>NZ_JBBOTL010000001.1:0-7500 GCF_038005585.1 Bacillus sp. FSL W8-0519
TTGGAAAACATCTCTGATTTATGGAACAGCGCCTTAAAAGAACTAGAAAAAAAGGTCAGTAAACCAAGTTATGAAACATGGTTAAAATCAACGACCGCACATAATTTAAAGAAAGATGTATTAACAATTACGGCTCCAAATGAATTCGCCCGCGATTGGCTAGAATCTCATTATTCAGAGCTAATTTCAGAAACACTTTATGATTTAACAGGGGCAAAATTAGCTATTCGCTTTATTATTCCCCAAAGTCAAGCCGAAGAGGAGATTGATCTTCCTCCTTCTAAACCGAATTCAGCACAAGATGATTCTAATCATTTACCACAGAGTATGCTAAATCCAAAATATACGTTTGATACGTTTGTTATTGGCTCTGGTAACCGTTTTGCTCACGCTGCTTCATTGGCCGTAGCCGAAGCGCCAGCTAAAGCATATAATCCCCTCTTTATTTATGGGGGAGTTGGACTTGGAAAGACCCATTTAATGCATGCAATTGGTCATTATGTAATTGAACATAACCCAAATGCCAAAGTTGTATATTTATCATCAGAAAAATTTACAAATGAATTCATTAATTCTATTCGTGATAATAAAGCTGTCGATTTTCGTAATAAATACCGCAATGTGGATGTTTTATTGATAGATGATATTCAATTTTTAGCGGGAAAAGAACAAACTCAAGAAGAGTTTTTCCATACATTCAATGCATTACACGAAGAAAGTAAACAAATTGTAATTTCCAGTGATCGGCCACCAAAAGAAATTCCAACTTTAGAAGATCGTCTTCGTTCTCGC
Organism: Bacillus sp. FSL W8-0519; assembly: GCF_038005585.1. Lineage (NCBI taxonomy): Bacteria > Bacillati > Bacillota > Bacilli > Caryophanales > Bacillaceae > Bacillus > Bacillus sp. FSL W8-0519. Next base: position 793 of record NZ_JBBOTL010000001.1, read on the forward strand.
TTTGAATGGGGACTCATTACGGATATTACGCCACCAGATTTAGAAACGCGGATTGCAATTTTGCGCAAAAAGGCAAAGGCTGAAGGACTTGATATACCAAATGAGGTCATGCTTTATATTGCAAATCAAATCGATTCAAATATTCGTGAACTAGAAGGTGCACTCATCCGAGTTGTAGCTTATTCATCTTTAATTAACAAAGATATTAATGCTGATTTAGCAGCCGAAGCACTTAAAGATATTATTCCAAATTCTAAACCAAAAATTATCTCCATTTATGATATTCAAAAAGCTGTAGGAGATGTTTATCAAGTAAAATTGGAAGATTTCAAGGCGAAAAAGCGAACGAAATCAGTTGCCTTCCCTCGCCAAATTGCAATGTATTTATCACGTGAACTGACAGACTCCTCCTTACCTAAAATAGGTGAAGAATTTGGTGGACGTGATCATACAACAGTTATCCATGCTCATGAAAAAATTTCTAAGCTACTTAAGACGGATACGCAATTACAAAAGCAAGTTGAAGAAATTAACGATATTTTAAAGTAGTAGCTGAATAGTGTGAATAACTTTCCTTGTTTTACGCACAGTCTATCCACATGTAGATAGACTGTTTTTACATCCTTTAACAGGGTTATCCACATATCCACAAGCCCTATTACTATTACTACTATTTTTTATCTTTATTAATTAAATAAAATCTTATACTTACCGGAGGTTTTTCTTTATGCGTTTTACAATACAAAAAGACTATCTTGTAAGAAGTGTACAAGATGTAATGAAGGCTGTTTCTTCTCGTACAACAATTCCGATCCTTACGGGGATTAAAGTTGTCGCTACAGAAGAAGGAGTTACATTAACAGGAAGCGATGCTGATATTTCAATTGAATCTTTCATTCCAGTTGAAGAGAATGGAAAAGAAATCGTAGAAGTGAATCAATCAGGAAGTATTGTTTTACAGGCTAAATATTTTAGTGAAATTGTAAAGAAGTTGCCTAAAGAAACTGTAGAAATTTCTGTGGAAAATCATTTGATGACAAAAATAACTTCTGGAAAATCAGAGTTTAATTTAAATGGTTTAGATTCTGCAGAATATCCATTGTTACCACAAATTGAAGAACATCATGTTTTTAAGATTCCAACGGATTTACTTAAACATATGATTAGACAAACTGTATTTGCAGTTTCCACTTCTGAAACAAGACCAATCTTGACAGGTGTAAACTGGAAGGTATATAACAGCGAACTAACTGGCATTGCTACAGATAGTCACAGACTAGCTCTTCGAAAAGCAAAAATTGAAGGCATTGCAGATGAGTTCCAAGCAAATGTTGTTATTCCAGGAAAAAGTTTAAATGAATTAAGCAAAATTCTAGATGAGTCTGAAGAAATGGTAGATATCGTTATTACGGAGTATCAAGTATTATTCCGTACAAAACATTTATTATTCTTCTCAAGATTGTTAGAAGGAAATTACCCTGATACAACTCGCTTAATTCCAGCGGAGAGCAAAACAGATATTTTTGTAAATACAAAAGAATTTTTACAAGCAATTGATCGTGCATCTCTTTTAGCAAGAGATGGTCGTAATAATGTTGTAAAATTATCAACTTTAGAGCAGGCAATGCTAGAAATTTCCTCGAATTCACCAGAAATCGGAAAAGTAGTAGAAGAAGTTCAATGTGAAAAAGTAGATGGAGAAGAGTTAAAAATATCTTTTAGTGCAAAATATATGATGGATGCACTAAAAGCATTAGATAGTACTGAAATTAAGATTAGCTTTACTGGAGCAATGAGACCATTCTTAATTCGTACAGTAAATGATGAATCCATTATTCAATTAATTTTACCGGTTCGTACTTACTAAGTAAGAAATAAGGGTTGCTAGTTTTCAGATGCTAGTAGCCCTTATTTGATTTTTGGGTATTACTTTCCTAATGCTAGTTTATTTAGTACAATGAAAGAATGAACACTTTCAGAAAGTGAGCGATTTTATGAAACGTATTAAAATTTCAACAGAGTATATTACACTAGGGCAATTTTTAAAGTTAGCCGATGTAATTGATACAGGTGGCGCTGTAAAATGGTTTTTACAAGAATATGAAGTGTACGTGAATCAAGAACTTGAAAATAGAAGAGGTCGCAAACTATATGCGAACGATATTATTGAAATTCCAGGAAGCGGAAGTTTCCAAGTTCAGTCATAAAGGGGGAGCCCTTTGTTTATTTCAGAAATACAATTAAAAAACTATCGCAATTATGAAAAGTTAGAGCTTTCCTTTGAAGATAAGGTAAATGTAATTATCGGCGAGAATGCGCAAGGGAAAACGAATTTGATGGAAGCTATTTATGTTTTAGCGATGGCGAAATCTCATAGAACCTCTAATGATCGCGAACTTATCCGTTGGGATGAAGATTTCGGTCAAATTAAAGGAAAGCTGCAAAAGAGAAATAGTTCTTTGTCTTTGGAATTAAATATCTCGAAAAAAGGTAAAAAGGCAAAATTAAATCAACTTGAACAACAAAAATTGAGTCAATATATTGGCGTGATGAATGTTGTCATGTTTGCCCCAGAAGATTTAAATCTTGTAAAAGGAAGCCCTCAAGTAAGAAGACGCTTTTTAGATATGGAATTAGGCCAAATAGCTCCGGTCTATTTGTATGAATTGAGTCAATATCAAAAGGTGCTCACACAACGAAATCACTTGCTAAAAAAGATGCAAGGGAATAGTAAGAATGAGGAAACGATGTTGGATGTATTTACACTTCAACTTATTGAGCATGGTACAAAAATTTTGCAAAAACGCTTTGAATTTTTGCATTTACTACAAGAATGGGCAGCTCCAATTCATCGTGGTATAAGCCGTGGGTTAGAAGAATTAGAAATTGTCTATAAACCGAGTGTAGATGTATCAGAATCAATGGATTTGTCGAAAATAAAAGAAGTATACTATGAAAGTTTTCAATCCGTGAAACAACGTGAAATTTTCCGTGGTACGACTTTAATTGGTCCTCATCGTGATGATTTACAATTCTTCGTTAATAGTAAAAATGTTCAAGTCTTTGGTTCGCAAGGACAACAACGAACGACCGCACTGTCCCTAAAATTAGCTGAAATTGAATTGATTTACTCAGAAGTTAAAGAATATCCGATTCTTCTATTGGATGATGTATTATCAGAATTAGATGATTATCGTCAATCGCATCTGTTAAATACAATTCAAGGAAAAGTGCAAACATTTGTGACAACGACGAGTGTCGACGGAATTGAACACGAAACATTAAAAGAAGCGAAAACAATTCATGTAACGAACGGCACGGTAGATTGTGAAATAGATAGGGCGTAATCCCTGTTTAAATGGAAAAGTAGGTGATCTTTGTGTCAATGGAACAAAAGCAAATGCAAGAAAATTCATATGATGAAAGTCAAATACAGGTACTTGAAGGGCTAGAAGCAGTTCGAAAACGCCCTGGTATGTATATTGGATCTACAAGCGGAAAAGGACTTCACCATCTTGTATGGGAAATCGTCGATAATAGTATTGATGAAGCACTTGCAGGTTACTGTGATGAAATTAACGTTAGTATCGAAGAAGATAATAGTATTCGTGTAACGGATAATGGACGTGGTATTCCAGTTGGTATACAAGAAAAAATGGGACGTCCTGCTGTAGAGGTTATTATGACCGTTCTTCATGCTGGTGGTAAGTTTGGCGGCGGCGGTTATAAAGTTTCTGGTGGTTTGCATGGTGTTGGGGCATCTGTAGTAAATGCCCTATCAACAGAACTAGAGGTATTTGTACATCGTGAAGGTAAAATCCATTATCAAAAATACGAAAGAGGTATTCCGGTTGCGGATTTAAAAGTCATTGGTGACACAGATCAAACAGGAACGATAACTCGATTTAAACCAGATCCAGAAATTTTTCAGGAAACAACAGTATACGAATTTGATACGCTCGCAACTCGTATGCGTGAATTAGCATTTTTAAATCGTAATATTAAATTAACAATTGAAGATAAACGTGAACATAAGCAAAAGAAAGAATTCCATTATGAAGGTGGAATTAAATCATACGTCGAGCATTTAAATCGCTCAAAACAACCAATCCATGAAGAACCTGTATATGTAGAAGGATCAAAAGATGGTATTCAAGTTGAGGTTTCCTTACAGTATAACGAAGGATATACAAATAATATTTACTCATTTACGAATAACATTCATACGTATGAAGGTGGAACACATGAAGTAGGGTTTAAAACAGCTTTAACTCGTGTGATTAACGATTATGGACGTAAAAATAGTATTTTAAAAGATGCAGACAGTAACTTAACGGGTGAGGATGTTCGTGAAGGTTTAACTGCAATTGTATCAATTAAACATCCAAACCCACAATTTGAAGGACAAACGAAGACGAAACTTGGGAATAGTGAAGCAAGAACGATTACAGAGTCTGTGTTTTCAGAGGCATTTGAAAAGTTCTTACTAGAAAACCCGAATGTTGCACGAAAAATCGTAGAAAAAGGTACGATGGCAGCACGTGCACGTGTTGCAGCGAAAAAAGCACGTGAATTGACACGCCGCAAGAGTGCATTAGAAGTTTCAAGTTTACCTGGTAAATTAGCAGATTGCTCTTCGAAAGATCCAGCAATTAGTGAAATTTACATTGTAGAGGGTGACTCTGCCGGTGGATCAGCAAAACAAGGGCGTGATCGTCACTTCCAAGCGATTTTACCGCTAAAAGGTAAAATTATTAACGTTGAAAAAGCAAGATTGGATAAAATTTTATCTAACGATGAAGTGCGTACAATTATTACTGCAATTGGTACGAACATTGGCGGCGATTTTGATATTGAGAAAGCTCGTTATCATAAAGTTATTATTATGACGGATGCCGACGTAGATGGTGCGCATATTCGTACCCTATTATTAACGTTCTTCTATCGTTATATGCGTCAAATTATTGAACATGGTTATATCTATATTGCACAGCCACCGTTGTTTAAAATACAACAAGGTAAAAAAATTCAATATGCTTATAATGAGAAAGAGCTTGAAAAGATTTTAGCTGAATTACCAGCTCAACCTAAACCCGGGATCCAACGTTACAAAGGTTTAGGAGAAATGAATCCAGCTCAGCTTTGGGAAACGACAATGGACCCAGAAGTGCGTTCATTACTTCAAGTTTCCCTTCAAGATGCAATTGAAGCAGATGAAACATTTGAAATTTTAATGGGGGATAAAGTAGAGCCACGTCGTAACTTTATCCAAGAAAATGCAAAATACGTGAAAAACCTTGATATTTAAATGAGTAATGACAGGAATCTGAGTATTCCTGTCTTCTACATATAAATCAATGTATGTGTAACGGAAATGTAAGAGGAGGTGCTCGTTGATGTCAGACAATCAACAACAAGCACGAATTCGAGAAATTAATATTAGTCATGAAATGCGTACCTCATTTTTAGATTACGCAATGAGTGTTATCGTATCTCGTGCATTACCAGATGTTCGTGATGGATTAAAACCTGTGCATCGTAGGGTTTTATATGCGATGAATGATTTAGGAATTACGGCTGATAAAGCGTATAAGAAATCAGCACGTATTGTTGGTGAAGTAATTGGTAAGTATCACCCTCATGGTGATTCGGCTGTTTATGAAACAATGGTACGTATGGCGCAAGATTTCAGTCAACGTTATATGCTTGTTGATGGGCATGGTAACTTTGGATCTGTCGATGGAGATTCAGCAGCAGCAATGCGTTATACAGAAGCAAGAATGTCTAAGATTTCTATGGAGTTAATACGTGATATTTCAAAAAATACGATTGATTATCAAGATAACTATGATGGTTCTGAAAGAGAGCCAATTGTATTACCAGCGCGTTTTCCTAACTTACTAGTAAATGGTACGACAGGTATTGCAGTTGGTATGGCAACGAATATTCCGCCGCATCAACTTGGCGAAGTAATTGATGGGGTATTGGCATTAAGTCATAATCCTGATATTACTATTGCAGAATTAATGGAGTGCATTCCAGGACCAGATTTCCCGACGGCAGGTTTAATTTTAGGAAGAAGTGGTATTCGTAGAGCGTATGAAACAGGACGCGGTTCTATTATACTTCGTGCTAAAGTTGAAATTGAAGAGAAGTCAAATGGCAAACAATCTATTATCGTAACGGAACTACCTTATCAAGTAAATAAGGCGCGATTAATTGAAAAAATTGCAGAATTAGTTCGCGATAAGAAAATTGAAGGTATTACAGATTTACGTGATGAATCAGATCGAAATGGTATGCGTATTGTTATGGAAGTACGTCGTGATGCCAATGCTAATGTATTATTAAATAACTTATATAAACATACAGCACTTCAAACAAGTTTCGGTATTAACATGCTGTCTCTTGTAAATGGAGAGCCACAAGTGCTGAACTTAAAACAAAATTTATATCATTACTTGGAACATCAAAAGGTAGTAATTCGTAGACGTACAGCTTATGAACTAGAAAAAGCAGAAGCGCGTGCTCATATTTTAGAAGGATTACGAATTGCCTTAGACCATCTGGATGAAGTTATTACATTAATTCGTAGTTCGAAAACAGCGGAAATTGCAAAGCAAGGTTTAATGGAACGTTTCGGCTTAAGTGAAAAACAAGCGCAAGCTATTTTAGATATGCGTTTGCAACGTTTAACAGGTTTAGAAC
>NZ_JBBOTL010000001.1:12500-27500 GCF_038005585.1 Bacillus sp. FSL W8-0519
GAGGAGAGAATCCTAAGGTGTGCGAGAGAACTCTGGTTAAGGAACTCGGCAAAATGACCCCGTAACTTCGGGAGAAGGGGTGCTTTCTTAACGGAAAGCCGCAGTGAATAGGCCCAAGCGACTGTTTAGCAAAAACACAGCTCTCTGCGAAGCCGTAAGGCGAAGTATAGGGGGTGACACCTGCCCGGTGCTGGAAGGTTAAGGAGAGGGGTTAGCGTAAGCGAAGCTCTGAACTGAAGCCCCAGTAAACGGCGGCCGTAACTATAACGGTCCTAAGGTAGCGAAATTCCTTGTCGGGTAAGTTCCGACCCGCACGAAAGGTGTAACGATTTGGGCACTGTCTCAACCAGAGACTCGGTGAAATTATAGTACCTGTGAAGATGCAGGTTACCCGCGACAGGACGGAAAGACCCCGTGGAGCTTTACTGTAGCCTGATATTGAATTTTGGTACAGTTTGTACAGGATAGGCGGGAGCCTTTGAAACCGGAGCGCTAGCTTCGGTGGAGGCGCTGGTGGGATACCGCCCTGACTGTATTGAAATTCTAACCTACGGGTCTTATCGACCCGGGAGACAGTGTCAGGTGGGCAGTTTGACTGGGGCGGTCGCCTCCTAAAGTGTAACGGAGGCGCCCAAAGGTTCCCTCAGAATGGTTGGAAATCATTCGTAGAGTGCAAAGGCATAAGGGAGCTTGACTGCGAGACCTACAAGTCGAGCAGGGACGAAAGTCGGGCTTAGTGATCCGGTGGTTCCGCATGGAAGGGCCATCGCTCAACGGATAAAAGCTACCCCGGGGATAACAGGCTTATCTCCCCCAAGAGTCCACATCGACGGGGAGGTTTGGCACCTCGATGTCGGCTCATCGCATCCTGGGGCTGTAGTCGGTCCCAAGGGTTGGGCTGTTCGCCCATTAAAGCGGTACGCGAGCTGGGTTCAGAACGTCGTGAGACAGTTCGGTCCCTATCCGTCGTGGGCGTAGGAAATTTGAGAGGAGCTGTCCTTAGTACGAGAGGACCGGGATGGACGCACCGCTGGTGTACCAGTTGTTCTGCCAAGGGCATAGCTGGGTAGCTATGTGCGGAAGGGATAAGTGCTGAAAGCATCTAAGCATGAAGCCCCCCTCAAGATGAGATTTCCCATAGCGTAAGCTAGTAAGATCCCTGAAAGATGATCAGGTTGATAGGTTCGAGGTGGAAGCATGGTGACATGTGGAGCTGACGAATACTAATAGATCGAGGACTTAACCATATAATATGTAGCAAATGTTATCTAGTTTTGAAGGAATATGCCTTCAATAGTTTGGTGATGATGGCAGAGAGGTCACACCCGTTCCCATACCGAACACGGAAGTTAAGCTCTCTAGCGCCGATGGTAGTTGGGACCTTGTCCCTGTGAGAGTAGGACGTCGCCAAGCAACTAAAAACACAAGTCTTTTGACTTGTGTTTTTTTATTTCCCATGAAATAGGTTCGGTTCTGCTAGTAAAAAATTCGAAATATAGTAAGGAATTTTTTGAGCAGAAATAGTAAGAAATTGATAAATAAATGGGTAATCTTCAGAGCCATAGCTTCCAAGTAAATCATACCACCAATCTGTTTCGTATCTAGAAATCATACTTAAATTGTAGAGCAATAAATAGTGAACAAGAAGTTCAGGTAATACGGGTTTAGGATTTCTAGGGTCAGTTGTAAGTGGTAAGTAATAAGTATCAGCGAGATATTCGTAGTATAAAGGCGTACTATATATAGGATTCCACGATTGAATAGGAGCTGTAAAAAGCAAATTGGAGGCGCTCGTTTTCCCAGTAACATGTTGCACGGATAAGTGCTTACAAATTGATTCAATATAACGTGAAAATCTTTCTGAAGTCATATGAAGTCGATCTAGTATATTGACTGAAAAGGAAAGTTCATTTGCATTTGTTGAATCAATTTTATACAAAGTGGCACCTCGTTGACTATAGCGAAATAAGTTTTGTAATTCAGGAATATTCCCCATTAAATCCAACATGTTAAACTTCTCTGATTCTAAGTGTTTCATGTGAAACAGCTGTTCTGCAACATGAGTAAATAATCCATTTTTTTGTACCTTTACCTCATCTTCTAAAAATTGATATCCCTGTTTTTTCCGCTTACGAGTCGTAACACCATGAGCTAAAACAGTAGTGGATTCAGGATAGTTCGGATCAATAGTTAATAAGCATGCTTTAAAAAGTTGGCTCATTCCATAAAACAATAACATTGGCTGAATTGAAAAGGGAGCTACCTTATATAATTCATAATAATTTTTCCCATGTTCTAAGTAATAAATAAAGGGATAACAATTTTCAAAACTTTTTTTTTCAGCATTTTGTATGGAGGATTTTTCATAACAACGGGCAAGATAACGTTGTACATTTTGAGATGAAAAGAAGAAACTTAGTTGCTGCCAAGTACAATGTGTTTGATGCATATATTACGCTCCTTTTATTGTCTAAAAATTCTAACATATATATACGTCCTTGACAGTATTTTAACCAATTGATAAGCTACTAATAATAATTTCTGGTATCATGGGGGGAACAATTATGTGGGAATCTAAATTTGTTAAAGAAGGTTTGACTTTTGATGACGTATTACTTGTACCAGCAAAGTCAGATGTACTACCAAGAGAAGTAAGTGTTAAAACAGTTTTATCTGAAAGCTTACAGTTAAACATCCCGTTAATTAGTGCAGGAATGGATACAGTAACAGAAGCGGATATGGCTATTGCAATGGCTCGTCAAGGCGGTTTAGGAATTATTCATAAAAATATGTCTATTGAACAACAAGCCGAGCAGGTTGATAAAGTAAAACGTTCTGAAAGTGGTGTTATTTCAGATCCTTTCTTTTTAACTCCAGAACATCAAGTGTATGATGCAGAACACCTTATGGGGAAATATCGTATCTCAGGTGTACCGGTTGTAAATAATTTAGACGAGCGAAAATTAGTTGGTATTATTACAAACCGTGATATGCGTTTTATCCAAGACTACTCAATCAAAATTTCCGACGTAATGACAAAAGAACAGCTAATTACAGCTCCAGTTGGTACAACGCTAGATGAGGCTGAAAAGATCCTACAAAAGTATAAAATTGAAAAACTCCCTCTTGTTGATAACAATGGTGTATTACAAGGGCTTATTACAATAAAAGATATTGAAAAAGTAATTGAATTCCCAAATTCTGCGAAGGATAAGCAAGGGCGCTTATTAGTTGGAGCAGCAGTTGGTGTAACGGCTGATGCTATGACTCGCATTGACGCATTAGTAAAAGCTAGCGTAGATGCAATCGTACTTGATACAGCCCATGGACATTCTCAAGGCGTTATTGATAAAGTAAAAGAAGTTCGTGCAAAGTATCCATCATTAAATATTATCGCTGGAAATGTTGCTACTGCTGAAGCAACAAGAGCATTAATTGAAGCAGGGGCAAACGTAGTTAAAGTTGGTATTGGACCAGGCTCTATCTGTACAACACGTGTTGTAGCTGGGGTTGGTGTACCACAATTAACAGCGGTTTATGATTGTGCAACAGAAGCTCGTAAACACGGTATCCCAGTTATTGCTGACGGTGGTATTAAGTACTCTGGTGATATGGTTAAAGCTTTAGCAGCAGGAGCACATGTTGTTATGCTAGGTAGTATGTTTGCTGGTGTTGCTGAAAGTCCTGGTGAAACTGAAATTTATCAAGGTCGCCAATTTAAAGTATATCGTGGTATGGGTTCTGTCGGAGCGATGGAAAAAGGAAGTAAAGATCGTTATTTCCAAGAAGGAAATAAAAAACTTGTTCCAGAAGGTATTGAAGGACGAGTACCATATAAAGGACCTTTAGCAGATACGGTTCATCAATTAGTTGGTGGATTACGTGCAGGTATGGGATATTGCGGAGCACAAGATTTAGAATTCTTACGTGAGAATGCACAATTTGTTCGTATGTCAGGTGCTGGTTTACTTGAAAGTCATCCTCATCATGTACAAATTACAAAAGAGGCTCCAAACTACTCATTATAATGTCTTATATATAAATAGACGGAGATTTTATATCTCTGTCTATTTTTTTTTGATTATGTTAGAATAACGGTTATGTGAGTACATAGATATTGGGGGTAGCAAAAGTGAAAGGTATGTTTTGCAAAAGATTCATTGCACTAGTAACAATGCTTACACTAGCTTGTAGTATGTTGTTACCATATAGCAATGCATCAGCTGAAACAGGAAATGCTTTAAATATTGAAGCAGGTGCGGCAATTTTAGTAGAAGCGAATTCTGGAAAAATTGTATATCAAAAGAATGCCGATGAATTATTATCCATTGCTAGTATGACGAAGATGATGAGCGAGTATTTAGTTCACGAAGCAGTGGATAAAGGAAAGCTTAAGTGGGATCAGAAAATTAAGGTTTCTGAATATGCGTATAAAGTTTCACAGGATGCTTCATTATCAAATGTGGCATTAGAAAATGGTGGCTCTTATACAGTAAAAGAGTTATACGAGGCAATGGCAATCTTCTCTGCAAATGGTGCAACGATTGCATTAGCAGAAGCAATTGCAGGTAAAGAAGTAGATTTCGTAAAAATGATGAATGATAAATCGAAAGAACTAGGGTTGAAAAATTATAAATTTGTCAATTCTACAGGTTTAACGAATAAAGATTTAAAGGGAATGCATCCAGAAGGAACAACAGCGGATGAAGAAAATAAAATGTCTGCAAAGGATGTTGCAACTTTAGCACAACATTTAATTAAAGATTATCCAAAAGTGTTAGATACAGCAAAAATCCCGAAAAAAGAATTCCGTCCAGAAAAAGAGAAGTTTGCAATGTCGAACTGGAACTGGATGTTAAAGGGCTTAGTTAAAGAATATGATGGCGTAGATGGCCTAAAAACAGGCTCAACTCCAGAAGCGGGAGATTGCTTCACTGGTACGGTTGAAAGAAACGGTATGCGTTTTATTTCTGTAGTGATTAAAACAAGTTCTCATACAGCACGTTTTGATGAAACAAAGAAGCTATATGATTATGGATTTGCTAACTTTGAAATGAAACAAATGTATAAAAAAGGTTCTTCAGTAAAAGGACAAGAAACAGTACGAGTAGAAAATGCGAAAGACAAAGATGTAGCAGTTCAAACGAAACAAGCCATTTCACTTCCAGTACCAAAAGGAAGTAAAGATGTTTATAAAACAGAATTAAAAGAATCAAGTAAGGGACAAGAAGCACCTATTAAAAAGGGAGCTGCGCTTGGTCAAATGGTAATTACGCCAAAAGATGCAAACGACCCTGGATTTTTAACTGGTAAGTCGTTACAAGTGGATCTTGTAACAACATCTGAAGTAGAAGAAGCAAACTGGTTTACTCGTGCTATGCGCGGAATTGGTTCTTTCTTTAGTGGTATATGGAATAGTGCTGTTGATACAGTAAAAGGTTGGTTTTAAAAGCTCCTCATTGTAGGGGCTTTTTCTTATTCCTATTTTTCATACCGACTTTATGAAAAAGTAGTAGACAAGCATCTGATAGTTAGTGGTAGAATGTAAGAGTATTCTTAATTTTCGCCTTTAACGGGGAAAAGCAATTCACCTAGGGGGGTTTTTGTAACATGACAAATGTAACAGGGACAGAACGTGTAAAACGTGGAATGGCAGAAATGCAAAAAGGCGGCGTTATTATGGACGTAATTAACGCTGAACAAGCAAAAATTGCAGAAGAGGCAGGCGCAGTTGCCGTTATGGCATTAGAGCGTGTACCAGCAGATATTCGTGCAGCAGGTGGCGTTTCTCGTATGGCAGACCCAACAATCGTTGAAGAAGTTATGGGTGCAGTGTCAATTCCGGTTATGGCAAAATGCCGTATCGGTCACCTTGTAGAAGCACGTGTATTAGAATCATTAGGGGTAGACTATATCGATGAGAGTGAAGTATTAACTCCAGCCGATGAAGTATACCATTTAAATAAACGTGATTACACAGTTCCATTTGTATGTGGTTGCCGTGATATCGGAGAAGCTGCACGTCGTATTGCAGAAGGTGCATCTATGCTTCGTACAAAAGGCGAACCAGGAACAGGAAACATTGTAGAGGCAGTGCGTCATATGCGTCAAGTCAATGCAGAAATCCGTCAAGTTGCAAGTCTACGTGAAGATGAATTAATGACATATGCAAAAAATACTGGTGCTCCTTATGAAGTACTACTTGAAATTAAACGCCTTGGTCGTTTGCCGGTTGTAAACTTTGCAGCAGGTGGTGTAGCAACACCAGCAGATGCAGCGTTAATGATGCAACTTGGTGCGGATGGTGTATTTGTTGGATCTGGTATCTTTAAATCAGAGAATCCAGCGAAATTTGCACGTGCAATCGTTGAAGCGACAACTCATTATGAGGATTACGAGTTAATTGCAAGCCTTTCTAAAGGATTAGGTAATGCGATGAAAGGTATTGAAATTTCAACGTTACTACCAGAGCAACGCATGCAAGAGCGTGGATGGTAATTGAAGGAGAACTTTAAAATGGTGAAAATCGGTGTACTAGGTCTTCAAGGTGCAGTTCGTGAACATGTAAAATCAGTTGAAGCAAGTGGTGCAGAAGCTGTTGTTGTAAAGCGTATAGAACAACTTGAAGAGATTGATGGTCTTATTTTACCAGGCGGTGAAAGTACAACTATGCGCCGTCTTATTGATAAGTATGCTTTCATGGAACCGCTTCGTACATTTGCGAAGTCTGGTAAACCAATGTTTGGTACATGTGCAGGAATGATTCTTCTCGCAAAAACACTTATTGGCTATGACGAAGCACATATTGGTGCTATGGATATTACAGTTGAGCGCAATGCGTTTGGACGTCAAAAAGATAGCTTTGAAGCTGCACTTTCTATTAAAGGTGTGGGAGAAGATTTTGTTGGCGTATTTATTCGTGCCCCGTATGTTGTAAATGTAGCGGATGATGTTGAGGTACTTTCTACACATGGTGATCGAATGGTAGCGGTAAGGCAAGGGCCGTTTTTAGCTGCTTCTTTCCATCCGGAATTAACAGATGATCATCGTGTAACAGCATACTTTGTAGAAATGGTAAAAGAAGCGAAAATGAAAAAAGTTGTATAAGTAACTTGCAACTTGTATAAGATTATAGTAAATTGATGGTAACAATTTTATAAAATAAGCGTGTTGATAGGAAGTAGTAACAAATGTCGTTTCTTATAGAGAGTCGATGGTTGGTGGAAATCGATAGAAACAGTTTGTGAATCCATCCTGGAATGGAATGTGGAATATCTTTATGATTAGTAAACATTCCCGGTGAAGAGCCGTTATTTCTACTTGAGAGGAAAGCGGTAATGCTTTCAACTAGGGTGGCAACGCGGGTTAACTCCCGTCCCTTTATATAGGGACGGGAGTTTTTTGTGTTTTATAAAATAAAAGGAGGAGTATATAATGCTTGATATTAAATTTTTACGTACAAATTTTGAAGAAGTAAAAGCTAAGTTACAGCATAGAGGCGAAGATTTAACTGATTTTGGTCGCTTTGAAGAATTAGATACGAGAAGAAGAGAACTACTTGTTCAAACAGAGGAACTAAAAAGTAAACGTAACGAAGTATCTCAACAAATCTCTGTATTGAAGCGCGAAAAGAAAGATGCAGAAGCTCTAATTTTAGAAATGCGTGAAGTTGGAGAAAAAGTAAAAGATCTTGATAACGAACTTCGTACAGTTGAAGAAGATCTAGAAAGATTGATGCTATCTATTCCAAATATTCCGCACGAATCTGCTCCAGTTGGTGAAACAGAGGATGATAATGTAGTAGCTCGCACTTGGGGAGAAGTGAAGGAATTTGCTTTTGAACCAAAACCACATTGGGATCTTGCTACAGATTTAGGAATTCTAGATTTTGAACGTGCTGGAAAAGTAACAGGAAGCCGCTTCGTATTCTACAAAGGTGCTGGCGCAAGATTAGAGCGTGCTTTAATTAGCTTTATGCTTGATCTTCATACTGATGAGCATGGATATGAAGAAGTATTACCTCCGTATATGGTAAACCGTGCAAGCATGACAGGGACAGGACAACTTCCGAAGTTTGAAGAAGATGCATTCCGTATTGAAAGTGAAGACTACTTCTTAATTCCAACAGCTGAAGTACCTGTAACAAATATGCACCGTGATGAGATCTTAAATAAAGAACAATTGCCTATAAGATATGCTGCGTTTAGCTCTTGTTTCCGTTCTGAAGCAGGTTCAGCTGGCCGTGATACACGTGGTTTAATTCGTCAGCACCAGTTCAATAAAGTAGAGCTTGTGAAGTTCGTAAAACCAGAAGATTCTTATGAAGAGTTAGAAAAACTAACAAATGATGCAGAACGCGTGTTACAATTATTAGAGTTGCCATATCGCGTTATGAGCATGTGCACAGGCGATTTAGGATTTACAGCAGCGAAGAAATACGATATCGAAGTATGGATTCCAAGCTATGGCACATATCGTGAAATCTCTTCTTGTAGTAATTTCGAGGCTTTCCAAGCGAGACGTGCAAATATCCGTTTCCGTCGTGAGCCAAACGGCAAACCAGAACATGTTCATACATTAAATGGATCTGGTCTTGCAATTGGACGTACGGTGGCAGCTATTTTAGAGAACTACCAACAAGAAGATGGTACAATTATAATTCCAGAAGTTCTTCGCCCTTATATGGGAGGAAAAACAGTTATTAAGTAAATTTATAAACATTCATCGGTATGAGTGATTGGTAATTATGAGCGTTGTCAGTACTATGATGTAGGAGAGGAAAAGTAAAATTTTCCTTTCCTCATAATTTATTTTAGTAGGGTTGACTAACTGTTTTTCTTTTGATATTATATTTGATGTCAATATGGAGGTATACCCAAGTCTGGCTGAAGGGATCGGTCTTGAAAACCGACAGGCGGCGAGAGTCGCGCGGGGGTTCGAATCCCTCTACCTCCTCCAGATATAATTGACAACAGCGCATATAAGTGGAGATTGGAGAACTCGTTACCACACGTAACGAGTTTTTATTTTAAAACCAATCATAAAGTATGGTGTAAGGCGATTTTGTCCTTATTACACACTCATATTCCGATGATTATCTTCATAGATATGAAAGGAGTCAACATGGATCTTATTATACAAACGTTTCCTTTAGATGGAAAAACTTTATATTATGTACAATGTCCTGTCTGTAAGAACAATAGAATTTTAAACAGTGGTGCAAATGTATCACGCATTATTAGCGATGATACATTCCGTAAACTTTGTGGTTGCACTTGTGATGTAAAGCAAACTGCAACAAAAGTAGAGGCACCAAAAAAAGTTAAAAAAGAAGCTGTAAAGAAAGAAGCAGCTCCAAAACGTACAGGTAAAGTATTAACAGCAGTAATTAACGGGAAAGAAATGACTGTTAAAGAGATTGCTGAGGCGTACGATATTAGTACAAGTACTGTTCGTCAGCGTATTAACGCTGGAAAACCTGAGAGTGAAATTATTGCTCCAACAAAGAAAAAGTAATTTAATAGAAAAACCCGTGCATATGCACGGGTTTTTTATTTTACAAGTTTACGTGTTTGTTTTAAAAAATGACCGATTTTTTTTATGATTGGTTCAATGGAATCGCCATCTTTTAAAATATCGTATTCATTAATGTTTAATCGTAAAACAGGGCATGAATTGAAGTTGTTAATCCAGTTTTCATAACGCCCATGCATCTCTTTCCAATACTCGATTGGTGTTTGCTGTTCCATCGGACGTCCACGTTCTTGGATACGATCAACAATATCATCGAAAGAACCTTCTAAGTAAATTAATAAATCTGGATGTGGGAAGTAAGGAGTCATGACCATAGCGTCAAATAAACCTTTATATGTTTCATAATCAGTTTCTGTCATTGTACCTTTTTCGTGATGCATTTTTGCAAAAATGCCAGTGTCTTCATAGATAGAGCGATCTTGAACAAAACCGCCACCGTATTCAAAAATTCTTTTTTGTTCTTTAAATCGTTCTGCTAAAAAATACACTTGTAAGTGAAAGCTCCAGCGTGTGAAATCAGCATAGAACTTGTCCAAATACGGATTAGAATCTACCTTTTCAAATGATGTGCGATACCCTAAAGCGTTAGCCAATGCAGTTGTCATAGTGGATTTACCGACACCTACTGTTCCAGCGATAGTGATTACTGCGTCATTTGGTATATCATATTTTTGCCTTAAATTCATTATTATTTCGACTCCTTTAAGAGAGTATTTTGAAGGGCAGATAGGATGACATTTAAATCATCAGGATTTTTTACAAAATCCATATCGTCTCCGTTAAATTTCAATACTGGGATATCTGGATGGTCCTTTTTAAAAGCATCCATTGCTGTTTCATAATCTTTTGTGAGCTGTAGTAAGTAATTTGGATCCATATTTTTTTCGAATTCTCTTCCGCGCATTGCAATTCGCTTTTGTAATGTTTCTAGGCTAGCTGTTAAATAAACGATAACGTTTGGAACTGGCATATCTTGTGTAAGGATACGATAGATTTGCATGTACTTGTCGTATTGAGAATCTTTTAATGTACGGGATGCAAAAATTACATTTTTGAATATATGATAATCCGCTACTACTGGCTTCCTTTGATTCAAATACTTTATGTTAATATCTTCTAATTGTTTATATCTATTACAAAGAAAGAACATCTCTGTTTGAAAACTCCATTCGTCGATGTCTTCATAGAACTTTCCTAAAAAGGGGTTTTCATCAACAATCTCTTTCAGTAAGTGGAGTTGCATGTGAGTTGAAATTTCCTTCGCAAGTGAAGTTTTTCCAACACCAATTGGTCCTTCAACCGTGATAAATGGTACTCCGGTCACGCTGTTTCCTCCTTTCAATCAGTGATTTACCGTGACTACTAAAAACACAAAACAGAATTATTGTAGCACAAGAGGGAAGCGAGCGGGTTAATTTGATATAAAAAGTTGGAAAATAGATATATGTATTAATTAAATTTTATTTGAAACGACGGTACTATATTTGCTTTTAATGTGGCTTCCATTATTTTTAAAGCATGCAGGTTATCCTGATCATCATTAGATGCAATACAGTCCTGTGGTACATACAATGTATAATTCCTCATATGAGCATCGTTAGCTGTAAAGAGGATACATATATTCCCGGCGACACCTGTTAATATTAGATTTTCTATTTTTAAATAGCCTAATAAAGAATTTAAAGGTGTTTCATAAAAAGCAGAGTAATGTGGTTTAATAAAAATGTAATCATCAGCATTTGGAGCGATCTTATGAATGATATTTTTACTATACTCATTTGTACAATGAGTAATCAATTGGTCAATATCAGACCTCCAAAGTTGATAATGGTCATTAATATAAATGATGGGGCAACCGAAGGATTTCATTGTTTTCTTTAATTGTAAAATAGGATTGGTTATAATTTCGCATTTTTTGGCTAGGATAGGCCCGTGTGAAAATTGAAAGTCATTAATCATATCGATAATGAGTAAGGCAGTATTCTTCATATGTAATCCCCTCTCTTTTTTTCTTAGGGTGGATTGAATTTATAAAAGTTATCCCATGTGTAGTAAATGGAAATAAGTGTACTTTATTTGTAATGAAAGGACTATGTTATGGAACGTGATCAAGATATTCATTTTATGCAGTTAGCAATAGAAGAGGCTAAAAAAGCAGAGGCAATACAAGAAGTACCGATTGGGGCAGTTATAGTGTTGGATGGTGAAGTAATTAGTGTTGCTCATAATTTAAGGGAGACTGAGCAAAGATCGATAGCTCACGCTGAGTTGTTAGCTATTGATGAGGCGTGCAAAAAATTAGGGACATGGCGTTTAGAAGATGCGACGTTATATGTAACATTAGAGCCTTGCCCGATGTGTGCGGGTGGAATTGTTTTATCACGAGTAAAGCGAGTTGTATATGGTGCGAGTGATCCGAAAGGTGGATGTGCAGGGACATTGATGAATCTGTTAACGGATGAACGCTTTAATCATCAATGTGAAGTAGTAGCTGGTGTATTAGAAGAAGAGTGCGGTACGCTGTTAACGAACTTTTTTAGAGCGCTTCGTAAAAAAAGAAAAGCGATTAAGAAATTAGAGAAAAGTAAAGAGAATTAACGTATTTGCATTTTATAAAAAAACAAGTTATACTGATAGTGCCTTTAATGAAGGCAACCGAATATTGGTTTTAACTTTGCCGTGCTAAGCGGGGAGGTAGCGGTGCCCTATACTCGCAATCCGCTCTAGCGAGGCCGAATCCCTTCTCGAGGTTATGTTGCTGTAAGGCCTGCCTTAAGTAAGTGGTGTTGACGTTTGGGTCCTGCGCAACGGGACCCCGTGAACCTTGTCAGGTCCGGAAGGAAGCAGCAATAAGCGGGTCTTCTCGTGTGCCGCAGGAGTGCCTGAACCGAGCTAACTGCTTAAGTAACGCTTATGGTACGTAATCGACAGAAGGTGCACGGCAGTTATATATGTATACAAAACTCACCTTAATACTAAGGTGGGTTTTTTGTATAGAAAATAACTTTTGGAATCTATAAACAGAATGGGTTATAATAAATGAGATAATAACCTTTGAGGGAGGCCGTATTTTCGTGTCATACCAAGCGTTATACCGAACATGGAGACCGCAAAAGTTTGAAGATGTAGTCGGTCAAAAGCACGTGACAAAAACGTTGCAAAATGCCCTTCTTCAAGAGAAAGTTTCACATGCTTATTTATTTTCTGGGCCGAGAGGAACAGGAAAAACGACAATTGCAAAAGTGTTTGCAAAAGCAATTAACTGTGAACATGCTCCGGTAGCTGAACCTTGTAATGAATGTCCTTCTTGTTTGGGGATTACACAAGGATCTATTTCAGATGTATTAGAAATTGATGCGGCTTCAAATAACGGTGTAGATGAAATTCGAGATATTAGAGATAAAGTAAAATATGCTCCAAGTGCTGTAGAATATAAAGTATACATTATTGATGAAGTTCACATGCTTTCCATGGGTGCCTTCAATGCGCTTTTAAAAACGTTAGAAGAACCGCCAGGACATGTTATCTTTATTTTGGCGACAACAGAACCGCATAAGATACCGCCTACAATTATTTCGCGTTGCCAACGTTTCGAATTTCGAAAGATATCAGTAAATGATATTGTTGAGAGATTATCGACAGTTGTGAACAATGAAGGTACGCAAGTAGAAGATGAGGCATTACAAATTGTTGCACGTGCCGCTGAAGGTGGTATGCGTGATGCGCTTAGTCTTATTGATCAGGCAATATCTTATAGTGATGAGACTGTTACGACAGAAGATGTATTAGCTGTAACAGGGTCTGTTTCTCAGCAATACTTAGGCAACTTAGTAGAATGTATACGTGAAAATGATGTATCAAGAGCATTACGTATCATAGATGAGATGATGGGTAAAGGGAAAGATCCAGTTCGCTTTATGGAGGATTTCATTTACTATTATCGTGATATGCTTTTATATCAAACTTCACCACAATTGGAACATATGTTGGAACGAGTAATGGTTGATGAGCAATTCCGGACGTTAAGTGAAGAAATGCAGCCGGAAGTAATCTATGAGATCATTCATACTCTTAGTAAAGCACAACAGGAAATGAAGTGGACAAATCATCCGCGAATTTTCTTAGAAGTTGTTATGGTACAACTGTGTCAACAGTTTATGATGCAAGCAAATGGTGCAGATCGTTTACAAGCAATTATGAACAGGATGCAGCAATTAGAGAAAGAGTTAGAACAAGTCAAAAAGAATGGTGTGCCGGCCGGTGTGCAGCAGGAAGTCAGAGAGACGCGTGCAGCACCAAAGCCAGTACGGACAGGAAGTATGAAGATACCTGTCGGACGCGTAAATGAAGTATTAAAGCAAGCGAAGCGTCAAGATTTAGAACAATTAAAAGCTGTATGGGGAGAGTTGTTAGGAAGACTCAAAGCATACAACAAAGTAGCGTTTGCTGTTTTATTAGAAAATAGCGAACCGGTAGCGGCTTCAGATGATACTTACGTTTTAGCGTTCCAATATGAGATTCACTGTAAAATGGCAAGCGAAAATCGAGAGGCTATGGATACAGTGGAACAAACTTTATTTGAATTGCTAAGTAAAAGATTAAATATGATTGCCATTCCAAAAAGTGAATGGGGTAAAATCCGTGAAGGTTTTTTACAGCGTGAAGGTGGAAGTTCTGAAGAAAGCCCAAAGAAAAAAGAAGATCCTCTCATAGAAGAGGCTGTAAAATTAGTAGGGCAAGAACTCATTGAAATAAAAGAGTAATAATAATTAGGAGGAATTAATTATGATGCGTGGCGGAATGGGAAATATGAATAACATGATGAAACAAATGCAAAAGATGCAAAAGGAAATGGCAAAGGCGCAAGAAGAACTTGGCGAAAAAACAGTTGAAGGTACAGCTGGCGGCGGTATGATCACAGTTATTGCAAATGGTCATAAGCAAATTCTTGAAGTAAAAGTGAAAGAAGAAGTTGTAGATCCAGAAGATATCGAAATGTTACAAGACTTAGTGTTAGCTGCAACAAACGATGCACTTAAGAAAGCTGATGAACTTTCAAACTCTACAATGGGTAAATTTACAAAAGGCTTAAACTTACCGGGTGGAATGTTCTAGGAGGATATTGATATATGCATTATCCAGAACCAATATCAAAACTAATTGATAGTTTTATGAAATTGCCAGGAATCGGACCGAAAACAGCGGTTCGATTGGCGTTTTTCGTATTAGATATGAAAGAAGATGATGTGTTAGGTTTTGCAAAAGCACTTGTAAATGCGAAGCGAGACTTAGCATATTGTTCTGTGTGCGGGCATATTACTGATCGTGATCCTTGTTATATTTGTAACGATTCACATCGAGATCAATCAGTTGTTTGTGTCGTGCAAGAACCGAAAGATGTAATCGCGATGGAAAAGATGAAAGAGTATCAAGGTGTATATCATGTGTTACGTGGTGCTATCTCTC
>NZ_JBBOTL010000001.1:32500-82500 GCF_038005585.1 Bacillus sp. FSL W8-0519
AGCTCTGAACTGAAGCCCCAGTAAACGGCGGCCGTAACTATAACGGTCCTAAGGTAGCGAAATTCCTTGTCGGGTAAGTTCCGACCCGCACGAAAGGTGTAACGATTTGGGCACTGTCTCAACCAGAGACTCGGTGAAATTATAGTACCTGTGAAGATGCAGGTTACCCGCGACAGGACGGAAAGACCCCGTGGAGCTTTACTGTAGCCTGATATTGAATTTTGGTACAGTTTGTACAGGATAGGCGGGAGCCTTTGAAACCGGAGCGCTAGCTTCGGTGGAGGCGCTGGTGGGATACCGCCCTGACTGTATTGAAATTCTAACCTACGGGTCTTATCGACCCGGGAGACAGTGTCAGGTGGGCAGTTTGACTGGGGCGGTCGCCTCCTAAAGTGTAACGGAGGCGCCCAAAGGTTCCCTCAGAATGGTTGGAAATCATTCGTAGAGTGCAAAGGCATAAGGGAGCTTGACTGCGAGACCTACAAGTCGAGCAGGGACGAAAGTCGGGCTTAGTGATCCGGTGGTTCCGCATGGAAGGGCCATCGCTCAACGGATAAAAGCTACCCCGGGGATAACAGGCTTATCTCCCCCAAGAGTCCACATCGACGGGGAGGTTTGGCACCTCGATGTCGGCTCATCGCATCCTGGGGCTGTAGTCGGTCCCAAGGGTTGGGCTGTTCGCCCATTAAAGCGGTACGCGAGCTGGGTTCAGAACGTCGTGAGACAGTTCGGTCCCTATCCGTCGTGGGCGTAGGAAATTTGAGAGGAGCTGTCCTTAGTACGAGAGGACCGGGATGGACGCACCGCTGGTGTACCAGTTGTTCTGCCAAGGGCATAGCTGGGTAGCTATGTGCGGAAGGGATAAGTGCTGAAAGCATCTAAGCATGAAGCCCCCCTCAAGATGAGATTTCCCATAGCGTAAGCTAGTAAGATCCCTGAAAGATGATCAGGTTGATAGGTTCGAGGTGGAAGCATGGTGACATGTGGAGCTGACGAATACTAATAGATCGAGGACTTAACCATATAATATGTAGCAATGTTATCTAGTTTTGAAGGAATATGCCTTCATAGTTTGGTGATGATGGCAGAGAGGTCACACCCGTTCCCATACCGAACACGGAAGTTAAGCTCTCTAGCGCCGATGGTAGTTGGGACCTTGTCCCTGTGAGAGTAGGACGTCGCCAAGCAACTAAAAACACAAGTCAAAAGACTTGTGTTTTTTTGTGTTTTCAAACAGTATGCAAAAAGAAGTAATGGTAATACAAACACGTTGCCCAAGGATGAATCATATTATATAAGAGATTGATGTATATTTTTCTGTAAATTGTTAAGGAATAGAAGTATAAAATATGTCCATTTAAATAGGGAGGGAAAGATATGAAATCACAAAACGAAGTTTGTATTGTTTGTGAGACAGAAAGAAAAGAAGGGATATATGTTTATAATAATTTAATATGTTATGAATGTGAAAAGGACATGGTGAATACGGAAACAAATGATCCGAAGTATATATATTATTTAAAACAGCTTCGGAAATTAGAAGTATCATATTTTTAAATAGGCATATGCCTATTATTTTTTTTGTTCTGTATAATAGATAAAGAATGAAATAATAAGGAAGAGATATAGATGAATCAAAATCGCATACCTTTATATGAAGCATTAATAGAGTTTAAAGAAAGAAGGCCGTTATCCTTTCATGTCCCAGGTCATAAAAATGGTTTAAACTTCCCTCAGGAGGCGGTAGGAGAGTTTAAAGATATACTATCTATCGATGTAACTGAGTTGTCAGGATTAGATGATTTACATAGTCCGTTTGAATGTATAGATGAGGCACAACAATTATTAGCTGATGTATATGGAGTGAACAAAAGTTATTTTTTAATTAATGGCTCAACAGTCGGGAATCTAGCAATGATTTTGTCTTGTTGTGGGGAACATGATATTGTTCTTGTACAAAGAAATTGTCATAAATCCATTATTAATGGTTTAAAGTTAGCGGGAGCAAATCCTATTTTTTTAGATCCATGGATTGATGAGGCTTATAACGTACCAGTGGGAATTCATGATGAGATTATTAAGGAAGCAATTGAAAAATATCCGAATGCGAAAGCACTCATTTTAACGCATCCTAATTATTATGGTATGGGTATGGATTTAGAGGCAAGCATCGCTTATGCACATGCACATAAAATTCCTGTGTTAGTAGATGAAGCACATGGAGCTCATTTTTGTTTAGGCGGGGCATTTCCAAAGTCAGCGTTAGCATATGGTGCAGACATTGTAGTTCATTCTGCGCATAAAACATTACCCGCAATGACGATGGGATCCTATTTACATATAAATAGTCGCTTAGTGAAAGAAGAAAAAGTTTCTACTTATTTAAGTATGCTACAATCTAGTAGTCCATCGTATCCAATTATGACTTCTCTTGATATTGCACGCTTTACGATAGCGCGTATAAAAGAAAAGGGACATGATGAAATTGTCGAGTTTTTACGGGAATTTAAAGAAGAATTGAGTGCTATTCCACAAATAGCTATTTTACAATATCCATTACAAGACGAGCTAAAAGTTACCGTACAGACGCGTTGTCAATTATCAGGATACGAATTACAGTCTTTATTTGAAAAGGTTGGTATATATACAGAAATGGCAGATCCATATAATGTCTTATTTATTTTGCCTTTGCAAGTAAATAAGACATATATGAAGGCTATAGAGATGATCCGAGTGGCATTGCAATATTATGAGGTGAAAGACAAGACGGAATCTATTCGTTATACTTATAAAGGGGAAATTTCTCCTTTACCGTATACATATAAACAATTGGAAGAATACGAAACAAAAGTAGTATCTGTAGAAGAAGCAGTTGGGATGGTAGCAGCAGAAATGGTAATTCCGTATCCACCTGGTATTCCATTGATTATGTATGGGGAAAGAATTACTTCAGAACATAAAGAGCAAATTATGCATTTAGAGAAAGCTGGCGCTCGTTTTCAAGGCAGCACGAAATATATGAAAGTGTATGATATAGAAAGTAGGTTTTAGAATGAAGGGATTATTTGTAACAATTGAAGGTCCAGAAGGTTCGGGTAAAACAACGCTAATTCAAGGTTTATTGCCATACTTTGAACAAAAGGAACAAAAGGTAATGGCGACGAGAGAACCAGGTGGTATTGCAATTTCTGAGGATATTAGAACGATTTTGCATAAACAAGAATATACGATGATGGAAGCACGTACAGAGGCGTTGTTATATGCTGCTGCACGTAGACAGCATTTAGTAGAAAAAGTTATGCCGGCACTTAATGAGGATTACCTTGTATTATGTGATCGTTTTATAGATAGCTCTTTAGCATATCAAGGATATGCAAGAGGATTAGGTATGGATAAAGTATTTGAAATAAATCGTTTCGCAACAGAGGACTGTATGCCTAGTTTAACAATTTACTTAGATATTGAGCCAGAGGTTGGCTTAGCTCGAATTGCAAAAGATGCAGGACGTGAAGTGAATCGGTTAGATATGGAAGATATCTCTTTCCATAAACGTGTGCGTGAAGGGTATTTACAAGTTGTAGAACGTTTCTCGGATCGTATTGTATTGGTAAATGCTGATCAACCAATGGAAAAACTTATAGAAGAAGTTATTCAGGTTATAGAAGATAAATTGTTATAATAGAAGGAAAGAATGAAATAAGTGAGGTATGCATTATGATGAAGACGTGGGAGCAGCTTTCTGCTATACAACCCATCGGTGTAAAAATGTTGATGAATAGCATCGCAAAAGAGCGTATATCCCACGCTTACTTGTTAGAGGGAGGGAAAGGGACGGGAAAGTTTGCGACAGCAATTCAAATGGCAAAGAGTTTCCTCTGTTCTCAGCGGAATGGGGTAGAACCTTGTCATGTATGTACAAATTGTAAGCGAATTGATTCAGGTAACCACCCAAACTTACATATTGTAAAACCAGACGGATTATCTATTAAGAAGCAGCAAATTCATGATTTACAAGAAGAGTTTTCCAAAACAGGATTAGAAGCAAATAAAAAAGTATATGTTATTGAGCACGCAGACCGTATGACGGCAAACGCAGCGAATACACTGTTGAAATTTTTAGAAGAACCAAGTAGTGATACAACAGCTATTCTACTTACTGAACAAAGTCATCAAATTTTAAATACGATTTTATCTCGCTGTCAAGTTGTTACATTTAGACCGTTACCTACGGAATCTTTAATTAGAAGATTACAGGATGAAGGTATTACGGCATCTTTATCAACACTTGCTGCACAACTTACGAATAGTTTTGATGAAGCTTTAGCTTTATGTAGTGATGAATGGTTTGCACAAGCACGAGCTTTAGTGATAAAATTATGTGAAGCGCTCGAAAAAGATAAAGCCTCTATTTTTTTTGTACAAGAAAAATGGGGAAAACACTTTAGAGAGAAAGAGCAATTACAGCAAGGTTTAGATATGTTACTCCTTATTTATAAGGATTTATTATATGTTCAACTTGGAGAAGAAGATCGTCTTGTTTTTCATGAGCAGAAAGAGATGTTTGAATCTTTCTCCTACGCTCAGAAGCGCATTGTATCAGCTCTCTTTAATATATTAGAGGCAAAAAATAGAATCAACGCTAATGTAAATGCGCAGCTTGTGTTCGAACAGTTAGTGTTGCGGTTGCAGGAGGGATGACCGTTTTGTATGATGTAGTAGGTGTTCGCTTTAAGAAGGCCGGAAAGGTGTATTACTTTGATCCGAATCAGTTCGATATCTCTGAAAATGAGTTTGTAATTGTAGAAACGGTAAGAGGTATTGAATACGGAAAAGTAGTTATTACCAAAAAGCAAGTTGATGAAAACGACGTTGTATTACCACTAAAAAAGGTTATTCGCATTGCAAATGAAAACGATCGTACCATTGTTGAAGAGAACAAACATGCTGCAAAAGAAGCATATCAAGTTTGTCAGCAAAAGGTAGTAGAACATAATCTTGATATGAAACTTGTAGATGTAGAGTATACGTTCGATCGCAATAAAATTATTTTCTACTTTACTGCGGATGGTCGGATTGATTTTCGCGAACTAGTGAAGGACTTAGCAGCAATTTTTAGGACAAGAATTGAACTAAGACAAATCGGTGTTCGTGATGAAGCGAAAATGCTTGGTGGTATTGGTCCATGTGGTCGTATGCTTTGTTGTTCTACTTTTTTAGGGGATTTTGAACCTGTATCCATTAAGATGGCAAAGGATCAAAATTTATCATTAAATCCTGCAAAAATCTCTGGTTTATGTGGTCGCTTAATGTGTTGCTTAAAATATGAGAACGATGAATATGAGGCAGCAAAGGAACAACTTCCTGATTTAGATCAACGTATACAAACCCCGCATGGTACTGGCCGTGTTATCGGATTAAATATTTTAGAAAGATTAATTCAAGTGGAACTAGTAGACAAGGAACGGATAGTAGAATATACGTTAGATGAGTTAGTGAATAAAGGGGTCGTTTCGAGTCAAACCACAGATTAATGAGGTGGGTGCTTGTGGAGAAAAAAGATATTTTTGCATCGGTTTCTAGTATGGAAGAGCAAATTGGACATTTATACAAACAGTTGGGAGAATTAAAACAACATCTTGCAGAGTTACTGGAAGAAAACCAACATATAAAAATGGAAAATGAAAATTTGCGACACCGCTTTGAAGAAGTACAGATTAAAGAAAAACAAAAAGCTCAAAAACGTAAAGAAGTGAAGCCGAAGACAGATATTGGTGAAGGCTACGATAATTTAGCAAGACTATATCAAGAAGGTTTTCATATTTGTAATCTGCATTATGGAAGTGTACGTAAAGAGGGAGATTGTTTATTCTGCCTGTCATTTTTAAATAAAAAGTGAAATTACCTTTCCAATAATAATTGGAAAGGTAATTTTTTATACATGAGAGTAGAATCGAATATGTTTTTTATTAGTAGAAGATGAAATAGGGTAGGTTAAGTGTAAGAAAAGGAGCAACATATGAATTTATATGAAGATGAACGTTTAGATTACTTATTAGCACAAGATTTGAAGATTATACAAAGCCCATCAGTATTTAATTTCTCGTTAGATGCTGTTTTACTTGCAGACTTTGCTTGGGTGCCAATTCAAAAAGGTAATTTACTTGATTTGTGTACAGGTAATGCAGTTGTGCCCCTTCTATTAAGTACAAGGACGAAAGGGAATATTACTGGTGTAGAAATTCAAGAACGCTTATATGATATGGGAATAAGAAGTGTCCAATACAATAAGTTGGAAGAAAGAATTCACTTAATACACGGGGATTTGAAAGATATGCCGGAGAAACTTGGGCGTCATCAATATGATGTTGTCACATGTAATCCGCCTTATTTCCAAACACCTGCAACTTCTGAAAAAAATATGAATGAACATTTAGCGATAGCTCGTCATGAAATTATGTGTACACTAGAGGATGTTGTATCTGCAAGTAGTCAGCTAGTAAAGCAAGGCGGGAAAGTAGCATTTGTACATCGTCCAGGTCGTTTATTAGATATTGTTACATTAATGCGTAAATACAAAATTGAACCGAAGCGTGTACGATTTGTTTATCCTAAGGCAGGGAAAGAAGCGAATACATTGTTAATTGAAGGAATTAAGGACGGAAACGCAGATTTGAAAATATTGCCACCTCTTTTTGTATATGAAGAAAATAATGAATATACAAAGGAGATTCGTTCTATTTTATATGGAGAAGAATAAGCATTGTTTTTATGTAGTGGAGTGCTCTGATGGAAGTTACTATGCTGGATATACAAATCATATAGAGAAGCGGATTGAGACCCATAATAGCGGAAAAGGGGCTAAGTATACGCGTGCTAGACTTCCTGTTGCTTTAAAGTACGTAGAATTTCATGAAGATAAGCGTACAGCTATGCAAGCAGAGTATTATTTTAAGCAATTAAATAGAAAACAAAAAGAAGAATATATGCAAAAAGGAGAACGCTATGTGGCAACAAAAAAGCTTTCAACAAAGTGAAAAGGGAGTTTTATATTTAGTACCAACTCCTATTGGAAATTTAGAAGATATGACATTTCGTGCAATCCGAATTTTAAAAGAAGCGGATTTAATTGCTGCTGAAGATACGAGACAAACGAAAAAACTTTGTAATTATTTTGAAATTGAAACGCCTGTTATGAGTTACCACGAGCATAATAAAGAAGTAAGTGGAAAGAAAATATTAGAGAAGTTAGATGAAGGAAAGACTATAGCACTTGTTAGTGACGCTGGTATGCCGTGTATTTCCGATCCAGGCTATGATATTGTTGTCGAGGCAGTAGCTGAGCAATATCATGTAATCCCGCTTCCTGGGGCAAATGCAGCCCTTACAGCATTAATTGCATCAGGACTTGAAACAAAACAGTTTTATTTCTATGGGTTTTTACAAAGAAATAAAAAAGAAAGAAAAATGGAGTTAGAGAAGCTTCGTTACATACAAACTACAATGATGTTTTATGAAGCGCCTCACCGCCTGGATGATACTTTAATCTCGATGCAAGAAGTATTGGGAAATAGAGAAATCGTATTATGCCGAGAGTTAACGAAAAAATTCGAGGAATTTATTCGAGGAACAGTTGAAGAAGCAATTGAGTGGACGAAACAAAATGAAGTTCGTGGTGAGTTTTGTATTTTAGTAGCTGGTTCAACGGAAGAACCTGCTCCAGAAGAACAATGGTGGGAATCTATTTCAGTATATAATCATATTGAACATTATATAAACGAAAAAGGTATGAATTCAAAAGAGGCGATAAAAACAGTCGCTAAAGATCGAGATTTGTCGAAACGCGATGTATATCAAATCTATCATGTCGATAAAAAATAAGCTTCTCATAATTGAGAAGCTTATTTTGCTGTTTCGATATAATCTTGAAGCTCGTTTAAGATTTGCTCAGCGCCTTCTTTGCTTAAGATAATTTTACCTTCAGCTAAAGATAGGTTACCATCAGATACTTCACCAGTTACTTGGCAAGTCATGTTTGGCTTATATTTTTTTAAGATGATTTTCTCGTCATCAACATAGATTTCAAGAGCATCCTTTTCTGCAATACCTAAAGTACGGCGTAATTCGATCGGAATTACTACACGACCTAATTCATCAACTTTACGAACGATACCAGTAGATTTCATAATTCTTTTCCTCCTAAAGAAATAGTTTATAAGTTTCGAGTCTATTTTTAGATTCGTCATTTTTCGACAAAATACCCTATGGACATATGATACCAATCATTTACATTTCCGTCAATTCTTTAATTCTATATTTTTTAAAAAGATTTATAGATTTCTTACTTCTTATATATAATAGAGTTTGAGTAATTTCTACTATTATTTCACTTTATTTTCGGAAAAATCAAGAAATTATAGGTAATGACTGTATATTTTCTTGAAATATGAGTAATAGATGATAAATATAAAAATATGAACTTGTTTTTATCCTGCATTAACGAGTAGTAAGATTCTAAATTTTAAATTCGGCTGGGCCAAAGAAGTTAAGTGGAAGTCGGATTGCTCGTAAAAGTCCGATTGGTGTGGGTTGATAATCCGTGGGAATGAACAAGACCCTCACAGATTAAAGTTTCACTTTATATATAAGTTTTTGATATACTATTTATAAATACATATGAGGTTATCCGGGAGGTCCAAAACAATGACAAAGGAAAACAAATCCTTTTATATTACTACCCCAATTTATTATCCAAGTGGAAAATTACACATTGGACATGCTTATACAACAGTAGCAGGAGATGCGATGGCACGATATAAGCGTATGCAAGGATATAATGTTCATTATTTAACAGGAACTGATGAGCATGGACAGAAGATCCAAAAGAAAGCAGAAGAATTAAATGTTACACCACAAGCATATGTGGATAACATCGTTGCAGGAATTAAAGAACTTTGGGAGAAGATGGATATCTCCTATGATGACTTTATCCGTACAACGGAAGATCGTCATAAAGATGTTGTCGAAAAAATCTTCAAGCAACTAGTAGATCAAGGTGATATTTATCTTGATGAATATGAAGGTTGGTATTCTGTACAAGATGAGACATTCTATACAGAGCATCAATTAGTAGATCCAATTATGGAAGGTGACAAAGTAGTTGGGGGAAAAAGTCCGGACAGTGGTCATGATGTAGAACTTGTTCGTGAAGAATCATATTTCTTTAGAATGGGTAAATATGTTGACAGACTATTAAAGTTCTATGAAGAGAATCCACATTTCATTCAGCCAGAGTCTCGTAAGAATGAAATGATTAATAACTTTATTAAACCAGGATTGGAAGATTTAGCAGTTTCCCGTACTTCATTTGACTGGGGAGTTCGTGTTCCAGGTAATCCGAAACACGTTATTTACGTATGGGTTGACGCATTATCTAACTACATTACAGCATTAGGTTATGGAACAGAAAATGAAGAGATGTATAAGAAGTTCTGGCCAGCAGATGTGCATTTAGTTGGAAAAGAAATCGTTCGTTTCCATACGATTTATTGGCCAATCATTTTAATGGCATTAGATTTACCTCTTCCGAAAAAAGTCTTTGCTCACGGTTGGATTTTAATGAAGGATGGAAAGATGAGTAAGTCAAAAGGAAATGTAGTAGATCCAGTTACATTAATTGATCGTTACGGATTAGATGCATTACGTTATTACTTACTTCGTGAAGTTCCATTTGGATCTGATGGCGTATTCACACCAGAAGGATTTGTGGAGCGTATTAATTTCGATTTAGCAAATGACTTAGGTAACTTATTAAATCGTACAGTAGCTATGATTGATAAGTACTTTAACGGAGAAATCCCTGCATTTAAAGAAAATGTAACGGAATTTGATGAAACGTTAGTAACATTTGCGAAAGATACATTGAAAAAAGTGGAAGAAGCAATGGAGAATATGGAATTCTCTGTAGCTCTAAGCTCAATTTGGCAATTGGTTAGCCGTACGAATAAATATATTGACGAAACACAACCGTGGGTATTAGCGAAAGATGAGAATGATCGCGAAAAGTTAGCCTCTGTAATGGCTCACTTAGCAGAAGTACTTCGTCAAACGGGTATTATGCTTATGCCATTCTTAACAGTAGCACCAAGCAAAATGTTTGCTCAGCTTGGCCTTACTGATGAAGCACATATATCTTGGGGAAGCCTATCTACAATCGGCTGTATTCCAGCTGGAACAAAAGTAGAAAAAGGACAACCAATTTTCCCTCGTTTAGAAATGGACGTGGAAGTGGCGTACATTAAAGAACAAATGAAAGCCTCTGCTCCTAAAGTAGAAGAGAAAAAAGAAGAAGAACCGAAGGCAGAAGAAATTACAATTGATGATTTCTTTAAAGTAGAATTGCGTGTAGCTGAAGTTCTATCTGCGGAACCTGTGAAAAAAGCAGACAAGTTGTTAAAAATTCAACTAGACTTAGGTACAGAAAAGCGTCAAGTTGTTTCTGGAATTGCAAAATTCTATTCGCCAGAAGACCTAAAAGGTAAAAAGGTTATTTGTGTAACAAATTTAAAACCTGTAAAATTACGCGGTGAATTATCGCAAGGTATGATTTTAGCGGGTGAAGAGAATGGCGTATTGTCATTAGCATCGATTGACCAAAATCTACCAAATGGTACAAAAATTAAGTAATTAAGACAAGAAAAGAGATGTTTCACGTGTAACATGTGTGAAGCGTCTTTTTTCTTTTTACACTCTCAATTTTTGCATTAAGATTGTAGTATTGTTATCGTTAAGTTATAAAAGAGCTTATTTACGTAGAATAAATTTGATTTCAATATAAAAGGAGTTATGTATTATGTTGTTTGATACACATTCACATTTGAATGCAGAGCAATTTGAAGAAGACTTACAAGAAGTTATTGCCCGAATGAAAGAAGCGGGGGTTACTTATACAGTTGTTGTTGGTTTTGATGAAGTAACGATAAAAAAGGCGATTGAATTAGCTGAAGCCTATGATTTTATTTATGCCGCGGTTGGATGGCATCCAGTTGATGCAATCGACATGACAGAAGAGCATTTAGCTTGGTTAGAAGAACTTGCTTCTCATCCTAAAGTCGTTGCACTTGGAGAAATGGGCTTAGATTATCACTGGGATAAGTCTCCAAAAGAAATACAGAAAGAAGTATTCCGTAAACAAATTGCATTAGCGAAAAAAGTAAAATTACCGATTATTATACATAACCGCGATGCAACTCAAGATATTGTTGATATTCTAGAAGAAGAGAATGCAGCTGAAGTAGGGGGTATTATGCATTGCTTTAGCGGTAGCGTAGAGGTAGCAGAGCGATGTGTTGATATGAACTTTTTAATTTCGTTAGGTGGACCAGTTACATTTAAAAACGCTAAGAAACCGAAAGAAGTTGCTACGGAGATTCCATTAGAGAAATTATTAATAGAGACGGATTGTCCGTATTTAACACCGCATCCATTTCGCGGGAAACGAAATGAACCAAGTTATGTAAAACTCGTAGCAGAAGAAATTGCGAACTTAAAAGGAATTTCTTATGAAGAGGTAGCGGAAGTAACAACTAAGAATGCAAAAGCTTTATTTGGTGTCGAATAAAAAGAATGGGGGAGCCCATTCTTTTTATTTTTTGAGAAACAGAATAGTAGAAGTGGTAGAGAAAACGAGGGTGAATGAGTAAGTGTTACAATAAGGAGAAAGAACAAAGTTTTGGACATTCTATTTTTTAAAATGTAACAATGGGGAAAATAATAATGGAAAAGTCGTCATTTTTTTGTTTTACTAAGTAGAGACGAAACGAGTGTGGAGGCAAGCATGAAAATTAAAGAGATTATCGTTGTAGAAGGTAAAGATGATACAGTCGCGATTAAGCGTGCTGTTGATGCGGATACAATTGAAACGAACGGTTCAGCAATCGGTGATCATGTTATTGAACAAGTTAAATTAGCGCTGCAAAAACGAGGCGTTATTATTTTCACAGATCCGGATTATCCTGGAGAGCGTATTCGAAAAATTATTTCTGATAAGGTGCCTGGATGTAAACATGCTTTTTTACCGAAGGAAGAAGCACTTGCTAAGAGGAAAAAAGGTGTCGGGATTGAACATGCTTCTGATGAATCAATTCGCCGTGCTTTAGAGAATATACATGAAGAAATGGAAGCTTACACAAGTGAAATCAGTTGGAGCGATTTAGTCGATGCAGGTTTAGTGGGCGGAGAAATGGCAAAGAGTCGCAGAGAAAGAATAGGTAAGCTATTAAAGATTGGTTATACAAACGCAAAACAGTTACATAAACGTTTACAAATGTTTCAAGTTTCAAAAGAATCATTTGCAGAAGCTTATAAGCAAGTCATACAGGAGGAAAGAAAATGAAGGATATCGCAACGCCAAATCGTACGAAAGATATTGTTGAAAAGTATGGATTTTCATTCAAAAAAAGTTTAGGACAAAATTTTTTAATTGATACGAATGTATTAAATCGTATCGTTGATCACGCTGAAATTGGTTCAGAAAGTGGTGCAATTGAAATTGGACCAGGTATCGGTGCATTAACAGAACAATTAGCGAAGCGTGCTAAAAAAGTAGTGGCTTTTGAAATTGATCAAAGGTTATTACCGATTTTAGATGAGACGTTAGCTCCATATGGCAACGTTACTGTTATCAATAAAGATGTACTAAAGGCAGATGTACATGAGGTGTTTAGTGAGCAATTTGAAGAAGGGCAAGATGTAATGGTAGTAGCTAACTTACCATACTATATTACGACGCCAATTTTATTTAAATTGCTGGAAGAGAAATTACCGGTTCGTGGTTTCGTTGTTATGATGCAAAAAGAAGTTGGGGATCGTTTAGCGGCTAAGCCTGGAACGAAAGAGTATGGCTCTTTATCCATTGCTATTCAGTATTATACAGAGGTAGAAACAGTTATGACTGTACCGCGTACAGTGTTTGTGCCACAACCGAATGTTGATTCTGCAATTATTCGCCTCCTAAAGCGTCCTAAACCAGTGGTAGAAGTAACAGATGAGACATTCTTCTTTGAAGTAGTACGAGCAAGTTTTGCACAGCGTCGTAAAACTTTAATGAATAATTTATCAAATAATTTAAATGGTTTCCCGAAAGATAAAGAGCTGTTGAATCGGATTTTAACAGAAGTAGGAATTGATCCAAAACGAAGAGGCGAAACACTATCTATCGAAGAGTTTGCGACATTAAGTAATGCATTAGTTCTGCATAAGTTATCATAAGGGTACAAAAGGGACAGTTCAATTTGAACTGTCCCTTTTGTCACCTTTCTCCTCCTAAATTCATACTTTAAAAACAGGTAAGATGGCCTAACGAGTTTGGAGGTAGGAGAATGGCTTTACATGTTGGAGAATTAGTGGAACGATATTCTCATAATAGGGATATCCTTTTTCGTATTATAGAAATAAAAGGCGAGATAGCTATATTGTTTGGAGAGGAAATTAGATTAGTGGCAGATGCGCCACTTGAAGATTTAATTAGTATAGATCAACGAGAACATAAAAAGAGAGCGAAGCGTGAGAAAGAAACAATGGAGCGGACGTATCGTTTGTTTCAACAAGATTACGTATTAATGAAACAAAGGCATGAACACACTTCAACTGGTGGATATACAAGTGAAGTGAATTATTTTCAAATGCCAGGGCGTGTCTTGCATATAGATGGAGACCCGTTATATTTGCGCAAGTGCCTAGATTTATATAATAAAATTGGTGTTCCTGTACAAGGTATTCATTGTAAAGAAACAGAGATGCATGAAAAGGTAGTAGATTTAATAGATCATTTTCGTCCGGACATTTTAGTTATTACAGGGCACGATGCGTATACAAAATCAAAAGGCGTAAAGGGAGATTTAGCAGCCTATAGGCATTCAAGGCATTTTGTACAGGCTGTTCGAGAAGTGAGAAAAAAATATCCATCATTGGATCAACTCGTTATTTTTGCTGGGGCATGTCAATCACACTTTGAAGCATTAATTCGAGCAGGCGCTAATTTTGCTAGTTCCCCATCTAGAATTAATATTCACGCACTAGATCCTGTATATGTGGTTGGTAAAATTAGTTTTACGTCATTTATGGAAAGGGTTAATGTATGGGATGTTGTACGTAATACGATTACTGGTGAAAAGGGGCTTGGCGGGATTGAGACGAGGGGGATTTTACGAACTGGATTACCTTTTCAACATTATGAAGAATAAGCAAGGTACATATGTATCTTGCTTTTTTATTTGGAGAGGATTTAAATCAGTTTGGATAAAAAGAGACAAGAACGCACAGACTACATAATGATACTTTTACAATATAGTATTTCTTCTATCTATTCGAACGCATGATGCTTTTATAATGATATTGTCTGTGAGTTGCGGTTAATAATTGGGATAGATATATCGTGTTTTAAGTGTTCAATCTAAATTACAGCGAGGTGTAACGAAGTATATGTCAAAACGTTTAGATGAAATTAAAAGCGAATTAGATCACCATCTTGGACAGAGACTGATGTTAAAGGCGAACAGTGGGAGAAGAAAAACTGTAGAACAATCGGGTGTACTTGCAGAAACGTACCGTTCTGTTTTTGTTGTACAACTGGATCAACAAGAAGATGCGTTACAACGTGTATCGTATAGTTATGCGGATGTTTTAACAGAGACAGTAGAGTTAACATTTTATGGTGAACCTCATAATGAAGTGATTTTATAATTCATGTATCGTTACATATATTCCCACAAATGAAAAGCTATATTATTTTGCATACTAATGATACCGTAGCAAAATAAGGAGGGACTCTGCATTGAGTAGACGAAGAGGTGTCATGTCGAATCAATTTAAAGAAGAGCTTGCAAAAGAGTTGGGCTTTTATGATGTTGTTCAGAAAGAAGGATGGGGCGGAATTCGTGCGAAAGATGCTGGTAACATGGTGAAACGTGCTATAGAAATTGCAGAACAGCAATTAATGAAACAAAACCAGTAGTTGTAAGATACTTTCTATGCTACGGTAGCCGAGGAGTGATTCCTCGGCTTTTTGTACTATAAAAGGTGCCATCATTTTACATAAGTAGTTTCATTCTGAATGCTTTTCGTTATAATTAGGGAAGTGTCATCGTCTTACTATAAATTTATGGTAAAATAAACGATAAAAGATTGAGTACATAGAGTGGGTGAATAGATTGAAGCTACTAGTGAAAGCACCAGCAAAGATTAATCTGTCGTTAGATGTACTGGGAAAAAGACAAGACGGATATCATGAAGTGAAAATGATTATGACAACAATTGATTTAGCGGATCGTTTAGAACTAATGGAATTAGCAGAAGACCGTATTGAAATTTTATCCCATAATCGGTATGTCCCAGACGACCAAAGAAATCTGGCTTATCAAGCAGCGAAATTATTAAAAGAGAAGTTTAATGTGAAAAAAGGTGTATCTATTACTATTGAAAAAACGATTCCAGTAGCAGCTGGATTAGCGGGTGGAAGTAGTGATGCAGCAGCGACATTACGTGGCCTTAATAAATTATGGAATTTAGGGCTTACAATTGATCAGTTAGCAGAGCTTGGCGCAGAAATTGGGTCAGACGTATCGTTTTGCGTATATGGTGGGACAGCAATTGCCACTGGAAGAGGGGAGCAGATTGAGCACATAAAAACTCCACCTTCTTGTTGGGTTATTTTAGCAAAACCCCATATTGGTGTATCTACTGCTGATGTGTATGGAAATTTAAAGTTAAATCGAGTTACACATCCAAATGTAGATAAAATGGTGGATGTCATAAATGCTGGAGACTACAAAGGGATTTGTGATACTGTCGGTAACGTTTTAGAAGATGTAACGTTTGCGATGCATCCTGAAGTTGCACGTATTAAGGCACAGATGAAGCGATTTGGAGCAGATGCCGTATTAATGAGTGGTAGTGGTCCAACTGTATTCGGTCTT
Source organism: Bacillus sp. FSL W8-0519 (assembly GCF_038005585.1). Taxonomy (NCBI): domain Bacteria; kingdom Bacillati; phylum Bacillota; class Bacilli; order Caryophanales; family Bacillaceae; genus Bacillus; species Bacillus sp. FSL W8-0519. The sequence continues at coordinate 48,472 of NZ_JBBOTL010000001.1, forward strand.
GTGCACCATGATTCGCGAATGCATCGTATATATAACGGATTAAAAGGATTTTGTGAACAAGTATACGCAGTACGTTTATTAGGAGAGCGAGAAACGCTTGAATAAAGACGTATAATACGTTATGATTTGTTTAGAATATTCGTGATTTGAGGTGAGAGTATGAAAATTAGACGAAGTACAAGATTGGTTGATATGACTTATTACTTGTTACAAAACCCTCGTCAGCTAGTTTCTCTCACTTTTTTTGCTGAAAGGTATCAATCAGCTAAGTCTTCTATTAGTGAAGATTTAGTTATTATTAAGCAAACGTTTGAACAACAAGGGGTCGGCACATTGCAAACGATACCAGGAGCAGCAGGAGGAGTGAAATATATACCATATATAAGTGAAGAAGAGGCAGATCTAATTATTGGTGAGCTGTGTAGCTTATTTGAAAATCCAGATCGTATTTTGCCTGGTGGTTACTTATATATGACAGATCTTTTAAGTAATCCTCGTCATATTAATGGCGCAGGTCGTTTGTTTGCTTCTGTTTTTGCTAGGCAACCAATTGATGCAGTTATGACGGTGGCAACGAAGGGGATCCCACTTGCATATGCAGTGGCGAACTACTTAGATGTACCGGTAGTGATTGCAAGAAAAGATAATAAGGTAACAGAAGGCCCCACTGTTAGTATTAACTATGTATCAGGTTCTTCTAAGCGAATTCAAACAATGACGTTAGCGAAGCGTAGCCTTCCAGAAGGATCCAATGTTTTAATTATTGATGACTTCATGAAAGCTGGCGGAACCATTCAAGGTATGATGAGTATGTTAGAAGAGTTTAAAGCTAATGTTGTTGGTATTGGTGTATTAGTAGAGTCTACGGATATTGAAGAAAGACTAATTAATAATTTTGTATCATTAATTCGTCTATCGGAAGTTGATGTGAAAGAAAAAGCGATTCAAGTGGAAAAGGGAAATTATTCACTGGCACCATTTGATGAAGGGCTTGTAGAGGCTGAGTAAAAAGGTAAAGCAAATAGCTTTATCTTTTTTTATTCTATTTATAAGTTATAAAATAGATGGACAAACTGCTTTTCGTGCACTATTTTTAAAGAGTAAAAATAAATAATAAAAGGGTGAAAAGTATGAAAGTTGTTCAAACAAACAATGCACCACAAGCGATTGGACCATATTCACAAGGGATTATTGTAAATAATATGTTTTACAGTTCAGGACAAATTCCGTTGACTGCAAGTGGAGAGCTTGTAGCAGGAGACGTAACAGTACAAACAGAGCAAGTATTTCAAAATTTACAAGCAGTATTAGAAGAAGCAGGTGCTTCATTTGATACGGTAGTAAAAACAACAGTATTCTTAAAAGACATGGATGATTTTAATGCTGTTAATGAAGTATATGGATCTTATTTCTCTGCTCATAAGCCAGCTCGTTCTTGCGTACAAGTAGCAAAATTACCGAAAGATGTTTCAGTTGAAATTGAAGTAATTGCCCTAGTTAAGTAATTCTTTGTAAGCGATAACCTCCACTAATCTCTATATTCAATTACACTAAAAATTTTTATCTTAAAAATTTTTAAAAAATTAAAGGGAAAATAGAAATTTTGTGGAATTTATACAAATATATCGCTTATTTAGAAAAGGGTGGTGAACACAAGATGGAAGTGACTGACGTAAGATTACGCCGCGTAAACACAGAAGGCCGCATGAGAGCAATTGCCTCTATTACTCTAGACCATGAATTTGTTGTTCATGATATTCGTGTAATTGATGGTAATAATGGATTATTTGTAGCAATGCCAAGTAAACGTACTCCAGATGGAGAATTCCGTGACATTGCACATCCAATTAATTCTGGTACACGCTCTAAAATTCAAGATGCGGTTTTAACAGAGTATCATCGTTTAGGCGAGTTAGAAGAGGTTGAGTTTGAAGAAGCGGGCGCTTCGTAAAATTCGAATGAAAAGGGCTTTTTAAAGGAAGCCCTATAATTTTGCAACAAACTCCTGTAAGCATTTACAGGGGTTTGTTTTTTTGTGTTTATACATATATCTCGTTTAGAAAATTCCGAATTAAATAAAATAAAGAGGGGAACTTCTAATTTTTTCAAAATCATTTTAAATAGTATAGCTTATTTCTTAAAAAAGATACTAAAGAGTAAAACATCTTATAAGAATTATGGTAAAATTTAATAGTTAAAATGTGTTTCTTGAAATATATGATGATTTAGGATAATATCGTTAATGGATAAATAGGTTGCGATGGAGGGTCTATATGTCAAACAGATTTGCAGTGATTCTAGCGGCAGGTAAAGGCACACGTATGAAGTCTAAGCTATACAAGGTGCTTCATCCTGTATGTGGAAAACCTATGGTACAACATGTTGTCGATCAAGTATCTCAATTAGGATTGCAGAAACTTGTAACAGTCGTAGGACATGGTGCTGAAATGGTACAAGAACAGCTAGGAAACGTAAGTGAGTTTGCATTACAAGCAGAACAACTTGGTACAGCGCATGCTGTAGATCAAGCTGCAAGTGTACTTGCAAACGAAGAAGGAACAACTTTAGTTATTTGTGGTGATACACCGCTAATAACTGCTGAAACGATGGAAGCATTACTTCAGCAACATAAAGAAGCAGGGGCAATGGCAACGGTATTAACAGCTTACATAGAAGAACCTGCTGGATATGGTCGTATCGTTCGTAATGAGAATGGTCATGTTGAAAAGATTGTTGAGCATAAGGATGCAAATGAGAAAGAATTAGCTATTAAAGAAATCAATACAGGTACGTATTGTTTTGATAATAAAGCTTTATTCGCTTCACTTTCTAAAGTTTCAAATGATAACGTACAAGGTGAATATTACCTGCCAGATGTTATTGAAATTTTAAAAAATGAAGGTCATATTGTATCAGCTTATCAAACAGAGCACTTCGATGAAACGTTAGGTGTTAACGACAGAGTCGCTCTATCGCAAGCGGAAATTATTATGAAAAACCGTATCAACCGAAAGAACATGGTAAATGGTGTTACTATTATTGATCCAAGTAACACGTATATTTCTGCTGATGCAATTATCGGTAGTGATACAGTTCTTCATCCAGGAACAATTATTGAGGGGAACACTGTAATTGGTTCTGATTGTGAGATTGGACCGCATACAGTAATTCGCGATAGTGAAATTGGAGATCGTACGACAATTCGTCAATCTACTGTACATGATAGTAAGCTTGGTACAGAAGTATCGGTTGGCCCATTTGCACATATTCGCCCAGATTCAGTTATTGGAGATGAAGTACGCGTTGGAAACTTCGTGGAAATCAAAAAAACTGTTTTTGGTAATAGAAGTAAAGCTTCACACTTAAGTTATATCGGGGATGCACAAGTTGGAGAAGACGTGAATCTTGGTTGTGGTTCAATTACGGTGAACTATGACGGTAAGAATAAATTTAAAACTGTGATTGGTAACGGGGTATTTATTGGATGTAATTCAAACCTTGTTGCTCCTGTAACAGTTGAAGATGGTGCTTATGTGGCAGCAGGCTCTACAATTACAGAGAATGTTCCATCAAAAGCATTATCTGTAGCACGTGCACGTCAAGTTAACAAAGAAGACTATGTTGATCAATTGCTGAATAAGAAAAAATCATAATGTGGAGGGTTAATCTAGATGTCGACTCAATATCTAAATTCTAATTTGAAAGTATTCTCTTTAAACTCTAATAAGGAACTTGCTGAGCAAATTGCAAAGCATATTGGAGTAGGACTAGGAAAATGTTCTGTTGATCGTTTTAGTGATGGAGAAGTTCAAATTAACATTGAAGAAAGTATCCGTGGTTGCGATGTATTCATTATTCAATCTACAAGCTTCCCAGTAAACGAACATATCATGGAATTACTTATTATGATCGATGCATTAAAGCGTGCATCTGCAAAAACAATTAATATTGTTATTCCTTACTATGGTTATGCGCGTCAAGACCGTAAAGCGCGTTCTCGTGAACCAATTACATCGAAACTTGTAGCAAACTTGCTTGAAACAGCAGGTGCAACTCGTGTAATCACTCTAGATTTACATGCTCCACAAATTCAAGGGTTCTTTGATATCCCAATCGACCACCTAATGGGTGTACCGATTCTTTCAGATTACTTTGAAACAAAAGGTCTTAAAGATATCGTAATCGTGTCACCTGACCACGGTGGAGTAACTCGTGCTAGAAAAATGGCAGATCGCCTAAAAGCACCAATCGCTATTATTGATAAGCGTCGTCCTCGTCCAAACGTATCTGAGGTAATGAACATTATCGGTAATATTGAAGGTAAAACAGCAATTTTAATTGATGACATCATTGATACAGCTGGTACAATTACATTAGCAGCAAACGCTCTTGTTGAGAACGGTGCTTCTGAAGTATATGCTTGCTGTACACACCCAGTATTATCTGGTCCAGCAATTGAGCGTATCCAAAACTCAAATATTAAAGAGTTAGTTGTAACGAACTCTATCGTATTACCAGAAGAGAAGAAAATCGACAAAGTACATGAACTTTCAGTTGCTCCACTAATCGGAGAAGCAATCATTCGTGTATACGAAGAAGAATCTGTAAGTGTATTATTCAATTAATTGGATAGAATGAGACGTAACCAAGATTGGTTACGTCTTTTCGTATCGAAAAAAGAAAGTAGTGGTACAAGAATGAAATTGATAGTAGGACTTGGGAACCCGGGTAGAGAATATGAATTAACAAGGCATAATATTGGATTTATGGCGATTGATGAACTTGCAAAGCGTTGGAATATTTCTTTGAACGAACAAAAGTTTAAAGGAGTATTTGGTGCAGGATTTGTTAATGGAGAAAAAGTAATCTTATTAAAGCCACTTACATATATGAATTTATCTGGGGAAAGTATTCGTCCGCTAATGGATTACTATAAAATTGATGTAGAGGACTTCGTTGTTCTGTACGATGATTTAGACATTCCTGTAGGTAAATTACGTCTTCGTATGAAAGGCAGTGCTGGTGGACATAATGGTGTGAAATCAACAATTTCACATTTAGGAACACAAGAGTTTCAACGTATCCGCATGGGAATCGATCGTCCGAAAAATGGAATGAAGGTAGTAGATTACGTATTAGGACGTTTTACATCGGAAGAAATTCCTGATGTAAATCATTCTATTGAAAAAGCAGCAGATGCATGTGAAGAGTGGTTAAATAAACCTTTTCTTCAAATTATGAATACTTTCAATAGTTAAGGGTACAATTGGGAATATTTTATTTTGTTTTTACCCATACTAGCAGTAATTGGATTTTTAGGAGGCTAGTATGGAAGGGTATTATTATTGCAGACATTGCGGGAGTAATGTAGGCTCCGTTACCGCAGAAAAAGTATATAGCGACGTTTTATTTCAACTAACAGAGCAAGAAGTAGTAGAGATGATTCATTTTCATGAGAATGGAAATATATATATAAAAACGATTTGTGAATTGTGTCAAGAAACGCTCGCATCTTATCCTGAGTATTATGAATATGAAAAATTTCTGCAATAAAATGTTGTCGCTTTGGCATGTCCAAAGCATTTTTCTGTTTTCTTTTTCCAAAATATTTGCATAAAATATAGTGGCTTGCTCTTTATGTTGAGAGGGGTTTTGAAAATGATAGGTTTATTAGAGCAATTTTATAAAAATGAAGAGATCCAATCGGTCATTAATGGATTAGAAGATGGTTTAAAAGAGCAACTTGTATCAGGTATGGCAACCTCTTCTCGTTCGTTATTAATGGCGGCCTTATATAAAAAAACAAAAAAATCACAACTTATTGTGACGCATAATTTATATCAAGCACAAAAAGTACATGAAGATTTAGTGGCGTTACTTGGTGAAAAGGATGTATGGCTATATCCAGTAAATGAATTGATAGCATCAGAACTTGGTGTTGCAAGCCCAGAATTGAAGGCGCAACGTATTGAAGTGTTAAATCGCTTAGCTGCAGGAGAACATGGGATTATTGTAGCACCAGTTGCAGGACTACGCAGATTTTTACCAATGAAAGAGTTGTGGAAGCAAAGGCAAATCGAAATCAATCTAGGGCAAGAGATTGATTTAGATACATTCTTGCATACTTTACATCATATCGGCTATGAGCGTAAGTCTATGGTAGAAGCTCCTGGAGAATTTAGTTTACGCGGGGGAATATTAGATATTTATCCACTAACTGAAGAGCTACCATTTCGTATTGAATTTTTCGATACAGAAGTTGATTCTATTCGATTATTTGATGTGGATGAACAGCGCTCTCAAGATAAAAAAGAAAGTGTTAGATTTGGTCCAGCAACAGAGTTTTTATTTTCGCAGGAAGAATTGAAATCGGGAATTAAGCATCTTGAAGAAGGCCTGACTAAGACGATGCAAAAACTTTCCGATGATAAGTTGAAGACTACAGTGCTTGAGACGGTAAGTCATGAAATTGAGATGTTAAAAAACGGGCAAAGTATAGAACAGATGTTTAAATATTTATCTATTTTCTATAACGAACCTGCTAGTCTGATAGATTATTTACCAGAAGATGGTGTTGTGATTTTAGATGAGATTTCACGTATTCAAGAAACAGCATCACATCTTGAAACAGAAGAGGCGGAATGGTATATATCCCTTCTTGGTGAGGGAACAATTATTCAAGATTTAACTTTCTCTCATTCGTTTGAAGAATTTCTTCATCATAAAAAAAGAAGCTTTGTATATTTAACGTTATTCTTACGTCATATAGCACATACACATCCACAAAACATTGTGAATGTGACATGTAAAACAATGCAAGATTTCCATGGGCAGATGCAGTTGTTGAAAACTGAAATTGATAGATGGAACGAAGGGCATTTTACGACTGTTGTGCTAGGTACAGATGATGAACGTGTGAAAAAACTACAACATATTTTAAGTGATTATGATATTGAGGCAGATATTGTAGAGGGCACAGATATATTGTTGCCTGGAAGGTTACAAATTGCTGTAGGTGATTTGCATGCAGGATTTGAAATGCCGATGCAAAAGCTTGTTGTCATTACTGAAAAAGAGCTTTTTCATAAGAAAGTTAAAAAATCACAACGTAAGCAAAAGTTATCGAATGCTGAACGTATTAAAAGTTATTCGGAATTAAAAGTTGGGGATTATGTAGTTCATGTAAATCATGGTATAGGTAAATTCTTAGGTATTGAGACATTAGAGATTAACGGTGTTCATAAAGATTATCTAAACATTAAATATCAAGGTAATGATAAGTTATACGTTCCAATTGAACAAATTGACCAAGTGCAAAAATATGTAGGATCTGAAGGTAAGGATCCGAAAGTTTATAAACTGGGTGGAAATGATTGGAAGAAGGTCAAAACGAAAGTTGAAAAATCTGTACAAGACATTGCGGATGACCTAATTAAACTATATGCTGAGCGCGAAGCTTCAAAGGGTTATGCATTTACACCAGATACAGCAGAACAGCAAGAATTTGAGTCGTCTTTCCCGTATCAAGAGACAGAGGATCAATTGCGTTCTATTGAAGAGATTAAAAAGGATATGGAACGCGGACGTCCAATGGATAGGCTTCTTTGTGGTGATGTAGGATATGGAAAGACGGAAGTAGCTATTCGTGCGGCGTTTAAAGCAATTATGGATGAAAAACAAGTTGCAATTTTAGTGCCGACAACGATCCTTGCACAACAACACTATGAAACAATTCGAGAGCGTTTTCAAGATTATCCAATCAATATAGGGTTATTAAGTAGATTCCGTACGAGAAAGCAGCAAAATGAAACCATTAAAGGTTTAAAAGATGGCACGGTAGATATTGTAATCGGAACGCATCGTATTTTATCTAAAGATGTTACTTATAAAGATTTAGGTCTTCTCATTATTGATGAAGAACAAAGATTTGGCGTAACGCATAAAGAAAAAATTAAACAATTAAAAGCAAATGTTGACGTATTAACATTAACGGCAACTCCGATTCCGCGTACGCTCCATATGTCTATGCTTGGTGTGCGTGATTTATCTGTTATTGAGACGCCGCCGGAAAATCGTTTCCCGGTTCAAACATATGTAGTAGAGTATAATCCAGCATTAATGCGAGAAGCGATAGAACGGGAGCTTGCAAGAGGTGGTCAAGTTTACTTCCTATATAATCGTGTAGAGGATATCGAACGAAAAGCAGATGAAATTTCGATGTTAGTTCCAGATGCGCGTGTAACTTATGCACATGGGAAAATGAACGAGAGTGAATTAGAGTCTGTTATGCTATCGTTTTTAGAAGGACAGCATGATGTTCTTGTAAGTACAACGATTATTGAGACGGGTGTAGATATTCCAAATGTAAATACATTAATTGTATTTGATGCAGATCGTATGGGATTATCACAGTTGTATCAGCTTCGTGGGCGTGTTGGACGTTCTAATCGTGTTGCATATGCTTACTTTGCATACAAACGGGATAAAGTGTTATCGGAAGTTGCGGAGAAGCGCCTGCAAGCCATTAAGGAGTTCACAGAGCTTGGATCTGGTTTCAAAATTGCGATGCGAGATTTATCAATTCGTGGTGCTGGTAACTTGTTAGGAGCCGAACAACATGGATTTATTGATTCTGTCGGATTTGATTTATATTCTCAAATGTTAAAAGATGCAATTGAACAGCGTAGAGGAACAGACGGAGTTGAAAATACAGTTAATGTTGAAATTGATTTAGAAGTAGATGCATATTTACCGGATGCTTATATTTCTGATAGTAAACAAAAAATTATGATGTATAAACAGTTTAGAGGTGTTTCTGCAATTGAGGATATTGAAGAGTTGCAGGAAGAGATGATAGATAGATTTGGTGATTACCCGCAAGAAGTTGGTTACTTATTGCAAATCGCAAATATTAAAGTATTAGCAATGAAAGAACAAATTGAATTAATTAAGCAAAATAAATTTGAAGTAACAATTCTGTTCTCAGAACAAGCGAGTCAAAACATTGATGGCGGAAAATTATTCATGCTTGGAAATAGTTTTGGACGAATGATCGGTCTAGGAATGGAAGGATCACAATTGAAAATCGTCATGAAAACAAATGGCTTAGAGACATCGAAGTGGTTAACAATTGCTGAAAATTTATTAAAAGGCTTGCCAGATGTAAAAAAAGAAGTCATAAATGCCTAATATTAGATAAAAAAATGCAATTCGACGTGCATAGAAGAACTAATGTGTAAAATACTATGTCTAACAGTTGGTGATTTTTACATGAACAGGTAAATTCACCACTTTCATCATCAGTAGAAAGTGAGGCAGCATTAGAATGAAAGCAACTGGAATCGTACGTCGAATTGATGATTTAGGTAGGGTAGTAATCCCGAAGGAAATTCGTAGAACTTTACGTATTCGAGAAGGGGACCCACTAGAAATATTTGTAGATCGCGATGGAGAAGTAATTTTAAAGAAATATTCTCCAATTAGCGAGCTAGGTGATTTTGCAAAAGAATATGCAGATGCTTTATATGATAGCTTAGGACATAATGTGCTTGTATGTGATCGAGATTCTATTATCGCAGTATCAGGTGTATCAAAAAAAGAATACTTAAATAAAAGCGTTGGCGATCTAATTGAAAAAACGATGGAAGAAAGAAAGTCTGTTATTATGACGGACGAAAGTGATATTTCCATTATTGATGGTGTAACAGAAAAGGTTCATTCTTATACAGTTGGGCCGATTGTTGCAAATGGAGACCCAATTGGGGCTGTCATTATTTTTTCAAAAGAAGCGATTATAAGCGAAATAGAGCACAAGGCGGTCAATACTGCTGCCAGTTTCTTAGCGAAACAAATGGAACAGTAAAGGTGTATGATTTTAGAAGTAGCAATCTTTCCTAATTATGATATTTCTTCTTGAGAAATCAATTATTTGGAGATATATGTATATTGAATGAAGGTAGCGCTTTGCTACCTTTTTTCATTGAATATTTCTAACGTTGCACGAACGTATTCTTACTTGTGTAGGTAAGGAAGCTTGTCCTTTTCTTTATGATATAATACGAGGGGTGAGAATAGAAAAAGGAGTTTTCTTGCATGGAATCGAAGAAGTATCAAGCCTTTTGGCGTGGGGCTATTATATTAACAATCGCAAGTTTTGTTACAAAGGTATTAAGCGCCTTTTACCGTATTCCATATCAAAATATAGCGGGTGACGTTGGTTTTTATATTTACCAACAAATTTATCCATTTTATGGATTTTGTTTAATTTTAGCTACTTATGGGTTCCCTATTATAATTTCAAAAATGGTTGCGGAACGATTAGAGCGAGGGAAAAAACAAGAAGCAGAGGAAATTATTTGTGTATCTTTTTGGTTTTTATTAGGGATTGGTTTCATAGGATTTTTTACATTGTTCTTTGGTGCCGAAGCAATTGCGATAGCTATGGGCGATATACACTTAGATAAGCTATTACGCGTTATTTCCTTTTCATTCATATTGATGCCGTTTTTATCTGTAGCAAGAGGATATTTCCAGGGATTCAATAATATGATGCCAACAGCTGTTTCGCAAGTGATAGAACAAACGATTCGTGTTTCTATTATTGTATTTTTATCTCTATTCCTAATTGCTCACGAATTTGATTTATATACAGTTGGTGCAGGTGCTATGCTCGGTTCAATCGCAGGTGGATTGATTGGGATTATCGTACTTATACTTTATATGCGTCATGACTTTCGTTCTATATTCTTCAAAAGTGTAAAGAGGATTAAAGGGAAAAAGAAGATTATAAAAATCCTGTTTTGGCAGGGGTTAGCGATTTGTGTTAGTAACTTAGTGCTTATTTTTATACAAATGGCTGATTCTATTTCTTTCTATTCTCTACTTATTGGAGCGGGAGAGCCAGTTGAAAGTGCAAAGGTGTTAAAAGGTGTTTATGACAGAAGTATCCCGCTTATGCAATTGGGTACTGTCGTGACAACTTCCTTCTCGTTGTCGCTTATTCCAATTATTACAGCAGCGAAGGAAAGAGGGGATCTTACCTTTATTCGAGAAAAGGTAAGGTTAGCGATGAAAATAACATTTGTTATCGGATTTGCAGCAGCCATTGGATTAACTTGTATTATCCAACCTACGAATATTATGTTGTTTGAAAATAGTGATGGGTCAGATGTTTTATCTATTTTATCTTTATCTATTTTATTTAGTTCATTGTCGATTACAACTGCTTCTATTTTGCAAGGGTTAGGACAAACATTAAAACCAGCAATATTCGTTATATTTGGCGGTTGTTTAAAGTTAGCTTTAAATTATATATTAATGCCATATTTTAGTGTGAAGGGAGCTGCAATTGCGACGCTAGTTGCGTTAATTGTAATTTCTATACTAAATAGTGTATTACTTATGCGAGCTGTATCCGAATCGCTTATCGACAAACGGAATATGTTAGGTATAGTTATTAGTGGTATCGGTATGGGATTTGTACTAATAATGTTTATGCGTGTATTGCAAATGTCTGGATTAGTAATGGATACAAGTCATAGAGGTGTTGCAACACTTGAGGCGTTGTTAGGTGTAGCCATCGGCGGATTGGCATATATGTTTTTCATTTTAAAATTACGTGTATTTACAAAAACAGAAATAGGAACTGTTATGAAAAAAGAGAAAAAAGAAGGTTCATTGAAGAAGAGTGGATAGAGGTGACAGGTTGTGAGTGGAATCATTACTATTTTAGGATTAGGTGCTGGTGAATTAGATCAGTTAACAATGGGTGTATATAGAAAAATAAAAGAAGCAGATCACATGTTTGTTAGAACGAAGGAACATCCCGTTATAGAAGAGTTAGAGAAAGAAGGTATACGATATACTGCTTTTGACAATGTATATGAAGCACATGATACATTTGAAATTGTATATGAAACAATTGCGAATACATTGCTAAAACAAGCTGAAGGTGCAGAAATCATCTATGCTGTTCCAGGGCATCCACTTGTAGCGGAAAGAACGGTTCAGCTACTATTGGAAAAAAGTGAAGTAGCGAATATTGAAGTGCGAATTGAAGGTGGGCAAAGTTTCCTTGATCCTATGTTTGCAAGTCTTAAGATTGATCCGATTGAAGGATTCCAATTAATTGACGCTACATCATTTGAAAGAGGACAATTAGAATTACGTCAACACTTAATCTTTTGCCAGGTATATGACGCATTCGTTGCATCAGATGTGAAATTAACATTAATGGAGATGCTGCCAGATGATTATGAAGTGTATATCGTAACAGCTGCAGGGACTTCATTTGAGCAAGTGAAAAAGGTGCCGTTGTACATGTTAGATCATGAAACGGAGTTGAATAATTTAACGAGTGTGTACATACCACCAGTTCAGGAACGTGCATCCTTGTATCAACAGTTTGATGTGCTTAGAGAAATTATTGCAGATCTTCGTGGCCCGAATGGCTGTCCATGGGATAAAAAGCAAACACATCAATCTTTAAAGAAATATTTAATTGAGGAAGCTTATGAAGTATTAGAAGCAATTGATGAAGAGGATGATGATCACTTAGTAGAAGAACTGGGTGATGTATTATTACAAGTTATGCTTCATGCCCAAATCGGAGAGGACGAAGGTTGGTTCTCTATAGATGATATTATTCGAACTTTATCTGAGAAAATGGTTCGTCGTCATCCGCATGTATTTGGGAATACGGATGTAAATAATGCCGATGAAGTAATTGCCAATTGGGAAGAAATTAAAAAACAAGAAAAAGGGTTTGTAAAAGAATCTGTTTTAAATGGGGTTCCAAAAAGTTTGCCGCAGTTACTACGCGCTTATGAAATCCAGAAAAAAGCTGGTAAGGTTGGTTTCGATTGGGTTGATGTACAGCCGATGATAGAGAAAGCCTTAGAAGAATGGCAAGAGTTCCAACAAGAAGTTACAAACATGGATGAGGCGAAGATGTTAAGTGAATTTGGCGATTTACTATTTGCGTTTGTTAATATAGCTCGTCATTATAAAATAGATCCAGAAGAAGCGTTACGTTCAACAAATGAGAAATTCGTCAGTCGTTTTTTATACATGGAAGCAAAGGTAGCTGAAATGAAGAAAGAGATGCAAGATTTATCATTAGAGCAGTTAGATATTTTCTGGGAAGAGGCAAAACAAACAGAGCGTTAATAGGGGGATTTAATATGCGTCTAGATAAGTTTTTAAAAGTATCACGTTTAATTAAAAGAAGAACATTGGCGAAAGAAGTAGCTGATCAAGGAAGAATATCCATTAATGGTCAAGTGGCAAAAGCAAGTTCAGATGTAAAAGTAGCTGATGAATTAACAATTCGTTTTGGTCAAAAAATAGTAACTGTAAAAATAAATGAATTGAAAGAAACGACTAAAAAAGAAGATGCAGCAAATATGTATAGCTTAGTTCGTGAAGAAAAAGTAAAGGCCGAAGAAGGCTTGTTCTAAAATTGATTATCCCTTCATACATTACTATTAGCTAGTATAAATGTATGGGGGGATTTACGTGAATAATGGTTACTCACCTATGTCTTCTAATCAACAAAATGTTTCTGTAGAGCATGATATTATTATGCGTGGCAGACGTGTAATTGATATTACCGGTGTAAAGCAGGTAGAGAGTTTTGATAGCGAAGAGTTTTTACTTGAGACCGTAATGGGCTTTTTAACAATTCGCGGTCAAAATTTGCAAATGAAAAATTTAGATGTAGAAAAAGGTGTTGTATCGATTAAAGGGAAAGTTCATGAGATGCTGTATATTGATGAGAATCAAGGGGAGAAAACTAAAGGCTTCTTTAGTAAGTTGTTTAAATGAGTCTAACAATTCAGTTGTATACGATGCTCTCAATGATCGGAATGGGTGCTTGGATTGGAGCGTCTTTAGATACATACCAACGATTTTTAAAACGTCAAGAACGTAAGCGTTGGATTGTATTTATACATGATATACTATTTTGGATTGTCCAAGCATTATTCGTTTTTTACGTATTACTTCTTGTAAATGAAGCTGAACTACGTATATATGTATTTTTAGCATTATTATGTGGTTTTGCGGCATATCAAAGCATGTTGAAAGCAATATACATGAGACTGTTAAATTTTCTCATCTATATTTTTGTGCAAACAACACACTTTTTTGTTCAAATTATACAGCTACTCATGATAAAACCTGTTATTATTATAGCGCAGCTATTTATTGCATTTATATTATTCTTATTTCGTATACTGCTTTCAATTGGACATGTGTTATGGAAAATGGTGATTTGGATATTACTTTTCATATGGAAAGTTTTTTTCTGGCCTGTTCGATTTATTGCTTCGCTCATATGGAAACTTCTCCCTAATCGTGTTAAACTTTTTATAATGAAGCATGTAGGGTTCCTGCAATATATAGCAAAATTGAAGGGACATATCTTCCAATTATGGGAGCGTATAAAAAAGAAGTTAGGGGGACCTCGGAAATGAGGGAACTGAGACAAAGAACAATCGAAAAACAGAGTCCAAATCCTGTTAAAGAGCATATAATACAAACGGATGAGAACAGGAAGCGACTTTATCGCCGTTTAGCGGTTTTTCTTGTCTTTGCTTTTACAATTATTGCGAGTATTAGTGTAACGTTTTATCAACAAAACAGTTCCATTAAAGCAAAAGAAGCAAAAGTTAAGGACATGAAAAAAGAACTGGATTCATTAACGAACAAAGAAAAGAGTCTAAAAGACGAAGTTCAAAAGTTAAATGATGAAGAGTACGTATTAAAGATTGCTAGAAGGGATTATTTCTTCTCTGGAAAAGGGGAGATAATTTTTCCTGTTTCTAAGTAGAGTATGTCTTATTGACACTATATTTTAGGATTATATATAATAAAGTAAAATTTGACTTTTTAACCACTAAGGAGGAGCATTTTTTTTATGTCAATCGAGGTAGGCAGCAAGTTACAGGGTAAAGTAACAGGTATTACAAATTTTGGGGCTTTTGTGGAGCTGCCAGAAGGCTTAACGGGTCTTGTTCATATTAGTGAAGTTGCTGATAATTATGTGAAAGATATTAACGATCACTTAAAAGTGGGCGACCAAGTAGAAGTAAAAGTTATTAACGTTGAAAAAGATGGTAAGATTGGTCTATCTATTAAAAAAGCGAAAGAGCGTGAAAAAACAGAAGGAGATCGTCCACGTGGTGAATACCAACGCGGTGGTGATCAACAACGTTCTGGACGTCCACAACGTAATCGTTCTTTCAACAGAGATAACCGTGGTGGCGGTAACGACCGTGCTCCAAAAGAAACATTCGAGCAAAAGATGGCACGTTTCTTAAAGGATAGCGAAGATCGTTTAACTTCTTTAAAGCGTAACACTGAATCTAAACGTGGTGGCCGTGGCGCACGTCGCGGATAATAAGAACGTTTAATTCTTAGAATATAGAGAGGTGCCCAGGGCGATTGCTCAGGGTGCTTTTTTATATGGGAAAATATATTTTTAAAAAAGTTTTCAAGATATGTTGACTTTAAATTATATCTGAGGTAAGATACTAATTGTCCGTTAAATAAGACGACATGGCGGTGTAGCTCAGCTGGCTAGAGCGTACGGTTCATACCCGTGAGGTCGGGGGTTCGATCCCCTCCGCCGCTATATTTAATTTAACGGCCCGTTGGTCAAGTGGTTAAGACACCGCCCTTTCACGGCGGTAACACGGGTTCGAATCCCGTACGGGTCATCTAAAAAGATCATGCAAATGCGCATGATCTTTTTTTGTTAAATAAATTAAGACATACAACACTTCTACAAAATCACCCTATATTTTCTGAATGTTCGATTAAAATATTAAAAATAAAATACATACTGTGTATATATGTAGAGTTATTTCGAATAAAAAGTCGAACGATTATAAAAGTGAAAACTGTTGTTTTGACAAAAATCCCAATAATCATCTTTTATAATGACAGTAATTAAACTATGCAGGTGGTGTTAAAAATATGCCTAAAGCAGGAAGGAATACTATGAATACAAGTGCATTGGCAATGAATGAAGGTCAGCTTGGAGGAGTAAAGTGGACGAGTAAGTTGCGAATGAAGTTTGAGCAAGTTTTCTTTAGATGGGGATTCATTATTGTTGTTATTGGTTTTCTTTTGGGACGAGCATATATATTAACAAACATTTTACCGTTTGCATTACCGTTTTTTGCTGCTGTTTATGTTATGAAGCGGGATAAAATGCCGCTCGCATTCTTGGCCCTAATGGGGGGCGCACTTTCAGTTTCGATAGATAATTTATTCTTTACCTTTGCATCTATTTTTACTTTCTTCATTTATAATATCTTCTTTAGTCGGTTTACACGTAAAACTGTTGGACTTGTACCATTCCAAGTATTTATCTCCGCATTAACTGCACATTTAGTTGTCGTATATTTTGCACAACAAACTGTTACCATGTACGATTTACTCGTTAGTACGATTGAGGCAGGGCTTAGCTTCGTATTAACTATGATATTTTTACAAAGTGTCCCGCTTTTAGTAGAAAGAAAAGGGAAACAACAAGCGTTAGAGACAGAAGAAATTGTTTGTTTAATTATATTACTAGCATCTGTTTTAACTGGTACAACAGATTGGTTCATATATGACGCTTCTATTCAACATATTTTTACTAGGTATTTAGTGCTTGTGTTTGCGTTTATCGCAGGAGCGGCTACAGGATCTACAGTAGGGGTCGTCACTGGGTTAATATTAAGCTTAGCAAATGTCTCTAGTTTGTCCCAACTTAGTCTGCTTGCCTTTTCTGGATTGCTTGGTGGTTTGTTAAAAGAAGGGAAACGCTTAGGTGTTAGTTTAGGTTTATTAATTGGGACAAGCTTGATTACGCTATATGTAGACAAGCAAACAAACATTGTGACAACTTTAATTGAATCTGGTGTGGCGATTGCTTTCTTTTTATTAACACCGAAACTTGTTATGGATCGTATTGCTAAATTTATGCCAGGCACACAGGAGCATTCGCAAGATCAACAACAGTATTTAAGAAGAATGCGTGATGTTACAGCGAATAAAATCAATCAATTTGCCAATGTATTTGCTGCTTTATCTAATAGCTTTTCTGTATATGGATATGTGGAGGAGGAAGATAAAGAGACGGAGGCAGATTTGTTCTTAAGTACAATTACTGCAAAAACATGTCAAACATGCTTTAAAAAGGACCAATGCTGGGTAGTTAATTTCGATAAAACGTATGATTATATGAAACAAATAATGAGTGAAACGGAAGAAGGAACTCTGCAGCATAATCGGAAGTTAGTTCGTGAATGGGACAAGCATTGCGTAAGAGGCAAGAAAGTGACGGATTTAGTAGCGGGTGAATTAGATCACTTCTATGAGGGACAAAAATTACGAAAACAAATGAAAGAAAATCGTAGAATAGTAGCGGAGCAATTGTTAGGTGTATCAAAAGTTATGGAGGATTTTGCTAAGGAGATACAAAGAGAAAGGGAAAATCATCAAGTACAGGAAGAACAGATTCTGCAAGCGTTTCGTGATTTTGGTGTAGAAATAGAGCATGTTGATATTTATTGTTTAGATAGAGGAAGTATTGATATTGAAATGTTGATTCCAGTTGCATCTAATGAACATGGAGAGTGTGAAAAATTAGTTGCACCAATGCTTTCTGATATCCTGAAGGAAAACATAGTTGTGAAACATGAAGAAAAATCTTCTTATCCGAATGGGCACAGTTTAATATCATTTGGTTCAGCAAAAACGTATTCCCTTGATACCGGCTTGGCCACAGCCGCGAAAGGCGGTGGGTTTGTTTCGGGTGATTCTTATGCGATGATGGATTTAAGTGTTGGGAAATATGCCCTTGCAATTAGTGATGGTATGGGAAATGGGCAAAGAGCTCATATGGAGAGTAAAGAAACGGTGAAATTATTACAAAAAATACTTCAATCAGGTATTGATGAAGAAATAGCGATTAAGTCTATTAACTCTATTCTTTCTTTAAGAACAACAGAAGAGATGTTTACAACATTAGACTTAGCTATGGTAGATTTACGGGATGCGAGTGCGAAGTTTTTAAAGATTGGATCGACGCCGAGTTTTGTTAAACGCGCAAATAATATTTTGAAAATTGAAGCAAGTAATTTACCAATGGGAATTATCGAGGATGTTGAAGTTGATGTAGTGGGTGAGCAATTAAAAACAGGTGATATTCTTATTATGATGAGTGATGGGATTTTTGAGGGCGCGCAGCATGTGGAGAATCATGAGTTATGGATGAAGCGGAAAATTAAAGAGTTACAAACTGAAGATCCGCAAGAAATTGCTGATATCATTATGGAAGAGGTGATTCGATCTGGCGATGGTTATATAAATGATGATATGACTATTGTAGTAGCGAAAGTGAAGAAAAATATGCCGAAGTGGGCTACCATTCCAATTGTAGGAATGCAAGCGCAATAAAGTGAAACTTGAAGTGTAATGTTTCTTTCTAAAAACCTAGGTGAATACCTAGGTTTTTTTGCTTTAAAAGATAATGTTATTATTTTTGTGAATATATACGGATGATGTAAGATAAAAATGTAATTTTTGTATATCTTTTTTTTGCACAATGTTTGTAAAAGTTGTACCATTATAAACAAGGTAACTAACGTTGCTGTTCTTGTTTAATGAAAGGTGATTACGAAGTTGAAAGATACATTTGTTGAAAAGGTAGATGACTTTGTAAAGCAGCATGATGTATTAAAGGAACGCTCAACAATTGTTGTAGGGGTTTCTGGTGGTCCTGACTCTTTGGCTCTTCTATATTATTTGTTAGAAAAAAGAGCGGCAAAACAGTTTGAAATTGTAGTGGCGCATGTGGATCACATGTTTAGAGGTGATGAATCTCATGAGGACCTACAGTTTGTGCAGGACCTTTGTAAAGGACTGGGAGTTATTTGCGAAACGATAAGAATTAATGTGTCGCAATATCAACAGCAATACGGGATGAATGCACAGGTTGCTGCTAGAGAATGCAGATATGCATTTTTGGAAAGAATAATGAAGAAATATGATGCGAGATATGTAGCCCTTGGACATCATGGTGATGACCAAGTAGAGACGATTTTAATGCGTCTTGTACGAGGGAGTACTCCGAAAGGATATGCAGGAATTGCAGTGAAGCGTCCTTTTCATAATGGATATTTAATTAGGCCGTTACTTGGAGTAACAAAGGAAGAAATTGTTGATTACTGTAATAAGCTGAAAATAATTCCTCGTATAGATCCAAGTAATAAAAAGGAAGTATATACAAGGAATCGATTACGTAAATATGTTCTTCCTCATTTGAAAGAAGAAAACCCACAAGTGCATGAGAAATTCCAAAAATTTAGCATGCAGATGCAAGAGGATGAGGCGTATTTGCAGGAATTAGCTTTTGAGAAAATGAATAAAGTAATTACAAAAAAAAGTGATAAACAAATTAGCTTATCAATTCCTGCCTTTGAATCCATGTCTATGCCTTTACAAAGAAGAGGGATTCAACTAATATTAAACTATCTTTATGAATATAAGATTCCATCTTCTCTTTCCTCTATACATATTGACAAAGTGATTGATTTTTTTAAGCGGACACAACCTTCGGGTTCACTTGATTTCCCAGGTGATTTGAAAATTGTTCGCGCATATGAGGAGTGTAGCTTTGGATTTAAACAAGAAATTGTTTCTCCTTTCTTACAAGATTTATCAGTTCCCGGAACAATTACGCTATCGAACGGGGATAAACTTGTAACAGAGGTGAGCGAAGATATACCAAGTGACATGAATGAAACAGTATTTGTTGCTAAGTATAATGATATATCATATCCACTTCGTATTCGGTCTAGAGAAAATGGAGATCGCATGTCAATACAAGGTATGAATGGCACTAAAAAGATAAAAGCTATTTTTATCGAAGCAAAAGTACCAAGAGAAAAAAGAGAAGAATGGCCGGTCGTTTGTGATGCAAGTGGGAATGTTATTTGGTTACCCTTGTTGAAGCGATCTGCATTTGCTATCTCGAAAGAGACAGCAAAGAAGGATAAATATATGATTATTCACTACAAAAGCAAGGAGTCTTCCGGGAGGATAATGAAATGATGAATCAAGATATCGAAAAAGTATTAATTTCTGAAGAGCAAATACAAGAAAAGGTGCTCGAATTAGGCGCAATTATTGCAGAGGATTATAAAAACACAGTACCTCTTGCGATTGGTGTACTAAAGGGTGCAATGCCATTCATGGCAGATTTATTAAAGAGAACAGATACATATCTTGAAATGGATTTTATGGCTGTATCTAGTTACGGTCACTCAACTGTTTCAACAGGCGAAGTGAAAATTTTAAAAGACCTTGATACTTCTGTAGAAGGTCGCGATATTTTAATCGTTGAAGATATTATTGATAGCGGTCTTACGCTAAGTTACTTAGTAGACCTATTTAAATATCGTAAAGCGAAGTCTGTAAAAATCGTTACGTTATTAGATAAACCAACAGGCCGTAAGGTAGATTTGAAAGCGGATTATGTTGGGTTTACTGTACCGCATGAATTTGTTGTAGGATATGGATTAGATTATAAAGAGCAATACCGTAATCTTCCTTATGTAGGAGTATTAAAACCAAGCGTTTACTCAAATTAATTAAATACAGGCGTCACAATTGTATAGGAAAGTTTTTCTATGTTACGATTTACTATAGTGTTTATGCCGTGAGAGGAGGTTAGGAATGAATCGTATCTTCCGTAATACCATCTTTTATTTACTGATATTCCTAGTAGTAATTGGAATCGTGAGCTATTTTAATGGTTCGACACAAAAAACGACATCAGTTAGCTACGATAAATTCATTACTAAACTAGAAAAAGGTGAAGTGCGTAATGTGCAGCTTCAACCGAAAAATGGTGTGTTTGAAGTAAAAGGACAATTTAATAACTCTAGCCAGGGAGAACAATTTGTTACTTATGCACCAAATACTGAGGAATTACAAAAGAAAATTAATGATAAAGCGCAAGGTGCTGAAGTTAAGTATCAACCAGCAGAAGAAACAAGTGCTTGGGTAACCTTCTTTACTTCTATCATCCCGTTTGTCATTATCTTCATTTTATTCTTCTTCTTATTAAACCAAGCTCAGGGCGGCGGTAGCCGTGTTATGAACTTCGGGAAAAGTAAGGCGAAGTTATATAATGACGAAAAGAAAAAAGTTCGTTTCAGAGATGTTGCTGGAGCAGATGAAGAGAAACAAGAGCTTGTTGAGGTAGTTGAATTCTTGAAAGATCCTCGTAAGTTTGCTGAAGTTGGTGCCCGTATTCCGAAGGGTGTTCTATTAGTGGGACCTCCAGGTACAGGTAAAACTTTACTAGCACGTGCCGTTGCGGGTGAGGCAGGCGTTCCGTTCTTCTCTATCAGTGGTTCTGATTTCGTAGAGATGTTCGTCGGTGTCGGTGCATCACGTGTACGTGATTTATTCGAAAACGCAAAGAAAAATGCTCCTTGCATCATTTTCATTGATGAAATTGATGCGGTAGGACGTCAACGTGGCGCTGGTCTTGGTGGTGGCCATGATGAGCGTGAACAAACGTTAAACCAATTGCTTGTTGAAATGGATGGATTCGGTGCCAACGAAGGTATTATTATCATCGCTGCGACAAACCGTCCTGATATTCTTGACCCAGCATTATTACGTCCAGGTCGTTTTGACCGTCAAATTACAGTAGATCGTCCAGATGTAAATGGCCGTGAAGCTGTACTGAAAGTGCATGCTCGTAATAAACCGCTTGATGAGAATATCAACTTAAGAGCAATTGCAACTCGTACACCAGGATTCTCTGGTGCCGATCTTGAAAACTTATTAAACGAAGCTGCTTTAGTAGCTGCGCGTCAAGATAAGAAGAAAATTGATATGAGTGACATTGATGAAGCGACGGATCGTGTTATTGCAGGTCCGGCTAAGAAAAGTCGTGTTATCTCTGAAAAAGAACGTAATATCGTTGCTTTCCATGAAGCGGGCCACACTGTAATTGGTGTTGTCCTTGATGAAGCTGATGTCGTTCATAAAGTAACAATTGTCCCTCGTGGTCAAGCTGGTGGATATGCAGTAATGCTTCCAAAAGAAGATCGTTACTTCATGACAAAACCAGAGTTACTTGATAAAATCACTGGTTTACTTGGTGGTCGAGTAGCTGAAGAGATTGTATTTGGTGAAGTAAGTACAGGTGCTCATAATGACTTCCAACGTGCGACTGGTATTGCAAGACGTATGGTAACGGAATTTGGTATGAGTGATAAGCTTGGACCAATGCAATTTGGTAGCTCACAAGGTGGTCAAGTGTTCTTAGGAAGAGACTTCCATTCAGAACAAAACTATAGTGATGCGATTGCACACGAAATCGATATGGAAATGCAAACGATTATGAAAGAATGTTATGCTCGTGCAAAACAAATTCTTACTGACAATCGTGATAAACTAGATCTTATTGCGAAAACGTTACTTGAAGTAGAAACGTTAGATGCGGAGCAAATCAATCATTTATGTGACTATGGCAGATTGCCAGAACGTTCAACATCTTCAGCTGATGTGAAAGTAAACATCAACATGAAGAAGGACGATGAAGAATCAGAAGATAAGTAAGAAGAGATGAAGGAGTGACGATAGTCACTCCTTTTTTATTTGTAGAAGGGAACTAAGTAGAAAAAGAATTTAAATAAATCTGGTACTAAAAATTGAAATAGGGAGTAATCTTTTTGTAAAATGATGAGGATAGAAAAGCTGATTATATAAGTATGTGTGATATGATGTTTTTATAAGTTTTATACATACTGCACAAATATAGATTAAATAAGATAAGTGGTGAGAATATGATTTTTGTATTGGATGTAGGGAACACAAATGCTGTACTGGGCGTGTTTGAAGAGGGGGAACTTCGTCAACATTGGCGCATGGAAACGGATCGTCATAAGACAGAAGATGAATATGGAATGCTTGTAAAACAGTTGCTTGAGCATGAGGGTCTTTCGTTTGAAGATGTGAAAGGTATTATCGTGTCTTCAGTCGTACCACCAATTATGTTTGCTTTAGAGCGCATGTGTGAAAAGTATTTTAAAATTAAGCCGCTTGTAGTAGGTCCTGGAATAAAAACGGGGCTAAATATTAAATATGAAAATCCACGAGAAGTAGGTGCGGATCGAATCGTAAATGCAGTAGCAGGAATCCACTTATATGGAAGTCCGCTTATTATTGTCGATTTTGGTACGGCTACTACATATTGTTATATTAACGAAGAAAAGCATTATATGGGTGGAGTTATTACACCAGGAATTATGATTTCAGCAGAGGCTTTATATAGTAGAGCGGCAAAACTTCCTCGTATTGAAATTACAAAACCAAGCAGTGTAGTTGGGAAGAATACGGTAAGTGCGATGCAATCCGGTATTCTTTATGGTTATGTTGGACAAGTGGAAGGTATTGTTAAGCGCATGAAAGAGGAAGCTAAACAAGAACCGAAAGTTATTGCAACAGGTGGATTAGCGAAATTAATTTCAGAAGAATCGAATGTAATTGATGTTGTAGATCCATTCTTAACATTAAAAGGTTTGTATATGTTATACGAGCGTAATGCAAATTTACAGCATGAGAAAGGTGAATAAATAAGTATGAAAGATTATTTAGTAAAAGCGTTAGCATTTGATGGGGAAGTGCGTGCGTATAGTGTACGTACTACAAACACGGTAAGCGAGGCGCAAAGACGTCATGATACATGGAGAACAGCTTCAGCGGCACTTGGTCGTTCTTTAACTGCAGGTACAATGATGGGGGCAATGTTAAAAGGTGACCAAAAGCTAACAATTAAGGTAGAAGGAAATGGTCCGATTGGTCCTATCTTAGTAGATGCTCATGCAAATGGAGATGTACGTGGTTATGTAACGAATCCACATGTTGACTTTGAAGGAACAGAACAAGGGAAATTACGTGTATATCAAGCGGTAGGTACTGAAGGATTTGTAACGGTAATTAAAGATATTGGTATGCGTGAGCCGTTTATTGGTCAATCTCCAATTGTTTCAGGAGAATTAGGAGAAGACTTCACGTATTATTTTGCAGTTTCTGAGCAGACGCCTTCTTCTGTAGGTGTTGGTGTCCTTGTAAATGGAGACGATAGCATATTAGCGGCAGGTGGATTTATCCTTCAAATTATGCCGGGTGCACAGGAAGAGACAATTTCATTCATTGAAGAGCGTTTGCAGAAGATTCCTCCTGTATCAACATTGATCGAACAAGGGCTTTCTCCAGAAGAGTTACTGTATGCAGTCCTTGGAGAAGATAAGGTAAAAGTATTAGAAACGATGGATGTTCAATTTAATTGCACATGCTCACGCGAACGTATCGAGAGTGTGTTAATTAGTTTAGGTAAAACGGAGTTAGAGCAAGTTCGTGAAGAAGAAGAAGAAACAGAAGTTCATTGTCATTTCTGTAATGAGCGATACAAGTTCTCTAAAGAAGATATTACAAATTTAATTGAGAATTTGTAATAAGGGAATTTACCCTCTAAATACATTGACAAACAGGGAATTTTCTGACAAAATCTAAATATATACAAAACCAATAAAAATACTCGGTGTTAGGAGTGACAGGAATGCGAGTGGCACAATCAGTTTCAGAATTAATCGGGAAAACGCCGATCGTTAAGTTGAACCGCATCGTAGAATCAGACAGCGCAGATATATACTTAAAATTAGAATTTATGAATCCGGGGAGCAGCGTTAAAGATCGTATCGCATTAGCTATGATTGAAGATGCTGAGAAAAAAGGATTATTAAAAGAAGGCGATACAATCATTGAGCCGACAAGTGGTAACACAGGAATTGGTTTAGCGATGGTAGCAGCTGCTAAAGGATATAAGGCAATTTTAGTAATGCCAGAAACAATGAGCGTTGAGCGTCGCAATTTATTACGTGCTTATGGCGCTGAATTAGTATTGACTCCAGGGCCTGAAGGAATGGGCGGAGCAATTCGTCAAGCGACTGAATTAGCAAAAGAACATGGCTACTTTATACCGCAACAGTTCAAAAATCAATCAAATCCAGAAATTCATCGTTTAACAACAGGTCCAGAAATTGTTGAGCAAATGGGTGATCAATTAGATGCATTTATTGCAGGTATTGGTACAGGTGGAACGATTACTGGTGCTGGTGAAGTGCTGAAGGAAGCATATAAAGATATTAAAATTTATGCAGTAGAACCTGCGGATTCACCAGTGTTATCTGGTGGAAAACCAGGTCCACATAAAATCCAAGGAATTGGGGCTGGATTTGTTCCAGAAACATTGGATGTAGAAGTATATGATGAAATCATTCAAGTGAAAACAGAGCAAGCGTTCGAATACGCAAGAAGAGTGGCTAAAGAGGAAGGTATTTTAGTTGGTATTTCTTCAGGAGCAGTTATTTATGCAGCGACAGAAGTTGCGAAAAAGTTAGGTAAAGGGAAAAAGGTACTTGTTATTATCCCAAGTAATGGTGAACGTTATTTAAGTACACCACTTTATCAATTTGAGTCTTAATTACATGTGATTGAAAAAGCATCCTTGAAAAAGGATGCTTTTTCTTTTTGGATTGGAAATAGGAAAAGAGTGAATGACTAGAAAACTTCATGTAAAATAAGAGGTAGTATCATTAATTTATTTTCACTAGCCTTCGAGTATAACTCTTCTATATACATAACGAATGTAGTTTGAAGTGGTTAATATAAGAGGGTGGGATAAAAGAAGACGGGGTGTTGATATGCAACGAAGAAAATCTTTAGCGCTTTCTATTCCATATCAGTTAGATTTCTTTAAGCAATATAAATTTCTTTCTAAGGATAAACCGCAACATATTTTGTTAGAGAGTGGGCGTGGCGGTCGTTATAACATTGTGGGGTTAAACCCGGTAGCGGTAATCCGAGGGAAGGGTGAAACGTTACATATAAGTGAAAGTGGTAAGGAAACAATAAAGCAAGGAAACCCATTAGGTTTAATGCAGGAATATATGGAGCAATGGAAAACGGATTATAATCCGGAATACCCGCCTTTTCAAGGTGGTGCAATTGGCTACTTTAGTTATGATTGCATCCGTTATATTGAAAAACTTCCTTCTCTTGCCGAGGATGATATTAATATACCTGATATATTCTTTTTATTATTTGATGATGTGTTTGTGTATGATCAAGAGGAAAAAGTATTATGGATTATTACACATTATGCAGATAAGCATGAAGAGGCAAAAGAACGATTAAATGAATGGAAGGTTCTTTGGACGACAGAAGCGCCAGAAGTGACTATGCCGTTTGCGTGCCCTGAAAAGAAAAGTGAAGCAGTTGCTTTTACTGAAGAAAGCTTTATGAAGGCGGTTGAATGTATTCAAGAATATATTGGTGCTGGTGATGTGTTCCAAGTAAACTTGTCGACAAGACAAGAAAGAACGTTACAAACACACCCACTAGAAATATATACAAGTCTTCGTGAAATTAATCCATCTCCATATATGGGTTACTTGGAGCTCGGGGATTTTCAAATTGTAAGTGGATCGCCAGAGTTGCTAATTAAGAAACAGGGAACTGAAGTAAGTACAAGACCAATTGCTGGAACGAGATCTAGAGGGGCAAATGAGCAAGAGGATGAAGAATTGGCAAGGGAATTAATTGAGAATGAAAAAGAAAGAGCAGAGCACGTCATGCTTGTGGATTTAGAGCGAAATGATTTAGGACGTGTTTGTAAATATGGCACTGTAGAAGTAGACGAGTTTATGGTAATTGAGAAATACTCACATGTTATGCATATTGTTTCTAATGTGCGTGGTGAGGTGGAAGAAGATAAAGATGCTTTCGATTTAGTGAAGGCTGTATTCCCTGGAGGAACAATTACGGGTGCTCCGAAAATACGTACGATGGAAATTATTGAAGAATTAGAACCTGTTCGCCGAGGGATTTATACAGGTTCAATCGGTTGGATCGGTTATTCTGGAGATACAGAATTGAATATTGTAATTAGGACACTTCTTGCTAAAGACGGAAAAGCGCATGTACAAGCAGGGGCGGGAATTGTAATTGATTCAAATCCGGAAAATGAATATAAAGAGTCGTTAAAAAAGGCGATTGCTTTATGGCGTGCAAAAGAACGTAGTGAAGAAACGGTTAGGTGAGAGAAATGATATTAATGATTGATAATTATGATTCTTTTACATTTAATTTAGTGCAGTTTCTTGGAGAACTTGGACAAGATCTTGTTGTTAAACGTAACGATGAAGTGACTATTTCAGATATTGAGAATATGAAACCAGACTTTTTAATGATTTCGCCAGGTCCATGTAGTCCGAATGAGGCAGGAATTAGTATGGAGGTTATTCGATACTTTGCTGGAAAGATTCCGATTTTTGGGGTTTGTCTTGGTCATCAATCTATTGCGCAAGTGTTTGGTGGAGAGGTTGTTCGTGCAGAGCGATTAATGCATGGGAAAACATCGCTTATGCATCATGACGAGAAGACGATTTTTTCGGATATCCCTAATCCGTTTACCGCGACACGCTATCATTCCCTTATTGTTAAGAAAGAGACGTTACCTGATTGTTTAGAGGTAACGTCTTGGACAGAAGAAGGGGAAATTATGGCGCTCCGCCATACAACATTACCGATTGAAGGTGTGCAGTTCCACCCGGAATCTATTATGACTTCTCACGGGAAAGAGTTGTTGCAGAATTTCATTCGTAAATATAGTCCAAGTGTGACATCATGTTAATTTACGTAAATGGTCAGTATGTAGAATCGAGTGAAGCGAGAATTTCTCCTTATGATCATGGTTATTTATATGGTCTTGGAGTTTTTGAGACTTTTCGTATTTATAATGGTCATCCTTTCTTATTGGATGATCATTATGACCGTTTAATAGATGCGCTGGATACATTGCAAATAAAATGGACAATGACGAAAGATGAAGTAATGCTTATTTTGAAGAATTTAATCGTTAAGAATAAATTAGAGCATGCGTATGTCCGTTTTAATGTATCGGCGGGTATAGATGAAATTGGATTGCAAACAGAAATGTATGAAGAGCCGTCTATTATTGTTTTTATAAAACCTTTAGCGGCCCCGGGAGATGTAGTGGAAAAAGAAGGGGTTGTCTTAAATCAAGTGAGAAATACCCCAGAAGGTGCATCTCGCTTGAAGTCTCACCATTATTTAAATAACATTTTGGGGAAACGTGAAATTGGAAATGGTGTGAATAAAGAAGGGATTTTCCTGACTGAAGTAGGTTATGTTGCAGAGGGTATTGTTTCGAATCTCTTTTTTGTGAAAGGTGATATTTTATATACACCTTCGCTTGAAACAGGGATTTTAAATGGTATCACTCGTGCGTTTATTATAAAGGTTGCTGAAGAGATTGGTATAGAAGTAAAAGAAGGTTTCTTTACAAAAGATGAATTACTTTCAGCCGATGAAGTCTTCGTAACAAACTCGATTCAAGAAATTGTTCCGCTTAATCGTATAGAGGGACGAGATTTCCCGGGTAAAGTAGGTATGGTTACAAAAAGATTTATGAACCTTTATGAAATGCAGAGAGAGAAATTGTGGAGCAGAAATGAATTACGAAGAGGAGATGTGTAGTTTGAAGTGGGATTATGATTTGCGCTGCGGCGAATATACATTGAACTTAAATGAAAAAACGTTAATTATGGGGATTTTAAATGTAACACCAGATTCGTTTTCTGATGGTGGGAGTTACAACGAGGTAGATACTGCAGTGCGCCATGCGAAAGAAATGCGAGATGAAGGTGCTCATATTATTGATATTGGTGGCGAATCTACTCGTCCGGGCTTTGCTAAAGTGTCAGTGGAAGAAGAAATAAAACGAGTTGTTCCAATGATTCAGGCTGTTTCAAAAGAGGTGAAATTGCCTATTTCTATCGACACATATAAAGCGGAAGTTGCAAAACAAGCAATCGAAGCTGGTGCTCATATTATTAATGATGTTTGGGGAGCGAAGGCGGAACCGAAAATCGCTGAAGTTGCGGCTCATTACGATGTACCTATTATCTTAATGCATAATCGCGATAACATGAATTATCGTAATTTAATGGCTGATATGGTTGCTGATTTATATGACAGTATTAAAATTGCTAAAGATGCTGGTGTACGAGATGAGAATATCATTTTAGACCCGGGCATCGGTTTTGCTAAAACACCTGAACAAAATTTAGAAGCGATGCGTAATTTAGAACAGTTAAACGTACTAGGTTATCCAGTTCTCTTAGGTACTTCAAGAAAGTCCTTTATTGGGCATGTGCTAGATTTGCCGGTAGAAGAACGTCTTGAGGGGACGGGAGCTACCGTTTGTCTTGGTATTGAAAAGGGTTGTGAGTTTGTTCGTGTTCATGATGTGAAGGAAATGGCACGTATGGCTAAGATGATGGATGCGATGATTGGTAAGGGGGTAAAGTAATTGGATAAAATTTATATTCATGATATGGAGTTTTACGGTTATCATGGTGTATTCCCAGAGGAAAATAAATTAGGCCAGAGATTTAAAGTGGACTTAACGGTGGAATTGGATTTGAAACAAGCAGGAGAAAGTGATGACTTAGAGCATTCTGTTAATTATGGAGAGCTTTTCGAATTATGTAGGAAAGTTGTAGAAGATAGAACATATAAGCTTGTAGAGAGTATTGCTGAAAATATTGCTACAGATATATTGAAACAATATGAGAGTATTTCAAGATGTACGATAAAGGTAATTAAACCAGATCCGCCGATACCAGGACATTATCGTGCTGTAGCGGTAGAAATTACGAGAGAACGTCCATGAATAATATAGCTTACATTGCATTAGGTTCAAATATTGGAGAACGTTATACGTATTTAACTGAAGCGATTCAGTTTCTGAATAAAAATCCTTATATCAAAGTTGAGGATGTTTCGTCTGTATATGAGACGGAACCGGTTGGCTATACTGACCAAAGTTGCTTTTTAAATTTAGTTATAAAAATTTCTACCAATTTATCACCGCAAGAATTATTGAAAGTAACGCAAAAAGTAGAAAATGATCTAGGAAGAAAAAGGGAAATTAGGTGGGGACCTAGGACTATCGACCTTGACATTTTACTATATAATCAAGAAAATATTGAAGCAGAGAATCTTATTGTTCCGCATCCGCGGATGTTCGAAAGAGCTTTTGTTATCGTTCCGTTGTTAGAGATTAATCAAGATATAAAACAAAACATTTCACGTTCACAAGTAGAAGAAATGAAAAGGCGAGAGGGAGTAACGGTATGGAAGCAGAAAAATGGGGAAGACGCATTCGTGCTTTTCGAAAACTAAAAGGTTATACGCAAGAAGGTTTTGCAAAAGAATTAGGGGTATCTGTATCTGTTTTAGGTGAAGTTGAGCGAGGAAATCGATCGCCTTCCCAAGACTTTGTAGTGGAAGTTGCTAAAGCATTAAAGGTCTCGATAGATGAGCTAATGCCAAAGTGACCATGAAGGAAGGAGTAAATCGAGTGTTAAAAATCGCAAATATTGAGATGAAAAATCCGGTTGTATTAGCACCGATGGCGGGAGTGTGTAACTCTGCATTCCGTTTGACAGTAAAAGAATTCGGTGCAGGCCTAGTTTGTGCTGAAATGGTAAGTGATAAGGCGATACTACTGAACAATAAAAGAACATTAGATATGTTATATATTGATGAGAGAGAAAAGCCATTAAGTTTACAAATTTTTGGTGGCGAGAAAGAAACTCT
This sequence comes from Bacillus sp. FSL W8-0519, assembly GCF_038005585.1. Taxonomy (NCBI): domain Bacteria; kingdom Bacillati; phylum Bacillota; class Bacilli; order Caryophanales; family Bacillaceae; genus Bacillus; species Bacillus sp. FSL W8-0519. The sequence goes on from NZ_JBBOTL010000001.1 coordinate 79,234, forward strand.
TGTAGATGCTGCGAAATACGTAGATCAATATACGACAGCAGACATCATTGATATTAATATGGGGTGCCCAGTACCAAAAATCGTTAAGTGTGATGCAGGAGCAAAGTGGCTTTTAGACCCAAATAAAATATATGAAATGGTAGCGGCAGTTGTAGATGCTGTAAAAAAACCAGTTACAGTAAAAATGCGTATCGGTTGGGATGAGGATCATATTTTCGCAATCGAGAATGCGAAAGCTGTTGAGCGTGCTGGTGGACAAGCGGTAGCAGTTCATGGGCGCACACGAGTACAAATGTATGAAGGAAAAGCGGATTGGGATATTATTAAACAAGTAAAGCAAGCTGTAAATATCCCGGTTATCGGAAATGGTGATGTCGCAACGCCGCAAGATGCAAAGCGTATGCTTGATGAAATTGGTGTAGATGGTGTTATGATTGGCCGCGCTGCCCTTGGAGATCCATGGATGATTTATCGTACGGTAAAGTATTTAGAGACTGGTGAATTAATGCCGGAACCGACAGTACGTGAGAAAATTGACGTATGTATGTTGCATCTAGATCGTCTGATCGATTTAAAGAATGAAAATGTCGCTGTAAGAGAGATGAGAAAGCACGCAGCTTGGTATTTAAAAGGCATTCGTGGTAATGCAACTGTACGTAATGGTATCAATGCTTGTAATACGCGTGAAGACCTTGCAAATGTATTAGGTACATTTGTAGAAGAAGTAGAAGCGAAACAACAAACAATTCACGTTGGTTAATAATAGGAAGGGAAGATTGACATTCTTCTATACACTTCCTATAATTACGTGAAAGAAAGAAGAACTGCCAGTTAGTTGCTGGCAGTTTTTCTAGTTGAGTAGAAAATGCTATACTGTATATATTGTAAAAATTAATAGAGCTGGAGTGATATCAATACCATGGATAACATGAACCACGAAGAATTAAACGACCAATTGCTTGTTCGTCGTGAAAAGCTACATAACTTACGTGAGCAAGGGATCGATCCGTTCGGTAAACGTTTTGAACGTACAAATGCAACAAATGAATTATTAAGCCTATATGGAGAGTTCTCTAAAGAAGAATTAGAGGAGAAAGAAATCTCTGTTTCTATCGCTGGTCGTATTATGACAAAACGCGGTAAAGGAAAAGCTGGATTTGCACATATTCAAGATTTACATGGACAAGTTCAAATTTACGTTCGTAAAGATGCTGTTGGAGATGAAGAGTACGAATTATTTAAAACAGCAGATTTAGGTGACTTAGTAGGTATTGAAGGTAAAGTTTTCAAAACGAACGTTGGAGAACTTTCGGTGAAAGCAACGGGCTTTACGCTATTAACGAAATCTCTTCGTCCATTACCGGATAAATATCATGGATTAAAAGATGTTGAACAACGCTACCGTCAACGTTACTTAGACTTAATTACAAGTATGGAAAGCCGTGAAACATTTGTTACTCGCAGTAAAATCATTCGTGAAATGAGAAGATACTTAGATGACAATGGTTATCTTGAAGTGGAAACACCTATGATGCACGCAATTGCAGGTGGAGCTTCTGCGCGTCCTTTTATCACGCACCATAATGCGTTAGATATGGAGTTATATATGCGTATCGCAATTGAACTTCATTTAAAACGCCTTATTGTGGGTGGATTAGAAAAAGTTTATGAAATCGGCCGTGTATTCCGTAACGAGGGTGTATCAACTCGTCATAATCCCGAGTTTACGATGATTGAATTATATGAAGCGTATGCTGATTATAAAGATATTATGAAACTAACAGAAAATATGGTTGCTCATATCGCGAAGCAAGTACTAGGTACAACAACAATCCAGTATGGTGATTATGAAATTAATCTAGAACCAGAATGGACACGTCTTCATATGGTAGATGCAATTAAAGAACATTCTGGAGCAGATTTCTGGAATCCGATGAGTGTAGAAGAAGCGCGTGAACTTGCAAAAGAACATAATGTAGAAATTAAGGATACAATGGAAGTTGGTCATATTATTAATGAATTCTTCGAGCAAAAAGTAGAAGATAAATTAATCCAACCAACATTTATTTACGGTCATCCGGTAGAAATTTCGCCACTTGCGAAAAAGAATGACGAAGATCCACGATTCACAGATCGTTTCGAATTATTTATCGTTGCACGTGAACATGCAAATGCATTCACTGAATTAAATGATCCAATCGATCAGAAAGAACGTTTTGAAGCGCAATTAAAAGAACGCGAACAAGGTAATGATGAAGCTCACATGATGGATGATGATTATATCGAAGCTCTTGAGTATGGTATGCCTCCTACAGGTGGACTAGGAATTGGTATTGATCGTCTTGTTATGTTATTAACGAATGCACCATCTATTCGTGACGTACTATTATTCCCTGCTATGCGTCATAAACAAGACTAAGCTTTGGAGATTTCTCCAAAGCTTTTTTTATCGCGATTGGTGAGGCTTGATTAAAGTTTCACTTTATTTGAGTATGAGTGTGGAGATTAGATGTTGATGTTGGAAGAAATTATATTTATATAGAAGAAAAGTGCTGTTTTTATACTTTTTTACTAAGTTAAAAATTTTATTAGAAAAACTATTGCATTTTAATAATCAAACTGGTATATTTATATTCGTTGCCACGAAAGGTAACAAGCAAAACAAACGAAAAACAACTTTTTGAAAAAAGTTGTTGACGAAAATATAACAAAATGTTATATTAATAAAGTCGCTTCTGAGCGACGAAGTAGTTCTTTGAAAACTGAACGAAACAAACAACGTGAAACGTCAATTTTTATTTTATGATGCTAGACAAACTAACTTTATTGGAGAGTTTGATCCTGGCTCAGGATGAACGCTGGCGGCGTGCCTAATACATGCAAGTCGAGCGAATGGATTAAGAGCTTGCTCTTATGAAGTTAGCGGCGGACGGGTGAGTAACACGTGGGTAACCTGCCCATAAGACTGGGATAACTCCGGGAAACCGGGGCTAATACCGGATAACATTTTGAACTGCATGGTTCGAAATTGAAAGGCGGCTTCGGCTGTCACTTATGGATGGACCCGCGTCGCATTAGCTAGTTGGTGAGGTAACGGCTCACCAAGGCAACGATGCGTAGCCGACCTGAGAGGGTGATCGGCCACACTGGGACTGAGACACGGCCCAGACTCCTACGGGAGGCAGCAGTAGGGAATCTTCCGCAATGGACGAAAGTCTGACGGAGCAACGCCGCGTGAGTGATGAAGGCTTTCGGGTCGTAAAACTC
>NZ_JBBOTL010000001.1:85000-87500 GCF_038005585.1 Bacillus sp. FSL W8-0519
AAGGACAGTGAAGTCAGACCGGAAGGACTGGTGGAGTGCTTAGAAGTGAGAATGCCGGTATGAGTAGCGAAAGACGGGTGAGAATCCCGTCCACCGAATGCCTAAGGTTTCCTGAGGAAGGCTCGTCCGCTCAGGGTTAGTCAGGACCTAAGCCGAGGCCGACAGGCGTAGGCGATGGACAACAGGTTGATATTCCTGTACCACCTCTTTATCGTTTGAGCAATGGAGGGACGCAGAAGGATAGAAGAAGCGTGCGATTGGTTGTGCACGTCCAAGCAGTTAGGCTGATAAGTAGGCAAATCCGCTTATCGTAAAGGCTGAGCTGTGATGGGGAAGCTCCTTATGGAGCGAAGTCTTTGATTCCCCGCTGCCAAGAAAAGCTTCTAGCGAGATAAAAGGTGCCTGTACCGCAAACCGACACAGGTAGGCGAGGAGAGAATCCTAAGGTGTGCGAGAGAACTCTGGTTAAGGAACTCGGCAAAATGACCCCGTAACTTCGGGAGAAGGGGTGCTTTCTTAACGGAAAGCCGCAGTGAATAGGCCCAAGCGACTGTTTAGCAAAAACACAGCTCTCTGCGAAGCCGTAAGGCGAAGTATAGGGGGTGACACCTGCCCGGTGCTGGAAGGTTAAGGAGAGGGGTTAGCGTAAGCGAAGCTCTGAACTGAAGCCCCAGTAAACGGCGGCCGTAACTATAACGGTCCTAAGGTAGCGAAATTCCTTGTCGGGTAAGTTCCGACCCGCACGAAAGGTGTAACGATTTGGGCACTGTCTCAACCAGAGACTCGGTGAAATTATAGTACCTGTGAAGATGCAGGTTACCCGCGACAGGACGGAAAGACCCCGTGGAGCTTTACTGTAGCCTGATATTGAATTTTGGTACAGTTTGTACAGGATAGGCGGGAGCCTTTGAAACCGGAGCGCTAGCTTCGGTGGAGGCGCTGGTGGGATACCGCCCTGACTGTATTGAAATTCTAACCTACGGGTCTTATCGACCCGGGAGACAGTGTCAGGTGGGCAGTTTGACTGGGGCGGTCGCCTCCTAAAGTGTAACGGAGGCGCCCAAAGGTTCCCTCAGAATGGTTGGAAATCATTCGTAGAGTGCAAAGGCATAAGGGAGCTTGACTGCGAGACCTACAAGTCGAGCAGGGACGAAAGTCGGGCTTAGTGATCCGGTGGTTCCGCATGGAAGGGCCATCGCTCAACGGATAAAAGCTACCCCGGGGATAACAGGCTTATCTCCCCCAAGAGTCCACATCGACGGGGAGGTTTGGCACCTCGATGTCGGCTCATCGCATCCTGGGGCTGTAGTCGGTCCCAAGGGTTGGGCTGTTCGCCCATTAAAGCGGTACGCGAGCTGGGTTCAGAACGTCGTGAGACAGTTCGGTCCCTATCCGTCGTGGGCGTAGGAAATTTGAGAGGAGCTGTCCTTAGTACGAGAGGACCGGGATGGACGCACCGCTGGTGTACCAGTTGTTCTGCCAAGGGCATAGCTGGGTAGCTATGTGCGGAAGGGATAAGTGCTGAAAGCATCTAAGCATGAAGCCCCCCTCAAGATGAGATTTCCCATAGCGTAAGCTAGTAAGATCCCTGAAAGATGATCAGGTTGATAGGTTCGAGGTGGAAGCATGGTGACATGTGGAGCTGACGAATACTAATAGATCGAGGACTTAACCATATAATATGTAGCAAATGTTATCTAGTTTTGAAAGAATATAAAAAACTTGTTGACTTTCAAAGTGAAATAAGTTACAATAATTCTTGTCTTAAATGAATACAGTCTGGTAATGATGGCAGAGAGGTCACACCCGTTCCCATACCGAACACGGAAGTTAAGCTCTCTAGCGCCGATGGTAGTTGGGACCTTGTCCCTGTGAGAGTAGGACGTTGCCAGGCAATCCGGAGGATTAGCTCAGCTGGGAGAGCACCTGCCTTACAAGCAGGGGGTCGGCGGTTCGATCCCGTCATCCTCCACCATTTAGCCGACTTAGCTCAATTGGTAGAGCAACTGACTTGTAATCAGTAGGTTGGGGGTTCAAGTCCTCTAGTCGGCACCAGTTTTTTATTGTAAGAGCCATTAGCTCAGTTGGTAGAGCATCTGACTTTTAATCAGAGGGTCGAAGGTTCGAGTCCTTCATGGCTCACCATTTTTAATGAATATGCGGGTGTGGCGGAATTGGCAGACGCACTAGACTTAGGATCTAGCGCCTTTGGCGTGGGGGTTCGACTCCCTTCACCCGCACTTTTAATGAAATAACTCAAACATGTCTTGCGGAAGTAGTTCAGTGGTAGAATACAACCTTGCCAAGGTTGGGGTCGCGGGTTCGAATCCCGTCTTCCGCTCCAATTTTCAATATGACATGCCGGGGTGGCGGAACAGGCAGACGCACAGGACTTAAAATCCTGCGGTGGGTGACCACCGTGCGGGTTCGACCCCCGCCCTCGGCACCATATGCGCCCGTAGCTCAATTGGATAGAGCGTTTGACTACGGATCAAGAGGT
>NZ_JBBOTL010000001.1:90000-150000 GCF_038005585.1 Bacillus sp. FSL W8-0519
CCGGAAGGGGAGTGAAAGAGATCCTGAAACCGTGTGCCTACAAATAGTCAGAGCCCGTTAACGGGTGATGGCGTGCCTTTTGTAGAATGAACCGGCGAGTTACGATCCCGTGCGAGGTTAAGCTGAAGAGGCGGAGCCGCAGCGAAAGCGAGTCTGAATAGGGCGTTTAGTACGTGGTCGTAGACCCGAAACCAGGTGATCTACCCATGTCCAGGGTGAAGTTCAGGTAACACTGAATGGAGGCCCGAACCCACGCACGTTGAAAAGTGCGGGGATGAGGTGTGGGTAGCGGAGAAATTCCAATCGAACCTGGAGATAGCTGGTTCTCCCCGAAATAGCTTTAGGGCTAGCCTTAAGTGTAAGAGTCTTGGAGGTAGAGCACTGATTGGACTAGGGGTCCTCATCGGATTACCGAATTCAGTCAAACTCCGAATGCCAATGACTTATCCTTAGGAGTCAGACTGCGAGTGATAAGATCCGTAGTCAAAAGGGAAACAGCCCAGACCGCCAGCTAAGGTCCCAAAGTGTGTATTAAGTGGAAAAGGATGTGGAGTTGCTTAGACAACTAGGATGTTGGCTTAGAAGCAGCCACCATTTAAAGAGTGCGTAATAGCTCACTAGTCGAGTGACTCTGCGCCGAAAATGTACCGGGGCTAAATACACCACCGAAGCTGCGGATTGATACCGAATGGTATCAGTGGTAGGGGAGCGTTCTAAGGACAGTGAAGTCAGACCGGAAGGACTGGTGGAGTGCTTAGAAGTGAGAATGCCGGTATGAGTAGCGAAAGACGGGTGAGAATCCCGTCCACCGAATGCCTAAGGTTTCCTGAGGAAGGCTCGTCCGCTCAGGGTTAGTCAGGACCTAAGCCGAGGCCGACAGGCGTAGGCGATGGACAACAGGTTGATATTCCTGTACCACCTCTTTATCGTTTGAGCAATGGAGGGACGCAGAAGGATAGAAGAAGCGTGCGATTGGTTGTGCACGTCCAAGCAGTTAGGCTGATAAGTAGGCAAATCCGCTTATCGTAAAGGCTGAGCTGTGATGGGGAAGCTCCTTATGGAGCGAAGTCTTTGATTCCCCGCTGCCAAGAAAAGCTTCTAGCGAGATAAAAGGTGCCTGTACCGCAAACCGACACAGGTAGGCGAGGAGAGAATCCTAAGGTGTGCGAGAGAACTCTGGTTAAGGAACTCGGCAAAATGACCCCGTAACTTCGGGAGAAGGGGTGCTTTCTTAACGGAAAGCCGCAGTGAATAGGCCCAAGCGACTGTTTAGCAAAAACACAGCTCTCTGCGAAGCCGTAAGGCGAAGTATAGGGGGTGACACCTGCCCGGTGCTGGAAGGTTAAGGAGAGGGGTTAGCGTAAGCGAAGCTCTGAACTGAAGCCCCAGTAAACGGCGGCCGTAACTATAACGGTCCTAAGGTAGCGAAATTCCTTGTCGGGTAAGTTCCGACCCGCACGAAAGGTGTAACGATTTGGGCACTGTCTCAACCAGAGACTCGGTGAAATTATAGTACCTGTGAAGATGCAGGTTACCCGCGACAGGACGGAAAGACCCCGTGGAGCTTTACTGTAGCCTGATATTGAATTTTGGTACAGTTTGTACAGGATAGGCGGGAGCCTTTGAAACCGGAGCGCTAGCTTCGGTGGAGGCGCTGGTGGGATACCGCCCTGACTGTATTGAAATTCTAACCTACGGGTCTTATCGACCCGGGAGACAGTGTCAGGTGGGCAGTTTGACTGGGGCGGTCGCCTCCTAAAGTGTAACGGAGGCGCCCAAAGGTTCCCTCAGAATGGTTGGAAATCATTCGTAGAGTGCAAAGGCATAAGGGAGCTTGACTGCGAGACCTACAAGTCGAGCAGGGACGAAAGTCGGGCTTAGTGATCCGGTGGTTCCGCATGGAAGGGCCATCGCTCAACGGATAAAAGCTACCCCGGGGATAACAGGCTTATCTCCCCCAAGAGTCCACATCGACGGGGAGGTTTGGCACCTCGATGTCGGCTCATCGCATCCTGGGGCTGTAGTCGGTCCCAAGGGTTGGGCTGTTCGCCCATTAAAGCGGTACGCGAGCTGGGTTCAGAACGTCGTGAGACAGTTCGGTCCCTATCCGTCGTGGGCGTAGGAAATTTGAGAGGAGCTGTCCTTAGTACGAGAGGACCGGGATGGACGCACCGCTGGTGTACCAGTTGTTCTGCCAAGGGCATAGCTGGGTAGCTATGTGCGGAAGGGATAAGTGCTGAAAGCATCTAAGCATGAAGCCCCCCTCAAGATGAGATTTCCCATAGCGTAAGCTAGTAAGATCCCTGAAAGATGATCAGGTTGATAGGTTCGAGGTGGAAGCATGGTGACATGTGGAGCTGACGAATACTAATAGATCGAGGACTTAACCATATAATATGTAGCAAATGTTATCTAGTTTTGAAGGAATATGCCTTCATAGTTTGGTGATGATGGCAGAGAGGTCACACCCGTTCCCATACCGAACACGGAAGTTAAGCTCTCTAGCGCCGATGGTAGTTGGGACCTTGTCCCTGTGAGAGTAGGACGTCGCCAAGCAACTAAGCACGAGTCAAATGACTCGTGTTTTTTCGTGTTTTCTTTTATAATCCATAGTAATAAAAAATGTATTTAAATAATTATTATTTTGATTAAATACAGGGGAATGTGGCTAGGATAGTAAATAAGCAAAAGAGTTGCAAATTTTATTAATACGTATATAATTAAAGTCAAAGATAGTCAAAGTCAATAAAGGTGGCGGATAAATGAGAAATATATCTGATATCATTGAGCAATATCTAAAGCAAGTTATTGACTTAAGTAATAATAATGTGATTGAAATCAAGAGAAATGAGATTGCGGATCGATTCGAGTGCGTACCATCTCAAATCAATTATGTGATCAATACCCGTTTTACGTTAGAAAGAGGATTTGTAGTAGAAAGTAAACGTGGTGGAGGAGGTTACATTCGCATTATAAAAGTCAAACTGCATGACGATATAGACATTATTGATCAAATGCTTCATATGATTGATCATAGCGTTGCGCAAGGAAATGCAGAGAGTATGATTATACGTTTAATAGAAGAGGGAATCATAACGAATCGTGAAGCTAAACTTATGTTAAGCGTACTAGATCGTTCTGTATTATCAATGGATGTTCCTTCTCGAGATGAACTTAGGGCTCGAATATTATGCGCAATGTTAAGAACACTGAAATATAAATAAATACAGCTTTTGTAAAAGAATAATAACTAAAAGATAAGGCAGTTAAATATTGTAGAAGTTTTGAAAAAAGAACACGCACTTTTATGTAAACGAATAAAGGAAAGTGAACAGTCTAGTAATGTATGAAAAGTACTATGAGATAGATCGTTCCTGTTGTAAAGGTGGGGATAGTGATGACTTGTCAAAACTGTAATATAAGACCAGCAACTTTACATTATACAAAAGTAATTAACGAAAAGAAGGCGGAAGTTCATCTTTGTGAGCAATGTGCAGAACAAAGTGGCTATACGTCTTTCTTTCAATCATCGCAGTCTAACTTTTCATTCCATGATTTATTTGCTGGGTTATTACACGGTGAATCAACAATGTTTGAAGAAGAAAAAAGCGGATTTTCGAACACAAATATATTAAGATGTCCAAATTGTAAAATGACATATGAGCAACTTACAAAGGTAGGACGCTTTGGATGTGCTTCTTGTTACGATACATTTAAGGAACATTTAAAGCCGTTATTAAAACGTCTTCACGGCGGGCATACAGATCATTGTGGAAAAATTCCGAAGCGTATAGAAGGAAATATTCACTTAAAGAAAGAATTAGATGAACTAAAACTCATTCTGAAACAATACGTACAGAAAGAGGAATTTGAGAAAGCTGCTGGAGTAAGGGATAAAATTAGAAATCTTGAAACTCAGCTTAGTGAGCATAGAGAGGGGGAATAGTTCTATGTCACTGGACAAAATTATGAATGAAGCGATTAGTCCATGGATGAAGGGAGATGGCCCTGATTCTGATATTGTTTTAAGTAGTCGAATTCGTTTGGCTCGTAATTTTAAAAAATATCAATTCTCTACTATGCAAAACGAAGAAGAAGCTAAACAGATTCAAGAATTATTTAAAAAGGAATTTATAAATAAAACAGTAGAACCTTTTGGAGAGTTTGAACTATTAAAAATGAATGAATTAACGCCTCTTCAAAGGAGAGTATTAGTTGAAAAGCATTTAATTAGTCCCAACCTTGCAGGAACAGAATATGGAGCGTGTCTATTGTCAGAAAACGAACATATTAGTGTTATGCTGAATGAAGAAGACCATATTCGGATTCAGTGCTTATTTTCAGGATTGCAGTTATCAGAGGCACTTCAAAGTGCTAATCAAATAGATAATTGGATTGAGAAAGAGGTTGAATATGCTTTTGATGAATCACTTGGATATATTACGAGCTGCCCTACTAACGTTGGTACAGGACTTAGGGCTTCCGTAATGATCCATTTACCAGGGCTCGTTTTAACGAAAAGAATTAGCCGTATTATACAAGTAATTCAAAAATTAGGGTTAGTAGTAAGAGGAATATACGGTGAAGGTAGCGAAGCGTTAGGTAATATATTTCAAGTGTCAAACCAAATGACGCTAGGAAAATCTGAAGAAGATATTATTGCAGATTTAAAGAGTGTCATTCAACAAATCATACAGCAAGAAAAGATGGCTAGAGAATTAATTGTACAAAATTCAAGTATTGAGCTTGAAGATAAAGTTTATCGCTCTTATGGCATACTAGCCAACAGTCGTTTAATTCAATCTGCGGAAGCAGCCAATTGCTTATCAGATTTACGACTTGGTATTGATTTAGGATATATAAAAGGTATATCGAGAAATATTTTGACTGAGCTAATGGTTCTTACACAACCAGGCATTTTACAACAATATGCGGGAGGACCTTTAGGGCCAGAAGAAAGAGATTATCGAAGAGCAACCTTAATCCGTGAGCGATTACGTATTGAAAAAAACTAAGCGCAAGTAGGAGGCGATTTCTATGATGTTTGGAAGATTTACAGAAAGAGCACAGAAAGTATTAGCTTTATCTCAAGAGGAAGCGATTCGTATTGGGCATAACAATATTGGAACAGAACATATTTTACTTGGGCTTGTACGCGAAGGTGAAGGAATTGCAGCAAAAGCGTTGATTGCTCTTGGATTAAGCCCGGAGAAAGTTCAAAAAGAAGTAGAAGCGTTAATTGGACGCGGAACAGAAGCTTCTCAAACCGTACATTATACACCGCGTGCTAAAAAGGTTATTGAGCTGTCTATGGATGAAGCTCGTAAATTAGGTCATTCTTACGTTGGAACAGAACATATTTTACTTGGTTTAATCCGCGAGGGTGAAGGGGTAGCAGCACGTGTTTTAAATAACTTAGGTGTTAGCTTAAATAAGGCAAGACAACAAGTATTGCAACTTCTTGGAAGTAATGAAGCAAGTTCAGGTCATCAAGGTGGTTCTTCAACAAATGCAAATACACCAACACTTGATAGCTTAGCACGTGATTTAACAGTTGTTGCACGTGAAAATCGTTTAGACCCTGTTATTGGACGTGGTAAAGAAATTCAACGTGTAATTGAAGTTTTAAGCCGTAGAACGAAAAACAATCCTGTATTAATTGGGGAGCCTGGTGTAGGTAAAACGGCAATTGCAGAAGGATTAGCACAACAAATCGTAAATAATGAAGTTCCTGAAACTTTAAGAGATAAGCGTGTTATGACACTAGATATGGGTACAGTGGTAGCCGGAACGAAATACCGTGGTGAATTTGAAGACCGTTTGAAGAAAGTAATGGATGAAATCCGCCAAGCAGGAAATATCATTCTATTTATTGATGAACTTCATACATTAATTGGTGCAGGTGGAGCAGAAGGTGCTATTGACGCATCGAACATTTTAAAACCATCTTTAGCTCGTGGGGAATTACAATGTATTGGAGCGACAACGTTAGATGAATATCGCAAATATATTGAAAAAGATGCAGCTTTAGAGAGACGTTTCCAACCAATTCACGTTGATGAGCCAAGTTTAGATGAATCAACTCAAATTTTGAAAGGTTTACGCGATCGTTATGAGGCACATCACCGCGTATCTATTACAGATGATGCAATTGATGCAGCTGTAAAGCTTTCAGATCGTTATATTACAGATCGTTTCTTACCAGATAAAGCAATTGATTTAATTGATGAAGCTGCTTCAAAGGTTCGCTTACGCTCTTATACAACACCACCAAATCTAAAAGAGCTTGAAGTGAAGCTTGAGGAAATTAGAAAAGAAAAAGATGCAGCTGTACAAAGTCAAGAGTTTGAAAAAGCTGCTTCCTTACGTGATATGGAACAACGTTTACGTGAGAAGTTAGAAGATACGAAGCGTCAATGGAAAGAGCAACAAGGAAAAGAAAACTCAGAAGTGACAGTAGAAGATATTGCAAATGTTGTTTCTACGTGGACTCGTATCCCGGTTTCTAAGCTTGCACAAACAGAGACTGATAAATTATTAAACTTAGAATCGATTCTTCACGATCGTGTTATTGGTCAAGATGAAGCGGTAGTAGCTGTGGCGAAAGCTGTTCGTCGTGCTAGAGCAGGTTTGAAAGATCCGAAACGTCCGATTGGTTCATTTATTTTCTTAGGACCAACAGGTGTAGGTAAAACGGAGCTAGCAAGAGCGTTGGCAGAATCTATGTTCGGTGATGAGGATGCAATGATTCGCATCGATATGTCTGAGTACATGGAGAAGCATTCTACTTCTCGTTTAGTTGGATCTCCTCCAGGATATGTTGGATATGAAGAAGGTGGACAATTAACAGAAAAGGTTCGCCGTAAGCCATATTCAGTTGTCTTATTAGATGAAGTAGAGAAAGCTCATCCTGATGTGTTTAACATTTTACTACAAGTATTAGAAGATGGTCGCTTAACAGATTCTAAAGGGCGTACAGTTGATTTCCGTAATACAATTGTTATTATGACATCTAACGTTGGTGCAGAAGCGTTAAAACGTAATAAACATCTTGGATTTAACGTACAAGATGAGAGCCGCGATTATTCAGATATGAAAGGTAAAGTAATGGATGAACTGAAAAAGGCATTCCGTCCAGAATTCTTAAACCGTATTGATGAAATTATCGTGTTCCATATGCTTGAGAAAAAACATATTCAAGAGATTGTAACACTTATGGTAAATCAGTTAGTAAATCGCTTAAAAGAGCAAGAAATTGAATTGCATTTAACAGAAGGAGCGATTTCGGCTATTGCTGATAAAGGGTTTGACCGAGAGTACGGTGCTCGTCCGCTTCGTAGAGCAATTCAGAAACATGTAGAAGATAGACTATCGGAAGAACTTTTAAAAGGTGCTATTGAGAAAGGACAAAAAGTTATCTTTGATGTTGAAGGAGAATCATTTGTCATTCATAGTGCTGAAAAGGTAAAATAAGTATAGACAAACTAAGAGGGCTACGAGATAGCCCTCTTTCTTGTACGATAAGGATAAATTGTTTATAGATGAAAGTGAAGTGAGATATAAAACGATATGGCTAAAAAGAAAACAAAATTCACATGTCAAGAGTGTGGGTATCAGTCACCAAAATATATGGGGAAATGCCCTGGATGTGGTCAATGGAATACGCTTGTTGAAGAGATGGAACCGGTTGTATCATCAAGGCGCCTTAATTATGCGAATGCAATTCAAACAGAAGTAACAAAACCAAGACGTCTAACAGAAGTGGAAACAAAGTCTGAGGCGCGTATTGAAACAAAATTTCAAGAATTTAACCGTGTACTTGGTGGCGGGATTGTAGATGGATCCTTAGTACTGATTGGTGGAGACCCCGGGATTGGAAAATCAACGTTACTATTACAAATATCATCACAATTAGCGGATTCTTCATATGATGTCCTATATATATCGGGTGAAGAATCAGCAAAACAGATTAAACTGCGTGCGGATCGTTTACATGTAAATGGTAGTAATCTATTTGTTGTATCAGAGACGGACTTACAGCGAATTGCAACACATATTGAAGAGGTGAACCCAGCCTTTGTTGTTATTGATTCTATTCAAACAATACATCTACCTGAAGTAACATCAGCACCGGGAAGTGTGGCACAAGTTCGTGAATGTACAGCGGAATTAATGAAACTTGCAAAAACGAAAGGAATCCCTATTTTTATCGTTGGACATGTGACAAAAGAGGGAGCGATTGCAGGACCTCGTATGTTAGAACATATGGTCGATGCAGTTCTTTACTTTGAAGGAGACCGTCATCATACATACCGCATTTTGCGAGCAGTAAAGAATCGTTTTGGTTCTACGAATGAAATGGGTATTTTTGAAATGAAAGAGCTTGGCCTTGCAGAAGTATTAAACCCTTCTGAAATTTTTCTTGAGGAAAGACCAGTTGGGGTTGCAGGATCAACAGTGGTTGCCTCAATGGAAGGAACAAGACCAGTTTTAGTAGAAATACAAGCATTAATTTCCCCTACTAGTTTTGGAAACCCTCGAAGAATGGCAACGGGAATTGATCATAACCGTGTATCGCTTATTATGGCAGTGCTAGAAAAAAGAACAGGCTTATTATTGCAAAATCAGGATGCATATTTAAAAGTAGCAGGTGGTTTGAAGTTAGATGAACCAGCAATTGATTTAGCTGTCGCTTTAAGTATAGCTTCAAGTTTTAGAGATAAATCTACGGCACCAACCGATGCAGTAATAGGAGAAGTAGGATTAACTGGAGAAATAAGAAGAGTATCAAGAATTGAACAACGTGTACAAGAAGCAGCTAAATTAGGATTTCAACGCGCTATTATTCCTAGAAAAAATTTGGGAGGATGGACAATTCCAGATGGGATTGAGGTAGTTGGTGTATCTAATTTAGGAGAAGCACTTCGTTTGACATTAGGAGGCTAGGCTATGGAAGAAAACAAGCAACGTGTCAAAAGTATGATTAATATTTTACAACTTGTGGCCCCGGGAACACCACTGCGCGAAGGGATAGATAATGTACTTCGCGCACAAACAGGGGGATTAATTGTTCTTGGATATAATGAGCAGATTAAAAGTATTGTTGATGGAGGTTTTCATATTAATTGTGCATTCTCTCCAGCTAGTTTATATGAATTAGCAAAAATGGATGGGGCACTTATTTTAAATGAAACGGGAAGTAAAATTTTGATTTCGAACGCACAGTTAGTTCCAGAGTCATCTATTGACTCTATTGAGACAGGTATGCGCCACCGAACGGCGGAGCGTGTAGCAAAGCAGACAGGCAGCCTTGTTGTGGCTATTTCACAAAGACGTAACGTAATTACGCTATATCAAGGGAATTTACGTTATACACTAAAAGATATAGGCGTTATTTTAACAAAGGCGAATCAAGCTATCCAAACGTTAGAAAAATATAAGGCTGTATGGAATGATGGGATTACGAATTTGGGCATTCTAGAATTTGAAGAGGTTGTTACAATGTCCGAGGTAGTCCATGTTTTACATAGTGTTGAAATGGTACTACGTATTAAAAATGAAATATTGAGCTATATTCATGAATTGGGAACAGAAGGTAGGTTAATTCGTTTACAACTTACGGAACTATTAGCCGACTTAGAAGCAGAGGCAGCGCTATTAATTAAAGATTACTATCAAGAAAAAACACAAGACCATCATCAAATTTTGAAAAAGTTACAAGAACTTGCGAATACACAACTTCTAGAGGACAGTGATTTAGTTAAATTACTTGGATACCCAGGACAAACGAGTTTAGAAGAAAGTGTGACGCCGAGAGGATACCGAATCACAAGCAAAATTTCGCGTGTTCCACCACTTATCATTGAAAATTTAATTAATCGATTTAAAACTTTGCAAGGTGTTTGTCGTGCAACTATTAATGAATTAGATGATGTGGAAGGAATTGGAGAAGTCAGGGCGAAGAAAATACGAGAAGGCCTAAAAAGAATTCAAGAGCATCTCTATATGAGTAGACACAATTAAGAATATTACATTGATTCCATAATATAACGACACTAGAACAATTTTGGTATATGATATGATATATTGGTAAATAAAACTATTTATAAAAAAACACGTCCGCTTTTGCATTCGGCGTTTTGATTAGCGAAACAATGGTTAATAATGAGTAGGAGGTGGTTGGATGTTAAAACGGATTGTACAGCTCTTCTTTTTAGTAATCGGGGGAGCGTTAGGGATTTACTTAATCCCAAAAGTTATTAATGTATTAGACATCGGTGCCGTTCCTTTATTGGAAGGATCGTATGTTCGTGCAATTATTGGTGCAATTATTTTATTTTTAACAACATTTTGGCTTGTAGATTATATTGTTCAACTTATTAAGCATATTGAAGAGGCTCTTGTAAAAGCGCCTGTAGCAGATGTTTTGTTTGGTACATTAGGTTTAATCTCTGGGCTTATTGTTGCGTATTTAATTTTAATACCAATTCGTGAATTTACAATTCCAGTTATTAGTACAGTGTTGCAAGTGTTCTTTACTCTTTTACTAGGATATTTAGGATTCCAAGTAGGGTTTAAAAAGAGGAATGAATTGCTAGGATTATTTACATTACCACAACGTGGGAAGAAGAAAAATAATAATAGTGAGAATGAAGAACCAGAAAATGAGGTAGAAGAATCTTTAGCGCATTGGAAAATTCTCGATACAAGTGTAATTATCGATGGACGTATTGCTGATATTTGCCAAACAAAGTTTTTAGAAGGAACAATTGTCATTCCGCAATTCGTGTTAGAAGAACTTCAGCACATTGCCGATTCTTCTGATGCTTTAAAACGTAATCGTGGTCGCAGAGGATTAGATATTTTAAATCGTATTCAAAAAGAGATGCCGATCCCGGTAGAAATTTATGAAGGCGATTTCGATGATATTCAGGAAGTGGATAGCAAACTTGTAAAGTTGGCGAAAATCACTGGTGGAACGGTAGTAACGAATGACTTCAACTTAAACAAGGTCTCTGAATTACAAGGGGTAACGGTGTTAAACATTAATGATTTAGCTAATGCAATTAAACCTGTTGTACTCCCAGGTGAAGAATTAAGTGTGTATGTTGTAAAAGATGGAAAAGAACAAAATCAAGGTGTAGCATATTTAGATGACGGCACGATGATTGTAGTAGAAGATGGTAGAGAATATGTAGGCTCACAACTCGATGTACTCGTTACGAGTGTGTTACAAACGTCGGCTGGGCGCATGATTTTTGCCAAACGTAAATTATTAGAAAAAGCATTATAAGTAGAGGATTATTAATATGTATACATTAATTATTCCAGCAGCTGGTCAAGGAAAGCGGATGGGTGCTGGCAAAAATAAGTTGTTCTTACTTATTAATGAAGTACCGATTATTGTGCATACGTTACGTGCTTTCGAACAGGATAAAGCATGTAAAAATATTATTATGGCAATTAACGAAGAAGAGCGTCCGTATTTTGAAGAGTTAATGCAAAAGTATCCGGTTGCAAAGCCAGTACAATTTATTCAAGGTGGAGCTGAAAGACAAGATAGTGTATATAATGCGATTCAGCATACGAGTGATGTTGAGTATGTTCTTGTACATGACGGTGCGCGCCCGTTCGTAACGAATAAAGTGATCCAAGATGTATTAACTGCAGCAGAAAAATATGGAGCTTCCATTTGTGCGGTGCCAGTGAAAGATACTGTTAAGAAAGTAGAGCAGGGTGTTGTTGTCGAAACGGTAGAAAGATCTCAACTTAAAGCTGTTCAAACACCGCAAGGGTTCTCTGTTTCTCTTTTGTTAGAAGCTCATAGAAGTGCGAAGCAGAGTTGTTTCCTTGGTACAGATGATGCAAGTCTCGTAGAACGTATCGGGAAGCAAGTAGGTGTAGTAGAGGGGAGTTACTATAATATTAAAGTGACGACCCCAGAGGATTTACTAATTGCTGAAAGTTTTCTTCACGTTCAAAAGAAATGATAGCAATGATTATAGCGAAGAGAAGCTCGGCAAAGGCCGGGCTTTTCTTTATAAGGATAGCGATATAATATAGAATCATAAAGCTCAGTAGTTTAGCTCGAGGAGGATGTAAAAAATGTTTCGAATTGGACAAGGTTTTGATGTGCATGAATTCGCGGAAGGTAGACCGTTAATTATTGGCGGAATTACAATTCCACATGAGAAAGGATTAATCGGTCACTCTGATGCAGATGTATTGTTACATACAATCGCGGATGCGTGTTTAGGTGCAATTGCAGCAGGAGATATTGGGAAACATTTTCCTGATACAGACCCTGCCTTTAAAGATGCTGATTCAGCTGTATTATTGCAAAAGGTTTGGGAGTTTGTGCGTGAACAAGGTTATGAATTAGGGAATTTAGATTGTACAATTATTGCTCAAAAGCCAAAAATGGCACCACATATTGAAAGTATGCGCAAACGCATTAGTGAGCTATTAGAAACGTCTATCGATAATATCAATGTAAAGGCAACAACAACAGAAAAATTAGGATTTACAGGTAGAGAAGAAGGAATTGCTTCTCAAGCAGTTGTTTTATTACAGAAAAAATAATGGTTTTTAATTCGTAAGATGGATAATCACATTTTTTTGGTGTACAATTATAGAATGTGTTGACATTAAGAATGGAAGGTGTACCAATTATGGAAAAGCAAGTGAGAGTGCGCTATGCGCCAAGTCCAACAGGACACTTACATATCGGAAATGCGCGTACGGCATTATTTAATTATTTATTTGCTCGTCATCAAGATGGTAAGTTTATTATTCGTATTGAAGATACTGATGTAAAACGTAATGTTGCTGGTGGAGAAGAAAGCCAATTAAAATACTTGAAATGGCTCGGTATGGACTGGGATGAAGGTGTTGATGTTGGTGGTGAATTTGGACCATATCGTCAAACAGAGCGTTTAGATATTTATAAAAAGTTATATGAAGATTTATTAGAGCGTGGTTTAGCTTACAAATGTTATATGACAGAAGAAGAGCTAGAAGCAGAACGCGAAGGGCAAATTGCTCGTGGTGAAACACCTCGTTACGCAGGTAACCACCGTGATTTAACTGAAGCGCAAGTGAAAGAATTTGAAGCTGAGGGACGTATTCCAAGTATTCGTTTCCGCGTACCAGCTGACCGTGATTACACATTTAAAGATATTGTAAAAGATGAAGTTGCATTCCATTCAAATGATTTCGGTGATTTCGTTATCGTGAAAAAAGATGGAATTCCAACTTATAACTTTGCAGTAGCAGTAGATGATCACTTAATGGAAATTACACACGTACTTCGTGGTGATGACCATATTTCAAACACGCCAAAACAAATGATGATTTATGAAGCTTTCGGTTGGGATATTCCGCAATTCGGTCATATGACTTTAATTGTAAATGAAAGCCGTAAAAAATTAAGTAAGCGTGATGAATCTATTATTCAATTTATTGAGCAATATAAAGAGCTTGGATATCTTCCAGAAGCAATCTTTAACTTTATTGCACTACTAGGTTGGTCGCCAGTAGGAGAAGAAGAAATCTTCTCTCAAGAAGAGTTTATCAAAATGTTTGATGCAGCTCGTTTATCAAAATCACCTGCATTATTTGATTCTCAAAAACTAAAATGGATGAATAACCAATATATGAAAAAGCAAGATTTAGATACGGTGGTAGAATTAAGCTTACCGCATTTAGTGAAGGCTGGACGTATAGGTGAAACTTTAAGTGAACAAGAACAAGCTTGGATTCGTGATGTAATTGCGTTATATCATGAACAAATGAGCTTTGGAGCTGAAATTGTAGAGCTTTCTGAAATGTTCTTCAAAGATCATGTTGATTATGAAGAAGAAGGACAAGAAGTATTAAAAGGTGAACAAGTACCAGAAGTACTTCGTGCATTTGCTGGTCAAGTAGAAGCACTAGAAGCTATGGAACCGGCAGCAATTAAGGCGGCTATTAAAGCAGTTCAAAAGGAAACAGGTCATAAAGGTAAAAACTTATTTATGCCAATCCGTGTTGCAACTACTGGTCAAACACACGGTCCAGAGCTTCCTAATGCTATTGCACTTCTTGGAAAAGAAAAAGTTTTAAATCGTCTTCAAAAAGTAATTGGTTAACATTTTCTAGGTTTAGAAATATAATAAGTATACTTAAAACCTAATAAGGAAAAGCGACGAGAAGGAGAAGTAGAAAATCAGGCTTTTTACAGAGAGAACCACCTTAGGCTGGAAGTGGTTTATAAGCGGATTTTTGAAATGCCCCTTCGAGTCTTCTGCTGAACAGCAAATTGTTTTGCGAAACGTCTTAGGACGTAAAGTAAGCAGAAGCGGTGTACACCGTTATCAGAGATGAGTTTGAGGCTTTTTTTAGCCTAAACAGAGTGGAACCGCGCTTATAAGGCGTCTCTGTCAATATGACAGAGACGCCTTTTTTTATACCGTAAAATTGGGTATGAGTATAAGTTTTATCCACGTGTATAAAGATTTAGGGGGATAAGTAGGGAGTTAGTTCACTCGAAAAAGCAGCCCATAAAGGGGAGGGAACGTCGATGTTTAAGAGGCTTCGGGAAGATATTGAAGTCGTTTTTGAACAGGATCCAGCGGCAAGAAGTTATTTCGAAGTCATTTTGACTTACTCTGGATTACATGCAGTTTGGGCCCATCGAATTGCACATGCTTTTTATAAAAAGAATTTCTTCTTTATTGCACGTTGGATCTCACAAGTTAGTCGTTTCTTTACTGGCATTGAGATTCATCCAGGAGCAACAATTGGTCGTCGTTTTTTCATTGACCATGGAATGGGAGTTGTAATTGGAGAAACGTGCGAAATTGGTGATAATGTAACGATCTATCAAGGAGTTACATTAGGTGGTACGGGTAAAGAAAAGGGAAAGAGGCACCCTACAATTCAGGATAATGTATTAATTGCCACAGGTGCTAAAGTACTGGGTTCTATTACAGTTGGAGAGAATTCTAAAATTGGAGCAGGTTCTGTCGTATTAAAAGAAGTCCCTGCACATTCTACAGTTGTAGGTATACCTGGCCGAGTCGTTATTCAAAATGGCGTAAAGATTGGTCAAGAATTGAATCATTCCGACCTTCCAGACCCAATTTTTGATAAATTAAAGGTCATGGAAGTAGAACTTGATAAATTGAAAAAACAACTTGAAGTAAAGGTAGAAAGGAAGGATAAAAATGACTATTCACATTTATAATACGTTAACACGCCAAAAGGAAGAGTTTATTCCATTAGAAGAAAATAAGGTAAAGATGTATGTATGCGGACCTACAGTTTATAACTATATTCACATCGGGAACGCAAGACCACCTATGGTATTTGATACAGTGCGCCGTTATTTAGAATATAAAGGATACGATGTGCAGTATGTATCTAACTTTACTGACGTAGATGATAAATTAATTAAAGCGGCAAATGAATTAGGTGAAGATGTGCCGACAATTGCGGACCGTTTCGTGGAAGCATATTTTGAAGATGTAACGGCACTAGGTTGCAAACATGCAACAGTTCATCCGCGTGTAACAGAAAATATGGATATCATTATTGAATTTATTCAAGAACTTGTGAATAAAGGATATGCATATGAATCAGAAGGGGATGTGTACTTTAGAACGAAGGAATTCGAAGGGTACGGTAAGTTATCACATCAACCGATCGCGGACTTACGTCACGGTGCGCGTATTGAAGTAGGAGAAAAGAAACAAGACCCTCTTGATTTTGCACTATGGAAAGCTGCGAAAGAAGGAGAAATCTTCTGGGAAAGCCCTTGGGGTCAAGGTCGCCCAGGCTGGCATATCGAGTGCTCGGCAATGGCGCGTAAATACTTAGGGGATACAATTGATATTCACGCTGGTGGTCAAGACTTGGCATTTCCTCATCACGAGAATGAAATCGCGCAGTCTGAGGCGTTAACAGGAAAAACATTTGCACGTTATTGGATGCACAATGGATATATTAATATTAATAATGAGAAAATGTCTAAGTCACTTGGGAACTTCATTTTAGTTCACGATATCATTAAGCAATATGATCCGCAGTTAATTAGATTCTTTATGCTATCAGTACACTACCGTCACCCAATTAATTTCAGTGAAGAGTTATTACGAAGCACAAATAACGGACTGGAAAGAATTAAAACAGCTTACGGTAATTTAAAACACCGTATGGAAAGTAGTACGGATTTAACAGATCATGATGAGAAGTGGTTAGCTGACCTGAAAAAATTCCAAACTGCATTTGAAGAAGCGATGAATGATGACTTCAATACTGCCAATGCAATCACTGAGTTATATAATGTAGCAAATCATGCAAATCAATATTTACTGGAAGAACATACGTCTACAGTGGTAATTGAAGCATACGTAAAACAACTTGAAACATTATTTGATATTCTAGGGTTAGAATTAGCGCAAGAAGAGTTACTAGATGAAGAAATTGAAGCGCTTATTCAAAAACGTATTGAAGCTCGTAAAAATCGTGATTTTGCATTATCAGATCAAATTCGCGATGATTTAAAAGATCGTAATATTATTTTAGAAGATACCGCTCAAGGTACAAGATGGAAAAGAGGATAAGAATGATTGATGCAAAGCAATTAAACAGCTTAGCGTTAGCATATATGGGTGATGCGGTATATGAACAATATATCCGCTATCACCTACTTCAAAAAGGGAAGGTTCGTCCTAATCAGTTGCATCGATTAGGGACAAGCTTTGTTTCGGCAAAAGCACAGGCGAAAGTTGTTTATCATTTATTAGAGACAGCGTTTTTAACTGAGGAAGAAGAGGCAGTACTAAGAAGAGGGCGTAATGCAAATTCAGGTACTGTTCCGAAAAATACAGATGTACAAACATATCGACATAGTACAGCCTTTGAAGCGTTAATTGGCTATCATCACTTATTAAATAATCGTGAAAGATTAGACGAAATTATATATAAGGCAATTGCTGTTCTAGAAGAAAAGGAAGGGGGCACATCATCATGAGTAGTGAATATATTATCGGACGTAACCCTGTAATTGAAGCGTTACGATCAGGGAGAGATATTAATAAAATTTGGATCGCAGAAGGTGCTGCCAAAGGACAAGTACAAATTGTACTAGCACTAGCGAAAGAAAATAAAATTATTTTGCAACATGCACCAAAAAAGAAGTTAGATCAATTAGTTGAGGGGAACCATCAAGGTGTAATTGCTCAAGTGGCCGCATATCAATATGCTGAGCTAGAAGATCTATTCAAAGTAGCAGAGAAGCGTAATGAAGATCCATTCTTCTTAATTTTAGATGAAATTGAAGACCCGCATAACCTCGGTTCTATTATGCGTACTGCGGACGCGACAGGAGCTCATGGAATTATAATTCCGAAAAGAAGAGCTGTGGGACTTACTGCATCAGTTGCGAAAGCATCTACTGGGGCAATTGAATATATTCCTGTTGCACGTGTAACGAATTTATCTCGTACAATCGATGAATTAAAAGAACGTGGACTTTGGATTGCTGGTACAGATGCAAAAGGAAAAACGGATTACCGTAATTTAGATGGTAAAATGCCAATTGGATTAGTAATTGGAAGTGAAGGAAAAGGTATGAGTCGTATTATTGGTGAAAAATGTGATTTCTTAATTACTTTACCGATGGTTGGTAAAGTTACATCCTTAAATGCTTCAGTGGCCGCAAGTTTGTTAATGTATGAGGTATATCGTAAACGTAACGAAATTGGTAAATAAAAAATGAACGATATTTTAATCGTTGACGGTTACAACATTATTGGAGCTTGGGGAGACTTGAAAAAACTACGGGATGTAGATTTGCAATCATCAAGAGATGCACTGATTGATAAGATGGCGGATTACCAAGGTTACACAGGTACAAAGGTAATGATCGTTTTTGATGCTTATACAGTCCACGGTATTGAAAAAAAGATGAAACAATCACGTGTGGAAGTTATATTCACGAGGAAGAATCAAACTGCAGATGAAAAGATAGAGCAACTTGCAATTGAGCTTAGAAATATAAATACGCAAATATATGTTGCGACTTCTGATTATACGGAACAATGGGTTATATTTGCTCAAGGTGCGCTCCGGAAATCTGCGCGGGAATTAGAGTTGGAAGTACAAGCGATGGAGCAACAAGTAAGAAGGCGTACACAAGACACAAAAGAAAAGCAACCTGCTATGCGAAAGATATTTAGTAAAGATATTACAGAAAAGTTAGAAAAATTAAGAAGAGGAGAGCGTTGAAGCATTGACGCTCTTTGTCTTTTTACTGTATAATATTTCTAAATAAATAGCGGTCGGAGGGATCAAGGTGGAAGCAGGCTTCGTAAGTGTAGGCGACGTTACATTTCGTGATTTAGAAGATGAGGCAATCGTTGAGTTAGTTCGAAAAGGTAATACTGACGCTCTAGAATATTTGATTCACAAATATAAGAACTTTGTTCGCGCGAAATCGAGATCTTATTTCTTAGTGGGTGCCGATCGAGAAGATATTGTTCAAGAAGGTATGATTGGATTGTTTAAAGCGATTCGTGATTATAAAGAGGACAAGCTGTCTTCATTCAAAGCATTTGCTGAACTGTGTATCACTCGACAAATTATTACCGCTATTAAAACAGCAACCAGGCAAAAACATATTCCGTTAAATTCATATGTGTCTTTAGATAAACCGATTTATGACGAGGAATCTGATCGGACATTATTAGATGTTATTTCGGAAGCGAAGGTAACTGATCCTGAAGAAATGATTATAAGTCAGGAAGAATATACCGACATAGAATCTAAAATATCTGAATTATTAAGCGATTTAGAAAGGAAAGTGCTTTCTTTATATCTAGACGGTCGTTCTTATCAAGAGATTTCGGAACAGTTAAATAGACATGTGAAATCTATTGATAACGCTTTACAGAGAGTGAAGCGGAAATTGGAACGATATATGGAAATGAGAGAGAGTACCACTTCAAATTAATAACAAGAGCTACAGGTGTAAAAAATCACCTGTTTTCTTTTTGTAGCGAGTACAAAAGGCATGTCATTGACATTGTCTTTTATTGTATGATACATTTTTAGGGACATAATGTTACAAGGTTGGTGTAACTAATGAGGAAAAAAGTTGTACTCTCATGTGAAGAGTGTAAAAATCGAAACTACTCTACGATGAAAGATACGAGCTCAGTAGAGCGACTTGAAATAAAGAAATTTTGTAAAACATGCAATCAGCATACAGTTCACAAGGAAACAAAATAAATAATTGAAATAATACACTGGAGGTCCCGTAGATGCGTTTAACGAACTTTTTCGGCGATGTAGGTCGCGAAATGAAAAAAGTAAGTTGGCCTAAAAAAGATGAATTACTCCGTTCAACAGCGACTGTTATCGCTACAGTTGTCTTCTTTGCGATTTTCTTCGCAGTAGTTGATATGGGCATTTCTTCTTTAATTCGGTTAATTCTTGGTTAATTCTTGAATAAGAAGCACTTATCCATGATATAATGTTATTTATAAGAACTGTGTAAAAGCCCGGTGAACGGGTTTTTTCATTTGCGCAAAAAAATGTACGTCAGGGAGGGAAGGACGCTCGTCCTAAATGAATGGAAAAAAGTTGGTATGTTGTCCATACTTATTCTGGATATGAAAATAAAGTAAAAGCAAACCTAGAGAAACGTGTAGAATCAATGGGTATGCAAGATAAAATTTTCCGTGTTGTTGTCCCGGAAGAAGTAGAAGTAGAAATGAAAAACGGTAAAGAAAAATTAATGAAAAGAAAAGTGTTCCCAGGTTATGTATTAGTAGAATTAATCATGACTGATGACTCTTGGTATGTTGTACGTAACACGCCAGGTGTAACTGGGTTCGTTGGTTCTTCTGGTTCTGGATCTAAACCATCACCTCTATTAGAAGAGGAAGTTGTTACCATTATGAAACATATGGGAATGGACAACGAAGTGGTTGATTTCGACTTTGAACTTCATGAGACAGTACGTGTAAATGAGGGACCATTCGCAGATTATACAGGTGCTATCGAAGAAATTGATGTGGAGAAGAAGAAGGTTAGCGTGCTTGTGGACATGTTTGGTCGCGAGACTCCAGTTGAACTTGACTTCCATCAAATTGAAAAATTATAAAATGAAACTTGAAATGAATTGTAAAAAGTGATAATATCTTTTAAGTCAGTACGTCTTCGTTATCGGAGACGTTTTTTGAAAGATTTTATCCTTAGAGATAAAATATGACGTGGGAGGGCAAATCACTGTCCAATTGACCACATCACGGACTTAAGGAGGTGTGTCTCGTGGCTAAAAAGGTAATTAAAATGGTAAAGCTTCAAATTCCTGCAGGTAAAGCTAACCCAGCTCCACCAGTTGGTCCAGCATTAGGACAAGCAGGTGTTAACATCATGGGCTTCTGTAAAGAGTTTAACGCTCGTACAGCAGATCAAGCTGGTCTTATCATCCCTGTTGAAATTACGGTATTTGAGGACCGTTCATTCACTTTCATTACTAAAACTCCTCCTGCTGCTGTTCTTCTTAAGAAAGTAGCTGGTATTGAGTCTGGTTCTGGTGAACCAAACCGTAATAAAGTGGCAACTGTTAAGCGTGATAAAGTACGCGAAATCGCTGAAACTAAAATGCCTGACCTAAACGCTGCTAGCGTAGAAGCTGCAATGCGTATGGTTGAAGGTACTGCACGCAGTATGGGCATCGTTATCGAAGACTAATTCGATTTGTTTTTTAAAAAAGGTTGCGGGTCTGGAATTCCAATTCGCAACCTTTATTATCGTAAATGATTATCGTTTTTAAATAAATGGGTGGCGCGCATCCTCAGGTTATACCTGAAAATAAGCGTAAACGTGGGAGGTTATTCCGCTAAAACCACATTCGAGGAGGAAATAAAAATGGCTAAAAGAGGTAAAAAGTACGTAGAAGCTGCAAAGCTTGTTGATCGTGCAGCTGCTTACTCTGCAACAGAAGCAGTAGAATTAGTAAAGAAAACAAACACAGCTAAATTTGATGCAACTGTAGAAGCTGCATTCCGTTTAGGTGTTGACCCTAAGAAAGCTGACCAACAAATCCGTGGTGCAGTTGTTCTTCCACACGGTACTGGTAAAGTACAACGTGTATTAGTGTTCGCTAAAGGTGAAAAAGCTAAAGAAGCTGAAGCTGCTGGAGCTGACTTCGTAGGCGATGCTGATTACATCGGTAAAATCCAACAAGGTTGGTTCGATTTCGATGTAGTAGTAGCAACTCCTGACATGATGGGTGAAGTTGGTAAACTTGGTCGCGTATTAGGACCTAAAGGTTTAATGCCAAACCCTAAAACTGGAACAGTTACTTTCGATGTAACTAAAGCTGTTAACGAAATCAAAGCTGGTAAAGTTGAATACCGCGTTGATAAAGCTGGTAACATCCACGTTCCAATCGGTAAAGTATCTTTCGAAGATGCTAAATTAGTAGAAAACTTCAGAACAATCGCTGACACTTTACAAAAAGTTAAGCCAGCTGCTGCAAAAGGTACTTACATGAAGAACGTAACAGTTGCTTCTACAATGGGACCTGGCGTACGTGTAGACGTTTCTACATTAGCGTAAATTTTGGAAGTTGACTTCATAAAGAAGTTTTAATATAATCATTTATGTTGTGAATTTAATTAGTGTACCGTAGACAGTAGGTGTCAATAGACTTAATTTCCTACCTAGGTGTTAATATACGAAGCGGAATTTTTTTCTGTGACTATATGCCTCCATGTCTACAAGTTGGGCATGGAGGTTTTTAGTGCACTTTCGGTACATCTTCTATATAATCTACAGGAGGTGTAATAACATGAGCAAAGTAATCGAAACTAAACAACAAGTTGTAACTGAAATCGCGGACAAACTTCGCGCTAGTAAATCTACAATCGTTGTTGACTACCGTGGTTTAACAGTTTCTGAAGCAACAGAATTACGTAAGCAATTACGTGAAGCTGGCGTTGAGTTCAAAGTTTACAAAAACTCTCTAACTCGTCGTGCTGCAGAATCTGCTGAAATGGCTGAGTTAAATGAATTCTTAACAGGACCAAACGCAATCGCGTTCAGTAACGAGGATGTAGTTGCTCCTGCGAAAGTATTAAACGACTTCGCTAAAGATCATGAAGCTTTAGAAATTAAAGCAGGCGTAATCGAAGGTAAACTTGTAACACTTGATGAGGTTAAAGCTATCGCTACTCTTCCATCACGTGAAGGCTTACTTTCTATGCTTCTTAGCGTTCTTCAAGCTCCAATCCGTAACCTTGCACTTGCTACTAAAGCAGTTGCAGACCAAAAGGAAGAGCAAGGCGCTTAATTTTTTAAAAGATAATTACGTATTATCGATAAAACAATACAAACCTATTTAAGGGAGGATATTTACAATGACTAAAGAACAAATCATTGAAGCAGTTAAATCTATGACTGTATTAGAACTTAACGACTTAGTAAAAGCTATCGAGGAAGAATTCGGCGTAACTGCTGCTGCTCCTGTAGCTGTTGCTGGTGGCGCTGGAGAAGCTGCTGCTGAGAAAACTGAATTTGATGTGGAACTAACTAGCGCTGGTGCACAAAAAATCAAAGTTATCAAAGTTGTTCGTGAAATCACTGGTCTTGGCTTAAAAGAAGCTAAAGAATTAGTTGACAACACTCCAAAAGTAATCAAAGAAGCTGCTGCTAAAGAAGAAGCTGAAGAAATCAAAGCTAAACTTGAAGAAGTTGGCGCTGCTGTAGAAGTTAAGTAATTAACTTTTGATGCTTTAAAAAAAGCTCGCTCTCATGCGAGCTTTTTTTTTAACTGTAAAGAAAAGAGGTGGCCATATGGCAGACCATTATTTTTCTAATGACCCTTCTAGTAAAAGTGATCGTAAGCGATGGGAATTTACGCTTCGTGGATCTCAATTTACTTTCTTATCTGACCGTGGGGTGTTCTCGAAAAACGAAGTGGACTTTGGTTCTCGTCTTTTAATTGAAGCGTTTCAAGTGCCAGATATTAAAGGTGACATATTAGACGTAGGTTGTGGATATGGACCAATTGGTTTATCGTTGGCGAAAGAGTTTCAAGACCGTAAAGTTCACATGGTGGATGTGAATGAAAGGGCACTTGAGCTTGCGAAAGAAAATGCCGCTAACAATAGAATTGGAAATGTGCACATTTTTCAAAGTAGCGTCTATGAAAATGTAGATGGTATGTATGCTGCTATTCTATCTAATCCTCCAATTCGTGCAGGTAAAGATATCGTGCATGAGATTTTAGAAAAAGCTATAGAACATTTAGTTCCAGGTGGGGAGTTGTGGATTGTTATTCAAAAGAAACAAGGTGCACCATCTGCGCTGAAGAAACTAGAAGAAGTATTTTCTGAAGTCGAAGTTGTAGAAAAGAAAAAAGGATATTATATCATAAAATCAAAAAAACGTTGACGGTTATTTTTGGCTATGTTAACATTATACAATGCCAATATATGATTTTCTGCGTTGAGAAAGATGTATATTTTTGTTTCTCTTGGAAAAGATAGTAAAATCAGCAGATTATGAAACAGAATGATGGTTTTCTTATAGAAGCCATTTTTCTTTTTTGAACAGGTAGAAAGACTCAACGTATTTATCTTTAAGAGAAAAAGACTACGCTAAATAGCAGTAGTTGTATTTATTTGTGATTTTGCACAAATTTTTTTGTGCATTTATAATACTCATGATTTGAGGGGTGAAGCAGTTGACAGGTCAACTAGTTCAATACGGACGCCACCGCCAACGAAGAAGTTATGCCCGTATTAGTGAAGTATTAGAGTTACCAAATCTTATCGAAATTCAAACCTCTTCTTATCAGTGGTTTCTTGATGAGGGTTTGCGAGAAATGTTCCAAGACATTTCTCCGATTGAAGACTTTACGGGAAATCTATCGCTTGAATTTATCGACTACAGCTTAGGTGAACCTAAATACTCTGTAGACGAATGCAAAGAGCGTGATGTGACGTATGCAGCACCACTTCGTGTAAAAGTGCGTCTAATCAACAAGGAAACTGGTGAAGTAAAAGAACAAGATGTGTTCATGGGAGATTTCCCACTCATGACAGAGACTGGAACATTCGTAATTAACGGTGCAGAACGTGTTATCGTTTCCCAGTTAGTTCGCTCTCCAAGCGTATACTATAGTGGCAAAGTGGATAAAAACGGAAAACGTGGTTTTACTGCTACTGTAATTCCAAACCGCGGAGCTTGGTTAGAGTATGAGACAGATGCTAAGGATGTTGTATATGTGCGTATTGACCGTACGCGTAAACTTCCTGTAACTGTTTTGTTACGCGCATTAGGGTTTGGCTCTGATCAAGAAATCACCGAGCTTTTAGGTGATAACGAATACTTAAGCAACACATTAGAAAAAGACAACACAGATAGCACAGAAAAAGCATTGCTTGAAATTTATGAGCGTCTACGTCCTGGTGAACCACCAACAGTAGAAAATGCTAAGAGCTTACTTGTGTCTCGTTTCTTTGATCCAAAGCGCTACGATTTAGCAAATGTAGGTCGCTACAAGATCAACAAAAAGTTACACATTAAAAACAGATTGTTTAATCAACGTTTAGCTGAAACATTAGTGGATCCAGAAACTGGTGAAATTTTAGCGGCAGAAGGAACAATCTTAGATCGTCGTACACTTGATCGCATTTTACCTTACTTAGAGAAAAACATTGGATTCAAAACAGCGAAACCAATGGGTGGAGTGGTAGAAGGCGATGTTGAGCTGCAATCTATTAAGATTTATGCTCCTGAGTCAGAAGGCGAGCGCGTAATTAACGTAATTGGTAATGCAAATATTACTCGCGATGTAAAACACATCACACCAGGTGATATCCTTGCTTCTATCAGTTACTTCTTCAACCTACTATACAAAGTAGGGGATACAGATGATATCGACCACTTAGGAAACCGTCGTCTGCGTTCTGTTGGAGAACTATTACAAAATCAATTCCGTATCGGTCTTTCTCGTATGGAACGTGTTGTTCGTGAGAGAATGTCGATCCAAGATACAAATGCAATTACACCACAGGCATTAATTAATATTCGTCCTGTTATTGCATCTATTAAAGAGTTCTTCGGAAGTTCTCAGTTATCTCAGTTCATGGACCAAACAAACCCATTAGCAGAGTTAACTCACAAACGAAGACTATCTGCATTAGGACCTGGTGGTTTAACGCGTGAGCGCGCAGGCTTTGAAGTACGTGACGTTCACTACTCTCACTATGGTCGTATGTGTCCGATTGAAACACCAGAGGGACCAAACATCGGTTTGATTAACTCATTATCTTCATTCGCGAAAGTAAATGAGTTTGGTTTCATTGAAACACCATACCGTCGTGTTGACCCAGAAACTGGTCTTGTAACAGGGCATGTTGATTATTTAACAGCAGATGAAGAAGATAATTATGTTGTAGCCCAAGCGAATATGAAATTATCTGAAGAAGGAGAATTCCTTGATGAAGATATCGTAGCTCGTTTCCGTGGTGAAAACATTGTCACAAATAAAGAACGCATCGACTACATGGATGTATCACCAAAACAAGTAGTGTCGGCAGCGACAGCTTGTATTCCGTTCTTAGAAAACGATGACTCTAACCGCGCACTTATGGGAGCGAACATGCAACGTCAGGCGGTTCCGTTAATGAATCCGGAATCACCGATTGTAGGTACAGGTATGGAGTACGTATCAGCAAAAGACTCAGGTGCTGCAGTAATCTGTAAACACCCTGGTATTGTTGAGCGCGTAGAAGCACGTGAAGTTTGGGTACGTCGCTATGTAGAAGTTGACGGTCAAACAGTAAAAGGCGACTTAGATCGCTACAAAATGCAAAAATTCATTCGTTCTAACCAAGGAACTTGCTACAACCAACGTCCAATCGTAAGTGTTGGAAATGAAGTTGTAAAAGGTGAAATCCTTGCGGATGGTCCTTCTATGGAATTAGGTGAACTAGCACTTGGACGTAACGTGCTTGTTGGCTTCATGACTTGGGACGGTTATAACTACGAGGATGCGATCATTATGAGTGAGCGCCTTGTAAAAGATGATGTGTATACTTCTATTCATATTGAAGAATATGAGTCAGAAGCTCGTGATACGAAGCTTGGACCAGAAGAAATCACACGTGATATTCCAAACGTTGGGGAAGATGCATTACGTAACCTTGACGAGCGCGGTATCATTCGCGTTGGTGCGGAAGTAAAAGATGGAGATTTACTTGTTGGTAAAGTAACACCTAAAGGTGTAACAGAATTAACAGCTGAAGAACGTCTATTACATGCTATCTTTGGAGAAAAAGCGCGTGAAGTACGTGATACATCACTACGTGTACCACACGGTGGTGGCGGTATTATCTTAGACGTAAAAGTATTCAACCGTGAAGATGGCGACGAATTGCCACCAGGCGTGAATCAACTTGTGCGTGCATATATCGTTCAAAAACGTAAAATCTCTGAAGGTGACAAGATGGCCGGACGTCACGGTAACAAAGGTGTTATCTCTCGTATTTTACCAGAAGAAGATATGCCTTACTTACCAGACGGTACGCCAATCGATATCATGTTAAACCCATTAGGGGTACCATCTCGTATGAATATCGGTCAGGTATTAGAGCTTCATCTTGGTATGGCAGCAAGATACCTTGGCATTCACATTGCAACACCAGTATTCGATGGTGCTCGTGAGGAAGATGTTTGGGGCACAATTGAAGAAGCTGGTATGGCAAATGACGCGAAAACAATCCTGTATGACGGACGTACTGGTGAACCATTCGATAACCGTGTATCTGTTGGTGTCATGTATATGATCAAACTTGCGCACATGGTTGACGATAAACTTCATGCTCGTTCTACTGGACCATACTCACTTGTAACGCAGCAGCCTCTTGGAGGTAAAGCTCAGTTCGGTGGACAGCGTTTCGGTGAGATGGAGGTTTGGGCACTTGAAGCTTACGGTGCTGCTTATACTCTTCAAGAAATCTTAACAGTGAAGTCTGATGATGTTGTTGGACGTGTTAAGACGTATGAAGCAATTGTTAAAGGCGAAAATGTTCCAGAACCAGGCGTTCCTGAATCATTCAAAGTATTGATTAAAGAGCTGCAAAGTTTAGGTATGGACGTTAAAATGATGTCTAGCGACGATACAGAAATTGAAATGCGTGATACGGAAGATGACGATGATCATCAATCAGCAGACAAATTGAATGTCGAAGTTGAGACAACTAAGGAATAATTGGGATAACCTGTAGACTAAAAGGGAGGTAGGCCCCTTGATAGATGTAAATAACTTTGAATATATGAAGATTGGACTTGCTTCACCTGACAAGATTCGTTCTTGGTCATACGGTGAAGTTAAGAAACCAGAAACAATTAACTATCGTACGTTAAAGCCTGAAAAAGATGGCTTGTTCTGTGAGCGTATTTTCGGACCACAAAAGGACTGGGAATGTCATTGCGGAAAATACAAACGTGTACGTTATAAAGGTGTAGTTTGTGATCGATGTGGTGTTGAAGTAACGCGTGCGAAAGTACGTCGTGAACGTATGGGTCATATCGAATTAGCTGCTCCTGTATCTCATATTTGGTATTTCAAAGGTATCCCGAGCCGCATGGGACTTGTCTTAGACATGTCCCCTCGCGCGCTTGAAGAAGTAATTTATTTCGCTTCTTATGTTGTAACAGAAAGTGGAGATACACCACTTGATAAGAAGCAATTACTTTCTGAAAAAGAATACCGTGCATATCGTGATCGATATGGTAGCACATTCCAAGCTGCTATGGGTGCAGAAGCGATTAAAAAGCTATTACAAGACATCGATTTAGATAAAGAAGTAGACTTCTTAAAAGAAGAATTAAAAACAGCACAAGGACAACGCCGTACTCGTGCTATTAAACGTCTAGAAGTATTAGAAGCATTCCGTAACTCTGGAAATGAGCCATCTTGGATGATCTTAGATGTTCTACCAGTAATCCCACCAGAACTACGCCCAATGGTACAGTTAGATGGTGGACGTTTTGCTACTTCTGACTTAAACGACTTATACCGTCGTGTAATTAACCGTAACAACCGTTTAAAACGTCTATTGGACTTAGGTGCACCAAGCATTATCGTTCAAAACGAAAAACGTATGTTACAAGAAGCTGTAGACGCATTAATCGATAATGGTCGTCGTGGCCGTCCAGTTACTGGACCAGGTAACCGTCCATTAAAATCACTATCTCACATGCTTAAAGGTAAACAAGGACGTTTCCGTCAAAACTTATTAGGTAAACGTGTTGACTACTCTGGTCGTTCTGTAATCGTTGTAGGACCGAACTTAAAGATGTATCAATGTGGATTACCGAAAGAGATGGCGCTTGAATTGTTCAAACCTTTCGTAATGAAAGAGTTAGTTGAAAAAGGATTAGCACACAACATTAAGAGTGCGAAACGTAAAATCGAGCGTGTACAACCTGAAGTTTGGGACGTTTTAGAATCTGTGATTAAAGAACATCCAGTACTTCTAAACCGCGCACCAACACTTCACCGTCTTGGTATTCAGGCGTTTGAACCTACATTAGTAGAAGGTCGCGCAATCCGTCTTCACCCACTTGTATGTACTGCATACAACGCGGACTTTGACGGTGACCAAATGGCCGTTCACGTACCTTTATCATCAGAAGCACAAGCAGAAGCTCGTCTTCTTATGTTAGCGGCACAAAACATCTTGAACCCGAAAGACGGTAAACCAGTTGTTACTCCATCTCAGGATATGGTATTAGGTAACTACTACTTAACACTTGAGCGTGAAGGTGCAATCGGTGAAGGTATGGTCTTCAAAGATGCGAACGAAGCATTACTTGCATACCAAAATGGATATGTACATCTTCATACACGTGTTGCAGTAGCTGCAAGCGCAGTAAACAACGCAACATTTACTGAAGAGCAGAAGAGTATGCTTCTATTAACAACAGTTGGTAAATTAATATTTAACGAAATCTTACCAGAGTCGTTCCCTTATATTAATGAACCAACAAATTCAAACCTTGAAAAAGAAACACCAGCGAAATATTTCGTTGAAAAAGGTGCGAACATTAAAGAGATTATTGCTAGTCGCGAAGAAGTGGCGCCATTCAGCAAGAAAATCCTTGGTAACATCATTGCGGAAGTGTTTAAACGTTTCAAAATTACAGAAACGTCTCGCATGCTTGACCGTATGAAAAACTTAGGATTCAAGTACTCTACAAAAGCTGGTATTACAGTTGGGGTATCTGACATTCTTGTATTAGGTGAAAAAGATGAAATTCTCCACGAAGCACAAGCAAAAGTAGATAATGTAATTAAACAATTCCGTCGCGGTTTAATCACGGAAGAAGAACGTTACGATCGCGTTATCTCTATTTGGAGTAATGCAAAAGATGTTATCCAAGGAAAACTGATGAAGTCCTTGAATAAACGCAACCCAATCTTCATGATGAGTGATTCCGGTGCCCGTGGTAACGCATCGAACTTTACTCAGCTTGCTGGTATGCGTGGTCTGATGGCCAATCCATCTGGTCGTATCATCGAACTTCCAATCAAATCAAGTTTCCGTGAAGGTTTAACAGTACTTGAGTACTTCATCTCTACGCATGGTGCGCGTAAAGGTCTTGCCGATACAGCACTGAAAACTGCCGATTCTGGTTACTTAACACGTCGTCTTGTTGACGTTGCACAAGATGTAATCGTTCGTGAAGATGATTGTGGAACAGATCGCGGTTTATTAATTGGTGCGATTAAAGAGGGTAATGAAGTTATTGAGTCATTATATGATCGTCTTGTTGGACGTTTTGCAAGAAAAACTGTAAAACATCCTGAAACAGGTGAAGTATTAGTTGCTGAAAATCAATTAATTACTGAAGATATCGCTCATATCGTTGAAAATTCGGGTGTTGAAACTGTAAACATTCGTTCAGCGTTTACGTGTAACACTCGCCATGGTGTATGTAAGAAGTGTTACGGTCGTAACTTAGCAACTGGAACAGACGTAGAAGTAGGGGAAGCGGTAGGTATTATCGCAGCTCAATCTATCGGTGAGCCAGGTACACAGTTAACGATGCGTACGTTCCATACAGGTGGGGTTGCCGGAGATGATATCACTCAAGGTTTACCTCGTATCCAAGAGATCTTCGAAGCTCGTAATCCGAAAGGTCAGGCTGTTATCAGTGAAATCGACGGTGTTATCGCAGCGATCAACGATGTTAAAGATCGCCAAGAAGTAGTTGTACAGGGTGAAGTTGAAGCTCGTACGTATGCTATTCCTTACGGTGCTCGTCTGAAAGTAATTCCAGGACAGAAAATTAGCCACGGTAAAGAGTTAACAGAAGGTTCTATCGATCCGAAAGAATTACTAAAAGTAACGGACATTACGGCAGTTCAAGAATACTTATTACGTGAAGTTCAAAAAGTATACCGTATGCAAGGGGTAGAAATTGGTGACAAACACGTAGAAGTAATGGTACGCCAAATGTTACGTAAAGTACGTGTGAGTGATGCAGGTGAAACAGATGTATTACCAGGAACATTACTAGATATCCATCAGTTTACTGATGCGAATGCGAAGGTGTTACTGCAAGGTAAACAACCAGCAACAGCTAGACCAGTTCTACTTGGTATTACAAAAGCTTCACTTGAAACAGATTCATTCTTATCTGCAGCATCGTTCCAAGAAACAACTCGTGTCTTAACTGATGCAGCGATTAAGGGTAAACGCGATGAGCTTCTAGGATTGAAAGAAAATGTTATTATCGGTAAACTTGTTCCTGCTGGAACAGGTATGAATCGTTATCGCAAAGTGGATCTTGTTAAAACAACACAAGATGACATGAATGTAGAAAACGATGAAGTTTATGTGGAACAGTAAAATTTTCCGTCGTAAATTTTGTATAAAAACAGTTAATCCTAGTTGACATTGTATGAGTCAAAATGTTACTATAAGCAAGGTTGCTCCTGAACGATGCTTTGGAGGATATTTATATGTCTTATCAAAAAGTGTCAAATGCTGAAAATGTAGTCGTTGGTCATAAACGTACATTGGAAGCAATCAAAAATGGTATAGTTAAAGAAGTTGTCATTGCAGAAGATGCTGATATGCGGTTAACCCATGTTATCATTCGCACTGCATTGCAACATAACATACCCATAACCAAAGTTGAATCAGTTCGTAAACTTGGAAAAGTTGCGGGGATTCAAGTGGGAGCTTCAGCAATAGGAATAATAAGTTAAAACTGTTTTTGTGAGGAGAGAGCATTTGCTCTCCCTTGCAAAAACTTTGTTTTCAACTAATAATGAACCACCTGGATATGTGGTCATACAAACATGCGAAGGGAGGATAATCAAATGCCTACTATTAACCAATTAGTGAGAAATGGTCGTACTGATAAAGTATGGAAATCTAAATCACCTGCGTTAAACAAAGGTTTTAACTCTTTAAAGAAAAAATCAACTGATATCTCTGCACCTCAAAAACGTGGTGTATGTACTCGTGTTGGTACAATGACTCCAAAGAAACCTAACTCAGCGTTACGTAAATATGCTCGTGTTCGTTTAACAAATGGTATTGAGGTAACAGCATACATCCCAGGTATCGGTCACAACTTACAAGAGCACAGCGTAGTATTAATTCGCGGTGGTCGTGTAAAAGACTTACCAGGGGTACGTTACCACATCGTTCGTGGTGCGCTTGATACAGCTGGTGTTGACAAGCGTATGCAAGGCCGTTCTAAATACGGTACTAAAAAGCCTAAAGCGGCTAAGAAATAATAACTTTTTAATGAAAGGAGGAACTCAATATGCCTCGTAAAGGACCTGTTGCAAAACGTGACGTGTTACCAGATCCAATGTACAATTCGAAGCTAGTAACACGCCTTATCAACAAAATGATGGTTGACGGTAAAAAAGGTAAATCTCAAACAATTCTTTATAATGCGTTCGATATCGTAAGCGAACGTACTGGTAAAGAGCCAATGGAAGTATTCGAGCAAGCTCTTAAGAACATTATGCCTGTTCTTGAAGTACGCGCTCGTCGTGTTGGTGGTGCTAACTACCAAGTTCCAGTTGAGGTTCGTCCAGAACGCCGTACAACTTTAGGTCTTCGTTGGTTAGTAAACTACGCTCGTCTTCGTGGTGAAAAAACTATGGAAGAGCGTCTTGCTAACGAAATCTTAGATGCAGCTAACAACGCTGGTGCATCTGTTAAGAAACGTGAAGACACTCATAAAATGGCAGAAGCTAACAAAGCATTTGCTCATTACCGTTGGTAGGATTCAACGTAAAATAAATGTAAGCATAAACCGCTTTATTTGTCGCTTATGGAAGTGTGGAGAGGGAGAATGCCTCTCCCTTTCGTTGGGCGCTCGTTTTACATAATGAGGGTACTGGACATACTGACATGTGTAACAATATAAAGTGGCTTTTTTGCTACTTAAAATAAAAAATCCAATCCATATATGGAAGGAGCAAGACACCAAATGGCAAGAGAGTTCTCTTTAGAAAACACTCGTAATATTGGTATCATGGCTCACATCGATGCTGGTAAAACAACAGCTACTGAGCGTATTCTGTACTACACAGGACGTATTCACAAAATCGGTGAAACTCACGAAGGTGCATCTCAGATGGACTGGATGGAGCAAGAGCAAGAGCGTGGTATCACAATTACTTCTGCTGCAACTACAGCACAATGGAAAGGTCACCGTGTAAACATCATTGACACTCCAGGTCACGTAGATTTCACAGTAGAAGTAGAACGTTCTTTACGCGTACTTGATGGCGCAGTAGCAGTACTTGATGCACAATCTGGTGTAGAACCACAAACAGAAACTGTTTGGCGTCAGGCTACTACTTACGGCGTACCTCGTATCGTATTCGTTAACAAAATGGATAAAATCGGTGCAGATTTCTTATACTCTGTAGGAACAATCCACGATCGTTTACAAGCAAACGCACACCCAATTCAGTTACCAATCGGTGCTGAAGATGAGTTCAATGGTATCATTGATCTTGTTGAAGAATGTGCTTACATGTACGGTAACGATTTAGGAACAGACATTCAACGTGTTGAAATTCCTGAAGAGCATAAAGAACTAGCTGAAGAATACCGTGGAAAACTTATTGAAGCGGTAGCTGAGCTTGATGAAGAAATGATGATGAAGTACCTAGAAGGTGAAGAAATCACTGTAGAAGAGCTTAAAGCTGGTATCCGTAAGGCTACAACTTCTGTAGAATTCTTCCCAGTAATCTGTGGTTCTGCATTCAAAAACAAAGGTGTTCAAATTCTGTTAGACGCAGTTATCGACTACCTACCATCTCCATTAGATGTACCTGCAATCAAAGGTACTCTTCCGGATACAGATGAAGAAGTAGAACGTAAGTCTAGCGATGAAGAGCCTTTCTCAGCTCTAGCATTCAAAATCATGACTGACCCTTATGTTGGTAAGTTAACATTCTTCCGTGTGTACTCTGGTGTGTTAAACTCTGGATCATACGTGAAAAACTCAACTAAAGGTAAGCGTGAGCGTGTAGGTCGTATCCTACAAATGCACGCTAACAGCCGTGAAGAGATCTCAACAGTTTACGCTGGTGATATCGCTGCTGCTGTAGGTTTAAAAGATACTACTACTGGTGATACTCTTTGTGACGAGAAGAGCCTTGTTATCCTTGAGTCTATGGAATTCCCAGAGCCAGTTATCTCTGTAGCTATCGAACCAAAATCAAAAGCTGACCAAGATAAAATGGGTACAGCATTATCTAAGCTTTCTGAAGAAGATCCAACATTCCGTGCTCACACTGACCAAGAAACTGGCCAAACAATCATCGCTGGTATGGGTGAACTTCACCTTGATATCATCGTTGACCGTATGCGCCGTGAGTTCAAAGTTGAAGCAAACGTTGGTGCTCCTCAGGTAGCATACCGTGAGACTTTCCGCTCTGCTGCGAAAGTTGAAGGTAAGTTCGCTCGTCAATCTGGTGGACGTGGACAATTCGGTCACGTTTGGATTGAGTTTGAACCTAATGAAGAAGGTAAAGGATTCGAATTCGAAAACAAGATCGTCGGTGGTGTTGTTCCACGTGAATACATCCCAGCTGTAGGCGCAGGTCTTGAAGATGCACTTAAAAATGGTGTACTTGCTGGATATCCAGTAGTAGACATTAAAGCTGCATTAGTTGACGGATCTTACCATGATGTCGATTCATCTGAGATGGCGTTCAAAATCGCTGCATCTATGGCACTTAAAGCTGCGGTTTCTAAATGTAACCCAGTAATTCTTGAGCCAATGATGAAAGTTGAAGTTGTAATTCCTGAAGAGTACATGGGTGACATTATGGGTGACGTAACATCTCGTCGTGGACGTGTAGAAGGTATGGAAGCTCGCGGTAACGCTCAAGTTGTTCGCGCTATGGTTCCACTTTCTGAAATGTTCGGTTATGCAACGTCATTACGTTCTAACACTCAAGGACGCGGAACATTCTCTATGGTGTTTGATCACTATGAAGAAGTACCAAAGTCTGTTTCTGAAGAAATTATCAAAAAAAATAAAGGTGAATAATTGATTTTTATCGATTCTTCACGTATAACTACTTATGTAAGCTTAGAAAGTGGGACGCAAGTTTCGCTTTCTAGCCTAAATATAAAATAACCTATATAAACTAAGGAGGAATTTAGAATGGCTAAAGCTAAATTCGAACGTTCTAAACCCCATGTTAACATCGGTACAATCGGCCACGTTGACCATGGTAAAACTACATTAACTGCTGCGATCACTACAGTACTTGCAAAAGCTGGTGGTGCTGAAGCACGCGGATACGATCAAATCGATGCTGCTCCAGAAGAAAGAGAGCGCGGTATCACAATCTCAACTGCACACGTTGAGTACGAAACTGAAACTCGTCACTATGCACACGTTGACTGCCCAGGTCACGCTGACTATGTTAAAAACATGATCACTGGTGCTGCTCAAATGGACGGCGGTATCTTAGTAGTATCTGCTGCTGATGGCCCAATGCCTCAAACTCGTGAGCACATCCTTCTTTCTCGTCAAGTAGGTGTACCTTACATCGTTGTATTCTTAAACAAATGCGACATGGTAGACGACGAAGAATTATTAGAATTAGTAGAAATGGAAGTTCGCGACCTATTATCTGAATACGGATTCCCAGGCGATGACATTCCTGTAATCAAAGGTTCTGCTCTTAAAGCTCTTCAAGGAGAAGCTGATTGGGAAGCAAAAATCATTGAATTAATGGCTGAAGTTGATGCTTACATCCCAACTCCAGAACGTGAAACTGACAAACCATTCTTAATGCCTGTAGAGGATGTATTCTCTATCACAGGTCGTGGTACAGTTGCTACTGGTCGTGTTGAGCGCGGTATCGTTAAAGTTGGTGACGTTGTAGAAATCATCGGTCTTGCTGAAGAAAATGCTTCTACAACTGTAACTGGTGTAGAAATGTTCCGTAAACTTCTTGACCAAGCTCAAGCTGGTGACAACATCGGTGCTTTACTTCGTGGGGTTGCTCGTGAAGACATCCAACGTGGACAAGTACTTGCAAAAAGCGGTTCTGTAAAAGCTCACGCTAAATTCAAAGCTGAAGTTTTCGTATTATCTAAAGAAGAAGGTGGACGTCACACTCCATTCTTCGCTAACTACCGTCCACAGTTCTACTTCCGTACAACTGACGTAACTGGTATCATCCAATTACCAGAAGGTACTGAAATGGTAATGCCTGGTGACAACGTAGAAATGACTATCGAACTTATCGCTCCAATCGCTATCGAAGAGGGAACTAAATTCTCTATTCGTGAAGGTGGACGTACAGTAGGTTACGGCGTAGTTGCTACTATCGTTGAGTAATCTTAACTGATATAAAAAACCCCGAGGGATTTTCCCTTGGGGTTTTTGTTTGCATTTATATAATGAACAAAATGATTGTTTCATGTTTTGACGAGTTTCTTCTATAATAATGTGAAATCATTAAAACCGAAATCCAGAAACTGTAAAATGAATTCTGCTAGATGAAAACTTGAAATTCTTTAAAGTGCCATGTATAATAGCAAAAGTAGAGAAAAGCAGATGCAAACAAAAAGATGCTTGCATCTAGACGAATAACATTGTATAATAGACAATGTTGGTCTTTGACTGCGATGAAGTGGAAGGTTGCTGACACACCCGGCCGCTTTGCCATGGCATGGTGTGAGGAAATTTCCATGGAGAAGGTCTATTTTAGAAATAGGCGAACGAAGGAGGGAAAATAATGGCAAAAGAAAAAATTCGTATCCGTTTAAAAGCTTACGATCACCGTATTCTTGATCAGTCAGCTGAGAAAATTGTAGAAACAGCTAAGCGTTCTGGGGCAACAGTTTCTGGTCCGATCCCATTACCAACTGAAAAAACTGTTTACACAATTCTTCGTGCTGTTCATAAGTACAAAGATTCTCGTGAGCAATTCGAAATGCGCACGCACAAACGTCTAATCGACATCGTGAGTCCTACTCCACAAACAGTAGATTCATTAATGCGTTTAGACTTACCATCTGGTGTAGATATCGAAATCAAACTATAATTTATATAACTTAAAAATGTAGGAGGTGTAACTCATGACCAAAGGAATCTTAGGAAGAAAGATCGGTATGACTCAAGTATTTGCTGAGAACGGTGAGTTAATCCCAGTAACAGTTATCGCTGCTAATCCAAACGTTGTTCTTCAAAAGAAAACAACTGAAACTGATGGCTACAACGCAATTCAGTTAGGATTTGAAGATAAGCGTGAAAAGTTAACTAACAAACCTGAACAAGGCCACACTGCTAAAGCATCTACAACTCCTAAGCGCTTCATTCGCGAAATCCGCGATGCAGACGTGGACGGATTAGAGGTTGGTCAAGAGGTAAAAGTTGACGTATTCGCTACAGGTGAAATCGTTGATGTAACAGGAATTTCTAAAGGTAAAGGTTTCCAAGGTGTTATCAAACGCCACGGACAATCTCGCGGACCTATGTCTCATGGTTCTCGCTATCACCGTCGTCCAGGTTCAATGGGCCCAGTTGCTCCGAACCGTGTATTCAAAGGCAAAAAACTTGCTGGACGTATGGGTGGAGACCAAGTTACTATCCAAAACTTAGAAATCGTTCAAGTTGACACTGAGCGCAACTTATTACTAGTAAAAGGTAACGTTCCAGGTGCTAAGAAATCTCTTGTAGTTGTTCAAGGCGCTGTGAAGGTTAGCAAATAATTCACAATAGGAAGGAGGAATTCCAATGCCAAAAGTTACTGTATATAACCAAACTGGTTCACAGGTTGGTGAAATCGAATTAGCTGAAGCTATTTTCGGTATCGAACCAAATGAAGCTGTACTTTTCGAAGCTGTAATGATGCAACGTGCATCTTTACGTCAAGGTACACACAAAGTAAAAACTCGCTCTGAAGTTCGCGGTGGTGGTCGTAAACCATGGCGTCAAAAAGGAACTGGACGTGCTCGTCAAGGGTCTATCCGCTCTCCTCAATGGCGTGGTGGTGGTACGGTATTCGGACCTACACCAAGAAGCTATGCGTACAAACTTCCTAAGAAAGTTCGTCGTTTAGCAATCAAATCTGCATTAGCTACTAAAGTAGTTGAGAACAACATTGTAGTTCTTGAAGACCTAGTGTTAAATGCACCAAAAACAAAAGATATGCTAGCAGTACTTAAAGGATTAACTGTTGAGAAGAAAGCTCTTATCGTAACTGCTGATGCAAACGAATCTGTAGAGTTATCTGCTCGCAATATCCCTGGAGTAACAGTAATCACTGCTGATGGCGTAAACGTTTTAGACGTGCTTCATCATGATAAGCTAATCATGACAAAAGCGGCAGTGGAAAAAGTAGAGGAGGTGCTTGCATAATGAGAGATCCTCGTGATATCATTAAGCGCCCAGTTATCACTGAACGTTCTATGGAAATGATGGCTGAAAAAAAATACACGTTCGATGTGGACGTTAAATCTAATAAAACAGAAGTTAAAGATGCTCTAGAAGCGATCTTTGGTGTTAAAGTAGAAAAAGTGAACATCATGAACTACAAGCCGAAAGCAAAACGCGTTGGTCGTCACGCTGGTTTTACTAGCCGTCGTCGTAAAGCAATCGTTAAGCTAACTGCTGACAGCAAAGAAATCGAAATCTTCCAAGGCGTTTAATTCTTACTAAAGAAGGAGGGAAATTGAGATGGGAATTAAAAAGTATAATCCAACTACTAACGGTCGTCGTAACATGACTACGAATGATTTCGCTGAAATCACGACTGACAGACCCGAAAAGTCTTTACTTGCTCCTTTAAGCAAAAAGGCTGGTCGTAATAACCAAGGTAAAATCACTGTACGTCATCAAGGTGGCGGACATAAGCGTCAATACCGTATCATCGACTTCAAACGTAACAAAGATGGAATTCCAGGACGCGTTGCTACGATCGAATACGATCCAAACCGCTCTGCGAATATCGCATTAATTAACTACGTTGACGGTGAAAAACGTTACATTCTTGCTCCTAAGAACTTAGAAGTAGGTATGGAAATTATGTCTGGCGCTGAAGCTGACATTAAAATCGGTAACGCATTACCATTAATCAACATTCCAGTAGGTACTGTTGTTCATAACATCGAGCTTAAACCAGGTCGTGGTGGACAATTAGTTCGTTCTGCTGGTACATCTGCACAAGTACTTGGTAAAGAAGGTAAATACGTTCTTGTACGTTTAACTTCTGGTGAAGTGCGTCTTGTATTATCTGCTTGCCGTGCAACTGTAGGTCAAGTTGGTAACGAGTCACACGAACTTATCAAGATCGGTAAAGCTGGTCGCTCTCGCTGGTTAGGTAAGCGCCCAACTGTTCGTGGTTCTGTAATGAACCCAGTTGATCACCCACACGGTGGTGGTGAAGGACGTTCACCAATCGGACGTAAGTCTCCAATGTCTCCATGGGGTAAACCAACTCTTGGATTCAAAACTCGTAAGAAAAACAAAGCGTCTGACAAATTCATCGTTCGTCGTCGTAAAAAATAATGGGATTGTAGTACGGT
This sequence comes from Bacillus sp. FSL W8-0519, assembly GCF_038005585.1. NCBI lineage: Bacteria > Bacillati > Bacillota > Bacilli > Caryophanales > Bacillaceae > Bacillus > Bacillus sp. FSL W8-0519. Next base: position 129,105 of record NZ_JBBOTL010000001.1, read on the forward strand.
TCACTTTGAGAACCGTACGGCAATCACGAAGGGAGGCACCAAAATGGCTCGTAGCTTGAAAAAAGGACCATTTGTCGATGATCATTTAATGAGTAAAATTGCAAAGCTAAATGAAACTGAGCAAAAGCAAGTTGTTAAAACTTGGTCTCGTCGTTCAACGATCTTCCCTCAGTTCATCGGTCACACAATCGCTGTATATGACGGTCGTAAACATGTACCTGTATATGTTACTGAAGACATGGTAGGCCACAAGTTAGGTGAATTCGCACCAACTCGTACGTATAAAGGTCATGATGCTGACGATAAGAAAACTAGAAGATAATGAGAGGAGGCACTTCAATGCAAGCTAAAGCAGTAGCGAGAACAGTTCGTATTGCTCCTCGTAAAGTTCGTTTAGTTGTAGACTTAATCCGAGGTAAGCAAGTGGGTGAAGCGATTGCTATCCTTAACCACACACCAAAAACTGCTTCTCCAGTTGTAGAAAAAGTTTTAAAATCTGCAATCGCAAATGCAGAGCACAATTATGAAATGGACATTAACAACCTAGTTGTTGAGAAAGTTTTCGTTGACGAAGGTCCAACGTTAAAACGTTTCCGTCCACGTGCAATGGGTCGTGCAAGCCAAATTAACAAACGCACAAGCCACATCACAGTTGTGGTATCAGAAAAGAAGGAGGGATAATCGATGGGTCAAAAGGTTAATCCAATTGGTCTTCGTGTCGGCGTTATCCGTGACTGGGAATCTCGTTGGTTCGCTGAGAAAGATTACGCTACATTATTACATGAAGACATCAAAATCCGTGAGTACATTAATGTACGCTTAAAAGATTCTGCTGTTGCTAAAGTAGAAATCGAACGTGCAGCAAATCGTGTAAATGTTACAATTCACACTGCAAAACCTGGTATGGTAATTGGTAAAGGTGGTACTGAAGTTGAAGCACTTCGTAAAGCTCTTAACCAATTAACAGGCAAGCGTGTACACATCAACATTTTAGAAGTTAAGAGAGCTGATCTTAACGCTAAATTAGTAGGCGAAAACATCGCTCGTCAATTAGAAAACCGTGTATCATTCCGTCGTGCACAAAAGCAAGTTATTCAACGTGCTATGCGTGCAGGTGCTAAAGGTATTAAAACACAGGTTTCTGGTCGTCTTGGCGGAGCTGATATCGCTCGTGCAGAATCTTACAGTGAAGGAACTGTTCCACTTCATACACTTCGCGCTGATATTGACTATGCAGCAGTTGAAGCTGATACAACATACGGTAAATTAGGCGTAAAAGTATGGATCTACCGTGGAGAAGTCCTTCCTACAAAAAAGAAAGCTTCTGAGGAAGGAGGAAAATAATATGTTAATGCCAAAACGCGTAAAATATCGTAGAGAGCATCGTGGTAAAATGCGTGGTCGTGCTAAAGGTGGAACTGAAGTAGCTTTCGGTGAATTCGGTTTACAAGCACAAGCTGCTTCATGGATTACAAACCGTCAAATCGAAGCTGCTCGTCGTGCAATGACTCGTTACATGAAACGTGGCGGTAAAGTATGGATTAAAATTTTCCCTTCTAAACCTTACACTGCAAAACCTCTAGAAGTACGTATGGGTTCCGGTAAAGGGGCACCAGAAGGCTGGGTAGCAGTAGTAAAACCTGGGAAAATTATGTTCGAAATCGCGGGTGTATCTGAAGAGGTAGCACGCGAAGCATTACGTCTTGCAGCTCACAAGTTACCTGTGAAATGTAAATTCGTAAAACGTGAAGAAAATGGTGGTGAATCTAATGAAAACTAATGATATTCGTGAATTAACCACTGCCGAAATCGAAACAAAAGTTAAAGCTTTAAAGGAAGAGTTGTTTAATCTTCGCTTCCAACTTGCTACAGGACAATTAGAGAATCCAACTCGCATTCGTGAAGTGCGTAAGGCAATTGCTCGTATGAAAACTGTAGTTCGTGAAAGAGAGATCGGAATTAATCGATAAATTGAGGGGAGGTTTGCATAGTGAGCGAACGTAACCAACGCAAAGTTTATACTGGTCGTGTAGTGTCTGACAAAATGGACAAAACGATTACAGTTTTAGTTGAAACTTACAAAACTCATTCCTTGTACGGAAAACGTGTTAAGTATTCTAAGAAGTACAAAGCCCATGATGAGCAAAACCAAGCGAAACTTGGCGATATCGTAAAAATCATGGAAACTCGCCCGCTTTCTGCTACTAAGCGTTTCCGTTTAGTTGAAATCGTTGAAGAAGCGGTTATTATCTAAATAGACGAATCGGAATTTTTAGTCCGAAGGGAGGTTTCATAACATGATCCAACAAGAATCTCGTTTGAAAGTTGCTGACAACTCTGGTGCACGTGAACTTTTAACAATTAAAGTATTAGGCGGCTCTGGTCGTAAATATGCTAACATTGGTGACATTATCGTTGCTACGGTAAAACAAGCAACACCAGGTGGCGTTGTTAAAAAAGGTGACGTTGTTAAAGCAGTAGTAGTACGTACGAAGAGCGGTGCTCGTCGTCCGGATGGTTCTTACATCAAATTTGATGAAAACGCAGCGGTTATCATTAAAGACGATAAGAGCCCACGTGGTACTCGTATCTTCGGACCAGTAGCTCGTGAATTACGTGATAGCAACTTCATGAAGATCGTTTCTTTAGCTCCAGAAGTTCTATAATTTAAGGTATTGCCTTGCTAAGGAGGTGCAGAATTAAGATGCATGTAAAAAAAGGTGATAAAGTACAGGTAATCACTGGTAAAGACAAAGGAAAACAAGGCGTTATCCTTGTGGCTTTCCCAAAGCAAAACCGTGTTATCGTTGAGGGTGTTAACATCGTTAAGAAGCACTCTAAGCCATCTCAATTAAATCCACAAGGTGGAATTATTACTAAAGAGGCACCTATTCACGTTTCTAACGTTATGATTTTAGATCCGAAAACAGGTGAACCTACTCGCGTAGGCTTCAAGGTAGAAGATGGTAAAAAAGTTCGTATTGCAAAAAAATCTGGTGAATTATTAGATAAATAATTTTCTTAAGAAAGGAGGTCACTTCATTGAATCGCCTTAAAGAGAAGTTCCAAAAGGAAATTACTCCTGCTCTAATGAGCAAGTTTAACTATAAATCTGTAATGCAGGTACCAAAAATCGAAAAGATCGTAATCAACACTGGTGTTGGTGACGCGGTATCTAACTCAAAAGCTTTAGACAACGCAGTAGAAGAATTAACACAAATCGCAGGTCAAAAACCTGTTGTAACTCGTGCTAAAAAATCAATCGCTGGTTTCCGTCTTCGTGAAGGTATGCCAATCGGTGCGAAAGTAACTTTACGCGGCGAGCAAATGTATGAGTTCTTCGATAAATTAGTATCAGTTTCTTTACCACGTGTACGTGATTTCCGTGGTGTTTCTAAGAAATCATTCGATGGTCGTGGAAACTATACATTAGGTGTTAAAGAGCAACTTATTTTCCCTGAGATTGATTATGATAAAGTAAGCAAAGTCCGCGGTATGGACATCGTAATCGTTACTACAGCGAACACTGATGAAGAAGCTCGTGAACTTTTAACACAATTCGGTATGCCATTCCAAAAATAATGGAAGCCAACGCTAAGTAGAGGAGGCGAAAACGTGGCTAAAAAATCTATGATTGCGAAACAAAAGCGTACTCCTAAGTTTAAAGTACAAGAGTATACACGTTGCGAACGCTGCGGTCGTCCGCATTCTGTATACCGCAAATTTAAACTTTGCCGTATTTGTTTCCGTGAACTTGCATATAAAGGTCAAATTCCTGGTGTTAAAAAAGCTAGTTGGTAAAACCCACAAATGGGAAGGAGGTAAAACACATGGTGATGACAGATCCAATTGCAGACATGCTTACTCGCATCCGTAATGCGAACATGGTACGTCATGAGAAATTAGAGGTTCCTGCTTCTAAAATCAAAAAAGAGATCGCTGAACTTTTAAAACGTGAAGGTTTCATTCGTGATGTAGAATACATCGAGGATAACAAACAAGGTATCCTTCGTATTTTCCTGAAATATGGTGCAAACAACGAACGTGTAATCACTGGATTAAAACGTATCAGTAAACCTGGCTTACGCGTTTACGCTAAAGCTGACGAAGTACCACGTGTACTTAACGGATTAGGTATCGCTCTTGTTTCTACATCTAAGGGAGTAATGACAGACAAAGACGCTCGTCAATTACAAACTGGTGGAGAAGTAGTAGCATACGTTTGGTAATATATATTTAAAACGAACGGAGGTGTGACCACATGTCTCGTATTGGTAAAAAGATTCTTGAAATCCCTGCAGGTGTTACTATTACAGTTGCAGAAGACAATACTGTAACAGTAAAAGGCCCTAAAGGTGAATTAACTCGTACTTTCAATGCTGATATGCTTATCAAAATTGAAGAGAATACATTAACAGTTGAGCGTCCATCTGAACAGAAGGAACACCGTGCATTACACGGTACAACTCGTGCTTTAATCGGAAACATGGTTGAAGGTGTAACTGAAGGTTTCGCACGCGGACTTGAATTAGTCGGTGTTGGTTACCGTGCTCAAAAACAAGGTGATAAACTTGTATTAAGCGTAGGTTATTCTCATCCAGTAGAAATGACTCCGGAAGCAGGTCTTGAAGTTGAAGTACCTGCACCAACTAAGATCGTAATCAAAGGTATCGACAAGCAACGTGTTGGCGAATTCGCTGCTAACATCCGCGCTGTACGTGCTCCTGAACCTTACAAAGGTAAAGGTATTCGTTACGAAGGCGAAGTTGTTCGTCGTAAAGAAGGTAAAACTGCTAAGTAAACCCGTTAGGTGAGAGAAAGGAGTGACAAGAATGATCACTAAAGCTGATAAAAATGCGACTCGTAAGAAAAGACATGCGCGTGTACGTGCTAAACTTACTGGTACTGCAGAACGTCCACGTTTAAACGTGTTCCGTTCTAACCAACATATTTACGCTCAAGTTATTGATGATGTAAATGGTGTAACGTTAGTAAGTGCATCTACTCTTGATAAAGACCTTGCTCTTAACGGTACTAGCAATATTGAAGCTGCTACGAAAGTTGGAGAATCAGTTGCTAAGCGTGCTGTAGAGAAAGGCGTTAAAGAAGTAGTATTTGATCGCGGTGGTTACTTATACCATGGCCGTGTTAAAGCTCTAGCTGAAGCTGCTCGTGAGGCTGGATTACAATTTTAATGGTCAAAGGAGGGAAAATTGATGCATCGCATTGACCCAAGTAAATTAGAACTTGAAGAACGTGTAGTTACGATAAATCGTGTCGCGAAAGTTGTTAAGGGTGGTCGTCGTTTCCGCTTTGCTGCACTAGTTGTAGTTGGCGATAAAAACGGTCATGTTGGATTCGGTACTGGTAAAGCACAAGAGGTACCAGACGCAATCCGCAAAGCTATCGAAGACGCTAAGAAAAACTTAATCGCTGTACCATTAGTTGGTACAACAATTCCACACACAATCAACGGTCATTTTGGAGCTGGTGAAGTATTCTTAAAGCCTGCTGCTGAGGGTACTGGTGTTATTGCTGGTGGACCTGTTCGTGCGGTCCTTGAATTAGCAGGTGTACAAGATATTCTTTCGAAATCTCTTGGTTCTAACACACCAATCAACATGATTCGCGCTACTGTGAACGGATTAAGCGAACTTAAGCGCGCTGAAGATGTTGCAAAATTACGCGGTAAATCTGTAGAAGAGCTACTAGGTTAAGGAGGGAAAACAAATGGCGAAAAAGTTAGAAATTACCCTCACTCGTAGTGTAATTGGTCGTCCACAAGATCAACGTGCGACGGTAGAAGCTTTAGGTCTTAAAAAGTTGAATTCAACTGTAGTTAAGGAAGAAACTCCTGCTATTCTTGGTATGATCAACAAAGTTTCTCACCTTGTAACTGTAAAAGAAGCTTAAGGATAACTCATTAATATAAGGAGGTGCCTGGGAATGAAACTTCATGAATTAAAACCTGCAGAAGGTTCTCGTAAAGTACGTAACCGTGTCGGTCGTGGTATCGGTTCTGGTAACGGTAAAACTGCTGGTAAAGGTCATAAAGGACAAAACGCACGTTCTGGCGGCGGTGTTCGTCTTGGCTTCGAAGGTGGTCAAACTCCATTATTCCGTCGTTTACCAAAACGCGGCTTCACAAACATTAACCGTAAAGAGTTTGCTATTGTAAACTTATCAACGTTAAATCGTTTTGAAGATGGTACAGAAGTAACACCTGAATTATTGCTGGAAACTGGCGTTATCAGCAAATTAAACGACGGTGTTAAAATTCTTGCAAGCGGCGCAGTAGAGAAAAAACTAACTGTTAAAGCGCACAAGTTCTCTTCAAGTGCTAAAGAAGCAATTGAAGCAGCTGGCGGATCAGTTGAGGTGATCTAATGTTTCGTACAATCTCCAACTTTATGCGCGTTGCTGAGATAAGACGTAAAATATTATTCACTTTAGCGATGTTAATCGTATTCAGGATTGGCACGTTTATCCCCGTGCCATTTACAAATGGAGACGTACTGAAGGCACAAGATCAATTAAATGCTTTAGGTATTCTAAATACATTTGGCGGTGGAGCCTTGAAAAACTTCTCCATCTTTGCGATGGGAATCATGCCGTATATTACAGCATCCATCATCGTGCAATTATTGCAGATGGATGTTGTTCCTAAATTTTCGGAATGGGCGAAGCAAGGTGAAATGGGCCGTCGTAAATTAACGCAATTCACGCGTTATTTTACAATTGTTCTTGCGTTTATTCAGGGGTTTGGTATGTCAATCGGTTTTAACGGTATGGTAGGTGGACAATTAATTTTGAATCCTGGTTGGAGCACTTATTTATACATTGCTACGGTACTGACTGCTGGTACTGCATTTTTAATGTGGTTAGGTGAACAGATTACAGCTAAAGGTGTAGGTAATGGTATTTCCATCCTAATCTTTGGTGGTATTGCCGCAGCGATCCCAAGTGTTATATCTCAAGTGTATCAGCAACAGTTTCAAAATATCGGAGATCAATTGTTCATGAGTATCGTTAAAGTTGCATTGATTTTACTAGCTGTGTTAGCAGTTATTGTGGGTGTTATTTTCATTCAACAGGCTGTTAGAAAGATCCCAATTCAATATGCGAAGCGTGTAACAGGAGGAAATGGTGGTTATGCTGGAGCACAAAACACACATTTACCGCTTAAGGTAAATAGTGCTGGTGTTATTCCAGTAATTTTTGCTGTTTCATTCTTAATTACTCCTCCGACTATTGCGCAGTTCTTCCCGAAACATGATGTATCGCAGTGGATTATTGCAAACTTTAACTATTCTCACCCAGTGGGAATGATCATATATGTTGCGCTCATTGTAGCCTTCACATATTTCTATGCGTTTGTTCAGGTTAATCCAGAGCAAATGTCAGAGAATCTAAACAAACAAGGTGGATATGTTCCAGGTATTCGTCCGGGTAAGAATACAGAACAATATCTAACAAAAATCTTGTATCGTTTGACCTTTGTAGGATCAATTTTCCTAGCAGCGATTGCAATCTTACCAGTTATCTTTACGAAGCTGGGAAATCTTCCTCCATCTGCACAGATCGGTGGAACGAGTATGTTAATCGTTGTCGGCGTTGCTTTAGAAACAATGAAGCAACTAGAAAGCCAACTGGTAAAACGCCATTACAAAGGGTTTATCAAGCAGTGAGTAAGTGGGAAGTATTGTCTTCCCTACATGCTCATGTACTCTGAGGGGGAACAAGGATGAACTTAATTTTAATGGGGCTTCCTGGTGCTGGTAAAGGTACACAAGCCGAACAGATTGTTGCCAAGTATAACATCCCTCACATCTCAACAGGAGATATGTTCCGTGCAGCTATGAAGGCTGAAACTGAAATGGGTTTACAAGCAAAATCCTTTATTGATAAAGGTGCACTTGTTCCAGATGAAGTTACAATCGGAATCGTTCGTGAACGTTTAAGTCAAGAAGACTGCGTAAGAGGCTTCTTATTAGACGGTTTCCCACGAACTGTTGCACAAGCATCAGCTCTTGAAGAGATTATGAAAGATCTTGGCAAAAAAATCGACTATGTTTTAAACATTAATGTGGATTCAGGATTGTTATTAAAACGCCTTACAGGCCGTCGCATTTGTAAAGAGTGCGGTGCGACTTACCACTTAGAATTCAATCCGCCAGCAAAAGCTGACGTGTGCGATAAATGTGGTGGCGAGTTATATCAACGCTCTGATGACAATGAAGAAACTGTAGCAAATCGCTTAGATGTAAATATTAAGCAAACTAAACCTTTGCTTGATTTCTACGAGGAGCTTGGTTACTTACAAAGCATTAATGGTGAGCAAGATATCAATAAAGTATTTGCTGATATCGATGTTCTCATCGGAGGCTTAGCGTAATGATAATCTGCAAAACTCCTCGCGAGATAGAAATCATGCGAGAAGCGGGCAGGATCGTTGCTTTGACTCATCAAGAGTTAAAACAGCACATTACTCCAGGAATTACAACGAAAGAGCTCGATCAAATAGCGGAAAAGACGATTCAAAAATATGGTGCTACGCCATCTTTTAAAGGATACAACGGATTTCCGGGGAGCATATGTGCTTCTGTAAATGAAGAGCTTGTACACGGAATTCCAGGGAAGCGCAAGCTCAAAGAGGGCGATATCATCAGTATCGATATTGGTGCGAAATACAATGGGTACCATGGAGATTCTGCATGGACGTATCCAGTTGGAAACATTTCTGAATCTGTTCAAAAGCTACTTGATGTCACAGAAAAATCGTTGTATCTTGGTCTAGAACAAGTAAAACCAGGCGAGAGATTATCAAATATCTCACATGCGGTTCAAACCCATGCTGAAGAGAATGGATTCTCGATCGTTAGGGAGTATGTTGGTCACGGAATCGGGCAAGACTTACATGAGGACCCTCAAATCCCGCACTATGGTCCACCAAATAGAGGCCCTAGATTAAAGCCGGGAATGGTCATCTGTGTTGAGCCGATGGTGAATCAAGGAAGACGATATGTAAAAACACTATCTGATGACTGGACAGTGGTAACGGTAGATGGTAAATGGTGTGCCCATTTTGAGCACACGATTGCTCTTACAGAAGCAGGATACGAAATCCTTACCACTTTATAAGTAGCTGGCTCTCCGGGATTTCAGAGCAGTGTAAAATGTTACTGATTTGAAGAAGGGAGAACTATTGAATGGCTAAAGATGATGTAATTGAAGTCGAAGGTACCGTTCTTGAAACGTTGCCAAATGCTATGTTCAAAGTAGAATTAGAGAATGGGCATGTCGTATTGGCTCACGTTTCTGGTAAAATCCGTATGAACTTCATTCGTATTTTACCAGGAGACAAAGTTACGGTAGAATTATCTCCGTACGATTTAAATCGTGGTCGTATTACGTACCGTTTTAAATAATATAGCACTCCGTAATCTTTAAGGAGGTTCGAGACATGAAAGTAAGACCGTCAGTTAAACCAATCTGCGAAAAATGTAAAGTTATTCGTAGACGTGGAAAAGTAATGGTTATTTGTGAAAACCCTAAACATAAACAAAAACAAGGTTAATCAGAAGGAGGTGCATTCGGAATGGCACGTATCGCAGGTGTAGATATTCCTCGTGACAAACGCGTTGTTATTTCTTTAACTTACGTATTCGGCATTGGTCGCACAACTGCTGAAAAAATTCTTGCTGAAGCTGGTGTTTCTGAAGAAACACGAGTTCGTGATTTAACGGAAGACGAATTAGGACGTATCCGTGATATCATCGATCGTATTAAAGTTGAGGGAGACCTTCGTCGTGAAGTATCTCTTAACATCAAACGTCTAATGGAGATCGGTTCTTACCGTGGTCTTCGTCACCGTCGTGGTTTACCAGTTCGTGGTCAAAACTCTAAAAACAATGCTCGTACACGTAAAGGTCCACGTCGTACAGTAGCAAATAAAAAGAAATAATAAGTAAAGGAGGTTGAACTAACAATGGCACGTAAAACAAACACTCGTAAAAAACGTGTGAAAAAGAATATTGAAGCTGGTGTAGCTCATATTCGTTCTACTTTCAACAACACAATCGTAACACTTACAGATACTCACGGTAACGCGCTTTCTTGGTCTAGTGCTGGTGCACTTGGTTTCCGTGGATCTCGTAAATCTACTCCATTCGCTGCGCAAATGGCTGCTGAAACTGCTGCTAAAGCTGCAATGGAGCACGGTTTAAAAACTTTAGAGGTTACTGTTAAAGGTCCTGGTGCTGGTCGTGAAGCTGCAATTCGTGCTCTTCAAGCTGCAGGTCTAGAAGTAACAGCAATTAGAGATGTTACTCCAGTTCCTCATAATGGATGTCGTCCACCAAAACGTCGTCGTGTGTAATTTTTCTGTATAGAATTTTCCCTTTTGTCTATAATGGATATGATGCATTATCGAGAAATTTCGTACAGAAACATCGCTTGTTGTGCACAATCGGGAACTGCCTAAGGGGGACTTTCGGTTAGACAGGGGTTATACCTTTGTTTAACCGGGGTTTCGACGTTTTGAAGGAGGGTTTAGTTAATGATTGAAATCGAAAAGCCGAAAATCGAAACGGTTGAACTTAACGAAGATGCTAAATATGGTAAATTCGTAATTGAACCGCTTGAGCGTGGATATGGTACTACGTTGGGTAACTCCTTACGTCGTATTCTTTTATCTTCACTCCCTGGTGCCGCTGTTACTGCTATCCAAATCGATGGCGTATTACATGAATTTTCAACAGTTGAGGGCGTAGTAGAAGACGTTACAACGATCATCTTAAACTTGAAAAAGTTAGCTCTTAAAATCTACTCTGAAGAAGAGAAGACGTTGGAAATTGATGTGCAGGGCGAAGGTATTGTCACAGCTGCTGATATTACTCACGATAGTGATGTAGAAATCTTAAATCCAGATTTACACATTGCAACGTTAGCAAAAGATGCGCATTTCCGCGTGCGTTTAACTGCAAAGCGTGGCCGTGGGTATACGCCAGCTGATGCAAATAAAAGCGAAGATCAACCAATAGGAGTAATTCCTATTGATTCTATTTATACTCCAGTATCACGTGTGACTTACCAAGTGGAAAAGACACGTGTCGGACAAGTGGCTAATTATGATAAGCTTACGCTTGATGTATGGACGGATGGAAGCATCGGGCCAAAAGAAGCTATCTCTTTAGGTGCCAAAATCTTAACTGAGCATTTAAATATCTTTGTTGGTTTAACTGATGAAGCACAAAATGCTGAGATTATGGTCGAGAAGGAAGAAGATCAAAAAGAGAAAGTTCTTGAGATGACTATCGAAGAACTAGACCTTTCTGTTCGTTCTTATAATTGCCTAAAACGTGCAGGAATTAATACTGTACAAGAGCTTGCGAACAAAACAGAAGAAGATATGATGAAAGTTCGTAACTTAGGACGTAAATCCTTAGAAGAAGTTAAACATAAACTTGAGGAATTAGGTTTAGGTTTACGTAAAGACGACTGAGGATTTAAACCCATCAACAAAGGAGGGAACTACGAATGGCATACAGAAAATTAGGCCGTACAAGTGCGCAACGTAAAGCTATGTTACGTGACTTAGCTACTGATTTAATTATCAACGAGCGCATCCAAACGACAGAAACTCGTGCAAAAGAACTTCGTTCTGTAGTGGAAAAAATGATCACTTTAGGTAAACGCGGAGATCTTCATGCTCGTCGTCAAGCAGCAGCTTTCATTCGCAATGAAGTAGCTAACGCTGAGACTGGTCAAGATGCACTTCAAAAACTATTCGCTGATGTAGCTCCACGCTATGCTGAGCGCCAAGGCGGATACACTCGTATTGCAAAAATTGGTCCACGTCGCGGAGACGCAGCACCAATGGTAATTATCGAGTTAGTATAATGATAATTAAAAGGGCAGGACAGTTCTTTTCAAGAAACTGGTCATGGCCCTTTTTTTTAAATATAAAAATAGGCTTACTTGGCGAAGGAAAGGGTGCCTTGTATTGAAAAAAGAGAAACTTCGGACAGAAAATATATCATTTCAATATCCTGGTGCAGCCACTTATGCATTAAAAGATGTTTCATTCTCCTTATATGAAGGAGAATGGGTATCTGTTATTGGACAAAACGGTTCTGGGAAGTCTACACTTGCAAAATTATTGAATGGTTTGTTTTTGCCGGAAACAGGGACAATTACAGTAAATGATACAATGGTTTTGTCAGAGGAAACGGTATGGGATGTTCGAAAACAAATTGGGATGGTATTTCAAAATCCAGATAATCAATTTGTTGGAACGACAGTGCAAGATGACGTTGTCTTTGGTTTAGAGAATATCGGAATGCCAAGAGAGCAAATGGTAGAAAGATTAGATCAGGCCTTACGACTAGTCCGTATGGAAGATTTTCTTAATGATGAGCCACATTCGTTATCTGGTGGGCAAAAGCAGCGAGTAGCAATAGCAGGCGTTTTAGCACTTCAACCGTCTATTTTGATATTAGATGAAGCAACGTCAATGCTAGACCCTCAAGGGAGACGTGAAGTGGTAGAAACGGTTAGACAACTTGTTAATGAAAAAGGTATTACCGTGTTATCAATTACGCACGATTTAGAAGAAGCGGCACAGTCAGACCGTGTCATTATTTTAAATAAGGGAGAGATATTAGAGGAAGGGACTCCAGAACAAATTTTCAAGTCCTCTCATATGCTCCAAGAAATTGGATTAGATGTACCATTTTCAGTGAAAATAGCAGAATTATTAAAAAGAAATGAAATTCTCTTGCAAAATACGCATCTTACAATGGAAAGCTTGGTGAACGAACTTTGGAGATTACATTCCAAAAAGTAGAACATCGTTATCAATATAAAACTCCATTTGAAAGACGCGCACTTTATGATGTAGACGTGTCGTTTCCAAGTGGGGGCTATTATGCCATTATCGGTCATACTGGTTCAGGTAAGTCGACGATGATTCAACATTTAAATGGTTTATTGCAGCCGACAAATGGCACAGTTCAAATCGGTGAACATTTCATTTCGGCAGGAAAGAAAGAAAAAAAGCTAAAGCCACTACGTAAAAAGGTAGGGGTTGTCTTTCAATTCCCAGAACATCAGTTATTTGAAGAGACTGTGGAGAAAGATATTTGCTTCGGACCTACTAATTTTGGGGTATCGGAAGAAGAAGCGAAGCAAAAGGCAAGAGAAGCAATTGAACTTGTAGGGTTAGAACCAGAACTGTTAACGCGTTCACCATTTGAGTTAAGTGGTGGGCAAATGAGGCGTGTTGCGATAGCAGGCGTATTAGCGATGGAACCCGAAGTGCTTGTATTAGATGAACCTACAGCAGGACTAGACCCAAAAGGGCAAAATGAACTTATGGAGATGTTTTATAAGCTACATAAGGAGAAAGGCCTTACAGTTATCCTTGTAACGCATAATATGGAGGATGCTGCTAAATATGCCGAGCAGATTGTAGTCATGCATAAAGGAACGGTCTTTTTGCAAGGAAGTGCAGAGGAAGTATTTTCACATGCTGATGAACTAGAGAAAATTGGTGTGGATCTTCCTATGTCTTTAAAGTATAAACGTGCAATTGAAGAGAAGTTTGGCATTTCAATCCCAAAGGCTACCTTATCTTTAGAGGATCTTACTCATGAAGTTGTGCAGGTGTTACGAAAAGGTGGTCATGAATCATGCAGCAGTTGATTATTGGAAGATATATTCCAGGGAATTCTCTTATTCATCAACTTGATCCACGTACGAAGCTGCTGATTGTCTTTTTATATGTATTTGTAGTTTTCTTAGCAAATAATGCGATTTCATATGGATTTTTATTTTTATATGCACTCATTGCTTTATTTTTTGCAAAAGTGCCGATTCGTTATGTACTTTCGGGCTTAAAACCAATTCTATGGATTTTTCTTTTTACATTTTTCCTGCATATTTTAACAAATAAAGAAGGGGAAGTATTATTCCAGCTTGGTTGGTTTTCGATACATGAAAAAGGATTAGAGCAAGGAATATACATTTCTATACGATTCTTCGTTATTATTTTAATGACGACATTATTAACGTTAACGACGACACCTATTGAGATTACAGATGGTTTGGAGACGTTATTAAAGCCGTTGAAGCGTATAAAAGTTCCTGTTCATGAAATCGCATTAATGATGTCAATTTCTCTTCGTTTTATCCCGACATTAATGGATGAAACGAGTAAAATAATGAAGGCACAATCGTCACGTGGTATTGATTTTGCAGGGGGACCGATAAAAGATAGGATGAAAGCTATCATTTCACTACTCGTTCCTCTATTTATCAGTGCTTTTAAGCGTGCAGAGGACTTAGCAATTGCTATGGAAGCCCGTGGATATCAAAGTGGCGAAGGACGTACTAAATTTAGGCAACTACGCTGGAAAACAAGCGATACAGTAACGATTATAAGCTTACTTTGTTTAGCTTGTATTTTGGCATGGGTGCGATCGTAATGGAGAATAAAGAAATGGATAGAATAAAATGTACGGTTGCATATGATGGCATGCATTTTTGTGGTTATCAAATTCAACCGCAGCATCGTACTGTTCAACAAGAGATAGAGAAAGCTTTGCAGAAATTGCATAAAGGGGAACTTGTTCGTGTTCAGGCATCGGGCAGAACGGATTCTACCGTTCATGCTAAAGGACAAGTGATACACTTTGATACACCGTTGTCTCTTGAAGAGTGGCAATGGAGCAATGCATTAAACACTATGTTACCAGATGATATTGTTATCACACAGGTAGAGAAAAAAACAGAAGAATTTCACGCACGTTACGGTGTCGAGAGAAAAGAATATCGTTATCGTGTATTATTATCAAAGACTGCGGATGTATTCCGTAGAAATTACGTATATCAATATCCATATCCGCTCGAAATAAATGCTATAAGAAAAGCGATCCCTTATTTTATTGGAACGCATGATTTCACTTCTTTTTGTTCGGCAAAAACTGACAAAAAAGATAAAGTGAGAACAATTTATGAAATCGAGCTAATTGAGCAGGACGACGAATTAATTTTTCGTTTTGTAGGTAATGGATTTTTATATAATATGGTCAGGATTATTGTTGGTACGTTACTGAGCGTAGGGCAAGGAAAGCTTGATCCGGATAGCATTCCAGAGATTTTAGCGAAACAAAATCGTCAGTTTGCTGGAAAGATGGCTCCTGGTCATGGGCTTTATTTATGGCAGGTAAACTATAACAACTAATCCTGGTGTAACATTTGCTTGACATTAGAAACTCAAAAGTATATCATAACATATGGTATTGTTTCTAAAACCACGATTAGCCCCGGAAGGAAATCGTGTTTAAGATAAACAATAGATTTTTTCTATGGAAAAGATAACGAGGAGGGAAACACATGCGTACGACTTTTATGGCAAAAGCTAACGAAGTTGAGCGTAAATGGTATGTGGTTGATGCTGAAGGTCAAACTTTAGGTCGCCTTGCTAGTGAAGTAGCATCCATTTTACGTGGTAAAAACAAACCTACATTTACACCACACGTTGACACGGGTGATCATGTAATTATTATTAACGCTGAGAAAATTCATTTAACAGGTAATAAATTAAACGATAAAATTTACTACCGTCACACTAACCACCCAGGTGGACTTAAACAAAGAACAGCTCTTGAAATGCGTACAAACTACCCTGTACAAATGTTAGAGCTTGCAATTAAAGGCATGCTTCCAAAAGGACGCTTAGGCCGTCAAGTTTCTAAGAAACTAAACGTGTATGCTGGAGCAGAGCATCCACACCAAGCACAAAAACCAGAAGTTTACGAACTTCGCGGATAATCAATTAAAGGAGGGCTTACTTTGGCACAGGTTCAATACTATGGCACTGGACGTCGTAAGAGTTCAGTAGCGCGCGTACGCCTAGTTCCAGGCGAAGGACGCGTTATCATTAACGGTCGTGATTTTGAAAACTATATCCCATTTGCTGCATTACGTGAAGTAGTGAAACAACCTCTAGTTGCAACAGAAACTTTAGGTAACTACGATGTACTTGTAAACGTAAATGGTGGTGGATACACTGGTCAAGCTGGTGCTATTCGTCACGGTATTTCTCGCGCTTTATTAAAAGCTGATCCAGAATACCGTCTAACACTAAAACGTGCAGGTCTATTAACTCGTGACGCACGTATGAAAGAGCGTAAAAAATACGGTCTTAAAGGCGCACGTCGTGCACCTCAGTTCTCAAAACGTTAATTTTTGCGAACTACAAACCCCAACCATTTTGGTTGGGGTTTTTTATGTTTCATTCCTCTTTTGAAATTTTTGTAGTTTGGAATATTTTAGTGCTATCCTCTCGCGTATGCTTCTTCTTTAGAAGTTTAGACTAATACGTATTAGGGAGGTTTATAAGTACTATGAATGTCATTGTCAGCTTACAAGAAAAACAAAAAGAAAAGCAGTTGAAATATGAGCGGAAGATGCTGCGGGAATTATCATTAAAAACATTACGTTCAAATATTAGAGATGCCTTTCAGATGCAGGAACTTCATCGTCAGTATGAAGATTACTGCATTGAATTAGGGATAGAATCGTATTTATTAGGAGCGAGATATAGCAAATTTGGTTATTATGGCGAATCGTTCTTTGATGTGAAATATAGGGCCTTAGAAGAAGAGCAACAATTAACGGAAACACTATTTCAATTTTTAACGAGCATGACTATGCGGGAGATTAAGTTACAAGATGAGGAATTACTTTTTGAATCTTGCCAGCAGTTTATCGGCTTATGGTGGCAGGAAGGATATGAAAAAGGTGAAAGAAGATATCGATTAAAGCTTCATTAAGACAAGCATAAACTTTCCTCTTGTCCCATATAAGTAATTAGAGGGACTAGCTGGAGGAGGAAAGGTATGAAGAGAATTCGAATTATCTCTTTTGCACTCGCTGCGGTTATTTTGTTTTTTTTAGTCAAACAAGAATTTCAAATTACAAAATCGTGGCGAGCTTGGAATTTACCCTTATCAGGGAAAGTAATCGTATTAGATGCTGGGCATGGTGGACCAGACGGAGGGGCTGTTGGTGGCAAGGATATTGTAGAAAAAGATATTACGCTTGAGATTACAAAGAAGGTGCAAGATTATTTACAAGAGCAAGGTGCACTAGTTATTTTAACGCGTGAGGGAGATTATGATTTAGCCCAGAAAGATACAAAGTCATATAGTAGACGTAAAGCAGAAGATTTAAAAAAACGTGTAGAGATTATTAATAAACCCGATGTAGATTTTTTTGCAAGTATCCATTTAAATGCTTTAACTAGTAGTGGATCAAAAGGCGCACAAACGTTCTATTACCGTTCTTCAATTGAAAATGAACGTGCTGCGAAATTTATACAAGCTGAGTTGAGAACGAGTTTAGAGAATACAAATCGTTCTGCTAAAACAATTTCTCATGTGTATTTATTAAAGTATGCGAAAAACCCAGGTGCTTTAATTGAAGCTGGCTTTTTATCGAATGTAAATGAAAGGTATATGTTAAATTCGGAGAAATATCAGCAAAAGGTAGCAGCTGCTGTATATCGTGGTATATTACGTTATTTCACGGAAAAAGGAAATCCTCCAGAATAAGGAGGATTTTTTTGCGTTTCTCTCGTTAACGAAGTTTTCCGAAAATATGTTATACTGGAAATGTAAACGCATTTATTTCAAAAGTAAAGAGAGATATATTTAATTAACATTATGTTATTTTTCATACAGGGGGCTGGGCTAATTATGGTAACGAAAGAGCAAGTAGTGGAAGCGTTAGAAGGGATTGTAGATCCGTTTTTACATAAAACGTTAAAAGAAACAGGGGCAATTAAAGAGGTAACAGTCAAGCCTGAGAAGGAACATGTAAGTGTTAAAATTGCAATCGTAAAAACTGGTACCGCGGAACAAATGCAATTGCAATCTGGAATTGTAAAGTTAGTAAAAGAACTAGGAGCAGCAACAGTAGGGCTTCGCTTTGCAGAATTTACAGAAGAGGAATTAGCTCAGTTTGCACCAGAACAAGAAGAAGAGCAAACTGAATCTTTATTGTCACCAAATTCGAAAACGACATTTTTAGCAGTGGCGAGTGGAAAAGGTGGAGTAGGGAAATCAACAGTTTCTGTTAACCTTGCTATTGCTTTAGCTCGTCTAGGGAAAAAAGTTGGTATCATTGATGCCGATATTTATGGTTTTAGCGTACCTGATATGATGGGGATAGAAAAACGCCCTGTAGTAAGAGGAGATAAAATCATTCCAGTGGAGCGTCTAGGTGTAAAGGTAATCTCAATGGGATTCTTTGTAGAAGATAATGCACCGGTTATTTGGAGAGGGCCTATGCTCGGGAAAATGTTAAATCACTTCTTTACGGAAGTAGAGTGGGGCGATTTAGATTATTTAGTTTTAGATTTACCACCAGGTACAGGTGATGTTGCGCTAGACTTACATTCGATGTTGCCGGCTTGTAAAGAGATTATTGTCACAACACCGCATCCAACAGCGGCATTTGTAGCAGCACGTGCTGGAGCAATGGCTTTACGTACAGAACATAGTATTCTTGGTGTTGTTGAAAATATGGCTTATTTTGAAAGTAAAACAACTGGCGAAAAAGAATATGTGTTTGGAAGAGGTGGTGGAGATAAATTAGCTACAGAACTTCAAACAGAAGTACTTGGCCGAATCCCGCTTCAACAACCTGATTGGAATAAAGAAGATTTTGCGCCGTCAGTATATGAAGATACGCATACGACAGGTCTTATTTATCGCACAATAGCTGAAGCGGTAATTGATAAAACAACTGTTGCGCAAAAATAAAATAATAATGAGTGGATGATACATGTATTGTCCACTCATTATTATCGTTATTATTTTTACTGCTGTTCCTTTTTACCTTCTTGGGAACCACCTTCACCGCCGGCTTCCTTTTTATCAGAACCACTTTTTTCGGCTTTTTGGACACCTTTACTAATAATATCAATCATCTTAGCTTGGAAGAGTGGGCTTTCAGCAGTTTCTGTTAATACTTGTTGTAAATATTGACGGTATTCTTTGCTCTTCATTGTTTGTAACATCATTTTTTCTACTTCAGGGTTTTTCATAATTTCTATAACGCCTGCTTGGTATTCAGGGTCTTTTAGTAATGTTTTCATTAAGGCTGTTTGTTCTTTTCCCATACTTTTAGCGAATTTCGATGAGAACTCAGGGTCTTTAAAGAGCTTTTCCCAGAATTGTTGCCCTTTATCGGATACCATTGCATCTTCAATCGTTTTCTTTACTACTGTTTCATCTAGTATGAGTGCTTGTTTCATTTTTTCATCAGTTAACACATCTTGAATGGCTTTCTTACCTTGATCGGTTTTTAAAATATCAACAATCATTTTCTTCGTTTGATCATAATCAAGTTCGGACTTTGCTTCTTTTTCTTGTGCACATGCTACAAGTACAAGAAATAGAAAAGAAGAAGTCAAAACGAGCAGCATCCGTTTCATAAGTTGGAACTCCTTTCAGCACAGTTCTCTCTTTTTAATATAAATATCTTTAAGGAATTTATACATGAACATGGCTAGCTTTTTGAAATTGTCATTGATACAATTTAATTAGAAATATAAGGATAATGGGGGATGTGTTGTGAATAGCCGCAAGTGGGTTCGACTATTTTTTACGACGTTGTTTCTTGGTGGGGTTAGTACAGTCATTATTGGATTTGTTTTAGAGTGGGACAAGTACGCTAAATTTTTTCAAAATTTCGACGGAAAGGAAATTTTGGCAGTTTCCTTCTGGTTGATGGGTGTAGGATTTATTTTTAGTGTGATAAGTCAAATGGGGTTCTTTGCCTATTTAACAATCCATCGTTTTGGATTAGGGATGTTCAGGTCACCTTCTTTATGGAATATAGTCCAGCTCTTCTTCATTGCATTCGTTTTATTTGATTTTGTGTATTTAAGATCGGTATTGATTGCAAATGGGGAAATTTCATTAGGGAATAACATACTTGTTGCTGGTGTGTTATTTATGTTTGGTGCCATCGTTGCTTATATAAAAAGTAAGGAAACGAATAAAAAGGCATTTGTGCCAGCTTTGTTCTTTATGGTGGTTGTAACAATTCTTGAGTGGGTACCAGCACTTCGAATTAATGATACAGATTGGTTATATTTAATGGTGATACCACTTTTATTATGTAATGCATATCAGTTACTTATATTACATCGTTTAATTGGAAAGACGAGTAAGTCGGCCTAATTAAGAGAGTTTTTACGCAGGGTAGTTGTACGAATGAAAATATCGGGATAAAAAAAGCTCTATTACCTGAACGAAAGGTAGTAGAGCTTTTTATGTGTAAAAAATTATTGGACATCTTTACTTTTCGTACTTGTGTTGGAAATAAGTTGTGATACGGATATTTGCTCATAGCCGTCACTCTTTAATTTCTGTAGAAGCAGTGGTAAAGCTTTATTTGTTTGAAGAGCAGAATCGGATGCATGTAATAAGACGATATCTCCACCTTTTAAATTATTAGAGACGGTGGAAACGATATTGTTTACGCCAGGGTTTTTCCAATCGTTTGAGTTATTACTCCAATGAACGACAGTGTATCCGAGTGATTCTGCTATTTTAAGTGTTGCCTTGTTAAAGTCTCCACTAGGTGGACGCAATAGTTTAATTTGTTTCACACCGAGTTTTGTAAAAACATCTTGTGCTCGCAGAAGATCTCTTCGTATTTCATTTGCCTCTAGAGAAGTGTAGGACGTGTAATTATAACCCATACTACCGATTTCATGTCCATCTTTTATGATGCGTTCAACAACATCAGGGTGTCTTTCTGCCCATGCAGCAGAAAGGAAGAAGGTTGCATTCTTAATATCTCTTTCTTTAAGTGTATC
>NZ_JBBOTL010000001.1:155000-257500 GCF_038005585.1 Bacillus sp. FSL W8-0519
CCCCGGGGATAACAGGCTTATCTCCCCCAAGAGTCCACATCGACGGGGAGGTTTGGCACCTCGATGTCGGCTCATCGCATCCTGGGGCTGTAGTCGGTCCCAAGGGTTGGGCTGTTCGCCCATTAAAGCGGTACGCGAGCTGGGTTCAGAACGTCGTGAGACAGTTCGGTCCCTATCCGTCGTGGGCGTAGGAAATTTGAGAGGAGCTGTCCTTAGTACGAGAGGACCGGGATGGACGCACCGCTGGTGTACCAGTTGTTCTGCCAAGGGCATAGCTGGGTAGCTATGTGCGGAAGGGATAAGTGCTGAAAGCATCTAAGCATGAAGCCCCCCTCAAGATGAGATTTCCCATAGCGTAAGCTAGTAAGATCCCTGAAAGATGATCAGGTTGATAGGTTCGAGGTGGAAGCATGGTGACATGTGGAGCTGACGAATACTAATAGATCGAGGACTTAACCATATAATATGTAGCAAATGTTATCTAGTTTTGAAGGAATATATAATTTTCCTCTTGACATTTCGAAAGAAATGTTTATAATGATAAAAGTCTGGTAATGATGGCAGAGAGGTCACACCCGTTCCCATACCGAACACGGAAGTTAAGCTCTCTAGCGCCGATGGTAGTTGGGACCTTGTCCCTGTGAGAGTAGGACGTTGCCAGGCTAATATTATTCCGCAGTAGCTCAGTGGTAGAGCTATCGGCTGTTAACCGATCGGTCGTAGGTTCGAGTCCTACCTGCGGAGCCATTATGCTTCCATAGCTCAGCTGGTAGAGCACTTCCATGGTAAGGAAGAGGTCACCGGTTCAAGCCCGGTTGGAAGCTTGGGAATAGGTTTAAAACTTTTTTGGCCCGTTGGTCAAGTGGTTAAGACACCGCCCTTTCACGGCGGTAACACGGGTTCGAATCCCGTACGGGTCACCACTTTTGGAGGATTAGCTCAGCTGGGAGAGCACCTGCCTTACAAGCAGGGGGTCGGCGGTTCGATCCCGTCATCCTCCACCATATATATTTTAAATGTCGGAGGGGTAGCGAAGTGGCTAAACGCGGCGGACTGTAAATCCGCTCCTTCGGGTTCGGCAGTTCGAATCTGCCCCCCTCCACCATTTTCTTTAAAATAACCTGAGAGGGTTTATTTTTTTGAAAAGATAACCATACTAGTAAATATTAATGGGCTATAGCCAAGCGGTAAGGCAACGGACTTTGACTCCGTCATGCGCTGGTTCGAATCCAGCTAGCCCAGCCATTTACGAGCCATTAGCTCAGTTGGTAGAGCATCTGACTTTTAATCAGAGGGTCGAAGGTTCGAGTCCTTCATGGCTCACCATTTTCGCGGAAGTAGTTCAGTGGTAGAATACAACCTTGCCAAGGTTGGGGTCGCGGGTTCGAATCCCGTCTTCCGCTTAATTACTAAGGGGCCTTAGCTCAGCTGGGAGAGCGCCTGCCTTGCACGCAGGAGGTCAGCGGTTCGATCCCGCTAGGCTCCATCTAATAGAGAAAGCTTACATCATATGATGTAAGCTTTTTTTGTGTTTAAAAAGACAACTTTCATACTTGTCATTTAAAATAGAGAAAACGTGAAAATAAAGGATGGGGATAATTATGAAAGTTGTTATTGCATCTGATTCATATAAAGAAAGCTTAACAGCTATAGAAGTATGTGAAGCTATTGAAAGAGGTTTTGGAGCAATTTTTCCTAAAGCAGAGTACGTAAAAATACCAATTGGAGATGGAGGGGAAGGAACGGTCAATTCCCTTGTTGATGCTACAAGCGGGAGGATTATATCATTTCATGTGACAGGACCGCTTAGAGAGAGCGTACAAGCCTTTTACGGTATGTCTAAAGATAAAAAGACAGCGTTTATTGAAATGGCAGCAGCATCAGGCTTACAACACGTTCCGGCTAAAAAGCGAAACCCACTTATTACGACGACGAAAGGAACAGGAGAACTTATACTACATGCGCTAGACGAAGGAGCTGAGCATATCATTTTAGGACTTGGGGGAAGTGCTACAAATGATGGAGGAGCGGGTATGTTGTCAGCTTTAGGAGTCAAGTTCATAAATGGAAAAGGAGAAGTAATAGAGCCATCTGGTGGAACGTTACATTCGATTGTCTCTATTGATTTTTCACAAATGGATTCACGCTTAAAGCATATAAAGATAGAAGCAGCATGTGATGTAGATAATCCGTTAGTTGGAATAAAAGGAGCATCTTTCGTATTTGGACGACAAAAGGGTGCGGATGAAGAGATGATGAAAGAGCTGGATGAGAATTTAAAGCATTATGCGCATATCCTTAAACAATACCTATCTTGCGACGTATCTAAAATACCCGGTGCAGGAGCTGCAGGAGGTATGGGAGCGGCTGTTATTGCAGTGCTAAAGGGAGGCTTGCGGAGAGGAATTGAAATTGTATTAGATTATACAAATTTTGATAAGCATATAGAAGGTGCAGATTTAATTATAACTGGTGAAGGGAGAATAGATGAACAAACAGCATATGGAAAGGCCCCAGTAGGTGTTGCGGAGCGTGCAAAGCATTTTCATATTCCTGTCATTGCTATTGGGGGATCGGTATCTCTGAATTATTCGGCTGTTCATGAAAAAGGAATTGATGCAGTATTTAGTATTACAACAAGTCCGATGACATTAGAGGAGGCATATAAAGTAGCAGAAGAGAATATCGAAATGACAGCAAAGAATATTGCAGCAGTGTGGAAAATAGCATCAGAAAAACATTTCTAAATGCGGGAGTGTTTTTTATTATTATCTAATAATAATGATAGTAGTTGCTTCATTAAGTTAACTTTATACATAGAATAGTCTTAACATTTGGATTTTGAAGCGAATATAAGTGAATAATTTGTATATCCATACAGAAAAATGTCGAGTTGAGTCAGACTATATAAAAGATTTAAAATATTTAGTGAAGGCACAGAAGGGGGATACTATCTATGAAAAAAGAAATCTCAGTTATTGGAGTTCCAATGGATTTAGGGCAGATGCGTCGTGGCGTTGATATGGGACCAAGCGCAATCCGTTATGCAGGTGTAATTGAAAGAATTGAAGAAATTGGATATGACGTTAAAGATATGGGAGATATATGTATAGAGAGAGAAAAAGAAGTAGATGTAAATACAAGCTTAAGAAACCTTACACAAGTTGCAACTGTATGTAACGAATTAGCAAGTAAGGTGGATCATATTATAGAAGAAGGGCGTTTTCCACTTGTATTAGGTGGCGATCATAGTATCGCTATTGGTACATTAGCTGGTGTTGCGAAACATTATAAAAACCTAGGTGTTATTTGGTATGATGCACATGGTGATTTAAATACAGAAGAAACTTCACCATCTGGAAATATTCACGGTATGTCACTTGCAGCAAGTTTAGGGTATGGACATCCCACGCTTGTAGATTTATACGGGGCATATCCAAAGGTGAAAAAAGAGAATGTCGTAATTATCGGTGCACGTGCATTAGATGAAGGAGAAAAAGACTTTATTCGAAATGAAGGTATTAAAGTATTTTCAATGCACGAGATTGATCGTATGGGTATGACGGCTGTTATGGAAGAAACAATCGCGTATTTATCTCATACTGATGGTGTGCATTTATCATTAGATTTAGATGGTCTTGATCCTCACGATGCACCAGGAGTTGGAACACCTGTAATTGGTGGCTTATCTTATCGTGAAAGTCATTTAGCAATGGAGATGTTAGCGGAAGCTGATATTGTTACATCTGCCGAGTTTGTTGAGGTAAATACGATTTTAGATGAGCGAAATAGAACGGCAACAACAGCGGTTGCTTTAATGGGTTCTTTATTCGGTGAAAAACTAAAATAAATGTAAGAAAAGCAACTGAGAAGTTGCTTTTTTTATTTGAAAATAGGCGTATAATAATGATTTATATTATACTGTACGATAAGAATGTTTGACATCTTACCAATTTAGACTAAAGGGGGTTGTTTGTAATTGTCGTTTGTTTCATGTATGGTATAATTAACTAGTTGTTGGAAATACATACAGATAGAGCATAAAACAATATTTCAATATATGGATAGAATTGCTCGTAAGTAGGAGGAAGGGTTAGCATGCCTTTTGAAGATACGACCATTTTGAAATATCTTAGTACGGCATTAGATATTGCCGTTGTATGGTTTATTATATATAAGCTAATTCTCATAATCCGAGGGACGAAAGCTGTTCAACTTTTAAAAGGGATTACAGTTATTATTGTCGTTCGGATGATCAGTATTTTTCTTGAATTGCGAACGCTATATTGGCTAACTGAACAAGTATTAACGTGGGGATTTTTAGCCGTTATTATTATTTTCCAGCCAGAATTGCGAAGAGCGCTTGAGCAGCTAGGACGCGGGAGTTTATTTTCGCGTACTGGAACTCACGAGGATGATGAGCCTGAAATGGTTGCAACAGCGATAGCGAAAGCAACGGAATATATGGGGAAACGTAGAATTGGTGCATTAATTACCTTGTCAAAAGAGACCGGTATGGGTGATTATGTAGAAACGGGTATTCCGCTAAATGCAAACGTATCATCGGAATTACTCATTAATATTTTCATTCCAAACACACCTCTTCACGATGGAGCAGTAATTATGCAAGGAAGTACCATTAAAGCAGCAGCTTGCTATCTTCCGTTATCGGAAAGTCCATTTATTTCTAAAGAGTTAGGAACTAGGCATCGCGCTGCAATGGGAGTTAGTGAAGTTACTGATAGTATTACAGTAGTTGTGTCGGAAGAAACAGGCCAAATTTCTTTAACGAAAAATGGTAAGTTGCATCGTGATTTGAAGACAGAACAACTGAAAGATATGTTGTTATCTGAATTTAGTGCGAACGAAAAAACGACTTCTTCGTCTTTATGGAATTGGAGGAGAAAGCGTCATGGATAAGTTAATGGAGAATCATTGGTTTTTAAAGGGGATCTCATTACTATTGGCGTGTATGCTTTTTATGTCAGCGACTTTAACTGAAAAAAATACGACATCGGGGATACTACCTTTTGCAAATGATGCGAAAGAAACATTAACTAATTATGCTATTAACGTTAAGTATGATGAAGAGAAATATATTGTAAGTGGTATTCCGGCAGAGGGCGTTAAGGTGAAGTTAGAGGGTCCAAAAGCAGCAGTTGCTACGGCAAAAGCGAAAAAACAATTTGATATACCAGTTGATTTGAGAGGTAGCGAAAAAGGAACGTATGAAGTTTCTTTGAAAACGAATGGACTTCCAGATGATGTGAAAGGAACAGTTCAGCCATCAACAATTAAAATTACTCTTCATGAAAAAGCGAGAAAATATGTTCATGTAGACTTGAAATTATCAAATGAGGATCAAATGCCAGCTGGTGCTACTCTCGAAAAATCAAACATTAAACCTGATACGGTTGAGGTAGTTGGGACGAAAGAAGAAATTGAAAGTATTTCATCTGCTAAGGCGTATGTTGATTTAAAAGGTGTTAATAAAACTGTTACAAAAACAGCCGAAGTTACATTATACAATAAAGAAGGAAAACGTTTAAATGTAAGAACAAGTCCATCTAAAATTAGTGTAACGTTGAATGTGGCGACGCAAGCTACGGCCAATAATACTGAAAAAACTGTTCCTATAACATATGCGAAAAAGGGGAGTTTACCGGAAGGATTGGCCGTTACAAATATTAGCGTTGAGCCGAGAGAAGTAACGATAGCAGGTCCAAAAGATATATTGGATAATATACAATCGATAGAGGGGGTCGAAGTAGATCTTAGTCAATTGACAGAGTCTACAACATTCGATACCTCTGTTTTATTACCAAAGGGTGTAACAAGTGCGAAGCCAAATCAAGTAAAGGTTTCAGTAGGCGTACAAAAAACAAAACAAACGAAAACAAGAACGATTGATGGTATATCAATTCAAAAAAATGGACTTTCTAAAGACGTTACGGCCCAGTTACTTTCGCCGCAAGATGGGAAGATAAGCGTTGATATTTCAGGAGAAACAAGTATAGTAGATAAAATAACAGCTGCTCAAATAACAGCAGTGATTAATCTACAAAATGTGTCTCCTGGGACGAAGGATGTTGCTATTCAAGTGAGTGGCCCTGGTAATATTTCAATAGAGCCAAAACAAAAAAGTGCTAAAGTTACAATTGTGAAGAAAGAAAATCCCGATAAAGAAGTACAGGGTAACGGTGAGCAACCAAATTCAAATAATAATAAAGATAATCAAACTGAAAAACCAAAAAATCCTGAACCTGAACCTAAGCCTGATCCAGAAAAGGAAAAGGAAAAGGAGAAGGAATCGGAACAAAATGAAGATAAAGAAACTAGCCAAGAGCCAACAGTAGATAATCAAAAAGAGCCAGAAAAAGGAGCGAATCATAATGGGTAAATATTTTGGTACAGATGGAGTACGCGGGGTTGCGAATAAGGAGTTAACACCTGAATTAGCGTTCAAAATTGGACGTTTTGGTGGTTATGTATTAACAAAAGATACAGACCGTCCAAAAGTAATTATCGGCCGTGATACACGTATATCAGGACATATGTTAGAAGGAGCTTTAGTAGCAGGTCTATTATCAACTGGAGCAGAAGTAATGCGTCTTGGTGTTATTTCTACACCAGGTGTTGCTTATTTAACGAAAGCGTTAGATGCACAAGCTGGTGTTATGATTTCTGCATCTCATAATCCAGTACAAGATAACGGAATTAAATTCTTCGGTTCAGACGGTTTTAAATTAACAGATGAGCAAGAAGCAGAAATTGAAGCTTTATTAGACAAAGAAGTGGATGAATTACCACGTCCAACAGGTACGAACCTTGGGCAAGTGAGTGATTATTTTGAAGGTGGACAAAAGTATTTACAATACATTAAACAAACTGTAGAGGAAGATTTCTCAGGTTTACATATCGCTTTAGATTGTGCGCATGGTGCTACGTCTTCTTTAGCTCCGTACTTATTTGCTGATTTAGAAGCTGATATTTCAACAATGGGAACTTCACCAAACGGTATGAACATTAACGATGGAGTAGGTTCTACGCATCCAGAAGTATTAGCTGAATTAGTAAAAGAAAAAGGTGCTGATATTGGTCTTGCTTTCGATGGTGATGGTGACCGTTTAATCGCTGTAGATGAAAAAGGAAACATTGTTGATGGCGATCAAATTATGTTTATTTGTGCAAAGTACATGAAAGAAACTGGTCAACTAAAGCATAATACAGTTGTTTCAACAGTTATGAGTAACTTAGGTTTCTACAAAGCACTTGAAGCTAACGGTATTACAAGTGATAAAACAGCAGTTGGTGACCGATACGTAATGGAAGAAATGAAGCGCGGAGGTTACAACTTAGGTGGAGAACAATCAGGCCATATTATCTTACTTGATTACATTACAACTGGTGATGGAATGTTAAGTGCACTTCAACTTGTAAACATTATGAAAATGACGAAAAAACCATTATCTGAGCTTGCAGGAGAAATGACAAAATTCCCGCAATTACTAGTAAACGTTCGTGTAACAGATAAAAAACTAGCACTAGAAAACGAAAAAATTAAAGAAATTATTCGTGTTGTAGAGGAAGAAATGAATGGTGATGGCCGCATTCTTGTTCGTCCATCTGGA
Organism: Bacillus sp. FSL W8-0519; assembly: GCF_038005585.1. Classification (NCBI taxonomy): domain Bacteria; kingdom Bacillati; phylum Bacillota; class Bacilli; order Caryophanales; family Bacillaceae; genus Bacillus; species Bacillus sp. FSL W8-0519. Next base: position 162,632 of record NZ_JBBOTL010000001.1, read on the forward strand.
ACAGAACCACTTATTCGTGTAATGGCAGAAGCACCAACACAAGAAGTTTGTGATGCATATGTACATCGCATTGTAGAAGTTGTGAAAGCGGAAGTTGGCGCTGAATAATTTAATAAATGTATTGAAAAGGAGCACAATAAGTGCTCCTTTTTCATATGTTTTATAGATGGTGAAAAAATTTTCATTGACGGTTTATCCATGTTTGTTATAAGATGGTCTTGTTCTTTTTCTCAAAGGAAATATTGTAAATTATAGAAGCGCCAGAACTACAAGTAGTGTAGTTGACGAGGTGGGGTTTATCGAGATTTCGGCGGATGGCTCCCGGTTGTTCATCACAACCGCAAGCTTTTACTTAAATCATTAAGGTGACTTAGTGGACAAAGGTGAAAGTGTGATGAGAGAAAAGGAACGGATACAAACTAGCTGTATAAGTATATACGGACTTAAACCCAATCGAGAGGAAGGTGAAAGCCGTTACAAGCTTACAGGGCTAGCAATATGTAATCCGTTTTTTAGTATAAATAAAAATGGTATCGGACTATGTCGTTACATGTTCGCAGAGCAGTGTAAGCATTTGTAACGGCGACTAAACATGTGTGGAATCGTAGGATTTATTGGAGAGCAAGATGCAAAGGAAATTTTATTAAAAGGTTTAGAAAAGCTAGAATATCGTGGATATGATTCAGCAGGTATTGCAGTACAAGCAGAGAACGGTGTTGTTGTATACAAAGAAAAAGGCCGTATTGCAAAACTTCGCGAAATCGTAGATGAGAACGTAGCAACAAGCGTGGGGATCGGTCACACACGCTGGGCTACACATGGTGTTCCGAGCAAAGTAAACGCGCATCCGCATCAAAGTACATCAAAGCGTTTTACACTAGTTCATAACGGTGTAATTGAAAACTATGAGTTAGTGAAGAAGGAATATTTACAAGATGTCACGTTCGTAAGTGAAACGGATACAGAGGTTATCGTACAGCTTATGGAACAACAAGTGAGCACAGGACTAAGTGTAGAAGAAGCGTTCCGTAATACGCTATCTCTTTTACATGGCTCTTATGCAATCGGATTACTTGATGCTGAAAATCCAAACATGATTTATGTTGCTAAAAACAAAAGCCCGCTATTAGTAGGTGTTGGTGACAACTTTAATGTTGTGGCGAGCGACGCTATGGCGATGTTACAAGTTACAGATCAATTTATTGAATTAATGGATAAAGAAATTGTAATTGTAACGAAAGAAAGTATTACAATTAAAAACTTACAAGGTGAAACGATTGAACGTGCACCGTTTACAGCGGAATTAGACGCAAGTGATATTGAAAAAGGAACATACCCTCATTTCATGCTTAAAGAAATCGATGAGCAACCACTTGTTATCCGTAATATAATTCAAAAGTACCAAGATGAAAATGGCGAGATTGAATTAGATCAAGACATCCGCAATGCGATTTTAGATAGCGATCGTATTTACATCATTGCATGTGGAACAAGTTATCATGCAGGTCTTGTTGGAAAACAATTTATCGAGAAGTTTGCAAAAATGCCAGTTGAAGTGCATGTAGCAAGTGAATTCTCTTATAACATGCCATTATTAACAGAAAGACCATTCTTCATTTACATTTCACAAAGTGGTGAAACAGCTGATAGCCGTGCAGTACTTGTACAAACAAATGAAATGGGTCATAAAGCATTAACAATTACAAACGTACCTGGTTCTACACTTTCTCGTGAAGCGGATTATACACTTCCGTTATACGCGGGACCAGAAATCGCCGTTGCATCAACGAAAGCTTACACAGCACAGCTTGCAGTACTTTCAATTTTAGCTGCAGATATTGCTAAAGCAAAAGGTGAAGTTCTTGGTTTTGACTTAACACACGAACTAGGACTTGTAGCAAATGCAATGGTACAACTTTGTGATCAAAAAGAAGAAATGGACGCATTAGCAAAACAATTTTTAGCAACAACTCGTAACTGTTTCTTCATCGGACGTAGCGTAGACTTCTACGTAGGATTAGAAGGAGCGTTAAAGCTAAAAGAAATCTCTTACATCCAAGCAGAAGGATTTGCTGGAGGAGAATTAAAACACGGTACAATCGCTTTAATCGAAAACGGTACACCAGTTATCGCACTTGCTACACAAGAACACGTAAACCTTGGAATTCGTGGTAACGTGAAAGAAGTAGTAGCACGCGGAGCTAACCCATGTATCATCTCAATGAAGGGCTTAGAAATGGAAGGTGACAGCTTCGTATTACCAGCTGTACACGAAGCACTAGCACCGCTAGTAGCAGTTATTCCATTACAACTTATCTCATACTACGCAGCACTTCACCGCGAGTGTGACGTTGATAAGCCACGTAACTTAGCTAAGTCTGTTACGGTTGAGTAGGAGATTAGTAGGTTAGTAAATATATTGTAGTTTTGAAATAAAGTTAAGACGTTTATAAAAAAGGTGAGATGCTTTATCTCTTTAATCAAAGAATTGTAAATAAGCTATGATCAAACTTTTTTATAAAACATAAACATAAACCTGTTGGATAAGAAACCATTTTGATTAGACTTTTTCAAAATGGTTTCTTTTTATTCATCATAGAATACGGTTTAACACAGTATTTTTAATCAAACTTTATTTTAAAGCTACACATTGCTTTTTCTTATGGTGAATTTGTTTCTTAGTTATTTCCTGCATTTTATATCATTCACCAATCATGTAATGTTAAGGGAGATGACAAAAGAAAGGAAGAATGTACAAATGAGTATAGTAAAAAACGGAACATTGCAAGTAATTGGAGCAAGCATCTATTATGAGGCGCGTGGCTCGGGTCCAATTCTTCTTTTGATTCATGGTGGGGGTGGTGATGCCGACAAGTTCCATAATGTCGCCGACCATCTTGCTAAATGGTATACCGTTGTTACTTACGATCGTCGTGGTCATTCCCGTAGCAATCTCGTCAATAAAAATGAGGATTACCATGTGCACACGCATAGCGAAGATGCTCATCGGTTGCTAGCTAATCTGACCAAAGAACCGGCTTATGTATTCGGAAGTAGTTCTGGTGCTGTTATCGGACTTGATTTGTGCATACGTCATCCTGAGCAGGTACAGTTACTAATTCCACACGAACCGGTTTTATTACAACTTTTATCTGAAAATGAGTTGAAGCAGGCTATAAATTTCATGGAAGACCTTAAAGGGAATCATCAAAGTGAGGTCATGAAGTTATTGTCAAATATTGATGATAGTAATTCCGAACCATCGAAGGATATGCTAACAGAGCGACTACTTGGCAATTCGATGTATTTCACTGAGTATGAAATCCCGGGAATTCTCAGCTATACTTTAAATATCGATGCATTAAAGTCCCTATTAAAACCTGCATCGATACAGGTACGTCCAGCTGGTGGAAGTATTTCAAGAGAAACTTTTCCTTATCATTGCGCATTCAACTTAGCAGAACACCTCGGAACAGAATTCGCAGAGTTTCCAGGACATCATGTGGGTTATAACACAGTGCATCATAAAGAGTTTGCTGAGAGGTTACATGATGTTATTGAGAATTAATCGGGAAACTATCAATGAGCAGTGTATAAACACAATAGCGCGAATAGATATTCATGGAGTTACAAGACAATACGTAATTTAGGGTTTTGTCTATATGTCTAAATTAATTTCAAAGCATCAGCAGAATATGAACAACTAAAAAAGCAGCTACCTCTCCATTTAAAGGTAGCTGCTTCTTTTTACATAGATTCTATAATTATTTGTCTTTCATACCACTTGTTTAGTTTTCCATTTCCTAAATCTTCTTTATCAACAATAATAGTTTTGGGGTGACTTGATTTGTTAGCTTAATAATTATGGGCTTTCCTCTAATAGAACCAACGCGAACAATAAAAGCGCTTGCATAATTAGAAATCCGAGTTATAATACTTGTATACAAGTATACTTGATTAACACGAGGTGGATTTATGACGAAATCAATGGAATTTCTTTATCCTGAAAAATGGCTTTCAAAAGCTTCTACAGGTGATCGTGTTGCGAGCGAATTGAGAATGCGCATTATTGCAGGTGCGATTGAAAGCGGTACCATCCTGTCAGAAAATAAAATAGCTGCCGATTTTTCTGTAAGTCGGTCACCCGTTCGTGAAGCATTAAAATTACTAGCTTCTGAAAATATTATTCGCTTAGAAAGAATGGGCGCAGTTGTCATTGGTTTAACTGAGAAAGAAATTGAAGAAATATATGATGTTCGTTTACTTATAGAAACGTTTATCTTTGAGCGACTTGGAAAGATGGACACAAATGATTTAGTAAGAGAACTAAATAAAATAATGGAAATGATGAAAATCGCCATTAAGTATCATGATTCTGATGAATTTTCTTATCAAGATCTCTTATTCCATGAAACGATTATTCGAACCATTGAGCATTCCTACATCCTGATGATTTGGAATAATTTAAAGCCTGTTATGGAAAGCTTAATCCTTTTATCAATGCGTACTCGTTTCAAGGAAAAGTACGAAGATTTTGAACGGATTATTAAAAATCATGAGCTTTATATAAAAGCAATCGAATCAAAAGATCGAGCCCTCATGATTAAGGCCTTACATCAAAACTTTGATGATGTTCAAGGGAAAGTCGAAGACCTCTGGATGTCACAACAAATGTTATCTAAAGGAGTTGAGCAAGGACATGAGTAGCTATATGTTAGGTATAGATATCGGTACAACAAGTACGAAAGCAGTTTTATTTACTGAAAAAGGCGAAGTCATTCAAACCGAGAATATTGGTTATCCACTTCGCACACCGGATATATCCACAGCGGAACAAGATCCAGAAGAGATTTTCCAAGCTGTTTTACAAGCGATATCAAATATAACGAAACAGCATTCAGATAAAAAACCATCGTTTATTTCATTTAGCAGTGCTATGCATAGTGTCATTGCCATGGATGAAAATGATCAGCCGCTGACACCTTGTATCACTTGGGCAGATAATCGTAGTGAAGCATGGGCACATAAAATCAAAGATGAACTGAATGGCCATACAGTTTATAGACGAACAGGAACACCTATTCACCCAATGTCACCATTAAGTAAAATTACATGGATTGTGAATGACCATCCGGAAATTGCTATTAGAACGAAAAAATATATTGGAATCAAAGAATATATCTTCAAAAAATTCTTTGATCAATATGTTGTTGATCATTCCATCGCCTCGTGCATGGGTATGATGAACTTAAAAACGCTAGATTGGGATGAGGAAGCTTTAAAAATTGCTGGTATAACCTCAGCTCAATTATCTAAACTCGTACCAACCACCAAAATATTCAGCAACTGCAATCCAGATTTAGCCCAAAAGATTGGTATCGATTCCCAAACATCGTTTGTCATTGGTGCCAGTGATGGGGTGCTTTCTAATCTAGGTGTGAATGCAATTCGGAAAGGGGAGATTGCTGTCACAATTGGAACAAGTGGTGCTATTCGGACCATCATTGATAAACCACAAACAGATAAAAAAGGAAGAATATTTTGTTATGCCTTAACAGAAAAGCATTGGGTAATTGGTGGACCAGTAAACAATGGAGGGATGGTCCTTCGCTGGATTCGTGATGAACTTGCTTCATCAGAAGTAGAAACTGCGAAAAGACTAGGAATTGATCCATACGATGTATTAACTAAAATAGCAGAACGCGTGAGACCTGGTGCAGACGGATTATTATTCCATCCGTACCTCGCAGGGGAACGTGCACCATTATGGAATCCAGATGTACGTGGCTCCTTCTTCGGTTTAACGATGTCACATAAGAAGGAACATATGATTCGTGCAGCTTTAGAAGGTGTTATATATAATTTATACACTGTATTTTTAGCATTAACAGAATGTATGGATGGTCCTGTAACTCGTATTCAAGCAACAGGCGGTTTCGCAAGGTCTGACGTTTGGCGACAGATGATGTCCGATATTTTTGCATCTGAAGTCGTTGTTCCAAAGAGCTACGAAAGCTCTTGTCTAGGCGCATGTATATTAGGTCTCTATGCCACAGGAAAAATTGATTCTTTTGAAATCGTTTCCGAAATGGTTGGTAGTACCTACAAACATACACCGAAAGAAGAAGCAACAAAAGAATACAGACAATTACTGCCTATATTTATTAACCTATCAAGGGCACTAGAAGACGATTATACACGCATTGCAAATTATCAAAGAAATTTAATAAAGTAAAATTTTCATCAGTAATCCCCCACGCCTCGCTTCTATCTAAAACACGAGGTGGGGGCCTTACTGCCCACGAATAGCGGGATAAATACAAATACAGCTAAGATTAGGGGGGAACTACGATGCCATTAGTCATTGTAGCAATTGGGATTTTAGCATTACTTTTACTGATTATGCGCTTTAAATTAAACACCTTTATTTCATTAATCATTGTATCAGTCGGGGTTGCTTTAGCACTTGGAATGCCACCAGAAAAGATTTTTAAAACCATTGAAGCGGGATTAGGCGGAACACTTGGGCACTTAGCACTCGTTTTTGGACTTGGTGCGATGTTAGGTAAGTTGCTTTCAGATTCTGGGGGTGCACAACGCATTGCCATGACCCTTGTGAAAAAATTTGGTGAAAAGAACATTCAATGGGCTGTTGTGACTGCCTCATTTATTATCGGGATTGCATTATTTTTTGAAGTAGGATTAGTATTATTAATTCCGATTGTATTTGCAATTTCAAGAGAATTAAAAGTTTCTATCTTATATCTCGGTATTTCGATGGCAGCTGCTTTATCTGTAACACACGGATTTTTACCACCACACCCAGGACCAACTGCTATCGCTGGTGAATTGCATGCAAACATCGGTGAAGTATTACTTTATGGTTTTATGATAGCGGTTCCAACGGTTGTGTTAGCTGGACCTGTATTTACTAAACTTGCAAAAAAACTAGTACCTGAGGCGTTCACAAAAACCGGTAATATACAATCATTAGGTGATCAGAAAGTATTTAAACTTGAAGAAACTCCTGGTTTTGGAATCAGTGTTTTTACCGCTTTACTGCCTGTTCTTTTAATGGCAGTCGCTACAATTATTACTTTGTTGCAAAAAACAATGGGATTCAAAGATAATAGTTTACTAGCAACGATCGAGTTTATTGGGAATGCAGATACTGCCATGTTGATATCCTTACTAGTTGCGATCTATACAATGGGATTGGCAAGAAATATTCCAATCAAAAACGTGATGGAATCTTGTACAACAGCGATCTCGAATATTGGGATGATGCTCTTAATTATTGGTGGAGGCGGCGCTTTCAAACAAGTATTAATTGATGGCGGCGTTGGTAACTATGTAGCCGAATTATTCAAAGGAACTTCATTATCACCGATCTTGCTCGCATGGATTATCGCTGCCATCTTACGTATTTCATTGGGGTCTGCTACGGTTGCTGCATTAACAACTGTCGGTTTAGTGATTCCGATGTTAGGCCAATCTGATGTTAACCTTGCTTTAGTTGTCCTTGCAACAGGGGCTGGTAGTTTAATTGCTTCACACGTGAACGATGCTGGTTTCTGGATGTTCAAAGAGTACTTTGGTTTAAGCATGAAAGAAACATTTGCAACATGGACTTTACTTGAGACTATCGTTTCTGTAGCCGGATTAGGGTTTACTTTATTATTAAGTTTATTTGTATAGATCTTTCTAAACAGTAAAAGGGATACGGAAGCTGTTTAATGTGATTTTTCATAATTAACCAGTTATTTTTCATGATTGATTAATAAGGATGAAAATTTCTCTTTATTTTTTAACTTGATAGTGATGTGCCGTGTCCCTTTAACCTTTTGCACGAATACTGGCAGAGCCTATTGAAATGAAAAAGTTGGATTATTTGATTAAAATGTTATTTTAGGTATATATACTATAATACAGAGTAACATACATGGAAAGGAACGATAGAATATGGAAAAGTTACAAATTGGAGTTGTTGGTGTGGGCGTTATGGGAAAAAGCCTCGCACTTAACTTTGAGAGTAAAGGGTATTCTGTTGCCCTATATGATATTTCAAAGGAAAAAGTTGATGAAACCATTGAGGAAAACCGTGGTAAAAACTTAGTTGGTACTCATATAGTTGAAGAGTTTGTTAACTCACTCGAATCACCTAGAAAGATTTTATTAATGGTTAATGCGGGGGAAATTACAGATAAAGCGATTGATTCTCTAGTCCCTCACCTCGATAAAGGCGATATTTTAATTGACGGTGGTAATACATACTTTGTCGATACAATTCGCCGAAACAAACGTCTTGCCGAAGAAGGAATCAATTTCATCGGGGCAGGTGTGTCAGGCGGCGAAGAGGGTGCATTGAAGGGACCATCTATTATGCCAGGCGGACAGAAGGATGCATACGAAAAAGTAAAGGATATGCTTGAAAACATCTCTGCAAAAGTGAATAACGAGCCTTGCTGTTCTTATATCGGACCTAATGGGGCAGGACACTATGTAAAGATGGTTCATAATGGTATTGAGTATGGAGATATGCAATTAATTTGTGAAGCATATTTCTTCTTGAAACAAACACTAGATTTGACTGCAGAAGAGTTCCATGAAATATTTGCTGAATGGAATAAAGGTGAACTGAACAGCTATCTAATTGAGATTACAGCCGATATTTTCAAGAAGAAAGATGAAGAAACTGGTAAGCCATTGGTGGATGTTATTCTTGATACTGCAGGACAAAAGGGTACAGGGAAATGGACAAGTCAAAGCGCACTTGATTTAGGTATCTCTCTGCCTATTATCACGGAATCTGTATTTGCACGTTGCATTTCTGCTTTAAAAGAAGAGCGTGTGAACGCAAGCAAAGTTTTATCTGGACCTAAAGATAAAACGGCAATTGGAGTTGAAAAAGCCGAATTAATTGAAGCGGTGCGCCAAGCTTTATATATGAGTAAAATTTGTTCTTATGCACAAGGATTCACGCAATTGAAGGCAGCTTCTGAGGAATATGATTGGAACCTTGATTTTGGCAGCATTTCTATGCTTTGGAGAGGCGGATGTATTATCCGTGCTGCCTTTTTACAGAACATTAAAGAGGCTTATGAGACTAACACTGACCTACCGAACCTTTTACTTGATCCATACTTTAAAGAAATTGTAGAGTCATATCAAGGTGGATTACGCCAAATTATCTCAATGGCGGTACAACAGGGCATTCCGATACCTGCATTTTCAGCAGCAATTTCTTATTATGACAGCTATCGTACTGCCAAACTACCTGCAAACTTGTTGCAAGCGCAGCGCGATTATTTTGGAGCGCATACGTATAAACGAGTAGATAAAGAAGGTACATTCCATACAAAATGGATATAAAATAAAAAATGGACTAAGATTAAATTCTTAGTCCATTTTTCATTCCACAATTCGTAGGCTATAAGACTCTTACTGATGGAAGTTCACTTTAAACGAATGTATGAATCAAAATGCGTTTATTTTTCCCATTTAGATGAAAACCACATAATCTTTAATTTGAGTGGATAGAACTCTATAGATTAAAGTTTTACTTTATCGGATTCGCTTTTATTTATCTGAATTTTCCGTTACTATTTTAAGTATTCGTGAACAATTTCCTTTATTACGACAAAAAAAGACGAGAGATTTATGGACATTACAAGGGGGCATATTGATGAAAGTGAGTGAAAAAACATATTTAAGTATAGAAGAGATTATTTCATTACCAACCTTATCAAGTACCAATATAAGCGATGATGGCAAAAATGTAGCATTTGTTAAGAGGACAGCTAACTGGAAAGACAATACATATAGAAATCATGCATGGGTATATGAAAAAGGTAAAGGGCAGAGTTATCCATTAACAAATGGGGATATAGATAGTACATGCCCGTTATGGTCTCCAAATTCTAGGGATATTGCATACCTTAGCCCTGTTGGTAATGGGAAAAATCAAATCTTTGTTAAGTCATTAGATGGTTATGGTGGGGTGCAAATTACTAATGAGGAAGAAGGAATCAGTATATTCAAATGGAATCCTACCGGTAAAGGTTTTTATTATATTACACAGTCAAAAGAATTTGAGGAAATAAAGAAACGTAAGGAGCTATATGGAGATTTTCAACATGTAGGTAAGGAACATCAAAATAATTGTTTATGCTACGTTGAAATAGAAAAAGTGATACAAAATGATAAAGAGGAACGAGAGATTAACGGTGTTTATCAATTAACTGATGGTAAGGATTTTTATATCCATGACTTTGATATTTCAAATGATGGGAAAAAAGTTGTATGTATGGCTACACCAAGCCTAAACGATTATATGAATGGTGATCTATACATATTAGATGTTGAAGCTGAGGAACTACAAAAGATGAATGTAGATAGGTTGTTGGGCGGGAGCGTTTGCTTTTCTCCTGAGGGCAACAAAATATGTTACTCAGCAAGCATAAGAGAGAAGGAGTATTATAGAAGCCATATACAAGAGAGTACATTAGAGATATATGATATGAATACTGGAGAGGTACTTCAGCCCTTAACAAACTTTGATAGTACGGTTATGCCATTACAGTGGACAGCTAAAGGGATTTTAATTAGATGGCAGGATAAAACGAATTATCGTATTGGATTACTAGCTGAAGATGGCACTATGGAAGTATTAAGTGACAACGTAGATGGTTTTATAATGGATGCTTCTATAACAAAGGATGGAAATCATATAACCTATAGTAAAGCTATAACAAATGAGACCTTTGAAATCTATTTGGACGATAAAAAAATAACGAATGAAAATAGCTTTTTCGAAGGGAAGCTTAAAAGCAACAGGGAAATCATCTCATGGCAAAGTAGTGATGGTCTTAAAATAGAGGGTGTTTTATCAAGACCAGTAGAGTTTGACTCAAATAAAAAATATCCTTTATTAGTAGTAATTCACGGAGGTCCGGCTTGGGCATCTTTTCCGATATTTTCAGACTGCTTCAATGAGAAATATCCGATTGAACAGTTTGTTGAAAAAGGCTTTATCGTTTTAGAGCCAAACTATAGAGGAAGTTCTGGTTATGGCAATGAATTTTTAAAAGCGAACTACAGAAAACAAGGACTTGCTGATTACGATGATGTTATATCTGGAGTGGATGAACTAGTTGAAAAAGGGATTGTAGATAAAGATAGAGTAGGAGTTATGGGATGGAGTAACGGAGGATATATATCAGCTTTCTGTGCTACATTTAGTAGCAGATTTAAGGCAATTTCAGTTGGGGGCGGAATTACGAACTGGAGTACTCATTACGTAAATACAGATATCCCTTACTTCATTAGGATGCATTTAGGAAATACTCCATGGAATGATCCAGATATATATACGAAAACATCACCAATGACGTATATTAAATTAGCTTGTACACCTACCTTAATCCAACATGGCGAAAAGGATGCAAGAATTCCAGTTACAAATGCATATGAGTTATATGAAGGATTAAGAGATATGGAAGTTGATACAGAACTAATTATATTTAAAGAAATGGCATATAGTTCTGATCAGCCAGGAATTCATGTAGCTATTATGAAGCAGAACTTGATGTGGTTTTCACACTATATACTTGGGGAAAGTATGAAAGATTTTAGAACTATATAATAGATATCCGCGCAGGGATTTTCCGTTGGGTAATCGGGTCAGATTGTTGAAAAAGAGATTCAACAAATTATATAATTTGTTGTAAACTATTATTGAAGAGATTTAAGTGAGTATAAAGAAACGTAATTCGGAGGACGAATATGACAGCGAATAAAAATGAGTTATCTGTAGAACAACGTGAAGAACTAATAAAAGTATTACAAGCTCGTTTTGAGAAAAACATGAACCGCCATGAAGGTCTTGAATGGGCTAAAGTTGAAGCGAAGATAGAAGCTAATGCTGAAAAATTATGGTCACTTAATGAAATGGAAGTAACAGGCGGTGAGCCGGATGTTGTTGGATATGACAAAGAGAAGGACGAGTATACTTTCTATGATTGTTCAAAGGAGAGTCCTAAAGGTCGTAGAAGCCTTTGTTATGATCTTGAAGCGTTAGAATCAAGAAAGAAGCATAAACCAGAAAATAACGCTATTGATGTGGCAGCCGCTATGGGTATTGAACTATTAACTGAAGAACAATATCGAGAGTTACAACAACTTGGAGATTTTGATATGAAATCATCAAGCTGGGTACAAACACCTTCAGATATTCGAGAACTCGGTGGTGCGCTATTTTGCGATTATCGCTTCGGACATGTTTTCGTGTACCACAATGGAGCAGACTCTTATTATGCTGCCAGAGGTTTTCGTGGCTCGTTAAGAGTTTAAATTTGGAGTAAATAAAAAAGAGCCTATACGCAGGCTCTTTTTCTTATTTATATTTTAAGAGTAAACCGTTACTACGCAGTTTTACTTAATTTATATGTTCCGTGGTTGTTTTTACGGAAAAGTTTTGGGAAAACATAGCCATCTAATCCAATGCGTCCAGCATTCTGTCCTGCAACTAAAATGAACATAGTCAAAATAAGCAGGTTTGGATTTACACTAACAGTTCCGCTTAATAAAAATGAAAGATTCATTATGATTCCGAAAAATGCAGCTGTTTTTGTTAATCCGCCTAAAATTAAACCTAGACCTACTAAAATTTCTCCCCATTGAACTAAAAAGCTAAATAGGTCTGCGTTTGGAAGAACAAAGTATTGAAGGAAATCTGCCCACCAACTTTGTACGGCAGGGTGGTCACCTGATGCTTGAGCAATAGCGCCCTTTAGAAAACCACTTGCGTCAAAAGATTGTCCAAAGACTTTGCCGATTCCAGCAGCGAGCCATGTATATCCTATGTAAAGTCGTAAAAATAATAATATGAAAGTAGCACGTTTATCAGTTCTTAAAAAATTGATAACCATTGAAATCCCTCCAATATTGTATTTACAAGTTTATTATATATCCATTGTGAAAAAATTCACAATGGATAAAGTGTGAACAAAAGTAGTGTTTTTTGATGAAAATAAAGAAGGCATATAACAATCATATGTTATATGCCTTCTCTACTTTATTTAGGTAATGTAAATTTAGCTTTTTTACCTTGTGAAATATCTTTAGCTTCTTTATTTCTCATAGGTCCTAACTCAATCTCAAAGCTTTTATCTTTCCAAATCTTTTCATACTGCTCTTGATCTAAAATAAATACTTGCAGTAACTCTCCAGATGTTCCTGTTTTGACTGCAGCGTTATAGTCGTAATTTAGTAGCATACCTTCATTAATTGTATATTGTGTACCATCATTCACTCTTAATGTAGAGCTTATAGGAGATAATGAAACGTCTTGAGTATCTTTGTTATCAAGCTTGAATTTCACTGTTAATAGAACAATACCATTTTTGAAATTTGCAAAGCGTGGTGCTTCGACGGAATTTGGTGTGAATTGAGTAAATTGGTATCCGTCTAATGTAACATGAACAGCACCTAATTCTTGGCTGTTATTAATACTTGATTTCTCTTTTAACATTTTTTTATCGCCCATGTTATTAGCTGTAGCTTTATCTTGGTAGAAAGTTTTATCTGTTGCAACCTTTTCAGCACCTTGTTTATTTAAACTTAATGAAAAGCTTCCAGGGCTTCCGATTGGAGCATCGAATTTTCCTTTATTAGCTTGTGCAGTTGGGACTGTGACTGAGACTGTTGAGAGACTTGAAATTTTTTCTAGATCATCTTTTCCGAATGGATACGCGATATAACCAGAAATGGTTTCTCCTGCTTTTACTAAGTAATCATTCGTTGGAGCAAGCTTAGTTGGCAGCTGATCTTCTTTTGGAATTAAGTCTTTATAGTTACTATATACTTTCTGCGCACCAGTAAATGACATGTCCAATGCTGGCATATAATAAATATCTTTAGCTGAACTATTTTTTACGCTATAGTTCACAAGAATAACTCCGCCCTCTGTTTGACGGTTAAATGGAATGTTAAAGTCCGTATGGAATCCATTTAATTCAACTAATGTATAGCTGTTCATCGATACTGAAACATCTTCAGCTTTATAAACTTGTGGTTCCTTATTTTCAAAAAGAACTTTTGTTTTACCACCTGTTTCTTTTTCCATGTAGGAAATAAGTTTAGAATAATCGCTGGAGCTAGTAGCGGTATTTTCCGTCTTTTTATCTTCAGTTTTCTTGTTTTCGGATTTTTTATCTTCAGGTTTATTTTCTTTCGTCGTATCCGTTTTTTCCGTTTTGCTTTCTTTTGTTGCATTTTCTTTTTGTTCTTTATTTGTCGTATCGCTTTGACCACAGCCGGTTATTACAAAAGCTGCTACGATTACTGCAGAAAATAAAGAAAGTAATTTTTTGGACATGTTTCTTCCCCCTATTTGTTTAAAACTAAACTCTCACATTAGCCCCACATTTTATTATAAGAAGGCTAGTCAATATTTACCAGTGTTTTTTCTGATTATTTCCGTTATTTAAATATTATAATATAATAAATTTGATAGAAGTTTGGAATGGAATATTGGTTTTTATTTTTTATCATTTAAAATATTACATCATATTGTTAAGATAGAAATAGAGGTATATGGAAAGGAGACAAGGACTCAATATGTGGATGAGCTTGTAATGATTCGAAACTAGATAGATAAATTTTTCTCTCGTAAGTGAGGGTTTATTTAGCTATCTGTAAATCATGCAAGGACTGCATATTCGGCCTGTACATCCCTTTTGTAAGGATAATGTGTAGGGAAATTCATATCTCTTATATAAAGTATGCGTCCTTTAAATTGGAGGAGTATATGATGAATCAATTAAAACATAAAGTAGCAGTTGTTACAGGCGTAAGTCGTTTAGATGGTATAGGCGCAGCAATTTGTAAAGAATTAGCTGAAGCAGGATACGATATATTTTTTACGTATTGGACAGAGTATGATAAAGAGATGCCTTGGGGCGTTGATCAAAGTGAACAAATACAATTACAAGAAGAGTTACTAAAAAACGGTGTGAAAGTATCGAGTATGGAGTTAGATTTAACTCAGAATGATGCACCGAAAGAGCTTATAAATAAAGTTACTGAACAACTAGGCTACCCTCATATATTAATTAATAATGCAGCGTATTCTACGAATAATGATTTCTCTAATTTGACTGCTGAAGAATTAGATAAGCACTACATGGTCAATATTCGTGCGACTACATTATTAAGTAGTCAATTTGCCCGAGGGTTTGATAAGAAATCTGGTGGTAGAATTGTGAATATGACTTCGGGACAATTTCAAGGGCCTATGGTTGGAGAACTAGCGTATGCAACAACGAAGGGGGCTATTGATGCTCTTACTAGTTCGTTGTCAGCCGAGGTAGCTCATTTAGGAATAACAGTGAATGCAATTAACCCAGGTCCAACTGATACAGGCTGGATGACTGAAGAGATAAAGCGAGGATTAAAACCGATGTTTCCATTTGGTAGAATTGGTGAACCAAAGGATGCAGCAAGACTTATTAAGTTTTTAGTAAGTGAAGAAGCGGAATGGATTACTGGACAAGTTATTCATTCAGAAGGTGGATTCAAAAGGTAAAAAGAAGGTATCTCACCCTGGTGAGATACCTTCTTTTTTAATCTTTCTTCAATCTTCGCGCAATACCATTCCCTAAAGACTGTAATCCTTGAACGAGGATAATTAAAATAAAGACAGTTGCATACATTACTTCAGGTTCATAGCGTAAATGTCCGAATCGATATGCTAAATCCCCTAGCCCACCAGCGCCTACAAGACCAGCCATTGCTGTTGCGCCGATTAAGCCAATCGTTGCAATTGTTAATCCAAGTACAAGGGAGGGACGAGCTTCTTTCACCATGACGTGCCAAATAATTTTTATAGTAGAAACGCCCATCGCTTGGTAAGCTTCAATCACACCACGATCGACTTCTAATAATGCGGTCTCCATCAATCTTGCGATATAGGGAGCAGTGAAGACGACAAGCGGTACGATAACACCTTGTACACCAATGGATGTTCCCATTAGAAATTTTGTAAAAGGTAGAATGAAGAATAATAGGATGATAAATGGAAGAGAGCGAATGATATTAATAATTGTATTAAGAATTGGATAAATGATTTTGTTTTCTCGCTGTCCACCAGGTCTCGTTAAAACAAGTGTGACACCAAGTGGCAGTGCAATAAGGATCGAGATGAGTAATGAAATAGATGTCATTTGAAAAGTTTGTATGGTCGCCTCCCATATAACTTTACCCCATTCATCCAAAAAGGACTTGTTTTCCATGGTCTGTTCTACCTCCTTCTACGATGATTCCCTGTTCTTGTAAAAATGATAAAGCACGGTTGATTTCATTTTGTTCCCCTTGCATATGGATGATAAGTTTCCCGTATGCTTCATGTTTTAATTGAGTAATATTACCGGATAAAATATTCGGATATACTTGGAATCGTTTTGTAGCGACAGCTAATGCTGGTTCTCCTGAAGAATTTCCTATAAAAGAAAGAGTTACAATTTCACCAGTAGTTTGAAGTTCTTTTTGTACCTCTTCTGGAATTTTCGCTGCAAATGCGCTATTTACAAATTTCTTCGTTGTTACATGTTGTGGGTTTGTAAAAATATCTTTCACAGTCCCGCTTTCAACTACTGCTCCATGTTCCATAACAGCAACTCGGTCGCATATACGCTGGATGACATTCATTTCATGTGTAATTAATAAAATTGTAATCCCGATTTCCTCATTAATCTTTAATAATAGGTCAAGAATAGAATCAGTTGTTTCTGGATCTAAAGCGCTCGTTGCTTCATCACTTAATAACACTTCCGGTTCATGTGATAGTGCACGCGCGATGGCTACACGTTGTTTCTGGCCACCAGAAAGTTCACTTGGATAGGCGTCTTTTCGATTAAAGAGATCGACAATACGTAAATACTTTTCTACCCTTTTTTCAATTTCTACTTTTGGAATGCCAGCAAGGCGTAAAGGTAGTGCGATATTTTCATAGACGGTAACGGTTTTAAGTAAATTGAACCCTTGAAAAATCATCCCGATTTTTTGTCTCGCTTTTGCTAGTTCTTTTGTAGACAGTGTTGTTAAATCTTGCTCGTTTACAATAATATTTCCTGTTGTTGGTTTTTCTAATAAATTTACACAGCGAATTAATGTACTTTTGCCAGCGCCGCTATATCCAATGATTCCAAATACTTCGCCCTTTTTTACTTGGAGGGAAGTAGACTTAAGAGCTTCCACATTCCCCTTTTTTGTTGTAAATACTTTGGATACATTTTTTAATTCAATCATTATCGTCAGCTCCTACCAAGACGGTAAAACAGAACCATCAAATTTTTTATCGATAAATTCTTTTACTTCTTTAGATTGATAAGCTTTCTTTAATTTATTTACAACAGCATCATCTTTATTTTCAGTACGAACAACGACCCAGTTTACATATGGTGAATCTTTTCCTTCGCGGAAGATAGAATCTTTCGCAGGGCTTAATTTTGCACCTAATGCAAAGTTTGTATTAATGGCAGCTGCTTTCACTTCACTTAGTTGTGTTGGTAATTGAGATGCCTCTAATTCAACGATCTTTAAATTTTTTGGATTTTCAATTACATCTTTTGCAGTCGCTTTTTCTGTCGCTTTTGGATCCACTTTTAAAACCCCTGCTTTTTCAAATAGTTTTAAAGCTCGAAGTTCATTCGTTGGATCATTTGGTACAGCAATTGCATCACCCTCTTTTAATTCTTTTACATCCTTTAAGCTTTTTGAATATACGCCCATAGGGAATGTTACTGTTGAAAATACTTCAGTTAATTTCATATTACGTTCAGCTTTAAATACGTCTAAATATGATTTTGTTTGATAGCTATTTACATCAAGGCTTTTTTCATCGAGGGATACGTTCGGTGCTACATAATCATTAAATACTTTTATATCAATTTCGAGACCGTCTTTCGCTGCTACTTCTTTTACCTTTTCAAAAATTTGTTCATGTGGCCCTCCTGTTACACCGACAGTAATCTTTTTCTCATCTAACGCTTTTACTTCTTTATCTGAACTCCCGCTACATGCGCTTAATAATAATACAGCCCCACTTACAATGCTTAATAATACTTTCTTCATCTATAATTCCCCCTTAAATATACGTTCCAAAATAAAAAGCACCTCTCAAAAATAAGAGAGGTGCCGAATAGACAAAATAGATTCCTCTCTTATCTTCCAAAACGAGAACTCGTTTTGCAGGAATTAGCACCTTAGCTTATACGTTATAAGCTCGGTTGCCGGGCATCATCGGGCCAGTCCCTCCGCCACTCTTGATAAGAGTATGTGTATGTAGTTTTTTTAATATGGTACTAATAGTAAATCTTACAAAAAGAATTGTCAACGTTATTTTCTGAATATATTTTATTTTAAGGTAATCGAAACGTTCCCCTTTTTATGCCCTTTTTCTACATATATATGAGCTTCAGCAATTTCTTCTAATCGGTAAGTTCTATCAATAACAGGCTTTAAATTTTCTGTTTCAGTTAGTTTTTTTAGTAGAAACATATCTTCTTTACTTACCTTTGCCATCATTCCATTAACAGATACATATATTCCATTAGGTGTTAATACTTGTTTACAAAGGGATTTTTTATATTTTCCAACTGCATCAAATATAACATCATAGTATTCCCCCTGCTTAGTAAAATCTTCTTTCGTATAATCGATTACTTTGTCAGCCCCTAAAGATTGCACGAGTTCAAAATTTGAATGACTACAAACAGCTGTAACGGTTGCGCCGAAATATTTAGCAAGTTGTACGGCAGCTGTTCCTACTGATCCAGATGCGCCATATATTAGTACTTGTTGCCCCCTTTTTATACGGGCCTTTCTTAGGAAGTGTAGTGCCGAAGTTGCGCCAAAGGGAATAACTGCTGCTTCCTCATACGTTACATTGGTAGGTTTTAATGCTACTAATCCACTTTCATGTACACATGTATATTCTGCATAACCACCGACATTAAGCTCTGTTAATGCAAAAATTTGATCTCCTTTTTTAAATTGAGTTACATCTGTTCCTATTTCTTCGATTTCGCCGGATAACTCTACACCGAGTATAGGCTTTCTCGGTTTTCTAAAACCTAATATGATTCGCATAGGAATCCAAAATAAGAGAGGGCTATTAAACCCACGTATTCTACAATCTCCAGTCGTTACACTCGTTGCGTGAATCTTGACTAATACTTCGTTCTTTTTAGGTATAGGTTTCTCTATATTTTGAAGCTGAAGAACGTTAGGTGGTCCATACTGTGTGCAAATGATCGCCTTCATAATGACCTCCTGAAATGAGTTGTCGTTATTTACATCATATTTAAACTCTTCATTAAACATGTCGCTATATAGCGAATATAGATTGAAATTTATATAGATTTCATAGGAAAAGAGATGATATTATTTTGGGAAAGGGGGGCGGAATTATGAAAAAAATTATTTTTATTTCAAGTTTAGTGCTTGCAATCAGTCTAGGGGTAGGATGTAGTAATGAGAAAACAGCAAAGACGGATGAGCCGAAAAAAGAATCCGTTCAAAAAGAAAAGGAATTAACGGCGAAAGATGTTTTCAAGAAAACGAATGAAGCTTTTAAAAATGAAGAACATGTAACGATGACATATGGTGTAGGGGTAAAAGCTGAGGGAACAGAGATGGATATATTAAAGGCTAAGATGCAATTAGAGCCAAAGACAAAGAATTCTCGTTCTGAAATGAATATTTCCGGTACAGATGTTGTAGTGTATACTGTGGATGGTAAAGTTGCTGGTGAGGTAAAAAACCCTAATACAGGAGAAGTTATAACCGTACCAGAGGAGCAATTAAACGCTGGTGGAATGAAAGCGACTCAAGATATTATAGATAAATTAGAAGTACCGGAAGTAGTTTTAGATAAAATGAAGCTGGAGAAAAGCGGAGATAAATATAAACTGAAATTTACATTAAAAGGGCAAGAAACAGAAAGTATGTTAACTAGCATGGATGAAACGCAGAAGAAAATGTTACAAGCACAAAATGCGAAGATAGAAGAAGTGGATGCAGAATATATCATTACAAAAGATTTTAAATATGAATCAGCAAAGATAGACATGATTATGAGTAGTAATGGCAAGGATAAAGCACACATTATTACGAACGCAAAATATACGTCGTATGAAAAGTTTGACCCAATACAATTGCCAGCAGCAAAGTAACAGTTTTGATAAGGAGGGACCTAAAATAAGGTCCCTCTTTTTTGTATTCTTTCTTCATAGGAAAATAGGTACAATATAAAGAGGAAAAGATGTAGAAGAGGAGAGTGTCATTTGAAAAAAGGAAAGATAGCGGTGGTCATTGTAGCATATACAGTGTTGCTTGCAACGTCTGTACATACATATAAAAAACAACTCGATCATCCTATTATGAGTGATGTAGGTAAATTGCTTCCGACAAAAATAAAACGTGTTGAAAGTGCTACTGATGAGCAATCGTTAATAAAATTAGTGCAAGATGCGAATGTTTCTGGAGAGAAGATTTCTATTGCTGGTATGCAACATAGTCAGGGCGGGCAGACGTATTATCCACATGGTACGATGCTTGATATGAAAGGGTATAATAAAATATTAGAATTTGATCCAGAGAAGAAGCGCATTACAGTTCAAAGTGGTGTCACGTGGAATGATATTCAGAAGAAAATAAATCCATATGGTCTTGCTGTTCAGGTGATGCAATCTCAAAATATTTTTACGGTTGGTGGTTCATTAAGTGTAAATGTACATGGTCGTGATATTCGTCATGAGGCATTGATTGATACAGTCGAATCATTTCGATTACTAATGGCAGATGGCACTGTACGTAATGTAAGTAGAGAAGAGAATGCGGATTTATTTCCTTACGTCATTGGCGGTTATGGGTTATTTGGTGTCATTTTAGATGTGACTTTAAAGTTAACAAATGATGAATTATATGAAACGCATACGAAAATGCTAGATTATAAAGAATACACGTCTTATTTCAAAGAAAAAGTGAAAAAAGATGCTAATGTTCGTATGCACTTAGCTCGTATTTCTGTTGCTCCAAATTCATTCTTAAGAGAAATGTATGTGACAGATTATACATTGGCACAAAATCAAAATATGAGGGAAGAGTATAGTGAACTAAAAGAAGAAACTATTATAGCAGCGCCGAAATTTTTACTTGGATTATCACGCTATAGTGATTGGGGAAAGAATACGTTTTGGGATATACAAAGAAGTTATTTCGAACGTACAGATGGAAAGTATGAGACGCGAAATAATGTTATGAGGTCAGATAGTGCCTTTATGGAATATGAAAATCCGAATAGGACAGAGGTGTTACAAGAATATTTTGTGCCTATAGATTCTTTCACGGAATACATAGATGATTTACGTAACGTATTAAATGAAGAAGAGTTTAATTTGCTCAATATTACGATTCGTTACGTGGAAAAGAATGAAAATGCAGTTTTATCCTATGCGAAAGGTGATATGTTTGCACTGGTTCTTTTAATTAATCAAGGGCGTTCTGAAAATGAGATAAAGAAAACAGAGGATGTTATTCAGAAGATGATTGATGTTACGTTAAAGCATAACGGTAGTTATTATTTACCGTATTATTCTTATCCAACGAAAGAGCAGTTAAAGAGAGCATATCCTCGTATAGAAGAGTTTCTTCAGAAGAAAAAAGAAGCGGATCCAAAAGAGAGATTTGTGAATTTATTTTATAGGGAGTATACGAAATGACATATAGAAGATTTGTAGCTTCACAAAGCATCATTATGATGGCAGGAAGTATGGTATTTCCCTTTTACATTCTATTGCTTCGGAATGTTGGAAATAGCTTCTCACAGTTTGGCTGGGCATATGGCTTATTTGCCTTAACTTCAGCTCTAGTATATCCGTTAGTTGGAAGAATATCTGATAGAGTAGGTGATAGAAAGTTACTAATTATATACGCCTGGTCTATGGCAATATTAATGCTTTGTTTTCCTATTGCAACAGAAGTATGGCATGTATACATTCTTCAAATTTTAATGGGTATTTTAGGGGCTGTGCAGCGTAATACGGAGAAGACTTCGTTAGCACGAAAAGTTGTACAAGAAAATGCTGGTTATGAGATTGGAAAATATCATGTGTGGACATCGATTGGAGGAGCAGTAGCAATTATTGCAACAGGATATTTAGTAGATTTCTTTACGATCGGCACGATTTTTTATATTGCATCTATCTTATATGTAGTGAGCGGAGTTGTATTAAGTAGTAAAAAAATATAACAATTCCCATTTTTACCTGAATAACCTTTATTTGTTATACTAAAAGGGAAGACAAAAGAAAAGGAGACATTGCCTTTGATGAAATTTTTAATTTTAGCTATTCTCACTTTGTTTTTGATTCCATGGACAAGAAGAAGCGGTAGTAAACTTCGAGCGGTGGATAAGAAAGGGGATGAGAAGGTTGTAAAGGGTAAGAAATCATCTATTTTAGTTATTCCAGTTTTATTTTGGATAGGTATTGCAATCTATGAATATTTTTGGCTAATTGATGATCGAGCAGATTCAATTCTTACTCATTATTCTGTTGCAGTAGCGATTTTAATTGGGCTTGTTTTATTTTCCCAAGATCAAATAGGTAAATTAGAAGGCACGTTAAAAGGACTTCTAATGTTTGTTTTACTTGCAAGTTACGGCTACTTTGGTTATTTGCACGATATAGTAATCTCGCAAAAGAAATATGATTCTGTTGTAAAGGTAGAGAAAGATATTTCAGAGCCATTTACTGAAAATGATCAGCCATTTACAGTGCCGCCAAAGACAGCGGAGAATAAGATGAAAAAAGTATTTGGGGATATTCCGAAAGTAGCTTATTTTGAGCTAGGAGAATTAACGCCACAAATGGTAAATGGCGAGGCTTTATATGTAGCACCGATTGAAGTTTCAGGATTTTTTAAAGCACGTAAAGCTGAGACAATTCCAGGGTACGTCACGATGTCAGGTACGAATCCTGATGCAGAAGCAAAGCTGCACCTTGGTTATAAAATGAAATACGTGCCAAGCATGTTTTTCGGAAATAATTTAGAGCGTGTGGTAAGGCAAGCAGAACCAAATTTAATCTTTAAAGGAAAACCTAAATTTGAAGTGGATGATAAAGGGAAACCGTATTATACAATGACGTACGGTGAATTTATTTCAGGAAGATCTGGATTTGAGGTAGAGGGCGTTGTAGTAGTAGACGCACAAACAGGTGAAGTGAAAAGATACGATAAAGGAAAGGCACCTAAATTTGTTGATGGTGTATTAAATCACGAGACCGCATCTACATTAAATACGTATTTCGGTAAGTACATTCACGGATTTTGGAATACAAAATTCTCGCAAACGGACATGAAGATTCCGACTGAGTGGGGAACGAAAGAAGGAGTTACACCAATCTTCGGTAAGGATGGAACGTTATATTACTTTACTGATTTCACCTCTCCGAAAGAGGGAGTAGATTCTGCACTAGGTTATTCACTTATCGATGCGCGTACAGGTAAGTTGTATTACTATAACGGAAAAGAAGTAAAGGGAATTATGGATGGTTCGGCTGCTTCGGAAGTCGTAGATAATTCCTTTAAGAGAGAGAAATGGCATGGAACGATGCCGGTTATTTATAACGTGTACGGTAAACCTTCTTGGATTGTACCTGTTATTGATGATGGAGGGTTAGTGCGTGCCCATACGGTTATCTATGCTTCTAATGCGAAAATATTTGCAACAGGTTCGACGCAAAAAGAAGCGCTTGAGAATTATAAAAATGCGCTGAGTGGAAGCGGAGATTCATTTAGACCGACTTCAAATGGAAAAGAGGCGCAAAAAGAAGGCGTTGTACAACGTGTATATAAAGAAAAATCAGGTGAAAATACAATTGTTTATGTACTGTTGGAGAACGAACAAAAAGTGTTTATGATACCTGCGAAAAAGTTCCCATATGCTATGTTTACAGAAGTGGGAGATCCAATTCAAATCACATATTTAGATACAGGAGAGGCGATGTCTTCCGTATCTAAATTTACAAATAGTAATTTGAACAAGTAAAGCGATAGAGATTCTATCGCTTTTTTTACAAAATTAAACAGGAAAATGCGCTATACTTGACGTATGTTTATGTTGTAACTATAATTGTTACGATTTAGTATGTATAGGAAAGGGTGAACGAAAAAAGTGAATGAAGTTAATCAGGAAATATATAAGCCTGTAAAGATGAACAGGTTATGGATGATTCTTGTATTAGGAACACTTACGGCGATTGGACCATTATCTATTGATATGTATTTGCCTTCGTTACCGAAATTAACGGATGACTTGCAAACAGGTGCATCTCTAGCACAGCTTACATTAACAGCTTGTTTGCTTGGGCTTTCAGTAGGACAATTATTTGTTGGCTCAATTAGTGATATTTACGGAAGACGCAAACCTCTTATTATTGCTCTTATTATTTATGTTGCTTCTTCTTTACTTTGTGCTGTTGCACCATCTATTTGGACTTTAGTATTATTACGCTTCCTACAAGGAGCTTCAGGATCAGCCGGAATTGTTATATCACGTGCAATGGTACGTGACATGTATTCAGGTTCTGAAATGACGAAATTCTTCTCACTGCTTATGTTAGTAAACGGAGCAGCACCTATTTTGGCACCGATTATTGGGGGACAATTATTACAGTTTACAACGTGGCGCGGTGTCTTTATCGTTCTCGGAGCAATAAGTGTATTTATGTTAATATCAGCTACTTTCGTATTACGTGAAACATTACCTCCTGAAGAAAGAGAAACAGGCGGTTTGTCAGGGACGTTAGCGACGTACGGAAAACTGTTAAAGGACCGTTTGTTTATGGGATATGCATTGTCACAAGGATTAGTAACGGCGGCAATGTTTGCATACATTTCGGGATCACCATTTGTGTTGCAGAACATATACGGAGCATCACCACAGCAATTTAGTTTATTCTTTGCAATCAACGGTATCGGTATTATTATTGCGAGTCAGGTTACGGGTCGTTTAGCAGGGAAAGTGAATGAGAAGACATTATTTGTCTCTGGTATTGTTATTGCAGCTGTTGGTGGTTTATCTTTACTACTAACAATCTTATTAGGAATAGGGTTAATTGGTGTTTTATGCTCGTTATTCCTTGTCGTATCAAGTGTTGGGGTTGTCTCAACAACTGGGTTCTCATTAGCGATGAGAAATCAAAAACAAGCTGCAGGAACAGCATCAGCTTTATTAGGCTTATTACAGTTCATTTCAGGAGCGCTTGTTGCACCGCTAGTAGGTATTGGTGGAAGTAATACCGCATTACCGATGGGTGTTGTAATAGCTCTTTGTGAAATTGGTGCGGTACTATGCTATTTATTTATGGCTAGAAGAAGTGAAAAGCAGTTTGAACTGCAAGCAAGACAAAATTTAGAGGCTTAACAAAAAAGAACTGATTCAAAGGGAATATTTGAATCAGTTCTTTTTTTCATTTCTTTCAAATACCTCATGCATATTATTCATGATCGTATCATATAAAATAGCAAGTTTATCCCACACCCAGCGATTACTATCAACTTCTTTTTCCCCGCAGTCGATAATATCGGTATGGTCGGTAATTTTATACGCTTTTTTAACGATAATAGGAGCAATTTTCGGTATACGTGGGATTTCTTTTAAGATATCTGCGAAGTTTCCAATGTAGACATGACCGATGATTTCGATTGTTAATGATTTATCTGATATATTTAGCACTGTATGAAATTGATTTGTATGTTGTTGTTTTAAATATTGGGCTAACTTAAATGGAGCATGCTTCTTTTTTAATACGCGGCGAAGGCTCTCTGTATTTTCGATATGAAGTGATTTTTCGCGAATAAGTACACGAATATCTTCTCCCATAAAAGGCATTGTATTGTACATAGATGATTCTCCTTAAAAACTTACATATGTTTGCGTTATGCATATGTAAGTCTAGCATGGTTTGTTCTTTATGTGTGCTTACAGTTTTGTAAGGTGCTGTAGTAAAGCAGTGCAAAAGTTATTTGTATAAAGTGACGATACTGTGACAAACATGTTGGTATATATATTACGATGTCGTCTTAAGTGTAAAAAGTAGGATGTTCTCGGTATAATAACAAGTGGAGATAAAAGAAACTATAATGAGTAGTAGCTGTAGATAAAAGGAGAAGAAGAGATGAAGAAGGTTTTGGGTATTGCTGTAATGGGAAGTATGATCCTTCTAGCAGGATGTAATGGAAATAAGGATACGAAAGAACCGAAAGAAAAGGTAGAGCAATCTACAGAACAAACAGAAGAAATGAAAGAATACCGTGCAGTACATGAAAAATACGATTTGAAAATGAATAAAGAAATTAATAACGCACTGCAGTTATTTGAAGTGGCAAAAGAAAAGGGCGGTAAGGAAATAACGACTGCTACATATAAAGAAGATGTGCAAAAGGTAACGACGAGCATGTTAGAAGATATTGATCATATACGAAAAGAAATTCGTGTTCCGAAGTCGAAAGAGCAAGAACATGAGGTATATGTCGGTTTCTTGAATGAATCGGAACAAGCAATGAAAAAATTACAGAAGTTAGCTAAAGAAGAAGATTCATCGTTGATTCGTGATATAGAAATTAATTTTGCAACAGCATCGACATACTATAAACGTTTTCAAGCAGAAACGAAAAAATAACCTTGCCTGTGCAAGGTTATTTTTTCTTCTTACCATCGCCGTCTTCATCCTCGGATACTAATACCTTCTGTTCTTCGTGAAATTCGGAAATAGTTTGCCCGGTAATATTATCAAAGGGGGTGTAAAAAGAGGTAATGCTTTTCTTTTTAATGAAAAGTTTATAAAATCCAATGATAACAAGTATAACGATTGTTAATGGTAATCCTATAGTTGCTAGAAGTAAGGGATCCATCATATAACTCCTTTCATATCGGTTTTTTTTATTATAGGCGAAAAACTGTAATTTAGATAAATACACTATTAAAAACTGATTTTTCTAAATATATCCAATTTGATTGACTTTTCATTTTTTCAGAATTATAATTCGAAATATACAATTTGAACCAAATAATAAAATAGCAATTTACTTATCCAGAGAGGTAGAGGGACTGGCCCTATGACACCTCAGCAGCGGGTTCTGTAATAGGAACACCGTGCTAATTCCAGCAAGCAAGTCTTGAAAGATAAGTGATAGGCCTTTGTTTATTAAGCCTTGATCTTATTTTTTAAGATCAAGGCTTTTTGTATTCTAAAAAGAGAAAGGGAGTAATGGAAAAAGCACGTTCATAAAACTAAGTAAATATATGTGTTTAGGGGGTATTGGAGTGTATGTAATTAAAAAATTATCGGTTATGGTGTTCACACTATGGGTTATTACGACGGTGACATTTCTAATTATGCATATTATTCCGGGGGATCCATTTTCATCAGATGCAAAGATCTTTCCGGAGGAAGTTGTGCAAAATATGAGAGCGAAGTATCACCTTGATGAACCGTTATGGAATCAATATGTTGCTTATTTAGACGGCGTAGTTCATTTTGATTTTGGTGAATCTGTTCAATCAACCGGGCAAGGTGTATCAGAAATCATAACAACTGGCTTTGGTCCATCAGCAATTATTGGTTTACAAGCACTTATTATTTCATTGCTAGTCGGAATTGCTGCAGGTACATTTGCTGCTCTCTATCATGGGAAAGTAATTGATTATGGTGTAAGTTTACTTGCCATCCTCGGTATTTCTATTCCGAGTTTTATTTTAGCACCACTATTTATACAAATATTCGCTATTCAATTCGAGCTCTTACCAGTAGCCTCTTGGGGTACATTTGAACATACAGTATTGCCATCCTTTGCATTAGCGTTAGGACCAATCGCAGTGATTACAAGATTTGTTCGCTCTAATATGATTGAAGTTTTGCAGAGTGATTATATTAAGTTAGCGAGAGCGAAAGGTATACCGATTAAGAAGATTATTATAAGACATGCTCTTCGAAATGCAATTGTTCCGGTACTTACATTTGTTGGGCCGTTAATGGCTGGGTTGTTAACGGGGACTTTTATTATTGAAAAAATCTTTGCAATTCCTGGTCTCGGAAAATATTTTGTAGATAGTATTTTTAACCGAGATTATCCAGTCATTATGGGGACAACGATTTTCTATAGTGCATTATTAATTTTTTGTATTTTCATTACAGACATTATTCATCGTATTGTTGATCCGCGTATTCGTTCTATTACGTAAGGAGGGAGGATATTTAAATGGGTGCTTATGAAATTAATAAACAGTTATTGACAAATGAAGAGAAAAAAGAATTAACGAGAAATAAAGATCAGCAAGCAATTAGCAGAAAAAAAGAAGTGTTTCGTAAGTTTGTATCGAATCCAATCGCAGTTCTAGGAACGGTGACATTGTTACTCATTATTATTTTTTCTCTTATCGGTGAAAGTTTAACCACTTTTACTGCGAGTGAACAAGTAAAAGAGGCGACAAATCTACCTCCTAGTAGTGAGCATTGGTTTGGAACAGATGATTTAGGTAGAGATATTTGGGCGCGTACTTGGGCTGGTGGGAA
The DNA here is from genome assembly GCF_038005585.1 of Bacillus sp. FSL W8-0519. NCBI lineage: Bacteria > Bacillati > Bacillota > Bacilli > Caryophanales > Bacillaceae > Bacillus > Bacillus sp. FSL W8-0519. The sequence goes on from NZ_JBBOTL010000001.1 coordinate 191,272, forward strand.
AATTTCGTTAGTAGTTGGATTAGTAGCAGCTGTTCTTGATATAGGACTTGGTGTACTAATTGGAGGATTTAGTGGATATGTGAGAGGGCGTAATCGCCTTGGAACGTTAATAGATGAGTGGATTGTACGAGGGATTGAAATATTATACGGTATCCCATATTTATTAATTGTAATTTTATTGCTAATCATTATGAAACCAGGACTTTTTACAATTATTATCGCCCTTGCATTAACAGGTTGGATTGGTATGGCACGTCTCGTTAGGGCGCAAGTCTTATCTTTAAAGCAAAGAGAATTTGTTATTGCAGCGGAACGATTAGGCACATCTCATATGAAGATTATATATGGACATATCATTCCGAACTTAACAGGTATTATTATCGTAAATTTATCATTTACAATTCCAGCGGCTATTTTTTCAGAATCATTTTTAAGCTTCATCGGACTGGGAGTACAATCACCGGCGGCAAGCTGGGGGACAATGACGAATGATGCGCTTGGGACATTATTAAGTGGGGAATGGTGGCAACTTTTCTTCCCATCACTGATGATTGCGCTTATTATGTTCGCATTTAATGCAATTGGTGATGGTTTGCAAGATGCAATTGATCCAAAAATCGTAAAACGGAATCGAAAGGAGAAAAAACATGGGACAGCTTTTATCTTTAGAAAACGTAACGTTAGCCGTTGAAAAAGAGAATAGTAAGCAAGAAATTGTGAAACATGTTTCCTTTTCTATTAACGAAGGTGAAATTGTTGCACTTGTAGGAGAGAGTGGTTCAGGGAAAAGTGTTACAGCACAAGCTATTATCGGCTTAAATCAAGAATCAATTCAAATTGATGATGGAAATATATCTTTCGAATCAAAGGCATTAACTAAGTTACAAGAATCAGAATGGAATCAAATTCGTGGGAAAGATATTTCTTTTATCTTTCAAGATCCGCTTTCATCTTTAAATCCGACGATGAAGGTGGGAAGGCAAATTACAGAAGTGATTTTGCAGCACGAAAAGAAATCGAAAAAAGAGGCAAAAGAAATTGCAATTAACTTATTAAATGATTTAGGAATACATGAAGCAGAGAAACGCTTTGAACAGTACCCACATCAATTAAGCGGAGGTATGAGGCAACGTATTTGTTTAGCAATCGCATTTGCTTGCCACCCAAAACTCGTTATTGCGGATGAACCTACGACAGCATTAGATGTAACAATTCAAAAGCAAATTATGGAGTTATTAAAGGAAAGAAAGGAAAAGCAAAATACGAGTATTTTACTAATTACGCACGATTTAGCACTTGTACGTGAAGTAGCGGATCGAGTAGTTGTGATGTATGGAGGACGTGTTGTTGAAAAAGGAACGATAGAGGAAGTGATAGGTTCTCCTAAACATCCATACACAAAAAGCTTATTACAAGCAATTCCCAATATGGATGATTCCGAAAAAGTATTACGTGCAATAGAAGGGACGACACCTTCCATTGAGACGTTAAATAGCTTTGGTTGTCCTTTTGTAAATCGTTGTCCAGTAGCGATAAAAGAATGTATTCATCGTTTCCCAGAGAGAACAACATATTCCAAGGAGCATAGTTCACATTGCTGGCAACATGTTCTGGAGCATAATAAAGCGAAATCAAAAGAGAAGGTGAATGCCTCATGACGACAGATTTAATTACTGTAAAGCAAGTAACGAAAACGTATGGAAGTAAAAATAAAGAAATCGCAGCGTTAAAAGACATATCGCTTGCGATCCCGAAAGGCACAACGCTTGGCATTATTGGAGAAAGTGGTTCAGGAAAAACAACACTTGGTAAGCTCATAGCTGGGATTGAGAGCCCAACGTCTGGTGAAATTGAATATAACAATCAAGTCGTTCACAAGTTGAAGGCAGCTCATAAACGTGATTTCTTACAGAAAGTACAGTTTATTTTTCAAGATTCCACAGCAGCATTAAATCCGCGCTGGAAAGTACGCGATAGCGTAACGGAAGGATATATTTCATTCGGTTTAGGTGATAAAGGATTAAAGGATAAAGTAGCAGGTGATGCGCTAGAACGTGTGGGATTAGATAGACGATATATCGATCGCTATCCGCACGAATTTAGCGGAGGGCAACGTCAACGTATTGCTATTGCAAGAGCTTTATTATGTGAGCCAGAAGTATTGATTCTTGATGAACCAATTTCAGCGTTAGATGTTTCACTTCAAATTCAAGTTGTACATCTGTTGCAAAAAATTCAAAAGGAACAAGGCTATACATATTTATTTATCGCGCATGATTTGCCAATGGTTCACTATTTATGTGAAAAAGTGGCTGTCTTATATAAAGGAGAACTTGTTGAATTTGGAAATACGGATGAAGTATTCCGTAATCCACAACATTCTTATACAAAAACATTATTAGCATCTACACCAAAAATTTCAGGTTAAAGGGGAATGGAAGATGAAGAAGTTTTTATTATTTGTCATTATGACCGTATTAGCAATTACTTCTGTCGCTTGCGGTAAGAAAGATACTTCAAAAGCAAGTGCTAGTAAAGGAGACCGTTTTGTAACGAATCTCGGTAGTGATCCTTACACGTTAGATTCAGCGATTTCAACAGATAATAACTCTAATTATGTAATTGAGCACTTATTTGCAACTTTGTATAGACAGACAACGGATGGGAAGTTTGAAAAGGATTTAGTAGAGAAAGAGGAAGCTGGGGCAGATGGAAAAGAGTATACATTCTATTTGAAAAAAGGATTGAAATGGTCTGATGGTTCTCCATTAACAGCAAAAGATTTTGAATTTGCTTGGAAGAGAATATTAAATCCTAAAACGGGTTCTATGAATGCAACTGAACTCTATTTCATTAAAGGTGGAGAAGCATTTAATACGGGGAAAGGTGCAGAAGATGCAGTAGGAATTCAAGCAGTAGATGATGTAACTTTAAAGCTACAATTTGAACATCCGGTAACATCTATTAAGCGAACATTAGCCCAGTCGTTATATATTCCACTTAATAAAAAATCTATTGACGAAAAAGGTAAACTAAAAGTAGATCCAAAAGAATTAATTACAAATGGTCCTTTCACATTGAAAGAATGGAAACATAATCAAGCGATTATTTTAGAAAAAAATAAAGAATTCCATGATAAAAAAGTAGCATCAAAAGAAATCGAATTCCGTATTATTCCTGAAGGTAAAACAGCGTACCAATTATATAAATCTGGAGAATTAGATTTATTATCTAACATACCAACGGATTTAGTTGAAAAAGAACAAAACAATAAAGAGTTTAAAAAAATGCAAGACTACTCAACTCATATTTACTCATTTAATTCAGAGAAACCACCATTTACAAATGCTAAAATTCGTAAAGCCTTTGCATTAGCTGTAGATCGTAAGTTTATCGTAGAGAAAATATTAAAGAATAATGCAAAAGAAGCATATGGATTTGTTCCAGAAGGAGCAAAAACAGAAGGTGGTCGTGACTTCCGTAAAGAGAAGGGTGATTATTTTAAATATGATCCTGCGGTAGCTAAGAATCTATTAGAAGAAGGAATGAAGGAAGAAGGATGGACTACACTTCCAGAAGTAACGGTGAAATATTCAGATAAGAAAAAAATAGCTGAAACACTTCAAGAAATGTTTAAGAAAAATCTTGGTGTAGACGTAAAGATAGAAGGTAAAGAGTGGAAAAGTTATATTGATATGTACAAACAAAGTGACTTCCAAATCGCATATATGGGATGGGGAGGATCTACATTAGATCCAGCTGCTCAATTAGAAATTTATGCAGGTGATGGACCAAATAACTATGCGAAATGGTTTAATAAAGACTTTGATAATTTAATTAATCAAGCAAAATTAGAACAAGATGAAAATAAACGCTTTGACTTATTACATCAAGCAGAAGATATTATGTTTACAGAATATCCTTTAATCCCACTTGTATTCCCAACAGACTCTTATTTACAAAAGTCATCTGTATCTGGATTAGAATACTACGTAGGATCTCAACCAAGTTTACGATATGCTAAAAAATAAAATAAAGAAGTAGGCAACTGCCTACTTCTTTATTTTATTTCTCTTTTATATTCTTTTTTCGTTCCATCAGAGAAGACAACTTCTAAATCAAATTTTTGATAGTCTTTATCAAGTTTGAACACGTTCACTACTTGATCGATTACTTCTTGGTCAGCAGTATCTTTATCAAATTTTAATTCTTGTAGAAGTGGGCTTAATTTTGTGATAGCCTCGTCTCCTGTTAATTTTACATCTGCTTTATGATCTTCAATTTTTGCTTCCATTTTCTTATCAGCTGCTACATTTTTATAGTCTGCTTCGTAGTCTTTCTTTGTATCTTGGTAGTCTGCCTTTAAATCGAATTCATTGAAGTTTAGTTTTAAATCTGCAGGAGCCTCGTTTTTTGCTTCTTCAGTCGTCTTTTTATTAGAAGTTGTATCTTCTTTTGCAGGAGCTTTACATCCTGTTAATGCAGGCACTAGCATAAGAGCTAATAAAACTGATAGTAGAGTTCTCATTATAAATTCCTCCTTATGTAAATTCGTTCTATACAAGTTTTTCCCAAAAACATGTAATTATGTATGTGTTGAAAATAAATTATTATTCTGTAGTCATAAGGGCTAATCCGCAATTTAAATCAAAAACGATTTGTATGTATATGGTAAATTGAAGTTGTGAGGGAGGGACTAAAATGCATGAAGAGTATAAAGAGATAATAAAAAAATCAATTGAATATATAGAGAATCACTTACATGAGGAGCTTACAACAGAAAGAGTGGCATCTTACAGTGCAGTATCGATGTACCATTTTCATCGTATCTTTCAAAGATATGTTGGGATGAGTGTAACGGATTATATTCGAAAGAGAAGGTTAACTCATGCTGCGCAGACTTTAGTATCGACTGAAAGAGCAGTTATTGATATTGCAATGCAATATGGTTTTTCCTCACAAGAGGCATTTACGAGAGCTTTTAAAAGAATGTTTCAATTGCCACCAAAGAAATATCGAAAGTACTTCCAGTCATTTTATATAGAAAGAGAGGGTGTTTCAATGCAAAAAGGTATACCGAAAGGATGGATCTTAAGTGGAAGTCATCCTGCTGAATATGAGATGGGTTTAGATTATGAAGTTGTCCATCAAGGGAAAGTATCTGCATACATAAAAGCAAAAGAGAATGTTACGCACGGAGGATTTTCAACATTAATGCAAATGTTCAGAGCAGATAAATATGTAGGGAAGAGATTACGTTTTACAGCATTTGTTAAGAGTGAAAATGTAAGAGATTGGGCAGGATTGTGGATGCGAGTAGATGGAAAAGAGACAGAACCGCTTGCTATGGATAATATGCAAAATCGTCCCATTAAAAATACGAATAATTGGCAATCGTACTCAGTTGTATTAGATATAAAAGAAGGAGCGCTTGGTATTGCATTTGGTGTTTTATTATCAGGAGAAGGTTATGTGTGGCTAGATAGTATTCGATTTGATGAAGTAGATGAAAAAATTCCTACAACAGATTTGGCAGAGAACTTTTATGAAACACTCTTAGAAGAACCAGTGAATCTACAATTTGAAGAATTAGAAAAATAAAAAAAGGAGAAAAGATATGCTCAAATATGTAAAACTAATAAGTATTAGTTTAGTAATATCGTCTTGTATTATGGGAATTAATTATTTAGTTAGCTATCTTTGGTCAGGGCATATACCTTCTTTGACGTGGAGAACATATTTGATGTTTGTGTTTATATTTATGATGAGTTTTAGTTCAATGCAAAAAGAAGGGGAAGAGGATTATTGACAATAGTTTTCTTTGCATTTCTTTCAGTAACATAAATGTTTCTAACTGTGTTTGGAAACGCAGGTATGATTTTTAATATTATCTCGCTATCACTACAACTTGTAAGTTCGGGTGTAATCGTACCACATGAAATGCTTTCTAAAACATATCAAACAATCGGCGGATTATTTCCTGCAACATATGCAGCGAATGGCTATTATACAATAATATTTGGAGGAGTTAGTTTAGAGAGAAATATTATTTCATTATTAGTTATTGTATTGGTTACACAATCAGTAGCAGTGATGACTTTAGCTATAAAAGGAATGGTAAAGGGAAGAAGAAGCTCTGTAGTTAAAGAAGCATAAAATAAAAAGGTATCCTCGGTGGGATACCTTTTTATTAGCACTTATTATTTTGCAACTTCTGTCCACTTGTAGTTAAACTCACCACCGAAGTCAGTTGTTACAAGTCCTTTAATAAATCCGCGTTGTAAGTAAGAACGACCTTGTTGGTATAAAGGAGCGACAGCACCGTCTTGTAATAGAATTTTTTCAGCTTGCTTCATTGCTTCCCAGCGAGCTTTTTCATCACCAGCTAAATCTGTTTTTACTTTATGAATTAGCTCATCGTACTCTTTGTTAGAGTATTTATCGAAGTTGTAAGCACTATCTGTTGTAAATAAATCTAAGAATGTAATTGGATCAGCGAAGTCAGGGCCCCAGCCATCAATACCGATTTCATAGTCACCACTTAACAGTAGTTTTAACTGTTGTTTACGTGGTTGTGGTTTTAAATTTACTGTTAATCCATCTAAGTTCTTTTCTAGTTCACCTTTTAAATATTCACCAGTCTTTTTAGCTAAAGCATTATCACTTGTTAAGAGTTCAATTGTTACTTTGTCAGTACCAAGTTCTTGCTTCGCTTTTTTCCAGTTTTCTTTCGCTGTTTTCACATCATCTTTCACTAGATTTCCATTTTCTTTACGGAAGTCGTTGCCATCAGGACTTTTTGCAAATTTCGCAGGAACCATTCCTTCAGCTGCAACAGCGCCGTTATTTAAAATTGTTTCTACGTATGCTTTCTTATTCATTGCTCCGTTAATAGCAAGGCGTGCATGTTGATTTTTTAATGTTTCATTTTTTTGATTGAGTCGTAAAAATTGAATGCCAACTTCAGCGCGTTCTTTGAAGTTTGGATCGCCCTTATATTTATCAACAAACTCCGCAGTTAAAGCAACGCGATCAATTTGTCCTGAATCATATAAATTAACTTCTGTAGACTTATCTTTAACGACATTGAAGTTGATTTCTTCTAATTTCACCGTTTTAGCATCCCAATAGTTAGGATTCTTCTTCAGTTGGAAGCTTTGCTCGTGTTTCCAGTTATCTAATGTGAAGGCACCGTTGTAAATTAAATGATTTGTTTCTAAACCGTATTTATCGCCTTGAGACTTTAAATACTCTTCATTAATTGGTAAGAATGTTGAGAATGTCGTTAAACTTAAGAAGTAGGGAACAGGACGATCTAGTTGTACTTCTAATGTTTTGTCATCAATAGCTTTGACCCCTAGTTGATCAATCGGCAATTGTTTTTGGTTTATTTGTTTCGCATTCTTTATATCGAAGAATAAGAATGCATATTCAGCTGCTGTATCAGGGGTTACGGCACGTTGCCAAGCGAAGACAAAGTCTTTTGCTGTAACAGGAGTACCGTTTGACCATTTTGAATCACGCAGATGGAATGTATATTTCGTTTTATCGGGACTAACGTCAACCGACTCAGCGACACCAGGAATCGGTTTATTATCTTCTCCCATTGCATATAACCCTTCAAAAACATTACGCATTACGTTCATGGATTCCCCATCCGTTGCTTTTGCAACATCCATTGTTGGAATTTCTGAAGCAAATGATAAGTTAATTGCTTGTTTATCAGGTGCTTTATCATTTGCTTTCGCTCCGCTTGCGTTATCTTTATTTCCCCCGCAAGCAGTTAGTAATAGACTTGCCCCTAAAACAGATGCAACAACAGGTACAACTTTTTTCTTCATTGTTCGTTCCTCCCTAAATGTGTTGTTTCGTAACGTCATAATGTCCATGTTTTGAAGTGTATCTATAGAAGAAGAGAAAACCTATTATAAATATGTACATGTAGGTAATCAGGTGTTCTATATGTATATACATGTTGAACTATAATTTATCATTATATGCTTCGACGTAGTAGACGTTATATTATGATGGTGAAATATTTCGTTTCTTTGATTATTTAGAATATTAACACTGGAGAGAACTATATGTCAATAATAAAAAGTTGAGCATTAATTTTTTAAAATAATATATTAAAAAAGCGGATTTCCTCTTATTGAGAATCCGCTTTTAATACATTTTTTTAATAAAATAATTACTATAGATAGAAAAATATCGATTCAGCTTGCCTTTTATTTTTCAATTTGTGCCCATTTGAAGTTTAATTGACCTGCAAAGTCTACTTGCACAATTCCTTTCACATAAGAACGTTCTAAATAAGATTCGCCTTTTTGGTAAAGGGGAGCGATAACAGAGTCTTTAAATAATATTTTTTCAGATGCTAGTAATGCTTCCCAGCGAGCTTTTTCATCACCAGCTAAAGTCGTTTTCACTTTTTCAATTGTTTCATCGAATTCCTTATTAGAGTAATGATCTAAGTTGTAAGGGTTATTCGTTGTAAACAATTCAAGGAATGTAATTGGGTCAGCAAAGTCAGGGCTCCAGCCATCAATACCGATTTCATAGTCACCTTTTAATAAAAGTGAAACTTGTTGTTTACGTGGTTGTGGTTTCACATTTACTGTTAATCCATCTAAATTCTTTTCTAGTTGTCCTTTTAAGAACTCACCTGTTTTCTTATCAAGGTCAGCATCACTCGTTAATAATTCTAATGTAATCTTTTCAGAACCAAGCTCTTGTTTTGCCTTTTTCCATAACTCTTGTGCAGATTTTGTATCAACTTTAGTTAAATCTCCATTTATAGTACGGAAGTCCTTTCCATCAGGCCCTTTTGCAAAGTTTTTTGGAACGAGACCAAAGGTTGGTGTAGAGCCATCATTTAATAACGTATTTACAAAGGATTTTCGATCAATTGTTTGATCAATTGCTTGGCGTGCAGAAACGTTTTGCAGTACTTTGTTTTGTTGATTCATACGTAAAAATTGTACGCCTACGTTCGGACGTTCTTTAAAGTTTGCATCCTTTTTATATTTATCAACGAAATCAGATGTTAATTTTATACGGTCTAATTGTTTTGATTCGAATAAGTTTACTTCTGTTGATTTTTCTTTTACGACGTTAAAATTGATTTCCTCTAGTTTGACAGTATCTTTATCCCAATAGGTAGGGTTTTTCTTGAATTTAAAGCTTTGTTCATGCTTCCAATCGCTTAGTGTAAAAGCGCCGTTGTACAAGATTGTATTGTCTTCTAAAGCGTACTTATCACCTTGTTTTTTAAAGAATTCCTCGTTAATTGGTAGAAATGTTGGGAACGCTGTTAAGCTAATAAAATAAGGAACAGGACGCTCTAATTCTACCTCAAACGTATGGTCATCAACTGCTTTTACACCAAGTTGGTCGGCTGGAAGTTCTTTGTTGTTAATTTTTGTTGCATTTTTAATATCAAAGAATAGAAATGCATATTCAGAGGCTGTTGCTGGATCGACAGCTCTTTGCCAAGCGAAGACAAAATCTTTCGCTGTAACAGGAGTACCGTTTGACCATTTTGAATCTCGCAGGTGGAATGTGTATTTCGTTTTATCGCCACTTACTTCATGAGATTTTGCAACACCAGGGACAGGTTTATTACCTTCACCAAGGTTATACAAACCTTCAAATACGTTTCTCATTACTTGACCAGAATCAGTATCTGTAGCACGAGCTGTATCCATTGTTCGTATTTCAGTAGGTGAAGATAAGTTTAAAACCTGTTTACTAGGTGCCTCGTCTTTTGCATTTGCTCCGCTTGCTTCGTTTTTATAACTACCGCAACCAGTTAATAAAATACTTACTCCTACAACTGATGCAATACCGGGTACAAACTTCTTTTTCATTTGGTTTTCCTCCTAAATAATTAAGTTTGGATGATGATGAGGGAAATGAAAAATAAAAAATCCCTCTTTTCGTATTGAGAAAGAGGGATTTTTACGTACAAGTTATGCACCCGTATATAAACGAAGTCCCTCATTCTATCTTTCAAGCTATAAAACTTGCAGGAAGTGGCACAGTATTCAAAAATGAACCTGCTGCCGAGGTTTCAAAGGGCCAGTCCCTCCACCTCTCTTGATACAATGAGTAAACGAATAAACTTTATTAATTTTTGTGTTTCTTTGATAATTCAAAATCTTACACCTTGGATGATGAAGTGTCAACTGAATGAAATATAGTTTAAATTTTCAGTTTTATTTAACGAAAAACCACTGCATATGGCAGTGGTTTTTCTACTAGAAGTTAAAGTTATCTGGATCTGGACCAACGCGACGATCTTCATTTAAAGCTTGAATTGCTTTCATATCATCAGCACTTAATTCAAAGTCGAAGATGTTTGCATTTTCAATAATACGATGTTCTTTAATTGATTTAGGAATTGTTACAACTTCGTTTTGTAAATCCCAGCGTAAAATAATTTGCGCAGTTGATTTATTATATTTTGTCGCAATTTCTTGCAACGTTGGATTATCTAGTAGTTGTCCTTGCATTAACGGTGACCAAGCTTCAAGCTGGATATTATGTTCTTTACAGAAAGCGTGCAACTCTTCTTGTGCTAGACGTGGGTGGTATTCCACTTGATTGACCATTGGCTTAATTTCAGCAATTTCAAATACGTCTTGTAAGTGGTGAATATGGAAATTACTCACGCCAATTGCACGAACACGGCCGTCTTTATAAAGTTTTTCTAACGCTTTCCATGATTCAGTATATTTCCCTTTTACAGGCCAATGTACTAAATATAAATCTAAATACTCTAGTCCTAATTTTTCTAATGTAGTTTCAAATGCTTGAAGTGTTGTTTCATACCCTTGATCGCTATTCCATACTTTTGATGTAATAAATAATTCTTCACGTGCAACACCTGATTCACGGATTGCTTGGCCAACGCCTTCTTCGTTTTGATAGATTGCTGCAGTATCAATGCTGCGGTAACCATTTTTAATTGCTGATTTTACAGATTCAATTACTTCTGAACCATCTTCTACTTTAAAAACACCTAAACCGAACCAAGGCATTTTTACACCGTTATGTAATGTTGTATAGTCTTTTAAACTTGTTAAATTCATATTATTTCCCCCTAGCTTTTTTGTTTGTTGCTTCTACTGCTTTTTGAATTGCCTCTGAAAAATTATATTCATATAAAGCTTTGAGACCTTCAGCTGTGGAACCACCTGGCGTTGTTACTTGTTCACGGAGGTTAGCTGGATCTTGTGTTTGTTCAAGCATAGAAGCAGAGCCAGAAATCATTTGAATGACAAGGTGTTTTGCGGTTGCTTCATCGACTCCATAACTTTTTGTTGTTTCAATTAAACTTTCAGCAAAGTAATAAAGGAAGGCTGGTGCACTTCCAGTAACTGCAGTAAGTTGATGAACTTCTTCCTCGGTACAAAGTTGCGAAGTACCAATGCCCCCTAAAAGCAATTGCAGGGTTTCTTGATCAGTCTCGTTTACGAATTGTCCCATCGTGTATAAGGAGATAGACTTACCAATTTCAGCAGCTGTATTTGGCATAATCCAAGCAACAGGCGTTCCTTTAGGAAGTCTTTCTTCTAAATAAGATGGGCCGATGCCGGCAGCTACCGTTACGACAAGTTGATTCGATAGTAACGGAGATAACTCTGCTAATAATTCTTCATGTGCAGAAGGCGGCATTGCTAAAACAATCGTATCAACAGACGTAACATGTTGCTTCCAATCTGTTGTAGTAGACACATTATATCGCGCTCGTAATTGATCTAGCTTTTCTACGTTACTTCGGTTAGAAACGATAATCTCTTCGATGTATTCTTTGCTTGTTTTAAGTAATCCGGAAAATATAGCTTCTGCCATACGACCAGCACCAATAAATAGAATTCGATGTTTAGTTAGCATATCCTCTATTCCTTTCTAGTGGAGATATGTTATAAAAAACGATACCATTTTTAAGAGAATTTTGTAAAAAGAAAAGGCTTATTGTAGATGGAATAGATAATGAAAAGTAGGAAATTAATGGTGAAAGGAAGAGTGATTCCTTATACTGGTGATAGGGAATTTATTACACATCTGGGGAGAGATGCTTATGATTAGAAGTCCGCTCTTTTTACTCATTACTAGTATTATTTGTGTATTGGTTGGATTGTATATTCAATCGAGCTATATTGAAATCTTTGCATCGGTCATGGGAATTATTAATGTTTGGCTATTAGCAAGAGAAAAAGTATCCAACTTTTTATTCGGTATGATTACCGTTGCGGTATTTCTGTATATTTTTATTACACAAGGTTTATATGCAATGGCAGTATTGGCAGGTTTTCAATTTATATTTAATGTATATGGTTGGTATCATTGGATTGCACGTAGTGGGGAGGAAGAGGTAAAAGCAACAGTTCGTTTAGATTTGCAAGGTTGGATTTTTTATATAATCTTTATTTTAGTTGCATGGATTGGTTGGGGGTATTATCAAGTCCATTACTTAGAATCAGCAAGTCCATATTTAGACGCTTTAAATGCTGTACTAGGATTAGTAGCTCAATTTATGCTAAGTCGAAAAATCCTAGAAAACTGGCATTTATGGATTTTATATAATGTAGTTAGTATTTCAATTTATATCTCCACTGGGTTATATATTATGCTAATATTAGCTGTTATTAATCTCTTTATATGTGTAGCGGGTTTGCTAGAGTGGAAGGATAATTATAAGGGATAAAAACAGACAAATAATTATATCTAGAAAATAATTAGAATTAAAAAACCTCTGAAGCATATGTGCCTCAGGGGTTTACTAATAGATTATAAGTTTATGCTTTTGTCATACCAAGTAATACAGCGCCGCCGATAATTAAAACACTACCTAGTGCAATAAAGATCAATTGACGTTTCGTTTTCTTTTCGCCTAAGAAGACAATCGCACCAAATGTTGAGATAACGATTCCAGTTTGAGATAATGGGAAGCTTGTTGCTACTCCGACACGTGGTAATGAAAGAAGTAAGAATAAGTTTCCAGTTCCCCATAGTAAACCAGATAAAGCGTTACGGATTGCATATTTGTTAAATGGTTTATGTTTAGATGTCAGTACAACCGCACCAACAAACATACCAACTGCTTGTGGTAAAATAGCAGACCAACCATCGATGTTATACCAACGAATAATAATTACATATACAAGATAGCCAAAAGTAGAAACAATTAAAGTAAGAAGTCCCTTTTTCAATTGTCCTGGTGGCTGAGCATTTTCTTTATCATCTAATGATGTGAATACAACACCAACTACGATTAATAGGATTGCAATCGTTCCCAGAATGATCGTTGTAGTAGTAGTCCACTCACGGAAAGCGATAACCCCAAAGATAGAAGTTGCAACAAGTTGCATACCAGTAGAAATTGTTACAGTAGTTGAAACGCCTAGTTTTTCAACTGTTTTTAATTGGTTTACTTGTCCTAAAGCCCAGAATAAACCTGAAATAAAACCAACAATCAAGATTGTCATTGTTAAAGCTGGTTGAGTAAATACATACATAATTGTTGCGAAGAATAGAGCACCGATTGTCATACCTACCGTTTGGCTATATGCACCACCGCCCATTTTTACGCTTACTAATAAGATGTTTCCCCATGCAATTGCAGGAAGAAGCGCTAATAAAATGTCCATTACAAGACTCCCTTCGTTTTGCTATACCAATATAATTACATATCGTTCTAACGATCGGTAATGCCCCACTACTAGAGTAGAAGATTACCGATCGCTAAAACAGGATGAAGAATTCACGATATAAATGCGTTTTCATTTCTTCATTTTTTCAAACACCTCCATATAATAACAGGAAATTGCCTATTTTAGAAAGTAAATTCAAATAGAATGTATATTTAAATAAAATTTAAAATTCAGTTATTTCCCGGTGGTATATTTTTATTTCCTAAGAAATAAAAAAGCAGCTTCAAAAAGAGCTGCCTTAAGAGTTAGTAATTCTTTTATTAATAAGCTGAATACATAGCAAAAATAGGAGGGACATACTAATAGTGATAACTACTAGTGTCCAGGCGAGCTGCATATTACTTGCATCAATCGCCATGTAAATGGCAGTTGGGATAGTTTGTGTTTTACCAGGAATGTTTCCGGCAAACATGAGCGTAGCACCAAACTCACCAAGCGCACGAACAAAGCTCAAAATCATTCCACTTAGTAAGGCAGGAAATGCAAGCGGAAGTGTGACGTGTAGAAAAACTTGATATTCACTTGCACCAAGGTCACGAGCACTTTCTTCAATTTGTACATTCGCGATAGAAAATCCTGTTTTTGCTGATTGGTACATAAGCGGAAATGCAACAACTGTAGAAGCAATGATAGCAGCAGTAGATGTGAACATAATAGATTGCTGAAATATTGATTCTATCCACGTTCCAATAGGACTGTTATTTCCAAAAATGATAATGAGAAAAAAGCCGATTACAGTTGGCGGAAGTACCATTGGTAGTAAGAAAATAGTTTCTAATATTACTTTATATCTCCATGAGGAGCGTGCTAGCGCTCGTCCGATTATCGTTCCTAAAATGGTAACGATAATGGTGGCACATGCAGCTACTCGTAAAGATAGAAAGATTGGTGATAAAATAGTATCAAAGCTCATGGCAATTATGATAGGACTGTAAATCCGTATTTTTTAAAGATAGATTGTGCATCTTTTGACTGCAAATACTCATAAAATGAAGTCGCCTCTTTCTTGTGTTTAGATTCTTTTATAACACCTAAAGGATAGTGAATTGGCTCATGAGAAGTAGCCGCTGCTGTCTCACCAATTTTTACTTTGTTTGAAATAAGAGCATCTGTTTTGTATACAATACCAGCATCAACATTACCTGTTTCTACATATGTTAACACTTGGCGAACATCTTTTGTAAATACGACTTTATTTTGAATGTCATTCCAAAGATTTTCATGTGTGAGAGAAGCTTTTGCGTATTTTCCCGCAGGTACAGATTCAGGTGTACCAAGTGCGATTTTTTTTATTTTTTCATCTTTTAAATCTTGAATTTTTGTAAGAGAACTATCTTTTGGGACGACTAGAACGAGTTCATTTCCAAGGAGATTTTTCCCCTCTTGTTCATTAATGAATCCTTTTTTAACGAGAGTTTGGAATTTATCTTCGGCTGCTGAGAAGAATAAATCAGCAGGTGCACCTTGTTCGATTTGTTGTTGAAGTGCACCAGAAGCGCCGAAGTTAAAAGAAAGTTTAATATTAGGTTCTTTTTCTTTATATTTTGTTTCAATTTCTTTTAGCGCATCTTGTAAGCTTGCAGCTGCTGATATAGTAAGTTCAACTGTTTTTCCTTCTTTAGCGGTTGATTTCTCTTTCTTCTCTCCGCTTGTACATGCAACACTAAATATAAGAAGAAAAGAAAGGATAAGTGCCCCGATGGATTGTAATGTAAACTTATTCATAAAAAATCCCCTTTCGTTTTGACATAATTAATTATAACTAAATATAACTAAATATAACTAGTTATAATTGAATATAATTTGAACGATGTAGTTATTTTTAAAATATAGGAGAAATATTCTTTTCTTTGTTACAATGAAGAAAGAAAGTGAGGAATCGTCTATGGATCATCATTCCTACACAACGGAAGAAGTAGCGAAGCGATTAAAAGTATCAAAATTAACTGTATACGATTTAATTAAAAAAGGAGAACTGCCTTCTTATAGAATTGGTAGACAGATGCGCATTGATGCAGCAGATTTAGAACAATATATTAAGCAAATGAAAACAGGTAACGTACAAGTTACTTCTGTAAAGAATGACAGTAATAGTATCTCGAATACATGTATTATTAGTGGACAAGAACTAACGTTAGACATGTTGGCAAAACGTATAGAAAATCGCCTGCCAAGTTCAAATATATTAAGGGCATATCAAGGTAGTTTAACGAGCCTAGTAAAAATGTATCAAGGAGAAGGAAGTATCGTTAGCTTGCATTTGTTTGATGGCGAAACGGGTACATATAATGTTCCTTACGTAAAACGTATTTTAGTAGGACAACCATGTACGATGATTAATTTATTAGCAAGGAACGTTGGGTTTTATGTGCAAAAGGGAAATCCAAAAAATATAAAAACATGGGCTGATTTATCTCATTCATCTATACGATTTGTAAATCGAGAAAAAGGTTCTGGTATTAGGGTGTTAGTTGATGAACAATTGCGCATTCAAAAGTTAAATAAAGAGAATATTAGTGGATATGAATGGGAAGAGTCGAATCATCTTGGTGTTGCCACGCAAGTCGCGAATGGGAAAGCTGATGTGGGAGTAGGATCAGAAAAGTTTTCGCAAATTGTAAATGTAGACTTTATTCCAATCATGAAAGAGCAGTATGATTTAGTGATTTTGAAGAATAAAGAAAATGAAAAGCTGATCGAAGTTGTAAAAGACATTCTGCAATCGGAAGAATTTCATAATGAACTAAAAGCGATTGGCGGATATGATATGACGAAAACAGGTCAAACTATATATGAAACAAACTAAAAAGCTGCTTGTCTATAAGATGAGCAGCTTTTTCTATATATAAAGGGGTTTGGGGAAACAAAGTGTTAAACAAGACCTTTAGCAAGTGTGTAAATGAAAGCTGTAAGAAGAGTCGCTCCACTTGCAAGTCCGATAAAGTCTGATTTGTTAAATGTAATGTTGTTCATTATAATCTCTCCTTATTTGTTTAATGTAGTTGCAACAGCTTTTGCATCGACAAGTGCGGATAGCACCATGCCCATTGTATTTAAAAATTTGTTTGATTTCATTTTGTTCATCATGCGTATCCGCTCCTTTTCGAATTGTTGTTGCCCTGCTTTATATCTTAATTATAGGAAATATGATCGCCTGCAACTATCGAATTAGCTTACGGAAGACTTACACTTTTGTAAGAAAAAAAGACATTCGTGTAAGAATGTCTTTTAAAGCATATTAATGTGGTGGTGCTCTTCGATTGTTTTTAAAAAGCTACGCATTGAATTTGTCATATACCTATCCTTGCGGCGTATGAAAACCGTTGAAATACTGCCGTATTTTTCAGGGATTGCATGACAATGTACTTTCCCTGCTTTAGAAAGGTGGTGGACAGCAGACTGTGGTACGAGCGTAATTCCAAGGCCGAGTGCAACACTGTTTAATATAGTCTCTAATATATTAAATTCCATAATTCTTTTTGGTAGCAAACCTTCATCTTTCAGCCATCGTTCTAGTTTGGAACGGTATCCACATCCTTGGTTAAAAACGAGTAAAGGCGTTGTTGTAAATTCTTCTATATGAAAAGCTTTATTTTGTGTTACAAGCATTAATTTCTCTGTACTAACATCATATTGTTCAATAAGGGGATGTTTTATTGGCCCTGATATAAAAGCGCCATCTAGTTGATGATCGAGTACTTCTCTAATTAATTCTTCTGTTAGACCTGCTTGTAATGATAAATCGACGTTCGGATAGCTTTTATAGTAAGAAGATAAAATGGTAGGTAATGTACTTACTGTTTCAACAGTACCGATTTTTAATATGCCAGAGGGTGTTTCACTATCTAAAAATACTTGTTTTAGCTCCTCAACATCTTGCAAAATTTTATTAACATAAACGAGCATTTTTCTTCCTTCAGCTGTTAAAGTCATGCCTCGTTTATGACGATAAAAGAGCGGTGTTTTCAGCTCGTTCTCCAGTTGTTTAATACGCGTTGTTACATTTGATTGTACGTAATTTAATTCCTTTGCTGCGCTACTTACACTACCTTGGTCAGCAACGCTCTGGAAGATTTGTAAATCTCTTAATTCCATAATACGATCCTCCTTGATGTTAACTATCATTATAAATGATAGTTAACATCATTTTGAATCATTTTACGTGATATATTTTTTCTTTTACAATTCTCTTTGTGCAAATAGAAAGAAGTGGGGGATTGCGGTGAGAAAAGGTCAAATGATAATAGGCGCTTTAGCGTGTTTAATTGCAAGTATGTCATGGGGAGCAATGTTTCCAGTTGCTGATCATGCGTTAGAATACATAGATCCATTTTATTTTTCGCTTATTCGCTATGGAGCGGTGGCGATAATGCTGATTGTATTGTTGTTAATGAAAGAAGGAAAACGGGCATTTCGTTTAGAGGGAAGAGGAAAGTTACTCGTCTTTTTTGGAACGATGGCGTTTACTGTATATAATGTACTTGTATTTTTAGGTCAAATGTTAATGGGAAAATCAGGTGTGATGGTAGCTTCCATTATGGAAGCACTTATGCCGATGATTTCTATTTGTATTTTATGGGGATATAAGCATGTAAAACCGAAAAAATATATGATAACGAGCATGATTATCGCTTTTATAGGGGCTGTATTTGTTATTACAAAAGGTGATATGAGTTTCTTTTTAACATTGAAAGATAACATGTTTTCGCTAGCATGTATATTTGTTGGAGTTGTGGGCTGGGTTATTTATACGATGAGTGGTCAAACGTGTAGCGATTGGTCGACATTACGTTATTCTACGTTGACGTGTGTATTCGGTACGACTGTTACAGGAATTATAACGATAATTATAACGGCGTTTGGATATGTTTCAGTTCCGAGTATGGGAACGATTTTTATTGTGAAATACGATTTATTATTTATGATGACATTACCAGGGATAGTAGCGTTACTAGCTTGGAATTACGGTGTGAAAATTTTATCGTCCATTAATGGGATTTTATTTATTAATTTTGTACCAATTACAACCTTAGTTATTATGATGATGCAAGGATATCAAATAACAATGTTTGATATTGTAGGGACTTTACTTGTTATTGCTGCACTTATTCGTAATAATGTTTGTCAGAGGAAAGAAGAAAATATCAACAAGAGAATTTTAGAAGAAGAGCAATTACGTCAAGCTGTTTAATAGGCAATTGGAGGATTTTACATGTTAGAAAGTTTATTGTTTTTCTTTGCCGTCGGAGTTGCTTGTGAGCTTGCAGCAATTAATCGAAATGGTCGTAAGAAGATAAAACAACAAGCTGAAATGATAGAGCTTTTAAAAGAGTTAAAAGAAAGAAACATTTAAAAAGACGACCGGGCATAGACGGTCGTCTTTTTCTATATAAAGGGGAAAGGGGACACAAAGTTATACAAGCGTAGCAGCGTAAATAAAAGCAGTAAGAAGAAGAGAGCCGCTAGCTAATCCTAAAAAATCTAATTTGTTAAAAGTAATGTTATTCATGATGCATTCTCCTTACTTATTTAATGTAGAAGCAACAGCTTTTGCATCGATAAGAGCGGAAAATACCATGCCCATTGTATTTAAAAGATTGTTCGTTTTCAGCTTGTTCATCATATTGATCCGCTCCTTTTCGAATAATGGTTGCCCTGTTTCTGACTTAATTGTATGAAATATCGCAAGAAGTAACTATCGAATTAGCTTACAAGAAAATTACACTTTTGTAAGAATTGAAATTTAACAATTAATACTCATTTTTATTACCAACTCCTATAACTTAGTGTTATAATTGAGGTGAGAAAATGACTATACTTCGGATGTTCAGAAAGGAACGAAACCAATGTATAAACCAATTACATTTTTGTTGAAATATATATTTAAAACAGCTGGGAAAGTAGAAGTGCAAGGAAGAGAAAAGCTACCAGAAGGTGGCCCGTATGTTGTTGCGTGTACACATACAAGTTTTATGGATGTATTAATGTTAGCTACAGGGATGTACCCAACAGAGATTCATTACATGGCCAAAAAAGAATTATTTGAAGGGAAATTCAAAAATTGGTTCTTTAAAAATGTAAATGCATTCCCTGTAGATCGTGCAAATCCAGGACCGAGTACACTTAAAATTCCATCCCGCTTATTAAAAGAAGGAAAAGTGGTAGGGATTTTCCCAAGTGGAACGAGATCGACAGAAGATGTTTCGTTAAAAGCTGGTGCTGTGACAATTGCGATGCGTTCTAACGTTCCATTAATACCAGCAGCTTATGTTGGTCCATCAAGTGTAAAAGAATTAATAAAGGGGAAAAAGGCACAATTGATTTTTGGAGATCCGATTCAAATTGATGCTGAAGAACAAATAGATCGGAAAACAGCTATGAAAATGATGACAGACCAATTAAATGAGAAGTTTGAGGAGCTAAAGGAAGCTTTGGAATCAAATCAAAAGTAAGAAAAGACGACCGGGCATAGACGGTCGTCTTTTCTATTACTATTTATAATAAAGGGGAAAGGGGACACAAAATTTATACAAGCGTAGTGGCGTAAATAAAAGCAGTAAGAAGAATCGAGCCACTAGCCAGTCCTAAAAAATCTAATTTGTTAAAAGTGATGTTATTCATAATATATTCTCCTTACTTGTTTAATGTAGAAGCAACAGCTTTTGCATCGATAAGAGCGGAAAATACCATGCTCATTGTATTTAAAAAATTGTTTGATTTCATTTTGTTCATCATATAAATCCGCTCCTTTTCGAATAATGGTTGCCCTGTTTCTGACTTAATTGTATGAAAAATAGCAGAGAGTAACTATCGAATTAGCTTACAGGGAAATTACACTTTTGTAAGAAAAATGAATGAAGGTGTAATGATGAGAAGGTTTGACATATGTTCATGGAATTTATTAATTTAAAAGTAGAGGTGAATGTATGGCTAATATTAAAGATATTGCAAAGATGGCGGGAGTTTCAGTTACGACTGTTTCGAGAGTATTGAATGATCATCCGTATGTAAGTGAAGAAAAAAGGAAAGCGGTTATAGAGATAGTTGAGAAGTTGAATTACTCACAAAACGCAAATGCTGTTCATTTATCAAAAGGAAAGACGAATATTGTTGGTGTAATTCTCCCTTACATTAATCACCCGAGCTTCGATGCAATGGTAGGGGGAATGATGGAGGGAGCGTTAACTCATAACTACAAGGTGCTACTTTGCCAAACAAACTATAATAAAAAAGAAGAAATGAAAAGTTTACATATGTTAAAAACGAAACAATTAGATGGCCTTATTATTTGTTCACGTGCAAATGATTGGGAAATGATAGAACCGTATGCTTCATACGGCACAATCATTGCTTGTGAAGACAATGATATTTCAAATATCTCAAGTGTATATACAAATCATTCGGCAGCTTTCCAGCTAGGAATGAATCACCTTATTGAAAAAGGTTATAAAAAAATTGGTTATTGCACGGGGAGAAAGCTAGGACCGAGTAGTCAAAAGCGTTTTGATGTGTATAAGCGTCAATTGCAATCTATAGATGAAGAAGTGAATGAAGAATGGATTTTCACAGAATGTTTTACGTTAGAAGATGGTGTGAGAGTGGCTCATAAATTAAAGGAGATGCAGCATCTTCCTGAAGCATTAATAGTAGCAGGAGATGAGGTTGCAATTGGGGTTATGACGGAAGCTGAAAAATTAGGTATTCAAGTTCCTGAAGACTTAGCGATTATTGGATTTGATAACCAACCTATTTCGCAAGTGTTACAACTTACAACTATTGATCAAAATTTAAAGGAAATAGGTAAAAAAGCCTTTGAAATGTTTTATCGGCAAACAAATGCTGAAAGTTCTAAACAAGAAAAGGTGGAAATTCCATATGAACTTGTGGAGCGATCTACAGTGTAGTTTTAATCCGTTATGTGTATAAGTGCATAACGGATTATTTTTTTGAAATACCTTTGACAGGAAACGCGTTTCATACTTTATAAAGGGGTTAAACCGGTTTGTAACAATCCATGGATTCTTTTCAAAAATAGTATTTGGAGGGAAATGCATGAATGAACTTTTATTAAGTATAAAAAAGTTTTTAGGGAATGACGAAAATGTTTTAGCCTTTGTGGTGGGGGTTTTTGAGAAGGATCATTTCACGTTATGTTATCAACATGGGATTTTTGTTGCGACTACTAGACGTCTCCTGTTTTACGGAAAATTTCCATACTATCCTTCAACATTTAAAGAGTACTCATATTTGCATATAGATAGCATAGTTTTTCGCCCGTATTTCGAATTTATTTGTAATCATGAAACCATCCGAGCTAAGTATATTCAGAAGGGGAATGTGGAGCAATTTGTCCGTATAGTTAGAGCAAATGTGAATAATTAATCACCCCTCTGTTTAAACATAATATCCTGGTCT
Source organism: Bacillus sp. FSL W8-0519 (assembly GCF_038005585.1). NCBI lineage: Bacteria > Bacillati > Bacillota > Bacilli > Caryophanales > Bacillaceae > Bacillus > Bacillus sp. FSL W8-0519. Next base: position 213,405 of record NZ_JBBOTL010000001.1, read on the forward strand.
TTATGAGGTAAAATGCGGAATAAAAACAACTTCTAAACCTCTAGGAGATAGTGATACAATGTCAAATGGGGGGAGGGTATGAACTATGGTTAATCAACGTATAAAGGAAATAACACTAATTACAATTGGTTCATTATTATTCGCAATTGGTATTAATTACTTTGCAATTCCAAACCGTTTATCGGAAGGTGGAATTATTGGTTTAACGGTTGTTACGTACTACTTATTTGATTGGTCACCAGGGGTTGTGAACTTTGCTATAAATGCAATTTTACTAGCTGTTGGTTATAAATTTTTTGATAAGAAAACGATGGTTTATACAATTTTAGGGATTGTAGAAACATCTTTGTTTTTATATGTTACGGAACATATTGAGTATCATGTAAATAGTGATACGTTATTAGCGGCACTATTTGCTGGTGTATTTGTCGGTATCGGATTAGGCTGTATGTTCAAAGCTGGAGGTACATCAGGGGGATCGGCAATTTTAGCACGGTTAGCAAATCAATATTTAGGTTGGAGCGTCGGTAAAGGTGTACTTATTATTGATATCGTTGTAATTGCTGGTTCCGTATTTATAATAGGGCAAGAAAAAGCGATGTACACACTTGTTGCAGTATTCATCGGAGCGAAAGTAATTGATTTCATTGTAGAAGGAATGGACACAAAAACGGCTGTTACAATTATTTCAAATCAACCAGAGTTAATACGTGAGGCTATTACGAAAAACATGACACGCGGCGTTACTGTATTAGAAGGGCGCGGCGGATATACTGGTAAAAATAAAGAAGTTTTATATGTTGTTATTAATAAACAAGAGCTTGTTAAGTTAAAGCAAGTTATTAGTCGAGTAGATGACGATGCTTTCGTCGTTATCCATGATGTACGTGATGTACTTGGTGGGGGCTTTAAAGCGAGCTAAAAGGTGAACGAGTAAATTCGTTCACCTTTTTTTAATTCTTACAAAAATGTAAGTGTAATGTAATGAGATTCAATAGTAGATTGTATTCCTTCTTTTTAAAATGGATGTATATATATCCTGCAGAGGAGGAATGTTTATTATGAAGAAAAAAATGATCACTACTATAATAGCGATGATAGTCATAGTAATAATGTTACTACCTACGAAACTTGGACCGGTTATCGATAAATATAATCCATTTTATAAGACGAAAGAATACTATACGGTTGTGAATACAATTGGTCAGCATATTGGCGATGAGTGGTATGAATATGAATTTATTGCATTTGACGAACGTGGAAGAGAACAAAAAATAAAGAAGACTGTTAAGCATATGTTAAAGAGAGATGAAACATTAAAGGTGTACGCAAAAGGACGCTACGGCGAGTCGATTGAAGAAATTGAAGCTGTAAATATTCCTATTAATGCAAAGAGTAAACTTTTAGCGATGAGATAGCGGATTATACCCCCACCTATTTTTTGTCGAAAATAAAAATACTAGGTAGGGGTATTTTTGTGTGTACAAAAAAAGCCTTAGTCCATATGGACTAAGGCTTTTTTTATTATATAAAGGGGAAGGGGGTACATTGTAGTAGCATGAGTGAAAGGTATAAGAAGAGTGGCTACTAACAATGCAATTTGGTTATGTGAGTGTTCTTCTTATTTGGCTTACTTTCTAAATTTATTGTACGAAATATTGATAAGGGAAACTATCGAATTACATTACACCTAGCTTACAAACATGTAAGTCTTCTGTAATGTAATTCGATAGTTAAAAGCTATTGAATTTCATATAGTGTAATTAGAAAGTCTCACTATATTACTTTCTGTTTGTAATGTAATGAAGAATGAAAAACCAACTACTTTTTAATAGCCCTCATCTGTATGTAGATGGGGCCTTTTTTATAAACCTTACAACATTGTAAGGTTTACGTAAGTTAATTCGATAGTAAATTTGTCATATTTTTTGCATAATAGATACAAATAGATAAAAATAATTAGGGATATAGTAAGAAGGGAGAAGAATGGGATGCGTAAAGAAGAAGTAGTGAAGTTTCCAATTAAAGATTTCTGTAGCTACTTTACTGTTGCCGTAGTATGTATTGGATTATTTGATATCATAACAAACTTAATTGTTAAATAACATAGATGATAAAACAAGAAAGGAGATCCTTTCTTGTTTTTTTATGGGGGAATAAAGGTGAAGTGGATTGATAGTCATATACATGTTGACCAATATAAGGATGAAGAGAAAAGTAAATTACTTAAAGATGTGGAGCATAGTAAAGAGATAAATGGGCTTATTGCAGTATCTATGAATTATCAATCATGTAAAGAAACTTTATCTTTAGCAAAACTATATCCTTTTGTACATCCAGCAATAGGTTTTCATCCGGAGCAACCGATTCATAAAGAAGAATGTGAGCAAATTTATAAATTAATTGAAGAGCATGTAGATGATATAGTTGCGATTGGTGAAGTTGGCTTACCGTATTATTTAAGAAAAGAAGATGAGCGCATTGCTATCAATTCGTATATATCAGTGTTACAACGGTTTGTTGAACTAGCTAGTAAATATGATTTACCAATTATATTACATGCAGTGTATGAAGACGCTGATATTGTATGTGATTTACTGGAGAAATATAAAGTTTCACGTGCACACTTTCATTGGTTTAAAGGAAGTGAAACAACAATGAAACGGATGATGAGGAATGGTTATTACATTTCTATCACGCCAGATGTTTTACATAAGGAGAAGATTAGAAAAATTGTTTCGTATTATCCTCTTGAATATATGATGGTAGAAACAGATGGACCGTGGGAATTTCAAGAGGGTGTTATGACACATCCGAGAATGATTCGAGAGGTATTAAAGGAAATTAGTGTTATAAAAAACGTAGCTGTTGATAAGGTTGCAGAAACGATATATGAAAATACGATTCAATTTTATTTGAAAGGATAGAATTGTTATTTTAGCCCTTCTTATTATAGAGAAATAGAAGTTGAATTTATTTATGAACATAATCAATGGGTTATTAATAATATGCCACGTTTTGGTTTAAGTTAAAAAAACCACCAAGCATTTTGCTTGGTGGTTTTGTATTAGGATTCTAATTTTTTCGCACGTCTTAATAATAAGAGAAAGACAATGACGAGGAAACCGAGTATAAGGAAGAATCCATATTGTTTTATATAATCTATTATGTCACTTGCGCTTGTTGGTTTTTCAACGTGAATGCCGTCTTTATTAGTAGTGATATGAATATCTTTCATTTTCACTTCATTTGTTTCTTTTTGTAAATCAATCCATTCTATATTTGGAATACTTTCTAGATCCTTTAGTACTTCTTTTAATGGTTTTACACCTAAGTAAGGATGATAGAATGCACCAATAACTCCATCGGATAATTTGGCAACAGATACAGCATTTGCTTTCATTTTAGCAATAGCGTGTGGTTTATCTTCTTCGATAAATCCAACTGTTTCAGGCATTAATTTCATGCCATGTAAAAATGATGGTGTACTTCTGTATGCCGGAGAGTGCATAGATTTCCAAGTTGTGTCACTTAACTGTAGTTGTCCTACATAAGTTGAAAAGTATCTTGATAATATTTCATATCCTTTTTGAGACATCGTGTAATGAGGTGCTTCAAATGCGACCGGATACAGTTTGGCATCTACAAGTTCTTGAATGCCTTTTTCAATATGATCAGTCGTATATTTTTCTTCAAATTCTTCCCCTTTTTTTACGTATGTATTATATGCCTCTATATTAGGGAAATCATCTTTTGTTTTTGGTTTTTCATGCTTCGGTTGACGAATTGGTTGGTCTGTTTTTACGTCCCAAAATTCAAAACCTTCACCAGTTTCACTATCATAAAATTGGTGAGTATAACCATGCATAATAATTGCTGCACCATCATCTTGCATAGAGCGTAAAAGATCGACTAGTTCGGGTTTATCTTTTAAATGTAGTGTTTTACCTGTTTCTGGATCCGTATATACAGGAATAACAGTGATCATGTATGGCATCTTTTTCTCTTTTAATAATTCAGCAATTTCTTTTAATTGATTTATATCTGCGGCTGGATGAACGTCTTCAAGACGTAAATAAGCTTCCACTTTATTTTTCGTTGGCTTTTGTTCAAAGTAAGAAAATAGGCTTTCGCCAATATAATAAGATATCCAATCAAAGAGGTTAGAAGTTGCAACATAATAAGAATTATTTTGTTGTACAATTAATGGGTAAGTAGTATTTCCTTTTAAAGCATTGGCAAGAATTGTTCCATTTGTATCAAGGTTTTTAATGGATCGTTCGTCCTCTAATGTATTCTTTAGTTTACGTGTTGGATATTCAATTGTATCAGAGTTTATATCTTCATTTTTAAGTATAATAAATGAAAAACGTTTGGATAATTGTTCTATATTTTGACCTAAAACGAGTAGTGGTCCTGAGAAATTTTCTAGAAATTCTTTTGTTTCAGTGGGAAGTTCTTCTTGTTTTTCACCTATGTAAATAACATGTGTATATGAAGATTTATCAGTTATTTCAGCTAACTGTTTTATGTTTTTTATTGTTATGTTATTAGTAAAATGTCCTACTTGTGTATTAAGTATTTGGGTATCACTTGTAATTTGATCATCGCTCGAACTGTATAAAATAAGGACTTTTGGATTTTCGTTTTTTTGTGCGGAAATAGGGACAGGAATTAATAGTAGTAAACTAAATAAGAGTAGCAACCATTTTTTCATATTATTATTCTCCTAGTTTATATTTAGAATTCAGTTTACAATTATATACAAAAAATATGTTTCAGTCTATGAAAGTTACATTTTTTCACGTATTTACCAGCTGTTTTTTCACAAAATCGGTCTAAAGCATGATGATAATATGTATAGTTATTTGCTATGATAAAAGAGTAAGAGAATGATAGAATGTGGGTAATTGTAAAGGGAAGAAGGCTGAAAGGGGACAAATTTCAGCGGAGAAAGAGGTAGAGGTAGTGAAGAAATTCTTTGTAGGATTTTTAGTTGTTCTTGGGGTGTACTTATACTTCCAAGGAAAGTCTGAAGGAATGGGCAAATTAGTAAATGAGACAAGCTATGTTGACTCAGAAGAAGCAAAACAGATGAAACAAATTATTATAGAGGAAGCAAAGAAAGTCAATCTTCCAGAATGGATACCTCTTACAATTGCCGAACATGAAAGTCGATTAAATCCAAGAAGTGTTGGAGATAACGGAACTTCATTCGGATTGTTTCAATTGCATCGCGGTGGTGGACTTGCACCGGATCATTTAACGGATGACGAGCTGAAAGATCCACGTACAAATGCGCAAATTGCAATGCCGCATTTAATGAAAGGATATAAGCGCGGGGTGCAAAAAGGTTTGACGGATTTTGCATTATTAAAATATATAGCAAATACATCTGGATGGCCAGGGAATTTAGGGCCAGAGTGGACGGATAATAATATGAAGTATAACATCGGATTAGAAGATGTGTACTATCGAAATAAAGGTGTAATTAAAGAGTAGGTTTTTGATACCTACTCTATTTTTTTGTGGATAATCGCGTCGTTTTGTTTTGTGAAATACGCTGCTAGTTGTATTTTTACGTCTTCTAGTTTGGTGGAAACTTGCGGTATTTTATATCCTACATATAACGGTGAAACGACAAATCTAGGAACAACTTTACAAATGATTTTTCCGTTTAAGTAATAGAAGAATAAGTTATAACTACTACATCCTTTATGGAAATCTGTCAGTATGTAACGTACAGTTTGCTGAATATAAGTTGCTAGTTCATCTATGCATCCAATATCTTCGATAATGATATTAAATTCAGTAAAACCGATAATAGGACGATCTGAGATATTGAGTTCAATGTGTTCGTTCTTTTGAACAATTACGCCTTGGAAGTTGTCGTGTTCTACGTTATCGAGGTAGTTTACATATTTCATTCCAATAATCTGCATGTGTGCATGATGCAAACTTCCACCTGAGAATGGACCATGATTTTTGTATAAAATTACAGATGTGAATTCTTCATTCTTCTGTAAATCTAACCAATGTTTAATGGAGAAACGAATTAGCGATTTCATATGTTCTTCTGTATATGTCGCAATATGGTCTTCACAATTATCTGTTTCGATTAGCACCGTTTGAAATGTATCTTTTAATGTAGGAAATTTGTTTTTTAGCCAAATAATTGAGCCCTCAATTGCTAAAATATCCGTTAAACTTTCTCTGTCACAAAAAGGACATGCAGCGCTTCTATTCCGGATGCTTTCTGGTTTTTGTTTGCTAATATCATTTAAAAAGTATAGTTGGTGTGTATCCATTTGTATATATGCCCCTTTAAAATATGTGTAAAAATCCCGCTTAATACATTCGGGATAAGGAGAAGAAAATCCTTTAAAGGGAATATAAAAAATAAAAGACAAGATATCCTCATTAAGATAGGGTACCTTGTCTTTTATTTTTTCTTTAATAATGTGTATGGATAATATAGATTGTTTTTATTATACTTCTTTTCTCTATTTTTTATTGTGTATAAGGCAATTGCTGTACTTGCGATTACAAAAATGGCTTTCTTCATATTCACATACCCCTTTTTATTGTTGGTTTAATTCTTGGCTAACTGCTTTTGCATCAACTAGAGCGTGTAAAATCATTTTTACCATGTTCATCATATTCTTTCACTCCTTTTTATAGTTCATTTAGTTCTTTTACAACTGCTTGTCCGTTCACTAATACCTCAAAGATTGCTTTTACGATTTCTTTCATCATGATTGTTTCCTCCTTTTGTTGTCTCTCTTGTTTACATCTTTATTGTATAGGGAGGCATCTTTTCGTACTATCGCTTTCCATTACGTGAACATAACAGTTTTGTAAGATTTGATGTCACTTATTGAAATGTTTAGTCTATCTTCATTATTTTCAGAAAAATGACTATTCAAACATGAAATGGGAAAGTATAATAAAGAAGTAAGTATTAAATTCCGTACGAAAGAGGTGAATGAGATGAAACGTTCTTTAGCTGCACGTGCCAAATTTTTAGATTTTATCTATTTTTGTCGTGCGATTTTTCATGATGTAGTTGTTAACGGGATACGTCTGTCCTTTTTTAACAATTGCATAGTAGCTATAGAACGATAGAAATCTCTTCACCCATTTTTAATAAACGTGTGAAAAGGGAGCTATTTAGCTTCCTTTTTCTATGCCGAAAACCATGGGGAATGTTTCTTTCCTATGGTTTTTTATATTGAAAGGAGTACGGAAAATGACAATTTGTAGTGTAAATAATGTAACGAAATCTTTTGGTGGAAACATCATATTTGAAAATATATCGCTTGAAATAAAGAATGGTGAACGTGTTGGATTAGTTGGTCGTAACGGTAGTGGGAAGACAACAATCTTTCAGCTTTTAACTGGAATGGAAAGTTTGGATGCAGGGGCCATTCATATGAAGAAAGGTACACGTATTGGTCATGTGGCACAAATTCCGAAATTTGATGAGAGTATGACTGTATATGAAGTATTGAGTTCCGCTTTTAAAATAGAAAAGGAATTAGAAAGAGAAATGCGTACTTTAGAAAAAGATATGGCGGAAGAACAGGAATCTTCTGTTTTACAAAAATTAATGGAAAGATACGGAATCATCCAAGAAAAGTTTGCGTTTCTTGGTGGTTATGAAATCGAAGCGAACATTATGAAGGTAGCAAATGGTTTACAGGTGACAGAACTATTCCCACGATCATTTGTGGAGATAAGTGGTGGGGAGCAAACAAAAGTAAGCCTTGCATACATGCTGTTGCAGAAACCAGATTTACTTTTATTAGATGAACCAACCAATCATTTAGACTTATTTGCAGTAGAATGGCTAGAGCAATTTTTGAAAGAATACAATGGAACGGTTGTGGTTATTTCACATGATCGTTATTTCCTTGATGAAGTTGTAACGAAGATTTTTGATTTAGAAGATGGAGAGATTCACGTGTATCATACAAACTATTCTCGGTTTGTTGAAGAGAAGGAAGAAAGGTTACTTCAGGAGTTTCAGGCTTATCAAGAACAGCAAAAGAAAATAAAGAAAATGAAAGAAGCAATTAAGCGATTACGTGAATGGGCAAATCAGGCGAATCCTCCGAATGAAGGATTGCATAAGAGAGCAAGAAGTATGGAACGTGCACTGGAACGTATGGAGAAACTAAAAAAACCTATTTTAGAACGAAAACAAATGGGACTTCAGTTTGAAGGGCAAGAGAGAAGTGGGAAAGATGTTGTTGTAATGAAAGAAGTGAGTAAAGGATTTGCTGAACATCTTTTATTTAACGAAGCAAATTTACATGTTCGTTTTCAAGAGCGTGCGGCTATCGTTGGTCGTAATGGTACAGGAAAGACAACGCTATTAAAGTTATTATTAGAAGAAATAGAACCAGACGCTGGAGAAATTCGAATTGGAAGTAGTGTGAAAATCGGTTATTTATCCCAGCATGCGTACGGAAATATGAAGAGTAATGTATTGGAGGCTTTCAGGGAATGTGTAGCTGTAACAGAGGGAGAAGCGAGACATATATTAGCTAAATTTTTATTTTATGGTCCAGCGGTGTTTAAGAAAGTAACGCAACTGAGCGGTGGAGAAAAAATGAGGTTAAGACTTGCACAACTTATGTATCAAGATATCAATTTTTTAATTTTAGATGAGCCGACAAATCATCTCGACATTGAATCAAGGGAAGTTTTAGAGGAAGCTCTTGAACAATATAATGGGACGATTTTAGCTGTTTCACATGATCGTTATTTTTTAAATAAGTTATTTGAAAAGACGTATTGGATTGATGAGTGTAAATTATTTGAGTTTGCAGGGAACTATGCATGGGCGCGTCAAAAGTGGGAGGAAAAGCTCGAGACACAAGTAATAAAGCAGCAACGCCAAGGAAGAAAAAGTGATGAAACAGTCTCTGTAAAAAAGAAAGAAGTTAGGAATATTGAGGAGATTGAAACCGAATTAATGCATGTTGAAGAAGAGATATATACGCTTGAGTGTAAGATGGAACAAGTAGTTGATGTTGAAATGCTTGAACAGTTGTATGAAGAAAAAACGAAGAAAGAGTTGTTACGAGCGGATTTATATAATGCTTTAGAGAATATCATGGAGTAAAGAGATTAGAATGAAAGAGCAAGTTGTTTTCTCATGTTTTGAGGGGGGCTTGCTTTTTTTTGTGTGTAAGGAAAGAGAAGTAATTGGTATAATTTTCTTGTTATTATAATGAAGAGATGCACTTTAGGTTATTAAAATGTGAGGAGAATTTTATGTTAGGATACGCGCGAATTATTACAATCGTCATGATTTGTTTTGTTTATGCAAACCATGTTTCACGTGAAACAGCATATTTGCAATTTTTTGTAGGTACAGCACTTTTTATTTATATTGTGAATCATATTTTGCTAGTAAAAGTGAATGGAGGTAAAAAACTTGGTTTTTATACACTATTAGCAAATGGGATAGTCACAGCTTTATTAGGTTTTTTATTTCCCGAGACATGTTTATATTTAATTATATTTGGAATTGATGCAGTAGGGCTATTTATTCATGAGTTTCGTAGAAGCATGACGTACTTTTTTATTACTTTTTTCTTTCTTTGTTGGTTTATAAATATATTACATGCGTATCAACATACAGGTAGTTTAGAATTGGAGAGTAATTCCATTAATTTTATGTTCATCGTTTTTAGTGCTTTAGCTGGAAGCTTAATAAAAAAACTTACAGCTGCTCGGAAAATGGTAGATGAACAATATGAGGAATTGACATTGTCTCATACAGCTCTAAAAGAAGCGCATGAACAATTACGTCTATATGCCAAAGAGGTAGAAGAATTGACAGCCGTTCGAGAGCGAAATGATATTGCCCGAGAAATTCATGATACTGTCGGTCATAATATGACAGCCTTACTTGTCCAATTACAACTGGCAGAGGCTTTGTGGAAACAAAAGTCGGACGCTACGGAAGAGGTTTTACATACATGTCATGGGCTAGCCAGGAAATCACTTCAAGAGGTGAGAGCGTCTGTACATGCCTTAAAAGAAGAAGGTAAACTAGGGAACATAATAGAGAATATGCGTGAAATGTTACATGGATATTCTAAAGCGACGAAAGTACAAGTATCGTTTCAATTACAAGGAGATCCGGTTGTGATTCCGCTGTCACTACAACCTACACTGCTCCGGGTTATGCAAGAGTCTTTAACAAATGCAAAGCGGCATGGCAAGGCGAGCTTATGTGAAGTGAGTTTAACTTGTTCGGCGAAACAAGTTAAACTATGTATTTTGGATAATGGCGTGGGAGTTAACGAGGTAAGCCCAGGTTTTGGTTTACTTAATATGAGAGAACGAGTAGAGGAACATGGTGGAACTATTCAATTTGAGAGTGAGATAGAAAAAGGCTTTCGGTTACAGATTGAATTTCCACTTCAGGAGAAAACGTGGTTAATAGGGGGAACTGTATGATTCGGATTATGATTGTTGATGATCAATCACTCATTCGTGATGGTTTAGCGATGTTATTAAATTTACGTCAGGAACTTGAAGTAGTGGGAACTGCTACAGATGGAGACGAAGTGATACAAAAGGTGAAAGAGTTACATCCTGAAATTATTTTGATGGATATTCGGATGCCCCGTATGAATGGTGTTGAAGGAACACGTTTAGTTAGAGAACAGTTCCCTCATATAAAGGTACTTATGTTGACGACTTTTAGTGATAGTGAGCTTATCTTTGAAGCATTGGAGCAAGGAGCAAGTGGTTATTTATTGAAGGACATGGAGACAGATGCAATCGCTCAAGCAATTTTAACGGTGCATAGTGGAGGGGCTGTGCTTCCTCAGGATATAACAGCGCAAATCATAAAAGAATTAAAAAAGACAAAAGTAGCAGTAGAGTGCACCACACCAGAACAATTAGCGCAATTAACTGAGCGAGAAGTAGATGTTTTAAGGGAAATTGGACTTGGGTTAAATAATAAAGAGATTGCGGAAAAGTTATTTATTACAGAGGGAACTGTTAAGAATCATGTTTCTAATTTAATTAGTAAGTTAGAACTGAGAGATCGAACGCAAGCAGCCATATACGCAGTAAGGTATGGCATCACGATGTACACATGACTTTTGGCATATATAAGTGTGAAAAAGCAGCAGAATTTGCTGCTTTTTTATTTTGTATTTCTATCTCAAGGATGATGGAGAGAAGAAGAAATTTTTCTACAATGAAAGTGTAGATGAATGCAAAGGGGCTGAATCAGTATGTTAGTCATAGATCATATTACGAAATCATTTGGTAAGAAGGAAATTATAAAGAATGTTTCTTTTGAGGTGAAGAAAGGGGAAACATTTGGATTACTTGGTCCAAATGGTGCGGGAAAATCAACGACGATATCAATGATTTGCGGGTTAATTTCATACGACAGTGGTGATATAAAAGTTGGTGGGAAATCAGTAAAAGAATATCCATTAGAGGCGAAAAAGAAAATTGGTATTGTTCCACAAGACATTGCGCTCTATCCAACACTTTCAGCGAAGGAAAATTTGGTTTTTTGGGGAAAAATGTACGGTTTAAATGGGAAAATTGCAAAAGAACGAGCGGAGGAAGTATTAGCTTACGTCGGTTTACAGGACCGTGGAAAAGATAAAATTGAAACATTTTCAGGTGGAATGAAAAGGCGTATTAATATTGGTGCAGCACTTATGCATGAGCCAGAGTTGTTAATTATGGATGAACCGACAGTTGGGATTGATCCGCAATCGAGAAACCATATTTTAGAGACTGTTAAAAAGTTAAATGAAAAAGGGATGACAGTTATTTATACGAGTCATTACATGGAAGAAGTAGAGTATTTATGTGAAAGAATTGCAATTGTTGATCATGGAAAGGTAATTGCATTAGGAACGAAAAGGGAACTATGTAATCGCCTGGCGGATGGGTTTATAGTGAGATTGCAATTAAATCGTTATAGTACGGAACTGCTACAAAAGTTGAAAGCACTCTCTGTTGTTGAACGAATTATTTTTGATGAAGATAATAGTACGATTGATATTGGGCTAAATGGTGGTGAGTCCATTGGTACAGTTGTGTCAGTAGTTGTGGAGAACAACGCTCAAATTTTAAAGCTTGAAGTGCAAGAACCGAATTTAGAGGCACTCTTTTTACAATTAACAGGACGTTCACTTCGTGATTAAGGAGGTTAGTGCGAGATGAAAAGTTTTATTATTGCATGGAAAGATTTAAAAATACGTTTAATTGATCGGCGCGGATTTATGATGATGTTAATTATGCCGCTTTTATTAACAGCGATTTTAGGTTCAGCGTTAAGTAATATATTTGATAATGGTGGACTACCCAAAACAGTGATTGGCTATTATCAAGTAGGAAATGATGGGTTTGCAGATGTCTTTCCAAAAGACGTATTGCAATCTAAAGAATTAAAAGATGATGTGAAAGTAAAGATAGTTAATTCTCAGGAAGAGCTTGAAGATATGTTAAAGGAAAAGAAAATCGATGTGGGAATCGTCATCCCGAATAAATGGAGCGAACAAGTACAAGATGGAAAATTAAAAGAACCAAAGGTGTTTATAGACCCATCAAAAGATATACAAGCGAAAATCGCTGAATCAATGGTCCGCTCTTTTTCAGAGCGTGTTCAAACAGTTGCGGTATCTACTAAAAGTGTTGTGACGGAATTAGCAAATTCTCAGCATAGTAATGTGGAACAAGTTGCAAAAGAAGTAAGTGGAGATTTACAAACAGTAGCAACTTCGGGTGCAGATAACATTGAAAAAGGAACGATAGGTAAAAAAACAGTTGCAGCGATTCAATATTATGCCGCAGCGATGTTAGTCATGTTTTTACTATATAACATAACAGTAGGTGCAAAGTCAGTTGTAACAGAGCAACGAACTGAGACGTTGGCGCGTTTGTTCAGTACACCGACGAGTTCATTTTCAATTTTATTCGGGAAGTTTTTAGGTACATTATTATTTGCTTGTATACAATTTGGGATATTTATAGTTGCTACACACTTTATGTTTCATGTGGAATGGGGCGGAGACTTATCTCAAATAGTAGCGGTGGGAATGTCTTATGCAATTTGTGTTTCGGGTTTATCTATGTTAATTGCCGCTTTTATTCGTGAGGAAAAAACGGCAGATGTAATGGGAGGAATCGGTATTCAAATACTCGCTATATTAGGAGGATCGATGTTACCAATTTACGTATTCCCTGATACACTTCAAACCATTGCGAATGTTGCTCCGAATAAATGGGCACTTACAAGCTTTTTAAATATTATGTCGGGAACATCTTGGGATGTGTTACTCCCTGTTATTTTTAGTTTATGTGGTGCAGGAATTGTCTCCGTTATGATAGGGACATTACGTTTACGTACGAGATAGGAGGGAGAAATGATGAAGAAGGTTTGGGCACTTTGTTGGCTAGAGTTAAAACAAATTTTAATAAAACCACAAAGTTATATACTTATGTTTGGAATGCCTATTATTTTTACACTCATTTTCGGCGGACTTTTAGGTGGAAGTGGGAATAAGAAAGTAAATGTTAGCTTAGTAGATGAAGATGGTTCTGTATTATCTAGCAAGTATTACGAGGACATACAGAAAAGTGACTTAATTTCTATAGAGAAGGTAACGTATAAGGAAGGCAAACAGAAGATTGAAAACAAAAAATCATCCGGCATAGTTCTTATTCCGAAAGACTTTCAAAAGAATATGTTAGATGGAAGGGTAGAAAATATTCAGTTTCAAGCTAGTGCTGATTTTACTGGTGGAACTTCTGTAGAGCAAGTATTGGCAAGTGCATTAAAAAAAATGGAGATAGAAGTTAGTGCAGCGAGAGATTTTGAGAAGAAAAGTAACGCTTCGTGGGAACCTATGTATAAAGAAATCTATACAAAAGTAGAACCTGCTTCGATTCAAAAAGAATCAATTTCACATGATGATCAAAAGTTAAATAACGTTACAGGGCGAGCAGCGGGATTTTCAATTCTATTCGTTATGATTGTTATGTTAAGTGCGACGGGGACTATTTTGAAAGCTAGACAACTTGGTGTTTGGTCTCGTTTATTAGAAGCACCAGTTTCAAAAGTTCAAATACTAACGGGATATATCCTTTCATTCTTCTTAATAGGATGGATTCAATTTGGTGTTCTAATGATATTAACGAATTCCTTATTTAATGTGCAGTGGGGAAATTTGTTAGGGGTTATTATACTCGTTTCCGTATTATTATTAGCTGTCATTGGTCTAGCCTTATTATTAGCAAGTATCGTGAAAACAACAGAACAACAGTCTGCATTAGGTAATATCGTTGTGATTTCAACATGCATGATTGGTGGCCTGTATTGGCCAATTGAAATTGAACCAGCATGGATGCAGACAGCAGCAAATTTTGTTCCGCAAACTTGGGCGATGCGTGGCTTTACGGAGTTAATTGTAAGGGGAGGTACATTGGCTGATATAGGAGGATATATTGGTATACTCATTTTATTTGCAGGAGTCTTTTTCATAATTAGTTTAACAAGAATACGTTACGACTGAAAAAAACAGAGTTACAGCTTTACACGCTGAACTCTGTTTTCTTTTTGTGTGGTATCTTCCTTTGTTGAAATGATAATAGCGATCCCGAGCATAATAAAAAAAGCTAAAAAGAGGACGAACTTTGGGAAGAACGGGAATAGTAATAGCGCCCCAACTATCATAATTGTTAATAATACGTAGTGAAGGACGTATTGGAATAGGTTGTCCATGTTTTCGCCCCCTTTTTGGTAATTGGTTATTAGTATTCTATGTTTCATACGGAACGAATAGAAGTGAATTTTTAATTTTTTAATACGAAATAAAAGAGAACGGTTGACATGTTTAAAGGAAAGGAATAATCTTGAAATTAATTCATACTATTTTTATAGGAATAATAAATATAGTTGCAGAAAGGAGTCCTATGTTCCTACATCGTTAAAAATTAGGAAGGTAAAGGTGAGAGTGCAATGAAAAATGTTTTTAAAGGAGCAATTGCTACATTTCTTAGTGTATCAGTATTACTAGCCGGATGTGGTCAAGAGGAAGTGAGTACAAACGAAGCCGGGAACGTACCAAAAGTAAGAGATGAATTTATTAAGGCAAGCGACAAATTAAAAAGTCCCGTAAAAGCAAAAGAAAGAAAAGATACTTTTGTAGTTGGAATGCCGAGTCCTGGAGGGATATTCCTTCCGCACTTTATGGAGAATGGATGGGATGGTAATATAACGCAAGCTATCTTTGCACCTCTTGTTGGACTGGATAAGGAAGGGAAACCAATTCCAATTTTAGCGAAGAAGTGGGATGTTTCAGAGGATCAACTTACATATACGTTCCATTTGAAAGATGATTTAAAGTTTAGTGATGGTACACCATTAACTGCAGAGGATGTAGCATTTACATTAACGCTATTACACGATCCAACTTATAGTGGTGCCACTGATATAAGTCAAACAGTAATAAAGGGTGGGCAAGCGTATAAAGAAGGAAAGGCAACCTTTATTGAGGGAATTCAAGTCATTGATCCGAAAACAATTACGATTACGACTGAAAAGGTAAATGCTCAAACACTATCATTAATCGGTGGAGAAGTTATATCTAAAGCTTATTACGGGAAAGAGTATAAACAAGGGCACCTAGAGTATTTAAAAGAGTTGTATGGAAAACCGATGGGAGCAGGAGCTTATAAGTTAGATAAATATATTCCTGGTCAAGAGGTTCGATTTGTAGCTAATGAAAATTATTTTGAAGGAAAACCGAAGATTGAGCACTTTATTTATAAAATTTCAAAAGGTGATACAAAGCTACAACAATTTCAAGCCGGGGAAGTAGATTATGATAGTTTTACGACAAACACGGAGACGATTGAACAGTTAAAGGATTTAGGTTTTGCCAATATTAATGTATATACAGGAAGCTCTTATGGTTACATTAAAATGAATTATAAGAAACCATACTTTAAAGATAAGCGTGTCCGCCAAGCATTTATTTACGGATTAGAGCGTCAAAAAGTTATTGATACGTATTTCCAAGGGTATGCTTCACTCGTTAATGTACCGATTACGCCAGTTTCTTGGGCGTATACAGAAGAAGGGATTAATAAATATGAGTATAACTTAGAGAAAGCAAAGAAATTATTGGATGAGGCTGGATGGAAAGCTGGTTCAGATGGAATTCGCGAAAAAGATGGCCAAAAATTGAAGGTAAGTTATTTTGCTTCTTCTGCAAGTAAAATAAATGATGTAATGATCCCGGTGATGAAAGAGGATTATAAAAAGCTTGGTGTAGAGTTTAACCCAGAATATATGGACTTTAATACGATGATTTCAAAAGTGATAAAAGGTGATTATGATTTAGCAATGGTATCTACGCCAATGATTGATGATCCGAGTGGAACAATTGAGGAGTTTGTTTCGACAAGTAAACGAAACTATGATGGATACCATAATCCGAAAGTAGATGAATTAGCGAAGCAGGCACTAGAAACATTAGATATTGAAAAACGAAAAGAAATTTATAAAAAGTTGTACCAGGAGTTAAGTGAAGATCCACCTGTAATCTTCTTAAATAATAGTAAAGTTGTGTCTGCACATCATGCGCGCATTCAAGGATTGCAAGAAGATAACTATAACGGTATTTTGTTAAGTTTACCTAAATTAAAGATAGAATAATAATTTTTGAAAAATTTTAAAAATATTTATTTAGAAAGAATTGACAAAATATAACGGAAGATATAAGCTAATAACCATAAAGTCTACCGGAAAGGTCGGAATAGGATTGTTACCCCTCAAAAACATCTATTTTTTTACGATTAAAACCGACTTTTCCGATTGGCTATAAATGTTGCTGTGGGAGGCATACATAAGGTAATAAGTTCAAAGGGTATCACTATTAAAAAGTTAGGGTGGGGACAATGAAGAAAAAGACAAAAAAATGGGCTGGTGTATTTTCGGTATTACTGAGTAGTTCGCTTGTGTTATCTGCTTGTGGGGGACAGGAAGATACTGCTTCTACGGAACCGGTTAAACAGCAAGATTTGAAAAATATAAAAATTGAAAAGATTGCTGCGAAAGATAAAACGAAAGTGCCAGATAAAGCGAAAAATCGAAAGGATACGTTAGTAGTTGGGATTAATAAACCAGGCGGCGTATTTTTACCATATTTCCAACAAAATGGTTGGGATGGAAATGTCACTTCAGTTATTTTTGCATCTCTTGTATCAACCGATAAACAAGGGAAACCAATTCCAGAATTAGCTGAGAAGTGGGACATTTCTTCTGATCAGTTAACATATACATTCCATTTACGTAAAGATTTAAAATTTAGCGATGGATCACCATTAACAGCGGATGATGTAGCGTTCACATTGACGCTTTTACATGATAAGGCGTATGAGGGTGAAGTAGACATCTCTCAATATGCGGTTAAAGGTGGTAAGGCATATAAAGAAGGAACAGCAACTTCAATTGAAGGCATTCAAGTTGTTGATCCACAAACAATTAAGGTTACGACTGAAAAAGTTAATTCACAAGCTATATTTGTTTTAGGTGGTACTGTGCTATCAAAGGCTTATTACGGAAAAGATTACAAACAAAATACAAGTTTGGATTATTTAAAAGAGTTGTATGGAAAACCGCTAGCTGCGGGTCCATATAAATTTGAAAAGTATATCCCAGGTCAAGAAGTTCGTTTTGTAGCAAATGAAAATTACTATGCGGGTAAACCAAAAATTCAAAACTTCATTTATAAAATTACTTCTGGCGATACGAAACTTCAACTATTCCAAACAGGTGAAGTAGACCATACTGGCTTAGGTACTGGTGACGAAGTTCTTGAACAGGCAAAGGCTTTAGAATTTGCAAATATCCAAATTGAAACAGCACCGTCATTTAGTTATATTTATATGAATAATAATAAGCCGTACTTAAAGGATAAGAAGGTCCGCCAGGCACTTATTTACGGATTAGATCGTAAAAAATATGTTGATACAGCGTTAAAAGGATACGGTACAGTAGCCAATGTACCAATCCATCCGACTTCTTGGGCTTATACGGAAGAAGGTGTTAATAAATATGAGTATGACAAAGAAAAAGCGAAAAAGTTATTAGATGAGGCAGGATGGAAAGTTGGCTCGGATGGAATTCGTGAAAAAGATGGTCAAAAATTAAAGCTTTCTTATTTTGGCCCAAGTTCGGCTAAAGATAGTGATTTATTAATTCCGATTGCGAAAGAGAATTATAAAGAGATAGGTGTAGAGTTTAATCCTGAATTTATGGACTTTAATACGATGCTTTCAAAAGTTAATAAAGGTGATTATGATTTAGCCTCTGTTGCTACACCAATTACAAGTGATCCAAGTGAAACAGTTGGTGAATATTTATCAGGTGCTAATGAGAAGAGTCTTGGTTATAAAAATGCAAAAGTAGATGAGTTAATTCAAAAAGGTATTGAAACTGTAGATATTGAAAAACGTAAACCAATCTATAAAGAACTTTATAAAGAATTAAGTGATGATCCACCAGTAATTTTATTAAACTATCGTAGAACAATTACTGGTTATAACGGGAATATAAAAGGAATTGATCCTGAGAAATACAATAGTATTAGCGCAAATTTACCAGTATTATCATTTGAAAAATAACGAGAAGAATGTGAAAGTAGAAGACATTTTTTCATTCGGTTAGAAATGTGCCGATTTGAAAAAATGTTCTTCTATTTTAAGCATTAGATTGGAGAGAAAAAGGGTGAAAACATATATTGTTCGCAGGTTGCTACAAATGATTCCTACACTGTTTGGAACATCAATTATTATCTTCTTCCTGTTCGCGCTTCTTCCGGGTGATTATATTGATTCAAATCCAAAGATTACACCGGAAAGGGCGGCTGAGCTTAGGGAATTGTATGGATTGAATAAACCAATTGTCGAACGCTATTTTCATTGGTTAGGTAATGCGTTGCAAGGAGACTTTGGTTTTTCGCTTCAATACCAAGAACCTGTAACGTCACTATTAAATAAGTTTATTTGGAATTCGTTTAGTGTGGCAGTTATTGCATTATTTTTCATTTGGCTAATTGCACTTATTATTGGCGTATTCTCGGCGACGAAACAACATTCTTTATTCGATAAACTTGTAACAATTGGTGTTTTTGCAGCAATGTCGTTTCCTTCTTTTTTTATCGGTTTGTTTTTAATTAAAGTGTTTGCAGTTGATTTTAAGTTATTACCGATAGGTGGGATGATTGATGTTGGTAGTAATTCAACAGGGTTTGCTTATGTAATAGAGGTAGCAAAGCATATGATCTTACCAGTATTTATCTTGACTCTTCTAGGTGTAGGTTCATTAACTCGTTATTTTAGAACTAGTATGTTAGAAGTTGTAAGGCAAGATTACATACGAACCGCACGAGCAAAAGGTTTAAAAGAGAAGACCGTTATTTATAAGCATGCATTAAAAAATGCGATTTTACCGGCGATTACTTTATTAGCATTTGAATTACCAGGTTTATTTTCAGGAGCGATTATTATTGAACAAATCTTTAACTGGCCAGGTATTGGTAACATTCAATTAGAGGCACTTAATTTCCGTGATTATACAGTATTAATGGCATTTACGATGTTTCTTTCTTGTTTAACAATTGTTTCAAACTTTTTAGCGGACATTGTATATGCAGTTGTTGATCCACGTATTCGGTTGAAGTAAGGAGGGGAATGGGATGGAAACTATTACAGTGATTACAGAAAAAAAGGAGAAAAAGAGAAGAAAAAATGAATCATCACCGTGGCGACAAGCTCTTAAAAAAATAAAGAAAAATAAGATGGCACTAGTAGGATTGTATGCATTAATTTTTATGTTTTTATTTTGTTTTATAGGACCATTTTTTTCGCCGTATGCATCAGGAAAAATACAAGTTACGTTAATTAACAAACCACCTAGTTTTTCTCATTGGCTCGGTACAGATCAATTGGGAAGAGATATTTTAACGAGGCTTATGCAAGCAGGACGAATCTCATTAACGATTGGCCTGGCTTCTATGGTTTTATCAGTGATATTAGGAGCTGTATTAGGGGCTATTGCAGGATTTTATCGCGGCATCGTTGATAATATTATTATGCGTCTTGCCGATATTTTAATGTCGATGCCAGGATTACCGTTACTTATTATAATGGGAGCGATTTTATCAGAGTGGAAAGTACCATCTGATTATCGTCTATATGTCATTATGATTATTTTAAGTTTAGTAGGTTGGCCGGGGCTTGCGCGTCTTGTAAGAGGTCAAATTTTATCACTTAGAGAGCAAGCGTTTATGCAAGCTGCTGATGTGTTAGGGATAAAAGATTACCGGAAAATTATCTATCACTTAATTCCTAATGTTTTACCAATATTAATTGTTGTATCCACATTAGGCGTTGCAGGTTCTATTTTAGGAGAGTCCGCACTAAGCTACTTAGGTCTCGGCGTTGTCCCACCTACACCATCATGGGGGAATATGATTAGTGCAGCGAACTCATTAATTGATTTTCAAAAGCGCCCATGGTTATGGATTCCGCCTGGTTTTGCAATCTTTATAACAGTTGTATCCATTAATTTACTTGGTGATGCACTTCGTGATGCGTTAGATCCAAAGATGAGACGGTAGGTGAGGGAATATGAGTAAAGCAGTAGTAGAGCTAAAAGATTTACAAACACACTTTCAGACAGAAGAAGGAACAGTAAAAGCTGTGAATCATGTTAGTTTTTCTGTTCGAGAAGGTGAAACTGTTTGTGTTGTAGGTGAATCTGGTTGCGGGAAAAGTGTAACGGCTTTATCTATTATGGGACTTATTGCTGAATCAGGTAGTGTAGTAGGTGGAGATATTTTATATGAAGGAAAAAGTCTTTTAGGAATGAAAGAGAAAGAGCTTCGTAGTTTACGAGGGAATGATATTGCGATGATTTTCCAAGAACCGATGACATCGCTAAATCCAGTCTTTACTGTAGGGGAACAAATTGTAGAGACGTTAAGGGAGCATGAATTACTTAGTAAAAATGAAGCATATAAGAAGGCAATTGAGTTAATTCGTAAAGTCGGTATAGCCCGCGCGGATGAAATCGTCCATTCTTATCCACACGAACTGAGCGGTGGTATGTTACAACGTATTATGATTGCTGTTGCACTTAGTTGTAATCCGAAGTTATTAATTGCTGATGAACCGACAACGGCTCTTGATGTTACGATTCAAGCTCAAATATTAGATTTATTAAGGCAAATAAAAAAGGAATTTAAAACATCCATTTTATTAATTACACATGACTTAGGTGTCGTAGCGGAAATGGCTGATTATGTTGTCGTTATGTATGGCGGGAAAGTTATTGAAGAAGCACCGGTACTAGAAATATTCCAAAATCCGAAACACCCGTATACGAAAGGTTTGTTAAAATCAAAACCAGTGATGGGAAAACGAATAGATAAACTATATTCTATTCCAGGGCAAGTTCCTAATTTAGTTGGTTTGGATGAGTTTTGCTACTTTAGCGGCCGTTGTGAGCATTGTATGGAAATATGTAAAGAAGAAGCGCCAAGTTTGAATGTACATGATGAGAATCATAAAGTTGCTTGCTGGTTATATGAGGAGCGTGCGAAACAATGAGTGAACCATTATTAGAAGTAAAAAACTTAAAAACATATTTTCCAATTAAAGGCGGCATATTTAGTAGAACGGTTGGACATGTAAAAGCAGTTGATGGAGTAAGTTTTACTATTAATAAAGGTGAAGTATTCGGCCTCGTTGGTGAATCGGGAAGCGGAAAAACAACGATAGGAAAAACAATTTTACGTCTCGTCCAAAAAACGGAAGGGGAAGTGAAGTTTAAAGGGCAAGATGTTCACTCTTTATCTAAGGAAGAATTGAGAAAACATCGTCCTAATATGCAACTTGTCTTCCAAGATCCATTTAGCTCATTAAATCCGAGAATGAGAATTGGGGAAGCGCTTGGTGAACCGATGTTAGCTCACGGATTAGCGACGAAAGAAAATGTTCGTGAAAAAGTGAAAGAAGTATTAGAGTTATGTGGCTTAGCCCCATATCATATTGATCGGTACCCTCATGAATTTTCGGGTGGACAACGCCAACGTATCGTTATTGCAAGAGCTATGGTATTAAACCCAGAATTTATTGTAGCTGACGAACCTGTGGCAGCATTAGATGTATCTATTCAAGCACAGATCATTAATTTATTTAGTGAGCTACAGGAGAAAAAGGGATTATCTTATTTGTTCATTTCACATGATTTAAGCGTAGTAGAGCACTTATGTACGAAGATTGGAATTATGTATTTAGGAACGATTGTGGAAACAGCGCCGCGTGATGAGTTATTTACGAATCCACTTCATCCGTATACGAAAGCATTGTTATCCGCTGTTCCAATACCAGATCCAACAGTGAAGCGAGAGAGAATCATACTAGAGGGTGACATTCCAAGTCCAGCGAATCCACCTTCGGGGTGTCGTTTTCATACACGTTGCCCGTTTGCAACAGATATTTGTAAACAAACGGTACCTGAATTTCGTAATGTTGGTGAGGAGCATTTTGTTGCTTGTCATCATGTATAAAAGAAAAAGACTCTTTCAAATAGAAAGAGTCCTTTTTTTATTTACTAGATGAAGTTTGTTTCAATACAAATTGTTCGATTGCATGAGCAACACCATGTTCATTGTTTGTTAATGTTACAACATCACATAGTTTTTTTACATCTTCTTCAGCGTTTCCCATTGCAACTGATAAACCAGCTGCTTCTAACATGGGTACATCGTTAAAATTGTCACCGATAGCAACTGTATCTTCAATTGGTATATTAAAATGGGCTGCCATTTGTTTCAGTCCATTTCCTTTATGTCCATTCTTGTCCATAATTTCTAAATTAGTAGGAGCAGATGCTGTAACCATAATATCAGTATCTTCTTGTAACATACTTAATAGCTGTGCGCGATGCCCTGCGTTAAATGTCAAAATAAAGAATTTAGATATTTCTAATTCTGGATTATTTACAACATCTTCTATTTTTTGGAAATCAGTAATTAAGTTTGATTTCTTTTGTTTTTCTGTAATTCTTTCAAGTTCCTCAAGCGTAACATCTAGTGCATGCTTATTTTCTTCGAACGCTTGCATAACTTGATCTTGCCATGTATATGGAGAATAAACTCCTTTATTTGTATATAGCTTATAAGGAAAGCCTTCAGATTCTAGTAATTTTGCAAGTTTGTACACTTTGTCGTTTTGTATACAACGCGAGTTAATTACTTCTCCATCCACATAAACAATTGCCCCATTGCTTGCTCCAACTGGAAGAGATAGTTTATACTCTTCCAATAATTTCAAAGCATCCTCTTTTGCACGGCCAGAACAAATCATGACAATATGACCAGCCTCTTTTGCAGTTTGGATAGCTTGTAAGTTCTCTTTGGAGATTTCAAGATTAGATGATAGTAGTGTACCATCCATATCTAATGCGATTAATTTCAAAATGACCACCTCTTTGTTCTTATTATACATAGTTATATAAAGGAAACATATAAACTTATCTTGGAAAGATTGTATTTTATCTCTCATGAACTATCAGTAAGAATTTGATAGATTCCACTTTATTAATGAAAGATTTATCTTACTTTGTAACAAAAGTAGAGGTAGGTATAGGGATGTTTCGTTATATGACTGTAATATTACATGAATGTTACAAATATGGATTTAGTAGAAAATGCATTAAATCAAGGTTTTTGAAGGTGTTTATAAAAAAACGTAAAAAAAGTGTAATAAAATTTACGTAATTATATTGCAACGTAACAATAGTTATGTTACATTAATGTTACAAACGTTACGTTATTAAATTTAATGTAACGTCAACATAAAAACTATGAAATAAACATTTCTTAGAAATTACATATAGATAACTTATTAAAAAGGAGGATACATAATATGAAAGAGCAAGTATTACAAGTAACAAAAGGTGACTTCGTAGGATCAGCAAGTGGAGCAGTAGTATTAACAGCATTAATCGTATTCTTATCAAGCGTATTAGTATAATAGAAGTTTTGTAAAAAGAAAAAGAGAGGAGAATGCAAAATGAAAGAGCAAGTATTACAAGTAACAAAAGGTGACTTCGTAGGATCAGCAAGTGGAGCAGTAGTATTAACAGCGTTAATCGTATTCCTATCAAGCGTATTAGTATAATAGAAGTTTTGTAACAAAGGAAAAAAGAAGGGAGAATGCAAAATGAGAGAGCAAGTATTACAAGTAACAAAAGGTGACTTCGTAGGATCAGCAAGTGGAGCAGTAGTATTAACAGCATTAATCGTATTCTTATCAAGCGTATTAGTATAATAGAGGTTTTGTAAAAAGAAAAAGAGAGGAGAATGCAAAATGAAAGAGCAAGTATTACAAGTAACAAAAGGTGACTTCGTAGGATCAGCAAGTGGAGCGGTAGTATTAACAGCATTAATCGTATTTCTATCAAGTGTATTAGTATAATAGAAGTTTTACATTATACAAAATGAAAGGAGAATGAGGAATATGAACGGTGAGCAAGTGTTACAAGTAACAAAAACAGATTTATTAGGATCATTAGGTGGAGCGGTAGTATTAACATCATTTATTCTATTCCTTGCAAAAGTATTAGTATGAGACATATAAATACAATCATTCAAAAAAAATAAAGACTCTAGCATATTAGTAAGTAATTAATATGTTGGAGTCTTTTTTATTTTTCTTCTATATATCCCTTCAAGTATGAATAGCCCCCTTTATTTTAAAGAGAAAAAAGTCGAATTTTATATGTAAGAAAAAAAGAGGAATTTGACAGAAAAGATAGAAAATTTTAAAGGTCAGAATTTGTTAGCTTGCTAACTAATTTCTATCAATTGATGTTGGAAGCGTTTTCGGTTGGTTTTAAGTATGAACCATTTAATCTATTTACAGGGGGATGAGGATTTTATGAAACAAAAATCTATGGATACGCTAGCTGCACAAATGGAGGACTTTTTTCCAGTACGTGATGTAGATCATTTGGAATTTTACGTAGGAAATGCAAAGCAATCAAGTTACTATCTTGCGAGAGCATTCGGATTCAAAATTGTGGCTTACTCTGGATTAGAAACTGGTAATCGTGAAAAAGTATCTTATGTTCTTGTGCAAAAAAATATGCGTTTCGTTGTGTCTGGGGCTTTAAGTAGTGACAATCGTATTGCAGAGTTTGTAAAGACTCATGGTGATGGCGTGAAAGATGTGGCATTACTTGTTGACGATGTTGATAAAGCATACTCAGAAGCGGTGAAACGTGGTGCCGTCGCAATTGCTCCGCCTGTAGAGTTAACAGATGAGAACGGTACATTGAAAAAAGCAGTTATTGGTACGTATGGTGATACAATTCATACGCTTGTAGAGCGTAAAAATTATAAAGGGACATTTATGCCAGGATTCCAAAAGGCTGAGTTTGATATTCCATTTGAAGAGTCAGGTTTAATTGCTGTAGACCATGTAGTTGGTAATGTTGAAAAGATGGAAGAGTGGGTTAGTTATTACGAGAACGTTATGGGCTTTAAACAAATGATCCATTTTGATGATGATGATATTAGTACAGAGTATTCAGCATTAATGTCGAAGGTTATGACAAATGGAAGTCGTATTAAGTTCCCTATTAACGAGCCAGCGGATGGAAAGAGAAAATCACAAATTCAAGAATATCTAGAGTTCTATAATGGAGCAGGTGTACAGCATCTTGCTTTACTAACAAATGACATTGTTAAAACAGTAGAAGCGCTACGTGCAAATGGTGTGGAGTTTTTAGATACACCAGATACTTATTATGATGAATTAACTGCACGAGTTGGAAAAATTGATGAGGAAATTGATAAGTTGAAAGAATTAAAGATTTTAGTAGATCGCGATGATGAAGGATACTTACTACAAATCTTTACGAAACCAATTGTAGATCGTCCAACTTTATTTATTGAAATCATTCAGCGTAAAGGTTCTCGTGGATTTGGAGAAGGAAACTTTAAAGCGTTATTCGAATCAATTGAAAGAGAACAAGAGCGTCGCGGGAATTTATAAAATTTATATCCACCAGCAATCATTCTTTTGCTGGTGGAAATTTCATTTTCATAAGGAGGAATTAGGATGAAATTCGTTACATTTCGTCTTCCTTCAAAAGAAATGCGAGCTGGATGGCTTGAAGGTGACAAAGTAATCGATATGAATCTTGCTAGTGGTGGAAAATTACCTTCTTCTATGTTCGCCTTTTTAGAGAAAGCGGATGAGTATGTAGAAGTGTTGCGTAATATTAATAATCCGGAAAAGGGCATATATTCTTTAGAGGAAGTGCAATTAGCAGCAGCGATTCCTAATCCGAGTAGTATTAGGGATTTTTATGCATTTGAACAGCACGTAAAAACGGCACGTAGCCGAAGAGGGTTAGATGTTGTACCTGAATGGTACGATATCCCGGTTTTTTATTTTACGAACCATCGTGCTGTAATTGGTCCAGATGATGTTGTAATTAGTCCGAAGAAATCTAAAAAACTTGATTATGAGTTAGAGATTGCTTGCGTAATTGGGAAAGAAGGAAGAAATATTTCTCGTGAGCAAGCAGAGGAATACATTTTTGGTTATTGTATTATGAATGATTGGAGTGCAAGGGACTTACAAGCAACAGAAATGAAGGTAGGACTTGGTCCAGCGAAAGGAAAAGATTTTGCAACTTCATTAGGAGCGTACCTTGTTACGAAAGAGGAACTAGATATTTATCGTAATGGTGACCGTTATGAGTTAGAGATGACTGCTCATGTAAATGGAAAGCTATTATCAAAAGGGAACTTTCGAGATATTTACTATACATTTGCTGAAATGATTGAACGTGCTTCGGAAGATGTTACGTTATATCCAGGCGATGTGATTGGTTCTGGAACAGTAGGAACAGGTTGTATTTTAGAACTGGGTACAGAAGAGTGGCTGCAAGATGGTGATGTGGTAGAGCTTACGATTACTGGTTTAGGTACATTACGTAATACGGTCAAAAAAGAAAAGGAAGCAGGTGATGAGCATGTTTTATCGTCACATGGGGGAGCTACCTCATAAACGACATGTACAATTCCGTAAAAAAGATGGATCACTTTATCGTGAACAGGTAATGGGAACAAAAGGTTTTTCTGGTACGCAATCTATTTTGTATCATCATTATATGCCAACGGAAGTAGGGCATGCGGCATTATCTCATTCTTGTCAGTTGCAGTATGAAGAAGATGTTGCTCTTTCTCATCGTCACTTTCGCACGAAAGAAAATAAAAAAAGTGGTGATGCAGTAAGCGGAAGAAACTTTATACTTGGGAATGAGGATTTATTAATCGGAGTAGTGAGCCCAACAGAAAAAATGGACTATTTCTACCGTAATGGTGATGGCGATGAAATGTTGTTTGTCCATTACGGAACAGGAAAAATTGAAACGATGTTTGGAACGATTCATTATCGAAAGGGCGATTATGTAACAATTCCAATTGGAACGATCTATCGTGTTATTCCAGATGAAGGAGAGACTAAGTTTCTTGTTGTAGAGGCAAATAGTCAAATTACAACACCGCGTCGCTATCGTAATGAATATGGACAATTGTTAGAGCATAGCCCGTTTTGTGAGAGAGATATTCGTGGTCCTGAAAAATTAGAGACGTATGATGAAAAAGGTGAATTTGTCGTAATGACAAAGTCGAGGGGATATATGCATAAACATGTTTTAGGACATCATCCGTTAGACGTTGTTGGTTGGGATGGTTATTTATATCCGTGGGTCTTTAATGTTGAGGACTTTGAGCCAATCACAGGTCGTATTCATCAGCCACCTCCAGTACATCAAACGTTCGAGGGTCACAATTTTGTTATTTGTTCTTTCGTACCACGTTTATATGACTATCATCCAGAATCTATTCCGGCACCGTATTATCATAGTAACGTGAATAGTGATGAAGTACTGTACTATGTAGAAGGTAACTTTATGAGCCGAAAAGGTGTGGAGGAAGGGTCTATTACACTTCATCCGAGCGGCATTCCTCACGGGCCACATCCTGGGAAAACAGAGGCGAGTATAGGGAAAAAAGAAACGCTTGAATTAGCTGTTATGATAGATACATTCCGTCCGCTTCGTATTGTAAAACAAGCACATGAAACAGAAGATGAAAAATATATGTATAGCTGGATTGAAGAGGGATCATATACTGTGAAATAAGTAAAAAAGGCATGCTCAATAACAGAGCATGCCTTTTTCGTGGAATCGACATGTATAATAATACCAAAAAAAGTTATAGAAAGATATATAGAAAGAATGATAAAAATCGTGCATATTCATAAGAGTTTCTACTTATTTCGACAAAAGTATTGACTGGAAAAAGTACTATGAGTAAAATGAAAAAGCGAATTAAAAATTTTCAGAAAATTTAAAACTTGGAGGAGCATGCTATGAAGCAAATTTTTCAAAAGAAGCCTATTGCAAAGTTAATGCAAGAGAGTAAACAAAAGACGTTAGCAAGAACATTGGGCGCACTAGATTTAACGATGCTTGGAATCGGGGCAATTGTTGGAACGGGTATTTTTGTTCTAACGGGCGTGGTAGCAGCGAAACATTCTGGACCAGCTATTATATTATCATTTGCGATAGCCGCGTTAGCATGTGCCTTTGCTGCATTTTGTTATGCTGAATTTGCTTCTTCAGTTCCTGTCTCAGGCAGTGTGTACACGTACACATATGCGACGATGGGAGAAGTATTCGCATTTTTAATTGGATGGGACTTAATGCTTGAGTATTTACTTGCAACCTCTGCTGTGGCAAATGGTTGGTCCGCGTACTTCCAATCTTTATTAAAGGGATTTGGAATTCATATTCCTACCATTCTTTCCTCAGCCCCTGGTACAGGAAAGGGTGGAATAATTGATTTGCCAGCAGTTCTAATTATTTTAGTGATGACAGTTCTTTTATCTAGAGGTGTTCGTGAAAGTGCACGTGTAAATA
Source organism: Bacillus sp. FSL W8-0519 (assembly GCF_038005585.1). Taxonomy (NCBI): domain Bacteria; kingdom Bacillati; phylum Bacillota; class Bacilli; order Caryophanales; family Bacillaceae; genus Bacillus; species Bacillus sp. FSL W8-0519. Next base: position 242,476 of record NZ_JBBOTL010000001.1, read on the forward strand.
ATATTATGGTATTTATTAAACTAGCGGTTGTTCTTATTTTTATCTTTGCTGGTTTTAATTATGTGAAACCTGAAAACTGGACGCCTTTTATGCCATTTGGCTTAGATGGTGTAATGGCTGGAGCTGCTACAGTGTTCTTTGCATTTATAGGGTTTGATGCAGTTTCAACGGCAGCAGAAGAAGTGAAACGTCCACAACGTGATTTACCAATTGGTATTATTGCATCTTTATTAATTTGTACGGCTCTTTATATTATCGTTTCGCTTATTTTGACAGGAATTGTTCCATACGGGCAGTTGAATATATCAGATCCAGTCGCTTTTGCACTTCAATTTATTGGACAAGATAGTTTAGCGGGAGTAATTTCAGTAGGCGCAATTACAGGAATCACAACAGTAATGTTAGTTATGATGTATGGGCAAGTACGAGTTTCATATGCAATGAGTAGAGATGGATTGTTGCCGAAACGTCTTGCTAAAGTTCACCCGAAATTTAAAACACCGTTTTTAAATACGTGGACAACGGGAATTATTGCAGCACTTATTTCAGGATTAATAGATTTAAATGTGTTAGCGCATCTTGTAAATATGGGGACATTGTCAGCCTTTGCACTTGTAGCTGTAGCTGTTATTGTAATGAGAAGAACGCATCCTGATTTACCAAGAGCATTTAAGGCGCCGCTTGTACCATTTTTACCAGCGTTAACGGTAATTTTTTGTTTATACTTAATGCTTCAATTATCCGGGACGGCTTGGATTAGTTTTGGTGTATGGATGATTATCGGTATTGCGGTTTACTTCTTATATAGCCGAAAACATAGTGCTTTAAATAATAGTAAAGAAGAAGACGACGCAGCCAATTTATAAGTAGAAAAATCCATTCTAATTCTGTTAGAATGGATTTTTAATTTTGAAAATTTACATTCTTCTGAACTTGTTATAAGATAATTATTGTTGAACAAAAGGGGTGAAATAATGAAAAATACGTGGCGTGAGTTAAGGGAGATGGACCGTAACGTATGGATTCGGTTTATTGGTGAGACGTTAAATGGAATTGCAATGATGATGTTGATGCCTTTTTTTGCATTATATTTAAAAGATAAGGTAGATTCATTATTACAGGTCGGAGTGATTATGGCACTGTCTCCAATTGCTGCCAGCTTTGGATCAATTATAGGGGGAAGAATTGCTGATATATATGGAAGAAAACCGATTATGATATTTTCGATGGCGAGCAATGCAGTATTCATGCTCGGTTTTTTATTTATAGAAGGATTTATTCCATATGCGATTTTATCTGTTTTTTTAGGATTAAGTAATTCGTTATTTCATCCAGCTGCATCAGCGATGGTTGCGGATGTAACGGCGCCAGAAAAAAGAACAGAAGCATATGGTTTATTGCGAATGGGGCACAATATAGGTGCTGCAATTGGTCCGATAATGGGGGCTTCAGTAGTTATGTTATCGAAGAACCTTGTGTTTATTATTGCCGCATCTACGATGTTATTTTATGCATTGCTTGTATTCGTCCTTATTCAAGAGACAATGCCAAAGAGTACGAATAAAGAAGGTGATACAGAAAAAGAATCAGGAGCAGTGTGGAAAATTGTATTGCGAGATAAGGCACTCATGATTTATTTATTAGCAGGTATCATTATTTCGATGGGATTTTCTCAAACAGAAGGCATGTTGCCACTGCACTTTGACAATGAAATGAAAGGTATTTTTGGAACTAACAATCCATATCCATATTTAATGGCTTTAAATGGACTATTAGTTGTGTTGTTCCAATTTCAAATTTCAAAATGGGTCACAGATAAACCTGTTGGAAAGACGATGTTATATGGTGCATGTTTGTTTGGGATTGGGTTATTTTTTATAGGGTGGTTACCGAAGTGGTTTGGAGGACTTGATACAAATGCTACGATTATTTTAATAACGTTACTGTTTGTATATGCCATATATACGTTAGGTGAGATGATTATGTCGCCTGTACAGATGACGTTTGTAGCGAATTTGGCTCCTGAGCATTTGAGGGGGACTTATATGGGAGCTGCAAGTTTGCAGTGGATTACAGGAAGTGCATTCGGCCCACTTCTTGGAGGTTTTTTACTAGACCGATTACTTGGCCACTTTTTATTTACAATTTTAGCTGTCGGTTGTGTAGTTGCAGGTATTGTATATATTTCTTTAGACCGTCTCGTTGAACAAAGGCAAAAAAGCACACTAACCAAACAATCTTCTTAATAATTAGATGACATACACAAAAAGGGGATTTCTACATATTTTAGGTACATAACTAGGTTGGATTGCAATTTTATCCCACTTTAATGGGCAGTAAGACCCCCACCTCAAAATTCAGCGAAAGCAAGGAATTTAGGTGGGGGTCGGGCTGCCCATAAAAGTCCGATTGGTTCAACTAATAATCAGTAGGGGATGAAGCCCCCCACTGATTAAAGTTTCACTTTATATATTTATCAAGAAAGTTAAGTGGAAAAAGTATAGAAAACCAATAAGTGGTGTCATTTAATTATTTGTGGAAGTTGCATTTTATTTCAAATAGGAACTACCTATTTTTATAAAAAGTGCTAAAATAGAAAAATGAAAACAATTGGTTAGGGTGATTTCAGTGACAAAAATTAAATTAGGTTTATTATATGGTGGAAAATCAGCTGAGCATCAAGTTTCGCTACAAACGGCTCTTGCTGCTATTAAAGCATTAAATCAAGATAAATTCGAGATTCATCCAATTTATATTACAGAACAAGGTCAATGGGTACGCGGTGAGCGTATTGAAGGTGAAGTAACAGATGTTGAAGTTCTAAAAATGAGCGGTGCAGAAAATGCGATTTCTCCGCTATCATTAAGCACAGAAATCATTCCATCTGCAAATGCTGAGGAAAATGCTATCGACGTTATTTTCCCATTACTACATGGACCAAATGGTGAAGATGGAACGGTACAAGGATTATTAGAATTAATGAATATTCCTTATGTAGGAAATGGTGTTCTAGCATCTGCTGCTGGTATGGATAAAGTTGTTATGAAAAACATTTTCGCAGAAGCTGGATTAAAACAAGCGAAATATGCATCATTCATTCGTAGCGGATGGGAAAAAGATCGTGAAACAGCATATGAAAAAGTAGAAGAAGTATTGGGTTATCCTTGCTTCGTAAAACCAGCAAACCTTGGTTCAAGTGTTGGGATTAATAAGTGTAAAAATCGTGAAGAACTTGAGAATGCATTTGAAGAGGCATTCCAATTTGACCGTAAAATTATTGTGGAAGAAAATATCGTTGGACGTGAAGTAGAAGTTGGTGTACTAGGTAATGATGAACCGAAATGTTCAGTTGTAGGTGAAATCGTACCTAAAAAAGACTTCTATGATTATAAGTCGAAATACATCGATGGTGATACAGCGTTAATTATTCCAGCTGAAATGACAGAAGAAGAGTCTAATGTTATTAAGCGAGATGCGATTGTTGCATTCCAATCGTTAGATGGTGCTGGCTTAACGCGAGCTGATTTCTTCTTAACGAAAGATGGAGAAGTATACATTAACGAAGTGAATACGATGCCAGGATTTACGCCGTTTAGTATGTTCCCTCTACTATGGCAACATACTGGATTACCGTATCCGGAATTAATTGAAGAGCTAATTCGTTTAGCAATGGAGCGTCACGAAGAAAAACAAAAAATTAAATATACAATCTAACAAAAAAAGGAGGAGGCACTATTCGAAGGAATAGTGCTTCCTCTATGTAAGGAGTGTTTTTATGATAAATCGAACGTTAAAACAAGTAGAACAAATGACAAATGGTACGGGATTAGCAGAGCAGTATGAGGGAATTACTATACAAGGAGTGTCTATTGATACGAGAAAAATCGAAAAAGGAAACTTATATGTTCCGATTCAAGGTGAACGTTTCGATGGACATGCTTTTGTAGATAAAGCTGTTGAAAATGGAGCTGTGGCGACATTATGGATGAAAGATGTAGCAAATCCACCTGAGAATCTTCCGGTTATTTTTGTAGAAGACACGCTATCAGCATTACAAATGTTAGCAAAAAACTATCGCGACCAATTGGATGTTAAAGTGATTGGTGTGACAGGTAGTAACGGTAAAACATCTACAAAAGATATTGTAACAAGTCTTCTTGCGACTAAATTCAAAGTTCAAAAAACAGAAGGAAACTTCAATAATCATATCGGGCTACCTCTTACTATTTTAAACTTAGAAGAAAATACAGAAGTAGCTGTATTAGAAATGGGAATGTCAAGCCGTGGGGAAATTGAATTCTTATCTAAGTTAGCTCGTCCAAATGCAGCTATCATTACGAACATTGGTGAAGCGCATTTAATGGACTTAGGCTCTCGCGAGGCAATTGCTGAAGCGAAATTAGAAATTGTGACAGGATTACAAGAAGGTGGAGTGTTCGTATATAACGGAGATGAGCCATTATTAACGAATCGTGTTCCTGAGATGAATTTAATAGCTGAAACAGTTACGTTTGGTGATGCTAGAGCAAATGATTACTATCCAACGACTGTAACGTTACAAGCAACTGGGACACACTTTAAAATGAATAGAGAAGAAAACATTTCATTCTATCTACCGGTATTAGGGAAACACAATGTGTATAATACGCTTGCTTCTATGGCAATTGCGAAACATTTTGGTGTAACGTGGGAAGAGATGAAAGAAGGTTTAGTAACACTTCAAATGACAGGCATGCGTATGGAAATTGTAAAAACAAATAGTGGATTAACAATTATCAACGATGCTTATAATGCAAGTCCAACAGCTATGGAAGCAGCATTCCACCTAATGAATGGTTTAGATGGATTCTCTAAAAAAATTGTTGTTCTCGGCGATATGTTAGAGCTTGGAGATCAAGAAGTACAGTTTCATTATGAGGTAGGTAAATTAATCGATCCAGCAAAAATCTCCTATGTGTTCACATATGGTAAATTAGGAGCTCAAATTGCTGAAGGAGCGAAAATTAATTTCCCTAACGAACGTGTAAAGGCTTATGATAATAAAGAAGAGTTAGTAAAAGAGTTGCAAGCAGTAGTCGATGCAAAAGATGTTGTATTAGTCAAAGCATCTCGCGGTATGAAATTGGAAGAAGTAATTACGATGTTGAAATAATTGGTGTATATAAATAGGGATGATAGCAACGAAAAAAGAAGAAACTTATAATAAGCGCTTACAGTAAATATAAAAAAATAAAAGTGAAGAAAAAAACTCTTAATATGAAAATAAGGTAACAGTTGGGTTTGCTTTTTACACATACAAAACTTATAATTGATAAAGTGTAATAACGTTTAGAAGTATTTTCGTGAAGAATATACGCCCGTTTATATACGTGAGCATTCAGGAAAAGGGCTTTTCCGCAAATTCGGAAAACGCCTTTTTTTAAATGATAAGTATAGGATAGAAAAGGAGAAGTAACATTGACAACATTTCGAGAATTAGGATTAAGTGATTCTTTACTGCAATCTGTTGAAAGTATGGGCTTTGAAGAGGCTACGCCAATTCAAGCTGAAACAATTCCACATGCATTGCAAGGTAAGGATATTATTGGGCAAGCACAAACAGGTACAGGGAAAACAGCAGCATTCGGATTACCACTATTAGATAAAGTGGATACACATAAAGAATCGGTTCAAGGTATTGTTATCGCGCCAACGCGTGAATTAGCAATTCAAGTTGGAGAAGAGCTATACAAAATTGGTAAACATAAACGCGTTCGTATCTTACCAATTTACGGTGGTCAAGATATTAACCGCCAAATTCGTGCTCTAAAAAAACACCCACACATTATTGTTGGTACGCCGGGTCGTATTTTAGATCATATTAACCGTAAAACACTTCGCTTACAAAACGTAGAGACAGTTGTTCTTGACGAAGCGGATGAAATGTTAAACATGGGCTTCATTGAAGATATTGAAGCAATTTTAACAGATGTGCCAGAAACACACCAAACATTACTATTCTCAGCGACAATGCCGGATCCAATCCGTCGTATTGCTGAGCGTTTCATGACTGAGCCTCAACACATTAAAGTAAAAGCAAAAGAAGTAACAATGCCAAACATTCAGCAGTTCTATTTAGAAGTGCAAGAAAAGAAAAAGTTTGATGTATTGACACGCTTATTAGACATTCAATCTCCAGAGCTTGCGATTGTATTCGGTCGTACAAAGCGTCGTGTTGATGAATTATCAGAAGCATTAAATTTACGTGGTTATGCTGCGGAAGGTATCCATGGTGATTTAACTCAGGCGAAACGTATGTCTGTATTACGTAAGTTCAAAGAAGGTTCTATTGAAGTTCTTGTTGCAACAGACGTTGCTGCACGTGGTCTTGATATTTCGGGTGTAACACACGTATACAACTTCGATATTCCACAAGATCCAGAATCATACGTTCACCGTATTGGCCGTACTGGTCGTGCAGGTAAAAAAGGTATTGCAATGCTATTTGTAACACCACGTGAATCTGGACAATTAAAAAATATCGAGCGTACAACAAAACGTAAAATGGACCGCATGGATGCACCAACACTTGACGAGGCACTAGAAGGTCAACAACGTTTAATCGCTGAAAAACTTCAAAACACAATTGAAAATGAAAACTTAGCATACTACAAGCGTATTGCGGAAGAAATGTTAGAAGAGAACGACTCTGTAACAGTAGTAGCTGCTGCTTTAAAAATGATGACAAAAGAGCCAGATACAACTCCAATCGCTTTAACATCAGAACCACCAGTTGTTGCAAGAGGTGGCGGTTCTAAAAAACGCGGCGGTAACGGAGGCGGATACCGTGATGGTAACCGTAATCGTAGTCGTGATGGACGCGGTGGCGATGGTCGTAACCGTGACCGCAATCGCGATGGTCGTAATCGTGACGGTAACCGTGATCGCAATCGTGATGGCGGCAACCGTGGTCGTCGTGGCGAAGGTCAAGGACGCCCAGGATCTTCAAACGGACGCGGCGAAAGAAAACATCATAGCCGTAAGCCACAAGCTTAATAATGAAAAAGAGAATGCCCTTTGCCGGCATTCTCTTTTTTTATTTTTGTAATTGTACATACTACATAATAACTTATGTAGAAATGAGGTGCCGCATGCTTGTAAGGCTTGGCTATGTCGCGATGAGTGTACATTTGAAAAATGCATCTCCATCTCAAACGATGACGTACGCGCAGTTTCAAAAAATAGATGATCGGGAAGCGGCGATTCGTAAACTTGAAAGAATTGCTAATTCGAATTTGGAAAACTGTTTACGATTATTAAAACATAATAAAGGACATGACATATCGTTCTTTCGACTTAGTTCCAAGCTGATTCCTTTAGCGAATCATGAGGAGTTGTTAGATTGGAATTATATTCGCCCTTTAAAAGAAAATTTAAAAGTGCTAGGTGATTACGCTATTCGAATGAATATGCGTATTGATTTTCATCCAGATCATTTTGTTGTACTTAATTCACCCGAGGAGAATATTTTTAAACAATCTGTAAAGACGTTACAGATGCATAGAAAATTATTAAAAGGTATGGGGATTGAACATAAGCAACGATGTGTAATGCATGTTGGTGGCGGATATAAAGATAAAGAGCTTGCATTAGAGCGTTTTATAGAGAATTGGTCTAATGTCCCAAGAGGTATTCAGGAAATGATTATGTTAGAAAATGATGATACAACTTTTACGCTCGAGGACACATTATATTTAGGAGAAAAATTGGACATTCCCGTTGTATTTGATTTACATCACCATATGATGAATCATGATCGAGAAGATTGGCATGAAGATTGGGCGCGTGTCGTACATACGTGGGAATCGTCTTTGTTACCAGTGAAAATGCACATTTCTAGTCCTAGAGAGGGAAAAGACCCGAGAGCACATGCGGACTTTATTGATGTAGATACTTTTTTATCTTTTTTAAAAAAGATAAAGGGAAGTGTTCCGCAAATTGATTGTATGATTGAAGCGAAGATGAAGGATGAGTCTTTATTTCAACTCATGAGGGATTTAAGTGAACAAACAGATGTGGAAATTATCGATGGTGCGAGCTTTTATATTAAATGAGCTCTGCACCATCGAGTTTTTTTATTAATAAAGGGGTGCAAATACCACCAATGATCAATCCTGTTAAATGGCTGATAGGGTTGGCAGAGGGATTGAAGAAAGTGAATAGTAGTAATATACATATCATGATTGAAAAAATAGCGATGTCTCTTGGATTGGAAGAACGATAGCGGCTATACATTAGAAATAACTGTGCACCTAGCAATCCGAAGATACCACCAGATGCCCCGGTATGAATATATTCATGGGGCATAATAAGATAAGAGAAAATATTTCCGAGAATGCCAGAAAGGAAAAAAATAATGATGAAAGAAAAGTGGCCTAGTTGTTTTTCAATAGAAGAGCCAAGGACGAATAAACAAATACTATTAGAAAGAAAATGTGGTAAGTCTACATGTACGAGTAGGGAAGTTATGAGACGCCACCATTCTCCTTTAGCGATATATTCATTAGAAGCTGCCATAGGAAAGAGGAAAAAATCGCCTAATATAATCATGATTAATTGTACGAGAAGTAAAGCGATGACGATTGGTTGTAAGGAAATGCGGGCGGATGGTATTAGCATATTGTGAGTATCACTCCTTTTGCATCAGAAAGATTCTCTGTTATTCTTACAATATGAAAAAAGAAAGCTAAATAGAAGAAGGGGATTTTGAAATGATTGTAGGGATTGGAATCGATATTATTGAATTGAATCGAATTGAAAAAATGATAGATGGAAAGCTTAAATTTATGGAACGTATTTTAACTGAAAGTGAACGTAATGTTGCTAAGGGGCTGAAGGGAAGCCGCCTTACAGAGTTTGTAGCTGGAAGATTTGCAGCGAAAGAGGCGTATTCAAAAGCGGTAGGAACTGGTATTGGGAAAGAAGTGAGTTTTTTAGATGTTGAAGTAAGAAATGATGATAGAGGGAAGCCGATTCTTATTACAAGTACAGAGCATATTGTTCATTTATCAATTAGTCATAGTAAGGAATTTGCTGTTGCTCAAGTTGTTTTAGAAAGCTCGTCACGCTAGTCTGCATATTTTATATCTTTGTCTCATATATTTGTGGTAGCGATAAGGAAGGTACATCTTCCATTCATTTATAGGGGCAAAGGGGCTGAAGTGATGAAAAGGCGTCTGTTTTTAGTTCTTGTCGGTTTATTAACCGTTTTTGTGTTGGCCGGTTGTATGGAAAAGAAACAAGATGATGTTGTGAGAGATTTAGAAGCGAAAGTAAAAGGGTTGAAAAGCTATCAAGCTGAAGCGAAACTATCTATTAAAACAGGGAATGAGCCTCAGGAGTATAAGGTAGAAATATGGCATAAGGAACCTTCTTTTTATCGTGTGAATTTGCAGAATGCGAAAAAAGATCAAAGCCAAATTATTTTAAGGAATGAAGAAGGAGTATTTGTATTAACGCCAGCTCTTAATAAGAGTTTCCGTTTCCAAAGTGATTGGCCGCAAAATAGTAGCCAGGCTTATTTATACGAATCCCTTGTGAGGGATATTTTGCAGGATAAGAAAAACCTTACTTTTGAAAAAACAGATAAGTATTATATCTTTAAAACAAAAACAAACTATCAGCATCAAAACATGTTGCCGAGACAAGAGATTACATTGAAGAAAAGTGATTTAACACCAGTTTCGGTGAAGTTAATGGATAATGATCAAAATGTTCTTGTGAAAGTAGATTTCTCTAAAGTGAAATTTGATGCGAAATTTGATAAAGGTGCATTTGATACGAAACAAAATATGTCTAGAGCGCAAGTAGATGTTCAAACGACAGCGAAAGAAGACAAACCATTTGCTATTTTGTATCCGCGTGATACGCCGCAAGGTATGACTTTGAAAGATGAAAAAGAGTTGAAGACAGACAGTGGCAAGCGTGCGATACTCACATACACTGGAAGTAAGAAATCCTTTACTTTAATACAAGAAAAGGCAAAAGTTGCAGAGGCTTCGTCAGCGATAAGTGTGAGCGGGGAATTGGTTGATCTTGGCTTTACAATTGGAGCATTGACGAAAGACTCTTTAACGTGGTCGCATAACGGAGTAGAATATATGCTCGTGTCTAAAGGTTTAGAGCCGAAGGAGCTGTTAATGGTTGCTCGTTCAGTTACAGAGAAGCAAGTGAAGTAAACTTCTTAGACGTGGTGATATATGTGCACCACGTCTTTTCTTAGTTTGAAGGGTGGATTTCATAAAAGAAGCATATAAAAGAATAAGCTTCGCATATCGTGTATAAGGAAGTGTGTTTATGGAAGAAGCGCCATTTTACCGTGACACTTGGGTGGAAGTGGATTTAGATGCCATTTATAACAACGTTACACATATTAAAGAATTTATCCCGAGTGATGTAGAAATTTTTGCCGTTGTTAAAGGGAATGCATATGGGCACGATTATGTACCGGTGGCTAAAACAGCATTAGAAGCGGGGGCGACAAGGTTAGCAGTTGCGTTCTTAGATGAAGCTTTAGTGCTTCGAAGAGCTGGTATTACTGCGCCGATTTTAGTGTTAGGTCCTTCTCCTCCTCGTGATATAAATGTAGCTGCTGAAAATGATGTAGCATTAACTGTTTTTCAAAAGGAATGGGTAGATGAAGCAATCAAACTTTGGGATGGTTCGTCTACGATGAAATACCATATTAATTTCGATAGTGGTATGGGGAGAATTGGAATACGTGAACGTAAAGAATTAAAAGGATTTTTAAAAAGCTTAGAAGGTGCACCATTCTTAGAATTGGAAGGAGTTTATACGCATTTTGCAACGGCAGATGAGGTGGAGACTTCTTACTTTGATAAGCAATATAACACATTTTTGGAGCAGTTAAGTTGGTTGAAAGAATTCGGAGTGGATCCTAAGTTTGTTCATACAGCTAATAGTGCTGCAACGCTACGTTTTCAAGGGATTACATTTAATGCAGTACGAATTGGTATTGCGATGTATGGGTTATCTCCATCTGTAGAAATACGCCCTTTTTTACCGTTTAAATTAGAACCAGCGCTATCATTGCATACGAAAGTTGCTCATATTAAAGAGGTGATTAAAGGGGATGGAATTAGTTATAACGTCACTTATCGAACGAAGACGGAAGAATGGATTGCGACCGTTGCAATTGGCTATGCAGATGGCTGGCTTAGAAGATTGCAAGGATTTGAAGTGCTTGTAAATGGTAAAAGGGTACCGATTGTAGGGCGAGTAACGATGGATCAATTCATGATTCACCTTCCTTGTAAAGTGCCTCTTGGTACGAAAGTTACACTCATTGGAAGGCAAGGAGATGAATATATTAGCGCTACAGAGGTTGCGGAATATTCAGGGACTATTAATTATGAAATTATTACAACGATCAGTTTCCGTGTGCCGAGAATATTTATACGGAATGGTAAAGTTGTGGAAGTAATCAATTATTTGAACGATATATAGAAGGTGGTATGATGTGCTTCTTGTCATGTGAGAGGACTGTTCATTGGTTAAGAATAAGTTCATTTTTGACGAGAAGCTTTTTACTTATCTTTACTTTTAACATAATGTAACGTGAATTTAGCGCGGAAACTTTTTCGTTTCTTGTTGTAATGAGATAAAAAATAAAAGAATATGAATGTTTTGTTTGTGAATTGGAAAACATAAGCAGGGAATAAGGAAGTCTTTGCAACAGGCTCCATACAATGGTATTATTACAATAGGTGTCATATATATATTTGGGTGTGTAGTTGACGGTGGAGGTGTATTTTTGTGTCCGAATCAAGTGTAACTACTGAAATCGTGGTTCGGTTGCCAAAGCAAATGGTAACGGAATTGGACGGAATTGGAAAACAAGAGAATAAGAATCGCCATGAACTAATTTGCCAGGCAACACAACTGTTATTGCGTCAACATAAGACGAAGAAACGCTACCAACATGAATCAATGCGACGTGGGTACATTGAAATGGGAAAAATTAATCTTGGTATTGCATCTGAAGCTTTCTTAGCAGAGTATGAAGCAGCTCATACAGTAGAACGCTTAGTTAGCGGGGGGTAATATTTTGATTGTAAAACGCGGCGACGTGTATTTTGCAGACCTTTCCCCAGTTGTTGGTTCTGAGCAAGGAGGCGTTCGTCCGGTTCTTGTCATTCAAAATGACATCGGAAATCGTTTTAGTCCAACGGTGATTGTAGCGGCTATTACTGCACAGATTCAAAAAGCGAAATTACCCACTCATGTGGAAATTGATGCGAAAAAGTACGGTTTTGAGAGAGATTCTGTTATTTTACTTGAGCAGATTCGAACAATCGATAAGCAGCGCTTAACGGACAAAATCACTCACTTAGATGAAGTGATGATGATTCGTGTAGATGAAGCGCTACAAATTAGTTTAGGACTAATAGATTTTTAAATCGGCAGTTTAAGTTGCTCTCTTTGAAGGGCAACTTTTTTTATTATAGAGGAGGTTGCGGTTGTATATGGAAATGGTAGATAATCGACAAGCGTTAATGAAAATGTTAGTGAAGGAATTAGGCTTTACCGAAAAGCAAGTTCGTCATGTTATTCAATTAACAGAAGAAGGTAACACAGTTCCATTTATTGCTCGTTACCGAAAAGAATGGACAGGCTCTTTAGATGAAGTGCAAATTCGTACAATTTTAGAGAGATGGCAATATATAATGCAGCTTGAAGATAGAAAAGAAGAGGTTCTTCGCCTTATTGATGAGAAGGGGAAACTGACAGGAGAATTACGTCAGCAAATTGTGAAAGCTACAAAGTTGCAAGAAGTAGAAGATTTATATCGTCCATATAAAGAGAAGAGAAGAACGAAAGCAACGATTGCAAAAGAAAAAGGACTAGAGCCATTAGCTGAATGGTTATTGTTATATACAAAAGAAGATCCGAATCAGAAGGCAATGGAGTTTATAAATGCCGAGAAAGAAGTGCAATCTGCAGAAGAGGCATTACAAGGTGCTCAAGACATTATTGCAGAAATCGTTTCAGATGAAGCAGCATATCGTAGTTGGATTCGGAATGTTACTTTTAGAAAAGGTGTTATGTCTTCGGCTGTAAAAGATGAAGAGAAAGATGAAAAAAATATATATGAAATGTATTACGATTATGAAGAACCGTTGCAGAAAGTCGTGCCGCATCGTGTATTAGCGATGAATCGCGGTGAGAAAGAAGATATATTGAGAGTTTCTGTTGTTCCGCCAGTAGATGAGATAGTAACTTTCTTATATAAGAAAGTAATTCGTGATAACGATTCAAAAAGTGCACAGTATGTAAAGTTAGCAATTGAGGATGGTTATAAACGATTAATTCAATCCTCTATTGAAAGGGAGATTCGAAAAGAATTAACAGAAACAGCTGAGGAACAAGCAATACATATTTTCTCTGAGAACTTACGTAATTTGTTATTACAACCTCCAATGAAAGGAAAGGTTGTGTTAGCTGTAGACCCTGCATATAGAACGGGTTGTAAATTAGCTATCGTAGACGATACGGGGAAAGTTCTATATATTGATGTTATTTATCCGCATCCACCAGTGCGTAAATATGAAGATGCAAAAGCGAAAGTTCTTTCTATTATAGATAAATATCAAGTTGAAATGATTGCGATTGGGAATGGTACAGCTTCTAGAGAATCGGAAGAATTTATAGTTGATGTATTACAAAATGTGAAACGAGAAGTCTTCTATATTATTGTGAACGAAGCTGGTGCGAGTGTGTATTCGGCTTCTGATTTAGCCCGCGAGGAATTCCCAGATTTACAGGTTGAAGAAAGAAGTGCGGTTTCTATCGGTAGACGTCTGCAAGATCCACTTGCTGAACTTGTAAAGATTGATCCTAAATCAGTTGGGGTTGGACAATATCAACATGATGTGTCTCAAAAAAGATTAAATGAATCATTAACGTTTGTAGTAGAGACAGCAGTTAACCAGGTCGGTGTGAATGTAAATACAGCTTCAGTTGCGTTGCTGCAATATGTTTCAGGCTTATCAAAAACTGTTGCGAAAAATATTGTAGCAAAGCGTGAAGAAGAAGGGAAATTTACAAAACGAACAGACTTAAAGAAAATACCACGTCTAGGTGCGAAGACATATGAACAATGTATAGGTTTCTTACGTATATTAGAAGGGGCAAATCCGTTAGACCGTACAGGTATTCATCCAGAACAATATAAAAATGTTGAATTGTTATTGAAGAGTCTAGGATTATCGAAAGATGACGTAGGGCAACCGCAATTACAAAAGAGTTTAGAAGAAGTAGAGATTTCTAAGTTGTCGCAAGAAACGGGAGTTGGAGAACCAACATTAGTTGATATTATAGATGCACTCATTAGTCCAGAGCGAGACATGAGGGATGAGTTGCCTAAACCGCTTCTGAAAAAAGGGATTTTGAAGTTAGAAGATTTAAAACGTGGTATGGAACTGGAAGGAACAGTTCGTAACGTTGTTGATTTCGGTGCTTTTGTTGATGTAGGTGTGAAACAAGATGGTTTAGTACATATTTCTAAACTAAGCAAACAATACGTGAAGCATCCGTTAGATGTTGTATCTGTCGGACAAATCGTCAAAGTATGGGTAGATGATATTGATACGAAAAAAGGTCGCGTTGCATTATCTATGTTGCCGATTGAATAGTAAGAGAAGAGAGCAGATGAAACTGCTCTTTTTTTATAGGATAAAACGTGTAATGGATTAGGAACTTTGATGTATTTTGCTATAATAAAACCAGCATTCATTTAGTAATTTAATTTGATACCGGTTTTTTTCAAAATATGCGCGTTGCATTTGTTTTTTGAGCCATGTAGGCATAGGAATCCCTCCTTGTTTAATCCTACTCTCATAAATGTAAAGTACTATTGATGAGAGGTTGGTGAGTGGATTTCTATTTTTGCTATGTTTTTAGAAACCACGCTTCTTGAATGAGGATGGGTATATGTACTATTTAATATATGTATAAGAGAGGAGAA
>NZ_JBBOTL010000001.1:262500-277500 GCF_038005585.1 Bacillus sp. FSL W8-0519
CGTGCGATTGGTTGTGCACGTCCAAGCAGTTAGGCTGATAAGTAGGCAAATCCGCTTATCGTAAAGGCTGAGCTGTGATGGGGAAGCTCCTTATGGAGCGAAGTCTTTGATTCCCCGCTGCCAAGAAAAGCTTCTAGCGAGATAAAAGGTGCCTGTACCGCAAACCGACACAGGTAGGCGAGGAGAGAATCCTAAGGTGTGCGAGAGAACTCTGGTTAAGGAACTCGGCAAAATGACCCCGTAACTTCGGGAGAAGGGGTGCTTTCTTAACGGAAAGCCGCAGTGAATAGGCCCAAGCGACTGTTTAGCAAAAACACAGCTCTCTGCGAAGCCGTAAGGCGAAGTATAGGGGGTGACACCTGCCCGGTGCTGGAAGGTTAAGGAGAGGGGTTAGCGTAAGCGAAGCTCTGAACTGAAGCCCCAGTAAACGGCGGCCGTAACTATAACGGTCCTAAGGTAGCGAAATTCCTTGTCGGGTAAGTTCCGACCCGCACGAAAGGTGTAACGATTTGGGCACTGTCTCAACCAGAGACTCGGTGAAATTATAGTACCTGTGAAGATGCAGGTTACCCGCGACAGGACGGAAAGACCCCGTGGAGCTTTACTGTAGCCTGATATTGAATTTTGGTACAGTTTGTACAGGATAGGCGGGAGCCTTTGAAACCGGAGCGCTAGCTTCGGTGGAGGCGCTGGTGGGATACCGCCCTGACTGTATTGAAATTCTAACCTACGGGTCTTATCGACCCGGGAGACAGTGTCAGGTGGGCAGTTTGACTGGGGCGGTCGCCTCCTAAAGTGTAACGGAGGCGCCCAAAGGTTCCCTCAGAATGGTTGGAAATCATTCGTAGAGTGCAAAGGCATAAGGGAGCTTGACTGCGAGACCTACAAGTCGAGCAGGGACGAAAGTCGGGCTTAGTGATCCGGTGGTTCCGCATGGAAGGGCCATCGCTCAACGGATAAAAGCTACCCCGGGGATAACAGGCTTATCTCCCCCAAGAGTCCACATCGACGGGGAGGTTTGGCACCTCGATGTCGGCTCATCGCATCCTGGGGCTGTAGTCGGTCCCAAGGGTTGGGCTGTTCGCCCATTAAAGCGGTACGCGAGCTGGGTTCAGAACGTCGTGAGACAGTTCGGTCCCTATCCGTCGTGGGCGTAGGAAATTTGAGAGGAGCTGTCCTTAGTACGAGAGGACCGGGATGGACGCACCGCTGGTGTACCAGTTGTTCTGCCAAGGGCATAGCTGGGTAGCTATGTGCGGAAGGGATAAGTGCTGAAAGCATCTAAGCATGAAGCCCCCCTCAAGATGAGATTTCCCATAGCGTAAGCTAGTAAGATCCCTGAAAGATGATCAGGTTGATAGGTTCGAGGTGGAAGCATGGTGACATGTGGAGCTGACGAATACTAATAGATCGAGGACTTAACCATATAATATGTAGCAAATGTTATCTAGTTTTGAAGGAATATGCCTTCAATAGTTTGGTGATGATGGCAGAGAGGTCACACCCGTTCCCATACCGAACACGGAAGTTAAGCTCTCTAGCGCCGATGGTAGTTGGGACCTTGTCCCTGTGAGAGTAGGACGTCGCCAAGCTATTTATATCATCGCGGGGTGGAGCAGCACGGTAGCTCGTCGGGCTCATAACCCGAAGGTCGCAGGTTCAAATCCTGTCCCCGCAACCAAATGGTCCCGTGGTGTAGTGGTTAACATGCCTGCCTGTCACGCAGGAGATCGCCGGTTCGACCCCGGTCGGGACCGCCATTTTATATAAAGAAAAGAACGAAACATGTTGTTTCGTATTTTTTTATTTGTTTTAACAAAAAACTAATAAAGACAGTCAAACTATCCTTAGGAAAACTCCTAAGGACTTTTTTATATATTCAAAACCTGTATAATAAATAGCAGAGAACATTGTGAGTAAAGTAGGTGAAGTCTGTGAGTAAATATGAAATAACAACAAAATCATCTGAGGAAACACAAAGATTATCAGAAAAACTTGGTGAACTTGCTCAGGCACAAGATGTAATTATTTTAGAAGGAGATCTAGGGGCTGGTAAGACGACTTTTACAAAGGGACTAGCAAAAGGTCTTGGAGTGAAAAGAGTTGTAAATAGTCCTACCTTTAATATTATTAAAGAATATAAAGGGAGATTACCGCTATATCATATGGACGTGTATCGCTTAGCTGAAAGTGAAGAAGACTTAGGTTTTGATGAGTATTTCTACGGTGAAGGAATTACGGTAGTAGAATGGGCTCATTTAATAGAAGCATATTTACCAAATGAGAAGCTACAAATTAGTTTATTCCATGCTGGAGATGACACAAGAAACATTGTACTCGAGCCAATTGGAGATCGCTATATTAGATTATGTGAGGAGCTATTACAAGATGAAAGTACTAGCAATTGATACTTCAAATTATGTAATGGGTGTATCCCTTATTGAAGAAGGAAACGTAATTGGGGAAATCATTACAAATTTAACAAAAAATCATTCTGTGCGTCTTATGCCAGCTGTAGAACAACTGTTAAAAGAATGCGGTGTAAAACCAAAAGAATTAACTAAAATAGTTGTAGCTGCTGGACCAGGATCATATACAGGTGTTCGTATAGGTGTGACAGCTGCCAAAACATTAGCTTGGTCACTTCAAATACCAATTGTGGGTGTATCAAGTTTAGAAGTAGTGGCTGCAAACGGAGCTAATTTTGATGGATTAATCTGTCCTTTATTCGATGGAAGACGTGGACAAATTTATACTGGCTTATATACATATGAAGGAGAGGATTTAACTTCTATAGAGGAAGACCGAATCATCCTTATTGTAGACTGGTTGCAAATGTTAAAAGATAAAGGAAAGCCTGTTTTATTTATTGGTAACGATGTGAAACTACACAAAGAAACAATTATCGAACATTTAGGCAATCAAGCTGTCTTTGCTCCTTTCACTAAAAATAACCCAAGACCAAGTGAGCTAGCGTTCTTAGGATTACAAAAAGAAGAACAAGATGTACATTCATTTGTTCCTAGTTACCTTCGTTTAGCTGAAGCTGAAACAAAGTGGTTAGAAAGTCAAAACAAGTAGGAGCTTGCAGAGGATGGATATGATATTTAGAAAGATGGAACTTGATGATATTGCTCAAATTGTAGCCATTGAAGAAGCATCTTTTTCAACTCCTTGGACTGCAGATGCCTTTCACCGTGAGTTAACGATGAATGAACATGCACATTATGTTGTGCTAGAAAAAGATGGTCGTGTAATTGGGTATTGTGGATTGTGGATAATTATTGATGAATCGCATATAACAAATATAGCTATTTTGCCAGAATACAGAGGTCAAAAGCTAGGAGATGCTTTATTAAAAGAAGTTATTTCCGAGGCGAAAACTCTAGGTGTAAAAACGATGACACTTGAAGTACGTGTATCAAATGAAGTAGCAAAACAGTTATACAGAAAATACGGATTTCAAAATGGTGGAATTCGTAAACGATACTATGCAGACAATCAGGAAGATGGTCTCGTAATGTGGGTGAATATATAATGGAAAAAAATACGATTATACTTGGTATTGAAACAAGTTGTGATGAAACAGCAGTAGCGGTTGTTAAAAATGGAACGGAAATTATTGCAAATGTTGTTGCATCACAAATTGAAAGTCATAAACGTTTTGGCGGAGTTGTACCAGAGATTGCGTCCCGTCATCATGTAGAAGAAATTACAGTTGTATTAGAAGAAGCGTTAAAAGAAGCGAATATCACATTTGATGATATTGATGCAATTGCTGTTACAGAAGGACCTGGTTTAGTAGGAGCGCTTCTAATAGGGGTGAACGCAGCGAAAGCAGTGGCATTTGCACATGATATCCCCCTAGTTGGTGTTCATCATATCGCTGGCCACATTTATGCGAACCGCTTAGTAAAAGAAGTTCAATTCCCATTACTATCACTTGTTGTCTCTGGTGGGCATACAGAGCTTGTTTATATGAAAGAACATGGTTCATTTGAAGTAATTGGTGAAACGCGAGATGACGCAGCAGGAGAGGCATATGATAAAGTAGCTCGTACGTTATCTATGCCATATCCAGGTGGTCCTCATATTGATCGACTTGCACATGAAGGAGAACCAACAATTGATTTACCTCGTGCATGGCTAGAACCGGATTCGTATGATTTCAGTTTTAGCGGATTGAAATCAGCAGTTATCAACACTGTGCATAACGCAAAACAACGCGGGATAGAAATTGCACCGGAAGATTTAGCAGCAAGTTTCCAAGAGAGTGTAATTGACGTATTAGTAACGAAAGCATCTCGTGCAGCGGATGCTTATAACGTAAAGCAAGTGCTTCTTGCTGGTGGAGTAGCTGCGAATAAAGGACTGCGTGCACGTTTAGAAGCAGAATTTGCACAAAAAGAAAATGTAGAGCTAATTATTCCTCCTCTATCTTTATGTACAGATAATGCAGCAATGATTGCAGCGGCAGGTACAATTGCATATGAACAAGGAAAACGTGCTACATTAGCTTTAAATGCAAATCCAGGATTAGATATTGAAGCATAGTTATGCACAAAATTAACCACAGCTTGTGGATAAAACCCATATTATCTGTTGATAATATGGGTTTTATTGTGTATATAAAATGTTGATAACTTTTTTGTTGATTGTGGATAATGTGGAAAAGTTATTTTGTTGTTTATTTTATAAAGGTGGATATGTGTATAAGGTTGTGGATAAAATAGGTGAAGTCTGACCTTTAGATGTATTTTTCTCGGGAAATAAAAAACAAGAAGATATCTTTAAAAAACATTTTGAAATATGCTCTTATTATAGGAGTCGCTAATATTGTCAAACTTTGTCGTTGAAACGATGCCTCATGTCGAATATTTTATACAATATGACGTTAATTCAAACTAGAAGATAAAAAGGATGCCGCATAGTCTAAAATCCCGACTTATGAGACATCCCTCTTATTTAAGACTCTTATAAATGTAATTCTTCCCATTCTGCCATACAAGCATCAAGTTGCTCTTGTAGTGTTTGCTTTTTCGTTGTAATTTCACTAGCCTTTTCATAATCTGCATATATTTCTGGTAAGCAAAGTTGATCTTCTAACGTAGCAATTTCTTCTTCAAATTGTACAATGTTTTGTTCTAGTTCCTCAATTTTTCGAGTACGTTGACGCTCCAACTTTTTGCGCTCTTTTTCTTCGAGATAATTTAATTTTTCTGGAGCTACAGTTTTTTGAACAGGTGCATGATTTTCTTGCTGTTCTTGTTGTTCAAACTCAGCACGTTCAATCATCTCATTTTTCTTTTCAACGTAGTAATCGTAATCCCCTAAATATTCCTGTGCACCTTCTGTTGATAACTCAACAACGGTCGTCGTTACACGATTAATAAAGTAGCGGTCATGAGATACAAAGAGAAGGGTACCAGGATAATCAATTAAAGCATTCTCCAAAATCTCTTTACTATTTAAATCAAGATGGTTTGTAGGCTCATCGAGAATTAATAAATTCGATTTTTGCATCATAAGTTTGGCAAGAGCTAAACGAGCTTTTTGTCCACCGCTAAGAGAAGATACTGGCTTTAATACATCATCTCCTGTGAATAAGAAGTTACCTAATATCGTGCGAATTTCTTTTTCAGGTTGCAGTGGGTATTCATCCCATAGCTCATTTAAAACGCGCTTAGAAGATGTTAAATTAGCTTGTTCCTGATCATAATAACCAACAGAGACATTAGATCCGAAAGAAACCTCACCATGTAATAGTGGTAACTTATTCACAATGGATTTTAATAATGTGGATTTCCCAATTCCATTTGGACCAACTAAAGCAACACTATCTCCGCGTGTTAAGCGCATTGTTACATGTTCAATAATTGGATCCTTATCATAGCCGATAGTTGCGTCCTTTACTTGTAAAACATCATTTCCACTTTGTTTTTCAATATCGAAGTGGAAGGAAGCTGACTTAGAATCCCCTAATGGTCTTGTTAATAATTCCATACGGTCTAATTGTTTTCGACGACTTTGCGCACGTTTTGTCGTAGATGCACGAGCTATATTTTTTTGAACGAAGTCCTCTAGCTTAGCAATCTCATCTTGTTGTTTTTCATAACGTTTCATTTCTTGCTCGTATAGTGCTGATTTTAAGTCTAAATATTTACTGTAGTTACCAACAAATCGTCTACTTTCTTTATTCGAAATTTCATATACTTGTGTAACAAGTTTATCTAAAAAATAACGGTCATGGGAGACGATTAGTATTGCGCCAGGATAACCTTGTAAATATTGTTCAAGCCATGTTAATGTTTCGATGTCTAAATGGTTTGTAGGCTCGTCCAAAATAAGTAAGTCTGGTTTCGTTAATAATAATTTACCGAGAGCTAATCGTGTTTTTTGTCCACCGCTTAATGTCGAAATCGTCGTCTGGTGCGTTTCAACTGGGAAGCCAAGACCACTTAAAATCGAACGGATATCTGCTTCGTACTGATAGCCACCTTGATCTTTATAATCTAATTGTAATTGGTCATAATCAGCTAATAATCTTTCATACGTAGCCTCGTTTGAAAAGTTTTCTTCTTTTCCCATCTCTTGCTCTAGCCTTCGAAGTTTTGTCTCCATTTGCTGCAAGTGTGTAAAGACGGTTAACATTTCATCCCAAATTGTTAAAGATGTTTCTAAACCGGTATTTTGAGCTAAATATCCAATTGAGACATCTTTCGGCTTTATAATTTCTCCACCATCATGAGATAGCTCACCCGCTATTATTTTTAATAATGTAGATTTTCCAGCGCCATTTCGTCCGACTAATGCGATACGATCTTTCGTTTGAACTTCTAATTTTATATTTGAAAGAATCGTTTCTGCACCGTATAATTTCGAAAGCGCGTTTACTTGTAATAAAATCAATGTTTTCACCTCAAATAATTTCTTAACTTTGCCATGTTTATATTTCTCAATCATACTAAAAATAGTGTATAGTTTAAAATACAGAGAGAATACTTCTTCTTTCTATTATACAAGGAATTTAATAAGTGCTAAACTTCTGTATTTAATTAAAGCATATGAATAAAGATAGGAAGAGAGGAGAGGTTATATGGAGCAGCAGAAAATTCCACAAGCCACTGCTAAGAGATTGCCTCTATACTATCGATTTATCCAAAACTTATCTTTGTCTGGTAAGCAACGTGTTTCATCAGCCGAATTAAGTGAAGCGGTAAAGGTTGATTCCGCAACGATTCGAAGAGATTTCTCATACTTTGGAGCATTAGGGAAAAAAGGATATGGATATAACGTAAATTATTTATTATCATTTTTCCGTGAAACACTCGACCAAGATGATATAACACGTGTAGCGCTTATTGGAGTAGGTAATTTAGGGACCGCTTTCTTACATTATAATTTCACGAAAAACAATAATACAAAAATTGAAATGGCGTTTGATATTAGTGAAGAGAAAGTTGGAACAGAAATCGGAGGCATTCCTGTATATCACTTAGATGAATTAGAAGAACGTTTATCATCTGATATACAAGTGGCAATATTAACAGTACCCGCTACAGTAGCACAATCTGTAGCTGATAGATTGGCAGAAACAAACGTGCATGGTATTTTGAATTTCACACCAGCACGATTAAATGTGTCAGACAATATAAGAATTCATCATATTGATTTAGCAGTAGAGTTACAAACATTAGTTTACTTTTTGAAGAATTATCCACAATAAAACGCAGAGGAAGCGACCTCTGCGTTTTATTATTGTTTTTTCTTTGTGAATTTAACTAAGATGAGGCGAAGTGCCAAATTAAAATCAATCGTCGCCATAACTGCAAATAGTATTGTCCACATATTCCAAATTGTATCTGTTACATTCCTAATGGCTAGATGTGTAAAGATACATCCTAGAAGGAAGTACAATATAGCCATGAACAATGGTGAGTTTCTCATACTAAAAATCCTCCGATAAAGCCTTGCATTTTTTCAGCTTCTTTAATCATTTCTTGAATTTGTTCGTTACTCATTAAAACTTGGGCAACTGCAACTAATGTATTCATTGCAACATGAGCTGCAATTGGAACGATAATACGCTTCGTTTTTACATATAAGAAGGCGAATACGAGCCCCATAGCAGTGTATACCAATAAGTGAGTAAAATCAAAATGAATCGCCGCAAATACAAGGGAACTAATGATAGCGGCAATAAAGAAGTTAAACTTCTTATAAAGTGTACCAAATAAAATTTTTCTAAATACGATTTCTTCCAAAATAGGTCCTATTATAGAGATGACGATAAGGAACCAAGGTGTCGTTCTTGCGATATCCATAAGTCTCGCTGTATTTTCAGATCCAGGTTTAATACCTAATACATACATTTCAATCATACCAGCAATACTTTGCGAGAAAAATGCTAAGAAGAACCCGATAAAAATCCAACCAATCGTAGCTGGAACAGTAGAACGCTTTGTATCTAAATGTCTGTCGCGAATATCTGTTCTAAGTAACCAAAGTACGATACATAATGCAATAAAGAAGCTAATGATCGCCCAGTGACCAGTTATGAGTTGAAATTTCTCTTCCCTAGTGAATCCCCTGTTATCATAAAGCCCAGTTTTCAGAAGAAGTGGTAATCCAGCAATTGATGATAACTGCATTAAAATGTATGTAACGATAACCCACCAATATTGTTTTTTCAAATGGTTTAACCATCCTTTCTAACTCTAGTGTATGAGATAAGGTAGGATAACATGTAAAGATGCTACCTACGATATAAACCTTACTTAAATTATGTTTTTTTTGTAAATCCTTATTTGAAATTATAATAGAAGACAGGAGAAAGTTGTGTGTGTAGCGAAAACAACTTAGGGTGTCCTTTCATATTGTAACATACGAGTAGTGGAAACAACGATTCATATAGTAAAGGTAGAAGAAGAGGAACTCTATATAGAAAAATTTATAGCGTAATTTGCGAAAAAATTATGATTTTTTTACTTGCAAAAGAAATTGAGATTATTTATTATTATAAGTGTGTTAGCACTCGGGTGACTTGAGTGCTAATAAATAAAATTTACATAACAAAATGAGGAGGTTATTGTTCATGCTAAAGCCATTAGGTGATCGCGTTGTAATTGAGCTTGTTCAAGCGGAAGAAAAAACAGCAAGTGGTATTGTATTACCAGACACAGCAAAAGAAAAACCACAAGAGGGTAAAGTTATTGCAGTAGGTACTGGTCGAGTGCTTGAAAATGGTGAGCGTGTTGCTTTAGAGGTAGCAGCAGGTGATCTTATCATCTTCTCAAAATATGCAGGTACTGAAGTGAAATATGAAGGTACAGACTACTTGATTTTACGTGAAAGTGACATTTTAGCAGTTATCGGTTAATTATATAAATCTTAAAAAATCCAAGGGGGTCAATTATTATGGCAAAAGATATTAAATTTAGTGAAGAAGCACGTCGTTCGATGCTTCGCGGTGTCGACACTCTTGCAAATGCAGTAAAAGTAACGCTTGGACCAAAAGGTCGTAACGTTGTTCTTGAGAAAAAATTCGGTTCACCACTTATTACAAATGACGGTGTAACAATCGCAAAAGAAATTGAATTAGAAGATGCATTCGAAAACATGGGTGCGAAATTAGTAGCAGAAGTTGCTAGCAAAACAAATGATGTAGCTGGTGACGGAACAACAACTGCAACTGTATTAGCACAAGCTATGATTCGTGAAGGTCTTAAAAACGTAACAGCTGGTGCGAACCCAATGGGTCTTCGTAAAGGTATCGAAAAAGCTGTAGTTGCTGCAGTAGAAGAATTAAAAACGATTTCTAAACCAATCGAAGGTAAATCTTCTATCGCACAAGTAGCTGCTATTTCTGCTGCTGACGAAGAAGTAGGTCAATTAATCGCTGAAGCAATGGAGCGCGTTGGTAACGACGGCGTTATTACTTTAGAAGAATCTAAAGGTTTCACAACAGAATTAGACGTAGTAGAAGGTATGCAATTTGATCGTGGATATGCATCTCCTTACATGATTACTGATTCTGACAAAATGGAAGCAGTTCTTGATAACCCATACATCTTAATCACTGACAAAAAGATTTCTAACATTCAAGAAATCTTACCAGTATTAGAGCAAGTGGTACAACAAGGTAAACCGCTTCTTATCATTGCTGAAGATGTAGAAGGCGAAGCGTTAGCTACATTAGTAGTGAACAAACTTCGTGGTACATTCAATGTAGTAGCTGTTAAAGCTCCTGGATTTGGTGACCGTCGTAAAGCAATGCTAGAAGATATCGCAATTTTAACTGGTGGCGAAGTAATCACTGAAGAATTAGGCCGTGACTTAAAATCTGCTACAGTTGAATCTTTAGGACGCGCTGGTAAAGTTGTTGTAACGAAAGAAAACACAACTGTAGTTGAAGGTGTAGGAAGCACAGAACAAATCGAAGCTCGCATCGGTCAAATCCGTGCGCAATTAGAAGAAACGACTTCTGAATTCGATCGTGAAAAATTACAAGAGCGTCTTGCAAAACTTGCAGGTGGCGTAGCAGTAATTAAAGTAGGTGCAGCAACTGAAACTGAGTTAAAAGAGCGCAAACTTCGCATTGAAGATGCACTTAACTCAACTCGTGCAGCAGTAGAAGAAGGTATCGTTGCAGGTGGTGGTACTTCACTTATGAACGTATACACGAAAGTAGCTTCTATCGTAGCTGAAGGCGACGAAGCAACAGGTATCAACATCGTACTTCGTGCACTAGAAGAGCCAGTTCGCCAAATCGCAATCAACGCTGGTCTAGAAGGATCTGTAGTTGTAGAGCGTCTAAAAGGCGAAAAAGTAGGCGTTGGTTTCAACGCAGCTACTGGCGAATGGGTTAACATGCTTGAAACTGGTATCGTAGATCCAGCTAAAGTAACTCGCTCTGCACTTCAAAACGCAGCATCTGTTGCAGCTATGTTCTTAACAACTGAAGCTGTAGTAGCTGACAAGCCAGAACCAAATGCACCAGCAATGCCTGACATGGGCGGCATGGGCATGGGCGGTATGGGCGGAATGATGTAATTCCGTTCGCGCTAAAAAACATCCATTTCTATATAGAAATGGATGTTTTTTTATGTTTTTTTAGAAAAGGAAATGAATTTCTGTAGAATTTTGTCGCTTTCTCTCTTGACCATACCGACACTTCATTGTTAGAATCTAGGAAGATAATATAAAACGATCCTTCATATATCCTCAAAGATATGGTTTGAGAGTCTCTACCGGGTTACCGTAAACAACCTGACTATGAAGGCAGTGTGTCTTATATTTATAAAGAGCGGAGACTATCTTTCTTTATAAAGCCAGACCCCTGCCTTTTCTTTGTTATGAGACTAGAGGCGGAGGACTGGCTTTTTTTATTATATTGGTAATGCTTTTCGCCTAATTGGTGAAAATATTTATATACGAGAACTAACGTTGGGGTGATTATTTTGAAGAAGCAACACGATACAATTATCGTTTTAGATTTTGGAAGTCAATACAATCAGTTAATAGCACGTCGAATTCGTGAGTTCGGTGTATACAGTGAACTTCATCCGCATACAATTACTGCAGAAGAAATTAAAGAAATAAATCCAAAAGGGATTATTTTCTCTGGTGGACCAAATAGTGTATATGGTGAAGGTGCATTACATTGTGATGAAAAAATCTTTGACCTAGGATTACCGATCTTCGGTATTTGTTACGGTATGCAGCTTATGACACAAAAATTCGGTGGTAAAGTAGAACGTGCAAACCACCGTGAGTACGGAAAAGCGGTTCTTAAAGTAGAGAACGAATCAAAATTATATGCGAACCTTCCAGAAGAGCAAGTTGTATGGATGAGCCATGGCGATTTAGTAACTGGTTTACCTGAAGGATTCGTAGTAGACGCAACAAGTGAGTCTTGCCCAATTGCTGGTATGAGCAATGAAGCGAAAAACTTATACGGTGTACAATTCCACCCAGAAGTACGTCACTCTGAGCACGGTAACGATTTAATTAAAAACTTCGTATTCGGCGTATGTGGTTGTTCTGAAGGATGGAACATGGAGAACTTTATCGAAGTAGAATTAGAAAAAATTCGTGAAACTGTTGGAGATAAAAAAGTTCTATGCGCACTTAGTGGCGGTGTAGATTCTTCTGTTGTAGCAGTATTAATTCATAAAGCAATCGGCGATCAATTAACTTGTATCTTCGTTGACCACGGCTTACTTCGTAAAGGCGAAGCAGAAGGCGTTATGAAAACATTTAGCGAAGGCTTCCACATGAACGTTATTAAAGTGGATGCAAAAGAACGCTTCATGAACAAGTTAAAAGGTGTAGAAGATCCAGAACAAAAACGTAAAATCATCGGTAACGAATTCATTTACGTATTTGATGATGAAGCTTCTAAGTTAGAAGGAATGGACTTCTTAGCACAAGGTACACTTTACACAGATATCGTTGAAAGTGGTACAGCAACTGCACAAACAATTAAATCTCACCATAACGTTGGTGGACTTCCGGAAGACATGCAGTTCAAATTAATTGAGCCTTTAAACACGTTATTTAAAGATGAAGTACGTGTATTAGGATCTGAACTAGGAATTCCTGATGAGATCGTATGGCGTCAACCATTCCCAGGACCTGGTCTTGGTATTCGTGTACTAGGTGAAATCACAGAAGAGAAATTAGAAATTGTTCGTGAATCTGATGCGATTTTACGTGAAGAAATTATTAAAGCTGGCTTAGATCGCGAAATCTGGCAATACTTCACTGCGCTTCCTGGTATGCGTAGCGTAGGTGTTATGGGTGACGAGCGTACTTACGATTACACAGTAGGTATCCGCGCGGTAACATCTATCGACGGTATGACAGCTGATTGGGCACGTATCCCTTGGGACGTGTTAGAGAAAATCTCTGTACGTATCGTAAACGAAGTGAAACACGTTAACCGTATCGTGTATGATGTAACGAGTAAGCCACCAGCAACGATTGAGTGGGAATAGTATTTATAAAAAGGTCCATCTATTACTTATGTATAGATGGACCTTTTTGTTTTAGGATTAATACGAACGAAATTATAAATGTTTATAAAAATGTTCGTTTTTAAATTGACAAAACTACTTCGTCGAGTTAATATGAGTATGTAATTCAAACGAAAAGTGAATATTATGCCGTCGTATAATATCGGGGATATGGCCCGAAAGTTTCTACCTAGCTACCGTAAATGGCTTGACTACGAGGCGTTTTTATAAAGGTGAGGGGGAATCTTATCTTTATTTATAGAACGCTTCCATGTATATGCAATGGAAGCCTTTTTTATTTTTAATAAATAAAAGAGGGCTAGGGGAATTACGGCGAGTAATCATATAACGGGGGAAACGTAAGATGAAACGCTATTTTCAGTTTGATGAACTCGGCACGAATTATAAAACAGAGTTCATAGCAGGTCTAACGACATTTTTATCTATGGCGTATGTGCTATTTGTCAATCCTGCTACGCTGTCACTTGGGAATGTTAAAGGGTTACCAGCAGGTACAGGAATGGATCCAGGTGCAGTATTCGTTGCTACAGCATTAGCAGCAGCGATCGGTTCGTTAATTATGGGGATTTTCGCGAAGTATCCGATTGCTTTGGCGCCGGGTATGGGAATTAACGCGTTCTTTGCTTATACAGCAGTGTTAACGATGGGTATTCCGTGGCAAACAGCAATTGCTGGAACGTTAATGTCAGGTATTATCTTTATTATTCTTACAGCTTCAGGTATTCGTGAAAAAATCATTAATGCAATTCCATCAGAGTTAAAGTTTGCAGTAGCGGCAGGTATCGGATTATTCATTGCTTTCCTTGGATTCCAAAATGCTGGAATTATCGTGAAAAATGATGCTGTTCTTGTTGGGTTGGGGGACTTAACAAAGGGCACAACGTTACTAGCAATTTTCGGAGTTGTTACGACCATTATCTTCATGATTAAGAAAGTTAATGGTGCAGTATTTTACGGTATGATTCTTACGGCAATCTTAGGAGTAGCAACCGGATTAATTGATACTCCGAAAGCGGTAGTGGGAGCAATACCGAGTCTAGAACCAACGTTCGGTGCAGCATTAACGCACTTCGGAGATATTTTCACTGTTCAAATGGGGATTGTTATTATAACGTTCTTCTTTATCGATTTCTTTGATACAGCAGGTACACTTGTAGCGGTTGCGAATCAAGCGGGATTAATGAAGAACAATAAATTACCACGTGCAGGAAAAGCATTATTTGCAGATGCAATTGCAACTGTAATTGGTGCGATCTTAGGTACATCAACAACAACGTCTTATATTGAATCTTCTGCAGGGGTAGCAGCGGGTGGACGTTCTGGATTTACAGCAGTTGTAACGGCAGGATTCTTCTTACTGGCACTATTCTTCTCGCCATTATTAAGTGTTGTAACACCAGCTGTAACGGCACCAGCTTTAATTATTGTAGGGATCTTGATGGTTTCATCTTTAGGAGAAATTGATTGGAAGAAATTCGAGATTGCAGTACCAGCATTCTTTACTATCATTTCAATGCCACTTACGTATAGTATCGCAACAGGAATTGCAATCGGGTTTATCTTCTATCCAATTACAATGGTAGTAAGTGGTCGACGTAAAGAGATTCATCCAATTATGTATGTTATGGGAGTTTTATTCGTACTATATTTCATCTACGTTCGTAAATAAAAGGGGTTTTTGAAAGGTCTAGACTTAAGGGGAGTCTAGATCTTTTTTGCGTCTTCAGAAAATCTTAAGGATTTCCGAGCGTTTTTCTTCAGAAGTTTTCCTATAATAGAAGTTAGGGATTAAAAAAGTGATGGGGGAGATATTGTGGCAAATGAAACGATACTTGTCGTAGATGATGAAAAAGAAATTAGGAATCTTATTACAATCTATTTAAAGAATGAAGGATATAAAGTATTGCAAGCAGGGGACGGCGAAGAAGGATTACGTTTACTAGAAGAAAACGAAGTACATCTA
>NZ_JBBOTL010000001.1:282500-292500 GCF_038005585.1 Bacillus sp. FSL W8-0519
CAATGACTTATCCTTAGGAGTCAGACTGCGAGTGATAAGATCCGTAGTCAAAAGGGAAACAGCCCAGACCGCCAGCTAAGGTCCCAAAGTGTGTATTAAGTGGAAAAGGATGTGGAGTTGCTTAGACAACTAGGATGTTGGCTTAGAAGCAGCCACCATTTAAAGAGTGCGTAATAGCTCACTAGTCGAGTGACTCTGCGCCGAAAATGTACCGGGGCTAAATACACCACCGAAGCTGCGGATTGATACCGAATGGTATCAGTGGTAGGGGAGCGTTCTAAGGACAGTGAAGTCAGACCGGAAGGACTGGTGGAGTGCTTAGAAGTGAGAATGCCGGTATGAGTAGCGAAAGACGGGTGAGAATCCCGTCCACCGAATGCCTAAGGTTTCCTGAGGAAGGCTCGTCCGCTCAGGGTTAGTCAGGACCTAAGCCGAGGCCGACAGGCGTAGGCGATGGACAACAGGTTGATATTCCTGTACCACCTCTTTATCGTTTGAGCAATGGAGGGACGCAGAAGGATAGAAGAAGCGTGCGATTGGTTGTGCACGTCCAAGCAGTTAGGCTGATAAGTAGGCAAATCCGCTTATCGTAAAGGCTGAGCTGTGATGGGGAAGCTCCTTATGGAGCGAAGTCTTTGATTCCCCGCTGCCAAGAAAAGCTTCTAGCGAGATAAAAGGTGCCTGTACCGCAAACCGACACAGGTAGGCGAGGAGAGAATCCTAAGGTGTGCGAGAGAACTCTGGTTAAGGAACTCGGCAAAATGACCCCGTAACTTCGGGAGAAGGGGTGCTTTCTTAACGGAAAGCCGCAGTGAATAGGCCCAAGCGACTGTTTAGCAAAAACACAGCTCTCTGCGAAGCCGTAAGGCGAAGTATAGGGGGTGACACCTGCCCGGTGCTGGAAGGTTAAGGAGAGGGGTTAGCGTAAGCGAAGCTCTGAACTGAAGCCCCAGTAAACGGCGGCCGTAACTATAACGGTCCTAAGGTAGCGAAATTCCTTGTCGGGTAAGTTCCGACCCGCACGAAAGGTGTAACGATTTGGGCACTGTCTCAACCAGAGACTCGGTGAAATTATAGTACCTGTGAAGATGCAGGTTACCCGCGACAGGACGGAAAGACCCCGTGGAGCTTTACTGTAGCCTGATATTGAATTTTGGTACAGTTTGTACAGGATAGGCGGGAGCCTTTGAAACCGGAGCGCTAGCTTCGGTGGAGGCGCTGGTGGGATACCGCCCTGACTGTATTGAAATTCTAACCTACGGGTCTTATCGACCCGGGAGACAGTGTCAGGTGGGCAGTTTGACTGGGGCGGTCGCCTCCTAAAGTGTAACGGAGGCGCCCAAAGGTTCCCTCAGAATGGTTGGAAATCATTCGTAGAGTGCAAAGGCATAAGGGAGCTTGACTGCGAGACCTACAAGTCGAGCAGGGACGAAAGTCGGGCTTAGTGATCCGGTGGTTCCGCATGGAAGGGCCATCGCTCAACGGATAAAAGCTACCCCGGGGATAACAGGCTTATCTCCCCCAAGAGTCCACATCGACGGGGAGGTTTGGCACCTCGATGTCGGCTCATCGCATCCTGGGGCTGTAGTCGGTCCCAAGGGTTGGGCTGTTCGCCCATTAAAGCGGTACGCGAGCTGGGTTCAGAACGTCGTGAGACAGTTCGGTCCCTATCCGTCGTGGGCGTAGGAAATTTGAGAGGAGCTGTCCTTAGTACGAGAGGACCGGGATGGACGCACCGCTGGTGTACCAGTTGTTCTGCCAAGGGCATAGCTGGGTAGCTATGTGCGGAAGGGATAAGTGCTGAAAGCATCTAAGCATGAAGCCCCCCTCAAGATGAGATTTCCCATAGCGTAAGCTAGTAAGATCCCTGAAAGATGATCAGGTTGATAGGTTCGAGGTGGAAGCATGGTGACATGTGGAGCTGACGAATACTAATAGATCGAGGACTTAACCATATAATATGTAGCAAATGTTATCTAGTTTTGAAGGAATATGCCTTCATAGTTTGGTGATGATGGCAGAGAGGTCACACCCGTTCCCATACCGAACACGGAAGTTAAGCTCTCTAGCGCCGATGGTAGTTGGGACCTTGTCCCTGTGAGAGTAGGACGTCGCCAAGCAATCTTAAGACGAGTCAGAATGACTCGTCTTTTTTGTATGCTTTCATGCCTCTGTTAATTGCTTGTTTAACTCCTTCTAAATAGGCAAAGCCATGCCTTTTATCTGGTTCTAAGTAAGTACCTTCTGCCCATTCATTCCACGCATTAATAAATAAAAACTCGCTGTTGTAAACAGAATAGGTGCGCTGGATTTGCTTACTTAAATATATCGTGAACTTCTCAGGAGTAGAGCCTACGAAAATGCTGCTATTTAAATCTTTGCGGCGTGCTGTGTTGTCCCAGTCAACAAAGGCACCGGGAAATGTTTTTTTCTCTGGAGGAGACCGCTTTAGTATATACATCCAAACTTTATCATAATCCCAAGCGTTTATTTGTTTACCAGACTCATATATTGTTTTATTTATGTCTGAAGAGCTATCATGAGCAATTGTATAAAAAGGCTCGAATTGAATGCTAGCATCGAACCCATTTATATTAGGAAGTGGGAAGCTGTTTAATGTTTCTACAAAGTATATACCTGCCAAACCATTTTCTTGTGCGAGTGTATTCCAGTAGTTAAGCATTTGCTCACAATTAGGTATATGCCCAGGACGATAAATAATGAATAGTGGTTTATTATCTATACGGATATACCTCTCATCTTGGAAAGCTTGTAATAAATAATCAAAGTGTTCTTTCCAATCCGATAACCCTCCGTAATTTTGAGGCATTAATATGTGACTATCAAGACCATCCCAAGTTTTTGTCCATGGTTCATTTGCCCAAGATAGGCAAAATGGAAAATCTGGTTCGCCCATCTGAAGTACCTCATTAAATGGTCTCTCCAATAGCCTCTTCCCTTTAAACCAGTAATGGTAATAACAAAAACCATATATGCCGTGTGCTTTGGCAATTTCTGCTTGCCATTTTCTTACGGATGGGGTGGTTAAGTCGTAATAAAAATCTTGATAAGGTTCTCTAGGTTGATAATGTCCTGAAAATAAAGGTCGTGCACTTTTAGTATTTGTCCATTCAGTAAAACCTTTTCCCCACCATCGGTCATTTTCTTTTATTTGATGAAACTGTGGTAAGTAAAAAGCAATTATTTTCAAGATATATCCCCCTTATGTGCTTCGTAGTTCAGGTGGTGGGAAGTTTTTTTTGATTTTTCGAATCTAGTTAAAGCATGAGAACCGTTATTTACTTACTCTGTTTATGCCTCATAATGAATTTTTTTGTACAGTTTGCTTGATATGGAAATCTTTAATGATTTAATATATACGGCTGAAATATAAAATGATCTTCATTATACAATGAGCGAAAAGAGTTAATCTTTTTGGAGAACAAATAGGGCTTGGGGTAATCGGTTTGCATCATCGAAAAAGTCCCGCAGCTTTAAATACTTCTCATAGTGGTTTTTAATATAAGTTCTAGGTATAATGGTTTCCCCGTAGAAGCTACTATTTCTAACGTCTCCAGCTCCCGTAGGGCTGTGGACGAAATTGCCGCTTTCATAATCCGAGATGGCACGATTTATATCTGGAAAAGCTTGAGATAAAGTTTTATGCCATCCTGTCTGAATTAATTCAGGGTGTTCCTTAAATTGTTGACAGTAATCGAGAAAATAGCGCGCTTGTGTTGTGGCGATGAAGATTCCACCTGGACGAAGAATTCTTGAAAATTCCTTTATCCAATGTTCTGCAGTTTCTTCGGATAAATGTGAGAATACAGAATAAGCGAATATGATGTCCAATGAATTGTCACTAATAAATTCTACAGGAGGTTGTGGATTGGCGGTTTTATATATTCCTCTTCCTAACGTTTCATTGCAAATATTAATCATTGCTGGATCTACATCAATCCCAAGTAAATTTTCATCGCGAACATCTTTGAAAAAAAAGCGTATAATTCTTCCCCAGCCACAACCAAAGTCTAAAATTTTCCGTTCTTTATTCAAGGGAACGCTTAAATTATGGGCATATGTTTTTACAAGTCTATAAAACAAATATGCTTCATAAAGAGCATGTTCATAGGAAGCACCTACAAACTGTTGTTGAATTTCTTCAGGGGGGAACATAGGTACTGGGATACCATTTATCTTTGTTTGTGAGCAACTTTGTATAAATAGATGAAGAAGTTCAACATCAGAAAGCGGGCTAACAAGGTTATCAAAATCACTTCCTAACTTAAAATCATCCATTTGTTAACCTCCAAATTATATGGTGCCTAAAAATCATTTTCTTGTTTTCTACTAATAAAAACATGTAAAAATTCAGCATCTAAGCCTAGTGATTTATCCTTTTGTAAATAAACTAGGGTATACATATTTGCATGTGTATAAATATATTCAATCATATCTTGGCCCCAATCAAATGTTACTAAAGACCCATTCTCATCAATAGGATTTCCGTGATAAATTGGCTCTTCAATATACTCAATTCCATCCTCATTGATTCTTGCCCTTTGCAAAGTTTTGGGAAGTGTGTGGTACCAAGGGACAGTAAACACATGAGCACCGCCAGGCTTTAATACACGCTCTATTTCTTTAAAGGCTTTGTTTGGTTCCATTACATGTTCAAAGACATCTTGAGTAATGAACAAATCAAAAGATCCATTTTGGAAAGTCATGTTTTCTAAGTTCTCGCATCTAATCCCTTGAAAGTATTGGCCGAGAGGATAGTTTTTAAAGTATTGAGAGTATGTATAGTTTTTGCAGTTTTTTATTAGTAGTTGAGTTGTAATCCCCCCAGGTGAGGATTCGTGAATATGATAGGAACCCCATTTCGGAAAAAATGTATTTAAAACATGAATTAAAGCTCGCTGCCTTGGTATAGAGTGGCATGTAGAACATAAGTAGTGATCTCTAAGCCAATCGTTATGCTCTATAAATGTAGCTTCCTTCTCACAAATAACACAATATCCGTTATTATGTTTCAGATTACCTTCCACATGACATCACTCCTGTGTAAAAATGTATATGGCACATGCGTCAATAATTAGTGAATTCAAAGAGGGTAGGTGAAATTTAGGGAATCTATAACAGTAAAATTGGTAGAAGGGAATAATTAGCAGGGGAGAACCCCTCTCTAATTAAAGTTTCACTTTATGCTATGCGATACATTCGCTTTTATTCATTGAAGAGTGTATCAATTTAAAATATCCCTTTTGTGTACGGATACATTTCAAAGTCTTGTGCATATATTTCTGTAACTAATGCCATTGTTTCTTCATCATAAAAACTTTTATATGTCGGAAAGCGAGGGAAGGCGGCATCTGTAATGCTGAGCTCTGCATAGCTTCCTGTATACATCATTTTATGAGAGCGATGATGATCTGAATTTGTAAGTAGCGCTAAATTAGATTTAACTAAATCGTATGTATGTTCTATTTTGGTGATTTGTGTATTAAAATCTTCTAAAGGAATATAGTGTTGGATGAAATTTTCTTCACCCGGAACGTATTGCTGACTAAAATGTATGTCCATTGCTACTGAATTGGGACCTAATGCTCGAACGTAATATAAAAATTGTTTAAATGATATTCCTCGTTTACTATATTTGTCATTATATAAATACTGGCGGATACTTTCCCATTGAGGAATTGCATATGGATTGTCAGCAAGTAATAAAAATGAGCTGACGGCCCTTGTATAGGGATTTCGTACAAGTTTACAAACAGCTTTTTCTGCTGTTAGAAGCCCATTTTGTAACTCTGGTATGTAGTTGGTGTTGTTTTTATATACCCAGAATTCATAGTAATGAATAAAGTCATGGTATTTCTTTGCTTCATTAAACAATCCGATTTGAAAAAAGAACCAATTAGCTAAAGTAGTGCATCCGCTTCTATGGCTCCAGAATAGTATAAGGGGAAAGTCTTTATGGAAATGTGGGATTCGATCTTTATGTAGAATTACATGATTTAAAAGCTCTTGATTTACATTCTTCATACATGTAGTGCTCCTTTTTGAAAGTTTTATTTATGGAGAAGGAGAAAGCTTTTACTAATCCAATATATTCATAGGAATGA
Source organism: Bacillus sp. FSL W8-0519 (assembly GCF_038005585.1). NCBI lineage: Bacteria > Bacillati > Bacillota > Bacilli > Caryophanales > Bacillaceae > Bacillus > Bacillus sp. FSL W8-0519. Next base: position 288,626 of record NZ_JBBOTL010000001.1, read on the forward strand.
GTAAATATTATGAATGTTTTTTCGGACGGCTTAAATAAGGTAGTGATTCTAAAGGGAAAATATAAAATAAAGATAATGAAAATTTATAAGGGGCATACAATTATAAGAGACTCAATAATAGAATTGACTAAGTTTATTTATTTGTATTTCTAGGTGAGATAAGCAAAAATCTTATTACTAGAGAGGATATTATGCGGAAGAATAATTATTTAATAGTAGGTGGAAATAGTTTCATTGGTATTAACCTCGCATTAGGTTTATTGAAAAAAGGCCAAAATGTAAAAGTATTTTCCAGACATATAAATAATTTTCCTCAAAATATTATAAGTGAGGTTGAATTTATTAAAGGTGATTTAGCAAATGTTGAAGATATATATAAAGCCTTAGTGAATGTGGATATTATTATTTATTTAGCTGCAACGTCTAATGTAACAACTTCAATTGAAGATGTTTTCGGAGATATAAACAGTAGCCTTTTTTTTCTTAATTTCATGGAAAGTGCTAAAAATTTCCCCATTAAAAAAATCGTATTAGCATCTTCTGGAGGCACAGTTTATGGTGAACCGGAATATCTGCCTATTGATGAGGAACATCCATTAAAACCACTTTCTCCTTATGGAATAACAAAGGTGTCGCTTGAAAATTATTTGTACTTTTATAAGAAAAAATATGGAATGGACTATGTTGTATGTAGATATTCTAATCCGTATGGAAAATATCAAAACCCGTTAAAGAAAGTTGGAGCAATAAATTGTTTTTTGTATCAGCATCTCAGTAATGAAAAGATTAATATATATGGGAATCCACAAGAAATTATTCGAGATTATATTTATATCGATGATTTAGTGGAAGTTACTATACAACTATCGCAATTAAATCACTTGAAATTTTGTGTGTATAATATAGGCAGCGGAAAGGGTCTTTCTTTAAAACGAATTATAGTAGAATTGGAGAAATTAACGGAAAGAAAAGTGGACTTTATCTGCTATAAACAAAAGCAAGAAAACGTTAAAAAAATCATTTTAAATATAGATAGAGTAAGACGAGAATGTAATTGGGAACCGAAAGTGGATTTCAAAAGTGGAATTAGATTAAATAAGCTATGGATTGAAGAGTTCTTATATAGTAAAAAATAATAAGCCATGCCCTACTTCTGTATAAGTAGAGCGTGGTTTATTATTTTATTTCTTTTTTTATTACCCAAAGATCTTGATGTTCCCACCAAAAACCTTCAGTGTATTTTTTGATAATAGGATTATAAGGTAATAATTTAATTTTGTCACATACGTAGGAGGGGCTAACGATCGTTTGCCCGTATTGATGAACATCTAAATCGAGTTGTTCGCTAGAGGGAAGAAACCAATAACCCCGTTCATTTAAAGCGGGAAAGCCGAAGTACTTTTTACTTTGATATCCATGAGTTGTGAAAATGAATAAGCCGCCAGGGGAAACAGCGTTATACAATGTCTGAAGCCAACGAAACCAAGTTGTATCAGGCATATGAGAAAAAAAGGATAGACAAAAAACGATATCATACGTAGACGAGTCTAATTTTACTTGTTCTGGTTCAGGGTGAGATAATAGAGATGAAGTATGTAATGTGTTTTCAATAAAAGTAATAGCCTCTTCGTGTATATCGCAAGTAGTTATACTTAAGTTCATTTGCTGATTTAATAAATGACGTGTTACGCAGCCATATCCGGATGCGAATTCTAATAATTGAATTGGAGTGTCTATAGGAGGATAAAAGGAAGTAATTAAATCTAAGAGTGTTTCTGCTGATTTTCTTCCATCTTTAAAATAATAATCTATTGCTTCTTTTTTAGATGGAAAGACTGGATTTGTGACAAGGAATTGAAAGATATGATCCTCTGGGTGGATATTTGCACTTACATTGTATTTTTGTGCAATTTGAGAAATCAAATGTTTATTTGCCTCTATAAATTCTTTCAAAGAGTAACACCCCTTAAATAATAGTAATGTCTTAAAAGAGCTACTGATGATAAAGAAAATATATAATTAAACCTTCAAATATGTTTCAAGGTACTTTCTATATGCATACATTTTCTTTTTTGAAATGTCGTCGATAGTAAAGGTGTCTTTAATGAAATTCTGCATTTGTACAACTTCACTGTAATGGGAATATGAATCTTCTGTTCTTGTTACGCTATTTGTATGTCGTCTATGATAGTTTAGAGGTTTTGGATTAAAATAAATGTTCCCCTCTTTAAGGAGAGAAACATAGAAAAACCAATCACCAGCTATTTTAAACTTTTGCAATTGTTTTGCTATTGTTTTTATATCTATGTTTTTAAAAACTACACTTGAGACATTAGGTATGGTGTTTTTGATAAATAACGTATCTTGTATTTCATCTATCCCTTTTCGGATATAAGAACTCTGCCATTTTTCCTTATCGATATCATTTGTGTAATTCAAATAATGATTGGCCAAGATATTTCCTTGTTCATCTATTTGTTTTGATTGTGTGTAGCTTAAGGCAACATCACTATCTATATGAAACCCTTGTATTACTTCTTCTAAAAATGTCTGATCACATAAGTCATCGGCCTCAGCAATCCAAATATAATCACCGGTTGCTGCAGAGACACCTTTTATCCATTGTTTAAATACAGAACCAGAATTTTTATCATTAATAATCTGCTGAACTTTCAGGTGGTGTTTATTTTCATTTGAGAGCAGCTTTTCAAATATAGATACGCTATTGTCAGTAGAGGCATCGTCTAGGAAAATTAGTTCGTAAAGGGGATAGGTTTGATTTAATATTGATTTAACTCGTTCCGGTAAGTATTTTTCGTAATTATAGTTCGGTACAATGACGCTTATTTTTTTATAATTATGCTCAAGCAAGTTTAATAATTGATAAACGTAATCAAGAAAGTTGAAATCTCTTTCAATAAGTTCTTGGCCAAAGGTCCCTTTTTGTAATCGTAAATCTTCATTCCCCATAAGTTCATATATTCTTTCCAGCATCATAGGTAAGTTTAAATAGTCTACTAATGCGCCGGTTTGTTCCGTAACAACATCTTCAAAACCTCCAGCGTTTTTGAACCCTATAACAGGGACTTTTGTATCTAATGCTTCTAAAACTACGTTTGGAAAAGGATCTTCTCTTGAAGTTAATAAATATAAATCAGCACCGGCGTTATATAAACCGATATCTGGAGTTGGATCCACTAATGTGAAATGTGCTGTATATCTTGGGGAGATTGTATTAAAAAAATGAACATCTGTTTTCCCAACCCAGATAAAATGAATATTCGTATGCATCTTTCTTACTGAGTAAGCAATAAGTGAGAATAAATCTATTCCTTTTCGATGATCAGCGAAACCTACCCCCAAGATGATTTTGCTATCGAGAGGCAGATTGTGCTTTTTTCGTAAATTGCTTCTCGCTTGTGCAATATTTTTCTTATAAGGATTATGGTTGAACAAGCCCTGAGGGAGAATGTGGCATTTTTGATGATCTAATTGGGTGATTGTACGGAATTTTTCATACACGTATTGTGAAGGGAAGACAATTTTGTGAGCAGATTGGGCAATGTTTCTTGCTTTTCCCTCAGCAGAGTACTGTTGTATTAAATGCGGCAATTCATGTATTAATGAAATAACTTTAATATTATGTTTAGCTAGTAATGCAACTATATCACCACTTATGACGGTACTACATATGGCGATGGTATAGTCTTTTAATAATAACTTCTTTATTAATAATTCGACTTTTTCTTCCGTTGGGTAGTCTTCCTCTAGGCAATAAACAGGACCATACTTTTGAAAATCGCGGATTAAAATACCGGTTCCAATAGAAATAATTGCGACGGAGTAATGAAAGTTTTCTTTAAGGGCTTTAATAG
>NZ_JBBOTL010000001.1:297500-302500 GCF_038005585.1 Bacillus sp. FSL W8-0519
GGAAGGGATAAGTGCTGAAAGCATCTAAGCATGAAGCCCCCCTCAAGATGAGATTTCCCATAGCGTAAGCTAGTAAGATCCCTGAAAGATGATCAGGTTGATAGGTTCGAGGTGGAAGCATGGTGACATGTGGAGCTGACGAATACTAATAGATCGAGGACTTAACCATATAATATGTAGCAATGTTATCTAGTTTTGAAGGAATATGCCTTCATAGTTTGGTGATGATGGCAGAGAGGTCACACCCGTTCCCATACCGAACACGGAAGTTAAGCTCTCTAGCGCCGATGGTAGTTGGGACCTTGTCCCTGTGAGAGTAGGACGTCGCCAAGCAACTAAAAACACAAGTCTTTTGACTTGTGTTTTTTCGTGTTTGGTAAACAATATTATACTGTTTCAATTATAGACGAACGTTGTATTCTGATGTCTTAATCATGGATATAGGTTCATCATACGCATTGAATATAAAACTATAATCGTTATTTGGCGATATTGGTTTAGTTTCTAATTCATAATAAATGTGACTGGGGCATATTGCGTTTTTTAACTCATCAATTACTAACCGTGCAAGATAGTTTGGAATGAATATGGTTTATAAAAATATACGATCCCTATACAGCATTGTCCAGTAGACATCTAGATTAATGGAGGGATGTTTAATTTTTAAATTGTGCCGTACGGTAAAGGCTAAAAGTGCTTGAAGGATATTCAGAGGGATTGCCACTATGCTATATTCAAGTAAGACAGAGGTGAAATGGATAAAAAACCGATATTTCAACTTGAATATCGGTTTAATAATATGTGACTTATATGAATCTATAGCAATACGAAAAGTGTAAATAAGACAGCTAACAAAATGCGATAGTATGCAAAAGGTTTTAAACCTATCTTCTCTAAAAGCTTCAGAAAAGTTACTACTGCTAGCATTGCTACTATAAAAGAGGTAATGAACCCTACTGCAAACATAGGGATGTCATCGACACTTAAATATTTCCAGCTTTTTAGTAAGTCTAAGCCTGTAGCCCCAACCATTACAGGAAGAGCTATTAGAAACGAGAACTCTGATGCAGTCTTATAATTTACTTTTGCTAATAGACCTCCAGAGATAGTAGATCCTGCTCTAGAAAAGCCAGGGTATACTGCTAAACATTGAAATAATCCAATTGTTAATGCTTGATGGTATGTTAAATCGTCCAGTGAGCAGGCGGTTGCCTCTTGCTTTTTTACTTCTGCAAAGATCATAAGAATTGCCCCTGCTACAAGTCCAATCACAACAGTATATGGCTGAAATAAGTAAGTTTTAATAACATCATGTAGTAGTAAACCAGCAACTACTGCCGGAAATACGCCAAGAAATACATGGAACGCGTTGAATTTATTCTCCTTCCGTAGAAGAGGCTTAATATTACATAAAGATACGAGACGTTTATGATATAAAATTGCAATAGCTAAAATTGCGCCTAGTTGAATAACAATTTCAAATGTTTTCGCTCTTTCTCCTTCAAAGCCTAATAAATGCCCGACTAATATAAGGTGGCCGGTAGAAGAGATAGGTAAAAATTCAGCTAACCCCTCTACGATACCGAGTATGAAGGCAATAATGATATCGCTCATAGTTTCACTCCTAAAAATTAATGAATGTCTACTCTCTTAAAATAGAATAGTGTTGCGATAAATCCGAAAATCGTTGTTGCTGCAATGATCATATAAGAATACTCTGGTGGATATGTGGGTTGTAATTCATTATTTGCGATATCTAAAGTGGCGATCCAGGGAAATAAATCTTTATGTTTGGAATTTACGAGCATAAGATTAGTCATTGTAATAATGACTGTTAATATAATAGGCGGTACATAGCTCTTCATTACAAGAGTTAATAGAACAATAGGTGAAGACAATAGAAAAAGAAGTCCACCACAGGTTAAAAATTTTAGGAAAGAACCTAAAAGTAAAGCAGTGTTAAAACCAGGGAAGTTCCCCAATAGCCCTAATATTAAAGTAAGCGACCAAGCAACTAAAGTTAGCATCATGATCCAAAGGAAAAGAATGATGAACTTACTTATAATAAAACTAATACGTGACACGGGGATAGTTAGTAAATTTTTTAATGTGTCTTCTGCATATTCACGGGTAAACAGATAAGCAACTACTACTCCATATAAGGGGAACCCTATAACTAAAGTAGTGTATAAGTTAACTTCAGTGAATAATTGATGGAACCAAATAGTCGGAGTTGGCTGTTTGGTTTTTATATGTATATAAGAAGCTACTACGACTAAGAAAGGTACGACACCAGCCCCAATAATACTAATTAAAAACATATTAGAGCGTTTTAGTTTTAATAGTTCTGTATAGAGTAGGTTAACCAATTGTTCCACCTCCAACTAGTTTGGTGAAATAATCTTCTAATCTGTCTTCGCTCATCATCATTTTTAATACTTCAATATCATTTAGAACAAACGTTCTGTTGATGTATCCTTGTTGCCCGAAATGAGAGTAAATGCGAATATTCCCTTCATCATGTACCTCATAATCGAAAATTTGAAATTGATTTTCTAATAACATCGTAGCCTTACTGTCATTATTCACCTGAAATTCTATGTATTTACGGTTTGCTTTGCGTAGCGTATCAAGAGAAACTTCTTCTAGTAACTTTCCTTCGTGAATAATTCCGATACGATCAACTAACTGTTCTACCTCGGCTAATATGTGACTAGAAATGAGTATCGTTATATTCCTTTCTTGAGCTAAAGAATGAATAAGTTTTCGCATTTCTTTAATCCCGATGGGGTCTAGTCCGTTAGTTGGTTCATCTAATATAAGTAGTTCGGGATAATGGAGAAGGGCGCGTGCAATTCCTAAACGCTGCTTCATGCCTAAAGAATACTTTCCCACTAACTTTTTTGTTTCATGTTGCAAGCCTACTATTTCTAACGCTTCTTCAATAGCATTCTTTTTGTGAACCCCAATTATCTTTGCGTTAATTAATAAGTTTTCTTTTGCAGTTAAGTTTTCATAAAACCCTGGAACTTCAACGATAGAACCAATTCTACTTAAAATATCTTTTTGATTTTGAAATAAGTCCTCTCCGAATATTTCGATAGTTCCACTTGTAGGCTTTATAAGACCGAGTAGCATACGAATGGTTGTTGTTTTACCAGCACCGTTACGACCTATGAATCCATAAATCTCTCCCTGTTGAACGTTAATATTTAGATTATCTACGGATTTTTGATTGCCATATACTTTAGTAAGATTAGTTGTTTTTATAATTGTATTTATAGGAGACACCTACTTTCTATAAGTTCTTACTTACATGATAAGCAGGAAGGTTTAACTGCATATTAATCATTTCTTAACTATTTCTTAAAAGTATTGTGTTTTGGAATGGAAAATCCAAAAGTGGTTCTTTCCCATGGATTACTTTCAACCCATATATGCCCGCCATTCTTTTCAACGAGCGCTTTAGAAATAGAAAGTCCGAGACCGCTACCACCAAAAGAGGAGTTTCTTGATTGTTCGCTTCGGTACATTCGCTCAAATATGTTTTGCAAATCATGTTTTGGAATACCAGGGCCTTTGTCCCAAATAAGAAGTTCATATTCTGTATCGGTTTCTAATAGTTCGACTCCTACTGTTTTCCCATCCTTTCCGTAATAAATAGCATTTTTCATTAAATTACCTATAATTCGTATAAGGCTAAGTTGATCTGCCATGATAGGAAAAGTAGATTCTGGTATGAGAATTTGTAGTTCAATATTATGTTTTGAGAGCTCAGGTAAAAATTCAATCAAAACTTCTCTAGTAACTTCAGAAAAGTCGAGTTCTTCTTCTTTTAGTGGAAATTCGTTAGCATCTAGCTTCGCCATATTGAATATCTCATCAACTAGGTGCTTCAAGTTATTTGATTTCATATAAAGTATTTTAAGATATTCTTGCTTTTCTATTTCAGAAGCAGCAACCTCATCTTTTAAGGCATCAATATAGCCAATAATGGAGGTAAGTGGTGTTCGTATATCGTGCGAGATACTAGACAGAAGTTTTTTTCTAGATTCCTCAGACCTCTTTGCTTCAATCCGAACCTTTTCTAATTCAGCTATTAGTTCGTTTATTGAAAAAACGATATTATGTAATGAACGATCATTGCTTGTAAATAATCTTGCTTGTAAATTACCTTTTAGTACACGACTTAATTTAGTATCTATTGATTTGCGGTGCTGAATGAATTGTATTCTTGAAAAGAAGAGATACATTGTAATTAAGATAAGGGTAATAAATAAAGATATTTTTACCCTTGGGTCCATTTGTATATTTAAAAGCCCGCAAATGATAAGTTGTAATGAAATAAGGAAAAGGGTTTTATCAGTCTTCAAGCTGTTCACCTACAAACTTATAACCAATTCCCCATACAGTCTGAATGAATTTTGGGTTGGAAGGATCGACTTCTATTTTCTTTCTAAGTTTTCGAATATGTACCATAACGGTATTGTCATCTTCTATATAATTATCGTCCCACACATTTCGGAAGAGCTGTGTTTTTGTAAATACTTGTCCTGGATTTGAAGTGAAGAATTTTAATAGTTCCAGTTCTTTTCCGGTTAAGTTAATTTCTTCTTTGTTTGTATGAACTGTATATGTATTTAAATCAATCAATAGGCCTTTAAAAGTTAGAGTTGTTTTCTTTTGTATATTAGCGTCACTTCCAAGAACTAAAAAACGCCGCATAAGAGCTTTTACACGTGCAATGACTTCATGAATACTGAAAGGCTTTATAATGTAATCATCAGCACCAATGCTTAAACCTAAAATTTTATCAACTTCATGATCTTTAGCGGTTAGCATTAATATCGGTACGTTCGTTTTATCTCTAAGCTTTCTACATACTTCAATACCATCTACTTTCGGCATCATAAGGTCTAGTATAACGAGGTTATAGTTGTTTTGATTAAATAATTGTAAGGCTTCATCGCCATTAATCGCAGTATCTACCATATATAATT
>NZ_JBBOTL010000001.1:307500-310000 GCF_038005585.1 Bacillus sp. FSL W8-0519
GCTGAAAGCATCTAAGCATGAAGCCCCCCTCAAGATGAGATTTCCCATAGCGTAAGCTAGTAAGATCCCTGAAAGATGATCAGGTTGATAGGTTCGAGGTGGAAGCATGGTGACATGTGGAGCTGACGAATACTAATAGATCGAGGACTTAACCATATAATATGTAGCAATGTTATCTAGTTTTGAAGGAATATGCCTTCAATAGTTTGGTGATGATGGCAGAGAGGTCACACCCGTTCCCATACCGAACACGGAAGTTAAGCTCTCTAGCGCCGATGGTAGTTGGGACCTTGTCCCTGTGAGAGTAGGACGTCGCCAAGCAAAAACCTAAGTCGTTTCGACTTAGGTTTTTTTGTGTTTATTTATATATATCAAATGACATAATCCGTAAATTTAGTAATCTTAATGAGAGAAAAGGATGAAATGGAGACGTTTTAAAGTCAACTACCCCCAGTGAGACAAAGCCTTTCAGTGGGGGCTTGAGCTCGAGCGCTAGGTCTTTTCGTCTATCGCTAGACAGTTTGACGCTCTAGCATTTATGCTACCCCACGATTTGTCACGCAACTTACTAATCTATCTACACCTAAATCGCAATTCAAAGCGTTACTCGTAGTCGTGGATGGTTTCTTCATTTGAGAAACATGCATTTCATATGTATCATGCACCTCAAAGAACCGACTTTTTTGCTTCGGTACAATCTCAATGTAGAAGATTTTTTTATGTCTTAAATTTTTCGGCATACGTATTTTAATGGAACCCAATTTTTTTTGAATGCCACATTCATCGGAACCATCCAATACCCGTTATTATCCACTTTAGGGACTTGATAGATTTCAATGATTCGTTTGTCAGTGGAACGAGAATAATTTGGAAACTTCGGACGCCCTGTGAACTGCTCAGGATTTTTCTTACATTGTTCCAACGCTTTAAAAAAGCTCTTCACTTCTGCATATAAGGCTCTGCGAATCGCTTGAATAGAATTTGATTGAACGCCCCAATCATTCGTATTGGCTTGCATGGCAGTATCTACTTCTTTTACAGTAGCCATCCTGTTATTGTTTAAGTAACTTTGTTTCATCGTGTACAAGCCAACATTTCGCAACGCTTTTGAGCTATGTGACATGCGCTGAAGTGAACCCCCGCTGATTAAAGTTTCAATTTATACAATATCTTTTCATTTTTAAAGGATTTCATTCATCAAAAAATCTATAATTAAGGTAATTAATATATATTATTGATGGGTGTGGGGGATTATGAAAGAAATATGCATGTTATTAGTGGCTGTTATATTATGGGGGACAGCCATTGCGCCAACAAAGTGGGCGTTAGAAGTTATTCAGCCATTTACTTTGTTATTTATTCGCCTTTTCTTCGCTGGTGGAATTTGTTTGCTATTTTCATTTAAACAATTAAAAAAATCGGTTGTACATAAACAAGTGCCGTGGAAAAGAATGAGTTTACTATCTTTTACTGGTGTAGCTGGTTACTTTATGTTCACATCCTACGGTATTTCTTTAACAAGTGGATTACATGTTAGTATTATTGATGCTGCTTTACCGTTAGTTACAATTCTTTTTTCAGCGATCTTTTTGAAAGAAAAAATTCAGCTTAATTATTGGATCGGCATTGTATTGGGAGCTGCTGGAGTACTTCTTATTACTATCTCATCTAGTAACGGTAATCAAGAAGTATCTTTAATAGGAGATACCCTTATTTTATTAAGCACTTTCTTATTTGCTTTCTATACAGTATTGTTGAAAAGACCAAAACAAGAACAGTATTTATCAAACAAGGTTTTTACAACATTAACTTTAATTATTGGAGCTGTTATTTTATTACCATTTGCAATGGTAGAAACTTTTTACTATGGTTTCCCAGAAATCGAAACATGGAAGACTGGATTTAGTGTAATGTATCTTGTTATAGGCGCAACAATTTTAGCGTATTGGTTTTGGAATAGAGCACTAGAGACAGTCTCGGCATCAGTAAGTGGGTTATATTTAAATGCATTACCGTTAATAAGTATTGTTGCTTCAATTGCTTTATTAGATGAGTCTTTAACTTGGAAGATAGTAATAGGAGGAAGTTTAGTCTTAATAGGAGTAGGATGGGCAGATAGACAAAAGATAAGTAAGTTATTAAAGAAGAATAACTTGAATAGTAAGGAATGCTAAGTAACATATTGTATATAGTTTAAATATAAAAAAACACCTTATATATATTAGGTGTTTTTTTATTTGGCAAAGATAATAGATTGAAATCAGTATAGGTATTCTCTACTATATTTATACGTATTGAAATCATTTTGAAATATTGTTTGAACGAGTTGTATACATTCGGTATCATAAAAACTTTCGAAAGTGGGGTAGCGAGGAAATAAAGGGTCAGTAATATCGGCTTCGCTAAAATTCCCTTTATAAATCATGGCGGGAGTTTGATGATGCCATGATATTGAGAACTCATTTATTGGTGCAGTTTTTAATTCGAAACGCTTTTCTAA
>NZ_JBBOTL010000001.1:315000-537500 GCF_038005585.1 Bacillus sp. FSL W8-0519
GGCCATCGCTCAACGGATAAAAGCTACCCCGGGGATAACAGGCTTATCTCCCCCAAGAGTCCACATCGACGGGGAGGTTTGGCACCTCGATGTCGGCTCATCGCATCCTGGGGCTGTAGTCGGTCCCAAGGGTTGGGCTGTTCGCCCATTAAAGCGGTACGCGAGCTGGGTTCAGAACGTCGTGAGACAGTTCGGTCCCTATCCGTCGTGGGCGTAGGAAATTTGAGAGGAGCTGTCCTTAGTACGAGAGGACCGGGATGGACGCACCGCTGGTGTACCAGTTGTTCTGCCAAGGGCATAGCTGGGTAGCTATGTGCGGAAGGGATAAGTGCTGAAAGCATCTAAGCATGAAGCCCCCCTCAAGATGAGATTTCCCATAGCGTAAGCTAGTAAGATCCCTGAAAGATGATCAGGTTGATAGGTTCGAGGTGGAAGCATGGTGACATGTGGAGCTGACGAATACTAATAGATCGAGGACTTAACCATATAATATGTAGCAATGTTATCTAGTTTTGAAGGAATATGCCTTCAATAGTTTGGTGATGATGGCAGAGAGGTCACACCCGTTCCCATACCGAACACGGAAGTTAAGCTCTCTAGCGCCGATGGTAGTTGGGACCTTGTCCCTGTGAGAGTAGGACGTCGCCAAGCAAAAACCTAAGTCGTTTCGACTTAGGTTTTTTTGTGTTTATTTATATATATCAAATGACATAATCCGTAAATTTAGTAATCTTAATGAGAGAAAAGAATGAAAATGAGGCTATTGAGGGTAACTGTTATTTCTTACTACAAGTATATATTTTACATAATGAGAGTAAGAAAAGCGGGATGATATAAGAATGAAAATAAGTATTCAATCATTACAGTAATGAATGCGATACAAAGGAATAGAAACGATATGCTTTATTCCGCATTAACGGGCAGTAAGACCCCCACCTCAAATTTCAGCGGAAGCAAAGAAGCTAGGTGGGGGTCTTACTGCCCGTAAAAGCCCGATTGGTGAGGGTTGATTAAAGTTTCACTTTATATAAAAGCATACAGAATTAATATACAAACCGTTTTGTGTATGGTAGATCTCTAGAAATATATATTCTAATTGCTTATCCTTCTTGTATATAGTTACAATTATTCTTTTGAATATAACTAAAACACGAACGTTATTGGTTAGTAATAAAAAAACATTCGATTATTTGTTGACATTGTTTATAAAATATTGTTAATATAGCCATAGAAAGAATAATATATAAGACCTCATATAATCGCGGGGATATGGCCTGCAAGTCTCTACCTAACGACCGTTATTCGTTAGACTATGAGGGAAAGTCACTCGGTATTTTTCTATTCACAAGGGATACGTATGCCTGAGTAGAGCGCTTTCTCTCATAGTAAAAGAGAAAATGTTCTATTTCAGGCTTTTTTTATTTGAATCGGGGGGATTCTAATATGAAATCACTAGTTGGAGTCATAATGGGAAGCACGTCAGACTGGGAAACAATGAAATATGCTTGTGACATTTTAGATGAATTAAATATACCGTATGAGAAAAAAGTTGTATCCGCTCATCGGACTCCGGATTATATGTTTGAATATGCAGAGACGGCTCGTGAACGTGGATTGAAAGTTATTATTGCTGGAGCTGGTGGAGCAGCGCATTTACCAGGAATGGTTGCAGCGAAGACGAATCTTCCTGTCATCGGAGTGCCAGTTCAATCAAAAGCGTTAAACGGCTTAGATTCATTATTATCCATCGTCCAAATGCCAGGAGGGGTTCCAGTTGCAACTGTTGCAATTGGTAAGGCTGGTTCAACAAATGCTGGTTTACTTGCTGCACAAATACTTGGATCATTCCATGATGACATATATGATGCATTAGAATTGAGAAGAGAAGCAATTGAAAAAGATGTGCGCGAAGGTAGTGAGCTAGTATGACGAGAATCATTTTACCTGGAAAAACAATCGGTATTATTGGAGGCGGCCAGCTAGGAAGAATGATGGCATTGGCAGCTAAGGAGATGGGATATAAAATTGCTGTTTTAGATCCTACAAAAAACTCACCATGTGCACAAGTTGCTGATATTGAAATTGTTGCATCATATGACGATTTAAAAGCAATTCAGCATTTAGCGGAGATCAGTGATGTTGTCACATATGAATTTGAGAATATTGATTATAGATGTTTACAATGGCTTGAAAAACATGCTTACTTACCGCAAGGCAGTCAGTTGTTAAGTAAAACACAAAATCGTTTTACAGAAAAGAATGCGATTGAGAAAGCAGGATTACCAGTAGCAACGTATAGATTAGTTCAAAATCAAGATCAGCTTACTGAAGCAATCGCTGAATTATCATATCCTTCCGTCTTAAAAACGACGACAGGCGGATATGATGGGAAAGGGCAAGTTGTTTTAAGAAGTGAGGATGACGTTGATACAGCGCGAGAGCTTGCGAATGCAGCAGAGTGTATTTTAGAGAAATGGGTGCCTTTTGAAAAAGAAGTATCAGTTATTGTCATTCGTAGTGTAAGTGGTGAAACGAAAGTATTTCCGGTAGCGGAAAATATTCATGTAAATAACATTTTGCATGAATCCATCGTTCCGGCTCGCATTACAGAAGAACTTTCTCAAAAAGCTATTGCTTATGCAAAAGTGCTTGCGGATGAACTAGAACTTGTGGGAACACTAGCGGTAGAGATGTTTGTTACAGCTGATGGTAAGATTTACATTAATGAATTAGCACCAAGACCTCACAATTCAGGACACTATACACAGGATGCATGTGAAACGAGTCAATTCGGTCAACATATTCGAGCAATCTGTAATTTACCTCTTGGAGAAACAAATTTGTTAAAACCAGTTGTCATGGTAAACATTTTAGGCGAACATATAGAAGGGGTCCTAAGACAAGTGAATAGATTAACCGGGTGCTATTTACACTTGTATGGAAAAGAAGAAGCAAAAGCGCAGCGAAAAATGGGGCATGTTAATATTTTAAATGATAATATTGAAGTCGCTCTAGAAAAAGCGAAGAGTTTGCATATTTGGGACCATCAAGAACAACTGTTGGAGGGAAAAAGATGATTAGTCGTTATACACGCCCAGAAATGGGTGCAATTTGGACGGAAGAGAACAAATTTAAAGCGTGGTTAGAAGTTGAGATTTTAGCTTGTGAAGCATGGGCTGAGCTTGGCGATATTCCGAAAGAAGATGTTAAGAAAATTCGTGAGCATGCATCATTTGATATTGATCGTATTTATGAAATTGAAAAAGAGACACGTCATGACGTAGTTGCATTCACTCGTGCTGTATCAGAAACACCAGCATTAGGCGAGGAACGTAAATGGATTCATTACGGTTTAACATCTACAGACGTAGTAGATACAGCGTTATCTTACATCTTAAAACAAGCGAATGAAATCATATTAAAAGACTTAGAAAACTTCTTAAGTATTTTAGCTAATAAAGCAAAAGAGCATAAATACACGATCATGATGGGAAGAACACACGGTGTTCATGCAGAACCAACAACATTCGGTTTAAAACTTGGTCTTTGGTATGAAGAAATGAAACGTAACGTAGAGCGTTTCAAACAAGCTGCTAATACAGTTCGTGTTGGTAAATTATCTGGTGCGGTTGGTACATATGCAAATATCGATCCATTCGTAGAAAAGTATGTTTGTGAAAACTTAGGATTAGAAGCAGCACCAATTTCAACACAAACATTGCAACGTGATCGCCATGCTCATTACATGTCAACACTTGCATTAATCGCAACATCTATTGAAAAGATGGCAGTTGAGATTCGTGGTTTACAAAAGAGTGAAACACGTGAAGTTGAAGAAGCTTTCGCAAAAGGTCAAAAAGGTTCTTCTGCAATGCCGCATAAGCGTAATCCAATTGGATCTGAAAATATGACTGGTTTAGCTCGTGTTATCCGCGGTTATATGATGACAGCTTATGAGAATGTTCCATTATGGCATGAGCGTGATATTTCTCATTCTTCAGCAGAACGCGTAATTTTACCAGATGCTACAATCGCGTTAAATTACATGCTAAATCGCTTTGGTAATATCGTTAAAAACTTAACTGTATACCCAGAGAATATGAAACGCAATATGACAAGAACATACGGCTTAATTTATTCTCAGCGCGTAATGCTTACATTAATCGATAAAGGTATGGTGCGTGAAGAAGCTTACGATATCGTACAACCTAAAGCGATGGAAGCTTGGGAAACACAAGTACAATTTAAAGAGCTTGTAGAAGCTGATGAGCGTATTACGAGCAAGTTAACACAAGAAGAAATTAATGAATGTTTCAACTATGAGCATCATATGCAACACGTTGATACAATCTTTGAACGCCTAGGATTAAACGAAGCGTAAAATTTCATATGGCACAGAATAGAGTCATTCTGTGCCATTCTTTATAAAAACATTATTCACATTTTTCAAACTACAGGGGGCTTGCGAAATGCAAAAGCTAGAATTGCTGTATGAAGGTAAGGCAAAAAGAATTTATCGTACAGAATCAGCAGATATGGTTTGGGTAGAGTACAAAGATAGTGCGACTGCTTTCAATGGGGAGAAAAAAGAGACGATTACAGGAAAAGGTCGTTTGAACAATGAGATTACAACTTTATTGTTCAGAAAGTTACAAGAAGTAGGAATTAAAACACACTTTGTTGAGAAGCTATCTGAAACAGAACAACTTGTTAAAAAAGTGAGTATTATTCCTTTAGAAGTTGTCACAAGAAATGTAATTGCAGGAAGTCTTTCAAAACGATTAGGAATGGAAGAGGGAACTGTACTTGCAGAACCAATCGTAGAATTTTACTTCAAAGATGATGATTTAGGAGATCCGCTTGTAACGGAAGATCATATTCGTGTATTAAACGTTGCATCGCCAGAGCAAGTAAGCGTATTACGAGATATGGCTCTACAAATCAATCAAGTGTTGATTGATCATTTCGCAAGCTGTCGTGTAAGATTAGTAGATTTCAAATTAGAGTTTGGTGTAACGGATGAAGGAGAAATCATTTTAGCAGATGAAATTTCACCAGATACTTGCCGTTTATGGGATGAAACGAGCAATGAGAAGTTTGATAAAGACGTATTCCGTCGTGATCTTGGAAATTTAACAGATGCTTATGAAGAGATTTTAAAACGTTTAGGGGGAATTTCACATGTATAAAGTTAAGGTATATGTAACATTAAGAGAAAGCGTATTAGATCCACAAGGAACAGCAGTAAAAGGAGCACTTCATAGCCTTTCATTCACAGAAGTACAAGATGTTCGAATTGGAAAGTACATGGAACTAACAATTGATAAATCGGTAACTGACTTAGATAGTAAGGTAAAGGAAATGTGTGAAAAACTATTAGCAAACGTTGTAACGGAAGACTTCCGTTATGAAGTTGAGGAGGTTGTCGCACAGTGAAATTTGCCGTAATAGTATTTCCAGGTTCGAACTGTGATGTCGATATGTTCCATGCAATTAAAGATGAGCTTGGCGAAGAAGTAGATTACGTTTGGCACGATACAGAGAATTTAGATGAATATGATGCAATTCTACTACCAGGTGGTTTCTCTTACGGTGACTACTTACGCTGCGGTGCTATTTCTCGCTTTGCAAATGCAATGAAAGCAGTACAAAAAGCTGCTGAGCAAGGAAAGCCAATTTTAGGTGTATGTAATGGATTCCAGATTCTTGTTGAATCAGGATTATTACCAGGAGCATTAATGAGAAATGAAAACTTAAAATTTATGTGTCGAACAGTTCAGTTACGTGTTGAAAATAATGAAACGATGTTTACATCACAATATGAAAAAGATGAAGTAATCAATATTCCAATTGCACATGGTGAGGGGAATTACTATTGTGATGAAGAGACTCTTAAAAAATTAGAAGAGAATAATCAAATCGCATTCCGTTACGTAGAAAACCCGAACGGAAGCGTTTCAGATATTGCTGGTATTGTAAACGAAAAAGGAAATGTACTTGGTATGATGCCACACCCAGAGCGTGCTGTAGATGAATTACTTGGCGGTGCTGAAGGGTTAAAAGTCTTTCAATCTATCTTAAAACAGTGGAGGGAAACATATGTCGTTAATGCTTGAACCAAATCCAACACAAATTAAAGAAGAGCGCATATATGCGGAAATGGGGCTAACAGACGAAGAGTTTGCCATGGTTGAAAAGATTTTAGGCCGTCTGCCAAATTATACAGAAACAGGATTATTCTCTGTTATGTGGTCTGAACATTGTAGTTATAAAAATTCAAAACCAGTACTTCGAAAATTCCCAACAACAGGTGAGCGCGTCTTGCAAGGGCCTGGGGAAGGTGCTGGCATTGTAGACATCGGTGATAATCAAGCGGTTGTATTTAAAATGGAAAGTCATAACCACCCTTCTGCTATTGAGCCATATCAAGGAGCAGCAACAGGTGTTGGCGGTATTATTCGTGACGTATTCTCTATGGGAGCACGTCCAGTAGCTCTATTAAACTCACTTCGATTTGGAGAATTACAATCACCACGTGTGAAATACTTATTCGAAGAAGTAGTAGCAGGAATTGCAGGATACGGTAACTGTATCGGTATTCCAACGGTTGGCGGCGAAGTACAGTTTGATCCATGTTATGAAGGAAATCCACTTGTAAATGCAATGTGCGTAGGCTTAATTAACCACGAGGACATTAAAAAAGGGCAAGCGCACGGTGCTGGAAATACAGTAATGTACGTAGGAGCATCAACTGGTCGTGATGGTATCCACGGTGCAACATTCGCATCTGAAGAGTTATCTGAAAGCTCAGAAGCGAAGCGTCCAGCAGTTCAAGTAGGAGATCCATTTATGGAGAAACTTCTTATCGAAGCTTGCTTAGAACTTATTCAATCGGATGCACTTGTTGGAATTCAAGATATGGGTGCAGCTGGTTTAACATCATCTTCTGCAGAAATGGCAAGTAAAGCAGGCATGGGTATTGAAATGTACTTAGATGATGTACCACAGCGTGAAACAGGAATGACACCATATGAAATGATGCTATCTGAATCACAAGAGCGTATGTTAATTGTTGTGAAAAAAGGTAGAGAACAAGAGATAGTAGATTTATTTGAGAAGTATGGTCTTGCAGCCGTTACGATGGGGAAAGTAACGGAAGACAAAATGCTTCGTTTATTCCATAAAGGTGAAATGGTAGCTGAAGTACCAGCAGATGCTCTTGCAGAAGAAGCACCAATTTACCATAAACCATCACAAGAAGCAGCATATTTTGCTGAGTTCCAAGAAATGAAAATGGAAACGCCGAAAGTAGAAAACTATAAAGAAACGTTATTCGCTCTATTACAACAACCGACGATTGCAAGTAAAGAGTGGGTTTATGATCAATATGATTATCAAGTTCGCACAAGCACAGTTGTTACACCAGGTTCAGATGCAGCAGTTGTACGTGTACGCGGTACAGAAAAAGGATTAGCAATGACGACAGATTGTAACTCTCGCTACATTTATTTAGATCCAGAAGTGGGCGGTAAAATTGCAGTAGCAGAGGCAGCACGTAATATCGTATGTTCTGGCGGGGAGCCACTTGCAATTACAGATTGCTTAAACTTCGGTAACCCAGAAAAACCAGAAATCTTCTGGCAAATTGAGAAATCAGTAGATGGTATGAGTGAAGCTTGTCGCACATTACAAACACCAGTTATTGGCGGAAATGTATCAATGTATAACGAACGTAGTGGTGAAGCGGTATATCCAACACCGACAGTTGGGATGGTCGGACTAGTACATGACTTAAAACATGTAACAACACAAGAGTTTAAGCAAGCTGGCGATTTAGTTTATGTTATCGGAGAGACGAAAGCTGAGTTTGGTGGAAGTGAATTACAGAAAATGCTTCACGGCAAAATTTTCGGTCAATCACCAAGTATCGATCTAGACGTAGAATTAAAACGTCAAAAACAAATATTAGCAGCCATTCAAGCTGGCCTTGTTCAATCTGCACATGACGTTGCTGAAGGTGGTTTAGCAGTTGCAATTTCAGAAAGTGCAATTGGTGCTAACGGCTTAGGTGCTACTGTGAAATTAGACGGGGAAGCAACAGCGGCATTATTTGCGGAATCACAATCCCGCTTCGTAATAACTGTAAAACGTGAAAATAAAGAAGCGTTCGAAAAAGCGGTAGAAGCAATTCAAGTTGGAGAAGTAACAAATACAAATGAAGTAACAATTCATAATGAAGAAAATGAAGTATTACTTACAGCAAATGTAGATGAAATGAGAAAGGCTTGGAAAGGGGCAATCCCATGCTTGCTGAAATAAAGGGGTTAAACGAAGAATGTGGCGTTTTCGGAATTTGGGGGCATGAAAATGCGGCACAAGTTTCATACTACGGATTGCACAGTTTACAGCACCGTGGACAAGAAGGCGCAGGCATTGTCGTAAATAATGGAGAAAAAATCGTCGGTCACAAGGGGTTAGGCTTAATATCAGAAGTGTTTTCAAGAGGAGAGCTAGAAGGATTGAACGGAAAATCAGCAATCGGACACGTACGATACGCGACGGCTGGTGGAAGTGAAGTGGCTAACGTTCAACCATTACTATTCCGTTTTTCTGATCATAGTATGGCATTAGCTCATAACGGGAATTTAATTAATGCCAAAATGCTTCGTCGTGAATTAGAGGCAGAGGGAAGTATTTTTCAAACAAGTTCAGATACAGAAGTACTTTTACATCTTATTAAACGTAGTACGAAAGATTCGTTAATTGAAAGTGTAAAAGAAGCTTTAAATAAAGTGAAAGGTGCGTTTGCATATCTTTTACTAACTGGAAATGAAATGATTGTTGCGCTAGATCCAAATGGATTCCGTCCCCTTTCAATTGGAAAGATGGGAGATGCTTACGTTGTAGCATCAGAAACATGTGCTTTTGATGTAGTAGGTGCAACATACATTCGTGATGTAGAACCGGGTGAATTACTTATCATTAATGATGATGGAATTCACGTAGATCGTTTTACAAATGATGTAGAACATGCAATTTGCAGTATGGAATACATTTACTTCGCACGCCCAGATTCAAATATCGCTGGTGTTAATGTCCATGCAGCACGTAAAAACATGGGGAAACGTCTGGCGGCAGAAGCTCCTATTGAAGCTGATGTTGTTACTGGTGTACCAGACTCTAGCATTTCAGCAGCAATTGGTTATGCGGAGGCGACAGGCATTCCATATGAGTTAGGATTAATTAAAAATCGTTACGTTGGACGTACGTTTATTCAACCTTCTCAGGAACTGCGAGAGCAAGGGGTTAAGATGAAGCTTTCAGCAGTAAGAGGTGTGGTTGAGGGGAAACGAGTTGTTATGATTGATGATTCTATCGTACGAGGAACAACGAGTAAACGAATTGTTCGTATGCTTCGCGAGGCTGGAGCGACAGAAGTTCACGTAAGAATAGCTTCACCACCTTTGAAATATCCATGTTTCTATGGCATTGATATTCAAACGAGAAAAGAATTAATTGCAGCAAATCATACGGTAGAAGAAATTCGTGAAATGATCGGTGCAGACTCATTAACATTTTTAAGTGAAGATGGATTAGTAGATGCAATTGGACGTCCATATGAAGGGAAATACGGTGGCCTTTGTATGGCGTACTTCAATGGAGATTATCCAACAGCTCTTTATGATTATGAGCAAGAGCTTTTAGAAAGTATGAAATAAGAAGAAAAAAGCTTCTACTTCTTTTGATGTAGAAGCTAGCTTCTTTCTTAAAACGGCCCGCACAGGATAGGGAGAAATTAAAAGACGAGGTGTAAATAACGATGGCGAATGCATATAAGCAAGCAGGAGTAGATATTGAAGCTGGATATGAAGCGGTATCTCGCATGAAAAAACACGTACAAACAACAATGAGAAAAGAAGTACTAGGCGGTTTAGGCGGTTTTGGAGGTATGTTTGATCTATCAAAATTTGCATTAGAAGAACCTGTATTAGTATCTGGAACAGATGGCGTGGGAACGAAATTGATGCTCGCTTTTATGGCAGATAAACATGACACAATTGGTATTGATGCAGTAGCAATGTGTGTAAATGATATTGTTGTCCAAGGAGCAGAGCCGCTTTTCTTCCTTGATTATATTGCTTGTGGTAAAGCTGAACCTAGTAAAATTGAAAACATCGTCAAAGGTATATCAGAGGGCTGTCGCCAAGCAGGTTGTGCTTTAATTGGTGGAGAAACAGCTGAAATGCCAGGAATGTATTCTACAGAAGAATACGATTTAGCTGGTTTTACAGTTGGGATCGTTGATAAAAAGAAAATTGTAACAGGTGAAAAAATTGAAGCTGGTCACGTATTAATTGGCTTGGCATCTAGCGGTATTCATAGTAACGGTTATTCTTTAGTACGAAAAGTATTACTAGAAGATGGAGAGCTATCTTTAGATCGCATTTACGGACGCTTAGAGCTACCTCTTGGTGAAGAATTATTAAAACCAACGAAAATTTATGTCAAACCTATTTTAGAACTATTGAAGAAATATGAAGTATACGGTATGGCACATATTACAGGTGGCGGATTCATTGAAAATATTCCACGTATGTTACCAGAAGAAATCGGTGCAGAAATTGAATTAGGATCTTGGGAAATTCAGCCGATCTTTAGTTTACTTCAAGAAGTTGGCAAGCTGGAAGAGAAAGAAATGTTCAATATTTTTAACATGGGTATTGGTATGGTAGTAGCGGTGAAGGAAGAAGATGCAAAAGATGTTGTTCGTCTTCTTGAAGAGCAAGGAGAAACTGCTCGTATTATTGGACGCACTGTACAAGGAGCTGGCGTTACTTTTAATGGAGGCACAGTGCTATGAGTAGATTAGCAGTTTTTGCTTCTGGAAGCGGATCTAACTTTCAATCTCTCGTTAATGCAGTAGAAGAAAAAAGATTGGATGCAGAAATTAGTTTATTAGTATGTGATAAACCAGAAGCACGCGCTGTTGGGCGAGCACATTATCATCATATCCCGTGTTTCGCTTTTTCAGCGAAAGCATATGAGTCAAAAGAAGCGTTTGAAAAAGAGATATTAAAGAAGCTAGAAGAGTATGAAATTGATTATGTTATTTTAGCTGGATATATGCGTTTAATTGGACCAACTTTACTAGAAGCTTACGGCGGAAGGATTATTAATATTCATCCATCACTATTACCGAGTTTTCCAGGGAAAGATGCTGTTGGTCAAGCGTTAGAAGCAGGTGTGAAAGTAACTGGAGTAACGATTCATTATGTAGACGCAGGTATGGATACAGGGCCAATTATTGCACAAGAAGCAGTAGTTGTTTCTGAAGGGGATACGAGAGAAAGCTTACAAAAGAAAATTCAACAAGTTGAACATAAATTATACGTAAATACAGTGAATCAAATTGTTCAATCTACGAAAGAACCAACTGTTAACTAACATACAACCAGGGGTGAAGGGTAAATGAAAAAGCGTGCATTAGTAAGTGTTTCAGATAAAACAGGAGTAGTAGAATTTGTTAAAGGTTTACTAGAACAAGGGATCGAAGTTATATCAACAGGTGGTACGAAAAAATTACTAGAAGAAAACGGCTTACAAGTAATCGGTATTTCTGAAGTAACTGGTTTCCCAGAAATTATGGATGGTCGTGTGAAAACATTACATCCAAATATTCATGGTGGTCTATTAGCAGTTCGTGATAATGAAACGCATGTAGCACAAATGAATGAGTTAGGTATAGAGCCAATTGATTTTGTTGTCGTTAACTTATACCCATTCAAAGAAACAATCGCTAAGCCTGATGTAACATTTGCTGATGCAATTGAAAATATTGATATCGGTGGCCCGACAATGATTCGCTCTGCTGCGAAAAATCATAAATTCGTATCTGTAATTGTAGATCCAGTAGATTATGATGTTGTATTAGCTGAATTAAAAGAGAACGGTGAAGTAGCAGAGGAAACAAAACGTAAACTAGCAGCAAAAGTATTCCGTCATACAGCAGCATATGATGCACTAATTTCTAATTACTTAACAGAGCAAATGGGTGAAGAAAGTCCTGAAACATTAACTGTGACATTTGAGAAAAAGCAAGACTTACGTTATGGCGAGAACCCACATCAAAAAGCAACTTTCTATAAAGCGCCATTCGCAGCAACTTCTTCTGTTGCATACGCAGAACAATTACACGGTAAGGAATTATCGTATAACAATATTAATGATGCAGACGCAGCGCTTAGCATCGTGAAAGAATTTACAGAACCAGCAGTAGTAGCGGTAAAACATATGAATCCATGTGGTGTTGGAGTAGGTACGGATATTCATGAAGCATACACACGTGCTTATGAAGCGGATCCAGTATCCATTTTTGGAGGCATTATTGCAGCGAATCGTGAAATTGATAAAGCTACAGCTGAAAAGTTACATGAAATTTTCTTAGAAATTATTATTGCACCTTCTTTCTCAAAAGAAGCTTTGGAAGTATTGCAAAGTAAGAAAAACTTACGTTTACTAACTGTAAATATTGAAAAATCGACAAGCGCGAGCAAAAAACTAACTTCTGTACAAGGTGGCCTTCTCGTTCAAGAGGAAGATACGTTATCATTAGATGAAAGTACAATTTCAATTCCAACAAAACGTGAACCTTCAGAGCAAGAATGGAAAGATTTAAAATTAGCTTGGAAAGTTGTAAAACATGTGAAGTCAAATGCAATTGTTTTAGCGAAAGATGATATGACAATTGGTGTCGGTGCGGGACAGATGAACCGTGTAGGTTCTGCAAAAATCGCAATTACACAAGCTGGTGAAAAAGCACAAGGTAGCGCGCTTGCATCTGATGCTTTCTTCCCAATGCCAGATACATTAGAAGAAGCAGCAAAAGCAGGAATTACAGCAATCATTCAACCAGGCGGATCAATCCGTGATGAAGATTCTATTAAAGTGGCGGATACATATGGGATTGCTATGGTGTTCACTGGCGTACGTCATTTCAAACACTAATAGAGGATATTTAAAAAGTCCGGTTAAGATCACCTTCGCATGTCGTCGTTGCAATGCCAGTGCGGTACTCATGTAGGAAAACTACACTCCGTGTCCTCCTGGCAAATGCGCCTCGACCTGCTCGGTTCTCTTAATCCTCCTTTTTAAACTTTGATTGATATGGAAGTTTAAAAAGTCCGGTTAAGATAACCTTCCTTTTTAAACTTTGATTGATATGAAAAAACAAACTAGGAGCATAGCTTCTAGTTTGTACTTATTTAAATATTGGGGGATGAAATATGAATGTTTTAGTAATTGGCCGCGGTGGGCGTGAGCATGCTTTAGCTTGGAAGTTTGCACAATCTGAAAAAGTAGAAAAGGTATATGTAGCACCAGGTAATGAAGGTATGCGTGATGTTGCAACACCAATTGATATTGATGAAAATGATTTTGATGCATTAGTTTTATTTGCGAAAGAGAATCATGTTGAGTTAACTTTCGTTGGACCAGAAATTCCACTTATGAATGGAATTGTTGATCGTTTTAAAGAAGAGGGACTTCGCGTATTTGGTCCGAATCAAGCGGCTGCTGTTATTGAAGGTAGTAAAGCTTTTACAAAAGAGCTTATGAAAAAATATAATATTCCAACTGCAGCGTACGAAACTTTTACAGACTATGAAGAAGCAGTAAAGTACATTGAAAAGGTTGGTGCACCAATTGTTATTAAGGCAGACGGTTTAGCGGCTGGTAAAGGTGTAACGGTAGCAATGACACTTGAAGAGGCATTACAAGCTGTGAAAGAAATGCTGCAAGATGTAAAGTTCGGGGAAGCGAGTAAGAAAGTTGTTATTGAAGAGTTTTTAGATGGACAAGAATTTTCATTAATGGCATTTGTGAATGGAACAACTGTACATCCGATGGTAATTGCACAAGATCATAAACGAGCTTTTGATGGTGATAAAGGTCCAAATACTGGCGGAATGGGTGCATATTCTCCAGTACCACAAATTTCGGAGTCAGCAGTTCAAGAGGCGATTGAAACGGTGTTACATCCAACTGCTAAAGCGATGATCCAAGAAAATCGATCGTTTACAGGAATTTTATATGCGGGACTTATTTTAACAAATGATGGTCCAAAGGTAATTGAATTTAATGCACGTTTTGGCGATCCTGAAACTGAAGTTGTATTACCCCGTTTAGAAAATGATTTAGTGGATGTATGTAACGCTGTATTAGATGAAAGTGAGTTAACGTTACAATGGTCAGAGGAATCGGTAATTGGTGTTGTGCTTGCTTCGAAAGGATACCCGGAAGCATATAAAAAAGGTGAAATTATTAAAGGGCTAGATGCATTGCAAGATGTAATTGTTTTCCATGCGGGTACAGCAATGAAACATGGTGACTTTGTGACAAACGGTGGCCGTGTACTATTTGTTGCTTGTAAGGCGAATAGTTTACAAGAAGCAAAAGATAAAGTATATAAAGAAATCGGTAAAATTGAGAGTGATGGTCTATTTTACCGAAGTGATATAGGATATCGTGCAATTGGGCATGAGATGACGAGAAATTAATATGTGAAAAATCCCGCTGATTCCTCAGCGGGATTTTTTATGCATCTTTATCCTTTTTTAATTTCCCTTTTTGCTTTGCCATTTCTCGAAGTAAATATTCGATGTGTGCATTGACGCTACGAAACTCATCATTCGCCCATTTTTCGATGACTGCGTGTAATTCAGGATCAATACGTAATGGAAAGCTTTTCTTTTTAGCCATAAGGATTTGCAACCTTTTAGTATAGGCTTCCTGTATTAATAACTGGTTGCGCACCTTTGTCTGAAACGATGGCAACTAATAAGTTGTTCACCATATTTGCTTTACGCTCGTCATCGAGTTCTAGTACGCCTTCTTCATCTAACATATGGATTGAATCTTTTGCCATCTTCACAGCACCTTCAACAATCTCTTTTCTAGCAGCTAATACTGCTTTTGCTTGTTGACGTTGTAGCATTGCATGGGCAATTTCTGTTGCGTAAGCTAAATGTGTTAAACGAGTTTCTAATACTTCTACGCCAGCAATTTCAAGGCGTGCTTCTAACTCGCGTTTTAATTCTTCAGAGATTTCTTCAGTGTTTCCACGTAACGTAATGCAAGTTTCATCTTGAAAATTGTCATAAGGATATTTCGTTGCAACGTGGCGGATTGCCGTTTCGCTTTGAATTTCTACAAATCGATCATAATGTTCAACGCCGAACATTGCTTTTGCAGAATCAACAACCTTATATACGATAACAGCTGCAATTTCAATTGGGTTGCCGTCGACATCATTTACTTTTAATTTTTTACTATTAAAGTTTTCAACACGTAACGATACAGTTTGACGGAACGCGAACGGAATCGTTAAAAATAAACCGTTTTGACGAATTGTTCCTAAATAATTACCGAAAAACGTAATGACTTTTGCTTGATTTGGCTGAACAATCCCGATACCTGTAGCAAGAACTGCAGCTAAAATAATAGTTAATGCTGCTCCTATGAAAATTTCTTGTACAAGGAAAAATACACCGATAGCGGCTAAAATTAAAATTCCAATAATCCCAAGAAAACCATTAACGTAAAATACTTGTTTTTCTTTCATATGATCGCCTCCTGATATAAAAATGATATCACTTTTATATCATTTTAAGCAAGGGGTTTACACCTAATTTTCTGAATTTTATTGATTATGTATATTTAAATACTTAAAATAAGAATGTATGTTCTGTTTCGTGGTAAAATAAAGAAGACTTAACCGCCCACTGCAGCAGCTAAGTCCCTTTGAGAGCATCTTACATCGTGACAAATGATTCAAAGCGGTTTTGCCAGGATTATATCTTCAATCGCTGACTCAATCTCTTTGTCAGAAGCGTCATAACTTCCATTTGACTGTGGTTTGTCGTGATTGGAGGTTTGATTCGCTTCTTCTTTAGTATGTCCCTTTTTAGCAAAATCCATGCTAGGCATTTTAAATGCCCCCATATTCATGTATTTTCCGAATTTCCACATTTCAACAATAGGGCAGAAACGAACAATTCCCTCTGCAACTTTCATTGCACCAATCCATAGCAAAATGTTAGACCAAGTGCACCAAGGTTTGCGCACGAGTTTCGTTGCACTACAACCGAAGAGGACAAGTCCGAGTGTAATTCGAATTAGGGCATTTATTGTACCGATATTTTGCTTCATTAGAAAAACACTCCTTTTTATGAAAGTTGAAATAGATAATACTATTTCTTTTATTAGTATCCCTTTTGATTTTTCGGATATGTAATCCAACATTTGACGTGGAAAAAGATGTTGGAATGTGCGTGTGTGTAAGTAACTTTTTTTGTTATAATGAAAGAATGCATAAAAGGAACTTCAAAATTAAATCCTCTAGTTTAAAAAATATGGAAGAGGTAATTCCAAACTTAATTCTCCGTTTTAAACAAATATTTAAGATGAAGTTAAAACAATAATGATGAAAATAAACTGTTATTTTAAACAGAAATATATACAACTTGAGAAAAGAAAGGGTGTTTTCATGTACGATATTTCCGGATGGAAACATGTATTTAAGCTTGATCCGAATAAGGAATTAAGTGACGAACATTTAGAAATGATTTGTGAGTCTGGAACAGATGCTGTTATTGTAGGCGGAAGTGATGGGGTGACAATTGATAATGTACTACACATGCTAGTTAGCATTCGTAGATATGCAGTTCCTTGTGTGTTAGAGGTTTCTGATGTGGAAGCAATTACACCAGGATTCGATTTTTATTATATCCCAAGCGTTTTAAATAGCCGAAAGGTGGAATGGGTAACAGGCGTTCATCATGAGGCTTTGAAAGAATTTGGGGATATTATGGATTGGGACGAAATTTTTATGGAAGGATATTGTGTTTTAAATCCTGAAGCGAAAGTAGCCCAGCTTACAGATGCAAAGTGTGATGTAACAGAAGATGATGTGATTGCATACGCGCGTTTAGCAGACAAGCTATTACGTTTACCGATATTTTATTTAGAATATAGCGGTACGTATGGAGATGTTGAACTTGTTAAAAATGTGAAAGCAGAATTGAAACAAGCTAAGTTATATTATGGCGGCGGTATTTCTAATGCTGAACAGGCGAAGGAAATGGCGCAGCATGCTGATACAGTAGTTGTCGGAAATATTATTTATGATGATATAAAAGCAGCGTTAAAAACGGTTAAAGCAGTAAAAGGAGAGTAGGTGCAGGCGTATATGAGTATGACAGATAGATTATTAAATGGTTTAAATCCGCAGCAACAAAAAGCAGTACAAACAACGAACGGACCACTTCTATTAATGGCAGGCGCAGGTAGTGGTAAAACACGCGTGTTAACACATCGTATTGCGTATTTACTCGGTGAAAAAGGAGTAGCGCCATGGAATGTACTAGCTATTACCTTTACAAATAAAGCCGCTCGTGAAATGCGCGAGCGTATTGATACACTTGTCGGACCAGAAGCTGAAGATATTTGGATTTCTACGTTCCACTCTATGTGTGTACGTATTTTACGACGTGATATCGATCGCATTGGTATTAATCGTAACTTTACAATTTTAGATTCAGGTGATCAGTTAACTGTAGTCAAAAAAATTATGAAAGAGCGCAATATTGATCCGAAGAAATTTGAACCGCGCTCTATTTTAGCTGGTATTAGTAATGCGAAAAATGAATTGTTATCTGCGGATAAATATGCGAAGAAAATTACAATTGCTGATCCGTATGAAAAATTAACGAGCGATGTATATACAGAATATCAAAAACGTCTTTTGAAAAATAACTCATTAGACTTTGATGATTTAATTATGACGACGATTCAACTATTTGAACGTGTTCCAGAAGTACTAGAGTTTTATCAGCGCAAATTCCAGTATATTCACGTGGATGAGTATCAAGATACGAACAAAGCGCAGTACCTTCTTGTTAAACATTTGGCAGCACGTTTTAAAAATTTATGTGTTGTAGGTGACTCAGATCAGTCAATTTATCGCTGGCGTGGTGCGGACATTTCCAACATTTTGTCATTCGAAAAAGACTATGAGAATGCGCAAGTTATCCTGTTAGAACAAAATTATCGTTCGTCACAAAATATTTTAAATGCAGCGAATGCGGTTATTGAAAGAAATACGAATCGTAAACCGAAGAAATTATGGACAGATAATGAAGTTGGAAACAAAATTTCGTATTATCGTGCTGCAACCGAAAAGGACGAAGCATACTTTGTTGCGAAAAAAATTCGCGACGATATTCAAATGGGAAAACGAAAATATACTGATTTTGCAGTGTTATATCGTACAAATGCGCAGTCTCGTATGGTCGAGGAGATTTTCCTGAAATCTAATATTCCTTACAAAATTGTCGGCGGTACGAAGTTCTACGACCGTAAAGAGATTAAAGACATTTTGGCGTATTTACGCTTAATTGGGAATCCAGATGATGAGATTAGTTTCGCACGTATTATTAACGTGCCAAAGCGTGGAATTGGTGCGACTTCTATCGACAAAATTATTAATTACGGTGTACAAAATGGAATTTCATTAACAGCTGTATTCGATGAGATTGAGCATGTTGGAGTAAGTGCAAAGGTTACAAAGGCAGTAAAGGAATTCGCAGGTTTATTACACAACTGGGTAAATATGCAAGAGTATTTATCTGTTACAGAATTGGTAGAAGAAGTCATTGAGAAAACAGGCTATCGCGACATGTTGAAAAACGAGCGTACGTTAGAAGCAGAAGGTCGTCTAGAGAACTTAGATGAGTTTTTATCTGTTACGCAAACATTTGAATCTCAAAGCGAAGATAAGAGTCTTGTTGCATTCTTAACAGACTTAGCACTTGTTGCAGATATTGATCGTGTAGATGAAGACCCAACTGCTGGTGAGGAAGTTATTTTAATGACGATGCATTCAGCGAAAGGACTAGAATTCCCAGTTGTCTTTATTGTTGGTTTAGAGGAAGGAATATTCCCGCATACTCGTTCTCTAATGGAAGAAGATGAAATGCAAGAAGAGCGTCGTCTTGCTTATGTCGGTATTACTCGTGCAGAAGAAGAGTTGTATTTATCCAATGCACAAATGCGTACATTATTTGGTAGAACAAGTATGAATGCCGCATCTCGATTTATTACAGAAATCCCGACAGAACTAGTGGAATCATTAAATGAAACAGCGCCGAAGCGTGAAACTTCGTTTGGTGCAAAAGGAAGAGTGGCAAGTAGCAGTAAAACGACAACTACAACTACAACACGTTCTCGCTCAGCTTTCGCGCGTCCTGCAGCTAAGACGACAGGCGGCGAACAAATCGGCTGGGCAGTAGGCGATAAAGCTTCCCACCAAAAATGGGGAATCGGTACAGTTGTAAGTGTAAAAGGTGAAGGTGATGCAAAAGAATTAGATATTGCGTTCCCAAGCCCAATTGGTGTTAAACGCTTGTTAGCAAAATTTGCACCTGTGACGAAACAATAGGAAAGGAATGAGGATATGTCAAAAGAGATAGCAAAAAAACGTATAGAAGAACTACGTGATTTGTTAAATACATTTAACTATCAATATCACGTGTTAGACAATCCTTCTGTTTCTGATGCGGAGTATGACCGTAATATGCAGGAGCTTATAAAATTAGAAGCAGAGAACCCAGAGTTTATGAGTGAAGATTCTCCCTCCGTTCGCGTTGGGGGAACGGTTCTTGATATATTTGAAAAAGTAACACACAAGTCACCGATGTTAAGTTTAGGAAATGCATTTAACGAAGGAGATTTACGTGATTTTGACCGACGAGTACGTCAAGGAATTGATGATGCGAATGTAAGATATATATGCGAATTAAAAATTGACGGACTTGCTGTTTCACTTCATTATGAAAAAGGACGCTTCATTCAAGGGGCAACACGTGGTGATGGTGTAACAGGTGAAGATATTACCCAAAATTTAAAAACGATTAAAGCAATCCCGCTTCGTTTAAATGAAGAAGTAACGTTAGAGGCACGAGGCGAAGCTTATATGCCGAAGCGTTCATTCGTTAAGTTAAATGAAGAAAAAGAGCAAAATGGTGAAGATGTATTTGCGAATCCGCGTAATGCGGCAGCAGGTTCAATCCGCCAACTTGACCCGAAAATTGCAGCGAAGCGTAACTTATCTATGTTTGTATACGGTCTTGCGAATGTAGAAGAAAAAACAATCCTATCACATAGTGAATCGCTTGATTTCTTAGGTGAACTTGGATTCAAAACAAATCCAAATCGACGCACATGTGAAACAATTGAAGAAGTTATAGCTTATGTAGAAGAATGGCAAGAAAAACGTCCGCATCTTGATTATGAAATTGATGGGATCGTTATAAAAGTAGATGATGTTGCTCTTCAAGAAAGTCTAGGCACTACAGCAAAGAGTCCAAGATGGGCAATTGCTTATAAATTCCCAGCTGAAGAAGTTGTAACAAGATTAACAGGCATTGAATTAAGTGTTGGTCGTACAGGGGTTGTAACACCGACTGCAGAGCTAGAGCCAGTGCGAGTGGCTGGTACGATCGTTCGTCGTGCTTCTTTACATAACGAAGATTTAATTCGTGAAAAAGATATTCGAATTGGTGACTACGTTGTTGTGAAGAAGGCTGGAGATATTATTCCTGAAGTTGTGAATGTTATTTTCGATAAGCGTACTGGTGAGGAAGAAGAATATCATATGCCAACGCATTGCCCAGCATGTGAGAGTGAACTAGTTCGTTTAGAAGAAGAGGTAGCACTTCGTTGTATAAATCCAACTTGTCCTGCTCAAATTCGAGAAGGGTTAATCCATTTCGTTTCAAGAAATGCAATGAATATTGATGGACTTGGAGAACGTGTCATTACACAACTCTTTGAGGCAGATTATATTCGTACATTTGCTGATTTATATTCGTTGACGAAAGAGCAATTATTACAGCTAGAACGATTTGGAGAAAAATCAGCAACGAATTTAGTACAAGCAATTGAGAATTCTAAAGAAAACTCATTAGAGCGATTATTATTCGGTCTTGGTATTCGCCATGTTGGAGCGAAAGCGGCACGTACATTTGCAGAGCATTTCGAAACGATGGATGCGCTTGTGAAGGCAACGGAAGAAGAACTAAAAGCAATTAATGAAATTGGTGAAAAAATGGCTCAATCCGTAGTAACGTATTTCGATAATGAAGACGTATTAGAGTTATTACAACAATTTAAAGAATACGGCGTGAACATGACATATAAAGGCATGAAAATTGCTGATTTACAAAACGTTGAGTCGTACTTCGCAGGAAAAACTGTCGTTTTAACAGGGAAATTAGAAGTTATGGGACGTAGTGAAGCGAAGAAAAAGATTGAGGCATTAGGTGGAAAAGTAACAGGAAGTGTTAGTAAAAGTACAGATTTAGTTGTTGCAGGTGAAGCGGCGGGTTCGAAATTAGCACAAGCGGAGAAACATAATGTCGAGGTTTGGAATGAAGAGAGGTTCTTACAAGAGCTAAATAAGTAAGAGGTGCAAACTTACCATGAAAAAAATAGCATTAGCGGTATTAAGCCTTGGCCTACTTGTAAGTGGGTGTAGTGCAGGTGCCGATAAAGATGAAAAAGTGGTTGAGAAATCGGGGAAAGCAAAAGAGCAAGCAATCGTCCCGAATTACTCTATTTCGGATGAATATTATAAGACGACTATTCCATTTGTGGGAGGAAACGCACGTGGCTTAGTTGTGCAAGGAGTAAGTAATCGTCTTGATATAGATGAATT
The DNA here is from genome assembly GCF_038005585.1 of Bacillus sp. FSL W8-0519. Lineage (NCBI taxonomy): Bacteria > Bacillati > Bacillota > Bacilli > Caryophanales > Bacillaceae > Bacillus > Bacillus sp. FSL W8-0519. The sequence goes on from NZ_JBBOTL010000001.1 coordinate 336,773, forward strand.
TGAAACAGGATTAATGCGTATTGCGAAAGAATCATTTAGTACGAAAGATAATGTTTTCAAAGGTGGAAAATCCCTAACTACTCAGTATATACAGATGCTTGTTAAAAGAAAACGTACAGATGCAGAACAAAAGGAACTAGAAGATACATTAAAAAAAGATGCGGTTAAATTCCCGAACATAGGGTTAAATCCTGCATTAGGTACAGGATCCGAATCATTAGAAGTGAAAAATAAAAAAAATCCAATATATATTTCAAATATTTTAGAGCATGATTATTATGTGAACAAAGGCGAAAAAGATGAGCGTAGTGGCATTGTAGTTGGATTAGCAATGAATTCGGTTCATTATTATGAGGAAGAGCATGGGTACCCGCGTGAGGCTGCAATTTCGAATGAAAAGATGTTAGCTGAAGGGAAAAAAATGGTGCCAGAAATCTTGAAAGTTATGCATCAACAAGATCCTGAGACAAAAAACCTTCCGATAACATTTGCAATTTATCGTCAGGCTCCGAAGTCTTCGCTCGTGCCAGGTAACTTTGTTTCTTATGCGAATGTCGAAAAAGGTAGTGAAACGGTTGAGGATTGGAAACAAATTAATGAGAAATATTATTTGTTCCCATCTGAACAAGCGAAAACAGATAATAAACGTGAAGACTTGGCGAGAGTATCAAACTTCAAGGCAAAATTAAGCGATTATTTCCAAGGTGACTATACAGCTGTTATCGGTACTGGTATGTATAGAGACGATGAATTAAGAGAAATAAAGCTTGATATTCCTGTCCAGTTTAATGGGAAAGCAGAAATAATTGGCTTTACACAATATGTAGCCGGGCTTGTTATGGAATACTTCCCGAATTATATGAAAGTACAAGTAACGATTAAATCTGTAGAACGTCCAGAAGCGATTATTATACGTGAGGCGAAGCAAGATGAGCCGTATGTGAAAATTTTAGATTAAATAGAAGGGCCGTTCCTTTATGGAACGGCTTTTTTTCTTGGGTAATTTTGTTATAATTTAAAATGTTATAAATAATGGGGTAAGGGGTAAAGCGCATGGACGAATTAAGTTTTCAAGTCATTATTTTATTAATCGCATTCGGTTTTTTAGCAGCTTTTATTGATTCAGTTGTTGGCGGTGGAGGGTTAATTTCGCTTCCGGCACTTATGTTTGTTGGTTTACCGCCAGCTTCGGCAATTGCAACGAATAAATTAGCTGCAACGATGGGGACGTTTACGAGTGCGATTTACTTTATTCGATCGGGAAAGGTCGATTTTAAAATTGTAGGAAAGTTAATCCCATTAACTGTTATAGGAGCAGTAGCAGGTGCTTTAGTAGTAAAGTTTATTCCTCCAGATATTTTACGTCCGTTAGTGCTTGTAATGTTGGTATTTATTGCTATTTATATTATTGCGAAAAAGGATTGGGGAAGTGTGTCTACCTATAAGAAGATGACGAAAAGAAAAACATTAATATTTTTCTTTGTTATTTTAATGATAGGGTTTTACGATGGATTTTTTGGACCAGGGACGGGATCCTTTTTAATTTTTGCATTTTTATTAATTGGTTTGGATTTTATTCAAGCGGCAGCATCTGGAAAACTTTTGAACTTTGTTAGTAATATCGTATCGTTAATCACTTTTTTATTTTTAGACGTAATTCATTTTGAATACGGTATTATTATGGGGTTATCGATGATTTTTGGCGCTTATTTTGGATCGAAGTTTGCAGTTCAAAAAGGTGTTGGATATGTAAGGACTTTATTTTTGTTAGTAACTATTTTATTGATTAGCAAAAACGTTTTGGAATATACTCATATTTTGTAGAGTTATACATTTGTATAACTCTGTTTTTTTATTATATTTTAAAAATTAATTAATTTTTAAAATATAAGTCTAGGAATATTTGAATAAATCTAAATTATCGTGTAGAATAATGTTGTAAAATGTAAACGTTTTTCTAAGGGGAGGCTAAAAATAATGGTAGTAGCATACAAACATGAGCCATTTACAGATTTTTCAGTGGAGGCTAACAAATTAGCGTTTGAAGAAGGTTTAAAGAAAGTAGAATCTTATCTTGGGCAAGACTATCCATTAATTATTGGGGGAGAAAAAATCACTACAGAAGACAAAATTGTTTCTGTAAACCCTGCAAATAAAGAGGAACTTGTTGGTCGTGTTTCAAAAGCAAGCCGTGAGTTAGCTGAAAAAGCAATGCAAGTAGCGGATGAAACATTCCAAACTTGGAGAAAATCAAAGCCAGAAATGCGTGCAGACATTTTATTCCGTGCTGCAGCGATCGTTCGTCGTAGAAAACATGAATTCTCTGCTATTCTTGTAAAAGAAGCAGGTAAACCATGGAATGAGGCAGATGCTGATACAGCAGAAGCAATCGACTTTATGGAATATTATGGTCGTCAAATGTTGAAATTAAAAGACGGAATTCCAGTAGAAAGCCGTCCAATTGAATATAATCGTTTCTCTTACATTCCATTAGGAGTAGGTGTTATCATTTCTCCTTGGAATTTCCCATTCGCAATTATGGCAGGTATGACAACAGCTGCTTTAGTTTCTGGTAACACAGTATTACTAAAACCAGCTAGTACAACTCCTGTAGTAGCAGCGAAATTCATGGAAGTATTAGAAGAAGCTGGCTTACCAGCTGGCGTAGTAAACTTCGTACCAGGTAATGGTTCTGAAGTTGGTGACTACTTAGTAGATCACCCTCGTACACGTTTCATTAGCTTCACTGGATCTCGTGATGTAGGTATCCGTATTTATGAGCGCGCGGCGAAAGTAAACCCAGGCCAAATTTGGTTAAAACGCGTTATCGCTGAAATGGGCGGTAAAGATACAATCGTTGTTGATAAAGAAGCAGATCTTGAATTAGCAGCTAAATCTATCGTTGCATCAGCATTCGGATTCTCAGGACAAAAATGTTCTGCATGTTCTCGTGCAGTAATCCACGAAGATGTATACGATCACGTATTAAATCGTGCTGTTGAATTAACAAAAGAATTAACAGTTGCTAACCCAGCTGTATTAGGTACAAACATGGGTCCTGTTAATGACCAAGCTGCATTTGATAAAGTAATGAGCTATGTTGCAATTGGTAAAGAAGAAGGTAGAATTTTAGCAGGTGGCGAAGGAGACGATTCTAAAGGCTGGTTCATCCAACCAACAATCGTTGCTGACGTTGCAGAAGATGCTCGCTTAATGAAAGAAGAAATCTTCGGACCAGTAGTAGCATTCTGTAAAGCAAAAGACTTTGACCATGCACTTGCAATTGCAAACAATACAGAATACGGTTTAACAGGAGCAGTTATCTCTAACAACCGTGACCATATTGAAAAAGCACGTGAAGACTTCCATGTAGGTAACTTATACTTCAACCGTGGATGTACTGGTGCAATCGTAGGATACCAACCATTCGGTGGCTTTAACATGTCTGGTACAGACTCTAAAGCTGGTGGCCCTGACTACTTAGCGCTTCACATGCAAGCAAAAACTACTTCTGAAACTTTATAAGAAATAGTAGAAGAGATCTTCGCAGTCTGCGAAGATCTCTTTTTTTTGAAAAACTTTCTATATGTGGAGTAAGATAGGTGTCAGTAGAAAAACTGATTAAGTATTAAGGTTTATTTCAGTAAAATAAGGTATATTATATTTGTTGAATAGATTCTCTTTAAAGAGAAGAAAAGTAGGTGAACAAAGTGGGAAAATATCAATTGGATTACAAAGGTCAGGTAGCTGTCGCAAAGTTCCATGAAAAACAGACGCCTGTCAAATTTGATAAAAAGCAGCAAATTGAAAAATTGCGTGCGGAGTATTTGAAAAAGAAACAAAAACAAACAGATAAATAATAGGGGAAACTAGTTCGAATTTAAAATGCTATATATTACCATTAGGCAAATAGAACTAGCTAAACCCTATTCATATCGGGATAAACATGTAAATAGAAATAAAACAATGAGAAAAGTTGACTTATTAGTCACATTTTTTTGTATTCATTTTAAGGATTTCCTGTATAATACAATTTGAAAGAAAATCTATGGTTTGACAAGAAACACTCTTTTCGGTTTTGCTCACTGAAGAGAGTGTTTTTTTGTAGCTAAAAACTCCTCTGTACTCATTACATTTGCATATACGCCATTTAAACTAGCTAAAATTGTATTATGAATATAAACAGCGGGTATCGTAGCATTCTTAAAAGAAAGATCTTTTGTCGCACAAGCATCATGTATAACAGTACATTGCAAGCCGAAATCAAAGGCAGCCCTTACGGTAGCATCAATACACATATGAGTCATCATCCCGCATATGACGAGGTGCTCAATATTTAAACGTTGTAATTGCTCTAGAAGATCGGTTTCGCGAAAACTATTTGGATAATGTTTGAGTATAACGGTTTCTTCTTTAAGTGGGCGTACGCTTTCATGAATATGTACACCTTCTGTATTGGGGAGGAAAAAAGTAGCGTCCTCTTTTATTGCTACATGTTGGATATGAAAAATAGGTTCGTTTTTCGTTCTAAAGAATTGTAGTAGCTGACTAGCATATTCGCTTGCTTCTACTGGATTACGCAATTCCATTTTTCCATGTGGAAAATAATCATTTTGAATATCAACGAGTAAAAGAGCTGTTTTCATATATTTACCTTCCTCCAATTTCATATTCAAATAATGGTATTCAATTAGTAGAGAAGATTATCCTTTTAAAAAATATGCAAGAGGAGAATTTTACATAACTTTAAAGATTACTATTTTTTCTTGAATTTTTCATCTGAAAATTTTAATAAAGAAATAATTAATATTTTTCTAAAAAATGTATTGACTCTTATTATTCTGAGTTCTATAATGAGAATTAATTAAACGACAATTAAATCGATACATTCTTATCCAGAGAGGTGGAGGGACTGGCCCTACGATACCTCAGCAACGGGTTTTTTAATACCGTGCTAACTCCAGCAAGCCTATGAAAGGCTTGGAAGATGAGAAGATGTGACCGAGTACATATAAGTGCTCTCCTTCTTATCTTTATGGTTGATAAGAAGGAGAGCACTTTTTATTTTACCTCGAAAGCTCTACTTCAAGTTTTTACAGCATATAGGAGGGGGAAAAATGATTTCTTTTAATAATGTAAGTAAAGTATATGAATCAGGTGGGCAATCTGTTCATGCGGTGGAGGATGTAACGTTATCAGTTGAGAAAGGCGAAATTTTTGGCATTATCGGTTTTAGTGGCGCTGGAAAGAGTACATTATTACGCCTAGTAAACATGTTAGAGAGACCAACGGCAGGAACGATTTCAATAGATGATAAAGATATTACATCATTATCGACGAAAGAATTACGGAAGCTAAGACAAAGAATCGGGATGATTTTTCAAAACTTTAATTTATTTAATTCAAGAACAGTGTTTGGGAATATTGCTTATCCATTAAAGTTAGCAAAAGTACCAAAGAATGAAATAAAAGAAAGAGTAAATGAATTGCTGAAGTTTGTAGGGTTAGAAGATAAAGCAAACAATTACCCAGAGCAGCTATCAGGTGGACAAAAGCAGCGTGTAGGTATCGCTAGAGCACTTGCAACATCACCAGATATTCTTATATGTGATGAGGCAACATCAGCTTTAGATCCAGAAACAACGACAGAAATTCTAAACTTATTAAAGAAAGTAAATCGAGAATATAATTTAACAATTCTTCTTATTACACATGAAATGCATGTTGTGAAAGAAATTTGTCACCGTGTAGCTGTAATGGAAAAAGGAAAAGTTATTGAAGAAGGAAAACTGTTTGATGTTTTCACACAACCAAAAACAACGACGACTCAAAACTTTGTACGTTCTGTTATTAATGATCATTTACCGGAAAGTGTTTTAGCGAAAATTCAAAATGGTGGTCAGATTTATCGCCTAACATTTACTGGTGAGGAAACAGGACAGCCGGTACTATCATATATCGCAAAAAACTATAATGTCGATGTAAATGTACTGTACGGAAATATTATTGAACTTCAAAATGTGCTATTTGGAAATCTTCTTGTAGAATTGCAAGGTGAACAGAGGGAAATTCAAAAAGCATTACAACATCTAAGACTGCAAGTGCAGCTGAAGGAGGTAGAAGCTCATGCGAGTTGATTGGAGTATATTTTGGCCGCGCATATTAGATGCGACGGGGGATACCCTCTTAATGGTAATTGTAACCCTTATATTCGCTACAATTCTTGGTATACCTCTAGGTTTACTTTTATATGTGACGAGAAAAGGAAACTTTTTAGAAAATAAATGGGTCTTTTCTATTCTTAATATTATCATTAATACAATTCGTCCAATTCCATTCATCATATTCTTAGTAGCTTTAAGCCCGCTAACAAGAAGTGTTATCGGAACGACAATTGGAACGGCGGCAGCAATTTTTCCAATGACGTTAGTTGCATCAATTGGTATCGCTAGAATGGTTGAAACAAATCTTGTTTCTGTTCCGAAAGGGGTAATTGAAGCAGCGCAAGCGATGGGTGCTTCACCAATTAGAATTGTTTTTGAAATCCTTGTACCAGAAGCGTTAGCACCATTAATTTTAGGTGTTACATTTATGACAGTTGGTTTAATTGAATTTTCTGCAGTTGCTGGGCTTGTCGGTGGTGGCGGCCTTGGTGATTTAGCAATGACATATGGTTATCAACGTTTTGATACATCAGTTATGTTCGTAACGGTCGTTTTACTTATCATTCTTGTACAGTTAGCTCAAAACTTAGGAAACTACTTTGCGAAAGTCTTTTTACGCAGATCATAAAAGGAAGAGGGGGAAAAGAGAATGAAGAAGATTTTAGCATTTGCATTATCAGCGATTGTAGGGGTTTCAGCATTAAGCGGCTGCTCAAGTGGAGACACAGGGGCAGGAGCGAAAGAAAAAGTAGTTCGCGTCGGTGTAACTGGAACGGATGGAGACGCTTGGGAAATTTTGAAGAGGAAAGCTGAAAAAGAAGGAATTAAAATTAAACTGGTTGAGTTCTCTGATTACACAACGCCAAATAAAGCGTTAGCTGATGGAGATATTGAATTAAATTCATTCCAGCATATTGCATTCTTAGAGCAATTTAAAAAGGAGCATAAGCTAGATATTACAGCTGTTGGTACAACGCAAATTGCACCAATGGGTTTATACTCTGAAAAACATAAGAAAGCAAATGAAATTCCAGATGGTTCAGAAATTGCGATTCCAAATGATCCGACGAACCAAGCACGTGCATTAAAACTTCTTGATGCAGCTGGGTTATTAAAGCTTAAAAAAGACTTTGGTCTATTTGGAGATCCAAGCGGCATTGCTGAAAATCCGAAGAAGTTAAAAATTACACCGGTTATCGCACAGCAAACACCTCGTGTATTAAAAGATGTAGCAGCTTCAGTTATTAATAACGGTGTTGCTGGTCAAGCTGGATTAGATCCAGCGAAGGATCCAATTTTCTTAGAAGATCCAAAGAATGAAAATGCGAAGCCATATATTAATATTTTCGCAGCTCGTACGAAAGATAAAGATGATCCAACACTGAAAAAAGTAATTGAATTATATCATTCAAAAGAAGTAACAGATGCAATTAAGAAAGAAACAAATGATGGTTCAATTTCAGTAGATCTTTCACTTGATGAGCTTGAAAAAATCGTAAAATAATGATTGGGTTTAATGGACTAACAGAAGGAACCCCTCCGCTGTTAGTTCGTTCAACATATAATCTACTTAACAAACAAAACAACCCTAATTCTGTACCTTCCAATTCTGTATAACATAGAATCCAATGTTTGTTAAGTAGAGTAATGGACCAGGAGTTTTCCTGGTCTTTTTTATGAATGAAAGTAGCTAGCGAATAGTAAGGTAATCCAAATTATAATAGGATAAGAAAATAAGCTGAAAGCGAGTGTAATTAAGAATTTATTTTTATGAATTAAGTGTTTTTGGGATAAAAAAAAGAAAATAGAAAAGATGGCAATGAAAACTGCGGATATTACGCCAGGGTTATAAGAACGGTAAATGAAAAACAAAATAATATGTTGAACAGAGTTGAAGAAAATTGCCCCTTGTATAAAAATAATCCAGTATATAGAAGACAAGATGTTTATTTGATATAGAAAGACGATAAGTAAAACAAAGAGAGTCAATATAGAAATCGCAATGGAAAATTGTTGACTAGTTATAAAAGTAATTGAAAATTGATTAGCAAGATATTGTGGCATTTGGAAAGATTCTTCAAGGTTATGAATGAGAAATAACAAGGGAATCTTCCAAAGCATAATAGTGGAATGTTTTTTAAACAACTTACATCACTCCAATATAGAGATAGAAAGCCTAGAAAGGCCCTCTATCCAGAGATGTTCATTCAATTATAATACTTTTCAAATTATCTTCACGATGCCCTTGTTCTTTCGGATAAGCAGCTAGCTCCTCTTGTAAAATATTTAGTATTTGCTTAGCTGATTGCTGGATTGGGGCAGGTAACTCTTCTAATATATGCATACCTACTTTTATTTTTGTACGGATGACTTTCCTTAGTAGTTCTTCATGCATGTACGACACCTCCAAAACGAATGTTTAGTACATCATCTTCAAATTTTGCTCCTTGAATAGAAAGGTGTGTTAACGTTTTGGGTAATGTGATGTTTCGTTTAACAGAACCAGCACGAATGATAAGCTCGTCACCTTTTTGATTTAATGCAAGTTCACTTTTGTTAGAGAAGGGAATGGACAGAACGAAAATATACTCATCGCCATCTTTTTTTACATATTGAGTGCGACCGTTAAATTTTACTTCAGTAGGACAATAATCTTTTTTAAATAAAGCATCTCCAACGCGTTCTAACATAGGTAAGCCAACAACTTCTTGTTCAAACATTGGAGCTTCGTAAATAGGAAGTGGATCAAAACTATCTTGAATTAATGTTTTATATTTCTTTTGGGTATCTTTCCAAGCTTGAAAATAAGGATCGATGACAGTGTTAGGGATGACGCGGTTAATCATAATCGCATCTACGTTATAATCGTATAAATTTAAATACGTAAAGCTACGCTGAGCCTCTTTAATAACCATTTTTTCGGGATTTACAACGATGCGGATACTTGTTACGTCTCGGTTTGATAAAATATCTCTCATTTCTCCAAGTTGTTCAAGTGTATTTGTTAATTCGTCCATAATATCATCGGTTGGAAGGGGGACACCAAGAAGTGGTTGGGCTACGGGACGAACGACTTTTAAAACTTTTCTTTTAATAGGGAATAATTTTTCCATCCACCAGCCGAGCATGTCTGGAAAGCTGAGCATGGCTAATGTTTCTCCTGTTGGGGCACAATCAATGATAATAACATCATATGTGTTTTGTTTATAATAATCGAGTACACGAAGTAAGCTAATTAAATCTTCCATACCAGGAAACATCGTTAACTCTTCTGTTGTAATATCATCAGCTGCTTTGGAAGTGAAGAGTAGTGTAATATATTTCTGTAATTTTCCCCAGCCTTTTTCCATTTCATAAATCGTATTAATTTCTTGTGCCCATAGGTTTTCACGAATTTCTAATGGTTCAGAAGATAGTTTTATACCAAATGAATCTCCTAAACTATGAGCTGGGTCTGTGCTCATTACTAAAGTTTTTAATCCTTGTTTTGCGCTTTGAAGTGCAGTTGCCGCTGAAATGCTAGTTTTTCCTACGCCGCCTTTACCTGTATACAAAATAATTCTCATCATTCATATCCCCTTTGTTTCGAATGTCGAATATTACGAGTGTCGAAATATTTTTTTGAATAAAAACCCTATTAGGGTTTTATTCAATCGGAATGTTTTTCATTTTAGGTGTTGAAACCTTTTCTTCTGTTTTTTGTTGTGACGTAGCAATGTGATTCATAATCTTTTGGAAGATCTGTAGTAAAAATGCTTTTTCTTCTTCCGATAATGCTTCTGTTACTAGGCTAAAGTAATGGGCTGCATTTTGTTTTACTTCTTGAACGAGTATTACGCCGTTTTCTGTTAAACGAATTAATACAATACGTCGGTCATTTTCATCACGGTAGCGTTCAATATATCCCTTTTTTACAAGGCGATTTACAACACCTGTCGTTGTACTCATTGGTATATCAAGAAGATCAGCAATTTTCGTCATTGTAATATCTGTATTTCGTTCCATCCAAAGTAAACAAAATACTTCTGTTTTAGAAAGTGTTAAATCTAGGCTTACCCATTCTTCAGGATAGAAAAGTTTCTTGGCGTTATCTAGCAGTAAGTCTAAAAAATGTTCATATTGCAACAATTAATTCCACTCCCGTATATTTCGAGGTTCGTAATATTTATTTTTATTTTATGTAGAATAGAAATAATTGTCAATGATTTTAATTGTTTTTTCAGATTAGGCAGAAAACTTTCTTTAAAATAGTATTCTTTTAGGATAGATTTATAAATATAAAACTAGAATTTACATAAAAATCCATCATGGTAAATATACTTATCTATAATGGATGTACTGCTAACGAGGGGGAGAACGATGAGAAGACGTAATACGCAAGCGTTCACGTTTTTAGCATGGACTTCATTTGTTTGTGCGCTTTCAGGTATGCTAATTGGTATTTATACGCTAGATGAAACGCTTAGTGTAAAAGGATATTATTTAATTGGAACATTATTTTTAACGATGTCTTGTTTTGTATTACAAAAAACAATTCGTGATAATGAAGAAGATAACGAGAGATTTCCGAAAAATAAACCGTTAGATAAAGAGTAAATCGTAAAGAAAGGCGTTTGCCTTTCTTTTTTTATGTAAAAATGGTGTAAGTACCGTGTGTTGACTTGCTTGAAGTACTGAAAATTTGGTATCATCAATAGTATTGTAGATTGAACGATATATTATGGAGGTGGCCTAGCCGTGTCAAGAATTTCCGTTGAGAATGTAAAGCACGTAGCACATTTAGCACGTCTTGCAATTACTGATCAAGAAGCAGAAAAATTTCAAAAACAACTAGATGCAATTGTTACTTTTGCAGAACAGTTAAATGAATTAGATACAACAAACGTAAAACCAACAACTCATGTATTAACTATGAAAAATGTTATGCGTGAAGATGTACCAGAAAAAGGTTTACCAGTAGAAGAAGTATTAAAAAATGCACCGGATCACAAAGATAATCAAATCCGTGTTCCAGCAGTATTAGAATAGAGGAGGGGAATTTCGATGTCATTATTTGATCATTCAGTATCAGAGTTACATAAGAAGTTAAACAACAAAGAAATTTCCGTTACGGATTTAGTAGAAGAATCTTATAAACGTATTGCGGATGTTGAAGATAACGTAAAAGCTTTTCTTACATTAGATGAAGAAAATGCACGCGCGAAAGCGAAAGAATTAGATGCAAAGATTGGTGCTGAAGATAATGGTTTATTATTCGGTATGCCAATCGGTGTAAAAGATAACATTGTAACTAACGGTCTTCGTACAACTTGTGCGAGCAAAATGTTAGCAAACTTCGATCCAATTTATGATGCGACAGTTGTGCAAAAGCTAAAAGCTGCTGACACAATTACAATCGGTAAATTAAATATGGACGAGTTCGCAATGGGTTCTTCAAATGAAAACTCAGGTTTCTACGCTACGAAAAATCCATGGAACTTAAATTACGTTCCAGGCGGATCTAGTGGTGGTTCTGCAGCAGCTGTAGCAGCAGGAGAAGTATTATTCTCTCTAGGTTCTGATACGGGTGGTTCTATCCGTCAACCAGCTGCATATTGTGGCGTTGTAGGTTTAAAACCAACCTACGGGCGTGTATCTCGTTACGGATTAGTAGCATTTGCATCTTCACTTGACCAAATCGGACCGATTACACGTACAGTAGAAGACAATGCATACTTATTACAAGCTATTTCAGGTCTTGACCGTATGGATGCAACTTCTGCTAACGTTGAAGTAGGAAACTACTTAGCTGGTTTAACAGGCGACGTTAAAGGTTTACGCATTGCTGTACCGAAAGAATACTTAGGAGAAGGTGTTGGCGAAGAAGCTCGTGAGTCAGTACTAGCTGCTTTAAAAGTATTAGAAGGTATGGGTGCAACTTGGGAGGAAGTATCTCTTCCACACTCTAAATACGCTCTAGCAACGTATTACTTATTATCTTCTTCTGAAGCATCAGCTAACCTTTCACGCTTTGATGGCGTACGTTATGGTGTTCGTTCTGATAATGTGAATAACTTAATGGATCTTTACAAAAACACACGTAGCGAAGGCTTCGGTGATGAAGTAAAACGTCGTATTATGCTTGGTACATTTGCTCTTAGCTCTGGTTACTATGATGCATATTACAAAAAAGCACAACAAGTACGTACATTAATTAAAAACGACTTTGAAAATGTATTTGCTAACTACGATGTTATTATTGGACCAACAACGCCAACTCCGGCATTTAAAGTGGGCGAAAAAGTTGATGATCCAATGACAATGTATGCAAATGACATTTTAACAATCCCAGTAAACTTAGCAGGCGTTCCAGCGATTTCTGTTCCATGTGGATTCGGTGCTAACAACATGCCACTTGGTTTACAAATTATTGGTAAACACTTCGATGAAGCGACAATTTACCGCGTTGCACATGCGTTTGAGCAAGCAACAGACCATCATACAAAAAAAGCAAGTCTGTAAGGAGGCGAGCATAGATGAATTTAGAAACAATTATTGGTTTAGAGGTTCACGTTGAGTTAAAAACAAATTCGAAAATTTTCTCTGCGAGTCCAACAGAATTCGGAGCGGAACCAAATACACAAACAAGTGTAATTGACTTAGGATACCCAGGAGTACTTCCTACTTTAAATAAAGAAGCAGTTAACTTTGCAATGAAAGCTGCAATGGCATTAAACTGTGAAATCGCAACAGAAACAAAGTTTGACCGTAAAAACTATTTCTATCCAGATAATCCGAAAGCTTACCAAATCTCTCAGTTTGATAAGCCAATTGGTGAAAATGGCTGGATTGAAATCGAAGTAGACGGTAAAAAGAAACGTATCGGTATTACACGTCTTCATTTAGAAGAAGATGCTGGTAAATCAACGCATACAGCTGACGGATCATTAGTAGACTACAACCGTCAAGGTATGCCTTTAATTGAGATCGTATCTGAGCCAGATATGCGTACGCCAGAAGAAGCATATGCATACTTAGAGAAGTTAAAATCAATCATTCAATACACTGGCGTATCTGATTGTAAGATGGAAGAAGGTTCCTTGCGTTGTGATGCGAACATTTCCCTTCGTCCAGTTGGACAAGAGAAGTTCGGTACAAAAGCGGAACTGAAAAACTTAAACTCTTTCACTTACGTACAAAAAGGTCTTGAGTTTGAGCAAGCTCGCCAAGAAAAAGAATTATTATCTGGTGGTATCATCCAACAAGAAACACGTCGTTATGATGAAGCAACGAAGAAAACAATCTTAATGCGTGTGAAAGAAGGATCTGATGATTACCGTTACTTCCCAGAGCCGGACTTAGTTGAACTTTACATCGACGATGAGTGGAAAGAAGCAGTTCGTGCTTCTATTCCAGAACTTCCAGATGCACGTAAAGCTCGCTACGTTGCAGAATTAGGCTTACCAGCTTATGATGCACACGTATTAACATTAACGAAAGAAATGTCTGATTTCTTTGAAGCAACTGTTGCAGACGGTGCTGATGCGAAATTAACATCAAACTGGTTAATGGGTGAAGTACTTGCATACCTAAACAAACAACAAAAAGAATTAAAAGACGTTGCATTAACGCCTGCTGGTTTATCTAAAATGGTTCAATTAATTGAAAAAGGTACAATTTCTTCTAAAATTGCGAAGAAAGTATTTAACGAATTAATTGAAAAAGGTGGAGACCCAGAAGAAATCGTTAAAGCGAAAGGCCTTGTTCAAATTTCTGACGAGGGTACACTTCGTAAAGTTGTAACAGAAATTCTTGATAATAATGAGCAATCTATCGAAGACTTTAAAAACGGTAAAGACCGTGCAATTGGCTTCTTAGTTGGTCAAATTATGAAAGCTACAAAAGGGCAAGCAAATCCACCGCTTGTTAACAAAATCTTACTTGAAGAGATTAATAAGCGATAATAGTAGTAACTTTTAAAGATTAAGCAGAAAAACACCCGTACATGGGTGTTTTTCTAGGTTAATCAAACGTTTGTTTAAATGAGAGAAAATTATTTAAACAAACGTTTGATTAACTGTCAAAAGTGGAAAAATGTTTGTATAGCAACTATGGTATGATAGTTGCAAAAAGGTGGGAATAATGATAAATCTAGAAATAGAGGTTTTTTCATCTCATGAAATAATAGATAATTATTATTCGTTATATGTAAATTGTTGTGAGGAAATAGATGGACATAAATTTTTTGTCAAATAAAACAAAACCATTGAAATGAATATTTACTTTTGATGGGCTACACGAATCGGGTTCTTACTGCCTGTTTGAGCGAGATAAAAGAAGGATAGGAAGATGAGAGGAGGTAGGCACGGGAATACTGAATAGAAGTTCGGTATGTTCTTTTTTGATACATAAAGAAATTTCCTGTGCTAATAAATGATGAAGCGAGCAAGAATTATTTATAATCCTACTTCTGGGCGTGAGCTATTTAAGAAGAGCTTACCGGAAGTATTACAAAAATTAGAACAAGCTGGGTATGAAGCATCTTGTCATGCGACAACGGGTCCTGGAGACGCAACTGTGGCGGCGAGGCAAGCTGTAGAGCGTAAATTTGATGTTGTTATTGCGGCTGGTGGTGACGGCACGTTAAATGAAGTTGTAAACGGTCTAGTTGGTCATGAATTCCGTCCGAAATTTGGAATTATTCCAGTTGGAACGACAAATGACTTTGCACGTGCAATCGGTGTACCTCGTTCTATTGAAGAAGCAGCGGATATTATTTGTGAAGGAAAAACTGTGCCATTAGACCTTGGTAGAGCAAACGATACATATTTTATTAACATCGCTGGTGGCGGTCGTATTACAGAATTAACATATGAAGTACCAAGTAAGCTAAAGACTGTATTAGGACAACTTGCTTATTATTTAAAAGGTATCGAAATGCTACCATCACTACATCCAACATATGTTGAAATTGAGTATGATGGAAAATTACTACAAGAAGAAATTACGATGTTTTTAATTACGAATACTCGTTCAGTGGGTGGCTTTGAAAAGGTAGCACCATATGCATCGATTAACGATGGCTTATTTGATTTATTAGTGCTGAAAAAAGGTTCGATTGCCGACTTAATTAAAGCTGCAACACAAGCGCAGCGTGGTGAACATATTAACAATCCAAAAGTACTATACACACAAGCGAACCGAATTAAAGTGCATTCACCAGATAAACTAATGATTAATTTAGATGGTGAATATGGTGGAGATGCACCGATGGAATTCGAAAATATGTATCATTGTCTGGAATTATTTGTTCCTGAACATCAAGAGGATGCCCTGTAAAGGCATCCTTTTTTATTTATACATATATGAACGTGTCCAAGGAATGGAATCACTAATCCCTTTTGTAAATACAAATTGATGTAAATCAATGTTACCAGTATAAAACGAAGCTGCACAAGCATTTAAATACAAGCGCCACATACGAATAAATCGCTCATCTTTTGTTTTACGTATTTCATCTAGTGTATTTTCAAAGTTTTCTGCCCAGTGTTGAAGTGTTTTACCGTAATGTCTGCGCAAGCTTTCAACATCAACTATAAAGAAATGCTGATTAGTTATGTTAGTAATTAATTCATTAACGGCGGGGACGTATCCACCAGGAAATATATATTTCTCAATCCAACTATTAGTAGCGCCATCTGTAGGAGAAGTAATGCAGTGAAGAACGGAAATACCACCATCATTGAGTAATGCATTGACCGTTTCAAAGTACTCTGTAATGTGATCTTTCCCGACATGTTCAATCATACCTACACTAACAATTTTATCAAACTTTCGCTCGTGAATATCACGATAATCGAGTAAATTTACTTCAACTAAATCTGTGAGATTTTCTTTTTCGATTCTTTCTAGAGTTTTTGCATATTGTTCTTCACTTAATGTGACTCCCGTTGCTTTCACACCATATTGTTTTGCGGCAGCTGTAATGAGTTCACCCCATCCGCAACCAATGTCTAGCAAAGTATCTCCTTTTTGAAGGTTTAACTTTTTTAAAATATGATTTACTTTATTATGTTGAGCAGCTGTTAAAGAATCGGTTTCATTTTGGAAATATGCACAAGAGTATGTCATTGTTTCATCTAGCCATAATTTATAAAAATCGTTCCCAATATCATAATGATGGGCGATATCTTCTTTATTTTTTCGTTTTGAAAAATTCCATCTGCTTGTAAAGTATTGTAATTTGTTATTACCTAAAAAACTGTCTTTGTTTTTATAAATAGACTCAATCGCTTTTTCAAGGTTACCCTCTATTTCAATATCTCCATTCATATAAGCTTCACCAAATGCGATGGAGGGATCTTTTATTATCTCTTTTTTGGCAAGAGGTTTGTGGAATGTAATATGAAATTGAGGATTCCCTTCACCGTACTGTACAGTGTTTCCATCCCAAAGTGTAATTTGAACAGGATCTAAAAACAGATTTTCTAATGTTTTCTTATAAAATATTTCTTCAACCATATATAAACATCTCCTACTTAAAAAAAGAATTAGGAAACTATCATGATAGTTAATGAGGTTAAGTAATTAGCTAATTTTCAATAAGATGAGAGTAATTTTACGCTTCTGTTACGTAATAGTCAAACAATCCGATTTGTATTGTAAATTGGAAGTTAGTTTGATTTTCATGGTATTTTTACAATTCGTTTATTTTATATCCATACTTTATTGATACACTGGAGGAGATAAGAGACGAGAGGTGGGGTGTTATGGAGAAAGTAAAAGCAATACTATTTGATAAAGATGGGACATTAATGGATTTTCATTCAATTTGGATAAAAGTGGCTGAAGAACTTGTGGCTGAATGTATAAAATTATACCAACTGCCACAATCAATGCAGCCGACTTTATTAAAAGAAATCGGTGTGGATGGGGTATTTGTTCACCCACGTAGCGCAATAGCGGCAGGAACAAGCCTTGATGTGGCAAAGGGGCTTTGTAAGTATATTACGTCATCTAAAGAAGAGGAAATGCATGAATGGGTAAGTGAAAAACTGTTTGCCCTTATGTACGAGCATCGTTCTTACATGAAAATGACGGCAGATTTACCGAGAATTTTACAAAGCTTAAAGGATAGAGGATTTATTTTAGGTGTTGTCACGGCGGATGATTTTGCACCGACAGAATTATTTTTAAAACAGTATCAATTAGAGACCTTTTTTGATTATGTTGTAGCTTCAGATACATTTGCGGTACAAAAACCCGATAAAAGAATTATAGAATCCTTCTGTGAGAAATTTCATTTAAAGGCATGTGAAGTAGCGGTCGTTGGGGATACACCGACTGATTTATATTTAGCGAAAAATGGTGATTGCTATGCAATTGGAGTACTATCTGGTACAGGAGATCGTCAAACATTAGAACCACTTGCTGATTTAGTAGTACAGTCTGTTGGGGACCTTATTTCTCATTCAGGTGAGTTTGTTTGGGAAAAAGGAAAGTCTAATGTGTAAGAAAAATAAGTCTATAAAGACTCTTAATGAGTCTTTATAGACTTATTTTTTATGGCGAAATAGATGAATACTAGAAAAGAATATTGGCATACATTTTGCAATGAAAAGAGAAAACAATGTAAAGAAAAGGATGGGGTACGTAATGAATATAAAAAAATTTGCTAAAGTAAATGAACAAATTCCTGGACCGAAAGCAGCGTCTTTACTAGAACGCCGCCAAAATATAGTACCAAAAGGAGTAAGTAACGGCATCCCAACGTTTGTACAATCTGCAAATGGTGCTCTTGTTACTGATGTTGATGGTAATCAGTACATTGATTTCGCTGGAGCGATAGGAACAATTAACGTAGGACATTGTCACCCAGCTGTTAAAGAAGCGCTCCATAAACAAGTAGATCAATACATTCATACTGGCTTTAATGTCATGATGTATGAGCCATATATTGAATTAGCAGAAAAACTTGCGGCATTAGCGCCGGGAAGTTTTGATAAGCAAGTACTATTTTTAAATAGTGGTGCAGAAGCAGTTGAGAATGCGGTGAAAATCGCTCGTAAATATACAAAAAGACCTGGTATTATTGCATTTTCTAAAGGTTTCCATGGACGCACATTAATGACAATGACGATGACAAGTAAAGTAAAACCATATAAGTTTGGATTTGGCCCATTTGCACCTGAAGTCTATAAAGCACCATTCCCGTACGAATATCGCCGCCCAGAAGGATTAACGGAAGAGCAGTACGATAACTTTATGATTGAAGAGTTTAAGAATTTCTTCGTATCAGAAGTAGCACCAGAAACGATTGCAGCCGTTGTAATGGAACCTGTTCAAGGGGAAGGTGGATTTATCGTCCCAAGTAAGAAGTTTGTGCAAGAAGTACGCAATATTTGTTCAGAACACGGCATCTTATTTGTAGCGGATGAAATTCAAACTGGATTTAGCCGTACAGGAAAATATTTCGCTATTGATCATTATGATGTCGTTCCGGATTTAATTACGGTATCTAAATCATTAGGTGCTGGTGTACCGATTAGTGGTGTTATTGGGCGCAAAGAAATTATGAATGAGTCTGCACCAGGAGAACTTGGTGGAACGTATGCAGGAAGCCCGTTAGGATGTGCGGCAGCATTAGCAGTACTTGATGTAATAGAAAAAGAGAATTTAAATGATAGAGCGATAGAATTAGGAAAAGTCGTAATGAACCGATTCGAAGAGATGAAAAATAAATATAATTGCATCGGTGATGTGCGCGGTTTAGGAGCAATGTGTGCATTTGAGCTCGTTCAAGATCGTAAGACGAAAGCACCTGATAAAACGTTAACAGCTAATTTATGCGCAGAAGCAAATAAACGCGGCTTACTTCTACTATCAGCAGGAACATACGGTAATGTTATTCGTGTGCTAATGCCATTAGTGATTACAGATGAGCAACTGGAAGAAGGATTAACAATCATTGAAGAATCGTTGCAAGTCTGTTATGAGAAAGCAAATATTGCTCGTGTTTAAAAGTTAAATAATAAAACAGCAAACATTCTAGCTGACTCTATATAAAATGCAGAAAATTCACTTTATAATAAAGGTAGTGAAGTGAATCGACGGATTGGAAGTTAGGGGTGGCTAGGATGGTTGCAGAAAAGGAACGAGTGTTAATGGATTTACAAGATGTATTTGAATATGCGTTTGACGAAATTTTTGTGACTGACGAAAAGGGAATCGTTGTACGTGTAAATAGTACATGTGAAAGGCACTATCAATTGGCTGCAAAAGAGTTAGTAGGTAAACATGTAAAAGAATTGCAGAAAGATGGTATCTTTTATCCATCAGCAACGTTAGAAGTAATTGAAAAAAAGAGGCCAATCGAACTCGTTCAGACGACAAAATCAGGAGAGTATTTACACGTTCGTACAAGGCCTGTTTTTGATGAAGAGGGCAATTTAAGAAGAGTAATTAGTTACTCTCGTGATCTTACAGAACTCTATCAATTACGTCAAAAGGTAGAAGAAATGGATAATCAGTTAAAAACATATAAAAAAGAATTAAGAGAAACATATGAACATGAAGGACTTATTTTTAAAAGTATCGCTATGCAAAAAATAGTCGAGACAATCAAGAAAGTATCCGTGGTAGATAGTACGGTTCTCGTTTTAGGTGAGACAGGAGTAGGAAAGAGTCGATTGGTGCGTCATTTACATGAAGTGAGTAACCGGAAGAATGAAAGTTTCTATGAAATTAACTGTGCGGCATTGCCGACAAATTTAATTGAATCAGAGCTTTTTGGATACTCAGGCGGATCCTTTACAGGTGCGAATCGTGAAGGAAAAAAGGGACTATTAGAATCAGCGCATAAAGGAACGCTATTCTTAGATGAAATTGGCGAAATGCCGCTTGAAACTCAAGCAAAGCTTTTGCAAGTGTTGCAAGAAAAAACGTTTCGCCCTATAGGCGGAAGAGAATTAAAAAAGGTGGACGTTAGAATTGTAGCGGCAACAAATAGAGATTTAAGTATGATGGTGAAACAAGGAACATTTCGGAAAGATTTATATTATCGTCTGAATGTCATTCCCATTGTAATCCCACCACTACGGGAAAGAACAGAAGACATTTTGCCACTTATTTATCATTATTTACAACACTTTAATGAGAAATATGGTAGAAATGTAAAATTAGCGCCTAGCACATTACAAATGTTTGTTGGTTACCCGTGGGAGGGAAATAATAGAGAGATTGAAAATGTGATTGAGCGAATTGTTATTACTGCCGATGATATCGTTACGATAGAAGATTTACCAATAGCGATGCAAGAATCAACGGTTGAACAGTCCGGTCAAAGTCTCTATAAAATGTTAGAAGAAGTAGAACGGAATATTATTTTAAAAGCATATAAAACATATGGATCGAGTTATAAAGTAGCGGAGTTTTTAAAAATAAGTCAATCTGCTGCCACTAGGAAAATAAAGAAACTTATAGAGGAGGAAGAGAATATTGGATAAAAAAGCGACGTTTGTAAATGTAGAGAAAAAGGCGATGTATATAAATGGTGAGTGGATTACATTGCAAGAGCAAATCGAAGTAAATAATCCAGCAACGAAGGAAATATTTGCGACTGTACCAAAGGGCGGGGTAACAGAGGCAAAGCAAGCTGTTGATGCTGCGCATGAAGCTTTTAAATTATGGTCTAAGTTAACAGCAGCAGATCGTGCAGCGAAATTAAAAAAATGGTTCACACTTATTGAGGAAAATAAAGAAGAGATTGCAGCGATCATGACGAAAGAACAAGGAAAGCCCTTTGCAGAAGCGCTTGGTGAAGTGAATTATGCAAATAGTTTTGTTGAATGGTATGCAGAAGAAGGAAAACGCGTATATGGTGAAATGATTCCTGCTTCTCATCCGAATAAACGTATTTTAGTCATGAAGCAACCAGTTGGTGTTATGGCAGCTATTACGCCTTGGAACTTCCCGGCTGCTATGATTACGAGAAAGGTAGCTCCGGCGCTTGCAGCAGGATGTACAGCGGTTGTAAAACCTGCAAGTCAAACGCCGTTAACTGCGTTAAAATTAGCTGAATTAGCTCATGAAGCAGACATTCCAAAAGGCGTAATAAATATTGTAACAGGTAGTGCGAAAGCAATTGCTGATACGTGGATGGAAGATGGGCGTGTTCGAAAAGTGTCCTTTACAGGATCAACGGAAATTGGGAAAGAGTTAATGGCTAGTGCGGCACAAACGATGAAAAAGGTTTCACTTGAGTTAGGTGGTCACGCACCGTTTATTGTTATGAATGATGCAGACTTAGATAAAGCAGTAGAGGCAGTAATCGGTTCGAAATTCCGTAACGCAGGACAAACGTGTATATGTACAAACCGAGTATTTGTTCAGGAAGAAGTGTATGAAGCGTTTGTAGAGAAGTTTCAAAAGGCAGTAGGGCAGTTAAAAGTAGGGGACGGTTTCAGTGACGGAACGACTGTAGGACCACTTATTGACGAGAATGCAGTTTCAAAAGTACAAGAACATATTGAAGATGCTATTCAAAAAGGTGGAACAGTTTTATATGGTGGCCAAAAGGTTACAGAGCTAGATGGACACTTTATTCAACCAACTGTAATTGGATTAGCGAATGATACGATGCTTTGTATGAATGAAGAAACATTTGGACCAGTTGCACCTGTTGCGAAATTTAAAACGGTTGAAGAAGTAATTGAACGTGCAAACAATACGCCATACGGTTTAGCAGCGTACATTTTCACGAAAGACATTAGCCAAGCATTCCAAATTAGTGAAGCACTAGAGTATGGTATTATCGGTTTAAATGATGGCCTCCCATCAGTTGCACAAGCGCCGTTCGGTGGCTTTAAAGAGAGTGGCATTGGTCGTGAAGGAGGTCATTTCGGTATCGAGGAATATTTAGAAATTAAATATATTTCATTAGGACTATAAGTAGTATACTAGAATCTCTATAAGGTAACAGAGAAGGAGATTCTAGTATGGTATATTGGTTATTATTACTTGTAACAATTATTTTTGAAGTAGCTGGAACAATTGCGATGAAGTTATCAAACGGTTTAACAAAGCTCATTCCAAGTGTACTTATTTTTGTATTTTACGGAATTTGTTTCAGCGTGTTCGCCATCGTTGTAAAAAAGATTCATTTAAGTATTGCTTATGCAATTTGGTCTGGTGTTGGGACGTTACTTATTACGATTATTAGTGTGTACTTTTTTAAAGAGCACATTAGCCTATTCCAAGCATTTTGTATTCTTTTCATCGTGTTAGGAGTAATTGGGCTTAAGGTTTCATCTGCATCATAAAAGGCTATCTTCCAGTGTGGAAGATAGCCTTTTGCTTTTATTAAAACGCCCAATTACCTTTACGGAAGATTGGTTCATGTCTGCCATCAGCTGTAATGCCGTCGATATCAAGCTCAGCTGATCCAATCATGAAATCTTCGTGTGTAATACTAGCGTTTGCGCCATTTTCAGCAAGTTCTTCTTTAGACATCGTTTTTCCGCCAACTAAGTTAAATGCATAAGCATTTCCGATTGCAAGGTGGCAAGATGCGTTTTCATCAAATAGCGTGTTGTAGAATAAAATATTTGTGTTTGAAATTGGTGAATCATGAGGTACTAAAGCTACTTCTCCTAAGAAGTGAGAACCTTCATCTGTTTCTACTAAATGTTTTAAAGCTTCTTCTCCAACTTCAGCTTTATAATCTACGATACGTCCGTTTTCAAATGTTAACGTGAAGTTATCGATAATGTTACCTGCAAATGCTAACGGTTTTGTACTAGATACTTGGCCATTTACACCTGTTTTAAGTGGCATTGTAAACACTTCTTCAGTTGGAATGTTCGCCATAAATGGTACGTTCTTTTCATTTAAGCTACCAGCACCAGCCCATACATGTTTTTCTGGAAGTTCGATCGTTAAATCTGTTCCAGGACCTGTATAGTGAAGAGCTTTATAATGCTTTTCGTTTAAGTAATCAACTTTTGTATGTAATGTTTTATCGTGTTCTTTCCATGCTTCCACAGGATTTTCTAAATCAGCACGAGTAGCTTTGAAAATAGCATCCCATAGTTTTGCTTCTTGTTCTTCTGGTGCAACGTCAGGGAATACTTTCGCAGCCCATTCTTTCGTAGGAACAGAAATGACACACCAGCTTACTTTATCAGCTTGTACGTAATCACGGTATACTTTCATTGCTTCACCAGCTACTTTATGAGCTGTTGAGATACGCGTTGGTTCTACACCTTTTAATAAATCAGGGTTTTCTGCATAAATAGACATAAATGCAGCGCCTTCTTTTGCTAATTCTTCACGAGCGTGTGCTTTCCAAGATGGGAACTCAGCGAATGCTTCTTCAGGAGCTAGATCGAACTTTAAGCGTGTTAACGTCTCATCATTCCAATCCACATATACGTGTTTTGCACCAGATTTATATGCTTTTTCTGTAACGAGGCGTACAAATTGTACAGCTTCAAGAGGTGCGCTAATTGATAATGTTTGTCCTGGTTGAATATTAACACCAACATTGACTGCAAGGGCAGCATATTTCTCTAACGTTTGTTCAAATGACATATGTATAATCTCCTTTAATTTGAAAGATTTCTTACTATATATAATACAAGAAAATTCAAAAAATATATATAAATATAGCGTAAAAAGAGAGCTCAAAATATATTGAGCCCTCATCGTTATTTAATCGAAGAAGCAAACTGTTCTACGGTCGTCGTATGGTGTATGCGAACACGCTTCATTTTTAACAATTCATCGGGTTCACCTTTTGTAATGAATTTTCCGGGTTTTGTTGTCGTCGCAAATTGATAATATTTCTTCGTTTCTGCAACGACTTTATCATCTACATGACCGAATGGATAAGCAACTGCGATAACGGGCTTACCTGTTATTTTTTCTAACTTTTCTTTTGATCCTTTTAATTCCTCTTCATAGTTTGTAATTTTCGGTAAGTCTGCATGCGTCGCTGTATGAGATTGCACTGAGAAAATGCCGGAATTGACCATTTCTTTTATTTCAGAAGTAGACAGTGATCCTTCTACATCAACGTTATCAACAATCATATATTCTGTTGCCGCCGGTTTAAATGTATCGTCTTTTAGCTTTTGTAAAACATGGAATGCATTCATATTATTTTTCATACCGTCATCAAATGTAACAAAGATAGGTTTATTTACTTTATTAATATCACCCCAACGTTCAAAAGTTAGTAATGTATAGCCGTTGTCTTTTAAATATTTCATTTGGGCTTCAAAGTTAGCAGGTGAGACGAATAAATCTTTAATGCCTTGTCCGTGATAATCATCGATTGCATGATACATAAGAACGGGAACCTTTTGTTCGAAAGTAATAGCAGCTTTTGTGAGTGGGATGCTTTTCCCATCTTCTTTTATGCCTATTGCTTCAATTTGGAACTCACCACGTTTTCCTTCAAATTCTTTTATATCAAAAGGAAGTGTAAACTGTTTCTCTTTTTCTTTAGAAGAAAAAGATTTAGTGTGTTCCTTTCCATCAGCAGTACGCCAAATTTTATATTGTACTTCAGTTAAAGTATCTTTTATATCTGTTATATGAATAGTAGTATTTGTAGATTCGTGTGTAATGGGCTGATAAGAAATTTTACCTTGTTCTTGCACAGTTTCTGTTTGTTTCTTAACTTCTTGAACCCTTTTCTCTTTTTTAGGTTCCTGGTTTACATTGCTAGTATTACAACCTGCTAGAATGGCAGATGTGCATAAAGCGATTGCTGCATATTTTCTCATAAAATCACCTTCTATTGTGTATTATGTTACATATTTATATTTAAAATCCCCACCGCTGTAAGAGAGGTGGGGACATACCCTTGTTCATCATAGCATTTGGAGAAAATGAGGGGAATATGAATTTTAGGAGGCTATTAAGGTAATAGATTAGTGACTTTGAATAGAGGTATTTTTTTGTTTCTTATTAGAATTAATAATAATATAACCTACTACAAAGATAAGAGGAATAATGAAGACATAGATAGGCATTCCCCATACATAATAGCTTTTTAGGGTTAAGACTAGTAAATGTAATAAATCGGCAAGTGCGTGAATTTTCATAAGGTCCTCCAATTAGTTTTTTTACAAATTATAACATTCGAAGTTTATTATTTGTATAATTTGGAAAGTAATTTAAGCTAATTTTAAAGTAATAAGACTTATGAATATGCAATTTTGTATATTGTTAATGAATTTTATTGAAATATAAGAATTTTAGACTATAATAAGAACGCTATAAAATTAAGTAAGAATGATGTACGGAGTGGAGAACAGAAATGAAATATAAAAAAATAGTATATATCCTTTTCATATCGCTATTTATAGTCGGTTGTCAAAGTGAAGTAAGTAAAGCAAACAGTGTGGAAGAGTATATTCCAGCGCATCTTATGAACGCGGAAGTTACGGCGGATATTATGACGCTAGAGATGGATCCAGATACTTTTAAAAAGGTAGGGAATATTGGTCAAAGAATGAGAGAGCATCTAGTGAATAATATGGAATGGTATTTAAAATACGTAGAAGAGCATGCAGAGAAAAAAAGTTTTCCATATCATCCTAATTTCGGTGTTACAAAAGAAGAGTATGAGTTTGTACTGAATGCAATTGATCAAAGTAAATTGGTTAATACAAAGGATGGAAAGCTGAAATTCAAGAAAAAAAGTGATCATGAAGTAGAGATTTTCTCAAATGAAAGTATAAAGCTTCTTAAATATATAGTTATTGATATGGAGAAGAATACAGTAAAAACATCTCTAGGCGAATGTGAATATTTTGGAGAAATATTGGCATCGCCAGAACAGAAGTTAACTGGTCCTTGGCACGGAAAACAATGGATGTTAAAAAAAGATGACTTAATATATATTTTTTCTTTAGGGAAAATGGAGACAAGAAATAAATCCATTATTGATATTTCGGTGAAAGGTAAATATAAGGGAGAAATTATTAATAAGGAAGAGGCATTAGAGTTTTCTTCAGTTTCTTAAATGATGATAATAAAAAATCACCTTGCTGTCTAAGCGAAGGTGATTTTTTTTATTAAATAAACAATCCAGCGATTGTCGCAGATAAAATAGAAGCAAGTGTTGATGCAAATAGCATTTTCCAACCAAATTTAGAAACAACGCTTCCTTGTTTTTCAGAAAGGGCACGGATTGTACCAACGATTGCACCAATTTGGCTAATACTTGCGAAGCTAATTAAGAATACTGTAACGATTCCAACTGTACGTGGAGATAATGTTGCTGCAACACCTTTTAAATCAAGTATTGCTACAAACTCGTTTAATACAATCTTCGTACCCATAATACCACCAGCTGGGATAATATCTTGAGTTGGAATACCCATTAAGAACGCGAATGGAGCAAGTATATAACCGAAGATTTGTTGTAACGTAACAGCATATCCCATTGCACCTGAAGCGGCACTAATTACGTAGTTTACAACTTCCATCACACCGATGAAGGCGATCATTAATGCGGCAACGATACCAGCTACTTTTAAACCGTCAAGTGCACCGTTAATCATTGCACCGATAAAGCTGTCTCCGAATAAAGTACGATCAAATTTCTGAACTACTTCGTCTTCTTTTTTCGTATCAACAGGTGTTAATAACGAACAAACGATTAAGCTTGAGAATAAGTTTAACGGAAGAGCTGCTAGTACATATTTCGCATCTAACATCATTACGTATGATGCTGTAACAGAGGCAGAAACTGAACTCATTGCAGAACAACAAATGATAAACATACGGTTTTTATTGAAATGTTGTAAATCATTTTTAATAACGATTAACGCTTCACTTGAACCAAAGAATACAGAGTTTACTGCGTGGAATGATTCAACGCGTGGTAAACCAGTGATTTTTGAAATGGCACCGCCGACAACGCGAACGATGAATGGTAAAACCCCTAAGTAACTAAAGATAGAAAGTAGTGCTGAGAAAAATACGATAATTAATAGTACGTTTAAGAAAAAGACAAAATCTCTTTGAATCCCATTAAAGAGAAAATCGACACCTGTCGTACCAAGTTTAATTAGTTTGTTGAAAACTTTACCAATGAAAATAATGATTTGTTGACCAATCTTTGTGCCAAACATAAACCAACCGATTAAAATTTGAAAACCAATCATAATAGCAATTGCACGGAAGTTGATTTTACTTTTGTTGTTTGACAAAGCAAAACATAAACCTAAAACGACAAGAATACCGATAATGCTCATTACATATTGCATGTAGTTGCCCCTTTCAGAAGTTCGTATAAAGTTTGTACATAAAACGCTCGTTATATTACTAAAAATAAAACAAGGAGGTTTTATGTCATACGTAAGATGTCTGACCTTTTAGAAAAATAAAAATAAAAAAAGACCCATATGGATTCACTTTCATCTATGAGAGAAAGCTAATCAATATGAGTCCTTTTTGCACATGGGCTAATATTCATTAGTTTTCCCCATAGTCCAGCAATTTAAGGTTGCCGGGTAGAAACTCTCGATCCATATTATCGAGTATATATGAGGTAACATCGTCCGTATTAAATTAGTAGTAGCGTAACATTAACGGAGAACTATCGTCAATAGCTTTTTTTCTTCCAATAGAAATAGACCATATAAGTATGATAAAATGTAACGCAGTGTTATGAAAAAGAGAGGTCGGAAAATGAGTACAAAAATGACGCCACCAGTTGAAAAAAACGAGTTTATAGATGTAGTATTTGAAGATTTAACACATGATGGTGCCGGTGTTGCGAAAGTAAAAGGCTATCCTATTTTCGTTAAAAACGGATTACCAGGTGAAGAAGCACAAATTAAAATTATTAAAGTAAAGAAAAACTTCGCATTCGGTCGTTTAATGAAGCTTCATACAAAGAGCCCATATCGTAAAGATGCAGAATGCCCAGTGTACAATCAGTGCGGCGGTTGTCAGCTTCAGCATTTAACATATGAAGGACAATTACAAGCGAAAGAAAAACAAGTACGCGACGTTATGCAGCGCATCGGCGGATTAAGTGATGTTCCTGTTCATCCTGTACTTGGCATGAAGAATCCGTGGGTATACCGTAACAAAGCACAAGTACCAATTGGAGAACGTGAAGGTGGACTTGTAGCTGGATTCTATCGTCAAGGAACGCATGACATCATTAATATGGAATCGTGTTTAATTCAAGCAGAAGAAAACGATACATTAATTCAAGAAGTAAAACGTATTTGTGAAAAACACGGGATTTCAGCGTACAATGAAGAGCGTAACAAAGGAACACTTCGCCACGTAATGGCTCGTTACGGACAAGTAACAGGGGAAATTATGCTTGTCTTCATTACTCGTACAGCAGAATTGCCAAACAAGAAAGCAATCATTGAAGAAATTGCAGCGAAATTCCCTGAAGTAAAATCGATTGTTCAAAACGTAAACACGAAACGTACAAACGTAATCTTCGGAGACAAAACGACAGTACTGTACGGATCAGAATATATTTATGACTTTATCGGTGACATTAAATTTGCGATTTCAGCACGTTCATTCTATCAAGTAAACCCAGAACAAACGAAAGTGCTGTACGATAAAACGTTAGAATACGCAAAATTAGATGGTAACGAAACAGTAATTGATGCCTATTGTGGAATTGGATCAATCTCCTTATTCCTAGCACAAAAAGCGAAAAAAGTGTACGGCGTTGAAATCGTCCCGGAAGCGATCGAAGACGCAAAGCGTAACGCAGCACTAAACAACATGACAAACGCTGAATTTGGTGTAGGAGAAGCAGAAGTAGTTATTCCAAAATGGTATAAAGAAGGCGTAATCGCTGACACAATGGTCGTAGATCCACCGCGTAAAGGTTGCGATGAGGCACTATTAAACACAATCATCGACATGAAACCAAAACGCGTCGTATACGTATCATGTAACCCAGCAACATTAGCACGTGATTTAAAAGTACTAGAAGAAGGCGGATATAAAACACAGGAAGTACAACCTGTTGATATGTTCCCACATACGACTCACGTGGAGTGCTGTGCGTGGTTAAAGTTACGTTAAATAAAAGTAGGTTACAGCGAGAATCTATAAAAGATTCTCGCTGTACCGTCTGCTTTTATTTCAATTCGGTCAATTAACCGGTGTAAAATTTCAGGTGTGAGCTCTTGAAAGCTTATAAAAGCATCGAGTTGTTTTTTTAACTCTTTAAGCATGGACTCACTTTCTTGGATTTGAAGAGAAGACTCTAAATGTTTAATCGTAGAAGATACATCATTGATTTCTTTGTTAATGTCAATTGTGAAATCATCATAATCCTCTTTCGAAATTTTGTCTTCAACCAATAAATTAAGACTTTTCTTTTTCTTTCGTTTTAGTCTTTCTAATTCGTCAGAAAAGGTTTTTATTTGTTTTTTTGAAATTTGCATTTGCTGCTGCATTTTAGTTTCTATTTTAAGCAAAATGTCCTGTTCATTTAAAGTAGATGAAAACATTTTGAGCTCATTTGAGATTGTTAGTTGTAAGTCAGCTTCTCGAACTAAATGATTGCTACAGGCTTTTGAACCATGCTTATTATAATTCCCGCAAATATAACCTCGACTGTTCTTCTTATAGTGCATGCCACTTCCACAGTCGGCACAGTATAAGGTATTAGTGAATAAGTGTTTTTCTGCTTGAGGGCGATTACGTTTTCTACTCTGTATTAATTGCTGAACAGCTTCAAAGTCTGTCTTTGTAATAATAGCCTTGTGAGTGTTTGATACAATAATATAATTATCTGAATGATTTTGATCCCTACTTTTGTTTGTAACACTCCTAGTTGTAGAACGTCCCTGAACTAAGTCACCTGTATAATGAGGATTTGTTAGGATACGTCTTATTGTTGAACCTTGCCATTTGTCATTGGCGTTTTTCTTCCCAGCAATTTGAGCAGGTGTTGCTAAACCCTCGTTATATAATAGCCTCGCAATACAATCAAAGCCTTTACCAGAAAGATATTCTCTAAAGATACGTCTTACTATGTCTGAAGTCTCATCAGAGCGTATGGAGAGCCTTCCATCTTTTACATGATATCCATACGGAGCATTTGATCCCTTAAATAATCCTTTGTAGGCTCGACTTCTCAAAGCAGCTTTGACACGCTCACTGGTTCTTTTAGCTTCCTCCTCGTACATCCAGGCATAAATGCCAAACATATTATTTTGACCAGTTACAGTGTTAATTGCATTATCCAAAGTTATAATATGAATCTTATGTCTTTCAGCGATATCACGAATTTTATAAGATAAGCCACCATTCCGAGCTAAGCGTGATAGTTCCTTTGCTAGAATAACATCAAATTTCTTAGTTTCAGCATCATTGATAAGTTGTTGCAATTTTTCACGTTTATCTGTAGTGCCGCTTTCTACATCAATATAAAAATCATGAATATCCCATCCTCGATCAGAGATATATCTTAGAAAGAGGTCTTTTTGGTTATTTAGGGATGCCTTTTGTTCTTCTTTGTTAGTAGAAACTCTTATATAAATAGCACATCTCATGATATGTTCTTCCCTTCTGCATGAGATGTAGCAGTGTTCACCTTATCTTGATGGTAATATTCATCAATTAAAGTGTCAATTTTGGCGTCAATTAGAGAATGTATAATATCTTGAATTGTAGTATTTGTACTTTCATTAAAAACTCTTTTGATATCCATCTGTATACTCTCCTCATCCATATAAATGAGGTCTATAGACCCGCAATAAGTTCTATAAATCAATAAGAATTGTATTCTATGATGATTCACAGTGATTTCAGCTGATTTCTAGTAATAAGTATATCTTTTATAAAGAGCTTTCGTCTAAGTCGGCAGTATGACAGGAGGCATGCTCTGAAATGGTGGGCATTGAGAAAGGCGGAAAATTTAGAAGGAATCAGCGTAATTCTGCCAAATGCTTGATTTTATGTTCAATAGATTGGAATTTTGCTTATATAGAAAAAATATGAAAAAATTTTTGGAGGGGGAGTAGGTTTTAGAGGACCTTCGGCTAGTGGAGTTCGGTGCCCCACCCCTTTGATTATGTTTACTAATAAGTCTTTGGAAATGGATGGAGCTGGTGTAAATGATTATTCCTAAATGTACAGTGTTACTTGCATAAAGTTGTACAGAAATGCTTTTAATATCAACAGAAATTGTGTGTTGTTAGAACCGGACTAACGCCTTTCGCTAACGCTGCAGTTGTTGGCACACATGTAGTTGAAACGGTTTTGTTACACAAATCCCATTCAACTATATGTATGAAAAGTAAAAAATAATGTACAACAAATCTGTAAATTAGCATTTATAAGCTGGCTAGAGAGTGGACAAAGGTGTAGAAGTAATTTGGGTGAGTGGGTGTAGGAAGTTCTCTTTTTCTAAACTTGGTGACTAAGATCAAGTTTTTTTGAACTAGCATATTGGATATCTTAAATGTGCATGCATAATACAAGAAGAACAATGTTAAGAAGTGTTCTACTTACTAATAAAATTCTTTATAAAATAATTAAAACAAGGAGCTCTAATAATGAGTTCCTTGTTTTAAACTTTGGGTAATCTTGCTTGATTTTTAGAAGAATGCCATATCCATTTCTTCTGAGAGAGAAACATAGTTAGACATGGAGTATTCATTTATAGTTACGAATCCACCGATATCATCATAAATCTCAGTAGAGTGGTGTAAAGCCCTTTCAAGCAGTTTATGATGTTTAATAAAAGCTTTAGCATCTTCATTCCAAAGCACAGAAGGTTGCTGGAGGTTGCTATGAAAACTTTTAGGATATGCTCTAAGGGCATTACTCATTAATGATTTTTTATAAGCAACAGTAAAGGTTTTAATTAGTTCATTTGGGAAACATACATCGATATATAACTCGTCTCCCCAGATGTTTGCGAAATATTCTTCTTGCTCCTCTTCAGTCATGTCTTCGTTTGAATGTATCATCAAATCATCAATCTCAATACTTGTAATAAGGTGAATATCTACAGTGTCTTCATTATGATGGGGTGACGGCTCTGCTATAGCTAAATACTTAATCTGTTTATGCCCAGTTGCTTTTTTAAGGCTTTTTATAAAGGAATTCAATCTATTCTGTACGTATTCGTATTCATTTAATGGAATGCTTAGACAGAAGTTTGTGAGTAGACTGTCATCTATGAAGTTGGTTAAGAGTAGTCTCTCGAGATGGGTAATATTACCGTTGATACCATCCTGCTCAAAGTTTAAATTCTCGATTTTCTCTTTTCTTTTGAAATCATAAACGAACACTTTGGAACCGCAATTAACTAATTTTGTTTGTTTTTTCATTTTTGATTGTCTCCTTCCATCCAACTAATTAGAACATTTTTTGATATTTTAATGCGTTTTCCGATGTTTATTACATGAAATTCGCCTGAATGTACCAATTCATAAGCTTGTTTTCTGCCAATGCCAAGTAATCCTTGGATATCTGACACATTTAGCACGTCTGGATAATCTTTAAAGTTCTTGTACATATTTGATTAGCTCCTCTGCATTTTTTACATAGTAATTTTCATATTTGGTTTCTCCGGAAAAAGGAGACTGA
Organism: Bacillus sp. FSL W8-0519; assembly: GCF_038005585.1. Taxonomy (NCBI): domain Bacteria; kingdom Bacillati; phylum Bacillota; class Bacilli; order Caryophanales; family Bacillaceae; genus Bacillus; species Bacillus sp. FSL W8-0519. The sequence continues at coordinate 369,520 of NZ_JBBOTL010000001.1, forward strand.
TAAGTGCCACCGATTATTAAAGTTGACTGGCATTTGTCTAGTTTGCTATAAAACTCTTCGGAACTTTCAATCTCTACGATAATGGGCTTCTTTAGACCGTGCGAATGAAAGTATTTTTTCCTGCCGTTGAGTCTCTCGTCAGTAATTCCTTTTTTGAGATAGTTAGAAATCGTTTCATTTTCGGTAGCATCAGATGTAGTAGTTCTTCTTGACACCCAGCCATATTGCCAAAGCTCTTTTAATTCTTTTAAAGGAATCTCTGTTAGGTTACAAATAATATGATAATGAATTGCTCCTTGACGATTCTTATCTTGGAACTCTGTTACTCCTAAGTATTTAAATTTAGGCAGGTTCTTTTTATTTAAATAACGAGAAAGACGCTTTTTGAAGTAAATAAACTTCTCGTAGCACCCATCAATGTCTGTAATATCCATTTCTTTAGATGAGGCAAAGGTAAGTGTAAGGAATGCATATTGGTTAGGAAAATTGCATTCTAGTAATCTACGAATTTTTTTACGTGCACGATTAGTGCTGATTTTTAAGTTAGTTTCATAATTCTTACTGCTTTGATGCGATAAGGATTTACGTCCACCTAATGAAGTCCTACTTACACACGGTGAGTAGGATTGTTGAGTGACTTCAATGTATTTATTGCTAATGGTAGCTTTCATAGGCTGTTTCATGTTTGTACTCCTTTTATTTCTGTATGATTAATTTGGGACAAATTAATCACTATTTATCAAGTTATTATTAATTGATTATCGTATATGAACTTGTTTACACCGTTGTATTCCTTATTTTTTGTTCATGCTCTTATTATATTTTTAATACTTCCCTGATGTACAATTCACTGTCTCGCTATAGTTATTAGACTAGAATGCCGTGAAGTGATTTGTGGCTTTTTTTTGTGTGTGGTCCTAGAATTACTTCAAATTTCCGCTGATTTCTTTGAATTACTAAGAAATAGGTATTGAATGTAATGCACAACGGGTTTAGGGTGATTATATAAGCTAATCTGTGGACATGGGGAATGATTGGGTGAATGTAACTTTGGACTTAAGAATGGGGATTAATTCACTTAGCATTGATCCTAACAAAGAGAATGGCAATATAGAGCTTTCATTTCAAACTTTGTGTGGAGATGAGATAAGTCTGATTCTTAAGCCAGAGGAGTTGGCAAATTTAGTTGGTGCATTAAAAGTAATTTACGATTCCTACATTATGGATGATTTGGAGAGGCAACCTAAAAAGAAGTAATTGTATTCCTAGAGGATGTACGGTTAAGGGATAATCGTCCTTTTGATGTTAATTTGTTTGTAATGGTCGAAGAGATTCTCAATTGAAAATTAACTCAACAAAAATGTGCCAAAATTTAATGGAAATAGGTATAGCTCCTAGAAAGTCACTAATATGTAGAATGCCTAATATTGATAAGAAATTAGTTAGGCACTTTATAAGAGGTATTTTTGATGGAATGGTTGTTTATCATATCATTAGAGAAAAGAAAGAAATTCGTTATCCTGGCCTTTCAATATATATGGGAGTAAGCAGTTTCTTTTTTTATTAAGAAAGTAAATATATGTATTTTGTGTATACGGTGAAATTTTTTACCATTTATTAGACTAAAGTGGTCTAATTGGAACTACTCTATTTTATATAAATATATAATCAATTAAGGTAATTTACGGTACAATCAAAGATGACAGGTAATGATTTTTATAAGAAGGAGTATGAGTACATGTACATCGCAAATAATATCTCAGAATATATTTCGTTAATTTCAATGCTTACACAAAATACCGATGCGTATGTTTACCGAGGTGAAAATAAGATTTTTTCTACTTCATGTGTCCCAAATATTTTTAGGGAGCACCGCAGACTGTCGAACTTTAACTTTGAGAAAAATATTTTAAATAAAATTCGTTCAGAAGGTTTAGATGGTAACCAATCCTATTTATTAACAGCTATTGAAGCACAACATGGCGGGTTTCCCAGTCGTCTGCTTGACATCTCTTATAATTCTTTAATTGCATTACATTTTGCGGTGACCCCTTTTTATAATCGTCTTGAACATGAGGAAGATAGTGAACCTGGACAAGTTGTGATCATTAAGGTAGAGGATATGCTTTCGCCATCTTCTGTTGAACTAGAAGAACTGTATGCAAATGAGCTTCTAAATACTAATTCGCTTAAAAATAGGCTAATGTTGCTAGCACATCAACATAAAATGGTTGATTACTATAGTAAAAACCAAAGAATTAAAGCGCAACAGGGTGGCTTTATTATTTTTTACGGTAATGAATTTCGTCCATTACCTGACTATAAGCTACAACGTATAAAGATTCCAAGTACCGCTAAGAGCAAGATTCGTAATGAGTTAAAACGTTTATTTGGTATCTCTAATGCATATGTTTATCCAGAGTCAAATAACTTAGTTGCAAGTATTATCAGTTCAACGGATCTTTATGCAAACTTTGATACATTTGACAATAAGGCTGAAATCGAAAAAGTACTTCGTAACTTTGATCGTAACTTGAATTATTATTTATGTGAAATATTAGAATCACGTGATGAATTAAAAGAAATAGGGAGACTAATTGATAAAAAAGATAGTGAATCACTCAAAGAATATCTTAAAAAGCGAGGTATTGACAATAGTAATATATCTACTAAAAAACTATTAGATGAACTACGAAAACAGTTGGTAGAGCAGGTTATTAAATTTGAATGCTATATTTATGATTTTTATTTAGATTTTGTGCAATCAAAAGAACTCCTGGAAAAGGATAATATAGAAGAAGACCAGAAGGAACTGCTATTCTTTACAGAAATAGAGAAAATATTAAAAAATACAGTAGAACAAGCGTGTAATAATGTTAACGTAATTTTACAAGGTACTGAAATTACGTTAACACCGTATAAAAAAATAATTAATGGAAAGGAAGAATAAACGTGAATTTAATTCAGCAAATGGAGAAAATAATTCTGTTTCAAGTAAATGAAGCAGGACTTGATGAATCAACTGTTGATATTGAAAATAAAGTTAAGAATTTAATTACTGAATATGAGTGTAAATTCAAAAAAACTAGATTAACAAATGATTTTTTTATATTATCTAACGGAGATCTTTCATTGAATTATGAAGATGATGAAATTAAAGGGGGCGATAAGAAAAACTCTTCTATATTATTTATATTTTGTTATGCTAATGAAGGCTTTAGTGAAGGGAATATAGAAAAAGTTCTTAAGAAAATTAAGGAGATTATTGTAGAGGATAAAACGCCTAATCCAATTGTCAAGTTATTCTTTATCTCTAAAAATTTAAAAACAGCTATTTGCTCGCAAAAATCTTTAGAAGATCAAGATATTAGGGGAAAAGTATTGCAGTTTATGAAAGATAAAATGGGTAAATATTATAAAAGAGATATTACAGCTACTTTTGACTATCTTGAGTCAGTAGAGCGAATTCAAAATAGCCAAATAGGTGTATTAAGCCGTACACGAGCCACACAATCCAAGTCATTAAACAATCCTGCGGCAGAAGGGTACGTTTTTTCAGCGAATTTATTTGATTTGGTTGAGCTTTATAATAAAAAAGGGAAAACTTTATTTTTAAAAAATATTCGTTATGGCATAGCTGATGAGTTAGATGTTGATTCAGCAATTAATGAAACATTAATGAAGAGACCAGAAGAATTTTGGTATTTAAACAATGGGATTACATTGATTCTTGAAAAAAACAATCTGAATTTGCAAAACTATGAGATGATCGGTTTATCTGATGCAGAAGAAAAATCGAATGGAATCCAACTTACAGTAATTAATGGGGCACAAACATTGAATTCTGCTGCGAAGTTTTTCTATAAAGAAGAGAGTCAGAAACATGCAAGGGAACATGCTTTTGTCATGCTAAAAGTAATTGAGATTACAAGTAATAAAACAGAAGCTGTTGATGATGTTATCGATAAAATTACTATTTCTCTTAATCGACAAAAGCCTATTATAGCAGATGATATTGCATTTACCTTACCTGTTGTTAAGCATATTAACAATTTAAGAGAAAAAGTTAATATAAATAAATCTAAGAACGAGAGAAAAGCTCAAGAAAATGAACAAACTAAAGTGGATATTAACACTGTAGAATATGAGCAGACACGAATTGAATTTGATGCCAAAAATGAGATAGCGTCAGCAAAGGAAGAGGAAGTAATAACAGAAGAGAAAAATGAACAAGAGCAATCTAAGAAACAAGAGGAAGATTTATCAGATTATGTATTCTCGATTGTACGAAGAGGAGATGTTTCATCTATAAAAAATAAACGGTATACACTAAAGGTACTACCTCGTATTTTATATGCGTTATTATTAGATCAACCTGGTACAGCTAGAAATGCAAGTAATAAAGTATTAATTGATATTAACGACAAAGGAGATCATTTCAAAAAAGAAGAATTATTCCCTACAATTCAAAATGACTATCAAAATGATGATCAGAATGACGATGAGAAATTTAAGGATGTTTTTGTGAAAAATTATAAACCTGTAAACTTTGCGATGGCTTTATTTGAAGTGATTGATATGTATTCAACAAATAAAGAGGTTGAAAATAAGATTAAAGAAAAGAAAAAAGATCAGGAAGGTAAAACAGAATCCAAAGGATGGGGGGAATGTATAAATAAATATGGGAAATACTTAATTATTTATTCAGTTGTAAAAGCGTTAAAAGAGGGTGAAACTTTTGAAAAATGGACTTATAAGGCTGGTGATGTCAAAGGTTTTTCAGATGAAAAGTATATAGAAATTATTACGATATTAGCAAATTCATGGGATAAGTCGGTGACAGATAGTGGGAAATGGGATTCAAATGCATTTAAAATAGATGGAAATATTATTAAAACATATACTGACTGTAAAGATCGTATTAAAGATATTCTAAATTTTGTAGCAGATTAATATAATCCAGTTGCTAGAGGAGAAATGGAATTGGATTCAGAAAACACGCAAAGAAATGAATGAGAGAATGCTTGGACCACAAGAGAAGGCCTATGATCAAGGGGAGAGTTTTCTGTATTTAGGGAATACATATCCCATACAGATCTCTCAAGATGCAAGTATTTAACAAGACCATGCAGTGTTTGAAGGGGATAAGCTACATATATATGTGAAAGAGCTTGAGGGCGAGAAAGTTAAACAAGCTTTAAAACGATTTTATTATAAGCAGTGTAAAGCGTTAGTAGAGAAGAGTATCAAATCCTATTAAAGCAACTTTAAAACGAAGCCGCGTTCAATTCGTATTTCAGATAGTAGCCGTACATGGGGAACCTGTGATTCAAAGTTGTAGTTAACATTTAATTGGAATCTGGCAATGGCACCACTGAGGGCGATCGACTATGTAGTCGTTCATGAAATGTGCCATATGGTCCATCAAAATCATGATCGATCCTTTTGGTGTCTTGTTGGGAAAATAACGCCTGATTATAAGGAACTGGAAAACTGATTAGCATTATCAAGCTGGAAAATGACTGTTTAGCAGTGATATCGTTGGAGCGATTACTATTGTACTACAGTTTTAGTTTATAATTGCTTCTTCTCTTATAACTGAACTCACAAACATCCCATTGCATTGCTGCATATACTCTAGACACGTAGATGCACTATTCTTAAGGAGAAATAGTGAGCAACAGGCCTTATGGGGATATAGAGGGGATCCTATTTTAATTCTGTAAGGTATTCAATTTAAAAAAGGCTGATTATTCTATAAATATCGAAAGATCCCCTAATATTATCATAAGAAATCTTTTAAAATTAATATGATTTGAGAGGGAAATAATACCAAGTGCTATTATTACCAAACTAGCCACTTCAAAAGATTTAGACAAATTTTATGATCAGAAGGAGATTGAGGTAAAATTATGAAACAAGCAGTTTCATTTTCATTTATTTGCAATAAAAATTCAATAAATAATCGAGAGGATTATCTTAATGAACTAATCAAGCAAATTGAACAAACCCTTCAGTTTGAAATATCAGATTTTGATTATGATAAGGATTTTGATGGATTCTTATTAACACTTAACAAGAACGCCAAGGAGTATCTAGTAGACTTTTCTTTCCGTACATATAGCAGTTTACAGCTAAGGGTGCAAATACATACTGAATTTGAAGGGAACTCAATAGGATTCGAACAAAACATTCATGATTTAAAGTACAAGATAAAAAACTTAATTATCAGAGATTGGGAGGAATGCATTTGGTTTGAAGATGAGCAATCAACGGCCTTATGTAACGAGCTCTATTCAAATATAAATAGTATAGAAAATAAGTTTCGTAATTTTATTAACGAAGTTTTAGCAAAAGTCTTCGGTAGTAATTGGTGGGCTAAAATCGCGCCGAATAGTTTAAAAACCAAATTTGAAAAAAGAATTAAACAGTATAGAAAAGATATAACCGAATTCAATAATGTTAATATTTACCTTTTGGGTCTTGATATAGATGATTTATTAAAAGTAATTAATATATCAATAGAAAAATGGAATCCATCATATGATGTAAAAATTGAGGAAGCAATAATTAATAATGAACCAGAAAGGCTACTTACGTTCATAAAAAATCAGATGGTTGTTGAAAAGAAACTTTGGACAGATATATTTGAAAAATTTATAGAAGACGCTGACTTTTTAACTAAATGGAGAAATTTTACTGATTATAGAAATCATGTTGCACATAATAAATTATTAGATTTATCTCTCTACAATGAGATAAAATCTCTTAGTGAGAATATTAATGAAATCTTGGATAATGCAATACGAAAATATAATAGAGATCCTCAAAACCTTTCAGCCGAAGAGATAGCCCAATTACAAAAAGTCTATTCGGAGCAATATTATAGTGCAGTTGAAGCTGATACTGGGTATAAGGAACCTAATGAACAAACAGTTTTAAATCAATACGAAAATGTAATTGACCCTCTGTTAGATGACATTATTGAAAGACTAGAATTTATGGATATTTACTATTGTCGAAACAGTTTGAAGATTGACACGGAGGTAACTCTCTTGGAATTTACTGAATCTGTATCAACTGATGTAATAGCAATTGACTCCATTTCATATTGTGATGGAGGTTTTGGAGAATCAAGTAGTTTAACTTTAAGTTTAAAAAAGAATAATTTTATAATTTGTGAATATGTTCTTGATTTAAAGCATCCAACTATAGAAGAGAAAGAACAAACCTTTGAATTACTGACTGACTATCATATGGATTATCCAGAGAATTTCCCAGAAGAGTTTTTTGCTCAATTCCTTGAGTTAATATAATTATATAACCGAATTTAGATTTGACCTTTCTTTTAGGAAGGTCTTTGTACCTCTTTATAGTGCTTAAAAAACCTTCTGGCATATTGGAAGGTTTTTAATTGAAAGATGAAATGCAAGAATTGGTCAGAAAGAGGTTAACCGGAATTACCGAAGAGGAGTTCTTAACTACAGCTATAAACTTAACAAATGAACTTGTTGAAAAAGTGGATTGGAAACTACTTGAGAAAAATCCGAAATCAGTTAAAAACAGATTACTAATACTTGTTCTCACCCAGTTTTCAACCATGTAATGATATGAAGGGTTTTCAAAAAGGTAAGTTTATGAATTACTTTACTTAAAGTAATGGGGATTTTAACCCAATAAGTAATAAAATAAAAGAGCCTAAAATATGCAAATTTTTATACGTTATTCTTGTGTTTTAGCACTTTTTGCATTCCATTTATAAAAGATACTGCTATTAATAGAATTTTCAATTGCGAATTATTAAAAATTTCATTTTAAAAGTTATAGATTCTATATTTCTAATGGAGTTAAAAGGGATATAGAGAATAAATAATAAAGAGCGCTTATAATAAGCGCTCTAATGTAATTCTTCTAAAACTGTTTTTATAGCTTTTACAAAATCATGTTTCTTAGTTTTATCTACATTTATGCCTATTGGTATTAAATTTCTTTGTAATAATTCTTCAGAATCAAAAGGATGTAAATTTGGAATTATAATAAAATGTTCGCCTTTTATTTGTGCGAAAATCTTATCATAAAGGTCTTTAAAATACTCATCATTAAATGAAAAACCAATAAATAATAATGTTTTGTTACTCATAACTCCATTGAGAACAGATTTTATTTTCTCCGCTGCATAGAGCTTATCATAATCATCTTTTGTGACTATCATTGAATTAGGCATTTCTACATTACCATGAAGGTGAATTACTTTTTGTGAATCGTCCCCCATTAAATCCTGTAAATCATCAACATTTTCTAATATTTGTGGGAGTATAAATTCACCAGTATAGTCTCTCAAATAATCAGATACTATGTTATCGTAATTGGTAGTAAGAATAAATTGTGTATCTAATTTTAAAATATCTAAGATGTTATGGTTATTACTATTAGTCTCCTTAATATAGCGAGATTTAATAATATCTCTAATATCTTTTTTTATTAATTGTTCAGTTTTATATAACCCAGAGTAGATTTTTAAAAAGCTTAAAGCCTTGAGATAATTCCCGCGCTTTATTAAATCTCTATATTTTTCTTGATTCGAGTCTACAAGACCTTTATCTAATTCAAAGAGTAAATCGCCCCAACTAGGTAAATTAAAAGGAATTGATACTCCTGCACCAAGAAAAGGAATCAGTTTATCAGTACGATTTTTTAATCTATCTAAGTTACTTCGAAAATCCTCTATTAGATATTTTTTTAAATTTTCTTTTTTATGTTCTCCGATTATTTCTAAAAAGTTGGAGTTTAACATATAAGTTTCATTTATTATATGATTTTCTGAATCAGCTAAATTTCCACCACAGTGTTTGCAAGTTTCATTGATACTAACGGCAAAATCAATTGAATCTGTAATTTCACAATCGTAGGAAATGTACTTTGAAATAAATCTTGTTCGCAATAATTCATTAAGAATAATATCAAGTTCAGGTATTTCGAAGTCATAATGTACCAAGCGTTCTTTGGGGAAAATTTCAGATTTTACAACTTCAGCTAAGGTGTTTAACTTTTCGAGTACCTCGTCTTCACTTATATGTAGTTTATTACTCACGGTATGAATTAACTGTTCTAATAACATAATGAATTACCTCCTTATTTAGGGGTCTGCCGGCAAGGAAAACTATTCTAAATTGTTTGCTTGTAGAATAGATTGTTGTTTGAATCACATCTATATCTGCTTCATCAATAAAATTATAGTCGGTAAACCAGGAAATTGACCAGTTATCTAATCCTAATGCCTGTTCAAAACTGAAATAGAGACTATGGAACATGTCAGAGGCTGAAACAGGGTATTTAGAATTAGATGATTGAGTGGAGCTTCTACCGGATTTACTAGAAGTGAAATTAATACGGGTAGGATATCCAACAAGTCTATCCTTTTTTGCTTTTTTTACTAAAGCAATAGGTTCAATTTTATATTCAATATAATAAGATAGTAATAAAGAACTTATATTCTTTCTTAAATCCCTCTTGTCTGTCGCCTTAAGACTCTCCTTTTTATTAAATAAGGCATTATTTAATTTTTTAACACTATCTTTAACTGTGTTATCTGTCTGGGAATGTAAACTTTGCCGTATATCCTGTAATAGACGGTCATCTAGTTCTTTACAAAATTTATACATACCTAGGCGATCATCTTTGACTTTAGGCTCTTGTAAAGATAAACCAAGGGTATTAAGAATTGCTCGATAAGAGTGTTTGCGAATTTGGTGAATAGTCGTAGCTGTATCTGAATCTTCTTTTGTTAAACCTACAACATTTTTAACCATGGTTAAAGCAAGGTTATTTAGAAAATCAAGTTCAATTCCTGCGATGAAATACGTCGGGCTTTTTGTACCTTGCGGGACTACTTCAACAAATAAAAATCTAGCATTAGTTACTATACCATTACTCTCGGTATAATCAAGTCCTGCGATGAAAGTACTATTAGGGATAGTTATATTTAAAACATCCATTAAATAAAACCCATTTTCACTCATTTGTTTATGAAATGTGTGAGGAATAGATCCACTAATATTAATTTCTTCTATTAAGCGTTTTATATTTTTTTTAAAAGAAGTAACTTCTAGGTTCGGATGTGAAGAAATTTTTTCAACAAAAATGTTTTTGAGATGACTATATAGAATATTTTCGAAGAAAATTTTCCCTGCTTCTTCAGACTGATTAGGGAAATTTTCCATCAGGTGAGTGTAATATTTTGGGAAATCAAGATTTTGTATTTCTTCAGGAATAGTATACGTTGATGAAGCATCCTTTTTAAAATTTTCTACATCTATGAAATCAAGAAATTTATATCCATTAAAAACATACATAGCATTTGCAACTTCCATTTTAAGTCCCCCTTAACTACTAAATTATAGCATAATGTAAAATGTTTTTATTAAGTTAAATCTTTAATAAAGACATATAAATCAAGTTATAACGTTAATTTTAAATATCGTTACAATAGGGGGATTTTATATGAATGTTATTGGTTATGTCAGGGTATCAACTCAAGGTCAGGCGAAGGAAGGTTATAGTACTTTATACCAACAAGATGAGATAAGGAATTTTTGTAAGGAAAATAATTGGACTCTAATTGATATATACAGTGGCCTTGGAATTAGTGGTGCGAAAGTAGATGAAGAAGCCATGGAAGTAGAAAGAGAAGGATTCCAAAATATGCTTTCGATGCTCCAAACCAAGAAAGTAGACTATGTAGTTGTGCTGAATACGAACCGTTTATGGCGTTCTGATATCGTAAAAGTATTGGTACATCGTGAATTTAATAAAAATAAGGTCGATGTGAAAAGTATCGAACAATCTAATTATAGTATCTATAAGAAAGATCCAAATGATTTTTTAATTAATGGATTAATGGAATTGTTAGACCAATATCAAAGATTAGAAATTGCACTTAAGCTAGGTCGTGGTCGCAATAAGAAAGCTCAAGAAGGTGGATATGGAGGAAGGGCTGCTTTTGGTTATATAAAGGCTAGGAAAGGCAAAAAGTACATTGAGATTGACGATAAGAAGGCGGAAATTGTACAACGTGTATTTAACTTAAGAGAGGTATATCCTAAGTGGTCATTAACTGATTTAGCCAATGAATTAAATAATGAGGGGTTTACTACTGCAAAAGGAAAAAAATTACGAAAGTAAAAGTTAGGCGAATTCTGGATAGAAAATCTTTTTATCAGGGAATGTATAGTTATAGAAATATAAACGTAAAAGGGAAACATGAACCTATTATTTAGAAATTAAGAGGATGAGGAATTTGAAAAAGGAAGAAATGGGCTCAATTAATAGAAATATTAGGGATAATTATAACTGAAAATTCAGATATAATCATCCCTAATTAATCGGGGGAAGAAATATGAATCGTAATAAGGATAAAGTTGCAATCTACATTAGAGTATCAACAGATGAACAGGCCAATGAAGGTTTCTCACTACAAGCTCAAGAAGATCATTTAAGACTATATGCCAAAGCTAAAGGTTACGAGGTATATGATATTTATAGTGACAAGGGTTATTCGGGTAAGGATTATAATCGTCCTGAAATACAAAGTTTATTTAAAGACCTTTCTCAAGAGAAATTTAAAGGTATTTTGGTTAAGTCCGTTGACCGAATATCTAGAAAAGTAAGTGATGTTACTAAATGAATAGACGATGTTCTTGTGCCAAGAAAAAGCTATATAGTAATAAGTGATAATAATCTAGATAGTTCTACAACCGGAGGAACTGCATTTATTCAACTTTTAGCTACGTTTGCTCAATATGAGCGTTCAATGATTGTGCAGAGGGTGAAAGCTGGTATGTCTAAACGAGCAGAGTAAGGATATTAGAACGGGGGACGCGTACTTGGGTATGACGTTAAGAATAAAAAGCTAGAAGTGAATGAAGCAGAAGCAGATATTGTGCGGAAGATATTTCATTTAAGGGCTGAGGGGAAGGGATATAAATCGATTGCTATTATTCTAAATCAACAATGTTTTAAAACAAAAAGAGGAAGGTTATTTAGCATATGTACAATTAAAACGATTTTAGAGAACCCACTATATATTGGATTCTTTAGATAGGGATGGCATAAAAATTGGAGCGTGGAAAGAAGAAAAATGAAGAGTTAAAAAGAGGGAAATATCGTCTAAATAAACTAAATAAGGATTATCTTGATGAGAAAATTCGAGTAGAAGAATATGCAGAATTATACGAACAGTTAAGAAAAGAGATAGGTGAACTAGAAAGTGAAAAAAATAAATTAGATAGAAAAATTGAAAGTGCAGAAGTACCGATTACTAAAGAAATAATTATAAGCGCACTTGAAAATTTCACTGATCTATATGAAAATGCTACTTATGAACAAAAAAAGTTTCTATTGAGAGCGATAATTAAGAAAATAGAGGTTCAACCTAATCGTAAAGAAATAAAGGGAATAACCTATTGGTTTGATTGTGATAATGGTTAAGATACCGCTTTACTAGTTATTAAAGAGGGGAGAACCGTACTATAAGTAAAATATTCATATTAATATTAGGTGGACACTACTACATCAACATTATTATATTTTATCTACGCTCAGCACACCAGTCACGTAGAGTGTGTAGCTTGGCTTAAGTTGGTATAATAGGAAAGCAGTTGATATAGGAAAATCTATACCATCTGCTTTTTGGTTTATTGAGAGTTTGAAATTGTATTCATAGTGAGAGGATTTGAATTTGAAATGATAGATAATTTTTGGCGTGATTTACCACGACCATTTTTCGTACTTGCACCAATGGAAGATGTGACAGACGTTGTTTTCCGTCACGTAGTAAGTGAAGCTGGTCGTCCAGATGTATTCTTCACAGAGTTCACAAACTCAGATAGCTATTGTCATCCAGAAGGTATGAAAAGCGTACGTGGTCGTTTAATTTTTACAGAAGATGAACAGCCAATGGTGGCACATATTTGGGGAGATAATCCTGAATATTTCCGTCAAATGAGTATTGGTATGGCAGAGTTAGGATTTAAAGGCATCGATATTAATATGGGTTGCCCTGTGCCAAACGTAGCATCAAGAGGAAAAGGTAGTGGCCTTATCTTGCGTCCAGACGTTGCGGCAGAACTTATTCAAGCTGCAAAAGCGGGCGGATTACCTGTCAGCGTAAAAACAAGACTTGGCTTTAAAGAGTTAAGCGAGTGGGAAGATTGGTTAACGCACATTTTTAAACAAGATATTGCAAACCTTTCTATTCACTTACGTACAAGAGAAGAGATGAGCCAAGTAGATGCACACTGGGAGCTAATTCCGGAGATTAAAAAATTACGTGATCGTATTGCACCAAATACGCTCCTAACGATAAACGGAGACATTCCTGACCGTAAAACTGGGCTGGAACTTGCTGAAAAATACGGCATTGATGGCGTAATGATTGGACGAGGAATCTTTAAAAATCCATTTGCTTTCGAAAAAGAACCAAGAGAGCATAGCAGTAAAGAACATCTAGATCTTTTAAGACTACAACTTGATCTTCAAGATCAATATGCAGAAGTATTACCAAGATCCATAACAGGATTACATCGCTTCTTCAAAATTTATGTAAAAGGCTTCCCTGGGGCTGCTGAACTACGAAATCAATTGATGAGCACGAAGTCAACGGATGAAGTACGCGCATTGCTTAATAAGTTTGAGGCGAGTGTTAGTGAGACACAGGGTAGTGAAACGGTGTAACTTTTGAAAGTTAGAGGGATGGAGTGTAGTAATTTTATTAGTGTAAGGTGAACCGTATCAGAAGTAAGTGAGGTATTCTATATAAAACAAGGGTAAGAAAAGAATACAGGAGAAAATGGTAGGTTGATCTTGATTTTCACTGATATTAGCATGTTTATTTTATCCCGCTATTTGCAGGCAGTAAAACTCCCACCTCAAAATTCTGCTAGTGCAAAGGGGTTAGGTTGGATTCAGGCTGATAATAAGTGGGGGATGAATCACCCCTCACTTATTAAAGTTGCACTTTATTACGCCTATAATTGGAGGCTATGCAAATGTTAAGTGATCAAACGAGATATTCTAGGCTCGCGAATATAACCAAAATAATAAATACAAAATTAGAACTACGTGAAGTATTGCAGCGTGTAACAATGGCGATATCAGAGGAGATTGTTAGGTGTGACGCTGTTGGAATTTATTTACCTGAAGAAGATGGAACATTTAGAGGGTTTGCAGGAAAACCAGAGACCATAAATGGCGTAATGCTCGATACTCAAGTAATTGACCCTGAAGTAGACTTACTGGCAAAAGAAGTTATTGAAACTAAAAAAACCATCTATATTCCTGATACCTCAAAGGATCATCGACCGGATCCGAGACCAGTCGATGCGTTCAAAATTAAGTCTTTATTAGCTCTGCCTATCTCATTTGGGCAAGAGTTATTTGGTCTTGTTTTTTTATTTGATTATGGAGTTCCAATGAACTTAACAGATTCAGAAATTCAAAGTGTTGAAGCTTATGTAAACATGGCGGCGGTCGCCATTCAAAACGCAAAAAATTTAACCCAAAAAGAAAATCTTATTGCCGAGAAGCAGCTGTTACTAAATGTTACCCGTGATTTATCAATGTGTTCCTCAATACAGGAGAGTTTTGATAAATGCTTTTTTTACTTAGGACAGATTTTAGAGAGTAAAAACATGGCTGCCCACCTTTTAGATCCGCTAGACAAAACAACGATTAAGACAACGAAGTTAAGCTCGGGCTGTGATTGGATAGAAGCAGATTGGATGGAGAAAAGCTATGAAGCCAAGATTCAAGAGATTATTCGAACAAAACATATAGATAGTAAGGGTTTACTGATGATGCCATTGGTTTCAATGGGAGAAGTATTAGGGGTAATCGTCGTTGGCAAAGAGGAAAAAACTCATAATTACGATGATTCCCGAATTCAACTGGCAAAATCTATCGTTGATGCCACAGCTCCTACGTTTTCAAACTTGTTATATATGGATCAACTTGAAAGCATGGTGGAAGAACGAACGAGAGAACTGGCTGCTGCTAATGAAAAAGTCACAAGTGTGATTGAAAGTATTACGGATGGATTCTTGACTTTGAATAATAAATGGGAATTTACTTATGTAAATAAACATCAACATTTCCCACAAAGAAAAACAGCAAAAGACGTATTAGGTAAGAATATATGGGAGGTCTTCCCAAGTAGCGTAGATACAGTTATATATAAGGAGCTTCATCGTGTAATGTCAGAGCGAACTACAGTTCATTTTGAATTTTTTTCTACCTCTGATGAATATTGGCATGAAGTTATTGCATATCCGTATGATGATGGTATTTGTTGTATTTGTAAAAACATAACAGAAAAAAAACAATATGAGCAGGAATTGAAAAGGTTATCCAACATAGAGTTAATAGGGCAAATGGCAGCAGGTATCAGCCACGAGATTAGAAATCCAATGACAACAATACGAGGATTTTTGCAGTTATTAAAAGAAGAGAATAACTATGAGAAACATAATAACTACTTTAATTTAATGGTTGAAGAACTTGACCGTGCCAATTCTATTATTACTGAATTTCTCTCAATAGGTAATACAAAGAAATCAGATTTGCAGATGTTAGATTTAAACTCAATTATCCACGATATTATTCCTTTAATAAAGATAGATACGCATAATCAAAATAAATATATTCAAGTCGATACAAATGACGTTCCAGCATTACTTTTAAATCGTAATGAGATACGGCAATTATTAATGAACCTATACCGTAATGGCTTAGAAGCGATGAGTACAGGGAAAACTCTAACCATTAGCACCTATAAGGAAGGGCAAAATTGTGTGGTGCTTGCAGTGCGGGATGAAGGGAAAGGTATCAGCCCTGAAGTATTAGAGAAACTGGGGACTCCATTTTACACAACCAAAGATAATGGAACTGGATTGGGATTAGGCGTATGTTATGCCATTGCTACCCGTCATAATGCAAAAATAGAAATTCAAACAGGATCGGAAGGCACTACCTTTTTTGTTAAATTTAATTATGAAAATAATAAAAACTAATCTTATTTAGATTAGTTACGGTAAACTGTATTACAAATAAAAAGTTAAAAATAATCAACATTTCAGGAGGAAACCCAATGGCAATGAGCAACAACGATATATTAAAAAGAGTAAGATATGCTTTAGATATAAAAGATATAGATATGGTAGAAATTTTTAAACTTGGCGGAATGGAAGTAACGAAAGAAGACGTAGTTGATATGCTTACAAAAATAAAGAGAGCGCCTCAGCATGAACCTGAAAACCCTGATGTGGAAGAAGATGAGTACGTAAAAACATGCGATATGATGATGTTAGAGGCATTTTTAAATGGATTTATTACTTTAAAAAGAGGTAAGCAAGATCCGAAACCAGGGCAACCGGCACCTGTACAAAGCAAAGAAAGTGCGAATAACCTTCTTCTAAAGAAAATGAAAATAGCACTATCTTTAACGAGTGAGGATGTACTTGATATATTAGATAGCGTAGGCGTTACGGTGACTAAGGGAGAACTAGGCGCTCTATTAAGAAAAAAAGGCCATAAAAATTACAAAGAGTGCGGCGATAGATACGCAAGGAATTTCATTAAAGGATTAGCTGTAAAGTATAGAGGATAATGATTCCGTTAAAGCGGTAAATGATATAATAGGTAGAGTAGGACGTTTGTATCCTACTCCTTTTTATTTGTAAAAATAATATGCTAGGTGAGGAAATGGTACATACATATTTAGGCGAAACAATTAATTTTCATATAACTTATAAAAAGAAAAAATCGGTGCGTTTTTTGGTGGATTCTTACGGGAATGTTGAGGTGCAAGCTCCAAAAGGGACACCTGTTGAATATTTAGTCCAGTTGCTAGAAGAGAAGTGGGATTGGATTCAGACAACACGTAAGGAAATGGCGGAGCGAGCGCGTGGACCACAGGAAAAGGATTATGATCAAGGAGAAGGCTTTTTGTATTTAGGAAGTACGTATCCGATACAGATTTCCCAAGATGCAAGCATTGAGCAAGACAATGCAATTTTTGAAGGGGATAAGCTACATATTTATGTGAAAGAGCTAAAGGATGAGAAAATACAACAAGCTTTAAAGCGATTTTACTATAAACAGTGTAAGTCATTAGTAGAGAAGAGTATTAAAGCACATCAAAGTAACTTTAAAACAAAACCGCGTTCTATTCGTATTACAGATAGTAGTCGTACGTGGGGCACTTGCGATTCAAATTTACAGCTAACATTCAATTGGAAGCTAGCGATGGCACCACAGCGAGTAATTGATTATGTAGTTGTTCATGAAATGTGTCATATGGTTCATTTAAATCATGATCGCTCTTTTTGGCGTCTTGTCGGGAAAATCATGCCTGATTATAAGGAAATGGAGAACTGGTTAGCGTTATCTAGTTGGAAGATGACGGTTTAGTGGTGCACTTATTGTCAATCTTTGTCGGTAAGTCGATATATTTTGGAAATCGCTGATATATTTGGAGTTGCGCCGATATATTTTGGAAATCGCTGATATATTTGAAGTTGCAATCGATATGTTCAAGGAAGAGAAAGCAAAAGGAGATGTCACAGCAGACATCTCCTTTTTTCTAGCGTAGCAATTATCGCCCAAACTTCACAACAAAATCTCCATCCACCTTCTCCATCTCATACCCGCGATACCCCTCTGAAAGCAACGCCTGCTGTCCACCAGCATTGGTCATTGGAATGCTCTTAATATCGGTCCAATCCCTTTCATTGTTCCCACTCAATTCCTTCACAAAAACATACCGCATACTACCACCATATTTCTCCTTCAGCGCAGCAATCTTCATCCCTTGTGAGAACTTATCCTTCAAACTTGGAATGTTAAAAGGGGCAACGGTGCAGCAAACGTAGTCGTATTTGCTATCTTCTTTTTGTAATTCATCCATGATGACTGTCGCTAATATTTTTTGCATACCATTTCCACGCCAGTTCGGATGAACGTTTGAGATTTCTTGATAGATGACGCGGTGCAGTTCCCTTTCTGGTATGCCAATATCGAGTCCTAAATGTTCATCGTCGATAGGAGGGACGAGCAGGGCGCGAAATGCGATGAGTTCGTTTTCGATAAAAGCACCGATCATCATACCGTTTCCTTCTAGAATGTATTGAAATTCTTCTAATGAGAGTGGTTGTAAGCGACTTTTATCTTCTAGTGCTTCAACTACAACGTTTTGTAGTAATAAAATTTGTTCGATGTGCTCTAGTGATAGTAATGTAACGTGAAATAGCTCGTTATTTTGTTTTAATCTGCCCTCGTATAGAACTGTCATGCGTTAGCCCTCCTTTAGCGTACACTGTCTTGAAAGACGGTGAGTTCTCGTAGTGTATCTTCATTTATTTCGATACCTAGTCCTGGCTGTTCGTTTAAGCGAATAAATGGTACGTCGTAATGTAAGTTTCCGATGTCCTTCGTGAATTTTAATGGACCTGTAAGTTCAACGCTCGTAATAATTTTTTTCGAGAAAGCGACATGGAATCCCGCGGAAGAGGCAACGGATGATTCGACCATGGATCCAACTTGGCATTCAATACCTGCCATTTCAGCTTGATGAGCAAGTTTTACAGCTGGATATATGCCGCCGCATTTCATTAGTTTTATGTTTACTTTATCAGCAGCGTCTAATTTAATAATTTGGCGCATTTCACGAGAGCTCTTTAATCCTTCATCAATCATAAGTGGAAGATCTGTTTTCGAACGAATGTGAGCCATTGCGTCAATATCGTCTGCGATGACAGGCTGTTCAATCCAGTCGATGTTTACATGACTTAATGAACGAAGTGCTGTTAATGTGTTTGCACTATTTTTCCACCCCTGGTTTACATCAACACGAATTGCGATGTTATTTCCTACACGCTCACGTACTGCTTCAATTCGTTTTACATCTTCTTTTACATTTGTACCGACTTTCATTTTGAAAGATTGGTAACCATTCTGAATCATAGAGGCAGCTTCTTCAGCCATTTCTTCTAGATCTGCGATACTTAATACGTGAGTGATAGGAAATTCTTCATGGTATCGTCCACCAATTAATTGATATACAGGTTGATTTAATTTTTTACCCATTATATCAAAACAAGCAATATCAATCGCAGCTTTTGCAGTAGGAACACCGTAAATTGTATTGTCCATCATATCGTGTATTTTCTCGATATACATTGGATTTTTCCCGATAAGAGCAGGAGCTAGTGTATGCTTTAAAGTATGGAAAGTACTTTCCCAAGATTCGCCTGTAACGTGATCATCAGCGACGCCTTCACCGTAACCGATAATGCCTTCGTCTGTTTCCATTTTGACAATAATAGAAGGCATATCAGAATAAGAACCGTAACTAATAACAAACGGATCGCGAAGCGGTAAACGAATTGCATAAAGATGAATAGCTGTAATTTTCATTAGGTAGAGACCCCTTCCTGTTTACAATGGTTTTGTACATTTGATATAGTTGACGTTAAATAGTCGTTAATTAATGATAAGGAGTTAGAGAAATGATGATAAAAATTGCAGTTGTCGGTTCAAAAGAGTTTATGGAGACACTTTTACCTATTGCTCATAAACTAGAAGAAATAGAAATTGATCCATATGTTTACCTTCATCCGGCAGAATCTTCTGAACTATTAAAGCGTTTAAAGCCTTGTGATTTCATCTTTTTCTCAGGTGCTTTACCTTATTATATGGCAAAAGAAATAAGAGAACAATTACGAATTCCAAGTACGTACTTACAGCAAGACGAGACGACTGTCGCATCTTCTATTCTTTCTGTCATGTATCACCAAGGGGTTCAACCACATAACATTTCAATTGATTTAGTAGACCGTTCATTCATTATAAATGTGTTCCATGATATTGGCATAAAAGAAAGTCCACAAGTGTTTGATTATGAAAATATGCTGTGGAGTAAAGATGAAATAAATAGAGTTATTGATTTTCATGTAGCTAAATATCAATCTGGAGAAGCTCATTTAGCTTTAACTAGTATTCACGCTGTCTATGATGAACTTCAAAAAATAGGTATTCCTTCAGAACGTATGATAGATCCGAAGCAATCTATTATACATGGGCTAAAAGATGCAAAAATAAAAGCTGAGTTAGCAAGAAGCCATTCAGCTACTGTTGGTGCTTGTATTATTTCTTCTTTAGAATTACGAGATGGTTTGCTTGAGCAATTAGATGTTATTTCAAAAGAACTACGTGGTTCATTTAAAACAATTGATGAAATGACGTTCATTTTATATACGACTCGTGGTGATATTGAATCCATTATAAAAACAAATACGATGAATAATTTATTTGCGAGTATAGAAGGAACGATAGCTATTGGATTTGGTTACGGAAAAACTGTGAAAGAAGCGGAGCAAAATGCTAAAATCGCCCAAGGTTTCGCGAAGAATAATCCAATAGACCACTGTTTTTATATACTAACAAGTGATAAAGAACTATTTGGTCCGTTCCCGAAAGAACAGAGAGTACAAAGTTTGAAAAATGATAATCCGGAACTAATGAAAATAGCGAAGGAAACGAAACTTAGCCCAGCAAATTTATCAAAAATCATTCAATTTAGTCAATCGCATCCGTCATTAAAGTTTACAGCAGCTGACCTTTCTGAGTACTTACAAGTGACTCGAAGATCGACAGAAAGGTTGTTAAAGAAATTAGTTGATTACGGGTATGCTCATATTTGCGGCGAGGAAATGCCTTATCAACAAGGGCGTCCTCGCGCAATATATGAACTGAATTTACCGTTATCTTTAAGCTTCTAATTGAGTGTTTTGTTTTTTTAGTAGTTCTGCTTTTTCAATGTCAGATAGTTTCGTAATTGTGAGACCAGTTATACCGTAAATGATCGAGATAATAGGTACGATGAAATTCAATATAGCATAAGGAGCATATTCGAAGGCACCTACGCCAAGTGTTGCGAGTATAAATACGCCGCATGTATTCCAAGGTACGAAAACAGAAGTTAATGTTCCGCCATCTTCTAATGCTCTGGATAAATTTTTAGAATGTAGTCCTTTTTCTGTGTATGCATTCGCGTACATTCTTGAAGGAACAACAATCGAAATATATTGTTCAGAGCAAGTAAGATTTGTTGCAAAGCAAGATGCGATAGTTGAAGCGATAAGTCCTTTTGCTGATGTCGCTAATTTTAAAATTTGATTTACAATGGAGCGAAGAATACCTGTATGTTCTAATACTCCTCCGAAAGTCATAGCGACAATTGTCATAGAGACGGTATTCATCATAGAGCTTAAACCACCACGATTAAATAGCTCGTCTACTAGCTTGTTGCCAGTGTCTATGACAAATCCACTTTGGAGTGCAGCGACAGCTGATGAGACAGAACCACCTTGAATAAAGACTTGTGATAAAAATCCTAAAATAATACCTACGAGAATAGCTGGTATAGCAGGAACTTTTTTAGCGACCAATACCATAACAACTACAGGTATGATTAATAGGAAAGGTGAGATAACAAAGTTTTGTTGCAATACTTGTAATGTTTGCTCGATGCTTTTTGCATCGATATTGTTAGCACCGAAGCTTCTTCCTAAGAACGCGTAAACGATAAGAGTAATAATTAAACCTGGAATTGTAGTAAATAACATATGACGAATATGTGTGAATAAATCTGTATTTGTTAATCCTGCGGCTAAGTTTGTTGTGTCTGAAAGCGGTGACATTTTATCGCCGAAATAAGAACCGGAAATGATAGCACCGGCAACCATCGGAGCTGGGATTCCCATACTTAGGCCAATACCCATTCCTGCAACACCAATTGTTCCCATTGTAGACCAAGAGCTACCAATAGCTAATGCAACAATAGAACAAATAATTGTAATTGAAACTAAAAATAGTGATGGTGTTAATAGATTTAAACCGTAATAAATCATTGTTGCGACGATTCCACCACCAATCCAAGCACCGATCGTTAAACCTACTAGAATAATGATAACGATAGCGGGTAATGCGAGGCGAATTCCTTTATACATTGCTTCTTCAATGTCGTTCCATTTGTAACCGTAACGCCAAGCGACGATGGAAGCAACGGTTGTACCGATAATAAGTGGGACGTGAGGGCTTTGTTTTAATACAACAATTGTGACCATCATAACTGCAACTGTAATGATAATAGGGATCATGGCTACACCAAAAGGTATTTCTTTTTTCATAAATGTCCTCCTTGTTATGTATGTTTGTTTGTATTTTTAGAATTGTCGTAAAATAGACGTTTATTAGGTTATGATAACTAAAAATATATGTAAGCGTCAACATAAAAGACAGAAAATAAGTAATATTCTAGTTGTTTGTTTAGTTTGTAATATAGATGTAGAGTAAGCTTTTTTAGTGTTTAAAAATAAACAATTGACTTTTTTCTTAAAATTCAATATGTTCATAAAAACATCTGTTTTTCATAAGTATAATTAACCTGAATGGTTTGGAATTTGGGAAGGAGAATGTAGCTTTGAAAACATTAGAACTACAAGAGCGTTTAACTGAAATTTTTCAGCATTTACATGAAAACCCTGAAGTGAGTTGGAAAGAGTATGAAACGACAGCGTATATTACTAACTTTTTAAAAGAAGAAGGAATTTCATATAAAATATTTGATGATTGCCCAGGGGTGATTGCTGAAATTGGAAGCGGAAATCCTGTTATTGCAATTCGCGCTGATATGGATGCACTTTGGCAAGAAGTGAATGGAGAATTTAAAGCGAATCATTCGTGTGGTCACGATGCTCATATGACGATTGTAATGGGACTTATTTTACAATTAAAGAATATGAGATGGAAAAGTGGTACAGTTAGATTTATTTTTCAGCCAGCAGAAGAGAAAGGGAATGGCGCTTTAAAAATGGTAGAGAAAGGTGCTGTGGATGATGCGGATTTCCTATTCGGTGTTCATTTGCGCCCGATTGAAGAACTATCTTTGAAACAGGCTGCCCCATCAATTCGTCACGGAGCAGCAGGATTTTTAGAGGGTATGATTCACGGAGAAGATGCACATGGAGCACGCCCACATCAAGGGATAAATGCGATTGATGTTATTTCCATGATTAATATCGGTTTGAAAAACATATGGCTACCACCGCAAAATTCCTATTCAGTAAAGATGACGAGGTGCCAAGCTGGTGGTGATAATTTAAATATTATTCCGGGTAACGGGCATTTTAGCCTAGATGTCAGAGCGGAGAGTAATACATTATTAGAAGAATTGAAGAAAAAAATAGAGCATGTCATAGAATCAGCTGCATCGATGGGATCGAAAACTTCATATGAGTGGATTGATCTCGCGCCAGGAGCTGAAGTTTCAGAAGAAGCTGAGCGATTTATGCGTAAAGGTATTCTTGAAGTGTATGGGGAAGATAAATGTACGGGACCACTTTATACGACAGGAAGCGATGATTTCCATTACTACACAGTGAAGAGACCACATTTAAAAGCTGTCATGCTTGGATTAGGAGCAGACCTACAACCTGGATTACACCATCCGTATATGAAGTTCGATCATAGTTGCATTATGGATGGGGTAGAAATATTAAAACAAACTGTATTGAAAGTGTTAGAAGACAGGGGCTAGGGAGCTCCTGTTTTTTGTAGAAATTTGTCGTTAAGTCGATATCCTTTGTCGAAACGTCGATATATTGAAAAAATCGTTGATATATTTGAAATTACGATAGATATATTGAGAAAATCGTCGATATAATTTCACGTACCTATTAATTTGATGAAAAATGAGCATCCAGTACATGGTGTATAATAATAAGTACCATTTTTTAATAGGAGAAAACGAATGAACGAACAATATTACGATGCAGTTTTACATATAAAAACAGTCGGTGAGCAAAAAGGGTTTAACAAGTCTATGCATTATCATCGTTATGAACCGACGCCGTATAGCGGATTAGATGAGTTATTGAATCAATATGAAATAAGAAGTAGCGACCAGATTGTAGACTTTGGATGTGGAAAAGGACGATTAAACTTTTACATGCACCATAAGTGCGGTGCTTCAGCGGTTGGAATTGAAATGAATGAAGAGTTTTATAAAGAAGCGATTGAAAATCGAGATCGTTATGAACGAAAGGCACGAAACAGTAAGGGGAAAATTCAATTCCAATGTTGTTTAGCGCAGGAATATGAAATTGATCCACGCGATAACCGTTTTTATTTCTTTAATCCATTTTCTGTACAAGTGTTTATGAATGTAGTAAATAACATTTTGCTTTCAGTAGAAGAAAAGGGGAGAGAAGTGGATATTATTTTGTATTATCCTTCTGAGGACTATATTTTCTTCTTAGAAAATCAGACTGCGTTTGAGCTGAAGAAAGAAGTTAGATTGCCAGGTGCTTATGAGAAGAATGGGAA
This sequence comes from Bacillus sp. FSL W8-0519, assembly GCF_038005585.1. Lineage (NCBI taxonomy): Bacteria > Bacillati > Bacillota > Bacilli > Caryophanales > Bacillaceae > Bacillus > Bacillus sp. FSL W8-0519. The sequence continues at coordinate 393,958 of NZ_JBBOTL010000001.1, forward strand.
TGAGAGATTTTTAATTTATACATTAAGATTATAAAAAAGCAGGTGCCAAGGCACCCGCTTTTTTTACTCACGTCTATATAATTAGTTACGGATTAAGTAATCAAATGCACCTAAAGCTGCGTTTGCACCTGAACCCATAGAGATGATGATTTGTTTGTACGGATTATTTGTACAGTCACCTGCAGCAAACACTCCTGGTACGTTTGTAGCGCCGTGCTTGTCTGTTACGATTTCACCGCGAACGCGTTCAACTGTTTCGCCTAACCAGTCTGTGTTTGGAACAAGACCGATTTGTACGAATACACCTTGTAATTCAACGTGATGAACTTCTTCAGTTTCACGATCGATGTAAGAAATACCGTTTACTTTATCAGTACCAGTAATTTCTTTTGTTTGAACGTTTTTCAGAACAGTTACGTTTGGTAAGCTGTTAAGACGTTCTTGTAATACAGCATCAGCTTTTAATTCTGGCATGAATTCAAGAACAGTTACGTGCTTAACAATACCTGCTAAGTCGATAGCTGCTTCAATACCAGAGTTACCTCCACCGATAACTGCTACGTCTTTTCCAGTGAATAATGGACCGTCACAGTGTGGGCAGTATGCTACACCTTTATTTTTGAACTCAGCTTCACCTGGTACGCCAACATTACGCCAGCGAGCACCTGTTGAAACGATTACGCTCTTACTTTTCAGAATAGCGCCGTTTTCAAGTTCCACTTCAATAAGTTCTTTTTTCTCTAAACGTTTCGCACGTTGTAGATTCATTACATCGATGTCGTATTCTTTAACGTGCTCTTCAAGACTTGCTACTAGCTTAGGACCTTCAGTGCGTTTTACGCTGATGAAGTTCTCAATGCCCATAGTATCCATTACTTGACCGCCGAAGCGCTCAGCAACGATACCAGTGCGGATTCCTTTACGTGCTGCATAAATTGCTGCACTTGCACCAGCAGGGCCGCCACCAACAACAAGAACATCGTATGGATCTTTATCAGAAAGCTCTGATGCATCTGGACCGTTACCCATTTTAGCTAAAATTTCTTCAAGTGTCATACGACCGCTGCCGAAAGATTCGCCGTTTAGGAAAACTGTTGGTACTGCCATGATGTCTTTGCTTTCTACTTCCTCTTTGAATGCAGCGCCATCAATCATAGTATGTGTAATACCAGAGTTAAGAACGCTCATTACGTTAAGAGCTTGTACAACATCAGGACAGTTATGACAACTTAGGCTGATATAAGATTCAAAATGATATTCGCCTTGAATGTTTTTAATTTGATCGATTAATTTTTGTTCAACTTTTGGAGCGCGTCCACTTACTTGTAGTAAAGCTAACACTAATGAAGTAAATTCGTGTCCTAATGGAATACCAGCGAATACGACACCAGTGTCTTCACCAGGGCGGTTTACGCTAAAGCTTGGTGTTCTCTCTAATTCAACTTTTTCTACTGTAATCTTAGATGACATAGTAGCTAATTCGTCTACTAGAGCTAACATATCTTTAGATACGTCATCGTCTCCTGCGCTTACTTTAAGTAAAATATCGTTCTCCATTAATTGAAGATATTGGGATAGTTGTGTTTTTATATCTGCATCTAGTATCATTTTGATCGAACTCCTTAGATTTTGCCTACAAGGTCAAGGCTTGGTTTAAGTGTAGCAGAACCCTCTTGCCATTTAGCTGGGCAAACTTCACCTGGGTTGTTACGTACGTATTGAGCTGCTTTAATTTTGTTAACAAGAATGCTTGCGTCACGGCCGATACCGTCAGCATTGATTTCCATAGATTGGATAACGCCGTCTGGATCGATGATGAATGTACCGCGAGCAGCAAGACCTTCTTCTTCCATTAAAACGTTGAAGTTTGTAGTGATTGTGCGAGTTGGGTCACCAATCATGATGTACTCGATTTTACCGATAGTTTCTGAGCTATCATGCCATGCTTTGTGAGTGAAGTGAGTGTCTGTAGATACAGAGTATACTTCAACGCCTAACTCTTTAAGAGTTGCATATTGGTTTTGTAAGTCTTCAAGTTCAGTTGGGCAAACGAATGTGAAGTCAGCTGGGTAGAAACAAACTACACTCCATTTTCCTTTTAAACTTTCGTCAGTAACTTGGATAAATTCTCCATTATGGTAAGCATTAGCTTTAAACGGTTTTACTTCTGTGCCGATTAATAACATATTAAAATTCCTCCTAAATGTTGGTTTTGAGCATCAAAAAATAGTGTGCTCATAAAATATATTTTTTAATTAACTATAATAATTCTAATTCGATATTAATTATCATATAGAAGTGGTTATTTTGTCAAGCGAATAAACGAACTTTATATCAATTTAATTAATATTTATTCTCAATTAAGGATAACAGGGAATGGAAAGGTAATTTTAAGTTTATAAATTTTCAATGAGTGCTTGAATGAGTAGTGTGTATGTTAGAGATATGATGTAAGTATAAATTCTTAGGAAGGAAATATTTCTTAGAAGTTGTCTTTTTGAAAAGGAACTGCGTATTTCTATTTTACAAAGAATTGTGTGATAAATAAAATAAAATGAACTAGAATCTTTTTGAACAATTTTTGTCCTCTCAAATATATAATTAGGAAGCATATTGCAATGATATAGAAACATTGACTCAAGATATTAACAAGATATAATAAAACCTAGATATACATTTCAAAAAGAAGAACATATATTATAGGATGAAAGATTTAATCCTATTATTTTTTATAGCTTTTAGAAAACGCTTACAATTAGTGTGGAGGGGAAACCATGTCTAAGTTCACGAAGTATTTTTTAATGGAAGCTAGCGATGTGATTGTATATGTGAAAGAGAAATTATGTAAGTTTGAACATGCAAAGGGGTTACAGTGTAAAGAAATAGGCGATGGTAATTTAAATTATGTATTCCGCGTTTGGGATGAACAGAAGAACATTTCTGTCATTGTAAAGCAAGCTGGGGATACAGCACGTATTTCAGATGAGTTTAAGTTGTCGACGAATCGTATTCGTATAGAATCAGATGTTTTGCAGTTAGAGGAAGAGTTAGCACCTGGACTTGTTCCGAAGGTGTATTTGTTTGATAGTGTGATGAATTGTTGCGTAATGGAGGATTTATCGGATCACACAATATTACGTACAGCACTTATAAATCATGAAATATTTCCGAGGCTTGCGGATGATTTAACTACCTTTATGGTAAATACACTCTTATTAACATCGGATGTTGTAATGAATCATAAAGAGAAGAAGGAGCTTGTGAAGAATTATATAAATCCTGAGTTATGTGAGATTACAGAAGAACTCGTATACGCTGAGCCATTTACAAATCATAATAAGCGTAATGAGTTATTTCCGTTAAATGATGGATGGATTAGAGAACATATTTATAGTGATAAAGAGCTCCGTATAGAAGTAGCTAAACTTAAGTTTTCTTTTATGACGAATGCACAGGCGCTTATTCACGGTGATTTGCATACTGGTTCTGTTTTTGTAAAAAATGATTCCACAAAGGTAATCGATCCTGAGTTTGCCTTTTATGGACCAATGGGATATGACGTTGGGAATGTAATGGCGAATTTAATGTTTGCTTGGGTAAATGCAGATGCAATGATGTCAGCTGGAGCTGAGAAAGATACGTATATGGATTGGTTACAATCGACAATAATAGAGGTAATTGATTTATTTAAGAAGAAGTTTTTAGACGCTTGGGATATTCATGTGACAGAGATTATGGCGAAGGAAGAAGGCTTTAACGAAATCTATTTACAATCTGTATTAGAGGATACGGCTGCGGTGACGGGACTTGAGTTAATTCGTCGTATTGTTGGGCTAGCGAAAGTAAAAGACATTACTTGTATTGAGAATGAGGAAGCACGTGCTAGAGCGGAACGTATTTGTCTTCAAGTAGCGAAGAAATTTATTTTACGAGCGAATCAATATAAAACAGGTACAAGCTTTGTAGAAACGTTAAAAGAACAGTCAATGCACTACGCGAAGTAAGGGGAGAAGATGATGGAAGAGCAATTAATACCAATCCAGTGGAAAGATGATGCTTTAGTTTTATTAGATCAAACATTATTACCGAATGAGGTTGTCTATGAATCTTTTAAAACAGCTGAAGGTGTGTGGGATGCCATTCAAGTAATGAAAGTAAGAGGTGCGCCAGCGATTGGTGTTTCAGCAGCTTACGGGGTGTATTTAGGAGCCAAGGAAGTTACTCAAAATACGGTGGAAGAATTGATAGAGGAAGTAAAAAAGGTATGTGCATACTTAGCAACATCAAGACCGACAGCAGTAAACTTATTTTGGGCACTTGAAAGAATGGAGGCAGTCGCGACAGAGAACGCACACTTATCAATCGCCCAGTTGAAAGATAGATTACTAGAAGAGGCAAAAGAGATTCATAGAGAAGATGAAGAAATTAACCGTCACATTGGAGAACATGCACTAACATTATTCCATGATGGAATGGGAGTATTAACACATTGTAATGCAGGTGCGTTAGCGACGACTAAGTATGGTACTGCGACAGCTCCAATGTACTTAGCGAAAGAAAAAGGATGGGACTTGAAAATCTATTCAGATGAGACACGTCCTAGATTACAAGGTTCAACGTTAACAGCATTAGAATTGCAGCGAGCGGGAATTGACGTCACTGTCATTACAGATAATATGGCAGCTATGGTTATGTCACAAGGGAAGATTGATGCGGTAATCGTTGGATGCGACCGTGTGGCAGCAAATGGTGATATAGCAAATAAAATTGGGACATTAGGCGTATCTATTTTAGCGAAATACTACAACATTCCGTTTTATGTAGCAGCACCAACACCGACAATCGACTTAAAAACACCGACAGGAAAAGAAATTCCGATCGAGGAAAGGGATGCTTCTGAAGTGATTAATCGCTTTGGGCAATATTCTGCTCCGAAAGAAAGTAAAGTATATAATCCAGCATTTGACGTCACGCCACATGAAAATGTAACAGCGATTATTACGGAAAAAGGGATTGTAAAAGCACCGTTTACGGAAAACTTAAAAAAGCTATTTCAATAAGTAGATAGATACAAAGTCAGTCATCATAAGCTTCATACTTAGGGGGATGTATATGTTATTACAAAAAGAGAGAGAAGAAATTGTAGCGTATGGAAAGAAAATGATTTCTAGCGGTTTAACAAAGGGGACAGGCGGTAATATTAGTATTTTCAATCGGGAGCAAGGTCTTGTTGCCATTAGCCCAAGTGGTTTAGATTATTATGAAACGAAGCCTGAAGATGTAGTTATATTAAACTTAGATGGCGATGTAGTAGAGGGAGAGAGAAAACCATCAAGCGAACTTGATATGCATCTTATTTATTATAGAAAGCGTGAAGATATAAATGCGCTTGTGCATACACATTCTCCTTATGCAAAGACGATTGCATCATTAGGATGGGAACTGCCCGCAGTATCGTATTTAATTGCTTTCGCAGGCCCAAATGTTCGTTGTGCACCGTATGAAACATTTGGTACGAAGCAATTAGCAGAGGCTGCTTTTGAAGGGATGATCGATCGTCGTGCCGTTTTACTTGCGAACCACGGTTTAATTGCAGGTGCAAATCATATAAAAATGGCATTTACCGTTGCGGAAGAAATTGAGTTTTGTGCGCAAATTTATTATCAAACGAAAAGCATTGGGGAACCGAAGCTATTGCCAGAAGACGAGATGGAGAATTTGGCGAAGAAGTTTGAAGGGTATGGGCAGCAGTAGAATAAAAACACCCTCAAGAAAAGATCTTGAGGGTGTTTTTTACGCCTTCTTAAGCAACAAATACATAAAGTAAGGAGCACCAATTAAAGCGACAACAATACCTGCTGGGATACCGTTAGGTTCAACGATATTTCGTCCAATTGTGTCTGCTAATAGTAATAGCCATCCGCCGATTAAAAGGGCGATAGGCATGAAGATTTGATGCCTTGGACCTACTAAAGATTTCGCGATATGAGGAGCCATCAGTCCGATAAAGCTAATTCCTCCTGTTACGGAAACTGCAGCAGCTGCAAGCGCAACGGCTGCCACTAATAAGTATCTGCGTTCTTTTTCAATTTCAATTCCAACGCCAATTGCGACCGGTTCGTTTAATGCTAGAATGTTTAATCGGTTTGCTTTATAGAAAACGAACGGAATGAATACGATTAACCATGGAAGCATTGCTAAAACGAAGATCCAGTCATCTCCCCAAATGTTACCGGCAATCCATTTGGAAATAAAGTCCACTTTTATACGATCTGCGGATGAAATAAGGACGATCATCATTCCAGATAGTGCAAATGCAAAACCGATACCGGTTAATGTTAATCGCACCGGCTGAAGTCCAGTTGATTTACTATATGAAAATACGTAGATTAGAACAGCTGTCAGAAACGCTCCGATAAATCCAACGATAGGTAGTAAGTAAAGAAATGAACCTACATCTATTGGAAAGTATAAAAAGAAAATAGCAACAGCAACACCGGCCCCAGAGTTGATTCCGAGAATACCAGGTTCAGCTAAATCATTTCGGGTAATTCCTTGCAGAATAGCTCCTGATAAAGCGAGAGCCATACCAGCTAATAATGTAATGATAATTCTAGGTAGTCTTAAAGAGTATAAAACGAACTCCTCTTTAAAAGTTCCTTGTCCCATTAACGTTGGGAGTAGTCGATCATAAGATAAAGATGCTGAACCGAGCCCCATTCCAATTACAATAGTTGTAATGGTTAGTATAAGTAAAGCGAGTATGATAAGACGTTGTTTTCTTAGAATAGATGGTATCATGAGAACATTTTTCCTCCTTTACGTACAATGAATAGGAAGAATGGTAATCCTACAATTGCGACAATAGCAGCAACTGGTGTTTCGTACGGAGCGTTAATGGTACGTCCGATTGTATCTGCAAGTAGCATAAAGGAAGCCCCAGCAATTGCTGACATCGGTATAACAAATCGGTAATCTGGACCGACAATTGGGCGTACCATGTGAGGTACCATTAAACCGATAAATGCCATATTTCCGACAAGTGCTACAGACGCACCTGCAAGTAAGATAATAATGATAAATAGAATGGTTTTAATAACAATAATTTTTTGACCGAGTCCAATAGCCACTTCTTCACTGAAACTAAGAACTGTCAATTTTTTTGCTAGTAAGATAGCGATAAAGATACTAATTGAAATGACTGGAATAATAACTTTCAATTGGCTCCAAGTAGTTCCAATTACGCCTCCAGCAGTCCAAAGTGATACATCTTGTGAAATTTTGAAGTAAATGCCGACTCCTTCTGAAATTGCGAGTAGAAATGCTGAAACGGCAGCACCAGCTAATACAATTCGAAGAGGGGAGAGACCGCCTTTTTTCACCATACCAATTCCAAATACCATAATTGCACCAACGGCAGCACCGATAAAGCAAGCTAATGTTAAGTAAAGATAGCTGATGGAAGGATTGAAAGCAAGTGTTAGTGCAAGCGCAGCATTTGCTCCACCAGATAGCCCGAGTAATCCAGGATCTGCAAGTGGATTTCTTGTTAATCCTTGCATAATTGCTCCAGAAACAGCAAGTCCAGCTCCTACAAAAATAGCGGCAACTTCACGGGGCAAACGTATTTCGCGAATGATAGATATTTTATCCCCTTTAGCGGAGGAAGTGAGTGCTGACCATACGTCTTTTATTGAAGTATCTGCAGCACCTAATACCATTGCTACCATAAAAATAAGAAAGAATGCAATTATGCTTAAAATTAATTTGTATGTAAAAGCTATAGAACGTGTATTGTCATGTTCTTTTGTCATTCGTTTCACATCTTTTCTTTTCATAGAATAAAGGAAGAGGAATTCTTAAAATAAGAATTCCTCATGTTTGTATTATTTACCAAGAAAGCTCTTCTTGAAGAAGTCTAGTTGGAAATCTAATGTAAGTGGATCGTTGAAATAGAATTCCATCATGTTTGCTTCGTATACACGATTATTTTTTACTGCTGGGATGTTTTTATATGATTCTGTCTCTTGGAATGAGTTATCAGTATCTTTGTTTTTACTTACGATTAAGTAATCACCAGCAAACTCAGGTAATACCTCAGTAGATAATGCGTAGTAACCTTCTTTTAATGCTTTTTCTTTTACTTTTTCAGGCATTTTTAATTTCATTTCTTGGTACAGAATTTCTGTTCCGCGGCCCCAGTTCTCGCCGTATACATAAAGCTGTTTGTTGAAGTTTTCTACAACAGAAACTGTAGCATCTTCACCGATTTTTGCTTTAATTTCTTTACCAGCTTCTTGTGCACGTTTCTTGAAGTCATCAACCCAAGTTTTTGCTTCTTTTTCTTTGTTTAATAACTTACCAATTTCTAAATGCTGTGTTAAGTAATCAACTTTTCCGTAAGTGTATGTTACAGTAGGAGCGATTTTCTTTAACTTATCAACATTTTTAATATTTGATAAACCGATGATTAAATCTGGATTTAGTTCAGCGATTTTTTCAACATTTTCATCTGATACTTCAGCAACGTCTTTAAGTTTGCTATCAAAACGTGGGTTTTGTTTAGACCATGAATCTACCCCAACAAGATTTACACCTAATGACATTACGTTACCAGCGAATGATGATAAAACAACAACGCGTTTTGGATTTGCAGGAACTTCTACTTTACCATTTTCAGATTGGTATGTAATGGTTTCTGATTTACTACCTTTTGCATCGTTCTTTTTGTCTGTAGAGCCATTGCTACAAGCGCTCATAACAAGGACGAAAAGAACTGTTAGTGAAATAAATAACTTTTTCATCGTCTGTCTCCTTTAAATAGATGATATGTGTATACAATAATTTGTTTAACTGCAATCTTTTTGAAAGAGTAGTGGTAATACAAAATGTTTATTAAAAATTTTGAATGTGAGATGTCACAATATAGTATTAACCATACTAATAAAAGAAGATGTAATCTCAAATTTTCTAATTATTAACAAATTGATAATGATTATCACTATTGATTCATTAAATAATATAATTTTATCTAGTTGTATTGTCAATAGTAATTTTAATTGTAAATTTTGCGGAAACAGGTTATATTTTATTGAGAATGATAATCAATGATTAGTAGCTGAGGAGTGAGCACGAATGAATCGAGAAGAATTGTTTGATGTAACTGTGATAGGCGGAGGACCTGCAGGGCTTTATTCAGCTTTTTATAGTGGACTCAGAGAAATGAAAACGAAAATAATAGAATTTCAACCACAGTTAGGTGGAAAAATACATGTTTATCCAGAGAAGATGATTTGGGATGTAGGAGGACTATTACCAGTTACAGGTGATAAATTAATTGAGCAACTTGTACAACAAGGGTTAACATTTAAGCCGGAAGTTGTATTAAATACAAAAGTAGAATCGATTATTCGTAATAAAGATGGCACTTTTACGTTAAAAGCAAACGATGGAAAAGAACACTTTTCAAAAACAGTTATTGTGGCAACTGGAAGTGGTATATTGAAACCACAAAAGTTATCAATTGAAGGTGCTGAGCGATTTGAAGTATCGAATTTAAATTATACAGTGAAGTCTTTAAAGCGTTTCAAAGATAAAACGATCATTATTTCCGGCGGAGGAAATTCTGCCGTTGATTGGGCAAATGAATTAGAACCAATCGCGAAAAAAGTATATGTAACATATAGAAAAGAAGAATTATCTGGTCATGAAGCACAAGTGAAGCAACTGCTGAACAGCTCAGCTGAGTGTTTCTTTCATACATCGATTACAAAATTAATTGCTGGTGATAGTCATGAAGCGATTGAATATGTAGAATTAACGAATCATGAGACAGGTGAAGTTTCTCATTTACCTATTGATGAAGTTATTATTAATCATGGATATGAACGTGACATTACATTATTAGAAAATAGTGAGTTAGACGTTGCGATTATAGATAATTTTTATATTGCAGGGAATGCAAATAGTGAGTCTTCAGTAGACGGATTATATGCTGCTGGGGATATTTTAAAGCATGAAGGAAAATTACACTTAATTGCGGGAGCATTCCAAGATGCTGGAAATGCTGTGAATAAAGCGAAACAATTTATTCAGCCAGATGCAAGTGAGTATGGAATGGTTTCTTCGCATAATGAGGTATTTAAGAAGAGAAATCGAGAATTGATTAAGCAGATGATGAAATAGTAAAGGAACAAGTATCCCCCCATTTACTTCTCTATTCGAATGACGAGAGAGGTAAATGGGGGTTTTCCTGTTTACTATATTTTCAATCATTATAATGACACCGGTTTCATCAGTTCATGTGACATGAACATTTTATTTGTGAATCTTCCTAGAAAATAATGAATCTATGTTTTGCTGACGCAGAACTGTATTACATTATGCTGTTCCTTTAGCTCGTTCGTTAGGAAATGGCATGTTTAATATAGAAGCAATGTACTGTTTTCCATGCATTCGAGCTAATGATTCTAATATTTGGCGAACACGTTTTGTAAGATGACCTTGTTTTTTTATTTCCTCACAATATGCGTCATAGAAAACGTATTTAGCCCAAAGGAAATCATCTTGTTGGAATAAGAAATGATTTTTGTACCATTCTCCAATTGTATGGTAACAATTGTTTTCCTGTATTGCTACGCTTTGAGAAAGAATACGATCAGATAAAGATGCAGTTAAATGAGAAATTGTGTTTTCTGTTTCAATTTGTAATGTTTTTTCTAACATTGTAATGATGTGACGAGTAGCCATATGTTAACTCTCCTTTGTGTAAATGGGTAATACCATTCTATATTTAAAAAATTCTTACTATACACTATTATACAATATATGGAATGCATCTACCTGCTTTTTAGGTTGCATTTACAAAATCTTTTTTATTTGTTTACAAAAATAAAGTAAGATACAGTATATAGGAAAAAATAATAAAGGAATGAACGAGTTGTATATAACAGTAGAAGAAGCTGCGGAGTATTTGAATTTACCAAAGTCGTATATTGAAGAGTTAATTCAGCAAAAGAAAATTCGTGCACTATTTGATGGAGAGCAATATTTATTAAATAAAGAACAATTCAATACACATTTAGAACAAATGGAGAAATATAAGCAATTAGTGGAAGAAATATTGAACGAACCAATTCCAGAAGATATGGATGTTAAAGACGAAGATTAAACTATGGGAAATCCCTTATGAAGATATGCAGAAATGTATCTTCATAAGGGATTTTTTTGTTTAAAGATATTAAAAGCATAAGGAGTTCTTAGCCTTTCCTCAAATTTTGATAGGTAGTAGTCTACCATGTTAAAAGCATATTTTTTTCTAGCTAGGACAAACATAGAGAACGTAACCTGTACAGATACATATACTATCAGTGCAAAAGCTTATAAATTAATGGAAGGGGTTTTCTCGTGAGTTTATTTCATTGTGATTTTTTGAAAGACTTAATTGGATCTTTTGTGAGAGTAAACAGGGGTGGTCCAGAATCTCAAAAAGGAACAATAATATCAGTATGTCCGGACTACTTCGTATTGCAGAATGAAAAAGGTGAACTTTATTACTATCAACTTAAACATCTAAAGAGTATCACAAAAAATGCGAAAGAATGTGGATCAAGTGATTGCGAGTGGGAAGATTGCGCCTGTGCAGAAGACTTTGAAGAACTGCTTGAAAGTTTCAAATATTGCTGGGTGAAAATTAATCGCGGTGGTCCAGAGAAAGTGGAAGGCATTTTACAAGATGTTTCTTGTGACTTCGTAACATTAATCGTAAAAGAAGAAATTATCTTAATTGCAATAAAGCATATTAAAAGTGTTAACTATAATGCTTTAGCTTGTGGAGAGAGCGATGAGAGCGACGATAGTAAGGAAAGTAGCAATAATTCAGGTCGTGCTCGTGCACAAAGACAATCAAGTAGAGGAAGATAATAAGAAAGGGGGATACGAAATTGGAGAATGTATTATGTTGTGACCAAATTAAATGTTTAGTTGGTGAGACTGTCAAAGTAAACCTTCGCGGACCAGAAAGTCGAGTTGGTGAGCTTGTATCGTTAGGCAAAGATTATCTAACGTTACAATTACCACATGGTGAATTAGTATATTATCACTTGAAGCATGTGAAGAGTCTAGTTAAGAAAGTAAAAGAAAGTAAATGTGGTGATTGCTATAGTTCATGTTTCTGCTCTGATGAGGATACTTTTCTAGATATATTAAAAGACTTGAAGTATAAGTGGGTAAAAATTAATCGTGGTGGTCCAGAATGTGTGGAAGGTTTGTTAAGTGAGGTACACCATGGCTGCATTACACTAGTAAACTGCGATGAAGTGATTTATGTAGTTAAGTCTCATATTAAGAGTGTGAGTCAAGTAGTTAAATGTAAAAAGAATGAAGATGAATAATGTTTAATAAATAAGAGGGGCATTATGAGGGAAAGAGAAGAACAATTTCTTATTTCAATAGTATGAAAAGGAATTACTTACTATTAAAACAGAACTTTGCCCTGATTATTTTTTTAGAAATGAAAGACAGGAAAGAAGAAATTCATAGGAAGGAGGATATAGATGAATGAGTTAAACAAAAGTATTGGAGAAAATATATATGTTAAATTAATTGGTGAAAAAAGGTTTAAAGGTGTATTAATAGACGTAGGAAATGATATCGTTGTTCTTTACAATGGACAAGACTACGTATATATATCTTTATACCATGTACAATATTATAAATTTTTACGATCACATGATGAAGAAATCTTAAAACCAGATGTGGATTCTGTAATTAAGAGAGAGTCACCTTCAATTTCTTTGAGGAAAGTATTAAGTACTTCCAAAGGGATTTTTACGGAAATTTATGTAGCAGGAAATGCTCCAATACATGGGTATGTTACAAGTGTAATGAACGATTATATTGTTTTTTATAGTCCAGTTTATAAAACTGTATATATATCTTTAAAACACTTGAAATGGTTAATTCCGTATAAAGAAAATCAAGTGCCTTACGCCCTCAATAAAAATGAACTCCCCGTGAATCCCTTAAATATTACGTTAGCTCGAACGTTTGAAGAACAACTTATTAAAATGTCTGGAAAAATTATGGTGTTCGATTTAGGTGAGGAATATAATAAAATCGGAAAGATGGCGAAGATTGATGAAGGGCATATTGAAATATTAAAAGCGCGTGATGCGAAAATGTATGTAAATATTCAACATGTAAAATCTGTCCATTGTCCGTAAGTTAATTGAAAGGGCTGGCTTTCTCTTTTATATGCAGAAGAAAAGGTCGAGCCTATTTGTTTAGCTTGATCTGAATATGAGGGGAAAAATGAATTGAATATAAATATGTTAGTATGGCTGTTGAAGAGGAAATTTTGTACTAAATTATAAAGAATATGTACGAGCTATCTTTTGATGTATTCAATTTATTTTTTTGAGGGAGAACTGCTTAACTAATATATTAAAGGGGTTTTGTTGGTGGAGCAGTTTCCAAATTCGTTATCGATTACATTACTTGGTAGTGCTGGTGGAGCAGCAAAAGCAGTTTTAGCGATTTTAAATCAAGCGATAGTAAATGAAAAAGACCCGATTTATGAAGTGATAAAGAATGTTACATTTTATTTGGTTGATATAAAACAAAAAGATAGGACGTATTATGACGAGTTGTTTCCAAATTTGGAAGATCAATTGTTTTTATCCGAAATAGATCTCCAAGATGTAGTGACATTTAAAAAACATTTAAAAGAAAGTAGTACGAGCGTTGTGATTGATGTTTCAGGGGCAGATACGATCAGAGTATTAAGCTGTTGTAATGAACTTGGAATTTGTTATATTAATTCAGCTTTGGAAAACGAGGCAGTAGATCAGGACGATAGTTTAATCGGCTTTCAGCTTACGGAAAGATATACGAGATTTGAGAAGGAAAAAGATAAATTTAAAAATACAAAAGCAATTATAGGCTCAGGTATGAATCCAGGTGTCGTTCAATGGATGGTTGTTGAACTTATGAAGGAACGCCCGAATGAAAAGCCAAGAGCATGCTATATAGTAGAACATGATACGTCATTTTTGAATGATACAGCACTTATAAAGCCTCATACACTGTATGCTTCATGGGCAGTAGAGCGATTTCTAGATGAAGCGATATGGAGTTATCCGATGTATATGAGTCATCATCGTCCTCTTTACTTTTATGAAGATGTATATGCTTCAGAGTATAAAGTAAAGTTGGGAGAGAAAGAATTTTATGGTTGTTTGATGCCGCATGAGGAAGTTTTAATTTTAGGGAAAAACTTTAACATGGAAGTAGGGTTTCTTTACCGAATTAACGAGTATACAACAAATATAATTAGACAGAACTTAGATAAGGTAGAAGATCTATGGAATTGGAATCGTAAAGTATTTAATCCAGCCGAAGAAGAGATTGCGGGCGAGGATCTAGTCGGTGTATTACTCGTTTATGAAAATAGCGAGACCTATATGTATAACGTGATGAATAGCAGTCAAGTTTTTCATAAATATAAAACGAATGCGACATACTTCCAAGTAGGATGTGGCATTTATGCTGGCTTGTGTAGTTTACTGTTCGATAACTTTAAACAAGGTGCCTATTATGTAGAGGAATTATTATTAAATACAGAAAGTAAGTACGGAGAATATTTGAATTTATATATGAATGATTTTGTAGTTGGTGGAAATGACTTTACGGATGGATTGCTACATGATCGAGTAAGGTGGATATAAATTGTGATGAAAAGGAAGGGGAAATCTCCTTCCTTTTCTCGTTATAAGGTTACAGATTGCTCTGAAAGTAATTTCCTTATCATTTAATGAGATAATATGTAGAGTTTTTGTATTGATCATGAGGAGTAGCAAGGAAGTATTGCGATTCAAAGTAGCGGAGAGCTAGGAATGAAGGTGGAGATTTTTTTACCGATAGCATAATGCGCTAGAAGAAAATATTTTTCAGAAAAGTGTTCTTGTTGCGTAAATATAAACATTTTATAAAATGTTTCGAGAAGGGTTTTTTTTATAAAATACTTCGTTTATAATGGAGGAAAATATCGACATGAGATTTGTTATTCATGTAACGGTTCGGTAGTGTTAGAAAAAGAAGGGGTGCACGCGCATCCTTTTTTCTATGCAGATATTATGAAAGAGGTGGTATGATGGAATTAACATTAAATTCGACTGTATGCTTACACGCGATTCAATTTCGAAAAGAGCAAAAGAATTATATTGTAAAAGATACAATTACAGGAGAAAAATATGAAATGCCGCCACTTTGGATTGATGCATTGGCAATGATGCGTGACGGTTTTTTATTAGGGGAAATTGAGGAGAAATTAAAAGAAGAGTATCCGGAAGAAGAAATAAATATGTTAGCATTTACGAGGCAACTGTTAGAGCTAGAACTTGTCGGAATGGTCGATGGGGAAGAAATAGCTTGTACAAAGAAGAAAGAGAAAGATTATTTAGCTTGGTTACGTCCTCGCGTTGAGCAATTCTTTCTTAGTTTAAATAAAAGAAATAGAAGCAAAGGTCAATGATGATCTTTGCTTTTTTGTATAGTTTGTTTAAAAAATTACAGCGAATGCTCTTGCGAAAGCACCGTCGCTATTTTTAATTTTTAAAGGTGCCGCTGAGAAAAAGAAACGTTTCGCATTAATGGCATCTAAGTTTGTTAAGTTTTCGATTAAATAAATATTATTCCCAAGTAGTATGTGATGAATTGGCGATGTTTCTGTCGTTACCTCGTCAGGAGAAATGAAATCTAAACCGACAGATTTTACTTTTAATTGAACTAATTCTTCAGCTAATTCTTCAGAAAGATAAAAGGCTTCTTGTTCATACGCTTCTGTATTCCATTTATTAGATAGGTTGGAATGGAAAATGACAATATCACCTTCTTTTATGTCAGCATTGTGTAATACTTCTTTAGGTAGTTTTCGTTCTTGTACATGAGTTACGTCGATAAGAACAGCTTCACCTACAAATTGGTCTAGGGGCAATTGATCAATAGTCGTTGCGCCTGAAATGAAATGAGCAGGAGCATCACAATGTGTACCAACATGAACGACAGAATGAAAATCTGTAACTTGATAACCTGTTTCTTCAACGCTTGTAATGGCTTCTAAATTGATTTTTGGTGTTCCAGGAAATTGAGACATATTGTTTTCAAATGTTTGGGATAGGTCAATTACTTTCACTTTAAATACCTCCAAGTATATATTTTGAAATATAAAAAACTCACCTTTCATAATCAAGAAAGATGAGTTTTGCACACAATAGTTACGTTTTATCTTTCAAAATGCAATGCATTTTGCAGGAATTAGCACCTATTCAGTTTGTATAAACTGAGGTTGCTGGGCTTCAAAGGGCCGGTCCCTCTGCCTCTCTTGATAAAGGTATATGCAATTTAAAGTTCGGAATTTTCGTGATAATAAAATTGTAATTCATTTCCTTTTTCTGTGCAACACAAAATAGGTATTCACCCAAATAAAGTTGCTCGCATATTGTAGCTTATGTAAATAGAATGCTGCGAAGGAGTGAGTGCAGTGACAGGGAATGTATTGAATTATTATGCTGGTGGAAATACAGCTAGAGGATTTCATAATTTATATGAAGAGAATTTAAAAGGACTAAACAGATTATTTATTTTAAAGGGTGGACCTGGAACGGGAAAATCTTCTTTAATTAAGGTAATAGGTCGTGAATGGGTTGAAAAGGGATATGATATTGAATTTTTACACTGTTCTTCTGATAATAAATCGGTTGATGGTGTCATTATCCCGAAGTTAAAAGTAGGAATTGTTGATGGAACATCACCGCATGTTATTGAGCCAAAAATGCCAGGAGTTGTCGAGGAGTATATTAATTTAGGAATTGCTTGGGATTCAGATAAGTTAAGAAAGCAGAAAGTGGAAATTGAACGATTTGTTTCAGAAGCAAGCAAAGCTTTTCAAGCTGCTTACGCTCGTTTTAACGAGGCATTAGTTATACATGATGAGTGGGAGAAAATATATATTAGTAATATTGATTTTAATAAAGCGAACGAACTAACCGAGCAGCTCATTCAGAAATTATTTACAGATAAAGTTGGGAAACAATCGCTTGTGAAACATCGGTTTTTAGGAGCAGCTACACCGAAAGGAGCAGTTGATTTTGTTCCTAATTTAACAGAAGGATTACCACATCGTTATTTTATAAAAGGACGCCCAGGTTCTGGGAAATCAACAATGCTCAAAAAATTAGCTAAGGCAGCAGAAGAAAAAGGATTTGAAGTTGAAGTATATCATTGTGGGTTTGATCCAAATAGTCTTGATATGGTGATCGTAAGAGAATTAGGGTTTGCGATTTTCGATAGCACGGCACCACATGAATATTTTCCGAGCCGCGAAGGTGATGAAATTATAGATATGTATGCCCTTATTGTAACACCAGGGACGGATGAGAAGTATGCGGAGGAAATTCGTGACGTCTCTATTCAATATAAAGCAAAAATGAATGAGGCAATGTCTTTTTTAGCGAAAGCGAAATCAGTTCGTGATAAATTAGAACGAATTTATATTGCTGCTATGGACTTTTCAAAAGTAGATGCATACAAAGAGGAGATCCAAAAAGAGTTTGAACGAATTGCGGTTAGTGTAACTGAAAAGAACAAGTAAAAAATAACGAATTTTGACAGGCTGTCGGAAATTTTCTGACAGCTATTTTAGTATGTAGTAAACTTAGTAATATATTTGTCGAATTTCCAAGGAAATAATCAAAAAATGGAGAGGGTATGAAATGAGAGAGAAAATTAAGTTGGAGTTAGAACGAATTGAGAAAGAAAATGATGTGAAAATTTTATTCGCTGTGGAGTCAGGGAGTCGTGCATGGGGATTTCCATCAAAAGATAGTGATTATGATGTTAGATTCGTTTATATGCACCCGGTAGAATGGTATTTATCCATTCATGATAAACGAGATGTAATTGAGTATCCGATTAGTGATGATTTAGATATAAGCGGATGGGATATTAAAAAAGCGTTACAACTATTTGCAAAGTCAAACCCAGCTTTACTCGAATGGATTCGATCACCCATTTTTTATTCGAAAAACTCTAATTTTCCAGAACAGCTTCAGCAAATGAGTGAAAAGAACTTCGATCCGAAAGCAACGATATATCATTACTTACATATGGCTTCAAAAAATTATCGTGAATTTTTGCAAGGTGAGAATGTAAAATTAAAAAAGTACTTTTATGTATTGCGTCCTATTTTGGCTTGTAAGTGGCTAGAGGAGAAAACAACTTTGCCTCCTGTAGAATTCGATCGATTAATTACAGAATTATCATTGGAGCGTAGCGTATTAGATGAAATTGAACAGTTGTTAATAAAGAAAAAGGCAGGTACTGAATTAGATGTTGGATTAAAAATTGATGTGTTGAATCAATTTTTAGAAGAACAAATTCATTACTATCAGCAATATGTAAAAGGAATTGAAAAGGGATCAGGGATCGATATTGAGAGTTTAAATACATTGTTTCGAGATATGTTGTTTGCGGTATACGAAAAAGAGCACAAGTAAGTTTGTGCTCTTTTTATTTTGTAGGAATAAAGAAAACAGATATAGCTGCAAGAAGACCTGCAAATGAGAATAAGTAAAAATTCCATACTAAGTCATATTGCATTGTCATAATAATACCGACAAGAATAGGACCAGTAATTGCGCCAACTCGGCCAAGTCCAAGTCCCCAGCCTAAGGAAGTAGCTCGGATATGGGATGGGAAGTATTGTGTCACATATGCATTTAATATTTGAGTAATACCGACCGATCCAATTCCAGCAAGACCAATTAAAAGATAAATGATTGTAACAGATGGTTTAATTGTTAATAGTCCAATACATATAGCTGCCATAAGATAGGAAATGCTAATAACAATTTTGGCTCCTATACGATCTGCGATTGCTCCAGCAAATAATGCACCGATAGCGGCGGTAATATTTAGCATAAGTAGAAATGATAAACTAGATCCAAGAGGATATCCTGCCTGTCGCATCATCTGAGGTAACCAAGTATTTAAACCGTATATTAAAAACATCCCCATTATATAAGTGATCCAAAAAAGCAGCGTTGCTTTTATGTATTCTTTTGAGAATAAAGTAAGAAATCCATTTTTCTTTCGTATATTAGATGGGGGTTGATGAGTTTTCTCTTTTGCATGGAATTCAATTTGAAAACGATTAAGAATTTTATCCACTTCTTCTTGGCGGTTACGTGATAACAAAAATTGAATGGATTCAGGTAAATAACGAATAATGAAAGGAATGAGGAGTAGTGGAATCATTCGGATGCCAAACATAATTCTCCATCCGAAGTCTTCTAACATAAACATGGACAAAATAGCGCCTAACACGATACCTAAAGGATAGCCAGTAAACATAAGAGCATAAATAAAAGATTGTCGCTTTTTGGGTGAATATTCAACAGTAAGTGCGGAAGCTGTAGGAATGACACCGCCTAGTCCAATTCCTCCGATAAATCGCCATAGTCCAAATAATTCAGGAGAAGGAGCAAGTGCAGCTAGGCCCATTGTAGTAGAAAAAAGTGCTAAACAGCATATAAGTGTCCATTTTCGTCCAATTAGATCTGTAATAGTTCCAACTAGAATAGCGCCAATAAACATTCCAAACAAAGCATAGCTGGCAATTGTACCAGCATGAGCTGGTGATAGTGCCCAGCTGTTGTCTTCCAGTAGCTTAGGCAGAACGGCCCCGTAAATACCTAAATCATAGCCGTCAGCTAGAATGGCTAGCCAACAAATAAAAACAACAAGCTTTGTAATAGAGTTCGAAAAAATAGTTTTTGTAGGTTCTAGATGAGGTGGAGCTGAAGGTTGCATAATGTTCACCCCTTTTGATTTGTAGATGAATATATTATTTCATTTGATGTTAATATTTCCCTTCTTATGTCGGAATTTATATGAAAAAGTTTTATAGCAAATAAAGAAGTTCAACAGTCATTCTGTTGAACTTCTTTATTTATTTACTCATTATCAACTCGTTTTAACGGTTGATCTGCCGGACCTTCAATAACATCTCCTTCAATTGAAAAACGGGAACCGTGGCAAGGGCAGTCCCAAGTACAATCACCATTATTCCATTCCACTTCGCAGCCGAGATGTGTACAAGTTGTATCGACAATATGTAATTTTCCATCTTTGTCCTTATAAGCACCTGCTCGTTTCCCGTTAACATGTACGACAGATCCTTCACCAACTTCGAGATCTTCTGGCTTACGTAATGCAGTTTCAATCTTTCCTTCAATTAAATGTTTCGCAACATCAATGTTTTGGGAGAAGAACGTTTTTATATCTGGATTTGCATGAAAGCGTGAAGGTGCATATAGTTCTTTATATGGACTGTCTACTTTTAGAATGGAATCCTTCAGTAAATGAGCGGCAGCAGTTCCAGTTGTCATCCCCCATTTACGATATCCAGTTGCAACAAATATATTTGGATTGCTCTCGTTAATATGTCCGATATAAGGGACCTTATCTAGCGTGATTAAATCTTGTGCTGACCATCTATAAGGAACCTCATCTACCCCAAACGTTGCTTCTGCAAAAGAATACAGTGCTTCATAATGAAGCATCGTGTTTATTCCTTGGCCTGTTTTATGACTTTCTCCGCCAATTAAAATTAATTTTTCCCCATTGCTTGTTGTGTAGCGTAAGGAGCGTTTTGGGTCATCAATACTTAAATACATGCCACCTGGATAATCTGTTTTTGTTTTAATAGCAAGAGCATAAGAGCGTTCTGCGTACATTCGCGTAAAGAAAAAGCTATTCGCATCATAAAAAGGAAAGTGTGAACAAGAGACAACATATTCACACGTAATGCGATGTCCGTCCTTTGTAATGACTTGTGGAGAATCTCCTTTTTCTACATCCATAGCAGTCGTTTGTTCATAAACTTTTCCACCCATCTCCACAAACTTTTCTAAAAGCGTTTTCAAATAAAGAAGGGGATGAAACTGGGCTTGATTTTTCATGACAAGTGCAGATTGTACTGGAATTGGAATCGATAGAGATTGAACATAGTCACAAGGTATATTTAATTTTTGATAAGCTTCATATTCTTTCGATAAATTTCTTAATCCCTTATCAGTAGTTGTATATAAATATGAATCTTCATTTGAGAAATTACAGTCGATTTTATATGTTTGCAAAGTTTCATTAATAAATTGTAGGGCATGATTATTTGATTCATAGTAAAGCCCGGCCTTTTCCATACCGAAATGGTTTATTAATTCATCATAAATAAGATCATGTTGCGCTGTTATCTTCGCTGTTGTATGTCCAGTCGTCCCGTTTAAAATAAGACCAGAATCAATTAATACAACATCGATGCCTTCTTTTGCAAGTAAATAGGCAGTAGTAATACCTGTAATACCAGCACCTATAATAGCGACTTTTGTCTTTATATTTTCAGATAAAGGGGGAAAAGCAGGGAGTTGAGTAGATTCAATCCAATAAGATGATGGGAATTGTGGAAATGTATCGCTTGTCATTAAGGAAACCTCCTGATTTAGAACAATTTTCCTTTTAATATTTCCATATGAGATGAAATTCATGTGTGCTGTTTTAGAGGAAGGCTATTTTTATTTAAAAGAAAGATAAAATTATTTCAGTATAATTATTAGGTCTTGTTGGTATGAAGAGGTAGAAGTTGTGTAAAGCTTAAATTTAAGTGAGTGTATTTGTTGTTTACACAGAGGGTTCTTGAATAAGATAGAGTCTATAGCATGTCAAGGTACGTATATGTATAATAGATAAAACCTTATAAAATATGTGTTTTTTCTTTATTGAAATAAAGTATAATTATAAAAATATAACCAACTTTTATTACTAGGTCATAAAAGTTATTGACAATGTAGAAATTCTATTGATATGATTCATCATGTGGAAAGGTTGATAGAGAGTAAAAAGATAAATGTTTTTCATTGATAATAAAAGCGAAAAATAAGTGACGATAGAGTGAGTATATTTTCCTTATACTAGATGCTTTTTAATCACCTAGTAAAATCAATCTGGAAGCAAGAATTGATATATGTAAGTTGCGCAAGGCGCGGCATAAGAAAGGGGCAAAAGGATGAAGGAGCTTCATACGTTTGGGTGGTATGCAGCACGTGTATCACCACATTTGCCGAAAAAAGCATTTAAACCAGTTCCTACTCGTTTATTTGGCGGACTGGCTTATTTACTTGTGGCATTGGCGGGGTTAATATCGATTGGTGTATTTGAATTGAATGTGTGGGCTAATCTAGGAATTGCGATCGTTCTTGGATTATGTTTTGCTTCACTTGGGTTTTTAGGGCATGAAATTTTACATGGAACTGTTGTAAGAAAGGCATGGCTTCGTGATTTCTTAGGAGCGATTGCATTTATGCCATTATCAACAGGTCCTAAACTTTGGCGAAAGTGGCATAATGCAACGCATCACGTTCATACACAACATGAAGAGAATGATCCAGATGCATGGCCTACACTTGAGAAGCTTAAAAAGAGTAAGTTTTTGAGCTGGGTATATCGCATGCCTCTTCATGTACGTTCATTCTTTAGTTTTCTGTCACTAACAATTCAATTTACATTGCATTCGACTCGAATGTTCTTTCATTTTATAAAAGAGTTTAAGTCATCCAATCAAAAATCTGTATGGCTTCAACTTCTTTTGCCTTGGACTGTTTGGATTAGTTTATTGTTTATTATGGGACCTGGAAAATGGTTATTTGCATATGTGATTCCATTGTTAATTGCTAACTTTATTGTAATGGCATATATCGCAACAAATCACCGCTTAAATCCAATTGTTCCAGTAAATGATCCGTTAGCAAACTGTTTATCAGTAACAGTGCCGCGTTGGGTAGACGTTTTACATTTCAATTTCTCATATCATACAGAACATCATTTGTTCCCTGCTATGAGCTCTAAATACTACCCGTTAGTAAAAGAGAAAATTAAAGAAATGTGGCCGGAACGCTATCATGAGATGCCGATGACAAAAGCTTTGGCAGCGCTATGGAATACACCACGTGTGTATTATCAAGGAAGTGAATTAGTGGATCCGCATAGAGAGCATTTCTATGGTTCTTTAGGAAATGGGCTAGATCCTCATAATATTTCATATCGTGAGGAACATATAGAGGAAGAAGAGAGTATTAAAAAAGTAAATCAATAAAAATAGATATATGTTGCAGTGAAAAAGCAAGCCATCTCTGGCTTGCTTTTTCTTATAAAGAGACTTCTTTTTTCTTCTTTGCACTAACTTGAACTGAGTTTGTTTCTTTTCGCTGTAGTCGTTTTTCCAAAAGGTTAACAAGGTAAGTGAATAGGAGAACAAGCACGAGATAATATAAACCAACGATTATATATGTATCTAATTGTTGGAAGTTACCTGCAGCAATAGATAAACCTGATCCCCATAATTCGGCCATTCCTACGTAAGCAACAAGTGAAGAATCTTTTAATCCAATAATAAACTGATTTCCTAAAGGAGGAAGAGATTGACGAAATGCTTGCGGTAATACGATACGGCGCATCGCTAAAGGATACGGCATACCGAGAGAGCGAGCAGCTTCCATTTGTCCACGATCGACAGATTGGATAGAGCCGCGGAAAATTTCAGTAATATATGCACCGTTATGAATTGCTAAAGCAATGGCTCCTGCCCAAAAAGGGGTAAAAACAACAACGGATGTAATCCCAAAATAGAGAATAGCGATTTGAACAATTAAAGGTGTACCACGAATAATGGCGATGTATACATGAGCAATACTATTTAAAACTTTATTGTTAGAGATTCGAAAAAAAGCGAATAGTAATCCAATTAGTGAGCCGAGTAATAGGGATGTTATTGTTAATTGTAATGTGAGAATAGTAGCCTTTAAGAGTGTGGGATAAGTAGACATAAAAATTTCAAACATATGTGTCACCTCATATTGTATGGATTTTGGTAGGGAATGAAATACCCCACTAATTATTAGCCCGCACCAATTGGGAGTTTTACTGCCCATAAATTGCGGGATAAAAAGTGGGGCATAATTCATGAAACATTTTACTAGCTAGTTTACTTTGTTTTTTCCTCTTCACCAAGAATATTACGCCCAAACCATTTTTTACTGATCTTTTCATACGTACCGTCTTTAATGATTTCATCTAAAGCTTTATTTACTTTCTCAACCATTTCTTTATCATCTTTACGAATAGCAATTCCCATTTCATCAAGGTTTAATGGTTTTCCAGCTTCTTTTATATTTGACTTACCTTCTTTGATCATGCGCAAGCCAACCATTTGATCTGTGATTACTGCGTCAATACGCCCAGGCTCTAAGTCCATAAGTGCAGTAATATCGCTATCGTATTCTGTAATTTGATCTGTATGTTTTGCAACAAGGTCTTTAAAGGTACTAGCTTTTACAACACCAATTTTCTTACCTTTCAAATCTTCTGGAGAAGAGATAGAGGTATTCTTTTTAGCCACAAAAATTTGGGCACCAGAACGATAATAAGGATTTGAGAAATTAACAGCTTTTAAACGTTCTTCTGTAATGGCCATACTGCCCAGTATTACATCATACTTTTTTGCTTTGAGGCCTTGGATTAGCGTTTCCCATGGATTTGTAATAGGAGTAGGCTTCATATTCATTTTTTTTGCAAGTGCCTCACCTATTTCTACATCAAATCCGGCAAGTTTTCCGTCATTTTCTTTATAATTAAAAGGCTTATATAAGCCACTCATTGCATACCGAAATTCTTTTTCACCATTTGAAGAAGTAGTAGAGCTTTCCTTACTACAGGCTCCTAGTATGAAGGATGTACATAACGTAATACTCGCAACAATGGTTAATAATTTTCTTTTCATAAAACCCCTCCTATATATTGATCATACGGGTGGTTTTAAGTATGGTATTGAGATATTTTATTTAGATGATTGGTTGTGCACCGTATGAATGTATTTCTTTTCGTTTGAAACAGAAGTTACATTATAAAACGTTGCGTAAAAATTGTTTTGCTCGTTCATGTGATGGAGCCGAAAAGAATTGTGCTGGCGGAGCGTCCTCTACAATCTTTCCATCATCCATAAATATGACGCGATCAGCTACATCTCTTGCGAAATTCATTTCATGAGTAACAATAACCATAGTCATTCCTTCTTCAGCAAGTTCTTTCATAACTTGCAATACTTCTCCAACAAGTTCAGGGTCTAAGGCTGAGGTAGGTTCATCAAATAGCATAATTTTAGGGTTCATAGCAAGAGCTCGTGCAATGGCAATACGCTGTTTTTGACCACCTGACAGGAGGTGAGGAGTTACATCTGCTTTATCTTGTAGGCCGACTTTTTGCAAAAGCTGATTTCCAATCTCCTTTGCATTTGCTGTTTCTAATTTTTTTACATGAATTGGTGCTTCTATGATGTTTTCTAGTGAGGTCATATGGGGAAAGAGGTTAAAGTGCTGAAACACCATACCGACATTTTCACGGACTTTGTTTAAATTTGAATGTTTTGGATCAATTCGTTCACCTTGCAAGTGAATTTCACCTTCATCGTACATTTCTAAAAAGTTAAGACAGCGAAGTAATGTACTTTTACCGGAACCACTGGCGCCAATTAAAACAACAACTTCTTTTTCTTTTACTTCTAAATCAATTCCTTTTAAAACATCAAGTGAGCCGAATGATTTTACTAGATTTCGAACTTGAATCATACAAAACCCCCAGTCAAAAATATATTTTACAAATGTTGCCCCTTATTTCTGTTATTAGTCATAAATTGTCAGAATCCTTTATTTTTTTTAGGTGACAGTTCTTATATAAGTAAATCTGAATGTATAATTCATATAGAAAGACCACCTAAATTGGTGGTCTTTCTATATACTTATAAGTTTTTGATTTTAAATTGAGTTGCGAACGTTTCTAATTCTTCAACAAGTTTTTGCATTTGAAGAGACATATTTGTAATATCCTGTATTGATACCGACTGAGCTTGTGAAGATTGGGATGTATAATTAGTCTCCGAAACTATATTTTGTGAAATTGAAGAGATATTAATAAGTGCGCTATTTATTTCTTCTGAGCTTGCTGACATTTCTTCTGCACTTGCTGTAATATCTTGTATTTGATCTGTAACTTCATTAATATGATTTACGATATTTTGGAATTCTAATTTTGCATTTTGAACGGCATGAATGCCTTCTTGAATTTCTTGTTGTCCTTTTCCCATAACGTTGACTACGTCTTTTGTATCATCTTGTACGAGTAAGTTCAGTTTGGTTATATCTGTAGCTGCTTGTTTTGACTGTTCAGCAAGTTTACGAACCTCTTCAGACACAACAGCAAATCCCTTTCCATGTTCACCGGCGCGGGCAGATTCAATTGCGGCATTTAAAGATAATAGATTTGTTTGTTCAGAAATGTAAGTAATAGTTTGTAATGCTTTATCGATATCTTGCGTACGAACAACCAATTGATCTACTACTTTATATATTTCATCCATGACAGTATGGATAGTTGTCATTTGAGAAATGGATTTTTCAATGATTTCAGTTCCTACATTCGCCTTATCAGAAGTAGAAATAGCTAAGTTTGAAATCGTTGTAGAAGATTCAGCTATGCTTTGCACTCCATTTGCTATTTCATCCATTGCTGTAGAACTATCTTTAATATTTGCAGACTGATCATTAATATGGTGAGACAACTGTTTCATTGCATTTGCGATGTTATCCATAGTGGAAGAGGAAACGGTTGCTGTTTCAACAATATGATTTGTAGAGCTTTTGACTTTTGCACTTGTTTGAATCACATTGTTAATAATTTGTCGTAAGTTTGATATCATTTGATCAAAACTATTAAACATATGACCAAATTCATGATGATATTGTTTTGGTACGGCAATGGTTAAATCCCCTTTTCCAGCTGTATTCATTATGCTCCGTAATGAATTGATTGGATTTATAATTGATTTAGCAGTAAATAAGGAGATAAGAATGCAAAGAACTAAACAGGCAATGAATAAAATAATAGTTATGCTTATCACTTGTTTATAAGAGTGTTCGCTGTCGTTATACAGACCTTCAGCTAACTTTTCATTATAATCACTAAGATTTTTTAAAGCGCCTACTGTAGCTGATAAATTAGGTTCAACTGTAGTTAGGTAGAATGAATATGCTTGATTCAGTTTATTCTCTTTAATGAAATCTAGCATTTGAGCACGATGTTTTTTATAGTTTTCTAGTTTTTCTTTATATTGGCTAAGGAGTTTTTTTTCTTCGCCTGTTATATATGTATTTTCGTATTGAGCCTGTAATTTTTCGGTTTCTTTATTTGTATCATTTAATTTATTTAAAATTGTAGTACGTCGATTTTCATCTTCAGTAATAATGAGTTCCTTTACATAACTAAATTCTTGGTACAGGCTGCTCTCAATAGATCCAAGCCATTTAATAGGTTGTAGCCGATCGACATATACTGTTTGAAGTTGGTTGTGCATGTGTTGTAAATTCATATAATTTACAACGCTAATAATTAATATGGAAATAATGGGTACTGCTACTAATAATATTAATCTGTTTATAACGTTTAACCGATATAGAATTTTTAACATAGAATCACCTAACCTTAAATTATTTAGTTGAATATATAATGGGCATCCAAATAAAATTATACATTATTTACATATTATATACAGAAAAAGTAATGTAATTAATATGTAAATAAAAAAATGGAAATCTGTATATCTTTCTATAAAGAAAATATGGATAATAATATATAGGTAGTACTTATATTACTTATAAAAAGGGGGAAAGAAGAGATGGAAAAAGAAAGGAAGGTATTTTCCTTTGGCTTACGTACACAACTTATGCTATTCACTACAGTTTTAGCTTTAATTACATATTCAACAAGTATATTTTTTATTTATGTGATATATGATTATTTTCAAAGTTATGTAAGTCAAACTACATATAATATTATCGTTATGCTATTAGGAGTAGTATGGTCTGGAATTTTAGCATATGGAGCAGCCGTATTTTTAATTAAACCGCTTCGAAAGTTAGAGGAGGCGGCGAGAAAAGCGGCTGAAGGAGACATTCGTGAAGATGTTCCGTTACCGAAGACTGATGATGAAATTAAATCTTTAAGTGTTGCATTTAATATGATGCTTGGGAACTTAAGGGGCATGGTAAAAAATATTGATACAACATTTTCGTATACAAACAATCAAGTACAGCAAATTAGAAAACAAACAGGCGAAGCAACGAAACAAGCACAAGGTGTTTCTGAAACTCTTGCAGAGATTTCTTCTGGCGCTGAGCAATCAGCGGCATCAATTCAAGCGATTGTTTCCGCTGTTGATACAACAACTTCTATTGCAAGTGAAGTAGAAGAGAAAGCGAAACAGTCTGATGAGTTGTCTTCAGAAATGGTTCAAGCTTTAGGGCATAGTACTCGTGTCTTTACGTCTTTAATTCAAGGTATTCAAACATTGGCGAAAGAAAATGAAGATTCAATGCAAAATGTACAGAAGTTAGAGGAAAGAATGAAACAAGTAGAACACATTGTATCTGTGGTGAGTGAGATTGCTAGCCAAACGAATTTATTAGCACTTAATGCTTCTATTGAGGCTGCTCGTGCTGGAGAGCATGGACGGGGCTTTGCCGTTGTAGCTGAAGAAGTACGTAAACTTGCAGATGAAAGTGACCATTCTGCAAGAAATATATCGCAGTTATTAAGGAATATGCAAGAGGAAGTGCAACAAGTTGCAACGAAAATGACAGAACAAGTGAAAATAGCTAAGGAAGAGGCGAAACGTGGGGAAGCTACCGAATTAATTTTAAAAGAAATGTCATCAAGTGTTATGGAAGTAGCGGATGCAACGAAGCAAATTAGTAGCTATATGAATGAACAAGTGAGTCACATTCATCAAACAGGGGCACAGACGAAGGCCGTAGCAGCAATTGCTGAAGAAACGTCAGCTGGTTCACAAGAAGTAGCACGTGTAACGTTGCAACAATCTAAAAATATGATAGCGATCGATCAATTATTAAAGGATTTAGAGAAACAAGCAACAGAATTGAAACAGACAATTGAAAGATTTTCAATGTGAAAAGGAAGAACAGCATTTTTGTTCTTCCTTTTTTATATATGAACAAGGTTTGTAATAAGCGTGGACAAGGAGATGAGAAGAATGAGATTTGCCTTTGTGAGAAATAAATAAAGCATAAGAATCAAGAAACTACATAGAGTTCAATGAAAACAGTTGCAAACTATTCATATTTTGTTATGATAGTGTTACGAAAACGTTTGCATAAAATTCCGATGGGATGCAAAAGGAGAGAATGACTATGAATAAGACATGGTGGAAAGAAGCGGTTGCTTATCAAATTTATCCACGTAGCTTTATGGATTCAAATGGCGATGGTATTGGAGATTTACAAGGTATTATTGCGAAACTGGATTATTTAAAAGATTTAGGAATAGATGTAATTTGGATTTGTCCAATGTATAAGTCACCTAATGATGATAATGGTTATGACATTAGTGATTATCAAGATATTATGGATGAGTTTGGTACGATGGAAGACTTTGATGCTTTACTAGATGAGGTTCATAAACGTGATATGAAGCTTATTATTGATTTAGTTATTAATCATACAAGTGATGAACATCCATGGTTTATTGAGTCTCGTTCATCTAAAGACAATCCGAAGCGTGATTGGTATATTTGGCATGATGGTAAAGATGGTGCGGAACCAAACAACTGGGAAAGTATTTTTAATGGTTCGGCATGGGAATATGATGAAGTAACAGGACAATATTATTTACACTTATTCTCGCGTAAACAACCAGATTTAAACTGGGAGAATAAAGAAGTTCGAGAAGTGTTATACGACACAGTTAATTGGTGGCTTGATAAAGGAATTGATGGTTTCCGTGTGGATGCGATCAGCCATATTAAAAAAGAAGATGGCTTTAAAGATATGCCAAATCCAAAAGAACTAAAGTATGTACCATCCTTTGATAAACATATGAATGTGGATGGTATTCAACCGTTATTAGAAGAGTTAAAAGAAAATACATTTTCTAAGTACGATATTATGACTGTTGGTGAAGCGAATGGCGTTAAGATTGAAGATGCTGAGCTTTGGGTTGGAGAAGAGCAAGGTAAGTTTAATATGGTATTCCAATTCGAACATTTAAGCTTATGGGATGCTGAAAAGAAGAAAGACCTTGATGTTGTAGGACTGAAAAAGGTATTAACAAAATGGCAAAAAGGGTTAGAAAATAAAGGGTGGAATGCCTTATATATTGAGAATCACGATAAACCACGTATCGTTTCAACTTGGGGGGATGATAAACAATATTGGCGTGAAAGTGCAACGGCTCTAGGCGCAATGTACTTCTTTATGCATGGCACACCGTTTATTTATCAAGGGCAAGAAATTGGGATGACAAATGTCCAATTACCAAATGTTGAAGATTACGATGATGTTGCAACTAAAAATTTATATCGTGAGAAAATTGCAGAGGGCGTATCACATCAAGATATGATGGAAATTATATGGGCTTCTTGCCGTGATAATTCACGTACACCTATGCAGTGGAACGATGAGATGAATGCTGGCTTCACAACAGGTGCACCTTGGTTTAGTATGAATCAAAACTACAAAGAAATTAATGTTGAAAAGCAAAAGAATGAAGAGAACTCTATTTTCAATTTCTATAAGAAAATGATTGCCTTGAAAAAAGAGCACGATGTACTCAATTATGGTACGTACGATTTACTTTTAGAAGATGATCCGCAAATTTATGCATATACTCGTACATTAAATGATGAAAAGATTATTGTAATTAGTAATATCTCAAAAGAGGAAGCTGTATATAATGAGGGTTCATTTGCACTAGAACGCAAACGTTTGCTTTTAAATAACTATGAAGTTGCGGAACATGAACAAGTAACTACAATCACGTTAAAGCCTTATGAAACAAGGGTTTATCGCATTTCATAATAAAAAAGGATGCTCTTAGAGCATCTTTTTTTATGAAAAATAATAAATTTCTATTGCAAAGTGAAAACGCTTTTATTAAAATAGATTTATGAAAACGGTTGCGTAAAGATAAAAATGAAGTAACATAAGGAATCGTTTTCATAAAGGAAACAGAAATTATAATTTAAATCATTATGTTGTTATAAATAAAGGGGAGGAAGAACAGATGAAAATTACGTCTTTTGATTTTTGGCAAAAGTTCGGGAAAGCGTTATTAGTTGTTGTAGCTGTAATGCCAGCAGCTGGTTTAATGATTTCTATCGGTAAGTTAATTGGAATGTCTGCTGGGGATATTAACGCAGTTCATACAATCGCTCGCGTAATGGAAGACATCGGTTGGGCAATTATTACTAATCTACACATCTTATTCGCAGTAGCAATTGGGGGATCTTGGGCGAAAGATCGTGCAGGTGGTGCATTTGCAGCGCTATTAGCATTCGTCTTAACCAACAGAATTACAGGAGCTATATTTGGCGTAAACGCTGAAATGTTAGCGGATTCAAAAGCGAAAGTTTCTTCAGTATTAGCGGGAGATTTAATTGTAAAAGATTACTTTACTTCTGTACTTGGTGCACCAGCATTAAACATGGGAGTTTTCGTAGGGATTATCACAGGTTTCTTAGGAGCTACTTTATATAACAAATATTATAACTATAACAAACTGCCACAAGCATTAGCATTCTTTAACGGAAAACGATTCGTACCATTCGTTGTAATTGTTTGGTCTACAGTAACTGCAATTGTATTATCACTTTTATGGCCATTCATCCAAAGTGGATTAAATGAATTTGGTCGCTGGATTGCAGCTTCAAAAGATAGTGCACCAATTGTTGCACCATTTGTATATGGAACGTTAGAACGTTTACTATTACCATTCGGTTTACACCATATGTTAACAATTCCGATGAACTATACTGAGCTAGGTGGAACATATACGATGTTAACTGGCTCGAAAATTGGACAAGTTGTAGCAGGACAAGATCCTTTATGGCTTGCATGGATTACAGATTTAAATAACTTATTAGCAAATGGAGATACAAAAGCATATAACGATCTATTAAATAACGTTGTACCAGCTCGTTTCAAAGCTGGACAAGTTATCGGTTCAACAGCAGCATTAATGGGTATTGCTTTCGCGATGTTCCGTAATGTTGATAAAGAAAAACGTTCAAAATATAAACCAATGTTCTTATCAGCAGCATTAGCAGTATTTTTAACAGGTGTAACAGAACCAATTGAATTCATGTTCATGTTTATTGCTCCAGTATTATATGTTGTATATGCAATTACAACAGGACTTGCATTCGCATTAGCAGATTTAATTAACTTACGTGTTCACGCATTCGGATTTATTGAGTTAATTACTCGTACACCGATGATGGTTAATGCAGGACTAACTAGAGATTTAATCAATTTCGTTATCGTTTCATTAGTATTCTTCGGTCTGAACTTTACATTATTCAATTTCTTAATTAAAAAGTTCAACTTACCAACACCAGGACGTGCAGGTAACTATATCGATAACGAAGATGAGGCATCAGAAGGAACAGGAAATGTACAAGATGGTTCATTAGCAACAAAAGTTATTGATCTATTAGGTGGAAAAGAAAATATTGCTGACGTAGATGCTTGTATGACACGTTTACGTGTAACAGTAAAAGATTTAGATGTTGTTGCACCAGAAGCGCAGTGGAAACAAAATGGTGCTTTAGGACTAATCGTAAAAGATAAAGGTGTACAAGCGGTATATGGCCCGAAAGCTGACGTATTAAAGTCAGACATTCAAGATATGTTAGGTGCGTAATAATATGAAATTGCTAACTTTAAACTGTCACTCTTGGCAAGAAGAAAATCAAATAGAAAAGATAAAATATCTTGCTAAAGTCATTCAAGAAGAAGAGTACGATGTTATCGCATTGCAAGAAGTAAGTCAGTCGATAGGAGCTAAAAATGTATGCGGTAACAAGAAAGAAGATAATTTTGGACTTTTACTATTAGAAGAGTTAAAAGCGTTACATGTAAAAGATTACAATATTACTTGGGATTTCTCTCATATTGGTTATGATGTGTATGAAGAAGGATTAGCGATTATAACGAAGCATAATGTTGTAAAAGAAGATACGTTCTTTATTTCAGAAAATAAGGATACAACGTATTGGAAAACACGCAAAATTGTAAGTGCAACAATTGCTTATAATGGTAAGAACATCACGTTTTACTCTTGCCACCTCGGTTGGTGGAATGATGAAGAAGAATCATTTAAAGATCAAGTGAATCGTTTGATGGAGCATGTAGATAGCAATGGAATTTCCTTCTTAATGGGTGATTTTAATAATAATGCCCGTTTGCAAGGTGAGGGCTATGAATATATGATGCAAAAAGGTTTGCATGACACATATGAACTAGCAATAGAGAAGGATGAAGGAACAACTGTCCAAGGGGAAATTGCTGGTTGGGATGAAAATAAACATAATCTACGAATCGATCTAATATTGTGTAACCGAAGTGAAAAAGTTCGTTCTTCAAAAGTTATTTTTAATGGTACAAACCGAAATGTAATTTCAGATCATTTCGGTGTAGAAGTACAAGTAGA
The DNA here is from genome assembly GCF_038005585.1 of Bacillus sp. FSL W8-0519. NCBI lineage: Bacteria > Bacillati > Bacillota > Bacilli > Caryophanales > Bacillaceae > Bacillus > Bacillus sp. FSL W8-0519. The sequence goes on from NZ_JBBOTL010000001.1 coordinate 427,621, forward strand.
TATATAATAGAAGAAATCCTCACAGTTGATAAAAAGCTGTGAGGATTTTTTTGAAGAATACAAGTATTTCCAAGAGAAAATACTTGTATTTTTTATGACATTTCCTATATATTTGTTATTATTGAATGTAAAACCGATTTGGTCATTTTGTATTCATACTTTGACTTACTTCGTTATATAATGTAGTAAGTTAAAGTTAATGGGAAAAAATAGTTCGTTTTTGGTTAATCCACGATGTAGAAAGTGATATAATTGCAAAATGTATGTATCATTTTCTAAAGAAGGAAAAATATATAATTAGGTGATAACTTCTATGAAACAAATTTGGCGTATTTATAAGACAGATTTACGGAATGTAGCAAAACATTGGGCTGCAATTGTTATTGTTGTAGGGTTAATGATTTTACCATCGTTATATGCATGGTTTAACATTAAAGCTTCTTGGGATCCATATGGAAATACAAAAGAAGTTCCCATTGCAGTTTCTAACGAAGATGCAGGCTCTAATTTAAGAGGAAAAGATATCAATATCGGGAACGAGATTGTAGATTCTCTGAAGAAAAACAAAAATCTTGGCTGGAAATTTGTAGATGAAAAACAAGCAATTTACGGAGTGGAACGCGGGGATTACTATGCAAGCATTACAATTCCAAAAGACTTCTCTGAAAAGATTGCAACTGTTCTGGATGAAAATCCACAGAAACCAGAACTTGATTACTATGTAAATGAAAAGGTAAATGCGATTGCACCGAAGATTACAGCAAAAGGTGCATCAGGTATTACAGAAGAAATTAGTAAAAACTTTGTTAAAACAGCGAACGGTGAGATTTTTAAAATCTTCAATGACCTTGGAATCGATTTAGAAACAAACTTACCAAGTATTGAGAAAGTAAAAGATCTTGTATTTAAGTTAGAAGCGCAGTTCCCAGAAATGAATACATTGATGGATAAGGCGTTAGATGATGCGACTCGAGCAGAGGATGTTGTGAAAGTAGCGCAGAAAGAGTTGCCGGTTGTAGAGAGTGTTATTAATGATGGTCAGGATACACTTAAGAGCTTAGATGCATTCTTTGCGAGAAACGATGAAACATTGAATCGTGCTCCAGGAACTATTAAGAATAATTTAATTGTAACGAAGCAGGGATTGGATGCTGCAGCGAAAATTACAGATTACTTAAAAAATCCTTCATTTGATTTTAATCTGACACTTCCAGATCCAGCTAAATTACCAGTGTTACCTAATATAACTATTCCGCAAATACCACAAATACCAGAAATACCAGAAATTCCAGCATTACCGCAAGTGAATGGTGAGGGGTATAAAAATATTGCTAAAAATATTAATCAAACTGTAAATAATGTTTTTAGTTCGATACGTGTCGGAACAACTTACGCACAAGGTGTTATAAACGGGTTGCAAAATGGTAATTTTGATCCAGAGAAAGCGAAACAAGATCTTAATAATGTTTCTGAGACGCTACAAGGTAGAGCAGATAGTGTTTCATATGTAATTGATATCTTTACTAAATTTAAAGAGTCGGCATCAACTGATTTTGGAAAAGAATTCTTCCAAAAGAGAATAGAGAAATTAACAAACCTTAAAACAGCAATTGTAAATGCAAATGGTGGCGTTAAAGATATTGCCAATATTATTGGTACAGGGCAAGAAGTGAAACAAGATGTAAGAGATGCTACTAATAAAAAGCTAGATGCAATAAATAACTTGGTAAATCAAGCAGAAGCAGATTATAATGCTACGTTTGTAGCAGATTTCGAAAAAGCAGTAAGCACAGCTGAGCAATTGAAAAACCAAGCTGAGCAATTGAAAGACAAAGCTGAAAATGTAAAAGAAGATGCTCAGCAACTTAGAGGTAATTTAAATCAAGATATAAAAAAAGCGAATGAGTTAGTAAATCAAACCAATGAGGCATTAGACAATGGTAGAGAAAAGTACGATAAGGCTGTAAGTGATTACAGCAGAGTAAAAACAGAACTTGGAAAAGCAAGAGAAGACTTAAGCAACGCAGGTGTTAATGGATTAGACTCTACAAAAGTAGCCTTAAATGATTTAAATGGACAGTTCAAAGCAGCATGGAATTTAGTTAATGATATGATTCCAGTTCTGGAAAATACAAATAAAGTTTTAGCAGATGTAAATAGTGATAAGAACACGAATAACACGATTTCTAAATTGAATAAAGTAAAAGATGGTCTTCAAAAAGGAATCGATTTAACTGATAAAGGAATTGACGCTATTAATAAAGGTCAAAAGCCAGCAGCAGATGTTATTGAAAGTATTAACGCAGTATCTAAAAGTACTTCGGCCCAAATAAGTGACATCTTAGCTAAATACGATTCAGAAATCGTTCCAAACTTTAATGAAGCAATTGCTCGTACAAAAGAGATGTCTAAAAACACATCTCAAATTTTAAAAGAAGCAGACAAAAAGCTTCCAGATGTTAAAAAAATACTAGAAGATTCATCAAAAGGCTTAGTAGATGGTAAAAAGAAATTAGCAGACATTAAAGCTGAAATGCCAGCTACTGAGAAAAAGATTAAAGAATTGGCAGATAAAATTCGTGATTTTGAATCTGAAGAGGATTTAAAAGACATCATACGCTTATTGAAAAACGATGTTGAGAAGCAAAGTGACTACTTTGCGAATCCAGTAAATTTAAAAGAGAATAAATTATTTGCAATGCCGAACTACGGTTCAGCGATGTCACCATTCTATACAGTGCTTGCATTATGGGTAGGCGCATTATTAATGGTTTCATTATTAACAGTAGAAGTACATGAAGAGGGCGCGAATTATAAGAGCCATGAAATTTACTTCGGACGTTTATTAACATTCTTAACGATAGGTCTTTCACAAGCGTTTATCGTATCAATGGGAGATATATTCTTACTCGGTACGTACGTAGTCGATAAATTCTGGTTTGTATTATTTAGTTTATTTATTGGTGGAGTCTTCGTTTGTATCGTATACTCACTCGTTTCTATTTTTGGAAACGTTGGGAAATCGATGGCGATCATTTTACTTGTACTGCAAGTAGCAGGGTCGGGCGGAACATTCCCAATTCAAATGACACCGAAATTCTTCCAAGCAATTTATCCGTTCTTACCGTTCACATATGCAATTAGTGCAATTCGTGAAACAGTAGGCGGAATGCTGTGGGATATTGTAACGCGAGATTTACTTGTATTAAGTGCTTTCGTAGTAGTTATGATTGTAGCTGCGTTATTATTGAAAACACCAATTAACAAATCGAGCGAAAAATTCGTTGAGAACGCAAAAGGAAGTAAAATCATTCACTAACATAAAAGGTTCCTACCGATAGAGGTAGGAACCTTTTTGTTTAATCAAATTTTAATTTCTTTAATGCTTCTGCAAATGGGTTATTTAATGGTTCTTCTTCTTTTTTCTGTTGTTTCATATATTTTTGAACGTCACGCTTATCAGCTTTGTTTCCAGATTCTTTTTTACGTCTTTCTTGGAATGTGGATAATTTTTCGCGATAGCCACATTTACATGCAAAGATTTGCCCTGCACCTTCACCACGTAATTCTAACTTCTTCTTACACTGAGGGCAACGAGCGTTTGTTGTACGAGAGACATTTTTACGATGACCACATTCACGGTCTTGGCAAACGAGCATCTTTCCTTTTTTGCCGTTTACCTCTAGCATTGGTTTACCGCAATCTGGACAAGACTTCGTTGAAATGTTGTCATGTTTATATTTTTTATCACTCGATTTAATTTCAGAAACAATTTCTTTCGTATAGTTCTTCATTTCGGAAATGAATACTTCTTTTTTCAGTTTACCCTTTGCGATCGCCTCTAGCTTTTGTTCCCACTCACCAGTTAGTGTAGGTGATTTTAACTCTTCTGGTACTAAATCAAGTAACTGACGGCCTTTTGAAGTAATGTGAATATCTTTACCACGTTTTTCAATTAAGAACGAATTGAATAGCTTGTCAATAATATCAGCACGCGTTGCTACAGTACCTAATCCACCAGTTGATTTTAGCGTATCAGCAAGTTGTTTATTTTGCGTATCCATATATTTTGTAGGATTTTCCATTGCTGAAAGTAAAGTCGCTTCATTAAAACGTGCAGGTGCTTTCGTTTGACCTGATGTTTGCATAATTAACTTTACAGTTAATGTATCGCCTTTTTCGATGCGAGGTAAAAGTTGCTCTTTTACGTCATCGGTTACATCATCATCTTCAAAGCGATTTTCATATACTTCCTTCCAACCTGCATGTAAAATTGTTTTTCCGCGTGCAATGAACGTTTCATTACCGACTTTTGTGCGTAACGTTAGTTGTTCGTATTCGAATGCTGGGAATAAAACAGCTAAGAAACGTTTTACAACTAAATCATAAATTTTACGTTCTTTATCTGTGAAGGCGGAGAAGTTAACGTATCCTTCTGTCGGAATAATTGCGTGATGATCACTTACTTTACTATCATCAACAAATGATTTATTAGCCTTGATAGGCTTTTGTAATACTTTATGTGCTAAAGGACGATATTCCCCAACGCCGCACGCCTTTAGACGTTCTGGAAGTGTTCCAACGATATCAGATGAAATGTAACGCGAATCTGTACGAGGGTATGTTAGCACTTTATGCTGCTCATACAATTTCTGCATAATATTCAATGTTTCTTTCGCAGAGTAACCGAACTTTTTATTGGCATCACGTTGCAATTCAGTTAAATCGTAAAGACCAGGAGAGAATGACTTCTTTTGTTTTTTATCAATTTCTAAAACAGTAGCATTATGCTTATCTAAACCTTTTACAATACCATCAATTTTTTCTTTATTGAAGCTGCGGCTATTGCCGTTTGCATCTTGCCAAGTTAGTTTTAACTGATTTGTCGTTTGAGCCTCGATGCCGTAGTAAGTTTGAGCTTTGAAGTTCTTTATTTCATCTTCACGATTAGCGATCATAGCAACAGTAGGTGTTTGCACACGGCCACAGTTAAGCTGGGCATTAAAGCGAGTCGTTAAAGCTCGAGTCGCGTTAAGACCGATATACCAGTCAGCTTCTGAACGTGCAACTGCTGAAGCATATAAATTGTCATATGCCTTACCTGGTTTTAAATTTGCAAAACCATCTTTAATTGCTTTATCAGTAACAGATGAAATCCATAAACGTTTGATTGGTTTGTTAATTCGAACCTTATCAATAATCCAACGAGCGACTAATTCTCCTTCGCGTCCAGCGTCTGTTGCTACAATGATTTCATTTACATCTTTTCTAAGAAGCTGACTTTTTACAGCATTAAATTGTTTCCCTGTTTGTTTAATAACAGTTAATTTCAAACGCTCAGGTAGCATCGGTAAATCTTCTAAATTCCACTTTTTATATTTCACATCGTAGCTTTCTGGATCTGCTAATGTAACGAGATGACCTAAAGCCCAAGTCACAATATATTTACTACCTTCAAGGTAGCCGTTTCCCTTTTTATCGCACTTCAGTACACGTGCAATATCTCGTGCAACGGAAGGCTTTTCAGCGATTACAACGCTTTTTGACATATTTAAAACATCCTTTCAAATTTCCATACGTTAACTATAGCATACATCTTCTTGAGATTCAGTTTCGCTCCAGATTTGAACGTTTTTTAATGGGATAACATCTGTTTGAAAGTGAATGATCGTGACAGAACATAATATGCACCATGATGAGACTGTGAGAAATAGATAGTTATTATGCGTATTGTTTTATTAGTTGCTTCTATATTAAATAGAAAAGTAAAGAACTTGTTATTTTACTAGAATAAGAGTAGACTTTGAAGTAGAAGAATACTAAACACATGGGAGTTTGTGGATACAAACTGAGAGTATGACTAGTCCGTCATTGACCATTTGAACCTGTTGGATAATGCCAGCGTAGGGAGAGTGTAAAAGCACATGTTCAGGCACTTTGCGTACGCGCAAAGTGCCTTTTTGTGTATCTCCCATAACTATAGTTAGGAGATGAGAAGGATGAATAGGAAAGAAATTAGTAAAGTAGTGGATTTGGTGAGAGAATCTAATCCGCTCGTTCATAATATTACAAATGTTGTTGTAACAAATTTTACAGCTAACGGTTTGTTAGCGTTAGGGGCATCGCCTGTAATGGCGTATGCAAAAGAAGAAGTGGCAGAAATGGCTAGCATTGCTGGAGCGTTAGTATTAAATATGGGAACACTTCGTCCGGAAGAAGTAGAAGCGATGTTACTTGCCGGTAAATCAGCAAATGTGAACAATGTACCAGTACTGTTTGATCCAGTTGGTGCAGGAGCAACATCGTATCGAACAGAAGTTGCGAGACATATTCCGGCTGAAATTGAATTAGCGATTATTCGCGGAAATGCAGCTGAAATAGCGAACGTTATTAATGAGAGATGGGAAATTAAAGGGGTAGACGCTGGTGCTGGAAATGGTAATGTCGTAAGTATTGCAAAACAGGCAGCGGATGAATTGAATACAGTTGCGGTGATTACTGGAAAAGAAGATGTTGTTACAGATGGAGAGCGAACTGTTCTCATTCGAAACGGTCATCCTATTTTAACGAAAGTTACGGGAACAGGTTGTTTACTAACTTCTGTAATAGGAGCATTTGTAGCGGTAGAAAAGGATTATGTAAAGGCAGCGGTAGCGGCATTAACGTTTTATGGGGTAGCTGCGGAACTGGCAGCTGCCAAGACGGTGGAAAAAGGACCTGGTAGTTTTCAAATTGAATTTTTGAATCAGTTAGCGAATACGACTTCAGGTGATATAGAGAAGTATGGGAAAATTGAGGTTATATAGTAAGGAGGGAAAATAAATGTCACGTATTTCAAAGTCAGAAATGTCTAGGTTGTTATCAGTATATTTTATTATGGGAAGTAATAATTGTACGAAGGATCCACTGCAAGTATTGAGAGATGCACTTGAAGGTGGTATAACAATTTTTCAATTTCGTGAAAAGGGGGAAGGCGCTTTAACGGAAGAGAAACGCATTTGTTTTGCAAAAGAACTACAAGCAATTTGTAAGGAGTACGGTGTACCGTTCATTGTAAATGATGATGTGGAACTAGCTCTCGAGTTAGATGCAGATGGCGTGCATGTTGGGCAAGATGATGAAGGAATTACCTCTGTTCGTGAAAAAATGGGTGATAAGATTGTTGGTGTATCTACACATACAATTGAAGAAGCACGCTGGGCAATTGAAAATGGGGCTGACTATTTAGGTGTAGGACCTATTTTTCCAACGAGTACGAAAAAAGATACGAAAGCAGTGCAAGGAACGAAAGGTTTAGCTCATTTTAGAGAACAAGGAATTACAATACCGATTGTCGGAATTGGAGGCATTTCAATTGAAAATACCGCTTCGGTTATAGAAGCAGGTGCGGACGGTGTTTCAGTTATTTCAGCGATTAGTTTAGCTGAATCTGCGTATGAAAGTACGAAGAGGCTAGTAGAGGAAGTGAGTAACAGTTTGTAGAAGAAGGCTATGTAGTATTAAAACGCTACATAGCTTTTTATGTTTTGATATCGATAGTTAGAAAAAGGGGGAGGGTTGTTTGAAAAGGAAACAGTTTATAGAGTTGCAAAATGAGTTGTTTCGTTTATTCGAAAAAAGAGAATTCGAAGCGATTTATAGATGCATAGATAAAGCAAAAAGGGAGTTTCCTGAAAGAATAGAAAAAACTAGTTTCTGGGAAGTGTGTGCACTTTCGGCAGAAGGTAAGTATGAGGAAGCGATTGTTAGTTTAAACGAAGCTTTAGAAAAGGGGATTTGGTGGAATCCACATACACTTATGGGGGATGAAGATTTAAAGGGATTACGAGAGAATGCAGCTTTTAAAATGATAGTGAAAAAGTGTGAAGAAATCTTTAAGAAACAGCAGCTAACAGCCGAACCGAAATTATTTACTTATGGAAATAAAGAGGCGAAGATAGGGTTATTTTCTTTGCATTGGAGAGGATCAAATATAAATGATTTTGCACCATATTGGTGTGAAGAAGAAATACTAAATGAGTATATATTAGGTTTTCCCCGGTCCTCACAAATACATGGAATGAAGTCGTATAGCTGGGATAATCATGAAATAGCTATAAAAGACGTTATGAAAACTTTTAATGATTTTGTAAATAAATATAACTTGGAGGACATCATCATCGCGGGAGCTTCTCAAGGGGGAAATATAGCGATAGAGTTAGCGTTAAAGAATATGTCAGCGACTCAAAAATTTATTGCAGTTATACCTGCTATTCGAGATGTTAAGGAAATTGAAAGTATAGTTGTATCAAATGATATAACGAATGTAGAAGGATATATTGTTACGGGAGACAAAGATCCATTTTATGAAAACACACTTCAATTAATGTCTATGTTTGAGGAATATAATGTGGACTGTAAATTAATTGTGAGAGAAGGTTTGGGGCATCTTTTCCCAGCGGATTTTACACAAATATTAAAGAACATAATGGAAGAATGGACAGCTAAAAATATTTAAACAAACGTTTGATTAAAAAAGCACAAACCCTGTAAATTTGTAGGTTTGTGCTTTTTCTTTAAAACATAATTGATATTAAGAGCATTCCAATTCCTATAGAAGTGAATGTTGCGATTAGGCCTGGAATCATAAAGCTATGATTTAAAACATATTTACCAATGCCAGTTGTACCAGTACGATCAAAGTTAATGGCAGCAACGATTGTTCCGTAGTTTGGAATGAAGAAATATCCATTTACTGCAGGGAACATCGCGATCAGTAGTGCTGGTGGAATACCGAGTGATAATCCAAGAGGCATTAAAGCACGTACTGTTGCGGCTTGGCTATATAGTAAAATAGATAGAATGAATAATGCGATGGCAAATAGCCATGGCGCACTTGTTACTAGATGCTGAATTGATCCTTGAATCATATTTAAGTTTCCGTTAAAGAAAGTATCTCCCATCCAAGCGATACCGAAAATAGCAACAACTGCTGTTGCCCCCGCTTTAAAGACGTTACCAGACACGATGCTTTCTACATTTGGTTTACAGAAAATAATAATAAGAGCTGCAATCGTTAACATAACCATTTCAATTGTGTTTGGCATGGAAAGACGGGCTAACTTCCCATCAACTATCCATCCTGGACGAAGTACTTCAAATGAACCGAGAAGTACGACAAGAAAAGTTCCTACTAGGAAAAGGATAACTGATAATTTAGCGCCTTTTACACCAACAAATTCTTTTTTCTCTTCAATCTTAGGAATCATTCCTTCTTTTAATCGTTTTAAGTATTCAGGGTCTTCATTTAATTCTTTCCCCATTTTGCTAGCAACAAATGCAGCTACCATACAAGCGATAAAAGTAGAAGGGATACTTACTTTTAAAATATCTAATAAAGTGATTTTATAGTCAGCTAACATTGCTAAAAGTGCAACTGTTGCAGCTGATATAGGACTAGCTGTAATTGCTTGTTGGGAAGCAATTACGGCAATTGACATTGGTCGTTCCGGTCTAATTCCAGATTCGCGAGAGACTTCTGCGATAACAGGAAGTACAGAATAAGCAACGTGACCAGTTCCTGCACAAAGTGTAAATAGATAAGTAACAATTGGAGCAAAGAATGTAATGCGTTTTGGATTTTTTCGTAATGCTTTCTCGGCCAGATGAACAAGGTAGTCCATTCCTCCAGCGGCTTGGAGTGCACCAGCAGCTGTAATTACTGCTAAAATCATAAGCATGACATCAATAGGAGGAGCTGTAGGTTGTAAGTGGAAGACGAAAACAAGTATTGCCATACCAACGCCACCCATTACTCCTAGACCAACTCCGCCTAGACGTGCGCCAATAAAAATGCAGAGTAGTAACGTAAGAAATTGTAGCCAAAACATGATAAACTACCTCCGAAATTCATTAGTTAAGATATATTCGAATAATTTAATTTAAAAGAAAATTAAAATAAATATTCAAAACAATCCTTGTATTATATACATTTTTTATTATATAACACAAGAAATGTAACATTCACGTACTTTGTTAAATTATTTTGAAAAAATAATACAGCCAAATTTTACATTTGTATCTCTAAATAGGTGGACATTTTAATTTTTATGTTGTAATCTTTGATAGAGAATAATGTAATTCTCATAGAACTCCCATATCGTTCAACTCGTTCAGCGAGAAAGGCAAACTGATGGAAACATTAGGACGCAAAACTACAGGAGCTAAGGCCGAAAGGCTACGCTAGCCAGTTACCGGACGGATAGGGTTGGTCTTGACCAATGCTTTTTCATTGGTCTTTTTTTATTTGCAAACAAATGAGAAACCTTATCAGTTGTTGATAAGGTTTCTATTTTAATAGTTTTCCTTTATATTAAGTTAATTAAGAAAGGTGATGTGAATGAAAAAATATTGGCACAAGCTATCATTTCTTCAAAAGAATGTATTGTTAACTGTGTTAGTTATTTTGACGCTTGTTGGTACTATGGGTGCGTTAAGTTTTAACATGTTTCAAAATAGCATGATGTCTATATTTGAAAGGCATTCTTTTGAAACAGGAGATACGGTATTACATAAATTAGACGAAGAAATAGTGAGAGATGTTACAAAAGACCCAGTGGCACAAAGAGAAAAGAGAGAGAAGTTAACAGAGAAATTAGATGAAGCAACGGAAGAATTGAATAGTGTTGGACAAACGTATATTGTTGGAGCAAAAAAAAATGAAAAAGGTGAGTTACTAATCGTCGACTTGTCTACAGACTTAGCAAATGTTGTTGAAGTAAGGCCGGGAGAATATTATAAACAACCAGATCTTTGGATGAAAGCATACGATAAGGTAATGAGCACGAAAAAAGCAAACATGACAGTAGTATATGAAGATCTATTAGGATCATGGGTAACGATATTAGAGCCAATTAAAGATGGAGACGGAAATATTGTGGCAATTGTTGCAGCCGATGTAGATGCTTCTATTGTTCCTATTACAAAGGAAAAATTCATTATACAAGGTTTAATGTTTATTTGTATTTCTGTTTTAATTGCAACTGTTATTCAATTCTTAATCGTACGTAACGCACTTGCTCCATTGCGGGATTTACGTGAAGGATTACGCAGAGTTGGTGAAGGTGATTTAAGTATTAAATTAGAGGAAAGACCAGATGATATTGGTATTATTAATGCGTATTTTAACAATACCATCGAGAAGTTTAAAGGAATTATAGATAAAGTGAAGCAGACAGCAGAACAGGTTTCCTCATCTTCACAAGAATTGTCAGTGAGTACGAAAGAAAATAGCATGGCGGTCCAAGGAATCGTAAGTTCTATAGTTGAGTTAAGGGCTGGCGTTCAATTGCAAGAAACGTCAGTACCAAAGTATTTAGATATTGTATATGAAATGGAAGATAGGATGGAAGAGATAACTAATATTGCAAAACAAATGACGAAAGAGTCTGAAGGTACGAAGCATCATTCAGAAAAAGGAAATGGTATTATTGAACAGACGATGAATCAAATGAACATAATACAAAATGCAGTACAAGATTTATCTTCTATCATTTATTCTTTGGAAGTAAGATCAAAAGAAATTAGTGATATTGTAACTGTAATTACAAGTATTTCAAATCAAGCGAATTCGCTGGCTTTACATGCTACTATTGAAGCTTCACGTGCTGAGGAAACAGGAGAGGGATTTGCCGTTGTTGCTGATGAAGTGCGTAAATTAGCAGAGCAGACGGAAGCATCAGCAAAAGATATAGCAAAATTAATAGGGGAAACACAAGCAGGAACGGAAGAAGCTGTTGTTTCAATGCAAAAAACCTCAAAAGAAGTAGAGTCTGGAATGAAACTTGTTGAAAGTAGTGGTGCTTTCTTTGAAAAAATTTCGAAATCAGCACAAACTGTTACCAATCAAGTTGGAGTTGTTTCTAGCAATTCAAATAATATATTGCAAAATAGCCAAAATATTGTTCGTGTTGTAAATGAACTATCACTTATTGCAAATAAGTATGCGAATAGTAGTAGTAATGTTGAAGAAATCATGAAAGAACAGGAAATGTCTGTACAGGATATTGCTGAATTAGCCAGTTCTTTAAGCTGGCTCTCACAGGAGTTACAAGAGTTAATTGGGGAATTCAAAAGTTAAATGAAATGATTATACATGCTTTTGTTTGTTCAATAAAATAAATCATGCTACAATGAAAACGAATTAAGGACCGGGGAGCCAATTGGCTGAGAGGATGTGAGCAAACATCGACCCTCAACCTGATCTGGATAATGCCAGCGTAGGGAGTTACTTAAAGTGATGTAGCATATGTTATTCTATAATAACTTGCATACAAGGCTTTCCTACGCAGTAGGAAAGCCTTTTCTTGTTTTAAAATTTAATTTCATAAGGGGGATTTTATTATGTCACAACAAGTTACAATTTCGTTTTCAGTAGTACCACAAGCAAAGAACAAAGATGTGTATTCTGTTGTTGATAAAGCGATTGAGGTTGTACAACAATCGGGAGTTCGTTATGAAGTAGGGGCAATGGAAACGACGCTGGAAGGAGAATTAGATGTACTTCTTGATATCATTAAACGTGCACAACAAGCTTGTGTGGACGCTGGAGCAGAAGAAGTGATTACTTCTATTAAAATCCATTATCGTCCAAGCACTGGTGTAACGATAGATGAAAAAGTTTGGAAGTACCGTGATGAATATGCAAAACCAGAAGCAATCTAAAATAATTACAGCAATTTGGCTTATCCTTCTCATTGCGATATGGGAAGGATCTGTTTCATTATTTAAAATTGAACCGTGGATTTTACCGAAGCCTTCTGCCATTGTTCAAGAATTAATTGGAATGAAAGATTTACTATTACCGAATACGATGCAGACGCTGCAAGAGGTTATAATGGGACTGTTCTTTGCGATTTTAATTGGGACAAGCATTGCAATTCTTATGGACGTTATCCCTTTATTTCGTATTTTAATAAATCCGTTGCTTGTTATTTCGCAAACGATTCCAATCGTTGTACTTGCACCGTTATTTATTATTTGGTTTGGATATGGAATGCTACCGAAAGTAATGGTAGTCATACTCGTTTGTTTCTTCCCGATTGCGCTTAGCATTTTAGAAGGTTTTCAAACGGTAGATAAAAATATGTTGAAGTTGTTGCAAACGATGAAGGCAACGAAATGGCAAGTTTACCAGAAAGTAAAGTTTCCAGCAGTGCTTCCATACTTTTTCTCCGGTTTAAAAATTGCAGTTACATATAGCGTAATGGGAGCGATTATTGGAGAATGGCTCGGTGCCAGTGAAGGATTAGGAGTTATGCTTACAAGGGCTACGAAATCCTTTTTAACAGCCCGAGTCTTTGGTGTTGCAGCAATTATTGTAATGGTGACATTATGTCTGTATTTTATCGTGGAGTTTATGGCAAGAATAACAGCACCATGGATATATAGAAAGGACGGCAGAAAATGAAAAAAGGTTTAAAAGTTATGTTGGCTGCCTTATTAGCAGTAGGTGTAGCTGGATGTAATCCGGCGAAGAAAGAAGAAAGTGCAAGTAAAGATCAAAAAGTAAAAGTCGTATTAGATTGGTTTCCGAATACGAATCATACTGGCTTATATGTAGCACAAGCGAAAGATTATTATAAAAAACAAGGCTTAGATGTAGAAATCATTCAGCCTGGTGATAATGTGACGGCGGAGCAAATGATAGCTTCAGGAAAAGCTGACTTCGCAATAAGCGCACAAGAAAATGTAACGTTGGCTCGTGTGGAAGGTATTCCTGTTGTATCTGTAGGTGCGATTATTCAGCATAACACTTCAGCTTTTGCATCGCTTAAGAAAGATAATATGACGTCACCGAAAGATTTTGAAGGGAAACGTTACGGTGGCTGGGGAGGACCAGCGGAAGAAGCGACATTAAAGACAATTATGGATAAGCACCAAGCCGATTTTAATAAAGTTGAAAAAATCATTTTAGGACAAACAGATTTCTTTAAATCAATTGGTCGTGATGCAGACTTTGAATGGATTTATTACGGTTGGGATGGAATTGAAGCGAAGCGCCAAGGAAAAGAGTTAAATACGATTATGGTGAAAGACTTAGATCCAGCGCTTGATTTCTATAGTCCTGTTATGATTACGAGTGAAAAACATACGAAGCAAGATAAAGACTTTGTGAAAAAGTTTATGAGTGCAACGACAGAGGGTTATAATTTTGCAATTAAAGAGCCGAAAGAAGCTGCTGATATTTTAATTAAAGCTGTTCCAGATGTAAATAAAGATTTAGTACAAGAAAGTCAAAAATGGTTAAGTACGAAGTATCAAGATGATGCAAAAGCGTGGGGAGTACAGAAGGAAGAAGTTTGGACGAATTACATGAATTTCTTATATGATAACAAAGTTATTAAGAAGAAAATTGATGTGAAAGATGCCTTTACAAATGAGTTCCTTCCAAGTGAAAAATGAGTGGATTACAAATAAAAGATATTGTGAAATCTTTCGATGGCAAGAATGTATTAGCAAATATTAGTGCTTCTATACGAGAGGGAGAATTTGTTTCTTTTGTAGGACCGAGTGGTTGTGGGAAAAGTACACTATTAAATATGATCGCAAATATTGAAAATCCAACAAGTGGAAGTGTAACGTATAACGATAAGCAAATGCAAGAGCAAGATATTGTAAGTTATATGCCGCAACAGGATTTATTACTACCGTGGCGGTCAGCTTTGCAAAATATCGTTCTTCCGTTAGAAATTGAAGGGAAGCCGAAAAAACAAAGGCTGACAGAAGGAATGGAAGCATTAAAGCAGTTTGAACTAGATGAATATGCAGACCATTATCCAGATGAATTGTCTGGAGGGATGCGTCAAAGAATTAGTTTTCTGCGCACATATTTATGTGAAAAGCCAATTATGCTACTTGATGAGCCTTTTGGTAAATTAGATGCTTTTACAAAAATGGAAGTACATAGCTGGCTTTTAAACTCTTGGCACCAAGAGAAGCAAACAATCGTTATGGTTACACACGACTTAGATGAGGCAATCTTGCTTTCGGATCGCGTATTTATTTTATCTCAAAGACCAGCATCAATAGTTGGTGAGGTACAAGTGAAATTACCTAGGCCGAGAACGATGGATATGTTAACATCACTTGAGTTAAAGAAAGATAAGGAAGAAATTTTGAGAGTATTAGCTCCTTATATGAAAAAATAGAAAAAGCCTTTTAACAGTTTTTTGTATAATTACTGTTAAGAGGCTTTTTTTATATAGGGGGAGAAAGATGAAAACTATAGAGAAAATAGTGGATGAATTAACGGCAGATAATCTTGAAGAAAGAAAAGCTGTATTAAAAAATCATATTTTATTAATGAAGTATGGTATGGAACATCATGAATTAAAAGAAGAAGAAATGACAGAAATTTTAAAGTGGGTTCAAGGTCGAGATCAATTGAGAAAAGATGTTCCGGAGTTACGTGATTTACATTTAATTAAAAAGTTTCAAGCGGTATTAGATGAATTTATTCATTCCATAGTTTCAAATGGTTATGTAGAAGACGCGGTAGAAATTCTAGAGAGTGTATTAAAAAGTATGGGGGCAGTCGCTCATATTGTAAAAATTATGTTTGTCGGCAAAATGAAAGTTGATAGAAATTCTTTGGAAATGGTAGAGGTGCTAAAACGAGAGTGCTACAATTTAATGGAACAGCGTGCTGTTGTTGGTTTACATGCTCAAATTTTTCACGTTTTAGGTTTTGTTCATTCAATACAGTTTGATTTAGAAGAAAGATCACAGGAACACGGACGAGTTGTGATAGGTCTTTTAACAGATTTTAAAACGGGTGAATTGAAGTCTGTACAACAATTTCAAGCTGAAGACCATATTTCAGAAGTGAAAAGTATGGTGAGTAAAGGATACGGAATAGAATTACAGAGAAGAATTTATATGTGGAAATCGTTAACGCTCATCTTTACAAGTCCATATGCATTAGAAAAGATGTATAAAGAAATTTATGTAGAAAACGATAACATGGGGAAGGAACAAAAAGAAAAGTAGAGAATAGAATATAACAGAGTAGTTTATACTCTTAATATAACAAATGTTAAAGGAGTGAAAGGATAAAATGACTTTATCAACTGTTCTTCAAATGGTTTTAGCTTGATATGGGAGAAGTCTGCCCATTTTTATCGATTAAGCTAAATTGAAGACAGCAGGTAAAGAACCTTAATCCTTTCTTACGATAATATGTAATGGGTAAGGTGTATTCACCTTACCCATTTTTTATATGCACAATTAAATAAGGCTTTATACTGTTGCTCTCTCTATTTAGCTTATGAATCATAAGTAAAGGAGAGAAAATAATGAGTATATTAACGGTAGAAAATTTAAGTCATTCGTATGGTGAGAAAACCATTTTATATAATGCATGTTTTCGAATATTGAAGGGTGAGCATGTTGGGGTAGTAGGGCAAAATGGAATTGGAAAATCAACATTGTTAAGGATTTTAACAGGAGAACTTATACATGATGATGGGAACATTGAATGGTTTCCACATGTGAAGGTAGGTTTCTTGCAGCAGCATATGGATTTACAAGAAGGGATGACAATTGAGGGATACTTGCAAAGTGCATTTGCTGATTTGTATGCGATTGAATACGAAATGTTAAAAATTGCTGAAGAAATGAATGGAGCAGGAGAAGTAGAAAAACTGTTAGTAAAGTATGGAGAATTACAAACTATATTGGAAAGCTCTAATTTCTATCACATTCATACAGAAGTTGAAGAAGTAGCAATCGGTTTAGGTTTATTTGAAATAGGTTTGAAAAAGGATGTATCGAAGTTAAGTGGGGGACAGCGAACAAAGTTATTACTTGGGAAGCTTCTTTTAGAAAAAGCTGATGTTTTATTACTAGATGAGCCAACAAATTATTTAGATACAGCTCATATAGAATGGTTGCAATCATATTTGAGACTATATGAAAAAGCTTATGTAATCATTTCGCATGACGAATTATTTTTGAACAGTATTACAAATGTTATTTTTCATCTAGAAGGAGGAAAAGTGAAGCGATACGTAGGAAACTATGAAAAGTTTGTGCAAAGTTACCAAGTGCAAAAGAAACAATTACAATCGGCGTATGCGAAACAACAAAAAGAAATCTCTCAGTTAGAAATATTTATTCAAAAAAATAAAATTCGAAAAGCGAAACAGGCTAAAAGTCGAGAGAAAGTATTAGAGAAAATGCAAAGGATTGAAAAGATTCATTCTGTAACTCGATCCCGTTTTGATTTCAGTGTTTATGAGGAGCCGGTGAGTCGTATATTGCAAGCTGAGAAACTAAGGATAGGTTATAGTGATCCTTTATGTCCAGAGTTGAATTTACAAGTGAAAAAAGGAGAAAAGATAGCGATTATTGGTCATAATGGAATTGGAAAAACGACGATGTTAAAAACATTATTAGGTCAAATTAAGCCGCTAAGCGGTTCAATTTCTGTTGGAGAACGAGTAAATCCTGCGTATTTTGCTCAGGAAGAGTTTGCTTCAGAAACAACACCCTTAGAGAAAGTTTGGGCAGAGCGACCAGATATGACAAAGAAAGAAGTGCGCCAAGCATTAGCAAAGTGTGGATTGCGAGAAGAACATGTATTAAAACCTATTCGTTTATTAAGCGGCGGAGAACAAACGAAAGTACGTTTATGTGAACTGATCGTAACGAAAAGTAATGTTTTAATTTTAGATGAACCAACTAATCATTTGGATATAGAAACAAAGAAGGCATTGCAGGAAGCGCTACAACGATATAAAGGAACCGTTTTACTTGTATCACATGAGCCTTCTTTCTATGAAGCATGGATAACAAAAGTGTGGAATATAGAAGAATGGAACGCTGAACAATATGAATAAAGAAAAGGCATTAGCTTGTATAAGCTAATGCCTTTTCTTTGTGATTAACATGATTTTCGAGAACTCTTACATGAGAATTGTATGAAGAAGCACTCTTATGGTGCGCTTATAAGCGTGCTTTTTCTTTTGTTATGTTTATATTTATAATAATACTAGATGCCTTTCCCTAATAGGCGACTATCCTTCTTTATGTATATATAGATAGTTTGAAATGGAATGAAAATAATTCCTATATGTAAAGGATAATGTGATTAGTATAGGAAGACAATAGAGCTTAAAGGAAATTCATGTAAAATTCAGGTGAACTTCACACGAACTTCATATTGTAAACTAAATATAGTTATAATAGGTTATTATAATGTTAATTTGTGATTTTTCATAAAATTAAAAGTTTGAATTTAGGAGAGAGGAATCAAACCTAAATTCAAACTTTAGTGAAATAATTATTGGAAGTTACCTTTAGTTTTCGCTAATGGATGCATTTACAAGTTCGGCGGGATTACCTGTTCCTGCCCCTCCGATTGTAACCGATCCACCGGGAGGAATTTCACCATTCCATCCTGCATTCGTAATTACGTAATGACTATTTATTTTACTACTAATTTTAGAATCCCAAACTTGCGTTAAATTGCCGTTATAATCAAATTCTAATTTCCACTTTTTAATAGGGATCGTCCCGGTATTTTTTATTACAATCGAGAAATTGTAACCACTTCCCCAATTTGAAGTGACTGAAAAGGTAGCATTGCCATTTCCACCAGGAGGTGTCGTATTAGCATCATCTGTTTTAACTGTAATAGCGGTAGGCTGTGACTTATTTCCGGCAGCATCTTTGGCAATTACTGAAAATGTGTATTCTGTATTAGATTTTAAGTTTTTAATTGTAATGCTATTTGTTGTTGTACTCCACTTCTCTTCTCCAGCAGTAATTTCATATTCCGTAACTCCTACGTTATCAGTAGATGCCGTCCAGTTTAATTGAACTGAGTTTGAATTTTTATTTGTTACAGCAATATTTTTTACGTTTGTTGGTGGCTCAATATCTTTTTGAGTAATAGGTCCACCTAGTAATTCTTTTACTAACGTATCAAGTAATTTTGGGCCACTACAACTATATTTTGGACTTGTGCGACAGTCACCACTAAGCTCCCAAAACATTGCACCACTTAAACCTTTTGTCTTTATATAGTCTGTTTTATATTTCATAGATTCGTTGTCATCATAGCTAATAAATGTACCTGTAGTTGCATTATATAAATAAGGTACTTTCGCCACATCGTTCCATCCGCGAACAAAGCCATTTTTATTAACATAATTAGCTGCTAAATCACCATAATCGTACACACCTGTATCGCCGGTAGAATAGTCATCCCAAGTACCTTTAGAAGCGAGCTTTCCATCACTACCTGGTTTACAAGGTTGGTATTGTCCGTTATTTTCTTTTCCACAACTTTTCCACCCGCGTCCGTAAAATGGTACACCTAATACGAGTTTATCTGCTGGAACCCCTTCATTTGTATAAATGTTTATCGCACCATCTACGTAAAAATTCGTATCCGCTGCTGGGTCATTTGGATCTTTGTATAGAGCTGCATTATGGTTAGAAGTAGCTTCCCATCCACCGTGGAAGTCATATGTCATAATATTAATCCAATCAAGTATTTGAGAGATTTTCTTTAGCTCTGTATGATCAGCATAACGTTGGCTTGCACCTGACGCGATTGTTAGTAAATATTGTTTACCATCTTCTGCACCAGCTTTCGTTAATGCATTTCGAACTTCTTGAAGGAGTAGGGTGAAGTTTTGCTTATCTTCAGGACGATAACTACCACCAGGAATCGTTTCTACGCCCGGATATTCCCAGTCTAAATCAACGCCGTCAAATCCATATTCGCGAAGGAAATCGACTGTAGATTCAGCGAATACTTTTCTTGTTTTTTCATCAGCGGCCATGTCAGAAAAGCGGTTAGACCAAGTCCAGCCACCAACAGAAATAATTGTTTTTAAGTGAGGATACTTAGCTTTTAATCGTTTTAGTTCGCCGAAATTTCCGCAGCGTGCGTATTTATCACAATCTTCCCAAGTTGTACCTGAGCCAGGATAAGATTTTGTGACATCGGCCCATGGTTCACCGAGTACGAGAGTACCATTAGGGACCTCTTTATTTTGCAGTGGTACACCAGATTCTTTACAGTTCCACGTTTGTTTATTTGGATTATCGGGGTGAGTAGAAGGGTTTCCATGTTTTCCATTCCAGCAAATATCAGCGAAAGCATAGTTTAAATGAGTTAGCTTTGATGCATCAATATCTGCAACTTGATAATTACGTCCGTAAATGCCCCATGAAGGAAAATACCCAACAATTTTTTGACCTTGCTTTTGTGAATCTGCTAATGCGACATTGGGAGTAATAAAGTTTGTGAGAAAAAGAGGTAAGAAGAGTAGTAGGGATAGTAATAGCAGTGTGAATTTTTTTGATTTCATAGCCATTTCTCCTTTCAAAATAAAAGATATATTTAAAGGCATGCGCCAATAAATCAAAATGAATCTAGATAAAAATGATCAGACATCACGAAGTCTATACAAGGAGCTGAAGCTGATTAAATCGTAGCAAATGTAAGATTTGGTGTAAACGCTTTATTGAATTCGAAAAGACTTTCTCAATATGAAATGGCTCTAATACAGATTACACATGAAAATAAAATATCGATTAGAGAGGAAAGGGCTTCTTGGAGTTAAATTTGAGAAAGAATTGTATGAGGTCAATTTGTAATAGCGTAGCAAGATAATGAAATTTCATGTAAAATAATAGTAAAAATATGTAAGGGAGGGAGTAATGTGGATGTGTTTTTGAATATTGCCGAAGAAAAAATTCGACAAGCAATACGGAATGGAGACCTTGATCATATTCCGGGAAAAGGAAAACCACTACAATTAGAAGACCTTTCAATGGTACCTCCAGAACTTAGAATGAGTTATAAAATTTTAAAAAACGCGGGCATGATTCCACCAGAAATGGAACTGCAAAAAGATATATTAAAAATAGAGGATTTAATTGCTTGCTGTTATGATGAAGAAGAGAGAAAAAAATTAAAAGAAGAGTTAACGGCAAAAACGCTACGTTTTCAGCAAGTAATGGAAAAAAGAAAGATTAAAGATAGTTCAGCATTTCGTATGTATCAAGATAAAGTATTTCATAAACTACGTTAAGAGGGATAAGATGAAAAACTTTGAAACAATAGAAGAATTAGTAACATATATTGAAGAACAACAATTAGTACTTCTGTTTATTAAAACGGAAAATTGTGGTGTTTGTGATGTCATGTTAAGGAAAGTAAATTACGTATTAGAGAATTATGATTACGTAGAGAAAATAGAGATATTACTGCAAGACATGCAAGAGGTTGCAGGGCGATATGCAGTATTTACTGGACCGACAATTTTATTATTTCATAATGGAAAAGAGATTCTTCGTGAATCGCGCTTCATTTCGCTTGAAAATCTAGAGAGAACCATTCAATTATTCGAGGAATAAGGGAGGCTTTTATATGGAATTTATTATTTTCATACTATTATTTGTTGTAGTTGTAACAATCTTAACAGCAGTTCGATCAAACAAAAAGAAGGTAAATCTTACAAAACAAAATAACATTCATAACTCATCTAACAACTCATCACCATTGTTTTTCTTTGCGGGATCTGATAATGATAGCTCGCATGGAGGTTCACATGATTGTGGAGGGTCTTCTGGTGGAGATAGCGGAGGCAGCTGCGATGGTGGCGGAGGTGGCGGTGATTGATGAAAATGCGCCTTATATAGGCGTATTTCTTTTTAAACAAACGTTTAATTAGTTGGCTTACATATGCATAAAAACAGTTAAACAAACGTTTGTTTAAATATTTTTAATATACTAAGGGGAATGGAAATGAAAAGGGAGCCGAAAGTGAAAAACAAGGGGAAAGTAATGTTATTTTTATTAGCTGCGGGAGGCGTATTTCTTGTTAAATTAGGAGTTAAAATTGGAATTATACACATGATTCGAACGTGGTTTGAGAGTATGTTTTCTTAAATAAGGAATATAGCCTCTTGTAATAGAGGTTTTTAATTTGTTATTATTAGACTGAACGGTCGGTTTAAAGAGGTGTGAATATGAGAAGAAGTGCAGAAGAGATAAAGAAAGAAATTGCATATAAAGCAGAAAGTCTGTTTTCACAGAAGGGCTATGCAGCTACATCTATGGAAGAGATTTGTGAAATTACAGAACGAAGTAAAGGAAGTATTTATTATCACTTTAAAAGTAAAGAAGAATTATTTTTATTTGTGGTAAAACAGCATACGTATGATTGGCTTGAAAAATGGAATGAAAAAGAGAAGTCGTATAGTACGAATACTGAAAAATTATATGGTCTCGCGGAATATCATGTAGAGGACATACAGCAACCAATTTCAAATGCAATAGAGGAATTCTCTATGAGCCAAGTTGTAAGTAAAGAGATTTTGGATGAACTATTAACTTTAACTAGAGAATCATATGTTATGTTTGAGAAACTAATTGAAGCAGGCATACAGTCTGGAGAGTTTCGTGAAGATAATACGCGCGATCTTATGTATATTGTGCATGGATTATTATCAGGGCTTGGAGTACTTTACTACGAGTTAGATTATAAAGAGTTGAAACGTATTTATAAAAAGGCAATAGATGTATTGTTAAAAGGAATGGCAGCTGAATAATAAGTCAGTTGCTTTTCTATAAAATAAATTAGACCGAACGGTCGGTTTATGAAAGGGGAATGAAAATGAACGCTTTATTTAAAAACCGAGCATTTATGCTCGTTATGGCGTCTGATATTTTACAACAATTTGCAATTTGGATCAGAAATATGGCCCTTCTATATTTCATAATGGAGCGAACGAATAATGATCCAGTTTCCGTTTCATTGTTATCGGTTATGGAATATGCACCTATTTTTATTTTCTCATTTATCGGTGGTGCGCTAGCTGATCGCTGGAATCCGAAAAGAACAATGGTCGCTGGAGATGTATTAAGTGTAATGTCTATTATAGGAATTGTCCTGTTGTTAAAACTGGATTATTGGCAGGCTATATTTTTTGCAACACTCATTTCCGCGATTGTAGGCCAGTTCTCTCAGCCATCATCTTCGCGTATATTTAAGCGCTACGTAAAGGAAGAACAGGTAGCGAATGCGATTGCATTTAACCAAACATTACAGTCATTATTTATGATTTTTGGACCAGTGGTAGGATCACTTGTGTATACACAACTTGGTTTATTTACGTCACTATATAGCTTAATCATTTTATTTTTGTTATCTGCTATCGCTCTTTCATTTTTACCGAAATGGGTTGAACAAGAGCAAGTGGCGAGAGATTCATTAAAAAATGATATAAAAGAAGGGTGGAAATACGTTCTTCATACGAAAAATTTACGTATGATTACAATTACTTTCACCATTATAGGCTTAGCTGTTGGATTAACAACGCCATTAGAAGTGTTTCTTGTAATAGAACGCCTTGGAATGGAAAAGGAAGCAGTTCAATATTTAGCTGCAGCTGATGGAATAGGTATGTTAATTGGTGGTATTGTTGCTGCGATTTTCGCTTCAAAAGTGAACCCGAAAAAAATGTTCGTATTCGGTATGGGCATATTAGCGATGTCATTTTTAGTAGAAGGGCTATCTACATCATTTTGGATTACTAGTTTCATGAGATTTGGAACAGGTATTTGTTTAGCCTGTGTTAATATCGTTGTCGGTACGCTTATGATTCAACTTGTATCAGAAAATATGGTTGGAAGAGTAAATGGGACGATTTTACCGCTGTTTATGGGAGCTATGCTAATTGGTACTGCTTTAGCTGGAGGATTAAAGGAAATGACATCACTAGTTATTGTGTTTTGTATAGCAATGGCACTTATTTTATTAGCAATAGGGCCAGTTCTACGCATGCAAATAAAGAAAGAAGATGTCACTAATAAAGAGGAACTAACAAATTCGTTAGCGTCGAAATAACTATTGTAAGGGAGCAGAAGTGCTCCCTTTTTCTTTGGCGAACTTTTGACAACTATATGAGCCAATTATATACTGATGATGTAAAAACGATTTTACAGGTTAGGAGAAATGGTGTGAAAAATCAAATCTATGAATTACGCACTGAAAATAATATTTCACAAGGCGCATTAGCTGATAAATGTAAGGTTTCTAGACAAACGATAAATGCAATTGAGAATAATAAATATGATCCAAGCTTAGCGTTAGCTTTTCGTTTAGCGGAAGTATTAGGAACAACTGTTGATAAACTATTTTTGTACAAGCAGTAGGGGGAGTAGTTGTTGGGGAAAGAAAAGATAAGCCTTTTCGTTACTATATTAGTTGCTATAGGTACGTTAGTGTATGCACTTTACTATTGGTTAACTGAACTTCAAGTAAACTGGTATGCACTATTTATTTGTAGCATCGCGTTACATTATCTATTTAAAAGTTTGGCATCACATAGCGTCGAAGGGGATACTGAGGAGAAAGATGATTTAGAAAAACATGTATTAAAAACAAGTGCCAATGTTACATATTATGTACTCGTTGTATTAATTTTTGGCTTGTTTTTCGCATCGGTAGGGTTTAATAGATGGATTGATTTTCATAACATACCGTTATTGTTTGCGTTATGTGCTGCGATAGTTGTAAAGCCGGCTGTTGAGTTTTTAATTGTAAGACGTTATAGATAAAAAAGATCCTCTTCTTGCAAGAAGAGGATCTTTTTCTTATAGCGTTTTAGTTTTCGGATTAGGTGGTGTAACAGATGTATTATTTTCAGGGACCTTAGTTAATAAAAATCCACCGATAATAAACAACACAATAATACTAAGAACACCAGCATTTGTTTTTCCTGTTAATTGCGTTGTAACACCGACTAATACTGGACCCATAATCGCGGCAAATTTGCCAAATATATTATAAAATCCAAAAAATTCATTTGCAGATTCTTTAGGTACTAGTTTTGCAAAATAGGAACGACTAAGTGCTTGAATCCCGCCCTGAGAAGTAGCAACTAACATTGCTAAAATCCAGAAATCGAGTGTCGTTTTTAAGAAATAAGCATATATGCAGATAATGATGTAAATAATAATACCGACATATAGCATTTTTTTACCGGTAAATGTCTCCGATAGTTTTCCGTACAATAAAGCGAATGGACAAGCTACAATTTGTGTGACGAATAATATGATTAATAGATTTGTTGCACTAATACCGAGGTCTGTTCCGTAAGCGGTGGACATAGTAATAATTGTATCGACCCCATCAATATAGAAAAAGTAAGCAATTAAGAACATAAAGACCGTTTTATATTCTTTAATATTTTTAAAAGTATCAGCAAGGCGTTTGAAGCTCATTGTAATTGGTCTTGGGTGACGTTCAATATAGTGCGTTTGTTCTACGTTTTTTAGCATTGGAATTGTAAATAATCCCCACCAAAGAGCTGTGATCGCAAATGAAATTTGACTAGCAATGCCGACTGATAAAGGGATAGTTCCTTTTTGAGCAAGAATGATAAGAGCAATACAACCGATAAATGGAATAGTACTCCCAATATAGCCTAAAGCGAAACCTCTTGTAGAAATTCGATCCATTCTATCTTCAGAAGTGACATCTACTAAAAATGCATCATAAAAAATGTTTGCTCCAGCAAAACCGACTAATGCGAGCATATAGCATCCTAGTAATAAGTACCACTGAGATGTTGGAACGACTGCTAGCATACTTGTAAATACGATACCGAGTCCAAAGAAGAATGTGAAAAATCGTTTTTTAAATCCTTTATAATCAGCAACTGTGCCGAGAATAGGAGCAAGTATAGAAATTAAAAGTGTTGCGAACGAGTTTGCATATCCCCAATATGCTGTTGAAGTTGCACCAGATAACCCAGCTTCTTTTGCAGCTGCTTTAAAGTAAATTGGGAATAATGCGGTTGTAATGACGAGCGAATATACGGAGTTCGCCCAATCGTATAATATCCAGCTTTTTTCTTGTCTGGACATTTTTTTCATATAATGTTCCCCCTCAAATTTGTTCTACTAACAGTGTACAAAAATAAAAATTATAAAAAGAGAAACAATGATGAATTTTACATAACTTTTACATATATACACAGTTCTTTACAATTGGAGTAAATCCTCTACAATTGATCCGTCTGTTTCACCTAAGTGTAAACCGAGTAGTCTAGCGATAGTTGGGCCTTCATCAATAAGTCTCATATACGGTATGGTAATGCCGCTTTTTATTCCTTTCCCAGCAGCTATAAAAATTGTTTCATAGTTAGGTTTTGTTGGAGAGTATCCATGCGTACCAAATGTATATTTTTTACTAGGCGTAACATCTTTTTCAGTAATTTCTTTTATAAAATCTCCTGTATAGTTTTCAGTGAAATAATACCCTTCTCGTGCTTCCAACATAAATAAACAATTGCCATCTGCACCGCATTCCTTCGCATCCTCATCATGAAGTATAAATTCAATACCGTTTTGTTTATTTTGAAGCAGTTCTTCAAGGAGTAGTTGTACTTCTCGAATTGTATCGGTATCGTTTTTGTCTTTCACATATACATAGGCGGACCCATCGCAACTTTGGCAATAAGCATTCCAGTCTACTAATTTTCCTTTTGAATTTATAGAGATAAGCCCTTTTTGATGAAATAGTACATTTAATTGAATGGCTTTGTTTTCACTTAAAGCGCTATGATCACCAAGAGCGATAATAGTGCTCTCTTCGTATAGTCCACTGTCTTTTAAAGCTTGAATAATTTTCCCTAGTCGCTCATCATGTCTATGAATTGCGGCTATTGTTTCTTTTGATTCAAAGCCGTGATAGTGTCTTTGGGTGTCTAAATCGGTGAAATGTACAAACATGACATTAGGCTTTTTCGTCTGGATTGTATGCACAGCAGAAGCAAGTACGAAATCATCGAGTTCAGGTTGTGACACTCCATTTCGTATATGGCCGAAACGACGATTTAAATCTAATTGATATAGCGGGCTACCGCTAAATAATGAAACTAAAACTTGATTTTGCCACGGTCTATTTGGAAAGATTTCTGGTAAATTGTAATCAATATTTGCTCTGCCGGTAACAGGCCATAGAAGGGCAGCTGTCATTAAATTTGCTTTATGTGCTTCATCATATAACGTTGTTCCTTGTATTGATTTTCGGTACCAATGCCAATCGGGTGATTCACGTCCAGGTTGAAGTAACGTATTGCTAACAACACCATGTTTATTAGGGTAATTACCAGTTACGATTGTTGAGTGACTTGGGTATGTTACAGAAGGATAAATTGGTTCTACTTTTTCGACAACCGTACCCTTTTTGATTAGAGATTGGAAGTGAGGTAATTTTTGTAGTATAGGAAAATCTAAAGCTGATAAACAGTCGAATGATAAAATGATGACACGATTCGTTAATGCTTTATCCATAAAGTAATCCTCCTAATTATATAAAACCTATTACTATATACTACTATTAATACCTAGTAATAAAAATATGTTTTTAAATAAAATTTATTATTTATTTTCAGAAAAGTTGAACATATAATAAGTATAAGGGAATCTATGGAAGGAGGGAATGGTATGGACTGGTTAGATGGATTTGGTATATTTTACATCATTGGCGGAATCACGATTATCCTTGTATTTGCTATTTCGTATTTACTAAAGAAACGGTTTCCAGACAAGCAGTTCGATATTATATTTGCACTTAGTCTAATACTTCTTTGTTTAGCATCCTTTCCTGTTACAATGATGGTTATTGGTGGATGGGAAGGAATGGGGTATGGGTTTATTGGTTTCTTCGTCCTACTTGGTACACTTATTGGTATGATTGCACATCAACTTTTAAAAATATCACGAAAAAGCTACGTATAAAACTGTAAAAAATGAAAAGAATATATAAAAATAAGAAAATTCACTCTTGTTTTGAAGTGAAATTTATATTATGATATTCAACAAATTTATTTTGTTATAACGATGAAAAAGGACTAGTATATGTTCAACCTTTTTAGCAGAGAGAGAATCCGTCAGGCTGAAAGATTCTTAAAAAGACAACATGGAACCTACCTTTGCGTTCTGCATATGCAGCGGGAATTTCCCGTTATCAAAAAGAGAGCATGCACAATTTTGTGCATGAATCAGGGTGGTAACGCCGGCAAAGCTCGGTCCCTATTTAGGGACGCGGGCTTTTTTGTATTTTCTAGAAGGAGGAAGACTGACTATGGCAAAAGAACAAGTACAAGCGATTACGAAGATGGAAGAGGACTTTGCACAGTGGTACACAGATATTGTAAAAAAAGCAGAACTTGTTGATTATTCAAGTGTAAAAGGATGTATGATTCTACGCCCGTACGGCTATGCCTTATGGGAAAATATGCAGAAAGTTATGGATGAGAAGTTAAAAGCAACCGGTCATGAAAATGTGTATATGCCAATGTTTATCCCAGAGAGCTTATTACAAAAAGAGAAGGATCATGTAGAAGGATTTGCTCCTGAAGTAGCATGGGTGACACATGGCGGGAATGAAAAGTTAGCAGAAAGACTTTGTATACGCCCTACATCTGAAACTTTATTCTGTGAGCACTTTTCAAAAATTGTGCAATCCTATAATGATTTGCCAAAGTTATATAATCAGTGGTGTTCAGTAGTTCGTTGGGAAAAGACAACGAGGCCATTTCTTCGCACAACGGAATTCTTATGGCAAGAGGGTCATACAATTCATGAAACAGCAGAAGAATCTCAAGCTGAAACATTAAATATTTTAAATCTATATGCTTCTTTCTGTGAAGACTATTTAGCGATACCGGTAATTAAAGGACAAAAAACAGAAAAAGAAAAATTTGCGGGAGCAAAGGCAACTTATACGATTGAAAGCTTAATGCATGATGGGAAAGCACTTCAAACAGGAACATCCCATAACTTTGGAACGAATTTCTCTGAAGCATTTGATATTAAATTTTTAGATCGTACCGGTAAGTGGCAATATGTACACCAAACATCTTGGGGTGTATCAACAAGAATGATAGGTGGACTGATTATGGTTCATAGTGATAATAATGGGCTTGTAATGCCTCCTAAAGTTGCACCAGTGCAAGTTGTTATTGTACCGATTGCTCAGCATAAAGAAGGAGTTTTGGCGAAAGCGCTAGAGTTACAAGGACATATTCAAAAGGTTGCACGAGTAAAAATAGATGCTAGTAATAAAACACCAGGTTGGAAATTTAATGAGTATGAAATGAAAGGTATTCCAATTCGATTAGAAGTTGGTCCTAAAGATATTGAAAAGAATCAAGTTGTACTCGTAAGAAGAGATACGAAAGAAAAAGAGTTTATATCAATGGATCAATTAGAAGAACGCATTCCAGCACTACTTGAGGAAATTCATAACTCTTTATTTAATAAAGCAAAAGTATTTCGTGATGAAAATACGTATAGTGTGACGAAGTTTGAAGAGATGAAAAAATTAGCTGATGAAAAGCAAGGATTTATTAAGGCGATGTGGTGCGGGGAACTAGCTTGTGAAGAGAAATTAAAAGAAGAAGTCGGAGTATCTTCTCGCTGTATGCCTTTTGAGCAAGAGCATTTAGCTGACGAATGTATTTGTTGTGGTAAAGAAGCGAAACAAATGGTGTATTGGGGAAAAGCGTATTAATGCTCTTTTGGATAGGAAGGATGAAAAGGACTTTAGGCTGCATAATAAAATGCAATCCAAAGTCCTTTTTAGTTTTACAATTTGTTTCATGTATTTTTAAGATGGAAGGATATGTTTTTATTTTGCGTTTTTACGGCGAATGAATAGTAACATACCAATTAGGAATGTTGAAAGTCCCATTAAAATAGATGCAGGATAATGTGTTGCAGTATTCGGTAACTTATCGCCTTGTTTTTTCGCGTTATCTTTTACGTTACCACCTTTGGAACTATTGCCACCTTGAGGGCCATTTCCTCCTTGAGAACTGCTATCGCCTTTACCACGGTTACCTCCATGAGAGTCATTTCCCCCTTGAGAACTGCTATCGCCTTTACCACGATTGCCACCAGAGCCATTGCCACCGGAACCATTGCCACCAGAGCCGTTGCCACCAGAACCACTGCCATCAGAACCGCTACCGCTAGAGCCATTGCCACCAGAGCTATTGCCGCCAGAACCGTTGCCACCAGAACCACTGCCATCAGAACCGCTACCGCCGGAACCATTGCCACCAGAACCACTGCCATCAGAACCGCTACCGCTAGAGCCATTGCCACCAGAACCATTGCCATCAGAGCCGTTGCCATCAGAACCATTGCCACCAGAACCATTGCCACCAGAACCGTTGCCACCAGAACCATTGCCATCAGAGCCGTTGCCATCAGAACCACTGCCATCAGAACCGCTACCGCCGGAACCATTGCCACCAGAACCACTATCGTCCTGAGAACCACCGTTTCCTGGTGGTTTATTATTATCTTTTGAGTTACCTTCTGCGAAATGATCGTTATTTTGTACAATCGCATTTGTTACTGGAGAGAAGTTTTCTGTTGCTGCATTACCAATATTTAAACCACTAAAAAAAGATAAAGAAAGAGTTGATGCTAAAATAAAAATTTTCGTCATTGATTTCCTCCTGAAAAATTAATATTCCATCTAAAATACATCCCTTTGTAATATTTCATAGGAAAAAGAGTTTTATACAAAAAAATCTATATATAGAAAAAGGTGGTGTATTTCTAAAGAGAGAAAAGAGTTAGTGTAAATTCTTTATAATAGTAGAGTAGTGGGAATTTCACACACATTACAGTAGAGGAAGTGACAGCAGATGAAAGAGTATATTGCATTTGATATTGGTGGTACACACATTAAATATGGAATTGTTTCAGAAACAGGAACAGTACTAAAGCATAAAACAGTTCCAACAGAAATTCATTTGGGCGGAGAACAAATCATTCAAAAACTCATTCTTTTATCAAAAAAATTAATGGGGGAACATAAGGTTTGGGGAATTGGTATTAGTACGGCGGGAATTGTTGACGTTAATAAAGGGGTGGTGACGGGAGGTGTGGATCATATTCCGGGCTATAGTATGATTCCTATTATGAATAGATTGCAAGAGGTATTAAAAGTTCCTGTATCCATTGATAATGATGTGAATTGTGCAGCGTTTGGAGAAAAGTGGAATGGTAGTGGAAGAGAGAAAGGAAATTTTATTATGTTCACCCTTGGAACTGGTATTGGAGGAGCAATTTTTATAGATGGAGAGTTATATAGAGGGCATTCGTTTAGTGCTGGTGAATGGGGAAATATGTTAATAGAAGGAAAAGCGTTTGAAGAGGTCGCTTCCGTTTCAGGGTTAATTCGTCTTGTGCGAGAATATAAAGGTGAAAGCGATTGGAATGGAAAAAAGATTTTCGAACTGTATGATAAAGGTGATAGGGAAGTTACCCAAGCAGTTGAGGTTTTCTTCAAACATTTAGCGATTGGAATTAGTAACCTTGCTTATATTTTTAATCCAGAAGTGATTGTTATAGGTGGCGGAATTACTGCTAGGGGAAATCAGTTCTTAAAAGAAGTAAAAGAAGAGGTAGAAAAATATTTAGATAAAGAGATTTATAGTAATTGTGAGATTGAACTTGCACAAAACGGTAATTGTGCAGGAATGGTTGGTGCTATTTACCACTTCTTACATCATCATAAGTAAATTATATGAATGTTTTCATATAACTGAGAATTTATCCTTTTTATCACTAGGTAAATAATGCTACAATATAAGAGGAGAATACAATATTTTCCGTATTGGAAAATGCTTTGTAGAAA
Source organism: Bacillus sp. FSL W8-0519 (assembly GCF_038005585.1). Lineage (NCBI taxonomy): Bacteria > Bacillati > Bacillota > Bacilli > Caryophanales > Bacillaceae > Bacillus > Bacillus sp. FSL W8-0519. The sequence continues at coordinate 459,351 of NZ_JBBOTL010000001.1, forward strand.
GGAAGAAACTGCATGCCTATTATTTTAGAAAAAGGTCAAAAGATCGATTTAACGAAAGGACAACCCAAAGTAGCAAAACTACAGGTTGGCTTAGGCTGGGATCCAATTGGGCAATCAGGTGGGTTTCTGTCTTCATTATTTGGAAGTAAACCAAATGTAGATTGTGATGCATCAGTTGTTATGTTAGAAGAAGATCGTTTTTTAAACAAAAACGATTTAGTTTACTTCGGAAACAAGCTTTCTACTTGTGGTAGTATTATTCATTCAGGAGATAATTTAACAGGCGAAGGCGCTGGTGATGACGAAACAATTTTCGTAGAATTACATAAAGTTCCGAGCCGTATTAATCGTTTAGTATTCGTTGTAAATATTTATGACTGTGTAAATCGTCGTCAAGATTTCGGGATGATTCGTAATGCATATATTCGTATTCAAAACCCGCAAACTGGCGAAGAATTCGCACGCTATAATTTATCGGATAATTATGCTGGCAAAACGACTCTAATTGCAGGTGAAATGTATCGCCACGGAAGTGAATGGAAGTTTTCAGCTGTTGGAGAAGGAACACAAGATAAAAACTTAAGTGAGATTGTATCACGTTATCAATAATATAAACCGAGGAGGAATTGTATATGGCATCAATTTCATTGAAAAAAGGACAAAAGGTAGACTTAACAAAAACGAATCCAGGTCTTTCAAAAGTTCTTGTAGGACTTGGTTGGGATACAAATCGTTATGATGGACAAGCTGATTTTGATTTAGATGTTAGTATCTTTTTAGTAGGTGCTAACGGTAAAGTTTCAGGAGCAGAAGATTTTGTTTTCTATAATAACCCAAAAGGTGCGAATGGTGCTGTAGAACATTTAGGAGATAACCGAACTGGCGAAGGTGAAGGCGATGATGAATCTATCAAAGTAGATTTGAAAAATGTACCTGCACATATCGAACGTATTTGTTTCACAATTACAATTTACGATGGAGAAGGTCGTAGCCAAAACTTTGGTCAAGTTTCTAACTCTTTCGTACGTATTTTAGATGAAGAAAAGAATGCAGAGTTAATTCGTTACGATTTAGGAGAAGATTTCTCTATTGAAACAGCTGTTGTAGTAGGTGAACTATACCGCCATGCAGGTGACTGGAAGTTCAATGCAATCGGAAGTGGATTCCAAGGTGGATTAGCGTCTCTATGTAACAATTTCGGTTTAGATGTAGAGTAATAGATTTAACTATCCATTAGTAAGTATATATTTACTAATGGATATGTTTTTAAAGATTAAAATATAGAGGTGAATATACATGGCCATTCAGTTACAAAAAGGACAGAAAATCGATTTAGGTAAAACAAGCCCTGGCTTAACAAAAGCAGTAATTGGTCTTGGTTGGGATATTAAATCTTATGATGGTGGATCAGATTTCGATTTAGATGCATCTGCCTTTCTATTAGACGCGAACGGAAAATGTACGAAGGAAACTGATTTTATCTTCTATAATAATTTACAGTCTCCTTGTGGATCTGTTCTACATACAGGTGATAACCGTACAGGTGAAGGTGAAGGCGATGATGAACAACTTGTTGTGGACTTAAAGAAAGTTCCAGCAGATGTGCACAAAATTGCTATTACAGTTACGATTTATGATGCGGAAGGCCGTAGTCAAAACTTTGGACAAGTAGGAAATGCTTTCGTTCGTTTAGCAAATGAAGAAACGAATGAAGAAGTTCTTCGTTTTGATTTAGGGGAAGATTTCTCCATCGAAACAGCAGTTGTCTTTTGTGAATTATACCGTCATAATGGACAGTGGAAGTTTAATGCAGTAGGAAGTGGATTCCAAGGTGGCTTAGGTGCGCTTGTAAGAGCGTATGGCTTGGATGCATAGGAAGGAAACGATATTCGTTTCCTTTTTTTGACCTTTCTATAAATCTAGCAAAGAATAGGGGATATAGGTAAGATGAGTATTTTGCAAGGAATCCTTGATACGTATGCTCAATTTTTCGACTTGGACATGTGGATTAAAGTGTTGCAGGATCCAGTATCTTGGGGATTAATAGGTACACTTGTTGTACTTGAAGGATTGTTATCTGCTGATAACGCACTTGTATTAGCGGTAATGGTAAAACACCTTCCGGAAGAAAAACGTAAAAAAGCATTATTCTATGGACTTATTGGAGCTTATGTATTTCGATTTATCGCAATTGGAATTGGAATGTTCTTAATTAAATTAGCATGGGTAAAAGTGTTAGGTGCACTTTACTTAGCATGGCTTTCAGTTAAATACTTTATTGATAAACGAAAAGGTAATGCAGAAGAAGAGGAAGCTCATGGTATGAACCAAAACAGTGTTCTCTTCAGAATGTTTGGTGTCTTCTGGGGAACAGTTGCGATGGTTGAATTAATGGATATCGCATTCTCTGTAGATAGCGTACTTGCTGCATTTGGTGTATCAAATGAAGTTTGGATTCTATTATTAGGTGGAATGCTCGGTATTTTAATGATGCGCGGTATCGCTGGTGTATTCTTAAAATTGTTAGAGCGTATTCCAGAACTTGAAACGACAGCATATATTTTAATCTTAATTATCGCAGCAAAAATGTTATTGTCTGTCATTCATATTGAAATAAGCCATACAGTGTTCTTCATTATTTTAGTTGTAGCATTTGGAGCAACATTTATACTTCACTACATGAAGAATTCTGGACAAGCTAAAGAAGAAGTTGCAGCTACTAAAGAAGACAATAAATAATTGAAATGGGTTTGCTCGTTTTACGAGCGCCCATTTTTTATAGACAGAAATAGTTTATAATAGAAGAAAGACTTAGAAAAAGTAAATGTTTTTGGAGGTGAACTGTTGTGTTTTCACGTTTTACACTTCAACCATATGCATTAAAAGATGAATCAGATTTAAAGCAATTTGAAACGCTTTTAGAAAAACGTCCACAATATGAGCTGACAGAGAATGAGATGAAATTTAGTTATATAGCATGTCGAATCCTTGGCGTTCCTAATGATGTAGATGAATATTTCAATGAACTATTTGATTATAGTGAAGCGAAAGGAATTGAAGTTTTACATGAACAAAATTTAAATAAAGTAATCGATTCGGAAAAACTTCGTCATATTCAAGAAGTGTTCGGATTACATCAAGAAGCACCAAATGGTCTAACAGTAAATAGGCTAGTGGCACACTTATCTGGGAAACAACTTTTGCCGAAAGTAGATAATCCTGATTTACAACATTATATACATACGACATTTATTTCTGTATTGAAATTATATGAGAAACAACATAATCAATCTTTAAAGACAGAAGGCTTCCGTCGTTTCTTAATCGACATGATTAAATTAAGCGAAAATTACGTAGCGAAGTGGTTCTCTACGATTAACTATAAGAAACAAATGCCGCGTATTGTTTGGTACGGTGATGCACAGGAAAGCCGTATATATTTCTTATACTTTCTTATTATGCTCGGCTGCGATGTACTTTATTATCACCCAGAAGGAAAAGATGGATTTGAGAATGTCGATGAAGAGGGAAGGACATTTATTATGTCTCATCCAGGCCGTATTGCTCTTGAACCATTTCCAGATCGCCGCCGTGAGCGTGTTGCAACAGTAGCGTATCAAGCTTCAAAAGAAATTGAGCAAGTACTTCACCACGATAATTCACTGCTGTACAAGCCGTGGCAATTCCGTTCCTATACGCCTGTAGCTCGTACATTAAAAACAACATATGATGAACTCTTTTTAATTACGAAAGAAAAGGCGTTTGTACGCCCGACATTCTTTGTTGAAAATAAACACATTTATATCCCTTCTTTATTTGCGAAAATATCAGGTGTTTCAAAGAATGATAAAGAGTATTTTCAACGATTAAAGGCTGTTACATCATTTGATAACAGTTTATTAATTAATACATTTCCGTTTACGAAAGAACAAAAAGCAAATTTCCAATACCATTATCGAGATGCATTAGACCGCGGGGGAAAATTGCATCCAGATTTAATTATGAACAGTCATTGGTGGCCACATAAACGATTGCCAGAAGGATTACAACATGGTATTGCAGAAGCGATTATCCATACGTGTGAAAGCGAAATGTGTAAACCAATTGCAAAAGAGACGAAACAAGATGTAGCGCTATATGTTTTCGCGCAACTTTCTCAAATACCACCGAATATTTTAGAACAGCTTGAGAAATTTGATTATTCACAAGATGTACCGAAAATTGTTATATTTAATAATGAGAAGAGTGGAGAGTTAACTCGTTCTGATGCTGTTTTATTACTATTTTTAAATCAAATTGGAGTAGATGTATTCCATTTCAATCCAACGGGAAGAAACGATATTGAACCATATATTGAAGCGGGGGCATTTGATTCACATTGGCTTGAAGAAGTTAATTTCGATCTTGAGTTTCATGGTTCATCAGCCTATAAAAATTTATCACAAACAATAAAAGGACTATTTCGTCCATTTTTATAAGGAAAGGGAGAATACCATATGAATAACCCAGTCGTACTAGATTCGAAAACAGAATTAAATGAGCAAACAGCACAAGATGTTCGCTTGCAACTTAGACAAGATGCGGATGTACAACGTATTTATAATGCGGTAGATATTAAAGATCAATTAGAATTAATTGAACTTGGAAAAGAACCTTCTATGGAAATTTCACGTTTTGCTGATCAAATTTTACATACAATGTCATTATCAAAGATAGAAGATTCTGGTGAATTATTAAAACAGCTTGGTAAAATTATGGACCGATTCGATAGCAAAGACTTTGCGGAAGAGAAAAGCGGTTTCTTCTCACGTATGTTCAAAAAAGCGGATAAAATGATTGAACAAATCTTTAGCAAATATCAAACGATGGGCCGTGAAATTGATAAAGTGTATGTGGAAATTACAAAGTATCAAGATGAAATGAAAAAATCAATTGGTACGTTAGATGGTTTATATGAGCAAAACTTAAAATATTATTTAGACTTAGAAAAATACGTAGTAGCAGGAGAAATGTTATTAGAGCGTTTAAATACAGAGTTAGTTCCGATGTATGAAGAGCGTGTACGTAATAATGATCAATTAGCAGGTATTGAATTAGAGTCGCTTAAAAACTCTGTTGAAATTTTAGAACAGCGTATTGATGATTTAGAAAAAGCACGTATGGTTGCGTTACTTACAGCACCACAAATTCGTATGATTCAACGTGGTAATAATAAATTAATTGGTAAAATCAATACAGCATTTATTACAACGATCCCTATCTTTAAAAATGGTATCATTCAAGCGGTAAATGCGAAGCGTCAAAAGCTTGTTGCAGATTCTATGGCTGAACTGGATCGCCGTACAAATGAATTACTTAAGAAAAATGCACAAAATATCGCGACGCAAAGTGTGGAAGTAGCGAGGTTATCAGGTTCTTCTAGTATTAAGATGGAAACACTTGAGGAAACTTGGAACATTATTTCAAGAGGTATGCAAGAAACACAACAAATTGAAGAACAAAATAAACGTGAGCGTGAAGAAAGCCGCAAACGTATGGCTACATTAACAGAGAACATTAAAAAAGAATTACAAGGATAAAGTGAAACTTTAATCAGTGGGGTAAACGAAAAGGCAATGAGAAATAGTCCTCATTGCCTTTTAGTTTTTCTTCACTAATTTAATGATTTCATTCACAACAAGCGGAATGATACTTAATAAGAGAACAAATCCCCAATCTCGCATCGTTAATGCATGCACACCGAATATATTTGCAAGGGGCGGAATGGAGATGATACAAACTTGCATAAGAACACCGATAAGAAGGGAGAAGACTAAATATTTATTTGTAAAAATCCCAATTGAAAAGATCGATTTCGTTCTTGAACGCAAGTTAAATGAATGAACGAGCTGAGAAAAACTAAGAACGACAAATGCCATCGTTTGAGCGTGTAATAAAGCATCCTCATCAATTTGCTCTGGGAAAAGAGGGAATAGATGTGTATCTCCAGTATAGAACTTTGCTCCGGCGATAAAGGCTATTAGCGTCAAAAGGCCAATGACAACCCCATTGAAAATAAGGAAAGGAACGCTACCACTAAATAAGCTTTCTTTCGCATGTCGTGGTTTTTCCTTCATCACATCAGGATCTTCAGGATCAACCCCAAGTGATAATGCAGGCAGCGTATCTGTAATTAAATTCACCCACAAAATGTGAATAGGTCGTAGTGGTGTTGCCCAGCCGAGTAAAATGGCTAAAAATAAAGTGATAATTTCTCCGAAGTTACAAGAGAGTAGGAAGAGAATTGATTTTTTTATGTTACGATAAATGTTTCTACCTTCCTCAACAGCTTTCACGATAGATGAGAAATTATCATCTGTTAATACGACATCCGCTGCCCCTTTTGCAACATCTGTTCCTGTAATGCCCATCGCTACGCCAACATCTGCTTGTTTTAAAGATGGAGCGTCATTGACGCCATCACCAGTCATAGAAACGATATTGCCTTTTGCACGTAATGCTTTTACGATCTTTACTTTATGTTCTGGAGAGACTCTAGCGAATACATGTAAGCGATCAATTTTGTTTGCTAGTTCTGTATCTGAAATGTTGTCTAATTCAGTTCCAATCATAATTTCAGATATTTCTTCAGCGATGCCAAGTTCTTTAGCAATTGCAAAGGCGGTATCTTTATGGTCACCAGTAATCATAACTGTGCGAATACCGGCTTTTTTACATTCTGTAATTGAATCTTTTACTTCAGTTCGCGGTGGATCAATCATACCGACAAGACCAATAAAGATGAGATTTTCTTCGAGATGATCTATATCCACATCGTTTGAATTGTATTGTTTAAATGCGAATGAAAGTACTCTTAAAGCTTCTTGAGACATTGACCCAGCGGCTTCTAATATTTGATCTTTATCAGCATCTGTTAGAACCTCGATTTTACCGTTTTTAAATATGTGGGTACATCGAGGTAAGAGTTTATCGATAGCACCTTTCGTCATGCTATAGTAGCTTTCATCATATGTATGCACGGTTGACATCATTTTACGATCTGAATCGAAAGGTAGCTCATTTACACGTTCATGTATTTTTTCTAAATGATCTTTTTGCATATTAAAGGTGGTTCCGGCAACGAGAAGAGCAATTTCAGTTGGGTCTCCCGTTTGTGAGTCATTATTGTAAGATGCATCATTACATAGCACCATATTTTCTAACAATAGACGTTGCACATCATTATTTACGTTTAAATTTTCTAATTGATCGTATGTGTTATCACTATAAAAGTGAGTAACGGTCATTTTATTTTGTGTTAACGTACCTGTTTTATCTGAACAAATAATTGTGACAGAACCGAGAGCTTCAACAGCTGGTAGTTTCCGAATGATAACATTTTGTTTAATCATACGCTGCACACCAATTGCAAGAACGATGGAAACGATAGCTGGCAAACCTTCTGGAATAGCTGCAACGGCTAAACTAATTGCAGTCATAAACATTTCTAGTGTATCTCGTCCTTGTAAAAAGCCGATGAGAAACATCACGATACAAATAGCTACAGCAACAAAGCCTAAATACTTTCCGACTTGTGCTAAGCTTTTTTGAAGTGGTGTCATATCATCGTCTGCTTCATGTAACAAGGTAGCAATCTTACCAATTTGTGAGTTCATTCCAGTTTCAACAGCAACACCAACGCCTCGTCCATATGTAACAAGAGTAGACATAAAGGCCATATTCTTTTGATCACCGAGTGGTACTTGTTCATCACTTTGCATGGAAGGGTGGTAGATTGCATCTTTATCAACAGGGACAGATTCACCAGTTAGAGCAGATTCTTCAACTTTTAAATTTGCGGTTTCGATCAGGCGTAAATCGCATGGGATATATCGTCCGGCGTCGAGCATAACGATATCACCTGGAACGACGTGCTCAGATGGAATTTCTTTTAGTTCACCATCTCGCTTGACGATAGCTTTAGGTGTCGCCATCTTTTTCAATGCCTCTAAAGCTTGTTCTGCTTTCGATTCTTGGACGACACCGATAACAGCATTTAAAACTACAACGAGCGCAATAATACTTGCATCAGCCCATTCACCTACAAAGGCTGAAATAAGGGCAGCAATAATAAGGACATATACGAGGACGTCATTAATTTGGGCGAAAATACGCTGCCATAAAGTGCGTTTTTGTTTTGTAGCTAATTCATTAGAACCGTATTGCTTTAAACGTCCATTTACAATTTCTTCTGTTAAACCGTGTTGTTCGTTTGTTTCTAGGTCGATTAATGTTTGATCTTTCGTCTTACTGTACCAATTGCTCATAAGTAAGCACCTCCAGTAAAAACAGTTAGCAATGGTAGTGTTGCTATTATTTGTGAGTAGTATGTATGGAGAAAAAATCTAAGGTGAGGTTCTACTTCTATTGTACAATATTTTACAGTTGATTGAGGGAAAGAGAAGAGTTGTCATGAATTTGTTGGAAGTAAAAAAGAGCCTCATAAACGAGGCTCCTTTACTTTTTAATTAATGTACCTAATTCTTCTGTAATAGCTTGCATTTCACTAATGCTGAATGTTTCACGTTTCATAACATGCTCATAAATGTCACGTAAGTCTTCGTACATTTCTTCATTAAAGCTAGCAGCTCTCATCGCTCCAGCATTAACCATACGTAATTTTTCTTTAATAGCTTCAACCATATATTCAACGTTTTCTTCTGACTTTACGGATAAATCCACCGAAGTGTCCCCCTTTAAAATAACATAAGGCTATCTTAACATTTTTTATCATTTTCGTTAATGAATCTTTTCAATCCTATTAAATTAGTAGGGATTTCCTTTATATTCACTAATTGGTTGTTTATACTATAAGTATATATAAAGAAATGCACCAAGAAAGGAAGAAACAAAAATATGGTTCAAGTATTGTTTGTTTGTCTTGGGAACATTTGCCGTTCTCCGATGGCAGAAGCGATTTTTCGAGATCTTGTCGTAAAAGAGGGACTCGAAGAGAAAATTGTCATTGATTCTGCAGGAACTGGAGATTGGCATGTTGGCCATCCGCCACATAAAGGAACACAAAAAATTTTAAAAGAAAATGCAGTTACTTTTGAAGGAATTAAAGCAAGGCAAGTAGAAAAAGAAGACTTAACAAAGTTTGATTATATTATTGCCATGGACAACAAGAATATAGCAGATTTAAAAAGTTTAGGTAAAACTGGAGGCTATATTGGTAGGCTGTCCGATTTTGTTCCAGACGGTGGCTGGACAGACGTTCCCGACCCTTACTATACAGGGAATTTCCAAGAAGTATATGACCTTGTAACAGAAGGGTGTGCAAAGCTATTAGCTTTCATTCGAAAAGAACAAGGAATATGAGGAAGCTTAGAAAGAAATACTTTCTAACATAAGAAATGAAAGGGTGAAGGAATATGGCAAAGAAAAATAATATTGCTCGAAACATTGCGATTGGTGTAGCTGCAGGTGTAGCTGTATCTATGTTGAAGAAAGAAAACCGTGAAAAAGTAAAAAATACTGCAGAAAAAGCAAAAACAAAGATGATTGAAATTGGTGAAAATGCAAAAATCAAAGAAAAAGTGCAAACTGTTACAGATAAAGGACGCGAACTTGCTGATTTAAATGTAGTGAAAGCAAAAGTAGCAGAAATTAAAAAATTGACGCCGTCTGTTGTAGAGACGTTAAAAGAAACGAAAGAAATTTTTAGTAAGAAAAAGGTTGAGCCAGCAGAGAAGCCAGAAACGATTGAAATTCAAGCTGTTTCTCCAAAAGTAGATGAACTGAAAGCAGAAGAAGAAGAGCCGGTAGTTGCTGAAGATGGCGGTATGAAAGAAGCGCGTGAACTATTTATGAAAGACTCCAATGTAGAGGGAAAAAAAACTGAAGCGTACATTGAGTTGAAGCAAGATAAAGAAGAGAAGAAAAGCGTTTAACCATATATGAGAAAAATTTTAGAAAAGGTGAGAAGAAATCGTACTTATTCGTTTGGTAAAGATTTATATGACCGAACGATGCGCGATGATGTAGCGGGCTTGGCAGCACAGCTCGCTTATTTCTTCTTGCTTGCGATTTTTCCTGGGCTTGTTTTCTTAATTACGCTTCTTGGATTCATTGACCTTCAAACAGAAAGTGTGCTCAACTTATTAGAACCGTACGTACCTGAAGATGCAATGTCTTTGATTGAAGTAAACGTGGATAAAGTTGTAAATGAGCAAAATGGTGGTTTATTATCATTTGGTTTATTATCAATGCTATGGTTTGCTTCAAATGGTGTAAATGCGGTGATGAATGCTTTTAACCGTGCGTATGATGTAACAGAAACACGTTCTTTTATTAAAACGAGGGCGTTATCAATTGTATTTACATTAGCGATTATTTTTATGATTGTGTTTGCACTAATTGTTCCAGTGTTTGGACAAGTCATTGGGGCAGCTGTATTTAAAGCAATTGGTTTATCGGATAGTTTTTCTTACGTGTGGAGTATTACGCGTTTAGTAGCGAGTTTCTTCGTGTTATTTGCATTGTTTAGTTTTTTATATACATTTGCACCAGATCGAAAATTAAAAAGAAGAGAAGTCATTTCAGGAGCAACATTTGCTACTGTAGGATGGATTGTGGTATCGTACTCATTTGCTTATTATGTAGATAAGTTTGCGAATTACGCCAATACATATGGTGGTCTCGGTGGTATTATTATTTTAATGTTATGGTTTTACTTAACTGGATGGGTAATTTTACTTGGCGGTGAAATTAATGGTTTACTCCATCATTATAGGACGGGTGACAATAATTCCCGTAATGAAAAGTGAGCTCTTGTTCCATAATAATAGGGAACAGGGGGGATATTTCATGAGTAATAATAAAAAGAATCACAACAATAAAAATAACAATAAACAAAAGAGTAGTTCGCATCCAAAGCATAAAACGAGCGGTAGTGCAAACGGGCATAATAGCTACCATTAGAAAAAACGGGTCCTTTATGAGGGACCCGTTTTAATTGTTTCCTTTTAATAATCGTAAGCCATTTAAAATAACAAGAATCGTACTTCCCTCATGCCCGATAACACCGAATGGAAGAGCTAAAAATTGCATGAAGTTTGAACAAATCAGCATTGCAATTACAGCTAGTGAAAAGATTACGTTTTGCTTTACAATACGGTTCATTCGTTTTGATAAACGAATTGCTTGTGAAAGTCGAGATAACTCGTTCTTCATAAGTACAACGTCTGCCGTTTCTAAAGCTACGTCTGTTCCTTCTCCCATCGCTACACCAATGCTAGCAGTAGCGAGTGCAGGGGCATCATTTATACCATCTCCGACCATTGCTACTGTCCCGTATTTTTCTTTTAGCTTTTTAATCGTTTCCACTTTTGTTTCTGGTAAGCATGATGCGTAATATTCCTTTATATTACTTTCAGAGGCAATTGCTTTTGCTGTTTCTTCATTATCACCAGTAATCATAATTGCTTCGACACCGATGCTTTGTAATTCGCGAATAGCAGCTATCGTTTCTTGGCGAAGTGTATCTTTTAAAGCGATAAGCCCAAGGATGCCATCTTCGTCACTAATATAAACGACAGTTTTACCTTCTTTTTCAAGGGAAGCAGAAATACCATTATGAAATGTCTTTGTTTCTTCACCGATAAAATCAGCTTTACCTATTTTATAAGCTTTGTTTTCGAATGTTCCTTTTAGCCCAAAACCAGTTACATCTTCAACGTTTTCTGGTTTTTTTAATGTAATGTCATACGCATGTTGTGCATACTTCACAATAGATTCAGCTAAAGGATGTGTAGAGTGACTTTCAATTGCTGCTGTAATTGAAAGTACTTCTTTTTCTGTCATATTTTCTCGAACATATACATCTGTTACGGTAGGTTTTCCTTCTGTTAATGTCCCTGTTTTATCAAAAGCAATTGCTTTTACTGAAGCGAGGCGTTCTAAATGTATGCCACCTTTAAAGAGAATTCCATTTCTTGCTCCGTTAGAAATAGCAGATAACGTTGCTGGTGTAATGGCAGCAACGAGTGCACAAGGAGATGCGACTACAAGTAAGATCATAGCGCGATAAAACGTTTCATTCCAGCTCCAATCTAGTAAGAAATGAGGGACGAACATCATAAGCGCAACAACGAGTAGTACACCTTTTACATATGTTCCTTCAAACTTTTCGATGAATAGTTGTGATGGTGATTTTTCACTTTGTGCACTTTGAACGAGACGGATAATCCTTTGGAATAATGTTTGATCGCTCGGCTTTGTAATTTTAACTTCGATAGCACCGCGTAAGTTTACAGTACCAGCAAATACTTCATCACCATGTTTTTTTTCATTTGGAATAGGTTCACCAGTAATCGCTGCCTCATCGATATTTGTTTCACCGCTATGAATCGTACCGTCAGCAGGAACGCGCTCACCTGGCTTAATTAAAATAATGTCGTTAATTTGTAATCGTCCAACAGGAACACGTTCCTCGGTTCCATTTGAAATACGTAATGCTTCTTCAGGTTGTAGATCAAGAAGCGCTGAAATTTCTTTTTGGCTTTTACTTAATGTATAAGATTCCATTGCACCGCTTAGTGCGAAAATAAAGATTAAAATCGCGCCTTCTGCCCAGTAGCCAATAATTGCAGCACCGATAGCAGCAAAGAGCATAAGCATTTCGACATTTAGCTCTTTCTCCTCAATTGTATCTTCAATACCTTCTTTTGCTTTTGCATATCCACCAACTATATAAGCAAGGATATAGCAAGTAATGCCTACATTCATTACATCGTTCTTTGTGAATAACCAACCAGCTAAAATGAAAATACCAGATGCGATTGCAAATATAAGTTCATAATGTTTCTTTAATGTATCCCATAAAGAGGGATGAGAAATAGACTTTTGTACTTGTAATGTTTTTACTTCTGAGTTCATTACTACTCGCTCCTTCCAAATTCTTATTGAGAAAAATAATCAAAATCGAAACCCCTATAAAACGACGAAAGCTGCCATCCATAATGGATAGCAGCATTTCTGTTGAATCTGTTTTTAACAGTTATTATGTTGTAATTATTCTATAGTATAGCATATGTTTTCGTTAGATGATATGTTTTTGTTTGCGTATAAACTGAAAACTTGTGTTTTCACAGTTCCTTTGGTATATATGAATATTGTTCGTAAAAAGATCGGAAAGGAAGACAACAAGTGAAGACAGAGAAATTTTTTACCCATCCGATTGGCGTGTTTATTGCTGCAATAGTAGCGACTTTTTTATGGGGGAGCGCATTCCCTTTTATTAAATTAAGTTATGCTGAACTTGGAATTCAGCCACAAGAAGTTGGGGAGCAAATATTATTTGCTGGTTATCGTTTCTTCTTATCTGGGGTTATGCTTTTATTCTTCTTTAAAGCGTTAGGAAAAGATATGAATTTCAAAAAAGGAACGGGGAAGCAGTTAGTACAAATTGGTTTATTTCAAACATTTCTTCAATATATATGCTTTTATATTGGAATGAGCTATAGTTCTGGTATTGAAGGAGCTATCATTTCAGGAACCTCATCATTCTTTCAAATTTTACTCGCACATTTTTTATATAAAGATGATGCTCTTAATGTGAGAAAAGTAATTGGAGTTTCTATCGGCTTCTGTGGTGTCATTTTAGTAAATGTACCGAGTGATGGTAGTTTGTCATTCCATTTCGGAATTGGTAGTTTATTACTTCTGATTGCAGCAATGTTGTACTCGTATGGGAATATATTGGCGAAAGAAGGTAGTAAAACATTAGATGTTGGCTATATGACAGCATACCAAATGATTTTTGGTTCTATCGGGCTATTATGTATAGGGGCTTTGCAAGTTGGAGTCATGCCATTTACATTCAGTGTACATGCAATACTTATGCTGATTTACTTATCTTTCTTATCCGCAGCAGGATTTTGCATTTGGAATACAATTATGAAGTACAACAAGGTTGGAAAAGTATCAATGTACATGTTCTTCATACCCGTATTTGGTGTGTTATTATCGAGCATGATTTTAGGAGAAGCAATTCATTCATTTGTATTATTTGGTTTAGCATGTGTAGCCGCGGGAATTATCGTGGTGAATCGTACGCCAGCTAAGCAGAAAATGGAGCAAGAAAAACAAGTAGCATAAATAACAGGAAAACGATAAAAAAAGAAGAACAGTACTGTTCTTCTTTTTTTATGTAGAAAAAGGATAATAGACTAGGTGTAACGAAAAAAGATACAAAAAGCATTTTATTGGGGAGAACATATTATGAATCTACTTTACATGGTGTTAATTGCACAAATCATTCTTTTTTTAATTGGTGTAATTTATGCAATAGGACAGACAAAAAAGAAAAGAAATAATATGCCGTTACCTTTAGCGGTGCGTCTTATTCTTAGTTTTTCTTTAACAGCAAGTGCAATTTGGATATGGTTACAAGATCCATCAGTAGATTATAGTACGTGGGTTGCACTAGGTATGACGTTATCAACTGTAGGGGATTTATTTATGGCAGGTTTAATTCCAATTGGTCACAGGCTAATTGGAGGGATGATTACTTTCGCGCTTGCGCATTGTTTTTATGTAAAAGCATTTTTGCAAACAGGCATTTCATGGAATGGTTTTTGGATTGGTTTACTCGCATACGGACTCTTTCTCATTATAGGATGGTTCTTTTTTATTCGAAATGAGAAACAAGATAAATTGTTTACGATAGGAGCGCTAATTTACGGATTGTGGGTTGGAGGAATGGCTTGCTTTGCATTCGCCTTATACTATGAGAATACAGGAATATGGTGGATACCAGCTTTTGGTGGTTTACTATTTGTGATTTCTGATTTTATTATTGGCGTGACAGATATTGGAGGGCGCAAATTAAAGTATGAACCACTTTGGATTTGGTTTACATATGTAGCGGCTCAAATGTGTATTGTATATGTGGGAATATAAAAGGATACTCTCCAAATAGTAGATAGACTATTTGGAGAGTATCTTTTTTACTATTTTGCTTCAGCCAAATTTTACTGTCTATAAATAGTGAGGTACATATAAAATATGGTATATAAAAATAAGGATTTTATGAGGATGTTATTTTAAAGTTTTTAATATTCTAATTTTACAATTCAGAATTTTATAGAAATTAAGTAGTTGAAGTCTTTATAATAAAAGTAAAAACATGATGAGATGGTGGAATGATGCAAAAGAAAAAACGGTTGCGTGAATTCTTTGGAACAATTGCAATTGCTTGTTTGCTCGTGTTTTTGGCGAAAATTTTCGTATTTTTTCCTACGACTGTAAAAGGGGCGTCTATGAAGCCAACGTTACAAGATGGGGATAAGGTGATTGTGAATAAGTTGGCAAAGAAATTTGAAAGTTATGGGAGAGAAGATATTATTGTTGTAAAGACAGATAATTTTTATGTGAAAAGGGTTATTGGTTTGCCTGGCGATGTTATTGAGGTGAGAAATGATCAATTATATGTGAATCATGAAGTGATAGAGGAAGCGTATTTGTATAGTAATAAAAAACAAGCTGAAAAAAAACTTATGAATTTAACGGAGGACTTTGGACCAATTACAGTTCCTAAAAACAAGATTTTTGTTATGGGAGATAATCGCTTAATAAGCAGAGATAGTAGAAATGGTTTAGGACTCATTGATAAAGCTGATGTATTAGGAGAATTAGCGGCAATTTATTATCCATTTGAACATATGAAAATAATGAATTAAAGTAAAAAACCAAGCAAATTTCAGTTTGCTTGGTTTTTTATCCCGCTTTAATGGGCAGTAAGACCCCCACCTCAAAATTCAGCGAAAGCAAGGAAGTTAGGTGGGGGATGAAGACCCCCCACTGATTAAAGTTTCACTTTATGTTAAATCGTAGGAGACTCATTAAATTCATAGACGTCTTCATTGTTTTTGTGCGTACTTAAAACGAATTTGTGTTGCAATAGTTGCAGTTTAAAGAATGCTAACGGATCGTGATAAGTTTCTGGGTTGCTTCTTAACGTTGCTAATGTTTGCTCGTCTTCCTGTATTTCAAGTTGAGCGGCTTCTACATTTTGTTTCAGTATGCTAAGTGGATCTTTAAAGAACATCATGATATCTCGTTCTAATGCGCCTTCAAATACTTCAAATTGAAGGAAGAATTGTTTTGAAATCGTTTGAGCAATTTCCGTATAGTCTTCCGTTTCAATATATTGTTTATATTTGTTTGCAAGCATAGATTGATTTTTTTGCATGTTACCAAATAGTTTTCCTGCACTCTTTAAGAAAAATTGTGTCGGTGTAAAACGTAATAAAATATTGATATTCGATACTGTAATTCTATTGGTCATGCGTACAACATCTCGATGCCAATCATCTAGTAATTTGAAATCGCAAGGAAGTTTCATTCGTTCTTCTTTATATAATTTATTAAACGTTTCACTCATTTCATCTAAATAAGATTGAGCTTGAATAAATTCATTATGTGCTGTTTCAATCCACTCTTGAATAAACCCAGTAAATTTAGGGAGAAGCACTTGCTGTACATGTTTTTGAATTCGTTCGTTCATCGCAGTATTTAATTCTTCATGAACTAATTTGAAATCACTATCTTCTTGAACAAGGTCAGAGCAGCTCTGTAATAATTCAGGAATTTGAGAATGGATATCTCTTGTGATTTCTTCTTTCGTTAAAAGATAAGATTCTGTAATAGAACGAATTTTATCTTTTTCAAGAGCAGTAAGATTGTTAATAAATCCGTTTAGTTTTACTGAGATATGTTTATTCCAGCGTACTGATTTGACTAATGTATTTTCTAATTCCACACGTTCATTTACAAGGTATGCGATTGTCTTTTGAGTAAACCATATTAGTTTTTCGATACGTTCTTGTTCTATATCGCGTTCTGCTAGATTAGAAAGAATAGACTCTGTCACGTCCCCAAGTTGTTGGCTCCCCTCTTGTGAAGGAGAGTATGGGAAGAACTGCGCATTTGGGAAATGGACTTTCATCTTACTCATTAGTTTTTCATTCGTATCCGCACTATTTGTATGTAATACGAAATGAATTTGTAAGTTTGGTACTTGTTCACGTAAATAAAGTAATGTATCAAGTTCTTCACCATGTAACGATGAAGCAGAATTTAATACGTAAATAAGGCTATCTGCGGCTTGTAAGTATTCAAAATATGAGCTGTTTTTTTCCACTTGTCCTCGAACAGATGGTGTAACAAGAAATGCAAATTTATTCTTTCTCAAAAATCTACTTGGTAATTTAATTTCTATACATTTGTTCTCAAGTTCTGATTGTTCAGGTGTAGCCATTATTTGATGGAATTCATCAAAGTTCGGTATATTGTGCACATCTAACGCAGTGAATTCTGTTATTTCAGTTTGGCTATCATCTTTAAATAGAATAGGAGTTGTTATAGTTTCAGTTAAGATGTTCTCTCCTAATATTGAATTGACGAATGATAATTTATCATAGTCACTAGTTCCCGAAATTAGTAATTTTGTAACATTTAAATCACATAGTTCATGAACGAGTAACGTAAATTGATGACTTAAATCTACATCATTTTTTTCAGCCCATACAGCAATTGTTTCGAATAAATGAGAAACAGTTTCCATTTTCACATTTGTTTCAGCTGTTGAATTAGAGAGTAGGGCTCCCGCACTTTTTACGAGTAATGACTCTAAAGTTGTAGGTGAAACTTCATTCCACGCTAACACTGCAGCAGAGACGAATAGGGCGTCTTTTGCTCTCGTTAAACTAAACCAATTTGTTAATAAGTCAGGTACAAGTCCTTGCATTTCATGCATGAAATGTTCACCAGTAATTAATTCAAAGTACGTATCTTGATAGCGTTCAACAATTTCATGCCAATCGTCATTGTTGTCTGTTTCAATATGTAAGAATAAATGATTGATTGTTTGAATCCAAGGTAGATGTGATTTTTCATTTTGATAGCTGTTCCAAAGAGCAATAACAAGTTCCTTAAATTGGACTTGATCAATTGCATATAAAGCTTTTAAAGATTCATAGAAATATTCTGGTTTGATTTGTTTCGTAAATCCTTGATTCACATAATTGATTAAAGTATCGAACCAGTGTAATGATTTTGTTCGAATTCCTTCTTGAACGGCAAGTTCGATGGCGTTATTCCAATCTTCTTGTTTTTCATAGAATGAACGAGCAATTGAAGTAATATTTGGATAGTCAGGTTGAAATGCAACAGCCTCACTAATCGTCTTAAATGCTAGACCTAAACGATCTTGTTCGATATAAAGAGAAAGAAGTTGTAAGGAAACTTCCATTGTAAGAGTTGTATCTTCCGTTTGGATAGATTGATACATTTCTTCTGCCTTTGGTAAGAATCCTAGTTCAAAATAAGCATCTGCAATATTCTTGGTTGCCCAAAGTGCAAGCTCATTATTTACTTTCTCCCATTTAAATATTGCTGCTTCAAAGTCTTTATTTTGGTAATACAATTCACCTTGAGCAAAGCGAATATTAGAAATATTGGAGAATTCATTTGTAGATTCATTTATATATGCTTCACCGAGTACTTCTGATACTGGAGTAGAAGTTTTTTCTGTTAAAAATGTTTTATAGTAAACCTTTTGGATAAATTGATTTTCAATGGTCATGTTCGTTCCCCCTGTATAATTTAGAAAAATGATGTTGTATGTAAAGGGTGCATGTTCTTTTAATAGGTAGAAGTTGCATTATATCGACCAAACTATGTTTTTGCTAGGTATATCATTTTTCCTGAGAGTTAAACCGTTGCGAAAAGTAACTTTCCTTTATTGTAACAAAAAAACAAGCATATGAATTTTTATTTTTTAATCATGGTATTTGTGGATAGTAAGATTAGTCCTTCAAGAGGAGATGGATATAAGGAAAGAAGGCGGGAGTCTAGCACGTGATTGATGTGTACTAAGAATGAGCGAGGTCACTGATTAATAGTTCAATTTCAGCCTGCTAAAGGAATGGATAGAAGTAGAGTTCATTATAAAAACAATGTATAGTGAATATGTATACCATGTTTGTCTGAAAGATAGAAAGGGCACAATGTGGAATAACGATCGTGTATAGGATGTGTCTTCCGAATGGAACAACATATTGGCGAGTTAATCGCACATTATGGGTATTTTGGAATTATTATAGCTTTAGCTGGCGGGATTGTTGGATTACCGATACCAGACGAGTTTTTATTGACCTTCGTTGGTTATAACGTTTCAAAAGGCGTTATGTCAGGAACAGCTGCGTTTTTAAGTGGGATGGCTGGTGCGATGTTAGGCATTACATTAAGCTACATATTAGGTTTAAAACTTGGACTCCCTGTTTTAAAAAAATATGGACCGAAAATTAGAATTAAAGAACATCACATTGAAAAAACACATATTTTATTTGAAAAATATGGCCCATTTCTTTTAATAGTTGGTTATTTTATCCCAGGAGTACGTCATTTAACAGCGTATTTTGCTGGGATGTCGAATTTAACACTTTGGCGTTTTTGTTTGTACGCTTACGGTGGTGCACTTATTTGGATAAGTGTTTTTATTGGACTTGGCTGGAAGTTAGGAGAGAAGTGGCGTTTCGTTGAGTATAGTTTGCATCATTATGGAATATGGATTTTATCCATTTCAGTAGTTGTTACATGTGTCGTATGGTTTTACATAAAGAAAAAGAAAAACCGCGAGTAGCGGTTTTTTAGCTGAAAGCGATAAATAGTACACCAGCTGTAATAAAGACAACACCAATACCAGTCATAAAGTTTAACTTTTCGCCGAGTATAATCATAGCGAGAATGATAGAAAATACGACACTTAATTTATCGACAGGAGCTACTTGTGAAACCTTTCCTGTTTTAAGGGCAAGAAAATAAAATAGCCATGACGAAGCACCTGCAACTCCACTTAATGTGATAAAGAGCAGTGCTTTTTTATTTAGCAGTACGTCGCCGATATTTTGAAATTTACCTTGTATAATAATAACGCCTATCATAAATAATACCATAATAATAGAACGAACCGTCGTAGCAACATTGGCATCGATTCCATCTAAACCAATCTTACCGAAAATAGATACAAGGGCAGCAGTAATTGCTGATAATAGTGCGAATAAGAGCCATGAACTCATAGTAAAATTCCTCCAATCGTACATTATTATACATGAAAATCATTCTCACGTATAAAGTGAATGGGATTTTACCGCCTCGCAAAGAGCTGGATAGATAACGAAATAATCCCCACCTTATATTTTTCATAAGGTGGGGAGTATTATACTACTCTGCAATTTCTTCATATAAAAAGTACGTTACATTATAAATATGTTCTACTTCATCATCTGTCATAAACAATAATTCGTCACGCTCAATCCCTTTTTTCTTTTCGATAAACTCAATCATGTTTTTACGTTCTTCTCTTTTCATCAATTTTATTTCTCCTCTCAATCTGTTTTAATACAGTTTATTTAAGTTACTGCTATTATATAACAGAATCTTTAGAAAGTTCCACCTATTTTATTGTTTTTTTCAGAAGAACTTTTCGACAAAACAAGCCCACCTAAAGGTGGGCTTGTTTCACTTTATAGTCGTAAAAACTCGGGCTCCGTCGTACCCGCACCATCGATGTAATAAATTGTATCGGGGTTGATTTTAATTAGTACATAATTAGGGTCTTCAGGACCGAGTAACCAACGCTTTAAGCTATTACTCCAAAACTTGTTTTTTAATGTGGAGTCTTCCTCGATGGAGGCTAAGCCTTCCACTTCGATATAATCTTCATCTAATTTTTTTCCTTCACGACCAAGTAGTACATGTACATTTGGATTGTTTTTAATATCTGTTATCTTTTTTGATTGTCGATCTGTTGCAACATACAGTACAAAATCTTCGTGGAAAAACATCATAAAGGCGCTATGAGGTTTCTCATTTCGTACTGTAGATAATACACCGGTACGTTGACCTTGAATAATAGTTGCGATTTTTTCTTTTAAGTGCATATTTTTTACCTCTTTTCTTAATTTACATTTTCTTTATTTAAACAAGATGATTTAAACATCTTTCATACTGTTTTCTTCAATTCAATTTTTTAAACGCAATTGTGATGAAATCGGACAAGTTAGGAGAAGAATAATAATAATAATATCGAGGAGAAATACATACGATGGAAGGATGAAAAGCATGTTTAATAAAATATTTCTTATAGTGGCTCTTATAGGTGTACCACTGTCTGTACTTGGGAAAACACTTCATTGGCCTCAAACAATTATGTTTGCTGTGTATTGTATTACGATTATCGCATTAGCGGGTTTTATGGGGAGAGCGACAGAAAGTTTGGCAATTGTATCTGGTCCTAGAATAGGTGGATTATTAAATGCTACTTTCGGTAACGCTGTTGAACTAATCATTTCGATTTTTGCACTTCAGGCAGGATTGATTGAAGTTGTGTTAGCTTCTTTAACAGGTTCTGTACTTGGAAATTTATTATTAGTAGGAGGGCTATCCTTCTTTGTGGGAGGGCTTAAATATAAAAGACAAAGTTTTAATGTATATGATGCAAGGCATAATTCGGCTTTATTAATCTTTGCTGTAGTAGTAGCATTTGTTATTCCAGAGATTTTTTCAATGAAGATGGACGCTGGAAAGACGTATCAGTTAAGTATAGGTGTCTCGATTATTATGATTATTATGTACCTTGCTGCATTGCTATTTAAGTTAGTTACGCACCGTGGTGTATATCAGCATAAAAGTGATGAAGTCGCTCATGAGGAAGAACCAGAGTGGTCGAAAGGGAAAGCATTACTCATTTTAGCGATAGCAACAATTGCGGTAGCTTATGTGTCAGAGGCGCTCGTGCATACATTTGAGACAGTTGCAAAATCATTTGGTTGGTCAGAATTGTTTATAGGTGTTATTATCGTTGCGATTGTTGGAAATGCAGCAGAACATGCATCTGCAATTATTATGGCGTATAAAAATAAAGTAAATATTGCAGTTGAGATTGCGATAGGTTCTACATTACAAATTGCCATGTTTGTTGCTCCTGTATTAGTACTGCTTTCTATGTTTTTCACGCAAAGGATGCCTTTAGTATTTACAATACCAGAACTTGTTTCTATGATTACAGCTGTTTTCTTAACGATTGCGATTTCAAATGATGGAGATACAAACTGGTTTGAAGGCGGTACTTTATTAGCTGCGTATGTCATTATGGGAATTGGTTTTTATTTATTATGAAAAATAGGCATAACAATTGTGCTCAGAGAAAACAATAAACGAAGTAGTATATATACCTTTATGTAGGAAGGAGCCAGACAGGTGAAACGAGTATACAGCATATGTCTTTCAACTATGGTCTCGTTTATTTTATTATTTCCTAACAGTGGCTTTGCAAAGACAACAGTAGAAACAAAAATGCCTTCATCTGTTTTAAATATTTCTAAAGACAATACGTTTCCAAATGATGCGCAAGATTTACCGCGTTTACAGCCGAGTAAGTTTGCTCAAGAATTATTAAAAACAGCAAATATTAAAATTGAAAATCCGGACTTAATTCGAATGTTTAATGAAACAACAATTTCGAATGCGCCGCTTGCGGTAGGGTACCGAGCAAAGATTTATTTAGGGCAATGGGCTTTACATTATGAATCGATTGATACATCGGTTAATTGGGAATATAAACAAGTAAATCGCAATGTGTACGATAATCGCGGAGGAGATCGCCTATATCCACTACGCTATAAGCAAGAAACACAAAAGACGGTTGAAGGTGATTTAACAGCAGATATGAAAGATGCTGCAGATGTGAAAAAAATGATGCTTCTCAAAGCACTTGAAAAAGTACAATTGCCACTTTCATTTAAAACGACTATTGGTTATGGTACAGGGCATGAGCGTGTGTATAATATTAGTCCGAGTCAACTTGGATATTTATATGCTTATACACCAGCAGTAAATGAAAAAGGAAAAGTAACATTTGGAGAAGTATATCTCGTATTAAAAGGAAATCAAAAAAGGCTTGTTGTAAAAAATATTACTTCTCAAGGAATTGGAGCCGCTATCCCAATTCATGATCATTTATATTTTAAATTCATTTCTTCTTCTCATTCGCAATAAGATAAAAAACGTCAGCTTATAAGCTGACGTTTTTTTATAATGTAATATTTGCTGTTTTTGATAAGAAATCTTCGGTTGGATAGTAGCTGTTTTTTACAAGAACATTCGGTCCAAGACATTTTACTGCTGGACAGTGACAGCTTAATGATTTTGCTGTTTTTGAAGCGCTCCATTTTTCATACGCTTCTTGTAACGTATTTGTTTGAATGTTACCTAGAAGTGGAACATCACCAAAGTCCGTTACAATAATATTTCCATCAAAAATATTTACATTTAAACGAGAACGGCCATCTGGATCGTTACGAACAGTTACATTTTTGCTCTTTTGTAATTTTTTAAATGTGGCAATGTCTCGCTCATCATCGCTACAAGCGTAGAAAGGTAAAGTTCCAAATAACATCCATACATTTTCATCGCGAATTTCTAGTAAATGCTCAATTGCATCACGAATTTCAGCTTTTGTTAAAATCTCTAGATTACTCGCGAAGTCACTTGGATACATTGGGTGAACCTCATGACGTTTACATCCCATTTCATCAACGATTTGACGATGAATATGCTCAATGTGTGGTAGAGTTCGTTTATTCAACATCGTTTCGGCTGATACGAGTACACCTGCATCTGATAGAGCTTTACTATTTGTGATCATACGTTCAAATAATTTTGCACGCTGTTCATACGTAGGTTTACGCTCCATCATTGCAAATCCGCCTTCAACGAAGTCGTCAATTGTTCCCCAGTTATGAGATATATGCAATACGTCTAAATAGGGAATAATTTGTTCGTAACGTGCTAAATCTATAGTTAAGTTTGAGTTGATTTGAGTGCGAACACCTCGTTCGTGGGCGTATTTTAAGAGTGGTGTTACATAGTTGTCGACGGATTTTTTTGAAAGCATAGGTTCTCCGCCAGTAATACTTAAAGAACGTAAATGAGGAATCTCATCTAATCGTTTTAATAAAAGATCCATCGGAAGCGGATTCGGGTCTTTCGGCTGTAACGTGTAACCAACAGCGCAATGCTCACAGCGCATATTGCATAACGTCGTTGTTGTAAACTCAACATTTGTTAATAGTAGTTTGCCGTACTCTTCAAGGTCCATATACGCTTCCCATGGATCGTAAGAAGGAGTAATCGGCTTCATTTTTTGTGATATCGTCATATGAAATACTCCTTTGACTATTGAAATAACAATTTGTCCATCCTCTATAATAGAAGAATATGTGCTTTTTATAAAGCGAAACTTTTTAGAGGAAAAAGAGAGAGGGCTTACATTATAGTGAATAACCGTGACAAAATTGATGAAATTACATACCCATTGTAATCATTTTTGCGGTATAATAAAAGCAACTCGAATTAAAAGGAGAGTGCCTTCATGGGAAAAGCAATTCAAGATAAAGATACACAATTAGTATATTTAAAAGAACGTTTAAATATGTTCATTGAAGTAATTGATACAATTGAACCTGAAGAAGTAGAATTAGAAGATGTAGATCGTCTTCTTGCAATGCTAGATGAATTAGAATTAAAATGTGAGCAATTTAAAAAAGACGAATAATATATTAAAAAGGCTGCCAATTCCAATTTGGTAGCCTTTTTCTGTGCGGATAATAGAAGGACGATAGAAAAAGAGGTATAATCAAGTTGTGAAAAATTTCATGTATGCTTGAATAGCGTGAAACAAATAAAAAGCTGCAGAGCATAATAGTGGAAATTTCAGCTCATAACGTTTTGGTAGCGTTCACAATTGAGGGGGAAGTAACAATGGAAAAGCTTCAAGAAAGCATGTATCAACTAATTGTTGAAACGTCAACGAACTTACCGAAAGATGTTCGTCGTGCGATTCAACAAGCGAAAGAGCGAGAAAATGCAGGGACTCGTTCTGCGATGGCACTTGGCACAATTACAAATAATATTAAAATGGCTGATGATAACATCTCGCCAATTTGCCAAGATACAGGGATGCCAACGTTTAAAATTTATACACCAGTTGGTGTGAATCAATTAAAGTTGAAGGAAGCTATCTATAATGCGCTTGAGCGGGCGACAAAAGATGGTAAACTTCGTCCAAATTCTGTTGATTCTCTTTTTGGAGACAATAGTGGAAATAATTTAGGACCAGGTACACCGGTTATTAAGTTTGAACAATGGGAAAAAGATTATATTGATGCACGTTTAATCCTAAAGGGGGGTGGCTGTGAGAATAAAAATATTCAGTATAGCTTACCGTGTGAACTAGAAGGACTTGGACGAGCTGGCCGCGATTTAGAAGGGATTCGTAAATGCCTTCTTCATGCGGTATATCAAGCACAAGGTCAAGGATGTAGTGCAGGTGTAATTGGTGTTGGTATCGGGGGAGACCGCACATCAGGTTACGAATTAGCAAAAAATCAATTATTCCGTACATTAGATGATGTCAATCCAATCCCAGAATTACAACAACTTGAAGAATATGTATTAGAAAATGCGAATAAGCTTGGCATTGGTACGATGGGATTTGGCGGAGAAACAACTTTACTTGGCTGTAAAATTGGCGTGTATAACCGTCTGCCAGCTAGTTTCTACGTATCTGTGGCGTATAATTGCTGGGCATACCGTCGCCTTGGTGTAACAATCCATCCTGAAACAGGTGAAATTATGGATTGGTTATATCAAGAAGGTGAAGATACACTGGAGCAAGAAGTACAAGAAAAAACGGAGCAGCGTGAAATTGTATTACAAGCGCCAATTACAGAAGAGCAAATTCGTGAACTTCGCGTTGGTGATGTTGTAACAATTAATGGCATGATGTATACAGGTCGTGACGCAATTCATAAGCATTTAATGGATAACGATTGTCCAGTAGATTTAAATGGACAAATTATTTACCACTGTGGTCCAGTTGTTGTGAA
This sequence comes from Bacillus sp. FSL W8-0519, assembly GCF_038005585.1. NCBI lineage: Bacteria > Bacillati > Bacillota > Bacilli > Caryophanales > Bacillaceae > Bacillus > Bacillus sp. FSL W8-0519. The sequence goes on from NZ_JBBOTL010000001.1 coordinate 485,345, forward strand.
AGATGAAAATGACAATTGGCAAATTAAAGCGGCAGGTCCAACGACAAGTATTCGTGAAGAACCGTACCAAGGTGATATTATGAAGAAATTCGGTATTAGAGCTGTCATTGGAAAAGGCGGCATGGGTGCGAAAACATTAGCAGCTTTAGAAGAACACGGTGGTGTATATTTAAACGCAATCGGTGGTGCAGCGCAATATTATGCTGAATGTATTAAAGAAGTGAAAGATGTTGATTTCTTACAATTTGGTATTCCAGAGGCAATGTGGCATTTACGTATCGATGGATTTAAAGCAGTTGTAACGATGGATTCTCACGGTAATAGCTTACATGCAGATGTTGATAAAACATCACTTGAAAAATTAGCTAGCTTTAAAGAGCCAGTATTTAAGTAAACAAAAATGCATCTCGAACGATTCGAGATGCATTTTTTTGGTATATATAGAAAAACATGTTCAGCATGAAAGAATGCGTAGCAACAGAAACTACGAGTACGATTATATATGGAAAGGAGACTATTTATGAAACATAAATGGTTATATATCGGTCTCATTTTTTCAATTATGATGGCACTTGTTCCAGTTTCGGCACTAGCTTATACAAATACTCCACATAACTGGGGAATCCCGCGCCCTAAAAATGAAACAGTACCAGATGCAGGAAAGTTATATACAGATTTGCTACAAAAAAATGGTGGTTTTTATTTAGGGGATACGAAGAAAAAGGATATTTATTTAACATTTGATAATGGATATGAGAATGGATACACAGGAAAAATCTTAGACGTATTAAAAGAGAAAAAAGTACCAGCAACTTTCTTTGTAACGGGGCATTATATTAAAACACAAAAAGATTTATTGTTAAGAATGAAGAATGAAGGACACATTATTGGAAACCATTCGTGGAGCCATCCTGATTTCACAGCGGTAAATGATGAGAAACTTCGTCAAGAATTAACGAGTGTAACGGAAGAAATTAAAAAAGTAACCGGGCAAAAAGAAGTGAAATATGTACGTCCTCCGCGCGGCGTATTTAGTGAAAGAACGTTAGCTCTTACGAAAGAAATGGGCTACTATAATGTATTTTGGTCACTTGCATTTTTGGATTGGAAAGTGGATGAGCAAAGAGGGTGGCAATATGCTCATAATAATGTTATGACGATGATTCATCCAGGATCTATTTTATTACTTCATGCAATATCAAAAGATAATGCAGAAGCACTTGCGAAAATCATTGATGATTTGCGCGAGAAAGGGTATCATTTTAAAAGTCTAGATGACTTAGTAAAAAGCAATCAACCGTAAGCATGTATGCTTGCGGTTTTCTCATGCTATAATGATGTGTAAAAAGGATGGGGAAACGTATGTGGAGCGAACATGTTACGTTAGAGTATCCGTATCATTTTGAAGAAGTATTAAAACGTTTATCTTTTGATCCTCTTAACGTCATTCAATTAGATGAGAAAGTTATTTATGTCCCGCTTTGTATAGACGAGGAACAGATTGTTGTTCGCCTGCAAGGGATTGGTACTGTTCAAAATCCACAGTTTTGGATTTCTAGTCAGACAGGAGATCCAGAGAAAGTTATGAAACGAATGAGGGCCATTTTTCATTGGAATGAACCGTTTCAAGATATACAAAATCATTTTTTAAACACATCATTACGTCCACTATTTGAAACATATGCTTATACTCCAATTATTTTAGAATTTGATTATTTTGCTTGTCTTCTTCGCTGTATCATTCATCAACAAATAAATTTGCTACTGTGTTAACAGAACAGTTTGTGAAACGATATGGAACAGAAAAGAACGGTGTATTCTTTTTCCCCACTCCAGAAATAGTAGCAAATATTTCAATAGAGGAATTGAGAGAGCAGAAGTTTAGTCAGCGAAAGGCTGAATATATAGTAGGATTAGGTCGAAGTATTGCCAGCGGTACATTAAATTTAGCGAGTATAGAAACCAAGGCGGAAGAAGAGATTTCAGCACAATTGTTACCAATTAGGGGGATTGGTACATGGACAGTGCAAAATTTTTTAATGTTTGGGCTTGGACGGAAAAACATGTTTCCGAAAGCGGACATTGGGATTCAGCGTGCAGTACAAGGTGTATTTCAATTAGATGATAAGCCTGATGATGCATTTTTAGAAAAAGTGAAACAAGAGTGTGAACCATACTGCAGTTATGCAGCGTTATATTTATGGAAAAGTATAGAGTAGAGGTGTAATAATGATACAAAAGCAACATGAGAGTAAGTTGGAAGTTGGTCAAACGTTCCCTGTGACAATTAAACGTCTTGGGATTAACGGAGAAGGCGTTGGTTATTTTAAGAGACAAGTTGTTTTCATTCCAGGGGCATTACCAGGAGAAGAAGTTGTTGCAGAAACAACGAAAATTCAGCGTGGCTTCGCTGAAGCGAAAGTGAAAAAAGTTCGTAAAGCTTCACCACATCGTGTGAAAGCACCATGTCCGGTATATGAAGAGTGTGGCGGTTGCCAATTGCAACATTTAGACTATAAAGAACAATTAAATCAAAAGCGTGATATCGTTGTACAAGCATTCCAGAAGTATATGAACAACGGTTTGGAAGAGAAAATTCGTCCGACGCTTGGCATGGAAAATCCATGGCATTATCGTAATAAGAGTCAACTACAAGTGGGGCGTAAAGACGAAAAGGTTATTACAGGACTGTATAAACAAAATTCACATCAGTTAATTGATATTGCTCATTGTATGATTCAACATAAAGCAACGAATGAAGCGACAAAAGTTGTAAGACGTATTTTAGAAAAATTAAATGTTTCTATTTACAATGAGAAAAAACAAAAAGGTTTAGTACGTACAATTGTGACACGTACTGCAGTTCAAACAGGGGAAGTACAAGTTACACTTATTACAACAAAAGAAGAGTTGCCAAATAAAGAACAATTTATTGCAGAAGTACAAAAACAGATGCCAGCTGTTAAATCAATTATGCAAAATGTAAACTGGCGTAAAACATCTGTTATTTTCGGTGATAAAACATTTAAATTAGCTGGAAAAGAAGTAATTCAAGAAACACTTGGTGATTTATCATTTGAATTATCAGCACGTGCATTCTTCCAGTTGAATCCAGAACAAACGGTTGTTTTATACAATGAAGCGAAAAAAGCCGCTGCTTTAACTGGCAATGAGAAAATTGTAGATGCGTATTGTGGTGTTGGTACAATCGGACTTTGGCTTGCAAATGATGCAGCGGAAGTACGTGGTATGGATGTAATTCCAGAAGCAATTGCAGACGCAAGAAAAAATGCGAAGCGTCACGGATTTACAAATACGAAATATGAAGCAGGTAAAGCTGAACAATGGCTACCGAAATGGGTAAAAGAAGGATGGCGTCCAGATGTAATTGTTGTCGATCCACCTCGTACAGGTTGCGATGATAAATTACTGGAAACAATTTTAAAAGTGAAGCCGAAACAAGTTGTTTACGTATCTTGTAACCCTTCTTCATTAGCACGTGATGTACAAGCGTTAATGAAGAGCTATGAAGTGGAATATGTACAACCAGTTGATATGTTCCCGCATACAGCTCATGTAGAAAATGTAGTGAAGCTTGTTAGAAAGTAAAGTGTATTTATATTCCCTCACGATATGAGGGAATATTTTCTATGAAGGAGAATAAAATGAACAATTATAAATTAACGATTCAGTACGATGGTGCACGTTTTAAAGGATGGCAACGTCTCGGTAATAACGATAATACGATTCAAGGAAAAATCGAAAGTGTCATTTCCGAAATGGTCGGAAAAGAAATTGAAATTATCGGTTGTAGTAGAACAGACGCTGGTGTACATGCTTTGAATCAAGTTGCTAACTTTCAAAGTGATGAGAAGTTAGTGGAACATAAAGTAAAAAAATATTTAAATCAATATTTGCCAAATGATATTAGCATTACAAATGTGGAAGAAGTACATGATCGATTCCATGCTCGTTACAATTCTAAAGCAAAAACATATCTGTATAAAATTTGGAATGAAGAGCATACGAACCCATTTATGCGTAAATACAGCATGCATGTGAATAAAAAATTAAATGTGAAAAGCATGAAAGAAGCTGCGAAACATTTAGTTGGTTCACATGACTTTACTGCTTTTTCAAATGCAAAATCAAAGAAAAAGTCTATGGTGCGAGAAGTATATACACTTGATGTGATGGAAGAGGCAGGATTTGTACAAATTAGAGTAAGTGGTAACGGATTCCTTCATAACATGGTACGAAAAATTGTTGGAGCATTAATTGAAGTTGGATTAGGACAATTAGATGCAGAGGCGATTCCACACATTTTAGAGGCGAAACAACGTAATCAGATTAATTGCCTTGCTGAGGCAAGTGGTTTGTATTTGGAGAATGTTGAGTTTTAATAATCAGTAAAAAAATCGAGCTGTGTAGGCTCGATTTTTTTATGCTTTAGCGTTAAGAAGATCTTTCTTTCTTCATACGTATCTTCAAATTCCAAAAAGCAGCAAGCATAATAGCTGCAAAAGAGCCGCTAAGTGTTGCTAGTAGCTTTGCATAAGGATAGGCATTTATATCAATGAGTAACATCATACATAAAATGGTAGGGAAAAAGGCTAAGTATTGTAATAACTTTAACTTTGTATTACTACTCATATATATCATTCCTTTCAAGTATGTTATATGTTAATTATATCATATTTTACCAATTTTTTATTTGTACTTGGAAACAGATTGATCCCGTTTTAATAGGCAATAAAAGACTAATTGGTGAGGGCTAGTCATCAGTCGAAGATGGACAAAACCGCCACTGATTAAAGTCTTATTTTATATGTGTAAATGCAGTTTTTTAATTCGATATTGTAAGTTTTGTCTACTTAATCCTAAAAACTTTGCAGCTTGTGAGATATTACCGTGATATTCTTTTAGAATTTGATTGATGTAGTTCTTTTCCATTGCTTCTATTGTGTGTTTTAATGTTTTAGGTGTATCAGTATCGTTATTAGTTAGGAAAGGTTGCGTATTGAATTCTTTTTTTATTCGTTCGCGAAAGCGAGTGGGAAGATGAAACGCTGTAATAATATTTTCATCTTCAACCAAGTTCATTGAACCTTCAATGATATGTTCCAATTCTCGTACATTTCCGGGCCAATCATATGCATACAAGAATTCTCTTACATGTACATCTATATCTGTTACGCTAAGTTCAAATTGAATGTTGTACTTTTCGATAAAGTGCTGAACAAGAGCGGGAATATCTTCTTTTCGTTCGCGTAACGGCGGGAGGCATAAAGTAACGACGCTTAATCGGTAATATAAGTCTTCCCGTAATCGATTGTTTGTAATAGCTTCAAGAGGGTCTTCATTAATAGTTGCTATAATGCGAACATCAATTTCTTTTTCTTGTGTGCCTCCGACTCTTCGTATTGTTTTTTCTTGTATAGCCCGCAGTAACTTCGCTTGAAGTGCTGGACTTAACGAATTGATCTCATCTAATAACAAAGTTCCTCCGTTCGCTTCTTCAAATAAACCGGCTTTATCGATAGCTCCTGTAAATGCACCTCGGTTCGTACCAAATAATAAACTTTCCATTAACGTATCAGGTATAGCGGCACAGTTTTGTGAAATAAATGGTTTGCCTGAACGCTGGCTTTCATTATGGATACTTTGTGCAAATAGTTCTTTCCCAGTGCCTGTCTCTCCTACGAGAAGTATAGAGGAGGATGTACGAATGACCCTTTTTCCTTCCGCAATGATTGATTGAATGGCTTCAGAATCACCAATTATGTGATCAAAGGTAAACTTATTATTTTGTTTTCGGGAAAGGTTTGTTTTCATTGTTTGTTTAGAATTGCTAATCTCTTTTGAAATTTCAATAGCGCCTTTAATTTTTCCATTTTCTATTATAGGGAAAGTATTGTTAATCGTTGTAATTTCTTGCCCTTTATTGTTAAAATAAGTTTGTTTTATATTTTTGTTTGTTTTTCCTAATTTTAATGCTTCTATAAGAGTACTATTTTTATTTTCCTCAAATGCGAATACTTCTAAAGGACTTTTATATAGCACATCTGAGCGCTCCATTGATTCAATTTCCATCATTTTACGGTTATAGATAATCGTTTTACCTTCCTCATTAATAATATGAATCCCGATATCGAGTTCATTGAGCAAAGTTTCATATAGCATATTCATTTCAATGATCTGTTTCAAATTAATTTCTTCTGTACGCATAGATTATCTTCTCCTCATTTCACCCTATGAAGACTGACTTTTTATAATTTTATTAAAATTCTTATAAAACCGCAAAATTTTTTTGCGATTTTCCTTTTAAAACTTTTTACACGGTAGAAAAAATTTGCGGTTATGAAGATTTTTTTGTGAGGAACCCTCATTTTAAATAGGAATTTAAGATTGGTACGCATTTTGCATAAAGAATAGTTGAAATCTCTAAAGGAGGGATATGCAACGTTTCAGTACCAATTAATAAGAAGGAGGAGTGTATAAAGTGAAGACGGTTATAGAAGGCGTGTATAGTCCTTGTTACGGGAAAGTTGAGAAGTTATTTGTTACGGAAAGTTCTTACGTATACGAATGGGAGAAATTAGCGTTAATTGAAACAATAGATAAACAGAAAGTAGAAATTAAGGTAGGAATCAGTGGGTATATCGAGTCATTAGAAGTAGTAGAAGGACAAGCTATCGCTGATAAAAAGTTATTAATAACAGTGAGGGATGATCTTTTAATAACAGGTAGTGATTAATACTATGTATTTTGCTCTTTTCAATAATTATTTTTCGTATAAAAAAAATAAAAACGCTTACATGAAATGGGTTTCCAAAGGGAAAAGGGGGGATTTGTATGATGGATCAAAACCAAGGATTAAAAAGGGAATTGAAAAGCAGACACATATTTATGATTGCACTTGGAGGAGTTATTGGTACCGGACTTTTTTTAGGATCGGGGTATACAATTCATGAAGCTGGGCCTGGAGGAGCGATTGTAGCTTATCTTGTTGGAGGATTTGTTATGTATTTAACGATGCTCTGTCTCGGAGAATTAGCTGTTGCGATGCCTGACGCAGGATCTTATCAAACGTATGCGACAAAGCATATTTCCCCTGCAGCGGGTTATGTAGTCGGATGGATGTCGTGGCTAAACTGGTCGGCTACAATAGGTATTGAACTAATTGCAGTTAGTATTTTAATGAAACGCTGGTTTCCTGATGTACCGTCTTGGGTTTGGTGCGTAGTGTTTGCGGTACTACTTTTTGCTATTAACGCGTTATCTTCAAGAAGTTTTGCAGAAGTTGAATTTTGGTTTGCAAGTATTAAAGTCATTACAATCATTGCATTTATTATTTTGGGCGGGGCAGCGATGTTTGGTTTTCTAGATATGAAAGGAAATGAACCAGCACCAATGTTCTCTAGTTTTACTGATTATGGTGGATTGTTTCCAAATGGATTATCCGCTATTTTAATTACGATGATTGCTGTTAACTTTTCCTTCCAAGGAACAGAACTAGTCGGTATTGCAGCAGGTGAGAGTGAAAATCCAGAGAAAACAATTCCGAAGGCAATTAATAATACAGTTTGGCGTATACTCGTGTTCTTTGTATTATCTATTTTCATTCTTGCAGGATTATTCCCTTGGCAACAGGCGGGAGTAATAGAAAGTCCATTTGTAGTTGTATTTGATAAAATTGGTATTCCTTATGCAGCCGATATTATCAATTTCGTTATTATTACAGCGGTTCTATCCGTTGCGAATTCAGGATTATATGCAACTTCTCGTATGCTATGGTCTATGTCTAATCAAGGAATGATTAGTCCGATTTTTGGTAAGTTATCTAAAAATGGTGTTCCTATTTATGCATTGATTGTAAGTACAATTGTAGGTTGCCTTTCATTACTATCAGGTATTTATGCGGAAGATACAGTTTATTTATGGCTACTTTCTATTGCTGGGTTCGGAGCGATATTAGTTTGGGCATCTATTGCTCTATCTAACTTATTAGCTAGAAGGTCATATATAAAGCAGGGCGGAGATGTGAAAGACTTGAAATTTAAAACACCGCTGTATCCATTCGTTCCACTGCTTGCGTTAGTATTAAATATAACGGTAATTGTAGGTATGGCCTTTATTCCAGAACAAAGAATGGCATTGTATTGTGGAATTCCATTTATGATTGTTTGCTTACTGTTTTACCGTGCGACAAGAAATAAGGCACATAAAGTAGAACATATTGAAAAGACAGATACAACAGAAGTAGAAAGTTTATAATATTGAGTAATTTGGAGACTGTAAAATTGTAAACAGTCTCTTTTTTTGTGAAAATAAAGCTGGAAACATACTATGTATGCAAAGGGGGATTAGCGATGAATGAAGAAGTTTCACAGCTATTAGAACAGATTGATTTACGAAAAGATGAGTTACTAGAGCTTACAAAAACCTTAATTCGTTTTGAAACACCAGCACCGCCGGCGAGAAACACAAATGAGGCGCAAGAATTTGTTGCACAGTTTTTAAGAAAACGAAATTTTAGTGTTGATAAATGGGATGTATATCCGAATGATCCGAACGTTGTTGGGGTGAAAAAAGGGATAGAAAGTGACACATATAAAAGTCTTATTATTAATGGGCATATGGATGTAGCGGAAATATCAGCAGGTGAGGCGTGGGAAACGAATCCGTTTGAGCCATTTATAAAAGATGGTTGGTTAGTTGGACGTGGTGCAGCAGATATGAAAGGGGGACTGGCTGGGGCACTATTTGCTATTCAGCTATTACAAGAAGCTGGTATTGAATTACCTGGAGATCTAATCTTTCAATCCGTAATTGGGGAAGAAGTGGGAGAAGCGGGTACACTTCAATGCTGCAAAAGAGGGTATGATGCTGATTTTGCAGTCGTAGTAGATACGAGTGATTTACATATGCAAGGACAGGGCGGCGTAATTACTGGGTGGATTACTGTGAAAAGCCCGCAAACGTTTCATGATGCAACACGTAGGCAAATGATCCATGCAGGGGGTCGTTTATTCGGAGCGAGCGCGATTGAAAAAATGATGAAAATTGTGCAAAGTTTACAAGAATTAGAGCGTCACTGGGCAGTTATGAAAACATATGAAGGCTATCCATTTGGAACAACAACAATTAATCCAGCTGTTATTGAAGGCGGAAGACATGCAGCATTTATTGCGGATGAGTGCCGGTTATGGATAACAGTACACTTTTATCCGAATGAAACACATGAACAAATAATAAAAGAAATTGAAGAGTATATTGGGAAAGTGGCAGCTGCCGATCCATGGCTAACTGAAAATCCACCACATTTTAAGTGGGGCGGAGAATCAATGATTGTGGATCGTGGCGAAATTTTCCCTTCTTTAGAAATAGATAGTGAACATGCAGCTGTAAAAACGCTTAGCTTAGTACACGAATCAATTCTTTCTAAAAATGCAATTTTAGATATGTCTGCAACGGTAACGGATGGTGGTTGGTTTAGTGAATTTCATATTCCGGCCGTTATTTACGGACCAGGTACATTAGAGGAAGCTCATTCAATAAATGAGAAAGTAGAAATAGAACAGTTAATTGAATTTACAAAAGTAATAACAGCATTTATATACGAATGGTGTCATACGAAAAAAATAGATTAGTATGTTGAAATCGTACAGGTATGTATACTTGTACGATTTTTTAGTGAACTATTTCAGAGTTGGATAGAAACAACTGAAATAGTTCTTTATTTTTCTATGTCTTTCGTTTTAGCTCAATTAATTTCTCTTTCGCTAATTCAACAGCAATTGCATCATCTAAATAACCAATTGGAAAGAGATAGTCGGGAATAATATCTGTCGATAAAATGAAATACAGTAATGCGCCGCCAAGGACTGCACGCTCTTCTTTTGGAATCGTTTCATTGCAAAATTGTTGATACATATCCGTTAATTGTTCAATGAAAGGACCAGCACTATCAATTTGTTCTAACTTGCTTGCAAAACTTTCATGAATACGTTTTTCACCTTCTGTTGTTTGCGCATATCGTTCATAGTTTTCAAGTTCTTGTTTTACGCGGGTTGTTGTGTAGTCGAAATCGAATAAGTTAGAGGATTGCAGCGTTTGCTGAATTGTATCAAGAGATGTGTACATATCCGTCTTTTCTTTATTAATGTGAGGAGAATCCGGATACATTTCATCAAATAACAATTGGGGTGGAACTTGCAGACATTCTGCGAATTTTTGTAGGTGTTTTTGTTTTGGCGGTTGTTTACCATTCATAATTCTTGAGATTGTTGCGGGATCAATATTTGTAAGCATTCCGAGTTGGCGCATAGATAAGGCACGTTCTTTTAAAAGTTTTTTTATTAATCTACTAAGCCGCTCATTTGGATTTTCTTTAGGCATAGCGAAGGCACTCCTTTTATTGTTGAAAAAATGTTGAGCATTTATTACATGTATATGAAACAGACAGGCACAGTTGCTCAACATTTTCATAAGATGCATTGAAAAGTGAGAAAAAGGGGTGGCTATTTATGAGTACGGCAGGTCTATTTTCAATTTTTTTAATTGGGATTGCTTCTAATTTAGATAATGCAGGTGTTGGGATTGCATATGGCATTCGTAAAATTAGAATTTCGTGGTTCAACAATTTTATCATCGCATTTTTTGGTTTTTTATTTACTTTATTAGCTGGATTTTTTGGGAACTGGATTGCGTTATTTATTTCAGAGTTTACAGCAAACTTGATTGGAGCAATCGTTTTAGGGATAATCGGTGTGTTTATTTTGTGCCAGCCTTTCTTGGGGCAAAGAAATACCGTAGGCTCTAAAGATGGTAATGTACTTATGGGAATTTTACGTGATCCAGAAAAAGCAGATTTTGATGGTTCTAAAACGATTAGTTTTTCAGAAGCAATTGTTTTAGGGATTGCGTTGTCTATTAATAATATTGCAGGTGGATTTGATGCTGGAGTAACAAACTTGAACCTTTGGCTTACAGCAACTATTTCTGGGGTGTTTAGTTTTATTTGCATAAGTGGTTTTGCGTATGTAGGAAAACGATATTTAGCAGAATACTTAGGGAAATGGGCTACGGTTATTGCGGGCGTGTTATTAATTCTTATCGGGATAGATCAGTTGTTGTAAGGAGAGTAGAAAACAAGGTTCGAGTATTTCCTTGGAAATACAGCAAGGGATTGCATATATCGACGTACTTTTCTCCATACTAATACGGATTTCTTTTAAGAAAGGGGGATTTGTATGGGACGCGGGAAAGCATTTGATCATAAGAAAAAAGGGCATGATCACCAACCACCTAAAGGTGCGTTCATTCATAAAGATGTAAATGAACATACTTTGGAAGAGGAAGAGCTACCAGTAAATATTGAAGCGTATAAAAATAGTTTGAAAAAACATTAAAAGCACCTACATAGGTGCTTTTTTTAACGTATATCTTCAATTAATTGTTCCGATTCTTCATGCATACTGTACTCACTTAATACTTGGATACAAAGCCACTTTAATTCTTCAATTGTATGTTCAAGTTCTTCAGGAAGCACATGATGAATGTCTTCAAGTCCCATTCCGAAATGAATAAGTTCCAGTACTTGATCATCGATGTTCCGATCCATTAATAGTTCAAGTACTTCTAAATTGAATATGTATCGGTGAGCTTCATCGAGTGAAACGACTTTTAACTTCAAGCTTTCTACAATACTCAATATAAAAAGAAGAATTGTTTTTTCAAGAACAGGTTGTTTTCCCATTTGAAATATTAGTTTCATCTTTCACACCTCCACATATAGCGCTAGGTTGTACTATATTATTCAGGAGGGGGGAGCAAATATGCATGATATAGAGAAACTTTCAGCACGGTTTTTGTACGGGCGTGGATAGTTGATACAGTTAAGGTTTTTATGAAATGAAAAAATCCTGCTAGTATAGCAGGATAGCTCTCAATTAAAAAATGCTCCAACCTTCTTGGGCAGAAAGAAGTTCAAGAATTTTAAAGCCAGCGATACTATTTCCGTTTGCATCTAAAGCTGGTCCGAAAATACCAATGCCCATTTCTCCTTTTACACAGCCGAAAATGCCACCAGCTACACCACTTTTTGCGGGAATACCAACACGAATCGCAAATTCACCAGACTCGTTATACATACCGCATGTAACCATAAATGTTTTACAAATCTTTGTAATATGCTTAGGGATAATTTGTTTTTCCTTATATGGATCATATCCATCCATCGCAAAAATTAAACCGATACGCGCTAAATCGATACAGTTTACCTCAACTGCACATTGACGAGTGTATAAATCCATCAGTTCTTCGATATCACAATCAATAATTCCGTTTTGTTTCATATAGTAACAAAGTGAACGATTTAAGTAAGCTGTCTCTAATTCTGAATTGGCAACTTTAGAAGAATAATTAATAGTAGGATTATCTGTTATTTCACGTACGAAATGAAGAATGCGATCCATTTTTTCTTCATTATCTTTTCCTGCTAACATGCTTGTAATGGCTAGTGCCCCTGCATTAATCATTGGATTAAGTGGTTTAGAAGGACTTGTCGTTTCTAATTTAATAATAGAATTAAATGGATCACCGGTTGGTTCCATTCCAACTTTAGAAAATACATATTCTTCACCACGATCTAAAAGGGCAAGTGCAAGTGTAATTACTTTTGAAATACTTTGAAGAGTGAATAGTGTTTGTGAGTTGCCAGCATGGATGTATTCTGTTTCTTTATGAAAAATGGCAATCCCTAAATCATCTGGATTGGCATTTCCTAGTTCGGGGATATAAGTAGCAAGCTTTCCTTTTTTCGTATATGGTTTTACTTGTTCTAACAACTGTTGTAAGTTGTTTGTTTCAATGCACTGCATAGTACCAACGCTCCTATTTCGAATTAACTAAGTTTACTTTTCCCGATATGCTCGGAAATAAATAATAACATGAAAAAGTGGAATGATAAAACGAAAGTTGCATGTTCTATAGAGGGTCTTTCGTTTTGAATATTCTGTAGTGAAAAAGGAGAAATTTCCTTTTATATAACAGTTTGGAAATAGGAGATTTATCCATAAAAAATTCAAAAATAAAAACTACACATCTATACAACTATATGTTATTATGGTTATGTAAATAGAAAGCGTTTTCTAAGGCGTACTTATAATGATAACGATTTCATAAATTTGATAGGGGGAATTAAAATGTTGCAGTTTCTACAACGTATTGGTAAAGCGTTAATGCTTCCAATTGCCGTACTACCAGCAGCAGGATTATTGCTTCGTTTAGGACAAGAAGACGTATTTAACATTCCTGTTATGGCACAGGCCGGTGCAGCAATTTTTGATAATTTAGCACTTATTTTTGCAATTGGTGTTGCAATCGGTTTGTCTGTTGACGGTAGTGGAGCAGCTGGACTTGCCGGAGCAATCGGATATCTTGTTTTACAAAATACAACGAATGCTCTAAGTAAGACGTATTCAGCAGCAGAGTTAAATGATAAATTAAAAAGTGTTCAAGATTTAGTCGGTTCAGTAGATCCAACTAAATTAGCAGATACAATGACAAAGGTTTCAAAAGCAGCGGCGTTAACGCCAAAAATAAACATGGCCATACTCGGTGGTATTATTGCAGGGGTTGTTGCGGGATTATTATACAACAAATTCCATAAGATTAAACTACCAGAATGGTTAGGATTCTTTGCAGGAAAACGCTTCGTACCAATCATTACTTCAATCGTAATGTTACTTTTAGGATTGGTATTCGGTCAAATTTGGCCAACAATTCAAAGTGGTATTGATGCAGTGGCACATGGTATCGTGAACTTAGGTTCAATTGGTGCTGGTTTATTTGGATTATTAAACCGTTTATTAATTCCAATTGGTTTACACCACGTAATGAACACATACTTCTGGTTCGTACTTGGTGACTTTACAAATGCAGCAGGCGATATCGTTCATGGTGATATTGCACGTTTCTTTGCAAAAGATCCATCAGCAGGTATGTTTATGACTGGTTTCTTCCCAGTTATGATGTTCGGTTTACCAGCAGCATGTTTCGCAATGATTGCAGCTGCTAAACCAGAAAAACGTAAAATGGTTACAGGTATGTTAGGTGGTCTAGCATTAACTTCATTCTTAACTGGTATTACAGAGCCAATTGAATTCTCATTCATGTTCTTATCACCAGTACTATATGGAATTCATGCTGTATTAACAGGTCTGTCTCTATTCATTACAACAACACTTGGCATTCATGATGGTTTCTCATTTAGTGCCGGGGCAATCGATTACGTCTTAAACTTCGGTATTGCAACAAAACCATTGTTACTAGCAGGAATCGGTTTAATTTACGCAGCAATTTACTTTGTAGTATTCTACTTCTTAATTAAGAAGTTCGACTTAAAAACTCCTGGTCGTGAAGATGAAGAGGAAATGGCTGAAGGCGAAGAAGCTCCAGTTGCAGGTTCAATTGGTGAAACTTACGTAGCAGCTTTAGGTGGAAAAGAAAACTTAACAGTTATTGATAACTGTGCAACACGTCTACGCTTACAAGTGAAAGATGCTGGTCAAGTAAACGAAGCAGCATTAAAACGTGCTGGTGCAAAAGGTGTTATGAAATTAAGTAACACGAGTGTCCAAGTTATCGTAGGTACAAATGTTGAATCTGTTGCCGATGATATGAAAAAACACGTATAAATAATTAGATAAGAGGATATCCAAAAAGATTGATAACATCAGTTTTTAGAGGATATCCTCTTTTTTTATGTTAAAAATTTAACGGGAATCTTACTTTTGTAAATTTTCTTTTTCTTTTTTATACATATAGGTTGGTAATATGTGCAGTGCGTGATAAAGTAGGGATGACATAGAATGGATTATCCATAATCTACTAAAATAAATCTTTAGTAGAGAGATTAAATTATTGGTGAATAAGGGGAAAAAAGTAATCATGGATCACGAAAAAAATAATGCGAATGGGAAATCACGTCGGCCGATTGTATACATAAAAAGAACAATCATTCTCGTCTTACTATTTTCACTTGTATATTTCATGTATACAAAAATTGTTGCGCATAATAAGAAAGAAGAAACTTTAAAAGTAGCAGCAGAAATGAAGAAACAAGAAGAGCTAAAAAAGAAAGAAGAAAAAAAGAAGCAAGAAGCAAAAAAACAAATAGAGCAGGAAGAACAAGTGAAGCAAGCACAAGCTGCAGAACAGCCTGCTGAGGGACCACCTCAAGAAATTAATGAAAACGCTCAATTAGATCAATATTTGCAAAAAACAGGATTTAGCGGGACAGCGGTTATTGTGAAGAACGGAAAGGTTCTTTTGAATAAAGGATACGGTATGGCGAATAAAGAGAAACAAGTACCGAATAATTCAGAGACAACTTTTTATATTGGTTCTATTTCAAAGGCTTTTGTAGCGACTGCTATTATGCAATTAAAAGATCAAAATAAGTTAAATGTAGAGGATACGATTGCGAAGTATATTCCAGATTTCCCTCAAGGTAATGGCATTCAGTTAAAACATTTACTAACACATACATCAGGAATTCCAGAGTACGAGCAGGGAACAGAGGATATCTCTCATGAAGAATTGATAAAACGAATAGGAAAGCAAAAGCGTATTGGAAGTCCAGGAGAGAAATGGAAGTATTCCGATTCTAACTATTCGATACTTGCCTATATTGCTGAGAAGGTAAGCGGACAACCGTTAGAAGAGTATATTAAACAACATATTTTTGCTACTGCTGGTATGAAACATTCTGGTTTTGGTAGAGAGCTAGAACAAACGAGATTTCCATCGACAGGTTATAAAATAGTAAATAACAATATGACAACACCTAATATTCCAAGTATGTCACAACTTTATGGTTGTGGTGATATATATACAAGTGCCCATGATTTATATTTATTTAATGAAGCGCTCTTCTCTGGAAAGTTGATTTCAAAAGAAAGCTACGATCAAATGTTTACAGGTGGAAAAAAAGATTACGGGTTTGGATGGTACGTAGACCCGGGAAGTTATTCGAATCACGGTGTAATGCCAGGCTGGAACTGTTTAAATGGATTTAGTAAAAATGGTAGTGTGTATGTTGTTTTATTATCTAACATTCAAAACAACATTAAATCTTTTGGTAAAGTGAATAATGACATTTATACGATGTTACGAAATATTGAAGTGTAAGAGACTATCCTTTTGGGTAGTTTTTTTTATTGAGGAAGTGTATGTGCAATGAGATAATGAAATAAATGGAAAAGGGGGAGGGGTATGAGTATACATAAGCATCATGAACGTAATGCAAAGCGCATCTTTTTTTTATCTGTTATTGTATGGATTATCGTCGCAATTGGATTAGTGATGGAATATAAAAAAGGGATGCTATTCACTTCGGAGAAAGAAAATCTGAAATTAATAGGTGTTGTACTACCGGCATTTGGATTATTAATATATAGCTTTATAGAAAAACGAAGATCAAAAATGCTCAAACAGGAACATTATAATATAGAGACCTCTGAATTATTGGAGCAACAAAAATTTGTCGTTCGCAAAGAGGTAGGAGTATTTCAAGTAATTACATACTTTGGATTAGATGGAAATACAGTAGGATTTTTAAAAGAAGAGTATGATTTTGTTATTCAAAGTGTATGGCAAGCTGTACTCTCTTTTCTTTTTAAGGGACTACATAAGCAACAATTTTATTTATATAATCAATCGGGAGAAAGATTATTGCGTGTTCAAAAGAAGATGGGAGTACGCAACTTTTATATTTTTTCTAATGTAGATGGAGAGAAATTAGGAGAGTTGAAACAAGTACTAAGTTTAAAAAAGTGGGAATGGATCTTTCTAGGATCGGATGGTAAGGAATTTGGTAAAGTGACTGGGGACTTTTCAGCAACAATGCAGAAAATAGAATGGCGAGATGGAACGCATATTGATGTGAAAGAAGATGGTATTCCGTTAGAAGCTGTTAAGTATTTCTCGGCAAGCGGTGGTTCACTTGTTACAGCTTCTATAAGTGAACGGGCAGAATTACCACGAGCGGTTTATTACAGTGTCTCTGCGATAGTTACAATTAAAAATTAAGAGGTAAAAAAGATAGATGGAATGCCATCTATCTTTTTTATTGTTAGAACATATTGTTTCGTTGAAAAATGTATGTCTTACCTATCACAAAAAGAGTCTGCTTTGTATACATTAAGATGTATGGATATATTTTTATAATTTAAAAATAATAGGAGGAGAAGTGTATGTGTTTATTCGGTAAGTATTGGAAAAAGTTATCGAGATTGTTTAATAGACAATTAGATTATTTTTTAGATAATAAGTTATTGCCTGCTGTGGAACGACTTTTGTTTTCGCAAAACTTCGCGAGGTTTATTCAAAGAAACTCCAAGCAAGCTACGGAAGAATTTATTGAATCAAGTAGATTTCAATCTATTATTTGTAACATTTTAAAAGAATGTAATACATCACCTTTTAAAGAAATTGCAGAGCAGTATTTAGGTAAAAATGTAGAAATTACGGTGACAGTTGGACAGTTAACAGGTGTAATTGTAGCAGTTGGTGATGATTTCTTAACACTGCAAGAAGGAATAGGAACAGAAGTTTTATTACCATTTACAAGTATTATATCAATTAAAGAAGCGTAAGAAAGGAGACTTATATATGTTATTTACTGAAGAATTACGTAACCATGTTGGTGAGCTAGTGCAAGTTGTGACAGCGGTCGAAATTGTTGCGGGTATTTTGTTATCTGTGACAGACGGGGCAGTAAGTGTTCGTACTTCTCCTTCTTATGGACCACCGGAAGATGTAGTTGTACGTATTCCTATCATTTCTTATGTTCGCTTGGAAGGGTAAGCGTGGTACAAGTATGAGGGTATCAGTTATTATTCCGGCGCATAATGAAGCGAGTACTTTATCACAAGTCTTAGTAGAAGTGGAGAAATTGAAACCATATGAAATTATCGTAGTAGATAATGGGTCGACAGATGGAACAAAAGAAATAGCCTTACAACATCATTGCCATGTCATTTATTATAAATATTCTCTTGGTAATGATGTTGGACGGGCAATTGGTGCAAGAGAAGCGAAAGGCGACATTGTTTTGTTTTTAGATGGTGATATCGTCATTGATCATAGAGAGCTGCAACGTTTTATAAAAGGCATTCAGCAAGGCCACCAAATTGTTGTGAATAATTTAACATGGTCCGTTTATTTAAAGATGAGACCGCATTATACGACAGTTGGAAAATTTATGTTGAATCGTTATTTGAATAAAAAAGAGCTTGTTGTTGGATCTTTAATCGCAATTCCGCATGCAATGAGTAGGGAAGTTATTCAGAAGTTTGGTTGGTGGAATTTAGCGGATCCAGCACTATTTCAAGCGATGGCGATGTCTAGAGGAGTAGATATTGTCGATATGGCTTCAGTCGATGTCATTCATACAAATAAAGTGCGTCCTGTTCATACTGGTACATCACCCGGTTCTCCTTATCCGAAAGCGACTAGCCGTATTATGGGGGATCATTTACGTGCTTTGCAATACGTAATCGAAATATATGGTAAGCGTGGCGGCTTTTCGGAAGGAAAGAGGGATAGAGAATTTATAGGAAAGTATAAACCAATTTTATTACAAAGAGAAAAAGCAAAATATAGTGCGATTATCCCAGTATCAGAAGAAAAGACGACTATAAGATCTGTTATACAAGAAGTGAAAAAAGCAGGTATAGATGAAATTATAGTTGTTGCGAATGGAGCGGACGTTGAGACAGTTAAACAAGCAAAGCTAGAGAATGTCATTGTTATTGAATTTGAGGAAGCGCTTGGACATAATGTAGCCCGAGCGATAGGAGCTATGCATGCTACGGCCGATATTTGTTTATTTGTCGATGGTGATTTTGTTATTCCAGGGGAAAAACTAATTCCATTTTTACATGCTATCGAAGATGGAAATGATGTGGCATTGAATGATTTACAGTGTTTATTAGATATGTTTCATCCGGCAGACCCAATTAGCATGGGAAAATATTTTGTGAATTTGGTAGCGAAACGACCAGATTTATGGAATAACTCATTAACGGCAGTACCACATGCTATGCATAAAAGAGTAATAGAGAAAATCGGATATGATTCTCTTATCATTCCACCACTCGCTCAAATGAAAGCTATTTTGGAGGGATTTTCTATTACAGCGGTAGACTTTGTAGATGTCATAAAAACAAATCGAGTACGCCCAGAGCAACATGGATTTGTAAATGGGCGTATTCCAGCATTTGATCGTATTTTCGGTGATCAACTTGAGGCGATTGCATATTTATTGCAATCCACAGACGAGCGCGGGAGTTTTACAGATGGAGAGCGGAATAGAAATATCATTCAACAATTGAGAAAGGAAGAAGAGAATACAGATGAATGTTAGTAGTACAGTTGCCATTATCGGATTAGGATATGTTGGTCTTCCTTTGGCAGTTCATTTTGCAGAGAGAGGACATACAGTGCTTGGATTAGATAAAGATACTAGAAAAATAGAATCAATTATACAGGGAGAAAGTTATATTCCAGATGTTTCTTCTAAATTGTTACAGAGTTTATTGACTAGAAAAA
Organism: Bacillus sp. FSL W8-0519; assembly: GCF_038005585.1. NCBI lineage: Bacteria > Bacillati > Bacillota > Bacilli > Caryophanales > Bacillaceae > Bacillus > Bacillus sp. FSL W8-0519. Next base: position 504,965 of record NZ_JBBOTL010000001.1, read on the forward strand.
AATTAATAGTCAATACACCGGATCAAGGTATTGCTGATTTTCAAAATAGTGATTATGTTATTGTCACTGTCCCAACTCCAATTAATGAACAAAGAGAACCGGACTTAAGTGCCCTCATTTCAGCTTCGCATTATATACAACAAAACCTTCAAAAAGGACAAACCTTCATTTTCGAAAGTTCCACATATCCAGGTACGCTCGAGGAAGTTATTATTCCGATTATTTCTCAAACAGGAAAAAAGGTAGGAGAAGATTTCTATATTGGGTATTCTCCTGAGAGAATTGACCCAGCTAATAGTCAATATTCAGTTCAAACGATTCCAAAAGTCATTAGTGGACAAACAGAAATGTGTAAACAAAAAGTACAGGCTTTGTATAGCACTATATTTGATGTAGTTGTTCCAGTTAGCTCCCCAAAAGTAGCAGAAATGTGTAAGCTATTTGAAAATATTCAGCGCTTAGTCAATATTTCATTAGTAAATGAGTTAAATACACTATGTGAAAGTTTAGGAATTGATTTTTATGAGGCACTTGAAGCGGCATCTACAAAACCATTTGGATTTACGCCGTATTGGCCAGGACCAGGGATAGGGGGACACTGTATTCCGGTAGATCCTTTATATTTCCAGTGGAGAATAAAAAAGAATGGAGCAATTAGTCAATTAATTGAGGCGGCACATGTAATTAATGAGGAAATGCCAGAGAAAGTGGTCCGGAAAGTAAAAGGTGTGGTGCAATCACCTGCAACGGTTTTAATTGTAGGGATTGCATATAAAAAAGATGTAAATGACTTAAGAGAATCGCCAGCGTTGCCAATTATTGAATTGTTAATAAAAGCAGGATATGAGATAGCGTATCACGATCCATATATTTCTTCTGCAAAATTTGGAGATAAGGTGTATCAATCTGTTTCTTTGGATGAACAAGTCGTTAAACAAGCGGATTGTATTTTAATTTTAACAGACCACTCTAATATCGATTGGAAGGTTTTTAAAGGGATAAAGCAAGTCGTAGATACACGTGGAATTATAAAGAAGGTGAGTGTATGAGTAAGAAATGTTTAATCACAGGTGGAGCAGGATTTATTGGATCGCATTTAGCTGAAGAGCTGGTGAAAAGAGGTTATGATGTCACTATCGTTGATAACTTCTATAAAGGGAAAAATAAATATCATGATGAGTTAATGAAAGAAATTCGGGTTATTCCAATAAGTGTTTTAGATAAAAATTCTATTTATGAATTAGTAAATCAACATGATGTAGTGTTTCATTTAGCAGCAATTTTAGGTGTGAAAACGACAATGGAAAAGAGCATAGAGCTTATTGAAACGAATTTTGATGGAACGAGAAACATTTTACAAGCAGCGCTAAAAGGAAAGAAGAAAGTAGTTTTTGCGTCTACTTCAGAAGTATATGGTAAGGCAAAGCCGCCCTTTTCTGAAGAAGGAGATCGATTATACGGTGCAACCTCTAAAATACGTTGGAGTTATGCAATTTGTAAAACGTTAGAAGAAACATTATGTTTAGGATACGCTTTAGAAGGTTTACCTGTAACGATTGTTCGTTATTTTAATATTTATGGTCCAAGAGCGAAAGATGGTCCGTATGCAGGGGTAATCCCACGATTTATCCGCGCAGCACTGCGAGGAGAAGACATTCTCGTATATGGAGATGGAAAGCAGACACGTTGTTTTACGTATGTAAGTGATGCGGTAGAGGCAACGATTCGAGCAATGGATGAGAAGGTAAATGGTGAGATTATTAATATAGGTTCTGAGAATGAAAAGAGTATAAAAGAAGTAGCAGCAGTAATAAAAAAATTAACGAATTCTTCTTCAAAAATTGTTCAAGTTCCTTTCGAAGAGGTATATCCACATGGCTTTGAAGAAATTCCAAATAGAAGACCAGATGTAACGAAATTAAGAGAACTTGTTCAATTTCAAGCGAAAGTAACGTGGGAACAAGGGTTGAAAGAAACTATTAAATGGTTTCGTGAAGAAAACAATGGCTAAGTCACTATCGATTATTATACCTGTATGTAATGAAGTGGATACGATTTCAGACGTTATTCAATCGGCAAAAGGATTAAATCCAGTAGAGATTATTGTAGTAGCAAACGGTTGTAACGATGGTACAGAAGAGGTTGCTGATCATTTAGGGTGTAAAGTAATCAAGTATACAGAGCTACTGGGGAATGATGTGGGCCGTGCAGTTGGCGCAAAACACGCGATAGGTGATGTATTACTATTTATAGATGGAGATTTTGTTATTCAAACTTCAAAGTTACAATTATTCCTAAATCCAATTTTACATGATCAGGCCGACATCGTTTTAAATAATTTGGATGCGTTATTTTTAAAGAAACAAAAACCGCACTCAGTGACAGTGTGGCGCCAAATATTAAATGCAATGTTAGAGAGTGAGGAGTTAAAAATTGACTCTTTATTATCTGTACCTCATGCGTTGACGAAAGAAGTTGTTCAAAGCATTGGGTATGAATGTTTTGTTAATCCTATTGTCGCTCATTTACGTCTTGTTCAAAGCAAATGGAGAATTAGTCGACATTGTGCAATTGACGTTATTACACCAAATAAATTTCGGCCGACCGAGCATGCTGCGTATGGCACGGGTCTTTCTCATTCTGAAAAACGGATGATAGGTGACCATATAGAAGCTGTAGCGGAGCGAATAGTAGGTAGCGATGAGCGCGGAGGGTATTATGATGGAAATAGGAAAAGAGATAGTGTCTATCATACTTTAGATTTTGAAGATTTTTATCAAGGATGGGGCGTTACATCGAATTTGTATAAGGGAAAGCAATTATCGGTCATTATTCCTGTACAAGATGAAGAGAAAACAATTGGAAACGTTATAGAAGAACTTCGCAAAATTGAACCTTTTGAAATTATCGTTGTTGTAAATGGTTCGTCTGATAAAACAGCAACGATTGCAAAAGAAAAGGGAGCAACGACAATCGTATATAAAGAAGCACTCGGAAATGATGTGGGGCGCTCACTTGGAACGTATTTCGCAAAAGGAGAAATTGTATTATTTATAGACGGCGATTTTGTTATTCCAGCGAGTGAGTTATATCCTTTTGCAAAAGCTATTGCAGATGGAACAGATGTTGCATTAAATGATCTAAATCATTATTTAGATTTAAGAGTACCGCTTCATCTTGTAACTGCATTTAAATATGCATTAAATTTAGCTTGTGATAGAAAAGATCTAGGCGTAGGCTCTCTTATTGCTGTACCGAATGCATTTAGTCGTAAGTGTTTGGAAGAAATTGGATATAGTTCTTTACTGGCACCGTGTGTAGCTCAAGTGAAAGCTATTCTTTCAGGATTTGAAGTTGCATGTGTAAGTCGTGTTGAAGTCGATAAGATGAACCGTATTCGACCCAGTGAACATTTTGCTAAAATAGGTCATCCACCAGCTGTACTTCGAATTATTGGTGATCATATAGAAGGGTTAGAGCAATTAATTGCATTAACAGGCAGTCGTGGTGGATTCCATGATGGAAATAGAAAAAGAGATATTTTATAGGTAACAAAAAAGTGTACAACATATGTACACTTTTTTGTTCTGTTATAAAAACTATAACAGATTAGGAGATAAGAGTATTACAGCTCTACAATGGGTATTGTTTTTATATTACAAAATAGGACTCGCATATAAGAATACCAAAAAAATACAATTAAGGAAAGGGTTAATTTTAAAGACTTTAAAATGAAGTTAACACTATGTATATAGTAGTTTGCTCAACATTTCACAAACATGTCACAACTATTTCGTTCACTTTCGTAAAAAAGTAGTATTCTAAGTGTGTAAGCTGTTATATAAAAAATCTTAGTCCTGTACTAATCAAAAATGGAGGAGATTAGGATGACTCAAGTATTAGAAAATGTTAAAAATGCATGGGAAAACTTTAAAGGTGAAAAATGGAAAGCAGAGATTGATGTTCGCGATTTCATTTTAAATAATGTAAACGTTTACGAGGGAGATGAATCTTTCTTAGCGGGAGCAACTGAAGCAACGAAACAACTTTGGGATCAAGTAATGGATTTAACAACGAAAGAACGTGAAAACGGTGGCGTTCTTGATATGGATACAAAAATTGTTTCTTCTATTACATCACATGAACCAGGATATTTAAATAAAGAGACTGAAAAAGTAGTCGGTTTCCAAACTGATAAACCATTTAAACGTTCTTTACAACCGTATGGTGGTATTCGTATGGCGGAACAAGCTTGTGAATCTTATGGATACGAAATGGATAAAGAGCTTAGTCGTATTTTTAGAGATTGGAGAAAAACTCATAACCAAGGTGTATTTGATGCTTATACACCAGAAATGAGAGCTGCTCGTAAATCAGGTGTTATTACGGGTCTTCCAGATGCATACGGACGTGGACGTATTATCGGTGACTACCGCCGCGTAGCATTATATGGAGTAGATCATTTAATTGAAGCGAAGAAAGCAGATTTAAATTTAACTGGCGGTGTAATGAGTGAAGATACAATGCGTTTACGCGAAGAGTTATCTGAACAAATACGTGCACTTCAAGAGTTAAAACAAATGGCTGCTTCTCATGGCTTTGATATTTCTAAGCCAGCAACAACTGCTCAAGAAGCATTCCAATGGTTATACTTCGCATATCTTGCAGCAATTAAAGAGCAAAACGGAGCTGCAATGAGTCTTGGACGTACTTCTACATTCTTAGATATTTATATTGAAAGAGATTTAGCAAATGGTACTTTAACAGAAGAAGACGTACAAGAAATTGTGGATCACTTCATTATGAAATTACGTCTTGTGAAATTTGCAAGAACACCTGATTATAATGAATTATTCTCTGGTGACCCAACTTGGGTAACTGAGTCTATCGGCGGTATGGCATTAGATGGCCGTCCATTAGTAACAAAGAACTCATTCCGTTTCTTGCATACACTAGATAATTTAGGACCAGCTCCAGAACCAAACTTAACAGTTCTTTGGTCTAAACAATTACCACAGAACTTTAAAAACTACTGTGCGAAAATGTCTATTAAAACATCAGCAATTCAATATGAAAATGATGACATTATGCGTGCTGACTACGGCGATGACTACGGGATTGCTTGTTGTGTATCTGCAATGAGAATCGGTAAACAAATGCAATTCTTCGGTGCACGTGCAAACTTAGCAAAAGCATTGCTATATGCGATTAACGGTGGTAAAGATGAAAAATCTAAAGCACAAGTTGGTCCTGAGTACGCACCGATTACTTCTGAAGTATTAGATTATGAAGAAGTTATGCATAAGTTTGATATGACAATGGAATGGTTAGCGGGTCTATATTTAAACACATTAAATGTTATTCACTACATGCACGATAAATATAGCTATGAACGTATTGAAATGGCACTTCACGATACAAATGTTCTTCGTACAATGGCAACAGGTATCGCGGGTCTATCTGTAGTAGCAGACTCTTTAAGTGCAATTAAATACGCAAAAGTAAAACCAATTCGCGATGAAAACGGAATTGCAGTTGACTTTGAAATTGAAGGAGATTTCCCTAAATACGGTAACAATGATGACCGTGTAGATGAAATTGCTGTAAATCTTGTGAAAACATTTATGAATAAACTTCGTAAACATAAAACATATAGAAACTCTGTTCATACAATGTCAATCTTAACAATCACATCTAACGTTGTATACGGTAAGAAAACTGGTAACACTCCAGATGGTCGCCGTACTGGAGAACCATTTGCACCAGGTGCGAACCCGATGCATGGACGTGATACAAAAGGTGCGTTAGCTTCATTATTATCTGTAGCTAAATTACCATATGAAGATGCACAAGATGGCATTTCTAATACATTCTCTATTATTCCAAAAGCACTTGGTAAAGAGGATGAAGTACAAGTACGTAACTTAGTATCAATGCTTGATGGTTATGCAGTAAAAGAAGGACATCACTTAAATATTAACGTATTTAACCGTGAAACATTAATGGATGCAATGGAACATCCTGAGAAATATCCACAATTAACAATTCGCGTATCTGGTTACGCTGTAAACTTTATTAAATTAACTCGTGAACAACAAATCGATGTAATTAACCGTACAATGCATGAAAGCATGTAAATGAAAAAAGTGTCCCTCTGCATTTTATAAATAGCAGAGGGAGGCTGTTTCAATAAAGGAGGAAGTAACATGGTAAAAGGAAGAATTCATTCTGTAGAGTCTTGTGGTACTGTTGATGGCCCAGGAATTCGTTATGTCATATTTACACAAGGGTGTTTATTACGTTGTCAATATTGTCATAATGCTGATACGTGGGAGATCGGTAAAGGAAAAGAAATAACAGTCGAAGAAGTAATGCAGGATGTGACATGTTACCTTCCTTTTATTGAAGCTTCCGGAGGCGGTATAACAGTTAGTGGTGGGGAACCATTATTACAACTAGATTTCTTAATTGAATTATTTAAGAAATGTAAGGAAATTGGAATTCATACAACAATTGACTCTTCGGGTGGTTGTTATTCTGAAGAACCAGAATTCCAAAATAAGCTAGATATTTTAATGGAGTACACAGATTTAGTTTTATTGGATTTGAAACATATTGATTCAAAGAAACATCGTAAATTAACAGGAAAACCAAATGAACATATTTTACAATTTGCTCGTTATTTATCGGATAAAAATAAACCGATTTGGGTACGACACGTATTAGTTCCTGGCATTACTGATAATGAGGAGGATCTACAAAAACTATCTAGTTTTATTCAAAGTCTGTCTAATGTTCAGAAAGTTGAAGTGCTACCATACCATAAGCTTGGTGTATATAAATGGGAGGCACTTGGGCATAAGTATCCACTCGCAAATGTAGAACCGCCTACTGAAAAAAATGTAGAAGAAGCAAGACATATTTTACAAGCAGTCTAATCCAAATGTTGGGTTAGGCTTTTTGCTTTCTTTACAATAAAACCTAGAGTATATATGGAGAAAAGAGTATACTGAAAATAGAATATCCATATTTTTGTAAGGAATAAGTGGAGAAATTTACATAATTGTAAAGGGAAATCAAAATAGTAAAAAGAATTAAGAAGTAAAAGAGTGAGTATCATGGAATAGAGAACATTTGTAAGTTATTGCGAAAGCTCTTATAGGAAAGTATAATGTAAAGATATGAGCACAGATAGGATTAAGGGGTCAATCTTATATGCTTTGCATATCCACGACAGGTACATAGCTGAAAGAGAAATATTAGAGTCTGTTTATGTAATTTTTAAGGAAAATGTTTTTCCTATTGTCGTATATGCAATATGGAGAAACAATAAGCTAGGAGTGGATTTGTTTGATAAAAAACCCCAAGGTTTTAATATTAACTGCACATTACGGAAACGGTCATGTGCAAGTAGCGAAAACATTAGAACAAACATTTCGCCAAAAAGGAATTAAAGATGTAATTGTATGCGATTTGTTCGGAGAATCACATCCGGTTATAACCGATATTACAAAATATTTATATTTAAAAAGTTATACAATAGGAAAAGAATTGTACCGCTTGTTTTATTATGGCGTGGAAAAAATTTATGATAAAAAAATAGCATCTTGGTATGCTAATTTTGGAAGAAAACGTTTGAAATTACTTTTACAAGCGGAGAAACCGGATATTGTTATTAATACGTTTCCGATTATAGCTGTACCAGAATTAAAAAAGCAAACAGGTATTTCAATTCCTGTGTATAACGTATTAACGGATTTCTGTGTACACAAAATATGGATTCATCGGGAAGTAGATCGTTATTTTGTAGCAACTGATCACGTAAAAGAAGTTATGGTTGATATTGGTGTGCCTGCGGAGCAAATTGTTGAAACTGGAATTCCGATTCGTAGTAGTTTTGAGTTAAAGATCAATTCAGATATTATATATAATAAATATCAGTTATGTAAGAATAAAAAGATTTTACTAATTGTAGCAGGTGCTCATGGAGTATTAGGAAGTGTAAAAGAACTATGCCAATCATTTATGTCAGTACCTGATTTACAAGTAGTTGTTGTTTGTGGGAAAAATGAAGCGTTAAAACAGGATTTGTTAGGGTTACAGGAAAAAAATCCTGATGCATTAAAAGTATTTGGTTATGTAGAAAATATTGATGAACTATTCCGTGTTACTTCTTGTATGATTACAAAGCCAGGCGGTATTACGTTAAGTGAAGCGGCAGCATTGCAAGTACCTGTCATTTTATATAAGCCTGTTCCAGGACAAGAAAATGAAAATGCGATGTACTTTGAAAGAAAAGGGGCTGCAGTTGTCATTCGTGATGATAGTGAGGTTTTTGCAAAAACAGAGGCGTTATTACAAGATGATATGAGGCTTCTTCAAATGAAAGAAGCGATGAAAAGCATTTATCGTCCAGAGCCAGCTGATCATATTGTGGATACAATTTTGGCAGAAAACCATGTAGAACCGAATCATATACCTATTAAATCACCTGCTCTTGCACAATCATTTACTTAATATGAAACCCTCTTTTGTATGTTTAAAGAGGGTTCTTTATTATTTTCGAAGATAAAGACTTATCCACATAAAGAGTGCGCTTTCATTAAACAGTAAAGTCGGAATATTAACAACTATATCCACATTATCCACAATTTTTAGAAAAATATCCACAATTCTAACATTTGATGTGCGTTACGATATATAAACTGGTGAAAGGTTTGCCTAATTTATTCACAATTCTATAAATTATGTGGATAACGTTATCCACATAAAAAAGGTTCCTTATTTATAAGGAACCTTTTTCCTACTCTATCACGTAGAAAAAATATGTAATGAGAATGAATAATTAGGGGGGGAGAACTTCTAATTATTCATTCTCACTTTAAATACTTTTCGAGCGATAACCCGCTGCGCGATCTGCTTTACGAAATTCTCGTTGGTAGAGAACTTCTTGTGTACTAGATAATGCGTTTTTTGCTTTATCACGTTTCTTTTTATCCATTACAAATCACCTCGTGTCCTAAAGTCACTATTTATCGTTTCCAAAGACATGGGGTGATATACGTATATATCAAAATGTTAATGGTTAATTATTATTTCTGAAAATTTAGATTATGCTTCTTTTAAGTGATGAGAATCTTGGAACGTTGTATCTCGCATTGTAGCAAGTGTATATTGATCTTTTGGAATTTCATATAAGTTATATACTTCTTCATTTGCGTTAATTTCATCATAAACGGCTTTTCTTGTTTCGTTTGCTAGGTTTACATATTGTAATTTTTCTGCAGCTTTAATAGAACGAATATTTATTTTGCGAATACGCATAAAGATCGTTTCAATATCTAACTCGTAGAAAAGTTCGCTAAAAAATGAATCTTTTGCCAATTTATTGTAGCCTTTTCCGTGATAAGGTTTGCCAAGCCATGTTCCAAGGAATCCGGCTTTTTCTTGCACATCAAATAAAGTAATTGTTCCGATAGGGTTACCCCATTCATCTAAAATTGTGCGTGAAATTAATTCCCCACGCTCTTCAGCTTCAATCGTTTGTTTCGTTAAAAATAAATATTCCTCATAAGAATAAGCCTTTTGACGCACAAAAGGGAAGACAGCTGGATCCACCATTAACTCGTATAGAACGTGGCTGTCGTGTAAGTCGCGTTTTTTCAACATACTAACTCCTCCTCACACGAGGGTAGCATGACGAAAAAACACCCCACCCTCGAAATTTTTATATCAATCTTTAAAAAATTTCGGGGTGGGAATCGAACCCACTAGAACCAGTTTCTAACGCTGGTGGCGCACCATTTGCCTTCCCCATTCATCAATTTGAAAATGATAATCACGACACAAATTGATTATGGTTTCATTCAGTTTATAATCGTATAATACTTTATCTAGTCAAAAAAATAAACTAGTTTTTTTTATTTTTTTTGTAAATTATTTTTCCATCAATCATAGTTAGTACAGGCTTGGCTAAATAATGGAAAGGATGATGGGTCCAGAGCACAAGATCAGCGTCTTTTCCAGCCTCAATGCTTCCAATTCTATCCTCTAAACGTAAATTTCGCGCTGGAAATATAGTGATTCCTTCTAGTGCAGTTTTTTCGTCTAATCCTTCCCTTACTGCGACAGCAGCACAAACATTTAAATATTGAATGGGTGTATAGGGGTGATCTGTTGTGATGGAAACTTCCACTCCATTTTTTGATAATATATGGTAAGTATCCCATGTTTTATTTTTTAGTTCGATTTTAGAACGGCGTGTAAGCGTGGGGCCAACTGAAACCTTCAAATTGTGTTTTGAAAGTTCTTCAACAATAAAGTGTCCTTCTGTACAATGTTCAATACGTAAATCAAGATTGAACTCTGTTGCAAAGCGTAGAGCGGAACTAATATCATCTGCTCGGTGAGCGTGGATACGTACGGGTATTTCACGGCGTAATGCTTTTAAAATAGGAAGCATTCGAAAATCTGCTTCATGCCCGTAGTGCTGTGCTTCATAAAATGATTCCCGAAGTAATCCCATAATTCCCATACGCGTAATGGACTCTTTTGTTCCATTACTATGGACTTTTTTAGGATTTTCGCCAAAGGCAATCTTTAAGCCAGCAGGTTCTTGAATGATCATATGATCAATACAAGTTCCGGCTGTTTTTATTACACAAGTCGTACCACCGATAATGTTTTGACTTCCTGGCATAACGTGAACAGTTGTAATTCCATTTTGTACCGCATCTTTAAATGCAATATCCAAAGGGTGGATTCCGTCTAAAGAACGGATATGGGGTGTTGAAACTTCAGACGTTTCATTTGCATCATTGCCAGCCCAACCAGTACCTTCATCATAGAGACCAAGATGGGTATGGACATCAATAAATCCAGGTAAGAGATGAAGAGCACGTGCGTCTATAACTGTCATATCTTGAGTAGGTTGAATGGAAGGCTTGACCTCAGCAATTTTTTCTCCTATAACGAGTACATCCCCTTGAAATTTTTGGGATGTAATAGGATAGACAATGGCTTGTTTGAGCAATATTTTCATAGGTACCTCATTTCTGTTACTTTATAATGTTAATGGAATGTAAGGGAAAGTAACTGAAAGATTATTTGTGTAATAATGCTCCGGATGCTAGAAAATAAAAGTTTTGAAAGGGCCCTCTGTAAAACTGTGTTTTAGAAGTACTACATTGTATGCGAAAGTATATTTTGTAATGCATGGTCTATTGACGGAAATGTGTATTGATACCCATACTCAATTGCTTTACTAGGTAATACATGTTGCCCTTCTAGTACAAGTATGCTCATCTCGCCTAATAAAGCATGAAGCATAAATGAAGGGACAGGTAACCAATGAGGTTTTTTTATTATAGTTGCAATGATTTCTCCAAATTCCTTCATTCTTATAGGATCAGGAGCTGTAATGTTAAGAGGTCCATCAATTTCTTCTTTGTGTATGATGAAATCAATCATGGAAGCAACATCGTCTATATGAATCCATGATAACCATTGATTTCCAGATCCAACTGTACCTCCGATATAGAATTGATAGGGAAGTAGCATTTTTGGAAGGGCTCCTCCGTCTAGACCTAATACGACTCCGAATCTTGCGTAGATTGTCCGTATTCCGAGAGCACGTGCTTTAGATGCTTCTTGTTCCCATGAATATACTGTATTTGCTAAAAAGTCATTTCCAGGAGTCACATGCTGTTCTGTAAAAGACTCGGTTTCAGATGTTCCATAGTATCCAATTGCACTTGCGTTAATAAATGTGTGTGGTTTTGTAGGGAGTGCCTGCAATTGTTTAATGAGTCCTTTTGTTGTTTGAATTCTACTGTTTAAAATGACTTTCTTTTGTTTCTTTGTCCATCTACTATTAATAGACTCTCCAGCTAGATTAATAACTATATCAATAGAAGAGAGGGGGAAGGTTTGTAAATCTGGTGTCCATTGTACATACTGAAGGTTAGGATCGGAAGTTTCAGCAGTTTTTTTTCGTGAGAGAATATAAACAGTATATCCTTTTTGAATAAAAAAGGTAGAAAGGTATTTACCTATAAAGCCGGTACCACCAGAAATTGCGATTTTCACAATTATTTCCTCCTCATTATATATATTCTTGAAAAGCAAAAACGTTCCTCGACTATGTTAAAATAATAGAGAGGTGAGAGTATGGCTGTCATTACAAAAATAGAAGTACAAAAACGATCGAAAGAACGGTTTAATATTTATATCGATAAAGGTCAAGGTGAAGAATACGGATTTAGTGTGAATGAAGTAATCTTAATAAAACACGGATTACAAAAGGGCTTAGAAATTGATGAAATAGCGTTAGGAAATATTTTGTACAATGAAGAGGTACAGAAAGCATATTTACAAGCAATCTCCTATTTATCCTATCAAATGAGAACGAAACTAGAAATAGAAGATTTTTTACGAAAAAAAGAAGTGGGACAAGCCATCATCTCTGAAGTCGTTTCGAAATTATTACATGACCGATATATTAATGATAAAGAGTATGCTATTTTATATACGAGAACGCAAAGTAATGTGAATCGAAAAGGTCCAACGGTTATTAAAAGAGAGTTGTTAAATAAAGGTGTTCAGGATCTAATTATTACGCATAGTTTACAAGAATATCCGAAGGAAAAGCAAATTGAGAATGCTTTAATTCTTATAGAAAAGAAGAAAAAGTCTTATCAAAAGCATTCGTTTTTACAAATGAAGCTAAAATTAGACGAAATGCTTGTTCGTAAAGGATATTCTAGAGATGTGATTCAAATTTGTTTAGAAGAATTGAAAGACGAAAAAGATGACGAAAAGCAACAAGAAGCGTTACACTATCATGGGAACAAATACTATGAGAAATATAAGAAGTATGATGGATGGACGTTTGAAAATAAGATGAAACAAGCGTTATATCGTAAAGGATTCTCTATTGATGAGATAGAGATATTTTTGCAAATGAAACGTGAAGAGGGATGAGGGAATAAAATGAATATGCCAAAACGCTACAGTGAAATGACACCATATGAGCTAAGGGAAGAAATTGGGGTTTTGAAAGAGCAAGCAATAAAAGCTGAGCAACTTGGAATTGTAAATGAGTTCGATGTATTAATGCGAAAGATAGCAATGGCTCGCGCTTATATGACTGACATAAACAAATTCCATATTGGTGAAACGTATGAATTAGTAGAAGAACCTGGTATATTATTTGAAATTACGTATTTCAATGGGGTATTTGCTTGGGGACATAAGCAAAATGATAATGAAGAGATAGGAATACCGATTTCTTTATTACAAGAAAAATAAAAACCAGAGAGCGAATATCTCTCTGGTTTTCATCTTTGGTAGGCGTTACAGGAGATAGGAGATTCTAAAATTGGCGTTTTTTACATTCATTCGCCAAGATAATGAGAGACTGGGTTTGTTGCGTCTGTCCGTTAACTTGCGCTTTTGCATGTTTCGGACGAGTCCACGTATGGTTAAATAATTCAGAACGACTATCTAAGCGATCACGGTAGCTCATCTTTATCACCTCGTGTAGGAAGTTAAGTTACTTTGTTACTACTCTTCCTGCTGATTTGCAGCACGCATACGTTCTTGTGGGTGCGTGTTAATTGTGCCGTTAGGTCGCTTCGAAGCGAAGCGTGATTTCGCTTTCGGTTGACCGTCGATTTTGCTGTTGTTTTTTGACTCAGACCAAAATTCGGCTTGTTTACCCATTGCGAACGCCCTCCTCATCATCAGTTGATACCTCTTGAAGAAGTATCAATTATAGAATGTGCAAAATAGAAGAAACTATCCTTTAGAAATGAAGGGATAATTAGGTAAAGGAGATTAGAACATGAATGATATTTATGAAGCATTAACGAAAGAACTATTAGACAAAAATGACAAGCTTTCTTATGCACAAGCGCGTGCTTGGGTTGAATTACTGTGGGAAGATTTTCAAACGACTTATGCGAAATCAGGTCGTTATCAAGGAGAAGAAATGACTGAACAAGTTGTGCGATCATGGATTAATAATCATGGAGGACGCCTTCATGAAATGCGTACAAATAATCCGAAATATAGCCATCTAATCAATCAAGAAGATCATTTGAAACATTAAAAAAAGCGACTGAAGTCGCTTTTTTTAATGTGGAAGTAACTCCAGTTTTTTTCGAAGTTTTTCTTCACTAAAAATCCATCCTGTATAGGAACTAATAATATTTAAATTATGATCGAGTTGAACGATCGCAACGAATGGATAATAGTCTTTACTACGATATCGCAAATCAATGAATCGAACTTCATAATAATGATCATAATCGAAAATGTCCCAGCGATATACAGGGGAGAAAGATAAAAATGCTGAGATGTTTTCATCTTGTTTAGCTGCGCGCATAATAGCATTATCTGGGAACGGTACCCGATCGAACTTATCATAGATCATAATGTTACCACGATGCCATCTAGCAACGTAGTAATAATCGGTTGTAACGACTGCTAAATGATAATGATAAAATCGATAAGAAGGAGAAATGATTATCTTCTCAACATTTTTGAAACGTTTTTGTACAACACTTCTTATATTTCTATGCATCATAATCCGTCCGATGTAGTAAACAATCATTAATATATACGCTGCTAAGGCAGTATATCCTTTATGGGAACCTACGAGCATACAAGCAATTGCGAGTATATGGATAAAGAAAATGACGGTATCAAATGTATTAATGATGCCGAGCGCTACCCATTTTTTTGTGAAGGGCCGTAATGCTTGTGTACCGTAGGCATTAAAAATATCTACAAAGACATGAAGAAAGACGGCAATAAAGGACCAAAGTAGTAGATGCAAATATGGAGCGTCTGAAAAGAAGGCGAAAGAGATGCCACTTATAAGGAAAGACCAAAGAATCACTGCAGGAATGGAATGAGTAATCCCACGATGATTTCTTATATATTTAGCGTTATTACGCAATTTTAAAACTGTATCGATGTCAGGAATATTGGAGCCGGCAATTGTAGCAAGCATAACTGCTTGTGGCCCAATATCACTTTGTGCTATGGCTGGATCTAACGTGGCCAAACTGCCTAGAGTAACGCCCATAACAAGGTGAGTGGCTGTGTCCATAGAAATCCACCTCCGTTTTTTATTAATGTAACTCTTTTTATTCGATACCTCAAGTCCTTTGCCTTCTATTTCCTATGTCATCTTACTTAAATTTTTTCCTAAAATCTTTATAATAGTACTTATATGCAAAAAAATGAGGGGGACCAAGTTTGACACTTGAAATATTAAATAATTTTAACATAGAGCAGTTTCAAAATGATTTAATTGGTTGGTTTGAAAAAGAGCAACGCGACTTACCGTGGCGTAAAAATAAAGATCCATACCGTGTTTGGGTTTCGGAAATTATGTTGCAGCAAACTAGGGTAGAAGCTGTAAAACCATATTACGCAAATTTCATGGGGAAGTTTCCTACTCTAGAAGCTTTGGCAAATGCTGATGATGAAGAAGTGTTAAAAGCATGGGAAGGTTTAGGCTATTATTCTAGAGCGCGAAATTTACATGCAGCCGTAAAAGAAGTAAAAGAAGTATATGGCGGGATTGTACCAAGTGATGTAAAGAAGATTGAGAAATTAAAGGGAGTCGGTCCCTATACAAAAGGTGCTATTTTAAGTATCGCATATGGTATACCAGAGCCGGCAGTTGACGGAAATGTTATGCGTGTATTATCTCGCATTTTATCAGTATGGGATGACATTGCAAAACCAAAAACGAGAAAAGTGTTTGAAGAGATTGTGCGTGAAATTATTTCGGCTGAAAATCCATCTTATTTTAATCAAGGTTTGATGGAATTAGGAGCATTGATTTGTATTCCTAAAAATCCAGCATGCTTACTTTGTCCTGTACGTGAGCATTGCAGGGGATATGCTGAAGGTGTTCAAAAGGAATTACCAGTAAAAAGTAAAGCGAAAGCCCCTACGATGGTACCGATCGTTGCAGGAGTACTTCAAACTGAAGATGGTCGTTACGTCATTAATAAACGTCCAAGTACCGGTTTATTAGCTAACATGTGGGAGTTTCCGAATATTGAACTTGGCGAAGGGATTCGAAGTCAGAAAGAACAGCTTACAGATTATATGAAAGAAAAATTTGAGCTCTCGATTTCTATTGATGAATACGCAATGAATGTACAACATACATTTACACATCGCACATGGGATATATTCGTATTTTACGGAAAAGTAACTGGTGATATCGTTGAAACAGATACATTGAAATTTGTATCGAAAGAAGCATTTGAGCAGTTACCTTTCTCTAAATCACATCGTACGATTTATGAGAATTGTGTTGAGAAAATTACAATGCAATAAAGTGAAACTTTAATCAGTGGGGGTTTTCTTCATCCCCCACTGATTATCAGCCCTCACCAATCGGACTTTTATGGGCAGCCCGACCCCCACCTCACTTCTTTGCTTTCGCTGCATTTTGAGGTGGGGGTCTTACTGCCCATTAAAGCGGGATAAACAAAAAAAGTGTTCCCAGGTTGGGAACACTTTTTTAATCGTAAGAAATTTTTGTCCCATGAGTCCAACTAGCATCACCTTCTTGTAAGCCGCCTCTTGATTCAATTTCTATTACAATTTCTTTGTAGATACTTTGACCTTCTGCATTTAAATACGGCAAAATCTGTTGTAATGAATGATGAAAATAAGCCAATTCATCTTCTTTCCACTCACTTTTTGAAACCATCGTTAGTTCAGTCATATCGCGTCCTACATACATATTCCCACCTCCATTTTCTATAGTTTGAATGAGTAACAAGAGATATATGCGGAATTTTTTCAAAAGAAAATTACGGATAGCTTCTAGTTGAATTGGTTACATTATTGATTGTGGAGGTGAGAAAGATGAGTAAAAAACAACAAGGTTATAACAAGGCAACTTCTGGTGCTAGCATTCAAAGTACAAATGCTAGTTATGGTACAGAGTTTTCAACTGAAACAGATGTGCAAGCAGTAAAACAAGCAAACGCACAATCAGAAGCGAAGAAAGCACAAGCTTCTGGTGCACAAAGTGCAAACGCTAGTTATGGTACTGAATTTGCAACTGAAACAGACGTGCATGCTGTGAAAAAACAAAATGCACAATCAGCTGCAAAACAATCACAATCTTCTAGTTCAAATCAGTAATGAAAGAAAAACACTTCTCTAATTCGAGAGAAGTGTTTTCTTTGTGCTTTGGTCATGGGAATGAAAATAAAACGAACGACATAACTTCTAATAAGTCAACAAATGTAGTCAAAGGAGAAGGAAGTTAAAGATTAGAAATATGTAATGAGGAATAATAAATGATAAATAAGTCCAAAAGGGGGTAAGTAATGAACGATTTTGATAAGTTGGTAGGAGAGCAATTGGAAACGATGGATGAGTTGTTGAAGTTACAAGCTCACCTAGAGAAGTATCAGCAAATTGAAATGAGCGAAAAGGATACGTGCGATAAAAAGGAATTACATTTTATCCGCCAAGAAATATATAGAACAGAATTAGCGCTCAAGCTATTACATGAGAAATTTGAAGAGCAAACAAATAGTGTGATTCAATCTTTTGAAACTGAAAAAATGATTTCAAATTTAGGATAAGATATATTGTTGCCTTTAGGTGAAAGGTCCTTCTGTACATGGAAATGAGGAAGGACTTTTTTTATTCTCATTTCTTCCTTTATAAAATGTTAAGCGAAGATCTTTGTTTCTTAATAGGATTAAGGATATCGTATTCAGTGTAAAATATAGAGTCTTATCGCTTTAGTTTTAAAATTTCGACAAAAAAGTTATAATAGAAAAAAAGTGAATGCAGTTCAAAGGGCATTTGCAGTTGAAGGAAGGGAGCATATATGGGATTTCCCAAAGAAGGAGAAAAAGTACAAATACATAGTTATAAACATAATGGCTCCATTCATAGAATGTGGGAAGAGACAACGATTTTAAAAGGGACACAAAGTCTTGTGATCGGAGCAAATGATCGTACAGTAGTGACAGAATCAGATGGCCGAACATGGATTACTCGTGAACCAGCAATTTGTTATTTTCATGCAAACTACTGGTTTAATGTGATTGGAATGTTAAGGGAAGAGGGCGTATATTATTATTGTAATTTAAGCTCACCTTTTGCATATGATTCTGAAGCGTTAAAGTATATTGATTATGATTTAGATATTAAAGTGTATCCAGATATGACATATACACTTTTAGATGAAGATGAATATGAAAAACATAGTCAAATTATGCAATATCCACCTGTAATTGATACGATTTTAAAACGAAATGTAGCACAACTAACACAATGGATTCATCAAAGAAAAGGGCCATTCGCACCAGACTTTGTAGATATGTGGTATGAGAGATATTTAATGTACAGAAATTAAAACAAACCTGCAGGGGATTTCCCCGCAGGTTTGTCCTATTAGAGGGGGGATTATGTGCAAGGTATAAAAAGATATTTGCAATTTGTTAAACCATATCGATGGCTTATTGCTATTACGATTATGATTGGTCTAGTTAAATTCGGCATCCCGCTCATTATGCCGTGGTTATTAAAGTATATTATTGATGATGTCATTCAGGGCGGAGGGTCACTTCAAGATAAGACGTCCCAACTAGTAACAGCGATTGGGATTGCCTTTTTTATTTTTGCAGTGTTAAGACCACCGATTGAATATTATCGTCAATATTTTGCGCAGCGTATCGCAAATACAATACTATATGATTTGCGAAAACATATTTTTGGTCATTTACAAAAGTTGAGTTTACGTTATTATTCGAATACAAAAACAGGGGAGATTATTTCGCGTGTCATTCATGATGTAGAACAAACGAAGGATTTTGTAATTACTGGTTTGATGAATGTTTGGTTAGACACGGCAACAATTGCTATCGCTATCATTGTTATGTTTTCTATGAATATAAAATTGACATTTGTTGCGCTATTAATTTTACCTATTTATGTAGTGGCAGTGAAATATTTTTTCGGGCGTCTTCGAAAATTGACGAAAGAGCGTTCACAAGCGTTAGCAACGATGCAAGGGTATTTACATGAACGTATTCAAGGGATGCAAGTGACACGTAGCTTTGCATTAGAAGAGTATGAAGGGAAGCAATTTGAAAAAAGAAATAATGAATTTTTGACGAAAGCGTTAACACATACGAGTTGGACGGCGAGAACATTTTCGGCAGTAAATACGTTAACAGATTTAGGGCCGTTACTCGTGATCGGTTTTGCGGCGTATGAAGTGATTCAGGGGCAGTTAACCTTAGGAACTATGGTTGCCTTTGTTGGATATATGGATAGTTTGTATAGTCCACTTCGCCGCCTTGTCAATTCCTCTACGACATTAACACAGTCTTTCGCATCGATGGATCGGGTGTTTGAACTGTTAGACGAAAAATACGATATTGTGAATGTACAAGGTGCGGTACAAACGAAAAAATTAAATGGTGAAGTGATATTTGATAATATATCTTTTCGTTACAACTCGGATGAAAAAGAGGTATTACATAACCTTTCGTTAACTATATTGCCAGGAGAGAAGGTAGCACTTGTAGGAGCGAGTGGGGGAGGGAAGTCATCTCTTGCTAGTTTAATCCCGCGTTTCTATGATGTCTCTTCAGGCACAGTTTATGTAGATGGGATAGATGTTAGAAAGTATGATATGAGAAATTTACGTAGTCATATTGGAATTGTACTGCAAGATAATTTGTTATTTAGCGATACAATCGGGGCAAATATTTTATATGGGAATCCGAAAGCTACAGAGGAAGAAGTAATTGCAGCTGCCAAAGCTGCGCAAATTCATGATTTTATTATTGAGTTACCTGATGGTTATGATACTGTCGTCGGGGAACGCGGTGTGAAGTTATCTGGTGGGCAAAGGCAACGTGTAGCGATTGCACGCGTGTTTTTAAAGAATCCATCGTTACTTATATTAGATGAAGCGACTTCCGCTTTGGATCTAGAAAATGAACGATATATTCAAGAGGCGCTTCAAACGTTAGCTGCTGATCGAACGACGATCATAATTGCACATCGATTGGCGACGATTACGCATGTGGATACGATTATTTACATTGAAGATGGTGAAATTAAAGAAACAGGATCTCATGAAGAATTAATGAAAAAAAGAGGATATTACCACAATTTATATCAACTTCAACATATAACAGAAACAGCTCCTTTAGCGTAAAAGGAGCTGTTTTTTATTCGTCTTCTTTTTTATCATCGATTTTGAGTTCTGCTTCTGGTTTATGGTATGTGTAGAAGCTATCCACAAGTAAATCTAAATGCTCTACTTCTTCACTATAGTTAATAATAGCAGAAATAAGAGGGAAGAGATGTAGCCATGTTTTATATGCCTCTTCATCATCCTTGTTTTGATATTCCATAAAGATATCAATTAATTCCTGTTTACCTGTTTCAACTTCATCAAGCATTTCAACAGATTGTTGTTTTTTTGCTTTACCAATAAATTTTAATAAAACTTGTTCATGATAATGTGTTAATGAATCAAGTTCGTTCTGAATAGATTCCTGGAATTCTTCTGGCATATAGCGCAGTTCGTTTTCAGTACGATGTAATGATTTTAACGTACTTAAAGCACGACTTGTCGTCGCTAACATTTGTCTGAATAAAACAAGCTTACGAATTTTTGCGAACTTTACTTTTTTCGTATAGCTTCTTTCTTCTTTATACAGCAAATAGTAATGGTTTAGTTTGATCATTTTTTCTTTCATACGATCAATATCAGTTTTTAATGTTGTAAAATCAGAAGCTTGCCTGCTATTCATTCGAATCCATTTTACAATTTCTTCGGTATTATCAACGATGCGATGATATAACTTTGTTTCGTATTTTGGCGGCATAAACACTAAATTTACAAGTGAAGCCGCAATAATTCCAACCATAATCGTCGCAAATCGAAGTAAGGCAAAACTAAAGAAATCTTCACCTTGATACTCCATAATAGCGATAACTGTTACTAAAGCAATTGATATTGTGTTTTCTAATCGTAATTGCAATGTAAGAGCAATTACTAATATACATGTTAATCCAATAATAAAAGGATTATGTCCAAAAGCAGTAGCGAATGCGATAGCGAATACCGCACCAATGACGTTTGCTTGAATTTGTTCAAGTGCAGTTAAATACGAACGGTATACAGACGGTTGAACAGCGAAGATAGCTGAGATTCCCGCAAATACTGGACTCGGTAAGTTAAGTAAAATACAAGCAAATAAAGCTAATGTGATGGCAATACCCGTTTTTAAAATGCGAGCACCAAGTTTCATACCCTTAATAAGATCCTTTCTCTTGTCATAATGAATGTACAACATGATACTATACATTCATTACAATATGTTAGCAAGTGATATTTTAGTGACGTTAATAAGAAATTAAGATTCATTTTATACTTTTTCCTAATTCTTTTTAAACATCAATTTTTAGTAAAAAAACCTGCTGAATTTCAGCAGGTTTCAAATTGTTACTATAGATTACTATGAGAAGTGTACTTCGTCAATTTTTTTCTTGAAGATGAAAATTAGGCATATCACTCTGTTGAGATAGATGGATCAGCCTGCTCTTTTTTCGGGATGATTTCAAAAAACTGTTGCTGCATATCATCCAATAACGGTGTCAATAAAGCAACTTCCTCGTATTGCTCATGTTCATTTAATACACGGATATAATCTAGTAATAACTCGGTCACATCTTGCACACCATTTTTACTAAGTGGTTGTAATGTAACATTTGCTCCTTTTGCGATTCTTCTTTTTAAGGCCTGTTCTGTTAAACCTAAGCTTGAATCATGGCGTAAATAAACAACACCGCCAGTCATACCAGCACAAATCCATGGACCAGGATCTCCTAAAACAAGCGCACGCCCATTTGTCATATATTCAAAAGCGAAACCTTTAATATTAGAGTATGCTCCTATATTCCCTTGTTCTTTTTCGCGGAGTGGCTTTATCATGCGTCCGCCAATTATCATGTCTGCTCCAGAGAGGCGAATGCCAGCGCGAGCATCAGCGTTACCTTGAACGTATAGCGCCCCTTTTTGTGCACCGTATCCAAAACCTTTTCCGACAGAACCGTTATAATATAGACCGTCTTTTCCTTTTGCTTTTGTTATATAAATACCACCACCAAAGGAGGTTTTACCAATACCATCTTGTGCGCCGCCGTTTACGTGTATAAATAAGTTCTCACTATTGTAAGCACCTAATCCATTTCCAGGAATCGAGCCATTCGTATACTTTAATGTAAGTGGTTGAAGCTTCGTGTCTTCATATAATTTACTACGAACGCGATAACAAGATTCTAGACCACCCATAACGCGTTGCTCTACGCCAACGCCTACTAATTCTTTTGAATGAGGAGAATGAATTGTTTCAAATTGTTTTTCTAGTACGTGTTCTGTTTTTGTACCAGATGGATGTTCTATCGTTTGTAGTAAATTACATAAGTTTAATAAATTTTTGCCTCGAACTTGTTCTAATAAATCGGAACGCCCGACAATTTCTTGTAAATTTGTATAGCCGAGATTTCCTGTTAATCGTTTTAGTTCTTCGCCAAAAGTAGTGAATAAATGTAATAATCCAGCCACGGCGCTTTCTAATTCACGCGGGACGAAGCGGCGTAATCCGTGTTCTTTCGCTTGAGCTTCAGATTCAATCTGTGTTGCGATTCCAACGTGGCAAGTATCTAGATGACATCCGCGGCAAGTTGTACAGCCAATTGCAATCATGGATAATGTACCAAATCCAATGCGGTTTGCTCCAAGGAGCATAATTTTCAAGGCATCATTCACACTTCGAATACCACCATCAGCCCAAATTTCTACTTTATGTCTCATATTTGCTTCTAATAAAGCATTGTGAGCGGCTTTCACACCAATTTCTACAGGAAGCCCTACATGTTGCAATGCGTGAATACGTGCGGCACCTGTACCACCATCAAATCCGCTAATGTTAATAAAATCAGCACCAGCTTTAGCGATACCGACAGCAATTGTTCCAATGTTAGGGACGACAGGAACTTTTACAGCTACTTTTGCAAGCTGATTAGCCGTTTTAATTTCTGTAATCATTTGAGCCAAATCTTCAATCGAATAAATATCATGGTTGTTAGAAGGTGAAATTAAATCAGAGCCAATTGTAGCATTACGCGCTTCAGCGATTTTGGCTGTTACTTTTGAACCTGGCAAATGTCCACCTTCACCAGGCTTGGCACCTTGCCCAATTTTTATTTCAATTAAGTTTGATGAATTGAGTAGTTCGGCGTTTACGCCAAATCGTCCGGACGCGATTTGTTGTCCACGTGTATGTGGATATTTTCCAATCATATCTTTAATTTCGCCGCCTTCACCGTTCAAACTAATCATATTTAGTTGATCGGCTGCTTCTGCATATGCACGAAAGGCAATTTCATTTTGAGAACCGAATGACATGGAACTAATAATAAATGGTAAATCATGATTTTGAATACTGATGGACACTTCTTCAGCCGGAACGACATGTTTTGTTTCTTTCGTTTGAACAAGATGTCTAATTGCGATTGGGTTATTTTCTTCTAATTCACTTAATTTTTCACGGTAATCATCATAAGAGTTTCCCTTTGCAACATCGCCGATTGCTTTCCAAATTCGCGGGAATATATGAAAAGATTTTCGCATTCTAACTTTAGGATTGTTATAATCGTTCGCTCGCATTTGTGCATCTTCAGCAAGTGATTCAAGAGAAAAAGCTAAATCATTTGAACCTAAGAAATTTGTAATTTGCAATATATTTGCGATTTCTTCATGTAACCCGATAGAAGAATAGAGGCGACCGTAACCACGCAATTCATGAATTCCAATTGTTGAAATGACTTTTTCCAGTCCTTTATTAAGTGCATGATATAAATTCGTAATTGGTGTTTTTGTCCCATCATTTACGGTTGCAAATAGTAAATATGGATTGATACTATCTGCTCCTAATCCATACAGTGTGACGATATCGTGTAAGGAGCGAAGGGCACCAGAACGTATAACGAGAGAGCAGTTTCGGCGTAACTTATTTTCGCTTAATACTTGATGTACTTTCGCGGTAACTAAATGCGGATCAATCCATAATCGTCCATTTAGGTGAGCGTCAGCATCGTCTATTAATAATAGGGAAGCTCCATCGTTCACGGCTGTTATCGCTTCAGAACTAATTCGACTTAAGGCACATTGTAAAGTTTCTGCCTGACTGAATGTAGCAGAGATTGTAGCGATAGAGCTATGAGTATTGAATAGTTGTATAAGTTGCTCGTACGTAATTGTGTGTAATTCTTCTACAATAGATTGTGCTACACTTCCTTCTAAAATGATTGGGGAAAGCATCTCAACTACAAATGGCTGTTTAGCATCAGCCAATAAACTTGGACGTTTGCCAAGTATCGTTCGTGTGGAGAAGTGTTCAACTTCTCGATCGCGATCGATTGCTGGATTTGTAACAACAGCTACACTTTCCTTAATGAAGTCAGCGATATTTCGTCTATCAGTATCAAGTGCAGCGAGTGGTGAGTCATGCCCAAGTGAGCGAATTGGTTCAACACCTTTTGTTGCCATCTGTTCAAGAAGCTGAATATGTTCACGATCCCATCCGAAAGCAACGTATTGTTTTGTGTCAACTTGCATAGAATCACATAATCCTTGGATTTCTTTCGTTTCAGGGGTAGATAAGTTTAAATGATAATCTTTAGTATCCACTCGTTTTTTAAAACGGTCATATACTCGAGCTTGGTATTTGTCATATTCATAAAGAACAAGCTCATCTTGTTCATTCCACTTTAGTCCGACTTTTTCCCCTGGAGCGAGTGGTTTTGGTTCTGCTACATATTCAGTTGGGGATACAACTCCAGGTTCAGAAGAGAAAATATAAGAGCTTTCTGTCTCTACTTTCCATACTGGTCGTAGCCCGAGGGAATCCACGCTGAAAACAGCTTCATCTTTATAACGTGAAATAATGCCAGCTGGACCTTGTGCAAAATGGCCCCATGCTTCACGTATATACGTATATAAATCTTGTAAATGTGGTTCATAAAGTTTAATTTCATTAATAATTGGCGGGAATAGTATATCCATTGCTTCAAATAAACTGTAGTTGTATTGAACAAGTAGAGTTTCTAAGGTGCGGTTTAAATCTTGGGAGTCACTGCCCCCAGCAGTAAGTGGAACGTGAATCATTTCAGCTTGATCGCGTAATTTTGCAATTGTGTTAATTTCACCATTATGTCCGAGGATACTAAATGGTTGTACACGAAAGAAGTTAGATAATGTATTAGTAGAATAGCGATTATGTCCTAGTGTCATAGTTGAGGCAATAAGTGGGTGTTGTAAATCATTGTAATAGGCAACAAGTGTATCCCCAGCACCGAGAACTTTATATACAACGTGATCACGACTTAAGGAAGCAACATGAATCGCTTCATTTTCTTCTATTTTTATCGTTACTGTAAATAATGTTTGCTCAATATTTGCAACTTCATTTTCTGCGATAAGAGCAACTTGCCAAAATAAAGGTTCTTCTTGTTTACCAAGTGGACCGAGTGCATCGGAGTTTATTACATCATCACTTTCGAAAAGAATTGCAAAGTTTTCGTTGTTTAGTTGTGTACGAATATGATTTTTTAAATTAACTATATTTTCGTTTTTGTTTAGAAAAAAATGTCCAACGATAAAGTGGGGATGATCCACGATCGTTGGATTATATCCGCTACTTTTTAATTTTTCATTCCAAAGTGATTTTGGTACATCAATGTGAATACCGATTCCATCGCCTTCGCCATTAATGAAACCAGCTCTATGATTCATTTTGACGAGCGATTGTATGCAAAGGTCAATATTTTCTTTTGTAGGAATTTTTCGTTTCTCCATAACGGAAACGATTCCACACGCATCGTGTTCCGCATTTTTGTAATCTCGAAATAAAGACGGTGTCCATGTGTTTGTTTTATTGAGCATCCGTCAATCCCCCCTCTTATGAAAGTTTGAATAATCTTACTATTTGAGGCGTGAGCAGCCTTGTATACAAAGATAGTAAGGATATAAAATAAAATTAAACAGATAATTATGAATAATTATACTATTAATGAGGGATTTATGAAATAGAAAAAAGGAAAAAAGAAAGGTGTGCTTTCTTTTTTCCTTTTAATGGCGGGATTATTTATTGTTTGCTAAAGCAGCAAATGCTCTACCTACAGCTTCAATTGTATATTCAATATCTTCTTTTGTATGTTCTGTCGTTAAGAACCATGCCTCGTATTTAGAAGGTGCTAAGTTAATTCCTTCTTGCAGCATAAGCTTGAAGAATTTACCGAACATTTCTCCGTCTGTATCTTGTGCTGCATCGTAATCTTCAATTGTATTTGTTGTGAAGTATACAGTTAAAGCGCCTTTTAGGCGGTTTAATGTAATATCGATATTATGTTTTTCAGCCTGCTCTAAAATTCCTTTTTCAAGCATTGCACCAAGTTCATCTAATTTTTCATAAAGCCCTTCTTGTTGAAGAACTTCTAGACAAGCAATACCAGATGCCATAGAAGCAGGATTTCCTGCCATTGTACCAGCTTGATATGCAGGTCCAAGAGGGGCAACTTGTTCCATAATTTCTTTCTTACCACCGTAAGCACCGATTGGAAGTCCGCCGCCAATAACTTTACCAAGCGCTGTTAAGTCTGGTGTTACGCCAAGTAAGTCTTGAGCACCACCGTACATGAAGCGGAAAGCAGTAATAACTTCATCATAAATTACTAGTGCACCAGCTTCGTGAACAAGTTCATTCACTTTCTCAAGGAAGCCAGGTTTTGGCTCTACAATACCGAAGTTTCCAACGATTGGTTCTACAAGAATAGCTGCTACTTCATGTCCCCATTTATCTAATGCTTCTTTTAAAGTTTCTACATTATTAAATGGAACGGTAATAACTTCTTGAGCGATACTTTGTGGTACACCTGCTGAGTCAGGAGTTCCTAGTGTAGAAGGGCCAGATCCAGCTGCTACAAGTACTAAATCAGAATGACCGTGGTAACAACCAGCGAATTTCATAATTTTTGTGCGGCCTGTG
The DNA here is from genome assembly GCF_038005585.1 of Bacillus sp. FSL W8-0519. Classification (NCBI taxonomy): domain Bacteria; kingdom Bacillati; phylum Bacillota; class Bacilli; order Caryophanales; family Bacillaceae; genus Bacillus; species Bacillus sp. FSL W8-0519. Next base: position 532,093 of record NZ_JBBOTL010000001.1, read on the forward strand.
TAAGCGCGAGCGACACGAATTGTTGTCATTACAGCTTCAGTACCAGAGTTTACGAAGCGAACTTTATCTAATGCAGGCATTGCTTCTTTTAACATTTTTGCAAATTTTACTTCTAGCGCTGTTGGAGTTCCGTAAAGTACACCATTTTCAGCAGCTGTTGTAATTGCTTTTGTAATGTGCGGGTGAGCATGTCCAGTAATAATAGGACCGTATGCTGCTAAATAATCGATATATTTATTTCCGTCTACATCCCAGAAATAAGCACCTTTTCCACGTTCCATAGCAACAGGAGCGCCACCACCAACTGCTTTAAAAGAACGAGAAGGACTATTAACACCGCCAACGATATGTTCTAAAGCTTCTTTATGTAATGCTTCTGATTTTGTGAATTTCACTACCATTCATCTCCTTACAAAAATCTATGTATTATTCTAACATGTTTTTCGAAAAGACGTATTGTTTGTGATAGAGAAGGCAGTTGGGTAAACTATTCGTTGTGACATTTAGGAAGGGGGTCCGGTTATGAAATCGGTAATTGAGGTACAAGGGTTACGTAAAGAATTTACAGCCTATTCAAGTCGTCCAGGTTTAAAGGGTGCATTTCGCGATTTATTAAATCGTAATTATAAAATAGTACCAGCAGTAAATGATGTATCTTTTACTGTGAAACAAGGTGAAATGGTTGGATATATCGGTGAGAACGGTGCCGGTAAATCAACGACAATTAAAATGCTTACGGGAATTTTGACTCCGACATCAGGAGACATTTTAGTAAATGGGATGAACCCACATAAGCAGAGGGAAGAATTTGTAAGAACAATTGGTGTTGTTTTCGGTCAACGCTCGCAGCTTTGGTGGGATATTGCCGTGCAAGAATCGTTTCGTTTATTAAAAAAAGTGTACGGTGTATCAGACGCTCAGTATAAGGAACATATGGAGCACGTAATCGAAACGTTAGATATTGGTCCTTTGTTAGACAAGCCAGTTCGAAAGTTATCTTTAGGTCAAAGAATGCGTTGTGAATTAGCGGCGGCATTAATTCATAATCCACCGTTATTATTTTTAGATGAACCAACAATTGGGCTAGATGTACTTGTGAAATTGAAAATACGTGAATTTTTAAAAGAAATGAATGAACGTTATAAAACAACAATTTTATTAACAACCCATGATATTACTGATATTGAAGCATTATGTGAGCGCGTTATCATGCTGGATGAAGGAAATATTATGTATGACGGTTCTTTACATAATCTTCGTACGCAGTGGGGAGCAGAGAAGGAAATACATTTTCAGTTTGTCGCACCAGTTTCCTATCAGGCTTTATCAATGGTTATGCCAGATAGTCATGTCGTTTGGTCGAAAGCGAAAGAGGAAAACGCGTGGATTGCCAAAATACCGAATGAAGAAGTTATTATTTCAATGCTTATTTCTAAAGTGGTACAAGCCTTTCAAATTAAAGATTTAAAAATTAACGAAGTGTCTACAGAGGAAATTATTCGTAACATTTATGAAGAAGGTATTAAACATGGGTAAGTACATTGAAATGATTCGAATTCGCTTTTTAATGATGCTTGCGTATCGCACAAATTATTATAGCGGGATTTTAATTTATACGATTAATATCGGTGCGTATTATTTTTTATGGCAAGCAATTTATAGCGGAAAAGAGAATATTGAAAGTTTATCTATTTCGCAAATGACTACGTATATCGCAATTGCGTGGATGGCACGTGCTTTTTATTTTAATAATATAGACAGGGAAATTGCGATGGAGATTCAAGAAGGACGTGTAGCGGTAGAACTGATACGTCCATATAACTATTTAGGGATGAAAGTGATGCAAGGTCTTGGTGAAGGAATATTTCGCTTTGCCTTCTTTTCCATTCCGGGTATGGTCATCGTTACCTTATTATTTTCATTGCAAATTACAACGAACTTTCAAACGTGGTTATATTTCTTCTTATCTTTAATATTTAGTTTTATTATTAATACACAAATTAATTTAATGACGGGAATGCTCACATTCTTCTTATTTAATAATAGTGGAATTATGTATGCAAAACGTGTTGTTATTGATTTGTTTTCAGGTCTATTATTACCAATTAGTTTTTATCCGTTATGGGCCCAAAAGGCAATGATGTTTTTACCGTTTCAGGCTATTAGTTATATTCCGAGTATGATTTTCTCAGAAGGTATACAAGGAAGTAAATTGTATGAGGCATTATTATTCCAAGTAATTTGGGCCATTGTACTTATTATTCCGATTGTACTCATGTGGAGAACGGCGAGAAAACGTCTAATTGTACAAGGGGGATGATGAGATGATATATATAAAACTATTTTTGCAATATGCAAGTCAATATATAAAAACAAAATTGGAGTATCGGGGCGATTTTATCGTTGGATTACTTTCTGATTTATCACTACAGGCTGTTAATTTAATCTTTATTCTTGTTGTGTTTGGACATACGCAAGCATTAAAAGGTTGGAGTAGAGAAGAAGTCATCTTTATTTATGGTTTCTTTTTAGTGCCGTTTGCCATTTTCTCAGCTTTCTTTAACATATGGGACTTTAATGATCGTTACATTATTAAAGGAGAAATGGATCGCATATTAACGAGACCGATTCATAGTTTATTTCAAATTATTTTAGAAAGAATGGAGCTTGAATCTTTAATTGGAGCAATTACGGGAATGATTGTAATGGGCTACGCAGCAGTGGAGTTGCAATTATCTTTTTACTGGTACGATATCTTCTTATTCTTGTTGATGGTAGGAGGGGGCGCACTTGTATACGGAGGAATATTTGTTACGCTTGCAAGTCTTGGTTTTTGGTCGGACGCGAAAAGTTCGATTATGCCGCTAATGTATAACATAGGGAATTATGGCCGCTATCCTGTTAATATTTATAACCGTGTGATTCGCTTCATTTTAACGTTTGTCTTACCATTTGCGTTTGTCGGAGTGTATCCAGCAGCGTACTTTTTAAGAAAAACAGAGTGGAATAGCTATGCATTTGCAACACCGCTCGTTGGTGTTATCTGTTTTACGATTGCAATTACTCTTTGGAATCAAGGGGTAAAAAGGTACCGTGGTGCAGGGAATTAATTATAAAAGCTTGTTTGTTTCTAAGGGATAAATCCAATGGCTGTCTCATACATATAAAATGAGGTGGAGGACATGTTATGGGGATTTATTCTATTAATTGTAGCAATTGCTATTTTGAGAAGTGTCCAATTGTTATGGAGTTCCTATTCAGATTCAACGCGTTTTTTTTCGCTGTATAATCTAGCCACATTATTTTTGATTTATACAACTGTACTAATTGCGTTTGGATTAAGTTATGTTGTATTAGAAGAAATGGGTTTTGCAGTTTTGAAAGAGGATGGAGAAAGCTTAAACGCTCACTCTTTTCAACTCGTTGAAATTTGTTTATATTTTAGCGCAGTTACTTTATTGTCTGTTGGATATGGTGATATATCTCCAATTGGAATTGGGCGGTGGATTGCAATTGGAGAAGCGCTAATTGGATATACATTACCGTTTGCTTTCGTGATGAGGTCTGTAATAGACAATGAAAAATAAGGAAGCATTTGTTATAGTAAAAGAAAAGAGTAGGAGTGATAACAATGATCACAGTAGGAGAAATGGCTCCAGAATTTACATTAGAGGGAAGTAACGGGGAACAAGTTCGCTTAGCTGATTTTCGTGGTAAAAATGTAGTTCTATATTTTTATCCGAAAGATATGACTCCAGGGTGTACAACTGAAGCGTGTGATTTCCGTGATTCTTATGGATTATTTCAAGAGAAGGACACGGTTATTCTTGGAGTGAGTCCGGATTCGGCAAATAGACATTTGAAATTTATTGAGAAGCATGAACTTCCATTTACACTTTTAGTAGATGAGGATCATAAAGTAGCAGAATTATACGATGTTTGGAAATTGAAAAAGAACTTTGGGAAAGAGTACATGGGAATTGAGCGCTCTACATTCCTGATTAATAAAGCCGGTGAGCTTGTAAAAGAGTGGCGTAAAGTGAAAGTGAAGGGACATATTGAAGATGTTCTTTCTTATATAAAGTAAATCCATTGTGGAGATAAAATATACAGAAGTAAGGCGAGTGTCTATACATATTTTATTGTCTTACATAAAGTGAAGTGTAGGGCATACCTCCTCAGATGATAGTATTCCAAGTGCGATTATGTCGCACTTTTTTTCTATTGTAAATGCATAAAAAATAGGGAAAGATACATAAGAATAAGGCTATATACAAAAATAAACCACATACTTATAGTAGAAATATTGACGATTTATAAGAAAAGGAGTACACTCTTTATAAGAATTATAAAATAATAATCCGTATAGAATCGGGGTGCATGACGGTGGTCAAAGAAGAATTAAAAGAAGCGCTAGAAATGCTGAAAAATACGGGTGTACGCATTACTCCACAGCGTCATGCTATTTTAGAGTACCTTGTGGAATCAATGACGCACCCAACAGCGGATGATATTTATAAAGCATTAGAAGGTAAGTTTCCAAATATGAGTGTTGCAACTGTCTATAATAACTTACGTGTATTTAAAGAGGTTGGGCTTGTAAAGGAATTAACTTATGGAGACGCTTCAAGTAGATTTGATTATGTTACAAGTCAACATTATCATGTGATTTGTGAAAAATGTGGTAAAATTGTTGATTTTCCTTATGGAGGTTTGGAACAACTTGAAGAGGAAGCTGCAAAAACAACAGGCTTCGTTATTAATAGTCATCGCTTAGAAATTTATGGCGTTTGTCCAGAGTGTCATAAGGCGTAATATATAATAAAGAAAGAGGCTGACGGCTTTACGTCAACCTCTTTCTTTATTATATATGGGAATTACGTTAGGTTCAGAAGGAGTTAAAATGTTCAGTGGAGATCTAATTTAATTAAGAATAAATACAAAAGGTGATTTCTTAACCAAGAAATCACCTTTTAATGTTTAGCTCAGTAAGGATACATTTTCCTTACTGTACTCATATGTGCCTATGATTTATAGCTCTTCTTATTATATTTTTCATCAAATTCTTTTCCTTCTAGATTTCGATCCATTGTTAAAGGTTGGTTGCAATGCATACATGCGTCGACACGACCGAGCATTTTTGTAGGTTTATCGCAGCTTGGACAAATAATTTGTACAGTTTTAGTAGATAACATACCAATCCAAAAATAAACGACTGTACTAGCGATAACAGCTAAAAAGCCAACCATCATAAATGTTGTCATAATAATAATGTTCTCACGGAAAAAGACTCCTAAGTATGCAATGAAGAGGCCGATAAATACTAAACTTAATGCAAAGGTCCGGATTTTATTGATTTTGTTTGAATACTTAATGCTCATTCTCACCACGCTCCTATAACAATAATA
>NZ_JBBOTL010000001.1:540000-790000 GCF_038005585.1 Bacillus sp. FSL W8-0519
TCGGAATCTGGGAGGACCATCTCCCAAGGCTAAATACTCCCTAGTGATCGATAGTGAACCAGTACCGTGAGGGAAAGGTGAAAAGCACCCCGGAAGGGGAGTGAAAGAGATCCTGAAACCGTGTGCCTACAAATAGTCAGAGCCCGTTAACGGGTGATGGCGTGCCTTTTGTAGAATGAACCGGCGAGTTACGATCCCGTGCGAGGTTAAGCTGAAGAGGCGGAGCCGCAGCGAAAGCGAGTCTGAATAGGGCGTTTAGTACGTGGTCGTAGACCCGAAACCAGGTGATCTACCCATGTCCAGGGTGAAGTTCAGGTAACACTGAATGGAGGCCCGAACCCACGCACGTTGAAAAGTGCGGGGATGAGGTGTGGGTAGCGGAGAAATTCCAATCGAACCTGGAGATAGCTGGTTCTCCCCGAAATAGCTTTAGGGCTAGCCTTAAGTGTAAGAGTCTTGGAGGTAGAGCACTGATTGGACTAGGGGTCCTCATCGGATTACCGAATTCAGTCAAACTCCGAATGCCAATGACTTATCCTTAGGAGTCAGACTGCGAGTGATAAGATCCGTAGTCAAAAGGGAAACAGCCCAGACCGCCAGCTAAGGTCCCAAAGTGTGTATTAAGTGGAAAAGGATGTGGAGTTGCTTAGACAACTAGGATGTTGGCTTAGAAGCAGCCACCATTTAAAGAGTGCGTAATAGCTCACTAGTCGAGTGACTCTGCGCCGAAAATGTACCGGGGCTAAATACACCACCGAAGCTGCGGATTGATACCGAATGGTATCAGTGGTAGGGGAGCGTTCTAAGGACAGTGAAGTCAGACCGGAAGGACTGGTGGAGTGCTTAGAAGTGAGAATGCCGGTATGAGTAGCGAAAGACGGGTGAGAATCCCGTCCACCGAATGCCTAAGGTTTCCTGAGGAAGGCTCGTCCGCTCAGGGTTAGTCAGGACCTAAGCCGAGGCCGACAGGCGTAGGCGATGGACAACAGGTTGATATTCCTGTACCACCTCTTTATCGTTTGAGCAATGGAGGGACGCAGAAGGATAGAAGAAGCGTGCGATTGGTTGTGCACGTCCAAGCAGTTAGGCTGATAAGTAGGCAAATCCGCTTATCGTAAAGGCTGAGCTGTGATGGGGAAGCTCCTTATGGAGCGAAGTCTTTGATTCCCCGCTGCCAAGAAAAGCTTCTAGCGAGATAAAAGGTGCCTGTACCGCAAACCGACACAGGTAGGCGAGGAGAGAATCCTAAGGTGTGCGAGAGAACTCTGGTTAAGGAACTCGGCAAAATGACCCCGTAACTTCGGGAGAAGGGGTGCTTTCTTAACGGAAAGCCGCAGTGAATAGGCCCAAGCGACTGTTTAGCAAAAACACAGCTCTCTGCGAAGCCGTAAGGCGAAGTATAGGGGGTGACACCTGCCCGGTGCTGGAAGGTTAAGGAGAGGGGTTAGCGTAAGCGAAGCTCTGAACTGAAGCCCCAGTAAACGGCGGCCGTAACTATAACGGTCCTAAGGTAGCGAAATTCCTTGTCGGGTAAGTTCCGACCCGCACGAAAGGTGTAACGATTTGGGCACTGTCTCAACCAGAGACTCGGTGAAATTATAGTACCTGTGAAGATGCAGGTTACCCGCGACAGGACGGAAAGACCCCGTGGAGCTTTACTGTAGCCTGATATTGAATTTTGGTACAGTTTGTACAGGATAGGCGGGAGCCTTTGAAACCGGAGCGCTAGCTTCGGTGGAGGCGCTGGTGGGATACCGCCCTGACTGTATTGAAATTCTAACCTACGGGTCTTATCGACCCGGGAGACAGTGTCAGGTGGGCAGTTTGACTGGGGCGGTCGCCTCCTAAAGTGTAACGGAGGCGCCCAAAGGTTCCCTCAGAATGGTTGGAAATCATTCGTAGAGTGCAAAGGCATAAGGGAGCTTGACTGCGAGACCTACAAGTCGAGCAGGGACGAAAGTCGGGCTTAGTGATCCGGTGGTTCCGCATGGAAGGGCCATCGCTCAACGGATAAAAGCTACCCCGGGGATAACAGGCTTATCTCCCCCAAGAGTCCACATCGACGGGGAGGTTTGGCACCTCGATGTCGGCTCATCGCATCCTGGGGCTGTAGTCGGTCCCAAGGGTTGGGCTGTTCGCCCATTAAAGCGGTACGCGAGCTGGGTTCAGAACGTCGTGAGACAGTTCGGTCCCTATCCGTCGTGGGCGTAGGAAATTTGAGAGGAGCTGTCCTTAGTACGAGAGGACCGGGATGGACGCACCGCTGGTGTACCAGTTGTTCTGCCAAGGGCATAGCTGGGTAGCTATGTGCGGAAGGGATAAGTGCTGAAAGCATCTAAGCATGAAGCCCCCCTCAAGATGAGATTTCCCATAGCGTAAGCTAGTAAGATCCCTGAAAGATGATCAGGTTGATAGGTTCGAGGTGGAAGCATGGTGACATGTGGAGCTGACGAATACTAATAGATCGAGGACTTAACCATATAATATGTAGCAATGTTATCTAGTTTTGAGAGAACATAAAAAACTTGTTGACTTTTAAAGAAAATAAGTTATAATAATGATTGTCTCAAAAGAATAATGTCTGGTAATGATGGCAGAGAGGTCACACCCGTTCCCATACCGAACACGGAAGTTAAGCTCTCTAGCGCCGATGGTAGTTGGGACCTTGTCCCTGTGAGAGTAGGACGTTGCCAGGCAATATTATTCCGCAGTAGCTCAGCGGTAGAGCTATCGGCTGTTAACCGATCGGTCGTAGGTTCGATTCCTACCTGCGGAGCCATTGGAGAGCTGTCCGAGTTGGCCGAAGGAGCACGATTGGAAATCGTGTATACGTCACAAGCGTATCAAGGGTTCGAATCCCTTGCTCTCCGCCATAGGATTTATAATATTTGGCCCGTTGGTCAAGTGGTTAAGACACCGCCCTTTCACGGCGGTAACACGGGTTCGAATCCCGTACGGGTCACCACTTTTGGAGGATTAGCTCAGCTGGGAGAGCACCTGCCTTACAAGCAGGGGGTCGGCGGTTCGATCCCGTCATCCTCCACCATATAAACTATATGAATAATATTATCGCGGGGTGGAGCAGCACGGTAGCTCGTCGGGCTCATAACCCGAAGGTCGCAGGTTCAAATCCTGTCCCCGCAACCAAATGGTCCCGTGGTGTAGTGGTTAACATGCCTGCCTGTCACGCAGGAGATCGCCGGTTCGACCCCGGTCGGGACCGCCATTTTAATAAGGCTCGGTAGCTCAGTCGGTAGAGCAGAGGACTGAAAATCCTCGTGTCGGCGGTTCGATTCCGTCCCGAGCCACCATTTACTTTAATAAAATACGCCGGCTTAGCTCAATTGGTAGAGCAACTGACTTGTAATCAGTAGGTTGGGGGTTCAAGTCCTCTAGCCGGCACCATGTAAGTTTCGGAGGGGTAGCGAAGTGGCTAAACGCGGCGGACTGTAAATCCGCTCCTTCGGGTTCGGCAGTTCGAATCTGCCCCCCTCCACCATTTACATAGGGGCATAGTTTAAAGGTAGAACTGAGGTCTCCAAAACCTCCAGTGTGGGTTCGATTCCTACTGCCCCTGCCAAATATATTTACACAACATGGCGGTTGTGGCGAAGTGGTTAACGCACCGGATTGTGGCTCCGGCATTCGTGGGTTCGATTCCCATCAGTCGCCCCATTTTTATTTTAAAAATTATAAATAATCTAATGGATACTTACATATAATTAAGTAAGAATTCGATGGGCTATAGCCAAGCGGTAAGGCAACGGACTTTGACTCCGTCATGCGCTGGTTCGAATCCAGCTAGCCCAGCCATTTTTGCGGAAGTAGTTCAGTGGTAGAATACAACCTTGCCAAGGTTGGGGTCGCGGGTTCGAATCCCGTCTTCCGCTCCACTAAAATTTTATATGGCGGCATAGCCAAGTGGTAAGGCAGAGGTCTGCAAAACCTTTATCACCGGTTCAAATCCGGTTGCCGCCTTTTCTTTTGTGCCGATGTGGCGGAATTGGCAGACGCGCACGACTCAAAATCGTGTTCCTTCGGGAGTGTCGGTTCGACCCCGACCATCGGTATCACGAACGGCGTAATAAAAAGACTCTACACCAAATGTGTAGAGTCTTTTTATATTTTCATCACACTACAAAATAAGCATAAATAGTGTGTTGGTGAAATGGTAGAATTTTTTTGCTAAATTATGTTATGTGCTTCTAAAATTCGTAATAAACGTAGGAATTCATGTATAATATAACTTGTCGAAAGAACAAAATGATAGTGATTTATATTATGTCTGTAATATGAATCAAAAATGAACTTTTTATATTTCTTTTAAAAATGTGTTGAACACACATGATATTTCATATTAATATTTTTATGTAGATTTAAAACGGGAAAGAGAGTGGAAAGTATGGGTCGTAAATGGAATAATATTAAAGATAAAAAAGCATCAAAAGATGCAAATACTAGCCGTATATACGCGAAATTTGGACGTGAAATTTATGTAGCGGCAAAACAAGGCGAGCCAGATCCGGAATCAAACCAAGCGCTTAGAGTTGTATTAGAACGTGCGAAAACATACAATGTTCCAAGAACAATTATCGATCGTGCAGTTGAAAAAGCAAAAGGTGGTTCAGAAGAAAATTATGACGAGCTTCGTTATGAAGGATTCGGACCAAATGGAGCTATGGTAATTGTAGATACACTTACAAACAACGTAAACCGTACTGCAGCAGATGTACGAGCTGCATTTAGCAAAAACGGTGGTAACATGGGTGTAAACGGTTCTGTAGCTTACATGTTTGATGCAACAGCTGTTATCGGCCTTGAAGGGAAAACATCAGATGAAGTTCTTGAGATTTTAATGGAAGCAGATGTGGATGCACGTGACATCCTTGAAGAAGAAGATGCTGTTATCGTGTATGCTGAACCAGATCAATTCCACGCAGTACAATCTGCTCTTAAAGATGCGGGTGTTGAAGAATTTACAGTTGCCGAATTAACAATGCTTGCACAAAACGATGTAACACTTCCTGAAGATGCACAAGCACAATTTGAAAAAATGGTTGATGCATTAGAAGATTTAGAAGATGTACAACAAGTTTATCACAACGTAGACTTAGGAGAATAATACGATAAAAGCCCCTGTTCGTTTAACGAATAGGGGCTTTTTTAATAAAGGTATTTTATTGTAAACAGGGAATATGCTTATAGGGATATATGAAATATTCATTATTGCTAAGAGGCTTAACATGGAACAAAAAACACCAAAACATATCGTTGCTGTAGCAGGCTATTTAACAAATGAAAAAGATGAAGTGTTATTAGCAAAGGTACACTGGCGAGCTGATACGTGGGAGTTACCAGGAGGACAGGTAGAAGAAGGGGAAGCACTCGATCAAGCTGTTTGTAGGGAAATGCTTGAGGAGACGGGTTTAACTGTGAAGCTGCTTGGAGTTACAGGAGTTTATTATAATGCTTCCATGAACATTTTAGCTGTCGTTTTTAAAGTAGCATATGTAAGCGGTGAAATAAAAATTCAACATGAAGAAATACAAGAGGCTAAATTTGTAGTTTTAAACGAAGAGAACATAAATGAGTATATAACGCGTCCTCATATGAAATCCAGAACGCTTGATGCGATGAGAGCAACCCATTTCATTCCGTATGAAACGTGGGAAGTGCAGCCGTATAACTTAATAGGAAGATTGTAAAGAAAAGAGTAGCCGATTTGAGATACAGTCAAATCACTACTCTTTTTTGTATACTGTTTAAGAAAAAGGTCAAAATAATAATAGCGTTAGTATTGATTTGAAGAACGTTTGTTCTGTATAATATATGATATATTATGTACATTTAGATTACTAGATACTCAAAAGTATATATATTGGTAGATGATATAATGAAAATAGGGCGCTTTAATAGAGAAAGTATAATAGCCTTAAGATCTAATCTGCTATTGATTTAGCATAATCTATATTCAATATTTCAGATGAATAGTAGATAAAAAAGGACTGTGATACAATACTTTTTTATCCCGCTATTTGCCGGGCAGCCAGATTGATGGGGGTCTGATGAAAGTTTCAATTTATACCTTACAATGATGTAAGGTACGTGTAAGAGAAATCGATGGGATATTTTTTTACAACAAGGTATTCTTAAAGTAAGAGTTATACGCTATGTGGAAAAGAGGTGTTTAAGATGAAAGAACGAGTATTATCTAGGGTGAACTATCATCAAAAAGTTGCATTAAATCCAATGACTAAGTTTTTTTATAAAGCCATTATTTTATTATTATTGTTAAGTTTTACGTTATTATTCATTGGAAATGTAATGATTGAGAAAAGTGATATTAGTAAATTACATGTACCGGCTAAGTTAGAGGTACCAGAATCATTGACACATGCATTTATTGCGACAGAAGATAAAAGGTTTTATCATCATAACGGTTTAGATTATATAGCGATTGTCAGAGCGTCTGTTGAAAATATAAAAGCTGGTGGTGTTGTGCAAGGCGGAAGCACAATTACACAGCAGTTATCTAAAAATGCTTTTTTAACGAATGAACGTACATTTTCTCGTAAGTGGAAAGAGATTTTCTATACGAAAAAAATTGAACGTACATTTACGAAGGATGAAATTTTAAAATTGTATGTAAGCAATATTTATTACGGAGAAGGAGCATGGGGAATTGAAAAAGCAGCAAACCTATACTTCGGTAAAAAGGTGAGCCAATTAACATTGGCTGAAAGTGCAATGATGGCTGCTGTAGTAAAGGCACCTGCTTATTACTCACCGGCACAAAATTATGATAAGGCCGTAGAGAGACGAAATGTCGTTTTGAGATTGATGGAGAAAGAAGGCTATATCAATCATGATGAGTATGTGCAAGCAGTTAGTGAGAAGTTAGTCATTCGTCATGATATAAAAACAGAGCAGTCGATGTTAAATAGTGCTCGTGAAAAAGCAGTAAGCTAATGGAAGTTCCTACATAGGAGCTTCTTTTTTTGAATAAATTGTGACAAATCGTGACACAATATCGTCACAATTATTGTGTTTTTGTAATTTATGTGAGCGTGTTCATTGCGTGACGTATATAAGTGTTGATATTATGTGTATTGTGTACAATGCTGTATACAGAATATGAAATTAAAGAGGAATGTATATGAAATCATCGAACAAACTCATGGCTCTCGGTATAGTTTTTTCCATTGCAGTATTGATTGTGATCGGAACGATTGCGTATAGCATCATAAATGACAAAAAAGATAAAGGGAATGAGATGTTTGCTTATTCCACACAACAATCTTTAGGGAAAGATGATGCTCCGGTTAAGGTAGTTGAATTTGGAGACTTCAAATGTCCCGCTTGTCGTACTTGGGATGTAACAGTATTGCCACGATTAAAAGAAGAGTATATTGATAAAGGTAAAGTGCAGTTATACTTTATTAATTTTCCGTTTATTGGGAAAGACTCTGATTTAGGTGCAGCAGCTGGTGAAGCAATTTATAAACAAGATAAAGATTCATTCTGGACTTTCTATGATGAGATTTATCAAAGTCAAAAGAAAGATACGGAAGAATGGATTACAGAAGAATTACTTCTTAACATTGTGAAAGAGAAGCTTCCGAAAGTTGATGTAGATCAATTTAAGAAAGATTTACACAGTAAAGAAATAAAAGAAAAAGTACGTAAAGATTCAGATCGTGCTCAAAAATTAAAAGTTCAAGGTGCTCCTTCAGTATATATAAACGGAAATCTTGCAAACCCTGATTTCGATAGTATGAAGAAGGCGATTGATAAAGAATTGAAAAAGTGATGAGCTACTCATCACTTTTTCGACTTTTTTCGATAAAATTCTTGCTTCCGCTTTTTTTACATGCTATACTACTTTACATAAGTTATTCTAATATCTTATATGTATTTCATATTTGCGGGTGTAGTTTAGTGGTAAAACAAGAGCCTTCCAAGCTCTGGTCGAGAGTTCGATTCTCTTCACCCGCTCCAAATTTTATTAAATGTTTTTCTATAAATTGTGATCAACGCAGTGTTTCGTTTCCGAGATAAACGAGGCATTGCGTTTTTTAATGTTTGGAAAACGTAATTGTATGCGAAAATAGAAGTAAAGAATAGTATTCCGAAAGTGAATTGCTAACTAATAGATCGTTACATAAAGGATGGATTCATCTGAGGAGGCGATTAGGAATGGATTTTGAACAATTAAAGCAAGATGTTATTGCGTATAGTAAAACGATTGGTATAGATAAAATAGGCTTTGCTAGTGCTTCACCATTTGAAGAATTAAAGCAGCGGTTAATCCAGCAGCAACAATTAAATTATCAATCTGGATTTGAAGAGCCTGATATAGAAAAGAGAACGAATCCACAGCTTCTATTACCTGGTGCAAAATCAATTATTGCGATTGCATTAGCGTATCCTTCAAAATTAAAAAATGCACCATTAAGTAAGCGTGGAGAACGCCGTGGGATTTTTTGTCGTGCTTCTTGGGGACAAGATTATCATCTAGTTTTACGAGATCGTTTGCAGAAATTAGAAGCATATTTAATCGAAAAACTTCCCGATATAGAAGTTAAGTCAATGGTTGATACGGGTGAATTAAGTGATCGAGCTGTTTCAGAGCGTGCTGGTATTGGATGGAGCGGTAAGAACTGCTCTATTATTACACCTGAATTTGGTTCGTATGTATATTTAGGAGAAATGATTACAAACGTTCCCTTCCCACCAGATCAGCCGATAGAAGACCAATGCGGGAGCTGTACAAAGTGTATTGATATTTGTCCTACAGGTGCTTTAATACAAGGAGGACAGTTAGATTCGAAGAAGTGTATAGCATTTTTAACACAGACGAAAGGATTCCTACCAGAAGAGTATCGCGACAAAATAGGTAATCGTATTTATGGATGTGATACGTGTCAGACAGTTTGTCCGAAAAATAAAGGAATGGATTTTCATAATCACCCTGAGATGGAACCAGATCCTGAGTTAGTTAAACCGTTATTAACACCGCTTTTAACAATTAGCAATCGTGATTTTAAAGAGAAATATGGAATTATGTCTGGTTCATGGAGAGGTAAAAAACCGTTGCAACGAAATGCAATTTTGGCACTTGCACATTTTAAAGAAGCATCAGCAATTCCAGATTTAATAGGTGTTATGAAAGATGATCCAAGACCAGTGCTTCGCGGGACGGCAGCGTGGGCGCTTGGAAAAATTGGTGGAGACGGCGTGGGCGAAGCTATTGAAAAAGCGATGCAACGTGAGAAAGACGAAGAGGTTCTTCATGAAATGAATCGCGGACTTGAACTGTTAGCGCAGAAAAAAGAGTAGATAATATCTCCCTTTTTCATATTGTAATATGGGAGGGAGACGAAATGGTTGTAAAAATAAATATTGAAAAGCAAGTCCAACACTTTTTAGCATATATAACAGAGAAACGAACAAATGTAGATGGTATTGCTGAAGATTTATTACAAATAGCAAAGAGAAAGAAACAATTATTTCAAAAGCGTAATGCAGAGATAGTAAAAGCAACTGCGGATGTTTCTTTTATGAGGCAATTAAATAATAGCAATCATCAAGAAATTGATTATCAAATACATTTTAAATATTTAATTAAGCATAAAGAATTATTTTATATTGAAGAGGAACAATTAAAACGAAGAGTTTGTTTAAATAATAGCCGGATAATAGGTGATTATGCTATTGAAGTGCCAGAAGCAGTTGGAATGAGTGAGACATTAGAAAGGGAAGTTACAAAAGAGAAGTACGGTTCCTATCAGTACAACCGTTTAGAGGCAGTTAAATATGCAGAGCGTTGGTGGGATGATCGAAACCCTGCATATCGTAATTTCCCTGATAATTGTACGAATTTTATTTCTCAATGTCTTCATACTGGAGAAGTACCAATGAATGGATATCCTAATATTCGTAAAGGATGGTGGCAAAGGGAGAATCAGTGGAGTTGGAGCTGGGCTGTTGCACACTCTTTTTATTGGTATTTGTCAGGTGCTACATCAGGACTTCGAGCTGAAGCTGTAGAAAGGCCAGAGGACCTTATTCTTGGTGATGTCATCGCTTATGATTTCGAGGATGATGGTAGGTGGAACCATACGACGATTGTAGTAGCAAAAGACGCAGATGGTATGCCACTTGTAAATGCACATTCAGCGAATAGCCGTCGGCGTTATTGGAACTATGAAGATTCTAGTAAATATACACCACAAATGAAATATAAATTCTTTCATATTATTAATGGGTAGAGATTTTTCGCTCAAGTGGTATAATACGTAGTAGACAAAAAACAGAGGTGAATATCGCGTGGGAGTACATGTTGTTTTATATCAACCAGAAATTCCAGCAAATACAGGGAATATTGCTCGTACTTGTGCAGCAACTGGAACAGAATTACATTTGATTAGACCGCTTGGATTTTCAACGGATGATAAAATGTTAAAGCGTGCAGGATTAGATTATTGGCAGCACGTGAAAATTACGTATTATGATTCAATTGAAGAGTTTTATGAGAAAAATAAAGACGGTGAATTCTTCTATTTAACAAAGTATGGCGAGAAAGCTCATACAGCGTTTGATTATAGCAAACGTGAGAAGGATTACTATTTTGTATTTGGAAGAGAAACGAACGGCTTACCAGCTAATGTAATCGAAGAAAATTTCGATCATTGTTTACGTATTCCAATGACTGATAAAGTGCGTTCATTAAATTTATCTAATACAGCAGCTATTTTAATTTATGAAGCATTCCGTCAACAAAATTATCCAGGATTAGATTTAGAAATTGTTTATTAAAAGTCGCCATATGGCGACTTTTTTTCTAAAAATAAAAATAATATGTAATCATACATTTAAAAAAGGATACATATTCATATAAAATGGGATATATGAATAAAAATAGATCAGACGGGTTGAGATAAATATGAAGGAACAATATAGTAATCAAAATACCTTTTTAAGTATGATAGATATGGATTTAATAAGAAGAGGATTATTACATGCTATTCAAGATTTAGTATTTATTGTTAAAGTTATTGATGATGAAACATTTACATATATTTATGTAAATAAGTTAGGTATGGATTATGCGAAGCTAAGTGAAGAATGTTATGGAAAAACTTTTGCAGAAGTATTACCGGAAGATACGGCGGAAATATTGCAAGTGCAATATGCAAAAGTAGCGAGCGAAGCGAAAGCACATACCTTTTGTGATGTAGTTAGTTTACCAACTGGTAATTTACATTATGAATCTTCACTTAATCCTGTATTTGATGAAGAAGGAGTATGTCAGTTTATTATTTGTATTACAAGGGATATCACAGCTCAAATAGAGGAGAAGATGGAGATAGAGGAAAAACAAATGCTGTTTAAGTCATTACTAGAATATAATAATGACTCCATCATATCTATAGATTCTATAGGAAGAATTACATATGCAAATCCAGCAACGTATGAAATATTTGGATACCGATTTGAAGAATTAAATAATAAGTTTATTTTTGAATTTATTAATAAAGAATATGAAAAAGATTTTCAAATTATATTTAAAGAAGCCATGCAAGGAAGGGCAAAGCAAATTGTTTCAAAGAAATATGTTCATAAAGAAGGGTACGAGCTCTATATTTCCTTGAGAACTATCCCGATTATTGTAAATGGTGAAATTGTTGGAGTATATATTGTTACAAGGGATGTTACAAAGCAAATATTAAATGAAATGAGAACGGAATATTTAGCTTATTATGATCAGCTAACAGGATTAATGAATAGAATTTCATGTACAAATAAGTTAAATGATTTTTTAAATGAGAAGGTAGCTTTTGCGTTTATCTTTATAGATTTAGATGAATTTCACCTTATTAATGATACGTTTGGTCATAAAGAAGGAGATAAAGTGTTACAAAAAGTTACAGAATGTTTAAGCAGTTTTCAAATACCCGGTATACACTTATTTAGAGAACACGATGATCAATTTGTTATGTTAATAGAAAATATAACGAAAGAACGTGTAGAGGGAGTTTCCAAAAACATACTGAAAAGGATTAGTGAACATTTTGTAATCGAAGAAGAGGACGTGTATTTAAGTGCTTCAATCGGAATTGTAATGGCTCCAACAGATGGAGAAGATGAAAAGATATTATTCCAAAGAGTTGATGCTGCTTTGGAAAAAGCAAAAGAAAAAGGAAAAGGGCATTATCATTTTTATTGCAGTGGGTTAGATTGTGAGCGTGAACAAAGATTTATAATAGAAAACCAATTACATCGTGCTATAGAAAAAAATGAATTCTTCTTATATTATCAGCCGCAAATTAATATTGAAACGAAAAAAATAGCTAGTATGGAGGCTTTAATAAGGTGGGAGAATAAAGAATTAGGATTTGTCTCTCCCAATCAATTTATTCCGCTAGCAGAAAGAACAGGATTTATTATTAAGCTTGATGAATGGGTAGTAAATGAAGTGTGTCGACAAATACGCGAATGGTTAAATAAAGGATATGAAGTTGTCCCAATTGCAGTTAATATTTCAGCCAGGCATTTTCGCTCTATTACATTAATAGAGATGATTACACGAGCTTTACATAAGTACAATGTACCAGCTCATTTATTAGCGATAGAGGTTACAGAAGGAGCCCTTATACATAAAGATATATCGAAAAGAGTATTGCTACAATTAAAAGAACAAAATTTAAAGATTCATTTAGATGATTTTGGTACAGGGTATTCATCTTTGAGTTATTTAAAAACGTATCCAATTGATACTTTGAAAATTGATCGTTCTTTTATGGAAGGTATACATGTAGATGAACGCGATACGAATATTACGGCTGCAATTATTCATCTAGCTCATACGTTGGAATTGAATGTAATTGCAGAAGGGGTAGAAAAAGCGGAACAAATACAATTTTTGAAGGAAAAGAATGTGAAGTTTGTACAAGGTTATTATTATAGCCGCCCTTTATCAAAATATGATGTGGAAAATGTGTATTATAAATAATCGATAAAAAAAGTGATGTGCTAAGAAGCACATCACTTTTTATGTGTACCGGGTTTATCATTGTAACCAGATGTAAAAATAGCTGTAAGAAATGTGAGTGATACACCTAAAATTAATAATAATTTCATACTAATATCCCTCCTATTTTTTCAGTTTACGAATCTGAAATATGAATCGAAATGTATGTAATGTTCTTGGAAGAAAAGAATTTATTTAAAATGAATAGAGGTGTAAAAACTTTAATACCTATATTATACAGAATTTTCTTTGAATTTTGGAGAGAATTTTATAACACTACTGTATATTTCATTTTGATTTAAAGAATGTTTAAGGACATCCTAGCATACCTTTTATAATAATCCGATTGAACAAGGAGATGGGGGAGGAGCTATAATGGATATTCTAAAAAAAATTGAACAGCATCGAGAAGCAGAAGAACGCTTACAATGGGAAGGTACGTTTGCGGAGTATTTGGAGCTTGTGAAGGAAAGACCATGGGTGGCTCAAACAGCACACTCTCGCATTTACAATATGATAAAAGATGCTGGAATTGAAGAAGTTGATGGTAGAAGAAAGTATAACTTCTTTAGTAATCAGCTATTTGGGTTAGAGGATGCTTTAGAACGTCTTGTAGAGGAATATTTTCATCCGTCTGCAAAACGATTAGATGTTAGAAAACGTATTTTATTATTAATGGGTCCTGTTAGTGGAGGTAAATCAACATTAGTTACGATGTTGAAACGAGGATTAGAAACATATTCAAGAACAGATCGAGGAGCAATTTTTGCAATTAAAGGGTGCCCAATGCATGAAGATCCACTTCATTTAATTCCGCATCATTTACGAGATGATTTCTTTGATGAGTATGGAGTAAGAATTGAAGGGAATTTATCACCACTCAACGTTATGCGCCTAGAGCAAGAATATGGTGGGAGAATTGAAGATGTAGTTGTGGAGCGTATTTTCTTCTCTGAAGATCGCCGAACTGGTATTGGTACATTTAGCCCTTCTGATCCTAAATCACAAGATATTGCAGATTTAACAGGTAGCTTGGACTTTTCTACAATTGCAGAATATGGTTCAGAATCAGATCCACGAGCGTATCGCTTCGATGGAGAATTGAATAAGGCAAACCGTGGGATGATGGAATTCCAAGAGATGTTAAAATGCGACGAGAAGTTTTTATGGCATTTATTATCGCTTACGCAAGAAGGGAATTTTAAAGCGGGAAGATTTGCACTTATTTCAGCAGATGAATTAATTGTAGCGCATACGAATGAAACAGAGTATCGCTCTTTCATAGCAAATAAGAAAAATGAAGCATTACACTCAAGAATTATTGTAATGCCAGTTCCATATAATTTACGAGTGAGTGAAGAAGAACATATTTATGAAAAAATGATTCGTGAAAGTGACGTGTCCGATGTGCACATTGCACCGCATACACTTCGGGTTGCAGCAATGTTTACGATTTTAACTCGTTTAAAAGATCCGAAGCGTCCAGATATTGATTTAATTAAAAAGATGCGTTTGTATGATGGAGAAACGGTAGAAGGTTATAATGCGATTGATGTAGAGGAGTTGCAACGCGAATATCAAGATGAAGGTATGAAAGGTATTGATCCTCGTTACGTTATTAACCGCATTTCTTCTACAATTATTCGAAAAGAGGTACCATCTATTAATGCTCTAGATGTGCTTAGATCTTTAAAAGATGGATTGGATCAGCATCCATCGATTAGTAATGAAGACCGAGAGCGCTATATGAACTTCATTTCATTAGCAAGAAAAGAATATGATGAAATTGCTAAAAAAGAAGTACAAAAAGCGTTTGTTTATTCGTATGAAGAATCCGCTAAGACACTTATGGATAATTACTTAGACAACGTTGAGGCGTACTGCAATAAGTCGAAATTACGTGATCCGTTAACAGGTGAAGAAATGAGCCCAGATGAAAAGTTAATGCGCTCGATTGAGGAGCAAATTGGAATTTCAGAAAATGCTAAAAAAGCATTCCGGGAAGAAATATTAATTCGCATCTCTGCTTATGCACGTAAAGGAAAACGCTTCGACTATAATTCGCACGAACGTCTTCGTGAAGCGATTCAGAAGAAGCTATTTGCTGATTTAAAAGATATAGTGAAAATTACAACATCAACGAAAACACCAGACGAAAATCAGCTGAAGAAAATTAATGATGTTGTTGCACGTTTAATTGATGAGCACGGCTATAATTCTTCTTCAGCAAATGAATTATTACGCTATGTAGGTAGCCTGCTAAATCGATAGTTTGATAACAAAACGCTGTCTCTTGTATTTTGCGGGACAGCGTTTTATTATCCAGTCATATGTGTAAAGTGTCATACCTTGTCCAAATGTAATAAATTAAGATGCAATTTTATGAATTTATTGTCAATTATTTTTACAATATGCATATGATAGAGTAACCAACCATTCATACGAAAAAAGCCAACACAATACAATATGTTGCAAAGTGTAAATGTGTGCAACTATGCATTGTGTTTCTTTCTTATCAAAGGCTGAATGATTCTTTTCTAGTATGTGAGTGGCAAAATTTTGTTTAGGATGCTCGGAGTATTATATGAAAAACGTTATATATGTTTATGGGATGATTTTCGATGGGCAGTTACCTTTCATTCTAGCTGGTACAGTATAAAACAAAATTTCTAGCTTGCTGTTCATATAGGAAGACAATTACAGTAAGGAGGGAAAGAAATGGGTGAAGAAAACCAACCAAATTATACGATTTCACAGGAAAACTGGTCCCTCCATCGCAAAGGATATGACGACCAACAACGCCATCAAGAGAAAGTACAAGAGGCAATTAAGAATAATTTACCCGATCTTGTAACAGAAGAAAGCATTGTTATGTCTAATGGTAAGGATGTTGTAAAAATACCAATTCGTTCTTTAGATGAATATAAGATTAGGTACAATTATGATAAAAACAAACACGTTGGGCAAGGAAATGGTGACAGCAAAGTTGGTGATGTCGTTGCGAGAGATGGATCAGGTGGTCAAAAGCAAAAAGGACCAGGAAAAGGGCAAGGAGCAGGGGATGCGGCTGGGGAAGATTATTATGAAGCTGAAGTCTCTATTTTGGAATTAGAGCAAGCATTTTTCAAAGAGTTAGAGCTGCCTAATTTAAAGAGAAAAGAAATGGATGAAAACAGGATTGAACATGTTGAATTTAATGATATTAGAAAAACGGGATTATGGGGCAACATCGATAAGAAAAGAACGATGATATCCGCATATAAACGAAATGCGATGCGTGGTAAAGCATCTTTCCATCCAATTCATCAAGAAGATTTAAAGTTCCGCACTTGGAATGAAGTATTAAAGCCAGATTCAAAAGCTGTTGTATTAGCGATGATGGATACGAGTGGATCGATGGGCATATGGGAGAAATATATGGCACGGAGCTTCTTTTTCTGGATGACGAGATTTCTACGTACAAAGTATGAAACAGTAGATATTGAATTTATTGCCCATCATACAGAGGCAAAAGTAGTTCCAGAAGAAGAGTTTTTCTCAAAAGGAGAAAGTGGCGGAACAATTTGTTCTTCTGTATACAAAAAAGCACTCGAGCTAATTGATAATAAATACTCACCAGACCGCTATAATATTTATCCATTCCATTTTTCAGACGGTGATAATTTAACATCAGATAATGCTAGATGTGTAAAACTTGTTGAAGAATTAATGAAGAAGTGTAATATGTTTGGGTATGGGGAAGTGAATCAGTTTAATACACTATCATGTGTACAATTAGAGAAAGCCTGTAAATACAGGCTTTTTTATATTTTGAAGTAAACTTGAATTTCGAATTCATTTGTTTTCCAGTCTGGATGACGATAATACGTGACTGTACTTAGTATAGTTTTTAATAATTGATTTTTCAATGTTATGTTCGTTGTTTTATAGTAAGATTCAATAACTGTTTTTAATGCTGGAATAAATTCTGTTTTATTATGTTCTTTAACTTGTTCTATTTCAATTTCTTTTTGCAGTACTTCTATATCATTTTCAATAGAGGTAATCCGTTCTACAAGATTCTTTTGTCTCTCTAAGAAAATTTCCACAGTATAAATACCTTGTTCAAGAAGGTCATGTAAATTTCCTTTTTGATTTTGCAGCTCTTTCAATTCTTTTTCTTTTGAAATTATTGCTTTCTCTTTAAATGATATAAGCTTCGAATCATCTACTTCTACCTCTTCTATTTTTTGAGCTTGGTATTCATCTACTATTTGTTGCAAGGAATATAGTAGTTTTTCTTCTACTAGATTAAATACAGATTGTTTTTGTTTACCTTTACATGCAGGATTATTACAACGTAAGTAATTATGTGGTCTATCTTTTCTAGTTTGAATTAACATTGTGTATCCACATAATTTACATTTTAAAATACCGGCTAAAGGGTTCGTTAATTCTTTAGAAGAAATGACAGCAGGTTTATGTCTACTACTATGCGCTTCATTCGCAGTATCAAATAATTCTTTAGAAACGATTGGCTCATGAGCGTTTTCATATACAATCCATTTATCTTGAGGAGTTTTCTGACGCGTATATTTCCCATTTCTTTTTTTATGTTTAAATTTGCCCCATACAATTACCCCGGTATAAACTTCATTTTTTATGATAGAGGTGATTGTAGAAGCATCCCAAGCACCTCTTTTGGTTACAGGTGGATCTACTCCTAGCTTGTCCAATTCGGCAGCAATCAGTTGTCTTCCTTTACCATCACACATTAATTCAAATATTTTTTTTACTACCCATGCCTTTTCGGGGTCCGGATATAATCTTAAGTTTTCATCTTTTAAATATCCATATGGCGGCTTTTTACCAATGTGTTTCCCTTCTTTAACGGAGTCGATTCTTCCATTCTGAAGGCGTTTCGTAATAGATTTAAGTTCTTGTCGCGATATTAAAGATTTAATACCAAAGACAAGCTCCCATGATTCGTCATCTGGATCGTACACATCAGTAGGAGTAATTATTTTGGTAGAAGAATAACGGAAGGCACGGTCAATCATTCCAGCATCTAACATGTCACCACGTCCAAGTCGATCCAAGTCAATTACTAACACGCCGTCAATTTCATTTCCGTCTAATTTACGAAGTAATTGTTGCATTTGAGGTCTTTCTTGGATGGATTCTCCAGAAGCAACCTCTTCAAATATATCGATAATATTATGATTTTCAGCTTTAGCTATGGCAAATAAACGTTTACGATGGCGTTCTAAGGCATTATAATTATTCCCTTCTTCTAACGCACGTCGTTCTTCTTCTACGTCTTTACGACTCTTTCTCAAATATATACATACATCAAGAGATTCAGGACGATACAATTTAAATCACCTCTATACAATTGTATTAAATTCACTATACACAAAAATGACATAGAAAAAAAGAATGGTAAAAGCATTCTTTTTGTCGAAATGATCATTATCTTTTATAGGTTGTCCACCCTCCAAGTGAACATATACATATTCAAAAGGGAGGGGAAGACATGGATAGTAAAACTTTTAAATCTGGACAAGTTACAATTGTCATTCACTCTAATTTAGTTCATATGACCTCTGATGAAAGACGTGAATGGTTTCAAAAAGAGCAAGAGCGAAAAAATCCAGTTCTTATGAAACTGAACGAAATTATTCATAAAATCAATAAGGAAGTTGCTCTTGGTTAATATGTATAAGTCTTTAAACGAGCAAAACTTTTTGGAATACCATGTATCTCAGCAACTTCTTGGATTGATAAATTAGTATTTTCGTAATCAAAAATCATGTCATCAGATAATAAAAGTTCAACAGCGAATGTATTTGCTTCAACTTCTAAGCGATCCACAGAGAAAAGAGTTTGATTTCTCAAAAATGGGGTGTTTGCTTTTGGATGAAGTAGCGCATGACCAAGTTCATGCGCACATACAAACCGTTGTGTAATTTCATCTATTTGATTGTTTATATGGATAAACTTCATTCTTTTATAAGTGCTATAAAATCCAAGTGTATTTCCTAGGTTTTCAAACATAACGCTGATATTTTTATGGCTAGCAATTTCGAATGGATTGGTTGTTTGGTGTTTTTCTGCGATGTATAGTACGTATTCTTTAATGTCCATATCAATTCACTCCATTCATTATTTTTTATACTTGTTTGGAGTGAATTTTTGTTTTGCCATTTTTTTAGCCATCCGCATAGATTTTTCAAGTGACATACGAATTAATTCTTTTGTATCGTCATCGATAGGTTCGCCATCAAACATTAATGCATCTTCACTATTATCTAATTGCTCTAGAGTTCTTTCTAGATCACGAGCTATATCACGTTCTTCTTTTTTGCTAAGTTGAATTTCTTCCTTCGCATCACTAAGTAAAAAGTCTACTGATACATTAAAAAAATCAGCAATTTCTAATAGGCGAGATTTTCTTGGTAACCGATCATCACTATTCTCATAATGAGTTATAGATGAACGAGGGATATTTAATTTTAAAGCCAGTTCTTCTTGAGAAAGTCCTTTCCCCTCTCTTAACTCTTTTAATTTTTTTGAAAAAGCCATTTCTATAACCCTCCTTTATGAATTATATTTTATCATTTGATGTGCGTAAAAAAAACAGTGCGTAAAACGAACTTTTGTGTTGACATGTGCGTTTTAAGAACGTATTATAGGTTTATAAGGTTCGGAAAACGAACAAAAAAGGGGACGATGAATTGAACCAAATTACTAAACTTAGGAAACAAAAGGCTATAACTCAAGAAGAACTAGCAGTTAAGGTTGGAATTACTAGAGCGTATTTATCTAATTTAGAAAACGGTAAACATAAACCGTCTTTAGATGTTGCTTTAAAAATATCAGAAGTATTAGGGAGTTCTGTAGAAAAAATTTTTAAAACGTAAGTGCGAAAAACGAACGGTAATAACGCAGAAAAGTAGGTGGAAACATGTCAGTAATCAAACAAGCATCTTCTGTTAAAGACACCAAGACAATTAAGTCCGGAAACGTAACAATAGTAATTCATTCAAACTTAGTTAATATGTCGTCAGAAGAACGAAAACATTGGTTTCAAAAAGAACAAGAAAATAAAAATCCAGTTCTTATGCGACTCAATGAAGTCATTCATAAAATCAATATGGAAGTATCCGCTAATTAATATTTTAATACCTTAACAACTTAATATGGAGGCGAACGAATATGGGAACAAGTATATATAGTAATTCATCAATAGGCGCGTTATTACAAGGAGCTAGAGAAAGTTGTGAAGATGAAACGTTAACAACGAAGAAAGGACTTGCATCGTATCTTGGAATTACATATGAACGCTTGAAAAATATTGAGGCTGGTACTTCACAAGTTCCATTTGAACTAGCGATGGATTGGTGTGATGCAACGAGGGCGCCATTAAACAAGCAGGCGATTAAACATATATACGGTGTTGGATTACCGCCTACAGATCCACGTTTGACGAGTGATGTGAACTTACAGATTATGAATTATATCAAGCAAGCTGAGGACGGCATTAAAGCAGCAAAAGAGATTATGAAATTGCAAGTCACAACAAGATCTTGGCAAATGAATGATTCAAAGAAAAAAGAATACGTGCAGCATGCTAAAGAGGTATATGACATGATACAAGCGACTCAATGTGTCATTCAAGCATTAGAGGGTGTACATCCAGGATTGCTTGAGGAAGTAAGAGGTAATTGGTTAAGAAAAGCCATTTCAGATAATGTGGTTGTTCATTCGGTTGAGAGTTTATTGAAGTTATCAAAAGTAATGTAAGGAGGAATAACAGTGACAGTGGATTATATAAACCCTAGTTTGGAAGAGTATAAAAAGTTAGTACGTCTTGATGCAAAGCTAGCAGGTGAAATTAAATTAGCGGAAACATTCGCGGAGGATGAAAACTTAGAGGAATTAAAAAGAGAGAAGAAACTAATTGGAATTCGAATCAAAATTATAGAAGCTTCATTTGTTTTAAAGCATAAATGGGTAAAAGAAAAAGCTACCGCCTAGGAAACAGTAGCCTTAACAAAAATATGATAAAGCAATTATAACATTATATAAATCATTTGGACAAGCACTGTGCTTGTCGTTATGACCAGAAAGGGATTGTTCCTCCCATCCCCTTACAATAAGCCTTTCTGGTTGTAACGATGCGTACAGCATCAATGAGTAATAGAAAGAGGTGAGACCTATGAAAACTCAATATAATCGTTTAGCTGAATTGGTTCTTCCAAAGGATCTTGAGTTTGCGAATGAGTTACATGATTGTATGGTGACTTGTGTTCATAACGTATTTAACGCTCAAACAAAAGAAGAAGCGGATCGATGGGATGAAGAATTAATTCGTTGTTCAAAAGACTTTATGGAGCTTCGTGAAGCAAAACAAGATTATGAGGCATCGAAAAGTTACCGTGTAATCATAACGGATTTTCGAGCGAGAGGAATCAATGCTTCATTAGTTACTCGAAAGAAATAAAAAAATCTATCACTTTGCAGAGTGATAGATCAATAAATGGCTTTAATAATTTTAGTTAGGATAATTATACCAAATGAGAAGCTGTATAACAATGGAGTGTGTTGCATGCTTTTAGACAAATCATTACATAGAGTGTTGCTGAATCCTAAACTTCTTCAGCAATCGACATCAGAGCAGCACCTTATCTACTTAGTAAAGCAATATCTCAAAACAGGATATAAGAATTATCGCTTATTACGTGTAGAGGACGGATTCGCGATATGTAAACGGGAGGATGAATAATATGGCGGTTTATAGACAAGTACAAGTTTCTTTTTGGCAGGATGCAAAAGTTATTGAGGAAATGACTCCAGAAGATAAGTTGTTTAATCTGTATCTTTTAACTAATCCACGTACTACACAAATAGGAGTTTACCAAATTACGAAAAAGCAAATGGCTTTTGATTTAGGTTACTCAATGGAAAGTGTTAATGCGCTATTAGATCGATTTGAAAAGCATCACAAATTAGTTAAGTATAATCCAGAAACACGAGAGCTAGCCATTATTAATTGGGGGAAATACAACCTCAATAGAGGTGGGAAGCCAGTAGAAGATTGTATTCGTAAAGAACTAGATGGAGTAGGAGATACTAGCCTAGTAGCTTTAGTAGCAGCAAAAGTTAAAAACGATAAAATTCGTGCTATTTTTGAAGAATTTCTTCATGCTAACGATACGTCCGACGATACGTCAACGACAGGTGGACAAGAAGAAGAAAAAGAAGAAGAAAAAGAAGAACAACAACAAGAAGAACGCACAAGCGCGGAAGAAGTTGTTGCGGTTAATCCAATTACTTTTTACGAGCAGAACTTTGGATTCATTACACCTTATATCGCAGATGGTATTCACGGATGGATAGATGATTTAAATGCAGAGCTTGTTGTAAAAGCTATGGAAATTGCTTTAGAGAAAAACACTAGAAATATGAATTACGTAAATACGATTTTAAGAGATTGGCATCTTAAAGGCTTAAAAACAGTAGCAGACGTTGAAACCGCTGATAAAGAATTTCGTGCTCAACGATATGCAAAAGCACAACAGTCGTCACAAGTACCTTACCAACAAAAAGGCTTATCGGAATCTACTAAAAACGTGATACAACAGCAAGAATCATGGGAACAAAACATTCCAACGGATGAAGAACTTGCAGCACTTAATCAACAGAATGGATGGTTGATTCAATGAGTAACGATATGATTCGTAACGTAGAAGCTGAACAAAGTGTTTTAGGTAGCATTATTCAAGAAGGCGATTTAATTAAAGATTGCCAGCTAAAAGCAAAACAGTTTTCTTTACCAACACATCAAGTGATTTTTAAAGCGATGAGAGAGCTAGAGGATGCTGAGGCTCCGATAGATCTTGTTGCTCTCATTGGAAAATTCGATGAAGGATTTATGCATCAAATTGGCGGGATTGAATTCTTTGTAAATCTAACAGAAGTTGTAACCACAACTAAAAACTTTTCATATCACGAAGGGCTGGTGATTGAAGCTTGGAAGATGAGACATGCTCAAGAGGTTGCTGGTAACTTATATAACCGTCTTCAGCAAGATAAAGATATGAGCGCAATTAGTACTTCGATTGATGAACTAAGCGCCATTGAAGAAACAGGTTATTCAGATGAATTTAATTTAAAAGAAACACTTGTGGATCTGTATAAGGAAATGCAAGTTGATGTAGGTGATTTAACTGGTATACCAACTGGTTACGATGATTTAAATAGAATGACGGCTGGATTACAAGAAGGTGATTTAATCATTGTTGGCGCTCGACCTTCAATGGGGAAAACAGCATTTGTATTAAACGTCGCTTTTCATGCAGCCAGTGCCCATACAGCAACAGGGGTATTTTCGCTAGAGATGGGAGAAAAGCAATTAATTAAGCGAATGATCTCAAGTACTGGAAATGTAGATGCTACGAAATTGAAGAATCCTAAAAAGCTTTGCAATTTAAAGGATTGGGAGAAGATTAGTCAGGCGATGGGATTGATAAATGACTTGCCATTAGAAATTTACGATAAAGCAAATGTCACGATGCAAGAGATTTACGCTAAAACTAGGAAGCTAAAGCGTAAGCACCCTGATAAAAAAGTTTTAATCGCAATTGATTATTTACAGCTTATTGTAGGTGATCCCAAGCATAAAGGAAATCGCATGCAAGAAATTGGAGAAATTAGCCGCAAGTTAAAACTTATGGCCCGAGAGCTAAACGTATGCGTGGTTGCATTATCGCAGTTAAGTCGTGCTGTTGAGAGCAGGCAGGATAAAAGGCCCTTACTCTCAGACTTACGTGAAAATGGACAAATTGAGCAAGATGCGGACTTAATCGCGTTCTTATATCGTGAAGATTACTATGACCGTGAAACCGAAAATAAAAACATTACAGAAATCATTTTAGCAAAACAGAGAAATGGTCCAGTAGGTGTTGTGGAATTAGCATTCATTAAAGAATTTAGTAAGTTTGTAGGCTTAGAACGAAAGTTTGATAGACAACAGGAGGCTTAATAATGCTATTACGTCAGGAAGTAGAGCGAAGAAAGTTAGCAATTATTCGTAAATTATTAGACCTTGGATTATCAGAAATTAATGGCCAGACATTAGATCAACTAACATTAACGCAGCTAGAGGGAATATTAATCGCAAGCTTGCAAGTATTGGAGAGAAGCAATGGTGCCCAAGCAACTAACAATCTTTGATGTGGAATCAGTCGTATCATTTGATCCTAAGAAAGCGCATATTCATCGCGTGAACTCAAAACTACGGTATGCAGATGTAGTTGTGCAAATACCACGTCAAGCTAAAGCAATTGAGGAATTAAAACCGACGACAGCACCCGATGAACGCTATGAGTTATTTGAAGAGTATGCGATTGGAATTTGGCGTTATAAACGAGCGGAGGATAAACAATTTGTATGGGAAGAAGCTGAAGAAATTTGTAAGCGGGCAAGAGATGAAAAAGAGCCGATTCCAATTCGGCTCCATCTATCATCGGAACAATCATTTGTTCCAGAAAATGTTTTGCAATATTTATAGACAAATAAAAAAAGCTGAGATCACTCTCAACTTACTCGACAAAGTAATTATAACACATTTGGGAGTGGTTTCGGTGGCAATTATCAAAGAAAATATTGCGGAAATGACAGCTGAAATAGATTTAAAAACGAATGGTATTTACATCGTTAAAAATGGTCAAGTTCAATTAATCCAACCACCTCAAGGTGGATTTGGTGAACAATCATTTACTTATAAAGACGGAAAAGTAATTCGCATGGACGAAAGAAAAACTCAGTTAATTTAATATACGATTAAAAATCTTGTGAGAAATGAGGGGCTATAGAAATGGAAGAAAAACAAACTGAAAAAATAAAGACACATATAAAAATATCGATACCTATAGGTGACGATGAATCTATAAAAGAAGAAATTCAAAGGTGCCTTAGAGAAACTCAAGACATTTCTCAAATAGAAATAGAACGTCTTGAGTTTGAAATTGAACTTCACAAAAAGTATGTAAGTTATTCAAGATAACTTAGATGAAATGTTTGATTATAGATTGAGCAACATTCTGCATGGTATTAGCGGTGTCGTTAAGGTGAGAATGCTTAACAGTTGTATAAACTAAATCTTGAGAATATCCGAAATTAATAGTATGGGATTCTTCAAATAAATTGTTATTAAAGTCCTCGTATGTAATTTTTACATTAACTATATCATCCATTTCGGACGGTACGGCAGTCATAAATTTTTGGTTTGGTGCTATGAGGCTATTAGTGATTGAGTCAATCGTGCCATTACGCCCAAGATCTGGCAAACTCTTATTAAACTCAATATTAATAATTCGTGCACCTGATTTGCCGAAATTTTTAATAATAAAGTATTTCGCTTGAAAACCTGTATCAATTGCAGATACAAAACATGTGACATAAGGTCGATTTGCCTCTTCGATAGATTTTCGAGTTAACTTTAATGATTTTAATGCTATAAAAATGGATGTAATAGCGACAAGTGTTGAAACGATTATTCCAGATATTTGTATCCAATCTGAAATCTTCATAAGTATCACCTCCTCTCTATGGGGAATTATACCAGGATTTAGTAGAGAAGCTAGTCACAAGTGTACTGATGTGAAGTAAGACCAAATTTGAATTTTATTAAGAAATGGGGAATGAGAAATGGCTATTGAAGCACATAAATGTAACGTTAAAGGATGTAATGGTCTTGTAGTTTTTGAAAATGCTGATTTTGATTTGCAAAATCCTGACACAATTAAAGGAGTTTATGCACTTGATGATCCTACTTGTAACGTTTGCGGAAAAGAATTTTTAGTAGTACCTAGCTATTCTGTCATTGATCTTGATGTAGAAACACAAGAATTTGAAGAAATTGAACCAGCTTGTATTACTGAATGGCAGAATCAAAAATTTTAACCAAAGCGTTATTTGAATAGAAAATGGCAGGTAATTGACTAAGTTACCTGCCGCGATCCAAAACAGTCCGGAGGAACAAGCTCCGTTTTAAAAGAGTGTAGTCATGGGAAGTTGACTTGTAGATAGTATGTGTAATGTGGAAAAGAATATTCGTAAAGGGGAATGAAAAATGAATACAGTTACTATTAAATTCGGTCAAGGTACAGAAGCTTGGAAGGATATGCAAGAAGTAGTTAAAGCTCTACATGATAAAGGATATATTGCTCAGCCTTACGAGGATATTGGAACGGTAAAACTAACTAAGAAAATCAATGACGAATTAGTGGATAAGAAACAGCAATTTAATTGTGATATTTGCTTTTTAAATAAGGATATTGAAGAAAAGTCTATATATCAATTTGATGAAGGTGGCGACATTGTAGCATGTGTAGATTGTGAGAAAAAAGCATTTGAACAGTCAAAAAACCAAACAAAATAGTTATTCGAATAAGAAAAGAGGAGCGGCGATGAAGAAACAAAGATGGAGAAAAACAAAAGTTAAAACTTGTTACTTATGTGACAAGAAATTAAATATAAACCAGATCCGAGGCATAAATGATTGGAGTTATAAAAACAAAATTTTGTATTGGTGTGAGGATTGCGTAGAGTATTAAAACAAAATTCTTATTGTATGACCAAAAATAAAAGAACCCGTTTGCTATAAACGGATTCTTCTCTCAAGGTCTGCAAGAAATTCAAGGTAACTGGACCAGAGCACCATATTGAATTTCTTATGATATTAATGTATTCAAAGAAATCTAAAAGATGAATGGGAATTAAATAAAATCTTTATTTAAATAAAAAGAGCGCTAATCGAGAGCGCTCCTTATACCTCATTATAACGACAGTGACGAACTCACATTATTTAGAAAGGCACTATTATTGTATGTCAAAGTATGAGAGTAGTGAATGGATTTAGACAAAATCGGTATTTGAATAGAAAAAGAGATAGGGTTCACAACCCCATCTCTTCCAACAGAGATAAGTGCAGTTTTGCTTCTTCGCAATTTGGATTAATACAGTAATGAATAAACGAATGTTCATCGTGTTGTATGAGAGGTTGATCACAAGATACACATGTATATAGTGAGAGCATTTTATATACCTCCTTACAAATTATGGATTAATTTTAACATAGTTTTAGCTGGTTGAGGAGTAAGAAAAAATCGTTATTTAAATAAAAGAAACCCCGTTTGTCCGCGGGGTTCCTAAGGGTAATTGTCAAGTAATGACGTACTCAACTAAATAACCATATCATGAATTTTTTTGTAAAAACACTGGTAAATGTGTCCAAAAAAATGAGGGCATCATTTTCAACAAAAACGCTATTTGGCATAAAAAATAGTTTTGGCCACAATGTGAAAGTTTGGAACAAATTAATAAAAAGGGCGGATAAAACATGAAAGAAGATTGTTTAAACTGCGGCAATTCATTATCAGACGATGATAATAATCTGTATTGTTCGGTACACCAAAAGGTAGTCGATGAAGATGAAAAGTGTGATGAATACAATTAAAACCATTAATTATAAATAGTCCAAAAGATTATTAGAAGGCGAGGTGAAAAAATGAATTTATGGAATGACACATTCAAAATCGAAATGACTTTCAAGGGACGTAATAACCAAATTAAAAAGAGATTTATTTCATATAAAGGATCGTTGAAATCAGCAATCCGGAGCATTACTAAAAAGTACAGAAACAAACATATGGTAGTTAACTTTTATAACAGTGAAGGTGCATGGTTAAAGGAAATTGGATGGTAATTTGCAAGTCGGAAATTTAATCCGGAACAAAAAACATTTTAGTAGAAAGTGGTGAAATATGTGTATATAGCAACTGTTTTACTCCTGGCGTTTGTATGGTGCTTTAGCATAATATCATTTTCAGTTTACACAACAGCATACTTTTGTGTTGATCACTCGAAAGGTAACTTATACAACGCGTTTTTTGCTGGAATTGCCTTAGTATTATCGATGCTTGCAATTTACTTATACATTTCAAACATTTAATTGAACTGGAGGTTGTGACAGTGAAAGTGAAGGAGTACGCCGTTTATAAAGGTGAATCATTTGTATGTGTCGGGACCATATTGCAATGCGCCCAATATTTGGGCGTACGTCCTGAAACGGTTAAATTTTATAAGAGGCCTGCATACAAGAGGCGAGTGGCGGAACGGAAAAATGCTAGAAATTATATAACTGTTACGGAACTTGATGAAGATTAGTATAAAAATTTCATTTTGTTGAAAAGGGGAATGGATATGGAAAAGTGGCCTGAAGAAAGAATTGAAGCTTATAAAAGATATGTGACAAATGAAGATAAAAACATTGAATTGTTTGAACGCCAATTGGAATACAAACAAAAAGAAATTCAATGCTTACAGAGAGCAATTAAAAGAGCTTCACAAAGAAGAGAGTCAGATGCTTTAGAATTGCGTAATCAAGGGTGGGAATTAACAGAACAAGGCTGGAATAATACGAAATAAAAGAGCAGCTAGCAAAAGCTAACTGCTCCTTTTGACAAAAGATTCCGGGCTGCCAACACTGTTAAGAAAGCAGCTTATAGATAGTATGCACAAAGTTGTGCTAATTATTCAAATGAATAAAGGACAGTTAGCGAAAACTAACTGTCCAACCCTTAAAGAAAGGGAGGAATTAATGGGTATATAAAAATTCCTCCATCTACAGTATTGACGGAATATTGAGTTTTATTCAGGGGAGGAAGAGGGAAATGAAAGAAATTAAGTTTCGTGCATGGGATAAAGTATATAAGCATTTTCACGAAGGAGACCTTATCAGAGACTACCACATCGGTGAATTTATTGATAATCCAGAATACGAAGTAACTCAATACACAGGATTAAAAGATAAAAACGGCACTGATATCTATGAGGGTGACATTGTAAAAGCTTGGTCTACTGGTTCATACGGTACATTCGAGGTTCGTTGGAGACAAGATGGTTCGCCTTGTTTCATTTTATATCCAGCGTTTCAACATGGAGAGATGTGGAGATTGCATGGGGTGAAAGATAAAGATGGTAATTATTACGACGATGTAGAGGTTGTAGGGAATATCTATGAAAATCCTGAACTGATCAAAAACTAAACAAAATAATCCTTTGGCGATAAAATGATAATTTTTCGCCACAAGTGGAGAAAAAGAAGATTTAGAAATTATTAAGTAAAATCCTTTGAAAAGTTAAAAAAATGCAAGAAAATGATATAATAATAGCAATTAAACATTTAGTCCTACTGGAAGAACCAGCGGACACTGAACTACAAAGAGCATTAGTGATATTGCTCTGTAGTTTGGTGTCCGCTTTTTTTATTTTGCTTAGAGGTGATGGGAATGAAAAAGATTCGTAATCAGCAGCAAAAGGAACAGAATAGGCAGCGTAAGAAAGAAAAATTAAGTGTTCGAGATATAGAGGAATTAATGGGCATTCGTAGACCAAGATATGAGCGTGGTCATGGCGGTGCTTTTAGACAAAAATAAAAAATTGGAGGAATTAATGTGAATAAACAATTAGAATTTCAAATGCCTGTTATTGATGAGGAAAAGACAAAGGATTCAGTAGAAGAAGTATTTGAAGAGTACAGACGATATTTAGCGATGTTACCGAGTGATTTACTTCCTAAAGTAACACCATCGTATTCAATTGTTCCTCCATGTGTAACGAATGAATTTAATAGCTCTACAGAAAATATTGCTATTGAGAGAATTCAATTTGAAGAAGCTAGAGAAAGGTTCATGAAATGGATTCATAGGGCAGTTAATAGATTACCAAAGAGAGAAAGAAAAATTATATATATGTATTATATGGAAGAGTATAAAGGGTACGATCCAGACATAATGGATGAAGTTAAATTAGGTAGAACTACATATTACAAAGTGAAAGGGAAAGCTCTATTACGTTTGGCCTTTAGTTTACGAAAAGAAGTGTTTAAGCAAAGTACACAAAACGGAGAGGTAGAAACAGCATGAACATTGTACAGCCGATTCGAAATAAAGAGATTATCCAAGAGATAAAGGAATTCTATAAGAAGCAGAATGAGAGAAACTACATTCTGTTTCTTCTTGGTATTAATACAGGCTTTAGGATATCAGATATATTGCGCTTGCGTGTTCGTGATGTAGAGGGATGGAATATTGTTATACGTGAAAAGAAGACGAGGAAAATAAAAGATATTAAGATGCCATCAGAATTAAAGAAGGCAATTCGCGATTATACAAAAGGAAAGCCGAAAACCGAGTATTTGATCAAAAGTCGGAACGGGAAAAATAAGCCAATTACAAGGGCAATGGCTTATGTGATACTAAATCAAGCGGCGCAAGAGTTTGGATTAGAACGTATTGGGACACATTCTTTACGTAAAACGTACGGATATCATCATTATCAACAGTTTAGAGATGTAGCGGTTTTACAGCAAATGCTAAATCATACAGAGCAAAAAGAAACATTGAGATATATCGGAATTGAACAAGATACATTAAATGATTATCAAAGGAAATTTAAAATCTAATTTCTTTCTTTTTTTATCAATTTTTGAATTAGCTACAAACTGAACGTGTCAAATTCATTTCTGTAATAATACATGAAGGCTTGATACATATGAGGTAAATGCGTACAGGTGAATTTAACACACTCTAGTTTATAGCTAATTCATTCTCAAGGATTAAAGAACATATTTATTCAAAACTATGCAAAAAGAAGCTGAAAAACGATGTGCAAAAATACAGAAATAAAAAACGCGAACTATTCGTGAACTATTTGCGAACTATTTACGGACACGTTTTGGTTTTTAACATGATATATTTGTATTGTGAGAAGTGGCGGAAAACATTTCTCACAAAATTCCTGATAATGAAAATGGATCGTCATGACCGGTGGCGATGGTTGCAGATTGGATGGATAGTTGTTTCTTGATTTCACATTCAATTGCAATTTATGTTATTCAAGCGAAGAAGGGCTTTTGCTCTTCTTCCAGTTACTTAATAAGGTTGGCGCAGATGAAGGCAACAACATTAGGTGATTGGAAAAAGAATAAAACTTCACGTACCACAATTAAAATACAAATGAATTATTGAGAGAAAAGCATCCATTCGGGTGCTTTTTATTTTTGAGGAGGATGAAGGGTGGAAACTAAAACATTAGTACTTAAAACTGTAAAGCAATATAAGATTGATCCGAATAAAATCCAATCATTAGATGATGTGATTTCTATTTTGAAAAATGTAACGATATATGTGAATGGTGAAGAAGCATTAGAAGGTCTTGAACATTTAATTGAAAAGGATAATGAGCAATGCAATTAACTAAACTTGAAAATGCGATTGCTATCGGTACAATCCTTAATGCTATTGGTGAAGAGAATCTTAAAGATTACGTGGAATTAGAATCATTGCGACCAGTAGTTAAAGAATTAAATAGGTTAAACAAAAGAACGAAGCCGAAAGAAAAGAAAGAAGCGATAACAAGTTTAATAGGCAAGTTAATGAGTGAGGTGTAAGATATGGAAACACATGAGCTTATTCAGTTAATAAGAGATAACAAGCTTATGAAGTTCTATAAGTCTAGGGAATGGCGTGAACTAAGGCTCAAGGCATTAAAGAGAGATAACTTTGAATGTTGTATGTGTAGAGATAAAGGGAAGTATCGTAAGGCTGATTGTGTTCATCACATCAAGGAAGTGAAAGAATATCCAGAGCTTGCTTTAACATTCGATAACCTTATGTCTCTATGCAATACATGCCATAACGAAGTGCATGACCGTTTAAGGGGACAGGGAAAGCTACCAGCGTTTGTTAATGAAGAGAGATGGTAAAACATGATAATAAACGATAACGGTCGTGAGTACGATACTGAGTACCTTGAGAGAGTGGCAATGCTAGAACCAGAGGATAGAACAAGTGTAGAGCGAGACATCTTTAATGCTGGTGCTCGTTTTATTTATTATAGATACACACAAGTCAGAGATATTATTAATCGTAATCGATGTAATAACTTAACGATTGATAAAGTAAAACAACTTTTAGATATAGATAGAGTTCAAATGTTCTTACCAATTACTGAAGAAGAAATAAATTATATTATTTCTTTTGTTGAACGATATATACAAATTAAATAAGTACCCCCCTTAAAATAAAATCGACTTTCCTTCGGGGGAGCTTTCAACGGGAGGGGGAGAGCGGTTAAAACATTTTTGCGAATTAAAAAGTAAGAGGGGGGGTACTTGTGCGAAAACTATCAAAAAAAGCACAGATAAAGCAAGATTTATTACAACAATTGGAAAATAGCGGTTTGCATGGTATGCACTACGTTGATCTTGTTGATGATTACATGACATTGTTTGATGCGAAAAATAAGTTAGCAAGAGAAATGAAAAAGAATGGACCTATGATTGAATGGCAAAACAGTGAGAGTCAAAAGGGAGTCAAGGCTAATCCAGCTACAAAAGAATTTCGTGAGACAAACAAGCGCATGACGGAATTATTGAAAGTGCTTGGCTTGAAAGAACCAATATATGATGAAGGTACTGATGACGATGACATCTAGATTTCCAACTACATATCAATATCATCCATACATCGATGAGTATATGCGCATGGTTGAGAATGGAGAAATTCAAAGTTGCAAAGAACAAAAGCTACTTATGAAGTTTCTTCGTTGGAAGTTAGACAAACCAGGTGTGGTGATTGATGCAGAGGCTATTGAAAAATCAGTAGAGAAGCCAGCCCCTTACTTTCCTTTTTCTCTTTTTGCTTGGCAGAGGTTCTGTAATGCGTTTATTTACGGTGTGCGTTATGCAGATGGTCGTCTTATGTTTGACAGGTATTTGTTATTACTTGGTCGTGGGGCAGGTAAAAACGGGTATATCAGTTATGATTGCTTTTATATGTTAAGTGGTCATCATGGAATTAAAAATTATGATATAGACATTGTGGCGACTTCAGAAGATCAGGCGAAAACATCATTCGAAGATGTGTTAAATATTTTAGAAACTCCTAAATTTGCAAGAAAGTTAAAAAAAGTTTTTTACAAATCAAAAATACTCATTAAACATATAAAAACAAAGTCTAAGTTTGAATTTAATACGTCAAATGCTCGTACGAAAGATGGTAAGCGAAGTGGAACTGTTATATTTGATGAGTTACATGAGTATGAGGACTATTCGAATATAAAAGTCTTTACATCCGGCCTAGGTAAAAAGAAAGACCCAAGGATTTTCTATATTACGACAGATGGAAATGTTCGTGGTGGAGTGCTGGATGATATGAAAGAAGAAGCACAAATGGTTTTGAATAAAGAATTACCGGACTCTACACTATTTCCTTTTATATGCAAACTGGATGAGGAACAAGAAGTTCATGATGAGTCAATGTGGGAAAAGGCAAATCCTTCATATCGATATAATGAAAATTTACAGCATAAAATGCGTAAAGAATATCACGATATGAAACGCAATAGTGCATTGCGAATTGAGTTCATGACAAAAAGAATGAATTTACCTGTCGAGGATACAAGGAAAGAAGTTGCTACCTATGAGGAAAGGTTAGCTACAGAGCAGCCATTTCCTGACGATATCCAAGGAATAGAATGTATAGGAGCTGTTGACTTTGCGCAAATACGCGACTTTTGTTCAGTAGGGATTTTATTTAAAAAAGACGGGAAACGTTATTGGATGCAACATACATTCATGCATCATACAGCTCCTAAATTACAAGACATTAATCAAGACATAATTAAAATAGCTATTGAAAAAGGTCTGTTAACGGTTGTATATGATAAATCAATAAGTGCAGAACATGTATTAAATTGGTTTGTCATGATGAATAAGACATATCGTATTAAGAAAGTTAGCATGGACTTGTATCGTTCTACAATTTTAAAAGAAGCATTAACTACAGCAGGATTTGAAGTTGAAATTGTACGTCGTGGACCAGCCACACATAGCATGTTAGCCCCGCTTGTAGAGGAGATGTTTATTAAGCAAACAATTGTTTTTGGCGATGATCCT
This sequence comes from Bacillus sp. FSL W8-0519, assembly GCF_038005585.1. Lineage (NCBI taxonomy): Bacteria > Bacillati > Bacillota > Bacilli > Caryophanales > Bacillaceae > Bacillus > Bacillus sp. FSL W8-0519. The sequence continues at coordinate 574,041 of NZ_JBBOTL010000001.1, forward strand.
CTTATGCGTTGGTATGTTGGTAATGTATACAAAGAAGAAAAAATGAATGGAAATATTGAATATAAAAAGATTGATAAAGAAAAGCGGAAAACAGATGGGTTTTTCGCCTTTTTGCATGCCTTAAATTTTGATTCGGAATTAAGTGAACATAAACAACTCACTCCGGGAACGTTCAAAGTAAGAACTTATTAGAAAGGTAGGTGAAGGAATGGGATTAATAGATTGGATAGGCGGTTGGTTTGGAAAGAGAAACAGGGAAGTACTAAAAAGTTATTTGTATGAGTCTTCTCTTGATTTTTATTTTAAAAAATTAGCTGTAAATACTTGTGTAGATCTAATTGCGAACACGCTTGTACGTTGTGAGTTCCAAACTTTTGAAAAAGGAAAAGAAGTCCGAAATGAAAACCATTATTTATTTAATGTACAGCCAAATCAAAATCAAAACGCATCTCAATTTATGCATAGCTTAGTTTCACATTTGATTTATGATAACGAGTGTTTAGTAATAATGCATAACGATCAACTTTATGTAGCCGATAGCTTCAATAAAGAAGAATTTGCATTAAGAGAAAATTGGTATACAAACGTTACAATAAATGATTTCACTTTTACCCAGAAGGTATTTAAAGAGAGTGAAGTTTTTTACTTTCAATTAAATGATGAAAATATCATGAATGTAATAGATGGTTTATATGGAAGCTGGGGAAAGTTAATTACTTCTGCAACGAACATTTATAAGCGCTCTAATGCTATGCGAGTTGTAGTGAAAGGCGATTTTTTAAGACCACAAACTGATGAGATGCAAGAACAAATTGATGCAATGTTTAATGACCAGTTTAAAACATTTTTCGAAGCGGATAATGCAGGTGCCGTTTTCCAATTACAAGATGGATACGAATTAGATAATTTCAGCAATACTTCAAAGGGAAATAAATTAGATAGTCGAGATATTAAATCATTGGTAGATGACATTATTGATTTTGTTTCTATGGCTTTTCATGTACCAAAAGGAATGTTAAAAGGTGATGTGGTTGATGTATCTAAACAAACGGATAATTTCCTTATGTTTTGTATCAATCCACTTATAGAATTAATTACAGATGAAATAAATCGGAAGTTTTATACAAAAGAAGAGTACTTAGGGCGAACATATTTGAAAGTTGATACAAGTCGAATTAAACATGTGGACATTACAGAGCTTGCAAATGCTTGTGATGTATTTTTCCGAATTGGTGTAAATTCAATTAATGATATTTTACGAATGTTAGGGCGTGAACCTATAGATGAGGAATGGGCAGAAATGCGTTATGTTACTAAGAACTATGAATCAGTTGAAAGCGCAGAAGCGATGAAAGGAGGTGTAAAAGGTGACAACAATCCAAATTCCAAAAATTAATAAACGTTTTGAAGTATTTAATAAAGTAGAAAATGATGAAACCGACCTGTTTTTATATGGTTCTATTGGTTCAGGTTGGTTTGCTGATATTACGGCTGATGACGTGAAATATAAATTGGACAACATTTCTACCGGTACGATTAATATTCATATCAATTCACCAGGTGGTGATGTATTCGAATCTATTGCAATCCATAATCTTCTTAAAAATCATAAAGCGAAGGTTAATGTTTATATTGATGGTTTAGCGGCATCAGGTGGTTCTGTTATCGCAATGGCAGCAGATAAAATTATTATGCCGAAAAATACGATGATGATGATTCACAAGGCATGGACATATGCAGCAGGTAATTCAGAGGATTTAAGAAAAGTAGCTAATCAATTAGAAAAAATTGATACGGCAGTAACAGAAAGTTATACAACTCGTTTTGTAGGAGAGAAAAGTGAACTTGAAACACTGCTAGCAGAAGAGACTTGGTTAACCGCTGAAGAATGTAAAACGTTTGGTTTCTGTGATGAAATTTCAGATGAAATAGAAATCCCAGAAGATGATGAAGGTGATGAGTTAGAACCAAAGGCAAAGATATTAAACAAATATAAGTCATCCGTCAAAAAACAAGAAGAACCAAAAGAAACTACTCATAATAGCAAAAACGCATTATTTACATTACTAACAGCTTTAAACACTCCGAAACGGTAGTGTTTTTTATTTTGTATAAAAATAGGAGGAATTTAAAAATGAAAAATTTAGATCGTGAAACTCAAAAACAAAATGAAATGAGAGAGAAGTTATTAAATGCAATGAATAGTGGTGATGAGGAACAAGCAGCGACCGCTATGATTGATTTTGCAAACTCTATTCAAGAAAACATTATCAATGAAGCGCGACAAGCTGTAAACGAAGATTTAACAGATCAACAAGTAATGGTAAGTAGAGGGCTACAAGTTTTAACGAAAGATGAACAAACATATTACAACACTGTTATTGCTAATAAAGGTTTTGCAGGTGTAGAAACGTTAGTTCCGGCAACTGTATTCGAACGTGTATTTGAATATTTACGTACAAACCACGCACTATTGAACTACATTGAATTTGTAAATACTACTGGCGTTACAGACTGGATTGTCAAAAAGGGAAATGTACAGTCTGCTTGGTGGGGAAAACTTTGTGAAGAAATTAAAGAATTATTGGATGATGGATTTGAAGTTATAACAACTAATCTATATAAACTAAGCGCATACGTTCCAGTTTGTAACGCAATGTTAGATTTGGGCCCGATTTGGTTGGATCGTTATGTTCGTGAAATTTTAACTGAATCAATGGCTATTGCATTAGAAGAGGCAATTGTAAATGGTACTGGTAAAGATCAACCGATTGGAATGATGAAAGATCTTAATGGAGCAGTTACTGCAGGTGTTTATCCAGATAAAAAGGCAATCGCACTTACTAGTTTATCGCCCAAAGCATTAGGTAAAGAAGTAATGGCACCACTTACAAAAGATGGTCGTCGTGCAGTAAGTAATGCGTTAATGATTGTGAATCCACTTGATTATTGGGAAAAAATCTTTCCAGCAACAACGTTCTTAACACAAAATGGTGCATATGTATCTGGTGTATTACCAATTCCAGCAACAGTTCTTCAATCTCTAGCTGTTCCAAAAGGAAAAATGGTTGCAGGAATTGCACGAGATTATTTTATGGGTGTTGGTTCAACTCAAAAAATTGAAACATCAACAGAATATAAATTCTTAGAAGATGAAACAGTGTATCTATCTAAACAATATGCGAATGGTCGTCCGAAAGATAACGAATCATTCTTAGTATTTGATATCAGTGGTTTAAATGCTGATAATGAAACGCCTACACCCTAATAAATCCTCCACATTAAGAGTGGAGGAAGTTGATTTTAATAGTATGTTAAAACCAGAATTAGTTGCTTATGCAAATCAATATAATATAGATATTTCTTCAGCGACATTAAAAGAGGATATCCGAAAAATTGTAGAAGAAGCAGCAACAAGTGGTGATTAAAATGGAACAAACATTAAGTGAAGCATTACTTGAAGATGTGAAAAGCCGTTTAAGGATCACTTGGAATGATGAAGATAAACAATTAATAAAAACAATTGAACGTGGAAAGGCGTATTTACAAAAACTTTGTGGTACGTCTTTTTCTTTTGAAGAAGAAGATCAAGTTAAGCAATTACTTATTGAACGATGCAGATATGAGTATAACAACGCCTTGGAGGATTTTGAAAAGAATTTCCGAGGAGAATTGCAGCGTTTAATTATAGAATCTGCCTTGAAAGAGAGGGCAAAAGGTGAAGTCATACAATGAAACATTTAATGATGGTTTTCTAAAATACGGACGTACAGAAACGAAGCGTAGTGAAAATGCAAAGCGGATCAAAGGTATTTTTTCAGAAGAAGGAAAACTAGCTTTTAGAGAATTGTCAGCAAGGGACAGTGACTATCAATCTTGCGGATTATTAAATGCAAAGTTAGATAAAAAGGTAAAGACTTTATTCCCTCCTTCATTTCGTTCTGTTAATAAAAACAAATTAAAAGTAGTTATAGATCAATTGGAATACGATGTCATAAAAGTTGATTCAGATAAACAGTATTTATATTTCTATTTACAGGAAGTAGGTGGACATATTGCTGAGTAACGAACAATCAAAAAAGCGACTCCAGAAAATGAATAGCTTGTTAATAAAAAAATTAAATGAAGCATTCAATGTAGAGATTTACCAGGATCAAGTAAGTGAAGATGAAGAAGAAAATTATCATTACTTCATATTTGAAACAGGTGGCTTTGAAAAAACAGAAAACCAATTCACACTTAGGCAACACGTTTTAATTCGTTATTACTCTGAAAATCGAGATGACTTAGACGAAAGAATGCTAGATATTATTGCAACACTTGAAGCTACAGGACATTCTTTTCAGCGTTCTGATAAAACATCTATTCAAAAAGGAGAAACTGACGAATACGTTGATGAAATTGAAATTTATGTAACGAGAAGTGTTAAATATGGCTGCTAATTCATGGAGTGTTGAGTTTGGTGATATTGAAGCCTTAGAAAGAAAAATGAAACAAATACCAAGGAAATCAGAGCAAACACTTAATAGAGTTTTGCATACTGACGGTGTGAATCTTGCAGTCGAGTTCATTCAGCCTAAAATTCCAGTTTCTACGTGGAAAGGGCGAGTGAGAAATAAAAAACACGCCAAAGATCAAAAAGCTTTAACGAATAGCAAATTAAACTTAGGTTTTATGATTCGCCCAACACCTAGATTCAATTATTTAAAGTATCCCGATTTAGGGATAGGAAATTCAAAGAAAAACACACCGCGAAAAATATTAGAGCGTGGTTTGCAAACAGCTACGCCGAAGATATCAGAACGCTTAAATACAGAATTAGATAAGGTTATCAATCAAACATTAGGAGGTTAATCATAATGGCAAAAACAGTTATTGAAGAATTTGATTCTATGTCATTTACAAACGTAGGTATTCAATTTATTGAAGGTGGTGTTCAGCAAACCGGAACAAAGTTCGGTTGCGTCGGAACAATTGAAGGTGAAACGGAAATGCTTGAGATGGTAAAAAAATGCGAAGGGTTAGAGGTTAAAAAGGTTTCTAAGCCTACTAAAATGACTTTGACTCTTTCTGGTCATTTACGTGTAGACGTACTTAGAAAGATTTTTGGAATTAAGACAGAGGGCTTAAAAGCTGGTGTATGGTCTTACGGGACAAAATCAAAAGGAAAATCATTTGTTTTAACAGCGGATGTAATTGATGAATTTGCAGATTTAAAGAAAATGGTTGCCTTTTCTAACTGTGCATCTACGACGGGATTCAAATTCAAGGTAGAAAACGGTGCGGATGAATTAGCAGAAACGGAATTAGAATTTACAGCACTTAAAGATAGTAACGGTGAATTTTATTATGAAGCATTATTTGATGAAGTGGACGATGTGCAGGTAAAAGAGAAATGGCATACACAATTCACGCCAAGTCTTGTAAAACTGTAAAAATAACAGTAACAACTCAATCAAAAAAGGGGACAAGTAACCTATGAAAGTCGAAATCGTAAAATTAAAAGAAGTAGAAGTTGTAAATGTAGATGGGTACTTTAAGGCAATTGAAAAAAATCATCAAACAGTTCCTTGCTTTATTACGAATGCTGCAATGCAACGAGGACAAAGTTTAGGTTTAATCGAACAATCACTTATGCAAAGTTTATTTAAAATGAATAATTTAGCAAACGTGAATCCAAACGAAATCGATAGCGATGCATTACAGGGTTTCAATGAAATTGAGATGCAAAAAATTATTTATTTAGGATGCCTTGGGGCGAATAAACAATTTCCATATAACTTTGAAGAATTCATTGAAATATTCCATTATTCTTTTGAAGAAACAATGGAGCTGTATTCTAAGTTAATTTCAAATATAACAAATGGAAAGAAAAATAATTTTGCTAAAGGTTTAGCGGGTAGTGCAAAGTCTGGCGGAAAAAAGAAATAAAGCCACCGAAAATAAACATTGAATGCGTAGAGGACAAATATGTTCTCTACGTTTTAATTTATGGGATTGATCCAGAAGTTTTTTGGCATTTTCCCGTCGCATCGGTGGAGCGAATAGCAGAAGGGAAGCTTGCCTTTGATAGTTGGAAAGCTAATCCACGCTAAGAAAAGGCAGGTGAAAATATGGCGAATGGACCAGAGTCAAGAATAACGTTTAAGGTTTTTAATCAAGAATTTAATAAAGCAATGGGCGAAATGAAGAATGAAAGTTCTAAGTTACGCCAAGAGTTCACATTGCAACAAGAACAACTTAAATTAAGTGGGACAGAAACCGAAAAATTAAATGCTAAGTTAGGATACTTACAACAGCAACAGCAATTAGCTGCACAAAAGGTTGCAGCTACAGAACAGCAATTAAGTAAAGCTAAAGAAATGTATGGTGAAAATTCTACTGAAGTTGAAAAATTATCTCGTCAGCTAGGAAACGCTCAAATTGCTGAACAAAAATTTTCGAATCAGATCAAAGAAACCGAATCAGCTTTACAAAGATTAGAGCAACAAAACAGTAGTACAGCACAAGCTATAAATAAACTAGGAACAGAAGAAACAGAGCTTGTAAATAAATCAGCGAAATTACGTGCAGAGTATGATTTGCAACGCGCATCATTAGGCAATAACGCTACAGAATCAGAAAAGTTAGGTGCAAAGCTTCAGTACCTAAGTCAAGCGCAACAAAACGCCGCACAACAAACGAAAAACTGTGAACAACAGTTAGCGGCAGCTAAATCACAGTATGGTGAAAATTCCGCTGAAGTTAATAAACTAGAAACGAAGTTATTACAGTTAAATACAGCAGAGCAACAACTGAAAAACCAAATTGAAACCACAAATCGAAGTCTGAAAGAACAAGAAGATGAAGCAAAAAGAGTAGCAAGTTCAACCAAGCAATTAGAAACTCTTTTTGAAGCAACTGGAACTAGTGTAGATCATTTTGCGAATGCATTAGGTGGTCATTTAACGTCAGCGATTAAGCAAGGAACAGCCTCATCTTCTCAATTAGATGAGGCTATTAAACGTATTGGACGGGAAGCATTAGGAGCAGAAACGGATATAGAGAAATTACAAAGGGCTCTCCGGTCTGTAGATGATGGTAATTCAATACGGCAAGTGCAAAATGAATTAAGAAACCTGCAGCAAGAAGCCGAAAGAACAGAGAAGAAGTTTGAAGGGCTAAAAGTAGGACTTGAAAATGTTATCGGTGGTATGGCAGCAGGTGGCGGAATTGCAGCCGCTATTGAAAAATCGATGGATATGTCAAAGCTACAAACCAAAATTGACATAAGTTTCAATGTCCCGGAATCCTCTAAAAAATCTGTAGAGGAAGCTGTAAGGGGCATTTCAGCATATGGATTAGATGCTGAAGAAGCTCTTGAAGGTGTAAGGAGACAATGGGCATTAAATAAAGATGTTAGTGATGAAGCAAATGCTTCTTTTGTAAAAAGCGCAGCTGTTATTTCTCAATCATATGCAGGTATTGATTTCACGGAATTAATTCAAGAGGTAAATGAAGTAGGTAGCGAATTAGGTCTTACACAGGAAGGCGCTCTTGGATTAACAAATGCCTTGCTTAATATGGGTTTCCCACCAGAACAATTAGATATCATTGCTGAATACGGCGGGCAGCTTACGCGAGCTGGCTACAATGCTGAAGAAGTACAAGCGATTATGGCAGCTGGGGTTGAAACAGGCACCTGGAATTAGATTATAGTTCCCTTGTATGGCGACATACAATGAAAAACTCCTTTAATTCAGTGAAACTCTCAAATGAGACAATACTGAGCGAAGCCTTTTTATTAAGGAACGTGCAACGACTAGTCGAAAGACGTAGGGTGTAAGCAAATGACACTCGAAACGGGGAGCAACTCAAGTAGTTGAAGATATAGTCTAATCTATGCGGTGACGTATAGCAGTTCATAAGAGAACGGGCGTGACGTTGCGAATCACGTTGAATATAAATGATTGATAATCTCTTAGATGGTCTGAAAGAAGGTCGTATTAAAGCGGCTGAATTCGGTCAAGGTGTCGATAAAGCTATGACAGAAGCTCTTGAAGGTACAAAAATTTCAGCAGAACAGGTTCAAAAATGGGGAGTAGCTGTAGCAAACGGTGGTAAAGCAGGTTCAGTAGCAATGACTGAAATTGCAAAGGCTTTATCAGAGGTTGACGATGAAACCAAACGGAATGAATTAGGTGTTAAGTTTTTCGGAACAATGTATGAAGATCAAGGGCAAAACATTATTAATACTTTGCTAGGCGCGAAAGATAAAACTATTGATTTCGGAAAGCAGCAGGAACAATTGAATGATTCCATTAAGAAAATGGATGCGAACCCAGCAGTTAAGTTCCAAAAGGCAATGCAAGACTTGCAAACGGCTCTCAAACCTGTTCTTGGGGTTATAGCTGATGTTGTTGCTAAAATCGCAGATTGGATTTCTAACAACCCTAAATTAGCGGCTACATTAGCAGCTGTAGCAGTAGCTATTGGTGTGATTTCAGGAGCATTTATGGCGTTAGCACCAATAGTTGTCGTTATATCGGGGATAGGGGCTGCCATGATGGGATGGATAGCTCTATTTGCCGTCATTGTAGCCGCGGTAGTCGCTTTAAGTATTACGATATATGAAAATTTTGATTCCATAAAAAAATGGACGATCGATATTTTTAATTCTATAGGCGAATATCTATCGCAAATTTGGAGCGGAATAGTTGAAACGGCATCAACTTGGTTATCTATTCTTGTAGAATCAGTGTCTGGCTGGTGGTCATCTTTAGTAGAATCAACGAAAATATGGTTCTCTTCCTTGGTTGAAACGGCATTGACTTATTGGGCATCTTTAGTAGAGACGGCTTCCTCATGGTTATCTTCTTTAGTTGAAACAGTAGTAGGGTGGCTCTCTTCTTTGGTTGAAACGGCGTCAACTTGGTGGTCGAACTTAGTTGGAACGGCATCTCAATTCTTTATGCAATTGTTCCAAAAATGGCAAGAAACATGGAATTCTATAGTTACATTCTTAGATCCTATTATTTCGTTTATTTCTACGATTCTTGAGGCAGGGTGGTTATTAATACAAGCGGGAGCACAAATTGCTTGGATGTTAATATCTCAATATATTATCCAACCAATTCAAGACGCTTATAATTCGGTACGTGCAAAAATTGGAGAATTGGTTACATGGCTTGGTACGCAGTGGGAAATTGCCAAGGCTATGGCGCAAGTTGCTTGGGGATTATTCAAGCAATATATTATTCAACCAGTCCTGGAAACTTGGGCTTTAGTGAAGCGGAAATTTAGTGATTTAGTTTCTTGGCTTGGTTCACAGTGGGAATTAGCGAAATCTTACACACTAGCAGGGTGGAAATTGATAAAACAGTATGTAATTCAACCAGTCCAAGAATTGTGGAGCTGGACGAAACAAAAGATTTCGGATTTAGCCAACTGGATATTAGGGAATTGGGAATCTATAAAATCTTATACACTTGCAGCGTGGCAGTTAGTTTATAAATATATAATCAATCCAGTTATTTCAGCCTACAATTCAACGAGGGAAAAATTTGATAGTTTAGCTAATGCAGCAAGAACAAAATTTGATTCTGTGAAAAATGCGGCTCTCGAAAAGTTTGAAGCAGCAAAGAACTATATTGTTGATCCAATTAGGGAAGCGGTTAATAAGGTGGGCGGTTTTATTGATAAAATCAAAGGATTCTTTAGTAATTTAAAACTGAGAATTCCTAGTCCTACAATGCCGAAATTACCACACTTTAGCTTGCAAACTAGCACAATGACATTTATGGGAAAAGCTTTTACTATTCCAGCGGGTATTAACGTAGACTGGTATGCAAAAGGTGGCATCTTCACTAAGCCCACAATTTTCGGGATGAACGGTGGAAATTTACAAGGTGCTGGCGAAGCCGGACCGGAAGCGGTGTTACCTTTGAATAAAAAAACACTCGGATCAATTGGTGAAGGAATTGCGGCTACAATGCAGAATTTGCCTTCGAATAATCAATTGTTTGAGGTTGTAGAAACCATGAAGCAAAGTGTAGCTAATACAATCCAAAATGTAGCTTCTCAATTATCCAAAATTAACGCTGATGATGGATCAAACGCATTAGGAGAAGCACTTTTACAAAGTGTACCTAATATGGCTGTAACAACTTCTGGTGGTGCTAATCAGCAACCAATTGAAGTTAATTTTTATAATACTGTACGAAATGATAAAGATATTGACCGCATGTTTGAAAAAGCCGATGATTGGTTTACGCAAAAAGGACGTAACTTAAATATTGGAATAGGGAGGAATTGATTTGCTAGATATGGGAATTGATAAGGAATTAGCGAGTGACTATAAAATATGCATGGTAGATCGTCCCGCTATTCCAACAGCAAAACAAAAAATAGAATATATAGAAGTACCAGGTAGACATGGTGCATTAACAAAAAAAGGGGCGTTCGAGGACGTCCCTTTAAAAATTAAGTTTAACTTATTGGAAGAAGAAAATATAAAACCTTTAATCCGACGCATCAAGGCATGGCTCATGAATGGCAAAACACTATATTTCACTGATGATAATGTGTATCGAAAAATTAAATCTGTAGAAATTGGTGATATCGCAAATGAGATTGAAGAGTATGGAGAGTTTCAAGTTGAATTTACTCTTGACCCTTTTGAATACACTGAAGATATAAGTTTAAAACTAGATAAGCCTGGTGTTATTTATAATCCTGGAACGTTCGAATCAGAACCAAAACTATGGATTGTTGGTGTTGGAAATTTAAGAGTAACAATTAATGATATTTCTTTTAGAATAAAGAATGTTATAGGTTCTGTAGTAGTAGATTCTGAGATATTAGAAGCATATTTAGATACCGTATCATTAAATAATGTGATGGAAGGGGAATTTCCAATACTAAAAGTAGGACCTAATAACATACAGTGGTCAGAAAATGTTGAATATATACAAATAAAACCACGGTGGAGATATTTATGATTACGCTATACAAAGCAGATGAGACTAATTTTACTAACAATGGAATTGGTATTTTAGATAAACATATTTATAACGCAACTGTTGAGGAAGAACTCAACGGTTTATTTGCATTTACATTTAGTTATCCTTTATTTGCACCACATGGAATCAAAATTGATGGTATGAGTATTATTAAAGTCCCTACACCAGATGGTGAACAATTATTCCGTGTAGTTAATCCACGACCAAATATGGGCGAATTAACGGTACAATGTTATCACATTTTTTATGATTTAACAGAAAATCTGATTGAAGATATATTTATACAATCAACAAATGGAAACGGAGCAATGAACCGTTTATCTACAGGGTGTCAATACAAACATCCTTTTGTTTTTTACTCTGACATTACAACAACAGCAAGTGCGCGTATCGTAAGGAAAAACCCGGTCGAAGCTCTTTTAGATAAGGGGCAAGATAATTCATTTATAAATCGTTGGGGCGGCGAGTTACAGAGAGATAACTTTGATGTGAAAATGTTGAGAAATCGTGGCATGAATCGTGGTGTTGTGATTGAACATAAGAAAAATTTACTTGGCTATGAAGGGAGTGTTGATTGGAAAAGTCCTATCACTAAAATTATGCCTCAAGGATTTGATGGTCTACTTCTTCCAGAAAAATATGTAGATAGTCCAAATATTATTAAATACCCTCACCCTAAAATAAGAGTGATGGAATTTAAACATATTAAAGCAGCAATTGGTGAATATGCAGATGATAAAGATGCTGTTCCTTTAGAGGAAGCGTATAGATTATTACGTCGAGCCGCCGAGGACATGTACACGATTCAAAAGGTTGATCTTCCAAAAGCTACATATAAAGTTGAATTCCAAGAACTTTCTCAAACAGAGGAGTATAAAGATTATGCTGTTTTACAGCAGGTATATTTAGGTGATACCGTCACTGTTAAACATAAAGAAGATAATCTTGATATTCAAGCGAAAGCTATTTCTTATAAATATGATCCAATAAAAAAAGAATATATAGAAATAACTTTAGGTAATTTTAAAGAGTCTTTTACAAATGTGGTTGGCAAATTAGATCAAATTCAAAATGAAATTTTAGAAATGCCCAGCTCTATATTAGAAGCCGCAAAGGAAAACGCAACAAACCTTATTAACTCTGGGTTTGGTGGGCATGTTCGTGTTTATCCTGATCGTATTTTAATTATGGATACCAAGGATGAAATGACTGCTAAAAAGGTTTGGCAATGGAATATCAATGGATTGGGGTATTCTTCTAGAGGAATAAATGGACCCTATGGAACAGCTATTACAAATGATGGACGAATTGTTGCGGATTTTATTACCGCTGGAACACTTACTGGTGATTTAGTACGTGGCGGTGAGGTAACTGGTTCAACCTTACGCACAAACGACGGTTGGAACTATGTTCACATTCAAAAGCAATTCATCCGTTTAATGGAGTCGGATTTATGCAGAGTTTTTCTTGGATACTATAATGATCGCACAGGTCAAATTCAACCAACAGTTGTATTGGGAGGGGATTCTAGTTTTCAAGACGGTTCTGTTGTCTTAAGTAAACAGCCAACGCAAGGATTCTTAGGAATAATAAATGGAAAAGATTCTTATGGAGACCCTTATTTCGTAAGTTCAGTTGCTTTCAAAAGATCAGGTGATTTGAATCTTAGTGCCGGAATGAATGGTAATGTAACTGTTAAATCTGGTAAAGGTATAGGTCATTATGCGCAAGGTGGCTCGTTTTGGGCAGAGGCAACGGGCGGGATAACATTAAACGGCGGGGCTAAAACCGTATGGTTGGAAAGTCAGTCTTCTATTGTTTGCAGCTTAAACGGAAAAAATATGCTTGATGTAGTGGATAACAATGGAGAAACGGATTTACGATTTCAAACATTATTACTTAGAAATGGAGCAGTACCTGGTTATGCAGGTAAATTACAGGTTAAATCTGGTTCGGGTACTTCGTATGCACCTGTAATGGCGAGTAATTTTGAAACATCATCACAACGTAAGTATAAAACGAACATTAAAGATGTACAGATTAATGCTTTAGAAAAAATTATGGGATTAAATATTCAACAATATAATTTGAAAACAGAAATGGAACAATTGTATGAAATGCGGATGAATCGTCAAGAAGACGATTCGACTATATTTACTACAAATGATATTCCAATTCGATATGGTTGGATTGCAGATGATGAAAATACTCCTGAGTGTTTCGTTACAAAAGAAAGAAATGCAGCTGAAATATATTCTTCTTTATCTCTTCAAATTAGAGCGTTTCAAGAAGAAAAAATTGCAAAGGATGCTGAAATCAATGCATTAAAAGAAGCAAACAAACAGATGAATCGTAGAATTGAGGTTTTAGAAAAAATGTTAGTTCAAAAATTATAAATGAGAAATCAGAGCAGCATTCATAAGCTGGTCTTTTTTATTTTGATTAAAAGGAGTGTAATCAATGAACAATCAGTCATACGAAATTACTGTAGATACACGGAAATCTATTAGTCATTCTAATATAGAATTTTCCCAAAACAATCTAAATATTTCAGAACTTATCTTTAATATTACTGAAGATGGAACAAACTTCACTTTAAATGACACGGATAAAATCATTGTATATTTTGAGAAACCAGATAAAACAGTCGTATTTCAAGATAAAGAAGTGGAGTTGTTAGATAAAGAAAAAGGGAAAATTAAAGTCTTATTAACATCACAGACTCTTGTGAAAGCTGGGGATGTTAAAGGTCAAATTTCTATTGAACGCACAGAAGATGGAACAAGAAAACGTGTGAATACTTATGATTTTAGTTTTAAAGTACGTTCTTCAATTGCATCAAATGACTCAATTGAATCTACAAATGAGTTTCAAATATTTGATAAAATCATGGTCGCAGGTGAGAAGTTTAAAGACTTTGAGGGTGAGGATTTCGATAAACTTATTGCAGCCGGGGAATTAGCAAAGGGCGCTCTTCCTAAGTCAGGCGGTACGATGACGGGTAATGTTGACATGGATATTTCAGTCGGGTCTAAGAGCAAAGGTTACCGTTGGAGAGATGCCGCGGGGACGATGTACGGACTAGAAACTTCTACGACAGGGGAGTTGATCTTATACGACTATAAATCCGCCGCGAGAGTATGGCAATATGACCCAGTAGGCAAGAGATTTAGTGTTATATCTGATGGGAACGTATTGAAGACTACAGGTGGTACGATGACAGGAAACATCACATTAACATCAGGCGCTATGATCCGCCAAGAGATGCCAAACGCACCAAGTGCCAGAGGGATTCTCTATATTGATGAAACATCAAAGGCCGCTGTCGGAGGTATTGGATACGCAAGGGGCAATTCAGGTGTTGTAGGTGAGGCTTACATGGGATGGGGAAGCGCTCCATGGGATGCACCTACAGCTTTAATTGTAAGTGATACTAAGTTTACCTATAAAAATAAACCTGTAGCTATGCGAGATAAAGACGGACGGGCAGATTTAGTCTTGACAGCTGATGCAATTAACTTTGATACAAGTTTTCTGCCTGTAGCTGATAGACGAGGGAACACAGTTACGATATCAGGGGCTATTGCGCTTAAAACAGGTTCGGTGGCGAATTTAGTGACGACTTTACCTGTTGATATGCGACCTGTTACAACTTTAAGCAGGCATTACCTAGCTACAGACGGCACGTCTGTCCATGTAGTTTTTAACATAGACGGGACAGTTAGACTAGGTGTGAATGGTAAGAACGTTTATATTACAGAGACTTTTGTGGTTAACTAAGGAGGAGATCACATGGCTAGACAATATGGTTATTGTTATGACGAAAACGGGAAGTTCACTGAGATGATTCCCATCGATGAGAAACCGATTTACGAGAAACAAACTTTTTACCGAGAAGAACAAAAAGAAGTTGTCACAGAAGAAAAACTTTGTGAGCTTCACCAATCCATTGAAGATGGCACGTATGAGTCGGATCAAGAGGACGCAGCAGAACCAATTCCTAAAGAAGAATGCCCTGATTGTGTGATGTATAACGTAGAGTATGAACCTATTAAAGTACCATACGAGGAGGATGTCATTGTAGGGTATGAGCCTGACATCCCTGAAAACTGTACTTTAGAAGTTTGCCCGTGGTTAGCTTACGAACCTGTATTCAAGGAAGGTAAATGGGTGAAAACAGTTGAGCCGAAGCCAGAAGAACCGCAACCAGAAGAACCATCGGAATTAGAAAAAATTAAGAAACAGCAGGGATTAATGCAGCAAGCTATAGATGAAATGATTATACAAAATCCAACTCCAGATGAATTAGCAGAGTTAAAGAAACGCTTGGTCCTTATGCAATCGGCGATTGATGATCTCATCATTTCTAATACTCCAGAAACACAAGAAGGAGGTAGTAACTAATGGCTGAATATATGGCACAACGTGTTATCGATGGAGCCTTTACGTATTCGTTTATTATTATCAAAATGAAGGTGTACAAGGAGCGTATTGATAAATACCTAACTGATAATGGAAGAGCTGATTTAATTACCGATAGCGCACAATAGTGGGCTTTTTTATTTTCTGATAAGCAGGTAAAAATATATTAAAAAAACACAAGTAATACATCGTTAGTACACAATGCTATTATATTCTAAGGGAAAATACACATAGATATAAGAGGATATATATTATGAAAAAAGACGTTAATTTCTTTGTAGGGTTATTTTGGGGTGGCTTATTCTCAATAGTTTTATGGGTAGCACTTTATCAATTAGTAGTTTTATTATAAAAACAAATTAAAACTGAACAAAATACGGCTTTGAGTAAAAATTCAATTCATAGATCAGGAGGAGCGACTTCGCTTCTCTTTTTATTTTGAGGAGATGATCAGTGTGAAACGAATAGTAGACCAAGCAATTTATGAAAAGTATGTTAGCCAAGAAAACAAAAACCTAGTCAAAGATTTTCTAATCGAAAAGAAAGCACAAGGGAAAGCGGCAAGCACTTTACAGCAATATCATTGGGATTTACGAATTATTTTGTTTCTATTACATCAACACTTCGAAAATAAAAATCTAATTGAATTAACACGTAAGGATATTCGAAACTTATCTATTATTTTTCAAGAGCTAGGAATGTCTAATGCACGTGTAAATGGACTGATGAGTGCATTAAGGTCCGCGTTAGAGTTTTGTGCGGATGATGACGACTATGATTATGAATTTAATGTAGGCTCACGGGTTAGAGGACTACCTAAGAATCCAGTCAGAGAAATCACTTTTATAACTGAAGAACAAATTGAGTGGTTAATCGATGAATTACTTGAACAAGAAAAATATATGTTAGCGACTTATTTGGCACTTTCTTACTACAGTGCAGCAAGGAAGAATGAAATTTACCAAGTTCAAAAAGAAGAACTAACAGAACGTTATTTTACGAATGTAGTACGTGGTAAGCGAGGTAAGAAATTCAGATTGTATTATAATCCCCGAGTACAGAAATGTATTCGTTTATATATAAATCAACGAGGTAAAGATACTATTCCGGATTTGTTTGTAAGAGTTTATA
The DNA here is from genome assembly GCF_038005585.1 of Bacillus sp. FSL W8-0519. Classification (NCBI taxonomy): domain Bacteria; kingdom Bacillati; phylum Bacillota; class Bacilli; order Caryophanales; family Bacillaceae; genus Bacillus; species Bacillus sp. FSL W8-0519. The sequence continues at coordinate 590,594 of NZ_JBBOTL010000001.1, forward strand.
AGAATGGTGAACGAAGAACGTTAAATAAGAGCGTATTTAATTATTGGTGCAAGATATTTGCTAAGATGTTATACGAAAAAGAAGGTAAGGAATATAAAATGAATCCTCACTGTTTTCGTCATAGCAGATTAGATAATTTAAAAGTTCAAGGTGTACCACTCGAAAAATTAAAATCACTTGCAAATCATTCGGATATTTCGACAACACAATCCTATTTAAAAGATAGGAGTGAGGAAGATATTGCAGATATTTTCGGAATGGATCCAAGTTGCTTTGCAGCTTAAAAGGAGGCTTAATAAATGCCAGAACAAAAACATGATGACTTTAAGGAATTATTAGTTGGATTAACAAGGGTGGAAACAAAGTTAGATACGCTTGGCAACGTTAAGGATGTTGCAATTGAAGCGCAGCAGTCAGCGAAAAGCGCTCATTTAAGGATTGATCGATTAGATAAATTTGTATTTTGGATTGGTACTACAGTAGTTGGAGCTATTATCACGGGTGGGATAATGGCTCTTTTTAAATTCGCAGGGAAGTGATCGTATATACGGTCACTTTTTTTATTGAAAGGAGGTGAGGTTATGAAAAACTTTGATGCAGCTTCAATTAGTCGTTATGTCGTATTAGTAATCGCTGTGATTAACAGTGTTTTGAATCTTATTGGGTACCAAACGATTGATGACAAAATTACAAATGATTTAGTGGCAGTAATTACAGGAGCTTTCACTCTATATATGGCATGGAAGAATAACTATTTAAGCAATAAAGGATTACAACAAAAAGATGTATTACAAAAAAATAACTTACACTAAAAGGAGATGTTGAATAATGGGTTGTTTCGCAGGATCAGGTGGTCACAATAGTATCGTACAAGGTGCAAATAGCGCTTATGGGAAAGAACATGTGGAGGATAGAAGGTTTCTTGACGCAGTTGCTAAATATGTACAAGCAGCTGGATGGAAGTATGTGAATTGTTCTGACGAAGTAGGAACGACAAAATACGATGTTTGGAATAATGCAGCCAATAACCATTTACGTGTAGTGGATAGTGATGTAGATTTACAGTTTCATTTAAATGCCACTCCAGGCGGTACAGGTTGTGAAGTGTGGTTACATCCTTCATACGGAAATAGAGAATTGGCGGCAAAGATTTCAAAGGCAATGGCTGATGCATTTGGATTGAGAGATCGAGGGATTAAATTTTCTACGGATTTAGGATGGATTAATAAAACTAAGACTGGATTACTCCCTGAAATTTGCTTTATCGATAATGAAACAGATATGCAAAAATACCGTGCTAACTTTGATAAGGCAGCTAAAGCGGTAGCTGAGGTTATTGTTGGCAAATCAATTCAAGCAAACCCAAATGATGGAGGAGTGGAGATTATCGTGAATAAATTTAGTAAAGTTGTTACGTATGAATTTGGTACAGCGTTAGTACCTGAGATGTTAGGAATGATGGATGCTCTTGGATATAAATCTAATATTGTTTCTTATGGAGACAAACAAGGGTTAGTTCGTTTTGAAACAGATTACCGTCAAGGGAATGAGCTAGATAGAGCAACTGCATGGTTAGATGCGAAAGGTCTTAAATACTACTATACAAAAGAATAGTTTTATGAATAAAAAATACTATCTGATTCTATAGGTAGGTACTTATATATTGATTTTCATCTTTATAGATGTTAGTGTAAAGGTACCGTTTCTTATTTATCTATGAACCAGTATCTGTAGAACGAATAGATTAATTTGAAAAAATCCCCTTTTGCACTTATATGCAGAAGGGGATTTTTTTTATGAGATTTAAAATTTACTTTTAGATAATGCCTTTAATATAGGATTAACTATTTTGCTTAATAAACGGAATCCCCTAAATATAGATTGAACAATTTTCATATTATCGTCCCCCTCAAACTAAGTAAATCTTACCAATTTATTGTATAGAAACTAAAGAAGCTTCAATTATGTACCTATTAGGGGCATCCCCAATATAGTTAAATGGATAACAGGTAGTTAATGTTAACGTTGGTGTATTTTTTTCGATAATCACAGTACGATCATCTGCACCTGTAATCCAGTGTTTTTGAATTTGATATATGTATATTCTTTTATCATATTCAACTAAAATATAGTCATTTTCTTGTAAATCCGCCAATTTAGTAAATACTGTGTCACGATGTCCGCTTAAAACAGTATGTCCATTACCAGAAGGAGTAGTGGTAATATTACTAATAAACATTCCTACCCCTTTTTTTAAAGTTTTAGCATCAGCGCCCCAATAAACTTGATATTTTTGTTTGATTTTCGGTATAACCATGTAAGCAATTTGTTCTCCCATTTGATGTTGAACTTGAGAAGCTGGAATCAGTTTTTGTGATTCCGGTAATGGTTCACTAGTGTTTGTAGAATTAGATTCTTGATGTGGTAGAGTATGTTGGGATTGTTCTTTGTTTGATTCGTTTTTGGCATCTTTTTTCTCATTAGTGACAGGATGTATATTTTGATATTGTTGAATTTCAGTGCTTGTTAAGGATTCAACTGTTTTTCTCGCATCATACCAATCTATAAAGTAATAAACAAAGGCCAAAGACCCTATAGTAATTAGTATAACCCCCAACCAATCAATTTTTTTCAAGATTATCACTCCATATTAAAAACGACAGGATATTCCTGCCGTTTTAAGTATTAGTTTAAGCATTCGTTTTTTTACGACGGAATACAATGATTGAACCAACTAATACTAAAGCAGCACTTGCAAGCATCATTGTAACACCGTTAGATGCTGTATTAGGTAATTTTTCGCCTTGTTTTTTTGTTTCAGCCTTTACAGCTGTTTGTTCAGTTTGTTGTTTATTATTGGTTACTTGGTTATTTTGTTGTGTATTTTCCTGCTTAGTTTGTTCTTGGGGGTTAGTTCCTTTATTGTCTGTTGTAGTACTTGTACTTGTTTGATACGTATAATCTTCACATGGAATGCCATCTTTATCATTGTCTAAACGATGTGGATCGTTTCCAACACCATATCCGTTTTGATTCCAAAAAGCTTGAGCCTCTTGTTGATTTTTAAAATGTCCACAGTTTTTTGTGTCATTAGGACTTTTGGCTGCAAATGCAGCGGAACTATACCCGACTGTTAATAGTGTGAATGCTGTAGCTGATGCTAATAGTTTTTTCATGAGTGCTTTCATCCCCTTAAATGGTATATGTTTACATTTAAAAATTTTACATTCTTAAAGATGAAAATACAATAATAATTTGATTATATTTTCCTTTTCAATCGTTTAATGAGAAATTAGTTATAGCAGCATTATTTATAAGGAAGTTTCTATGAGAATGCCATTCGTGTATTAGATGAGATATTTTTCTCTGGTTTGGATGATCTAATAATAAGGAGGCTATTTCCTTTTGTGTTTTTAAAATACTTCTAATTAATTAGTCTTTTTCATTTGCTGTTTGACTAGTTATCACAATAGTATCCTCCTTTTTTAATAGTTATTTTTTAAAATCCTTATTGCTCTTGGCTTGGAGTTATCCCTTTGAATAAATCCTTTTTCTTCAAGTTTTAATAAGTGACTATGGATTGTAGAGGGGGAAGATATTCCTATTCCTTCACCAATTTCTCTGATAGATGGTGGATAACCGTATTCTTGTATTCGTTTCTGTAGGAAGTTTAAAATCTGAGATTGTCTTGTTGTTAATAGCATGTAATGTAATGGCTCCTTCTATATAGGAAATATTTAACTATATAATAACAAAGTATGACTTTTGAATCAAACATACGTTCTGTTAGTGCGTGAAAAAAAGTGTATATGGTAGAGAGTTAAACCAGTACAATCGCCACAGTACACTTATGTCAGCCTATAAAAATATTAAAGATGAAAACTTCAGATATTATATTTTAAAGCAAAAAGCAGATGTATTCCATGCGATGAAGAGCTTTTTTAGAGAAGAATCCGGAGAAAAAATGGCATAACCCCTTTTTGAGGGGTTATTTTTTTGTAAACTTTTTATTTTTTTAGTTGACATTGATAATGAAAATCATTATCATTTATTCGAGAAATGATTACATTTTAACTTATATATTTTGGAGGAGATGTCAAGTTGAAAAGAAATAAAAGAAAACATATAAATGCAATGATTATAGCGGCGACGTTATCACTTCCGTTTGCTGTTTATTCAACACCTGCTTTAGCGGCAGTAGCAATTGAGGCGAATAAAACGGGACAAGGTTTAGAAGATGGTACATATGACGCTGTTATTAAAGCGTATAAAGATAAAACAAATGAAGAGTCTATGGCAGCTGTTTATATAAAAAATCCGAAATTAACAGTTGAGAACGGAAAGAAAATTGTAACAGCAACGTTAAGTGATAGTGATTTCTTTCAATACTTGAAAACAGAGGATATACATACTCCTGGTGTGTTTCATGATGTGAAAGTAATATCAGAAGATAAAAAGAAAAATGGAACGAAAGTGATTCAGTTTGAAGTAGGGGAATTAGGAAAAAGGTATAATATGCAAATGCATATTTATATTCCGACAATGGCTTATGACAATAAGTATCAAGTACAGTTTGAAGTAAACACATTAAATTTAGAAAATAATGTTCCAGAAGAACAAAAGGAAAATAAAGAGGATAAAGTGGATCAACAAGATGAAAATGGAAATGTAATATTAGATAAGCAATTACAAAAGCATATTAATAAATATAACTTGAATAGAGAAAATTTAGATACCCCAATAACTAAGGAAGATTTATTAAAAGTTAAATCTTTAATAGTCGTTGAAGCTAAAAGTAAAGGAATAAAAGACGTAAGCGGTCTAGAATATATGAAGAACTTAGAAAACTTAACGTTGGAAGAAGTTAAGTTAGAAAATATAAAATTTATCTCGAATTTGAGGCAATTGAAATCATTAAGTATAACCTATGGCGAACTTGAAGATATTGGACCTTTGGCTGAGTTAGAACATATTGAGAGTTTAAGCTTGAGAAATAATAAAATTTCAGATTTAAGCCCACTAAGTCAAATGAAGAAGATTAAATTGCTAGATTTAAATAGTAATTATATAAAAGATATTAAACCATTATTTACAGCGAAATCTTTAAGGACTTTGACTGTAGCAAATAATCAAATTAGTAATGCTAATCTTGCTGGGATTGAGCAACTGAAGAATGTGAAGAGTTTATCTTTAAGTAACAATGGACTTACTAATATTGAACATATTACACCAATGAAAAAATTAGTAGAGTTAGACCTTTCTAAAAATGAATTAGAAAACATCGAACCTTTATCAAGAATGTCTACTGTACAATCACTTAATTTAGAAGAAAACTATATTTCAGATATAACACCACTTAGTCAATTAACAGGTTTATATGATTTAAAGCTAGCGTCAAATGAAATTCGTGATGTTAGACCGGTTCAAGAGTTAGGAAAAAGAATGTACATTGACGTTCAAAGACAAAAAATCTTTTTAGATGATGTAGAAAAAGATAAGGAAGTTAAAATACCTATCTATAATTTACAAGGCGAGCCACTCGATACTATTCAATTAAAGAATGGAGATGGAATAGTTAATAATGGTTCTGTTAAATGGAGTACTACCGGTGAAAAAACATACGAATTTATATTAGATATAAAGCCAGAAGAAAATCGTATTAAGTTTAATGGAACAGTAATTCAAAATGTTGTTGAAAGGTTAGATGAAATAAAAGAGGATAATGAACAAAAGGAAAATGTAATTCTCGATAAAACTTTACAACAACATATTAATAAAGAGAATTTAGGTAGAGAGAATTTAAACGCTCCTATCACAAAAGAAGATTTATTACAGATTAAAAAATTAGAGATCCTTAAAGAAAAAGGAAAAGAGATAAAAGATATAACGGGCTTAGAATACATGATGAACTTAGAAAAACTCACTTTGGAAGGAGTAGGTCTGAAAAATATTGAGTTCATCTTAAACATGAAACAATTGAATAATTTGAATGTATCTCATAATCAAATTGAAGATACTACTCCATTATCTTCATTAAAAAATTTACAATGGTTAAATCTTACAGATAATCGTATTAAAGATGTGTCAGTTCTTGGATCAATGTTAGACTTACTTAGTTTAAAATTAGCTGAAAATGAGATTCGTGATGTAAGGCCGTTAATACAATTAGGCCAGTGGGGAACAATTGATGTTAGAAGGCAAAAGGTCATTTTGGATGATGCAGAAATAAATAAAGAAGTGAAAATACCTGTATATGATTTAGAAGGGGAACGAATTGAAAAGATTACGTTAAAGAGTGCAGGTGGAATGCTTACTGATGAGGGAATCATTTGGAGTACTCTAGGAGAAAAAATATATGAATTTGACTTGGATGCAGATCATTATGAGACGGGCATATTATATAGTGGCATCGTCATGCAGAATATAGTAGAAAAATTAATACCGAAAGAAGAAGTAAAAGAGCCGGAAAAAGAAGTTGAAGAAACAAAAGAAGAAGTGAAAGAAACGATAAAAGAAGTTGAAGAAGAGCAAGAGGAAGTAAAAGAGCCAATAAAAGAAGTTGAAGAGGTAAAAGAAGAAGTGGACGAGCCAACAACAGGAGTTGAAGGGGCGAAAGCTGAGATAAAAGGAACAGGAAAAGAAATTGAAGGTTCAAAAGACGCAGTAAATCAATCCACAGTAGTCCAAGAACAAAATGTGAATAATCAAGTTGTGAAAGAAAATAAACCAGTTGTTAATAAGCAAGAAGAAAGTAAGAAATCATTAGGAGCAACAGGTGGACAAGAGAATACATCAATATTACTTTCAGGCATAGCGTTAGTTCTTTCAGCATTGAGTATGTTTGTATTTAGAAAGAGATTATTTAAGAAATAAAAAACGTTTTATTTTATTATAACGTAATATGATTATATGAATTTTTAAGAAGACATTATCATGGCGATTTCATTTTGAAATATGCTTATGATGATGTCTTTTTTAGAAGGAGATAAATGGAAAAGGTGTCGGAGAGCGGTTATTACAAGCTTCAATTCAATATATTTTCTCCTTCCAAGGGATGAGAGAGATAGAACTATGTTTGAATACGAATTATGATCGTGCGATGAAGTTGTACAAGAAAGTAGGTTTTGAGGAGAAGGCATGTTTACAACACTATATAATAGAGTAAAAAACCCCATTCGTATGAAAATTATATTTCATACGAATGGGGTTTTTTAATTTACTTTTTTCCTCATTTATCATGGATTTAGAAATAATTTGAGGTGCCAATCGCTACATAACCTTTTTTATTTTTTGCGGAACTTCTTTCGTTTGCAAATTAACATCTTCTTTTCGTAGCTCTTTAAAGAGTGAAGTAACCATAAGGACGACTACGATAGAAAATGGTAGTGCTGCGATGATCGCTGCAATTTGCAGTGCATTTAATCCTCCAGCTTGTAATAAAATAGCTGCAATAATCGCGATTGTTAATCCCCATATAAGTTTTAAACTATTTTTTGGTGATAAGCTTCCGTTACTCGTTTGCATAGAAACGACAAAGGTTGCCGAGTCAGCAGAAGTAACGAAAAATGTGGCTACTAAAATTAACCCGATAATTGTTAAAAATGTAGAGAACGGTAGATGTGAAATAACAGCAAATAATCCAATCTCTGTACCATTTTTTGCGATTTCATCAGCTATACCAAGCGATTGGAACATTTCCATATGGATAGCGGTACCGCCAAATACTGCAAACCAAAATGTGCAGATGAGAGTTGGGACTAATACAACTCCAAAAATAAATTCTTTTATTGTGCGTCCTTTAGAAATACGGGCGATGAATGTACCGACGAATGGGGACCAAGAGATCCACCATCCCCAATAGAAAATAGTCCAGTTTTCTATCCAAGAAGAAGATTTTTCATTAAATGCTCCTAAATTTAATCCCATACTAGGTAAAGCTCCAATATAAGAACCGAGTGTAGATGTGAAATATTTCATAATAAATACAGTTGGTCCTAAAAGTAAGAAGGAGACGAGTAATATACCTGCAAGAGAGAAATTTAAGTTACTCAAATATTTAATCCCACGATCTAAGCCTGTTTGTGCACTTGTTAAATATAAAACAGCGAAGATAGCGATAAGTACGAGCTGTGTAAGTAAAGTGTTATGAATAGAAGGGAATAAATAGCTTAATCCTCCAGCAATTTGTTGAGCACCAATCCCAACAGATGGCACAATCCCAAATACTGTGGCTAAAACAGCTAAAATATCGACTGTTTTTCCGATAGGAGAATTTTTCGATCGATTAAATAATGGAGTAACTGTAGCCCCAATTGTGCTACCTTTTTGTTTGCGGAATGTGAAATATGCAATTGTTAAAGCAACCATTGCGTATAGTGACCATGGAAAGAGACCCCAGTGGAAAAATGAATATTGCATAGCGAGCTTGGCGCTTTCCTCTGTACCTGCTTTTCCTGTTAGTGGATCTGTAAAGTGTGAAATCGGTTCAGCGATTCCATAAAAGAGGAGTCCAATTCCCATTCCTGCCCCAAATAACATGGATAGCCAAGATGGATAACTATACTTTGGTTTTTCTCCATCTTTACCAAGACGAATAGAACCGTACTTAGAAAATGCTAAATAAGCGGCTAAAATAATCATTGCAGTCATAAGTAGAGAGTAAAACCATCCAAATTTATTGAGGATAAATGAGTTTAAAGAAGATGTAACGCTTTGTAAATCATAGCCTTGTATCCAACTTGCCGGGGTAATTCCCCATATGATGAATAATGTTGTTAGCAAGATGGAGATATAAAATACACTGTTTTCTTTTTTTATCATAGAATCCCACCCTTGTTTAATAAAGTTAACAATTATATTAATCATAACAATTAAAGGGTCAATTGTCAAAAAATTCGATTTTTAACGTGTGTAAAAGGACTGTTTAATCGCTAAAGATTCATAACTATTGGCGGCTAGATAGTGGGGAGATTGTTCACGATATGTACAAAATGTAAGAAGAAATAATATGAAATATTGCATTTTATATTGTTGTATCTAGATTTTATGTTAAATTCTTGGATGGAATATTAAAATAGGGGGCAAGGATATGAACAAGAAATCAAAGATCAATAAAGTGATGCTTAGCATTAGTACAATGGCTCTATCGCTGGGGGCAATTCAAACTCATGCATCAGCAGAAGAAAAGGTGCCATATAATGTATTGCATTCGAAACCAGTAGGAATTGAAAAGCCGGTAGATGAGATTGGACACGTTTCTAAAGCGGAGGAAACATTATCGTTTCAAGAACGGTTAAAAGTAGGAGACTTTTCACAACGACCAGCATCTATTACGAACAAAGCGACAGTAAAGCAAGTTAAAGAAAGCTATTCAATGGCTGATTTAAACAAGATGAATGATCAAGAATTAGTTGAAACGTTAGGCAGTATTAAGTGGCATCAAATTACAGACTTATTCCAGTTTAATGAAGATGCAAAGTCCTTTTATAAAGATAAAGGGAAAATGCAAGTCGTTATAGATGAATTAGCTCATCGAGGTAGTACATTTACGAAAGATGATTCAAAAGGAATTCAAACGTTTACGGAAGTGTTACGTTCAGCTTTTTATTTGGCATTTTATAATAATGAATTAAGTGAATTAAATGAAAGAAGCTTCCAGGACAAATGTTTACCTGCTTTAAAAGCAATCGCAAAAAATCCAAACTTTAAGCTTGGTACAGCTGAACAAGATACAGTCGTATCTGCATACGGTAAATTGATTAGTAACGCTTCAAGCGATGTTGAAACAGTTCAATACGCATCGAATATTTTAAAGCAATATAATGATAATTTTAATACGTATGTAAATGATCGAATGAAGGGACAAGCAATATACGATATTATGCAAGGGATTGACTATGATATACAGTCTTACTTAATTGAGGCTCGTAAAGAAGCGAATGAAACGATGTGGTATGGAAAAGTAGATGGGTTTATTAATGAAATAAATCGTATTGCTCTTCTAAATGAAGTAACACCAGAAAATAAGTGGCTCGTTAATAATGGAATTTACTTTGCAAGTCGTTTAGGGAAGTTTCATAGCAATCCAAATAAAGGTTTAGAAGTTGTGACACAGGCAATGCATATGTATCCGCGCTTAAGTGAGCCGTACTTTGTCGCAGTAGAACAAATTACAACAAATTATAATGGAAAAGATTATAGCGGGAATACAGTAGATTTAGAGAAAATACGTAAAGAAGGAAAAGAGCAGTACTTACCAAAAACGTATACATTTGATGATGGATCTATCGTATTTAAAACAGGAGATAAAGTATCGGAAGAAAAAATTAAGAGACTATACTGGGCTGCAAAGGAAGTAAAAGCACAGTATCATCGTGTAATTGGGAATGATAAAGCGTTAGAGCCGGGCAATGCAGATGATATATTAACGATCGTAATTTATAACAGCCCAGAAGAGTACCAATTAAATAGACAACTGTATGGATATGAAACGAACAACGGTGGAATTTATATTGAAGAAACAGGAACATTCTTTACATATGAGCGCACGCCAGAACAAAGCATTTATAGTTTAGAAGAGTTATTCCGTCATGAGTTTACTCATTATCTTCAAGGGAGATATGAAGTGCCAGGTTTATTCGGAAGAGGAGATATGTATCAAAATGAAAGGTTAACTTGGTTCCAAGAAGGCAATGCAGAGTTTTTCGCAGGGTCTACTCGAACAAATAATGTAGTGCCGAGAAAGAGCATCATTAGTGGATTATCATCTGATCCTGCAAGCCGTTATACAGCAGAGCGTACATTATTTGCTAAATACGGTTCTTGGGATTTCTATAATTACTCGTTCGCATTGCAGTCTTACTTATATACGCATCAGTTTGAAACATTTGATAAAATTCAAGATTTGATTCGTGCGAATGACGTGAAAAATTATGATGCATATCGTGAAAATCTAAGTAAAGATCCTAAGTTAAATAAAGAGTATCAAGAGTATATGCAGCAGCTAATCGATAATCAAGATAAATATAATGTACCGGCAGTAGCAGATGATTATTTAGCTGAACATGCCCCAAAATCATTAACAGCAGTAGAGAAAGAAATAACTGAAATGTTGCCGATGAGAGATGCAAAAATGACAAAACATAGCTCCCAATTCTTTAATACATTTACATTAGAAGGTACGTATACAGGTAGTGTAACAAAAGGTGAATCAGAAGATTGGAACGCAATGAGTAAGAAAGTAAACGAAGCTTTAGAACAACTTGCGCAAAAAGAATGGAGTGGCTACAAAACTGTTACAGCATACTTCGTCAATTACCGTATAAATAGCTCAAATCAATTTGAATATGATGTAGTCTTCCACGGTATCGCAAAAGATGACGGAGAAAATAAAGCTCCAACAGTTAATATAAATGGCCCTTATAATGGACTTGTAAAAGAAGGGATTCAATTTAAAAGTGACGGCTCAAAAGATGAAGATGGAAAAATCGTTTCTTATTTATGGGACTTTGGAGATGGAAGCACAAGTGCAGAAGTAAATCCGGTACATGTATATGAAAGAGAAGGTTCATATAAAGTAGCGTTAATAGTAAAAGATGATAAAGGAAAAGAGAGCAAAAGCGAAACAACGGTTACGGTTAAAGATGGAAGTTTAACAGAACCAGAACCAAATAATCGCCCAGAGGAAGCAAATCGTATTGGACTAAACACTACGATAAAAGGTAGCCTTATCGGCGGGGATCACACTGATGTTTATACATTTAATGTAGCATCAGCGAAAAATATTGATATTTCCGTTTTAAATGAGTATGGAATCGGGATGACATGGGTACTTCACCATGAATCAGATATACAAAATTATGCTGCTTACGGTCAAGCAAATGGCAATCATATAGAGGCAAACTTTAATGCAAAACCAGGTAAATATTACTTGTATGTATATAAATATGATAATGGCGATGGAACATACGAATTATCAGTAAAATAAGTGCTTTTCCAATGTATGTTTAACTTTACTTTTTGTGGAAAATAGTATATTATATAGATATATAATATATCGGTTATTTTCTAGGAGGAGCCTGTCACAATAGGCTTCTCCTGTTCTTTTTTAGAGGCCTGTACTGCAGGCTTTTCTTTAAAGAGTAAATAACTGAAAATTAAGAACAATAATCTTTGAAAGAGGTGGGGCATACACATAACAAAAAAGGGATTGTTTAAGAGAGGGGGATAAGAAATGGTTTTGTTTGGTTATCCACTTGAGGCAATTTATTTATACGGATTTATTATTGCTACTATACTCACTGTGATTTATATCTTTTTTGGGGATATATTTGAATCCATATTTAGTTTTGGAGGCGGATCTGTATCCGTTGTTACTTTATTACTTAGTTTTTTCGCTATGTTATGTGGACTTAGTTATATAGGAGAATATTTATTTTCCTTTAATAGTATTCTTATTTTCGTGGCTGCATTTGCTATATCCTTTATTGGTGTATTCATAATGAAAATATTAATTTTAAAACCGATTGCAGAAGCAGAACAAAATACTGTGCAACGTATGGATGAATTCATTGGTTGCAAGGGAGAAGTCATTACGACAATTCCTACAGAAGGATTTGGTGAAGTATTAATCTCCTCCCAATTTGGAAGTAATGCGATTCCAGCTAAAACAATTGGGAAAAAAGATATTTCACAAGGAACTGAAGTTATTATCGAGGGAGTCCAAGATGGTGTTTTGCTTGTACAAAACATCGCTTATTCTTTAAAAAAACCAAAATTATAAGGGGGAATTCACATGACGATTCCATTAATTATTGGTGGAGTTTTACTCGCAATTTTAATTCTACTCATTTTAGTATTCATTACGAAGTATCGAACAGTTGGACCAGATGAAGCGTTAATTGTTACAGGGAACTGGCTTGGTGGTGGGAAAAATGTAGTGACCACTGATGATGGAAAGAAGATTAAGATTATTCGCGGTGGCGGTACATTCGTAGTGCCAATCATGCAAAGAGCAGAACCTTTAAGCTTACTAAATTACAAGTTAGAAGTGGGTACACGCGATACGTATACGAAGCAAGGTGTTCCAGTTACAGTAAATGGTGTTTCTATTATTAAAGTAGGTTCTACAATTGAAGAAGTATCGACAGCAGCTGAGCAATATTTAGGAAAAGAAACAGAAGAGTTAAAAGTAGAAGCGAAAGAAGTTTTAGAAGGTCATTTACGTGCGATTTTATCTTCTATGACAGTAGAAGATGCGTATAGTAATAGAGAGCAATTTGCTCAAAAGGTGCATGAAGTAGCTTCTACAGATTTAAAGAAAATGGGTCTTCGTATCGTTTCCTTTACAATTAAAGAAATTATGGATAAGAACGGTTATTTAGATGCACTTGGTCAGCCGCAAATTGCGACGGTTAAGCGTGATGCAACAATTGCAAATGCAGAGCGTGAAAAGGAAGCGCGTATTGAAAAAGCTCGTGCTGAGAAAGAAGCGAAAGAGGCTGAATACCAACGTGATGCCCAAATCGCTGAAGCTGAAAAACATAAAGAATTAAAAGTACAATCTTATAAGAGAGAGCAAGAACAAGCTCGTGCAGATGCAGATCTTTCTTACGAATTACAACAAGCGAAAGCACAACAAGGTGTTACAGAAGAGCAAATGCGCGTTAAAATCATTGAGCGTGAGAAACAAATTGAATTAGAAGAAAAAGAGATTGCGCGTCGTGAAAAGCAATACGATGCAGAAGTAAAGAAAAAAGCAGATGCAGATCGTTATGCTGTTGAGCAATCAGCGGAAGCAGAAAAAGTAAAACAAATGAAAAAGGCAGATGCGGATCAATATAAGATTGAAGCTGAAGCGAGAGCTCGTGCGGAAGAAGTACGTGTGGAAGGTTTAGCGAAGGCGGAAATCGAAAAAGCGCAAGGTCAAGCGAAAGCGGAAGTACAAAAAGCACAAGGTACGGCGGAAGCAGATGTTATTAGGTTAAAAGGTTTAGCAGAAGCAGAAGCGAAACAAAAAATTGCAGAGGCATTTGAGTTATATGGCCAAGCGGCAATTATGGATATGGTACTTAAAATGCTTCCAAGTTATGCGAAGGAAGTTGCAAGCCCACTTAGTAACATTGATAAAATTACAGTTGTCGATACAGGCGGCGGTGGTAAAAATAGCGGCGCCGGAAAAGTTGCAGGTTATGCGACTGATTTAATGGCAACGATGCAAGAAACATTAAAAGCTTCTTCTGGCATTGATTTAAAAGAGTTATTAGAAGGATTTGCTGGAAAAGGAGCAGTACAACAATTATCAAACGATAAACCTGTTGTATCAGTAGTAGAAGATGAGAAAAAAGAAGTAGAAAAAGATAAAGAATAGTATAGTGGGTGGAACCTCTAGTAAGTAAGATACTAGAGGTTCTTCTGTGAATTGTTCGAATAATTTACATTTTAATATATTGTTTTAATTATTTAATTTATATAGAATGAAAAAGGTATGTATTAATTCTTTAATAGAAAAAGAGATAAAGAGTTGATACGTTTTAATCGTATAATTTATATAAAGAAATTAAATGTAAAACAATTACATTTAAAACGGTATGGAGGGGTAGAGATATGTTTCAAGGGAAATTAAGAAGAAGTAGTTTAAAAGCAAAGTTACTTGTGTCATTTGTTATTGTTTTGATTCTTCCAAGTATTGTAATTGGTTGGACGTCCTATCAGCAAGCAAAGACAAATTTTAATGAAACAATTTTACAATCAGCGGAAGATAACGTAAAGATTTTAAATAATGTTATTAATAAAGAGATAGACAGTAAAAAGGTAGACGCAGTATATTTTACAAAGTTATTTAGTGGAGTAAGTTACGGAACTGATCAGCTTCAAAATGTGCAAAATAAATTAGAAGAATATAATAAATTACATCCAGAAATAGAAGCAATTTATACGGGGTCTAGTACGGGACAATTTATTCAATCACCGTCTATTCAAATGCCAGATGGGTATAATCCTACCGAAAGAGATTGGTATAAAGAAGCAGCGAAAAAAAGCGGAGAAGTGGTTATCACAGCCCCATATAAGTCAAGTACAACAGGGAATATTGTTATTACAATAGCAAAACAAAATGAGGATAAGAGCGGTGTTCTCGGTATTGATTTAATTATTAATGATATTGTAAATACTTCAAAAATGGTCAATATCGGCAAAAAAGGATATGTAGCAATCTTCGACCAATCTAAACATGTAATAGCACATCCGACGATGAAACCGGGTGACAAAATAGAAGAAAAACTGGAGAAGGAATTGTACAAACAGGAAACAGGTGATTTTAAATTCAAACTCGATGGTGATGATCGCAATATTACCTTTATAACAAATAAGCAGACTGGATGGAAAATAGCAGGAATTATGCCTTCAAAAGAAATTATTGAAGCAGCTAATCCTATTTTCTATAAAACGCTAACTGTTATTGGTATTTCATTAATAATTGGTGGGATTTTAATTTACTTCATAATTGCTTCTATCATTAGTCCGTTAAAACAACTTGTTATATCATCGAAAAAGATTAGTGAAGGCGATTTAACAGAAACAATTACAGTTCATTCTAAAGATGAAATTGGACAGTTAGGAGAAAGTTTTAACGAGATGGCGGCATCATTACATCAGGTCATTTCCAATATAAATACTTCAGCAAGTCACGTGGCGGCATCTTCAGAAGAATTAACAGCTAGTATGAAGCAGACAAGTGAAGCGACGGAACAAATTACACAAGCAATAGAGCAAGTGTCGAGTGGGGCTGAAATACAAACGAAAGAGGTTGAAGAAGGCGCAACATTATTAGAAGAAGTTACAGAAGGAATTCAGCGTGTTGCAGATAGTTCTTCATTAGTATCTACAGCATCTATGTATACGAAGAAAAAGGCTGAAGATGGTGGAAAGTTAGTTGAACAAACTGTGAATCAAATGCAATTAATCCATGAGTCTGTTTCACAATCAGATAAAGTTATTGTTTTGTTAGATGATAAATCAAAACAAATTGGAGCAATTCTTGAGGTGATTCAACATATTGCAGAGCAGACCAATTTATTAGCGTTAAATGCGGCAATTGAGGCTGCAAGAGCTGGAGAGCAAGGAAGAGGATTTGCAATTGTAGCAGATGAAGTACGAAAATTAGCTGAGCAATCAGGACAGTCTTCTACGGAAATTGGAAAACTAGTGAAAGAGATCCAATTTGATATCAAGGAAACGGTAAGTTCTATGAAGCAAGTTGGGACAGAAGTACAATCAGGGCTTGTAGTTGCAAATGAAACGAAGCAAAGCTTTGCTGAAATACTGAAATCTACGGATGATACAGTTGTACAAATTGATAACATGGTAGAAGTAGCGAAGCAAATGACAGTAGATGCAAAACAAGTTAGTGCATCAATTAATGAAATTGCAGCTACGATTGAAGAAAATGCAGCAAGCGTTCAAAATATTGCTGGTTCTTCAGAAGAACAATTAGCTTCAGTAGATGAAATCAATGCAGCAGCAGTTCATTTATCACAAATGGCAGAAGAATTACAGGAGATGATTGGTAAGTTTAAAGTGTAATAATGATTGTTAAGAAACGAGGTAATAATTTTACTTCGTTTCTTTTTTATGAAGAGAAAAAGAAAGAAATATAGAGTAACCGTGTTATGATTAAGTATAATTAAAGAGACTGTATATTCTTTAAATTCTATCTTTAATCATGTTAGGGGAATGGTTTTGAAATTTAAAAAATTAAAACTCCAACCGAGAATCACATTAACTATTAGTACACTTATTCTTGTTGTACTTATGCTAACGAGTTATTTATTTTATTACATATTATCTGAAACGGTAGAAGAGCAAATTGGCAAAAGAGCTTTGCATGTTGCGAAAACAGTTGCTGCTATACCAGAAATCAAGGAAGCTTTTCAAACAGAAAATCCAGCTTCTATTATTCAACCGATTGCGGAAAAAATTCGAATTGATACAGATGCTGATTTTATTGTAGTTGGAAATAAAGAAGGGATTCGTTATGCACATCCTAGGAAAGATAAAATAGGAGAAGCAATGGTTGGCGGAGATAACAAAGGAGTTTTATTAGAAGGGAAATCTTACGTTTCGAAAGCAACTGGATCATTAGGCCCTTCATTACGTGGAAAAGTTCCAATCCATAATCAGGAAAATGAAATCATTGGTGTGGTATCTGTTGGATTTTCAATGGATGATATTCATGGAGCGGTAGAAGTGTATGGAAAGCGTGTGTTTTGGATTACAATAATAGGCTTATTAATTGGAGTAATCGGCTCTATATATTTAGCTGGCAGTATAAAAAGAATGATGTTTGGGATGGAGCCAGAAGAAATTTCATCTTTATATGAAGAGCATAGTACAGTGATTCAATCTGTACGTGAGGGGATTATTGTCATTGATCAACATGGCATAATTAGTTTAGTTAATCAAGCAGCCTATGATATTCTTTCGCTAGATGAACAACGAAATATTATTGGAGAATTTATTTTAGATATAATTCCTAATTCAACGATATTAGATGTACTTCAAACTGGTGAAGAACAGTTTGACCGCCAATTAAATATAAAAGGGCAGGCTGTTATTGCGAACCGTCTACCCATTAAAGTAAAGAATAAAGTAACTGGCGTTGTATCGAGCTTACGTTTGAAATCTGAAATGGATCAGTTAACAGCAGAATTATCTCAGACGAAGCAATATACAGAGGCATTACGAGCGCAAACGCATGAATATAACAATTTGTTGTATACGCTTTCAGGTCTTATCCAGCTAGAATTATATGAAGATGCTTTGGAGCTTATTCATAAGGAAACAGCGGTATATCAAGATTTTGTTCAATTTATTATGAAACGAATTCAAAATCCATGGTTAGGTGGGATTTTAATTGGATTCTATAATAGAGCAAGAGAGTTGAAGATTGATTTTATGCTAGATAGAGAGAGTAGCTTAGACAAATTAAGCCCGCATATTGAGAGTAATTATGTCGTTTCTATTTTAGGAAATTTAATTACGAATGCATTTGAAGCGATTGAAAGAAATGAAGAACATGATAAGAAAGTAAGAATGTTTGTAACTGATATCGGAGAAGAAATAGTCATTGAAGTGGAAGACTCAGGACAAGGGATTCATGATGAGGTCATTACTAGCATATTCTATAAAGGCTTCTCGACGAAAGAAGGCGAGAAGCGAGGATATGGATTAGCAAAGGTGAAAGAGTTAGTAGAAGATTTAAATGGAAGTATCGCAATCGAAAAAGGGGATTTAGGTGGTGCATTGTTTATTATTGCATTACCAAAAGAGAGAGGCGAATTGTAATGGGTGAGGAGATTGAAGTATTGATTGTAGAAGATGATATTCGAATTGCAGACATTCATCGTCGTTTTACTGAAAAGATTGAGGGATTTAAAGTAATTGGAACAGCGACGACTGGGGAACAAGCGAAAGAATGGCTAGATCTTGTGAAGCCACAGCTCGTTTTATTAGACGTGTACTTACCTGATATGCAAGGAACGGAACTTGTCACATATATTAGACATAATTTACATGATACAGATATTATTATGATTACAGCTGCATCGGAAACAGATGTAGTGAGGCACGCCCTGCGAGGTGGAGTAACAGATTATATCGTAAAGCCACTTATGTTTGATCGATTTAAAGCAAGTTTGGAAAATTACCAAAAAAAGCTTGTGCAGTTAAAGAAAAATAACCAATTATCTATCGAACAAATAGAACATCTATGGTCTCAAAGAGGCGTAAAGGGAAATGAAATAGAATATGCCCCGAAAGGTATAGACCCCTTAACTTTAGCAAAAATAAAAAAGCATATGTTAACAGTGAATGAAGAAGGTATTACTGCGGAAGTGCTAAGCTCAATGGTCGGAGTAAGCAGATCGACAGCGAGGCGTTATTTAGAATATTTAATATCAGGAAAGAAAGTTCATGCGGAGCTTATATATGGGAGTGTTGGGAGACCAGAAAGAAGATATTTTCTTATTCCTTCATAATAAAAAACAGTAGAGGATATATGTCCGCTACTGTTTTTTTATTTTATATTGGAATAACCCCAATTAAAATTCCAGTAATCAACATGACCATTGTCGTTCCAACTGCCCACAATAAAGTAAAACGTTGATGTTCACCAAAATCAACCTTTGCCATCCCAACTAATAAATAAGTGGATGCAACAAGAGGGCTTAATAAGTGAACAGGTTGCCCGAGTAAGGAAGCGCGTCCCATTTCAGCTGCACTAATTCCATAGGTAGCAGCAGCTTTCGTTAAAATAGGTAGTACACCGAAGTAAAATGCATCATTGGACATGAAGAATGTGAATGGCATACTAAGAAGTGCTGTAATAATTGGTAATTGTGGGCCAAGAGCATCTGGTATAAGAGTTACTACACTTTTAGCCATTGCATCTACCATTTTTGTTCCTGATAAAATTCCAGTGAAAATCCCAGCGGCAAATACGAGAGAAACAACTGCTAATACGTTTCCTGCGTGAGAAGCAATACGCTCTTTCTGTTGCTCTAAGTTCGGATAGTTAATCATAACAGCAATAGCGAAAGCGATTGTAAATAAAACAGGTAATGGCATAACTTCTAGTATAAGACAGACAAGTAAGGTAGCAGTTAATAAAAAGTTAATCCATAGAAGTTTAGGGCGCTTATGAACAGCAGCTTCTACTGTTGCAGCTTGCTCATCTGTTGTTTGCATTTGTTTTAAATATTGTATATCCATAATTCCTAAACGTTTTCTTTCTTTTTTTCCAAGATAGTAAGCAACGAAAACTACCCAAAGTGCACCAGCAATCATTCCTGGTATAAGTGGTGTAAAGAGCTCTGATGCGTCTAGTCCAAGTGCACTCATAACACGAGCTGTCGGTCCACCCCACGGTGTAAGATTTGTCACGCCTGCACCTAACATAACAACCCCAGCTAATATAAGTGGATTCATTCCAAGGCGTTTATATAGTGGGTACATTGCGGAAACAGTAATCATATACGTTGTCGTTCCATCCCCATCTAATGAAACGATAATTGTAAGAATCGCTGTACCAACAACAATTTTTAAAGGATCTCCTTTTACAAATTTCAAAATCCTACTAATGACAGGATCAAATAAACCGCTATCAATCATAATTCCAAAATATAAAATAGCAAACATAAGCATAATACCAGTAGGTGCTAGTTTTTGAATGCCCTCTAACATCATAGGTCCCATGTTTGCATAAAATCCTCCAATTAATGCGAACGTAATTGGAATTAATATTAATGCTACTAGTGCTGACATACGTTTTGTCATAATTAAAAACATAAAGACAAATACCATTGCAAATCCAAGTAGTGCTAACATGTAATCTCCCCCTCAAAAATGATTGCGCTTTCAAAATAAAATAAAAATTCAGAAAAAGGTTTTTTGTTTATCATAAAAGCATCTATTTGAATGGTAAATAATTTGAAAAATAACATCATTAGAAGCATAATTTTTATTTTGGTCATTTTGTTCACGGGAGTTAATTTGAATTTTTAAAAAGTAAGCTGCTCTCCATAAGAATGGTAGAATAAGATGACAATATTGAAGTGTGAAATAGGGAGTAGATTTTATATGAAAACAAGAATGGAAGAGATTTGTAGTTCTTATGAAGGAAAAGTAGAAGAGATTTTTGTTAATGAATCTTCTTACGTATATGAGTGGGAAAAATTAATGATGATCCGAAAAAATAACGGTGAACTTGAAAAGGTTGCAGTCGGCATCAGTGGAAATATAAGATTAGTAAATGTAGTTGTTGGGCAGCAAATTCATACAGATACATTATTAATTAAAATAGAAGATGATTTAGTAATTACAGGTTGTGAATGATGAGAGGTGTGTAGAGAGGACTACACATCTTTTTTGTTCCATATATTACAAAAGACACATCATTTTTTCACAAATCGCACACAAGTTTTTGATATGCTCCTTGTAGAAGATACGGTTAGGGAGGAAATACAATGAGAACAAAGTATGTGATGCTTGCTATATGCTTATTCTTTGTCTTTACAATTGTAGGATGTGGTAAGAAACAAGCAGAGGCTGTGGCAATTGATGAGAAGCATGATAAGTGTGATATTTGCCAAATTGGGGTAATGGATAATCAATTTGCAACAGAAATCATTTTAGAAAATGGAAAAGCATTAAAGTTTGATGATATCGGTTGTATGTATAAATGGATGGAGATTAATCCAGGTGAAAAGACGAAAGAAAAATTTGTTCGAGATTATGATTCGAAAGATTGGGTTTCGTTAGAAGACGCTACTTATGTATATGATAAAACAATTACAACACCAATGGCTTATAATGTCATTTCATTTAAAAACAAAAAAGATGCAAAGAGCTTTGTATCTAACTATAAGGGGAAAGTTCTCTCGTATAAAGAGCTAGCAGAGCATAAATGGGAAATGAATAAAGAAATGATGGGGAACACGAAAAAGGGAAATCACGGTGGGCATCATTAATACTAGAAAAAGACAACTGCATAGTTGTCTTTTTCTAGTATTATTCAGGTGCAAATATAGAAAAGGTGTAAAATTTTTAGAAGAACGGTTACAATGGAATGTAGTGACCTAAAGCAACCATGTATGTACTTTTTAGAAATGTATACAAATGCGGTGAAAACGTGCTAAACTAATTGCTTCATAATGCTAATGATGAGGCCATCAGGCGTATCATTCCAATAGGTTGAGAAACATCATATAAGTTTAAGATAATCCAATTAAAGAAGGAATATAAAGTGCTTATGGATAAATGTACTCAAGAAGAGTTATTGTATGTGATGGAGGAATGGTTAAGAAAACATTATCTTTCATAGGAGCTGTAGTTGTGAGAAAACAAAAAATTTTATTATGTATGTTATTAGGACTTTTAATGACGGTAGTGGCTTGCGATAAGCAAGAAGAGCCAGAATCGAAACCGGTTCATGTGAAAAACGAAAAGAAACAAGAGAAGCATAAAGAACAGGAAGAATCTAAAGAAGAAAAAAGTATAAATTTAATGGACAAACAGTTGCTACTTTCTGCCACTCTTGGAGACACAGAAACAGCTATGAAGTTGATTCAAGATGGAGCGAATATAAATGTAGAAGGTGACAACGGAGAAACACCTGTCCTTGCAGCAACGTACCAAAATCATGTAGAGACAGTGAAAGCATTAATTGGTGCAGGTGCTAATATTGAAATTAAAGATGAGAAACAAAGTAATCCACTTCTTTATGCGAGTAGAGAAGGATATACGGATATTGTAAAAGTATTAATTAATGCAGGAGTTAATACGAAAGAAACGACTAAGTCAGGTGGAACAGCACTTATTTCTGCATCTGAGCGTGGCCATGTAGAGGTCGTAAAAGAATTGTTAGAGCATACAGATATTGATGTCAATTATAAAAATGCTCGTGGTGGAACAGCTTTAGTAGAAGCAATTGTATTAGGAAATGGTAGTGAAAATCACAAGAAAGTAATTCAAATGCTTATTGACCACGGGGCAGATGTAAATATGGCCAATAAGGAAAATATTACGCCACTGCAATATGCTGAAAAAAGAGGTTTTAAAGATATTGCAAATATGTTGAGGGTAGCTGGAGCGAATGAAGTAGTACAGCCACAACCGCAACCGGTAGAATAACAAGTATGAAATAATCCCATTTAGATAGACAGAATGAAGAAGTCATTGAGTATGATGGATTCAGTAATGTGTATGTAAATGGGATTTTTGTTTTGGGCATGAAAAATAGATTATGAATGGTATATGGAGTAACTAAGGAGAATATAAATGAGGCTCTCAGAACTTGATTTAATAGCAATTCAGGTAGAGGTTTTATTTGTTCATAATCAAGTAGGAAAAAATGAAATATGTAAATGAACAAGGAAATCCGAAAGCACCACGCTGTTTTCTTGGCAGAACTCGTGAAGGGAGTATAACGAGATATCATTGTGATCTGGATGATGAAACGGTAGGTAAGATTGAGAAATTAATTCGAGAACCTTCAAATCATATAGAGATAGCAAAGATTATCCATGTATTAAATGAAGAAAGAACAGTAAAAAATATTTGGATGGGCCCTGCTTTCATGTTCTCTAATAATTTACATAAGCCAACTAGAACAATACAGATAACAGAGAAGAATAAAGAGCTTTTGCGAGAAAATTTTCCTAATCTAATAGAACAGATGGATTGGAGGCAACCTTACTTTGCAATTGTAAAAAATGAAAAGGTAGTTTCTATATGTTGCAGTGCTAGGAGTACACCTGTAGCTGCTGAGGCGAGTGTGGAAACTTTAGCGGAGAATGGGTATGGTACTGATTTTGTTACAGCCTGGGCGATATCAATACAAGAAGAAAACCGCATTTCACTTTATAGTACTTCTTGGGATAATTATGCCTCACAAGAAGTTGCGAGAAAACTAAAATTGATTAACTATGGAATGAATTTGCATATTACTTGAATTTTAAAGATAGTTGTTTGCTGTTTGGGGTTATTCGTATATCTAGATTAATGTTAAGAAAATATGGTGAATATTAACATTCGATTAACAGCTAATTAACAATCTATCAAAACTGACTTAATAAATGCATACTATAGTAAAGGTAACAAAATAACTAGGGTAGAGAACATTTGAGAACACCCGCTTACATATAACGTGCCACTTTCTTAGGTGTGCTCTATTCCCTAGAGTTCAAATAAGGAGAAAGGTGTTCTATGTAAGTAGGTGTTTTTAGTTTGGATAAAAACAGAAAAGCTAGGTGGAATGAATGTTTAAAGAACCTTATATTGCGATGATAAAGGATTGGAAAGGATACAACACATACAAAAAATTAACGAAAACAGTTTTTCTTATGACGGGTTCAATGCTGGAGTTACCAGAGCGTGTATATGAATTACAGAAACATGGACATGATGTCTTTCTTCATTGTGATTTTATACAAGGTTTAAATACGAATACAGAGGAAGCACTTTTGTATATTCAAGACGTTATCGGAGCACAAGGTATTATTTCAACAAAAGGATCGACAATTCGAAATGCCAATAAAATTGGATTAAAAACGATCCAACGTATTTTTATTGTCGATACTTTATCTCTTACAAAATCAATTGAAAATTGTAAAACGACTAAACCGAATGCAGTAGAGATTATGCCTGGTATTATGCCTTCCATTATTAAGCAGTTAGCAGAGGAAATAGAATTTCCTATCATTGCAGGCGGACTGATTCAAACACGAGAAGATGCGGAAATTGCTATTCGTGCAGGCGCAAGTGCAATTTCAACGAGTCATTATGAAGTATGGATACAAGAAGAAAAAAGGAGTGCAACTTTGTGATTGAATTGAAAAATGTTTCAAAGGTATATAAAAATGCAGAAGAGACAGCGGTTAAGGGGGTATCGGTTCACATTAAAAAGGGTGAGTTTTTTGTTTTAGTTGGGCCTTCAGGATGTGGGAAAAGCACATTATTACGAATGATCGCTGGCCTAGAAGAAATTTCTTCGGGGGATTTAATTATTAATGAACGTGTTGCAAATGATTTAGAGCCGAAAGATCGTAATCTATCAATGGTATTTCAAAATTATGCACTATACCCACACTTATCTGTAGAAGAAAATATTTTATTTGGACTTAAGGTAAGGAAAGTACAAAAAGAAGAGCGGCAAAAGAGATTAATGGAAGCTATTGAAATGGTAGGGCTGAAAGAGTATGTGAAAATGAAACCAGGTCAATTATCAGGTGGACAAAGACAGCGTGTTGCGCTTGCTAGAGCGATTGTGAGCCAAGCACCGATTTGTTTAATGGATGAACCACTTTCGAATTTAGACGCGAAATTACGTGCGCAAATGAGAATTGAAATTAGAGAAATTCAGCAGCGTTTAGGAATTACAATGATTTACGTTACTCATGATCAAATAGAGGCGATGACTATGGGAGATCGCATCATGGTTTTAAATAAAGGAAGCATACAGCAAGTTGGAACACCGCTTGACATCTATAACGAACCAGCAAATGAATTTGTTGCAAGTTTTATAGGGTCTCCTTCGATGAATATAAATGATGGAGAAGTAAACAAAGAAAAAGGTGTATTACATATAGGGCAATTGCAAATTCCGTTATCTATTGGACAGTTAAAGCAATTACCGGAAGGAATAATTCGCATAGGCATGCGTCCTGAGCATATTGCCCTGTCTGAGGAAGGACAAGAAGTTACGCTACAATCTGTAGAAGTATTAGGCAACGAATCTATATTAAACTTCGCAATAAATGGAACAACTTGGAGTGCAAAAGTCATTGGACAGCTAATCCTGAACAAAGGTGACAAAGTAAAATTATTATTCTCACAAGATAAGTTATGCTTCTTTCATCAAAATACGAATGAACGATTAAAAGTGGTAGCTGAAGAAGAGTTGAAAGTGGTGGCGAAATAATGATTGAAGTAGGCAAGTTACCAGCCCAAGCAAAGGTGGCAAAAAAGAAGAATTTATGGAGTAGAACGAAAGATTTAAGAATAGGATTATTATTTTTAGCGCCATCTATTTTATTGTTCTCGATTTTTCTTTTTTATCCATTATTTAGGACGATTTACTATAGCTTTTATTTAACAGATATACACGGAGAAGCTAATCTTTTCGTTGGCTTAGAAAATTATCAATACTTATTTTCTGATCCTGCTTTCTACAAAAGCATAAAGTCAACTTTATTATTTGTTGTATATACAGTGCCTACGAGTATTATACTCGCTTTATTTCTTGCATTGATTGCAAACGGAAAGGTAAGAGGTATTGGGTTATTTCGAGTTCTGTTTTCTTCGACAATGGGAATATCAGTAGCTGCTAGTGCGGTGATTTGGTTATTTTTATTTCATCCAAGTGTCGGGTTATTCAATAATATATTAGCTTCTATGAATTTTCCTGCAATTGCATGGTTAACGAGTCCGGACTGGGCACTATTCTCTGTATCAGTTACAACGGTTTGGGTGAATACAGGATTTGCATTTTTAGTTATATTAGGTGGTTTACAAAATATTGATACGTCTTTATATGAGAGTGCATCTATAGATGGTGCTAGCTATTTATATAAGCTTCGTCGTGTTACATTACCGATGCTATCACCAACTTTATTCTTTATCGTGACAGTAACGTTAATTAGTGCGTTCCAAAGCTTTGGACAGATTGATATTTTAACGCACGGTGGACCAAATGATGCAACAAATTTAATTGTATATTCGATTTATAAAGAGGCATTTGTGAATCATCAATTTGGGACAGCAAGTGCACAAGCGATGGTACTATTTGTTTTCATTTTCATTGCTACATTACTTCAATTTAAGTTTGCTGAGAGAAAGGTGCATTATAAATGATCGTTAAACAGTGGAAACAAAATTTCCTGCTATACATGCTGCTCATAATTAGTGCAGTAATGGTATTTTTTCCTGTGCTGTATGCGTTTTTAATAAGCTTTATGACACCAGACGATATTCAAATGAGAAGGATATTTCCAACTCAATTTACTTTTGATAATTTCATTAATATTTTTCAAAAAGTACCACTTTTTACATATTTATATAACAGCTTAGTTGTATCGACAGTTGTTATGATTGGACAACTTATCGTGTCAAGCTTAGCGGCGTATGCTTTTGTCTTTCTTCAGTTTAAGGGAAGAAATCTTATTTTTTTCCTGTTTATTTCAACGATGCTTATTCCGTGGGAAGCGACGATGGTACCTAACTTTTTAACGATTCAAAACTTTGGCTGGATCAATAGTTTCGCTGGGATGACAGTGCCGTTTTTTGCAACAGCTTTCGGTATTTTCTTGTTACGCCAACATTTTATGACACTTCCGAATGAACTGAAAGAAGCTGCTTTTATTGAAGGGATTGGAAATGTAAGATTTTTGTTCAGCGTTGTAATTCCGTATTGTAAAACGAGTTTTATTACGCTTGGCGTATATAGTTTTTTAACAACATGGAATATGTACTTATGGCCACTTTTAGTGACCACTGATGAAAAGGTAAGAACAGTTCAAATTGGTGTGAAGCAGCTTCAATCTCAAGAAGTTGCAACTGATTGGGGAAGCGTAATGGCTGGCGTTACGGTTATCGTTATACCAACATTGATTCTATTATTTTTAGGACAAAAGCAATTACAACAAGGATTAACAAAAGGTGCAATTAAATAACTAAGAGAAGGTGAGATTAAAATGAGTCTAGTTAAAAAAGGTGCTGCTCTATTAATGGTAGCAACAATGGCATTATCTAGTGCTGCTTGTTCAAATAGTAAAACAGAGGGAAAACCTGAAGCACAGGCAAAAGTAGCACCAGTTGAAAAAAATGGTGATAAAACGGTAATTCGTTTTTGGCATGCGATGGGTGGAAAAACACAAGGTGTACTAGATGGGCTTGTTGCAGACTATAATAAGTCACAAAATAAATATGAGATAAAGGCAGAGTTCCAAGGGACATATGAAGAGTCTTTAACGAAATTTAAAACGATGTCTGCTACGAAAGAAGCGCCAGCTCTTGTTCAGTCGAGTGAAATTACAACAAAATATATGATTGATAGTAAAAAGATTACGCCAATTGATAGTTGGATAAAAAAAGATAAGTACGATACTTCAAAGCTGGAAAAAGCAATTACAAATTATTATTCAGTTGATGGAAAAATGTATTCTATGCCATTTAATTCATCTACACCAGTATTAATTTATAATAAAGATGCTTTTGCAAAGGCGGGCTTAGATCCAGAGAAAGCTCCAAAAACATATGCGGAATTGCAAGAAGCAGCGAAAAAGTTAACGATTAAAGAAGGCGGAAATGTAAAACAATATGGATTTTCAATGCTGAATTATGGTTGGTTCTTTGAGGAATTGTTAGCGACACAAGGCGCTTTATATGTAGATAATGAAAATGGTCGTAAAGATGCTGCAAAGAAAGCTGTATTTAACGGTAAAGAAGGACAGAAAGTATTTGGGATGCTAGATGAGTTAAATAAAGCTGGTGCACTAGGAAAGTATGGAGCAAGTTGGGATGATATTCGTGCCGCGTTCCAGTCTGGACAAGTTGCTATGTATTTAGATTCTTCAGCTGGTGTTCGCGACTTAATTGATGCATCTAAGTTTAATGTAGGCGTTTCATATATTCCATATCCAGAGGATTCGAAACAAAATGGTGTTGTTATTGGAGGAGCATCATTATGGATGACGAATATGGTTTCAGAAGAAACACAACAAGGTGCTTGGGACTTTATGAAATATTTAACGAAGCCAGACGTACAAGCAAAATGGCATACTGCAACAGGTTATTTCTCTATTAATCCGGATGCATATAATGAACCATTAGTAAAAGAGCAATATGAAAAATATCCACAGTTGAAAGTAACCGTAGATCA
Organism: Bacillus sp. FSL W8-0519; assembly: GCF_038005585.1. NCBI lineage: Bacteria > Bacillati > Bacillota > Bacilli > Caryophanales > Bacillaceae > Bacillus > Bacillus sp. FSL W8-0519. Next base: position 619,026 of record NZ_JBBOTL010000001.1, read on the forward strand.
ATTGCAAGCGACGAAACAATCTCCAGCAACACAAGGTGCTTTAATTAGTGTATTCCCAGAATCACGAGATGCAGTTGTAAAAGCATTAGAAGCAATGTATGACGGGAAGAATAGTAAAGAAGCGTTAGATGAAGCTGCCAAAGCGACAGATAGAGCAATTAGCATTTCAGCTCGTACGAGTCAAAAATAAGAGAAAGCCGTATCCGAAAAAGGATACGGCTTTCTTTAGGAGATAAGGGATCAAAAAAATGAAGAAGTCTTATCTCTTTTATATGAGTAAAGGGTCTAGAATGAATCTTGTCCTTTTCATTATTTGTTTAACTCCATTGCAACTTGTTTGCCATTTACGAAAACCTCTGCCACTGCTACCATAACTTCCATCACTTTTTTCATATCTCATCTCTCCTTGTTTTTTGTTTCATTTCTTACTTTTAGTATAAGGAAATATAGCAATCGCAACTATCGAATTGAATGACAAGAGACTTACATTGTTGTAAGGATAATCGTTGTATCTGTAATAAATACGGTTTTAAAATACAATTCTGAAGTTTCTGTCGTTTTGAATTATAATTAGAAAGAGGGGTGATAATATGAAAAGAATTCTTGTTATTAGTGATATTCATGGCGAAATAAAAAAGTTCGAACAGTTATTAGAAGAAGCTCAATACGATGCAAAAAAGGATCAACTAATTTTATTAGGGGATTATGTAGATCGTGGTCCAAATGCACGTGCAGTAATTGAAAGGGTAAAAGAGTTAAAAGAAGATGGAGCCCTCGTTCTAAAGGGAAATCATGAAGATATGATGATTAAGGCGTTAACGACTGATGAGGAACGTTCATGGAACCATTGGGTAAAAAGGAATGGTGGAGATAAGACATTATATAGCTATGGATTTGTAGAAGAAGATATTGTAGTTAATGAGGAAGACTTCCAAAAACCAATTTTACAATCGCATGTTTTAGAAGATCATGTAAAGTTTATTCAAGAATTAGATCATTACATTGAAACAGAAGAGTACATATTTGTACATGCTGGTGTTGAGCCTATGAAACGAGTTTCTGAATGTGAACCATATACGTTAATGTGGATCCGTAATGAGTTTCATAATGGATATAGTGGCGAAAAGGTTGTTGTATTTGGCCATACGGAAACAAAAATGCTTCACGGTAGTGAGAATTGTGGCGTGTATTTTGGTAGTAATCGAATTATTGGAATTGATGGCGGGGCTGTGTATGGTGGTCAGCTAAATTGTTTGGAATTGCCAAGTAAAAAGGTATATGTAGTAAAAAATTGAAAGAGATAAGGGAAATCTTATTTCTTTCAATTTTTTATTAAGCTAAATTTAAGAAAGAGTCTTTATAATTAATCTTTAAAATTCTGTATCAAGAAAAAGTGTAGAAAGAACGAATTAAAAATGAAGTTACAGAATATAATGATATTCTTTTGTTAGGAAAAGCAGGAATGTGATTATAAATAGAATCGAACGATATGGTGGAAGGTGAGAATATGCGCTTACTCGTAGTAGAAGATAATGCTTCGTTATTAGAGTCTATCGTACAAATTTTGCGTGATGAATTTGAAGTAGATACAGCATTGAATGGAGAAGAGGGGTTATTTCTAGCGTTACAAAATATATATGATGCAATTTTGCTTGATGTGATGATGCCAGAGATGGATGGTTTTGAAGTAATTCAAAGAATACGTGATGAAAAGATTGAAACACCAGTCCTGTTTTTAACAGCGAGAGATTCTTTAGAAGATCGGGTGAAGGGATTGGACTTTGGTGGAGATGACTATATCGTTAAGCCATTTCAGGCCCCTGAATTAAAAGCGAGAATTCGTGCTTTACTACGCAGAAGTGGTAGTTTAACAACAAAGCAGACTATTCGATATAAAGGGATTGAACTGTTCGGAAAAGATAAAGATGTTCAAGTAGATGGACAAAGTATGAAGCTAACATTAAAACAATATGAGCTTCTAGAGTATCTTATTCAAAATAGCGGAAAGATTTTAATGAGGGAACAAATTTTTGATCGTGTTTGGGGATTTGATTCAGATACGACAGTGGCAATTGTAGAAGTGTATGTACATCATTTACGTAAAAAATTAGAGCCATTCGGTTATCAGAAAGATATTCAAACTGTTCGAGGTATTGGATATATATTAAAAGAACAATGAAAAAGGGAAGTATGTTTCAGAAGACGCGTATTCGATTGACTATATTGAATTCATTAGTATTTATCATTTTGATAGGCGTATTAGGTAGTATCATTTATTCTTACACATATAAGCGTATTTATAGTGGAGTAAATGAATCGATAGAAAAAGCCGTTCAACATAGAAAGAATGCAGATGATAAAAAACTACCTAAAAAAATTAGAGGATATCCTCCAATTGGGGATCCAAGGATAATGGAGTTAACTTGGCTTGGAAACACGGTGGAGATAGATATTGAAAACGGCAAACGTCGTTTTATTTTTGAAGACAATTTGGAAAAGTTTTCTCCAAAGAAATTAGGAACTTTGCAAGATGTAGAAGTACAAGGACAATATTTTAGAATATTTTCATTTCAAAAAGATGCAAAAATAGTTCAAATTGCAAGGGATATAACAGCTGAAAAAGAAATGTTACATACTTTATTTTTAATTCTTGTGATAGGTTGTAGCGTAGGAAGTTTATGTGCAATCGGTATCGGCTTTTTCTTAGCTGGCAGGGCACTCGTACCCATTCAAAATTCATGGGAAAAACAGCAGCAATTCGTTTCTGATGCGTCACATGAACTAAGGACACCGCTTGCAGTTATTCAATCAAAAACAGATGTTTTATTCCAGTCACCATCCGCTACGATAGAAGAAAAAGCGATGGATATTTCTACAATTTCAAAAGAATGTAGGCGGTTATCAAAACTCGTTAGTAATTTATTATTGCTAGCACGTTCTGATTCTAATCAAATTGAGATGGATAAGAAAACATTTGAACTCGATAAATTGTTAGAGGAAATAGTAGCTCCATATAAGGAGATTGCTTCTTATCAAGAAAAAGAAATGATACTAAAAGTAGAACGTGGCGTATCTTTTATGGGTGATAGAGAGCGGATTCATCAAATGATGGTCATACTGTTAGATAATGCGATGAAGTATACGAACGAAGGCGGGCAGATTCAAATCAATTGCACGCAAACGAGTAGTTCAATTCGTATACAGGTGAAAGATGACGGGATAGGAGTGAAAGAAGAAGATATTCCGAAATTATTTGATCGTTTTTATCAAGGGGATAAAGCAAGAAGTACGTCAGAAGGAGCTGGATTAGGTCTTTCAATCGCAAATTGGATTGTAGAAAAACATTACGGAAAAATATCAGTAGAGAGCAAATGGGAAGAGGGCACTTGTTTTGAAGTGATTTTCCCTAAACACCAAAGAATATAAGTGAGAAGACGATCTTGTTTTTACAAGGTCGTCTTTTTTTAAGGGAAAGTTAAGAAACTATTTTTAACATGTATTATATACAGAAAAGTTCGCCCTATAAAAAGAAGCGATTATAAAAAGGTATTTGAGTAGATTATATCGATCATAATGTTATTTCGATTATGAATAGGGAATGATGGAAAAGAAAGTGTAAGAGGGAGGAATTAATTTTGAAAAAGAAAATGATGATGGTATTCACTATTGGAGTAATGAGTTTAAGTATATTAGGGGGTGCCTCTCCTTCTGAAACATCAAAAGGAAAGACAGATTACACACAGCGCAGCAAAGAACAATTAAACAATGGAAAGATACATGCTGTGCATACAGAAGAAAAGGCGGAGAATTTAGGGATTGAAACGGCAGGGAAAGAACAAATTACGCTAGAAAAAGAAATCCATGAGACGGAAGTAGGAAGAGAAGCAGAACAGTTAGGAATTTCGATTGAAGGAAAAGATGTTGGAACTCTTTCAGAAGAAATCTATGAAACAAAAGTGAAGCAAGAAGCGTTAAAGCTAGGCATATCAATAGAAAATACATCAATTGTAAATTTGATTACTCAAATTAATACGATTAAAATTAACGATGAAGCGGATAAATTAGGTATTTCGACAAATGGAAAAGAAATAGAGGACATTGCAGAAGAAATCTATGGAACGAAAGTAAGAGAGGAAGCAGGCAAGTTAGGTATTTCACCAAAAGGAAAAGAGATAGAAGTGTTAGCGCAAGAAGTATACGAACAAAAAGTACAGGAAGAAGCAAAAGAATATCATATCGATTTGTATGGGAAAGATATATATCAAGTATTAAGCGAAATTAATGAACAAAAAGTGTTACAAATGGCAGATGAGCTTAATATGGATAAAACGAATAGGAACGTTCAAGAATTAGCAGAAAAAATAAAAAAGGATCAGCCTGAAAAAGGAAAAGAACTAAATTTTGTACCAGTGATTCGAACGGATGCGGACGCGTTTTATTCTTATTTAACGAACTAAAAAGGGCGTGAAAGTGATACGGAAGTTTAAGTGGTATATAGGTATGGCTTTACTCGTTATAGCAGTATGGGGGATCTATACAAATGGAATTACAAAGTATGTGGAGAAATTAACATTCTTCAATATGAAAAGTGGAAAACAAGTAGAGTTTAATCGTGATGAAAAGGTCATTTTATCAAATGTACCTTTCATTCAGCAGTTACCAGAGTTAGATAGAGGCTGTGAAGTGACGAGCTTAGCGATGATGTTACAATACGCAGGTATTACAGTGGATAAGATGAAATTAGCAAACGAAATAAAGAAAGTTGATTTTATGAACGATGGTGTACGTGGGAATCCGAATGAAGGATTTGTAGGAAATATTTATACCTTTTCTGAATCAGGATATGGTGTATATCATGGACCACTTTTTCAATTAGCGAAAAAGTATTTACCTAACAAAGCTGTGGACTTAACAGGGAAGAGTATAGAAGAGCTTTATAAGAGTGTAAAATCAGGACAACCGGTAGTCATGATTACGAATGCAACATTTGCGCCATTAGATAAAGATGAATTTACTACATGGGAAACAAATAGTGGAGATGTTTCTATTACGTATAATGAACATTGTGTAGTACTTATTGGATATGATAAGGAATTTGTATATATTCGAGATCCTCTAAGTGATAGTTTAGATGTAAAAGTACCGAGAGAAAGTTTTGAAAAGGCATGGGTGCAAATGGGGAGTCAGGCGATTAGTTACATATAAGATGGGTAAATAAAAGGAAGGAGGCTGAAACAGCCTCCTTCCTTTTATTTATTTTCTGTGGCATTGATTACAAACTGATCATAATATTTTTCATTCACGTATATATTTAATACCCATAATCCAGATGAAGGTAGTGACATAGTGAGTGGGAGTTCGGTTGTAGTAGAATCAATTGTATTTGAAGTAGTCCAAGTTGGTTTAGAAGTTTCTTGTTGAAAGAGTACGGGTGTTGGGGTTACTGATCCTTGTTTTAGTGCAATAATAGATAGTTTTCCAGTTGGCATTTCAGGATCTAAAAAGTACCACATCATTTCATTTTTTTCATTTGCAATAATAGGGCTATCAGCCATTGCGATTTTTTCTTCGATACCTTTTAAAGGTGTTTTTTCTTGTATGAAGGAGGGTGTTTCTTCCCAATTTACATCTTTTAAAACGCTAAGATGAAAGAAGGAAGGTGCATTAACTTGGGTGGATGACGTGGCGATAGCTTCTTTTTTAGGTGCTTCTGAATCAGGCTGCAATTGCGAGCATCCAGTGATGAGAAAGGAGAAAAGTAGCATAGTTCCAATTTTTTTCATGGTGTCACACTCCTAATTTTTAATGTTAGTGTAATTGTATTTGCCAGAAAGAGGGACAATTCCTTTAAAGTATAAAAAGAGGTCGTAAGTTTTGTACGACCTCTTTTGACATTTTTTATATTTGTTCAGTTGAAAAGGTTGGTTCTCGTTCTTTTTGAGGCATCGTTAAGAAAATAACAGAAAGAACGATACATACGCCGCCTAGTAATTGATACGCTCCAAATGATTCATTTAGCCAAGCGATTGAAACGATAGCTGCTACAAGTGGTTCAATGCTAGATAAAATGCTCGTTTCTGTTGCTGCTAAATATTTCAGACTACCGATATAAAGAAGGAAAGAAAGAGTGCCACTTATAATGATAAGGATAAGCGTAGAAAAAGTTTTTGGTGTAAAGGTTTGTGAAAGTTGACTCCATCCAAACGAGCGATTAAAAATAAGCAGGGCGATGCCGCCGATTAGCATCCCCCAGCCAATTACTATGGTTGTTCCGCATTCTTTAATAAGAGAAGCTGGATGGAGGGTATAAAATGCAAATCCAATTGCTGTTAATAGGCCAAAAATAATGGCTTCTTTCGATAAAACAATATTTTCAATTGAACCGTTTGTAATAATAAAGTACGTTCCCGTTAGTGCAGTAATAATTGCGAGTAGTTGCATAGAAGCAGGGAATTTTCTTTGTCCAAATGCGACATAAATGGTAATAAAAACAGGACCTAGAAATTGAAATAATGTCGCTGTGACCGCATTACTAATATGAACTGTTTCGATAAAGGCATATTGCGCACCGAGCATGCCGAGAATAGAGAAAATAATAAGTTGTATAGAATGTCTAGAGTGTTTCCAAATTTGAAATATGTTTTGTTTCTTTATAAGTAAAAAAGATAAAATAAATAATCCCGCAAGCAACAAGCGAATTGTTAAAAAATCAATTGATGATACGTTAGTATGTTGAAATAGCCACTGAATCATCGGGCCAGATAATCCCCATAAGGTAGCTCCTGTAATAATCATAATGAGTCCAATCCGTCTACTATTGTTCATAATCATGCATCTCCTCTCGAGTATTTGATTTTTTATGTGTGACATGATAAAAGGAATTATATATAACTTCTGGTACTGTAAAAAGTATCAGATTTTAGTTTTATTAAGGGGTCAGATATTATGTTAGAATTAACGCCTAATTTAAATATGAATAGTAAAAAGGCATTGTACGTGCAATTGTATGAGTATATAAAAAAAGAGATTAAGGATGGAACGATTTCCGCTTTTACAAAATTACCTGCAAAGAGAAAGTTGGCGAGCTATTTACAAGTGAGTAAGAATACAATAGAAGCGGCTTACGAGCAATTACTTGCAGAAGGTTACATTGAGTCGATATCAAGAAAAGGTTATTTTGTATGTAAATTTGAACAAATGATGGATGTAGAAGGAAGCGAAGCGAAAGTAGAAGAAGTATCGTTTCGGGAGGAGAACTATACATTTGATTTCACACAAACAGGGGTTGATACAAAAACTTTTCCATTCACTATGTACCGCAAGCTTATAAATGATGTATGGCAGCCGCGTAATAATGGTTTACTTTTTCTTGGACACCCTCAAGGAGAATTAAGCTTACGAGAGGAAATTGCGAACTATTTGTATGAATCTAGAGGTGTACGTTGTTCAGCTAGTCAAATTGTATTAGGTGCGGGAACACAAATATTAGTGAAGTTACTTTTTCAATTGTTGAAGGGAAGTAATTACGCTGTTGAAAATCCAGGGTACCATAGGAAAATGGTCGTTTTTGAACAGGGAGAAAAGAAGGTTCAAATGTTGTCTTTAGATAGGGACGGAATTTGTATGGCAGATTTAGAAAATAGCACTGCAAATGTTGTATTTGTAACTCCTTCTCATCAGTTTCCATATGGAATGATTATGCCTATTACGAGAAGGACGCAGCTTTTACAATGGGCAAAGAAAGAAGAAGATAGGTATATTATTGAAGATGATTACGATAGTGAATTTCGTTATTCAGGAAAGCCAATTCCGGCACTACAAGGGTTAGATACAGATGGGAAAGTTATTTATATGGGGACGTTATCAAAAGCTTTGTTGCCCTCATTACGGATGAGCTATATAGTATTACCGAAGAATTTAATTAAAAAGTATCAAAAAGAATATTTATTTTATACACAAAGTGTTTCAAGAATGGATCAAGAAGTGATTAGAAAGTTTTTACATGAAGGTTATTGGGAAAAACATATTCATAAAATGCGTGTCGTCTACCGGAAAAAGAGGGATCGACTTGTTTTTGAAATAGAGAAGTATTTCTCTAATCATGTTGAAGTGATAGGAGAAGATTCGGGATTACACATTTTATTAAAAGTACATAATGGAATGCGAGAAGAAGAACTCATTCAAGAAGCTGCAAAATATAGTATTAAAATATATCCTGTTTCTACGTACTATAAAGACGGTACTGCACCTGAAAATGTCGTTTTACTTGGGTTTGCGATCTTATCAGAAGAAGAAATTGCGAAAGCGATTCAACTATTAAATACAGCGTGGTTTAGAAAAAAGTAAAAAAACATCCTCATACATGAGAGGATGTTTTTTATTATTTATTTTCGTCTAAGAATAAGACCATATGCTCTTCGTCCCAATATTGTCCGTTATATTTTAATGAACGTTCTTGTACACCGAATGTTTTAAATCCTAATGATTCATAAAGTTTTTTTGCTCCATCGTTGCCAACAACAACATCAAGCATAACTTGTTCCACCTCTAAAGATTTAGCAAGCTCAAGACATTCTTTAATAAGTGCTTTCCCTGCTCCAAGTCCGCGTGCTTTTGGAGATACATATACAGAACCGATTTTAGCTTTATGTTCTTGTTTTACATATGGTTTCGTTTCCAGTGTTGCAACCCCGATTAATTTTCCATCTTTGAATGCGCCTAGCGTATAGTTTTCATCTTGTGCTAATTTTTGTGCTTTATATTCAATCGCACACTCTTTATTAATAATATCTTCATAAGAAGAGCTGAAAGCTTCAGGGTTTTGCTTTAAACCTTCTACACGAAGTTCTAAGTAAATTTCCGCTTCATCTTTTGTTAATACATGGATATCCAATTATATCACCCTCCAAATCTTTGACAAATGTATCTTTATTTTATATTGAAATAAGAATAATTTCAAAAGCTTAGCTTATATAAGCTGATTTTATGAACAAAATAACACCAGTAGTTTTTACTATTACTGGTGTTTTCACACACATATTATTCAAAAGGTAGCTCAATTATAAAGGTAGTTCCTACCCCTAATTTGCTTGTTACTAGAATGGCACCGTTATGCAATTCCACAATTTCTTTAGCAACAGCTAGCCCGATACCTTTTCCCCCAGTAGCTCTCGTTCTAGATTTATCAACACGATAAAAACGATCGAAAATATGCGGAATATCTTCTTCAGGAATACCTTCACCTTCATCTTGTACACTTATTGTAAAAGAATTTGTTTCAGCGAGTACGCGTATCGTAATAGTAGTGTTTTCTAGTGAGTGTTGATAAGCATTGTGTAATAAATTTAACATAACTTGTTCCATACGTCTTTCGTCTATGCAAACTTCTAAATCATCTTTGCAATATACATGAAGTTGCATTTGTTTATTTGTTAATGTTGTTTTTGTTTTTTCAACCATTCGTTCTAAAAATGGTCTAAGAAGTACTTTTTGTTTTTTTATAACAAACTGGTGTTGTTCTAATTGTACGAGCATAAATAAATCTTGGACGAGGTCAGTTACACTATCTGTTTCATCCTCGATGATTTGCAAGTATTCTTCTCGCTCTTCTTTCGTTAAAGTGTCTCTCTTTGCTACTTTCGCATAACCTTTCATATAGGTCAATGGAGTTAATAGTTCATGGGCGACACTAGCAAGAAATTCATTGCGTTCTTTTTTCATATAAGTTAGTTCACTGGACAAATCTTCAATCGTTTTTGCTAAGCTTCCAAGTTCATCATTCCGTTTAATACCTAATTGAATTGGCTTATTTAATTTTGACATTTTTTCTGTTGCCCTCTTCATTTTTATAAGCGGTTCTGTAATAACACGAGAAAAAACAAAGACAGAAATAGTCGTTAAAATAACAGTCAAAACACTAATGATAAGAAATTGGTTCATGAGTTTAAGTAACATATTTTCTAAGAAAGATGTTTTTAGTAACATATATAACTTTCCTTGAAACTCTGCTGTATTAAGTGAGCTTACAGTTGTGATGAATTTTGATTTTTTCCAGTTCTTTTCGACAACCAATCCGTTTGCTGGAATAGGTTCTGTTTTACATGTAAGCTGTTTTTGCATTGCTTTTGTTACAGGTTCTGAAGTGGAAATAATTTTTCCATTATTGTCCGTTATAATGATAGCTATATCAGAGTTAGCAATTGATTCTGATTCAACTAAGTGTTCAGCCTCATCAGCGATATCGAATTCTGGGTATATAGGACGCTTAGGATTTTTATTGTATTCAGCGCGTTCGCCGTGTTTCTTTTCTTTAGCAAATGTACTCCACTTTGCGCGTTGTGTAATTTTGTTACTATAGCGATTACCTTTTTCTAAAAGAGCGAGTGTTTCCTCTTCAATGCGCATTTTAGAAATACTTTTGTAAAAAGATACGAAAGCAATTGTTTCAATGCATAAAGCTAATATTAAAAAGTATGTCCCGATTTTAAGTGAAAGTTTACTCATTTTCTCACCATACCTTATTCATAATAAAGGGTCAGTGGTATACTAGTTTCCACTGACCGAAGTAATTATTCACTTTTCCATTTATATCCGACCTTATAAACAGTTTCTAAGTAATTTTCAACTGGAAATCCTTTTTTACGTAATTTATCACGGATATTGCGAATATGTGAATCGATTGTTCTATATTCAATGTCTGTTTCATAACCCCAAATTTTTTCGATTAAATCATCTCGGCTATAAGCACGGTTTGTATTTTGTAAAAATAGTCCAAGTAACGAAAATTCGATAGGAGTCAGTGAGATTTTTTCATCATACACTGTGACAGTATGTTTCGTTTTATCCCACTCAATACCATTGAAGCTAACAAATCCATCTTTCTTTGTACGGCGTAATATAGCCTCAATTCGTGCAACTAATACATGCTCATCAAATGGTTTTGTAATATAGTCATCTGCGCCGATCGTAAGGCCTTTTACCATATCGTAATTTTGATTACGAGCTGTTAGCATAATGATTGGAACGTTGGAAATTTGACGGATTTGATAGCAAGTATCCCATCCATCCATATTTGGCATCATTACATCTAACAAAACAATATCGAAGTCTTTTTGTTCTATTAACTTTAGTGCTTCAAGGCCAGAGGTAGCTTTCATACAAAAATAGCCACGAGGACTTAAGAACAGATCTAATAATCGTAACATACGTTCTTCATCGTCTACTAATAAAATTTTCACCATAATCTTGTGCACCCCAAACTGTTCATTCTACTTGTATAGTTTACATGAAAATGATAAAAAACTCTTTTTATGTGATTGAGTGGAAGAGTGATTTCTCGCTCAGAGTAATTGACATAAAAAATGCACTAGTTTTGCACAACTATTTTTTATAATAGAAAACGTAGCGACACAAAATACCCTATGTTGCGACATAACGTCATGTCATTTTATTTATAAAATGACAATTCCATTCTATTGTGTATGTGAGATAGAGAGGGTTTTCGTATTCACCTCGCATCGGATAAGAAAAATTTCCTATCTCACACTTTTTTTAAAAGGAGATCATACACATGAATCCAAAAGAAGAAATTTCAAAAAAAGAAAAGCAAGATCGTAATACGGTTGTCATGTGCGTTGCCGTATCTATGGTTATTATTATAAGTTGTGTAAATAAAATTTTGGGGATTTTATAATATAAAAAAAGCTTATTGCTTCTTAAGAAGCAATAAGCTTTTTTCGTTGTTAGGGGGAGTATTTTTATATAATAAACCAAGGTAAAATTGCTAATCCAGAAGTTACAATTGCTGTAGTAAATATTAAAAGCATAGCTCGTTTGTTTTGTTTCATGTCACATTCTCCTCTACATATCAAGTACATGCGATCAGCGTGGGATGTAGTTCCCCACTGAGTAAAGTTTCACTTTATATTTTTAGTATAATGAATGGAAAGGTTTGGTACGATCGATAAAGGTGACATGAAGATTACATTGTTGTAATGAAAAAAGCATCTTTCTTAATAAAAAGATGCTTTTGGAAAACTAGATTGAAGTATTAATCATTTAAGAATAGAACCATATGTTCTTCGTCCCAATATTGACCGTTATGTTTTAATGAACGCTCTTGTACGCCATAAGTTTGGAAACCTAATGACTCATATAATTTTTTTGCTGCATCGTTACCAACTACAACATCGAGCATAAGTTGTTCTACATGTAATTTATCGGCATTTTCAATAATTGCTTTAATAAGAGCTCGTCCTGCTCCAAGGCCACGTGCTTTAGGGGAAACAAAAACGGAACCGATTTTTGCTTTATGTTCTTGTTTAATGAAAGGCTTTGTTTCTAAAGTAGCAATGCCGATTAAATCGTTATCTTTGAAGACACCTAGAGTATACTTATCCGGATTGCTTAATCGTTTTGCCATAGCAGCTACAGGATCCTCATGTTTAAGAACATCTTCATAAGAAGAGCTAAAAGCTTCCGGGTTCTTCGTTAAACCTTCCATACAAACTTTTAAATATATTTCTGCGTCCTCTGTCGTTAATAAGCGAATTTCCATCGTTGTAACCTCCTTGGTCGATTTCAAATAAAGTGAACCTTTTATAAGATTGTGTATGTGTTTTGTGAGCAGTCTCTTTTAATTTGTAAAAGAATGAAAAGATATATGCTACAATGTTTTGTTTTTTAATATGTAATGAAATTATATATTAACTTTATTAACTATTCAAGTGTTTAATATATTACATTTTTATAACTAAAATAACTCCTCGATTGAGGAGTTATTTTAGTTATTCGATTGATAACCATCAATTCGATGTGGATGCGTGTAAATATTACAAGAGTCATTTCTAATAAATCCTACGACTGTAATGCCTAAATCGTGAGCGAGTTGCAATGCTAATTTTGTTGGAGCGGATTTAGATAGAACAATTTCACATCCGATTTTTGAAACTTTGAGTAAAATTTCGGATGAAATACGCCCGCTAAATGCAATAATTTTTCCTTTAACAGATATATCGTTGCGTAAACAATGTCCATATATTTTATCTAATGCATTATGTCTTCCAATATCCATTCTTGATAGGAGGATATTGTTTCGATCACATAGCGCGGTATTGTGAACACCGCCGGTTTGGCGAAAGGTAGTAGAAGATTGTTGTAAAGTATTCATTAAGTAAAAGCATTCTTCAGGAGTAATTTTTATATGTATATCATGTAAATCTTTTGCTTTTGCTGCATCGTTAGCGAAAATAAAACCTTGTCTACCTTTTCCGCAGCAGGAAGTGATGTATCGTTTATTATATAAATTTTGATAGAGCGGATTTATTTTTGATGATGTTACATGGACAATTCCGTTATCTTTTTGAACCCATAGTTCTTCAATATCTTTATAGGAAGAAATAATCCCCTCAGAAATTAAAAAACCAATTACCATATCTTCAATATAATTTGGTGTACATACGACTGTTACATATTCTTCACCATTCAATTTAATAGTAATAGGAGATTCTGTAACAATCTCATCAGTTTGTTTTGAAAATGTACCAGAGTGATAGCGTACAATTGTATAACTCTCTTGCGTAGGTCCCATATGAAATTCCCCTTTTATATGTATTTTCTCCCACATTCATCATAAAACATTGAAAAAATAAAAACATCTATTAGAAGGAAGGTATCAGATTATTTTGGTTATTATTGTATATATACGATATAATAGAAATGTAGAATAGTGAAATTTTCAAGCTTTCGTAGTGATACCTTATAAACATCTAGAATCGACTTCATAAGAAAAGTATTTAGGCAGGGCGTTTCAAAAATATGTACAGTAATTCATTTGTGAAAACGGATTCACAAGTGTGTTGTACAGTTGGTTGTAAGGAGAGGGGAAACTATGGCAGAACAGACAGTCCGTGTAACCGTAGATGGTAAAGAATTTTCAGCATCAGGTGAAAAGACGATACTACAATTATTTAACGAGAGTAATTTGGAACATCCTCAAATTTGTCATGTACCAGAAGTAGATCCAATTCAAACTTGTGATACGTGTATTGTAGAAGTAGATGGGAAGTTAATGCGTGCTTGTTCAACGCAAATAGAGAATGGTATGCATATTGAAAGACAGTCACAGCGTGCGAAAGAGGCGCAGACTGAGGCGATGGATCGAATATTAGAGAATCATTTATTGTATTGTACCGTATGTGATAACAATAACGGTAATTGTAAGGTTCATAATACAGTACATATGATGGGAATTGAAGAACAGAAATATCCGTATGAGCCGAAAGTAAGTGCTTGTGAAGTGGATATGTCACATCCGTTTTATCGGTATGATCCAAATCAATGTATTGCTTGTGGACAGTGTGTAGAAGTATGTCAAAACCTACAGGTTAATGAAACGATATCGATAGACTGGAGCTTAGATCGTCCGCGTGTTATATGGGATCATGGTGTAAGTATAAATGACTCATCTTGTGTAAGTTGTGGGCAGTGTGTAACAGTATGTCCATGTAATGCGTTAATGGAAAAATCAATGTTAGGTGAAGCTGGATTCATGACAGGATTAAAATCAGATGTGTTAGATCCGATGATTGATTTTGTAAAGGATGTAGAGCCTGGATATAGTAGTATTTTAGCAGTTTCAGAAGTAGAGGCTGCGATGCGTAAGACGAAAGTGAATAAAACAAAAACAGTTTGTACATTTTGTGGTGTCGGTTGTTCATTCGAAGTATGGACGAAAGATCGCCATATATTAAAAGTGCAACCTGTTTCTGATGCACCGGTTAATGGCATTTCCACATGTGTAAAAGGTAAATTTGGATGGGACTTTGTAAATAGTGAAGATCGCATTACGAAGCCATTAATTCGCCAAGGAGATATGTTTGTTGAAGCTTCATGGGAAGAAGCGTTAGAAGTTTTGGCTTCTAACATGCAACATATTAAATCAGAATACGGCAGCGATGCATTTGGATTTATTTCTTCTTCGAAAGTAACGAATGAAGAAAATTATCTTATGCAAAAACTAGCTCGTCAAATATATGGAACAAATAATGTAGATAACTGCTCGCGTTATTGCCAATCTCCAGCAACAGATGGTTTATTTAAAACCGTCGGTATGGGCGGCGATGCTGGAACAGTGAAAGATATAGCTGAAGCAGGCCTTGTCATTATCGTTGGTGCGAATCCAACAGAAGGACATCCTGTACTCGCGACGCGTGTAAAACGTGCTCATAAATTACACGAGCAAAAACTGATTGTAGCAGATCTTCGTAAACATGAAATGGCAGAGCGTGCGGATTTATTTATTCATCCGCGTCAAGGTACAGATTACGTATGGCTTGCTGGTATTACGAAATATATTATTGATCAAGATTGGCATGATAAAAAGTTCATAGCTGAAAATGTGAAGAACTTTGATGAATATAGCACAATGTTAGAAAAGTATACGCTTGATTATACAGAAGAAATTACGGGAATTTCGAAAGAAAACCTGAAAGAAATGGCTCGTATGGTATATGAAGCAGATGGAACTTGTATACTTTGGGGAATGGGTGTAACGCAAAATACAGGAGGAAGTACAACATCTGCTGCCATTTCCAATTTACTGCTTGTTACGGGGAACTATCGTCGTCCTGGTGCAGGCGCATATCCATTACGAGGTCATAATAATGTACAAGGTGCTTGTGATATGGCGACATTACCAAACTGGCTTCCAGGTTATCAAGCAGTATCGGATGATACGCTTCGTGCTAAGTTTGAAAAAGCATACGGCACAACGATTCCGAAAGCACCAGGATTAAATAATATCGCAATGTTACTTGCGGCAGAAGAAGGAAAACTACGTGGTATGTATGTCATGGGGGAAGAAATGGCTTTAGTCGATTCCAATGCGAACCATGTGCAACATATTTTAGCGAATTTAGACTTCCTCGTTGTTCAAGATATGTTCTTATCAAAAACAGCTCGTTTTGCTGATGTTATTTTACCAGCGGCACCAAGCTTAGAAAAAGAAGGAACGTTTACGAATACAGAGCGACGTATTCAAAGATTATATGAAGTATTAAAACCACTAGGTGATTCAAAACCAGATTGGTGGATTTTACAAAAAGTTGCTCGTGCACTCGGCGGGGATTGGAATTACGAAAGTCCAAGTGAAATTATGGACGAAATCGCATCGCTTGCACCGTTATACTCTCAAGCAACGTACGATCGTCTAGAAGGATGGAATAGTTTATGTTGGGGTAGTCATGATGGTAGTGATACACCGCTATTATATGTAGACGGATTTAACTTCCCAGATAAACTAGCTCGTTTATCATTAGATGAATGGATACCACCAGTTGTAGCGCCAGATGAGTATGATTTACTTTTAAATAATGGACGTATGCTAGAACATTTCCATGAAGGGAATATGACGAATAAGTCGGCTGGTATTTTATCTAAAGTATCTGAAGTGTTCGTTGAAATTTCACCTGAGCTTGCTATAGAGCGCAATGTGAAAGATGGTGGTCTTGTAGAATTAGCATCACCATTTGGCAAAATTAAAGTACAAGCGCTTATTACTGAGCGTGTAACGGGGAAAGAGCTATACTTACCGATGCATGCAACGATAAATGAAGAAGCGATCAATATTTTAACTGGGACGGCAACAGACCTTTATACGTGTACACCGGCGTACAAACAAACGATGGTGAAAATGCGTGTATTACGTGAAAAAGGAAATCGTCCGTTACCATCTTCAAACCCGCGAGATAAAAAGCGTAATCCGCAAAATGGTGTTGAAATCGAGCAAAAATGGCAAAGAAAACAATACGTATCACTCGTGGACTAGGGGGCGGAGATAGTGGCGAAAGAGATTACTTTAATTAAAAAGAAAGTTGTAACAGAGGAAGAACAGAAACAGCAAGTAGCAGATGAACTTCTAAATGAGCTATCTAATAATCGTGAAGCAGTAGAAGAAACGATGCAGCTGTTAGCGCAGTTACAGAAGGCTGGAATATTAGATGCGGCGATTAGTTTACTTGCTGCTAAGGAAGATGTTTCAAAAATCGCTGTGGAGCAATTAAATCGTGAACCAGTTAAAAATGCACTTAACAACATGATGGGGGCGGGGGAAGCACTGTCCTCAGTTGACCCAGAAGTAACAAAGCAAATCACATCGAGTTTAGTCACTGGATTGCAATTTGCAACAGATGAATTAAAGAGTGGTAAAAAAACAAAAGTGATGGACTTCTTTAAAGTGTTAAAAGATCCAGATATCAATAGAGCCATCACATTCGGATTTAGCTTCTTGAAAGCATTTGGACAAGGGTTAGAGAAAAAATAGAGTAAGTGAAAAGTGATGGGAAGTAGCCATCACTTTTTTCATTGTATGTATAAGAGTGTTCATGTTAAGCGGAATATATTATTATTAAAGGGATGGGTTAGAAATGGAAATGTGGAATCCATCTCAAATATCGTTTTAGAATGTGGAGGAATATATGCAACACCGTAAAAGACTATCTATACCAGGAGTAATGAGACATTCCTTTCAAACTGTTAGATTTGCCTTTTGGAATGTGTTAACATTCCAACTTGCTTATAAATTGTTAGCAGCGATTGTGTTTATCCCGCTTTTCGGTATTATTTTCAATAAGTTGTTGTACTTTGGTGGGTATGCAAACGCAACAAATGATGAGTTATTAGCATTTTTGAAAACACCATACGGGATTTTGGCGATCGTAATTTTATCTATATTGGCATTGTTCCTGATCTTTACAGAGTTTGCAGTACTTATTATCATTTCGTACTTCGCTCATAAAAGGCAAAAGGTGAGATTACGTCCGATTTTATATAAAACAGTAACGTATTTACCTTCTCTGTTTACATATTGCTTACCTGGCTTTGTTTTGTATGCAGTTGTACTATTACCACTATTAAGTATGGGATATAAATCTGCATTGATTCCTGAAATTCAAATTCCTAATTTTATTACAGGTGAACTATTTAAGACAACAATGGGGCAAGTTGGATATTATACTTTCTTTGCTGTAGTTGCCTATTTGAACCTTCGTTGGATTTTTGTTTTACCTATTATCGTTTTAGAGGAGAAGCCGTTCCGTACGGCAGCACGCAAAAGCGCAAACTTAGTAAAAGAAAGCTTCTTTAAAGTTTTGTTCTTTTTAGTAGGTTTTTTCATATCTGTAGGAATTGTTTTTCTTTTATGTGTAGGAGTTTATTTACTTTGTCTGTGGGGAGTATATGAATTTACAAACCCAGAAGGGACATTTGCACTACTAGCAGAGTCAACTATTTCAGTTTTCCTAACAAGTACATTGTATCTATTTAGCTTTATTATGACGCCGTTCTATATTATGGCGTTAACAAGATTGTATTTACAAAAGGTTCCAGTCGAAGATGTTTTATTAGAAGAAGGATTAGATTATTCAAAGACGAAGGCAGATAAATGTTTCTTCCAAAAACATCGTTGGAAATTTATTGGTGTATATATTGTAGGAATTATTACGGCGGGAATGGTTGTTGCTTTCATTGTGACCTTTATTACAAACACATATAAAGAACCGATTATTATGGCTCATCGCGGTTATATTTCAAAAGGTGTAGAAAATACGAAAGAAGCTGTGCAGGGAGCTATTGATGCGAAAGCAGACTACGCTGAAATAGATGTATTACAAACAAAAGACGGTGAACTAGCAGTTATACATGATTTGAAGTTGAAACGTCTTGCCAATGCTAACGTTCATGTTTCGGATTTAACGATGGAAGAGTTAAGGCAGCTTACCCTTAGTCAAGATGGTTTTTCAGGACAAATCAGTACGCTGGATGAAATCATTAAGTTGGCAAAGGGTAAAATCAAACTCAATATTGAAGTGAAGCTTCATGGGGGCGAAAAAGACTTTGTAAACAAAGTATTAAAAACGATTAAAGATAATGAATTTGAGAAGCAATGTGTTATTCAAACGTTACATTATCCGCTTATAAAAGAGTTTAAGCGTGCAAATCCAAATATAAAAGTAGGATATATATTATATGCAAGTAGAGCTCACTTAAAGAATGTAAAGGCTGATTTTTATGTAGCGGAAGAATACATGTTAAATAAGAAATTAGTAAAAGAAGCAAGGAAGTTAAATAAACCAATTTACGTATGGACGGTAAATGATATGGAAAGTTTAAAGGGATATTATAAATTGAACGTAGATGGTATCATTACCGATTATCCTGAATCGGCACGTGAAACAATTAAGATGTTAAAAGAGCAAGAAGAGGAAGAAAGTGATCTGTTTGATAAAATTACGGAAACAACAGATGATTTATTTTCCAAGTTATTTATAAGTTATCCAGCTGCTAGTTAAATGCTAGCAGCTGTTTTTTTAGGGAAAGAATATATCCCTAAAGTATTGTTTAAACTTATAACTGTATATGTATACGGCATCATTGGTATTTCTTACATTGTTACATTATTGTCGAATAATAAATGATTGCTGCTTATTTTAAAGGAGTATAATAAAAATAGAGTGATAGATAATGAGATGGAACAACGAGGCTAATAGAATCAATGTTTTATATATTTACACTATTCTAAATATATAAACTTTAAAAATATGGTATGTTAGCGTTTTCATAACTTTTAAGTTATGCTAGAATAAGGACATAAGTTATTAATTATTACAAAAAGAAAAAAGACTTTCTTTTTTCTGTTAATTATAAGGGGGCATTTCATTATGCGTATTGGGGTACCAGCAGAAATTAAAAACAACGAAAACCGTGTGGCAATGACACCAGCAGGTGTTGTACATTTAATTCGTAACAATCACGAAGTATTCATTCAAAAGGGTGCAGGTTTAGGATCTGGTTTCACAGATGCTCAGTATGTTGAAGCGGGAGCGAAAATTGTTGATACAGCTGAAGAAGCTTGGAACATGGAAATGGTTATGAAAGTTAAGGAACCAATTGAAAGCGAATACAAACACTTCAGCGAAGGTTTAATTTTATTCACATACTTACACTTAGCTCCAGAACCAGAATTAACAAAAGCATTAATCGAAAAGAAAGTTGTTTCTATTGCATATGAAACAGTACAATTAGAAAACCGTTCTCTACCATTACTTGCACCTATGAGTGAAGTAGC
This sequence comes from Bacillus sp. FSL W8-0519, assembly GCF_038005585.1. NCBI lineage: Bacteria > Bacillati > Bacillota > Bacilli > Caryophanales > Bacillaceae > Bacillus > Bacillus sp. FSL W8-0519. Next base: position 639,148 of record NZ_JBBOTL010000001.1, read on the forward strand.
TGGTCGTATGGCTGCACAAATTGGTGCACAATTCCTTGAGAAGAACAAAGGCGGTAAAGGAATTTTACTTGCAGGTGTTCCAGGGGTTAAACGTGGTAAAGTAACAATCATCGGTGGTGGACAAGCTGGTACAAATGCTGCTAAAATTGCAGTTGGACTAGGTGCGGATGTAACAATCATCGACTTAAGTGCAGAACGTCTTCGTCAATTAGATGACATTTTCGGAAACCAAGTAAAAACTTTAATGTCTAATCCGTACAATATTGCAGAAGCTGTAAAAGAGTCTGATCTTGTAATCGGTGCAGTATTAATCCCAGGTGCAAAAGCGCCAAAACTTGTAACAGAAGAAATGATTAAATCAATGGAACCAGGTTCTGTTGTTGTAGATATCGCGATTGACCAAGGTGGTATTTTCGAAACAACTGACCGTATTACAACTCATGATAACCCAACTTACGAAAAACACGGCGTTGTTCATTATGCAGTTGCAAACATGCCAGGTGCGGTTCCACGTACATCAACTCTTGCATTAACAAACGTAACAGTACCATACGCAGTACAAATTGCTAACAAAGGCTACAAAGAAGCTTGCTTAGGCAACTCTGCATTACTAAAAGGTATTAACACATTAGATGGCTATGTAACATTCGAAGCAGTTGCAGAAGCTCACGGTGTAGAGTACAAAGGTGCTAAAGAATTATTAGAAGCAGAAACAGTATCTTGCTAATACAAGCATTATACAAAACAAAATCGAACAATATATAAACCAACATGATAAGAGCTAAGAGTGAATATCTCTTAGCTCTTCTTGGCAAAAGGGGGCATACATCGTGGCCAACCTATTTAAAAAGAAATCCGTTACGCAATTGTTAGGGGAAAGTAAAAGTAAAACTTTAACGAAAACGCTAGGGGCATTTGACCTAACAATGCTAGGGATTGGTGCGATAATTGGTACAGGAGTACTAGTATTAACAGGATTAGTAGCAGCAAGAGATGCTGGTCCAGCAGTTATCTTTTCATTCATGATTGCAGCGATTGTTTGTGGATTTGCAGCGTTGTGTTATGCAGAAGTTGCATCTACACTTCCGGTTTCAGGTAGTGTGTACACATATTCATATGCGACAATTGGTGAGTTTATTGCCCATCTAATGGGATGGACATTACTATCTGTATATGTCGTAACAACTGCCGCAGTAGCTGGTGGATGGACAGGTTATTTTAATAACTTAGTGAGTGGATTCGGATTAGAAATTCCAACAGAGTTGTTAAAGATTCCATCACAAGGTGGGATCGTGAATTTACCAGCAGTAGTCATTACATTAGTTTTAACTTGGTTACTATCAAGAGGTACGAAAGAAAGTAAGCGTGTGAATAACATAATGGTATTAATTAAAATTGGTATTGTTATTTTATTCATTGCAGTTGGTGCGTTTTACGTACAACCAGAAAACTGGACACCATTTGCACCATACGGTATTAGCGGAATCTTTGCCGGCGGAGCAGCAGTATTCTTTGCTTTCTTAGGATTTGATGCATTAGCAACTTCTGCTGAAGAAGTAAAAAATCCACAACGTGATTTACCGATTGGTATTATTGCTTCATTAGTTATTTGTACAATTATTTATGTTGTAGTATGTCTCGTTATGACAGGTATGGTTTCTTATAAAGAATTAGATGTACCAGAAGCTATGGCATATGTATTAGAAGTTGTAGGACAAGATAAAGTAGCGGGTGTAATCGCAGTTGGAGCTGTAATTGGTATTATGGCTGTAATCTTTGCTTACATTTATGCAACGACACGTGTATTCTTCGCGATGAGCCGTGACGGTTTATTACCAAAATCATTTGCGAAAATTAATAAGAAAACAGAAGCACCAGTATTCTCAACTTGGTTAACGGGTATTGGTAGTGCTTTAATTGCTGGATTTATCGATTTAAAAGAATTGTCGAATTTAGCGAATATTGGAGCATTGTTAACATTTGCGATGGTAGGTGTGTCAGTTATTATTCTTCGTAAAACACATCCGAACTTAAAACGTGGCTTTGTGGTACCACTTGTACCAACGCTACCGCTTATTTCAATCGCATGTTGTCTATTCTTAATGTTTAACCTACCATTAACAACATGGATCTACTTCGGTATTTGGTTAGCAATTGGAGTAGTTGTATACTTTGTTTATTCGAAAAAACATAGTCATTTAAAAGACGATGGAAGTTCGCAGGATAATTTAGAACAAGCTAATTAAAAGCTTAGTTAAAAGGGATATAAGTATAGTAAGCCTTGTGCGTCTAGGGAACGCGCAAGGCTTTTTCTTTTGTGTAAAGTGTATATTCTTTTTTGTATGAGAATGTAATGGATGCGGAAAATATGTGTAGATCTTTTTAAAATGTGAACGAAATGTTCAAAAAAATGTATGAGATTTCATTGACACATATGAATGGACGCTCATATAATAAAGGTATAAGATATATGAATGATTGTTCATATGTTCAAATAAAGAGGTGAGCTATAATGGCTGGAAATAAAGTAGAAACACCACAAGAGACATGTTCTCAAACGATAATTCATGAAGAAGTTGTTGATCAAGTAAAACAAACAATTCCAACGGATGAAAGTTTAAGTAAAGTAGCAGAATTATTTAAAGTATTAGGCGATCGTACACGTACAAGAATATTACATGCGTTATTTGAAGCTGAAATGTGTGTTTGTGATTTAGCGTATTTATTAGGAATGACACAATCATCTATTTCACATCAGCTTCGTGTGTTAAAGCAAGCGAAACTTGTAAAGAATCGTAAAGAAGGAAAGGTCGTTTATTATTCGTTAGCTGACCAACACGTAATTCATATCTTCGAGCAAGCGTTTGAACACGTAAACGAGGAAGAATAAATAGAACGCGAGGAGGGAGAACGATGGCTGAAGCATTAGTGAAAAAGAAACTGATGTTAGAAGGTTTAGATTGTGCAAACTGTGCAATGAAAATTGAAAAAGGCGTTGGGAATATAGAAGGAGTAAATTCTTGCTCTGTAAATTTCGCGACAAAAACAATGGTTTTAGAAACAGCGCAAAATAAAGAAAGCGAAGTTGTTACAGAAGCAAAACAACTCGTTACAAAATTAGAACCGCACATTAAAGTGCAAGAAGAAAAAAACACAAAAATGGCAAAAGAAGTGTTTATATTAGAAGGTTTAGATTGCGCAAATTGTGCGATGAAGATTGAAAATAAAGTTAAGGAAATGCCGACGGTTTCAGCAGCAACTGTTGATTTCGTATCAAAGAAATTACGAGTTGAAGTAGCGAATAAAAGAGAATTAGAAACGACTGTAGCCAATATAACAAATGTCGTTCAAAAGTTAGAACCAGATGTGAAAGTTGTTCGTGAAGAAAAGGGTGGTCATGACCATGGACATAGTCACGATCATGGAGAAGCAAATGTGAAAAAAATGGTAGGACGATTAGTGGTTGGCGGAATTTTGACAGCAATTGCTGCATTAGCTGGCTTACCACAAATGATCACAATTCCGTTATTCGTCCTTGCGTATGTATTAATTGGTGGAGATATCGTTTGGAGAGCAGTAAGAAACATAACTCGTGGCCAAGTGTTTGATGAGAACTTCTTAATGGCAATTGCAACACTAGGAGCTTTCGCAATTCAACAATACCCAGAAGCGGTTGCAGTAATGTTATTCTATCAAGTAGGAGAACTATTCCAAAGTATTGCGGTAAACCGTTCTCGGAAATCAATTACTTCATTAATGGATATTCGTCCTGATTACGCGAATGTAAAGATTGGAAATGAAACGAAACAAGTATCACCAGAAGATGTACAAATCGGCGATTATATTATCGTGAAACCTGGTGAGAAAGTACCGTTAGACGGAAAAGTAATTGAAGGAACATCAATGGTAGATACTTCAGCATTGACTGGTGAATCTGTACCACGTGAAGTTGAAATTGGAAATGATGTATTAAGTGGTTTTGTGAACCAAAATGGTGTATTAACAATTGAAGTTACAAAAGAATTTGGTGAATCAACTGTATCAAAAATTTTAGATTTAGTTCAAAATGCAAGCAGTAAAAAAGCGCCAACAGAAAACTTTATTACGAAGTTCGCGCGTTACTACACTCCAGTTGTAGTAATTACAGCAGCGATCATGGCGTTTATTCCACCACTTATTTTAGAAGGAGCTACATTCTCGGATTGGATTTATAGAGCGTTAGTGTTCCTAGTAATCTCTTGTCCATGTGCGTTAGTTGTATCTATTCCTCTTGGATTCTTTGGAGGTATCGGTGGTGCATCTAAAAGTGGTGTGTTAGTAAAAGGGAGTAACTATTTAGAAGCTTTAAATGATGTGAAATATATTGTTTTTGATAAAACAGGCACATTAACAAAAGGTGTCTTCAAAGTTACAAAAATGGAACCGAGCGAAGGTATTACAAATGAAGAATTATTAGAGTATGCAGCATTTGCTGAAGTGTATTCTAACCACCCAATTGCACAATCGATTCGAAATGCATATGGAAAATCAGTTGATGAAAAAATAATCGATGATTATAACGAAATTTCTGGTCACGGTACAGTCGTAAAAGTACAAGGAAAAGAAATTTTTGCAGGTAATGCTAAATTAATGAGAAAAGAGAACATTACATTTAAGCAACCAGAAACAGTAGGTACATTGGTTCACGTTGCTGTAGATGGAAAATATGCAGGTTATATTGTTATCTCTGATGAGGTAAAAGAAGATTCAAAACAAGCAATTCAAAAGTTAAAAGAACTAGGTATTAAGAAGACAGTCATGTTAACTGGTGATGCAAAACCAGTTGGTGAAGCTGTTGGTAAAGAATTAGGTTTAGATGAAGTTCACGCAGAACTATTACCGCAACAAAAAGTAGAAGAGATTGAAAAAATTGATGCAGCGAAGCATGGAAAAGAAAAAGTTGCTTTCGTTGGTGATGGTATTAATGATACACCGGTATTAGCAAGAGCCGATGTTGGTATTGCAATGGGTGGTTTAGGATCAGATGCAGCAATTGAAGCGGCAGATATCGTTATTATGACTGATGAGCCTTCAAAAATTGCAACAGCTGTAAACATTGCAAAACGTACAAGACGCATTGTATGGCAAAATATTATCTTTGCATTAGGGGTAAAAGGATTAGTTTTACTACTTGGTGCTTTCGGTATTGCAACAATGTGGGAAGCGGTTTTCTCAGATGTTGGTGTGACACTACTGGCAGTTTTAAATGCAATGCGTGTACTACGAGTGAAAGATTTATAAAGTGAAACTTTAATCAGTGGGGGGCTTCATCCCCCGCTGATTATTAGCCTTCACCAATCGGGCTTTTACGGACAGTTGATCCCCCATCTAACGCCCTTGCTTTTGCTGAATTTTGGGGGTCTTGCTGCCCGTTAATGCGGGATAAAAAAGAGGACGCAACCTGCGTCCTCTTTTTTAGGTTATTCTGTTGAAATTGACTCAATAAAATAATAACAAATATTATTTTAGAAATAAATAACGTAATATTAAAATTTACAAATAAAAAATATTTATCTTGTTATTTTAATATATTTTTTACAAAGATATATAGCATTGAAGAAAACAGAGAAGGAGCAGCTTCTCTGTTTTATTTTTGTATATTTTTTTCAACTTGTTCTCGAACAGTTTGAATGTAATTCATTTTATGATCCCAGCATTCTTGACTTAAATCGACAGGGTACTCTTCAGGATTTAAAGTTCGCATATACTCTTCCCAAAATAACGCGAGACTCTGTTCATTGTATTTTTGAATATCCAATATGTCAGGTAGTTCATATGTTCTTTCACCGTTAACGAAAATGTCTTTATGCAGTTCGCGCGCTTCAAAGTTTGTTACAAATTTACTTATATACGTGTGAACAGGGTGAAACATTTTTAAGCGTTCTTCTTTTCCTGGTTCTTCACAATCTAATGCAATATAATCGCCTTCTGCATGATCATTAACTCGGTTGATAATGCGATAAATTCGTTTTAGTCCTGGAGTAGTGATTTTTTCCGGGTTAGATGAAATTTTAATTGTATCATTTAACTTTCCATCAGTATCTTCAATCGCAACGAGTTTATAAACAGCCCCTAATGCTGGTTGCTCAAAGGACGTAATCAATTTTGTTCCAACGCCCCATACATCAATTTTTGCTCCTTGAGATTTTAAATGCATAATGGTGTATTCATCTAAATCGCTAGAAGCAATAATTTTTGTATTTGTAAACCCGGCTTCATCTAGTAGTTTTCTTGCCTTTTTAGATAAATAAGCCATATCACCACTATCGAGGCGAATGCCATAAAAATCGATGCGATCCCCGAACTCTTTTGCCACGCGAATTGCATTTGGAACACCAGATTTTAATGTGTCATATGTATCAACGAGAAAGACACACTTTTTATGAGTTTCAGCGTATTTCTTAAAAGCAACATATTCATCGCGATAAGCTTGAACAAAAGAGTGCGCATGTGTGCCGGCTACAGGTATCCCAAAGCGTTTTCCAGCCCGTACGTTACTCGTAGATGAGAAACCACCGATAAAGGCAGCACGTGTACCCCAAAGGGCTGCATCGAACTCGTGGGCACGTCTTGTGCCGAACTCTAAAAGTTCATCGTTATTTGCAGCGTGCTTCATACGAGCTGCTTTCGTTGCAATTAATGTTTGGTAATTCACAATGTTTAACAGGGCGGTTTCAATAATTTGTGCTTCGCCGAGCGGTGCATCGACACGTAATAAAGGCTCGTTATTAAAGACAACTTCACCTTCTTGCATACTTCGAATCGTCCCAGTGAATTTCATATTTTGTAAATACTGAAGAAATTCTTCTTCAAATTGTAATTCTGCTAAATAAGCGATATCGCTTTCGGTAAAGCTGAAGTTTTCTATGTACTCTACAATTTTTTCAAGGCCAGCAAAAACAGCATAACCGTTCTCGAATGGAAGTTTTCGAAAGTATAAATCAAACACCGAGCGGCGGTTATGAATACCATCTTTCCAATATGTATAAGCCATATTAATTTGATATAAATCTGTATGTAAGGCATAGCTATCGTCTTTATAATAAGTCATCGCGAAAACACCTCCATAATTTGGTTATAGTATACCAATTTTTCACGGATCGTAGCAAAGAATAGATATGAAAGTATAGTCAAGAGGGAAAAAAATGAAATATTGCATATTTTTTAGAAAATTAACATTTATCAATTTATATTTCTCAAGATTTTATGTATTATTAAAGTAATGGGGGTAAATGAGAATGGAGGAGGACAATGCAACAAACATTAGAAAAAATAGGCAAACAAGTCTTTTACAAACGGCTACAGCAAAAAATGACACAAGAAGAATTATGTCAGGGCATTTGTTCTGTCTCATACTTAAGTAAAATCGAAAATGGAAAAATCGAAGCATCAGAAGAGATTCTACAATTGCTCTGCGCAAGATTAGAAATTGCCGTGACGGATTTGAGAGATGTAGAAGAAGATGTGAAGGGGAAGCTGGATGAATGGTTAAATGCATTAGTTCATTTGGACAAGCCACAAGTAGAACGCATATATGAAGAATTACAAGGTGAAATGAAGCATGTTTTGGATTTTGAAATTATAAATTATTATAAGTTACTTTATACGCGGTATTTAATGATGAAGCGAGATTTACCTGCTGTAGAGGAAGAATTGGATAAGTTGAAAAAGGTGTATAAGAAATACTCACCTTTCCAGAAGATGTTATATACGTATAATAAGGCATTGTTATATTCTGTGCAGTACAAATATACACAGGCATTGGAATACTTGTTAAAGACAGAAGCGATGGCGAAAGAGTTAGGTTATTATGAAACAGGAATATATTATAATTTAGCGCTAACTTATAGTCAGATGGAAATAGACCACATGACATTATACTTTGCTAACGTGGCATTAGAAGGCTTTAAAAGTGAATATAAATTCAGAAATATAATTAATTGCAAGTTTTTAATTGCTTTTAGTTACACTAGAAAAAAACAATATAACGAAGCTATGGAAATTTATAATCATATCATAAGGGAAGCGACTTCTTTTGCTGATAAAGATAATATTCTATCTATTGCTTTGAATAATATTGGTTACCTGTATTATCGTCAAAAAAATTATACTAAGGCAAAAGAGTACTATATAGAATGCCTAAAGTATAAAAAAGAAGAGGATATGAACTATATTGATGCTATGTATGAGCTTTCGTTACAGTGTATTCAATTAGGAGAAATCGAGGAAGCGGCTAAATGGATTGAAAAAGGCATCATTGCTGCAAGAAAAGATGATAGATATAAAGGGATGCTATATTTATTATTAAGTTTACGATACAAGCATTTTGAAGAAAGGGATGTTTATAAAAAATTTCTAGAAATAGAAGTAGTTCCTTTCTTTAAAGCAGAGGAAAATATAAAAGATTTAAAGAAAATATACTTAGAACTAGCTGAATACTTAGAAGAATGTTCAGATTTTAAAGAAAGTAATCGCTACTATAAGTTAGCGATAAATTTATTAGAAGAGTAAGGAGGAGAAATAATATGAAAAAGTTAATTGCAGGAACATTTGTAGTTATGGCGATTGCGGCGGTGGTATTGGATATTCAGTATGCATGGAAGCCAGATACTCTTGGTCAAGAAGCTAAAACAGTTCAACAAATTAATTCATAATTGAAACCCCCTTTCCAACCGGAAAGGGGTTTTTCAATATTTGTTCCTCAAAATTCTACAAAACTTGAGAAAAAAATTAATTGAATTTTTAGTATATTAATAGTGGAAACATAATGCTAATATGAAACTACTCTTTTTCAAAAAATAATTTATTAGGGGGAAGGTTCATGAAAAAGAAAAGTTTAGCATTAGTGTTAGCGACAGGAATGGCAGTTACAACGTTCGGAGGGACAGGCTCTGCATTTGCAGATTCTAAAAATGTGCTCTCTACGAAGAAGTACAATGAGACAGTACAGTCACCGGAGTTTGTTTCTGGGGATCTAACTGGGGCAACTGGTAAGAAAGCAGAATCTGTTGTGTTTGATTACTTAAACGCAGCAAAAGGTGATTACAAGTTAGGGGAAAAGAGTGCGCAAGATTCTTTCAAAGTGAAACAAGTGAAGAAAGATGCTGTAACTGATTCAACAGTATTACGTTTGCAACAAGTATATGAAGGAGTACCTGTATGGGGGTCTACGCAAGTAGCTCACGTAAGTAAAGATGGTTCTTTAAAAGTATTGTCTGGAACAGTTGCGCCTGATTTAGACAAAAAAGAAAAATTGAAAAATAAAAATAAGATCGAAGGCGCAAAAGCAATTGAAATTGCGCAAAAAGATTTAGGGATTACACCTAAATATGAGGTAGAACCAAAAGCGGACTTATATGTATATCAAAACGGTGAAGAAACAACATATGCATACGTTGTAAATTTAAACTTCTTAGACCCGAGTCCAGGAAACTACTACTATTTCATTGAAGCAGACAGCGGTAAAGTGTTAAATAAATATAATAAACTTGATCATGTAGCAAATGAAGATAAATCACCAGTTAAGCAAGAGGCACCTAAACAGGAAGCGAAACCAGCTGTAAAGCCTGTAACAGGAACAAATGCAGTGGGTACTGGTAAAGGTGTATTAGGAGATACGAAGTCGCTTAATACAACGTTATCTGGCTCATCTTACTACTTACAAGATAATACGCGCGGAGCAACGATTTTCACATATGATGCGAAAAATCGTACTACATTGCCAGGAACATTATGGGTAGATGCAGATAATGTTTTCAATGCAGCGTATGATGCAGCAGCGGTAGATGCTCATTACTATGCGGGTAAAACATATGATTACTATAAAGCTACTTTTAATAGAAACTCTATTAATGATGCAGGAGCGCCATTAAAATCAACAGTTCATTATGGAAGTAGATATAATAATGCGTTCTGGAATGGCTCTCAAATGGTATACGGAGATGGTGATGGTGTAACATTCACTTCATTGTCTGGTGGAATTGATGTAATTGGCCATGAATTAACGCATGCTGTTACAGAGTATAGCTCAGATTTAATCTATCAAAATGAATCAGGGGCATTAAATGAAGCTATTTCAGATGTTTTTGGTACTTTAGTAGAATTCTATGATAACCGTAACCCAGATTGGGAAATTGGTGAAGATATTTATACGCCTGGTAAAGCAGGAGATGCGCTTCGCTCTATGAGTGATCCAACGAAATATGGTGATCCAGATCATTATTCTAAGCGTTACACTGGTACTAGTGATAACGGTGGGGTTCATACGAACAGTGGTATTATTAACAAACAAGCTTATTTATTAGCAAATGGCGGTACGCATTACGGTGTAACTGTAACTGGTATTGGTAAAGATAAGCTAGGTGCAATTTATTACCGTGCAAACACACAATATTTCACGCAATCTACTACATTTAGTCAAGCGCGTGCTGGTGCAGTACAAGCTGCAGCTGATTTATATGGTGCGAACTCTGCTGAAGTAAATGCAGTTAAGCAATCATTTAGTGCTGTTGGTATTAACTAACGATCTAAAGGATAGCTATTAATAAAATACCTCAAAAATAAAGAAGGAGCATAGGCTCCTTCTTTATTTTTTTCTCCATTTTTTCCACAAATAAAACAATCCAATAGCGCCCGCGATTGTTACAATCCACTTCGCTTCATTTGTTCCGTTCATGACATGATAAGCAGAATATACCTCGATTAATAATGCCGGTATTTTACCTATTGTACTGGCAATACTGAAGGATAGTAATGACATTTTGCCTAGAGCTGCAAATAAAGTCACGATACTAGACGGAATGAAAGGAATGAGGCGGAACGATAGGACGAGTAGAAAGGCCTCTCTACCTTCTACATAAAGTAGGCGTTCTACCTTTGGATACTTATTTACTTTGCTGTGAGTGAATTTCTGAAGGCCTATACGATAAATATAAAACGAGATAATAGCCCCTAAGGCCTCACCTGCGATCGAAATAAGGGTTCCGTTTGTTACACCAAAGAGCTGTATGTTAATAGCGGTCAAAAAAATACTAGGGATAACACCTAAAAGGCTAATGACTATGTTGATTAAGATACTAAGTGGAATTGCGATTGAATAATAGTCTGTTAAGAAGTTTTGAATTGTTTCAGCCATTGTTTAAAATCCTTTATCTTTTTTTGCATTACACCATATTTCCATTGTGTAGGCAAGTACAAATTTACATAATGTAGAAAAACGTTAAAAAACACCATTATTATACCTCATATGGGTATTAGGTATATGAAATAAGGGGTATATTTTAATTTTTAAAAAAATACAAATAAAACCTTTATTTAAAAGGTTAATAGATGGTTTTATAGGGAGGTTTAACTCGGGAAATAATCATAAAAACATAGGGGTATATTTATGTAAGGGCGAAAATAGCGGTTTTATGAAAAACGGGTGGTAATTTGGCAAAATAGATGAGGAATTTAAAAATGTTGTATGTTTTTTCAGTGTGAAATTGACTTTTAGTGAAGTTACGATAATAATCATGAAAGAGGTGATATGATGAAACGAATAAGTAGTCTTTTCTTGAGTAGTTTATTGGCATTAATACTGATCTTAAGTGGATGTGCAGGAAAAGAACAAAAAACAGAGAAACAAACAGGGAATCAATCGACATCAGTAGAAAAAATTAGTGATAATATTTTAGACGAAATGGAAGGGCCACCTAAAAATGGTCATACGATTGAAAGACATGTAGGCAAATCAGAAGAAGATTTGAAGAATCGCTTGAAGACAGATAAAGTATCAGCAGCAAGTACATACTATGACAAGGAAACGGCAACGAAAGCTGTAAAAGATAGTTTGAAGCAGCATGATAAGGAAATTCAAGATTGGTTAAAAAATTCTAAAGAGGCTCGTCTCGTATTAAATACAACACATTCATTCCCGGTTGGAAAAACGGTAATAAAGAAAAATATGAATGTAAAAGACAAGTTAGTCAAAACTGTTACTGTTTTAGCGAGAGATAAGTCAGGGGATTTAGGATATAAGATCATTACTTCTTATCCATCTGATAAATAAGAAGGGGGAGTAAATATGTATACGACATTACAATATTTTTTCAAATCGTATTGTACGTTAAGTATCCATGAAGATGAAATAGTAGGCGTGATGGAAGAGTTTATAGAGCAAGAAGACGAAGAAATTGTTTTGAAATTACGCGATGAATTATTATATATGAAGAAAAAGGATGCTTGGGAAGAGGCGTGCGTACTAGCTGCGAAGCAAGGAAATCGTATGTGGTCGTTAGAAGAAACGAAAGACCATCTTGCAACCTTTTTATTATTATTGCAAAAGAAAAAGGCGTGAGTAGATCACGCCTTTTTTGTTTTTGAAATTTTTTTGTTTGATAGTGTCTTATTGTTTTGGAGCGCTTTTATATACGCTTTTTGAAATTTGTCCATTAGATATTACTTCACCGTTTTGTGTAACTTTTTTATATGTAACTGCTGTTATTTTATCATTAGTCCTACTAATTACTTGAGAAGAAACTTCAACATTTTTACCAGTATTTGTGCCGAAAATACGTGTAGTAATACTACCTCCATTTGAAAATGCTTGAATATAAATATGATTGCCTGTATTATTTTTAAATTTTAAATCTGGACCATAATCTGCTACTGCTGCATCTTGCCCAAGTGGTAAATAATTTACGGGCATAGAATGGTTGCTTCGAGAAACAATTCCTAAATCTGCTCTTAAAGCTGCGCTATATAAAGTACTACTCACTTGGCAAACGCCTCCGCCTGCACTTTGTATAACTTTCCCTTGTGAATATACAGCTGCGGATTTATAACCATGAGCAGCATCCGTTACGCCAACGCGGCCATTAAAACTAAATGTTTCATCAGGTGCGACAATCACTCCACTTAAAGTATTAGCTGACTTATTTACGTTAAAGGATTGATTCCCATTACGGCCAGCCATTGGAGTTGAATATTCAGCAATTACTTCTTTAATCCCCATTTTCTGTATATCTTCTGTAGAACGTTCAGGCTTTAATAGTGTAACGGGTAATGTAACGTCAGATGTGCCAGAAGTAATGGCTTGCCGCGTTAAATCAGTTAACTTTTCTTTATCGATTTTTTCTCCATTTTGGCTCTGGCTAATATTTACTGTAGTGCCTTCAATACTTAATTCTGCATTAACAGGATTTTTTAATGTTTCATTATATTTATCCTTCATAAAGCTTTCATAAGCAGTTGTATTTAATTGAGGTGTTAATTTATAGTCACGTTTTAATTCGCCGTTCTCAGCTTGTTTCCGCATTTTGTAACGATTTATTGCGTTGCCTTCTTGTTCTTTAAAGATTTTGTCGATAATATCTTTTTCTTTATAATTTATCCCTAAATCTTTCCATGTGTAAGTTTGTTTATCGTTTTGGAATATGTACGTAAGTGATTTTTGATCTAATTCAGTGATTTTTTGATTAATAATAGCTTGAATATCTTTTTTATTTTTTCCATCGAGAGAAATACCTTCAAATGTAGTATTGGGTAATGCAGTAGTATCTAATTGATTATTTAGTTTGGATACATATTGATATCCGCCAACACCGCCAACACAAAGTAATATGCCTCCAGCAATTGCAGAACCGATCAGTATTTTACTTAGCTTCATTTATTTCCCCCCAGAAATTTTTGTATAAATATATGTATTACATTTTTTGTATAAAAATGATGAAAATAACATTATGTACGTACTAGTATACTATTATTTTCACTGTGTGTGTAATGTTTTTATAAAATATGTTACACTGTTGTAATAATTGTCTCTTTTTGTCACAATGTGTACGAGAAATATGTTGAAAATTATAATAAAAAGGCTGTCTAGAAAGTTCTAGCAGCCTTTTTATTATAATTTTTTATGTTCATTTTTATTCGTAACACCGAGATGTTCTTGTAGTGTTGTCGAAATATTATCGACGCTTTTTTCGTTTGGAACGTAATAATAAATACCACCTATATATTTATCAGTACCTTCTACTTGCAATTTGTCCATTTTTAAGTTTGAACCCATTGAATTTTTCGCAATTGTCATCATATCATCAAAAGTTAAATTTGTTTTTAAGTCTTTATCAACAGCGTCTAATAAACCACCGATTTTATTAATGGAATTCAGAGATAATGCCTTTTCAGCAATAGCTTCTAAAACAAGCTGTTGTCGTTGACCGCGCATATAATCACTATCGATATGACGAGTTCTCGCTAGTGCCAGTGCTTCTTCTCCATTTAAATGTTGACGTCCCTTTTTAAGGTGAATTGCATCTGCTTCATCTTTACTATTTTGTTCTGTGAACTCCACTGGAACATCTACAGTAATGCCACCAAGGGAATCAACAATTTTGATAAAGGATTTAAAGTTGAATTTTACATAGTAATCAACTGGAACATCTAAAAATTTCTCAACTGTATCAATCGTGCTGTCTACACCACCGAATACGTGCGCATGTGTAATTTTATCGTATTTATCACGTGATTTAATATAGACACGTGAATCACGTGGAATACTGACAAGCTTAACAGATTTATCGTTTTTATTAATGGTTGCAAGTAATAGTGCATCTGTACGAGTTGCTTTCCCATAATTTTTGTCCCTAATATCACTTTCATCAACACCCATAATAAGTACGGAAATGTTGTCAGTCATAGGTTTAACGGCTTTTTCACGTTTGCTGGATTTGTCTCCGCGGCCAAGTTCAGAATAGGCATTACTTAGAATTGATTTTGCTTTACTGTATATATGGAAGGAGTAGCCTCCTGCTCCAAGTGCTATAATCAGTAATGGAATAAGAAGGAACCAAAGTAGACGTTTTTTCTTTGAGCGTCCCTTTTTGGCTCGAGTATCTTTGTGCATATCGGATTTCATCATTTTTTCTCCTTTAAAACTATCAAAGTATATACATCTAGAAGCGCATTTAAACACATAAAAAATATTGTACGCTAAATAAAAGCGATTGTACATGTATAAAAAATAGATGTCTTGATTATTTATAAAGACATCTATTCGTTATTGTATACAAAAGATAGGGATAAGAAAATGATAAAATTTTACCTAATTACAACATAATGCTTACGATAATTGCAGATAAAATGCTAACGAGAGTCGCTCCGTATAGTAATTTAAGGCCAAATCTGGCAACGACGTTTCCTTGTTCTTCGTTTAATCCTTTTACCGCACCTGAAATAATGCCGATAGAAGAAAAGTTGGCAAAAGAGACGAGGAAGACAGAAATAATACCAACTGTACGAGGAGAAAGGCTATTAGAAATTTTACTAAGATCCATCATTGCTACAAATTCATTCGTTACAAGCTTCGTTGCCATAATGCTACCAGCCGCGACAATTTCAGAACTTGGTACACCGATAAGAAACGCAATTGGTGCAAAGACGTAGCCGATTAATTGCTGGAAAGTAATGCCGAATATAATGAGGAATAGATCATTAATGCAGCTCATTAATGCGACGAATCCGATAAGCATAGCACCGACAACGATAGCTACTCGAAAGCCATCTAGAATGTACTCTCCAAGCATTTCAAAAAAGCTTTGCTTTTCGCCTTTTAGTTCTAAAATATCTTCGTCATCCCTCACGTCGTAAGGGTTAATGATAAGTACGATAATAAAGCCGCTAAATAAATTGAGAACGAGTGCGGTTACTACATATTTAGGTTCGATCATTGTCATATAGGCACCTACGATAGACATAGATACAGTTGACATGGCAGATGCACAAAGTGTATAAAGACGGTGTTTTGGAATTTGAGCTAATTGTTTTTTGACCGTAATAAAAACTTCTGATTGGCCGACAATGGCAGATGCGATAGCATTGTAAGACTCTAATTTCCCAAGACCATTTATTTTGCTAAGGAAGTAACCGATCCAACGAATGAAAAATGGTAGTATTTTGAAATGTTGTAGTATACCAATTAAGACGGAAATGAAGACAATTGGTAATAAGACAGTAAGGAAAAAGGGCATTTCACCTTTATTGGCAAGGCCGCCAAATACGAAGTTTATACCATCAGCAGCATACTCGAGTAGCTTTGTAAACAAACTGGAGATGAACCGAATAAGTATGAGACCGATTTCTGTATTCAATAATAAATAGGTTAAAATTAACTGTATAAGAAGCATGATGAAAATAGGTTTAAATTTAATATGCTTCTTATTGTTACTAGCGATATAAGCAAGGAAGAAGACGACGATAAGTCCTAAGAAAAAGGTAATAAATTTCATAGTAAGCCCCCTAAAAGAGATATTCTGCTATATATGTTTTTCATTTCAAGGGAGAATATGCATCTTTGGTAAAGAAAGGAATAGAGAGAGTATGAATATATGTAGAGTACACCACGTTGCAATTATTTGTTCAAATTATGATGTGTCAAAAGATTTTTATACTAGGATATTAGGTTTTGAAGAGGTAAATGAGGTATATAGAAAGGAACGAGATTCTTATAAGTTAGATTTATGTGTAGGGGGAGAGTATCAAATTGAATTATTTTCATTCCCAAGTCCGCCTGAGCGCCCGAGTTTTCCAGAAGCGTCTGGACTTAGGCATTTAGCATTTGCTGTTACAAATATAGAAGAAGCCGTGCAACATTTAAGTCAATGTGGTGTTGAAACTGAGGCGATACGTATTGATGAGATAACCGGGAAAAAATTTGTTTTTTTCCAAGATCCGGATGGTTTACCTTTAGAATTGTATGAGGTTTGAAATTGGTGAATTTTATATAGGGTTGCTTTTGAGTAAATGAAGAAACTAAAGTGAAACTTCTTTTTTAAAGGAGGTGTCACTTTAGCTAAGAAAGCTAAAGGATATATGTGGATATTTTAAAATTACTGATGGTAGTCATTCTTATTGCATTAACAGGTTTTTTTGTAGCTGTTGAGTTTGCAATTATTAAGGTGCGTAGCAGTCGTATTGACCAACTCGTTAGTGAGAAACGACGAGGAGCATTGGCAGCAAAAAAAGTAACTTCAAATTTAGATGAATATTTATCAGCATGTCAGTTAGGTATTACCATTACCGCTTTAGGGCTTGGGTGGTTAGGCGAGCCGACTATAAAACATTTACTAGAGCCGTTGTTTTTAAAACTACACCTATCTTCTGCAATTGCAAGTACCGTTTCATTTATTATTGCTTTTGCAGTTATTACGTTTTTACATGTTGTTATTGGTGAACTTGCTCCTAAGACGTTCGCCATACAAAGAGCAGAGCAAGTTAGTTTATTATTATCGAAACCACTTATTTATTTTTACCGAGTAATGTATCCGTTTATTTGGGCTTTAAATGGTTCAGCAAGGCTTGTAACAGGGTTATTCGGATTACATCCGGCTTCTGAACATGAAGTTGCTCATTCGGAAGAAGAATTACGATTAATCTTATCTGAGAGTTATGAGAGCGGAGAGATTAATCAAAGGGAATTTAAATATGTAAATAATATTTTTGAATTTGATAATAGAGTGGCAAAGGAAATTATGGTGCCTCGTACGGAAGTTGTAGGTTTATATGAGGACGAACCATTTGAAACACATATTAAAATAATCGCACAAGAAAAATATACGAGGTATCCTGTATTTGGTGAAGATAAAGATGAAATCATTGGAATGGTTAATGTAAAGGATTTATTTATTCGTTATATGGATGGTAATCGGGACGAGGAGTGCTCGATTATGCCATATACAAGGCCGGTCATTGAAGTGCTAGAAAATATTCCAATTCATGATTTACTATTACAAATGCAAAGAAAACACATTCCATTAGCTGTGTTGTATGATGAATATGGTGGTACAGCTGGGATTGTTACATTAGAAGATATTTTAGAAGAAATTGTTGGGGAAATTCGAGATGAATACGATGAAGATGAACACCCGCCTATAGAGCATATAAGTGAAGGGTGTAAAATTGTAGAGGGGAAAGTGCTTATTAGTGAAGTAAATGATTTATTTGGCATACACTTAATCGCTGATGATGTAGATACAATTGGTGGATGGATTATGGTACAAAAGCAAATCGTTGCTGAAGGAGATATTATTGAAAAACACGGCTTTTCTTTTAAAGTTCTGGAAAAAGATATGCATCAAATTAAACGAGTGGAAATAAAGAAGGGAGAAGAATGATTTTCTATAAAAGGTATATATAGAAAATTAAATGTTTGCGCTTTCAAAAAAGGTACTATATAGTGAAGGTGGACACTGAAAAATTCTTCTGAATGATACTCGTATTTTTAGAGGGCGAATTTTTTAAATAGGGATTTAGAATGAAAAGTATAGGTGATGAAAATGATAGCAACGAAGGATATACGTATAGAAAAAGATTTTTTAGGTGAAAAGGAAGTACCAAGTAGAGCTTATTACGGTGTACAAACATTACGTGCGGTAGAAAACTTCCCGATTACAGGATATCGCATCCATCCGTCACTCATTACGGCAATGGCAATTGTGAAAAAAGCGGCGGCACTTGCAAATATCGATACTGGTTACTTGGCGAAAGACATTGGACATGAAATTGCGGAGGCAGCGCAAGAAATTGTTGATGGGAAATTCCATGATCAATTTATCGTAGATCCAATTCAGGGCGGTGCTGGAACTTCTATTAATATGAATACAAACGAAGTAATTGCTAATCGAGCGTTAGAACGTATGGGATATGAAAAAGGCGAGTATGCAAAAATTAGCCCAAATACGCATGTAAACATGGCTCAGTCAACGAATGATGCGTTCCCAACGGGAATTCATATTGCAACTCTTATGATGTTAGAAGAACTTCTTATTACAATGGAAGAACTTCATGCTGCTTTCCGTGCAAAAGCAAACGAGTTCGATCACGTCATTAAAATGGGACGTACGCATTTACAAGATGCTGTTCCGATTCGTCTTGGACAAGAATTTGAAGCGTATAGCAGAGTGCTTGCGCGTGATATAAAAAGAATTAAACAATCTCGCCAACATTTATATGAAGTGAATATGGGGGCGACAGCTGTTGGTACGGGATTAAATGCAAACCCTACCTACATTGAACAAGTGGTTAAACACTTACGAACATTTAGCGGATTCCCACTTGTTGGTGCAGAGCATTTAGTTGATGCAACGCAAAATACAGATGCATACACAGAAGTATCTGCAGCGTTAAAAGTATGTATGATGAATATGTCTAAAATTGCGAACGACCTTCGTATTATGGCATCTGGTCCACGTGTTGGATTGGCGGAAATTCAATTACCAGCTCGTCAGCCAGGTTCATCTATTATGCCAGGTAAAGTAAATCCTGTTATGGCAGAAGTAATTAATCAAGTCGCTTTCCAAGTAATTGGTAATGATCATACAATTTGCTTAGCGTCAGAAGCAGGACAACTGGAGCTCAACGTAATGGAGCCTGTGCTTGTATTTAATTTAATTCAATCTATTAGTATTATGAATAACGGATTCCGTGTATTCCGTGAATATTGTATTAAAGGAATTACAGCAAATGAAGAACTGCTGAAACAATATGTTGAGAAAAGTGTTGGAATTATTACAGCAGTTAACCCTCATATTGGTTATGAAGCAGCATCACGTATTGCACGTGAAGCAATTGAAACAGGAAAATCTGTTCGGGAGTTATGTTTAGAACATGGTGTACTGACAGAAGAAGAATTGGATATTATTTTAGATCCATTCGAAATGACGCATCCTGAAATTGCTGGAGCTTCTTTACTAAAGAATAAGAAGATGTAATGTAAAAAACACCGATCCATTTGGATCGGTGTTTTATTTTAAAAGATATTAAATACAGCGTTTAATTGAAGTAAGCTAATGATAGCTAAGAAGATTAGACTGTATTTCATTGCTGTTTTAAATAAGGCAGATTCTTTACCAACTAGTCCAACTGCTGCACAAGCAACTGCTACAGATTGAGGTGAAACCATTTTTGCCATTGTACCACCTACTACGTTTAAGGCAACAAGAGTAGAAGGAACGATGTTTAATTGATCTGCAGTTACTGCTTGAAGCGGTGCGAATAATGAACCACTTGATACTACTGATCCTGTAATGAATACGCCGATCCATCCTAAGATTGGAGAAAGAATTGGGAATGCATTACCAGTAGAAGAGAATGCAAGTCCAAGTGTAGATGACATACCAGAGTAGTTTTCTACGTAAGCTAACGCGATAACGCTACAGATTGTATATACTGGAGCTTTTAGCTCTTTCATTGTTTCAACCATTAATTCTTTAACCATTTTACCTTTAACGCGGTACACGATAAGTGAAACGATAATTGCTAATACAATTGCAGTAGTTGTAGATGAGAATACATCAAATTTGAAAACAGCTGCGAAAGGTGTATCAGCTTTTGTAATTGGTGTAGTTTTCATAACAGCATTATGAAGACCAGGGAATTGAATGTTAAATACTAAGTTTGCTAGTGCACCATCCGGAGCAAATAACGCTTTAATTGGTTTTAAATTAAAGATTGTTACGAATGCAGTTAAGAATACGAATGGAGACCAAGCATATAAAATTTGATTGAATGTATGAGATTCTTTTTCTTCTTGTTTTTCTTCTTTAGTAGAAGATTTTGGCTGCCAAACACGTAAGAATAATGCAAGAGAGATCATACTTACAACGGCTGCGAAAATATTAGTAAGTTCTGCACCTAAGAAGTAAGTTACAACGAACTGAGTAATTGCGAAAGAAATACCACTTACAAGAATACCTTGCCAAGTTTCTTTAATACCTTTAATTCCATCGACCATTGAAACAAGTAAGAAAGGTAATACAATACTAATGAATGGTAGAATAAGAACAGTTTGACGACCGATAGTTAATGCATCAAGTTCAGTTAATTGTGCTGGTACTGTAACTGGGATACCCATAGCACCCATAGCACCACCAGCGATGTTTGCTACTAAACAAATACCTGCTGCTTTTAATGGGTTAAAGCCCATACCTACAAGTAGTGCAGCTGTAATAGCAACTGGAACCCCTAGACCAGCTGCGCCTTCTAAGAAAGCACCGAAAGAATAAGCAATTAATAATACTTGTAAGCGTTGATCATTTGTAATGCTTGAAATGCTATCACGAATGATGTTGAATTGCTCTGTTTTAACAGTTAATTTGTAAAGGAAAATTGCTGCGATAACAATAGTACAAATTGGATAAAATCCAGATAAAATACCGAATCCGGCAGATGCTACAGCTACTGTTGCTGGCATTTTATAAACGAATATAGCAAGAATAATAGCGACAATCACACTGTAAAGACCAGCGATATAACTTTTCATTTTCAGTCCCATTAAACAAATGATGAAGCAAAAAATTGGAAGTGCTGCGATTAGAGCAGATAACCAAATATTGTTTAATGGGTCATAAATTTGTGTCCAAGTACTCATAATAATGACAACTCCTATCTATTATATGTGAAGAAATTCACATTATTTGTGAAACTATTCACAATCAACTTACATGCTTAGTATATTCTCCTTCAACACTATTGTCAACGTAAAAAAGTATAATTATTCCATAATAGTGTTAAAAGAACTGCTTTGTTCATAAAGTCGACAAAAAGCCCACTCAAATCTATTCGAGTGGGTGAGATAAATTATTTGCATATTCTTTTCTTGTAGTTGTTTATACATTATTGATACTACAGCTCTATAGTAGAGACCGTCTTTGTATCGAATATAGAGCTGCAGAATGTACCGTTTGTCCTATTTGATCAAGTCAGGGGTGGGACAGTAAATGTACTTAATA
This sequence comes from Bacillus sp. FSL W8-0519, assembly GCF_038005585.1. Lineage (NCBI taxonomy): Bacteria > Bacillati > Bacillota > Bacilli > Caryophanales > Bacillaceae > Bacillus > Bacillus sp. FSL W8-0519. The sequence continues at coordinate 660,951 of NZ_JBBOTL010000001.1, forward strand.
GGAAGTGTTCCATCATAGTTCAAGCGATTGAATATTAATTAAAAAGCAATAAGTTAAAATTTAATGTTATGATATCTCTTTTTACTGAAAATTCCTTTTAGCATAACAAAGAGGTTAAATATAACCCCAAAACGTTACGATAGGTTATCAATTATAGACGGTATTTTACAATATAATTACTGTACGTTGCAATGAGGTGAAAATATAACAAAAAGCTTGATAAAACAACGTTTGTAAGCAAAGTATTCATAGTCCTTACTTTTGCTTTTTCGTTATATCATATAGTATAATATTCAAAATCAGCAAGGAATTTTTCCTGAATTCTTTCCTGATAAAGGTGGAAAAATTTTTCAGCTTTATAGGTTGATAAAGTTATGTCGTAACAGGAAATATAAGAACAGATATATAAATAAATAAAAAGAAAATAAAAACGAAAATGAGGGGAACTTTATGAGCCAAAATCAATTCGAATGTCATATTTCAGAAGAAGATGTACAAATGTTAAGAGCGTTAGCGCATCCGTTACGTCTACGTCTAGTAATGGAACTAATGCAACGTGGAACATGTAATGTAACACAATTACAGGAAGTGCTAGAAATTCCACAATCAACAGTTTCGCAACATTTAACAAAATTAAAACAAAATAAAGTAGTACGCTTTGAAAGACGAGGATTAGAAGTGTATTATCAAATTCATAATGATAAAGTAAGTGAAGTTGTAAAAACATTATTTTCTTAAAATTTGAATATTATGGAAAAAGACGTGTGGGACCTACGTCTTTTTTTATTTGTTAGAAGGTGATATGAGAAAGAATGTTAATATGTAAGGAAAAAAGGCTAACCATTAAAATGTTGCTATATGGAATATATTCTAAAAGGAAAAGAAAAGATAGAAAGGAGTGTAATAAGTCAAAGGAGGGATAGTAGAATGGATGTAAAACGTGTGAAACAAATTTTATCTTCTTCAAGTAGAATCGACGTTACATATGAAGGTGTACCAGTATGGATTGAGAGCTGTGACGAGCAGAGTGGGGTTGCTCAAGTGTATGATGTATCTAATCCTGGAGAAAGCGTCCACGTGAACGTGACGGCTTTAGAGGAGAAGTAATAGAAAAGACGCTTCTGATTTTAGAAGCGTCTGTTTTTGTATTATTCCATCATACTCGCAACTTTTTTAGAGAAGAGAAGGAGTACAAGTCCTAAGACGATAACGATAATGCCAATACTTGCAAATACTTCAAGGTATCCTAATGATTGTGTAAAGGAAGCAAGTTTACCAGCTAACCAGTTAGCCATACCTGAACCAGCTAACCATACACCCATTAGTAATGATGCTAATTTAACAGGTGCAATTGCACTTACCATTGATAGACCGATTGGTGATAAGAATAGTTCTCCAATTGTATGGAACATATAAGTGATAACGATGAATAATAAGTTTGCTTTAACAGTTATATCAGCTTCACTACTTCCAGTTTTTAGAACCGCTAATGTTAAAACAAGGTAACCTATACCTAGTAAAATCATACCAAATGCCATTTTTGTTGGTATTTTTAAATCGCCACGCTTTGATTTAGAAAGTTTTAACCATAGCATAGATACGAATGGTGCAAGTAGTACGATGAACGCTGGATTAACGGATTGGAACCAAGATGTTGGGATTTCCCATCCAAAAATTGTACGATCAACAAATTTATCTGTATAAAGTGTTAAAGAACTACCAGCTTGTTCAAAGCCTGCCCAGAAGAATACTACGAAACAAGTTAAAATTACAATTGCCCAAGTGCGGTTTTTTTCTTGTTTTGTTAAAGGTTTCTTTTCGACTGCAGGTTGATTTTTTGTTTTTTTACCAACAACTGTTGTTCCTGCTGTACCAAGATAGCGAGGAGCTAATAAGTTGAAAACAATTTGTCCAATAATCATACCGATACAAGCTGCTAAGAATCCGTATTTATATCCCATAACCATAACGCCATCAACGCTTGTTTTAAAGAAATCTTCTGCTAAAAATCCACAAATAAGTGGAGCGAAGAAAGCACCTACGTTAATACCCATATAGAAGATAGTAAATGCACTGTCACGACGTGAATCATTTTCACTATACAATTCACCTAACAGTGTAGAAATATTTGGTTTGAAGAACCCATTACCAATAACTAATAGTATTAATCCTAGAAATAGTCCTGTTTTTGTATTCATTGAGAATAGTACAAAGTTGCCGATTGCCATAATAATTCCGCCGAGAGTAATGGCATGACGTCTTGTAATATAATGATCCGTTAGCCATCCACCTATAATTGGCATGAAATATACTGCCGCTGTAAAAGTACCATATAATTGCACTGCAAACGCCTTATCAAATCCTAACCCGCCACTAACCGCAGCAGTCGTTAAGTAAAGAACTAAAAGGCCACGCATTCCATAATAACTAAATCTTTCCCACATTTCTGTTAAGAACAACAAGTACAATCCTGGTGGATGTTTTTTTGGTGATTGTTGCTCTCCAGCTTTGTCTAATTTTAAAGCTGCATCCATTTTTGTTTCCCCCTAATCCTGTATAACGGATATTTATGTAATCATTTTAATTTACAAAATATTTAGAAGTCAATAGAATTATATGGAAATAGAAAGAAAATTTCTAAAAAAGTTCTATTTTACTTCGACCGTTACTGTATTTTGCCCTGAAAACAAGATGATAAGCGTTTTCAAATGTAATAATTGAATTCTAAAAGAAAATAAAATAGTGATTAATCAGAAAATTTAGATTAAAATATTTATTCTGATATAGAGAAAATATATTCTATTTACTTTTATAATATAACATATTGGGAATAAAAATACAAAATGAAATAATGTGACATTTAAGTGAATTGAAAAATAACCAGCTCCATAGAAGGGGAGCTGGTTAGGGAAATACTATTTAACAAAGCGTTTTTCGATATCATCTAATAGTAGGTTAGCAGCCATTACACCGCCAGCAGTATTCCAAATCACATCGTCAACTTTGTATGCTTTATTATTTTTCACTGCATTTAAATTTTTAAATAGTGGATCATTGATATATTCTTTTTCTAATTCAGAGCCTTTTTTCTCATTTCCTTTATCGAATGTGAAGTAGAACAATACATCGCCATCCATTGCAGAAATACGTTCTTTAGATACGTTACGCTCTGCGAAGTCATCTTTATTTTGATCGCCAGGACGTTTAAATCCAAGTTCTTTTAAAATAACACCAGAGAATGTATCACCATGATAAATACGAACATCACCAGGCATGAAGCGAACCATAGAGATTTCTTGATTTACTTTATCACCTAGTTTGGCTTTTAAATCTTTCATACGTTTATCGTAATCAGCTAAAACCTTTTGGCCTTCTTTTTCTTTATTTAATGCTTTCGCATAAAACTTGAAGTTATCTTTCCATTCACCACGTAATGTTTCAGAGAACACAGTAGGTGCAATTGCTTTTAGTTGCTCGTACACTTTTTCGTGACGCATTTTGTTACCGATAATTAAGTCTGGTTTTAAAGAAGCGATTGTTTCTACGTTCACTTGTCCTTCATCACCAACAACTTTTACATCTTTCATTTTATCTTTAATATGTGGATACCATGGATCACCAGTCCAAGATTTTACAGCCCCAACTGGTTTAACACCTAATTCAAGTAAAGCTTCAGTACCTTCATTTGTTAAAATGACTACACGTTTTGGATTAGCAGGAACTTCTGTTTTACCCATTGCATGTTCCACAGGAATCATTTCTTTTTTCGTATCTTCTTTTGATTCTTCTTTCGTATTTGATTTTCCACAAGCACTTAAAAGTAGTGAAAAGGCTAATAAAAATACAAATACTGTAAACGATTTCTTTCGCATGAAATTCATTATGTACCCCCTACATAGTGAGAATTTTTTTCAATAGCAAGCATGATATTAAGCCTTTATCTTTAGATTGTCAATACATACGGTTGAAAATAATTCTCATTTCCGTTGACAATGAGAATTAAGTTGAAATACACTTACAACGTATCATTATACATTGAAGGGGAAACGCTGCATGTTATTAAAAACAAATCGAGCAAAATGGGTTGGATTATTTGTTGGGATCATTGCAGTCATTACTTGTATTTGGGGCAGTATTATTTTCGGATATACAAATACGAGTTGGAAATTAGCGTTAGATGCTTTTTTCCATTTTAATGGGTCCAATGAACATATTATTATTCAAAATGTGCGTCTACCAAGGGCATTAATTGCAGCGAGTGTTGGTGCTAGTTTAGCCATTGCAGGTTGTCTTATGCAAACTTTAACGAAGAATCCACTTGCTTCTCCAGATTTTATTGGATTAAATTCAGGTGCTGCTTTCTTCATCGTTGTAGCAATTGTTATTTTTTCCGTGACATCATTATCAGCTTTCACGTGGATTGCCTTCTTAGGGGCAGCAATTGCAGCTGTACTTGTATTTGCTTCTAGCTCTTTAGGAAAAGAGGGGACAACGCCTCTTAAATTAACGTTAGCAGGAGTGGCAATTAGTGCGTTATTTTCATCATTAACACAAGGATTACTTGTGTTAAATGAAAAGGCGCTTGAAGAAGTATTATTTTGGCTTGCCGGATCTGTGCAAGGAAGAAAGTTAGAAATGTTACAATCAGTATTCCCGTATTTATTAATAGGCTGGATTGCATCTATTATGATGGCAGGGAAAGTAAATACATTGATGATGGGGGAAGACGTTGCAAAAGGACTTGGTCAAAGAACGATTTTAATGAAATCATTCGTACTACTTATTATTGTCCTGTTATCCGGTGGTTCAGTTGCGGTCGCAGGTCCTATTGGGTTTATTGGTATTGTTACCCCGCATTTTGCCAGATTTCTTGTTGGAGTAGATCATAGGTGGAGAGTACCGTATAGCGGCTTATTAGGTGCAATACTATTGATCTTAGCTGATATCGCAGCAAGATATGTCATTATGCCACAAGAAGTACCAGTAGGGGTTATGACAGCATTTATTGGGGCCCCATTCTTTATTTATATTGCACGTAAGAGAGGGCTTAGCAAATGAAGAAGTATATTCCGTTTCGTATAGGAAAAGGCGGGCTCTCGTTTTTAATGTACAAACGAGCTTGTCTCGTCTTATTCAGTTTACTAGTTGTTTTAATAGGATTGTTTTTTGCGAGTGCAGGTATGGGAGACATGAAAATTGCTCCTTATGATGTATGGCAAGCGATTACTGGAAATGGCGATGCGATGTCCAATATGGTTGTAAATAAGTTTCGTATGCCTCGTATTTTAATTGCTATCCTTGTAGGAATCGCACTTGCTGTAGCAGGATGTATTTTACAAGGGCTCGTTCGAAATCCACTTGCTTCTCCGGATATCATCGGGATTACAGGTGGTGCAAGTGTTGCAGTGGTATTATTTTTAGCTATATTTAGTGATAAAAATAATGCGCTAACTGTAAGCATTCATTATATGCCGTTAGCAGCTTTTATTGGGGCAACGATTGTAGCACTTTTTGTATATTTATTTGCATGGAGAAATGACGGATTATCACCGATTAGTCTTGTTTTAATTGGTGTTGGTTTTTGGGCATTAACGAAAGCGGCAACGACTTTGTTTATGTTGTTAGCGCCAATTTACCAAGCGAGTCAAGCGAATGTATGGATTACAGGCACTGTTTATGGTTCTTCTTGGCAAAACGTCATGGTACTTGCGCCGTGGGTTCTCATTTTAACGGTAATATCATTTATAGCTGCTAGACATTTAAATGCGCAAGAGCTAGGGGATGATATTGCGGTAGGGCTTGGTGTTCCTTTAACAAAGTCACGCATATTTATGTTATTACTTAGTACAGCTTTAATTGGTGGAGCAGTTGCCTTTGCTGGTGGAATTGGATTTGTCGGTTTAATGGCACCTCATATTTCACGAAGACTAGTTGGTTCTTTATACGGTGCATTACTCCCGGTTGCGGCTATTGTCGGTGCGATTTTAGTACTTGCTGCAGATTTAATTGGGCGTACAGTTTTCACCCCACTTGAAATTCCAGCAGGGGTATTTACATCAGCAATTGGTGCACCTTATTTTATTTATTTACTTTATAAAAGTCGGAATTCATAAAGGAAGATGAATATGCAAAAAGCATTGGAGACGAAACGTTTGACGTTGTCTTACGGTGAAACAATTATTATTGATGAGTTGAATTTAGAAATTCCAAAAGGTGAAATTACCATCTTTATCGGTTCTAACGGTTGCGGGAAATCGACCTTATTACGTTCACTAGCTAGATTATTAAAACCAACAGCTGGTGACATTTTGTTAGATAATCAAGCCATTCAAAATATGCAAACGAAGCAAATCGCTCGTCAAATGGCAATTTTACCGCAAGGACCGCAAGCGCCAGAAGGGCTTACAGTATTGCAACTTGTAAAGCAAGGACGTTATCCGTATCAAACATGGCTGAAGCAATGGTCAGAAAAAGATGAGGAAATGGTACAGAAAGCACTTGCAGCAACAGGTATGACAGAATTTGCTGAGCGTGATGTGCATGCTCTTTCAGGTGGACAACGACAACGTGCTTGGATTGCAATGACGCTTGCGCAAGATACAGATATTATTTTATTGGATGAGCCTACTACCTATTTAGATATGACTCACCAAATTGAAGTGCTAGATTTATTATTCGAATTAAATGAAACAGAACAAAGAACAATTGTTATGGTACTACACGATTTAAATTTGGCCTGCCGTTATGCAGACAATATTGTAGCCATTCAAGATAAACAAATATATGCACAAGGTAAGCCAGAAGAAGTAGTAGATGAGAAGCTAGTACGTGATGTATTCCGAATGGAATGTCAAATTAGTACGGATCCGTTATTTGGGACGCCACTTTGTATTCCGCATGGAAAAGGAAGACGTGTACGTAAAGAAGTTGCTCATGCAATGAGATAAAGAAAAAGACGATGAGGAAATCATCGTCTTTTTTATTTTCGGCAAGAGAATAAGAGAAAGAGGGGAATACGTAAACGACGTTCATATTCTTCCGCGCTTTGAAAATAAGTTTGATCTGGTGTAGCTTCTTTTAAATTTGTAATTGTAAATCCAGCTTGTTGTAATAGTGTAAAATATTCTTCCGTTGTACGATGATATTTAATAACTTCTTGATCAATCCAAGGTTCAACCCGTTTGCCTAGTTTAAAGTAATCATCGACAAGCCAACTCGTTCTTTTTCCGCTCGTTTGCAAGCTTTCAAATGAAGAGGTAATAATAGGGTGTTGAACGCTAAAAGTAAAGGTTCCATTTGTCTTTAAAGTTTCGTACACATTTTGAAAAATGATAGTAAGATGTTCGATATAATGTAAGGCGAGTCTAGATGTTACTAAATCAAAAGTAGAAGGAGGGTATGTGTAGTCTTTGAGGTTTAAAAAATGAACGGCGCCATTTTTGTTTTCTAGTTGTTTTTTAGCTTTTTCATACATAAGTTCGGAGCCTTCAATACCGGTGTAAGAGTGGCAGTCTTTTTCTAATAATTCCTTGCCAAATTTTGCGTCCCCACAGCCTAAATCGAGAATTTTCTTTCCTTTCACATCACCAATGAGTTGAAAGAAGGCTGGTTTTTCAAGTGATTCATTTGGGCTATTTTCTCGGTATCTTCGTTTCATATATTGTTCAAAAAACGCTTCGTTATCATATACATCAGATTCAGTAAATGCCATGATTGAAGCCCCCTTACATATTTTTTTTATTCTACCAAATATGAAAAGTAAATGATAGATTTCTTGTAATGAATCATATATAATCTAGAATTGTAAGCGGTTACTTTAAACTATTTTTCTATAATAAATTCTGAAAACGTGTTAAGCTAGTAGAGGGATTATTAGAACTATTAAGACAATAATTCGCTTACATGAACGATGGGAGGCTTCACGATGTCTAGTAAAACACTTGCGAAATTTTTAGAAGAAAATTTAGAGGATTTAAAATCAAAGGGGCTTTATAACGTAATTGATCCGCTCGAAAGTTCAAATGGACCGATCATTACAATTGGCGGAAAAGAATATATTAACTTATCTTCAAACAACTATCTTGGATTAGCAACAGATAGCCGTTTGCAAGAAGCTGCAATTGGTGCAATTCATAAGTACGGCGTTGGAGCAGGAGCGGTTCGTACAATTAACGGTACTTTAGATTTGCATATTAAATTAGAAGAAACAATTGCAAAGTTTAAACATACAGAAGCAGCAATTGCTTATCAATCAGGATTTAATTGTAATATGGCAGCGATTTCAGCTGTTATGGATAAAAATGATGCGATTCTTTCAGACGAGTTAAACCATGCTTCTATTATTGATGGTAGTCGTCTATCAAAAGCAAAAATTATTGTTTATAAACATTCTGATATGGAAGATTTACGCCAAAAAGCAATCGCAGCGAAAGAATCAGGACTTTACAATAAATTAATGGTAATTACAGACGGTGTCTTTTCAATGGATGGAGATGTTGCAAAACTACCAGAAATTGTTGAGATTGCGGAAGAATTAGATTTAATGACATACGTAGATGATGCACACGGTTCAGGTGTACTTGGTAAAGGGGCAGGAACTGTAAAGCACTTTGGTCTGTCTGATAAAGTTGATTTCCAAATTGGTACATTATCAAAAGCAATTGGGGTAATTGGTGGATATGTAGCAGGGAAACAAAACTTAATTGACTGGTTAAAAGTTCGTTCACGTCCATTCTTATTCTCTACAGCATTAACACCAGCTGATGCTGCAGCTTGCATGAGATCAATTGAAATCTTAATGGAAAGCACAGAGTTGCACGATCGTTTATGGGAAAATGGTCGCTATTTAAAACAAGGGTTAAAAGAACTTGGCTTTAACATCGGAGAAAGTGAAACGCCAATTACACCTTGTATTATTGGTGACGAAGTATTAACACAAGAATTTAGTAAACGTCTAAATGAAGAAGGCGTATATGCAAAATCTATCGTGTTCCCAACTGTAGCTAAAGGAACAGGACGTGTTCGTAATATGCCAACAGCAGCTCATACGAAAGAAATGTTAGATGAAGCAATTCGTAAGTATGAAAAAGTAGGGAAAGAAATGGGCATCATTTAAGTAACGACATCTTTTGAATAGCTTGCAAATGAGGAGTGGGGAAAATGAAAAAAATTCTAGTAACCGGTTCTTTAGGGCAAATTGGTTCTGAACTAGTAATGAAACTTCGTGATGTATACGGCGCATCAAATGTTATTGCAACAGATATTCGTGAAACAGATAGTGAAGTAGTAACGTCTGGTCCATTTGAAACGTTAGATGTAACAGATGGACAAAAACTACATGATATCGCAAAGCGCAATGAAGTAGATACAATTATTCATTTAGCAGCTTTACTTTCAGCAACAGCAGAAAAAAATCCGTTATTTGCATGGAATTTAAATATGGGCGGACTTGTAAATGCATTAGAAGCAGCTCGTGAATTAAACTGTAAGTTTTTCACGCCAAGTTCTATCGGTGCATTCGGTCCATCAACACCGAAAGATAATACACCACAAGATACAATTCAACGTCCTACTACGATGTATGGGGTAAACAAAGTAGCTGGGGAATTATTATGTGATTATTATCATCAAAAATTTGGCGTTGATACGCGCGGTGTACGTTTCCCAGGTTTAATTTCTTACGTAGCTCCTCCAGGAGGCGGAACAACTGACTATGCAGTTGAAATTTATTATGAGGCGATTAAAAAAGGCACATACACCTCATACATTGCAGAAGGAACATACATGGATATGATGTACATGCCAGATGCTTTACAAGCGATCATTTCATTAATGGAAGCTGATCCAAGTAAGTTAGTGCATAGAAATGCATTTAATATTACAGCAATGAGCTTTGAGCCAGAGCAAATCGCAGCATCAATTCGTAAACACATTCCGACGTTTAGAATGGACTACGCTGTAGATCCAGCTCGTCAAACAATCGCTGATAGTTGGCCAAACTCTATTGATGCAACAGCAGCAATGAAAGAGTGGGGCTTTAAAGCAGAATACGATTTAGACAAAATGACAACGGACATGTTGGCTAAGTTAAAAAAAAAGCTCACAGCTGAGTTAGTGATGAATTAATAGGAAGGGTCGATTCTTAGGAATCGACTCTTTTTATTTGTATTTTAGGAATATACAAATAATTACAAGTGTGATAGAATGAGTTAATTTGTGTGTAAAGGGGAGACAGGGAATGGAGAAATGGGAGTTAGCAAAGGAAATTTACAATACGTCACGTTTAACGGGAACATTTAAACTTCGATCAGGACAAGTATCAAATCAATACTTTGATAAGTACTTATTTGAATCTAATCCAGCATTGTTAGTAGAAATTGCTAAGCAATTGAAAGAGCTCATTCCTCCTGAGACAGAAGTGCTGGCAGGTTTAGAGATGGGAGGAATCCCAGTAGCAACAGCATTATCTTTACAAACGGGTATACCAGTTGTATTTGTAAGAAAAGAAGCGAAGAAGTACGGTACATGTAAGTTAGCAGAAGGCGTTAATATTACTGAGAAAAATGTTTGTGTTGTTGAAGATGTTATTACGACAGGTGGTCAAATATTATTAAGCACGAAAGATTTAAGAGAACTAGGTGCGAAGGTACATCATGTTTTAGGCGTAATTGAACGAACAAAAGAGGGAAGAGAAAACTTATTAGAAGATGGCTTACAGCTACATTCTTTATTTACAATGGATGAGTTAATTGAAGGAGAAAAGGAACATGCAAAGGGTTGATGTCGTATACGCACTAATACATGACGAAGAAACAGATAAAATATTAATGGTACATAATGTAGAACAAAATGTTTGGTCATTGCCGGGTGGGGCTGTTGAAAAGGGTGAAACGTTAGAGGAAGCTTTAGTAAGGGAAGTAAAAGAAGAGACAGGTTTAACTGCTGTGGCAGGTGGACTTGTTGCGATTAATGAAAAATTCTTTGAAGAGCCAGGGAATCATGCGCTATTATTTACATTTCGAGCGCATGTAGTAAAAGGTGAACTTGTTGCAGCAGATGAAGGAGAAATTTCCGCAATGGAGTGGGTGGACAGAGCAATTGCAAATGAACGATTCCCATTCTACGATGGAGGATTCGATTCATTATTAGAAGTAGCCATTCCATATAAGTTTCAACCAGAAACAAAGTGATTGAATAGAAAAAACAGGAGCGCAAAGCTCCTGTTTTTCTATTCAATCGTCTTCAGTAATAACTTTTTCAATAGTGGTTTAATCTTCAGACGTAAATCTTCAGCGTGATTTGCAACTAAGAAGTGATGGTTATAAATGTTCTTCATTAATTGATAAGTTGCTTCTTTCGCTTCGCCTTCTTCGATGAAAATTCCGATTACTTCCATACCACTTTTACGAGCAAGTTTGACAGCTTCATGCGTATCTAAAATACCGTCTTGTTGGTAGTCTAGCGCAGAAGGTTCACCGTCTGTGAAGACAAGTAAGAATTTATGTTTTTCTGGTCTTTTTGCAAGCTTTTCAGAAACGATACGAATGATATATCCATCGCGGTTATCTTCTTCTTCGCGAAGCTGCATAATTTCTGGACCAACGTTTGGTAACGTTGAGTTTTTATACGTTACAACTTCATGGATAACGTTCGGCTTATCTTCAGGTTTAGCACTAGAAGCATCTTCCCAAAATCCGCTAATAGCGTGCGGGATTTTTAAAGATTTTAACGCTTCATGGAATAGGACCACACTCTTTTTCGTTTCTTCCATTTTGTTATACATAGAACCAGAGCAGTCTACTAATAGTTGGAATGCAACGTCGAGCTCTTGTGATTCTTGCCCTTTTTTATAAAACATGCGAGGCTGCTTTTCAGTATAAATACGAAGGAATTTCTTACGAAGTCTTCCGTAATATTTATCACTATTTGCATTCGTTTTATTTTCAATCGTTTTTTCGATAATTTTCTTTAATTCTTTTACATCTTTATTAACGACTGATTTGATAGCTTGGTAATCCTTTTTCTCATCAGGATTTGGTTTACGTGCTTCTTTAAATGTATGAGAAGCGCCAGTGTTATATTTACCATATGCACCATCATTTTGACTAGAAGCGTGAGAAGCTCTTGCTTCTTTTGTGTCAGCACCATCAAAGTTAGATTGTGTACTTTTTTGAGAAGTACCTTGTACAGAGCCAAGTGCTTGGTCGCCATCTTCTGATTCGCGAGCAGTGTCACCCATCATATTTGTTTTTGTTCCGCTTTCTAATTCAAAGCGTAAAAAGTTCTCGTTTTCATTGTTTTTATTTTCACGGTGCCATGTTGAGAAGCTTTCATCCATTTTGTTTTTATTTTCATCGTCATCTATGAGCTGCGTATCATCGTTTGCTAAATCTTCGACGCGACAGTTTTTTTCATCTGCAATGACAGATAAATAAAGCGGTGCATGCCCGAAATAGTTGTTCAGCATATCACTTTCAAGAAGCTCCTCTAAGCGATAGCGAATTTTCTCAACGATATACATAATATCTTCCGTATTACGAGCTTGGAATGTTTCATGCAAAATAGCTTCAATTTGCTCGAAATATTCATTATTAAACATTTCATATTTATCGCTCGTTAATGAAAGATAGCATAGACAAAATAGACGATCACCGTGATAGTTACGAACACGATTGATTTCATTTTGTGAGCTAAAGTAATTGCGATACATTTCTTTTCTTCTTTTAAAAACATGCTTTGTGCCAGGGCGTAAGTTTTTTACGATTTCCTCAACACGTAAATCTTCTAATAGAACAAATAATTGTGTTAAAAACTTTTTTAAGGGTGATTCTTGCAATTCAATTGCATAAGAACGAATTAAAGTCATGTCCGAGTAATGTTTATTACCAAGTGCTTTTAAAAACACTTCGCTTTTTAATCCGATTACTGTATCCTCTTCTTTTCGATCATCCCAAAAGTGACTAATGACAACCTTTTTTTCAATTTCGTCGTAGTATGCTTTATAGCCATACTCAAGGTAGGCATCATCTTCTTTGAGAAGGGCATACATTAAGTTTTCCATTTGTAGAAACAGCGACGCATCAATTTTTTTGTCACTAAAAATTTGTCTCATAAATTATCCCTCAAAGAAATAACTTTCTGCTAATTCACGGACAGTCATTTGTTCTGTTTCATCGTTTAATTTTGCGATAATACTACGTTCAATTGCACGCATAACGGGAATATATACACCTAAATCACATGCATCGATAATGCCACGAATACTTGCTGCTTCTTCACTTACGCGGCCATCACGAGCTAAAGGCATAAGATCGCTTGCAAATGCAACGAACTTTTCAATTGTTGCAGTGTCTTTTAGTTTTGATTCTGCTAATAATAGTTCTTTTAATGTATCACCTTGGATGTAGGGAACTTCAATAATAACGAAACGGTTTTTTAACGCTTCGTTTAGTTCACTTGTTCCAACGTAGCCTTCATTAATTGCTGCGATTACACGATACTCATCATCACCGTATACAACTTCTTGTGTAAATGGATTTGTAATCATTTTACGGTAATCTAATGCACCGTGAAGAAGTGGTAACGTTTCAGGTTTTGCCATATTGATTTCATCAATATATAGGAAATGGCCGTTCTTCATTGCTTTCATAAGAGGACCGTTAACGAATGTAACTTCAGATGCGCCATCTTTCGTTTGTAGTGTGTTGTATCCTAAAATACCTTCTACATCTAAATCGACAGAACAGTTAATGCTATGCATTGGTTTTTGGAATAAAGAAGAAAGCGTTTCAGCTAGTACGGTTTTACCACTACCAGTCGGCCCTTTTAATAGAATATTTTTGCCAAGAAGAAGTGCTGTAATGGCATCTTCGATAATGCTATTATCAGATGCTTTATATATTTTTGTACCGATTAAATGTGCATTTTCACCAGCTTCTTGTTTATTCTTTTCGTGAATTGTAGAAAGTTGCTGTTTTAAATCAGCATGTATATGAAATTGTTCTAACATGTATGTCCCACCTAACATTATTTTCATAAAGTAATACATCTTATGATAACTTGTTTTAATATGGTATGCAAAGAAAAGGAGAGGGGACAAATATAAAAGAAAAAGCAATCAATAGTACATTGATTGCTTATAGTAAAGGAGAAATGAGCCTCATAAAAGACTCTAATATTCGTTTTTTGATACTTCTCTTTTGGAAAGCGTTCCATTTAATTTCAGTAGAATGCTTAAAGTCATCTTCAAAATCACGTTTAATATCATGAACAGTTTCTGATTCATACAGTACGCTAATAATTTCGTAATTCAATTCAAAGCTGCGTACGTCCATATTTGCTGTTCCGATTGTTGCAATTTTATCATCAACAAGTACAATTTTTGCATGCATAAAGCCATCTTTATAACTATAAATGGAGGCACCAGCTTTTAAAAGTGGAGTGAAATAGGACTGAGATGCTTGGTCACTAATAATACTATCACTTTTACCAGGATATAAAATGCGTACATCTATGCCAGATATTGCACTTAAACGTAATAATGTTAAAGTTTCTTGATCTGGAATAAAGTACGGTGTAGCAATCCAAATAGATTTTTTTGCCGAGCCCATAACAGCTAATAATGTATTGCGAATGCTCTTATCATCTGAGCTTGGCCCGCTTGCTACAATTTGCACGGCACCTTCTGCACTTGAAATTTCTTTACCTGGGAAGTATTGTCTATTCATAAATTGATCCCAAGAATAGGTTTTCAAACCACTAGATGCATAGAGCCAGTCCTCTAGAAAAATTGCTTGTAATTTATATAACGCTTTTCCTTCGATTTTTAAATGACTATCACGCCAAACGGGAAACTTTTTTGAACGGCCAAGATATTCATCACCGACGTTAAGTCCTCCAGTAAAACCGATTTCTCCATCTACAATGACGATTTTACGGTGGTTACGATAATTGACGGTTTCAAGTAACCAAGCTGAAAAAATAGGATCAAATTCAACAATTTCAATCCCAGCTTCTTTCATAGGTTTTAAAAAGCGTCTTCTTAACGTATTACTTCCTAATCCATCATAAAGGAAGCGTACAATAACACCAGCTTTTGCTTTGTTTATTAAAGCATCCCGAACTTTTGTACCAATCTCATCAGATTTATAAATATAGTATTGAATATGTATATGATGTTTTGCTTGCTCGATCGCTTGCAAAATTGCTGAAAATGTTTGATCTCCGTTTGTTAAAAGTTTTGTAGTTGTTCTATCTGCGGCAGGCCCGCCTCCAAATTTTTGTACAACTTCTGTTAAATGGGTAGAGCGTTCACTTAATGGGACTTTGAGTGATAACTCTAGTCGTTTTCCTTCTAATATTTCACGGAATAATTTTCTTTGTTCTTCTGAACGGTGGAGATGCTTTTTTCTTCTCCAACGGCTACGCCCGAAAATAGAGTATAAAAGTACACCTACAACGGGAAGAAGTGCTAATACTAAAAACCACGCTAAGGTACTTTGAGGAGACCTATTTTCGATAAAAATAACGAATGAAATTCCTACAATTGTGATGGACCAGAGAACGCCGACAAATGTATATAACGAAATATACGATGTATTTAATAGGAAAAGAACGATAGATACAATTGTAAATATTAATAGTAATTGGACAATAGGTTTCTTCATTTCTATATAATTCCTCTAATCTTTCTTCAATATAGACTTCCTAAATAGCGGATGTAATGTGACATTTTTATCCCACTTTAATGGGCAGTAAGCCCCCCACTGATTAAAGTTTCACTTTATTATAAAGTGTTTTCTGTTTTTTACAAAATGTAGGTATTTCCCCATACTTTCCGCATTTGTCCTACATACAGTGTATTGTTACGTTTTTAAAGAGAAAAGGAAGGTGAATAAAATGTATGGTCGTCCAATTGGAGGATTTGGTCACGGTGGTGGTTTCGGTCACGGAGGTTTTCATGGTGGTTTTGGACATTCACCATTTTTTGGTGGAGGTTTCTTCCCAGGTTTTGTAGCCGGTGCATTACTCAGCCCTGGATTTGGTTATGGCGGATATGGTTATCCGTATTACTCGGATTATTCTTATTATACAGGTTACCAACAAGATCCATATTATTCTTACAATACCTATTAAGATGAGAAAATGGAAAAGGAGAGGGGAAATATGAATTATATAGAAAATAACGGATTGTATTATCGTAATCATCATCATGGAGGGCACCATCATAACGGCGGACATCACCACCATGGTGGGCACAATCACCATGATCATCATCACCATCACGGAGGTGGATGGGGCTGGGGTGGCGGCTCATGGGGCGGTGGATTTTTCCCTGGAAGTTTTGCTGGAGGTGTGTTAGGTGGGCTTACAGCTGGCGCATTAACGGGTGCAGCAGGTGGAGGCTACTATCCAGCACCATACCCAGTAACTTATCCAGCGCCATATCCAGCACCATATCCAGCACCGTACCCAGTAACTTATTCAACACCATATCCGTATTAAACAAAAAAAGAGGATATCCTCTTTTTTGTTTAATACAGTATTTATTTATAAAATTCTTCCAAAATCAAGGTGAAAATATGTTAATATTTTGTTATTATAATTCAAAAACTACTATTTATAATCGAAACGGTATTATATTGCTTTTTATTACAAATAATATTATGTTATTTTAATCGACATATTTCAAAACGTGATGTATGTAAAGAACGATTATTAGGAAATGAAATATCTCTATTTCTATGAAAAGAAACAAGTTGTGTTTTAGTCAGATAGGAAGCAAGGAGAGATGCGCATGCTAGAACAAAGAGGTCATGCATTATATGAATCTTCATTGCGAGATTTAAAGTTAGCATTAGATGAGTCTTCAATTGTTGCGATTACAGACCGAAAGGGTCTTATTACATATGTAAATGATAAGTTTTGTGAAATCTCCAAATATACACGAGAAGAGTTAATAGGGAAAGATCATCGTATTTTAAATTCAGGACATCATCCGAAAACATTTTTTCAAATGCTATGGAAGCGTATTTTGAGTGGAAAAGTATGGAGAGGGGAGATTCGAAATCAAGCAAAAGATGGTACATATTATTGGGTTAAAACAACAATTGTTCCATTTTTAAATGAAAAAGGAGAGCCATATCAATTTATTGCGATCCGAAATGATATTAGTAGTAGGAAAGAAGCAGAACAGAGGTTACGGTTAAGCGAAAGTCGTTATAGGGAGCTTGCGTATCATGATGCTTTAACGAGTTTACCGAACCGTTTACAATTAATAACGACTGTTAACGAATTAATTGCAGATAAAAGAGAGTTTGGTATGATTTATTTTGATTTGGATCGTTTTAAATTAGTAAACGATACGCTAGGTCATATGATAGGAGATTTACTTTTAAGCGAAGTTGCTTCACGGTTGCATTATGTGCTAGGAGAGAAAGATGTTCTGGCTAGGCTGGGTGGCGACGAATTTGTGTTGTTAACAAAAAATCATACACAAGATGAGATGAGGCAGCTAGCGACATCTGTGTTGTCATGCTTTCAGGCGCCATTTATACTTGAAGGTCACGAAGTATACATTTCAGCTAGTCTAGGACTGTGCTCATATCCGCAAGATGGACAAGATGTAGAAACTCTATTGAAGAATTCAGATTTAGCTATGTATAGTGCGAAAGAACAGGGAAGAAATGCAGCGTGTTTCTTTACAGATGAGTTACGTGCGAAAATAAATCGTAGAATGAAAATTGAATTTGCTTTGCAAAAGGCAATTCGTGATGAAGAGTTAGATGTGGCACTGCAGCCTATTATTGATTTGAAAACGAAGAAATATACTGGTATTGAAGCTTTAGCGCGTTGTTCGACAGAAGAAGGACCTATTTCACCAAGCGAATTTATCCCAGTAGCTGAAGAATCTGGACTTATTATAAAATTAGGAGACTGGGTATTAGAAAAGTCATGTCGCTTGTTTAAAACATTGCCAGAGTATGAAGAAGGACTAAAGTTATCTGTGAATTTATCCATACAACAATTAATGCAAAAGCGTTTTATTTTATCTGTACGTAGCATTTTAAGGAGAACTGGATTTCCTGCAAATCGTTTAATTTTAGAAATAACGGAAAGCATTGCTGTTCGTCATTTTGATTATATTATTGCTACATTACAAGAATTAAGAAATATGGGTATTTTAATTGCTTTAGATGATTTCGGAACGGGTTATTCTTCCTTATATTATTTAAAACAACTACCGCTGGATATAGTAAAAATTGATCGTAATTTTATTCGTGAATTTCATTATGATCATGCACAGCCAGAGCGAACGATTGTAAAATCTGTTATTGAAATTGCCCATAGCTTACATTTAGCAGTAGTTGCTGAAGGGGTAGAGACAGTAGAGCAAGAAAGCTTATTAAAATCGATGGGCTGTGATTATGTACAAGGATTTTATTATGCAAAACCTTTATCTGTAGCAGAGTTAAAGGAAAAGTTAATTATAGACTTCTAATAAAAAAGAGAAGCCAGAAGCTTCTCCTTTTTTAATTCATTTTTTGTGAGTCTTTCATTAGTACAGGATAAAGAATAAGACCTAATACGAACAATCCGATTCCTAAGAAGAACGTTTTTAAATCAGCAGTTCCCGTTTTGATAACCCAAATAGAATATATGAATGCTAATGTAGTAATGATGCCGTCCTTTATTCGAGAGCCAGGCATTATATCATACGTTTCTCCTGTAATAACTAATTTGAATTGGTACAGCGTAGAAACAAGGTATGGAATTAAATAAGCTAATGTTGCTACAACGATAGCGAAATTATAAGCTTCTGATACGGTACCAGAAATCGTTGAGAATAAGAAAATTTGCGTCATCACATTTGTAATAAATAATGATTTTGAAGGACTACCTTTTTTATTTGTTTTCGCGAAAAATTTAGGGAAAAGCCCATTTTTTGCTGCCTGATAAGGAACCTCTGAACTAACAACGATCCAGCCAACTGTAGATCCAAATAAAGATACAAGTGCAAGTAAAGCCATTATATATGCGCCTTTATTGCCAATTGCTAAATTTAATGCGTCTACTAATGGTTTTTGAGACTCTTTTAAAGCATCTTGCGGGAGAGCGCCCATTGTAAGTAGAGTAATTGACATGTAAATAAGAAGAGCGATAATTAATCCGAAAATAGTCGCTTTTTTTACATCGCGCTGAGATTTTGCACGATTAGAAAGCATGACAGCCGATTCAATACCGATAAATGCCCAAAGTGTTGCAATAGCAGCTGAATTGATTTGTCCACCTAACGAAATTGATTGTCCTGCTTCATTCATAAATGTTTGCCCGTCTCCGAAATTAGAGGCATTGAAAATGAATAATGTGATTACAATAAACATTGTAAATCCGATAATTTTTGCAATAGTAGCAAGAAGATTCATATTTCCAGCACGATCAATATTTTGAGAAAGAATATATTGAATTCCCCATAACATAAGGCTACATACGAGGAACGTTAACCCTTTTCCAAGTTCTAGTGAAAATCCGTTCGTTGAAAAGAGAATTTGCTTACTTTGTAAAACTGGAAAGAATGTTGATAAATATCCAGCAAAGGAAATAATAACAGATGCTGTTGCAGCCCAGTTCGCAGCCCAATATCCCCATGCCATACTATAGCCTGCAACTTTACCCGCTTTTTTTGAAGGGAACATCGCTTGAGCATAGCTTTGTGGTCCCGCTTTTAATTCTGGTTTTCGGATTGCTAAATTTCCAAATACGAGTGCAATCATAAATACGCCAAGTCCTGTAATACTCCATGCAAGTGTAGAACCCATTGGACCTGATACTTGTGCTAAATTTGCTGGGAGCATAAATACGCCACCGCCAACCATATTCCCGATAACAAAAGCTGTTAAAACCCATAATCCCCATTTTTTCGTTTCCATTTTTGTTAACTCCTTTGTAGTAATATTTGCTTAAACATCATTTTTTACTAGCTTTTTGGCAATAAAAAAAGAGCCATGTAGATAAAAAATACCTACATGGCTCTTCGCCAAAGCGTAGGTACAACGGGAATAACCCTTGTACCTACGCGTAATTTTTCCGCTAGGTTTCAAGGGTTACGTATGATGATGATGTTTTTGTGCAAATGTAACTACAATTGTTGTATAAGTAAGCATAGTTCTTTGCTCCCTTTCTCCTCTGATTTTGAAGTTAGTATACTACATGTTTTTTTGAATGAAAAGAAAAATATAAAAATTTTTATAAAAATACGTTTTAGAGATTAAATATTTACCTTTATTTTTCCTATACTGGAAAATAAGTGAGAGATTGGCAGAAGAGTGTAGCATGGTATAATACATATAGAACTAGAAGGTGACAAGGGGCTATTGTAGATGATGAGTAAGTATGAACAAATTTATACAGAAATCAGTAATTCTATTGATAATAGGCAATTAAAAGAGGGATGCAAAATCCCATCAGAAACTGAATTAATGAAGCAATATGAAGCGAGCCGCGGTACTGTAAGAAAAGCTGTAGATTTATTACAAGAACGTGGATATGTTCAAAAAATACACGGAAAAGGTGTTTTTGTTTTAAAGCGAAAAAACATTGAATTCAACTTTGGTGGTATTGTAAGTTTCCAAGAAGAAAATGAACGTTTAGGACGCCATTGTATTACAGAAGTCGTGGAAATGGAGAAAGTAAAAGCGACAAAAGAGGTTGCAAAGCTATTAAATGTGAAAGAGAAAACAGACATAGATCATATTAAACGCGTACGAAATATTGATGGAGAAAAAGTAATTTTGGATATTAATCATTTTGTATCGGAATATATTCCTGGATTAACGAGTGAGATTGCAGCGGGGTCCATTTATAAATATATTGAGAAAGAACTAGGTCTTCATATTAGTTACTCACAGAGAGTAATTGAAGTGCAACCATGTACAGAGGACGATAGAAAGTATTTAGATTTAAATGGAACAGATTATGTTGTTGTCGTGAAAAACTTTACGCATTTGTATGATGGAAGTCAGTTCGAATATACAGAATCCCGCCACCGCTTAGATATTTTTCATTTTTCGGATGTGGCGCGGAGAAAATAAGGAGATGGAACGTAATGTTTCATCTCTTTTTTTATAAAAAAATGACAAACTCGTATATACGAGTGTTGACTAACTTATATATACGAGTTAATATGTAATTGTAAACGGTATCAAAAAAAGAAAAGAGGGACGGGAATATGGGGAAAGACTATCGTAAAACAGCAGAGGAAGTGTTGCAGTATATTGGCGGGAAAGACAATATTGAACAAGCTGCGCACTGTGTAACGAGACTCCGTATCGCTTTAAAGGATGAAAGTAAAATAGATAACGATAAATTGCAGTCTGTTTCATTAGTGAAGGGAGCGTTTCATAACGCTGGGGTATTTCAAATTGTAATTGGTCCAGGAGATGTTGATCGAGTATATGCTGAATTGATAACGCTTGCAGGTATGAAGGAAGCGACAGTAGCTGATGTAAAAGATTCTGGAAACCAAAAGTTAAATCCAGCTCAAAAGTTTGTAAAAGTATTTTCAGATGTATTTATGCCGATATTACCAGCAATCGTAACAGCTGGTTTATTAATGGGTATTAACAATCTATTAGGCGCAAAGGACTTATTTTTTGATGGAAAAAATTTATTAGATGTGTATCCAAACTTAGGCGGGCTTTGGGATTTAATTAATATGATGGCGAATACAGCATTCGTATTCTTACCGGCACTTGTCGGGTGGTCAGCAACAAAACGTTTTGGTGGTAGTCCAATACTAGGGATTGTTATGGGATTAATGCTTGTGCATCCGGCCTTATTAAATGCCTGGGACTATGGAAAAGCAGCGACTGGTTTAGATGGTCAAAAGATTGAGTACTTCAATATTTTAGGGCTGTTCCAAATTGAGAAGGTAGGATATCAAGGACAAATTTTACCTGTTTTAGTAGCAGCATTTGTATTAAGTAAAGTAGAAATCTTTTTAAAGAAACATGTACCAAATGCAATTCAATTATTAGTTGTACCAATTACAACAATCGTTGTGACAGGTGTATTAGCATTAGGGATTATTGGTCCGGTTACACGTCATATTGGAGATTTATTAACAGTAGGATTAGTAGGTGTATATGAAACAGTACCAGTAGTTGGAGCAGTATTATTTGGAGCATTGTATGCACCACTTGTAATTACAGGTATGCATCATATGTTTATTGCTATCGATTTACAATTAATTGCACAACACGGTGGTACATTCATTTGGCCGATGATTGCTCTTTCTAACATTGCGCAAGGTAGTGCGGCACTTGCGATGTTCTGGATTTCTAAAAATCAAAATGATAAAAGTATGGCATCGACATCAGCAATCTCGGCATATTTCGGTATTACAGAGCCAGCTATGTTTGGTGTAAACTTACGAAATAAATTCCCGTTCTATGCAGCGATTATCGGATCGGCTGTGGCGGCGATATTCATTACATTAAATGGTGTATTAGCACCTGCTATCGGAATTGGTGGATTACCAGCATTTATTTCTATCATTCCGAAATCGATTCCAATGTTTATTGTCGGAATGGTTATCGCAATTGTAATTCCATTTACGTTAACGTGGTTATTTGCAAAACGAGTAAAACAGAAGTAGGAGGAAGTTAAACATGAAGGATTGGCATAAAAGTGTAGTTTATCAAATTTATCCGAAGAGCTTTAATAGCTATTACAATAAAGAAACCGGTGATATAAAAGGGGTTACAGAAAAACTAGATTACTTAAAAGAACTCGGAGTAGATTATATTTGGTTAACACCGATATACCAATCGCCACAAAATGATAATGGATACGATGTAAGTGATTACTACAATATTGATCCATCTTACGGAACGATGGAAGAGTTTGAAGAGCTTTTAGAAGAAGCAAAAGCACGTAACATTGAAATTATGCTTGATATCGTTGTAAATCATAGTTCGACGGAGCATAAGTGGTTTAAAGAAGCGAAGGAAGATAAAAATAGTCCATATCGTAATTACTATATTTGGCGTGATGAAAAAAATAATTGGCAATCTAAGTTTGGTGGGTCTGCTTGGAAATATGATGAGAAGACAGAGCAATATTATTTACATCTATTTGATGAGACACAAGCAGATTTAAACTGGGAAAATGAAAAACTTCGTGAAGAAGTATATGATATGATGCGCTTTTGGCTTGATAAAGGGGTAACTGGATTCCGATTAGATGTTATTAATTTAATTTCAAAAGATCAACAGTTCTTAAATGATAATGGAAGTACGGCGACAAGCGATGGCCGTAAATATTATACAGATGGCCCACGTGTTCATGAATATTTACAAGAAATGAACCGAAATGTTTTTGAAGGGAAAGATGTAATTACAGTTGGAGAAATGTCATCTACGACAATTGATAATTGTATTAAATATTCAAACCCTGAGCGTAATGAATTAAGTATGACGTTTAGTTTCCATCATTTAAAAGTTGATTATCCGAATGGTGATAAGTGGACGAAGGCTGATTTTGATTTTATTAAATTAAAAGAGATTATGTCTAATTGGCAAATTGAAATGCAAAAGGGCGGGGGATGGAATGCGTTATTCTGGTGTAATCATGACCAGCCTCGTATTGTGTCACGCTTCGGTAATGATGAGAAGTATAGAAATGAATCTGCAAAAATGTTAGCAACGGCTATGCATATGTTGCAAGGAACGCCTTATATTTATCAAGGCGAAGAAATCGGTATGACGAATCCTAATTTTGAGTCTATTGAACAATATCGTGATGTGGAATCGTTAAATATATATGATATAAAGTTGGAAGAAGGATTATCAAAAGAAGAGATTATCGGGATTTTAAAACAAAAATCTCGTGACAACTCCCGTACTCCAATGCAGTGGAATGAAGAGATGAACAGTGGCTTTACAACAAGTACACCTTGGATTTCAGTGGCTGAAAACTTTAAA
Organism: Bacillus sp. FSL W8-0519; assembly: GCF_038005585.1. NCBI lineage: Bacteria > Bacillati > Bacillota > Bacilli > Caryophanales > Bacillaceae > Bacillus > Bacillus sp. FSL W8-0519. The sequence goes on from NZ_JBBOTL010000001.1 coordinate 684,932, forward strand.
GAAATAAACGTAGAGAAGGCATTAGAAGATAAAGAGTCTGTATTTTATCATTATAAAGAGTTAATAGAACTTAGAAAAACGTATGATGTAATTACAGAAGGAGAATATGCTATTTTGGATGAAAATGATCCTAAAATTTGGGCATATACTCGTACTACAGAAAGTGAAGTGCTACTTGTTATCAATAACTTCTATGGAGAGGAAATAACGTACTCTGTACCAGCGCACGTTCAATTAGATGGAATGCAACAAGAAGTATTACTGTCGAATTATAAAGATTCCAGCAAGGATATTACAAACCTTGACTTAAGACCATATGAATCAATTGTATATCGATATACGAAATAAAAGGTTGTATGCCTGCGTGGCATACAACCTTTTATTTTAAGACACCACTATACAAAATGCTTACTTCTACCTCAGGCTTAAATTTTACTTTTGCATAATCTTTATTCCAATTTTTTTTCTTCCATAGGTCAGGATGATAAGCGATAAGATGTCTACCAATTCCGAAAGCATCACAATTTGCCTTTTGTAACTTTTTCGTTATTTTTTTCGCTTCTTTCGTGAGCTGTTTGGATAGTTCCTTATTTAGTTTTTTTCTTTCATCCATTTTGTAAAGATTATCTCTCGGAGCTTCAAGGGCTATAACTTTTAATTGAAGCTTAATGTGAGCATAAACATTTCCTTTTTTATCTGTTGTTATTTTTAAGTCTCGTTTTAATTTCCGATTGCTCACTTCCATTGTTAAATAGTCAGATGTCTTCTCGGATTCATCGCTAGTAAGTTTTTGGGTTATACGGGCACTTGTTCCCATTTTTCCAGTTAATAATACGAATAAAACAGATTGTTTTAAAGGTAAATGCCCGGTCAATTTATCATTGTTAAATAAAGCTAATCCGTTTGTAATTACTTCTTTTCCTTTTATTTTTATAGAAGGGAGGGTAAAGTCTTTACCCGGATCTAACATTTTTGTAGCAGCTGTTTCTAAAGTTTCTTTTGGAAATACACTCATATCTTCTAAGCTTTTCACTTTTTTCTTTAGAAAATCTCCAATTAGTAAATTTCCTACTTTCTTTTTTTCTAGTATCTCGGATGTTTCACCATCTACTGCAATAAGTTTTACTAAAGCAGTTGGGTTTGTTGGGTCCCGAAAGCTGACATCTAAATAAGGTAGTATACCTTTTTTTAAAATTTTGGTTCCTAGTAATTGAACACCATATTTAAAATAACGAATATTTCCAGTCACATTTTTTTTCAGTGCATCGCTTGTATCTCTTATGTTATGCCCGGTTGCTGAATGTATTTCATTCTCGAATGAAGATTGTTCGCCGCTTGAACTTTTTACGAGCTCAATTGTTTGCTGGAGTTGATTCTCTTCTGTAATATCAGATCCAATACTATAAGCTAACCTTGCTTCCCTTAATGGTTCTTGATCCCAACAGCCAGCAAGGAATGCACTAGTGCATAATACAAAAAGTAATTTAACTCTTTTTTTGAACATACTGTTCTCCTTTCTTATTTCTTATTACTGAATAAAGTAGAAATAAAAGAGGGAGGACAACGATGAAAATATAGGTGAACTTATCTGTGAAAGTTGCAATCACTTTTAATTCTTCAGGTGTATCGATAAATAGGGCTATACTAAAAGCAATAATACCAACGATTGGGACAGCCTTTTTATGATTACCAAGATTGAATATATGTCCAATTCCTATAGAAGCAGCGCAGTAATAACTAGCGATAGAAGCTACAACTGTTATCATCCAAATTGGTATGAATAGTAAATCAGTTCGGTCTATAATCCCGATATGCAAGGATCGTAATAAGTAAGCAACTGGTTCTGGAATAAGCTCAATTTGTTTTGGACTAAATACGATAAAGCAAATCCAAACAGTAAAAGTATAAAAAAGGGTTACAAATCCATTCGCGATAGAAATTGCCTTTAGTTTTGCGACAGAACTGCCATTTACTTTTGGAAAAGCGATAAGAATGATTTCAAAACCATACATGGCTGTAATTGTTTCCTTGGATGCTTGAATTATATTCCACCATCCGGCTTCTGTAATTGGAAAAATGTAAGAAAAATCAGCCCGTGTAAGCCCCAGTGCAATTAAAAGGGCCATTGGAAAAATGAGAATAGAAGCCATGACATAAAATCGGACGATCACTTTAAACGTATTATAAGCTACATAGCAACAAGCTATTGTAAATAGTATGAGAATTGCGTACCAAGGAGTTGCTTGCAAAATCCATACTTTAATGACATTACAAGCGTTTAACATAACCGTCATACCAATAAGAGTAAAGTAAAAAACATAAGCAAAACCTAATAGTTTTCCAAACTTATTACCAAATAGCATACAAACACTTTCATACATATCTGCATCAGGAAATCGTTTTAAGAAAAGCCACATAAGTAAAATAATAAGCTGAATCGCAAGCCCGGCGATGAGCGCGGAAATCCACCCACCGCCTTTAGCAATCGGGTGAAGGCGATTCGGTAGAGAAAGTATGCCTACTCCGATTTGGCACTGAATAACGAAAAAGGTAAATTGAACTAACGAAATTTTACTTTGCGTGTTTGTCACCGTCCTCATCCTCTCTCGTTACATGTTGGCGCTGCATTTTTTTCGGTTTTGGATCATGTGGTCGTTCCCAAAATGACCAAATTGGTAGTCTGACAAAAGAATCTTTCATATCTTTAATCCGCATTGGTGCAACAGGAGAAAGATATGGTGTATGAAAAGAATGAAGCTGACATAAATGAACGAAAGTTATAATGAGACCGAACGATATTCCTACATATCCGAATAGGGCAGCAAGGAGCATTAATGGAAATCGAAGAATCCGAACTGCTGAACTCATATCGTTTGATGGAACGAGAAAAGATGAGATTGCAGTTAAAGCTACAACGATAATCATTGTGTAAGAAACGAGTCCGGCTTTTACAATTGCATCACCAATTACTAAACCGCCTACAATACCGATTGTTTGTCCAACTCTGCTCGGCAAACGAATACCAGCTTCCCGTAATAACTCGAAAATTAGCTCCATTAAGAGAGCTTCAAAAATAGGAGGAAGTGGTACTTTCTCTAATGAAGCTTTAATTGTATATACAAGTTCGAGCGGCAATACATCAGGATGAAAGGCTACGGTTGCGATATATATAGCTGGTAAGAGAAAAGCAATCAAAAAACTCACTAAGCGAATCATTCGGACGAAAGAACCGACAATCCAGCGGTTATTATAATCATCTGGTGATTGATAGAAAGCGAATAATGTAACAGGAACGATGAGCGCTGTTGGATCTCCATCAGATAAAATAGCAACTCGTCCTTCCATTAAATTTGCTGCGACTCTATCTGGACGCTCTGTATTTAATTGCTGCGGAAATGGTGAGAAAGACGTATCCTCTATAAATTCTTGTATATATCCTGGAGGCATAAGTGCATCTGTCTTAATCGTTTCTAACCTTCTTTTTACTTCTGTAACTAAATCGTCATTCGCTATGTTTTGCATATAAGCAATTGCCACTTTCGTATGCATTTCTTCACCAAGTGTGAAATATTTAACGACGATATTTGGACTTTTTATGAGTTTACGAATGGAAGCTAAATTGGTTGCTAAATCTTCTACAAAACCAGTATGTGGTCCACGTACAATGCCTTCATTATCAGGCTCTGCTATATCTCTCTTTAAAGATAAAGCTGTTTCGAAAATACAAAAACTGTCGACTTGTTCATGAAAATATAATGATTTGCCTTGTAATAAAAGTTGCACACCGTAATTTAAATTTGTTTCTTTCTTCATACTTAATGTGGCAAATGCTTTATCTAAAGACAAATCCGACCGAGTTAATAAAGGCTCAAGAGCTAATTGGTGAATTAAATTTAAATCTGCTAAAGATTCGATATATAAGATTGTTCCTTTGCCGTTTTGGAAAGGAAGATCTAATTTTTTTATATCGTCTGAATGACAGAGCTTATTTTCGATATAATTAATGTTTTCCGGAAGTGATGGAAACATATGCTTTTTGTTATTATCTTGTTGTGAGTGCTTCTGTTCGGTCATAATTTCCATCTCCTTTACATTGAAATTATTTCTGTTAATTTTTGTTTTTTGTGAGAAAATTATGCTTGGATTTTTTAGAAAAGTAGGGAAATGGAAAGAACGTATATATTTGCGATATTAATATATATCTTTTGTACTATAGGAGAGTAAATCTAGCGGGATGCATAATTACATCATTTGATGAATAGGAAATTTAAGAAAAACGATTTATAATACTAGTATTGTGTCTTGCCTTTTTAGGTACAGTACACAGCCGGTGATTGGCTAGTGGATGTTCTTCCATTTTGCCAGTGCCGGTTTTTTATTGGATAATAGGGAAAATGAAGTTTTTATAAAGAAAGAAGGGGTTGTTTTGAAGGATGTAAATTCTATCTTTATGAGAGAAAAGATTGCTAGTTCTTATCTTTATTTTATTTCTTTTCTTGGTTTGGTTACTATAACTATATCTTTACTTGAAATTAAAATCCCTTCTCATCCAACAATACTAATAATGTTGTTACTATTTATGGGGATTGCAGAGTATTTTCCTGTAAGATTTTGGAGAGGAACTAGCTCGCTTACTTTTCCGATCATTTACGCTATGAGTTGGCAGTTTGGAATCCATATAACTATTACTGCTATTGTATTCGTAACGCTAATTATTCACCTGCATCGTCGTTCACCGATACAAAGAATGTTATTTAATAGTACTCAGCATGCACTTAGTTTGATTTTGGCCGAATGGTTTTCAAACAAATGTATGTCCTTATTACTTAATAAGATAGTTATGCCAGTTCTATATGAAAATTTAATATCTTTGTTATTATTTTGCGTGTTTTTTTGTTTTTTCAACAATCGTTTTTACGATTTGTTGATGATACTTCTTCCACAGCCATATTCAATATATCAGTGGTATAAAAAAACTGTAACGGTATTTCTTTGCGAAACTTTTGGTTTCTCTTATGCGGCCCTGATGCATGTATTAATTAGTATATATAGTGTGGAAATAAACGAGATTACAGTACTGTTTTTCTTTTTTCCACTTGTAGCAGCTTCAGTTATTAGTTCTTTTTCTGTACGGATAAGGATGGAGAAGGAACGATTATATGAGTTATTTCTTATTACGACCGAAATTAGTCGAGGATTAACTGGAGGAAACTTGAAACATATTAAACAAGCACTTAAAGGTTTTTTTGGCATACAAGCATATGTAATATGGACAAAAGATGATGGGAACTGGAGTATTCTATTAAAAGATGGGAAAGTGCGCTCTTATATTTCTGATGATTCAGAAATATCAAGGGCGTTTGAGGAACTTTCTAAAAATCTTGTATTTAATGATTGGAAAATTGGTACGGCTCCTGGAGATGAAATATTTGATAGTGTTATACGCTCACTTGTATATTTTCCTCTTATAGTAAATGATGAATTAGTCGGAATGTTTGTTGCAGGGAAAAGTAGAAATGCGGGTTTCTTTCCGGAAGATGTACAGTCGTTAGCTACATTTTCTAACCAATTAGCTAACGTTGTTAAAACAAGGATATTGATTTCTGAACAGAAAAAAAGAATGATTTTAGAAGAAAGAAATAGAATTGCCCGTGAAATTCACGATGGTATTGCGCAAACATTAGCGGGGGTAATATTCCAACTAGAATCCGCACGGAAAAAATACCATGATAAACCAAAAGATATGCAGCAAGTAGTTGAGAAAAGCATAAAAGATTTAAGAGGAAGTCTAGGAGAAGTTCGCTATTCTATTTATGCTTTAAAACCATATCCGACACAACAATTAGGTCTTAAGCAGGCAATAGCAAGTAAAATAAAATCTTTAAAACGAGAATATGAATTAGACATTACCTATCATGAAAGAGGCCATGCACGTGCGCTTAGTTTTTCAAAAGAAAGAGTTATATTTGATACATTACAAGAGAGTTTGCAAAACATTGTAAAACATGCACAAGCAAAAAAGGCTGATGTTTTACTCAGTTATCAAAGTGAACACGTTCTTTTAAGGGTTAAGGATAATGGAGTTGGCTTTTCACTATTTGAGTCTATGGTTAAAACAAAGAATGAGCCACATTATGGTATATTACATATGAATGAACAAGCTGACCAATTAGGGGCTACTTTACAGATTGATAGTTCTATAGGAAAGGGGACAGAAATTACACTGTTAATTCCAGATTCACAAACAAGGGGTGCGTAAAATGATTAAAATATTAGTAGTAGATGATCATGCTTTTTTACGGGATGCAATTCGGAGCATACTAGAAGATGAATCTGATATGAAAGTGGTTGGAGAAGCTAGCTCTGGGGATGAAGTATTGGGAAAAGTAGAAGAATGCGGACCAGATTGTATTTTGATGGATATTAACCTGCCAGGGAAAAATGGGATTGAAGCTACAGAGTTAGTGAAAAAAATTTATCCGAGTTGCCGAGTACTTGTGTTTACAATGTATGAACATGATGAGTATTTAATGGATGCACTTCAGGCCGGTGCTGATGGTTATTTATTGAAGGATTCCTCATCAGAGCAGGTAGTAGCAGCAATTCGAATGTTATATCGAGGTGATTCAGTTATTCATCCGCGTATGACTAAAAAATTAATTACATATCATCAGCAAAAAATGAAAGTAGAATCAAATGAAAATGAACTGACGGAACGTGAAAAGGAAATTCTCTTTGAACTAGTAAAAGGACTTAGTAATAAAGAAATTGCTGAAGTTTTATATATTAGTGATAAAACAGTTAAAATACACATCAATAAAATTTTTAAAAAACTAAATGTGAAAAGTCGATCGCAAGCAGTGATTTATGCAGTTCGAAATCAATTGGTTCCGCTAGATTAAATAAGAAATTTATCAAAGAACTATCGTGTCGATTTATTCTGTATCACAAAGAATAAATGACAAGATAGTTCTTTTGTACTATGTAGGCATAGAATAATTAGAGAAAAGATACTCCTTTTGTTTAATTTTCAGAATAATCAAAATGTGAAATAATAAAAATAGAATTACATTTTAATATTGTTAATAATTCATTTCATGAAAATCTTTTGTTGGAAACAAATGATGGGGGGCTCTTATAAAAAGAGTAAAGTGAGTGGTTAGCTATATGAGGTATGGGGATGGTAGTAGTGTTGGAATCTTTCATGATACAAAAGATTAAGATTGATAGAGTTTCCGATGCTACATGGGAATGTAAGAATCAATTTGTTTCAAAAATAATATGAATAATGGGGAGATGCAATATGAAACGAGGGAAATTTGGAAAGGTTCTTATTGGAACGTTAACAGTTGGAATGTTATTGTCTCAAGGGATTCCATATAACGTATTAGCGGAAGAGGTAAATACATCTACTTTAACTGGAATTGATGATGCAGATGCTATCTTAAAAGGCCTTACAAAGGAACAACGTAATGCCTTAAAAACGTTAGATACAAAACCAGGTTTTGTTATTTCGCCAGGTATCAATACAGCAAGTCCTAATAATGTAAATGTGATTATAGAATTTAAGCAAGCGCCTAGCAAAATTGAGGTATTAAAACAAGCGGCTAAAGGGAAAAAGATAGCTCTTTCAAATGCGGAACAAAAGGTAGAGGCATCACATAAAGGATTTAAAGCAGAGCTTGAACAGCTTCAAAAGAATAAAGAGAAAGGGACAAATGTAAAATCTGCAAAAATAACAAGAGAGTATAAGAATGCTTTTAATGGTGTAGCGATTTCTTTACCAGCAAATATGATCGAAGACTTAGTTCGTACCGGTATCGTTAAGCGCGTATGGGAAGATCATGAGGTTAAAATTGATTTGCCGAAAGAAACAGCTAAGACTGCTGTTGAACCAAAAATGGTAGATAGTGTACCGCAAATTGGTGTGGACAAGCTGCATGATGAAAAAATAACAGGTAAAGGAATTAAGGTAGGTGTACTGGACACAGGTATTGATTACAACCACCCGGATTTGAAAGATGCATATAAAGGATATCGTGCAAAACAAGGTGAAGATCCAAGTAAAGTAGATCCGAACTCAATAAAAGGATGGGACTTTGTGAATAATGATGCTGATCCAATGGAGACAACGTATAAGGATTGGCAAAATTCTGGAGGATATCCTGAAATTTATGAGGGAAGTGCATATTATACATCCCATGGTACGCATGTAGCCGGGACAATTGCTGCAGACAAACAGAATAGTGTGGATTATGCAGTGAAGGGCGTTGCTCCAGATGTAGATTTATATTCATATCGCGTACTAGGTCCGTATGGAAGTGGACAAACAAGCGGTATTCTTGCTGCGATTGATAAAGCAGTGAAAGACGATATGGATGTTATCAATTTATCACTAGGAGCGTCTATTAATGATCCTTTATATCCTACTTCTGTTGCAGTGAACAATGCGATGTTAGCAGGTGTTGTTACAGTAGTAGCAGCTGGTAATAGTGGTCCGGAAGAAGGTACGATAGGATCACCTAGTGCAGCAGCACTTCCAATTACAGTTGGAGCCAGTGACGCTGCAATGAATATTCCAACGTTTTCCGCCGATGCAGGTGATGTACATGTAGATAAGATGATGCTACTTGGAAAAAGCTTTACTGATAAGATTGAAGATTTGAAAGGACAATCCTTATCGGTTGTATATGCAGGACTTGGGAAATTAGATGATTTTACAGGGAAAGATGTAAAAGGGAAGTTAGCTCTTATCCAACGTGGTGAGATTACATTTGATGAAAAAATTAAAAATGCTAAGGAAGCAGGCGCAAAGGCGGTAATTGTATACAACAATGTAGATGGGGAAATTACAAGTTATCTTGGGGAAAGTACTTCATCTATTCCATCGTTCCGCTTAACAAAAGTAGATGGTGAGAAATTGCAAGCAAAAGCTGTACAAGGAGATGTGTCGTTAGCATTTGGAGAACTTAGTAATATAAAAACAGAGGGAGATCATTTGGCTGATTTCAGCTCCCGTGGTCCTGCAACTAAAACAGATGATATTAAGCCAGATATTGTAGCACCAGGTGTGTCTATTTTCTCAACTGTTCCTGAATATATTAATGATCCAAAAGATGGAGAAAATTATCCGGTAGCGTATGGACGTATGTCAGGTACATCTATGGCAACTCCTCATACTGCAGGGGTAGCGGCACTTATTTTACAAGAACATCCAAACTATAGTCCATTTGAAGTAAAAGAAGCACTTATGAATACCGCAGTTGACCTAAAAGAAGAGCGTTCTGTATTTGAGGTGGGTTCTGGACGAATTGATGCATATCGTGCAGTTCATGCAGATACATCTATCGAGGTTATCGATAAAACATCAAACGTTGTAGATGATGAAGAAGTAGAAATTGAAGAAAAAACAGGTTCTATTGCGTTTGGGTATAAAAATCAAATTGAAAATGGGCCTATTAAAGATAGTCGAAAAGTCTTAATTAAGAACAGCAGTAAAACTGATGGAAAAGAGTTTAAATTAGAAGTAGAGTTTTCATCTACAAGTGTAGGTGTGCAAGATGCAGCGAAGAATGGTGTGAAGCTAAATGTACCAGATTCTATTAAAGTAGCTCCTAGTACATCAGAGGAAATTAGCCCTGAAATTATCATTCCAGAAAACGCTGAATTTGGTAGATATGAGGGCTATATTCATATTTCAAATAAAAACAATGAAAAAGAAGTGTATCAAGTACCATTTGCAGTTAAATTCACAGAAAAAGGGATTGCGTCTGTAGATTTACTGAGAGATGCAATGGCAACAGATGCATCTAAATTCCATCCGTTTATGGAGAGACCAAGTTCGCCTTTGACATTTAAACTAAATAGTCCTCTTGAAACTATTGATGCAGTTGTGAAGGACCGAAAGACAGGAAAGGCATTAGGAGTCGTTGGTACACTTAATGCAAGTAGTCTAACACCGAATATTGAATATATGATGTTTTCTGGTATGGGAGGGTATGTACTTCCATTCACAGGAGACCCAGCTCATCCAATTGGGGATAAACCTGTTATGTTGCCTGATGGAGATTACGAATTGAACTTCGTTGGATATGATAAAGAAGGAAAATCGTATACAAAAGGCGATAGCATTATCATTGATAATGTTATACCGGAAATGAAATTTAAGGATGTACAACCTGGTATACATGAAGTAAATGATTCTATGTTTAAAGAAGAAGACGGCCAACGTGCATTATGGGTGCATGGTAATATTTATGATTCTACAGTAGATGCATTAAAAGCAAAAGGCTTGCAGTATAGTCAAAAAGCGAACCAAATTGTATATTATCAAAACTCAGCCTTTCCATCAGGTTGGCTGAATACAATTCAAGCAAATGGTGATTTTAAATTTGGAGTACTTCCAGAGGAAATAAATGAGCCGTTAAATTTAAAATTATTTGGATATGATCTTGCAACTGCAGGGAATATGGCAACTGGATATAAAGATTACGTCTTTGTAAAGGAAGGGACAGAATACGCTGTTCCAAGTTATGACAAAGATAAAATCAAATTAGGAGAGAAAATTACGTTAACTTTGAATCTTAATAATGTAAAACAGCTTATGTCAGGTACATTTGAAATTCCTTATTACAAGCAGCTCTTTAAATTTACAGATGTGAAACCAAATCCAGCACTTACGGAATATGTAAAACAACATGGACTGAACCTTAAATTAGAAGATCCGAAGATAAGTGAAGAAGGAGCTTGGGAAAACAAGGTGAAAGTTGGGGCATCATTAGAAGGAAAAGAATTTAAAGGATTAGATGGAGATACACCATTTTTAGATGTTACATTCGAGATGACGAACGATGAATACTTTAATGATTTAACTGCATTTGGAGTAGAGAAGTTCTCTTATACAAAAGCTGGTGCATCAGAAGGCATTGAGATTCCTGCGTTTAAAGATAAATCTTTTGCTATTGTTTCGAAACATTCAACGATTACAGGATATATTGGCCCGGAAGCTTTCTTGAATGAAGAGGGGTATTTAGGTAAGAAAGACTATACAAAACTAGGAGCAAAAGTGTACGCAGTTGGCAAGGATGGAAAGAAATATACAGGAACGATTGGTGATAACGGGCAATTTGAAATTCATAGTGTCCCAGTAAGTGATAAAGAATATGATATTTTCGTAGAAATGCCAGGTCATTTAAATAGTAAATTAACAGCAAAAATAGGGAAGGTGCAAGATGGTGAATTAGTGGGACAAAACTTTAGAGCTGACATGGATGATAACCTTGCAGGTGATGTAAATGGAGATAAAATGGTAGACATTCAAGATGCTAGAATAGCAGCTTTATCGTATGGAAAAGGAAAAGTATCTGTAAAAGATGGAGATATAAATCAAGATGGTGTTGTAGATGAAACAGATATTCGTTTTATTGAGAAAAACTTCTTGAAAAAGAGTTCAGATGCTAAAGAAAATCAGAAACCGAAAGAAAATGTAGGTCCGGTGACATTAGATAAAATCTTACGCTCTATTGGCTTAGAACCAAAAAAATAAGTGGGCAAAACTCTAGAGTAAATAATGCAATCAGACAATGAATAGTAAATGAAATGAGATTGGCTAACAAATAACCGGTAATAATTTACGGTAACATTACCGGTTATTTTAAAAGTAATAGTCGTTTTGATACATGAAGTAACTAGTTTAAAGTTGGTTCACTTTCGCTGTGGGACAAGGTAGTTGCTTAAATTATTTTGTGGGATGGAAATAAGGTTTGTAGTTTGAACTTTAAAAATAGGGGGACTTGTGAAATGAGCATTAAGAAAAAACTTGGTATGGGTGTTGTAACTGCAGCACTTGGCTTATCTTTAATTGGCGGGGGAACATATGCGTATTTTAGTGATAAGGAAGTGTCACAAAACACTTTTGCAGCGGGGACTTTAGATTTGAGTGTGAATCCTGAAGTTGTTATTAATGTCGATAATATTAAACCAGGTGATGAAATGGAGCGTGGTTTTCAATTAGTAAACAAAGGAACTTTAGCAATAGGAGATGTGAAACTCCTGACAGATTACAGTGTAATCGATGCTAAAGGAGATAATGGAAATGCTGATTTTGGTGATCATATCCGTGTTGATTTCTTGTGGAATTTGGATAAAAATGAGGTTCCAATTTGGTCTACTACATTATCTGATTTAAAGGTATCTACGCAAAATGGAAGTATTCCTGATCTTGTACAAAAAGGTGTTGTAGACCGAGAAGGAAATGGACTTGCTTCTGGTGATGATGATACTTTCTATGTAATGTTCACATTTGTAGATAATAATGCAGAGCAAAATGTATTTCAAGGAGATTCATTAAAATTAAATTGGACTTTCAATTCAATGCAGACAAAAGGTGAAGAGAAATAAAAATAAATGTTATATACGAGAATCAATTGATAAATAAAACTTTTAATAATGTAAAGGTTGATTTAGTGAATCAACCTTTTTTTGTTTTTAGATTTTTTATAGTATTCATAGCAGTACTTCTAATATGTATGGTGAATTGAATAGAGGATATATGGAAGTGATGGAAACATATGCTTTTGGTTTTTACTCTTTTGTTGTTCTTTTTGCGAGAAATTTATGCTTGGACTATTTTTAAAAAAGTAGCTTGAAAGTTACGTTACGTCATCTTTTATACTATAGAAAATAGGATATAGGGGATGATATAGGTGACTTTGAGGTATATGTGGGGATGGAAAGAAATTTTATATTTATTAGTTTTCGTATTTCTTATTGTCCCAGTAACAGTTGAATCTCTTTTATATGAATATGCTTTAAAGATAATAGGGAACTCATTATATGCTGGAGTATTAATGGGATTTATAATGGCGGTGATATTTACTACTGTAGTTTATCTTTTTTGTATAAAAAGATATCAACTGTCTTGGAAAGATATTGGAATTCGAAAACTTTCATGGAAAGATTTTTTATGGACAGTTATAGCATTGATTACCTTAATTGTAGTTAGTATTGCTGTATTAATGATAATGGAGAAAATGGGTATTTCTTTTGAAAATAGTAAAACGGAGACGGTCCAAAATGATAAATCAATATATTCGTTCTGTATCGCGGTAATTGGAGCAGCAGTTATATCACCAATTTATGAAGAGATTTTATATCGAGGTGTTTTTTATACATTTTTTCGTGATAAATATGGTATATGGGGTGGAGTGCTTGTAAGTTCTATAATATTTACTGTTGTTCATATTCCCACATATAACACATTACCAGTGAATTTTTTAAGTGGAGTAGTATTTGCTTGGTTATATGAGAAAACAAATTCTATTTTATCAGCTATGATTGCCCACGCATTATTCAATTTCATAGCAGTACTTTTAACATTTATGTCGAATTAAGAAGATATATAGGAGGGATACATATGGAAATAGCTGTAGAACGTGTTTTTACGAAAGAGATTTTAAAAAGAGCAGCGAGTTTGTTTCATGTAACAGTGGAAGACAAGCCGCTTGGAGATTTTGAGAATTATATTTTTAAGGCGAAGGGTGATAATGATGAAGACTATGTATTACGTTTAACGCATTCGTCGCATCGCTCTAAAAAAGAAGTCGAGGCTGAACTAGATTTTTTACGATATGTTGCGGAGAATGGGGCAAAGGTAGCAGGCCCCCTTTATTCAGCATCTCAAAATCTTGTAGAAGACATCAGAGCAGAGGATGAAACTTTCTTTTTCGCTTCTTTATTTACATATGCAAAAGGTGAGCAAGTAAAAGGAGCGGAATCGCCTTATTGGGGAGACGCTTACTTTGAAGCATGGGGAAAAGCGATTGGACAACTGCATCGTCTAACAATGAACTATCCTAAAACGGATCATCGTGATACGTGGGAAGAAGATGAGAGTGGGATTGTTAATGAATTAGAAGATGATCAAGTGAAAAAGATTGCTACTGTATTAATGGATGAGATAAAGGCTCTTCCAATTGAAAGAGAAACATTCGGCCTTATGCATGGTGATATTCATCCAGGTAATTTTCATTATGATGGAAAAGAGCTAACAATCTTTGATTTTGATGATGCGGCTTATAATTACTTTATACACGATTTAGCAATGGTTCTTTATTACTCTGTTCTATTTACAACGTGGACAGCGGAAGAGAAGACAGACTTTGCTCGTAAACAGTTACAAGTGTTACGGAAAGGCTATGAGTATGAGCACAGACTGGCGGATAGCTGGTATGAATCATTACCACTATTTTTACGTTTGCGTGACATAGGTCTATACGGCACGCTCCAAAAGAAATTTAAAGGGAAAGATATGCCAGATAATTTCCGAAAGTTATCAGAAGAGCTATACGAAAGAATTATAAAAAAAGAAGCAATTGTGAATATATAATACATTCTGTTCAAAACAAAGTATATAAAACAAATATATACTTTGTTTTTTTATACAAAAATATGTTTGTTTTATTAAAATAATATTGTCATAGATTCGGTATACACTTATAATTTTTATATATTCTGAATATTCTTGATAAAAAGGAGGGGGAATATTGGAAGCTTTCGTAAATTGGTTAAATAATATTGTTTGGAGTCCAGCACTTGTTTATTTATGTTTAGGAGCAGGTTTATATTTTTCTATTCGAACGAGGTTTTTACAAGTAAGGCACGTAGGAGAAATGGTGAAGCTGACATTTAAAGGAGAAAAATCAGAGGCTGGTGTTTCTTCATTCCAAGCGTTAGCACTTTCGTTATCAGGGCGCGTTGGGACAGGGAATATCGCTGGGGTAGCTACAGCGGTTGCCTTCGGTGGACCAGGGGCTGTATTTTGGATGTGGGCAGTAGCCTTTTTAGGAGCAGGATCAGCTTATGTAGAATCAACACTCGCGCAAATCTATAAGACAAAGCATCAAGGACAGTTTCGCGGTGGACCTGCTTATTACATTGAAAAAGGTTTAGGGGTTAAATGGTATGCATTAGTATTCGTTGCAGCGACAATCCTTGCAACTGGGCTTTTATTACCAGGCGTGCAAGCAAATAGTATTGCTGTAAGTTTAGAGACAGCTTTTGGAATTAATACTACTCTATCAGGGGCTTTATTAGTTGTTGTATTGGCTCTTATCATCTTCGGTGGAGTAAAACGAATTGTTAACGTAGCGCAAGTTGTCGTACCGTTTATGGCTGTTGGATATATTTTAGTAGCTTGTGTTATTGTCGCTATGAATATTGAAAAACTGCCAGAAGCATTTATGTTAATTATAAGAAGTGCGTTTGCATTAGAAGCAGCATTTGGTGGTATTATCGGTTTAGCAATTTCTTGGGGAGTAAAACGTGGTATTTATTCTAATGAAGCAGGGCAAGGAACTGGGCCACATGCAGCGGCAGCAGCTGAAGTATCACATCCAGCTAAGCAAGGCTTAGTGCAAGCGTTTTCCGTTTACATTGATACATTATTTGTTTGTTCAGCAACAGCATTTATGATGATTATTACAGGCATGTATAACGTATTTGATGCAAGCGGAAAAAACTTTATCGTAAATAAATTAAATGGTGCACAGCCAGGACCGGGATATACACAGGCAGCAGTAGAATCTGTTTTCCCTGGATTTGGAAACGGTTTCGTTGCAATCTCGTTACTATTCTTTGCATTTACAACAATTATGGCGTATTACTACATTGCAGAAACGAATATCGCGTACTTAAATCGTGATAAAGACCGTCCTTGGATGTCTATGGTACTAAAGTTTGTCTTTTTAGGAGCTGTATTCTACGGTTGTATCAAAACAGCAGCAACGGCTTGGGCTTTAGGTGATATCGGTGTAGGGATTATGGCATGGGTAAATATCATTGCGATTTTATTGTTACAAAAACCTGCATTAGTTGCATTAAAGGATTATGAAAAGCAGAAGAAAGAAGGAAAAGATCCAGTATTCGATCCAGGGACATTGGGAATTAAAAATGCTGATTTCTGGGAACATGAATACGGAAAAGATAAGAAAGAAGAAGTATCGTAATGGAATAGAGATGAAAAAGCAAAGGGGAAACCCCTTTGCTTTTTTTATGGGTGAAATGAGGATCAAAGTTATTTTTTTGCTTATTTTTGAATATAAAAAGAATGTACATGCTTTGTTAGGGGAAGGGGGGAGTATGTTGATAGAGTTTCGTAATGTAAATAAATATTATGGTAACTTTCAAGTTTTAAAAGATATTAATGTACAAGTGAAAAAAGGTGAAGTGGTAGTAGTTGTTGGGCCTTCAGGATCAGGAAAAAGCACGTTGCTTCGGTGTATAAACCAGTTAGAGTCAATTACAGAGGGAGAGTTAATTGTACAAAATACGGAGGTACACAATGCGAAAACAGATATGAATGAATTACGCCGAAATATCGGAATGGTCTTTCAACATTTTTATTTATATCCACATAAAACGGTTCTTCAAAATATTACACTAGCACCTATTAAAGTAAATAAAATTTCAAAAGAGGAAGCAGAGAAAACGGCGATGTTTTATTTAGAGAAAGTAGGAATTCCGGAGAAGGCCAGTGTATATCCACATCAATTATCTGGTGGACAACAGCAAAGGGTGGCAATTGCTAGAGGACTTGCGATGCAGCCGGAAATTATGCTATTCGATGAGCCTACGTCTGCTCTTGATCCAGAGATGATCGGGGAAGTACTTGATGTTATGAAAAAGCTAGCTAAAGAAGGGATGACGATGGTCGTTGTCACGCATGAAATGGGATTTGCACGGGAGGTAGCCGATCGGATTTTATTTATGGATGATGGCAAGATTATTGAGGATACAACACCGGCGCAATTTTTTGCGAGTCCTGAACAAGAAAGAGCGCGTCTATTTTTAAGCCGAGTGTTAAACCATTAAAGGAGGAGTTTTATGCTTAAAATGAAAAAGTTGTTTACGTTAATCGTATTTTCATGTCTATTCGTACTTGTCGTTGCTGGGTGCGGAAGTAAAAAAGATGAGGCAAAAGAAACGAATACGAAGCAAGGCGGGGCTGTTGAGCAAATTAAGAAGCGCGGGAAATTAGTAGTTGGGGTGAAGAATGATACGAACTTATTTGGATTGAAAAACCCTTCAACAGGGCAGGTAGAAGGATTTGATGTTGATGTTGCAAAGGCGCTTGCGAAAAAAATTCTTGGAGATGAAAAGAAATTAGAATTAAAAGAGGTAACGTCTAAAACGCGTATTCCACTCCTGAAAAATGGTGACATTGATGCAATTATCGCAACGATGACAATTACAGAAGAACGTAAAAAAGAGGTCGATTTTTCAGATGTATACTTTAAAGCAGGGCAATCGTTACTCGTAAAAAAAGGAAGCGATATTAAAAGTATTGATGATGTGAAAAAGGGCGTAAAAGTGTTAGCAGTAAAAGGTTCAACATCGACAAATAACATTCGCCAAAAATCACCGGAAGCGACTGTATTAGAATTTGAAAATTACAGTGAGGCATTTACAGCGTTAAAAGCAGGAAAAGGTGATGTGTTAACGACAGATAATGCAATTCTTTACGGTATGGCAAAACAAGATTCGAATTATGAAGTTGTCGGGAAAATTTTCACGGATGAGCCGTACGGAATTGCAGTGCAAAAAGGTGCAGATGATTTAACGAAAGAGATTAATAATTTAATTAAAGACATGAAAGCAAGCGGAGAGTATGACAAATTATATGAGAAATGGATTGGGCAGAAACCAGAGAAGTAAAGTGATAAATAGTAAAAGTGAGAGGATGAGAGTACTCATCCTCTTCTTGTAAAGAAAGAGGGGAGAATATGTGCCTGATTTTTCTATATTAACGAATAACATTGATATGTATTTAGAGGGTTTTAAATATACAGTGTTGTCTAGTGTAATCGCATTAATAGGCAGTTTTATTTTAGGGGTAGTATTGGCGGTAATGCGTATTGCACCGATTCGTATTTTAAATTGGTTGGGAGCTGCTATTGTAGAATTTGTAAGAAATATTCCGCTCGTATTAATTGCATTTATATTTTATTTCGCTTTACCTGTAGTAGGAATTACTTTAAATGGTTTTGTAGCAGGAACAGTTACGCTTACCGTATATACTGCAGCGTTTATTGCGGAAGTCATTCGAGCTGGTATTTTATCAGTCGCGAAAGGCCAAATGGAGGCAGCACGTTCCTCAGGATTGACGTATACGCAAGCAATGTACCATGTCGTTTTACCCCAGGCGATGAAAATCGTAATCCCTCCTTTAGGAAATCAATTTCTCAATTTAGTAAAAAACTCTTCTATACTCGGAATTATTGCTGGTGCTGATTTAATGTATCAAGGAGATTTAATTTCAACGAAGACGTTTGTTACGTTCGATGTGTATATATTTGTCGGGATGTTTTATTTAATATTAACAATTCCGCTCAGTATGCTAGTGCGTTATTTAGAAAAACGCTTAGCAAAGGAGGCGGTGTAAATGGATTTTAAGGGAGCAATAACAGGTGATCATATTCTGTTTTTATTAAAAGGATTACTTATAACGTTAGAGGTAGCGCTCGTAGCAATTGTACTTAGCTTTATTATCGGTAGTGTAATAGGGATTGTACGGTACACAAAAATACCCGTCTTCTCACAAATATTAGGAGTTATCGTTGAAGTAATTCGAAACTTACCACTACTTTTAATTATATTTTTCACATATTTTGCACTTCCAGAAGCAGGCTTGAAATTAGAAATTATAACAGCCGTAATTGTCGCTTTAACAATATTTGAAGCTGCAATGATATCTGAAATTGTTCGAAGTGGCCTATTATCTATTGAAAAAGGACAGATTGAGGCTGCAAGATCTTCAGGATTAACGTATGTGCAAGCGCTTTGGCACATTATTTTACCACAAGCATTAAGAAGAATGGTCCCGCCACTTGTCAGTCAGTTTATTTCATTGCTGAAAGATACAGCGCTAGCAGTCGTTATATCACTCCCAGAGCTTATGCATAATGCTCAAATTATTAGCGGACAAAATGTAAATTATATGATTCCAACGTTTATAGTAGTAGCTTGTATGTACTTTATTGTAAACTATAGTTTATCAATTTTATCGAGAAGGTTAGAACTTCGTTAACCCTTACAATATATGTAAGGGTTTTTCCTTGTTTCTCCTTATTTTCCTCTAAATAGAATCTAAATCTTGCAATAATTCAATTTTTTATATTATTTTATCAGAAAAGTTTTAATTTTATATAGAAAATGTAATCGCTTTCGTGTATATTTTTATTATCAGAAAATTTTAACAAGATATAGGGGTATTGGTAGGGGGAGGATTTAGATGCAGCAACCAACGAATGAGAAATTACATCGTACGATGAAGAGTAGACATTTATTTATGATCGCACTAGGTGGTGTAATCGGAACTGGTTTTTTCTTAGGTTCAGGTTACACCATTAATCAGGCTGGACCAGGGGGAGCCATCCTTTCATATTTAGTAGGCGGATTTATTATGTATTTAACAATGCTTTGTCTTGGAGAATTAACGGTAGCGATGCCAGTTTCAGGTTCTTTCCAAAAGTATGCGACGAAGTTTATTGGACCAGGAACGGGCTTTATGATCGGCTGGCTATATTGGCTTGGCTGGGCAGTAACAGTAGGATTAGAATTAACGTCAATCGGTTTAATGATGAAAAGATGGTTTCCGAATGTTGATGTTTGGGTATGGTGTCTTGTATTCGGTGTTATTTTATATGCTTCAAACGCAATTTCGGCGAAAAGTTATGCTGAATTAGAATTTTGGTTCTCTAGTATTAAAGTAGTTACCATTCTTGCCTTTGTTGTTCTTGGTGGTAGTGCATTATTAGGATTTATATCATATGACGGAAAAGAAGCAGCACCTCTTTTCTCTAACTTTGTAAGCGAAGGCGGGTTATTCCCGAATGGACTAGCTGCCGTATTACTTACAATGATTACAGTTAACTTCTCGTTCCAAGGAACAGAGTTAATCGGGATTGCAGCGGGAGAAAGTGAAAATCCAGAAAAAACAATTCCACGTGCAATCCGTAATACAGTATGGCGCATTATGTTATTCTTCATTTTAACAATGACGATTTTAGTAGGATTAATTTCTTGGAAAGAAGCTGGCGTAATTGAAAGTCCGTTCGTAGTTGTGTTTGATAAAATTGGTATTCCATATGCAGCTGATATTATGAACTTTGTTATTATTACAGCGTTACTATCTGTAGCGAATTCAGGATTATATGCGGCAACTCGTATACTATGGTCACTTGCAAATGAAGGAATGGCACCAAAGTCTTTCCAGAAAGTAAATAAGCGTGGTATTCCAATTACAGCGCTAGTCGTAACAATTGCTGTAGCTGCTTTATCTTTATTAACAAGTTTCCTTGCAGAAGATACAGTATACATGTACTTATTATCTATAGCTGGTTTATCAGCTGTTTCAAGTTGGATCATTATTGCCCTGTCGCAACTGCGCTTTAGAAGTCAGTATATAAAAGGCGGAGGAAAGTTAGAGGACTTAAAATATAAAACACCGTTATATCCAATTGTTCCTATTTTAGCTTTAATTACAAATAGTATCGTTGTTATTAGTTTAGCGTTTATTCCAGAACAAAGAATGGCGTTATATTGTGGTATTCCATTTATCATTTTCTGCTACATATATTATTATATAAATAAGAAACGGCAGAAACCGATGAAGGTGGAGACAACAAATGAAACTAACCATCAAACAAGATGATATTGAGGCAGATTTATCGTATGGTCAATTAGCGATTGGAAAAGAAAACGGGTATTCACCGTTACAATTACTTATTTCTTCAATCGCAGGATGTAGTGCAATTGTCTTTCGAACAATTTTAGAAAAGAAACGTATTCCATACGATACGTTTACAATTGAAACGGAAATTGGTAGAAGTGAAGCATTATCAAAACCAGTTGAAAGTGTTCATTTGCATTATAAAATTAAAGCACAAAACATTACAGAAGAGAAGTTGGACAAGGCACTGCAACTTGCAGTGAAAAATTGCACGATTGTTCAATCGGTAAAAGATAGTATAAAAGTTACGGAAACGATTGAGCTAATAAAGTGAAACAGAAAAACGTGAGAATACGGCTCTCACGTTTTTCTGTTTTAGAGAGAGGAGAAAGTGTAATGGATTGTTTAGGATGTAAATTAGCAAACGAGGAGGAAAAAATATATAGAGTATACGAAGATGAGTATGTAACATGTTTTTTAGATCATGAACCTTTCTATCCAGGCCATACTTTAATTGTGCCAAAACAGCATGTTGTAGAAGTAGATGAATTAGATGATGTTGTAGCAAAATCCATTATGGATGCTTCTAAGCTTATTGCAAAAGCGATTAAGGCATTATATAAACCAGATGGAGTTACAGTTTGTCAAAATGGTGGAGTATTTAACGAGTTAACACATTACCATATGCATGTCGTACCAAGATATAAAGAGCGCTCGTTTGCTGAATTTTATACGGTACAATCGGGAGAAAAGCAGAATCATAATTTTGAAGAGACTAAGCGCTTATTAAAAGGGGCGATAGAGCAAATACTGCTTAATGAAAAAGTGTAAGAGGGATGTTTTAAAGAAGTTTTCAGGAAAATTCTAATAAACAAAAGCCCAATTTCTCAGTTAAAATAGAGAAATTGGGCTTTTGTTTATTCTATTATTAAATTTTATCTATAAAAAGATTTTGCAGTGTCACAAAGTATGGTGCTCATTCGTTATATAGAGTGAGAGGAGGAATTATATGAAAGTTACAAACAACGATTATGAAAAGATGGAAGAGCTATATGAGTTGTATGAACAAAAGATTTATTATGTAGCTTATTCTATTTTAAATAATATTCAGCAGGCAGAAGATGCAGTTCAAGAGACGTTTATTACTCTTTATAAGAACTTGGAAAAGCTCCATAGCTTGAGTACTGAAGAGCTTAAACGATACATTTTGAGGGTTGCGAAAAATAAGGCGATTGATAGCTACCGGAAAAATAGACGACATGAAACATTTTTAGAAGAATATGAAAGAGAATCAGCAGAAGCAGTAGATGAAAATATTGAAGAGTGGGAAAAACGTGTAATGTCCGAGGTTCAAATTGATGCATTGTTAAAAGAGTTAAATGAATCTAACAAACAGGTGTTTAAGTATAAAGTCTTCTATAACTTAACGTATCAAGAAATTTCAAGCGTCATGGGGATAACGGAGGCTAATGTCCGAAAGCAGTTTGAGCGTGCTCGAAAAAGAGTCCAAAATATGATAGGAGGTATACAACATGACGAATTCAAAGAACTCCAAAGAAATATATGAACTTGCTGAAAAAATTGCTTTAGATGATTTTGATAAACTCGAAGAACAACATGAATTTTCACATACATATACGCGCAAAAAGAAATTGTTTATGGAAGAAATGAAGCTGAAAGACGAGAAGCCACAGAAAAAGCGTAAAAAACATCGTATGTTAATCGCTGCTGCTTGCTTATTGATTGGTATGCCGACAACCGTTTTTGGTGCAGTGAAAGTCTATAATATGATTGTCCAAAAACAAAATTACGAAGTAAATGTTTCGGTATCAAACAAGGACTCAAAAAAGAGTGATAAGTGGTATAAGTTGAAAATAGGTAAATTGCCAGAAAATATGGAAGCAATTGATGATAGTGCTATGAAATATTCATTTAAAGATAACTACGCAATGGGGGGATTTTCATTCGTTCTTTGGAGAGTAGGAGGGAATTCAGATTTTCCAACTCTGTACTCGAAAAGTTATGAAGAAAAAGAGATAAATGGTAAGAAGGCAGTAATTGTTCATAGAGAAAATGGTAATAAAGATTTAATGTTTAATAGAGTAATTTTTCTCTATTTTGAGGAAGAAGGAATTATGTTACAAAGTTATATTGGAAATGATATAAACGAAGAACAAATGATAGATGTGCTAGGGAGCATTTCACTTGAGCCCACGTCAAAAGAAAAGTCATCATATATAAGCGATTATGATAAAAAGTATTTTAGCCAAGAAAGTAAAACAACTAAGGTAATTCCTTTGAAGAAGGATAGCAAACGACTATTTCATATAGGGCAAAAGGTTCCAGTAACGATATCTATGGATAACAGCCAAATTGAATATGTGATAGAAAAAGTTGAAGTCTTTGATTCAATCAAAGATTTTAAACAAGAGAACTTTAATGAACTTGGCCTAGAGATATTAAGCAAGAATCAAGCTTTGGATCAAGAGGGACAATTGATACCATATAGACGCGATGTATATAAACTTGGAAATGGTAAAGATTCAATTCATAAATTAGTAGAAACAAAATTAATTAATCCTAAGTTTGTTTACTTAAAAACAACAGTAAAAAATATTGGTAAAAAGTCGACAGAAGAAATCTATATGCATCCATCTATAAAACAGCTTAAATTTGAAGGTAATGCATGGAACTACGCTAAAGAAGATGGAATCGCAGAAAAAAATATTATGACAGGCGAAGTTGATTATTTAGAGCCTCATGGAGATGGAAAAAGCTTCTACAATATTGGTAGTATCCGACCAGGAGAAACGGTGAAGGTTAACTTAGGTTATTTTGTAGATGAGGATAAACTAGATTCAATCTTTTTGGATGCTTTCAATTACAGAGGAACTGGCGACACTGAAAATATGAATGCGAAACATCGTTGGTGGATTGATATTCGTCAATAGTAACAAAGAGACTAAAAAGCTGCTTACATCTAGCAGCTTTTTTCGTCTTCATACATATGTAAAATTTCTTTCGCACGTATACGTAAACCATCTATTAATTCTTTCGGTTCTAACACTTTTGCATCTTTTCCAAGTCTATAAAATAAAGGGATAATAAAGTTTATTTCACCTTTATCAATTGTTGAATGTATATATCCTGTCCCGTCCTCGTTTACTACAACGAATTCTTCAAGGTAAGGCACGCTTTTACATTGGCGCACACCTTCTTTTGTCAGTAAAACATGTAACTGCGTAGGAATGTGTACGACGTTAGAGCTAGAGTCAAACCATTCTGCTAAATTCATGAATGTACTTTCATTTTTTTCCGTTGATAATATAGAAAGAATACGATCAACGCGATACAGTAATACTTTTTTTCTACTGAAGTCATAGGATGGTAAGTACCATAGTCCGTCATGAGCATATACACCGATAGGATGAACATGTTTTGTTTTTATCCCCGATTTAGATTCATATTGAAATTGTAAATTTTTATTTTCAATAGCCGCAGTTAGTACTTCGTTTAAAAGAGGTGTATCAATTGTACGCTTCGGATTCCAAAAGGCGATGTAAGAACGTATTTTATCAACTTTCACTTTCGCATCATGTTGTAGGGAGCTATACAGTTTATGTGTAACGGAATTGATTTCTGTGTTAAAAGGCAAGTCTCGATAGTAACTTAAAGATTGAAAAGCAAAAAAGATGGAGACTGCTTCTTCTTCCGTAAATAAGATAGGTGGAATGACTCTATTCGTTAATACTTTATAGCCGCCGTTACGACCTTGTTCTGCGTAAATGGGCAACCCCATATCACTTAAATCTAAAATGTATCTATGGACAGTACGAACGGAGATATTAAATTCATCAGCTATTTCTTGCGCTGTAAATGTCTTTTTGGCAGAAGCAAATATAAGAATATCTAATAAGCGTTTAGCTTTTGACAAATGTATCACCTTTTTTCTTTTTAACATGACATAAATTGTCATGTTTTATTGTTAGTATATTGTTTACATCATATGTTATCAAGATGATTATCAAGATGAGATGCAAGGAGGAAAAGATATGTCACGTGAAATAGTTTTATTTATTGCGGCGAGCTTAGATGGATATATTGCGAAAGAAAATGATGATTTAGAGTGGTTAATGGAAACAGAAGGAGAGGGAGATAACGGTTATACAGAAATGTATGAAACAATTGATACGATAATCATGGGAAAAAGAACGTACGATTATGTAGTAGAGCATATGGAAACATTCCCGTATGTAGATAAAAAATGTTATGTTTTCTCTAACTCAGAAAAAGGTTCGAACGAACACGTGGAGTTTGTAAATGAAGATGTAGTGGAGTTTACAAAAAGGTTGAAAGAGCAAGAAGGATCTAAAATATGGATGGTCGGTGGAGGGAGTCTACTGAGAGAGTTCTTTAAGAATAATCTAATTGATGAATATGTTGTTACGATTACACCGCATATATTAGGTTCTGGAGTTCCGTTATTTCAAGACAAGAACCCAGAAATTCATTTAACTTTAACGGATACGAAACGTTTTGGGCAATTTGTAAACTTATATTATAAAGTAAAATGATAAAGAAACACGACTACTGATGGTAGTCGTGTTTTTGTATAGATGGCAATGAAATAATAAAGCAAGATCCGTGATCAACTTCGCTCGTTACAGTAATATTCCCACCGTGCAGCTCTACAATTTCTTTCACGATAGATAATCCTAAACCAGTTCCGCCTGTAGCTCGTGATCTCGCTTTATCAACTCGATAAAAGCGGTCGAAAATGTGAGGGAGGTCTTCAAGCGGAATACCTTCGCCTTCATCTTCAATTGCAATGGAAATACTTTTATGTTCTTCTGTAACAGAAATGTTTATATGAGAATGCTCTTTTGAATGTCTATAAGCGTTATTTAAAATATTCACCACAACTTGTTCGAATCGTTGTTCATCTAAGTTTACTAGCAGTGTAGGAGGACAAGAGAAAGAAACTGTAATGTACCTTTCTTTATACATGGCGTTTACTTTTTCACATATACGCGTAAGGAAGGTGTGTAAATGCACTTCCTTTACTTGAATAGAAAAGTTATGTTGTTCCATTTGTGCAAGGGAGAACAAATCTTGAACTAAGTTTGTGATGTAATCAGACTCATCTTTTATAATAGATAAATACCGCAAACGTTGCTCAGGAGATGTTGCTTCTTTTGAAGCAATGTCAGCATAACCTCTTACGTATGTTAATGGTGTTCGTAATTCATGAGCAACACTTGCCAGAAATTCACTTCGCTCTGTTTTCATATAATGTAAATCATTTGCGAGTGTTTGAATAGATGATGCTAGTTCACCAATTTCATCATTTCGAGTAGTCGTTAATGAAACTGATAAATCTCCTTTACTCATTTTTTCAGTGGCATGTTTCATGTGTAACAATGGTTTTGTTAATAACCGAGATAAAAGAAAAATGGTAATGACTGTGAGTAGAAACGTGATGGCACCAGCGATAATGAATTGTTTTGTTAATCCATTCACCAACTTTTCAATGGATTCTGTCCCAAGAAACATATACACATACCCCTCATGTTTTCCAGCTACTATGATGGGACTAACCGTACATATATAATTAGATGTTTTCCAGTGATTCTCTATAATTGCTCCGTCATGATCTGTCCGTGTTTGCATCTTTTCAATATGCTTTTTTATAGTAGTATTTATTTCATTGGATTTAGCTAGTACTTCCTTATTTGCATTTGTAATAACAACAGTGGTTTCGGCTTCGGATTCCATTAGTGCAACATGAGAGATTGTTTGCTTATCAAAATACTTTTCAAGGACATCTCTGTGACTATTTCCGCGCTTTAATAAAGCTGTCATTTCTTCATTTACTCTATTGTTGACAAGACTATAATAAAGCGAGACAAATAGAACACTTTCGATTAAAAGTGTAACAATCAAAAAATAAAATCCGAGCTGAATAGAAATTCGCTTCATTGCTTTGCTCCTTAATCTAAAGTATCAACCCATCGATAGCCAACTCCGTACACAGTTTTTAAATGATCATCAATAGGGAAATTTACTTTTCGTAATTTATCACGCAAATTACGAATATGTGAATCGACAGTTCTATCTTCTGTATTTGTATTTAATCCCCAAATTCGTTCAATGAGCTGATCACGGTTCAATACGTAGTTCACATGACGTAAAAATAATCCGAGTAAAGAGAATTCAATTGGTGTAAGAAGAAGTTCTTCGTTATAGACAGAAACGAAATGCTTTGCCTCATCCCATAAAATGCCGTGATATTGGATTTGCGTCCGTTGATTCGTTCGCCTTAAAACAGCTTCAATTCTCGCGAAAAGCTCTTCTTCATGGAAAGGTTTCGTTACGTAATCATCTGCTCCGATTTTTAATCCTTGGACGACATCTACCGTTTGATCACGAGCTGTTACCATAATGATAGGAACGTTACTAAATGAGCGGATTTTTTTACACGTTTCCCATCCGTCCATCTTTGGCATCATAATATCCAGTAAAATAAATTTAAAGTTTTGATTTTCTATATGTGAAATCGCTTCTTCTCCGGATCGTGCACATATGCAGTTATATCCAATTGGAGTAAGATAAAGCGTTAATAATTCAAGCATTCTCGGTTCATCGTCTACGAGCAGTATATCAATCATAGAGAGCCCTCCATATGTAATCTTTACTTAAATTGTAATGCAAAATCATGAAGAAATGGTGCAGATTGTAATGCGTCTGCATAATTTCTTCAGAATTGCTTGTTATTGTAAAGTTGAAATTCCATTTTAGGTAATGATATTGGCTCGAAAATGATTTATACGGAGGCGGTATAGTGAAAAAAATGACCCGAGTTTTTGGGATAACAATAATTACAGCAGTTGGTCTTGCGGCGTGTGGACAAACAAATGCAGATCATAAAAATCATAAATCTAAAGAAGCGAAGAAAACAGAGCAGAAGGAAATGAAAATGAATCAGGAGGTAACTGCGCCGAAAGAAATGAACAAAGGGGCATCAAATGATTTATTAACGATAAGTTTAAAAAATGTAACGAGATTAAACACAAATGATCCTCTTCAAATGGCAGTATTAACTTCGCAGACGATATGGCCAGCAACACATAAAGAGAATCAGCCAGGCGCTGTTATTTTAGTACCAGTAAAAGACTGGCAATTAGGTATTGCAAGTGCAGACCTTATTCATCATCCGAATAACGGACCGATTCTATTTATAGAAAAAGAAAAGGTACCCGAAATGACATTAAAAGAAATAAAACGATTAAATCCGCTCGGAACGAAAGATGGAACACAAATTATGGTGATGGGGGATGTCGATGCATCTATCCTTGAGCAATTAAAAGAGTATAAAGTAAAGCAAATAAAAGAAACGGATCCAGCTACATTTGCTAAAGATGTGGATAAAGAATATGCCGATATAACAGGTAGTTATCCGAATAGTGTTATTATCGGCTCATCCGAAGAGGAAGGGCGTTTATATACAACACCAGCTGTAAACTGGATTTCTCATATGCCAGAACCACTACTTTATACAGAAAAGAATAAAGTGCCAGAAGCGACGATAGAGGCATTAAAGACGCGAAAAGATAAAGCAAATATATATGTACTAGGACCAGAAAAAATCATTTCAAAAGAAGTAGAAAAAGAGTTAAGCAAATACGGGAAAGTAACGCGTATTAGTGGAGAGACTCCAGTAGAGAATTCTATTGCATTTGCAAAGTTTAAAGATGAAAAAACAAAATTTGGATGGGGGTTCACAAAACCAGGTCACGGTGTATCATTTGTTTCAAGCAAAACACCAGACTTAGCAGTTGCAGGAGCACCATTTTCACATATGGGTAAACATGCCCCCGTTATCTTATTAGAGGAAGGAAAAGCTTCACAACCAGTGTATGATTTCCTTGCTACTATTCAACCGAAGTTTAAAGATGACCCAACACTTGGCCCGTACAATCATGGATTCTTATTAGGGAATACTGAAAATATTTCATTTGAAACGCAAGGAATACTAGATGAGAGGTTAGAAATTGTTCAGGAAAGTGGTCAAGGGCACGGTGGACATTAATGAAATGAGAGAAGACGCTATGAAGGTAGCGTCTTTTTTAGGAAACTTTTACATAGCGCAAAATCCTCTACTCGTTATATAATAGCCTTCGTGCAGTCGGCTAGATTTTCTTATGGAGAAAATCGAATGATAAAGTGAAACTTTAATCAGTGGTTGTTCATCTCCCAATGATTATTAGCCTTCACCAATCGAGCTTTTATGGGCAGTTGATTCCCACCTTACTTCTTTGTTGTCGCTGAATTTTGAGGTAGGGTCTTACTGCCCGGCAAATAGCGGGGTAAAAGAGTAGAGGAGTGGTATTTTGTTTCAGACGATAAAAAATGATTGGTTCTCCAACGTGAAAGGGGATGTGCTATCAGGAATAGTTGTTGCTTTAGCGTTAATCCCTGAAGCAATTGCTTTCTCTGTTATTGCAGGCGTGGATCCGACCGTTGGGTTGTACGCAGCCTTTTGTATTGCCGTTACCATTTCATTTGTTGGTGGACGAACTGGAATGATTTCAGCTGCAACAGGTGCAATGGCATTGTTAATGGTAACGCTTGTTAAAGATCATGGTTTGCAATATTTATTTGCTACAACAATATTAACAGGTATTGTCCAAATTATTTTTGGCGTGTTCAAACTGAGCTCATTTATGAAGTTTGTTCCGAAATCTGTTATGAGTGGTTTTTTAAATTCACTTGGAATTTTAGTTTTTACAGCACAATTGCCACATTTTAAAAATGCAACTTGGCAAATGTACGCGCTTGTCGCATTAGGACTTGTAATTATATATGTATTTCCACGTATTACGACGGCTGTCCCATCGACACTTATTTCCATTATTATTGTGACAAGTATTGCAATTATGAGCGGATTACAGTTAAAAACAGTAGGGGATATGGGAAGTTTGCCGAAAGAATTACCGTTCTTTAGTATTCCAGACGTGCCTTTTACACTTGAGACATTAGGGATTATTTTACCGTACGCAGTTATGCTTGCAATTATCGGTTTACTAGAGTCTTTATTAACAGCTTCAGTTTTAGATGATATGACGCATACGGAAAGTAATAAACATAAAGAAGCACGTGGGCAAGGTATTGCAAACATTGTTGCTGGTTTCTTCGGAGGAATGGCAGGATGTGCAATGATTGGACAATCTGTTATTAATATTAAATCAGGTGGACGCGGTCGTTTATCGACGTTTGTAGCGGGCGGATTTTTAATCGTATTACTATTCGTTTTAGGGGACTATGTTGTTCATATTCCGATGGCAGCTTTAGTTGCAGTTATGATTATGGTTTCAATCGGAACATTTGATTGGAACTCTGTAACAACGATTCATAAAGTACCAAAAGGGAATGCATTTGTTATGATCGTAACAGTTGTGGTTGTCTTAATTACACATAATTTAGCATTAGGTGTAATTATCGGAACAGTAATTAGTGCGGTTTTATTTGCATTCAATATGGCAAAGATTCACGTGAAACATTTATATATTGAAAATAAGAAAATATACGAAATTCACGGTCAACTTTTCTTTGCGTCTACGGCAGACTTTATAAATGCTTTTTCATTTGATGAAGATGTAAAAGAAATTGAGATGAATTTTACTCATGCACATGTATGGGATGATTCAGCAGTGGCATCAATTGATAAAGTTATTATGAAGTATGAACAAAGTGGCGTGAAAGTAAGTATAACGGGATTAAATGAACGTAGTGCAAAACTTGTTACTAATTTAGCTACTTATAATAAAAGAATTGCTAGTTAGAAGCCTCCTTTTTAGGGGGCTTTACTATATAATATGAGTAGGATAACGAAAAGGAGATTCAGCATATGTACAAACAAATTATATTAGCATGTGACGGTTCTGAACATGCACTTCGAGCAGCGGAACATGCAACATATATTGCGAAATGTAGTGAAGAAACAAATGTTGAAGTTGTGTACGTAGTAGATAATAGAACAGCAAAATCAGATATTATACAAGGCCAAACGGATTTAGAAACGGTATCAGCTAGTCGAAAAGATAAATTAAAAGAGATTGAAAGTTTATTAAAGAAAGAGAACATTTCTTATAAAATTACGATATTACATGGCGATCCAGGAGATACAATTGTTCAATACGTAAATACAGGAGATATAGATCTTGTTATTGCTGGGAGTAGAGGGTTAAATACATTGCAAGAAATGGTGCTTGGTAGTGTCAGTCATAAAATAGCAAAGCGTGTGAAATGTCCGGTGATGATTATTAAATAAATTGAGTGAAATATTTTGTAGTGTAAGCAAGACCTTGATATAATTCGAGGTCTTTTTTGACGTATAAAAGGGGCGAGTGTGGACATAATAGATACATAAGTTTTAGAAAATATTAACTTACAAATTTGTAAGTTTTTTGTCAGAAAAATCGATGTTATGAAAATTATTCCATTGGTAAAATAAAAATAACGAAGGGGAGATAGGGAGGATGAAAAAGATGAAAGCACTTCAAAATTTATCATATAGCCAAGGTGTCGGTCTTATTTGTTTAGGGGGATTTGCTGCATCTGTTACATTAGCTGTTGTAATAAAGATGATTCATCAAATCTTTTAATTTTAGAGTGGGGAAGGAATTGGTTGTTATTAATAGCACTAAAAAGGTTGTAAATAAAAAATAGCTCCTGGCATGTATATAGATGCTAGGAGCTATTTTTATGATTATTTTTCTACTTCTGGCTTCTCACTTGTTACAGTAACGTCTTTCCAATGTGAAGTTATTTGATTCACTTCAGCATTGACATCAAAATCTTTTACGCGCTTATTAACACCTGTTAAATCAAATGTGTAATGAATTGGAATCATCGGTGCTTCGTCATGAATTAATTTTTGCCATTTATCGTATACTTCTTTACGATATTTTTCATCAGTAGCTTTTTCTGATAATCCAGCATCTAATAACTTCGTATTTTCATCATTTACCCAGCGCTGATAGTTAAAACCAGCATTTTTACCCCATAGACCAGAAAGGTCAGGATCAGAACCAGTGTTCCAAGCACCAGAGAAAATATCAACCTTTGGATCATCTTTTTTAATCATTTCACGCATAGCATTAAATTCATGTAAGCGTCCATCAACAAGTTCTACTTTTAAGCCGATATCCTTCCAAGATTGAATATAGAATTTAGCCAGTGGTTCACTTGTTTCACTACCGTTACTAGCTAGGAAGTTAATTTTAAATTCATTACCTTTTGGATCTTCACGGAATCCATCACCATTTTTATCTTTATAGCCAGCTTCATCTAATAGTTTTTTCGCTTTATCTACATCTAAGTTATATGAACCAACATCATTATTATGGTACTTTGGCATAGATGGTGGAATTGGAGAGTTAGCTGGAACGCGAAGGCCGTGATATACTTTCTCTGCCAATTTTTCTCTATCAATTGCATGTGCCATCGCTTGACGTAAACGAACGTCTTTGAATTTATCGTTATCCATTACAGCTTCGTTCTTTGCTTTGTCCATATGTCCAAATTTAAATCCGATATAAGTGTAAGCAAGGTCAGTTTTACCAATTAGTTGTGTATTTTTTAATTTACTTACGTTCGGATATTGATCAGCAGTAATTGCTGCAATATCAATATCACCTTTTTTCAGAGATGCACTAACAATAGATGGATTTACAACTTTTAACGTTACATTTTTTAACTTTGGTTTACCAGCCCAATAATCATCGAAGCGCTCATACTCAACTGATTCACCAGGAACGATTTTCTTCACTTTAAATGGTCCGAATCCAATTGGATTTTGACGGATCTTATCAGATTCAGCCAGTTTTTCAATTGGTACATCACCTAAATATTTTTTAGGTGTAGGATATGTCCAAATACCAGTTTTCAGTGAAGGGTTTACTTCTTTATAAGTAATCGAAATTGTTTTTGGGTCGACTACTTTAATACCAGAGATTTTGTCAGCTTTTCCAGCGTGATATTCTTCCATACCTTCAATCATTTGCATTTGTGTATCGTAACGGATACCTGTATATTTACTATTACCAATGATTAAGTAAGAATATTCTAAATCCTCAGCGGTTACAGGGTTACCATCGTGCCATTTTACATTATCTTTAATCTTAATAGTAATTGTTTTTTTATCTTCAGAAATTGTATACGTTGCAGCACCGTCATTTGTGATTTCCCAGTTTTTATCTGAAGCTAATAAACCTTCATCAAAGAAATCCATAATTTCTGAATCTGGAGCAACCTCATACAATACTCTACTTAAAACACCAGCGAAAGGTGAATTTGAAACGAGTCCATAAGTTAATGATCCGTCTTTAATTTCTTTACCGTCATTTTTTACAGCAGCACTAAATTTATTTGTTTCTACTTTTTTCGTATTTGTTTTTTTGCTACCGCTATCAGCACCCCCACATGCAGATAGTAATAATGTTGAAGCAGCAAGTGTACTTAATACTTTGTACAGTTTTGGTTTTTTCATAACTTCTCCACCCCTTATCCTTTTCTTTGTCTCGCATCAGCCGCACGTTTTAACGCTTGACCAATAAAATTTATACACAGCATCAACACTAAAATCATGATTGATGCGGGTAACCAAATCCACCATTTTTCTTGCAATACATCTGGGTTTGTTGCATAACTTACAAGTGTACCAAGACTCGGTGTGCTTTCTGGTAGACCGAAGCCTAAGTAAGTCAAACTAGATTCAATCCCGATGTTACCAGCAAGATTTAATGTAATATTTACGATAATAATAGAGCTCAAATTAGGTAATATTTGCTGGAAGATAATCTTCCAATTTGGTGTTCCTAACGTTTTAGATGCAGATACGTAATCAAGTTCTTTCTCAGTTAATACTTTAGAGCGTATAAGTCTTGCTTTTCCGACCCATAAGAAAGCGGTCATTATGAGAATAAATGTAGTAATATTGAAAGTTGGAACGAGTGAGATAAATACGATAACAATCATTAAGAATGGTAAAATCATCATAAAGTCGATAAAACGCATGATGATGTTATCGACAACTCCTCCAAAATAGCCAGCAATTAGTCCCATTGTAAGACCGATAAGAGTTGATAAAAGAGTGATGGCTAAACCAACTGTAAAGGAATTACGTGTACCAATAATTAATTGTCCGAAAATATCACGGCCTCCATAATCAGTTCCTAGCCAATGTTCAGCAGAAGGAGGATCATAAATGGCGAACAGATCGACTCGAACGATATCTTCTTGTTTCATAATAAATGAAGTTGTATAAACGGCTATTAATATTAAAGCTAAAAAGAATAGGGAAAACATTGCTAGTTTATCTTTACGAAATTCTCGCCACATAATGGAGAAACCAGAAGGGCTCTTTTCGTAATGAATGACCTCAGTTTGTTTTTCAGGATTTGCTAACATAACGTTTCTTCACCTCCATTAATCAATACGAATACGTGGATCAACGATGCTTAGAATAATATCGGAAAGAAGAGTCCCGAGTAGCGTTGCGAATCCAGTAAATAATACAAGAGCAGTTACGACACTGAAATCACGTTGAGTGATAGATTGGAAAAATAGTTGTCCAATTCCTGGGTAGCCGAAAATATTTTCTAGAATAATAGAGCCACCAACTAAACCTGTAATTTCATATCCTAAAAATGCTGCAATTGGTAAAAATGAATTTCGTAAAATATGTCTTGAATATACTTTAGATTCTGGTACACCTTTTGCTTTTACTGTGCGTACAAAATCTTTATGTTTCGTATCAATAATTTCACTTCGTAAATATTGTACAGTTCCTACAGTGCCAATTAATGCCCCAGATAAAGCTGGTAAAATCATATGATTTAATTTACTTAAATAGTAATCAAATGATCCGGCTGCCACTTGTGGATCAACGCTACCACTTGTAGGGAAGATCGGGTATAAAAAGCCGAATAAGAATAACATTACTAATCCGAAAATAAATAGGGGTGTACCAAATCCTAAAAAGTTATAGAGTGTAATGAGTCGATCAGCCCACGTATCATTCCAACGCCCACTTATAACGCCAAGTGGAATGGCGATTAAATAAGTAAGAATAAGAATTAGAAGAGCTAACAGCACTGTATTACCAAGGCGTTCCCCAATAATATCTGTTACTTGTATTTTATGTGCGTAAGAAATACCGAAATCTCCTTGTACGGCATTTGAAATCCACCTTACATATTGTGTGGGAATAGGATCATTTAACCCAAGTTTCTCACGTTGTTCTTCAATTACTTTTGGATCGGCTTTTGGGTTTGCTAGTTCAGCGCCACTTAATGCATCACCTGGCATTGCTTTAGCAAGTGTAAAGACGAGTACGCTTAATACGAATAATTGCGGTATCATAACTAAAATCCGGCGTAATATAAATTTCCACATGTTTTATCACTCCCTTATGGTAATGCCACCCGGTGAGTTGGCGAGATTGGTTTTAAATCGTAAGCACGTCCATTTTCATTGAAATAATTTTCGTATGATTTTTCGTACTCAGTGCTTACTTCACGACGCAATTTACGCTGTTGTTCGCGGTTTTCCGGACGAATATCAGGAATAGCTGATATTAGGCGCTTCGTATAGATGTGCTGTGGGTTATTATAAATTTCAGCACTAGTTGCTTCTTCCACAATGCGTCCGCGATACATAACACCGATACGGTCACACATATGGCGAATTACACCTAAATCATGACTAATAAATAAGTATGTTAGTCCGAGTTCAGATTGTAAATCTTGTAAGAAGTTTAAAACTTGCGCTTGTACTGACACATCAAGTGCAGATACAGGTTCATCTGCGATAATAAGCTTCGGCTTTAGTGTAAGTGCGCGTGCAATACCAATCCGCTGTCTTTGTCCACCGGAAAATTCATGTGGGTATTTATAAATAGACTCTGGATTTAAGCCAACTTTATCAAGATAATCTTGAACAGCTCTACGCTCTTCATCAGGTGAGAGTTTCTCAAAATTCCGAAGTGGTTCAGCGATAATATCCATAACACGTTTCTTCGGGTTTAAGGATGAATAAGGATCTTGAAAAATCATCTGAATATCTTTTCGCTGTTCTCTTAGTTCTGAGCGACTTAATTTTGTTAAATCTCTATTATTAAAATGAATGCTACCGCCTGTTGCTTTTGTTAAGTGCATAATTGCTTTTCCAGTTGTTGATTTGCCGCTCCCAGATTCCCCAACGATTCCGTACGTTTCGCCAGGTTGTAGTTCGAAGCTTACGCCATCAACAGCACGAACGTAATCTAATGTACGACCGAAAACACCACCTTTAATTGGAAAGTGTACTTTTAAATCTTCTACTTTAAGCAGTGCCATGAGTTACGTCATCTCCTTTCTTATCTTGGAAGTTAAAATGTTTGTAGCAAGTACAACGTACCCAGTGGTCTGGTTTTACTTCATGTAAAACGGGATTTTCCTCGTGCTGATCAGGTCTAATCCATGGAATTCGAGCTTGGAAGCGGCAACCTGTGCGAGGCATCTTCGCTAACGAAGGAACCACCCCTTGAATTACATGCAATTTTTCTTTTTCAGCATACGCAGATGGAATGGAGTTTAATAGAGAACGAGTATATGGGTGAAGAGGGTTGTTAAAAATCTCTTCAACTTTTCCTGTTTCTACAACTTGTCCAGCGTACATAACGACGATACGATCGGCTGTTTCTGCGACAACACTTAAATCGTGAGTAATTAAAATAATGCCCATTTTCGTTTGTTCTTGAATAGATTTTAGTAAGTCTAAAATTTGTGCTTGGATGGTTACGTCAAGAGCCGTTGTTGGCTCATCTGCAATAATAAGTGCTGGGTTACAAGCAATTGCAATTGCGATAACAATTCTTTGTCTCATTCCGCCAGATAATTCGTGTGGGTATTGTTTATATGTAAGTTCTGGTTTTGGAATACCAACTTGATGAAGTAGTTCTAAGGTGCGTTCTTTCTTTTCAACTTTTGAAAGGCTTGTGTGGTAGTCTAAATTTTCTTCGATTTGTTTTCCAACTGTCATAAGAGGATCGAGTGCTGTAAGAGGTTCTTGGAAAATCATACCGATGTTTGATCCGCGTACTTTATTCATCTCTGCGGCTGACATCGTTAGTAAATCCTTATCTCTATAGTTAAGCTGCCCTTGTAATTTTGTATTTGCTTCATTATGCAGTCGCATAATGGAAAGGGCAAGTGCACTTTTTCCGCAACCTGATTCACCAACTATCGCGACAATTTCATTTTCATGGACAGTTAACGAAACATCATCAACTGCGGCATGATATTGATCTTGTATGCGAAAGGAAGTCTGTAAGTTTTCAATGCGAAGAAGTGGATTCTTCATGGCTATCCCTCCATCTTTCTGAAAAGACTAAATATTTTGTATGTTGTTGTTATTTTAATATAAATTGACAATGTTTGACAAGCATAAGTTGAGAAAATATTCAAAAATCTTTTTATATAGAGATTGGATGCATGTATATAAGTAGTTGAAGCACTTTGAAAACGCTAACATGTATAAGAGAGAGAAATAAATCTTTTGTAAGAAAAAAGTATTATATGTAGAAAAAAGAGAGACGTTCTGGAAAGAACAGTCTCTCTTTTTTTGATAAGAATAATATTAGTGCTTAAGCTTGCTTTTGTTTTGGAGATCCTGTCTTTAAAGTAAGAGCAAGGAAGAACATTGCAAGTACACAAGATACAAGTAATAAGATGAATCCGCCATCCCATCCGAATGCATCGACGATAAAGCCCATAGCAGCACTAGCGAAAGCTGCTCCGCCTAAGTAACCGAAGAAGCCAGTTAATCCAGCTGCAGTTCCAGCCGCTTTCTTTGGTGCTAAGTCAAGAGCGTGTAGACCAATTAA
Organism: Bacillus sp. FSL W8-0519; assembly: GCF_038005585.1. Taxonomy (NCBI): domain Bacteria; kingdom Bacillati; phylum Bacillota; class Bacilli; order Caryophanales; family Bacillaceae; genus Bacillus; species Bacillus sp. FSL W8-0519. The sequence goes on from NZ_JBBOTL010000001.1 coordinate 722,587, forward strand.
CATAACAGGTCCGTAAATTAAAAATCCAATTGCAACAAGTGCGATACTATCAACCATTGGATTACCAGGAGGGTTTAGCCAGTATACAAGAACGGCGATAAATACACCAACCATGAATAAAATACCAGCAGGTGCGCGGCGTCCTTTAAATAGTTTATCACTCATCCAGCCGCAAAGAAGTGTACCTGGAATACCAGCCCATTCATATAGAGCATAAGCTGTACGTGAGCTACTATGAGTAAAGCTTTTTTCTTCTACTAAATAAGTAGGAGCCCAGTCTACAACACCGTAACGTACGAAATAAACAAAAACGTTCGCAATAGCGATGTACCATAAAAATTTATTGTTTAGTACGTATGTAAATAAAATTTCCTTTACTGAAAGTTCGCGTTCGCGATCTTGTACTTTTTCATCTGGTGGATATTCTCCAGTATGTTCTTCAATAGAAGGTAATCCGCAAGATTGAGGTGTATCTCTCATCGTAATTAATACATAAATACCAACTAAAATTGAAAGAATACCTGGGAAGTAAAAAATACTTTTCCAGTCATTTGCAAAGAAATATAACCCTAATGTTACAAGGGAAGGCATAAGTGCGCCACCGACATTATGAGCGACGTTCCAAATAGACATTTTTGTACCACGTTCACTAATAGAGAACCAGTGAACCATTGTACGACCACAAGGAGGCCATCCCATCCCTTGTACCCATCCATTTAAAAACTGAAGTACAAACATAAGTATAATGCTCGTTGTAATGAAAGAAAATGAGCCGAAAATAATATTAATGATACCTGATAAAAATAGCCCAGCTGCTAAAAAGTAGCGAGGATTACAACGATCGGATACGATACCCATAAGAAATTTACTTAATCCGTAAGCGATAGAAACTGCTGAAAGGATAACCCCAAGTTCCCCTTTACTAAAGCCTTGTTCAATTAAGTATGGCATTGCTAGTGAAAAGTTTTTTCGAACAAAGTAATAACCTGCATAGCCGATGAAGATACCTAAAAATACTTGTAAACGTAGTTTACGGTATTCACTATCAACGCGGTCAGCTGGTAAGCGTTCCGCGTGGGGCGCAGGTTTAAAAAATTGTGTAAAAAACATAAAATGAAAATCCTCCCCAAATTAATTCGAAGTGTCGTAAGTCAGAGAGAATATAAAAAGGCCATGAAATATAAAAAAGTTTCCTTTTTTATGATTCATAGCCGTGTACTCCGATTCTCCGTGACTGTCAATATTAACTTCGTCGAAAATTATACAACTTTGTGACAAAAATGTAAACGTTTTTATAAATAAAAACGTTGACGGATTTTATTCGTCGGATTAATATTTAAATACATTAAATATTTTATTGTTTAAATAAGAGGTGGATAACATGCCAAATGATATGATGCATATCGATAAAATTCAAGCTCTTGCCTTTTCAATTGGAAAGAAAATGCAGACGGAGTTATTAGAACAAATGCAAGCAACAGGACTTACACCACCGCAGTTTTATATTTTAAAGATTTTAGATCATTATGGAGCTTCAAGGGCGACAAAATTAGCAAAAAAGATGTATGTAAAGCCTAGTGCAATTACAGTGATGATCGATCGCTTAATTGACCAAGAGCTTGTAGAGCGTTATCACGACAAAGAGGACCGTCGTGTTGTCGTCATTGAGTTAACCAAAAAGGGGAAAGCTAGAGTAGAAGAGGCAATGACCGCTCGTAATGAGCACATTGCAAAATATTTCTCACATTTAGAATTACAAGAAAGAGAAGATTTGTTACGCCTCTTTGAGAAGTTAGAAACAATTATTTGCGGGACACAAGAGAAAAAAGAGAATAACTAAGAGGAATTGAGGAGATTACATGGAGCAACAAGAAAATATAAATAGAAAGTTGTTGTTAATCGGTTTAATCATTGCGATGCTATTTGCTGCCTTAGATGGAACAATCGTTGGTACAGCAATGCCGCGTATCGTCGGTGAACTAGGCGGATTAAGCTTAATGACGTGGTTAACAACAGCTTATATGTTAACATCAACGACAGTTGTACCAATCGCAGGTAAATTAGCGGATTTACTTGGCCGTCGTAACGTATATATAACAGGGCTAGTTATCTTTATGGTTGGCTCAGCATTATGTGGTATGGCAAATGGTATGACAGAATTAATTATTTTCCGTGGTATTCAAGGTCTTGGTGGCGGTATTATGATGCCAATGGCTATGATTATTATCGGAGATATGTTCACGGGGAAAGAACGTGCGAAATGGCAAGGTATTTTTGGTGCGTTATACGGTCTTGCTTCTGTAATTGGACCGCAAGTGGGTGGTTGGATTGTAGATGCAGTGAACTGGAGATGGGTATTCTACATTAACTTGCCAGTTGGTATTTTAGCAACAATCTTTATTGCAATGGGATTAAAATCACATAAACAAACAGGACCAATTAAAATTGATATCGCTGGGATCTTTACGATGATTCTCGGTGTTGTCAGTTTATTACTTGCATTAACGTTTGGTGGAAAAGATTACGCATGGGATTCTTGGCAAATTATCGGGTTATTTGCATTAGCTTTAATTGGTATCGTTAGCTTTGTTATCGTTGAAACGAAAGCGGAAGAACCAATTTTACCGATGCATTTCTTTAAAAATCGTACATTTACATTACTAAATGCGATTGGATTCTTTATGAGTATTGGAATGTTCGGTGCGATTATGTTCGTACCATTCTTCATGCAAGGAATTGTAGGAGTAAGTGCTGCTGAATCAGGAACAATTATGACGCCAATGATGATTACAATGATTGTGATGAGTATTATTGGCGGGCAACTTGTATTAAAAGTTGGTGTAAAACCACAAATTATTACAGGAATGCTTATAATGGCTGGAGGGTTCTGGTTATTAACAACGATGGATATGCACACAACTAAATTGACTGCTACTTCTTATATGATGGTTATCGGTTTAGGAATGGGTCTTGTAATGCCGACATTAACATTAGCGTTACAAGAAAGCTTCCCGAAAAAAGATCTTGGTGTCGTAACATCATCAAGTCAGTTCTTCCGTCAAATCGGTGGAACATTTGGTATTACAATTTTAGGATCAATCATGAATAACACTTCAGGTACAACGTTAACAAAAAATTTAGTACCTGTATTAGATACATTCCCAAAAGAAGCGGGACAAATGGTAACGAAATTTAAAGATATGATTCATACAGATCCGCAAGGCTTATATTCAATGTTATTTAGTCCAGAGGCATTAAAACAAATGCCAGAAGCATTCGCTAATAGCATTGTACCAATTTTGAAAAACTCTTTAGTAGACTCACTTCATACTGTATTCTTAACAGGATTAGTATTTATCGTAGTAGGCGCTATCTTTACGATTTTCTTACAGAAGATTAAACTGTCAGATCGTAAAAAAGATGCTGAAGAGCCAGCTACAGAGGAAAAAGAACAAACTGTATCCTATTCGTAATGAAAAAGCATCGCCTTATGGCGGTGCTTTTTTGAGTATAACCTTAAAAGCTTTTTCGTGAGAAATGATTGACGTATTTCTAGAAATACGTTATATTATTTTCTGTAAACGGTTACATGAAATGGAGAGGAAAGAAAATGAGTACGATTAAAGACGTTGCAAAATTAGCGGGAGTATCTGTTGCGACCGTTTCCAGAGTGTTAAATAAAAATGGATATGTTCATGAAGATACTTTAAAGAAAGTAGAACGAGCGATTGAGATGCTAGACTATAAGCCTAGTACAGTAGCGCGTTCACTGTATAATAAAAAATCTCGTTTAATTGGCTTAGTTGTTCCAAATATCGTGAATCCATTCTTTCCAGAAGTTGCACGTGCCGTAGAAGATGTAGCGCATAAGCAAGGGTATACAGTTGTACTTTGTAACTCTGATGAAAGTTTAGAGAAAGAAAAGCAATATATTGATGTACTTAGGCAAAATAATGTAGATGGATTTATTGTAGCGACAAATCCACAAAATAGTGTGAATTACATGAACTTGTCAGTACCGGTCGTTGCAATTGACCGTATGTTTAATGAGCGTATACCTGCTGTGTATGCAGATAACTATGCGGGAAGTCAGGCAGCGACAAAGTTATTAATAGATAAAGGCTGTAAACATATTGCACATATTCGTGGACCGCGTGACGTAAGCACAGCAAATGAACGTTTTGAAGGCTTTGTAGACGTTATTACGCAAAATAATCTTTCTTATATGATTGCAGAGAGTACATTTGATCCAGCTAATAGTGAGCGTGTAGCGGTGGAACTATTAGAAGAATACCCGCATATTGATGGAATTGTTGCTGGGAATGATTTAATTGCAATAGGTATCGTAAAGGCTGCGCTTCAAAAGGGGATTTCTATTCCGGATGATTTACAAATTATCGGATTCGATGGAATTTCTTTAACAGAGATGATGTATCCATCTATTACAACTGTTGCACAGCCAATTTATGAAATGGGGAAAGTTGCAACAGAACTGTTGTTAGAGCAGATGGAAGGAAACGTATTAGAAGAGAAACATTATCGTTTACCGATTGAAATTATAGAACGAAATACAACGAAGTAAGGAGATGAAATAGATGCCAAATATTGCAGTAGTAGGTAGTATTTCAATGGACTTAGTGGCCGTTTCAAAAAAACGTCCGAAAGCAGGGGAAACAGTAATTGGTGAAGCATTTCATACAATTCCAGGAGGGAAAGGAGCTAACCAGGCGGTTGCTGCAGCTAGATTAGGCGCAAATGTAGCGATGGTTGGAGCGGTAGGAGACGATAATTATGGAACTGTAGTTAGAAAAAATTTAGAGAACGAACGCGTTTTTATCGACTATGTGGTACCGGTTACAGATGCGGCGACAGGAATTGCTCATATCGTTTTAGCAGAAGAGGATAACAGTATTGTTGTCGTGCAAGGAGCGAATGCTCTTGTCAATGAGTCGGTTGTAAATCGTTCAAAAGATCTTCTTATAAAAGCTGATATGGTTGTGCTTCAACTAGAGATTCCGCTTGAAACAGTAAAATATGTATTAGCTATTTGTGAGGAACACAAAATCCCGGTTATGTTAAACCCAGCGCCAGCACAAGTGTTATCAGAAGATATTTTAGAAAAGGCAACTTATATTACGCCAAATGAACATGAGTGTCGCATCGTATTAGATGATTTCACATCACCAATTGAAGAGTTACTGGCTAAATATCCAAACAAACTATTGATGACAGAAGGTTCTAACGGTGTACGTTTCCATAATGGTACGGAGATTGTACATGTTCCTAGCATTGCTGTTGATGTAGTAGATACGACTGGAGCTGGTGATACATTTAATGGTGCATTAGCAGTTGCGCTTTCTGAAGGAGAAATACTTCAAAAAGCAATTCGTTTTGCGAATATTGCTGGTGGTCTTTCTGTAACGAAACTTGGGGCGCAAGGCGGTATGCCAACGAGAGATAGAGTACGTGAAGTGCAGGTGATTGTCGGATGAAGAAGCACGGCGTATTAAATAGTGAGATTGCATCAATCCTTGCTTCACTTGGGCATACGGATACGATTGTAATTGCTGATTGCGGTTTACCAATTCCTGACGGAGTAAAAAGAATTGATTTAGCTGTTGAAATAGGAAAACCTAGCTTTTTAGATGTATTGCAAGTGGTAGCTGATGATATGGCAATTGAAAAAGTGACGTTAGCAGAAGAGGTTATTAACAATAATGCGGAAATAAATAAAGAGATTGAGCTGAAATTAGTAGAGCCAGCGTTTGAATATGTATCTCATGAACAATTTAAGGAGCATACAAAGAAAGCGAAGGCCATTATTCGTACAGGCGAGGCTACGCCTTATGCCAATGTAATTTTACATGCAGGCGTGATTTTTTAATAAAGGGAAGTGATGGGAATGCGTATTGAAATGAAAAATATTTCAAAGGCGTTCAATGGAAATCCTGTTTTGAAGAATGCACAATTTATGATTGAAACAGGAGAAGTCCATGCATTGATGGGGGAAAATGGAGCGGGTAAATCAACGCTCATGAAGATTTTAACAGGTGTATACAAAAGAGATGGTGGAACGATCACGATTGATGGACAAGAACGAACTTTTAAAAATGCGAAAGAAGCTGAAGAGTACGGTATTGCATTTATACATCAAGAATTGAACATATTACCGAATTTAACAGTAGCTGAAAATATGTTTCTCGGTAAAGAGTTAATGTATGGGAAGACAGGTATTTTACGTACGCGCCAAATGAACGCGATTGCGCAGCAGCAACTAGCAGAGTTAGGATTACATGTAAAAGGAGCTATGTTGGCAGGAGAGTTATCGGTTGGACAACAGCAAATTATCGAAATTGCGAAAGCACTAATGACAAATGCAAGCGTTATTATTATGGATGAGCCTACTGCGGCACTGACGGATCGTGAAATCGAAACGCTCTTTACAGTAATCAATAAGTTACGTAAAGAAGGTGTTTCATTCGTGTACATTTCGCATCGTATGGAAGAGATTTTCTCAATATGTGATGCTATTACGATTTTGCGTGATGGAGAATACGTGGGAAAGAGATTAATTCCAGAAACATCATTTGATGAAGTAGTGAGTATGATGGTGGGGCGCAGCATTGGTGAACGTTACCCAGAACGAAATAGTCAAATTGGCGATGTGATTTTTGAGATGCGTAATGGAACGAAAAAAGGGAAGTTTGAAAATGTATCGTTTCAGGTGAGAAAAGGTGAAATCCTTGGTGTTGCTGGTTTGATGGGAGCTGGCCGTACAGATATTATGAAAGCGATATTTGGATACGAACCTTTAGATTCTGGCCAAATTTTTATAAATGGACAAGAAGTAAAGATTGATAGTCCGATAGATGCGATTAGACAAAGAATCGCTTTCATTACAGAGGATAGAAAATCTGAAGGATTAGTGTTAGATTTCTCAATTCGGGAAAATTTGGCTTTAACGAATTTAGAAAGTCTTTCAAAGGGGAGTGTCGTAAGTAACGAACTAGAACAACAGTTTACGGCGGACATGATGAAGCTTCTTAATGTGAAAGCATCTAGTGGAGAGCAAGCGGTAAAATCTCTTTCTGGTGGAAATCAGCAAAAGGTTGTAATTGCAAAATGGCTAGGTATCCACCCGCAGTTACTCATTTTAGATGAGCCAACAAGGGGTGTTGATGTTGGAGCAAAAAAAGAAATTTACTCTATTATGAATAAGCTTACCGAAGAAGGAGATGCCGTTATTATGGTATCATCTGAGCTTCCAGAAGTTTTAGGGATGAGTGATCGCGTTCTTGTTATTCATGAAGGAAAAGTCGGCGGCATTTTAGAGAAAGATGAGGCATCACAAGAGTCTATTATGGCACTAGCTACAGGGGGAGAGTAAGGATGGCTAAGAAGGGGAATGTATTACAACAACTTGGGTCTTTAATTGGACTAGCGCTAATTATTGTAGTAATTACGGCTTTAAATCCAGCGTTTATTGAAATTCCAAATTTATTTAATATACTGCGTCAAGTATCGATTAATGCGCTTATTGCATTCGGAATGACCTTTGTAATTTTAACAGGGGGTATTGACTTATCGGTAGGTTCTATTTTAGCATTATCAAGTGCACTTGTTGCTGGAATGATGGCAAGTGGCATGGACCCGTTCCTTGCGATGGCAGTTGGATTATTAGCTGGTCTTGTAATGGGAATTGTAAACGGTATCATCATAGCGAAGGGAAAAGTAGCTCCATTTATTGCGACTTTAGCAACAATGACTATTTTTCGCGGGTTGACGCTTGTTTATATGGACGGACGTCCGATCACTGGTCTTGGTGATCATTTAATGTTCCAAATGTTTGGCCGCGGTTATTTTCTTGGTATTCCAGTACCAGCTGTTACAATGATGATCGCTTTCGCAGTGCTGTACTTCATTTTGAAGAAAACGACATTTGGTCGCCGTACATTTGCAATTGGTGGAAATGAAGAAGCAGCAGCATTATCAGGTATTAATGTTACGAGAATTAAAGTAATGATTTACGGTCTTTCCGGAATTTTGGCAGCGCTTGCAGGTATTGTCTTAACATCACGATTAGATTCTGCACAGCCGACTGCAGGTTCTTCTTACGAATTGGATGCAATTGCAGCAGTTGTATTAGGTGGAACTAGTCTTTCTGGGGGAAGAGGATGGATTGTTGGTACATTCATCGGTGTACTTATTATCGGTGTACTAAATAACGGTTTAAATTTATTAGGTGTATCTTCTTTCTTCCAACAAGTTGTAAAAGGACTTGTAATCTTACTAGCTGTATTAATTGATCGCCGAAAAGAAGCGTAATGGAGGGACAGTTCATGAAGAAATGGTTACTTATACTCGTTGCATGTATTATGGTCATTACTGCTGGTTGTTCAATGGAACCACCAGAATGGGCAAAGGATTCTAGCGATAAAGGTCGAAATAAAACTATTAAAGTTGGATTCTCTGTTTCAACTTTAAATAATCCCTTCTTTGTAACTTTGAAAAAAGGTGCAGAAAAGAAAGCGAAAGATAGTGGCATCGAATTGATTGCTGTTGATGCACAAAATGATGCAGCAAAGCAAACAAATGATGTTGAAGATTTAATTCAAAAAGGTGTCGATGTAGTTGTTATTAATCCAACTGATTCAGATGCTGTTGCTTCAGCAGTAAGTGCAGCAAATGCAGCGAATGTTCCTGTTATTACAGTAGACCGCGTTGCAAATTCAGGTAAAGTTGTTTCTCACATTGCCTCTAATAACATTGAAGGTGGTCAAATGGCTAGTGATTACATTCGTGAATTAGTTGGCGAAGGAGCAAACGTTGCTGAATTAGAAGGAATCCCTGGATCTTCTGCTGCTCGTGAGCGTGGGAAAGGATTCCATAACGTAGCGGATAAATCTTTAAAAGTAGTTGCTAAACAAGCGGCTGATTTTGATAGAGCAAAAGGATTATCTGTTATGGAAAACATTTTGCAAGCGAATAGCGACATTAAAGCCGTGTTTGCGCACAACGACGAAATGGCATTAGGGGCACTTGAAGCATTGAAGTCTGCTGGAAAAACGGATGTAGTCGTTGTTGGATTTGATGCAACAGAAGATGCTGTGAAAGCGGTTAACGATGGGCGTATGGCTGCAACAGTCGCTCAAAAACCGGAATTAATCGGAAAGAAGGCGATGCAAACAGCAAAAGAGATCACGCAAGGTAAAAAAGTGGACAAATCTATTCCGATTGAATTAGAGCTTATTAAGAAAAATAAATAAATATAAAATGAAAATTAGGAAGGAAGAATAACAAATGAAATTCTTTATTGATACAGCAAACATTAACGAAATTAAAGAGGCAAATGCATTAGGCGTATTAGCTGGAGTAACGACAAATCCATCACTTGTAGCAAAAGAAGGCGTAGACTTCCACGAGCGCATTCGTGAAATTTGCAACGTTGTAGAAGGACCTGTAAGTGCAGAAGTAATTAGCTTAGAAGCAGATAAAATGATCGAAGAAGGAAAAGAGTTAGCGAAAATTGCTCCAAACGTTGTTGTAAAGGTTCCGATGACAACAGAAGGTTTAAAAGCAGTAAAAGCGTTCTCTGACTTAGGAATTCGTACAAACGTTACATTAGTGTTCTCAGCAGTTCAAGCATTACTTGCAGCTCGTGCTGGTGCAACATACGTTTCACCATTCTTAGGTCGCTTAGATGATATCGGTCATAACGGTATGGACTTAATTCGCCAAATCGCAGAAATCTTTGCAATTCATGGCATCGAAACAGAAATTATCGCAGCATCTGTACGTCACAGTGTTCACGTAACTGACGCAGCATTAAATGGTGCACATATTGCAACAATCCCAGCAAACGTAATTGCTTCATTAGTGAAGCATCCACTAACAGATCAAGGAATTGAGAAATTCTTAGCTGATTGGGAAAAAACACAAGAGAAATAATAGAAAATCAAGAATCCTAGTTTAAGTGACTAGGATTCTTTTTTTTTATTTAAGAGAATTTTCATGCAATTTTGCATATTGTCTTTTAAATTTGTTATATAAACTATTTAATATATACAAATCACTCTTTATTTTTCATATTTTGATATAGACAGATAGAGAGTCTGACCAGAAAACTGGAGGGCATGATTCTATAACAGAAAGCTTAATGTTTATAGAATTATGCCTTTTTATCCCGCATTAACGGTCAGTAAGACTCCCACCTCAAAATTCAGCTGGGGCAAAGAAGTTAGGTGGGGAATCAACTGCCCGTAAATGCCCGATTGGTTCAACTAATAATCAGTGGGGATGAACAAACTCCCCACTGATTAAAGTTTCACTTTATATAGGGAGGTCAGAAAGTAGAGCTTTTGATTTAAATGCACTTATTTATCCCACTTTATCTGAATTTTAAGTTTTATAAAAGGAGAGAAATGAAATGAGAAGAAAAGCGCCATTTAAAGTGTTATCGTCATTAGCAATTGCGGCAATTATCGGATGCACATCTGTAATGAGTGCTCCATTAGCATACGCAGAAACGCCAGCAAAAGAGAAAGAAAATGTGTCTACAACACCAATTGATTACAATTTAATTCAAGAAGATCGTCTAGCGGAAGCGCTGAAAGAAAGAGGAGAAATTAATCCAGCATCTTCTAAAGAAGAGACGAAAAAGGCTGTCGAGCAATATATTGAAAAGAAACAAGGAGATCAGGCAAATAAAGAAATTCTTCCAGCTGATACTGCTAAAGAGGCATCTGATTTCGTGAAAAAAATAAAAGAGAAAAAAATGGAAGAAAAGGAAAAGGTAAAGAAACCTGAAAAAAACGTTAGCCCTGAGCAAAAGCCTGAACCAAATAAAAAACAATTGAACGGGCAAGTTCCAACATCTAAAGCAAAGCAAGCACCGTATAAGGGATCTGTTCGAACGGATAAGGTATTAGTGTTACTCGTTGAATTTAGTGATTATAAACATAATAATATTGATCAAACACCAGGGTATATGTATTCGAATGACTTTAGTAGAGAGCATTATCAAAAGATGTTATTTGGTAATGAGCCGTACACGTTATTTGATGGTTCAAAAGTAAAAACGTTTAAACAATATTATGAAGAGCAGTCTGGTGGTAGTTATACGACAGACGGATATGTAACGGAGTGGCTAACAGTTCCAGGAAAAGCATCTGACTACGGTGCTGATGGTAGCAGTGGTCACGATAATAAAGGTCCGAAAGGTGCACGTGATTTAGTGAAAGAAGCTTTACATGCAGCTGCTGAGAAAGGATTAGATTTATCTCAATTTGATCAGTTTGATAGATATGATACAAATGGTGACGGGAATCAAAATGAGCCTGACGGTGTAATTGATCATTTAATGGTAATCCATGCTGGTGTTGGTCAAGAAGCTGGTGGAGGTAAATTAGGCGATGATGCCATTTGGTCACATCGTTCAAAATTAGCAGTAGATCCAGTAGCAATTGAAGGAACAAAATCAAAGGTAGATTACTTTGGTGGAAAAGTAGCAGCACATGATTACACAATTGAACCAGAAGATGGAGCAGTAGGTGTATTTGCGCATGAATTTGGACATGACCTTGGCTTACCAGATGAATATGATACGAAATATACTGGAACCGGTTCACCTGTCGAAGCTTGGTCATTAATGAGTGGGGGAAGTTGGACAGGGAAAATTGCAGGAACAGAGCCAACTAGTTTCTCACCACAAAATAAAGATTTCTTACAAAAGAATATGGGTGGCAACTGGGCAAAAATTTTAGAAGTAGATTACGATAAAATTAAGCGTGGTGTAGGAGTTCCTACATATATTGATCAAAGTGTTACGAAATCAAATCGTCCAGGTGTTGTACGTGTTAACTTACCAGGCAAAAGTGTTGAAACAATTAAACCGGAGTTTGGAAAGCATGCATATTATAGTACAAGAGGCGATGATATGCATACAACATTAGAAACACCGTTCTTTGATTTAACAAAAGGAACAAATGCAAAGTTTGATTATAAAGCAAATTATGAGTTAGAAGCAGAGTGCGATTTTGTTGAAGTGCATGCAGTAACAGAAGATGGAACGAAAACATTAATTGATAGACTTGGAGAAAAAGTAGTCCAAGGAGATAAAGATACAACAGATGGGAAATGGATTGATAAGTCATACGATTTAAGTCAATTTAAAGGGAAAAAGGTAAAACTGCAATTCGATTATATTACAGATCCAGCAGTAACGTATAAAGGTTTCGCGATGGATAATGTAAATGTAACAGTTGATGGACAAGTAGTGTTTTCTGATGATGCAGAAGGAACATCAAAAATGCAGTTAAATGGATTCGTTGTTTCTGATGGAACAGAGAAAAAAGCTCATTATTACTACTTAGAGTGGAGAAACTATGCGGGATCAGATAATGGTTTAAAAGCAGGAAAAGGTCCAGTGTATAATACAGGTCTTGTCGTTTGGTATGCAGATGATAGCTTTAAAGATAACTGGGTTGGGGTGCATCCAGGTGAAGGATTCCTTGGTGTTGTAGATTCGCATCCAGAGGCACTTGTTGGCAATTTAAACGGAAAACCAACTTACGGTAATACAGGTATGCAAATTGCAGACGCTGCATTTTCATTTGATCAAACACCAGCATGGAGTGTAAATTCATTCACACGTGGACAGTTTAACTATTCTGGATTACAAGGCGTTACAACTTTTGATGATTCAAAAGTATATAGTAACAACCAAATTGCAGACGCAGGAAGAAAAGTTCCGAATCTTGGACTTAAATTCCAAGTTGTTGGACAGGCAGATGATAAATCAGCAGGCGCTGTTTGGATTAAACGTTAATAACAGAAAAGCACATTCTTCATATGGAGAGTGTGCTTTTTAAATTGTACAGTAAGTTATTATTTTAGCTGATGTAATACAAGTGTCTGTTTATCTGTAGTGTATCAAATTATGTAGGGAAAGGAAATATTTCCGAGGAAATTGTCGAAGTATCGTTGGTATTGATACACTTTTTTTGTAAAAGAAGAACTGTAGTATTGCCATTACAGTTTAATTTATTTACATTGTTACTTGGCTATACACAAAAGTAATATATTCGGCAATAAAAGAGCGCTACTTGGATAGTGCTCTTTTTTATGAATAGAAAGGAGTGAGTAAAATGAAAGAAGTAATTGAATGTCCACAGTGTGAAGGGAATATTACTGCGCAACATATTATGGATCTCCCGCATCCTTTTTCATTCAGGTGTCCACATTGTAAAGTGAGGCTAAAAGAAATGAGGATCACACCGTGCTTAATATTAGCAGCAATTTGTATCATTCCACTGTTTATTATAATTGGAGAGAGTATTAAGGAATTGCTAGTAAAATATTTTTCTATTATAGACGATGTCCCAACTGTATTTATTTTCTTCTTATTTTGTTATCCATTGTATTATCTCTATGAAAAATATAATGCCATATTGTTTATTAAATACGGCTTATTGAAAGTTAAAAGTTGAATAGAAGTTTATCATTAAAAAAAGACAATGATGGAATTATCCTATCATTGTCTTTTTTACTTTGTCTCTGCCTTTTACTTTGCTTCTTACGTAAATCATTCCGGCAAATGTTAATAAGAATGCAGTTCCAATAACGAAGCTGACGCTAGGGGATGCCCCGATTGCTCCAACTGTAAAGGATCCAGCAACAACGCCTAATGAGAAGAAAGCATAAAACAATCCGAATGCTTTTCCGCGTTTATCATCTGTCGTATTTTCAACAAGTAATGCATTTATTGATGGGAAAAGGATAGCGAATCCAACGCCATAAATCATCATAACGATAAAGAGCATACCTTTTGTTGCGAATAATCCAAGTAAAGATAATGCTAATGCCATTACTGTAATACCGATTAGCATTAGTTTTGAACGATTAAATCGATCGTAAATACGATTTGTTGGCAGTAAGAAGAAGAGGATAGCGGTAATGCCGAATACACTTAACATCATGCCTGTTGTAGATGCTTTAAGTGCTAATGCCTCAACTTTCACTGGTAACATATAAGTGACAATTCCTTGTGAAAACATGAGTGTGAAAGCACCAATATATGCCTGTAATAACGGCTCTGATTTCAATAATTCAAACATATCTTCTTTGTTCATCATTTGTGTTCTTGAAGTATCTTTTCTTGATACGTTATTTGGTAAGAAGAAGAGCGATACAATCGTACCGAGAACCATTAAAATAGAGATGGTAATGAACACCCACTCTATACCAGCAGTTGCTTTCATAATACCGCTGAAAGCAGGTCCTACAATTGCCGCTGTTCCAACAGCAGCACCAGACAGAGCCATTGCCTTACCTTGTCTTGCTGCATTTGTTTGTTTGGATAAAAACGTAAAGGCAGCAGGAATTAAAAATCCATCACTAAAGCCATGCATAAAGCGCACAACTAATAGTTGTTCACCACTTTGAACAACAGTGTATAACAAGACTATGAAACTCGTAAGTCCCATGCTTATATAAAGTATTTTTTTTGCACCAAATTTATCGACAGCAGCGCCAGCAATAATATTACCGATCATATTAGCGAATGAGTACATGCCGACAACTAGCCCAATAATAAGAGGGGATCCTCCAAGACTTTGAGCGAATGTACTCATAATAGGTAATTGTGAAAATGTATCTAGAAACGCTACGATAACAATAAAGTAAATAAAATATTTCAAGCGATATTCACCTCTCCTATGCTATTATGGCATAATGCGAATTTCAACCGCAATGAAATTGAATTAACAGATGTGGAAAAAAGTACAAAGTGACAAAATATTGAACGTTATTTGTTAAAAATTAGTGGAAATGAGATTGTTTTTTTGAAATATATGGATAGAAGTATTATAATAGATTTGTAAACTTCACCAGGTTAAGTATATACATAGAGAGGGATGTATAAAATGAAAGCATTACTTTGGCATAATCAACGTGATGTAAGAGTAGAAGAAGTACCAGAACCAACTGTAAAACCAGGAGCAGTTAAGATTAAAGTGAAATGGTGTGGTATCTGCGGGACAGACCTGCATGAATATTTAGCAGGACCTATTTTTATTCCCACAGAAGAGCATCCATTAACACATGTAAAAGCACCGGTTATTTTAGGTCATGAGTTTAGCGGTGAGGTAGTTGAAATCGGTGAAGGCGTTACATCTCATAAAGTGGGAGACCGCGTCGTTGTAGAACCAATTTATTCTTGTGGTAAATGTGAAGCTTGTAAACATGGACATTACAATGTTTGTGAACAACTTGTTTTCCACGGTCTTGGCGGAGAAGGCGGCGGTTTCTCTGAATATACAGTAGTACCAGAAGATATGGTTCACCATATTCCAGATGAAATGACGTATGAACAAGGTGCACTTGTAGAACCAGCAGCTGTAGCAGTTCATGCAGTACGTCAAAGTAAATTAAAAGAAGGGGAAGCTGTAGCAGTATTTGGTTGTGGTCCAATTGGACTTCTTGTTATCCAAGCAGCTAAAGCAGCAGGAGCAACTCCTGTTATTGCAGTCGAGCTTTCTAAAGAACGTCAAGAGTTAGCAAAATTAGCAGGTGCGGATTACGTATTAAATCCAGCTACTCAAGATGTATTAGCAGAAATTCGTAACTTAACAAATGGTTTAGGTGTAAATGTGAGCTTTGAAGTAACAGGTGTTGAAGTTGTACTTCGTCAAGCAATTGAAAGTACAAGTTTCGAAGGACAAACTGTAATTGTTAGTGTATGGGAAAAAGACGCAACAATTACTCCAAACAATCTTGTACTAAAAGAAAAAGAAGTGGTTGGTATTTTAGGATACCGTCATATCTTCCCAGCTGTTATTAAATTAATTAGCTCTGGTCAAATTCAAGCAGAGAAATTAATTACGAAAAAAATCACAGTAGATCAAGTTGTTGAAGAAGGATTTGAAGCACTTGTAAAAGATAAAACACAAGTGAAAATTCTTGTTTCACCTAAATAATATAGAATAGTAAAAAGTAGCTCTTTTCTAGAAATAGAAGAGGGCTACTTTTTTTCTGTACAGAAAGGTGATAGACTTTCCTGTAACTACAGGTATTTTGTTTGGAAGGGGAAGTCTCATGCTTTCATTTATGTTGACATTGAAACGAATGCTAAAAGCTTGTTTACGAGCGTGGAAAGATAAAGAATTTCAAGTATTATTCGTATTAACATTTTTAACATTAACATCTGGTACGATTTTTTATAGTACAGTTGAAGAATTACGTCCTCTTGACGCTTTGTATTTTAGCGTTGTGACGCTGACGACTGTCGGTGATGCGAATTTTAGCCCGCAAACTGATTTTGGGAAGATATTTACAATCTTATACATATTTATTGGGATTGGATTAGTATTTGGATTTATTCATAAGTTGGCAGTTAATGTACAACTGCCGAGTATATTATCGAATAGAAAAAAAGAGTAAAGCATGTGGGTGCTTTACTCTTTTTTTACATTAGTTTAGATAAGCCTTAATAATAGTTTATTAAAATGAAAGTGTATTCATTCATTATATTCACTGTGTATAAAGTTATAATGATATGAACATTTGCATATTTTGATTTAGTAATAGAAATTTCATGAAAGGTGGGATATTCTAGTCATAGGTTAACCGGACGACATCATAGGATCCTAACAAAAAGTTTACAATAATTCGATTATAAAATGGAGGATTTCAGATGAAAAAGAAAATACTTGCTTTAGCAGCAGCTATTACAGTAGTAGCTCCTTTACAAAGCGTTGCATTTGCTCATGAAAACGATGGGGGAAGTAAAATAAAAATAGTTCACCGCTGGTCTGCTGAAGATAAACATAAAGAAGGTGTAAATTCTCATTTATGGATTGTAAACCGTGCGATTGATATTATGTCTCGCAATACAACACTTGTAAAACAAGATCGAGTTGCACAATTAAATGAATGGCGTACGGAGTTAGAGAACGGTATTTATGCTGCTGACTACGAAAATCCTTATTATGATAATAGCACATTTGCTTCACATTTCTATGATCCAGACAATGGAAAAACATATATTCCATTTGCAAAGCAGGCAAAAGAAACTGGAGCTAAATATTTTAAATTAGCTGGTGAATCATACAAAAATAAAGATATGAAACAAGCATTCTTCTATTTAGGATTATCTCTTCATTATTTAGGAGATGTAAACCAACCGATGCATGCGGCAAACTTTACAAATCTTTCGTATCCACAAGGATTCCATTCTAAATATGAAAACTTTGTAGATACGATAAAAGATAATTATAAAGTAACGGATGGAAATGGATATTGGAATTGGAAAGGTACAAATCCAGAAGATTGGATCCATGGAGCGGCAGTAGTGGCGAAACAAGATTACTCTGGAATTGTAAATGATAATACGAAAGATTGGTTCGTAAAAGCAGCTGTGTCACAAGAATATGCAGATAAATGGCGCGCTGAAGTTACGCCAATGACAGGTAAGCGATTAATGGATGCACAACGTGTTACTGCTGGATACATTCAGCTTTGGTTTGATACGTACGGAGATCGTTAAGTATTTAAAAAAGGTCAAATCTCACAATAGAGTATTTGACCTTTTTATCAATTTAGCCAAGAAGACTCCTTCCTCAAGGAGCGTGAAGGGCGTAGCCCAGCGAGTAGGTGGGAGATGAATTGGCTTCGAACAAGAGATGGCAGGAAGTCATCTTAATTGTTCGACATATGTAAAGTGTTACCGGATAATTTGTCATAATCACTTAACTAACTATCGAATGTGCGTTTGGTATATAATGGAAATATATCGAAATGGAGGTGAAGTGAAGGATGATCAATAAAGCGTATAAATTTCGTATCTATCCAAATAAAGCACAAGCGATCCTGATCAATAAAACGATTGGTTGTTCTCGTTTTGTATTCAATCACTTCCTATCTCTATGGGATAATGCATACAAAGAAACAGGAAAAGGTTTGACATATGGTACATGCTCTGCCAAACTTCCTGCCATGAAGAAAGAGTTTGTTTGGCTAAAAGAAGTGGATAGTATTGCTATTCAATCGTCTGTTCGCAACCTTGTGGATGCTTATACACGCTTTTTTAAAAAACAAAACAGTGCCCCGCGTTTCAAATCTAAAAAGAACAACGTACAATCTTATACCACAAAACAAACAAATGAAAACATTGCTGTTGTCGGAAACAAAATGAAATTGCCGAAACTAGGTCTTGTTCGATTTGCCAAAAGTCGTGAAGTAAAGGGACGTATTTTAAATGCTACGGTTAGACGGAACCCTTCTGGCAGATACTTTGTGTCATTGTTAGTTGAAACAGAAGTGCAAGAACTTCCGAAAACACATTCTTATATTGGAATGGATGTAGGATTAAAAGATTTCGCCATTTTGTCAGATGGAACAACCTATAAAAACCCTAAATTTTTTCGCTCATTGGAAGAGAAGTTGGCAAAAGCACAGCGCGTTCTTTCTAGAAGAATGAAAGGATCTTCTCGCTGGAATAAACAACGAGTAAGGGTAGCTAGAATTCATGAATACATAGCTAATGCTAGAAAAGATTACTTGGACAAAATCTCAACTGAAATCATCAAAAACCACGATGTTATCGGTATAGAAGATTTGCAAGTATCGAATATGTTAAAAAATCATAAGTTAGCAAAAGCGATTAGTGAAGTATCTTGGTCACAATTTAGAACGTTGCTAGAATACAAGGCAAAATGGTATGGAAAACAAGTCATTCTGGTATCCAAAACATTTGCTTCAAGCCAATTATGTTCTTGTTGTGGGTATCAAAATAAAGACGTTAAGAATCTAAATCTTCGTGAATGGGATTGTCCTGAGTGCAATTGTCATCACGACAGAGATATTAACGCAAGTATCAATCTTAAAAATGAAGCTTTAAGGCTTCTAACCGTAGGAACTACGGGGATAGCCTAATGAATTAGAAGCCATTAGGCTTCTGTACTTAGGAATCTCCCACTTCAAACAGTCCGTAAGGACGTTAAGTGGTGAGTAGTTCAATACTATACACATGGAGGTATGGAACGTGAAAGGTAAATTGCTAAAAGGTGTACTTAGCTTTGGGATTGGTTTAGGAGTTTTATACGGAGGATCCTCAGCTCAAGCAGATACGTCTACAGATCAAAACAATACTTTGAAAGTGATGACGCATAACGTGTACATGCTATCAACTAACTTATATCCGAATTGGGGACAAAGTGAGCGTGCTGATTTAATTGGGGCGGCAGATTATATTAAGAATCAAGACGTTGTTATATTAAATGAAGTGTTTGATAATAGTGCTTCAGATCGCCTTTTAGGAAATTTGAAGAAAGAATACCCAAATCAAACAGCTGTATTAGGTCGTAGCAACGGAAATGAATGGGATAAAACGTTAGGTAGCTATTCATCTGCAACTCCTGAAGATGGAGGCGTTGCAATCGTTAGCAAATGGCCGATCGTTGAAAAGGTTCAATATGTATTTGCAAATGGATGTGGACCAGATAATTTATCGAATAAAGGATTTGTATACACGAAAATTAAGAAAAATGATCGTTTCGTTCATGTAATTGGGACGCATTTGCAGGCTGAAGATAGTATGTGCGGAAAAACTTCACCTGCATCTGTACGTACAAACCAGTTAAAAGAAATTCAAGATTTTATTAAAAATAAAAATATACCAAATGACGAGTACGTCCTATTTGGTGGTGATATGAATGTGAATAAAATAAATGCTGAGAACAATAGTGACTCAGAATACGCATCAATGTTCAAAACATTGCACGCTTCTATTCCATCTTATACAGGACATACAGCAACTTGGGATGCGACGACAAACAGTATTGCAAAATATAATTTCCCTGATAGCCCTGCCGAGTATTTAGATTATATTATTGCCAGTAAAGACCATGCGAACCCGTCATTTGTAGAGAATAAAGTGTTACAACCGAAATCTCCACAGTGGACTGTTACATCATGGCTCAAAAAATATACGTATGATGATTATTCTGATCATTATCCAGTAGCAGCAACTATTTCTATGAAGTAGTCCTAAAAAAGTTTCTTCTTAAATAGGAAGAAACTTTTTTATTTTGTAGAGGAGATTCCAACTTTCTTTCCAATATGTATAAGACATATAGAGAAGAGGAGAGAAATATGTGGATCGAGGAATTTTTAAAGAAGTCCCATTACCGTGTGCATTTTTGGATGAAGTGGCTTTAGATAGAAATATTCAATCGATTATAGAATTAAGTGGAAATAAGAAGATTCGTATAGCGAGTAAATCGTTACGTTCTGTTCCGGTTATGCAAAAGATTTTAGCTGCAAATGAACGATTTCAAGGTATTATGTGTTTTTCACCTAGGGAAGCTTTATTTTTAATTGAACAAGGATTCAATGATTTATTGCTCGGATATCCTGCTTATGATGATAGGGCGTTACATGAAATAAGTTTGCTAACAAAGCAAGGGCTCATTATAACTTGTATGGTGGATTGTGAAGAGCATATTGTTTATTTAGAAAAAATTGCTGAGAAATCTAAAGGATGTTTTCGTGTTTGCTTAGATATTGATATGAGTAGTCGTTTTTTTAAGTTTCATTTTGGGGTCAAAAGATCACCGGTAAAAGATGTGCAAGGTACTTTGAAAATAGTAAAAAGGTTGAAAGAATCATTATTTTTAATACTAGATGGTGTAATGGGATATGAAGCCCAAATTGCTGGGGTAGGAGATCGCATACCGAATCAACGAGTGAAAAGTAAAGTGATTTCACATTTAAAGAAGAAATCAGTGTTAGAAGTTAAAGAAAGAAGAGGACATATCGTAAAAGAAATACAAAATCTAGGTATTGAACTAAGGTTCGTAAATGGGGGAGGCACAGGAAGTATAAAAACAACTGAGCAAGATCATTCAGTTTCAGAGATTACAATAGGTTCGGCTTTTTATGCCCCGAAGCTGTTTGATTATTATAAAGAGGTGCAATTTCATCCAGCTGTCGGGTTTGCTTTACCAGTTGTGCGTAAACCAGCCCCAACAATTTACACTTGTCTAGGTGGTGGATATATTGCCTCAGGCGCAATTGGGAAAGATAAAGAACCTGAGATTTGGAGGCCGAATGGTGCAAAACTATTAGCTTTAGAAGGCGCTGGTGAAGTGCAAACACCGATTTTTTATAACGGTGAGGAACGAGTAGAGATAGGAGATTCTATCTTATTTCGTCATAGTAAAGCTGGCGAATTATGTGAGCGGTTTCCGTTTTTATATCGTGTGAAAGAAGGAGAGATTGTTGGGGAGTATTCAACATATCGGGGGGATGGCCAATGCTTTCTATAAAGGGACAAAAATGGAGAAATTGGACAGGGAATGTAGAAGGAACACCGCATTATACGATGTATCCAGAAAGTATACAAGATGTAGTAGAAGTTATAGAGCTTGCGCGAAAGAAAGGGAAGAAAATTCGTGTTGTCGGTTCAGGACACTCGTTTACACCTCTTGTGCAAACGGAAGAAATTTTAGTTTCTTTAGATGAATTGAAGGGAATTGTGAATATTGATACGGAAGAAATGGTTGCCGAAGTATGGGCAGGAACAAAGTTACATGAGCTAGGGAAGTTACTTGAGGAAAAAGGTTATGCGCAAGAAAATTTAGGGGATATTGATTCGCAATCTATCGCAGGAGCAATTAGTACGGGGACGCATGGAACGGGTATTACCTTTGGAAGTTTATCAACACAAGTTATAGAGATTACGGCAGTTTTATCTACAGGTGAGACTATAGTTTGTTCGGAAACGGAGAATGTAGAATATTGGAGGGCCTTTCAGTTGTCACTTGGGATGCTAGGTATCATTGTAAGGATAAAATTGAAAGTTATCAGGGCGTATTCACTTGTGTATGAAAGTGAAAAACAAGCATTATCTACTGTAATGAACAAATTAGAAG
Source organism: Bacillus sp. FSL W8-0519 (assembly GCF_038005585.1). Classification (NCBI taxonomy): domain Bacteria; kingdom Bacillati; phylum Bacillota; class Bacilli; order Caryophanales; family Bacillaceae; genus Bacillus; species Bacillus sp. FSL W8-0519. The sequence continues at coordinate 744,516 of NZ_JBBOTL010000001.1, forward strand.
AATATAAGAAGAATCGCCACTTTGAATTCTTTGTTTTTCCTTATTCAGATGAAGTGCAAGTGAAAGTTACAAACGAAACAACGGGTAAAAAAAGTGATTTGAAATGGCATAAACTAAAGGTAGAGTTACTAGAAAATAAGATGTTTTCTTTGTTATCTAAAGGATGCAAATGGTTTCCTTCTATAAGTAAAGGAGTAAGTCGATTATCGGCTAAAGCTGTACCGAATACAAAAATAATTGGTCCGAGTTATGAAGTATTTGCTACATCGCGTGCGGTTCCATTTTATGAAATGGAGTATAGTGTTCCTTCAAAGTATATGCAGGCCGTTGTAGAAGAAATTTCAAACCTTATTGAAAAGAAAAAGTATAAAGTGCACTTCCCAATTGAATGCCGTTATGTGAAAAGGGATGATATATGGCTCAGTCCAGCGTATGGAAGAGATTCTGCGTATATAGCTGTTCATATGTATAAAGGTATGAAGTATGCTGCTTATTTTGGTGAGGTGGAGAAAATTTTTCTAAAGTATGAAGGACGCCCGCATTGGGGAAAAATGCATACGTTAACGTACGAAAAATTACAAAATATATATCCAGAATTGCATTCGTTTCTAAAGGTGAGGAAATTATTAGATGAAGCAGAAATGTTTTCAAATCCTTACACAGAAAAGTTATTTACGATTATGAAAAAAAGCTGACAAAGTATTACTTGTCAGCTTTTTTTAGTACGATCGCATTTCTTGTTTGACTAATTCGCTCGTAAAATAGTAACTTATCACGACTAAATACATGTAATAAAACATGAATAATAAATAGACCGTTAATTACGAGTTGGAATAATAATATAACTATTAATACTAAAGGTTCTTTAAGATTTAAGATAGAGCTACTAGAAAGAATATAATTGATTCCACCTAAAACGAAATAGAATATACCATAACGGATGAATAGTTCCTTCAACGTAATACGATCTGATTGTCCTTTCACGTAAATACGAAGCAATGCTTTACCGATTGTCTTTCCATTCGTAAAGTATGGAATGATAATAAAGTAAATAAAGATCGAACACGTTATGAAAATGAGTTCGTATATGTTCGTGTAAGATTGAATATTAGAAACAAAGAAAGAATTTCCTTTGTTTTTAATGACAGGTACAACGATGGATAAGAAAATCCAATCAATTTGCATCGCGATAAAGCGACGAACGAATCCGACTGGTTTCGTTTCCAAATCAATATGACTATCTAATTCGCTTGCTTTCGGAAGGAAGTACGTAAAAATTGGTGCAATGATAAAGCCGATTACGCCGCCTAATGTATTTAAAAACAGATCATCTATATCAAATAAGCGGTACGCACAATTGTATATACCGTATAGTCCAGTCACTTGTGTTAGCTCGAAAAAGAGTGAAAGACAAAAAGAAATACAAATTGTTTGTAAGAAACTACGTCGGAAATAATACCGTAAGTAAATACCGAATGGAACGGTTAATAGAACGTTAAATGCTACTTGTAAAAACGCAGATTCTTTTAATAGGTAGAAATAAGTAGCTGGTTTCGTTAAAATTGCCGAAGTACGATTACTAATTTCTTGTATGAAATAAAATGGTGATAGTTGCATGTGCTGCGTATTAGCCGGTTGTAGGCTACAAGTATCATATGTTTGTGGCAACGGCAAAATCACAAGAAAATAGGCATTTAATAAGTAAAGCAATAATGAGTATAAAATAAATGAACGCCATTTATTTAAATAACCATACTTTCGATAATTAAATATTAAAAAAGGGATTAATAGAAACATTGCTAAAAAAGGAAATAAAATAAATGCTGTTTTTACAGGGAATAAATATGCAGTCAAAATGAAGCTCCTTTCAATGAAAATTCGTTTACCATTATAACGTTAAAAGAACCTTAAAACAAAATTAAAATATTTTGAAATAGAAAAAATTATAAATTTTAATAGAATTAAGTTATACTAAATTTAATATAAGGATATTATGATTATTATAAGTTGAAAGAGGGAACAAGATATGCGATATGAGCTTTTTTCTGTAAGTGGGAATCATATTACAACTTTTGAAAGTGCGTGGCGTTTTCAAGAGGGAGAACAGATTTTTGTTCATGATGATCAAATAAAACGAAATTTTATTATTATCCGCCTAACGCATGATGTATTTCAACAAAATAAACATGTTATTCGTTTGTATTGTCAAGAAAAGAAAGTATATGCATAAAAAAACGAGTCGTTCTAGTGTAATAGAATGACTCGCTTTTTGATTTGTAAGTTTCACCTTATAAGAAAATAAGAGTAAGTACACCTACGATAATGCAATAGAAAGAGAAATATTTTAAATTTCCTTTTGCCATAATGTTCATAAACCATTTTAATGAAATATACGTCATGATAAATGTTGCGATAAATGCAACGATATATGGTACGAATAGTGTATCTAGATTTGGATCTTTTGCAATGTCTGTAATACTTAATAATAAACCACCTAAGCTAACAGGTATATATAGTAAGAATGAGAAACGAAGAGCCGTTTCCTGCTTCATACCAAGTAACATCGCTGCTACGATTGTTGCACCTGATCGGCTTATCCCAGGAATTAGTGCGCAAGCTTGTGCTAGGCCAACAATGATTGCATCTTTCATAGAAAGGTCGCCATCATTTTTACGTCCACGCAAGTTTCTAATAATCCAAAGACCGACAGCGGTAATAAGAAGGGAAATCCCAACCATTTTCACACCTTTTAAGTATTGATCGATGTAATCTTTAAATAAAACACCAATAACACCTGCTGGAATGGTCGCAATAACAAGGTAAATAATAAAGAAGAAATCTGATTTTGCATCTTCTGCTCTTGTAAATATATAAGATAGACCATTCTTCGTTAGACGAATTAAATCATTTCTATAAATAAGTAATACAGCTAATAATGAAGCTGAATTAACAAGTAGTTCAAAGCTAAACCCTTCGATTTTTAGTCCTAGCAAATGCTGTGCTAAAACGAGGTGACCGCTTGAAGAAATCGGAATCGGTTCTGTTAGTCCTTGGAACAGACCAAGAATTAAATATTTTAAAATGTAGTAAAATTGTTCCATAATAACCTCCTTGTTTAATAGTCGAAAGAAACAACTTGTCCATTATAACAAAGATACGGATGAATATTGAGAAGAAATAAATATTCGAAATATAATAAAAATCCCTTATAGCAGTATAAGGGATTTTTATTGTTAACGAGAAACTGCTGTTTCTTCAAGACTTTTCGTTAATTGAACATCGACTTTCTCAGCATCATGAATGTGATTCATAATAGTAGTATTTAACTTTTGGAACATTTGTTGTGTAGTAGCGAATTCTCGTAATATATCATCATTACAAGACTTTTGGTTTTCAATAGCTTTAATAACATTAGTAGCACCGTTTTGTAACGTTTGAATCATAATTAAAATATTTTCAATTCTAGCGTTTGTATCGGCACTCATTTCTACACCTTCATCGACTAAATGCAAATTATCTTTTGTATTATCGTATGCTTTTTCAATTTCTTCTTGAATTTTTTTCGTTAAGTTGCCAATGTTTTTTGTACTTTCAGCTGTACTTTCAGCTAATTTTCTTACTTCATTGGCAACGACAGCGAATCCTTTACCGTGTTCACCAGCACGTGCAGCTTCAATGCTTGCATTTAAAGCAAGTAAATTTGTTTGTGCTGCAATGTTTTGAATGACTTCTACAATTTGCTCGATTTCTTTTGAGCGTTCACTTAAATGATTCATACTATTAGACGTACGTTGAGATTGTTCGCCTAATTTGTTAATTACAATAAGTAAACGGTGAACAGATTCTTTTCCTTCATTAGAGCAGTCAATGATTTCTTCAATAGATTGAATTAAGCTTTGTTCTTTTTGTAACATTTCATTATTTAATTCATTGGAATGTGTAGTGCGTGTTGAAACATTTTCGAAACATGAGCTTAATTGTTGAACTAAATTTTGAAGTGTATTGTGCTGGTTATTTACAAGTTGATGCTCTTGAACAACGCTTTGTACACGATCGTGGATAGAAGAAATAGTCTCTTGTTGTTCGATATCCTTTTGTTTTAATTCTGCTTCTAGTTCTTGTATACGACTTTCTAATTGATCAATTTTATGTTGGAGTGATTTCTTTTGAGTAAACATATATTTATTTCAACCGCCTTTAGAAGTTATATTTTCTCTATATTTGGATTTTAGCATCTTTTATAATTTTTAAATATAGGAATTGTTAAATATTTAAGAATCTATTACATTTTATGCATAATTCCCTTTTTTTTGTCATGAAAAATAAACTGTATTTAATGGTATTGTAAACAAACTGTAAAATAAATCATGTATAACTGTATAAGAAGGGAGTCGGATTATGAACTATTTTAAGCGAATCAGTAGTCTAGTATTAGCAGGAATTATAAGTCTTTCTAGTACAGTCGCTGTTAAAGCAGAGTCAAACGACGAGAAACTTAACAACATGCAACAGCAATTGCAGCAAAACGATGCAGAAATGCAAAAGAAAGAGCAAGAGAAGCAAGCTGTTAGTAAAGAAATTCAAGGTATCGAAAACGAACTACATAATTTAAATAATACAATTGCAAAAAATAAAGAGGATCAAGCTGCTATTCAACGTAAAATTGATGAAACACATAAGCAGATTGAACAAAAAAAGGAAGAAATTGTCGTTTTAGAGGATAAAGTCCTTGCTCGTAAAGATATTATGAGAAAACGTATGGTTTCTGTTCAAAACAGTTCAAATACAAGTTTAGTAGTAGAAGTTGTAGTAGAGTCAAAAAACTTTGCAGATTTCTTACAACGTATGAACGCAGTTTCTACTATTTTAGAAGCTGATAAAGAAATTTTACGTCTACAGGAACAAGATCTTCGTCAAATTGAAGCAGACAAGAAAACAATTGACGAAAAAGAAGCATCTTTAGTAGTAGACAAACAAAAATTAGCAAAAGCACAAGCTGATTTGCAAGATAACTTGAAAAAGCGTCAAGCTAACTTACAAACAGTTCAAGCTAAATATAATCAGGTTGCAAGCCAACTTAATTTAGCTGCAGAAGAAAAGGCTAAAATCGAATCAAACATGAAGGCAGTACAAGAAACGATTGCTCGTGAGCAAGAAGCAGCAAGAATTGCAGCAGAAGAGCGTGCAAAAGCGGAGGCAGCTGCAAAGGCTGAGCAAGAAGCTTTAGCGAAAGCGCAAGCGGAAATTGCTGAAAAGCAAAAGCAAGCAAAAGCTAGTAAACCAGCTGAACCAGTTACTAATAATAATTCGAAGGTAGAACCTCCACAACCTAAACCATCTCCTAAGCCAACTGCTGGTGGGAAAGAAATTTATGTAGAAGCTACAGCTTATACAGCTGATCCAGGGGAAAATGGTTATGCACCAGGTCAACAAGTATTCTCTGCATGGGGACCAGGTGGTAAAGGTTATAATCTAACTGCAAACCCAGGAATGAAATTAATTGCTGTAGATCCAAATGTTATTCCATTAGGTAAAACTGTAAATGTTGAAGGTTATGGAGTCGCAATTGCAGCCGATACTGGTGGAGCTATTAAGGGGCATAGAATTGATGTTTTAATGCCAGATAAAGGTTCATCAAGTAGTTGGGGCAGAAGAACAGTTAAAGTTACAATTTTAAACTAACACGTAATCCAACTTTACAATACGTAGAGTTGGATTTTTTTATAAAAACAATGTTAAGTTGAGTTTACATTTTGTTAAGGGTAGCATACAATGATGGTGAGAGGTGGTAAATTTGACCATTTTAAATAGAGTGAAGGAATTAAGAGCTCGGTTTAATTTTTCGCAAAGTGTATTAGCAGAAAAGGTTGGAGTGACGAGACAAACAATCGCGGCAATTGAAAAAGGGGATTATGTTCCGTCATTGTTATTAGCGCTTACGATTTGCGATGTGTTCGAGCTCAAGATGGAAGATGTGTTTGTTTTAAATAAGGAGGGGGAAGAGGATGAATAGACTTGTATTTTCCTATATGTTGAATGTACTTTTAATGGTATTAGCAGGTTGGGCATTTATTGAGTTGTATTATTTTACTATCGAAGTTGCTAATTTTATTCAAACGAAGAGGGTACCATTTGAAGTTTCGGTGAGTTTAATGCCAATAGGATTGCTTTTAATATTTGGTATTGTATCGACTGTTCTTTATAAAATTCAAAAGAAAAAATATAAAGAGCTATCATATTGGATGTTTCCACTGTTATTTCCTCAAGAAGACGAGCGGGAAAAGGCGATTACAGAAAAGGCTTGTCGTACTACATTTATGTCACTATGGTACGTGTTGCCTTGTGCGGTTGGTTTTTTAACGCTTTCTCCAATTGCTAATCTATATGTTCCTGCATATCCAATATATATTGCATTTAGTATTTTCTTTATTCAAATGACAATTTTCCACGTATCTTTATATCGAAATAAAATCGCTTAAAAAGAAACCTTCTTGCATCAGCAAGAAGGTTTCTTTTCAGCTTACACTTGTACATATAGCAATATTATCTTATCATTTTAAATAGAGTAAGATTTTGTAACGGAAAGGAATTGTATATGAATAAGCAAAGAATTTATAGTATAGTAGCAATCCTCCTATTTGTTGTAGGTGGTGTATTAATCGGCAAACCATTTTATGATGGATATCAAGCTGAAAAGAAACAGACTGAAAATGTACAGGCTGTTCAAAAAATGGATTATGAAAAACATGAGACAGAATTTGTAGATGCTTCGAAAATTAATCAACCAGACTTGGCAGAAGTAGCGAACGCATCTTTAGATAAGAAACAAGTAATTGGTCGTATTTCGATTCCGAGTGTTTCATTAGAACTTCCTGTTTTAAAGTCTTCTACTGAGAAAAACCTATTATCAGGTGCAGCAACAGTAAAAGAAAATCAAGTAATGGGAAAAGGGAATTATGCATTAGCAGGACATAACATGTCTAAAAAAGGTGTTTTATTTAGTGATATAGCGTCTCTAAAAAAAGGCGATAAAATTTATTTGTATGATAATGAAAACGAATATGAATATGCGGTTACTGGTGTATCTGAAGTAACTCCTGATAAATGGGAGGTTGTTGAAGATCATGGGAAAGATGAGATAACACTTATTACATGTGTATCTGTAAAAGATAATTCTAAACGTTATGTTGTTGCTGGTGATTTAGTAGGAACGAAGGCGAAGAAATAAAAAAGAAGGTCAACTCTCTAAAGAGTTGACCTTCTTTTTTACTAATGTTGAGAAATAATAGAATATTTTAGTTGGTATTTAAGTATTTTTCTATTTATGTATAATAAAGTTAGAATTCAAGATTTTGGGAGGAACAAGAGTGAAACAACAGGTGAAGAAACTTCTTTTAACAACAAGTGTAGCGTTATTGGTAGCTCCAATTTCAGCCTATGCGCATCCAGGACGTACAGATGCTAATGGGGGACATACGTGTCGTACAAATTGTGAAAAATGGGGATTGCAGTACGGGGAATATCATTATCACAATAAGCCAGCTTCTAGTAGTGGTGCAACAAGTCCAGCTCCTAGTCAAAATAATAATGGTGCTGTAGAAGCTGAAAGACAAGCAGAAGCACAGCGCAATGCTGAGGCTGAAAAACAACGTGCTGCAGAGGCGCAGCGTAAAGCTGAAGAAGAGAGACAACGTGTAGCGGAGGAACAAAGAAAAGCAGAGGCAGAGAGACAACGTGTAGCTGAAGAACAAAGAAAAGCGGAAGAAGCACGTAAGCAAGAGGAAGCACAACGTCAAGCTGATATGGAAAAAGGACAGCTTGAGGGACAAAAAAATGGAGAGATTGATTTTAAAGCAGGGAAAAATGATGCAGAATCACATTTAGCTGGAAAATCAGATACATATAAAGAAGCATTCAAAATTGCTTATGCTGCATCTTGGTCTTTAGAAGAGCAGAAGAAAACGAATTTTGAAAAAGGAAAAGAGCAAGGTTTAGCACAAGAGACGATGGAAGATAGTCAAATTGCTCCAGAGTTTAAGCCGAATTTTGCAGAAGGTTTCCAAGTAGGGAATAAAGAAAGAACAGAAAAAATTGAAAAAGAGCAAGCTGAACTGGGGGAAAAGGCAGGTAAGGAATTAGCCGGAAAGAACCCCGGAAATAGAGAGAAAGATGTGTACGTGAAGGCGTATGAAACAGCTTATGAAAAGGGTTATAAATCTACAAAAAAAGCAGTAGAAAAGGCTGGCTATAAGTATGCATTTGAAAACTATGATTTGAAAGTTCCTGCTAAATATGAAAAAAATGAATCGTTAAAGAAGTGGTTTATTGAAGGATTTAAATCAAATAAAAAAGCAGCAGAAATTAGAGAAGAAGGATATAAAAAAGGAGACAGTTGGCTTGCATTCTTCTATAAGAATTTTGTGCCAAGTGAATATAAAGAACATAAAAATCTGTACGAACAAGCGATAGAAAAAGGTAAGAATGCATAAAAAAGATGAGGGATTTCCCCTCATCTTTTTTAATCCATCCATTTCACTAACTTCTTAGAAATTAGTAATAAAACGCAGCCTAATACAATTGCTACAGCGCCAATTACTGTAAATACTTCAGCATATCCAAGTGAAGTTGTGAAGCTTGCAAGTTGTCCACCTAAAATGTTAGCGATTCCTGAGCTTGCTAACCATACTCCCATTAATAAAGAAGCAAGTTTTACTGGGGCAAGCGCACTAACCATTGATAGTCCAACAGGTGATAAGAATAGCTCACCTAACGTATGGAAAAGATACGTAAAGACGATAAATAGTAAGTTTGCTTTTTCTATAATGTTATGTTCATCACTACCTGTTTTTAATGTAGCAATAACGAGAATGATATAACCGATACCGAGCAAGATCATACCAAGTCCCATTTTAGTTGGGATTTTTAAATCCCCGCGCTTGCGAGTTGCAAGTTTTGCCCATAATGCCGAAATAACTGGAGCAAGTAAAATAATAAATAATGGATTGACCGATTGGAACCAAGATGTTGGAACTTCCCATCCGAACACAGAGCGGTCTACAAATTTGTTTGTATATAATGTTAATGAACTACCAGCTTGTTCAAAGCCAGCCCAGAAGAAGACAACGAAGCATGTTAAAATGACGATAACTGCAGTACGTTGTTTTTCTTTTTTTGTTAAAGGTGTATCTCCTACTGATGGTTGTCCATCTGTTGTTTGTAAATCGCGAGTTGGTTTTTTACCGATATCACCAAGGAAGCGATTGGATAGTGTTGTAAATAAAATTTGTCCAATGATCATTCCGATTGAAGCGGCTAAGAATCCGTAACGGAATCCGTAATGTACAACGCCATCAACCGTTGTTTTGAATAAATTTTCTGATAAAAATCCGCAAACGAGTGGAGCTAAAAATGATCCGACATTAATACCCATATAGAAAATGGTAAATGCACTATCACGTTTTGGATCGTTCTCTTCGTATAATTCCCCAACCAGTGTAGAGATGTTCGGTTTGAAGAATCCATTACCGATAATAATAAGCGCTAATCCGAGGTATAGGCCGACTTGGTTTTGTAAGGCAAATAGTGTAAGGTTACCGATTGCCATTGTTATACCACCAATTGTGATCGCTTTTCGTCTACCTAGAAAACGGTCTGTTAAGTATCCACCAATCATCGGTGTGAAATAACAGGCTCCAGTGTAAAATCCGTAAATAGAGAGTGCCCATCCAGGACTAAACCCAAGACCACCGCTTACTAAAGCTGTCGTTAAATATAATGTTAATAATCCTCGTAATCCATAGTAACTAAATCTTTCCCACATTTCTGTAAAGAAGAGTAAGTATAAACCTGGAGGATGTTTCTTTTTTCTTTGTTGTTCTCTTTCTAGTTGTATCGCTGATTCCATGTTATTTTCCTCCTGACACAAACAAAAACAAAGTTAATAATTTTGTACATTTAATATTTTACTTTATTAACTATTATAAGTCAATAAAGGTTGATTTTTCAGAAGAAATTGGAAAAGGGATATAGCTATAGAATGAGTGTTTCTTTTATGTTAGACTATGGACTATGTTTTCTTTGTAAAGAAGCGGTTTATTGCACTTTTTTATATGTGAAATTGATTTCATAAAAGATGAAATTAAAGAAGGAGAAAGAAATGAAATTGTTACAGAAAAAAGAAATTTTACTTATTAGTCTTATGTTATTCTCGATGTTCTTTGGAGCGGGGAATCTTATATTTCCACCTTTTCTTGGGTATGAAGCAGGAGAACATGTGTGGATTTCATTAGTAGGGTTTATTATATCAGCAACAGGTCTTCCGATATTGGGAGTTATTGCGATTGCAAAAGCAGGAAGTTTTCAAACGCTAGCGGGTAGAGTTCATTCTTCATTCGCCATTATTTTTCCGTGTATCGTGTATGTATTTATTGGACCAGGCCTTGGTATTCCGCGTGCAGGAAGTCTAGCTTTTGAAATGGGACCGGGTCAGCTATTTCCGGAAGCGGGTAGCGTAGTCTTATTATGTTACACAGTTATTTTCTTTAGTATTGTGTACTGGTTAAGTTTATCACCGTCTAAATTAATGGGATTGTTCGGAAAAGTTTTAACACCGTTATTATTAGGTATGATTGCTCTTATCTTTATAAAAAGCATGTTTACATCAGTAGGTAGTGTGAAAGAGGCTGCTGGAAATTATGGACAAGCGCCTATGTTCCAAGGGTTTTTAGATGGATATTTAACGATGGATGCATTAGCAGCTTTAATTTTTGGGATTGTGATTGCAAATGCTCTTCGTGCAAAAGGTATTGAAGATGATAAAGGTTTAGCGAAATATATGAGTATTGCTGGAATTGGTGCAGGACTATTATTATCTATTATTTATGTCATACTTGGATATGTCGGTTCAATGAGTGGTTCATTGGGGACATTTGATAATGGCGCGCAAGTGTTAGCGCAAGTGATGACTACATTATTTGGGCAAGGCGGGGTCGTTTTATTAGGTCTTATTTTTACGATCGCGTGTTTATGTGTGTCAATCGGACTTGTTACATCTTGTAGTCAATTTTTCGCAAGTGCATTTCCGAAAGTAGCTTATAAAGTTTGGGCATTTATATTAAGTTTGGTTAGTATGATTTTAGCTAATTTAGGATTAACACAAATTTTAAAAGTATCAGTACCGATTCTTGGATTTATTTATCCAGTTGCATTAACGCTTATTATTTTAGGGCTATTCCATAAGTATATTGAGAAGTATGCATACGTATATACAGTAACTGTTGGAATTGTAGCGGTGTTTAGTGCAGTTGATATTTTCAATAAAAATGTGATGATGAATCAGTGGACATCAGTATTGAAATACATTCCGTTTTATATGGAAGGTGTTGGATGGATTGTTCCAGCTATTATAGGTGCTTGTATTGGTGTTGTATTAAATAAGAAGAAATAAAAGAAAGGTGTTTTCCGATTTCGGAAAACACCTTTCTTTTTTGGAAAAATAGTATTGAAAATGAATAGACTAAGAGTATGATAAAGGTAATTGGTAATATATAGGTTTTGAACGGATAAGGGGGGAGCGTATGAAGGAGGATTTGAATAAGAAAATAGAAGCACTCGAAACGGCAATTGAAACGATTCAAGAAGCACTTTTTGAATTGAAAGCCAAACAAAGAGAAATAGAAGCAGAAAATGCTAAGCAACATGTTAGTAAGGAAAAGAAAGAATATATTGAAACGGTGACGGAAGAAAAACAAAAAGAAGAAGTAGTTACAATAAAAGAACCTGTGCAAGAACGTGAGGTAAAACAAGTGGATATATCTGCTTTTAAACGAGAACCATTTAATATTATTAAGTTTTGCCAAACGTGGTTACCGCGCATATTTGTCGGTATTATGTTGCTTGGAGTAATTTGGTTATTTAAAGCAGGGGTAGATGCGGGATTATTAACACCAGCAATACGAATTGTGTTTGGTATTGTCCTATCAATCGGTTTTTATTATATAGGGGATATTCAAATTAAACGCGAGCGGCAAGCGTTAGGGTTAGTATTAGCAGGAGGAAGTATTACGGGTATAGTTTTAACGACATTTGCGGCACATTATTTATATGGATTTATTCCAGCGAGTGTCGCGTTTCTATGTAATATCGCATGGGTCATTTTAGGTATTTATATAGCGAAGAGGTATCAATCGGAATATCTTACTATCTTTGTAGCGGTAGGAGCTTTCTTCGTGCCGTTCTTATTAAATAGTACGACTCCTAATCCGTATATTTTCTTTGGATATGAGACGATACTAACGCTCAGCTTATTATGGTATGCGTTGAAAAATCGTTATCAGTATTTATATATGATTTCTTATGTTGTTGCTGCTATTGTTCTTTTTGTCTTCTTTGCTGTTATGTCAATGTTAGTAGAGGATTTGCAAGTCCAGTTAACAGTAGTTTATGGTTTAATTCACTTACTATTATTTTGGCATATGTTTACGGAGAGAAGTTTTATAGTAGAGCCACGCTTGGCGATATTTAGTGCGAATGCAGTCTTCTTTATATTAGCCATTTCAAAAATACCTGAATTTACAACATGGGGATTAATGATAAGTGCACTCGTGCACGCTATTATGTTCGTGTTTGAATATAGGAAGAATAGACATTCTACATTTACAAATCTTTTATTTGGTTTCGCAATGGGGGTCTTTAGTTTAGCGATTTTATATGAGTATAGTTTAGTGAATGCAGCGATTGTACTATTATTACAAGGCTTCCTCGGTATGTTTACTTCTATTAAAGGAAAACAACAGATAAAATTGTATGTTAGTGCGACGGTTTACGCAATTGGAATGATACAGACGATTTTTAGCCCGTTTGATCAATTTATTTCGGCAGGCTTTGTTGCTCATCTTATTTTAATAGGAACGTTCTATTATTGCATGAGACAAGCGAAAGAAGTATTAGCGAGCTTTGGCAAGTATGTGTATTCTATAGCACTCTATTGGTTTATGGTGATTGTATTTATTACAATTACTAGAATCGGTGAAGTTTTGTCCACAGATGGAAGCATAATAAGTGTATCTGTATCGTTATTATGGATGGTGTATGCATTATTTGCAGTTTGGCTTGGCCGGAATAAAAATATGAATGAAATATTATATGCCGGCTTAGTCGTGTTAGTCGTAACGATAGGAAAGCTATTTCTTCTAGACTTACCAGAAGCTTCAATGATGATTAGGGCAGTGTTATTCTTAATCGTAGGAAGTATAGGTATCGTTATTTCAAGAATGTTTTTTTCAAAAGAAGAGAAATGAGAAGAAGGCAATCCATATCCGGATTGCCTTTTTCATTATTTCTTATTAATCGTTACAGTCTCACTATATTTCGCTGTCGTATTTTGACGTAGACGAAGTGTTGCTTGTCCAGTCGTATTTGGATCGATTTGTACGTTCACAATTTTTTCAGCAGAACCTAAGCTGTTTGTTGTGAAAGAAAATGCACTACTATATCCGAAAGTAGATGGCCAAGTGCCGTTTGTATTTTGAACTTTTGCTACTTGTGTACCGCCAGTAGTGAATATACCTAAAGAATAATTATTGTATGTTGTGTTTGGTAATAAGTTATTTACTTGAATTTTGATTTGGAACACTTCATTGTTTGGTAGAGTGCTAGGGTGTGTAACTACGTAGTCATTTGCTGTTACTGCACCGTTATAGCCATATGAACCAGGTTTAAAAGTATTTGTATTAAACCATTGATAACCTGCATTTGGCGCACTCCAAGGTTCAGGTTGTGGCTCAGTTGATAAGCTTGGTTGTTCAAATGTTTGTAAAGTGGTAGGTAAATCAAGCTGTAAACCATTTACTTGATCTAAACTTGTAAATGTCTCTTTTTTCGATAGCCAATTTACGATATTTTCTAGTAAGATAGCATCGTTTTCTTCTTTATATCCATCGTAAGTTTTCTTTGTTTGGCCAGAGTCTTCACGAACGTATTTTGGCGTAGCATCTTCAACAGGAGAAGAGTCTCCAATAAAGGCAGCTTTTCCAAGTCCTACTTTTGCGATAGCAGCATAAGGACCTTCTGCAACACCACCGCCGTTATACACACCGCTATCAACAGCGTTATTCCATTTTGCTGGGTTTTCTGGAAGATAAACAAGTCCTTTTGCTAGTTTTGGATTTGTAATTGCTAAAGTAGAACCAGCATGCATTGCTACAGATGAAACCCCTTCTGTAATTCCGAATGATTGTTCAGGTGATACAATATTTTTAGCGGAAACATCACCGATTGCATTATAGCGGAAGCGAATACCGAAGTTGTCAGATAGCCAATCAGAGCTTTCTACTCCTTGCATAGCTTGTGAATTGGCTTCTTCGTTAGACATTCCTTTTGCTGGATTATCCCAAGCACCGCGTCTATATCCGTTAAATACTTCAGAAGAGTCCCAACGATTTTTATTACGATCTGCATTATAATGATCGGCAATGAAGAAGATACTACCGCCATTTTTCACGTATTGTAACATAGCATCTTGTTCAGATTTTTTGTAAGGAATATTTGCTTCTGGAACGATAAACACATTGTAGTCTTTTAAATCTTCGTATGTAATCGGTGTTGATTTACGTAGTTCTTTTACATGATAGCCGTTTTGGGCAATGCCGTTTCCGAAATCAGAAAAGCCACCATCGATAACCCAGTCAGCAGTCCCGGCAGTTTGACCGTGTGTATTATCGAATAATACTTTTTTCCCATTGTTTTGATTTACAACTTTTGCAGCAATTTCAGGAGCTGGGTCTACAGAGCTTTCGGCATAAGTAGATGGTATGAACGAAGCCCCTATGCTTAGTGTAATTGCTGTTGCTAAAGAAAATGTAATCCATTTTTTATTCTTCATAGAAGAATCCCCCTAATAATAAATATATGTGCTTTAATAATGTAATTTATTTTTCTGTAAAAATAAAGACGGAAAACATAAAAAATATTAAAAATTTGTAAAAATACCGTGAAATTTGTTGAGAAATATTTATATAGGCATAAAAATATCCCTTCCAAGTAATAAGGAAGGGATGTTTTGCTTAACTAATTTTTGAATTAGGTGTTTCATCAATTTTATGAAAACCTTTCATGTAATACACGACAGCTAAACCGATAAGCCAAATTGGTCCAACAATTAATGCAATCCTTGTATCTTCTGAATACGCCATTATACATAATACGAGTGCAAGGAAAGCAAGTGAGAAATATGAACTTAATGGGTATAAAGGCATTTTATACGATAACTTTTGTTTGTTTTGCGTCGGCAAACTTTTACGGAACTTAATTTGAGCGACTAATATAATCCCCCAAGTCCAAATTGCCCCGAAAGTTGAAATACTAGTGAGCCATGTAAATACTTTTGCGGGCACAAGATAGTTTAATATAACACCAACGAGTAAAACGATTGCTGTTGCTACAATTCCTTGACTTGGAATGCCATTTTTATTTAAACGACCGAATCTTTCCGGAGCTTTTTTCTGTTGAGCTAATGTATACAGCATACGGCCTGTACTAAATAAACCACCATTACAAGAAGAAAGAGCTGCTGTTAATACGACGAAGTTAATAATTCCTGCTGCTTTTGCGATACCGATTTGCTGGAATGTTAATACAAATGGACTTCCTTTCTCACCAAGTTCGTTCCATGGATAAATTGCCATCATAACGAATAGAGCCCCAACGTAGAACAGTAATATTCTCCAAAATACGTTATCGATTGCTTTTGCGAGTGTTTTTTTCGGGTTTTGCGCTTCACCCGCTGTAACGCCGATTAATTCAACGCCTAAATAAGCGAATAGCACCATTTGCATGGAGAGGAGTAACCCAGAAAAACCATTTGGGAACCAGCCACCATGTGACCAAAGGTTTGAAATGCCAGTAGCGATACCACCGTTTCCGAAGCCAAATAAAATAATACCAGCCCCAACTACTATCATACAGATAATTGTGACAATTTTAATGAGAGCAAACCAAAATTCAAGTTCTCCAAATACTTTTACAGATAAAAAGTTGAAAGCACTCATTAATAATAGAGCGAGTAAAGCCCAAGTCCAGCGCGGAATATCTGGGAACCAGTACTGCATGTAAATGCCAGCAGCCGTAATTTCAGCCATGCAAGTAACAACCCATAAGAACCAGTAGTTCCAACCGGTAATATAGCCAGCTAGTGGTCCAAGATAATCATATGCATATTTACTAAAAGAGCCAGCAACAGGTTGTTCAATTGCCATTTCTCCGAGTGCTCGCATAATGAAAAAAATAACGAGTCCAGCAATCATATAGCCTAGTAAAATAGAAGGACCAGCTAGTTTAATAGCAGAAGCAGATCCTAAAAATAGTCCAACGCCAATAGCTGAACCGAGTGACATTAAAGTAATATGTCGTTCTTTTAAACCGCGGTTTAAAGTTCCAGATTTGTTTGTGTGCTGCATAAGAAGAATCCCCCTTGTAGAGTGAACGATATTTGAATGCGTTTACTAAATATTTAACTATTTCAAATTATAAAACATTTCCATCTGTTATGCTACAAAAATAATCATTATTAACTGTACTACATCTGTACTTGTCAGACTTAAACTTAAAATTCGAACTATTAGCGAATATATTGACTCTTCTTTTTATTGATTGTTAAGATTAAGTATTATATTTTCTCACATACTAGTAAGAAAAGAATGTGTGATAATAATTCAGATGTAGGAAGGGTACATAACCATGTTTCAATTACAAAAATATAACACTTCTGTGAAGCAAGAGCTTTTAGCTGGCATCACAACTTTTTTTACATTTGCGTATATTCTTGTCATCAATCCGAAAATATTATCTGATGCAGGTGTACCATTTGATCAAGCTTTTACGGCAACTATTATTGCGACTGTTGTAGGGACGCTATGTATGGCGTTTTTAGCTAACTATCCAATTGTTATTGCTCCAGCTATGGGAATGAATGCGTATTTTGCTTATTCTGTCGTTCAACAGGCAGAGGGGATTACATATGTCATTGCGTTTTCAGCAGTATTTGTAACAGGTATCATTTTTCTTTTATTATCTTTCACTTCATTTAGGCAAAAGCTTATTGTCGCAATTCCTGATAGTTTAAAACATGCAATTGCAGGTGGAATTGGGTTATTTATTGCTTTTATTGGATTACGTCTATCTGGAATTATCGTTGATCATCCATCTAACTTAGTTACGATTGGTGATTTCCATTCTCCAGCCGTTATTTTAACTTTAATTGGTTTGATTTTAGCGGCGGTATTAATGACATTGCGTGTGAGCGGTGCATTATTTATTAGTATGATTGTGACAGGAATTATCGCCTTCTTTACAGGGCAGCTGAAGTTTACGGATAAAATTGTTGCGATGCCTCATTTACCAGAGGGGATTATCGTTTCAAATCCAATTAACGCCTTTTCAGATGTAATTGAATACGGATTATATGGCGTTGTATTTTCATTTTTACTTGTACTGTTATTTGATACAACAGGAGCATTACTCGGTTTAATTAAACAAGCAGGTTTAATTACAGATAATACAGAGAAACGTTTTGGTAAAGCATTTATTGCGGATGCAATTGGCGGTACTACAGGCTCTATCTTTGGGACAAGCCCAACAGCAGCGACGATTGAATCGTCAGCTGGTATTGCTGCAGGTGGTAAAACGGGATTAACAGGTATTGTAGTAGTTGGCCTAACGATTATAACGGCATTCTTTAGCCCTGTTATTGCTTCTTTATCAAGTGTAGCCGCTATTACAGCTCCTTCATTAATTATTGTAGGTAGTTTAATGGCACAAAGTATTCGTGATATTAATTGGAATGAATTTGAAGATGCATTACCAGCATTTTTAATTTTCGTTGGTATTCCGTTAACGTCTAGTATTGCGAATGGAATTGCAATTGGATTTTTAGTGTATCCAGTCTTAAAAATTGTGAAAGGGAAAGGGATGGAGGTACATCCGTTACTCTACTTATTTACAATTTTATTTGGATGTCATTTATTCTTATAATATATGAGAGGGGGCTTCTTATGAGGGGCTCCTTTTTTGTGTATAATAAAGTGAAACTATAATCAGTCACGCAAAATATAAATTACTTAATGGAATATATATGTTACAATATGGATGGAGGGGGAACATGAATGGCTGTAAGTAAAATAAAAGTCGCGCGTGTTCAGTTAGATTTAACACAGCAACAATTAGCAGAAAAAGTAGGCGTTACAAGGCAAACGATTAGTTTAATTGAGAAGGGCAAATACAATCCGTCTTTAGATTTATGTTTGAAAATTTGTTATGCAGTAGATAAAACTTTGAATGATTTGTTTTGGGAGGAAAAGGAGTGATTCGATGAAAATTGTGAAAGATGAACGTTTAATGATTGAGGGGTTAAAACATATTAGATTAGTTTTCATCTTATAAAATATTTTCATACTAGGTATTGTTTTTTATCGCTACGTTTTGCAAGATGCAGGATATGAAAGTGTTTCGGATTTATTAATGGTATTTATGGGTGGGATTGTAGTTATTAACTTTTTAAATCTGAAAAATTCAGTGGAAGTGTATGAGCATACAGGGGGAGTATCACGTAGCTATTTCATGAAACTATTATTAATTCCTGTAAGTATTATTATTGGGATTTTAGCTATTTGTATCGTTGTAACACCAGATATTTCGATAAAGGAAATTAGTATGACAGGACTTATTATGTTTGCTTGTTTTTTAGTTCCTAGTCTGTTTATATACATATATATGAAAAAGATAAAAAGTGAAGATTGAAATATAAGAAAAGCTTTCCCGTATTGCGGAAAGCTTTTCTTATATTCTTTTATACAGTACTTTATGAAGGCCAATTGGTTCAATTTCAAAGATTTCACCATGTTCTTGGAAGCCTAAGCGCTTGTAATAGTCAGCTACAGTAATTCGGCCATTACACCATAATATATTTGCTTGACGCTCTTGTAAGATTTGTTCTGCTTTCTGAATTAAGGAGCTTCCAGCGTGGTTGTTTCGAAACTCAGGCAATGTGGCCATTCCTCGTAGACGATAATGCATACCTGCTTGTAAGTCGGGATGCATTTCCTTTGAGAAAGAAGCGATACTAATAAGTTGATCGTTTATAAATGCGCCTAAGTGAAAGGTATCTGTTTCATAGTCAGAAGGGTATTTACAATCTGCTAATGTTTGATTCGGGCGCAAAATTTTTTGACGTAATACGTAAGTTTCAGATCCATCAATATTTTTCACGGTAATCATATTAACATCCTTTCTTATAAGGCTTTTTCTGTTAATTGTATAAAGAAATAGGCAGGTGCGGCGAAAAGTCCGAGTATACTAGCGGTTCCGAGAAGGAGTGAAAGTAAGAGGCAAGAGTATTTTATTCCATTTGATTTTTTCCATCCGTAACTACAAATTTCAATACTAACACCGATGAGAATAATGGCAACGAGTATTTCTGCTAATAATAAGAGAGCTAAAGTTATAATAGACATAATGTAATCCATCCTCATAATATGTGATAGTAACATTTTACCATATGGAATGGAAAAAAATGCCCCTTAATTATGTAAGGGGCATTTTTCTATTCTAATATGCTTTTTAGTGTATCGATATGTTCCTTTGAGCCTGTTACAAGTAATGTGTCACCGTGTTGTAGTCTTGTATCACCATGAGGGATTAATGCTTTATTCCCACGATAAATTTGAATGACTAGTACATCACCTAAAAACGGAAGGCGACGAAGTGCAACGCCGTTATATTTATTGCTTCGTAGTTCAACTTCACGGACTGTTTCGTTTGCTGTTGTAATTAAGCGAACGAGACTCGGTTTATCAATTAGCGCACGTAATAGAATACGTGTAGAGTTAATGGTTGAGAATACGGCGATATGTTCTTGTGTTGCTTTTTCTTGTAGAAGCGGATCTTCTACACTTGCAATAACATGTTCAACACCTAGTTCTTTTGCATGTTCTGCTAATAGTAAGTTTTGTTCATCATCACTTGTTGCAACAACAACGCGGTCTGCATGAAATGCTGTTTGTTCGGTTAATGATGCAATTGTGATGTCATCTAATTTCACAATAGGGAAGTCGTGCGATTTCGCTTCCTCATCATTTATTTTATTTTGACGCATCATATATAGTGTTACGTCATAATCTTCTCGTTTTAAATCAAGTGATAACGGAAGGGTAATTCTGCTCGCACCAATAATTGAAACTTTTGGTTTTGGTGTTTCCACTTTTGGGAACATCTTTTTAAATAATATAGGTGCGAAAATACAAGTAATAACTGCGCTTAAAATAAGGGAGGCAGATAAACTTGGACTAATGATTCCTAGTTTTTCACCAATTTGTGCAGCTGCAATAACTAAAGAAAGTGTCGATGTTAATAAGATGGCACTCCCCAGTACGATATTACGTGGATACCATTTTCGTAAAACGAGTGATGGTAACAGTTTTGAGATAAAGAGTCCTACAATTAAAATTGGGATCATGAGCATACTAGAAGGCTCTTTAAAAATAGACCAAACCTCTAAATTTACGCCAACCATTACGAAGAAAATAGGAATGAAGAAACCGTATCCGATAGAATCCAGTTTTTCAACCATATCTTCATTTGGTGATAATAATGATACGAGTACACCTGCTAAGAAGGCACCTAAAATATTTTCGGCTCCAACGGATTCAGATAACCCAACTAATATTAAGATGAGTGCAAAAACAGCTCTTGTATCAATTTGTACACTACCAGCTTTTAAGCTATCTAAGTATGGAATGTTTTTAAAACGTTTTGCAACGAAGTAAATAACAATACCAGCGCCGAATAGAAGAAGAAGGAGCCACATGCTTTGGCCGCTTTCGGAATTTAATCCGACGAATACAGCAAGTAAAATCATTGTGACTAAATCGGCAATAACAGCGACTAATAAAATGATTTGTCCGATTGCGGTTTTTCCTAAGTTATTTTCTTTTAATGTTGGTACGACAACACCTAAAGAAATTGTTGAAATAATTAAAGTCATAAACATTGCATTATCTACAAATCCTAGCCATACGAATAGTAGTGATAGGGCATAAGATAAGATGAAAATAAATAAGAAGATAATGCTTGCTGCTTGAAATGTGTTTGGTTCGTTTGTCGTATTCTTTTTCCCTTTTTGTTTAAAGATAGAAAAATCAATTTCTAAACCGCTTAAAAACATAAGAAAGATAAATCCTAGTGTCGATAAGACTTGAAGCCACATATCTGGCTCAATAATATTAAACCCACTTTTACCTACAAAGATTCCTGCGATGATTTCTGCAACGACGACAGGAAGTGCTTTTAATTTAAAGCGTTGTAACAAAAGGGGAACGAAAAACGCGATTGCAACGACAACCATAAGTGATAGAACAGAAGTGTGATGTTCCATTGCGTTCTCTCCCTTCAAATAAATATAGTACTTATTTAGCCATATAATAGGTAGAAAAGCAACGCATATGGATTCGATTTCATAAAGAAAGAGTTTTCTTAACATTTGTCATAATAAGTATATTTTTCATGATTCTGTTGTTAATTCCGTAATGTGGATGTAATAGGGGAGGGAATAAAAAAAGACTGCTGAGGAATCTCAGCAGTCTTTTTCATGTACATTACATTGAGAAGAAGATCCATACAGTTAAACCAACTGTTGCAGTTGCAACGAAGAAACTGTAAATCATAGTAAGAACTTGAACTCTTCCTTCTCCTTCTTTTAAGTGCATGAACATGATTAATTGTAACAACGCTTGCGCAACAGCCATTACGATAATAGTTGTTAAGATCGTTGAAAGTGGCAGGTCTGTGTAAAGTGCCACGTATAGCGCTAGGAATGTTAGTGCAAGCGATAAAATAAATCCGAAAACGTGTGACCAAGGGAATCCGCTATGCGCATGCCCGTTTGCTTGGTTGTTATTTTGACCCATTTACGCCACCATCCCGTTCAAGTAAACTAGTGTGTAAATAAAGACCCAAACTAGATCAAGGAAATGCCAGTATAAGCTGATAATGAATACTTTACGAGCTGTAACTGGTGTTAAACCTCGTTTTAAAATTTGGATAATAACACAAATTGCCCAAATGATACCGCCTGTTACGTGGGCTCCGTGCGTTCCAAGAAGAACGAAGAATCCAGATAGGAAAGCACTTGTTTGAATTGTTGCGCCTTCACCAATATACATAATGAACTCTTCAATCTCGAAGAATAGGAAGCCTGCACCTAAAAGTAATGTAAGGACGAACCATCCAAGCATTGCTTTTTGGTTGTGCTTACGCATTTCGTGAATCACGATACCACATGTGAAACTACTTGTTAAAAGTAATAATGTTTGAATTAAAAGCGTTTTAAGTTCAAACAGTTGTGCTGGTGTTGGGCCATCTGCCGTACGACCAGCAAGTACTAGATAAGAGGCGAAAAGTGTTGCGAACAGCATAATTTCAGCCCCAAGAAAAATCCAGAATCCTAGGATATTCAATCTGCTTTGTTCGGATTGATATTCCAAAGGTAAGCTTTTGTCTAAAGCCGCCATATCATTTCACCTCTCATGCTACATGTTCTGATTTTTTAATTTCATCAACACTAATATAGTAACCTTCATCGTAATCGAATGAACGATAGATTAAGCAAGCTAAAATACCAATGCCGCCGATTGCTGCAAGCCAGAACCAGCTAAATACTAATGCGAAACCTGCAAGACCGAAGAATCCAGACGCAATAATAGGCACACCAGAGTTACTTGGCATGTGAATTGGTTTGATGTCTTCTGCTGCTGGTGTAACTGTTTCTCCGCGTTTTTTCATGTACCAGAAAGCATCAGCTTCTTTGATTTCAGGAAGTTTCGCGAAGTTGTAATGTTGTACAGGAGATTGAGTTGCCCATTCAAGTGTACGGCCGTCCCATGGATCTCCAGTTGTGTCACGTTCACCGTGACGAGCACTCCAAATTACGTTGTAGCAAAGAAGTAGGAAGCCGATACCCATCATTACCGCACCAACAGATGCGATTTGGTTTAGCCATCCCCATCCAAGACTTTCAGAGTAAGTGTACATACGACGAGTCATACCGTCTAAACCTAAGAAGTACATTGGGAAGAAACAGATGTTGAATCCGCTCATAAAGATCCAGAATGTCCATTTACCTAGGCGTTCATTTAACATATGACCAGTCATTTTTGGATACCAGAATGTGAATCCAGCAAGCATAGCGAATACTGTACCTGCGATTAATACGTAGTGGAAGTGAGCGATTAGGAAGTAGCTGTTATGGTACTGATAATCAGCTGCTGCCATACCAAGCATAACCCCTGTAACCCCACCGACTACGAAGTTTGGAATAAATGCCAATGACCAAAGCATTGGAACTGTAAAACGAATACGTCCTTTATACAGTGTAAACAACCAGTTAAAGATCTTAACCCCGGTTGGAATCGAAATCGCCATTGTCGAAATCGAGAAGAATGAGTTAACCGCTGGACCTGCACCCATCGTGAAGAAGTGGTGAAGCCATACGACGAAACTTAGTAAAGAAATTGCAACCATTGAGTATACCATCGCACTGTAACCGAATAGACGTTTACGTGAGAATGTACTAATGATTTCAGAGAAAATACCGAATGCCGGTAAAATAACGATATATACTTCAGGGTGACCCCATACCCAGAATAGGTTGGCCCATAACATTGGCATACCGCCGCTCGCCATCGTAAAGAAGTGAGCATCGAATAGACGGTCAAATGTCATTAATGCTAGAGCAACTGTTAATACTGGGAAAGCGAAAATAATGATAATCGTTGTAATTAAGATTGACCAAGTAAACATTGGCATTCTCATTAAAGTCATACCAGGTGTACGCATTTTTAAGATAGTAACAAGGAAGTTAATACCTGTCATTAACGTACCGAGACCTGAAATCTGTAATGCAATTGCGTAGTAGTTATTTCCTACACCAGAAGTAAACTCTGTACCTGCCATTGGGAAGTAAGAAGTCCACCCAGCGTCTGGAGAACCACCGATTACGAAAGCGATGTTGAATAACATTGCTCCGACAAAGAATAACCAGAAACTTAAAGCATTTAAGAACGGATATGCAACGTCACGAGCACCAATTTGTAATGGTACTACAAGGTTCATTAATCCCATAACGAATGGCATCGCCATGAAAAGAATCATAACTGTACCATGTGTTGTGAAGATTCCGTTATAGTGTTCAGCGTTTAAATAAGTTGTTTCAGGGAATGTTAACTGTGCACGGATCATTAAACCGTCCATACCACCACGGAATAACATAATAACCGCAGAGATAATATACATGGCCCCAATCTTTTTATGGTCAACAGTTGTTAACCATTCGTCCCAAAGCCATTTCCATTTTTTATACTTAGTTAGTACGAAAATGATTGCTAATGTCACAAGAACGATAGAAGCGTCTGCACCGTAAATAATCGGGTCACCTGTGACAAAGAATTCATCAAGCTTCACTGTGTTCACTCCAATCTGTTGGAATTATAGCTATTATTTTTTGTTTTTGTAGTAGTTGTAATCACAATATTCAAGTGATTTTGGATCTACATAACTTAAGTGATGGCTAGAGAATGTCATACGACCAACTACACCAGGTTTAACAATTTCGTTGTACTTATCTTCTGTTAGTTTAGGAGCAGTTTGTTGTACTTCTTTAACCCACTTGTCATATTTCTCTTTAGTTTTTGCTTCAACTTCGAACTCCATGTGAGTAAATCCTTCACCAGAGAAGTTCGCGCTACGACCTAGGTAAGAACCTGGTTTGTCAGCTTGTAAATAAAGGTCCATAATCATGCCATCCATTGTGTACTTCATACCACCAAGTTCTGGTACCCAGAAAGCATTCATTGGGCCGACAGAAGTCAGTTTGAATTGAATTGGTACACCAGCTGGGATGTTTAAATAGTTAACGGTTTCAATTTTTTCCTCTGGGTAACTGAATAACCATTTCCAGTTTGCAGATGTAACATAAATCTCCACTGGTTTAATATGTTTGGACTCTTTCGGAACCTCTTCCGAAGCATAAGTTGCTTTTACTGTTGGAATCGATAATGCGATAACGATAATAACAGGAACAAGCGTCCAAATGATTTCTAATAATGTGTTACCGTGTTGTTCAGGTGGCTCATAGTCCATATTCTCTGGTTTTTCACGATAACGAATCAAGATGACTGTAAACAAGATGAATACAATTGCGATAATTAATGACATAAGCAAGAATGACCAAACAATTAAATCATACTGTGCTTTTGCAACAGGTCCTTGCGGATTTAATACTGCGAGTTTTTTATCACAGCCACCGAGGAACAGAAGTAATGATAACGGAAGAAGCGAAGCCAACTTCCAAAACGCTTTCTTTAGTTGCACGATTGAAAATCTCCTTTCTCCTTGGATTGAAACTATGCCAATAAAACAATATAAACCTATTAATTTATAGAAGGCAATAGTTTTTGAGATATTGTTAAAAAATAGACACAAATGCACACTTTTTAAGGTGAATATCATTTGTAACTTGATTACATTGTAAACTATTTTCCAGAGAAAAATGCGATTGTGAAAATTTTAAGATAAATAAAGTTATACCAGGATACCCAAGAAATAGAAAAAAGCTATCTTATCATAAGAAAGATAGCTGAATATTTCGTATATTTAGTTTATTTCTTGTGAAATAGTCTGTTGTTGTTCAAATGTGACAATTTTTTTATATTTCACTTGATATAAAATGTAACAAATGACCATAAATGGAATGCCGCAATAAAGAGCAATTCTCTGATCTGGAATGAAAGCTAAACTAACAAATGTAATGAAATTGAGTGAGAACGCTACGATTGGAACGAGCGGATAAAGTGGTGTGCGATATTTTAAATCATTTATGTCACCACCGTTTTTCACGAAGTTTCTACGGAAGAAAAACTGTGAAGCCGCAATTGACATCCAAACGACAACAGCAGCCATTGCTGCGATAGATGTTAAAACTAAAAAGACAGTATCTGCTGCAAATACACTTGTTAATAGGGATAGACTTGCAAAGATTAGACTGAAAATCAATGCGTTTAGTGGTACACCTTTTTTAGTTAATTTCGTAAATGCTGGACTTGCCATTCCTTGTTTTGCCATCGCCCAAAGCATACGCGAATTTGCGTATAGACCAGAATTGGCTACGGATAATACAGCTGTAATAATAACAAAGTTCATAATGTCTGCTGCATATGGAACACCAGCTACATCAAATACAAGTACAAATGGACTTTCGACTAGATTAGCCTCTTGCCACGGGAGTAAACCTACAACAACTGATATTGCTAGGACGAAGAAGAATAGTGTGCGCCAAATGGTATTTTTGATTGCTTTAGGAATTGTTTTTTCAGGATTTTCACTTTCTCCTGAAGCAATTCCGATTAATTCTGTTCCTTGGAAGGAGTAATTTACTGTGATCATCGTAAGAAGAACAGCTAATGCACCATTTGGAAATAGGCCGCCATTTTCAGTGAAATTGTGAAGCATTGGAGCTGGTTTTCCGTTAAAGTCTAGTAAGCCGAACATAACCGCACCACCGAGTACGATGAAAACAACAATAGTTGCGACTTTTACACTTGCGAACCAAAATTCTGCTTCTGCATATGCTTTTGCTGATAAAGCGTTTACAAGAAAGAGTGCTGCCGCAAATGTAACACACCAAATCCACGAAGAAACGTCTGGAAACCATCGTTTCATTAAAATACTTACAGTTGTTAACTCTACTCCAACTGTAACAGCCCAATTTAACCAATACATCCAACCGACAACAAAACCAAAACCAGGTGAAATAAATTTGCTTGCATAGCTTTGGAATGAACCTGCTTCTGGCATAGCTACGGATAATTCACCAAGACATAACATCGTTAAATACATAACAAATCCACCGACTAAAAATGCAAGAATAGCACCACCAGGGCCGGCGTTATGGACGATTTGACCAGATCCCATAAATAGGCCAGTTCCGATAACACCACCAAGTGCAATCATAAATAGGTGTCTACTTTTCATTGTGCGTTTTAAATCTGTTTGTTCTACTTGTTGATTCATATGCCCCTCACCCCGTTATTTTCTTATATGTGTTAACTGGTTTTCATTCTGAGTTTTTAATCATTAGTGGGGGATGTGACACATACTCAGTTTATTTGCTATGAAATGAATGAAGTATGTAAAAAAACGAACTATGACTAAATACTCTAAGAATGGTTTTATTAACAAGGTGATATCTTCACCATGTTAATAATTTTGATTTTAGCAAAATGTTGCTAAAAAGTATATTTTTTTCTTTTTATTAAAAATAATTAGAATTTTATAACGATGTAGTTATGAACAATAATTCACAGAATCTTTCTAGCAAACTAGCAAGAAGAAAGGTACAATGGTAAGAGGTATGTCTGTAAAATAATAATTAATGGAGTTTTGTTTAAAATGAAAAAGTTAAAATATCTTTTTGTTTTTGGAATTATATTTGCTGCAGCGTTTTTTATAGGGAAAGATAAGATTATACAAAAGGCACAAGTGCTACGCTTAGATTTTCTATCTGAAATGAAAGAAGCGGCTATGATTGAAAATGTTCCGTTTATAAAGCAGTTACCAGAATTACCTCGTGGATGTGAAGTGACAAGCTTAGCTATGTTGCTACAATATAAAGGTGTGCAAGTAGATAAGATGCAACTTGCTAGTGAAATTCATCGAGTTCCATTTGAACAAAATGGTTTGCGTGGAAATCCGTATGAGGGATTTGTTGGAAATATTTATACGAAAGCTGAACGAGGATATGGTGTATACAATAAACCAATCTTTAATTTAGCAGAAAAATATGTTTCTGAAAAAGTAATTAATTTAACAGATAGAGATGTGAAAGATCTATATAAGGTAATTAGTTCTGGTTCTCCAGTATGGGTTATTATTAATACAACATTTAAGCCGCTAGCTGAAAGCAGTTTTGAAACATGGAATACAAGCTCTGGTGAAGTGAAAATTACATATTTTGAGCATAGTGTAGTAGTAGTTGGATACGATCAAAACTTTGTATATGTAAATGATCCTCTAAAAAATAATCCGCGTTTTGCTGTTCCACGAGCAGAGTTTGAGAAAGCGTGGGAGCAAATGGGGAAACAAGCGATTACTATTTTATAATAATGAAAAAGTCATCATTTCGATGGCTTTTTATTTTTAAATAATTATAATAGAAAATTCAGAAGATTCTTTTAAAAGTTAACAATTCACGTTATAATAACATTTAACTTGGTGAAGAAGGGGAGAAGAGAAATGGATGTAGCGAAGGAACTAGTTGTATCGAAAAATCAATTGATTGAGTGGAGAAGACATTTTCATAAGTATCCAGAGTTATCTTTTCAAGAAGAGAAAACATCGCAGTTTGTGTTTGACATACTTCGGAAAATTCCACATTTAGAAGTGTTAAGACCTACTAAATATAGTGTAATGGCAAGATTAATTGGTAAGCAGCCTGGTAAAACCATTGCGGTTCGTGCTGACATGGATGCTCTTCCTATTCATGAAGAAAATGAGTTTGACTTTATTTCTACATATCCGGGTGTAATGCATGCATGTGGCCATGATGGACATATAGCGATATTACTTGGAGTTGTACATAAGTTAGTAGAAGCAAGAGAGAAAATTAAAGGGGAGATTCGTTTTCTATTCCAACATGCTGAAGAAAACTTTCCTGGCGGTGCAGAGGAAATGGTTGCAGCGGGTGTAATGGAAGGGGTCGATTATATTATTGGTGCTCACCTTTGGGCATCGTTAGAGGTTGGAAAAGTAGGTGTAATTTATGGTCCTGCAATGGCTGCCCCAGATGTTTTTAAAATTATAATAGAAGGAAAAGGTGGACATGCTGGAATCCCTCATGAAACAGTTGATAGTATTGCAATTGGTACACAAGTGGTTTCGCAACTTCAGCAAATTGTCTCTCGCTTCACGAATCCGTTAGATTCTCTTGTAGTATCTGTTACGCAATTTCACGCTGGGACAACTCATAATGTGATTCCAGAACAAGCGGAGATTGAAGGGACAGTGCGGAGTTTAAGACATGAGTTGCGAGAAGAAACAGAGAAAAGAATTGAACAGATTGTAAAGCATGTGACGGAAGCTTACGGAGCGAAATATACTTTTTCTTATGAATATGGATATCGTCCAGTAGTAAATGATTATGAAGTGACAGAGATTATTGAGCAAACAGCATTACAGCTTTATGGAAGAGAGCGAGTTACTCGTTTACAGCCCACGATGGCTGGAGAAGATTTTTCAGCGTTTTTACAAAAAGTACCAGGGACATTCTTTTTTATCGGAGCAGGAAATAAAGAGAAAGGAATTATATATCCTCACCATCACCCTCGTTTTACGATTGATGAAGATGCATTACCAATTGGCGTGCAAGTCTTTGTATCATCGATTATGAATTTCATAAGTAAAGGAGAATGAGATGAAGAAAATACACGTATTAGCGCTTATTCCAGTTTTTTGTTTAGTTGTTGGCCCCGTATTTGCTAATTCAGTTACTCCTTACATATTAGGGATGCCATTTTTATTATTTTGGATATTATTATCAGTGCTTATTACATCTCTTTGTATGGGGATTGTATACGTATTTGATCCTGCTAATAAGGGGGATGTAAAATGACCGCATTACTTATCATTATTTTATTTTTGTTTCTCGCACTATTTTTGGGAATTCGGGCGCAACATGGAAAAGATATGAATTTAGAGCAATGGTCAGTTGGAGGAAGAGGCTTTGGTACTATTTTTGTTTTTCTTCTTATGGCAGGTGAAATTTATACGACATTCACATTTTTAGGTGGAAGTGGATGGGCGTATAGTAAAGGAGCACCTACTTTTTATATTTTAGGTTATGGTGCGTTAGCTTATATTTTATCTTATTTTTTATTACCACCAGTTTGGAAGTATGCAAAAGAGCATAATCTAGTTTCACAGCCAGATTTTTTTGTGAAGAAATATAAGAGTCAGGCACTTGGCCTTATCGTTTCTATCATTGGGGTTATTTCGATTATCCCATACCTTGTTTTACAGTTAAAAGGATTAGGAATTATCGTTTCGGAAGCGTCTTACGGAAGGGTATCACCAGTTATCGCAGTGTGGATTGGCGCAATTGTTATAACGATATATGTAATGGTTTCAGGTATACACGGCTCTGCTTGGACGGCCGCTTTGAAGGATATTATGATCCTGTTTATCGTTATGTTTTTAGGTATATATTTACCGTACCATTATTACGGAGGATTTCAGCCGATGTTTGAAGCTGTAGAAGCAGCAAAACCAGGATTTTTATCTTTACCTGATGAAGGAATGAGCATTTCTTGGTTTGTTTCTACTATTATATTAACAGCTCTCGGTTTCTATATGTGGCCCCATACATTTGCCTCTGCTTTCTCTGCAAAAAATGAAAAAGTATTTCGTAAAAATGCGGCCATTATGCCACTGTACTCTTTAGTTTTACTTTTCGTGTTCTTTGCAGGGTTCGCAGCTATTTTGCAAGTTCCTGGATTAAAGGGAGGGGATGTAGACCTTTCGTTATTCCGTCTGGCTCTTCAAACTTTTGATCCTTGGTTTATTGGGATTATTGGTAGTGCTGGAGTTTTAACGGCATTAGTTCCAGGTTCTATGCTTGTCATGGCCGCTTCTACATTATTAGCGAAAAATATTTACCGAACAATGGTCCCATCTGCCTCGGATCGACAAGTGGCAAAAGTAGCGAAATTATTTGTTCCTGTAGTAACGCTTGTAGCTGTTTTGTTTACTTTTAAAGGTGGAGAAACGATAGGAGCACTTCTTTTAATGGGATATAGTATAGTGACACAACTTTTCCCGGCACTTGTATGTAGTTTGTTTCCACGTCAGACTATTACGAAGCAAGGGGCAATTGCCGGGATGGGGATTGGGTTATTAGTGGTTGCGTATATTACTTTATCTGGTTCAACTATAGCTACGATGTTTCCGGGTTTCCCTCAATATATAAAAGATTTAAATGTAGGTATAGTCGCGCTGTTAATGAATATGATTGTGATGTTTATCGTTAGCGGATTCACGAAAAATGTGTCTATAAAAGCAGACAATATAATAGTAGAAAAGTAATTCGTATGCTAGAGCTATCTTTGAAAAGAGATAGCTCTTTTTTTGTATATATTTTCTTCTATTAGCGGAATCTAACTAAAAACTTGTTGAAAAGGAAGTTAGGTGGGGGATTTGTTAGAGCTAAAAGGTAACTTATTTGAAGTTATGAAAGAAATTAGAGATGAGTTAGGTTCGCCTAATGATTTGACAATTAGGGAAGTTGCCCTTGCTGGTAGTTTTACACGCTGTGCTGTTGTCTTTTTATGTGGGTTAACAGATAAGGATAATGTTTATAAATATGTAGTTCGTACACTTCAATATGAAGAAATACAAAAAGACGAAGCTGTTGTTCAAACATTATTGGATCGCTTTATTTCTATTGCAGAAGTTGGTAAGAAGACAACGTTGCCGGATATTATAAATGCGATTTTAGCGGGAGATACAGTTATATTAATTGATAATATTCAAACCGCTATCGTAATTAATAGTAGGGCTTGGGAAAAAAGAAGTTTAGAACCGCCAGTAACAGAAGATTTAATACGTGGACCGAGAATTGGATTAAATGAAGATATTAACGTGAATAAAGTATTAATTCGCCGTAGTTTACGTGACCCAAAGCTGAGATTTCAATCTTATATTATGGGAAAGAGATCCCAAAAAGAAGTGACTTTAGTATATATAGAAGACATTATTAATCCTTACATTGTAAAAGAGCTAGATCGGCGTCTTCAATCCATAGTGACAGATGTCGTTTTTGAGACGGGTACAATTGAGCAATTAATTCAAGATAATAATTTGTCGCCGTTTCCGCAGTTTTTGAATACGGAAAGGCCTGATAATATTGTGGCCTCATTAACGAAAGGAAAGGCAGCTATTTTGGTGGATGGATCTCCCTTTGCCCTTATAGCTCCGCTAGTGTTTGTTGATATTTTTCAATCTGTGGAAGATCATTATGAGCGTTGGGTAATAGGGACTTTATTAAGAATTTTGCGGATGGGTTCTGGTATAGTTGCAATTTTAATGCCAGCGATGTATGTAGCGCTCGTCTCGTATCACCAAGGACTTATTCCTTCTAAATTGGCTTATTCGATTGCTGGAGCAAGAGAAGGTGTTCCTTTTCCTGCCTATATTGAAACGTTAATGATGGCATTAACGATGGAGTTAATACGAGAAGCAGGAATTAGGTTGCCGAAACCGATGGGACAAACAATTGGGATTGTAGGTGGTCTTGTAATTGGAGAGGCAGCGGTGAATGCAGGAATTGTAAATCCATTTTTAGTTATCATTATTGCGGTTACAGCTATTGCTACATTTTCACTTCCGGTGTATAGCATCACAATTACGTTTCGGATTTTACTTTTCGTCTTTGTATTAGCAGCAACGGCTTTTGGGTTGTATGGAATCATTCTAGCTCTTATTGCGCTTGCTGTTCATATTACAAATTTAACAAGTGTTGGTGTGCCGTATACAACTCCAATTGCTCCCGCATTCTATAAAGATTGGAAAGAAGAGCTTATTCGTTTGCCGAAATCAATGTTGAAAGAGAGACCGGAATATTTACAAACGAAGGATTCTACAATACGTCCAAAGGAGCGAGAATAATTGAAACCATTTGAGTATGGCGATGAAGAGATTGGATCTCGGGAAATTGGGTTTGCGGTATCTTCGACCATTATTGGTATAGGAGCATTGTCTATGCCAAGAGATATCGCTAACCAAACTTTATTTTCGGACGGTTGGATTATTTTGCTTTTGGGTGGATTGGTGTGTGCAGTTTTAGGTTGGTTTGTAACGAGGGTAGCTATTTTATTCCCGAAACAAAACTTTGTTCAATATACGAGTGCGCATTTGACAAAGCCTGTTGCATACACGATTAGCAGCGTTTTAGTATTAACGTTTGCTGCGTTGACAGCATATGAATCGCGAATGATTTCAATTATTTCCCAAACGTATTTGTTTAGTGATACACCAATACAACTACTGTCTTTCTTCTTCTTATTAGTTGTTATTTATGGAATAGCAGGATCTAGAGCAGCTTTATTAAGGTTAAATGTTCTATTTTTACCTATTGTTTTAATTGCGATAGTGCTTCTTTCTTTATTGAATATAAATTTAATGGAA
Organism: Bacillus sp. FSL W8-0519; assembly: GCF_038005585.1. Classification (NCBI taxonomy): domain Bacteria; kingdom Bacillati; phylum Bacillota; class Bacilli; order Caryophanales; family Bacillaceae; genus Bacillus; species Bacillus sp. FSL W8-0519. Next base: position 777,795 of record NZ_JBBOTL010000001.1, read on the forward strand.
ATAAATAATTTACTACCAGCCTTTCAAACGGAAGTGAGTCAATATGCTGTTGGAGTTAAAAATTCTATTTTTACGTTTATTGGATTTGAAGTAGCTCTGTTTTATGCTGTGTTGCTGAATGATAAGGCGGCAAAAAAAGCACCAATGGCAGTTGCGAAAGCGGTAATGGTAAATGTGTTGTCGTACATTTTAATTTATGTAACTTGTATTAGTGTTTTTACGTATATGACAACTCGTGGATTGACGTACCCAACAATTGAATTAGGGAAAGAAATTGAAATTGGTGGAGGGTTTTTAGAAAGATTTGATGCAATTTTTTTTACAACTTGGATTATTACTATTTATAACACTACGGTCATGTATTATGATGTCGCATCATTATTATTTTGCGCTATGTTTCCCAAAGTGAAGAAACATATTTTCATTTTTGTAAGTGCCCCGATTATTTTTATGGTGAATATGATACCTAGTAGTTTAAATGCTTTATCAAATTATGGAACTTATTTAGCTTGGATAGATATGGGGTTTGTCGTGTTAGCACCTTTGTTAGTTTTTATTGTATATAAAATAAGAAGAAGGAATGGTAGAAATGAAACACCTTCTTAAAATTATAATGCTTATGGTTTTAGTTGGATCTATCAGTGGGTGTTCTGAGCTAGAAGAAATAGAAGAAAGAGGATTTGTAGTAGGTGCAGCCTATGATATCGCGAAAAAAAAGAAATCGAATCCGATTATGAAAGGGACGTATCAGATGGTGCTTCCCAGTAAGCTAGCGCAACAAGGGGGACAAGGTGGTGGAGATAGTGAAAATTATATTAATGTGAGTGCGAAAGCAGATAGTGTCTTTGAGCAAATCCGAATTATTGCTAAAAAAATTAGTCGAACATTATTTTTTCCGCATATACAAGTGATTATTTTTTCGGAAGAATTACTGGCGAATCCGTATGTTTTGCAAAATACGTTAGATGTATATATTCGCGATCATGAAATGAGGAGAAATATTCGTTTGTTTGTTTCGAAGAAGAATGCCGAATCTATTTTAAAACAGAGTGCAAAACCTGAAAATTTACCGGCACAGTATATTGATATGTTAGCTGAACATCCTCCGAAAAATGCCCAAATGATTGAGGCTGCAAGAATTGGTGAGGTTCAGGAAAAGATGATTGCGAGCCGAAGCTTCGTATTACCTATTCTTGAATTAACAAAGCAAGGTGTACAAATGAACGGGGCAGCGTTGTTTCGTGGGAAGGATAATAAGTGTGTAGGCAGTTTGAATGGGGAAGAAACATTAGGAATGAATTATATAGTAGGTAAAAAAATTGGAGGTTTTTTTACTATCCGCAAAAAGAATCAACTTATTACATATGAAATTCATAAGTTGCGTCGGAAAATTAAAGTATCTACAACAAATGTTACAAAACCAAAGTTTAATATTCACTTATTTTTGGAAGGTACAATAGCTGAGTTACACTTTAGTGATCATAAAAAGGTCTTGAATGAAAAACGTTTAGAGAAGGATATTTCGAAGGAAATGGAGACGCGCATCCGAAAATCCGTTCAGCTTGTTCAAAAAAAATATAAGGTAGATGTATTAGAATTAGGGGAAGTGTATAAGCGGCATAATTATAAAGAGTGGAAAAAAATAAGTAAGAATTGGGATCAAGGTGAAAATTACTTTAGTGATGCTGAGGTTACTGTTCATGTTCATCCAACAATTGAACATACGGGTTCAGCTTTACCAAAAAGAGTAAAGTAAGGTGATGGAAGTTGTTTACTGGATTAGGAATTAGTTGCACAATATTAATGGCGATTCTTCCAGGCGCTATATACTTTATTCATAAGAAACTCACAACGTATGGAGCGCAGCCTTGGAATGCTGATGTGCAAAAAAAGAAACCTGAATGATTTCAGGTTTCTTTCGTGCAAAGCATATGTGAAGGGGGATACCTTCTATGTATGCTTTGCTTTATACAAGCCCTAACCAATGTACCAATTGTGTAGAGAGGAATGTCACAACGATGGCGATAACGGTAGGGATTGCAAATGATAAGAATGTCCATTTTGCACTTTTTGTTTCTTTATATATGTTAACCAGTGTCGTTCCACATGGGAAATGAAGAAGTGAGAACAACATTGTGTTTAACGCTGTTAACCAAGTCCAACCATTTTCTAAGAATAAATTTTTAATTTGATTAAAATCATCTATTTCAGTTAAAGCCCCGGTTGATAAGTAAGACATTAATAAAATCGGGATAACAATTTCATTCGCTGGTAGTCCAAGAATAAACGCAGCTAGAATAAAGCCGTCAAGTCCTAACATTTTAGCAAATGGATCTAGAAAATTTACAAAATACATAAGTAAGCTTGTGTCACCGATGAAAATATTAGCTAGTAACCAAGTTAATGCAGCCGCAGGGGCAGCTACAACAACAGCTCGTTTTAAAACATAAACTGATTTATCGAGTGTTGCGCGCACAATTGTATTCCAAACCTTTGGCTTACGGTACGGCGGTAACTCAAGTGTGTAGTGGGTTGGAACGCCTTTTAAAGCTGTTTTGGATAGTACCCAAGAAACAGTTAATGTCATAACGATACCAATTACAACCATTCCAACTACAACGCCGGCAGTAACAAGTGTTTGCATACTACCTGTATAACCAGCAGCCATAAATAATGAGGCCATTAAAATTAACATAGGCCAGCGACCGTTACAAGGTACGAAGTTATTTGTTAAGATTGCAAGCATACGTTCACGTGGTGATTCAATAATACGTGTTGACATAATAGCTGCAGCGTTACAACCAAAGCCCATTGCCATTGTTAAAGATTGTTTACCGTGTGCACCAGAGCGTTTGAATAAGCGGTCCATATTAAACGCAACGCGTGGTAAGTATCCATAGTTTTCTAATAGTGCGAACATAGGGAAAAAGATGGCCATAGGTGGTAACATAACGCTAATAACAGCGCCGATACCACGGAATAAACCAAGTATTAAAATGCCATGTAACCATTCAGGTGCGTGTGCTGCTTGGAACCAAGAAGTTAAATATCCTTCGGCCCATCCGAAAAACTCAGCAATCATATCAGATGGTACGTTAGCACCAGCGATTGTAAGATAAAAAATGATAGATAAAATACCGAGCATAATTGGGAATCCCCATATTGGAGATGTGAAAATTTTATCTAGTTTTTCAGAACGATATAATTTATCCGTATTTGTATATTGAACAGATTCTTTACAGATGCTTGCAGATGTTCGATAAATATCTCCGACAATATCATCTCGTATATCTTCTTTTGAAAGTGTTTGAGCGTGTTGAATAATATAGTCTAATGGAAGAGCTTTACTGGCTGAGTGAGATTCCATTGATTACGACCTCCCTTACAAGTGGTTCGTTATGATGTTTTTCAAGTGCAGTTAAGAAATTTTTATCTCCATCTAATATACGTAATGCAATCCAACGTGCTGGATACGTATCACCGAATACTTTATAAATTTGTGGTTCTAATTCTCGAATCATATTTTCAATTTTTTCACTATAAGTAACTTTAATTGGTGCTGGAATTAGCTTTTTATTTGCTACTTTAGCAATGACATTTAGTAAATGACCGATGCCTACTCGGTTACGAGCGGAAATCTTAACTACAGGTACACCAAGTGATTTTGCTAATTTTTTTTCATCGATAACGATGCCTTTTTTCTCAGCTTCATCAATTAAGTTAATACAAATGACTACGTTACTCGTCATTTCCATCACTTGAAGTGCTAAATTTAAATTTCTTTCCATTGCTGTTGCATCTACAACAACTACAGTTACTTCTGGTTTTTCAAATATAATATAATCCCTTGCTACTTCTTCATCCGCAGAATTTGAATATAGTGAGTAAGTCCCAGGTAAATCTATTAATGTATATTTACTACCGTTATGTTCATATTCTCCTTCAGCTTTTAAAACAGTTTTTCCCGTCCAGTTTCCAGTATGTTGTTTTAAACCTGTTAAAGTATTAAATAATGTACTTTTCCCGGTATTTGGGTTGCCAGCTAAAGCAATGCGATATTTGCTCATCTGAAATCATCTCCTATTAATACCCCGAAAATAAGGGAACTTTCTTCCTTGCGTAGTGCGATAGTTGTGTTGCTTACTTGATAAGCGACCGGATCTCCAAGTGGGCTGCGTTGTAATACTTTAATTGTTGCGCCGGGGATAAATCCTAAATCTAATAAACGTCGTTTCATAGTTCCTTCTAATTGTATCTTCTCAATTTGTACAAACTCTCCAGTCTTAAATTCGGAAAGTGGTTTTTTATTAGCCGATACCATAAAAGTTACCTCATCTCTATATTGTTAGTTTAAGTTTAAAAAGTTTCCTTAGGTAAACTTTTTGTTAGTAATATAGTAGACTACATTGGATGATGCTGTCAATTGGTACTTTAAAAATATTCATTTATTTTTAGAATTGTTCCAATTTATTTAGTTGTACTAAAAAATATTACTGAAATTCTGTGTAATGTACATAAATTAGGCGCGTAAAAGTAACAAAATACAACGGAATTGTAAATGTAACCTTAACTAAAAGGAAAAAAGAGTGAAAAATATTTACATTGAATTTACATTGTTAAGAATAAATTTACATTGCAGCCTAATTAGTGTGGATTTTGTTGGGTTCTTCAACTATAAATGTTGGGATTCCTAGTTTTTAAGGGGTATTATCGTCATTTACTTAAAATTAAAAATTGCTTAACACTCACATAATATTATTGTCCTACAATGAATTTGTGTTCGAAAGAAGTAGATAAATGTGAAAAGTGATAATCCAAATGGGGGTACAAGACATGGTCATGAAAAAGGGTATTAAATTTTCTTTAGCAGCTTTAGTGGTAGCGGGTTCATTAGTGGGATGTGGAAAAGCAGAAGAGACGTCAGGTAAAGATGCTAAAGGAAGCGATAATGCAAAACAAGAATTGTCAGGTACGATAGCAGCTGCAGGCTCTACAGCACTTCAACCTCTTGCAGAGGAAGCTGGAAAGAAATTTATGGAGAAAAATTCAAACGTTTCTATTCAAGTGCAAGGTGGCGGTAGTGGAACTGGAATTAACCAAGTAGCTTCTGGTGCGGTCCAAATTGGTAACTCAGATGTTCCATCTGCAGATAAAATAAAAGATGCTGATAAGGCGAAAGAATTAGTAGATAACAAGGTAGCGGGTATTGCATTCGCACTTGTCGTAAATAAAGATGTAAAAGTTGATAATTTAACAGTACAACAAGTACAAGATATCTTCACTGGAAAAGTAACAAACTGGAAAGAGGTAGGCGGGAAAGATGAAAAAATTAACGTAATTAACCGTCCAGCTTCTTCTGGTACACGTGCTACATTTGAAAAAACAATTATGAAAGACGCGAAAATTAATGATGGAACTGGTACTACACAAGATTCTAACGGTGCAGTAGAACAAGCGATTAACTCTACTCCAGGTTCAGTAAGTTATTTAGCAATGTCTTACATGGTTGGCGAGAAAAAAGGTGCGCTACAAACAGTGAAAATTGATGGTGCTGAACCAAAAGTTGAAAACATTGCGTCTGGTAAATATCCATTCTGGTCTTACGAGTACATGGTAACGAAAGGTGAGGCAAAAGAAGCAACAAAAGCTTACATTGACTATGTAAAAGGTAAAGATTTTGAAAAGCAAGTAGAAGATATGGGTTATATTCCAATGTCTAAATTAAATAAGTAATAAAATTTATGGGGCTGGCTGCAAGGCCAGTCCTGTTCATTTCAATTTATGAAGTGGGGTCTGTCCTGTGATGAAGGGGAAAAAACAAATTAATTACGTGAAAAGTGAATATATAGGAAGATCACTTGTTACGTTTTGTGGTATTTTTATTGTTTTAGTTACATTAGCTATTATTGCATTTATTTGCGGTAAAGGAATTCAATCATTTACGCAAAGTGGTATCTCGTTTACTGAAATGTTAACATCGACAAAATGGAGTCCAAATGCTGATGAGGGAACTTTCGGGGCTGTAATTTTTATTGTAGGTTCAACGGTGGTTTCGTTAGGTGCGGTTATTATTAGTGCGCCAATTGCTATAGCTCTTGCTATATTCATGAATTTAATTTCGCCGAAGTTTGGAAATAAAGTATTGAAGCCTGTTTTAGAATTATTAGTTGGTATTCCTTCGGTTGTATACGGATTATTAGGGGTTACAATTTTAGTACCGCTATTACGTGATTCGTTTGGAGGAGTGGGCTTTAGTTTAATTGCAGGTATTGTTGTATTAAGTATAATGATTTTGCCTACTATTGCTAGTATCGCTTCTGATGCAATACGCTCTGTTCCATTTGATTATTTAGAAGCTTCTTATGGTTTAGGATCAACGAAATGGCAAGCGATTAGCCGAGTGATTGTTCCTGCTGCGAAAAAGGGGATTTTAACAGGTATTGTTTTAGGTTTAGCGCGTGCTTTTGGTGAAGCATTAGCGGTTCAAATGGTAATTGGGAATACGGTTAAATTACCAGAAGGCATATATAGCCCGACAGCAACGTTAACTGGTATTTTGACAATGGACATGACAAATACATTAAACGGAACTGCTTGGAACAATGCGCTATGGACTTTAGCAATGATTTTACTTGTTATTTCATTCCTGTTTATTTTAGTAATTCGAGCAATTGGGCAAAGAGGTGAGCGATAATAATGAATGCAAGAACGGTAAATAAAGTTTGGACAGGTATCTTTTATGCGGTTGCGGCTTTAGTTGTAGCTTTACTAGTGTTCTTAGTGTTTGAGATTTTACAAAAGGGATGGGGTTTTTGGGATCCTAATTTCTTGTTTGGAGAACCAAGTAATACAAGAGCTGGTGGTGGGATTGGTCCGCAGTTATTCAATTCTTTCTATATGCTTGTTATAACGCTTATTATATCTATTCCTCTCGGATTAGGCGCTGGAATATATTTAGCAGAGTATGCAAAACAAGGACGTTTTTTAAACTTTGTTCGTTTATGTATTGAGACAATGGCATCTTTACCTTCTATTGTTGTTGGTTTATTCGGTTTGTTAGTGTTCGTTACAATGACAGGATGGGGATACACAGTAATGGGTGGTGCCCTTGCTTTAACAATTTTAAACTTGCCAGGTTTAACTCGTGTTTGTGAAAATGCGATTTCAGAGGTTCCTTCTAATGTGAAAGAGGCGAGTCTTGGATTAGGTGCAACAAAGTGGCAAACGATCACTCGTATTATTATTCCGTCGTCACTACCACAAATTATTACAGGTGTTATTTTAGCGGCAGGTCGTATATTTGGTGAAGCGGCGGCATTAATTTATACAGCGGGTTTAACATCTCCAATTTTAAATTCAGCAGCGGACTTCTCAAGTCCTGCTCATCCTTTAAACCCATTTAGACCAGCTGAAACGTTAGCGGTTCACATTTGGAAGTTAAATTCTGAAGGAATTATTCCGGATGCGAAGTTAATTGCGACAAAGTCTGCAGCTGTATTAATTATTATGGTATTGCTATTCAATGTTATTTCACGCTTAGTAGCATCTATATTGCACAAACGTTTTACAGGAGCGAAAAGAAAAAGTAAAACGACGAAGAAGGTAAAAGCGGCATAAGTTATAAAGAAGAACTCTCTATTTATAAGTAGGGGGTTCTTTTTGCGTTTTAATATAGAAGGAAAAGGTATAGCGATTGTTGAATTTGTAATTCGTTATATAGATAAAGTGAAATTTTAAACAGTGGGGTTTTACTGCTCACAAATAGTGGGATAAAAAGATGAAAATGAGGGAGTGGGTTTAATTTGTTTTTTCTGCAAATGTCAGGTTTTCCAGGATCGGGAAAATCTACAGTTTCTAAGTATATAGGGGAGTTAACAGGTGCTATAATTGTAGATCATGACGTTTTGAAATCAGCATTGTTAAGATCACTAGAAGTGAAAGGTATTGAATCAACGATTATTGGTGGACTTGCGTATGATGCTGAATGGGCATTGATTGATTCATATTTAGAACAAGGACATAGTGTGATATTGGATAGTCCATGTCTATATAAAGGGATGGTTGAAAAAGGAATTAAGCTGTCTAATAAACATGGTGTGAAATATAAATATATTGAGTGTTATCTGAATGATATGGAAGAGATTAATATGAGACTACAAACACGTAAGCGTCTGGTCAGTCAAATTGAAAAGGTAGAGTCGGAAGTAGCTTTTAAAAAGTGGTTAAATGGTAGTAAAAGACCTCTAAATAGTGAATATCTTATTGTGAATTCTAGTGAACCTCTAGAGCGGTATGCAGAAAAAATGATGGATTATATGAGTAGGTAGAGAAAAAGCGTTATCTTCATTCGTGAAGATAACGCTTTTTCGTTTAAATATCAGGTGTTTCTGTAGAAGTATTTATTTTTCTACGAGAGCGTCTTTTTCTCCCGATTTTATCTAATAGTTCATACATTACAGGAACGACTACTAATGTAAGGACAGTTGAGACTGCTAAACCGCCGATGACAACGACTGCCAAACTTTTCGATACCATACTTCCTGCTTGTGATTGACCAAATAGGAGTGGTAGCATAGCGACGATTGTTGTAATAGCTGTCATAATAATTGGGCGTAATCTAGTGGAACCTGCTTCAAGTAAGGCCTCTCTCGTTTCCATACCGTGTTCTCGGTTTTGTTGTACTCTTTCTATTAATACGATAGCGTTTGTAACGACAATCCCGATTAACATTAATGCGCCGATCAAGGAATTTACATCAACTGGTGTTCCTGAAATGATTAATCCTAAAATACCGCCGACAGCAGCTAATGGCAAGGAGAACAAGATTGCAAAAGGAGCACGCGCCTGCCCAAAGGTAATAACCATAATTAAATATACAATCCCGATTGCAATCCCCATAATCTTGAATAAATCTGTGAAGTTCTCTTGCATAGATTCAGTGGCGCCTGCGATATTTACTTTGGCTCCGCTAGGTAAATCTAAGTCGGCTATCGCTTTGTTCACTTCTGCGCTTACCTTACTTAAATCTTCATTTGAAGCTTCTGCGGTAATTTGAATGGTTTCTTTTCCATCTTTATGGAAGATTTCTGTTTGAAGTTGCTTTTCTGAAATAGTTGCAATGTCTTTTAAAGGAATTGGTCCATTAATAGGTGATAGTATGTTTGTGTTTAAAATGTCTTCTTGTTTCGTAATGCTTTCTTTTTTATGTTCTATCATAATAGTAGTTTTTTCGTTATTGATTGAAACTTCACCAATAGGTGATTTCTTCATAAGGAATGCTACTTGTTGAGCTGCTAATTCTGGTGTTAATCCTAGTTGTTCGGCCTTTGTTTGATCAACATGGATTTGCCATTCTTTCTTAGAGTCTTCTAAATTCGTTTTTACTTTAGAAAGATCATCCATATCTTTTAGTTTTGTTTCGACGATAGTAGCAGCCTTTTTTAAATTCGTTTCGTTAGTGGCTGTTACGTTGAATTGCAAATTATTGCCGCCGCCAGAGCTTGAATAACTCGTTTTTATATAATCAAGTTCAGCGGGTTCAAAAGCGTTATGTTCTTTTTTTAACTCTTTAATATATTGATCAATATCAGAGCCTTTCTTGAAGACTACAAATATACTGGCAAGATTATTTTTCGTCGTTTGCCCCCATTGTGCATCTTCTGCGCTAGATCCCATTCGTAAAATAACATCCGTTACATCTGAATTAGAAAGTAGCTTCTTTTCGAAATCAAAGGCTTTTTGTTTTTGTGTTTCAGGAGCGTAATCAGCTGGGAAAGTCATATTAATAGATAACATTGTGTCGTCTTCAGATTTTATATTCGCTTTCGGTAGTAATACATAGGCAGCAATCGATCCTGCGAATAATAAAAAAGAAGTAAGTAGAATAATGAATTTATGCGAAAGAGACCACTTTAATGTAGCCACATATCGTGGTGAATAACTTGGCTTTTTGTGTTTTGTTTTTTTGAGTAGTAAAAAAGCCATAAGTGGAACAACTGTTAGTGCAACGATTAAGGACGATAGTATAGAATATACGACCGCTAATACCATAGGTAACATTAATTTTCCGATTACTCCTGATACGAGGCCGATAGGTAGAAAAACAGCAACCGTTGTTAAGGTGGAAGAAGTAATTGCGACGGCGACCTCTTTCGTTGCATCGAGAATAATATCTTTAGAGAAAGATTCCTTTTGTAACCGGCGGAAAATATTCTCAATGACAACGATGCTATCATCGACGAGACGTCCAACTGCAACGGCTAAACCACCAAGTGTTAGAGTGTTAAGTGTGATGTTAGATTGGTGTAGTAAAAAGAGTGTTAATAAAATAGATAATGGAATACTGACAACAGCAATGAGGGTCGTTCGGAAGTTACGTAAAAAGATTAAGATAATTAGAGTTGCCGCAATTGCTCCAAGGATTACTTCTTTTCCCATACTAGTAACAGCATTTTCAACTTGCTCATGAGTTGATGCTAAAAGTTTAATAGAAAACTGATCTTTATATTGTTTACTTATATCTTTAATTTTTTTATCGATTTCTTTTCCGGTTGCAACTGCATTTTTACTTGGCTCTTTCATGATGATTAATCCAGTGCCTTCTTCGCCGTTTATATGTGAGATTGTATCGTAGTGTTGTTTAAGTTCAATTTGAGAAACATCTTGTAATTTAACTTGAGGTGCAACAGTGATGTTTTTAATGTCATCTATATTTTTTATATCCCCGATGACACGAAGGTTATATTCTTCTTTATTAACGGTAACAGCTCCAGTTGGAGTGGAAGTTTCTTTTCCTTGTAAAACCTTTAATATTTGTTCCGTTGTTACGTTTTTATCTTTTAATTGGTTTGGGTCTAGTATAATAGATAATTCGGAAGTTGATTTTCCAAAAAACATAACGTTGGCAACGCCATCAATGCTTTCGAGTTGTGGTACGATTTCCTTTTCGATTTGTTTTTCATCTGCTTTTGAAAATCCGTTTTGCTTTTGGATTGCAATTTGAGCGAGTGGAATCATAGAAGTATTTAATTGGCTAACTATCGGTTTAGTTGCATCTTTAGGTAATTTAATTGTATTAATGGCCTTTTCAACTTCACGTGTGGCATCTTTCATATTTGCTTTGGATGTATACGCGATATCGATGCGTGATAATCCTTCGTGAGTAGAAGAGGTGATGTTGTCGATGTGTTCTAAGTTGCGAAATTGTTTTTCAAGGGGATCGGTTACTTCTTTTGTCATTGCTTCAGCGTCGAGTCCTGGAGATAAGGTTGTGACGGTGACTGCGGGATTATCGATGCTAGGTAAAAATTCCATAGGTAATTTAGAGCCGGAATAAACACCGAGTATGGAAATGAGAAAAACCATGATGATAACAGCGGCGCGGTTTTTTAATGAAAACTTCGTTAACCTATCCATAAAGTAATTCCTCCATTGGTTTATTTGTAGTTGAGTACGTCCTTTCTACTATATAACAAAAAATGGATATTTTGCATTAATTAAATGTAAAAAAATTCTAACAATAATCTTAAGTTGATGTTTTGTTGGAATTTCGTTATCTATCCCGCCGTTGGTCGGACGATAAAATTCTCACCTCGAATTCGGTTGGGGGGGAGCTGTCTGTCAACACCCGGCTCTTTCAATTAGTAATGATTTGTGTGGAGGGACAAAAAATCAACATGTGCGCATTATTAGGAAGTGGCGAAGCTATTTTCTTTTTAAATGTGGACTCTAATGTAGAAGAGAATGAAAAGGTGGGAGGGATTATGGAAGGCAGTTTGGTTAATTAGAGTGTATTGGTATACAATCAAAATACTTATTTTCAGTAGAGAGAATAAAAGGTTTTACTATAGAAGAAAGGAGGATAGATAATTTTTTTGTTTTTTTATAAAAAACACTTGTTATTTAAAAACCATGATGGTATATTAATAAACGTCGCTGATGCGGAAACGTAGAAAACGACAAAAAAGAAATTTTAAAACTTAGTTGACATCGAAAAATGAAGATGTTAATATGATGAAGTCGCTTCTGAAGCGATGGACAAGTTCTTTGAAAACTGAACGAAACAAACAACGTGAAACGTCAATTTTTATTTTAGATGCTAGACAAACTAACTTTATTGGAGAGTTTGATCCTGGCTCAGGATGAACGCTGGCGGCGTGCCTAATACATGCAAGTCGAGCGAATGGATTAAGAGCTTGCTCTTATGA
>NZ_JBBOTL010000001.1:792500-4752500 GCF_038005585.1 Bacillus sp. FSL W8-0519
CTTGGAGGTAGAGCACTGATTGGACTAGGGGTCCTCATCGGATTACCGAATTCAGTCAAACTCCGAATGCCAATGACTTATCCTTAGGAGTCAGACTGCGAGTGATAAGATCCGTAGTCAAAAGGGAAACAGCCCAGACCGCCAGCTAAGGTCCCAAAGTGTGTATTAAGTGGAAAAGGATGTGGAGTTGCTTAGACAACTAGGATGTTGGCTTAGAAGCAGCCACCATTTAAAGAGTGCGTAATAGCTCACTAGTCGAGTGACTCTGCGCCGAAAATGTACCGGGGCTAAATACACCACCGAAGCTGCGGATTGATACCGAATGGTATCAGTGGTAGGGGAGCGTTCTAAGGACAGTGAAGTCAGACCGGAAGGACTGGTGGAGTGCTTAGAAGTGAGAATGCCGGTATGAGTAGCGAAAGACGGGTGAGAATCCCGTCCACCGAATGCCTAAGGTTTCCTGAGGAAGGCTCGTCCGCTCAGGGTTAGTCAGGACCTAAGCCGAGGCCGACAGGCGTAGGCGATGGACAACAGGTTGATATTCCTGTACCACCTCTTTATCGTTTGAGCAATGGAGGGACGCAGAAGGATAGAAGAAGCGTGCGATTGGTTGTGCACGTCCAAGCAGTTAGGCTGATAAGTAGGCAAATCCGCTTATCGTAAAGGCTGAGCTGTGATGGGGAAGCTCCTTATGGAGCGAAGTCTTTGATTCCCCGCTGCCAAGAAAAGCTTCTAGCGAGATAAAAGGTGCCTGTACCGCAAACCGACACAGGTAGGCGAGGAGAGAATCCTAAGGTGTGCGAGAGAACTCTGGTTAAGGAACTCGGCAAAATGACCCCGTAACTTCGGGAGAAGGGGTGCTTTCTTAACGGAAAGCCGCAGTGAATAGGCCCAAGCGACTGTTTAGCAAAAACACAGCTCTCTGCGAAGCCGTAAGGCGAAGTATAGGGGGTGACACCTGCCCGGTGCTGGAAGGTTAAGGAGAGGGGTTAGCGTAAGCGAAGCTCTGAACTGAAGCCCCAGTAAACGGCGGCCGTAACTATAACGGTCCTAAGGTAGCGAAATTCCTTGTCGGGTAAGTTCCGACCCGCACGAAAGGTGTAACGATTTGGGCACTGTCTCAACCAGAGACTCGGTGAAATTATAGTACCTGTGAAGATGCAGGTTACCCGCGACAGGACGGAAAGACCCCGTGGAGCTTTACTGTAGCCTGATATTGAATTTTGGTACAGTTTGTACAGGATAGGCGGGAGCCTTTGAAACCGGAGCGCTAGCTTCGGTGGAGGCGCTGGTGGGATACCGCCCTGACTGTATTGAAATTCTAACCTACGGGTCTTATCGACCCGGGAGACAGTGTCAGGTGGGCAGTTTGACTGGGGCGGTCGCCTCCTAAAGTGTAACGGAGGCGCCCAAAGGTTCCCTCAGAATGGTTGGAAATCATTCGTAGAGTGCAAAGGCATAAGGGAGCTTGACTGCGAGACCTACAAGTCGAGCAGGGACGAAAGTCGGGCTTAGTGATCCGGTGGTTCCGCATGGAAGGGCCATCGCTCAACGGATAAAAGCTACCCCGGGGATAACAGGCTTATCTCCCCCAAGAGTCCACATCGACGGGGAGGTTTGGCACCTCGATGTCGGCTCATCGCATCCTGGGGCTGTAGTCGGTCCCAAGGGTTGGGCTGTTCGCCCATTAAAGCGGTACGCGAGCTGGGTTCAGAACGTCGTGAGACAGTTCGGTCCCTATCCGTCGTGGGCGTAGGAAATTTGAGAGGAGCTGTCCTTAGTACGAGAGGACCGGGATGGACGCACCGCTGGTGTACCAGTTGTTCTGCCAAGGGCATAGCTGGGTAGCTATGTGCGGAAGGGATAAGTGCTGAAAGCATCTAAGCATGAAGCCCCCCTCAAGATGAGATTTCCCATAGCGTAAGCTAGTAAGATCCCTGAAAGATGATCAGGTTGATAGGTTCGAGGTGGAAGCATGGTGACATGTGGAGCTGACGAATACTAATAGATCGAGGACTTAACCATATAATATGTAGCAAATGTTATCTAGTTTTGAAAGAATATAAAAAACTTGTTGACTTTCAAAGTGAAATAAGTTACAATAATTCTTGTCTTAAATGAATACAGTCTGGTAATGATGGCAGAGAGGTCACACCCGTTCCCATACCGAACACGGAAGTTAAGCTCTCTAGCGCCGATGGTAGTTGGGACCTTGTCCCTGTGAGAGTAGGACGTTGCCAGGCAAAATGGAGGATTAGCTCAGCTGGGAGAGCACCTGCCTTACAAGCAGGGGGTCGGCGGTTCGATCCCGTCATCCTCCACCATATATGTCGGAGGGGTAGCGAAGTGGCTAAACGCGGCGGACTGTAAATCCGCTCCTTCGGGTTCGGCAGTTCGAATCTGCCCCCCTCCACCATTCTTAATTAATGGGCTATAGCCAAGCGGTAAGGCAACGGACTTTGACTCCGTCATGCGCTGGTTCGAATCCAGCTAGCCCAGCCATTAAGAGCCATTAGCTCAGTTGGTAGAGCATCTGACTTTTAATCAGAGGGTCGAAGGTTCGAGTCCTTCATGGCTCACCATTTTAACAAAATATGCGGGTGTGGCGGAATTGGCAGACGCACTAGACTTAGGATCTAGCGCCTTTGGCGTGGGGGTTCGACTCCCTTCACCCGCACTTTTAATAAAATAACTCATACATGTCTTGCGGAAGTAGTTCAGTGGTAGAATACAACCTTGCCAAGGTTGGGGTCGCGGGTTCGAATCCCGTCTTCCGCTCCAATTTTCAATATGACATGCCGGGGTGGCGGAACAGGCAGACGCACAGGACTTAAAATCCTGCGGTGGGTGACCACCGTGCGGGTTCGACCCCCGCCCTCGGCACCATATGCGCCCGTAGCTCAATTGGATAGAGCGTTTGACTACGGATCAAGAGGTTAGGGGTTCGACTCCTCTCGGGCGCGCTTTTAATAACGGGAAGTGGCTCAGCTTGGTAGAGCACCTGGTTTGGGACCAGGGGGTCGCAGGTTCAAATCCTGTCTTCCCGATATTCCCAAAAACATGGGGCCTTAGCTCAGCTGGGAGAGCGCCTGCCTTGCACGCAGGAGGTCAGCGGTTCGATCCCGCTAGGCTCCACTTTATTTATTATATGTCTCGGAGGTATACCCAAGTTCGGCTGAAGGGATCGGTCTTGAAAACCGACAGGCGGTGAGAATCGCGCGGGGGTTCGAATCCCTCTACCTCCTCCATTTTCTTTTAAAATGGTTTAGACATAAATAATAAAATATTTTTTCCTTCATGGAGGTATACCCAAGTTCGGCTGAAGGGATCGGTCTTGAAAACCGACAGGCGGCGAGAGTCGCGCGGGGGTTCGAATCCCTCTACCTCCTCCATTTTTTATAAAGTAAATATTTTATCATCGCGGGGTGGAGCAGCACGGTAGCTCGTCGGGCTCATAACCCGAAGGTCGCAGGTTCAAATCCTGTCCCCGCAACCAAATGGTCCCGTGGTGTAGTGGTTAACATGCCTGCCTGTCACGCAGGAGATCGCCGGTTCGACCCCGGTCGGGACCGCCATTTATGTTTGGCTCGGTAGCTCAGTCGGTAGAGCAGAGGACTGAAAATCCTCGTGTCGGCGGTTCGATTCCGTCCCGAGCCACCATTTTTTTATGCCGACTTAGCTCAATTGGTAGAGCAACTGACTTGTAATCAGTAGGTTGGGGGTTCAAGTCCTCTAGTCGGCATCCTTTAGGGGCATAGTTTAAAGGTAGAACTGAGGTCTCCAAAACCTCCAGTGTGGGTTCGATTCCTACTGCCCCTGTAAAGTATATGGGCCTATAGCTCAGCTGGTTAGAGCGCACGCCTGATAAGCGTGAGGTCGATGGTTCGAGTCCATTTAGGCCCACCATATATTATTCCGCAGTAGCTCAGTGGTAGAGCTATCGGCTGTTAACCGATCGGTCGTAGGTTCGAGTCCTACCTGCGGAGCCATGGCCCGTTGGTCAAGTGGTTAAGACACCGCCCTTTCACGGCGGTAACACGGGTTCGAATCCCGTACGGGTCATAAAAAAAGAGTCAGCAATATGCTGACTCTTTTTTATTGTGCGTTCATTCTCCTTTATCAACTGATTTTCCTGAAATAAATAAAGGGATTTAGGAAAAGCTATGGTATGTATAAAAAGGAGGAGATACAAATGACACGAGTGAGAGACTTGATGAGCACTCATATTGTACAGTGTACACCGTTAGACAATGTATATGAAGCTGCTGTAAAGATGAAAGAAGAATCGATTGGATTGATCCCGGTTGTTGAAAATGAACAAGTTGTTGGTCTTGTTACGGACCGAGATTTAGTTGTTCGAGGGATTGCTGAAAAACATCCTGGATCTAATAAAATTACAAATGTAATGACAAAAAACATTGTTTCAGTTTCTCCAGATGATCCTATTGAAAAGGCTACAGAGTTAATGGCACAGTATCAAATTAGACGATTGCCAGTAGTTGAGAGTGGTCAACTCGTTGGGATGTTAGCACTAGGAGATTTAGCTATAAAAGAATCGGCAGATGATCAAGCGGGATTTGCTTTAAGTGAAATATCAGAGCATACGGAATGAAGTGAGACTTTAATTAGTGTAATACGTTACGTATAAAAATCAGATACATTATTCTAGTATATAGGGTTAAGCTAATATGTTAGCATGATGTATCTGAGCCATTATATAATAAGTATACAGTTAGTAATTTCGACAGTTTATTTAAATTTGTCATTCCTAATTATAAATAAGAGAAAAAATGATATACTGATAGATATAAGTATTATGATTGATTTCGAATATAACAATATTTATTGTTAATGATGTGATAATGGATTAATATTTCCTATGTAGATAAAAGGGAAGGGGAATTATATGAAGGCTGTACAGCGCGATCCAAATTGGAATTTGGTTACAGATACATATATAGAACCAAATAATTTCGCTGAATTATTTTCTTTGCTTGTACCTTGTCATCCAAAAGGTGAAGGGAAAGAACGAACTATATTAGTGTGGAAAGAAAAAGAATTTTATAAAGAAGAAAATTTAGCGGCATTTATCGTATATGGAATGAATAAAGCAAAGAATTTACCGCAATTTCATAAAGACGAAATTCCAACTTTAGTACGTATTCTTCGCTTATGCCAAGAAATTGGTTGGTATGAAGAAGCGAATACTTTTATGGTAACTCAAGGGCTAGCTGAGTTTGTTCATACTTCATTGGAATATGAAACGTGGGATCTTTTGACGCAGGCGGTTGCTTTAAACTATTTAATAATTAAATATCGTATTGGTGAATTAACTGATGGAGATGTAGAAATTTGGGATAGAGTTAAATTTAATGAGAAATGTATAACAGACTGTAAACATTTATTATCCCATAAAGAAGTATTAGAATTTACATTTTTTTATATGTGTAAGAGAGCTAAGTCACTATCAAAAGAGCAATTAAATAGTGATATGATGAGTTTAGCGATGTATTGTAATACTTTTGTTTATGACTTATATACATATGATTTATTACGAAAGTATCGTAAGTGTACAGACTTTCTATCATATTATGGACCTAGTCAAGCGGTGTTAGCTTGCCAAAGGGCTGTACTTTCTCAAATTTCAGATCGATTAGACCCACTCAAGACTACTCATGTAGATGATTATTTATATGTAATGAAAGATATGATGGAGCATATGACGATAGGGATAATGGATCGATATGATCATTTTATTGGAAAGTTATTATCATATGTGCCATTTTTTGAAATGATCCAAGTTCCACAACATGCATATTATTGTGAAGAATTATTGTATATTTGTAAGGGCATTAAATATAAAGAAGAAATATTACGCAATTATATATTTATACAATTACATGACTGTTTACCATCTTTCTTTAAACTGTTTCTTAAAAATAAGCGTTATGCAACGATTCATGATATTCTGTTCTATTGGTGTGATGATGAACAAAGAATGAGCTTAGAGAAAAAATATAATCTTAGCTTTATTTATGAAAAATATGCTTGTGGATAAAGGGCACTTTCTATATAAATTAAAAAGGATCTCAATTGTGAGATCCTTTTTTTATTAGTAAAGCAAGGAGAATGTAATTAAGACGAGAAATAACATTCCATAAAGGAGAAATTGTGCCGTATAGCTTCCTTGTATACCAAAAAAAGTATTTGTTTTTTTGTATAAATTCAATATATATTTTATCGGATTATCTTTGAAAGATTGGTACACAGTGTCTCCTCTTTCTAAGCTTCTTGTTCGTGTTTTTTGTTATTAGGGACATGAATGTATCTAGCTATGAATAATAAAACAGCCATAAAAAATACGGGAAATACGGTAGATAAATAAAAACCATTACTAATAATATTTGTTATTAAAGCACTTAATAGAAAAATGGCATTATAAATATGGGCAATTTTTTGTTTTAGTTGAACTTGAAAAGCTTCCATCATAATTTCTAAAGCAACAAAAGCAATGATAATAGATAAAAATACAGTATTTGTATTATAAATTACTAAGCAACAGATTAAGCCTAAAAAGGCTAAGTATTCAATTAAGAGAGGTATATTGATATTGCGTGGCATACAATTTACCTAACTAAATATGGCAGTGGGTTTACTGCATTTGTTTTTTCAAAATTCCATTCTCCATTGTGTAATTCAAAATGAAGATGTTGCCCGTATGAATGACCTGTGTTTCCCATATGACCTACTAATTGTCCAGCTTGTACTTGATCACCAGCTTGTACAGTGCGATCTTTCATGTGAGCATAGACTGTTGTATATAATTTCCCGTTTATTTGATGGGCGATGAACACAACATTGCCATAGCTAGCTGAATAATATGATTTCACGACTTTACCTGCCGCAGCAGCCTGGATAGAGACATTACCCTGAGCTGCAATATCTATACCATAATGCATTTGTTCCCAGCGTATATCAAAGGTTGAGCTAATTCTTCCTTGAGTAGGGAATTTGAAAACTGCTGGAATGGAAGTAGGTTGAGTCGTTTGAGCTTGTGATTGCGTTTGATTTTGCACCACATAATGCTTTGCCACATATCCGTATCCTGTGCCAAAACGAATTTTATACCAAGTTCCTACAGTTTCCACTACTTGTAATTGTGTACCATTTTGCAATGAACCAAGTAGTGCGCTACTTGTACTAGCGTTGCTACGTACATTAAGCTTAGGTGTTGCAACTGTGTATTTCGTATTATTTTGAACTGTGATGCCTTTTACTAAAGGCTGTGAACCATTAGATACGAATGCTTTTTGTACGTAACCTGTTTTGCCATTATGTAAAATTTTATACCACTCGCCTTGTTCTTCTTGAATAGTAACGAATTTTCCATTTGGTAATACATCTAAAATTGAAGATTCTAAATCAGGTTCAGAACGAACGTTTAATGCATTGGCATTGACGATATATTGATTATTAGATTGAAGTTTGTTTTTTAGTAGAATAGAATCTTTTTGTACGTAACCTACTTTATTATCAACAGATACTTTATACCAGTCATTAGTTGTTTCAAGTATATTCACTTTCGTATTAAAGCGAATTGTATCAATTGCTGAGCTATTTGTGTTATCTTTTGTATGTAAGGCTACTTGATCGACTTTGACATATCCAGTTTTCACATTAGATAATTGTTCAGCGTTGGCTGTTTGTACATTTGTTTCTCCCATAGAAGGAAGTAAAGAAGCAATTGCGACAGTAGTTGCTGTTAAAGCAGTAGCTTTCATATTCATATAATAGAGACCTCCTCTAGTTGTATAGTTGTAATTTTATTATAGTATAAAGATATAATATAGTGGGTGTATTCACATAAATGTAATATGAAATCAATATAAAAATAAATTTTTCGAGGATAATGATTCCTTTTTATCCAATTCATTAGGATAATAATTTCTAAGATAGAATATAAGTATTATATGGTTTTGTTATTTTGTTGACAATTGGGAAAATTAAAACAGTTGATGATGTCTTATTACGGTGTTATACTGACAGTGATAATTTTATAGTTTGCTAGGAGAGCTGGTGTTGCCAGCTGAGAGTAAGACCTTAAGTCTTTGATCCTTTTTATTACCTGATCTAGATTATGCTAGCGTAGGGAAGCAATTCGGACACTAATAATGAGTCCCCGTTTCTTTGCGTATAGAAACGGGGCTTTTTTATTTGAAAATTTCATATTGAAACCACTAGGGGTGCTTGTTGTGCTGAGAGAGGAATAATCCTTAACCCTTACAGACCTGATCTAGATAATACTAGCGAAGGGAAGTGGAGCAACGAATAAATTATAATTTTATTTGCTGTAACCACTTCTTATTTAGAAGTGGTTTTTTATTTAGATATATAAATTGAAAGGGGATAGAGAAATGAAATTTTGCGATAGATTATTAGAAACTGTACAACCAGTTTGGGAGATGAGTCATAATCATCCATTTGTTGTAGGTATGGGGGATGGTACGTTAGAAAAAGATAAGTTTCAGTATTATATTATTCAAGATTATTTATACTTGTTAGATTATGCAAAGTTATATGCGATCGGTGTTGTAAAGGCAACAAATCCACAAGTTATGGGGAAATTTGCTGAACAAATTGATGGGATATTAAATGGAGAAATGACAATTCATAAACAGTATGCAAAAAGACTTGGAATTTCTATAGAGGAGATAGAGTCTGCAAAGCCATCTGCTAAAAATTTAGCTTATACAAATTACATGATGTCTGTATCTCAAAATGGCACACTTGCAGAATTAATAGCAGCACTTCTTCCATGTATGTGGAGCTACTGGGAAATTGGAAAGCGTTTAAATGATATTCCTGGAGCAAGGGACCATGAATTTTTTGGTGAGTGGATTCAAGGATATAGTTCTGAAGAGTACGGCAACCTCTGTATTTGGTTAATCGATTTATTAAATGAAATGGCAGTTGGAAAGTCTGAAAAAGAGCTAGACCGATTAGAGGAGATTTTCCTATATTCCAGTCGATTTGAATATTTATTCTGGGATATGTCCTATCGTAAGGAGATGTGGGGATTTGAGGAGCAAGAACATACTACAGTTTCATAATGTTTCTTTTCATTATGATGAGAAGCCAATCATCAATGAATTAAATGCTTCTATACAAGATAAAGAGTTTGTAAGTATTATCGGACCGAGTGGTTGCGGAAAAAGTACTTTATTCCGCCTTATTACAGGTTTGGAAGAAGCAAGTACGGGACAGATAGAGCTGACAGAAACAAAGAGCCACCCTGTAGGGTATATGCCCCAAAAAGATATGCTCCTGCCATGGAGAACGATTATTGAGAATGCGGCCCTGCCGCTAGAGTGCCAAGGTGTACAGAAGAAAGAAGCACAAATAAAGGCAAAGGAACTGTTACACAAATTTGGTTTACAAGGATATGAGACAAAATATCCGAAAGATTTATCTGGTGGTATGAGGCAACGCGTATCTTTCATTCGAACTTTATTAACAGGCGGAGAGATATTGCTCTTAGATGAACCGTTTAGCGCGTTGGATGCTTTAACGAAGGCATCTTTGCAGGAATGGTTGTTTGAACAATGGAAAGAGTGGGAAAAAACAATTTTATTTATCACTCATGATGTGGAAGAAGCATTGTTTCTTTCTAATCGAATTTTAGTGGTAGAGCAGCAACCGATAACTACTTTAACCGAGAGGATTGTACCCCTTGATCATAATCGGACAAGAAAAGATTTATATAAACCGGAAGTATTAGCGCTGAAAGATGAGCTGCTTAGTATGTTGCAAAGGCAGGTACTCGTATGATGAACCGGTTGAAGGAGCTATTACCTGCTCTTACACTTTCTAGTATTTTACTTGCTCTTTGGGAAGTAGGCGCAAGAATTGTAGATGAAATGTACATTTTACCGTCACCGTCTGCAATTGTAATGAAGATATGGAAACTAAAAGACATATTATTTACGGTTCATTTGCCAGCAACATTATATGTCGTTTTAATAGGGGTGGCTATTTCTATCGTACTTGGGGTAGGGCTAGCGATGTTAATGAATGCGAGTGATTGGATGGAGAGAGCATTTTATCCATTATTAGTTGCCTCACAAACGATTCCTATTACAGCGCTTGCTCCGCTTTTCGTTTTATGGTTTGGATATACGATCTGGAGTAAGGTTGTTGTTACGGTTTTAATTACGTTTTTCCCAATTGCGGTTAATACGTATGATGGACTGCGCAGTACGAAAAAAGAATGGGAAGAGCTTTTAGTTACGTATGGGGCAACGAAAAAAGATGTTTTTTTTAAATTAAAATTGCCGTCTGCTCTTCCTTATTTTTTCTCAGCTTTAAAAATTGCAGTACCGCTTAGTGTAATTGGGGCGGCAATTGGTGAATGGCTAGGTGCACAAGCGGGGCTAGGATATTTCAGTAAGAGAATGATGACGCAATTAGACGGGGCAGGTGTATTTGCACCCATTGTATTGTTATCATTATTAGCTATTTTCTTCGTCATACTTATTTCGGTATTAGAAAAGAAATTCATTAGTTGGAGGAAGCATTCATGAAATTTTTTAAACGCATCTTTGTGTTTACATTATTAATTGCAATAGTTGCTGGATGTTCTAGTAATTCAGCATCGGATAAGAGTAAAAAAGAAAAAGAAATAACGGTCATGCTTGATTGGTACCCAAATGCGGTACATAGCTTTATTTATGCGGCAATTGAAAAAGGTTACTTTAAAGAAGAAGGAGTAAAGGTAAATATTAAATTCCCTTCTAATCCGACTGACCCATTAACGTTAGCAGCTGCAGGAAAAGTAACAGTTGGCTTATATTATCAGCCAGATGTTGTCATGGCAAAAGCAAATGAACAAATTCCAGTGAAATCAATTGGAGCTGTCGTACGTTCACCATTAAATCATGTTGTATCGCTGAAGTCTGCAGGCATTCAATCGCCAAAAGATTTAGAGGGTAAAACAGTTGGGTATTCTGGAACACCTTTAAGTGAGATGTATTTAAAAACGATGGTAAAAGAAGCTGGTGGTAATCCAGATACAGTGAAAGTAGTCGATGTTGGTTTTGATTTAGTACCAGCATTAATTACGAAAAAAGTGGATGCGGTAACAGGAGCATATATTAACCACGAAGTACCTGTTATGCGTCATGAAGGTCATGAACCAGCATACTTTAATCCAGCAGATTATGGTGTACCGAATTATCATGAGCTCGTATTTGTAACAGGTGATAAAACATTGAAAAAAGATAAAGAAGCTTTGCAAGCTTTCTTGCGTGGTACGAAAAAAGGCTATGATTTTATGAAGAAAAACCCAGATGAAGCATTGAATATTTTATTAAATCATCAAGAAAAAGAAAACTTCCCACTTGTGCCAGAAGTTGAAAAGGAAAGTATGAAAATTTTATTAGAGAAGATGGAAACGAAAGATGAGCCATTTTTATCAGATTCAAAAGAGTCATGGGAGAAACAAAATAAATGGTTGAAAGATAAAGGAATGACGAAAGAAATCGTTCCGGCCGATGAGTTATTCGAAAACATTTTAAAGTAGGCGAATGAATATGAAAAATGAGCTTCATGTAATCTCAAATGGTCACATGTCATTCGAAGAGTTAGTGAATGTAGCGATGCAAATTGAAAGTGAAATTGATTATTTGCATATTCGTGAGCGTGAGAAAAGTACGAAGGAATTGTATGAAGGTGTGGAAAGTCTTTTGAAGAAGGGCTTTCCAGCATCGAAAATAGTGATAAATGATCGAATTGATATTGCTATTTTATTAAATATTCCGCGCGTGCAGCTAGGATATCGAAGCGCAGATGTAAGGTCAGTGAAAGAAAAGTTTTCTTATTTGCATGTCGGTTATTCTGTGCATTCTTTAGAAGAGGCGATTGATGCATTTAAGAATGGCGCGGATTCACTCGTCTATGGTCATGTATTTCCGACAGATTGTAAAAAAGGTGTGCCAGCGAGAGGGCTTGAAGAAATTTCAGACATTGCAAGGTGTTTATCCATACCGATTACAGCAATTGGAGGAATCACTCCGGAAAACACTGGAGATGTTCTTACTAACGGCGTCAGTGGTATTGCTGTTATGTCTGGGATTATAAGTAGTAGTAACCCGTATAGCAAAGCGAAATCTTATAAGGAATCAATAAGAAAGTGGGCGGAAAAACATGTGTAAGAAGTATGATGTAGCGATAATTGGCGGTGGTGTAATTGGTAGTTCAGTTGCACATTTTCTAGCAGAAAGAGGCCATAAAGTAGCGATTGTAGAGAAGCAACAGATTGCATCTGAAGCCTCGAAAGCAGCCGCTGGTTTACTTGGGGTACAGGCAGAATGGGATGAATATGACCCGCTATTTGAACTTGCGAGAGAAAGCCGTGCTATATTTCCACAACTTGCAGAAGTTTTACGCGAAAAAACAGGCATCGATATTGGGTATGAAGAGAAAGGCATTTATCGCATTGCTCAAAATGAAGATGAGAAGGAAAGAATTCTTCACATTATGGATTGGCAGCAGAAAACCGGTGAAGATTCTTATTTCCTAGCGGGAGATCGTTTGCGAGAGAAAGAGCCGTATCTATCTGAGTCAATTATAGGGGCTGTATATTATCCGAAAGATGGTCATGTTATTGCACCAGAGCTTACGAAAGCATTCGCACATTCCGCATCATTCTCGGGTGCTGATATATATGAGCAAACAGAAGTATTTGATATCCGTATTGAAAATAATAAAGTGACTGGAATTGTGACAAGCGAAGGTATGATCACTTGCGAAAAAGTTGTTATTGCGGGTGGCTCATGGAGCACGAAGTTACTAGGTTATTTTCACCGCGAATGGGGTACATATCCAGTTAAAGGAGAAGTAGTAGCGGTCAGAAGTAGAAAACCACTTTTAAAGGCGCCTATTTTCCAAGAAAGATTTTACATTGCACCAAAGCGCGGCGGACGTTACGTAATTGGAGCAACGATGAAGCCCCGTACATTCAATAAAACTGTGCAACCAGAGAGTATTACTTCTATATTAGAGCGCGCGTATACAATATTGCCAGCATTAAAAGAAGCGGAATGGGAAAGCGCATGGGCAGGATTAAGACCACAGTCGAATCATGAAGCTCCTTATATGGGAGAGCATGAAGAAATAAAAGGTTTATATGCTTGCACAGGCCATTATCGAAACGGCATTTTATTAAGTCCTGTTTCTGGTCAATATATGGCTGATTTAATAGAAGGAAAGCAGGAGAATCACTTGCTAGATTCATTGCTTTCTAAAACAGTTTAGAAAGGGGATGGAAGTTTGAATTTAAAAATTAATGGTAATCAAATTGAAGTGCCAGAGAGTGTGAAAACAGTAGCTGAGCTACTTACACATTTAGAGTTAGATAACAGAATTGTTGTAGTAGAGCGTAATAAAGATATTTTACAAAAAGATGATCATACAGATACATCTGTTTTTGATGGAGACCAAATTGAGATTGTAACTTTCGTAGGAGGCGGTTGATTATGTTAAACATTGGACCATTTTCATTTCATTCTAGACTTTTATTAGGAACAGGAAAATTCCCTGATTTTGATGTGCAGCAAAAGGCAATTGATGTATCTGAGGCAGAAATTTTAACGTTCGCAGTACGTCGTATGGATATATTTGATGCAAAGCAACCTAATTTATTAGAGAAACTTGATGTGAAAAAATATACGTTATTACCGAATACAGCCGGAGCAAAAAATGCTGAAGAAGCTGTTCGTATTGCAAAATTAGCAAAAGCTTCAGGGCTTTGCGACATGATAAAGGTAGAAGTTATTGGTGATGATAGAACGTTATTACCTGATCCGGTAGAGACGTTAAAGGCATCTGAAATGTTACTAGAAGAAGGATTTATCGTACTTCCGTACACATCTGATGATGTTGTATTAGCACGTAAATTACAAGAACTTGGCGTGCATGCGATTATGCCAGGAGCATCTCCAATTGGATCAGGACTTGGTATTGTAAATCCATTGAATTTGAGCTTTATTATTGAACAAGCGACAGTACCAGTTATCGTTGATGCTGGTATCGGTAGCCCGGCTGATGCGGCATTTGCGATGGAATTAGGAGCAGATGGTGTGTTATTAAATACAGCTGTATCAGGAGCAAAAGATCCTATTAAAATGGCACAAGCAATGAAATTAAGTATTGAGGCAGGCCGTTTAGGCTTTGAAGCAGGTCGTATTGCACGTAAACGTTGTGCAACGGCAAGTAGTCCTTTAGAAGGAATGAGCGTAGTTGAATAATCGATATTCTCGCCAAGAACTATTTTCTCCAATTGGAGAAGAAGGACAGCAAAAGATAAGGGAAAAGCATGTGCTTATTATCGGTGCAGGCGCACTAGGTAGTGCAAATGCAGAAATGTTTGTAAGAGCTGGTGTTGGTACAGTAACGATTGTTGACCGGGATTATGTCGATTGGAGTAATTTACAAAGGCAGCAATTGTATGCAGAGAGTGATGTGAAAAATAATCTTCCGAAAGCTGTAGCAGCGAAGAAGCGTCTAGAAGAGATTAATAGTGAAGTAAGAGTAGAAGCGCTCGTTCAAGATGTAACAGCTGAGGAGTTAGAAGAACTCGTTACAAACGTTAATGTAATGATTGATGCAACTGATAATTTCGAAACGCGTTTCATTGTGAATGATATGGCACAAAAATATGCTATTCCATGGATTTACGGAGCATGTGTAGGAAGTTATGGTCTTTCTTACACAATCCTTCCTAGTAAAACGCCATGTTTATCTTGTTTATTACAATCGATTCCGCTTGGCGGAGCGACATGTGATACAGCGGGGATTATATCACCTGCTGTATCTCTCGTCGTTTCTCATCAAGTAACGGAAGCTCTTAAACTGTTAGTGGAAGATTACGAATCACTTCGAGATGGACTTGTATCGTTTGATGTATGGAAGAATGAATATTCATGTATGAATGTGCAAAAGCTTCGTAAACATAATTGCCCTTCGTGCGGAGAGAATGCATTATATCCTTATTTAAACAAAGAAAATACATCGAAAACAGCAGTTTTATGCGGGAGAAATACAGTTCAAATTAGACCACCTCATAAAGAGGAAATGGATTTTGAACGATACAAAGAGCTGCTGCATGATCGTGTAAATGATTTAAATGTAAATCCATATTTATTATCATTTTCTGTGGAAGAAAAGAGATTAGTTGCTTTTAAAGATGGTCGTGTACTTGTACATGGAACGAAAGATATAAGTGAAGCAAAAACAGTTTATCATCGTTATTTTGGATAGAAAAGGATGAGTGGGATGAAAGTAAATAAAGCTTTAACAATTGCAGGATCTGATAGCGGTGGCGGTGCCGGCATTCAAGCAGATTTAAAAACATTCCAAGAGCTTGGTGTGTATGGGATGACGGCTATTACGGCAATTACTGCTCAAAACACGCTTGGCGTTCAAGGGGTATATCCAGTTTCGTTAGAAGGTATTACGGAACAGTTGAATTCAATTGGTACGGATTTAACACCAGATGCTGTGAAATTAGGAATGTTATTTAGCAGCGAAATTATTCAAATTGTAGCAGAACATATTAATAAATTTGGCTGGAATAATATTGTACTAGATCCTGTTATGATTGCTAAGGGCGGTGCATCATTATTACAGCAAGAAGCAGTACAAGCGTTAAAAGAATATTTATTGCCAGTAGCAACAGTTGTAACGCCGAATGTTCCTGAGGCAGAAGTGTTAACGGGGCTAGAAATTCATAACGTTGAAGATAGTAAAGAGGCTGCAAAAGTATTGCATGAATTAGGGGCGAAATATGTACTTATGAAGGGCGGACATGCAGAATATCAAGGTAATGAAGTAATTGATTTACTTTTTGATGGAGAAAAGTTTATTGAATTTAGAAGTGAACGAATTCCTTCAAAGCAAACGCATGGAAGCGGGTGTACATTTGCTTCAGCGGTTACAGCTGGACTTGCGAAAGGATACTCAATTGAAGAGGCAGTTCAAGAAGCAAAACAATTTATTAGTATAGCAATTGAAGAGCCGCTACATATTGGAAGTGGTCATGGACCGACGAATCATTTTGCATATAAATTGAATAAAGCACATGTATAAGTAGACAAAAGTCAGTTGTATAACTGGCTTTTTTTTCTGTTTACTTTTTCTAAATGCAGGAGTAATATATCAGCCAGAATATATTTTTTGTAATACGCTGAGTCCAATTATATGGAGCGGAGGAACCAATTTGTGCAGTGTCACTAGGGGTGAATCTTTCAATTTTGAAAGTAGGGCTACTCTCAAAGTCCGAATCCGACAGCTAACTTCGTAAGCGTCTTGAGAGAGGACGGTGCCATGATGGATACATCACTTCATCGATCTGATTAGTATAGGGGAATATCAATCTATGTTTGAGTTCTTTTATGCTAAGGAGGATGAGGTACATGGAACTAACACTTATTTGTGTTGGAGAAGAAAGCAAGGTAAATAGTTTAAGAAATTTAGTAGCATTTCAACATGAGTTAATTATTTTTACAGCAAATGAAGAGATAGCAGCTGAAGTTAGGGATTGTGGATTTGATTGGACGTATAGTTGTAGTAAGGAGCAGGATTTTACTAGTATTTGTGAGTGTATTAAGAAGGTAATTTTACTAGGGGATGAGCTTCCAATCGTTAGTTTTTTCACAGAACACATTCGCTTTTCTTTTCAGGCACCTATTACTGTTGTTACAAGGAATAAACGATATCCAGCGAGGCTCTATGAAACAATTGGAGCTACATTTGTCGTGTTTACGAATTGTGATAATATTACTTTTTTATTTTTTGAATAGGGCGGGGGAGAAGAAGATGAAGGTGTTGTTACTAGGAGATATAGCGAATCGTTGGGCGGTATCGGTAGAGCGAGTTCAAGAATTGGTGGTACTTGATCCTATTTTTCCAAGGCCTTATATCATATTGCCATCGAAAGATGCTTTATATTTAAAAACAGATGTTATCGAATATGAGCAGCTACATGCAGAATTGTCACAAGTTTATATTCGCGGGAGAAATTTACGTGCTTTTTTACGAGGAGAATAAATAGTGAATAAAAAAGAGCGAATGCTAAGTGCAACAAGCTATGCACTTCATGTCATTCGCTCTTTTTATTTCGTATTTAAAAGATCATTTATGTGAAAAAGAAAGAAAAGACGAGAAAACAGATGAAAAAATATTAATAACACTCAATGTAAGCGTTTAAACAGATAGATATTTTCTTATTTTCAGTAATTTAGCTCTTTACAAGTGAAATATAGAGGAGTATATTTACTCTCATAAATCATTCATAAAATTTCCAAAAAAACCTAAAATCGCTGAGTTCCAGAAATGGAGCGGGGGAACCAATTTTGTGCATCGTCACTTGGGGTGAATCTTTCAGTTTTGAAAGTAGGGCTACTCTTTAGGCCCGAATCCGACAGCTAACCTCGTAAGCGTTTAGAGAGGAGGTTTACTTTTTGTTGTTCATTTTTTGAACACTGAGTAGAGCTCAGTGTTCTTTTTTAATATTTTAATGGTAAATTTTAACAATTAGAAATGAGGAATAGCCATGTTAGATGTTGTAATGATCGGGATTTTTGTTGTGTTAGTTGCATCGATGATAAGCCTTGCAAGTTGGTCAGATAAAGTTGTGAAAGAAGGGAAGCAATCATGATGATTGTTTTATCAGTTATTGTTGCAGCAATTACGGTGTACTTAGTGTATGCATTATTAAATCCGGAAAAGTTTTAATTAGGGGGAGTTATTCATTATGATCTGGGTTGCAGTCGTTATTACAATGCTATTGTTTATTCTTGTGGCAAAGCCAACGGGAATTTATTTAGAGAAAGCCTTTCAAGGTAGTAAAAAGCTAGATAAAGTATTCGGGCCTTTTGAAAAACTTATTTTTAAAATTACGGGTGTAAAAGCATACAATCAAACGTGGAAACAGTACGCATTATCATTAG
Source organism: Bacillus sp. FSL W8-0519 (assembly GCF_038005585.1). Classification (NCBI taxonomy): domain Bacteria; kingdom Bacillati; phylum Bacillota; class Bacilli; order Caryophanales; family Bacillaceae; genus Bacillus; species Bacillus sp. FSL W8-0519. The sequence continues at coordinate 810,506 of NZ_JBBOTL010000001.1, forward strand.
TTTTATTAAATGGATTTATGATTGTTGTCGTATATTTCATTTTCAGACTACAAGGAGTATTGCCATTAAATCCAGCACACATTGAAGGAATGGAGCCTACGCTCGCTTTTAATACAGCAATTAGTTTTATGGCTGATACGAACTTACAGCATTATAGCGGTGAAAATGGTTTATCTTATTTATCACAATTAATCGGAATTACATTCTTAATGTTTGCAGCACCGGCAACGACGTTAGCGCTCGTTATGGCATTTATAAGAGGGCTAGCTGGAAAAGAACTCGGTAACTTTTTCGTTGATTTTACGAGAGCATTAACGAGAGTGTTTCTTCCTATCGCATTTATGGCGGCACTAGTCTTTGTCGCACTTGGTGTACCACAAACGTTAGACGGGGCAGTTACGGCGCAAACGATTGATGGCGCGAAACAAAGTATTTTACGCGGGCCAGTTGCATCATTCGTGTCCATTAAGGAACTTGGAAATAACGGCGGTGGATTTTTCGGAGCCAATTCTACGCATCCTTTCGAAAATCCAGGGCAAATGAGTAATATTTTGCAAATGATGCTTATGATGTTATTGCCAACAGCACTTCCATTTACGTACGGACGAATGGTAGGAAATAAAAAACAAGGTCGCATCCTTTTCGTTTCACTATTCATGGTGTTTTTACTAGGGTTTATAACAATTACGACATCTGAACTAAACGGGAATCCAGCACTAAATGAAATGGGTATTGAACATGTACAAGGAAGTACAGAAGGAAAAGAAGTAAGGTTCGGAACCGTATTTTCTTCACTATACGCAACAGTAACGACAGCTGCTGAAACTGGAGCGGTGAATACGATGCATGATACGTTAACACCAATTGGCGGTCTAGTTCCGCTCGTAAATATGATGTTAAATACAGTATACGGCGGCGTTGGAGCAGGCTTTGTGAACATTATTATGTATGCGATCATCGCAGTTTTTATATCTGGATTAATGGTTGGACGGACACCAGAGTTTTTAGGTAAGAAAATTGAAGGTAAGGAAATGAAATTAATTGCGGTAACGATACTATTTCATCCATTGCTCATTTTAGGATTTTCGGCATTAGCTCTTTCTACACATTTAGGAACAGAAGCGATTTCTAACTCGGGCTTCCACGGTTTAACACAAGTTGTTTATGAGTATACGTCATCAGCTGCGAATAACGGATCTGGATTTGAAGGGTTAGCAGATAATACACCGTTTTGGAATATTACAACTGGTTTAGTTATGTTTTTAGGACGCTATTTCAGTTTAATTACGATGCTAGCTGTTGCAGCTTCATTGAAAGAGAAGACGGTTGTGCCAGAAACAGTCGGAACGTTCCGTACGGATAATAGTTTATTTGGCGGCATTTTCATCGGAACAATTGTAATTGTCGGTGCATTAACATTCTTCCCAATGTTGGTACTCGGTCCAATTGCAGAATTTCTTACATTGAAGTAATGGAGGGTAAATGATGAGACCGGTAGTAGTAAAAGAAAAAAGAGTAAATGAGTCACAAATGCATGTTGTAGAAGATGAAGTTAGACAAGCGAAAACGATGGATCGTGATATCGTAACAAATGCGATGAAACAGTCCTTTGCGAAATTGAATCCAAAAGTCATGATAAAGAATCCGATTATGTTTGTTGTAGAAATTGGATTTATCATTACGTTCATTTTATCGTTTCTTCCAAGTCATTCTAGTAGTGTACCAGGATGGTTTAATATAACAGTTTCTTTCATTCTCTTATTTACAGTTTTATTTGCTAATTTTGCAGAAGCATTAGCGGAAGGACGGGGGAAAGCGCAAGCCGATTCTTTAAAACAGTCGAAGAAAGATGTGTTTGCCAATGTTGTAAAAGAAAATGGGAACATTGTTCAAGTTTCAGCAACGGATCTAAGAAAAGGTGATGTTGTTATTGTAAAACAAGGAGAAATGATTCCAAGTGATGGGGAAGTCATAAAAGGATTAGCATCTGTTGATGAATCTGCGATTACAGGGGAATCAGCTCCTGTAATAAAAGAAGCTGGCGGTGATTTTTGTTCCGTAACAGGCGGTACGATGGTTGTAAGTGATGAGATTACGATTATCATTACGAGTAATCCTGGTGAATCATTTATTGATAAAATGATCTCTTTAGTAGAAGGGGCTGCTCGTCAAAAAACACCGAATGAAATTGCTTTAAATACAGTATTAACGAGTTTAACGCTTATTTTCTTAATCGTTGTTGTGACGCTGCCGATTTTCACAAATTATTTAGGGTTTCAAATTGATACAGCTGTACTTGTAGCATTGTTAGTTTGTTTAATTCCAACGACAATTGGTGGATTATTATCAGCGATTGGTATTGCCGGGATGGACCGTGTGACAAAGTTTAATGTGTTAGCAATGTCGGGTAAAGCAGTAGAAGCTGCTGGCGATATTAATACAATTATTTTAGATAAAACGGGTACGATTACTTTCGGGAACAGAATGGCTCATACATTATTACCTGTAGGAAATGAAACGATTGGGCAAGTTGGAAAGTGGGCTGCGATTAGCTCAGTTTTAGATGAAACACCAGAAGGTCGATCTGTTATCGAGTATGTGCAAGCGAAATCTATATCATATAATAGAGAACTTGCGGAACAAGGTGAGTTTGTTCCATTTAAAGCAGAAACGAGAATGAGTGGTGTTGATTTACAGGACGGAACGAAAGTGAGAAAAGGTGCTGTCGGTAGCGTGATTGAATGGGTTCAGTCACAAGGTGGAACAATTCCGAAAGATGTAAATCAAAAAGCAGATTTCATTTCAAAAGAGGGCGGAACACCACTTGTAGTTGCAGTGAATAATCGTATTTACGGTTTAATCTATTTAAAAGATACAGTAAAATCTGGTATGCGTGAACGTTTTGAACAGTTACGTCAAATGGGGATTAAAACGGTTATGTGTACAGGGGATAACCCATTAACAGCAGCAACCATTGCAAAAGAAGCAGGAGTAGATGAGTTTGTTGCTGAGTGCAAACCAGAAGATAAAATTGCAGTTATTAAAGCAGAGCAGGATAAAGGGAAACTTGTAGCGATGACAGGTGATGGTACAAATGATGCACCGGCATTAGCACAGGCTGATGTTGGATTAGCGATGAATAGTGGTACAACAGCTGCGAAAGAAGCAGCCAATATGATTGATTTAGATTCGAATCCAACGAAGATTATTGAGGTTGTAGGAATCGGTAAGCAATTGTTAATGACACGTGGTGCGTTAACGACGTTTAGTATTGCAAATGATATCGCGAAATATTTTGCAATCATTCCAGCAATGTTTACACTTGCGATTCCGCAAATGGAAGCATTGAACATTATGAAACTAACATCACCACTGTCAGCGATTTTATCAGCATTACTATTTAATGCAGTTATTATTCCATTACTCATTCCATTGGCGATGAAAGGTATCGCATATAAACCGATGAGTTCGAATGCACTACTGGGCCGAAACCTACTTATTTATGGGCTTGGTGGAGTGATTGTACCGTTCATTGGAATTAAAGTAATTGATATGATTGTCGGCTTGTTCATATAAGGAAGAGGGGAAAGAGATGGCGAAGAAACAAAGTATACTATCACCAATCATCCGGATTACTTTTACATTTTTAGTGTTGTGTGGACTTGTATATCCGCTTATTATTACTGGTATTGCACAAGCAGTAATGAAGGATAATGCGGATGGAAGTCTAATATATAATGATAAAAATGAAGTGATTGGTTCTAAATTAATCGGTCAAAATTTCACAGATCCACGTTATTTTCATGGGCGTGTTTCTAGTATTGAATATAAAGCAGAAGCGTCTGGTTCAAATAACTATGCACCGTCTAATCCAGATTTAGAGAAACGAGTAGAGAAAAGTATTGAAGAGTGGAAGAAACAAAATCCGAGCGTTCCAGTTACAGAAGTACCAATCGATTTAGTGACAAATTCAGGTTCAGGGCTTGATCCTGATATTAGTCCGAAGGCAGCTTCCGTACAGGTAGAGCGTATCTCAAAATTAACGAAAATTCCGAAAGAAACGCTAGAGCAATTGATTAAAGATCAAACAGAAGGTGCGGCACTTGGTTTATTTGGAGAGACCCGCGTAAACGTCTTAAAGTTAAATTTAGAATTACAGAAACTACTGAAATAGTAACAGTGCTACCTCAATCTAACGGATTGAGGTAGTGTTGTTTCGAAAGAAAGGTTGTGTGTGTTTTGTATGCAGATGACTATAAACCGACGTTTCAAAGGCGAATGCCAGAGGAATATTTAGAATATATTCTTCAGCAAAATCGTGGGAAGTTAAAGCTATATGTAGGGGCTGCTCCAGGAGTAGGGAAAAGTTATAAAATGCTCTATGATGCTAGAGAGATGAAAAAGGACGGTACGGATATTGTAATTGGTTTAATTGAAACGCACGGGAGAAAAGAGACGGAAGAAGCAATTGCTGATTTAGAAAAAGTTCCTTTGAAAGAAATACAGTATAAAGGAAAAGTATTTTATGAGCTTGATGTGGAAGGCATTATAAAACGTGCGCCGCAAGTAGTTGTAGTGGATGAACTTGCGCATAGTAATATTCCCAGCTCTAAAAATAAGAAGCGTTATATGGATGTACAAGAATTGTTAGAGGCTGGTATATCCGTATTGTCAGCGTTTAACATCCAACATTTAGAAAGCGTTCATGACATTGTAGCTCAAATTACAAATGTAAAAGTAAGAGAACGTATTCCAGATTTTATTTTGCAAAAGGCGAATGAAATTCAGCTAGTTGATGCAACGCCGGAAGTGTTAAGGAAAAGACTAATAGATGGAAAGATATATAAGGAAGAAAAAATACAGCAAAGCTTACAAAATTTCTTTACGCTTAATAATTTAGGAGCACTAAGAGAATTATCACTTCGGGAAGTCGCTGACGATATGGACGAAAAGATTAGTCAAACAGTGATAGAACCAATCGGAGTGAAAGAAAAAATTCTCGTTTGTGTACAGTACAGTTCAACAGCAGAGAAATTAATAAGACGGGGCTGGCGCATGGCTGATCGCTTAAACGCTGAATTGTATGTATTCAATGTTGAAAGAGAAAATATAGACTCTCTTTCAGCTAGTAAAAAACAAACAATTGAAGAGTGGAAGGCGCTCACGAATCAATTTGATGCAAGTTTTGTATTAGAAGAAGCAAAAGGAAGAAAGCCAGCGGATGTTATTATTGAAGTCGCGAAAAGATTGCAAGTAACACAAATTTTACTTGGGCAATCAGCGAGAACTCGGTGGGAAGAAATTCGAAAAGGTTCTATTGTAAATGAAATTATGAGACAGACGAAACATATTGATATTCATATTGTTGCGGATCAAAGAGTTTAAAATAGAGACCATCTGTAGGTCTCTATTTTGCTTTTTGTGTGGCAGGGAAGCGTAGCATTTTCATTGCATATAAGATTACAAGTAAAAATATAATTGCGCCTAGGAAAAAAATCCAAAAGTAATTTTGGTTAAATAAAAGAAATCCACCTATAAGTGGGCCTGTGCCCATACCAAGATAGCGGATGAAGTTGTACATACCGATAGCTGTTGCGCGTTCTTGTACGAATTCTTCCGTTAACAAAGTAGTGTGAGTTGGCATAGAAAGTCCCATACTAAAACCGTACAAAGATGTAACGATAATGATGAATGTGATATTAATGCTATATGTGAAAGAGAATAAAACGACACATATAATATTGAAGAAACTCGTAATAAATAAAGTTTGCTTTGTTGTGAGGCGTTTTTGCAAAAACTTGTAGCAAAAACTTCCCAGCATGATAGAAAGAGACATTGGTACAAACATAAGACCAATTTCCTTTACAGTTAAATGAAATGAATTTGTTAAAATACTCGGTAAAAAAACGAGAAAGCAAAAGTAAATACAAAATTGAATGAAGCCAATAAGAGTAATAGAAAATCCAGTTTTATTTTTTAAGATAAACCAGTAATTCTTTTTTGCTTGCGGTTGCTTCATTACAGTAGGTTTTGTTTCTGGAAGTAGTGAAAGGTTTATCATTAATAAAAGAATGCCAAGTATAGATAAAAATAGAAATACAGATAAGTGGCCATTTATACTGCCGAGATAACCACCAATGAGAGGACCAATCGCAGGTGCGAGGGCAAGTAACATTTGGTATAGGCTCATCGCTTCTCCGCGTTCTTTTCCTTCAAATAAATCGCCGATAATCGTTGCTGAAACTACAGGTATAGCCGCTATTCCTATAGCTTGAACAGCTCTAAAAAAGAGAAATAAATAAATGTTTGCCGAAAAAGCACATCCGATTGAACCAATTGTACTAATGACTAAACTAGGGATAAGGACAGATTTTCTCCCTTTTGTATCAATGAAAGGTCCATATACGAGCTGCATAATTGCAAGAATGAACGTGAAAAGTGAAACTGTTACATTTACAAGATAAAGAGAAGTATGAAAAGAACCTTGAATCATGGGCAAGATAGGTGTGTAAATATTTTGAGCGAAGGAACCAAGTAAGGCACTAATACAGACAACATATAAAATGAAATGTAGTTTGGATTTTTTCATTATGTTAACCTCCTTCTTTTTTAGTTTCCTTGGAAACTAAATTTATTTTAACATGTTTTTCTCACTTGTAAATATGAAAAAATGATTTTAAAATGGTATATAGTTAAATTGTTTCTTTGGAAACTTAGGGGGCGAACGGATTGGATTATGTAACGAAACAAATGGAAATACTTTCGGACATTCGTACACTTTTGCATAAAAGAGAAGAACATTTGAAAGGACAAAATGAGAAGTTTCTTCGTGAGACAGGTGTAAGTGGTATGTCTTTATCTGAGTTACATGTAATCGAGTGTATCGGGAAAAATGGTCTGATGAATGTAACGGCAATTACGATAGAAATGGGAATGACGAAGGGCGCAATCTCTAAAGTTTGTACAAAGTTGTTCCAAAAGAAATTCGTTGAGAAGATGCAAATGTTAGACAATCAAAAAGAAATTTTCTTTCGCTTAACGGAAAGCGGAAATGAAATATATAAAGCTCATGATAAATTGCATAAACAAGCTGAAGAAAAGTGGCTGTTATTCTTAGATAGATATACGAAAGAAGAACAAGATTTTATTCAAAGGTTTATAAAGGATGTCTCTGATCATTTGGAAATATAATTGGAAGAAAAAATTCCGTTTTCTCAAGTCTTTTAAATATAATTTCTGAAAGAACTCATATATAATAGAAACAGATACTTAACATAGTGAATAATTAAAGAGTCAATATATATAGAGGAGAGAGTAACATGCTTGAAAATACAGGGTTAGTATTAGAAGGCGGCGGTATGCGTGGTGTATATACGGGCGGGATATTAGAATACTTTATGGAACAAGATTTATATTTTCCATATGTAATCGGTGTATCAGCTGGTGCTTGTCATGCAGCGTCGTATCTTTCCAGACAAAGAAATAGAAATAAAACGGTCAATATTGATTATGCATCACATCCGAAATATTTATCGTATAAAAACTTATGGAGAAAACGTCAGCTATTTGATATGGATTTTATTTTTCATGAAATTCCAGAAAAGCATGTGCCGTTTGATTTTGAAACATACTTTAATAGCCCAGAGCGTTTCCTTGTAGGAACGACGGATTGTGAAACAGGACAGTCTGTTTATTTTGAAAAAGAGGGAACGAATGACGATGCACTAAATTTATTACAAGCTTCTAGTTCATTACCTTTCATTGCACCAGTAGTAAATTATCGTGGTAAGCAATTATTAGATGGCGGGATTTCAGATCCAATTCCAGTTCGTAAAGCACAGGAAGATGGATTTAAAAAATCAGTCGTAATTTTAACAAGAAATCACGGTTACGCAAAGAAAAAATCAAGATTTGGGTGGATTGCTGCGAAAGCTTATAAAAAATATCCGAATCTTGTTAACACGATGCTAAATCGCTATGAAGTGTATAATGAAACACTTCACTACATTGAAAAAGAAGAACAAGCGGGTAATTTATTTGTTATTCGTCCAGAAGTACCGCTTCAAGTAGATCGTATGGAAAAAGATACAGCAAAACTACAAAATCTATATGAGCAAGGCTATGAAGATGCAAAGAGACAGTTTGCAGATTTAAAAGCGTTCTTGCAAAAATAAGTATTAGGCTGTGGAGAAGAAATTCTCTGCAGTCTTTTTATTATTGGTTTCAATGCTGAATGTTGGTTATACACGTTTTTAGATTATGGTATAATATGGATAAAAGTATGTGGAGAGGTGATACATATGGAAAATGTATATAAAGGGCTTAGACATACTGGATTTATTATGATGCTTATTTTTGGTGGGGTATTTTTACTGCGCTGGTTCATTCATGATGAAATGCTACTGGATCAGCTTATTGGGTGTAGTGTAGGGATGGTAATGGTTATTTCTTCAGTTTTCATTCAGAAGTATAGTAAAGAATTACAGGTGAATGAGAAATATTAAAAGATTATAAGCTCCTTCATATTTTGGAGGGACCGTTATAGTTTGAATGATTGTTATAAAAGAAAAGTAGAGCATCGAAATCCGATGCTCTACTTTTTTAATGTGGTAAGAATATCAATTGATAAGCAAACAAAATTCCAAATACATATACAAGTGGGTGAACAGCACGGAATTTACCTTTTGCCACTTTCATAAGTGGATATGAAATAAATCCAAGTGCAATACCTGTTGCGATACTTGATGTAAGTGGCATGCTTAAGATTACTAAGAATGCTGGGAATGCTTCATCAAATGCGTCCCAATCGATGTGGCGAACTGAACCCATCATAAGACTACCAACGATAATTAATGATGGTGCAGTAATAGCTGATACACCAGAAACGGCACTTACTAATGGTCCGAAGAATGCTGCTAGTGCGAATAGAACAGCTACTGTAACAGTTGTTAAACCAGTACGACCACCAGCTGCAACACCAGCAGAAGATTCAATGTAAGCTGTTGATGGTGTTGTTCCGAACATAGAACCGATTGTTGCTGAGAATGAGTCAGATAGAAGAGCTCGTCCAGCTTTTGGAAGTTTTCCATCTTTCATAAATCCACCTTGTTGAGCAACGCCAAGTAATGTACCTGTTGTATCGAATAATGTAACAAGGAAGAATGAGAATACAACGCCGTATAATCCGTAGTTAATTACGTCAGATACAGCAGTAATTGGATTTGAAACGATAATTCCTTCTGGTAATCCAGGCATTGATGTAACACCGTTTGAGAATGATAATTGTCCCGTGAAGAAAGCGATAATACCAGTTAATAACATACCGATAAATAGTGCGCCATTTACATTTAAAGACATAAGAACAATCGTAATTCCAAGTCCAGCTAATGCTAGTAGTACTGGAGCAGAGTGAAGATCACCAAGTCCAACTAAGTTTGCTTCATTTTTTGTAACGATACCTGTTAAACGTAAACCGATAAAGGCGATGAAAAGACCGATACCAGCAGTAATTGCATGTTTTAAGTTTTCAGGAATTGCTTCCATTAATTTTGTACGGAAAGATGTGAATGATAACAAAATTAAAATCATACCTGCTACGAATACAGCAGAGAATGCAATTGCGAAAGTCATGCCTTCATGAGCCTTTACAACAGAGTAAGAGAAGTAAGCATTTAATCCCATACCTGGTGCAATTGCGATTGGTAAGTTTGTAAAGATCGCCATAAATAATGTTCCGACAACAGCAGCGATAATTGTTGCTGTAAATGCTTGTTCAAATGGAACACCTGCATCCCCAAGGATAACTGGGTTTACGACAATGATATATGCCATTGTTAAGAAGGTAATAATACCTGCCATAATTTCAGTTTTAATAGAAGTTTTATGTTTTGAAAGGTTAAACATATAAACATCCTTTCTGTTTACGAATAATTTTCACAACAGTTATATATAATATTCGTTTTTTATCTATTTTGCAATAGTTTTGCATAAAAAGTTTACAACAATTCATATTTTGTGTCTTAAATTCGAATATTAATCGTAATATGATGTGCGAATTTCAGTTTTTATTATGCACATTATAAGAAAAAGGAGTTGAAAGAAATTATGCCGCAGCAAAAAAACTTTGTAACAATGCCGGCGCAACATCAAAATAAACAGCCTGGCATTGAATCATTAATGAATCCTCTACCGCAGTTTGAAGATCCAAATTATAAAGGAAGCGAAAAGTTAAAAGGAAAGAATGTATTAATTACAGGTGGAGATAGCGGAATTGGACGAGCTGTTTCTATCGCTTTTGCGAAAGAGGGAGCAAATATTGCGATTGCGTATTTAGATGAGGAGGGGGATGCAAATGAGACGAAACAATATGTTGAGAAAGAAGGCGTAAAGTGCGTATTGTTGCCAGGTGATTTAAGTGATGAACAGCATTGTAAAGATATTGTACAAGAGACTGTCCGGCAGCTAGGTAGTTTGAATATTTTAGTAAATAATGTCGCACAGCAATATCCGCAGCAAGGACTAGAGTATATTACAGCAGAACAGCTAGAAAAGACTTTTCGTATTAATATTTTTTCTTATTTTCACGTTGCGAAAGCCGCACTTTCTCATTTAAAGCAAGGGGATGTCATTATAAATACCGCGTCTATCGTTGCATACGAAGGAAATGAAACGTTAATTGATTATTCTGCAACGAAAGGGGCAATCGTTGCTTTCACAAGATCACTTTCTCAGTCATTAGTGCAAAAAGGGATTCGTGTAAATGGTGTTGCGCCAGGACCAATTTGGACACCACTTATTCCATCGAGCTTTGATGAGAAAAAAGTATCACAGTTTGGAAGCAATGTTCCAATGCAAAGACCTGGACAACCATATGAATTAGCGCCAGCATATGTATATTTAGCGTCTGGTGATTCATCCTATATTACCGGGCAAATGATACATGTAAATGGGGGCGTTATTGTAAATGGATAGTTTTCATTTATAAGAGCAAAGTAAAGTTAATTCCACTTATTATAGTGAGCGCTAGGGGGGTATAGATGAAAAAGCTATGTTTCGTCATACTATTATTTTTCATTCTACCGGTTAGTGCTTTTGCTAGTACAGATCATTTAATATTAGTGAATCTTACGACAAACCAGTTGTCTTTTTTTGAAAATGGAAATTATACAAAAACATTCCCCGTAACAACTGGAAGAGATCGTACACCTACGCCTGAAGGTAATTTTTGTATTATAACTAAATATAAAAATAAAGAATACCATCGAAAAAAAATAGCTGGTGGTGCACCAAATAACCCTCTTGGTACGAGATGGCTTGGACTAGATAAAAATGAATATGCGATTCATGGGACAAATCGGGAATGGACAATTGGAAGTAGGGAATCAAATGGCTGTATTCGTATGCATGACAGGGATATACAGTGGTTATATGACCGAGTTCAATTACAGACGAAAGTAATCATTTCTCGGTTTCATACGAGCCCGGAATATGAAGCGAATAAGCTTGGTTATCGTGTTGTGAGCTGGAATGGTCGTAAAGTAGAAGAAGAGCAAATTGGTATGCTTACGTTAGTAGATCGCGTGGATATATATTGGCAAGAACCGAATGGACAGCTAACGAAAGTGAAAATGGTATTGCCAAACGAAAGATATGCAGTGTACTCAAAACGAAAAGATGGAATATATTATATAGGAAACAATTTGTATATTGTGGATGAAACAGGAGAAAAAATTCGTTATGAGCAAATTCCTTCTTCGATTTTAAGTAATATATATAAACGAAAATATAATGTTCCGTAATAGGCTACCGTATTATAGACGGTAGCTTATTTCTACTTCCAGTTTAACTGCAACTATTGTACTTTGCTGAATATAATACAGTACAGATAGGGGGCGGTTACATTATGAAAAGTGAATTTGCGTTTAAAGTTTTCTTAGTAACGACCTGTTTATTTATCGTGTATTTGTATGCTTTTCTCGTCTTTTCGTTTTATGTTCCATACGTTGATTTAATATTGTTCTTCGGATTTATTTGGGCATTTGTTAAGGCAAGGGAAGGGGAGAAAAGTATATATCGGCGTATTACGTTATGCGGGACAGCCGTTCTCGTTATTTTGTACTTTTTTATTATGCATGATTTTTGGAGGGGAATGTAAAAAAGCATACGATTAGTCGTATGCTTTTTATGTTTAATATTTTGGCTTAAATGTATGACAACAAGTCTCTACACTTGTTGCTACAGAACTTTCTAGCGTCTCGTTCGTTAAAACTGCACTTGTATACGATTCATTTTCAGTTTGACCAGTTTCATCCGCATCTGGCTGAACGATAATCGCACTTGCTTGACAAAAGTTACCTTGTCCCCAAAATGAACAATTGGAAACAGAGCATCTTACTTCTGGCATAAAACCCCCTCCTTATACATTAGTTTGGAATTTTACGTCCATTTCATGTGTAGAAGGAGTTTCCTTTTCTCGTTATTTTTTCGTTTGTTCAAACCATTCTTTAAACTTTTCTTTTGATTGTTCTCCGCTAATACGGCTTACTTCTTTACCATCTTTAAAATGAATAATCGTTGGCGTTCCTTTAATATCGTACTTATCCCAAGGCTCGTTTAAATTTTCAATATCAATTACTTTCATATCAACATTTAAATCTTTCGCTAAAGGTACAACAATAGGAGAGACCTTTTGACAATGAACGCAAGAGGTTTGATAAAAGTAAATCGTTTGTTCTTTTTTATCTTCTATATTTTTATTGAGATCTTCAAGAGAAATTTTATTTGAGTAGTAACCTTTTTCATCTGTCGATGCGTTTTTCTTTTCCATTTGAGTTACAGCAAAGATTGCCGCAAATAAGACGATAATAATACCGCCAAATATAAGCATTTTTTTCATTCTTTCATCTCCTTATTTGTTTTTGATGACAATAAAGCTACAAACAGCGATTGTAATAAAGCCGATAAGTGCTAAAAACGGGATTGTCACAAAGCCGAACCAGTTTATGTATTCTCCCGTACATGGTACACGGCCGCAAGCTGCCCCTGCAGCCGAAAATGCTGCGACTTTTTGAATTGCATAGTGATATAAAGAAATACAAGCACCAATACTTGCGATCGGTAAAGAATAACTTGCGATGCGATAATCTTTTTTTACTACAGCGATACCGAGCCATAAAACGAATGGATACATGAAAATGCGTTGATACCAACAAAGGACACAAGGCTCAAATTTCATGATTTCGGAAAAGTATAGACTTCCTAGTGTAGCAATAAACGAAGCTCCCCACGCGGTAAATAAAGCATATTCTTGCTTTTTTTCTCGTCCCATATTTTATACCTCTCTTATAATAGTTACATACTAAATTATAGTATGAAGTGGTACAGAAAAGAAAGAAAAAATATGTTTATCAATAAAAGTTTTATACGGGGAAACTTTTATTGATATGAACATTTTAAAAAAGCGCTATTCTCCAGAAGAGAATAGCGCTATAGTTTACATTTGAATTTGCTCTACTTCTTCTATATGTGACTTTTGGGATGCGTGGTCAATATATTGAAATAGGAGCTGCAATTGTTTATCAACTTCTGGCAGTTCTTTACTGTATTGATAAGCGTGTAAAAAATGCTCAATACGCTTAGAAAATAATTGATCGTTCGTTTGAACCATGAGAACGAGTAATTTATCCCAATTACAGCAATACGTGTAATAGAGAGCTTTATCATAGTCGTTATATGTTTGCACTGTGTACCCTCCTTACCGAGAGTTATATATAGTGTGTGATAAGTAAGGAGAAATACACTTGAAAGAATTTGTTAAGAAAAAAAGTGAATGAAAAAAACGAGGTATGTCCTCGTTTTTTAAGCTTTTGGCATTGGCGTAGGTGTTGGTTTGCCATAGCCTTCTTTGTATTTATTATCGATATAGTTACGAATTTCAAGCGTTGATTTTCCTTTTTGTCTCATCGAAGCAGATTCAACTGCGATTTCTAGGCAATTGACGCAAGTCGTTGCATGAGAATCCCAAACAACTTCACCATTCTTTTTAATTTCACGAATAAAACAATTTTTATTATTTTTATGTCCTACACTTTCACCGCAACCGCAGTAACATGGAATCCAATCTAATAGTTCTGCATTTTGTCCAGCGACAGTGTAGATATCTTTCATTTGTGGATCAAGCTTGTCTAGGAAGGTAGGAAGTGTGTCGACTCCTTTTGTTTTCTCTTGAATGTCAGCTTGCTGAGTGTGCGATGCGTGGTCATGTTCTTCTTTTTTTGATTCAGAAGATTTTTGGTCATTTGTACTAGTACTTCCGCATCCAGCAAGAATTAAACTCAGTACTGCAAGTAAAGAAAATACATACTTTTTCATTCGCTTGTCCCCTTTACAAATGTATTAATCAAATTGTATCAGAGATTACGGTGTGTCGGGTGAAGATTTTTTTGACCGATTTTTGAAATGCCATCGAACTGAATGGAATAGAAATAAAATTGGGATATAAGCGTATACAATGTATAAACCAGCTTGAGATAGTACTGTATTTAATGTGTTGATACTTTCACGGTTTTTAAAAAATAAAGAAGCTGTAAAAACGATGAAAATAAAAAACGGTAATGTAAATTTAAATGAAATATGAAATGAACGCTTCATCGTTTGGCATGATGACCAAATGGTTAAACAAAGGTTTGGCAAAATAATTAAAAACCAAACAAAAATAATAATATATTCAAACCGTTGAATGAAAGGAACTTTAATTATTTTTAACATCGTTAAAGTAGGCCAAATAGTATGATTTAATTGTCCTTCACTATAATACATAAAAGATACAATAGCTAAAACTACATAAATCAAAGTGCTAAAAAAAATTCCTGCATGAGCCCATCTTTTTAAAGACTTACCTTTTTCAATAAATGGATAGAAGATAAGGATTGTTTCAAAGCCGAGAAACTCTAATGCAGATTGCTTTGCAGATATAAGCATGTCAAAAGGTGAATGTGTAAAAATAGGTAAAATATTACGGAAATGAGCGTATTTCATTGGATAAATTAAAAAGAATACAACGAAAATAGGAAGAACGACTCCCCAAAAACATATTCCGGTTACAGAGCGAAATCCACCCTTTATAATATAGCAAGTCACTAATAAAAACATAAAGGTTAGTTTCCATAATTTAATGGTAGGGAAAATCCAAACTTGTATCACTTCCATATATGTACGAAGAACAGTAAGGCAAAATAATAAGCAATAAAGAGTGAAAATCACGGAAAATATAGAACCAATCCATTTTCCAAAAGTTGTTGTATGAATGCTAATTAAATCTCCGTCTTTTTCTAACATTTTTAACATACAAAACAGCACAATATGGGTTGCAATCCCCGCAATAATAAGAGAAATCCAGGCATCATAACCAGCGTTTTTTAAAATTACACGTTGATACCCAAGAACTCCTATTCCAATTTGAAGCGAATGTAATAATATAAAGGCAAAGTATGGAGAGACTGTCTTTGCTTTATTCATTGTATTCATTGCTTATTTCACCTCACTATTCCCCGATTCCAGATTGTACAATATTAAGATCTAAATTTATATCTACGGCTACGTTTTTATACATATTTCGAATTTGTTTTATATTCCATTTTCTCGTATGACTTCTAATTTCATCGCGTATGCCTAAAGGATCAATTTCCTTTTTTTGAAATTGTTTTATTAAATCTTCACAGTCTTTTTCAACATTTCGTTCAATTTGTTTCTTTATATAGTTGATATTTGTTTCTTTTCTTAAATCAATCCAATTAGGAGAGTTTTTAATTAAACCATTTAATTTTAAATGGATTTTTACTTTTGGTATGTCGCCAGTTTGATCTATATCATATTTATTTTTCCCAGCTAAGTTTTGTATGACCACTATACCTTTATTTTTATTCTTTTTTATTGCTGCTTCGTAACGCCCATTTTTTGTAGGATTAATTAGTAATTTTGCTAAAACAGAATGTCTTTTATCCGTATACATGACGACTTTATCGCCTCTTAAAAAAGCAAGCCCTTTAACAGCGACGGAATGATTATCACCCATTTTTATATAAGGAACATAGGCATCACATACAGAAGAGTAGTAATTATATAAAAAGACGTTTAATTCAGTTTGTGGAATGTTCTCATTTCTTATATTTTGCTCGAGTAAATCAGCGATATATAACGAACCATTTTTTTTTCCGTAATTTAAAAGCTCTTCGGCCGTTCCATCTACAATTGCTAGTTGAACATCACGTCCGATATTTGGATCACGTTGTAAGTTAGTAATAATTTCTCCCATTCCGCGTTCTCCTAGAGCCTTTCCAAATAGGACGACACGCATTTGACCTACAACAACATTGTGAGGAGATTTAGCGTTCAATCGTGAAGCGATTGTTTCAAGTGAACGAGCAGATGTTGATTGCGTCTCTGGCTTAGACTTTACACCATGTGTGTATTCTGGGAATAAGATAGTTCCTTGGAATTGTTTATTTTTTGTGATGTCAAATCCAGCAATATGAATAATACGCTGTGTATCCACTATATACGTTTGTGTACAACCAGTTTGTAGAACAAAAAAGATTATAATAAGGAACAAGAAAAGTTTTTTCATTGATTATCACCATCACGTTTTTGCTTCACTTTGTTCTGGCTATAGCGCCATTTTGATGTGGGTCTAAGGAAGGAAGGCCTTTGTGCTGTTTGACTAAATGGTAGTCGAAGAAAACCTTCTGCTGTACCTAAACCACGAAATGGATATAAAGGTAATAAATAAGGTGATCCAAGTGATTTTAATTTAATTAAATGAGCTAAAATAAATACAAACCCGACAATAAGACCTAATCCACCAAATGCGCCGGCTAAAAGAATAAGTGGAAAGCGTAACAACCGGATAGTAGAAGACATCTTTACAGTCGGTGTTGTGAAAGATGCAAGAGCGGATAAAGCAACTGCAATTAATAAAATTGTACTTGTTAAAGCAGCTTCAACAGATGCTTGCCCAATTACAATCCCGCCAACAATACCAATTGTTTGTCCTACTTTCGTAGGTAAACGTGCTCCTGCTTCACGAAGCAATTCGATTGTAATTTCTAAAAAGAGTGCTTCTAAAATAGGTGGGAAAGGTACGTTCGCTCTTGAGAAAATAATAGGTCCTAGTAAATCAGCAGGAATCATTTGATAGTGATACGTTAAAGCCGCTGTATAAATAGCGGATGAAAAAAGAGAAAATATAGCTCCGAAAAAACGAATAATGCGAAAGAACGATCCAATCATCCACGGTAAATAATAATCTTCTGGAGAAATGAAAAAATCTAGTAACGTTGTCGGTCCTGATAAAGCATATGGAGAGCCATCTGTTAAAATTAAAACTTGTCCGTTAACCAATGCATATACAGCTCGATCTAATCGTTCTGTAGGCAATAAAACAGGAAACGGTGAATTGCTATTATCACTAATAAATTGCTCAATCATAGTTGCGTCAAATGGGACATCAAAGTCAATGTCTTCTAGCCGTTGTATGGCGGTGTTGATAAATTGTTCATTTGTAACGCCTTCTATATAAGCAACTGCTACTTTCGTTTTTGACATAGTTCCGACGGTCATTTCTTTAAATATGAGTTGCTCTGTTACAATATTTCGGCGTAATAAGTGTATATTTGTATCAAGGTTTTCAACGAAACCGATTTTAGGCCCGATTACGCTATATTCATTTTCTGTATCGTTATTTAATCGTATTCCTAAAACAGTACTTTCGGCACGAATTAAAGCATATTGATCGGGATTCGAATTGTTTTTTAAGCGTAATAAAATATATCCCCCTAATAATTTCTCACGAATATCATCAATAGAAGGGGAGGTAATAATATCTTCAATAGAGACGATATTACATAAATCAGAGATGTTTTGAATTCGATCCGATTCCTTTTTTAGAGGAGTTAAAATAAATTGTTTAATAATAAGTGCTTCCACGACAGATTTATAATAAAACAAACATAATGTTTCATTTTCAAGTACGTTATAAGAGACAAAATCGCTAGATTCTGTCATGCTTTGTATAAATTCTGGAATAGAACAAAGTGTTTTTGGATTAGTATTTTTGGATTTCTTAGATGATAAACCGAACATTTTCTCACCCCTAACATATATCATTTCCTTGTGTTAGTTTTTGGGAAAGACGGGAATTTATACTTAAAAATTGAAAGTTCATAAAGAAAAGGAAGAGTATTGAAAAACTCTTCCTTTTTGGCATATTAATTTGTTTTCTTTTCCTTAATAGACTTTACTAATTTAATCATTTCTGCTCGTATATCTTCTTTTTTTACATTTAATTTTTCGGCAATTTGTTTCATATCCATTCCGTCTGTTTTCATTTTTAGCACATCATCAAGGGGAGTATTACTTTTTTGAGAGATGATTATTAATACTGTGAGCTGACGTAATCCGATATTATATTCTTTCATTTTTTGTTTTAGCCCGTCTGGTGTAGATTTTTGCATATTTGCTAATTGTTGCAGTAGTGCTTTTTTTGTTTCTTTATTCATATGATGCTTTTTCAACTTACTTGGATCTACCCCGAAATGCTCTGCTGTTTTCTCCCAAGAATTATTTTGCTTATAGTAAGCTAAAACGTCTTTAATTTCTTTTTTACTCATTTTTGCAATGTGGGCAGCTTTCCAAATTTCATGTTTGTTATAGCCGAGTTTTTCGAGCGACTGCATTTCTTCTTCTGAAATTGGTTTATGATGATGCAATGTGACTTCTTTTGGCGTAGCAGCGAAAGTGGG
Source organism: Bacillus sp. FSL W8-0519 (assembly GCF_038005585.1). Taxonomy (NCBI): domain Bacteria; kingdom Bacillati; phylum Bacillota; class Bacilli; order Caryophanales; family Bacillaceae; genus Bacillus; species Bacillus sp. FSL W8-0519. The sequence goes on from NZ_JBBOTL010000001.1 coordinate 829,303, forward strand.
GAAGACGGTTGCACCGAATAATAATGCTGCCATAGTCATACTTACTGCGATTTTTTTGTACATGTAAACTCCTCCTAGATGGATAATGTGAAAAACTGTACACATATTATTTCCATAAAATGTGAAATACTTGTGAACAAATCAAGTTTTTTTATTCACAGTATGAACTGAAGTTTTTGGAAGTTTTCCAACATAAAACATTGATTAATACTAAAAAACTAAGGTATAATCGAAATTGAAAATCAATATCAACAATAAACGTATACATATAGATAAAAATAAGGGAGAGAAAAATATGACTACATATACTTCCATCGCAAATGTGATTAAAGAAAGACGTTCTGTTCGTACATTTACAGATAAAGCAGTAGACAAAGAGTTATTAATTGAACTATTAAACGACGCAACGTGGGCACCGAATCATAAACATCGTGAACCATGGAATTGTAAATTATACATTGGAGAAGGTCGTCAGAAATTAGTAGACGCAGTATTAAACTCTTTCACAGAAGAAGAAAGAGCGAAACGCGGTAAAATTTTATCGGATCGTTTCTTAAGCACGCCAGCACAAATTGTTGTTTACATAAATGAAGATCCACGTCAAATTCAACGTGACGAAGATTACGCTGCAACATGTGCATTTATGCAAAACTTCCAACTTCTTGCTTGGGAACGCGGTTTAGGTTGTGTTTGGAAATCAGGTGGATTAAACTACAATCCATTATTTATAGAAGGACTTGGTTTAACTAGAGGTCAACGCATCGTTGGAATTCTTCACCTTGGCTATTTCGATAAAGCACCAGAAGGAAAAGCTCGTACACCGATTACGGAGAAGATGGAGATTATTGAAGGTTAATAGATGAGACATTCTCGTTTTTATGAGGGTGTCTTTTTATTATGCAATCAATCCTCATGAAAGCTTGTTCTCAATCATACACTTTCTTAAGGGAAAGTGTAAGGAGGGAAAATAATGAGAGCAAGTGACGATAAAGCACTGCAATATGCAATTGCGGAAATTACGGAAATTGCGACTGGATTTGGGCTTGATTTTTATCCGATGCGTTATGAAATATGTCCAGCGGAAATTATTTATACATTTGGTGCATATGGGATGCCAACACGGTTTTCACATTGGAGTTTTGGAAAACAGTTTTTCAGAATGAAATTACAATACGATTTAGGTCTTAGTAAAATATACGAACTCGTTATTAACTCTGATCCATGTTATGCCTTTTTATTAGATACGAACTCGTTAATTCAAAATAAATTAATCGTAGCGCACGTGTTAGCGCACTGTGACTTCTTTAAAAATAATATTCGTTTTTCAAATACGAAGCGAGATATGGTAGAAAGTATGTCAGCGACAGCTGAACGGGTGAAAGCATATGAGCATAAGTACGGAAAAGAAGAGGTAGAAACATTTTTAGATGCCGTACTTGCCATTCAAGAGCATATTGATCCGTCGCTCATGCGTCCAAAACTTGCATGGAGTATTGATGATTTAGAAGAGGAAGAAGTAGAAAAGAAAAAGGTATCGCAATACGATGATTTATGGAATTTAGATGATCGCAATAAAAAGAGGGAACGCTCCAATGTTCGTAAAAAGAAGAAAATCCCACCACAACCAGAGAAAGACTTACTCCTCTTTATTGAAGAATATAGCCGTGAGCTAGAAGATTGGCAGCGGGACATATTAACGATGATGCGTGAGGAAATGTTATATTTCTGGCCGCAGCTTGAAACGAAAATTATGAATGAAGGCTGGGCATCCTTCTGGCATCAACGCATACTTCGCGAAATGGACTTAACATCTGATGAAGCAATCGAATTTGCAAAATTAAATGCAGGTGTCGTTCAGCCATCAAAAACGAGTATTAACCCATACTACCTCGGTATTAAAATGTTTGAAGATATAGAGGAGCGCTACAATAACCCGACAGAAGAAATGAAACGACGCGGCGTAAAACCAGGATCTGGTCGAGACAAAATCTTTGAAGTACGCGAAATCGAATGGGATGTATCGTTCCTAAGAAACTATTTAAATAAAGATCTTGTTATGCGAGAAGATATGTACTTATTCCAGCGCCAAGGAAAAGAATATAAAGTAATAGATAAAGAGTGGGAACATGTGCGTGATCAACTCGTAAATATGCGAACAAATGGCGGCTTCCCGTACTTAGTAGTAGAAGACGGGGACTACTTAAAGAACGGAGAATTGTATATTAAGCATAGTTACGAAGGAATCGAGCTCGATTTAAAATACTTAGAAAAGGTATTACCATATCTTCATCAGCTGTGGGGAAGAACGGTGCATATGGAGTCAATTGTGGAGAGTAAGGGTGTTGTGTTTTCTTATGATGGGAAGATGGTGCATCGGAAGTATGTGTGATAAGGAAAGCCACTATGTATATAGTGGCTTTTTTGATCTGTTTTTCATTATGTGTTTTTTATACCAACAACTAGAATACTAGTAAATCTATAAACTTAAAAATCCTTACTCACATTCAAGTTGTTGCACACATTTACTATAAAGAATTTTTGATTTCGTTTGTAGAAACGGTTTCAACATAACCAGTATATTTATTATAATTGTCATCTGTGTATTGAATACCGATAAAATAGAAAGATTCCATATCCCCAACTACTTTTGTATAACTAATGTTTTTAGGACGTTTTTTAAAGAGTTTGAATTCCTTTGTTTGTACGTTATAAGTGTATAAATCCCCACCGTGGTTAGCACTTCCTGCAGCTCCACCTATTACAAGCAATAAGTGATTATTATCAATCCATGTAACGCTCTTACAAGTCTGTGAGTTATTTAATTTGGAATCTATTTTCACTACTGTCTGTTTGTCTGCCTTAAAATCATACAAGGATAACTTACCTGGCTCATCAGCCAATACGCGGCTATTCAAAATTATTTTATCTCCGCTAGGCGAAATTTCGTAGTCAAGTGTTGTGCCTAAATCTGATTTTCCTAGTGGTATAGTTTCTCCTTTTCCATTCTTAGTTAGTAAAGAAACCTTTGTTTCATCTATATCCAACTCATTGTTCTTTTTGGATTCTTGCTTTTCCTTGTTGGAATTTTGTTGATTCGTTTCTTTTGTTGTATTAATTTGCTTTGCAACAACAGACTTCTTTTGGGGTAAAGAAATGATATTAAAATAGCCTAAAACAAATATTGCGATGAGTACAGCAATAATCCCCAATAATAAAGTATTTAAATAGCGATTTTTCATAGTATCCTCCCGTTAATTTCAATAATATGGATTCATAATATCACAATGAAAATGCTTTCTCTATCTAAAATTGTAATATTTTGATGTTGAGTGAAACGAAAAGCTACATTTGATTTAGAAGTGCAACTGTTTCAAGTGAATGATGGTATGTTTTCAGGTATACCGATGGAACCTTTTTCGGAAACGGCATTAGAAGTGAAAGAGAATCTTCAAAATGAATTGGCTTTCTTTGGTGGATATATGAACGGATATATTGGTTACTTGCCGACAAAGGAAGAAATTTCATATGGTGGTTATGAAGTAGAATTAAGTCCTGTTGTGTATGGAACGGTTACGAATTTATTGATGCCACCGGAGGAAAATACAGCAGATGTAATCGTACAGAAAGCTATAGAACTATACGTAAAAGAACTTAGAGAGATCTAAGTTCTTTTTTGTTTCAAATTTGTGAAAGAAAGCCATATTAATTGAAATTAACTTTTTTATAATTTATTATATACCCATACAGGTATAGGTTTTGTGTTTGTTGTGCATGAGAAAATTAAATAATAAATAATATGGAGGTTTAAAATATGTCCAGAAAAATAGTTGTAGTAGGCGGAGTTGCCGGCGGGGCCTCAGTAGCTGCAAGGCTTCGTCGTTTAAGTGAGGAAGATGAAATTATTATGGTTGAACGTGGTGAATACATTTCATTCGCAAACTGTGGATTGCCATATTATATTGGCGGTGTCATTACAGAAAGACAAAAATTATTAGTACAAACTGTTGAAAGAATGTCGAAGCGTTTTAATTTAGATATACGTGTATTGAGTGAAGTAGTACAGATTAATAAAGAAGAGAAAACAATTACGATAAAGAATGTAACGACAAATGAAACATATAACGAGAAATATGATGTGTTAATTCTTTCACCAGGGGCGAAACCAATTGTTCCATCTATCCCGGGTATTGAAGAAGCGAAGGCGTTGTTTACGTTACGGAATGTACCGGATACTGATCGTATTAAAGCGTATATTGATGAGAAGAAACCACGTCATGCGACGGTGATTGGTGGCGGATTTATTGGAGTGGAAATGGTTGAAAACTTAAGAGAACGAGGGATTGAGGTTACTCTTGTAGAGATGGCAAATCAAGTGATGCCACCAATCGATTATGAAATGGCGGCATATGTGCATGAGCATCTTCAAAAACACGATGTTGAGCTCGTTTTTGAAGATGGTGTAGATGCGTTAGAAGAGAATGGGACTGTTGTACGTTTAAAAAGTGGCTCAATTATAGAGACAGATATGATTATTTTAGCAATTGGTGTACAACCAGAGAGTAGTTTAGCGAAGGATGCAGGATTAGCATTAGGAGTTAGAGGGACGATAAAAGTAAATGAGAAATTTCAAACGTCTGACCCACATATATATGCAATTGGTGATGCGATTGAAGTGAAAGATTTTGTTACTGAAACAGAAACGATGATTCCTTTAGCGTGGCCAGCTAATCGTCAAGGTCGTATGTTAGCAGATATTATTCATGGTCATACAGATTCTGTATATAAAGGTACACTCGGAACTTCTGTAGCTAAAGTTTTTGATTTAACGGTTGCTTCGACGGGAGTAAATGAGAAAATATTAAAACGATTAAATATACCCTATGAGGTAGTGCATGTACAGGTAAATTCGCATGCGGGATACTACCCGAATGCTACGCCAGTGCTAATAAAATTAATTTTTAATAAAGATAGTGGGAAAATTTACGGAGCACAGGCTCTAGGACGTGACGGTGTAGATAAGCGTATCGATGTTATCGCAACGGCAATAAAAGCAAATTTAACTGTACTTGATTTGCCAGATTTAGAATTATCATATGCCCCGCCATATTCTTCTGCAAAAGACCCTGTAAACATGGTAGGGTATGCAGCAAGTAATATAGTAGATGGTTTTGTGGACACAGTCCAATGGCATGAAATAGATCGTATTGTTGAAAATGGTGGATATCTTATTGATGTTCGAGAGCCTAATGAATTAAAACAAGGAATGATTAAAGGCTCTGTTAATATTCCGTTAGATGAATTACGTGATCGTTTGGATGAGGTGCCGGTAGATAAAGAAATATATATTACTTGTCAACTTGGTATGAGAGGGTATGTAGCAGCACGCATGTTAATGGAAAAAGGATATAAGGTAAAGAATGTAGATGGTGGTTTTAAATTGTATGGAACAGTATTACCAGAACGTATTGTATATTGATATTTTTTCATCTTCCACTTCAAAATTTGGTGGAAGATGAAAGCCTATAGATGAAGATTTCGCTTTGTATTTTGTGAATGTATAAGGTAAAAGTTTAAAATAGGGGTTTACAAAATACCCTACAGGGTATAATATATTGTCATAAGCTATAAATGGTGACATAATGGTAATGAGGTGATTATACAATGGAATATAATCAAGACATGAAAAATAGATTAAAACGTATTGAAGGTCAAGTTCGTGGTGTGCTTCGTATGATGGAAGAAGGAAAAGATTGCCGAGAGGTTATTACACAGTTAACGGCATCTCGTTCTGCACTTGATCGTACAATTGGACTTGTTGTTGGAACGAATTTAGAGCAATGCTTGCGTGAACAGTTTGAAAGTGGTAATGGTTCAAATGAAGAGTTAATTAAAGAAGCTGTTCAATTACTTGTAAAAAGCCGATAATCTGTCAAACGTAAGTGTTGACAGATTTTCAAAAACATTTTAATATACCCATACAGGTATATGTATATAAGTTATGGAGGAATCACTATGAGTATAAAAGTGGATATGAGTTTAGATTGTAAAGGGTTAGCTTGTCCGATGCCGATTGTGAAAACGAAGAAGGCGATAGAAGGATTGGCATCAGGACAAGTGATTGAAATTAAGGCAACAGATAAAGGATCTACAGTAGATATACAAAGCTGGGCAAATAAAGTAGGGCATCAATATATCGGGACGAAACAAGAGGGCGATGTTTTGATGCATTACATTAGGAAAGCACATGAGCATGAAGTGAACGAAGTAGCAAAGTATCCTCATACAATTACGAATACGGAGTTGGAAGAGATATTATTAAGCGATGAAGAGTGTATTGTATTAGATGTTCGAGAAGCAGCGGAATTCGCTTTTGGTCATATTCCATCGGCCATTTCGGTGCCGTTAGGAGAGTTAGACAGTGCAGTTTTAGATCAGACGAAACAAATTTATGTTGTTTGCCGAACTGGTAACCGTAGTGATGTAGCTTGCCATATGTTGAAAGAGAAAGGTTATGAAAATGTGAAAAATGTCATTCCAGGTATGTTAGAGTGGCAAGGGAATATAAAGAATTAAATTTTTTTAAATGTAAATATACCATAGGGGGTAAAAAGATGAGTGTTAAATCATTACAAGCAAAAGATGTTGCAGAGAAAGTTTTATTCGGAGAGTTGTTTATTTTAGATGTTCGTAATGAGACGGATTATGAAGATTGGAAAATTGAAGGGAAACAAATCTCATCTATAAATAAACCGTATTTTGATTTGTTAGATGGTGTAGATCATATTGTAAGTGAATTACCTAAAGATAAAGATGTTTTAGTAGTATGTGCAAAAGAAGGGTCTTCTATATTTGTGGCAGAGCAGTTAACAGAGGCTGGATTAGAAAATATTTATTATTTAGCTGGTGGTATGAAGGCATGGAGTGAATATGTAAAGCCTGTAAAAGTTGGAGATTTAAAAAATGGCGGAAGTATGTATCAGTTTAACCGTCTTGGAAAAGGCTGTTTATCTTATATGGTCGTTTCAAACGGTGAAGCAGCAGTTATTGATGCAGTAAGAACAGTTGAAGCGTATGAAGAATTTGCGAAAGAGCATGCTGTTACGATTACGAATGTAATGGATACACATTTACATGCAGACCATATTTCTGGAGGACGTAAGTTAGCGGAAAAAGTAGGTGGTACGTATTGGTTACCGCCAAAAGATGCGGAGGAAGTTGTTTTCTCATACGAACCGCTTGTTGAAGGATCTGTTATTACGGTGGGGGGTACTAAAATTGAAATTGACGCATTATACTCACCAGGGCATACGATTGGAAGTACGTCATTTATTGTAGATGATTCCTATTTATTATCAGGCGATATTTTATTTGTAGATTCAATCGGGCGTCCAGATCTTGCTGGGAAAGCTGAAGATTGGGTAAGTGATTTACGTAATACTTTGTATAGCCGATATAAAGAACTATCTCAAAGTTTAATTGTGTTACCGGCTCATTATTCAAAAATAAGTGAAATGGACGAAAGTGGTATTGTTAGTGCAAAATTAAAAGATTTATTTGAGCATAATGCAGGTTTAAATATTGAGGATGAGGGAGAGTTCCGTAAAGTTGTAACAGAGAATTTACCACCTCAACCGAATGCATATCAAGAAATTCGTCAAACAAATATGGGACAATTAAATCCAAATGAAGACGAAGAGCGTGAAATGGAGATTGGTCCAAACCGTTGTGCTGTTCATAATTAATTCGGTTTCAAATGAAATAAACACAGGAGGTATATGAAATGAATGCCAAGCAAGTATTAGATGTAAAAGGATTAGCGTGTCCAATGCCAATTGTAAAAACAAAGAAGGCAATGGAAGCATTACAATCAGGAGAAGTGTTAGAAGTACACGTAACAGATAAAGGTGCGATTAAAGATATTCCAGCATGGTCACAAACAGGCGGTCATGAAGTGTTAAGGCATACAGAAGAAAAAGGCGAATTAAAGTTCTGGATTAAGAAGGCTTAATGATAAAAACAGGAGGTATATGAGATGAATGTAAAGCAAGTATTAGATGTAAAAGGATTAGCGTGTCCAATGCCAATTGTAAAAACAAAGAAGGCAATGGAAGCATTACAATCAGGAGAAGTGTTAGAAGTACACGTAACAGATAAAGGTGCGATTAAAGATATTCCAGCATGGTCACAAATAGGCGGTCATGAAGTGTTAAAACACACGGAAGAAGATGGTGAATTAAAGTTCTGGATCAAGAAAGCATAGCATTTCAATAATAGGCGGAGGAGCAAATCATCTGCTTATTATTGAAAGTAAAGAGGATAATCATATATGTTCTATATAGTTATACCCCTAATAGTATTGGTGCTGGGAAGTTTAGTAAAACGTTACATTCCCGTTTTAAATGTTGCATATATTTCGTTAGAACAAGTAAGGAAAATTGAAAGTGTTATTGTAGATGTACGAAATTATACAGAGAGCGACAGTGATAACAATTCTAGAATTATGTGTATACCATATGCGTATTTAAAACGGTATTATCATGAAATACCAAATAAGCCTTTGCATCTTATTGTTCATAATAAAGTGGATCGGAATTTAAGTATACGCTTTTTAAGAAAGAAGGGGTTCCATATTCAAAGTTATAGTATGTATTTGGATAGGAAAAAAGTATAGAAGGAGTTTGAATAGCTTTATGGATGTGAAGACAATATTGAATATAATCTTAATTGTACTTGTATCGTGGTTTATTATTTCTCGATTCTTACCAGCTAGAGGAGTAAAAAACATTTCAGGAAAAGAATTAAAACGTATGATGGGACAAAATAATAAACAATTTATTGATGTGCGAACAGCTAGTGAGTATAGAGGGAACAATATTAAAGGGTTTCGGAATATCCCATTAAATGAACTAGCTAATAAGGCGCAACAATTAGATAAACAGAAAGAAGTTATTGTTCTTTGTCAAAGTGGAATGAGAAGTAAGCAGGCTGCAAAAGTATTAAAAAAATTAGGATTTCAGCACGTTATCAATGTTTCAGGCGGTATGAATGGTTTGTGAGGAGGAAATGTAAAATGAAAGAAATGACAGCAAAAGAATTAGAAGAAAAATTGGTACGTAAAGAAGCAGTAAATATCGTAGATGTACGTGAAGTAGAAGAAGTAGCTGAAGGGAAAATTCCAGAAGCGTGTAACATTCCACTAGGACTGTTAGAATTTCGTATGCATGAGTTGGATAAAAAGAAAGAATATATTATCGTTTGTCGTTCTGGCGGAAGAAGTGCAAGAGCCGTTCAGTTTTTAGAAAGTTACGGTTTTCAAGTGATCAATATGGTAGGTGGTATGTTAGCTTGGGAAGGTAAAGTAGAGTAGAGCGAACATAAACGATTTTTTATAACAATCAAAATACCCCTATAGGTAATTCGGAGGAGAGAAAACATGGAACAGAAGAAAACAACAATCGTTTTATTTAGCGGAGATTATGATAAAGCGATGGCTGCTTATATTATTGCAAATGGTGCAGCGGCGTATGATCAAGAGGTAACTATATTTCATACTTTTTGGGGATTAAATGCTTTAAGGAAAGATGAACATGTGAAGGTAAAGAAAACGTTCATCGAAAAAGTATTTGGAAAAATGATGCCACGCGGTGCTGATAAGATGGGATTATCGAAAATGAATTTTGCAGGTATGGGACCAAAGATGATTAAAGGTATTATGAAAAAACATAATGCGATGCCGTTACCAGATTTAATAGATTTGGCGAAAGAGCAGGGGATTAAACTTGTAGCTTGTCAAATGACAGTAGATTTATTAGGGTTAAAAGAGGAAGAGATTATGGAAGGGGTAGAGTTTGCAGGAGTAGGAGCTTATTTAGCTGATGCTTCGGATGGGAATGTAAACTTATTCATTTAAATGACCTTCTTTTTAGAAGGTGGGGGATATAAGATGAGTTTAGTCGTATTACTTTTTATAATTGGATTTATAGGATCGTTTATATCAGGAATGGTTGGAATTGGCGGTGCAATTATTAATTATCCGATGATTTTATACATTCCGGTATTGCTAGGATTTACTGGCTATACTGCACATGAAGTGAGTGGTATTACAGCGGTGCAAGTATTCTTTGCAACTTTTGCAGGGGCATGGGCTTATCGGAAAAGTAATGATATGGATAAAACGCTCGTTGTGTATATGGGAGCTAGTATATTAATAGGAAGTTTTATAGGTAGTTTTGGTGCTAATGCATTAGAGGAACATACGGTCAATGTTGTTTATGCAGCGTTAGCAACAATTGCTGCTATTATGATGTTCGTACCGAAACGAAATAATGGTGATGAACTGAAATATAATAAATGGTTAGCAAGCTTGTTAGCGTTTAGTGTAGGCGGAGCATCAGGTATTATAGGTGCTGGAGGTTCGTTCCTTTTAGTTCCGATTATGCTAGTCATTTTAAAATTGCCAATACGTACAACGATAGCAACCTCTATCGCTATTACGTTCATTTCCTCAGTAGGGATTACGACTGGAAAAGTGATAACTGGGCAAGTAGTTGTAATGCCAGCTCTTATTATTGCGATTGCAAGCATCTTTGCTGCGCCGCTTGGAGCGCGAGTTGGGAAAAAGATCAATCAAAAAGCACTGCAATATATGTTATCGATTTTGATTGTAGGAACTGCTGTTAAGATGTGGATTGATATGATATCGAAATAAAAGGATGGCGCTGCTTGCAGCCCATCCTTTTATTTATGCCCAAATCACTTTCATTAAGTTTTTATATTCGTCATTTGCTAATTTATATAGCATTCTCGTATGTTCAAAGACAAGTGCTGGATTAAAGTTTGGCTCTGAGAATGCAAGAGATGTTGAAATATCAATTGCATTTTGCTTGTTTAATGTGAATTTTGCAAATCGATAAGATGTATTTAATTCATTAATGGTATGTAAAACATCATTTGTTGCTGCTTCATTAGGTACGTGAGCAACATTGAAGCAGTATATATCTACAGTAGGATGTTCGTTTTGGAAAGCAGCGATAAGTTGAATTTTTGCGCCAGCTTCTGTCTCTAATCCTACTGAAAAATGAACAGAACCATCATTTTCATCTATATTTTCTTCCATGTATATATCGTTTGACTTTAAGTAGTCTTTAAAATCTGAGATGTTATGTTTTACTGCAGCTTTCATATGTATGAGCCCCCTGATAATTGGAATAGATTGCTACTATTTATTATAATTTAAAAATATTAAAAAAGATAGTTAGAAAGTTCTGATTTTTAATTGTGACGGAATAAAAAGAAGCAGTACTCTACCTCCATAGAGAACTGCTTCTTTATTATTCATTGTCGTTAGACGATGTTTCTGTATCTTCATTGCTATTTTTATTTTTCATTTCATTGTTACTTGATTCGCGTTCACTTGTATTTTCAGACTTAGATTCTTTTGTTTTCTCTGTACTTGTTTTTTTCGAATCAGAGTCTGTTTTTGTATATGCAGGTAATCCAAGATGAGTACGAAGATCGTTTGTAACCTTTGCTAATTCTTTTTTATCTGGATTGTAGTAATACGTTCGGCCGCCACCAGCGGATTTGCTACATGTATCGTCCCCTTTTTCCATATAGCAGTCGTCACCTTGAATTTGTAATTTCTCGATTTCTGAATCCGATCCGTACTTATAGAATGAAAGCATATCATCAAATGTTAAGTTTGTAACGAATTGTCCGTTAATATCATCAATGATGTTGCCAACTTTTGTTACAGAACCAACACTTGTTAGTTTCTTTAAAATAGCCTCGATAACGAGTTGTTGACGTTGTCCACGCATTGCATCACTATCGATGTGTCTTGTCCTAGCAAGAGCAAGAGCTTCTTCGCCATTTAACTTTTGAACACCTTTTTCTAGGTGAATTGCCTCTGCATTATCATTGCTATCTTGCTCAGTAAATTCAACTGGTACATCAACTTCAATACCGCCCAAGTCATCGACGATTTTTATAAATGATTTAAAGTTAAATTTCACAAAATAATCGACAGGAACATTCATTAATTTTTCAACTGCATCAATGCTTGCTTGTGGTCCACCATTTTTTCCATTTTTAGCAGAACCGAATGCATGAGCGTGTGTAATTTTATCTTTTTTCTTTTCTATTGGAATATAAGTATATGTGTCACGTGGGATACTTAATAGTTTTACAGTTTTGCTATCTTTATTAAACGTTGCAAGCAACAGCGCATCTGTTCTAATAGCTTCACCATATTCTTTTCCTCGGACATCGCTTTCATCAACACCCATTACTAAGACAGAGACATTGTTTGTAATAGGTTTTACAGCTCTATCACGTAAATCAGATTTATCACCGCGCGCTAAATCATGTGCGGCATTTCGAACAGCAGAAGATGCTTTATTTACTAAAAACCAAGTATAACCGCCGCCTATTAATAAAACGAATAGTATAGCGCTTATAATAACTTTTATTTTTTTCTTATTTTTTTTCGGGTTACTGCGTGTATTTTCTTGCAAAGATGGGTTTTGCTCCATTTCCTGTACTCCTTCATTTGGATTGAAATACGACACTCATATCCACTTATTATAATGAAATTTAGCGAAAAAAAACATTACAAATCATTTACATTTCGTAAAAATTCAATTTATTTATAAAAAGTCAGATTTTATATATTTTATTTTTCAGATGTAGAATAAGTATAAGGTTTTTTAGTAGAAATGAAAATATGTATTGTGAGAAAGTAATAGAGAAGTAAGATTTGTTGAAATATAGCCAAGAAGAAATGAATAGGTTTACTTGTTTCTTCTATATAATAAAGAAGAATTTGACGGATAAAGGAGAGAACATAATGAATCATACATCATTCCGAGCAATCGTTGTGAACGAAACAGAAAATAAGCAGTTTGTAAGAAACGTTGTCGAGAGAGAAGTAAGTAGTTTACCTGAAGGGGACGTATTCATACAGGTTCATTATTCTTCACTAAATTATAAAGACGCTCTTTCAGCCACTGGTAATAAAGGTGTTACGAGAACATATCCTCATACGCCAGGAATTGATGCAGCAGGAGTGGTTGTGAGTAGTAAAGATGCTACTATTAAGGCAGGAGATCAAGTCATTGTAACGGGATATGATTTAGGGATGAATACTTCTGGTGGTTTCGGAGAATATATTCGCGTGCCAGCATCTTGGATTGTCCCTTTACCAGAGGGAATGTCATTAAAGGAAAGTATGATGTACGGGACGGCAGGTTTTACAGCCGCCTTATCAGTATATAAGCTTATTAGAGCAGGAGTAATGCCTAGTATGGGAGATGTACTAGTAACGGGTGCTACAGGTGGTGTAGGAAGTGTAGCTGTTAGTATTTTAAGTAAGTTAGGGTTTAGCGTAGTAGGAGCGACAGGAAAAATGGAAGAGGAAGAGATGCTACTACGTCTAGGAGCGAAAAAGGTGATTCATCGCGCAGAATTGAATGATGAATCAGGAAGACCAATGCTTAAAGGAATATACGCCGGAGTTATCGATACTGTAGGTGGGCATATGTTAGAAACAGTTTTAAAAACGGTAAAGTATGGCGGGTGCATAACGACATGCGGTAATGTGGCAGGCCATGAATTACAAACAACGGTATATCCGTTTATTTTGCGAGGCATAAGCCTGTTAGGAGTAGATTCTGTACAGTGCCCAGTAGATGTGAGAAGAGATGTATGGACGCTCCTAGCAAATGAATGGGAAAACAAAGAGTTACTATCTTATACAGAAGAATGTACATTAGAAGAATTAGATGAGAAGTTTACACTTATATTGCAAGGAAAGTTAAAAGGTAGAACGGTTGTAAATATGAAATGAAAAAAGAGACGCTCATGTTAGCGTCTCTTTCCTATTATAATGATTGTTTTAAATGGACTTTACCTTGTTCACCTAAAACACCATCAGCGATATTTACAGCGTGATCGCCAATGCGCTCTAAGTTACTTACCATATCAACGAAGATGATACTTGCATCACCTGAACAGCTACGTTCGTTCAGACGTAATACGTGACGTTTACGAAGAACACGTTCCATTTGGTCGATTTTACGTTCTTTTGCAATAACTGTTTGAGCTAGTTCAGTATCGAAGTTTGTTAAAGCTTCAACTGCGTCTTGTAATGTTGAAATCGTTAACTCAAGCATTTCATTTAATTCAGCTAGTGCTTCGTTTGATAGGGAAACACGGTTTGAAATTTGGAAATCAACAAGTTCTACAAGGTTTTCTACATGATCACCGACACGTTCAATATCGCCAACGACACCTGCTAAAACGGAATGTTTTTCAGAATCTGTAGGTGAAAGCGGCTTTTCTGATAGTAAAACTAAATACTCGGTAATTTTTTTATCTAAGTTGTTAATAGCTCCTTCTAATTGAGTAGCCATGTCAGCGTGTTTTTTATCTTGTGTGTTTAAAAATTGGTTTGCTTCTTTTAATCCATGTAATGAAAACTCAGCCATACGAATAATCTCTTTTTGTGCTTCAGTTAAAGCAATAGCTGGAGATTGTTCAATAAAGATTGGATTTAAATGTTGCGGTTTGAAATCAATAGCAGCATCTTCCCCGCGAATAATTTTCGTTACAATCCATGCTAATACAGCGATGAATGGGAACTGAATAATTGTATTCGTTACGTTAAATGTTCCGTGTGCAAATGCAATTGTCATCTCTGGATTTAAGTTTAATGACGTTTGGAAGTATTGAATTAAATTTGTAAAAGGTATTAATAAAATTGTAAAGATGATTGTACCGACAATATTAAAGATAACGTGAACTAATGCTGCGCGTCTTGCAGCAATTGAAGTACCGATTGCTGCTAATACAGCTGTAATTGTTGTACCGATGTTATCACCAAACAATACAGGAAGGGCAGCTTGTAAATCGATTGCACCTTGACCGAATAGTTCTTGTAAAATACCGATTGTTGCACTTGAGCTTTGTACAATTAAAGTGAAGACTGTACCAACAACAATACCTAAAATTGGATTATCACTCATGCTAACCGTTAATTCTTGGAATGATTCTAAAGAGCGAAGAGGCTTCATACCTGTGCTCATTAGTTCTAAACCGAAGAATAACATACCAAAACCGAATATAACTTGACCTAAAGAATGTACTTTTTTATTTTTAAAGAAGAATAGTAAGATAGCTCCAACTGCCATAATTGGAAGAGCATATTCTCCGATTTTAATTCCAATAATAAATGCAGTAACTGTCGTACCGATGTTCGCACCCATAATAACACCGATTGCTTGTCTTAATGTCATAAACCCAGCACTTACAAGTCCGACTGTTAAAGCGGTTGTTCCTGAACTTGATTGGATTAATACGGTAACTAACATACCTGCTAGTACACCCATCAGTGGGTTTGTTGTAAAGCGATCTAAAATATCACGAAGACGATCTCCAGCAGCTTGTTGCAGTCCATCGCCCATGTATTTAATTCCGAATAAGAAAATACCTAATCCACCAATGAACTGGAAGATCATATCTTGAACATTATATTCCACGCATTCCACTCCTTAAATTTCATGTACGATGTAATTATTAACTGAACCGTGAGCCACTGTAAACGATTTATCAGTAAAATTTACACTAAATTTACAAAGGGATAAAAAGTTTACAATTCTTTAAAGAAACAGCTGTATTTTATTGGTTTTTATCTTTTGTAAATCGTATTTTTGTAAAGAAATCACACTCTTTAGAATAGTGTTTTTCATTTGTATATGAAGGAAAGCGTCTGTGAGTTCATCGTATATTTTTTGATGAAAGGTAAAAAAATATGTAGGAAAATGCATGTAGTTTTATAAACTCAAAAATACGTAAAAAAGCCACTGGAATTATCCAGCAGCTTTTTCCGTATTTTTATCACCATGCTTTTGTTTTTTTACACTTGTAATGTAAATGAACAGGAAAGCAATAAGTAGTAGAGAGGAATAACGATATACAGTTGCGTAGTTTGTAAAATGTGCAATGAATCCAAAAATAATCGCGCCAGCACCAATTCCAAGGTCAAATGCTGAGAAGAATGTAGCTGTTGCGACTCCTCGTCGGTGCGGTGCTACTCGGTCAATCATCCACGCTTGTAGTGCAGGTTGAATCGCTCCGAAACCACTTCCGTAGCATGCTGCTGCAATAATTAAGCTTGGAATGGTAGTTGTATACGACAATAAAATAATCCCTGTAAACGTAATAATAACTCCTGGAATAATTACGAAAGAATGACCTTTCGCATCATATAACTTTCCGGAAAATGGACGAGTAACAGCGATTGCAAGTGCATTAAATAAGAAGAAGAGGCTTATATCAGCAATGCCGACTTCCGTAGCAAATAACGTAATAAAGCTTCCGATTCCCCCGTACATTAATGTAATACATAATATTAATAATGAAGGAAGTAAAGCTTTGCGCTCAATAAATCCATCGAGAAAGGTACCAGATGTTTGCTGTGGTGATTGCGGCGATTTTTTGATTTGAAGTAGTTTCGTTAATATTAATGAAACAATTGTACAGGAAAGTGCACATAAAAAAAGAATCGTGAAGTTATATGTTTGCATAAGCCAAAGTCCGATAAGCGGACCGAGCGCCATTGCAATCGTTCCAGAAAGACCGAAATATCCCATGCCTTCACCGCGGCGAGCTTGCGGAATTAAATCGGAAACGACAGTTCCATATGTAGTCGTTGTAATACCAAAACCAGCTCCGTGTAAAATTCGAACGGCAAGCAATAGGAAAACAGTTGAAGCGAAAAGATAACTACCCATAGCGAGTAAACAAATAGCAGTACCGATCATTAAAATGATTTTTTTGCTGAATTTTTGCAAGGCATTTCCAGTTAGCGGTCTAACAAAAAGTGCCGCAACAGTAAACATACCGACAACAAATCCAATATTGGAACTTGTACCTCCAATTTCTTTCACATAAACAGGTAAAGTCGGAATTAACATTTGAAATCCTAAAAACATACATAAGTTTGCTAGAATTAGCGCAACAAATTCTTTCGTCCATAACGGTTCTCGTTTTACGAGTATTGCTTCTCCCATATATTCATCCCCTATATAAAAAATTTCTCTTTTCTTTCGAGTATATGTATTGGCCAATGAAACAGTCAAGGAAGGTGCCTTGAAAACGTACAACAATTTTCGAGGTAAAAAACTGACAAATTTGTGGAAAGACTACACAACTATGAAAAAAAGATGTAAAGTATAGATGTATAGACTGGTAGTTGTTATGAATGATAGAAATTGTTTTTTCTTTAAAGAAAGCGGATTCAAAAAGTAGTGAATGAGAAGGGGATATATACTTTTTCGCTACATATATTTGAAAAGGTTTACAATATGATGAAGAAAGAGGCGTGTACATATGAGACGATTAGGTATTTCTATTTATCCAGAACATTCAACAGTAGAGAAAGATAAAGAGTATTTAACATTAGCAAGTAAATACGGATTTACTCGTGTATTTACATGTTTATTATCTGTAGATGGTGAAAAAGAGAAAATTATAGAAGAGTTTAAAGAAACGATTTCTCATGCAAATGCATTAGGATTCCAAGTGTTAGTTGATATTAGTCCAGCTGTTTTTGAGCAATTAGGTATTTCATATAACGATTTATCGTTTTTCCATGAACTAGGTGCGTACGGTATTCGTTTAGATGTTGGCTTCTCAGGATTAGAAGAATCAATTATGACGTACAATCCGTATGGCTTAAAAATTGAGATCAATATGAGTAACGGTACGAAGTATGTAGATAACATTATGAGTCATAGACCAAATCGCGAAAATTTAATTGGTTGCCATAATTTTTATCCGCATCGTTATTCCGGATTATCATATGATCATTTTATGAAATGCTCGAAACAATTTAAAGATTACGGTATGAGAACGGCTGCTTTTATTTCATCATTTGATGCAACATATGGACCTTGGCCAGTAACAGAAGGATTATGTACGTTAGAGCAGCATCGTGAATTACCAATGACAACACAAGCGAAGCATTTATTTGCAACAGAATTAATTGATGATGTTATTATTGCGAATGCTTATGCATCAGAAGTAGAATTACAAGCACTAGGTGCATTAAATAAAGAGAAACAAACATTTGATATAGAGTTATATGATACAACGACAGAACTAGAAAAAATTATCGTATTAGACGAACCTCATTTTTATCGCGGAGATGTATCTGAATATATGATTCGCTCTACACAAAGCCGTGTGAAATATAAAAAAGAAGAGTTTAAACCTCATCATACACGTGAAATTAAGCGCGGCGATCTTCTAATTGATAATGAGCAATATGGCCAATATAAAGGTGAATTGCAAATTGCATTAAAAGATATGGTGAATACAGGAAAAACAAATGTAGTTGGTCGAATTGTAGAAGAAGAGATTTTCTTATTAGATTATTTGCAAGCATGGGATAAATTCGGATTTACATTAAAGAAATAGATAAAATAAAAGGGAAAAACTACTGATTTCAGCAGCTTTTTCCTTTTTATATATAAATTGCGAGAGGAAGAGCTATGACAAAGGTGCATCAGCGATTAGTTTCTATTTTAGAGGAGTTTTTAGAAGAGAAATCGATGTTAAATCGAGCTTTTTTAGCGAGCCGTTTACATGTATCAACGAAGACGATTCAAAAAGATATAAAATTATTAAATGATATATTGGAAGAAAATGGAGCGAAAATTGAATCGCAAAGAGGGACTGGATACGAACTAGAAATTATACAAGCGAAGAAGTTTGAAGAGTTTTGCGTGAGTCTATTTCAAAAACAGACGGAAAAGATCCCAACTTCTTACGAAGAAAGGATAGCTTACATTCTACAACGTATTTTAACGACAGATGGGTATGTGAAGCTTTCACAGTTAGCAGAGGAGATTTATGTAAGTAAATCGACTGTAAATTTAATTATGAAAGATGTGACAGATATATGTGGTCGCTATCAATTACAAATTGAAAAGAGACCGTATTATGGTATACGTATTGTCGGAGAGGAGTTTCATATTCGTTCTTGTTTATCACAATATGGTTTACCGCGTTATGACCATACTCCGTTTCATGAGCAATTTGAGCAGAATGATACATACTTATCGCTACCTCATATACCGCTTATCCGTTCGATTATATTAAAGTATATCGAAGGAGGAACGATATACTTATCAGATATAGAAATTGATAATTTAGTCATTCATATTGCAATTGCATTAAAGCGTTGTGAAGATCAACATTATATGAAAGGACTACATGTAGAGCAAGCTGAACTTATAATAAAGAAAGAATATACAATTGCGAAAGAGATTTTAGGGGATTTAGAGAAAGAGTTGCATCTTTCATTTCCAGAAGAAGAAGTTTTATATGTGACGATGCATTTATTAAGTACTGCTGTTACAGCGAAAGATCGTTATGAAAATGTGGAAGAACTATTAGGAAAAGATCTATATGCATTCATGCAACATATTCTTTTTAAAGTAGCGGAAGAACGGAATCTTATTTTTTATTATGATGAAGAATTATTATTTGGGTTTGGTGTTCATTTAAAAACGTTATTAAATCGTTTGAAGTATAAGTTAAATACGAGAAATCCTCTTTTGGCAGAAGTGAAAAAGAATTATCCGTATGCTTTTGAAATTGCGGTTCTCGTTGGAGATATAATTGGTGAATATACGGGAGAATCGATTCCGGAAAGTGAAATTGGTTATATTGCGATTCACTTTGGCGGAGCGATGAGCCGTTTACAGGAACAGAATCAAAAGAAAAGATGTTTATTAGTTTGTGCAACTGGTCAAGGAAGTGCCCAACTATTGAAATATAAAATTCTATCACAGTTCCGAGATAAATTAGAGATTGTGGGAATTACCGGTTATTATCAATTGAAAGTAGAAGACCTTTATAAAGATAAAATAGATTGTATTATTAGTACGATTCATATACCAAGTGGTTTACCTGTGCCTGTTATAAAAGTAAACTCAATATTTGATGATAAAGAGATTAAGTCAATTGGTCAGCAGTTATTTACGCATGTGAATACTAGTGTACAGCAATATATGAAGGAAGATTTAATCTTTTTAAATCACAATGCTTCTACGAAGGAAGAGGTTATCCGATTTTTATGTGAGAAAGCTGCTGAGAAAAACTATGTCCCAGAACACTTTTATGACTCTGTTATGGAAAGAGAGAATACATCCCCTACAGCGGTTGGGAATTTAGTTGCGATTCCACATCCGATGCAGTTATTAAGTGAGAAAACATTTTTGATGTTTTGTACACTTAATAAAGCGGTTGACTGGGGAGATAAGAAAGTACAAGTTATTATTTTATTTAGTGTAAAGCGCAATAATAATGAAGATTTACAAAAGCTTTATGATTTTTTATATGATATTATGTCTAATCAAAATACGATAGAGAAATTAGCTCAGGCTGAAGTGGTTGAAGATTTTCAAGAGATATTATTATCGTTATAAGAGAAGTATATAAAAACTTCCGTTACACAACGGAAGTTTTTTATGTTTAATTGTATGCGTTTTCATAATAAGATAACAATATAGAAAAAAGATGGCTTGGGGGAATTTAAAATGACTGATATGCAAACTCCATTTGCGTTAATTTTACATGGTGGCAACGCGAGAAGCGCGTCACTTGAAGCAATTGCTTTTGCAAGACAAGGAGATTTTGAGAATGCGAGTGAAAAGATGAAACTTGCTAGGGAAGAAATTTCAGCAGCTCATCGTATTCAAACAGACTTAATTCAAGAAGAAGCAGGAGGAAATCATGCAGAAATCAGTTTACTGTTAGTGCATGCACAAGATCATTTAATGAATGCAATTACAGTGAAAGAACTTGCTGAAGAATTTATCACTCTTCATAAACGAATAGAAGAGAAAGTGACAGTATAAGATGTACATTTTATTATGTTGTGCAGCAGGCATGTCAACGAGTATGGTTGTAAGAAAAATGCAAGAAGAGGCAATGAAACAAGGGAAGGATTATAAAATTAAAGCAGTTGATTCAGAACTTGTGAAACTGGAAATAAAAAATGCTGATGTTGTTTTAATTGGTCCGCAAGTGAAATATTTATTTCCAGCCGTAGAGTTTCTTGCAAATTCATACAATATACCAGTTGCGATTATAGACCAACGGGATTATGGCATGTGTGATGGTTTGAAAGTATTGAAACAAGCAGAACAATTAGTTTTAGCATAATTATATTTTTTTAAATATAAACATTATAATGTTATAACTTTATTTCATTCTTTCATAGAAAAGAGAAAGAGGAGGGGTTTTGATGAATGGTTTTATGAGTTTTATGGAACAAAAGATTATGCCAACAACACAAAAGATTGCCGGACAGCGACATTTATTAGCAATTCGAAACGGGGTTATTTCTACATTACCGTTAACGATTGTCGGATCATTTTTCGTTATCTTTTTAAACTTACCAATTGATGCATATATGGAGTGGATTGCACCGTTTCGCCATATTTTAGATATTCCATTCCGATTTACAGTAGGACTAATGGCGTTATACGCAGCATTTGGGGTAGGGGCTTCGCTCGCGAACTTTTATCAGCTCAATCAGTTAAGTGCAGGGTTATTATCTGTACTCGCCTTTTTACTAGCATCAGTTGAACCCATTCAAATTACGAAAGCCGTACCAGGTGTTATTGATGCAGGTAGATACATTTCAGTAGGAACATTAAGTGCAACATCTTTATTCGGCGCAATTGTTACAGCTTTAATTGCAGTAGAAATTTATCACTTTATGATTAAGCATAATATCTCAATTAAATTACCAGATAGTGTACCACCAGCAGTTTCAAATTCGTTTGCAGCATTAATTCCAACGCTAGCAGTTATTCTTTTATTCTGGGGCATTCGCTACGGTTTGAAATTTGATGTAAATACAACAATCACATATTTAATCGCACCACTAAAATCAGTATTAGTAGGAAATAATTTATTCGGCGGTTTATTAACAGTATTCTTAATCGTATTCTTCTGGTCATTCGGTATACATGGCCCTGCGATTTTAGGACCGATCATTCGTCCAATGTGGGATTCTGCAATTCTTGAAAATATGGAAGTATTCACAGCTACAGGAAATGCACATCAATTACCAAACTTATTTACAGAGCAATTTATTCAATGGTTCGTATGGATTGGTGGATCAGGCTCAACGTTAGCTTTAGTAATTATGTTTATGTTCTCTAAATCTAAGTTCTTAAAAGAGTTAGGTAGATTATCATTCGTGCCAGGCTTATTCAATATTAACGAACCAATTATTTTCGGGGCACCAATTGTAATGAACCCAATCTTAATTATTCCGTTCGTTATTACACCGTTAGTGACAACGACAGTATCATATTTCGCAGTTGTTTCAGGTATGATTCCGATGATGATGGCGAAACTGCCATTTACGATGTTAGCACCAATTGCAGCGATTATTAGTACGGACTGGACAATTATGGCTGGTGTACTTGTACTTGTTAACTTTGTTATCTCATTCGTTATTTACTATCCGTTCTTCAAAATGTATGAGAAACAACAATTAGCAGGAGAGGAGAAAACAGAATGCTCGGAGCAATTATCATCTTAATTACATTTGTAGCGGGGCAGTGTATTGCACATTATTCAAAATGGGTACAAAGTAAATCTTTATTAGTTTTACTACTAGTATCAATTGTATTTATCGGTAGTTCAATGGGTGCCTATGTAATGCTAAGCTTACAATCACCGTACGTAATTATTGTACCAACGATTTTATGTGCAACATGTTTATCTGCAAAATATAGATTTACGAGCATGGCATTAATACAACGTGTGAAGGAGATGCAAAAGCATGGAGCGTAAATTAGGAATTTCACTTTATCCAGAGCATTCAACGAAAGAAAAAGATATGGCATACATTTCGGCAGCGGCACGCCACGGTTTTTCAAGAATATTCACTTGTTTATTGTCTGTGAATCGTCCGAAAGAAGAGATTGTAGCTGAATTTAAAGAAATTATTCATCACGCAAAAGATAACAATATGGAAGTGATTTTGGATGTAGCTCCGGCTGTCTTTGATCAGCTCGGTATTAGTTATAGTGATCTATCATTTTTCGCAGAGTTAGGTGCAGACGGTATTCGATTAGATTTAGGGTTTGACGGATTAACTGAAGCGAAAATGACGAATAATCCGTACGGCTTAAAAATTGAGCTGAACGTAAGTAACGATATTGCGTACTTAGAAAATATTCTTTCGCATCAGGCAAATAAGTCAGCTTTAATTGGTTGTCATAACTTCTATCCGCAAAAATTTACTGGACTTCCGTACGATTATTTCATTCGCTGTAGTGAACGCTTTAAAAAACAGGGTATTCGCACGGCAGCGTTTATTACGTCACATGCAGCTAACATCGGCCCATGGGATATTAACGACGGATTATGTACATTAGAACAGCATCGTAACTTACCGATTGAAGTACAAGCGAAACATTTATGGGCGACAGGGCTTATTGATGACGTTATTATCGGAAATGCTTATGCGAGTGAAGAAGAGTTAGAGAAACTAGGAAACTTAAATCGTTACATGTTACAGCTGAAAGTAAACTTTGTAGACGAGGCGACTGAAGTAGAGAAGAGAGCCACGCTGCAAGAATTACACGTAAGACGCGGTGACATAACAGAATATATGGTACGTTCTACAGAAGTACGTAAAAAGTACAAAGACTA
Source organism: Bacillus sp. FSL W8-0519 (assembly GCF_038005585.1). Classification (NCBI taxonomy): domain Bacteria; kingdom Bacillati; phylum Bacillota; class Bacilli; order Caryophanales; family Bacillaceae; genus Bacillus; species Bacillus sp. FSL W8-0519. The sequence goes on from NZ_JBBOTL010000001.1 coordinate 853,045, forward strand.
TGACTTCCCGGTGCGCGAAAGTGTACGACAGGAAAGAGGCCAAGTTGTAATTGGTAACAACTCATTTGGTAAGTATAAAGGCGAATTACAAATCATTCTAAAAGAAATGCCGATAGATGAACGAAAAAATATTGTCGGTACAATTGCAGAAGAAGAGTTATTCTTACTAGATTATGTAGGAGCTTGGACGCAGTTTACTTGTGTGGAATAGGGAAGTACAAGGAGAGGATGCCGTGGCATCCTCTTTTTTCTGGTGAAATAGTGGTTTATCGTATATAGAATGCAAAGAGATAGACTTAATTTGGATGGGAGAGAAGGAGATGGAAGAGTATATAGATGATTTATTAAGACGGATGGCTGACGAAGAAGCAGGAGTTCGGCAATGTGCGTATGAAGAAGCGAGGCAGTTAAATGATTTATCGCTTTGTTCTTGTTTCTAGGAGACGTAAAAATGAAGTAGAGTCTACAGATGAATCAGAGGTTATCATTGCACTTCATTTTTTACATAAGTTTGCTAATCATGAAGAAGTTTTACAGACGTTTGACAAAGTGCACAAAAAACGTGGGAACTTGTTTATGTTAGAGAGGAAGTGGCTTCGAGATAATATTGCTTACTTCCAAGAGAAAGAATGTAAGCATCAAAAAAAGAGTCAGCCTCAATGAGACTGACTCTTTTTTTACAAACTAGTTTAATACTTTAACTGTAACTGTTTTACGTCCCCAGTTACTAGATGTGCCTTTATCTGGCATTAAAACGTCGATTTTATTTCCTTTAATAGCTCCACCAGTATCACCAGCGATTGCTACTCCGTAACCTTCAACCCATACTTTTGAACCTAATGGAATGACACTTGGATCAACTGCGATTAGTTTCATGTTTGGATTAGCTGTTAAGTTGTGACCTAAAGCTGATTTTACTTGGTCGCCTGCTTTATAACCATTTTCAAGTGGATCTGCTGTGTAAGCTGTTGCTACAACGCGTAACTCACGAGAAGATGATGGTGCACTTGTTTCAGTTTCTTTTGCAACAGGTTGTTGTGTAGCTGGTTTTTGAGCTTTAGCTGCTTCACGAGCTTTAGCTGCTTCTTGAGCCTCAGCTGCTTCACGAGCTTTAGTTGCTTCACGAGCTTCAGCTGCTTCTTGAGCTTTAGCTGCTTCACGAGCTTTAGCTGCCTCTTGAGCTTTAGCCGCTGCTTGAGCTTCAGCTGCTGCTTGAGCTTTAGCTGCTTCACGAGCTTTAGCTGCTTCTTGAGCCTTAGCTTCTGCTTGAGCTTCAGCTGCTGCTTGAGCTTTAGCTTCTGCCTGAGCTTTAGCTGTCTCTTGAGCCTTAGCTGCTTCACGAGCTTTAGCCGCTGCTTGAGCTTCAGCTGCTTCGCGAGCTTTAGTTGCTTCCTCCGCTTTAGCTTTTGCTTGCGTTTCAGCTACTTCACGAGCTTTAGTTGTTGCCACGGCTTTAGCTGTATCTTGAACTGTAGTTGTTTTTTCAGCTTTAACTACTGGTTGAACTTTAACTGGAGCTTTACCTGTTAAGTAAGGAACGTGAACGTAAGCTGTTTTTCCGTTATATTCAAATTGGATCCAACCATTTTCAACTTGGTGTGTTGTTTCGATTACGTCATCTTGTTTCAATTTCCCAAGAATCTCTGAGTCTGTGTTTGCACCAGCACGTACGTTTAATACGTTAGCTGTTACGTAGTAAGTGTCTTTTGTGTAGTCAGCGCTAATGAAAGCCTCCTTACCGCTATTCAATTTCACTTTTGACCATCCGTTTTCTGTATGTAAAACGTTAACTTTATATCCATCTAATAATTTTCCTACAACTTTTGATTCAGTAGTTGGGTTTTCTCGTACATTTAGTACATCAGTCGTTACGATTGTTTCTGCTTTAGCAGATGTTGTGAAAATCCCAAGACCAAAAACCGCTGCTGTTGCTATACCCATAAATTTTTTCATAATAGCCTCCATTGCATTTGTTTTCGTTGACCTCATTATAGCAACCATTATTTTCTTATTTGCGAAAAACATAAAATTACAAAGCTTTCGTAACGGGTCATTAATATTTTGTAATAATTCCAGTAATATCCTAAAAGCGCTTTCTTATAGTTTTTAGGGGAGGTTAGAGCATATGATGCATAAAAAAGGTAGTATTTCAATTTCTGATAGGTTAATATTATTTCTATAGTATTACGTAATTATTTCGTAATTATTACAAAAATGGCGTATTTTGCTGTCGGAACAGAAAAGTAGTTATGTAAAAATAACTATTTTAGTTGTGGAGAAATAAAAATGAGGTGAAATTTAATAAAATATCGCTATAATTGTTACAAAATAAGTCGAGGTATGGAAAAAATTACGCCTTGATTTTCGACTTTCACATAGTATTTTTGCAATAATAGGATTCTATAATAGATTTAGTAGATTAAAATAATGAAAGATGTTTATAACGTGAAACATATATAATAGAAGAAACATGATTTAATAGATAAATAAAAAACGTAGGAGTGTAAACTCCTACGTTTTTGTTTATTCATATCGTAAACATTCAATTGGATCCAGTTTTGCAGCTTTGTTAGCTGGTAGTAGACCGAATATAATACCGATTAACATGGAGATACCTACTGCAAGAAGTCCAAGTTCTTTTGAGACAACGAGTGGCCATCCAGCAAAGATGGAGACGATCCAAGCGAAGAAGATACCGAGCATGAAACCGATGAAACCACCGAGTCCTGTTAAAATACAAGATTCAATTAAGAATTGTGTTAATACTTTACCACGCGTTGCACCAAGAGCTTTACGAATACCGATCTCACGTGTACGCTCTGTTACAGATACAAGCATAATGTTCATTACACCGATACCACCAACAAGTAAGGAGATAGCGGCAATACCACCGAATACCATTTTCATCATACCGATTGATTCATCTAATTGCTTCGTAAATTCACCTAAGTCTTGTGCTTCGAATTTGTGCTCAAATTTAGGAGCTTTCATTTCGTTTAAAACAGAAACGGCTTGTTTTTCTACACTTTTACGTTCGGCCGGAGAGGTCATTGTTAATCTTACAGAGTCATACTCAGTTACTCCTGAAATGACAGGCGCGTTTTCAAGTGATGTATAACCCTCAGGCATAGGCATTCCAAAGTCATTTTTCGTTTCGTATACACCGACTATTTTATACGGCTTTCCTTTTATATCTGCGTATTGATTTGATTCCCAACCACTAAATAATTTGTTGAAAGCTTCTTCATTTAATATAACAGCAGGGATTGCTTGGTTTAGCTCACTGTCGTTTAATTCACGACCGTGAACTAATTTTATCTTCGAATCTGTCATAAAGGCGCCTGTTCCGCCTTTTAAATCAAGATTTACATCTTTTGAACCAGCAGATGCTTTTACTTTCATACTTACATCTGGATATACATCTTTAACGCCTGGTACAGTTTGCAGTCGGTTTAGCATATCAGCTGTAATTTTGGCATTATCTGTTCCATAGTCAGGATTGTTGTAGTAAATCGTTACTTCGTTATCTTTCCCTTGGCCTAACTCTTTTTTAAACTTTGCGTTTGTACCATCACCCATTGAAATGATAGTAATAATGGCACTAATACCGATAATAATACCTAACATCGTTAAAATAGAACGCATTTTATGAGCAAAGATAGAGGAAAGGGCCATGCGTATATTTTCACTCGTGTTCAAAATTAACCTCTCCAATCTTGGACGATATTTCCGTCACGAATTACAATTTGACGTGCTGCTGCTTCCCCAATTTCACGATCATGGGTAATCATAATGATTGTTGAGCCTTGTTTATTTAATTCGTAAAAGAGGTCCATAATTTGTGTACTTGTTTTCGTATCAAGTGCCCCCGTTGGTTCATCGGCTAAGATAAACTTCGGGTTATTTACGATTGCGCGTGCAACAGCGACACGCTGTTTTTGTCCACCTGATAATTCGTTCGGCAGGTGAGTAGCACGATCAGCTAAACCTACTTTTGTTAAAGCAGCTAATGAGCGCTCGCGCCTTTCCTTTTTATCGACTCCAGCGTAAATAAGAGGGAGCTCTACATTTTGAAGTGCTGAAAGTCTCGGTAATAACATAAAGTTTTGGAATACGAATCCGATTTCTTTATTACGTACGTGTGCAAGTTCTGTTTCAGACATGTTTGAAATGTTTTGACCAGCTAGTTCGTACGTACCTGTCGTCGGTTTATCTAAACAACCAATAATGTTCATTAATGTTGATTTACCAGAACCAGAAGGTCCCATAATCGAAGTGAATTCTCCTTGGTTCAGTGTTACGTCAATTCCGTGTAATATTTGAACGGACTCTGCACCATTTTGGAAGGATTTCGTGATGCCTTTTAAGTTAATCACTGGGCGACAACCTCCATACCATCTTTTAAGTCTTTTTCAGGTTTAGAAATAATTTCCTCTCCTTTTTTCACTCCAGAAACTTTTGCTTCGCTATCAGTCTCGAATTCAACAGTAACTGTTTGTTCTTTCGCTTTACCGTCTTTTACAACAAACACAACATTTTTATCACCTTTTTTCACGATGCTGCTTTTCGGAACAATTGTACCAGTTGCTTCGCCAGATTTACTTGTTACGTAAACGTGGAAGCCGTTTTGTAATTCTTCACTATTATCTAAAGTGACAGTGAATTGATAGTTAGAAACTGTTTTGTTTTCGTCCATACTCTTTAATGGAGTAGAACCGATTTCTGTTACTTTTCCTGTCCAAGTCTTACCAGCAACGGTTTTTGATGAAACAGTAACTTCTTGCCCAACTTTCATACTAGCAAGCTCATATTCAGAAAGTTGACCTTTTACTTTAAATGGACCAGCATGACGAAGTGTAATACCGCTCATACCTGTTTTTTCGTCAGCGACTTTTACGATATCATCAATTACGCCATCAGCAGGACTCGTTACAGAAAGTGTGTTTACTTTCTCTTTTGCTGCTTTAATCATTTCATCAGCTTTTTCAACTTCAAACTTTTTCATTTCAAGCTGTGATTCTAATTGTTGTACCTCGATTTCTGATGCTTTTAATGCTTCAGCAGGAAGACCTGCATTTTTATCTTTTTGTAATTTTTGTTTCGCTGCATCAATTTGTTTTTGGAATAATGTTACTTCTTTTTGGGCGATTTTCTTTTGCATTTCTGCTTCAGTTACACCTTGTTTCGCAGTAGGGTCATTGTATTTAAAAAGGAGTTGCCCTTTTTTTACTTCATCACCTTTTTTTACAGCTAATTCATACGTACCTTTTGTTGGATCAAATGAAATTGTTTCAATTCCGTTTGGAATGACTTCACCGCCAAATTTTTGCGCGTTTTCAATCTGTTTTTCTGTTACTTTATATCCGCTATATGCCATTGCTACTTCTGAACCGCCGCCAGCAAATGCAAAGTATGATCCAGCTGCAATTCCGATTGCTACTACACTAGTAATTAACACTTTATTTTTCTTCTTCATCTATTTATCACCTTTTCGTTCGTTTTAGTATCTACATTAAGTATAGAAGAGGGAAAGAATCTGACAAATCGTTTTAGCTTACAATAACCTTACAGTTTTGTAAGGTATGAATATATAAATGTAAGGTAGAGCTTGTCCCAGTGTAAGCAAATGAATTGACGCGTGTTTTTTTTCTTACAATAATATTGTATGAAGGAGAGGAGGAAGGAAGATGGAAGCTTATTTTAGTGCGCATCCATTAAAACCGTTTATTCCCTACTCAAGGCAACATGCCATTATATTATTTATTCTGTTGGTGGGAATCGTTTTTTTATATCAATACCAAGATGTATTACGTCAAAATGAGTGGAATATAACGGTTCGATATGCGATTGCATTTCTATTTATAGGGAGTGAAATTGGACTTCATATGTGGGAGTGGAAAGCAGGGATTTTTGAGCTAGCCACTTCATTACCGTTTGAGTTATGTACGATTAGTTTGTTGTTAGCGTCAATTATGATCATAACGAAAAGTTACCGTATATATGAGATTGTATTTTTTACAGGAATTATTGGTGCATCACAAGCCATTTTAACGCCAAACTTGCAGTATGCTTTTCCGCATTTTCGGTTCATTGAATATTTTATCGCGCATATATTGCTCATTTGGGCACCGCTCTTTATGACTTGGGTGGAAGGATATCGTCCGACAGTACAATCTATTAAACGCACAATGATATTTTTAAACATATTGATTCCGATTGTTTCGTTTGTAAATTACAAAACAGGTGGTAATTATATGTTTTTAGCTCATAAGCCAGAAACAGCTTCATTACTTGATATGTTAGGACCACATCCTTACTATATTATTTCATTAGAAATAGCTGCGCTTATTGGATGTTTTATTTTGTATATGCCGTTTGCGAAAAGAGAAAAACAGTTACACAAAGAATCGTTAGGGTCATAACCTAGCGATTTTTTATATATTAAATATTTACAATTCAGAAAATTAAGAATAAAATTAAGAGGTAAATTATAGAGAGAGAAGGGCGAAAATGGTCAAAAAAGTATTTTTGAATGGGATGGAAGTGACGTTTCAATTTCTTATTTCGATTTTGGGTATTATTTGTTTAGGGACATTGCCGAAACTATTTTATGGATTTGAGCTGCATGCATCACAGTACATAAAGAGTTTACAAGAAGTGTTTGTGAATTTAATGGACATCTCCAATTTTAAATATGTGGGAGATAAATTTTTATTTCCACAGTTGTTTGTCCATTATAAAGAAACAATTATTATATTTTTAGCTGCTTTTTTCATTTCATTATTTGTAGCATTTTGTATTGTTTATGTAATTATGAGTAGTTCACCGCGTATACAACATCGAATTAAATCATTTCTTATCTTCCTAGAATCCATTCCAGATATCCTTCTTATTTTAGTATCACAAATTTTAGTTGTATGGTTTTTTAAACAAACAGGTTTTTTACCTTTTCAAATTGCTTCAATTGGAGGCGAGTCGATTAGGGGGTTGCCAATATTGTGTTTGAGCATCCCGACTACGATTATGTTTGTAAAAATGATCGTGCTTCGTTTTGAAAATGAACTAGAAAAAGATTATGTACTATTTGCTAAGGCGAAAGGGCTGGGGCGCTTTCATATTTTAAATCGCCATATTTTACGAAATGTGTTGCTTAGTACATTATTCTTTGCGAAAACGAATATCTTTTTTATGTTATCTAATTTATATATTATAGAATGGATTTTTAATACGAGTGGTATTTTTATGTTTTTGAAATCGTATTTCGGTATTAGAGTTGAGGTTTTCATTGTTAGTGTACTTCTTATATATATTCCGATTTTTATTTTATTTAAATTGTTTCATTATCTCATTCCGGCTGCGATGAAGGAGAGATTATAATATGTGGACGTATATAAAACGTGATAAAAGATTTTGGATAAGTATTGGGTTTCTTCTCCTATTAGTTCTTTTGAGCATCGGAAATACGTTATGGAATGATGGACATATTAGACAAGTTACATTGCAATATGATGCGGATGAAAATCCACAAGTGCCACCGTTTCCACCTTCATTACAATTTTTACTCGGGACAGACCGGAAAGGGTATGACCTGTTACATTTAGTCATTGAGGGCGCGAAGTGGACGATTGGTATATCTATTTTAATTGCGGCACTTAGAATGGTAATAGGTGTGTTTTTCGGTGTCGTACTCGGAACGTACATAAAAAGAGGATTTTCAAAAATTGAGGCTTTCTTTGATAGTTTTACAGTTATTCCGACAGTTATGATTGCGTATTTTTTTCTTCAATCTGCAAATACATTTGGAAGCGGAGAGGAGACAACAACCTTTTTTGAAAGGGCTTCGTTTCAAGTGGTATTACTTGTACTGCTTGTAATGCCAGTTATTGCACTGTATGTTGCGAAGGAAGTTCGTAAATTGCGAACGGAAGAATTTGTTGATGCCGCACGCATATTAGGTGGATCGAGAAGACATATTGTTATAAAACATCTTTTTCCGCACCTCTATATGACGTTTATACTCGTATTTCTTCAGCAGTTTACGCAGACTCTTACTATTTTACTGCACTTAGGATTACTTGAAGTGTTCTTTGGTGGGACTGTAATGTTTGGTGGACAAATAAAAGAGGTGGAATCTTATACGCATGAATGGTCAGGTTTAATTGGAGTATACTTTAGGTCATTAACAGTGAATCCGTGGATCCCTCTCGTTCCGATTACATTTTTTGGACTTACTATTTTTTCAGGAAATATGATTGTAAAAAGTATCGAAGAGGCGATGATGAAAGTAAGGTTGGGAGGAGAGATAAAGAAGGACGTTGCAGAAGAGGAACAATCTGCTGTGCAGTCGAAAGAAGAGTTATTTACTTTTAAGCATACGATGTGAAAATAAAAAGAAGCAAGCATGTATTTCATGCTTGCTTCTTTTCTTTATTTTGTAGAAACTTCGCCTTCAGCTTCTGTTTGCGGAATAAAGTATCCGATTATACCACCAATTATTGCTGGAACGATCCAACCGATTCCTAAGTTATAAAAAGGAATCGTGTGTACGATATTAGCGATAAAACTTGGTATCATTCCCACATTATCAAGTGCATGAATACAGCTAATAAGGAATGCTGCGATCATTGCTCCGATGTAAACAGAAGGTTTACGTTTCGTATATTTATCGATAAATGATACGAAAATTAAAATGATTGTAATTGGATATAGAATAATTAATACAGGCAAAGTAATTTTAATTAGTAAACTTAATCCTAAGTTTGAAATAATGAAGCTAAAAATACAAACGTATAGTACGAGCTTTTTGTAAGAAACATTTGTTAATACTGTTGCGAAATAGTTTGCAAATGCACTTACAACACCAATTGCTGTCGTTAAACAAGCGAAGATAATGGCGATGCTTAATAAAACATTACCGCTTGTCCCAAAGAAGTGATACATAACAGTTGCTAATAGTTGACCACCGTTCTCGAATTGTCCTAAGTTGCCGTTTGAAGCACCGATATAACCGAGTAAGAAGTACACAATTGTTAAAAATAGAGCGGCAATGCTTCCGCAAATAATTGTATATTTCGCAATTGATTTCTTCTCTTGTATACCGTTTTGGCGAATTGCATTTACAACAATCGTTGATAATACAAGTGCACCGATTGCATCTAACGTTAAAAATCCTTCAAGAAATCCTTTGAAAAATGGAATTTCTTTATAGTCACCAACAGGTTCTGCAAACGTTCCTGGTGAAAGAATTGCTTTTGTTGCCATAATCGCAATAATTCCAAGTAAAATTGGTGTTAATATTTTTCCGATATGATCTACTAATTTTGATGGATTTAATGATAAGAAGTAGACGACTGTAAAGAAAATCGCACTAAAAACTAACATAGAGTACCATTGGTCTGGGAAAAGTGGTGCAATCCCAATTTCGTAAGATACAGATCCAGTTCGTGGAATAACAAATAGTGGGCCGATTGAAAGATAAATAATGATAGCAAATATTGCTGCGAATTTTGGGTGAACACGGCTTGCTAAAGTGTTAAAACTACCACCGGCAAGGGCAACAGCGACGATAGCTAGTAAAGATAAACCGACGTCTGTAATAATAAATCCTGTAATGGAAATCCACATATTTTCTCCGGAAGAAAGGCCGAGAAGGGGCGGGAAAATCATATTACCAGCACCGAAGAAAACTGCGAATAGTAGTAAACTAATCGAAAGTATTTGCGCTGGTTTTAAAGTTGTACGCATATAAAGAAAATCCTCCTAATGAGTGTTTTTGTCGAAAATTCAAATAATTTGTCGAGTAACTGTTATTATTTTAAAGGTCTGATGACTAGAAAGCAATAGGGAATTTTGAAAAAATTAAAAAATAATGCATTAAATCGAATAAATATACTATTTATATGTTTAATAGGAAGGATTTAACTTATAGCGTAAAAAAACACATATCACTAGGATACGTGTTTTAAAAAAATATTTTTTTATCACGTTCTTCTTTTAAAATTTCAACCGCTTCTCGGAAACGTTGTGAATGGACGATTTCTCGTTCACGTAAGAAGCGTAGGCTGTCATTTATATCTGGATCATCTGATAAGTTAATAAGCCATTGATATGTTGCGCGTGCTTTTTCTTCAGCCGCAATATCCTCGTATAGGTCGGCAATTGGATCACCTTTAGCTTGTATATAGGTTGCAGTAAATGGAACACCGGCAGCGTTATGGTAGTGGAGTGCACTATCATGATCAGCGTAATGAGGGTCAAGACCAGCAGCTTTCATTTGTTCAGGAGTCGCATCTTTCGTCAGCTTATAAACCATTGTAGCAATCATTTCAAGATGAGCAAATTCTTCTGTACCAATATCAGTAAGTAGGCCAATGACTTTGTCAGGAATTGTATAACGTTGATTTAAGTAACGGAGTGCAGCAGCTAATTCTCCATCTGCACCGCCGTATTGTTCAATTAATAATTTTGCAAGTGCTGGATTGCAAGTTCCTACTTTAACAGGGTATTGTAATTTTTTTTCATAAATCCACATAGTTTCTCTCCTTTATATTTGCCATGGCCAAGGACCTTTGCTCCATTCCCAAGGGGCATTAGAATAGCTGTTTCCAAACTGTTGGAGTGGCCCGTATTTTTCTTCCATCTTTTGTTTTAATACTCTTCGTTTATAGGAAAAGTCATTAAATTGATTAATCGCGGCAGTGTCATCTGGATGTGTATCTAAATAAAGAGTGAGTTCGACTAGTACAAAGTCTAGTTCTTGAAGCTCCAGTAACAGCTCATAATATTCTTCTGGTAGAGATTGAGTCACGTCAGTAGTCACCGCCCTTTTTTATAAGGATTTTCATAATAGTCATAAAAAACAGGCCATAAAGTCCCTTTTTGTAGCGCTTCTTTTGGCGTGAATTGTGGTAAGTTTGGCGGTTGAAAGCCTAAAAATAAATTAGGAGGAGTAGAGTAAAATTTTTTTCCGATAGGAGGGCAAGGATCTTGAGGACTATGATAGGGCACGAATGATCTCATATATTTATTCACGAATAAACCTCCTTACATGTTCATTACTACGTATTGTATTCAGACATAATGAGCATTTATGACACATATAAAAAAGTAATAGGTACGGGGGGAATGAATGTGGAGACTGTGAAACAATTCATTGTATTGGAAGTGAAAAACTTAAAGGAAACGTTATATTTTTACGAAGGGATTTTAGGAATTAAACCTAGTTTAGAAAGACCACAATTAGATGTAACGGGGGTTTGGTATGATGCCGATTCAACGAGAATTAGTTTTGTTATGAATCGCATGTTAGGCGGGCGGGAAAAAAGTGTTACAGATTCATGTGAGGATTTAACATTTACGATTTCTGACATAGAGAAATTGAAAAAGAAGCTAGCGTTTTATGAAATTTTATATACAGAAAATGAATATGCAAAGAGTATTGTAGTACAAGACCCAGATGGATATAAACTTCAAGTGGTAGAGAAGGATGAATAGACGGAGGGGATTTGGTGGAGAGAAATTATGAAGAAAGTGCGTTGTTTGAGCATCAATTTTGGCTAAAAGTGCTGAGTGATCATGCGCAATTTTTACTTGATGCGTTAGCTCCAAAGGAAAAAGAAGATATAAAGAAAGCTACTTATTTTGTTGAAACATTTACGAATCTGTTAAATAAAGTTCGTAATGTGAATCTCGTGGCATTTTCCAAAGAGGCGGAACAAGCAGCTAAGGAGATTCGGACGTTTAAATTAAATATTATACAGAAACAGTTGGAAGGGAAAATTACTATTCATTTTACGCCGACTTTTATTAATCATATGGTAAACGAAGTGGAAGAGTATATAACGGTTTTAGAGTTTTTGAAGAAGGGGGAAATTCCACCTGTTTTTCATGAACTTCATTATCATCTCGTTTGGTTAACAGATGCAGCTGGTCATGCAGGCTCTATTTCTGGTGGGTTAGATCTTGTTGAAAAAAGATTAAAAGAGAAAAGCGAAGAATTTACGAAGCATTTTGAACAATTTTACTTAAAGGCGGTTGAGATGACTGGATATTTACGAACGGAGCTTCATCATTTTCCAGCATTAAAGAAGTTTACAAAAGATGTTTCACTTGAATTGAAATTATTTTCACATTTTTTACATGAAGTGGAAGAACTCGAGTTGTCCAATGAAGTATTAAGTGTATTATCAGCGAGAATGGCAGATCATATGGCAAGGGAAGAATGTTATTATTTATTAAAATTAGCTCAATCATCTGGACTTGAAATGCCGAAATGTAATCCGCTTTAAAGAAAAAGAGGTCAATTTTATTTGGCCTCTTTTTCTGTTTTATTGTCTCTTTTTATTTTTGCTTGTTCAATACTTGCCTGTAATGTCTCCATAATATTGATGATGTTTGGAGCAGGAGAGATGGTTTCCGTTTTTTCCTGTTCTTCAATTTTATTTTCTATTAATTCGGTAAGGGCTTCTTTATATTCATCTGTATATAACTCTTGTTCGAAAGGGTTTGTAAGGTGGTGAATTAAGTTGATTGCTGCGGTGAGTTCTTGTTTTTGAATCGGATAATTTTCGTTACTTGGTAAGTTAGGTATATTTGTTATATCGCGAATTTCATTAGGGTAGTGAATGGTTTGCAACATAAGTCCATCTTCAAAGTTACGGATAATAGCTAAATGTTGTTTTTTTCTAATGGAAATATGGATAAGACCAAGTTTATTCGTACGTTCAAGAGCTTCTTTTAATAATAGATACGATTTTTCGTGTCCTGGAGTAGGGCCTATAAAATAAGAACGATCATAGAGAACAGAATCAATTTCGTTATTTTGGATAAAAGATATAATACGAATAGATCGTGGTTCGTGAGCTTTTTGCAACGCAGATAATTCTTTTTCATCCATAATAATGTACTTATGAGGTGCGTATTCATAGGCTTTTACAATATCTTTATCATCGACTTCTTCATCTGTACAATCGGGAGCGAATTTTTTATATTTAATAGGTGTTAAGCATTCTTTATGGAGGCTTAAAAATTTTATGTCGTTTTCTTCTACGGCGCTATATAGTTTAATTCCTATATTTAATAGTCCAAGTGAAAGTGCACCTTTCCATACGGTATGCAAATGAAATCTCTCCTTTCATTCAAAAATGATTATGTATATTATGAGATAGTAAGAAATTTCCTATACGTTTTTTGTTTTTTATGGAAGGGTAAGCAAAAGGGATTGGAATATAAAATATATTGACAAGCCCTCTAAAATATTTTAATGTGATTGTATAAAATTGTGTATATAAAGGGGAGTAACTTATTACAGTAAAGTCGTCATTACAGGGAGAAACCCTCGGCTTTATTGGCAACGTTTCGTTGTTAGTGAGACCTTTACCAGCAATGGTAAAGGCCCCTTATTGTCTTTTTTAGGACCCTTACCATATTTGGTAGGGGCCTTTTTGTATACAAGGAGAGGAGATATAAAAATGAAAAAACTTATTAGTAGATTAAGAGTTGTATTTCATGTTCGCCGATTTGTTCCATTCCTATTTGACTTTTTTACTTCAAAAGAGGTTTCAATAAAGAAGAAAATCTTATCCATTGCTTTTTTAGTTGGTTATGTAGCGATGCCGCTCGATTTAATTCCAGACTTCTTACCGTTCATCGGTATTTTAGATGATATTGGAATTGTGTTATTTATTTTGAACCGAATTGTAAAAATGGCTCCAGTTCAATTACAAGAAAAGCATAACGTAAACGTAGGATAGGAGTTAAAATATGGAGCAAATTATTTTAGATATAATTGAGTTTTTAAAGCAGTTTTCTTATTTTGGAGTTGTATTGGCTTTAACGTTTGAATTTATTCCGGCAGAAGTCGTTTTGCCTATGGTTGGGTATTGGGTATACGAGGGTGATATGAATTTTTGGCTAGCTGTATTAGCTGGAACACTTGGCGGAACGACAGGACCGTTAACGTTATACGCACTCGGTTATTACGGTGGTCGTCCTCTATTAATAAAGTACGGGAAATACTTCTTTATTAAAGAAGAACAAATTCAAAAAGCAGATGATTTCTTTGAGAAATATGGACCAGTTGTAGCATTTGTTGGACGCTTTGTACCTGGCGTTCGAACGCTTATTTCTGTTCCATGTGGTATGGCGAAAATGAACATATGGAAATTTAGTATATATACATTTGTAGCAATGTTCCCGTTAACGACTTTATATGTCTATTTTGGAATGAAATTAGGTCCACATTGGGAAAAGGCTGCGGATGTTGTGGGGCAATATATGCTACCGATATTACTAGTCGTAGTTATCGTTGTCGGTGGTATTTTAATCTATAAATTTATGAAGAAAAGGAACAGAACGGAATCTATTTAGTCATTTGAATATTTTTTGAAAATAAATGAATAGTACAGGCAAAAGACTCTGAGGGACATACACATATAGGGAATATAAAAGAGAGAGGGGAAACAACTATGTCTTGTGATTGCTCAGGGTCAGCTTTAACTTGTTGTCCAGATAAAAATTATGTGCAAGATAAAGTGTGTAGTCCGTGGTCTGCTACTGTAGTTGCAACAGCAATTGATAATGTTCTCTATACAAATAATATTAACCAAAACGTAGTGGGGACTGGTTTTGTTAAATATGATGTTGGACCAGGACCAATTACTGTAGAGGCGCTTGATTCTGCTGGTACTGTAATAGATACACAAACATTAAACCCAGGAACGAGTATCGGGTTTACGTATCGGCGTTTTGACATTATACAAGTTGTGTTACCTGCAACACCTGCTGGAACGTATCAGGGAGAATTTTGTATTACAACACGTTATCCACTTTCATAGCAGAATAGGAGAGGATTAAAATGGGAATGAGAAGTTCCAGTTTGTCTTGTTGTTCTAATAAAACGCTTGTACAAGATCAAGTATGTACAGACTGGTCTATTACAGGTGCTGGTACTCAAATTGTATATACAAATAATATCACGCAAGAAGTATATGGTTCAGGTTACGTGAAATATGATGTAGGTGCGGCTCCAATTACAGTTGATTTTTTAGTAGGTGCTACAGTAATTGATACAATTACCGTACAACCACAAAGTAGTGGTACTTTCACTGTACGATATTTTACGACTGTTCGAATTACTACAACAGGAACAACTGTTAATCAAGGTGAGTTTTGTATTACAGTACGTTATCCGATTTCATAAAAAGCATACCGCAAATGGTATGCTTTTTTAATTGAGGAAGTAATAAGATTGGTATTTTATAAACAACATGTAAATTGGCAACAGTACTTGCCTTCTAAATATAGTGAAGGATTATGTTGGATATTAGCAATATTAACTGACTGTAAGTCTTTTCCTGTGTACGATATTGTATTACCAGGAAACACAGTGAAAATATTGGTTACTGCTCCAACGATTTCAATGGTAATTGCTTCTGTGCTGCTAGTACTATTGTAAACCGAGACAGTGCCTGATATAGGCAGCATTCCATCACTTTGCCACAGTATCATCGATTGTGATTCATCTTTGGCGGAGGGAATGTTGTTATTCGTTATAAGGAAATTTCCTGCAAATTCATTTGTTACTCGCTCGCAATCTGGATCTGGAGGAGGGGGAGGTGGACAAGGATCTGGGCAAATGATAGACAAAGGAGCAAAACAGCCAATGTTTTTTTTATTCTTCAATACAACCCCCTCCTTTTTAAGTAGTCTTTTACTACTATTAAATGTGGAAGCATGGCCGATGTGTTAAAAAAAAGAAGAAATTGTTAAAAATTAAGATTGTCTAATAGGCTGAAACCTTAAATTATTATTCATGTTATAGAAAAGATTATATGTGGATAGACATGGGAAAAGAATGCTCAGACTCTTTTAGACAAAAAGTGGTTGTATACAATAGTAAGAAGAAAGTTGAACTTAACCTTTAATTAACTGTATATTTACAAAAATCTAATAAAATTCATTTGTTATTTAAACGACATTAATATGCTTTAGATAAAATATCCCTTGTAATGAATCGATTATTATGAGGAGGATTCACGTGGACAGAATGGTTTTGCGAAAAGTAAAAGGTCTTATTGGATTATTAATGGTTTTTGTATTAGCATTTGTATCATTTCCGTGGAGTACATCAGTTAAAGCGGAAGAGAAGAAGCAAGAAAAGGCACCGAGTGAGAAGAAGATCGTTTTTCCGGTTGTAAGTGATGTACATATTAAGAATAGTGGAACAGATGATACGTTTCGCTGGAAACGAGCAATCGAGCAACTGAATACACTTGCACCTAAACAAGATGCGTTTGTAATTGTGGGAGATTTTACTGATTCAGGATCACTGCAACAATATGATCGTTTCATGCAAGTGTATAATGAAAATGCAAATAAAGATGCAGTGCGAATGAATTCTCTAGGAAATCATGATTATTGGAACGGTTTATCTGTAGAGGGCGCACAGAAGCGTTTCTTAGAAAAGACAGGAATGGAATCAATTTATTATCATAAAGTGGTAAAAGGGTATCACTTCCTTGTTATGTCTCCAGAGGACGGGACAACTCATGGATATTATTCGGACAAGCAAATTAATTGGTTAAAAGAAGAAATGGCAAAGGCACAAAAAGATGATCCAGAAAAACCAATTTTCGTATTTTTACACCAACACATTAAAGAGACAGTTTACGGTAGTCATGAATGGGGAACAAAAGATAGCGCAAAAATTAATACGGTATTAAAAGAATATCCGCAGGCTATTACGTTTTCAGGTCATTCACATTATCCGTTAGATGATCCAAGATCGATTCATCAAAAAGACTTTACATCAGTTGGTACATCTTCTATAAGTTACATGGAAGTTGAAGGTGGTAAAGTACAAGGGAATATCCCGCCAGGAGCTAGCACATTAAGCCAAGGCTTATTAGTAGAAGTAGACGATAAAGAAGTAACGATCAATCGCCGTGATTTCCATACAAATTCTTGGACAGGCGAGCCTTGGAAAATTAAATTACCAGCAAAGAAAGACACATTTACACATATAGAAGATCGTGATAAAGAAAAGCCATACTTTGCTAAGGATGCAAAGCTTGCGGTATCAAATGTAACAGAAAATGCGGCAACAGTAACATTTCCACAAGCATTGGACAACCTTCTTGTACATTCTTATCGTGTACAAGCTAGAGATAAGCAAACGGGAGAAATAAAGAATAAATTGTTAGCATTCTCAGAGTTTTATCGTGATCCAGTGCCGAAAGATCTTACGTTTACGCTTGCAGGGTTAGATGGTGGAAAAACATATATGCTTGAAGTAGTTGCAATCGATTCGTTCGGTAATGAAAGTGCGCAGCCGTTAACGGCAGAAGTTACTACGAAAAAAGATAATATTGATCCGAATGTAAAAGTGCCAAAGGCTGATGTTTTCGATGTGAACTTTGCAGATGGTACATTTAAAGACAATTCACCATTTGCTACAAAAGGTGATGTGAAGGGCAATGTGACTATTGAATATGATAAAGCATTGAAAAAGAATGTTATGAAATTAAACGGAAAAGCAAACACATTTGGATACCTTCCATTTTCAGCAGCACAAAAAGAGAAAGTAGCAAATACGTTCACGCTAGAAACTGTATTTTCAATGAATGAAATTCGCGGACAAGGTATTTTGCAAAATACAGAGAGTGGCGGAATTGGTTTTGAATCTACAGGAAGTGGATATGTTGAATTATGGGCTCACATTGGCGGCAGTTATAAACGCGTTGGCGTTCAATTAGAAGCAAACAAAACATATCACTTAACAGGAACGTATAACGGAAGCGAAGTAGCTATTTATGTCGATGGTAAAAAAGTAAATAGCCAACCAGCTACAGGGAAAGTGTCTCATCCGAACGTACCATTTGCATTTGGAGCTGACCCTGATAGCAAAGGAAATGGTGGTATTCCGTTGAACGGACAAATTGCGCTTGCGAGATTATATAGTAAAGCGTTAAGTTCTTCAGAAGTATTAGCGGCGTACAATGAGTTTTCTAACCGCACAAAGTTAGAGCAAGTGAACGCGTTATATGAAGAGCTTGGAAAAGTGAAAGAAGTGTTAGCTGGTACGTATGAATTTGGTGATAAGCCAGGTCAATATTCAAAGGAAGCATTTCAAGAATTAGAGAAAAGCTATAATAATGCAAAGCAAGCATTTGAAAATGTAGGGAGTACGGGAGAGCAAATCGTTCAAACGTATAACGAATTAAAAACAGCTAATGTAACATTTGTACAATCTAAAGTAGTAGAACAACCGAAAACACCGAAAGAAAAATTACAAATCAATATTGAATCTGCAAAAGCAGTAGTGAAAAAAGCGCAAGATGCAAATGTAACGGACGGTTCAGTGAAAGCACTGAGTCAAAAAATTACAGTGGCCGAAGCTGTAGTGAAAGATGTAAAAGTAAAAGATACACAGGTAGAAACGATGAATCGTACATTAGAGTATACGATTTCACTTGTTGAAAAAAGCATAAACAAATAAGAGAGAAGAAAAGAAGCTTATCATGATAGGCTTCTTTTTTGTTATACTAAAAATAGCATAGAATGAAGGAGCGAATAATTTGGAAGAGAAAAAGCTAAAAAGAATTCTTGAATATGTATGGATCGCGGTTGTGCTCCTTGTAGGATATTATTTCTTAAAAGAAAAAAGTATATGGGTTCTATTTTTAATGACGTTTTTATTAGCGGGTTTAGGCACGTTATTTATTAATTTCTTCTTTGATAGTTTAAATGCATGGAAGAAGAAAAAGAAGGGAACGAAGTAAAGGAGGGAATATATGCAAAAGTGGAAGCTCATATATCAGGTGATTATTTTCCTATTACTTGTAGGTATTGGAATTGTGAAATACGCAACGCCAATAGGAAATTGGGCATCGTTTACAGCTTGCATCGGCATATTTTTCATTTTACAATCGTTAACGAAAAAATATAATAGTACAGAAAAATAGCTCGCCGCTAAAACGGCGAGCTATTTTGTTATGCTTTTTTCTTTTCATCATTCGTTTTTTCGGTAGCTAAGTGACTATGCTTTCTAGAGTAGAAGAAATAGAAGCATAAGCCGACTATAAGCCAAACGGCAAAGCTAATCCATGTCGTTTTAGACAAATTGATCATTAAATATAAGCAGCAAAGAATTGCGACAACTGGTAGTACAGGTACGAAAGGTGTGCGGAATCCGCGTTTTAAGTCAGGGTGTGTTTTTCGTAAAATAAGTACTGCGCAGCAAACGAATGTGAAGGCTGTTAATGTCCCGATGTTTACTAAATTCGCTAATACGTGCAGATCTAAAAGTCCTGCTAATAAAGCGGCAACAACACCAGTAATCCACGTGTTTAATAAAGGGATTTTCACTCTTTTATTTACACGTGCTAACGCTTTTGGAAGTAAACCGTCACGGCTCATCGCATACGAAACGCGAACTTGTCCATACATAACGACTAAGAGAACGGTCGTCATTCCAGTCATCGCTCCAACAGCGAGTAGTCCTGCAATTGTATCCTCGCCAACGAAATGTAAGGCAAATGCAACTGGATCAGAAACATCTAATTGTGTATAAGGAACCATACCTGTTAAAACGAAAGATACAATCATATATAAAACAGTACAAATAAGAAGGGAACCGATAATGCCAATTGGTAAATCGCGCTGTGGTTTTTTCGTTTCTTCCGCAGCGGTTGCGATTGCATCAAAGCCTAAGAAGGCGAAGAATACAGTAGCAGCTCCAGTAATAATACCGTCGTACCCGAATGGAATGAACGGCGTCCAATTTTCAGGCTTTACATATTTTGCACCTGCTACGATAAAGGCGATAATAACGGCTAACTTAATAAGAACCATAATATTATTAATGCGTGCGCTTTCGCGTATACCAAAACTTAAAAGCCCCGTAATGATGAGTAAAATACAAACAGCTGGTAAATCGATGAGACCACCTTTTCCTACGCCAGGTGCTGAGGCGACTATGGCGGGCAGATGGACGTTAAATCCTTGTAGTAAAGATTGTAAATAACCAGACCAACCGACAGCTACTGCTGCGACTGCAAGTAAATATTCGAGCATTAAACACCATCCGACGATGAAGGCGACGACTTCACCGACTGTCATGTATGCGTAAGTATACACACTTCCTGAGACAGGAATAGAAGAAGCAAATTCAGCATAACAAAAGGCTACACAAGCACAAGTAAATGCAGCAATAAGAAATGATAGCATAATACCAGGACCAGAATGTTTCGCTGCAACAATACCTGTTAATACAAATATACCTGTCCCAATTACGGCGCCAATTCCTAAAAACGTTAAATCAAGTGCGGTTAATGTTCTCTCTAACTGCCGTGGTGATTCAGTACTAAGCGCTTTTTTTCGTAATAATGACTTCACTTTGGACTCTCCCCCCGTTTTTTCATTTCCATAACTGTGAATGTAGTATGAGCCCACTAGAAAAGAGTATGTAAGGAAATGGAGGTACAGTTATGGTGCATAGTTTTTTAAAATTGCTGGATTAATCTTAATATAATTCAGAATATTTTGTCAAATAAAAATATGACAAATAAAATGCAGATGAATAGGAGAAACTACTTGCAGGAATGGACGAGGGTTATAAATTTACTTTGGATGGAGAAAACCCACTGATCAAAGTTAAAGTAGGAGAAGATGTTATGTTATTTTATTTTGAACTTGTCGTCATTTTACTTTGTACGAAATTAGCTGGTGATATTAGCGTGAGGCTTGGCCAGCCTTCTGTACTTGGTAAATTAATTATCGGTATTATTATCGGTCCAGCTGTACTTGGTATTATAAATAGTTCTGAATTAATCGATGAATTGAGTGAGATTGGTGTTTTACTACTTATGTTTATGGCTGGACTTGAAACAGATTTAGAAGAGTTAAATCGGAATTTGAAATCGTCATTTGCAGTAGCAGCTGGTGGAATTATTTTTCCTTTCATCGGTGGTTATATAACAGGATTGCTGTTTGGATTAATACAATCTCATGCCATTTTTTTAGGATTATTACTTTGCGCAACATCGGTTAGTATTACAGTGCAGACGCTAAGAGATTTAGGGAAAATGAATACGAGAGAAAGTACAACGATTTTAGGTGCTGCCGTATTTGATGACGTCATCGTCGTTATTTTATTAGCGTTTGTTATGAGCTTTTTAGGAACGCAAGATGTGAATATAACACTTGTTATCGTAAAGAAAATTATCTTCTTTGTTAGCATTGTTTTTATTGCATGGAAAGTTGTTCCTTGGATTATGAAAATGCTCGTGCCGCTTCGTGTAACAGAAGCGTTAATTAGCGCGGCTCTTATTATTTGCTTCTCTTTTTCTTATTACAGTGAAATGATGGGAATTGCAGGCATTATTGGAGCATTTGCAGCCGGAATTGCCATTTCTCAAACAGAGTATAAGCACGAAGTAGAACATAAAATTGAACCGATTGCGTATGCAATATTTGTACCGGTGTTCTTCGTAAGTATCGGAATGGAAATTACATTTCAAGGTATCGGAAGCCAACTTTGGTTCATTATCATCATGACGCTTATTGCGATTTTCACAAAGTTAATTGGATCCGGTTTAGGAGCAAGACTAACAGGATTCAATCTTCAATCTTCTATTAGTATTGGTGCGGGAATGGTATCGCGTGGTGAAGTAGCACTTATCATCGCAGCGAATGGACTTACGGCGAATTTATTAGCGAAAGAAAATTTCACAGCGATTGTTATTGTTGTTATATTGACAACGATTATTACCCCGCCGCTTTTGAAGAAGTATTTTGTATAGAGAGGAAGAGCTTATCTGATGTGGGTAAGCTCTTTTTTTATTGGAAAAGCAATAGTCATGTGGCATGAAAGGTTTGTAATTATGGTAAAATCTATGTATGTGATATGACAAGGAGAGGGATGTGTTTGAGGATTACGAAGGAAAAGATTATAGGTGTAATTATACTTCTTTTATTGTGCATACCATTTACTGCATGGAAAGAATCAAAAGTGAAAGATTTTCCGGTTTCTATTTTCTCGGAAGAAGCAGATGGTGAGTACGATCAGAAGCTGAAATATACTGCTTTTTTACCTGATGTTGCGATTTGGATGAACGGTTGGGAAAAGAAGTGGACAGAAGGGGAAAGAACTGTTTATCAAAAAGGGAATCGCATTGTAAATGTGTTTCATCCTCCTGGCGATGATGGTTTTTACCTTCTTGAAGCAAGAGAAAATAAGTGAACGCAACCGTAAGAAGTGGAGGTTAAATAGTGAAAGCTTCAACATTACTATTTAAAATTGAAAGTAATATGGATCAATTTTCACCAGCTGAAAAAAAGGTTGCCATGTACATAATGGAGAATGCAGAGATTGTTCCGAACTTAACGACGAAAGAAGTGTCAACGAATGCAGGTGCAAGTGAAGCGAGTGTTGTTCGTTTTTGTAAGTCGATTGGGATTGGGAGCTTTAAAGCATTTAAAATCGCGCTCGTTCGTGAATTAACGATTGCTGATTATAATATTAATGATTTTTCAGTGATGAATACGGAAGATGGCCCGTACGACTTGTTTAATAAAGTTACGTATGTGAATAAAGCTGCAATTGAGGCGAGCGTGACGGCGATAGATAAAAAAGAACTTGAAAAAGCTGCAGATCATATTGTAAATGCCGATAAAATTATCTTTTACGGAGTAGGCGGATCAGCTACTCCGGCGATGGACGGAGCTTATAAATTTACAAGGCTCGGATTTACAGCGATGATGCTATCTGATTTTCATATGATGTTGCCGCTTGTGACGAATTTAAAAGAAGGCGATATCTTTGTGGCGATTTCAACATCTGGTCGTACGAAAGATGTACTTGAAATGGCGCAATATGCGAAGAGACAGGGTGCAACAGTTATTGCGATTACAAAGCTTGATCAATCATCACCGTTATATAAAGAGGCGGATATTCGCCTTTGTATGCCAGATGTAGAACAAGATCATCGTATTGCAAGTATTGCTTCAAGAATGACGCAATTGAACATGATAGATGCTCTATATGTGATTACCTTTAATCGCATTGGTAATAAAGTGCTAGATCAATTTATGGATACAAGAGAAGAAGCTTTGCGATTACGGAAGCTGAAATGAAAAGATGGGGAAACCCATCTTTTTTGCATACGGACGGACATAAATTCGTCATGAAAAGAAATTAAATTTCATAAAATAATGAAGTGATATTGATTTTAAATTTCTTAAAGTTATAATGAAAGTATGAAATTAAATTTCAAAGTAGGTGGGAATATGTTAGAAAATTTATCGACAGAACATCGCAATGAGAAGACGATGAATTTAGATGAGATGAGCATAAAAGAAGTTTTGCAAAGTATGAATGAAGAAGATCGAACTGTTGCATTAGCAGTTGAAAATGAAATAGAGCAGATTGAAAAAGTTGTGCAGACTGTTATTAAATCTTTCGAAGAAGAGGGCCGATTAATTTACATTGGGGCTGGTACGAGTGGCCGTTTAGGTATTTTGGACGCAGTGGAATGTCCGCCGACATTTGGCACAGACGATAAAATGGTGCAAGGATTTATAGCAGGTGGATTGAAAGCGTTTACTAAAGCGGTAGAAGGTGCAGAAGATCGCGAAGAATTAGCAGAAGAAGATTTAAAAAGTATTGGATTAAATGAGAAAGATACAGTGATTGGAATTGCAGCAAGTGGTCGAACTCCTTATGTTATTGGTGGCTTGAAGTACGCGAATAGCGTAGGAGCGAGTACAGCTAGTATCTCCTGTAATAAAAATGCTGAAATAAGTAAATATGCAAAACTAAACGTGGAAGTAGAAACAGGCGCAGAAATTTTAACAGGATCAACGCGTTTGAAAGCTGGTACAGCGCAAAAACTAGTGCTCAATATGATTTCAACAGCATCTATGATTGGTGTAGGGAAAGTATATAAAAACTTGATGGTAGATGTTCAATCTACAAATGAAAAGTTAATAGAACGATCAAAACGAATTATTGTGGAAGCAACAGGTGTTAGTTATGAAGTAGCGGCAGAGCATTATGAAAAAGCAGAACGTAACGTGAAAGCTGCGATTGTTATGGTGTTATTGCAGTGTGAGTATGGGGAAGCACTGGAGAAACTAAAAGAAGCGAAAGGGTTTGTGAAGAAGGCACTATAAATAATAGGGAGGGGGATTCTATTATGAGGAAAGAAAAGAGAATGGCGAAAGAAATTTCAGAGCAACTTGGGGGAGTAAAAAATATTCGTGGCATTGCTCATTGTATGACGAGACTACGATTAACGCTTCATGATGAAAGTAAAGTGAACATGGACCTTTTGAAAAAGGTTGAAGGGGTTATGGGCGTTATTGAGGATGAGACGCTTCAAGTTGTCGTTGGTCCGGGAACGGTAAATAAAGTAGCAGCAGAGATGGAAGGTTTAACGGGACTGCGAATTGGTGAGGTGGCAGATCATCACCTTGAAGATCTTGGGCAAGAGATGAAGTCAGAGATTAAGAAGAAAAATAATACACCGGTGAAAAACTTTTTAAGAAAAATAGGAAGTATTTTCATTCCGTTAATTCCGGGTCTTGTTGCGTCAGGTATTATAAACGGGGTTGCTAACTTTGCGAAAAACGCAGGCGCTGATCCGAATGCAACATGGCTACAAATGTTACTACTTATTGGCGGCGGTATCTTTACATTCTTAGGCATTTTAGTCGGCTGGAATACAGCGAAAGAGTTTGGCGGGACACCAGTTCTTGGGGCAATTGCTGGTATTTTAATTTTCAATCCGGCGATGGCGAACGTAAAGTTATTTGGTGAAGCGCTCGTACCCGGACGGGGCGGATTGTTTGCAGTTATTTTTGCAGCGTGGCTTATGGTTGTAGTGGAAAGACAAGTTCGAAAAGCTGTACCAAATGCAGTTGATATTATTGTAACGCCACTTATTACTGTGTTAGTCGTAAGTATCGTAACGATGTTAGCAATTCAGCCGGTAGCAGGTTTCTTATCTGAAGGAATTACGAGCGGAATTAATGGTATTTTAAGTATTGGCGGAGCGTTTGCTGGGGCAGTACTTGCTGGAACATTTTTACCGCTCGTTATGGTCGGATTACATCACGGTTTAACACCGATTCACATGGAGTTTATTAATCAAACGCATGTAACGCCTTTATTACCGGTACTTGCAATGGCTGGCGCTGGGCAAGTAGGAGCAGCGATTGCTATTTTTGTAAAAACAAAAAACAAACGACTGCGTAACGTAATTAAAGGGGCATTACCAGTTGGATTTTTAGGAATTGGTGAACCGTTATTATACGGGGTTACATTACCACTGGGAAAACCGTTTCTTACAGCTTGTTTAGGAGCAGCAGTTGGCGGTGCGTTCCAAGCAGTTATGAAAACAGCTGCACTCGGAATTGGTGTATCAGGATTATCATTAATTCCGTTAATTGCTGATAATAAATATGTATTATATTTCCTTGGATTAGTAGTGGCATATACGTTCGGATTCATCTTTACGTACTTCTTCGGATTTAAAGAAGAAATGGCAGAAAACATATAGAGAAAGGGATTCCTTTCTCTTTTTCTATTTATAGAAAGGGAGATTCATATGATTGGAGTTTCAATTTACCTTGCAAAAGAACGAGTAAAGAAGCAAGAAGAGTGGCTAAAAGTAGCGAAGGAAAACGGGTTTTCATCTATTTTTACATCATTGCACATTCCTGAAGATGACCCTGGTACGTATAAAGAGCTAATTCAAATACTTGGGAAACAAGCTCTTGAAAATGACATGGAATTAATGGTCGATGTTTCTCCAAAATCGTTACACCATTTAGGGATGACGTATGAAAATGTGGAGGATCTACTGGACTGGGGCATTACAGGCTTAAGAATGGACTACGGCATTGCGCCAAAAGACATCGCACGCGTATCTCACAAGATGAAAGTAGCTTTAAATGCGAGCACGATTACAGATTCATTTTGGAAAGAGTTAATCATAGAAAATATAAAGGTAGAGAATGTAGAAGCGTGGCATAATTTTTACCCGCGCCCAGAAACAGGACTAGCAAAGTCCTTTTTACAAAAACAAAACCAATACTTGCATGAGTGCGGAATAAAAACGATGGCATTTATTCCGGGAGATGGTGAAAAGCGTGGTCCACTATATGAAGGCTTACCGACGCTAGAAAAGCATCGTTATATGAGACCGCTCGAAGCGTACTTAGAACTTGTACAACATTGTGGTGTTGATAAAGTGTTAATCGGGGATATAAGCGGAAGTGTAGAAAGTGTACAAGAGATAGCGAGTGCGAGTAGAGGGATTATTCCATTGCGTTACAAATCATTTATAACTGATAATGAAGTATTAAAAGTGGTGGAGCAAGTGCATACAAATAGGCTGGATCCAGCCCGTGATGTCATTCGGTCTGTAGAATCACGAGAAGAACATAAAGTGATTTTACAGCCAATGAATGCAATTGTAAGAAAGAAAGGCAGCATTACAATTGATAATGAATTGTACGGTAGATATGCAGGAGAGATGCAAGTTGCTATACATGATTTGCCTGTAGATGAGAAAGTGAACGTTGTTGGCATGGTTGTAGAAGAGGATATTTCTTTATTGCCGTATGTTGGCGCTGGAAAAATGTTTCAACTTTTTTGTGCGATAGAGTAAAAGCTTGAATTAACGCTACTTTGTAGGAAAACATTATCCGTAAAAGGGATAATGTTTTTTGTTTTCTTTAAAAAAGTATTTGACGAATGAAATGAAATACCGTATTGTTTTGACTTGTAAATAAAAGTTCACCATAACAAAACAAAAAGGAGAGAAAAAAATGAATCAATATATTGGGAATTTAATTATTCGTATCGTGTTAGGAGTAACGTTCTTTGCACATGGTTTAGCGAAGTTTCAATCAGGTATCGATAACGTAGCAGGCTGGTTTACAAGCATTGGCTTACCGGGTGGTCTAGCGTATGGCGTAGCAACAGTTGAATTAGTTGGTGGTATATTATTAATTATCGGTTTAGGCGTAAAGTATGTAGGATTGTTATTCGCTCTTATTTTAGCTGGAGCTATCGTAAAGGTAAATGGAGCAGCAGGTTTATTAGGAGATGGAAAGAATCCAGGATATGAATTAGACCTTGCATTATTATCAATGGGTGCGTATTTATTCGTTGTAAAAGCAGAAGGATATGTAGACCGTTTCATAAAAGAGAAAGTAATGAAAACGAAGTAGATTTTATTTATAAATTGTTGACTTAAAGGATCATTGTAACTATAATGATTACAACGTGTAGATTAAGAATAAAACAATTTAAATATTTTTTTGGGTAGGTTGTAATTATTTTGGTTACAACTTGCCCGAAAATAAATGAAACGGGAGGAAGTAATATGTCTAAATCAAATTTAGAAATAATTCGAAGTACGTATGAAGGATCAGCTTCTTCGAATGCAAAACATTTAGCAGAAGCCCTCTCTGAAAAAGTAGAATGGACAGAGGCAGAAGGGTTCCCGTACGGTGGGACTTATATAGGTGTAGAAGCGATTATGGAAAATGTATTTAGCCGATTAGGATCAGAATGGGATGATTATAAAGCAAGTGTAAATACATACCATGAAGTAAACGGAAAAGATGTAATTATTGCTGAAGGTATATATTCTGGAGTTTATAAAAAAACGGGAAAATCATTTGAAGCAGAATTTGTTCATGTATGGCAACTTGAAAATGGAAAAATCATAAAATTCAAGCAATGTGTGGATAGTTATATTGTGCGAGAAGCGCTTAAGGTTTAAAATAAAATAAGGAAACAAATGGAATCGACTGTGTGCAGGCGATTCCATTTGTTTATGTGATTATTAGGGGAATGGGGAATACATAATATGAAAAAATGGATTATAGGGACAATTACAGTGATCGTAATTGCGATAGGAGCTGTATTCGGTGTTACTAAAGGTGTTAATTATATAGAAGAAGAGGAGAAGAGTCTTAAAGCGCAAAAAGTAATGGGACAACAAGGAAAGAAAGCAGAGGAAGAGAAGCAACAAGTTAGTGAAGCTGAAATTATTTCTACAATGCATAGGATGGTACATCAAAAAGTGAAATCCTCTGAAAAATGGGGATTTATTGAAATGACAAATAAGGAAATTCGTGGTGCGAAGAACGCAGTAGAAAGCGGTACGAATTTTAAATATAAGTCAGAGTTACTTTCTACTTTGGAGCGCTGGGAGAAAGGGGATTTTTCACAAACGGTTGAGGAGCATAACTTTTTGTGGGAAATTCAAGGTGGTGATACTGGAAAGGCGACAGAACGTTTATCGCCAGAAGAAGAAAAGCAATATGTGAAAGAAATGAAACGTAAATAAAAACATCGCCACTTCGGTGGCGATGTTTTTGGATTAAGAATGTTTTCGCATTAAAGCTCTAGTTGGCTGAACAGCAACTGTTTTGAAATGGGAAAATAAATAACATCCTGTCACAACGATCATTGTCCCTAAAATTTGAATCCACGTTAATTCTTCTCCGAGGAAAAGGAATGCTAAAATAGCTGTGAAAATGGGATTGAAGTTTAGAAAAATGCCGGATGTAGTTGCTCCTAATTTTTGTACGCCAACATTCCAAAACACCATACAAAGAACTGTGGAAATGAGTCCAGTATATAAAAGTGATGTTATAAAAGAAGTGTTGATATTTGTAACAGTGAAGCTTCCTATGTTAAATGGTAGTAATAAAATAACGCCGAAAATACCAGAGTAAAGCGTCGCCATGAGTGGTGTCGTTGTTTTTGTTGCCCATTTACTACAAACAGAATACATTCCCCAAATACAAACAGCCGCAATCATCCATAAGTCACCACTATTAAAATGTAGTGAAAATAAAAGTGCAAAGTTACCTTTTAATAGGACAAGAATAACCCCAAAGAATGAAAGAATCATGGATAGAATTTGAAGTGTATTTACTTTTTCTTTTAGAAATAAGACAGAAAATAGTGCAATAGAAATCGCGTTTAATGTAGAAATAAGCCCTACATTTGTTGCGGATGTTTTTTCTAATGCTAAAAATTGAAAGATGTTAAAAAGAGCAACCCCTGAAATTCCCATCAATATTAACGGAAGTATCGCCGCGCGTGGTGGAATGATTTTTTTTTCTTTAAACCATACCATTGGTAATAAACAAACAATCGCAATCATCCATCTTAAACTTGTAAGTGTCATTGGAGATGCGTGATCAACAAGTGATTTTCCAACGACAAAGTTTCCTCCCCATAATAAGCTCGTTAGTAATAGTAAAAAGACATAAAAATAAGGCATATTAAAATCCCCTTTGTTGTAATCAATGTGAATTGTAAATAATTTTAGCATTTTTCTTTATTGTGTAATATATTCTTTTGTATAATGGATAAAAATCGATAAAATGTTTTGCTATGAATGATATTTAAAGAAGGATGTTCAGTTTTATATAAGTTATAAGGTGTTTTTTCGAATAATCATCGGTAAGAAAAAAGGGGGAATTATAATGGAGTCGTCTGTTATTAAAGTGTTGGATGATCTAGATGTCCAAATTTTAGATATATTGCAGAAGGAGTCACAAGTAAGTAATGCAGAGCTTGCACGACGTGTTAATTTATCACCAGCTGCAATGCATGCAAGAATAAAAAGATTAGATGGAGAAGGATTCATTGATAAGCAAGTAGCTATTTTAAATCAAGAGAAGCTTGGTTTTGACTTGTTATGCTTCATTTTTATGAGTACGAATATTCATCAATTTGACAAGTTGGAAGTGTTGGAAAAAGAATTAGAAGCGATGCCTGAAGTGTTAGAATGTCACTGCTTAACAGGAGAATATGATTATTTATTAAAGGTCGCAAATCGTGATCGTAAAGAATTAGAGCAGTTTATTAGAAAGCTGAATAAGCTTGGTATTACAAAGATACAGACGAGTTTAGCACTTCGTGAAATTAAATATTCGACGGTATTACCGATACGAAATGAGGAACCGAGCATCGATTAGATTGCTTGGTTTTTTGTTTGTATAAAGTGATTGACGAGAAGAAAAGAGAGATGTATTATTATATAAAATTATGTATTAAAATTCATTTCGAGTTATAAATATTAATATCGGGGGCAAGGGGATAGCATATGAAAATCTGTAATGCGGTTACGAGTGATGTGAAAGAAATTTATAGTCTTATTGAGATTTATGCAAAAGAGGGAGTGGTTTTACCGCGTTCTCTTTTGTCTCTCTATCAATATTTACAATGTTTATATGTTATGAAAGAAGAGGGAGAAATCGTCGGAGTTGCTGGTTTACATGTGTTAGGAGAGGATCTTGCAGAAGTACGATCTTTAGTCGTTTCGCATACATATGCAGGAAAAGGGATCGGACGTATGTTAGTAAACCATGTAATAAATGAGGCGGCGAAAATAAAAGTGAGTAGAGTTATTTCTTTAACATATGAAACGGAATTTTTTCAAAAGTGCGGGTTTGATTTTGTGAATAGAGATGCACTGCCAGAGAAAGTATGGATTGATTGTAGGCATTGTCCAAAGGTAGATTATTGTGATGAAGTAGCGATGATTCGGTATGTTGGATGAAGCAAAAGAAATAAGAGCAGCTAGCAAAAGCTAACTGCTCTATTTAAGGGATCTCTCCAAGGGGGAGTGGAGAAAATATTATGTTACTAGCAGTATTGACAGATTATTAGGAAATATACAAATCGGATGAAAGAAATTTTAAATAAACTTTCGGCATTGACAGTTTTTAAAATATTCATGTACAATATATATGAATGACATTCAGTCATTTCTTCTTTGGAAGGATGTAGTTAGTTTGAAAACGGAATAAATATAAAAGGTAAATGAGGATGATAGTTGTTTATATATAGTAGGGATGAAAGAGCATATTTTTTTAAAATAAAAATGACTGATAGTCAGTCATAAGAGGTGAGAGGTATGAAAAATAAAGCTTGGTTATATGTCATATTAACATGTATCTTTGAAATTTTTTGGGTGTTTGGTTTTAATACAGCGAATACTTGGTGGCATTGGATTATTATTTTAGGAGTTATCGCTGTTGATTTTCACTTCCTTTCTAAAGCGTGTGAACATCTTGCAACAGGGACTGTATATGCTGTTTTCGCCGGAGCTGGTACGGTAGGTACTTTCTTAATGGATGTATTCCTTTTCGGCGGGAGTTTCAGTGTAGGAAAATTATTCTTTATCGTGATGGTTGTAGCTGGCGTTATCGGTTTAAAGCTAGCTGATAATAAAGAAGATACTATGGAAGGAGCTGCTTAAAGATGGGTTGGTTTTTCGTATTTTGTGCTGCAATTAGTGAAATAGTCGGTGTAATCGGTCTTAAAATGTATAGTAAAGATAAAACATTAGCAAATGGGGCTCTTTATATAGGCGGGTTTGCTACATCCTTTGCATTCTTGTATACATCTTTCTTATTTTTACAAGTAAGTGTCGCGTATGCGGTTTGGATTGGTATTGGAACAGCAGGTGCCGTTTTATTAAACATGTTCCTGTTTGGTGAGTCGAAAAGTAAAGCACGTATCATTAGTGTAGCTCTTATTGTATGCGGCGTGACAGGGTTAAAGGCTCTTTCTTAAAGGTATTTGGCATTTTTATCTCCTAATTTTTTGTTAGGAGATTTTATTATGAAAAAAATGATTTCCTCGCAAAGTTCACTATCATTGACAGTACAATCGATTATCTTATAAAATGAGTGACAGTCATTCAATACGCGTGTGAAAGGGTTTAGATGATGAATAAAAAAGAGAAAATTGTCTATGCAGCGATTGAAGTATTTCAGGAAAAGGGCGTTGAAAAAACGAAGATTTCTGATATCGTGAAATTAGCTGGCATTGCACAAGGAACTTTCTATTTATATTTTCCTTCTAAGTTATCTGTTATGCCTGCAATAGCAGAAGTGATGGTTGAAAAGATGATACTTGCAGTAAAAGAAAAAGTGCAAAACGATGCGCCTTTCTCAAGTAAAGTAACGCAAGTAATAGATGCGGTGTTTCACTTCATAGAGGAATATCGTGAAATACAAGCTTTAATGTATGCGGGTCTTGCATCTACAGAACATATAAAAGAATGGGAAGCTGTGTATGAGCCTCTTTATATGTGGCTAAGTGAATTTTTAAATGAGGCGAAAGAAGCGGGTGAAATTCGTGATTCGGTTCACGCAGAGCGAACAGCGAAGTTATTTATCGCTCTAGTTGAATCAGCAGCGGAGCAAGTGTATTTATATGATCATAAAGATGATGAGCAAGTCGAGTTACAAAAGGCAGAAGTACTAGATTTTTTAACACATGCATTACATATAAAGAAATAGTGAGATGAACCTGTCTGAGAAGGTAGGTTCATTTTTGAGGAAAACTGAATGATAGTCATTCACCTAATGCGTATGTATGTGTGGAAGGATACAGCGAAATTCTAACGAGTAGGGGCATCTCTACTCATGATTAGCCTACAAATAGCAGGATAAAGAAAAAGCTTCTTGGGCATTATTTTTTTGAGGGGAGCTTACGGGAAGAGGTGTTGAAAGTGAAGAAACCGATAAAAGAACAAAAGATGGTATTGGTCATTCTTTTGAGTAATATATTTATCGCTTTTTTAGGGATTGGATTAATCATTCCGGTTATGCCGTCCTTTATGAATGATATGGGTTTAACAGGTAAGACGATGGGATATCTCGTTGCAGTGTTTGCAATGGCTCAGCTTATTGCTTCACCTATTACAGGCCGGTGGGTCGACCTTTATGGTAGGAAGAAAATGATAATCATTGGATTATTTATTTTTGGTGTTTCAGAGCTTCTTTTTGGATTAGGAACAGATGTATGGATGCTCTATGCAGCGAGGGTGTTAGGCGGAATTAGTGCTGCGTTTATTATGCCTGGTGTTACGGCATATGTTGCGGATATTACATCTATACAGGAACGTCCAAAGGCGATGGGATATTTATCTGCTGCTATTAGTACCGGCTTTATTATAGGACCTGGAATCGGCGGATTTATTGCAGAATACGGTATACGTGTACCGTTTTTCGTTGCAGCTGCAATTGCTTTTATAGCATGTGTCATTTCGATCTTTATTTTAAAAGAACCGTTAACGAAAGAAGAGCTTGCAGAGATTTCTTCTAATACGAAAGAATCAAGCTTTATTGGTGATTTAAAGAAATCATTACATCCAATGTATGCAATTGCATTTATCATCGTATTTGTACTTGCGTTCGGTTTATCGGCGTATGAAACGGTGTTCAGTCTGTTTTCTGATCATAAGTTTGGGTTCACACCGAAAGATATTGCGGCAATTATTACAATTAGTTCAATCTTTGGGGTAGTTGTGCAAGTATTTATGTTTGGTAAATTGGTTGATATATTCGGTGAAAAAGTGTTAATTCAAATCTGTTTAATTGTAGGTGCAGTATTAGCGTTCGTTTCAACTGTAGTCTTTAATTATTGGATTGTACTTCTCGTTACGTGCTTCATTTTCCTTGCATTTGATTTGCTTCGCCCAGCTTTAACGACGTTTTTATCAAAAGCAGCTGGAAAAGAGCAAGGATTCGTTGCTGGTATGAACTCGACTTATACGAGTTTAGGAAATATAGCAGGACCAGCGATGGGCGGAATATTATTTGATATGAATATTCATTATCCATATGCATTTTCAGGAGTTGTTTTAATAGTGGGTCTCGCTATTACATTTATGTGGAGAGAAAAACAGTTAGCTGAAAGTTTTGCGAAGTAATCAAACCCCTTACAACGGTAAGGGGTTTTTGTTTTATAAACTTAATCTAAATCGTTTTAATTCAATAAAAATCCTCTCTAATTGCTTTCCTTTATCCGTTAATGTGTACTCTACACGAGGCGGAACTTCTGGATATACTTTTCTCGTTATAATGTCTTGAGCTTCTAATTCTTTTAGTTGAAGCAATAATGTTTTCGGACTAATGCCGTCCATTGATTTTGTAAATCACTAAAGCGTAATGTTCCTTCGATAAGAAGGTCGCGAATGATTAAAAACGTCCATTTTGTACGAATTACATCAAGCGTTTTAGCGATGGGACAAGGTATGCCAGGTAAACCTTTCGTTAATTCAACTGGATCTATATTGTTCATGGAACTAGCCTCACCGCCATCAACCTAAGAAATGCAAATACCCTCAAAACGAAAAATGAATATTTTATTACAAGTTAGTACAAAATTTCGTTCTGGGGGTACTATAAAATTTTAGCTGAATAACGATGTGGTGGGACCAAAAAAATGCGTTTTAGTCTTTAAACACGCTCAGTTTTTCAAATAGATCTCCCAGGATATTGATAAACATTTCTTTTTCCTCATCGCTGTAGTTTTCCATTACCGCAGAGATTTTACTGAAATGACCGGGTAGAAATTGTTTCAGTTGTTCTTTTCCCTCTTTTGTCAGTTCAATGCTGATTTTTCGTTTATCCTTATTTTGATGCGTGCGGCTGACAAAACCGTCCCTCACCAGCCCGTCCAGCAAACCTGTAATCGTTGCTTTCGTAACGTTTGATTGCTTTGCAAGTTCTGTCGGACTTAACGAGTGGTCTTTTGCGTCGAAGAGTAGCATCAGGATTTTGAATTTTCCTTCAGACAGCCCTCTGCCTGCAAAGTAACGCTCCATCACATGATTCATTTTTTTTGATATATCAAATAGAGATAAAAACAATTCAAGAGAACTGGCATCTATATTGGAATACGTCTCGGTGTGTTCTGTTAAATATTTATATTTAGGTAAATGTTTTAATTCCATTAAAATAAGCTCCCGTTCGTTAGTTATGACACGATTATAAAGGAGTTAATATCATAATACAACCTGACTTAAAGATGATTGACAATTTTTCTGAGGATGTAGTAAAGTAATGTAGTTAGGCGCCTAACTATTTTCGAAAGAACTAAAAGGGGTTATTTATATGAAACATATTTTGATAGCTGGTGGGGGAATTGGCGGATTGTCAGCGTCTATTTCCCTTAGTAAAGTAGGATTTTCTGTTACCTTGTGCGAAGCGGCTTTAGAAAATCGCAAAACCGGTGCGGGGATTCTTATGCCGCAAAACGCACTGGCTGTCTTGAAAGAATTGGACGTATTCGAAGAGTGTTGTGAACATGGCTTTCAAACAAAATGGCTGAAAACATTTGATGCACAGGGGAATCTGCAGTTTCAAGTCAGTGAATCCTTTTTAGACGACACACTTCCAGGGCGCAATAATATCCCGCGAAAAACATTAAGTGATATTCTCATCAAGCATGCTGATGCAGCGGGTGTAGATATCAAGTGGGGGAAAAAGGTTGTTGCTTATGAAGAAAGGGCTGAATCGGTCTCTGCCATATTTGACGACGGAGAAAAGATAAAGGCTGATATTTTAGTAGGTTTTGACGGCATTCATTCAACTGTAAGGAATATGATGCTGCAAAAGGAAATAGAAAAAGAGCATCTCGGTATGGGAGCGTGGCGATTTTATTTCGAGCTTCCTGATTACAAATTTGAGGATTCGTCATTGATGTATATAAGCGGAGAAACGCAAATCGGCGTCGTACCATTAGCTGAACGCGCCGGCTATGTCTTTGTGCTCCAGCCTTGCGCCAGCGATTACTGGGATGAGGAAGATACCCGGTTTAATAGAGTCAAAGAGATTCTCTTAGGCTTTCCGGGACTTGATTTTATTACAAAGCATATGTCAAAAGATTACCCTGTTATTTTTAACAAATTGGAACAAGTCGCAGTGCAAGAGCCATGGTACAAAGGCCGCGTCGTCATTGGAGGAGACGCCGCCCACGTCGGAGCTCCGACTCTTGCGCAAGGAGGAGCCATGGCTATTGAGGATGCAATCGTTCTCGCCGAAGAGCTCAAAAACAATAATGACATTGAAGCAGCCTTTCAGGCATACTTCGAAAGAAGAGCACCAAGAGCGCTCAAAGTCCAGAATCTATCCTCAGAAATCGTTCGCCGTAGGCTGAAAGGCCAGACGGGAATAGAAGAGCTGATTTGGGAGTGCCACGAGGTGTTAAGGAAAGGTTATTAAAATCGAAAATTCAAATAAAAGAATTAGGTAAGAGAGAGGAAGACAATTTAATATGGGGAATCAACAAACAACAGCAGAGAACTCTAACATCAGAGCTCTCCCGATTATTACGTCATTTCTTATTGCTGGATTTATCGGCTTGTTTAGTGAAACAGCCTTAAATATGGCGTTAAAAGATTTAATTACAGGTTTTGATATTCTAGAGACAACAGCACAGTGGCTGACAACCGGCTACTTATTAACATTAGGAATTCTTGTGCCAATTTCAGGTTTAATTCTTCAATGGTTTACAACAAGACAGCTTTTTATCGCATCTCTTGTATTCTCCATTATCGGAACATTAATTGGAGCTATTGCACCAACATTTAGCGTATTAATGATTGCCCGCATTGTACAAGCAGTAGGAACAGCTTTACTTTTACCACTTATGTTTAACACCATTCTTGTTATTATTCCACCACATAAGCGTGGAAGAGCTATGGGAATTATCGGGCTTGTCATTATGTTTGCTCCAGCTGTTGGACCAACCGTCTCAGGGTTGATTCTAAAAACGTTAACGTGGCACTGGATTTTTTGGATTTCACTCCCATTATTAATTATCGCATTAGTATTTGGTACATTCTTCATGCAAAACGTAACAAAACTAACAAAGCCAAGAATCGATATTTTCTCAATCATTCTTTCAACAATTGGTTTTGGCGGTATCGTATTTGGTTTCAGTAGCGCTGGAGAAAGTGGAGGCTGGGGAAGCTCACACGTTATTCTTTCTCTTGTTATTGGAGTCGTTGGATTAATTGCATTTTCCCTTCGTCAAATGAAGATGGATGAGCCAATGTTAGACCTTAAGGCTTTTAAATATCCAATGTTCGTTATTGGACTTCTCTTAATTTTAGTATGCATGATGGTGCTGCTTTGTACGATGATGATTTTACCATTATACTTACAAACATCATTAGCGTTATCAACGTTTGCAGCGGGTCTTATGCTTCTACCGGGAGGAATTATTAATGGAATTCTTTCGCCTGTTATGGGGGGATTATTTGACCGTTTTGGTCCTAAATGGCTAGTTATTCCTGGACTTGTCATTGTAGCATGTGCACTGTATGGTTTCTCAACTTTAACATTGGAAACATCTACAGGATTTATTGTTGCACTACACATTGCACTTATGGTTGGAATTTCAATGATTATGATGCCAGCTCAAACAAACGGATTAAATCAGCTGCCACCTGAACTATACCCGCATGGAACAGCGATTATGAACACCTTACAACAAGTTGCTGGTGCTATTGGAACAGCTGTTGGAATTTCAATTCTTTCCTCAGGTTCAAGAAGCTTCCTTCAGACAGTATCTGATAAAGAAAATCCATTAAACCAAGTTCTGGCCTTTACAAACGGTGTTCAAAATACCTTTATCTTTGCTATCATTGTAGTAATTGTTGGATTAATAATCTCGTTCTTTATTAAAAGAGTCAATGTTGAACAGCGAGCATAATAATAAAAAAGTACTGGCATTGCCAGTACTTTTTTATCTCTATAAGACTTAGTGACAGAGGAGCTGCTCTCTTCATAGACTCTTTCTCTTATTTTTTACTATATGCTATATAAAATCCTCATATATATTTAAACTTCTGTTTTTTGTAATGCTCGCTTTAATGCACCGATATATTCTTCCTCAGCTCTTTGGCTAATTTCAGCATTGGGCACTATTAATTCGAATCCATGGTAGCCACCAGGATAAACATGAAATTCTGTTGGTACTCCAGCTTGCATTAATCTATTCGCATATTCAATTGTCTCGTCTCGGAATAAGTCTATTTCACCCACCATTGTATAAGTTGGTGGAAGTCCTGTAAGGTCAGTTGCACGAGCTGGAGCAGCGTATGGGGATACCTCTTCACCGTAAACTGAACCTAAATACATTTTCCACCCAGAGATATTAGTTTTTCTGTTCCATAATTTTGAATCCGTTATCTCAAAAGCAGAAGGTTTTATATTACGATCATCAATCATAGGGCATAGTGGCATTTGGAATATAATTGAAGGTCCCTTTCTATCCCTTGCTAAAAGGGCAAGGGCTGCTGTTAGTCCACCTCCCGCACTCATTCCGGCAATTGCAATTCGAGAAGAATCGACACCAAGATCTTCCGAATTATTAGAAACCCACTGTAAAGCTGCATAGCAGTCCTCAAGTGGTGCAGGGAATGGATTTTCCGGTGCTAATCGATAGTCAACCGAAACCACTATACAGTTGGCTTCCAATACGAACTTTTCACAAAGTTTGTCATCCATTTCGGGTGATCCCACTTGATATCCACCACCGTGTATCCAAAGGACCCCAGGTAAAGCTTTTGTTTTTTTAGTTGGCTCATAAATGCGAACTCTAACTTCAGGCGCTCTTTCAGGCCCAGGTATAAATCGATTAGATACAGTAACTTCATCATTCGATGATAGAACTGTTGCAGTAAAAGATTCTTTAGCCCATTTCCTATATTGTTGGAAATTTTCCGGACTATTATCTACTTCAGGTAATACAGAAAACATTTCTCTTAATTCTGGATGAACTCTATTCTTCATTAAAAATTCTCCTTTATTATGAAATTTTTTGTAGCTACCTTAGTTACTTTCTTGCGAAACCAGTTTTAACTGCTCGCACATAATCATTCCAAGCGTGAATAGATATATCAGTATCCGGATGCATCATTTCGAACCCATGATAAGCTCCAGGATATAAATGGAACTCGACATCAACACCAGCTTCTGCAAGTTTGGTTACATAGGTTAATGTTTCACTACGGAATGGGTCCAATTGACCAACGCATGTGTAGGTACGTGGTAAATTACGATAATCTTCTGCTCGAGCAGCGGCTGCATAAGCGGGAATATGATCCGTTCCATGTAATTCTCCTAAATACATTTTCCAGCCAGCTTCATTTGATTTTTGATTCCAAACAAACCCTTCTTTAATTTCATTGGCAGAAGGTGTGTTATTACGATCATCAATCATTGGATAAAGCGGCATTTGGAAACAAATAGAAGGATATTGGCGATCACGGGCTAATAATGTTAATGCAGCTGTTAGTCCGCCACCAGCGCTCACTCCTGCAACACCAATTCGATTCGAATCAATGTTCAATGTCTCCGCGTTATCAGCAATCCATTTTAATGCTGCATAACAATCTTCAATTGGAGCTGGATAAGGATGTTCAGGAGCTAAACGGTAATCTACAGAAACGACCATACAGTTAGCCTCTTTTGCAATTTTTACAGCAAGATCATCGTTATCATTTATAGATCCCAAGATATATCCGCCACCATGTATCCACAACAGAGCAGGTAAGGATTCATTATTTGATTTTGGACGATAAATTTTTAATCGTAATGGATTTGCATCAGGTCCCTCAATGACTTCATTTGTTACAGAAAGAGTTTCATCAACAATGGTAGGAGGGAAGACTTTTGATGCTTCTTCTCTCATTACTGGCAAACACTCTGGGCGTAAATCTTGATCTGGATACATTTCTAAGCCTGGTAATAATGCTGGGTTTACTCGGTTCTTCATTTTAAAAACTCCTTTTTATTTTTTATGAAAGGTGAAATATTATTTTTAGAAATATAATTGTAAGCTAGCTATGTATAGCAATTTATCATAGGCATTAGAGGAAAACGATAATCAAAAATGTTTATGTGTTTCAAAATGCGACATATATCTCAAAGTGGTTCATTTTTTAATGGATTTTTAACGATATAAAGTATACCCAGTGCTAAAACTAGCCTGTATGAAATATTCATTTTCTTGATTTTTCATATGTATTTTGACTGTTATTCTCCTTTTCCGAGGGGATAGGAAAAGGGAAATTAACTATCTTGAAATGGATTGATGTGGGATTTATAAGTTGTATTGTAAAAAAAGAAAAAGCATGCCCTTCTCGCAGTATAAAGAAGGGGCATGCTTTTTCTTTTATTCCAGCT
Source organism: Bacillus sp. FSL W8-0519 (assembly GCF_038005585.1). Classification (NCBI taxonomy): domain Bacteria; kingdom Bacillati; phylum Bacillota; class Bacilli; order Caryophanales; family Bacillaceae; genus Bacillus; species Bacillus sp. FSL W8-0519. The sequence continues at coordinate 893,071 of NZ_JBBOTL010000001.1, forward strand.
GCGTAACACCTAGAAAAAATAAAACTGAATGAAATGTACAAAATGAAGCAACAAAGCGTAGGGCTTGATTAAAATTTAAGGCTTTAAAGATTTCAATGCTAAATTCATATAAGTATTCATTCTCTGTTCTAGTGAGTATTTTCCATCTAAAAGACACCAATCTAATATAAGTCCTCTAGCAATTGTAAAAAGATACGTTGTTATTTCTTCTACACTCATATCATTTGTTAATTCTTTTTCAAGTTGTCCTTTGTAAACAAAGCCATTTAGAGCTTCGTAAATGAGTGAAGGCTCATATATAAATGACCTTTTGTTGAAATCGTTAAGAAGATTTATATGTAACTCCAATTTAGTTGTATATTCAGCTATGCATTGGAAGAAAGTTAAAATAGTTGTTTGCATTGTTGCATGTTGATCGATATTTTCTAATTCAACATGTAGATTTTCTTCAATTTGTTGAAATAATTTTTTATAAATATCCTCTTTGGAAGTGAAATAATGATAAAAAGTTCCTACTGATACATTTGCTTTTTTACAAATATCTTCAATTGTTATATTTTCAAATTTCTTTTCTTTCATTAAATTTAAAAACACATGAAATATATTGTTCTGTGTTAGTAAAGCTTGTTGTTTTCTATTTGTCAGAGTTTTTTTGTGCAATGTCTATTCCCCCTTATTTATATATTAACGGATATTTTAAAACCGAAAAAGTAGTTTGAATATTTTGGTTCTTGTTGTATAATCCTCATTACACCGAATGACATTCGGTGAATATTATTCGGTGTAATGAAATTTTTTTGAGAGGAGATTGTTGTATATGAAAACACCTTATCAATCAGTTGTTATGATTCCTACAAATAAGTTGATGGGAAAAAAGGCTTTAGAAGATCCGTATAAACCATTTGCATGGTATAAAGAGATGCGAGAAAAGGAGCCTATTTGTTTTAATCATCAGGCAGACATGTGGAATGTTTTTTTGTACGAAGATGTAAAAACTGTCTTAGAGGATAAAGAGTACTTTTCTAGTATTATGCCTGAGAAGAAAAAGTCTCCATTTCCACAAAGTATTCTTGGGATGGATCCGCCAAAGCATACGCAAATTCGGTCTATTGTAAATCGGTCTTTCACTCCTAAAGCATTAAGGGAATGGGAACCTAGAATCCAGCAAATCACAAACGATATACTCAATCAATTATCTAATCGTGAAACTTTTGATATTGTTAGAGAGTTATTTTATCCGTTACCAGTTATAGTAATTGCTGAAATGTTAGGTGTTTCTGCTAAGGATATGGAAAGGTTTAAGAGATGGTCTGATATTATCGTAAGTTCACCGAGTCATGATGATTCGGATTATTTGGAGGAATTTTTTAATACACGTTTACAAGCAGAAAATGAATTAGGAGAGTTTTTTGAAGAAATTATACAATCCAATCGAGGGAAATCCAAAAAAGATTCAAATAACATTATTTCTTTATTAGTTCAAAGTGAAGCGGACAAAAATATTTCAGGAAAAGAAATAGTACCGTTTTGTAAACTACTTTTAGTAGCGGGAAATGAAACAACAACCAATTTACTTGGAAACGCTTTATATTGCTTCATAGAACATCCAAATGTTTATGATCAATTACAACAGGATGTATCTCTTGTTCCGAAAGCAATTGAAGAAGTATTGCGGTATCGTTCACCAGTTCAAAGAATTGTACGCAGAGTAAAAAAAGAGATTCAATTAAAAGGACAAACTTTACAAGTAGACCAAATCATTTCAGCTTGGGTTGGATCAGCTAACCGTGACTCGCATCAATTCAAAGATGCCGATAGTTTTAACATATATCGTAGACGTAATCCTCATCTTACATTTGGACATGGCATCCATTTTTGTTTAGGTGCTCCTCTAGCTAGATTAGAAGCGAAAATTGTATTAACGGAATTAATAAAAAGATATAAATCATTTTCATTTATTGACCAGGATCTTCCTGTTCCTATCTCAAATAGTAGTTCTATATATGGATTACATTCTTTCCCTGTAAAAAGTGAACTAAATTAAATATTTTGGCTCTGGTATATTCGCGCCAGAGCCAAATTTATATGATCCATCTCAGTTTCATAAAAGGATTATATTCGTGGGGAAATGCCAGATTATCATTAATTTAGGCATACTAAAAGGAGATAAGGATTAGGAAAACAATTACAAATTCATGCAGTACTTAGATTCAATATAGGAGGATACTAAAATTGAGTAATTTCACACGTTTACGCACACAAAACATAATAAAAGATGCGTTTATGGATTTATTAAAAGAAAAAACATTTTCATCCATCACAATCAATCATATTTGTGAAAAAGCAATGATTCATAGAAGCACATTTTATCGTCATTATGAGGATAAATATGAATTATTTAGCGATGTATCAAATTCCATCGCAATCAATCTTTTTGAACAAACAAAAGAAGGATTGGATTTAGAACATACATTGTTTGAGGAAATAATTGAATACATAGATGTTAATCGTGCATTGTTTTTTAATATTACTAGTAAAAATAATAGCCTTGAGTTATACGAAAAATTGATTCGATTTGGTGCAGAAAATTTATATGAAAACTCAATGGAATATAATGATCCGCTTTCGAAAAAAATCCAAAACTCAGATTATCCAATGGTACTGTGTGATTTTTACTGTAGTGGCTTTTTTGAGATTATAAAAAAATGGTTAAGCAATGAATATTCCTATACAAAAGAAGAGTTGATTCAGATTTCTAAGAACTTATTGATAAATGAACCAAATTAAAACAAATGTCTCAATTCGAGACGTATATTATTTTTTGCTCATCGTCTTCCTCAAAAACCTATGATAGATTATTGAACATAGCAAAGGAGGAATGAGTAAGGTTAAAGAGCAAAAAAATTACCGTTATGCTTTAAAAAACGAATTACGATCTAATATTAAATGAAAATTATATATAATATTCCAATTATTTGAGGGAGGATTTTTTATGAAAGCCGCAGTGTGGTATGGTGAAAAAGATATTCGTATCGAGGAAAGAGAAACAAAAGAGTTACAACCCAATGATGTAAAAGTTAAAGTGGCATGGGCTGGTATTTGTGGTTCTGATTTACATGCATACTTGCATCCAGATTCAGTACCAATGAATAAGAATATGGTAATCGGACATGAGTTTTCTGGTGAAATTGCAGAGGTTGGTGCTCATGTAACAAAATTTAAAGAAGGGGACAGAGTATGTATTTATCCAATGATGCTTAAAGATCCTTCAAATGCTGAAACTGAACGTTTTATCACTTTAGACGCAGTAGGTGCACAAATCGACGGAGGGTTTGCTGAATACGTGATACTTCCACAAAAAACGATTTTTAAAATTCCAGATAATTTATCACTAGAAGTAGCAGCAATGGTAGAACCAGCAGCTGTATCATTCCAATCAATTAAGGATTCAAATGTAGGAGAAGGAGATACTGTTGTTGTTTATGGCGCAGGCCCTATTGGGCTATTTGCTGTTTTAGGTGCAAAAGTTGCAGGTGCTTCTAATATTATTGTTGTTGATTTATTTGATAGTCGGCTTGCCAAAGCAACCGAAGTGGGTGCGACGCATGTCTTTAATGCTAAAGAAGTAAACCCTGTAGAAGAAATTCGTAAATTATTCCCAGATGGAGCAGATGTGACAATTGAAGCTGCAGGTGTTGAGTCAACATTTAATCAAGCCATTCAATCAACTAAAGTTCGTGGCACAATGATGGTTATCAGCTTCCATACTCAAGATATCCAATTTAATGCTCCTGCTTCCTTACTCTTTAGTGGCGTAAAATTATTGGGATCTGTGGGGTACAGTAATGAAACTTATAATGAGGTCATTCAATTACTCGCTAATGGAAGATTACCTGCACAATCCATTATTACAAGTAAAGTTGATATAGATAATATTGCTGAACAAGGTTTTGAAGCGTTAATTCATGATAAAGCGCAAGCAAAAATTTTAGTTAAATTAAGTGGCGCACATTAATCATATTTTAGATAAAATAACTTGAGAAGATTGAAAAAGAAATAATTAAAAATATAGAGAACTCTTAACTATTTACTCAAGAAATTCAATTCTTTTATCCTCTAATATTTTACGAGATCCTGCTAGAAATGTAGGGTTTGTGCAACGAACTAGTAAATAACAAGCCAAAGATTTAGTTGCTTTGCGTGTATACCCTCACAAGAAAAAATATAGATTTTATCTTGTGGGGGCATTATAAAATTTTTAAGTTGATGCACACATATGGAGACGTTTAATAGTGTGAAGATAAACTAATAAAATATAAATTTATACGCTACTTAGTGACAGAATAAAGGTGGACAAAGTTCCCCTCATATTCTAAATTCTTTTTGTATATATCTGCATAAGCAATCTTCAATTGCTCACGTAATTGTTTCTTCTCTTCTGCTAACTTCTTAATCTTACGTTTCAATGAGGCTATAATTACTTCTAATTATAGCCTGTTTAACGATGGTAAGGTTTTTGGGTTTATAAGCTTAATCCAAACCGTTTTAATTCAATAAATATCCCCTCTAATTGCTTTCCTTTATCCGTTAATGTGTACTCTACACGAGGTGGAACTTCTGGATATACTTTTCTCGTTATAATGCCTTGAGACTCTAATTCTTTTAGTCGAAGCGATAATGTTTTCGGGCTAATCCCGTCCATTGATTTTTGTAAATCACTAAAGCGTAATGTTCCTTCGATAAGAAGGTCGCGAATGATTAAAAACGTCCATTTCGTACGAATTACATCAAGCGTTTTAGCGATAGGACAAGGTATGCCAGGTAAACCTTTCGTTAATTCAACTGGATCTATATTGTTCATGGAACTAGCCTCCATAAAATTTTTTGAATGAATTTGCTTTATAGTATCACAAAACTATACTTTTGGTAACTATATGAAAAAAATATCACTACTTCCATAAAGGAAGTTAGTGTATATACAATAGCAATACGAAATATAAAGTTTTTTTATGAGGGGGAGGTGATTTTCATGGGGGTAAAAAAGTTGTTTGGATTTCTTAGTTTGTTTGTTATTTGTATTGTGCTTGTAGCATGTGGCGTGGAGGGAAAAACTGAAGTACAGTTATTAAAAGAAATGCCAAAGGCAAAAAAAATGACAATCGATCCTTCACTAAGTAAAATGGAAGCGACCGAAATGGTTCATGCAGCGCAGCGTTTTTATGCATTTTGGGATACAGGTAAAGAGGAGCTTCTTTCGCAGACTGTTACAAAAGATTTTTTCGATAATACGTTGCCAAAAGGGCGACCACAAGGTGTTGAAGGGTTAAAGTTTGCAGCACAAAATTTTCGTAAAGTCGTTCCTAATATACATTGCGAGATTGAAGATTTATTAGTCGTCGGTGATAAAGTAACAGCTCGTCTTTCTTTTACAGGAACGCATAACGGTAAAAATATTAGCTTTTCTGCAATAGATATTTTGCATGTGAAAGACGGAAAGATTACGGAAGACTGGCATTTAGAAGATAATCTTACGTTGAAACAGCAACTTGGGTTAATAAGCGAGGAATAGAGTAGGGGAGAGGAAAACGATGAAAAAAATATTTATTATAAATGGACATGAAAAATACGGTACAAAGGAAGGACGATTAAATAAAACGTTAGTGGATCATATGGTGGCGGTATTAAGCGAGAACCATCAAGTAAAAACAACAACGATTCAAGATGGATACAATATAAAGGAAGAACAAGATAAATTTTTATGGGCTGATGTTGTGATTTATCAAACACCGATTTATTGGTTTAGTGTTCCAGGATTATTTAAAACGTATATGGATGAAGTATATGAATACGGTTTGTTCTTTAAAGGTGCAGATGAATACGGAACAGGTGGTTTATTAACAGAGAAAGAGTATATGTTCTCTACAACTTGGAATGCACCTGAAAATTCATTTGGAGATAAGACGAAGTTCTTTGAAGGGGAAAGTCTAGAATCAACGCTTAGTCATTTACACCGCGTGCAGAAGTTTCTTGGGATGAGTCCGTTAAAGAGTTTTGCTTGTTATGATGTGGTGAAGAATCCGGATATTGAGCAATATTTATTGAACTTGAAGGATCACTTAGATGAAGTAATTAAATAATAGTTTGTATTTGTATGTGAAGAAGGTACTACTAAGGATGTAGTACCTTCTCCTTTTATAATGAATTACATTTTAAGACATGGATGGCTGTATCCATAACTTCGCAAAATTTGCCCAACCGAATGAATCAATTGTTACGTTTTTTAAAGAAGAAGGGTATGTCTTTCTTTTTAAAACGTGATAGTTAAATAAAATGATGTGTTCTGTTTGTAAAAATTCTTCGATCTCATACATGAGCTCGTAGCGCTTTTCTTTATTTTCTTCTAATAAAAATGTATCAAGTAAACAGTTAATTTGTTTTTCATAGTGCGGGTCCATGAACCGGTTTACGAAGCAACTTTTATTTTTAAATACATTTAAGAATGCAAGTTCATGATCGGCAGCAAACACTTCTCCCATGAAAATAATATCGGCATGTTGATCGATAGAACGGTTCATATAATCTAAAACGAGAAATGGGTGAAGCTCTACTTGTATACCTAAACTTTCACATCGTTCTTTTAAGAAATATGCATCATTTGCACTATCTTTAAATGCGAAGAAGTAAATATGTATCGTCTCTCCATTATAGGTGCTCTTTTTTAAATACTCTTTCGCTTTTTCTAAAGAGTAAGACCTTTTAGAAGCTTGGCGACTTCTTTCAGGGAAAAAGCTTGATGCAGCAATTGTTCGTCTACCCTCTATGCTACGAAGTATCGTTTCAACATCATATAGTTCTCTCCAAGCCTTTCGAAAGTAAATGTCGTGATGAGGACCAGGTTTTGTAAAGTTGAAGCCAGCATAAATACAACCTATTTCTTCTATTTGTATATTATGCCTTTCATTTTCTTCTTCATTTGGTAGTTCATAATCAGCATCGATTTGTACATGATCAGGAATACCCCAAAATTCAATACGGTCTAATAAAGCGCGCTCTTTAAAATAATGAGTGAACGCTTCGAGCACGATATTGTCTTCAGAGTAATGAGCAAGTTTGAAAGGTCCAGTACCTATATAATGGTGATTTTGAATAACTGCATCACACGGTAAAATTGCTAGTTGTATGGAACTTACATAGTGTAAGAAAAATAAATTTTGTTTTGCTAAATGAAATCGAATTTGCAGTGGTGATGGCGTTTCAATTTGAACAATTTCTGCTGTTAACCATTCGAAAGGAGAGTGAACTTCTTTTAGTCTTTCAAATGAAAATCGTACATCTTTAGAAGTTAAAACTGTTTCGTTATGAAAATATACATCCTTTCGTAAATAAAAAGTCCACGTAAGCCCGTCTTCGCTTAATTCCCACGTATGCGCAATGTGTGGTTCCATTTTTTCCGTAACATCGTTATAAACGACTAACGTATCAAAAATTTGACTTGTAAGATGGCTTTCTGTAGTTACAGCCACAAAAGCCGGATCTAATGGGACTATCTTTCTCGATATAGGAATTTTTAGTATGTCGTACATATCATTTGAAGGTTCGTATCCAAAATGATGATGTAGTTTATTTTCTATCTTTTTTTGAAGTGCAAGGGGTAGGGGTTCTTTTAAAAGAAGAAAGATATCTTTTAATTTTTCTTGCGCTAACAGTTCATCTGTATAGGACTCAATCGCTTCTACGAAATTATGTATAAATAGAATTTCCGTTTTATTCCCGCGACCTCGCCCTGGAGTCCAGCTAATTAATTGCTCCTCGCTCATTTTCTTTAATAAAATCTTTACGTTTTTCGTACTGCAATATAAAACATCCGCTAATTCTTGTAAGCTATTTCGCATATGCTGTTGATCTTGTGCATGTAGTCTTAGTCTAATGTAATAGTCCATAATTTTCATATATACACTTCCTTCTATCATAAAAGGGGAAACTCTTTAGAATATTCTAACCTTTTTCTTCCTTTTTTTCAAAGTAAAATAAGTAAGCATAAGGAGGGGGAAACAATGGGATTTTGGAGTATGCATCGAAATATAAAAATTAGAATTATAACTTCGTTTTTAACACGTACTGTATCCACGATGATTTTTCCATTTATGGCGATTTATTTTTCAATAAAGTTAGGTAGTGCGATTGCTGGTGCGTTACTACTTATTAATGTCATAGCTTCATTAGTAATTGGTTTGTACGGTGGGTATGTTGGAGATCGGCTTGGTCGTAAAAAGGTTATGATTATCGGTCAAAGTATACAAGTCATTTCCATTGCTTGTATGGGGATTGCAAATTCCGATTATGTAGATTCACCTTGGTTAACATTTATCTTTATGCTAGTGAATAGTTTAGGATCTGGACTTATGAATCCTGCGACAGAGGCGATGTTAATTGATGTGAGTACACCTGAGAATCGAAAAGTGATGTACAGCATTAACTACTGGGCAATTAATTTATCCATTGCGATTGGAGCGATATTTGGCGGATTACTATTTGAGAACTATAGATTGCAATTGTTTATCGGATTAACAGTGATTGCGGTTATTACTTTATATGTGATGGCTGTATATATGGAAGAAGTGTATGTAGCACGGAAAACGGTGGAGAAGAAAAATGTATTAAAAGATATGGCGGATAGTTATAAAGTCGTAATGAAAGATAGAGCGTTTTTAATTTTTTGTGCAGCAAGTATATGTACATTATCGTTAGAGTTTCAAATTAATAATTATTTAGGAGTACGTTTGCAGAAGGAATTTGAAACGGTGCACTTTTTATTCGGGAATGGTGTTACGTTTGATTTAACAGGTATTCGCATGCTGAGCTGGATTTCTGCAGAGAATACAATTTTAGTTGTATTATGTTCAGCACTTCTTATTAAAATGCTGAAAAGCTTCAACGATTTGAAAATTTTATATGTAGGCTTATTCATTTATACGATTGGTTTTACAATACTCGGAACGAGCAATAGTTTATGGATTTTATTAATTGCAGGGCTTTTCCAAACGGTAGGCGAGATGATGTATGTGCCAGTACGTCAATCTATTATGGCAGATATGGTGCCAAATGAGGCGAGAGGTTCATATATGGCGATTAACGGAATGGTCTTTCAAGTGGCAAAAATGAACGGGGCATTGGGTGTTATGCTAGGTTCATTTATCGCATCTTGGGGCATGAGTGCTCTGTACTTTATCGTTGGTATGAGCAGTATTTTATTATTTATGAAGGCGATTGGGAGAGAGAAGTATGAGGGGGAGGTTTCTCAGATTGGATAAAACGATATGAAAAGCGATGCTAGAAATCGCTTTTCATATGGCTTTTAAAACGGATCAACTTCAGCTAAATTTGGAGTGGTGCTCGGTTGTAGTAAAAGATTTTTTAACGTTCCTACTTCAGAAAGAGTGACTAATATGTAGCCACTAATCAGTACAATAAGTCCGATGACGCGTAACGTTTGTAAGCTCACTTCATTATTATTCGTTTCCGCTGGATTTGGGGGCGTTGAAGGTGGATTGTTATTCATAAATAAGGCTCCCATCTTTTGTATTTATATATGTGTAAAATCATTATTTAACTTATGGATAGGAATTGTATAGTCATTTTCACTATATGAGAACTGCTTATGAAAAGTGATTAGAAGTTCCAGGGAGAGAAAAGAGGGTGTATGAAAAGATCATTAAAATAAGGTTCTTTTTTGTTTTTCATACAAATAAAAAGATTAATCAAAGTAGCTAAATAGCTACTTTGATTAATCTTTAATAACTATTCCAATATACGCAACGATTTTTCAATAAACGCCGGGATGTCCTCAGGTTGTCTACTTGTTACTAGCTGATTTTGGCATACGACTACTTCTTTATCGTGAAAGTTTCCGCCGGCGTTTTTTAAATCGACTTCAATAGATTTATATCCAGTCACATCGCGTCCTTCAAGTGTTTGTGCAGTGATGAGTAATTGGGGTCCGTGACAAATAGCAAAAACAGGTTTTTCCGCATCCATAAATGCTTTACTAAAGTGAACGAAACGCTCATCCGCACGAAGTATATCTGGAGAAAATCCACCCGGTATGAAGAGTGCATCAAAGTTCTCTGGAGAAACATCATCGATACCTTTATCAATTACAAATTCACTTTTTCCTTGTTTACCGTGTACTGTTTTACCTTTTTCTGTTTCAATAGTTGTTAATTCATATCCCTTTTGTTTAAAAGCTTCTGTTGGCTCTGTGTATTCTGTGTCCTCGAAATAATCCGTTATTAAAATAGCAATTTTTTTACTCATTTTAATCCGCTCCTTATATTATATTATCGGTTCCAGAATCGTCCTTGGGCAATGCCTTCTATAAATGACTCAATTGAAGTGTTTGTTAAGTTGTAAATTCCTGCTCCATCTAATTTGATTTTACTATTGTCTAAAGCATGAGGATCGCTAAGGACATAGGCTATCGGTTTAAAGTGTTTAAAAGTAGTTTCTGCAAATTCTAAAACAGGGGGTTGAATGACAGATTCGCTACTAAACACTAATACCGCATCAAAAAGTGCAGAGTCTGCTGTTGTATAAGTATCCGTTACTTTAATGGAATCATTGAACTGATGAATTTTATTATCTATGATGCTATAGTTCATTCGGTGTTGTACAAAAGCTTGAATCCATTCGGACAGAAGGGAGACGCTTGGGTCACCATTCAATAGAATTGCCACATTTTTGGAATCAGCTTTAAAAATAGTGTTGGACATGCTTAGTGCAGGTGATTTTGCATCCGAATTTATTTCGTGATTTTCTTTAGGCAAAGGGGCTCCAATCATGTTAGCGACTTCCTTTGCTAATTGACGATCGACATGATTCAGTAGAGCAATTACATTTGCCTTCACCATGTCTGATTTGCACTTCCCAACTTCAAAGCAAAATGCATCTTTTATGTGCTGCTTTTCAATAGGGTTCATACTATTGTAGAAAAGTTTAGCTTGCGAATAAAAGTTAAGAAAGCTTTTACTGCGCCCCCTAATTTTATGTCCATCAATCTTTTCTTGATAATGCTCATATCCGCCCTGTTCAGCTTGCACGGTTGCTGGTTGATTATTATTTAAGCCATTAGGGTGATAGCTTGTTTGACCGCGATGAATCTGCATTTGATGCATGCCATCACGTTGATTATTATGAAAAGGACATACGGGCTGGTTAATAGGAATTTGGTGAAAATTAGGGCCTCCTAAACGAGATAATTGTGTATCTGTATAGGAGAACAATCTTCCTTGCAGAAGAGGATCATTTGAAAAATCAATACCTGGTACGACATGGCCAGGGTGGAAAGCTACCTGCTCCGTTTCTGCAAAGAAGTTATCAACATTTTTGTTCAATGTCATTTTACCAACTAGTTTTACAGGAACTTCTTCTTCTGGCCATAATTTCGTTGGATCTAAAATATCAAAATCAAATGCATGCTCATCTTCTTCTGGAATTAGCTGCAATCCAAGCTCCCATTCTGGATAATCGCCCTTTTCAATTGCTTCATATAAATCTTGACGATGGAAATCAGGGTTTTTCCCAGCAATCCTTTGAGCTTCATCCCATACTAATGAATGAACCCCGAGGGTAGGTTTCCAATGAAATTTTACGAAGTGGGCTTTTCCTTCTTTATTAATAAGTCGAAATGTATGAACCCCAAAACCTTCCATCATTCGTAAACTACGCGGAATCGCCCGGTCGCTCATCTGCCACATAACCATATGAGTAGACTCGGGATTATGTGCAACAAAATCCCAAAATGTATCATGAGCGCTAGCTCCCTGAGGAATATCATTATGTGGTTCTGGTTTAACTGCATGGACAAAATCAGGGAATTTAATAGCATCTTGGATAAAGAATACTGGCATATTATTACCTACTAAATCATAGTTACCTTCATCTGTATAAAATTTTGTGGCAAATCCGCGCACATCTCTTACTGTGTCATTGGATCCTTTAGAGCCTTGAACGGTCGAGAACCGTACAAATACAGGTGTTTTCTTTGAAGGATTAGTAAGAAAATCTGCTTTCGTATATGCTTCTAACGATTCATAAAGCTGAAAATAACCATGAGCGCCAACTCCGCGTGCATGAACAATTCTTTCGGGAATTCGCTCATGATCAAAGTGGGTCATTTTCTCGCGAAAGTGGAAATCCTCCATTAAGGTTGGGCCTCTTAAGCCCATCTTTAAAGAGAATTCATCTTCGGCTATTTTTACTCCTTGGTTTGTTGTTAAAGCATGTTTGCGTTGATTATCCGTAACGTGGTGTTCCAATTGTTCCGTTTTTTTATTCACAATATAGGCCCCTCCTTTACGCTGTTAATTAATAGATACCCTTTTTATTAGGACGTAAACATGTATTATCGTTTTTCTATGTAAAATTATAAAATATCGATTGTGCCGGTGATTCTTGTTTGAGGAGGAAAAATAAAAAAGGCAAGGAGAATTTATTTTCTCCTTGCCTTTTAAGATAATTCTTTTCGTTAAAACGAAGAAACGCGTTGTTTCGTTTTTGGTACAATAATAAATTTGATCCAGAGTAACCCGACAATCATAATGATAAGGCTATGTAAAAATTGACCTGTAGCAATGAGTATAACAATTGAAAATATAATGAGCTGAATGCTTAGCAATATAAAGAGTAAGTGAAGAAATTGATTCAGCCGTTTTTCAGTATCAATTGGATATAATGCTACAATAATATTTCCCGAAAAATATTTCCATAGGGAACGGAGCTGCATAGAAATCATATATAGGACGATATATGCGATAGCGCCTTTTACGTATATGTTTGGTATAAAATATAAGGCGAAGGCACCGATCAACCCTAAGCGAATATATATACCGAAATAATCATTCCCGCGTAAAAATGCGAGTGTATGTAAATAGAAGAAAGTTGCTCGTTTTTTATGTAATAAAGGTTCAATCCAAGTTGTAAGCCATTTTCTTTTATTTACTTGCTTATTTAGTTGCGGAACATCAGTGAAGATGCTAGCAAATTGATAAAAACGAACGTTCATTTTTTCTTCTTGCTCGATTATGTAATCCCATGGTATTCGTTTTGTAGGCTGTTTTTTCGTATAAAGAAGCAGGAAAGCAAGCAGTAAAAGTAATCCGCCCAATATGAGAACATTTGCCGCATAAAACAGCATATAAATGACTAGGGCGTTACAAGCAATACGAATAATCAGCCATATATTTTTTTCGTGACGATCACGCCACATCCAATGTATGTATATGTTCCAAGCTTTCGTAACCATTAAAATGATAAAGATTGTACATAAGAAAGGTATCGTTAATTGTAATGATTGCAGTGCAAGCGGAACGAGAATAAGGAACGTAAATAATAATGGGAAAAGCTGAATGATGTAATTGTATAGAAGAGATTTTTTGAAATAAGAAGTTAATTTCTCTTCTAGTGCTAGTAAATAGACAGCGTCAGGTTTTTGAATAAATGTACGAATAGGGCATCTCGTTATAATGAATGTAAGTACAATCGTGATGAGTAGTAAAGATATTCCTTTAGAAGGAGATGCTTTTAGAAACTGAGCATAGTAGTATGCGCCAACGCATGAAATAAAGATAAAGCTATATAGTAAACCGTTAATCATACGTGCAAAGTATGTAATGATATTTTGCATATGTTGTTGGAAACGGCTGCTCCATAGTGATTCGATTGACATGTTTTTCACCTCTTTGTTCTATTATATATGTTTTGTAAAAGAAAAAACGAGCAAATTGCGTTATGCAACTTGCCCGTTTTTCTTTTCGTTATTTTTTTTCTGATCACGATTCATTAATGGATAGAAGGCAAAGCCGATTACGAATAAACCAATTCCGAGAAGGAATGTTTTTATATCGGCTGCTCCTGTTTTAATAACCCATAGTGCGTAGCAAAGTGCAATCACTGCGACTATGCCATCTGTAATTCTTGCCCGCATTTCATTTTTATACGTTTCACCAGTTGCGACTAGTTTTAACTGGAAGATTGGTGAAACGAGATATGGAATGAGGTAGGCCAGTGTCGATACAGTAATAACGAATGTATAAGCTTCCGCAATTGTTCCTGATAATGTTGAGAATAAGAACACTTGCGACATAATGTTTGTTAATCGTAATGAATAAATTGGACTTCCTTTTTTGTTTGTTTTTGTGAAGAAGGAAGGGAAGAAACCTTCTTTTGCTGCTTGATATGGTACTTCTGAGCTTAATAAAATCCAGCCTAAGATGGAACCGAATAGGGAAGTAAGAGCAAGTAATGCCATCAGTTTCCCGCCGCCATGACCCATTGCAGCGTTTAGTGCATCTGCTAATGGACGTTCAGAAGCTTGTAATTTATCAATGTGAAGTACACCCATTGTTAAAATTGTAATTCCTAAGTAAATCGCAACTGTAATAAGTAATCCCGCAACTGTTGCGCGTTTTACCGTTTTTGGAGAAACAGCACGGTTTGATAAAAGAACCGCTGATTCAATTCCGATAAATGCCCAAAGCGTCGTAAGAGCAGCTAAGTTTACTTGTGAAAGAAGGCCGTGTGATACACCTGATTTATCGATCATCGGTGTGTACCATTGTCCAAACTTAGAAGCTTCGAATGCAAATAATGTAACGACGATGAATAATAGGAATCCAGTTACTTTCGTTGTTGTTGCTAAGAAGTTTAGCTTTCCAGCTCCGCTTACACCGTTTGTTAATATAATATGAGTTCCCCAAAGTAAGATGGAACAAATCGTAAATGTAATTAGTTTTCCGACTTCTACATTAAAAGAACCGATTGAAAATAGTAGTCGTGTATCTTTCATAATTGGGAAGAAGAGTGATAAATATCCCGCAAATGATGTAATGATGGCAACGTTACTTGCCCAGTTTGCAACCCAATATCCCCATACCATACTGAAACCAGCCATTTTTTTCTTTTTTGGTGATGAGAATAAAGCATATGCATGACTTTGTGGCCCTGTCGTTAAATCAGGACGACGAATTGCTAAATTACCGAAAACAAGAGCTAGCATTAAAACACCAAATCCTGTTGTTAACCAAGCTAAAGTGACACCGAGAGGGCTTGCTGTTTGTGCCAACGTACTTGGCACCATGAAAATACCAGCGCCAACCATGTTACCGACAACGAAAGCTGTGAGTACCCAAAAGCCCCATTTTTTTTGTTGCATAGAAAATACCTCCAAAGTTAGTATAACCAAGTCAAGCGAGGAGATATGTATGTCTTCCTGAGTCAGGAAGAGAAGTCCCAAACAAAACAAAAAAAGCACGTAATTTGCCGCTACATGCTTTCTATCTTATAAGAAACCCACGACATACCTCTCGATAGCTCTCCACAAACGAAACGTTTGTGACAGTTCTGCACTTATTAAGTAGCAGACCCAGCAAGCGTGCATGGTGGACACGGGCTTACTTCGGCAACCATTCCTTTCTCATTCCTTCATCAATGCCACTACATCTCCGGAAATGATACTCTTAATGATTGCAACCTCTACCTCACCGAGATACGAATGAGGATTTAAATATTAAATTAACGTATTTAAGAGTAACAAATGAATTTTTATACGTCAATGGATATAATAATAATCAGATTATAGAGAAGAGTTTGTGATTAAAAGTAAGAGGGATTATTATGTAATATTGAATTTTCATAATATAATAAATGTTGTTGGCGCTAGATGATTGAAAAGGGGATGAAGTATATGTCTGTATGTCATAAACATTCAGTAATAGGTGTGTTAGATTCGGGAGTTGGGGGATTAACAGTTGCGAGCGAAATTATAAGACAATTGCCTAAAGAGAGCATTTATTATATTGGTGATAATGAGCGTTGTCCGTATGGGCCAAGAAGTGTAGAAGAGGTACAATCTTTCGTATTTGAAATGGTTGAGTTCCTCAAACAGTTTCCGTTAAAAGCTCTAGTTGTAGCATGTAATACTGCTGCAGCTGCTGCATTGGCTGCGTTGCAAGAAGCACTGTCCATTCCAGTTATTGGCGTTATACATCCGGGAGCAAGAGCGGCTATTAAAGTGACGAAGAAAGGGAAAATCGGAGTAATTGGAACTGTAGGTACGATAAAATCTAATATGTACGAAAAAGCATTGCATGAGCTTGATACATATTTGGAAGTGCATAGTCATGCGTGCCCGACCTTAGCTACAGTTGTAGAAAATCAATTAGAAGATACAGCATATGTAACCGAGCAAGTGAAACAAGCTTTACTGCCATTAACGGAAGAAGATATAGATACGTTAATTCTGGGGTGTACGCATTATCCACTTTTAGAGTCTTATATTAAAAAGGAACTAGGAGAGGATGTAACGATTATTAGTTCTGCAGAAGAAACAGCGATAGAGTTAAGCACAATTTTACAGCACAAAGGAATTCTGGCTGACAATCTGAATCCGAAGCATCGATTTTTTACAACAGGCTCTGCCTTATCATTTGAACATATTGCTGAGCGTTGGCTAGGATATCACATTTCTGTAGAATGTGTGGATTTACCCGTAAAGAATGCTCGCATCTGTAATTAGACTGTATGAAAGTACTTTTTGTTCAATACACTAGGTTAGTTGCATAAGAAGGAAAAAATGCACTTTTAATTGAAAGGATTAAGGTCATTTCAATTAAAGGGGAGATTGGATTATGGAATTATCAAGGTCTCAATTATTTGCTTTAGAGTATATTTCAAAATATGCAGAGAACGAAAAACGTGAGGCGAAAGCAACAATTAATCATATACTTAACATGTGTAATATTACAGATGAAATATTTGAAGAAGCTGTGGCTAACTTAAAATCTCATGCAAGGATCGCTTTACACTTTCATCCAGACAGACTCGATTCGAGTATGAAAAGTGTTGCTGAAGCATTGTTTGAGCAAGGAATATATAAAAGTCAGTTTGAAACATTGCTATCTAACGGAAGCGTATCTGCTTATCCTGGCGGTGAACGTGACCTTTGGGAACAGAGAATATTTGGAGGAGCATATCAATTGGAAGGTGTAACGAATGATCAACGGCCAAAGTATGGGGCGCTAAATTTGATGTTACATCCAGATGGGCCGGCTCCGCGTTTTGGATCATGTTATTTTCTCTTATCTCCAAAAGTTTCTTCTCGCTCTACATATACGTATTTAGATTCGCATCAAGATCCAAAAGAAAAGGGGACTTATGAGGAGTTTGATATGATTTTAGCTGCTCTTTTGGAAGAGACATTCGTAAGAGAGTGTACAATTGGTGAAGGGAATTTGACTCCAACAAGATTAGTTAATCATTTACTGGCTAACATGGAAAGGCCGTTTATAGATTTAGTAAGCAAAGAGCCAGCCCGTAATCTTAATCATTATATTGAAGCGCAAGTTCATGGAGAGATTTCTCTTAAAAAAGACGTGGAAGCTCTTGTTGTAGATCCTTCATTTAAGGGTACGGATGTAGGAAGAACTTTAGAAGAAATTTGCCTGAAGTATGCTATTGATTTGTATTGGCACATGGGTTTTGTACTGCCGGTAGACGAAGTTCCAATGGATTTTAGAGGTTCCAAAATGCCATCTTTGGCAAGACGTATTGCACGACATAATTGTATCGATGCAAATATAATCGGTTCTGCTGTAGCGGATTTGAAACACAATCCATTATCTTGGAGTGATCGTGGAACTTATGAGGAAGTGCTTCAAGAATTAAAATTATTATGGCATGTTTTAGTTCGATTTGGAAAACCAAATCGGAAGTAGAACGAAATACTCTGTTTTTTGGAAGTATATATAGAAAAGAAGCTGATCTAAAACTAGATCAGCTTCTTTGTATAAGATTAAACTAAGTTTAATACAGTTACTTTTTCACGTGTCATAGACTCAAGGCTCTTACGAATACCTTGTGCGCCCATACCTGAACCTTTTACACCGATGAATGGGAAGTGGTCAGGACCGCGCTCTGTGCGTCCGTTAATTTGAACAGAACCAGTTTCGATTTTGTTAGCAATTGCAAATGCTTTGTTAATGTCTTTAGTGAAGACACTTGCTTGCAGACCGAACTCTGATTTGTTAGCAATTTCAATTGCTTGCTCATCTGAAGAAACACGAATGATTGGAAGGATTGGGCCAAATGGCTCTTCCCAAGCAACTTTCATTTCTTCTGTTACGTGGTCGATTAATGTTGGATAAATTAAGTTACGCTCACGTTTATTACCGATAACGATTGTTGCACCTTTTTCCACAGCGTCGTCAACTAAGCCTTGAACGAAGTCAGCAGATTTATCGTCGATTAATGGAACGATTGTGCTGTCTTGTTCTGGAGATCCAACTGATAGGTTAGCTACTTGCTCTTTTAATAAGCCAACAAGCTCGTCTGCTACGTTTTCGTGTACAAGTACACGTTTAATAGCTGTACAACGTTGACCAGAGTAAGAGAATGCACCGCTTACGATATGGTTTGCAGCATCTTGTAAGTCAGCATCTTCACGAACGATACCAGGGTCTTTACCACCAAGTTCTAATACAAGTGGAATCATTGAAGCTTTTTTCGCTAAATGTTTACCTGTGTTTGTACCACCTGTGAACGATACCATATTGATGCCTTCGTGTTCTACTAAGTAGTCACCAATTACAGAACCACGTCCTGTCGCTACGTTTACAAGACCTTTTGGAAGGCCAGCTTTATGAAGTGCTTCCACCATTTTAATACCGCTAATTGCACCTTGAGTTGCTGGTTTGAAAATAACAGCGTTACCCATAATTAATGCTGGTGCAAGTTTTGCAGCAGATAAGTTTACTGGGTAGTTAAATGGTGCGATTGCTAATACAACACCAAGTGGTGCGCGTTGGATAATCGCAAGTTTTGATTTTGTACCGCCCGGGAAGCTATCGCCCATCATGCTTTCCCCGTGCATATGTAAAGCTTCTTCAATCGTATAACGAATGAAATCAGCTGTACGAACAACTTCTTTCTTCGCATCTTTATATCCTTTACCGACTTCTTTCATAATGATATCGGCAATTTCATCCTGCATATTTACGAGCTCATCAGCCCATTTATATAAATACTTTGCGCGATCTTGTAGAGAAGCTTCCGCCCATGATTTTTGAGCTTCCTTTGCAGATGCAATTGCTTCATCTACTTCTCCGCGAGTAATTGCTTGTACTTGTCCAATTACTTCGTGTAAGTATGGAGATGGAATTTCGATTGTTTCTCCTGAAGAGCTTTCTCTCCATTCTCCATTTAAATAAAATTTGTACGTATTGCTAGTTGTCATGATTAGTCCTCCTAAAATAGCAACTTGTAAGAGTGAGTATAAGGTGATTGTATGGGGTTTGATAACATTTTTCAAATGAAATATTTGTGAAAACGATTTCTTATGAAGTTTTTATTTTGTATGCCCTTTCTTACAGAACATTCCCTTATTTTGAAATGATGGATTGTATATTTTTATTCAATTTGTAAAAAAATAATTGACAGAATACTCAATAAAGTTATAAGATTATAAATGGAAAATAAATGAAGGGGGTGTGCGTAATGATTGTAATCGTAAATGTAATGGGCTTAGCTCTGTTAAATGGCAGAAAACATTTATATCATTACGCAACCCGTGCGGATATATAGGGCATTTTTGTCTTATAAAAAGCATACGTTGCGTATATCGTAACGTACGCTTTTATGCATTTTTGTGCATATCGTCAAGCGGCGGTATGCTTTTTTTTGTTTATTTTCCATGTTACTAAATAAAACTTTGGAAGGTGGAAAAATGTGATGAGATTGTATGGGTTACGAAATGTAAATGTAATGGGTCTGGATAGCGGATAAAGAAATGAGAGATAAACGAGAACGAGAAGGGAGAGATTACATTGTTTTCAGTATTACTAAAGTTAAAGTGGTTTTTTAAGGAGCACTGGAAGAGATATAGTATCGCCATTGGAGCTCTTTTAATTGTGAATATAGTTGAAGTTATTCCCCCGAAAGTGTTAGGGGTTACGATAGATAATATAAAAACAGGAACGTTATCGAACGAAGCTATTATACAGTCTATTCTTATTTTAATTGGGGTTACGATAGTTGGATATGGCCTCACTTTCGTATGGCAACATCAATTGTTTGGCGGTGCATTCGTGCTTGAGAAAACGATGCGCTCTAAATTTATGGGGCATTTACTTAAGATGACGCCGACTTTTTATCAAAAAAATCGTACTGGTGATTTAATGGCGAGAGCGACAAATGATTTAAAAGCAATCGCTATGACAGCTGGTTTCGGTATATTAACGCTCGTTGATTCGAGTTTATATATGCTTACGATTGTCTTTATGATGGGATTTACAATTAGTTGGGAGCTTACATTTGCGGCACTTATACCGCTTCCGATTATGGCGTATGCGATGAATATATATGGAAAGAAATTGCATGAAAGATTTACAGTTGCGCAAGATGCGTTCGGTGATATGAACGATAAAGTATTAGAATCGATTGCTGGCGTGCGTGTTATTCGTGCGTATGTACAAGAGAATGCAGATCAGGAAAGATTTCATCAATTAGGAGATGACGTCTACGAAAAGAATATGAAAGTAGCTAGAATTGATGCACTATTCCAGCCAACTGTGAAAATGCTTGTCGGTCTTAGTTATTTAATTGGTTTAGTGTATGGCGCATATCTTGTATTTCAATCAAAGGTGACACTTGGTGAACTTGTTTCCTTTAACGTGTATTTAGGGATGATGATTTGGCCGATGTTTGCAATTGGTGAATTAATCAATGTTATGCAAAGAGGCAATGCGTCACTCGACCGTGTAAATGAAACGTTAGCGTATGAACCAGATGTAAAGGATCCGAAACATCCAAAGCTTGTACAAGAGCCGGATTATATTCAGTTTGATGATGTTACCTTTTCATATCCTTCATCAACTGAAACAAATTTAAAAAAGGTTTCGTTTACATTAAAACAAGGGGAAACGCTTGGTGTTGTTGGAAAAACAGGAAGCGGAAAAACGACGCTCGTACGTCAGCTTCTTCGCCAATATCCGCTTGGAGATGGAGATATTGCAGTCTCTGATGTGACATTAGATCAAATGACGAATGAAAATGTGCTTGGGTGGATTGGTTATGTACCGCAGGAACATATTTTATTCTCAAAAACAGCGAGGGAAAATATTTTATTCGGAAATAGGGAAGCGACTGAAGAGGAACTCGAGAAAGCGATTGAAATTGCGGCGTTTAAAAAGGATTTAGAGTTTTTACCAGAAGGGTTAGAAACGCTCGTCGGAGAGAAAGGTGTTTCTTTATCAGGAGGGCAAAAACAAAGGATTTCGATTGCACGAGCTGTTATTCAAAATCCGGAAATATTAATTTTAGATGATTCTTTATCAGCTGTTGATGCTCGTACGGAAGCAGCGATCATTGAAAATATAAGAACAGAGAGAAGCGGAAAGACGACGATTATTACGACGCACCGTTTATCTGCCGTACAACATGCGGATTGGATTCTCGTGATGGATGAAGGGGAAGTAATAGAAGAAGGTACGCATGATCAGCTTATTCAAAAGGGAGGCTGGTATGCGGAACAGTTTGAAAGACAACAGGGTGAAAGTGAAAGTGCGGATAGTGGGGTGAAAATATGAGCGTTTCAAAACGATTGTTTCAATACGCAATGAAAGTAAAAGGGACGATTTTTGCAGCGATGCTAATGTTATTTATTTTCGTCATCGCAGAGCTTGCTGGTCCTTTCGTCGCGAAAACGATGATTGACGATCATATCGTTGGAATAGAGAAGCCTTGGTATGAAACAGAAAAGAGTGAAGAGGCTGTTTCGTATAATGGCGCCTTTTATAAGCGAAGCGATCGCTTCCAGGAAGGTGAGAAAAAAGGAAAAGAAGTACGCGTGATGCAAGTCGGTTTTCAATATTACTTTGTACCGAATAAAGTAAATCTAGAAGGGTCACGGACTGTAAAAGGTGATATGATTACCGTTCAAAATGGTAAGGCGGTGCAAGTGTATAAAGCGAAAGCATTGACGAAAGAAGAAGTGTTTGCGTTTTATAAACCAGAAATAAACCGTCTATTATTACTTGGTGGTGGATACTTCGCTTTATTAGTAGTCGTATCATTGTTTGCATACGGAAAGCAGTTTTTCTTACAGAAGGCAGCGAACAAAATTATTCAAATTATGAGGGAAGATGTCTTTTCTCATATTCAAACGTTGCCGATTCGTTATTTTGATCATTTACCAGCAGGGAAAATTGTGTCGCGTGTAACGAATGATACAGAGGCTATTCGTGATTTATATGTAACGGTGCTTGCAACATTCGTTTCAAGTATCATCTATATTATTGGGATATTCGCTGCGCTATTTTTACTTGATGTAAAATTGGCGACGTTATGTTTACTCATCATCCCAATTTTAATTGTTTGGGCTATTTTATATAGAAAGTACGCGTCTGTATACAATCATAAAATGCGTTCGCGTTTATCTGATATTAACGGAACAGTGAATGAATCCATTCAAGGGATGCCAATTATTCAAGCGTTCCGTCAAGAGCGTGAAACGAAAAAAGAGTTTGAAGAATTAAATGGCGATTATTTTAAGTACCAAAATAAAATTTTGAATTTAAATGCAGCAACTTCTCATAACTTAGTAGGTGTATTAAGAAATATCGCTTTCACAGGAGTAATTTGGTATTTCGGCGGTGCTTCATTAAGTGCTACAGGCGTCATTTCTCTAGGGATACTATATGCGTTCGTTGATTATTTAACACGATTATTCTCACCGATTACAAATATGGTGAATCAGCTTGCTAACTTAGAACAATCGCGCGTTGCATCAGAACGTGTTTTTGAATTGTTAGAGGAAAAAGGGGAAGCAGTAGAAGAAGAACGTATACCTCGCTTACAAGGAAATGTGAAGTTTGATAATGTGTCGTTTTCTTATAATGGAAAAGATGAAGTGTTAAAAAATATTTCATTTGAAGCGAAACAAGGCGAGACAGTCGCACTTGTCGGTCATACTGGCTCAGGAAAAAGTTCCATTATGAATGTACTCTTTCAGTTTTACGAGTTTGAAAAAGGAAAGCTTACAATTGACGGTCATGACGTAAAAGAGATGCCGAAACAAGCAACTCGTGAACATATGGGAATTGTACTGCAAGATCCATTTTTATTTAGCGGAACAGTAGCATCTAATGTTAGTTTAGAAAATGAAAATATTTCAAAAGAGCGCATCGTAAAAGCATTGCGTGATGTAGGTGCTGAAAGATTTGCGAACAATATAAATGAAGAAATTACGGAGAAAGGAAGTACACTTTCAACCGGAGAACGTCAGCTTATATCGTTTGCTAGGGCGCTCGCTTTTGACCCAGCTATTTTAATATTAGATGAAGCTACGTCGAGTATTGATACAGAAACAGAGGCGATGATTCAACAAGCGCTAGAAGTTGTGAAAAAAGGAAGAACGACATTTATTATTGCCCACCGTCTTTCAACAATTAAAAGTGCAGATCAAATTATCGTACTTGATAGAGGGACGATTTTAGAAAAAGGATCTCATGATGAATTAATGAAAAAGCGCGGGCGTTATTACGATATGTACAAAACGCAAATGGAAGGGAATCAGAGCGCTTAATAGGTATGGGGAGGAACTTGTGATTTTCACAAGTTCTTTTTTAGTGAATCACGGCAATTAAATAAGAAGTATTATTTTACCTTTCGTACAATAAATGCTATATTAAAAAATGTTACTTATTTTTTGTATGTAGCATTATTTTTCCTTTTTGTTTGATTATGAAGAAAAAGGATAAACTAAATAAGAACATTTTCATTGAAAAATTGTTCAAGATTGCATACAATCAATATAGTTTTTAAATTCCTATCAGAATACTTGGAGGATTACCATCATGAAGAAATTATTTTCAGTACTTGCAGTAACTACATTAGCGATCGGGATTGTAGCCGGCTGCGGTAAAGAAGAGAAAAAAGATACAGCTAGTCAAGACGCGTTACAAAAGATTAAACAAAGCGGTGAACTTGTAATTGGTACAGAAGGTACATACCCACCATTTACGTTCCACGATTCAAGCAATAAATTAACTGGATTTGACGTTGAACTATCAGAAGAAGTTGCAAAACGTTTAGGTGTAAAACCTGTATTTAAAGAAACGCAATGGGATAGCTTACTTGCTGGTTTAGATGCAAAACGTTTCGATATGGTTGCAAACGAAGTTGGTATTCGTGAAGATCGTCAAAAGAAATACGACTTCTCTAAACCATACATTTCATCTTCAGCGGCATTAGTTATCGCAAAAGATAAAGATAAACCTGCTACATTTGCTGATGTAAAAGGATTAAAAGGAGCACAATCTTTAACAAGTAACTATGCAGATATCGCTAAGAAAAATGGTGCGGAAATCGTTGGTGTAGAAGGATTTAGCCAAGCAGCAGAACTATTAGCTTCAGGGCGCGTTGATTTCACAATCAATGATAAATTATCAGTGTTAAATTATTTAGAAACGAAAAAAGATGCGAAAATTAAAATTGTAGATACAGAAAAAGAAGCTTCAGAAAGTGGATTCTTATTCCGTAAAGGTAGCACTAAGCTTGTACAAGAAGTAGATAAAGCGTTAGAAGATATGAAAAAAGACGGTACGTATGACAAAATAACGAAAAAATGGTTTGGTGAAAATGTATCTAAGTAGTGCATTGATTTCAGATCGATTGTCTACTTGGATGGATATTATGCAGACTTCCTTCATGCCTATGCTGAAGGAAGCTGTTTTTACGACAATTCCATTAACGCTTATTACATTTATTATCGGTCTTATACTTGCGACGTTAACGGCGCTTGCACGTATTTCAGGTAGTCGTATTTTACAATGGATTGCTCGTATCTATGTATCTATCATTCGCGGAACGCCACTTCTTGTACAGTTATTTATTATTTTCTATGGTCTGCCAACTCTTAATATTGAAGTTGAGCCATATACAGCAGCAGTTGTTGGATTTTCATTAAATGTCGGTGCGTATGCATCTGAAATTATTCGTGCTTCCATCCTTTCCATTCCGAAAGGGCAGTGGGAAGCAGCTTACACAATTGGGATGACATATCCGCAAGCGTTAAAACGTGTTATTTTACCGCAAGCAACGCGCGTATCAATTCCGCCGCTTTCGAATACATTTATTAGCTTAGTGAAAGATACTTCATTAGCATCGTTAATTTTAGTAACAGAAATGTTCCGAAAAGCGCAGGAAATTGCGGCAATGAACTATGAGTTTTTAATTGTTTATTTTGAAGCAGGTCTTATTTATTGGGTTATTTGTTTCTTATTATCAATCGTACAACAGATGTTAG
Organism: Bacillus sp. FSL W8-0519; assembly: GCF_038005585.1. Classification (NCBI taxonomy): domain Bacteria; kingdom Bacillati; phylum Bacillota; class Bacilli; order Caryophanales; family Bacillaceae; genus Bacillus; species Bacillus sp. FSL W8-0519. The sequence continues at coordinate 918,425 of NZ_JBBOTL010000001.1, forward strand.
AAAAGCGTTCAGAACGCTATACATTAAAATAATCCTTTTACAAAAGGAGTTTTTGTTTTTATGATTTCAATTCAGCACTTACAAAAAAGTTTCGGAGATAATACCGTACTAAAGCATATAGATTTAACAGTTGAGAAGGGCGAGGTTGTTGTTATTATCGGGCCGTCTGGATCTGGTAAAACGACATTCCTGCGTTGCCTTAACGTATTAGAAACGCCAAACGCTGGTCATATTCGTATCGGTAATAAAGAGCTTAACTTCTCTCAAAAAGTAACGAAGAAAGATATTGTCAACCTTCGTACGCAAACAGGTATGGTATTCCAGCACCATAATCTATTCCCGCATTTAACAGCACTTCAAAATGTAATGGAAGGGCTCGTTACAGTGAAAAAGATGGGGAAAGAAGAAGCGAAGAAAAAAGCAAACTATTTCCTTGAAAAAGTGGGTCTAGCAGATAAAGTGGATTTATATCCGTTCCAATTATCAGGCGGACAACAACAGCGCGTTGGAATTGCTCGCGCGCTTGCAATGGAACCGGAAGTGTTACTATTTGATGAGCCGACGTCAGCGCTTGATCCTGAACTCGTTCAAGAAGTTCTGAAGGTCATGAAAGAGCTTGCTAAAGAAGGCATGACAATGGTCATTGTAACGCACGAAATGCGTTTTGCACATCAAATTGCGAACCGTGTTATTTTCATGGACGGCGGTGTCGTTGTCGAACAAGGTACACCAGAAGATGTATTTACAAATCCAAAAGAAGAACGTACGAAGAAGTTTTTACAAATGTTGCAATAAATGAAGAAAGGTCTCAAGGCATATGCCTTGAGACCTTTTTGCCATATATATTTATTTGTGGAATCCGCCAAGGCTTTGCTCAGCCATTGCAACTAGACGTTTTGTGATTTCGCCACCAACAGAACCGTTAGCACGAGCTGTAGAATCTGCTCCTAATTGTACACCAAATTCTTGAGCGATTTCGTACTTCATTTGGTCGATTGCAGCTGTTGCTCCTGGTACTACTAATTGATTTGAAGAATTTTGGTTTGCCATAGGAATATATCCTCCTTAGAGTTATAAAAATTTTTTTGGTTGGACTAGCTGGAGTTGAACCAGATTATCGCCCCGTTTGGCGCTAATCCATCGGTAATTAAGTTTGTACTCATAGTATGGATGTTACCTAGAAAGATATACGAAATAATAATTTGTAAATTTTGTAAAAAAATCTTAGAGATTTCGTAAATTATGAAATAAGAGTAATCGTTTTATTTTTTAGAAAGAAGGTAAAACTAAGAGCGATATGAAATATGTTTTTCTTTTTGTATCCCGATATTTTGGGGCAAATCATTAACTTCTTATGTATGACTTATTACACTTATAGTTCTATTTTGAGTGACTGCTCCTATGCATAGCTAGATGCTCTCTTCAATCAGATAAAGTATGGAGGAATCGTGATGGGAATTTGCCCGCTTTGCAACGCATTAGAATCACAAACATATTCTTGTCAAAATTGCCAAAGTATACTCCAAGATTATGGGAAGGCTGTAGATTACATAGACGATTATAGTGCGTATATGGACCAAGAATTATTAAGTGCAGTAGATGGATTGACACATAATAATTCAAATGAATATTGCAATCATATTTTTTATTGCGGAGTATGTAACGTGGAAACAGAGTTTGTAGTAAAACTTGTGTAAATAGAAAACTTCCACCTTATGAATGAGGTGGAAGTTTTTGTTTTTGTATTTGTGAGTGAATCATAGGAGACGGAATATGCTCGTTGTTTGAGGAAGTCTCTGATTTTATTTGAGACATTTTTTCTTTTGGATCGCGCAAAGAGTGTTCAGTTAAGTAGATGGCATATTCGTAAAATAATTGGCGCGTTAGTTCACTCTGTTCTTTTAACTTGGCATCTTGGAATACAGTTCGCCCTGGTTTAGAGTTTGCTTCAAAGAGCCACGGGTTTTCCTGCGTGTCTAAACCAATATCAAAACCGATTTCTCCAATATTTCCGGTTACTTGTTCATCGAGTGCGTAACTAATTTGTAAGGCTGTATGTTTTAATTTATTTTCAATCTGAATTTGTTTCGTTGAATCAGGAAAAAGTTCTTGCAGCAATTTCGTATCGCCACCGCTATTTACATGCGTTGTTAAGCTACCTTTGCCAGCAATTTTTGCCACGATTGCACTGACCATCCATTGGCCGAAATGATTTTTATTTGTATGAATGCGAAAATCAACAGGTTGCCCATCGAAGCGAAGTAAGGAAATACCTTGTTGGACGATAAATTTTTTTAAATCATGTCCTTTTAACACATGGTTCAGAAGCGTTTCTAATGATTGGTACTTTCTTAGTTTATTTTCTTCATTTTCGCGATAACGACAGTAGTAGCAATTCTCTGCTTGAGAATAAAATAGTTGATGAATATTTCTACCGAAGCTACCATGAATCGGTTTCATATAAATGGATTTATACGTTCCGAGAAATCGTTCCACTTGTTCGAAGTGCTGAAATGTTTCTGTGTTTGGTAATAACGGCATGATGGATTCATCTTTCATAAGAAGTTGATGTACTTCCCATTTATTAAAAAACCCTGGGTTAAACCAAGGAATAGCATAGTCATGCTCTAGCTTTCTTTTTGCTCTTACGATCGGTTTATAATTTTCGGCTTTCCGATTTGGTAATCGATCGTAAATGACATTCGGTAAAGGGACTTTTTTCTTTATCCACTTTTCCTCTTGAAAGAAATACCCTTCAATTGTTTCGTCTTCCCAGTCTATATGTTGCACACCAAAAACGAATACAAATGGTCGTAAGGTGAATGGTGGAGTTAGTAACTCGCCAAGAGATGTGGAACGGTTCCCTAAAGGATTAGAAGCGTCATCGTTAAAACCAGTTGTGAAAATCCCGATTAATGGTCCGAAAATAATCGTTTCATTTTGTGTGAATGCATGGATAGTAGTGGAATGAGGCAGTAAAAGTTTTTCAGCAATTTGTTTTCCAATTATGATTTCGCGAGTAAAGGAATAATGAATTTTTACATCTTCACTTGCAACATGGCGTAGGCCGAAGGAAAGGGATGTAATTGGTGGTGTAATGGAAAAAATATAAGGTAAAGTAATACTATTTGGATTCTCGTCTGAAATGTTGAATGTATATATGTGCTCTTTCAAAATGGGTTTACCTCCTTTCATTATGGTGTAAAGCGACTGAATTTTAATGGTCCGTGATATATTTTTTCGGCTAATGAATCACTATGACGAATGTAATGTTCGTACGGGGGAATCGTGTTGACATACATAAGCCAAATTGCCCCTTTTTGATCCATAATAGTGGAAAGCTCTAGCTCGAATAATGAAGAATAAGATGCATCTAGCGTTTGAAACACTTCATTTATAATGTCTTGTAAAGCGTCTTGTAACAATTGTACACCGGTACTAGATAGTACGTATTTAATTTTTGAAAATGCATGCAGCGAGGAATCATCGGTTGCCGATAGTAAAAGTTGATTCGGAAATGAACTTTTTTGTATAAACTGACCGATAACGTTCCACTTCTGTTCTTTATTTTTTTGTAAAATGGTTCGAATATGGAGTGGGTATGTTAATTGATTTGGAGGTTGCAGCATTGTATGCGTGATGTAACGTGCTGATCGTATATGAGATTTGTACCAAGATATAAATTCATCAGTTCGTTTAATTGGAGTAGAAGTATGGTAAGCATCATTTATCGTATCAACATGAAACGTTTTATTTTTATAAACGACCCGGTACAAACTTTCATTGGAATGTGCGTTAGTAGGACGTATAATAATATCTTTTGTTTTTAATAACAGTTTGAAAATGTTGTGTATCGTTGCTATTTCAAATTTTGGTATATAAGGAGATAATTTTTTATTCGTGAGAAATACATCATGTAGTTCGCTTAAGTCAATGAGTGTGTTATTTAAAAAGGTAGTGGAAGCACGGTTGTGTAATGAGCGAATAATTGACTTTGCTTTTTCGACGTTTGTTTCCTCGTTAAAAGAAGAACGATCGTATATATAAGAAGGAATAGGGAATATTTGCTCTTTCCATTTTCCTGTATCTGTATCATAAATCAGACCAGAAATAAGATCTGTTTTAGGGTCAATACCAAACGGCGTAAACTGGGCAACGACATTATGATAAAGCCGAGCGCGTTTAGCGATTTCGGTGTAATACGTTTGCTCATAATGAGGGTGAGAAGTTAAAATACCGAGAACCAACGAAATCACTCCTTTACTAACAAAATGTTGGCATAATAGGCGAAGCTATATATTGCAAATACGTTTTTATACCATTATACTTTTGTCCGTATGATGATATGCTATAGTTTTGGAGAAGCGAAAGGTTGATTGTAATGAATATATGGTTAAGTATGTTAACGACGACAGGGCTCGGAGCGATTATTGGAGGATTTACAAATCATTTAGCGATAAAAATGTTATTTCGTCCTCATCGCCCTATGTATATTGGGAAGTTTCAAGTGCCATTTACACCAGGATTAATTCCGAAGCGCCGCGATGAGCTTGCTGTTCAATTAGGGAAAATGGTTGTAGAACATTTGTTAACGCCAGAAGGAATCGGCAAGAAGTTAACAAATGAAGAGTTTCAAAAAGGTTTAATCCACTGGGCACAAGTAGAAGTGGATAAAGTAATTACGAATGAACAGTCACTGCGACACATGTTAGAAAAATGGGACGTAGCGCATGTAGAAAAAGAAGCAACTGAGAAAATCGAACAGGTGATTACAGAAAAGATTCAGGCATTTTTAGAAGAGTACTATACATATACATGGGAACAAGCTTTACCTCATTCTGTTCATGAAAAAATAGAGAATGCAATTCCAAATGTCTCGGCGTTTATTTTAAAGCGAGCAATTCATTTTTTTGAAAGTGAAGAAGGGAAATCTCGTCTTTCAAAAATGATTGATGATTTCTTTGCTTCTAGGGGGACATTGCTTAACTTAGTCGGAATGTTTTTAGGGAATGTAAGTGTAGTGGATCGTGTGCAGCCTGAGGTTATTAAGTTTTTAGGGCAAGATGGCACAAAGCAGCTTTTAACTGAAGTACTGCAAAAAGAGTGGGAGAAGTTAAAAGGAAGAGATGTAAAAGAATTAGAAACGTTTGTAGAAAAAGAAATGATTGTAAGCTCCATATTGTCTGCAGTTAAAGTGGAGGAAACAGTGAGCAAGTTTTTAAATCAATCTGTGCAGCAAGTATGTGAGCCAGTTCGAGAAACAATTATGGAAAAGGTAGTCCCAAGTGCAGTAACGAAAGGCTTGAAGTGGGGAGCAGAAAACGTAGCGAGTATACTAAATAATCTCCACTTGGCTGAAATTGTGCAGCAAGAAGTGTCCACATTTTCCACGGAGAGACTAGAAGATTTAGTGCTGTCCATTACAAAAAATGAACTGAAAATGATTACGTATTTAGGTGCCTTATTAGGCGGTATGATTGGAATTGTGCAAGGGTTATTACTGTTGTTTCTGAAATAATAAGATATGTACATACAAATAAAAGTGAAATTTCTTCACATCTCTTGCATAGTTTGATATGGTAAGAAGAGGTGCGTATGTAAATGCACGTAAAAGGCAGTGCGTATGATAAGCGCTAGCCTTCTAAAGGAGGAAAAATAAAATGACAAAAAACATTCATGATGTAGCATATGAATTACAAAAAGCAATCGCTGAAAACGATGACTTCAAAACGTTAAAAGAGAGCTACGCAGCAGTTCAAGCTGATGCAGCTTCAAAGAACTTATTCGATGAGTTCCGCACAATGCAACTTAGCCTACAACAAAAAATGATGCAAGGCCAAGAAATCACTGAAGAAGACAACCAACAAGCACAAGAAGTTGTAGTTCGCATTCAACAAGATGCTAAAATTACAAAGTTAATGAAAACTGAGCAACGCTTAAATGTTGTAATCGGCGACGTTAACAAAATTATCATGAAGCCACTTGAAGAATTATATAGCGCGCAACAACAAGCGTAATGAGAGAAGACGCTCCTAGTATAGGGGTGTCTTTTTTTGTTTTAGAAAAAAGAGCTTACATTTAAATTTTTCACTTTGAACAAGGGAAACTGTATTTAAAATAATTATTTCGGTAAAGCGCAATTAATTTTCGGTGAAATATGAATAAACTTTCATTAGTATTAACTAAGGTTTTTCTGTAAAATTACATATTAGAAAAAGAGGAGGAAGGTGAACTGTGAGGCATTTTATCGATTTATATCACTTTAAATCTGAAATAGCATTGAGAAAATCGGTACATGTGATGATAGAAAGTGATTTTTTTTATCAAAATTCTGAGGTAGTAGGAATTTTACTTATAAATGAGTTGAAAATTAGGATAAATAATATTAGCATTGCAACTAATAAAGTAGAAATTTATAAAATAAATGATGAATTCCACCTAACAAATGTGGATGATAATGTAAAAGTTATTCTGTATTAGAGAATAACTATATTTTTTGCGCTTTTAACTATTAAATCGCATATTTTACTTTCATTAATTTATGATGAGAAGATATAAAAATTGAGTTAGTACTTTAGCTAAAAAGGAGTTTTGTACGAAAGTGGTTCGAGTATTTAAGTATAAATATCAATTGATTGTGACATTACTATCGCTTAGTTTATTTAGTTATTTTGCAGTCGAAATCATGTTATATCCTAGAGTAGGGATTGGGATAGAGGAACAAGGAAATCATTTTGTGATTAATAATGTTGCAAAGAATAGCTGGGCAGCAGAACAAAATCTAGAAGTGGGGGATATTATTGAAAAAATAGATGGAATTCCACCTAATGATGACTCTAATATTGCATTATATTGTGCTACTGAGAGGACAAATAATATTACGGTAAAGAAAAATGGAACAATAGAGGAGTATAAAGTAGATTATACTCCGTATGATCACCAATTGGTTTACCATCTTCTTTTACCAACTGTGTTTTTTCTAACTTGCTTTTTTATAGCAACATATATTTTAATACGTGCTCCGCATTTGAATGCAGGAACGAAAGATTTAATCTATTTTCTTCATTGTTTAGGGATCAGTTACATTAGTATTATGGCGGGGCTAAGAAAAGATTTAATAGCATATATTGTAGTTGCCATTTCTTTAATATACTCAGTTGTCTTTTTTATGAAATTTATGGATATATTTATGGGGAAATTAAAGGTAAGGTTTATAACAAAAACAAAATTAATCTATATAAATATGATAGCGTTCATTTTAGTTTGTTTAACTATTTTTATCTATTTAAAATATAATGATTTATCGACAAAGTACATTATAGTATTAAGTTCTTTTTTATTTTTATTAACAGTATATGTAATGTTTAGATTTTATTTTAAAAGTAAAAAAAGTTATTACTTTAAGTTTATAAGGATTATTATTATGAGTGCAATCATATCAGCGATGCCGTTTATATTCTTATTTTTAATTCCTAATTTGATAGATGAAAAAGAAATAATAAGCGTTGAGATGATAGCGATATTTTTTTATTGGTCCCAATTTGTATTTTCTATATGATTATTGAGGGGAAAATATTTGATTTTAACTTTATCATTCGTAGAGTTCAGTATTATGCTTTGCTCTCTATATGTTTAACTGGTTTCCTCGTTATATTAGGAATTATAATTTTTCACAATACGAGTGATAACATATTAGATGTCATTCGATTTGCTTGTATCGTATTTATATCGTTAATGCTTATTTTCTTTATAAAGGATTATTTGGATTTTAAATTAAGGAAAAAATTATATCATTCTCAGAAAAACTATCAGTTTAGTTTGCATCGATTTTTACATCAGGCAAAAAATGAATATAAGTTTTCAAACTTAATTGTTAGCATAAAGAGAGAGATTACTGATGTATTAAGAATAGATGAAATATGCTGCATCGAAGTGAGTAAAGGGGATAGTTCTTTCCGAATTATTGGTGATGAAGTTGTTTCTGAAGATGTGCTAAAGCAATTGAATGGATATCAGTTAGAGACATATAGTGTTGGTTCAATTATAAAATTAGAAGATCACTTTCTGTTTGTTTTGTCCATTTCAGCAAAAACAATGATTGTATTGCTATGTAAATCTAATAATAGGAGAGGTTTGAATGTTCACGAAATTGGCTGGTTAGAGACACTATGTAGTTATGCTGATTTATTATTAGAATGCTCACATCAAGTGGAAGATTTAGTGAATCAACTGCAAACGATTAATGAACCGAAACAGCCTCCAATGTGGCTTTCAAAGTTACTATTTAATTTATCTGAAAAAGAGCGAGCGAATTTGGCGAGTGATATTCATGATGGTGTATTACAAGACCAAATACGCTTATCTAGGAAATTAGAGGCATATCATAAAGATATTCCAGATGCTAATATGAAAATCATAATTAACGAAGTATATGAAGATGTTTTAGATCATATTTATGTTATTCGTGAAACATGTAATAATTTACGTCCTCCATTTTTATATGAATTAGGTTTGAAAAAAGCATTATTAGATTTATTTAAGCAAGTAAATCTTAAAGCTACTTTTTTCTTCTATTATGAAATTCAAGATAATATTATCTTACCTAATGTAGAATATGAACAAGCAATTTATAGAATTATTCAGGAGTTATTGAATAATGCATTAAAACATTCGAAAGCGTCTAAAGTTACAATTCGATTGTATGAGCAAGATGGATATTTGAAATTAACTTATGATGATGATGGGATAGGAATAGGACTAGATGTAGGTGAATTAAATCATTCTTATAGTAGTTTAGGTTTATCTGGAATTGTAACTAGAATTCATAGTTTAGATGGAGAGATTTCAATAGATTCAAAGGCGAATAATGGATTGAAGATTAAAATCAGTATGAAAAAGCATTAAGTAATGCAATCTTTAAATGTGGAAGGGATGAGAAAATGATTTCTGTTCTTGTTGTAGATGATCATGTTGCAGTTGGCTTAGGAACGAAAGCATTAATTGAAAGATATGATGATATACAAGCTGATGTTTTACATGGTAGTGAGGAAATAAGAGAAGTCATACAAAATAAGCAGTATGATGTATATTTAATAGATTTACAAATGCCGAAAATAAATGGTTTAGAGCTTTCTAAATATATACTTAGTGTGCAACCAGAGGCAGCTATTCTTATTTTTACAGGTTTTGATGTGTTTGCACATTATAATTTATTAATGGATAACGGAGTACTTGGTGTATTAAGTAAAACTTCTTCCGAGAAAGAAGTGATAAATGCAATCCGCCATGCTGTGAAAAAAGAAGTGGTTCTCCCTTATCAACTTGTAAGGCAGTTAAGGATAGTAGAACATGCATCTAATATAAATATAGAAGGCGAAATGAAAAATATAGTTTCTTTAAATGATGAAGAGAAGAAGATTCTAGTTGAAGTTGGTAAAGGAAAAACAAATAGAGAGCTTGCAGAAATATTAAACTTGAGTCAAAGATCGGTAGAATATAAATTGACCGATATATTTCATAAGTTACAAGTTTCATCAAGAATGGAAGCCGTACAAAAGGCGAAAGAACTATGGTTTATCCCATCTGTAAATTTAAAATTTTAAATAGATAAGTAAAAAGCCCTTTCTAACTTTTATAGAAAGGGCTTTTTGTAAGATACCGTTTTTCTTGAATATTACACCGAAATAGAATTGCGTGGTGATGCGTGTTCTTTTCGTTTCGATATTAGTAATTCATAGTTAATCTAGAAATGGGATTATATGATATAAGTAGTAAATTAGGATGTTAGCATGTAATTTCTGATATTAGAATATAAAGGAAGGAGATAAAATGTTTAAAAAATATAGTTACACTTTAATAGCGATTCTTTCGCTTTTAATCGCATGTAGTTCTCCGGAACAAATTTTAGCAGAAAGTATAAGTTCGGAAGCTGGAATTACGTTTTTTAATAGCGATGTTTCTCCGACTACAAATCCAAATAAACCGGATGATGCTAACATAGATGCGAATAAGAATATTAAAAGTGGTATACTACCTAAAACAGGTGGGGAAACCTCTAATTTATTCCAAAGTATAGGTTTTTTTATTCTTTCTATTGCATTAGTAATGTTAGTTACAAAGGTAGGAATTTACAAGGGTAGAAGAAGTTAGTTGTAAAAACGAGAGAGAGAAAAACGATTTCATTGTTTTTCTCTCTCTCGTTTTTTATATTTTTGCGTCATCGCGAAGTTTTTTTGCGTGATGACGCTCTTCTTTTTCGTTTTGGTGTTCAAGAAGGATAGCTACAATAGGGATTGGTCTCCAAAATGGAAAATTTTATCCTGCTATTTATGGGCAGTAAAAAGTCCGCCTCATAATTGAGCTGGAGCAAAGAAGTGAGTTCGGAGATTAACTGCCCGTAAACCCCCACTAATTATAGTTCTACTTTATGAGGAAGGTATTTTTATCCAATCGTTTATTCACTTGTTAAAGGTAATTCTCGAAAGAGATGGAATGGCTACTTTAGCATGGTTAATAAAAATATAAAGATTTAAGGAGAGAGATTATGAACAAGATGAAATTAGGAATTGCAGCATTTGCTAGTGTTGCAGTACTAGGAGTTACGGAGTTAGGGATGCCTGTATCAGCAGCCGAATATAAAACGAATGGTGTAGTGGAATTTACGCCTAATATGGATGTAACAAATCCTGTCGATCCAGAAAATCCAGATCCAAATAATCCGGTTGAGCCAATTGATCCAACAAACCCAGAGGGCAAGCCGAATGTTGGAACAGCAGGACCGCTAAGTATTGATTATGCATCATCTTTAGATTTTGGCAAAAATAAAATTACTGGTGCGGATGCAGTGTATTATGCAGAACCACAAACTTACAGTAACGGTACAAAAGCAACTGCAAACTATGTACAAGTTTCTGATAAACGAGGTACAAACGCAGGCTGGACTTTGAAAGTAAAGCAAGAAGGTCAATTGAAAAATGAAGCAACACAAAATAAAGAGTTAACAGGTGCTCAAATTAAAATCAGTACTATTGAAGCAGAAAGTAATGCAGAAGGTATTACGAAACCAATTACACAGCCTGTTGAACTGAACCCAAATGGAGATGAGTCTTTAGTAATGGAGGCAAAAAACGGTTCAGGAGCGGGGACTTGGGTAGGACGCTTCGGCTCTCTTGAAGATGTTACGATTGACGGTCAAGCGGTAAAGAAAAATACAGCAGTAACTTTAACGATTCCTGGTAAGACAGCGAAGGATGCAGTTGCGTACACTACAAAATTAACGTGGACTTTATCAGATACGCCAGCAAATAACTAATAAATATAGTATATAACGGAGGAATAAACATGAAATTTATGAAAGTAACAGCGACATCCGCATTATTAGTATCAGCATTATCATTTGGAGGAGCAGCTGTATTTGCGGAAGAAACGAAAACATTAGATTCAAATGCGATTGTAAAATTTAAAGCGAATGAAAGTATTACAGGGCCAGTTGATCCAGAAAATCCAGATCCGAATACAACAGTTGAACCAGTTGATCCAACCAATCCAGATGGTAAACCAGAACCAGGGACAAATGGTCCATTGAGTATTGATTTTGCATCTTCTCTTGATTTTGGGGAAAACGTAATCTCAACGAAAGATGAAACATATTTTGCGGCAGCGCAAAAATTTAAAGATGGACAAGAGAAACCTAACTATGTTCAAGTAACAGATAACCGCGGAACAGAAGCGGGTTGGAAATTATCTGTAAAACAAAATGGTCAATTTGTAGATTCAAAAGGTAATGAGCTGACAGGTGCGAAAATTACGTTTACTAACGGTGTTGTAAATACAGTCTCAAAATCAGCTATTCCATCAGGAGTAATGCCTTCATTTGATTTAACAGCAGATGGAACAGGTGCTGTACAAAATGTAGTAGAGGCAAAAGCTGGCGAGGGTGCTGGAACGTACGTATATAAATTTGGTGATGATGCAACGAAAGCTAAAAGTATCAAATTAGAAGTGCCTGGTGCAACAACAAAATATGCAGGTGAGTATAAGACGACATTAACATGGACTTTATCAGATGTACCAGCAAATGAAGTGGGTCAATCTGAACAAGAATAAATATATGTTGCTGAATAAACGCTATTAATGTGAGAGTTATCAAATACATGAATAAATAAAAAAATATTGTTTCTGCTTCTATGCCCTGCGTTCTAAATTGGAAAGGTGTTTAAATGAAATGAAATATGTGAACAAAATAGTATCGATTCTATTATTGACTGTATTTATGGTTGGATTAGGTAGTGCCTATCAATCTAAGACTTTAGCAGCAGAATTAAATTTTGCAGTAAAGCCAATTATTCCAGAAAATCAACGTGATAAAAATAAAACGTATTTTGACTTAAGAGTTAAACCGGGTCAACAACAAACATTGAAGATAGTATTGACGAACGATACAAAACAGGCTGTTACAATCGAACCGAAAGTTAATGTAGCAGTAACAAATGTAAATGGTATTGCGGATTATAGCATGGAAGTGAAAGAACATGATAAAACATTAAAGCTACCAATTACAGATGTAGTTAAAACTGTTAATGAAATTACAGTACCTGCAAAAGGTCAAATTGAATTGCCAGTGGAAGTGAAAATGCCAGAGGAAGAATTCGATGGTATTTTATTAGGTGGTATTTCACTACAAGAAAAAGAAAAGAAAGATAATAAGCCACAACAAAAAAAGAACGTATCCATAGAAAATCGTTATTCTTATGTTGTTGGGTTAGTGTTGAATGAAAATGATAATGAGGTAGAACCTCATTTAACATTAAACGATGTAGCTCCGGGACAAATGAATGCTCGAAATGTCATTAACGCTAATATTCAAAATACAAAGCCAATGTTAGTGAATCAGCTATCGATAGACGCAAAAATTTCACGTAAGGGATCATCTGAAGTATTGTATCACTCTGAAAAAAAAGGAATGCAGATGGCACCTAATTCTAATTTTAATTATCCAATTCAGTTAGAAGGACAGCCATTAGAGGCGGGAGAATATAGAGCTACAATTACGGCCGAGTCAAAAGGGAAAACATGGACTTGGACGAAAGACTTTGTTATTAAAGCCGATACGGCAAAGAAATATAATAAATCAGATGTATCTATTAAAAAGGATTACACATGGTACTATGTGCTCGGAGGAATATTATTAATTTTAATAGCGATATTCTTCTATTTCCTTGGAAGCCGTAAATCAAAAAAAGAAGAACAAAAGTAAAAATGTAATACATGTAAAAAATCTGAGCAATGGATGGAGAAAATAGTTCTTTGCTCAGATTTTTCATTGTATATGTAAAAATGAATAAGAGGATGCTAGATAAATAGAGCAAGATAGGAGGTAATAATGTGCTAAGGAAACTCATGAAAATTTGTTTTGTTATGTTACTGTTACTATCTACAGTAAGTAATATTCAAATTCCAACTGCCATGGCACAGGATAGGATTGAACAAGTGGATGACGATTTACCTGGGAAGATGTGTGGACATCCTGTGAGAACTGTTAATGGTGGATTTGAAAAGCCATTGTGGAAAAGAGGAGATGTGTTTTTTATACCAGAAGAGGTGCCTGGGTGGGACACAATACCATTTCGAAGCTTAACGAAAGCTGAGTACAACAATGAAGTACCGGATGCTTTGAAAAAAAGATATCCAGACGCACAATCTGGAAGACTAATTGAAATTCAGCATAAATCACTTGGATATAGTGGTGCAAAAGAGGGGAATCAATATGCTGAATTAAATGCAGCGGTAGGTGGCGTTTTATATACGAAGATTCCCGTGCCAAATCCTAAAAAAGATATACATATTAGTGTATACCATAAACAACGTCAAACATCACCAGCTGAAACAATGCATATCGTAAGTGGTGCAGGGACCCCACAAATTAAGACGAGTGGAAGTGGTTCTAGTATGAAGGGAGAAGTAATTAACGCAATTTATACATCTCCTGAATATAGAGCGACTGGGAAGTGGGAAGAGAGAAATGTAAAAGTTCCAGCAGACGAACTTCCGGATAGTGGAGATATATATTTAGGCTTCTATACTCCACGAGTGAATAGTAGTATAGGAAACTTTATAGATAATGTTCACTTTGGAACAGAGGCATGTTTAGATTTTGAAAAAAAAGCACCTAAACAAGTAAAAGTGGGTGATACGTTTAACTATACAATTACAGCTAAAAATGTCGGGGGGTTCCCGGCAGAAAAAATTAGTTTAAAAGACGTATTACCAGAAGAAGTAATCGCGAACGGAAAACCAACTGCGAAAGTAACGAGTGCGGAGACGGAGGAGACTAGTACCGTTAATCTAAAATTTCCATCTCAAAATAATTATAGCCAAATGCAATATGAAGGTGAGCTTGATATAGATGATGTGATTGAATTTACTATACCAGTAAAAGCTATGCAAGCTGGTGAGGTGAAAAATCAAGCATCTATCATGTATTTTGAAACAGCTGAAGATGTTTATACGGAATGGGAGAAGACAAATATAGCATCGACCACAATACAATATCCCGATGCAGATGTGTCGATTCAAAAGTCAGTAAAATCACGTGATGGTGCAGACAAGGTTTTCCCAGGGCATTTTATGGACTATACCATTAAAGTTGAAAATCATGCTATACATTCAGAGGCAAAAAATGTACGGATTGAAGATCTTCTGCCAGAAGGGATTGAACCAGCGGGAGAAATAAAGATAACGAAACAACCAGATAATATGGAAATGTCAACTCAGCATGAAGGAAAGCAGTTATCTTATACGATTCCATCTCTTAAAGGAAATGAGAGTGTAACCGTAGAAATCCCTGTAAAAGTATTACCTTCTGCGATGCAAAAAACAGTTAGTAATACAGCAAAGTTAACATACGAGCAGCCGGATAATAAAGTTGTAACGAGAGAGAGTAAAGCTGACTTTTCAGTTTTACCATTGAATCCATTTATTAAACTAAACAAGGCAGTAGAAAAAGTAGATGGTGGCGATACATACCATATAGGTGATCGTGTTAAATATACGATAACTGTGGAAAATACAATTCCAGGTTCTATTGCTAATAGTGTCAATGTAAATGTATTTGATAAATTGCCAGAGGGTATTACAGTAGATAAGGCATCGATTCAAATGAGTATGCCAGAAGCGAAATATACAATAGATGAAAAAGAAGGGCAGCTAATATTTCAACTAGGTCAGTTAGTGAATGAACAAAAAGCTACAATAACATTTGAGGCTGTCTTGAATGAGAAAGCAATAGAAAAAGCAGTAGTGAATACGGTGAAAGCGAAAGTTGATCTTCCTAATGGAGGAGGAGAATTTGAACCGGATCCGAGTAATCCCGCAACAGTAATTATTCAATCGAAAGAACCGAAGTTAAGTGGAGAAAAATCTCATATCGATGTAAACGGCGGGGAAGTAAAGTTTGGAGATACGATTCAGTATACTGTTCGGTTGAAACAAGAAGAAATAGCGTCTTCTCTTAAGAACGTTATGATAGAAGATACGTTACCAGAGTATCTACAGTATAAAGAGGGCAGCGGAAAAGTAGTAAAACTAATAAATGGACAAGAGCAAGGGACAAGCATTCCAGTTCTTGTGCAAGGAAATAAATTACTAGCTCAAATTGGTGATATGAAGCATGTAGAAGAATATGCATTCATATTTGAGACAGAAGTGTTACGTTCTGGTGCTGGGAAAACATTTATAAATGAAGCAATTGTGAAAGGAAATAAGCCAATTATTGAAGCTGATGGAACTGTCAAAATAGGTGATGAGATAAGCATTACAATTGCAGATAAAGCAGCTTTAGTAGTTAAGCCATATGATGAACCAACAAAACCAATTGATCCAGAAGACCCGAAGCAACCGGTTGATCCAATAGATGAAACAAAGCCAGATAAGAAGCCGGTAGGTGGTACGAAAGGTCCTTTAAGTTTAGACTTTGCATCTTCTTTAAACTTTGGAGAGCACTTCATTTCTTCTAAGAACGAAAGTTATTTTGCAAAAGGACAAAAGTTAGAAGATGGTTCTACAAAAATGAATTATGTACAGATAACGGATAATCGTGCCAATATGTCATCGTGGACGTTATCAGTAAGACAAAATGGTCCATTAAAAGATAAGCAAGGTCGAGAATTGACAGGAGCGAAAATTACATTCCGTAATGCAGAAATCATTTCGAGTGTACAGATGCCAGGGTTATCCCTTATTAGAGATTCTTTCGATGTCACAGCAGATGGGTCAGGAGCAGCACAAAATGTTCTTGTAGGAAAGTCTGGAGAAGAAGAAGTAACATATGTGTATCGTTTTGGAAATGATAAGACAAAAGAATCAAGTATTCAATTGGATATACCTGGTGAGACAACGAAGTATGCGACATCATATGAAACAACATTTACTTGGTCATTAAGTGATGTTCCAGCTAATGAGTGAAATGATATATAGTGAGAAGGAGCATCTTTTAATAGATGCTCCTTTTCATTATTTAGGGATTAGTTATAAAAGAGTTTATTAATTGAAGTTTTCGGAGAATATAAAGGACATTAAAGTAGATGTTAGTAGGTCCGATGCAATAAATTGCGGTGGTCACGCAAGGAGAAATGCGCTTGTACGAGAAAAGTGTTCGGTGATATAAAGAATAGACTATAGTATAGTTACATTAAAGGCAAACAAAAAACTCGCGAGAACTGACAGCTTAATATATTGCCTTTTATTAGGTTGGATAGTCGTATTTGATTATACATAAAAAATAGAATTAATTTATAATACAGTCGATTATTTTGAGACACGGCAAAAGAATTCACTGTATTATAATTTGTCGTTTGTTAACTTTATTATTGTTAATAAAGTAAAGGGTAACTTTTTGGGTGAGTTACTCCAATTATAAAAATACTATATGTTGTCGGTATAGAGATTTTTATTGCCCGTTGTTATTTGTTGTTAATTCTGGAGGGACCTTCTTTATGAAGGTCCTTTTTTTTATGTTTTAATACAACTTGAATTATTTTTTGAAATACTCAGTCTCAATGTTCTTTTCCCTCAAAAACTTTTCAATCTCTTTTTGCTCTCTTCCATTCACTTTCTCAAAGCGCTTTGTAAAAGAAAAATCGGTTTTGAACAAGTTGCCATCTTCAGCGAGTTTGTCTAGTTCTTGCCCTAATTCTACTGAAAGTGCCGTAGACGCTGAAATGTAATCATGAATTTCCTTTGAAGGCTGTTTATAATCATGAGGGATCGTATTGTTATTAATAAAATTAAGGAAATTCGCATCGTTTTGTTGAGCTAAATCTATTAGTTTTTGTAATTTCTCTCGGTCGGATTCCGTAACCTTCTCGTCAGACATGACTGACGAAAGTGGAACGATGTTTTCGTATAACTCTCCGCTATAATCTAAATAAGTTTTTATACTTCGTTTCATTTCATCTTCGTTAATCGTTTCATTCTTTTTTGAGGAAGTGAATATAGTTTCCGGAATTTTAACCGTAACATCTTTAATAGATTGTACATCGTTTTCTTCCTTAGGTTGTGCACTGTTTGAACAAGCTGATAGAAATAAAACTGTAAGTAGCATGAGTGAATATAAAGTATATTTCTTCATTTTAATCTCCTTTTTTATTCATTAGTGTCTTTGTAAAATAGCTATATTCCATTTCAAATACTTTACTAAAAGTGCGTATATATGTTTGACCATTTGATAACATACGACGGATATGAGTAAACCGACGCAAAAAGCGATGAACACATTATAAACATCGGAATAACTAATTTGATGAAACCCTTTAAAGAATCCTAATCCTATTAATAAAATAGGTGAAATAATTAATACTGGAGTGGCAATGATTAGTGCTAGAAGAAAAGGTAATAAAAAGAGTAGTACGAAAAAGGCGATAAAGATAAAGGCAAAGTTTAAAACACTTAAGCTCATAACAGAAAATAGTGCAGTTATCATATTTTTGAAGCTTCGTTTCTTGTCAGCATTGCTTATTGCATAGGAAACATTAAGTTCTTTAGCAATAGCTTTAGGGTTTCCTAGTTTTTTAGAAATTTCTTCTTCGCATATTCCATCCTGTTTACCACTAATAAAATGAGTTTCGTACTCTGAGATGATATCCTCCTTTTCTGAATTAGGTATATTCCGTAGGGAGGAACTAAGTTGGCTTAAAAATTCACTTTTGTTCATTGTAATCACTTCCCTTTATAAAATAATGAATTATAGCTGAGAATCCGCTCTTTTTTGAGAGGGGGATATACTAACTATGAATGTTATTCCAATTAATGGGTGTTCCAATATTTACAAATATATCATTTAGTAGTGTTCTTTGCAAGGTACTGTAAACATTTTGGTACCGTGATGAGATGGAAGTTTGTTAGATTTTTTCGAGAAAATATAAAAATATTATTTTAAGATAAATAAAGGGTTGTAAGCGCATTCCTTAGTGAGTGTCATAAAACTGTCAAATTCATATCGTTGGAAAAATAATGCATTTGTAATATAATGATAAATAATACTTCACCACATTAATTAACCAGGTGAAGTTTAAAATCTTTATTACACAAATTATGAAACAAAGGAATGGTTAGTTTGAGTACAGGTGTAAAAGCAAACGACGTGAAGACAAAAACAAAAGGAGCAGATCTTGTTGTTGATTGTTTAATTAAACAAGGTGTTACACATGTTTTCGGTATTCCAGGAGCGAAGATTGACTCTGTATTTGATGTACTGCAAGAAAGAGGACCAGAGTTAATTGTTTGTCGTCATGAACAAAATGCAGCATTTATGGCAGCTGCGATTGGTAGATTAACAGGAAAACCGGGCGTATGTCTTGTAACTTCAGGACCAGGGACATCAAATTTAGCGACAGGTCTTGTTACTGCGAATGCGGAGAGTGATCCCGTTGTTGCTTTAGCTGGTGCAGTTCCACGTACAGATCGATTAAAACGTACGCACCAATCTATGGATAATGCTGCACTATTCGAACCAATCACAAAATATAGCGTAGAAGTAGAGCATCCTGATAATGTGCCAGAAGCATTATCAAATGCATTCCGAAGTGCGACTTCCACAAATCCAGGCGCTACTTTAGTAAGTCTTCCGCAAGACGTTATGACTGCGGAAACGAATGTAGAGTCTATCGGTGCGCTTTCTAAGCCACAGCTTGGAATCGCTCCCACACATGATATTACATACGTAGTAGAAAAAATAAAAGCAGCGAAATTGCCGGTTATTTTACTCGGTATGAGAGCAAGCACAAATGAAGTGACGAAAGCTGTTCGTGAATTAATTGCGGATACAGAACTTCCTGTCGTTGAAACATATCAAGCAGCTGGTGCGATTTCACGTGAATTAGAAGATCATTTCTTCGGCCGCGTTGGCTTATTCCGTAACCAACCAGGTGATATTTTACTAGAAGAAGCGGACCTTGTTATTTCTATCGGTTATGACCCAATTGAGTATGATCCGAAATTCTGGAATAAACTTGGGGACAGAACGATTATTCATCTTGATGACCATCAAGCAGATATCGATCATGATTACCAACCAGAGCGTGAATTAATTGGTGATATTGCCTTAACAGTAAATAGTATCGCAGAAAAATTACCGAAACTTGTGTTAAGTACGAAATCAGAAGCAGTATTAGAACGATTACGTGCGAAATTATCAGAACAAGCAGAAGTTCCAAATCGTCCTTCAGAAGGTGTTACGCATCCACTTCAAGTGATTCGTACACTTCGTTCTTTAATTAGTGACGATACAACTGTTACATGTGACATCGGTTCCCATTCTATTTGGATGGCGAGATGTTTCCGTTCTTATGAACCACGTAGATTATTATTTAGTAACGGTATGCAAACGTTAGGTGTTGCACTCCCTTGGGCAATCGCAGCTACTTTAGTAGAACCAGGTAAAAAAGTAGTTTCCGTATCAGGTGACGGTGGTTTCTTATTCTCAGCGATGGAGTTAGAAACGGCGGTACGCTTAAATTCTCCAATCGTCCATCTCGTTTGGAGAGACGGCACATATGATATGGTTGCATTCCAACAAATGATGAAATACGGCAGAACATCAGCTACAGAGTTTGGGGATGTTGATCTTGTGAAATATGCGGAAAGTTTCGGGGCGTTAGGTCTTCGTGTTAACACGCCTGATGAATTAGAAGGGGTATTAAAAGAAGCATTAGCAGCAGATGGTCCTGTCATTATTGATATTCCAATTGACTATCGTGACAACATTAAATTAAGCGAAAAATTATTACCAAACCAATTAAACTAATGGAGGCAGATTTGAGATGACGGTTGCGCAATTAATTGATATTGATGCAAAAAGAACGAAAACGAGTAATGAAGTATATCAAACATCTACAATGCTTGCGCTATTAGATGGTATATATGATGGTGTGATTAGCTTTGAAGATTTGAAAAAACGTGGTGATTTCGGTATCGGCACATTTGATCAGTTAGATGGTGAAATGATTGCGTTTGATAACGAATTTTATCATTTACGTTCAGACGGTTCAGCAGAAAAAGTAGAGCCAGAAGAAACAACACCGTTTGCGACTGTAACGTTTTTTGAGAAAGAAATGAGTTATACAGTGGAGCATCCGATGAATCGTGAAGAAGTGGAAGCTTTATTACATGAATTAATGCCGAGTAAAAACCTATTTTATGGTATTCGAATGGATGGTACGTTCCGCGAAGTAAGAACGAGAACGGTTCCAAGACAAGAAAAACCGTATACACCACTCGTTGAAGTGACGAAATCACAACCAATCTTCTCATTTGAAAATACAGAAGGTACGCTTGCTGGATTTTGGACGCCAGATTATGCGCAAGGTATTGGTGTAGCTGGTTTCCACTTACATTATATTGATGATGAAAGAAGCGGAGGCGGACATGTTTTCGATTATGTGGTTGAAAACTGTACGATCCAAATTTGTCAAAAAGCTCATATGCATTTAGCACTTCCAGAAACAGCTGATTTTATGGCGGCTGAATTATCTAGAGAAAACTTAGAGGATAATATTGCGACTGCGGAAGGTGCGGAGTAAAAAGGGAGAGACTGTTCCATTTTGGAACAGTCTTCTTTTATTTGTAATGTTATTCCTTGTCGAATCGTTGATATCGTTTATCCCGCTTTAATGGGCAGTAAGATCCCCACCTCCAAATTCAGCGAAAGCAAAGAAGTTAGGCGGGGGATCAACTGCCCATAAAAGTCCGATTGGTTCAACTAATAATCAGTGGGGGATGAAGGCACTCCCCACTGATTAAAGTTTCACTTTATTTCTTTGAAACAAACGGATGCCCCTCATAATAAAAACGCCACGGATAATGTACAGCTTCTTCTGCATAGTCGATATTAATACGAGGTCCTGCTGTTATTTTATATTGTGATGATATGTGTTCTTCTTCTGGGACGAGTTCAATATGCAATGTGTCACTTTGTAATGATACGCCTCGTTCTTCTAAAGTAATTCCGAGTGCACGGCATAGTTTGCCAGGTCCGTTCGTTAAATTTTTATACTGCGCCTTTGTAATTTCGGTTTTGTTGTATCGTGCTAGTTTTATTTCTTCGATTCCATCTACTGGCTCAAGGGCTCGAATGAGAACACCTTGCGGGGTGCCTACTGGTGCTGTAATGACGTTAAAACAATGGTACATACCGTAAATTAAATATACGTAAGCATGTCCTGGCGCACCAAACATGACTTCCGTACGATCCGTCCGTCTGCCGCCGTAACTATGTGCGGCCTTATCACCCGGACCTTTGTATGCTTCTACTTCAACAATGATTCCACTTCGCTTTATTCCATCTACAATATGAACAAGTTTCTGTCCGAGTAATTTTTTTGCGACTTCTAACGTATCGCCTTCATAAAAGGAAGGTGGTGCTTGCATTGTACTATCTCCTTTACTAAGTGTATATGTATATAGTAAACCAAATTTTCAGTAGTAATTCTAACTCGTTCTATTTGCTACATTTATTTCATAAATTATGGATAGAGTACAACAGCGAAGAGGGGGAGTGCGACATGATTTATCGCTTACTAGCTCTTAACATAGATGGGACACTACTATACAACAACGGAAAAATTGCAAAAGGATTACGTGAAACAATTGAATTTGTAAAAAGAAAAGACGTATACGTTACATTATTTACGAGCCGGAATTTTCAGTCCGCTCATAAAGTAGCAAAGGCGTTAAAATTAGATTCTATATTAGTGACACATGGCGGTGCTTTCGTTTCAGCAACTTTAGATAAGCCGTACGTTCAAAGAAGATTATCGGAAGAGAAGACATTTAACATTGTGCAAGTATTGGAGCATTTTGACTGTAACGTCCGCATTTCTCATGAACGGTTTTCAATCGGAAATCGTGAGAGAAATACACCAAACTTAATTGCGCGTACTGTGCTATCGAGTGCTGATCCGTTATTTTATCCAGTTCAATTTGTAGATTCGTTAGGTGATGCGCTTCGTGATCATCCAGTCGCGGCGCCAAAAATTGATGTTCTTTTCCAAACGAAAGGTGAAAAAGAAAGAGGACTGAATACATTAAGAAAAGCGTTTCAAGATATAGAGTATATTGAATGTGATTCAAAACGAATAGAAATTTTGCCACAAAATGTATCAAAATTACGTGGATTACAATTGCTTGGAGAGCATTTAAATATTTCGCTAAACGAAATGGTTGCCATTGGAGATAGCATGGAAGATTTAGAGGTTATTGAAAATGTGGGTCTCGGAGTAGCGATGGGGAACGCGCCTGTAGAGGTAAAACAAGCGGCCGACTGGATTACACGTTCAAATAGTGAGAACGGCGTAGAGTATATGATTAAAGAGCATTTCCGCAAGCAATTCCCGCTTCCGTTTTTGAAGAATCATAAAAATACACCGAAACGATAAAGGAAAAACGTAGCTTTTGGCTACGTTTTTCTTTGTTTAAGCTTCAATAACTTTAAGCATTCGATTTAAAAATGCGGCTGCTTCAGCGCGTGTTGCTGTGCCTTTTGGTACGAATTCATTTCGTTCGTTACCTTTTACAATTCCGTATGCGTAAACATTTTGTAATGCTTTTTTATCGTATGCTAAGTGTTGGTCAGTGAATGGTAATTTCACTTCTTTTCTATAAATCCAGTTATATTCTAATGCACGGTCAATCATAATAACAGCTTCATCACGTGTTATTGTAGCATTGGGATCAAATTTATTATTCCCACGACCATTAATGATCCCTGCGCTAGCGGCGCGGTTAATTCCATCTATTAAAGATGGGTGTGCTTCGTTTAAGTCTGTAAATTTAGCGTTTCCAGCAGGTAATTTTAAAGCTCTCGACATTAAATTTGCAAACTCAGCTCGTGTCACGAGGCGGTTTGGCCAGTAAGAACCATTGCCGTCACCGAACATGATTTTTCTAGCAGCTAATTGACGAATGTCTTGCTCATACCAACCACCTGAAATGTCGTCTTTTTCATGAGGGACTTCTGGCGGCGGCATAACATCTTTACGATGTTCGTTATAGTAAGCGTTCGTGCCCTTTAAGAAAGCATCCCATTGTCCGCGCTGAATCATAAATGCAGGGCAGTTTTTTCCGCTCCAAAATTGATGCTTTTGAACGTGATCTAGAGATATGTTTAATTCATTCATTAAGAAAGCAGCTAACTTGCGCGCATTTTCTACCGCTTTCGTATAATTTCCATCACTATTCACAGCAATTTCAATTCCGATAGATTCATAGTTTCCAGTTTTATCTCCAGCATGCCACCCAACTTCATTTAGCGGAAGATGTTGATAAATTTCTTTGTCATCTACTGTAAAATGCCAAGACGCTGAACGATCAGTATTTCCGCGAGCTTGATTATCTAAGTACTTCGCATGATTTAAAGCGTTCGCACCTTTACTTGTATTAGCAGTTTCATGAATTGTAATGTATTTCGGTTCCATTGCGTAGCCAGGGCGAATATTTTCATTTCCTTTTGGAACAATCATTTCTTTAAATGTAACACCATAAACGTTATTTGTAGGTAAATTAGATGGTGTTTTGAAGAAAGTTGCGCTTCTCTTTTCGATAGCACCTGTTTTTTCAAATAATGATGCTTTCGTACCGTCGAATGTAGCTGAAGGAGCATAAATCCATTTCTCAGTTCCGTTCATTTGAATGTTAAACCAATTCCCAGCTTGTTCAGTAGGAGTTACTGTTTGTGGCTGTAATTTCGTTTCTTCTTTAAACGATTGGAAAGGGAAGGAATATACTGATGCTTCTTCTGTTACGATTAGTTTTTGATTCGAGAGTTTATGAATCTCTTGTACTTCTAAACTATTACTTTCCTTATTAACCCAGCCAGCACCAAACGTAGTTTGTATGTAATATGCATTCCCTTTTTTCTTCGTTGCTTTTACTACTGGTTCAGCAATTTCAATATTTGTTTTCGTTTTTAAGTCATTTGAATTGTATAGTGGAAGTTTTGTTGATAAGTGGAGAAGATATTCACTCGAGATTTCAAGGTCGTTTTCTTCGTCATGTCTATGCTGTTTTGCATGTTCTTCAATGCTTTTTAAAGCTTGTTCATCCATAGACAATTCCGCAGTTTTTTCTATACTTTCTGCGAATGAATGGGTAGGCGCTACAAATGTTTGTAATGCCAAAGATAATGCTAAAATGTTGTAAAACTTTTTTTTCATAGTTGTTTTAACACGTGATAGTCTTTCGTGCGTGTTAAGAGTCCTCCTTTATATGTATTTAAATTAGTAGCAAGTACTAATACGTTCTAGATTGTAACAAGAGTATATTCTAATGTCTATACAACTAGGGAAAGTTCATGAAAAATCAATATTCAGTTTGTTTTAAATAGGATATGAAAATAAGGTAAAACCTTCTGTATTGACCTGCAAACGCCCTTCAAGTAAACTAAAGAGAGTTTGCAAATGAAAAGGTGATAATGTTGTTAATTTCAATTAAAACGTTACAAGATGATCGTTTTTTACGTCCGCTACAAAATATTGGCGGCTTATTTTTTGAAGATAGTACGATTGGATTTGAACAAGAGGAAGCAAATCTTATCGTTGATATACACATTGAAGAGAATGTGAAAGCATCAGCTCGTTTAACAGATGTTGCGACTGGAAATGTGTATGAAGAAACATTCGCAAAAGATTTATCTGCTTTTACAGATGAAAAAGAGCGTATGAAGCAAGTGAAGCACGTTGTTTCTTATGTATATCTTTCTGTTCTTCAGCAGTTAACTGGTATTGAACAAAGCTGGGGTATTTTAACTGGAGTTCGTCCAACGAAACTTCTTCATAAAATGCTTCAAAACGGTATGTCAAAAGAAGAAGCACACCAAGAACTTCGTGAAAGTTATTTAATTCATGAAGAGAAAATTGAACTCCTTCAACGTATCGTTGATTGCCAATTAGCGGTAGTTCCGGATTTATATCGTTTGAAAGAGGAAGTAAGTATTTATATCGGTATCCCATTCTGCCCAACAAAATGTGCATATTGTACATTCCCGGCGTATGCAATTAACGGACGTCAAGGCTCTGTTGATTCATTCTTAGGTGGTTTACATTATGAAGTTCGTGAAATTGGTAAGTTTTTAAAAGAAAAAGGTGTAAAAGTTACGACGATTTATTACGGCGGCGGTACACCGACAAGTATTACAGCAGAAGAGATGGATATGCTGTATGAAGAAATGTATGAAGCGTTCCCAGATGTGAAAAATGTGCGTGAAGTAACAGTTGAGGCAGGTCGCCCAGATACAATTACGCCAGCGAAGCTAGAAGTGTTAAATAAATGGAACATTGACCGTATTAGTATTAATCCGCAGTCATACCATCAAGAAACATTAAAAGCAATTGGACGTCATCATACTGTAGAAGAAACAATTGAGAAGTATCATTTAGCTCGTGAAATGGGAATGAATAATATTAATATGGATTTAATTATTGGTCTTCCTGGTGAAGGGTTAGATATTTTCAAGCATACGCTAGATGAAACAGAAAAGTTAATGCCAGAATCATTAACAGTTCATACGTTATCATTTAAACGTGCTTCCGAAATGACGCAAAACAAACGTAAATATAAAGTAGCAGGTCGCGAAGAAATTACAGCGATGATGCACGAAGCAGAAGAGTGGACGCAAAAGCATAATTACGTACCATATTACCTATACCGTCAAAAGAATATTTTAGGTAACTTAGAGAACGTTGGTTATGCAATGCCGACGCAAGAAAGTATTTACAACATTGTCATTATGGAAGAAGTACAATCAATTATCGGACTTGGCTGCGGGGCATCAAGTAAATTTGTTCACCCGAAGACAGGTGCAATTACGCACTTTGCGAATCCGAAAGATCCAAAATCATATAACGATGGCTTCGTAAAATATACAGAAGATAAACTGAAAATTTTAGAAGAGCTATTTGCATAAGAAGAAAGGAGCTGTTCCGAGTCGGGACAGCTCCTTTTTTATCTTGTCAGTTTTTGTCGGTAAGTCGATATATCTGGAAAAACGCCGATATAATTCAAGTTGCGCCGATATATCCGGAAAATCGCCGATATAATTTCACTTACCCCCAAAAGCGGAACTGTTTGTAAAACTATGTCGATAATAATCAGAAAAATTAGTCAAATCATTAAAGGACAATGTCTACTTATGGACGAAATGATAGATTTATGAAAGAGAAAAGGGGGAAATTGTTGGCATGTACATGACGATAGGGAGAATATTTGATTTATCTGTTGGTAAGTATCCGAATAAAGAGGCGTTAGTGGAACCAGAAAAAAATATTCGCTGGACGTATAAACAGTGGAATGAGCAAATAAATAAAACGGCGCATGCTCTATTAGAAGAAGGGGTAAGAAAGGGCGATACGGTATCTGTTTACTTATATAATTGCCGTGAATTTGTAAACGTTTACTTAGCCTGTGCAAAAATTGGAGCGATCTTTAACCCAATTAATTTCCGCTTAAAAGCAAAAGAAGTATCTTATATTCTTCAGGATGCATCCTCGAAAGTCGTTGTTTTTGAAAAAGCAGTTGAGCCAACTGTCGCTATCATTGAACGAGATTTTCCGAATTCGTCTTTTTGGTATGTAGAAGACGATACACCTTCTTATGCAAGTTCTTACCATGAAAAAGTGAACGCAGCATCTTCTAAGAAAATAGATATCGAAATTAATGAAATGGATTATTGTTCGATGCTGTATACGAGCGGTACGACTGGTCATCCGAAAGGTGTATTACATCGCCATCGTGAAATGGCTGAGCATAGTATGATTTGTACGTATTTCCTAAAATATAATCGAGATAGTGTCGGACTTGTCGTTGCACCTTTATATCATTGCGGTGAGCTGAATGCTGGAATTATCCCGCGTATTCAAGTTGGCGGAAAGAATGTTATTTTACATCATTTTGATACGGAAACAGTATTACATACAATTCAAGAAGAGAAGATTACGACATTCTTTGCAGCACCGACGATGTGGAATATGCTGTTGCAAAAAGATTTAACGCAGTATGATTTAACGTCAATGAAGATCGGTATATACGGCGGGGCTGCAATGGCGCCAGCATTAGTGAAGGAATGTAAAGAACGTCTTTATATTGATCTTGTTCAAATATACGGAATGACAGAAATGGGACCAGTTGTTGCGTTTCTCGTAGAAGAAGATCAAATTACGAAAGCAGGTTCAGCAGGCACGCCATGCTTTAGTCATGAAATTCGAATTGTAAAACCAAACGAAGATGCACCGGCAGAACCAGATGATGTATTGCCTCCTTATGAAGTAGGAGAGATTATTTTGCGCGGTCCAACTATGATGGCTGGTTATCATAACCGAGAAGAGGCAAATGTAAAATCGATGTATAAAGGGTGGTATCACTCTGGTGATTTAGGTTACTTCGATAAAGACGGCTATTTATTCGTCGCAGATCGCGTGGATGATATGGTGATTAGTGGCGGCGTTAATATTTATCCACGTGAAATTGAAGATTTTCTCCATAGTCATCCTGGTATATTAGATGTTGCGGTGCTTGGTGAGCCGGATGAATTATGGGGAGAACGTGTTGTGGCAGTTGTTGTGAAGAAAGATGAAACAATTACAGAGGCTGATTTAGAAACGTATTGTAAAGAAAGTGATGAATTAGCAGATTATAAACGTCCACGTCATTATTTATT
This sequence comes from Bacillus sp. FSL W8-0519, assembly GCF_038005585.1. Taxonomy (NCBI): domain Bacteria; kingdom Bacillati; phylum Bacillota; class Bacilli; order Caryophanales; family Bacillaceae; genus Bacillus; species Bacillus sp. FSL W8-0519. The sequence continues at coordinate 946,626 of NZ_JBBOTL010000001.1, forward strand.
TGTGGATGAACTTCCTCGTAATGCAAGTGGGAAATTACAAAAATTTGTGCTGAGAGAGTCGTTGAAAGGCGCGAAAAAGTAAGCGGTAGAACGGTTGTCTATACAGATAAAGCTATCTTTTTTAATAAGAAAAGATAGCTTTATTTTTTTAAATGATTAAAAAAGTAGTATGTATCTTTTATTTAAACGTTCTCTTATTATTATATAAAAATATTTTTCGTAGCGTTTTATTTTGCTTACGAATGTATATATGTCGCTTTAGATAAGGTTTTTTTGATTTATTCATGTGGATTTTATAGATTTTGAGATAATAATTTCAGTAAGAGTAGAATAAAGTTATGAGAGAAGAATCATCGCTGAAAGATAAAGATAGCCAATCATCAGATGACCATAAGACTGAAATGGTCATTAAGTATATTTTGGTATTATGAATATAATAACAAATTAATATGTAAATAAACAGTCTTGTAATGTATTTTTATTAGGAATAGTATTTATTGTTGGCTGCCCAAAAAAAGTAGAAATGAATAATATAGTTAATGAATTGTATTGTTTGCTATTTTATGTCGTATCACTAACGATGGTTTGATGCTACAAATAATCTTTAATTCGTATCCCCCTTATTTTTAAGGGGTATTTTGAGTGGAATCGATCTCACGATTAAAAATTTAATGATTAATATTGGAGGCGTTATGAGTACATATTTAAAGAGAATTTCTGTAATTTGTTTTATTTTCACCGTTATAATAGGACAGGTTTTCACACCTATTATAGGACATGCTCAAGAATTAAGAACATCGGGAATAGTCGATAGTTTTACAATCGAAAAAACAAAATTAACTTATGGGGAAAAGACTAGCATACATGTAAACTTTAGCGAAAAACCCGGCAAAGAGATGAAGGCAGGGGATACATTAACGTTAGCGCTACCGCCAGAATTAATAGGATTTAGTGGTACGATTACATTAAAGGATGAGTCAGGACGTGTTTTCGGTACGTGCCAGATTAATGCAAATAGTGTAGTTTGTACATTTAATGAGACGGTAGAGGAACGCGAAAATATTCGCGGGAGTTTCAATTTCACTGTCCAAGCTATGAATGTAGAGGCAGGAAAAACGAAAGATATACAAACAAACTTAGGGACAGATTTAGAAAAACAATCGGTTAGCATTACTCATCCGAAAAGTGAAGGTAACGAACCGGGAATCTTTTTCTATAAAGTTGGTGATATTCAACCAAACAACAGTGATGAAGTACGTTGGTTTTTAAATTTTAATTTAAAGAAACAATATTTACACAACAACATCGTTTTGAAAGATACTTTACAAGAGGGGCAATTACTTAAAAAAGATAGTTTTACTGTAACTATTAATAATAAAGAATATTTGTCTCTTGAGCAATTTCAACAGCGAGGCTATGGATATATAAATTTTACGGGTGATAACTCGTTTGAAGTTGTCATTTATAAACATATGGGGAATGCTACTTCATTTACCGTTGCTTACAAATCTACGATAACTGAAAGTGGGAAGAAGTTAAAGTTTCTACAAAATGACTATAAACTTGATTATCAAATTTTAAATGAAAAGCCTACTTCTGAATCTAATAGCGCAAAGGTTGAAAATATATCATTTGGCGGCGAAGCTGAAGGCGATTTACCTGCAAAAGGAACGCTGCAAATTGTTAAGCATATTGAAGGAAACGAAGGGAAAGTTATCCCAGGTGTTTCTTTTGAATTGTATACAGAGTCAGGACAGAAAATTGGTGATTCTTATACAACAAATAAAGAAGGAATAGTGGAAGCCTCAAATCTTACTCCTGGTAATTACTATGTGCAAGAAATTAATGCCCCGAAGTACGTAGAGTTTGATCCGAAAGCAAAAATTCCTTTCACAATTAAGAAGGATGATGTAAACGGAATAAAACTTATGATCCCAAATAAGTTAAAAACTACATCTGTTATAGGAACGAAAAAGTGGGAAGGCGACAAAGTGAATGATCGCCCGGAAACAATTAAAGTGGACTTACTGCAAGATGGTAAAGTTATTGCAACGAAAGAAGTTACTGCTGCCAATGGCTGGAACTATGAGTTTGGAAAGTTACGAGCATTTGATAATGAGGGAAAAGCTTATAAGTATGAAGTGAAAGAACAACCAGTATCAGGATATCAGTCGAAAGTGAACGGATATGATATTACAAATATAAAGATACAGGAAGCAATAGAAGTAGAAGAGCAAAATAAAGAAGAAACAACAGAAGATCTGAAAGAGTTAGAAAAACCGGAAGAGCCAAAGGTGACAGAAGAGCCAAATGTGCTAGAGAAGCCAGAGGTAACAGAAAGACCGGAAATCTGGGTAAAACCAGAGGAAGAAGAAGTTGAAGAAGAAACAACAGAAGAACTAGAAGACTTAGAAAAACCGGAAGAGCCAAAGGTAACGGAAGAGCCAAATGTGCTAGAGAAGCCAGAGGTAACAGAAAGACCGGAAATCTGGGTGAAACCAGTGGAAGAAGAAGTTGAAGAAGAAACAACAGAAGAACTAGAAGACTTAGAAAAACCGGAAGAACCAAAGGTAACGGAAGAGCCGAATGTGCTAGAAAAACCAGAGGTAAAAGAAAAGCCGGAAATCTGGGTGAAACCGATTGAAGAAGAAAATAAAGAAGAAACAACAGAGGAACTAGAAGACTTAGAAAAACCGGAAGAGCCAAAGGTAACGGAAGAGCCGAATGTGCTAGAGAAGCCAGAGGTAAAAGAAAAGCCGGAGATCTGGGTAAAACCAGTGGAAGAAGAAGTTGAAGAAGAAACAACAGAAGATCTGAAAGAGTTGGAAAAACCGGAAGAGCCAAAGGTAACGGAAGAGCCGAATGTATTAGAAAAACCAGAGGTAAAAGAAAAGCCGGAGATCTGGGTGAAACCAGAGGAAGAAGAAAATAAAGAAGAAACAACAGAAGAACTAGAAGACTTAGAAAAACCGGAAGAACCAAAGGTAACGGAAGAGCCGAATGTGCTAGAAAAACCAGAGGTAAAAGAAAAGCCGGAAATCTGGGTGAAACCGATTGAAGAAGAAAATAAAGAAGAAACAACAGAAACTAAAGACAGAAAAACCGGAAGAGCTAACGAAGAGCCGAATTGCTAGAAAAACAGAAAAACCGGAAATTTGAAAACCAAAGAAGAAGTTGAAGAAGAAACAACAGAAGATCTGAAAGAGTTGGAAAAACCGGAAGAACAGAAGAGCCAAATGTGCTAGAGAAGCCAGAGGTAACAGAAAGAAAATTTGGGTAAAACCGGAAATCTGGGTAAAACCGAGTGGAAGAAGAAGTTGAAGAAGAAACAACTAGAAGACTTAGAAAAACTGGAAGAACCAAAGGTAAAGAGCCAAATGTGCTAGAGAAGCCAGAGGTAAAAGAAAAGCCGGAGAAAAACCGATTGAAGAAGAAAAGAAGAAACAACAGAAGAACTAGAAGAGTTAGAAAAACCGGAAGAGCCAAAGGTAACGGAAGAGCCGAATGTGCTAGAAAAACCAGAGGTAAAAGAGAAGCCGGAGATCTGGGTAAAACCGATTGAAGAAGAAAATAAAGAAGAAACAACAGAAGAACTAGAAGAGTTAGAAAAACCGGAAGAGCAACAAAGGTAACGGAAGAGCCGAATGTGCTAGAAAAACCAGAGGTAAAAGAGAAGCCGGAGATCTGGGTAAAACCGATTGAAGAAGAAAATAAAGAAGAAACAACAGAAGAACTAGAAGAGTTAGAAAAACCGGAAGAGCCAAAGGTAACGGAAGAGCCGAATGTGCTAGAAAAACCAGAGGTAAAAGAAAAACCAAAACCAGAAGAAGAAAATAAAGAAGAAACAACAGAAGAACTAGAAGAGTTAGAAAAACCGGAAGAGCCAAAGGTAACGGAAGAGCCGAATGTGCTAGAAAAACCAAAAAAGAAAAGCCGAGATCTGGGTAAAACCGATTGAAAGAAAATAAAGAAGAAACAACAGAAGAACTAGAAGACTTAGAAAAACCGGAAGAACCAAAGGTAACGGAAGAGCCGAATGTGCTAGAGAAGCCAGAGGTAAAAGAGAAGCCGGAGATCTGGGTAAACCTAGAGGAAGTAGAAAATAAAGAAGGAACAACGGAAGAAATAACAGAAGAACTAGAAGGCTTATTAAAACCGGAAGAGCCAAAGGTGAAAGAAGAGCCGAATGTGCTAGAGAAGCCAGAGGTAAAAGAAAAGCCGGAAATCTGGGTAAACCTAGAGGAAGAAGAAAATAAAGAAGGAACAACAGAAGAAACAACAGAAGAAATAGAAGATTTAATAAAACCGGAAGAACCAAATGTGACAGAAGAGCCAAATGTGTTAGAGAAGCCAGAGGTAACAGAAAAACCGGAAACTTGGGAGAATCTAGAGGAAGAAAAAATAAAGAAGAAACGGCAGAAGATCTGAATGTACTAGAAAAACGAGAAGTAAAAGAGCAACAAGAAGTTTCAAACAAATCTGATGCTCAAGGTGAATTAGAAGTACCATCTAGTAAAGAAAGTGATAAGCAATCAAAATTACTTCCTCAAACAGGTGGAACAGCAACTGAATCTACTTCTATCCTTGCAGGTATGCTCGCATTAATTTTAGGAGCGAGGGTGTTTAGACGCTCAAAAAAATAATGAACGTCAGAGTATAAATAAGGTACTTATGTTTTTAGTTCGGAAACAGATGGATAGAAAAAAGCGGAGACGATAAGTCTCCGCTTTTTATATTATTTACGTGAAAACCCTTCTTCATCAAGGTATTCCGCAGCTTCTGGATAAGAGTTAAATGTACCGTCTAAATTTACACCAGCGTACACGTTCCACATATCGTCCTCTGAGATAAGAGTAAGGATATGACCGTCTTCGTTCTGCCATTCTTCTTCTTTCGCAGGTTCTGCAGGAATTACTACTTCTTCTTGTGAAAGTAATTCAATTGATTGCTCAATTACTGAACGTAACTCATCTGCTGAAAATTCGCGGATGTTAACCATACCTTTATCATCCGTTTTGTAACCTTTAATGCCACTTGCATATACAAAGCCGTTTCCATTTGGATGTAAGTGGTAAACAACGTTCTTTTTATCTAAACGACTTTCTTCAAGTGAAAGTTCACGCGTTTTAATGATACGTTTTTTCTTTCTAATTCTGGGAAAGATTCAATAATTGATAATTTTTCTTCAAAAGTTAGCATAGTGCCTCCAAATATATAATAAAAGATTTAATTTATCCATTATAGCATAGTTATAATGGTTTCCAAAGATGCGATAGGTACTTATAATTGAATGCGTTTACGTCACGATACTGTAAAAAGTGGACTAACGAATGTATCTTTTTAGGTGTACAATGGAACGTGGACTTAATGTGAAGGTGGTTATTATATGTTTCAAAAAATAGCAAAGGAATGTTTAGCGGGTTTTACTGTTGCAATTGTTGCGTTGCCACTTGCCATTGCATTTGGTATTGCTGCAACGGGAACATCTGAGGGAGCACTAGTCGGATTGTATGGTGCAATTTTTGCAGGTTTATTTGCGGCGTTATTTGGTGGTACACCTGGGCAGGTTACAGGGCCAACTGGACCAATTACGGTTATCGCAACAGGGGTTATTGCGACGCACGGATTAGAGGCGAGTTTTATAGCATTTATGATGGCGGGACTATTTCAAATTTTATTCGGTGTATGTAAGCTTGGCTCGTACGTTCGTTACATTCCGTATCCTGTCGTTTCAGGATTTATGAACGGTATCGCATTAATTATTATTTTAGGTGAAATGAAACATGTGCAAAATAGTTTTCTACTCGTCGTATTAACGATTATTGTCATGATTGTTTCCGGAAAGTGGATTAAGGCAATCCCATCTAGTTTAGTCGCATTAGTAGGTGTGACAGCTATGCTTCCTTTATTTTCTTCTGCGTTAGAAGGGCTTACAGTGAGGTTACCGGTTATCGGAAATTTGTCATTAAATATGGTGATTGAAAAGATTGGGACGATTCCAGAAGCGATGCCAACGCTTCATATTCCATCTTTAAGTGGAACAGGCGTAGCAGAACTTGTTTTACCGGCGCTTAGTATTGCTTTATTAGGATCGATTGACTCGTTGTTAACATCGGTCGTAATGGATAACGTGACGGGGACACGTCATAAAAGTAATAAAGAACTTGTCGGACAAGGTATCGGTAATATGATGAGCGGATTGTTTGGCGGATTAGCAGGGGCAGGTGCGACTGTACGATCTATCGTTAATATAAGAAGTGGCGGTAAAACGGCGCTTTCAGCAAGTATGCATAGTGTTATATTATTTATTTTCATTATGGGACTTGGATCAGTCGTGCAATACATTCCGCTTGCTGTATTATCAGGTATTTTAATTTTAACTGGTATTGGCATGTTTGATTGGGAAAGCATGAAGAAAATGCATGTAGCGCCAAAGGGTGATGTCGTTGTTATGCTCGTAACGATGATTGTCACAGTGAAGTTTGATTTAATGATCGCTGTTGGCTTCGGAATTCTTCTTTCCTTCATTATATACATGGTGAAATGTAAAGAACGTAAATCTTCTATTGTAAAAGAAAAAGAAGCGACATATAAAATTAAAGGCCCACTTTCGTTTTTAACAGTGGATCGTGTTTTTTATGCTTTACAAGACGTAAAATCTCCGGTTGTTTTACGTATGAAAGATGCACGCTATATGGATGTATCAGGAGCTATGGCGTTATTGAATTTCATTGAGCAGTCGGATAAATCAGGATTGAGTGTAACGCTAGAGCAAGTACCTGCTCATATTAAAAAGACGTTAGTAGTGATGGCGAGTAATGAGCAGAAAGATAAATTACTATTTGTAAAAACGGAAACTATATGAAGAAACACCCTTATATAAGGGTGTTTTTGTTGTTTGTAACATCTGTATATCAAGATGTTATGTGTCTGTTGACATTTATTCCTCTTAGCAGTATAGTAACATTCTAGATTAGGTATGTGATATTATAGTAATGTATATGAATTTTGAGATTCCTTTTTTGTCAGAAGGAAGAGCTTTAAGCTGGAGGGAATAATTGATGTACAAACAGTTACCACACGGAGTGAAGATTGGGATTACACGCTCAATTGTTGTTTCTTTTGAGAAGTATATGAAAGAAATTGAATGGAACGAAGAAAAGTTTGATATGCAACAATTTGTTGAACAGTGGAAACAGTATTTATACACAAAATCAACTTGGATCAATAAAGTAGATGACGAGTTGAAAGGACATCCAGATTTCCATCAAGCGTTAGCAATGAAAGTAAATGAAAAAATTAACGAGCTTATTAATGAAAAACCGAGCGAAGAACAAGTGGAGCAATTAAAAAGAAATAAAGTAAAGCATGCAGATGAAATGTGCAAATTAGAAGCTGAATATCATATTGAACGTTTATTCGTAACGAAATAAATTTTACATAAAGAAAAAGCCTGTCCAAAGAGGTGTGATGACCATCTTTTTGAGCAGGCTTTTTGTATGAAAAAAAGTAAGAGAGGCGAGCTTCTCTATGATTAGTCCTGTGGTACAAGTGCCTTCCAAGAAGATAGGTCCATATCTTCTTTTAATATAGATGAAGCAGGGAAGACAAATGACCACGGTTTTGTAGTGCGCTTTAATTTCAAGGTTCGGTAATGTGAAAGCGCCTTTAACAACAACTGCACCTGTGGCATCTTCAATATGAAGAGGAAGTTGCTCTAGTTGAATGTTGTCTTTACAACCGTTACGAATAAGAAGCGTTGTATGTAAATCGCCGTTTTCTTTTCGTGCAGCTTGCAGACCTAGGAAGTTAATTTCACCATCATTTGGAGGTGTTAAATTGTCTACGAAATTACGTAAAGCTTCTTTGCTTGCTTCAGGTAACTGAGCTTCCCAAGATGGATCTAAATCTAATACATGCTTACTTTCAAGTTCGAACGCTAATTCCCAATCCGTTTGCGATAATTCAGCATCTGTAATTGTTTCTTGCTCAAATGTAAAGATAAACGGCATATTTACATTTGCAGGAATATCTCCTAATGCAGAAAGGTTGAATGTTTTTCGTGCGCATAATTTTTTCTCTTTATTTAGAAGAATTAATGTAACTTCTTCGAAAGAAATTGGTTTCGGAACAGTGCTGCGAATAAATACAGCTACGTCATAACCGTTATCACGCTTTTCAATCTCAATTCCAGATAAAGAAATTTGATATTCTTCTAAACGTGGTAGTTCTTTATGTAAAAATTGATAAATGTATTTTTGTTCTTGTCCTACTGCACCCCAGCTAGGGTGGAAGTAAAGCGTTGGTTTTACAGTTTTATTTTCAGTATGTGTGCTTTCTTGTCCGAATAGTTGATTACTAGAGACAGTCGTATCTTTTCCGTTTTTCTTAGCTTTTTTAGGAATGATAACATAATCTTTCACCTCGTTATTGTACGTTTTCAGGAACACCTAAATGTCTTGCAACATAGCGGCACATTTCTTTTTCGAAATTACCATATGTGTATAAAAAGATATCTAAAGCTTCTTTTTGATAAAGACGAGTAGGGTCTTCTTGTTGATATTGTCTTAGTCCGATGCCTTCTTTTAAGTGGGTCATTGCATCTAAGTGATTGACCCAGTTCTGATCTAGGAAATGAAGGGCAACATATCGTAGCGACTGTTGTAAATCAGTATGGCTATCTAGCTCATTTACGCGCTCTTTATAAAGAGATAATGTTTCTTTCAAAACGGATTGTAAATCTTCCGGTGAATGTACATTATTTGCTGATAATGATGGCATATTTTCTACTGATAAAATTTCGTTTAGACTTGCTGTTAAACTAGCAAAATCCCATTCTTCTGGAAGCATACCTTCTACAAGATATTGCTTAGAAATGGCTTCTACAGCATGATCAATCATTGGAATAATAATTTCAATCATATTTGTATCTTCTTGTAATAAGTTATTACGTAATTTATAAATAACGTTACGTTGGTCATTTATTACATCGTCTAACTTTAAATTGTACTCACGCATGGAGAAATGGCTACCTTCACAAATTAATTGTGTACGGTTTACAAAATCATGGACTTTAGAAGTTAGAATAAGTCCTGTTTCATCTGTTTTCAGTGATTTCATTAATTTCTCGACTTCTTCTTGTGCGAAACGTTTTAGCATTTCATCTTCTAAAGAAAGGAAGAATTGAGAGCTACCTGGGTCACCTTGGCGACCAGCACGACCTTTTAGCTGATTGTCAACGCGTCGCGATTCATGGCGTTCTGTCCCGATTACATGTAATCCACCAAGTTCGTGAACACCCTCACCTAGTAAAATATCAGTACCTCGTCCGGCCATATTCGTCGCAATTGTAATTTGACCTTTTTGTCCAGCAGTTGCGATTAAATCAGCTTCTTGTTCTGCGCTTTTTGCATTTAATAATTGATATGTAATATTTGCTTCATCTAAGTAACGGGCAACGGTTTCTGATTGTAAAATAGACATTGTCCCAATTAAAATCGGGCGTCCTTGTTTATTGTGCTTTAGAACATCTTCACGTACAGCTTTATATTTTGCATCGGCTGTTACGTATACGACGTCTTTTTTGTCTTCACGAATGATTGGACGATTTGTCGGAATCGGCATAACTTCCATGTTATATACACGGTTAAATTCTTTTTCTTCCGTTTTTGCTGTACCTGTCATACCAGATAGTGCTGGATACATACGGAAGAAGTTTTGAATTGTAATGGATGCTTGTGTTTGATTTTCTTCTGTGATTTCTAAGCCTTCTTTTGCTTCAAGAGCTTGGTGTAAACCATCACTTAAAGAGCGACCATCCATAACGCGGCCCGTGAAAATATCTACAAGTAGGATTTTTTCATCGTGTACAATATAGTCAACATCACATTGGAAAGCGACATGAGCTCGTAATGCTTGAATCATATAATGATATAAAGTTTGATGCTCTAAATCATATAGGTTATCGATATCAAATAAATCTTCTATTTTTGTAATACCGTCTTCTGTAAAACTAGCAGATTTCGTTTCTGCATCGTACGTGTAATGAAGAGTATCTTGGAATGATTTAATAACTTTTGCACATAAATAGTGTAAATCAGAGCTGCTTGATTTTTTACCGGCGATAATAAGAGGCGTCTTCGCTTCATCAATTAAAACGCTATCAATCTCATCGATAATAGCAAAATGATAAGGACGTTGCACCTGCTCATCTTTTGAAGCAGCCATATTATCACGTAGATAGTCAAAGCCAAATTCTGTTCCAATACCGTATGTAATATCAGCTTCGTAAGCAAGTTTCTTTTCGGCAGGATCGATTTGAGGAATATTTAATCCAACCTTTAAACCTAGAAATTCATGAACTTGGCCAATTAATTCTTTATCTCGTTTTGCTAAATAGTCGTTTACAGTAATAACGTGAACGCCTTTTCCTTCAAGAGCACGTACGTATGTTGGAAGAGAAGAAACTAATGTTTTTCCTTCACCAGTTGGCATCTCTGCAATATTACCTTCTAATAGTACAAGGCCACCAATTAACTGTACATCGTAGTGACGTAATCCAAGTACACGTTTTGCTGCTTCACGTACAACAGCGAACGCTTCAACTTTTATATCATCCACTGTTTTTCCGTCACGAAGCATGTTTTTAAATGTGATCGTTTTATGACGCAATTCTTCATCAGATAAATCAGATAGTTTTTCTTCCAGATTATTAATTTCTTGAACAAGTTGTTCATACTTTTTTAGTTTTCTCTTCTGAGAATCTCCTAACAGCTTTTTTACCGAATTCAGCATGTTGTAAACACTCCTCTTACTGACAATAGCTACATTATAGCACATGTTTATCCCGAATAAGTAGAAGTAGTAAATTGAAGAAATAACTGGATATAAATAAGGCGTTAGTGTACATACTATATTTAAAACATAGAAAGAAAGAGAGTATTCAATGTATAAGAAATTTGGTATGATAGCTAAATGAGATAAAGTGAAATTTTTCAAAAAAGAGAAGAATATAGCTATCTCGTTTTATATTGTAATATGTATGGAAATTATATATTGAAAGAAAAGAGCTAGAAGATGAATAATAAGTTTGTGAAAGGCGCTGCGATTTTAACGATTACAACGTTTCTATCGAAAGTGTTGGGAAGTTTTTTTCAAATCCCATTACAAAATATAGCAGGAGATGAAGTACTGGGGATTTTTCGCCTTGTTTTTCCTGTGTATATGATAGCTTTAACTTTATCAGTAGCGGGAGTACCGCTAGCTATATCAAAATTAATCGCTGAACTTCATGAGAAGAATGACGAGAACGGAATTGCCAAACTATTTACTTCAGCATCTATTATTGGAGTAATATTTGGAGTGCTTGGATTTTCAGTTATTATGATTGGATCAAGTATGTTTGCAAATATGCTTGGTGGACAAGATACAAGACTTCCATTAATCGTAACTTCGTTTGCGTTATTAATCGCACCATATATGGCGGTATATCGAGGATATTTCCAAGGTTTTGGAGATATGATTCCTACCGGGGTGTCACAAGTAATTGAGCAGTTCATTCGTGTTTTCTTTATGTTAGCAATTGCATTTTTATTTGTATATTGGAATAAAGAGAGTGATGTTGTAACAGGCGGCGCAATGATTGGTTCTTGCCTTGGAGTAATTACGTCACTTATCTATTTGAGAATGAAGTATGTAAAAAGTATATATCGTTATAAAAGTAATACATATTCACTACAAGATTTTAAAGATAATGCAAAAAAGATACTTCAGGTTTCGATTCCAATTGCAGTTGGAGCATTATCGATGCCGGTGTTAAATTTAGTTGATTCTGTAACGATTCCACATATGTTGCATGAATCCACTACAACGATTCAAGAACAATTTGGTATATATAGTCGTGGATTTGCGTTTACACAATTAATTGTCGTGTTTGCAAGTGCGATGGTATTTCCGTTAATCCCGTTGTTAACGGCTGCATTAACAAAGAAGGATGTAGCGTTAGCAAAACAAACAATTGAACGAACAAATGAGCTTGCCCATGTTTTAACAACGCCGATAACAATCTGGCTCATGGCACTTGCAGTCCCGTTAAATGTTGGATTGTTTACAGATGCGAAAGGGAGCGGAATGTTAGCTATTTTAATTGGTAGTTCGTATTTCACATCACTTATGGTATTATCAATAGGAATTTTGCAAGGAATTAACCGTTCTAAGCAAGCGGCGTGGATAGTTGTTGGAGCGAGTTTTGTAAAAGTCATATTAAATATAGTACTTGTAAGTCAATTTGGCATAACTGGTGCGGCTTATAGTACACTTATCATATATATCATGATTTGTATCGTAAATTATATATACATTCGAAAAGAATTGGCTTATTCGATTCGAATGGGTAGATTTTTTGCTGTAATTGGAGTATCGAGTATAGTAGGTATAGGATTATATTTCACATCTACGTTCATAAATGTGGTAGATTCTAGACTTATTGCAATAATATATAGCGGTGTAGCGTTTTGTATGGCCTTGTTTATATATGGCATATGCGCATTAAAGTTGAACTGGATATCCAAAAAGCAAATTCCATTTTTACGTAAGTAAATTTATCCATAAATGAGTATGGCTATTTATATGTTTGGGAAAGAAATCAATTTAAAGTTATCCAACTTTTCTTATTAAAGAGTTGATAGCGATTTGTTGAATGACAAAAAGTTGATTGCGAAATGTTGGAGGAGATTAAGAGTGCGGTTAGTTTTATCAGGATATTATGGTTTTTATAATGTTGGGGACGAAGCAATTTTGCAATCAATTATTAAAGCGTTACATGAAGAGGATCCTACTCTTGAGCTTGTTGTACTTTCGAATGACCCCGACTATACAAGAAAAATGTACGGTGTAGAGGCAGTAAATCGCTGGGATATAAGAGCAATTTATAAGGAAATAAAGAGAAGTAATGGCTTAATTAGCGGAGGAGGAAGCCTCCTTCAAGATAAAACGAGTATTAAAAGTATTTTGTACTATACGGGTATTATGCGAATTGCTCGTTTTTTGAAGAAGCCGTATTATATTTATGCGCAAGGAATTGGTCCAATTACGAAAAGACAAAATCGTTTATTAGTGAAATGGCAAGTATCAAAAGCGGAATATATATCAGTTCGTGATGAAGATTCATTTTTGTATTTAAAAGAAATTGGTATTAAGAAGGATATCGAACTAGTTCCAGATCCAGTATTGGCATGTCAACCAGAAGGAATGAAGTCGGAGTGGTTGCAAAAACATGCGATTCAAGGGAAAGTAATTGCAGTTAGTGTGAGGTATTGGGACGCGAAAGAAGATTATATGAAGAAGCTAGCAGATACGCTGAAAAAATTTAAGCGTGATGGATACCATATTTTATTCGTACCAATGCATGGACCATTTGATCAAAATGCATCACGCGATATTATTAATTTAATGGGAGAAGAAGCTCATATGCTTCCGTATAAGCTCGATATTCATGAGAAAATTTCAATTTTGTCGGAATGTTCGCTTCTAATCGGTATGAGACTGCATGCACTCATACTATCTGCGGTTGCTAATATTCCTATGGTCGGTATTTCATATGATCCAAAGATCGATTCATTTTTACAACAAGTAAATCAGCCGATTATCGGAAACGTAGATGGTGATTGGACGTCTGAAACTTTGTATAATGTCGCAACGAAGCAATTAGAACAAAAAGAATATGTACAAGAAACATTGGAACAAAGAGTAGAAGAATTACGAGAGCAAATTTCAACAGCGTCTCGATACATCATAAGTGACTTGAATTCAAAAGAGTTCAAAAAAGAGGAATGGGATCTTAATTTAAGAGGACATCCTCTTTTTTATTTTTTGAAAAAGAAAATGTCGAAAGAAAAAATAAATTTGTAGAAAAATGTCGAATTACGCAAGTGATTGTAAATGTATGCTCATAAAGAAAGAAGTTTGAGAGATAAGATGTATGTTTAAAAATCCTAACATTAATATATATTGAATGTTTGTATTTAACGTTTTATTTAGTAAATGATAAAAAAATAGGTATGGTAATTTTGGGGGATCTGATGGTAATAAAAATGTCGAATCATAGAAAAATAAGTTGTCGATTAATGTCGTAATATCTTTATAGTTAAATATTGAAATTGGAAACGTTTTTCTGTTATAGTTGTAAATGGTTATAAGAAGATTGTTATAAATGTAATTCAGACGCGTTTTTCTATTCATTTAAAATATTCAGATTTCGCAATCTGGATTCTTTAAAACAAAAGTCGAAAAAACGATCGTTTCGAATTGTGAAAATTCACTTTTTTTGTCTAATTTAAGGTTTTAAATTAGATGAAAAGAGTGTATGATTTCTTTATGATATCTTTAATACGGGATATTCTATTATTCTGTACAAGTAATACTCTAACCACATTTATATCTACTAGTTTCAAAAATAAATAGAATATCTATTTAAAACATTATGTAACTAGTATTACATTCCTAAGGAGGAAATATATAAAATGGCAAAGACTAACTCTTACAAAAAAGTAATCGCAGGTACAATGACAGCAGCAATGGTAGCAGGTGTTGTATCTCCAGTAGCAGCAGCAGGTAAAACATTCCCAGACGTAGATGGTCACTGGTCTAAAGAATCAGTTTACTACCTAGTAGAAAAAGGCGCTATCGCAGGTAACGACGATGGTACATTCGCTCCTGATCGTGAAATCACTCGTGCAGAAGCAGCTACAATGATGGCTAAAATTTTAAACTTACCAATCGAAAAAGGTGCTAAACCATCTTACGCTGATTCTCAAAACCACTGGGCTTCTGCAATCATCGCAGCAGTTGAAAAAGCTGGCGTTGTTCAAGGTAAAGGCGACGGCACATTCGATCCAGACGGAAAAATCGACCGCGTTTCTATGGCATCTCTTCTTGTAGAAGCTTATAAATTAGATACTAAAGTAAACGGTCCTTTAGAAACTAAATTCGATGATTTAAAAGATAGCTGGGGTAAAGATAAAGCTAACATCCTAGTTAAATTAGGAATCTCTGTAGGTACTGGCGACAAATGGGAGCCAAATAAATCTGTAACGAAAGCAGAAGCAGCTCAATTTATTGCTAAAACTGACAAGCAGTTCGGTACAGAAGCAGCAAAAGTTGAATCTGCAAAAGCTGTTACAACTCAAAAAGTAGAAGTTAAATTCAACAAAGCTGTTGAAAAATTAACTAAAGAAGATATCAAAGTAACTAACAAAGCTAACAACGATAAAGCACTAGTTAAAGAAGTAACTTTATCAGAGGATAAAAAATCTGCTACAGTTGAATTATATGGTAACTTAGCAGCTAAACAAACTTACACTGTAGATGTAAACAAAGTTGGTAAAACAGAAGTAGCTGTAGGTTCTCTAGAAGCAAAAACAATTGAAATGGCTGACCAAACTGTTGTAGCTGGTAAAGCAACTAAATTACAATACAAAGTTACAGATGAGAATGGTACGGAAGTTATTTCACCAAAAGGTATTGAATTTGTAACGCCAGCTAACACAATTGATGCTGAAGGTAATATTACTTTAGCTGAAGGTACTTCAACTACTGTAAAAGCTGTTTATAAAAAAGACGGTAAAGTAGTAGCTGAAAGTAAAACAGTAAAAGTTTCTGCGGAAGGTGCTGCAGTAGCTGAAATCTCTAACTGGACAGTAGTTCCTAATGCAACAGATGCTAAATTTGATGCAACTGACTTCAAACAAAACAATAAAGTATTTGAAAATGATGACGCTGTTTTAAAAGTTGAATTAAAAAACCAATTTGGTAAAACAGTAACTGAATTAAACAACGTTAAAGTTGAATTCGAATCTTTAAATACAGAAGCAGCAGTAGTAGATAAAGCTACTGGTAAAATCACTGTATTAGGTACAGGTGGAACAGTACCAGTAAAAGTAACTGTTAAAGAAGTAACTGTTAAAGATGGCAAAGAAGTAATTGGTAAAGAACTTGCTACAAAAACAGTTACTGTTGAAGCATTTGCTAAAAAAGAAATGAAAGAAATTAAGTTAGAAAAAACTAACGTAGCTCTTTCTACACAAGATGTAACAGACTTAAAAGTAAAAGCTCCAGTACTAGATCAATACGGTAAAGAGTTCGCAGCTCCTGTAACAGTGAAAGTACTTGATAAAGATGGTAAAGAAGTACAAAATAAAAAATTAGTAGCTAACTATGAAAATAAAGAATTAGTTCTAAATGCAGCAGGTCAAGCAGCTGGTAAATACACAGTTGAATTAACTGCAACATCTGGTAAGAAAGAAGCTAAAGCAACTGTAGCTTTAGAATTAAAAGATCCAGGTACATTCTCTAAATTTGAGGTTCGTGGTTTAGAAAAAGAATTAGATAAATATGTTACTGATGAAAACAAAAAGAATGCAATGACAGTTTCTGTTCTTCCAGTTGATACAAATGGTTTAGTATTAAAAGGTGCAGAAAAAGCAACTTTCGAATTAAAAGCAACAGATAAAGATGGTAAAGAAATTAAAGATTTAGCTAATCGTGTTTCTGTAAGCACTAATGATAAAAATGTAAACACAATCACTTTAGGAGCAGAAGCGAAAGCTGGAGATACTTACACTGTATCTATTTCAACTGGTGATAAATTAATCGCAACTCACTCATTCAAGGTTGTTGATACTGCACCAGCAGCTAAAGGATTAGCAGTAGACTTTACAAGTACATCTCTTAAAGAAGTAGCTCCAAATGCTGATTTAAAAGCTGAACTTTTAAATATCTTATCTGTTGATGGTGTACCTGCAACGACAGCAAAAGCAACAGTTTCTAATGTAGAATTCGTTTCTGCTGACACAAATGTTGTAGCTGAAAATGGTACAGTTAGTGCAAAAGGTACAACATCTATCTATGTGAAAAACCTGACAGTTGTAAAAGAAGGAAAAACACAAAAAGTAGAATTCGATAAAGCTGTACAAGTTACAGTTTCTATTAAAGAAGCAAAACCAGCACAAAACTAATTTAAAATCATTTAATAAATGATTAATATAAGCCTATGAGAAAATAGACAAAAGTCTATGAGTATCATAGGCTTTTTATTTTGCTCTTATTTCATATACATTTGAGATTGAAAGGAGTAGCCTTATTGAGAAACAAATAAAAAGCGCTTTCAAAAATAGAAGAATACCTCATTGATATGTAAATTTTTTGTAAATTAACACCTTTTTTTGTTAAAAAAACATTCGAAAAGAAGAAAAAAATGTCGAAATGAAATAGTTTCAGTCGAATGCAGTCTGAAAATTGTATTTATTGTAAAAAATATTTAGGTGATGAAGTGGAAATATGTGCTATAATTCCAATTGTGTATTCGATATGAAAAATATACGAAGCGCATTGAGAGTGGTTTATAGGAAAACAGTTTATTCATTTCTATATTTAAGTATTATAGATATCTTAATAGTACGATAAAAAGACCGAATTATCAGAATGTGTCGAATCTTCTTTTGAGAAAGTTCTTGATAACGAATGGTTTTGTATAGTATGATGAACTTGTTTCAGAAAATGGTATTTAAACCTTATATTTACATCTAACGGTTTGTATCATTTTTTATGTGAACTACTTTTCATTATAGTGTTTTTGTTTATGTTTTTATTGTTTTATGGCTTTTCTAACTAGCTAGTTTTCAAATTTAATATGATGTGAAACTAGTAGCATATTCCTGAAGGAGGAAATTTATAAAATGGCAAAGACTAACTCTTACAAAAAAGTAATCGCAGGTACAATGACAGCAGCAATGGTAGCAGGTGTTGTATCTCCAGTAGCAGCAGCAGGTAAATCATTCCCAGACGTTCCAGCTGGACATTGGGCAGAAGAATCTATTAACTACTTAGTAGATAAAGGTGCAATTGTAGGTAAGCCAGACGGTACATATGGTCCAACCGAATCAATCGATCGTGCTTCTGCAGCGGTAATCTTCACTAAAATTTTAAATTTACCAGTTGATGAAAATGCTCAACCTTCTTTCAAAGATGCTAAAAATACATGGGCTGCTAAATATATCGCAGCAGTTGAAAAAGCTGGTATCGTTAAAGGTGACGGCAAAGAAAACTTCTATCCAGAAGGAAAGATTGACCGTGCTTCATTTGCTTCTATGTTAGTAAGTGCTTATAACTTAAAAGATAAAGTTAATGGCGAGTTAGTTACAACATTTGATGATTTAAGAAAACATTGGGGTGAAGAAAAAGCAAACATCCTAATTAACCTTGGAATCTCTGTAGGTACTGGTACGAAATGGGAGCCAAATAAAACTGTAACTCGTGCAGAAGCAGCTCAATTTATCGCATTAACAGATAAAAAGTATGGTAAAAAAGATAATGCACAAGCATATGTAACAGATGTGAAAATTTCTGAACCAGCGAAATTAACATTAACAGGTACTGGTTTAGATAAACTTTCTGCTGATGATGTAACTCTTGAAGGAGATAAAGCTGTTGCGATTGAAGCAAGTGCTGATGGTACTTCTGCTGTAGTAACACTTGGTGGCAAAGTAGCTCCTAATAAAGACTTAAGCATTAAAGTTAAAAATCAATCATTCGTAGCGAAATTCGTATACGAAGTGAAAAAATTAGCTGTAGAAAAACTTACATTTGATGATGATCGTGCTGGTCAAGCAATTGTCTTCAAATTAAACGACGAAAAAGGTAACGCTGATGTTGAGTACTTAAACTTAGCAAACCATGACGTCAAATTTGTAGCAAATAACTTAGACGGTTCACCAGCAAACATTTTTGAGGGTGGAAAGTCAACTTCTTCTACAGGTAAACTTGGTGTTGGCCTTTCTCACGGTGATTACAAAGTAGAGGTTCAAGTTACAAAACGCGGTGGTTTAACTGTTTCTAACACTGGTATTATTTCAGTGAAAAACCTTGATACACCAGCTTCTGCAATTAAGAGTACTGTATTTGCGGTAGATGCAGATAAAAACGGTGTAGTATACGGTAATACATTGACTGGAAAAGACTTCAAACTAAACAGCCAAACGTTAGTGGTTGGTGAAAAAGCACAAATCCATAACGTAGTTGCTACAATCGCTGGAGAAGATAAAGTAGTTGATCCAAACTCAATTAGCATTAAATCTTCAAACAGCGGTATTATCTCTGTAGTAAACAACTACATTACAGCTGAAGCTGCTGGTGAAGCTACACTTACTATTAAAGTAGGCGACGTTACAAAAGACGTTAAATTCAAAGTAACGACTGGTTCTCGTACGTTAAAATCAGTAAAAGCTAATCCAGATAAATTACAAGTTGTTCAAAATAAAGAGTTACCTGTTACTTTCGTAACAACTGACCAATATGGCGATCCATTTGGTGCTAACACAGCTGCAATTAAAGAGGTTCTTCCAAAAACTGGCGTAGTGAAAAAATTAGATGTAACAACAACTGATGCTGGCTCAATCGGTACAAAAACAATTGGTGTTACAGGTAATGAAGTAGGCGAAGGTACAGTTCACTTCCAAAATGCTAACGGTGAAACTTTAGGTTCATTATATGTGAACGTAACAGAAGGTAACGTTGCATTCAAAAACTTCGAACTTGTATCTAAAGTAGGTAAATACGGTGAATCACCTGATTCAAAACTTGACTTAAATGTGGCTAACACAGTTGAGTATCAATTATCTAAGTACACTTCAGATCGCGTATATTCTGATCCTGAAAACTTAGAAGGTTATGAAGTTGAGTCTAAAAATCCAGCAGTAGCTACAGCTGAAATTGTTGGAAATAAAGTTGTTGTTAAAGGTTTAAAACCAGGTAAAGTTGATATCCACTTAACGAAAAATGGTGCAACTGCTGGTAAAGCGACATTAGAAATCGTTCAAGAGAAAATCGCTATTAAATCTGTAGACTTCAAACCAGTTCAAACAGAAAACTTCGTTGAGAAGAAAATTAACATCGGTACTGTATTAGAACTTGAGAAGAGTAACCTTGATGATATCGTAAAAGGTATTAACTTAACAAAAGAAACACAACATAAAGTACGTGTTGTGAAGTCTGGCAAAGATAAAGGAACTCTTTACCTTGATACAAATGGTAATGCTCATTATGACATCTTTGACCAAAAACTTGGCGATGTAACAGTAACAGCATCAAGTGATTCAGTATTCAACAACTTTAAAGCAGATATTTATGATGCTTTAACTACTAAGTACACTGACAAAGGTACATTAGTATTCAAAGTATTAGGCGATAAGAATGTTGTAACAAGTGAAATTGGTTCACAAGCAGTACAAGTGAACGTTCTTAACAACCCAAATCTATAAGTCGATTATAGATAAAGTAAAAAATCAGTGGGGATTCATCCCCACTGATTTTTTAATAGAAAGAAGGCTCTTGTACATGTACAAGAGCCTTCTTTTTATTTCTTAAATTTAAACATATCCCCACTCAAATTCGAATCACTATACACGAACAATACCATGTTAATATTGTTGTCTTTCATGTATTGATATACATCTTTTTCGTGATAGTGACGCAGGTCGAGGATAGATGTGTGTTTGAAATTTTGTGCTAAGTGTGGCACGATTGCGTTTGCGAATGAGTCTTTTAGGACTAGGGCGCGTACTTCATTTTGTGCATTGTTATTTTCGATGACGATTTCTGGATAGTCATCTGTGTAATAACCTGCGTATGATGTTGTATCTTTTTGTTTTTCTACGCCGTATATTTCATCTAAGTTTTGGTGAATAGTACCTTGCACATCTTTTGCGGTTACGCTTGTGAAGTTGAAACCGTCTTTCGGTGTGTAGTAGCATAATTTTTCACCATTGGCATCGATGAGTTGGTATAGTTGGTTGTTAAAACTTCCAACTAAATGTTTATTTTGCGCACATGTCCGAGTGTAGTCTTCTTTTTTTATTTCTTTTCCTTTATATATAGAAGATTGTTGCCCGATTGTGTTCATTATATATTGGTAACCTAAGAAGGCACCGTCCATATTCCAATGATGGTCTGTTTTGAAATACATGTCTTGTATTTCTTCGTTTGTATAGTTCTGTTTAAAGTGTTCCATCAGTTTTATTGGCTTTACGTCTGCTGGAAGCTTCTTTAGAAAGTAATTTAAATTTTCCTGTGCATATGTGTGAATATGAGAAGGTAATTTAAATGATAATGCATTCGTTTTTGACGGTGGTAAAGCAAAGTAAAACTCAACGTTTTGTTCTTTTAAAAACTGCGACAAATCGTTTATAGCAGGCATGGATTGGTCAATTTCATTATATTTTTTTGTCCACGCCGGGTTTTTCAGGAGCCATTTATCATCAGTTAAAATAATGTCGTTAATGAGAGATTTGCCCATATTAATTTGAGCAATTGTATAGTTTTTAATAAGCTCATCTCGTCCGATTAGTTGATCATTTGTGTATGTTTCGACATCTTTAAAGAAGCTACCAGTTAGGAGAGCTTCTTTCGTAAGTGCTGGTTTTTGAGCGAGCGGCCGATTTTCAACTGGTGAAATGTCTCGGTCTGTTTTGAGTAACGATAATATGCCAAATGAAAAGATAATGGTGAGAAAACCGATAAACAGGATGAGGTTCCCCAATTTTTTCATAATAACGTTTCCTTCCTACATCAGTTAAAACCTGAAATAAATAAATGGATTATATGTTGAGTTAATCAAGTACATAACCGAAATCATAAATAATGTTAGTAATAATATAGGACGTACAAATTGCATTGTGAACATATACGTTTTTGGCGCAAGTTCTAGTATGTTTTTCATTCGTTTTAAAATTGGTGTCGCTGCGATAAAGGCAATGAGAAATACGATAATGTATTCATGTACGTATAACATCGTATTGTCATCGATGAAAGATTGGCCACCTATGCCGAACATCGCTTTTAAATATTGGAAAGAGTAAGCGAAGTTGTCAGCTCGGAAGAAGACCCAACCGATCATAACGATTAGTAATACGTATGCATGTTGCAGTGGCTTCCATAGTTTGTTTAATATTTTTTCGAATCCAGCTTTTTCAATTGAAATAATAAAGCCGTAATATAAGCCCCAGGCGATAAATGTCCAGCTCGCCCCGTGCCATAAACCAGTTAACCCCCATACGATGAAAAGGTTACGATAATTCGCTAGTTTTGAAACGCGGTTTCCGCCGAGCGGGATATATATGTAATCGCGGAACCAAGAGCCGAGTGTAATATGCCATCTTCTCCAAAACTCTGAAATAGATTTAGAGATGTACGGATAGTTGAAGTTTTTCGGGAAATCAAAGCCGAACATTTTTCCAAGTCCGATTGCCATATCAGAGTACCCTGAGAAATCGAAATAAATTTGCAGGGTATAGGCGATAATACCAATCCATGCCGTTCCAACACTCATTTCAGATGGTGGTAAGGCAAAGATTTTATCAGCGACAAATCCAACTTGGTTAGCGATTAATATCTTTTTTGCTAGTCCGAGAACGAAAATTTGAATACCTTCTGTGAATCGTTCAAAAGAATGGATGCGCGTTTTAATTTGCTCAGCGACGATATTGTAACGAACAATTGGTCCGGCAATAAGCTGAGGGAAAATAGAGATATATAGCGCTAAGTTAAGTGGATTTTTTTGAACATCCCCATCTTTACGGTATATATCGATGACATAGGACATCGCTTGGAATGTATAAAATGAAATTCCAATTGGTAGTGGAATAGGTTCCACATGAATAGATAAGTGCAATATGTTGTTTAAAATGTCTGTGAAAAATGAAATATACTTAAAATAAGAAAGTAATAGTATATTTCCGACTACAGCCATAATTAAAAATGTGACTTTCATATTTTTTCGTTTATCATAATGATGCACGAGTAGGCCGAAGCAGTAGTTTAATACGATGGAAAAGAGCATTAAAAGAACGAAACGTGGTTCGCCCCATGCATAGAAAATTAAACTAAATGCAAGTAATACGAAATTACGTAGCTCGGCACGCACTATAAAATAGAGAAATAATACGAGAGGTAAAAAGATAAATAAGAAAATCGAACTACTAAATACCAAAGGACTCTCCTCACTTTTTCGAAATACATTTCGTAAAAAAAACGACATATCTATTATATATTCTTTTTTATAATAGTGCCTTTAATATTTTAGCATGTTAATAATTCGATTAAAATAATTATTCTATATAATAGAAGAAAAGCGGTATGGAATCCTTTTGACACCCACTATCTGGATAAGATAAGATGAATAAGGTGTGATTTGTTTAGAAGGGAAGAGATGGTGTGTTATTTAACTCGTTTGAGTTTATTTTTTTATTTTTACCGATAGCATTTCTTTTATATTTTTTATTAAATAAATTTGGACAAACTACTTTAGCGAAAGCTTGGCTTGTGGCAGCATCTTTATTTTTCTATAGTTATTGGAACATAAAGTATTTGCCGCTTATGTTAGTATCGCTCATTGTGAACTACTTTATCGGAATGAGGCTCGTGAAGCATAAGAGTAAACTTCTTTTAACAGTAGGCTTACTATTTAATATAGGAATGCTTAGTTATTTCAAGTACTATGATTTCTTTTTGCAAAATGTAAATTCGTTATTTGGAACTCATTTTACATTATTATCATTAACGTTACCGCTTGCGATTAGTTTCTATACATTCCAAAAGATTGCGTTTTTAGTAGATACATATCGCGGGGAAACGGAGGCATGTCATTTTCTTGATTACGCTCTGTTTGTAACATTTTTCCCGCAACTTATTGCAGGACCAATTGTACACCATGCGCAAATTATGCCGCAATTTGCGGATCGTAGTAAAAAGCGTTGGCAATCAAATTATATCGTTCTCGGTATTTTTGTATTTGCCATCGGTATTTTCAAGAAAGTAGGGATTGCAGACGTTTTATCTCCTGTCGTACGGGAAGGGTTTGATGTACAGCAGTCGCTAACCTTTGTTGAAGCTTGGCTTTCATCATTAGCGTTTACATTTCAGTTATACTTTGATTTCAGTGGATATAGCGATATGGCAATTGGAATTGCGTTAATGTTCAACATTAAATTGCCTCAAAACTTTAACTCACCTTATAAAGCGGTGAGTATACAAGACTTTTGGCATCGTTGGCATATGACATTAAGCCAGTTTTTAACGAAATATGTGTATATTTCTCTTGGAGGAAATCGAAAAGGTATTACGCGTACATACGTCAATATTATGATTGTCTTCTTAATAAGTGGACTTTGGCATGGGGCTGGTTGGACATTTATTTTCTGGGGATTTCTGCACGGATTAGCTTCTGTCGTTCATCGTTTGTGGAACAAAGCAGGAGGGCGCATGCCGGCCTGGGCGGGATGGCTCGTGACGTTTTTCTTCATTAATATAACGTGGGTATTCTTTAGAGCAACATCGATGCATGATGCGGTGAAAGTGTTAAAAGGAATGTTTGGATTTAATGGATTCGAACTAGCCAATAGCGTATTCCCGGTATTTGTTATTGAGAAGCTACAATTTTTAAAAGGATACGGTGTTTCATTTACTGAAGCATACCATGTTTCATTATTAAATACGGAAATAGTAGCGTATATTTTCGGAGCATTATGTATTAGTTTCTTCTTAAAAAATTCAATTCAGTTAAAAGACTCATTCCGTCCGACAGTATGGACGGCGTTATTTACTGCAATATTACTTGTGTATAGTGTATTGCATTTAACGAGTATTAGTGAGTTTTTATACTTTAATTTCTAGGTGGAGAATATGAAAAACAAACAGTGGCTTATTTTCGTTTTTGTATGTGTTTTTGTTCCACTTGCAGGTGTTGGAATATTTAATGGCTATGCAGATTCACTTTGGTTATTCTCTCATAAAAATAAGTGGAATAATGTTCAGTTTGGGTTTAATGAGAGACAACAAAAAACGAATTATATAACATATCGTCCGTTTACTTATGATGGCGTTATACTTGGAAGTAGTAGAACAACGTTTATCAATGAGAATGATTTTACTGGATTAAACGCATTTAATTATGCGGTAAGTAGTACAGATCCGCGTGAGTACGATGCGTACATTGAATATGCAAAAGAGAGAAAAGGTAGTGAATTATCTTCTATTGTGATTGGTTTAGATTTCCTTGGAACGAACAAAAATAGAGAAATCGGTTTTGAAAAGCCAGAAGTATATATTAATGAGGCACAAAGCTTACTATATCCAATTAAATCGTATGTGAGTATGGATGGGATTACATATTCCCGAAATACAATTCAAAACTCCATTCATCACAATAAGACTATTGATGTATATAATCGCGATAACATAAAATCGATGCGTGAGTATACGAAAGAAGAGCGTGACACACAAATTGCCGCGCAAGTAGATAAATTTAGTAGAGAGATTTATGGCGGGAATTATGAGTATCAAAATATGAAGGAAATATTAGGAACTGTAAAATCTCATAATCCGAATACAAAGTTTTATATTTTTACAACTCCTGTTTCAGAGCCATTGTTCCGTGCGATGATTCAATCAGGGCGTTGGGAAGATTATAAAAGGTGGCTCCATGATGCTGTCGATGTATTTGGAGAAGTGCATCATTTCATGTATTTAAATTCAGTAACAAAGAACTTAGATAATTATATGGATGGACATCATTTCAGGCCAGAAGTCGGGAAGATAATTGCACATAAAGTTGTAAATGAAGAAGATCGTAATGTGCCGAAAGATTTTGGGATTGTTATTACGAAGGATAATATTGATGAGGTGCTGGAGCAGATTCATGCATCGTTTCAATAGAAAGAAATAGTTTTGTTTCAAAGATCGAATCGTCATGTGATTCGATCTTTTTTAGTAGTCCACAAAAAATTTAATTAAGCGAGAAAAAGCAATTATGACTGGAGTAGAAAGAAGCAGCATCCAAATAGATGCTGCTTCTTTCTATTCTATTTCTAAATCAACAATTAAGTAGGCAAGTATAACGATGAAAAAAATGCTAACAGATGGCGCTGTTAATACGTGACCAGACATAAAGCCAATGCCAAGTGATAGGATGAGTGTACTAGATAATAGCATATATTTTACAGTTATAATTTTCTTAAAGTTTGTGATCATACGGATGAACAGTTTAATACCGAAGTATAGAAGTGGTATTAAGTAAATAAGGAAACCGATAATTCCAAAGGCGAAAAATAGGTCATGGAAGTCCATTTCAATTAATTTAATTTTAACTGTGTAGTTACCAGCGTAACCCATTCCAAAAAGTTTTTGTGAGAGCGGTGCTTCTTTATAGTATTGTTTGTATACTTTTAAGAATTTGTCCCGATCACTATAAATTAAACTCTTCACTTCAGAGTCTGTTAGTTCACCTTTTGCGTGTTTTTTTGCATCCTCTAGATCTTCTTTAATTACTTTTCCTTCTTTTTTATCTTGTTCTTCTTGTACTGATTTTTTGTATTCGTATATTTGCATGTGGATTCCCATATTTTTTGCGATAGGAGTATGCGGTGTAAGAACAATTAAACCTCCTAGTACAACTGCTGCAACGATGGTGTTTACAAGATATGTGAATCCTTTTTTTTCTTTTTTACGGTTTATTATATATTCAATGAACGAGAAGAAAAGTGCTACGCCTAATGTTAGCACAATTGCACCATATCCAACTTTTGTTCCGACCATAATACTTGCATACATCGCAAGTATTGTTGGAATCCAGTAATATATTTTCGAGAAAGAAGTTGTTTTATAAATCGAATATAAGACAACGATTGGGAACATAATCGCGAAGAGAGCACTTAAATCATTTCCAGCAAAGAACCAACCTCTTGAGCCAATTTTTGAGTGAGGATAGCTTGGGAAATCAGTGCCAGTTTGCATTGCGATAATCATTGTGATGCTTAAAATTAAAGTTGCATATAAGAAATATGTAATGATTTTATGAAACACATATTCTTTATTTTTTAGCTCTTTAAAGACGATAATATATCCAAACAGTAGCACAATTGGATATATGCTCTTTAAAATAAATTTAACTTCTTCTCCAAATGAAACTGGAGATTTAACCATCATATTATTTACAAGACCGATTGCCAGTGCAATGCCGAGTAAACATAAATAGAGAATGTACTTTTTCGCGCCTTGTTGTTTATGATGAAGAAGTAGATAACCTAATGCAAGAAGCATAAAGGCGAAACGGACTACGATTCCGA
The DNA here is from genome assembly GCF_038005585.1 of Bacillus sp. FSL W8-0519. Classification (NCBI taxonomy): domain Bacteria; kingdom Bacillati; phylum Bacillota; class Bacilli; order Caryophanales; family Bacillaceae; genus Bacillus; species Bacillus sp. FSL W8-0519. The sequence goes on from NZ_JBBOTL010000001.1 coordinate 973,796, forward strand.
CTGTTGCGCTCATGTGTAATATATAGATTGAAAAAGACGTTAATAAATCTAAAATTGGTTGAAACATGATGAATAGCAGTAGGAAATGCGGGAAGTAGTTATCCGTCTGTTTTAACTTAGTAACCATATGTTCCTCCATTTCTTCATTCCTTTATTTCAGCACCCCTCTATATAATAGGAAGGGGAATGAATTTCTATATTTAATTTTTATATCAGACTTAAGAATACACCATTTTATTGTAATGGTAAATAGATGAAGAGCCGGGATAAACCGACTTTAATTTCTATATTTTTCAACGAAATTGTATGTTTTATGCAAGGTGATATACAAATTACGAGATTATTAGACAGAAAATTAAGAAAAAAGAAGGGTTTTTCACATCCTTTCTATAATTATATAAGTATAATCTTTGTGTAGAAAAGAGGGGTATATATAATGGAAGTAACAAGTAAAACAGAATCTGTCATTGTGAAATATGAAGGGCACGTTGCAACGGTTATGGTCAATCGCCCAGAGGTGTTAAATGCATTAGATGAGCCAACGTTAAAAGAGTTATTACAAAAACTGAAAGAAGTAGCGGAGAGTTCTGCACACATTGTTGTGTTATGCGGGAACGGCCGTGGTTTTTCTGCGGGTGGAGATATTAAATCGATGCTTTCAAGTAATGATGAAAGCAAGTTTGATGGAATTATGAATACTATCTCTGAAGTCGTTGTGACTTTATATACGATGCCAAAGCTCGTTATTAGTGCGATTCATGGACCAACTGCTGGTCTTGGATTAAGTATTGCGCTAACAGCTGACTATGTGATGGCAGATATTTCATCCATTATTGCGATGAACTTTATTGGAATCGCTTTAATTCCAGATGGCGGCGGCCATTTCTTCCTTCAAAAGCGCGTTGGTGAAAATATGACGAAGCAAATTATTTGGGAAGGAAAGAAATTATCAGCGAGCGAAGCGCTTGATATCGGCTTAATTGATGAAGTAATTGGCGAGGATTTCCAAACAGCTGTGAAGCAAAAGATTAGTGAATGGTCACAAAAACCGATTAAAGCGATGATTCAAACGAAACAAATTTTATGTGAAGTAAATCGCTCCAATTTAGAACAAACGCTGCAGCTTGAAAAACGCGGTCAATATGCGATGAGACAAACTGCGGATCATAAAGGAGGTATTGCTGCATTTTTAGAAAAACGTTTGCCGGCATTTAAAGGAGAATAAAGTGTAGTAATAGTTTTACTAACGGTTAATTTAAGGTAAAGGGGAGAAAGTGCTAACACATTTTAGTATAATTGTGTTAGCACTTTTTTTAGGAGTAATATATGAAGAAAATTATTGGTGTTATCGTTATTATTTTACTTACTTATTATGCTTTGCATAGTACACCATCTCTTGCGGTACGAACTGCACTATTCTTTGAAGGGCATCCAATTGTTGCTTTCTCAGGTGAAGTGGAGAAAGAACGGGATGTGAAAAAAGAGGCGATTCCTGATGAGTACCAAACCTTATATGGCGATAAGAAAGAAGAACCAGAGCATTATTTCTTTCCGGCAGTAAGGGCACACGGATCAGGAATTGATATGTTAAGTGCTTGTGTGAAAAAAGAGTGGTTATTTTATAAGGCAGAGCTCGGCTGCTATTAAACATAGGAGGGTGGATGATGTCAGTATATAACAAGTTAGTAAGAGATCGTGTTCCAGAGAAGATTTTAATGTCTGGAAAAACATATACAGCACAAAAATTAACAGGACAAGCATACATACAAGCTTTAGCGAAAATTGGAACAGAAGAAATTCGTGAATTTGCTTCTATGAAAGAGCGTGAACATGCGCTTGATTCTCTTGCGGATGCACTGGAAGTAATCATCTCATTAGCGCGTGCAGAAGGTGCGACAATTGAAGATGTAGAACGTCTTCGTAAGCAAAAAGAGATAGAGCGCGGTGGGTTTGAAAGAGGTATTTACTTGTTGGATGTTTCAGAAGAATAGATTTGTAGGAAAAGCATAGCGTTACTCATTAACGCTATGCTTTTTTGTTGCAATTAAGCTAATAATGAAGAAGATAGCTGTTAATACCCAGCCAGTTGTAATAGAAGTAGTAGTATGAACTGCATAAGAAAATTGTAAACAAAGTAATGATGCTAAAAACCAAATGAGTGCAATGTGTACATATTTTTTTGATATATTCATATTGTATAACTCCTTTTATATACTAAAATGAATTTTACTATAATTTAGAAAATTAAGCTATATGAGTAGAGGATTTATAGTAAATTCGGTATACTAAATAATAGGAAAAATGAGGAGGAAATGACAATGGCACATCATACGAAAGAAACGATGGAATTGATTAAGGAGCTTGTCTCTATTCCAAGTCCGTCTGGAAATACAGAGAAAATCATTCGTTTTATTGAAAACTATGTAAGTGAGTGGAATGTAGAAACGAAGCGTAACAATAAAGGCGCTCTTATTTTAACGGTAAAAGGGAAAAATGATGCACAGCACCGTTTATTAACAGCACACGTTGATACGTTAGGTGCGATGGTAAAAGAAATTAAGCCAGATGGTCGTCTGAGTCTTTCTATGATTGGCGGATTTCGCTGGAACTCTGTAGAAGGGGAATATTGTGAAATTGAAACATCAAGTGGTAAGACGTATACAGGAACGATTTTAATGCATCAAACGTCTGTACATGTATATAAAGATGCAGGTGAGGCGAAACGCGATGAGAAAAATATTGAGGTTCGCATTGATGAGCGCGTATTTTCAGCTGATGAAGTACGTGAATTAGGAATTGAAGTAGGAGACTTCGTTTCATTTGATCCGCGCGTTCAAATTACAGAGAGTGGATACATAAAATCACGTCATTTAGATGACAAAGTAAGTGTTGCGATTCTATTAAAATTAATTAAGCGATTACAAGATGAAAACGTAACATTACCATATACAACTCATTTCTTAATTTCTAACAATGAAGAGATTGGATACGGTGGTAACTCTAACATTCCAGAAGAAACGGTTGAATATTTAGCGGTTGATATGGGAGCGCTAGGTGATGGACAAGCATCTGACGAGTATACAGTATCTATTTGTGCAAAAGACTCTAGTGGTCCGTATCATTATGCACTACGTAAACATTTAGTAGAGCTTGCGAAAACGAACAATATTGAATATAAAGTAGATATTTATCCGTACTATGGATCGGATGCATCAGCCGCAATTCGCGCTGGATTTGATGTGAAACATGCATTAATTGGAGCAGGTATTGATTCTTCTCATGCATTTGAGCGTACACATGAAAGTTCGATTGCTCATACAGAAGCACTTGTTTATGCATATGTATTATCAGAGATGATTGCAGAATAAGAAAAGAAATAGGCTACCTCTAGTAGCCTATTTTTTGTGTGCAGAGAAATCGACTTTATTTAACAAAGAGTAAATTAATTGTAATTTATTTTACAATATTAAGAAATTAGGTTTACTACATAATTCGAGTATTATAAAATAATAGAGGCGCACTAATTTTTTTTGTTCGAATTTGCAGGGATTTATATATTAAGATTACGCGTTATTAAAAGATGATTGTCGAGAGGAGTATTATTTTTTATGAAGTATCGTGCAGTCGCGGCAGGTATTTTAGCCGCAAGTTTATTATCGTCTCCAGTAAGTAGTTTCGCAGCAGCGAAGAAGTTTTCGGATGTTCCTTCATGGGCGCAACAATCAGTTGATTATTTAGTAGGAAAAAAGGCGCTTGATGGAAAGCCAGATGGAACGTTTTCTCCATCTGAAGCAGTAGATAGAGGATCAGCTGCAAAAATTTTAGCAGTCGTTCTTGGTTTACCAATTGATCCAAAAGCAAAGCCATCTTTTAAAGATGCACAAAACCATTGGGCAGCTCCGTACATTGCTGCAGTGGAAAAAGCAGGTGTAATTAGTGGAGATGGTACTGGTAAATTTAATCCATCAAGCCAAATTAACCGTGCATCTATGGCATCTATGTTAGTACAAGCATACTCATTAGATAAGAAAATTATTGGAGAACTTCCAACACAGTTTAAAGATTTGGAACCTCATTGGGGTAAGAAACAAGCTAATATTTTAGTAGCTTTAGAGATTTCTAAAGGTACGGGAAATGGCTGGGAGCCTGAAGGAACTGTAACTCGTGCAGAAGCAGCTCAGTTTATTGCGATGGCTGATCAAAATAAAACAGATACATCAAAAAGAATGTATATGAACAGAAACTTTATTACATATCATCAACCATCATTATCATCTGGTATTACTGATGTTCAGCATAAGCCACAAATGGTTGTAGTGAAAGAACAAAGAGCAGACGGCTGGTTAAAAATTGTAACAAGTAAAGGTGAGAAGTGGACACCTCTAACAGAAAAAACAGAAACGATTAATGAAGGATTTACTACTTATGAAACAGCTTCACATAGTTCTAAAGTGCTAGGTACATATAATGCACAAACAGTAACGGTTATGGAAGAGAGTGGAAGCTGGATTCGTATCCGCGTAGGCGCTGGTTTCCAATGGGTTGATAAAAATCAATTAAACCCAGTAAAACAAGAGAACTTCTTAGAAGGTAAAGCGATTATTATTGATCCAGGTCACGGTGGAATTGACTCGGGTAATGTTGGTTATTACGAGAAAGAAAGTCAAATCGTATTAGATACATCTTTACGATTACAAAAACTATTTGAGAAAAAGACACCATTTACTGTTAAGTTAACACGTACGAACGATACACGCCCAGGAGTAGATGCTAGTGATTCTTTAAGAAAAAGAGTAGAATTTGCTAATGAAAATAAGGGTGATATTTTCGTAAGTATTCACGGTAACGGTTCGGATGAAAAAAATGGACACGGTACAGAAACATTCTATTATGCAGCAGCACCGACAAGATCAACGAATCCACATACGGAAGACAGTCGCTTATTAGCAGAAAAAATTCAAAAACGCCTTGTAGCAGCACTTGGGACATATGACCGTGGTGTGAAAAAGGATAATTGGTACGTAATAAAATATAATACAATGCCAGCTGTATTAGCAGAATTAGCATTTGTAGATAATAAGAATGATGCAAATAAAATCGCTACACCAGCACAGAAACAAAGTGCAGCAGAAGCAATTTATCAAGGTATTTTAGACTATTACGAAGCAAAGGGTAATAACGTATCTTCTTTCCGTTAATACATTAAAAGAGATTGCCAATAGGCAGTCTCTTTTATTTATTAACGTTTCTCTTTATTTCAGGCATGTGATATCATTTAATTTTATATAAGAAAGTATTGTAATTATAACGATATAGAGGATGATCATAGATTGAATAATCATAGGAAAACACCTGCATGTATATATACGTATGCATTTCGTGAGGAGGAGCGTGCTTTATGTTACTTGGAAATGCGCTCGTTCTTTGGAATGGAGTCCCACGTTAATATTTTGAAAAGTGATGTCAAAATTGACCCGAGTAGAAGTCCTTTTATGAAAGAGCGCGTTGAGGTTATGTATGAAGGAGACGACTTAGAAAGTATTTTGGAACAAGTAGAACAAATTGATTTGGCGGGGGCGACGTTCAAAGTTATCTTCGTTAAAATTAATGACCTTGTTGGAGAGAATAAAATTGAATATGGAGAAAGACGTCTGATAGAGCGAGACCTCGGCATGCATATTGAAGGAGAAGCGGATGTTCGTAATCCAGAGCGTGTATTCGGGATTGTTCCTCTTGGAGGACGCTGGTATTTCGGGCACTATGTAGAAAGTGAACCAGTTTGGTATCACCACATAAAAAAACCACGTAGCTATTCGACATCTCTTAGCACACGCGTTGCAAGATCCGTTGCAAATATTGCGGTGCCAAATCCAGAGGGAGTAAGAGCGATTGATCCGTGCTGCGGCATTGGAACGGTTGTAGTAGAAGCTCTTTCGATGGGAATTAACATCGTTGGTAGAGATATAAGCCCGCTCGTTGCGATTGGAGCGAGAGAAAATATTGCACACTTCGGATTCGATGGGACGATAACGAAAGGCCCGATCGAGGAGATTACGGATAATTACGACGTCGCAATTATTGACATGCCATATGATTTATTTACGCACGCAACACCAGAAAATCAGCTCTCCATTCTTTCAAGCGCGCGCCGCATTGCTAAAAAGGTAGTCGTTGTTACAATGGAAACAATGGACGATATGATTCATGAAGCAGGATTTGAAATTACAGATCGCTGCACTACAAAAAAAGGAACATTTTCTAGACAAATTCTTGTTTGTGAATAAGGAAGAAAGGTCACCCGTTTGGGTGACCTTTTTTTGCTTTGTATGAATGTGTGATTGGTTGGTGGAATGGAGGAGGGATTTGGCGAAATTTGTCGGTAAGTCGATATTCCATGTCGAATCGTCGATAAATTTAAAAAATCGCCGATATATTGTGTGAAATCGCTGATATATTCCGAGAATCGTCGATATCGTTACATTAGTATATTACTGTTCTTTTAATTTCTCTTGTTGTGCAAGTAGTAAATTGCGCAAGATGTGTCCGCGGTAACTTTCTAGTTTGCGTCCTTCATGATAACGCACGCCTAATTTTTTTAGTTCAGCTACGTACCAGCCTTTTGTTCCGTAATACATTGGATCACTTCCTTTTTGCTTTTGAACAGTATATGTTGGGGGTGGAAGTAACTTTCCAGTGAAAATAATAAGCCTGGCTGTATCAAGTGGTTCCATAAAATAGCTTCTGGATCGTGTATAAAAAAATAGACAGTAGTGTATGCTTTTTTAAACAATGTATACAAATTTATACCCTATGCGTTGGCATGATATTTGCAATAAAAAGAGTATCAACATATAGGGGAGAGATGGAAATGAAGGTTAGTAAAGTGTATACAACAATTGATGCACACGTAGCTGGGGAACCGCTTCGAATTATTACAGGTGGCGTGCCAAAAATAAAGGGAGAAACGCAGCTAGAAAGACGGGCATACTGCATGGAACATTTGGATCATCTTCGCGAGGTTCTTATGTATGAACCGAGAGGACATCACGGTATGTACGGTTGTATCATTACTCCGCCTGCGAGTGCTCACGCTGATTTTGGTGTGTTATTTATGCACAATGAAGGATGGAGTACGATGTGTGGACACGGCATTATCGCTGTTATTACAGTCGGAATTGAAACTGGTATGTTTGAAACAAAACAAAAGTTTATTATTGATAGCCCTGCTGGGGAAGTCATTGCGTACGCAAAATATAATGGGAGTGAAGTAGAGTCCGTATCATTTGAAAACGTTCCTTCATTTGTATACAAAAAAGACGTTCCTATTCAAATAGATAACTATGAGTTTCAAGTAGATATCGCATTTGGCGGAGCTTTTTACGCTGTTGTGGATAGTAAAGAATTGGGTTTGAAAGTTGATTTTAAAGACTTAGCTGCTATTCAAACGTGGGGCGGTAAAATTAAGCGCTACATTGAGAGTCAGATGGAAGTGAAGCATCCACTTGAAGAAGGGTTAAAAGGAATATACGGCGTTATTTTCTCAGATGAACCGAAAGGGGAAGACGCAACGTTACGAAATGTAACAATCTTCGCTGATGGGCAAGTAGACCGTTCTCCTTGCGGCACAGGAACTTCCGCAAGAATCGCAACTCTTTTTGAAAAAGGCGCTCTGCAAAAAGGAGAAATTTTCGTCCACGAATGTATTACTGACGGGAAATTTGAAGGGGAAGTATTGTCGGTAACAGCGGTACATACATATGAAGCTGTCGTTCCGAAAGTAACGGGAAATGCATTTATTACAGGATTTCATCAGTTCGTTGTAGACCCGAGAGATGATTTGAATCGGGGATTTTTGTTAGGATAGAAGAAGGAGGTGGAAAGATATGCTAGTCCTAAGCGCGAACGAACAACGAAACTTAGTAAATATGAATGAAGTCATTGAATATGCGGCGCTTGCCTTAAAAGAGTTTTCCGCAGAAAGAACAATCACGCCAATTCGCGGTTCATTACCATTTGCGAACGAGAAGAATACTGCATTAATTATGCCCTCAGTAGCGGAAGGACTTGAGGCACTTGGCTTAAAGGTAGTAACAGTAGTGCCCGAGAACAAAAAGATAGGAAAGAAAACGATAAACGGGATTGTGATGCTATCCGACTTTCAAACGGGAGAACCGCTCGCACTTTTAGAAGGATCGTACTTAACGATGATTCGAACAGGCGCCTTATCGGGAGTAGCGACAAAATATTTAGCTCGTCATAACGCAAAAACTTTATGTATTATCGGGACAGGAGAACAGGCGAAGGGAATTGCGGAAGCTGTATTTGCAGTTAGACATATTGAAAAAGTCATTTTATACAACCGAACAGAAGAAAAAGCGTATGCATTTGCGCAACATATACAAGAGAAATTTGGTAAACCTGCTTACGTTTACACAAGTGCAAATGAAGCAATAAGCGAAGCAGACATCATCGTCACAACTACGAACGCATCCACACCAGTCTTCTCAAAAAAACTACAAAAAGGCGTCCACGTAAACGCCGTCGGTTCATTCAGGCCAAGTATGCAAGAACTACCATCCCACGCTATTGGTAATGCAAACAAAGTAGTAGTCGAATCAAAAGAAGCAGCACTAGAAGAAACAGGGGACCTTCAAGTTCCGATAAAAGAAGGTCTATTCGAAGCTAGCAACCTCCACGCCGAACTCGGTCAAATTATAAGCGGAGAAAAAGCCGGCCGCGAAAACGATGAAGAGATTACTGTTTTTAAATCGGTTGGTTTGGCGGTAGTGGATATAATTGTTGCGAAGTATTTGTATGAGAGAGCGGTGGAGCGCGGAGTTGGGGAGAGGATTGAGTTTTGAGAGGGGCTGCCTTTTGGTGGTCTTTTTTTGTTTGGGTTGAGGGTTAATAAATAAGGGGAGAGGAATTCCCCCCTTATTTATTATGCATGCAATGTGAATTCATATTTCTTATTTATTTTGTTTGCAATGGTTTCTAAAAAATCTTGTACGGTCATTTTCTCTATTTCTCTCGTATACCATGCTAGTTTTGCGCCCTTATCGTGCCCATCGTAGCCTACTTCTAAGGGCATAAAGGCTTTATTACAATATGTATAATCGAATTTAATATAAAGTTCTTTTCCTTCAGGACATGCTAGTTTTACTGCATATATAGGGTTTTTATTTTCTGTGTTTAGTTTGATTTTTAATATTTTTGATTGCATGCATTATCACCCCCCTGTTTTATTTTTACTTAATATAATGATATTATAATTTATTTTTGATAGATATGTAAAAACTTCCTAGTTTTACGAAAAAGTTTGACTTTATATACGGGTAGTGGTAATTTAAAACCTATAAGAAAACTCGGTATTAATTCCGAGTTTTCTTATGGGTATAACTAGTTTGAGGGGGCCGAAAGATGAAACGGAAATTATTTGCATTACCATTTGTCCTAATACTACTTATTGCATTAGCGGCTTGTTCTGGAGGAAAAGATTCTTCGAAGCAAGCGGGCACTAGTAAATCAGGGACTCCGAAAGACGGGGGGACGTTAACGATTGGCGTTAGCGATAACCCAGAGACGATGAATCCGCTTTATGCGAATGATCGTGTGTCGTTAACGGTGCAGCAAGCTTTATATGCACCGCTGTATCATATGGAAGACGGTAAGAAAAAGTTTGTTCTTGCTGAAAGTTTTACGCCTTCAGAGGATCAATTAACATGGACGTTAAAATTAAAAGATAATTTGAAATGGCATGATGGTAAGAAAATTACATCAGACGACATAGCATTTACATTCCAATCTATTTTAGATGAGAAGCAAAATAGCTCAAGTCGTGAAAACTTTGTTTTTAAAGGAAAACCGCTTGAGGTGAAAAAGGTAGATGAGTTAACAACTCAATTCGTTTTACCACAAGTAAGTGCATCTTTTGAAGGTGTGATGAATGATTTCTTCCCAATCCCGAAACATGTATTTGAAGGGGAAGCAGATTTAGCGAAGAGTAAGAAAAACTTACAACCTGTAGGATCAGGTCCGTTTAAGTTTAAAGAGTATAAGTCTGATGAGTACGTTGCATTAGATCGATTCGATGATTATGTAGGTGGTAAAGCTAAATTAGATTCTATCGTATATCGCGTTGTAAAAGATCGTAATACAGCAAATGTTTCACTACAAAATGGTCAAATCAACATGAAGATGATTGAGCCACAAGACTTTAAGAAATTAGATAGCACTGGGAACTTCTCAATGGTGACATTCCCAGAAGGTAGATTATTCTACTTATCTTATAACATGAATACAGATCTGATGAAGAAAAAAGAAGTGCGCCAAGCAATTGCGCATGCATTAGATAAGAAAGAAATGATTAACTCAGCATTCGTTTCTAGTCAATTTGCAGAACCGGCAAATTCAATTTTAACGCCAGACGCTATGTATTATGCAAAAGACATTAAAGATTATAAGTATGATAAAAAAGAAGCAAAAGATTTATTAGCGAAAGCTGGTGTGAAAGATAAAGAAAAAGTACGCGTTATGTATGTAACGAATAATAAAATTATGGAAAGCTTAGCGCTTTATACACAACAAAAGTTAAAAGAAGTTGGCTTAGAAGTTGAACTGAATGCATTAGATGCTAGTGCAGCAAGTGACAAAAGCTTAGATAAAGAGAATAAAGAATTCGATATTACATTCGGTGGTTACATAATGGGACCTGAGCCAGATTCATATAAGAGCTTATTCTTAAGTAATGCTGAATACAACTATGCACGTTATAAAAACGCTGATTTCGATAAGTTATGGGAAGAAGCTGCAGTTGAAACAGATAAAACAAAACGCGCAGAACTATATCATAAAATTCAAGAAACAGCTAGAGAAGATTTACCTTATCTACCAATTGCGTATCCGAAAGCAGTTATTGCAGTAGATAAAAAGTTTGATGGATTGAAAGAAGCAAAAGCAATTCCTGTCACAATGTTTGAAGATGTATCTAAGATTTATGAAGTGAAATAAGAAACAAACAGTAAAGAAGCTGGTGGAAATCAGCTTCTTTAGCTTGAGGGGGGAAGTTTGTGTATAAAGTAATTGCGAAGAGGCTTTTAAATGCAATTCCGCTTTTATTTGTTATTTCTATTATTTCTTTTCTATTAATAAAACTAGCGCCAGGTGATCCTGTTCGAAACTTTGTCACACCGAATATGAGTCCGATTGATGTTGAGCGTATTCGCAAAAGTTTAGGGCTCGATCAACCAATTTATATGCAGTATATTTTATGGCTGAAAAATATTTTAACAGGGAACTTTGGTTACTCACTGCAAAATCACCGTCCTGTTTTAGATCTTATTGTAGAAAGGTTACCTGCGACAATCGGCTTAATGGGATCGTCTTTACTCGTCTCATTTGTAATTGCAATCCCGCTTGGACTACTTACAGGTGTGAAAAAGAATTCTATCTTTGATCGCATTGTAAACTTTATTTCTTATGTGGGAATCTCAATGCCAGTCTTTTGGTTCGCGTTACTATTAATCTACTTGTTCTCTTTAAAGTTGAATTTTCTTCCAAGTATGGGTATGCGTACAGTCGGGCAAGATTCCTTCTTGGATATTGTGCAGCACGGTATTTTACCTTGTATGGTGCTTGCGTTCCAAAACGTTTCTGTTTATATGAGATATATTCGTTCCAGTACAATTCAACAATTAGAAGAAGACTATGTACAAATTCAATATGCGTACGGTGCTTCGAAGAAAACAGTTTTATTTAACCACGTACTTCGAAATGTATTAATACCGATCATTACAATTTTCGGATTATCTATTCCAAGTTTAGTTGGCGGAGCGTTTATTACGGAAACAGTATTTTCATGGCCAGGTCTTGGTTCACTTGGGGTAAATGCTATTTTTAGATTTGATTATCCAATTATTATGGCAATTACATTACTATCATCCTTCATGTTAATTCTCGGTAACTTAATTGCTGATATTTTATATGGCGTAGTAGATCCGCGCATTCGAATGAGGGGGTGATTTGGAATGAATAATAGGAGATTTCAAACGATAAAAAGTAGTTTTACGAAAAATAAGTTTGTACTAATGGGAGTTATTATACTGGCGGTTTTAACGATTGCATCGATATTCGCATTTGTATCACCGTATGATCCTAGTAAAATGTCAATTCCAGATCGCTTACAAGAACCAAGTGTGAGTCATCCTTTCGGAACGGATGATTACGGAAGAGATTACTTAACTAGGGCGTTATATGGCGGAAGAGTTTCACTTGCGGTCGGTTTTCTAGCGATGGTTGTTTCTATTACAATCGGTACCGCAGTTGGAACGATTAGCGGATATTTTGGCGGAAAGTTAGACAACTTTTTAATGCGAGTTGTTGAAGTGCTTATGTCAATTCCATCATTCTTTTTAATGTTACTATTGAATGCTTATTTAAAACCAGGAATTACAACGTTAGTTCTTATTATCGGATTGCTAACATGGATGGACACCGCACGTATCGTAAGGGCAGAAACGTTATCTGTAAAAGAGCGTGAGTACGTTTTATATGCAAAAGTATCTGGACAAAAATCACTCGCAATTATTGTAAGACATATCATTCCAAACATTTTATCAACCATTATTATCGCCGCGACATTAACGATTGCGACATCAATTTTAATGGAATCATCACTTAGCTTCTTAGGTTTAGGTATTAGAGAACCAGATTCTTCTTGGGGCAGTATGCTAAACAATGCGCAAGGATATATCGGTGAAGCTTGGTATTTAACGCTCTTCCCAGGATTCCTTATTCTTTTAACAGTACTAAGTTTTAACGTAATTGGTGAAGCGTTGAAGAAAGCTTTCGCACCAAAAGGAGCTGGAAATGAAAACTAAAGTGTTAAGTGAAAGGAGTGAGAAGCGTGTCTGAAAAACTATTAGAAGTGAAAAATTTAAAGACTTCTTTTTTCATAGAAAGTGGAGAAGTGGAAGCTGTTCGTGGTGTTACATTTCGTTTAAATAAAGGAGAAGTAGTTGGTATCGTTGGGGAATCTGGAAGCGGAAAGAGTGTAATGGCGAAGTCCGTGATGTCTCTCGTTGCGTCACCAGGGAAAGTGAAAGAAGGAGAGATTCTTTTTCATAATGAAAACATCCTTTCTAAATCTGAAAAAGAATTGCGTTCTATTAGAGGAAATCAAATTTCACTTATCTCGCAAGATCCAATGTCGGCGCTAAATCCAGTCGTAAAAATCGGGAAGCAAATGACGGAAGTAATTATACGTCATCAAAAAGTAAAAAAGAAAGAAGCAGAGCAGATTGCGGTTAACTTGCTAAAACAAGTCGGTCTTTCATCGCCAGAAGAAAGGGTAAAACAATATCCGCACGAACTAAGCGGCGGTATGAAGCAGCGGGTTATGATTGCGATGGCAATGTCTTGTAATCCAGATCTTCTCATTGCGGATGAACCGACGACAGCGCTTGATGTAACGATACAAGCACAAATACTAGATTTAATGAAAAACTTAAAAAATGAAACGAATATGGCGTTACTTCTTATTACACATGACTTAGGGATAGTCGCGCAAAACTGTACACGCGTTATCGTTATGTACGGTGGGCTTATTATGGAAGAAGGACCTGTACTTGATATTTTCCAATCGCCGAATCATCCATATACGAAGGGGCTATTAAACTCTTTACCGAAAATATCGAACGGTGTAAAAGAAAGGCTCGCACCAATTCAAGGTGTAACGCCAAACTTATTACACCCGCCACAAGGTTGCCCATTCGCAGAGCGTTGCCCGCATGCGATGGACATTTGTGAAAAAGAACGTCCACCGTATTTTGAAATCGGAGACGGAAGGCGTTCCATGTGCTGGTTAAACGATAAGACAGTAGGTGATTCCCATGCATGAAGAAAATTTAATTGAAGTTCGGAACTTAAAAAAGTATTTTCCTATTAAAAAAGGACTATTCGGCAGAAAAACAGAGCAATTAAAAGCAGTCGATGACCTAAGCTTCACAATTAAAAAGGGTGAAACATTTGGATTAGTAGGAGAATCTGGCTGCGGAAAATCAACGACAGGAAGAAGCATCATTCGCTTACATGATGTTACTTCAGGTAACGTTTTATTTGACGGAAAAGATATCGCAAGCTTAAAGGAAAGTGAACTAAAAGAATATCGAAAACGAATGCAAATCATTTTCCAAGATCCATACGCATCATTAAATCCGTCGATGAACGTATTCCAAATTATTAGTGAGCCAATGAACATTCATGGATCTTATGAAAAAGAAGAACAAAAAGAAATCATATTAGACCTGCTCAAAAAGGTAGGCCTAAAAGAAGAACATCTATATCGCTATCCGCACGAATTTAGCGGAGGCCAGCGCCAGCGCATCAGCATCGCGCGCGCACTATCTGTAAAACCAGATTTCATCCTATGTGACGAACCGATCTCAGCACTAGATGTCTCAGTCCAAGCGCAAGTCGTAAACATGCTGCAAGACATACAAGAAGAAACAGGCGTCACATACTTATTCATCGCGCATGACCTATCTATGGTAAGACACATATCAGACCGAATCGGAGTCATGTACTTAGGAAACATAGTAGAAATTGCCGATAGCGAAGACCTATACACAAAACCGGCACATCCATACACACAAGCACTGCTCTCATCCATGCCAGAACCAGATCCAACAAAAACAGGGAAAGATCGGATCATTCTAGAGGGAGAAGTACCAAGCCCGCTAAACTCACCATCCGGCTGCAAATTCAGAACGCGCTGCAAATTCGCCACTGAAAAATGCGCACAGGAAGTACCGAAGATGGTCGAGATTGCGAAGGGGCATGAGGTGGCTTGTCATTTGTTTTAGAGTGGGGAAAAGCACTGGGGGGGATCTGGTGCTTTTTTCTTTTGTAGGGGGCGTGGGTGCTGGTGTGGGATTGGTTGGTAGTTTTGGCGCTGTTTTTTGCGAAATTTGTCGGTAAGTCGATATGTTGTGTCGAATCGTCGATATATTCGGAGTTGCGGTCGATATAATTGGATAATCGTTGATATATTTTTTTGGGGTGTGGGATTAGTTGGGAGAGTATAAAAAGGCCACCTCTTCCAAAGTGACCTTCCGTGTATTATTTTGAACTAGTACCATTCTTCAAACGATCCCCACCACCAAGCTCCGCCTCAATCTGCGAAGTCTTCGATGACTCATCCATACGCCAATACGTAATAAAGCTGATCGCGATACATCCGGCTACGTAGAAGTAGAATAGTGATTCCATTCCGATACTCTTTAGCCATAATGCGATAAACTCGGCTGTTCCGCCGAATATTGCAACGGTTAGTGCATATGGTAAACCTACGCCAAGTGCGCGAATTTCAGTTGGGAAGAGTTCTGCTTTTACAATTGCGTTAATCGATGTGTAACCAGTAACGATAATAAGGCCGACCATCATAAGTAAAAATGCTACGATTGGTTCTGTCGTTTTTTCCATAAAGAAGAAGATCGGTGCTGTTAGTAATGTTCCGAGAATACCGAATGCCATTAATAGTGGGCGGCGTCCAATTTTATCGGATAGTAGCCCCGCAATCGGTTGAAGTACGACGAAAATAAGTAGTGCGACAAAGTTAATCCAGCTTACAACTTCTTTCGGAAGACCGACTGTGTTTACCATGAACTTTTGTAAATATGTTGTGTACGTATAGAATGCGACAGTGCCTCCGAGTGTTAGGCCGACTACTGTTAATACTGCTTTAGGATGTTTCATAAGAGCGCGAACGGTTCCTGCGCTTTCGCGTTTTTGTGATTTTATGTTTGCGAATTGCTCCGACTCATCCATCGTGCGGCGAAGCCATAATACAGCTACTGCACCCATCGCTCCAATAATGAACGGAATGCGCCATCCCCAAGCTTTCATATCTGGTTCGCTTAGTAATTGCTGAAGAACAATTTGAACGCCTAATGCAACCATTTGCCCCGCAACGAGCGTTACATATTGGAAGCTGGAATAAAAACCACGGCGTCCACTACTAGCCATTTCAGATAAATATGTGGCAGATGTTCCGTACTCTCCGCCAAGTGATAATCCTTGTAGTAAACGGGCAAGAATTAAAATAATTGGTGCCATAATACCGATACTTTCGTAACTAGGTGTACAGGCAATAATGAAAGAACCACCGGCCATAACTGTAATCGAAAGTGTTAATGCTGCCCGGCGTCCGTGCCGATCCGCATAGCGGCCCATTAATAAACTTCCGATAGGGCGCATTAAAAATCCAACTGCGAAAATAGCCGCTGTGTTCAGTAACTGACTCGTTGGATCTCCTTTAGGAAAGAACTCCGCTGAAAAATAAACAGCGAAAGCAGAGTAAACGTACCAGTCGTACCATTCAATTAAATTACCGACAGAACCTTTGAAAATATTGCCGGCGACTCGATTGGATTTTGCTTGAGCCATACTAATTCCTCCTCGTGCTTATAAATAAAATGATAATTATGAAAGCGTGTTCATTATAGTTGAATTGTACTGTTTGTGGAATGAAATCTCAATATTATGACAATTTTATTCTTTTTGTACTTTATGTACATGGAGAGTTTTAATAGTTGCTTCATTATTCGTTTTGTCATAATAATAGAAAAAGGAGATTGATAGTTTTGAATATTTTATCAAAGGGTATGGGGTATGAAAAAATCACGCAAAGTGTCATTACAAACGAAAATAGTAAGCTTAATTATCGCGTTAATTTTATTTGTCGTTCTCCTATTAGCTGGAATATTTGTTTACATTCAGTCCGTTGATACGAAGCGTCAAGTGGAACAATTAGCACTGCAAACAGCTAAATCTCTATCTTTTATGCCTGCTATAAAAGATGCTTTTCAAAATAACGAGCATAAAAGTACCATTCAATCCATTGCGGAACAAGTTCGTGAGCAAGCTGGTGCCGATACTGTCATTATAGAAGATCGCTATGGGATTATGTATTCGAATTCTAATTCGGAGTTGATTGGTACAAAGAGTAACAATCCATATAACTATGAAGCACTCACCTTTGGTGGTTATTATACACTCGAAGGAAATAGTGTAAGTGGTCCGGCTTTAATGGCGAAGGCGCCCATTATTGTTCATAACGGAGAATACGATCAAGTAGTAGGCGTTGTGACAGTAGAGTTTTTAATAAAAGGTATTGAATCTAACATATTGAGTAGAACGAAAGAAATTATACTCTTCTCCTTAGCTGTATTACTAGCTGGAATTGTGGGTGGCATTCTTTTAGCACGTAGCATTCGTAAAGACACACTCGGTTTAGAGCCGAATGAAATCGCAGCGCTATACCGGGAACGAAGTGCAATATTACTATCTATAAAAGAAGGAATTATCGCCATTGATCAAAATGGTTTTATTACAATGATGAACACATCAGCAGAGGAAATGCTTCATGTAAATGGTGATTATATGCAGCAGCACATTTCAAAAGTTTTACCGGAATTTCATATGGAGAGAGTACTAGAAAACGATCAAGAAATCGCATTTCAAGATAAAGTGTTTATTTTAAACATGACACCAATACTCGAAAATAATAATACGGTAGGCGTTGTATGTAGTTTTAGAGATAAAACAGAACTGCAAAACTTAGTGAATACGATATCTGAGGTAAGAAAGTATTCAGAGGACTTGCGTGCTCAAACGCATGAATTTACAAATAAGCTGTTCGTTTTATCTGGCTTATTGCAGTTAGGGCATTACAAAGAAGCGATTGAATTTATCCAACAAGAATCTAATATTCATCAAAGCCAAAACCATATTTTATTCCATCAAATTCATGATGCGAAAGTACAAGCTATTTTATTAGGAAAAATCGGAACAGCGTCTGAGAAGAAAATTGATTTTCATATTGAAGGAGATAGTGCACTTCATCCGTTACCAGACCATATAAAAGTTTCGCACCTTATTACGATTCTTGGAAACATAATCGACAATGCATTTGATGCGGTGAGTGAGCGAGAGGAAAAGAGTGTTTCCTTCTTCGTTACGGATATTGGGCACGATATTGTGTTTGAAGTGATAGATAGCGGAGTAGGAATACCAGCTGAAAAAATAACGACCATTTTTCAAAAAGGATTTTCAACGAAAGGAAATAATCGTGGTTACGGACTAGCAAACGTGAAAGAAATGGTAGATGTACTAGAAGGAACGATTGAAATTCAAAACGAGAAAAATGGGGGAGCTATTTTTACAATTTACCTTCCGAAAACATTGAAAGAAAGTACATGACAAACAGGGGGATGGACATATGTTGAAGGTTGCAATTGCAGAAGATGATTTCCGCGTCGCACAAATTCAGGAAGAGTTTTTATTAAAAATAAAGGACGTAAAAGTAATCGGAAAAGCATTAAATGCAAAAGAAACGATGGAACTACTACAAAAGGAAGAAATCGATTTGCTTCTATTAGATAATTACTTACCAGACGGAATCGGAACAGACTTATTGCCGAAAATTCACGCTGACTTTCCAAACGTTGACGTCATTATGGTTACTGCAGCGAATGAAAACCATATGCTAGAAAAAGCAATCCGAAACGGCGTAAGTAACTATCTTATAAAACCGGTCACGTTAGAAAAATTCGTTCGCACAATTGAAGACTATAAAAGAAAAAAGCAATTACTACATAGTAACAATGAAGTGAATCAAGCACTAATCGATAACTTCTTCGGTATGTCGCAAACACAAGATATAAAAAACTTACCGACAGGCGTTGATCCGTTAACACTGCAAAAAGTGAAAGGTATTATAAAAGGATTCGAAGAGGGCATTACAATAGAAGAAATGGGAGAACAAATGGGGGCCTCCAGAACAACCGCAAGAAGATATTTAGAATACTTAGTAGCGACAAACGAGTGCACAGTAGAATACACATACGGCATTATCGGACGACCAGAACGAAAATATCGCATAGGACGAGGACTATGAAAAAACGATTATTACTATGTATATGGATCATGACAGGAGTAATAGCTGGTTGTTCCTCGGAAAAATCCGAAACAAATACAGTAAACATAGAAGAAGTAGAAATCGTTGCGCCGAACGTTCAAGGAGCCGGATGGGACTTAACAGCACGAGCAATGCAAAAAACGCTCACAGAAGAAAAAATCTTTACAAAACCAATCACAGTCACAAACAAAGTAGGTGGCAGCGGTGATGTCGGCTGGAAATATACGAAACAAAAAGGCGGTCACGTACTGGCGATTAACTCAAGCTTACTCATAACGAACAACCTACTAGGCCACAGTAAACTAACATATAAAGACTTCACGCCGCTCGCAACATTAGCATCGGACTGGGAAGTTGTTGTCGTATCAAAAGACTCAAACATAGAAAACGCAAACGAACTAATGAAACAACTAAAACAAGACAAGAAAAACTTCAAAATCGGCGTTGCCCCCGGCCTAGGAAATGACGATCACCTATCCTTCGTACAAGTAAGCAAAGCCTTCGGCATAAACCCAGCCGAACTACAATTCTTCGTCTACGAAAACAAAGAAAAAATCATAAACGCCCTAACGAACAAACAAATAGGCGCCGCAACCATGACCCTATCCGAAGCCGAAAAACAATACAAAGCCAGCAAAATAAAAATATTAGCCGTATCCGCACCAAAACGACTAGACCGACTACCAGAAATCCCAACATGGAAAGAACAAGGAATCAACGTCATATTCCAGCACTGGAAAGGCATTATGGGCCCAAAAGATATGACGGAGGAAGAGGTTGCTTATTGGGATGATGTGATTAAGAGGATGGTTGAGAGTGATAGTTGGAAGGAGATTTTGAGGGAACGGGGTTGGGAGAGTTTTTATAAGGATAGTGGGGAGACGAGGGGGTTTTTGGAGGAGAGTAGTGGTTGGTATGGGGGGATGGTGAAATTTGGTGATTGATGAATGTTCATTTGTAAGAAATAGGATATGTGACATAAATAATGCCACATTATAAGTTATAATTTACTTATAACAATTTATTAAAATGATTATTCAGGAGAATTAATTCACAAATTTATAAACGGCGGTGTGGGGAATGGATTATAATTTTGAGATTTTATCACTTTTAGATGATTCGATGGAGTTTGAGAAGTTACATAGTAAGTTTAATCGTTTTAATCCTTTTAAAATATTAAAGGTGGATCAATTTGAGATTAGGCATTCAAATATGATTGCTTGGTTACTTGATCCTACGGAGAATCATCATTTAAGTTCTATGTTTGTAAATAAGTTGCTTTCTAAAACGTTTGTAAAAGCGGAGAATGAGGAGTTAATTGGCCAATATAATTTTATTAAATTACATAAGCAGTCTCTTCAAGATTTGGAAGTTTTCCGTGAAGTACAGACGGAAAATAATAAACGAATTGATATTTTGGCAGTATCAGAGTCGCAAAAGGTTGCTATTCTGATTGAAAATAAATATAAGTCATCGGAATCAGATGGACAATTACAAAATTATATCAATTTTGTTAGCGAGAAATATAAAGAATATACGATCATTCCAATCTTTTTAAGGTTAGATGGTAGTGCACCAAGTCATAAAGATTATTTCACTTTAGATTATGGGGATGTATTAAATATCCTGAAAGGGCAATTAGAAATTTATAGTGAGTATACGTCTAGTACGATTAAAGATTTTATTTCTTACTATATTGATATATTAGAGGGAGAACTAGTTCGTGATGAGGAAGATATTGAACTAGCGTTAACAGTGTATAAAAACCATAAAGCTGCTGTTGATTTTCTATGTTTAAATGGGAACGGAAAAGTGGTTGGAAAGTTTGTTAGTAAAGAGTTGCAACGGGCTGTGAGGAAATTGGATGGTGAAGTGAAAGAAGACCTTCGCAAAATTTATAAGAAGTATGCAGAAACACTTCGTTTTATACATAAAGCTGGAAATAGTGTAATGAGAGAGGCATTCTTACAGTTTGTAGAACAAAATCAAATACCAAATGGCTGCTACAAGGAACATATTCGTATTCCATCATTCATCTTTGAAGAATGGAGACAATTTGATGAGTTTGTCGGAGTTCCAAATGGTGAGTGGTGGTTACGTAACGCTCTTATTACTTGGTTTGAAAGAGAACCAGATGGGCGTATGAAGCTTACGGTTGAAGTGGGTCCATTAGAACAACATGAGAATCGATTAAAGTTGTTATGTAAGTTAGAAGAGAATGGTATAACGATTAAAGAGAAAGCGAAAGAAAATGGAGCGAAGTTTACGCGAATTTACACAGTATATAGGGATGTTAAAGATTGGGCGGATCAAGATGAGATTCTTCAAGTGATGAATAACATGTATAACAGTGCAGAATTTAATCAAGTCGTTTCTGCGATAGATGATACGATAGCTAGCTTTATAAATGGAGAAGAACATACGCCTGAAGAACGTAATCGAGTAGAAGTAAATGTAGATGTTTTAGCTAATGCGTTCCAATCATTTATTCGTCAACATAACCTTCAGGAAGATCTTTATAATATTAGTAGTAAAAAACCGTCATTTATTATGCCACAGTTTCGCTCGCTTGAAGAACAATTTGGTATACCGAAATGGAATTGGTGGTTAAATAACTGCGCGATTATGTGGTTTGAACGTTTGAAAGATAATAGATTAAAACTTACGCTAGAAATCGGGCCGTTGGAACCACAAAAGAGACTAATGCTATTACATAAGCTTGAAAGTAAAGGGGAAAAAATAAGCCTACAAGCTAAAAGACCGGAAGCGATGTTTACTAAAATTTATACACGCACATGTCCGATTAGTAATTGGTCAGGTGAAGATGTAGTACTAAGTGCAATGAACGAGTTATTTAGTGATGAAGGTTGTAAAAATGTCATCCAAATGTTAACGGATATCGCTGAAGAGGGCGTTCATATTTAAAAACAATTGCCAAGTACAGAGGAATGTACTTGGCAATTACTTTAATTTAATGAAGGAGATTTATCACTAATGAAATTAGCAAAAACAGAGATACAACAATTTATATCAAAACAACTGGAGCTTTGCGAGTTGAAAGAACTAGATGTCGAGTTCGCAGTTCGAGGGCTGGATTTTGATCCGAACATGTTTATTCGTGCGGGAGAAATGGGATTAGAAATAGGGTTTTATAGATTGGTATGGAATAGTTCTGTCATGCCAGATATGACACGATTTACGCATCATATATTATTATGGGAGCATCTAGAAGAATTAAGTGACAGTGAGAAAGCGGTGGAAATGAAAGAGAGTATTCGTATCGTAGCTGATTTTAGAAAAAGGCGATATCAGCGGTGTCAGTTTTGTAATACAAGGACTTTGCCAGAACATCTTGATAGAGATGGTGTATGTTATGGGTGTGCTACTGTGCATTTTGGGGTGATATATTGATGTTTGTGTATAAGAAGGTTTTTTTGAATAATATGGTAGTTAATGAAATGCATTATTTATATAATTGATTTAAAGATGCAAAGTACATCATTCCGTACTAATACAATAAAGAAATAGAGATATCTTTTGAAGGGGTTGGGTTTATGCAAGTAAGTACATTAAATAAAACGGGCCGTTTTTATAAAAGGTTAACAGAGAAAAATAATTATTCAATAGAAACACAGCAATGTATAGAAAATACAGTAAACAAGCTAATTGAAAATGATACGAGCGTCAATAGACCAGGTATGTTACTAGGGAAAATTCAAAGTGGTAAAACGAGAGCTTTTATTGGTATTACTGCTCTTGCATTCGATAATGATTATGATGTTACTATTGTTTTGACAAAAGGAACTCGTGCTTTGGCACAGCAAACATTTGAACGTTTAAAAAAAGAGTTCGAGGACTTTAAAGATGATGATGTGTTGCAAATCTACGATAGTATGTCTATCCCTGACAACCTAATTGCTTACGAGCTAGAGCAAAAATTAATTTTTGTTGTTAAAAAAGAAGCAAATAATTTAAGAAGATTACATACTGCATTTTTTGAAACGTATCCGTCTCTTGCAGGTAAACGCGTTCTTATTCTTGATGATGAAGCAGATTTTGCTAGTATCGGTTTTTCAAAAACTAAACAAGAGATTTATGAAATTAAGGTTATTGCAGGTCTTATTGATGATTTACGAAAAAAACTAAAGTGTTCTGATTTTCTACAAGTAACAGCTACACCATATTCACTATACTTACAACCGGAAGATTTGAAGATTGAAG
The DNA here is from genome assembly GCF_038005585.1 of Bacillus sp. FSL W8-0519. NCBI lineage: Bacteria > Bacillati > Bacillota > Bacilli > Caryophanales > Bacillaceae > Bacillus > Bacillus sp. FSL W8-0519. Next base: position 996,993 of record NZ_JBBOTL010000001.1, read on the forward strand.
ATTCCATCAGAACGTTTAAACCGATTAAGCCGGCGTTTACGGAACTGGTGCCAGTACCAGATGCTTATATTGGTGGGGATTATTACTTTGAAGAGAGTGAAGATGAAAATTCTGTCGCGTCTCATATTTATGAACAAATCTCTACCGATGAATTATTAGTTTTAAAAAAACAAGATAGAAGAAGGTTAAAAATAGAGGAAGTGTTGACAAGTAAAAGGGTCGAGACTTTACGTCATGCGATTATTAACTTCATCGTAGGTGGTGCAATTCGACGTCAGCAAGATAAGAAAAAGGAAGTACGTCAAAAAAAATATAGTTTTATTGTGCACACTGAACAAGCAAAGGCAGCGCATGAATGGCAAGAAATGTTAGTAGTAGAGATTAAAAATGAATTGAAACGTATTGCAGATGAAGATTCTATCCTTCTTCACGATTTAATTGAGGAATCGTATGGGAATTTGACAAAATCTATCACAATTCTAGAATGTGATATACCTGATTTAGAGGAAGTAAAAAAAGAGGTGCTCATTGTTCTAAAGAAAGATCATTTAATGATAACTAAGGTGAACTCTGAAAAAGATGTGAGTCAATTACTTGATGATACTGGTCAGTTAAAACTGCGTGCTCCGTTAAATATTTTTATTGGGGGACAAATTTTGGATCGCGGTATTACAATTGGAAATTTAATAGGGTTTTATTATGGAAGAAATCCGAAGACTTTCCAACAGGATACCGTGCTACAACATTCACGAATGTTTGGTTATCGCCCATTAGAAGATTTAGCGGTTACTCGTTTTTACACAACTTCGGTAATTTATGATGTAATGAAAAAAATACATGAGTTTGATTCTGCATTACGACAAGCTTTTGAAAATGGTGGACATGATAAAGGTGTTGTGTTTATACAAAAAGATCCAAAGAATAAAATTATCTCATGTAGTCCTAATAAAATTTTATTATCCAAAATAACAGCATTAAAACCGCTAAAGCGTTTATTACCTGTCGGATTTCAAACAGGATATAAAACATATATTACAAAAACAGTTCAAGAAATCGATGATACATTAGAGAGCGTAGATGCTTTTAATGGACAACCATTTTTAATTGATCTTGATGTAGCGGTAAAGTTAATAGACAACATCTATAATACATTTGATAAAAATGAAGGGAAACAATGGGATGTTGAATCATTTATCTCTAGTATGGAGTATTTAGCAAATGATACCACATCGAAGCATCGCGGAAAATTGTGGTGTATTGTGAGAACGGATAGAAATATTAGTCGTGTTCGAAAAGATGGGCGTTTTGAAGATGCACCAGATACACCAACAGGAGCAAAGAGTGAGCTTAGAATTGCTAAACAAGTTGCGACTGATATACCGGCCTTAATTCTTCTTAGACAGGAAGGGAAAGAAGAAAATGGCTGGCGTGGATGCAAGTTTTGGTGGCCAGTCTTAGTAACACCAGAAAATACAAAGACAGCTATCTATACAAGTAAAACACTAGATTGATGAGGGGAAGTAATTTTAATGGAGCAAAAGAAACCGTTTGAACTGATTCAACATGTACTTTCTACTATTTTATTAGATGCAGTACAATTCTTTCCACAAAATAAGAAGAAAGTGCATTCAGAGGCGCATGGTTTATTATTCGGTATGGAAAAAAGCACAACTACAGAGTGCGATTATGCTTTTCCGATCGGCAGTGTAATGGAGCGCTCTAATATGATGGTAATGCCTGATTCTAAAGTGGATATGGCAGTTAAATCTGCTAAAGAGTTATTTTCAACTTCGCATTGCATTGGAACATATCATAGCCATCCTTATGATGAATATTTTGATGAGTGGGCAGATCCAAGTAATTCAGATTGTTACTCTGCTGATTATTTAAACTTACCATATTTTTTAATTGTTGCGATTGTTCGTAATGGTAAAAGAAATGAGCCGTTAAAGTTCTCAAATATCCAAACTAAGGCGCACGAATTTATATATGATCCAAAAGCAGAAGGACATGATGCTCCTACTACAAATCAACTAGATTACGATACTACTTGTATAAATGGGGTATTTCAAAAATATACATTTACAATTCGAGCGTACCGAAATACAGGGAGATCTTTAGTGGATGTAGAGTTGTTTTCATCGGAAGAAAAATTAATAACTTTATTAAATGAGAAGAAGTTGCTGGTGAGTAAACTTCAGGATGAAGAGACATACCGATTACGAAAACTGGAATATAACTTACGAAAAGAAAATGAAGAGCGTGGTAAGGGGAATACGGAATATCATTTAGAGAGATTAAAGTAAGCAACTTTTATTTTCATTTTTTATAAACGATAACCAAAAGAGTGTTATGTCACGGATTTTTCTCAATATTTTTGGGAGAAGTCCGTGTTTTTTTTCAATTACTTGATGTGCTGTTCCATATATGTTTAAGTTGTAATTTATGATTTGTAGATTTTTTGATTAAGTGACGTGAATAATACCGGTTTTTATTATAAAATTTTATTAAGATACTAATTAATAAGTTGTTAAGAACGTAGCAAACAATAATATTTAGATCCATAAATTGGATTTTAACCTTGATATATCAGCCTATAACAATCGGTATTTTTATATTATAATTGTATGTAATAAAATGTAAGGTGATGAGCGATGAATACTACTCTTATAGCAGAAGAACAAAAGTATTTAGATAAAACGGTAAAAGTAATAGATAGTTTGTTAGATCAAACAGAAGATGAGATGAAGAAGGAAGTAACATCTCAGGTTGAAGCTAGTTTACAAGAAATAAAACATAAGCAAATAAAGAAGTTAAATGAAGCACGAAAAAGTCCGTATTTTGGTAGGTTGGATTTTGAAGATGACTATGGTGAAGAGACTATTTACATAGGGAAAAAAGGTATTGATGATGATGGGGAGCTTGTTGTTGTAGATTGGCGTACTGATTTAGGTAAGCTTTACAATGCTTACCAAGGCGTGCAATCTCGTTTTTCTATTGGAAATGATCAAAGTCAATTTGTTCAAATTCTTGGTAAGCGCGGTATTATTATTCAAGATGGAACGATTAATAGCGTAAATGAAATTGGTCAAAGTGGAATTGTGGAAGAGGAAGACGGTCAGCAAGTAAAATATATGGATGATTATTTGAATGAAATTTTGTCTAATACAGGTGAATCTCATCAATTACGAGATATTGTTTCGAGTATTCAGGCGGAGCAAGATGAGATTATTCGTTTACCGTTAAAAGACACTATTATTGTTCAAGGGGCCGCGGGAAGTGGGAAATCTACAATTGCCCTTCATCGTATTTCTTATCTTCTATATCAATATCATGAACAAGTGAAGCCGCAAGATATTTTGATTTTGGCGCCGAACGAAATTTTCTTATCCTACATTAAAGATATTGTTCCTGAAATTGAAGTAGACGGTATTGAACAACGTACATTCTATGATTGGGCATCGACTTATTTTACAGATGTAAACAGCATTCCAGAATTACATGACCACTATGTAAATGTCTATGCCTCTTCTAATAAAGAAGATCTTATAAAAGTTTCAAAATATAAAGGATCTCTTCGTTTTAAAAAGTTATTAGATGACTTTGTTGAGTATATCGGAAGTACAATGATTCCGCATGGTAGTATTATTATTGGATCAGATGTTATGTTGCAAAAAGATGAAATTCATAATTTCTATCAAACGAAGGAACATTTGCCGTTGAATGTTCGTATGAAAAAAGTAAAAGATTTCATTACAAGTTGGAGCATAGCAGAGACGAAGAAGAAAATACAGCAAATTGAAGATGAGTTTGAAGATGCTTATCAGAAGTGGATTATTACGCTTCCAGAAGGAGAAGAGCGTAAAGCAATTTATGAAGCATTGGAAAAAGCGAAGGAATTACGTGAGAAAGTATTCCGCGAAAAAATGAAAAGTGAAATTGAGTTATATGTGAAGAAGATGCAGCATATTTCTGCAATACTTATGTATAAATCTATTTTCCAAAAGAAAGTATTTGATACATTCCACAAAGGTATAGAACAAGAGCTACTTAGTTTGCTTCTGAAAAACGGAAGACAAGTAAAACAAGAAAAATTTACATATGAAGATATTGCGCCGCTTATTTATTTGGATGCGAAAATTAATGGGAAAAAATTAGAATATGAGCATATCTTCATTGATGAAGCACAAGATTATAGTCCATTCCAACTTGCAATTATGAAAGACTATGCAAAATCAATGACGATTTTAGGTGATATTGGGCAAGGGATTTTCTCTTTCTATGGTTTAGATCGATGGGAAGAAATCGAGTCATATGTATTTAAAGAAAAAGAATATAAGCGTCTTCACCTGCAAACGAGCTACCGTTCTACGAGACAAGTAATGGATATGGCAAATCGTGTGTTGTTAAATAGTAACTATGATTTTCCACTTGTAATCCCGGTAAACCGTCCAGGAGCTGTACCTGCTATTCAAAATGTGGCAAGTGCTGGAGAGCTATATGATGAAATGGTACGTTCTATTCAAGAGTTTGATGGAAAAGGACATAAAACAGTTGCTATTTTAACAGATACAAAACAGGCAGCTATTGACACTTATGATGAATTGGAAAGACGAGGAGTCAATAGTATTCAAGTAATTTCAGAAGGAAGACAAGAATTACATGAAAAAATTGTTATTATTCCATCGTATTTAGTAAAGGGATTAGAATTTGATGCAGTAATTATACATGATGTAAGTAAAACAACCTTTAAAGATGAGACTTTACACGCTAAAATGTTATATATGTCCATTACGCGTGCCCACCATGATTTGCACATGTTTTATCGTGGTAACATATCACCGTTATTGGAGGATCGTGATCCAAATGCACCTCCAAAACCGAGAAAGTCTTTTAAAGACTGGATAATCACAGATATTTCTAATCCAAACATCGAACCACAAGTGGAAAAGATGAAAGTAGTAGAACAAGAAGATACACTACGATTGTTTGACGATGAGGAAGAAGAGGTAGTTATGGAAGCATTTGAAGAAGATCGTGAACGCTACTATGACTTTTATGCATGGTTGAAAGTATGGCATCGTTGGGCAGAATTAAAGAAGAAGCTACAGGACTAGAAATTAGAAGGTTGTGATATAGAAATGAAAGTATATTCTGGTGGTTTTACAGCCGAACATTTATATCGTAATGAAATGAAGATAGTGGCAGACCTACAATTAAAGGGTATGTCAAAGCAAGCTATTAAAGATAAAGTATTTGAGGAAAACCTCTTTCATTGCCGCAGTGAAGCGGCAATGAAAGATATTTTTCCACGTGTGTATAGAAGAGCGGAAAAGTTGAATGATACATTACGTAACATGCTAGTAAATGGTTCGCGCTCAGACAATAACGCCATTTTGTTATATGCGTTCTTAAAGCATTTTAAGTTTCCTCGTGATTTTGTATTAGAAGTAATCCATTATAACTTGAAACGCTTTAAGAATACGGTAACAGAAGGTAATGTCATGACCTTCTTTGAAGAAAAAGGTCAACAATATGAAGAAGTTCGAAAATGGACGGACCAAACAAAGTATAAGCTAAAGCAAGTTACATTAAAGATCCTGGTGGATGGAGAGCTTCTTTTGAAGACAGGAAATGAGTATGAAATTAAGTCGATTCCGTTAAGTAAAGAGTTACGGGAATACGTAGAGAATAATTCCGAGTACAGTGACTTACTTATGCTTACATTAAATGATTGATGGTGAAAGAAATGGAAATAATTCAAAAGAAATTGGATCGTTTTTTTAAAGAAATTCAAAAAGAGGATTTTTTGAAGATGCGTGGACTCGGAAATGAAGTCCCTTATTTTGTGTTTGACTATAATCCTGAATATGAATTGATGGTTAGAAATTCAGTGAAATATTTTGCAGATAAAATGCAAGTAAATGTAAAAGTCTTAAATTTATTCGACATGATCATTGACTTGTTTGAAGACATTGGGGGTATAGAGGGATTAAAGCAATTTGAAGAAGAGCAAGGAACAGAAGAATTATTCGAAGCAATTCTTCCAACTTTAGAAGAAGAACAATTAGTAGAACGTATTGGGGAAGAAGCTACTGATGCGCAAATGGTCTTTGTTACAGGTGTGGGCAGTGTATTTCAACTTGTAAGTACACATGAGCTCTTAAATCAACTACATGCACGAGTAACAAATACACCAATTATTATCTTTTACCCAGGAAAGTATACAGGTCAAGGGTTAAGCTTATTTAATCGTTTTGAATCAAACGGATATTATCGTGCGTTTTCGATATAGAAGATAAGGGGAGAAACAAGTATGTTGCAAGACTCTTTTACAATTAAAGAATTATTTAAAAAAGATATTGATCGTGAAATTAATGGTGTTGTTCAGGCTGGGCAGCGAGATGAAGATGTTATTCAAGATGAATTAGATGAGTACGTAATGACAAAAGAAATTAGAGAGAATATGGCGTACTTCTTCAAAAATTATGCATATAGCTTTGAAAATCAAACAACAAAAATGGGTGTATGGATTTCTGGTTTCTTTGGATCAGGTAAATCTCATTTCTTAAAAATTTTATCTTATTTATTAAACAATGAAACAGTATATGGCAAACGAGCTGTAGACTTTTTTGTGAATAAGACTGATGATCAAGAGTTATTAAATATCCTTCAACAATCTGCAAATTATAAGAGCCAAGCGATTTTATTCAACGTAGATTCTAAATCAGCAGGTGGGAAAAAAGAAAAAGCAACCATAGTGGATGTATTTTTCAAAGTGTTTAATGAATATTTAGGTTACTCTTCTACACCATGGATTGCTAATTTAGAAAGACAACTTGCAGAAGAGGGAATTTATAATCAGTTTGTTGAGTGTTTTGAAGAGATAGACGGTACGAAATGGGTAGATAGCCGTGCACGTTTGCTATTTAAGAAAAAATCATTTGTTGAGGCATTAACTCAATTAGGATACACAACAGATACAGCTGAATCTGTTTTATCCGCTTCTAACAAAAATTTCGAGATGAGTTCGGAAGACTTCGCTAAGTTAGTTGCTAAACATGTGAAAACTCAAGGTGAGGAATACCGTCTTACATTCTTAGTGGATGAAATTGGTCAGTATATCGGTGACGATACGAATTTAATGTTAAACCTTCAAACGGTAACAGAAGATTTAGGAAATCACTGTCACGGTAAAGTTTGGGTTATTGTTACATCACAAGAACAAATCGATGCAGTAACAAAAATTAAAGGGACAGAGAGCTTTTCGAAAATCCAAGGCCGTTTTGCAACAAAAATTCATCTTACAAGCTCTAATACAGATGAGGTTATTAAACGCCGTCTTTTAGAAAAAACAGCAGCAACAGCAGATCGCTTACAAATTGATTTCGATCAAATTGGTCAAAGTTTAAATAACACATTGACGTTTGAGAAAGATAAATCCGTGCTGCAAAATGGATTTAAAGAAGCAGATGAATATGCATCTATTTATCCATTCGTTCCATATCAAGTAGAATTATTACAACGTGTATTCAATAAGGTTCGTCGACAAGGAGAAGCTGGTGCACACTTATCACAAGGAGAACGTTCTTTATTGAATGCTTTCCAAGAAGTTGCGATTCAGCTGAAAGATGAAGATACAAACCAACTAGCACGATTTTCACAGTTTTACGAAACAGTAAAACGTTTCTTAAGTACGTCTGTTTCAGCTACTATTATTGAGGCTGGCAAGCGTGATAGCATTACTAAATTTGATATAGAAGTACTTAAAGTATTATTCATGATTAAAGGTATTGATGAAGTAAAAGCAACTGTTGAAAACATTACAACTTTGCTTGTAGATAGTGTAGATTGCATTAAAAATGAATTAGAAAAAGACGTAAAACAATCACTATATCGCCTTCGTCAAAAAATGCTAATCGCAGAAAATGCAGATCGTACATTTGTTTTCTTAAGTGATGATGAGCAAGAAATTAACCGTGAAATTCAAAGCGAGAATTTAAATGAGGCAAATGTTGTTGATGCATTAGGTAAAGTATTCTATGAAGATATTGTGAAGGTAAGATCATATCGTTATCAGAAAACGCATGATTTTGAATTTAATAAAGCATTTGATACATATAATCGTGGCGGGAAGACAAATGCGTTAACACTGCAAGTATATACAGGTGATATATCAGAAGAACAATCACGTGCAGATGCACATTCTGGAACGATGATTATGTATATTCCGGATCATTACGCTGAAAAATTCTTTGAACCAATGCAATATGCACAAAAAATCCAGGCATTTACTAATAAAAAAAGTTCAACAAGTTTAACGGAAAAACAAAAACAAATATTAGATGAAAAACGTGCGCAAATTGGTCAATTTGAGAAGAAAGCGACAGAAGCATTAGCTGAAGCAGCAACAAATGCAAAGTACTTTATTCAAGGGCAAGATTACGAATTTAAGGGTACATTAGAAAATCAATTACAAAGTGCATTTGAGATCTTAGTTCGAAATACGTACAGCTATTTAGGTTATATTGATGAACCAGTACCTGTAAAAAATGCAAATGACATCATTCTTGATTGGGCAACAAAAGGTTTACCGGCAAGATTAGATGGAACATTTGAAAACCACCTGGCTTATGATACGATTGTTCGTTTCTTAGAGGAAAGTCGTGGTAGACAAATTGTTACTATGAAATTGTTAGTAGAGAAGTTTAAAGATGTACCATATGGATGGAGCGAAAATGATATCGCTGGTATGGTCGCAGCTGCTCTCTATAATAAAAAAATTAAGCTGATGTATTTAAATGAAAGCTTTGATACAACAAGCTCGCAGTTTATAGCTCGAATTACAAAGGCTTCGGAAAGAGAAAAAGTTGTTATCGAGGCACAAATCGGTATACCACCACGTGTGCGTAAAGAAGTTGTAGAAACAATGCGCGAATTATTTAATTTCTATGATATTGGTGAAACTTATGATGAAGTTGCGAAAAGTATTCGCAATCAAATTCAAAAACATTTCATGGAGCTAATTGAGGATATGCAGCGTACGAAGCAACGTGAAGACCAACAATATCCATACCCTGGTGGAATTGCACTTTCTAAAATTAAAAATAGCATTGTAGACTTATTGGCTATTACAAAACAAGAAAACTTTGTAGAAGAATTTATTGAGCTTGATGAGGATTTAGAAGAATGGTTAGAAGATGTGCAGCATTTAAACTCATTCTATAATGGTAATGCAATTCGTCATTTTGATGAAAGTGTACGTGTATTAAAAGAGCGCCGGGATGATCTAGATGTAGCACAGCATGATGCAGAAGTGCAAAAAGTTAAAAATAGTATTGTATCTATTTTAACAAGTGACAATCCATATAAGCATATTCCTAATTTGCCAATTTTAAATGAGCAATTGAAACAAGGGCTTTCTAATTTTGTAAAACATGAAATTGGTACACAATTGAAGCAAATGGAAACAATTCGTCGTGATATGGAAAGCCTACAAACACGATATCAAAATATTGATTCCATCAAAGAAGTAGTTCAAGAAAAAATAGCTGAATTACAGAAACGTGTTAAACAAATGCAGGACCTTGAAAGTATTTCACGTGTGTATACGTATACGCAAATGGCAAATAATGATTATCGCCGTTTGGAGGAGAGGATCAAGGAACTATATAAAGATTACGCAGATGACCAAGATGATCTAGATGGTACTGATCAAATTAATATTGTGAAAATGAGTGTCTCGCAATTAATGGCTGTTGCACTACCAGATGGTCAAGTAGAAATAGAGAACATTCAAGATTTAAGGGAATGGTTGAAAAAACTGGAAAATGCGGTTAATAAAGAATTAAATCAAGGAAAAACAGTACAGATTAAAAAATAAAGGAGAACAAATGCGATGAATAAAAAAGTACTAAAAGAATTTGCAATCTATGCCCGTAACGAACTTCGTGAACAAATCGCATTACGAGCACAAGCCTTTGGAGTCACATCCAAAGGCTCTCCTGTGCTTGTAGCAGGGGCGGATTATGTAGAAGTAAATGGGAATAAATATCCAGTATCTTATAAAAATAGTATTCAAAAATTGTTAAGAGCAGTTGAAACAAAAGGCTACGATAATGTAATTGAAGAAGTAGCATACACATGGTTTAACCGCCTTATCGCTATTCGCTATATGGAAGTACATAACTATCTTCCGTCAAAAGTACGTGTGCTTTCTAGTGAAACGAAAGGGAAAGTTGATCCAGATATTTTAACAGAGTATCAATATACGGATTTACCAGTGAATAAAGAGGAAGTAGCTTCTTTATTAGCACAAGGAAACCGTGAAGAAGCATTTCGTAAGCTGTTAGTGGCGCAGTGTAATGAATTAAATGGAATGATGGATTTCTTATTTGAAAAGTTAGCGGATTATACGGAATTATTATTACCGGAGTCTTTATTACATGCAGATTCATTAATTAATAAATTGGGAAAAGAAGTAGAAGATGAAGAGTTTGAACATGTTGAAGTAATTGGATGGTTATATCAATACTATATCTCCGAAAGGAAAGATGAAGTATTCGCAGGATTAAAGAAAAATAAAAAAATTACAAAAGAAAACATTCCAGCTGCGACACAGTTATTTACACCACATTGGATTGTACGTTATTTGGTAGAAAATTCTCTTGGTCATATGTGGTTAGAATCACATCCTGCCTCTGAACTGAAAGCAGAAATGAAGTATTATGTTGAACCAGCAGAGCAAGAATTAGAAGTACAAGCAAAATTAGAGGAGCTACGAAATCCTAATTTGTCTCCTGAAGAGATTACAGTTCTCGATCCTGCATGTGGTTCAGGGCACATTTTAGTTTATGCATTTGATTTGTTATATCAAATTTATGAAGAACGTGGATATTCAACAAAGGAAATTCCAACCCTAATTTTAGAGAAAAACCTGTATGGAATTGACATTGATGATCGTGCAGCTCAATTAGCTTCTTTTGCACTAATGATGAAAGCTCGTGAAAAAACCAAACGTATTTTCCGTAATGTTCCGAAGTTAAATATTATTTCTATTCAAGAGTCTAATAGTATTTTGATAGAACAAGCAGCAGATTTAATTGGTGAGAATGATAATGAAAAAGAAGAGATAAAAGATTTACTTAATAATTTTATTGATGCGAAAAACTTTGGTTCGATCCTTCAATCTGAAAAAGTGCATTTTGATAAATACATTGGAAAAGTTCGAGAGTTAAAGGAAACTGGAGAGTATACTTTAGAGAATTTTGAGGTTTATGAACAACTAGGTGTAATTGAAAAAATAATAATACAAGCTAGATTATTGGTATCACAATATGATGTGGTTGTTACAAATCCACCTTATATGGGGACAAAAGGAATGAATGCTGAATTAAGTAGTTTTGTAAAAAAAAGATATACAACATCTAAAGGTGATTTATTTTCGGTATTTATGGACAGGTATCGGACGATCGTTAAGCCTCGGGGTTTTTTATCTATGATTACGATGGAAAGTTGGATGTTCTTAAGTAGTTATGAGCTGTTAAGGAAACAACTTATTGAAGAACTATTAATACAATCGCTAGTTCACATGCCATATGAAGGAAAGGGAAAAACTAGTTTAGGAATAAATTTTGGAACATCGGCATTCATCTTTAGAAATCATAAGTTAAATGATTACAAATCATCTACTATGTATATAAGATATACAGAAATAGATGCAGATGGTATTCCAATAATGTTCCCTATGAAAAATGAAAGGTTAAACTATCCGAAAAGTAAAGAATTTAATAAAGTTCCAGGGGCACCAATTGCATATTGGATTTCAGAAGCGATGTTACAAAATTTTAATAAGAAGAACAGTTTGTATGAATTCACTATTTCTGGAAGTCAAAATGTCACTGGCAATAATGAAAAGTATGTAAGGTATTTTTGGGAAGTTATAGACCGTTTTATTGGTAATAATTATAAATGGAGATTTTATTCTAAAGGTGGAAATTTTAGAAGGTGGTATGGAAATCTTACCTTTTTAGTAGATTGGTCTCCCGAAGCCAGAAATAATTATAGGACTGGTTACGCATCTCAAATCATTCCTGAAGAATTATGGTATAAGAAAGGTATTACTTGGGGATTAGTTACTTCAAGTAAACCAAGTTTTAGGGTTCTTCCAGATATAGCTACTTTTGATAAAGTAGGCTCTTCAATTTTTGTTGAGAATGATTTGGATTATAATTCTATTTTGGGGTTGTTAAATTCTGTAGTAGCTAATGCGATGTTCCAGTTCTTTAATCCTACTATGAGTTTTCAAGTTAAGGATATAAGAAGTGTTCCATTTTTCGCTTTGAGTAGTGACAAACTTGAAATTATTAATGAAAAGGTTAATGATAATATTGAGTTGTGTAAAATAGATTGGGATTCTTTTGAGACATCTTGGGATTTTGAAAAACATCCATTTTTAAAATATAATAAACAAGCTGAAACGTTAGGAGAATGTTATGAGAATTGGGAAGAATATGCAGGGAATCAATTCGATCGGCTCCAACAAAATGAAGAAGAGCTAAACAAAATCTTCATAGAACTGTACGGTTTGCAAGAAGAACTAACACCAGAAGTACCAGATGAAGAAATAACAATTCGCCGAGCTGACCGTGTCCGTGATACAAAATCATTCCTATCTTACTGCATTGGTCTCATGATGGGACGTTACTCACTAGATGTAGAAGGTCTAGCATATGCTGGCGGAGAATGGGATGCTAGTAAGTATAAAACATTCCAACTTGATTCAGATGGTATTATTCCATTAACGGATACAGAGTATTTTGAAGATGATGTTGTAACGCGTTTACAAGAATTATTAGTGATTATGTTTGGACAAGATACTCTTGCAGAGAATCTTCGTTGGTTAGCTGAGTCACTTACAATGAAAAATAATGAAACGCCGTTTGAGCGTCTGCGTCGTTATTTCTTTGATGAGTTTTATAGCGATCACTGCAAGATTTATCAAAAACGTCCAATTTACTGGATGGCGGATTCAGGTAAGAAGAAAGGCTTCCGTGCATTGTTCTACTTGCACCGTTATACACCAGAAACATTAGCGACAATGCGCTTCTCTTATGTGCAGAATTTACAAGAAAAATTGAGCCAAGAACAAAAACGTTTAGATCAAGATCTTGTAAATCCAGATTTAACAGCTACGATGAAGAAACGTTATAATAAGCAGTTAACGACAATTAAAGCACAGCAAGATGAGCTTATTGATTTTGATAAGAAGATGGCTGAACTTGCAAATCAACGTATTGCACTTGATTTAGATGATGGAGTAGTTGTAAACTACAAGAAGATTGAAAGCGTGCTTGCGAAGATTAAATAATAAAAATGGATAGAGCATGCTCTCTATCCATTTTTTTATTTGAGTAGTTTACAATCGTCCTATTCTTTTTTATTCTAGGAGTTGGACAATAAGTTTAGTGAGAGTTGGTGACTGATGAATATCATAGAAGAGTTACTTCGACTGTTTCATCAACAACAGGAAGAGAATAATAGTACGAATCGTTCACTGGTGTTTTGGTATGATGCACAAAGTGAAGGGCGTGATGTGACAGAAATAGAAGAAGCAATCAAACGGGAAAATATTCAATTTCATTATTTAGACGAACATAATGCTTTCCGTACAAAGGTTTTATTGGAGAAAGAGGATACCGATAATTCGTATTTAATTTATGCTCCATTTCCAAAACCAGAGGATCGGGAGAATTTTTTATTAGATATTTTATTATATAGCGGAAGTTACGGTGAGTTTCAAGCTGATGAGGTTGCGATTCGTATGAAGGAATTGCGTTTAGATCATCTTGCAATCCGACCATTTTTAGAAGAGCATACGAAGTTCTTTGATAATAAGCAACGTGTAGCGAAGTTTCAAAAATTACTTCCTAATAAGTCAACAGTTGAGCAGGTAAAGCAAACGATGCTGGCTGTGTTATGTAATGCTAAAAGTATTACGCCACAAGATATTTTAAAAAGTGTTGTAGCTGGTGGAAGTTTATCTGATACAAATGAAATGCTTGAGCAAGTTGCTAAGTATTTGGATACAGAAGTATTTTATACGTTCATAGAAGAGTATTTTGGAATTGCTAAACAAGACGATAATCGTCTTGTTCAAATTATGGAGACAATCGTGTTCCAGCATTATGCTGCATACTTAGATGAGAAGCTAGTAGCGTTTAAGTATGAGTCAACAGTTCCGAATATATGTAAAGTGTTTATTGAAGATTGGTTAAAGTCGGAAGAAAGAAATGTACTAGAAGGAATTTTAGACATATTAGAACAAAAGTGGAATGTAACACAATCAGTGGACCAGTACACTTATCAAGCTTTTCTTCGATGTGACACGTTTGCAGTAGTAGAGCGTAAAATTCTTGATGTTTTACATGAGCTACTTCTAAATGAAACGATAGTGGTAACAGAGTGGAAGAGTATTTTAGCTGAGCGAAGTAAGAGCTATTGGTATAAGACTCGTTTTCATAAGGAGTATGAACTGTTAGAAAAGGCACTCCGTTTGTATGAGTGGAAAGATGTATTTGAGCGTAATGACATTCCGAAGAATGAAGAGGAATGGGTTACGGTTTATACAAAGAAATATTATAATATCGATCAAGCGTATCGTCATTTTCAAGTGCATTATGTAAATGAGCCTAATTTAGATGAATATAGTGAGTTATTGGAGCGATTAACGTTTTGGTATGAGAATCGATATTTAGTAGAGTTAGGTCGTTATACAGATGAGATAGTAGAGGCTAAATTAAAAGAAAACTGGCCAATTACTGATGTAATGCAGCAGAAGAACTTTTATCGTTATATGATTCGTCCGCTTGTGGAAGGTTCTAGAGAGCGTATTTTTGTGATCATTTCTGATGCACTTCGCTATGAGATTGGACAAGAGTTAACAAATAGTTTTAGTCAGCGATTGAATACAGAAGTAAGGTTAATTCCTATGCAAGCATCGCTACCGACGTATACACAACTCGGAATGGCTGCGTTGTTACCTGGAAAGATATCTGATATTGCAAGTGATGGTACTGTATATGTAGATGAAATTTCTACAAAAGGGTTGCAAAATCGAAATAAGATTTTACAATCGCGTGAACCAGATTCTATTGCATTAAAAATGGAAGAATTCATTGGTTTAAGTAAGGAAGACGGTTTAGGATTTATAAAAGGAAAACGTGTTGTCTATTTATATCATGATAATATCGATGCGATTGGTGATTCTGGTAAAACGGAAGGTTATACGTATGAGGCTGTTGAGAATACGATAGAACGTGTAAAGGTTGCTGTTCGAAAGCTGACTGGTACGTATGACGCTGGCCGCATCTTTATTACAAGTGATCATGGGTTCTTATATCAATCTTCACAAGTAGAAAAACATCAGAAAACAGAAAGTATAAAAGGTGATGTTTTTGATAGTAATCGTCGATTTGCTATCGGGAAAGATTTAATAGAGCCTGAAGGAACAGTAAAGATTTCTTTGAAATATTTAGGGCTAGAACAAGAAGCGGTTATTGCGAAAGGATTAAATCGCTTTACTGCTGGTGGTGGACTACGCTTTGTTCACGGAGGAGCAATGCCGCAAGAAAGTATTGTGCCTTTAATTGAATATCGTCAGTTAAAAGGAAAAGCACGTAAGGCAGAGAAAGAACTTGTAGATGTTCGAGTTACTTCTATTCAAAAAGTCATTACAAGTTATCAATTTATCGTGCCATTTTTCCAAGAAGAAAAAGTGTCAAATGAGTTATATCCACGAACATTGCGCGCAGCATTTTATCGTAATAATGAGCGGATTTCAAATGAATTAACAATCGTATTCGATTCTAAAGGAGAGGTAGTAGAGCGTCAAACAGAAGCTGTATTCCATCTGCTAGAAGATCGTTATAAAACAGGTGATGTTTGTGTACTACGTTTAGAGGATGTTTCGGGACGTACGACAGAAATGTATAAAGAAGAAGAGTTTGAACTAAAGTTATATAGTATTTAATAGGTTGAAGGCCTTCCGATTATTTCTAATATTGGGAGGCCTTTTCTTTTTGCTATAATGAAATATAGAAATGTTATTGGTAGGAGGAGTCTTATGTTAGAGGTAGGCGATATTGTTAAAGGATCGTTATGGCCTGAAATAGTAGAAATAAAGAAATGTGAAGATATACAAGGAAGTTTTTATCGTGTTGAGGCATATGGAAAAGATAGTAATCAGTACTATCAAGTAATTATGCTCCCGGAACAGTTGCAATCAATTGAAAAGTTGAATGATTTAGCCGGGAAAACTTTGTTATCGCCAAAACAATTACAGCGTTATATGTTATATCGAGAACTTTTGATTGATCGGAAATTTTCTAAGTCTCGTGCATTAGGAAACAAAAATATTCTACCACTTCCACATCAAATTGAAGCAGTTTATGGGAGAATGTTGCAAGTGCCAACTGTCCGTTTTCTGCTTGCGGATGACCCGGGAGCTGGGAAAACAATTATGGCAGGTATGCTCATTCGTGAATTGAAAGCAAGAAGAAGTGCGGATCGGATTTTAATTCTTGTTCCTCCATTAGTATTGAAGCAGTGGCAGCAAGAACTACATGAAAAGTTCGGAGAAGAATTTACGATTGTGACACGTCATACTTTAAAAGAATACAACGGTAAAAACCCATTTGTTGAACAGAACTGTATATTAACATCTCTTTATTGGGCATCAAGAGATGATATTAAAAGTCTTGTGATGGAAGCTGATTTTGATTTAGTTATTGTAGATGAAGCTCATAAGATGGCAGCTTATACAACAGGTAATAAGAATAAAAAAACGAAGCGTACAAAGATATATCAATTGGGAGAAGGGATTCTTAGGAATAGTGAGCATGCTTTGTTGTTGACTGCTACTCCTCATAAAGGAGATGTAGAAAACTTTCGTCATTTAATGAAGCTGATTGATCCAGATATTTTTTCTTCTATTGGGATTAAAGAAACGTTACGTGATAAAACGAATCCATTTATTATTCGGCGCTTAAAAGAAGGTTTGAAGCAATTTGACGGCACTCTTCTATTTCCAAAGCGTACAACAAAAACAATTAAATATGACTTGTCAGATAGAGAATTAGAACAATATGAGGCTGTGACAGAGTATGTAAAAGTGCATTTTAATCGTGCGATGAGTCGAGGGAATAACAGTACTGCTTTTGCAATGATTTTATTACAAAGAAGATTAAGTTCTTCTATAGAAGCTGTGCATTTATCATTAGTACGTCGCCATCAACGATTGGTAACATTGTTAGAAGTGATGGAGAAAAAACATGTTGATCTTGAGGATATATCTGTAGAGGATTATGAAGAAGCAACATTTGAAGAGCAAGAACTATTAGAGCAAAACAGTGAAGAAAGTATAGATACGATTGATCCGAGAGAGCTGGAAGTAGAGATTACAGAGTTAGAACGTCTTATTCATCATTCGAGTGATATTCGCCAAAATTGTGTTGAACGTAAATATATAGAACTTGAAAATACGTTGTTTGGAACGGATGGCCTTTTGCAAAAAGGAGAAAAAATTCTCATTTTTACGGAATCAACAGACACGCTGCATTATTTAGAAAAGCGCCTTAGTACACACGGATTACGTATTGCTAAAATTATTGGAAAATATTCTATGGATGAGAGAAGAAGACAGGTGGAATTTTTCCGAAGTGATTATCCAATCATGCTTGCAACAGATGCGGGTGGAGAATCAATTAACTTGCAGTTCTGTAATCAAATGGTGAACTATGATATTCCGTGGAACCCAAACAAACTAGAACAACGTATGGGACGTATACATCGTATCGGTCAAAAGAATGAAGTGTTTGTTTTTAATTTAGTAGCGGGCAATACACGTGAAGGTGATGTGTTACATACTCTTTTAGTAAAAATGGACAAAATGAAAAACGATTTAGGACAAGACCTTGTTTATGATTTTATAGGAGATCGTCTCGAAGATCGGATGATAGATTTACCTACACTTATGCAACATGCAGTTTTGAATCGGGAACAGCTAGAAGATATAAAACGAGATGTGAATCAAGTTTTATCGGAGGAATATGAGGAGTTATTAAGAGTTGCTCAAGAAGAGCGGCTTGCAATGGATAGTATTGATCTACCTGGTATGCAACGTGAACAACAGGAAATAGCCATCCAAAAGGTTCCGATGAGAGTATACGCAGATTTTACTGCTAATACATTAAGTGATTATAGGGTTAGAGTATATCCCTCGCAAAATGATCAAATGTATCGGATTGATAGAATTCCGAAATCAATTCGTGAATTTGCGAGAAAGCATCGTATTCCATTGAAAGGGAAAGAGGATTCCTATCGTTTTACAAGCAAGGAAGAGTATATAGATGAAACGGTTTCGTTAATCCAAAATGATAATCCGTTGTTTTCTTTAGCAATCAAGCTTATGAAAGATGAGATGGAGGGAGTAACAGTTGTTACTTATGAAATCCCAATTTCAATTCAAGAGAAACTTGAAGTTGAAGGATATGAAATTAGGCTAACAGATGGAACCGGAAGAGAATTGCATAAAGATATAGTGTATTTTGCAAAGCGAGAAAATGGAAATGTAATAGAATTAGATTCATATTGGTTATATGGTTCATCATTTGATGCAGCGATTCAAAAGAAAGAAGAAGGAACTCATTTACTTATGCAGGCAATGGATCATGTGATGCAAAAGCGAGAAGAGTTCGTCATAAGAAACGAAACACAGTTAAATAAAAAAATACAATTTTTACGTCGTGCGTTTGATTCGCAATATCAAAATACGATGGATAAGTTGGAGAAATATCGCAATGAAAATGTAGATAATCGTAATTCAGCATTGATTAATCAGATGAAAGCGCAGCTACTCGATATTGAAGACCGTCGTAAAAGTCGTCTTGAAGAAGTAGAAAGGGAGAGAAATGTAAACGTTATGCCTCCGTATAAAGTGATGCAAGTAACCTTAGTACCGGATAAAAAGAATATTTCTCGACTTATATCAAGTGATTATAAAGAATTGATTAATGAGTATGAGGAGAATAATCAACGTAAGAATGTTAAGACATATTCCAACCTATCATTAGTAGATTTTATGAGTGAAGATGAAAATGGAAATACACGCTGTATTATTTTAATGGTAGATGAAAACTTTGTTTTATCAATCAACCACCAACGGGATTTGGAAGAATTACCGTTCGATATATTCATATATGTTATACAAAATAATCAGGTTGTAAAAGAATGTAAGTGGAAGGGGATATATATATAATGAGAGCTCAAACAATTCAAATATTTTTACCAGATGGTTCACCTAGAAGTATTCGTATAGCTGAATTTACAAGTGGAATTACTCAAATTATTGTAATACCGAGAAATAAATTGGAAGAAGCAAAGAATAGAGAGGAATTACAAAATGTAGGGATCTATTTCTTATTTGGCTCTTCAGATGATAAGGCGAAGGATCAGGTCTATATTGGCGAATCAGAAAATTGTTTTGAACGTTTAAAACAGCATAACGCGAAAAAAGATTTTTGGAATACTGCGTTAGTGGTTATTTCAAAAACAAATACTCTTACAAAATCATATGTAAAATATTTAGAGCATTTTACTTATAAAAAAGCAAAGGAAGTTGGGCGCTATGAAGTTGAAAATAGTATGATACCAAAAGAATCGTATATAACAGAATGGATGCAAGCAGATTTAATGCGTGTATTTGAAGATATAAAAATTTTAATTGGAACATTAGGTTATCCGTTATTTGAAGAATTACACGAGGCATCAGCAAAGCAGGAAGAAGTATTAACTTGTAAAGGAAAAGAAGCTTATGCAACAGGAGAATATACAGATGATGGCTTTGTTGTCTTTAAAGGATCAAAAGCAAATATTGAGGAAGCTCGTACAGCGGGTGCATCGGTAATTAATATGCGAAAAAAATTATTAAATAGCGATATAGTAGAGAAAAAAGAAAATGTATATATTTTTAAGGAGGATTATATATTTAGTTCTCCAAGTGCGGCGGCTGCGGCAGTACTAGGGCGACGTGCAAATGGATGGACAGAGTGGAAAGATAATGATGGGCATACATTAGATGAGTTAAAACGTCAAAACTAGCGGTGTAAGTTAGAAAGGAAGAAGAATCATGAGTAAGTTAAGTAATACTCTTCGTATGATAGAGCTTCTTCATGGAAGGGGAAAAATGAAAATTAGCGAACTCGCAGAGGAGCTTGAAGTTAAGGAGCGCATGATCCGCATCTACCGAGATGAGCTTGAAAAAGCAGGTATATTTGTTGAAAGTGAAAGAGGACGTGGGGGAGGATACTATATTTCTAACACATCTTTATTCCCAATAAAAAACTTGTCTCATAAAGAATTGCGTGCTCTAACATTTGCGATTGAACAATTACTATCTAAAGGAAATGCTATTTATTCAGGTGATGCACAAGTAGCTTTGGATAAGCTGAAAGCATTACGGAAATTGGAGAAAGATCGAGAGCGTCATATTTATTTTGTGCAGCGATCCAGACCAAATTATGAGTTTTCGGATGAAAATCGAAAATATATACAGTTACAAGAAGCCTTTGGAGCAAGATGCAAAGTGAAAATTCAGTATGAAAAACGATCTGGTGAACGATCTGAACGTGTCATTGCTCCATATGGATTTGTACATTACAATGAGTTTTTCTATTGCATTGCCATGTGTGATCGTAGAAAAGACACACGTATGTTCAAATTGTCCCGAATGAAAGATATTCGAATTATTTATGATACATACACAATCCCTGGAGAATTTGATATTCGAAAAGAGTTCCCCAGGTTCGGTATTATGAATGAACCACTAGAGTTGGAATTACTTATACATCCACCGTTTTCTGTGTCCGTGCCAGAATCAATTTGGGGAGAAAATCAAATTATAGAATATAAATCGGATGGTAGTATTCGTTTTCAAGCAACAATGAGTGGGAAGGAATCTATAAAGAAATGGATTCTTGGTATGGGAGCGGCTGTAGAGGTAATAAAGCCTGATAGTTTAAAGGAAGATATTATTCAGGAAGGAAGAAAGTTGCTAAAGTTATATGGAAAGTAACATGAAATATGTTTAAGGAAGTTTATATATATAATAATAGATTTTATAGAGCTCCAATTATCCATGAAGAATTTTGGGTTCTGGTGCAAAAAAATCTATAAAACTTGGACATACTGATACTAGCACCCTAAAAAAGGATGTGATTGGTATGGAAAAGCAAAATCTATTCAACCGGATATTATTTTATTAACCATAAGATGGTACTTACGGTACAACCTCAGTTTTCGTGATTTAGTCGAAATGATGGAAGAACGTGGGCTATCTTTTACTCATACAACTATCATGCGATGGGTTCATCAATATGGTCCCGAATTAGATAAGCGCGTACGATGTCATCTTAAATCAACCAATGATTCTTGGCAAGTCGATGAGACGTATGTGAAAGTCAAAGGTCGATAGATGTACCTATATCGTGCTGTTGATTCAAAAGGAAATACAATTGATTTTCATTTAAGCAAAAAAGAGATCATAGGGCTGCAAAGCTTTTTTTTTAAGAAAACTTTGCAGTCTTTTCATGTTCCAAAGCCCTGTGTGATTACAGTAGACAAAAATCCGGCCTATTCTATAGAGATTGAAGAGTTAAAGAAAGAGAAAAAGAAAAAGATGCCTGTAGGCATCCAAATAAGGCATATAAAATACCTTAATAACATTGTAGAGCAGATCATCGTTTTATTAAAAAGAGAGTTCGTTCAATGTTGGGATTGAAATCTTTTCGTACAGCTAAATCTATTATTTCAGGAATAGAAGCGATGCATATCATTAAAAAAGGTCAACTTATTTTACGGGACAAGTCTGTCCAAAATGAAATGAAGTTTATTCATCAACTATCCGGAATGGCTACATAAGAATAGATTCCATTAATCTATATGCCTCTTTCAAATAGATGCAATCTTTGCACCAGAACCGCTTTTCTTATATTCTATAATAACCTTCTTATAAATAAGAGACAAATTCCATATAAATAAACTTTGTAGATTAATTTATATAGCTAACCCGTAATTAATAATAAATGTTGGATTTAATCGTGAATATTGTTTATATATTTCACTAATTAAAAGAGGATGAATGTGCTTCAATCTAAAATAGAGAATTTTAGAAAGAGAGAAGATGAATTAGTTGGCAAACAGAAAATATAAACAAAAAATAGATGAAATCAGTTTGAGAAACTATGTTAAAATATTCCTATAATATATTATTTTAGGAATATTTTGGTTTAATCTGAATGATGATAATTAAAAGACAGGCAGATTAGGAGTACACTTAAAATTAAATATAAGATATAGGAGGAGAGCAATGATTGCAGAAATATACAATAAAATATCTCAAACAGGTAGTAACCTTTCCAACCGACTAGAGGACAAATTAACTGGAGATTTCTTTGGGACAATCAGATATTTACCTTTTGAGATAGGGATGAAATTAGTACTCTCCTCGGTACGGTTTAATGAAAAAACAATTGATGACGAGTGGCAAAAACTTATTTCGGACTGGGAAGGGCATCCTGGTCAACTCGATTTTTGGCACCGCCATTTCGAAGGTGAGATAGATTTATTGCTTAGATTGCATAATGCTGTAGTGGGGATTGAGGTTAAGTATTTGAGCGGGATCTCTTCAGAAGATGAAGAAACAGAGCAGATAATAAGTGCCGAAGAGAGTAAAAATCAATTAGCGCGTTATGCACGAATGCTAGATGATATTGGAGGTGTATTACCCAAATTTCTTGTTTTTTTAGCTCCATTTCCTATTATGCAATCGGTGGAAAAGGTTTTGGGGAACCATTCTATTATTTCTAAAAATGTAAGTCTTGGATTCCTGTCATGGCAGGGAGTACTGGAATCACTGCAAGGTATTGATATAAATTCATTAGAACAGTGGCAAATAATGATTATTGAGGATTTAAAGGCACTGTTAGTTAAAAAAGGCTTTGTTCGTTTTACAGGATTTACGACTGTATTAGAGGAAGACTTTGTTACTAAAGATGGATATATCTTTCATGGTCAACTTAATCGTTATAATACCTTAATATGGCCATTAGATAAAATAAAGGAGGTAAACCCTTATGTCTTTAACAAGTAATTTAGGTCAAAACATTACTTTGTCTACTAATATTTTACAGAAAACATATGAAAATCTTAATCTGCTTTTCATTGAAATGGATCGGATTGGAGAAGAAGAAGGATTTATGTCTTTAACACCGAAATTCCTCAGGTGGAAGTCTGAATCAAATACAAATGGATGGCTTACAAGTAACTTTATTAAGTTATATCAACTTCAAGAAAATTCATCGGTTCCACATCTTTCTGATTTAAGAACAGGGGATATATATTGTGTTGAAGTGAGTTTGAACAATGGGTCGGAGGATTACCCCGAAATCACTCTTGCACGATTTACATATGACTATGATTTCTGGACCAAGATGCCGAGTGTCTCTGAGCATTGGGTTTTCTATTATCCATTTAGGGATGAGAATAATTTCGAAATCCAAGAAAAAAATGGTATTTGGACCAGTAAGCCATATGAGAAATCAAAGAAAAAATATTGGGGAATTCAACAAGGGATTGCACAGGTTATACCACTTCTGCAGGTTACGTCACCAGAGACCATTAGAAGTGAGATTTTTAAAGTTTTATCAGAATTACCAGGAAGTGATCCAACAGTATAAGTAGGACTAAAGCTTAGATTTGTTTTTCAAAAATAGACGAGGATAGGCTATATAAAGAAAAGCCCTTGACTATCAAGGTGCTTATCGACACTCTGATTTACTCAATGGTATATTTGTTATATAAAAATAAATTGAAATATTGTATTTCATGTAGTGTGTAATTTAAAAATCTGCTATACACCTCGTGCAAAGAATAAAGCAGTTCTTTACATATTTTCACTAATGAAAGGGGAGATAAGGTAGCGTTATGTAAAATAATGTGTACCGGAAGTCTATGGTAAATATGGCGACAGGAATTACAGTAGAAAAATGGCTAGAAAATGAAGCTTATGATGATATTGGAGTGCTTCGTCAAGCGTATGAGAACGAAATACTGACAAAAGATGAATTGAAAAAGTTTGGTAAACGATTAAGAAAAGAGTTATTCGGCGATAAGGTGGTATGTAGACTACAGTCATTTGAGAATTTTATAGACCGAAAAAATGTAGAGAGAATTAGAGTGTATGCAACCGTGATGCAGCCGACAGGAGAGGGATATGAAGTTTGTGGCCATCCTCTTGAGGAGTATGCTTCATGGGATATTTCAGCTGTCATTCAGGCAAATGGTTTTAACAAGGTGTTAAAGAAGGGAACTTTATTCACTTCACGTTATCGAGCTGCTTACGATAACAGACATTTATCGGACATCATTACCTTGGATTTAAACACTTACGAAGAGATTAACGTTGCATTCTCTGAACTATTAGTTCAGCTTGGCGGACCATTACTAGCGGATGCGGCCGAAGCTCATTTTGGCGCTGACATGGAAAAAGCTATGATAGCAGAGCTTCTTGAAGTCTTTCAATCTACACAGGATACATTACAGATAAAACAGAAGCAGTTAGCGGAACAGCTTGAGGAATTGGCAAAACGCGAAAATGCGTATCAAGACAGATTGCAGTCGCTGGAACCTAAGGAAAAGGAATGGGTACAATTACTTGCGCGCGCCAGAGATCTTATGGCATTAGAAAGCGGTTTTGGGTATGAAGAAGGGTGGGAGGGTAGTAGTTATCCATGGAATAATGAAACTGTTGTTGAATTGCTGCAATCGCTATTCTATCATAATTCTGAGGATGATTTAGTATATGAGGAGTCTGTCATTGAGAGTTTTTTTAGAGCGCTTCAGGCCAACATCCTTGTAATACTAAGTGGTCCTTCTGGTACAGGAAAATCAAGTGTGGTTGCTGCAATGGCGAGGGCGATTAAGGGTGCTAGGGCGAAGTTCATTCCTGTGCAGTCAAGTTGGACTGACACGCAGGATTTACTGGGATATTTTAATCCGATAGAAAAACGATACATAGCAACGCCATTTTTGGAGGCGTTAGCAGATGCAAAGGATGACCCGAATCACTTATACTTAGTTTGCTTGGATGAAATGAACCTAGCTCACGTGGAGTATTATTTTTCAGAATTTTTGAGTGCACGCGAGCAGAAAAAGCCGTTCATTCGTCTTTACAGTCAGCGTTATTTCTCTGATGCGCAACGTCTGGTTGAAAGCATAAGCTTAACTGAGAATATGAGTACTAGAGATAGAGAGAGTTATGAAAATGCATTGGAGCTCACATCTCGATATCCTGCTATCTTTACTATACCGGAAAATGTCCGTTTCGTAGGAACTTTGAATATGGATTACACTGTTAAACCGCTAAGCCCAAAGGTTATAGACCGTAGCCTTGTTATTGAACTAAAGCATTCGGACCACACTAATGAAATTAAAGACAATGTTTTAAAAAATGTTAAATTTGGTTTCATTGAGGTAGAGCTTGCGAAGTTTACGGAACAGCATAGACAGGAAATTGATGTGGAAGCAGAAGCCAAGCAGCTTGTAGCACTTTCTGAGCAGTTGAGTAAAATCCCGAATGTCCGCTTGAACAGCCGCGGATATAAACAGCTGATAGGATACTTAACTCGCTTGCATACTGTGGAAGAGCATCATATTGACCAGCTTATTTATACAAAGCTACTCCCGCGTATTGTGGTATCTAAACGGGATGAATCTGAGGTGGCGCTGCTTCAAGATTTTTCTGCCAAACTGACTAACTATCCCCTTTCTCATGGTAAGTTCCGAGAAATGCTACAAGGAACACGTAGTGTTCAGTTCTGGTGATAAAGATGGAACTTTTGAAAATATATGTGAATGAAATTAAACACGCACTTAATCAACAATATAGTGAGACTTACATCGAGGAGTTTGAACCTCTCATGCAGGAGGGTGACTACTTTCTTATGCATGAATATAGCAGGGGAGAGCAGGGGAAGCTTCTTCGAATTGGCGTACATGCCGAGAATGCGTTTCAGGTGGTCATTCAGTCACTAGATACAGAGGTCCTGCTGACTAGGTCGAAGAGTATGCCTGATGTTTGGTATGAGAAGAGGAAGTATTGGTTTGAAGGTGGATACCAAGAGAGCTCCGAAACATGCTTTGGCATGAATGCCTGTGGGGAATGGAAAGTTTTAGCTTTAGATGCGCAAGGCAGAACATTAGAGGAGAAACGTGTCATTGTCTTGCCATGTAATATGACATATGAGCAGTATCAAACTATGACGGCAGAGGTTAGGAGTCTTTTTGAGTGGCTTGCTTTCAGTCCTGAAAATGGAGATGTTTTAAAGGAACTGCAGCAGCCACTCTTCCCTCTTGAAGAGCTAGTTAAATTGGTTAAAGAAATGAAAGAGTGGATCCACGAAATCTGCGGTCAGCCAATCGAGCATCTCACACGGACAAGGATGAGAGTTTCGCGCTCTCATATTAATAGGTGGGATGGACGGACCATTTTAGAAGGAGTGATGTTTCCATTCCGGGAGCAGTTGTCCGTGTCCACTACGATACGAGAAACGAATGTAGATGAGCATCGTATGATTCGTTACATGTTAGAAATAATTAAAGAGCGGATTGTACGGGAGATGTTGGTTGAGCACTCTGCATATCAGCACCTATATAAAGGATTGGAAGGTCGTAAACAGACACTGGAACATTTAGGTAGGAGATCGGGTAGCTCAAATCCATTTGTTAATTTCCTAAACGCGGGACGAAATGAACAGCAGCGAGGATACCGTATTGGTTCTGTAGGAAATATGAATATAAGGGAACATATCCAAAAACGTGTAAGTATCATTGAGAAGGAGTTGAACCAACTTCAAGAGCGTGAAGTAATATGGAAACAGTGCTGTGCAAGCATTGATGCTATGCTAAATGAACCTCTCTTTGATGTTGAGCCGATTACGCCTGAATTAACACATAACTTTATTCATAATTGTTCTTACGGTGCTGTATATGAATTGTATGAACGCTTTGAACAGCTGGAGCCTCAACTGGAGCCTACAGAAAAGGAATTTATTGAGGCAATGGTAAGTTCGCCCCATTTGTATGAAGTTTGGATTTTATTAAAGTTTCTGCAGCAATTGTATAGGGTTAAGTTCGATTTTACAGGTGTGATACAATCACTGGTAAACAAGTATATGAAAGATAAAACTGTTAGTGGCTGGAGACATTGTTTTCCTTTTAAAGAGGGAAGCGGTGAATGTTTCATCTATTATGAACCGTATATTGAGGTGCAAGGCGGGAACCTAAAGCCGGATTATTTGATTTTGTATCGGGCAGAAAGAGGGCAAAATTGGCAAGGACATACACTTGATGCCAAGTACAAGCCATATAAGCAACTCAATCAGGATGTAATCGTGGATGATATACAAAGGTCATGTTACCGTTACTTAAATAATATTGAGAATGACCAGGTATGTATGAAGAGTGCGGCCTTGGTGCACACAGATATACATGCAACACATTGGAATGTCAATCATGATGCTGTGTATACAATTAGTCACTTTTCTGTGCTGCCAGGAGATACAGAAAATTTAAATGTGTACTTTAAGCGGCTATTTCATTACTTTGGAAAACGTAAGAAACTATGCATGAGCTGTGGTGATATGGCTGATGTACAAGACCAAGGATACAAACAAACTTATATTTGTCCAAATGACGGTGATGTGTGGGTGGACAATACGTGTCGACATAGACAAGGTCATCCCTTGGAATATAGAAGTATAGACTTAATGAAATATGCCTTCGGAAACTATAATTGGCAGGTACCCAATCAGTGGGATGTTCACTGTCCTGTCTGCAATCGAAATTATGACGGAAACGTGTTAAATACTGATATTTTCGGAAGGTAAATCTTCTTTCTGCTCTCTTACATGTAAAAGAGGTAACTTTAGTAAGCGTTCTCTGAATGCACGATTTGTAAGAAGCTTGTTCTAATCATAGACTGGCTTCTTACGCGCTACTAGAGTAACATAGTCATTTAATAAGGGAGCTGTATATTTTCTATACAGCTGTTAAAATATTTATTCTTTACAAAAACGAAATGGTTCAACAAATCTTGATCAAGAGGCAAAAAATTTATCTTTCAAAAAAAGATAAAGACTTGCTACATAAAGCCCCCCTCCTTGTACTGCAAGGGGGGGCTTCACCCTGTCAATTCTCTGAACGCTTTTTTATGCAGTATTTTTATATAAATTGATTCTATTAAGTCCAGTAATGCAAGGGTAGAATGTTTATTTGTACAAATAAAATCTGCTAGTGCCATTATTTCTAGAAATTCTGTGCAATTTCTGTACAGTAGCCATACTGATTAGTAATATCGATTTATAAGTGTATGATTTTGCGCATCATGGTCATTTTATTTACATGATTTGAATAAATGTATAATTCCCGTTGGCTATTACTTAAAATAATTTTTAATACTTATTTAATATTTTGTATAATTAATGTCTGGTGATTATGGCGAGAAAGGCACACACCGACCCCACCCCAAAGCTGCATTTGAAAGTGGTTAAAAAGAAGATTTATCCAGCTCCTAATAGGGAGAGGGATAAAATGTTAAGTTTATTAATGGTTTTGTTTTTTCTAAGTATTAAAATTGTAATTAATACTATTGTTACCGCCATTGTTTGCGTCGGAGTTTTTTTGGGAATTCATAAACTTAAAGATGTAGGATATGGCATTGTAGTCCTGTTACTTATGTTTTTTGGAACTTTATGTTTAATGGCTGTTTGTATTGTTCTGGATATTTACTTTTCAACAAACGTAAAGAGTATTATTTTTTTAAAAAATTTTCGCGTGAGCTGCATAAATTATTCTAGAATATTCTAATACGAATGAAGCACACGGATGAAAGAGCAAGATGGAATTTTTGAAAAATATAGGGGCCATACCGAACCAGGGGGAACCAAAGGATCTACTTTGATCCAAGTTAAGTTTCTCAGCGCCGATGATAGTGGGGGCCTTGCCTCTTCATTATTAGTACTTTATCTTTTTCCTCACATCCTTCTAATAATCATTTATCAGAATTATATTCACGAAAAATGATTACTCTGCGGTCACAAGGAGACTTCTATCAAACTATTTCCCATCATACAAAACTCTTTCATGCTTTAGGAGTCTTTGTTTTTCTAACTTACTCCCAAGTAAGTCTCTGTTCACATAATTTTAGAAAAAAGTCTTTATTATAGGTGTTTCATACAATCTTGAAGTTTTTTTGTTTTAAAAATGTTAATTTTTGCAGAATCAATATTTAAAATTGAGTACCATTTTATTTATTTTGAAGTCACAATATAGTGTAAATCTATTTTGTGATCAATAATGAAATAGAGGCAGCGAGTAAGGTGTACTCGTTGTCTTTTGTTAACAAAATAGACGAGATTTTGTAGGTAATGCGACCAATTCTGTGACCACTAGCTTTATATAGTATGAAGGTAAACAAATAATAACCGCATCAAACGTTAATTTGACATAGTTTCTACGACTATGATCCTGGAGAAGCTCGAACTCACGATCTCCACCCTGTCAAGGTAAAGGTCTTGTTTTATCTCTATATTAGTGATACCAAACTTTTTCTATACAATCCTCTTGCACCTCCCCCAACGTCACCCCCTAACCTAAAGAAGACAAATCAAAAAGGGGGGACCAAACCACTCATGAAAACCACCACAAAAGAAAAAAGGAACACCATCATCATGCTATTACTCTCAGCTGCAATAGGAATTTTTTCACCACTACTCATGTACATCACACTGGCACGTAAAAATGAGGTGTACAAATACCATTGCCGAAAGGCTTTCAACTTTCATTTGTTAATCTTTCTTCTATTTAATATTAGTTCGCGTATTAGTGATGTTTTGTTTTGGAGTGTGTTTGCCTTTGAGGTAATTCAAGTAATTATTGTTGCGTGGAAAGTAATACGTAACGAACCGTATCGTTATTTCATTCGAATTCCGTTATTTAAAGAAGATAAGTATGCATTGGAAGGAGAATAGGTGATGAAACAAGAAGTGGAAATAAGGGGAAAGCGAATTTCTATTATGATTGCCGTGTTGTTTATTGCAATTTATATTGTTTTACGAAAAAGAAAGTATGAGTACTTTTATGATGGTATTAGTGAGTATGAAAATCGTTATAGAGGGAATGTTCCTTTTTTATTGCTTGTTGTAGGTTTGTTTCAATATTGTAGGCAGAATGAGATGAGTTTTTCTCGTATGCTTCAGTATGTGCAAGAGAAGTTAGCGGAGTAGGTGATGATATGGCGTGGATGATTAGTGAGTTTGCAAATGTTGGGGATGTTACGGTACGGACGCTTCGTTATTATGACAAGATTAATTTATTAAAACCGAGCGATTATACTGAGGGCGGACATCGGTTATATACGAAAGATGATTTGTATGTGCTGCAGCAAATTCAATCATTTAAGCATCTTGGTTTTTCGCTTGGTGAAATTCAAAATATTATATTGCAGCGTGATATAGAGAAGGAAGAATTTTTAAGACAAATGCATTTTCAAAGAGAGATGCTGTTGGCAGAGCAAGAAAGAATTGCGAAGGTGCTTTCGCATATGGATGAGATGACGAAGAAGTTTCAAAAGGAAGAAAGAGTAAATGTTGCTTTGTTTTCTTCTTTTCTGCAAACTTTTATTTGGGAGAAAGAAAATAAGGAATGGCTAGAGGAACACTTTTCAACGGATAGTGTTCGAGCTTTTTATAATAATAAGGAACTAAAAGAAAAGTTTGATCGGCGTTTTATGGATGCAATAGGGAAGTTGAAAAAGTATAAGGAAGAAGAGAAGGATCCGAGTCATTATGACGTTCAAGTTACCTTGAAGGAATTTTTCAATGTAATAGAAGAGGTAACGAACTATTTTGATACACCTCAAAGTGATATAGAGGACATAATCCCAAAATCAAACCTCCCACTATCCGAATTCCCAGCTCTCTTCACAACTGAAGAAGAAAACTATATAAAAGTAGCAATGAAGCAGTTTAACAACTAGTTAAACTGCTTTTCCATTATAATAGAAGAAAAACCAAACGGAGGAAAATCCCATGCCAACCTACAACAAACTAATCCGAAACAAAATCCCACAAATAATAAAAGCTAACGGAAAAACACCTACAACAAGAATCCTACCTGAAGAAGAATACATAAAAGAAATCTGCAAAAAAACAGAAGAAGAACTAACCGAATATCTAGAAGCAAATACTAAAGAACATAAACTAGAAGAACTATCCGATCTACTAGAACTAATAAACGCCCTAGCCGAACATGAAGGTACAACATTAGAAGAAATCAATAACATCCGAAAAAAGAAAGCAGAAGAACGAGGTGGCTTCTCAGATTGAGTGTTTCTAATCGAAGTAACCGATAACTAGCCCCTCCTAAGCCCCTTACAAGCCCCTACCAAGTAATAAATCACTAAGAAAAAACATAACAAAACAAAAACACCAACAAACACCGTAGTAGGAGTCGAAAAAATTTTTGAAATAACACGCCAAAAACCCAGCCCTCCTTCCTATATATAGTACAAAGAGGAAATTTTCATTTTTGAATTAGGACGGGAGGAATTGGGATGGCGGTGTATCGTACTGTGCAGGTGAATTTTTGGCAGGATGATTTTGTTTTGGATTTGACGCCGGAGGAGCGGTATTTTTATGTGTACTTATTAACTTGTTCGAAGACGACGCAGTGTGGGATTTTTCCTTTTCCGAAGCGGTTAGCTGAGATGGAGACGGGTTATAATCGGGAGACTGTTGATAAGCTTGTGCAACGCTTTGTTGATTATGGAAAGATTCTTTATGATGCGGATACGCGGGAGTTATTCGTTTTGAATTGGCTTCGTTATAATCCGGTAACAAATACGAATGTGGAGAAGTGTGTGCTTCGTGAGCTGAAGGGTGTGAAGAATAAGGAGTTTGTACATATGTTTCTTCAGAAGTGCGTAGAGGAGGAGCTGAATGTTCCGATGCTGTTAGCGCATTTCGGTATGCCTGGTGATTTGGCTATGGATGATGTAGAGCCGGCTTGTGAGGAAGAAGAGGAAGAAGAGGTTGTTCAGGAAGAGACGGGAAGTAAGGTGTTCACGTTTTATGAGCAACATTTTGGTAGTTTGTCTCCTTTTACGGTGGAGGAATTGAATGCATGGATGAATGATTTGTCAGAGGAGTTGGTGCTGAAGGCTCTTCAAATTTCGTATGAGAATAAAAATCGGAAGATGGCTTATGTGAAGGGGATTTTGCGTGGTTGGTACGGGAAAGGGTTTACGAAAGTGTGTGAGGTTGAGGCGGATGCTGCGAATTTCCGGAAGAAGGGGTCGTCTGTTAGTACGGGGGAGACGGAGGAGTTTTTGGCGAGGTGTGAGGAGTGGGAGAAGAATACGCCGTCTGAGGAAGAGTTGCAGCGCTTTTTAGCGGAGCGCGGGTGGCGTCCATGAGTATTCAAAATGTGGAGGCGGAAAAGACGGTGTTAGGCTCTCTATTACTTGATGGAGAGCTTATTAAGGAGTGCCGTTTGACGGAGCAGTATTTTTCTATGCCGGTGCATAAGTCTATATTTCAGTTAATGCGAAAGATGGAAGATGAGGGGCAACCGATTGATCTTGTGACGTTCACTTCTAGAGTGGATCCGAAGTTTTTGAAGGGGATCGGGGGAATGGAGTATTTTATAGGGTTAATGGATGGTGTGCCTACTACTAGCAACTTCTCTTATTATGAGGGGCTTGTTCGAGGTGCCTGGAAAATGTATCAGGCGGGTGTTCTTGGGCACAAGATGGGAGAGCGTCTTATTGCAGAGAAGAGTGAGAAAATTATTGGTGAGACGATTACGGCACTTTGTGAGTTAGAGGAGAAGGACTGTGTATGTGAGTTTGATTTGAAGGATGCGCTAGTTGATTTATATGAAGAGCTTCATCAAGATGCGAAAGAGATTACTGGTATTGAGACGGGTTATACATCGCTAAATAAAATGACGTGCGGATTGCAGGAAGGAGATTTTGTCGTTCTCGGTGCTCGTCCTTCGATGGGGAAGACAGCGTTTGCGCTAAATGTTGGACTGCATGCGGCGAAGTCTGGCGCGGCGGTTGGGTTGTTTTCGTTAGAGATGAGTAGTAAGCAATTATTGAAAAGGGTAGCTTCTTGCGTAGGTGAAGTGTCAGGAGGTAGGCTGAAAAATCCGAAGCATCGTTTTGCGATGGAAGACTGGGAAAGGGTGAGTAAGGCGTTTGCGGAGATTGGTGAGTTACCTCTTGAGATTTACGACAATGCAGGGGTTACGGTGCAAGATATTTGGATGCAAACTCGTAAGTTAAAGAGGAAGCACGGTGATAAAAAGGTTTTAATTATTGTAGATTATTTGCAGCTTATTACGGGCGATCCGAAGCATAAGGGCAATCGTTTTCAAGAGATTAGTGAGATTTCTCGTAAACTTAAGTTATTAGCACGTGAGTTAAATGTTTGTGTAGTAGCATTGTCGCAATTGTCTCGTTCTGTAGAGTCGCGTCAAGATAAGCGTCCTCTTTTATCTGATTTAAGAGAAACAGGGCAAATTGAGCAAGATGCGGATGTCATTATGCTTATGTATCGCGAAGATTATTACGATAAGGAAACGAAGCAGAAAGAGATGACGGAGATTCATGTGGCGAAGCATCGGAATGGACCTGTGGGGAGTTTTAAGTTGCGGTTTTTGAAGGAGTTTGGGAGGTTTGTGGAGGGGAAATAGTGAAAAGACTTGAGTATTACTTTGTATATAAAATAAAGCATAAGTTTTCCACTGTATTCACTTATGCTTTATTTTTTGAATATGTTCCTTATTTCCCCATAAAGAAAGATCGTCTCTCCGCAGTAATCCACTGCTCCAAGTCATCTTGGCTACGTCGGACAAGTCGATTTACTAAAACATCATGCCATACATAATCCTCTAATAAGTATATATGAACGGGGTCATCTGTATAAAAAGCAATATTACGCTCTTCAAGTGATGGTCCATAAATCATTTCTTTAGAATCTATTGATAAAATAAACCAATGCTCTGTAGAGAGGGTTTCTGTATAAGTTGTTATACGATGGGCTTCTAGATTTTTAATAGGATTTTCAACATGCAAGGTAATGCCTTGTACTGTGACTTTATCAGCTACCTCAGCTAGATCCTCTTTTAACGCTTCATACATTTCATCCCACATTGAAATGACAATACGTCGTTCTGCTTTTTTTATTAATGTTTGACAGTAGCTAATGATTGTTTGATTGTCTTTTAAAGTAATGACTCGATTATCCGTTTTTTCTTCGGAAGTTTCTAGTTTTTTTAATGAGTCACTGATTCCTTCATAAGTAGACTGCCATTCTGATTGAGCCTTTTGTAAAAAGATTTCAACAGGTAGAGGTGAATAGCGAGTGGTGTCATTTATTTCTTCCTTCATGACAATTCCTTTTTCTACAAGGTTACCCAAAATCTCATAAATTCGCGCTCTTGGGACACCCGAATCTTTACTTACTTGATAGGCTGTGACAGGCCCTTGTTTAACAAGAGATACATAAGATTTAGCTTCATATTCATTAAAACCAATTTTTTTAAGCTGTTGCACTATGTAGTCCACTTTTTTTCCTCCGATGTTTGCTTTTATCCCGCTTTAACGGGCAGTAAGACCTCCGCCTCAAAATTCAGCGGAAGCAAAGAAGTTAGGTGGGGGATCAACTGCCCGTAAAAGCCCGATTGGTTCAACTAATAATCAGTGGGGGATGAACAAAACCCCCACTGATTAAAGTTTCACTTTATATTTCAACGTTACAATAACTCTTTACATTTAGCAAATTGATAGTTACTATTACAATAGTGACTAAAGGGGAGGCTACTAGTATGGATTTTTATTTAGACCCATCTGTATTAATGATTTTGATTGTTTTTGGGTTTGTGGCTGCATTTATTGATTCAGTTGTAGGTGGTGGCGGACTCATCGCCTTACCAGCTTTATTATTTACAGGATTGAATCCAGCAAGTGCAGTAGCCACAAATAAATTAGCATCGACAATGGGAAGTGCCACTAGTAATATTGTGTTTTATCGTTCTGGTAATCTTGATTTGAAATCGGCGTTTAAATTATTTCCAATCACTTTCATAGGTTCCATAATAGGGGCATGGACCGTTCATTTAATGAATCCAGAAGTACTGAAGCCATTAATGCTGATCATGCTTGGTGTGGTCGCTATTTATACGATATTCAAAAAGGATTGGGGAAGTATTTCCACTCATAAAAAATTGTCTGGTCGACACGTCATTATTTTTACCTTTTTTATTTTTATTATTGGTTTTTATGATGGATTTCTAGGTCCTGGTACAGGTTCATTTTTAATGTTTGCTCTTTTATTCATTGGGTATGATTTTTTAAAAGCAGCAGGTACGGCGAAGTTTCTTAATTTAGGAAGTAACGTTGGTGCATTGTTCATGTTTATGTATGTAGGTCAAGTAAACTATGTGTATGGATTCATAATGGGAATTGCTCAAATTGCTGGAGGAATCGCCGGATCCAGATTTGCTATAAAAAAAGGAAGCGGGTATGTTCGCGCCCTTTTCATTACCGTAACTTGTTTGTTGTTAGCGAAAAATCTGTATGACTATATTCAGTAAGTAATCTAAGTGAAGAGAATGAAAATAATATAAACTCATATTTTTCCATATAAAATTTCATTTGTTTTATTTACATAATATCTTTACAATCATTTGATAAAATAAAGTCAACTGCGTATTGTGAGGGTGGGTGGTTATCCCTTCTTTCTATTCGGAAGGAAAGGAGGTGATAATATGGACTTTTTGTTTGATCTTGTAAAAGAGTTTGTCAAAGCAACTGTGCGCGAAGTTTCAGCGTATTTTTTGCAGAAGCAATTTCTGGATAAGGACAACAAAAAAACCACTCCGCGCCGTAGGAAGCAAAAGGGTGGGGTTCGCAAAAAAATAATAACTTATAATAACCACCACCCTATACGGTAGCAGTTAAGGAAGAGATGTTAGCGCATCTCTTCTTTTTATTATATGCCAATTTATTCGCTGTTACACTTATATAGTATTCTACGGAAAATATATCATATTCCTATTTTTGGGTCAATTTGATTGCATGATTGAAAAGGTGTAGTCTTATTCCTTTTCAAACTGAAAAATATCTCGGTTAATAAGTTGTTGGAGATACCTATCCATTTCAGCCGCAGAAACTTTTCTTTCATTTTTAAACCACCATGCGCTTAATGAGGTGATTGCCCCTGAATAAAATTCAATGATTAAATCATTTGGCATCGTATGATTTTTGCGCAGTTGATATAACGCTTCTATTTCTTGTTTTCTCGTTTCGTGACTTAAATACTGTGTCCGGTTAATAAATTGTTCATCAGACATTTGCGTCTCTAATATTTTACCGAGTTCTTCATGGTGTAGAAATTGTTCCATTACTTGAAATGGTTTACTTAATCGATCTGAAACGGGTATTTCAGCAATCATCTTGCTGTATCGTTTAAATCCAAAGGCTAATAAAGCATCTTTATCTTCAAAGTGTTTATAAAAGGTTGTTCGGTGTACCATCGCGCGATCACATATTTGGTTAATCGTGATGGTACTATATTTC
Source organism: Bacillus sp. FSL W8-0519 (assembly GCF_038005585.1). Taxonomy (NCBI): domain Bacteria; kingdom Bacillati; phylum Bacillota; class Bacilli; order Caryophanales; family Bacillaceae; genus Bacillus; species Bacillus sp. FSL W8-0519. The sequence continues at coordinate 1,033,750 of NZ_JBBOTL010000001.1, forward strand.
TGTTTTGATTGCGTCATTAATTCAAATAAGGAATCCCATAGTAATTTATGTGTACGTCTAATACGTAAATCAATTTGTTTTTCATTATCGTTCATCTACAATTCTCCTTTTTTGTAGATTAAATATACAGTGGCTGAAAATTGATTCTCCCTTTTTAATCTACATATGTATATTATATTACATGTGTTTAGGTATATTTAAAGTTTTTTAAGTAAGAAACAGGAGGAGAATCTGCAAATGAATATGACAACTAAGAGCCCTGCAAGTGGCAAAGTTGATACTTCTAATATGAAACATACCCCCATTTTAATTGCATTACTTTTAGGGGCAATGGTTGCATTATTAAACGAAACGTTACTTGGTAATGCGTTAACAGTATTAATGAAAGAATTCGGTGTAACAGCTTCAACGATTCAATGGCTTTCTACAGCATACATGTTGGTGGTTGGGGTTTTAGTCCCAATTACAGCGTTACTTCAGCAATGGCTTACAACGAGACAGATGTTTTTGATCGCTATGGTAACGTTTTTAGCTGGTACATTAATTGCGGGATTTGCACCGACATTTTCTGTTTTATTAATTGGCCGTATCGTCCAAGCTGTAGCGACAGGGTTAATTTCACCGTTATTAATGAATACGATTTTAATTATTTGTCCGCCTGAAAAACGTGGTGCCACAATGGGATTAATCGCACTTGTGATGATGGCAGCTCCAGCAATTGGCCCTACATTATCTGGAGTAATTGTGGATTCATTAAATTGGCGCTGGTTATTCTATATTGTTATTCCTATCGTGATCATTTCAATTATGATTGGAATGAAGTACATTCAAAATGTTTCAGAGTTAACAAGACCAAAAGTAGATTATCCATCTATCCTTTTATCGACATTAGGATTTGGCGGGTTTGTGTATAGCTTTAGTGCATCAGGTGACTTAGGATGGTCCGATGCGAAAGTATATGGCACTTTAATTGTTGGGCTTATCTCATTATGTATTTTTGTCGTTCGACAATTAAAAATTGAGAATCCAATTTTAGAATTACGCGCATTTAAAGTTCCGATGTTTACATTATCAGTTGGATTAATTGTCATTGTGATGATGTCCTTATTTTCAACGATGACCTTATTACCGATGTTCTTGCAAACAGTTTTACTCGTTACAGCTTTTAAATCAGGAATTATCATGCTTCCGGGAAGTATTATTAGCGCTATAATGGGACCAATTGCAGGTAAACTATTCGATAAATTTAGTCCGAAAGTTATTATCGTTCCCGGCATTGTGTTAGTAGGGATTGCAATGTTCTTATTTAAAGGCATTACACCTGACACATCAATGTTACAAATTATTATTATGCACAGCGTATTAATGGTTGGACTCATGTTTGTCATGACAGCACAAACATACGGTTTAAATCAATTAACACCAGACCTATATCCGCACGGAACAGCGTTGTTTAATACTCTGCAGCAAGTAGCTGGCGCAATTGGTACGGCTATCTTTATTTCAAAAATGTCTTCAGGAACAACTCAGTATATGGAAAGCTCCGCAAACCCAATGGACCCAGTAGAGAAGTTAAATGGTTTAACGTCAGGATTCCAAGGTGCATTTGCACTTGGATTAATCTTTATCATCGTTGCTTTTATCGTATCGTTGTTCTTAAAAGAAGAGAAAAAGGGAGTAGAAGTAAAGGGAGTTTTACAGAACGAAAATTAAGGTTTATATAAAAAGACATCTTTATGATTAAAGATGTCTTTTACATTTCCTCCGTAACATCATACCTTAGCAACTCTTCCTGATTATAAAACCTCTCAAAAATAAGCCCCATTACATAGAAGAATACTAGCCCAAAGCAAATATGAATGAGTGTAAAAGTAGCTCCAAATGAAGAAAATTCATACACGAGAATTGGCAATTTCGCAGTTGTCCAAACGCCTAAGAAAAATACGATGTATCGAATGCTTGCACCTTTTTTTAATAATAGTGCTGCAATTGGGAAGGCGACGTAGAGAGGACCAGCTGCAATGCCTCCTAATAATAGAGAAAATAAGATTCCGTATATACCTGATTTTTCACCCATATATTTCATGAGCGTTTCTTTTTTCACCCACTGATCAAGTAGCCCTACAAATAGTAAGACAGGGGGGAGGAGAAACAGCATATCTAAAATGCTATTCCCTGTTAGTTGTAATGCACTCCACCCTAAAGATTGATTTATAAAAGTTAATACAAAGAGCCCGAGTAGTAAGACGAAAAAGAAGCGATATCTTTTTAATTCTTTCATACCATCACCATCCAAATGATATAGGAGAATAGAAGAGACATGAGCAAAGCGGCTGCATTACGTGCGTAAGCAAAGCTTCGCCCAAATATCTTTTGTTCCATCGGTAAAGTTGTAAGTCCTACTGACATGAGTGTAGATATAAGTGCCGCAACTTGAGGTAGGCCTGCACCGTGTTGGACTAATGTATTTCCAAGAGGGAATACGACAAAGCTTGGAATAAGTGCAACGGAGCCGAGTATTGCTGAATACATAATACCTAACAATCCGGACTGTTCTCCAATGATAGAAGAAATAAAGGACGGCGTTAATATAGAAAGCGATAAGCCAACGAAAAGCATGATGGAGAGCATCGCAGGGAGAAGGTTACGAAACATTTTCCACGACTTCATTAGAGCATCTTTCGTTTTCTTGCGGTCCTTCATAAAAGAAATCCCAGTAAGAATAATGGCTAACGTGTAAAGAATCACGCCGTTAATCATGATCGGATTCCTGTAAGTCTTTATATTTACCTAAGAAAAAGGATAAGTTCTTCATTTTTTCTTCAATATCCATTTGAAAATCCGCCAGTTGTTCCTTTCCAGCAGGCGTAATTTTGTACATCTTTCTCGGTTTGTCTTGATGATCTGTGCTTACATAAGATTCAATTGCACCTTCGTTTTCTAATTTCTTTAACGTGCGATATAAAATGGCGCTATCGATTGGATTGACGGGAAGTTCTTCCTCGCACTTTTGCAGTAATTGCCCGCCGTAGTTATCGCCCTCAGCTAAAAATAACAAAAGAAATGCACCTGTATGTCTTCCTGTATGTTTCATGGGTTTTCCTCCTAGAATGAATTAGGATTTATACTGTTAATGACAGTATACTGTTGTTAACAGTATATGGTGCATGAAGTGTTATGTCAATTTCAAAATGTACGAATTTCGAGGGAGAAGATAACAAAAACATTGTTTTTTTAGCGCTGGGAAACGACGGATAGGGAGGGGCTGTACATCCAAAAACATAAAAAAAAGACACTCTCAAGAGTGCCTCCCCTTAGCAGCCGAATCCGCCGCCCCAACAGCTAGCGCCAACGATGATTAATAAGATAAAGAGTACAACAAGTAAAGCGAAACCGCCGCCGAAACCGCAGCCTCCACCACAACTACCGCCATAGCCCATATTAACTCCTCCTTCCATAAAGACCATTAATTAATGGATTTAATTCACTTTATGTTTTTACGGATAATCTTGAGCAGGTCCTTTTGAAAAATAAAGGTGCTTAGATTTTAAGAGAGTTGACGATCTTATTTTTGTCACCGTTATTCCGCTGATGACATATTCTATTTTATTCTGTGTATTGGGGGAAGGAGGATCTTTATGGCTAATTCTGAAATGATTTTACGTTTACTTACAGATTTAAAGATTGAACAGCAAGCTTTAAAAGAACAGCTGGAAAAAATGCAAACAGCTGTGAATACTCTTGAAGAAAAATCATTGATTGTGGAAGAAAAACCAAAGACTATTGAAGAAAAACCAGCTGTTGCTGCTGCAAAGCAAAGAGCTCATTCTGGACACCCAACATCTTTTCGTGCTTGGAGAGCATCTGCTCAAAGGAATTCATAAAAATATAAGAAAAGAAGACATCTAGTAAGATGTCTTCTTTTGCTTGTACAATCCAAATGCGATAAGAAGGTATATATCCATATTGCTTTAAAACTAAGAAGAAAATAACGATTGTCGACTCCTGTTTTAGTATAGCATGTAATAATGAAATTTTTCTATGTAATATTGCATATATATGAATTATATGATGTTTTGATGTGTATATTTTAGTTGTTTGGTGCGGAAAACAGAACTTATTGGTTCATCGCCTATATTACTGACTAAAAAAATTATCATCTGAAATGGAAGAGTAAAATCCAAATGTGCGTGTGGGTTCAGCGTTATTTGACGTTTACTTAAATTAGAGGTAACAAAGTTAGCTTAGGGAAAAAGATTAATATATGTACATGAATAATATTTATAAATTATAATTAAGATGAAAGTATTGGCAGTATATGGGGGAATAACAACCGGTGAATAAAAAGGCAACATTTAAAATAGGGGCAATGTTTACCATTTTATTAATGGCATGTTTGTTTTATGGATATAGGAGTTTAAATAGTTTTTTAGTCTGGAATGAACTCGGTGATATACAGATGATTTCAAGTGAAAAAGAGGTTGCAAATGGTATATATTTTGTAAGGGGAAAGATATATGCTGAACGTGTAACAGGCGATGAAACGCTACTTGCTGATGGGTATGCGGTAGTGAATCGAATTCAAAAGAAAAAAACGACATACTATACACAGACTTCTGCACCAAATCGTTCTTTATGGAGTAACGGTCAAGTAACAGCTTTTTATAATGAACCCATACATATTGGAGATAAAGAATTAAAATTAATAAATAAAGAAAATGTGTCTCTGGAAACTCCCTTTATGGAATTAAATGATCAGAATGTAATTTCAACAAGAATAAATGATATTCAGGCGAATGCTACAAAGTTAGCAGATGGAAATAAACGCTTTTATTCATTTAGAGCAATAGAAAATAAAGAAAATGTAGTTGTGCTTGGATCAATAGATGGAAAAGTAATAAAAGAATTACCTAGTAGATATGGGGAATTTGTTTATATTGGAAATACTAAGGAGCAAATTATAGATAGCTTAAAGAATGGTAGTAACAAAAATTGGATATATTTCGCTGTGCTTATTATACTAACTAGTATTAGTGGATTCGTATTTTATATGTATGGGAAAGGAAAATGGACAAAAGATGTTTTTGTTTTTACATTTTTCGGACGGAAGATAAATTAAAGAGGATGCATCTTTGCATCCTCTTTAAAAATTCATATGCGTTCTTTTCGTAAAGAAAGTTCTTCTTCATTTTCATATCCAGTAAATAAAATTTCTTCGATTTAAAAGGTGCCCCACAAATGATAAATCATACCGAAAACAAAAAATGCGAGTCCTACAAATAAAACGATTAAAGCAAGCATTCCGTTTTTATTATGCTCCATACAGTCAGCTCCTTTTTAGTTATATAGAAAAAAGCCTTTAGTCGTAATTATGGCTAAAGGCTTTGATCTTCATACTTTACAGTTAATAAAAAAGTTGTACTTCTGTATGAATTTGGAATATGATTATTTAAAGAGTAGGTGATGAGTACATGCAGGAAACAAAACAATTCCCGCTTATATGTGGAAATCTCTCATTAGATTTAGTGAATACAGAGTTAGTTAGGCGTGGACAACGTTATGATTTATTAATAACGGATGAAGATGTATTAGAATGGCTATATGTAATAAAGGTTAATCTTCCTTTTTGGAATGAAAAAACACTTATAGGAATTCAAGAACGAATGGATCAAGTTACATCTAGCATATTAGAGGCAAGAGAAGTACTGAGAAAACAGTTTGAGGCAATTGCTGATCAGCACGAAATTTCTAATGATTTTATTACGTATTTAGAAAAACAAATTGAGAAGGCACCCTTTACATATAAAGTCATTGAACAGCGTCTAGTACCTGTCCCAGTTGGAGAAGTTGAGGATGTACTTGTATCGATAATTGCATTTGATGCTTTAACCTTAATAACAGAAAATAAGCTTATTTCTCTTAAAAGGTGTTCAAATCCCGACTGTGTTTTATTATTTATAGATAAAAGTGGGAAACGAAAATGGTGTTCTATGAAAATATGTGGGAACCGAAAAAAGGTAGCAAAATTCCAGGATCGAAAATGTGAAGAAGTTTAGGGATCAACTTATAGCAGTTGATCTTTTTTTATGTATTTTCAAACTAACCCCTAAAATTAATATTGACCAGTTAGTTTGTTTGAAATATAATTATTGGTAAATAAAGGAGGAGAATGATGAATCATATAACAGCAGCTAAGCAGAAAGAGGCTCCACCAATAAGTGTACGATATTTTGCAAAAATGAAAGGGAAAGGAAGAAGTCCGTTACAAGTAAACATAAAGGACTCTTTGACGGGACTATTAGGGGGATTTTTAACAATTCTCACCTTAACATATTTAACGAGTATAACTTCTACAGAATTGTTAATGGCTCCATTTGGGGCGAGTTGTGTATTAGCGTTTGGAGTTTGGAATGCACCGTTATCACAGCCACGTAATATTATTGGAGGACATTTGATTTCAACTTTCATTGGTCTATCAATATATCATTTGTTTGGGAATGAATATTGGACGATAGCTTTAGCAGTGGGGATGGCAATAGCCGTTATGATGTTAACGAGAACAACGCATCCTCCGGCAGGGGCTGATCCAATTATCGTTATTTTAGGGGCATACAGTTGGAGTTATTTAGTAACACCAGTTTTAGTTGGTTCCCTTGTTATTGTAGTTATTGCTTTATTCATTAATAACATGAGTAGTAAAAGAAGCTATCCAACTTTTTGGATATAATTAATAAGGTGAAAAACAATTTGAGTAAGTATGCCGTTTTTTACTATGTTTTAATTTTCATATAAAAAAATCCTTTAGTCGTAATTATGGCTAAAGGATCGGATTCTCATACTTTTTAGTTTATAAAGATTTCAGATAAATATTAACATCTTTTATAATCATAAAATCCCTGTTTGGGTATATAAACTTATCTCAGTTTGATTGGGGTGTGCATGTCCCTCTAAAATAAAAAACACTCATTAAGAGTGTTTTTTATTTTAGAGTATCAACTATATATCTGGTTACTGTGTTTTTTTATAGTAATAGTAGTTAACTAAGAGCAGGACAAAACCTATCAAAAATCCATAAAGTATACTCATAAAGCATATCATGATGCCAAGAATAATAGGGAATAAAAATACGGATATTTTTCTATATTTAAAATAAATGAAAAAGAGAATGGCACTACTCGTCCAAAATATCCAGCTATATTTTATCTCTTTAAAAACTATATATTCTAAAAAAGCGCCAAGAATTATTAATGGACTCAATTGTAGCGCTCTTCCTACTAAAAATACCCCGGCAGATACTAAATCGAATATAAAATCGAAATCACTATGAGGTCTTGTTGATCCACAGTGTACACAAATTTCAGCGTTTACTGAAATGGGTTTTCCACAGTCAATACATTCTTGCATTATTAAATCATCCTATCATTATATTTAAATACAACTTATTATAAACCACCACAGCAAAAAAATGAACGAAAAACTTCTGTAATATAATTTATAAGAATCTACTCAGCATTTAGGGAAAACTTCACATGCCTATCTGTCTATCAATATGTGTTAGTAGCCGATAATGAAAAAAGAAGTAATTTTATTTTCTGGTCTAGAGTTAATTCTTTTTTTACATGATAATTTATAAGTTGATTAATTATTTCATAAGAAACTTTCAAGATGGTAATTCTCAGTACCATCTTGTTCTTGAACAAATGTTGTAAGCTTATGTAGCTTTAGTAAAACAGAGGGTAGCACCACATGCCCATCAAGCTAAGATTTTGAAACATCTCTATAACGAAAATGCCCCCTTTTTTACAATTATTCATAAGATCAGCACATTTCTTTCATTATTGATGCACAATCAATTGTTTAAGTTGATGGTGATGTGATGCTACCCTTAACTGTAACTGCTAAGTAATTTCTAATAAATTATATTACAAAAGTTTTTTTGGTTCATTTTTCCACTATAGTGGTTTATAATGAAGTGTACTTTTAATATATGTTATATATTAATAAAAAAATAATCAAGGAGCGTTACAAACTTATGAAAAAAGCTTTATGGATCCCATTATTGGTCATCTTAGTTTTAGCACTAGGATTCGGAGTTAATTACTTCTTAGGAAGTGGGAAAGTGAATACTATTATTGAGAGAGCAGATTCCTCAATGGAAAAAGAAGATTATAAGAAGGCTAATGATTTATATGCAGAGGCTAGTGAGTTAAAACAAGATAAGAAAACAGATGATTTAAAAACTTTGTCTAAAGAGATGAATCGTTTAAATGATATGAAAAAAACAGAAACACCAAAGGTTACACTAGAGCAAATGGATAAAGTAAAAAAGCTACCTAAACATCAATTTGAAAAACAAATTACAAAATCTTTATTAAGTGTTGAAAAAGAGACAGAAGAACTCCAATCGCAATTGCAAGAAAATGAAAAGAATATGAAGTTGGTTGAAGAAGTTCTTAAAAATAAAGAATTAAGTAATGTTGATGAAGTAACGAAAGATGGTCTTATGAAGTTCACTATTGATCATCCATTAATTAAAGATCAAGAAAAAAAGTGGTCAGAAATAGTTACAAAGGCTAAAGAAGAAGTAAAATCTTTTGTAAACGACGAAGAAGAGAAAAAAAAGTTAGCTGAGCAGAAAAAACGAGAAGAACAAAAGAAAAGAGAAGAGCAACAGAAGCAAATTGCTGAAAAACAAGAAGAACAAAAACTTGAAAAACAAGAACAAAAACAAGAAGAACAACAAAAACCAGAACCAGTGAAAAAAGAAGTTTCTAATGTAGAAGAGAAAAGTAATAAAGAAAATGTGAATAATGAAGCTACGAATCTAAAAGTACCTAATTTTAAAGTGGGATTGTCTATTGTAAATTCATTTTTAAAAGCTCAGGGCCATCCTGGAACTGCGGTATATATAGAAGAATTTGAAACTGAAGATCAATATGGATATAAAGTAACAGATTGGTCTAAGCATGAAACAGTTTTCTATGGAGTAAATAAGAAAACTGGTGCTTTACAAAAGTTAGATATGTAGATTTTAAAAAAGAAAGTGTTTTTTCTCACTTTCTTTTTTTATGTGTAGAATTTTTAAAATGAAAAAATAGATGAAGTAGCCGAGTAAAATAAGAAGTCAGGTCATAAAGACATATCTTCTTTTAGGCAGAGTACCAACAAGTCGCTTAGCTTGGTAAATCCGTCTTTTCATCATTCTACTTCATAAAGAAAAGACACCCATATAAGAGTGTCTTTTCCGATAGTTTGTTTAGCAGAAGCAAGCAGCTCCAACGATGATTAATAAAATGAATAACACAACTAATAATGCAAATCCTCCAGCAAAACCGCAGCCTCCGCCGCAACTACCACCAAATCCCATAATAGTTCCTCCTTTAATAAGAGGGGAAAACAAAGGGTCACTCGTGTTTTTTTAACGGATTCTATTTACTTTATGTTTGACGCATGAATGTGAGCAGGTCCTTTTGGAAATAAAAAAGACACCTTGAGGTGCCTTCTGTCCAATGGATTTTATTACTCTTCGTCAGCGTAAAACTCTTTTATTAGTTTGATTTCATTTGTGTCTGGGTTAAACTTAAATATTTTAATTTGATCATATTCATCTTTAGTGACAAAGGTATTCTCACTAATTTGGGTCATATTGCTGACCTTTAAAGTAGGATCGCCACCATGGTCAGTGATTTCCACAGGTTTCTCACGGTCCCAAAATGCAATGACAATGATCAAGATGATAAGGCATATACGTATGTTACGTAGTTCTCTTGATACAGTATTCTCCATTTGATAGTCTCCTTTGTCATGTAATAGATTTTGTTTGTAAAAGAGAGAATTCTTAGGAATAGAATATAAATAAAAAAGACACTGTAAAAAGTGTCTTTTTTATTTGAGTTATGCGCATTGCTTAATAAGACGCTAGTTCCTCAATCGGAATATGAGTAACTATGTAGGGTGATTTTATTATAACATTTTAACCAGTAATGGGTCTATATGGAATTTTTGTAATGATTATGTTTATTTATTCGAAATGATAGATGTATCATGCCAGAGAGAGCAGAATTTGATCAATGAAAAACAGTGGAAAAGGCAAATGGCATACTTTATTCCGTGTTATAGGAATGGATAGAAATCGATTTCCCTTTACACAAACATAACAGTATAATATAGTTAAGTTAAGTGAACTTAACTATTGAACGAAACAAAATAACAGCATGGAGGAAGAGTGCTATGACGAGAACGTATAAAGAAATAATTAATGAAATGAACAGAGCCTATAATGAATTCTACATTTTACTATTTCAGGAGTTGAAAGATGAGTATGGTCTTACAGGGCAGCAAGAGAGTATGTTATTTCATATTCATTTAAATGAAAACACGACAGCAAATCACATTGCGACAACTTTTAATATATCGAAAAGTGCTGTGAGCCAAGTTTTATCGAAATTGGAAAAGCAGAAGATGATTTCAAAACAAGTAAATCCTAATAATAAAAGGGAGTATTTCCTTACCCTTGGTCCAAACGGTAGTAAGTATATGGAGCAGTTGTCTGAGCTAGATGATGTATTAATTGAAAAGTATTTTTCAAAAATTGATATCGGTGCTTTAGAGCAAATGACGGATACGTTAAAGAAAATAAATAAGGTGATATTGGAAGAAAAACAGAAGGATCTTGATTGTAATGAGTAAGAACTTAGATGAGGTAATGAGTAAAAAGGAGGGGAAGCATGTGATGAGTTACATACCAAATATGATTACGATAGCAAACTTTGTATGTGGACTTCTCGCTATTCACGCTGTTTTCGTTCACGATATGTATGGTGCAGTCATGTTCATTATTACAGGTATGGTATTTGATTTGTTTGATGGCATGATTGCTCGGAAACTAGATGCTGTTTCGGAAATTGGCGGAGAGTTAGACTCATTTGCGGATTTAGTTACCTTTGGTGTGGCGCCGTCTATTCTTGCCTATAGTGTTGCGTTAAAAGATCTGCAGTCTGTTGGGGTGATATGTGCACTCGCTTACAGTATTTGCGGAATGCTTCGGCTTGCAAGATTTAACACGCAGCAAAGCAAACTCCCAACCTTTATCGGCATGCCCATTCCATTTGCGGCAATGTGCCTTCTTATTTTATGCCTCCTGAATAATCCAGTTTCTGTAGCGTTTGGCACATGCGTACTCGCGTATTTAATGGTGAGTAAAATCAAATTCCCTCATTTTAAAAAAGATATATCGGAAAGCTTGAAGTCCGAAAGATGGAATTAAAGAGAAAGGTAAGGAGCAGAACATGATTCGTATGGCATTAAGATCATTTAACATACAAATATATTGTTTGCTAGGCGTAATGTTATTGGGATGGTGGATGACACCTTTTTCAGCCCAGTTCGTAGGGATAAGCATTGGACTTTTAGTGAGTATGTACTGCGCCTGGATTTTAGGAAGACGTATTGAAAAGTTTGGGGATAGCATTGTAAAAAAAGAAAAAGCACCGATGCTCGGGATGATGAACCGGTTCGCAGCCGCAATTCTCGGCGCAATTATTATGTATGAAATTGAACACCATGAATTCATGTGGACATTTGCTGCTGGAATTATGAGTGGGTATTTCTTGGTTATTATTAATTTGGGGTATTACAGTATGAGGGATGCGAAGGAATAGATGAGTAAACTCTCAAGTATAGAATGATATACTTGAGGTTTTTTTATTATATAAAAAGTTTGCTCATTTTAAATGTATCTATTACTTGTTGCAACATATCCATTAGACCCCCCATTTCAGTACCTTTAACAATATAACATATATATTCCTTATTTTTGGAAATCTTAATCTATTACATGTCCTTTTTTCAGAGGTATTTCATTTGTCTAGAAGGATTTTCTATTTTTTACAAGAATGAACAGTAACGTATAATCTAATTTCCATGAATGTAATAGGGAGGCAGTGAAATTTGAACAGGAAAATTTGGTTTGTATTTACTTGTTTTGCTCTTTTAGTATCTGGTTATATTATTGTCCAATATTTTATTATGGATGGATTTCAAACAGGGCTTGTAAAAGCCAAGCTTATGTTTGGATCTAAATTAAGTGAGTTCTGGTATAGTATGTTATTTACACATATTACAACGAGTATAGTAGCATTAGTAATTGGTCCGTTTACATTATCGACTAAATTTAGAGAAAGGAATATCAATCGTCATCGAATAATGGGGAGAATCTATATGGTTGGTATATTATTAGGAGGCCTTTCTGGACTATACCTATCCTTTTATGCTACAGGAGGATTGGTAGCGAAACTGGGTTTCGGTTTGTTATCCGTATTTTGGCTAACATCAGCATATCAAGCATTACATAGAGTTAAGAATAAAAAAATGAAAGACCATCGAAATTGGATGATCAGAAATTACTCTTTAACCTTTGCGGCAGTTACATTAAGAATTTGGCTACCGCTGTTTATCGCTCTATTTGGAATAGAGCGGTTTGAACTTAGTTACGCTATTATTGCTTGGTTAGCGTGGGTACCTAATGTAATTGTTGCAGAATTATTCATAAGAAAAAGACTGAATAAAGGAAAATACGAGGGGAATGAGGATTTACATTTTTGATGTGAATCTGCTGTCATATTGAGGAAAGAATTCTTCAGTAGTTTAATGTTTTTATAGGTGTAAGCATGTTGCTATCTAACAACGAATAGTGGATTCCTAATAAGAGTAATAATAAAACCCAATATGAAATTTAAGAAAAATTTTATATTTACCCCACTTTTTATTTTAAAAGTTTCTCCTATCCTATAAACAACAAAGTCATAGATGAAAATGTAAAGTTAGGGGATTCCACATGCATACAGGAGTTTTAATGAGTTATTTGTATACTTATTTTTTTACAATTATGTTTTGTATTTTATTTCAAATTGGATTTTATTTTAAAGCGAAAAACAATATATCTATTCGGCATTTTCTATGGGTGTATGTTTTTCTATTCTACCTTTCGTTAGTGTATAAGGTGACGCAGATTGCGACTGTATGGGATATAAGTAGATATGAAACGTGGATTCGTGTAAATCAAATTAACTTGACTCTATTTGATACGGCGGGTAGTACTACGTATCTTTTGAACATTGTATTGTTTATGCCGTTCGGTTTTTTATTACCGACTATTTGGCCGCAGTTTAGAAAAATGAAAAAAACCGTATGTGCGGGATTCTTTTTTTCATTGGCAATTGAGTTAAATCAATTGTTAAATAATAGAATTACAGATATTGATGATTTATTTACGAACACCCTCGGGGCGATTATTGGGTATTTATTATATAGCGTTTTGTTTAAACTGATATTTAAAAGAAAGGAAAAACAGCTGGATACGAACTCTTCTCTTGTTATAAAATACGAGGCTGTTTTTTGTTTAGTGTGTTCCTTTGTAGGTGCGATGTTAATTTATTATCCAGCTTTATTTGGAAGACCTGTCATCCTTCAGTGAGGTGATTACGAATTTCTTTTGAACGCTCGTGCGATATTTCAATGTGCAAAAAGCCTTTAACTTGTTATAGTTAAAGGCTTTTATCATCATAATTCTTACTTACCAACTACCCACTCGAGCATCCGCCTTCAACCACTTCACCCAATCCAAATCCTCTACCTTAAGCAAACTGAGTGAAACACCTTTCATGTCTAAAGAAGTGAGCAGGGTACCGACTTTTACGAACTTCACATGTAATCCTTCCAGCTCACATAAACGGCGAATGTCGTTTGCGAAAATGTATTGTTCCATTAATGGAGTGGCTCCGAGTCCATTAATGAGGATGGCGAAGTTGTCGCCTTTTCTCCAGCGATAAATGCTTTTAAGTTTGTTCATTAGTTCAATCGCTAATATTTCAGAAGAGGATAGTGCTTCTTTACGGTAACCTTTTTCTCCGTGAATGCCGACACCGTAAAAGACTTCATCATCGTTTAATGTGAATGAAGCTTTACCTTTCACTGGATCGTTTGCAGGTGAAAGGGCGACTCCTAATGTGTGTAAGTTCTCGGTAACAGAACGGCCGAGTGTTGTTAGTTCTTCTAAAGAATGACCTTCAAGAGCGGCCGCACCTAATATTTTTTGAACGAAAACAGTACCAGCGACGCCGCGTCTTCTTTTATTAAAAGAAGCATCATCTTCAATTGAAACGTCGTCATTTACGATGATGTGGTCAATTTGTCTTCCTTCTTCTTTTGCGATTTGTTCTGCCGCTAAAAAGTTAGCTACGTCATCTTTAAAGTTTTTTATGATGAATAGTATACTTTTTTCTTTTGGCATGAGGCGAGTTGCCGCCACAATTTGTTCCACTGTAGGCGGAGTGAAGATGCTGCCGTTTACGGCCGCCGTAAGCATTCCTTTTCCTACATAACCAATATCAGCTGGTTCGTGTCCGCTACCACCTCCGCTTATAATCGCGACGTCTTGCGTCATTTTTTCGATATCTTTTACATAAATGATGTTATTTGTTTCGTCGTAATTTACTTTGTCGTTATGTTCAAAATAAAAGCCATGCATCATATCTTGAACGATATTTTGTACATCATTCATAATCTTTTTCATTGCTTTTGCCACCCTTTAATTACTTTGCTGATTGCTCCAGTAATAGTAGTAATTGATTGTTTATCATATTTTTCATGAGAGAAGACATAATGGAAGGATTTACTTCGCACTTGCTTTCAATCCAATCTTTTATCGTTCCAACGAAGCCGTGACTATAAAAGGAGGCAATCGTATTTTTTGTCTCATCAGAAAGGCTGAATCCGCAGCTCACGGATAGTTCATCAATAATCTTCATATATAAGTTTTTCGTATGCTCAAATAAATAGTGATTAAACGAGTTTTGTTCAATGACTTTAAAAGCATTTCGGTAAAATTTTTGATTTTCATAAAAGTAATCAAATAATAAATCGAAAATGTTTTCCCACGTTTCATAGTCGAGAAAGTCGATAATGTTTTCTTTCGTTTCTTCTCTATAGATCCAGCTTAATAGTTCAAATTTATCTTTAAAATGATAATAAAAAGTTTGCCTACGCATTTGACAGTGTAACATGATATCGCTCACTGATATTTTATGAAACGACTCTGTTTCCATTAAATACTTCAATGAGTTCGCAATTATCTTTTTAGAAATTATAGAAGAGGTCATCTCAATCATCCCTAGAATGTTAGTAATATAAAAATCCTATCTATAAATGAGAGCGGTGTCTTTAGACAGATTGTCCATTTTGTCCGTTTACTATAAAACGCTTTCATTTTAACATGGATAGTAAGAAGAAGATTTCAAATATATCATAATATATTAAAGGAATTGAGGGAGAACTACAATGAAAAAGGTTATAAACAAACCAGAAACATTAGTAATGGAAATGTGTAACGGAATGGTTATGGCTCATCCAGAGCTTGAGCTTTTGAAAAAATATAAAGTCATTAAGAAGAAAGAAATGAACGAAAATAAAGTAACGTTAATTAGCGGAGGCGGTAGTGGTCATGAGCCGGCACATGCGGGATTAGTCGGAAAGGGAATGTTAGATGCGGCAGTGTGCGGAGATGTGTTTGCTTCGCCTTCACAAATTCAGGTGTACCAAGCGATTAAAGAGACAGCTAGTAAAAAAGGTACGTTATTAATTATTAAAAATTACAGCGGCGATATTATGAATTTCAAAAACGGTGCGCATTTAGCGACTGAAGATGGAATCGAAGTCGACTATGTAAAAGTAGACGATGACATTGCGGTAGAAGATAGTCTATACACAGTAGGACGCCGCGGCGTTGCGGGCGTTATTTTAGTCCATAAAATTGCCGGTGCAGCAGCGGAAGCAGGTATGGATTTAGGAGCGGTGAAAGCAGTAGCGGAAAAAGCAGCGGCTAACGTGCGCACAATCGGTTTAGCGTTAACTTCTTGTACAGTTCCAGCGAGCGGATCACCTACTTTCACACTTGCGGAAGATGAAATGGAATACGGCGTAGGTATTCACGGCGAACCAGGAATTAAACGTGAAAAAATGCTGTCAGCAGATGAATTAGCGAACCGTATGACAAATGATTTAATGAAAGATTTAGGAGTAAAAGACGGCGAGGAAATCGCACTGCTAGTTAACGGTTTTGGCGGAACACCACTGCAAGAACTTTACTTATTTAACAACGCAGTGACGAGAGAACTAGCTGCTAGAAACATTAAAATTAATAGAGTATTTGTCGGCAATTATATGACGAGTATCGATATGGCTGGTATGTCTTTAACAGTGATGAAGCTAGATGACGAGCTAAAAACATTACTATCAAAAGAGTGTAATACACCAGCGTTTAAAGTAGATGGGCCAGTTGAAAGTGTTGAGTATGTAAATGTACTTGAAGAGACAGAAGAGAAGGAAGTTTCATTTGAACTAGAAACAGCGGAAGAGCACGCTGTGATTAAAGATAATGTTATTACATTAAACAACATGATTTATCTCGTTGATAAAATGAGCGATAGTATTATTAAAAATGAAGTACCATTCTGTGAGTTAGACACGCATGCAGGTGATGGAGACTTCGGAATGAGTGTAGCAAAAGGATTTAAGCAATTAAAACGTGAGTGGCATTCGATTGTAGAACAAGAAAACGTAACGATCGGATCATTCCTTGACGGTTGTTCCATGATTATTATGGAACATTGCGGCGGCGCATCTGGTCCAATTTGGGGCGGTGCATTCCGCGCAGCTAGTAAAGCAGCAGGCGAGAAGCGTGAGTTAACAGTGAAAGAATTTGCTGAAATGTTGCAAGCAGCACTGCAAGGCATACAATCTATCGGTGAAAGATCATTCGGCAGAGGAGCGGTAGTTGGTGACAAAACACTTGTTGACGCACTTGCTCCATGTGTAGACTCTTGGTTAGCTAGCGCTTCAAGCGAAGAAGACATGAAAACTGCCTTTGAAAAAGGAGCAGAAGCAGCGGTCAAAGGAGCAGAGTATACGAAAGAAATCGTAGCTCGCATGGGCCGCGCCGGTACAGTTGGTGAAAGAAGCTTAGGCTACCCAGATGCAGGTGCACATGCGCTTGGAGTTATCTTTACGGAGATTGCGGGTAGTTTGAAATAGGAATGAGAAAGTCCCTTTGCCTTAAGGTGAAGGGGCTTTTATATAGTTGGTAGAAGACTATTTTCGGGCTCTCTGTAAAATATGAGTTTGTTACTATTTTTGATAAAATTTTATTTCAAAAATACAACTAATATTTCTCAACATTAATATATTGAAAATAATTAGAATATTTAAGATAATCGTTTGTGAAGAAAGAAATTATAAAAAAAGGGGGAATTTATTTTGTTACGTCGCTTATCTATTTGTACTTTATTAACAGCTTTTATGTTTACTTTATTTACATTTAACGGCTCTGCTTTCGCGGCTACGAATACTACTGAAAATGAAACAGTAGTAGCAGCTTGTGCCAAGGGAGGTACGGTAGGTACATATGGTGCAAAGATGCGCAGTGGTTACACTGTGGGATCACCTGTCTTACATACATTTACTAGTGGTCAGAAAATTACTGGCACATGGGTAACAGGTGAGTATGTTCAAGGGCATTATAGTAATTCTAAACAGTGGTTAAAAGTTACTTATAAAGGGATGACAGGTTATGTATCCCACACAACATTATATAACGTTTGCTCATAAAACTATGTAATATAATAGCTTTTGAGATATTGAACTAATCCCTTATAGGGATTAGTTTTTTTTATCTCCTTGAAAAATATCCATATTTAACTAAGTTAGTGTATAGATAACCATTTTTTCTAGGGATTTATTGGATTAATAGTTTTAATATTAGTTGTTAATTAGTATGGAGAAATTTATCATGCAAGAAGAGTGAGAAATCAAGAATTATAAAAAATTATAGTATCTTCGATATAAAACTTTCTTTGGATTTATAATTATAAGTAAAATCGCAACTATGGAATAAAAAATTGCAGTATACATAATTAATTCAATTAATTGTCCATTGATTATGCCAATAAATAAGTTAAAGAAAAAGTGGATGATCATTGGAATAATTAAATTTTGATTTAAATTATAAAATGTTGCCATGATAATTGTAGTAGATATAATTGCAATCATAAAAAATAAAATATATTTGATTAAATTACTGCCTGTAAAACCTGTAGTAAACCATATAGGTAGATGCCACATTCCCCACCAAAAACCAATAATGATGGAAGATTTTAATGGTGAGTATTTTTTCTGGAGCTCCATTAATGCAAAACCCCTCCACCCTAATTCTTCTCCTAGTGGTCCAGATACAATAGTTTTAACAACATAATAAATTAACACGCCCCATGTAGTTCTATTAAAAATAGAGTCTGCTTCACTATTAGTCGAAATGAGAAACAACATCGTCAAAAATATAATTATTTGAATCATACTGACAGTAAGAACGATAGAGTAGTTAAGTTTATTTTTAAATCTATCTTTTACGAATTGAATAAAACTTTGTCCAGGATAAATTCTTTTAAATAGAAACATAAAAGCAAAAGTGGAAGACCAAGCTGATATGCAGAGCATTACATCAAAAATCCAAGTTGGAAAATGTAATAACTTTGTAATTCCTACAAGCAGAAAAAGTGGCCAAAAAATAATGTTGGTTAGTAATATAAAACTTACCACCGGCTTTTTCAGTCTTTTATCTTCAGTCATATACAATTCCACCTTAAGTTAAATTTTTAACATGCAATAATGTACCTATTCAGCGCGTTGAGATGATGCACCGAGTATTCTTTCTATTATATCTATATGTTCTTTCAAAATATTACTTAGTTAATTAATAAAGGGAATTTTCAACTAATTGTTCACATAAAATTCATTCTTGGAAGTAAAGTTCTAAAAGTAATTTATCCATAGTGATATTAAAATTACTACTAACAGGGGGAGTACCACATCGCTATCATGCTAACAAAAATAAACTACACAAAATTAATTTTTTTGCTTCATATGTTAAAGAATATGGAGCAAAAACCAGAAAATGAAAAGATTTATACAGAACTAGAGGTATATATAGTTTTATACATTTACATAGTTTTTTAATTTTAAACAGTAAACTAATTCTGGATGGTGTCCTTCTTCAATCTCTCCTGTTGGCCTAAAACCCACTTTTTCATAAATCCGCTTTGCGCGTTCATTATCGTGAATAACCGATAAGAATATTTCTTCGCATTTGTACGTCTGAACCATAATATCTATTACTGCTTTTAAAACAGGAACCCCATACCCTATCCCTTGATATTGATGGCCAAGCATCATACTAATTAACTCATATTGCTTCGTTTCATTTCTAAACCCATACGAAGCAAAACCTATTAAAACATCATTATCATATATAGCTTTCGGAGTAAACCCAAACGTTTGGCAAGCTGCAAGAAAGAAAGCATTTGAACCAACCCATCTTTCATATATTTGAATGTGTTTTTCTTGAAGTTTATCTGATTTTAAATTAATAATTTCAAAGAAATTTTCTTCTGTTACATCTATTAATTTTAGATTCATCTTTTCCCCTCTTTCCATTTTTTACATTATCTATTCTAATTCTTTATCGTATTTCTTATTCCTTTATCTTCTTAATCAATAACTCATTAGTATTCTACATACTAATTGCATGAATTAAGAGGTTTCGTGCACTACTTCTTGGAAGTTGATCATGTAGCGCTCTATTTCGTAATTCACTATGCTTTCCAAAGAAAATAATGAAAGGAAAGGCGATGAATACATTTGCAAAATGACAAAATTGTAAGAATACAAGAATGTTTGTAAGAAAGTTCGATGTTTTCCTTTTTCTTTTTTTATTATAGTGAAAAAGAAGAAAGAAATATTCTCTTATGTAGGAAAGGAAGATAATAATGATTGATTTATTAAATAAATGGATGTTAGAAAGTACAGGGAATTTCAATATTGTTGTAGGACTTACAGCACTTCTATTTTTAGGTTCAGTAATTGCACTTATTATTATTTACAAAAAAATTGGTAAACCAGATGAAGGAACAAATGCTATTTATTTAAAAATTACTTCTCGTATGTTTATTACTCAAATTCTAATGAATGCAATATTTATTTCTTTAGTTGGTAAAGATATCGAGAATTTCCGTCAAATCTTTATATTATTTGAAGCTTTTGTATTCTTTATTGGAGCTATTTATTCGTTTAAATTATATAGACAGGAATACAAATAGTTCACTTATAAGAAACAATAAAAAATGTAAAATTTTCCTTTTTAGTTTACTGTATATTCTATACATATGAGGTTAATATAACGTCTCATTATCGGTAGCAAGAAAAAGGCGAATTCCAAACTTCAAAAGGAATTCGCCTTTTTCTTTTTCTATAACCCTATCCATCTCTTTATACATTCCTATCATGGCGGTACCCCATTTATAGGTTATGAGAAAGGGTATTTTTTGCACTATTATCTATTCTTGGATATTATTAATAATATCTATATGAACTTATGTTTTTATTAAAAAAGTTTGGCGGTGTGTAAAATGATGAAAGGGATTAAAAATATTGAAACGAAAGAACCGATAAACATGTTTCTATTTATTCCCTGTAGTACTCTTTTGTTTGATAATATTTATCAACATTTTATTCTTGGAAAGGATTTTACACTAGAGAAGCTTTTATTTGAACTCGTATTTTTATTTATTTTCATTTCATTTTTTTTATGTAATAAGTGTTTACAAAAAATGAATAAACAAATGTTTACAAAATATATTTTTCTTGGTGTTAGTATTATTTATCTTTTGGCATATGATCTTATGTTTATACGTGATCCAGGTTCGTCTTTACATATCCCATATTTAGAGTGCTTCCTAGTAATTTCTGCACCTTTATTTTTAAGTATTCATTATCTTCTAACGGTATCTATTTGTATGGTATGTAGATTTTTAATTGCTATTTATTATTTTGAAATTAATTATCCAATATCATTAATATTATTGTTTCTAATCATTTTTGTTACGTCATTTTTTGTATTTCTTTCATTAAAATTTTTAGTACAAAAAATTAAAGCATCCTATGAAAAACAAATGAAAGAAACAGCTTTATCGATAATGAGGATAATGGAATTAAAGGATCAATATACGAAAGGACATAGTGAACGTGTAGCCAATTATGCTACGATTCTTGCTAAAGAAACAAATGAATATGATGATAATTTTTTAAAACAATTTCATTTTATTTGTTTATTACATGATATAGGGAAAATAGGTATTCCGGATGAGGTTTTAAAGAAAGCATCTTCTCTTACAGAAGAAGAGTATAATATTATTAAGACACACCCACAATTAGGATTAGAAGTTTTTAAAAATATATCTTTAATAAAAGGTAGCGAAGATATAATTCTTTCTCATCATGAAAGATGGGATGGAAAGGGCTATCCTCAAAAACTAAAAGGAAATCAAATACCATTATGCGCAAGAATTGTTGCAATAGCAGATGCTTTTGATGCGATGACTTCTTCAAGAGCGTATCGTTCGGCTCTATCTCCTGAAGAAGCGTATAGACGTATTATAGAAGGATCTGGTACACAATTTGATCCTTCCATGGTAGAGATTTTCAAAAAGGTATTTCCTTTGTGGGAAAAAATGGTCCCCAATTCTTTTCGTTAAAAACACATGTCTGAAATCGATTCTTATTTCAGGTATGATGAATACGAAAAATGAAAAAACAAATTCAATCGTGATAAAAATTTGGAACTAGATAATGAATAAGGCATATAAAGAAAAGGTACCCATATAGGTACCTTTTCTAATAGTTTTTTAGCAGAAACAACTGCATCCGATAATGATTAATAGAATAAATAATACAACTAATAAAGCAAATCCTCCAGCGAAAGCAAAGAAGTTAGGTGGGGGATCAACTGCCCATAAAAGTCCGATTGGTTCAACTAATAATCAGTGGAGGATAAAGACCCCCCACTGATTAAGGTTTCACTTTATTATGCACTGTTACATACTTCTCTAAATTCCTCTATTTTTCATTTGATAAAATAAAATCCTAATATTACCAAGAGTTAAATAAATATTTCTACATATTCAAGATATTTACATAAATTACAAAAGTGATACATTTAAGTTGTAAGCTATAAAAACTATTAAAGGGGGATTTATTATGTTTAAGAAATTAGTAGTAGGGCTATTGGCAACTGGTATTGCATTAACAGGAGGAATTGGAGCGGCTTCAGCTGATACGCAAAAAGCTGTGAGTTCTCCGAAGCAAGCAGCATGCTCAATTCCTTATGAGTATTCTAATGGTAAATTTAAAAGAACTCTTTATTACTCAAATGGAGTATATGCTAATAGTTTTAATGAAAATGTTTGTGGCGGGACGATTACATGGTATTTAAAGCATGTTCAAAATGGAGTTGCTTTTTACGAAGGTAATTTAAAATAGTAGAGTTTTTGAACCTCATGTATTGAGGTTCTTTTATTTTTGATTTTTAAACTGATTCTCTATAAAAAAGCTAGGATTTCTCTTAGCAAAAGAGTTATATGTCATACAGAAAGACAATTGTATGCAAACTGGATATTTTCAATTTTATTATATAACGTTTATTGAGGGATAAATTGAATTATAGCAATCTTTACGTAAGCTTTATGTGATATTAAAGTTTTTGGGAGAGGTTGAAGTAGAATTTTGTACAAATAAGTAGGAAGTATGGAGATAATATTATAAATAAAGGGCTCAATTCTCAAAAGGGAGAGAGTTGAGCCTGAAGAGGTAATTACTAAGCTCTCGGGTTGATGAAAACTAGTAATTAAATAAAATCGCCCTAGGTTTAAGGGGTCTAGGGTTTCACGTTTTGGTATATCTCACACGACATTATAAAAAGAATAGAACGTACTGAAGATAACACATGAATGTTTCATAAATGTATCAAAAAAATGAACAAATTGTGTTTGAAATAAAAAAGGTCCTTACTATTATGTAAGAACTCCATAAACAAAGAAAAAAGTCGTATGTGCCTCTATATTAGAATCGAAATAACATTTTTAATATTCAATTATATATAGTTTTCTATATAACTTAACGTGATGAAGTTAAATAAAAATGTTATTTTAATACAAAACGAAATTGAAAGTTAGCAAGCAATACTTAAATAAGTAAAAGCGGCAAATCCATAAACTAATAAGCTACTAGTAGCAAGGAATTTTATAATTTCATTTGTAGAAATAATAGTTAAACATATTGCTATAGATGCACCTATAAAGAATTGGTACTTCGTATGTATATTTGTAAGATTAATTATTACAAGTACAGTTAAGAAAAGTGAAATGAAGTTCAAATATCTTTTCATTGTCATATTTCCTTTCAATATTTGATCTGTATTTATTATACCGGATTGTACCAGTAATAACATACTTTGTAATAGATCGTAATAGAAATCTCATTTTGCCATAAATAAAAAGGCGGTTGTTTCCGCAACCACCTTTCAGCAAAATAAAGCACTTTTTCAGAAATAAAATATGGATAATTCCTGAAAATGTTATAGGATATAATCCCATTTTTATAATTCAAGTGACGAGCTTAATTTATAAGAAAGGAATGACTACATTATATGAAAACTTGTCTAACAAGGTTACAAATAAAAGAGCAGCTAGCAAAGGCTAACTGCTCAATACAAGGAGATACAGAGAAAACTAAATGGGTTTTGGCATACAGCCTATCAACATTATGGACATAATATTGAGTTTTATTCGAAGGAATTCATGTTTTATAAATTAGATTATAATAATAGATAATTTAATAAATGATACGATTGGTTTAGGGTTAGTAAGGCAATACATCGCTCCACAGAAATTAGAAATGGCTGTAGCTTGTATAATGAAATAAGTGATGATATGGCACGAAAGCAAACGCGAGAGTCTCTTAGTATTGTACTAGATAAAACGATAAATACGTTTATAAAAATGAGGAATAAAAGAAAGGACCCCCTGGAGTTCGGGTCCTTTTAGAAGTGATGATGTTTTCTCGGCTTGGGAAACTGAGAAAATACAAAAATATAATACATTGAGATTTAGAGAATTTCAATACTAAATTAGAGATTATCATGAGGGAGTTATAACGGGTTACTATTTATATATCCACAAATAAAACAACATAATATCACCATGAATCCCTATAACAATATGAATTTTTGCATATTTCAAAACCTAATATATCCCTCAAAAAATTTTAATAGTATAATATGTTTTGTCATATTCTTTTAGATTTTTCGACAAAAAATAACATAAATAGAAACGATATTGGGAGAAGGAATTATGTACACAAAACTACTAAAATCAATTACATCATTATCACTTATTGGTGGTGCTTTACTATATACAAATGGTAGTGATGTGAGAGCAGCTGAGGCAAGTATTTTTTCTGATGTGCCTACGTCGCATTGGTCGTATCCGGCGATTAAAGATTTATCGAGTAAAAATATTATTTCTGGTTATGGAAATGGGAAGTTTGGTTTCGGTGATGTTGCAACGAGAGAGCAAGTTGCAGCTTTAATTTATCGTGCGTTGTTACCGAATAAGCAAGGTGGTGCGTTTAGTAATGATGGTGCTCGTTACGTATTACAAGATGGATCTACTTTAAACAATCCGTATCGAGATATTCGCTCAGGATCCACATTGTTTCCAGAAGAGGTTTTAACGTTAACGAAATTAGGGATTTTTAACGGGGATGGAAACGGAGGTTTTAGACCGAAAGATTCTGTTAGCCGTGCAGAAATGGCGCAAATTATTAAAAATGCTTTTCAAGTTTCGGCTAAGCAAAAGCATACATTTAATGATGTTCCGAATGGTTTTTGGGCAGAAGGGGCAATTAGTGCGGTGCAGTCAAACGGGATTGCATCTGGTACAGGCGAAGGGAAATTTGAACCTGCTAAAACGGTAACGCGTGAACAATATGCACAGTTTTTATATAATGCTTTGCAGTATAAAAAGCCTGCGGTTGCGGTGCAAAATACAGGAGATGCAGCACTATTAGCAGCATTCAAAGATGAAGTGCAGAAGCGTATTAATGCGTACGAAACGAATATTACACTTCCATATAAAACGACAAATAGTAATACAAAAGAAGTGATGAATACACTTTTTAACGCCTATAAAGAAGTGGCAAGTAAAAATGAGTATACAAATAATAATAGATCGAATGTTTCATATGGACTTTCTGGATCACCTGGAAATTATACGTTTACGCTAAAAATTACATATCGTGAAACGAAAGAACAAACAGAATATGTAATGAAGCAAGCGAAGGCAATTGTTTCTTCTATTACACAAGTTGGGATGGATGATCACGAAAAAGTGAAAGCGATTCATGATTATGTCGTAAAACATGTTTCTTATGATACGTCTTATAAAGCTTACACAGCATATGAAGCACTCGTAAATCGTTCTGCGGTTTGCCAAGGTTACGCACTATTAACTTATCAATTATTAAAAGAAGCAGGAATTGAGAATCATTTTGTAGTAGGAACTGGAGACGGTCAGCCTCATGCTTGGAACTTAGTGAAAATCGAAAACAAATGGTATCACCTTGATACAACATTCGATGATCCTGTGCCAGATGAACAAGGCCGCGTAACATATTCTTATTTCAACTTATCAGATGAGCAAATCGCAAGAAATCATGAGTGGAACCGCGGGGACTATCCGCAAGCTACAACAAATTATTATAGTACATTAACAAATAAAATTGCTGCAGGTGGTACGAAAATCCCTGCCTATCAGCAAATATTAAAAGATACAAAGTTAAACTATTTAGGAAATGAATACATCGCAAATAACTATAACGAATTAAAAAATAAAATGCAGCAACGTTATAACGAAAAGTCACCAAAGATCGAAATCCTTTATAAACAATCAATGAATGGCGCATTGCAAGATGTGAAAAAAGCAATTGGAGAAATCGGTTATCCGCAAGGAGCAAACCGTGTTTCTTATAAAGCGGAGCCGTATAATGCGAAAGAAGGATATTCTTTAGTGACGATTACATTTATGTAAAAAAACAACCTAGATCCTATGGGATCTAGGTTGTTTTTTTATAACTTAATTTAACATATCATTTTATTTATATGTTACACCGTTCAAAAAATATGCTTTATAGAGCGTGCCCTGTGCCTATTAACTTAAAAATTTTAAATTACCCCAAAACGAAAAAATGAACTTTTTTATTGTAAGTTAGGATACAATCTCGTTCTGGGGTAGTTGTATTTTCTTAGCTTGATAGGCGATGAGAGTCCAATACATATTATTAAAATTAAGATAATTCAAGCCGGAGAAAGGCACCATAGGGTGTTTTTTATTATCCTTCGACAAAACATGACAATATACAAACGAATTGTTTGCTACTATGAGATGAGAAATCTTACATTCTAAAAAATCTATTTAAAATAACCAATACAGATAGGCGTGAAAAAATGAAACGAAAGTTACTTACGGCGTTAACATGCAGTACATTGCTTATGGGAATGGCTGCTTGTAGCTCAAATGAGAAGGCTGCAACTGAATCAAAACCTAAACAAGAAGAAAAGGTTCAGGAAAAATTGAAAGTTCAAACCATTCAAAAGCAACAAAAAGATAGTTATGTAGTAAGTGAAGATGAATTATCTAAAGCGGCACAGTCGATTGGTGAAATCCAAAACGAGCAAACGATAAATGATATGATGATACATATGTCTTTACAAAAACTCACATTCAATGGAAATAATCTTCATGTTTCTGGTACTCGTGATGTAGGGCGGTTTCAAATGATAAAAGAAAACATTCAATACTTAAAAAACAACTTAAATGTTATCAATAATGATGAAAGACCCAAATATGAATCTATTCTGAACAAATGGTACGATGGAAATTTCGAATCTGCAGTTGAAGACTTTAGGGAAATTCATTATTTACGTTCTGGAACAAAGCAAAGTATGGAAGGATCTAAACTAGCTAAAAAAACTGTTAGTGATGAAAAAGAATTTATTCTCCATTTCTTTGGTCAAGAAGGATTAGATATTCATAATAAAGAATGGAAACATGGAGAGTTATAAAAATAACACTGAATTTCACTCCACTAGGAAGTACAATGTTTTTACTCTGCAATACGGTATTTCCTTCGGAGATAGTATCACATTGGCTTAGTGCATAATTTTACTCATGCCCTCTTCTATATCATTTTTAAAAATATAGATTTTAATTGTAAATAAGGAATCTAAATTTTATTTAATACCATTTTTTACGTGATAAATGAATGGTGAAATTTTCTTATGCGCAGTTCCACTAGGAGATTGCTTATAATGAGATTTAATAAATACACAGTCATGCTTATGTTTCTAACCATTGGCTCAAATGCCGCATTATCTATGTGGCTCAAGCAAGGACTTTTAGGTGTTTATCACGGCTATTGTTCTCTTGTTAATCGCTGCATGGACTACAAAGGATCTCATACAGACGGTCAGCATAAATAAATTATTGTATTTCTCAATAAACAAAAACAACTTAACATGGTAAAATAATAGTTGGATGGGAGTCCAATACATATTATTAAAATTAAGATGGTTCAAGTCGGAGGAAGGCACTTTAGGGTGTCTTTTCTTTTTTCTAAAAGAGAGTTTTGCTTTCAAGAAGATACATTTTTAATGGATTACTGCCATGAGTATATAGATAAAGTCCATCAAAACATGTATGTTCATGAATATGTAAAATTACATAAAATTTCCGAGAAAAAGAGAGTATACTTTCTTATTGTGTAATAAAGATAAAGCTCGCCTACGGAAATAGGCGAGCTTTTTTAACATATAAAGAAAAGACAACTTTTCAAGTACCTTTCTTTGAGTTGAAACATTTTACTAGGTTAAGTTTTGTGATGATTATTTCTTTTCATTTAAATGAACTAGAGTAGTACATCACTTTATTTTTAAGCATCCTTCTCAACAAATATGAATATTTTCATTATCCTTTTCACTACAAAGGGTAGTAATTTAGAAGCTAAAAATGCAAGCACGAAAGCAATTGCCCATGTTTTTATCCATGATTTGAGAAATAAAGCTGTATACCCAACATTCATTGAAACCATGACGAAAGAGATAATACTAGATATACCTAAAATCATAAAGAGATTAAAAATTATCGGTTCAAATTTTTTATTGATTTTCAAAATTAACACCTATTTTCTATATATACTTTGCTGTCCGATTTCACCAACATCTAATCTTACAGTTTGAAATCTATGTTGTCCAGCTTGTTGTACTTTTCTGCAATAGCAATTATTGAGATGTTAACTAGTTTGTCTGGGATGGGAACTCATGATATTGCTATCAAGCTAAGGTTGTATAAATGAACACTTTATCTTTTTTATAGCATCGAAGTTCATTTTGGGGGCGAATGTAATATTACATCATTAAAGTAATAGTTGCACTTGAAACTCTGCATATCGCATGTCTTTTCCAATAGTTTTTTAGCAGAAGCAAGCAGCTCCAATGATGATTAATAAAATAAACAATACAACTAATAAAGCAAATCCTCCCGCGAAGCCATAACTATCACCAAAGCCGAGAACAGTTCCTCCTTTAAATAGGAGGGGGAAAACAAAGGATCAATTATGTGTTTTAACGGATTCCATTTACTTTATGTATTTATGAATGGAGCAGGTTCTTTTCAAAATAGATTTATTCTTTGAAGGAGTTCAAGGACAAAATAGGAGAATTTATATTATTTATTAATAGGGAATAAGTGGGGAATAAAATTTCCAAAAACACAGATAGAAATCCGCTTTTATACCTTTCATTAAAATAATACTAGCATTATATATTGTAAGGAATACTTATCCTTAATTGTAAATGAAAGGGGGGATTGGTATGAGTTATGGCTATGATCATCCTCCTGAAAAACATCATAAACACCACAATGAAACTTTGTCAACGGGTGTATTACGTAGACATTCCGCTACGTTGTTTCTTACTGTGGAAGCTATGAATGTTGATCCAGATGATACTCATACAGTAACTGTTGAAATGTTTGATTGGTCATCGGGTTCTCCGGTATTGTTACCATTAGTAGACCCTTCAACACAAACATTGGCACCTAATCGACGTGTTACTTTTCGTTCAGCAGCTCTTTCTTCAGGTGTTTTTGCTTATGAAGTAAGAATCATTCGTTCGAAAGATAGAGATGTTGTTACGAATGTTTTTGGTCTTAGTGCAATCGTATTTAACCCACAAGAAGGAAATAATGTTTTACAACATGATTTAGCAAAATTAGATCTTAAATAGCTTTTATAAAAGTTTATTTATTGGACAAGATTAAAAAAGAGTAGGATTACATCCTACTCTTTTTTAACATCAATTATATTAAAATTTTAAAAGAAATCCTTCATCATTTTTACATCTTTAATATTCACTGTTACACCTTCAACCTTATCCTTCTTCTCATCTTTAGCAATCGTAATTTTCTCATTATTATCAACCCAAACAAGAAATTCTTCTTTTGTGTCATCTTTATATGTAACGGTAATAGTAGAATGTGCCGATTCTCGCTTTTTTTGATCTAAAGTGATTGTTTTAGGCGTGCCTTTTTGAACTGCGGAAACGATAGATTGTATCATTTCTTCGTTGTCTGTTTGAGATTTAGAAGTAGTATTATTGGTTGTCTGAAGTATTTCGATATCTGTAATGTTTGCGGAGTTTAATTGAAAGGCATTTTGTTTCTGTTCTTGCTTAGCTTGTGAAGCTTTATCTGTAGCTGAGGTGCTTGTGCAGCCTATTAAAGTGAAAGATAGAGCGGTTAGAGCGCATATATAAGTGGTTTTTTTCATTATATCCCCTCCTTGGCTTAATCATAACAATTTTCTGTTAATTTAGGTAGTTATTGTAAGAGGATTTATTTTACTAGTTTTAGGATAGAGAAAATTCAAGAGGAGGTTAACCGTAAATAATAACCATCAGGGTCTACAATACGAAAATCCTTCATTCCCCAAGATTGCATTTTAAGGTTAGATTCCACTGGATAATTTTTTTCTAATACATGTTGGTATATTTGTTCAATATTATCAAAAACCATGATAACTTCAACACCTTTACCTTTTGGCTTAAGTCCACCTGTTTTTAAATAATGATTTTCATTGAGAATATAATCAGGGGTTAATAATAAAGAAAAATCCCCTAGTTTAATCATTGCACTAGTTGCATTCTTTTTTGAGAATACAAGGGTAAGGATTTCCTCATAAAAACGAATAGATCTTTGCAAATCTTCTACAAATAACTCTAGACGAAAGTGCATATGTACTCTCCTTTTCATTTTTTTTTTTTCAAATTTTATGTTTAACATTTCGAAAATAGGTGTACTACATATAATATAACAAATAATTCATTTTAAAGGAGGAAGTTAAAGATGGAAACGAAGTATAGGAAACCTTTTGTATATGAATTTATTACGGAGAAAGAGGTCATGAATGCGGCGAATGATCTAGTAAAGAAAGGAATAGACCAAAAAGATATTTACGTATTAACACACGAGAAAGAAAGGACAGATAGAATCGCAGACAATGCAGACGTGAATACAATTGGTATACAAGAGGAGGGACTTGGGACAAGTATTATTAACGTCTTTCAAAAAACGGGAGATCAGTTAAGAAATAAGATGCAGGAGTTAGGGCTTAATGAGGAAGAAGCGAACTTCTACGAAGAAAAGCTGGATGAAGGGAAAATCTTGTTATTCGTTAAAGATTTAGAGAGAGTCGGTGAATGGTTACAAGAAAGAAGATGCGTGTATTCTATTTAAATTTGTATCCTGTAAATCTATAAATCTATTACGAAAAGGAGATGGGAAATATGAGTGAGAGCGGACTAAAAGAACAAATTACTGGTAAAGTGGAAAAGACAAAGGGACAAGTAAAAGAAGGAATTGGTGAAGTTACAGAAGATAGAAAGTTGAAAAATGAAGGGAAGTGGGACAAGACGAAGGGAACGATAAAAGAAAAAGTCGGAAAAGTGAAACAGAAGATAAGTGATGGGTTGGATAATAAAGAATAATACATGTTTATCAAGCTTTGGTTACATACCAAAGCTTGATAAATACAATATAAAACGAATATAGGAGGGTTAATTGTGGGACTTATTATTACGTGTATTGTAGGTGGACTTATTGGTGCGTTAGCTGGAATGATTACGGGAAAAGACTTTCCTTTAGGTATAGTTGGTAATGTGATTGCCGGATTAATCGGATCTTGGGTAGGTAGTGCGTTATTTGGTCATTGGGGTCCTGAATGGGGAGGCATCTTTATTCTTCCAGCGTTATTAGGTGCAATTGTCTTTATTTTAATCGTTACATTCTTCTCTAGAATGCTACGGAAAGCGTAAGTATGATAATGAATAGTAATCTTAAGTTTATTATATATAGTTATAAAGTAAATAGAATGATAAATATACATAAAAAAGCATCCAATTCAAATAAATTGGATGCTTTTTTATGTAATCTGCATAGGAATGAGCGGGGGATGAAGGCCCCCGCTCATTGAAATTACACTTTCTATTTATGTATTAAGCCATCGTTACTTTTTTACAAGCGTTTATTCTTACGACCTGCCTTGGTTCTATATGAGATAAGTCCTCGTTATTACCTATATCAACTACAATTGTATTCGTTAGTATATTAATAATGGAACCAACTAATTTTGTAGCATGATCGTGTCGATAAGAAAATTGAACAAAATCTCCTTTTTTAAAATTGTGCTCTTCCATAGATAGATCCCCCTAAAAATAATGTTTATAGATTATATATACACAAATTTATAAGGTTTAAACATTTGGTAGTATTTTTTACGTGTTAAGCCGAGAAAGGTGTGGAAAATTTATTTATAATAAAAATAAAAAAATATGTTTAAAACTAATTTTTATGGGTAATTAACATAGTAGTAGTTTGAGATAAGGGGGCGGAAATGATGAATTTGGGAATAAATATTTTGCAAAATGATGTAGGGTATACGGTACAACTTAATGGTGAAATTGATGCATATACGGCATCAGATTTAAAAAATAAGATGATGCCTATTGCAAGCGAAAAAGAGGTTCATATGGTAGTAGATTTTACTGAGGTAGAGTATATGGATAGTACAGGTTTAGGTGTTTTTATAGCGCTATTAAAAGCAGTTAAGAAAAATGATGGAAAACTAGAGTTTATTGGTGTATCTAAAAGGTTAAAAAGATTATTTGATATTACAGGGTTAACAGAAATATTAAATTTGAATTCCGATTTTGAAAAAGTAGAAAGAAGGTGACTAGGGATGATGGAGAGATTTGAAAAGATAGAAATGAAAATTCCTGCAAAGGCAGAATATGTGGCTATTATTCGTTTAACGATGGCTGGTGTTGCGAATCGAATGGGCTTTGCTTATGACGATATAGAAGATATGAAAATTGCTATTAGTGAAGCATGTACAAACATTGTACAACATGCATACAAAGAAGACGTTGGAGAAATTGCAATTGTCTTTGGGCTATATGAAGATCGATTAGAAATTATGGTTGCTGATAATGGGGTTAGCTTTGATTTTAATAACTTAAAAAGGAAAGTTGGTCCGTATGATATTAGTAAACCAGTAGAACATTTGCCGGAAAATGGTTTAGGTTTATATTTAATTAATACGTTAATGGATGATATACAAATCATGCATGATGAGGGCATGACAGTTTTAATGACAAAATATATACAAAGAGAGCAGGTGGAGAATGATGGAAATCCAATCTCAACCTACGAATCTTACTAAAGAAGACGTTATGAAACTAATTGCAGAATTTCAACAAAACCAATGTGATGAAGCACAGGAAAGGTTAGTTGATCATTATAAAAATCTCGTATATTCCATTGCATATCGCTATTCAAAAGGCGGGCCGATGCATGAGGATATTATACAAGTAGGCATGCTAGGGCTCTTAGGCGCAATAAGAAGGTATGATTATTCGATAGGGAATGCTTTTGAGCCTTTTGCAATACCTACGATAGTAGGGGAAATAAAGAAGTATTTACGCGATAAAACTTGGGGCATTCACGTTCCAAGGCGAATTAAAGATTTAGGCGGAAAAATTAAACTTGCGATAGAGGAGCTAACAGATCATTTGCAACGTTCACCGAAAATTATAGAGATTGCGGATCATTTAGGACTATCCGAAGAGGAAGTACTAGAAATTATGGATGCGAAAAATAATTATCGAGTATCTTCCTTAGATGATGTAGTTGAAAATGCATCTGATGGAAGTTCGGTAGCGAGAATTGAATCTGTAGGTGAAGTAGAGCAAGGATATGAAGAGACAGAAAGGCGTCTCGTTTTAAAGGATATTTTTAATGTATTAAATGAAACGGAAAAGAGTGTTATTCATTATATATTTGAAGAGAATTTAAATCAAAAGGATACAGGAGAACGGTTAGGTATTTCACAAATGCACGTTTCTCGTATTAAAAGACAAGCGATAAGTAAATTGAAGCAAGCCGCATTTTTAGATACATAAAAAATTTAAAATAATGATGTTTAAAACATGAGAAAAGGGGTACGTATTAAGTATAGGAGGAGATATAAAAATGTCACACGATGTGAAAGAACTAATCGAAGGATTGAATGAAGATTTAGCAGGAGAATACTCAGCAATTATTATGTATAACCATAATGCAGCAACAGTTTCTGGTATATATAGACAAGTGTTAAAACCTTTCTTTGAATCTGAAATTAGTGATGAACAAGGACATGCCCTATATTTAGCGGAGAAAATTAAGACGTTAGGTGGTACACCTACTACGATCCCTTTACCAGTGAAACAAGTAGAAGACGTTAGAGAAATGTTAGAAGAAGCTAGAAAGTCAGAATATGAAACAATTAAGCGTTATGAAAAGAGAAAAGAACAAGCAGCGAAATTAAATATGACAGAGTTAGTTGTAAAGTTAGAAGATATGATCGCAGATGAAACAAATCATATGGAAGAATTGGATCGTCTTTTAAGTGATAAAGCAATGGTGTTAAATTAAAAGTGGAAACTTATAGAGTGAAAGAACAAACTCTCATTTCTGGGGGTTTGTTCTTTTGCTATATAAAAAATATGTTTGAGTAGGAAATTTTTATTTTATAACTGAGTATGTAATACTAGAAAAATAGAAAATAATAATCGATTTACATTTTATATAAGAAAAGGGGAAATCACTTGTGTCCATTTTAATTGTAGATGATAATCCGGTTAACATCTTTGTAATTAAGAAGATTTTAAAACAAGCCGGATATCAGGATCTTGTATCGCTGAATTCTGCACAAGAGCTTTTCGAATACATCCATTTTGGAAAAGATTCTTCCAGGCATAATGAAATAGATTTAATACTATTAGATATTATGATGCCTGAAATTGATGGACTTGAAGTTTGTAGGCGATTACAAAAAGAGGAGAAGTTTAAAGATATTCCTATTATTTTTGTAACAGCTTTAGAAGATGCGAATAAATTAGCTGAAGCTCTTGATATGGGGGCAATGGATTATATTACGAAACCTATAAATAAAGTTGAATTGTTAGCGCGTATGCGTGTAGCATTACGCTTGAAATCGGAATTAAATTGGCATAAAGAACAGGAAGAAAATCTTCGGAATGAACTAGATTTAGCTACGCAAGTACAAAGAAACTTATTAAGTAGCCCATTAAGAGAAGAACACATAAAAATCGAAGCAAGTTACTTACCTTCATTTAAACTAGCTGGAGATATGTATTACTGGTATAAAATCGATGAAAACCGCTACGGTATTATATTATTAGATGTGATGGGACATGGTGTATCCGCTTCCTTAGTTTGCATGTTCATTTCGTCTGTATTACGTGAAACGATTAAAAGTTTAATCGACCCAGAACTCGTTATGAAAGACTTAAATAAATATATGACTCTTTTACATAATGAGAATGACAATATTCCATATTATTTTACAGCGATATATTTAGTAGTTAATACAGAAGATAGAACGATTGAATATGTAAATGCAGGACATCCTTCTGGATATGTTTTAGTTGATGAAACAAATGTAGTTGAACTAAATCGCGGAAGTTGTGCGGTAGGGTTTTTTGATGAAATAAAAGTTGAAAAGACAGTTATACCTTTTGAAAAGAACGCTCAAATCGTATTGTTTACAGATGGTGTTCTTGAAGCAATAGCAAGTGATGAGTTTGAGGCTGAAGAGAAATTACGTACTTTTACAGAAAGAAAATGGGGAGAGTTAGAAGAAGAGATAGAAGGGTTTTACAAGGAAGAACAGAAGGAAGCACAATCAGATGATATGTGTCTCATTATGATACAAGCGAATGCGAAATAAAAAGCGTATGAAATCCAAATAGAGGATTTCATACGCTTTTATTGTATTTTTTGATAGATTTGTTCGTTCGGATTAAATTGGGTATAATGCGGCATGATATCCGAGAAACGAAGGGTTTCTTTATTTCCTAAACATAGGAATCCATTGTGACTTAAACTTTCATAAAATAGTTGCTGTACTTGGTTTTGAAGTTTACTTGTAAAGTAAATTAAAACGTTACGGCAAAGTATAATATGAAATTCGTTAAAAGACTGATCAGTTACTAAATTATGCTGTGCAAAAATAATGTTTTGTAACAGTGAAGGATTAAAATAAGCAAAACGACTATCCGTTGAATAATAGTTAGAAAACGCTTGTGTACCGCCAGCTTGTAAATAGTTTTTCGTATAAGTTTGCATTTTATTTAACGGAAGGATTCCTTGTTTTGCTTTTTCTAACACGTCTGTATTCATATCTGTTGCGTAAATAACAGCTTTTTCACTTAATCCTTCTTCGTGAAGTAAGATGGCCATGGATAATACTTCTTCACCAGTTGCGCATCCAGCATGCCAAATTCTAATTTCAGGATGCTTTCTTAATTCAGGAATAACATGCTCTCTTAGCGCCTTAAAAAAGATAGGGTTACGGAACATCTCAGTTACATTAATCGAGAAATCATTTAATAACTGTTCTAAAACCCCTTCCTCGTGAATTACTTTTTCTATTAATTTTGAAATGGTAGGGATATGAGAAATTTGCATTCGATTACAAATCCGTCTATAAATAGATGTGCGAGCGTATTGGCGAAAATCAAATCCTGATAGTTTAAATACCGCTTCCAATAGTAAGTCAATTTCTAAGTTCGTACGCTTATCCGCATCTACTGATGGATCAAAATTATAATACTTATTTTCCACTGAAACGAAACCTCACTTATTTTATTAACCATACACTCATTACCGAATAGAGTTGATGTAAATTTAATGGTTTACTTATATAATCTGAAGCGCCAGCAGATAAACATTTTTCCTTATCATTTGGCATTGCTTTAGCAGTTAATGCGATAATAGGTATTTCATGTAACCCTAAGTTCATTCGGATATGTTCCATCGTTTCATAACCGTCCATATTTGGCATCATAATATCCATTAAAATAAGGTCGATATTTGTATTGTTTTTTAGTATTTCTAAACACTCTAGGCCGTTTTGTGCAGTAATGATATTGGCATGGTGTTTTTTTAATGCATTTTGTAATGCAAATATATTTCGGTGATCATCATCGACAATTAAAATAGTTTTCTCTTGGAAAACGTTATTTGTTTCTGGAATCACGATAGTTTCCTCAACAACTTCAGCAGGAATAACTTCATCTACCGTTGCTGCGACTTCTAAATTGGATACTTGTATATCAGTTAATCCGTTTGGAAGGTTAGGAATATATACAGTGAAAGTACTACCTTCTCCTACATTACTTTCTAACGTAATCCAACCACCTAATAGTCTAGCAAACTCTTTACAAATAGATAAACCTAATCCTGTACCACCATACTTTCGAATTGTTGCACCATCTGCCTGTTGAAAGGCTTCGAAAATAAGTTGATGCTGTTCTTTAGCGATACCAATACCAGTATCTTTTACTGAAATTGATATCCAGTCTTTACTTATAGACTGGATATCATGACTCAAGTTGCTTGTTTCTATTGAATCGAAATGTAAAGAGACAGATCCTTTTTCCGTAAATTTAAATGCATTGGATAATAAATTTTTAATAATTTGTTCAATCCGTTTTGCATCTGTATAAAACAGATTAGGAATGGTGTCACTGTCTTCAACAGTAAATTCTACATTTTTTTGTGCAGCGATATGTAAGAAGTTTTGCTGCATACTTGCTGCCATATCACTTATGTTCGTTGCTTCAAAAATGACATCTAGTTTTCCGGCTTCTACTTTAGATAAATCTAGTATGTCATTAATTAAAGTAAGTAAATCCTTCCCTGATGAATGAATGACGGTTGCCAATTCAATTTCATCATCGGATAAATGATTATCATGATTTTCTTTTAACATTTCAGATAATAGTAAAATACTATTTAACGGTGTGCGTAATTCATGTGACATATTTGCTAGGAATTCTGATTTGTATTTTGAGCTACGTAACAACTCGCTTGCTTTTTCTTCTAATTCTAATTTAGTCACTTGTAAGTCAGCTGTCTTTTGCTCGGCCTCTTCCGTTCTAGACTCTAACTGTTCGTTCGTTGTTCTTAATTCCTCGGCTTGCATTTGTAGTTCTTCCGCTTGCGTTTGCAATTCTTCTGATTGAACTTGTAACTCTTCTGTCATTGCTTGTGATTCATGTAAAAGAGTTTGAATTCGCATACGTCCCATAATGCTGTGGATTGTTAAACCTAGATTATCAACAGTTTGGTGAATTAAATCTTGATGTAAATCTGAAATGTCAGTTACACTTACTAACTCCATTACTGCAATCACTTCATCCTCAAATAAGACAGGGATGACTAGTAAATTTTTAGGGCGTATTTCTAATAATCCAGTAGTAACGTAACGAAACTCTTCAGGTATGTCCCTAAGAATAAAACTTTTCTTTTCTAAAGCAGACTGTCCAATGAAGCCTTCACCCATTTTAATAGATTGTTTTCCAATATCAACACCTTGATCGGCGAAAGAAGCTTTTTTCACAAAGTAGACAGTTTCTTCAACTTCTTCACGTACATAAAACGCACCGCAAGAAGTTTGCGTTTTTTGTATAATTCCACTCAAAATTTTGTTACCTAACATCTCAATAGAAGATACACCTTGATACATTAAAATTAATTCTGCAATCTCCGTTTGTAACCACTCTCTTTTCGATATTTCGTCTAGCAGATGGTTCGTTGTATGAGCAAGATCTTTTATTTCATCATGTGTATTTACATGAATTCTTTCCGTAATTTTTTCTTTAGAAGAAATGGATTTAATAGCTTGAATTACATTTTTAATCGTTTTTGTAATGGAATTCGAAATATAAAGTGAAACGATAATAGAAACACAAGATAGTAAGAACAATAAACTGTATAACCAAAGCTCTAATTTATTATTTTTAGTATCTAATTGTGCAGCTCTTTTTTTCGTTAATTGCTCCTCAGTGCTACGGAAGTCAGTTAGTTGTGATTGTAATGATTGGATTTCGGTAGTGTCGATTTCTTGTATTTTATTACTATTATGATTTGCAATTAACGGGTGAATCTCTTTATTCATCCAATTAGTAATGTTTCCGTTAATCTCTTTTAATTTTTCTTGCTGAGATGGATTATCTTCTAATAAAGAAAAAAGATTATGGTAATGTTTTTCATAATCTCTTTCGGCAGAGTTAAGAGATTGCAAATAGTTCGCGTTATTAGAAGTAATAAAGCCTTTCGCTTTATTTTCTATTGTTAGCAAGTCTTTCTCCACTTGATTCGTTAAATTGAGAACTTTAAAATCGTGATCAATAATAAAATTACGAGATTTTTGTAAATTGGAAATCTGATTGTTTAACATAATAAAAGAAATAAGTAAAAACAAAATGATAACTAAATAACCAGCCATAATTTTGTAGCGAATACTAAATTTTGCTTTCGATTTCATTAAAAATTCCTACCTTCAAGGTTATTAAAAGTTTTCTATTTTAAAGAATGAAAAACGTAATATATATTATATCAGTTTTCATAGGGCTAAACTAGAAATCCCCCTATTGTATTAGGGGGTCTCGTTTTGAATAGAGGAAATCATTTTGAAGTATAAAACTATGTATGAAAAATAACAATCGAGGGAATAGGGGGTAATAAAACCTTTAAGAAGGAAAGAGTGTTCTTAAAGCTCTTTTTGCATCTATTCCTTCAAATATAAATAGTACAAGCTCTCTCTTTTTTACAGTAAGGAAAAATGATACTAATGTGCTTAAGTTTTTAATAGAAGTAAGTGTTCCCCGTTTACTTATAAATACATTTGTTTGAAATGTTGTCATTAAAGCATAAAAATGATGAATCTGCGTTATTGTAGGTGTTTCATTATAAAGAATAGTAGTAGAGTGAATGGCGTTCATCGTAATTTTCCTTTCCATATAATAAGCATAACAATATAAACGTACCCGTTTTAAAAAATGTTAAACATATAAATAAAAAAAATATAATTATAGTTTTTTACGTTTAGAAAGGGGGAAGAAGGGTATACATATACCATAAAGAGATTGACCGAAGATGGATTGTAAAGTTTTAGTCTATAAAAATATACTTTTACTTTAAATAAAAAGGAGACTGTTACATATGGATAAAATGATAACGGATATTACATTTGATTTCATTTACTTGTTAAGTAGTTCTCTTGTAGTCCTTTTATTATTAGCATTTTTCGTAAATGGTTATGTGAATAAAAAAATTAGTGTATATAAAAACGAAGAGTAATAAAGATACGTTATATAAAATTTTAGGAGGTTAATAGTTATGAATATGGATAGAAAAATAGTAGGTGTTTTTCCAACAATTGATGATGCGGCACTCGTTATTAATGAATTAAAGGAAAAAGGATACTCGGCAGATAACATTTCAGCTATTGCGAAAGATCAAAAGGAAATTGAACATCTGGAAGAAAAATCAGGTGAGAAAGTGAATCATGAAACTGCACATAAAGGAGATATCTTTTCAGCGACAGGACTTGTAGCAGGAGGAGTAGCAGGCGGACTCGGAGGTTTATTAACAGGCCTTGGTGTACTTGCTGTATCTGGACTGGGCCCAATTGTAGCAGCGGGACCGATCGCAGCAGCAATTGGGGGAGCCGGTATTGGCGGAGGAGCTGGAAGTTTAATAGGAGCATTTATCGGATTAGGCATTCCAGAAGAACACGCTAAGAAATATGAAGAATACATTTACGATGGAAATATATTAATTTTAGTAGATGCAAAATTAGATGATAAGTTAGAAATCTACAAAATATTTGATAAGCATAATGCTTATAACTCTGATTTCTTTAAATAAAATGTAAACAAAGTAAATATCGTTTTTGATCTTACAACTTTGGCGCGACCGAGGAGTCGTATGACTATAAGAGAGGAAGGGCTTATGGTAAAAGATCAAGTTTCAGAGAGAAGGGGTGTCTTGTCGTGATTGTAAAAATATTAAAGGATAGTAGTAATAGCTCCCTTTGTACAGTGCAAAATAAGAATGGAGATCAGTATGTGAAGAAATGGTTTCGTAAACATGAAAACAAGGAAGAATTAGGACGACCAACTTTTAAAGAAGTAGAACGCGACTGGAAAGAAAATAGGGAGTCGTTTATGTATCCTAATGTTAAAGCACTTTATTAAACAAAATAGTCGCTGTATTCTTACAAAACTGTCACATTCCTGTAAGGTAATTCAATAGATTCGTTGCTTGTTCCATGTCATAATAAAGACATAAGAAAGCTAATTAAAACTACAACTTATTAGGAGAGTGTCAGTCATGATTGTAACAACAACGTCTGGAATTCAAGGTAAAGAAATTATTGAGTATATCGATATTGTAAATGGTGAAGCTATTATGGGTGCAAATATTGTCCGCGATTTATTCGCTTCTGTTCGTGATGTTGTCGGTGGTCGTGCTGGTTCTTATGAAAGCAAGCTAAAAGAAGCTCGTGATATCGCAATGGATGAAATGAAAGAACTTGCAAAACAAAAAGGTGCGAACGCTATCGTTGGCGTTGACGTAGATTACGAAGTAGTTCGTGATGGAATGTTAATGGTTGCTGTAAGTGGTACAGCTGTACGTATATAAGTAAAAAAACAGGCTCACCCCTCGAAGCTTATGCTTTGAGGGGTTTTTTTTGTTCATAACTAAAGGTAAGAGGGAGAAGAGCTGATATACTAGCCTGCTTATTTCAAATGTAGTATATTATTCTCGAAGATAAAAGTAATAATATGGAAAAATGTTAACTTTATGACAAATAATAAAATTATTATTTGAGGTAAGAAGAGAAATAATAGTATGAATAGCTTTAGAGAGTGTATAGTTGATAGAAATAAACGATTGAGCATGTAAAGAGTTATATTACATAAAATTTATTATGGATGGAGGCGATTATATTATGTTTTGGTTAGGATGTTTTTTAGGATACATTGTAGGCTCAGTTATTACATGCGCTCTACTTTACTATGGGTATAGATCTAATGAAAATAAAAAAGAGAATATACAAAAGAGGGAGGAGAGGAAAATCAATCAAAAAGGTGTATAGGATGTGGAAGGTACGGTGATAACGTTGATGCAAAAATAAAGGACAGTACATATTTTATATGACTATTATGTACTGTCCGGCTTATTCTTTTTGGATTAGGAAAAATTGTTGCCTGTCTTACTATAAATTTCATAGGCGAAATAACCAAATAAATAGCCTATTCCAGATCCTAAACTAACTGAAAGCAGGGAGAAGTCCGGGAAAAACATACCGAAAATCAAACCGATTATACAGCCAACAAGCATTCCTATAGGTATGAGACTATCTAATAAGTTTTGAGCTTCTTTTGATTTTTTCTTACCTAATTTTCCGTTCTTATATTTATGTTCCAATCTTTTTATTACAAATACTACAATTCCCCCGACTAGTATAACAGGCCAAATTGCCGAAATTAACCACATGTGAAAATCTCCTTCCACCTTTTAATAGAATTATACCAGATACTTACAAATGTTCGCTCTTAAAGGTATTATCTAGTCTATTTAAAAGGCCAATCAAAAAGCCCACTTCAATTGTAGTTAATAACTAGTCAAAAAGACTTTCCCTTTCGTTTTCTCAGCAGACTGCACAACATCAACCGCCGTTTTCACATCCGCTAAGTCATATGTAGAATGTACTTTCATAAAACGTAATTGCTTATTTTCTACTAAGTGAATTAAATGACGAAACGTCTCTTGCCATTTATATGGCGTTACTTCTTTATTCCAATGTCGTAAATGAAATATGTTCGCGTGCACTTTTGCTTTCGTGACAATCTCTGCCCAGTTAACTTGTACACCTGATAGAAGACCGATCG
Source organism: Bacillus sp. FSL W8-0519 (assembly GCF_038005585.1). Taxonomy (NCBI): domain Bacteria; kingdom Bacillati; phylum Bacillota; class Bacilli; order Caryophanales; family Bacillaceae; genus Bacillus; species Bacillus sp. FSL W8-0519. The sequence continues at coordinate 1,076,108 of NZ_JBBOTL010000001.1, forward strand.
TTAAAAAGTGCCCGTTTGGACGTAAGGAGAAAGCCAATTCATTTCCATCTGATCCCCCGATAGAATCAATTGCAGCATCCGCGCCGAGCCCGTTCGTTAATTCCATAACGGTTTCATAAAGCGGGGTAGTGGAAGTATCGATTACATATGCAGCACCAAGGCGTAGTAACTCCTCTGTATGCTTATTATTTCTTGTCACGGCAATGAGTCGGAAGTTTAAAATGTTTGATAACTGCGCAAAAAGATGACCAATGGCGGATCCGCAAGCATTCACTAATAAAACGTCATTACGTTGTAAGTTTAACGTTTCTGTACAAGTAACCCACGCTGTAAGAGGATTAATATACATTTGTGCCGCTGTAAAATCATCGATAGAATCCGGAATAGGAACTACAAAATCAGCTGACGTCTTCACATACTCTTGCCAAGTACCTTCTCCGCGTAAAGGTAAAACACGTTTACCGATAAGCTCTCTCGTAACGCCCGCGCCAACATCTTCTACAATACCAACACCCTCATAACCAGGTATGTTAGGTAAAGGAATTCTATGAGCGTACGCTCCCGTTATTGGAATTAAGTCAGATGGATTAATCGGTCTAACTAGCATACGAACTAAAACTTCATTCTCTTTTAATGGTTCTATATTTTTATATTCAACTTGTAGTACATCTTTTGGATTGCCGAACTTGTGAAATTGAATGTGTTTTCCGTGCAAGATAAATGATCCCCCTTAGTTTGATTGGGTTTATTATAGCATTTTTGGTTTGAAGGGCTATTTTGTTGAAAATGAATAAAAGGGAACAAAAGGCTATTATTCTTCTCGTTCTAGTTTGTAAGGTTTAGCCTAGTATTGCATAATTTGCAGTGTAGGCCTTATGTTAATAATCAGTATGAGTATGTATTTTATATTTAATTGGAAGTTAATTGTAGTAATTGTTTTAATTTATTTAAAGTTTCTGGGTCTTTAGGTCGATACATAGTGAGTTTTAAGTCTGGAGCGTCATACACCCGGAATGTAATATGTTCGAATAATAGTGTGCCTACTATTGGATGATGGATTTCCTTTTTCCCACTCGGTGTACCGAGAACATCGTGAGCGGGCCACCATTCTTGGAACTCTACGCTAATAGCCATTAATTCTTCCACTACTTCTTTGAGCCATTCTTCACCAACAAAACGACTACATGTAGCTCTAAATTGTGCTAAAAGTCTCCTTGCATGGGCCTCCCAATCATTTGCTAATAAGGTTCGATATTCTTGAGAGGCAAAACATCTCCAAACTGCATTTCTTTCTTTGAAACTCATAGTTTCAAAATCTCCAAATACTGCACTTGCAACACGGTTCCAGGTTACAACATCCCAAAGTTGATCTGTTACATATATCGGGTAAAACTTTAAATCATCTATAAAATTTTGTAGTACAGGGCTTACTTCGTCATCAGTTTTTAAAGGCTTTTCAGGAGGTAACTGTTGATGAGCTAATAAAAACATATGCTCACGTTCTTCTTTATCTAAGCGTAAGGCATCAGCTAAACTTTCTAAAGCCTGTATTGAGACTTGGATATCTCGGCCTTGTTCAATCCACGTGTACCAAGTTACCCCAATATTAGCTAGTTGTGCTACTTCTTCACGACGTAATCCTTTGGCTTTTCTGCGTGAACTAATTGGTAATCCAAAATCTTGTGGAGAAAGTCGGTTGCGTCTAGACTTCAAAAAATTTCCGAGTTCTTTTTTTCTTTCCTGTTCACTGTTCATAAAAAGCCCCTTTCTTTAAGGTAGTACTGTTAATACTAGTATAACTGGATATCTATTTACATTAAAATATTTGTTTTATATTAAAGTTGTAGTTTTGATAAAGGGGGTGAATAAAGTGAATAAAGCCAATGCTTCTGTACAAGAAAACCCAAGAGTTACAAAGGGAGTAATCTTTTTCATGGCAGTTACTTGTGGATTTACAGTGGCGAATGTGTATTTAAATCAGGTTTTGCTTGTAAGCATGGGGAAGACATTTAATGTAGCAGCAGCATCTATTGGTATTGTAGCCACTTTAACACAAGTAGGATATGCTTTAGGGAATCTTTTAGTAGTACCACTTGGGGACATATTTGAGAGAAGAAAATTAATTTTAACGTTGCTATGTGCAGTAAGTCTTTCACTAGCAGCAGCCGCCATTTCACCAAATGTGACTTGGCTTGTGGTGACCAACTTTTTGATAGGGATTTGTACGGTTATTCCTCAGATAATTGTACCCCTTGTAGCTAGTTTGGTTGATGAAAAGGTGCGCGGAAAGGTCCTAGGAAATGTAGCCATAGGCTTGGTATGTGGGATTTTAGGAGCACGTTTTGTTAGTGGCTTGATTGACGTGCATTTTGGTTGGAGAGCAATGTATTGGGTCTCCTTTGCAAGTATGCTGGTAATCATTGTACTCACAAGACTTTTACTACCCAAAAGTCAAGGGGTTGCTTCTATGAAGTATAGTGAGTTATTGACTTCATTAGGCCCCATGTTTATACAAGAAAAAGTACTGCGTCAAGCTTGTATAAGCCAAGGAATGATATTTGGTGCATTTAGCGTGTTCTGGACAACTCTTGGCTTCCTTCTACAATCACCTTCTTATTCATATGGAAGTGATGTTGTAGGATTAGTTGGGTTAGTTGGAATAGGAGGTGCATTTGCTACTCCTATAATTGGGCGGGTAATTGATAAAAAGGGTCCAATTTATGCGAATACTCTTTGTATGACAATTACATTCATAGCATTTATTATTTCTATTACGTTAGGTTACTGGTTAACTGCTTTAATTTTATCTGCATTATTAGTAACTGTAGGTACACAAGCAAATCAAGTTGCATGTCAAGCCAGAATATTTCAGCTCTCCCCAGATAAACGTAGTAGATTAAATGGACTGTATATGGTAGCCACTTTTTTAGGTGGGGCACTTGGATCGTATATAGGGGTATTAGCTTGGAGCAATTGGGGTTGGCTAGGAGTTTGCATAACAGGTATGGTGATGGTGAGTTTAGGATTTACGAGTCTTTTAAACATGAAAAATGAGGTTAAGAGCTTAAAAATGGTTGAAAATATGAAAAGGGGCGATGCATAATGGTAAGGAATGAAGAGAATTATCAAAAAGGTATAGATATTCTGAAAAAAATAGACGAGGAGAATTATCAAGCGATTCTCGATAGTTTTAAAGATTCTATTGCACCAGATTTAGGCACATTAGCTGTTGAATTTAATTACGGACAAATTTTTTCAAGACCAGGATTAGATTTAAAGTCTCGTCTATTAGCTACAGTAGCTGGGTTAACGGTATTAGGAAATACGCAACAACTTAAGTTTTATATTAATGGAGCTTTAAATGTAGGGTGGACAGAAGAAGAAATTGTAGAAGTAATGATGCAAATGTTGATTTATGGTGGTTTTCCAATAGCTTTAAATACGATTTTGACAGTTGCTACGGAAGTATTTGAAGAAAGAAAAATGGCAACAAAGTAAAAAAACGTAAGGGATGGAGAATAATATGATTATTGATAGCCATGCACATAGCAGGTTTAATGGAAAATAAAAATGTCTTTGTGAATGAAAGACATAATTTTACACTAGTTGATGTTGCAGTTGAACCCTTACAAGATGGAAGGCTTTCCTAATACTCTGACAAGAAGCCACTTGAAAAGTGGCCTCTTCTATTTTTTATTAAGCCGAAGCTCTCTTCATTCTCTCAAGTAAACTAGATAACACATGCGTACGATACGATTCTAGTTTTTTACCTTCATAAGTACGGATACCTAATTTTTTAAGTTCTTTTACATACCAACCTTTGCTTCCGAAATACATGTGATCGCTCCCCTTCAACTTTGTTTTATTTGTTCTGATTGCATATGGAGGTACAGGTAATATAATGAAGGAAATGAATTTCGCGCGAAAATGGTTAACTTTGTTGCAAAAGACATATATACTAAAGATAGTATATAACGAGGTGGACAAGACGTGATTATAGAGAAGCACGAAATTCAAATTGACCAAATTACGAGCGGTAAAGTGAATATCTTTACTTTCTATAGAAATAGAAAGCAAATTGATGATCAGTTTTTACGATTGCAAGAACCATCGCTTACAGCAAACTACTTCTTCCATTTTCATTTTGATGCAGAGAGCTTGCATCTACTGCAGGAAGAGTTTCCGAGCGTATATCCGTACGACGGTAGTGAAACGATTCACGACTGGACGGAAAAGATGAAAGCAGAATTGCAACATCAGATCCAAACAGGAAAATGGAATAAGCGCGTACGTATCGGTAATCGCATTCTAGATGTGGTGTTTACGTGGTGTGACGAAGATATAGTAGAGTGAAAAAGAAGCGGATGACGCTTCTTTTTTTTAGCGCTGGAATAAAACGAGCTTACCTGCAGTAGATGTGCAGCGATGTGTTTTTTCATACAATCCTTTTTCTCGTAAAATAGATTCACCTTTTGCTTTCGCTTCTTTTTCAGTTGCCGCCTCGAATGATTCGTCTAATGCTTTTGAACCATCTTTTTCAAAGACTGTTAGAACGTATACTCCCATGAAAATTCCCTCCAATAATAAAAATCAGAATCTTATAACTATTTTGGCATAAATCACTAGAATATGCAAAGAAATATATGACATTGCGTGTTAAAATAGAGTGAAAGTTTTATGGACACTAGATTTACTATTTGTAGTAAAGTACGGAAAAGAAAGGATCGTTATTTGTGAAACAAGTGAAGTTTATACATGCGGCTGATTTGCATTTGGATAGTCCGTTTAAAGGAATGGAGATGAATGTACCGCAGTCTGTTTGGAAGAGAATGAAGCAAAGTACGTTTGAATCGTTCGAACGTATTGTTGATAAAGCGATTCAAGAGCGCGTGGATTTCGTATTACTAGCCGGGGATTTGTATGATGCGGAGACGAGAAGTTTGAGGGCGCAAGTGTTTGTGCGCGAGCAAATGAAGAGACTTTCGCAGTACGATATCCCTGTTTTTATTATTCACGGTAACCACGATCATTTAGGGGGAAGCTGGGCAGCAATTGAGTTTCCGGAAAATGTTCACGTGTTTACGGAGCCTTACGTAGAAGAGAAATCATTTTATAAAAATGGTGAGTTGTTAGCTTCTATTTACGGGTTTAGTTATTTGCAGCAAGCGGTAACGGATAATATGACAGCGCAGTATACGAAAATGAGTGATGCGCCTTTTCATATTGGCATGCTTCACGGAAGTGTGGAAGGGGATGCAGAGCATAATCGCTATGCGCCGTTTCAAATTCGTGAGCTGAAAGAAAAGCAGTTTGATTATTGGGCTCTTGGCCATATACATAAACGTGAAATTTTATCAGAAGAGCCGTATATGATTTATCCAGGTAATATACAAGGGCGTCATCGTAAGGAAACAGGGGAAAAGGGTGCGTACCTGATTGAACTTACGAAACAAGGAACGCATTGCTCATTTTTCCATACGGCAGATGTTGTATGGGATGAGATAGAGGTAAATATTGATGGAATTGAAACTGTTGATGAACTTATGACGGCAGCGTCAACTGCGATGAATGAGTGCCGAAGAGAAGAGGAAGGGACGCTACTAACTGTCGTATTTACAGGACAAGGCCAACTTTCTCCTTATTTACGTGATGAAAAGCGCGTAGAAGAGATTGTTCATATTTTAGCAGCTGGCGAAGAGCGAAAAGATTTCGTGTATGCGATGAAGTGGAAAAATGAGACGGTTTCTTTTGCAGAAATCGAGCGTTTGAAAGAAGAAAATCATTTCGTCGGTAGTGTGCTGAAGGAGTTAGAAGCTTTCACTAATATGGACGGCGTGTTGCGCAGTATTTGGACATCTCCTATAGCGCGTAATAGTATTGAATCTTTTACAGAAGAAGAGAAGAAAGAGATTCAAAAGGAAGCGGAAAATATTATTTTAGAACAATTATTCCAGCAAGAGAGGGATAAGAAATGAGAATGGAAAAACTCCATATTTATGGATACGGAAAATTAGAAAATGTGGAAATGGACCTTTCAATGCTGACGGTGTTATACGGTGAAAATGAAGCAGGGAAATCAACAATTCGCTCGTTTATGAAAAGTATTTTATTCGGTTTTCCGACGAGAGGACAGCGCCGTTATGAACCGAAAGAAGGCGGGAAGTATGGCGGAGCAATCACTGTGCAAACAGAGAAGTACGGCCGTTTGAAAATTGAACGATTGCCAAAGACGGCTGTTGGTGAGGTAACTGTTTATTTTGAAGACGGGAAAACGGGCGGCGAAGAAATTTTACACGATATATTAACCGGGATGAATGAAAGTTTATTTGAATCGGTCTTTTCTTTTGATATGCATGGTCTTCAAAACATTCATCAGCTAGGCGAAGCGGATATCGGCAATTATTTATTTTCGGCAAGTGCAGTCGGAAGCGATGCGCTATTACAGCTAGATAAAAAGCTAGAAAAAGAAATGGACCAGCGCTTTAAGCCGAGCGGGCGTAAACCGGAAATTAACGTGTCACTGCAAGAGATGAAGAAACTTGAAGAGAAGATGAAAGAGTGGCAAGGGAAAATTGGCACGTATGAAAAGCAAGTGGAGCAGTTAAAAGAAAGTGAAGAGAAACTTGCTTCTGTTCGAGTGGAAAAAGAGAATGCAGAAAAACGAAAGCAAGATTATGAAATATTAGCAGCACTTGAACCTCTCGTTATTGAAAAGCGTGCGTATGAGAAAGTGTTAGAAAACGAGAATGGGCAGTTTCCTGTAAACGGGATGGCGCGTTATGAAGCAATTAAGGCAAAGATGGAGCCGCTCCAGTTGCAAGTTGATTCGCTCCATAAAAAAATAGAGACAGTGCAATTGGAAATGGAATCGATTCAAATAGACGAAGAGTTTTTACAAAAAGAAAGTTATGTAGAAGAACTTCGTATGCAGCATATGTCGTATGAAAATGCACGTCAAGAAATGCGTGATATAACAGGAGCGATTACGAATATAAAAGAAGAGCTTGCAGAACTCGAGCAACAAATCGGCACTACTTTTGAAGAAGAAACAGTTCTTTCCTTTGATATGAGTTTGGCAACGAAAGAGTTAATTACGCAAACTGTGCAAAAGGCACGCGAATTAGAAACGCAAAAAGCACAGCTTGATGATCGTTTTAAAGTAGCGCAAGAGCAATTAGAAGAACAAGAAGAAAATATAAGACAAATTCAGAAGCAAATGTTAGCGGATGAAGAGCGAAATACGTTAGTTGAGAAAGAAAAATCGTTCCAAGATGCGGCGTTTATCGGTATGGGCGCTGAGAGAATGAAGCGCAAATATGAGGAAAAAGCAGGAGCAGCGATGCAAAAGAAAAAACAATGGCAAAGAGTTTGTCTTCTGTTACTTCTTATTAACACAGGCGTGTTATTCACAAGCTTATTTATAGATAACCGCCCGCTTTTATTTATTAGTGTCATTGTTTTTGTAGGGATTGTTCTTGCTCTTGTTTTATATAAAGATCCGTCAAGTGGGTTACAAGAAGAGCTCCTTACTCTTCAGCAAAGTGCTGGCGGGAGACAAAGTGAAGAAGCGATGTCTGTTCGTTATGAGTTAGAAAAAGACGAAGAGATTCGTAAGTTATTTGAGCGTGAGTCATATAAATTGCAGCAAATGGAGCGAGCGTATGATAAAGTCGTTTCATCGTATGAGGAATGGGAGAGAGAAACGTTCCGCACGAGCGAACAAGTCAATGTGTATAAAAAGCGCTATACGTTCCCTGAATTTTATACGTATGCACACATATTGCCGGCATTTGAGCGTATGGAAAAAATGCAACAATTATATCGTGAATTAGAGAAGCAAGGCAAGCGAAAATCTTCATTATATGAAATGATTTCACAATTTGAACATAAACTAGAAACTGTTATCGGTAGCGCGGAGTATAGTAAGCTGCACGAGGCACAAAGTCGTATGCAAAATGAGAAAGAAAAACGCCAAACTTGTAAGCAGTTAAAAGAAAAACTGACGGAATGGCAAGAAGAATATGAGTTTATGCAAGAACAATTAAAGCAATTACTAGTAGAACGAGACAGTTTATGGCATATTGCAGAGGCTACAAATGAAGAGATGTTTTTAGAAGCAGGTAAACTAGCGGAAAAACGTGAAGATGCGGAGAAGCAAGTAGGACGTTTATTGCCGCAAATTGATCTGTTAGAACAACGTTTAACGAGTTTATCATTAGCTGAACATTATGAAGCTGACGGTTATGATGAAAAATTAAAGCAAGAACTGACAGCCGCGCAAAACTGTCTGGCACAAGAAAAAGAACTGACAGAGCGTATTGCACAGCATCGTATGGAAATTGCGAATTTAGAAGAAGGTAGTACGTACGGTGATTTAATGCATGAATGGGAAATGAAAAAAGCGCAAGTGCGTGAACAAGTGAAGAAGTGGGCTGCTTATGCGGCTGCAAAGACAGTGTTAACGAAAACGAAGCAATATTATCATGAAGTACATCTTCCTCGTATTTTACAAAAATCAGAAGAGTATTTCGTCTATTTAACCGGCGGACGATATAGTAAAATCTTTTCACCGTCAGAGGCGGAGCCATTTATTGTAGAGCGTAACGATGGTATGCGTTTTTATAGTCATCAACTAAGCCAAGCGACAGCTGAGCAGTTGTATTTATCGCTGAGATTTGCATTAGCAAAAACATTTGAGCATGATTATCCATTTATTATTGATGACAGTTTCGTGCACTTTGATGCGGTAAGGACGAATCGGACGATTAAACTTATAAAGGAAATTGCAAAGGATAGACAAGTGATCTTCTTTACATGTCATGCGCATTTACTCGCGTATTTTACAGAAAAACAGATTATAAAATTAACACATATGCGTAAAGAAAATGAGTTGTAGTGTGCTATACTAAAAGTAACTGATTTGGTGGAGGAATTCGAATGAAAAAGAAAATTGCAGAGTATGAAGTTGGTGAACAAGTCGATATTTTCTTGTTAATTAAAACAGCGACAAAAGGTATCGCGAGCAATGGAAAGCCATTTTTAACAGTAATCTTACAAGATCCAAGTGGAGATATTGAAGCGAAGTTATGGGACGTATCACCAGAAGTTGAGAAACAATATGTAGCGGAAACAATCGTGAAAGTAGCTGGTGACATTCTAAACTACAAAGGACGTATTCAATTACGTGTGAAACAAATTCGAGTTGCGAATGAAAATGAAGTTACGGATATCTCAGATTTCGTAGAAAAAGCACCAGTGAAAAAAGAAGATATGGTTGAGAAAATTACGCAATACATATTTGAAATGAGAAACCCGAACATTCAACGTCTAACAAGACATTTATTAAATAAGCATCAAAACGAATTTTTAGACTATCCAGCAGCGACGAAGAACCATCACGAGTTCGTATCTGGACTAGCTTATCACGTCGTATCGATGCTTGATTTAGCGAAAGCTATCTCAAATCTATATCCATCATTAGATAAAGACTTACTATATGCAGGCGTTATTTTACATGACCTTGGTAAAGTAATCGAGTTGTCTGGTCCAATTTCCACAACGTATACGTTAGAAGGAAATTTATTAGGCCACATTTCGATTATGGTGAACGAAATTGGTAAAGCAGCAGACGAGCTGCAAATCGATGCAGAAGAAGTATTAATTCTTCAACACATCGTGCTTTCTCACCACGGAAAAGCAGAATGGGGTAGTCCAAAACCACCATTAGTAAAAGAAGCAGAAATTCTGCATTACATCGATAACTTAGATGCAAAAATGAACATGATGGACCGCGCATTAGGACGCACAAAACCAGGCGAATACACAGAGCGTGTCTTTGCTCTTGATAATCGTTCGTTCTATAAACCGTCGTTCCATAATTAATAGTGTGAATAAAGTGGCCTCATTAAGTGTTAATACGCTTAGTGAGGCTGTTTTTATAAAAAATGAAATGAAATAGTTAAAAAGATAGTACAGGATTTTCAGCTATTGAATACGCTAGAAAATTCCCATATAGATCAAGTTTAATTGAAGGGGTGAGAAAATATGGATAAAAAAGAGTCTGTTAAATTTATTGAAAAAGCTGGGGCCTGTATTGTTTCAAAAAATATAATAAATAAAACATGGAAAGGATGATTACCTTTGGATATTAAGAGTCATCTAAAAAGACTATACGATAATCGTTTATTAGAAAATGAAAATGAGATACGAGATTTTAATGAGTCATTAATGGAAGTAATAGAGTACAACGACGTCTCTGTTATTACAGATTTATGTTTAGTTTTGGATGATGAGACTGAGCAATTTGAGGTTATGTTTGGTTTAATTCATGAAATAGAGAGCTTATATAAAAATAATATAGAAGAAGGACTTGTATGTATTGCTAAAGCTGTTCCGAAGATGATTAACTCAGCAAAAGAATGGGTAGAAATTTTACATTATAGAATTCTTAATCACCCTCAAGTAAGATTAGCATATGGAAAAGTACTTTCGGAATTTGATCCATCAATTACGATTAGTATTAAAGAATTATTGATCGATATAAAAAATGAAGACCCTGATATGTTTAGTGAATCTGTTAATGAGGTAATTAAGAGCATCTAATGTTTAAAGTTGAAAAGATATAAAAGCACATAAGGCAAGTCAACAAGAAAATAACTTATTATTGTAGTGGAAAGAAAAAGAATAGGTTGTTTAAAAGTGCGTACTCCATGATGGTTGTACCATCATAGAGTGCTATGTGCAATGATAGAAGAAGAAAACGAGGTACGAGGTTAGGAGAGATGACATTTTACTGGGTGATGAATATAAACACACGGAATGTATATAAAACTAACGAACTCGTACAAACTCGTAAGATTTAACGTAGTAGTTGTCATGACATGTAAAAAGTGTCATACTGTTACTACAAAACTTACAAATTTATGCTACTTAAAAATGGATGAACTTAAAGCACTTGATTGTCAATTAAAGGCAACAAGTGTTTTTTGCATTTTAGCGTAGAAATTTAAAAGAGCATTATAATTTTATAAGTGTATTAAGTGTTAAATTTTTATTGTTGTTTTATAGATTATAATGGCTATGTACAGTGTACGACGATAGTAGAGGGGAAAATAAAGGATTGTGTTATTTTTTGAAGTCATCGTAAGGTACGTTTTAACGGATGGACGTTATGCACAAGTTATCCGTAAAAAACAAGTAAACGTTATGGGATTCTCCACTGTTTGTTCATATAAAATTGAAGAAGGAAAAAGTTATCCTGTTATTTTCGATATTACAGTTTTCGATAATATTGAAATAAACGAAGGAATAGAGGGAGTTAAAAGTTTAAAAAGAATTGATAATTCTTTTAAGTATCGTATTAGTGGAATATTAAATCGTGGTTTTATTGATGCAGGGATTATTATTACAGACGAAGATGAAATATTCCTTGAACGCAGTGAATACTTTAACAAGTATGTTGAAATAGAAGTTGCTAGAATTAACATTGAATCTGTAAAAGGAGGCTAGTCTCTTATCTTACTTAAACTCATACCACCAACATCTATGATCAAGGTATCCTTTCAATCCATTAAGTTGCTCATCTGGTGTTTCATAGGGTGAGCAAGCTCCTGATTTGATGATGTTTTGTTTTGGTGATGGCGTTGCAACTTTAATCTAGATTGACGGTTCTTTTCTCCACTCATGTTTTTAAGATTTACTAAACCATTCTCCAGTCCAAAATGTTATGCAATAAAAAAATGTCTCGAATTTGAGATATTTCTCTTGCTTTTTAATCACTTGAGGTGTAAAGTGATAGTAACGAAAGCGATTGAGTCATATGAAAAACATACACTCAGTTGCTTTCGATAAAAAAAGTAAGTTAGGCAGTAAAAACTAAGATGAATTTACAAAAACATAATGAAGAATAAATTGAAACGTTAAAAACCATATTAGTTGTGGGAAATGTTATTTTTTTAGTTATCACTTGACTAGTAAAACGAAACGGAGGAATAAAAAATGTATGAAATTAAAGGGCATCATCACATTTCAATGGTTACGAAAAATGCAAATGAAAATAATCACTTTTATAAAAATGTACTTGGCTTACGTCGCGTGAAAATGACAGTAAACCAAGATGATCCGTCAATGTATCATTTATTTTATGGAGATAAAACAGGAAGTCCAGGTACGGAATTAACGTTTTTTGAAATTCCTTTAGTAGGAAAAACATATCGCGGTACGAATGCCATTACTCGAATTGGATTACTTGTTCCTTCAGAGGATAGCTTGCATTACTGGAAAGAACGATTTGAGACATTTGATGTGAAACATAGTGAAATAACAACATATGCAAATCGTCCTGCTTTGCAGTTTGAGGATGCTGAAGGTCTTCGCTTAGTATTACTCGTTTCAAACGGAGAAAAAGTAGAGCACTGGGAAACTTGGGAGAAATCAGAAGTTCCTGCAGAGCATCAAATTCAAGGAATGGGTTCTGTGGAAATGACAGTTCGTAGACTTGATAAAATGGCGAGTACACTTACAGAGATGTTTGGTTATACAGAGGTTAGCCGCAGCGAAGAGGAAGCGATTTTTCAGTCCATTAAAGGCGAGGCTTTTGGAGAAATCGTTGTGAAATATTTAGATGGTCCTACTGAAAAACCGGGCCGCGGTAGCATTCACCATTTAGCAATTCGTGTAAAAAATGATGCAGAGCTTGCTTATTGGGAAGAACAGGTGATACAAAGAGGCTTCCAGTCTTCAGGAATCATCGACCGTTTCTATTTTAAAAGCTTATATTTCCGCGAATCAAACGGAATTCTATTTGAAATTGCGACAGATGGACCAGGATTTACAGTTGATGGAGATGTGGAACATTTAGGAGAAAAACTTGATTTACCACCGTTCCTAGAAGATCAGCGTGCAGAGATTGAAGCGAATTTAGCACCTATTGAAGAGAAGTAATAGAAGAGAAAATATAAATTTAAAACCATTGGAGGAATATAAAATGAACCAATTAAAAGGAATTCACCACGTTACAGCAATTACAAGTAGTGCAGAAAAAAACTATGAGTTTTTCACTCACGTTTTAGGAATGCGTTTAGTTAAAAAAACAGTAAACCAAGATGACATTCAAACGTATCATTTATTCTTTGCAGATGATAAAGGTAGTGCAGGAACAGATATGACATTCTTTGACTTCCCAGGTATTCCAAAAGGAGTACACGGTACAAATGAAATTTCAAAAACTTCATTCCGTGTTCCAACTGATGCAGCATTAGAATATTGGGTAAAACGTTTTGACCGTCTGGAAGTGGAACATACAGGAATTAAAGAACAATTCGGAAAGAAAACTCTTTCTTTTGTTGATTTTGATGACCAACATTATCAATTAATCTCAGATGAACTTGATAAAGGAATTGAATCAGGTACACCATGGCAAAAAGGTCCAGTTCCATTAGAATATGCAATCACTGGTTTAGGACCTGTATTTATCCGTATTGCAAACTTTAGTTTCTTCAAAGAAGTGTTAGAAAAAGTTCTATTATTTAAAGAGGTTGCGCAAGAAGGAGAATTCTATTTATTTGAAGTGAACAAAGGTGGAAACGGTGCATCTGTTATTGTAGAACATAATACGGTCCTTCCAGAAGCACGACAAGGTTTTGGTACGGTTCACCATGCTGCATTCCGCGTAGAAGATCGCGCTGTATTAGAAGAATGGATCGAGAGAATCAGTAGCGTAGGACTTCCTTCATCTGGTTATGTAGACCGTCACTTCTTCGAATCGTTATATGCAAGAGTTGCACCACAAATCTTATTTGAATTTGCAACAGACGGCCCAGGATTTATGGGAGATGAGCCATACGAAACACTTGGCGAAAAATTATCTTTACCTCCATTCCTAGAGCCAAAACGTGAAGAAATCGAAAAATTAGTTCGTCCAATTGATACAGTGAGAAGTACGAAGGAATTTATTAAAGAGTAACAATAGAGATAGTAAGTAGGAGAGCAAGTAGTTTTAGCTGATAGCTGGAACTGCTTGCTTTTTTATTTGGTCTATAAAATTTTCTGAAAAATGTTTCTCAAGTTTTAAAAATAGAAATATTTGGTATAATTTATTTAAATTATAAATTTTCTGATAATTATTTTTCAATACATAGAAAAGAGGTGATACTATACAATTTTGATAATTGTATAAATATCCTAATTTTGTAAGCTTAAGAAAAGGGGATGCGAGTGTATGGGAGCAGATGTAGTAACAAGGGAGCAAATGAAACATTCTTTAGATGATTGGTATCGTGTAATGTTGCAGCAAGATTTTCTGCAATCAAAATTTTTGAAAGAAGAGATTGAATCGAAAATTAATGATTTCAAAGAGGAAAAGAATATATCCTTGTTCTATTCTTTATTAGAATTTCGTTATCAAGTATTAGTAGATAGTCTAAGTGTTACAAATAGTAGCTTTGATAGAATTGATTCTTTATATATTGTTGATGATAATGTTTTAACATATTATTATCATTTCTTTAAAGCGATTAAAGAAACATTAGTGACGAATTATAAAGCTGCAAGTGAGGAATTTGAGAAAGCAGAATTAATGCTAGGGAATATTACAAATCCCGTAGAGCATGCGGAGTTTTATTATCGACTTGGCTATTATTACTATCAATCATATCAACCAATTTTAGGAATTGATAATGTGAATAAGGCAAGAGAAGAGTTTGAGAGGCATAGTGGGTATGAACTAAGTGTAGCACTTTGTAAAAATATATATGGGCTATGTAGTGTAGACTTAAAGCAATTTTCGCTAGCAGAAGAAAGTTTCGATTCGGCATTAAATATTTTCCAACATCAACAAGTAGAACGATACATTTTAATGGTGAAAAGTAATTTAGGATGGTTATATGGAAGTCAAAACCTTTCAGAATTATCAATTCGTCACATTTCTGAAGTTGTTGAAAAATCACCTAAGCATTATAAAGGAGTATTTACTTTAGCTGAAGAGAATTACAAACTAAACAGAGTAGAATTAGCGAATGAGTTTATCGAATTAGGATTAAAAGTTTGTAATGAATTGAAAAATCAAGAGTTTCAATATCGCTTTATGATTTTAAAAGAATTAAATAAAAAATCCAATACAGCAGAATTAGAAAGAGTGGTCCTAGAAGGAATCTCATATTTTGAAAAGGAATCATTATGGGACTGTGTAGAAGAATATACTGAAAAGTTAGCAATACGATTTTATGAGGAATCAAATGATTCTAAAGCTAGTGAATATTTTTATATGAGTAATAAAGCGAGTAAAAAATACTTAGAAAAAGGAGCTTTGAAATAATGAAAAAATTAGGTGTGATAGTAACAGGATTAATAACAACGACTGTTTTAGCATTTGGTTTAAGTAGTTTAGGTGATCAGAGCCAGGCTTTAAATCGTGGTGACGGAGGAGCACCAGCAAGACCAGACTATATTAGTGTTGGGGACGGTGGAGGAGCACCAGCCAATTTCAATAAAGGAGATGGCGGAGCACCAGTAGATAATAGAGGCGATGGTGGCGGAGTAAGCCAACTATAAAAACAAAGAAAGGGACTTCAACATGAAGTCCCTTTTTTGTTTTTATGCCATGTAGATAAAAGAATTGACTTACTTTAAATATGTAACTATAATAGTTACAAAATAACCATCAGTAATAAAAGTGAGAAATATTTTTTTGGTATAATTGTAACCGATACAGTTACAATTAAAAATAATTATAAAACAACCAAATAATGTAAAAACTTTAAATAGCAACAAGAGAAAGGAGACGGGAATGTTGAAACGGTTTAAGTTTTATTTGATTAGCGGTATTGTGCTCGTTTTGCTTATCGTATGTAACTTCGTTGATAAGCCGATTGCGAAGGTTGGAGAAGTGAAAGATACTGTTATGATGAAGCTGAATACGAAAGAGAGTATGGCGCAAATTGATGGGCAGACGATTTATTTTAAGAAAATTGGTGAGGGGAAACCACCTTTACTTATGCTGCACGGGTTTGGTGGTTCTTCAGATGGATTTAGTGATATTTATCCGGAACTTGCGCGGGACCACACGATTATTGCAGTGGATATTTTAGGGTTTGGGCGTTCTTCTAAGCCAATTGATTTTGAGTATTCGTTTCCTGCACAAGTGAATTTATATTATAAGTTAATGAAAAAGCTCGGATACGATCAGTTTGCGGTGCTCGGTCATTCAATGGGCGGAGAGATGTCACTGAATTTAGCGTATTTATATCCGGACGCAGTGACGCATCTCATTTTAGCAGACTCTACAGGAATTGAATCTTTCCAGCAAAAAGAAAGTTATGAAGTGCCGCCGTTATCGACAGACTTACAAACTGTAACTGAGATTACGGATTACAATAAAAATGAAGTGAAAAATAGTCGTGACGATAAAGAGCACTATGATCAGCTGACGAAAATGAGAGAGCGCCGCATTGCGATGGAAGCCGATAAAATTAAGGTGCCGACTTTAATTATATGGGGACGACACGATAAGAGTGTTTCTTGGAAAAATGGTGAACTGTATCATGGACTATTTGCAAATAGTACGTTTCATATTATTGAAAAGGGATACCATGCACCGTTTCGCCAGGAACCAATCGAGTTTATGGAATATGTACAAGCGTTCTTCGCGAAGAATCCACAATGATAAAATTTTAAGCATAAATGTACTTCTTTCCTCATACAGTGAAACTAATAAGGCTTGTCTAAGGAAAGGAATGAAGTAGAGTGGAAACTTTACCATGGTGGGTGTATCTTGTAATCGTTGGGATCGTATTAAGTGGCTACATGGTTTTATATACTTCAAAAAAAGAGCAAGAGATGGATAATGAGTTTATTGAAAAAGAAGGCGAAGTGTACATGAAGCGCTTAGCAGAAGAGCGCGAGAAACGTAATCAGGATAGTGATAAAGATTCTGTATTGCTTTAATAGAAATGTTGAAAGGCTATTATCTAGTAGAAGTTTACATCTAGGTGGTAGCCTTTTTCTTTGTTGGGAAGCATGTATACGAAATTCATTATGAACTTTTATTGAGGGCATTTATATATATGTTTCTTCATAAGAATGGAACTAGCGGGGTATTTTACTGGGGGGGATTAACAATGCATAGGGATGAGACTCCATTACATCCGGATACAGGTGTTACATCTGTAATGTTTGTTGAGCGTTCATTAAATGAAATTCGTTTTTGGTCTAGAATCATGAAGGAGCATTCTCTTTTTCTTCGCTTAGGGTTTAGATGCGAGGATACGCAACTAATTGAAGAGGCGAATCAATTTTATCGATTGTTTGAACATATTGAACAAATAGCGCATTCCTACACAAATGAAACAGATCCTGAGCAAATCAAAAGATTTAATGCAGAAGTACAACAAGCCGCAACTAATATTTGGGGATTTAAACGAAAGATTTTAGGGTTGATTCTCACATGTAAATTGCCGGGACAAAATAACTTTCCACTGTTAGTTGACCATACGAGTAGGGAAGCTGATTATTTTAGAAAACGTTTAATGGAATTAAATGAAGGAAAATTAGATGCTCTTCCTGATGCTATTATTAAAGAAAATGTTTTCTTTTTGAGGATTATGGCAGACCATGCTAAATTTATTGGCCATCTTCTTGATCCATCGGAAAGAAAGCTTGTAGATACAGCGCGAAATTTTAGCAATGATTTTGATGCATTAATGTATCAAGCAATTGACTTAGAATCAATGAAACCACAATCCCAAACTGTCCCTCTTCTAGATCAATTTTTAGATCAAAATCGTGTGTCGGTTGCATCTCTTCGGGACTTTAAGAAAACAGCACGTGATTTAATTGAGCAATGTAAAATAAAGAGTATCATCCACCCATTATTGGCAGACCATGTCTTCCGTGAAGCTGATAGATTTCTTGAAATCATTGATATGTATGATGTTCATCTTACAAATATTCAATCACAACCTAGATATTAGAAGGTAAGGAAAGATACTATTTTGCTTTCAGTTGAGAAGTTAACACTGAATTGTTAGCTTCTTTTTTTGAAGAAAAGGTTTGAAAATGAAACTTTACGTTATTCTTTCTGGAGACTGATAAGAAAGGATAGCGTATTTTTTATGCCCCATTTAGTCTTTATTCGTATTAATTCTTTGTATTATTGTTCGGGAAATTATTATAGAAGAAAAATATCTGAAACCTACATTGTATAGCACATGAAATAGCACCATTACAACCTGTAACGCACAAGTTGCACAGCCAACGCAACGACAACTTGCTTTACTCATCATCATGTATTTGCTCTTACTAGACGTAGATAGGTGAGAAACATCGTATGATTTTTAGTGAACGTTTAAAAGAAGAACGAGAAAAATGAAAGAAATCCCCTACACCAGCTGTTCTTTTCACTCAAATTGTGTACTATAAAGGATAGGATGACATAAAGAAGGGGACATTTAGAATGGAATTTCATGAACAAAAGATTTTGCCGGCAGTGAGGCAAATTAAAGATTTGGAAAAGCTATTACATAGTTCGTATGAGTATATCGTTATTTTAGATATTCATGTCGGTCAATTGAAGAGTGTTATATCACTTGCGAAGCAATATTGTAAAAAGGTGTTTTTACATGTGGATTTAATTCATGGCTTGCAGAGTGATGGGCATGCGACGGAGTATTTATGTCAGGAGTTTAGACCGTACGGGTTACTTTCAACGAAGGCGAGCGTCATTATGAAGGCGAAGCAAAAAGGTGTTGTGGCAATTCAGCGTATTTTTTTAATCGATTCGAGTGCAATGGAGAAGAGTTGCAATCTTTTAGAAAAGACGAAGCCGGATTATATAGAGGTGCTCCCAGGAGCGTTAACGGATGTGATCGCTGAAGTGAAAGAGCGTACTGGTGTACCAATTTTAGCGGGTGGTTTTATTCGTACTGTTGATGATGTAGAGAGAGCTTTAAATGCTGGTGCGACAGCAATTACGACATCAAAACGCGAACTATGGAAACATTACCAAAAAAAGTGACGAAAATGTGAAATAATTCTGTTGACACCGCTTTCATTAACGGTTAACATTATAGACAAGTTAATAAACGTGACGGAGAAAAGTAGAGATCCACATTTCATTGTTTCTATATAAATTTATATAGAAGCGTGCAAAGCTGTGGGTCTTTTTCTTTTGACAAAAACGAATGGCCATTCATTTTACCTCTATCACATTTGAAAGCGTTTAAATTGATTGTGGAGGGATACTATGTCAGCATTTTTAGGAGAGTTAATAGGGACTGCGTTGTTAATCGTACTTGGTGGCGGCGTTTGTGCTGGTGTAAGTTTAAAGAAGTCGTTTGCGAAAGATTCTGGTTGGATTGTTATTACAATGGGCTGGGGCTTAGCGGTAGCGGTTGCAGCGTACGCGGTTGGATCAATTAGTGGGGCACATTTGAATCCAGCTTTGACGATAGGATTAGCATTTAAGGGAGCGTTCCCATGGAGTGACGTACCTGGTTATATCGCAGCACAAATGATTGGGGCAATTATCGGGGCAGTTATCGTATATTTACATTACTTACCACACTGGAAAGAAACAGAAGATCCAGGAACAAAGTTAGGTGTATTTGCAACAGGTCCAGCAATTCCGAACACATTTGCAAACCTTTTAAGTGAAATGATTGGGACATTCGTTTTAGTATTTGGTATATTAGCAATTGGTGCAAATAAATTTGCAGATGGATTAAATCCATTTATCGTAGGTTTCTTAATTGTAAGTATTGGTTTATCATTAGGTGGAACGACAGGATACGCAATCAACCCAGCACGTGATTTAGGTCCGCGTATCGCGCACTTCTTCCTTCCGATTGCAGGAAAAGGCGGTTCAAACTGGAAATATGCATGGATTCCAGTAGTAGGTCCAATTTTAGGTGGATCACTGGCAGGATTATTCCATCAAGTTGTATTTGAAGGAAAACAAAATGCAGCACTTATTTATGTGATTATTGCAACTGTGATTGTACTAGCAATCTCTTATATGACAAGCAAAAAAAGTGGAAGCAATACAAATAGTAGAAAAGTAGCATAAGGGGGAAACCATTATGAAAAAATATATTCTTTCATTAGACCAAGGAACAACTAGCTCACGCGCAATTCTTTTCAATAAAAAAGGTGAAATTGTTCATTCAGCTCAAAAAGAGTTTACGCAACATTTTCCAAAGCCGGGCTGGGTAGAGCATAACGCGCAAGAAATTTGGGGATCTATTTTAGCGGTTATCGCAACTTGCTTAAGCGAAGCAGATGTAAAACCAGAACAAATCGCTGGTATCGGTATTACGAACCAACGTGAAACAGCGGTTGTATGGGATAAAACGACTGGTAAACCAATTTATAACGCAATTGTATGGCAATCTCGCCAAACAGCTGAAATTTGTGATGAGTTAAAAGAAAAAGGTTATAGCGAAATGGTTCGCGAAAAAACAGGTCTTTTAATTGACGCATACTTCTCTGGTACGAAAGTAAAATGGATTTTAGATAACGTTGAAGGTGCAAGAGAGAAAGCAGAAAACGGCGATCTATTATTCGGAACAATTGATACGTGGCTTGTATGGAAACTATCTGGTGGTAAAGCGCACGTAACGGATTACTCAAATGCATCACGTACATTAATGTTTAACATTCACGACTTACAGTGGGATGATGAACTTCTAGACATGTTAACAGTACCAAAGAGCATGCTTCCAGAAGTACGTCCATCATCTGAAGTGTATGGAGAAACAATTGACTATCACTTCTTCGGTCAAAATGTACCGATTGCCGGTGTAGCTGGTGATCAACAAGCGGCATTATTTGGACAAGCTTGTTTCGGTGAAGGTATGGCGAAAAATACTTACGGAACTGGTTGCTTCATGCTAATGAACACTGGTGAAAAAGCGGTAGCTTCTGAGCATGGCCTATTAACAACAATTGCATGGGGAATAGATGGTAAAGTAAACTATGCATTAGAAGGAAGTATTTTCGTAGCAGGTTCTGCAATTCAGTGGTTACGTGACGGAATGCGCATGTTTAAAGATGCAAGTGAGAGTGAAGTGTATGCGAATCGCGTTGAATCAACTGACGGTGTATACGTTGTACCAGCATTCGTAGGATTAGGTACACCTTACTGGGATAGTGAAGTACGCGGCGCTATGTTTGGTGTAACACGCGGTACGACGAAAGAGCATTTCATTCGTGCAACACTAGAATCTTTAGCTTACCAAACGAAAGACGTATTATGCGCAATGGAAGCAGATTCAGGTATTGAACTGAAAACATTACGCGTTGATGGCGGAGCAGTTAAAAATAACTTCTTAATGAAGTTCCAAAGTGATATTTTAGATGTTCCTGTAGAGCGTCCAGTGATCAATGAAACAACAGCTTTAGGTGCAGCGTACTTAGCTGGTCTTGCGGTTGGATATTGGAAAAACCAAGATGAAATTAAAGAACAGTGGCATATGGACAAACGCTTTGAACCAACAATGGAAGCGGAAACAAGCGAAGAGCTATATGCTGGATGGAAAAAAGCAATTGAAGCAACAAAAGCTTTCAAATAATCATAAACAGTGTTATAATGGTGACAAGTTAATAATTCGGTAGGAGATTTGGAGAGACCACAACACGCTATAGAGGCGAAATCTATAGCGGAGTTTGTGGTCTCTTTTTTCGTTATCAAAGGGAGGAATTACCATGAAATTTTCAAGTAAACAACGTAAAGACGTATTAAACGGAGTAAATAAACAAGAATTAGATGTGATCGTAATTGGTGGAGGTATTACTGGTTCTGGTATTGCATTAGATGGAGCAACACGCGGATTATCAACAATTGTGTTTGAAATGCAGGACTTTGCAGCAGGTACATCAAGTCGTTCAACGAAGCTTGTACACGGTGGTCTACGTTATTTAAAACAACTTGAAGTGAAAATGGTAGCAGAGGTGGGTAAAGAGCGTGCGATCGTATATGAGAACGGTCCCCATGTAACAACACCAGAGTGGATGTTACTTCCGTTCCATACAGGCGGTACGTTCGGATCATTCAGTACATCAATTGGTCTTCGTGTATACGACTTCTTAGCAGGCGTAAAACGAAGCGAGCGCAGAAAAATGTTTAACCGTGAAGAAACGCTGAAGAAAGAGCCTCTTGTAAAACAAGAAGGATTAAAAGGCGGCGGTTACTACGTAGAATATCGCACTGATGATGCGCGTCTTACAATTGAAGTAATGAAAGAAGCAATTGAGCACGGTGCAAAAGCTGTTAACTACGCAAAAGTAGATAGTTTCTTATATAAAGATGGAAAAGTATGTGGTGTACGTGTAATCGATTTACTAGATGGTGAAGTATACGAAGTTTACGGTAAGAAAATTGTAAACGCAGCTGGTCCTTGGGTAGATACACTTCGTGAAAAAGATAACTCGAAAAAAGGAAAAGTACTTCAGTTATCAAAAGGTGTTCACTTAGTAATTGATCAAAAACGTTTCCCATTAGGTCAAGCGATTTACTTCGATACACCAGATAAACGTATGGTATTCGCGATTCCGCGCGGAGGAAAAACATATGTAGGTACAACAGATACGTTCTATGATAAAGACGCAGCTGTACCACAAATGACAACAGAAGATCGCACGTACATCATTAATGCGATTAACTACATGTTCCCAAGCGTAAAAATTACGGAAAAAGACATCGAGTCAAGCTGGGCTGGCGTACGTCCGTTAATTTACGAAGAAGGTAAGAGTGCATCTGAAATTTCTCGTAAAGACGAAATTTGGACTTCTGAATCTGGTTTAATTACAATCGCAGGTGGTAAATTAACAGGATACCGCAAAATGGCTGAAATGGTAGTAGACTACGTAACGAACTTACTACAAAAAGAAGGGCATAGTGCATATCCGAAGAGCACAACGAAACATATGCCAATCTCTGGTGGACATGTAGATGGCTCTAAAGGATTACCAGCATTTATCGCGAAAAAAGCAGGCGAAGGTACGAAATACGGTTTAACAACAGCACAAGCAGAAGAATTCGCGAAATTCTACGGCTCTAACGTTGACGTACTATTTGACCTAGCGAAAAAACATAAAGATGAAGCGAAAGAATACAACATGCCGCTAGACGTTCTAATCCCACTTGTATACGCAATGGATTACGAAATGACAGCAAAACCAGTCGACTTCTTCGTACGCCGCAGAGGCGCTGTATTCTTCAACATCCACTGGGTATACGAGTGGAAAGAAGCAGT
Organism: Bacillus sp. FSL W8-0519; assembly: GCF_038005585.1. Classification (NCBI taxonomy): domain Bacteria; kingdom Bacillati; phylum Bacillota; class Bacilli; order Caryophanales; family Bacillaceae; genus Bacillus; species Bacillus sp. FSL W8-0519. The sequence goes on from NZ_JBBOTL010000001.1 coordinate 1,099,354, forward strand.
AATCAACTACATGGCTGCAAAACTAGGCTGGAGCAAAGAAGAGCAAATGAAATACACAGCAGAACTAGAAAAAGCATTAAGAGACGCTGTCATTCCTGTAGATCAACAAGAGCATGCAGCTGCATTAGCGTAAAATAGAGAAACACCTGAAGAGAAACTCTTTAGGTGTTTTTTATCTTGACTAAAAATAAATAAAATGTGTTACAATGATGGTAGAGTATATAGTATGAATTTTGCATAAAATAAAGAAGACAGAAGCCTGAGAAACTTCTGCCTTTGTAACCTAACTTGCTATTGTGGTGGTAGTAGGTGCGGTTATAAGACAATTACATTAACGTTTTAGCCGAGAACCGCCCTTACCTTTTCCACGAAGTGAACTGGACCCGAAAAGTTAGACATATATTTAAGCAGCTAATAAGGATTGAATTCTGTATTTTACAGGAGGCAATCCTTTTAATTTTGCCTTAATCCTTTTATTATTGTAATAATAAATATAATTCTCTAGTTCTTCCCTAAAGTGTTCCATACTTTCAAAATCTTTAAGATAAAGTAATTCAGATTTTAATAAGCCAAAGAAATTTTCAATGACTGCATTATCTAAGCAATTTCCCTTACGGGACATACTTTGAGTTATATTATTTTCTCTTAAAATATATTGATATCTATCCATTTGATAGTGCCAACCTTGATCTGAATGAAGGATAGGAGTATCTTCTTTATCCAAGCATTTTAAAGCCTTATCTAACATCCTTTCGACTAGAAGGAATGTAGGGCGTTTCTCAATATTATAGGAAATAATCTCACCATTAAACAAGTCTAGAATAGGAGATAGGTAGAGTTTTTCACCAAACAAATGAACTTCAGTAACATCTGTAACCCACTTTTCATTAGGCTTAGAGGCCTTGAAATCACGCTTCAAGACATTTGGCGCTACCTTCCCAACCTTCCCACGATAAGAGCGGTATTTAGTGATTCTTACCAACGATTTTAACCCTAATTGATTCATTAAGCGAAGGACGGTTTTGTGGTTAATGGTATAGCCCTGATTACGTAATTCAAGTGTGATACGCCTATAGCCATATCGCCCTTGGTGTTCCTGAAAAATCTGCTTAATACTTTCTTTAACCTCGTTATATTTATCTTCACGACTCATTTGTTTCACCCAGTAATAATATGTACTACGAGCCATTTCAGCCGCTTTAATCAAGTCGATAATTTTATATTCATGCCTTAACTCATATATTATGTGTGCTTTGTCTTTTTCAGAGATTGTTGTTTTTGTTGAATTAAGGCATGTAACTTTTTTAAATAAGCATTTTCCATGCGTAAGTATTCAATTTCTTTTTGTAAATCATTTTGAGAGTTAATATTTTGTTTTTTCTTAGGTGCAATAGCCTGTTTCTTCTTCACAGTGGAGTACCCCTTACTTGTTTTACGAAGAGCATCTATCCCCTGCGATTCTAGCATTGATCGCCACTTCCTAACGGTACGAGGAGATGGAACGTTGAACATAGCGGCCGCTTGTAGGGGCGAAGCTCCTGTATTGTTCATAAAATTCAATACTTCCATTTTAAACTGAATGTCATACCTTGTACATTTAGAGTTTAAGGACTCTATTCCTTGTTCTCTAGTACGTGCCACCCACTCTTTTAATAACGATGTACTGACTTGATATTTTTGGGCAGTCACTTTAAAAGAATCATTTGTATTTAAATAATGTTCAACGGCATTTCTTTTTAATTCGAATTTATATTTTCTAGACATAATAAAACCGCACCTCCAATTGTTAGTTATTTGTCTAACAAATTGGGTGCGGTTCAAAGCAGGGTGGTTCTCGCTTTTTTGTATACAGAAATTAGCCACGGACCGACGTATCTTCTACCGATGACAACGCCAGCTCCGGTTAGGATACCATACACTAATTTAATGACAAACATCGCGATCATATTATCACCTCCCCCTTTTTTCAAAATGGAAGAGATGATTACCACACCTACTAGTTATAGCTTATTAAGTTACGTATTCATTGTATTATGTTTTAAAATAGGGAACAAGACATATAGATAAAAAGCCCTAGCGTTCAAACTCAACCCCCCACTGAAAGGCTTTATCTCAGTGGGGGGAGTTGACTCCTTGTTAAATAAACATAACTAAAAAAATAAAGATACTGATAACAATATCCAAATGAAATACACGGCAGAACTAGAAAAAGCAATAAATCAACAAGAACAAACAGCTGCGTTATGTATAGAATTTCAAATACTACACTTGTATGAAGAGTGTACTGGTTTTGATAGTATCGATCCATCTTTGTATGGCCATGAAATATTAGATTCTTTAAGTGAGCGTTAGAAAGAAGGAGGACTCGATTAAATCGGTTCTCTTTTTCATTTAGCGATAGGAAACGAAGACGCCCCTCTTATTGCAAACTTAAAGAGCGCCGTGGGAGAAAGACGCTCTTTAGGTGAATGTATTGTAACGACTATTCGGTTTATTATATGTAAGTTGCTGAGGAAGTGTTTTATAAAAAACGTTATTACCCTCTGTATTTTTTTATAAATTTATAAAACTTTTCCATACAGTGCGTCGTCTAATATATGGGAAGGAGGGAAGGCTGTGGATGAATTAATGATAGAAGCGTTTGAAATAGAAGATAAGGAGGACCTTATCGACGAAATAATGAACAAGTATGGACAAGAAGTCTTACAGCTTGTGTATTCATATGTGAATAATAAAGAGGTTGCGGAGGATTTAACGCAAGATATATTTGTGAAATGTTATAAATCTCTTCATACATATAAAGGGAATTCGAACTTAAAAACATGGCTATGGAGAATTGCAATTAATCATTGTAAGGATTATTTAAAAAGTTGGTATAACAAAAAAGTTATTGTTACAGAAGATGATTTTACGTATATGGAGAGTCAAAAAGAAAGTGTGGAACAAACTGTCATTCAAAATGCGGAGGATCGTGAACTGGCTTCTGCAGTAATGAATTTACCGATCAAATATCGAGAAGTCATTTATCTATTTTATTATGAAGAATTATCAATTAAAGAGATTGCGATTGTAATAGATGTGAAGGAAAACACGATAAAAACGAGGATGAAAAAAGCGAAGGAGCTTTTGAAGAAAGGATTGGAGGAATAGTCAAATGGAAGATCGATTAAAAGGTTTGCGAAAATCAATGGAGAACACAACTTTTAAACATTTGAGTTTTTCTGATCAGCACCAGAAGCGGGTGCGTGAAAAAATCAATCAATCGTCCGAAAAAGAAGAAGACATCCTTTTAGCAGTGTTGCAACTTCTTATGAATGAAAAAACAGGCTATGAATTGATGCAGTTACTACGGGGAAGAGGGATTCAAACATTTGAAGGTAATGAAGGGTCTCTATACACTTTGTTACATCGTCTAGAGCAGAATCGCTTTATCCAATCTAGCTGGGACCACGAAGGAGCTAAATATTATCAATTAAATGATAAAGGAAACAAGATGCTGCGAAAGGCAGAGAAGAATGCTACGAAGGCACGATTTATATTAAAAGGATTCGTACAGGAGTGAGAAAAATTGAACAAAAAAGGGGAGCGTTTTTTAACAGAAGTTACGAACCATATTAAATCAAAAGAAGCGAAGGACTTAGTAGCAACTGAACTGAATTTTCACTTGAAACAGGCAAAGAATATGTGGATGGATAAAGGGTTAAGTGAGGAAGTTGCTGAAGATAAGGCTGTTGAGCAAATGGGGAGTCCAATTAAACTGGGACAAGAACTTAACAAACTGCATAAGCCAAAGGTTGATTGGTTTTTAATTGGTTTATTAGTGGCTGCGATGGGATTAGGGTTTTTGCCGGTTATAGCTTTTGGATATATGAATGATTTACTAATGGATAAGGTGATATTTGTTGTTCTTGGTATTGCAACAGCGTTAGGGATGATGCTGATTAATTATCGGAAGTTAGAGAGATTAGGATGGTTGTTTTATACAATTGGTGTACTTATCTTGTTAATGCTATACTGCTTTCCGAATGCTGGGATGCTTGGAGAACCGATAATAAAAGTTGGTCCTATTGCAATTGACCGTTTAATGGCAGTGCCGTTCTTTTTTCTAGCTTGGGCTTCTTTTTTCAATAATAGTAGGATAAAAGTAATGCATCTTGTGGCTCTTTATTTATTTTCTTTGTATTTATTTTTAATTGGCGCAGCTTTTTCAGTGATTTTTATTTATATCACGATGGTATTCGTTATGCTTTGGTGGAGTAAGTTAGGGAAGAAAAAGGCATTAATTATTACAATTGTACCAATCTGTTTATTGATTATAGGGGCCTATTTTTCCTGGCACACAGTAAAAGGAGTTTATTTGGATAGATTTTTAGGGTATTTGAATCCAGAACGTGATGCACAGGGCGCAGGATTTATGTATATACGTTTAAAGGAGGTAATGTCGTCAGCAGGTTGGTTTGGTACATATGGAGATATGAAATTCATCCCTGCTCCGGATACTGATTTTGTATTTGCAAGTTTGACTTACTATTATGGGTATTGGCTTGCGTTAATTCTTGTCTTCGTTCTTTCTCTTTTTGTAGCAAGATTAATAGTCATCTCTTATAAAATAAATGATCGGTACGGTAAATTGCTGCTCGTTGGTGGATTGACTCTTTTCGTAGTACAATTCCTTTATAACGTCGGTATGATTTTAGGTTTATTACCGATTACTGCTATATCACTACCTTTTATTAGTTATGGATTAACACCAACTGTATTTCATGCGCTTATAATGGGAATCGTACTAAGTGTATATCGACGTAAAGACATTCCAGCGAGAAAATCAGCTTAAAAAACAAACCACCTAGTCCCTATATTTTTTAGGGTGTAGGTGGTTTTATTTACACACTTAACAAGTTTTTCCGTTCTCAACTTCTCCGCATGAATCTGGAATTTGCTTATCTTTTATTAATAGTAATAGAAGTTCAAAAAACTGTTCGCGTTGTTCTAATGTGAGGTTTTGTAAAATATCGTTTGCGACCTTGTCTTGGAACGCGAGCGCCTGCTCCATATTGGAATGCGCGCGTTCAGTAAGTTGAATTAATGTAGCTCGGCGATCAGTTGGATCTGGTATACGAACTAGGAGCTTGTCTTGTTCGAGTGCATCGACAAAATCGGTAACTGTACGTGCTTTGACGCCTAATTTAGCAGCTAATTCATTCATTCGAATGGGACCATTTTCAGAAACGGTGGATAGAACGCGTAACCTAGGACCTGTTAGATGATAAGGTGTGTCAAGGGCTGACAATTGAGATTGAAATTCTCTTTGAACATAGTTGGACGATTGCATTAAAATATGGATGATATCTATTGCGGCTGGATTATTTGATTTCATGAATGGGATGACCTCCTCATTATTTTGTAGTTCATTTTTGCACGTTTCATAAATATATTGTATATTATTAGTGAGTATCCTCTCTATATTATAAACAATTAGTGAGTAACCTCATTATATCGCGTACTCATAATGTGTAATAGCGGGATAATTACTATTATAACTGATGCGGGGATCTATAGAAAACGATAATAGAGAGAGGTGGATTTATGTAAGGAATTTCAAATCGTTTCAGCATTTAATAGCAATACCCTTAAAAAATATATAATGGAGGATTGTACATGACTATTGTAGCATTAGTACTTCAATGTTTATTAATTTTTGCATTTTTCTTTTCGAGTGTGAGTAAAATTGCGGGAGCAAAAATGCAAGTAGAGGCTTTCGCTCATTTAGGTTTACCTCAATGGTTTAGAATTGCGACAGGTTGGATCGCTTTAGCAGGCGTGGTTGGACTAATTTTTGGTTTCTGGAATGAGATCGTATTAGTTTTAGCAGCATTATGGATTGCTTGTATTATGTTAGGAGCTGTATTGTCACATATGCGTGTTAAAGATCCAATTGGAAAAATCATGCCAGCAGCCGTGCTTATGATTTTAGCACTAGTTCTTGCGGTCGTTCATTTTTCAGCAGTAACAGAACTTCTGTAAAATAAATTGTAGTTTAGTAGATTTGGTTGAATAGAGGTAGAAATTGGGCACGTACGATAAAAATGATATCCTCGTTATAATAAAATAGTGAGGATATTCATTATGTTGATACTCATTTAAATCTATATAGATTATGGGAAAGAGGAAAGGAGGTCTACACGATGGTAGATCATTCATCACAAAATGCGGATAAATTACTAGCAGTTTTAGTAGTTACGCTAATATTTTCGGTTATGAACGGTACGATGTTTAATGTAGCTCTTCCTGAAATCGGTAAAGAATTCAACCTTGTTCCTTCAGAGGTTAGCTGGATTATGACGAGTTATATGGTTGTTTATGCTGTTGGTTCCATCGTAATGGGAAAACTGGCGGATAAATATCGGTTAAAGGATTTGTTAACGTATGGACTACTTATTTTCGCTCTAGGTTCCTTGCTTGGTCTACTTGCTACTGAGTATTGGGTTATCATTTTAGGCCGTGTCATTCAGGCAGCGGGAGCTTCTGTTCTTCCTGCGACAGCAATGATTATTCCGGTTAGATACTTTGCGCCAGAGAAAAGGGGGCGTGCGCTTGGAACTTCAGCAGTTGGTTTAGCGCTTGGGAATGCTTTAGGGCCCGTTGCCGCTGGATTAATTACGAGTTTTGGAAGCTGGAGACTCATGTTTGTTCTTTCATTACTACCGCTTCTAACGCTACCTTTCTTTAGAAAGTATTTAGACAATGCAAAAGGAAAGGCGGGTAGTATTGATATTCTTGGCGGAGGTCTATTAGCTGTATCGGTCGCGTTCTTCTTGCTTGCTATTACGCAGATGCAAGTGTTGTTATTCCTTGGAGGATTTGTCATGTTGGCATTCTTCATTTTGCGGATTAGAAAAGCTACAGAGCCGTTTATAAAACCGACTTTGTTTAAAAATAAAAACTTTTCGATTGGGTTACTCCTTGCTTTTATGACGACAGCGATGAGCTTTAGTATGACATTCATGACGCCGCAATTTCTATCAGCAGTAAATGGATTGACTCCTTCGAATATTGGTTTTGTTTTAGTTCCAGCTGCAATTGCCTCGGCAATTATGGGAAGAAAGGGAGGAAGGTTAGCTGATACTCGGGGCAATTTTGCACTCGTTTTTATTGCCTCAGTATTCATATTCCTTGCTTTCTCATTATTATCTACTTTCATTGGGGTCTCGGCTTTTGTCATAGCATTGATTTTAATTTTCGGAAATGTAGGACAGACCTTTATGCAGATTTCAATGTCTAATACGATTTCACAAACACTGTCAAAGGAAGAGACAGGTGTGGGAATGGGATTACTGTCGATGATTAATTTCATATCTGGCGCGATGGCTATGAGTGTAGTAGGGAAATTGCTTGATAAAGGATCGACTTCACTAAAGCTAAATCCTTTTGTTGCAAATGAAGCTGCAAATATGTATAGTAATATCTTCGGCGTGATGTCATTGTTGATCTTACTTGTAGTTGTGCTCTACCGTTTTCAATTTGGTATGGGCGTTTCTACGTTAAATATGACTAGCAAAGGTAGTAAAAACTTATAAAAGAAAATACAAGGAGGGTTTATGTATGAATACTCAAACTGCACCTGTTTCTTCGCAGTCAAAGGAGTTTGACAATGTGAAAAGACTCCCAATTTTAATATCAATGATCATTGGAGCGTTTTTCACCATTTTGAATGAAACATTATTGAACGTTGCTTTTCCACAATTAATGGTTGAGTTGAATGTAACAGCGTCGACTCTTCAATGGCTTTCAACAGGGTACATGCTTGTAGTTGCTGTACTCATTCCAGCTTCTGCTTTATTAGTACAATGGTTTACAACAAGACAAGTATTCATAGGTGCTATGGTAATCTTTACTTTCGGTACACTTGTAAGTGCGATTGCGCCTGGATTTTCTATACTATTAATGGGTCGCTTGTTACAAGCAGCAGGTACGGGATTAATAATGCCCGTATTAATGAATACGATTCTCCTTCTATATCCTCCTGAAAAGAGAGGAGCGGCAATGGGGAGTATTGGGCTTGTAATCATGTTTGCCCCTGCCATTGGGCCGACACTTTCAGGGCTCATTTTGGAAACATTGAATTGGAGATGGCTATTTTATTTCGTTCTTCCATTCGCGATTTTTTCTATTGTTTTTGCATTTATTTATTTGAAAAATGTCTCTGAGCCTACTAAACCAAAGGTGGATGTATTATCTATTCTTTTATCTACAATTGGATTTGGCGGAATTGTTTATGGATTTAGTAGCTCAGGTGAAGGTTGGGGTAGTTTCCAAGTATATGGCATAATCCTAATTGGTCTTGTAGCAATTCTATTCTTCGTATTGCGTCAATTGAAATTGAAAGAGCCATTACTAGACCTTAGTGCATTTAAGTATCCGATGTTTACGCTCACGACAATTTTATTGACGATCATGATGATGACGATGTTCTCGACAATGACTTTATTACCATTTCTATTCCAAGGTGCTTTAGGCTTAACTGTCTATGCAACCGGTCTTATCATGCTTCCAGGTAGCCTGTTGAATGGTCTGCTTTCTCCAGTTTCAGGGAAGCTTTTTGATAAATTTGGTCCAAGAGCGCTTATTATTCCTGGTACGCTATTATTAGCAGGTGTGATGTGGTTCTTTACACAAGTAACGGCAGATACGTCTAAAATAACTTTCATCCTATTACACGTCACTATGATGATATCTATTTCAATGATCATGATGCCGGCGCAAACGAACGGTTTGAACCAACTTCCGAAGCGATTTTATCCTCACGGAACAGCTATTTTGAATACTCTATCGCAAGTAGCGGGTGCGGTAGGAGTTGCGTTCTTTATTAGTGTTATGACTTCCGGACAAAAGAAATATTTGGATGCATCTTCAAATCCAACTGACCCAGCTCAATTGACAGAAGCAATGGTTTCAGGCGTGCATAACGCATTTACGATTGGCTTTGGTTTGGCACTACTTGCAGTTGTTGTAGCTTTATTTATAAAACGCTCGCAGACCTCAGAAAGTTAAGGGTCGAAGTAAAGAGGGTATGCCGAGGGCAACCCTCTTTATTATTTTGTTCCTACATATTAATTTGATTTTGGTTCCTTCTTATTAAAATAGTATTTGTCGGATAGCACACCACACCTTTTTAAACTTATAATGGAACAGCTCTAACTTAGCGATAAAGTTTCATTTTATGTTTAAATAAGTGAACTCGCTTTAATAGAAGTACACAATTCAGAACGAGAAATGGATTCAGCTAATTGTTGTAAATAAGCATGTTCTGTCGTATTTTTTTCAGAAGTGTTAGGATCCAATAAAGGTGAAGAAAGAAGTATATCAATCGTAAGTATGTCTGCATCATGAGAAATGATGTTATAACCTGCAAATACAGGTCGTTTTAAGTGTTTTACTTTTTGAATCATCTGATGGAATTTCGTAACACTTATATTGATTTGTGCGAATGGAAAGCATTTTTGGGTAGGATTCTCGATGGTCTTTCTAATTTTATAATCGTATACATAGTAGTACTTTTCTTGCTGCTCAAGTGTTTGCAACTCTTTCGTTAATAAGTGGTATTTGTCTGTAAGTTCAATTGTAAGTGCATCGTGTTCTTCGTCAACTAATAATGTGAAAGGTCTTGGTGATGAGATTGAAAGGGTGCGGACGTTTAGATCAGTAAAAGTGGGATTAGATTGTAAAATGGTATGTAATTTCTCGGTAGGAAACTCACCGTCATAAATAGCAATAAAATAATGGTTCATCTTTTCGCTCCTTAACTTTTTTCTAAACTGATATATTCTACTTTAAAGTTGTAAATCCTGCACAAAAAAGAAACACCTTGATTGTTATCAAGGTGTAATAAGTTCAAAACTCTCCGAATCAGCCTCAACAATAAACGGACTAACCTCGCCAACGCTATAAAGTTGCAATTCGTGCATCGCGCGCGTACAAGCAGTGTAGAATAGTCTACGAACGCTCTCATCGCTGTATACATCTTTAGAAGTATTGTAAATAATAACAGCATCAAATTCGATACCTTTCGCTAAGTAAGCTGGGATCACGACGATGCCTTGCTCATACTCGGCTGAGTTACTCTTCACGAGTTTAATATTCTCGATATGATTAAGCGCTTCGTAAGCAGCTACACTTTCGGCTGCAGATTTACATATAATTGCGATCGTATTGTGCTGCTCTTTTTGCAGTTCAGCAACTTTAACAGTAATATGTTCGTGCAGTTCGCTGTCATTTGATACTTTCGTCACTGTAGGTTTCTCGCCGTCACGTTCAAAGGCGTGAATGTTCTTTCCTTCTGGTACGAGAGCACGTGTGAATTCAATAATTGGTTTTGTTGAGCGATAGCTACGAGTTAAGTTAATGCCGTTTGTTTCATCCGGTCCGTATAAGCTAGTGAGCGTATTGAAATTCACTGTTTCACTTGCATGGGCAAATATCGCTTGGTTAAAGTCTCCGAGTACAGTCATTCTTGCAGCAGGGAAGAGACGTTTTAAAAACTCGAACTGAAATGGTGAATAATCTTGCGCTTCGTCTACGAGTACGTGTTTAATTGATCGGTTCGTTTGGAAGCCTTCAATTAACTCTTTCAAAAGTAAAAATGGAGTTGCATCCTCGTAATATAATTTTCCTTCATCGAGCATGTTCATCGTTAAAGAACAAATGTCATCCCAGTCTTTCGGCTTTTCTCCCGTAACCCATGATGCATCTGTGAATAGCTGTTTATATATGCCTGTGAAATTGATGAAACGCAATGTTTGAACACCTTTGCGAAGTGGTTTCAATTTTTTACGGACAATCATACGTCCAAGTACTTTCGCTTCTTTCTCAAAATCGTTAAAGGAGTTGTCGTCAAACTCACCTTTTTTCTGTAAATATTTATAAGCCTTTTGATATTCATCTTTACTCAGTAGTTCAATTTCTTCTTCTACCCAAGGCTTTTTCAGTTCTGCTTTTTCAAGTACATCTATTTGCTTATTTAGCCAATCCGTTAACTTCTCAATACGGCTATGGAAGCGGAGGGAGGAATCGGTATTGTAAAACTGCTCTGTAATTTCTTTCGCAGAGACAATTAGCTTTCCTCTAAATTTCATTCCTCTAAATAGCATGCCTGAAGATTCAAGAGATTGTCTGTACGCTCGAATCATCTCGAAAAATTGAGTAGATGCTTTAAATCGAATGCTCGCATTTCTCGTTTTATAGATAGGGTTATTCGTTTCAGTTAACATATATTCTAATTGTTCATAAGGATCTTCCACATCAAATGACTTACTTAGTCTATGATTTAAATATTCTTGGAATGTCACTTGCTGCATATTTTCTTCGCCGAGTTCAGGTAGTACGTTAGATACGTAGCTATTGAACATAGAGTTAGGGGAGAAGAGAATAATTTGATCCGCTTTTAGCCATTCGCGATATTTATATAGTAAGTAGGCGATTCGTTGCAGCGCAGCTGATGTTTTACCGCTACCAGCAGCTCCTTGCACGATAAGGAGTCGGCCTTCATCGTGACGAATAATTTCATTTTGCTCGCGCTGAATCGTAGCGACGATACTTTGCATATGTTTGTTCGTACCTTTTCCGAGCGCTTGTTGCAAGATTTCATCGCCAATTGTAAGGCTCGTATCGAACATAGAATCAATCTCGCCATTTTGAATAATGTATTGTAATTTTTTCTCCACATTACCGTGAATTACGCCTCCTGGTGTACTGTATTCAGCCGGTCCTGGTGGATAATCGTAGTACACACTTGAAATGGGTGCGCGCCAGTCATATATAAGAAAATTTTCTCCGCTTGCATCAGTAAGCGTGGCTACACCGATATAAATTTGCTCCGCAGCAGATTCTCCTTCTTCTTTAAAATCAATTCGTCCAAAATAAGGTGATTTATGCATGCGTTTTAGTGCGGCAAGTCGATTAAAGGTGTGCTTATGAGTAATTTGTGTGACAGCTAGTGACTGAGCTTGTTGTCTTAAGTTGATAACTGTTTCAAGATAATCATCAAAAGTATCAGTATTCACTTTCACGTCATCCCAGAAATGTTTACGAATATTGATTACTTCTGCTCGGCGTCTGCCAGTTTCGTTTTCCAGCTTATCAATTTGTTTCGCAATCGTTTCGATTACGGTATCCAATCGTTTTTGCTCTTGATCAAGTTTTTTGTTCATACGATAGCACTCCTTTAAAAGTGAAAAATAGAGGTTGACTGAAGATGTGTTTTGGTGTACAATTAAGATACGGATAAATACGTTCTTTGTATTTCTGAAAACGTGTTTCTGTACTAATTTAACATAGTTTTTTAATTTAATCAATGATAATAAGATAAACCTTGGTTCCATGATACGTGGATCAAGGTTTTTTTGTGTTTATAGAGGGAGTCACGCTTGTTGTCGTTTTTTGTCGGTAAGTCGATATATTTTGAAAATCGCTGATATATTTGGAATTGCGCCGATATATCTCGAAAATCGCCGATATAATTGGAGTTGTGGTCGATATATTTAAAAAATCGCCGATATAATTTATTCGAAGGACCAACTATATAATTTCATTTACCGAATCGGACATAACTACCGAGAGAAGAGGGTATAAAAAAAGCTCGGACCTAAGCCCAAGCTTTTTATTTCATTATTTCTTTTCGTCTTTTTTAGCGTCAGCTTTTTTCTCTTCGAAAAGATCTTTTAAATCTTTATCATCAACTTTTACGTCAGCTTTTTTGATTTCTTTCATCATAAGATCGTTCATGAATTCGCCGTCTTGTGATTTCTTCTGAACGATTTCTTTTTTGATGTCAGCTTTAGATTGTTCGAATGATTTTTCTGGCTCTTTAATGTCTGTTACTTTAATGATGTGGTAACCGAATTGTGATTTCACAGGTTCGCTTACTTCATCTTTTTTCAGCTTATAAGCAGCCTCTTCGAATTCTTTAACCATTTTGCCAGGTCCGAAGAATCCTAAGTCGCCACCTTTTTCTTTTGAACCAGTATCTTCAGAGTATTGTTTTGCTAACTCTTCGAAAGATTTACCTTGTCCAAGTTCTTCTTTAACCTTTTTAGCAGTTGCTTCATCTTTTACAAGAATGTGGCTTGCTTTAATTTCAGGCTTGTAATTATCTTTCAATTCTTTATCAGTGATTGTTTTCTCGATAGCTTTTTCTTGCGCTAATTGAGCACGCACACCAGTTTTTAACGTTTCTTCTTTAATACCTTGTTGTTTTAATAGTGTATCGAATTGATCACCGTATTGTTTTTTCATTTCATCGAACTTTTTGTCTACTTCTTTGTCTTCAACTTTGTAGTTTTTAATAAGTACTTTTTCCATAACCATGTTATTTAGTACTTGTTTACCAGCTTGTGTCTTCATTTGCTCGTAGAATTCTTCTTTTGTAATGTCACCAGCTTTAGATGTAACGATTTTGTCTGATGATGATGTTCCACATGCTGATAATGCGATTACACTTGTTGCGGCTAAGGCAAGCATAGCTTTCTTCATTCGATAAACACTCCTACTATTATGTATTTTTAATTTATCCTATACCAATGAATTTTAGTTCATCAGAGCCCGGTTAAGTCTCACTGATACTTTTGCTTTTTATGTTGGTAAAGCGCGCTTAACAGGGCTTACCGTGGCTTAAGGATAAAGTTAAGATGCGTGTCATTTATTTCATAGTATAAGCAATATGTACAAAATTTAATATATCATATTTCGACGTGTTTTCATATTGATAAAGAAAAATTAACCAGTACGTGTCAGATTTTGAAGGTGTGCCATATTGGGCGTATGCCGCATATACAGAAAAGAGGAGGGGATGGGGATGAATTCTCAACTTATTTTATTACTTGTACTGTTTATTTTATTGGTTATAGTAGGTATAATTTGCTTATAGAGGAAAAAAGTGAGGAAGGGGCTTTCCTTCCTCACTTTCCATGAAATATAATTTCTATATAACTAGAAATTAATAAAATTGTTATACATACATTAATAACCCGAAAGACACCGGGTTGGCGGCTCGCAGATATTTGTTTTCGTTCACACAGTGTATGTGTCATGAAATTCGTGTAAAATATAACAAGAAGTGCGAATGCGACAAAAACAACTGTTATAAGTGTCATGAGGCGAGACCTCCTTTTGGCTAAAATACATATACTTTATATATTGTATCATACGATATTTTGTTCGTGTTATAAAATTCAGAAATAGAAGACTTTGTGTTAGAAAGTGAGGGAGAAAATGGACGTTGTTAGAAGATTAGAACAAGCTGAATACTACGTAGACCTACTATTTAAAATGATTGATGAAGAAAAGTGTCCATTTTATTCTTTGATCATAAAGAAAAAAGCTCGTAAAAAAGATGTTGAACGTATACTAAATCTTTGTGAAAAACTGAACGAACAATATGTAGCGGAGAAAGCAGAAGGCCTTCTTTTGTTCGATGCGCTGTTAGATCAATTTGAAAAAGCGCTTCCACATCAGCTCGAAGTACACGAAACTGCGGAAGCGCTAGCAAAACAAGGTTTATTCAAACCGCTTATGAATGAATTCTTAAGCATGATTGCGAAAAAATAAATAGATTACTTCTTAACTAACTTCTGATCGGATTCTGTAAAGTTCTCTTCAATATCTTCTAATGATTTCTCAAAAATATCGATGAAGTCTTGTCCGTAAATGTTACGCAAGATAGCAATCAGTTCGATGTTTTCTGGGAACTTCCCATAAAAATTACGAAGTGCAAGAGCCCCATTAAACACTGAATTATTTTCAGGGTCATACTCCTCCATTAAGCGAAGTAGTAATTCTTCCCCTTTGTCTGTAATTTCGATGTACGTATTTCGTTTATCATCTTCTTTTTTCGAGAATACAAGATAGCCGCGTTCTTCCAACTTTTTCGAGAAGTTAAACGCCGTTGATACGTGCATAACTCCAAACTTAGCAATCTCAGAAATAGAAGCCCCTTTTAAATGATAAGCGATTGTTAAAATATGATGCTCATTAATGTTTAAATCATAAGGTTTAATCCACATCTGCCAATCTTTCTCTACACATTTCCATAACGCTTTCGATAATTGAGCAATGCGTTGGCTGAAAATCATCGCTTCTTTTACCGAGTAATCTTTTTCTCCACTTTTCATATACTCACCCACTTTAACATTCTTTTTCATTACTATCTATTATGCCAGTAAAATAAAAATTAATAAAGTCTTTTTGTGAGAATTGTGAAAATTTTTTAAAAAAATGACATTCTATACAAATCATGCATAACTATGGAAGCGGTTTATGAGTCATGAATACATGTGTTGTCCATACATGTTAAGTGATAACATATATTGTAAATGCATAAAAACACGGCATATCTATGTGATATGCCGTGTTAAGGTCAATTTATATAAAAAATATTTGTTATATGCAAAAAACTAAGCAGGAATTTGTTTACGCTTTTTCCGGAACAGCTTCTTGTAGTTTCTCAATTGATTTTTGAATGTCCAAAATCTCTTTCTCAATATGTCGTTTGTTTTGAGAAATATCTTGCTTCCAGTTAGAAAGTGTATCGTGCATATCGTCTTTTAATTCTTGGAACACTTCTTTACCTTCTGAAGCAGTTTCAACGATTTGACGTTTTAATAATTTTGTATCAGCTGTAATATCAGCTAAAGTCTTTTTAATATCATTTCCTTTTTCTTTTAACTTGCCGCGCATGTCTTTGCCAGAAGAAGGAGTTGAGAAAAGAACAGCTAGTCCAGCAACTGCTCCGCCGCAAATGACACCGGTAATAAAGGATTTAGCTTTTGACATAAAAGGAGACCTCCTTATTTTTTGTTCGTATTCATGATGTGAAAAAATATGCATATCTTTAAGACGAGGGAAAGGAAAGTGTGCAGTCCCTGGCATCTTAAGTGGAGAAACAAGCCGTGCCATATTTAATCACTTTAGGAAAGTGGCTTGTTATGTATGACTACTTATTATAGTGTCACTATTTCACGCTATTTGCAATTGTACTTGCGATGTTTTGTAAATTTTCCATTGTGTATTCATTTTGATGTGATTTCCAAACAGCACCGAAACCATCGTTTTCACCGTAGCGTGGAATTAAATGAAGGTGGAAGTGGAACACAGTTTGTCCAGCTTTTTCACCGTTGTTGTTAAGTAGGTTAAAGCCAACTGGATTAAACTCTGCTTTAATCGCATTTGCGATTTTTGGAACGACAGAAAAAATGTGTGATGCGATTTCTGGCGTTAACGCAAAAATGTCTTGTTTGTGAACTTTCGGAATAACAAGAGTATGTCCTTTTGTCACTTGACTAATATCTAAAAATGCAAGCACATGTTCATCTTCGTATACTTTTGAGCAAGGGATTTGCCCGTCAATGATTTTGCAAAAAATACAATTATCCGCTGTATGATTCATTGATCTCATCCTTTCAAATATCCTTAGCCGTATTTTACCATAATTACATAAGAGAACAAACACGAAAAACAGGAAGCTGACTCAGCTTCCTGTTTTCTGAAGATGGATTGAAAAAGCATTATTGTAATTTACGTTTCGCAGACACCTCATTTATTTTAAGAAATGCACGGTAAATCGGCTAAAGTTTCTGCCGTAGACACCCCATTTTCAAGTGAAATGAATTGCAATCTTTTTAAATGAAATTGTTTACTTTTTAAAACAGTATATGCTCTTTCGGAGACACCCCGTTTCGAAAATAAAACAAATAATCTGGTTATGTGTAAATTCCTTTGTCCAACTTGGACACCCCATTTCATGATGACTTCACTATGTTGTTGTACTCATCAATTGGTGGTCGCTTTTTCAATGTGTTCCTTCTTCCTTAATTATGATGTCCGCTTTCGGGAAAATATATGCGAACAAATTTAAATTTTTTTGAATGCATCGATACTATGTAGTACAGCGTAATTTTTGGTAAGATGAATATAGAACGAATATAAATGAAGAAAGTGGTGTCGTATGAGCGAGTTATTGCGTGTAGAAAATGTTACAGGAGGATATACGAAACGACCTGTATTAAAAGATGTTTCGTTCTCTGTGAATAAAGGTGAACTTGTCGGCTTAATCGGTTTAAATGGAGCAGGTAAAAGTACGACGATTAAACATATTATCGGTTTAATGGAACCGAAAAAAGGAACTGTCACGATTAATGGGAAAACAATTCGTGATGATATGACAGCGTACCGTTCTAGTTTTTCGTTCATCCCAGAAACACCAGTATTATATGATGAGCTAACGCTAGAAGAACATTTGAAGTTAACAGCGATGGCTTACGGTGTTGATGAAAAACAATATGAAGAACGTGTAGGACAATTATTACAAGAATTCCGTATGAAAAATCGTTTGAAATGGTTTCCGTCTCATTTCTCAAAAGGGATGAAACAAAAAGTAATGATTATGAGTGCGTTTTTAGTAGAGCCATCTCTTTACATTGTGGACGAACCGTTCGTTGGGCTTGATCCGTTAGCAATCCAATCACTCCTTCAAATGATGGACCAAATGAAAAAGAGTGGTGCAGGTATTTTAATGAGTACACATATTTTAGCGACGGCAGAGCGTTATTGTGATTCGTTCATAATTTTGCATCAAGGCGAAGTAAGAGCAAAGGGAACATTATCTGAGCTGCAATCACAGTTTCATATGCCAGGTGCAACGTTAGATGATATTTATATTGCATTAACGAAGGAAGAAGATTATGAATAGCACAGCGTTATGGAAAGAACGATTTCGTTACTTTTTACAAGAAGTTCGTACATATAGTAAATACGTATTTAATGATCATTTAAAATTTATTTTCGTATTCATCATCGGCGCAGGAGCGTATTATTACCAGCAATGGTTACAAACGTTAACACCTTCGTTTCCGACTGCGCTCGTTATGGCAGTGTTACTTGGATTCGTATTAACGGCCGGATCCATTCAAACGTTATTAAAAGAAGCGGATCTCGTTTATTTACTGCCAGTGGAAGAAAAGTTAAAACCATATTTTACAAAGGCGTTTCTTTTTACGTTTATGATTCAGTTATACATAATCGCAATTGTAGCGGCAGCGCTTGCTCCGTTATATTTCCAGCAAATGAAGCAAACAGGAGCGGCTTACATATGGGTTGTAATCGCGTTTATCATTGTAAAAGCATGGAATTTATTCGTAGCGTGGGAAAAGTCATTTTTAACAGATCAAAATATACAAAGAGCCGATTGGTTCATTCGATTTATTTTAAACGCCTTATTTGTGTATTTCCTTGTAGAACGTACTTCCGTTATCTTTATTGCTGGAATCGTCCTTCTCATGGTGTTATACCTTGCGATTATGTATCAAATCGTGAAGGGGAAACCACTAAACTGGGAGTATTTAATTTCTGAAGAAGGTAAGAAGATGATGCTGCTGTACCGCATCGCGAATATGTTCGTTGATGTACCAGCATTAAAAGAGAGAGTAGCACGTAGAAAATGGCTTGATTTCATTCTTTCGATGATCGGTGAAAAGCGTACCTATTTATACTTATATACGAGAACGTTCTTAAGATCTGGTAATTATTTTGGCTTATATGTGCGCCTGCTCGCTCTTGGCGGAGTTATTCTTTACTTCATTCCGTTTTTATATGGACGATTTATCGTAAGCCTTATCTTCCTATACTTAATCGGTTATCAGCTATTAACTTTATGGAAACATCACCGCATGAAAATTTGGCTTGATTTGTACCCAGTAGGCGGAGAAGAGAAGAAGAAAGATTTTCTTACTTTATTAAATGCAATTCTCATTATTGGCAGCGTTGTATTTACAATCATATTTGCACTTGCTACGAAAGATTTCATGATGACAGGAATTTTACTAGTCCTAAGCATAGTATTTAGTATCGGTTTCGTTTATCAATACGGGGCAAAACGTATTGAGCGTTTAAATTGAAGGGAATGAACCTATGATTACATATGAAGAAAAGGTTATAAAAGAACTGGAGCAGTGGAAAGCTACATTCATGAAAGATTCTTCTATGATGACACGCTTCTCAAAGAAAGTGCAGACGAAAGTACAGCAGCTTATTCCGGCGAAAGTGCAAAAAGTATTAACAGAAACGATTCGGATGATGGTGCAAACAATTAGTGCCGGATCAAACTTTATAAAGCCGAAATTAAAAGAGACGAACTGGTCGTTGCAAAGACGAGATGATGAAGTACGTAAAAAAATGGATGAGTACAAAAAAATAGCAGCGGCAGAAGGAGCGGGGACGGGAGCAGGCGGTATTCTCCTTGGCCTTGCTGACTTTCCGCTGTTGCTCGGCATTAAAATTAAATTTTTATTCGATGCAGCAACATTGTACGGATTTGATACGAGCGATAAAGAAGAGCGCCTTTTTATCCTTCACGTTTTCCAACTTGCCTTTTCAAGTGATGAACACCGAAAAGAAATATGGAAAGCCATCGAAACGTGGGATACAGAAGAAGAAAATCATATGGACTGGGAAAAGTTCCAAACAGAGTACCGAGACTATATCGATTTAGCGAAAATGCTTCAGCTCGTACCGATAATCGGTGCCCCAGTCGGCGCATATGCGAACTATCAATTACTGCAAAGACTTGGAGAAGTAACGATGAATTGTTATCGTATGCGATTGTTGAATAAGGATTAACAAGAAAGCATCCTAAAATTGTGATTTAGGATGCTTTTTATTTTTTATAAGGAACACTCCTGAATGAAAGAAACAAACTTAACTAGTTATGTTGAAGTGAAACCGTTAGATTTATTGTTTTAAATCAAAACCTTCAGATGTGGAAATGGAACCGATGTGATAATCATTAGCGTATTCAACAGCTGCCGAGAATGTTTTATTTTTATCATCTTTCACATGTCCTGAAATCCAAACACTTTGAAAGTCCTTTGGGGCAAATTTATGTTTAGTAATCTCTACATCTAGATTTTCTTTTTCTTTAAAATATTGAATTGTAGTTTCTGTTGCCTTATTAACTATTTGTTGTTCCTCATTCTTTTGATCTATAGTACATCCTCCTAAAAGGATAAGTGTAAAAATAAAGAATAATCTTATATCACATTTTTTCACGAACAATCACTCCATGAATGTTGAGTTATATTCCTCTTCAATAAATTTTATATTCACTGAACATTGTGTGGTGAAGTATAAAGAAAAGGCACTCTAAAGTGCCTGGATTATTAGTTTTTAAGCTCTAAATTTTTGGTGGTTGAAATAGCGCCGATATGATAATTATTTGCGTATCCAACTGAAGCAGTAAATTCTTTCGTTTTATCATTAGTCACATAGCCTGATATAGAGATAGTTTGAAAGTCTTTTGGTCCAAATTCATGATCAGTAATTGATACATCTAAGCCCTCTGTCTTTTTCAAATATTGAATGGTTTCTTCTTTTGCTTTATTAATGATTTCTTCCTCGGTATTATTTTCATTATTACAGCCTCCTAAGGTAGTAATAATGAAAACTAAATAAAAAAACAATCTTTTATGCAACATAATTCTCCTCCAATCATTGGTTCCTAAATTAGGGATATATCAAATGTTGCAGAAGAGAAACTTTAAAATGTTTTAATAGGTTCAAATCAATCTAGGTTTTTAAGAATTATTTGAGGGGCTCCTTTTGAAAATAAAAATAGACACCTTATTGTTAGGTGCCCAAAAGTTTGATACATTGCTTCTAAATTTTTAACGTTAGAAGTTGAGCTTATTGAATATTGATATCATCCTTTATATACATATGAAATAATTGGAATTAATATAAAGGGCCAACAAAAATATACTTTATTTTCATATTAATTTCAGTCATCATAACTAATACTTTCAACCTTATTTTTATAATTTATATCTGCAGTTATTTTACGGTTTGGATTATTTGTTACATGACCTGATACAAAAATCACCCAAAAATCTGAGGGGGCGAATTCCACTCTTGTCACTGTGACACCTAGCTTTTTATCTTCTTTAAAATGTTGGATTGCGATCTTTTTTGCTTTTTCTTTTAATGCTATTTCCTCATTTTTTTATCCATATTGTATTATTTTTTTAGAGAAAAATTCGTTGAAACAGAACCAACATTATAATTATTATTGTAATCTATTGTAGCAGTGAATTCCTTGCTTTCATCATCTTTGATATGACCAGTTATGAAGACTGATTCTAGATCATTAGAAGGGAACCTGTAATCAGTAATAGTTACATCTAAATTTTGTTTCTCTTTAAAGTAATTAATTGTTTTTTCTGTTGCTTTATCTACTATTTGTTTTTCTTTATTATTTTCCTGCATATTACATCCCCCAATTATTGTACTTACAAAGATAAAAAAGACAAAAAAGGTAAATTTTCGGATTTTAATTCTCATGTTTATCCTCCGTTAATGTTGTTCTATAATTTAGAATATACTAAATATCCCGAGGAGAGAATACTTTGGATAGCAAAAATACACAAGAAGTGTTAGATTTAAGCTTTTATCGAATGGCTAAAGATGCGTATAAATCAGATAAAGAGTTAAGAAATGAAATTACAGTGAATAATGCGAATGATGATACTTTACAAACATGGAAGGTCCGTGAAACATTCCACGACAAACAAACCGGAATGGACGCAGTAGTCTTTGAACGAGATGCCGATGGGAAAAAGCAAGTTAGGGTATCTTTCCGAGGAACAGAAGGGAATAAAATTATAGAGAAAAACTCTTTAGGCATTCCGATGAAGCCAGGGAAGGTATGAAGGATTTAAAAACGGATACAAATCATTTTGTTAAGAAAAAAATTCATATGCTAAAATATTTTACGTGAAAAGGGGCATTTATCAATATATTGATATCGTTTATAGATGTCCCTACGGTTTTTAATAGCTTGTATGTTTCTCGATTGTACTTAAGGAATGTAAAAAAAGCACTCATAGATACAATCTACGAGTGCTTTTGACGGTATGGATTTGTTTAGGGTTTTCATAAAGAAAAAATATTACAACAAATCGTTAACTAATCATGTTTTAGTTCAAAATTTTTGGTGGTTGAAATGGTACTGATATGATAGTTATTAGCGTATTCAACTGCAACACTAAATTCTTTGCTTTTGTCATCCGTTACATAACCAGATATAAAAATTGTTTGAAGATCATTTGGAGTGAATTTATGTTTAGTAATAGTTACATCTACGTTTTCCTCCTCCTTGAAGTATTTAAAAGTTTGTTCTTTAGCTTTATTAATGATTTGTTGTTCATCATTCTTTGGATTTATTGTACACCCTCCTAAAGTAGCAAATACTAAGATTAAAAGGAAATAAAAACTAATTTTTTTGAATTTGATAACCATTTTCTCCCTCCAATGATGTTGTCCCAGTTATTAGGATATATCATTTTTTACAAGGAGGGAGTGTTTTGAAAGAAAATAATAAAAATACAGATGAAACCTTTTTTCGTTTATCCAAATAGGAATTGATTTGTTTTATAAAAAAGACATCCTAATCACACATTTAGGATGTCTTTTTGTTCTAATGATTAATGTTTAAAAGGAAAATTTCAGATTGTCTATTCAGTGTTTTAGGCTGAAATTAGTGGTAGAGATAGAACCGATATTATAATCATCTTTATAATCAATTGAAGTAGTAAATTTCTTATTTGTATCATCTTTGATATGACCAGTTATAAAAATAGTTTCGATGTCATTAGAAGGAAATCGATGATTCGTAATAGTCACTTCTAAATTTTCTTTTTCTTTAAAATATTGGATTGTAGTTTCTGTTGCTTTATTAACTATTTGTTGTTCTTTTTCATTTTGTCCCATGTTACACCCTCCAATCATTGTAGTTAACAGGATAAATAAAGTTAAGAAGGTATATTTTTTAATTTTTATTCCCATATATATCCTCCAAAAATGTTATTCTTATTATTAAGAATATACTAAATCACCTAGGAGGGGAATACTTTGGAGAATAAAGGGTCGGAACAATTATTAGATATAAGTTATTATCGAATGGCTCAAGATGCATATATGACAGATGAAGAGCTGGGAAGCGAAATTACAGTGAAAAATAGGAATAAAGAAACATTACAAACATGGAAAGTAGGAGAAACATTCCACGACAAACAAACCGGAATGGACGCAGTAGTCTTTGAACGAGATGTGGATGGGAAAAAGCAAGTTATGATATCTTTCCGAGGAACAGAAGGGGATAAAATTATAGAGAAAAACTCTTTAGGCATTCCGATGAAACCAGGGGAAGGTATGAAGGATTTAAAAACGGATACAAATCATTTTGTATTACGAGAAGGTGTTCATGAACCAGCAGCACCTCCAGTAGCAGGAACTGAGAATGCAGGTTCAAAGAAATATTGGAATGAAGAGAATGAGCGCTGGGAAACACATAATCAATTTGAACAAGCTGAAAGGGTCATGAAACAAGTAACGGATACATATAAGGGCAGGGATGATGTGGAGATATATACGACGGGTCATTCATTAGGCGGCGCCTTAGCGGAATATGCAGCGGCATCTAATGACAATGTAAGGTGTATGTCATGGAATGCACCGAGTGCAAAACATTTGTTACCGCCTGATTTACAAGAAAAAGCAAATAATGGTGAGTTTAATAATAGAATTGTAAGTGTTGTTCACGGAAATGATTCAATTGGCTATGGACCATTTGGTGCATATGAAAGTCATATAGGCTCTACTTATGCGGTAACCCCACCAATTTCGAAAGAAGAAATGTCAAAGCTATCATTGCAGCAAAAGCTTGGGATGGATGTTACTCGATTTTTAAATTCGATAAGTGGCCCTGGTTATCATTATCAAACAGATCAGAACTTCCGGTTTGGAGAGAATGGGTCTTTATCCAATAAATACTTGTTAAATGTAGACACGAATGAAAGAGTTTATGATTCACCAGGCGCGTTATTAGGCGGGGGAGAGATTCGTGTAGTGGTAGAGAATTTAGAACAAGCTGTAAGAGATATGAAGCGAAACGCACAAGAATTTCAAGATAGAGTACCAAGGTTAATTTCTAATATGATGACATTATTAGAAACGGCTGAAAGTAGACGGGTAGAAGCTAAAGTAAATAATATACGCGCACATGTAGAGCATTTAAGTTTTTGGTACATACGAACAGCGACGGAAATTTCAGAGTTTATTGAGAAGAAAGCCGATGATTATAAGAAGACGGATCAACAATATTAAGGGAGAAGATTAGGATGCCGAGAATTTACTTAAATGAAGAAGTATTGAGCCAAGCTTTACAACAATTTGACCAGATGATTCAAGACTTAAACCATAATAAAAGGGTTGTAAGTAATGTACATAATTTACTTTTATCAAGCTGGTCTCAACTTGGAGTAGGGAAAAAAGCCATTAGCGATTTAGAATCTTTTAAAAAAGATATTGAAAGAAGAATGGAAGAATTAGAGTCTGATAAAAGAGAGTTAAAGGGTGCGATTGATTTATTAAAAGCGTTAGATCAAAGTTATGATTACATGGGGCCTAAATATTAAATTACAAGAAGCACTCGCAAAGGTGCTTTTGTAGTTTAATTGGCTGAAAGATTACTATAGTAATTATGGAGGAATATGATTCCGCTTCATAAAGTAAATGGAGAAAGTAATATGTAATTTTGAATCCAACTTGCAAACGATAATTTTTTATTTTACAATTTATTTACCGACCGGTAAGTAAAAATAAGTGAGGTACAGTATGACAAAGAATTTACAAACATCGCAAAACATTGTAGAGGCATCATTTAAACTTATGGCAGAGCACGGCATTGAGAAGATGAGTCTTTCCATGATTGCGAAAGAGGTAGGTATTTCAAAACCGGCTATTTATTATCATTTTTCTTCTAAAGAAGCGTTAGTGGACTTTTTATTTGAAGAAATTTTTTCTGGGTATCATTTCGTGAGTTATTTTGATAAAGAGCAATATACGAAAGAAAATTTTGCAGAAAAGTTAATCGCAGATGGTTTACATATGCTATCTGAATATGAAGGACAAGAAGGAATACTACGTGTCATAAATGAATTTATCGTAACTGCGGCGCGAAATGAAAAGTATCAGAAACGCTTATTTGAAATACAAGAAGAGTTTTTAAATGGTTTCCACGATCTATTGAAGAAAGGCGCGAGACTAGGCGTTGTGTCACAAGATGCAACGGAAGAAAACGCTCATACGCTAGCGCTCGTAATTGATAATATGAGCAATTACATGCTCATGGGATTTCAGTTAAAGTATAAAGAAATTTGGATTCGAAATGTGAAAAACGTCATGAAGGAGGAGTAAAGATGAAAATGCAAAAAAACTGGTGGCTCGGTTTTCTTGGATTCATTGGGGTGTATAAAATTCCAGGCATGATAGAAGCTTTTCAAGCGGATGGAAATTGGATGAAGTTAATCGGTTTCATTTGGCTACTTTGGTTCGGATATTTTATTCCTGAGAAGAAAGAAGATTGAATTTCAATTTTCTGTAAGGTTATGTAAAATATAGATTGAGACTATTCATATAGTAGATTACTAGATTTGGAGTGGTTACATGGATCCATTGAAAAATGAAATTCACCCTGACATGGTCAAGGTGTGGAAAGTTCGGGCTGTAATAGAAGAAGGGATCGGTATTCTTGTCATTTTAGCTTACCTTTTCCTCATGATAAAGTTTGATTGGTGGGCGTGGATTTTGTACGTGTTAATCGGTTTAACAGTTGCGTTAGCACCATTGGAGTACTTCGTATTCCCAAAACTACGTCAACGTTATTACAGCTACCAACTAAATGAAGAAGAACTTGAAATTCAACACGGTCTTTTCGTCGTAAAGCGCGTATTAGTACCGATGATTCGTGTACAGCACGTGACGATTGAACAAGGGCCGATTATGAGAAAATACGGTTTAGCACAATTACACATTTCAACAGCAGCAACTTCTCACAGCATCCCAGGCTTAACGATGTATGAAGCAGAAATGTTGAAAACGAAAATCGCAGAATTAGCGAAAGTGAGTGATGAGGATGTATAAGAGGCAGCATCCAATCACGATGTTACTGGAATTAAAAATAACAGATTTTATACCACTCTTTATTTTCATGTTTAGCTTAAATGGAAAATTCCCGTTTTGGTATTTAATTCCCGCTGCATTCGGTTTACTCACCGTTTTTTCAGCGTTTGAAAAATGGTATTACACAACATACTGGGTTGAAAATAACGTATTACATGTAAAACAAGGCCTCTTTGTGAAGAAGGAGAGCTACTTAAATAAAGAACGTGTTCAAACGATTAATACAAGTTCTAACGTGTTATATCAAATGCTTGGCTTAAAGAAAATCCAAATCGAAACAGCTGGTGGGGGCGATGAAGCGGAGGTTAGCTTAGCCGGTATTACAGTAGAAGAGGCAACTGAGCTTATTGCTTTGCTAAATGAGCCAACTCCAGAAGTGAAAGCAGAAGGAACGCTAGACGAAAAAGCGGAACATGCAATAGAAAAAGAAATCGTTACAGAAGAAAAACAATCGACAGAATACAAGTTAACTTGGAAAGAGATTTTATTAGCTTCTGTTACATCTGGTCAGTTTGGACTATTATTCTCATTAATCTTTTTCGTGTACCACCAAGTAGATGAGTACATTCCGAAATGGATAGAGAATGGCGTAAAGTCGTATGTAATGGACCACGATATATATGGCTTGATTTTCATGATAGCCATTTTGATCGTCCTTTCATGGATTATATCGACAATCGGTTATGCGCTAAAACATGGAGATTTCACAGTGAATCGAAGAAATGATGAGGTCCGCATTTCACAAGGATTACTTGAGAAAAAAGAACTCGTCCTAAAATTGCACCGTATTCAAGGTATTACGATAAAAGAAAGTATTTTACGTCAGCCATTCGGCTATTGTGCTGTGCAAGTAGAAGTGATTCAAAGTAAGGGAACGGGTGACGAAAAAGAAAAAGTTACACTCCATCCAATCATTCGAAAAGACCGAGTACAACAGTTACTCGCACATTTACAATTACCATACGAACTGAATACAAATATTATTTCATTACCAAAAGCAGCATTACGCCGCTATCTCATTGATAGCTTCATCTTCTTCGCAATGCTAGCTATCCCGCTTATTGGAATAAGTATATACTTTGAAAAGCACTTCATTATGTGGGCACTCATTCCGCTTGCGATCCTCATCTTTATACTTGGATACGCAACATTTAAAACAAATGGTTACAGTGTAAATGGAGAGCAAATTACGCTTGTATATCGTAGTGTTGGAAAATATACAGGACTTGTTAGAAGAAGACACGTCCAATCAATGGAAAAGACGAAATCCTATTTCCAGCGCCGCGCGGATTTATGTACGTATAAGTTCTCTAGCGCATCATCGAGTTATAAATTAGAGCATACGAGAGTAGAAGATGCGGAGAGAATGCAGAATTGGTATAAGAAGAGAATAAGTGAGAATTAAATGGAATGGCTCGTCTTTTGCGGAAGGCGAGTTATTTTTCTATGTAAAAATGATAGGAAATAATGAATAATATATGTGACGCAAAAAAAAGTGAGGTGAGCAGGATTGGGGAAATTTTTAATTCCGTATTCCCATTCTTTATTAAGCTTATTTATTTCAATGACGATAATTCAAATATACGATGAGAAGGGGATTTTTGAAGGAGAGCTATTTTCTATTTTTACGAATCTTTTTATTGCTATGACCCAAATGTTGGCCGCTACTTTAATAGTTGGAGTCCCTGTTGTTTTAGTTGGATGTCTTCTTGGAGAGATATTGTTTAGGTGCGTTATTTTACCTATAAAGCTACATTTTATCCCATCCTTAATTTTATATATTCTTTTAGCCATAAGTATTGTTTTTTGCTATGAAGTTATATCTGACGGGGTTCCTACAACATATGAAAATACTCGTATTATTAAAATGATGTACTTTATGGGATTAACTATAATTTGCTCTATTACATTTTTAGTAAGTAGGACTACATATGAAGGAAAATAAGGTGATTATATGAAATACACTTGTCCATGCTGCGGATATAAAACATTAGAAGAAGAACCACCAGGTACATATGAAATTTGTAACATATGTTTTTGGGAAGATGATTCTGTTCAATTTAAAGAGCCTGACTATGAAGGCGGGGCAAATGAAGTTTCGTTAAGACAAGCGCAGGAAAATTTCATTGTGTTTGGTGCCTGTGAAAAGCGATGTATTGAATTGGTTAGAAAGCCGACTAGTGAAGATGTGAAGGATGCTAGTTGGAAGCAAATTTGTTAAATAGCTTTAAATAAAAATGTTATTACTCAATTTAACAAGAGTAATAACATTTTTTTATGCCATGATGAAAGAATGAACGCCGCCTTATCAAATAAAAAAGAAATAAAATTTTCGTCTTTGGAGACAACTAATTATTAATTTGATGATTTAGCTGATTTTTTTTGTAGTTATTGAAAAACACCATAGTTTCTAGAGAGTGAACAGGGGTTTTGAATTGATTTGAAGTTGACGGAACAAAATAAACGAATAGAGCAAAAAAACTTGCAAAACTAAAAGAGGAGTTGTATATTAATTGATGCATCAAATATTGATGTATCAATTAATGTTTTAATAAGTAAGAAGAAGGAATTTTCGAAAACGTATTATTCAGACGATGTCGGATTTTTATATAAGCTATAAGATTAAAGCGAAGATAGAGGGGGCACAATACTGTGGAAATAATCGCAGCTATTTTAGTCGGGATCGTAGCATTAGAACATTTATTTATCATGATCCTCGAAATGTTTTTTATGAATTCAAAAGTGGCAAAACGTGCTTTTCAATTACCCGAGCATTTAGAAGGAGATCGAAACGTAGCCATTATGTTTGCAAACCAAGGTTTATATAATGGATTTTTAGCCGTTGGTCTCATTTGGGGACTTATACTTGGTCTCAATTCAATTGGTTATATGGTTCAATTATTCTTTGTAATGTGTGTGGTAGTAGCAGCTCTGTTTGGCGGTTTCACATCTAATAAATCAATTATTGTAAAACAAGGACTTCCAGCTATATTAGCGTTGATTGCCCTTTTAATTGTGATATAGAACTAAAGCGTTTGTATAAAAGAACTCATTTTTGAAAAATACGTTATTCTTTCTTCCTATAGGCTCATAGGAAAGAATAGCGTATTTTTTCTTTTTAAGGGGGTATATCCTTCAATTTAATCAAAAATGTAAATTCTTTTTTTAGCGCGATTGTTATGAAAATACGTATTACATTAAGGATTAGAACCGGATTAACGCTTTAAAATATAGAAGGTGGGGAAAATAATGTAAAAAAACTATTGTATGTTTAAAAACCGTGTGTTACATTTGTGTTACAAAATAGTTACAAACTGTAACTTATATTACAGTTTGTTTTCTTTTTGTTTTTCGGTATGTTACAAATCGGAGTGTGTATCAAATCGTCAGAGGATATATGAAGTTCAAAAAGTTTTTCTATGTGTATAAGAGTGTGTGTAGTAAAGAGCTTGGTGAGAACTTTGCGCACATTATTAAAATTCCTTTCTGTCTTTAAAAGAAGAAAACCAACTATTTAGGAGTTTTAAGTAATGATAGTAAATGAAATGTACTTCCTTTCCCGCACATAAAGTACATATTTACGCTCAGTCTAATTACTACACAGACTTTTATACATATAAAGCTATTGTTTTAGGGGATATATAGGAGGAGAAAAAATGAAAAAGTTATTAATGGTAATTGGACTTACATTTTTAATGTTAGCTGGATGTAGTAATGGGAATTTTGACAAAGTAATGGATGAAGGAAAGACCGCGTTAACGAATAAAGAGTATAAAAATGCCTTATCATCATTTGAAAAAGCACTAGATGAGAAGAAAGATGATTCAGATGCAAAGGTGCTTGTAGAACAAACAAAAGCAATGATTGAAGCTGTGAAGTTAAAAGAAGAAACAAAGGTAGAAGAATCAATCAAGTCATTTGAAAAAGTAGAGAACATGAAGGATGGAAATAGTACGTTAGTAAAACAAGCGAAGGAAGAACGAACAGCATTATTAGCTATCGTCGAACAAAAAAAGAAGTATAGCGAGCAACTAGTGAAAAGTGAAGAGTTAATAAATAAGAAAAATTACGCAGAAGCGAAAGATATATTAAATAAGCTAGTTTCAGAAACAAAAGATAACAAAAATCTTGAAGAATATAATAAAAAGGCTTCAGGATTAATTACTAAAATTGGTGAAGCAGAAAAGAATGCAACGGTAGCGAAGGCAGAAAAAACTAATGTAGCAACGAATCAAAAGGTAACAACAGAGAAGCCTCAAAAAGTAGAAACAGAAAAGAACCAGAAGGTAACGACAGAGAAGCCTCAAAAGGTAGAAGCAGAAAAGAACCAAAAGGTAACGGCAGAGAAGCCTCAAAAAGTAGAAACAGAAAAGAACCAGAAGGTAACGACAGAGAAGAACCAAAAGGTAGAAACAGGAAAGACTCAAGATGCATTTACTTTTGAGAAAGCGAAAGAATATATTAAAAATGAATATAAAGAAGACTATGATTATACGCTAGAAAATACGCAAGTAGAGAATGGAAAGAAATATTATCAAATTAGAGTGCGTACGACATATAAAATAGAAGGCGCAGCTGGATCAGGATTTACTGGCGTATTTAAAGTATTTGAAGATGGTACGATTGTTGAAGTGCACTAAATTAATGGAAAGGTATCCTCAAAGTGTTTGAGGATACCTTTTTAGCGTAAAAAAAGCATCTAGCAAAAGTACTAGATGCAAATAAAAACACAAGGGAAGACAAAATTCTTCCCTTTTCCCGTAAGTAATTATATCAAAAAATTTATAAAAAACTAGCTTTATTTTTAATATAATTGATGTGTGAAGCTATGAAAGTATAAGATTACACTATTTTTGTAGTGTTTTGTTGAAAAAGGAGCCACGTATATGATTAATTTTAAACCAGAAAATTTGAACCAACTATTAAAAGTAATGTTAATTAGTGCCAATAAGTCTTACGATGCGATTAAAGAGTATGAATGTACGGGAGAAGCAGTCGTATTCTGTGTAGACTTCGAATATATTGACGTTTCTCTTATGATTGTAGATGTGCTAGGAAGATCGGCTTCTAGATTTAACATTTTGCCATTTGCTAAGCCAGATACGAATGAGATAGATTACATTCAGTTTCAAGTGTATTCCATTAATGAAGGGAATTTTAAAGAAGTTCTCGATACGATGTAAAAAAACTATAATTTTACAAAAATGTATATACCAACTAATATATAAGTAATACATTCATATAATTGGAGTGATGAGATGCAGCCGTTAGAAAGGGAGATTCATTCTAATATGCTGAAAGTGTGGCGAATTCATGCTTTAATTGGGGCGGCAGTTATACTAGCAGTCGTAATTGCGTATTTCTTTTTTATGATCAATTTTAATTGGTGGGGTTGGTTGTTTGGCTTGTTAGTCACAGGAGCTATTCTATTTATTCCGCTCGATTATTTTGTATTTCCAAATTTACGTCAGCGCTATTATAGTTACAGATTAAATGAAGAAGAGATTGAGATTCAAAAGGGAATGTTCGTTGTAAAACGCGTGCTTATTCCGATGATTCGTGTGCAGCACGTAACGATTGAACAGGGCCCGATTATGAGAAAGTACAATTTAGCAGAATTACATATTTCAACAGCAGCAACTTCTCATAGTATTCCAGGTTTAACGAAAGAAGAAGCAGAGCAGTTGAAAAGACAAATTGGAGAACTTGCGAAAGTGAGTGATGAGGATGTATAAGAGGCAACATCCGATCACGATTTTATTAGGGATTCGAGTTGCGACTTTGTTGCCTTTTATTTTTCTTGTTTTATTTCGATCAGATGGTGAAGTAGAACCATGGTATTTCTTGCATCTTGTTCTTTTGTTTGTATTATTCATTATGGCTATTTTCTCAGCTATAAAATGGTATTTTAAAGTGTACTGGGTTGAAAATAATATTTTACATATTAAACATGGCGTCTTTGTAAAGAAAGAAAGTTACTTAAATAAAGAACGTGTGCAAAATATTAGTACGTCTTCTAACATCATCTATCAAATATTTGGACTGACCAAATTAAATATTGAAGTGGCAGGTGGCGGTACTGAGCCAGAAGTGATGTTGGCGGGTATTAGAGAAGCAGAAGCGAAGGAACTCATTGCTTTATTACATAAAGAAAGAAGTGTTGTGAGTGAAGAAGGGCCTGCGGAAGAAGGAAGTAAGACGGTATATCAGTTAACAACGAAAGAGATTTTAGCAGCATCTATTACATCTGGTAGATTCGGATTAGTGTTTTCTATGTTAGTCATCCTTTACACAGAGTTTAATCAATTTCTACCAGAATGGCTTATCAATAAAGTAGAAACGTATGTGATGGATAACGGTGTATATGAATTAATCGTTATGGCGGCGATTTTAATGGCAGTGTCGTGGGTCATTTCAACAGCAGGTTATGCATTAAAATATGCGAACTTTAAAATTGAGCGAAACGGAAATGAAGTTCGCATCGTGCAAGGTTTATTTGATAAGAAAGAGTTTGTTTTAAAATTACACCGTATTCAAGCGATTACGGTGAAAGAAGGCATTCTCCGCCAGCCTTTCGGATATTGCTCTGTCGAAGTAGAAGTCATTCAAAGTATAGAAGCGGCAGGAAATGAAGTGATGTTACATCCTTTTATGAAGAAAAAAGATGTGCAGCAGTTACTCGCATATTTACAGTTGCCGTATGAAATGGAAGCGGAAATCGTTCATTTACCGAAAGCAGCATTACGTCGTTATGTCATCATGGGCTGGATTACAAGTGCCGTACTCGCTGTGCCAATCATAGGTGCGAGTATATATTTTAAACAAAATATCGCGTTATTCACTCTCATACCATTATGTATTATATTTACGTTACTTGCATACGCGCGGTATACAAGTAGTGGTTATATGATACGGGACAATCAGTTAGTCATGGTATACCGAGGACTCGCGAAATATACAGGAATCATGCGAAGAAGGCATGTGCAAGCAGTCGGATACAGTCAGTCGTATTTTCAAAAGAAAGACAAGCTATGTGCAGCTGTCGTATCAGTAGCAGGGCATCGTTATAAAGTGAAACATATGCAAAAAGAAGATGCGCTTCGTATATATAATTGGTACAAAGAAAAAGGAAACAACGGTGTGTAACGGTGTTTCCTTTTTTGTGTCATGATTTGTCGATAAGTCGATATATTTTGAAAATCGCTGATATAATTTGAGTTGCGCCGATATTGTGATTTGAACCATAACTTTGCCTCTTGGGCAAGGTTATGGTTCTTTTTGTCTGTGGCGAATTTATAATTCATGTAAAGGGAAGGGAATATTACAAACCTTGAAGAAGTGATTAAGGATAATTTATAGGAGGTACTTTAAAATGTTTATCGTAAATGTTGAAGGTGCTATAAGGAAAAATGATAAATGGCTTATTATTGAAAGAAGCAAAAAAGAGGAACATGCTGGTGGTTGGCTTTCTCTTGTGGGAGGTAAGGTAGATATAGAAGGAAATTCCTCAGACATATTAGAGCGAACAGTAAAGCGAGAAATATTAGAAGAAGTTGGTGTGAGCGTAA
Source organism: Bacillus sp. FSL W8-0519 (assembly GCF_038005585.1). Taxonomy (NCBI): domain Bacteria; kingdom Bacillati; phylum Bacillota; class Bacilli; order Caryophanales; family Bacillaceae; genus Bacillus; species Bacillus sp. FSL W8-0519. The sequence goes on from NZ_JBBOTL010000001.1 coordinate 1,132,983, forward strand.
AAGACAGGATAAATTATGTACATAGTACATCATTCGTAACCGAAACAGGTGAAAATGTTGTCGATATTGTTTTTCTTTGCGAATATGAATCGGGGGAGGCATTTTCTAAAAGTCCCGATGAGGTTGAAGCGGTATTATGGTTAACTACTAAAGAAATATTAAATCACCCCAATTCGCCAATTTATTTAAAAGAAAGCATTAATCATGCGGAAGCGTTGATTCGTATTCATTCTTCATAACGCTATTAATTTATAATAGAAGTAAAGTTGTTATATACATAAATGGGGGTAACTTTGGAATTTATCTTGTTCAATTATCGGGCGCTTTAATGGAAGAAGAATCACAGAGATGGTCAGACTTTTTATAAAATAATGATTCAATTAAATAAATTAAGAGCGTATTTTGATCAATCTTTTTTCAAAACACGCCCTTTCTTTTTGCTCGTTTATCAAGATTATTAGTATCAATTTAACCAAATATTATTCCAAAGCTATATTAATAAAACACACGGCAAGCTTATGGTTTAATAATTAACTTACGGCAAGCTTATGATTCCATTTTCTATGGAAAATTAGATGAATCTCTTCTAAAATAAGTGATTTCCGGCAAGTTTATGCTTCCAATTGCGGCAAATTTATGAGTATAGTGACAGATATATTCGAAAAATCGCCGATATAATTTCATGTACCGCATCCTTGGAGAAACCACGATACAAAAAAACTAAACTAACACATCAAAAGTAGTTACAAATGACGGACGAGAGAAAATACTCTTTTGCTGTTCTGCATGTGGATGCGCCGGAGCTTGTCCTTCTGCATGTGCGGGGCGTTTTTTATGAGCATTTTCGAATGAACGTGATTCTGTCCAGTCTTTAAAGTTTTGCTCTGTTTCCCACATCGTTAAGATGACATATGTATCGTTACTTAATGGGCGTAGAACGCGGATTGCTTGGAATCCTGGTTCGTTTTCAATAAGGCCTGCGCGATTTTTAAAACGGTTTTCAAATACTGGGCGACCTTCATCTGTTACAGAAATGTTGTTACAAACGATGTAGCCAGGTTGTCCTTTAATTTCTCCAACAGCGTCTAGTACGTCATACTGAAGTGATCCTTCTACAGATTCTTCTGTATTTTCTTTATAAAACATATTTTTTTCATCATTTTTTGCAGTGAAATGTGCCTGTTCTAGAGGTGTTTCGTATGAAATAATAGCCTTCATTTTAATGCCCCCTTACTTATTTGTTTCTATTATATCAACTCTCTTAAAAAACTTCGAAGATTATATACATAAAGATACTTCTTTTTCAAATAATAAATGTACCATCATTTGGAAAGAAGGCCGATGTATGAAGAAAGTAAAGTGGACTTTATTAGGTGGGTTAGCAACGCTACTATTAGCGATTGTCCTTTATAAACTAATTGTGTTAGCTGGTGGCTATATGATGGATGAAAAGCAGCTCGTTTTCCACTCTTCATCACGTATCGTTGACCAGAAGGGGAAAGAAATTACGAAATTATACGTAGAAAATAGAGACTTGGTGCCAATCGAGCAAATTCCGAAATATGTGCAGCAGGCGTTCGTTGCGGTGGAAGATTCTCGTTTTTATGAGCATCAAGGAATTGATTACCCGTCTATATTTCGTGCTCTTTATAAAGACACGTTAGCTGGAGGAAAGGTCGAAGGCGGTAGCACGATTACGCAGCAACTTGCTAAAAACGTTTTTTTAACTCGTGAAAAAACATTTACGCGTAAGGTGAAGGAAGTCGCAATTTCCCTTCAGTTAGAGCAAAAATATACGAAGCAACAAATTCTTGAAATGTATATGAATCATATTTATTTTGGCCATGGAGCTTACGGTATTCAAGCAGCAGCAAAGTTATATTTTAATAAAAATGTAGAGGATTTAACAGTAGAAGAAGGAGCAATGCTTGCAGGTCTTCCGAAGTCGCCAAACGGTTATTCACCTTATTTTTCTCCAGAGAAGAGTAAAGAACGCCGCGATCTCGTATTGTCACTTATGCATAAACAAGGCTATTTGACTGCCGAAGAAAGCGTACGTTATCAAGGAAAGACAATCGCTCTCTATAAAAACTTAGATGAGAATGAGCTCGCATATATGCCGTATATTGATATGGTTATAGATGAAGCAGCTCGTTTATACGGATTGTCTCATCAAGAAGTGCTTCGCGGAGGATATACGTTTGTCGTACCGATGGATGAAAAAATTCAAAAGGTAGCATATAACCAGTTTCAAGATGCAAGGAATTTCCCTGGGAAAGAAGAGGGAGCGCAAGGTGCTTTTTTATTAATGGATAATCGTACAGGCGGCATTAAAGCGGCGATTGGCGGAAGAAAGTACGTTCCGAGAGGGTTCAATCGTGTTTTTGCAAAAAGACAGCCCGGTTCTGTGCTAAAACCACTTATCGTTTATGCGCCAGCACTCGAAACGAAAAAGTATAATCCGTATTCTTTATTAAAGAATGAAAGACATTCTTTTGAAGGGTATGAACCTCGAAATTATAACCATGAGTATTCGAAAGAAATGACGATGTACGATGCGATTGTAGAGTCAGCAAATGTACCAGCAGTTTCTTTATTAAATGAGTTAGGGGTAGAAGAAGGAAAGCAATATTTAGAGAAAGGAAATGTTCACATTGCTGATGCTGGTTTAAGCACAGCGCTTGGCGGATTGAAAAATGGTGTTTCAACATTTGATCTTGTGAAAATGTATCGTGCGTTTTTAGCAAATGGTGATATTATTGAGCCGCACGTTATTGATAAAGTGTTAAATAGACACGGCGCAGTCATTGGAGAATCACCAAAAGTAGAAACGAAAATTTTCTCGAAACAAACGGCATGGTATATGACGAAAATGTTAGAAGGAGTTGTAAAGGAAGGGACAGCGAAAGCCGGTGTATATAACGGAGCGTTAGCTGGGAAAACAGGTACAACTTCCTTACCAAATGACGATAATGGGGCGAGGGATATGTGGTTCGTTGGCTATACGCCAAATTTAGTAGGCGCTGTTTGGATTGGTTATGACCGCATAGATAAAGAGCATCAGTTGCAAGGAGAAAGTGCGTCAGCAACAAAATTATTTAAGAAAATTTTAACGAAAGCAAATGTAGAACAGAAAGAGCAGTTTAGGAAACCAGAAGGTGTGGAAACAATCGGTGCTCCAATTCGGCTGCGCAAGATTGAAGATGTGAAAATGAAATTAGCATTTAGCCCTTTCGGTTTATTTAAAGCGAAATTAAGCTGGACACCACTTCCAGATGAAAGAATTATGTATCGTATTTATAGAGTGGAAAATGGAATTCATACGCATGTAGGTACTGTAAATGGTGCCGGGGAATATGAGGAAAAGTTCGTTAACATCTTTTCAAAACCGAGTTTTTACGTTGTACCATATAACACACAAACGAATCGCGAAGGAGAAAAGTCAAAAGTAGCTAAACCATAGTTTTTCTCTGTGTTATAATAAGAATGTTGTGAAAATAGTAAGCGTTTTTAAGAATGTTTGTGTCAATTTAATGAACAACGTACATAATATTATGCATTTTGTTTTTACAAGCTGTATAGTAAAAAAAGATAAATATCGAACGTATTCGAAGCATTGTGGTAAGGAAGGGAGCTAGGGTCTTGGTAAGAACTATAAATGAGACATTTTTAAAAGCATGTAGGGGGGAACGTACTGATTATGTACCAGCATGGTATATGCGTCAAGCAGGTCGTTCGCAGCCGGAATATAGAAAGATAAAAGAAAAGTATTCTTTATTTGAAATTACACATAATCCAGAGTTATGTGCTTACGTTACAAAACTGCCAGTTGATCAGTATAACGTAGACGCAGCAATTCTTTATAAAGATATTATGTCACCACTACCTGCAATTGGTGTGGATGTAGAAATTAAATCAGGTATTGGCCCAGTTATTGATAATCCAATCCGTTCTTTACAAGACGTAGAAAAACTAGGGGAAATCAATCCAGAAGATGACGTACCGTACATATTAGATACAATTCGTTTATTAACGACTGAAATGCTAGATGTACCGTTAATCGGTTTTTCAGGAGCTCCATTTACATTAGCGAGCTATATGATTGAAGGCGGTCCATCTCGTAACTACCATAATACGAAAGCGTTCATGTATGCAGAGCCAAAAGCTTGGTTCGCTTTAATGGATAAGCTAGCAGATATGGTTATTACATATTTAAAAGCGCAAATTAACGCAGGGGCAAAAGCAGTTCAAATTTTTGATTCTTGGGTTGGAACAGTAAACGTAGCAGATTACCGCGTATTTATTAAACCAGCAATGGAGCGTATTTTTGCAGAAGTTCGCACGATGGGTGTACCGATGATTATGCACGGCGTAGGAGCTGCACACTTAGTAAATGAATGGCACGACTTACCGCTTGATGTAGTCGGTTTAGACTGGCGTTTACCAATTGAAGAAGCACGTGCACGCGGCGTTCACAAGGCGGTACAAGGTAATATGGATCCTTCGTTCTTACTTGCGCCATGGTCTGTTATTGAAGAACATGTAAAAGGTATTTTAGATCAAGGGATGAAACAGCCGGGTTATATCTTTAACTTAGGTCACGGTGTATTCCCAGAAGTAAATCCAGATACATTAAAACGTTTAACTACATTTATTCATGAATACTCTAAAGGGCAGTTAGCGAAGTAAAGGAGAATTGCTGTATGAAAAAGAAAATTGGTTTGCTTGTAATGGCATACGGAACGCCATATAAAGAAGAAGATATTGAACGTTACTATACACATATTCGCAGAGGAAGAAAGCCAAGTCCTGAAATGCTAGAAGATTTAACAGAGCGTTACCGTGCAATTGGTGGTATTTCTCCTTTAGCTACTATTACATTAGAGCAAGCTAAGAAGTTAGAGAAGCGTTTAAATGAAGTACAAGATGAAGTCGAGTACCATATGTATCTTGGCTTAAAACATATTGAACCGTTCATTGAAGATGCGGTGAAAGATATGCATAACGACGGTATACAAGATGCAATCGCACTTGTTCTTGCGCCGCACTATTCTACGTTTAGCGTAAAATCATACGTTGGACGAGCACAAGAAGAAGCTGAGAAACTTGGAAACTTAACAATTCATGGCATCGATAGCTGGTATAAAGAACCGAAATTTATCCAGTACTGGGTTGATGCAGTGAAAGGTATATATAACGGTATGTCAGACGCAGAACGTGAAAAAGCAGTATTAATCGTATCAGCTCATAGCTTACCAGAAAAAATTATCGCAATGGGCGATCCATATCCAGATCAATTAAATGAAACAGCGGACTATATTGCAAGAGGCGCTGAAGTAGCAAACTATGCAGTAGGTTGGCAAAGTGCAGGAAACACACCAGATCCTTGGATTGGTCCCGACGTACAAGATTTAACGAGGGAACTAAATGAAAAGCACGGTTATACTTCATTCGTATATGCACCAGTTGGATTTGTTGCGGAACATTTAGAAGTTTTATATGACAACGACTTTGAGTGTAAAGTGGTAACGGATGAAATTGGCGCGAAATATTATCGTCCAGAAATGCCAAACGCATCGGACGCATTTATTGACTGCTTAACAGATGTTGTAGTAAAGAAAAAAGAATCTGTACTGTAAGAAGAAAGGGGGAGCCTGCTTGAGGAAAAAAGTTGTGATCATCGGCGGAGGCATCACTGGATTAACAGCAATGTATAACTTACAAAAAAATATTCATGAAAAAAACTTGCCGATTGATACATTACTGATAGAAGCATCGGGTAAACTTGGCGGAAAAATTCAAACCGTTCGAAAAGATGGATTTACAATTGAGCGCGGACCGGATTCTTTCTTAGCACGAAAAGAAAGTGCAGCTAGATTAGTGAAAGAATTAGGTCTTGGCGATGAACTTGTAAATAATGAGGCCGGTCAATCATTTATCCTCGTAAACAATCGGTTACATAAAATGCCGAATGGATCAATGATGGGAATTCCAACGCAAATTACGCCGTTTCTATTTTCCGGGCTGTTCTCCCCAATTGGGAAACTAAGAGCTGGTTTTGATCTATTAATGCCAAGATCAAAACCAGTATCTGACCAATCACTCGGGCACTTTTTCAGACATCGCCTCGGAAATGAAGTGGTTGAAAATTTAATAGAACCATTACTATCTGGTATTTATGCAGGGGATATTGATGAAATGAGCTTAATGTCAACATTCCCGCAAATGTATCAAATTGAGCAGAAACATCGCAGTATTTCACTCGGTATGCGTACGCTCGCTCCGAAAGAAGAGAAAGCTGAACCGAAAAAAGGAATCTTCCAAACAGTGAAAACAGGTTTAGAATCTATCGTAGAATCTCTTGAAGCAAAGATGCATGAAGGTACGATAATAAAGGGAACTCGCATTGAAAAAGTTACAAAACAGGGTGATGGCTATACGATTACTCTTAGTAACGGAAAAGAAATAGAAGCGGACGCGGTCGTAGTGGCAAGTTCACATAAAGTATTGCCATCTATGTTTGCACAGTACAAGCAGTTTCGTTTCTTTCGCAACATTCCGTCCACATCAGTTGCGAATGTAGCAATGGCTTTCCCGAAATCAGCCATTCAGCGAGATATTGATGGTACAGGATTTGTTGTCTCTCGAAATAGTGATTACACAATTACAGCATGTACGTGGACGCATAAAAAGTGGCCACATACAACGCCAGAAGGAAAAACGCTTCTTCGATGTTACGTTGGACGACCTGGTGATGAAGCAGTTGTAGAACAAACAGAAGAGGAACTCGTTCAGCTCGTACTAGAAGACTTACGAAAGACGATGGATATTACAGAGAATCCAGAGTTTACAGTCGTAAGCCGTTGGAAAGAAGCAATGCCCCAATATACAGTAGGCCATAACGAGCGAATGAAGAAACTCACAACATTTATGGAGAAAGAGTTGCCAGGTATATACTTGGCAGGTAGTTCTTACGCTGGTTCTGGTCTGCCGGACTGTATTGACCAAGGTGAGAAGGCTGCAAAACGTGTACTCTCTCATTTGGAGAAAGTAATGAATACGGAATCAATCGCACAATAAAGAGAAACGCCTTCAATCATATTGAAGGCGTTTTGTTACTTATTCACCAATAAACATGTATAAGTTATTTGGCTTTATAACGGCATCTCCTGCATAAATAACCCATTCCGTTAAGTCATCAAAATCTAAATGATAACTATTTCCTTCACTCATATCTTCTATAAAATATGGTTCATTAATGAGTATTCCTTGAATAAAGTCTTCTGTAATATGTTGCATTTCAAACCACATATGCTCGCTTTTACCCTCTTCATAGGAAACGCCAAACTTAGCGAGAAAACGAAACTCCTCATTTGATTGTTCAATTTGAAAAATGTTGCTGAAATACCCGAAAGTATTTTTTGCATTGTAAGCCATACGAGCCGTTTCACTATTTGTTTTATAGAACATGAGCCCTGTAGCTTCCTCGTGTTCTTTGAAAAAGCTTTCGATACATTCTTCTGAAGTATCAAATTTGAACAAGAGAACAGATGGCGATTGATGGTATTCATCTCGGTCATCCATCCCGCCTAAGAATGTGTTTTGTGCATCTATTGGTTGTAGCTTCACTTCTTCATCCTCAATTGAAGATAATTGATCTATACTCGTTTTATGCCCAATATAAGATAAACCTTTTTCCCACGGCACAGCTACTGTATGTATAGAACCTTGCTGACTATGTGCGATAACGATAGGCTCATTCATAGGGACTTGTCCATTTTCAACGGCATTATTCGCAAATGTTTGAAAGAGGTCACCAATGCCATAGTAGGAAGGAATGCGATTTGGAATAATTAATTCTATTTCTGTTACGCCCGCTCTTAAAAGGCCGTGTGTATGAAACCAATATTGCGTAGGCTCGCCTTCTTTATCGTCTTCATAAACGGAATGAATAACGTACAAGTCAGGAATGTCAGGTAATAATTCATTTTCAACGTGATATTCAATATAGCTTCTAGATATTACCTTCATTGCTGCACTTGAATCAATTACAAATAACAAATCTGGCGCAAGGTTCCATAAAAACTGTAACTGCTGGAAAAAGCAGTCCAGCACATCGCCTACAAATAGCGTACGGGTGAAAATTTCAGTACCATAAGCCGCATCTTCAAAAGTACGGTCTACGATTGTGGAATCTTGTCTATTGTATAGTTTGTATTCTTCTGGATCATCCGTTTCATCAATATGCAGTTCATACGGTATGACATTTTCATCCATATGTAACTCAACAATAAGGCTTGTCTCATCACTATAAACAACTTTTAACTCATCAACTTTAGTAGCGATAGTTTCTAGCCGTTGTTTTAACTGCTCAATTGTAATTCTAGTCGGTATAACAGCAATCATATCTGAAAAATGACGTTCTAATGTTCCATTCATAGCTGCGCGGTATGTTTCTGTCTGTACTTCCATCCAATCACTCCTATTCAAATGAATCCATTTTACATGCCAATGAAATATCGATATTTTCTGTTTTCTCTCTCTAACATTATAGAGTGCATTCGTAGAAAGTGTAAAATTATTATTTTGTATTATAGTTTGAAAACGAGTAAATTAGATTAATTTTTTGTAAAACTTGTCGAAATATCATTCTATATAACGAATCATTTGATATGATAGACATGCTGAGAAAATATGAAATAGGGAGAGGAAAATGGCTGTGAAGAAATTGTTAAGTGTCTTTTTATCATTCATACTATTGCTTTCATTTACTGGAACTTTAGTACAAGCAGAAGAAACTACTTCTATGTCAGTAGAAAAAGCAATTCAAGTATTTAAGCAGCAAGGGAAAACGAAGGGGACAGTGGAAGGGTATATCGTCGGATATACGCAAAGTCCTTCGAAATACACGAAAGATCCGGCTAAGTTTGATGATACAAACGTAGCAATTGCTGATTCGCCAAATGAAACGAATCCAGACAAAATCATGCCTGTTCAGTTACCAAAAGGCGATGTGAGAGCGGCAGTAAACGTGAAAGATCATCCTGAAAATATCGGGAAGAAAGTTAGTTTAACAGGGACGCTTGAATTATATTTTAGTAGCCCAGGTTTAAAATCAGTAACAGCTCATAAGTTTCAAGGGGAAGAACAAAACCGTGTTAGTGATGTAGTAGCTTCACCGAATGGAGGAGAAGTTGCGAAAGGAACAGCAGTAACGTTAACAACGAATACAGAAGGAGCAACAATCTATTACACGTTAGATGGCTCTAACCCTACAAATAAAAGTGTTCGTTATAACGGACAAATTGTAGTGAATGAAAATAGTGTGATTAAAGCAATTGCAGAGAAAGAAGGGCTTACTTCTTCAGCGATTTCAACATTTTCATTTGTTATCGTAAACAATGAACAGGTTCGTATTCATGATATTCAAGGAAAATCACATCTTTCTCCTTACAACGGGAAGAAAGTATACAATGTGGAAGGCGTTGTAACAGCGCTTGATAAAAATGGTTTTTATATAGAAGATAATCAGCCAGATAATGATCCAGCTACTTCAGAAGGTATGTATGTGTACAAAAAGGATGCGAATGTAGCAGTAGGAGATCTTATTCAAGTTGATGGAGTAGTAGAAGAATATGTTGGACCTGGATATGCAGAAAGGTTTGAAACAGACTTAACGACGACGGAAATTAAAGCGAGCCGCGTTGCTGTAATCGCAAAAGATCAAGTTTTACCAGCACCGATTGTACTTGGAGAAAACGGTGTGAAAATTCCTGATCAAATTATCGATAATGATGCATTTGGTTTATTTGATCCAAATGAAGATGCAATCGATTTTTATGAAAGTATAGAAGGTATGCGCGTTACGATGCCAACGCCAAAAATTATTGCACCTCAGAAAAACGGGAATTTATATGTAACAGTGAAAAATGGCGGAAATAAAGTCGTAACGAAATATGGCACACCTGTATTAGATGAAAATCAATTAAACCCAGAGCGTCTTTCTGTAAAAGTACCTCGTAATTATGTAGCAAAAGTAGGAGATACTTTCACTGGAGATATAACAGGAGTAGTCGGATATGATTACGGTGCGTTCCGCATTGCGCCAATAACGGAATTACCATCTGTAGTAGACGGTGGATTTAAGCAAATAGGAGCAAATATTCAGCCGCGTCTTGATAAGTTAACGGTTGCTACATATAATATTGAAAACTTCTCGGCGAATAAAAAAGAAACAACAGATGAAAAAGTAAAAGCGTTAGCGTATTCTATTAAATACAATTTAAAAATGCCGGATATTATCGGTGTAGAGGAAATGCAAGATAATAACGGAACGGTTAATGACGGTACAACAGATGCTTTGTTAAGCGCAAAACGTATCATTGATGCAGTGCTAGAAATTCGCGGGCCAAAGTATGAGTATGTAGAAATTGCTCCGAATAATAATTTAGACGGAGGAGCACCAGGCGCTAACATTCGCGTCGGTTTCTTCTATAACCCATCACGCGTGAAATTAGCAACAGTACCGAAGTTGCTTGATAAAAACGTTGTCCGTATTGGAGACGAAAATCCATTGTTTGAAAGTACACGTAAACCGCTTGCGGCAGAATTTACGTTCCAAGGACAAAATTTAGTTGTTGTTGCAAATCACTTAAACTCAAAAATAGGAGATGCAACACCATTTGGAAAAGTACAGCCGCTCGTATTAAAAAGTGAAGAAAAACGAGTTCAATTAGCACAAGAAGTAAATCATTTCGTACAAGGAATTCAGAAAAAGAACACGAATGCACCAGTTGTTGTGTTAGGGGATATGAACGATTTTGAGTTTGCTAAACCACTAAAAGCACTAGAAGGAACAATCTTGAAAAATATGTTAAATACAGTGCCGAAAGAAAATCGCTACACGTATATTCATGAAGGAAATGCACAAGTGCTAGATCATATTTTAGTAACAAACAACATCGCACCGCACACAATCGTAGATCCAGTACACTTAAACACAAACATTATGAAAGAGCACGGACGTGTAAGTGATCACGACCCAGTACTTGCTCAAATTGATTTGAAGAAGGCATCTTAAAGTAGGGGAACGCTTAGGTAACTAAGCGTTCTTTTATTTGATAAAAATAGATAAGGATAGTGTATAAGCGATTTTTTAGAATGATATAGATTGGTCTTCTGCAGTTTTATGGTAAAATTGGTTGAATATTTAGTTTTTAAGGAGGGTCAATGATGCAAGCACAACTAAATGGAAAATTAATAAATCAGCTTGCAATTTTTTTTAGTACAATCGTCATGCTTCAATTTGTAGCGGAGGTAATAGGACTTACGCAAAATTTAGATATTATATATAACTTAATACATACAGCAGCATCTTATATAACGTTTAGTTTAGCAGTTATTTTTACTTTAATTGGCGCAAGGAGAGAATTAAGTAAATATGCAATTATTTCATTATGTTTAGTTGTAGGTATTAAAGCGATTTATTTTGTAGGGGTCGTTATTTTATGGGGATTGGCTGGCACGCCATAAAAGGATAGTAAATAAACCTCTAATTTTCAAGATAGTAAGGAAATTAGAGGTTTATTATACTTGAAATGATTTTCTACACCGATCTCTTCTTTGCAATCTTCTTCTATATTTTTTTCTATCCCGCTTTACCCCTCGTATATACATAAGTAAGCTAACGAAAAGAAAGAAAGCACATTGCACCGTTAAAATGTACGGTGACATTCCATCCAATGGTTGTTTTGGATCATATAAATGAATTGGTGCTCCGCCTATTGTAGGGAAGACGGTATTTAGCAGGACGTAAGGGATGGAGGTAGCTGCAAATGGAAATAGAAGCGACATATAATCTTTTTGTGACCATGCAGATGCAGCAAGTCCTAAAAGAGCCATTAAACCTGCAAATAAAAAGTTAATTCCAATATATACAGTAATGTAAATAATGGGAGAAGCCTCATATAAGTTTGCAAACATCCCATTAACATTTATGATGCCTGAACCAGCCGGCGTTTCTCCGTCTGGAATGGTTAATTTGCAAAATAATAAAGATAAGATAAATGGAAGCGTATAAAGAAGTCCGCCGCAAAAGAATGTAACAATATATTTCGTTATTGAATAAGAAAATAAATTAATTCCTTTACTTACAAACTGTTTAAAGCCATCAGATTTATCCGAGTTGTAACTTGTACTAAAGGGAAGGCTCGCAATAATTGGCATTAATAATAAATAAACATCCATTTCATTGTCACGAAATCCAATCCATTTTATATCTGTTGATATAGGTCCGCTTGCAGCGTCCCCTAAATAACGAATGACATAATAATAATGATAAATACAAATAAGAATGAATCCACTAAACATAATAATTAAAGAAACACGATTACAAAAAGCTTGCTTTATATTTAAACGAAGTGCACGCATCATGACTGAAAAAGCCTCCACTGTTTTGATAAAGTGAAACTTTAATCAGTGGGGGCTTCATCCCCCACTGATTATTAGTCTTCACCAATCGGACTTTTATGGACAGCTCGATCCCCACCTAAATTCTTTGCTTTCGCTGAATTTTGAGGTAGGGTCTTACTGCCCGTTAAAGTCGGATAAACTTGTCTATTTTCTATATTACTATTAAATGTAAAGATTTTCTTGTTTTTTTATTTGATTATTTAAAAAAAGAGAAATTTGTTGTTGGGAAGTAAGGTTTAGCTGTATATCTCAAGAACACCTTTTCCTTTTCTCTTTTCTTCTGATAAACTATGGACAGTATGATACAATTTGACTGGAATTTTTTATACTGGAAATAATAAAAAAGAGAACTTGTATAGAATGTAAGCGTGTGGTAATATCAAAGATGTACTAATTGACTATATTATCCAATTGGTCATTTTTGGAGGTGACGATGTGGCGATAGATCGAAAACGTTCTATTATTGAGGCTGCAACAAAGTCTTTTTCAGCATTCGGTTATAAAGCAACAACGATGGATCAAGTAGCGAAGTTAGCGAATGTAGGAAAAGGGACGATTTATACTTTTTTCAAAAATAAAGAAGAGCTATTTGGCGAGATTATTTCTAATTTAATTACAGAAATGAAGCAAGTTGCAGAAAATGCAATTCGTTCAGATGTTTCATTTTTTGAAAATGTACATAGAGCATTATATAGCATATTAGAATTCAGAAAAGAACATCAGCTCATGATTAAGTTAATTCAAGAAGAGCGCGATATGGGAACGAAAGAAGTACAAGAAGTGATGCAACAAGTAGATGTGGAAATCGTTTCTGTCATTCAATCCTATTTAAAGATTGCGATTGATAAAGGTGAAATTAGCAAATGTGATCCAGAAATTACAGCATTTATTATGCTTCGCTTATATGTATCGCTTATTTTTGATTGGGAAAAAAATCATGAACCGCTAGAAAAAGAGAAAATTGCAGAATTATTTGAATTTTATTTATTAAAAGGATTGTCAAACTAAGATAATCCTTTTATTATTATAAAAAAGTGACCGATTGAACAAGGTGGTCATATATTTAATTTAGGAGGGATAATAGAAATATTCACTTCATAGTAAGGAACAGTTGCATAGTATAAATTCGGGGATAAGGCATATGTATGAATCAGTATAGCCTTTTTGTTTGGGTAAAAGTGACCAATTGAACAATATGGTCATTTTGAAAAGGGGGAGAAATGATGAAAGGAAATCAGTTACTTCGTAAAGAGTTCACACAAATTATAAAAAGTAAAAAAATATTAATTCCAATTATCGCGGTTCTATTCGTACCAATTTTATATGCAGGTATGTTTTTATGGGCCTTTTGGGATCCGTATAAACAGTTAGATGATTTACCAGTTGCGGTAGTCAATTTAGATAAAGGTGCAGTATTTGACGGAAAACCAATTGAGGTCGGAAAAGGGCTTGTTGATAATTTAAAAGATAATACCAGTTTTAAATGGGAATTTGTAAGTGAAAAAGAAGCGAAAAAAGGAATGGAAGGCAGAAAGTATTACATGTTAGTACGCATTCCAGATGACTTCTCAAGTAACGCTACAACATTATTAAAAGATGAACCGAAACCATTAAACTTAGAATATATTCCAAACGAAAGCTTAAACTTCTTATCTTCACAAATTGGCGGAACAGCCATTGAAAAAATTAAAGGTGAAGTAGCAAGTACGTTAACGAAAACATATGCAGAGAAAATGTTTGATTCCATTCAAGACGTCTCAAAAGGATTAGCAGATGGGGCGGAAGGTGCAAGTAAACTACATGACGGATCAAATGAGCTGCATGATGGTTCAAGTAAAGTGACGGATGGACTTCATACACTTCAAGGGAAGTCTGGGGAGATGAAGGATGGAGTTCAGAAATTAGCAGATGGATCTAATAAGTTACAAGATGGATCCGGAAAAGTGACAGCAGGTTTAAATACGTTAAATAGCAAAACGGGTGAGATGCAGGTAGGTATAGGGAAATTACAAGATGGATCTCAGAAAGTAACAGTAGGTTTGAATACGTTAAATAGCAAAACGGGTGAAATGCAGGTAGGTATAGAGAAATTACAAGATGGATCTCAGAAAGTAACAGCAGGTTTGAATACGTTAAATGGAAAAACGGATGAAATGAAAAAAGGAATTGACGAATTACGTGATGGATCTGAGCAAGTGACTGGTGGTTTGAACAAATTGGTAAGTAAATCTGGCGAATTAAAAGCAGGAACAACCGATCTATCAAATGGTATGGGAAAAGTTGTTGAGGGACAAAGCCAATTAGAGAAATGGTCTCAAGGGATTCAAAAGGGATTGCAGGAGTTAAATAGTAACGTACAAAACTCTATTGCAGGTTTAGAGGAAATGCAGTCAAAAGCTCCTTCTACATTAAATAAGGTAAATGAGAAAATAAATGAGGCTGGAGAAAAAGTAAATCAGTTAAATGAATTCACGCAATCAACAGCAGAGGATGCACAAACTGCAGCGCAAGATGTAGCAAATTTGCAAAAGCAAATCGAGAGTTTACCAAAAGAATATCAAGATCAGTTGCAACCCTTTATAACAAGTGCGGCAAAAAGTACAGCGACAGTGCAACAAAAAGCTGTTGGAGTTGCAGGTGGAACAAATAAATTAAATGCAGAAGTAAAACAATTAAAAGGTGAAATACAACAAACGACAAGTGGAGTACAAAGCGAATTACCAAATCCAAAACGGGTGAAAGCTTTAACGGAGGGTATTGAGAAACTAACGAATGAACAAGCGAAATTTGTTAGTACGTTTCAGGATTTTGGTGAAGGGTTAGGAGATACAAAAAGAGGTGCTGATAAATTAAAAGAGGGATCAGTTCAATTAATTGATGGCGCAACTCAATTACAAAGTGGATCTGGAAAAGTGACAATAGGATTAGGGAAATTATCTGTAGGAGCAAACCAAATGACAGGTGGTGTAACTCAATTAGTAGATGGCTCTGGTCAAGTGACAGGCGGTTTAGGTGAATTATCTACAGGAGCAAACCAAATGGCAGGTGGTGTAAATCAACTAGCAGATGGCTCAAGCCAAGTAACAGGCGGTTTAGGTACATTATCTGTAGGAGCAAACCAAATGGCAGGTGGTGTAAATCAACTAGCAGATGGCTCTGGTCAAGTAACAACTGGCATAGGTACGCTAAATGGTGGTCTAAATAAAATGTCAACCGGCTCAACCCAGCTAATCGACGGCGTTAATAAACTAGCAGACGGTTCCGGGAAAGTAACGGATGGCCTTGTAAAAGTAAACGACGGTTCAGGTGAACTTGCTGAGAAACTTGGCGAAGGGGCAGAGAAAACTGGTGAAGTAAAAGGAACGGATAAAACGTATGATATGTTTGCAAGTCCTGTAAAAGTGAAGACGGAGAAAATGGCGGAAGTTCCAAACTACGGAACTGGATTCACACCGTATTTCTTATCACTCGGTTTATTCGTTGGGGCATTACTATTATCTATCGTATATCCATTACGTGACACAGTTGGTGTTCCGAAATCAGGATTTAGTTGGTTTATTAGTAAGTTCGGCGTATTACTATCAGTCGGTATTATTCAAGCAGTAGTAGCTGATGTTATATTACTGTTTGGATTAGGTGTAGAAGTACAAAGTATTCCTTATTTCATACTCTTTAGCATCGTTACAAGTTTAGCGTTTATCGCATTAATTCAATGTTTAGTAACAGCATTCGGTGATGCAGGGCGTTTCATCGCCATCATCACATTAATTATTCAGCTTACAACAAGTGCTGGAACATTCCCACTAGAATTGATTCCGAAGTTTTTACAACCATTCAATGCTTGGCTACCGATGACATACTCTGTATCAGGGCTGAAAGCAGTCGTATCAAGCGGAGACTTTAACTTCATGTGGCAAAACATAGGAATACTCATGATCTTTATCGTTGTGTTATCACTTGGAACAATTGCTTCATTAACTTGGATGCACAAACGACAGTTTAAAAATATTGCTGAAAATCAATCGGTTGAAGCGTAGAAAAAAGCACCTTTTTGGTGCTTTTTTATTGTAATGCAGGGCATCTTTTTTGTAGTTCGGATATGAATCTGTCTAAAAACTATAGAAACGAAAGAAAAGGAATTACAACAATTTAAAGAGAAAACTAGAATAGAGGAGCTGATATGATGAAAGGAAAGCTTACTTATTATTTTATCTTAAATCCGCTAATCATCTTTCTTGTTTACGCCCTTTCACCTATCTTGTTTCATAAAGAAAAATATATAAATATGAAAGATGCACTAGGAATACTTGTAGTTTACTAT
Source organism: Bacillus sp. FSL W8-0519 (assembly GCF_038005585.1). Classification (NCBI taxonomy): domain Bacteria; kingdom Bacillati; phylum Bacillota; class Bacilli; order Caryophanales; family Bacillaceae; genus Bacillus; species Bacillus sp. FSL W8-0519. The sequence goes on from NZ_JBBOTL010000001.1 coordinate 1,149,775, forward strand.
GTGCTTATTAGCGGGTATTACTTTATGGATGTTGTAAGTAAAAGAATGAAGAAAAACGGTAAAGAAAAATAAAGAGTTTTATTACATAAAAACCGATGGAGGATAACAAAATGACCGAAAATGAAATCAAATTCAGAGATACAACTATTCGTAACTTTTTTGATAAAGAGGACCGCCTAAAATCAATTCCAGGTCAAAAGAAGAAAAAGTTAGTATTGTTAGAGTATTTAATTAGCAAGTTAAATGCGGAGAATCAGTATACGGAAAAAGAAATCAATGCATTCATCAAACAATATCATGACGATTTTTGTACGATTAGACGCGAGTTTATTGTGCAGGGGTTTATGGACAGAGAGGATAATATGTACCGTATAAATGGGAGAGAAATGTGGACGAAGTGGGAGGAGTTAAAATAAAAAGCTCTGTTATGGAAAACAGAGCTTTTTATTATTTATTCGGATGTAAAATTTTAAAATCGTAGGCGTAAATGGATTTACCACCTTTAACAGATGTAATAATTTGATCCATATCTTTAATTTTAGTAGTTTTAATTTTTTTACCGGTTGTTAGAGAGTATGTTTCTATAGAATATTTATGTTCTTGCTTTTCATTATAACGTAATACATATAATTGATCGTTTTCAAAATATGTTTGTTCATTATATCTAACGCCATCCGTTACATGGTAATCAATTTTGAATTTAGGATTGACTGCATTTGTTTCGGTATTAAAAGTTATGACCTCACCTAGTCCATTTATAAAAAATAATTCATTGTTATGTAGATAAGCGGAATTATTCTTTGTAAATGGTATGGAAGCTGTGGAATTCTCCTCGGAAGAAAGTAAAATTAAATCTTGTTTTAATGATTTTTTATCAATGCGTAATAAATATACTTTGCCTTTAATGGAGTTATCGTTCTCAATTAAAATCGTATAATAAAAATTTGAGTCACTTAAAATAGATGAGTAACTAGAATACGACATGTTTTTATTAAGATTAATTGTTGTAACATCTTCAAGGTGCATAGTTGAATCATTAAATAGTAATTTTTTTAAACTATGCTCATTTTTATCTATATCTTGAGTTAAGACTAAGACTTCATCTGTATTGACGCCAGAGCTAATAAGATAATGAGGAATATTTCCTTTATGAATCTGTTTTTGATTACCAAAAATTACATTCGAATCATAATTTCCAGTAGATGAGTTACTACCTGAATTGTAAATGTTAACAAATAAGTCTTGTTTTTTTAAATATATCCTTTGATCTCCTGTATGTTGGTATTTCATTTTAAAATTTTTAAAATCATCTCCAATAAATTTAATATTATCTTTACTTTCTAGTACGATTTCTTTTTTGTTATCAGATACACCTATTCCTCCGAGTTCTAAACCATTCATTTTATATCCATGTGCTTTTGCATTTTTATCGATGAATATCGCATAACTAATCCCGTTGCCATCCATATCTTGATCGGCAGTCGAAGAGAGATATATAACAGCTTGTTTATCTTTCAAAAAATCTTTTTTCTCAATATCTTCTTCAGATATTGAATTTACATTATTGTTTTTAAAGAAGAAAAAGTAGATGAGTGCTACAATTAAAATTATGCTTAGAATAAGAACGATTATTTTTTTCACTGTTATGAGCTCCTTTTATAAGAAGAAGTGCAACAAATATAGTTGTTGCACTTTTTCTTCAGTATTAAATATTACGAATTGTTGAGGTTTGTTTTGCGTCACGAACATCCCGTGGATATACACCAGCACCGCCATCTTTATCTAAATCTAGTCCGCCATGAAGTTGATAAGCAGACCAAATTAGTTTAGAACAGTTTTTAGCCCCATAATGTGTTGTACTTCTATTTGTAGCAAAATTATAAGAATATGAATCTTTACCTACACGATCTTTTGCCCACCATGCCGCATCATTTTTGTTTTGCCAAGATGTATTTACGGATTTTACTACCGCATCTCCTTTATCTACTTTACGGGATGTAGTACTAATTGTACGAACGCCATCACCTGGTACAGATTCTACAATTGTATTTGAACTATAATACATACCAACATGTCCATGATTTAAGTATGCAGTGTATGAACCAGTATAGAAGAAATCCCCCATATTGCTGTTCCCAACTGAAACTGTACCACCACTAGCTCCTAAAGTATTCATTTTTTTACTTGCTTCTTTTTTGCCTTGTTCTTCATCTGCTTTTAGCTCTTTATAAATCTGTTCAGAAACAGCTTCTTTTGTATTCCCAGTGTTGTTTGCTAATTCATTAATACTAGATATTAGCTCTTGTGTACTTACATCGGGCTGCATTTTTTTGATTTCATTTAAGTAAGGTAAATCATCACTTTTTGCCAGAGAAGCAGTAGGTACAATCACAGTAGAAGCTAGTAACCCCATTGTTAATGTTAATGCATGTAGCTTTTTCATAATCCATCCCCTTTGTGCAATTTATTTTTTTTCTGGGAATTTTACCTGTATTTTATTTAAATGGTAAAATTATCCTTAATGATAAGTGATAGTTTTATAGCTGTAAATCGTATTTTAGTAATTAATTGTTGAGAAAGTTTGGCTTGTAATAGGTTTGAAAAATAAGGTTATTATGTTTTTAAGTGTAGATAAATTATATGGAAATGTATAATACAGTTTGTGTGAATATTTGTCTAAGGAATAAAAGGAGGGAATGATTATGGCGGGCTTTATAAAAATTATTCTTTAGTCGTACCATTTGTTATAATACGTGATATTCGTAATTTGTTATATTCCCTACGTTTTTTTGTTGAGAAATAAAAATAGTACTTTATTTGAACTTTCACTTTCAGTAATGTATATAATTGTCTCAATTCAGTTTTTCAACGAGGGTTCTTACAAAGTAGTAGTTTACTTTGTATAGTTCCATTTTAATAGTCATGATTAAAAAGATGGCCAGGTAAATATCTGAGCCATCTTTAAAACATTTTATTCTTCCTCCCACTATATTGGTGGGAGGATTCCATTTTCCCTTTATGAGAAATTATGAAATTGCGTTCTCTAATCGCTCTTTCTGACGAAGATGATGTGCAAAATGCATAGAAATAAGTTGAAACCATTCTGCTGCATGTAAGTAACCAAGCCCAGGATGTTCGACTTTACAATCACTTGGGATAGAAGAAAGTGTTGGCTCAATGTCTTTAACAATTGTAATTAATTCTAGAAGCTGTTTCTGTATGTCTTCTTTATTAGAGGGATTTTCAGGTGTATATCCAGGATGATTTGGTACTTTGATTTGTATATCCGGGAAAGCACCAAGTTTATATACTTTTTCACCCATGTCCGTTTTCTTGTTAGTTGCTGATGGTGTTTCAGTTTTACATTTCGCAATTGCATCTAACTGCATATATGTAGAGGCAATTAAATGACTATACATTTGACCGAGGGACCATTCTTCGCTAGACGGCTTCGTCCTAAATTGTTCTATAGAGTACCTTTCTAATTCCTCTATGTAATACGTTGCTAATTCCTCAAATTTCTTCATATTGTTAACCCCTTTTTATAAAAATGTATTTGCTAATACCTAATATAAAGGATGGCTACTGACAACATTATGTCAGTAGTGAAATTAAAGTTTTAACATTTTTTTTGCTTCATCACGGATTTTCTCAGAAAGAATTTTTGGCTCAAGTACTTGCACTTGGCTCCCCCAGCTAAATACCCATTGAAATACTTCGTCTATGTTTCTTGATTTCAAAAAAACGTGAAAACTGTTATCTCTATGCTCGTATGAATCTATAAAAAAGTAGCGGGACTCAATAATCTTATGTGCAATATGAGATGGAAACAATAAATGAACCGTAACAGTCCGATTGCTTTCAGGTTTATAGTTTTGTAAAGAAAAATCTTTCGGCTTTGTAAAGAATTCTTGTTCTTGCTGTAATGTATCCATTCGATCTAAACGAAAATTGCGTATTTGTTTTCGAAGTAAACAGTGGGCAACGATGTACCAAATTCCTGAAATATTGACTAAGCCATAAGGATGAACGGTCCGCTTTATTTTTGTAGTTTCTCTCGGTTTCCGATAAGAAAAAGAGATAGCTTGTTCTTTTTGAATAGATTCTTGCAATAGAAGAAGTTGATTTTCTAGTTTTTCTTGTTCAGATTGCTGATGTGAAAATATAGGAGAAAGGAAACGAAAAGTTTCTCGTAATTCCTGGGCTTTCTTTTGTTGATCAGCAGGGAGAACAATTTCAAGTTTCTCTTTTGCTGATCGTGCATGTACAGAAAAAGAAGAAGTGAAAGTTTTCTCGATATAATCACCGCCTAGTAAAAGAGTAACAGCCTCTTCAGGCGTAAGCTGAATGGGGGGCAAGAAATAACCATCCATTAATGAATAACCGTGACCAGGCATTGAATAAATAGGAACACCCGATTCGTTAAGTGCATCCATATCTCGATAAATCGTTCTTATACTTGTCTCAAATTTTTCCGCTAAGCTTTGTGCTGTAACAGTTTGTCTTCTTTGTAATTCAATTAATATAGCTAATAAACGATCGGTCCGATTCATGAAATATCTCCTTTTATCTTTAATAAATATGCCTCCTGTAAACTTCTAAAAGTAATATAAAATCCCCTCCCATTAACATACTTTTCCCTATGTATAATATTAATATAGTAAAATCATAAGAAGCCGTATTGCAGTTTCCAATAATATACTATATAATCAATTTAAGAAAACGTTTTCATGCAAAGGGGGAGAATTTCGTGTCGACTATAGAGGACGTGGCGAAATTAGCGGGGTTATCAAGGACAACGGTTTCTAGGGTGATTAATAATCATCCATATGTTTCAGATGAGAAGAAAAAAAGGGTTCAATTAGCAATGAAGCATTTAGGCTTCGTTCCTAATTCTGCGGCGAGAAGGCTTCGTAAACAAAAAACGGAAACAATTGCGGTGCTAGTTCCAAGGATTACAAATCCTTTCTTCAGTAGATTTATTGAAGCAATCGAGATTGCTGCTTCTGAACATAAATATAAACTGATTATTTGTCAAACAAGATATTTACCGGAAAAAGAGATGGAGTATTTACAATTATTATCTACGAAACAAGTAGATGGGATTATTCTATGTTCACTAGAAAATCCGTGGGAAGATGTAGAGCCATACTTACAACACGGTCCAATCGTGTTATGTAATGAATATATTGAGGAAGCAAATATTCCAACAGTGAAGTTTGATCATGCGCAAGGAGCATACATAGCTGCTAAGCATGTGTTAGAACAAGGATATCGTAATCTTATTTTTTGCCGTGGTAACGAAACCAAAGTGGTTAGCCAACAGCGAAAAATGGGCTTTTTACGTGCAATAACGGAGAAGAGCCGCCAAGTAGAAGCGATTGATTTTCTTGAAAACGCTTTCTCTTGGGAAGATGGAAAACGAATATTCCATGAAGTATTAAAGGACAAAAAAAATCCTACCGCGATTTTGGCAGGAGGCGATGAGGTAGCAGCTGGAATTATTTCAGAGGCGAAACGCCATGACTGGACCATTCCAGATGATCTCGCTGTTATCGGTTTTGATAATCAAATTTTATCACAGATTACAGAGCCAGGTATTACGACAATTGAACAGCCAATCGATGAGATGGCCCGAAAAGTTGTCGACCTGATGATGGATAAAATCCATACGAAAAATTATCGAAAAAAAGAATTGTATGAGTTTGAACTGGAGCTCTTGGTGAAAGGTTCAACGATGAAGGATACGATGTTATTAGCCTAGTAGACTATGTCTGCTAGGTTTTTTTCTGTTCACAAACTACTATTCTTCGTGAACGCAGTCATCACATTTGTTATGGTATGCTTCGTGTTGCTCATCAATTTCTTTCCCACAGTGCGCACAAGTTTTCGTCGGTAAATTTCTGAAAAACTCCATTGGTTGATCGATCATGTCAATCCCTCCATTTCCATTTCTTACTATCATTGTATTAGTACAAAAAACAAAAGTCAACAACTGTTTTATAACAAAATTGAAAATTAATGAAAAAGTTTAGGAAATGGATTATAGTTAACAATGTAGAATGTAAGTGAAACATGCATTTCTACTCGGTTTTAGAAAGGATGGATACATATGAAAATGACTGTTGTCGGCTTTTGGGGCGGCTTTCCAGAAGCGGGAGAAGCAACGTCGGGGTATTTGTTTGAACACGATGGTTTTCGTTTACTTGTAGACTGTGGTAGTGGTGTATTAGCACAGCTTCAAAAATATATAACACCATCTGATATAGATGCAGTTGTACTTTCGCACTATCATCACGATCATGTTGCAGACATTGGGGTATTGCAATATGCGAGATTAATTACGAGTGCGACAAAGGGACAACTACCGGAACTACCAATATACGGTCATACGTTTGATGAGAGTGGATTCCATTCTTTAACGCATGAACCGCATACGAAAGGAATCGCGTACAATCCAGAAGAAACACTTCAAGTTGGACCGTTCTCGATCTCATTCTTAAAAACTGTTCATCCTGTTACATGCTTTGCGATGCGTATTACAGCAGGTAATGACGCTGTAGTATATAGCGCAGATTCCAGTTATATTCCTGAATTTATTCCATTCACAAAAGATGCTGATCTTTTCATTTGTGAGTGTAATATGTATGCACATCAAGAGGCTGCAAAAGCAGGGCATATGAATAGTACAGAAGTAGCAAGTATTGCGAAAGATGCGAATGTAAAAGAACTTTTATTAACGCACTTACCGCATACAGGCAATCCAGCTGATTTAGTAACAGAAGCAAAACAAATTTTCAGTGGCCATATTACGCTAGCGCATAGTGGCTACGTATGGAACTCATGAGGTGATACGATGTTATTTATTGATAATAAAGGGATTACAGATCCTAGAATAAACTTAGCGATTGAAGAATATTGTGTGAAGAATTTAGATATTAACGAAACATATTTACTTTTCTACATTAATGAACCTTCGATTATCATTGGTAAAAACCAAAACACAGTAGAAGAAATTAATGCAGATTACGTAAAAGAAAAAGGTATTCATGTCGTTCGTCGTCTATCAGGCGGAGGCGCAGTATATCATGATTTAGGAAACTTAAACTTCAGTTTTATTACGAAAGATGATGGAGACAGTTTCAGCAACTTCAAAAAATTCACAGAGCCTGTAACGAAAGCGCTTGGTAAATTAGGCGTAAATGCAGAACTAAGTGGTCGTAACGACATTTTAGCTGAAGGCAGAAAAATTTCAGGTAACGCGCAGTTCTCAACGAAAGGTCGTATGTTCAGTCACGGTACGTTACTATTTGACTCTGAAATCGATCACGTCGTATCAGCACTGAAAGTAAAAATGGATAAGATCCAATCCAAAGGAATTAAATCAATCCGTAGCCGCGTTGCGAACATTACAGAGTTCCTAAACGAAGAAATGACGACAGAAGAGTTTAGACAACTTCTTCTAGAAACAATTTTTGAAGGAGAAACAGAAATCCCAACGTATGAATTAACAGAAGAGGATTGGAAAGAAATCCACAAACTTTCTGAAGAGCGCTACCGCAATTGGGACTGGAACTATGGAAAATCTCCGAAGTTCAACTTACAACATTCACACCGCTTCCCAGTTGGACAAGTTGACGTTCGTCTTGAAGTGAAAAAAGGAACAGTAACAGAATGTAAAATTTACGGTGACTTCTTCGGTTCACTAGATGTGCATGATATTGAAGAACGTCTAACAGGCGTACAATTTGATAAAGATGCATTCACTGCAGCTTTAGAAGGCGTAGATATCGCACGTTACTTCGGTAATATTACAACAGAAGATTTCTTACATTTGTTCTTCTAAAAATAAGGGAGGCTACCGTAACTGGCAGCCTCTTTCTTTTTGCGTAGATTGTCACGTTTTGTCGGTAAGTCGATATATTTTAAAAATCGCTGATATATTTCGAGTTGCGGTCGATATATTTGGAAAATCGCCGATATATTTCGAGTTGCGCTGATATATCTGAAAAATCGCCGATATAATTTTATATACGATAAAATCACAGGACATCTGCCTCTTATAAAAGAATATACATATTCAAAAGGAGGCGGATCGAAATGAAAAGAGTAATGTACGTTGTATTATTGCTCAGCTTCGTTATTGGAATAGCAGCTTGTAACGATGAAACGTCCTCAAGTCGCATACTTTTATCGATTGGAAAACCAGCGAAAGATAATGTTATATATTTTACGCATACAGATAACAGACGAAAGATACAGGAAATACAAGACATGTTTCAAAATAAGAAGTGGAAAAGAAATGAAACATTCAGCACTGTTAATAAGACACCAGATGTCGTCTTTTCAATAGATGAAGACAATGCAGGGTTACCGGCACTATATGTTACGGTGTATTTTCATGAAGATGGAGCGGACGCGATTAACTTGTTTGGAGAGCATACGACGTTAAATAAAGAGGAACTTACTAAACTTAGAGAAAAGATGAGTGCATATTATCCTAAAATGATTTTTGGTTTAGTTTCATAAATTACTTGCAAATAAAATTCCCTTATCCTTCCAAAGTAAATGAAGAGGAGGTGATCTGTTTATATGCAGTTAATGGAATAACACTTGCCACTTTAATTTTCTTTTAATATAATTAATTTAGAATTTTTAAATATTCTAAATTTTATAAAGGTGGGGTTTGTGTGAATCTCGTTCAATCTTTGGCTGAAACGGCGAAAAAGAAGGGGGATAAACCGGCTTATATATTTATGGATCAGTCGGTCTCATATGACCAATTAAACAAAATGGTCACAAGGTTTTCTAGCAATTTAGCAGAAATGGGCATTGGAAAAGGGGACAATGTTGCATTAGTTGTTGGAAATTCACCACATTTTTTGGTCGGTTTATACGGAACAATGAAAGCGGGAGCAACTGTTATTCCAGTTAATCCAATTTATACAGCAGACGAAATGCATTACATTTTACAAAATGGAGATGTAAAAACAATTATCGTACTCGACGTCCTTCTACCTGTTATACAATCTCTTACAACAAGACTTCCTTCACTTGAAAACATCATCATATGCGAAACCTCATCAGATTTTAACCATACAGAAACCGAAAAAATGAAAACGTTTACTACAATGATAGGGGCTGGAGATGTAACTTACGAAGGCCCAGAACTAGATGAAGAAGATGTAGCGGTTATTCTATACACTTCGGGCACAACTGGAAAACCGAAAGGCGCTATGTTAACGCATAAAAATTTATATAGTAATGCGAGCGATGTGGCATCGTATTTACAATATACGGCTGATGATCGCGTCGTTGCGGCACTGCCAATGTTCCACGTATTCTGTTTAACAGTGGCGGTCAATGCACCGATTGTGAACGGGGCAACGATTTTAATGTTACCGAAATTTAGCCCGAAAGAAGTATTCCGTATTTGCCGCACGTACGAACCGACGATTTTTGCCGGTGTACCGACAATGTATAATTATTTATATTTATTCGAAGAAGCAAGCGCAGAAGATGTGAAGACGCTTCGCCTTTGTATTTCAGGTGGTGCTTCAATGCCTGTTGCTCTTCTGCAAAACTTTGAACAACGTTTTGACGTTATCGTTTCAGAAGGATATGGTTTATCAGAAGCATCACCAGTTACTTGTTTTAATCCACTAGATCGTCCGCGTAAGCCAGGGTCAATCGGTACAAATATTTGGCATGTAGAAAATAAAATTGTAAATGAACTTGGGGAAGAAGTACCTGTCGGAGCAGTCGGCGAATTAATTGTTCGCGGGCCTAACGTTATGAAAGGATATTATAACGCACCAGAAGATACAGCTGCGACATTAAAGGACGGCTGGTTGTATACAGGTGACTTAGCAAAAATGGATGAAGAAGGTTACTTCTATATCGTTGATCGCAAAAAGGATATCGTCTTAGTTGGCGGCTATAACGTATATCCTCGTGAAGTAGAGGAAGTATTGTACATGCACGAATCAGTGGCGGAAGTTGTCGTAATCGGTGTTCCTGATGAAAACTTAGGAGAAGCAGTGCGAGCGTACGTCGTTCTGAAACAAACGAACGTAACAGAAGAAGAACTGATGCATTACTGCACATTACATTTAGCAAAATATAAAGTACCAAAGAGTATTGAATTTTTAACAGAACTGCCGAAGAATACGACAGGCAAGTTGCTGAGAAGAGCTTTGAGAGAAAAAGCGATGCAAGTTTAAATCTAGGGGCAACCATCTTTATGAAGATGGTTGCCTTTCTATTTTTTAGCATTGGTTAAGCTATGGTGCCATATATTTAAACCGTAATATGACTAATAAGGAGGAGATATAAGTGGAACAGAAGGAATTACGTTTACGGCGAGTGCAGTATCTTATTTGTGACATTATGGATGAAATGAATGCTGAAAGTGAGAAGAAAAACTTAGAGGTTTTGCAGCAAGTCATTGATCACCTTTCAGGAGCGATAGGTGATTTAGTTGATCCATCAAGCTCGTATTCTATCGATTATTTAGAACGGAAAGTTCATACAGCGCATTATTTACTTTTTAAAAATGAGCGGAAAGCGTACTTATGTAGGAAATAATAGTATTATTTTTATTTGACATTGATAATCATTATCAATATGATAGTTGTGTTAAGTATATTTATATAAAGGGAGATGTCATATTGATAATGATTAAGAAAAAATATATGAATGCATTTGTTATAGCAGCAACGTTAGTAGTTCCATTTAGCGGTATGATGGCACCGATTGCGAAAGCAGAAGCGGTAGTAGAAATGAAAGCAGCTAGCAAATTAGCAGATGGCACGTATGACGTTATTTTAAAGACTTATAAAGATCAAACGAATGATACATCTGTTGCGTCTACATATTTAAAGAATGCAAAAGTAACGATTCAAGGTGATAAAAAAATCGTTACGTTAACAGTTCAAGATAGTAGCTATTTCCAGTATCTTAGAGTAGAAGATCCGAAAAAATTAGGGACATTCCATGATGTAAAAGTAATTTCCGAAGATAAAGCAAATAACGGTACGAAAGTTGTTCAATTTGAAATTGATGAGTTTTCGAAAAAATATAATATGCAAATGCATATATTAATTCCAGCAATTAAATATGATCATACATATCAAGTACAGTTTGAAATCGATGCGAGTGCAATTGAACAGAAGCCTAAATTCTCTGACGTACCAGCATGGGCACAAGAATCAGTTCAATATTTAGTAGATAAAGAAGCAGTACACGGTAAGCCAGATGGTACATTTGCACCAGCTGAAAATATTGATCGTAGTTCCGCTGCAAAAATAGTAGCAACTGTTTTAGGATTAGAAATTAAGAAAGATGCAAAGCCATCATTCCCTGATGCACAAAATCACTGGGCAACGCCGTATATTGCTGCTGTTGAAAAAGCAGGTATTGTAAAAGGTGATGAGAAGGGAAACTTTAATCCGGGCGGGTTAATTAACCGTGCATCAATGGCTTCTATGTTAGTAAATGCATATAAATTAGAAAGAAATGAAAATATAAAACTACCGAAAGAATTTGCTGACTTAAACAATCATTGGGGTGCGAAGTATGCCAATATTTTAATCCAAGAAAAGATTTCAATTGGAACAGATAATGGCTGGGCTCCAAATAAAGCGGTAAGTCGTGCGGAAGCAGCACAATTTATTGCGAAGGCGGATAAGTTGAAGAAATAAATGAAATAGACTGAGAAATGAAGGCGCACAACGTTCACTTTTGTGAATGGATTGTGTGCTTTTTTATGTGTCAATTATTGATAGGATAGTGTAGAGGATAATATTAATCCGTTATTAGTGGAAATGGACCTCGGCAATATGTATACTTTACAGGTGCGTATGTCTAGCAAAGGATTGTAATTGGTCAAAATTGAAAAGCATATTATACAAAAAATCATTATAAAACTTTTGTTCAATTACCACGTAAAAAGGATGATAAGATCATGCGAATTGATAATAAAATAAAATCGTTAACTCCTCCATTTATACATTTACTATTTATAAATGAATTTAATCATTCTAAACATTTAAGAATAGAAGAGAATATCCAATTAATATCTATTGATGGTAGTAAATGTATGGATATGAATGGGTTATTTAGCGAATTCTCAAAGAAAATGAATTTCCCAGATTATTTCGGTGGTAACTGGAATGCTTTTGATGAGTGTATAAACGATTTAAGTTGGTTAACATCTGAGCAATATGTAATTTTGATTAGTAAAACAGATAAATTGTTGGTGAATGACAATGAGAATTTTGAAGTGTTAATAAATATATTGTCTGATACGTGTATGGAGTGGGCAGAAGGTAGGGAATATGGGGAGTTAATAACTTTTCCAACCCCTGTTCATGTGTTTTTTTGTTGTATAGATAATAAAGAGAAACATATAATTGAGAGGTTTAAGTCCACAGGCATAATTGAATTTGATATTATAAAATAAATTTGCAGTTATAAAAAAGCATTGTGGTAGTAATCACAATGCTTTTTTATAACTATCCCTCTAAATATTACAGGTTCATAATATTTTAAAATATAGCTAGTAATTGTTGAAACGTATTATAAGATGAAAAGAGGAATCTCTTTGAGGAGTTCGCCGTTGTTTATAGAAAGGAAAAGTCAACTTGTATAATTTTAAGCAGGATACAAAAGAATTATTGCAGCAGATAGTAAGGAGAAAGGCACCTGAACTATTATGGATTGTAGATTGTAAAGACTTTCGTATGTTAGAAATTGAAATCATCCATGAGTTGAGAGACATTTTGGCAGATGAGTTAATTGAAAAAGGCTTTGATGAACAGGATAATATTAATGATTTTGGTAGAGTTTTAGAGGAATGGATTGATATATTTGGAGATTCTCTTGAATAATACTTTGCGCTTTATAGCTTAGAACTGAATAAGGAGGACTAAAATGAACTTTGAATTCAAAAAAGTTCAGTGTATAGAAGATAGTAATATATATCGGGTGAATGATTTTACTGATATATATGAAACGGATTTACATAATAATGATGATTTTAATATTGATAATTTGAATTTGCTTTTTCAACAGAGGATTCGTCAATTCATTATACATGTAAGTAAATCAGAAATATTACATTTTAAAAAGGAAGTCGATTCTAAAAATATTTTTTATAAGATGCTAGACTTTGGCAGGGATAATGTTTTCTTTGTTTTTGAATCTATACAAAAGAAAGAAGTACTTTATATTATCAAATTATTTTATAGTGTAAGTATAGAAAACACGTTAGCTATAATTTGTTTGGGAGAAAAGGTTGATACTAAATTAAAAAAATTAAATCAAAATAAGATTATAGAGTATGTAATGGGGAATTGTTTTGTTCCGAAAATTACATTAGTCCCCTCATCGGCGTGTGCATTTATTCAATATGATGGTGCATTATTAACAATTGCTAGTAACAATTTAGAAATATAGAAAAAGAGTAAGGATGGATAAAGATATTAGAGAGAAGAGTGAATATAAGCTCTTCTCTCTTTATATATGCCAGGGTAATTTAGTCGTAAATAAAAATTGTTTTTAAGGAGAAAACATGGACACATACATCGAAATACACAAACCTGCAACAGAAAAGAACGACTATTTTCTAGTGTTAGATGAACATGATAATTTTGAAAATGATAAAATCTTAAATTTGTTATCAATAATTAATAGATATATAGTTGATGTTGATACAAGCATGGAACAATTTATGAAAACAATGATGTCGAAATTTCATTTATATATTTTAGTGAATTGTGAAGGGGTTCAAGAGGAATTAACAAAGGTGCAAAATTACATTTGGGAAAAAGAATTAAAAGAGTTAAACTGGAAGAAGTCGATTGTGAAGAGCACAATTTTAATAAACCAGTATGACCCTGCAACTGATATTTTCGATGTGATTTCTCCTGTATGTATGGAAGGGAGCCTCATGTTCCTTTTCTCTGAAAAAGAAGTAAACGATAATGAGTTAGAGAGTATCATAAAACATATAAATTTTGATCGGACAAGAGTATATTTCAATAAAGAAACAATTGAACTGGCGGGGGAAATGGGGTATATAGTAGGGCATTTTGAAGATGAGTATTATTTAGTATCTTTACGTTCGGAAAAGCAAGTATTTGTTTGTTATGCGGAAGAACGTATTATGGATTAGAATGAAGCAGCAAAACATGAAGTTTCTACATTGAGAATGAAAATGCACCTGAATTTTTGGGTGCATTTTTTACAATCTTTATGTGTAGAATCAATGAGAGGATTTTATTATTAGAAGAAAATAGTTTCAATGAAAAACAGTTAGAGTGTTATAGGAGAGAATAAATGGAATCAGTACTATTCAATGAATTAAATTATACGTTACAAATCGGAAAAATACGTATGTTTATACCAGATTTTAGTTCAAAAGAATATATCATTTTTGAGGATTTAGCTGGGCTTTTAGATTTAGAGACAAATTATGATGCAATGGTTTTTATACGAAATCAAGTTAAAGAAGCGGGAATAAAAGGTAAAGTCCGTTTTGATTCAGAGAGCGATTGTGTAGAGATATATTCAACAAATGGAAAGACAATGTTACAAGTTACGATTTTGGTGAATAAGCTTATAGACGAAGAATTTACATTTGAGAATAAAAGAGAGTATAAACAGTTCATTGAATCTTGGAAACGACCTAAAAAACAAAAATGGAAAGCTGGGGATGTATTTTCTATCTCTTTACCAAATGAAACATATTTTTTCGGACAAATTGTTGAATTGATGGAAGACGTGTTTCCTTTATGTGTTATATTCGATTTGCATTTGAAAACAGTACCTACTAAGGAGGAGATCGATAATGCTAACATTTTGACAGCATTGATGCTTAATGGAATGGTATTTGACGATTATACTCTTAAGGTTATTGTTGATATGGAAATAATGGGAGAAATAAATGAAAACACTAGGAAAAACCCAGTTCGAAATGTGACTTGGTCTACTGCTCATTTAATAGATTTCTGCATAGAATACAAGTTAGAAAAGAAACAAAAGTTTGTAGAAGAGATATCTGATAATAGAAATTTTATAATTGAGTATAACTGAGGATAGCAACTTTTATCCGTATTATAAAGTGGAGGAAAATGCATGAATAAATTAGGATTTAGAGTTATTCGCGGGGAAGAGGGATATAGCCATTATTTTGGTGGAGCAACTTGGGAAGGTCCTATATGTCCGCAATGTAATGAACAAGCGCATCAAATATTTACCTTTGATTTGAATGATTCGAGATTAGAGGAACTTAAGACAGAAGAATTAAAAGAGTTGCCGTTAATTACTTGTTTAAATTGTTCCTTATATG
This sequence comes from Bacillus sp. FSL W8-0519, assembly GCF_038005585.1. Lineage (NCBI taxonomy): Bacteria > Bacillati > Bacillota > Bacilli > Caryophanales > Bacillaceae > Bacillus > Bacillus sp. FSL W8-0519. The sequence goes on from NZ_JBBOTL010000001.1 coordinate 1,165,127, forward strand.
AAGATATACAAAATTTCAAAATAAATATAATGGAACGTTCTATACATACCATTACTCAAAGTGAGATGTTTGATTGGAAGTATGAATTAATTGATAAGATACCAGTTCCTTTGCCGAAATATGATATGAAATTAATAACGATGGAGAAATATGATGTCCCTTGTGATGAAGATGAAAATGACCAAGCTTTTGATGCGATGGGAAGAGACTATATTTGTAGAATACTTGGAGCACCTCTATACATAGACGATTTTATAGAGGCAACGTGTCCTTGTTGCTCGAAAAGTATGAACTATGTGGCTATGTTGACCGGAGAGGATTATGGGAATGAAGGGGGACTTACAGGAGGAATAACTTTTCAAATAGGACAGAGTTTTTTATATTTTTATCTATGTAAAGAATGTCTAATCATACAAACTTCCATGCAGAGCACTTAAGTTTGTTCCGCGGTCTGAACGGTTTATTTGAATGAGAAGAGGAAGTGCATCACTTCTTTAAGAGATTAAAATGTATTAGTTAAAATAATAATTGAGAGTAAGCGTCAAACTTATTAAGATTAAGTAAGTTTGACGCTTATTTATATGTTTAGAATTAATGAGAGGATTTTCATCTATATGAAAGAGATCGTATGTAAAGAGTTAATAAGTTTTAAGTCTATTGTTGAAGCCTATCAAATTAAAAAAATGAGTTTAGATTACAAGCAAAATGTAATTTTGCTAGTACAAGACAATCAGAATCGACCTTGTATGATTTATTTAGATAAAAATAATGTGAATATAAGTAATTTCAATTTAAATGCGGATATTCATGTTGAATCTGTTCAATGTATGCAACGAATCGGAGAGAGAGGGTTGCTTATATTTAATTATAAAGATGAGAATGCAGTTATTTATAATCCGGATGGAAGTGAATATGTTAAGTTTTATGCAGGAGAAGGGATTCAAGATTGTCAGGTTGATGTGAATGAAGATATTTGGGTTAGTTATTGTGATGAAGGGATTTTTGGAGAGTGCCCAATTGGAGCAAATGGTATAGTTGCTTTTGATTCTACAGGTCAATTAATTTTTGATAGTTATGATCAATATGTAGAAAAATATAATATACCGTATATAGATGATTGTTACGCAATGAATGTGTTAGATGGAGACGTTTGGCTCTATTATTATTCAGAATTTCCTTTAGTTCAAATGAAAGATAAAAAATTTCATATGTCGTGGAATGAAATAAATTTAACTAGGGAAACATGGTCGAAAAGTTTTGCGGTTGCTCAAGATAAAGTAGTATTTATTACGCAAGATAAAAAGTTGGTTGTTTATGATTTAAATAATAATCATATGCATGATATGAATCTTCGTAATGAGCTAGGGGAGCAGGTTCAATTTGTTAATTATTATAGCCGCGGATCTGTTATGTATTTTCAGACGGACGATACGCTGTATTATGTTGATGTACTTAATATGTGAGGAAATAATAGAAAGAAAGCTGAATGTATTAGAGTGTTAAGTTTGTATGAAAAGAGTTGAAATTATGCACAATATTATTGTGAAAAAACTGGAACCTGTATATGGAAAAGATACAAAAACTGTAAGAACTGGAACTAGGGTGTTTGGAAATATAGATAAAGTTAATTGGATGAATGTGATAAATCCGCCTCTTAGTAAAGAAGAAATTCAAGTATTTGAAGATGAGATGGAAACTGTATTTCCAGAACCATATAAATATCTACTATCTCTTATGAACGGAAGCTTTTTAGCGAATTTAGTTCGTATAGCAGGGCAGCCGAAAGTGGGTGGTCTTTCTGATGAGGAAGAATATTTGCAACCGTTTGAATTAAAGAGTTTTCAACAATTATATGATTCTAAAAAAATTCCTGAATCATATTTTGTCTTTGCAGATTCAATGGATTTAGGCACAATATATGCTATTAATGAAGAGAATAGAGTATTAGAATTACATTTAAGAAATAAGAAAGTTTTAAGAGACCTAGGAACGATGGAAGAATGGTTGAATTTGTTATTAGAAGAAGCGGTGCGTATAGATTAATGGTCGGGGAGTAGTTTATGAACTTAAAATATAGAAATGGTTTTTATTGTGAAGATCGCTGTGCTTAATATTTACGTTATAAGTGCATAACAAGATATAATAGAAGAAATGAATAAGGAGGCTAGTTGTGAAGAATCTTCGTTATCTCAATATATTTACGATATTAATTATATACACACTACTTATGCTCTACATAGGCTGGAACGGCTGGGTTTGGCTTCATGCCGTATTTGGCTGGGAGTCTTGGGGATATTACGCTTTCGTTGTTGGCTTCATTTCCTATGCGTACATTCTCGTGCAAGTGTTTAAGTTTTTGCCATTTCTACGAACGATAGGTTCGATTTGGTTTGCGGTTATACAATACGCGCTTATGTTATTGCCGTTAGCTAATATTACAGTCTTTCTTTTACAGTTTGTAGTAGAGAAAGAAGCGGCAATTATTTGGACAGGGGCAGCTGTGTTAGCTGCATTTATTTTTATCTTTGCGTACGGAGTATTTAATGCATATAGCCCGGTAGTAAGAAAGTATGAGGTGCACATTCCGAAAAAAGTAGAGGGACGTAAAAGCTTACGCATTGCGATGGCTTCTGATATGCATTTCGGTAAATTATCTGGCGTTTCGCATTTGAAAAGGCTTGTTCGTCATGTAAATGAAATGGAGCCTGATATTATTTTACTGCCGGGTGATATTATCGATGATCATCCAGGTGTGTTCATTCAAAAAAATATGGGACATATTATGAAACAAATGACAGCTCCACTAGGCGTATATGGTGTGTTAGGAAATCACGAATATTACGGACGAGCAGTTCCAGAATTCCTGCAAGAGATGGATAAGATCGATATTCGCATTTTATTAGATGAAGTAATTACAATTGAAGATCAGTTTTATCTCGTTGGAAGAAGAGATAAAACAGAGCGAGATCGCCAAAGCTTTGAAAAACTTATGAGTACAGTAGATAAATCCATGCCAGTTATCGCAATGGATCACCAACCATTTGAGTTGAAACAAGCAGCGGATGCTGGCGTAGATTTACTATTATCCGGTCATACGCACCGCGGACAAATGGCACCAAACCATATTGTAACGAGAAGAATGTACGAACTAGACTGGGGATACGCACAAAAAGGTGCATTCCACGCAATTGTTTCTTCTGGTTTCGGATTTTGGGGGCCACCATTAAGACTTGGAAGTAGGTCGGAGATTGTACAGGTGGAGGTTACGTTTGAATAAGTGTATGTAATAGAGAGCTAATGGCTCTCTATTTTTACAAATAAAAAAGGCTCCATATAAGGAGCACTCAATAAAAATAAATGAATTAAAACAAATAACAGACATGTATAATATACAATATTAATAATTTAAAATCAATATATTTGAATTTAATATTTTATTGGTGTCGATTTCATAAAAGAGTTACGATTATAAGATAAAGGGGGATTATAAGTGATCATATCAGATGTGCTATACGGAGAATTTGAAGTGGATCCAGTAGTAGAAGAATTAATTGTAAGTAAGTCTGTGCAAAGGTTAAAAGGTATTCATCAAACTGGCGCAAGCTACTTAATAAATGAGGAATGGAATGTAACGCGCTTTGATCATTCAGTTGGCGTTATGTTGTTAATTAAGAAACTCGGTGGCTCAGTAGAGGAACAAATTGCTGGTTTACTGCACGACGTATCGCATACTGCTTTTTCTCATGTGATTGATTATGTTTTTGATAACAAAAATGAAAGTTATCATGAAGAAATATTTAGTGCTGTTGTGAAAAATTCAGAAATTCCAGCAATTCTTGCGAAGTATGGCTATAACTATGAAGAGATTTTGTTAGATGATTCGAAGTGGACGTTACTGGAAAGGTCAGCGCCAGAATTATGTGCAGATCGAGTGGATTATACGTTACGAGATATGTATACATATGGGTATATTTCTTTAGAAGAGGTTCATAGATTTTTAGAGGATATTATCGCAGTAGAGGGGAGAATGGTCCTTCAAAATATCGAAATAGCAGAGTGGTTTACAGAAACGTATTACAAAGAAGTCATCGATTTCTTTATGCAACCAATGAATATTTATGGAAATGATATGTTAGCAAAAACGCTAAAGTTAGCTCTACACAAAAAGGTTATTCATGCAGATGATTTTCTTCTTGAAGATGATGAGCTAATTTCGAAATTGCAGCAATGTAGTAATCCAGAAGTACATGCTTTAGTAAGCAAAGTTCATCCGAATGTAAAAGTAAAAGAAGATAAAAACGATTATGATTTGTATCAGAAAAATAAAGTACGCCTTATTGATCCTCCGATACTTCGTGAAGGGGAAGTCGTTCCATCGTCTGTTGTGTCAGAAAACATAAGACGGATGAGTGATAGCGCTTATGAAAAAGCGGTGAAAGGGATGTATGTGAAAGTGATTTCGGATTAAAAAGGAGAGCATCACTCCTAGATGCTCTCCTTTTCCCACATCACTGATCAAACCAATTCCAAACCTCAATATCTCCAAGAGTCGCATAACGTACGTGAGGTGAGTTTTGTAATTTTAACAATTCTTTCGACGGCCCAGTAATGACAATGCCATATACTTTTACGCCGTTATCTTTTACATACTCATAACGCTTATCTAAGTTCAGCTCTTTTTCAGGAGTCCAAGTAGTTTTGCTTACAGTTTTTTTATGCTCAGAAAGAATACGCATCATTTCGATTACTTCATCTTCTTTTGTCTTCGGTCGTTTTGCTTCATTATCAGGGAGATTTATATGTTCTGAAAATCCGATAACCTCTCCGCCATGTAGAATGAAATCTTCTTCATCTATTCTTTCTTGCCCTGTGTCTAAAGCGTACCATATAGGAGTGGGCGGCATTTCTTGTGCTTCAAATGTGCTATATAGAATGGATGCTAATTCTTGTAAAGTGTAAGGTTTGTCAAAAGATATCGCTACTTCTGCAACGGTGCCCTCATGTATCTTTCCGAGTGTACTCCAAACTTTTTTAGAGATTTCTTTCAAATGATCATCTTGCTTTATTTTTGGATGAACAAAGGAAAGTTTGTTGGAATAGGGTTTATTTGCCCATGATTGATTTGTGTCAGTTACAGATGATAAGAAGCTACGCGTTGTTACTGTACCAATTGGCATTTCTTTTTTACCGACCGTTTTAACTAAATTCATTTCAATTTCTGTACGGAAAAAGGGTTTAATCTTTGTACTGCCTCCAGTGGAACGACTATTTGGAATTGTTGCTTCTAGTGCGAGTGCTGGAATCTCATTTACTTCAACTAATTTTTTCATATTATAGAAGTAAAAAGAAGATGAGAAATGACCAACAAAATAGATTGCAATACAAACGGCAAGGACAAAGCTAACGGTTTGCCAACGTTGTTTCCATTTTATTTTCCAAAACGGAACTTTCAGGTTTTGTGGTGGTAGTTTTTTCTTTATTGTTTCACTTTTTGAAAGCAATTGATCTAAGTAAGCCTCGCATTCTTCACATGTCTCAATATGACTTTCTAACAGTTTCTGTTCATCATGCGTGAGCGTTCCGTTTGCGTACTTCTCCCATAGTTTTTTAAATTCTGTACAACCCATCCGTATCACTCCTTTATGCTTTTCATTTCTTTTCGACCACGGTGTAATTCAATTTTCACTTTCGCTAGTGAGAGACCGGTCATCTCTGCTATTTCTTTATATGAGAATCCGTAGTAATCTCGTAGTAACAGAACATTTCGTCTTTCAAGCGGAAGAGAAGATAAACCTTCTAACCAACTAGCAATCTCATGTTTTATGAAATAAGAGTGCTCTGTACTTGGCACGTTTGGTAAATGGAATTCTTCCACTGTAGTTGTTTTATATTTTTTCTCTTTTCGATACCAATCGATAAAGGCGTTGTAGGCAATTGTAAATAACCACGGTCTAATTTCTTCGCCTTTATAATAGTCAATATGGACGAGCATGCGGTAAAAGGTTTCTTGCATGAGATCTTCAGCAAAATGGGAATCTCCGGTTAGGGAGAGAAGATAGCGAAATAAATCTTGCATATGTTCTGAATAAATTTCTTCTAATGATTGTTTACGTTTCACTACATTTCCCTCCCTTCATACATAACAACGAAAAACATATAAAAAAGTTACAATTTTTTATGGAATTATAGTAAAAAACGTCAAGAATTGGATAGGATTCTCTTTTATCATAATACATATAAGGCAGGTGAACAGAGATGGAAAGCTATGAAACACAAATTCAAAGGTCCATTGATTATATCGAGGAAGATGTAATGGAAAAACAGACGCTGCGTAAGTTAGCTCGCATTGCAGGTTTTTCTGAGTCGCATTTTCATCGTGTATTCCAGGCGTTAGTAGGTGATACGGTAATGGAGTATGTTCGGAAGAGGAGGTTAGCCCGGGCAGCTTATCAACTTTCTCATACGGATGAAAAAATTATTGATATCGCATTTGAACATGGCTTTCAATCTCACGAAACGTTCACGAGAGCCTTTAAAAAATTGTTTCAAATGACACCGAGTGAATATCGAAAGCAGGAAATAGAAACACCGATGTATTACAGCGTGAATGTAAAGCAAAGAAAATTAAATCCGTATTTAGGAGGCATACAAATGGAATATCGTATTGTAAATAAACCGGAATTTTTAGTGGCGGGTTATGAACTGAAGACGACAAGTAAAGAAGGGAAGAACCATCAAGACATTCCAGCATTTTGGCAAGAATATTTACAAAAAGATCTTGGAACGACAATTCCGAATCGTAAAGATACGAGCCAATGGGTAGAGCTTGGATTATGTACTGATTTTAATTTAGAAACAGGGGACTTCACTTATATTATCGGAATGGAAGTCACAGACTTTGAAAATGTACCAAATGAAATTGCAAAGCGCACGTTCCCGGCAGCAACATATGCGGTATTTACAACGCCGAAAGTTCCTCATGAAGAAATGGTATCGTCTATTCACCAAACGTGGAATGCAGTATTCTCAGAGTGGTTCCCGCATTCAGGATACGAACATTGCGGCGTTACAGAGTTTGAATTATACGATGAGCGTTGTCACGAAGATAAAAGTGAGTTCGCTCAAGTAGAGCTTTGGATACCGGTGAAGAAGAAATAATAGAGTAAGAGCGAGTCATTGGGAGGTGGTTCGCTTTTTTATTTCGTGAAATTTCAATTGGTCTGGAATCGTTGTTTTTCAGGAGCTTTGCATATAAGATGGGGTGCTATAGTTGTTGATTTTTGTCGATAAGCCGATATATTTAGAAAATCGCTGATATAATTCGAGTGGCGCCGATATAATTTCATATACCGCTAAAACAACTCAGAAAGATGGTCTATATCATTTCATATACCGCTGAACTCTCCCAAAAAAGAAAAGACGCCACATAGCGCCTTTTCTACGAACGAAACGGAAACACAAGTATAATCGTCGTTCCTTTTCCAAGTTCGCTATCGATAGAAATCGTTCCGTTATGAGCATGAACGAGTTGCTTTGTAATAGCGAGGCCAAGTCCAGTTCCAATGTTGCTTTCTTCTGTATTTGTTCCTCTGTAATATCGCTCAAATAGAAGCTCTTTCGTTTTATCATCCATTCCTTTTCCGTTATCTGAAATAGAGAGTGTAAATGAAGTAGCGTTTTGCGAAAGTTTTACGATGACATTAGTCGTTTCATTATTATGTTTTACAGCGTTTGCGAGTAAGTTTTCAATAATACGCTGGAACCATTTTTCTTCAATGAAATATTGAATTTTATTTGAGCTTGGTACGAATTCAATATTTTGATTTTGAAGTGTCGGATTATTAATGAATTGTAATAATACTTTTTGGACGAATTGATTCATTTCAATGTTTACATGCTGCGCAGGAAGACTATTATTTTTTAATTGATACGTTAAGCTTAAGTCATCAATTAGTGTGGTCATATATTGAGATTTCTCTTTCATAACGCTGCCAAATTGCTGAATGTCACGATCGGTCCAGTTATACTGTTTTGATTCTAGTAATAATGCGTAGCCGTATATAGAACTTAGTGGTGTTTTTAAATCGTGCGTTAGACCAGTAATCCATTCTTCACGTGTTTGCTGCAGTACTTGCCTCATTGCATCATTTTTTTTGAGTGTAATAGAAAGGTGCTCTAGTGAATTTGTAACATCACTAAATAAGCGGAATGACCATTTTTCTTTACCAGATTTCCTGAACCTGATAGGTTTTCCTTTTTTACTAACAGGCTCTTCGTACTTTCCACCAGCTATGTTTTTAAGCCAGCGCATCGCATGTAATAACGGTTTTCCAAATTTATTACCGTACCAAATAGAAAGAATGACTAAATAAACAAATACGATAAGAAGGATTAATCCGCATCCGATTAGAAACTTTTTAGCAAATACATCGTCTATTTCATCATCTGGGTAGTAGTACTCATTTTTGGCAGTTACAACGAGAAGATGATTGCTATTTGTGTCGTAAAAGCTAGACGTGTTTTCTTTATGGTTCCACGGTTCCTTTTCGCTAAGAGCAGCTTGTATGACAGAAAACGTTTTTTTCTTTCCATCTGGATAGGAGAATACTTCTTCGCCGCCACTATTAAAGATTTGAAGAGTAGCCTTTTCTTTAGAAAGTAACTGTTTTTCTTCTTCTGTTAATGCGAATGAATCTGTAGATACAGAAGGGTGCTCTTTCTGTATCGTTTTCAGTAATACATTGCTTTTTAACATACCGCCGTAAATAACAAGTACGTTTTTTTCTTCTAATTCAATTTCCCAATATGTAAATGTATAAGGACTTTCTATGTGATTCTGTATATACGAGAATAAAGATGTTTTCGTATAAGATGTCGGTACGTCATTTGGCGTATTAAAGTGATAGAGAACTTTTCCGTTTTCCTCTACAACTTGAATCCAATCATTTTTCTCTTTAATTAAGTCTTTTATTTCAGCTTTTAACGAAATATCGCCATCTTCTGAAGAAATGTATCTTGCAATCATAAAATTTTCAGCATCTGGAATGTTTGGTTCGTATGAAGTACTCGTAACAAGAAAAATTAAATACGTGAATGCAGCTACTACAGCAATCAGTAATGTAACTAAAACAAATACGTGTTGCATGATAAACTGGATAATAAGTCGTTTATTAAAGTTCATATCGTCACCCTACTTTGTAATGAACTTATAGCCAAGCCCGCGAACGGTTTTTATATATTCTGGTTTACTTGGGTCTTGTTCGATTTTTTCACGTAGTTTTCGAATGTGGACCATAACGGTATTGTCATCGCCATTATAGGCAGGTGCTCCCCAAACTTTCTCGTATATTTCTTCTTTTGAAAATACGTAGTTCGGATTCTCGCAAAAGAAGAGTAATAGCTGAAATAGCTGGGCGGAACATTCGACAACACGCCCATTTACTGTAAGCTCTGCGGAATATCGATCAATTTCAAATCTACCAAATGAACTGGATTGTGCTTTTTGTTCGTGTGGCATAACTTGCTTCATATGTCTTCGGAGTTGTGCTTTCATACGAGCTACCACTTCAAGTGGATTAAATGGCTTCGTAATATAATCATCTGCACCGTGTGAAAATCCAGATATTTTATCTAAATCAGATGTTTTAGCTGTGAGGAAGAAGATAGGACAATCTGTTTTTTGACGAATGATTGGACAAATATCAAAACCAGATTGTCCAGGAAGCATGACATCTAAAATAATTAAATCGTAATCGTTTTGCTGAGTGAGAGATAAAGCTATTTCAGCGGATGTTGCAGTTGTAATATGAGAAAAACCTTCTTTTTCAAGAATGGTAGTTAGTAATTGTAAAATTGCTGTTTCATCATCAACGAGCAAAATATTTGCTTCATACATAAAAAATCCCTCCTAATTTCCTCGAATATCATATCATCTTTCGGTAACTTATGGAATTTTTAAGGAAATTTTAAGGTTTTCTTTCTCAAAAAATTAAGAATCAAATGATATGATAAAAGTAACATAGGGGAGGAGATGAGTGTGAATCCGTTTCAAACGATGCGAGCTAGATATTTTTTAATTGTATTTGCACTATTAACTGTAGTTGCAAGAGCCAGTAATGAATTGATAGAAAATACATTTCATATGCAAAATTCTACTTTTATAAATATTCTTATATTCTATATCCTGCCGATTACGTGGATTTATTTTGAGTATAAAAAACACCGTGTTTCATTTTCATTATTTATTAATAGAAATGAAACATTTAACCTGGTGCAAGTTTTATACATTACGATCATGTTATGCGTGTTTAGTTATGGATATCTTATTTTGTACATGTATAGCTTTGCATGGATTACACCGACATTTATTATGAACGCATTACGCGAACCGATTATGGATAGCACTGGAGGATACGTTTATCAAGTTATTATGGTCGTATTCATCGCACCAATTATTGGGGAATTTGTTTTTCGCGGATTTTTACTGCAACGCTTCGCAGCAAAATGGGGAACGAGCATAGCGATCATTGTTGTAGCAATATTGTTTGCATTGTTACATGTTGATTTCCTAGGTGCAATTGTATTTAGCGTTGTACTATCAATCGTATATATTCGTACGAATAGTTTACTCATGCCAATCGCTATTCACATGTTAAACAATGCATTTGTAATCGGTGCTTCTTTTTTAATAAATAAAGAAGAGATAATGAGTTTTACAGATTTCTCAAATTATACGACGTTCTTTCCAGGACTTATTATTTTTATAACAGGATTAAACTTAGTACTCATCTTTTTATTTGTTAACCGCAAATATTGGAGTAAAGAAATGCCCGCTATATATGTAGAGCAGGAAAAAAGCTTTTCAGACGTAGTGGGGAGTAAATGAGATGAAAAAGACGATTGAAAAATATTGAAAGATATTATAGATGCTACGTCTATTACAGATATATGTGATAAAAGCGTTTGTCATTGGCTGCAACCTGTAGTAGATACGATTGTGTTTCCGGAGTATTACTTATTTTCTAGTACTCATGTAAAAGAAAATATTATTTCTCTTCTCATTGTGTTAGGGGTTTTACTACTATTTGGTCTAATTGTAGAAGAAATGATGAAGCGCATCTTCAGAAAAAATGAAGAGAAGTATATGTGGGTTCATAACGTATTCGAGAAAGTAATAGTGGCTTTCCTTTTGTTTTATAGTATGAAAACAATCATTTACTTTATAGCTTTGAAACATCATTCATTCTAAATTTGAAAGGGATGTATAAAATTATATGAATGAAACAATATCATCAAATAAGTTTTTTTATTTGATTGTGCTTAGTATAGTGCTAATAACGACAGTCAACGTTATTCTTCGCTGGGAGGAAGCTTATTTCTTTATGTATTTAGCGCTTCATTTATTAGGAATTCTTTGTATCAGTGGCGGTGTAGTTGCTGAAAAAAAGAGTGAAGAAAGCGTTAATTATATGTGTGTGACCGGCCTTATTTTACTTTTAGCTGTACAAGGGATTATGAAATATAGTTCTTTTTCTCTGCAAGATTTTAGCTTATTAATGGATGTACTTCCTTAAGGAGGTACGTTATGTTATCTAAGAAGCAAATAGGATATGTACTAGTTTTAATTGGATTTTTTACGCTTATTGTAACGACGTTATTTTTTCAGGACTATGAATATATACGCTATATAAAAGGCGCTGGTTTAATATGCTGGGTTGTAAGTACGTTTCTTATCCCAGAGTATGAACCGAAGAAAGCGTCTAAAGGTAGGTAAAACTCTTCTATTTGTAGAAGAGTTTTTTTATGTAAATAAAAGGATCTCGAGCAATTCGCGTAATAAGCTTGTTCTAATTTAGCACGTACGAACTTACAATAATAATAGACAGGCAGCATAGAGGAGGGAATAGCGTGAGGAAGGTTATCGGGTGGTCGCTTTTTTTGTACGTTGGGTTTGCGTTATTTATATATTGGTATTTATTTGGATGGAATCATGAACTAATTCCTGACATGTACAAAGGAACGAGTGCAGATCCAGAAACGTTTATGAATGCAAGAGAGCTTACGCTAAGCCAAGATTATTCGCGCGTGAAAAATTTACTGTATTTTTTAGCGACGCCTCTTGAATGGATTATTTTATTATTTGTACTTGTGCTCGGTATTTCAAAAAAGTTTGAGAAATGGTCGAAGGAAACGACGAAAATAAGTGTCCTGCAAGTTGCGATTTATTTCTTTTATTTATCACTACTTACAACAGTTCTTGCCCTGCCGATGCAATGGATTAGCCGAAAAGTTTCTGTTGATTACGGCATTTCAACGCAAAGTACACAAAGCTGGATAAAAGATCATGTTATCGGTTTTTGGGAGAGCTATGCGACGATGTTAATTGTAGTTACGGTTCTTCTATGGCTTATTCGCAAATTCCCGAAGAGATGGTGGTTAGCAGGGTGGGCACTCTCTGTTCCGTTTACAATCTTTTTAACATTTATACAGCCTGTCGTGATTGATCCACTTTATAACGACTTTTCGACGCTGAAAAATAAAGAATTAGAAACGAAAATTTTAGCGATGGCAGACAAAGCCGATATTCCAGCGAAACATGTATATGAAGTCAATATGTCGGAAAAAACGAATGCGTTAAATGCATATGTAACAGGAATAGGACTTAACTCGCGCATTGTAATGTGGGATACAACGCTAAAGCAATTAAAAGATAAAGAGATTTTATTTATAATGGCTCATGAAATGGGGCATTATGTTATGAAACATATATATTGGGGCGTTGCGAGTTATGTGTTGCTATCGTTTATAGGGATGTACCTCATTAGTCGTATTATCAATATGTGTATTCGAAAATGGGGGGATACGCTGCAAATGTCAAAAGCAGCATGTTTCTCAATTTTACCTTTATTTTTCTTAATTTCTTCTGTCCTCTCTTTTGCATCACAGCCAGCAACAAACTATGTTTCTCGTATAGAAGAACGAGCGGCAGATCAATACGCTCTAGATATGACGAAGGACGGGAAATCTGGTGTAAAAACGTTTCAATATTTATCAAAAACGAGCTTAAGCCAAGTAAATCCGCCTGCGTTAGTAAAGTTTTTCTTATATACACACCCACCAATTTTTGAAAGAATTCATACGTTTGAACAATATGAAAAGGAAAAGAAGCGGTAGTGTACTGCTTCTTTTTTTATGCGTTATTCGAGTTTTGGAAAATTATAGTGTATAATATATGGAATATTCAGTGAAATGTTTAGGAGGTTAATATTTTGTTTCATTCAAAATCAATGCCGGCTATAAAAATGATCCTTTCGATGTCTATTTTCGGATCAATTGGATTTTTCTCTGTTCAAACAGGTTTACCGTCTTTTGAATTAGTATTCGTTCGTTGTATTTGTGCGACTATATTTTTAGCATTATGTTGGCTCGTAACAGGACAATATAAAAGTGAGCAATGGAATAAAAAAGAAGTCATGCAAATATTAGCATGCGGTGTATTTCTCGTTTTTAACTGGGTATTTCTATTTAAAGCATTTGAAGTTATGTCGATTACAATTGCGATTTCAGTTTATCATCTAGCACCCATTATCGTATTAATGATTGGTAGTATTGTATTTAAAGAGAGACTTACAATGTTTGCTGTTTTGTCCATTGTTATTTGTTTTATCGGTACAGTGTTAGTGGCTGGAGTAGATGGAAGTCTATCACTTGAAAAACTGATGTCATCTGGCATGGTATGGGCACTACTTGCGGCACTATTTTATGCTTTTACCACTTTATTAGGAAAAGGAATTCAGCATACGAGCGCCTATGCGATGACATTTTTACAAACATTTTTAGGTATATTTTTATTGCTACCATTCGTAGACTTTGGCAAGTTTCAAGGGTTAACAGAGATGAATTGGATGATGATTACAGCGACAGGTCTTATACATACGGGATTTGTATATTACTTATTTTTTGACAGTTTAAGAGATTTATCGACGAGATTAATTTCTGTATTAGTGTTCTTAGATCCTGCGGTTGCAATACTATTAGATACAGTCTTTACCGGGTTTAGACCGACTAGTATGCAAATAGTAGGAATTGTTCTTATATTTGTAGGAATGGCATTTACTTTTCGAAAAACAAAGGGTGAAAAAATAGTAGTAGAAGAAAAATTATATTCTTAATTGTAAATAATTAGTTCGAAATGAATTTATAATTTTCAGATTTATTGTATAATATAATTTGCAGGGAAATAAAGGAAAAGGTAGATGAGAGAGATGAAAAAGCTAGTAAAGATAGCGACATCGTTAACACTAATGGGAGGAATATTTGTAGGTGCAAATGGTGTGTCTGCAAATACAGATGTCGTCCAAAAATCTAGTCCTGATATTATGATAAAGTTTGATGATGTAACAACAGATCATTGGGCGTATGATGAAATTACAAATTTAGTATATCATCGCATTATGTATGGCTATGGAAATGGTAAGTTTGGGACAGAAGATCATATAACACGTGAACAAGCGGCAGCAGTATTGTACCGCGCACTTCATGTAAAAAGAAGTGCGACTATTGGAAATCCATATGGAGATATTAGTACGAAATCAACCATGTTCCCTTACGAAATTTTACGCTTAACACAGCTTGGTATTTTTAAAGGAGACGAAAATGGGAATTTCCGTCCGAAAGATACATTGACTCGTGCAGAATTAGCACAAATTTTAACGAAAGCATATGAGTTGAAAACAAAGCATCCGCATACATTTACAGATATACCAGAAAATCATTGGGCAAGGGATGCAATTAGCGCATTGCAGTCTAATAAAGTAGCGGTAGGAACGGGAGATGGCAAGTTCCAGCCTGAAATGCTCGTTACACGCGGACAATTTGCAAAGTTTTTACAACGATCAATTGATAATTCTCCAGGGAAAATGGAATAGATAGAGAGAAAGCTCATAATGTGTAGAAGAGGTATCTTCCGCTCATTATGAGCTTTTATTAATAGAGAGGTTACTATTGTCGTATGTTGTAGGTAAGTCGATATAATTGCATTTTTTGTCTAGAAAATGAACTCTTAAAACGTGAAGGATTTCTTTTGAAAAAAGTAGAATATTTATATTATAGAAACACCTTTACATGAATACAGGAAAGAAAATTAGTTTGCGTACAATTCGGTATAAAAATTGAAATTGAGAGCGAATTGGCTCTCCTTTAGTAGTGATTTTCACAATAATAGATTTTTTAAATGTAATATATTGCATAAATGGTGCAAAGGCAACATATGTAATATTGGAAAGGATTTCAGTCTATTATTTTCCGTTTTTTAAAATGGAGGTAAAGGGGAGAGGGCAATGAAGAAGAACATGTTACGTATAATGGCAACGATGACTATTATGGGCGGCTTGTTTGTAAGTACGAATGTTCCCAACGTAAAAGCAGAAGAATATCCAGAAATGATTGTGTTTGATGATGTTCCAGTAAACTACTGGGCATATGACGATATAATGGATGTAGTATACAATAAAGTAATGTTAGGGTATGGAAATGGTAAGTTTGGTGTAGGTGATAATGTAACGAGAGAACAAGTAGCAGCAGTGCTGTATCGTACATTGAATTTGAAAAGGGAAGGACCTTTAAAAAATCCATACAAAGATATTTCTGAGAGAGCAACAATGTTTTTAGATGAAATTTTAGTATTAACAGAGCATGGTATTTTTAAAGGTGATGAAAAAGGAAACTTTAGACCAACTGCACCAGTAACACGCGCAGAAATGGCACAAATTCTTACGAATGCATTTACATTTGAGGTGAAGAAGAACCATACATTTAAAGATGTACCAAATAATCATTGGGCAAAAAATGCGATTAGTGCACTACAGTCTAATCATGTCATAGTAGGAACAGGAAATGGGCAATTTGAACCGAATAAAGTTGTAACACGTGAGCAATATGCAACGTTTTTAAATAGAGCTGTTTTTTATTTTCCAGTAAAAGATGAAGATTATGAATGAAAGTTAAAGTATAAGGACGTTTAAATTATATTGATATAATATATATTAAGAAAAAAGCGCGGGAATTCCACGCTTTTTTCTTATTTAAAATTATTTGTAATTATATTGATTTTCTATTCGTAATTTAATTTTCCAACTTTAGTGGATAAGAAGAGATTGAATAAAGTGACTTTTTATTGTTTAAATATACGTTTTAGTAACTTTATTGTTAATCAAGTGTAAATAAAAGTATATGAAATATAGTTCATAAATTAGACAAAAATCACATGGGAATTCTATTGTTACGCTTCCATTAATTCTTTATATTAGAAAAAAATATGTTTTTAGGGAGAGAATACTGTGAAGAAAAAGTTTTTAAAAGTAGCAACAGCTTTAACAATTATGGGTGGAGTGGCATTTAGTGCTGAAGGGACAACAGCAAAAGCTGAATTAGCTGCAAAGCCACAACAAGCAAGTCACGCATTCTTTAAAGATGTACCAGCAGGACATTGGTCTTATGAAGCAATTCAAACTTTAGCAGAACAAGAAATTATGCTTGGTTATGGAAATGGTGTGTTCGGTTTTGGACATAACGTAACACGTGAACAAGTAGCCGCTTTAATTTATCGCACAATGGATTTCAGTGAAGTATTCGAGGAAGGCGATATTCTTGAAAATCCATATAAAGATATTAATGAAAGATCAACAATGTTCTTAGAAGAAATTTTAGTATTAACAGAATTGGGTATCTTTAATGGTGATGGAACTGGAAACTTTAGACCGAAAGATACATTAACACGTGCAGAAATGGCACAAGTGCTTACAGTAGCATATGAGTTAGAAGTAAAAGAAACAAAAGGATTTAAAGATGTACCAAAAGGACATTGGGCAGAAAATGCGATTAATGCAGTAGGTTCAAATGGTATTTCGGTAGGAGATGGAAAGGGTAACTTTGCTCCAAACATGAAAGTAACACGTGAACAATATGCGCAATTCTTATTTAAAACAATTTTTGAATAAATAATAGAACAAGAAGCTGGTGTTGTATAACACTGGCTTCTTTTTTATGTGTAATACCGGTGGAAGAATACAGTTTTACAAAAAAACAATTAAATTTTCAAAAAAAACTTCCTTTTCTGAAGATTTGTTATATAATATAAAACATAAAATCAAATCTGTTATAAAACAGTTTAAGAAGGGGATGCTAATATGTCGACGCAAACTTCACGGGTTACATTGCCCGGAGAAATGTTGCCAGCGTACAACGAAATATTGACACCTGAGGCGCTTAGTTTTTTGAAGGAACTACATGGAAATTTCAATGAGCGCCGCATAGAACTTTTACAAAAGCGTGCGGAGAAACAAAAGAGGATTGATGCAGGGGAGTTTCCGAAGTTTTTAGAAGAAACGAAGCACATACGTGAAGCTGATTGGACAATTGCTAAATTGCCAAAAGATTTAGAGGATCGCCGCGTAGAGATTACTGGCCCAGTAGATAGAAAGATGGTTATTAACGCTTTAAATTCAGGAGCACATCTTTTTATGGCGGATTTTGAAGATTCGAATTCACCAACTTGGGAAAATGCGATTGAAGGTCAAATAAACTTACGAGATGCAGTAAAGGGAACGATTTCACATAAAAATGAAAACGGAAAAGAATATCGTTTAAATAGTAAAACAGCAGTATTAATTGTGCGTCCAAGAGGATGGCATTTAGAAGAAAAACATATGCAAGTTGACGGAAAGAATATGTCTGGTAGCTTAGTAGATTTTGGACTTTATTTTTTCCATAATGCGAAAGCTCTTTTAGCAAAAGGAAGCGGTCCATACTTTTACTTACCGAAAATGGAAAGCCATTTAGAAGCAAGGTTATGGAATGATGTTTTCGTATTTGCTCAAAAATATATCGGTATTCCAAACGGAACGATCAAAGCCACGGTGTTACTGGAAACGATACATGCTTCGTTTGAAATGGATGAAATTTTGTATGAGCTTAAAGATCATTCTGCTGGATTAAATTGCGGAAGATGGGATTATATTTTTAGTTTTCTAAAGGGTTTCCGTAATCATAATGAATTTTTACTTCCAGATAGAGCGCAAGTCACGATGACGGCGCCGTTTATGCGCGCGTATTCTTTGAAAGTCATTCAAACGTGTCACCGTCGTAATGCACCAGCTATTGGAGGAATGGCAGCACAAATTCCAATTAAAAACAACCCAAAAGCGAATGAAGCAGCTTTTGAAAAAGTACGTGCGGATAAGGAGCGCGAAGCTTTAGACGGTCATGACGGGACTTGGGTTGCCCACCCGGGACTTGTGCCAGTCGCGATGGAAGTATTTAATCACATTATGAAAACGCCGAATCAAATTTTTAGAAAACGTGAAGAAATACATGTTACAGAAAAGGATTTATTAGAAGTACCAGTGGGAACGATTACAGAAGAGGGTCTTCGTATGAATATTAGCGTAGGCATTCAATATATCGCATCTTGGTTAAGCGGACGGGGAGCAGCACCAATTTATAACTTAATGGAAGATGCGGCAACAGCGGAAATTTCTAGGGCACAAGTATGGCAATGGATTCGCCATGAAGGTGGAAAATTAAATGATGGCCGTAATATTACATTTGAATTAATGGAAGAGCTAAAAGAAGAAGAGTTAGCAAAAATAGAAAGAGAGATTGGTAAAGAAGCCTTTAAGAAAGGGAGATTCCAAGAGGCGACAACGTTATTTACAAATCTTGTTCGGAGTGATGAATTCGTACCATTTTTAACATTACCGGGTTATGAAATTTTATAAAAAGTGAAAAGGGGATGGAACAAATGAAAAACGAAAGAATCGAGAAATTACAAGAAAGCTGGGAACTAGATACGCGCTGGAAAGGGATCACACGTCCATATTCGGCAGAAGATGTAATTCGCCTGCGCGGGTCAATTGATATCGAGCATACATTAGCGCGCCGCGGTGCTGAAAAGCTTTGGGCGTCGCTTCATACAGAAGATTACATTAACGCACTTGGCGCATTAACAGGAAACCAAGCGATGCAACAAGTAAAAGCTGGGTTAAAAGCAATTTATTTAAGTGGATGGCAAGTAGCAGCAGATGCAAACCTGTCTGGACATATGTATCCAGACCAAAGTTTATATCCAGCAAACAGCGTACCTGCTGTCGTAAAACGAATTAATCAAACGCTTCAACGTGCGGATCAAATTCAGCATATGGAAGGAAGCGGTGATACAGATTATTTCGTACCAATTGTAGCAGATGCAGAAGCTGGATTTGGCGGACAATTAAACGTATTTGAACTGATGAAAGGTATGATTGAAGCGGGTGCATCAGGTGTGCACTTTGAAGATCAATTATCTTCAGAGAAAAAATGCGGTCATTTAGGGGGAAAAGTATTACTACCAACGCAAACAGCGGTACGTAATTTAATTTCGGCACGCCTTGCTGCAGATGTAATGGGAGTACCGACAATTATCGTTGCAAGAACTGATGCGGATGCAGCTGATTTAATTACGAGCGATATTGATCCGGTTGATAAGGCGTTTATTACAGGAGAAAGAACACCAGAAGGATTTTACCGTACGAAAGCAGGTCTTGACCAAGCGATTGCACGTGGTTTAGCATACGCTCCTTATGCAGACCTCGTTTGGTGTGAAACATCTGAACCAAATTTAGAAGATGCAAAACGATTTGCGGACGCAATTCATAAAGAGCATCCAGGGAAATTGCTTGCATACAATTGTTCACCTTCATTTAACTGGAAACAAAAACTAGATGAGAAAACAATTGCGAGCTTCCAAAAAGAAATCGCATCTTACGGTTATAAGTTCCAGTTCGTAACACTTGCTGGATTCCACTCATTAAACTACGGCATGTTCGAATTAGCACGCGGCTATAAAGAGCGCGGCATGGCAGCGTACTCTGAACTACAACAAGCAGAATTCGCAGCAGAAAAACATGGCTACTCTGCAACTCGTCACCAACGAGAAGTAGGAACAGGTTACTTTGATGAAGTAGCACAAGTTATTACAGGTGGTACTTCATCAACGACAGCATTAAAAGGATCTACGGAAGAGGCGCAGTTTACGAAATAAAAGGAAGGGGCCCCTTTTTGAAGGGTGCCCCTTATTATTTTTCGCACGATTCGAGAGTAAATAAAAATATATCGACGATTTTCTCGATATATCTATCATAACTTAAAATATATCAACGATTTTTCCAATATATCGACGATTCGACAAAGGATATCGACTTACCGACAAAAAAAGACAATATGATCAAATCCACTCAGCTCCATGATCACGAATAAACTTCATATCTTTTTCATAATGCTCTAAATGTCCTTCATCAATCATTCTTTGGAAATTTACGTCGCCTTCGTTTGCTTTTCTTTTCATATATGTACATAATGCTTCTAGACGTAGTAGTACCATACCTAAGTAATCTTCATCCATACTTTTACCGTAGGACTGGACGAATAATTTTATTCTTTCTTTCATACGGCCAGCATGTTGTGCCGATTCATAATGAATTGTCTCGTCTGATTCCGTATAATACACTCTACTTAAAGGCACGCAAGTATACAGTGTATAAGCGATATCCCAACTTCTTGGTCCAGGGGCAGCAACATCGAAATCAATAATTCCTACTGGCTTCTCGTTATTAAATATAATGTTATATATAGCAAAATCATTGTGGCATAAAACCTCAATAT
This sequence comes from Bacillus sp. FSL W8-0519, assembly GCF_038005585.1. Classification (NCBI taxonomy): domain Bacteria; kingdom Bacillati; phylum Bacillota; class Bacilli; order Caryophanales; family Bacillaceae; genus Bacillus; species Bacillus sp. FSL W8-0519. The sequence goes on from NZ_JBBOTL010000001.1 coordinate 1,185,824, forward strand.
TATTTGGGGTATGGTCCATAGGTTTCCAATCATCTAATAACGGAAAGTCACTTACAGCATCATGATAAAGGCGAAGCATCTTTGCTATTTCTTTTAACACATCATTAGATCGCATATATTCTTTTAAAGGATAATTCCCAGCCTCTCCTTCAATAAAAGATAAAATCTCTCTATTTTTCTCATCTATACCTAAAAATTTTGGTGCGTAATGAAAACCTTTGTTTTCTAAATGCTGTAATAACTTATGAATTTTTACACTGTCTGGCTTCAATTCTCGCCGAACAGTATTTTTAGAACGATATACGTTTGAGACGTTTCCCCCTGTAAGCTTTTCTTCGTTTGTGTAGTTTGACATTTCATCCCCTCCAGTAAGTACTGTCAGATTACATTTTAACACTTAGAAAAAGGAATAAAGTGGCATTCGAAAGATTTGTTTATTTTTATTCAAATAAGATATTGATAATTGCATACGTGATTTAATTTGTCAGTTATTTTCAAAAAAGATTGTACATTTTATTTTAATGTGCTATGATAATGTCAGTTGAATAGTTAAATTAAGCAATCCATATATTATCAAGTGCTGAAAACGAACGAGAAAAAGTATGTGAGAACTAGTTTATGTTTCGTATTTGATAATGTGTGGATTCTTTTTTTAGATAGGAAAACTAAAAAATTAAAAAAATGTATTTTCTTAGGAGGAAATAATTATGGCAGTAACAGGACAAGTAAAATGGTTTAACAACGAAAAAGGCTTCGGTTTCATCGAAGTTCCAGGCGAAAACGACGTATTCGTACACTTCTCTGCAATCGAAACTGAAGGTTTCAAATCTCTAGAAGAAGGTCAAAAAGTTAGCTTCGAAATCGAAGAAGGTAACCGTGGACCTCAAGCTAAAAACGTAATCAAACTATAATTTTATAGTTGATGATGGAAAAAAGGATGGCTAATGCCATCCTTTTTTTTAGGTTGTGGAGAAAGTTTTCCCAGAGCCTGTTTTTATATCTAAATCTCTTTTTCTATGTTACAACGGGTGAAAAATTATCTGGAATGCGTATTAGTTTCTGTAGAAGAATTAGTTCAGCAAGAGCATTTGCTGCGTATGATAGTAAATAACTATAAATTTGTATTCTCTGTTGAAATGGGGAAATCTTTTCCAGATAGACCTTGAGTATCATCTTTTTTGTTAGCATTGTTGTTAGAATTTTGTTCGTCTTGAGATAATGTTTCTAACATTTGTTCTTGCTCCTTACTAGGGGTATTCAGAGCATCTGATGGGACGCTATTAATCTGTTGGCTTAATAGACTTTTTTTCTCCATATTATACAGCTCCTTTTTGGAATTAGATAAAAAACGAATGTAATCATAAATAATCACTTACATATTTTGTGTTTTGAAGTGGAATTATATACAAAACTTATATTGCAGATTTAACGAGTTAAAAAGTTGCTAGTGATTTATAAAGGTGAAGTTCTTAATAAAAATGGGTAACACGTACAAGTACTTTTTAACGTAGTGGATAATTTTTTATATGTAATAATATTAGAAAATAAAGGGGATACAGGGACACTCGGAAGAAAATATGAATATGAAGAAGAGTAAAAGGCTTTCCAAAATAGAAGGCCTTTTACTCTTCTTTTTCAACTTTTTTCTTCGCGCTTTTCTTACATTCAGAGCATTTCGATTTACGAAAAGGCTTTGCAAAAAATAATAGAATGAAAAATAAAGCGAATATAATGCTAGCTGGGTTGTTCACGATCACAATGCTGCTATTTTTCATGTGAATCGTTGGTTGCATTTCTTTTTCTTTCATAGTGGACCTCCATATATTGGATTTTTATTTTAATTATAGCAAAGTTAATTGTCTTAATGATGCGAAATGAGGAAGTAGTTGTAAATATTTATAGGTAGTATAAATAGATTTTGTATAGGTTTATTATTATAAAAATAATATATTTTTATTTTATAATTTAAAAGGCAGTTGACAAATAATAAAGTATTGTAAAAAAGCGGAATCTGTAAGCCATTTCCTTTTCATAGATGCTAAAATTATACATGCAGCTGCTAATATAAATAGAAAAAAGGAGATAGTGGAATATGGAAAGTAAAGTAGAACGCTACGTCGAAAACTATGTTGTAAATAAAAATACAATGGCCTTACTTCCTGTAATTCTCAGTGAAAAGAAAATTGTTACGCGAGTTGTTGAAGTGCAAGACTCTTTTTTCGTATTTCAAAAGCCTTTAGATATTATAGAAAGAAGTTGCCGCAAGCATGGTTCTAGTTTTTTAGGCAGAAAAGAAGGAACGAAAGAGTTAACTCATATTACACATAAAGCTCCGATTGCGATTAGTCCAACAGATCAACTTTATTTTTTCCCTACCTATTCGTATTCTAGAAAAGAATGCGCGTGGTTGTCTCATTTTTATATTGAAAATAATAAAGAATTAAAAGATGGAAACCTTATTATCCGATTTATAAATGGCTTTGCTGTGAAGTTAGAGATATCGAAAACTAGTTTTGAAAATCAACAAAATCGTACTGCGAAATTGCGAACGGAGTATGAAGATCGTAGGAAAAAACAAGGGAATCCTTGCTTTAAAGAGGTTGATCAAAGGGATGAATCTAGATTAAAACCAGCATATGAGAGTGTGTATTTTGTTAGAGAAGAGGATGTGTAAAAGGATTTTAGAAGTAGTTTAAAATGTAGTATGGGGTCTTTTAATATATGCGTCTTTCCAAAAAAAGCATTTCGGAAAGACGCATATATTTTTCGGGAGAATATATATATATTTATAATATAATATTAAAAGAGATTATATCGATTTCAAATTATAGAATTAAAAAATAGAAAGTGGGTATTAATTATGAAAAAAGTTAATTATAATTTATATTTCAAGTATATGACTTCTAGCTTTGTTGTATTAGTAGTGGCGCTGCCTACACTGCGTAATATGTTATGGCCATAAACAAATGCAGTTCTGAAAAGGAGTTATATTGATAGCTCCTTTTTTTGTTGTATACTCGGCAAGATTTCTTATTCTGGGAGGGTTTTGATGAAAAATATCCATAGTTATAAAAAAGAAATAAATTTTATACTTATTTCTTTTTTATTGGTAGTTTATTTTTCGACTATTATTGTTAAATATCCAATGCTGGGAATTGAAGTAGAGAAGATAGATGGAAATTATCAAATAGTAGATTTGGATGATGATAAATGGGCTGCAAAACAAGGAATTAAGAGGGGAGATATTATAAAGAATTTAGATAGAGAACCCCCGGAATTCAATTCATCTGTAAACATGTTTTCTAGAGTGGAAAAGGTACAAACTATTCATGTTCAACAAGGTGAAACTGAAAGGAAATATAATGTAATGTATGAAAAGGGTGATAAACAATTTACATATCATTTGTTTATGCCGTTGTTATATTACTTAATATTTATTAGTAGTTGTCTATTTATAATAATTTATAACGGTAGAAAAAATAATAATTGGTCTAACTACTTGTTGCAATTCCTTACATTGTTTAGCCTGACATATATTAGCTCAATTGCCTATGGGAGAATGGATGTATTAGGTATGATTGTTATGTCAAGTAGCTTCAATTACTCCCTAGTGTTATTCCTATTATTTTTAAATGCGTATTTTAACAATAGGAATGAGTGGATTATCAATGCTAAAACCCTTAATTTTCTGCAAAAAACTGTAATTATTCTATTAATATCAACGAATGCACTGCGGTTTTTTTATAATAGATTAGGTTCATTAATAAACGGAATTACCTTTTTAATATTGTTATTTACTATAATGTTTCTCTTAGTGCGCTTTATTTTTCGGAATAAACAAAATGTAAAATTGGAGTTTATTAAAGCTATTATTATTAGTTTTTTGATTTCTTTAATACCGTTTATATTCTTTTTTGTTATTCCCAGCTTATTTTTAGGGAAAGAATTAATAGAATTTGAAATATCTATAATATTTTTCTTATTCATCCCAACTTATTTTTTTTATTTATTGATTTCAAGGGATTTATTTGATGTGAATTTTATCATTAGTAGACTTAAATATTACTTATTTATATCATTGATTGTTTCAGGATTAATATTGATAATGGAAATAATTGTTTTTGACAAGAAGTTTGAGTTGGAAAATGTATTAGATTTTATTCAAGTAAATATTGTTACTTTTATTTTTATTATTGTGAGTTATTATTTTAAAGACTATTTAGATTTTAAGTTTCGTAAGATCTTATATGATCATAAGAAAATTTATTCAAATAGTTTAAATAGATTTCTTCATCAAATGAAAAGTGAGTACAAACAATCTGATTTAATAAAAGTAATTAAACGAGAGTTTATAGACGTATTAGCAATAAAGGAAATAATTTTTCTACAAATTAATAATGTCAACCAAGAGATAGAACCTATTGAGGGAAAAGTGTCGCTAAATTATGAGGTGTTAAAAAAAGTAAAGTGGTGCGAATTCACAGTAGGATCCGTGATATGGATAGAAGGATATTTTATCGTTGTGGTTTCAGATTTAAATGCAAGTAAAGTAGTATTAATTTGTGATAGAGAGAGTTTAAGTATTGACGAAATTTTATGGTTGGAAACAATTTCAAATTATATCCATTTGCAATTTGAAGCTACTAAAAAGTTAGAAGATTTTATGGATGAAATATCTCATGAAAATTCAGAAAAAGAGTATGTCAATCGATTTGCTCGTTTATCTTTAATGATAAGTGAAAAGGAACGAGGGGATTTGTCTCGGGATATTCACGATGGCGTTTTACAAGATCAGTTACGTTTGTATCGAAAAATGGAAGGATATAAAGAATTATTTGTAGATGAAAAAGTAGTAGAAGTATTAAATGAAATCAAGGAGGAATTAATGGATCAAATATATATTGTTCGAGAAACATGCAACAATTTAAGACCTCCATTTCTAAAGGAGTTAGGTTTGCAACAATCACTTCAGCGATTGTTTAAAAAGATAAGTTTTGAGGCGAATTTTCATTTGCATTATGACATTCAAGAAAAGTTTAATATGAGAAATTTAGAGTATGAAAATGCTATATATAGAATTATACAAGAGTTGTTAAATAACGCATTAAAGCATTCGCAAGCTTCTGTTGTATATCTATATGTGTTCGAGGAAGCGGAATCGATTTATCTTGTATATAAAGATGACGGTATCGGAATGAAAACAAGTGCATTAACTGAATCCTATACAACCATGGGAATATCAGGGGTTGTTACTAGGGTGAAAAGCTTAAATGGAGAAATAAAAATAAACTCGAATATAGGTCAAGGATTAGAGATAGATATTAAATTTAATTAAAGACTATATGTGATTTGCAAAAAATTGTTAATAGGAGTATGAAAATGATAGAGGTTCTTATTATAGATGACCATATGGCTGTTGGAATGGGAACAAAGGCACTCATAGAAACAGAAGATATTTGTGCAGATGTTTTGTTTGACAGTGCTGAATATTTAAGTTGTATTACTAAAAAAAAATATGATGTTTATTTAGTGGATTTATTTATGCCTAATTTAAATGGGTTGGAAGTTACAAAGGGGATTTTAAAGCATGATCCGGATGCTGCTATAATAATTTATACAGGTTTTGACATAGAGCCGCATTTCAATCTACTTCTAGAAAATAATATTTCTGGAATTATCAGTAAGACGGCGTCTAAAGAACAGATGATAACTACGATTCGTTGCGCTAAACGAAAAGAAGTGGTTATTCCATTAGGCTTATTTAGGCAATTGCGAATTCAGCAGTTTTCAGCAAAATCATTGTTACAATCTGAAAAAACAAATGAACTTCCTATTACTTTAACTCAAAGAGAGCGAGAGATTTTAATTTTTGTACAGCAAGGAATGACTAATAAAAATATTGCACTAACGTTGAATTTAAGCCAACGTTCTATAGAATATACGTTAACGGAATTATTTAATAAGTTAAGAGTATCTTCTAGAGTAGAGGCTGTAGAGAAAGCAAAATCTCTTGGGATATTATCTAAAATTAATTTGTAATATATGTAATAAAAGATCAAAAATTTAGTTTGTTGAAATAACCTTCAATCACTTCTTTTTCTTTTTTACAAATTCACTCTTTTATTCCCTTTATTATGATGTAGAAAAGTAAATTTGTCTTTTTCCGAAAACTGTATTTCGGAAAAAGACAAGAAACTCTTCGTATGAAACTTGCATTGTTTTTAATATAGTTATGTATAGAAACCAAGATAAAGTAACTTGGTACATATTAAAAACGACGTTATGTCAGTTTAATTGGGGGAATTGTGATGAAAAAGAAACTATTTAAAGGTACAGCGTTAATGCTGTCAGCTGCAATTTTAGGTGGAAGTCTAGCAAATACAACTTCTGTAAGTGCGGCAGAAATTAATCCACCAACTTATTCATTAGAAGAGAAGGCTGAAATGGACAAAGCATTTAAGGTGTTAAGTGTTATTGAATCAATTCCTGATAGTGTATTAGCGGAAGGTAGTGATTCTGTAAATCAGTGGATGGCGGAAAATAATTATGATGGTTTATTCCAAGTTATGGATGCTGTCGAAAATGATGAAGCTGTAGCATATGGGGTAGCAGGTTGTGTTTCAGCTGTCGGGATTGCAGTGCTTTCTAATGTATTCTCAATTACTAAGCTTACAAAAATTAAAAGTGCATTACAAGCGCTAGGTGGGGCAAAAACATTTGTGAATAAATTGATTCCAGCATATAATGCTGCTAGAGCTAGTGGACAAAGTAAAAAAGCAGCTGCAACTTCTGCAGTGAAAAAAGCAGCAAGTGCAGCGGGACCAGAAGCTAAACAAGCGTTGCTAGAGTTCTTTGCTTTAGGAAGTATTTATTCTGCTTGTTTTGAATAATGATATAGGAGTGAAATATGACTATTATCAGTACGATTTTCTTCTTTAGTTTTTCAGTATTTTTTGTAATTCGTTACTTAAAATTAAAAAAGACATACGATTTATTAATGATATTTGTAAGCTTGTATGCAGGGATTATGAGTGTGGAATTAATAAGTTTAAGTACAACGGTATCATATGTTTTAGATACCATAGTTATTGTTCTAGTAATAATTTCTGTAATTCTTTTTCTTAAAGATAAAAAGAATCATTAAATTTTATTATTAAAATTATATTGAAGTTCAAAAAGAGTTTGACCCAAAAGTAGCTGAATAGCTACTCGGGTCAAACTCTTTTTTATTTATAGGGTGTATTGTTGATATAAAATAGCATTATGCACAGCAAATTTATTTTTGAAAAATACTGATTGTCACTATGTATATCATTCCTTTCTAAATATTGTCGAATATTGATAGATTATCATAGCATAATAATGAAGGAATTCTCATGAAAGGTATGGAAAATTAATAATTACATCTCCATATGTCGTATCTACCATTTCCTCTTCATATAGGCAATGATACAGTAGAGGTAGTACTTAGAGTAAAGGGGTAAAGTGTAGAATGGATTTTCAGACAATCAAAGAGTATTTTTCACCAGAAAATATGGATCATATTGTTGAAAGCTATAAAGCGTTCGGACCACTTCTTGGTATTGGGCTACCGATGATAGAGGCGCTAATTCCAGCATTGCCACTTATCGTATTTGTACTGGCGAATGCTGTTGCATTTGGATTTTGGCTCGGTTTTCTTTATTCTTGGCTTGGATCAGTAATGGGTGCCTTACTTGTCTTTTTCATAATCCGCCATTTTGGCCGAAGTCGTTTCTTTTCTTTTGTAAATAAGCATGAGAAAGTACGAAAGGCAATGGGGTGGATTGAAAGGAAAGGGTTCGCACCGATTTTCGTCATATTTTGTTTTCCGTTTACACCATCTGCGCTTATAAATGTTGTTGCTGGTCTATCTCGCATTAGTGTAAAACAGTTTGGCCTTGCGCTCGCGTTCGGAAAGCTTGTGATGATTTTTATTTTAACGTATATCGGTCATGATTTAATGTCATTTATTCATAATCCGGTGAAATCAGTCATTGTAGCAATTGGTATTTTTATTTTATGGTATGTCGGTAAGAAAATCGAAGTAAAGTTAGAACTACATTAAGAATAGTCTTCTTTGTAAAGGAAAGCTTCATTATTAAAGGATAAGGGGAGAAGCGGATGAAGAAAACTTTGAAAAAAGAAGGCATAGAGTGGATACGAACAATTTTAATTGGTGTATTATTAGCTGTATTTTTTCGAACGTTTTTCTTTTCAACGTACGTTGTAGAGGGGAAATCAATGATGCCGACATTGCAAGATGGCAATATGCTCGTTGTAAATAAGGTGAGTTATCAAGTGGGGGACTTGAATAGGTTTGATGTTGTTGTATTTCATGCGAACAAAAAAGAGGACTACGTAAAACGAATTATCGGTTTACCTGGGGATCATATTGAATATAAGCATGATAAACTATATATAAACGGACAATTCGTGGATGAACCTTATCTAGAGAAATATAAGAAAGAGATAAATGGACGACAACTAACAGGTGACTTTACGCTAGAAGAGTTAACGAAGGAAAAAACGGTGCCACCTGGATATATTTTTGTAGTAGGTGATAACCGCCTCGGGAGCTGGGATAGTAGACATTTTGGTTTTGTAAAAGCTGATACAGTTGTCGGTAAAGTTGATTTACGATATTGGCCAATTCAAGAGGTGCAAACGAATTTTTCAAAAGGTTGATATAATAGGTAGAAGTATAGAAAAAGACAAACTACTCCGTTTGTCTTTTTTCGTGTCCTATAATACAATTATAGTAGCAAACTAACGTTCGTTATGTAAGTGAAAGGTGGGGTTACATGTCACTTCGATTTGTGATTGGTAGAGCGGGAAGTGGAAAAAGTACACTTTGTTTACACGAAGTGCAAGAAGAGTTAAAGCAGCGTCCAAGAGGGGGAACAATATTATATCTTGTGCCAGAACAGATGACATTCCAAACGCAGCAGGCGTTAATTGGTAGTGAGGATGTTAGAGGTTCTATTCGGGCACAAGTTTTTAGTTTTTCACGATTAGCGTGGAAAGTATTGCAAGAAGTTGGCGGAGCGAGTCGTCTTCACATTGATGAAGCGGGCGTACATATGTTACTTCGTAAAATTGTAGAGTCTCGTAAAGATGGATTATCGGTATTCCAAAAAGCAGCGGAGCAAAATGGTTTCTTTGAACATCTTGGCAGTATGATTGCGGAGTTTAAACGATATAACGTGACGCCATCAAACGTATATGAAATGTGGCAACAATTAGATGCACATAGTAGCAGTGCTGAACAAAAGCTATTAGCGAATAAAGTGTATGACTTACAGTTATTATATGATGATTTTGAACGTGCTTTAATCGGAAAGTACTTAGATTCAGAAGACTATCTGCAATTGCTAGTGGAAAAGCTTCCGCAGTCTGAATATGTAAAGGGAGCTGAAATTTATATAGATGGCTTCCATTCGTTTTCACCGCAAGAACTAGAAATTGTAAGACAGCTTATGATTTGCGGTGCGAGAGTGACAATTACATTAACGATAGATGAAAAAACGTTAGCGCAGCCAGTAAATGAACTAGATTTATTTTATGAAACGACGTTAACGTATGAAAAAATAAAACAAGTAGCGCGTGAAGAGAAAATAGAAATTGAAAAAACGATTCCGCTTATGGAACAACCGCGTTTTCATTCTCCAGCATTAGCGCATTTAGAAGCTCATTATGAAGCGCGTCCGAATGAGAAATTTAACGGGGAAGCAAGTGTAACGATTCATACAGCCGCGAATTTACGAGCTGAAGTAGAAGGCGTTGCTCGTGAAATTCGTAGACTTGTGGCGGATGAAGACTATCGTTACCGAGATATTGCAGTTCTTCTTCGTAACGGAGAAAGTTATTACGATGTAATGCGGACTCTATTTACAGATTATAATATCCCGCACTTTATCGATGAAAAACGCCCGATGTCACATCATCCGTTAGTAGAATGCATTCGTTCTGCACTCGAGATTATTAGCGGGAATTGGCGTTATGATGCAGTATTTCGCTGCGTGAAAACAGAGCTTTTATATCCATTAGACGTAAGAAAAGAAACGATGCGCGAAGAGATGGATGAGTTTGAAAACTACTGTTTAGCGTACGGTGTACAAGGGAAAAGATGGACTTCTGAAGATCCGTGGATGTATCGCCGCTATCGTTCTCTTGACGATACGGACGGGATGATTACAGACAGTGAACGTGAAATGGAAGAGAAAATAAATCGATTGCGTGACGTTGTAAGAACGCCTGTTATTCGTATGCAAAAAAGACTGAAGCGTGCGGGAACGGTTATGCAAATGTGCGAAGCTGTTTACTTATTTTTAGAAGAGCTTGACGTTCCGAAAAAATTAGAAGCATTACGTATTCGTGCAGAAGAGAGCGGAGATTTCTTATTTGCGACAGATCATGAACAAGTATGGGAAGAAGTAATGAGTCTTCTTGATACGTTCGTTGAGATGCTTGGCGAAGAAAAAATGTCACTTTCTATGTTCACAGACGTTATGTCGACAGGTCTTGAGGCGCTTCAATTCGCAAACATTCCGCCGTCATTAGACCAAGTGTTAATTGCGAATATTGATCGTTCTAGATTATCAAATGTGAAAGCAACATTCGTCATTGGAGTGAATGAAGGTGTGATTCCAGCAGCACCGATGGATGAAGGTATGCTTTCTGATGAAGAAAGAGATGTTCTTAGCGCTGCAGGTATTGAACTCGCACCAACGACGAGACAAACTTTATTAGAAGAACAGTTTGTTATGTACCAAATGGTAACGAGAGCAACTGAGAAATTATACATTTCATGCCCGCTTGCAGATGAGGAAGGAAAGACGTTACTTGCTTCTAGCTTTATTAAGAAAATAAAAAGAATGTTCCCTGATGTGAAAGATACATTTATTACGAACGACGTAAATGATTTATCACGTTCGGAACAAATTTCATATGTAGCAACACCAGAAGTAACGTTGTCATATGTTATGCAGCAACTTCAAACGTGGAAGCGATATGGATTTGAAGGCAACTTAGACTTTTGGTGGGATGTATATAATTTCTACGTTACTTCAGATGAATGGAAGCAAAAAAGTAGCCGCGTATTATCAAGCTTATTCTACCGAAATCGTGCGCAAAAGCTAAGTACAGCTGTAAGTAGAGATTTATACGGAGATAAAATAAAAGGAAGCGTTTCTCGTATGGAATTATTTAACCGTTGTGCGTACGCTCATTTTGCGCAGCACGGTTTATCGTTAAGAGAGCGTGATATTTTCAAACTGGATGCGCCAGATATCGGAGAGCTCTTCCATGCAGCGCTGAAGAGAATTGCAGATAGGCTATTACGTGAAAATCGTACTTGGGCGGATTTATCAATAAAAGAGTGTGAGCATCTTTCTACTGTAGTAATAGAAGAAATCGCACCGTTATTACAAAGACAAATTTTATTAAGTTCAAACCGTCATTTCTATTTAAAACAAAAACTACAACAAATCATTTTCCGTACGTCAATCATTCTTCGTGAACATGCGAAGTCTAGCGGTTTCGTACCAGTTGATCTAGAAGTGCCATTTGGTATGGGCGGTACAGGATCACTTCAGCCAATGGAATTCTCGTTACCTAATGGTGTAAAGATGGAAGTAGTTGGCCGTATTGACCGTGTTGATAAGGCAGAAGATGAAAATGGAACATTCCTACGTATTATTGACTATAAATCAAGCTCAAAAGCGTTAGACTTAACGGAAGTGTATTACGGATTAGCACTTCAAATGTTAACGTATTTAGATGTTGTTACTTCAAATGCGCATACGTGGATGAAAAAAGGCGGCACGGCATCACCAGCTGGTGTATTGTATTTCCACATTCATAACCCAATTGTGGAGGTAAAAGGTGACGCATCTGAAGCAGAAATTGAAAAGGAAATTTTAAAGAAATTCAAAATGAAAGGTCTCGTACTAGGAGATGCTGACGTTGTTCGTTTAATGGATAACAAACTTTCAACAGGAAGCTCTGATATTATTTCTGCTGGTCTGAAAAAAGACGGTAGTTTTAGTGCGCGTTCAAGTATTGCTAGTGAACAAGAGTTTAACGTCCTGCAAAAATACGTACACCATACGTTTGAAAATATCGGGAAAGACATTACAGAAGGTGTGATCGATATTGCCCCTTACAAAAAAGGAAATAAAGCGGCGTGTACGTTCTGTAACTTCAAATCGGTTTGTCAGTTCGATGAATCACTTGAAGATAACCAATTCCGTACGCTAAAAGATATGAAAGATAGCGAAGCGATGGAGAAAATTAGAGAGGAGGTTGGCGGAGAATGATAGAAAATTGGCCTAAAAAACCAGAAGGTAGTCAGTGGACAGATGACCAGTGGAAAGCGGTTGTAGCGAACGGACGTGATATTTTAGTCGCAGCAGCAGCAGGATCAGGGAAAACAGCAGTATTAGTTGAACGTATTATTAAAAAGATTATAAATGAAGAAAACCCAGTCGATGTCGACCGCCTGCTCGTTGTAACATTTACGAATGCAGCGGCGCAAGAGATGAAAAACAGAATTGGGGAAGCATTAGAAAAAGTATTAATTGATGAGCCTGGCTCTCAGCACATCCGAAAGCAGCTGAGCTTATTAAATAAAGCTTCCATTTCAACGATCCATTCATTTTGTTTACAAGTTATTAGAGGATACTATTACATGCTTGATGTTGATCCTCGTTTCCGCATTGCCAATCAAACAGAAAATGAACTATTAAAAGAAGAAGTGCTAGATGACATATTAGAAGAAGAGTATGGGATAGAAGATAATGCGATATTCTTTGAACTCGTTGATCGTTATACGAGTGACCGCAGTGACGATGATTTACAACGTATGATTTTAGCGCTTCATACAGAATCAAGAGCGCATCCAAATCCGGAAAAATGGCTCGATAAATTAGTAGAAGCATATGACGTCGAAGGAAAGACAATTGAAGATTTAGTGTACGCCTCTTACTTATTAGAAGATGTGAAATTCCAGCTTGAAACAGCGGAACAGCATATTCGGAAAGCAACGGAACTCGCAATGCTTCCTGACGGTCCAGCGCCCCGTGTTGAAACACTGCAAGCGGATTTAGCTTTACTTGGAACGTTATCATCAGCTGCTCATGAGTCATGGACAAGCGTATATGAAGCGATGCAAAACGTATCGTGGCAAACATTAAAGCGTATTAAGAAAAGCGATTATAACGAGGATGTTGTAAAACAAGTAGACTCTCTTCGTAATAAAGCGAAAGATGAAGTGAAGAAATTACAAGAAGAGCTATTTAGTCGCAAACCTGAAAGTTTCTTACGAGATTTTCAAGATATGCATCCTGTATTAGAAAAACTCGTACAGCTTGTAAAAGTATTTACAGAGCGTTTCCAAGCGATGAAGCGAGATAAAGGAATGGTCGATTTCACAGATTTAGAGCATTTCTGTTTACAAATTTTAAGCGAACAAAGTGAAGAAGGTGAAATGAAGCCATCAGCTGTAGCACTTCAATATCGTAATAAATTTGCTGAAGTATTAGTCGATGAATATCAAGATACGAACTTCGTACAAGAATCGATTATTAAATTCGTAACGAAAGATTCTGAGAGTGAAGGAAACTTGTTTATGGTAGGTGACGTGAAACAGTCGATATATCGTTTCCGACTAGCAGAACCAGGATTATTCTTAGGAAAGTATAAACGCTTCACGCAAGAAGGATTAGGCGGCGGAATGAAAATTGACTTAGCGAAAAACTTCCGTAGTCGTCATGAAGTGTTAGCGGGTACAAACTTTATCTTCAAACAAATTATGGGCGAAGAAGTTGGGGAAATCGATTACGATGCTGACGCTGAATTAAAGCTAGGTGCTAGCTATCCAGAAGGTGAAGATGTAGCAGCTGAACTATTGTGCATTCAGCAAACAGAAGAAGAAGTAATAGACGGTGAAGAAGGTGCGGAAGTAGAAAAAGCACAGCTTGAAGCTCGTCTTATGGCGCAGCGCATTAAAGCGATGGTTGATTCAGGTTATGAAGTGTATGATCGTAAAACGGATAGTATGCGCCCTGTACAATACCGCGACTTCGTTATTTTACTTCGCTCCATGCCGTGGGCACCGCAAATTATGGAAGAGTTAAAATTGCAAGGAATTCCAGTATACGCTGATCTTGCGACTGGTTACTTTGAAGCGACAGAAGTAAATATTATGATGAACGTATTCCGCGTTATTGATAATCCGATGCAAGATATTCCGCTTGCAGCAGTACTTCGTTCCCCAATCGTTGGATTAAATGATGAAGAACTTGCAACGCTTCGTGCTCATGGGAAGAAAGGATCGTTTTATGAAGTAATGAGCTCATTCTTAAAAGGGGCACCGCTTGAAGAAGAAAAAGAACTACATGATAAATTAGAATGGTTCTACAACTTACTGCAAGGATGGCGTGAATTTGCGCGCCAACAGTCTCTTTCCGATTTAATTTGGAAAGTGTACGGTGAGACAGGTTATTATGACTTTGTCGGTGGTTTACCAGCTGGAAAGCAAAGGCAAGCAAACTTGCGTGTACTATATGACCGCGCAAGACAATATGAAGCAACATCGTTTAGAGGACTATTCCGCTTCTTACGCTTTATTGAGCGTATTTTAGAACGCGGTGATGATATGGGTACGGCGAGAGCTTTAGGTGAACAAGAAGATGTCGTTCGCATTATGACAATTCATAAAAGTAAAGGACTTGAGTTTCCAGTCGTATTTGTCGCTGGACTTGGTCGTCGCTTTAATACACAAGACTTAATGAAGCGTTTCTTACTGCATAAAGACTTCGGTTTCGGTTCGCAATTTATCGATCCTCGTAAACGAATTAAATATACGACATTATCACAACTTGCAATTAAGCGTAAAATGAAAATAGAATTAATTGCGGAAGAAATGCGCGTCTTATACGTAGCGTTAACACGTGCAAAAGAGAAGTTAATTTTAATTGGAACAGTTAAGGATGCAACTAAGGAAATGGAAAAATGGCTGGATGCGAGAGAGCATAGTGAATGGTTATTACCAGATCATATACGTGCCGGAGCGTCTTGCTACTTAGACTGGATTGCACCTTCATTATATAGGCACCGTGATAGTGAAATACTTCTTGAATTAGGACAAGGAAGTGTTCCAGATGAAATTTATGGGTATGACACTAGCTGGAAAGTAGAAGTTGTTGACGGTAACACGTTACTCGCGCCAGAACCGGTTCAAGAAGAGAAACAAGAATTGTTAGAAGCACTTCGTGAGAAAAAGGCCGTTCCCCTGCAAAGTGAACGGAAAGAAGAGGTGTACGATAGATTAATGTGGAAGTACGGATATGAGGAAGCGACATCTCATCGTGCGAAGCAATCTGTTACAGAAATAAAGAGAAATTATCAATCTGAAGAAGGTAGCGATAATGCCTTTATTAAAAAAATACGTGCACCAATTAGGACACGTCCTCGTTTTATGGAGAAAAAGGGATTAACATATGCAGAGCGCGGAACAGCAGTACATGCCGTTATGCAGCATGTTGATTTGAAGAAGCCGATTACAGAAGAAGTGATTCGGGAGCAAATTGCTGGAATGGTAAATAAAGAATTATTAACATTCGAGCAGGCGGAAGAAATTGCGATTGAAAAAGTAATTTCATTCTTTGATAGTGACCTAGGTAAAAGGGTATTAGCGGCGAAAAGTGTTGAGCGTGAAGTACCATTTACGATGATGCTTGCAGCAGAAGAAGCGTATCAAGATTGGCAAGGGCAGAGCGGGGAATCCATTCTTGTCCAAGGGGTTATTGACTGCATGATTGAAGAGGAAGATGGTATTACTTTAATCGACTTTAAAACGGATACGATTGAAGGGAAGTTCCCAGGTGGATTTGATCAAGCGAAACCAATTTTAGAAGAGCGATATAAAGTCCAGCTTTCGTTATATGCAAAAGCGCTTGAGAAAAGCTTACAACACCCTGTGAAAGAGAAATGTTTATACTTCTTTGATGGTAATCATGTTATAAAAGTTGAGGAATAGAGGGGCTTGCAAATGGTAACGGAAAAAACGTTAAGAACGTGTGAAAAAGGACATGAGTACTATAAAAGTAGCGATTGTCCAACTTGCCCAACCTGTGAGAAAGAGAGAACGCCAAAAGAAGGGTTTCTTTCCCTTCTTTCAGTGCCAGCAAGAAGGGCGCTAGAGCATCATGGAATTCACACTGTAGAAGAACTCTCAAAGTATAGTGAGAAAGAAGTTTTAAAACTGCATGGTATGGGACCTGCGTCGATGCCGAAGCTTAGAAAGGCTTTGGAGGAACAAGGATTATCATTTAAATAAAAAGAGTGCTATGCTCTTCTAGAAGAAATAGAAAAGAGTCCATCACGTTAGATGGACTCTTTTACTATCTACCTATAAAGAGTAATTACAGGGCAACTGTTTGATTAAGCTGTTCCAATCTGGTCTTGATCCGCCACATCAGAATCAAACGTATTTGTTGCACTAACACCGTTAAAAGTATTCACGACAAATCCAACATTGGAAGCTCCAGATCCATTATAAGCTTTCGTATTTTCTTTCGGAGAAACGTTATAAAAATCCCCTAAATTGAAAGAACCATTACTGTTTTGCACGACGAGATTTCCAACAACAGAAGGCATACCATCCACCTACTTTACTAAACTTTGTAATTACTATATGAATTATTGTGCGGAAGGTTCATCTGTAATATATTGGCGAATTTGCATAATACGAGAGTTATTAAAAACATAATCAACATTTCCAATTTGAAATCCACCAGAGTTTAAAAGTGTGCGCAATTCAACGTTATTCACTTCAATAAAAGGACATTCATTTACAATGTTTAATTTTATATCTGTCGTTCGTTTCGGGATTGTAATGTATTCATCTGTAAAGATTTCAAATGCATCTAAGCGACCTTCGTCTTTTATATAACAAGGGAATTCCCGGTGAACGGCAAGAGCTCTACTTTTTAATTCCATTTGATTGGCATCTCCAACTTGAAATACGGCAGCAATCCCTAACGAAACAATAGAAACATTTTGGACAATAGACACGTGATGTAACATAATTTCTCAGTCTCCTTAACCTGGAGTAGGAGGGACATCTGTTACTAATGGCACAAATGGACCCTCTGTAACAGTTTCAAACGGCGTATCAAGAATAGAAGATAGAATGAGGAAATTTGCATCCCCAATTAAAAAGAGTGCGGACGACGATACACCGTTCATTTTAATCTGTCCGACTTTGAACTCGCGGTTTACAACGTTAAGGTTCATACATACTTACTCCTTTCGGAAATTGCCCGGTATGTGTTGAATAAAAGAGAGGAAGGCTTTGTCGATATCATGTTTCATAGCTTGAATAATGATATCTCGTAAATAATCTGGATCTGTTGAAATCCCTTCATGTGATTGTGCTTGTGATAAATAATAAGGAAGTCTATGCTCCATCTGTTTCTTTATGTCGTCAACCATCATTTGTCGATACATTTCATCGAGCGGCGTTCTCTCTTCCTGTTCAAAATGGAGAATTCGATTATATGCTTCTTCATCTAAGTAACGATGCATTTCCTGAAGGATACCTTGGTAAAAGTCTGGGTTTGTATCTGTTTCAGGATTGACCTTCAAAGTTTCCGTGTCAACTTGAAAATCCTCAATTTGTTGTCCTTTTGTTGAAAATGGATTTAATCCAATATTTAAAGTGCCATTTAAATTTTCTACTTTTAATTGATCGAATTTATATTCCACTTTTCCTATAGAAGAGGAGGGGCGACTTTTTAATTCATTAAGCTCTTCTTGTAATTGACGAACTTGATCTTCTAAGTTAAGAATGGTCGCTTGTTGTGCTTGAAGAGCTTGTTGAAGTTGGTGTAAGTAAGTATATATATCTTGATTCATTTGTGAAACCTCCTTTTCAATAGGGAGGGTAAATATATTCCTACTATATATTTATGACAAGGATGTCTTAAGAAGAACTAGTTGATGGTTTGATAGAAATAATTTGTCCTTTCGCTTGTAATGGGCGAAGGGGTTCTGTAAATCCGCCAGTATTTGAGAATTTAGATAGGGCTTTAATACTTCCGGCAGTACCAATCTGGAATACAGAAGAGGTTGTAATGCTATCAATTTTAATACTGTTAATGATGATGCTTTGGTTTACATAAAAATTCAATACAATCGCCCCCTTTAAGTTGAACCAATTATCGCTTGATCAACAACATCTGAATCATTAACAGTCGTTGCGCTTTGATAATTGTAGACAGAAACGTTATCTCCAACATTAAAAGAGCCGGCCCCAGCGAAAGCGCGTGAATAACTAATAGGCCTAATCGCAAATACATCTCCAATATGAAAAATACCACTTGATCCAATATTAACGATACGAATATGTCCGACCATAGCTGGCATACAAAACACCTTTCGTTTTTAAAATTTTCTTTTCTACTATTGTATGGGCGTTTTTAATAAAATGTGTGTTTTTTTGAAATAAAAGAAACACACACGTTATTGTGTGTGTGTCGAGTGTTTGATTAGGGTGAAAATCCGTATGTACATGCCAAATTGCATTTAAGAGCCTGTCCAGTTCTTGGCTACAATCCACTGTTTTTTGAGAAGTCATTCCGTAGCGTTCAGCAAAATAAATCATTTTTTCACGTTTTTTTTCAATCGCTTGCTCAAACATTGAAATCGGCTCCATCTCTAAATGAAATTTTTAGTATATATGTAGTACATATTATACAAAAAAACATAAAAAAGAAATGCATTCGCTAAAAAAGTAAAATTTCTACATTTTATGCCAAATGATAAAGGAGTAACGAATCGGATATGAGAAGAATATTGTAAAAATTAGCGTGTATGAGAAGGTTTTTTTCTTACAGATGCGAATACAATTAAAAGGTATGAGTTTTAGGATGGAGAGTGGAAATGTTGCGTTTGGTAACGGCGAAAAAAGAAGAAAAGGTATTTGTAGGTATTGTGGATGAAGAAGAAGAAAAGGTATTGCACTTAAGAGAAGCGCAAAGGCAAAAGGGAGAAAAGGTTACAATCCCTATTACAATGTTAGAATGTATTGAAAGAGGAACCGAATGTGTTGAAAAAATGTGTGAAATTGTCAATTGGGCGAAGGAAAATGAAGGAACGGCGTATTACCCGTTAACTGAGGTGAAAATATTAGCACCAATTCCAAGGCCAAGAAAGAATATTCTTTGCGTTGGAAAAAATTATCGTGAGCATGCGATGGAAATGGGCGGCGTAGAGTCAATTCCAGAAAATATAATGATCTTTACGAAAGCACCAACGACAGTGATTGGAATGGATGAAAAAATTAATAGTCATCCCCACGCAACAAATGAATTAGACTATGAAGGGGAACTAGCTATCGTCATTGGTAAGCGAGGGAAACAAATAAAAAAAGAAAAAGCGCTTGAGCATGTTTTTGGTTATACCATTATAAATGATATAACTGCTCGCGATATTCAAAGGAAGCATAAGCAATTTTTCCTTGGAAAAAGTTTCGATACATTTTGTCCGATGGGACCGTATTTAATTCATAAATCGATGGTTAGTGCGCCAAATGCGTTACACATTGAAACGGTAGTAAATGGAGAAGTAAGACAAACTTCAAATACAAATAAAATGATTTTTTCAATAGAAGAAATCATTTCAACGATAAGTAAAGGAATGACATTAGAACCAGGAGATATTATTGCAACAGGAACCCCGGCTGGTGTTGGAAAAGGTTTCACACCACCGAAGTTTTTGCATGCCGGTGATGAAGTAGTTGTTACAGTAGAAGGAATTGGTACTTTGCGAAATGTAGTGAAGTGAAGAAAAGAGCTATCTTATTAATAAGATAGCTCTTTTCTATGGTCTTGGGTGATAGAGGTAATCGATAACGGAAAAAGTGTAAAGACCAATGACTGCAAGTGTACAAATGCCAAATAGTATAACCGTAAGTGCGCTTTTTTCGCGTCCAAAACCAATGATAGTAAGAATAACAGTAGTCCAAAATGATGCTTTCAGTAGTGTGAATGTAGTGGGAGTTGAGTAGTGACTAAGCGATGTTACGGAAAGTAGGAAGCCAAAGAATGTAACTAAAAGAAAAGTTGTAGCTAAATAGTTAATATGTTTGCCGTATCTTAATAACATATCGCACCTCCTTTATGAATTTAAAATACAGAAAATTACAATTTTATTTTAGTATAAATCAATATAAAATGAAAGAGGTTGTCCCAACATGTAGGACAACCTCTCTATTATTACGATAATACAGCTTTAATTTTTTGGAATGCCCACTCTAAATCTTCTTCAGAGATTACTAGAGGTGGTGCGATACGAATTACGTTTTCGTGTGTTTCTTTACATAACAGTCCAGCTGCTTTTAGTTGTTCACAGTAAGGGCGAGCTGGCTCGTTTAATTCGATACCGATAAATAAACCTTTACCGCGAACTTCAGTAATCATTGGGTTATCGATTTCTTTTAATTGTCCAACTAATTTTTCACCTAATTGAAGAGAACGCTCTGTTAATTTTTCTTCTTCTAACACTTCAAGAGCTGCGATAGAAACAGCACATGCAAGTGGATTACCACCGAATGTAGAACCGTGAGAACCTGGCTCAAATACCCCTAAAATGTCGCGGTTTGCTGCAACGCAAGAGATTGGGAATACGCCGCCGCCAAGCGCTTTACCAAGTATGTACATGTCAGGAGTTACACCGTCCCAGTCACAAGCAAATACTTTACCAGTACGGCCTAAGCCAGTTTGGATTTCATCTGCTACGAATAAAACGTTTTCTTTTTTACATACTTCAAGAGCTTCTTTTAAGAAACCAGCTGGGGGGATGTTAATCCCTGCTTCACCTTGGATTGGCTCTAAAATGAATGCAGCTGTGTTTGGTGTAATAGCAGCTTTTAACGCTTCTAAATCACCGTAAGGAATTACAACGATGCCAGGAAGCATTGGACCGAATCCGCGCTTGTACTCTTCGTTTGAAGACATAGAAACAGCACCCATCGTACGTCCGTGGAAGTTATCTTCACAAACGATAATTTCAGCACGGTTTGCTTCTACTTTCTTCACATCATAAGCCCAGCGGCGAGCTGTTTTAATTGCAGTTTCAACAGCTTCTGCACCTGTATTCATTGGAAGTACCATTTCTTTATTAGTTAGTTTCGCAACTTTTTCGTACCAAGGACCTAATTGATCGCTATGGAAAGCACGAGAAGTTAACGTAACACGATTAGCTTGGTCAATTAAAGCGTTAATAATTTTTGGGTGACGATGACCTTGGTTTACTGCCGAATATGCACTTAATAAGTCCATATAGCGGTTTCCTTCAGGATCTTCTACCCAAACGCCTTCTGCTTTAGAAATAACGATTGGAAGTGGGTGATAGTTATTTGCCCCGTATGTGTCTGTAAGTTCGATAATATCCTTAGTTTGAATCATGATTGTTCCCCCTTTTGTTATTACAAGAAGTTTGTAAATACTCTAAATATTATAGCATTTAAATGTAAAAAAGCGAAACATTTCCTGAAAATAAATGAACATGTTATCATATAGAGTGAAAAAGTGTGAAAAGAGGAGGTAAGGGATACGATGGTACATATGCATATTACAGCATGGGCGTTAGGTTTAATTTTATTTTTCGTTGCGTATTCACTTTATTCAGCAGGAAGAAAAGGGAAAGGTGTACATATGGGGCTTCGTCTTATGTACATTATCATTATTGTGACAGGTTTCATGTTGTACATGGGTATTATGAAGACTGCAACAAGTAACATGCACATGTGGTATGGTTTAAAAATGCTAGCTGGTATTTTAGTTATCGCTGGAATGGAAATGGTTCTTGTGAAAATGAGCAAGAACAAGGCAACGGGGGCATTCTGGGGATTATTTATTATCGCGCTTGTAGCGGTATTTTATCTAGGACTGAAATTACCGATTGGTTGGCAAGTATTCTAATAAAGAAAATAAAACCACCTTATAATCTCAAATGTTTGGGAGATAAGGTGGTTTTTTATTTTATGTTGCATCGATATGCAACTCTTCTCCGTTTACTTTCGTAAAACGAAACATATTTTTATTTGACGTAGCGTGACGAACGAAATGGTGCTGCAGTGTACAAATCATCTCTTCGTTATCAAATAAAAGAATATTTACTCCTTCGCATGCTTCCTCTTTCGGTAAAAAGGATAAATAATTATGACAATACATGCAATCATATAAAGAGTAATGAAGTGATTGCAATGCCTCTGTTAATAAGGCGAAGACAGAGTCAGGTAATTCCTCAAGCCATTCTGTATAGCTAAGGAGTAATTTTTTACGAATGCGTATCATTTCCCCATTTTGCAAATGGTGCTGTTCGTTGGCGATTTGTAATATATCTTGTTCATAGAAACGAGCCGGTAGCCAGTTGTTGTTATATAAAATTTCAAATCCATCTTCGGCAATATCTTCTAATAAAAATGCTTCCTCATTTTCATCATCAAAGAATACCCATTCATTGTTTATATATTCTACATTACCGACCGTATGAGCGCGAGGCTGGTTATATAAAATATGTTTACGTTGTATCATACACGATTTCTCCTTTTGAAAAGTAGTTATTCCTGTTATAGACAGTTCGTGCATTCTTTATAACTAGACACATCTACACATAGGTGGGCATACAATAAAACACGTTTTACTGAGTGAAAATGCTATTCCGTATATGGATAGTAGGTTATCGTCAAGTTTTTCATTTTGTAATCCGCACCTCTTAGGGTGGGGATTACTGCACGTTCAAGAAAAGAAATAAGATGGAAGGATGATTTATATGTGCGGGATTACAGGATGGGTGGATTATAAACGCTCATTAGAAGGAGAACGGGACGTCGTTACGAAGATGGCTGAGACGTTAGCGAAGCGTGGCCCAGATGATAATAAAGTTTGGATTAAAGGCAATGTCGCATTTGGGCATAAACGGTTAATCGTTGTTGATCCTGAAGGTGGTAAACAGCCGATGACTTGTTTAAAAGATGAAGCAAATTATGCAATTTGCTATAACGGCGAACTGTATAACACGGAAGATATTCGAAAGGAACTATTAAGAAGAGGATATACGTTCAAAGGTCATTCTGATACGGAAGTACTATTAGCATCGTATATGGAATGGAAAGAAGAATGTGTCGATCATTTAAACGGTATATATGCGTTTGCTGTATGGGATGAACAGAAAGAACAAGTGTTTATTGCGCGCGATCGATTAGGGGTAAAACCACTATTTTATAAATATGACAGTGGGCGATTACTATTTGGCTCAGAGTTAAAAGCGATATTGGCGCATCCAGATGTGAAGGCGGAAGTGACGTTAGAAGGATTATCTGAAATATTTGGCCTTGGACCATCTAGAACGCCTGGCCACGGCATTTATGCTGGTATAAAAGAATTACGTCCAGGTCATGCGATGACATTTTCAAAGAACGGTTTATGCATATGGAGATATTGGAATGTAGAAAGTAAAAAGCATGAAGATTCCTTTGAAGAAACAGTAGAAAAAACACGATTTTTATTACAAGATGCGATTACAAGGCAGCTCGTTTCTGATGTACCATTATGTACTTTTTTATCAGGCGGTGTAGATTCAAGCGCTATAACAGCAATTGCTGCAAAAGAATACGAAAGATCGGGAAAAGGTCAATTACACACGTATTCGGTTGATTACGAAGATAATGACAAATACTTTAAAGCAAATGCGTTTCAGCCAAATTCAGATGCACCATTTATTCATTTAATGACGGAGACGTTTCAAACGATCCATCATCGCTGCGTCATTTCAAATGAACAATTAGCGCAGTATTTAACAGAAGCAGTACTCGTTCGTGATTTGCCTGGTATGGCAGATATCGATTCGTCATTATTATGGTTTTGCCGCGAAATTAAACAAGATTTTGTCGTCGGTTTATCTGGGGAATGTGCAGATGAAATATTTGGTGGTTATCCGTGGTTTTATAGAGAAGATGATTTACAATCGAGCGCATTTCCGTGGATGCGTTCTACAGAATCGCGTGAACAATTGCTAAAGAAAGAATGGAGAAATAAATTAAATTTACAACAATATGTACAGCAGCGCTATGAAGAGTCCATTCAAGAAGTTCCTATTTTAGATGGGGAAAGTCCGCTAGAAGCAAAAAGACGCCAATTATTTTATTTAAATATGGTATGGTTTATGACAACATTATTAGACAGAAAAGACCGTATGAGTATGGGGGCGAGCTTAGAAGTACGCGTTCCATTTGCAGATCATCGGCTTGTCGAATATGCGTGGAATATTCCTTGGGAAATGAAAATGTATAAAAACCGCGAAAAAGGTCTATTGCGTAAAGCGTTAGAAGGGTTACTTCCAAATGAGATATTATATAGAAAGAAGAGCCCGTATCCAAAAACACATAATCCGCACTATACGAAAGCAGTAACAGTATGGATACAAGATTTATTAACAGATAAAGGATCGATTTTACACGAGCTATTTGATAAAGAACAGCTGAGTGGATTAATTGAGTCAGGCGGCAGTGCATTCCAAACGCCATGGTATGGTCAATTAATGACTGGGCCACAACTTTTAGCTCATTTAGCACAAATTCACGTTTGGTTTAAAGAATATGGAGTAAATATTAAAGAATAGGAGAAAAGCGACTTACTTTATAAGTAAGTCGCTTTTTATTAAATAAATTGTCATATAAAATTCAAAATCATATTAGAAAAAATACTTATTTAGAATAATTATCTTTACGTACTTATTATTAGTTGTTATAATTGGAAACAAATGTTCTTGAAAAAGATTCTCATTTATAAAATTGAGGTGTTATATAGATGAAAAAGAAAAAAATAGGTTTACTCGTAATGGCGTATGGAACGCCGGATTCATTAGATGAAGTAGAGGCGTATTATACACATATTCGTCATGGGCGTAAGCCATCAGAAGAAGCACTCCAAGATTTAATTGGACGCTATAAAGCGATTGGTGGAATTTCACCGCTTGCAAAAATTACGAAAGAGCAAGCGCATAAATTAACAGACTCAATGAATAATATGTTTACAGAGTATGAATTTAATTGTTACTTAGGCTTAAAACATACTGCTCCGTTTATAGAAGATGCAGTAGAAGAGATGAAGCGCGATGGAATTGAGCAAGCAATTAGTATCGTATTAGCGCCGCATTATTCTACCTTTAGCATTAAGGCATATAACGAGCGTGCAATTCGTCTCTCGGAGGAAATAGGTGGTCCTGTTATTGAACCAATTGAACAATGGTATGATGAACCGAAATTTATTTCGTATTGGGCAGATCAAATAAAAGAAACATTTACAAAAATTGAAGATAAAGAGAAAGCGGTTGTAATTTTTTCAGCGCATAGTTTACCAGAAAAAATTATTGCAGCAGGTGATCCTTATGTGGAGCAATTGCAGCATACGGCGGATTTAATCGCAGCAGCTGCAAACATCCAAAACTATACAATTGGTTGGCAAAGTGCCGGAAATACACCTGATCCATGGATTGGACCGGATGTACAAGATTTAACGAGAGATTTATTTGAAGAGCATAGATATAAATCTTTCGTATATTGCCCAGTTGGTTTTGTGGCAGAGCATTTAGAAGTTTTATATGACAACGATTACGAGTGTAAAGTTGTGACGGATGAATTAAATGCTGCGTATTTTAGACCAAATATGCCGAATGCACAATCTACATTTATTGATTGTTTAGCTACAATTGTTTCCAGAAAAATGAAAGAAATAGTTGACAAAGAACTAATTTTGAATAATAATTAATTTATAATAATTTTAAATAAATAATAATTACTATGAAAGAAAGAGGAGGATCCCCCTAGATGAATCCAAATAATCGCTTAACAACAAACCAAGGTGCTCCGGTCGGAGATAACCAAAATTCTCGTACAGCTGGTCGCCGTGGACCGGTATTATTAGAAGACTATCATTTAGTAGAAAAATTGGCTCACTTTGATCGTGAACGTATTCCAGAGCGTGTTGTGCACGCACGTGGTGCAGGTGCTCACGGTGTATTCGTAACGAAAAACAGCATGAAGCAATATACGAAAGCAGCATTTTTACAAAATGAAGGAACTGAAACGCCTGTATTTGTTCGTTTTTCAACGGTTATTCATGGTCAAGGTTCTCCTGAAACAGCACGTGATCCACGCGGTTTCGCTGTTAAATTTTATACAGAAGAAGGAAATTACGATATTGTAGGTAACCATTTACCAGTCTTCTTCATTCGTGATGCAATTAAATTCCCTGATATGGTGCATTCTTTAAAACCAGCACCTGATACAAATATTCAAACACCAGATCGTTACTGGGATTTCATGACGTTAAGTCCAGAATCTACACATATGATGACATGGGTATTTTCTGATTACGGTACACCAGCAAGCTATCGTGAAATGGAAGGTTTCGGTGTACATTCATTCAAATGGATTAATGCGGAAGGTAAAATCGTCTACATTAAATATCATTGGAAGCCACAGCAAGGTGTACGTAACTTAAGTGCAAAAGAAGTGCAAGAAGTACAAGGAAAAGACTTCAACCATGCAACTCGTGACTTATTCGATGCAATCGAAAAAGGAAATTACCCGAAATGGGATTTACACGTACAAGTGATGCAACTAGATGAAATGGATTCTTTAGACTTTGATCCACTGGACCCAACGAAAGTATGGCCAGAAGATCGTTTCCCATTAATGGAAGTAGGGACAATGACGTTAAATCGTAACCCGAAAAACTTCTTTGCGGAAGTAGAACAAGTAGCGTTCTCTCCAAGTGCAACTGTAAATGGTATTGAACCATCTGAAGATAAATTATTACAAGGTCGTTTATTCTCTTATCCAGATACACAGCGTTACCGCCTTGGTGCAAACTACTTACAAATTCCTGTAAACTGTCCATACGCAGCTGTTCATAATCAACAACGTGATGGTGCGATGCAAATCAATCAAAACCCATCTACAATTAACTATGAACCGAGCCGTCATGCTGAAAATCCAGTTGAAGACCCAGCTTACCGCGATTCAACTATGAAAGTAGAAGGCTATGTATCTCGTGAGAAAATTGACAAACCAAATGATTTCAAACAAGCGGGTGAGCGTTACCGTTCATTCTCTAAAGAAGAGCAAGACAACTTAATTGCAAACTTAACAAATGACTTAAAAGACGTAAATGAACGTACGAAATTACTAGCTGTATGTAACTTCTTCCGTGCAGATCAAGAGTACGGTATGCGTTTAGCGCAAGCATTAAACGTTGATATTACGCAATATGTAGGAAATGCTCCGAAATAAATTGGAAAAGACGACTGTTATGAAACGGTCGTCTTTTTTTGTTTATGTAAAGTTACACACGGGTATTCTTCAGTTTCATTATGTCGGAATTTGTTGGTAAATCGATATATCGTGTCGAAACGTCGATATATTGAAATAATCGCTGATATATTTGAAAAATCGTCGATATATCCGAAGAATCGCTGATATATTTACAGGAATACTAGCTGGGGTATGCAGTGCTGATAAATGCAAAAAAGAGATGCAATCTACTATCAATAGATTGCATCTCTTTTTTAGTTCACTCGCTCAGTATATTCATAAGCTTTCTCTCCGTGCATTGAAATATCAAGTCCCATATGTTCCTCGTGCTCATCTACCCGGACAGGGAGGAAGAAGTTAATTGCTTTAATAATCGCGTACGTCATTATAATTGTGAACGCATATGTTGCGCCGATTGCTACAAGTTGTTTCAACAGCAGCGCGGCGTTCCCGTAAAATAATCCGTTAGCACCATCACTGTTTACGGTGGTAGTTGCAAATAGTCCTGTCGCAATGCCGCCCCAAGTTCCGCCGATGCCGTGACATCCAAATGCATCGAGTGTATCGTCGTATCCGAATTTTGTTTTTAAGAAAAAGACCGCTCCGAAGCATAATACGCCGCCAATTGCTCCGATAAGAAGAGCTGAGAAAGGTGTAACGAACCCGCAAGCTGGTGTAATAGCGACTAGACCGGAAACAACGCCGCAAGCAGCTCCCATCGCGGTCGGTTTTGATTGGAAGAACCACTCTGAAAGCATCCAAGTTAATGCGGAGGCAGCGGCGGCTATATTTGTATTAATAAATGCAGTTAAAGCTACGTCGTTTAAAGATAATGCGCTTCCGACGTTAAAACCGAACCAGCCGAACCACAGTAAACCAGCGCCTAACATCGTAAATGGTAAATGATGAGGAGACGAACCGTTTATGTTTTTGCGTTTTCCAAGGAAAATAGCTAATACGAGGCCAGCCACGCCAGATGTAATATGAACGACATTACCACCAGCGAAGTCTAACGCACCAAGTTCTCTTAGCCATCCGCCAACGCCCCATACCCAATGAGCGACAGGATTGTAAACGATTGTTGTCCATAGAAGGATGAAAATAAGGAAAGCTGAAAATCGCATTCTTTCGGCAAATGCTCCTGAAATTAAAGCGGGAGTTAAAATAGCGAACATGAGTTGAAACATCATAAATAAATTGTGAGGAATAGTAGATGAGTAGTCTGGATTTGGTGCGTAGCTAACTCCGTTTAAACCGAACCAATCGAATGTGCCGATAAGTCCGTGCCAATCTGGTCCGAATGATAAAGAATAACCAATTAAAATCCATTGAATCGAAACGATAGCCATTGCGCTATAACTATGCATTGTCGTACTGAGTACGTTTTTACTGCGAACCATACCTCCATAAAAAAGTGCTAATCCTGGTGTCATTAACATGACCATTACTGTCGCTACAAACATAAAAACCGTATCTCCTGTATTCATGCTCTCTCCTCCTGTAATGTTAGAAAAAATAACATCAATTTGTTATGTTTCATATCATATTCGAAATAAAAAGAAAAATCAACTAAAAATTCAGAAAATTTTATATGTAATGTTAGAAAACCTAACATGTATTAATTTGATAAGAATGAAATCAACGTATGCGATTCGTTTGGATAATTGGTATAATATTCTTACAATTAAAATACATGGGGGATGCGTGTGGGGAAAATACATACTAGGAAACTATTCATTTGTTTTTGTTTAGCTGTCGTTTTGTTTGTACCAATACATACATTTGCAGACGAAAAAAGAGAGTGGCGAGACGAAGTTATATATTCCATTATGATTGATCGTTTTAATAATGGGGAACCGAAAAATGACAAACAGTTAGAAGTTGGCAATTTAGAAGGATATCAGGGCGGAGATATAAGAGGTATTATAAAAAGAATGGATTACATAAAAAAAATGGGATTTACTACTGTTATGCTTTCGCCGCTTTTTGAAAGTGTAAAATACGATGGGTTAGACGTGCGCAATTTTCAGAAGGTAAATGAACATTTCGGAACAGAAAATGATGTGAAAGAACTTGTGCAAGAAGCTCATGCAAAAGGAATGAAAGTTGTATTTCAATTTCCGCTTGGAGAAAACGAACAACAAGTAATCGACTCGATGAAATGGTGGATCAAAGAAGTTGATTTAGATGCAAGTTATGTAATACATAGTGAAAAAAAATCGCCTGCTTTTTGGGATGATGTGCAAAAAGATATGCAAGTGATAAAGAAAGATTTTCGAGTTATGACAAAAGAAGATAGTGAATACAACGAAAAAATAGTAGATGCGTTTTCCAAAGCGGACGTATCGGTGAAACCTTTATATGATGTAAGTAAAAAAGACGGAGCAGCCGCTACATTTTTAGATAATCAAGATACAAAAAGATTTGCTCGTATTGCAAAAGAGAATATGAATTATCCACCATCTCGTTTGAAACTAGCTCTTACATATTTATTAACAACACCAGGTATTCCGAATTTTTATTACGGAACTGAAATTGCATTGGATGGAGGAGGTACGCCAGATAATAGACGATTAATGGACTTCAAATCAGATGAAAAGTTTATGCAACATATAACGAAACTCGGTGAGCTTAGACAAGCGAGACCATCTTTACGCCGCGGTACGTTTGAGCTTCTATACGATAAAGATGGAATGAGTGTACTAAAGAGAAAGTATAAAGATGAAGTGACAGTAGTAGCGATTAATAATACGAGAGAAACACAAAAAGTTGCTTTACCTGCAAGTGAGATTGGTGAAAAACAAGAGCTAAGGGGATTGTTAGAAGATGAAATTATAAGAGAAGAAAACGGAAAATTTTATCTCGTTTTAAAGCGTGAAGAATCAAATGTGTATAAAGTTAACGGGGAAACAGGTGTGAATTGGCTATTTATTTCTTTAATCGTCGGTGTGAACGTATTGTTTATTGCTTTTTTAATTGTGGTTAAAAAGAAGCGGAAATAAGGGGATATTCTCTTTTGTGTTCAATTAAAAGTGCGTGATGAGGTGAGATGTTCAAGTCTTCTTATCGTATTCGTAATTCTGTATTTTGGGGATAACAGTGACGATGGGGAATTTGTTCGGTGGGACAGGCTAAGGAGAAAACTTTCTCCCTAGTCTGTTTTTCTTTGAAGTAAGACTCTCACCTCGAAATGCAACTGAGCAAAGAAGTAAAAAAATCGATAGAAGAAACAATAATTGAAAATATACTAATTTTACATTACATTAAAGGGTGAAAAGTATTTTGTTACTCATTGAGGGCTATATTTGAGGAGGAAAAATGGAATTTTACGATTTGGGTATTACCATTAAAGAGCTTAGAATGAAAAAGAATATATCACAATCTGAATTGTGTCATGGAATATGTTCGCAAAGTCAAATTAGCAAAATAGAAAAAGGTATGATTTATCCATCTAGCATATTGTTATATCAATTATCTGAAAGACTTGGTATTGATCCAAATCATATTTTCGCACTAACTCAAAACAAAAAACTAAAATATGTAGAAAATGTAAAATGTGTAATGAGAGATTGTACAAAACAAAAACAATATAATGAACTTTATGAAATAGTGAAACAAGAGAAAACCGAAAATAATTTCCAGTTAAAAGAAGATAAACAATTTCTAATATGGCATGAAGCGATTGCTATATTTTATGTGAATAAATCAATAAAAACTGCTTTAAATCTTTTAAATAATGCACTAAAACTAACTGTAACGAATGGTGATTTTTTATCGGAAAGAGAAATAGATATTATGCAGTCGATGGCTATATTTCATTGGGCAAATAAAGAATATGAAAAGAGTATTACTATATTAAGAAGATGTTTAACTAATTTTAACAAGTTAGATTTCCCTAGAGATAAAGAGATTAAATTAAAAATCATTTTTAATTTAGGGAAAATGTTAGGTCATGCAAATCAACATGAAGAGGCAATAAAATACAATGATATGGGTATTAAATTAGCTATTAATCTAAATACTTTATATTTATTAGGCGAATTATACTACGGGAAAGCTTGGAACATGCTAAAGCTGAAACAATGTAATGAAGAAGATGTAGCTGATAATATGAAAAAAGCATTATTTATCTTTGAACTAACAGAAAAAGAAGATCTGATAAAAATAGTTAAAGAAAAATATTTTGAACAACAAAATAAAAAAATCACTCATAATTTCTGATGAACATCTTATTATTCTCTATAAAAAAAGCACCATATGGTGTCTTTTTTATGACTTATATCATCGATTATTACAGTTCGTAGGTTTCTTATACCAAGCTTTGTTGATGTATTTACAATTCGCAGATGTTGAAGTTTTAGATGTATCCCCAGGTGTAGTTATATTATTAGAACACCCTGCAATATATAGACAGAATGTAGTTAATAAAAAACATAGTATTAATTTCTTCAAATAACCACTTCTAACTCTTTTTAATTAACATTTTTCATAAAATAAATTCCTTACTAATTTTACATTACAGGAAAGGGTGGAAAATATTCTTATACTCATAATTTGTTACATTTGATTGGGGAGGGAGGTTTTTGTTCCGATTTTTAAAAGGTTCTTCTTCATTTATGCATAAAATTTATCCGATTGCCCGTAAGCTTAGACTTTTACAAGCTAAAAAGAAAAACATCCTCTACATAGAGGATGTTTTTCTTTTTAGCGGTAGTTAATAAATTGTACGTCAATTGGTAAATCAGCGCTACGAACTGCTGCGATAACTGCTTGTAAGTCATCACGGCTTTTCGCTGTAACACGTACTTGATCATCTTGTACTTGTGTTTTTACTTTTAATTTCATTTCTTTAATGATGTTGTTAATTTTTTTCGCGTTATCTTTATCGATACCTTGTTGAAGTGTTGCACGTTGGCGAACAGTGTTACCAGCTGCCGCTTCAACTTTTCCGTAATCTAAGTTCTTAATTGGAACGTTACGTTTTACGAGTTTAGAAATAAGAACGTCTTTTACTTGCTCTAATTTGAACTCGTCGTCAGAAGTTAAAACAAGTACTTCTTTTTCAAGTTTAATATCACTTTTACTTCCTTTAAAGTCATATCGGTTTTGGATTTCTTTTAATGCAGTGTTAATTGCGTTTGTTACTTCAGGTAATTCTACTTTCGAAACGATGTCAAAAGAACTATCTTTTGCCATAGTTAGCACCTCCAAATAAATTTCTACTCTTTTTATGTACTGTACATACTAAAGTATAGCTGAAAACGAGATTAGACTTAAGTGTTTTCATACTTATAATGATGTAACCTCATTTTATTATAGTGAATTTTGGGCAGTTGGACAAATAAAGAGAAAATCGTGTTATAATTAACTTTTGTTTGGAATGATAAAAATATAAAAAGTTAAAAAGTTCATTTTATATATATAGAAGGGAATTAAAAAAATATGTATTTACAAATAGGATCGATTGAACAGGTAACTGTTTTACGCGAAACGGAAATTGGATATATGGTTGGAAATGAAGAAGAAGAAATTTTCCTACATAAAAATGAAGTAGCTGGAGAAATTGAAGAAGGCGATACGATTGATGTATTCTTATACCTTGACCACCAAAATCGTATTTCGGCAACAATGAAGGAGCCAATTATTACAACATATGATTGGAACTGGGTAAAGGTTGTAGAAGTTATTCCTAGTTTAGGTGTGTTTGTTGATATTGGTGTATCAAAAGATATACTAATTCCAGCTGATGAATTCCCAATTTATATGCCAGTATGGCCTGAAGTTGGAGATGAATTATATTGTACGTTAAAATTAACGAATCGTGATCGTTTAATTGCTCTTCCGGCAAGAGATAGTGATATGCAAGAAATCGTTGTAGATGCGACACCATCTATGCGTAATAAAAACGTAAACGGACGTGTGTATCGTTCACTTCAAGTTGGTTCGTTCGTATTAACAGATGAGCATTTCCGTGCATTTTTACATCATACAGAAAGAAAAGAACAAGTTCGCATCGGTCAACGTGTAACGGGACGAATTATTGATGTAAAAGATGACGGTACAATTAACATTTCACTTCTTCCTCGTAAAGAAGAAGGAATGGAAGATGATGCTGCAGTGATTTATGCATATATGGAAGAACGAGGCGGAGCAATGCCGTTTTGGGATAAGAGTTATCCAGAAGACATTAAAGAACGTTTCAATATGAGTAAAGCTGCATTTAAGCGTGCACTTGGTAAGTTGATGAAAGAAGAAAAGGTTTACCAAGAAGAAGGTTGGACGTACTTTAAGAAATAAAGGAAATAAAAAGCACCACCTTATATTTTACCTATAAGGTGGTGCTTTTTTAATTCCCTTGCTCATGTACAAGAGTAAACGTATCTTTCAACTCACTATCGTTTATTTTAATATTTGCTTTTTTTAATTCATTTTGCAATAGTTTTTTGCCGAATATAGGGTCAGAGATACGTTCTTCTTCTAAGTTTTTGCGAATAGAGTCTTTCACTTCATCATAGGGTTTTAATTCTTTTTTATCAGTTAATTTAATAATATGATAACCGTTTGGTGATGTAACGGGATTGCTAATTTGTCCGACCTTTAGTTTATAGGCAGCAGTTTCAAATTCAGGTGCCATTCTACCTGAATTGAAATATCCGAGGTCTCCGCCTTTTTCTTTTGATAGTAGGTCTTGCGATTCTTGTTTTGCTAGTTCTTCAAATGAAGCACCAGCATCTAATTTTTTCTTTATTTCTTTCGCTTCATTTTCGTCACTTACTAAAATATGGCTTGCTTTAATTTCTGGTTTATAGTGGTCTTTCACGTCTTTTTCTGTAATACTTTTCTTAATCGCTTCATTCATAGCAAGTTTGAACTTAATTTGATTTTTGAAATCAGCTTCATCTTTTAAACCATTGTTTTTCAATACGTTTTTAAATTGGTCTCCGTATTGATTTTTTGCTTTTTGTAATTCTTTATCTACATCATCGTCAGATACTTTATATTTTTTCGTGATAACGTCTTGCGCCATCATTTCGTACAGCATGTCTTTTCCGTAACGATCTTTCAATTGTTTTTCGAAGTCGCTCTTCGTAATGGTTGAGTCGGTTGCTGTAGCGACTGTATCTGAGTCGTTTTTTTGTCCACAAGCAGATAGCATTAATATACTTAGTAGTGCAGTAATAATGAAAATGTGTTTTCCTCTCATGCTAACACCTCATCCGAATATGTTATCGCTATTGTAGAATATAGAAGTGAACATGAAGTGAATTTTTAATGTTTTTTCCTGTGAAATGTAAAAAAAGTACATCAACAATATTGTTGATGTACGATGGGATCAAAGGTGATCGGTCTTTTTGGAATAAGCACGCTTACCTTGCTCTATATTCTTTTGTTCTTGCTCATTTTTTTGCGCGCGTTTTGCATTATTATCGCGTGCTTTTTTGTCGTTATCACTCGTATGTGGCATATGTATCAACTCCATTTCTAAACGTTGTACGTTTATCATTTCCTTTTTCGTAAAGACTATGTATAGCAGTGTATTCATGAATAATGAAGGTGGATTGGAAATGGATTTGAAGTTGAATTATACCGAACTTATAAAGAAGTTAATCGTTGTAATC
This sequence comes from Bacillus sp. FSL W8-0519, assembly GCF_038005585.1. Classification (NCBI taxonomy): domain Bacteria; kingdom Bacillati; phylum Bacillota; class Bacilli; order Caryophanales; family Bacillaceae; genus Bacillus; species Bacillus sp. FSL W8-0519. Next base: position 1,220,846 of record NZ_JBBOTL010000001.1, read on the forward strand.
GTCGCAGGTTTGTTAAATGCGATTGGAATGAATTTATTTTTAACGCCAGCGAAAGTGTATGCAAGTGGCTTTGCTGGATTGTCTCAATTGCTATCACAAATATTAGGTGATTTTTTATCTATTCACATATCAACCGGGGTATTATTTAGCTTGTTTAACATTCCAGTCGTTATTTTAGCATGGAAAAAGGTTGGAAAGGCCTTTACTTTCTTTAGTTTTCTTTGCGTTATCTTTATGACTATGTTTTTAGAAATTATTCCAGTTAGAGCAGTTTCAAACGACATCATATTAAATGCGATTTTTGGTGGGCTTATTTCAGCAATCGGGGTAGGGATTGCGTTGAAGTGGGGGGCTTCTACAGGTGGTTTAGATATAATCGCCATGATTTTATCAAAGATTAAAGACAAGCCTGTCGGTACGTATTTTTTCTTCTTTAATGCACTGATCATTATCGCTGCCGGCTATGTGTATGGATGGGAAAAAGCATTATATACTTTAGTGACTTTGTATGTGTCAACGCGAATCATCGATGCAATTCATACGCGTCATGTGAAGATTACGGCATTAATCGTTACGAAGAATGGGGCGGATGTACGAAAGGCGATTCACTCACGCTTAGTGAGGGGGATTACAACTATACCAGCAACTGGTGCTTATACGAATGAAAATAAGGAAATGTTAATGATTGTTATTACCCGTTACGAACTGTACGAATTGGAGAGGGTTATTAAACAAGTGGACCCAGGTGCATTTACAAACGTACTGCAAACAGTTGGGGTGTTCGGATTGTTTCGAAAAGATTAAAGAGGACCAAAGCTGGTCCTCTTTTTTAATGTGCATTCGTAATGTTTTGCAACTGCTCTTGCATTTCACGTAGCTGAACTTTTTCAGCAGTTGAAGAATTTGCGTAAGCGGATTGCAAAGCATTTTTTGCTCTATATACGAGATCTTGTTGCTCGACGCCGCTTGAACAAGATACAGCATTTGCAACAGCATCTCTAGCTTGTTGAAATAGTAAGTTCCCCATTTAGACCCCTCCAAAAGAAGAGTTACTTCTCGCTTTTTCTGCCTCAGCTAATGTACCTCGGTACGGGAATCTTGCATCATGCTTCATAACAGCATCGGCTCCTTGTTGGATAAAACGTTTTGATTTGTTCTTTTTACCCATTCGAAAAACCCCCTTTATTTAGCTGAAAACAATCGACGCGCTAACTTGTGCGTCTAATGATAGTATGAGCGTTTGGCGAGAAACTATAAGCAGGGAATTTTTAGATTACAACCCAAGAACCTCTTCTAAATATAGTGCAATACCATCTTCTTCGTTCGTTAGCGTCGTATGGTTTGCGAGTGATTTTAATTCAGGGATGGCATTTCCCATTGCGATGCCGTGACCAGCAAATTCAATCATTTCAAAGTCGTTATCTTCATCACCGAAAGCGATGATTCGCTCTTGTGGAATGTTATAATGACTAGAAATTTTTTGTAGTCCAACAGCTTTATTTAATCCGCTTTTTACAATTTCAATAATCGGCCAAGGTGCGCCCCACTTTCTATGGTCGATTACTTCAGCGTGCATATCAGTTAAATGTTGACGAATTGCACTGGAATGCTCGTCATGTGCGTCAATTAATAAGCAAGTTGGATGATCATTTAAAATATTTAATAAGTCTCCTGTAAAAATGTTTGGAGAACCGAATTCGAAAATATGTTTTTTATCTTCATCAATTTCACGTACATACACATCGTCCATTACTTCAGCGTATATGTTTTTTACGCCAAAATCAAAGCAAGCCCGGACAATTTCTTGCGCTGTTGCTAGCTCAAGAGGAGAGTGATGTGTGCCCCACTTTGAATCAAGAGGGTGATGTACGTAAGCGCCATTAAAGTTTACGATTGGTGTATTTAGACCAAGTTCTTTATAGTAATCATAACTAGCGCGGAATGGACGTCCTGTTGAGATGACAACAATATGTCCTTGTTCCTTTGCTTTTGCAATTGTATGTTTCGTTCGAGTGGAAATTATTTTGTTGTCTGTTAATAAAGTGCCGTCTAAGTCTAGTGCGATTAAATGTTGTTTGTTCATAATTTCACCTCTTATAATATTTTTTTGTTTTTATCTGTATTTCCGTTTTTAATCTGCAGAAATAAGAGGTTAGACTGGGTGAGACCACCAAAGATGGAAAGTTCACTATATATCCATCTTACGTCGCAAAGTGCTGCGGTGTCTACTATTTCTCGTTGGAAATTAAGAAAAGTCAACATCTTTTTAGAAAGTTCAAACAATGTTTCTTTCATTATGGACAAATTGTGAAAAGGGTTACATTTCTCGTATGATGAGGCTTATAATGAACATGTAATCTTCTCGTATATGTTTGACTCTCCTTTGAAACTGGCCTATAGTAGGTTGGTTTCTTTTTTTCTACAAATAGGAAAGAAATCCCTGCTTTAAGCTTGTGTCATTCATGTATATGTACAAGAACGAAATGTAGTACCTGTTTCCTAAACATGACAGAAAAGCTTTCTTTTAAAATGGATATACTAATGAGGCAAAGACGTCATGGAAGGAGAATGGAAATGGGACAAAATCGCAGGTTTCGTTCTGGACAAAAAGCGCCGAATGATGGCATTTACGTAGAAATTGGTGAAACGGGAAGTATGGTAAAAGACCCGCAAATGGTGAAACTAACTGCTGGTGACAAGTTTCCAGATAACACGAATCATAACCGTCAGTGGACGTATAAAAGAAAACCGTAACAGGAGCCGCAATCGTTATTGCGGCTTTTTTGTCGTTACACATTTTAATTTCATTTACCGTATATTTTTCAGTTGTATCATGAATGCTCCTTTTTTCTTTTTCAAATAATAAGTTTGAAAATACATAAGCAAAATTATTGTATAAAAAAGTCAGTTGGCGTATAATCAAATCAAAGGTCAAAGAAAGTCAAACATTTGGAGGACTGTAAAGATGGACTTAAATCAAATGACAACAAAAACACAAGAGGCGATTATGAGTGCCCAATCTTTAGCGGTATCTCATCACCATCAAGAAGTAGATACTGTTCATCTCTTGTTTACATTATTAGAAGAGCAAGATGGGTTAGCAGTACGTATTTTTCAAAAAATGAACGTCGATATAGAAGCATTAAAACAAGGCGCCGAAAATTTAATTAAGAAAAAGCCTTCCGTAACGGGGAGCGGTGCAGAAGCAGGTAAATTATATATAACAGGTGCTCTGCAACAACTACTTGTAAGAGCAGGAAAAGAAGCAGAGAAATTGCAAGATGATTACATTTCAGTGGAACATGTATTACTTGCTTTTACTGAAGAAAAAGGCGATATAAACCAATTATTTACAAGATTTCATATTACGAAAGATAACTTATTACAGTCTTTAATGACAGTTCGGGGGAATCAAAGAGTGACTAGTCAAAATCCAGAAGCAACTTATGAAGCGTTAGAAAAATATGGTCGTGATTTAGTAGCGGAAGTAAGAGCGGGGAAAATTGACCCTGTTATCGGCCGCGATAGTGAAATTCGCCGCGTAATCCGCATTCTTTCACGTAAAACGAAAAACAACCCAGTTTTAATTGGTGAACCAGGTGTTGGTAAAACAGCAATTGTTGAAGGGTTAGCACAGCGTATTGTGAAAAAGGATGTACCTGAAGGATTAAAAGATAGAACAATCTTTGCATTAGATATGAGTGCGCTTGTAGCTGGAGCGAAATTCCGTGGTGAATTTGAAGAGCGTCTCCAAGCTGTATTAAATGAAATTAAAAAGAGTGAAGGACGCATTTTATTATTCATTGATGAACTTCACACAATCGTCGGCGCTGGTAAAACAGAAGGCGCAATGGATGCAGGAAATATGTTAAAACCGATGCTTGCGCGTGGTGAACTGCATTGTATCGGGGCGACGACGTTAGATGAATATCGTAAATATATTGAGAAAGATCCAGCGCTAGAAAGACGTTTCCAACAAGTATTAGCAGAAGAACCAACTGTTGAAGATACAATTTCCATTTTACGTGGTTTAAAAGAGCGCTTTGAAATTTATCATGGTGTAAATATTCATGACCGCGCGATTGTAGCAGCATCAGTTTTATCAGATCGATATATTTCGGATCGTTTCTTACCGGATAAAGCAATTGATCTTGTTGACGAAGCGTGCGCAACAATTCGTACAGAAATTGATTCTATGCCAACAGAATTAGATGAAGTAACGCGTCGCATTATGCAGCTGGAAATTGAAGAAGCAGCTCTTGGAAAAGAGAAAGACTTTGGTAGCCAAGAACGTCTAAAAACATTGCAACGTGAATTATCGGATTTAAAAGAAGTGGCAAGTGGCATGAGAGCCAAATGGGAGAAAGAAAAAGAAGATATTCACAAAGTTCGTGACTTACGTGAACATTTAGAGCGTCTGCGCCGTGAATTAGAAGAAGCAGAAGGTAATTACGACTTAAATAGAGCAGCGGAACTTCGCCACGGAAAAATTCCTGCAATTGAAAAAGAGTTAAAAGAAGCAGAAGAAATGGGCGCGAATAATAAACAAGAAAATCGTTTATTACGTGAGGAAGTAAGTGAAGAAGAGATTGCTGATATTGTTTCACGCTGGACTGGTATTCCTGTCGCAAAACTCGTTGAAGGTGAACGTGAGAAATTATTACGATTAGAGCAAATTTTATCAGAGCGTGTTATCGGACAAGAAGAAGCGGTAAGCCTAGTATCAGACGCAGTTCTTCGTGCTCGTGCTGGTATTAAAGACCCGAACCGTCCAATTGGTTCCTTCATCTTCTTAGGACCGACTGGTGTTGGTAAAACAGAACTTGCAAAAACGTTAGCGCAGTCTTTATTTGATAGTGAAGAGCAAATGATTCGTATTGATATGTCTGAGTACATGGAGAAACACGCTGTGTCACGCTTAATTGGTGCACCTCCTGGATATGTTGGATATGAAGAGGGCGGTCAATTAACAGAAGCAGTAAGACGTAAACCGTATTCTGTTATTTTGTTAGATGAAATCGAAAAAGCACATCCAGAAGTATTCAACATTTTATTACAAATGTTAGATGACGGACGCATTACAGATTCGCAAGGACGTACAGTAGACTTTAAAAACACAGTTATTATTATGACGTCAAATATTGGATCTGCTCATTTATTAGATGGATTAGAAGAAGATGGCTCAATTAAAGAGGAATCAAGAGAACTTGTCATGGGGCAATTAAGAGGACATTTCCGACCAGAGTTTTTAAATCGTGTCGACGAAATTATTTTATTCAAACCTCTTACAACGAATGAAATTAAAGGTATTGTTGATAAAATTGTAAAAGAATTACAAGGCCGTTTAGCTGACCGTCATATTACGGTACAATTAACAGACGCAGCGAAAGAGTTTGTTGTCGAAGCTGGCTTCGATCCAATGTACGGAGCTCGTCCGTTAAAACGATATGTACAGCGTCAAGTTGAGACGAAATTAGCGAGAGAATTAATTGCAGGAACGATTACTGACAATAGTCATGTAGTTGTTGATGTAGAAAATAACGAATTAGTCGTTCATGTGAAGTAAAACAAAAAAGAGTTCGGATAAAATCCGGACTCTTTTTTTAGTGTTGTTCTACTGGCTCGTTTGGAATTGCAGCTGCAATTGCTAGTACGAATACCGCAAGAACAACTGAGAAAATAGACGCTTGGTTAAAATCGTATGTACCGCCAGTCATAGAGCCGATTACGTAGCTCATCATATGTACAAGCAAGAACGACCAAATTAATGCCCAAATGAAACGCATATTTTACACCTCTATTCGTTCAATCTGTCCTTATTGTAACACAATTGAAAAAAGAATATAGAAAAATATTTGTAGATTTTTCAACGCAAATTTGCATTCCGTTCATACATTATAAAAGAGTACTTTTATACGTTTAGAAAATAAGGCGGGGGAAAAATGAGTATTACGGAACGTTTTTTTTACTTAGAAAAAGAACCATGTGTCATTTATTTACCGGAGAAGCCAAATGGATTTTCTGTCATGCTTCTAGGTGATTACAACTACTTTATTGAGAATGGTACAAGTTTATGGACACAGCATGCGGGTAGATCTTATTTTTTACATGGCCTTATTGAGGAAGGCTATACGGTCTTTTCTTCTAATTTATACGGAAGACATTGGGGAAACGATCAATCTGTTCGTCTAGCAAAACGCCTATATGACGTTGTTCTGAGAAAAGAGACATTGAATGCGAAAATGCACATTATGGCAGATGGTATGGGGGCACTTGTAGCACTTGAAATGATGAACAAATACCCTGAATGTATACGCTCTGTCATTATGCTAAATCCGTGTTTAGATTTACCAGAATATGTCGAGTTTGAGAAAGAGCATAAGTTTTTTTACAAGAGACTCGTGAAGGAATTATGTTTAGCGTATGATGCTAAAGAAGAAGAATTAGAATCGAAAATAAATAAGAAATCATTTACGCTTCTTCCGTCTTGTGTACCTGTTAAAATTTTTGTATCAACACAAGAAAAAAGAGGAAGAAAACAGTTGCTACGTAAATACGAGAAAATGAGGCAATTGAACCAATGCGATACTTCTGTCTTATTCCATCTGCAAGATGTGAAATATAAAATGGTTAGGCAAACGACTGATTTCTTTAAAAAATATGAAGAAGAATTGTGAAGCTCCCATATACATAAATGAGGAGCTATTTGTTTCAAGGAGAAAGGGTTGGTGGTATGGAACGCGTGCTAATTATAGGTGCACTTACGTTTGTAGGTTATCACCTTGTGAATAAAATGATTGCAGAAGAAGTAGAAGTATATGGTCTTGATTTTGATGAATTCGATAGTATGACAAAAATTAATGAAGAGAAGTTATTGTTAATTGGGCGAAATGCGTTATTTACGTATTATTCGATAAGAGATGAAGACGGATGGAGATCCGTAGAGGAAGAGAAATTTGATGCCGTTTACTTTTGTCTGTATGAGCCTAACCAACAAAGTGGCTTTCGAAATGAAAGAGTTATATTACAGTATTTAAAGCGAATGATAAGACTGTGTGAAGAACATAAAGTGAAGTTAAATCTAATTTCTTCTATTGAAGTAGGAAACGTAGATGAGTCCGAAAATAAACGTCTATTTGCGAAAGTGGAAGAAGGATTGAAAAAAGGAGAGGTACAATATAGTGTATTTCGAGTTCCTACATTATATGGGCCATGGCAACCATCTTTTATGATGTATCATCAGCTCATTTTATCAGAACTGGGTGAGAAAGAGTGCCATTATACGAGTGAGGAAAACGCGAGTGATCTACTGTACGTTGAAGATGTATGTGAATACTTATGGGAAAATGGAATGAACGAGGAGTATCTCGGTATATATAATTTACTTAGTGGTAAAAAATCATTATGGAAAAAAGGTATGAACCTTTTACGTGCAGAGGATAAAGTGAAAAAAGAGAATGTGGAAGAAAGAGATGGAACTGTAGAGGTTATTTCGATAAAAAGAAATACTCCGTTAGAATACGGTTTAAATAAACAATTGGCACATATGAAAAAATATAAAGAGTTATACGAAGGATAGCGAGCGTGTTACACTATGTATGTGAAAGTTTTAATGGAGAGGAAGAACATAATATGAATGAGAAAAGCATGCAATTTTTACAAATCGCAATGAAGCATTTACCAGAAGCAAAGGCCATTTTAGATGATAATGGAATTGCGCTTGATATGGAGAAAGCTCAACCAGTATTAGAGTTATTGATGAAAGTTATGAACGAAGCATATGAGCTTGGGAAAGCAGATCAAGAATAAAAAGCATAAAAAGAATAAAAAGCATCTTTTGAGATGGAAGAGAGGCCCGAACCGTGGATAGAAGCGGTCAGGGCCTTTTTTTATTTTCGCCTGGGGGAAAACCAGATATATGAAGAGGCTAAAGGAAAAGTAGTGAGGAGAACCCTCTAGTTTAGAAGGAAAGCAGATAAAGAATAAAAATTTAGATGGAAGAGAGGCCTGAACTGTAAGTAGAAACGGTTCGGGCCTTTTTATATTTCGAAAGAACAGGGAAAGGTATGTTTCCGTTCCTTTTCATAAACAATAAGGTGAATAATGCGTTCGCTTTATGTTTTAGCAGAAATATATTCTAGACAAAAATACATTTATGTTTTAAAATTAGTACCAAGTCATAATAATTGATATAAAACGGAGGGCTGCGATGTGAACGTGGGCATTTTAGGGATCGGAAGATATGTGCCGGAAAAAGTAGTCACAAATCACGATTTAGAGAAAATAATGGATACATCCGATGAATGGATTCGTACGAGAACAGGGATTGCGGAAAGACGCATTGCCGATGATACAATAGATACTTCATATATGGCCGTAGAGGCTTCTAAAAAAGCGCTTGAAGATGCAGGGGTTAGCGGAGAGGATATCGATCTTATTTTAGTAGCAACAGTAACGCCGGATCGTGCTTTTCCAGCAGTGGCTTGTGTCATTCAAGAAGCAATTGGCGCAAAACATGCAGCTGCAATGGATTTAAGTGCAGCGTGTGCTGGTTTTATGTACGGAATGATTACAGCGCAGCAATTTATTCAAACGGGAACTTATAAAAATATACTAGTAGTTGGTAGTGATAAACTATCTAAAATTGTAGATTGGAACGATCGAAATACAGCAGTACTATTTGGAGACGGAGCCGGTGCGATCGTAATGGGAGCTGTTTCAGAAGGTAAAGGCGTTCTATCTTTCGAATTAGGAGCGGACGGAAGTGGCGGTAAGCATCTTTATCAAGATGAGTATGTTATGATGAATGGCAGAGAAGTCTTTAAATTTGCTGTTCGTCAACTTGGTGATTCTTGTCTTCGCGTTCTAGATAAAGCTGGTCTTACGAAAGAAGATGTGGATTTCTTAGTACCGCATCAAGCGAATATTCGTATTATGGAATCTGCAAGAGAGAGATTAAATTTACCACAAGAAAAGATGAGTATGACAATTGAGAAGTTCGGTAATACATCAGCTTCTTCCATTCCGATTGCAATGGTAGAGGAATTGCAAAACGGACGTATTCAAGATGGTGATTTAATTATACTTGTTGGTTTTGGCGGCGGATTAACATGGGGAGCAGTCGCTCTTCGTTGGGGTAAATAAGGACTGAGAGAAAAAAAGGAGTGTATTTTGTATGGAAAAAAAGAGGGTCGTAATTACAGGACTAGGAGCTGTTACACCGGTCGGTACAGATGTTGAAACAGCGTGGGAAAACATTAAAAAGGGTGTATCTGGAATCGGACGACTTACAAGAATTGATCCGGAACTATTTCCAGCAAAAGTAGCAGCAGAAATTAACGACTTTGAAGTCGAGAAATATATTGATAAAAAAGAAGCGCGTCGTATGGATCGCTTTACACAATATGCAGTAGCAGCAGCGAAAATGGCAGTTGCAGATGCAAAGCTTGAGATTACAGAAGAAAATGGACCTCGAATTGGTGTATGGATTGGTTCTGGTATTGGTGGTATGGAAACATACGAAGAACAATTTAAGATTTTTACTGAGAAAGGCCCGCGCCGCGTGAGCCCATTCTTCGTACCGATGATGATTCCAGATATGGCAGCAGGCCAAGTATCAATCGCAACAGGAGCAAAAGGAATTAACACTTGTTCTGTAACGGCTTGTGCATCTGGTGCAAACTCAATTGGTGATGCGTTTAAAGCAATTCAGCGTGGTGATGCTGATGCAATGATTACGGGCGGGGCAGAGGCGCCGTTAACAAGTATGGCATTCGCAGGATTTAGCTCAGCGAAAGCATTAACATTCAATGAAGATCCAGCAACAGCTTGCCGTCCATTCGATAAAAACCGTAGTGGTTTCGTAATGGGTGAAGGTTCAGGTATTTTAATTCTTGAAGAATTAGAGCACGCATTAGCTCGTGGTGCTCACATTTATGCGGAAATCGCTGGTTACGGTGCAACTGGTGATGCATTCCATATTACAATGCCAGCTCCTGGCGGTGAAGGCGGCGTGCGCGCAATGCGTCAAGCTTTAGCGGATGCAGGTCTACAGCCAGAAGATATTGATTACATTAATGCGCATGGTACAAGTACGGATGCGAATGAAAAGTATGAAACGATGGCAATTAAAGAAACGTTCGGAGAGCATGCGTATAAAGTAGCAATCAGCTCAACGAAATCAATGACAGGTCACTTATTAGGAGCAGCTGGTGCTGTTGAAGCGATCTTCTCTATTAAATCAATTACAGACGGAGTAATTCCTCCAACAATTAACTATGAGACACCAGATCCAGAATGTGACTTAGATTACGTACCGAATAATGCGAGACATCAAGAAGTAAACGCGGTGTTAAGTAATTCATTAGGATTCGGTGGTCATAACGCAGTATTAGTATTTAAAGCGTATAAATAATAGATGAGATAAGGAGTTTTTTCGCGATATATTGCGAAAAAACTCCTTATTTATTTTTACGTCTTTTTCTCTTTTTGCATATACATAAGAAAAAGGAGGGATAAAGATGGGGGTTGTTGAAACTGCTGAGTGGTTACATCTATATTATGGACGGCCAGAAAAGCTGTGTGAGAAGTTTACGAAGTATATCCCGCTGCCAAAAGAAAGGTTGTATCGCTTTTTAATTTCTAAAGGTATGTATCGCCCTGTTATGCGAGGAGAACGAGAAATTAAAGAGTTAGAGAAAAAGGAAGTTTGGAAAGAGTTACGTGCAGAGTATGAGAAACTGAAAAATTGGTTAAAAGGTCCAGATGTCCCTGTCTTTATTCTATTATCAGATTCCTATAATCGAACTGTACAAGAAGAGTATAACGGCAGGGCTGGATTATCTATGCGTCACGTTATTTTCTTATTCGTATGTGGACGGAATTCGGTGGAAGAATTAAAAGTGCTATTGGCGCATGAATATCATCATATATGCAGGTTGCATCAAATTGAGACGAAAGAAACGGAATATACATTACTTGATACGATGATTATGGAAGGGTTAGCTGAGCAAGCGGTAACGGAAAGATATTCAGAAAAAAACAATGCACCGTGGACGACGTATCTTTCAAAAGAAGAGGCTATATATTATTGGAAAAACGTTGTATATGAAAGAATAAGTATAAAGCGAGGAACAAGGGAGCACGACATCTTATTAAATGGATTTCACTCTTATCCGAAGATGCTTGGCTATGCGCTTGGATTTCATATTGTCAAAGATTGTGTAACTTTGGAAGGAGAAGATACACTTTCTTTATTACCTATAGATGCAAAAGAAATATTGAATAAAGCAAAAACATTTCATATATAAAAAAACAGGAGCTCTCTTTCCTGTTTTTTTAGTATTAATAGAAGAAAAAATAATAATTAGAATATATTTCCTTAGGTGGAATAAAGTTAAGAAAAATTGAACATAATGATGGATACAAACAGTAGTGAAGTGAGGGGTAGTGAATGTTATATCTACATGATGTATGGGTAAATTGGTTTGAAGGTGAAGAAAATGGGTATAACGTTTGTCATTTTTACGAATGGCGGAAAGATGATACGATTGAGCTATTAGATCAAGTGCCATTATTAAAAGTAGATTCCACATTATATCATTACATCGAGAACGAATTGTTAGAGCTTCCGCAAAAAATGTTGGAAGACGTACATCATAAGGCTTATATTCGTAAAAATCATGAACGTTTGCAGCAAGAGTATTGCTTTGTAGTTACAGATGGAAAAGGAATTATTGCAATCGACACAATTGGTTACAACGTACCGATTCGAAAGAGCAGACTTATACCGCGCCAAGAGCAGATGGTATATGAGATGGTAGAAAACGTACAAGCAGAAAAGTATGAGTTCCAAGTAGAAGAAATGGAAAAAGAACATCATATTTTATCACCATCACCTTTCATTATGAATGGCTTAACTCGTAAAGAAAGACAGCTTAAACAATTACTATTTATGGCGTTAGATCAATTACATACAACGAAAAACACAGCGGAAATTCGCTATTGGTTCACAGAGTGGGATCCATCAGCATACGGAATGGTTCAACATATGGAATTTGAAGATATTTGGGCTAAGCTGTATGATGAAGCGAAAACAGGTTGGTCTGAGAAGCACGAACAATTATGCGAGCGTCTCGTAAAAGGACAGCCATTTTTTGAAAAGTTATGGGAAATGGAAAACGAGCAAAAGGTAAATTAAAAAACCGCCAATCGGCGGTTTTTTTTATTTGTTGTAGTCTAGCTCCAGCGGCAAGAATGTTCGGTGGCTTCGCGCCTTCCTGCGAGGCAAAAAACGCCTCTACGTCAGGAGCTCCATCCCCCTCACATTCTAAGCGAGCCGCTTCTGCTTTATATGAAATCCAGCTCCAGCGGCAAGCTCTTCGTGTCTAAGAACCTTCCGCATAAGAAGGCAAAAAGCGCCTTTTATGCGAAAGAACCTTAGCCAGTCAGAGCTGAACGAGCCGCCTCCGCTTTATATGTAATCTAGCTCCGGCTCCTAACCCTTCGCGTCTAAGAACCTTCCCCACAAGAAGGTAAAAAGCACCTTCTGTGGGAAAGAACCTTAGCCGTCAGGGCTAAGCAGTCGCCTCCGCTTTATATGTTACCTACGTTTTCTGCTTAGTCCCATTGCGTTTTCTACTTTGCGTAGTTGTTTGAATGCGACGCGGTTTGCTTTTTCGGCACCTTTGTCTAGAATTTCGTCTAGTTCTGGTGAGTTGATTAGTTCGTTATATTTGTCTTGGATTGGACGAATTGCCTCTACGACTACTTGCGCTAAGTCGCCTTTGAAGTCGCCATATCCTTTTCCTTCGTACATTGCTTCAATTTCTTCAACTGTTTTTCCAGAGAATGAAGAGTAGATTGTTAATAAGTTAGAGATGCCAGGTTTGTTTTCTTTATCAAATTTCACGATACCTTCAGAATCAGTTACAGCACTCTTAATTTTCTTTTCAATTGTTTTTGGTTCGTCAAGCATGCTGATCATTGATTTTGGATTCGGATCAGATTTACTCATTTTTTTCGTAGGCTCTGTTAGTGACATAACGCGAGCTCCTACTTTTGGAATACGGATTTCAGGAATTGTGAATACTTCACGGAAGCGTTTGTTGAAACGCTCTGCTAGGTCACGTGTTAATTCCATATGTTGCTTTTGGTCATCACCAACAGGCACGATTTCAGTGTTGTAAAGTAAAATATCAGCAGCCATTAATGGTGGATACGTTAGTAATCCAGCTGGTACTGAATCTCTACCTGACGCTTTATCTTTATATTGCGTCATACGCTCTAATTCTCCAACGTAAGCAACTGATTGCATAATCCATCCTAGTTGAGCGTGTGCCGGTACTTCTGATTGTACAAATAACGTAGCTTTTTCAGGATCGATACCGCATGCTACATAAAGTGCAGCAAGACTGCGGATGTTTTTACGAAGCCCGACGGGATCTTGAGGCACTGTAATCGCATGTTGATTTACAATACAGAAATAACAGTCGTGTTCGTTTTGAAGCTCTGTAAATTGCTTCATAGCCCCTAAATAGTTTCCAAGTGTAATCGTTCCACTCGGCTGAATACCAGAAAAGATAACTGACATAAGTAATTCCTCCTAAATTTGAATGCGTGATAGGGAAGAGAAGGCAAACAAAAAAGCCCATTCATCCCAAAAAACTATAGGGACGAATGGACCGCGGTACCACCCTAATTATTTCACTACTGTGAAATCTCTCTAATCCATAATAACGTTTGGATATAACGCCAAAGCCTACTACTTTCGGTTCGGTTTGGAGCTCAAAAGCCCATTCCATACTGTACAATTACTTGTTCACACCAGCCACAAGCTCTCTGAAATTGCCTCAATATGTACTCTTCTTTATCATCGCATACATATAAATTTATTTATTGTTACCTGAGCTCTTTTAAATATGAAAGAACTAAAGTTTTATAACAAAATGTTTTGCAGATTATTATATCATATGGGATAGTGTTTGCAAACTACATCAAAATAGTAAAGCTAATGAAGGTCGAGAACAACCCAAGAACGATACCGGTAATGCAAATTGGATACGTCCATTTGAATGAATATGTTTTATAAATACGTTCTTTCTTATCGACAGGTTCCTCTACTTCTTCAATTAAAGAGTCGATTTTTTTGTTCGTACCAAATACTCTTTGGAATGCGTAAATTGTTACGTTAAAAAATCCATTTTGAAATATGAATAAAAAACCGCCTGTAAGAATAAAAAATAGTGCAATATAAAAAGAGATGTTGACAAAATTCAACAAAAAATGCGATGAAACGAGGAATGCACCAATACTAGAAGCGATTATCGCTATGAAAATTAGTATACAAGTATGAAAAAAAACTTTATTCAAAATGTTCCCCTCCGTCAAAATATTACTAGAATTATTATACTATAAAAGCTATAATATGTACTAGAACTAATTTTTTGAAAATTATACGCAATTAAAGGTCTGATTGCAAGATGATGGTAGCAATGTTAACGTATCCCTTTACAAAAAAATAAAAAAATAAACATTTTATTAAAAATTTTAACAAAAAAACAAAAAACTATATTCACAATTGTTATATTATATGTATAATGAAAATTGTAGAAACTTGGAGATTATTCTTTCAATTCTACTTTTTTACAAGTGAGGGTACAGGAAGTGCAATTAGGGGAGGCAACACAACATGAAGAAAAAGATACCGTTATTACTTGCATCGACTTTAACTGCAAGTATGTTGCTTGGTGCGTGTAGCTATCAGAAGGATGACGCAAAAGCAAAAGGGAAAGAAAACGCTACGAGTAGTAGTAACGGAAAGCAGATTCTTAATTTAACAGAGTTATCTGAAATTCCGTCAATGGATGCATCATTAGCATCTGACTCTGCATCTTCTACAGCATTAAATAATACGATGGAAGGTTTATATCGTATCGGCAAAGATCAAAAGAGAGTGCCTGGAATTGCTGAAGATGTTCAGAAGCTAGACGATGGAAAGAAATACATATTTAAATTAAGAAAAGATGCGAAGTGGTCGAATGGGGAACCTGTAACAGCAAAAGACTTTGTGTATTCTTGGAAAAGAGCAGTAAATCCAGATACAAAAGCGACGTATTCGTACATTATGTTCGATATTAAAAATGCAGAGAAAATTCATAAAAAAGAATTACCTGCTGACCAATTAGGTGTAAAAGCGATTGATGACTATACATTAGAAGTGGAATTAGACAATCCCGTTCCTTACTTTGTTGATTTAACGGTTTATCCAGTATTTTACCCGCTCAATGAGAACTTTGTAAAAGCACAAGGTGATAAGTTTGGGTTAGAGGCAAATACAACATTATATAATGGGCCATTTGTTATGAGTGATTGGAAACATGAGCAAAGCTTCCAGTTTAAGAAGAACCCATCATATTGGGATAATAAAACGGTTAAAATCGAAGAAATTAACTTTAATATTGTTAAAAATACGTCAACTGATGTAAATTTATATGAGACAAACTCAATTGATCGTGCGGCTCTATCTTCAGAATTTGTTGATAAGTTTAGACAAAGCCCAGAATTCCACACAAGAAAAGAAGCAGGGGTTGCTTACCTAAGATTTAATCAAAGTAATCAATACTTAAGCAATAAAAACTTAAGAAAAGCAATTTCAATGTCCTTTGACCGTGATAACATTGCGAAGGTTATTTTAAATAATGGTGCAATTGGAGCTTATGGATTTGTTGGAAAAGATTTCGCTGAAGGTCCGAATAAAAAAGATTTCCGAGCTGAAAATGGGAATTTAGTTGAAACAAATCCAAAAGAAGCGAAAAAATTGTGGGAAACAGCGAAAAAAGAGCTTGGCACTGATAAAATCGAACTAGAATTCTTAAACTTCGATAATGAGGATGCGAAAAAAGTTGGTGAATTCTTAAAAGGTGAGATGGAAAAGAACTTACCAGGTTTATCTATTAAAATTAAACAGCAGCCATTCGCACAAAAAAATAAATTAGAAGATTCTCAGCAATATGATATTGCGTTTGGTATTTGGGGACCAGATTTCCCAGATCCAATTTCATATTTAGATATGTTTGTTACGAATGGTTCTCAAAATAAAACAGGCTATTCTAATCAGAAATATGATGAGTTAATTCTAAAAGCTAAAACAGATACAAAAGATTTACAAGCACGCTGGGACAACCTATTAGAAGTAGAGAAGATGTTAATTAAAGAGGATGCAGTTATCACTCCAATCTTCCAAAAAGGTTCAGCGTATGTAGTAAAAGGTGCTGTAAAAGATATTATCCCAATTAACTATGGTGGTAAATTAACTTACAAATGGGCATCTGTTGAACAAAAATAATCTTTTTTCCATCGTTTACTAGGGTATATGCCTATGATGGGCATGTACTCTTATTTTAAAAAAATAAAAGTAAGAATATTTTAAACTATCTTATTGCTTTTGAGAAAAACGGGGAGGTGCTTGACTATGGGACGTTATGTATTAAAACGTTTCGTGTACATGGCTTTGACATTATTTTTAATTACTACGTTGACTTTCTTTTTGATGAAATTACTTCCAGGTTCTCCGCTTAAAAATCAGGAGAAGTTATCACCGGCACAAAAAGAAATCATTCTTGAAAAATATGGTTTAAATGATCCAGTACCAGTTCAATATGCACGTTACTTAGGTAACTTAGCAAAAGGGGATTTAGGGGTATCATTCCAATATGATAACCGTCCAGTAACAGACATGATTGTGGATCGCATTGGACCATCAGCACAACTTGGTTTACAAGCGATTATATTAGGAACATTTATCGGTTTAATTTTAGGAATCGTTGCGGCACTTCGTAACAATACGTGGGTCGACTATGGAGCGACAATTATTTCCGTACTCGGGATGTCGGTACCATCGTTCGTATTTGCCGCATTACTACAATATTTCGTAGGGGTAAAACTTGGATGGTTCCCAGTAGCATTCTGGAAAGGGCCAGAGTTTACAGTAATGCCTACAATCGCTTTATCGATGGCAGTTATCGCAACAATCGCACGTTTCGCTCGTGCAGAGTTAATTGAAGTTATGCAAGCTGACTACATTTTAACAGCGAAAGCGAAAGGAATTAGCCAAGGCGTTATCATTATCAAACACGCCCTTCGTAACGCGTTAATTCCAGTTGTAACAATTTTAGGACCAATGGTTGCAGGGTTAATTACAGGTACATTAGTTATTGAGCAAATTTATGCTGTACCAGGACTAGGGGAACAGTTCGTTAAATCTATTACAGTGAATGACTATACAGTTATTATGGGAACTACAATTTTCTATAGTGCGATCTTCATCTTAGTTATTTTCATTGTTGATATTTTATACGGAATTATTGATCCTCGTATTCGTTTAGCGGGAGGGAAAAAATGATGAAAGATGTACAAAAATTATCTCCAGACTTATTTCAACAAGCTAATCAAAATAATGTGGATAATGAAGTCATTGCCCGTCCAAGCTTAACGTTTTGGCAAGATGTAAGAAGACGTTTGTTCCAACATAAAGGAGCAATGTTTGGTTTAGTTTTATTAACGCTTATTATCTTACTAGCAATCTTCGGACCGATGGTAAGTAAGCACTCGTATAAAGAGCAAGATTTAGGACGTGCAAAATTGCCACCGAAAATTCCAGTTATTGAAAATGTTCATTGGTTACCATTTGACGGTACAGATCAATATGGTGTTGACCAATATGAAAAACGTGATATTAAAGAGTATTTCTGGTTTGGTACAGATGATCTTGGACGCGATTTATGGACAAGAACATGGGAAGGTACACGCGTATCATTATATATCGCTCTTTTAGCAGCAGCAATTGACTTAGTAATTGGGGTTGCATATGGAGGTATTTCAGCGTTCTATGGCGGTAGAGTAGATAACATTATGCAACGTATTATGGAGATTATTAACGGTATTCCATACTTAATCATCGTTATTTTAATGGTAATCATTATGGGATCTGGTATATGGTCAATTACACTCGCAATGGCAATTACAGGTTGGATAGGGATGTCGCGTATCGTTCGTGGACAAATCCTTAAATTAAAAAATCAAGAATACGTATTAGCATCTCGTACATTAGGTGCAACAAATACACAATTAATTGTAAAACACTTAATCCCGAACGTAATGGGACCAATTATTGTAATGACAATGTTTACAATTCCAACAGCGGTGTTTGGTGAGGCGTTCTTAAGCTTCATCGGTTTAGGTATTCAGCCACCATTCGCATCACTTGGTTCTCTTGTAAATGACGGTTATAAATCAATTCAAACGTATCCGCATATGATGTTCATTCCTGCGGTTGTCATCAGTATATTAATTTTAGCGTTTAACTTAATGGCAGACGGATTACGCGATGCGTTAGATCCAAAAATGCGTAAGTAAAAGAGGGGAGAGGCAAAGATGAAAACATTGTTAGAGGTAAAAGATTTACAAGTCTCCTTTGATACACATGCAGGTGAAGTACAAGCTGTACGCGGCGTTACTTTTGATTTGAAAAAAGGGGAAACATTAGCGATTGTAGGAGAATCTGGTTCTGGGAAATCAGTTACTTCTAAAGCGTTAATGGGATTAATTCCGAATCCTCCTGGACGCATTAAAAATGGTGAAATCGTATTTGAAGGTCGTGACTTAACGAAATTAACAGAAAAAGAAATGCAGCAAGTACGTGGTAAAGATATCGCGATGATTTTCCAAGATCCAATGACATCATTAAACCCAACGATGACAATTGGAAATCAAATTATGGAAGGCCTTATTAAACACCAAGGAATGAGTAAAGCAGACGCACGTAAAGTTGCGTTGGAATTAATCGACCTTGTAGGTATTCCAAATCCAGAAGCTCGTTTAAAACAATATCCGCACCAATTCTCTGGTGGTATGAGGCAGCGTGTAGTTATTGCGATGGCATTAGCTTGTAACCCAAAATTATTGATTGCCGATGAGCCGACAACAGCGCTAGACGTTACAATTCAGGCGCAAATTTTAGAGCTTATGAAGGACATTCAACAAAAAACAGAAGCAGCAATCATTTTCATTACGCATGACTTAGGTGTAGTGGCGAACGTTGCGGACCGCGTAGCAGTTATGTACGCTGGTAAAGTTGTTGAAATCGGAACTGTAGATGAAATTTTCTACAATCCAAAACATCCATATACTTGGGGCTTAATCGCATCTATGCCAAGTTTAGATGGTTCAGAAGAAGAGTTATATGCAATTCCTGGAACGCCTCCAGATTTATTGAAGCCGCCAAAGGGAGATGCTTTTGCACCACGTAACCCACAGGCACTGAAAATTGATTTTGAAATGGACCCACCTTTATTTAAAGTAAGTGATACACACTATGCGGCAACTTGGTTACTTCATGAGCAAGCTCCAGAAGTAAAACCGCCGGCAGTCGTTGAAAAACGCATTCTTCAAATGAAAGCAGGTGAACAACATGACTAAACAACGTGAGAAATTAATTGAAGTAAAAAATGTAAAGCAGCACTTCGACGTGAGTGGTGGTGTTGTCAAAGCGGTTAATGATATTTCATTTGATATTTACCGCGGAGAAACATTTGGTCTTGTAGGAGAATCGGGTTGTGGTAAATCAACAACTGGAAGAACGATCATTCGTTTATATGATGCAACTGCAGGTGAAGTATTGTTCGACGGTGAAAATGTACATGGCAAAAAATCACGCGCAGAATTGAAGAAATTCAACCGTAAAATGCAAATGATTTTCCAAGATCCATATGCATCATTAAACCCTCGTATGACAGTAGGGGATATTATTGCAGAAGGTATTGATATTCACGGATTAGCGAAAAACAAAAAAGAGCGTATGGACCGTGTTCATGAATTATTAAACACAGTTGGCTTAAATAAAGAGCACGCAAACCGTTTCCCTCATGAATTCTCAGGTGGACAACGTCAGCGTATCGGTATCGCTCGTGCACTTGCTGTAGAACCTGAATTTATCATTGCCGATGAGCCAATCTCAGCACTTGACGTATCAATTCAGGCGCAAGTTGTAAACTTACTGAAAAAGTTACAAAAAGAAAAAGGTTTAACATACTTATTCATTGCCCATGATTTATCAATGGTAAAATACATTAGTGACCGCATTGGTGTAATGTACCGTGGTCAAATCGTTGAATTAACAACAAGTGATGAGTTATATGCAAATCCAATTCATCCATATACAAAATCACTATTATCAGCAATTCCACTTCCAGATCCAGATTATGAGCGCAATCGTAAACGTATCGTATACGATCCATCTCAGCACAATTATGGCAGTGAAGAACCGACAATGCGTGAAATTCGCCCGGGACATTTCGTACTATGTTCTGAAGCGGAGTACAAGAAATATAAAGAGATTTATCAATAATAAAAAATCCATTCTTCTATTACAGAAGAATGGATTTTTTTACTATATAAAAGAGTTGTCAATATTTCTCGGTAAGTCGATATATTTAAAGAATCGCAAATATAAGTTGCCTATACTAATGACTACACCTTAATTAAACGAGTATTATTGCGCCTGAACAGAAACAATCTCCTCTTGTTCTTCAGGTTTAACAAGTGCATAACGCTCCCACGCTCTACTTTTCCAGCGGAAGAACATAATAATGGCACGTGTCCATTCATCAATAGCAATTGCTAGCCAAATACCAACGAGCCCCATATCTAAATGGAAGGCGAAAAAATAACCGAGTGGTAAACTCATTAACACCATAGAGAATGCGCCGATTAAAACTGGGTACTTTGCATCACCAGCTGCGCGAAGTGAATTGATGATGACGATGTTCATCGTACGCCCTGTTTCAAGTAGTACACTTAGTAAAAGAACTGACGCACCTAACGCAATAATGTGCGGATTATCTGTAAATAGTCCCATTAATTGTGTGCGGAATGTAATAACGAGAGCAACCATACATAAAGTGACACCGATCGCCCACTTTACACTTTTCCATACACGTTCATACGCTTCATCTTTTTCACCACCGCCAACGAGGCGTCCGATAATAATTGCAGTTCCCATACCGATTGCAATAGCGAATAAATAAGTGAACATAGAGATGTTCGTAGCGTATTGTCTAGCAGCTAACGATTCCGTTCCTAAATATGTTGCATAGTATAAGAAGACAATTTGGCAAGCTTGATACATAACCTGCTCAAACGCAGATGGAATTCCGATTTTTAAAATTTTCCCGATATATTCTTTTGATAAGGTGAAGTAGTATTGTAATTTTACACGGTACTCCATAACGCGGTACAGTAACCAGAAGAAAACGAGAAGCGCTATAAGTCGGCTGACAGCAGAAGAAATGGCAGCCCCTTGTACACCTAGCTCTGGGAAACCAAATTTTCCGAAAATGAGTACGTAGTTTCCAGCGATATGAATAATATTCATTCCAAGAGAAATAAACATCGCTTGCTTTGTGAAGCCATGTACGCGGATAATTGCGGCTAATGAATTAATAATAGCTTGAAGGAAAATAGCTCCTCCGACGATAGATAAATAGCTCTGTGCATACATTAGTACATCGCCTTGTAAGTTCATTGCCATCATCATATGTTTTGAGAATAAAAGAAAACCAGCGCTTATAACGAGTCCGACCACTAAATTTAATGTGACGGCTAAAGCTGATATTTTTGATGCTTCCATAAAACGTTTGGAACCGAGGTATTGAGATACGACGATGGCTGCGCCGTTCCCGATGACTTCTAGTACCAAAATAGCGATATGGAGATATTGATTCGCTGCACCAACCCCAGATACAGCATCGTCTGATAATGCACTTAACATGAAAGTATCAGCGATCCCCATTAACATAAATAGAAAAACTTCTAGAAAAATAGGCCATGTTAATAAGAATAAACTTAATTTCTCAGTAGGCCTGTTTTTTGCCTGAATTGCTGTCATGTCCGTCCCCTCTTTACCGATATCTATTTTTAGCAAAGTGTATCGTAACATACTTTCTTGACCTTTGCACTCATTTTAACCTACATATCTTTATTATGAAGGGAGAGCTATTTTATGATAAAAACAGAAGGATAATTATGCGTAAAGTATTATAAAATATAAATTTTGTTTTTATCTAATAATTTAGAAAAATATAAAAATAATTATTTCTGACACTTCAGTAAGGAAAATCGGCAATATGAAACGTTTACAAAGGATTAAGTTTTAACAGAAAATTTTAATAAAATAGAAATATAAATATACAAAAAATATATTTGTGTGTATAATATGAATTGTTAGAACATATATATATTTCTTTTTGTTTGAAAATGAAAGGGCTAACATTTTTGTGGAGGGTGGAAATATGAAAAAAAAGATGCCAGTTTTTGTAGTATCAACAGTAGCAATGAGCATGATGTTAGGGGCATGTAGCTACCAAAAAGATGAGCCGCAAGCGAACGCAAAAGGGGATAGCGGGAAAAGCGGTGCGAAGCAAGTTATTAACTTAATTGAAACGCAAGAAATTCCAACGATGGATCCAGCGTTATCAGCTGATGCAGTTTCTTCAAGAGTAATGACTAATACGATGGAAGGCTTATACAGTTTAGGAAAAGACGATAAGCTTGTTCCTGGTGTAGCGAAGGAATTCAAAAAATCAGAAGACGGTAAAAAATATACATTTACATTACGTGAAGACGCAAAATGGTCAAATGGTGAGCCTGTGACGGCAAAAGATTTCGTATACGCATGGCAAAGAGCGATTAACCCAGATACAGCTGCGAAATCAGCGTACATTATGTATGATATAAAAAATGCAGAGAAAATTAACAAAAAAGAGATGAGTCCGGACCAATTAGGGGTAAAGGCGATTGATGATTATACATTAGAAGTGGAATTAGACAATTCCATTCCATACCTTGTAGATTTAATGGTATATCCAATCTTCTATCCTGTGAATGAAAAGTTCGTGAAAGAGCAAGGTACGAAGTTTGGTTTGGAAGCGAATACAACACTCTATAACGGACCATTTACATTAAGTGATTGGCAACATGAACGTAGCTTTAAAATGACAAAGAGCTCGTCATATTGGGATAATAAAGAAGTGAAGATTGAGGAAGTAAACTTTAATATTGTTAAAGACACGTCTACACCAATTAATTTATATGAAACAAACGCAGTCGATCGAGCAACGTTATTAGCGGAGTTCATCGATAAATATAAAGGAAAACCAGATTTCCAAACAGTAGAAGATACATCTGTATTCTTCCTTCGTTTAAATCAAAAAGATCCAGCGTTAGCAAATAAAAATATTCGTAAAGCAATTTCACTTGCTTTTGAACGTAAACCGTTCGTTGATACATTATTAAATAACGGTTCTAAGCCAGCAACAGGATTAATTCCTGATAACTTCATTAAAGGACCGGATAAAAAGGACTTCCGTGCTGTAAATGGAGATATTGTAAAACCAAACGTGAAAGAAGCGAAGAAATATTGGGAAGCTGGTAAAAAAGAGCTTGGTAAAAATGAAATCGAATTAGAGTTATTAAACGAAGATGTTGAATTATCGAAGAAAACAGGGGAATATTTAAAAGGTGAGTTAGAAAAGAATTTACCAGGTTTAACAGTGAAAATTAAACAACAACCATTCGCGCAAAAACTAAAATTAGAAGATGCGGGCGATTTCGTCATGTCATTCTCTGGATGGAGTGCAGACTTCCCAGATCCAATTACATATCTTGATATGTTTGTAACTGACGGATCACAAAATAAAATGAAATATTCTAATCCGAAATATGATGAGATCATCATGAAAGCAAAAAAAGATGGAAGCGATGTAAATGCTCGTTGGAAAAGCTTACTAGAAGCAGAGAAAATGTTACTTGATGACGCTGCGATTGTACCGGTATATCAACGTGGTAGAGCATACTTACAAAGAGATTCCATTAAAAATATGTACAACCATAAATATGGTGGCGATTTAAGCTTTAAATGGGCGTCAGTAGAGAAATAAGAAAAAAGCAGGTAATTGCCTGCTTTTTTTAATACGTACGTTTCTTATAAATACCTTTCCCACCAACTTGGTTCCAGCCGGATTGTACATCGAAACTTTTATTAACAAACTTCATCTTTTCTTTTCCGCCAAAGAGTTTTTCACCAATACTATTTGTAATGACGCCAATCAATGCTGTTATTCCGATGATGAGGGCAGCAACAGTGACAAAATCAATAAAAAAAGCAATCATTTGCAAATTCCCCCTTTGCCTGTCTGTATTTTTATTGTATGAGATAAAAAATGAAAAAGAAAGAAATGTCAGAAAAATTTTTGATTTATTTTAGAAATCGTATGGACATGAATGAGAATGTTTGTTAAAATGAGAACAAACGTTCTTTTGATTCTCACTTGTATAGTCTTACATTTCTTAATTGATTTATCAAAAAAAGGTAAGAAAACGTTCTCTTTTTCATAGGAAAGATTATGAGAGAATAACTATAAATCATATGAAAAATCTATGAAAAGCAAGCGTTAAGAGGGTTGAAGATTATTGTTAAAGAACAGCTGAAGTAAGTGTGATTATGTTACATAGCAGTGAAATGCACGGAAGAGTTTTCTCAATTAGAAGGAAATTTACTGTATATTTCTTGCAAAATCTATTGTATAATGATTATAGAAGTTACTTATTAAAAGTAATTGTTGTTTACTAAAAGTTGTTGCTTACATGAAAAGCAATTTTTGCACTTTGTTTTAAGACAAGGTATCGCGAAAAATTGCTGAATTTAGAAATTTAAACTGTAATTAGTACAGAATTTGTACTCTTTAAGGAGAGTGAGCTTTGTATGGTAACATTATATAGTTCTCCAAGCTGTACGTCTTGTAGAAAGGCGAAATTATGGCTAGAGGAAAATCATATTCCTTATACAGAACGTAATATTTTCTCAGATCCATTAACGATTGAGGAAATTAAAGAGATTTTACGTATGACAGAAAGCGGAACGGATGAGATTATTTCTACTCGTTCGAAAGTTTTCCAAGAATTAAATGTAAACTTAGAGTCTTTACCACTTCAAGATTTATATAAGATGATTCGTGACTATCCAGGGATTTTACGTCGTCCAATTATGATTGACGAGAAACGCCTTCAAGTAGGTTACAATGAAGACGAAATCCGCCGTTTCTTACCACGTACAGTAAGAACGTTCCAATTACGTGAAGCACAGCGTCTTGTAAATTAATTATAATAATATGAAAACCTTCTACCTATTATATAGTAGAAGGTTTTTTTTAATGTTTCAAATTTCGTAATCGAACTCGTTGAACGATAAAGCCGATGCATAAGATGGTGAAAATAAATAAGTAAGGAATGCCTGCAGTGAAACTTGGGTTGTTATGAAAAAAGGTTGCAAGTCTGTCTTCATGTGTGACCATTTTTCCTGCTGTATAAGCGAGAATTGCTGCCCCGCAATAAATGAGGAGTGGAAAGCGTTCCATAAGTATTAAAATGAGTTTGCTGCCCCAAATAATAATCGGGATAGAAATGAGTAAACCGATTATTACGAGTAAAAATCTTCCGTGAGCTGCCCCTGCAATGGCGATAACGTTGTCAAATCCCATAACAAGGTCCGCGAATACAATTGTACGCACAGCTTGAAATAAAGTTGTTTTTCCTTGAATAGAAGAAAGATCGTTGCTATTATCAGTTAGTAAATTTACTGCAATGAATGTAAGTAAAATGCCCCCGATAAGTTGCAGAAATGGAATGTCGAGCAAATAGACAGCTAGTATAGTAAGGATAATTCTTAGTACGATTGCTAAAAGAGTACCGATCAAAATAGCTTTATTTCGTTTCGATTCAGGTAAATTTCGGCTAGCTAGTGCGATGACAATTGCGTTGTCACCACCTAATACAACATCGATACCGACAATCATTAGTACAGATGTTAAAAACTCTAAGTCCATTCGTCTGCCTCCATTTATGATGTTTTAATAAGCGAACTATATGTATGTGGTGAAAAGGACTAAAGCATCTTCTCTAATAAAAGTTTCACTTTATTACAGTGTACGGGGGAAGATGGAAATGTATGTCCAAATTTTTTATAAGTGAGGCATCGCGACAATGATATATTTGTGTATACCATTGAATGAAGATAGGTATATAACTATTTTTGTAAAATAAATCGATTTTATTTCCATTCTGGAGAATCTTATCATAAAATGAGAGTACAAGAATCTATTGATTTGTCATATGAGTGGGGAATCCCTTCATAACAATTCTAAGCAGGAAGGGAGAGTTGTATTTTGGATATTGAAAGAATTAATGATCATACGATGAAATTTTTTATTACGTACATTGATATAGAGGACAGAGGCTTTAATCGTGAGGAAATTTGGTATGACCGCGAAAGAAGCGAAGAGCTCTTTTGGGAAATGATGGACGAAGCTCGTGATCATGACGATTTCTTTATTGATGGGCCGTTATGGATTCAAGTGCAAGCAGTCGATAAAGGGATTGAAGTACTTGTAACGAAAGCAGAACTTTCAAAGGATGGACAAAAGCTAGAACTACCAATAGGTGTAGATAAAATTATAGACATTCCTCTAGATGAAGGTATTGAATCATTATTCCAGCAAGAATTAGTGGAAGAGGTAGAGGAACAAGCAGGTACAAACTTTAACGAAGATGGTACGTTTGGCTTTTTAATTAAGTTTAATGATTTTGAAGATGTCATTTCATTAAGTCATCGTCTTATCTTTGAAGATATAAAAGATGAGCTGTATTCATTTGAGGACCGCTATTATGTATATGTGGAATTCGATGAAGTGCTACATGATGAAGAAGAAATTGATCGCATTTTAAGCATTGTTTTAGAATACGGGGAAGAATCAACTTTAACAATTCATCGTGTAAGTGAGTATGGGAAACAAATTGTGAAAGAGCATGCGCTTGAAACAATTCGCAATAATTTTCCTGCTAAAACGTAGGCCGATTTCTGTAGTATGAAATCGGCTTTTTATATGAAGAATAGGAAAGCTTTCTTAGTAAGGAGGTAAGAGATGAAAAATACGTTAAAGTTGATTTTCTTTGTTTTACTATTGTTCGCATTATTTGTGTCATTACGTATGTTTATTGATGTAGCGTTTTATTCGGATGTAATTGGGATAAAAGATGTTTCGATTTTAGGTATTATTAGTATTTTATTTACGGTATCTGCATTTTTAATTGGTTGCGTTATTTTCTTAGAGAACCGTCATCCGTCAAAAACACTTACATGGCTCATTGTGTTAGGGATTTTTCCGGTATTTGGATTCTTCGCTTATTTATTATTCGGACAGAACTTTCGGAGGAAGAGAATGTTCCAAAAGAAGGCGTTGCTCGATGAACAAGCGTTTTTACAATATAAGGGGCATGAAGATTACGAAGAACGGATTTTGCGCAATCATAAGCATCAAGAGCTGTTATTTCGTTTAGCGGATCGCTTAGGCGCTTTAAATATTTCATTTCAAACTGAAACGAGAACATTAACAAATGGAGATGAAACGTTTCAGGCTATTTTAGATGGATTAAAACGAGCGAAACATCACATTCATATGGAATATTACATTGTGCGTGATGATAAACTTGGAACAGAAATTAAAGATATTTTAATACAAAAATCAAAAGAAGGCGTAGTCGTTCGTTTTTTATATGATGCGGTTGGAAGTTTTAAATTATCAAAATCATATATTGAAGAATTAAACGACGCAGGTGTCGAAATGATTCCGTTCTTCCCTGTACGTTTTCCGATTTTAAACGATAAGATTAATTATCGAAATCACCGAAAAATCGTTATTATTGATGGGAATGAAGGATTTGTAGGTGGATTAAATATTGGTGATGAATATTTAGGAAAGGATAAGTACTTCGGCTTTTGGCGAGACACGCATTTATATTTGCGTGGGGAAGCTGTGCAAAGTTTGCAGCTTATTTTCCTTCAAGATTGGTTTTATATGACTGGCGAGGCTGTGCTAGCCCCTGAATATTTACAAGCGAAAGCAGTTGAGGGGGAGCATTGGGGCGGCGTGCAGCTCGTTGCAGGTGGGCCGGATAATAAATGGGAAACAATTAAACATTTATATTTTGCCATGATTGCTTCTGCGCGGAAATCCATTTGGATTGCAACGCCGTATTTCATTCCGGATGATGATATTTTATCCGCATTAAAAGTAGCGGCACTTGCTGGTATTGATGTTCGGTTGTTAATGCCGAGTAAGCCTGATAAGCGAACTGTCTTTTACGCATCGAGATCGTACTTCCCAGAGCTTTTAGACGCAGGGGTAAAGATATATGAATACGAAAAAGGT
This sequence comes from Bacillus sp. FSL W8-0519, assembly GCF_038005585.1. Taxonomy (NCBI): domain Bacteria; kingdom Bacillati; phylum Bacillota; class Bacilli; order Caryophanales; family Bacillaceae; genus Bacillus; species Bacillus sp. FSL W8-0519. The sequence continues at coordinate 1,249,165 of NZ_JBBOTL010000001.1, forward strand.
TTTCTCCATAGTAAAGTTGTCATTGTCGATTCTGATTTAGCTTCAATTGGGACAGCGAATATGGATATGAGAAGTTTTCATTTGAACTTTGAAGTAAATGCCTTTTTATATGATACAGATAGCATTCGAAAACTTGTTCAAGATTTTAAAGACGATTTAGAAGAATCAAGTGAAATTCATGTCGATCGTTTTCATAAAAGGCGTCTTCATAGACGAATCGTTGAATCAACGTACCGGTTATTATCGCCTTTATTATAAAAAGAGATGTCCAAAATTGGGACATCTCTTTTTTAAAAGGAATTTGTAATAAATTGTAGAATATAAGGAGCTGAAAGGGTGTGATTCCAATATTTATCGCAAAAAGAGAAAACGGAGAAAAAATTCATCTACTCGATCATCATGATGAAGAGCTTTTACACCATATGCGTAAAAGGGAAAGTTTCTTTTGCATAGCTTGCGGGAAGGAAGTACTAATGAGATTAGGAAAACAAAAAAGGTGGCATTTTGCTCATAAGAAAGTAGATTCATGTTTAGCCTTTTATGAAGCAGAATCTACATATCATATGTACGGTAAAGAATTGTTATATCGGTGGTTCAAACGTCAAAATGTTCATGTAGAGATAGAGCATTATCTACCAGAGATTCAGCAACGACCGGATATTTTTATAGAGAGAGCAGGGAGAAAAATTGCGATTGAATATCAATGCGCCAATCTTTCTATAGAGCAGCTCTGCAAACGAACCTATTCGTATTGGAAAGCTGGTATACAAGTCATTTGGATTATTGGTGGAAATCAATTGAAAAAGCACTCTGCATACTGGATGAAATTCTCCTCAATTATGGCTTTCTCCTTACAATCTTATCCTCAGCCACTTCTTATTTTCTTCTGTTCGAAACAAAAATCATTTATGAAATGCACGTTTATTACATCATTTTCTACAAGCGTTGCTTTTTCACAGATTATATATTTACCAATTGAAACGACTACTTTTGAAATGCTCTTTTCTCCTGTTCCTTTCCAAAGGGAAGTATTAAACCGAGAATGGAAGAAGCGAAAGGATTATTTTCGTCAAAACGCTTTGCCCATCTTGAAGTATAATGATAAGTCACTATTACGCCTCTTATATCAATGTAAATGTACCCCAGCAAATTTTCCTTCTGAAATTGGTGTGCCACTCCCGTCCTCATTTGCTTTTCAAACAAATTCATTTATATGGCAAGCTTTTCTATATATGAAGTGTATAGGTGAGCTTGCGGTAGGGGATTGTATTTCCCTCAAGTACGTGTGTAGTTATATAAAAAAGTATACGAAAAGGCGTATGCTCCCGTACTTTTCACAGCATATATGGAAAGTGGCAGTTACTGAATATATGACATTTTTATGTTATGCAGGTGTCTTGCAGAGAGTAGGGGCTTATAAGTACCGGAAAATACGGGGGATATCCATGTTAAAAACAGAGGAGGAAGTTATGAAATATGATGAAAGGAGTTTAGCGTATGCCTTATCTTTATTTGAGGCAAAGTACAACATGAGAGAAGGAAAAGCGGATATAATAAAGACTGATCTTGAAGGAATTACATAAGAAAAATCGAATTGTATGTAAGTAGAGATATTTAAAGGAGGGCTTAAAGCATGTCTGAACAAAACACAGCAAAAACATTACCGGATCGTAACGAAATTGAAGAATCAAGTACGTGGCGATTAGAAGATATTTTCCAAACAGATGCAGAATGGGAACAAGAATTCCAAGCTATTAAAGAGCTATTACCGAAGTTAACTGAATTTAAAGGGAAACTTGGTGACTCTGCGAACAATTTACTTGAAGCATTGCAATATGAAGATGAAATTTCAATGCGATTAGGTAAGTTATATACATATGCACATATGCGTTACGATCAAGATACAACAAACTCTGTGTATCAAGCGTTAAATGATCGCGCGACAAATTTATATTCACAAGTATCTAGTAGCACAGCATATATTGTGCCTGAAATTTTATCGATTTCAGAAGATACATTGCAAACATTCTTGAAAGAAAATAGAGACTTAAGTGTATATGAACATGCGTTAGAAGAAATTACGCGTCAACGCCCTCACGTATTATCTGAAGCGGAAGAGGCTTTATTAGCAGAAGCATCTGAAGTAATGAGTGCGTCAAGTAATACATTTGGTATGTTGAATAATGCGGATTTGAAATTCCCATCTATTAAAGGTGAGGATGGAGAAGAAGTAGAAATTACACATGGCCGTTACATTCAGTTTTTAGAAAGTGATGATCGTCGTGTGCGTGAAGATGCATTCAAAGCTGTATATGAAACGTACGGGAAATATAAGAACACATTTGCAAGTACGTTAAGCGGAGCTGTGAAGCGTAATAACTTTAATGCACGCGTTCGTAAATATGACTCTGCACGTCAAGCAGCATTAAGTAATAATAATATTCCTGAAGCGGTGTATGATCAACTTGTTCAATCTGTAAATGACAATTTACACTTGCTACATCGTTACATTGATATTCGTAAGCGTGCACTAGGGCTTGATGAGCTTCATATGTATGATTTATATACACCACTTGTACCCGAAGTGAAAATGAATGTGAAGTATGAAGAAGCGCAAGACATGTTATTAAAGTCTTTACATGTACTTGGTGATGAGTATGTTGATATTTTGAAAGAAGCATATGAAAATCGCTGGGTAGATGTGTATGAGAATAAAGGAAAACGAAGCGGTGCATATTCATCTGGTGCCTATGGAACAAATCCTTATATTTTAATGAACTGGCATGATAATGTAAATAATTTATTTACACTTGCTCATGAATTTGGCCATTCTGTCCATAGTTACTACACAAGAAAAACGCAGCCGCACGTATACGGGGATTATTCAATCTTTGTTGCGGAAGTAGCATCAACTTGTAATGAGGCGCTTCTAAACGATTATTTATTAAAAACGACAGAAGATAAGAAAGAGCGTCTATACTTATTAAATCATTATTTAGAAGGATTCCGTGGTACTGTATTCCGTCAAACGATGTTCGCAGAGTTTGAGCATATTATTCATAAGAAAGTACAAGAGGGACATGCGGTAACACCAGACATGCTAACGGAGATCTACTATGATTTAAATAAGAAATATTTCGGTGATGCTTTAGTAATTGATGAAGAAATTGGTTTAGAGTGGTCTCGTATTCCGCACTTCTACTACAACTATTACGTATACCAATACGCAACAGGATTTAGTGCAGCAACGGCTCTATCTAAACAAATTTTAGAAGAAGGGCAACCAGCAGTAGAACGTTACATTAATGAGTTCTTAAAAGCAGGAAGCTCAGATTACCCAATTGAAGTGCTGAAAAAAGCTGGAGTAGATATGGCATCTCCAGAACCGGTAAAAGAAGCATTGCAAGTATTTGAAGAGAAATTAAATGAATTAGAAGCATTATTATTTGAAGAGAAGTAATAGAAAAGACGAGGAATTTGCCTCGTCTTTTTCTTAATGTCATTTTGTCGATATTTGTCGAGAAAATAAATCGAATTGTCTTCTTTTTTCTAAAATAGAAGGCAGTTTTACAGTTCATTAAAACCCTTTAAATCGTTTTTTATGGTTGAAATAAGAGAGAGCGATGACAATGACTCCAAATAAAAGAGGAAAGGCAATCATTTTAGGAAAAGCTTGTAGTAGGGAGAGGATGTACAAGAAAAAAGAAACAATGATAGCTAGAATGATAAGTAAAATATACGTTTTTTTCATACAAAACACCTCCAAAATAGCTTTTTTATAGCTTATTCAAAAATGAAAACGTTTAGAATGTGACAAAAGTGTGAAATTCGACAAAAGGGGTTGTCATCTGACGTCGAATCTTGTAATATAATAAGCGTGAACGAATTCACATACAAACATATACCCCTTTGTTTGAACGTGAAAATTTCTCCCATCCCCTTTAATATTTTTATAAGCCGTAAAGAAAAAGACCTGGTGTTTACACCAGGTCTTTTTCTTTTGCTATCCATTTCCAATAACGCTCACATTTTACGTCAATCATTTGTACTTTTCGTTTCAGTTGTAATTTTTTTAGTTCACGTTCAATTTCTTGCTTCGAGCAGTCATATATAAATGCTACTTCTTTTGAAGAGATAAATTGTGTCGCTTCCAGTAATACTTCTAAAGGTGGTAATGGCTCTGGCTCGATTTCACATTTTACAAGTTCTTTCAATAATTGTACGTAGACGTCGTAGGAATACGTTCCAGCGATTTTAATACCTTCTTCATCTGAATTTGCATGAAAGAATACGAGAGAAGGTATTTCTGTAATATGCATCTCATTTGTGAATTTTAAGTCACATTGGAAAGCCTTTTTTGCGCTAGCAGAATATAGGTCTTTTTTAAATTCTTCTACATCAATATTGCTATCTTTTGCGCATGCAAGTAATAATTCGCAGTCAGGATTTGATACATTTTCAAGGAAAATGTATTCTTGGAGTTTTCGCAAAAACTTCGAACCTGCTTTTCGGCCCTGCAACTCCGCTGCTTTAATTGCCATCGAAACTAAATATGGTGTTGACGATGCTTCTTGCATATGTACCTTTCCATCACATGAAAAACCTTGTAAACTTGTTGTCTTTTCCCACACAAATCGAATATTAGCAGGTTTATTCCATTTGTGTGAGGAAGCGTTCGTTCCGTCCACTTTTCCTGTTACGATATGACGAATAGAGAAGTATTTCCCGTATTCAAGCCATAGTTTAATAATAAAGGGCTCAATTTCCCAGCAATCTTTACAAAGTGGATCAATAAATAAATATGCTTCTACAGACTTATGCTCACATGCGGAAGGAGATGGCATATTGATATGCTTTGCTTCCTGTTTATCCATTATATTTCACCTGTTTCGTCTGGAGTATTAACCATATGCTGAGCAGTTAATGCTAAACGTTCAAAAACGAACTCTCTTATATGACCGTGCACTCCTGTGTCATCCATTGCTTGCTCCATGCACGATAGCCAAGCCTCTGCTCGTTTTGGAGTAATCTCAAACGGGAGATGGCGTGCTCTTAACATAGGATGACCATGTTCTTCCGTGTACAAATTAGGACCACCTAAATATTGTGTTAAAAATTGCTTCTGCTTCCTAGCTGTTTCTGTTAAATCATCCGGGAAGATGGGAGATAGGTCAGGGTGTTTACTGACATAGGAATAAAATGTGTCTACTAATATTGCAATGCATTGTTCACCGCCAATTGCTTCAAATGGTGTCATCGGTTGCTTGCTCATCCTTTTAAACTCCTTTTTCCATGAAATGTATATCTATTGTAGCAATGGAATGTTAGGGAGGGCAAATAAACCGCCTTCATAACGTTCTTTGCTTATTCTACAGATGTAAAAGAATCTTTTCTTTTTCAAAAAGTGAGATGTATCCACTAGTAGAACGTATTCACTAGTGGAATTTTCACTTTAGCGTGCTTTGTTTTGTTTGGCAAGGAAAAAGCGTTTTACTTTATTATTTGTATGACGGATTGGTATGTCGTGTTGCTTTAACAAATGAATAAAGGCAGCTTTGCCTGCTTCTTCATCTTGCACTTCAAATTCAATTTCATAATCATCGTGATTGTAATAGAAACTATGATCAAAGACAAGCGTTCCGCCTTCAAATAGTGTTTCGGCTCTTTCAGTTGTTAAACTACCCATATAAGTTAAAGCAGAAACAGGAATTTGTAATGTGTGTAGTTGATCTACTACAGCGCCTTGAATAATTGTATTTGTTTCCATCATCAATCTTGCTTCATCTGCTGTTATAACTTGATGCGTTTCTAACAAGCCGACTTCTGCAGGTTGTTTTAATGTTAATGTATAAGTTTCTCCTTTATGACGAATACGAAGTGCAGAGCCAGCTTCTTTTAATGAGAAGCTCGGTGTTTCAAAGTAGTGATTCACCTGTTTCGTAAATCCTTCAATAGAGAATGATTTACATAATGTATTGAATTCTTCTTCTGTAACAATATTTTTAAATTCAATTTCAATTTCTTGTGTCATTGTATGCGCGCTCCTTTTGAAAAATAATTCTTTACACATTATCGCTTTTTCACAAATTTGGTTCAATGTTTTATTTGTTTGCGTCCATGTTATGATACAATAATACTGTTAAGTAAGACAGGAAGTTGAGATGGAGGAGTTAGAGCATGCAAAATAAAATCCAAGTTAAGAGCGTAGAAAAGAGAGAGAATGCTCTTATTTTTTGTGCGGAAAATAGTGAAATAGAGGTAAAGGAGTTAAGTGCGCGTAATCACGTACTTGTAGACTCAGATAATTTATCATTTTTATATATCTTAGAAAACGAATCATCTTTCATTTATGTAAGCATTCCGCATACATGCTGGGAAGCAATGCATGAAGCGATGAATAACGACGTGGTTATGTTCGTTCGCGTGAATGACATTGAAATGGAATTAGAAGGTTTAAAAGAAGAAGTAGAATATTTAGTTGAAAATATTGAAGGTAATGCAAATTACGGAGAAGAACTAGTAACTGCTGTAGAAAAAGTATTTCTATAAGCAAATGGATTGATTTTGGTGGTGGTTGAAATGAATCGAAATTGGGAAGAATTTTTAGCACCTTACCACCAAGCGGTGGCAGAGCTGAAAGTGAAACTAAAAGGAATGCGTACTCAATTTGCAATGTTAACAGAGCATTCTCCAATTGAGTTTGTAACAGGAAGGGTAAAGTCGGTTGCAAGTATTATTGATAAAGCGGAGAAGAGAAATGTACCGTTAGACAGGCTAAGAGAAGATATGCAAGATATCGCGGGCCTTCGAATGATGTGTCAATTTGTTGATGAGATTAAGCCTGTTGTAGAATATCTTCGAAAACGAAATGACTTTGAAATCGTGGAAGAACGTGATTACGTCACGCAGAAGAAAGATAGCGGTTATCGTTCTTATCACGTTGTTATTAGTTATCCTGTTCAAACAATTCAAGGGGAACAAAAAGTATTGGTAGAAATCCAAATACGTACGCTAGCAATGAACTTTTGGGCAACAATTGAGCATTCTTTAAATTATAAATATAGTGGACGTTTTCCTGAAGATATTAAAATACGCTTGCAACGTGCAGCGGAAGCAGCATTTTTATTAGATGAAGAAATGTCTTCTATCCGTCTTGAAATTCAAGAAGCGCAGAAAGCTTTTTCAAGAAAGCAAGAAACGAAAGATTCCGAATCATAAACTAAAGGGTGTTGGGCGATGAAATTTACAATTATGTCAAAGGGAGATCAATCATCAGATGCACTGGCAAGCACGATGAAAGAATACTTGCTAGATTTTGGATTTATAATGGATGAAAAGGAACCCGATATTGTAATTTCTGTTGGGGGAGATGGAACGCTTTTATATGCGTTTCATCGTTATTATAATCGATTGGATGAAACAGCATTTGTTGGTGTACATACAGGGCATTTAGGTTTCTATGCAGATTGGTTACCGACAGAAGTAGAGAAATTAGTAATTGCAATTGCTAAAACACCATTCCAAGTGGTGGAATATCCGCTTTTAGAAGTGATTATTCGCTATGTGAATGGGAGTAAAGAGTCGCAGTATTTAGCGATGAATGAAGCGACTGTAAAAAGTGCAGAAGGTACATTAGTAACAGAAGTGGAAATACGCGGAGAGTACTTTGAAACGTTCCGCGGGGATGGCCTTTGTATTTCTACTCCTTCGGGAAGTACTGCGTATAATAAGGCGCTTGGCGGAGCAATTATTCACCCTTCTATTGAAGCGATTCAAATTGCGGAAATGGCATCTATTAATAACCGGGTGTTTCGTACGGTAGGTTCGCCGCTCGTATTGCCGAAACATCATACATGCGTGCTGAAGCCGACTGCAGGAATGAACTTACAAATTACGGTGGACCATTTAACGATGGTTCATCAAGATGTGAAATCAATTCAGTATCGCGTGGCAAATGAGAAAGTACGATTCGTTCGTTTCCGTCCATTTCCGTTCTGGAAACGAGTTCGTGACTCGTTTGTTGCAGATAAATAGAAAGGGTTTATATATTTGAACAGATTTACATTGAAATGGGATATAGACTCGGCTGAGGAAGGAACTTTAGTTAGAGAATTTTTAAAAACAAAAGGAATCTCCAAAGCTGCATTAACGGATATAAAGTTTCATGGCGGATCTATAGAAGTAAATGGTCAACATGCGAGCGTTCGTCATCAGTTGCAAGCTGGTGAAGAATTACGTGTCTTTTTTCCAGTAGAGGAAAGAAGTGAAGGGATGATTGCTGAAGATATTCCTTTATGTATCGTATATGAAGATGATGCAGTTCTTGTCATAAACAAAGAGGCAAACATGTCAACGATCCCGTCTAGAGAACATCCGGCAGGAAGTGTTGCGAATGCGCTCTTATCTCATTATGATAAGCGACATCTTACAAGTACGGTTCACATCGTAACGAGGTTAGATCGTGATACTTCAGGGCTTATGCTTATTGCAAAAAATCGTTTCGTACATCATCTTTTATCGAAACAGCATCAACAAAAAGCTGTGAAAAGAACGTATGAAGCGATTGTTCACGGTGAGATGGTAGAAAGAGAAGGAACGATTGACGCACCGATTGGACGAAAATCGGATAGCATTATTGAGCGAACCGTTTGTGAGGAGGGGCAAAGAGCCGTTACTCATTTTAGAGTGATCGATAGCGTCAATCATAAGACGCACGTATCACTTGAGCTCGATACAGGGAGAACGCATCAAATTCGTGTGCATATGGCGTACATAGGACATCCGCTACTTGGCGATAATTTATATGGTGGAAAAAGAGATGAAATGAAACGACAAGCGCTTCACAGTACATCCTTGACGTTTTATCATCCTATTTTAGAGAAAGAAATGTCTTTCACTACACCGATTCCAAGCGATATGCAAGCGGTATTAAGACATATTTAAAAAGGGAACAAAATTCTTATGTAACGAAGAGTTTTGTTCCCTTTTTCTTAGCGGAATAATATTAAAATTTGATTGTCGCCCGTGCGCTTTATAACGAAAAAGCCACTTTCAGATTTTGTAGCAATGCCATCGTTATTTGGACGACAATATCCATGCGTTTCGCAAGTACCGTCATCACGTACTAACATTTGTCCAATTAATCCGACAGGAAGCCACTCGTTACGGTCTTTTCTTGCTATATATTTGCAAGCTGGATCCCATTCTGCATTTAAAAGAGGTTGTATGTCTTGCGATTCCGTACGTACATATTGACGTTTTCCGAAGCTATCTGTTTTATAGCGTTTTTGCCAACTTAAAGCACCGCTATTTCCTATAAGAGCGGGGGTGGCACTAGATATTCCTAAGATGAATGAATCGTTTGAAGTAGCGATTCGAATTTTTTCTTCGCTACTAAATGTAACGAAGTAACCTACATCAATAAAAGTATTGTCTACTGTTTCAAACATTTGTGCAAAATCAGTTCCGCTTGCATTGTAAGAAGCGCCCTCAATATACATTTCTCCATTATGAGCAAGCCACTTTGCACCGATATTATGATCGGTTTCATTTGTGCCGTTTGCAATAAACCAAGAATAAGATTCATCTGCTGTGCCGAAGCGCCCCATAATATGGCTACCTGCAAAATGAGCTGTTGATGTATGATTACCTTCCGCATGAGAAGAGAATCCGTTAGCGATAGTCGCGGTTCCTTCTGCATGTGCTGCTTCGCCTAAAGCGATTGTATGTTTACCTTCCGCATGAGAATAGGAGCCACCTGCTGTCGTTTCACTTCCTTCACTATGGGAACTATGTCCAGTTGCTTTTGTTTTTGATCCTTCTGCATGAGAGAAAGAACCTTTTGCATGTGTGAGAAGTCCTTCTGCATGTGAAGCTGTACCCTCTGCATGAGAGTGAAGACCCTCTGCATATGCATACCGCCCATCTTTTTTTACTTTTTTATTTTCAGATGTAGGGGTCTGAATGATAATCGTTTTTTCTGTTTGTATATCACCTGATGGTACTAATGCTTCTTTAATTTTTTTTACTTGATTTATAATAGCAGCTGGAATTTCTGCTTCCGCTTTTTTATTTATTGCTACAGGGCTGTTTTCTTCTGTATTCTTCTCTACTTGCTCAGAAGGCACAATCTGTTCAATATGAGTAGAGAGAGGTTTATTTTTTTGCTGCATCTTTGCTTTTCTATTATCAATTATGCGGCTCATTACAGCATTCTGTAATGAGACATATTTTGGTCTATCTTTGTTTTTTGTGGAAGCCTCTTGTTCTTCCAGTTCTTCTACAGCTGCAGCTCGAATGCTGCACCAGTTGTTAATTCCGTACATGGGCAGATAAAAAGGCGGGCATTTTCTTTTTTGTTTAGAAGATTTTTTCTTCATTCTGTCACCTCCTGCGACAGTATATGCCGTGTCATTAAAAAAAGATGCACTTTATTGCATCTTTTTTTAATGACTTTACCCAATTTTTATCCCACTTTAATGGGCGGGCTGCCCATTAAAGTGGGATTGGTGAGGGCTGATTAAAGTTTCACTTTATATGAGAGACGCCTAAAAGATACGGTAATCCTTACACATATGAGTTATGAAATTGGGCGGAATTTCTCAGGGACAAAAGGCAGGGAGGAAGGAACGGAAACAATCTCCATTTCAGGATAACGTAGTCCAGTTAGTTTGCCACCAAATACAGCACCAGTGTCAATATTGACTGTATGATTTACAAAGCGAGGTTCTTTTACGGGTGTATGTCCATATACAACCCAAGATGTTCCTTTATACTCCTTCGCCCAGTCGCGACGGACAGGTGAACCGTCAGCATGTTTTTCTCCTGTAATATCGCCGTATAATACAAAGGTTTGTACTTTTTTATCTTTTCTTCCTATGTAATCTTGCCGAATGCCGGCGTGACACACAATTAACCTTTTTTCATCGAGTACATGATATAAAGGGGATTGCTCGTAAAGTGTGATGAATTTTTCTTTTATCATGTTTTGTTGATGAGAAGGTAGTGCTTCATATTCGGCAACAGTTGTTTCGAGTCCATGAGCGATTGTCACATTACGTCCAAGGAAAAATCGGTATAGTTTATTGCAGTGATTTCCCGGAGCGTAATACGCTACTTTTTTATTTATGACAAGTTCCCATACAATTTCAATCATACGTAATGAATGAGGACCGCGATCTGTGATATCGCCAACAAAAGCAAGCTTGCGTTGATCAGGGTGAATCGGTAAGTCACTATTCCAGTTATATCCGAGTTTTTTCGTTAAATCTTGAAACTCTTGGAAGCATCCATGAATATCCCCTATAATGTCATATTTCATATTTAAACCTCCATCATATTTTTCATTAGTATATCTAAAAAAGGATAGAGATAAAAATATACCGTTTTTGTGCTTCAGTTGAACATAAAGATTTTCGTTCTTGAGCGGACGTTTAAAACAAATCCAATCGCTATCATGTATGTGAGTAAGGAACTTCCTCCGTAGCTCATAAGGGGTAATGTGATTCCTGTAATAGGTAGTAGTCCGATTGTCATCCCGATATTTTGAAATACTTGAAAAGTAAACATTCCGATTGTACCAGCGCAGATGTAACTACCGAAAGGGTCATTACTTTCTATAGCGATATGAATCATGCGGAAAATAAGTAGGAAAAAAAGTGCAATAATGACGCTTGCGCCTAAAAATCCAAATTGCTCAGCGACATTCGTGAAAATAAAATCTGTATGTGGTTCTGGAAAGTATACTTGTCCATTTTCCCAACCTTTTCCTTGCATTTCTCCTGATCCAGTAGCTAAGAAAGCTTGTCTTAATTGATAGCCTTGCGCATCATATTTGTATGGAGCTAACCAGCCGTAGAAGCGATTTAATTGATATTCTTGTAAAATGTGTGCTTTAAAGAATTTTGTATGAGTAAAAAAAATATACGTTAATGTAACGCCAGCTGCAAAGATACCGGAAGCTATCCCGAAAATAAAACGCCAACGTATACCAGAAACTAATATCATTGCTGCAAGCATAGCTGAAATTACCATTGTGTTTCCTAAATCAGGTTCCTTTGCGATAAGTAGTAGGGGCGGCAAACTTGTTGCGCATATTTTTCCGAGTAATAAAAAATCATCGTGTATTGTTCGGTAAAAATATTTCTCATTGTGATTTGCTATAATTCGTCCGGTGACGATAATTAAAAACAATTTCATAATTTCAGAAGGCTGGAAATTTCCGATGCCTGGGAGCCTGTACCAAGCGGTCGCACCTTTAATTGTAATGGCACCTGGTACTTGAAGTTCTAGTCCAATTAGTAGTACCAATGCAAAGCTATATAAATACCAAGCAATTTTTTGATAACGATCGAAATCGATAATCATAATAACACCAATGGCTATGAATCCAATGAAGTACCACTGGATTTGCTTTAATACAAAATTTACATGTTGCAAAAATGGTGGTAAAGAGGCTTGTGCACTTGCAATTGCAAAGCAACTAACAGTCCCAATGGCAAATAAGATGCATAGTAATACGTAGTCTATTTGATATTGAGAATTTGGATCTTTCAATGTATGTATTCCTTTCTATCGCCTAGTAAATATATGGATTATGTCATGAAAAAAATAATATACAAGCAGACTATGCATACATTTATTCCACTATTTGCGGGAAGTCATACATCACAAGGAAGGAATTCCCCCTTGTGATGGATTAGATTGCATGGAGTTCTTTTGTAACTATATTCAAACAATGAGAAAGGCGAGTATGTGTATCGGTCGTTGGAATGAGTTCTGGATATAGCTGATAAAATGTTGTAGCGTTTTTATACCATTCGCAAGCTTTTAACAGACTCGTTTTGTAATAGTCAGTCTCTTGTAGAAAACCATATTTTTTTGAATGTAAAACGAGATGTGAAAAATCTTCGCAACCTTCAAGGTATTTGTGATGTACTTGCTGTCCCGTATGAAGGCGGAAAGAACTTAAAGGTTCCGTAATATAGATTGCATCACCTTTGGAAAGTAAACTGATCCAAGAAGCCATATCCACACTACAATTATAATTTCTACCATTTAAAGTACCGAAAGGTTCTGTTAATAGGCGTTTTCGAAAGAGTACAGTCGTAGGTTCACCAATAATATTTTGCCCTAGTATAAGCATATGGTTTCCAAGATCTTTCCCATTTAATAGAGTATCTTCATCATATAATCTGTTCATGGAGGGGTGTTGTTCAATTATCTCTCCATCATCATTAATCCAAGTACGATAAGATGTAATAAGTGCGAGATTTTGATCTAAGTCTTTTTGGAAATAAAACATCATTTTTTCAATTTTATTATTATAAAATATATCATCGTCCATTAAGAAATTTATGTACTCTCCATTTGATTGTTCTAAAAGCATAAGGGCGTTATGAAATTGTCCTAAAGTAGAGGGGTTTCGAATGTACGTTATATGTTTATGCTTATGTAAATAATCTCTGTATATTAATTTTTCTGTTTCATTATTTGTGCTATCGTCTCCTACAATAATTTCAATATTTGAATACGTTTGTGCTAATGCACTTTCTAGAGCAATTTTAAAATAATGTGGCCGATTATAGGTAGGAATAAGGATGGAAACGAGAGGTACATTTTTTATGTTTTCCATATACAACTACCTTTCAGAAATTTTCTGTGTAAGAATAATATCTTGATAACTTGTGTGTTCAGTTCTGCCACACCATGAACCATAATGGGGAGGAGTCTGCATTTCTAGCCCATATTTATTTAATAGAGTACGAATATCTTCCTCAAGATAGGCAACTGCGAAATTCGGGATATCTTTATTTAGAACATAACAATTGTCAATTTGATGGTAAAAACCTAACGGACTTAGTCCTGCATTTAAGTAATAGGAAGATTCAGGATTAATTAAAAAGAAAGTAATAAAACATCTCCCATCTTTTTTCAGAACTCGTGCAATCTCGCGTACGTAATGTTCTAATTCTTTCGGAAGAAGATGGGTAAATACAGACGTTAAAAAAATAAAATCGAATGATTCATCTTCATATGGAAACTTGTATTGGGAAGCATCTTCTTTTCCATCGGGATTGTAGAATTGGTTATATATATCGACATGTTCAAAATGGAAATTGTTACGGCGTGTTGAAATGTTATTTTTGCACCATGTAATTCCTTTATTAAATAAGTCAAATCCATAATAATTACCATCATCGCTTAAATAGTTCATTAATGGAACCGCCATCCGGCCGATACCACAGCCTACATCTAACACTGTTTCATTTGATTTTAAATTGCCAATTTCAATAAAATACTGCATAAACTCTTTTCCAACTTCTTCAAAATGACCACCTACATATTGAACAAGTTCTGGAGGTGGGATTAATGTGATTTTTTTCTCATTTTCGTTCAAAAAATTCACACCTTTCTTATAGTAAAGTAGGAAATTTCTACTTTATATTGAGGGGAGCTTTGCTTTTATTCATTACAAGATTGGTTTTCATGAATTAGTAGTATAATAGTACCCCTCAACTAAATATTTTTTTATTCTATTCTTTTCTCCAAAAAATACCGAAATCATCGATTTGAGTCATAGGAGTTTTTATGTTTCTTTCACTTCTGAAATCTGTTACAGCCTCTGCGCATGTTATCAGTCCATAATCATCAATAATAATAAAGCCACCTATTGAAACTTTATCGTATAAATTTACAAGACTATCCATCGTTGATTCATACATATCACCATCAAGGCGTGCAATTGCAATTTTTTCTATCGGTGCTGAAGGCAATGTATCTTTAAACCAACCCTTTAAAAATTTCACCTGATCATTTAATAAATCATATTTTCTAAAGTTTTCTTGCACTGTTTCTAAAGAAACTCGTAAGTAATCGAATGTGTGCAAATAATCACCGTAATCTTTCGGATATTGTTCTAAGTTAGGTGCGGGCAGACCTTCAAACGAATCGGCAACCCATACAGTACGATCCTTAATGTTGTTTGCTTGTAAAAACCCATTCATAAAAATGCATGATCCTCCGCGCCATACACCAGTTTCAATAAAATCACCTTCTATATTTTCCCTGACTACAGTTTCCATCGCCTCTTGTAATTGATTCATACGTTTTCGCCCAACCATACTATGTGCAGCTCTTGGCCAATCCTTGCCACCTTGACGCTCATTGTTTGAAACGTTAGGATTAACGATTTTTAAATTGTGATTTTCTATATACTGCTTAAGAAATAAAGGAAGGGGAACCGTAACTGGTTCATATGATAGTTCTTTAGAAATATGTAACGAAGCAGGTAAGTATGGTTCGTATTCCAACCATATTTCAAATAAAATTGTTTTCTTTAATAACTCGAGATAAAGCTGGACAGCCGATTTATTTTCCATATAAGTGCCTCCTGAAGAATGTTATACAACATTATGACTATGTAGAAAAGAAGGATTTAATGATTGAATTTACCAATGAAAAAGCAGTAAAACTGATATCAGTTTTACTGCTAAGTAAAAATTTAAGCGATTTTTTCAATAATAATGGATGCACTCGTACCAAGAGCTAATGATAATCCAAGCCCTGTAACAATTACTTCAACTAATGATGGAGTTGTCGTAATTTGCGTAATTGCTTGAATAACGATAGGTGCTCCAAGTGAGATTAAACTTGATCCAGTACCTGGTACAGGTACTCCATTCACTTGGATTGTAAGACCTCCTAATGCACTGACTGTTGCAGTATTAGCGATAACAGTAATTTTATAGAATCCAGTTTCACTAATTACGAAAGTATCAGCATCTAATTGAGAAATTGCTGTACCAAACTGAGATCCAACAGTATTAAATGGTAGTGGATCATTAATTCCTAGATCTAAAGAAATCCCACCGGAGTTAAATGCATATAGTCCTGCTGGAAGTCCTAGCCCGGATGGCCCAGTTGGCCCAGTCAGTCCGGTAGCACCAGTCGGCCCAGTCAGTCCGGTAGCTCCAGTCGGCCCAGTCAGTCCAGTTGGTCCAGTATCTCCAGTTGGCCCAGTTAATCCAGTAGCACCAGTGTCTCCAGTTGGCCCAGTTGGTCCAGTCGTACCAGTTGTACCAGTTGGCCCAGTCGGTCCAGTAGCACCAGTTGGTCCAGTTGTACCAGTTGTACCAGTTGGCCCAGTCGGTCCAGTCGGTCCAGTTGGCCCAGTTGGCCCAGTTGGTACAGTTGGCCCAGTCGGCCCAGTTGGTCCAGTCGGTCCAGTTGGTCCAGTCGGAAGGGTAAACGGTGGTATTGGTGGTAATGTTGGTCCTACAAGATTAGGGTCAAATGCACTAGCTGATAAAGATTCATCGGGATTCAATCCATCTGAATAATTATTATTTGACATAAATTCACCTCCATAAAGCGTTCATTATATAGTAGATGCAAAACCGAAAGAAAATGACACGGACATTTGAATTATTGAAAAGAAATCTTAAACTGCTTGTGCAAGTTAAAAAAGTGGAAAGTTTATTGTATGTATAACATATGATTGATTTGGAAGAGGGTGATTATGTTGAACAAGCAAGGAATTACAATTAGTTTATGTATGATTGTTCGAGATGAGGAAGATACAATAGGTCGATGTTTAGATGCAGTCGAAAAAATTGTTGATGAAATTATTATAGTTGATACAGGTTCCATTGATCGAACGAAAGAAATTGTAGCTCAATATACCTCTAACATATATGACTTTCCATGGATTAATGATTTTGCAGCAGCAAGAAATTTTTCTTTTTCAAAAGCAACGCAAGAATATATATTGTGGCTAGATGCAGATGACGTATTATTAGAAGATGCTCAAGAAGCATTGAAACTTTTAAAAAGAGAATTAGATCCTAAAATTGATGCTGTTTCGATGCCGTATCATCTTGCATTGGATTCTAGCGGGAAACCTTTATATTGTACAAAAAGAAATCGACTTGTAAAGCGTGAAAAACAATTTCAATGGTTTGGAAAGGTTCATGAGTATTTAGCTATTTCTGGTGAAACTTTTAGTAGTAATGTTGCTATTACACATAAAAAAGAAAAAAAGGTAACAAATCGTAATTTGAAAATTTTTCAAAATGCTGTAGCTGCAGGAGAAGAATTGAGTCCGAGAGATTTATTTTATTACGCTAATGAATCTATGGATAACCAAAAATATGATGATGCAGTTATGCTATATGAAACATTTCTTAATCAAGATGAAGGATGGTATGAAGAGAAAATTTATGCATGTGGTAAGTTAGGAGATTGCTATGCAAAGCTTGGATCATGGGAAAAGGCAATTGAATCTTGCGTGAAGTCGTTTCGATATGATGTTCCTAGAGGGGAGAATTGTACAAGAATAGGATATATATATATGGAACAACAAAAATATAACGAAGCGATATTTTGGTTTAAACTTGCAACGGAAGTACCAATGGCGACGGAGAGTCCATTTCATAGTCCAGCGAGCTACACATGGCTTCCCTATTTACAAATGTGTATTTGTTATAGCAAGTTAGGAGATCAAGACAAAGCTTATTATTACAACGAATTAGCGGCTGCTTATGTTCCAAATAATGCTGCAATCGAATATAACCGCAAATATTTTCGGAGTGTTTTTGATAAACAATATAAATCGTTATAGGCAGCTTTTTTTAGAAATGGCTCATCGCGATTCTAACTCTAATAGATTGGCTATATAGTAAAGTATCGGCAATGTAACTAGTACAGGTTACATTTATAGACTTTAAATGAGATTTATATTTCAAATTCAATTTGCATAAGGAGTGTGTAAAATGAATTCCCCAAAAAATTCTTTATACGAAGAAAAGTCTGGGCATTATTATAATGCAGTGAATCCGAATTTATTAAAGCATATAAAAAAGGAATGGAAAGAAGTTCTTGATATCGGTTGCTCGAGTGGTGCATTGGGAGCTGCCATAAAAGAAAATGGCACACGTGTATCTGGAATTGAGGCATTCCCAGAGGCGGCAGAACAAGCAAAAGAAAAACTAGATCATGTCGTTTTAGGCGATATAGAAACAATGGATATGCCGTACGAGGAGGAGCAATTTGATTGCGTTATATTTGGTGACGTATTAGAGCATTTATTTGATCCTTGGGCTGTAATAGAAAAAGTAAAGCCATATATAAAAGAAAATGGTGTGATTTTAGCAAGTATACCAAACGTTGCTCACATTTCAGTATTAGCACCGTTACTTGCTGGAAATTGGACGTATACAGAATATGGTTTATTAGATAAAACGCATATTCGTTTCTTTACATTTAATGAAATGCTCCGAATGTTTTTAAAAGCAGGCTATTCAATTAGTAAAGTAGATCGTGTATATATTGATCATAAAGTGTATGAACCGTTAATTGAGGAGTTATATGGAATTTGTAAGAAATATCGTCTTGGAAGTGGCTTCATGGCTGAGACGGTCGTATTTCAGTATATTATTGAAGCAGAAAAATCACAGTTATGAGTGCTGGTGAAAAAACAATATTATTTGTTACGTGTATAAATGATCGGAAAATGTATGCACAGTGTGTACGGCATATATTGAGATTGGCAGTGCCTCCAGGATATATTGTACAATTTATGCCAATTCGGAATGCGAAAAGTATGACGAGCGGATATAATCAAGCGATTTCGCATCCAGCGAAATATAAAGTATATATACACCAAGATGTTTTCATTATGAATGTGGCATTTTTATACGGATTACTTCAATTATTTAACGAACATGAACATCTTGGAATGATTGGAATGATTGGAGCCCAGTATGTTCCTCCAAACGGGATATGGAATGAAGGCAAGGGAGTTGTTGGGAAAGTAATTGGTTATATGAACGATTTATTTTATATGGCAACGCAAGAACAACCGTACCATGAGTCAAAAACATTTATGCCTGTGGAATGTATAGACGGTTTATTGATGGCAACGCAATACGATATTCCGTGGCGAGAAGACTTGTTTGATGGGTTTGACTATTATGATGTATCTCAGTCATTTGAATTTAGAAAAGCTGGCTATACAGTTGGGGTTCCTGTACAGCGTGATGCGTGGTGCATTCACTATCATATTGATGTAAATATGACCAACTATGACAAGTATAGAAAGATATTTGTGGAGAACTATATGTCAGATGTAAATCAAGACGAATAGAGGGGCTACAAAATGAAGGATCGTACAATATTAGTTGTTGTTTGTGTAAATAATGAAGAGCTATTTGAACAATGCGAGAGACAAATAAGAAACCTTTTTGTTCCCCCTGATTATGTCGTGCAAATTTTTCCGATACGAGATGCGAAAAGTATGGCAAGCGCATATAACCGAGCGCTTTCATATCCCGCGAAGTATAAGGTTTATATACATCAGGACACTTATCTTATTAATCGAGAGATGTTTTATACACTTATTTCTCTGTTTAAAGATAATGAAAAGCTCGGCTTAATTGGAGTAGCTGGAGCCCAATTTTTACCGAGTAACGGGATATGGTGGGAAGGGAAAAATTTAGTAGGGAAAGTGATTGAGTATAGAAGACGGAATTATCAACTATTAAATTTAGATCAGGGGTTTTATGGAAGCCAATCTTTTATGTCGGTGCAGGCAATTGATGGGTTATTCATGGCAACGCAGTATGATATTCCGTGGCGAGAAGATTTGTTTCAAGGGTTCCACTTTTATGATGTATCACAGTCTTTAGAGTTTCAAAGGGCTGGTTATTTAATTGGTATCCCAAACCAATCAAATTTATGGTGTATTCATTATAACGGAGATGAATTTGATGCGGATACATATGAGAAAGATCGAAAAGTGTTTGTAGAACAGTATAAAGATATATTATCTCCATCATAAGGGAGAGATGCAGAGTGAAAGGGATTATTTTAGCAGGCGGTACTGGATCGAGGTTATACCCAATAACGAAAGTAACGAATAAACATTTGCTTCCTGTTGGACGTTATCCAATGATTTATCATGCGGTATATAAGCTAAAACAATGCGAGATTACAGATATTATGATTATTACAGGTAAAGAGCATATGGGAGATGTTGTTAGTTTTTTAGGAAGCGGTCAAGAGTTTGGCGTGTCCTTTACGTATCGTGTGCAAGATAAGGCTGGTGGAATTGCGCAAGCATTAGGGCTTTGTGAAGATTTCGTTGGGAATGACCGCATGGTAGTTATATTAGGTGATAATATTTTTTCGGATGATATTCGTCCGTATGTTGAAGAGTTTGCAAATCAAAAAGAAGGTGCGAAAGTACTGCTGCAATCTGTAGATGATCCGGAGAGATTTGGCGTAGCAAATATTCAAAACGGCAAAATAATTGAAATTGAAGAAAAGCCGAAAGAGCCGAAAAGTTCCTATGCAGTCACAGGAATTTATTTGTATGATTCGAAAGTCTTTTCTTATATAAAAGAATTAAAACCTTCCGCAAGGGGAGAGCTTGAAATTACAGATATCAATAATTGGTATTTAAAACGTGAGGTACTTACTTATAATGAAATGAGCGGTTGGTGGACTGATGCAGGAACTCATGTTTCTCTTCAAAGGGCGAATATGTTAGCGCGGGATATAAACTTTGGTAAACAGTTTAACGGAGAATAGGTGAGAATATGGAAGTTATAGAAACAAACTTTACCGACGCAAAATTGTTAGAACCGAGGTTATTTGGAGATGAGCGTGGCTTTTTTACTGAAAGTTATAATAAGAAGGTGCTAGAAACATTAGGAGTTACGTATTCATTTGTACAGGATAATGTTTCGTATTCGACAGAAGCGGGAACGATTCGGGGGTTACACTTTCAAAAAAATCCGAAAGCACAAACGAAACTTATTCAAGTTATGCAAGGAGCAATTTATGACGTTATCGTTGATTTGCGAAAAGATTCACCAACTTTTAAACAATGGAGAGGATATATTTTAAGCGCGGATAATCATCGGCAATTATTAGTGCCAAAAGGATTTGCACATGGTTTTTGTACACTTGTCCCGCATACTATTGTTATGTATAAAGTAGATGAGTATTATAGTGCTAATCATGACTCAGGGGTACTTTGGAATGATAAAGACTTAGCAATTCCATGGCCGGTAACAAGCCCTATTTTGTCTGATAAAGATCGAATATTACCATCGCTTCAGGAATGTGAAGATAGTTTTTGAGTAGGAGAGTTGTGTATGAATATATTAGTAACAGGTGGGGCCGGATTTATTGGAAGTAATTTTGTGCATTATATGTTACAAAGCTATGAAACATATAAAATTATTAATTTCGATGCATTAACATATAGTGGAAACTTAAATAATGTAAAGTCTATTCAAGATCATCCGAATTACTATTTTGTAAAAGGTGAAATTCAAAATGGAGAGCTGCTGGAGCATGTTATTAAGGAACGTGATGTGCAAGTCATTGTCAATTTCGCAGCTGAATCACATGTGGACCGTAGTATTGAAAATCCGCTTCCTTTTTATGATACAAATGTAATTGGGACAGTCACCTTATTAGAATTAGTAAAAAAATATCCGCATATTAAACTCGTGCAAGTATCAACGGATGAGGTGTATGGCTCTTTAGGAAAAACAGGGCGATTTACCGAGGAAACCCCGTTAGCTCCAAATAGTCCATATTCTTCAAGCAAAGCGAGCGCCGATATGATAGCTTTATCTTATTATAAAACATATCAATTACCAGTTATAGTAACGCGTTGTTCCAATAACTACGGGCCGTATCAATATCCTGAAAAATTAATTCCGTTAATGGTTACGAATGCGCTCGAAGGAAAAAAATTACCGTTATATGGCGATGGATTAAATGTAAGAGATTGGTTACATGTAACGGATCATTGTCGTGCGATTGACGTTGTTTTGCATAAGGGACGTATAGGAGAAGTATATAATATAGGTGGAAATAATGAAAAAACAAATATAGATGTTGTGGAACAAATTATTACTCTCTTAGGAAAAACGGAAAAGGATATTGAATATGTGACAGATCGTTTAGGACACGACCGCCGTTATGCGATTGATGCAGAGAAAATGAAGAATGAATTTGATTGGGAACCGAAGTATACGTTTGAGCAAGGGTTACAAGAAACGGTGCAATGGTATGAGAAGAATGAGGAATGGTGGAAACCATTAAAAAAGTAAGGGGCATATAAATGAGAGAACGGATTATCATAACAGGAGCAAATGGTCAATTGGGAAAGCAACTACAAGAAGAGTTAAATCCTGAAGAATATGACATATATCCATTTGATAAAAAGTTACTAGATATAACAAATATATCCAAAGTGCAGCAAGTGGTACAAAAAATAAGGCCACATATCATTATTCATTGTGCAGCGTATACGAAGGTTGATCAAGCTGAGAAAGAACGAGATCTTGCTTATAGAATAAATGCAATAGGGGCTCGAAATGTAGCAGTTGCCTCACAATTAGTGGAGGCAAAGTTAGTTTATATTAGTACGGATTATGTATTTCAAGGTGATAGACCGGAAGGGTACGATGAATTTCATAATCCGGCGCCGATAAATATATACGGGGCTTCTAAATATGCGGGAGAGCAGTTCGTCAAAGAGTTACATAATAAATACTTTATCGTTCGTACATCATGGTTGTATGGTAAGTATGGAAATAATTTTGTGAAAACGATGATGCGATTAGGGAAAGAAAGAGAAGAAGTATCTGTTGTAGCGGATCAAATCGGTTCTCCTACGTATGTGGCGGATTTAAATGTAATGATTAATAAGCTCATCCATACTTCTTTATACGGTACGTATCACGTATCCAATAGAGGATCATGTTCTTGGTTTGAATTTGCAAAGAAAATATTTTCGTATGCAAATATGAAAGTGGATGTATTACCGGTTTCAACTGAAGAATTTGGATCGGCGGCAGCGAGACCAAAATATTCTATTTTCCAACATAACATGCTGCGATTAAATGGTTTTTTACAAATGCCTTCTTGGGAAGAAGGATTAGAGCGTTTTTTTATAGAAACAAAAAGTCATTAACAATTTTCAGTTAATGACTTTTTTGTTTGCCTTTAAGAGGTTTTATGTTACTATAATTATAGTATCAGGTACTAATAACAAGTATAAGTATTTCTGGGAGGATATATCATGGAACTATTACAAGGGAAAACATTTGTTGTTATGGGCGTTGCGAACCAAAGAAGTATTGCATGGGGAATTGCTCGCTCTTTGCATAATGCAGGTGCAAAATTAATCTTCACATATGCAGGAGAACGTTTAGAGAGAAACGTTCGTGAATTAGCGGATACATTAGAAGGACAAGAGTCACTTGTATTACCTTGTGATGTAACAAATGATGAAGAACTTACAGCTTGCTTTGAAACAATCAAACAAGAAGTTGGTACAATTCACGGTGTAGCACATTGTATTGCTTTTGCAAATCGTGACGACTTAAAAGGTGAATTTGTAGATACTTCTCGCGATGGATTTTTACTTGCACAAAATATTAGTGCATTCTCTTTAACAGCTGTAGCAAGAGAAGCGAAGAAAGTAATGACAGAAGGCGGAAATATTTTAACGTTAACATATCTTGGCGGCGAGCGCGTTGTGAAAAACTATAACGTTATGGGTGTAGCAAAAGCTTCATTAGAAGCGAGCGTGAAATATTTAGCTAACGATTTAGGTCAACATGGCATTCGCGTTAACGCTATTTCTGCAGGTCCAATTCGTACGTTATCTGCAAAAGGTGTAGGCGACTTTAACTCAATCTTAAGAGAAATTGAGGAGCGCGCACCACTTCGTCGTACAACAACGCAAGAAGAAGTTGGGGATACAGCAGTATTCTTATTCAGTGATTTAGCACGCGGCGTAACAGGAGAAAACATTCACGTTGATTCAGGGTATCATATCTTAGGATAAATATAATATTAATTTTAAAGGACAATCTCTACATGTTGAGATTGTCCTTTTTATTTGTTCTTAGAAAGAACGATTTTTAACGAAAGTTCTTACCACGTTATGAATATAAGTATAATAGTACACGATTTATTCAGCTACGTATGGAAGTGGGAGGGACGAGTGTGAAGAATAAAAATAAAAGTTCAACAGTTGGAAAACCGTTGTTATATATTGCGCAAGTAAGTTTGGAACTTGCTGCACCGAAAATCAAAAGAATTATTTTAACAAACTTTGAAAATGAGGATCAAAAAGAGGAAAGTAATAGAAACGAAAATGTTGTAAGTAGTGCGGTGGAAGAGGTAATAGAAGAGCAAAAAGAGCAAAAAGAGCAACAAGTAGAAGAGAAAATAGAAGAAGAAGAGGAACTGGAACAGAAACAGAAAGAACCAGTGAGAACTGTCCCGTATAATAAATCATTTAAGGATATGAATAATGAAGAGAAGATTCATTTTTTATTAAATCGTCCTCATTATATTCCGAAAGTAAGGTGCAGAATAAAAACAGCTACAGTCTCATATGTTGGATCAATCATCTCGTATCGTAATGGAATTGTAGCCATTATGCCGCCAAATAGTATGAGAGATATTAGGTTATCTATAGAGGAGATAAAATCGATTGATATGGCCGGCTTTTAAATATGTAAAGGTGGTAGAAATCTTCTACCACCCCAATAGTTTTTTAGTTTACTTCACTTATTAGATAGTAACGTCGCGTAAGCATTGAATCGCACAGAAACAGCTTAAATCAACAGTAATACAAGTAGATGTCGATACTAGTCTTGCATTTGGTACAGCTAAAAACGTACAAATTGGATCGTCAGTAGGTGGTACCGGAGTACCGTCACCTAATACTACACTTAATACACGTAGCACAGCACAGCTATCATCATCTACGCTTTCCACACGGAAAATTGGAGATCGGCAGCTAGTAAGGCTTGATGATGGTGCAAATGCTTCAAAAGGTACTCCAGCTTTTGTGTATAAAATAAAAGGACGTGTATTTGCTACTGATGCAGTATTGTGTGCACCTAAAAATGGAATTTCACAACCAGATCCACACGTTGTTGTAGAACAATCTTGTAATTCATTGATGAATTTTACAACGTCAACTACACAATGAGAAGAGCCATGGTGTTTATTTTCGTTACAACTCATTAATGTCACTCCTTATCTTCTTGTTTGTATTTACATTAATAAGATATTGGAGTTGAGGAGATTTGGTCACAATCTCAAGACCTTTTTTTTTAAATAGGCGAAAGAGGATAAGGGAAGGTGGAATTATGCTGTTTACAAGCTGGCTTTTATTTTTTATTTTCGCGTTAGCTGCTTTTAGGCTCACTCGTTTAATTGTTTATGATAAAATTACAGGCTTTTTGCGAAGACCATTTATTGATGAATTAGAAATTACAGAGCCGGATGGAAGTGTATCAACTTTTACAAAAGTAAAAGGTAAAGGATTAAGAAAGTGGGTTGGCGAATTATTAAGCTGTTATTGGTGTACAGGTGTATGGGTTAGTGCTTTTTTATTAGTCTTATATAATTGGATTCCGATCGTTGCAGAGCCGTTACTTGCATTATTAGCTATTGCAGGAGCAGCAGCAATCATTGAAACGATTACAGGATATTTTATGGGAGAATAATATATTTCCATAATACGAGAAAAAGCGGAGTTTAAAAGAATGAGGGAACGGAAATAAAGAGTTGTTCATATAGTAAATAGACAGAATTGACAGTAGAGGAGATGTTTGCTGTGAGCAATAATCCAAGGCAAAATTCATATGACCTGCAGCAATGGTATCACATGCAGCAACAACACCAAGCACAACAACAGGCATATCAAGAACAATTACAGCAACAAGGATTTGTGAAGAAAAAGGGATGTAATTGTGGAAAAAAAAAGAACACAATAAAACACTATGAAGAATGAAACACTCATGTTACTGTGAGTGTTTTTTATTATACATATAAAAAAGCGGTATTTCTGTATTAGAAATACCGCTTTTTACTAGCTAATTTGTGCAACTGTTAATGCTGCAGCACGGATGTCTACAGTTCCAATTAACTCGACTGGTACAATTTGAATTAAGTCACCAGGGTTTAAGTTAATAAGAATAACACCGCTGGATACGTCTACTTCACCAGTACCAATAACGTTAGAACGAACCGCTGTACCTGATCCAGGAATAATGTTAGCTGGTGTACCTAATGATAAGAAGAAACGACCAGCTTCTGGTGCAGTAGGTACGTTATCAAGACTAATTGTTAATGTATAACTGATTTGATAAATACCAGCTCGTAGAATTCGAATGCCATCTCCGACACTTACTGTATCATTTATTACAGGAACAGGAATATTTGGATTGGGGCTTACGCTAGGTAATAGTAGTGGTGTAAATAGTGAAGCGAACTGAGGTGCAGACGCGTTGAAAGCAAAACCGAAGGCAGGTAGTGTACTAGCTGGTTTTGCCTCGCAATCAATTTTCGTAAATTCGCAATCAGAAGAGAACATGTTTTTCACTCCTTTATCTGTTTCTACTTTCAGTTAATGAAAAGGACAGGTTCTATGTTCTAGACAAGTTCCCAATTTTAAGAAATTTACATAATAATACTCGTTAAGCATGGATTGGGTGGCAGATAATTCTGCCACCCAATCCATGCTTAACTCATTATTTAGTTTTAAATCGTAACATCACGTAAGCATTGAATAGCGCAGAAGCAACTTAAATCAACAGTAATACAAGTGTTAGTCGATATTAATCTTGCATTTGGTACAGCCAAAAACGTACAGATTGGATCGTCAGTAGGTGGTACAGGAGAGGTATCACCTAATACGACACTTAATACACGCAATACAGCACAATCATCATCATCTATACTCTCGACACGGAAAATTGGAGAGCGGCAGCTAGTAAGGCTTGCAGATGGCGCGAATGCTTCAAAAGGTACTCCAGCTTTTGTATATAAAATAAAAGGACGCGTATTTGCTACGGATGCGCTATTATGTGCTCCTAAAAATGGAACCTCGCAACCAGATCCGCATGTTGTCGTTGCACATTCTTGTAGTTCATGTATAAAACGAACGACATTAGATACACAGTTGAAATCAAAATCATGTTGATGATCTTCGTTACAATTGCAGCTCATTATGTTCACTCCTTCTCGTGAGTTCTGACATACACTATTACAATATGAGTGGGATATGGTTGATATTACGTTAATTCTTATGATAAAAAGAGGGAATTTATATAGGAGGGATGTACATATTGCAATATAAAAAAAGACATCCTTATTTCGTGGATGTCTTTTCAGGTAAATCTTTTCGCACAGTATACAAAAAGCGAGATATATCTAATTTTTTTCCTCTAAAAAATTGCGGAGAGGAAATGTACAATTCTTCTTTCGCACGTGTAATTGCGACATAAAGTAGTCGGCGTTCTTCTTCTAAAGCTTCAGAAGTCTCTGTAACACGATCATTTGCATCTTTTAAAGAAGAAGTATGAGGCAGAATACCATCGCTCGCCCCGAGTAAAAAGACACATGGAAATTCAAGTCCTTTTGCGTTATGAATAGACATAAGCGAAACAGCATCTTTTTGCGGCATTGTTTTTAATGCTTCCATTTCTTTTTGCCCTTGAATGGCTTCATCAATAAACTGTAAATAAGCTGGAATGTCGGTGAAACGAGTTGCAGACTCCATTAATTCTTCTAACATTTCTTCTTGTATATCTTTATGCATCGTAAAGGAAGAACGATCGTTACTTTGTAAGTACTCTAAATACTTTCCTTTACCATGAATAATTTCTTTTAATGCTTTTTTCGGTTCTAATTCTTTTATAAATTTAATAAAATCGATACGCTCATTTACCTTTTTCACTTGAAAAGGTTTTAAGTTCGGATTTAATAATAAGAAATGAAGAAGAGAAGGGAAACGGCCTTCACCATATTTCCATTGTTCACGTTCAATAAATGAAATACAATCATCACGCCCGATATACATCGTTGGTAATATGTTTGAAAGTGATTCTAATCGAAATGGTTCAATTACGAGTCGTAAATGATCCAATACAGGCTTAATTAAAGAATGTTCATAAAATGACTGACTCGCACCGTGCTTAATAAACGGGATTTTATGAATGGTAAGCTGATCAAGTAACGAACGGCTTACAGAATGTGTGCGATACAGCAAACAAAAATCTTTATAATTTCGTTCACCACTATCTACTTTTTCTTGAATGAGCTGCAAAATTTGATTTGCTTCATCAAGAGTCGTAGCCGGTCTTGCGTAAAAAGGTTGTACACCTTCTTCACGAACAGAATATAGCTCTTTATCAAACCGTTCTTGATTTAGTTTGATAACTTCATTTCCAAGTCCGACAATAAAAGGATTGGATCGATAATTCGTATTAAGGGCGATAATCGTAGTGTTATCAAATTCTTTTGGAAAAGATAAAATAATTTGGTGACTTGCTCCTCGCCAACCGTATATCGCTTGATCGTCATCACCTGCGATAAATAAATTATTTCTTGGCGAAGCTAACAATTTTACAATTTCATATTGAGCATACGATGTATCTTGGAACTCATCTACTTCAATATAGTGGAAACGTTGTTGTAATTGGGTAAGCAAAGGAGCGTTATTTTCTAACATATAATATGTTTCTAATAAGATGTCATCGAAATCAATATAATTATATCGTTGTTTCACTTCTTCAAAACGCTCGTATACTTCTTTAAATTCTTGTTCAACGGGTGTTTTTGCTTTTACATCTTTCGGACGATTTAATTTGTTTTTCTCAAGTGAAATCATCGCGAGCATCGTTTCAGCATCATAATCGTCTTTTAAACGCAATTCTTTTAAAATTTTCTTTATCATAATTTGTTTATGTTTTTCGTTTGCTAAAATTTGCTGATTATATCCTTGACTACGAAGCAATTTTAAAAAGACAGAGTGGAATGTACCGGCAACAACGTAGCTACTTGCCGCATGATTCATACCCGGTAAATTCGCTACACGATTTCGGATTTCTTCAGCCGCTTTTTGTGTAAATGTAAGTAATAAAATATTTCGCGGATGAACTTGTTTTACATTTACTAAATAACCGACGCGAGTTGTTAAAACAGATGTTTTCCCGCTTCCAGCACCAGCCAGTGTAAGAACAGGGCCTTCTGTCGTTCGTACAGCCTCTAATTGTTTTTCGTTTAAAAATACATTTTGCTGTTCGAGAGCGCGGAAATACGCCGCATCTGCATCTTCTTCCATAATTAAATGGGTAGATGTTTTCGGAATATGATATGTTGCACGTGGAATATCAGCGTGCGTTAATGATTTTTGTGAAAATTTTTCTTGTGTCATATATTCACCTTCAAAACTATAGCATCAACATTTAACTTTAGCGGAAGAAAAAGAAAATAGCAATGTAAAAAACAGGAGGGGATACCTCCTGTTTTCAAATTACAATTCTTTTATCATAACGATGTGAGGAATATTTGCTTCCATAAATACATCAGAATTCGTTACATATCCAAGTTTCTTATAGAAATCTTCTGCATGTGTTTGAGCATGCAGCTTCAATTTTGGTAGCGAGTTTTCCTTCGCATATGCTTCAAGTGCATTCATAACAATTTTTCCGATGCCTTTTTTTCGATGGGAAGCTAGTACGCAAATGCGTTCCATTTTTCCTATTCCATCAATGGTGCGAAAACGCCCAGCACCAACGGGAACATCATTATCATATATAACGACGTGTATGGAAGTTTCTTCAAACTCATCATACTCTTCTTCGGCAGAAACTTGCTGTTCCTTCACAAATACTTGCTTACGTACAGAGAATGCATCTCTTAGTTGTTCGTCCGTTTGTACGATCTGTGCATGCAAATTAGTTGTTCCCCTTTCCAAGGCGGAATGTTTCGTGTACAGTCCATGTTCCGTTTTCTAATTGATATAGAAGGTGGAAGCGGTCAATTGGTTGTTCGTAATAGAAATCTTTCATACGTAATCGACCTAGTACATCAGCATGCTCTGCATCTGATAAGCCTTGTCCAATTGTTAAATGAGGTACAAAAGCGTATTCGCGTTCTTGTGTAAAGAATCCGCTATGCATTTCCTCATTTAAGAAAGTAAGTTCAGGTGTTTTTTCTACTTTAAAATAAATAACATTATTAACAGGTGCGAATGAACCAACTTTTCCAACATGAAGGGTGAAAGGGTTCGTTTTACTTGCGATTGTATGTAACTCGTTTACAATCGATTCTAATTGTTCATCTTGCGTCTCAAAGGGTGTTTTCAATGTAATATGTGGCGGAACTAATGCGTAGTGCGGATCATAACGTTTACGCAATCCGTTCGCTTTATCTTGAATCATTTTAGATGGAAAAATTACAATGCCTAATTTCATGTTCCAATTCCTCCCTTTGTAAGTCTAGTTAGATTTTGAGAAAATAACTCTCTTAATCTATTATATCAAATTATTCTGAATACTGCTCTCTATTATTTCATTGATAGCATATGAGAGAAAGCTTTCGGTAAATCAGTTTGCCAATATTTCCACGTATGATTACCTTCAAACTCCTCGTAATGCGTGATGAAATTTCTATCTGTCAGAAGCGTATTAAGCTCACGGTTCGGCCCTACGAAATCAGATACTTGTCCATCCGTGCGCTTTACAGCTGTTTCTTCTGTCCCAATAACGTGATAAAGCTCTAGCGCCTCCGGATTTTTGAAGTCTTTTGCTAAGTTCATTACTGTTTCATCCACAAATGGTGATTGCATAACGACTTTACCGAATGTATGCGGATACATAAGTGCAGTCATAAAGGAAACTGTTCCGCCAAGAGAATCTCCAATTAGCACGCGACCTTTTCCCATTTGGTACGTTGGATAATTTTCATCGATATATGGCGCAAGTTCATGAGCAAGGAAACGAATATAAGCAGCGTTTTTTACTTCGTTTGGGAAATATTTTTCTTTACGATCGTGGACATTTTTATAGGGAATACCGACAATAATTGTACGGTCAATTTCTTCAGTTTCACGAAGGCGCTCAATTACACGGTGTGCTTTCCCAAGCTGAAAATAATCTCTGCCATCTTGTGCAATGACAACTGTATGTTTGTGCAGCGGTGTGTAATTTACCGGTAAGTAAACGAGAAGTGTAACATCTTCTTGAAGTGATGCACTATAAAATGAAATTTCTTCAATTCTCCCAATTGTTTGATTCATGTAGATCCCCCTAAATAAAAATTTACTGTAATAATTGTAAGAGCGACGCTTGTAGTGAAAAAGAAAGAAATATTCACTAATAGGTGCTTTCGTTTCTATTTTACCATAATGGTACGAAGAATCTAAAAAATTAGTATTTAAGTTAGGAAAGAAAACGGATATAATGAAGTGGGATTTTTGACAGGTGAGAGGGGAGACGGAATTTGAAACAAGAAAGATCAATCGCACTACCATTAGCCATTTCCATTATAGCCATTTCATTCGCAGCAGTTTTTGTAAAGATGTCCTCAGCACCATCTTCCATATTAAGTATGTATCGATTATGGATTATCGTACTTCTTATGCTGCCTATCGTTTGGAAAAAACGGGAAGAGTTTAGTAAGATTCAAATAAAAGATTGGGGATTTTTAATTGGATCTGGTTTCTTTTTAGCACTTCATTTTCTTTTATGGTTTGAATCTTTAAAGCATACAACAGTTGCGAGTTCGACGATTATTTTAGCGCTTCAACCAATCGTATCTTTAGTTGGAGGTTTTTTCTTATTTAAAGAAAGAACAACATACTCAGCCATTGCGACAATGGGAATTGCGATATTAGGTGTAGTGTGTATTGGTTGGGGAGATTTAGGACTAAGTAAACAAGCAATTTATGGAGATATATTATCCTTTTTAAGTGTAATAGCAGTTGTCGGTTATTTATTTATCGGGCAAACGACAGTAAAGAAAGTATCACACTGGATTTACAGCTTTACAGTCTTTGCATTCGCAGGTATTTTTATGGGAATTTATAATATAGTATTGCAAGTGCCTTTTACAGGTTATACAAAGTGGGATTGGACCGTCTTTCTTTTACTTGCGGTCGTGCCGACAGTGTCACACGTCATTAATAATTGGTTATTAAACTACGTAAATGCAACAACAATTTCGATGAGTATTTTAGGGGAACCAGTTGGAGCATCTATACTAGCGTTCTTCTTACTTGGGGAAAGATTAAATGCAATGCAAATGATCGGTAGCATACTCGTATTGTTTGGTGTATCTGTTTTCTTATTGCAGCAACAAAAAAGAACAGCAAAAAATGTCGTAAACGAGCCTGTTTATACACAGGAATTATAATGTTAAGAGAGAAAAGAGAAGTTGTGATACTTCTCTTTTTGTTTTATAGAAATACGGGCGGCGTAGAAGGGGGAGGGAAATGGAGTTTCTATCAAAAAAAGATGCATGGTTATATCCGATTTTTTTCGTTGTCATGGGAGCGTGTTTTGCTCCCATATTTGCAGGAAGAGAATATTTTCTTTTATTTTTCACAATCCCATTAGCCATAGTATTTATTTGGAGTTGGTTTTCAACAAAATATATTGTCGGAGAAGAAACAATTACTATTAGATCCGGTTTCGTGAAAAAGCGCATATTGATACGAGATATAAAACAAATTTCAAATACGAAAAATCCAATAGCAGCCTATGCATTGTCACTTGATCGACTTGAAATTATTTATGGATCACATCAAACAGAAATTATTTCTCCTAAAGATAAAGAGAAATTTATCAATCTCGTTACAAGTAAAAATCCACACATTGAAATAAAGTAAAAGAGTGGCTTCATAGCCACTCTTTTACTTTGGGTTTGTCATATAAGGTTGTACATGAATGATACATAGGTCCCTGAACTTACCTTCAGCAGTTGTAACAATTACGACTGCTCTACCTGCACTTTTTCCAGTAATCGTTACTGTATCACCTTTTGGATACAGTGTGATAACATCAGCATTCATATTCGTCCAAATAAGTTCGTTATTGGTTGCTTGTACTGGCAAAACAGTGGCGGACAACTCAGTGCTTTGGCCAGTTCTTATTTTCAACTTATTTTTTTCCATATGAACACCGATGACTGAAATAACAGAAGGAGCGATTGAAATTTTAGGTGGATTAGGTTGTATGTTCAAACAAGACGCAGAAGTATTGGTGATAGGTGAAAATTTTCGTGTTTGTTGTTGCTGGAAAGCTGCTAACATGTTGGAGTCCCCTTTCTGTATAAGTGCTGATAGTATTACTATAAAGGAGTAGTGTTACGTTTAATTTAATGAAACATAAAGAAATTGTTAAATTCGAGCAGAAGATTGTCGAACATTGATAAATTGCAAATTTAATTAGTTCTTTACCAATCGGGCAGTTATTTCCCACCTAGCTCCTTCGTATTCGCCGAATTTTGAGGTGTGAGTCTTATTGCCAACAAATAGCGGGATAAAAAGAAAGCTCTGCTATCATAACAGCAGAGCTTTTCCTTTATAGATTATCACTATGTTGTTTTTCGAAATTCTCAAATTGCTCTTCAATTTCTTTTGAAGGCTGTGTTAGTAAACTAACAATTACGATTACTAGTAAACTAATAGTGAAACCAGGAATCATTTCATATAAGAATTCTTTTAAGAATTTGAATTGAGTCCAAATAATGACTGTAGCGGCACCAGAAATCATACCAGCAAGTGCGCCCCACTTCGTCATACGTTTCCAGTATAAGCTTAATAAAATAGCAGGTCCGAATGAAGAGCCAAATCCAGCCCAAGCGTATCCAACAAGAGCTAAAATCGTATCATTTTGTTTAAACGCTAATGCACATCCAACTAATGCAATAACAAGTACAGCCATACGGCCGACAAATACAAGCTCTTTATCAGAAGCAGAACGTTTAAAGAAAGTACGATATAAGTCTTCAGTTATGGCACTAGAAGTAACGAGTAACTGAGATGAGATTGTACTCATAATTGCTGCTAAAATAGCGGCTAATAAAAATCCAGTAATAAGCGGGTGGAATAAAATTTTTCCCAGTTCCAGGAAAATTGTCTCTGGATTGGATAGCTTTAATCCTTTGTCTGAGTAGTATGCAATACCGATAAGACCAGTAAACATAGCTCCAACAACAGAGAAAATCATCCAGCTCATACCAATTCGTCTTGCACTTTTAATTTCTTTTACAGAAGAAATTGCCATAAATCGTACGATAATATGTGGTTGTCCAACATAACCAAGGCCCCATGCGAATAATGAAATAATACCTAATACAGAAGTGCCTTTAAAAATGTCTAATAATGTTGGATCAATTGATTTAATTGTGCTAAATGCTGGACCAAGCCCATTTACATTCATAATTGTAACAGTAGGAACAAGAATAAGAGCAATTACCATAATGATTCCCTGCACGAAGTCTGTCCAACTTACTGCCAAGAAACCACCAAATAACGTGTAAGCGACAACAACGCCTGCAACAATGAATAATCCAACATGGTAGTTCATACCAAATGAATTTTCAAATAATACAGCGCCTGAAACTAATCCTGAAGCTACATAAAAAGTAAAGAAAATCATAATAACAAGTCCAGATACTAAGCGTAGCATATGGGATTTGTCTTGGAATCGGTGTTCCAAAAATTCTGGGATAGTAATAGAGTTGTTTGCAATTTCTGAGTAGGTACGTAAGCGAGGAGCGACATATAGCCAGTTTGCGTATGCGCCTAGTGTTAGGCCGATCGCAATCCAACTACTACTTAATCCAACGCTAAACATTGCACCGGGTAAGCCCATTAAAAGCCAACCACTCATATCGGATGCTCCAGCACTTAATGCCGTTACTGCGGGGCCTAGTGTACGCCCGCCAAGCATATAATCTGTTAAGTTGGACGTTCGTTTATAGGCAAAATAGCCAATTACTAACATCCCGAGCATGTAAATAGAGATAGAAGTTAAAGTTAACATCTGCGTACTCATGTAGTTCCCCTTCCTTTTGTCATGTCTTTTGATGCGTTATGCATATTTATCCCGCATTAACGGGCAGTAAAACTCCCACCTTAAAATCGGCTGGGCAAGGAAGTTAGGTGGGAGATCAACTGCCCGTAAATGCCCGATTGGTTCAACTAATAATCAGTGGGGGATGAACAAAATCCCCACTGATTAAAGTTTCACTTTATAATCTATCATGATTATTCTGAAAAATCCATACAGAAATATGAATTTTCAGAAATGTAAGCGTTTTTTGATGTCATTTTACTTTTTTGA
Organism: Bacillus sp. FSL W8-0519; assembly: GCF_038005585.1. NCBI lineage: Bacteria > Bacillati > Bacillota > Bacilli > Caryophanales > Bacillaceae > Bacillus > Bacillus sp. FSL W8-0519. The sequence continues at coordinate 1,284,345 of NZ_JBBOTL010000001.1, forward strand.
TATATAATATTCATACAAAAAACCTTATTTTTAATAGAGTATTTATTATATTTACATAAAAAGAGGTTGTTTTGTCAATATAATATTGAAAGGAGAGAAAAATAAAATTTTTTAAAAAGTATTGACTTGTGAAAAAAGTTAGGTCTATAATGAGTGCAACTTAAAAAAATGCAAGCGTTGATGAAGAAGAGTACACATGATGAACATGTCAGAGAGCTGATGGTTGGTGCGAATCAGTATGGAATTGATGTGGAATGGGCTTCGGAGCTTCCAAACCGAAACGAAAGAAGTAGGCTTTGGCGACATGATCTCATCGATACAAGAGACACGTATTGTTTTTGATACGGTAAAGTGCGTTACGTTCGTAACGAATTAAGGTGGCACCACGGGAGTACCCGTCCTTTCTATAGGATGAGTACTCCCTTTTTGTGTATAAAAAATTAAATAAATGAAATCGTTTAAGTAAGAAGAGTACGTATATTGGAGACGTTACAGAGAGCCGGGGATAGGTGGGAGCCCGGTGCGGTGTCATATACGGAATGGGCTTACGAGAGGTATGCTGAACAATTATTTTCAGTAGGCAACCCGGGTTCCGCCGTTACAAGGATAAGGTATAAATTTTGTACCTGAACAAAGCGGGATGCTTTTGCATCCAACACGAGGTGGTACCGCGGTATATTTATCGTCCTCTACATATTTTCGATATGTAGAGGACTTTTTTATTTTTCAGGGCGAGGTGAAGGACATGATGACGAAAGAAGAATTTATAAAACAAAAAAGAGAGAGAAAGACATTTTTAGTAATCACTGAAGAAGAAGGAGATAGCATTACGCCAATTTCTTTATATAGACGTATGAAAGGTAAAAAGAAATTTTTATTAGAAAGCTCACAGCTTCATCAAGATAAAGGGCGCTATTCTTACTTAGGTTGTAATCCATATAGTGAAGTGAAAAGTGCTGGTACAGAAGTGGAACGAACTATTTACGGCAGGTCAGAAAAGTTGCAAAGTAACGTACTTCAAGTGTTAGAAGAAGTGATTGCGTCAGCTCAAGTAGATAGTCCATTTCCATTTTGCGGTGGAGCAGTTGGTTATATTGGCTATGACGTCATTCGGCAATATGAAAACATTGGAGCAGATTTATATGATCCATTGAATATTCCAGAAGTACACCTTTTAATATATCGTGAGTTTATCGTTTACGATCATTTACGCCAAAAGTTGTCGTTTGTATATGTATGCAGGGAAGATGATTCAGCAGATTACGAAGAAGTATATGAAAGGTTGCAAATATACAAAGAAGAAGTGCTACAGGGAGAAGAAGCTGAAGTAACCGAAATAAGATCAACACTATCATTCACTTCTTCTATAACGGAAAAAGAATTTTGCGCGATGGTAGAAACGGCGAAAGAACATATTGGGGCCGGGGATATATTTCAAGTTGTATTATCTCAGCGTTTGCAAAGCGAATGTATTGGAGATCCATTCGCGTTATATCGAAAACTTCGAATTGCCAATCCATCACCATATATGTTTTATATCGATTTTCAAGATTATGTTGTACTCGGTTCTTCGCCAGAAAGTTTGTTATCGGTAAGGGAGGATAAAGTAATGACGAATCCAATTGCCGGTACGAGACCGAGAGGGAAAACGAAGGAGGAAGATACGGAGATTGAAAAAGAACTGTTAGAAAATGAGAAAGAGCGAGCGGAGCATATGATGCTTGTAGATCTTGGGCGAAATGATATTGGTAGGGTGAGTGAAATCGGCTCAGTTACGATAGATAAATATATGAAAGTAGAAAAATATTCTCACGTTATGCACATTGTATCTGAAGTTTACGGAACATTACGAAAACGAATGAGCGGATTTGATGCATTAGCGTATTGCTTACCAGCGGGGACGGTATCAGGTGCTCCGAAAATTAGGGCGATGGAAATTATAAATGAGCTAGAGAATGAAAAAAGAAATGTGTACGCCGGTGCAGTTGGATACGTTAGTTTTTCAGGGAATCTTGATATGGCGCTCGCCATTCGAACAATGGTTGTAAAGGATGAAAAAGCATACGTTCAGGCAGGAGCGGGTATCGTTTACGATTCAGATCCAGTAGCTGAATATGAAGAAACATTAAATAAAGCGAGAGCGCTATTGGAGGTAATGAAATGATTGTACTGATCGATAATTATGATTCATTCACATATAACTTGTATCAACTATTAGGCGAATACGAAGAAGAGATTGTTGTCGTAAGAAATGATCAAATAACGATAGAACAATTAGAAGAAATGAACCCAAAAGGAATTGTGCTTTCGCCAGGACCAGGAAAACCAGAGGATGCTGGCATTTGTATTGAAGTGATTCATCATTTTTATAAGAACGTTCCCATGTTAGGTATTTGCCTTGGTCATCAAGCAATTATATCAGCGTTTGGAGGAGAGATTGTAAGAGCAGAGCGCATTAAACACGGAAAAACATCGCGTGTGAAACATAACGGAACGTCAATTTTTTCGTATGTGACGCAGCCGCTAACAGCGATGCGCTACCATTCTCTTGTTGCAGCACAAACGAGCTTGCCACAGTGTTTTGACATATTAGCGACAGCGATGGACGATGGAGAAATAATGGCAGTTCGTCACAATTATTATCCGCTCTTCGGATTACAGTTTCATCCGGAATCAATCGCGACAGAAGAAGGCGGAAAGTTAATACGTGCCTTTTTAGGCGAAGTGAAAGAGGAGGAAAGAGTATGAATAACTATCTTCGTAAATTGGTGGAGGGACAACATTTAACAGAAGAGGAAATGTATAAAGCGGGGATTCTTTTATTAAATGAAAACATATTGGAAAGTGAAATTGCAGCTTTCTTAGTCTTACTGAAAGCGAAAGGTGAAACGGCAGAAGAAATATACGGTCTCGTTCGAGCTCTTCGCGAAAAGGCATTACCGTTTTCGAATCATATACAAGGCGCGATGGACAATTGCGGGACAGGTGGTGACGGTGCCCAAACGTTTAATATTAGCACAACATCAGCATTTGTACTGGCAGGAGCTGACGTAAAGGTTGCAAAACATGGTAATCGTGCTGTTTCTAGTAAAACAGGAAGTGCAGATTTATTAGAAGAACTCGGTGTAAATATTAGTAGTACGCCAAACGAAATTGATTATTTATTAGAGCATGTCGGAATCGCATTTTTATTCGCACCAGCGATGCATCCAGCATTAAAGCGCATTATGAAAATAAGAAAAGAATTAAACGTTCCGACGATCTTTAACTTAATTGGACCGTTAACGAATCCGGTGAATTTAGAAACACAATTTGTCGGCATTTATAAACGAGATATGTTACTACCAGTTGCGCAAGTACTACAGAAACTAGGAAGAAAACAAGCACTTGTCGTAAACGGAAGTGGGTTTTTAGATGAAGCATCATTGCAAGGAGAAAATCATGTTGTCATTTTAAAAGATAATGAAATAGTAGAAACGAGTATTGAACCTGAGAAATATGGATTCTCAATAGTGAAAAACGAAGAGATTAGAGGAGGGAATTCGAAAGAAAATGCAAAGATTACGCTCGGAGTATTAAGCGGAGAGAAGAGTGTTTACCGTGATACTGTTTTATTCAATGCAGGGCTTGCTCTTTTCGCAAATGGAAAAGCAAAGACGATTGAAGAAGGAATAACACTCGCAGCACATAGCATTGACTCTGGAAAAGCATTAGCGAAACTAAACTTATTAATTGCAGCAAGTAACGAAAAATTAGAAAGGGTGAATTAAAGTGGGGACGATTTTAGACAAAATTGTAGATCAAAAGAAAAAGGAAGTTGCGGCATTATATGAAACATATACACCAGTAAAAGAAAAAAGAAAAACGCGCTCACTTGTAAAGGCTCTAGAGCAATTTACTGTCATTGCAGAAGTAAAGCGAGCATCACCATCAAAAGGAGATATTAATTTACATGTTGATGTACGAAAACAAGTGAAGGCATATGAAGAATGCGGCGCTGGTGCAGTTTCTGTTTTAACAGACGGTCAATTTTTTAAAGGATCATTTTATGATTTACAAACGGCAAGAGAAGAAAGTAGCATTCCGCTTTTATGTAAAGATTTCATAATCGATAAGATTCAAATTGATAGAGCGTATGAAGCTGGTGCAGATATTATTTTACTAATCGTAGCGGCGTTAACGAAAGAGAAATTAAAAGAGTTGTATAGCTACGTACTAGAAAAAGGGTTAGAAGCGATTGTTGAAGTTCATGATGAACAGGAATTAGAAATTGCAATTCAATTAAATCCGCACGTTATCGGTATTAACAACCGTAATTTAAAAACATTCAAAGTCGATTTAAGTCAAACAGAAAAGCTTGGAAAACGATTAAATGAGGAGAAATTACTTTGGATTAGTGAGAGCGGGGTTCATTCAAAAGAAGACATGATTCGCGTTAAACGAGCTGGGGCAAAAGGTGTACTAGTTGGAGAAGCGCTTATGACATCGTCTTCTATTCATACCTTTTTTGAAGATTGTAAGGTGAACATATGAAAGTGAAAATTTGCGGGATCACTGATATGGAAACAGCAAAACGTGCTTGCGAATACGGAGCTGATGCACTCGGATTTGTTTTTGCAGAAAGTAAGAGAAAAATTACTCCAGGGCTAGCGAAAGAAATCATTCAGGAACTTCCAGCCAACGTGTTAAAAATCGGTGTTTTCGTAAATGAATCAGTAGAAGTAATCCAGAAAATTACAGAGAATTGCGGGTTAACACATGTGCAACTACATGGGGACGAAGATAATCATCAGATTAGAAGATTGAATATTCCGTCTATAAAAGCGCTCGGAGTAACTTCAGAGGCCGATATGAAAAATGCTCAAGCATATGAAACGGATTATATATTGTTTGATAGTCCGAAAGAAAAGTTTCACGGAGGAAATGGAAAGACATTTTCTTGGGAGTTACTTGCGCATATGCCAAAAGAATTACGAGAGAAAACGATATTAGCTGGTGGATTAAACACTCTTAATATAGAAGAAGCAATTCGAACTGTTCGGCCATATATGGTCGATGTGAGCAGCGGAGTAGAGACAGAAGGAAAGAAAGATGTAGAGAAAATAAAACAATTTATTATAAAAGCGAAGGAGTGTTCTAAATGAACTACGCATATCCAGATGAAAAAGGTCACTACGGTATATACGGAGGACGATACGTTCCAGAAACATTAATGCAATCTGTATTAGAACTAGAAGAAGCATATAAAGAGGCAATGGAAGATGAAGAGTTTCAAAAGGAATTAAATCATTATTTAAAAACGTATGTCGGAAGAGAAACACCGCTTTATTTCGCTGAGAATATGACGGAGTATTGCGGAGGTGCAAAGATTTATTTAAAACGTGAAGATTTGAACCATACAGGAGCTCATAAAATTAACAATACAATTGGTCAGGCACTTCTTGCGGTGCGAATGGGAAAGAAAAAAGTTGTCGCTGAAACAGGAGCTGGACAACACGGAGTCGCAACAGCTACTGTATGTGCCCTTCTCGGTTTAGAATGCGTCATTTTTATGGGAGAAGAAGATGTAAGACGTCAAAAATTAAATGTGTTCCGAATGGAATTACTCGGAGCGAAAGTAGAAAGTGTAGCAGCAGGTAGCGGTACATTAAAAGATGCGGTAAACGAGGCGCTTCGCTACTGGGTTTCACATGTGCATGATACGCACTACATTATGGGATCTGTTCTCGGACCACATCCATTCCCGCAAATTGTTCGTGATTTCCAAAGTGTAATTGGGAAAGAAACAAAAAAACAATATGAAGCATTAGAAGGAAAGTTACCAGAAGCAGTCGTTGCTTGTATTGGTGGTGGTAGTAATGCGATGGGAATGTTTTATCCGTTCGTACACGATAAAGAAGTTGCTCTTTACGGCGTAGAAGCAGCAGGGAAAGGAGTTCATACAGAAAAGCATGCAGCTACTTTAACGAAAGGAAGCGTTGGCGTTCTCCACGGATCGATGATGTATCTTCTGCAAAATGAAGAAGGACAAATTCAAGAAGCTCACTCTATTTCGGCGGGACTTGATTACCCTGGTGTTGGGCCAGAACATAGCTTGCTAAAAGATATTGGCCGCGTTTCTTATCATTCCATTACTGATGATGAAGCGTTAGAAGCATTTCAATTATTAACGAAAAAAGAAGGAATTATCCCGGCGTTAGAAAGCTCGCATGCTGTCGCGTACGCTTTAAAATTAGCGCCGCAAATGAAGAAAGACGAAGGGCTTGTCATTTGTTTATCTGGCCGCGGTGATAAAGATGTAGAGAGTATAAAACGTTATATGGAAGAGGTGTAAACAATGGGAGTAGAAAAAATGAAAGCAGCATTTGAAAATGGCAAGAAAGCATTTATTCCGTACGTAATGGGCGGAGATGGTGGCCTTGAAAAATTAAAAGAAAGAATTCGTTTTCTAGACGAAGCGGGAGCAAGCATCGTTGAAATCGGCATCCCGTTTTCAGATCCAGTCGCAGACGGCCCGACGATTCAAAGAGCAGGGAAACGAGCGCTAGATAGCGGTGTAACAGTAAAAGGCATTTTTCAAGCATTAATAGAGGTAAGGAAAGAAGTGCAAATTCCGTTTGTACTCATGACATACTTAAATCCAGTACTTGCATTCGGAAAAGAACGATTCATTGAGAGATGCTTAGAGGCAGGTGTGGACGGTATTATCGTTCCAGATTTACCGTATGAAGAACAAAATATTATTGCACCGCTTCTCCGAATTGCAAATATCGCTTTAATCCCACTCGTTACCGTTACAAGCCCAATTGAGCGAATTGAGAAAATTACGAGTGAATCAGAAGGGTTCGTCTACGCCGTTACAGTAGCGGGCGTAACAGGAGTACGTCAAAACTTTAAAGAGGAGATTCATAGTTACTTAGAAAAAGTAAAATCACATACGCATTTACCGGTAGTGGCAGGGTTCGGTATTTCAACAAAGGAACATGTAGAAGAAATGATTACATTATGTGACGGGGTTGTCGTTGGAAGTAAAATCATTGAACTGTTAGAAAATGGAAAACGAGAAGAAATATGTGAATTCATACAGGCAACAAAACAAAAAGAAGAGGCATAAGTCTCTTCTTTTTGTTTTGTGTAATAAATGTTAAAATATACAGAAAATACATATAATTTAGAGGGTGAGAAAGCATGCTAAGACGGAAACTATTATATCTACTTCTAACTGTACCACTATACGCTTGGCTCATTAGCATGACAAAAATAGAGTTGATGGCTCTATTTTTAGGATATGTATTCATCTTTTCAAACTTAAATCGCATTCAAGAGCAATCTATTTTAGAAATATGTATATTTTCGATTAGTATAGAATTATTTAGTATCGTTTCGATTGTATTATTAAATGAATTATTTGGATGTATCCATTCATTTGAATTAATAAAATTTGGGGATGTTGTATTGCAAGTCATATGTGCTTATATTGTGTTTGTTGTGTTAGACAAAATAATTGGGCAGCAGACGGTTTTTGAGAATAATAGATAAATTGTTGTGTACTCAAAAAAGGAGCCTATGTTATTAAGATATTTTATTTTGATATGATTTTTAAAACTGAATTTGGATTTCTTATATACATAGGATTTACTATTATAGCTGCAATGCAGATTGACAATAAATTTGTTTTCCATACGTGAAAACAAATTTTGTAAGCAAAAATTCCGTTAATTTTTAAGTGATTGTTTATCATTTAAAATAATTAAATAGATAGTAGCATAAATGTATATGTAATTATTATATTCCAATTAATTACATATTGTTGTTTTGTTTGAAAAAATTACATATAATGGGTTTGTGGCAAAACTATTATAATTAGGGAGGAATACTATGAAGAAAACTAAAGGTTTGTTTTATGCAAGTCTAGCTTTATCAATTGGTTTTACTAGTTTCATTGCTCCTACTTCTAGCTTAGCTCAAACACAAGATGCTCCAGCGATTAAAAAAACTACTGGGGAATCTAAAATTAAAGATGTTAAGAAATATGATGAAATTACAGATTTAAACGTATTATATGAGAGAGCAAAAATCAATAAACAAGATTTTAAAGACAGTCTAAAATTTAAATCAGAAGCGAAAATCACCCCAATCCAACAAGGAGTTGCTATTAGCGAAAGCACATCAAATACATTAAACGCTGACGATTATCAAACTTCTCAATTACTCGAAGAAATAACTTATGCAGACGGAACGAAAAGCAAGACATATGTTGTTACTAATCTTGCTGTTATCCAAGAGGCTGAGAATGATTCTAAAAAAGGTATTGTCGCTTTAGCAGATAAATATAGAGAAAAATGGGATGACACTGGTGGTTTGAAAGCTTATAGTAGACTCTATATAAATGAAACATCAGGATGGATATCTCTTTCAAGTGTACAAGGTGGTTGGCAAATAGCAGATAGTAGTTACACTATACCAAACAGACGTGTGAGATTAAACCAATCTGGAGTTGGTGTAAATGGGGCAGTGATGAAGCAACAAGATTACTACCCAGGAGGTCTTACATTTAACTACACGGCACCTTCATGGCCAAAAGTATCAACTATTACATCAGGAGCTGGACAAGCGTATGTAGGGGCTGGACAATATGTAACAATTAAACGAGGGGGTTCTTCTTGGCAATTTAGTTGGTCAAATAACTTTTAATATTATACAAATATATAGTAAAACAATCCTCTTAAAATAGAAGGGGATTGTTTTACTATATAGAATTAAATATTAAATTGGAAGATTGTTTTTCAACAACTTATATAGGCATAGAAAAAATTGTGATTATAGGAGGAAAACATTGAAAAAATTAATTGCTTTTTTATTAATTTTTATTCCCATTTTAGGAAGCTGCTCAAAAGAATACAGTGTTTTTTCTGGAGAAAGTCAACATTGGGCAGGAAGATATTCAGTAAACATTGATGGGAATGAAGAACATGGGAATTATGATTTTCATTATAAGAATGGTGATAAAGATACAAAATTTGAGAATTTAGAAATTAGTATTAGCAGTAAATTTGAACAGACTTCTAAAAAGGTAGAGATTCATAAGGGGGCAACTATTTTTTTATCATCTAATTGTCAGGGATGTATGGCAACTGATAAAAAGGAGAGTATAAAAGTTACCATTAAATGGAATGGTAAGAATGAAGAAACGTTCTTGTTGAAATCAAAAAAATAAAATGTTCCAAGTACTATAGAGGGACTGAAAAAGTAATTAATTAAAAAAACAAGAATTTTTATCAAAAGTCTCTTTTTTCTTATAAAATGGGCTTTTTCGGTACCCTTATACTATAACACCTAACTTTTTCATGAATAGCTGTAGTAATAAATTATTCAATTGTGTTTTTATAGGGACGTTGCAACCAACTTACAAACTCTTCTAGTCTCATACGTTTGAGATCTTTCCTAGTTTCTTGTATATATATAAGAAATATTACTTTAATGCATAACAGTATGTTTTCTATGTGTTCCTACTGGCCTCTGTATAATCCAAATACTTAATGCATTATCGCAAAAATACCTTCTTTATCTACCCATATGTACCTTTTCCTATATTCTGGTATTAACTCTTATACACAAATCTTCCTTCCTGAAATTTTTGTACTCGGTCAACTGACCTCAATAACCCTTTTGCTGTGAGTTACTTCTTTGTCTCAAAAACTAATATATGTTCTTTTAACAGGGGATACATAATAAATAATCTCTTTCATTATAATATGTTTAATCACTCGTCTTCTTTTGTGAATCTGTTATATAATAGTTGAAAATTGTATTTTAAACGAAATGAGATGATAACATGGCCATATTTTTGGCACTTATCCCAATTATGATGATTTTCATTTGCTTATTTTTATTGAAACAAACGTCATTAAGATCCTCGTTAATTTCTTATGCGGTATGTGTTGGAATCGTTTTACTCTCGCCAACGTTTCAATTAGGGATAAGTGAAACTGTGCACGCAACGATTAAAGGATGGTTAATTTGTTTTATTGTCGGGTACGTTTTATTTTTCGGTATTTTTTTATTTCACCTCATGAACAAAATGGGGTACATCGACCAAGTAGCGCGTTTTTTAGAAGAAGTGACGCAAGATCGTTTATTACAAATGCTTCTTATGTGCTTTGGTATTTGCCCACTAATTGAATCGGTAAGTGGATTCGGAATTGGTTTTATGGTTGCAGCACCTATTTTTCTTTCATTAGGTTATAAACCGTTCCAAGCTGTACTGCTCTCGTTTATCGGCTTACTAGCTAGTTCATGGGGGGCAATGGCAACTGGTACGATTATCGGTTCGCAACTTATCAATATGCCGCTTACAACACTCGGTACAAATACAGCGCTATTAAGTATCCCGATGTTTGCTTATTTCGTCATTCTTTCTTTACACGTTGTTGGCGGCTGGCAGGCGGTTATTGAAAAGTGGAAGGAAGGATTCAGTTTCTTTCTATTATTTTCTCTCGGAATCTATCTTTCTAACGCATACGTAAGTGTTGAACTAGCAGGTATACTAAGTTCTATCATTACGATTACATTTGGCTTTCTTATCATTAAATTAAAAGGAAAAAGTGGGCAAAATCTTATAACAGAGCATGCGGCTGCAACGGAGAGAGAAGTATCTATTATAAAAATTATTAGCCCTTATATATTTCTAACAGTTTGTATTTTACTTTCTCGCCTCGTTCCAGCATTACATGATTTGTTCAGATCATATGCGGTTCTTGATTTGAAATCATACTCTTACAAACTAGAGTTACTATATTCACCAGGATTTTGGCTCGGTATGACTTGCTTATTTACTATTATTTTCTTCCGCATCCCGTCTAATATTATTAAACAATCACTCTCACAAACGATCAAACAATGGATTCCTTTTGCGATTACGACGACAATGTTTATCGCCATTTCAGAATTAATGGGTGCATCTGGCATGCATTCATTACTTGCAAAAACGGCTGGTGAAACATTTGGAACATTTTTCGTTTTCGTTGCTCCGTTTATCGGTGGTATCGGTGGCTTTTTAACAGGTAGTAATGCAGGCTCAAATGCGATGTTCATAAAACTACAAATGCAAACGGCGCAAAATGTAGCACTCCCGTGGCAATACGTCACAACATTGCAAAACACCGCATCATCAGTAGCGACGATCGCTTGCCCGTCACGGATTACACTAGGTGCGTATTTATGTAACATTCCGTATCGTGAAAATGAACTATTAAAGAAGACGACGTTAATGATTTTTGGTGCGGTGTTGCTTATAGTGGTAGAGGTTGTTGTTTGGTATATGTTGAGAAATTAAAAATCCTCCTGACATAGGAGGATTTTTGTTATGAGTGGATAATGTTTTAAACATGAATAGCTTCTATTAAATGAATAGGAGATGAAATGTATGCCCCTAAAAAACTACGGCGTGTTAAAAGGTACAGTTATACAATCTAAAATCGGAAAAGGGAAAACTCCTCATTATCAAGTTCATTTACAAGGTGAAGCAGAAGTAGATTATCGTATTGCAATTAACGTAAAGTCGCAAAGTTATCCGTCAGAAGTTTTATATTTTGCAAGCGACAATATTCGGTCAGAAGCGATTCATATTTTACCAACATTACCATTTGGTTTTACAGAAATAAAAAACAATGAACCGAAAGTAGCTTTAGACTACGTAAGAGGTAATTTATTTGATTCCAAGCAAATGATTCCTTTACCTGCTGAAAAAGCAGGAGTGGATAATGATTTAAATGAAAAAATAGAACGTTATATAAAACAAGCAATAGAAGAAAAAGCAATTATTTACGCGTTCGGTGAAAGATGGGGACCAGAAGAAAATACACCCGATTCTTACTTTCATTTCGAACCAGGAAACGGGATACATGATATTCACATGAATCAAGGGAATGTAGAAAAATGGAAAGGTGATAATGGTATATGGCAAGACGGAGGAATACTCATTCACTTTGAAAAGGAAGAAAAATGGATCGGTATATTCCTTGCCTTCCAGTCACAGTCATGGTGTACCGATGAAGAGGGACATGCTCGTGTGCCGGTTGAGCATTGTGATTATAAGAGGAATAATTGAGAAGAAGAGGGCGTTCAAAAAGAACGCCCTCCTCTTATTTTATAAAACCCAAAACTAACAAGTGTAGAAATACAAGAGAACAGCAGTGCTACACTAGAAAACGCAATGAGGTACATATTATACTTCATCACTTTTCCAATTAGTTGGTTGCTATCATACTGAAACAATCCCGCTATGATGTTGAATAAAAATAACACGATAAACATGACGATAACACCGTCTATTGATCCTTGAATATCTGGTTTGCTTAAAGCGATATGTGCAGAAATACAAATGGCGATAAATAAAAATAGCCAAAAGGAAGGATTCAATACATTATTTATTGTAAATAAACTTTTCAATAATACGAACGTCGACAAGAGCATGTTTTGAACCATTTCTACATTAATAGAAGTAGAAGTGATTGTTTTTTCGAGAGTTGTATGAAATAAAAAATATGAATTTGGTACGAAATAGCGCATTAAAAGGATTAGTGCGGTAATACCAGAAATAATAGGCCCGATGCCGATAAAGAAGTTTCCAATTCGTTGATATACACTTTTATGATTGTATTGATGTTGTACGTAGCCTAAAGCGCCCTGGCTTGTATCTGTTGGGAAAAACTGCGTTGCTACAATTTTATGACGAAATAGTACGCACATAATGGCATGTCCAAGTTCATGAATAGGAACACCAATCCAAGCAGTCAAAAGGAATCCTTTTCTTCCAAATGCTCTCGACCAATACATCCGTGTTAGTGATTCTAAATAGCCTAATAGAAATCCGATTACAATGATAACGCCAATTAAAGAAAATAATTGGATTACGCTTGTAAGGAGTATTTGAAAAATTGAGTTTACCAATTCCATTGTTTTTCATCCAATCTGTTAAAAATATTATTTATTCTGTTTCATAATAGCATTTTTTTTCAAGATTGCTAGCACATATATTTTCTTTCAGAAGGAGGATTTCAGAATCTTTTTCTTGTAGTCATGTTTTATGTACAAAGTCATATATTGAATTTGTAACACCCTATACGGTATCTGCTTAAGGGGGGAATGCGAGAATGAAATGTCTGGCGTGTCATACAGAAAATAGAGCAGAGGCAAAGTTTTGCGGGAATTGTGGACATTCGTTAACGGAGGAAGCCGTAGCGAGTGAAGGTGAGCAACAGGAACGCGTAGCTTTAGCAAAGAAAACTCGAACAAATGAAACGGTAGAGCAAGCGAAGCGATTTGCGAGTGGATATTTTCAGTTTTTTAAACATGCTTTCAAAGCACCGACAGCGATTATGAAAAGCGGCAAGATTGAAGTACGAAATGGAATTGTAAGTCTTGTTCTTATTTGTTTTTTAGGAGCATGTATTTTTTATAGAATGATGAGCACAGCAGCTGCTGTTACGAGAACATTTGCACCAGATATAACGACTCCTAATTTTTTTTGGGACTCTATAACTGTCTTTTTATTTTTACTAATTTTAACTTTATTTGTCGGATTTATTATTTTTGTAAGTGGAAAGATGATGAAATCTTCATTTTCATTTCTTGAAGTATTCGGTGTGTGGGGAACGATAGCGACGCCAGCTATTGCTATATTAGTTCTTTCTTTTCTGTTTAGCTTTTTATTAATCTTTTTCTTACCAATCTTATTAGGGCTGGCTACAACGTATATGTCAATTAGTATAATTGTTGCTATAGTAAAGCTAGATAACGGCGGATTAGACCTTATTTATACACTTCTTATCGCAAATGTTTTAATTGGAATTGCAACATTCATTGTACTGTGGTCTTACATTAGCACGATAATTCAAACCTTTACACAGGGATTCACTGGCTTCTAACGAAAAGGTGGATGAATGTATGTACAAAGTGTGGCACTCATTTTGAAGACGGTGTTCAATTTTGTCAAAACCTCAGTATATATATAATGGCTTCATCTTTCCTGATATTGATATCCGAAAATTAACGAGTGGGGACTTAACATACTTATCGAAAGAACAATTGAAAATAGAGAGAAACGAAATATACGCAAGGCATGGACATATTTTTCAAAGCAGTCTTGGTATAGAGAAAACAAGTATTATACAGGAGAGCTAACGGATATTGAATCTTATAATGTTGAACTCATTAAATCAAGAGAATAAACACGATAAAAAGGTACAGTGCATAACTGTACCTTTTTATCGTTATTTATCTGAACCAGGATCCCTTGAGAAAAAGATGTGAAAGAGAAATGTGACTTTACTGGATCCTCCTGATGTACTAGCTTGTATATGTGATAAAGGACCAGACGTTAGGGCTGCCTCGGAATGGGGTGGGACGACTATTTTGAGCGCATGATCTGATTCTGGTGAAGCAATAACAGTAATTGTATCATCAGAGAAGTTTATAATTTTAACAGAACCGACTGGAAAGATGGACTTGCCAGCATGTGATGCTGAAGCGAATTGGGTAGCTTTCCAAATATCTTGCGCAAATGTATCATCGTTAGATAACCAAGCACGAGCGCTATATATTGTTGCATTAATGGAAAATTCTTGGTCAAGTGAGACGGCGGGTTTCGGTTCTTTTGGTTCTTGCGGTTCATCTGGAAGCTGGGCGAGAAGGCCGGCGCACATGTATGTTTCACCTACTTTCAATTGTTACTGTTATAGCATATTAAACATGTTGTTTATAAGGCACGACGGTTACCTATTTAGGCATAGGTTTGTGCACTAAATTTGAAGATGAAATTCTCTTTCTTTACAATAGAAGTAGGTGTTATTTCTATAAAATATGGAAAACGTAAAGAGTATGTAAAAAAGAAGGAGTGGTAAAGTGAACTATGTCATTATTGGCGGAGATGCAGCTGGTATGAGTGCAGCGATGCAAATTGTTAGAAACGATGAAAATGCAAATGTTGTGACGTTAGAAAAAGGTGAAATTTATTCGTACGCGCAGTGTGGGTTACCGTATGTCATTAGTGGTGCTATCGCTTCAACGGAAAAGTTAATCGCGCGTAATGTAAAGACGTTTCGTGATAAATACGGGATTGATGCAAAAGTACGACATGAAGTAACGAAAGTAGATACGGAAAAGAAAATTGTGTACGCAGAGCATACGAAGACGAAAGATGTCTTTGAATTTCCGTACGATCGTTTATTAATTGCGACTGGCGTGCGTCCTGTTATGCCAGAATGGGAAGGTCGAGATTTACAAGGTGTTCATCTTTTAAAAACAATTCCGGATGCTGAGCGCATATTAAAAACGCTAGAAACGAATAAAGTTGAAGATGTAACCATTATTGGCGGCGGTGCAATTGGACTTGAGATGGCAGAAACTTTCGTCGAACTTGGTAAGAAAGTAAGAATGATTGAGAGAAATGATCATATCGGTACAATTTACGATGCAGATATGGCGGAATATATACATAAAGAAGCAGATAAACATCATATTGAAATTTTAACGAATGAAAATGTAAAAGCGTTTAAAGGGAATGAACGAGTAGAAGCAGTTGAAACGGATAAAGGTACGTATAAAGCGGATCTTGTTCTAGTATCTGTCGGAGTGAAGCCGAATACTGATTTTCTTGAAGGAACGAATATACGTACAAATCATAAAGGGGCAATCGAGGTAAATGCATATATGCAAACGAATGTGCAAGACGTATATGCAGCTGGTGATTGTGCGACACATTATCACGTTATAAAAGAAATTCATGATCATATTCCAATTGGAACAACTGCAAATAAACAAGGGCGACTTGCTGGACTGAATATGCTGGATAAACGAAGAGCTTTTAAAGGAACGTTGGGTACAGGCATTATTAAATTTATGAATTTGACGCTCGCAAGAACAGGCTTAAATGAAAAGGAAGCAAAAGGATTACATATCCCGTATAAAACAGTCAAAGTAGATTCGACAAATATGGCGGGCTATTATCCAAATGCGAAACCACTTTACTTGAAATTACTATACCGTTCTGACACGAAACAATTATTAGGCGGACAAGTAATTGGAGAAGAAGGTGTAGATAAACGGATTGATGTGATCGCAATGGCACTCTTCAATAAAATGAGCATTCACGATTTAGAAGATGTCGACTTAAGTTATGCACCACCATATAACAGCGTTTGGGATCCAATTCAGCAAGCGGCAAGACGAGCGGAATAGCACTTTTTAAGTGCTATTTTTTTCGTTAAAGGGTAATCATCATTTTTGTCGAATGAAGAGGGTTGGGAAATAGTTACATATAGGGAAGGGGATTATTAAAAATGTTTGTAACACTTCAAACTGTTCAAGAATCAGAAAAAGAAATATTGCGTAATTTATATGCACTATATCTGCATGACCTCTCTAAGTTCACACCCAATATAACAATTGAAGCAAATGGATTTTTTGAATACGAAGATTTACATATGTTTTGGGGAAATGATGGAATCACTCCGTATTTTATTAAAAGTGATAATGAGATTGTAGGATTTTTATTAATACTGGAACGTCCATTTTTGAAGAAGGAAAACGATTTTGGTATAAATGACATTTTCATATTGAATCAATACAAGGGGAAAGGAATCGGTAAACAAGTTATTAAGAATGTACTAAAAGAGAAACGAGGGCAATATTTCGTTATCGAACTTGTGAAAAATGTACCAGCTGTTTCTTTTTGGAAGAAAGTATATAGGGAGCTAAACATCGAATTTGATGAGAAAATACAGTTAATCGACGATGAAGAATGCCTCGTGCAAACGTTTAAAATACAATGAGATTGGTGCTCCTAGTATATTACTTTGAAATTTAACTTTATTTTGAATATACCGTTCACCCTTGAAAACATAGTACGTATCGCTTATATTGTCATATAGTATTTAGTTTTTAAACAAAGCAATGAACGAACCAGGGGGCACAGTATGGCAATTAACATGAAAACAATCGAAGAATGGATTGCTGAATCAAACGCAAGACAGGAAGAAGACTTTGGACACGTTATTGAAGAGATGAAAGAAGTATGCGTCGGACTTGATAATGCGACATTAATTTATACGAAAAATGTATTTTGTTTCGGTAAGAAAGTAGAAGTATTTTTCTTCTTCCAAGACCATGTCGTGATCGGACAAGAAAAAGACGAATATGTTGAAATTGAAAAATTAAAGTATGATGCTATTACACATAGTAACTTAAAAACAAACGATAAAAATACAACGTTAGAATTAAAGTTTGCTAACGGACAATCTATCAATTTAGATAGTTTAAATGATAACTACGGTACGAAAAACTGGTTATTTGCGAGACAAATAAAGAGTATTTTTAAATTAATCTAGTAAAAAAAGCAGACCTCAAAGGGTCTGTTTTTTTACTTGGTCCCTATTACACAAAGGTATCCTCTTTCTTCATAACATTTCACGCTTGTAAATCCTGTTTTATAAAATAGGTTTACTAATTCTTCATTCGTTTTGCATTTCTCTATATGATATTGAATTTTGAAAGTTTCAGCCACTAATAAAAAGGATCCTTTCGGTTGCAAGACGCGAAATACTTCTTTTATATCTTGTTCCATATCAGGCCAGAAGTAGTGTGTTTGAAAAGCGGTAATGAGATCGAAGAAGTTTGTATGATAGGGAATAGAAGAAACGCTTGCTTGTTGAACAATGACTTTTTGTTTTTGAACATCTTTTATATTCGTCTGTATCGAATTTTTTACAGCTTGATAGGAGTAATCAATCCCGTATATTTTTCCAAGTGGAGTTCGTTTTGAAAGAGTGTGTATCGTTTTACCGCCGCCACAACCGATATCTAATATAATTGCCTCTTTCTTTATATATACTTTTTGTAATGCCCAATTGGTTAGTCTCGTATGTGCACTGTTCATAATACAAAGCATGGAAGAACCAATTGTCCCCCGAGGATTTTTTGCTTGCTGGATTAATCGTTGTAAAATGCTCAAGTTAAACTCTCCTTTTATGTAAGAATATATACTCACTTCTCTTTTTATTAAGTAAGTCCTTTAAAAAAAGCACGCCGATGAGCGGCGTGCTTCTAAATACGCAAATCCCCTTTTAACCAATTCCGCGCCCGATAAGCTCCAACAGGAATTTGAATAAGTGACGTTTCATTCCCAGCATCTATTCCGTACAACTGATCACATGAATTTGTATCAAAACTAAGTAAAGGATGCCCGCCCATCCCCATTGCGGTCGCTGCAAAAACGAGTTTGTGAACGAGTATACCTGCCTCCATTTGATGAATACGGTACCCTCTATAGCCTAATGCATTTGTATAGTAATCTTTCTTTCCGACTACATGTAAGCAAAGTGGTACTTGAAAAAGGTTTACGTTATCCATCGTCATACTAGATTGAAGGGGATAACGAAGGTCCCCATATCGAAGTGATTGTATGGAATGTGTTTTACTGTTATAAGTGTAAGCGCCGTTTTCTATATCTTTTACATTATAGAAACATCCATATAATGAGACGCGCACATTTTCATTTACATACTGACCATCAATGTCATTGTAATAAGGGAAGGAGAGGCTCGCTTCTTGTAGTAAAGTAGCGAGCTCGGCTGCATCCCATTTTGTTAAAATAAAGTCAGCATCAGGGGAATACCGTTTTCGGCAAAGTTGTAAGAAATCATAAGATAAACGCTCTACTTTCGGCAGTTGTACAGCGTGCACATGATGTTGATAGTGCTCTTCATGAGCTAGTGTTTGGAACTGTGCTGTCGATTCGATCATAGAAGCTACATTTATTTTTGTTATCATCGGATACTCATTTACATGTTTTGAGCGAACGAAATGTTCATGTGCTAAAGGCGGAATTTGTTGTAATAGCTCATGAGAAGTAATTGTTTTATGTTCACGGTAATCATTGTGAAACCAATTAGATTGCGGTTCTGTACTGAAAGGAACGACAGCATACACGCTTTCTTCTCCTTCTGACAGTCCGAGTAAATGATTGATTGCACGGTCTAGAAACTGAAAATATACACCATTTGTGTAACCAAATTGTTTGGCACATTCCAGTAATTGGCCGATGAGAACACCGCTATCTAACCCTTGAAGCCGATACGAAAAGTTATTGTATTTAAAGTAGTTTTTCCAAAACATAGTGGATACGAATGCAGCACCAAAACAAGATTGTATGTTACAACGATTGCCAAGTGCTTCTGTAAGGTAAGAATCGAAATTTCCTTCGCGAAGTAAAATAAGTCGGTGATGCGCGGCGTCGTAATGGTAAATGCCGTCTGGATAATCGTCAATTTTTAAATATATATACAATTCATTTGGATATAAAGCGCCGCCGGAAGGGATAGATCTTCGAAATAAAATTTTCTCGCTATTTAGCTGACATAACTGGGTTAAACCAAATGAACACCAAAGGTAATGACCAATCTCTTTCAAAGTAGGTGTAGTAGAAGAGTTAGGTAAAGAGAATGGGATTTCTAAAGAGAGAGGAATGATAGGTACATTTCGATATAGTTTATAAGGAAGCGGTGCATCTTCCCAGTCCACTTCATGATTCGGCATAATTTCTTCTATAGAAAAATGGAGATGATGTAAAAAAGTATCCAGCTGCATAGAATCCCTCCTTTACTATGGAAACGGATGCGGATGTGGATTTAATTGTTCATTCGTTAAAGGCTCAGCGGTATATCCAAGCGTCATCGGTACAGTATACACTCTATCCAGTCCTGTAATCCGAGTGAGATGGTGACCGAACGTCATCGGTAGCATGCCTGGAATAATGACTTTTACACAATGCAATCCGTTTTTTTCTATAAGAGGCACTGTTTGATCTACAACGATTACGTCAAGTCCAGATTGCTGCAGGCGGTTTAAAAGTTGATTAAGATCGGATGTTAAATCTAGATCAACTGATTGTAATCCGTTCATTTCTTGGAACGTTTGCACCGGGGCATCCCCGCGTAAAAGAAAGTGAAGACGTTCTTCTGCTTCTTTCAATCCGTACAGCATACTATGGTCTTCCATTTTATTTACGAGATACGGGTCTTGTAAGCAATTTTCGTAGTGCTCTCTTTTTTGTTCGAGTTCATCGTCTGTTATAAGTAACATGCCTGCTATTTCATGGATGGCACTCTTTAAAGCACGGACTGGGTCCAAATGAGAGCCTCCAGCACAAACAACGTTCATTCCATTTTCACGCGTATTTTTCGCGATTACCCATAAGCTTGGGATGCCGTGTTCCATCGTTGCGTTAAAAGCATGCAATTCATAACCGGTAATCGTGTACAGCCGCTGAATCATTAATTGTAATTCCGTATCATTTGCTGAACTAAGATCAAGGCGGGGAAGAGGTAATTCGGCATACCAAGTGAGCAAAAAGGCGTCACGCTCTACAACTTCTAAAATACCGTGAAAAATTGCTTCTTCTAAACTACCACCAATGGCACATCCATTTGATGTTTCATATACGTAAGCATCTCGATGACCGAGGCTATAATAAGCGATTGATTCAGGAACTAAAATTGGACGGTTTTGTGACAATGAATATCCCCATACCCAGTTTTGTTCATAGTCAGGGTCAAACGGTTTAAATGGAAAACCATCACGATTATAGTGTTCATTTGTATGTACACCGAGCGTAAGGGGATTTAGTGCATGATCCTCTACATCATGAAAACTAGCATGCACATTTGTCTTTTTCCCTCGAGGTGACATACCACAATATCGCTCTAAACCTTCTAAAATAGCAGTTGCTTCACTTATTGCAAATGAAAGAGTTCGGCCTGCAACCCCTTCATTTCCAAACATTAATGGCATGTTTATAATAACGTCAGCAAATGGTAATAAAGAATGCTGCATTTTTCCGTTCAACATACCGACTCGGTAATCTAAATAGTCCTTCGTTAAAAATGTGTTTAGTTCATGAATGGAACGACAGCGATATGTTGCATCACTTGTTTTTAAGCTCGGTTGTAATGAAATCGCTGCTGCATCTGCCGTGTCATCAGGCAAATTACTACATACAGGACAGAGCGGATCTGGAAGAAAAGAATGCCGCGTACATTGCAGTGTTTGTAAGTTTAGTAAAATGAGTTCATTTTCTAAAGAAGAATGAGTATGAGTTAATATTTTCTCTGTTTCTGCGCAAATAAGATGGCACATTTGCAGAATGCCATTTTGGGTGGCACGTACATCACGCCTTGTTACGTTTTCTTCTTTTACCGCATATTTTCGTTGTAGCTCCCACATCTCTTTTTGATCAAATCCAGCGATAAAGCGTCGTCCATCGGCACAATGAGTACATCCTGCTGCAAGAGGATGAATATAAGGACCGATAATACCTTCACCAAATGAAGTAAAACCACGTAGCCACGGAATATGATTTGAACGGAAAATTAGCTCAGCGTCATGATGAATAGTAGAAGGAGAGCCGTCGTGTAATACGAGAGCGAGATCGATATTTTCAGGGAGTTCGTCTGCAATTGTATGTTGGCGAACGATGGAATATTGTTTGCATAATCGATCATGTACATAGTCTGCAAGAATGCCATCCCCTATAAGTAATATATTTTGAGTCATAGACCGTCCTCCTTTGCAATTAATACCCCGTACACACCATCTAAGTTTTCTTTCAAAAATGATTCAATCGCTAAATCAAACACGAATGGATAAAAATGATGTTCTTCTAAATGTTGCAGGGCAAGCTGTACAGATTGCGTACTTGGAATTTCTTCTTCTGCTTGTATTTCTAACCTAAAAGAATCCGTGTCATATAAAATAATAGAGGATTCCGGCAAGATATTAGCTCTGTAAGGAGTTTCTTCATTTTGAATATGAAGAAGCGATAGTTGTAGTGCGTTTCGTAACGCTAACGTCATATTAATATTAGATGCACCGTACCATCGATCATGTATACCAACCCAAACGACTGGAAAGCTGAGAATCTCTTCACCCATTGCGATTTTAGGTGTTTCATGAATGGTAGCGAGGGCATCGTAATAAAATCTACAATGTTTATCATAAATGTCCGTTAAGTCGACCGTCGTAATTTCTTCTAGCATATGTGCTTGTCGTTCATACAATTTGTGATTTAAATGTTGTTGTAGTGCCCGGTATACACCCTCTGTCATCGTTTCTCCAGCGCCAATACCGATATCGTTATGTTCAGGGATAAGGCGGTGCATAATTTCTGTTACATAGGTTTCAATTCCTGTTAAACCAGCTTCTCGGCGCGCTTCGTTATGAGTCAAACCAGCGCAAGTCATAAGAGGAAGGAGGGAAGTTGGACCATCTGATAGCGGTGTAGCTACTTGAATATTGCATTGTGATAATGGTAATTGATATAAATCTTGTTCATCCCATACATGGAATATACCAGTTTCTTTAGAAGTTAATGAATCGAAAAAACGGAATAAATCAGTTGAGGTATGTTGGTTAGACCGATGCTCAAGTTGTTCAGAAAGGTTTTCTATCGTATCAATTGTAAAACTTTCATCAGTGGCGAGAGGATGTTTTATAAAAGGATGCCATGCTCCTTCGAGTGTTTCATAATTTAATAAAAAGAATTGAGGTTCTTTTTCTCGGTAAGAATCATTAGCAACGTGCTTAAATAATTCAAAAACGATTATATTTGCTAGCATTGCAGATGTAATAGGAGAGAAGGCGGCTGATGAATTTTCATTTTGTAAAGTCGTTTCATGTAGCCGATGCCATGCGGATTCCCAGCATTCTTCACGATTAGCCATTACGACAGGACCAGCTATACCAAGTGTTGATAAACAAACGGCTGGTATGAAGTTCTTTCCTACTTCCTTGCAAATCGTGTGAGCTGCTCTTAGTCCTTCGATATCTCCATTTTGCGAAACGTATAAAATCCAGTCGAAAGGCTCGAACACTTCATGCAGGGGACGATCAATTGTTGTATCTATTTCTTGAACAAGTACAGCATCATCTACTTCATGCGCAAGTTCTACTAGCTCGTGAATACGGTCGTAATTCGTTTCTTCATAATCTGTCACAAGGTAATGAAAGGTAGGTAATCCGGATTCTAATAAAGAAGAAACTAAGGAAGTAAGCATATCTCCAGAGCCGATTATAAGTACATTTGCATTGCGGTACGTTTCGAATTTTAAAGCGCCTGAATGAGAATCTGCTTCTAGAAATTCAATTTGCGAAGCATATCTATCAAGTAATGCACTGTTTAATTCATGAGGTGCATCTTGACTTACATCACGGACAAACCCATTTGTATATAAAATCTCTCCAATTTCAAATACACGATTTTGATAGGGGAGAGGGAGACCATCCGTTATTTCTGCTAAAGAATAATTACCGTTAAACATTGGCATTAATTTTTCAATCCAGTTATAAATTCCGTCACCGTCCATACGAAATGAACTGGCGTTATTTCGAAAATAGACACCCCCGTTTGAGTCGGGGAGGAAGAAAGTATCTTTATTTGCTTTTAGTTTTGCATGTGCTGGAAGGTTACTCATTTTAATCCTCCTTACTTTTTAGGCATACATTATTACCTTATGTCATGCGATTTGTCCCGTATGAATGCAATAAAAAAAGCTGTAGAATGATATATTCTACAGCCTGTAATAGATTATGAATCCATCAACCTTCTAATAATAATGATTTTGGATCTTCAAGCATATCTTTAACAGCAACAAGGAAGCTAACTGCTTCTTTACCATCAACAATACGGTGATCGTAAGATAAAGCGATGTACATCATTGGGCGGTTTTCCATACGTTCGTTATCGATTGCAACTGGACGTACTTGGATTTTGTGCATTCCTAAAATACCAACTTGTGGGCTGTTTAGGATCGGTGTTGACATTAGAGAACCGAACACACCACCGTTTGTAATTGTAAATGTACCACCTTGTAGTTCTTTTAGTGAAAGTTTGTTATCACGTGCTTTTTTACCTAATTCACGAATTTCGCTTTCGATTTCAGCGAAGTTTAATTGGTTCGCATCGCGTACAACTGGAACAACTAATCCATCTGGAGCTGCTACTGCAATACCGATATCATAGAATTTTTTAATGATAAGCTCGTCGCCTTGAATTTCAGCATTTAATAATGGGAATTGTTTTAATGCTGCAACAACTGCTTTTGTGAAGAATGACATGAAACCAAGACGTACATCATGTTTTTTCTCGAAAGCATCTTTACGCTCTTTACGTAATTCCATGATTGCAGTCATATCAACTTCGTTAAATGTTGTTAACATTGCAGATGTTTGTTGAACTTCTACAAGACGTTTTGCAATTGTTTGACGGCGGCGGGACATTTTCACGCGCTCAACTGGTTTTTCGAATTCAGTTTTTGCAACTGGAGCAGGAACTGGACTTTTTGGAGCAGCTGGTGCTTCTTTTGGTGCTGCAGCATGAGCTTGTACATCGTGTGGTCTCACACGTCCAAGTGGATCTGTGCTACGTACGTCGTTTAAGTCGATTCCTAATTCACGAGCCATTTTTCTAGCAGCTGGTGATGCGATAGGACGGTTTGTATTTGGTAAACCTTGTAAAGTTGCAGTTTGTTCAGCACTTGGTGCCGCAGCTTTTGGTGCTTCAGTTGTTTCTTGTTTTGGTTGCTCAGCCAACGGTGCAGGTGTACTTACTGCAACTGGTGCTCCGTTTGCGTCTAAAATTGCGATAGTTGCGCCAACTTCAACTGTATCCCCAGGTTCGCCTAGTAACTTCGATACAATACCTGAATCTTCTGCAATGATTTCTACATTGACTTTATCAGTTTCAAGCTCAACAACGCTGCCACCTTTCTCAACTTTGTCGCCTACGTTGATAAGCCATTGTGAGATAGTTCCTTCAGTAATAGATTCTGCAAGCTCAGGTACTTTAATTTCGATCATTTTAAATGTCCTCCCCTTATTTGCCTAACGGTGTGTTTTTTCTTCTTTTGTCTTCGGTAATCTCCATTTGTTAGCCTGACCTTGGGCAGAATATCTGCCCAAGGAACAAGCTAGAAATCTTCATTGTTACTTTTTAGTTGCTGAAAACTTCAATTTCTAGTTTATCTTGACGGAAGTTATACTTCACGTCTAAAGCGTGTGAAACAATTAGTTCTTGCTCAGCTTTGTGAGCGAATGGATCGCCGCCAGATGGGCTAGAGCGATCTGGGCGTCCAATATAACCTGTTTTCACTTTATCTCCAGCTAGTTCGAACAGAATTGGAGCCATGTAATGCCATGCGCCCATATTACGAGGCTCTTCTTGAACCCAAATAATTTCTTCTAAGTTTTTAAAGCGTTTAATAATAGATTGAACTTTCTCAGCAGGGAATGGGTACAACTGTTCAATACGAACGATATGAATTTCATCTAAGTTGTACTCATGCTTACCAGACTCGATTTCTGCTGCTAAGTCAATCGCCATTTTACCTGTACTTAAAACAAGACGTTTTACTTTGTTTGGTTTCATGCCAAGGTTTTCTTGTTCTAAAGCAGGTTGGAAACGTCCTTCGCTTAACTGACTAGCAGTTGAAAGCGTAAGTGGGTGACGTAATAAACTTTTCGGCGTCATCAATACTAATGGTCGAACAGCTTCTGTTCCTAAGATAGATGCTTGACGACGCAGGATATGGAAATATTGTGCCGCGCTCGTTAAGTTTGCAACTGTCCAGTTGTTCTCAGCAGCTAACTGTAAGAAACGTTCAGGACGCGCACTAGAGTGCTCTGGCCCTTGACCTTCATAACCGTGTGGTAATAGAAGAACTAAACCAGATTTTTGACCCCATTTTGCTCTTCCAGCTGAAACATATTGATCAAATAATGCTTGCGCAGTATTTGAGAAGTCACCATATTGCGCTTCCCACATAACAAGCGTTTCTGGAGCGAATACGTTATAACCATACTCGTAACCAACAACAGCAGCTTCTGATAATGGACTGTTATGAACAGAGAATGAAGCGTTGATGTTTGGTAAGCGATGTAATGGTGAATATGTTTCATTTGTATCCGTATCGTGTAATACGATGTGACGATGCGCGAATGTACCACGCTGTGAATCTTGACCAGTTAAACGAATTGGTGTACCTTCTTGTAAAATAGAAGCAAATGCTAATGATTCAGCAAGTGCCCATTCAATTTTACCGTTCTCTTCAAGAGCGTCTTTACGGCGCTCAAGAATTTTCTTCACTTTCGGATATACGTTAAAGCCTTCTGGCCAAGATAGCAGACCTTCATTAATTGCACGAAGTGAATCAAGCTCAACACCAGTATCAATTGACTGAATGCCCTTTGCAACGACATCTGGCACTTTAACGTGAATTGTTGCATCGCTCGTATCAGCTGGCGGTACTTGTGCATAGTCAGATTTTAATTGCTCTTGCGTAAACTGTGTAATTGTTTCAATTTCATCTGCATTTAGAACACCAGCAGCTTGTAATTGATCTGCATAAATTGCTCTTACAGTTGGGTGATTTTTAATCTTTTTGTACACTTGTGGTTGTGTAACTGCTGGATCATCCATTTCGTTATGACCGTAGCGGCGGTAACCAATTAAATCGATTAAGAAATCTTTTTTGAACAACATGCGATATTGAATCGCAAGATTAGCAGCAGCAAGACAAGCTTCCGGATCATCAGCATTGACGTGAACAATCGGAATATCGAAACCTTTTGCAAGGTCACTTGAATATTTCGTAGAACGAGAATCATAGCTATCAGTCGTAAAACCAACTGCATTGTTTGCGATAACATGAATTGTTCCGCCTGTTTGATATGCATTCAATCTGCTTAAGTTGAGTGTCTCAGATACAATACCTTGACCAGGGAATGCAGCATCACCGTGAACTAAAATTACGAATGATTTTGAAGTATCTTGTTCTGGAAGACCAGATTTTTTACGATTTTCTTGAGCCGCACGTGCGAAACCTTCTACAACAGGATTCACGAACTCAAGGTGACTTGGGTTATTTGCTAATGTAACGCGAGTACTAACTTCTTCGTTACTAACGACTTGTTCTCTACCTAAATGGTATTTTACGTCGCCAGTCCAACCAGAGTTTGCTACTGCGCCTTCTATTTTTGCATGTTTGAACTCAGCAAACATGTGACTATATGGTTTTTCTAATACGTGTGCAAGTACGCTTAGGCGACCGCGGTGAGCCATACCAATCATGACATCTTCTACGCCGTTTTTAGCACCTTCTAGCACAATTTCATCTAGAACGGGTACAAGCATATCAACGCCCTCGATAGAGAAACGCTTTTGCCCAACGAATGTTTTATGCAAGAATTGCTCGAAACCTTCAACAGCTGTTAAACGTTTTAAAAGAGCAGTTCGTTTTTGATTTGATAGTGGTTGACGCAATGAATTTGATTCCACCATTTGATGCAACCACGCGCGTTCTTCACTATCTTGTATATGAGAAAATTCATAAGCTAAAGTTTGTGTATACACTTCTTTTAATCTATGAATTACATCAAGTGCAGTGTGAATACCTTCTGGTGCATCTTGCCATACTGTTTTTGCTGGAATCGCTTTCAAATCAGCGTCGCTCAGTTCGTTCATTGCTTTCTCAAGAAGAGATTGTCCATTTGCAGCATCTTCCATCGGATTGATGTGAGCCAACGTATGCCCGAAAGAACGAATCTGTTCAACAAGCTGAACGACTTTAAGAATTTTTTCAATGTTCCCTGTGTTTTGAGGAGAAAAATGTGTTGCTGTGTTGTCCCCTGTTACGACATCATCTTGAAACGAAGGAGCTCCAAAAATTTCAAAAAGCTCTTGTAATTCCGGATCAACAGAACCTGCTCCAGTTACGTAAAGATCATACTGTTCAATAACATAACCAAGGTTCGGACCGTGGAACTTGGCCCAAGGGTTTGTCGTTGTATTCTTCCTCGTCATTTGTTTAAACCTCCCAATGCATATAATCCTTTTTCCATACAAAAAGGTGCATTTTGCTCTTTTCAATAATTGATGAATCAATAATCAATGTAAATGTTTTTCTTTACTCTTATGTTATTACAATAATTTACATAATACCAAACACTATTACTTATCTGTTTTGTAAAAAAACATTCACAATAACTTATCACCCAAGTTAATCTTTCATGTTATAAAGTAATTTTACAGAAAAATAGGGTGGATATATTTGGTATACCTATACAAATAACTAAAATTGTTGCATGTAAATATAAGTATAATGGTTAGAATGTTTCGATAAAAATAAGTTCGAATTATGTATATTGAAATAATAAGCGCTTTCATTGATATTATACAACAATATAACGGAATATAGTATAAAAAATAAAAAATTATGAATTTATCGTAAACTTTATTTAGATAGTGTTAAATATTGAAAGGAAAGTGAAGGATTTCTACAAAAAAAGTTGCTAAACATAAAAAATGCTTTATAAACAGTTAGTTTCTATAAATATGACGAAAAACACCGTAAAACCAATAACACATTTCGCCGAATAAAGGGATAAATGAAATATTTTAAAAGGATAAAACAAATATGGAGATATTAAATTTAAAAAAAAGAGAGGAGGAGATATAGTAACTGTTAGTTACAGTGTTCCGTATTTTGTTTCAAAATAGACGTGCTGAAATTAAAAAGTTTCTTCTATATAAATAGAACGAAAAATAAACAAAACAGATGTAAAGGAAACTTGACGTAAAGTTTGCTTTACGTATATACTCGTTATAAGGAAGGAGGGAGAAATTTCCTTGGAAAATAAAATGGTCGAATACCGAAAAAAATTTGGACTATCTCAAGAAAAATTGGCTGAGAAACTTGGTGTTTCCAGACAAACCATCATTTCAATTGAAAAGGGAAAATACGATCCGTCACTTCCGTTAGCATTTGAAATCGCGAAAACATTTCAGACAACGATAGAACATGTATTTATTTATGAAGGAAAAGAAGGGGAGGAATAAAGATGAACTATTCACAAAAGTACTTCGTTATCATGGGAATTATTTTTCTATTCATGAGTGGATTTATGATATTAACAGGTATAATGACGCATTCCGCACCGCCAGAAGCAACTTATCCATTACTTGGTATGATGATTATGTGTTTTTGCTTAAGTTATTTACACCCACAATTTAAAGAAAAAGATGAGCGAATGAAACTTATTCGTTATAAAGGAATGTTCTTCAGCTTTTTTGCGCTAACGGCATATTATCTTCTTTTCTCTTTCGGCTTAAACTTAAAAATACTTACACTATCTGCTACTGAACTATTGAATATACTTATGGCACTTACAATGAGTACAGTTTTTATCTCGTTTGTTGTTTTATCGAAAAGATATTAAGATGGAAGTGAGAAAGGAAGATTAACATATGCAAATGATGTATGCTTTTGGCATTGGGCTTGTATTATTTTTAGCCGTATTCTTATTTATTCGGAAAGACGTGCAAGGCGGGACGTTAACGAAAAGAGGTTTTTATAAAATGATCGGCTGTTTAGTTGTTATGTTTATAGCGATTATCGTAATGATCGTTTTAATAAATCGGTCACTATAGAATATAAAAATGGAACCTTACATCAGTAAGGTTTTTCTTTTTTGTATAAAATCGGAAAATTCCCACGATATCCATTTACTGCATATAATGGATATTATATAATTTAATAAAATGATAGATAGGGAGAATAGTATATGAATAAAAAAACTATCTTCTTTTTATTAATATGTCTATTACTTGTAGCTAGTACTACTTATATAATATGTAACAAACGAGAACAAGTGCCACCTATGTTAGTATGGGAGGGGCAAGAATATTATGTTACGAATGAACCTGCCAAAGCAGAAGAAGTCGGGCAAAGGCTAGGAGAAGTAACAAAGAAAATTGAAACAAGTGAAAAACCTATTAAAAATAGTGAATCCAACATAGTACAGGAAAAAACAGAAGTATTCACAATGATAGAAGAAGAAAAAGGTCCCCACTCACCTTTAATCATAAAGGAGCCTGATGGTGAAGAATATAGAATTGTGAGGCCAATGTTAAAAGTATTATAAAGTGAAAAGGAGATTCCTATGCAGACAGTAACTTCATATCCATGGTCGTTAAGAAAAACGTTTGTCTTTTTCCTTTGTTTTATCCTTCCACCAATCGGTGCAATCTACATTGTAATGAATAGAGGGGCACTACAAAAGAGAGACTTCATTTTATACGTATTATTTGCTGCTATTAATATATCGCTTTGGTTGTCACTTATGATTTTTGATCGGGGCGTGTGGCTGGTGTCGGGGCATTATGTGCTTGGAGCAATTGTAATTGTTTTTTCGAATATAAATAAGAGATAACCTAGCAATTTTAAAGTTGCTGGGTTTTATTTTGCTATTTATAATGAAGAAACAAATTTTTAATAGAGAGTAGTGAGCGTTATGAGATGGAAAGAGGGAACGTTTGAGGAAATTGAAACGAATGACTCATCTATTGAGAAACTCATACATACATTCAAGGAACAAAACGTAAATGGCGGAGCGGTTATAAGCTGTTTTAAAGTACATAATGAAAATTTTTTCAAAGAAATACCACATTTGAAAGATGGATACGATCACTTCTTTAGAAGAATCTTCAACTCTTTAGATATAATGCATAACTTAGAAGAGTTAAAAATACATACGTCAGAAAAATATAAGTTTCATTTTGAAGAACATCTGGCAGTCATGCTTGATGGTAGCATTGCCGCGCAAATTTTGTGGGGCGGAGCATATGAAACATTTAAGGAACGACCAGTTATCGCAAAGCAATTAGCAGTCAATGTATGCCAATATATGTTCCAAGATCGATACGAAGATATTAAAGTTTTTGAAAGCTATCACCCTTGGACAGATTGGTTTTATGATGTTGCGTGGGATGTTACTTGGATGGTGTTGGATAGTAGGGAGCAGAAAATGTGGTTAGTTTGTGCTACTGATACGGATTGATAGATGGGAGAAGTTTTATGCCAATGGTCTTTGCTAGTGCTTTTAGCAAAGATAGAGGTGGTGACTAGAAAATCGTTGCAGATGATAACTTGAAAGAAGTATTGTTTGCCAATGCGAAGTCTTTGGAGAAGAGGTTTGGTGGGAAGTGATTGATTTAGATAAAAAAGAGAAGCCATATCACGTAGAAAGTTGATATGGTTTCTCTTTTTTTATGACCCCGGAGAGGCTCGAACTCACGACCTCCACCCTGTCAAGGTGGCGCTCTCCCTGCTGAGCTACGGGATCTTCAAAAATACTTATGTAATAGCATCTTTACTCATTATGTTAAAGCAATTATATATAATTAACTGAAATTTTACAATATTTTTATAGTAATCTTTTGAACAGGAAGAATTTGGAGTCAATTTAGTAGTGTATTAAGGAATATATAGGTAGGGAATGTAATGAAAAGTGGGTTAAAATAGAGCGGTTATATTATTTTTTTCGATACCAATCCAAAGGACCTTCATCACTCAAATGAACAAGAAAAGGGAATAAGAAGTGTAAAGGTAAGCTTAAAAGTTCTGGCATAGCATTTACGGTCTTCTTTGATAAATATTGCCTTCCGAAACAATACGGACAATCTTTTTCAAATGTTACGAGTATCGACCATACATCTTTTACTTTCCATTTCGTTTTACAATACGTACAGTGCGCCATGAAGTTCCTCCTCGGTTTTAGATATTTTCTAATATATTCCATTTCATTGTAATAAATTCAAGTGTATTTCGTGTGATAAAATGTGAGTTTTTTATAAAAAGATAATAAAGCTATTAAATTTTATCACACGAAACAAGCATACCCTCGTCCTAAATCCAGACCGGGAGTATGCTTGCTTAATTTTCAATATAGTGTACCGCATTGTATTCAACATATACCAATAAAGCTAAGGTTTATTCAATGATCGTGTCCGATTGGTGAGGGTTAATTATATGTCCAGCTGTTTACACATTGCCCAAATAACTTCGCGTTAAGTTTGGAAGAATAATTTTTCCATTCTTACTGTATTTATCGAATAACTCTGATAGGAGAAGAACAAAGCTTTTATACTCTTCGTCATTTTCTTTCGGAGCATAGGACGCTGATAAATTCCTTCCTAAAAAGCCTTCATAATCAAAAAGTAAATCATTTTGATA
This sequence comes from Bacillus sp. FSL W8-0519, assembly GCF_038005585.1. Taxonomy (NCBI): domain Bacteria; kingdom Bacillati; phylum Bacillota; class Bacilli; order Caryophanales; family Bacillaceae; genus Bacillus; species Bacillus sp. FSL W8-0519. The sequence continues at coordinate 1,316,465 of NZ_JBBOTL010000001.1, forward strand.
TTCTTTAAACTCGTATTTTCCATCTTTAAAAAAGCTGTTAAACATTTCTGGAGTTTCATCTATTCCACCGCTAAAGCCTTTAAAGGTTGGACAGGTTTTCTGGCAAATTTCTGCGTTCTCTTTAATAAGTGGACTAGTTACATCTCTACTATTCCAAACAAGAGCAACGTTTGCTTTTTGTTTCAAAATTCGTTGGCATTCGATTTTGAAAGCTTCTTTATCAAACCAATGAAATGCTTGAGCAACAGTTACTAAATCCACACTATTTTCTTTTAAAGTGGTATTTTCGGCAGTTGCTTTTATTGATTGAAAATGAGGATATCGTTTTAACGAGTGCTCTGCCATTTTTCTCATGTCGTCATTTGGCTCAACGCCAATAACATGTAAACCACTTTCAAGCAGCTGGCAGCTAAATATCCCTGTACCTGAACCAATATCGGCCACAATTTGATTCTCATTTAATTCGTTAGCTGAAAGCAAATACTCAATATATTCATTGGGATAACTAGGTCGATATTTCGCATATATATCGGCCTTGTCAGTAAAATTTTCTGTTGTTTTCACCTTACTACCTTCTTTCCAGCAATATTATGTATAGAAATAGGAACCAAATAGTAATTTCCGCATCAATCTCTAAGTCTACAACGTAAAAGTTCATCTAAATGGAGCTACCTTAGTGCTCTTATTCAAATTATACTATTTTGCGTGATATCTTCCAAAAGACCATGATTTTTTATTCATCTAAATGGTTTAATTGTTGAATAATATGACCATTTGTATATGGAACGAGAGGTATGTAGGATAAGCGATTTCCATTTTCAATATCTAAATTGGCCAATATATCCTTTTTACAATTTACTTAAAATCATGTATAACAGAGATACAAGATTATTTTATAAATATTCAAAAGTAAAGGGAGAATTATCGTAATGGTAAGGAAAACGTTCAAGATGCGCGTATCTAAAAATAGAACGATTTCAATTAATGGCTCAATTCTTGATGTGGATGTTACACATGATGAGTTTTTGCAAGAGTTTGTTGAGTGGGTCGATTCTAAAGGTTGGTCGTTTATGGGGATGACCGATGAGATTACACCTGAGGAAGCTAGTCAAAATTTAATAGATTCATTGATTGATGAGAAGGATAAGAAAGAATAATTCTTTCTTATTTTTTATTGTATATTTATGTTCTTCATCGTAAAAGTATGATATAGTAAAAAACAGTGAATATTCTTCCAATTTAATACAAATTACATATAGATTGGTAGATTCAATTTTTAAACTGTGAGAGTATAGTGAAAAGGGAGAGTCATATGGTAAATTTAAAGAAAATTTTGGCTTTTGTTACCGTTATTTGTTTATTTTTTTTGACACCTATGACGTTACGTGCTGAGACGAATATTGGAGTGAATCCAGAACAAGTGGCGCCACCACCTAAGGAAGGACCAAATGTTTTTAGTCAGTTTGCAACTACAATTGATGCGAAAACCGGAGATATTTTGTATGATAAAAACGCACATCACCGTGCATTTCCGGCTAGTATGACGAAAGTGTTAACGGCGATTTTACTTATGGAACATACGAAGCCAGAGGATCAATTTACATTTTCACAATTAGCATTAGATCAAGAGAAGAGTAATTATCAAATTGAGTTTCAACCTGGTGAGACGATTAATAGAAATACTGCACTTATGATTTTAATGGTGCTGAGTGCAAATGATGTGTCGTATGCGATTGCGGAGCGTATTGGCGGAAGTGTTGAGAATTTCGCTAATATGATGAATGAGAGAGCGAAGCAATTAGGCGCTACCGACAGTCATTTTGTAACACCAAACGGATTGCATGATCCGAATCATTATACTACGCCATATGATATGGCTATGATTACGAGAGGTGTGCAAAAGTATCCTGAAATTTTACAAGCGATGAATACGAAAAGAACGACAGTTACGACATCTAGGCAGACGGTGTCTATTTTTAATAAATCTACTTATTTTGAAAATCCATATAGTATTGGTGGTAAGACAGGTTTTACAAATGAAGCGCGCAATACACTCGTTTTATTAAATGAGAAGGATGGAAATCGTATTATAAATGTAGTAATGGCTTCTCAAAGACCTGAAATTTATGAAGATTTAAAGCAGATGGCGGACTATTCTTTCGGTCAATTTGTGAAGCAAACTGTACTGGATAAACATAGTTGGCATCAAAAGACAACGTATTTAAATAAAGATATTGATAGTGAGCTTGAAAAAAGTGCAGAACTAATGCTTAAGAAAGATGAAGGGAAAAATGTGAAGACGACGTTCCGGGCGGCTACATTAGATAAAGATTCTTTGTATCATAAAGGAATCCATCGCGGTGAGGTAGTTGGGGCAGTTGATATTACGAAAAATAATCAAACAATTGCGACGGTAAATGTTCTTTCAAAAGAAGATGTTACTTTTGCGATGCCTAAAAAAGATACGGCTACGCCTGAAGTAAAAGAATCAAATGTGAAAATAATAAGCATTGGGATAGGAGCTGCTGTACTATTTGGAGCTATTTTATTTGTAGTGCTACGCCGAAATACAACAGGAATGAAATCAGAAGAAAAATAAATTACTAATTAAAAGGCAGTTCAGCATGAACTGCCTTTTTTATTTTTAAAATAACTAATAATTGTAAATCTTCTTATTGCATTTTTAGTTTGTTCGTTATATTATTTAGTTGTGTTCTTGTTAAAGAACAAAAATGAATATTGCATACTTCAAATAATATAAAACAACGGAGAGGAAGAGAAACGATGAAATTAATTTGGAAGGTGATTAGCAACGTTATCTCATTTGTTTTATTTGCGTTGATGGTTTGCTTAGCTTTTGTAGTTATTTCTTCAAAAGCGAGTGGTGGTGATCCAACGGTAATGGGATATCAATTTAAGAGTGTTCTTTCAGGATCGATGGAGCCAACATTTTTAACAGGATCAATCATTGCGATAGAGCCGACGAAAGATGGTTCTAAATATCAAAAAGGTGATGTTATTACCTTTAAAGAGAAAGATGAAAAAATTATCACTCACCGTATTATCGGTGTGAAAGATATAAATGGAAAAGTAATGTATGAAACAAAAGGGGATAACAACAACGGCGCTGATTTAGAACCAGTACTTGCGGAGAATGTCATTGGAAAATACGCGGATATTACAGTTCCTTATGCAGGGTATGCATTAAATTATGCAAATTCAAAAGCGGGAGCTGCTTTACTTCTTATTATTCCAGGAGTCTTTTTATTAGGATATTCCGCTATTACTATTTTTGGTGCTATTCGTAGCATAGACGGAGAAAAGAAAGAGAAAAAAGTAGAACAATCTGTCTAGTTCATTTGGTTATACTTTCCGTTTAGGAAGTTGACAAATATATAAATCAAGGGGATATGGACATGACTTTAAAGAAAAAATTAGGAATGGGTATCGCATCAGCAGTATTAGGAGCAGCGTTAGTTGGCGGAGGAACGTTTGCGTTTTTCAGTGATAAAGAAGTGTCAAACAATACATTTGCGGCTGGTACGCTTGATTTAGCATTAAATCCATCAACAGTTGTTAATGTATCGAATTTAAAGCCTGGTGATACAGTCGAAAAAGAATTCAAATTAGAAAATAAAGGGACATTAGATATTAAAAAAGTACTACTAAAAACAGATTACAATGTAGAAGATGTGAAGAAAGATAATAAAGATGATTTTGGTAAACATATTAAAGTAACATTCTTAAAAAATGTAGACAAGCATGAAACAATCGTAAAGGAAACAACGCTAGATAAATTGAAGGGTGACACACTTACTGCGGTAAATAACGATTTAGCTGCTTGGTTCTGGGATGAAAAAGGTATTTCTGCAGGTAAGTCTGATAAATTCAAAGTGAAATTTGAGTTCGTTGATAATAAAAAAGATCAAAATGAATTCCAGGGGGATAAGCTACAATTAACTTGGACGTTTGATGCACAACAAGGTGAAGCTGAAGGAAAATAATAAGGACAAGAAAAAGAGACTATCAAAAATGATAGTCTCTTTTTTGCTAAAAGTGAAATATAAAAAGAAACATAATTTTTATATCATTTTGTAATTCACTTTATTATAATAAAGATATAGTTCTTGATAAAGAACAAGTTGTTCGATAGGAGAGATTAAAATGCTGAAGCAACCGCGTAAATTCAAAAAGATGCTTATATTGCCATGTTTGTGTTCTATTACTTTTTATTTAGGCTCTCAAATGATGACTTATACAGAAGCAGCTTTCGTTCATGAAACGAAAGTAGCGGCTACTATTTCTACAGCAAGTATTTTTCCAAAAACAGTTGATCAATTAATAGAACAAGCTAAGCAGCATAAGGAAGTTATTTTGCATGAGTACGAAGGGATGAAATCAAAATTAAATGTTAGATCCACTCAGGAATTAGAACAGGCGCTTGTTATATGGAAGCAAGGGCGTGAGAAGATAGCTACTGAGAGAGAATCGTTACAAAAAGTATATAAATCAATAGAAGAACCTTATAATCAAGTACAAGAAGAGTTAAAAGGAAATACAACTGAATCGAATAAGCAAGTATTCTCGTATGTGAATGCTGGCTTCCATATAGTAAAAGAAAACTGTGAGTATATTGATAAAGAAGTTAATTTACAAGTGATTGATAAACAAATTCAAGATTTTGAGAAGTTACTAGTAGATGAAACAGCAAAACAAGTGAGTGAGGCTGAGAAGCAAAAAGAACTAGAAGAGAAGAAACAAGAAGAAGCAAAAAAACTAGAAGAGAAAAAACAAGAGGAAGCGAAAAAACTAGAAGAGAAGAAACAAGAAGAAGCAAAAAAACTAGAAGAGAAGAAACAAGAAGAAGCAAAAAAACTAGAAGAGAAGAAACAAGAGGAAGCGAAAAAGCTAGAAGAGAAGAAGAAACAAGAGGAAGCAAAAAATCAAGAAGAGAGTAAGAAACAAGAATAGCAAGTAAAATACAGCAACATATAGAGCGAATAGCGGTTATACAGCCGAATAGGTGAGAGAGCATTGCGACTCACCTATTCGGCTGTATCCTCTTTATTTTAACGATACATGTAAAAATCTAGAAGATAGGAGAAAACTAGTTGACAGTATGATAGTGAAGGAGAATAATTAGTTTAAATATTAATTCGCATTTTTTATTTCTCGATATTTTTTGGAAATTTCAGAATAATATTGAGAAATAAAAATAACTGAAAATATTAATAAATATTTGTTGTATTTATATAGGTTTGTTCGTTATAATGAACATAAGGTTTTTAAAAAAGAACAAATATTAGCTAATGCTAATATAGTTTTAGTTACATCTCTTATTTTAAATAAGAGATAGCAATAAAAATATAAAAAAACAGCTAGGGGGAATTGATTGTGAGTCTGAAAAAGAAATTAGGTATGGGAGTTGCATCAGCAGCATTGGGGTTATCTTTAATTGGTGGAGGAACATTCGCATACTTTAGCGATAAAGAAGTATCGAATAATACATTTGCGGCTGGGACGTTAGATCTTACATTAGACCCTACAACGCTTGTAGATATTAAAGATTTAAAACCAGGGGATTCTGTTAAGAAAGAGTTCTTATTAAAGAATAGCGGTTCATTAACAATTAAAGACGTTAAACTAGCGACAAAGTATACTGTGAAAGATGCAAAGGGCGATAATGCTGGTGAAGACTTTGGTAAGCACGTTAAAGTGAAATTCCTTTGGAACTGGGATAAACAAAGTGAGCCTGTATATGAAACAACTTTAGCAGACTTACAAAAAACTGATCCAGATCTTTTAGCTAAAGACATTTTTGCTCCTGAGTGGGGAGAAAAGGGTGGATTAGAAGCTGGTACAGAGGATTATTTATGGGTACAATTTGAATTTGTAGATGATGGAAAAGACCAAAATATCTTCCAAGGTGATTCATTGAATTTAGAATGGACGTTCAATGCTAACCAAGAAGCTGGAGAAGAAAAATAATAAAAAAGCGGGTATCCCCCGCTTTTTTTTATAAAGAAAAAAGAAGTGCCGATTGTAAGCACTTCTTTCTATTTATTATTTTTGATCTTGCTTCCATTTTGTAAATTCAAGAAATTCACGAAACTGTTCTTTGGAGACGCCGGAGTTCATTGCATCTTTAACGAGTTGTGTCCATTCGGAGTCTAAGTGATTTTCCTTTGTTGTTTCATCATGAAGTAGAGTATCAACTGGAATTTGTAGAACTGCTGCAATTTTTTCAAGAAACTGAATGGAAGGGTTTTTTTGTAAATTTCGTTCTATAGAACTAATGTAAGATTTAGCAACACCAGCTTTTTCGGCAAGTTCAGTTAATGAAATACCTTTTTGTAAACGCAGGCGTTTTATACGTTCTCCAATCATATTTGCGCACCTTTCTATCAATATGTCGTCGTCTTATGATGTCATTATTATAACATAAACTTCGCTAAAAAGAACAAACCTATTGAGCCTGGCTTGATGGTTTCATACGTTGGAAAAAATGTTCGATATCTTGCAGAGCGATACCAGCGTCTAGAGCTTCAAGTATTAAATCAATCCATTCTTGATCCAATGCGTCAGTCTTATCTTTGTACAAATGTAATTCCTCCCTAATTATCGGTCATAACTGCTGCTACAGAATACGTGATAATACAATCAGATTTTGTATTTATGTAGTGAATTATCAAATATTTTGTAGATAAAACAAAGATAAAATCCCCATTAAATTCCCTCTATGGCGATTATAAAGTTTCTGACAAATATTTTCAATATTTTCAGAAAACATTGTTGAATTGTGATATATTCGTATGCTAACTATGGAATTTTTACAAATATATTAAAAACATTACATAATATGACTAAATATTGAAAAAATATTGAATTTTTAATAAAATTCAATTTGTAATACATATTATTTATTAGGGGAGGAAATAAGGGATGAACAAGAAACCGTTCAAAGTTTTATCATCGATCGCTTTGACAGCTGTATTAGGTCTTTCATTCGGAGCAGGTGGTCAGTCTGCATATGCTGAAACGCCTGTTAATAAGACAGCTACGAGCCCAGTTGATGATCATTTAATTCCGGAAGAACGTTTAGCAGATGCTCTAAAAAAACGTGGGGTAATTGATTCGAAGGCTTCAGAGACAGAAACAAAGAAAGCTGTCGAAAAATACGTAGAGAACAAAAAGGGTGAAAATCCTGGGAAAGAAGTATCAAATGGGGACCCACTTACGAAAGAAGCATCGGACTTTTTAAAGAAAGTGAAAGATGCAAAAGCAGATACGAAAGAAAAGTTAGACAAACCAGCAACAGGCACACCAGCAGCGACAGGACCAGTTAAAGGTGGTCTAAATGGTAAAGTACCAACATCTCCGGCAAAGCAAAAAGCGTATAACGGTGATGTTCGTAAAGATAAAGTACTCGTTTTACTTGTAGAGTACGCTGACTTTAAACATAACAATATCGATAAAGAACCTGGTTATATGTATTCGGAAGACTTTAACAAAGAACATTATGAAAAAATGTTATTCGGTAATGAGCCATTCACATTAGATGACGGAAGTAAAATCGAAACGTTTAAACAATATTATGAAGAGCAATCTGGCGGTAGTTATACAGTAGACGGAACAGTTACAAAATGGTTAACAGTTCCTGGTAAAGCTGCTGATTACGGTGCAGATGCTGCGAGCGGTGGTCATGATAATAAAGGGCCAAAAGGACCTCGTGATTTAGTAAAAGATGCATTAAAAGCAGCTGTAGATAGCGGCATTGATTTATCAGAGTTTGACCAGTTCGATCAATACGATGTAAATGGTGATGGAAATCAAAATCAACCGGACGGTTTAATCGATCACTTAATGATTATTCATGCGGGTGTTGGACAAGAAGCAGGTGGTGGTAAATTAGGTGACGATGCAATCTGGTCACATCGCTGGACTGTTGGACCAAAGCCATTCCCAATTGAAGGCACGCAAGCAAAAGTTCCATATTGGGGCGGAAAGATTGCAGCATTTGACTACACAATTGAACCAGAAGATGGAGCGGTTGGTGTATTCGCACATGAATATGGTCATGATTTAGGCCTTCCGGATGAGTACGATACACAATATAGCGGTCAAGGTGAGCCAATTGAAGCTTGGTCTGTTATGAGTGGCGGAAGCTGGGCTGGTAAAATTGCAGGAACAACGCCAACGAGTTTCTCACCGCAAAATAAAGAGTTTTTCCAAAAAACAATCGGTGGTAACTGGGCAAATATCGTAGAAGTAGATTACGAGAAATTAAATAAAGGTATCGGTTTAGCGACATATTTAGACCAAAGTGTTACGAAATCTAACCGCCCAGGTATGATTCGTGTTAACTTACCTGATAAAGATGTAAAAACAATTGATCCTGCATTTGGAAAACAGTATTACTACAGCACAAAAGGTGACGATCTTCATACGAAGATGGAAACACCACTGTTCGATTTAACGAATGCAACTACTGCAAAATTTGATTTCAAATCATTATATGAAATCGAAGCAGAGTATGACTTCCTTGAAGTACATGCTGTAACAGAAGATGGTCAACAAACGTTAATTGAAAGACTTGGTGAGAAAGCTAATAGTGGAAATGCAGATTCGACAAATGGAAAATGGATTGACAAATCATATGATTTAAGCCAATTCAAAGGTAAGAAAGTAAAATTAACATTTGATTACATTACTGATGGTGGTTTAGCATTAAATGGATTTGCTCTTGATAATGCTTCATTAACAGTAGATGGTAAAGTAGTATTCTCTGATGATGCAGAAGGGACACCACAATTAAAGTTAGATGGTTTTGTTGTATCTAACGGAACTGAGAAGAAAAAACATAACTATTATGTAGAGTGGAGAAACTATGCTGGTGCAGATAACGCATTGAAATTTGCTCGTGGTCCAGTATTTAACACTGGTATGGTTGTATGGTATGCGGACTCAGCTTACACAGATAACTGGGTTGGCGTACATCCAGGACACGGTTTCCTTGGTGTAGTAGATTCTCATCCAGAAGCAATTGTAGGAACTTTAAATGGTAAACCGACAGTTAAGAGTAGTACACGATTCCAAATTGCTGATGCGGCGTTCTCATTCGACAAAACACCAGCTTGGAAAGTTGTATCTCCAACGCGTGGAACATTTACGTATGATGGCTTAGCGGGTGTACCGAAGTTTGATGATTCAAAAACGTATATTAATCAACAGATTCCAGATGCAGGACGTATTTTACCGAATCTTGGCCTGAAGTTTGAAGTAGTAGGACAAGCTGATGATAATTCTGCAGGTGCTGTTCGTTTATATCGTTAATACAGTAAAACTACCGAGAGGTTTTCTTTCGGTAGTTTTTTTGTGAGCAATGAATTTTATATACAAAAAGAAATTATATATAATGTAACTTTACGAATAGAAATTTATTATATATGAAGTCTATATAAATAATGAAAGAATTGGATAAAAATAGTGGGAGAAGGTGAATGAATGAGTGTTTCTTCTATTGTAAATAAACAAAAGGAATATTTTTATAATGGCCATACGAGAAGTGTAGAAGTGAGAAAGAATAATTTGAAGAAGCTTTATGAAGGCATTCAGCGTTTTGAAGAAGAAATATTTCAGGCGTTAAAATTAGATTTAAATAAGTCAGTTCATGAGTCATTTACAACGGAAGTGGGATATGTATTAAAAGAAATCTCTTTTCAATTGAAGCATATTTCATCGTGGAGTAAACCGAAGCGTGTTCGAACAGCACTCACTCATTTTGGAGCAAAGGGGAAAGTAGTGCCTGAACCGTACGGTGTGACACTTATTATTGCACCGTGGAACTATCCGTTTCAATTAGCAATTGCACCGCTTGTAGGAGCTCTAGCAGCTGGAAATACAATCGTTTTAAAACCGTCGGAGTTAACGCCAAACGTTTCCAAAGTGATTACAAGGATGTTAGAGGATTTATTCCAAGAAGAGCTTGTAGCGGTAGTAGAAGGCGGCGTTGAAGAGAGTACAGCTTTGCTGAAAGAACCATTTGATTATATTTTCTTCACAGGTAGTGTGGGCGTTGGGAAAGTTGTCATGGAAGCAGCAGCAAAACAGTTGACGCCGCTTACGTTAGAACTTGGCGGGAAAAGTCCATGTATTGTACATAAAGATGCGAAAGTAGATGTAACGGCAAGAAGGATTGTGTGGGGAAAGTTTTTAAATGCAGGGCAAACGTGTGTAGCGCCTGATTATATGTATGTGCATGCTTCCGTGAAAGAACAGTTAATTGAAGCGTTGCGACATGAAATTGAGGAGCAGTATGGAGAAGAGCCACTGCACAATGATAATTATGTAAGAATTGTGAGTGAGCGTCATTTTGAACGTTTATGTACGTTTTTGAAAGATGGTAAAACTGTAATTGGCGGGAACCATAAAAAAGAGACTTTACATATAGAACCAACAGTGTTAACTAATGTTACATGGAAAAGTTCCGTTATGGAAGATGAAATTTTTGGTCCGATTTTACCAATCATAGAGTATGACAATATAGAAGATGTAATTGGCACAATCCAGCAACATCCGAAGCCGTTAGCGTTATATGTATTTTCTGAAGATAAAGAGGTACAAAAGAAAGTGACGAGTAATATTTCATATGGCGGAGGCTGTATTAATGATGTCGTCTATCATCTTGCAACGCCATATTTACCTTTTGGTGGCGTCGGAAGTAGTGGATTAGGGAGTTATCATGGGGAAGAAAGTTTTCGGACTTTTTCACATTATAAAAGCATTTTAGCCCAATCTACGGCATTCGATATGAAAATTCGCTACTCTTCTACAAAAAGTGCTTTAAAATTCATACGAAAGTTGTTAAAATGATGATGGTGTTTATCAGTAGGCGTAGCCGTATGATAAAAGCCCCTTCGCAATGGAAGGGGTTTTTCTGTTCGACATTATGTATCATGCGAAAATGAATCAAACATACTACATAAAGAATAGAAGTGAACGCTTGCTAAATAACCATTTTTGTTTGGATCGAAACAAAAAATAGTCTATAGAACATAAATATGTATTCATGAATATAAAAATTTAAATTTGAGGTAGATAGGACGGGAAAATGAAAAAGATTATTAAAGTTGAAGCAGTAGAAAAACATTTTGGAAATCAAGTGATTATCCCACCGCTTTCTTTAGATATTAAAGAAGGGGAATTTTTAACGATTTTAGGGCCGAGTGGTTGCGGGAAAACGACGTTACTTCGTATGATCGCAGGGTTTGAAACACCAACTAAAGGGAATCTTTTGTTAGATGATGAAAAGATTAACGATTTGCCACCATATAAGCGTCATATGAACTTAGTGTTTCAACACTATGCGTTATTCCCACATATGAATGTGGAGAAAAATATTTGTTTCGGTATGAAAATGCAGAAAGTACCGGCAGCAGAGCAAAAAGAGCGTGCTGAAGAGGCAATGCGTTTAACGCAGTTACTTGAGTTCCGTAATCGTAAACCTGCAAAGCTTTCTGGTGGACAGCAGCAGCGTGTAGCAATTGCGAGAGCGATTGTAAATAACCCGCGTGTATTATTACTAGACGAGCCACTTGGAGCATTAGACTTTAAGTTAAGAAAAGACTTGCAACGTGAATTGAAAAACTTACAACGTAATTTAGGAATTACGTTCATATACGTAACGCACGACCAAGAAGAAGCGATGAGCATGAGTGATCGTATCGTTGTTATGAATAAAGGCCATATTGAACAAATTGGAACGCCGAAAGAAATTTATAATAAGCCGAAAACGTTGTTCGTTGCGACATTTATCGGTGAAAATAATATTGTGAAAAACGGGGAAGGCTATGTAGCAATTCGCCCTGAAAATGTAAAAGTGCGTTCGGTTGAAGAGCAGATTTTAAAAGAATACCACCTTGGACATATTGAAGACATTGAGTTTGTTGGAAATATGGAAAAGCTTTATGTACGTGATGAGAAAACATCAGAATTACTAATGGCATATCAAACTGCTGAAGAAGCAGCGCAGTGGAGCATTGGAGATAATGTATACGTAGGCTGGGAGCAAGAGGACGAGGTGACCTTAAATTGAAAAAAGGGAAATTACTCGCACTACCTACAGTCGCGTGGCTGTTAATATTCTTCCTAATTCCCCTTCTGTTTGTATTGGCATTTGCCTTCATGCAGCGCGGAGCATATGGGACAGTGGAAATGCAATTTACATTAGAGAACATAGCACGTGTATTTGACCCATTATATATGGGGACGTTATGGGAAACAGTGAAAATTGCGGTTATCACGACAGTAATATGTTTACTGATCGGTTATCCATTTGCATATACAATTACAATTGTTGATCGTAAATATCGTTCCATTCTTTTATTATTGGCAACGATCCCGTTTTGGATTAACTTCCTTGTTCGTTCTTACGCATGGATTGTTATTTTACGTTCACAAGGTCTTGTAAACACATTGCTATTGAAGCTAGGTATTATTAGTGAGCCTTTAAATTTATTATATAATACACCTTCTGTAATACTTGGGATGGTATATTCTTTATTACCATTTATGATTTTACCAGTGTATGCAGCGATTGAGCAGCTTGATAAGCGTAAGCTAGAAGCAGCTTATGATTTAGGAGCAACACCAGTAAAAGCATTTTGGAATGTTACAGTACCAATGACGATGTCAGGGATTGCTACCGGTTCTATTTTAGTGTTTGTTTCTTCTATCGGAATGTTTGTTGTATCAGACGTTATGGGTGGATCGAAAGTAGCATTAATCGGAAACGTAATTCAAAATCAATTCTTAGGAGCGCGTGATTGGCCGTTTGGATCTGCGTTATCTATGATTGTTGTTCTATTCTCTGTTCTGTTAATTTACTTATATTATCGTGCAACGAAAGTATATAAATATGATGGGAACGGAGGGGAATAGGCAAAGATGAAGAAGTTTTTAGTTTCTTATTCTTGGTTAATTTTATTGTTCTTGTATTTTCCAATGATGGTTTTAATGGTGTATTCCTTCAATGATTCTCGCATTAATGCGGAATGGGAAGGATTCACATTCCATTGGTATACAGATTTATTTCAAAAACAAGATGTTATTGATGCGTTTGTAAATAGTATGACGATTGCGGTCGTAACGACGATTGTAACGACTGTTCTTGGTGTGATTTTCGCAATTGCATTACATCGTTATAAATATCGTTATGAAGGTGCTATTAATGGTCTTGTGTATTTACCAATTTTAATTCCTGATATTTTAATGGGATTATCTTTACTTATTTTATTTAGTCAATTAGGTATGGAACTTGGTAAAACAACAATTATTATTGCACACATTACATTTAGTATTTCATTTGTTGTCGTTATTTTAGCAGCACGTCTTTCTGGTATGGGACGTGATTTAGAAGAGGCTGCGAATGATTTAGGAGCAACGCCGTGGCAAACGTTTCGTTTTGTAACGTTCCCAGCGATTGCACCTGGAGTTATTTCGGCTGCATTATTAACATTCACATTATCAATTGATGATTTTGTAATTAGTTTTTTCGTATCAGGACCAGGATCAACAACATTGCCATTATACATTTACAGTATGGTTAAGCGCGGAGTATCACCAGAAATTAATGCACTTTCTACAATTTTAATTGTGGCTATCGTAGGATTAATGGTTCTATCTGAAATCTTCCGTAACAAAGGTGCAGATGGTGAAGAAAACTCTGGAGGACACCTTCCTTTATAATACGAACGATATAGAAAGTACGAGGAGGTAATAAAACCGATGAAATTAATGAAAAGATTAGCCGGCGCAGCAATTAGCTTTAGCCTTGTTGCTGGTGTACTTGCTGGTTGTGGTGAAAAAAAAGAAGAGTTAAACATTTATAGCTGGGCTGACAATTTTGATGAGCAAGTGCTAAGAGATTTTGAAAAGAAATATAACGTGAAAATTAACTATGATAAGTATGCAAGTAATGAAGAAATGCTTGCGAAATTACAAGCAGGTGGCGCGAAGTATGATTTAATTCAGCCGTCGGATTATATGGTTAAAACGATGGCGAAAATGGATTTATTAGCGCCGTTAGATAAAAAGAATATCCCAAATATCGAAAACATGGTTTCTAATTTCAAAACACCTGCGTTTGATCCAGAGAATAAATATTCTTTAGTATATACTTGGGGCGTAACAGGTATTGCATACAATAAAAAGTATGTGAAGGAAGCACCTACAAGCTGGGCTGACTTATGGAATGAGAAATATAAAGGGCATGTAACTTTATTAAATGATTCTCGTGAAGTGTTAGGAATGGGTCTTAAGAAGCATGGATTCTCAAACAGCACGAAAGACGATGCACAGTTAAAGACAGCAGCAACTGATTTACAGAAGCTACTTCCAAACTTATTAGCATTTGATACAGATAATATTAAACAAAAATTCATTACAGAAGATGCTTGGATCGGAACAGTTTGGTCTGGGGATGCAGCATTTATCGCAAAAGATAATAAAGATGTAGAGTACGTTGTACCAAAAGAAGGCGGCACAATTTGGGCTGATACGTTAGCAATTCCAAAAGGTGCAAAAAACAAAGAGCTTGCAGAGAAGTTTATGAACTACTTATTAGATGAAAAAGTAAGTGTGAAAAACTACGAGTCAATTGGATACAGTAATCCAAATGAAAAAGCTCACCCTCTTCATAGTAAAGAATATCGTGATAACCACATGATCTTCTTAACGAAAGAAGAATTAGATCGTACAGAATGGCTTGTTGATGTAGACGATAAGCTAAAAGACTACGACCGTTACTGGACAGAGTTAAAAACAAAAGGTAAATAAGTAAGAAAATGCGGTTTCTACAGTAGAAATCGCATTTTTTCATAGTAGGAGGAAATCGTTTGAAGAAGTTGCATCAATATGAGGTAATGTGTATCGGTTTATTATTTGCTGTATTTGGCATTGTTGCTTGGCGAGTACATGCTGGCGGCGTTACAGTGATGGATACATATGTCCGAGGGGTAGTAAAAGGGTTACAAACAGAAAGTTCGCTTACATTTTTCTCACACTATACAAAATTAGGTTCTGCCATTGGAATTGTAACTGTGCTTATTATAAGTTTACTTGTTTTTTGGAGAAAACGTTATTATGCTGCGATGATTGTATATCCAATGGGCATTTTAACAACACATCTTGTGAATAAAGGGATAAAAGAAATTATGAAAAGAGATCGTCCGTCGTTAAATGAAGCATTTGATGCGCTTGGATATAGTTTTCCTAGTGGGCATGCAATGTTATCTATTATGACATTCGGGTTTCTTGCTTATATTATTGCAGCAAATTTGAAGAGTGTGACCGGAAAATATGTGATAACGCTTTTCATGGGAATAGTAATCGTATCGATTGGATTAAGTAGAGTTATTTTAAATGTACATTATCCAACTGATATTTTAGCAGGTTATTGTGTAGGTGGTATTTTGTTAATTATGGCGATTTATTGCCATCGTTTACTTACCGAGAGATTGGGACTTAATAAAGAGAGATAAAAAAACGTCTGGAAAAACTATCATTATAGTGTTTCCAGACGTTTTTTGTTTGCATGAAGATGTGATACATTATAAGTAACAATTGAATGATGTAAAGTAGGTGAAAATGTGTGAAAACAAATGTACATAAATTAGATAAGTGGGGAAAATTAGGAGCTTTTTTGTATCAGTTCCGTTATACAGTAATAGTAGCATTACTATTGGTTGCGATAGCGCTCGGTATTTTCGCTCCAAAGCTACCGGGAGTATTAGGTGGTGACGGTTTCCAAACAGAAGGAGACTATCAAAAAACGAAAGAAATTTTAGATAAAGATTTTAAGAGGTCTCAAGATACGCTCCTACTCGTTTTTGAAAAAAATAAAGGTGTTTCACATGAGGAATTTAAAAAGCAGTTAGAGGAAATTGTAAAGAATGTTCAAGAGAAAGAGACATATGAATCTTTCCATCATCCAGTGCAAAATAAAGAAATGTTACAAGATGATATCGGCTATGCGACAATTTTATTTTCCGGGAAAACAAATAAAGAACGAATGGAAAAGACATTACAATTTGCTGATAAAATTGAAAAGGAAAGTAATACAGCATTAAAAGTAACACCTACAGGGTTTCCGAAAATTAATAAAGAGATTAATGAAAGAACGCAAAATGATTTAAAAGTGGCAGAGATGATTGGGTTACCAATTGCATTTCTCGTATTACTATTTTCATTCGGTAGCCTTTTGGCATCTATTTTACCAATTGTAAATGGGGCACTTAGTGTTATTAGTACGATGGGCATATTATATTTTATAGGTAGTGATAAGGAACTATCTATCTTTGTGCTAAATGTTGCACCGATGATCGGACTTGCGCTATCTATTGATTTTGCGCTATTATTTGTAAATCGTTTTCGAGAGGAAGTTGCAAAGCGAACGGTAAAAGAAGCAATAGCAATTACATATCAGACAGCAGGGCGGGCAATCATATTTTCAGGATTATGTGTATTCGTTGGCCTATCCGGTTTGTTTTTCTTTAAAATCGATTATATTCAGTCTGTCGCAATTAGTGGAATGATTGTTGTGATTATGAGTATTGTATTCTCGCTCACACTTCTTCCAGCGTTATTATCATTAATTGGTAAACGAATATTAAAAAAGAATCAAGTAGCACATACGCCGGCAAAGGCATGGCGTACATTTGCACAATTTGTAATGAAACATCCAATTGCGATGATTATTGTTGTTACAACATTTATTGTAATTTGTTTATTACCATTACGTACAGCTAATTTACAGTTCCCTGACGTAGAAGCTTTACCTAAACAAAGTGATACAAGAATTGCATATGAGAAGTACGAAGAGGCATTTAATAAAACTGCAAAAACACATGCTGATGTTACGTTAGTGGTAGAGACGAAAAAAGATATGAAAGAAAAAGAAAGTTTACAAAAGGTAGAAGAAGTCGTTCAAAAGTTAAAAGATGATAAGAAAGTATATGAAGTAAGAAGTTTATACGACAGTTTAAATGGAATGAAATCAGAGCAAGTTGCGGGGATGTTACAGTCGCCAGAAGCTGCTAAAATAGCTCCGGTATTTGAATCGTATACGAAAGGAAATAAGACAACAATCGAAGTCTTTTTACATACAAAACCACGTACAGAAATTGCGAAACAGTGGGTGCGTGATTTTAAACAAAATTATAAAGAAACGAACGTTACATATTATCTAGGCGGAATGACGACGTTCCAACAAGAGTTAGAAGATGAAATTAAAGATAAAGTTGCAATTGGTATGTCTGTTATATTTGGATCGACTTTTGTTATATTATTATTTGCATTTCGATCTATACTCATTCCAATTAAGGCGATTATTATGAATATACTTAGTTTAAGCGCAACAATTGGAATTGTTGTTTGGTTATTCGAAGGTGGTCATTTTGGTTTAGAAGCAAGTCCAGTTCTATTTGTTTTACCAATCTTCATTTTCGGCCTCGTCTTTGGGCTTAGCATGGATTATGAAGTCTTTCTTATTTCGCGTATTCATGAACTGTATGAAGAAACAGGGGATAACGATCAGGCGACGTTAGAAGGACTTGTTTCAACAAGTAGAATTATTACATCAGCTGCATTAATTATGATTGTTGTAACTGGTGCGTTTGCTTTTACTGATATTTTACCAGTACGACAAATGGGGCTTGGCGTTGCATTAGCGATATTTCTTGATGCAACAATTATTCGTCTTATGCTCGTACCAAGTTTAATGAAATTGTTTGGAGACTGGAACTGGTGGTTACCATTTCGAAAGAAAAAAGAAAAATCATCGTAAAAAATACTCATCTTATAGATGAGTATTTTTTTATGAATAGCAAGACCTACATTTTGCAAATAGTATGTGATAAGAACATTACATATAAGTAGGTGAAGGCAATGTTTCGTTATTTTAAATTTAAGCTAAATGATACAGTACAGTTTGCAGAAAACGATGGGCATATGTATCGCATTGTCGGTTATCGGTTAGAAAAAGGATTTTATCCAAAAGATGAATGGACTCATATTATTTATGAATTGCTTAGAGATTTTGATGGGTATACGATGGATGCGGAAGAAGAGGAACTTGTAAAGGTCATTCAAGTAGAGGATGAGTATTACAAAATACAAGAAGTATCGGGCTATCGTTATCCGGTAAAAATGAAGCAAAAACAACAAGTGATGAAAGTAGAAAAGATGGATGACTTATTAGATACGTATAACGATTATAAGAGGTTGGCGGATTTCTTTAAAGATTTATCATATGAACAAAAAGCGGAAGAAGTGTTGCAGGAAATGAGAAGGCGTAGAGCATGAGGGGCAGTCTATTATAAGACTGTCCTCTATTTTTGACGGTGCATCAAATTGTATTTTCCGTTACAATGAGAGAATCAATAGAAATAAGGTGATACAGTATGGAAACGAAGAAGAAGGGCGAATGGTGCGAAATGACTGTGCCAGCGAAATGGAATGGTATAAGCATTGAGTCGTTATTAAAAATAGAATGGGAAATACCGAAAAAGTTGTTACATCAGCTTCGTATGGAAAAAGGTGTTACCGTTAATGGAGAACAAAGAAGATGGAATGAGCTTTTAAAAGAAGGCGATAAGTTGCAAGTTCATATGTTTATGGAGGAAGAATACGATGTAGAGCCTGAATATGGTGAATTACATGTAGTATATGAAGACGATCATGTACTCATTGTAAATAAGCCTGAGAAGATGGATACGCATCCTTCTGAAAAAGGCGGGATGGGAACACTTGCAAATCTTGTTGCCTTTCATTTTCAAATGCAAGGTTTAGAGACGAAGGTTCGTCATATTCATCGGTTAGATAAAGATACGACAGGTGGTGTCGTGTTTGCCAAACATAGAATTGCTGGTGCAATTATGGATCGTTTATTAATGGAACGAAAAATTAAAAGAACATATGCAGCTCTTGTAGAAGGCAAAGTGAAAAAAAAGCAAGGAACGATTGACGCGGCTATCGGAAGAGATCGCCATCATGCGACGAGACGACGTGTTTCTCCAAAGGGAGATCAAGCAATTACCTATTATAAAGTAGAGAAGTATTTTAGAAAACAAAATGTTACGCTTGTAACGTTACAATTAGAAACTGGTAGAACCCATCAAATTCGTGTTCATATGAGCTATAATGGTAATCCGTTAGTTGGGGATGTTTTATATGGTGGAGGAACGAAATATATGTCTAGGCAAGCGTTACATGCGATGAAGATAAACTTTTTACATCCAATTACGAAAGAAGAGATTGAAGTGGATGTACCATTTCCTACAAAATTAAATGACACAATGAAAGAATTTCAAAGAGTAAATGCGTAAAGTGTAAGTTTAAAGTTGAGAAAAGTAGATTTTTGCAGGAATTTCTCTAAAAGAAGCGAAGCCGTTAAGAGAAAAGAGGGGTGAGAATCACTTGATCAAATATAAATATATACTAGGAATATTTTTCGCTTGTCTTTTAGTTACTCTATGTCTCTATCCATATTTACAAGAGCATTTGGCGGTACATTGGGATGTAAATGGTCGGCCAAACGAGTTTATGAGTAAACAAGTTGTTATAGCACTTATTCCTTGTCTTATTATTTTCTTACATGGATTGATGTATATTATTTCACATAATATATATAAGTTTAATGAAGACGAGCATGTCATTATAAGTGGATTTCTAAAGACGATTACTTTATTTATGTTGTTTATCCATATGCTCATTCTCTTTATTAATTTTGGAAGCATGATATCCTTTCAAACAGGACTAACAATAGGGATTAGTATGTTTCTTTTTATGCTTAGTAAGGCGTTTAAAAAAGTTCAGAGTACGGAAAAAGACCCAATCAAATTAAAAAAGATCCGTTTAGTGAGTAGACGGATTTTTCAAGTGATGGCATGTAGTATATTGTTTTCATTGTTTTTGAACTTGAAATGGGGATTTTATGTGTTACTTAGCGTAATAAGTGGTGGTTCTATTTTGTTTATGTTCTACGCTTTATACTCATACATAATAGAAAGTTATGAAACGTAAAAAAGAGTCTTCTCATTATGAGAAGACTCTTTTAATCTATTTACTTCGTAATAAATTGTTGTGTCCAGTAGTTGCCGCTTTCTACATAGCCAACACCGATGTGAGTGAATCCATTATTTAAGATGTTTGCACGGTGTCCAGCACTGTTCATCCAAGCTTGTACTACTTCTTCAGGTGTACGTTGGCCTTGGGCGATGTTTTCACCTGCAGATGTATAAGAAATACCAAATTTCTTCATCATGTCAAACGGAGACCCGTATGTAGGGCTGTTATGATCAAAGTAGTTATTTTTTTGCATATCTTCAGATTTAATGCGTGCTACTTTGCTTAATTCAGTGTCGATTTTTAAAGCTGGTAAACCTTGTTTTGCACGCTCAGCGTTTGTTAATTCAACAACACGTTGTTCGAACTCGCTTAAAGATTTTGCTTCTTCAGCAGGCTTTTGCTCAGCTGGTTTTTGTTCAGCCGGTTTTTGCGTATTATTGTTTTCAGCAGGCTTTTGAGCTTCTGGTTTTTGAACTTCTTCAGCAGGCTTTTGCTCGGCAGGTTTTTGCTCAGCAGGCTTTTGAGTTTCTGGCTTAGCTGTCGGTTGCTCAGTTACAACATTTTCAGTAGGTTGTTGACCAGGAATAATGCAATTTGGTTGGAAGTTTCCTTGTTGCCATTGTGCTAATGACTCAACGCCCATAGATTGTAAGAATGCTTGTAATTCTTGTTGGCTCATTTGCTTCATCATCACTTTTGAATGCTGAATATTTTGAACCTTTATGTTAGATGGTTGTACTGTTGCAGCTTGTGCATCTAGAGAAGATACTCCTAAAGTAAGAGCTGTTGCAGCAGCTACAGATAATAAAACACGCTTTTTCATGATGTGTGTCCCCCTATATAAAGTTTTAATTTGTTTTCACACGATTTGTTTTTGACAGCCTGTCTGACTGACAAATTCATCGTAGCATAGATTTTGTGAGAAAAAAGATGGAAAAAAATTCATAGACTTAAAATTTACCTAATTTATCCTAAGAGGGGAAAAGGGGAAAAATAAGAGAAACATAGAGTATAAAAGGAATTTTCAGCATTTTTATACTTGGTTATAAGACGCGTTTTTTGGATAAATGTACCTATATTGAAAATGAAGAATCCTATTGTATCAATGGTTTGAGCGTTTTTTTGAGGAATATACTGGATTGATTTTTACAAAACTGTAATGTTTCTGTTGTTCTTTTTTATAATAAAGTAACATATTTTTAATGTTGTAGCGGACAAAAAAGCGGCTATCTCTTTACATAGACGAAGGAGATAGCCGTTTTCCTATTATTACGTATGTTACGAGTTATTACGAGTTGGTTTCAATTGCTTCTAATAATAAATCAACGATGTGAATTCCTCTCATTTTATGAGAAAGACCTTCTCGTTCAATGCCTAATTTCATTTGTAATAAACAACCTGGATTTGCAGTAACAATGGTTGCTGCTTCTGTTTCATGCACACGGTCCATTTTGTAATCTAGAAATTCCATAGATAGTTCTGAATGAACAATGTTATAAATACCAGCAGAACCACAGCAGCGATCCGCATCTTTCATTTCACGGTATGTTGCGCCTTGAATTGCTTCTAGTAACATACGAGGTTCTGAAGATGTTCGCATAACATTGCGTAAGTGACAAGAGTCTTGATACGTAATAACTTGCGGCGTGACTCGTAAGTCATTACGTTTATGGAAATCTAGTTCTACTAGAATAGCAGTAATATCTTTAATTTTAGAAACGAACTGCTTTGCACGTTCAGCCCACTGTGGATCATCTTTTAACAAGTAATCGTAGTCTACGAGGTAAGCTCCGCAACCACCAGCATTCGTAATAATATAGTCGATGTTTAAATCTTCGAATGCTTTTATATTGCGTTTTGCTAATTCTTTTGCCCCATTTTTCTCACCAGCATGTCCATGTAATGCCCCGCAGCAACTTTGTGTTTTCGGAATAACGATATCACAACCAGCTAACTGAAGCAGTTTCATCGTTGCGTTATTTGTTTCTAAAAACATTGTATCCATTAAACAACCTGTGAAGAATGCAACTTGTTTCTTCTTCGTACTTTCAGCAGGTAAAAATTCAGGGCGATCTTTCATTGCTTTCATTTTAGGGACCTTAGGCAAAACGAGATCCATTGTTGCAAGTGTTTCAGGGAATAACTTCATAATCCCTGTTTTATGTGTTAGCGTTTGTAAACCGGAACGTTGGTAAAATCCGATTAATCCTGTTAATGTTCTCATTCGATTTTGATGCGGGAAAAGTCCTTCAAAAACGACTTTACGAACAGCTCTCACTGGCATTGAAAACTTTTTGTTTTGATTTATAATATCACGAGCTTCTTCTAATAAATGTCCATAATTCACACCAGATGGACAAACAGGTTCACAAGCACGGCAGCCGAGGCAAACATTTAATGTGTTTTCAACATCTTCATCTGGCTCAATTAAGCCGTCAACGACCGCTTTCATTAATGCGATACGTCCACGCGGGGAATGTGATTCTTTATATCCAGATTGAATGTAAGTAGGGCAAGTTGGTAAGCAGAAACCGCATCGCATACAGTTTAGTAGTTCATCTTCACTTAATCGTTCTTTAAATTCCTTTTGAATGTTTTCTTTATTTAATGTTGTCATCGCTCAACCACCACTCTTTTACGAGTGTCCTTCGCGAACATCTTTCCTGGATTCATAATGTTATTTGGATCGAAGGCTTGTTTAATTCCTTGCATAGCAGCAATACCTTCTTTACCTAACTTCATTTCTAAATACGGAGCCTTCATCGCACCAACACCATGTTCACCAGTAATCGTGCCACCAAGTTCAATTGCTTTCGCAAATATTTCAGCAAAAGCTTGTTCAGCTCGGTGCATTTCTTCTTCGTTGCGAGCATCTGTCATACAAGTTGGGTGTAGGTTGCCATCGCCAGCATGGCCAAACGTACAAATAGGAATATTATATTTTTTGGCAATGGCATTAATAGCTTCAACCATCGGAGCAATCTGTGAGCGTGGTACCGTTGCATCTTCTAATATTGTAGTAGGTTTTAATCTTGCCAGTGCTGACAGTGCACTACGGCGAGCTGTTCGAAGCGCATCTGCTTCCGCTTCATCTTTTGCGACGCGAACATCAACTGCATTCATGGAACGACAAACGTTAGCCATTTTTTCAATATCTCGATTAACAACTTCAGGTGGACCGTCTTGTTCAATTAATAAAATTGCTTTTACGTCAGTTGGTAAACCGATTTGAGCAAACTCTTCTACTACTTCAATTGTCGGCTGGTCTAAAAACTCAAGTGTCGCTGGAATGATTTTATTTGCAATAATAGAAGAAACAGCACGTGCAGCTTCATTAATATCTTCATATAGTGCAAGCATCGTTTTCTTCGTTTCAGGCATAGGAACAAGTTTTAATATTGCTTCTGTTACGACGCCAAGTGTTCCTTCAGAACCGATAAATAAACGAGTTAAATCGTAACCAGCTACATCTTTTGCTAATTTACCACCAGTGCGAATCATATCACCATTTGGTAAGACAAGTTCAAGCCCCATCACATAATCACGTGTTACGCCATATTTTAATCCACGTAATCCACCCGAGTTTTCATTAATGTTACCGCCAATTGTAGAAATTTTCATTGAGCTTGGATCTGGTGGATAAAATAAACCTTTTTCTTCTACTGCTTTAATAATATCAAGCGTAATAACACCAGCTTGTACAGTAATTGTTAAATTTTCTTCATCAATTTCTAAAATGTTATTCATATGGCGGAAGATAAGGACGATACCGCCTTCAAGTGGACATGTCCCTGCGCAAAGATTTGTTCCAGACCCACGAACATATACAGGGATTTTGTGAGTGTTACATACTTTTAATACTTCAGCTACTTCATTTGTATTACGAGGAGCAATGACTGCATCAGGCATTGCTTGGAAGTTTGGAGTGGCATCATAACTATACGTTAAACGCCCCATATTGGATGTATCTACATTATCTTCGCCAACAATGGATACGAATGAATCAATAATTTGTTTTTCTAACATTGGAAATCCCCCTCAAACTGTTAACGTAATGAGTCATAATAAAAAACGTTGTCACAGTGCTTTCATTATAATGATAAAAAAGTCGGGGGATTCTTTCTATGTATAATCATCTAAAGATTAATCTATTTTATCATTCTTTTTTGTTTGATTATCTAATAAGAGGAGCGAGAAATATAAAATATTTAAGTCCTTGAATTGTTTCGGATCAAGTCCTGTATACTCCTCAATTTTTTTAAGTCTATAATGCAATGTGTTAATGTGTATATGTAATTGCTCCGCTGTTTGTTTATAGGATTGGTTATAATCAATAAATAAACGTAAAGTGTGCATAAGTTCAGGCGATGATAATAAGTTTTCGATGGTGCGCTTTAGAAATTGTTCCCGCGTTTCCGCAGAAATATCTTGTAAGCACATTTCTAAACGTAAATCTTCATTAAATACAATGTTTTTCGTTTCAAGTGATACGGAAAGAGCTTGTAATGCTTGTTCGTATGATAAGTTCATATTGCTTGGTGTAACGGATTGGCCAATCCCGATATATAAAGGAATAGAAAACAAAGTTTCACAGTCTTGTTTTAATCGTTTTAAAAATTGATATGTTTGCTCTTTGGAGTTCGTGGCTGTAAATAAAATGAATCGATCATTTCCCCAGCGAACAAATAGATGCTCCTTTGTTAATAGATTGCGTACGTGTTGCCAAATCTTACGCTGAAGCATCGTGTCATTTTGATCGATAGAGAACAAAATAAGTTGTTTCTTCTTATATAAATCAATACCAAGTGTTTTGGCACGATCGAGAAAGCTTGGAGACCAGTCTGTATTTTGGAGCCAATCAAAGACAAATGCTTCATAAGAACGGTGTTCAAGTTCTAGCTGTTCTAAAAAGTAGTTTTCGTGAATGAGTAGTTCGGTCATTTTACGTAATATTTCTCCGTATTGGGAAATGTTTTCAGGTTCGCCTGTAATTCCAATGACACCAATTACTTCGTCATGGAATAGTAAAGGGAGATTCATACCCGCTTTTACGCCATGCAAACGTCGTTCATCTTCTTTTGTAATAATGACAGTTTTCTTTTGTTTCGCACAGCGGAGTGCGCCTTCATGAAATTGACCGATTCTTTCTATATCTGTACTTGCGATAATAACGCCTTGTATATTAATGATAATAATATTTTCTTTAATTAGTCTGCGTACTTCTCGTACAATTTTATTTGCTAAATCAGGAAAAAGCATAATTGGCACACCTCAAATTCTATTTGTTGTACATTATATATGTAAATGAAGTAGGAAAGGGAAATTTCACACTTTCCACACATTTATTTGTTATTTTACAATTATAACGAAATCATCCGAAGATGGAGGGAATCTTTTGAGAAAGTCTGTTTTTCTTCTCTGTTTTGTATTTCTATTAGTAGGGTGTCAAGGAAGCTCGTATACACCGATTGCTAAAGATAAAAGTGTTATTATAACAACGAATATAAAAGAAGGCAGTATTAGTTTTGTCGATAAGCAAACTAAAAAGTTAATTACGACATGGGAACTTAACGAGCCGATGGCAGGAACCCTACTACTTCCAAATGGTGAAGACATACTTGTATATGGTAAGCAGTTAGAGTACATGTATGTATATTCACTAGTCGAAGGAAGACAAGTGGAGAAATATAAAACTGGAAAAGGTATTGTAAATGTAATCGTATCCGAAGATAAAAAACAATTATTTGCTGCCGATCAAAATGCCCAAAAGGTAAGGTTCTTTACGATAAAAGGTAAAGAGACAGGAAGTGTGTCAACCGGAAAAGGGCCAATAACGATGGTAGAGTACCATAACCAGTTATCTGTATTAAACTTTTATGATACGAAGCTAACGACAATTGATACAAAGAAAAAAGAAGTGATACAAACCTTTATGATTCCACCAGCGTCAACGGGGGCGACAATTAGTCCAGATGGGAAAGAAATATGGATTGGCGGACATGGTGATGGAAATCAGGTAAATGAGAAAGTATTAGTGTATTCTTTGCAGAGCGGAGAAATGGTACGTTCTTTACACGCTCCGTTTATGCCTGTGAATATTACGAAGGATCATAAGTACGTATATGCATTAAGTCACGGTTCGAATACGCTTAGAAAGTTTGATGTTAGCACGTATAAAGAGGTGGCTTCTGTAGAAGTAGGATCAAACCCATTTGCATTTTTGAAGAGCGGAGCAGAAGGGTACGTAGCAAGCTATGATAGTGATGAAGTTTGCGTCATGGATATGAAGAATTTGAAAATAAAACAAACAATTAAAGTCGGAAAAGGACCGTTTCAACTCATAGAGAGAGAAGGGAAGGACAATGAGTAAATATAGGGTGCTAGTTGTAGATGATGAAAGTGATATGAGGCAACTTGTTGGAATGTACTTAGATAATTTCGGATACGAGTGGGAAGAAGCTGAAAATGGAAAAGAAGCTCTAAAAAAATTAGAGACAAATCATTATGATTTCGTTGTACTAGATATTATGATGCCAGAGATGGATGGACTTTCAGTTTGTAAAGAAATTAGAAAAACGTCAGATGTACCAATAATATTTTTAACAGCAAAAGGTGAAGAGTGGAATAGGGTGAACGGCTTACGTATGGGAGCAGATGATTATATTGTAAAGCCATTTAGTCCTGGTGAATTAATTGCTCGTATGGAAGCTGTGTTAAGACGTTATACAAAGCAAGAGCAACAAGAGGAGATTCAGTTTGGCCCGATCCTTATTAATGAAAAAAGTAGGAAGATTGAGGTGGATGGTGAGACGATTTCTCTTACAGTAAAAGAGTTTGATTTACTCTATTTTCTTTGCCAACATACAGGACAAGTATTTAGCCGGGAACAATTGCTGGAAAAGGTATGGGGATATGATTATGCCGGAAGTACAAGAACAGTAGATACGCACGTGAAAACGATGCGTTTGAAGCTTGGAGAAAGTGGAAACTACATTCAAACTGTTTGGGGTGTAGGCTATAAATTTGAGGTGTAACGTATGTTTACGATGGTACAGAAGCTTTGGCTGACAGTAGTATGTGCAGTATTTGTAACAGTTTCCTTTCTTTATTTTGTATCTTTATATTCGTATGAAAAACTATACGTTGATAATTTAAAAGATTCATTAGTAATGGAAGGGAAGCGTCTTGCTGCGCAATATGATAAGCGCGAAGGAATATCAATTTTTGAAGAGAAAGTAAGAGCATTTGATCAAATATCTAGTTCAGACGTTCTTTTCGTATCGAACCCACGTGATTTAAGTGCATGTTTACCATTTGATGTGCACCATCATTCTCTTATAAGTGAAGGGGACAGGCAAGCATTATTAGATGGAAAAACTGTGACAAAGATAGGATACGAGGAACATTTTGACCGTAATATTATGGGGGTTGTCATCCCTGTTTTAGAAAATAAAAAATTAGTTGGTATTGTATATTCTTATATTCCTTTAAAAAGTATAAAAGACTTAATATATGATATGGGTCTTATTTTAGCACCGTTAGCACTTGCTATAACTTTACTGACAATATGGGTTGGTAGAAAAATTATTATTGCTATTACGAAACCACTTTCGCAAATGGAACGAGTTGCCAATCATTTGGCTACGGGAGATTTCTCAGAACGAATTACAATTTCTTCTGAAGATGAAATTGGACGATTAGGAAAAGCATTTAATAAGATGGCAAATTCTTTAGAGACAGAAGACGTAAAGCGTAAGGAGTTTTTAGCTAACGTTTCGCATGAACTAAGAACACCGCTTAGTTATATAAAAGGGTATAGCGAGGCTATTTTAGATGGTGTAGCGAAGGGACCGCAGCAGGAAAAAGTAACACAGCTCATTCATAAAGAAGCAGATCGTATGCAGCGTCTCGTTCATGATTTATTAGATTTAGCACAACTAGAAGGGGAACATTTCCCTTTAAAGAAACAACCTATCGTTTTTTCACAACTAATTGAAGATGTGTTAGATACGTATGAGATTAAGTTTATAGAAAAGAAAATTCGTATTTCAACAAATTTAAATCCAGAAATCATTGTAATGATTGATGAGGATCGTATGCAACAAGTGCTTCATAACGTGTTAGATAATGCGATACGGTATACAAATCAAAACGGGGATATTATGATAACGCTTAGGCAGATAGATGATTACTGTGAATTGAACATAAAAGATACAGGAATCGGTATTGATACGGAGCATTTAGAAAACCTTGGTGAACGTTTTTACAGAGTTGATAAAGCGAGAAGTCGTCAACATGGTGGAACAGGTTTAGGCCTGGCAATTGTAAGACAAATTGTTCATATACATGAAGGACAGTGGCGAATTGAAAGTGAAAAAGGGAACGGCACGACGGTTAGTATTAAATTGAAAGTACAGGATGAGGAGAGCATGTTCTAATTTTTAGGGCATGCTCTTCTTTAGAAAACAGTTATACGTAAAAGTATTAATTAATATGTAATAAATATCGAAATTTTGACGATTTTATGAACAAAACATTTGTACTTCTTACCAATTCGTTCTAAAATGGTTATGATGCAAAGTTCTTATAAATCGTTTCAATTGTTGTTTGGAAGATACTGAGGTGATTTAACTGGAGTACAAATCTATTAAACCGAAAAAAATTTACGAAGAAGTATCTGAAGCTATTTTAACAATGATTAAAAATGGTACGTTAAAACCTGGTGACAAACTACTTCCTGTACATCAATTAGCTGAGCAGTTTCAAGTTGGCAGATCTGCTGTTCGTGAAGCGCTAAGTGCGCTAAGAGCGATGGGCTTAATTGAGATGAAACAAGGAGAAGGTACATATGTGAAGAATTTTGATTCTTCTTCATTAACAAAATCATTAAACAATAGATTATTGATGAAGAAAGAAGATATTTTGAATTTATTAGAAGTACGAAAGGTGCTTGAAGTGGGGGCAGTTCGAGCAGCTGCGGCAAAACGTACGGAAGATAATTTGCAAAATATGAAGCATTGGTTAGATGAAATGGCAAAGAGCATTGGAGATGAAAAGGCTGGCGAAAAAGCAGATTTTCAGTTCCATATGGGAATTGCGGAGTCTTCGCATAACAACATTTTGCTTGAACTCATGAATCATGTTTCAGAGATGATTGCTGAAACGATTGGTGAATCAAGACGCATTATTTTATATGGTGAACAAACAACATCAGAACGACTTATAGAAGAGCATCAAGTTATATATGATGCAGTGTTAAAGCAAGATGTAGAATTAGCGCAGCAAGCAATGCTAGATCATTTAACAAATGTGGAACATATTGTCACAGGTAGCAACGATATAAATTCTTAATTTAATCTTTTAAAAATCTAATTTTCTGATAAAATAGAGAGAGATTAAGTAAGCGTTTTCTTTAGAAGAGGGAGAGGATAGGCCATGGTTGAGCCTATTTCTTCTCTCCTTAGTCATCTGATGACCATATGTTTGTTGGTGGAGTTGTAAAAAGGGGGAGTAATAATTATGAAAGTTACTTTATTTGTTACTTGTTTAGTCGATATGTTTGAAACAAATGTCGGCAAAGCAACAGTTGAGGTGTTGGAGCGTTTAGGTTGTGAAATTGAATTTCCAGAAGCACAAGTTTGTTGCGGTCAGCCTGCTTATAATAGCGGCCATGTAGAAGCTGCAAAAGAAGCGATGAAACATATGATTGAAACTTTTGAAGATGCAGAATATATTGTTACGCCATCTGGTTCTTGTGCGACAATGTTTCATGAGTATCCGCATGTTTTTAAAGATGATCCGAAGTGGGCTAAACGTGCACAAAAAGTTGCTGATAAAACATATGAATTTACACAATTTATTGTAGACGTTTTAAAGGTTACTGATGTTGGTGCAAGTTTACCAGGGATTGCTACTATTCATAAATCATGTCATATGACACGTATGCTTGGAGTAACAGAGGCACCAGGAATTTTATTATCAAATGTAAAAGGGTTAACTGTGAGAGAGTTACCAAATGTGCAAAATTGTTGCGGGTTTGGGGGAACGTTTTCAGTGAAGATGACTCCAATTTCTGAGCAAATGGTAGATGAAAAGGTAGATAGTGCAATGGAAACAGGCGCTGATTATTTAATCGGTGCAGATTGTGGGTGTTTGTTAAACATTGGCGGACGTATTGAGCGTTTAGGAAAAGAAATAAAAGTAATGCATATTGCTGAGGTACTGAATAGTCGCTCATGAAGGGGGAACATAAGCTATGTCTATGAAAATCAGTGAGAAAAAATTTAATGATCGCGTTGGCGATGGAATTCAAGATTCGTTTATGCGCGGAGCAGTATCTTCTGCACAAACACGCTTATATACGAATCGTTTAAAAGCAGCAGATGAATTAGGAAACTGGGAAGAATGGCGTGAACTCGGTGAAGAAATTCGTCAACATACGTTAGAAAATCTTGATTATTACTTAATGCAGTTAAGTGAAAATGTATCCAAAAGAGGCGGACATGTGTACTTTGCGAAAACGAAAGAGGAAGCAGCAAAGTATATTCAAGACGTTGCAAAAAAGAAGCAGGCAAAAAAGGTAGTAAAATCAAAGTCAATGGTAACAGAAGAAATTAGTATGAACCATGCGCTTGAAGAAATCGGTTGTGAAGTGTTAGAAAGTGATCTAGGAGAGTATATTCTGCAAGTAGATAACGATCCACCTTCACATATTATTGCGCCTGCTCTTCATAAAAATAGAACGCAAATTCGTGACGTATTTAAAGAAAAGCTTGGCTATGAAAATTCTGATGATCCATACGAAATGACAAAGTTTGTTCGTAAACAACTTCGTGAAAAATTTATGGATGCTGAAATTGGTGTGACAGGTTGTAACTTCGCTGTTGCAAATACTGGCTCTCTTTGTTTAGTAACAAATGAAGGTAATGCCGACCTTGTTATGTCGATTCCAAAAACACAAATTGCGGTTATGGGTATGGAACGTATGGTTCCGACAATGGAAGAATTAGATGTTTTAGTTGGTTTACTATGTCGTAGTGCAGTAGGTCAAAAGTTAACAAGTTATGTAACGGTAGCGGGACCAATTCAAGAAGAGGAAGTAGATGGCCCAGAAGAATTCCACTTAGTTGTGGTTGATAATGGTCGTTCTCAAATTCTCGGATCTGAATTCCGTCAAGTTTTGCAATGTATTCGTTGTGCTGCTTGTGTGAACGTATGCCCTGTATATCGACATGTTGGTGGACATTCATACGGCTCTATATACTCAGGACCAATTGGGGCGGTATTAACACCACTTTTAGGTGGATATGATGATTACAAAGAGCTTCCTTATGCTTCTAGTTTATGCGGAGCGTGTACAGAAGCTTGTCCAGTAAAAATTCCATTGCATGATTTATTATTAAAACATCGTCAAGTTATCGTTGAGCAAGAAGGGCGTGCTCCACTTGCAGAAAAATTAGCAATGAAAATGTTTAGTATGGGTGCATCTTCAGCAGCTTTATATAAAATGGGATCAAAGATGGCGCCAGCAGCAATGAGTCCATTTACATCTGGTAACCGTGTATCAAAAGGTGTTGGGCCACTTAAAAACTGGACAGATATTCGTGAATTCCCGGCTCCAAGTAAAGAACGATTCCGTGATTGGTATAAAGATCATAAGAAAGGCGGGGACAAATAATGACAGGATTAATTCAAAACCGTGAGTCCTTTCTAGAAAATATTGCAAAAGAACTTGGACGCACGCGTAAAACGGATGGTGTAAAACGTCCAGTATGGAAAAACAATGTGAATAAAGAAACGTTAAAAAATTATTCACAAGAAGAATTGTTAGAAGTATTTAAAAATCAATGTACAAACATTCATACAACTGTTGTGGAAACGACAAATGACCGTTTACGTGAAGATATTCAAAAAGTAATCGTTGAAAACGGCGGGGGACCTATTATGTTATCGGCAGATGAACGTTTTGATTCTTATGGATTGACTTCTTTATTTAAAGAAGAACTTCCAAAGCAAAATGTTGAAGTGAACGTATGGGATCCTGAGAAAAAAGAAGAGAATATGCGTATCGCGGAAAGAACGAATATTGGAATTGCATTTAGTGATTATACTTTAGCCGAATCTGGTACGATCGTTGTACAAAGTCATAAAGGCCAAGGCCGTTCTTTACACTTTTTACCGACTGTATACTTTGCTATTATTCCACGTGAAACACTTGTACCTCGTATTACACAAGCAGTTGAGGATATGAACAAGCGTGTAGAAAATGGCGAGACAGTGGCATCTTGTATTAACTTTATTACAGGACCTAGTAACTCGGCAGATATAGAAATGAATCTTGTTGTCGGAGTACATGGA
The DNA here is from genome assembly GCF_038005585.1 of Bacillus sp. FSL W8-0519. Taxonomy (NCBI): domain Bacteria; kingdom Bacillati; phylum Bacillota; class Bacilli; order Caryophanales; family Bacillaceae; genus Bacillus; species Bacillus sp. FSL W8-0519. The sequence goes on from NZ_JBBOTL010000001.1 coordinate 1,348,946, forward strand.
CCATTAAAAGCAGTATATTTCATCGTATAAAATAGGGGAAAGCAGGCCAGAAAATGGCCTGCTTTTTTAATAGAATAGAGATAATATGAAGTAGAAGTTCTCTCCTTTTTTTGCTATGTTCTTCTGGAAAGGAGAGGAAGGGATGTTCACTTATGTATATGCATTGTTAGCGGGGATGGTGTTTGGTTCTTTTTTTATGGTAATTGCGATGAGAGTTCCGCTAGGGGAGTCTATCATAACCCCGCGTTCATATTGTCATTATTGTAAGTATGTGCTAAAGCCAAAAGAATTGATTCCAATCATTTCTTTTTGTATGCAAAGAGGGCGTTGTACGAATTGTAAGAGGAAAATTTCAATTTTGTACGTAGTATTTGAACTTGTAACTGGAATGATATGCCTTCTTACTGTATATATGATTGGGGTGGAACGAGAGCTTATTATCGTTTTATCACTTTTTTCGTTACTTCTTATTATTTCAGTTACAGATTACATATATATGTTAATTCCAAATCGTATTTTAGCTTGGTTTGCTTGTTTACTCATTTTAGAATGTGCTTTTATACCGTTAGTCACTTGGATAGATAGTATAGTTGGTAGTTGCGTTATATTCATTTTGTTATACTGCATGCAAAAGATATATCCAGAAGGGCTTGGGGGAGGGGATATAAAATTACTTTCGTTACTTGGATTTATAGTGGGACTGAAAGGGATTTTTATCGTTTTATTTTTAGCATCTTGCTTTAGTCTTTGTTTCTTTGGAGCTGGTCTCGTATTAAAACGTATGAAAATGAGGACTCAAATACCGTTTGGTCCTTTTATTAGTCTTGGGGCAATATGTTACATGTTGGTCACGTATGCAAAATAGAGAGGGGATAGAAAATGAATGTATATATGGATGATCAAAGAAGTTGTCCGTACGGTTACGTGCTCGCAACTACAGTAGAATGTGCTTTGCAAATGGTACGAGATTATGAGGTGAATGTTCTTTCCATTGATTTCAATATGGGATGGGGAGAAAAAAGTGGATTAGATTTTGTCGAAGCTTTTTGTAAAGAGGGTTTATATGTAAATGAAATACACTTTCATACGAATGATGTCATCGGTATGCATAAGATGAAACAGAGAATGAATAAGGGAAAGGAAGAAGGAGAGATTAATCCTAATCTTGTTGTTAAATATGTGGGGAGCTAAAAACTCCAAAGTAAAACTTTGGAGTTTTTAATGTTTCATATGCGCTTGCAACGGAATGATTTCTTCTTGTTGAGCTGCTCCTAATTCAGTTTCTTCTTGTTTCACGTCAGGTACTTTCTTTGTTAAGTAATGGTATACCATACCGACAAATACAGACCCACCAATAATGTTACCGATTGTAACTGGAATTAAGTTATGAATAGCACCTGCAAAAGAAATTGTCTCAGGATGCGGTGAAACTAAAGATAAAGCAAACAGTGATAAGTTTGCGATGCTATGCTCGTAACCAGATAAGAAGAATGTGAAAACGAGCATCATCATCATCATAATTTTTGCTGTATCACCTTTAACTTGAGAAGGTAAGAAACAAGCAAGACATACAAGCCAGTTACATAAAATTGCTTTAAAGAATAGTTGCATTGTAGGTGTATTCATTTTTCCTTCTACTACTTTATTCATGAAATGACCGTGATCAATTGCTTCAAAAATGCCAGTTGCGTAAAATAGTAAGGCAAAGAATAAAGCACCAGCTAAATTGCCTGCATAACAAGCAAACCAGTTACGAAGTGTATCAGATAGTGTTGTTTCTTTTCTTAATGTTGCTACAGTGAAGTACATTGTGTTTCCAGTAAACAATTCAGCACCACCATATATAATAAGTACGAGAGCAATTCCGAAAAACATAGAAGCAGCTAAATAAGTTGCTGGTGAATCTGCAATGTGAAAAAAGTTACCTAATTTAAAGCATAGAACAATAATAAAACCGATATAAATACCCGCAAGTGCTGCACGAATGAAATATTGCATCGGGTTTGTATCTAACATTTGTTTTTTGCTCTTAGCCAGTTTGACAACATAATCTAATCCTTGTTCTAGCATGAGTAATACGCTCCTTTAGTACATCATCTATAAATACTCCTTATATGAATAAAGTACATGGATTCTTTTATAGTTTCAATAAGTTTGTGCAATGTTTCACAAAAAGGACATACATATATTAAGAAAGCGTTTACAAAATATAGTATAATAGAATTTTTTCTGGACATTGAGAGGGGACAAGGAAAAAAGAAAAAGCACTGTAATTACAGCGCTTTTTCGTCTAAATTCTTTTCTACTTTTGTTTCTACTTCTTTTGAGAAGAACCAACCACCAGCTGCGATTCCAACTAATACAATCCAGAATGTAAGCTTCCATGGTGTAGATTCTGGGAATGAGTGCGGAATTACATTTAATGCAGGGTGTGCTAACGTATAAACTGCTAGTTTCACACCAACCCAACCTACAATTAAGAATGCCGCAGTTTCAAGTCCTGGTTTACGTTTTAAAATTTGTACGAAAGCAGTTGCCGCAAATCGCATAATGATTAATCCGATAAGTCCACCTACAAAGATAACAACGAATTGTCCAGTATCAAGACTACCAATTGTACCTAATCCTGTTTTTGGTAAAGTCATTGCTAATGCAACAGCAGCTAAAATAGAATCAACTGCGAAGGCGATATCTGCAACTTCAACTTTAAATACAGTCCACCAAAAGTTCTCTTGTTTTTTCTTTGCTTCTTTTTCTTCTGTTTCTTCATCTGTATTCTTTTTAACATACGTTTTAAATAAGTGATTACCAGCGATAAACATAAGGTAAATGGCACCGATTGCTTGCACTTGCCATACGTCGACTAGGAACGAAATCATAAATAACGATCCGAAACGGAAAACAAATGCCCCTGCTAATCCATAAAATAGTGCTTTCTTTCTTTTTTCTTCTGGTAAATGTTTTACCATAATTGCAAGAACAAGAGCGTTGTCAGCCGCTAAAATCCCCTCTAGTGCAATTAGGATGAGTAATACCCAACCATACTCCAATAATAATGATACATCCATGTACATTCTCCTCTCATTTCTATAAGTACTAAATAAGTGAAGAATTTCCCCACTATTTAGTTTCCCCATACTCCTGCCTATTAACTTTGGAAGAATTTGGTAATGAATGCAAAAAAGACCTCTGCCGTTAATAGGCAAAGGTCTTGCTAGACATATGTAATGAAAATGCCAACAAAGCCGGAAGAACTAAGTTCTACGTAATGACGACTTTGTTTCCAAGAAATATTCTTGGACGCTACTCCCCTTTGGAGATATGCTATTGTACTCTCATTATATGGATAATTTATACGGTTGTCAACCTGTTAAAATGTCTTCATTCGGATATTTTATTTTCCGGTTCTTTTTACGTGCAAATGAAAAAGCTAATGTTAAAGGCCCCATCTTCCCAAAAAACATCATAAAGATAATAATAGCTTTTCCAATCATCGTTAAGTGTGGTGTGAAATTCATACTGAGACCGACAGTCCCAAATGCTGAAAATACTTCGAAAGCACTCATCAATAGAGGAACTCGCTCAGTAATGCTTAAAATTAAAATAGCAAAAAAAATAAATGAAATAGAAATAATAGCGATGGTTAATGATTTGACAATGAGAGTATCTTTAATGGATTTTTTAAACACGACAATATCATCTTGCTCTTGTAAAAATTTAAATACTCCAAAAAACATGATTAAAAAGGTTGTTAATTTAATCCCACCGCCAGTTGAAGCACTACCGGCTCCGATAAACATTAGAAGCATCATTAATAAAAGGGAAGGCTTTGATAATGCGGAAATATCAACTGTATTAAAACCAGCAGTACGCGTTGAAATAGCTTGGAAATAAGCAGCCATGCCTTCTTCAAATGGAGTAAAGCCTCTCATAGAAAGAGAATTGTGAAACTCGAATATAAAAATAAAAACAGTCGCAATAATATTGATGATTAGAGTAGAAGAGAGCATAAGTTTTGAGTGTAATGTAAGGTTTTTAAAATTTTTCTTTCTTTTTATATCTACGATTACTGTAAAACCAATCCCACCTAAAATAATGAGGGAGGAAATGACGAGATTGACAAGAATGCTGTGAGAGTGGGACATTAAATTATCGCTCCAAACAGAAAAACCTGCATTGTTAAAAGCAGAGATGGAATGAAAAAAGCTATAATAGATCCCTTTAGCAATCCCATATTTCGGTACCCATTCAAAAGAAAGAATGAAAGCAGCGATACATTCGACTGTAAAAGAGAATAAAAATAATGCTTTGGCAAGACGAATGACACCGCCTATATTCGTTTGATTTAATGCTTGTTGCAGTAAAATTCGGTTTTGAAGGCCAATTTTTCTGCCAAGCATAATCGCAATTAAAACGGCAAAGCTCATAATGCCAAGTCCGCCCACTTGTATAAGTGTTAAAATGACACATTGGCCAAATAAGGTAAATACTTTCCCGGTGTCCACAACACCAAGCCCTGTAACCGTACAAGCAGAAACGGTTGTAAATAAAGCATCGAGCCATGAAATAGACGTCGTTGTAGCAATTGGCAATTTTAATAAGCATGTACCGATAATTGATAACATAATAAAAGACAAAGTAAGAACACGGGGAGGACTCATGCGAATGTTAATCCGTTTCATGTTACATATCGTTCCTTTCAGTTTGCTTTTACTAGTATGTGAAAAAGCACCATTATGTATGTTAAAAATAGAAAGAGGCAGAGAATATCTGCCTCTAAGCCATATGTTATATTGTTATCCACGTAATTGTTGTTGAGCTAAAGAAACAAGACGTTTTGTTACTTCACCGCCAACTGATCCGTTAGAACGTGATGCAGTATTAGACCCTAAGCTTACGCCGAATTCTTGTGCAATTTCATATTTAAATTGATCAAGTGCTTGTTCAGCACCTGGAACTAGTAATTTGTTTGTTTTTGCCATGATGATACACATCCTTATGAGTAATCCAGTTCAGCTAAGTATGTATCTGAACTGGTACCGTTATTTTATGTGGAACCGGCGTGCTCATACGCGGAAGTAATCGGTGTGATTAGAAGTTATTGGATAGAAAAAAGAGTAGCAATTTTTGCTACTCTTTTTTTAGTATTGTCGCTGTACCTTCCACGACAATATCATCCGATTGATTATATATATTTGTTTGCAACGTAATGATTTTTTTATCGTCACGTTTTTTGATGACCTCTGCCACAACGCGAAGTGTATCGCCGATTTTGACAGGAGCGCGGAATGAAACGTTTTGAGATAAATAAATCGTATTTTTACCCGGGAGTTTCGTTCCAAGGATGGTAGAAATAAAACTTGAAACGAGCATACCATGAGCAATACGTTCTTTAAACATTGTCGTTTTTGCAAAAGAATCTAAAATATGAATAGGATTCACATCTCCAGTCAATTTTGCAAAATTGATAACGTCCTCATCCGTAATCGTTTTTGTAAGTGATGCTTGATCACCGACTTGAATCTCATCATAACGAAGCTCCGGGACGGTTTGTGCTTCTTGAAATGGATTCATTTTGTCCTCCTTCTTTTCCATATCGAAAAATGCTAGCCATCTTGATGTAGTAGGAGGAAGAAAGAGTTTTGTTTGTGCTGCAGTTAGCTCCCACATTTTTCTTACTTGATGGAAGTAAATAGATTTTTTGAGTTTTCCTCGAACTTTTTTGCGAGTTCCAACTGTTTTGTCTTGAAATCTTCCAAAAAACCTTCTAACTGTTTTTGAGCCTCTTCACGTTGTAATTGTTGTTGTTCAATAAATTGCTTCGTTGTTTCTTCAAATTGACCGCTTGTTTGAGTAAGGATAGACAAAGATGTTTTTGTAGGAGAAACAGTTAGCTGTTGCATATGAGCAGAAAGCTCTTTCCATTTGTCTTGCCACTCATTAATTTGATCATTTAAGGAGTTTCCAGTTAATTGCTTCACGTAATCTGTATACTGATTATTGAATTGAGTAGTAAATTGTTGCAGTTCTTTTTCTAGTTCATCTACTCCTGCTGTTAATTTATGCAAAGCATCTTGTTGTTGTTTTAATGTTTCTAAAGTAAGTTGCTCTAATTGTTTCCCAGCTGAAGAGAAAAGGGAAAGTGATTGAGACCAGTTTTTCCAAAATGCATCGACTAATTCGTATGGTTTAGTTTCCATTGTTTGACCCCCAAATGTTTTTTTACATATTGTGAACGCAGATTATTCTGCTGTATCACCAGGTGAAGATGAAGAATCTTTTTCATCCTTTTCTGGAGAAGTAGAAAATGGAAAGAATGCATTGGTGTATAACGTGAAAAACGTCCGCAACATATTTTGATAATGCTCAAAAGAAGTCGCACATGTTGTTAAATATTGCTCTCCATATTCAGTTAAAGAATAAATTCTTTTGGCTGGCCCTCCGTCGCTTGTGTCCCAAGTAGAAGAAATAAGGTTTTCTTTTTCTAATTTGCGTAGTGTTCTGTACACATTACCTTGGTCAACAGAAGAAAAGCCGATATCCATTAGCATTTGAATAAGTTTGTAACCATGAAGACTCCAGTCTTTAAGACAGAGAAGTAAGAAGGGAACTAAGAAGTTTTTTGGCATGGAGTTTGGTTGTTTTGCTTGGTTGTTCTCCAAACTTTCGCGTTGTTCTGGTTCATTATGTAGCATGATTGTGCATCACCTCATGAATCAGTTAGATGGAATTTTTTGCTTATAAGTGCAATTTACACCTATCTGTTTTTAAAGTCAATACATTTGTTAGAAAATAGAAAAAAATAAAATATAGACTTGAAGTTTTATTCAGAATATTAGAAAATAATGAATAGGTTGAATTGTTTCAAAAACGAAAAAGGGAGTGTAGGTAAAGTGATTGATCAAAAATTCGATCCACTACAAGCATGGAAAAATGCTTATGAACAAACCGAAACATTTTGGGGAAAAGCGCTCAATGAAACAATTAAAACAGAAGAATATTCTGCTTGGATGGGCAGCGTTCTAGATTTGAATTTGTTTTATCAAAAAGCATTAAATGATACGACAAAAAATTATTTAGAGCAGGTAAATGTGCCTACGAAAGAGGATATCGCTAGAGTGGCTACGCTTGTTATTAACTTAGAAAATAAAGTGGATAACATTGAGGAGTTTCTAGAAGATAAGGTAGAGTCAGTAGGACAAGCTCCTACATTAAAGCGCGATGTTACGAAAGTAAAACAAGATATTCGCACATTAGAAACGAAAGTTGATCAAATTTTAGAATTGCTAGAAAAGCAAAATGCAGTACTAGCAAAACTACAAGAACCTGTAAAAGAAGAAGTAAAACCTACGAATAAGCCAGAAAATAAAAAGTGATAATAGCGCTTGTTTATAACATATGAAAGAGAAAGGGAGAATCTCTTTTCTATGTATAAACAGCGAAACATAATTATATAGGGACTCCATAGTATGAGTACCAAAATGATTCATAATAGTCGTTCACAAATTCATTTAAGGGGGAGAAGAAATGGTTCAATTAAATGGCAAAGTAGCAATCGTAACAGGTGGGGCAAAAGGGATTGGAAAAGCAATCACAGTAGCGTTAGCACAAGAGGGCGCAAAAGTTGTTATTAACTATAACAGCAGTAAAGAAGCAGCTGAAAACTTAGTAAATGAACTAGGAAAAGAAGGACATGACGTTTATGCAGTTCAAGCAGATGTTTCTAAAGTAGAAGACGCAAACCGACTTGTAGAAGAAGCAGTGAATCATTTTGGTAAAGTTGATATTCTTGTTAATAATGCTGGTATTACAAGAGATCGTACATTCAAAAAGTTAAATCGTGAAGATTGGGAACGCGTAATTGACGTGAACTTAAGCAGTGTGTTTAATACGACAAGCGCGGTACTTCCATACATAACGGAAGCGGAAGAAGGTAGAATTATTAGCATTTCTTCTATTATTGGTCAAGCGGGTGGATTTGGACAAACAAACTACTCAGCAGCGAAAGCAGGTATGCTAGGATTTACAAAATCATTAGCATTAGAGCTTGCAAAAACAAATGTAACTGTAAACGCTATTTGCCCAGGGTTTATTGATACTGAAATGGTAGCAGAAGTACCAGAAGAAGTACGCCAAAAAATCGTTGCGAAAATCCCGAAAAAACGTTTTGGTCAAGCTGATGAAATTGCAAAAGGTGTAGTATACCTATGCCGTGACGGTGCTTATATCACAGGTCAGCAATTAAACATTAACGGCGGATTATATATGTAATGAAGTAAGAAAAAAGTGCATATCCATAGCAGGAATGCACTTCTTTTTTTAGAAGGAAATTGACCAAAAAGGAGATAGAAAAATGACTACATTCGCAACAGAATGGGAAAAGCAATTAGAGCTATACCCAGAAGAGTACCGAAAAGCATATCGCCGAGTGAAAAGGGCGAGTGAAATTTTATTACGTGAACCAGAGCCACAAGTAGGATTAACGCCGAAAGAGGTTATTTGGACGAAGAATAAGACGAAGCTTTATCGCTACATTCCAAAACAAGAAAAAACACAAAGAGTCCCAATTCTACTAATATATGCTCTTATTAATAAACCATATATTATGGATTTAACTCCTGGAAATAGTTTAGTGGAATATTTAGTGGACCGTGGTTTTGATGTGTATATGCTTGATTGGGGCACATTTGGTTTAGAAGATAGTCATTTGAAATTTGATGATTTTGTGTTTGATTATATTGCAAAAGCAGTGAAAAAAGTAATGCGAACTGCAAAATCGGACGAGATTTCTTTACTTGGTTATTGCATGGGGGGAACGCTAACTTCTATTTATGCGGCACTTCATCCGCACATGCCAATTCGTAACCTAATCTTTATGACAAGTCCTTTTGATTTCTCTGAAACAGGATTATATGGCCCTTTATTAGATGAGAAATACTTCAATCTAGATAAAGCGGTTGATACATTTGGAAATATTCCGCCAGAAATGATTGATTTCGGAAACAAAATGTTAAAACCAATTACGAACTTTGTTGGTCCATATGTTGCTTTAGTAGATCGTTCAGAGAATGAGCGCTTCGTTGAAAGCTGGAGGTTAGTTCAAAAGTGGGTTGGCGATGGCATTCCGTTCCCAGGTGAATCATACAGACAGTGGATTCGTGATTTTTATCAAAATAATAAATTGGTTAAGGGTGAACTTGTGATTCGCGGACAAAAGGTAGACCTTGCAAATATTAAGGCGAATGTCTTAAATATTTCAGGGAAACGTGATCATATCGCCCTGCCGTGCCAAGTAGAAGCGTTGCTAGATCATATTTCTAGCACAGATAAACAATATGTATGTTTACCAACGGGACATATGTCGATTGTTTACGGTGGAACAGCGGTAAAACAAACGTATCCGACGATTGGAGACTGGCTTGACGAGCGCTCTAAGTAAAAATAAAAAATCCAACTAGCATATGTTAGTTGGATTTTTTTATGTAAAATAACAAAACATAGAAAGGAGAAATTTATATTTTAGGAGTATAATTATGAAGCTTATGATTGGTAAGTTGTTTTGGGATACAGGAGCTTCTATGCCTTGTTATCCATCGTTAGAAAATGATATGTGATGTGCTTGTAGTTGGAAGTGGCGAAGCGGGTGCTCAAATAGCGTATTCGTTAGCGAAAATGGGAATGTGCGTTACACTTATTGAAAAAAATATGATTTCATGTGGCAGCACAGCTGCTAATACAGGGTTATTACAATTTCTTCATGATAAATCGTTAACCTCACTTATCCATACATTTGGCGAAGAAAAAGGGGTGCGAGCATATAAGCTTTGTTACGAAGCGTTACGAACAATGGAGAAAGTTGTACCGACTCTCGATATCGATCCCCAGTTTATTCCGCGAAACAGTTTATATTATGCAAGTAAAAGTGAAGATGTCTCATTTTTACAAGAGGAATACAAAACGTTACAGAATTATGAGTTTCCAGTTGAGTATTTTACAGCATCTGATATTAAGGAACGGTATCCTTTTACAAAACAAGCGGCATTATATACACACGGTGATGCTGAGGTAAATCCGTATTTATTAGCGCATAGCCTTTTGCATAAAGCAAATCAAATGGGTGCTACTATATATGAACATACAGAGGCCATATATATAAAAAAACGTCAAAATGATTTAATTTGTTATACGAAAACAGGAAATCAAATTGTAGCAAAGAATATTATTATGGCGACGGGTTATGAAGCACTTTTTGGAAAGAAAGAAAAAAATACAATAGTAGAAACTTCTTATGCAATTGTAACAAATGAAATAGATCAGTTTGAAGGTTGGTATGAGCGATCATTAATTTGGGAAACAGCACGGCCGTATTTATATTTTCGAACGTATAAAAACCGTATTATTGTAGGCGGATTAGATGAAGCAATGCAAATTCAAACAATCGGTGATACGAAATTATTGCATAAGCGTGATGTCCTTATTAACATTATAAAAGAGATGTTCCCGCAGTATAAAGATATACAGGCAGACTACTATTGGGCGGCAGCATTTGGCGGTAGTCATGATGGTCTCCCTATTTTAAAAGAAGATAATAAGATACATAATTTATTTTATGCATTGCCATATGGAGGTAATGGAACTGTGTATGGAATGGTATTTGCTAAAATATTTGAGCAGTTATTTACAAATAAAGAAAGTAAAGATTTTTCTTTATTTAATCGATAGAAAAAAGGTAGCGAAGTGATGGAATGAGAGATATAAAAAAGTTTTTACAAAAATTACGCCCTGTACAACTCATTGTTCTGTTTTATTTATTAGCGGTAGTTGTATCGGTGATATTGCTTAGTTTACCGTTTGTTACGAAGCCTGGTGTCAAATGGACATTTATAGATGCACTTTTTACATCGGTTAGTGCGGTAAGTGTTACGGGCCTGTCTGTTGTTACGATTTCAGATACATTTACTACGGCAGGAATTATTATTTTAGCCCTTATTTTACAATTGGGCGGCTTAGGAATTATGGCGTTAGGTACATTCGTTTGGATTATAACAGGAAAAAAGATTGGTTTGCAGAGAAGAAGACTCATTATGGCAGACCATAATCAAGGGAATTTATCAGGTCTTGTAGAATTGATGCGTTCTATTTTAATTGTAATTATTTCAATAGAGCTTATTGGAGCGATATTATTAGGTACAAGATTCTTACTTTACTTTCCAACTTGGCAAGAAGCTTATTTTCACGGTTTTTTTGCAGCTGTTAGTGCAACTACGAACGGCGGATTTGATTTAACAGGACAATCGCTAATTCCGTATAAAAAAGATTACATTGTTCAAATGATTCATATGTTACTTATTATTTTAGGAGCAATCGGCTTCCCTGTATTAATGGAAGTGAAACAATTCCTTAGTAAAAGGAGACAGCAACTATTTCGTTTTTCGCTATTTACAAAATTGACGACAACAACATTTTTTGCGCTCGTGGTCGTTGGAACGATTATGATTTTTTTACTAGAACGAAATCATTTTTTAGCAGGAAAGTCATGGCATGAAACAGTTTTCTATACACTATTCCAATCTGTGACGACGCGAAGCGGGGGACTTGCTACAATGGATATACTTGAATTGTCACAACCGACGCTTTTATTTATGAGTATATTAATGTTTATAGGAGCATCTCCAAGTTCGGTTGGGGGCGGGATACGTACAACGACATTTGCTGTTAGTATATTGTCACTATACACTTTTGCAAGAGGCGGGAGAACGGTTAGAGTCTTCAAACGTCAGCTACATGAAGAGGACGTGCTGAAAGCATCTGTCGTTATGACAATGGGGATTTTATTATGTGCCACAGCACTATTTATTTTATCTATTACGGAAAATGTACCGCTTATGAGTTTAATTGTTGAAGTCTGTTCTGCTTTCGGGACGACAGGACTATCGACAGGTATTACGCCAGATTTAACAACTGTTGGTAAACTTGTACTCATTGTACTTATGTTTATCGGGCGTGTCGGTATTTTAACATTTATACTAGCTAGTGGCGGAAGAGAACAGCCACCTCGCTATAAATATCCGAAAGAGAGAATTATTATTGGATAGTATGAAACCATTCTACCTAACATAGGTAGAATGGTTTTTTAGTCATTAATGCCAAATTGCGGATGCATAAAAGTATCCTTCTTATTATCTCCTTCTTTTTTTAGTAACTCTTGATTTTCTTCTGAAATCCAACCAATATCATTTGTAGGATGGATCCATTCTTCTCCAGCCATAATGGCAGGATCTACATCATCACTCCAATTGTGAAGTGGACTGTTCTCGGAATCATATTTACTGTCTCCGATTACGACGTCATATTGATTTATGAAAGGTTGTTGCATCTTCTTTCCTGTTCCTTTAAAAGATGGGAAATTCATTTGATGCGGGAGCGTTTCATCTAAAATGGGTGACTGGATTTTATCTTTCTTCTTCAAAATAAGAGCTCCTTTTTATTATGATTTCTTCATATGTAGTATTTCCATCTAACAGTTCTTATGTACTTGTTAACACTTGCCAGTAATAATTATTTTAGCTCGCTTCAAACTAGAGTAGAAAGTGAATTTTTGAGAGCAGGTGAATGTATTGGTAAAAAGAAAAGTGAAACAAAATGCGGCAATCAACAATAATAAAACTCCGAAAGAAAGCTTACCAGATGCAGAATTTGCATTAGAGTATGAAGGAGAAAATAGCGCGAAGTATGCAAATCGTAATTCAAAAAAAGGTAAACAAAAGTGAGGCGTTTTTTACAAACGCCTCATTTTTTTGTGGGATTATAAAGGTTTTTTTAATTATTTGTAAATTTAGTGTTCATTATTAGCAGAAAAATGCGAAAAAACATAGAAGTAGCAACGTATTACACAAAAACAAACAACAAACAAAAGATTAATGTTGGTTTAATACTGCTTTTACACTAGTTGTTTATATTTGAGTTGTACATAAGATTTGTAAAAGGAGAGAGAGACAGTGAAAAAAACAATCTTTAAAGCTGTAGCAACTGGAATGGTATTTTCGTTATTAATGGGGTGTGGTGCAAAGAAAGAAGAAAGTGCTGGGGCAAAAGTAAAAGATGATAAATTATCTGGATCATTAACTGTTTACACAGCAATTGAAGAAGAACTTGTACCAATTTATCTTGATTCTTTTAAAAAGAAATATCCAGATGTGAAGCTGAATATTGTTCGTGATTCAACTGGAGTTATTACAGCAAAATTGCTAGCTGAAGGAAAAAATACACAAGCAGATGTTGTATGGGGAACTGCAGCTTCAAGTCTATTAGCTTTAGATAAAAAAGATATGTTAAAAGGATACTCTCCAAAAGGAGCGGATCGCGTTTTACCGCAATTTAAAGATGATAAACAACCAGAAAAATGGGTAGGAAATACTGCATTTATGACGGGGATTGCTATAAATAAAGAAGAATTAAAGAAGAAAAATTTACCGATGCCAGAATCATACGAAGACTTAACGAAACCAGAGTATAAAGGAACGCTTGTTATGCCGCATCCAGCATCTTCTGGAACAGGATTTTTAACAGTTTCTGCATGGTTACAAATTATGGGTGAAGATAAAGGCTGGGATTACATGAAGAAACTTCATGATAATATGGCAACTTATACTCATTCAGGTTCAAAACCAGCGAAATTAGCGGGGGCGGGTGAATATCCAGTTGGTGTATCGATGGTTTATAGTGCTTTGAAAGAGAAACAAAAAGGTGCACCAGTTGAAGTTGTATTGCCAAAAGAAGGATTAGGTTGGGAAGTAGAAGCGAACGCACTTATTAAAAAAGATAATGCAAAAAATGAAAAATTAGCGCAAGCATTTTTAGATTGGGCAATTACTGATGATGTAATGAAGTTATACTTCGAGAAAAATGGATTTGCGACAATTAAAAATGATTATAAACTTCCAGATGGATTCCCTAAAGATGTGACGGAAAAATTATACAAAAAGAATGACTTTAAGTGGGCAGCAGAAAATCGCGACAAAATTTTAGAAAAATGGGAAAAAGAGTTTGGCCAAAAAGCAGAACCGAAAAAGTAAGTGAGTGGGAGAGAGAAAAAATGAGCGAATATTTATCAATTCAACACATTCAAAAACAGTTTGATGCATTTACAGCGTTAAAAGATATTTCTTTTACTGTGAAAAAAAATGAGTTTGTATGTTTATTAGGCCCAAGTGGCTGTGGGAAAACAACATTGCTTCGAATTTTAGCAGGGCTAGAAGAGGCGACAACAGGCAGTATAGCTGTGAATGGAAAAGATATTACAGCATTACCTCCTGGAAAGAGAAATTTCGGAATGGTGTTTCAATCATATGCATTATTTCCGAATTTAACAGCACTTGAAAACATTGAATACGGCTTAAAGACGAAAAAGTATGGAAAAGCAGAAGTAAAAGAGAAGGCGCTATCGGCGTTAGAACTAGTTGATTTACTGAATGTAAAAGATAAATATCCTGCTCAAATGTCTGGTGGACAACAGCAGCGAGTAGCACTTGCACGTGCGCTCGCTCTGTCTCCGGATATTTTGTTACTCGATGAGCCGTTATCTGCTTTAGATGCAAAAGTACGTGAAAAGTTACGTAGAGAAATGCGTGATTTGCAAGAAAAAGTAGGAGTAACAACTATTATGGTCACGCATGATCAAGAAGAGGCATTAACGATGGCTGATAAAATTGTTGTAATGAATCATGCGGAAATTATGCAGATTGGAACACCAGAGGAGATTTATCAAAGACCAGCCAATCCGTTTGTGGCAGATTTTATTGGTTCTATTAATTTCTTTTCGAAAAATAATGAAGAACATGCAATTCGTCCTGAACATGTAACGATTGTACAAAATGATGGTATTAAAACGGTTGTGGAAAGTATGGAATTTCGTGGATCTGTATACCGGACAGAAGTGCGAGTTATAGATGAAAAAACACATCTATATAATGAGAAAATCGTTGTAGATATATTGGCATCAGAAGTAGAAAAAACAGCTATTAGGAAAGGAAATCCGATTCAAATCTCTTTCTCAGAAAATCATATGTTGTCATATGGAAAGAAGGTTGTTGTATAGATGGAGATGTTAGAAGACTTAAAGGTAGAAAGTACGAAAAAAAAGATTAAGAGACGTATCGGTAAAGAAGAATGGATACAAAGACTATTAATTATTGGTATGATTCTTGCTTTTTTGATTATGCTTGTATTACCACTATTACAATTGTTTACACAAGCTTTTTATGATAAAGATGGAGCTTTCATTGGTGTTGCGAATTTCAGTAAATATTTCACAACCCCAACATTAGTTCAATCATTACAAAATACGATATGGATTTCGGGCGCGACAACAATTATTGCAGTGACACTTGCTTTCGCTTACGCCTATGCGATCGCTCGTACGAATGTATTTGGCAAGCGTGTATTTCAATATGTCGCGTTGTTACCATTATTCGCACCAACGATGATGCATGGTATCGCACTGACATATTTATTTGGTAATCAAGGATTAGTAACGAAAGGGATGTTTGGTTTATTTGAAGGTATACAAATCCCTTTATATGGACCAGTAGGAATTGTAATGGCTGAAGTCATGTATACATTTCCGCAAGCATTTCTTATATTATTAATTGCTTTCCAAGGTTCTGATTATCGTTTATATGAAGCTTCTAATATGTTGGGAGCGAGTAAAACAAAGCAATTTCTCACTGTTACTTTACCTAGTGTAAAGTATGGATTAATTAGTGCGATGTTTGTTGTGTTTACACTTAGTTTTACTGATTTTGGCGCACCAAAAATTGTTGGTGGGCAATATAATGTACTTGCTACTGATGTATACAAACAAGTAATTGGACAACAAAATATGCCGATGGGTGCAACTGTCGGAATGATTTTATTAATTCCAGCTATATTTGCATTTGCAGTTGATCGCATTACGCAAAGAAAGCAGGCAAATTTCTTATCTTCCAAAGCAGTGCCATATAGAATAACGGCTAATAAGAAAAGAGATGTAGTCTCATTCATATATTGTAGTGTGATTACACTTATGATTATTCTTTTATTTGTGGCGGTTGGTATTGCTGCAAGTGTGAAAGTATGGCCATATAATATGAGTTTTACATTTGAGCATTTTAATTTTTCGAGTTTAACAGGAGATGGACTTGAAGCATTTAAAAATAGTG
This sequence comes from Bacillus sp. FSL W8-0519, assembly GCF_038005585.1. Lineage (NCBI taxonomy): Bacteria > Bacillati > Bacillota > Bacilli > Caryophanales > Bacillaceae > Bacillus > Bacillus sp. FSL W8-0519. Next base: position 1,365,145 of record NZ_JBBOTL010000001.1, read on the forward strand.
TGATTGTCTCAGCAGTTACAGCAGTTATTGGGGCAATTTTAACATTTATGTTCGCATATGCGATTGAGAAAATAGATCAGCTAAAGTTTTTCCGAAAAACAGGCTACTTTTTCTCGATTGTCCCTTTAGCAATCCCAGGTTTAGTACTTGGATTGGGATACGTCTTTTTCTTTAGTCAACCAACGATTCAAATACTTGGACTTTCAGTAACGAATCCGTTTCATTCTTTATACGGAACAATTGCTGTGCTAGTACTAGTAAACATCATTCATTTTTATTCTGTAACATTCGTTACCGCAACGACTGCTTTAAAGAAATTAGACCGAGAGTTTGAGCTTGTTTCGCAGTCGATGGGCATTCCGTTTTATAAAACATTCTTTAGAGTAACAGTACCGATGTGTTTACCAGCAATTTTAGAAATGGTCATGTACTATTTCGTCAATTCGATGGTAACTGTGTCAGCGGTTGTATTCTTATACGCAGCTGATTTTAAACTAGCTGCCGTATCAATCGTAAATATGGATGATGCAGGAAATGTAGCGCCAGCAGCTGCAATGAGTGTACTTATTGTTGTTACAAATATTGTAGTAAGAGTTGTATATGAATGGGGAACGAAAGCACTTCGTAACCGAACGTCACAATGGCAAAAAAGATAAGTGAGAAGGGTGATGGATTGAATGAAAATAGAAGCAGTTATTTTTGATTGGGCAGGTACGACAGTTGATTACGGATGTTTTGCACCACTGGAAGTATTCATAAAAATTTTTCGTAAACGTGGTGTTAAAATTACAGATGAAGAAGCCCGTAAACCGATGGGATTATTAAAGATCGATCATGTAAGGGCACTAACAGAAATGCCTCGTATTGCGAATGAGTGGGAGCGTGTTTTCGGACATTTACCAACAGAAGCAGACATTCACGAGATGTATGAAGAGTTTGAAGAAATACTCTTTACTATTTTGCCACACTATGCCACGCCAATTGATGGGGTGAAAGAAGTGGTTGCTTCATTACGTAAAAGAGGCCTTAAAATTGGCTCAACAACTGGTTATACGAGAGAAATGATGGACATCGTTGCAAAAGAAGCAGAAATACAAGGATATAAACCTGATGTTCTTGTGACGCCAGATGATGTTTCAGCAGGCCGTCCGTACCCTTGGATGTGTTATAAAAATGCAATGGAACTTGGTGTGTATCCGATGAATCATATGATAAAAGTCGGGGACACAGTGTCAGATATGAAAGAGGGCAGAAATGCTGGTATGTGGACTGTGGGTGTAATTCTCGGTAGTAGTGAGCTCGGCTTAAGCGAGTGGGCAGCTGAAACTATGGATCCGGTAGAACTTCGTGAAAAAATGGAAGTAGTTCGAAAGCGTTTCGTTGAAAACGGGGCTCATTTTACAATTGAAACGATGCAGGGACTCGAAAACGTAATTGAACAAATCGAGAAACAAGAATTTATTATTTCATAAAAGGGGAATAGGATCATGACTGAAAATCACTACTTATTATTAACGCCAGGACCATTAACGACAACAAAAACAGTAAAAGAAGTTATGCTATACGATTGGTGTACGTGGGATGTTGAATATAACATGATGGTGCAACAGGTAAGAGCTAAACTTGTATCGTTAGCAACGAAGGAAGAAGAGAGATATACAACAGTATTAATGCAAGGAAGCGGTACGTTTTCAGTTGAAGCAGTAATCGGTTCTGTCATTCCAAAAAACGGAAAGCTGCTTGTTTGTACAAATGGTGCGTATGGTAAGCGAATTGTACAAATGGCAGAGATGTTACATATAGATGTGGTGGTCAGTCAAACAGAAGAGTGGGAGCCTACTAATATTGTAGAAGTAGAAAAGATATTACAACAAGATAAAGAGATTACACATATTGCAGTTGTTCATTGTGAAACAACAACAGGTATTATCAATCCAATTGTAGATGTATGTAAATTAGGGAAGCAATACGGAAAAGTAACACTAGTTGATGCAATGAGTAGTTTTGGTGGTATTGAAATAGATATCGCTGAGTTGCAAATTGACTTTCTAATTAGTAGTGCGAATAAATGTATTCAAGGGGTTCCAGGGTTCGGATTTGTTATTGCAAAGCGCGATGAATTGTTGAAATGTAAAGGGCAGGCACGTTCATTATCTTTAGATTTATACGATCAATGGGAAACGATGGAAAATCAAAATGGAAAATGGCGTTTTACATCACCTACACATGTTGTACACGCTTTTTATCAAGCACTACTTGAATTAGAAGAAGAGGGCGGAGTAAAAGCACGTTACAATCGATATGATAACAATCAAAAACTATTAGTGAATCGAATGAGAGAAATCGGATTTAAGCCACTAGTAGATGAAAAATATCAATCGCCTATTATTACATCTTTCATTTATCCAGAAGAATGGTTTGATTTTGATCAATTATACAATGAATTAAAGCGTGATGGATTTGTTATATATCCAGGTAAAATTTCAAAAGTAGATACATTCCGCATTGGAAATATCGGTGATGTACATGAGGCAGATATTCATCGCTTAGTTGATAGTATCGCTAAAGGAGTTGTTATAGGTTGAAAGTATTTTGCTTAGGTGGAGCAGGTAAAATTTGTCGTGAAGCAATTTTAGATTTAGTGCAATTTTCATCTTTTGAGACGATTACAGTAGCAGATTTTAACGAAGAAGAGGGGCTTAAAGTAGTAGAATGGCTCAACGATCCTCGCGTTGATTTTGTGAAAGTAGATGTAACGAATCATGAGGATACGGTTGCAAAAATGAAGGGCTATGACATTGTAATGGATGGTACAACAATTAAGTTAAATGGATTATCTACTCGATGTATTGCAGAAGCAGGTTGTCACGGTGTGAATTTAAATGGATTTGGTGAAGAAAATGATTCGCATTCTATATTTGTTCAAAACGGAAAAACATGTTTACCTGGGTTTGGTATGACGCCAGGTGTAACGCAAATGATGGCGATGCATGCAGCAAATCAGTTACATACTGTAGAGTCAGTTCGTGTAAGTCATGGTTCGTATCGTCCTATTGCTTTTTCTGCATCCATTACAGAAACAACGACATATGAATATGATCCACATTTGCCATCGCGTACAGTGTATGAAGATGGTGAGTTTAAGCAAGTGCCTCCGTTTGCGCGTCCAAGAGAAATTGAATTACCGGCGCCTTATGGTAAGACAACGCAGTATATCATACCGCATTCTGAAACGATTACGTTAGCAAAAGCATTAGAAAATAAAGGCGTTAAACTAATAGAGACGAGAGGAACTTGGCCAAAGCAAAATATGCAGCTCGTACGTGCATTGTATGATTACGGTATATTGCGTAATGATCCAGTTGAAATAAATGGAAAAGAAATCGGCATAATGGATTGTATTGCGAAGTATTTATTGCAATCGAAAGAAGGACAAGAAACAGAGATTTACGGTTATGCACTTCATGTAGAAGTAATAGGTATGAAAAATAATGAGAAACAAAGACGTGTATTATATCATACACACCCGTTATCTGATGGATCTGTTGTAGGATGGGAAAAATTAAGAGCTTATACGAGAAACGTCGGTATTCCATTTGGGATTGCTACAGAGCTAATCGCAAATGGGAATGTAAATAAAGTTGGTGTTGTGACACCCGAGGAAGCTTTTGTCAAACCACAAATTATTTTTGATGAACTAAAAAAGCGTGGTATTCATATTCACGAGGAAGTTTTCGTTGAAAAGGAAAGTTATAACTTTGTATAAGTAAGGCAGTGTATGAGGTAGAAATCAATGGGGTGAGGTTATGTCTGTAGTAGGTGAAGAAAGAAAGCGAACCATTCTTGAGAAGGTAGAGTTTAAAGGGAAGGTAAAAGTTTCAGAATTAGCGAGAGAGTTTGCTGTATCAACAGAGACGATTCGTCGTTATTTAGAAGAATTGGATCGTGAAAAGAAGTTGAAGAAAGTGTATGGTGGAGCCGTCCAACTTCCGGGAGCTGGAATAGAGGCACCAATGTTAGAACGAGAGATGCTACATATAGAAGAGAAGAAGCGAATTGGGTATAAAGCAGCAACATTTGTAGAAGATGGAGATGTGATTGCGATTGATGACGGAAGTACACCACTTCAAATGGTACCATATCTTGTACATCGCAAAAATTTAACGATTGTAACAAGTTCATTTCCAGTAGCGACACAATTAATTTCTTCTATTAATAAAAAGATGTTTCACGGTGAAGTTTTATTTATTGGTGGAAAAGTATCTCCAAAACATTCACGCGTATCAGGATCTATTTCGCAGCAAGTTATCCAGCAATTTCATTTTCATAAAGCATTTGTTTCGATTGATGGATTATTACCTGGTTTTGGAGTTTCTAGTTTTGAATTAGAAAAGGCGAAACTGTCAGAAGCGATGATGAAATTAGCAGAGAAAACATATATTTTATGTGATCATACAAAGGTAGGTGTAAAAGGAAATTACCGAATAGCAGCGTTTTCGCGCATTCAACATGTAATTTGTGATAAGAAAATGCCCTATAGTTTTGAAGAGGAAGTTAAAAGGCATAATATTCAATGGACAATTTGTTAAATACGTAGAACTCCCACCTGATTGTGAGGTGGGAGTTTTACTGCCTGCAAATAGCGGGATAAAAGATTTGTATTTATGCAAAAAAAGTGGACACATTTTCCCATCTCTTTCATATAATTTACCAATACAAAAAAAGTTGGTCGAAGGAAAGAAGGGGAAGTATGTCAGAACGGATATATAATAAACTTGTATTGTATGCAAATATTTTGCAAAAAATTGGTGTCATCAATGAGAAGGAGAAAAATGAAATTCTTCATACGATAGGTAAAAAAGCTCTTTGAATAAAGGGCTTTTATATTTTTTGCCTTTAAAAATATAAATTTAATGTAATATTCTCGTTGACATCGATAATGATATTCATTATCATTTATTTATGAGTAATTGATAATGTTTATCAATTATAAAGATTATATATGATAGGGGATATTATTTTGAAAAAAAATTATATGAAGGCGCTAGTAGTAGCGACAACATTAGCAATTCCATTTGCTGCATACTCTACTCCAGCGTTAGCAGCAATAAAAATTGAAGCAAACCAATCGGTAGCGGCAGCTAGTGAACGTACATACGATACTGAGATTAAAATATATAAGGATCAAAAAGACGAGCCATCTATGGTTTCTCAATATATAAAAAATCCTAAAGTAACGATTGCGGATGGGAAAAAAATTGTAACTGTAACAATGCAAGATAGCGATTATTTTCAATACCTTAGAATAGAGGATAAAAACCAACCTGGCGTATTTCATGATGTGAAAGTTTTGTCAGAAGATAAGAGGAAGAATGGAACGAAAGTAGTTCAATTTGAAATTGGTGAGTTTGAGAAGAAGCACAATATGCAAATGCATATACTTATTCCGGCTATTGGATATGATCACAAATATCAAGTTCAATTTGAAATTAAAGATCCAACTGTAGGTGACAAAGAAACAGAGAAACGAGATGATAACTCTAATTCAGGCAATATGGAGACGGATCATCCAGTTGATAATCAAAATATGATAACAGATAATAAATTAAGAGAGCTTGTTAATAAAAAGGTATTTAATAGAAAAGATTTAAATACACCAATCACGAAAGAAGAGTTATTACAAGTAAAGGACTTGTTTTTAAATACGAATGAGATACTGGATTATAGTGCATTAAAATATATGCCAAATTTAAAATCTTTAACAGTTGCGAATGCGAAGATAAAAGATCCATCATTCTTTACGAGCTTAAAACAATTGAAACATTTAGCTTTACGTGGTAATGAATTTTCAGATGTAACAACACTTGTTAAGATGGATAATTTAGATTCTCTTGATTTAAGTAATAATAAAATTACGAACGTTGCACCACTAATTGAGATGAAAAATGTAAAAAGTTTATATTTATCAGGTAACCAAATAGAAGATGTAACAGCATTAGCGAAAATGGAACAACTAGATTACTTGAATTTAGCAAATAATAAAATTACGAATGTTGCGCCATTAAGCGCGTTGAAAAATGTAACATATTTAACTTTAGCAGGTAATCAAATTGAAGATATTAAACCGTTATATTCATTACCTTTAAAAGACTTAGTATTAACACGTAATAAAGTAAAAGATTTATCCGGTATTGAGCAAATGAAGCAATTAGAAGAATTGTGGATCGGGAAAAATGAAATAAAAGATGTTACTCCTCTAAGTAAGATGACCCAGTTAAAACAATTACACTTACCTAACAATGAGTTAAAGGATATTACTCCATTATCAAGTCTAGTAAACTTACAAAAGCTTGATTTAGAAGCGAATTATATTTCAGACTTAACACCAGCTAGCAATTTGAAAAAGTTAGTATTCTTAAGTTTTGTTGCAAATGAAATTCGTGATGTTCGACCAGTTATAGAACTAAGTAAAACAGCCTATATCAATGTTCAAAATCAAAAAGTATTTTTAGAGGAAACAGAAGTAAATAAAGAAGTAAAAGTACCTATATACGAGAAAGATGGTAAAATCTCTACAAAAGTTCGTTTAAAGAGCGAAGGTGGTACGTATAGTAATGATGCAGTTAAGTGGAGTACACCGGGTGAGAAAGTATATGAATTTGGTGTAAAAGATCCATTTGCGGATACAGGAATCTTCTTCACAGGATCTGTGATTCAAAATGTGGTAGAAAGTAAAGAAGATAACACTTCTAAAGAAGACAATAATTCTAAAGAAGATGAAAAAGTAGGAGTAGTAGAATTTAAAGATGTACCAAAAGGACATTGGTCAGAGGAAGCAATTCATTATTTAGCGAAAGAAAATATTTTTAAGGGATATGGAAATGGACAATTTGGATTTGGGGATCGTATTACTCGTGGACAAGTTGCGTCTTTAGTACAAAGGTATTTGAAATTAGAACATAAAGTAGAGCAGAAAGAGAGATTTACAGATACGAAAGGACATATGTTTGAGCAAGATATTGCTACAGTTGCGCAAGCTGGAATTATGCAAGGAGATGGTACTGGGGAGTTTCGTCCAGATGGAGTATTAACTCGATACGAAATGTCTGTAGTATTATATAAAGTATTTCAGCTAAAAGAAGATGAAAATAATAAAGTGAACTTTAATGATGTACCAACTGGTCATTGGGCAGAAGAATATGTGAAAGCGTTAGCGGACAATAACATATCAAAAGGTGATGGAAAAGGAAACTTTTTAGGTGATGATTTTGTAACACGTGAACAATATGCACAGTTCTTATATAACGCAATGACGAAATAAAAGATGAGAAAATACGTTATTCTTTGATTGAAAAAGAATAACGTATTTTTTATGTATAAAATGAAATAGTCAAGATACATGAGTATAGACATATGAATAGCCCTTTTTAAAGAAGAGACGTGAAACTATATTGACAAAAAGGCGTTCTCATGTGATAATTCAATTAAATTTTTAGAATAATCAAAAAATACTCCTTTTACATAGAAAGGATTCGAACATTATATGAATATTACGCCGGGGGTGACGAAATGTTATTTTTTCTAAAGAAATGGAATGAATTAAAAGATGTGAAATCTGAACTAGCACTTCGTGATTGGTTTTATGGTACAAAAATTAGCTTATCACTTTGTACGTCAAAAGAGCCGTTAACTTTTTTAGTAAACGTTGAAGGAAGAGATAAAGGGTTATTTTCAGAAGAAGATTTTATTGTTGTAAACTGTATGTGTGAACCAGTATTTGAAAATGAAGAAAAACCAGCTGCGGAATCATTTATGCATGCAGATATTTATAAAAAAAGTAGTGCAGAATGTATTTTACAAGTACAGACTGTAGATAGTCATTTAATATCAGAGTTGTATGGAGAAAAAGGGGAAGTAACATTCGATAAACGTAGCGTGGAACGTGTTTTTGGAAAAGAAGGTATAACAGAAATGACAATTCCCATTGTAGAAGATGAGAAAAAATTCGCAGATTTATTAGAGAATAATGTGCCGAATTTTATTGAAGGTGGAGGAGTAGTTCTCGTTCATAATTATGGCATGATTGTGTGGGGAAAAACTCCAGAATACGCGAAAAAATGGTTGGAGGGTATAGAATATTTAATGAACTACCATGTAAAATTGTTAATGATAAAAGGTGCAAAGAGCTCTGTTATATGAAATGTTTGTGATGTCGTTACAAGTCAATAAGTAAATGAAAGCGTTTTAAAAATAATTTTACTCATAAAATATAGGTCTCCTTATTATATATAGATTACATGTTGACATGTAAGGAGGAACATATTTTGCGAGTTAAATATCATTTTCTGCCAAAACAGCAAGTAACATTTTGCAAAATGAACGATTCAGGTAAGAAGGCTCTGCAAATTATGAATGAAACGGGATTTCGAGCAATCCCTGTATTAGCAGAAGATGAAAAGAAATTCATGGGGATTATTTATAAAGTGGATCTTTTAGAAAAGAAGTGTAATGGTGGATTAGAGGAATTAAGTACGGAACATATGCTGGAAGATTCCACTGCATTTATTTTTGAAAAGGACTCTTTTTTCAGAGCATTTTATGTTATTCGTCGTTTGCCGTTTTTAGCTGTATTAAATGATTATAATGAATTTGTTGGCATCTTAACTCATTCCAATATATTTGATGTTATTGAGGATTCATTTGGTATGCGGACGGGTGGTTATATATTAACAATTGCAACACAAGATTGTAAGGGAACGATTAAAGAACTTGGGACATTGTTGAAAGCATTTCATATCGGTGGACTATTTACGCTAGATAACGGCGATCAATATATTCGCCGCGTTATTGTCAATATAACAGATGAGTTAAATGAAAAAAGATTAAAGCAATTAATCGAAAAAATAGAGAAAAAAGGATTCAGGGTGAGTCATGTAGATTATATTTAAGATGAAAAGGAAAGGGAGCAATTTGCTATATGCAGATTGCTCTCTTTTTTAGTTTGAGTCATGAATCTTATTTTGAAACAGGAGGCGGAGATAATGCTAAATCGGATAAAAAAATAAAATCTGCATGTTCACGAATTTTAGGGATAGAGGTTTCTATAACACGTGATGTAATTTCACCTGGAGGCCCAACATGTCCGATAGCTACCATAATCGGTTTTTCTTGAAGTTTTTTAATGAGTAATTGGGCTTGTTTTGAAATATGTGCCGCTGTGTACACGTCATCAAAAAATAATTGATTTTCAATAATTGGTACTCCTAATTCTTTCCCGATTTTTGGGACGACACTCTTAGGATTTGTTTTGCTATCTAAATAAAATAAACCGTGTTTTTTACAAGCTGCGAGTATAAGTCGTACAATTCTTTCGTCTGCAGTCACCTTTGATCCCATATGATTATTCATCCCAATTGCATGTGGTACTTCTTGAATCGCTTGTTCGAGTCGATTATTTATTTCTTCGTCGCTTAAATCAGTTGTAATTGCTTTTGGTCCAAGCCATTCTTTTTTACCTTTAATCGGTTCCATTGGCATATGTATAATAACTTCGTGTCCTTTCTTATGAGCCGCTATCGCATCTTCCTTTGTGGAAGGAAGAAAAGGCATAACAGCAACAGTTAGTGGAATAGGAAGTGATAACATTTTATCAGTTCCTTTCATATTATTGCCGAAGTCATCAATGACAATAGCTACTTTATTTGTATGGGCCTTAGCCTCAATAGGAAACAAGAAGGCTGGTAAAAACATAGTCAAAATAAGCAATGCAATCGTATATTTGCGCATATAACTATTTCCTTTCTATATTATCAATCACCATTATGGTTTGCGTTTTTATATAAATTAAACAAAAAATGTCGAAGAAAAGTATATGGAAAATAGGGAATCCGCTATTTAATTGGTGTTTGTAAAAAAAGGAGATAAAAAAATTGTCTATTATTGCGAATGTATTTACAAAGATAGAATAATTTGTAATAATTCTCAAAGTGAGGGTAAAGATTTGTAAATTACAGGGAGAAAATGTTTAATTTTCTGATTCTTCAAATTCAAATATGATAAGCAGTTAAAAGTTCAATGGAGAAGTGAAGTAGAGAGCATGGAAGTATAATAAGGGGGATATGAATGTTTACTGCAAAAAGGAAGTACACATTAGAAAAGCTTTCACGTGATATTCATATGAAACGTGAAGAGATGATTCAATTAGGTTTAACGAGTGGGTTAAATAGTACGGAGACGATTCAAGTTAGTCAAGAATTGGACAAGCTTATTTTACAGTACCAGTGTTATAAAGAAAAACAAACACCAAAATGGTTATCAATTATAAAGGTACCTATTTTTCAAATTGGGTATGAAGGGAAATCAAGTAATTTTTGGCGAATGCTTGTGGCTGGTTTTATGAAATAAGTATAATTACCCTTTAGGGATAAGGATAATTATACTATGTGTAACGGAATTTCGATATGAACTGTCGTTCCTTCGTTTTCTATACTGTTAATAAAAATATGCCCGTTGTACATCTCTATAATTCGTTTACATATGACAAGTCCAAGACCTGTTCCAGTATCTTTATTAGTAAAGAACGGATGAAAGAGGTGTTTTTGAATATGTTTTGGAATCCCTTTTCCAGTATCTATAATTTGCAATTGTGCGTGTGTTTCATTGTTTGTTACGAAAATAGTTAGTGTATCGCCAAAAGTCATAGCTTCAATTGCATTTTTTGTAATGTTTAAAACCACTTGTTTCATATGGTCTTTCGAGCATCGGATATGAACAGGACGGTCTGGCAAATGTAAATGGAATACAATATTATGTAGATTCGCCTCAGATTGAATAATTAATGCTACCTCATTTAGAATGGTTCTCACATCATATGTTTGTTCAATGATTGCAGTTGGCTTTCCCAGAATAAGAAATTCACTTACAATTTCATTAATTCGTTCTATTTCTTGTTCGATGATGGAAAAATAGAACTGATCTTGTTCATCTTTATATTTCTCTTTTAATAGAGCGACGAGCCCTTTAATTCCGGTAAGTGGATTACGGATTTCGTGGGCGGTACTGGCTGCAAAAGTTCCAACTAATTCAATTTTTTGTAGTTCATTTTGTTGTCTTTCTAGTTTTGTTTGTCGTTTTAACAACATATATTGAGCGAGTAAAAATAAAATTGACATTAAAAATAAAGTAGCTATACATTCTACGGCAACCCACTGGTTTAAAGTTTTTTGATGAATAGGTAACGGAGAAACAGAGACCTTCCAATCTAATCTTTGGAGTGGAGTAGTAAGCATATTAGAATGTGCATCACTTGTTTCGTTATTATCATCGGTTAGAAAAACTACATCATACTTATCAGTTACTTCAAAATGGTATTGTGGCTTAATGGCATTTAAAGATGATGAAATGTAGTCAAAGCGTAAACTTGCTAACAATAAGCCTGAGAGCTCCTTCTGTTTATTAAAAATGGGGGAAGCAATCATAATAGCTTGATGGCCAAGAACACGATCTGTAATGACGGATGATACAGTTGTTTTCTTAGTTTGTAAGGCGTTTTGAATATATTTACGATCTGAGACATCAACAGGTGGTCGGTCACCTTCCGATGCGATTGTAATGATACCTTCTGGTGTAGCGTAATATAGACCAGAAAAACGTGCATCGTTTCCATCTGTATCATGTACAATTTCTTTCATCCCATTAATATTTCCAGTCTCGGTTCCTACGACCTTTGCGAGCATTTCTAGGGCAGAAATTGCTTCGCCAAGGTGGTGATCTAAATAGTCTCTATATAAAAAGAGAACCGTATGGGCAACTTGTTTATTTTCTTGTTTCATTTTATACGAATGATATGAATAAAATGTAGCACCAATCCCTGTTGTTGGTAGGATAACAAGCAATATATATAAAACTATGCTGTGGAATTTGAATTTCAAATTTGGTACTCCTTCTTTTTTATTATCATTATATATAAACTATGTTAAAATTGTCATGTTTTTATTCAAGAATCATTCATAATATATTTGGGGAGAGATAATGAATGAGTGAATACTCATTCGGAATTTATATGAAGTACTATTTTGTTCTTTTTATTATTGAGAATTTAAGTGAAGGGTTGAAAGTTGTATGACATCAAATAATGAACGAGAAGATATTTCTCAATCTTTAAAAGTATTTATTGCATTATCTCGTGTACATCGTTCTGTTATGGATACGACAAATAAGTCTATACAAAGTAACGGTTTAAATCCAACTGAGTTTGCTGTATTAGAACTGCTATATCATAAAGGCGGTCAACCACTTCAGCAAATTGGTGAGCGTATTTTAATAGCTAGTGGCAGCATTACATATGTTGTAGATAAGTTAGAGAAAAAGGGACTAGTAAAGAGAATTCCATGCCCGAATGACCGACGTGTTATTTATGCACAATTAACTGAATCTGGAGAGAACTTTATTTCTTCTATTTTTCCAGGGCATGAGCAAGTTATTCATCAGTCTTTTGAAATGTTAACGAAAGAGGAAAAGGACGAATTACTGGATTTATTAAAAAAGATTGGAAAGTATGAAAAGTAATAATATGTTCCAAAGGAGCTTTGGATAAAGAAATCCAAAGCTTTTTTGTTTACATGTAATGATGACAGTATATGCCGTATTTTGTTGAAGAATAAGAGGAGATTTGGAAGTAAGTATTGAATTATAGTAAAGGATGCATTTAATGGAGAGGAGGCTCGTTCATGTCATTTAAAGACTATGAATATAAAAGGCCAAATATTGAAGAATTAAAAGAGAAGTTTACAGCTGCTTTAGAGAGGTTTGATAACGCAAAAACTGTAGAGGAACAAAAACAAGTCATTCATTCAATTAACGAAATTCGTAACGATTTTGGTACAATGGGGAATCTTTGTTACATTCGTCATTCTGTTGATACAACAGATGCTTTTTATAAGAAAGAGCAAGATTTCTTTGATGAATTCTCTCCAGTTGTACAAGGATATGGTACAAAGTATTATAATGCGTTAATTCATTCTCCATTCCGTGAAGAATTAGAAGCATATTATGGGAAGCAATTATTTGCTCTTGCGGAGTGTGATTTAAAAACATATTCTGATGAAGTCGTGAAGGATTTACAATTAGAGAATAAATTGTCTTCACAATATACACAATTATTAGCATCTGCAAAAATTGATTTTGCAGGAGAAGAAAGAACTTTATCACAGCTTATTCCATTTATGCAAGGGAAAGAGAGAAGTGAACGTAAAGCAGCAAGTGAGGCGTATTACGGATTTTTAGCTGAGAATGAAGAAGAGTTAGATCGTATTTATGACGAGCTTGTTAAAGTGAGAACGAAAATCGCCAAATCTTTAGGTTTCAAAAACTTTGTTGAACTTGGATATGCAAGAATGTACCGTACAGATTATAATGCGGAAATGGTAGCAAATTATCGTCAGCAAGTGCTAGATTATATCGTTCCCGTTACAACGGAATTAAGAAAACGTCAACAAGCACGTATCGGTGTAGAGAAGTTAGCATATTACGACGAAAACTTTGAATTCCCTACAGGTAACCCAACTCCAAAAGGAGATGCGGATTGGATTGTTAATCATGGAAAAACGATGTATAAAGAGTTATCGGCTGAAACAGATGAATTTTTCAATTTCATGTTAGATAATGATTTATTAGATTTAGTTGCGAAAAAAGGAAAAGCTGGCGGTGGATATTGTACATATATTGAGAATTATAAAGCGCCGTTTATCTTCTCGAATTTTAACGGAACGTCTGGTGATATTGACGTATTAACACATGAAGCAGGCCATGCTTTCCAAGTATACGAAAGTCGTAAATTTGAAATTCCAGAATATAATTGGCCAACATATGAAGCGTGTGAAATTCACTCTATGAGTATGGAATTCTTCACATGGCCATGGATGAAGTTATTCTTTGAAGAAGATGCAGATAAATATTACTTCTCTCACTTAAGTTCAGCACTTCTGTTTTTACCGTATGGTGTATCTGTTGATGAATATCAACATTATGTATATGAAAACCCTGAAGCATCACCAGAAGATCGTAAGACAGCATGGCGTAATATAGAGAAAAAGTATTTACCGCATCGTGATTATGAAGATAATGATTATTTAGAGCGCGGTGGATTCTGGCAACGTCAAGGACATATTTATAGCTCGCCGTTCTACTATATTGACTACACGTTAGCACAAATTTGTGCACTGCAATTTTGGAAACGTGCAAGAGATAATAGACAAGAGGCGTGGGAAGATTATGTGAATCTGTGCCAACAAGGTGGAAGTAAATCATTCTTGGAATTAGTAGAAGTTGCCAATTTAACATCACCATTTACTGAAGGCTGTGTGAAAAGTGTTATTACAGAAATTGAAGCATGGCTACAAGCAATTGACGACACAAAATTGTAAAAAACATGCGCTTTTTTTCACATGTTTAACATCGACATAATGAGAAAATGATGAGATAATAAAAGAAAATTCAGAATACTAAAGAGGTGTTTCTAATAAGGAGCGCCTCTTTTCACCAACAAAAGGGGGGAAAGAAGTATGCTTCAATCTAATATGGATGTGAGTTTAGAAAGTTTAGTGAACTCATTACAGTCTACCCGAAGCACGCTATTGTCAGAAATTGAAATGTTAAATGATACAGAAGTGAATGTAAAGCCACGTCGTGATAAATGGAGTATTATTCAGATTTTGCATCACTTGCATTTAGTTGAACAATCTGTCACGTCTGCCCTTGTATATGCCTTACAAAAAAATGAAAGAAACACGACTCCATTTAAAGACCTCCAACTTACGCTGGATCGCACACATAAACGAGAAGCTCCTCAGCAAATGAAACCAACAGAAACGCTAATGAAAAAACAGCAAGGAATCCAATTACTAGAACATTCACGACAAGAACTATTACATGCGCTTCATAGCGTTATAGATGAAAAAGACCTATTTGAAAATGGGTTAAAGCATCCTGTTTTTAATGATCTGAATTTATATCAGTGGGTTCAATTTCTTGATTTGCATGAACAAAGACATCTTACGCAGTTAAAAGAAGCGAAACACGCAATTTTACAGCGATAATTAGGAAGAAGTGGGAGACCACTTCTTTTTCATATGTGCATAGTTTTTCTTCTTATTTTGGAATACTACAGAGAGAAAGAAAAGAAGGAGTTGAAAAGTATGTCCAATAAAAAGAAAGAAGAAGAGCGCGCTTGGAAAGCACGTAAAGAAAATCAAAAACCACATGGAAAAGTGAAAGCTTTTGCTGAATTAGTTGAAGGAACAGAAAAAACGTGATGAGTATTTCATCACGTTTTTTGTATGAGTGGAAAAGTTAATAAGAAAGTTGTACCTGTACCTTTTTCACTTATAATATCAATTTTTCCGTTCATAGCTTGCACAACACTGAATACGACCATCATTCCAAGACCAGTACCTTTTTCTTTTGTTGAATAGAAAGGGGATCCAAGACGTTTTACTTGTTCTTGATCCATACCAACTCCTGTATCTTTTATATATAATTGAATATGCTTATGATCAGGAACTAATGTGAAATAAAGATCACCGCCTTTTGGCATGGCCTCAATGCAGTTTTTTAAAATATTTAACAAACATTGATTTAGTTTTTGTTTTTCTCCCGCGATAAAAAAAGAAGTACTTTGCTTTATATAATGTGTACGCACATTTGTTAAATTAGCAAGCGGTGTAATTAACGATAATGCATGCAGTAGTTCTTCTTCTAACTGTAATGTTTGTTCTTTTTCAATACTTGGTTTTGCAAAGGTTAAATAATCTGTAAGAACGTGATTTGCTTGTTCGATTCCGTTGATGGCTATGTCAATATATAATTTTCGCTCTTGCTCAGTGCATGTACCTGACTGCAAAAGTTGTAAAAATCCTTTTGTTGAAGTTAACGGATTGCGAATCTCATGAGAGATGGACGCTGCCATTTCGCCAATTAAATGAAATTTTTCAGCATTCATAAGTTCGTTTTGGAGACGAACTTGAGTTTGTAATATGTGTAGTAAATATAAAATAAGAATCGTACCAAGTATCGTACATAACTCATACACAATAATATGTGGTATATAATCAGTCTTATTTGTAACCTTTGAAAGGAAGAAAGGTATCCAACTCAATCCGTATGTGAGACTGTATATAATAGCGAGTATTATTTTTATACGATTAGAAGTTCGATTGAAAAATTTATATGTAAATAGTAGAACAATAAATAGAAGGATAGAACCGATAAGCGATGGGAAAACACCTATTCCTCCTAATAAGAAGCGATATATATTTAATACAACTAATATTGATCCACCAGCAATAGGACCTCCGGTTAATGTACCGACAACTAATACGATATGACGCATATCAAATTGAAATCCATAATTTGTTTTTGCTGCGAAAGTGATACATAGTATAGTAACGAGGCAGCATAATACAATAAATATAGCTGAATTTAATTTAGGAGAGCGTTTCCCTTTTTGATTCCAAAATAAATGGTATACGAGCATTGTAACAAGGATGAATAATATATTTAGAAAGAGATAAATAATAAAGGATTTCAGTGGGATGCCTCCTCTCTTCTTATAGTAAATTAATCATACTATAAAATGAAAGAAATGAAATGAGAAATAGCGGAAAAATCAGAAATTTTTTCTGGTAGTATACAATATGTTACAATAAGCTTTGTCAATGAAAGAAGGAATTCCGTGCAATGCACGGGAGAGGTTCGCGAACTCCCTCTATAAAAAACTATGGAAACAACAATATCTTTAGGTATTGTTTTGTTTTTTTATTGTGACAGTTCAAGAACGTTCTTTCTTCTTATTCGTAGTAGAGAAGGAGAATGAGTGAAATGAAAAAAGAAAAGGCAGTTGTTGTTTTTAGTGGAGGACAAGATAGTACGACATGTTTATTTTGGGCAATGGAGCAGTTTGCAGAAGTAGAGGCTGTAACGTTTAATTACAATCAACGTCATAAGTTAGAAATTGATTGTGCAGCGGAAATTGCAAAAGAGCTAGGAATTAAACATACAGTACTAGATATGAGTCTATTAAATCAACTTGCTCCAAATGCGTTAACGAGAACGGATATGGAGATTACACATGAAGAAGGGGAATTACCATCGACGTTTGTAGATGGACGAAATTTACTATTCTTATCATTTGCTGCTGTATTAGCAAAACAAGTTGGAGCACGTCATATTGTAACGGGTGTATGTGAAACTGATTTTAGTGGTTATCCAGATTGCCGTGACGTGTTTGTGAAATCGTTAAACGTTACTTTAAATTTATCCATGGATTATCCGTTTGTGATTCATACACCACTTATGTGGATTGATAAAGCGGAAACATGGAAATTATCAGATGAACTTGGAGCATTCGAGTTTGTTCGAGAAAAAACATTAACATGTTATAACGGAATCATTGGTGATGGTTGCGGTGAATGTCCAGCATGTCAACTTCGTAAAGCAGGATTAGATACGTACCTACAAGAACGCGAAGGAGCGAGTAACTAATGGATAATTTCTTTGGATTTCGCATCGTAGAAAATTTGCAAAAAATGGACAAGGATATTCAGCGTAAACAGCTCAAATATCATAATAAACGAGTAATGGTCAGCAAGGAATTTACATTTGATGCAGCACACCATTTACACTGTTATGAAGGGAAATGTAAAAACTTACATGGTCACACATATAAAGTTGTATTTGGGATTAGTGGATATGTAAATGAAATCGGTCTTGCAATTGACTTTGGAGATATAAAAGAAATTTGGAAGAATGAAATAGAAATTTATTTAGATCATCGTTATTTAAACGAAACGTTACCAGCGATGAATACAACTGCTGAAAATATGGTCGTTTGGATTTATGAAAAGATGGCAGAAGCGTTAACAAAAGATAATCGTGTGAATGAATATAAAGGAGCTCGTGTTGAATTTGTTCGTCTATTTGAGACTCCGACTAGTTATGCAGAAGTAAGACGGGAGTGGATGCTCGATGAGTAAAATCCCTGTCTTAGAAATATTTGGTCCGACTATTCAAGGTGAAGGAATGGTTGTAGGACAAAAGACGATGTTTATCCGTACAGCTGGCTGTGATTATAGCTGCGCTTGGTGTGATTCTGCTTTTACGTGGGATGGATCGGCTAAAGATCAAATTAGACAGATGACAGCAGAAGACGTTTGGAATGAGCTTGTAGAAATTGGCGGCGAAAATTTTTCTCATGTTACGATTTCAGGTGGAAATCCGGTATTGTTGAAAAATATTGAGTTTCTTCTTTCTATATTAAAAGAGAATGGAATGCGAACGGCAATCGAAACGCAAGGGAGCAAATGGCAAGATTGGTTACTTGAAATTGATGAAATAACGATTTCTCCGAAGCCGCCAAGCTCGACGATGAATACTGATTTTCAGAAGTTAGATGATGTAATTCAGAAGCTAGCAGGAAAAGATATTAGCTTAAAGGTAGTAGTATTTGACGATTATGATTTTGAGTATGCAGTTAAGATGCACGAACGTTATCCAGATGTACCATTTTTCTTACAAGTAGGAAATGATGATACAAAAACTGTGGATGATGCGATGTTGATTAAAAAGCTATTAGATAAGTATGAGTGGCTTATTGAAAAAGCGGTTAACTGCAAAGAAATGAATAATGCAAAAGTATTGCCGCAGCTTCATGCGTTAGTATGGGGAAATAAACGCGGAGTATAATGAGAAGGGATGTTTAAAATGGCAGGAAGATTAGATGAAGATTTAAAAGATGTAACATTATTAGGAAATCAAAATACAAAATATTTATTTGAATATAGCCCAGAAATTTTAGAGGTTTTTGATAATAATCATCCAAACCGTGATTATTTTGTAAAATTCAATTGTCCTGAATTTACAAGCTTATGTCCGAAAACAGGCCAACCAGATTTTGCGACAATTTACATTAGCTACATTCCAGAACAAAGAATGGTAGAGAGTAAATCTTTAAAACTATATTTATTTAGTTTCCGCAATCATGGTGACTTCCACGAAGATTGTATGAACGTTATTATGAATGACTTAATTAAATTAATGGATCCACGTTACATCGAGGTATGGGGTAAATTCACACCACGTGGAGGGATTTCAATTGATCCTTACTGTAACTACGGTCGCCCAGGAACGAAGTATGAACAAATGGCTGACTACCGCATGATGAACCATGATTTATATCCAGAAACAATTGATAATCGTTAATATATAATAGAAAGAAAGGATCTGTATGTTATACAGATCCTTTCTTTCTATTATATTATGCATTTTGATTAATGACAGTATAGTTTTTATGACTAACAACTGTAAGAGGTTCCATATCTAGTTCTCTAAAATTCTCCATAATTGTTATATCTACAATAACAGAGTTTTGATTTACTTTTTGAACACGGCCTTGCATTCCACCTTTAAATTCAATGATATCTCCAGTTTCTGCGATCTGCATAAGCAACTCTCCTTGTTACAGTTTTTCCAAAAAAGAATAATTTGGGATTTTTTATTTTCCTTTATTTTGAACTATGTTTCCTGTTTTGTAAATGTTTTCAAAGTAAAAATTCGAAAAATATTCACTTTTTGTAAGAAAATATGTAGAAAAGCCATGTTTTTTGAGAAGAAATAGGAGAAATGAAAAAATCTTTATATAGAGTTATAATAAAGAAATACAATAACCTATTAAAGTGGGAGAAATTAGAGGCGGTAAAATGATGTTTGAATTTGTGGGGAGTGTTATAGCATTAATTTTATTTGTATTTTCTTATATACATTTAAAAAAGATTCGTCATCATGAAACGACTACATATTTTGATGGGATGGATGGTATACATGCTGGGGTCACACATGAGAGTGGCGGGGATATGTAAAGGTGTATAACTTTCTTTTTTTGCGTGGTATGATATGTAAAAATAGTACATAATAAAGTTCGTAAGTGATGAATGGAGAGTGGAAAGAATGAAGATTTCTTTTATTCGTCATGGTCGCTTAAATCGTACTATAGAACCAATGACGGTTACATCCTTTCATGAATGGATGAAAGGATATGACTTACATACTATAACAAAAAAAGTACCAATACCTACGGAAACAAGGGAAGCGGTTGAAGCGGCAAAATTGATTGTAACGAGTGATCAAAAGTGCGCTGTACAGTCAGCAGCTGAATTAATGGATTCTTTATCGTTTATACAAAATTCTCTCTTTAGAGAAGCTACAGTTCCGACGAGCTTTTATGCTCCAAAATGGTTGAAGTGTAAACCTAACGTATGGATGTTTATCGGACGAACAGTATGGATACTTGGTTACCATAAAGATGTTGAGTCTTATAAGGAAGTAAGAGAGAGGGCGAGACAAGCGGCTTACTTATTACATCGTTACGCTCTCGTACATGGAAGTATTGCTCTTGTAGGTCATAATTATGTGAATGTAATGATTGGTGCCGAACTGAGAGCGATGGGATGGTCTGGTTCTCCTATTTTGCACAGAGAGCCATGGGGATGTACAACATATACGTTTCATGAGGCGATGAATGGAAATGTATTAAATACGAATTTAACATAAAAGCACACGATTTATATAAATCGTGTGCTTTTTTTAAGATATAGAAATTTTGATGTTTAATGGTTTTACGAGATGTGCATAAGGTTCGCCTACAAGCATAACGATTTGATCTTTTTTATAACCTAGTTTTTCGTATAGTGAATAGGCACGTTTGTTTTCTAAATTAACAAGTAATGCGATTTTTTCATACTCCTTTTCAGTTGCATGTATTTCAGCAGCTTCAATTAATTTAGAACCAATTCCTTTTCCGCCATATACACTTGAAACGGATAAAGTATCAATGTAATATTCATCAAGCTCGGCTTCTTTTTCTAACGTAATCGATTCATCTTTATGTAATTCTCTTAAGTGATGTACGATTGGTGCATCAAGCATTGTTGCTTCACTACCGTGATAAGCGACAATAACTCCAACTGCATCCCCGTCTTGTTCATATACAAAACAGTTTTCATAGCTCAGTCGATTTTTCTCTTTTGAGAACCATGTTTCAAGTCCTAGTAATACTTCTGTCTCAACTGTGCTACCTGTGATTTTTTCAGCAATTTCGTGCAGAGCGTTATACAATAAAGGTGCTACCAGTTTCGCATCTGTCTTTTTTGCTTTCCGAATCATAGTATCCCTCCTAGTTCTATTCATATATTGTAGCATAGCGGTGTGAAACTTTGCATAATTGAATGTCGAAATGTTTGATATAGAGAAGTAGCTATGTTAGTATATGATATTTAGTGGACATATACTAAAGAGATATCTTTTGAAAAATAATGAAAATGAAATGAAGGTATAGCATCTGGATAATTTTACAGTTGTTGACCTATAGAATATAAGTTAAAATAAAATATTGCATAGAGGTGAAATACATGGATAAAGAATTAGCAAATACAATTTTGGATCAGCTGAAAAATGGTGAAATAAAGGAGTATGTTGTTACGAAAGATGTATTTTATACGTTCAGAGAAGTTTTAGTAAATCGAGAAGACTTTAAACATTTCATTGGTAACGCACAGCGCGGCGGACAAGTCATTTATACATACTCAGAAACGCCACGTTCGTAACTAGAAGAATATAGGGAGGAGACTTATGGGCGATTTTAAACAAGGCATATTATCGCATTGGGATTATATGTGGAAAGATAGAGCCGGCAACCGATTTATGGGAATGGTCATGTATCCAGAGAAAAGAAAGTGTTCGACAAAAATGCTTCAGAAAATAAAAAGAGCATATGAAGAGGCTGTAGAAATTAAAGTAACTGTACAAGTTCAACATACATGTCAGTACGTTGAAGGAATGATTGTGTACTTTGATGAAGAAGCTCCTGTATGTACAATGATTGATAAAGATGAAAATCCACATCATATATTTGTAAAAGATATTTTGCGTATTGAGCACTCTGCATAATCTTTTCATAAATAAGTTGAATTTCCATAATAATAATCTTTTTCTATAATAGTTATCTTTTAGTATGTAACGCGAATCGAAAGTATATGTATAATATTTAATAAAGTAAAGTTGATAAATGTAATCGTTTTTTAGAACAGATTATCGTTTCATGTCTGTTCTTTTTTGCGTGATGCTGGAGAAATATATTCCTCCAGCATTTGCCGTTTTATGACAAAATATATTGTTAACTTTTTTAAAAATAAGGTTAAATTCGTTGACAACTTTTTTGAAAAGCACTTTATTGACATGAGTTTTAGAATGTTGTTTCATAGTCATTGTATTGAAAAAAATCGACGGTCTTGTCGAAAAGTAAAAGTTAAAAAAAGAAAGAATTTATACATATATCTTGTGTCTTATTTTGAAACGTAATACAATATATAGAGAAATCAAGAAACAACATACAGAGAGTATAGATTGAAAAGGGAGGGTCGGAAATGTTAGTTGCATATGATTCTATGACAGGAAACGTGAAGCGTTTCATCCACAAATTAAATATGCCGGCCGTTCAAATTGGTGAAGATCTAGTAATAGATGAAGACTTTATTTTAATTACGTATACAACAGGTTTTGGCAATGTACCAGAACGTGTTTTAGAATTTTTAGAGCGCAATAATGAAAAATTAAAAGGCGTATCTGCAAGCGGCAATCGTAACTGGGGAGACATGTTCGGTGCAAGTGCTGACAAAATTTCTGCTAAATATGAAGTGCCTATTGTATCAAAATTTGAGTTATCAGGAACAAATAACGATGTAGAATATTTTAAGGAAAGGGTGCGGGAGATTGCGACACATTGAACTGAATAATGAAATCACGCAAATGCAGGACGGTTTTTATCAGCTTCATAAAGATAAAGAGGCATTAGAAGTCTTTATGGAAGAAGCTAGAGAGAATACCGTTCATTTTAATAGCGTGGCAGAGCGAATGGAGTATATGAAAGAACATGATTACTATTACAACGTTCTGGACGAGTATAACTTGGAGGAAGTAGAAGAGGTATATAACATCGCTTATGGTGAAAACTTCGAGTTCCAATCTTATATGGCAGCATCTAAGTTCTACAAAGATTATGCGTTAAAAACAAATGATCAAAAACAATACTTAGAAAGCTATGAAGATCGTGTAGCAATTGTGTCATTATACTTAGGACGCGGTGATGTTGCGAAGGCAAAACAATTCGCAAGCATGATTGTCAAACAAAACTACCAACCAGCGACACCAACCTTTTTAAATGCGGGAAGAAGCAGAAGAGGAGAAATGGTGTCTTGTTTCTTGTTAGAGATGGATGATAGCTTAAATTCAATCGGCTTTAACATTAATACTGCAATGCAATTATCAAAAATCGGCGGAGGAGTAGCTTTAAACTTATCTAAGCTACGCGCACGCGGTGAGCAAATTAAAGGTATCGACAACGCTGCAAGTGGTGTAGTACCTGTTATGAAGTTACTTGAAGATTCGTTTTCATATGCGAATCAGCTTGGCCAACGAAAAGGTGCTGGCGCAGTATACTTGAACATTTTCCATTGGGACATTATTGAATTCCTTGATACAAAAAAAATAAATGCCGATGAGAAGAGCCGTATTCAGTCTCTATCAATCGGAATTATCGTTCCAAGTAAGTTCTTTGAGCTTGCTGAGAAAAACGAACCTTTCCATGTTTTCGCGCCTTATACGGTGTATAAAGAATACGGAAAGCATTTAGATGATATTGATATCGATGAAATGTACGATGAATTAATGAGCAATCCGAAAGTGAAGAAGAAGCCGCTAGATATTAGTGCGCGTGATATGCTTATTAAAATTGCTATGATCCAGCTTGAGTCTGGTTATCCGTACTTAATGTTTAAATCAAATGCAAATAACCAACATCCATTGAAGGATATTGGAACTGTGAAGATGTCGAACTTGTGTTAAATATGTAGCACCTTCTAGTAGAAATGCTAGTCGAAAACTCCGTTAAACGGGGAAAGCCTCAAATTTGAGGTAACCTACCGTGCTAAATCTTATCTTAGAATGAAAATATAAAAGTTCAGAATGTATCTTATTATTTTGTATAGCAGAGTTATGGGACAACATAAAGTAATAAGAGACTTTCTGAAAGATTAAGATAAGTAAAAGCCTAACGACTATCCCTTATGGGAGTAGAGCGCAAGCGATTGGCGTTCGAAAAGCGGAGCACCTAATCAGGTAATGCTGTAGGTGATGATATAGTCTGTCCTGTATGGTGACATACAGCAGTTGCATGAGCAACGGACTGAGGAGTAGCGAACTCGGTTGAACATTCGAGACAGAAATCTTCCAGCTTCAAGAAACTTCTGAAATAAATGATTACGGTACAGATGACATTATTCGTCGTGATATTAACTGTAACTTAGGATCGTTAAATATCGTAAATGTAATGGAAAACAAAGAAATTCGTGAAGCGGTTCATGCGGGAATGGAAGCTTTAACAGCTGTTTCTGATATGACGATTATTCCGAATGCACCAACTGTGAAAAAAGCTAATGATGAGCTTCATTCCGTTGGACTTGGCGCAATGAACTTACACGGATATTTAGCAAAAAATAAAATCGCTTATGAAAGTGCAGAAGCGAAAGAGTTCGCTCGTACATTCTTTATGATGTTAAATTACTACTCTATTGAGAAAAGTATGGAAATCGCTAAAGAAAAAGGCGAGACATTTAAAGACTTCGATAAATCTGATTATGCGAGCGGCACATACTTTGAAAAGTATGAAACGACAGATTACAGTCCAGTAACTGAAAAAGTTCAGCAATTATTTGAAGGAATTCATATTCCAACAAAAGAAGATTGGACAAGTTTAAAAGAGCAAGTGCAGAAGAATGGTTTATACAACTCATATCGTCTTGCCATCGCTCCTACGCAATCGATCAGTTACGTTCAAAATGCAACTTCAAGCGTAATGCCGATTGTAAGTCAAATCGAATCAAGAACGTATGCGAATGCGACAACATATTATCCGATGCCGTATTTATCAAAAGATACGTTCTGGTACTATAAATCTTCTTACGATATGAATCAGTTTAAATTAATTGATTTAATCGCAGAAATTCAAGAACATATTGACCAAGGAATTAGTACAATTCTTTACGTTAATAGTGATATTTCAACACGTGAATTAGCACGTTACTACATCTATGCACATAAAAAAGGCTTAAAGAGTCTGTATTATACGAGAACGCGTAAATTAAGCGTGGAAGAGTGTGTGGCTTGTACTGTTTAATATAAAAAGCGAGACATGATGAGCAGGGTTTTCTGAACCCTGCTCATGCTCAGTTATCAATTTTTCATGTTTATTTAGAGAAGGGGCGATTGAATGCGTGCGGTAAACTGGAACAAAAAAGAAGATGATTTTAGTTTAATGTTTTGGAAGCAAAACATCGCTCAGTTTTGGACAGAAGAAGAAATCGCGGTGTCTTCTGACAAAAATACTTGGGTGCAATTATCAAAAGAAGAGCAAATTGCTTATAAGCGTGTATTAGGTGGTTTAACACTTTTAGATACGAAACAAGGCGGCGAAGGGATGCCACTTGTACTTGTTCATCTTGAAAATTTACAAGCGAAAAGTGTATTAGCTTTCATGGGTGCTATGGAAGAAGTACATGCGAAGAGCTACAGTCATATCTTTACAACATTAGCTACTGAAGAAGAAATCGATGAGATTTTTGACTGGGTAGACAATCATCCGTTACTTGAGAAAAAGGCTGGTATTATTACAAGTTACTATCGTCGTTTATTAAAACCTGAAGTGACGAAAAAAGAGTTATACATGGCAATGGTAGCAAGTGTGTTCTTAGAAAGTTACTTATTCTATAGTGGATTCTTCTATCCGCTTTACTTAGCTGGTCAAGGTAAACTGACGGCGAGTGGTGAGATTATTAACTTAATAATTCGTGATGAGTCAATTCACGGCGTATTCGTCGGTATTTTAGCACAACAAATCTTCGCGGAACTTTCTGCAGAAGATCAACAAGAAGTGCAAAAAGAAACGCAAGAGTTATTAATGGAACTATATGAAATCGAAATGGCATACACAGAAGAAATTTACACTTCTATCGGTCTTGTAGAAGATGTAAATCGTTTCGTTCGTTACAATGCGAATAAAGGACTTATGAACTTAGGACTTGAGCCGAAGTTTGAAGAAGAAGAAATTAACCCAATCGTTTTAAATGGTTTGCGTACAGATACGAAAAACCATGATTTCTTCTCTGTAAAAGGAAATGGTTACGTAAAAGCAACGAACGTTGAAAAGTTATCTGATGATGACTTCGTGTTTAATTTTTAATATATGATCATAAAGAAAAGCTGTCTTATTCATTGATAAGACAGCTTTTCTTTATGGTTTTGTTTACATAACACTATTATTTTCGTATAACGATTTCTGTTTGAAAAATTCTATCCAGCTAACGGATAGAATTTTTTTGTAAGTAAATGGGTATTTACAATCCTTTTGTATCGGTGTATTATTTAACTAGTACACCGATACAAAAGGAGGGAAGAAATGAAAATAGAGTTTTCTCCAAATACACCAATTTACATTCAGGTAATGGAATACATAAAAAAAGAAATCGTAACAGGACATTTATTGCCTGGTGATAAAATTCCCTCTGTACGTGAATTAGCGAGTGAATTACAAGTAAATCCAAATACGATCCAGCGTACATTTCAAGAGCTAGAACGAGATGGGGTTGTTGTAACACGTAGGGGAATGGGACGATATGTAACGAATGAAGGGGAGAAAATTATGGAGCTGCGAAAAGAGATGGCGAAAGAATTACTTCACTCTTTTATAGATGGAATGGACAATTTAGGTTTTTCAGAAGAAGAAATTCTTACAATTCTTCGTTCTTCATTACATGAGAAAAGGGAGGAGAGCGAATGACAGAGCTATTAAAAATAGAAAACTTATGGAAAAGATACGGATTAAAAGCAGTGATTCGTGAATTAAACATAGAGATTACCGAAGGAAAAATTGTTGGACTTGTTGGAGATAACGGGAGCGGGAAAACGACGTTATTGAAAATGATTGCTGGTCTGCAGCACCCTTCTGAAGGTAGTATTACAATCGCTAGTAAAAAGGTAGGGTTAGAAACGAAAGAAATCGTTTCTTTTATGTCTGATAAACCAGTATTTGATGATTGGATGACAGTAAAAGATTCTATATTTTTCTACCGCGATTTTTATAAAGACTTCGACATTCAAAAAGCGGTAGATACGGTTGCGGAGTTTAAAATACCGTTAGAAGAAAAAATTACAGCTTTATCAAAAGGGATGGTTGAAAAGCTACAAATCATTTTAACATTTTCGAGGAAAGCGAAGTTATACGTACTAGATGAACCGTTGGGAGGGATTGATCTCATTTCTAGGGAACACGTACTGGAACTTATTCTACAATTTTATAGAGAAGATTGTACAATCCTAATTTCGACTCATTTAATAAATGAAGTTGAAAATATTTTTGATGAAGTAATCTTTTTAAAAGATGGGGAAATTGTATTGTATGAAAATGTAGAAGAATTACGTTTTCAAAGAGGGAAAGCGGTCACAGATGTGTTTAAGGAGGTGTTTAGTAGATGAAGCCGAGCTTAATATACATGTACAATATAAATAAAAAGCAAATTATTATTTCGTTGCTATCATTTATATTCGTTATCGCTGTAGCTTTCGTAAGTTTGGGGAATTATATTAAGCAAGAATCAGGAGAAGTAAGACAAACAATTATAGTTAGTTTCGTTATTCTAGTATATATAACTTTTTTAGCAATGATAGTTATTCAGGCGGTGTCTGCATTTGGAAAAATGACTGAAAGCACATTATTTCGGTTAACATCGATATCGGGTAAAAAGATTGTTTTAGCAATATTGTTATACGTTGTAATTTATTTACTTATTTTCGAATTAATGGGTTCTATTTTTTTATATGGTATTTCTATGAAAATAATAAAAGGTACAGAGCTCTATGAAGTATTATTTACTCAAAGTGTATTCAATCCACTAAAGCACCTCTTTAGTACTATGTTATATGTATTTAATTTATCTAGCATATTGCTAGTATTACTTTTTTCAGTAGCAAGCGTTAAAGTGTTTTCTTTGAAAAAGAAGAAGTTAAAATATCCAATGGTATTTTTCTTATTTTTACTAGTAACAAAATTATTAGGTACTATATATGGAATGTTGGGCGGTCTTGCACCTGCTGCACCTCTAATAAAAAAATTAGTATATATAGATGAACCATCAGGAGCGGATGTGTTTCTCTATCCGGAAAAACTTATGAATTTATATAGCCTTAGTTTTTCTATAGGAATATTTATTCTACTTGTTTATATAACAGGTCGCATAATCGATAAAAAACTAGAAGTCTAAAGGAGGAATCAGCATTGGGAAACGTAGTAGTAAAATTAGAGAAGGTTCGAAAAAAAATTGGTGGAACGGAAATTATTCGTGGTTTATCATTTGAAGTTCGTGAAGGGGAAGTATACGGGTTCCTTGGACCAAACGGTAGCGGTAAGACAACGACGATCCGTATGATGACAGGTCTTATTTCAATGACAGAGGGCGATATTACAATTTGTGGTCATAGTATTCGCACGGAGCGTGAAAAGGCGCTAGAGAAAATTGGAGCGATTGTAGAAAATCCTGAACTATATGATTATATGACAGGAATGCAAAACTTAAAGCATTTTGCGAACATGGCAATTACACAAATTAGTAAAGAGCGCATTGCTGAAATTGTAAAACTGGTTGAATTAGAGCATGCGATTCATAAAAAGGTGAAAACATATTCACTTGGTATGAAACAACGTTTAGGAATTGCACAGGCATTACTTCATCAGCCGAAAATTTTAATTTTAGATGAACCGACAAATGGATTAGATCCAGCTGGTATTCGTCAAATTCGTGATTATTTACAACGTTTAGCGAAAGAAGAGAATATTGCTGTAATCGTATCAAGTCACTTATTAAGTGAAATTGAACTCATGTGTGATCGCGTCGTTATTATTAAGCAAGGTGAGTTTGTACAAGAGTACAACTTACATGAACAAGCAAAACATGATGAGACAGTAGTTGTAGCGTTTGAAGTAGATCAAGTACAGAAAGCAAATGAAATCATTAAAGGTAAGGCGCAAGGAAATGTCATTGTAGTATCTGTAACGAAAGAAGAAATTCCGCAACTTGTAAAGAAACTTGTGAATGACGATGTGCTTGTATACGGAGTTACTGTTCAAAATAAAACGTTAGAGGATGAGTTCTTAGCGATTACAGGGGGAGTGAAAGCGTAATGTTTAAATTAATTCAAAATGAATTTTTAAAGCTGCATGCGAAAAAAGGAATGTATATTTTAATTGGTGTTATTGCAGTATTGGAGATTTTGGGAGTTTTAGCGATGCTGAAATGGGGAGATGGAAGTGAATTTAAAGGATCCTATTTAGATTTTGCAAGTTCAGAGATTGGTTTAATTACTTTGTTTGCAACAATTTTTGGCATTACGATTGCTTCGCGTATGATTACGGATGAGTTCCAAAAAGGTACAATTAAGCAGTTATTAATCCGTCCAAGAAAACGAATGACAGTTTTATTCTCTAAATATATTACAGTGTTACTTACTATAGTATTTATCATATTTGCTAGTACGTTAATTGCTATGATTATTGGATTAATTGTAATGGATGGTAGTAAAACAGAATTAACGTTAGGAATCGTAATGAAATCTACCTTATATCAAGTACTTTCACCGCTCTTCTTTGCGACGCTTGCATTTTTCTTAGCAAACGTATTTAGAAAATCTGTATTACCATTAATTATTACGATGTTCCTGTTCTTCTTACAAGGAGCAATTAATATGGTATTAATGATGTTTGCAAAAGGCGTAGCGAAGTTTATAGTATTCTTCCATTTGGATTTAAGAGCTTACGATGGCAATAAATTAATTAGTGGCGGAGTAGAACCTACATTCACAGAATTTACGTTTACAACTTCATTATTACTTGTAGCTGCATACTTTGTTGTATTGCTTGTAGCATCAAGTGCATTATTCCAAAAACGTGACGTATTATAATAAAAGAAATCCCCGCTTGTAAAAACGGGGATTTTTATTACATAACTTGCTCAGGTAGTGCAACTTGAAGAGCAGTAATATAGTATTTTAATAGATATGTTGTTTGAAAGTAATTGAGAAAAATAGGAAGAGTTCAACTATATTCATATTATAATGTAGTTATCCGCCCATTTACTTTTACTAACTTTGGAGGTGTTCTATATGCACTATGCATTTTCACGTATAAGGCTACGTAGCTTTTTTGGATGGATGATCATAGGGCTGTTCCTTACGATGATCCCATTAGGTCTATCAAATGTTTCTGAGAATACAACGGAGGTTATTTCACAAATAACTTTGTTTTTTGTATTTCCGTTATTTTGGTTATACGTAAAAACCAATAAAAATAATGTTGTATTTAATAGTTTTTTTGATAAGCCAGGACGTTTACCGTGGGGATTAATTGTATTAGCAACGATAATGGGAATGATTTTTTCAGTCGGTATATCTCATATTCAATTTTACATATTAGCACATACGTTACCGAATTTCTTAGTTACTATGTTAGAAGACGGAAATGTTATTAATACGAGTAACATATATATGACGATATTTACTTTCGTTTCAGCATGTGTATTAGCACCAATTATGGAAGAGGTTATTTTTAGGGGCTTCTTTTTACAGCGAATGGCTTATAAATGGGGGATTAAAAAAGCTGTCATTATATCTTCCATTATTTTTGGCTTAGGACATTTTGATGTTATTGGTGCGTTCATGTTTGGTGTTGTTATGTGTCTTTTATACTTAAAGACACAAAATATATGGACGAATATCGCTGTACACGCTCTAAATAATTTAATTGCAACAAGTATGCAATTTGTTGGCGGAGAAGAGAGTAGCGCAATTTCAATTCCTGAATTACAAGCGCAAAGTAATTTATGGATCGGTATCGGTCTTACAGTTGTTGGATTACTTTGGTTAATTCCTTACGTTTGGAAACAATGGCGTACGGTAAAAGAAGTGGGTGTGCCACCAGTGCGCTTCATAAATGAGGAAAAAGTAGTGAGTGCATCACAAGAAAATGAAGTGTATAGTCAAGTGATTGTAACAGATAGATTGATGGCTGTAGAGCTACCAGATGAGGCTGTAAATAAGCTCGGGTTAGAAGAAAATGATTATGTAACAGTATCTGTAGAAGACGATAAAATCGTTATAAAGAAAGCGCATGATAGATAAGTAAAAAGTAGCTCCTTGTGAGCTACTTTTTACTTTGTAATAATTTCCACACGAAAATTATTGCCGTTCTTTACATATTTAATATCTGTAACAGTGCGGACTGCTTTTAAAATCTCAACTTTTTCACCAATTCGAGGGATAGTCGGAACATTGTCCCAAATGCCAAGCAAGTCATCTAATTGTGCCGTTTTTTCATAAAACCAGATTTTCAATGTAAAACCCCTTTCTCGAACTATATGTATTTTAATACATAATATATTATTTTTATTCTTATTGTAAGGGGTTTTTATATATTTTATGAATAAAAATTAATTAATCTTCTGGAAAGATATGTTCAATATCAGGAGTAAGAGATATTTCTGATAATACGATATGAGAAACAGTCGTTGCATATGAAGAAACATCATTAATAAATTCTTCAAGTTCAACGAGTGAAGGAACAGAAATTTTTACAATGTAGCATAAGCTTCCTGTTACGCGGTAACAAAAACTTGCGGACGGATAAGACTGAATAAACTGTTGCATACGCGTTGTATCCCCGTTTTTTAAAGTGATTTCTAAAATACAGTCTAAAACAAGTCCTGCTTTTTTATAATCGATATCGATTGTGTATTTTTGGATAACGCCTTCACTTTCGAGCTTACGAACACGTTCTGCAGTAGACGGAGCAGATAAGTTTACTCGTTTCGCCAATTCACGCATGGAAAGGCGACTATCATTATATAATTCATTTAAAATTTTTCGATCAACACGATCTAGTTGCATGTGTAAATATACCTCCAGTAAAATGATAATTTTTGTAAAGGAAAAATATAAATTAAGATTCATATGAAATGTAAAGAGAACTTTATTTATTTTACAATAAAACTGAAGGGAATAGGAGGAAAAATAATGGAGAGAATTTCATTATCAAATGTAGGAGATACAAAGTTTCAAAGGTTATTAGGTCATAATCCGGAAATATTACATTCGTGGAGTACATTAGAAAATACATTATACAATAAAGGAACTCTTTCAGCAGAGTTAAAGGAGCAAGTGAGAAGAACATTAGCGTATGGGAATGAATGCCCGTACTGTATGGCGAAGGGAAGGCCTGATGATATGCAAAAGGTAGAAGAAATTGGTGTAGCAGTTACTTTTGCGCATACATTTATTCATGACAAAAAGGCGATAGATGATAATATGTTTCATGTATTGAAACAATACTGGACGGAAAAAGAAATTGTAGAGCTTTGTGCGTATATTTGTTTTATTACTGCGTCACAACAATTTGGTTTTCTATTTCAATTACAGCCGAAAGAAGGAGAAAATGATGAATAATCAAATAGCACTTATTATAATTGATGTACAAAAGGCGTTTCAATTACCATACTGGGGTGAGAGAAATAATCTTTTTGCTGAAGAAAATATGAGAATTTTGTTAGCAGAATGGAGAAAAAGGAAACGACCAGTTTTTCATATTCAACATGTAAATAAAGAAAATGATCAGTCGATGTTTTATG
Source organism: Bacillus sp. FSL W8-0519 (assembly GCF_038005585.1). Taxonomy (NCBI): domain Bacteria; kingdom Bacillati; phylum Bacillota; class Bacilli; order Caryophanales; family Bacillaceae; genus Bacillus; species Bacillus sp. FSL W8-0519. The sequence continues at coordinate 1,397,973 of NZ_JBBOTL010000001.1, forward strand.
AGGGAGCGGAAACAGTCAACTTTAAAGAAGAGTTGCAACCACTACCAGGTGAAGTGGTTATTCAAAAATCTGTTAATAGCGCATTCATTGGGACAAATTTAGAAGAGCAATTAAGAGAGAACAAATGTAATGCAGTAGTGATTGTAGGATTAACGACAAATCATTGTGTGGAGACTACGACACGAATGGCAGGGAATTTAGGATTTAAAACATATTTAGTGAGTGATGCGACGGCTACTTTTAACCGTAATGGTCTAGATGGTAAAGAGTATAGTGCAGAAGATATTCATAATATGACACTTGTAAATTTACATGAAGAGTTTGCTACAATTATGACGACAAAAGAAGTATTGAAATTATTTTAAGAAAATAATTGCGAATTATGTAGAAAAAAATAAGAATATTTCGTATAATCTAAGTACAATCATTTTAAAAATAGGGGTGGCATCGTATGGAGCAAATTCCGGTAAAGAGAATAGAAGAAGTACTTGTTGTAGCAGGGGATGACAAACAAAAGCAAAAGGAATTTTATGAATTGCTCTTATCTACTGAGTTTTATGTTGCTGGCTCATTAGAAGCAGAGGAAGGTGCAACAGAAGGGATACTTCGTTTGCGTCATTTCCAAGGAGAGGGTAGATGGATCGTTCCGTTCTTTACACAAATGGAATTTGTAAAAGATGTGTTGCCAGAAGGAACACCCCTTATTACGATACGTGGGAAAGAATTATTTGGTAGCATTGAGAAAGATGCTACAGCAGTATTAAATGTCGGTACTGATATAAGTAAAACATTTATTCCAGAAGAAATTGCAGATATCGCATCTGGACGAATTTTTAACTATTATAAATAAAGTGAAGCTTTAATCAGTGGGGGTTTTCTTCATCCCCCACTGATTATTAGTTGAACCAATCGGGCTTTAATGGGCAGCCCGACCCCCACCTAACTTCTTTACTTTCGCTGAATTTTGATGTGGGGGTCTTACTGCCCATTAAAGCGGGATAAAAGGAAAAGCTGAATTGCTTTTCCTTTTTAATTTGAACACGGAGTGGCTATGCCAGAAGAAATAGAGAGTGTTTTATTATTTGTATTTATTGTCGCTGTAGCTCCAAGAGGGATTCCGATGTTTGGGCTTATATGTCCAATCGGTAAACCGAATAGGACAGGTATAGCATATGAAGTGAAATATTCATATAGTATTGTTTGCAATGATTGAGATGGTTTAGAAGGAGTGCAGTCATGACAACTTGTAAAAATAACACCACTACATTCATGAAACTTTCCAGATAAAAGTAGCTGATTTAACATACGATCAACGCGATACGGTTCTTCCCCAATGTCTTCAAGCAATAAAAGTTTATTGGCTGTATTTATCTCGTAGGAGGAGCCAATGATACTCGTTAACACCGCTAAATTGCCTCCAACTAACTGACCTGTAACTGTACGGGAAGAGCTAGGTACGATACATTCTGAAGCAGATAAGATGGTTGAATACGGATGAAATAGTTGGTTGAAAGAAGATAAAGAAAGAGAATCTACCCCTTTCCCTAATTCTTCAACCATTGGGCCATGAAAAGTAATAAGCTTTGCATAACGTGAAAAGGCAGTATGTAAAGCTGTAATATCGCTATATCCCCAAAAGATTTTTGGATTTTGCCGAATGATTTCATATTGAATGTGAGGGAGGAGACGAGCGCTACCGTAACCACCCCGTGCACAGAAAACGGCCTTTACCTCATGGTTTGAAAATGCTTCATGTATATCATCAAGCCGGACTTGATCCCTTCCAGCTAAATATCCATATTTCTCATAAACACTCTTCCCGATTACTACAGATAAACCCATTTCTTGTAATACCTTTACACCTTTTAATACATTTTCAATTGTTGGTGGCCCGGACGGTGCAATAATCATTACTGTATCACCTTGTTGTAATGCATTTGGATATATCATTGTTTTCAGCCTCCTTCACTTTCAATATATTCGCTTCATAGGAAGTTCAATCCTTGTAAAAGAAGGGAAAAGTTTGTCAAATAAAGAAGATATAAAGAGAATAGGAGGAGAAACAATGTTTACAAGTCGAGTCATAGATACATTACAAATTAAGTATCCCATCATTCAAGCCGGTATGGCGGGTGCGATTACGACGCCAGAACTCGTTGCAGCTGTGAGTAATAGCGGAGGATTAGGAACGCTTGGAGCAGGCTATATGAGCCCAGAACAAATTCGTGAAGCAATTTATACAATAAGGGAGCTAACAGATAAGCCCTTCGGTGTTAATTTACTTTTAACAAAAGAGATACAGATAGAAGAAGAGAAGATAAACTTGGCAAAGAGATTACTTAGCAGAGTGAATAGAGAATTCGGTATAGAGGAAGAAGAGCAGGTAAAGCTTCCAAAAAGTTATAAAGAACAATTACAAGTGTTAGTAGAAGAAAAAGTACCAGTCGTTAGCTTTGCGTTTCAAACGTTAGAAAAAGAAGAGATAAATGATTTGAAAAGAAGTGGAATAAAAGTCATCGGCACAGCTACTCATGTGGCAGAGGCGAAAGTGCTTGCTGAATTAGGAGTAGACATTATTGTCGGTCAAGGCAGCGAGGCAGGAGGGCATAGAGGAACGTTTATCGGGAAAGAACAGGACGCTATGATTGGTACGTTTGCATTAATTCCGCAGCTAGTAGCAGCAGTTCCGCATATCCCGATTGTTGCAGCAGGTGGTGTAATGAACGGGCAAGGGCTTGTTGCTGCATTTACACTGGGAGCAGAAGCTGTTCAAATGGGATCAGCCTTTTTAACGAGTGAAGAGAGTATTACGCATGACGTGTATAAAAAAGCGGTTTTACGTAGTACAGATACGAGTACAACTGTGACTCGTGCGTTTTCCGGGAAATATGCACGAGGTATTCGTAATGAATTTATAGAGAAGCATGAAGGGAAAGAAGAAGACCTTCCGATGTATCCGGTGCAAAATGTATTAACCTCTAAAATACGCCAACAAGCAGCAAAGCAAAATAATGGAGAATATATGTCACTTTGGGCAGGACAAGCGTCATCATTAGCACGAATAGAATCAGCTCAGCATGTAGTGGAGAGAGTGATGAAAGAAGCAGATAACACAATTGAACAATTGCAAAATGTATATAGAAAAAGACCACTTGAATAATTCAAGCGGTCTTTTCATTAGTTTGCTTTATAAAATTGTTGGATGGCTTCATCGATATAAACCCAGCCTTTCCAACCTAAGTGCATGTGATCTTTTAAGAAGTATTTATCATACTCATGATTTGAGAAGTCAGCAATTGGATAGCCAGCTTTCTCAATTTGCTCATGAACTTTCTTATAGTACAATTCTCGGCGTTCTTTCGGGAAGCCAGCGTAATCGTACCAAGGACCTTTTACAGGAACAGAAATGAAGAGTGGTTTTGCACCAGATTGTTTTAATAAATCAAGTGCAATTTGTAAATCTTCATATTCTGGCGATTGATCATAAGCATCATTTTTTAAGTAGCCTTCACGTTGCTTTAATTTTTTCTTGATTTTGCTGTTGAAGTAACCATCTTCAATACCGTAATTGTTAGATCCAGATTCTGCTGCACCTGTTTGATCTGCATGTTTACGAGCCTCTTCCCAGCTCATTTGTTTTAATGAAGGATCAAGTTTTTCTTTATGCGGTTTAATATTAAACATAGCTGTAAATAAATCTTTACGATCTAAAATGTTACGATAAATATAAGCGAAAGGTTTAGCAGCAAGTGCTTTTACTTTATGCTTTGTATCATCGTAAACGATACCTTCAAGCGAAATTTTTAATAAAGTTTCTTTCTTAACGATCTCAAAGTTTAATAAACGCTTTGCAATTTGCTTTTTCATTTCAGGTTTTACATCATCGTTGAAAATGAAGTGGTAACCTTGTTGCTTTGAAAAGTTAGGTGCAAAGTGTGTTTCATCAATACCTTGTGGTACAAACCATTGCGGAGAAAGAACGAATACCATTTTCTTATCTTTCAATTGATCCATTGTAGATGCAAAGTTTAATACATGTACAAGGTCTTGTGTTCCGCCACGTCCAAGTAGGAATGGTGTGAATCCTTCAGGCTTTACTTTGAAATAATTTGATGGATGGTAAGCATCCATACGTGCGAATTCCGATGAACCATACATCGGAAGGTATTTCGAGTCTGCTAACATCTTTTGCTGTAAAATCATACTTTGAATCTTTTCTTCTTTTAAAGAAGTTGCAGCTTGTTCTACTTTTTCGTCACTTAAAAGCGGGAGTAGAAAGCGCGTCGGAATAAGTAGGAATACAGCAAAAAGGGCCAATGCTAAAAGCATCGGACCAAATTTTGCTTTGTTCATCGGATTTCTTCCAACTTCTTAATAACCATGTTTGGAGTAGCCCACTCGTCACGATCAAAATCAGAAATAGAAACTTCAATATCTAAACGCTCTTGGAATTCAACTAATAAAGATACTACAGCGAAAGAATCAAGAATACCTTCTTCAAATAATTGAACATCTAAGTTTTCTTTTACAATATCGTTTTCACATACTTCTTCTAAAATATCTAATACTTGCTCTTTAAATTCTGCCATTTTTAAAATCTCCTTTATATCCGAAATATATTATATGTGCAACTTCTTAATGGTATAAGAAGGGTGCATTAAAAGTATCTGTTAAGGTGTCCAGAGAAAATTAGGAAACCGAAACATACAACGTGGAACGTAATTACGATCGCAAGGACGTGTGTAAATTTGTTGTTTGGCCAAAACTTATGCTTTTTGTTTTTTCGTTCGAAAATATCGAATAGAATAAACAGTGCGGCATGATAAAGACCATAAATAATGTATTGATACACATGCTCACCAGTAATATGCCAAATTCCCATAATGAAGAAGTTTAAAAACGCCCCGATATACGAAATAGTGTAACGGTTCTTAATTAACTTTTTCTTCGTTGCAAAAAAGACGAAACGCATGTAAATAAAATCACGGAACCAGAATGATAAACTCATGTGCCAGCGGTTCCAGAAGTCTTTAATATTACGACTAAGGAACGGTTTATTAAAGTTTTCTGGCGTTTTAATACCCATCATATAACTCACACCAATTACAAATGAGCTATAACCAGCAAAGTCGAAGAATAAATATAAGCTATAGCTATACATGTAAATCATATTGGATAGGATTGTATCTTGCTGTGCAAATGCCGGATCCATAAAATATTGCTTTATTAAGTAAGCGATAATAAATTTATACAAGAAACCTTGGAAAATACGGTTTAATCCAGTATATAGTAAATTTTGATATTCTTCTGCACTAGGTGGCTTTTGAATATCTTTTTGGAATCTACGGTAACGATCGATAGGTCCTGTTGAAATTGCTGGGAAGAATAAAACGAATTCCCAAAAATTAAAGAAGGATAGTTCTTTAATTAAACCATCACGAACTTCAAATACCATTTGTACTGCCCTAAATGTTACATAAGACATACCTAAAAATACAATAAACTTTAGGTCAGGTGCAAATGGTGCGATTTTTGCCAAAATAAGTGGCAAAATTGATAAAATAACAGCTATACAAAACGTGAATGTACTATTATTTTGTTTTCTTAAAAGTAAATAGCCTTTAATTAGGGCATATTGCCAAATAATAAATGCGGCTAACATAATCGCTTGCTTCGGTTTATCTGAGAAGATAATAGCAAGCATGACTAATGTTAAAACGGCATTATATTTACGCAACATTTTACCTTTTAATCCAGCTATGATAGTAGGTATTAACAAAATGCCCACTATAGCGAAAAAATAAAATGATCCATATGCGGTCATGCTGTAACCTCACTCAATAATTTTTTGCGATCTACCTTTCCATTTGGTGTCATTGGAATAGAAGATTGATACATGAATTTACGTGGAATCATGTAGTTTGGTAATCGCTCATTGAGTTCTTTTTTGATTGCAGATGTTAATTTGAATTCTTTTTCAAATGAATGTTCTCCAGGAACAACAACCGCTAATAAATAATCGTATTTCTCACCTTTTTTAATTGGAACGATAACTGCTCCTTCTACGTAAGAACACGCACGAAGGTGATGCTCAATTTCTTCTAATTCCATTCGATAACCATGCAGCTTAATTTGGAAATCAAGACGACCATTATAGAATAGAAGACCATTTTCAACATAGCCAGCATCGCCTGTTTTATAGGCGCGCTCACCGTCAATCATAGTAAATGCTTTTTCTGTTAATTCAGGGCTTCCTAAATATCCAACGCTTACGCTTGGACCAACAATTACGATTTCACCTTTTTCACCATCAGGCGCAATCGTACCATCTTCTTTCATAATAAGAAGGCAGCAGTCTGATTTACAGTAGCCAACTGGAAGTGATTTGTATTGATCAAGCACTTCTTCTGTAACGTGAATACCTGTTACAGCGACAGTAGCTTCAGTTGGACCGTACGTATTCATAATTGTTGCTTTTGGGAAACGCTCAATTAATTTTCTAGCTACTTCATTTGGTAACACTTCACCGCAGAATAAGAATGTTTTCATGTTTGGTAGCATACTCTCAGAGAAAGATGCTTCCATTAAACACATTTCTGCGAAAGATGGTGTGGAAGTCCATACTTGTATATCCGATTGCTCTAAAGAAGCAAACAAGTCTTTTGGACGTGCAATCATATCTTTATCAATTGCCCAAAGTGTACCACCTGTTACTAATGATGGGTAAATATCCATGACAGATAAATCAAATGAGAAAGGTGCTTGGTTTAAGAATACTTGCCCCGTTTGTAAGTTGAAATCTTCTACAGCCCATTTTGTAAAACTTACAAGGCAGTTATAAGTAATCTGAACCCCTTTCGGATTACCTGTGCTTCCTGATGTGTAAATAATGTAGAAGTTTTCATCACCTGTTACCGCATGTTCAGGATTTGGAGTTTTCCCTTTATGAGTAAAGAAAATATCTTTTAAGTTGTCCTCACTTACAATGCGAACTGGTAAATCAGTTACAGTTACTTCAGTTCCTGATAAAAGTAGTTTCGCACCAGAATTTTCAGCGATACGTTGTACACGATCAGCTGGGATAGATAAATCTACAGGAATATAAGCATGTCCAGCTTTTACACATCCTAAAAAGTTAATAATCATTTCAGGTTGCATATGGCCATACACCATAATTGGTGAACGATCATCTGGATACTCAGAAGAAATCCAATGTGCTAACGCATCAGAATCTTCCTTTAATTGTTTGTACGTAATTTTCGCATCTCGCCAAACAAAAGCAGTTTGATCAGGCGTTTCAATAGCCCACTTTTCAATTTGTTCTAATAACTTCATAACGTTCCCACCCTAGAATTCATTGTAAATAAATGTACTTGTGTTTGTATCATGGAATCCATACAACCAAAGTAATGCAAATAAAATTGCAAGGTAATAAACCGTCTTTGCAACCCATTGTGTGAGTGGTCGAGACCATATCTCTTTTAATCTTTCCATGTCTTTCCCTCTCTTAATGAAATAATAGCTCTTTGTAGGTATCATGTCCTACATTATTGTGAAAAAAACAAAATTCCACATTTTAGGTAAAAATAAGTCAAAAGGCTCTTTTCTGATATTAGCACTAAATACTAAAAAAGAAAATCCCTAACTTAGCAATTATATTACATTCAGCATCAATTTGTAATGGATTTGATATGTAAATAGGAAGTGGATTGTGTGAATACATAAAAGTGGACTAGAAGAATACGTAAAATATAGTATTTGTGCTTATGAGTCATTCGAGACAAAGTAAACTTTTACATTTCTAGCCCTTTTAAAAAGGAGGAAATTATCATGGATAGAGTGTGGAAGAATCTAATTTCGGAAGAAAATATCGTGAAATGGAGAAGATATTTCCATAAGTATCCAGAATTATCGTTTCATGAAAAAGAAACTTCACAATTTATATATGATACATTATGCACATTTTCTTCTTTTGAAGTAACGAGACCGACGAAGTATAGTGTACTAGCAATTAAAAGAGGAACGGAACAAGGGAAAGTAGTTGCGATTCGAGCTGATATAGATGCTCTGCCAATTCAAGAGGAGACGAGTAAATCTTATACGTCTGTGAATAAAGGTGTAATGCATGCATGTGGACATGATGCTCACGCAGCTATTTTGTTGGGGACAGCAGAAGTACTGTCAAATATAAAGGAAGATTTTGCAGGGGAGATTCGTCTATTTTTTCAGCACGCAGAAGAGGTATATCCCGGCGGGGGACAAGAAATGGTTGAGGCAGGTGTAATGGACGGTGTTGATTATGTAATAGGTTTACATGTTATGTCAGGACTTGAGAGCGGAAAGATAGGCATTGCGTATGGGCCGATGATGGCGGCACCAGACGTATTTACAGTTGAAATTCAAGGGAAAGGGGGACATGCGGCGAGGCCGGAGGAAACGATAGATCCTATTGCTATCGGAGCGCAGATTATTACAAATCTACAACATATTGTATCAAGAAATACAAGTGCTTTCATGCAAAGAGTCGTTTCAGTTACGCAGTTTCATGGGGGAATGGCTGATAATATTATTCCTAGTGCAGCAACTTTAATGGGCACTGTTCGTTCATTTAATCAAGCATTAAGGTTGGAAGCAGAAGAGAAAATTGAGAAAATCGTGAAAGGAATTACAGAAGCACATGGAGGGTCGTATACATATTCGTATCGATATGGATATGATCCGGTTATTAATGATGAATATATTACGAAAGTAGTAGAAGAAAGTGCACTACATTTGTTTGGAAATGAGCGTGTTGTGAAGCTTGAACCTTCTATGGGAGGAGAAGATTTTTCGGCATATTTAAGAAAAGCACCTGGTTGTTTTATTAAATTAGGGACTGGTAATAAAAAGATAGATACTTGCTACCCGCATCATCATCCAAAATTTGATGTAGATGAATCAGCTCTCATTTATGGAGTGGAATTATTTTTAGAAACAACAATGAGATTATTGAAATCATAGAAAAGTATAAAGTGCAACTTTAATCAGTGGGGGTTTTACTGCCCATTAAAGTGGGATAAAAAAAGGCAACTGCGCTCTATCGCAGTTGCTTTTATTTCTTTCCGTCAGAGAGGGCTGAGAAAGAACTATGCTCATTTATAGTATATGAATAGCTAACGGACAAGCTTGTACATTTTAATCATTTTTTAAAAAAAGTTGTTGACAGTGATAATCAATATCAATTAATCTAAAAATAGTTGAAATTGATAATTATTATCAATAGGATGGATGCGACATGTTAATGAGAAAAAAATTTCACCTTCTACGGAGGGGATTAAAAGATAAAAATAAAGAAGTTGATCAGCATATGGAATGGCAACGAAATGTAATTCGTTCGGAATATGTAGATGAGAAGAAGAGCATTCAAACAGAAAAAGAGATACAAAGTAAGGGGAGAGGTTCAGTTGAGTAAGTTAGTAATGATTTTTGCAAGTATGAGTGGAAATACAGAGGAAATGGCTGATCATATTGCCGGCGTGATTCGTGAAACTGAAAATGAAATTGAAGTGATTGATATTATGGATTCACCAGAAGCTTCTATATTAGAACAGTATGATGGAATTATTTTAGGTGCATACACTTGGGGAGATGGTGACCTTCCGGATGATTTCTTAGATTTTTATGACGCAATGGATTCTATTGATTTAACTGGGAAAAAAGCGGCAGTATTCGGATCAGGTGATTCAGCTTATCCAAAATATGGCGTGGCAGTTGACATTTTAATAGAAAAGCTAAAAGAACGCGGGGCAGAAGTTGTGTCAGAAGGATTAAAAGTAGAATTAACGCCAGAAGATGAAGATGTAGAAAAATGTTTACAGTTTGGAGCTGAATTTGTAAAACACCTTTCTTAATGGCAGAAGGGAGATGAAGAGCAAGTGCATGAGAAAATCGCAATTAAAACGATGACAGATTATCATTTGTATGATTTTATGCGTTGTCCACATAAATTTTATTTTCGTCATATCAAAAGAAGAGAACCTTCTTCGTTTGAATGGCAACAAATCGCACAAATGATTGTGAATCGAATTATTAACGAATATTACACATTACCGGCAGGCCAACAAACGAAAATTGTACTTTTAATATTAATAGAAAAGTATTGGAAAAAAGTAAGGGTGAATATGTTTGCTTCGAAGATGGAGTATTACATTGTGTTAGCGAAGCTAACGGATCACTTATTACAGTTTGTTGAAAGAGATGATAGTCAGACACCACCATTATTTTTATATGAAAAATTTCAAACATATATGGAAGAGTTAGGTGTCCACATGTCATTGACATTAGAAGTTGGTGAGTGGAGTACTGAGTCGTTTGTAATTAAAAAGTATGTTGTCGATGCGGATGAGGAAATGCTTGCTCTTTGTCAAAAGCTAATGACAGTATTTAGTTATAAAGCTTTTGGCATTCTTCCAGGGAAAATTGAAGTTATTAATTTAATAGAAGGAACTAAGTATGACTACACTCCGAAACAGGAAGATATTATAACTGGAATGGCTCATTTATCTAGAATGAAAGAAATGTTACAGCAACCAGAGCATTATACAGAGCGTCATTTTCGTTCTGAGTGTATAAGTTGTGCATTTCGTAGTGAATGCCAAGGGGAAGAAGTAAAGAAAGAAGCGAAACAGAAGAAAAATATCGTACATTAAAGGATGCAAATTTGCATCCTTTTTTGTTGTTGACATGAAAAGCTTTTCATCATGTACCGTATATTTGTAGCAGATTTTAATAAAGGGAGGAATAATCAATGAAAGATGAAACGAAAGTATTTCAATGGTTAAAAGAACAGAATGCCCCTTTTGGAATTCAACTGCAAATTTTACAGGCATTTCAACTGTATAAAGTCATTGTTGAAATGGATAAAAAGTTAATGTTATATGAGGAGAGAGAATATAGGGAGAGAATGTAATCTCATCCCTGTAGTATTGCTTTCAGTTGTTCTATACCAGCTAAAAATTCAAGTTCATTCTTTGTTTCAAAGTTATAAATTATATTATGTAGTAAAGGACTGTATTGATAAAAACTCGTGATGCGGTGAATGAGTAATGGATCATGGTGTGAAGTAAGTGTACAGTATTGTTCATATACTGATGTAGTAAATTCATGTCCGAAATCATCATATAGCCCAGCAAAGTCAAAGGCAGGATCTCCAATTTGAGCATCACCAAAATCAATGATTCCTGAAATGGTTTTATTTTGTTTATCAAATAAAATGTGATGATGTGTAAAATCAGCGTGAATGATTGTATTTTGAAATTTGGATGTAGCTAGACAGGCAAAGAAATTCTCGAATAAACGGTTTAAGGTTGATTTCTGGAACGAAGTTAGACTGTTAGTAACATACTCATTTAATTTAGTTTGTAGCTCTTTCCAGTAGGTAAGTGTTTTTTCGGTAGGGAACCCTAACGCTGTAACACTTTTTAGAGGAATGCTATGTAGAGCCGCAAGGAAAGTAGCTAATTGTGTAATAATTATTTTTCGTTCTTTTTCATCTAAGTTCGCAACTATTTCTGTTTTTAACGGTTCACCATGAATGAGAGTATAGTAGCTACAAAGAGGAACCTCATCAGATTCATTTGTATAAATTAGGTGATATTGTGGAACTTCGATTTCTTGTAGTGATTGAGTGAGAATTGTGCACAGTTCTTTTTCTAACGGAATTCGCATTGCATATTCCTGTTTTCGCGGGAAACGAAACAGCAGCTCATCATTTACTATAATCGCTACATTATCCCATCCTTCTTCATTTTGTTTATAGGAATGTATAGAAAGATTAGGCAAAGCTTCTTTTATATATTGTTTGTAAGAGTCCATAATTGTTCCTCGTTTCTAAGTTATTCCACTTTATGATATCAGAATTTTCTTTCTATATGTTAAAATATAATTATCATTATGAAGAGGGGCGGGAGTGTTATAAAGAAAAGACTATTAATCACTTCTCCCTGTATCGCTTTTGGATTGTTTTGGTCATATAAAGAAGAGGTTTTTGCGGGCTATAAACCGATTGATCAGTACGGATTAAATAAGGAATTAAAAAACAAAGGTATAGAAACTTTAACTCATAATGAAATGAAAAAGGTAGGAGAACATTTTGTGACCGAGCAACTATCAGTTTTTGAGTTTACTAATAAAGAAGATGTGAAACGAAAAGGTGAAGAACTATTTTTAAATAGAGGGTATGAACAATTAATGAAAAATTATTATCCAAATCGTTTTCAGGATTTAGAGTATAAATTTATAAACGAGGAGATACGTGAAGTGACGGATGGAAGTTTTCTCTATCAAACTGTAGCGTACGTGGCGGGTACTGAAAATGGTAAGAGAAGCGAAATGAAATTGAATTATGAAATGAAAATTGTAAAGGTTAATCATACATTTAAGGTATTAGAACAAAAACAGTACGTACAATAAAGAGAAATATGAACCAGTACCATAAATAGCGGTATAAAAAATCCCCCAGTTCTTTGAGGGATTTTAAAGATTTTCATTTTGTTGACCAAGTTCTTTTTGAGCAATATATAAATTTCCTTGCTCGACTTGTTTCTGAGTAAGAACCGAATCACCTGCATACCCTTTTTCTGTTTTCACAATTCTTTTTGAACGATTGGAATTTTGTTTCTTCATATAATAAATCACCTTCCATCAAAAATAAACGAAAATGATAAGCACAAGCAATACAGCGGCAAAAATGGTAATCCCCATTAAAAACGAAGTGTTTTTATATTTAGGTTGTTTATGTACATCTTGCCGATATCCAGGTGAAATTTCAGGGGCGAATTCTTCGTCGAATGATTGCTTTTTTTCTTTTTCGTCCATATGTATCCACCTTTCTTTTTCATTATGTTATACGTTACAAGAAAAAATATGCATAAAGAAAACAACCGCTATATTATGAGCGGCTGTTTTGCGTTGTATATTTTCTCTGAACTTGAAAGAGACGGATAAGGAGGAAGGTTGCTCCAAATGCTAGACCGATAATAAGACCGATCCAATATCCTTTTGCTGCCCAATCAGTATAGGTTGCTAATATGTAACCGAGAGGGAGACCAATTACCCAATAGGCGATTAATGTCATAATTAAGGCGACATTTACATCTTTATAACCACGTAGTGCCCCTTGTACAGGAGTTGCAATTGCATCTGAGATTTGAAATAAAATCGCAAATATAAGAAATTCTTTTGCTAAATGATGAACTTGTATATCTGTCGTATAAATAGAAGCAATTTCATCATCAAAGAAGTAAAGAAGAATGGAATATAATAGGGCGAATGCAAGTGCTAAGCCAATCCCGATAAATCCATATTGTTTTGCGTTATTATATCGTTTCGCTCCAACTTCAAATCCAACAGAGATGGTCATGGCCATTGCTAAACTTAAAGGAGTCATATATAGCAAGGAAGCGAAGTTCATAGCTGCTTGATGAGCTGCGATTGTTGTCGTACTAAAATTACTCATCATAAGTGTTACTGCAGCGAAAATACTCGTTTCAAAAAAGATAGCAAATCCGATAGGGACGCCAAGTTTTAAGAACTCTTTCCAACTAGAAAGAGAAGGGCGATATAACTGTTTAAAAATATGGAAAGATGCAAAAGGCTCTTTCGTACGAATAATCATAACGGTAATAATTAAAATGCACCAATAGGTTGCTGCAGAAGCAATTGCTGCTCCGACACCACCGAGTTTTGGAAAACCGAAATGCCCAAAAATTAATGCATAATTTAATATTACGTTAATAGGTAATGATAGTAACGTAATAATCATCGTTGTGCGAGTTTTTCCTAATGCATCAATAAATCCACGTAAAACAGTGTAAGTAAATAAAGGAATAATTCCCATTGCAATAATACTTAAAAATTGTGCTGCAATACGTTCTACCGGTTCTTCTAATCGCATGCCATTTAAAATGGGTGTAACAGCGAAAAATCCAATAAGCATAACGACGAAGCTAGCGCAAATTGCTAAATAGACTGCTTGTATGACGACTTGGGGAACATCTTCTTTTTTCTTAGATCCAACGAGTTGCGCAACAATTGGAGTTGTAGCCATCAAAATACCTGTTAATCCCGTACTAACTGGAATCCATATACTCGTTCCGATAGCAACCCCTGCTAAATCAATAGGGCTTGCATGTCCTGACATTGTTGTATCAAAAAAGCTCATTGCAAATAATGACATTTGCGTAACAAAAATCGGGAAAAATAGTAATACAAATTGCTTTAATTTTTGTGAGAATGTACTAGTTTCTTTCATAAAATCCCCTTTCTACGTAAAAAAGAAAACTCTTACTATCATACAATTTAATCAAAAAATAGAAAAGGAATAAGCTTATTAAAACTACGGTTTGACTATAAAAAAGGATGCACTTTGAAAGGGGATAAGGTATTATGGTAAGGTATGAAAAAATTACATATTATTAGTTATTAAGGAGGCACTACTCGTGGCTGATTGGTTAATTGGAATAATCATGGGTGCTGTTGAAGGTTTAACAGAGTTTTTACCAGTTTCATCAACAGGGCATATGATTTTAACAGGTCATTTACTTGGATTTGACGATGAGAGAGCGAAAGTTTTCGAAGTTGTTATTCAATTGGGATCGATTTTAGCAGTTGTAGTTATATTTTGGAAGCGTCTATGGTCTTTAGTAGGTATAGGGAAAGTAACAGACGGACCATCGTTAAATTTATTACATATTATTATCGGAATGATTCCTGCCGGCGTACTTGGCGTATTGTTCCATAGTGCGATTAAAGAAGTTTTATTTGGGCCAGGCCCAGTTGTCATTAGTTTAGTGGCTGGTGGTATTTTAATGATTGTTGCTGAGAAGTTTTCAAAACCAAGTACAGCAAGAACATTAGATGAAATCACATATAAGCAAGCATTTACAATCGGAATGTTCCAATGTTTAGCGCTTTGGCCAGGATTTTCTCGTTCTGGTTCTACAATAAGTGGTGGTTTATTAGCTCGCGTGTCACATACAGCGGCAGCTGAATATACATTCATTTTAGCAGTACCAATGATGGTAGCTGCAAGTGGCTTAGATTTAATTAAAAGCTGGGATATATTAAGTGCGGCTGATATACCGCTATTTGCAACAGGATTTATTACGGCGTTCGTTGTTGCAATGCTTGCAATTGTTTCATTCTTAAAATTATTATCTCGTGTAAAACTAACACCGTTTGCTTACTACCGTTTCATTTTAGCTGCGGTATTCTATTTCTTCATTATGTAATAAAAAAACTGCCGAGTTCGGCAGTTTTTTTATTTTACTACTTTTTCCATCATGCTTTCCATTACATGTTCCCAAAGAGAAGTGTCATCAGCTAATGTGGCACGGAAATTAGCGTACATTTCTTTTTGTTTCTCTTCGAATGTTGGATCTTCTTTTTCAGGCAATGTAGCGCGCATTGAAGTTACTAACTCTTGTACTTTTGGAGCACGTGGTCCCCAAACGGCTTGTTCGTTTCCATCTTTATCAATGAAAATAAAGATTGGAATCGCACGTGCTGTTCCGTTTGTTAAATATTGATCCATTAATTCTAAGTTTTCATCGCGAATTAATAATGACATATCAATATTTGCAACTTCAGAAATTCGTTTCATAACAGGCACGCATAAAAGAGCATCGCCACACCAATCAGCTGTTAATACGATAACACGCCAGCCATCATTTTGACGTTCTTCTAATACAGGAAGTAATTCATTTGGAATTAAAAAATTATTGTAAATGTGCAGTAGCTCGTATTGATTTACTTTCATTTCATTCACATATGTATCAAAGGACATACCTTTATCAGCCCATTTTTGTAAGTTCATAAGTAACACCTCTTTAGTATGATTTGTTTTCATTGTACCAATTTTTATATAGAAAAGCTTGTATTCTTACTCTTTCTTGTCACTTAATAATTTACTTAATAGGAAAAAGAATAGTACGACACATAATTCAGCTATGTTGGATAGTTGCACGCTCTCTATCCAATCGTCAGCGGTATGAATGACGAACCAATCTAGCGTAATTTCAATGATTGCAAAAAGAGTAATAGAAAGCCAATTTGGCATGTTTTGTGTCATTGGATATAGCAGTGCCTTGAAGAAAACGAAGATGAAAAATATAATACCGTCTAAGAAAGTAATTAATAAAAAAAATAGAAGTAAGGCAGTGCGCGATCGATACTCTACACCAGTAATATGAAAGATTCCTACATATATATAAAATATAAATGCAAAAATTACAATGAGGAACAGAATAACAAAACCAATGATCAAAGTTTTATCTTTTAGATTGAAATTCGAAAATTTGTCTTCTTCACCCACTATCCCAACTCCTTTTTTTGGAAATTCAACTTCATTTTATCATGAAATATCTATTAAAAAACTACGAATTATGGGAAAATAAGGTGACAAAAAGTAAGATTTCATGTAGAATTATTAATAAGGTTTTTATTTAACTAAATGAAATAAAAGGGGCTGTCAAAGTTGTCTCAAAATCGAGAGCAATTAATGGAAGAACTATCGACAAATGTTTTTGCTATGTTCCGCACGTTGCGTAATGATATTGGAAAAATATTTGGTGGTTACATACCGTGGAATGAGTTCATCGTCCTTAGAATATTGAATCGTACGAATAAAGAAATGGTATCACGTGTAGCGAATGAATTAAATGTGTCGAATAGTCATATTACAGCTGTTACAGAAAAATTAATTAATAAAGGTTTTGTAACTCGTTCACGTTCTACGTCAGATCGCCGAGTTGTATATTTGGAGATTACTGAACAAGGAAAAGATTTAGTTGCGAAAATGGAAGATGCGAAAAAACAATATTTACAAGAAAGATTTTCTACGCTTTCAGAAGAAGAAATGAATATAATGATATCTATTTCTAAAAAACTTATTTAAGTTATTACAAGTAAGAAAACGCTTACACTTCGAAAAAAAAGACTTTCCTTATATGAGGAAGGTCTTTTTTCGTATGTAAAAGATTATAAAAAAGAAAATATGTAACATACTACTAATAAAGGAAGGGGGCAGAAATATGACAAATCGAAATGGTAGTAAAGGGAGCGGAAATCAAGGCTCACCGAAATCAGGGCAATTTCAACAAGAGTTTAGTGCAGAATTTGAAACTGGTAACGATAATAAAGGAAAAGAATATCGTTCGAAAAAGGGAAGTAAATCAAAAAAGGAGTGAATCATTTCACTCCTTTTTTGATTTAAGATGCGGCAGATTGATCTGTATTATATTTTTCTTCTGATTTTGCGACAATCATTGCGCAAATTGCATCACCAGAAATATTTACAGCTGTTCTTGACATATCTAGAATGCGGTCAATACCGATAATTAAGGCAATACCTTCTACCGGTAGATTTACTTGATTTAAAACCATCGTCAGCATTACAAGCCCAACACCTGGTACACCAGCAGTGCCGATACTAGCTAGTACAGCAGTTAATACGACTACAGCTAGTTGGGAAATAGTAAGTTCAACGCCGTATACTTGAGCGATAAATACAGTTGCTACACCTTGCATAATGGCAGTACCATCCATATTAATTGTTGCACCTAGTGGTTGTACAAAAGAGCTAATTGCTTTTGGAACACCAAGCTTCTCTTGTGCGGTTTTCATTGCAAATGGAAGAGATGCATTAGAGCTAGATGTACTAAATCCAATCGCCATTACTGGTCCGAAATGTTTAAAGAAACGGACAATGCTTTCTTTTGCCAATACTTTTAATAAGCCACCATATACGAAGACACCGTGAATAATAAGTACTAGCATAACGACAATCATATACTTGAACATCGCAGCGACGCCTGCAAGACCCATTTTACCAACGGATGAAGCAAGCAACCCAAATGTTCCGATTGGAGCTAATTTCATAACGAGATTAACGAGATACATCATTAATTCGTTGCCCTGTTCAAGTAATGAATGAATACCTTGGACACGTTTTCCTAAAATAGCTATACCAAGTCCAATTAATACGGCAAAGGCAATAATTTGTAACATGTTTCCATCAGCCATCGCTTTTGCTGGATTATCTGGTACGATATTTAGCAATGTATCGACGAAAGATGTTTCGGTTTTTGCACCTTCATATTTAAGCCCTTCGGTTTTAAAATTACCACCAGATCCTGGTTGTATAATCAGTGCAAATGTAACTGCAATAGAGATGGCAACGGCTGTAGTTACAAGAAAGAATGAAATTGATTTTAAACCAATTCTTCCAAGTTGCTTCGGATCTCCAAGACCAGCAGCTCCAAGTACGATAGAAATGAATACAACAGGGACAACTAGCATTTTAATGAGGCGAATAAACAATTGACCAAGTGGATTGAACACATATTGATTTAATGGTTCAAAAATGGATGGTGCAGCTAAATTTAAAGTGAGTCCGACAACTAAACCGAGAAATAATGCAAGTAAGATTGCTTTTGTTTGTTTCAATAAAATCCCCCCTTATTTTTTGTAAAATAGCTTTCTACATTAATTGTACCGAAAAAATACCTATTTTGACAATATTTTCTGAATATTTTGTACAAAATATTTATCCCGCTTTAATGGGCAGTAAGACCCCCACCTCAAGATTCAGCGAAAGCAAAGAAGTTAGGTGGGGGTCGGGCTGCCCATAAAAGTCCGATTGGTTCAACTAATAATCAGTGGGGGATGAAAAACTCCCCACTGATTAAAGTTTCACTTTATTTTAATGTAGAGAGGATTACATTTTGTATTTGAAAAACAAATTAGGCCATCACATTGGATGACCTAGGGAAGGGGACAATTTATGTCAATTTAATTAGGGATGGAAGTTGTTCAAGACACTGGGGAATGTCTTATAAATTAGGGAGGAACAACTTCGATACATATACTATAAAAGATAGATGTGACCGGGGTGTGAACATAGAGTGAAAGAGAGAGGGAGTTTTAAATAGAAGATAGAAAGACAAAAAATAAGACCATCACATATGATGGCCAAAGGAAGGGGACAAATTTATGTCAATTTAATTAGGGATGGAAGTTGTTCAAGACACTGGGGAATGTCTTATAAATTAGGGAGGAACAACTTCGATACATATACTATAAAATGTGGATGTGACGCCCGTGTGAACATAGAGTGAAAGAGAGAGGGAGTTTTAAATAGAAGATAAAAAGACAAAAAATAAGACCATCACGCAGGATGGCCAAAGGAAGGGGACAATTTATGTCAATTTAATTAGGGATGGAAAGCTGTTCAAGACACTGGGGAATGTCTTATAAATTAGGGAGGAACAGCTCCGATACATATACTATAAAAGATAGATGTGACCCCTATGTGAACATACAGTGAAAGGTATGAGGATTTAAGCAATGATACATATAAAATGATTGTTGTGAGAGTTATAGAGTAAGGGTATTTATAATAGAAAGAGTCTTTTCATAAATGAAGTGAAGTTCGAGTATAAATAAAAGTTGAAAACTATGAAAAAAAGGATTATGCTCAACTATATTATAAGAATATAAGGTTTATCCTGCTATTTAAGGTTTTTTATAAGCCTTTAGTTATGAGGGGAAAAAGGGAGCTAGTGAATATGGAAGTAACAAAAAGACAAAGGCTGTATAATCGTATTATACGATTAAATCCACCACAAATATTAGCATTAGGTTTTTTCTGCTTAATTGTGGTTGGCGGTTTGTTATTAAAGTTACCATTCGCAACGAAAGTACATATTAGTTGGGTAGATGCTTTCTTTACGGCAACATCAGCAGCAACTGTAACGGGATTGGGAGTAGTAGATACTGCAAGTACGTTTACGATGTTTGGCGAAATTGTAATTATGTTTTTAATTCAAACGGGCGGTTTAGGTCTTATGACAATTGCCATTTTAATTGTTTGGGTATTAGGTAAAAAAATCGGATTACGTCATCGCTTATTAATTGGAGAGGCATTTAATCAGACAAATATAGGTGGTCTCGTAAAATTAGTAAAACGTGTCTTTATATTTTCAATTTGTATTGAGTTTATTGGAGTCATCTTTTTATCATTTCGTTTTATTCCAGAGTTTGGCTTTGGAAAAGGTGTATACTATAGTATTTTTCACGTGATCGCATCTTATAATAATGCTGGATTTGCTCTATGGCCGGATAATTTAACAAGGTATGTAGGCGATCCGATTATTAATATTGGGATTTGCTCTTTAATCGTAATAGGCGGTCTCGGATTTACCGTACTAATTGATATATGGTATAGCCGGAGTTTTCGAAAACTATCGCTTCATTCCAAAATCATGATTATTGGAACGGTAGCGCTAAATGTGATAGCGATGATTGTGATTTTTGTATTGGAATATAATAATGTGAAGACGTTAGGGAATTTACCGTTAAATGAAAAGTTATGGGCTTCTTTTTTCCAAGGGATTACTCCTCGTACGGCTGGATTTAATACAGTTGACTACGGGGGAATGGAAGAATCATCTATATTATTTACGATGGTTTTAATGTTTATTGGTGCAGGAAGTGTATCAACAGGTGGAGGGATTAAATTAACAACGTTTGTTATTTTAGTTACATCTGTTCTTTCTTTCTTTAGAAAGAAAGAGGAAATCGTATTATTTCAGCGCACAATTAAAATGTCGACAGTAACGAGAGCATTAGCAATTGCCGTTGCTAGTCAAATCCTTATTTTTGCAGCAGTATTTATGTTAATGCTTACAGAAGACTTCAGTTTTATTCAGTTACTATTTGAAACAATTTCAGCGTTTGGAACAGTAGGATTAACGATGGGAATTACTGCAAAGTTATCAGCGTTTGGAAAATGTATGATTATGTTTGTTATGTTTTGTGGATTAATCGGACCGTTAACACTTGTATTTTCTTTAGCGCGACCAGCAAAACAAAAAATTAAATATCCGTCAGAAGATGTATTTACAGGATAAGGTATCCCGCATAAGCGAGATACCTTTTTCTTTTTAAAAGAGGGAGAACAATAAGCCGATAAGCGCTACTCGGAATAAAATTGCAATGAGTGCTGCAATTCCACCGACAATCGCAGCGATACCACCAGTTACAGTAGCTCCGCGGTTATAAGCGTAAATACCTAGTAGTACAGAAACAAGACCGAATAATGTTGGGAAGGTGAAAAGTGATAAGATAGATAAGGCAAGAGAGATAAAGCCAGCCGTTGATCCAGCAGCGGACGATCTTACATCATCTTTATGTTCCTTCTCATCGTAATCATAATCAATGCGCTGTGGTGCAACCTCAGCTGCATATTCTTCTTTATAGTCACTATAATCACTATCTATTCTATCTCTTTTTTTATACTCATCAAATTTCTCAGTCAAAGTCATGACTCCTTTCATAACAAGGTTCAATAGTAGTATGTATCTCTTTTTCCTTTTTATCCGAGTATGTACAGGGAGTAATATCCATTTAAAAGGTGAAGATTGTTTTTTTGAAATAGGAAAAGTTAGTATGACTTCCTCTATTTTGGAAAGTATAAAAAAGAATAATGAGGAAAGGGTGCAATACATAATGGAACATCCAATTGAAAATTTAATGAAAACAGCAATGACAAATTTAAAAGAGATGGTAGATGTAAATACGATTGTTGGAAGTCCAGTTTCAACAGCTGACGGAAATGTAGTATTAACAGTATCTCAAGTGGCCTTTGGTTTTGGAGCTGGAGGAAGTGACTTTAAAGGTGAATTTATTTCCGAAAAACATAATAATGGACAAGGGCAGCATAAAGAGAATAAGCAAAGTCATCCATTTGGAGGCGGAAGCGGGGCTGGGGTTTCTATTAGCCCAGTTGCTTTTTTAGTAGTTGGTTCTAACGGTGTGCAAGTATTGCATCTCAATAGTAGTACACATTTAATTGAAAAAGCTTTAAATACCGTACCAAGCACTGTAGATAAATTTGTAAATGGTCGCTAAAGGTGAACTTGCATTTTTTAGGAATTATGATATATTAGAAAAAGTGCGCTTTAGGATGATCGGAATAATTGAACTGTAAATATATATGATGTGTGGAATAAGGGAGAGGAATTTATGATTAATATCAAAAACTTAGTAGTTGGCTTATGTATGTTAGTAAGCGGTTTTGTTGTATATGTAATAAAAGAAAAAGCTCCATTCTAAAACAGACAAACCGTTATTGTCTGTTTTAAATTTGTGAAAAATGTTGACAAGTTGCTATATTGATGTTAAAATTTTAATTCGTGTCTCGGTTACAGCTAGTGTAAAGTAAATAAATCTTATAAATATAATACGAAAAGTTTGCGAAAGATCGGGTAGTTTTACCAACAACTTTTGTGAACAAACCCTATAAATTATAATTATAGGCTTTATAGGTATACTAGTGAATCAAGGAGCGGTCAGTGGAACCGTAATGATGAGAGAGAGGTAGGGCTTTCATCCAGTATATGTTACTTTCCCGTTAGGTGAATATAAAAAAGAGGACTCCTTTTCAAAAGGGGTCCTCTTTCTTTTTTGTATTGAATTTAAATGCGGCTCTCAACTTGCTGGCAAATTTCATCTGTTGTTAAACCGTGGGCGTTAATTACCGATCCTTTTATTGATGTATCTGCAATACCCATCATATTAGAATCTTGCCCAGTTACAACGCAACAGTCGCATCCTTGTGCGTCATGTTCCGAGTTAATTGTAATGACTTCATGCCCCTGTTGCTGAAGAGCTTGTTGGACATCTGTTAACGAATTTTCAACACCAATTTTAGCCATAATTCTCACCTCCTACCATCTAGTTGTTAGTATGCTCAAGTTTCATCGTATATATTTATATAAAGACGGTAGGAAGCATATATTTATCTGTTATTTACGGGTAGTCTGATTAAAGTACGACTTTATTTAGTCGTTATATACACCAGTAAGCATTTGACTTACGAATTGATCGTTTAAAGTATCTTGGGCGGAAGAAGTATTTGAATGAATGTCGATTGAAGCAATGAAATTGTTATATTCTTTATTATTTGGTTCTACCTCTACATAATTATCAAATTTACAAAAACCTTTCGTATCCATTAGATCAAATAGTTGAAGCATCTCTACTACTTCTTGTCTCGTTCCTTTAATTTGTACACACGCCATATTGATTTCCTCCTTCATTTTGACAAATTGTTTTTTAAAAATAGGATTATGATTCCGAAATGAAAAATATGAATGTTATTTTTAGACAGCGTTATTTTTGTTATTTTCCCCCTTTTTCAGCAAAAGTCGTTGTATATTCCCGAATTTATAAAAACGGACGTCCGTTTATTGAATACAATAGATTCGTATCAATTGACGAAAATCCTTCTTTTAAACAAATATTTTTTTAATGGAAATTGACGAAAAAATTTTTTTGACTTTTTGTAAACGTTAACAATGTTGTTAAATCAATATAATTAAAGATGTACGTACGAATAAAAATTATAAATTTTCTAAAAATTCACTTGATTTATTTAGAAAGGAGAGTAAACTAGGAAACAATAAAAAATTCATAGAACATAGGAGGCGCTTTCCAGTGAACGAGCAATGGATTTTCTTAAATGGAGAATTTGTTCCAAAAGACGAGGCAAAAGTATCAGTATATGATCATGGTTATTTATATGGAGATGGAGTATTTGAAGGAATTAGAGTTTATAGCGGTAATGTTTTCCGTTTGAGAGAGCATCTTGTCCGGTTATATGAATCAGCAAAATCCATCATGTTAGAAATTCCATATTCTTTAGATGAAGTAACGAATATTGTTGTTGAGACGATTCGACAAAATAATTTATCTAATGGATACATTCGCCTAGTTGTATCGAGAGGAGCAGGAAATCTTGGGTTAGATCCTGATTCTTGTAAAAAACCGAATGTAGTAGTAATTGCAGAGCAACTATCTTTATTCCCACAAGAATATTATGAAAAAGGGATTCCAGTTGTAACAGTTGCAACGCGCCGAAACCGTCCAGATGTATTGTCGCCTCAAGTAAAATCTTTAAATTACTTAAACAATATTTTAGTTCGCATCGAAGCGAAATTGGCTGGAGTACAAGAAGCGCTTATGTTAAATGATCAAGGATACGTAGCTGAAGGCTCAGGGGATAACGTATTTATTGTAAAAGGAAATAAATTAATTACACCACCAAGTTCTGCTGGAGCGTTAGAAGGCATTACACGAAATGCTATTTTAGAAATTGGTGAAAAACTTGGATATGACGTTAGAGAAGAGTTATTTACAAGACATGACGTATATGTAGCTGATGAAGTATTTTTAACAGGAACAGCAGCGGAAGTAATTGCTGTTACGACAGTAGATGGTAGAACGATTGGTTTAGGGCAAACGGGTCCACATACGAATCGTTTATTAGAAGAATTCCGAAAGTTAGTTATAGAAGATGGAGAGAAAATTTACGAAGAAAATAAAGTTGGATAACAACTTTTTATAACATAAGAAAGCGTTGATAGGGAGGAGTAGTTGATTGTGAAGCCTCACAGAGAGTCGGTGGTTGCTGGAAACCGATGGTTCACGTCGACGAACATCGCCCTTGAGTGCTAAGCTGAAGCATTTGTCTAGGCTTAGACGGTAGCTCCGTTATTAGCTAGACTCATTTTATGGGTCACTGAGGCAAGAGTATTCTTGCAAAGAAGGGTGGTACCGCGAAATCTTTCGTCCCTTCAGCACATAGCTGGAGTGTGGACGTAGGATTTTTTTTATTGATAAAAGTTTTTAAAAGGGGGCTTATAAGAACAATGTCTTCAAAAACGGAAGAGAAACTGGCAACTGGTGCACAGCTATTGTTAGAAGCGCTAGAAAAGGAAGGAGTAGAAGTGATTTTCGGTTATCCTGGTGGTGCTGTTTTACCTCTTTATGATGCACTCTATGACTGTGAAATTCCGCATATTTTAACAAGGCATGAACAAGGTGCTATTCACGCTGCTGAAGGGTATGCCAGAATTACTGGCAATCCAGGGGTTGTCATTGCAACGAGTGGACCAGGTGCTACAAATGTGATTACTGGTCTAGCAGATGCGATGATTGATTCATTGCCACTTGTTGTATTTACAGGGCAAGTAGCAACAACGTTAATTGGAAGTGATGCTTTCCAAGAAGCGGATATTATGGGGCTTACGATGCCAGTGACAAAACATAACTATCAAGTGCGAAAGGCTTCCGATTTACCTCGAATTATTAAAGAGGCATTTCATATTGCTAGAACAGGAAGACCAGGCCCAGTCGTTATTGATCTTCCGAAAGATATGGTAGTAGAGCAAGGCGAACGATGTAGTGATGTGCAAATGGATTTACCAGGATACAACCCTAATTATGAACCGAATCTACTGCAAATAAACAAATTATTACAAGCAATTCAGGTTGCAAACAAGCCATTAATTTTAGCTGGAGCAGGTGTATTGCATGCGAAAGCTTCGAAAGAATTAACAAGTTTTGCTCGTAAATATGAAATTCCTGTTGTGCATACATTACTTGGTCTCGGTGGGTTTCCACCAGATGATGAACTATTTCTAGGGATGGGAGGAATGCATGGTTCTTACACAGCTAATATGGCGTTATATGAATGCGACTTACTCATTAATATAGGCGCTAGATTCGATGATCGTCTTACTGGAAATTTAGCTTATTTTGCGAAAGAGGCGACTGTCGCGCATATCGATATTGATCCAGCAGAAATCGGAAAAAATGTACCGACTGAAATTCCTATTGTTGCAAGTGCTAAGCAAGCGCTCCAAGTATTACTTCAACCAGAAGGAAGGAAAGAAAATCATCATGAGTGGATCTCTTTATTAAAGAATAGAAAAGAAAAGTATCCATTCTCTTATAAACGAAATTCTGAAAGTATTAAGCCTCAATATGCAATTGATATGTTATATGAAATTACGAAGGGAGAAGCGATTGTAACAACAGATGTGGGGCAACATCAAATGTGGGCGGCCCAATATTATCCGCTGAAAACTCCAGATAAATGGGTAACTTCAGGAGGACTAGGAACGATGGGCTTCGGATTTCCAGCAGCAATTGGTGCCCAAATTGCAAAGCCTGATGAATTAGTTATTGCAATTGTTGGTGACGCTGGATTTCAAATGACTCTGCAAGAATTAAGTGTGTTAAAAGAACACTCTTTACCTGTTAAAGTATTTATTTTAAATAATGAAGCTTTAGGAATGGTAAGACAATGGCAAGATGAATTTTATAACAAAAGATATTCGCACTCTTTACTATCGTGTCAACCAGATTTCGTTGCTCTTGCGAATGCGTATGGCATAAAAGGGGTTCGCATAGATGATCCACTTCTTGCGAAGAAACAATTGCAGCATGCAATTCAATTACAAGAGCCAGTTGTAATTGATTGCCGTGTACTTCAATCAGAAAAGGTAATGCCGATGGTTGCGCCAGGGAAAGGTGTTCACCAAATGGAGGGAGTGGAAAAAAGGTGAAGAGAATTGTTACAGCAACAGTTCGAAATCAAAGTGGTGTGTTAAACCGAATTACAGGTGTTATGACACGAAGACATTTTAATATTGAAAGTATTTCAGTAGGTCATACGGAATCATCGGACATATCGCGGATGACGATTGTTGTACACGTTGAAAATGAACAGCAAGTTGAGCAGTTAATTAAACAACTTCATAAGCAAATTGATGTTTTGAAAGTATCAGATATTACAGAAGAAGCGATGATTGCAAGAGAACTCGCACTTATTAAAGTAGCAACATCAGTAGCAAGAGCAGAATTATACAGTTTAATTGAACCGTTTCGAGCCGCTGTAATAGATGTTGGGAAGGATTCCATAGTTGTGCAAGTAACAGGTACGCAGGAAAAAGTAGAAGCATTAATTGAATTACTTCGTCCATACGGTTTGAAAGAAATTGCAAGAACAGGTGTAACAGCCTTTACGCGTAGTATGAAAAAGCAAGATAAGCAAGTAATGTTAATTCAATAATCATTTAAATATAGGGGGAAATGAAAATGGCAAAAGTTTATTATGAAAAAGATGTAACGGTAAATGTATTAAAGGAAAAGAAAGTAGCAATCATTGGATATGGCTCGCAAGGTCATGCGCATGCGCAAAATTTACGTGATAACGGATTTGATGTAGTAGTAGGTTTAAGAAAAGGTAAGTCTTGGGATAAAGCGAAAGAAGATGGATTTTCTGTATATACAGTAGCAGAAGCAGCAAAGCAGGCTGATGTAGTAATGATTTTGCTGCCAGATGAACTGCAACCAGAAGTATATGAAGCGGAAATTGCGCCAAATTTACAGGCAGGAAATTCTCTCGTTTTTGCACACGGATTTAATGTTCACTTTGATCAAGTGAAACCACCAGCGAATGTAGATGTATTTCTAGTAGCGCCAAAAGGTCCAGGACATCTTGTACGCCGTACATTTGTTGAAGGCGGAGCTGTTCCTGCATTATTTGCAGTATACCAAGATGCAACAGGAGTTGCGACTGAAAAGGCACTTTCTTATGCTGATGGAATTGGAGCGACGAGAGCTGGTGTATTAGAAACGACATTTAAAGAAGAAACGGAAACAGATTTATTTGGAGAGCAAGCTGTACTTTGCGGCGGAGTAACTGCGCTGGTGAAAGCTGGATTTGAAACGTTAGTTGATGCCGGATATCAGCCGGAACTTGCATATTTTGAATGTTTACATGAACTGAAACTTATTGTTGACCTTATGTATGAAGGTGGACTTGAAAATATGAGATATTCAGTTTCAGATACAGCGCAGTGGGGCGACTTCGTATCAGGACCACGTGTTGTAACGGAAGATACGAAGAAAGCGATGGGTACAGTACTAGCAGAAATTCAAGATGGTACATTTGCAAGAGGTTGGATTGCAGAGCATAAAGCAGGAAGACCGAATTTCCATGCGACAAATGAGAAAGAGAATGAACACGAAATCGAAGTAGTTGGACGTAAATTACGTGAAATGATGCCTTTCGTACAGCCGCGAGTAAAGGTAGGGATGAAATAATATGAAGCAGATTTTGTTCATGGATACGACGCTACGTGATGGCGAACAATCACCAGGAGTGAATTTAAATGAACAAGAGAAATTGCAAATTGCAAGGCAATTAGAAAGACTAGGGATTCATGTTATGGAAGCTGGCTTTGCAGCAGCTTCCGAAGGGGATTTTCAATCGGTAAAACGTATCGCGAATACAATTCAAAATGCTACAGTTATGAGTTTAGCTAGAGCGAAAGAAAGCGATATTCGAAGAGCATATGAAGCTGTGAAAGGTGCGGTATCTCCTCGTTTACACGTATTTTTAGCTACGAGTGATATTCATATGAAATATAAACTTTGTATGTCAAAAGAGGATGTGTTAGATAGTATTCATCGTTCTGTTACACTTGGAAAATCATTATTTCCAACAGTACAATTTTCTGCAGAAGATGCGACAAGAACAGCAAGAGATTTTTTAGCTGAGGCAGTAGAAGTTGCGATTCGTGCAGGAGCCAATGTAATTAACATTCCAGATACAGTTGGATATACGAATCCAGAAGAATATTATTCTCTTTTTAAGTACTTACAAGAATCCGTTCCTTCATATGAAAAAGCAATTTTCTCTTGTCATTGTCACGATGACCTTGGAATGGCTGTAGCAAATTCGTTAGCTGCAGTTGAAGGGGGAGCATTGCAAGTAGAAGGAACAATTAATGGAATTGGAGAGAGAGCAGGGAATGCGGCGTTAGAAGAGGTTGCAGTTGCTCTTCATATTAGAAAAGATTTCTATAAAGCAGAGCCTTCTATGACGCTAAAAGAAATTAAAGCGACAAGTACATTAGTAAGCAGATTAACAGGTATGGTTGTACCGAAAAATAAAGCGATTGTTGGAGCAAATGCATTCGCTCATGAATCAGGCATTCATCAAGATGGTGTATTAAAAGAAGTGACAACATATGAAATTATTGAACCAGAGTTAGTAGGCGAATCTCAAAATCTATTTGTACTTGGAAAACATTCTGGACGTCACGCGTTTACAGAAAAAATGAAAGAGCTTGGCTATGAATTTACAACGGAAGAACGAGATGCAGTGTTTGAAGCGTTTAAAAAATTAGCTGATCGTAAGAAGGAAATTACGGAGGAAGATTTACGAGCACTTATGCTTGGTGAAGCAGCATTTGCGGCTCAGCAATTTAATATTACGCAACTGCAAGTACATTTCGTATCAAATAGTACACAATGTGCGACAGTTGTACTAAAAGATGAGGAAGGAAATGTATTCGAAGATGCAGCTACTGGCTCTGGTAGTATTGAAGCAATTTATAATGCAATCCAAAGAATTTTAGGATTAGAATGTGAATTGGCGGATTATCGCATACAATCTATTACACAAGGTCAAGATGCACTGGCTCATGTTCATGTTGAATTAAAAGAAGGAACACATCAAGTATCAGGTTTTGGTGTTGCGCAAGACGTATTGGAAGCGTCGGCGAGAGCATATGTCCACGCAGCGGGGAAATTGAAATCTTTTATCCAGCTGGTGAAATAAGTGTTTGATAGGTGAGAGGGGCTATTCTCACCTATCGAATTAAAGTTCTGAAAATTCAGTTAAAAGGAGTGTTGAAATTGGAAAAACGTATCGTTTGTTTAGCTGGTGATGGGGTTGGACCGGAAGTTATGGAAAGTGCGAAGGAAGTATTGCATATGGTAGAAAGGTTATATGGTCATCATTTTCATTTGCAAGATGAGTACTTCGGCGGGAGTGCTATCGATTTAAATGGGCAACCATTACCACAACGAACGCTTGCCGCTTGTTTAGCAAGTGATGCGGTTTTACTAGGAGCAGTTGGTGGACCAAGGTGGGATAGTGCGAAAGAAAGACCAGAGAAAGGATTATTAGCTTTAAGAAAAGGGCTCGGTGTATTTGCGAACGTTCGCCCTGTAACGGTAGAAAGTGCAACGGCACATTTATCGCCATTAAAAAAGGCTGATGAAATTGATTTCGTTGTCGTTCGTGAATTAACAGGTGGGATTTATTTTTCTTATCCGAAAGAACGAACCGACGAAGTAGCAACGGATACACTTACGTATCATCGCCATGAAATTGAACGTATCGTTTCTTATGCTTTTCAATTAGCGAGTAAACGGAAGAAAAAAGTAACATCTATTGATAAGGCGAATGTTTTAGAATCTAGTAAACTATGGAGAACTGTAACAGAAGAAGTAGCACTTCGTTATCCAGATGTTGAACTAGAACATATTTTAGTAGATGCAGCTACTATGGAGTTAATTCGGAATCCAGGACGGTTTGATGTAATTGTAACAGAAAATTTATTTGGGGATATTTTAAGTGACGAAGCTTCCGTATTAGCTGGATCATTAGGAATGCTTCCGTCAGCAAGTCACGCGGAAAAGGGTCCTTCATTATACGAGCCTATTCACGGATCGGCACCGGATATTGCCGGGAAAAATAAGGCGAATCCAATTGCGATGATGCGCTCTGTTGCCATGATGCTTGGACAATCGTTCGGATTAACGAGAGAAGGGTGTGCAATTGAAGAAGCGATTTCAGCAGTCCTTAAATTAGGAAAATGTACAGCAGATATCGGGGGGACTGAAACGACAACTTCATTTACGAAGGCAGTAATGCAAGAAATGGAAGAGCAAGCGCTAGTAGGGAGAGGAAGATAATGGGGAAAAGGTTGCTAGATAAGCTTTGGGAAAGACACGTAGTTGCGACAAATGAAAATGGATTAGATTTATTATATATCGATCTGCACCTTGTTCATGAAGTAACGTCACCGCAAGCCTTTGAAGGCTTGCGGCTTACAAATCGAACGGTACGCAGACCAGATTTAACATTCGCAACGATGGATCATAATATTCCAACGAAAGATGTTTGGAATATTACCGATCGCATTGCGAAGCAGCAATTAGATACACTTCGGGAAAATTGTAAACAATTTCAGGTGCCGTTAGCAGATATCGGAGATGAAGAGCAAGGGATCGTTCATGTTATCGGACCAGAACTTGGGCTCACGCAGCCAGGAAAAACAATTGTTTGTGGTGATAGTCATACAGCAACGCACGGTGCGTTTGGCGCGCTAGCATTTGGTATTGGTACGAGTGAAGTGGAACATGTATTGGCAACGCAAACGTTATGGCAAAGAAAACCGAAAGCGATGGGAATTGAGTTAAAAGGAAAATTACAGAAAGGCGTTTACGCAAAAGATATTATTTTGCATCTCCTTTCAAAGTACGGTGTAGCAGTTGGAACTGGATACGTAATGGAATTTTACGGAGAGACGATTCAGGCTATGGAGATGGAAGAGAGAATGACGCTTTGTAATATGGCGATTGAAGGAGGAGCAAAAGCGGGTATTATCGCGCCGGATGAAAAAACAGTTGCTTATGTAAAAGGACGTAAATATGCACCGAGAGACTATGAAACTTTCGAGAAGAAATGGTTTGAACTGTATACAGATGCAGATGCAATTTATGATTTACATATTTCGATAGATGTTACAGATTTAGCGCCATACGTTACGTGGGGAACAAATCCGAGTATGGGAGTTCGTATTGATGAGAAATTGCCAGAAAAACATGATGTAAATGACGAAAGAGCATTTTCTTATATGGGATTAAGCCCTGGACAAAGTACGTATGATATTCCAGTTCAGCATGTTTTCATTGGATCTTGTACAAATTCCAGGCTCTCTGATTTAGAAATTGCTGCAGCTGTTGTGAAAGGGAGAAAGGTAAAAGAAGGTGTGCGAGCACTCGTTGTACCTGGATCGAAAAGAGTAAGGGACGCGGCGATGCAAAAAGGACTACATCACATATTTGAAGAAGCAGGATTTGAATGGAGAGAACCTGGATGTTCCATGTGTCTTGGAATGAATCCAGATCAAGTACCTGAAGGAGAGCATTGCGCTTCAACTTCAAATCGTAATTTTGAAGGAAGACAAGGAAAAGGAGCACGAACGCATTTAGTTAGCCCAGCAATGGCGGCAGCAGCTGCGTTATATGGTCATTTTGTTGATACAAGAAAGGAGAGTTATGATGGAGCCATTTCGTATTCATAAAGGTACTGCCGCAGTACTTATGAATAATAACATTGATACGGATCAAATTATTCCGAAGCAATATTTAAAGAGAATTGAAAGAACTGGGTTTGGAAAGTTTTTATTTGATGAGTGGCGATATGATAATGAACGACACGAAAACCCTAATTTCCCACTAAATGCACCAGATAGAAAAGGAGCAAGTATATTAATTACAGGTGATAATTTTGGATGTGGTTCTTCAAGAGAACACGCACCGTGGGCACTTGCTGATTATGGTTTCCGCGTAATTATCGCGGGAGGGTTTGCAGATATTTTTTATATGAATTGTATGAAGAATGGTATGTTACCAATTGTAATGGATAAAGAAATGCGAGAAAAGCTTGCCCAAACGGATGCAAGAGAACCAATAGAAGTAGATTTAGAGGATGAAGTAATTACAACAAGTACGCACAGGTTTCATTTTACAATCGAGAAAATGTGGAAAGAGAAATTATTAAATGGTTTAGATGAAATTAGTATTACAATGCAATATGAACAAGAAATAAAAGAGTATGAAAGAAGGATAGCTGTATATTAAAAGATAACGGAATATTTAAAATGTATTTACATTCAGAATTAAGTATTATATACTATGTAAAAATTAGAGGAGAAAGGGAGTAAGTATTATGAAAACAATGCAATCTATTAAAATGCTTACACAACTACATCATCATACATAAAGCCCTTGAACCTAGCGTGAAAACGTGTAGGTGCAAGGGTTATTCCCGTTGTACCTACACGCTACTAAAGAGCCTTGTAGGTATATTTTATCTACAAGGCTCTTTTTATTTTCGGTTTAGGTGCATGAAATAAGCATACATTAGAAAGGGAAAGGTGTGAGAATTTCGATGACAAAATGGAAACGGGCAAATCCAAATGGAACGAGAGATTATTTATTCGAAGAATGTACGTTAATTGAAGAAGTGGAGCAAAAATTAAGGCGTACTTTTTTAGAGAGAGGTTATGAAGAAATAAGGACACCAACAATTGAATTTTATGATGTGTTCGCCTTTCAAAGCAGGCCGATAGATGAAGAAAAGATGTATAAATTTTTTGATGAAAAGGGGAGGATTATCGTATTGCGTCCAGATATGACAATTCCTTTAGCGAGAGTGATCGGAACGCAGAGGTGTGATACACCACTTAAAGTGACGTATAGCGGAAATGTATTTCGAGCGAATGAGTCCCTTACTGGAAAATATAATGAGATCGTGCAAAGTGGTATTGAAATTATCGGTATTGATAATGTAAGAGCTGAAATTGAATGTGTTATAAGCGTCATTCAATCACTTCAAAAGTTGAAGGTGCAATCTTTTACAATAGAGATTGGGCAAGTACAGTTATATAAATGTATTGTCAAAAAGCTCTCCATTCATGAGGAAGAAGAGAAAGTTCTTAGAACATATATTGAAAGTAAAAATTATGCCGCTTTATCCAATTTTATTAGAGATAAGAAATTAGATCGATGTGATGAGACAGTAAAGTTACTGGAGAAATTACCGAGGTTATTTGGGAATTTAGAAGTGATTGAGGAAGCAGAAAAACTCGCCTCCAGTAATGAAATGAAAATGGCCATTACAAAAGTGAAAGAAATATATGAAGCAATTGACAAGCTAGGCTATGGATCGTACATATCCATTGATTTAGGTATGATTCAACATTTGGACTATTATACAGGTGTTATTTTCAAAGGGTATATATATGAAATTGGGGAAGAAATTGTTAGTGGCGGAAGATATGATGAGTTAATTGGAAATTTTGGAGAAATGTTACCGGCTGTTGGACTCGCGGTGCAAGTTAATCAAATTGTAAAGGCGCTGCAAGAGCAGCAAGAGCCATATGAACGAAAGAGAATAGATATTATGATTCATTACGAGTTAAATAGATTAGCAGAAGCGGAACGATTACGAAATTTACTTCAAAAGGACGGGAAAAAAGTAGCGCTATCTTTATTCTCTAATTTAAATGATACTTTTCAATTTGCTAGAAAAAATCAAATTGTAACGGTCGTTGAGGCAAAGAACGAATCATTAGTGGAATATGTATGGAAAGAGAAATGGGTCGTCCAGAAAGAAGGAGAAACTTCATGCGTAACATTCAAATTGCGTTAACGAAAGGGAGATTAGAAAAACATGTGATTCCGCTCTTTGAGCAGATTGGAATTGATTGTTCAGAGCTCAAAAATAAAGGAAGAAAACTTGTCTTTCAAAGTAAAAATACGGATATCTCATTTATTTTAGTGAAAGCAGTAGATGTTGCTACTTATGTAGAACATGGAGTAGCGGATATCGGAGTCGTTGGAAAAGATATTTTAATGGAAAACGAGAAAGATATTTATGAAATGTTAGATTTAGGAGTAGGCGTGTGTAAGTTTTGTGTCGCTTCTATTCCTACTTATAATCCGAAGAGCTATCGGAAGAAATGCATTGCGACGAAATATCCACATATTACTTCTAACTATTTTCATGATAAAGGAGAGGATGTAGAAATTATTAAAATAGAAGGTTCTGTAGAAATTGCTCCTATTCTTGGATTGGCAGATGCGATTGTTGATATTGTTGAAACAGGAAAAACATTACAAGAAAATGGACTCATTGTATTTGAGGAAATGTATTCTATATCTGCTCGAATGATTGTAAATAAGGCTGCATTAAAAACTAAAAAAGACGAAATATTCAGTATTATAAATATGATGGAGCAAGAAATTTTGTCAGGAAAATAGGGGGACTTGTAATGGAGATCGTTTTTGAAGATTTTCAAAAGGCGTTATCGAAAATAAAATTGCTACGAGAAAACGCTAATATAATAGAAGAAACTGTTCAAAGAAATGTAAGTGAAATCGTTCAAAATGTAAGGGAGAGTAGGGATGAGGCCTTATCTTTTTATACAAAAAAGTTTGATGGTGTAAAGATGAAAGAGTTTCGTGTAAGTGAAGAAGAAATAAAACGAGCGAGTATGTTTGTAGAGAATTCATTTTTAGAAGCGTTACAAGAGGCGAAGAAAAACATTATTTCGTACCATGAAAAGCAAAAAAGACAATCGATGTTCGATTGCGCGAGTAAAGGCATCATGAGAGGACAAATCATTCGGCCATTAGAGAATGTAGGCGTATATGTGCCAGGCGGAACTGCTTCGTATCCTTCGTCAGTATTAATGAATGTATTGCCAGCAAAACTCGCTGGTGTGAAAAAGATTGTAATGGTAACACCGCCAAGAGAAGGAGGAATTGATCCACATATTTTAGTTGCTGCAAGTCTTGCAGGAGTAGATGAAATTTATACGATAGGTGGTGCGCAAGCAATTGCTGCTTTAGCATACGGGACGGAATCGATTCCGAAAGTGGATAAAATAGTTGGACCAGGAAATTTGTACGTCGCTCTAGCGAAACGAGAAGTATATGGAATAGTAAATATTGATATGATTGCTGGACCGTCAGAAATTGTAGTTATTGCAGATGAAACCGGCAATGCAAAATATATTGCTGCTGATTTATTATCACAAGCAGAACATGACGAGAGAGCGACAGCAATTTGTATTACAACAAATATAGAGTTAGCAAAAGAAGTAGAAAAAGAGATAGAAAGGCAGTTAGAAACATTACCAAGAAGCGAAATTGCACGTGAATCAATAAAGAGAAATGGGGCCATTTTTATCGTTCCTTCTTTAGAGGAGGCGCTAAATTTATCGAATGAAATTGCCCCGGAACATTTAGAGTTACATATAAAAGAACCGATGAATGCTCTAGCTTATGTGAAACATGCAGGATCTATCTTTCTTGGACCATATGCACCAGAACCGCTCGGGGATTATTTAGCAGGACCGAATCACGTGTTACCGACAAGTGGAACGGCAAGGTTTTTCTCACCGTTATCAGTCGATGATTTTGTGAAAAAATCAAGCTTTCTGTCTTATACAGAGGAAGCATTAAGAGATGTCCAACATCATATTGTAGAGCTTGCCAATAAAGAAGGGTTACATGCGCATGCGAGAGCAATTCAAATAAGATTTGAGGAGGAAGAATAATGCGTGAGTCTAGTCAAATACGTGAGACGACAGAGACAAAAATAAAATTAAGTTTACAGCTTGATGATGGGAAGAACGTTTCTGTACGAACGGGAGTTGGTTTTTTTGATCATATGCTAACTTTATTTGCAAGGCATGGAAGATTCGGTTTGCAAGTGGAGGCAGAAGGGGATGTATTCGTTGATGCACATCATACAGTTGAGGATGTTGGGATTGTACTCGGAAATTGTTTGAAAGAAGCATTGCACAGTAAAGAGGGGATTAACAGGTACGGCTCAGCATATGTACCGATGGATGAGTCTTTAGGCTTTGTTGCAATTGATATAAGTGGACGCTCATATATTGTATTTCAAGGAGAATTAACGAATCCGAAGCTTGGGGATTTTGATACAGAACTAACGGAAGAATTTTTTAGAGCAGTTGCTCATGCTGCCAATATTACATTACATGCTCGTATTTTATACGGAAGCAATACACATCACAAAATTGAAGCGTTATTTAAAGCGTTTGGTAGAGCGCTTAGAGAAGCAGTCGAAAGAAATGCCAATATTACTGGTGTAAATTCAACGAAAGGGATGTTGTAATTGATTGCCATTATAGATTATGGAATGGGAAACATTCGTAGTGTAGAACAAGCATTAAAGCATATTGGAGCAGCGTATATCGTAACGAGTGATAAAGAAGAGATTTTTAGAAGTGATGGAGTGATTTTACCAGGAGTAGGTGCATTTCCAAAAGCAATGGATGTATTGGAAGAAAAAGATTTAGTACGTGTGTTACAAGAAATTGGACGTTCCAGAAAACCACTTCTAGGTATTTGCCTAGGAATGCAGCTTTTGTTTGAAAAAAGTGAGGAACTACAAGACTGTAACGGGTTAAGTTTATTGCCAGGCGTTATTCGAAAGTTAAAGGTTCCTTATAAAATTCCTCATATGGGATGGAATGAGTTAAAGAAAGAAGGAGAAATAGCGCTTTGGAATGGAGTAGAGGACGGTTCTTTCGTATATTATGTCCACTCTTATTACGCAGATTGTCCAAATGAAATTGTATATGGAATAAGTGAATATGGAGTGAAAGTACCTGGTTTTGTAGCAAAAGGAAATATATACGGTGCGCAGTTTCATCCTGAAAAAAGTGGTGACATTGGCATGCAAATGTTGAAAAATTTTAAAGGAGTGGTAGAAACATGGAAATCTTCCCAGCTATCGATTTAAAAGAAGGGAGATGCGTTAGACTGTATCAAGGAGAATTTAGTAAAGAAACAGTAATGAATGAAGACCCAGTTGCGCAAGCGATTATATTTGAAACATTTGGAGCGAAACGGTTGCACATTGTTGATTTAGATGGTGCAGTTGCTGGTGAGTCGTTAAACTTGTCCGTCATTGAAAGAATTTGCAAGGCAGTACGTATTCCAGTGCAAGTTGGCGGAGGAATTCGATCACTTGTATCCGTAGAGAAATTATTTTCAGTAGGAGTAGATAAAGTGATTTTAGGAACAGCCGCTCTTTATGATAAGCCATTTTTAGAAGAGACAGTTCGTCTATATAAAGAAAAAATCATCGTCGGAATTGATGCGAAAAATGGTTTTGTAGCAACGAGAGGCTGGCTTGATGTGTCTGAAATTTCTTACATTGATTTAGCAAAACAAATGGAGAAGATAGGTGTTCAAACGATTGTGTTTACAGACATTTCGAAAGACGGAACACTTGCAGGACCGAATGTAGAGCAATTGGAGTTACTACAAAAGAACGTTGCTACTCGACTTATTGCTTCTGGAGGAATTGCATCTATACAAGATGTGAAAAAGTTAAATGATATGAACATATACGGCGTCATAATTGGTAAGGCTCTTTACGAGAAAACGATTGATTTAGAAGAAGTGCTAGAGGTAACAAAGTTATGTTAGCGAAACGCATTATTCCATGTCTAGATGTGAAAGAAGGGCGAGTCGTAAAGGGTGTAAATTTTATAGGACTACAAGATGTCGGGGATCCTGTTGAAATAGCAGCTTTATATAATGATGCAGGAGCAGATGAAATAGTATTTTTAGATATTACGGCAACGCATGAAGGACGAAAAACGATTATAGATGTTGTAGAAAAAACGGCTTCAAAAGTATTTATTCCTCTTACAGTTGGCGGAGGAATTTCAAGTGTGAAAGATATGTACAATTTACTAAGAGCGGGAGCAGATAAAGTTTCAATTAACTCAGCAGCAGTGCGAAATCCAAAATTAATCGAAGAAGGGGCAGAGCATTTTGGCTCACAATGTATTGTCGTCGCAATTGATGCTAGAAAAGTAGCGGAGGATAAGTGGAATGTATATGTGAACGGCGGAAGAGTTGATACGGGAATGGATGCAATCGGGTGGGCAAAGCGCGTTACAGAGCTAGGCGCAGGCGAAATTTTATTAACGAGTATGGATGCAGACGGAACGAAAAACGGATATGACCTTCGTTTAACAGAAGAAATTTCAAAAAGTGTTTCCGTACCTGTCATCGCGTCAGGTGGATGCGGTCATGATGATCACATTATAGAAGTGTTTCAAAAGACAACAGTTGATGCAGCATTAGCGGCATCAATCTTTCATTACGGTGAGGCGACAATAGGGGACGTAAAGAGAAAGTTAAGAAATGCAAATGTTGAGGTGCGGCTATGAAACCTAACTTTTCAAAAGGACTATTACCAGCAGTTGTAATTGAAGAAGATACAAAAGAAGTTTTAATGCTAGCTTATATGAATGAAGAAGCGTATGAAAAAACAATAGAAACGAAAAGAACATGGTTTTATTCTCGTTCAAGAAGGTCGTTATGGAATAAAGGAGAAACATCAGGTAATGTCCAACATGTGCAATCTCTTTATTTAGATTGTGATCAAGATGCAATCGTTGTTGTCGTAAAGCAAGTAGGGCCTGCATGTCATACGGGAGAAAAAACATGTTTTCATTACAAAATTATATAGGGGGATACATATGAAAAACGCCTTTACATTACTATTCGAAACAATTAAAGAACGAAAGAGAAATCCACTTTCTGAATCATATACAAATTACTTGTTTTCAAAAGGAGAAGATAAAATTTTAAAGAAAATTGGTGAGGAATGTACGGAAGTAATTATTGCATCCAAAAATAATGATAACGAAGAGCTAGTGAAAGAAATGGTTGATGTAATGTATCACTGCTTCGTTTTATTAGCCGAAAAAAATATATCATTAGAAGATATTATGGAGGAAGTGACAGAAAGAAATGGGAAGCTTTCGAGAGTAGGGGACAGAAGAGAAATAGATACATTATAGGGGGAATATGTATGAAGGTGGATTATCACATTCATTTAGAAGAAGGGCCATATTCAATAGGATGGCTAGCTAAAATAAATGAATCATTACAACATTATGAACCGCTAAAAGAAGAAAAACATTCTATGGAATGGCTTGTGAAAACACAAGAACGCCTGCAAAGACGTGTGAATGAAGGGCCATTTACAATGAAATGGATTGATTTATATTTAGAAGAAGCTTTGCGAAAAGGGATAAAAGAAGTTGGTATTGTCGATCATTTATATCGTTTTTATGAAGCGAAAGAATACTATGAAACATATGTTGATATTAGTGATTCGGGGCTTGGACGTTTACAAAAGGAATGGTTAGACCAAGTAAGGGTAGCTTCACTACATGATTTTACAAGGGCAATTGAAGAGGCGAAAGAACGGTGGAGTAAAAGAGGTGTTACGCTTAAACTTGGAATTGAAGCAGATTATTTTATTGGTGGTGAACAACAATTACAATCTTTACTTGCATTAGGAGATTTTGATTATGTAATTGGTTCTGTTCATTTTTTAAATGGCTGGGGATTTGATAATCCAGATACGAAAGAATATTTTAAGGAACATGACTTATATGTTTTATATGATACGTTTTTCAAAACGGTTGAGTGCGCAGTTCGTTCT
The DNA here is from genome assembly GCF_038005585.1 of Bacillus sp. FSL W8-0519. Classification (NCBI taxonomy): domain Bacteria; kingdom Bacillati; phylum Bacillota; class Bacilli; order Caryophanales; family Bacillaceae; genus Bacillus; species Bacillus sp. FSL W8-0519. The sequence continues at coordinate 1,438,012 of NZ_JBBOTL010000001.1, forward strand.
GAGTTATTTGATATTATTGCTCATCTTGACAACATAAAAGTATTTAATTATCGATTAAATGAGAATGAACAACTTTCTTATTATAAGAAAATTGCGCGTGCATTAGTAGAAACAAATACAGCAACGGAAATAAATGCGGGATTGTACTATCGCTATCCTGTGCGCGAAATGTGTCCGAGTCCGCTATATTTACAAGTATTAGCTAAACACGAAGTTCCGATCACACTCTCTTCAGATGCTCATTATCCGAATGATTTAGGAAAATATGTGGAAGAGAATATAAAGACGTTACGTAATCATGATATTGCTCACTTAGCTACATTTACGAAACGAGTTAGAACGATGAGATTACTAGAAGAAGTAACAATTTCAAAATGATCACGATTTTTTGATGAAAACCCATCTTTTTGTTCAAAATAAGAAAGAATAAAAAGGAGGGTAAGAAATGTCGAAACAGCAAAATAAACAAAATGTACAAGGTGCACAGCAACAAGCGTATACTTCTGAAACGAATGCTACATCTCAATCCGTTATTGAGGAACAAATTAGTGATACAGTTGCAGAAGGAACGATCGATGTGAAGCTTGGAAAACAATCGCAAGAAAAAGCATAAGAAGAGGGGGAGACTTGCATCTCCTCTTTTTTTGTGGAAAAGTGTCGATTTTCAAAACTATAATCAAATTCCTTGGTTTTTATATGTGGATTTCTTACAATGAAAGATAAGAGAGATCTTATTTTCTATAGAAGAGGTGTTAGTAGTGGCAAAAATATTAGTAGCAGGGAAAATTCCAGCAATCGGATTAGAACTATTAAAGGATCATGATGTAGAAATGTACGATAAAGAGGAGTTAATTTCTTTAGATGAATTAACAGAGCGTGTAAAAGACAAAGATGCATTGTTAAGCCTACTTTCTACAAAGGTGACAAAAGAAGTGATTGATGCGGCACCTAATTTGAAGATTGTTGCAAACTACGGTGCTGGTTACGATAATATTGATTACTCATATGCCGAAAAAAAAGGGATTGCGGTAACGAATACACCGAAAGTATCAACGGAAGCTACTGCAGAACTAACATTTGCACTTCTTTTAGCAGCGGCACGTAGAATTCCTGAAGGTGATACGCTATGTCGTACAACTGGATTTAACGGATGGGCACCGTTATTTTTCTTAGGCCGCGAAGTACATGGTAAGACAATTGGAATTATCGGCCTTGGAGAAATCGGAAAGGCAGTTGCAAAGCGTGCGAAAGCGTTTGGAATGAATGTTTTATATACAGGACCAAATCGAAAGCCTGAAGCTGAAAGTGAACTGGAAGCAACATATGTAACATTGGAAGAATTATTACAAACAGCAGACTTTATTACAATTAACTGTGCGTATAATCCGAAATTGCACCATATGATTGATGAAGAACAGTTCAAAATGATGAAGAAAACAGCGTATATTATAAATGCTTCACGCGGACCAATTATGCATGAAGCGGCACTTGCTCATGCTTTAAAAACAAATGAAATTGAAGGGGCAGCTCTTGACGTGTTTGAATTTGAGCCGAAAATTACTGAAGAGCTAAAAGGATTAAAGAATGTGGTACTTGCTCCTCACGTAGGAAATGCAACATTCGAAACGCGTGATGCGATGGCCGAAACGGCGGTAAGAAATATTTTAGCTGTATTAAATGGCGAAGAAGCTGTAACGCCTGTCAATCAAAAAGTATTCGTTACAAAATAAAAAAAAACCTTCCGGAATCGGAAGGTTTCTTTTTATTTTTCTTTATTTGCTCTTTTTGATGGTCTTTGTCTAAGGAATTGAGATAGCATGTACAAAATATATAGTGGAATAGCAATGAATAAGAAAACAGAAAAATTACCGAACCCTGTTTGGTACATTGTGATAATGATGCCCACTAAAAATAGTGTAATAATGATGCTATATCGTGGAATTGGTACATCTTTTAAACTTGGGATACGAATGCGGCTCACCATTAAAAATGCGAACGTTACAAATACTGTAATAAGAACGATTTTTGGAATGGTATGTGAAAATAATGTTAAGAAAGCAACAAGCCCTCCCGCTGCTGTAATCGGTACCCCAGTGAAATATTTCATTGAAGTAGAAGATGGTGTTACATTAAATCGTGCTAAACGATATGCTCCGAAAAGAGGGAATAGCCCCGCTATGTATAGTCCGATGATTCCATAATTAGAGAAAGATGTGTAATACATGAGAACAGCAGGTGCTGCACCAAATGTTACGACATCCGCAAGCGAGTCAAGCTCTTTTCCCATTTGTGAATCAACACGTAATAAACGAGCAACACGCCCATCAAGACTATCTAACATCATCCCGATAAGTACTAAAATAGCAGCTGATTTATAATATCCTAAAGATGCATAGCCGATTGACAAGAATCCACTATATAAATTTCCGAGTGTAAATAAGTTTGGAATAGCTGCTCTATACAAAATCTGATCCCTTGCTTTCTGTAATAAATTCTTAATTAGTGTATGAAAGTTTACTTATTTTATCATACCATAAATTTCTTCTTCACACGAAAGAAATTCCCAATTTGTGAAAGATTTCATATCAGAATGATTTGAAAAATAAGTGAAAAAAGAAGGGGCTGTCTCATAAGTCTCTTTCGAAGTAAGATCACATGAAATTGAAAAGGCAGAAACGTTATAAAATTAACATTTCTGCCCTTCACTTTTTATTCGATTTTGGCTAAAAAGCACTTTTTGGGACAGCCTCTTCTTGTATTATTCAAAGTTCGTTATCATAGTTCCAGTTTTATACCGATTGTTAGGATCGAAACGTAACAAATCTCCATAAATGAGTTTGTCGGAAAGTTTCAATTCTGTTTTTGCTTTTTCAATATTCGGTTGACATAATGAGATGTCTGCTTCTTCACCTGTGTTTCGTTTATAGCACATGTTTTTTGTATACACATAATCTTTCGAAACGAAGCTACCATCACGCATTACCATAAGTGGATCTTCTTCTTTAATAAATAAGTCAGTTCCAAATTCAACTGATTTATTTGTTTTAATACCAAGTAAATGAAGTAGCGTTGGTTTAATATCAATTTGACCAGACACTTTAGAAATGACTTTTCCTTCTTGACCAGGTACATGAATAATGAGAGGGACGCGTTGTAATTGCATAGAATCAAATGGTGTAATAGCGTCTTTCCCAAGGAACTGAGCCATAGCTGCGTTATGGTTTTCAGAAATACCGTAATGATCTCCGTAAATGACAATAACAGAGTTGTCATACAGTCCTTCTGCTTTTAATTGTTTAATAAATTGTTTAAGAGCTTCATCCGTATAACGAACGGTTGGGAAGTAACGGTTTACAACGCCACTTTCCGAATTAAACTCATCAACATATTGATCTTCTGGATTTAGAAGAAATGGAAAATGATTTGTTAAAGTAATGAATTTTGTATAGAACGGCTGTGGTAAGGATTTTAACTTTGGAATAGATTGTTCAAAGAACTCTTTATCTTTTAATCCCCAACCGACAGACATTTGTTCTGTGCCTACGTAATCATTCAAATTAAAGTAACGATCATATCCAAGTGCAGGATACATTACATCACGATTCCAAAACGCTTTATCGTTTGAATGGAAGACAGCAGAAGAATATCCGTATTTTTTTAATTGTTCGGGTGTAGCTGTATATTCATTTGTTGCGTGAGTAAAGAATACAGAACCGCGGTCTAACGGATAAAGTGAATTTTCAACGATAAATTCAGCATCAGAAGTTTTACCTTGTCCTGTTTGATGATAGAAGTTATCGAAATAAAAACTATCTTTAATAAATTCGTTTAAAAATGGAGTAATTTCTTTTCCATTTATTTTTTTATTAATAACAAAACTTTGTGTAGATTCCATTGAAATCAAAATGACATTTTTACCTTTTGCAGATCCAAATAAGTTCTTATCAACTTGCTTATCTTTTGAGTCTGTATAGTTTTTAATTTCAGAGAACCCGTCCCCACTTGCAAATACACGTTCAGCTGAAGATTTTGATTGCAGTGTAATATCAAATAGATGATATGTGTATAAACCTAAATTTTTCACGACAGTTTGACGATCGAATGAGCGTGAGAACATTTGTGGTTTATAAATAACAGAAACAACAATTTGTAGTGCTAATAGAGCTGTTACACCGCTAAAGAAAGTTCTCTTCTCAGAGCGAGAAAGCGGCGTTTTGTCGCAAAATGATGGGAATTTACGCGAAAGAAACATTAAGATGATCGCATCTGCGAATAACAGTAATGTTTTATACGTAAAGAGTTCTTTTATACTCGTCCCTAAATCAGCCATATTATTTGTTTGAAATAATACTGGGAACGTAACGAAATCGTTATAAAACCCATAAAACATTGCATTTCCAAATAAAATGAATGACAGTATAAAACTAATTCCAACTATAATGCGATTTCGGTGTTTAGATGCAAATAATGCAAAACCGAAAAATAAAAGTAACGCAGCTAGTGGATTCATAAAAAGCATAAATTCTTCAAAGAAATTATCAATTTTAATATCAAACGCTAGCTTGTACACAATATATGTTTTTATCCATAATAAAACGACTGCAACGAGTGCGAATCGCAGTTTTGGAAACAGACGTTGTAGCATAATATACTCCTCTCCTAAAAAGCATGACGGTTCTTGTGGGCCTATTTGATTAGCGCCTCATTTTATATATACGAACAGTCCTTTATTATTATGTTTATTATACTATGAGTATCATTATACGAAAATAAAAGAGAGTTGTGGACTTTTTTATAACAATTGAGTAGAAAAAGGGCAGTAGGAGACAATAAAATGGAGTGTCTATGTATGATTATTATCGTGCGCGGAAAGAATCGTGTAACAATACGGAGGTTATAATGCGAAAATTATTATATTTTATAGTATGCAGTAGTGTTATACTTTTTGCTTCACCAAGTGTGTCGGTAGCAGAGTATGATGCACCTCTTATGGAAGATGCCCTTTATTCTGTGTTATTTCCGAAAATAAATAAAGCAATCGAAAAACAATATGGGAGCTTGAAGCCTTATCAATGCCCGAAAATTATTAGTTTAAAAAAAGTGTATAGCGGTACATATTTATTTCAAGCGAGTATTGAAGTGACTAAGTATGAACGTGTTGCAGGGAAAATTGCGCCACCATTTGAGAAGGTAACGATTACATTTAATAACGAAGAAGGTGAATGGGAAGTGACAAAGGTTTCAGTAAAGCGCTTACCAAACGATACGAAACTAAACTGTAAAAAAGCAATATAAAAAATTGTTTGACAAATAAAATGGTCCTTTGGTATTGTTAATAGCAACAATTAGATGTTTGAAAATTAAATAGACTTACCTCATCTACTCTCAAAGGTAGAGGCCGCGATAGGAAAGAGTAAGCTATGGGAGATTTAATGGAATCTGTGATCATAGGTTGAAAGGGACTATTGCCGAAATATAAGAATAACCATCTTATTCATATATTGGGACTGCATTGAATAAATGTAGTACTGTCATAAGATTTATTTTATGGAGAGCTATTTGGAGATGTTGATGCGGTTTCTTATTTTGAGGAGATAACAACTCGTTTATTTTTTCAATATATATTTTTCCTAATAAGAAACGCGTGTGAACATTGTTCCGCGCGTTTTTTGTCTATCTAAAAGCGTGCTGCAATGAATAGAAGATTGGGGTTATGAGTTTTAGAGGAAATAAGGGAGGAATTCAAATGTATTTACACGGCACAAGCCGAATCAATGGGCAAGGACACTTAGAAATTGGAGGGTGCGACACGACGCAGCTAGCAAAACAATATGGAACACCACTTTATGTATACGATGAAGAGTCAATTCGAGGAAAGTGCCGCGCGTTTCATCGTGCTTTTAAAGAAAGTGGGTTCTCTTATCAAGTAGCATATGCAAGCAAGGCGTTCTTGTGCATGGAGATGTGCCGAGTAGCTCGTGAAGAGAATATGTCATTAGATGTTGTTTCTGGAGGAGAATTATATACTGCACTACAAGCAGGATTTCCTGCATCGCGCATTCATTTTCATGGCAATAACAAAACAGATGAAGAAATTGTGATGGCTCTTCAGGCGAATATTGGTTGTTTTGTCGTAGATAACTTCTTAGAATTAGAAATTTTGCATGATTTAGCAGTGCAACATGGGAAATTTGTGAACATATTAATTCGTGTAACGCCCGGAGTAGAGGCGCACACACATGAATATATTACAACAGGTCAAGATGATTCAAAATTTGGATTTGGCGTGTCAAATGGTCAAGCGATGCAGGCAATTGAGCTTGCTTTACAAAAATCAAATTATAACGTGTTAGGAATTCATTCACATATCGGATCACAAATATTTGAAACGGCTGGCTTTGTGCGAGCGATTGAAGTTCTTCGTCAATTTTTAGAAGCAGTGAGAGAGCGAACAAACTATGTAGTAAAAGTGCTAAATGTAGGGGGAGGATTCGGAATACGCTACACAGAGTCCGATACACCATTAACTCTTGAGACGTATGTGCGAGCTGTAACAAGTGCGGTGAGAGAACAATTTACGTTATGTAATTATCCATTGCCAGAAATATGGATTGAACCAGGCCGTAGCATTGTAGGTGATGCTGGAACGACACTTTATACAGTCGGATCTGTGAAGGACATTCCGGGTATTCGGAAATATGTATCAGTGGATGGTGGGATGACTGATAATTTAAGACCTGCTTTATATAACGCTCGTTATGAAGCGATGTTAGCGAATCGAGGGAATGATGAGAACGAGGAAGTTGTTTCGATTGCAGGGAAATGCTGTGAGAGTGGAGATATGTTAATTTGGGATATTACTTTACCGAAGGTTGCCTCTGCCGATTTACTAGCGATTTCTTGTACAGGGGCATACGGGTACTCGATGGCGAATAATTATAATCGGATTCGTAGACCAGCTGTCGTCTTCGTGAAAGGCGGTACATCACAAATTGTTGTAGAGCGCGAAACATATGAAAATATTATTGGGAACGATCGCATACGTATTAAAGAACTTGTTTAAATGAGGAAAAAGGAGTTGTTCGGATGGGCAATTCCTTTTTTGTAAAATAAAATAATTAAAATATATCGGAAAACTAGGATTGAAAAAAATCAGAATTATGATAAAATACAAATACAAAGCTTATCAAGAGAAGCGGAGGGAACTGGCCCGGCGAAGCTCGGCAACCTGCTTATAGAAAGCAAGGTGCTAAATCCAGCAAAATGGAATCCATTTTGAAAGATAAGGTAAAATATATTACCGAACAGTCTTTTCGAAATGGGAAAGATTTTTTTTATGAATAAAAAGGGGGGCTGTTCGCGTGAGCGTACGGGAACATTTTGAGGAAGTATCTGAGAAAATTGAAGCGATGCTTGCTGATATGAAATATGGTTCAATTACAATTGTTGTGCAAGATGGAAAAGTCATTCAATTAGAGAAAAGTGAAAAAGTACGTTTAAAGTAAAAAGCGCTGACTAGAAAAACTAGAGGCGGTTTTAACCTATTTCATTAGGTTAAAACCGCCTTTTTGCTTTTACAGGGGGAAAAAACATGTTGACGTATGAAACGTGGGAAGAAAATGATGTTTTATTTTCAGAAGAAGATGAAACAAAAGGCGCGTTATCTGTATTGAGTTGGGCTTATAAAGAATATAAAAGTGAAATTGTATACGCATGTAGCTTCGGAGTGGAAGGGATGGTACTACTGCATCTTATTAACCAAGTAAATCCATCTGCTAAAGTTGTATTTTTGGATACAAATGTTCATTTTCAAGAAACGTATGAATTAATTCAAAAAGTGCGGGAACGATTTCCTTCATTAAATATTATAGAAAAACAGCCAAAACTTACACTTGATGAACAAGCTAACTTGCATGGTAACAAGCTATGGGAAAGCAATCCTAATCTTTGTTGTAAGATTAGGAAAATTTTACCGTTAGAAGAATCATTAGCGAATGAAAAAGCGTGGATCTCGGGGTTGAGGAGGGAACAATCAGAAACGCGTAAGCATACAAAGTTTATAAATCAAGATCATCGCTTTCAATCTATTAAAGTTTGTCCGCTCATTCATTGGACGTGGAAAGAGGTATGGCGATATGTATACAAGCATAGCTTGCCGTATAACCCATTACATGATATTGGATATCCAAGTATTGGGTGTGAGAAGTGTACGTTGCCTGTAGGAGAGGGTGGCGATTCAAGAGATGGTAGATGGGCTGGGAAAGTGAAAACTGAATGTGGTCTTCATTATCAATAAGATGAATCTTGAAATAAAACTAAGAGGGGATATAGAACATGAGTACAGTAAACGAATTAGTAAACCGTGTAGACGAGACATATGACGTATTACAAATTGAAAAAGAAATTGGGCTAGATAACATTGCGTTAAGTGATTTAGAACTATTAGCAACAGGGGGATATAGCCCGCTTACTGGTTTTTTAGGAAAGAAAGATTATGATTCGGTTGTAGAAACGCTTCGTTTAGCTAATGGGAGCGTTTGGAGTATACCAATTACATTACCAGTAACAGAAGAAGTAGCAGAGACGCTAAAAGTTGGAGAGGAAGTAAAACTTGTTAACGGTGGAAACGTATATGGTGTCATTCAAATAGAAGATATTTTTGTGCCTGATAAGGAAAAAGAAGCGTTACTAGTATATAAAACGACGGATGAGGCTCATCCGGGAGTGAAAAAATTATATGAACGACCGAATGTTTATGTCGGTGGGGCTATTGTTCTTACGAAACGCTTTGAAAATAATCCGTTTCCTTCTTATCATTTAGACCCAATTGAAACGAGAGAAGAATTTAAAAAACGTGGTTGGAAAACAGTAGTAGGATTTCAAACGAGGAACCCGGTGCATCGTGCCCATGAATACATTCAAAAATCTGCTCTTGAAATTGTAGATGGACTCTTTTTAAATCCACTCGTTGGGGAAACGAAGTCGGATGATATTCCAGCTGATGTAAGGATGGAAAGCTATGAAGTATTACTTCAAAACTATTATCCGAAAGATCGTGTCTTTTTAAGTGTATTTCCTGCGGCAATGCGTTACGCAGGACCGAGGGAAGCAATATTCCATGCGTTAGTTAGAAAGAATTTTGGATGTACCCACTTTATTGTAGGGCGCGATCATGCTGGGGTAGGAGATTATTACGGAACTTATGAAGCACAAGAAATTTTTACAAACTTTACAGTGGAAGAGTTAGGGATTACACCATTATTTTTTGAACATAGTTTTTACTGTACGAAATGTGAAGCGATGGCTTCGACAAAAACATGCCCGCACGGAAAAGAAGATCATGTTATTTTATCGGGTACGAAAGTAAGAGAACTATTAAGAAACGGTGAGATTCCTCCAAGTACATTTAGTCGTAAAGAGGTAGTAGAGGTACTAATTAAAGGTTTGAAAAAAGAAGTAGTAACAGAATAGGGAGAGAATGAAATGGATACGAATATTACTTGGCATACAGCTTCTGTTTCAAAAGATGAGAGAAGAGTGAAGAATGGGCATCATAGTTTTGTAATTTGGTTTACTGGTTTATCAGCGTCGGGTAAATCTACAGTAGCAAACGCGGTTGCTCGTAAACTATTTGAAAAGAATATTGGAAACTATGTACTAGATGGAGATAATATACGCCACGGTTTAAATAAAGACTTAGGCTTTTCTGAAAGTGATCGTATGGAAAATATAAGACGGATTGGCGAAGTGGCGAAGTTATTTGTAGATCAAGGGACTGTTGTTCTTACAGCGTTTATTTCACCGTTTCGAGTAGACCGAAAACAAGTTAGAGATCTATTAGCTGCAGATGAATTTATAGAAGTGTTTGTAAAATGTCCAATTGAAGAGTGTGAGAAACGTGATCCGAAAGGGCTTTATAAAAAAGCAAGAAAAGGTGATATTAAAGACTTTACAGGTATCGATTCACCGTATGAGGAACCAGAGAAAGCGGAATTAATTGTACAAACGCACAAGTATTCTATTGAAGAATGTGCAGAACAAATCGTGAAATACTTACAAGAGCGTAGTTTTATATAGGGGGATAAAAAATGAGTTATGAAAAAGTATGGGCTAACAATGAAAAATTAAATCAAACTGAGAAAAATAAATTAAAAAAAGATGGATTGGAAATCTTTGATGATATTCCTTACTATGCAGAGAATGGCTTCGAATCTATTCCGAAAGAAGAGTGGGACGCATTCAAATGGGCAGGGTTGTATTTACAAAGACCGAAAGAAGCGGGTTATTTTATGATGCGCGTAAATATTCCTTCTGGAATTATTACGAATGCACAGGCAGAAGTGCTTGCTTCTATCGCTGAGGATTATGGACGTGACGTAATCGATATTACGACAAGACAGGCGATTCAGTTTCATTGGTTAGAAATTCATCAAATTCCAGATATTTTTAAAAGGTTAGCAAGAGTTGGGTTATCTTCAGCTGGGGCGTGTGGTGATATAACGCGTAATATTACGGGAAATCCACTTGCTGGCATTGATGCAAATGAATTATTTGATACAACGCATATTGTGAAAGAGGTATATGACTACTTCCAACATAATGAAGAGTTTTCTAACTTACCACGTAAATTTAAAATGTCTATTAGTTCTAACATTTATAACGCAGCAAACGCAGAGATTAACTGTGTTGCATTTACACCTGCTACGAAAGAAATAGATGGTGAGAAAAAAGTTGGTTTTCATATAAAAGTAGGCGGTGGGTTATCGGCTCGTCCATATTTAGCTGATGAATTAGATGTATTCGTTTTGCCAGAAGAAGTGAAGGCGGTAGCGATTGCAATTGCTACGATATTCCGTGATTTTGGATATCGTGAAAAACGTCATTTAGCTCGTTTGAAATTTCTTGTTGCAGACTGGGGAGCAGAGAAGTTTAAAGAGAAACTAATAGAATATACAGGACCATTACAAAGTAAAGGAGAAAGTGCTCTTAAAGGCTGGAATGCGGGATACTTTTATGGTGTCCAAGACCAAAAACAAGAGGGACTAAAATATGTAGGTTTTAATGTGCCGGTAGGACGCCTACATGCAGAAGAAATGTTTGAGATTGCAAGAATTGCTAAACAATATGGAAATGGACAAATTCGTACATGTAATTCACAAAACTTCATTATTCCGAATGTTCCGCCAGAAAATGTAACTGGCTTGCTAAATGAGCCGTTGTTTGAAGCGATATCAGCAAATCCGAAATCGTTTATTGGTCACGCGGTTTCTTGTACTGGTATTGAATATTGCAATCTTGCTTTAGTAGAAACGAAAGAAAGATTACGAAAAATTGCCGAATACTTAGATACGCAAATTGCACTCGATGTTCCGATTCGTATTCATATGGTAGGATGCCCGAATTCATGTGGTCAACGTCAAATTGCTGACATTGGATTACAAGGTGTAAAAATGAAAACGAAGGAAAAAGGAATTGTTGAAGCCTTTGAAATATATGTAGGTGGAACGTTGTTAGATGGTGGTGCTTATAATCAAAAGTTAAAAGGAAAAATAGATGGCGAGGATCTACCTGATGTACTCGCATCATTTATAAGTTATTTCAAAGAAAATAAATTACCAGCTGAAACGTTTTATGATTTTGTAGGCCGTGTTGGTGTAGAGACATTACAAACAGCGTTAAATAACGTGTTAGAAGAAGTAATAGCGTCTTAGGAGGGACAATATGGATTTATATCGATTTGAAGCTGTATTAGAGAATAGTATTGTTCCAATTGTTGTTGTTGCTGAAAGTGAAGAAAAGGCATTTAAGATGGCGGAGATTGAACTTGAAAAACATTTTTTACCGTTACCAGAAGTAAAGGAGATTGCTTTATTTGAAAAAAAGAAGATTCGAAAAAGCGCAGCCTTTGTTATTCATGAGTAAGGAACATTGAAATATGAAGAAATGAAAACTTCCATTCCTATATAAGGATGGAAGTTTCACTTTAATAGTAGAAATGAGGAGAGATGATGGGAAAAGTATATATCGTTGGAGCGGGCCCTGGTGATCCAGATTTAATTACTGTAAAAGGATTGAAATGCATTGAGAAAGCAGATGTTATTTTATACGACCGTCTCGTGAATAAAGAATTGCTTTCTTATGCAAAGCCTGAAGCGGATTTAATTTATTGCGGAAAACTACCAAATTATCACACGATGAAGCAAGAGACAATTAACACGTTTCTTATCAAATATGCGAAAAAAGGAAAAATTGTAACGAGGCTAAAAGGTGGGGATCCATTTGTATTTGGTAGAGGGGGAGAAGAGGCCGAAGCGTTAGCAAAGCAAGGTGTACCGTTTGAAATTGTTCCTGGTATTTCAGCTGGAATAGCTGCACCTGCTTATGCGGGTATCCCAGTGACACATCGTGATGCAAGTGCAAGTTTTGCTATTGTGACAGGGCATAGAAAAGAAGATGCTGAAGAGGAAGTGAAGTGGGAAAATTTAGCGAAAGGTGTAGAGACTTTAGCTGTATATATGGGGGTTAGCAATTTACCCTACATATGTGAGCAACTGATAAAGCATGGAAAAGATAAAAGTACGCCTGCTGCTATTATTGAGCGGGGAACGACATCTATGCAGCGCACAGTTGTTGGGACGTTAGGAACAATTGTAGATGTTGCGAAAAAAGAACAAATCCAAAATCCAAGCATGATTGTAATTGGAGAAGTCGTCCGTTTTAGAGAAAAAATTCATTGGTTTGAGAAACAGACAGAAAGTACGTATCAAGTAAGTGGAGTGTTATAAAATGAAAGCCATCTTATATATATGTCATGGAAGTCGCTTGAAAGCAGCGAAAGAAGAAGCGGTTGCATTTATTACGTCATGTATGAACCGTGTAGAGGCAAGTATTCAAGAAATTTGTTTTTTAGAGTTAGCGAGTCCAACTATTGATGAAGGCTTCCGTACATGTGTGAAGCGTGGTGCTACAGAGATTATTGTTATTCCAGTTTTTTTATTAGCGGCAGGTCATGTGAAAAAAGATATTCCGTTTGAATTGGAAAAGTTAACTAATCAATTTTTGAATGTTAAAGTGACCTATGGTAATCCGTTTGGTGTATCAGAAACACTTGTTAAATCGGTGTATAGCGGAAGTGGCATTGAACAGGAAGATAAGAATGAAGTGACGTTACTTCTCGTTGCAAGAGGGAGCAGTGATCCTGAAGTACTAAAAGATATAAACTGGATCGCTTCTTTATTTCAAACGGAAGAGAAAATTAAAAAAGTAGAAGTTTGTTATTTAGCAGCTGCCGAGCCGAAATTTGAGGAGAAGTTAAAGGAAGTTGTAGAACGAAAAGAAAAGAATATCGTTGTACTGCCTTACTTGTTATTTACAGGTTTGCTTATGAAGCATATTGAAAAAGAAGTACGCCAATATGAGCTAGATGAGATAAAAATAAGTCCATATTTAGGGAAGAATGAAGCGTTTCAGTATATGTTAATTCAGAAAACGAAGAAATTATTGAAGGGAGATCAATATGTATCCACTTACAGTGCGAGTTGAGAAGAAACGTGTTGTTGTCATTGGTGGAGGGAAAGTCGCGGGATTCAAAATTATTCCTTTACTCAAACAAGGTGCAGATATAGTCGTGGTAAGTCCTGAATTGGATGCAAATTTAGTGAAACTTGTAGAAGAAAAGAAAATTCGTTGGTATCAAAGGGAGTATGAAAAAAGTGATATTAAAGACGCCTTTTTAGTTGTTGCAGCGAGTAGTGATGCTGTATTGAATGAACAAATTGCTGAAGATGTCGCAGAGAATCAATTAGTAAATGTTATTACGAATCCGGAAAGTGGTAATGTTCATTTTCCGGCAGCGATTCATCGTGGATTACTGAATGTGGCTGTTTCTACTGGCGGAGCGAGCCCAAAACTTGCAAAAAAAATTCGAGATGATATCGCAAATAAATATGATGAGACGTATGAATCGTATCTTGATTTTTTATACGAAGTTAGAATAAAGGTGAAAGAATTACAAATAGAGAAAAGAGAGAAAAATATATTGTTGCAAGAGGTATTGAAGTCGATATATGTTCAAAATGAACAAAAAAGAGAATTTTTTTTACAAGAATTAGAGAGAAGAGTTCATATAGGATAATGAGTAAATTGTACTTTACAACTATAAAAATATAATTTATAATCACAAGTAACTTCAATAGATGAAATCGATGAGCAAGAAGAGTATGTATATTTGATACGTTCAGAGAGCTGGGGTAAGGTGTGAGCCCGGTACGATAAGATATACAGAATGGGCTTGCGAGAGGTATGTTGAACATTGTAGTAGGCAACCCGGGTTCCGCCGTTAAAAGGATAGAGTATCGGAGTTTTTCCTGTACTTGAACAAGTGGGATTTATCAATCCAATTGAGGTGGTACCACGGTATTAACATTACATATATCGTCCTCTACATGCATATTTGCGTGTAGGGGACTTTTTTATTTTCTAAAGGAGGTGTGCGAGTATGAAATGAAAGTGTATAATTGATAAAAGTTTAAATATTCAGAAAAGGGGAATTTATGATGAAAGAAACACAGCAATGGACGTCGAAAATAGGCTTTGTACTCGCAGCAGCCGGAGCCGCAGTAGGTCTTGGTGCAATATGGAAATTTCCATATGTTGCAGGTAATGGCGGGGGAGGCGCATTCTTCCTTGTATTTTTACTATTAACTTTATTTATAGGTATGCCACTCCTTTTAGCTGAATTTGTTATTGGACGTAGTACGCAAAAAGAGGCAGTTACAGCGTATAAAGTATTGGTGCCAAATAGCAAGTTATATCCTTGGATTGGTCGTATGGGAGTTGTTACTTGTTTTAGTGTACTATCTTTTTATAGTGTTGTAGGTGGATGGATTTTACTTTACTTATACTATAGTGTGACAGGAAGTTTCTGGAATGGAGTGACTGATTATGGGCAATTATTCGGTGAGACGATTTCAAATCCAGTAAGCGCGATTGGAGCGCAATTTGTCTTTATGCTTTGTACGATTTTTGTTGTAAGTAAAGGTGTAGAGAAAGGGATAGAAAAAGCAAGTAAGTATATGATGCCGCTATTATTTATTTTGTTTATTGCAATTATTGTTCGTGCGTTAACACTGGATGGTGCTTTTGCTGGGGTAGAGTTCTTCTTAAAACCAGATTTTTCAAAGCTGACAGCAGATACGATTTTATACGCGATGGGACAATCATTCTTCTCGCTAACAGTTGGGGCCTCGGTAATGGTCACGTATAGTTCTTATTTGAAGAAAGAAGAACATTTAGCAAAATCAGCAACATCTATTGTAAGTTTAACTGTTTTTATTACAGTACTTGCAGGATTAGCGATTTTTCCAGCGATTTTCGCATTAGGTGTTAAGCCGACTGAAGGACCGGGGTTACTATTTATCGTCCTTCCAGCGGTATTTGCGAAAATACCATTTGGACAATTTTTCTTCATTATGTTTTTGGTGTTATTCTTCTTTGCAACGCTAACATCTGCGATTTCCATGCTTGAAATTGTAGTAGCATCTGTTGCGAAAGATAATGAGAAAAAGCGTCCGTCAGCATCATTATTAATTGGTATTCTAATTTTTGCGGTTGGAATTCCGTCAGCGTTATCGTTTGGTATTATGAGTGATGTGAAAATATTTGGGAAAACATTCTTTGACTTAGTCGACTTCTCAGTAAGTAACGTATTGCTGCCGTTAGGGGTACTAGCTATTTCGCTATTCGTACCAAATAAAATGAGTAAAGAAATGTTAATGAAAGAATTAGAAGTTACGGAAACGAAAGGGAAAACATTATTTAATATTTGGTTCTTCTTACTTCGTTATGTTATTCCAGTAACTGTAATTATTGTATTTTTAAATGTGATAGGTGTATTTAAAATGTTTGCATAATAAAAAGACGGAGATTTCTCCGTCTTTTTATTATGTTGTAGGTGTATTTAGTAAGCGATTATATGCTTTGTAGGCTGTGATGACTGCGAGGAATGATCCGATTAAAAATAAAACTGAGCCACCAAATGTAAATATCCGGCCAATAAAAGTCTCTCTAGCTTCTTGTATTTCTTGCTGTAATTGTGTATTCATATAATTCACCCCGTAAACTATAGGCATTTAGTTATAGTCTATGTAGAATGCCTATAGTGTGTGAAGTGGAAATAAAAGAACTCGGTATGCACCGAGTTTTTTTATAATCCTATATAAGGAGATGGATCAACTGCGTTTGTCTTGCCGACATTCCATTCTCCCAGATGAAGTTCGAAGTGTAAATGTTGTCCGTATGATTGGCCAGTATTCCCCATAAATCCAAGTTGAGTTCCTTGTTTTACAGTTTGTCCATTTGATACAGAACGGCTACTCATATGAGCATATACTGTTGTATATGTTTTTCCGTTAATACGGTGAGATAAGTACACAACATTTCCGTAACTAGATGATAATTCTGAGCGAATAACAACGCCATCTGCAGCGGCAATAATTGGAACAGTTCCTGAAGCAGCGATATCGATTCCTTTATGGTTATCTATAGAGCGTACGCCAAAACCAGAAGTTTTTGATCCAGCTGCTGGTTTAATAAATCCTCCGATGTTTGTATCGTGTGGTGTTGGGGCCGCTTGAGCTGTTTGAGCAGATGTAGCAGCTTGTTTACGAGCTTCTTCCGCCTTGCGAGCTTCCTCAGCTTTACGAGCTTCTTCTGCGCGTTTTTCTTCTTCAATTGCCTTTTGAACAGCTTGACGCTGATTTTCTAAAATGCCTTTAGATTCTTCTAATCCTTCAATCTCTGAATCTACTTTTGCTACTTTCGTATGTAGATCGCTAATAAGAGTTTGTTGCTGTTGTTGGTTGTTTTGTAATTCTTGTTGTTTTTGTTCTAATTTTTGCTCGGATTCTTTCAGTTGTTGCTCTTTTTTCTCAACAGCCTCTTTTTCTTTCGTCACAGCATCTTGGTCATTTGTTTGTTTTTTCACAATATCAGTATCATTATTTAAAATTAAACTGACAGAGTACATATTATCAACAAGATCAGCAATGTTTGCAGAATTTGTTAATACTTCCGTAATGATATTTGTGCGAGGTTTTTCTTGCATAGATTGCAGTCGTTGCTTAATAACTTCCTGACGCGTATCTATGTTTGTTTGTAATTGCTCTATATGTTTCTTTTTTTCAGTAATTACTTGTTGTGTCTTACTAATTTCTTTTTTTGTATCGTTTAATTCAGCTTCGTTTTTATTAATAGAAGTAGTTAAATCGTCGATTTTCTTTTGTAATTCTTGAATTTCTTTTTCTATTTGTTCTTTCTCGGCTGATTTATTTTGTAAGTCATTTTGTTTTCCTTCTAATTCAGATTGAATATTAGATAATTTATCTTGATTCGTTTCAGCGTATGCGGGTGAAAGTAACGGGGAAGCAAAAATCGTTCCTGCTGCTAAAACGCTGAACGCTACAAATTTCTTTTTCATGGTTGTCTGGCTCCTTTCCCTATGAATGTTATATATCATAAGAAGAAGAGTGTCTATCGTTGTAACCATAATGTAAAGAAAATTTTATAAAATTACTAAGTTTTGTCGGAATTTATCATTTTTTTACGATAATTGTAATGGTGATTCTCTTTCTTAATTTGTGTAACAAAGGTGTGTTCTGGATTATGTTTTGTTAAATAAAGGAATAAATAGGTCTATTTTATGTAGTGAAATTTAATTTGGAAACTCAATAAAATACTAGTAAGGAATCGTTCTCATGTTAGGTTTTCTGACATGGGTTTTATTTTTGTCAAGAAAATTATTTGCGTTCGGGCAAACTTATTTTGTTGTCAGATTTTAAATTTTGATTTATGATTTTTAACAGGGACAAAATGTAGTGAATTGTCGAATAATATGTAATACTCTTAATTTCAAGTTTTATAGATATAGAATGAGAGGTAGAGTGACACATCGAAGAGGGGGTTACAACAAATATGAAAAGAATAGGACTTGCATGGCAAATATTAATAGGACTTGTGCTTGGTATTGCGGTTGGTGCGATTTTCTTTGGCAATCCAGCAGTGGTGAGTTACTTACAACCAATTGGTGATATTTTCATCCGACTAATTAAAATGATTGTAGTACCGATTGTTGTAGCAAGTATTGTTGTTGGGGTTGCTGGTGTTGGCGATGTTAAAAAATTAGGTCGACTAGGCGGAAAAACAATTATTTACTTTGAAATTATTACAACAATTGCAATTATTGTCGGTCTATTAATTGCGAATATTTTCCAACCAGGAAAAGGCGTAAATATGGAGCAGTTAACAAAGACAGATATTTCGAAATATACACATACGACAGAGCAAGTACAAAGTCATTCGTTTGCAGATACATTTGTAAATATTGTTCCAACAAACATTGTAAAGTCATTAGCTGACGGAGATATGCTTGCTATTATCTTCTTCTCTGTATTATTTGGTTTAGGTGTAGCAGCAATTGGTGAAAGAGGAAGACCGGTTCTTCAATTTTTCCAAGGTGTAGCTGATGCGATGTTTTACGTAACAAATCAAGTTATGAAATTTGCACCATTTGGTGTGTTTGCACTAATTGGAGTTACAGTTTCTACATTTGGTCTTGCTTCGTTAATTCCATTAGGGAAATTATTAATTGTAGTATACGGGGCAATGATTTTCTTCGTTGTAGTTGTCTTAGGACTTACAGCGAAAATATTTGGAATTAACATTTTCCAATTCTTTAAGATTTTAAAAGACGAGCTGATCTTAGCATATTCTACAGCGAGTTCAGAAACAGTTTTACCGAAAATCATGGAGAAGATGGAGAAGTTCGGTTGTCCGAAAGCAATTACATCTTTCGTTATTCCGACAGGTTATTCATTTAACTTAGATGGATCAACTTTATATCAAGCAATTGCGGCTATTTTCTTAGCGCAAATGTATGGTATTGATTTATCCATTACACAACAAATTACATTATTGCTTGTATTAATGGTTACATCAAAAGGTATCGCAGGTGTACCAGGCGTATCGTTCGTTGTATTATTAGCGACACTTGGTACAGTAGGTATTCCACCTGAAGGTTTAGCGTTTATTGCAGGTATTGACCGTATTCTAGATATGGCTCGTACAGCAGTTAACGTTGTAGGTAACTCTTTAGCAGCTGTAGTTATGTCTAAATGGGAAGGTCAATATGACGCTGAAAAAGGACAAGCCTACTTGAAAGAAATTTCTAATAAGCAAGCAGCTTAATTATAATTTGAACAAGCTCTCACATAATATGTGGGGGCTTTTCTATATAGAAGGGGAGCAGACGTAATGAAACGTAAATATGGTGACGGTTCTTCGTGGAAGCGACTACTAGAGAAGGATTATACGGTTAAGCAAATAGAAGAAGGAATGCTAGGAATACTGGAAATAAAAAAGGTGAGAGAACCTAGTTGTAAAGAATATGATGGTAAGGAACTTTGTATTGCTGGTAATCAGTATACGTGGATTCAATATTTCATAGACGAGAAAAACTTTGCGATTACCGCTATGTTAGATGATCAAAAGGAATTAGTGCAATATTATATCGATGTGGCGAAAGACTATGAAATAGACGAGCGTGGTTTACCGTATTTTGATGATTTATATTTAGATGTAGTATTATTACCGAATGGTAAAATCTATGTATTGGATGAAGATGAGTTAGAGGATGCTTATAAAAGTGGCGATGTTACAAAAGAAGAGTATGAGTTAGCTTGGTACACTACAAAGTGGATTATAGCTGCAATAAAAAATAATGAATTTTATTGGATTTCAATATTGGAAGAAGAAATCAAAAAGTTAAAATGATTATTGTATTCAAATTTTTGTATAATTACCAAAAAAATCTATACAAAAAATAATTGACTTTTGTTTTGTAAGCGAGTAAAGTTAGGGAAGAAATTATTATTAAAAAATAAATATGAAACCTTCTTATAAAGAGAGGCGGAGGGACTGGCCCTACGATGCCTCGGCAGCGGACTCGATTTCAGAGTGCTGTGCCAAATCCAGCAAGCATATGCTTGAAAGATGAGAAGAGCGTTTCTTATAGATGTATAAGACCTCTTCTCGTTGGAAGAGGTCTTTTGTTATTCATTAGAAAAAGGTTGAAACTAGGGAGAGATGGTACTTTGAAAGAAACGAGAGGAAATGGTTTGGCATTATTACCACTTGGGATATTTTTGGCGCTATTTATTGGTTCTGGAATTATTACAGGTGATTTCTATAAATTGCCGATACTTGTAGCAATTGCAATTGCTGTAGGAGTCGCTTTAGCAATGAATCGTAAAGAAAGTTTTCATGTAAAAGTGGAACGATTTGCTAAAGGTGCAGGGAACCCAGACATTATGATTATGGTTCTAATTTTTGTACTGGCAGGAGCATTTTCTGAAACAGCAAAAGGGATGGGTGGCGTTGATTCTACAGTTAACTTAGCGCTATCAATTTTACCACAAGGATTTATCGTAGCTGGCATTTTCGTTATAGGAGCATTTATTTCATTAGCGATGGGAACTTCAATGGGAACAATTGCTGCATTAGCACCAATTGCTGTAGGTATTAGTGGGCAAACTGATATCTCAATTGCACTTACGATGGCTACTGTTGTTGGCGGAGCGATGTTTGGTGATAATTTATCATTTATTTCAGATACAACAATCGCAGCTGTACGTTCACAAGGAACAGAAATGAAAGATAAGTTTAAAACGAACTTTTTAATTGTATTACCAGCGGCTATTATTACAATCGTACTATTAGTAATCATTACTTTAGGAAGTGATACGCAGATTAAAACGCATAGCTTTGACTGGATAAAGATTTTACCGTATGCAGGAGTACTTATTACAGCGCTACTTGGTTGGAATGTACTTATCGTGTTAACTGGTGGAACTGTACTATCTGGGGTTATCGGTCTTTTAGATGGAAGTTATACGTTAGAGAGTTTCTTTAAAAGTGTAACGACTGGAATGGGCGGTATGATGGAGTTAGTATTACTCGCTATTTTAATTGGCGGTATGGTCGAATTGATTCAATATAATGGTGGCATTCAATATTTAATGAATATTTTAACGCGTAACATTCGTTCAAAAAAAGGAGCAGAGTTCGGTATAGCTGGTTTAGTAGGTATGACGAATATGTGTACAGCGAATAATACAATTTCTATTATATTTACAGGTCCGCTTGCGAAAAACATTGCAGATCAATATGAAATTGATCCTCGTAAATCAGCGAGTGTATTAGATCTTTTCTCGTGCTGTGTGCAAGGGTTAATTCCGTATGGTGCGCAAATGTTAACAGCAGCAGGATTTGCGGCGTTATCTCCAATTGAACTGTTACCATATGCGTTTTATCCAATCTTAGTTGGAGTATGTGGAATCATTTCTATATTAATTGGTTTCCCGAGGTTTTCTAAAGTAGCGGAAAAGAAAGAGTATCATAAAACAGCATAATGAAAATGAAGTGTATGAAAAGTAACGAAAGCCGTACAGAGAATGTTCTCTGTACGGCTTTTTATGTGCGGGAAAAGAGTGAATGATCCCATGCTACCGTATGTTTTTACAAAAGGCTGAATGCAACTCGGTCTTAAGTCTGAGTTAAAAACGGTTCTTAAGCTCGTTATGGAAAAAAGAAAAAATAGTTAAGATAAGAGTATCAAATCGAAGGGAGGCAAGCACAAGATGAAACAATTTCTAGCGTTTATCGCGGCTGGTATTTTAGCTTTAATTGCTCTTGGTAGTCTTGCTGGTATTGTAGGATTCGCAATCGGAGCAGGAGTTGTGTACTGGAGCTATAAATCATTTGTGCGAGCACAATCATTTTTTGGAAAGTTAGCTTGGGGTATTGTTGGTTTGATCGGCTTGTCCATCGCCCTTTCTCATTCCCCAGCATTAATTGGTATTGCAGCATTAGTAGTTTTATACTACGGATACCGTGAGTGGAAAAAAGAAAAAGATGTAGTTGTTGATTCTGCTCCAGAAAGTTCTAAACCATATAGCAACTTTGAAGATGAGTGGAACAAGTTAATGAAAAACTAATATAAAATCAATCAAATTTATAAAGTAGAAGAGAGGAAGATTATAATGAAACAATCTTTATTCGGACGTGTACGCGATGCAATTTTAGCAGATTTTCATAATGTGTTAGATGAGAAAGAAAGAAAAAATCCAATTGCTATGTTAAACCAATATTTACGTGATAGTGAGCGTGAAATAACAAAAATTGAGAAGTTAATTCAGCGTCATAAAACATTAAAATCTAACTTTGCCCGTGAGCTTGAGCAAGCACGTTATTTCGTGAATAAAAGATCTAAGCAAGCGATTATCGCTCAAGAAGCAGGCGAATTACAACTACATGAGCGTGCATTAGAAGAAGTAGCTTATTATGAAGGGCAAGTAACTCGATTAGAAGAAATGTATACAGGTGTTGTAGAACAAATTGATGAGTTAGAGCGTCGTCTTTCTGAAATGAAAAATAAATTAAAAGAAATGCACGCAAAACGTATGGAATTAATGGCACGTGAAAATATGGCACATGCAAATCGTCGTATGAATACTGCGATGCATAAAATGGATGAAAATAATCCATTCTTACGCTTTGAAGAAATTGAAGATCATATTCGCGACTTAGAAACTCGTATGAACGAGGAGCATGAACGTGATACATTTGATATGAAGATTGCAAAGCTTGAGCGTGAAATGAAAGAAAAGAATGATGTATCGTTAACGAAAGAGTTAACAAAATAATAGTAGTATATTATAAAACAGGCTTATGATATAGTGATAGGAGAAAAGGTGTTGGAAAGCAATGCCTTTTCTTCTATGTATATGTGACAAGAAGGGGGGAGCTGAAATGAAGAAACATTTTTCAAAGACACAATTAATGGGGATGCTCCTCATCATATTTGGATTCGGTCTTTTTCTTGATATGATACTTGGACATTTTGAACCAGGTGGTCTCATTTTTGCATTTATTATGCTTATGTTTGGAAGACATTATCGTAAAAAGAATCGTTATGTACGGGGAAATGTATTTTTATTTATTGGTGGTATCGTATTTTTATTCTTCTTATTTTCATCAGCAGCATTTGTTCTTGTCGTATTTGCTTGTTTAGCTTTAATTGGTTATCAATTGATTCAACAAGGACATAAGCAAAAGGCAATGAAGGTTGAAATTAAAGAAAAAGGGATTATAGACGAAGAGAAGCAAATATATCGTACAGAACCATATTTGAAAAATATGTTTGTAGGCAATGTACGAATGATGGATCATATTTATGAACTTGAGGATATAAATGTTCAATATGGTGCTTGTGATGTGGAAATAGATTTAACAACTGCCATGATTCCAGAAGGAGAAACGGTAATTGTTATTCGGGGTGTCGTTGGTAATATTCGTTTATATGTGCCATATGATATTGAACTGTCTTTAAATCATTCTGTTATTGTCGGACGTGTGCTCTTGCCAGGTCATGAGGAGACAGGGTTTAACCGCAATGTTACATTTAGAACAGAGCAGTATAAAGAGGCTCCTCGTCGTATTAAAATTATTTCTTCGCTTGTCGTAGGCGATACGGAAGTGAGGAAAGTATAATGAAGAAACAAAAAAATATTTCGTGGATGTATATTCGTTATTCTATGTTGTCCTCAGTTAGTATCGCACTCATTTGTACAATTGTATATGTATGGAAAAGTGAGCAACAAGTATATGATTTATTATGGAAGGAATCCATCGCTTCTGTTCCAATTGGCTTGTTTATTATGACTACAAGTTTACTTATCGGGGGAATTGTAGGATATGCAATCGGTTACTATATAGAGCAGCGTATACAAGGGTTAAATACGTTTCTATTTGAAGTGGAGCGAGGGAATTTTCCAAGCGATGTTTCGTTTACTGCAGATGATGAATTTCATGAAGTGGAACGAAAAGTAATCGGTCTGGCTCGTCGATTAGAGGAGCAAGCTGGACTCTTTCAAAAAGTAACGAATGAACGAGCTCATTGGAATGAAGAGATGAGACAAGAAGCGATTTCCCAAGAAAGGCATCGATTGGCGAGGGAGCTGCATGATTCTGTAAGTCAGCAGCTTTTTGCAATGTCGATGATGATGTCGGCTATTAATGAACAAGTAGCTGAATTTCCAGAAACGACGAAAAAGCAGTTGCAACTTGTTGAAAATATGGTTGTAAATGCACAATCAGAGATGAGAGCATTGCTTCTTCATTTACGCCCAGTACAGTTAGAAGGTAAGAAACTAACAGAAGGTATAGAAGAATTATTAACAGAACTATCTAGAAAGCAACATATGAAAATTGAATGGTTAATTGAACCGATTCAATTAAAAAAAGGTGTAGAAGATCACTTATTCCGCATTGTACAAGAGGCGCTATCTAACACTTTACGTCATGCGAAGGCAAAGAAAACAGAAGTGCGTCTTCGAAAAATTGATCAATATGCAATATTGAAAATTATTGATGATGGTGTAGGTTTTAAAGTAGGAGTGAATAAGGCTGGTTCTTACGGATTAAGGTCAATACAAGAGCGTGTTCATGAAATTGGTGGGACATTAAAGGTACTTAGTTTTCCAAATAAAGGTACACAAATAGAAGTAAAAGTACCGATTATGATTGAGAGAGGGGGAGAATCATGATTAAAGTATTACTAGTGGATGATCATGAAATGGTTCGAATGGGTGTATCAGCATATTTATCAACGCAGCCAGATATTGAAGTAGTTGGAGAAGCTGAAAATGGAAGAAAAGGTTCAGAGTTAGCTTTGCAATTAAGGCCGGATATTATTTTGATGGACCTTGTCATGGATGAGATGGATGGTGTTGAAGCAACACGTGCTATTATTCAAGAATGGCCAGAAGCAAAAATTGTAGTTGTAACGAGCTTTTTAGATGATGAGAAATTGTATCCTGTTATTGAGGCCGGAGCGACAAGTTATTTATTAAAAACATCAAGAGCGAGTGATATAGCAGACGCTGTACGAGCTACTTATGATGGAGAAACGGTATTAGAGCCGAAAGTTACTGGTAAAATGATGTCTCGTATGCGTCAGAAGAAAGAACAACCTTTGCATGAGGAGTTAACAGAAAGAGAGTCTGAAATTTTGTTATTAATTGCAGAGGGGAAAAGTAATCAAGAGATTGCAGACGAGTTGTTTATTGCCCTCAAAACAGTAAAGACACATGTGAGCAATATATTAAATAAGCTAAATGTAAGTGACCGCACACAGGCAGTTATTTATGCGTTTCGACATCAATTGACGAAATGAGAAAGTGAAATTTTAACCAGTGGGGTGGTCCCCACTGGTTATTAGTTTGTACAAAATCTTTTTATTGACGCTAATAAATGTAAGCGTTATCATTTAGTTGTTAACAGTACATACAAAGGGGAGAATGTATATGCTAGTTCAAACGATATTTGGCATGGATAAATCAAAAAAATTAGGGGATTATGTGAACGCATTACAAGCGCTTTGTGAACAATATAATGTTGAAACAGATAAAATTGCAATTGTTGAGGCGACAGAAGAGTACTATTTATTTTTAATAAAGCAAGAAGAGTGCTACGATGTTGTCAAAGTAGAAACAGTGGATACAAATATCGACTATTATACGAAAGCGTATAAAATAAGCAGTTTTAATCATACTGCTTATCAAAAGTAAAAAACTCCCTTTTGGGAGTTTTTTTAGGATGCTTTTACTTCACAAGATTCGGTTAGTAAGGGAACTTTTTTCGCGCCACTTAGCTTAGCGATTGCAAGGCCAATAAGAGCTCCAGCTAATGCAGGTACTAGCCAGCCTATGCCTTCATTATATAAAGGGATAAATTCAAAATATGATGTGATAAATGAAACTGAAATACCTCCTTGTTTTAATCCATCAAATACGCTCACTATAGCTGCTCCAATTAAAGCACCTACATAAACAGAACGATATCCACCAAAATATTTATGAAGTAACGATAGTAGAACAAGTACGATTGCAATTGGATATACAACGAGTAGAATTGGAACAGAGATGGCAATGATTTTTGTTAAACCTAAGTTAGCAACTAGTAACCCTAAAGCACAAATGATACTTGCGAATGTTTTGTATGAAAATTTAGTCAATAATGTTGAGAAATATTGACTACATGCAGATACGAGTCCAACACATGTCGTTAAGCAAGCGAGTGTAACGATTAGAGCTAGTAGAAGTAAGCCGTATGGACCGAATAATTGTTGTACGATAACAGTAAGTAACTGTCCGCCATTTTTTGCATATCCGAGCGAGACGCTAGTTGTACCGAGCCAGCCAAGCGCACCATATACAAGTACGAGACCAGTAGCGGCAATAAGTCCTGCTTTTGCTGTTGCGATGGCAATGGATTTACGATCATTCACACCTTTAGAGCGAATAGCATTTACAACGATAATTCCAAATGCAAGTGCTGAAATGGTATCCATCGTTAAGTATCCTTCCATAAATCCTTTGAAGATCGGGGAAGTTTGATACTCTTGCATCGCTGGTCCTGATTGCCCGAGTGGTGTAAATACACTTTTAACAAACAATAAGAAAATAGAGAGTAATAAAATAGGTGTTAATATATTTCCAATGCGATCTACAAGTTTAGATGGATTCAAGCTCAGCCAATATACGATAGCAAAGAATATGATTGTATATACAAATAGCACTAGGCTGCTAGAACGGATTGTTTCTGGTAAGAAAGAACTTACACCCATTTCATAAGCGACATTTGCAACGCGTGGAATACCCATAGAAGGACCAATGGCAATGTATACAACTACCGTAAAGAATATTCCGAATAATGGGTGAACATGACTTGCAAGTTGTTGCATACCATTTCCTGATAGAGAAATTGCGATAACAGTTAGTAGTGGTAAACCGACTCCTGTTAATAAAAATCCAATCATTGCCGGCCAAAAGTTTTCACCTGCATTTTGTCCAAGCATGGGAGGGAAAATTAAATTACCTGCCCCAAAAAATAAAGAAAATAGCATAAGACCCGTGAAAAAAATATGTTTTTTTGATACAGTGTTCATTGTTTTTCCTCCTTTTTTACATTCATTTGTAAGAACACAAAAAACTCGTCCCTAAAGAAAGGGACGAGTTATATTTACCCGCGATACCACCCTAATTTATACATGTAGAAATGAGTCTATATGTATACGGCTTTACAACGTACAACATGATACGTGTTCCTTGTAACGGGGGACAGCCGGTAAGAACTTACTATAACATTCGGTTCTACTTCTCGGAGATGATTTTCGGTTATGCACTGAACGTTGGCTTTCAGCAAATCGCCAACTCTCTGGGGGACAGTCCTATAACGTACTCGTTCTCGTCAATGAATTTTTATTCAAGTATTCTGACAGTATTGTTACATGTTTTTTTTTGAAAGTCAATATTTTTTTGAAAAAGATATATTTATATGCGGAATTATTTGAGGTAATATTCTTTTTTTGAGGTAAAGGGGGATGTAAATTGGATTGTAAAATGGGAGTAAAAAGTTGTAGAGAATTGTAAAGTTTGCGGAGAAAGTTGATATTTATAGGAGTAAAGAAGGGATTATTTGAATTTACAGAGAATAATACAACAATCCACTTGCTGGAAAGAACAAACCAAAAGAGGTGACTGGAATGCTTGCGATGGGAGTATTATTTGGCATTATTGCTATAATTGGTTTTATGTGGTTATATTATTCGCGTTCGTTTAAACAAGCAGAAGTTTTACTCTTTCAAAAAGGTAGTTTGTTGACAAATCAGTCTAGATATTTAGTATGTCCGAAGTGTGGAAGTGCACAGGCCAGAAGTGGAGGGTATCAAGAGTGTTGCAAAATTAGATTATGAAAGAAGGAAGCCTCACATTATTTTGTGAGGCTTCCTTCCTTACAACTTCATGGCGCTCCAAATGGTCCACCTATCCCTTTCGATAATAGGAGAGACGTTTTGTAAGGCAGTCTGTACTTGTTGTAGAAGTTGAGAAAGTTCATAATCTGTTAATTCGTATAGAATGGATCGACCTGTTCGGGGGGATAAATCTTGCAATAATGCTTCGACAGACTCATGTATTTTTCGTACTTCCCATTGTGTTTGAGTGGGGAACACGTGAAGAAAATATTTTTGTAATTCTTGTTGTATCGTGGTGGTTTTTGGTCGTCTTTTTGATTCTATTTCGATAAGTTTCGGAAATATAGAGAAAAAATATCCACGAATGTGTTCAGGGCTTCCAGGAATTGTACAATCTTCAATGGTTCGGTCTTGTACAATAAGTACACCGTTTTTCTTTAATATACGAGAAGCTTCACGTAGAAATGTAGGAATGTCTTGCAAATGATGAATAACCGCACGCGAAATAACAATGTCGAATGTATCGTTAGGATATGGAGTACTATGTGCATCACCGTGAATGAATGAAATATTTGAAAATCCATTACAGTTTTCTTTTGCAGCTTGTAATATTTCTTTTGAAAAATCAAGCCCAACAACACTTTTTGCTCCCATAAGAGCAAGTTCTTTCGTATAAATCCCGCCACCACAGCCGATATCAATTATTCGTTTGTTTTGTATGTCTGTAATATTTTTTATCATTTCTCTCCAAGAAATATGGGCGTTTCGCTGTGCGTATGTGTATTTATTATTTGCATCGTGAAAATTAATGGGCATGAAAAAGACCTCCTTTCAATGCTTAGTATAGCGTATTTTATAGTGTGTCACGTTTTTGTTTTTTATATGAAGATTATAAGAATTTCTTATTGTAAAAGGAGGATTCAGTTGAAAAGGAAATATGTATTGTTGTTATTTGCTATGTTACTAGCATCTTGTAGTCAAGTTGAGCAAAAAAAAGAAACAAAAAAAGTGGAAGAGACGGTGAATGAAGTGAAAGAAACAATAGAGGTAACCGTTATACAAAAAAAAGATAAAGAGAAAAAGTTACAGGAATCTGAAGCTAATGTAGTAATAGACATTATAGATAAAGCTGAAAAACAAGAAATAACAGGTAGCTTCGGTGAACCTGAATATGAAATACAAATTAGTAGAGATGGGAAAAAGGAAACATATTATGCATGGCTAAGAGGAGAGGATAGACGAGGATGGATACAACATAAGAAAGCTATGTATATGCTGAATAAAAAAGATACAGAAAAGCTTTTGGCTATATTTCCAAATGTATCAGAACAAAAAGAAGATGAGATACAAGTAGGTCCTTTAACGGAAGTAACGAAAAAAGATTTGCAGATTACCGCGTTTCATATTAAAGCGGGCGATCAAAAAGTGAATTATACAGTACGGTATACGATTTCACAATCACTATACAACAAGTTAGAGAAGGAACAAAAATACTATTTGCAGGTTATTTTTCCAGAAAAAGTTCAAAAATTAATTGGAGCAAAAGAGAGTGAAAAAATCTTAGGAGAAAAGGTAAAGGAAGGATATAAACAGTATGAATTGCATGCTACTGTTCTGGTACAAGGTGCTTCAGAATCACAATTAAAGTCATTAGAAACATATTATGAAAATTATGATTTAAAAATATTAAATAGTAAACAAGAAAAAATAGGTGTTTTTCAAAATATTATTCAAATTGTTAAAGAGTATGGTGAAAAAATGAATTTACAAAGGTAAAGTGAATCTTTATTTAGTTTTTACGGATTGGGGTGAATAAAAATTTGTCAATTTTATATGTACTTTCCTAGGAAATGATAATAGAGAGGGGACGCCCCTCTCTATTACTTTGCTTTTGCAGATGGCTCATTCATTGATTTTCGTGTAATAAGGAAAGAAATCATAAGAGCGGAAAGGATGATAAGGGCAATAAATACGTGATTGGGCAACAAATCTAATAATAATACGTAACTAACAGTATAAAAAATAAGAGTTGAAGCTAAAAACGATAGAGCGCCTATTATGAGAGATTGTAAATTCAATTGTGTGCACCTCCTTTTATTTATATTTTTGGCTAAAAATGGATTATATAAACATTATTTCTAACAATAGAAAAAAATATGTCATAATAGAGAAAAGAACAAGCTTTGATGAATGTATATGATTCATTAATGAAAGATAAAGGAGAGGAATATGAAAAATAATAAAAAAGGATTATGGGGAATTCTTGTTGCAATAGGGCTATTTTTACTTTCTAAGTTAAAGTGGGTATTTGCAATTTTTAAATTAGCAAAGTTTTCAACGGTATTTAGTATGTTTCTATCACTTGGTGCGTACGCGGTTATATATGGTTGGAAATTTGGGGTAGCGCTCATTTATTTGTTGTTTATTCATGAAATGGGCCATTTATGGGCTGCGAAAAGGAAAGGTATACCAACATCGCCAGCAATATTTATTCCATTTATGGGCGCTCTTATTGGGATGAAAGAGATGCCTAAAAATGCAAAAGATGAAGCATATATTGCCTATATGGGACCTCTTTTCGGATTATTTTCATTTTTACCGGCTATTCCACTTTATATGATAACGAAAGAGCCGTTTTGGGCGCTCATTATTTTACTCGGAAGTATGATTAATTTCTTTAATTTAATTCCGGTTTCTCCGTTAGACGGGGGACGGATTATTTCAGTTGTAAGTACGAAAATTTGGGGAGCGGGGCTTGTTTTATTATTTGGGTATTCAATTTATTTTAAAAGTATTTTGGGAGGATTTATTGTTATTATCGGCTGTATGGAATTGTATAGAGTAATAAAAAGAGATGAGCCAATTAAGGAATTAGGATATAAAATTGATGGAATGAAAGAATATGTTGCAAGGCTTGAAGAGGAGTTAAAAGAAACTGGTGCTGTGCATCGAAATATATATATGATGCAACATGAAATAAATGTATTAAGGCAAAAAGAAAGAGAGAAAGAATTAAAAACAGGAGAATTTCAAAAGATTGAAGTGTTAGAGTATTTGTTACCGAAGTTTGAGCCACTGGATTACGTCCCGTATGAAGATGAAAAAGAAACACATACCATTCATATAAGAGAAGCATTTGAAATGTCAGAAAGAAAATTAGAGGAATGGGATGCGGAAAAGAGACAACAGGAAAACTACTATAAAGTGGATACAAAAACGAAATGGACGGTATTTGCTTGTTATATCGGATTAATGGCTATACTTGGCTACGCAGCTTATGAAGGATATATTGTTTTACAAGAACATTTGCCAACGAGAAATGTATAAAAGAATATTGTCGAAATGATAGGAAGAATTTATACAGGAATTATATTTCTACGAGAGAATGTTACAAGTATAGTCATACATTGTAATATCTTTAGTAGAGAAGGAGTTCTGTATATGAAGAAATTGTTAAATGTATTCGTGATTATTATCGTAATGATCATTGCGAGCTATAGTCTTATGAAAGTATTATTACATTATGCGAATAAGCCCGCTGAGGTAAGTACAACAGCTGAAATAGAAGATGTGCAAGAAGAGACAAAAGTACTAGATTTTATTCGTATGACACATGAAAGTTATAATAATTTCTTAAATTATGGTAAAGCAGAGAATTATACAGAAGGGGACTGGAACCAATTTAAACAATGGTTTCAACAACAAGAATCATCGTTAAAAAATATACATACAGACATAAAGAATGAAAAAATAAAACGTGATGTAAATAGAAGCTATGAAATTGTAAAAAAAGGTGTGGAGCTCCAAAATATTGAGTATGTAGTGTATGCACATCGCGTATACCATGATTTAGACATTATTGTAAATAAATATAGGGGTGAAACGAACATCTGGGGGTATACAGAAGTTGGAGATGGGAAAGATATAAGGGTAATTGAACAAGCGATACAGTCTAAATAATAAGCGAGCTAGCATTCTAGTTGGCTTATTTTATTTTGTAAGTTCAATGTTCATATATTTTTCACAAAAACACCGTGTTAATAGTGATTAAAATCACAATCTGTATTATACAATTCAGTTAAACTAAAAACAGTTAAGGAAATAGAGGAGTGGGATACAATGTTAAGTGAAAAAACAATTGAAATCGTAAAGTCAACAGTACCATTATTACAGGAAAAAGGCGTTGAAATTACAACGAGATTTTATGAAATTTTATTTTCGGAACATCCGGAGTTATTGAATATTTTCAACCATACAAATCAGAAAAAGGGAAGACAACAACAAGCGTTAGCGAATGCTGTTTATGCAGCTGCAACGTACATTGATAATTTAGAAGCTATTATTCCAGTTGTAAAACAAATTGGTCATAAGCATAGAAGTTTAGGTATTAAAGCAGAGCATTATCCGATTGTAGGTACATGTTTATTACGTGCAATTAAAGAGGTCGCAGGTGCACCTGATGAAGTATTAAACGCATGGGGAGAAGCGTATGGTGTCATTGCTGATGCATTCATTAGCATTGAAGCAGAGATGTATGAAGAAGCGGCACATAAAGAAGGTGGATGGAAAGATTTCCGTAACTTTGTAGTTGTTAAAAAAGTGAAGGAAAGCGATGTTATTACGTCATTTTATTTAAAACCTGAAGATGGAGGGAAAGTTTCTTCATTCATCCCAGGACAATATGTAACGGTTCAAATAAATATCGAAGGTGAAACATATACACATAATCGTCAATATAGCTTATCAGATGCTCCTGGAAAAGAATATTATCGTATTAGTGTAAAGAAAGAAAAAGGTATAGATACGCCGGATGGTAAAGTATCTAATTACTTACATGATCATGTAAAAGAAGGCGATATGTTACCAGTAAGTGCACCAGCAGGAGATTTCGTATTAAATATGGATTCAACTTTACCAGTTGTCTTAATTAGTGGTGGAGTAGGTATTACACCAATGATGAGTATGCTAAATACGTTAATTGAACAAGATTCAAAACGTAATGTATGTTTTGTTCATGCAGCGATAAATAGTAATACACATGCAATGAAAGAACACGTTGAGGCAGTAGATAATGAATATGAACAAGTTAAAGCATATACTTGTTATTCTGCACCAACTGAAAAAGATTTAGAAATGAAGAACTTTGATAAAGAAGGTTTTGTTGAAAGAGAATGGTTACAAACTATTATTCCGACAACTGAAGCAGAGTTTTATTTCTGTGGTCCAATACCATTTATGAAACATATAAATGCTGTACTAACTGATTTAGGTGTGAAACAAGAACATATTCATTATGAATTTTTCGGTCCAGCAGCAAGTTTACAATAAATTGAGCTTTAAGAAGCAAAAAAAACGAGGTGTTATTTTACCTCGTTTTTTATTTGTTCTCGTAATAGTCGATTTACTGTTTCACGGCGTATACCGATCAGTTGACCAATTTCAGTTTGCGTTAATATTTCATATATAGGAATGTCACCTAAATATAGTGTGAACCATTCTTGTAAGCGATGAAGGCGTTCTTTCGGAGAGACGGTCGTCAATTGGTCGATACGTTGCTGCATCATTCTTAATTTTGACTGTAATTGCATAGCGATATTTGCATATGATGCAGGATCCGCTTGAAGTTGATCATACCATTCATTACTCATTATAGGTTCAACTTCTGTTTTCATTAAAGCGATTGCTGTACCGTGATATTCCTTCGGTGAAATTAAAGAATGGTGAGGTATCGTTTCTCCTGGAACGATAATATTGAATAGAAATGGTGTTCCATTTTCTTCTAACCTTACTACTTTTAATAAACCTGTTTTTATAAAATATAAAGGACCGTCCTCACCTTGACGGAATAGTACATCTCCTTTGTGTAAAATCAATGTTAGCCCCCCATTTAAACATCTCTATTTCTTTTATTTTAGCGTATATGTATAAAGATAATATACTTTACAACAGCAATTTCATTGACGAAATATATGCTATTACAGTAGTATACTATTTAGTGTGTAATAGTACTAGCAATGAATACGCTGTAGGGGGTTTAGTATATTGTTAGATGCGATAAAAATGACGGATATGAGAATTCCAGCGAATGCCATCATTCATGTAGAAGAGATGAAAGGTGGAGTCGTGTTATCCGTTGAAGTAGACGGCCAAATTATTTATACGATGGCTTATGATGAAGAAACAGATAGTTATGCTGAATTATATGATCGAAACGATAAGAGGGCGTGCCAAGTACATGAAGATTTTATGGGATGGTCACTTCTTCATTAAAAAAGATGTCAATATGACATCTTTTTTTATTAAACCGATAGAATATACAAAGAAATGAAATATAAGGATAAAATTTGTAATAAATGATTTTGCATTGTTAGCACTTTGTAACTGCAACTGAATTATTTTTTCGCTATCATAAAGATAACAGTCGCAGTCATAGGAGTGGTCAACGTGAAGAAAGTACATATTTCCAATTACATGTTATTATGTGTTTGTCTAATTTTATTTGTTCTCTTAGGAGGATTTTTATATTCATGTGTATAAGAAAAAACGCATTCTAAAAAGAACGCGTTATAAAAAAGAAGTAATGATTAATCTAGTCCCAAGAATAATTAATGTGATACGCAATAAATTAATTACGGCGTTACCGCTTAATTTTGTATTAATATATGCCCCGATTTTTCCACCAATCCATGCACCAGGAATAAGAATTAATGCGTAAATCCAGCTGACATTTCCAAGGGAGATGTGAGTTGCAGAACTTACAATTGCTGATAGAAATACGATAAACATCGAAGTTGCTACAGCAATATGTGCTGGGAATGCAAAAAGTAGCATCATTGCTGGAACAAGTAAAGCACCGCCACCAATTCCAAATAATCCAGATATAAAACCAACTATAAAGGCGATAAAGATAGCGAGAAGCGGTGGGAATTGATAGTGTACAGTGTTTCCTTCGTTATCTGTAAAAGAGCGCTTGATTACAGTCATATTTGATAAAGAAAGGGGTTTTAATTTGTCTCGTAACATAAGAAGAATGGAGACAAAAATAAGAAAAATCCCAAAATATAAAGAAAATGTATCTTGGTTTAAAAATTTATTCGCCCACGAGCCGATGATACCACCAGGGCCACTCCCGATAAATAAAATAAGTCCACTTTTGTAATCTACTCGTTTATGCTTCATATAAGTAAGGGTGGAAGATAGTCCCGTAAAAACGACTGTTACCATTGAAGTTCCTACTGCAAGTTGTGGTGACAGGCTATGTAATCCGATTAATAACGGAACAATAATAATTCCGCCGCCAAGTCCGACTAGGCTCCCGACTGTCCCGGCGATTAGCCCGATGAAAAGTAACATGATGTATTCCAAAATTGCCAACTCCTCTATATAACTTATCCACCAATTATTATACACGCTTTTTCATGAGAAAAAGCTTTGTTCACAAAAAAGTCGTCTTCCTAGAAAAATAAGGAAGACGACTTTTAATTAAAAGATTAAGTGTAATAAAGAATAAAATAAAGCAGCTAATGAAGCTGAAATAGGAAGTGTGATAACCCAAGTAATTAACATGCGTTTTGCAGTTCCCCATTTTACACCTTTTACACGATGAGAAGCACCAACCCCTAAAATAGAAGAGGAGATAACGTGCGTCGTACTAACTGGTAAGTGAATGAATGTTGC
This sequence comes from Bacillus sp. FSL W8-0519, assembly GCF_038005585.1. NCBI lineage: Bacteria > Bacillati > Bacillota > Bacilli > Caryophanales > Bacillaceae > Bacillus > Bacillus sp. FSL W8-0519. The sequence goes on from NZ_JBBOTL010000001.1 coordinate 1,473,557, forward strand.
CCCGAAAATAACAAGAGATGATGATAAATCAGCAGCTACACCATTTACAGGACGAATTTTCATAATTTGTCCACCGACAGTTTTAATAATTTTCCATCCGCCGACAGAAGTACCAAGACCCATTGCAATGGCACAAGATAATTGTACCCAGAACGGGATGTCGCTAGAAGTATGATAACTATTCGCCATAAGAGCCATTGTAATAATTCCCATTGCTTTTTGCGCATCATTCGTACCATGTGTATAAGCTTGTAATGCAGCAGTGAAAATCTGGAATATACGGAAGTTTTTGTTCGTCTTCGTTAAATTAAAGTTTTTAAAGACGACTTTAAAAATACTGTATACGATATAACCAATAACAAATGCGATAATTGGTGAAATGATTAAAGCTTCAATAATTTTTATGAATCCTTTAAAGTTTAATGAACTAAAACCAGCAGCAGCGATAGCTGCACCTGCGATGGAGCCAATGATTGCATGCGAAGAACTACTTGGAATACCGTAGTACCAAGTAATCAAATTCCATGCTATTGCTGCAAGTAAAGCGGCTAAAATTACAAGAGAACCATTTTGTAAAGCGAACGGATCAACGATATCTTTCGTAATCGTTTTTGCTACACCTGTAAATGTCATCGCACCTAAAAAGTTCATAATAGCTGCCATAATAATTGCATGTCTAGGCTTTAGAGCTTTCGTTGAAACAGCCGTTGCAATAGCGTTTGCTGTATCGTGAAATCCATTAATAAAGTCAAAAGCTAAAGCGCAAATGACTACTAAAACGGTCAGTATCAAGAGTGTATCCATGATCAAACTCCTTACGCGTTCTTCATAATAATTGTTTCTAATACGTTTGCAACGCTTTGGCAGCTATCCGCTACTTCTTCAAGCTCTTCGTAAATCTCTTTGTATTGAATGATCTTAATTGGATCTTTTTCACGAGAGAATAAGTGCTTAATCGCGTGACGGCGAATATCATCACATTGTGATTCATAATCTTTAATCTTAATCGCATTTGTACGAATGTCGACTAATTTTTTGTTAGACATTAATTCAACAGAGTTTGCAATTTCAATCGCACATTGATTAATTGCTTCTACGAATTTAATCATGTATTCATCAGCTTCTGTAATAGAATACATTTCGAATAGACCAGCACTATGATCTAATCCGTCTAATACATCATCCATACTCATTGCAAGCTGTAGGATGTCCTCACGTTCAATAGGAGTAATAAACGCTTTATTTAGCTCCATAATGATTTCGTGAATAAATGAGTCACCTTTTGACTCATACTCTTTCATGCGCATAGAAAACTCTTTTAAATCGCTAGCATTTTTAATTTTATACTCCACGAAAAACTGCGCGCCTTCTTTTAAATTTTCGGAAACATTCATTAACATTTCAGAAAATTTATCTTTTTTTGATTTAAAGACCATTATTAGTTACCCCCACAAAAGTAATATATGTAAAATATATTGGCTAGTCAATTCTAACAAAAAACTGTCGTTTTTTAAAACATTTTATCGAAAAGTTTACAAAAACTTAACATAACTCTTATTGTTGTATTAATAATATTAATAATCAATATTGAATATCTTACTTGTAGAATGTCCTTTTCTTGCAAAAAGTATGAATGTGAAAGAAAAGCTTTACACTACAGGAAAGACTACGTTATTATAATAAATTTAAAAGGAGGTATATTCTTCCTTTTGAAAAGAAGAGTGTAAACAAACGAAGGAAGTGAACGAATGAAATTGAAGAACACTCACTTAAAAAAAATGCAGGAGTGGTTCAACAAGAGGAAGAAGCTTCGTAATTCATTAATTGTATTAGGAAGTTTGCTCGCTACTCTATTTATTGCTATAAATATAATAATTTCTATTCAAGACATATCTGAATTAAAGCAAGCTGTTCCGCAGCCGACCTTAATTTATGATGCAAATAATGAAGTTGCGACTAAATTAGCTTCTTCTAAAACAGAAGGCGTAAAAAAGAAAGATATTCCTGATATTATGGTTCAGGCCATTGTTGCAGTAGAAGATAAGGAATTTTTTAACCATCACGGGATTTACTATAGTGGAATTATAAGTGCAGTTTTTAAAAATATTACAGCAGGAGAAGTTGTAGCAGGGGGAAGTACAATTACACAACAACTTGCGAAAAATGTATTTCTGACACAAGACCGCACATACTCTCGAAAAATTAAGGAATATTTTTTAACAAAAAAAATAGAGCGTACGTATACGAAAGATGAAATCATTGAAATGTATATGAACCAAATTTATTTTGGTGAAGGTGCTTGGGGTATAAAAAGAGCAGCTAAATCTTATTTTGATAAAGATGTAAAAGATTTAACAATTTCAGAAGCAGCAACGATTGCGGGCTTGATTAAAGCACCATCTGCGTATTCACCTTATAAAAACTTTAACAAGTCAATTGAAAGACGTAATGTCGTATTAAGTTTAATGAAAGAGCAAGGGTATATTTCGGACGAACAGTATAATAAAGAAAAAGAGAGTGGACTTGTGTTAAAACGTGGCGTTGATGATAAATACAAGGGAAAATACTCTCAATATGTAGACTATATTGTTAGAGAGGCGATGGACAAGTACGAATTAACACAAAATGAAATTTTAGCAGGTGGTTATCGTATTTATACAGAGCTTGACCCGAAAAAACAACAGGCCGTAGAAGACGTTGTGAATAATGATAGTTATTTCAAAGATAGTGGCTCAGACCAACTCATGCAAACGGGTGTAGTTCTTATGAATCCCAAAACAGGTGGTATACCAGCTTTAGTTGGAGGCAGAGGGCCGTATCAGTTTTTACAGTTTAACCATGCAACCCAATTAAAAAGACAACCGGGCTCAACGTTAAAACCTTTGGCTGTATATGTACCAGCGTTAGAACAAGGATATGAAGTATACGATATATTAAAAGATGAACCATTTAACATTAAAGAATATAAACCACAAAATAGCGATCATACTTTTCACGGTGATGTGACAATGTATGAAGCCGTAGCAAAGTCGTATAATGTTTCAGCTGTGTGGCTATTAGAACAAATTGGATTAGATAAAGGATTGAAATCTTTAGAGCGATTTGGTATTCCATTAGTGCCAGAAGATCGTACGTATCCGATTGCTTTAGGCGGTATGCATGTGGGGACATCTCCATTTGTAATGGCTCAAGCATACAGTACATTTGCAAATGACGGAGTCCAAGTGGAAGCTCATGCAATTAGGGAGATACAAAATGCTGAAGGTGAAACGCTTGGAAAGTGGTATAAGAAAGAGACACGAGTGACGAGTGAGAAAGTTTCTCAAAAAATGACATATTTATTAAAAGGTGTTGTCGAAAAGGGAACGGGCGAAAAGGCAAAAGTTAATAATGTTGATACGGCAGGTAAGACAGGAACTACTCAAATTGTAAATGGCCCGAGCACCGGTGCAAAGGATTCATGGTTTGTTGGATACACACCAGATTTAGTAGGTGCGATTTGGGTAGGATATGATAAAACCGATAGCGATCATTATGTTCCGGGTGGTAGTCAAATTACGACGACAATGTTCCGGGATATTATGAAAAAAGCGAACGCAAATCCAGCTCAAAAAGCATTTCAGTTATCGCTCATATCTGAGGCTGATTATAAAAAACAATTGACTACAATAGAAGAGGAAAAACGAAGAAAAGAAGAAGAGAAGAGAAGGAAAGAAGAGGAACAACAACGAAAACAAGAGCAACAAGAGTGGCTTGATAAAGTGAAAGAATGGATTCCTTCATTTTGGTAAAAGAAAGAGGCGAATAAAAAAATTCGCCTCTTATTTTGTATGAAAACAAAATAAAATTTTAATCGGTAGAGATTTTTGTCTATCTTAATTAGCTATTAATCCATATCCGTTGAGATACATGAGATTACTCGTTAAGTACAATATTCGTACTGCCAAAGGATTCGGAATCGTATGTTACGATTATTTTGCCTTTACTAATAGGTTCGTAAGGTAATTCTTCTTCGTAATTACCGTTATTTTCATTGTGGATAGAAAGTGTAATTTCATCGATTTTTTTATTTGTATACTGATTTTTAATCGTTTCAGCAATTTGGAGTAACGCCTCGGAACTAGAAGCTTTCGTAATAAGCATTCCTTTTATAACCCTTTTTTCATTATTTGTGGAATTGGAATAAGGGATGTTGCTTTGTTTTGTATACAAAAGTTTGTATGGAGCAGTTTTTCTCTCTGCTTTTGATATAGTGGAATATTTTAGAGTTAAAAAAAATCCTACACATAAAATAATGCATACCATAAGTGCAAACCAAATGCGTATTAGTGACATAACTCTCATTTTCATCCCTCTTTCATATCTTTGACTTCACTATTTATCATACAAAATAAGGATTAAGATAGAGTAAATTTGAGGTAAAGAAACGTAAAGAAGGAACACTTATCCTCCCAAATAAGTGCTCCTTTCTATATAAAGAGAGATTTAATGCACGGTTAAACGATACATATTATTATAAATATACTTCTTAAGCGAAAATTAGTAAATTCGGAATACAGATAGTGTTGCTGTTGTATCGCCTGTGTTAGGAATTGAAATAGTGTTTGCTGTAGGCTGTATAGCAATCGTTGTACCAGCTTGTAAAGTAACAATTGTAGAGAAAGAAACAGCACTACCGATAACGTTAGTTGAGAAATTACGAGTAGGTGGTTGACCATTGAATGAAATACCGAATCCAAATGGTGAAGACCCTGGGAAAGTTGTAGACGCTGAGAAACTAATATCATATACGCCTGTTTCTAAAATCGTTAAAGTATCTGAAGTATCATTGAAAGAGATATTAGTTAATTCAAACACTTGATTGAATTGAAGGTTTGTTCCAGGTGATATAGTTTGTGGATTTGAGTTTCCGATTGCCGCGATCGTTACAGGAATTGGTGTACCCGCTGGTCCGGTTGCACCAGTAGCACCTTGAGCACCAGTAGCCCCTGTTGCGCCTGCCGGTCCTTGAGCACCAGTAGCGCCAGTAGCCCCCGCTGGCCCTTGAACGCCTTGAGGTCCTTGAGCACCAGTAGCGCCAGTAGCCCCTGCTGGCCCTTGAACACCTTGAGGTCCTTGAGCACCAGTAGCGCCAGTAGCCCCCGCTGGTCCTTGAGGTCCTTGAGCACCAGTAGCGCCAGTAGCCCCCGCTGGCCCTTGAACGCCTTGAGGTCCTTGAGCACCAGTAGCGCCAGTAGCCCCTGCAGGCCCTTGAATACCTTGAGGTCCAGTAGCGCCAGTAGCCCCTGCAGGTCCTTGAACACCTTGAGCACCAGTAGCACCGGTAGCCCCTGCAGGTCCTTGAATACCTTGAGGTCCTTGAGGTCCAGTAGCGCCTTGAACACCTGCAGGTCCTTGAGCGCCTTGAGGTCCAGTAGCGCCAGTAGCCCCTGCCGGTCCTTGAACGCCTTGAGGTCCTTGAGCACCAGTAGCGCCAGTAGCCCCCGCTGGTCCTTGAGGCCCAGTAGCCCCCGCCGGTCCTTGAGGCCCAGTAGCGCCAGTAGCACCAGTAGCACCAGTAGCACCGGTAGCACCGGTAGCACCGGTAGCACCCGTAGCACCCGTAGCGCCTCCGCCTCCAAGACAACCTGATCCGTATTGAACTAGGATAGCTTGGATCTCTGTTATGAGTTTAACTAGTTTGTCGGTCGTACAACAATCTACTTTGAATAACTTAGCGATATACAATAAATAATTAAGCAGACTTTGTAGTTCAACGTATAATGCTCCGCATGAGAAAGGTGTTGTTCTTAAAATAGTTAATAGATTAGCAATGATAGAATTTCCAATTTGTTTTTGTGCTGGGGATAAATCTAAGCAATTGAGGAACTTTTGTAAGTTATTGAGCGCAGCTATCAAGTTATCGATATTAGTTTGAGAAGGGTTTTGAAAGACAGCTTGAATAGCTTGGCCAAAAACTTGAAGGAGTCTAACAAATTCTGTAAGTTCGGACTTAGAGATGTTAATATGACTACAAGCTCTGACTTCGCAACAGTCATTACCATAAAATACTTTTCCTTTATTTTTATTGTTCATCTTTTCATTCCTTTCTTTCATAGAATCAATAGTCATTACTATATATTAAAATGAAATTTATACTGAATTCGTGATGGACAAACTACCATTTCTAAAAAAATAAGAAATTGGCCCGCTTGGCAAACAAATAAGTAAGATATAGAGAAGGTTTCATATAATGTAAAGAAGAAAAGTTCAACATAAAAAACTGCATGTCGATTGTTAAGGGATTTAACAATTGACATGCAGTTCGTGGATTGGATTTTATTTGTCTTGATTTAATCTTTCAAGGGCTGTTTTAGGTAAGATTGGAATTGAAATAGTAAAAGTAGTACCATCTTCATTGCTAGTCATTTTTAATGTACCATTATGATTTTGAATAATTTTTTTCGTTACTGCCAAGCCGAGTCCTGTACCGGAATCTTTTGTTGAGAAGAATGGATCAAAGATATATTCTTGAATCGCTGGTGGAATACCAGTCCCATTATCAGTGAAAGTAATACGAACAAAATTATCAAGGCGGTAACTAGTAATTTGTATAGAAAGTTTTTTTTCTCCTTGAGCATCGACAGCGTTCTGGAATAAGTTTAAAAAAACTTGCACAAGTTCATGACGATCAATATGAACTAAAATATCATCTAATTCGGTAGAAAAATTATAATCAATTGAAATGTTATGTAAAAAGACTTCACTAGCTAGTAACTGTTGAATATACTCACGTAAAAACGTATTAATGGGAAAGGGTTCTCTTGTAAATTCCCGTGTTTTTGAAATAGATAAAAATTTTGTAATGATACTATTTGCGCGATCTAATTCAGGAATAAGTAAGTTTTTAAATAGTTCTTTATTAGATGGAGAAACATTTTCTTGTAAAAATTGTAAATATCCTCGTACGGTTGTAAGAGGATTACGTACTTCATGCGCAATACCAGCCGCGATTCGCCCTGCTAACGAAAATTTTTCTGCATCACGTTCTGTGTTTAAATAATGAAAAACACTAATAACCCTAAAAATCTCTCCGTTATAATCACGAATAATTCGGTTATTTAAAATGCCATAGTTTTTGTCTAAAACTTCTTCATTATATATTTCTGTGCCTGTTCTTAATGTTTCTAGAGCTTTAATTTTTTCTTCAGGCAATTTTAGTAATTGTTGAATTGGTTTTCCAATTATATCATTTCGTACTACACCAAAATCATCTGCTGCAGCCTGATTACATAAAGTTATATTTCCTTTATTATCAACAAAGGTTACATGATGTGAAAAAGCATCAAAAATATGAATAAAGTATGTTTCAAGTTGTTTAAATAAAAATAATGAATCGCAAGTAAGTTGAAAGTCAGCCTCTTTATTCTCTTTTTGTATGTTTTGAATGGAATGATTCGATCTCGTTTTCTTTATTTGTAAACCAATATGTGGATTTTTATATGTGAAATGATGTGGTAATTGATTTACAAGTTCTTCATAAAAACGTACTTTATTCTCTAGTTCTTCTATTCGTTTTTCATGAGATATAATATCATCGTTTGGAAGCATAAATAAATAACCCCTCAATTTAAAAATTCTTCCATCTAGTATATCATATTTTTATATGAATACTCTTAAAGATGGGACTACTTAATGAAATTGATTGGTCAAAGTGTTCAGAAAGTGGGTAGAATGGATAGAAAGTGAAGTGAAAAAGGGAGGAATATATTTGCTTTTCATTGGAGTAACAGGGTGGGGAGATCATGATTCTTTATATATAGACCCCTATGAAAATAGAAATAAATTACGAACATATAGTGAGTATTTTCCTATAGTAGAAGTGGACAGTTCATTTTATGCGATGCAACCTGAACGAAATTATACAAAATGGGCAATGGAAACACCGAAAGATTTTTCTTTTATCGTAAAAGCATATCAAGGAATGACAGGACATATGAAAGGAGAGATTCCTTTTTCTACGTTCGATGAGATGTTTGATGTATATAAACAATCTATTCTTCCTTTAATTGAAGCTAGTAAATTAAAAACGATTTTATTTCAATATCCACCATGGTTTGATTGTAAAAAGAAGAATGTAGATTTTCTCCGATATACGAAAGAAAAAATGGAAGGTTTGCCGTGTGCGATAGAATTTCGAAATCAAACATGGTTTTATCCAGAAATGAGAGATAAGACGTTACAGTTTCTAGAGCAGGAGAAATGGATTCATACAATTTGTGATGAGCCACAGGCAGGGATGGGGTCAGTACCGCTCGTATTAGAAGTAACGAGTGCAGAGATGGTGTTAATACGCTTCCATGGCCGGAATGTTCATGGCTGGCTTGATAAAGGAGAAAATTGGAGAGCGGTTCGTTGCTTATATCGCTATAACAATAAAGAATTAGAAGAATGGGTAGAAAGACTAGAACAATTAAAAAAGAAGACAAAGGACATATATGTACTATTTAACAATAATTCAGGCGGAGATGCAGCTGATAATGCGAAACAGCTTATGAAAATGATGAACATTACATATGGTGAGCCAAAGCCTGAGCAATTAAATTTGTTTGAGTGATAATAAACAAGAAAGGCACTGTACAAACAGGGGGAATGTACAGTGCCTTTCTATATGAAAAAGAGGGGTAACAATGTTACTGAGCGTTTGGTTGATTCATCAATTGTTGGCTTCGTAATAAATGATAATGGTTATCATTATCATTGTCAATAGTTTTCCTAAAAATAAATAAAAAACTTTTTAGGAGATAGGAGCGATAGGGAGATCTCTAATAGAAGTTTGGCTGAAGTAATGAGTTGTTTCGAGGTAAATTTCTAGCAAACTCCTGATAACGTATAAAAAAAGAACAGCAATTAATGCTGTTCTTTTCCAGTGATGAATTGTTGTAAATCAAAAGGAGTTATCGCTTGGATAAATTCTTTTGAGATAAGTGTTTGAACAAGAGTGCTCTCAGAAATAGAAGCACCTGTTTTCTTTTCATAAGCTTGTTTTAATAAATCAAGTTTTTCAGCCGTTTCTTTCGGTAATTCAATTGTTAAAGTGTTCATAATTTCTCCCCCTTACTATTAGAGTACCACTACAATATAGGAGAGACAAGAAAAGAGAATGTGAAACATAAAAAAGGTTACCATTTATAAATGGTAACCTTTTTTATGTATAAGAGTTATTAAGCAATACCGATATACTTTAAAGTTTTTGATGGAGTACTATGATCAAAGAAGTGTTGTAAAAATGCGATATCAACACCTGATTTGTATGCACAATATCCCCAAGTTTTTCGAAGTGTATGTGAGCTAATCCCTTCTAATCCAACTTCTTTTGCAGCTTTGTTTAAAATGTACCACGCATGTTGTCTCGTAATAGATTTTGTTCCTTTTTGAGACTTTAATAATGGTTCATTACGTTTCCAAGTTTTACGTTCTTTCATGTAGTCTTCGATTGCGTGCTGTAAGTCTTCATTTACAGCGAACCATTTATGTTTCTTTACTTTTTCATTGTAAAATAAAATGGAATGGCGAACATTTTCATTTTCATCGATTACATCACTAACTTTTAATTGTAAGATTTCACTTACTTTTAAGCCAGAATTTACAGCTAATACGAATAATAAGCCATCACGTTTCGAAGATTGTAAAAGTATATTTTTGATAGTTTCTAATTGTTTTTCATTTTGAATAGGTTGTCCTGCTTGTTTCATTTCACGCACTCTCCTCTTTTATATGTGTAAAGGAAAGGATTAACTTGTTTCTAACTATAAAGGGAGAGTGTGAATTTCATGTGAACTCCTAGTGAAATTAAGACAAATTATTTGACTTCTTTTACTTTTTGTAAATTAAAGTAGAATACAACACTATTAGTCGTATTATATACACCATACTCGGCATGGTGGAGGTCTAAAATATTTTTAACAATAGATAATCCAAGACCAGTACCACCAGTATGACGGCTACGCGATGCATCTAAACGGTAGAAACGATCCCAAATTTTTTCAAGACTGTCTTCTGGAATAGGGTTTCCTGTGTTTTCGATTTCAACTTTTACTGTATCTTCCATTTCTATAACGGAGACTTGTATTTTTTCTCCATCTGGCGTATAGCGAATTGCATTGCTAAGTAAGTTCACAACTACTTGTTCAATTCGACTACGATTCGCTTTCACAAATATAGAAGGGTCTACATCTATATTCACTTGTAAATGTTTTTCCTCCATGCTAAATAATAACTTTGTATAGACTTGTTGAATTAGTTCACCGATTGAGAATGTCGTCATATCTAGCTTGTACGTACCTGATTCTAATTTTGCTAATTCTAACATTTCAACAATAAGTCTGTTCATGTTTTCGGTTTCTTCTAAAATAACATCTGTGTAATACGTCGTATCTTTACTAACGCCATCTTTAATTCCTTCTGCGAAACTTCTAATTACACTAAGTGGTGTTTTTAATTCGTGTGATACACCAGAAATGAATTCTTTTCGCGTTTTCTCTAATTGACGTTCACGTTCAATATCTTGTTGTAATTTTGTATTGGCAACATTTAATCGATCAATTCGGTCTTTTAAATTTACAGATAACGTATTAATACTACCGGAAAGCCCTCCAATTTCATCGTCTGCTGTTACAGGTAATTTCTCGCTAAAATCAAAATTGGCCATTTTTTTTGTAACACGATTCATTTTAATTAATGGTTTCACAATGATTTTTGAGTAGTAGAAGGATAATAAAATAATTACGAGAAATACGATGATTAAGGCATAGACATAATAATCTTTCAAAACGAGCATCGCTTCATTAACAGGTTGCAAGGATGCTATCGCAAAAGCATATTCTGTAATCTCTCCATTTTTCATAATAGGTTTTACAAAGATACTATTCTTTATATTCTCCCCGCTATCTATTATATAAGTGTTTAATTGCTGCGAGTTAGCAGTGCCATTTCTAATAAGCTCTGCAAAATATTGAACGGCTTGCAATGTTTCAATATCATTTGCAAGACGAACCTCCGCTTTCGATGGAAGTTGTAACTTAGAGATCGTACCAGTAAACTCAATTTGAGTAACAGTTTTGTATCGGTTTGTAAGTCTATTTTTAGAAGGGTTACCATTAATAGATGAAAAATCTGAATTGGTATATTCGTTTTGCCATCGATTGTAATTTGTTGTCAATTTTATTGGTGTTATTGTTTTGTTTTGTAGCAAACCGACGACATTTATCACATCGTCTTTTTTCAATCCTAAGTTTTCGAATTTCTTATATTCTTCGGGTGTTAAAAGATTATTGAGCGGAATAGAATATGTCTCATTATTTTTAGGATTAAATACGTCAATATAGTAATTGTTGTCGCTTTTAATAATGCCATTCGTATTTAAAAATTGCATGTCAGCATTTGTTTTATCATGAAATTCTTGTTTTAGTTTTCGAATTTCTTCATAAGTTTTCCCACTTTTTTCGTACGTATCTACGAACTTTTCAAAAGCAGTTTGAACTGTTTTTACTTTTTTATTAATATAAAATTTCTCTAAAAATAGAGATTGTCCTAGGAAAAAGAGGAGGAATATGATTGTAAATAATGTTGATGTTAATAAAAATAGTTTAAAGACGATACTTCTGTTTTTCACTGCGTCACCTCTTGTGAGAAATACTGTAAATGATTTCTTTATTATAACAAACGTTACAAAAAAGTAGAGGAGAAAATCTGTCTCTTCTGAAAGTAGTTTTTAATAAAAAGTCACATAAAAAGAACTCGACAGACGTATGACGAGTTCTTTAATGTATTATTGTTGAATTGCTGCATCTAAAGCGATTTCAATCATTTCGTTAAATGTAGTTTGACGCTCTTCAGATGTTGTTTCTTCACCAGTGAAGATGTGATCACTTACTGTTAAGACAGATAATGCATTTACACCGTATTTCGCTGCTAATGTGTAAAGCGCAGTTGTTTCCATTTCTACTGCTAGTACACCGTAATCTCCAAGCTTTTTCACCATGTCCATGCTCTCACGGTAAAATACATCTGCTGTTAAAACGTTACCAACACGAACGTGTAGGCCTTTTTCAGTTCCAGCATCGTAAGCTTTTTTTAGAAGGTCGAAGTTTGCAGCTGGTGCAAAATCAAATCCTGGGAATGTTAAACGGTTCATATTAGAATCCGTACAAGCTGTCATTGCAATAATAACGTCACGTACTTTTACGTCTTTTTGAATAGCACCGCAAGTTCCAACGCGAATTAAATTTTTAACTCCGTAGCTTTGGATTAATTCGTTTACATAAATAGAAATAGAAGGAACACCCATACCTGTACCTTGCACAGATACACGTTTTCCTTTATAAGTTCCAGTGAATCCTAACATTCCACGTACGTTATTATAGCAAGTAACGTCCTCTAGAAATGTTTCAGCAATATATTTTGCACGCAATGGATCACCAGGTAATAGAATAGATTCAGCGATTTCACCTTGTTTTGCTTCAATATGTACACTCATGAAAAGTCCTCCTTATAATGTATTGATAGAAATCAATATCATTTGCATTATACACTATGAATCCTTTCAATTAAAATCTTTTTTATCCTTTGTAATATGTGCAAAACAGAAGGATTTCATAAATCATAATCTAGAATATATATGAAAGAAGTTTTGTATGAATAGAGACTATAAAAATGGTAGGTGATGTTTTGAAAAATCTTGTCATTGGACTTGTTGCTTTGTTATTTATTGTGGTAGGTGGATTTTACATAAAAAAGTATCAGGAAACTACAGAGACTGTAGGTGATGTTCAGGAAGTAAAATGGGATGTATCAAATGGAAAAGGAAATAAGAAAACGGATATTTCATTTCAATTATTAAATAATAAAAATAGCGAAGTTCGTGGTGTGAATGATCAAATTCGTGCAGTTATTGTAGACGGACAATTAAAACACGTACAACAAATGAAACCTACATTCGCAGGAAATGGATCATATAAAGTATCTTCTAAAATAGCGAAAGATGAAGGCTATACAATATTTTTATATGAAGACAAAAATAAGTCTGTGCAATCATTTGCGAAGAAAGATTTTGGGAAAGAAATAGACGAGAAAAATAAGAAAAAAGTAAAATTTCCAATCGATAGTGTACTTACAAAAAAAATAGGGGAGTATGAAGTTTCTCTATTATTTGGTGCATTGCATCCGAATGAGCCAGTGACGTTAACATTTCAATTTCAAGCGAAAAAGGGTGAGAAATTGAAACTACATGCAGAGAGAGGAGAAGTGGAGGCGCTCTATATCGTGGACGAAACGAGAGAAAACTTTTTATATGCAATCCCTGTTGATACAGATGAGCAATTACAATATCGCATTACATTTCCTGCTGAAGGAACGTATAAAATATGGGGAGATTTCTATATAAATGGAAAGAAATATGAAAAAGAATTCATTGTACAAGTTCAAAAAAGAAAAAACAGCTAACTATTTAGCTGTTTTTTCTTTTTCCTATTAATTTTGTTACAGAGAGCATTGTAATTGGTAAAGAATGATTCTTTCTAAATGCTAAATATTTACCGCTCCATGTTGGTTTATATTTTTCTTTAAAATGTCGTAACCCGCTGAAACTATATGTGTAACGAACATTATTAAAGATGGCAGCAGCAACCCGTTCAGACCAGAAAGATTGTGTCGATAAACCTACATTTGAAAGTGGTGCCATACCAATATTAAAGGAGTGGTATTCATTTTCTTTTGCCCACTGGAATAGGTGGATGAAAATGGCATCCATAATGCCGCTAGGTGCATCTGGATAATACCGCATTAAATCAACAGACAATGATCCGTCTTGATATACTGGCATAAAAGTTGTAAATGCAATGATTTTTCCATCTGCATCAGATAATGTAGCGATAGGAGCACGGCTAATATATTCACGATCAAAGTATCCGAGTGAGAAACTTTTCTCTTTTTTTCCACCGAGCCACGCATCTGAAACTTTTTTTAATTCTTCAAATAGTTCATCTGAGAACGGCGGCTGGTGAATAGAGAATGTATAGCCTTCTCGTTCAAAACGGTTGAAAGTCGCTCGCATACCGGCGCGTTTTTTTCCTGTTATTGTAAATGTATTCAAATCAACGACAGCTTCTTCACCAAGCTTAAAGAAGTTGTAACCAAAATCATGATATAAACTCATCCATTTACTTTCAATTTGGTAGAATACACAAATGTATCCAAATCGGTCAGCTTCAGCTAAAAACTCTTGTAACACAGTACGGTAGGAGGAAGGATCTCCAATTGGATCACCTAGTACAACAAGACGTTTTCCAGTTATAGAGAAGAGAAGGAGCGCTTTCCCATCACTACTAAAGAAGAATTGTTTATCGCCTAAGAAACCTAAATGACTAAGTACATTTCCACCATGTTCATCTAAAAAGTTTTGTAATCTTTTATCATTAGCTGGTTGCCCGGGAAATTCATTTCGATAACGATTAGCAATGAGTGAGCCAATCAGTAAAAATGTAGGAACGAAAAAGGCAGCTGCTAATGCACTTCGTTTTACTTGCGTAATATTACGAACGACAAAATCAGGTTTAAAAGCTTCTTTTGCACCTGCAAATAAAATACCTAAGTTTTTATATAAATATAAAGTTATAAGTAAGAATATAAAAACTTTTACGATATCAGAAAGTGAGACTTCCATTTTCTCGCGTACAAATCTTTTACGAAGCATATATAATACAGCGAGTACAATTAATAAAATAAACGTTTCTTCAATATCAATCCCTTTTAGCGTATTAAAGATAGCTGCTCCGATTAAAGAAATAATCGTCATATAGTAAGAACGCTTTGTTCCATAATATATGCCTCGTGAAAGGATCAGGAGGAGAATACCGAATGTTAGTGATAAGCTAAAAGAAAATTGAATAAGATGTTTTGGAGCTAGAATATGTAAGGCGTGTGCTCTGTTTATACTTGTCGGTAGAATGGTCGATAAAATAACCATTAATCCAGCAAATACTGTTAAAGCAGCAGAGGCCCACGAACCTAGTTTTCCTAGAAAATCACGCTGCAAAGTCCATATAACACCAGTTGTTTCTAATGCAGGCGCAATAAAAGGTTTGTCTTCAAACTTTTTAATGGCCACGCCTGTCATTTCAAAAGCTGCAAAAATAAGACCAAGGCAGAATGGTAAAATGTAATAGACGAGGCGATATAATAACATAGCAGGTAGTAATACGCCTGTATCAATGCCATATTGTCCGAGCCCAGTTAAAAAGACAAGGTCAAATGAACCAAGTCCACCAGGTACAAGACTAACAACACCAGCTAAAGCAGCGATTACATACACACCTAAAAACTTTTGAAATTCGATATCAATGCCAAATAATATTAGTATGACGTACATAACAATACCAGCAGATACCCACTCAACTAATGAAACTAATGAGTATAAAACAGTTGGATTTTTCTCTTCTTCTCGTTCATCTTGTCCTTCGGTTTGCTTTGGTTTTCTATTTTTTAGTTTAGAAAAGCCAATGTATATAGGGACGAAAAGGGCGAAGAAGATCAAAACAGGCCATAGCCACGGTTTTTCATGCAAAATAAAACTTGTGTCTAATATTCCAATAAGGCCGAGGAATGAAAGAATAGCGAGTCCGTTAATAAAAGCAGTTGTCATCCAGGCGATACTTTTAATCAGCTTGCCATTTTCTTTTATGTATGGACGATAAAGCATCGTACGTACACCCGCTCCAACGAGACCACCAAATCCAATAAATCCATTTAAGGTATTAGCAATCCATGAGATACGAAAAATCTTTTGGACAGGTATATCAGCTTTTAAATAACGAAGCATAACATAGTCGTAAAAGAACATTGTTGATACGGCAAATGCACCAAGTGTAATGGCTAAAAAGACTCCTCCGGTTGGAATGTTTTTAATTGTATTGATTGCTTCTAAAAAAGAAATGCCTGCTAATTCTTTTTTTGCTTGAAAGAATACAATTGTTAATACAACAAATGGGAAGATAATTTTCCCGATTTGTAAGAAACGTTTCCATGAAAACGACATAAATACAACTCTCCTTGTATAAGAAAACTGAGACAATAATATTATTATGACAAACTTCAAGAAAAATAAAAAGGTAAATTCCTGTATAAGGAAGCTATTTTTTATAAGGGTTATATTTAAAAGAGTATTTCGTTTGTCAGAAAATTAAGTTAAAATGAATTGAAAGAAGGAAGAGAGGGGAAGTAGATGATTATAATAGGTTATGCGGGATATGAGCTAGAGAAAGCAAAGCCTAATACGTCAGAAGATTTTTTTAATAGATCTGAAGTGACATATATATTAAATGATAAAGAAAGAACCTTTTCTGTTTTATATGTTCGGTATTTTGAAGAAGTTGTACAAGAAATTACTCCTTTTGAAGGAAATCCGGTATGTAAAGTAGAAAATCAAGACATATATTTGCGGGATATTGTAGCGATCTGTTGTTTACTGAAAGAGAATGAGCTTCGCATGCAAAAACGTTTGTATTTAAATAATATAGAA
This sequence comes from Bacillus sp. FSL W8-0519, assembly GCF_038005585.1. NCBI lineage: Bacteria > Bacillati > Bacillota > Bacilli > Caryophanales > Bacillaceae > Bacillus > Bacillus sp. FSL W8-0519. The sequence continues at coordinate 1,490,112 of NZ_JBBOTL010000001.1, forward strand.
GAATTCCAACAATATTTTGATGAGGAAATAGTCGTGAAAGTACAAGAAATATTGGCTGAATTACATAAAAATAAAAGAGTAGAAATAGAGTGAACTGGCAAAGGAGAGGGAAAAATGTCTAATCTAATGGTGGAAAATCAAACAGAACAAGTTTCTATGTTTTTAGAAGATGTTATTCATTTGATAACCAATTATGTAAATTATCATACGTTGCCTTCTTTATTAGAAGAGACACCGGCAGGAAACGAACAATATTATAAAGGGTTATTAGCGTCAATAAGACGTCTTCTCGTTTTTTGTGAAGAAGGGCATGATGCGTGTTTTGTTTTGTTAAATAGCCAGCCATTTCGAAAGACAGCAGCTGAAAAGATTTTATATAAAATTTATCATCAAGTAATTGCAGAGTTTTTTTCACCAAAGAGTGATCATTGGTATGAAAATAGTCGGTCTGCTTATACAGGGAAAAACTCCATCGTTTTTCAACAAACACCACCTGCATCTGTAGAGGAAGTAATGAAGAGCTTAGAGGGGAAATTCCAATTGATGCGTGAAGAATTAGAATATTATGAGACGGATTATCAAACAAAGATGTTACACAAATATTAACTGCGAAAAAGAAGCTGAGGGGACTTAGCTTCTTTTCCTTTTGTACAGTTATATAAGAGATTGCCTTTGAATATATTTAAGGGGATAGCATTAAGGAGGTGTAACATGAGCCAGCAAGGTGTATTCACAGATTACTTTCATGAAGTAGAAAGCTGGTGTGAAAGTGTTCTTCACGTATTAGATAGCCGTGCAATGGAAGTGTATGATGTCCATATGCTTGCTTATAAAATTCAAACGTTATTAGACCGTATGAAAGAGCATGAGTATGATACAGATGCAGAGTTTATGTATGAAATAAGTGATGATGTAGAACATATTCAACATCATTTGCAGGAAGTATTCGTGCAGGGGGAAGAGGAATATGAACTATGTGAAAGAGGGGATAGTGAACGAGCTGTTCCAATTGGAGGGCATACACTCCCACCACTACCTTATCCATATAATGCGTTAGAACCGTATATTTCTAGAGAAATTATGATGTTACACCATGATAAACATCATCGTAGTTACGTGGAAGGATTAAATAAGGCAGAGAAGATGATGGAAGAAGCGAGAAAAACAAATCAATTTGATTTAATTAAGCATTGGGAAAGAGAAGCTGCTTTTCATGGATCAGGTCATTACTTGCACACAATATTTTGGAATAACATGAAAAAAGGTGGCGGCGGAAGTCCAAGAGGGGCTCTTTCACACCGGATTGAACAAGATTTTGGAAGTTTCTTGCGTTTTCAAAAACATTTTACAGAAGCAGCCTCTAAAGTGGAAGGTTCAGGATGGGCAATTCTCGTTTGGGTTCCGCGATCGGGAAGATTAGAAATTTTACAGAGTACACTTCATCAATTATTTACACAATGGGATACGATACCGCTCCTTGTACTAGACGTGTGGGAACATGCGTATTATTTACAATACCAAAATCGAAAAGATGAATATATTAAAAATTGGTGGAATGTTGTAAATTGGCCGGATGTAGAAAAAAGATTTGAAAGTGCAAAACAAATAGAATGGACACCTTATTAGACGCAGGTTCTCTGCGTCTTTTTTATTGGAAGGAGAGGGAGATTTCGTTCATATTTTAAAAGGCCAAGCATACACTTGTACAAAAAGTGCCAAAAGGACGTGGGGGGAAATATGAGACGAATTTGTGTAATCATTACGCTTCTTATTATGTACGCAAGCGTTATACCAATTCCTACATATGCAAAGATGACCAGCAATGTTAGTGCTCGAAATGCTGTATTAATGGAGCAACAGTCAGGTCGCGTATTATACGGAAAAGCAGAACATGAGCCGCAAAAGATTGCTAGTATAACAAAAATTATGACTGCCTTGTTAGCTGCTGAGTCAGGAAAAATGAAAGAAATGGTCTCGGTTAGTAATGAAGCAGTGAGAGTAGAAGGCTCAGCAATTTATTTAAAGCCTGGACAGAAAGTAAAATTAGAGGATTTAGTATATGGACTCATGCTTAGATCTGGTAATGATGCAGCACAAGTAATTGCTGAAAATGTAGGAGGGAGTATAGAAGGGTTTGTATATTTAATGAATGAAAAGGCGAAACAAATTGGAATGAAAGACACTCACTTTTCAAACCCACATGGTTTGGATGGAGATGGATCCCATTATTCGTCGGCCTATGATATGGCACTTTTAACAAGGTATGCAATGGGGAACGAAACTTTTAAGAAAATTTTTGGAACAAAAACGTATAAATCAGATTCGTGGGATTATCCGTGGAAAAATAAACATAAACTTGTGACGTCGTATTATGAATTTGCAACAGGGGGAAAAACAGGTTTTACGAAGAAAGCAGGAAGAACGCTTGTTACAACAGCATCAAAAGATGGACTAGATCTAATTGTCGTAACTTTGAGCGCTTCTAGTGATTGGGATGATCATATGAATTTATTTGATAAAGGTTTTGACCGTTTCGAACAAACAAAAGTTTTAGGACAAGGAGCACTTGCTGAAATAACCGAAAAGAAATACGCCAATCATGTTTACACGAAAAATAGTTTTTCAGTACCTTTAACTGAAGAAGAAAAAAAGAGCGTAGTATTAAAAGTTGAACTAGATAAAAGTGCAAAGCTTGTGGATGGAGTAAAGGTTGGAAAGACAGACGTTTATGTTGGCAATGAGAAAGTTGGAGAACGGAATTTATTTTATAGTAAACGAAAGTTAGTAGCTACAACGGGAATGTACTGGAATAATGTGAAAGAAATTTTTTCTTACATGATAGGTGTTGGGAACGATGGTTAATCTCGTATGGGTAGCGATGGCTGTCATTGGGATTGTGTATGCGATGATAAATGGAACAATGGAAGAAATAAATAAAGCTGTATTTGATGGAGCGAAAGATGCGGTAACGATTTGTATAGGACTCATTAGTGTTTTAGTATTTTGGCTCGGCTTAATGAAAATTGCAGAGGAAGCCGGATTGTTAAAAAAGTTAGTGGCACTTTTTATGCCGATAGTAAAAAGGCTGTTTCCAGAAATACCGAAGGATCATCCGTCAATGGGATTTATTTTATCAAATATGATGGCAAACTTTTTTGGTTTAGGTAATGCAGCGACCCCTCTTGGCATTAAAGCGATGGAACAATTGAAAGAGTTAAATGGAGGGAAGGATTCGGCGAGCCGTTCTATGGTAACGTTTTTGGCATTAAATACATCAGCGATTACTTTAATTCCTACGACCGTCATTTCGATTCGAATGACGTATGAATCAGCAAATCCAACTGAAATTGTTGGGGTAACATTCATTGCACAAGTACTCTCTATGATCGGAGCGATTTGGATTGACCGCTATTTTTACCGAAGAAGGAGTAGGAAGGGGCGGAAAAAATGAGCATTGTCAATACGATATCATTATGGGTAATCCCTTGTGTCATTGGTTTTATCCTTCTATATGGCACGATAAAGAAAGTTCCGACGTATGAATCGTTCGTTGAGGGGGGAAAAGAAGGGATTCAAATTGCAATCTCTATTTTACCGTTTATGGTTGGAATGCTCGTATCTATTTCTATATTTCGAGCTTCAGGTGCATTAGATGCAATGATATCAGTAATGAAGCCGATGTTAGATTTAATTCATGTCCCAGCAGAAATTGTTCCACTAGCACTTATACGTCCTATTTCGGGCTCTGCTGGTTTAAGTATTACGACCGATTTAATTGCGACGTATGGACCGGACTCGTTCATTGGGCGATTGGCTTCTACGATGCAAGGGAGTACAGACACAACTTTTTATATTTTAACAGTATACTTCGGAGCTGTTGGAATTAGAAAAATGGGAGATGCATTAAAAGTAGGACTTTTTGCCGATTTAATCGGAATTATTTGTTCGATTGTATTTGTTTCTCTATTGTTTCAGTAATGCTATTCATTTTTTATGCTATTTCGCTTATAATACGTATACGACCACTATTAAGGTGTTGCTTAATAGTGGTTTTTTTATGCGGTATTTTTGACAAAATAATGAACTTTTATTGTGAGCAATATGAAAAATATGGACAATAATAAAAGGTAAAACCATGATTTGACCTTTATATGTTTATTATCATCGCTATGTTGTTTAAGTAAGATGGAGCAAAAAGCCGTCAAGCGTATGCGGTTGCCAAGTCTTTCTAATGTAAGGTAAGATAAATTCGAGGTGAAAAAAAGAAATGGAACGATTACAAAAAGTGATTGCGCAAGCAGGTATTGCATCGAGAAGAAAGGCTGAGGAATTAATTCAGCAAGGAAAAGTGAAAGTTAACGGAAAAATAGTGAAGGAGTTAGGAACGAAAGTAACTCCTCAAGATAAAGTAGAAGTAAATAACATCCCTCTTGAAAAAGAAGAACCTGTTTATTTTTTACTATATAAACCAACTGGCGTAATTTCAAGTGTATCAGATGATAAAGGAAGAAGTGTTGTAACAGACTTTTTCCCGGAAATTACACAACGTTTATTCCCAATCGGACGTTTAGATTATGATACGTCTGGCGTATTATTAATGACAAACGATGGGGACTTCGCAAACGTATTAATGCACCCTAGATATAAAGTTGAAAAAACATATGTTGCAAAAATAAAAGGGCCTCTAACAGGTGAAAAAATCCGCATGTTAGAACGCGGTGTGATGTTAGAAGACGGAAAAACAGCACCAGCACGTGTGAAGATTATTTCTTGGGACAAGCGTAAAGAAATGGCGATTGTACAATTAACAATTCATGAAGGACGTAACCGTCAAGTACGTCGTATGTTTGAAGCGTTAGATTGTAAAGTAGTGAAACTAAAGCGTGAACGCTATGCTTTCTTAGAAGTAGGAAGCCTGCGACCTGGTGATGCAAGAGAATTGACACCACATGAGGTAAAACAATTACGTGCATTGGCTTCTACAAAGCCTCGCTAATCGATATTGTGAAAATTTCACCAGTGGAATGCTCCGCTGGTGATTTATTAAAAAATACATATATTCATCACTCGTCGAAGAGAGGGGAGACAATATGAAAAAAAATCGCTTATTATTTCGCGTTATTATTCTGCTCATTTTATGTGGTGCTGTAGGATTTACACTTTATCAAGGATATTTCTCTAAAGAAGAGAAAATGGAAATTGGAAAAGAAGCACCTAACTTTGTTGTGACAGATTTAGAAGGAAAGAAAATTGAGCTAAAAGATTTTAAGGGAAAAGGTGTATTTTTAAACTTTTGGGGTACGTGGTGTAAACCTTGTGAGAAAGAAATGCCTTATATGAATGAACTATATCCAAAGTATAAAGAAAAAGGCGTTGAAATCATTGCGTTAGATGCAGATGAAACGGATATTGCTGTTAAGAATTTTGTGAAACAATACGATCTTAAGTTCCCTGTTGCAATCGATAAAGGTGGAGAAATTATAAAAACGTATGGAGTAATACCATTACCAACAAGCTTCTTGATTGATAAAGATGGTAAGGTGATTCAAGAGATTAAAGGTGAACAAACGAAGGAACAATTGGAGGAGTATTTAAAGAAAATCACTCCGTAATAAAGAAAACCTTTACATACAAGGCGCTTACCTATAGTGCCTTTGGTTTAAAAATTCTGAGTATTGCGGTAACTTGAGGTTAGAATATACAATAGTACATATAGATACAGGGGCGGTGAGAGTGTTGAAAGAAATTAAATGTGAATGTGGACATGTGAATCCGATAGGAACTGTTTTTTGTGAAGCTTGCGGGAAACCATTTGAAAGCAATGAAAATATAAAACTATTGGATATGCGCTATGAGGGGAGTGCTCGGAGATCTCTCACGCAAACAAAAACGATTATTGATAAAATTTGGAGCTTTTTCTCTTCTGTAAAAGTCGGTGTATGGCTCATTGTAATCACTTTAGCTGCATCGGCGATAGGGACTATTTTTCCGCAAGAAATGTACATAACTCCAGGAATTGCACCAGCTGAATATTATAAGCAAGAATACGGATTTTTAGGGCAATTATACTATCAATTAGGCTTTAATAATTTATACGGTTCGTGGTGGTATATGATTTTAATTGCTTCAATTGGTATTTCACTTGTGATATGCAGTTTAGATCGTGTCATTCCACTTTATAAAGCTTTAAAGAAGCAAGGGGTGAAAAGACACCCTAGCTTTTTAAAGAGACAAAGATTATACGGTACTGGTACACCGCAAGATGGTGATTTTGAAAGAGTTCAAAAGAATTTAAAGAAAAGAAACTATAACGTAAAAGTGGAAGACGGAAATATTTTGGCGGAAAAGGGACGGTTTTCACGCTGGGGTCCATATGTGAATCATATCGGTCTCATCATCTTTTTATTCGGTGCGATGCTCCGTTTTTTACCAAGTATGTACGTAGACGAAGCGATTTGGTTACGTGATGGAGAAATGAAAGAAATACCAGGGACAGATGGTCAATACTATTTAAAAAACGAGAAGTTTATAAAGGAAGTTTATGATAAAAGTAAGGACAAGGAGGTTTTTGATGAAGCAATTGACCGTGTAGGTGATAAAATGATTGCGAAAAACTTCCAAACGAATGCTGTATTGTATAAAGCAGTAGGGGAAAATATAGCAGGACAAAAGCCGAAATTGGAAAAAGTAAAAGAAGCGGAAATTCGAGTGAATGAACCACTGAAATTTGATAAGTTTGCAGTGTATCAAGTGGATTATAAAGAAAATGAATTTAAAAGTATGTCCTTTAACTTGCAAAATAAAGAAAATAATCAAAAGTGGGGACCGATTAAAGTTGATTTAACAAACCCTGCAGAAAAATATGATTTAGGAAATGGTTATTCTTTAGAACTATTAAGCTATTTCCCTGATTTTTATTTTGATGAGAATGGAAGACCAAATACAAAAACAAAATTACCAAACAACCCTGCATTTGTATTTAAAATGTTTACACCTGAAACACCAGATGGTGAAGTGAGTTTTGTTGGTATTCAGCAAAATATAGAACCTGATGGGAATAACAAATATAAAATGTCCTTTGCAGGTGTGGAAATGCAAAATGCAACAGCACTTACTGTAAGAAAAGATTTAACGCTTTGGATTCTCGGTATTGGAGGGTTTATATTTATGGTTGGTGTCATTCAAGGAATGTATTGGAATCATCGCCGTATTTGGATACAACGCGTTAATGATGAATGGTGGATTGCAGGACATACGAATAAAAACTGGTTCGGTTTAAAGAAAGATATTGAAAGAGTACTAGAAGGTACAGCAATTCCGCAACCAAATGATAAAGTAGTCGATAAAAAAATTAGTTAAGGTGGGGAAACGATATGGTGCAAATAAGTAGTAACTTTCTCTTTACCGCATTTATTTTATATTTAATTGCCACTCTATTTTTTGGGGGAGCAATTAAAGAAAAGGGTCATAAATGGGCAAATGTAGGAATAACGATTACAATTTTAGGGTTTATTGCACAAACGGTATATTTTGTTACAAGATGGATTGCATCAGGACATGCACCGGTTAGTAACTTTTTTGAGTTCGGTACGTTTTTCGGCATGATGCTTGTCGGAGCATTTATTGTCATGTATTTTATGTACCGCGTAAGTATAATTGGGCTCTTTGCATTACCAGTTGCGCTTTTATTAATTGCCTACGCGAGTATGTTTCCGAGGGAAATATCACCGCTTATTCCATCTTTAAAAAGTAATTGGTTACATATTCACGTGACGACTGCGGCTGCAGGACAAGCAATTTTAGCAATTAGTTTTATTACAGGCGTTATGTATTTATTGAAAAATGTAGATCAATCAGTGAAAAGTAAACGTACATTTTGGCTAGAGACGGTAGTATTCACACTTGTTTGTACAGTTGGGTTTATTGGAGTAACAACGGTATATTCTAGTATGAAATATGAAGCAAAGTTTCAATGGATTGATAAAAATGAACAACAAGTGGAAATGAAATACAATCTTCCGGCTTTAGTGGGGCCGCATGAAGGGAAGTTACTGACAGAAAATAAATTAGAGCCGACAGTTGAAGTTCCGGCGATTGTAAATGCGAAAAAATTAAATACTGTTATTTGGTCAGTGTTAGTCGGAACGTTACTCTATATTGTATTAAGGCTAATTTTACGTAAACGAGTATCAGCGGCACTTCAGCCGTTAGTGAAAAATACGAATAGCGATTTGTTAGATGAAATAGGATATCGTTCTATTGCAATTGGATTCCCAGTTTTCACATTGGGTGCATTAATTTTCGCTATGATTTGGGCTCAAATAGCGTGGACACGTTTTTGGGGCTGGGATCCGAAAGAGGTTTGGGCACTTATAACGTGGCTCTTTTATGCGGCGGTATTACATTTACGTTTATCAAAAGGATGGCATGGAGAGAAGTCAGCATGGTTAGCGGTAATTGGTTTTGCAATCATTATGTTTAACTTTATTGTAGTAAACTTAATTATCGCGGGTTTACATTCATACGCATAGAGAAATAAAATAGGAGAGTGTATGTCACTTTCCTATTTTATTTTTGTCAACTTTTCTTCTTTTTTGAGAAAAACATGACAAAGTAGCGGTTGATTTTGTAAAATGATGTCGAGGACATTATATACTGTTCAAAAAAAATACATAGTTTTGGAAAAAAATTGAACGAACTTTATTATTCTTGTGAAGCATAATATGGGAAGTGAAACATTTAGAAGATTGCTTAAATAAACGAGAATAGCGCAACATAATAGTATAGAAGGGTAGGTGTGAACCGTTGTGGTAAAAGTACGCAACGGGTAGAAATGGAAAATGAATCAAGAATTTTAATTGTAGACGATGAGGATCGTATTCGTCGTTTGTTGAAAATGTATTTAGAGAGAGAACAATACACAATTGAAGAAGCAGACAATGGTGATACAGCTTTAGAAATGGCGCTGCAAAATGATTATGATTTAATCCTATTAGATCTTATGATGCCTGGTAAAGATGGTATTGAAGTATGTAAAGGGGTTCGTGAGAAGAAAGCAACGCCAATTATTATGTTGACAGCAAAAGGTGAAGAAGTAAATCGAGTACAAGGGTTTGAGGTAGGAACTGATGATTATATTGTGAAACCATTTAGTCCACGCGAAGTAGTGCTTCGAGTGAAAGCGGTCTTACGCCGTTCTGTACCAACAACATTCTTTACACAAGATACAACGACAAAAGATGTTACTGTGTTCCCTCATTTAACAATTGATAATGATGCACACCGTGTTACAGCAGATGGTAATGAGGTGAATTTAACACCGAAAGAGTACGAATTACTATTATTCTTAGCGAAAGCGCCTGATAAAGTATTCGATCGTGAGCAATTGCTAAAAGAAGTATGGCAATATGAATTCTTCGGAGATTTACGTACAGTTGATACGCATGTAAAGCGTTTACGTGAGAAGTTAAGTAAAAAATCACCCGATGCTGCGAAGATGATTGTTACCGTTTGGGGCGTAGGTTACAAGTTTGAGGTTGTGAACGACTGATGCTTTGGAGAAGTGTAGTAGGGAAGTTATGGATGACCATATTACTTCTCGTTTCGTTCGTGCTTGGATTTGTTGCGATTTTACTTTCACAGTTTTTTAGAACATATTATGTAGATATGAGTGAAGCTAGGCTTCAAAAAGTTGCAACAAGTGTTTCAGAGTTAATTGAAGAAGGTGCCGATGTAAAAACGATTGAGAATATCGCGTACAAATTCTCTGACCCACTTTCAAGGATCATTATTGTAGAAGATGGTAAAGAAATATCTTCTTCACCGAAACAAGAAGGATTAGTCACTCTTACAATGGATGATTTGAAAGAAGATAAAGAATTAGCGGCTGTTTTTACAGACAAAAAAGAAATTAAGAATAACATTAGAAAAGCCTCTAATAGTAGAAAGAATAAAAATACTGAAAATGATATTATGATTGTCGGAAAACCAGTGCAGTCAAAAAATCAAAGTGCAGTGTTTGTATACGAATCTTTACAAGTACCGATACAAGGTATGGAAAGAACGACTGATTTTATATTCTTATCAGCAGGGATTGCGATTATATTAACAACTTTCTTTGCATTCTTTTTATCTACTCGAATTACAGCGCCACTTCGTAAAATGCGTGAGGTTGCTTTTGAGGTGTCGCGTGGGAAGTTTGATGCAAAAGCTCCTATGGTATCCCAGGACGAGATTGGTGAGCTTGCAACGGCCTTAAATCAAATGGGGAAACAGTTGAAGTTTAATATGAATGCCCTGCAGCAAGAGAAAGAACAGTTAGCTAGTATTTTAAGTAGTATGGCAGATGGGGTTATTACATTAAATCAAGAGGGTGAAGTCGTTGTAATCAATCCGCCGGCTGAACATTTCTTACAAGTTTGGCAAGAAGAAAAAGAGATAGAGCTCAGTAAAAAACTACCTTCTGAACTTGTTGAACTATTCCATCTCGTTGTAGAAAGCGAACAACAACAAGTGGTTGAAATTAATTTACAAAAAGGTAACTATGTAGTTCTTATGACGCCGCTTTACAATCAAACGAAAATTCGTGGGGCTGTAGCTGTATTGCGTGATATGACGGAAGAACGCCGTCTTGAGAAAATGCGCCAAGACTTTATTGCGAACGTATCACATGAACTTCGTACACCGATGGTCATGCTCCAAGGGTATAGTGAAGCAATTTTAGATGATATTGTGCAAACAAAAGAAGAAATTAACGAGTTTGTTCAAATCATTTATGATGAATCCGTTCGTTTAGGGAAACTTGTAAATGAATTGTTAGATTTAGCGCGTATGGAAAGTGGTAATGTAGAGTTACATATAGGTGAAGTTGATATTCATCCTTTCGTTGAAAAAATAGGTCGTAAATTCCAAGGAATTGCAAAGGATAAAGAAGTCGCGTTAACGGTTGATTTCAAAAATCCAATTGAGCAATACCCGTTTGATGCAGATCGTATGGAACAAGTATTGACGAATTTAATTGATAACGCAATACGTCATACGAACGCAGGTGGACATGTAACGCTTGTAATTGATACGAAAAATAATGGTCTTATTTTTGAAGTACAAGATTCGGGCGCTGGTATTCCAGAAGAAGATATTCCATTTTTATTTGATCGTTTCTATAAAGCTGATAAAGCAAGAACACGTGGGAAAAAAGGTGGAACAGGACTCGGGCTTGCGATTGCAAAAAATATTGTGCAAGGCCATGATGGGAAAATTGCTGTTTCAAGTGTTGTTGGAGAGGGAACTACATTCTCTGTATATTTACCGAATCGTATAATTTAAATATGCGTTTTAAAAGTTGATAATGAATAAAGTTCTACTGTTGTTTATTTTTTTGTAAAATCAATTAAATAAATAATAGTAGAACTTTTTTCTAACTTAGTCGAATGAAGAATGATGAGAGGGGTGTCGTAAAGCAATGAAATTATATACAAAAACAGGAGATAAAGGGACAACAAGTGTAATAGGCGGCAGAGTGGATAAAGATAATATCCGAGTTGAAGCATATGGCACAATAGATGAGGCGAATTCTCATATTGGATATGCGATGACTAAACTACAAGGCGGGTCTTTCGGAGATATTTATAATGAACTTGAAAATATTCAACATGAACTATTTGATTGCGGGGGAGACTTGGCGATAGTAGGCGAGAAAATTCCTTATAAAGTAAAAATTGAAATGGTCGAAAACTTAGAAGGTAGAATTGATTCATATATAGAAGAAGCACCGCCGCTAGAACGGTTTATTTTACCAGGTGGAAGCGAGTCGGCAGCTGCTATTCATATTGCACGTACAGTTGTAAGGCGAGCAGAACGATGTATCGTGTCCCTGCAAAAAGAAGGAGAAATAAATGAAGTTGTTCTAAAGTATGTAAATAGATTATCTGATTATTTATTTGCAGTAGCTAGAGTAATAAACGCTCGATTACAAGTAAAAGATGTAGAGTATAATCGCAGTGCAATCGTTTTTCGTGATAAGAAAGAGAAGGAAGTGGAGTGATTCACTTTCTTTTTTTGTATAGTTTTTTCTGTAATATACCAAAATAGAGAAGGTATGGTCGTAATTAGAAAACGGAGGATGTATATGAAAGCTTTAAAATACGGCGTCATGTTATTGACAGTACTGTTTTTATCTCAATTACATGTGTACGCAGAGGGAAATCAATGGGCATGGCCTGTTGAAGGACAGATAAGTGATTATTTTGGAACAAGGCACGGAAAACACTACGGTATAGATATAGCGGCACCGATCGGCACGCCTGTGTCAGCTATTCAAGAAGGGAAGGTAACAAAGTCTTATTATTCAAGTAGTTATGGAAACGTTATATTTATTAAACATGGAGAATATGAGGCTGTGTATGCACATTTAAATAAGAGATATGTAGTTCAAGGGGATTATATTTCAAAAGGAGAAATAATTGGAGAAGTAGGAAATACAGGAGAATCCCGAGGTGCACACTTACATTTAGAAGTTCATCAAGGAAGATGGACGATGGCAAAAAAGAATGCGATGAATCCATTGCTTGTTTTACATGAACAAAGAAATGAAACAGTTTCTTCATCGTTATACGTTGTCCAAAAAGGTGATACTCTAGTTAGCATTGCACGGAAATTTAGAATGTCCGTTAAGGAAATTCAAGAAAAAAATGGGTTGCAACAAGAGCTCATTTATCCAAATCAACAATTATATGTAAAGTAAAAAAAAGAGCTAGTTTAACTAGCTCTTTTTTACCAAAAAATAAAGACACATATAAATCCAGAAATAGCTAAGTAGCTATATAAGTAAAATACTTTCGCTCTTGTTTTTTCGTTTGTTCGAAATAGTACAATAGTCGGTTCAATTAAACCAATTGTCAAACAAAGTAAACCAAGAAGCATACAACCGATTGAAATAGAGTACAGGGCGATTTGTGGTCCTTGAAATGGAATCATCCATTTTAATAAAAATGCAATGAGTGCAGTATAGCAAATGCTGCCGATGTATTTATTCAACGGTGCATTAGAACGGAAACCAGGAAGTTTTTTTAAGAAAGAGCGGGAAACAACTTCAGTTTGTAAAGATGTATGCTCTTCGATTATTTTTTGAGCTTCTTTTCCTTTTTGGAAAAGGGATAATATCCAGTTTCGCTCACCTTGAAAAATAAATTGTGAAGTTGTTAAATAATGATCCACCTTCACTTTATTCCAACTCTTCCACGGATGACGCTCACATAATTTTAATTTACTTTCTGTCTTTTTATCATACTGATAAATACTGATGCCATCTTCATCGAAAGCAGCATAGTATGTCTCGCTTGAGAATGTGCCTAAATCAATTGGACAGTAGAAAAGTAATTCTTTTTTTAAGTAAAAGTATTCTTTCCTTAAGTTTTTTTTCATTGTTTCTCGAATAGAGTGTCTCTTCTCTTTCTTCATGACATTTCCTCCATAATCCAGAAAATGTTCTTATCTTAACAATTCAACATCTTATCACTTTTAATTATATATGACTAGGGGATTCATAGGAGAAATGCCGAATACTAAAAAATATGGAGTGTATTGTAAAATATAATGAATGATTTTGATTATGTAAAATCAATAACTTATTTTTAATAAGTTACGATTTTTTTGTTCACAATACGATCATGTTGTTGTATAATGAAGTGGAAAATAGAATATCGGTCTATCTTCGGGGCAGGGTGAAAATCCCGACCGGCGGTGATGAACTATATGTGATTTTGTTCTAAGCCCGCGAGCCGTTAAGGCAGGATTTGGTGTGATTCCAAAGCCGACAGTACAGTCTGGATGGGAGAAGATGGAGGTTCAAGCGTTCAAAAAAGATAAGTATTTGAACGTCTGTTTGATGTGCCTTAAATTCTCCCTTTGTGTAAAACACAAAGGGTTTTTTCGTTCTATGAAAAAGTAGGCATAGCAGAACCTTTCCACTTTCCATGAGATGATCGATGGAAAAGGAGAGAGAAAGATGAAACAAAAAAACAGTGTAGTGCAGATGGTGAGTGTAGCGATGCTAAGTAGTATTGCATATTTACTGATGATGTTGGATTTCCCATTCCCAGGGCTTCCGCCATTTTTAAAAATTGATTTTAGTGATGTACCAGCTCTAATTGCTGCAATTATTTTCGGGCCGGTTGCAGGGATAATTGTAGAAGCGATAAAGAATATTTTACATTACGGGATTCAAGGGAGTTTAACGGGAGTACCAGTTGGAGAAATTGCTAACTTTATTGCAGGATGTTTATTTATTGGACCAGCAACTTTCTTATTTAGAAAGTATCGTACTGTTAAGAGTTTAACGACAGGATTAATGCTAGGGACAATTACAATGGCTCTTATTATGAGCGTATTAAATTACATCATCATATTCCCAGCTTACACTTGGTTTTTAAATTCACCAGCTATGTCTAGCGAAGCGATAAAGACAACGGTTGTAACGGCAATCTTACCATTTAATTTGATTAAAGGAATTGTTGTGACAATTGTATTTGTAGCGTTATTCTCACGCCTGAAAGTATGGGTGTTTGCAAAAATGAAAAATGCATAAAATATAAAATAAAACCATTAGTAGTATGTAACTACTAATGGTTTTTTAATAAGGAGAATGAAAATAGAAAACAAAAAATACCCCTCAAAGGAATGAGGGGTATTTTTTGAAGTTAATAAAAGACTATTCGAACTTTAAAGCATCGCCGTCGAATGATTCGTCAGCAACTTTAATTGAGTCAGTTGGACAACCTTCAAATGCATCCATCATATCTTCAAGTAATACATCTGGAATTTCAACAATACCTTGGTTATCGTCTAATGTTACGAATGCAATACCTTCATCATCATAGTCATAAATGTCTGGTGCAGCAGCGCCACAAGCACCACATGCGATACAAGTATCTTTATCAACGATTGTATATTTTGCCATCTTTTTTCCCTCCTGATAATATGTATGTGAAAAGCTCGCCATAAAAATTATAACCTTATTGTAAAACGGTTTTTAAAACTTTTCAACATAAAATTATAATGATAATCCTTATCAATTAGAGTGTCAACTAATTTCTGCATTATGTCATAAGATTTTCAAAATACGTAAATGTTATTTCGTTTGGTACAATAGAATATATACAAGTACATATTGCCCATATGATAAGTTTAATGAGTAACTAAGTTAGATTGAAAGGTGGAAGCGGTAATGCAACTACAATATACTGTATTGTATTGTTTAAAACAATTGAATGGTGAAAGGACCGTTTCTTCTATTTATTATTTATTAAAGGGAAAACGTTCTTCGCAAACGTTACAAGATGGAAATATGTTCCGAATTTCTTTTTTGTTTGGAATATATAAATCGCTAAATAGAGCTGAATATGATCGTGAAGTTGCAAAGTTGTTGCAAGCAGATTTGATTCAAGAAATACATGAAAATACATATTTGTTAACACCTAAAGGTAAAATGCAGTTACATACATGGGAGGAAGGGTATGCTTTTCCAGCGCATTTACATGGTTTGCACTATGGTGAATTAGGTGAAACATTTTGGAAAAGATTATCTTTAATTATTCAAACTATATCTAATTTACAACAGAATAATACGAAGTTTATTCCTATTCAACAAGATACAGAAATAATGGTTTGGGTGAAACGCTTTTTAACAGGTATGCCGTATAGGCGTAGTGAATTGGCAAAAAGATTATGGAAAGAAATATATACTCTTTTAAGGAAATGTGATGTGGTAGAAGCAACGATTGTAACATATAGATTAACAGGATATGAACGTATCGGTTGTACATTGCAGCAGTTAGCAGAAATTACGAAACGAGATGTTTTCAGGGTGTACTTTTTATTTTGGGGTACAATTCATTTCCTTATACAAGAAGTTCGCGATTATGAAAATGAATTTCCGTTATTAGCTGAAATTATTTCTTATCCAAATGAGAGAGCTGAATTATTTAGTTTATCAACAAAAAAAACATATAATTTTTGGAGGCAAGGGCGCTCATTAGAAGAAATAGCGACAATTAGAAATCTAAAGGTTGCAACGATAGAAGATCATTTTGTTGAAATTGCTTTGCGAGAAAGAGATTTTTCAATCGAGATGTTTATGGAAAAAGACAAAATAGATAAAGTAACAGAAGTAATTGATGCATTACAAACACGTAAGCTGCGTGAGTTGAAACAAGCGGTTGGAGAGGATATCTCTTATTTTGAAGTTCGTCTTGTATTGGCGCGGATGGAGGGTATAAATGAAACTTGAGGAATATTTATATAGGTGGTTTGGATATTCTGAATTTCGTCCAGGTCAAAAAGGGGTAATTACAGATTTATTGGAAGGAAAAGATGTTATAGCGATGCTTCCGACCGGAAGAGGGAAGTCTATGTGCTATCAACTTCCAGGGCTCATGCAAGAAGGGACAGTACTTGTTGTATCACCATTATTATCTTTGATGGAAGATCAGGTTACACAATTAAAATATGTTGTGAAAAACCGAGTGATAGCATTTAATAGTTTTCGGACATTACAGGAAAAAAGAGAAGCGATGAAAAGATTAGCTTCTTATAAATTTATTTTTGTATCACCAGAGATGTTGCAGTCGGAATTGTTAATAAGAGAATTGAAGAAAGTTCATATTTCATTATTTGTTGTGGATGAAGCTCATTGTATTTCGCAATGGGGTTATGATTTTAGACCAGATTATAAAAAACTAAATGTAGTTATTAAGAATATCGGGTCTCCTACAGTGCTAGCATTAACTGCAACAGCGACGAAAGATGTACTCCGAGATATAGCAGAGAGTTTGAATTTGGAGAATGTGACGCAGCATGTATACTCTATTGATCGTCCAAATATAGCAATGGAAGTACAATTTGTAGAGACGATAGAAGAGAAGAAAGAGGCGCTTTTGGACCAGGTGATGTATTTACAAGGGCCGGGGATTGTATATTGTTCAAGCAGAGCGTGGACAGAACGTTTAACGGAATATTTAAGAGGAAAAGGCGTTACTGGTGTCGCTTTCTATCATGGTGGTATGGAACATGAAGAGCGTATGTTAATTCAACAGCAGTTTATGAATGACCAATTACAGCTTGTAATATGTACAAGTGCTTTTGGTATGGGAGTAAATAAATCAAACACGAGATATATTATTCATTTTCACTATCCGACTAATATAGCTTCTTATTTACAAGAAATCGGAAGAGCTGGAAGAGATGGTGAACCAAGTATAGCTATTTTACTATGTAGTCCGTTAGATCACGATTTACCAATTTCAATAATTGAAGATGAATTGCCAAGCCAGTCACAAATACAATTTTTATTTTCTTTACTACAGGAAAGAATGTTTCAAACGAAAGAATTACCAATAGAAGAGGTAGAAGAAATTTGTTATAATGCAGCAAGATTTAATGAACAATATTGGCGTTTCATCCGCTATCATCTTGAACAGCTTGGAATCATACAACAACGAAAACTAATATTAGAGAGCTTGTCAGATGAAATTATGAACAGATTAATAGCTGAAGTAGAAATAAGGTTACGTAATAAATATAGTGAGCTAGAAAATATGAAATCATGGATACAAGTGAAAGAATGTAGACGAGAATATTTGCTGCGACAGTTCGGTTACAGAAAAGAGGGCGAGTTAAAGAATTGCTGCGACTATTGTCATATTACAAAAACAGATTATAAAAAAAGACAAGCGCAACAATCGGATTTCGACTATAATTGGGAAACAGAGTTACAAAAGCTTTTCGGTCTAGAAAAGATGGGGGAATGATGAACATTCAAAGGCATAATATTGAAGATATGAGTCCGAAAGAAATAAGGCTGAATCTGTATATCACACAGTTCATTATTATCGGTATCGGTTGTTTACTAGCATATATACTATTCCGAGATATAAAATCGGTGTATAGTCTGTGGAAATGGGAACCGGTGTCTATACTTATAATAGGTGGCTTGTTAGCGATTGGTATTGTGTTATTAGATTATGTTGCAATGCGAGTATTTCCAGAGTCTTGGTTTGATGATGGTGGTATTAATGATAGGATGTTTCAAGGGATGTCAGTTATGCATCTACTCGTTATTACGTTCATTATCGGCTTTGCAGAAGAATTTTTATTTAGAGGTGTAGTACAGACGCACTTTGGAATTGTAATAGCGAGTTTTGTATTTGCAGTGTTACATATTCGGTATATAAAAAAGCCATTTTTGTTTTGTTTCGTCTGTTTCATTAGTTTTGTCTTTGGTTACGTATTTGAATGGACAGGAAATTTGTTTATAACAATCTTTGCACACTTTCTTGTTGATTTTATAATGGGACTCCAATTAAGAAAATAAATGGAAGGTGGTGGTGAACAACATGAGAAGACGAATTCCTGATTTTGAAGAGGAATTAGAAGTTGAGCGAGTGGAAGAAAAAGAAGGTTTACCGCCGCGTAGTGAAATTCATAGAAATAAAGAAAAAAAACAAAAGTTTAAAATGAATCATATTTTCGTTCGAGTTTTAACATTTCTATTCATATTACTACCAATTAGCATCTTATGGTATACAGATAAATATATTCAGGTGAAAAGTGATAGTAATAACGCTGGAAAAAGTGCATTTGAGGTTATTTTTTTTGATTCAGCTAAATCTGAGTCCGAGGCATCATCTGAGAAAGTCGTCACGCATACGGTGAAAGAGGGAGAAACTTTAGAAAGTATAGCGAAGCAATATTTTTCAGATGAAACTGGGATCGAAGTGATTAAAAAGTATAATGATTTACAAAAAGATGAAGTGAATGTAGGTCAAGAATTAAAAATTCCGATAAAAGATAAGTCCACAAAGCGAAAAAGTTAGTAAAATACTTACTATAAAAACTGAGGATTATCTTTATGAGGAGGGGAGTAAAAATATATGATATGGATTATCTTATTAAGTACTCTCGTTTGTATTGGTATTATAATGCTTCTTGTAATGTATACAGAAGCAATGCGTAATACGGTGCTAGAACATACTTTAATATTTGAAGAATTTCCGAAAAGTTTTCAAAAAGTAAATGTATTTTTTATATCTGATATTCATAGAAGGGTCATTTCGAATTCGTTAATTGACCAAGTAAAAGGAAGAGTTGATCTTGTAATTATTGGTGGTGATTTAGCGGAAAAAGGTGTCCCTTTATCGAAAATCTCTGCAAATATACAAAAGCTAAGAGCAATAGCTCCTGTATATTTTGTATGGGGAAATAATGATTATGAAATTGAATATCATGAATTAGATGCTTTGTTATTAGAAAATAATGTAAAAGTTTTAGATAATACAAGAGTTGTATTTGAGTCTGAATTAGGAGAGAAAATTTGTTTGCTCGGTGTAGATGATGTTGGTTTGGAACGTGATCGTTTAGATTTAGCGTTGGCTGATTGTAAAGAAGATGGTTTTCGCATATTAATTAGCCACAACCCTGATATAATAAATAAAATGTCTGGAAAAGAACAAATTTCACTTGTGCTAAGTGGACATACACATGGAGGGCAGATTCGATTATTCCCATCTAAAAAATATTTAAAAGGTGGCGTATATAAGCATTCAAATATAACTCTTTTTGTTAGTAATGGGTATGGAACAACGTTGATTCCACTTCGCTTCCGAGCACCTGCTCAAACACATATTATTACGTTATGCGGAGGGAAATGATGCCAACTCTAAACGGAAAATATAACATAAAAGCTGTTTCAAAAATAATTGGAGTTCAACCAAGTACGCTTCGTGCATGGGAAAGAAGATATCAAATGATTGCCCCAAAGCGGAATCATGCGGGGCATCGATTATATACAGAAGAGCATATTCAAATTTTGAAATGGTTAATGGACAAGGTTTCTTCCGGCATGATGATTGGACAAGCAGTTCAATTATTAGAAGGGAATCGTTTGCAGAATAGTGTTCAAAATGAAATACATTACGATAGAGAAGTTGTTTTAGTGGACGATTTACTACAAGCTTTGTTAAAATTTGATGAAATTACAACTTCTGCATTGTTAAACGAGGCCTTTAGTATTTATGCAACAGAAAAAGTTATCGCAAGTATTGTTCTTCAAGTGTCAAATAAATTGTTAACGTTAAAAAATAATAATGAAGTTACAATGGTGCAATTCCAATATGTCGTATCATTTTTACAAACGCGTCTAGGGATGGTATATCATAATGCATCATCGTTTTCTTCTATACACAAAGTTGTTGTGTTAGAAAGTAATATGTTGAAAGGGTTTGTTTTCTCAACGTATTTACGATTAAAAGGATATGAGGTGATATATATTAGGGCAAGCTTAGCGGAAGATAGTATTACGTTAGCTGTTGAGCAAATAAGACCTAAATATGTAGTAATCTCTTTTGATGACGGACGAGAACTGAAGAACGCAACGAGCTACTTGAATTTGTTGCAAGAAAAAAGTGAAAACCTTTCTGTTGGGGTTATAGGAGAAATAGGTGCTGGAGATCAGTTGAACATTCAAACAAGCCTAATTGGTGACACGAAAGAAGAATGGGATGATTGGTTAAAAATGTTAGAATAGTTGTTCGAAAAGAACCATCTATTTTCTATTTCATATAATAAAAATTATATTCATTGGTTGCGTAGGGAGGGTATGAGATGAGGCTGGAACGATTAAATTACAATAAGATAAAAATTTTCTTAACATTTGATGATTTATCTGAACGAGGATTAACGAAAGAAGATTTGTGGAGAAATGCACCGAAAGTACAGCAATTATTTCGTGATATGATGCAAGAAGCAAATAAAGAATTGGGATTTGAAGCGGATGGCCCGATTGCAGTTGAAGTATTTTCTCTACAAGCGCAAGGAATGGTCGTAATTGTAACGAAAGAACATCAAGAAGCGGATACAGATGATGAGTTCCGTGACGAGTTTATTGAAATGCAAGTGACTCTAGATGAAAGCGAGCATATCCTTTATGAGTTTGCTACACTAGATGACGTAATTAACCTGTCGAATCGTTTATATAACCTTGATGTAACTGGCGGAAAATTATATACGTGGGATGGGCGTTTCTATCTTTGGATGGAAGAAGAGGAGCAAATACAATTACTGAAGGCAGATTTTATAGCTATTTTAGCGGAATATGGTAATCCGTCTACAGCAACTATTTATCGTCTAATGGAGTATGGTAAAGAATTAATGGCTTCTCAAGCAATTGAACAAATACACAATTACTTTGTGAAAAAACAAAACCTTAGCTAATGTAACATAGCTAAGGTTTTGTTTTTTACCTTACTTAAATGTATTTTTTCAAAGTACTGTACATGAATAAAATAAAAAATATTTAAATATTTAAGTATTTTACTTTTCTAAAAGCGATAAAAGGACTATAATGATAGTGAAAACGCTTGCAAAAGAAAATACTTTGTATATATTTGTTAGCGTTTTCTATTGCATTCCAAATTTAACGGTGTATACTAGGCAATGAAGGTTTACTAAACAAGTGAAATTACAGGGGGTTTACTTACTATGGTAGCCGAAAAGGGAACTCAAACAAAAACACAACAACAAAGGGAACAACATTTTGAACTATTGAATTCAACACAAATTGTTATTAGTGAAGCGTTAGAAAAATTGGGTTATCCAAACGAAGTATATGAATTATTAAAAGAACCAGTTCGTATGATGACAGTGAAAATACCAGTTCGTATGGATGACGGGACTGTTAAAATATTTACAGGATATCGTGCACAACATAATGATGCTGTTGGTCCAACGAAAGGTGGAATTCGCTTCCATCCGAATGTAACAGAAAATGAAGTGAAAGCACTTTCAATTTGGATGAGTTTAAAATGTGGTATTGTTGATTTACCATATGGCGGAGGTAAAGGTGGAATTATCTGTGACCCGCGTGAAATGTCATTCCGTGAGTTAGAAAGATTAAGCCGCGGTTATGTACGAGCAATTAGCCAAATCGTAGGACCGACGAAAGATATTCCAGCTCCAGATGTATTCACAAACTCTCAAATTATGGCATGGATGATGGATGAGTATAGCCGTATTGACGAATTTAATTCACCAGGATTTATTACAGGTAAGCCACTTGTATTAGGTGGATCACATGGACGTGAAACAGCAACAGCGAAAGGTGTTACAATTTGTATTCGCGAAGCTGCAAAAAAACGCGACATTGATATTAAAGGTGCACGCGTTGTTGTTCAAGGATTCGGTAATGCTGGTAGCTTCTTAGCTAAATTTATGCATGATGCAGGTGCGAAAGTTATTGCGATCTCAGATGCTTACGGCGCATTGCATGATCCAAACGGATTAGATATTGATTATTTATTAGACCGTCGTGATAGCTTCGGTACAGTAACAAAACTATTTAATAATACAATTTCAAACAAAGAATTGTTAGAACTTGATTGCGACATTTTAGTTCCAGCTGCAATTGAGAACCAAATTACAGAAGAAAATGCTAATGATATTAAAGCAAAAATCGTTGTTGAAGCTGCAAATGGTCCAACAACATTAGAAGCAACTAAAATTTTAACAGATCGCGGAATTTTACTTGTTCCAGACGTATTAGCGAGTGCTGGTGGGGTAACAGTATCTTACTTTGAGTGGGTACAAAATAACCAAGGTTACTACTGGACTGAAGAAGAAGTAGAACAACGTTTAGAAAAAGTAATGGTAAGATCATTTGATTCTATTTATGAAACAGCACAAGTTCGTAAAGTGAATATGCGCTTAGCAGCGTATATGGTCGGTGTTCGTAAAATGGCTGAAGCAAGTCGCTTCAGAGGTTGGGTATAATATTATATTGTGAGAAAACGTGATTCCTTTCGAGGGAATCACGTTTTTTTGTTGAAGCATTAGAGTGAGGTGTTGTAAATGGGAAATGAAATGTTGGAACGGGTAGAACAATTAGAAGAAAAGGTTAAGAGGTTAGAGGGAGAACTTGCAAGAACGACGAAAGCCAAAAAGACAAGTATTGTTCGGGTGTTCGGGGAAGGGCTACTGTTTTTAATATTTGGTGCGGTTGTAGTAGGGCCAATTATCGCCTTTGTAATCACGATTCTTACTGGATTTGCTGAAAAATAAAATAAAAAAGAAAAGAACGCTTGTTCTACACGAACAAACGTGCTATACTCTCCTTAGATAAACAAAACGGAAATGATTTTAAGGAGAGATAAATGATGAAAATGACAGTAGACCAAAGATTTATGATGCCAGCAGATGTTGTAGAACGAGTGGAAGTATTAAGAAACAAACAAAGTAAGCGCGGCACATTATTACAATCAGTAAATAAATTTTTCGGTTTAGATACGAAAGAAGATTGTGTTTGGTTTTACGGTTTTTATGGAGTTGCTGTAAGTATTTTATTATTTATGGTGTTCACATCAAATATTTTCGATTTTCTCTTCGCGTAAGAAATATGCTATAAGGACATTGCTACCGAATACATATATAAAGAAGTAAGGTAATCTTCTGAAGCGGGAGTTGGTAGTAATGGCGATGTTTCCTATAGAGCGTAACTATATTGGATATGGAAGTTCACGGCCGGGAATTCCTCTTTCTAAAGTAAGGTTTATTGTAAGCCATGATACGGGGAATCCTGGTAGCAATGCGATTGGGAATCGGGATTATTTTAATGAAATACAACCGAAAGCTTCGGCACATACATTTATAGATGACAAAACAATACTAGAAATTATTCCTATAAATGAAGTTGCTTATCATGTTCGATATGGTGTGCCGACAGATAATGACTTATATGGGTATGATGCCAATAAGGCTGCCATTGGAGTGGAGCTTTGTTATGGCGGTGATGTTAATTTTTGGGAAGCATATACACGTTTTACGTGGTATCATGCGTATTTATGTCAAAACTTCGGCTTGAATCCGAAAAAAGATATCGTATCACATAAAACACTTGATCCAGCCAGAAAGATTGATCCTGAAAATGTTTTAGGGAAACAAGGTATTAAATTTCAGCAGTTTTTAGCAGATGTCTATCGGATGTACGTTTCGTTTAGATGACAAATATATGAAAAATGAATACAATAAAGATAGGTGCCTACTGCTGTAAGTAGGTTTTTTCTTGTTTTTATAAATAGTGTATTGGTAGAAGACTAGGAGTGAACCGAGTATGCAGAAAGAAACAGCTATCATAATTGGAGGCGGTCCGTGCGGATTAGCAGCAGCAATTTCGTTGCAAAAGGTAGGGATAAATCCGTTAGTAATTGAAAAAGGAAACATTGTAAATGCGATTTATAATTATCCAACCCATCAAACATTTTTCTCTTCTAGTGAAAAATTAGAAATTGGTGATGTAGCTTTTATTACAGAAAATCGTAAGCCTGTTCGAAATCAAGCGCTTGCGTATTATCGTGAAGTAGTAAAGCGTAAATCTGTACGTGTAAATGCTTTTGAACGAGTAGAGAAAGTTCAAAAAGATGGAGAAGTTTTTCAGGTTGAAACGACAAAGCGTGACGGAAGTAAAGAAATGTATATAGCGAAATATATTGTTGTAGCAACTGGATATTATGACAATCCAAATTATATGAACGTTCCAGGTGAGGAATTGAAGAAGGTAGCTCACTATTTTAAAGAAGGACATCCTTATTTTGATCGAGATGTAGTAGTTATAGGTGGGAAAAACTCGAGTGTAGATGCCGCGTTAGAGCTTGTGAAAGCTGGTGCGCGTGTAACGGTACTATATCGCGGAAGTGAGTATTCACCAAGCATAAAGCCTTGGATTTTGCCAGAGTTTGAGGCGTTAGTTCGAAATGGTACAATTCACATGCATTTCGGGGCTCATGTGAAAGAAATTACTGAACATACATTAACGTATACAGTTGATGGCGAAGCATATACAATCCAAAATGATTTTGTATTTGCGATGACTGGTTACCATCCTGATCATAGTTTCTTAACAAAGATGGGTGTTCGGATTGATGAAGCGACAGGACGTCCAATTTATGCAGAGGATACGATGGAAACGAACGCTGCAAATATTTTCATTGCAGGTGTAATTGCTGCTGGAAATAATGCAAATGAAATATTTATTGAGAACGGTCGATTTCATGGGGATGCGATTGCGCAAACCATTGCAACAAGAGAAATATAAAAAGAAGCTGTCGGAATAAACTTCGACAGCTTCTTTTTTAATCGTGCATAAACATGTTTTGGATTGCTTCATGAGAAGTTGTATTCTCTAATGCAACTAATAATTTAATACGTGCTTTTTGAGCGTTTAAACCGTATGTGAATACAATACCCATATCTTTTAATTGTTTGCCGCCACCTTCATATGAATATACATCTTGAACGATCCCATTGAAACAGCGAGAAACTAATACGACAGGAATTCCTTTATTTATTAGCCGTTCTAGACTAGGAAGTGTTCTTGGAGGTAAATTACCTTGTCCAAGCGCTTCAATAACAATCCCGTCTACTGGAAGATTTTCAATTGCTGCTAACAATGTATCGTCCATACCAGCGTACGCTTTTAGAACGACTACATTTTTAGAAACCTTATTTACTGAATATGTTTCGTGATGTACTAAAGCATGGTGGAATACAACACCACGTTTTGTTACCATACCGATTGGTCCATACTGTGGACTTTGGAATGTTGCTACATTACTTGTATGTGTTTTCGTTACGTTTGTAGCGCAATGAATTTCGTCGTTTAATACGACTAAAACGCCTTTTTCGGCAGCTTCACTACTGCTAGCGACTTTTACAGCTGATAAGAAGTTATATAGACCATCAGCACCTAATTCATTGCTAGAGCGCATTGCGCCTGTTACAACGATCGGAATAGTTGCTTGTACTGTTAAATCTAAGAAATAGGCCGTTTCTTCTAATGTATCCGTACCATGCGTAATGACTACGCCATGAATGTTGTCTTGTTTTACTCTTTCATCAATGATGACTTGTAATTGTAACATTTCGCTCGGTGTCATATGAGGAGATGGTAGATGAAACACATCTTCAACGATTAAATCAACATCGCCTTCTAAATCAGGAATGAATTTTAAAAGAGGATTTTTTTCACCTGGTTGTACGACCCCAGTTTCTTTATCTTCCTCCATTGCAATTGTTCCACCTGTGTGTAAAACTAGGATTCTTTTCAATGCTTATACCCCTTTCAAGTAAAAAAATACATTTAGAACATAACATGTTTTGAGTAAATTCGACAATGGAAATGTATAAAAGTATGCCTCGAAAATGACAATAAAATGAAATGCTATATGTACGATGTATAAAATTACGAAACGAAATGTGCAAATACAGTATAGGAGGGAGCCATTACGTTGAAAAAGATGGAGAGAATGCTTATTCGTATATTAATAATACAATTCATTTGTCTTTCTGTTGTGCAATTGTTATTTATACATAAGTCATCAGTGAAATATTTATCTAAAATTGTTTATTATGAAGGTGTCATGGTAAAAAACAAAGCAGAAATCTTACAGGTGAATAGGTAGTTTTCATTTTCTTCTATGAAGGATTATGCTACAATAATTGAGGATTTAATGACGTGAAGCAAATGAGAAGAAGCAGGAGAATACCTGCTTTTCGTTTTGTTTTATAAGTGAAAAAATGAGGTGTTACAATGGATAAACGAATTTCAATTGCTATAGATGGTCCAGCAGCTGCTGGAAAAAGTACAGTTGCGAAAGTTGTAGCGAAGAAGCTTTCTTACGTTTATATTGATACAGGCGCAATGTATCGTACGATTACATACGCAGCCCTTGAGCAAAAAGTGGATATTGAAAATGAAGAGCAGTTAATGGAAGTTGTAAAAAATGTGAAAATCGAGTTTCAGCAAGGAGAAAATACACAACTTGTATTTTTAAATGGACAAGATGTTTCTGAAGTCATTCGTACACCTGAGGTAACGAATCGAGTATCGATTGTGGCGAAACATCGCCTTGTTCGTGAAGAAATGGTACGCCGTCAACAAGAGTTAGCGGAAAAAGGCGGCGTTGTAATGGATGGTCGTGATATTGGTACACATGTGTTACCAGATGCTGAAGTGAAGATCTTTATGCTTGCTTCTGTTGAAGAAAGAGCAGAAAGAAGACATTTAGAAAATATGAATAAAGGTTTCGATTCTAATTTAGAGCAATTAAAAGAAGAAATTGCTCAGCGTGATAAATTAGATTCAGAACGCGAAGTTTCTCCTCTAAAAAAAGCTGATGATGCATTGGAATTAGATACAACTTCTTTATCAATTGAAGAAGTTGTCCAAAAAATTATGGGTATTGTTTCGGGAGTGTTTGCGAAATAAAGAAAGGGGGTAGCCTCTTTCTTTTTTGTTTATATAAAAATGTAAAGGATACGTGAATTGTGAGTCTCTTTCCTTGACAAATGACCGGATTTATAAGAAGTTAGTTAAAGAGGAATAAAACTGTCAGAATATATTCGCTATTATATTTCAAAACATACTTTCTTCAACATGATTTTGCTGTATACTATTTATATAGGTTTAATATATTTTCTAGTGAAATGTATGAAGCTTACGTATGTGATGATAAATTCTTAAACATGCAAATGAAAACAATTGTTTTCATTTCGTATATACATAAAAAATGCTTTGTCAATTCTGTAGGGAGGTATTTCCATGGTAGAGAAAATGAATGAAGAAGTTATGGATTCAAAAGAATTACAAGTTGGTGACGTTGTTACAGGTTCTGTAACGAAAGTTGAAGAGAAACAAGTGCTTGTAAATGTTGGATACAAAACAGATGGCGTAATTCCAATTAGTGAATTAGCTAACGTTCATATTGAAAAAGCAAGCGATGTTGTAGAATTAGATCAAACACTAGAATTAAAGGTTATTAAGTTAGAAGAGGATGATCTTGTATTATCTAAACGTGCTGTTGATGCAGAAAAAGCATGGGTAGAATTACAAGAGAAATTTACTTCTGGTCACGTATTTGATGTTACCGTAAAAGATATCGTGAATGGTGGATTAGTTGTGGACCTTGGTGTTCGTGGCTTTATACCAGCTTCACTTGTAGAAGTACATTATGTAGAAGATTTTACTGACTATAAAGGCAAAACATTAGCCGTGAAAATTGTTGAATTGGACCGTGAAAAAAATCGTGTAATCCTTTCGCATAAAGCGGTAGTAGAATTAGAACTAGATTCTAAGAAGAAAGAAGCAATTTCTTCATTAAAAGAAGGCGACGTTGTTGAAGGGACAGTACAACGACTAACGGATTTTGGTGCTTTCGTTAATGTTGGCGGTGTGGACGGTTTAGTTCATATTTCACAAATTTCACACGAACGTGTAGAGCAACCTTCTGAAGTATTAGAGCAAGGTCAAAAGGTAAAAGTAAAGGTATTATCTGTTGATGCTGACACACAACGTATTTCTTTATCAATTAAAGCAGCTCAACCGGGACCTTGGGAAAATGTTGGTGGCGAAGTAAAAGCTGGAGATATTCGTGAAGGAGTAGTAAAACGTCTTGTTACATTCGGTGCATTCGTTGAAATTTTACCGGGCGTTGAAGGTCTTGTGCATGTATCTCAAATTGCAAATCGTCACGTGAAAAATCCAAATGAAGTATTGGAAATGGGACAAGAAGTAAAAGTGAAAGTGCTTGAAGTGCATGTAGCAGAGAAACGTATTTCTTTAAGTATAAAAGAAGCGCTTGAGGAAAATAATGTAACTGAAGATTATAGTCAGTATGAACCGAATGCTGATTCTGCTACTTTCCAATTAAGTGACATTATTGGTGAACAACTGAAAAAATTAAAAAAATAAAGAGGGGTACAAGTGGTAAGGGCAAAACGTAAATTAGATCATATTGAATACGCTCTTTCTACTGGTCAGTCTCGTACGCATGGCTTTCATGATATTGATTTTGTGCATCAAAGCTTGCCAAATTCAAATTATGATACAATAACATGTGAAACAAAAATCGGCGAACTTTCACTAAGTTCGCCGATTTTTATCAATGCGATGACTGGTGGTGGAGGAGAGAAAACGTTACATATTAATGAGCAATTAGCATATGTAGCGAAACATCATAACCTTGCTATGGCTGTAGGATCGCAAATGGCAGCGTTAAAAGATGAAAGTGAGGCTGCTTCTTATAAGATTATTAGAAAGGTAAATCCAAATGGTATTTTCTTTGCTAATTTAGGTAGTGAGGCAACTGTTGAACAGGCAGAGCGTGCTGTTGATATGGTTGAAGCGAATGCATTGCAAATTCATTTAAATGTCATACAAGAGTTAACGATGCCAGAAGGAGACCGTGACTTTACTGGTGTACTTCAGCGTATTGAGAAAATTGTTTTAAATAGTAAAGTTCCTGTCATTGTAAAAGAAGTTGGATTTGGGATGAGTAAGGAAACAATGCAACAGTTAGCGAGCGTAGGTGTAACGGCAATTGATATTGGCGGACAAGGTGGTACGAATTTTGCTGCTGTTGAAAATGAAAGAAGACAGCGAATGCTTTCTTATTTTAATAACTGGGGCATACAAACAGCTACCTCGATTATTGAAGCAACCTCTACAAATAATAACCTCTCTTTTATTGCATCTGGGGGTATACAAACAGCGCTTGACGTAGCGAAAGCAATCGCATTAGGGGCGAATACAACTGCTTTTGCTGGATACTTTTTACGCATTTTAATGCAAGATGGCATCGAGAAGTTAGTGGATGAAATTGATCTATTACATGCAGACTTGAAATTTATTATGACAGCTCTTGGCGCGAAGACGATAGAAGAGTTACAGTCTGTTCCTCTTGTTGTAAAGGGCGAAACGTATCATTGGTTAACGCAGCGTGGCATTGATACGACGCATTATAGTAGAAGATAAAAAATCGACCGTTTGGTTGATTTTTTTGTTTTCTATTCATTTTAGTAATATAAAGCGAGGGATGGAATTGATATTCTAGAAAAATGAAATAATTCCTATATATAAACAGTATCTTGTAAAATTTGCGACTGAGAAATGTAGATAATGTGCCATTGAATTATTGCAGAAGGTTTAATTTTTCTAAGAAAAATAGGTATGGATAAAAATAAAGTTTAGAAAGATTTGTATGTGAAATGTTATTTCAATATGAATAGAAATTATGAAGAAATATGTAAAAGACGGTTTCGTACAATATCGAAACCGTCTTTTTGTATTCATTAGTGCTGATTCTGTTTTCGAGCTTGCTCAGGTGTATCAAGTCCAGTTGCACCCGGATATTGTAGTGATTGGTCACGATCAGATTCAACGCGGCGAGATTCTCTTAGTTTTCGTTCTTGACGATCTTTACCCATAATGAATAGCACCTCCTTATTAAAAGTGTTGCTGTTATATGAAAAAACTATGCGCGAAGAAAGTGGATTAACTTTCATAAAAAGTTCCCATAATGGAAAACATAGGAGGTGAAATGATGGAAGGGAGTACTTTTTATTTTGTAGCTTGGATAGGGTGGATTGTCGTAACATTTTTTATGAAAAAGGACTCTATTCGGTGGAAGATAAGCGCCTGTATATTGATTTTTATTATTTGTTCTCCGTTACATGTAACGATTGCTTCATTTACGGTATCAGTAAATGCACTTTTACTTTCTGGTATAGCTTTTATAGGACTCACGCTCTATTCTATTTGGAAAAAATTATATAGCTTACTTTCGGCACTTATTATTGCAATGTTATATACAAGTTTTCATTTGTTAGAAGTATATGATCCAATTTGGATTGTGGTGGACAGGTTGTTTTTGTTAAGTAGTGCTCTTGTATATGCATCCGTTTTATTACATGAGGATCGCATATTACGACTATGTTCTCTTTATATAGGAATGTTACAGGGAGAATTGTTTGTGACAATTATTTTTCGGAAACTGCATTTTCCTTACGATTACGGTAGTTTAGCGTTTTTTGATATCGTTGCTGTTTCTACATTATTCATGGCAATTTTATTTTGGATTGCGAAAGTCTCCGTACACATGGAACAGTTTAAGAGGAAAATACGTAAAAGAAAGGCGAGGGTAATACATGATTGAATATACACCGGCCATTTTATGCGGCGTAATAGCAGGGACGGTAACGAGAGTGCTCATGCTTCGGACAGATACCCGGCAATATCCGACGAGGCTCCACGGGAAAATTATTCATATTGCGATGGGGTTAATTGCGGCGGCTTTAGGAGCGATTGCAATTCCGTCTATATTGAAAAAAGATTTTTCTGCCATTACGTTTCTTACGTTAGCAGCAACACAGTTTCGTGATGTGCGTAATATGGAAAGAAATACACTTCAACAATTAGATGGTTATGAGCTTGTACCACGTGGGAATACATATATTGAAGGAATTGCATTAGTTTTTGAAAGTCGCAACTATTTGGCGATGTTAACGTCGTTTGTAACGACGTTTGCTTATATAGGGTTCCGTTCATGGATTGCTGGAGTCGTTATGGCTATCATCGCATTTTTTATCGCGAAAACATTAATGTCTGGTAAGAGGTTGCATGATCTTGTTGATATCGAGCATGTTCCACTTCGTTTTGAAGGGGCGGGGCTATATATTGATAATATTTACATTATGAATATTGGATTGCCAGCAAGACAAGAGGAAATTATGAAATATGGAATGGGCTTTATTTTAAGACCGAAATCAATTGATGCGATGGTGACAATCTCAAACTTAGGGCAACGACAAGCTATTTTACATGATGTTTCTGTTGCTTTAGGGATTTATAGAGATTCTGGTACGCCGGCACTTGCGCCGCTAGCAAAGCGTGATTTAGAGGATGGCAGGGTTGGAATCTTTGTCTTACCACAAGATCAAGATGTGGAGAAAGCAATAGGTGTCATAGGGAACGTGCCGACGTTAGAAAGTGCTGTTCATATGTCATCGGAAGCCCCGAAAGGAAGGGGAGATAAGAGATGATGTTAGAAAGTGTAATTCTTGCAGTTATTACAACGACTCCGGAGAAATTTGCTGGTGGTGCCCCTCTGTTTACTTGTGAATCGACAGAGGAGTTAGAATTTGTTGCAAATAATTTAGAGGCAATTCTAGATGGCATTGCGCATCGCTTACAAGAGAATGTATATATTATTGTGAAACATTAGCAACGTGTGTTATAATGTGAGGTGTTTTGATACGCTGAGAAATATTCTGGAATGCAAATCCCTTCTTGCACAAAGAAGGGTTTTTTACATAATAAACAGAAGCAAGTTGAAAGGATGAAAGTATATGCCGAAACCAGTAATAGCAATAGTAGGCCGCCCGAACGTAGGGAAATCTACTATTTTCAATAGAATTGTTGGAGAGAGAGTTTCAATTGTAGAAGATATTCCAGGTGTAACGCGCGACCGTATTTATAGCGCTGGAGAATGGTTAAATCATGAATTTAACATTATTGATACAGGTGGAATTGATATTGGAGACGAGCCATTTTTGACACAAATTCGTCAACAAGCTGAAGTGGCAATTGATGAAGCGGATGTTATCATTTTTATGACAAATGGTCGTGACGGTGTAACAGCAGCTGATGAAGAAGTTGCGAAAATATTATATCGTTCAAATAAACCGGTTGTACTTGCAGTAAATAAAGTGGACAATCCGGAAATGCGCAGTGACATTTATGATTTCTATGCATTAGGATTTGGTGAGCCATTCCCAATTTCAGGTACACACGGATTAGGATTAGGTGACTTATTAGACGAAGCTGCACAGCATTTTCCAAAGATTGAAGAAGACGGATATGATGAAGATACAATTCGTTTCTCTTTAATTGGACGTCCAAACGTAGGGAAATCATCACTTGTAAATGCTCTTCTTGGTCAAGAGCGTGTAATTGTTAGTAATGTAGCAGGAACAACTCGTGATGCTGTCGATACACCATATAGTAAAGATGGAAAAGATTATGTAATTATCGATACAGCTGGTATGCGTAAAAAAGGGAAAGTGTATGAAAGTACAGAAAAGTATAGTGTACTTCGTGCACTAAGAGCGATTGAACGTTCTGACGTTGTTTTAGTCGTTTTAGACGGTGAAGAAGGAATTATTGAACAAGATAAAAAAATCGCTGGATACGCTCATGATTCAGGGCGAGCTGTCGTGATCGTTGTAAACAAATGGGACGCAGTGAAAAAAGATGAGAAAACAATGAAAGCATTTGAAGAAAACATCCGTGCTCATTTCCAATTTTTAGAGTACGCACCGATTGTATTCTTATCTGCAAAAACGAGAAAACGTACACAAACGTTAATACCGGTTATCGATGAGGTAAATGAAAGCCATAGTATCCGTATTCAAACGAACGTATTAAATGATGTAATTATGGATGCGGTAGCGATGAATCCAACGCCAACGCATAATGGTAGTCGTCTGAAGATTTTCTATGCAACACAAGTTGCGGTAAAACCACCAACATTTGTTGTGTTTGTAAACGATCCAGAACTATTGCACTTCTCATATGAGCGCTTCTTAAAGAATCGTTTACGTGAATCATTCGGCTTTGTAGGAACACCGATTCACATTATCGCTAGAGCAAGAGACTAATGGAGAGGATGTGATTTTATGACAAAAATCACAGTAGTTGGAGCAGGTAGCTGGGGAACAGCGTTAGCGATGGTATTAGCTGACAATGGGCATGATGTACGTATTTGGGGAAATCGTTCTGAACTTATGGATGAGATTAATACAAAACATGAGAATAGTCGATATCTCCCAGGAATTACATTGCCAAGCACAATCGTAGCCTACTCTTCTTTAGAAGAAGCATTAGTAGATGTAAATGTAGTACTTCTTGTAGTACCAACGAAAGCGTATAGAGAAGTACTGCAAGATATGAAGAAATATGTAGCGGGCCCGACTACTTGGATTCATGCAAGTAAAGGAATTGAACCTGGTACGTCAAAACGTATTTCGGAAGTGATTGAGGAAGAAATTCCAGAGGACTTGATTAAAGATGTTGTTGTACTGTCTGGACCGAGTCATGCTGAAGAAGTAGGGTTGCGTCAAGCGACAACTGTTACGTCTGCAGCAAAGCGTATGGAAGCGGCTGAGGAAGTACAAGATTTGTTTATGAATAGTTACTTCCGTGTATACACAAATCCAGATATCGTTGGAGTTGAACTTGGTGGTGCGTTAAAAAATATTATCGCATTAGCTGCTGGGATAACTGATGGTCTTGGATTAGGGGATAATGCGAAAGCGGCATTAATGACGCGTGGTTTAACGGAGATTGCTCGTTTAGGAAGAAAAATGGGTGGAAATCCGTTAACGTTTGCTGGACTAACTGGTATGGGTGACTTAATTGTAACTTGTACAAGTGTTCATAGCCGAAATTGGCGTGCTGGAAATATGCTTGGAAAAGGACACTCTTTAGAAGAAGTGTTAGAAAGTATGGGTATGGTTGTCGAAGGTGTAAGAACAACGAAAGCTGCTCATGAATTGGCAGAAAAAATGGAAGTAGAAATGCCGATTACAGCTGCTTTATATGATGTGCTATTCAATGGGAATAATGTAAAAGATGCAGTAGGCTCATTAATGGGGCGTGTTCGAAAACACGAAGTGGAAGCTATACCTGACTTACTTTAAAGAAAAGCGACAGAAGTACATTTGTACTTCTGTCGCTTTTTATTTTTTGGGTCTTTTCACCATTTTTTTATTTTTGCATAGGATGAAGAGTAACTTGAGGAGAGGGTGAAAAGAATGGATAACAACATTTTTAATAACATTGAAAAAGAAGCGAAAGTGAATAAAGAAGATATTTTTAAATTAGCATCATCTGTACAAAATGCGAATTTACGTGATGAGACTGTACTTCGTCAATTGATTCATCAAGTGGCTCTTATGGCAGGACGTGAAGTGCCGAAAGAACAAGAGGATCAAATTGTAAAAGCGATTATTAACAATAATATGCCGACAGATTTTGGCTCGTTAAGCAAAATGTTTAAAAAATAAAATATGAGAAACAAAGAGTTTGTAAATTGCATATGATAGCCATGAAAGTATGGGAATAGAGCTGTTTTGGGCATATTTGGTCAACCGAAGCGAGAGATATGCTCGCTTCGGTTTTATTTTTATCTAGACTGGTGGAAAATGCTGAAAAACCTATTGATTAAAACTACATATTCTCGATTTGTAGTAAAATGTTCTTTTTTGTATTTGTTTAAAGATTTTAATTTGTTAAAATAGTATAAAAATAGATTAATAAAAAGGGGTGTGTATATGTCGGAAGGGCTTATAAAAATGTGGTTTGCTTTAGGGGCAATTGGATTTATGTTTTTTGCAGTAAGTTTTATTTTACTAAGCAGATATAAAATAAAGAATAAAGTTTTGAAAGGGATTACAGCATTGGTAGCGTACACCCTCATGATTGTGTCAGGAATTGTTATTTTTCTTGTTGTATTTAGTGGTCCTGTACAGCAGTAAAGGGCATGGTACGGAGCGAGTTATATTAGTATGAAAAGGTGATTACTAGTGAAAAAAGTCCATATTATTTTAATATTTTGTTGTATGAGCATTTTAACAGGGTGTCTGTATCCAAAAGAAAATATGAAACAAAATGCTGTTCCTTATGAAGATCAGTTGCAGGTCGTTCAAAAAGCTGTTGCGACATTTAAGGAGCAAAATGACGGGATATTGCCAATTAAGACGCGGGATATGAATACGCCTATTTATCAAAAATACCCAATCGATTTTCAAAAGATTTCTCCGCGTTACATACAAGAAGCACCAGGGAATGCCTATGAAAGCGGGGGAGTATATCAATACGTATTAATAGACGTTGAAACAAACCCAACAGTAAAATTAATTGATGTGAGGATGGCTGAACAAATTCAGCAATTATCATTAAAGCTGAGGATGTATCGAGATGAACATCAATATCCACCTTTTAAAAAGGTAATTTCAGATGGTGTGTATGAATTAGATTTCAAAAAACTTGGATATAAAGATGTACCGCAAGTGACAAGTCCATATTC
Source organism: Bacillus sp. FSL W8-0519 (assembly GCF_038005585.1). Classification (NCBI taxonomy): domain Bacteria; kingdom Bacillati; phylum Bacillota; class Bacilli; order Caryophanales; family Bacillaceae; genus Bacillus; species Bacillus sp. FSL W8-0519. The sequence goes on from NZ_JBBOTL010000001.1 coordinate 1,526,075, forward strand.
TGGTAAAGGCCTTCCTTTTGTAATTAATGAGAAGGGAGAAATTTATGTTGATTATAGAATCGACTTATATGAAGCGTTGAAAAAAAATGAAGGGCAATTTAAGGAGGGGGAAGATATTCGAAATATACTTTCGAAAGATTCTCCGTTTGTACCTGCGTATTCTTTACCGTATACGGTAAAGAATGGAGAACCAATTTTTTTAAAATCATAAGTCATGAACCTTTCTTTTAGTGAATAAGTTCTAGAAGAAAGGTTTTTTATGTTACACAACTTGCGATGCAAACAAAAGGTATTTTTTTAATAGTCATATGAAATTGGACAAAATTATATGATATATTGTCCGAACTTCTAGAATACCATTATATTATATCAGATATTATAGGCAACGTTAGAGAAGGTATTAGTTGACTATAAACGTGGAATTATTCCCAAAAATATTGAGGGAGGGAATCACTTGGAAAAGGTAGATATTTTTAAAGATATTGCGGAACGCACAGGCGGTGATATTTATTTTGGAGTTGTAGGAGCTGTTCGAACAGGGAAATCAACATTCATTAAAAAATTTATGGAACTTGTAGTTATTCCTAATATTGAAAATGAGTCTGACCGTCAAAGAGCGCAGGATGAACTACCTCAAAGTGCTGCTGGTCGTACAATTATGACGACGGAACCGAAATTTGTTCCAAACCAAGCGGTTTCTATCGAAGTAGATGAAGGTCTTGAAGTGAATATTCGATTAGTAGATTGCGTCGGATATACTGTTCCAGGAGCAAAAGGTTATGAAGATGAGAATGGCCCGCGCATGATTAATACTCCTTGGTATGAAGAGCCTATTCCATTCCATGAAGCTGCAGAAATCGGAACACGTAAAGTAATTCAAGAACATTCAACAATTGGTGTTGTCATTACAACAGATGGAACGATTGGTGAAATTCCAAGAAGAGATTATATAGAGGCAGAAGAACGCGTCGTAAATGAGCTAAAAGAAGTTGGAAAACCTTTCATTATGATCATTAACACTGTACAGCCGTATCATCCAGATACAGAGCAATTGCGCCAAAGCTTATCTGAAGAATATGATATCCCAGTCATTGCGATGAGTGTTGAAAGTTTAAGGGAAACAGATGTATACAATGTACTTCGAGAGGCGTTATTCGAGTTCCCTGTTTTAGAAGTGAATGTGAACCTTCCGAGCTGGGTAATGGTACTAAATGAAGGGCATTGGTTACGCCAAAGTTATCAAGAAGCCGTTCAAGAGACTGTGAAGGATATAAAACGTCTTCGTGATGTAGACCGTGTCGTATGGCAGTTTAGTCAGTATGAATTTATTGATCGAGCGAGCCTAGCTGGCATTGATATGGGGCAAGGCGTAGCAGAGATTGATTTATATGCACCAGATGAATTATATGATCAAATTTTAAAAGAAGTAGTAGGAGTAGAAATTCGAGGGAAAGATCATTTATTGAAGCTTATGCTCGATTTATCTCATGCGAAAATAGAATACGATCAAGTGGCGGATGCTCTGCGTATGGTCAAACAAACAGGATATGGTGTAGCGGCGCCTGCGTTAGCTGACATGAGTTTAGATGAACCAGAAATTATTCGTCACGGTTCAAGATTTGGTGTGAAATTAAAAGCTGTAGCTCCATCTATTCATATGATTAAAGTAGATGTGGAGTCTACGTTTGAGCCAATCATTGGTACGGAAAAACAAAGTGAAGAACTAGTTCGTTACTTAATGCAAGATTTTGAAGATGATCCATTATCAATTTGGAATTCTGATATATTTGGACGTTCACTGAGTTCTATTGTTCGGGAAGGCATTCAAGCGAAACTATCTTTAATGCCAGAAAATGCGAGATATAAATTAAAAGAAACGCTAGAAAGAATTATTAATGAAGGATCTGGCGGATTAATTGCGATTATATTATAAGAAAAAATCCCTCTCATCGTAGAGGGATTTTTTAATTTTCGCATATAGAATAGGAAAATAAACAGCTATTATCTAATATATTGTTGTAAATTGTCAAGTTTCATCAGATTTTCACATTTTAAGAGTAACAATTTCCTTAAAAATATTGAATTATAAAGGAGAATCGTATAATATAGGCGTTGATAATGATTTATCTACATCTTTGTAGTATAGAATTTGCAAAAATTGCCTACAAATGAAAGTAAGACTCATTTTATGATCATTATACAGTCTTATCTTTGGGAGGAGGTGAATGGCATGAACAAGACAGATTTAATCAATGCTGTTGCAGAAGCAAGTTCCCTTTCTAAAAAGGACGCAACAAAAGCAGTAGACGCTGTTTTTGATTCTATCTTAGAAGCTTTAAAACAAGGTGATAAAGTACAACTGATCGGATTCGGTAACTTCGAAGTTCGTGAGCGTGCGGCTCGTAAAGGTCGTAACCCACAAACAGGTGAGGAGATTGAAATCGCTGCAAGTAAAGTACCTGCATTCAAACCTGGTAAAGCGTTAAAAGATGCGGTTAAATAATCCTTACATATTAACAGGGAAGAAGAGTTTCCTTTTTGGAAACTCTTCTTTTTGCTTTTAAAAACATAAATATGCTAGAATGTGTTCGTATCACTTTTAGGTTTTCGGGAGGGCTAGCGGATGGCAAAAGTTAATTTAGAACAAATTGAACATGCAGTACGCCTTATTTTAGAGGCAATTGGAGATGATCCTAATCGAGAGGGAGTACTTGATACACCAAAGCGTGTTGCAAAAATGTACGCAGAAGTGTTCTCAGGTATGCATGAAGATCCGAAAGAACATTTACACAAAGTGTTCGGAGAAGATCATGAGGAGCTTGTACTAGTAAAAGATATACCGTTTTATTCGATGTGTGAGCATCATTTAGTTCCATTCTATGGAGTTGCTCACGTTGCATATATTCCGCAAGGCGGAAAAGTGACAGGGTTAAGTAAATTAGCTCGTACTGTAGATACAATTGCACGTCGTCCACAACTGCAAGAACGTATTACATCAACAGTAGCGAACTCTATTATGGAAGTACTAGAGCCGCATGGTGTAATGGTAGTAGTAGAAGCGGAACATATGTGTATGACGATGCGCGGTGTGAAAAAGCCAGGTGCAAAAACAGTAACAACAGCAGTACGTGGTGTGCTAGAAAATGATGCTGCAGCACGTAGTGAAATTTTATCTTTTATTAAAACGAAGTAAAGAAAAGTGGGAAACTGCTTTTCTTTTTTTTTTTTGTAAATAAATGATATAGTTTTAGCGAGGCAGAGTGAGAATAGAAAGATTACTTAAAAGAATAGAAGATGTTATGTAGTTCGGTAGAAGTTTGGAAAGAGTAGCCAAGTTTTGGTTATAGAAAATAGAGTGTATGTGTTATAATAAGTTTTATGAATTAGAAAACAAGGGTGATTTTTGTGTGTGACATCTACGGAGGGTATGCGGGTATAAGAGAGAAATTGATGGTGAAATTACGCCATCCTTATTTTATAAACTATATTGAAGAACCATTTATTGATGAAGAGAAAATCGCATTGTTATATGGTGCTTTAAAAGGTGCAAATTTACATATAGAACAAATTGAGCATTATGTAGTGACGATTATGCTTGTGCAAATTGCGCTTGATACACATGAAAGAGTATCAAATAAAGCAGGGGAAGAAGCGAATGAATCGCATAAGCGTCGCCAGTTAACAGTGCTTGCTGGTGATTACTATAGCGGGTTATATTATTACTTATTGTCTATGAATCGTGATATTGTTTTAATTCGTGCGCTTGCTGAAGGAATTAAAGAAATTAATGAACACAAAATAATGTTATATCAAAAAGCGCATAAAACGGTGGATGACATAATGGAGAGTGTAGTAATGATTGAGTCTGCACTGTTGCAAAAAACATGTGATCATTTTCATTTAGTGCATTGGAAGCCGTTTATAACATATGTACTAGGGAAAAATCGTCTCCAAAAAGAATGTGAACTACATGTTAATAAACAACATTCACCTGTTTTTCAAGCTGTTCAAGGGATTGTGAACGATAAAGCAGATGCAGAAACAGTTATGAATGGATGGATGATGAAACTTAGGAAGAAAGAAAATCAATTTTTAGAAAATCACACAGATATAAGCGAAATAAACTCTGTGTTAAGAGATACATCGAAGACATAAGCAATTTTACATTGGAAGAAGGTACGAGCATGCAACAATCAAAAGAAGAAAGAGTACATGATGTATTTGAGAAAATCTCTGATAAATACGATGTGATGAATTCTGTAATTAGTTTTCAAAGACATAAAGCGTGGCGCAAAGAGACGATGCGCATTATGGATGTAAAACCAGGTAGTAAAGCGCTTGATGTATGTTGCGGAACAGCGGACTGGACAATTGCGCTAGCTGGAGCGGTGGGTGAACAGGGCAAGGTTGTTGGTTTAGACTTCAGCGAAAATATGTTATCTGTTGGTAAGCAAAAGGTAGAGGCGTTACAATTAAAACAAGTAGAACTTCTGCACGGGAATGCAATGGAACTTCCATTTGAAGATAACACGTTTGATTATGTAACGATTGGATTTGGTTTACGTAATGTACCGGATTATATGCACGTATTAAAAGAAATGACGCGTGTAGTAAAACCAGGTGGAAAAGTAATTTGTTTAGAAACATCTCAACCAACAATGATTGGTTTTCGACAAGGTTATATTTTATACTTTAAATATATCATGCCGTTATTTGGAAAGTTATTTGCGAAAAGTTATAAAGAATATTCATGGCTACAAGAATCTGCTAGTACATTCCCAGGTATGAAAGAATTGGCTAATATGTTCGAAAAAGCTGGACTTGAACGTGTGCAAGTGAAGCCATTTACTTTTGGGGTAGCAGCGATGCATTTAGGCATGAAACCAGAATCAAAATAGAAAAAAGAAGTTTTAGGTTAAGGTGAACAATATGAAGTTACAACTTATGTACTCTTTTTTACGATCGGATATTAATGTGATAGAAAAAGAATTAAAAAAGACAGTTGCTTCTGAACAGCCATTAGTAGAAGAGGCGGCATTACAACTTATTGAAGCTGGTGGGAAGCGAATTCGTCCTGTATTTGTGTTGCTTGCGGGGAAATTTGGAGATTATAAGTTAGATGCAATTAAGCATGTAGCTGTTGCGTTAGAACTTATTCATATGGCTTCTCTTGTTCACGATGATGTTATTGATGCTGCGTTTTTACGACGTGGTAGTGCAACTGTGAATGCGAAATGGGGAGATCGTATTGCAATGTATACAGGGGACTATTTATTCGCTAAGTCTCTTGAATGTATAACGAATATTGAAATTCCAGAGGCGCATCAGGCGCTATCGCATACCATTTTAGAAGTTTGTAAAGGTGAAATCGAACAAATTAAAGATAAGTATAACTATGACCAAAATTTAAGAACATATTTAAGAAGAATAAAGCGAAAAACCGCTTTATTAATTGCTGCAAGTTGCCAACTAGGAGCGATTGCTGCTGGCGCTAATCGTGATACGGTAAGCCGTCTGTTTTGGTATGGCTATTTCGTAGGGATGTCGTATCAAATTATTGATGACATTTTAGACTTCGTTTCTACAGAAGAGAAACTTGGAAAACCTGCTGGGGGCGATTTATTGCAAGGAAACATTACGCTTCCTGCCTTATATGCTATGGAAGATCCAATCCTTTGTAAGAAAATCAGATCTGTACATGAAAATACAACAGCGGACGAAATGAAAGAAATTATTGAAGCTGTAAAGAATAGTGCTGCTATTGATAAAGCATTTGCGTTTAGTGAACGTTATTTACATAAAGCATTAGAAATGATAAAACCACTCCCACGTGGACAAGCAAAGTATGCATTACAAAATGTAGCAAAGTATATTGGAAAACGAAAATTTTAGTGTTTTTTCTAAAAAATAAAATAATCTCTCTATTTCAAAACTATTGCACAATTGTGATAAGGGTGTTAATATGTGTGTGGGGATATACAATTACATACATAATTCAGAAGTGGAGAGATTTTTTATGGAAAAAACATTTCTAATGGTTAAACCAGACGGTGTACAACGTGCCTTCATTGGGGAAATTGTAGCTCGTTTTGAGAAGAAGGGCTTTCAATTAGTTGGTGCAAAATTAATGCAAGTCACTCCAGAAATCGCTGGACAACACTATGCTGAGCACACAGAAAAACCTTTCTTTGGTGAATTAGTAGACTTTATTACATCTGGTCCTGTATTCGCAATGGTATGGCAAGGTGAAGGTGTAGTAGATACAGCTCGTAACATGATGGGTAAAACAAGACCACATGAAGCAGCTCCTGGAACAATTCGTGGAGATTTCGGTGTAACTGTTGCCAAAAATATTATCCATGGTTCTGATTCGTTAGAAAGTGCAGAGCGCGAGATTGGTATTTTCTTTAAGGAAGAAGAATTAGTTGACTACTCAAAATTAATGAATGAATGGATTTACTAATTATTTTGAAATAATTTGTAAACGCTTTAATCACTGTGATAATAGTAGAAAGTGCAAGGAGAATAGGGGTATTCTTCTTGCACTTTTTTTATTTCTATTAGTTACGAAGTTAGAGCTGTTATGATATATTGATATGTAAAGTAAAGGCCTATCGGAGAATAAGCGAATGGCTGATGTATGAATAACTCTTTCATATTTTTAGAGTAATGAAAGATAAAATTATTGCTTAATATAGCGAGATAAATACATATACGAAAAGAGGAATAACGTATGCGATATATTACAGCTGGTGAATCTCATGGTCCACAACTTACAACGATTATAGAAGGTGTTCCAGCCGGACTACCATTAGTAGCGGATGATATAAATGAAGAGTTAGCTAGAAGGCAAAAGGGATATGGGCGTGGTAGACGCATGCAAATTGAAACAGATCAAGTGCAAATTGTAAGTGGTGTTAGACATGGAGAGACATTAGGTTCTCCAATTGCACTTGTTGTTGAAAACCGTGATTTTGCACATTGGACAAAAATTATGGGTGCAGAGCCGTTAACGGAACAAGAAGAAAAAGAAATGAAAAGGAAAGTAACAAAACCAAGACCTGGACATGCTGATTTAAATGGTGCGATTAAATATGGTCATAGAGATATGAGAAATGTACTGGAACGCTCTTCGGCACGCGAAACGACAGTACGTGTTGCTGCTGGTGCGGTTGCAAAAAAAGTGTTAGCGGAACTTGGTATTGCAGTAGCAGGCCATGTAATTGAAATTGGCGGTGTACAGGCTAAAGAGACTACGTATCGTTCAATTGAAGAATTAAAAAGTATTACAGAAGCATCACCTGTACGCTGTTTAGATGAAGAAGCTGGTAATCAAATGATAAAAGCAATTGATGATGCGAAATCAAATGGTGATTCAATCGGTGGCATCGTGGAAGTAATTGTGGAAGGAATGCCGATTGGAGTAGGCAGCTATGTGCATTATGATCGAAAACTAGATGCAAAATTAGCAGCCGCAATAATGAGCATTAATGCCTTTAAAGGGGTCGAGATTGGAATTGGTTTTGAAGCAGCACATAGACCGGGTAGCGAAGTTCATGATGAAATTTTGTGGGATGAAGAGCATGGATATACAAGAAGAACAAATAACGCGGGTGGTTTAGAAGGCGGTATGACGACTGGAATGCCAATTGTTGTGCGCGGAGTGATGAAACCGATACCTACACTATATAAACCTCTTCAAAGTGTCGATATTGATACGAAAGAGCCTTTTACAGCAAGTATTGAACGTTCAGATAGTTGTGCTGTTCCAGCAGCTAGTGTCGTTGCGGAAGCGGTTGTAGCTTGGGAATTAGCGACAGCTTTAATAGAACAATTTGGATTAGATCGTATGGACCTTATTCGTGAAAATATTGAGAAACATAATGAATATGCGAGGGGATTTTAATGGGAAACATACATATTCAAACGAAATCAAAAGAATATGATGTATATGTAGGAAAAGAATCGTTGTCACATTTGACAACAATCGTTCAAAACATGCAGCCATCTGTATCAAACATTATGATTATTTCAGATGAGGCTGTTGCACCTTTACATTTACAGACAGTTGTAGATGCGTTGCAAATAGATCAAAAAGTATTTTCATTCGTTGTACCGAGTGGTGAAAAAGAGAAGTCCTTTGAAAATTTCTATGCGGCTCATACGTCAGCTCTTGAAAATAAATTAGATAGAAATTCTTTAATTATCGCACTTGGAGGCGGGATGATTGGAGACTTAGCTGGTTTTGTTGCTGCGTCATTTATGCGTGGAATTCGCTTTGTTCAAGTTCCGACGACTTTATTAGCTCACGATAGCGCGGTAGGTGGGAAAGTAGCAATCAATCATCCGTTAGGTAAAAATATGATAGGTGCATTCCATCAACCGGAAGCAGTTGTATATCATACGCCGTTTTTACAGTCTCTTCCTGAAAAAGAGTGGCGCTCGGGTTATGCAGAAGTGATAAAACATGCTCTAATTGGTGATGTAAAGCTATATCATTGGCTAAAAGAAGAAGTGCAAACATTAGCAGATCTTCGTGATGAGAAATTAATCCACATATTAACGAAGGCAATTCCTGTAAAGGCAAACATTGTAGCGCAAGATGAAACAGAAAAAGGTGTACGTGCTCATTTGAACTTTGGACATACGTTAGGCCATGCTCTAGAAAAAGAACTAGGATATGGAAATATTACTCACGGTGACGGAGTAGCGGTTGGAATGTTATTTGCTATATTCTTAAGTGAGCAGGTGTATAAGGTTAATCTTGCTTATGAAGAGATGAAGCAGTGGTTCTTGAAGTACGGCTATCCAAAAATGCCAAGTGATTTAAGTGTAGAACGCCTCGTCGGGTTGATGAAACAAGATAAGAAAGCGAATGCAGGAACAATTCATATGGTACTTATGCAGGAATATGGGGTAGTGAATGTCGTATCTATTCCTGATGAGACTGTTCATATTGCGTTAGAGGCATTTCAAAAGGATATGGGTATAAGAAGTAGATAACAGCTATGGAGAGCCTATTTAGAAGTATTTTCGTAATAGTGACAGTTATGATAAACGATTATAGTAAGGGAGTATAACCGTATTGTAATCGAATTGAATAAAATGACTGGGGGAAGAAAAATGAGAGTGAAAGAGCAATTGTTAACTTTGAGAGCATATGTGCCTGGGAAAAATATTGAAGAAGTAAAAAGGGAATATGGGTTATCAAAAATTGTGAAATTAGCATCGAACGAAAATCCATTCGGGTGCTCAGCACGCGTAACAGAAGCATTAACTTCTGTAGCGAGTCAATACGCTCTTTATCCAGATGGACATGCCTTTGAACTTCGGACACAAGTAGCAAAACATTTAGGTGTTAAAACGGAACAACTGTTATTTGGTAGTGGATTAGATGAAGTTATTCAAATGATTAGTCGTGCGTTACTACACGAAGGAACAAATGTTGTAATGGCGAATCCAACATTCTCACAATACCATCACCATGCTGTTATTGAAGGAGCAGAAGTTCGTGAAGTACCACTTAAAGATGGCGTTCACGATTTAGATGCGATGTTACAGCAAGTAGATGATCAAACGAAGATTGTATGGATTTGTAACCCGAATAATCCGACAGGTACATATGTAGAAAAACAAAAATTACTTTCATTTTTAGAATCAGTTCCTAAGTCAGCGCTTGTTATTATGGACGAAGCATATTATGAATATGCGGGAGCAGAAGACTATCCGCAAACATTACCACTTCTTGAAAAGTATGAAAATCTTATGGTATTGCGTACGTTTTCAAAAGCATATGGTCTAGCTGCTTTCCGTATCGGATATGCAGTTGGTAATACGGAGTTAATCGGGCAGCTAGAAGTAGCGAGGTTACCATTTAATACATCGACTGTAGCGCAATCTGTAGCACTTGCTGCATTAGAAGATCAAGCATTTTTACAAGAATGTGTGAAAAAGAATGAAGAAGGATTACATCAATATTACGCATTTTGTAAGGAATATAACGTATTCTATTATCCATCTCAAACAAATTTCATTTTCTTAAAACTCGGTATTCCTGGTAATGAAGCTTTTGAACGATTAATGAAAAAAGGATATATTGTTCGTTCTGGTGCTGCATTTGGTATCGATGATGGCATTCGTATTACTGTCGGTTTGAAAGAAGAAAATGATGAAATTATAGAGTTACTGAAAGAACTTGTAAATGAGCAAGTACAGAAAGAGGAAACATATTCTTAAGAGATTGTGAAGGCTCCTATTAGAGGAGTCTTTTTTATCGCATTAAAAAAGTTGAAGTTTAGTAATTAAGTTGTTCTGTAAATCAAGATTGGTATGGCTCGATAATTAGTGGGAGAAGTTATTTGCACGGTCATAAAAGAAAGCGGTACAATAGAAGAAGATAAGAAGGTATCGGTATCATATCCGAACCTTTGAACAATTAACTACTCTGTAAGAAGAAGCATGCTCATTCTAAAGGTTGCGTTCTAACAATGAGTTGCTTATGATAAAGTGAAACTTTAATCAATGGGGGGGATGTTTATCCCCCGCTGATTATTAGCCCACACCAATCGGGCTTTTACGGGCAGTTGCCCCCAAAACTAACTTCTTTGCCCTAGCTGAATTTTGAGGTGGGGTCTTACTGCCCGTTAATAGCAGGGTAAATGAACAGAAAAGAATATTTTTTAGAATTAAAGGAGACGTTTATGCAAAAGTTTGAACAAGCTGTTTCATATATTGAAAATGGTGAAGCGGAAAAAGGATTACAATTATTAAAAGAGCAATTAAAAATTGCGAATGATGAAGAGAAGTATGATATTGCTCGCTATTATCATACTCTTGGATTTACGGATGAAGCGTTAGCTATTACAGAAGATTTGCGTTTATTGTATCCAGAGGAAAGTGAATTCACTGTATTTTTAGCAGAATTATATATTGATCTAGATAAAGAAGATGAAGCGATTGAAGTACTTCATGATATTCCGGAAAATGATGATTTATATGTTCAATCGTTATTACTTGTAGCGGATTTATTCCAAATGCAAGGTTTCGATGATGTAGCAGAACAAAAACTATTAAAGGCGAAAGAAATGATGCCTGACGAGCCTGTCATTACGTTTGGATTAGCAGAGTTATATAGTAGTAAAGGTGAAGAACAAAAGGCAATTACTTATTATGAGTCGCTATTAGCGGAGCATAAAGTAATGGGTGGTGTTGTCATTGCACTGCGCCTTGGAGAAACGTTAAGTGCCATTGGAAATTGGGAAGAGGCGATTTCTTACTACGAAGCAGGTTTAGAGGAACAAAAAGATATTCACTCATTATTTGGATATGCATTCACGTTATACCAAGGTGAAGAATACCAAAGAGCAATTGGTGCTTGGCAAGAACTGAAAGAATTAGATCCTGAGTATGCATCTCTTTACATGTATTTAGCGAAAAGCTATGAAAAAGAAGGAATGCTTCAAGAAAGCTATGAAACACTTCATGAAGGAATTAAAGTAGATGAACTTTCTGTACCATTCTATGTAGAATTAGCGAACATTGCAGCGAAATTAGGGAAAATAGCGGAAGCAGAGGAAGTGCTTCAAAAAGCGCTTGAGTTAGATCCAGGACATTTAGGTGCAACATTAAAATATGCATATATCTTAAAGGAACAAGAAAAGTATGAAGAGCTAATTGCCGTTGTAGAGCGTGCTATCGATAGCGGAGAACCAGATACACAACTACTTTGGGATCTTGCGTTTGCAAAAAAACAATTAGAAATGTATTCTGATGCATTAAAACACTATGAAAGTGCATATACTTCTTTTAAGAATCATCCAGACTTCTTGGAAGAGTACGGTTATTTCTTATTGGAAGAAGGTATGCGAAAAGAGGCGAAAGAAGTATTTACTCAGTTAATACAACTAGACCCGACACAAATTCATATTGAAGAATTGTTATATAATTTAGAGGATTTTTCATAAGTTGGAAGGAAACTGAATACCGCTTCTTGAATCTAAAAAGAAAAGAGAAAGACAGAGGAGGGACTTAATTGCTATGAATACCCCTGTTTCTGTAAACGAGAAGAAGGATTTTGTAAAATGGTTTTTGAATAATTACCAACTGAAACAGCGTGAATGTGTATGGATTTTGAATTATTTAATGAGTCACGACCAATTGATGCATAAAGTCCACTTCGTAGAGCATGCAAAATATTGTCCGCGTGGCTTAGTAATGTCCGCGAATTGTGTAAAAGACACACCGTTTCACTTTTTTAAACAAAATGTTATGACAACAGATGCTGAAAAATCGTTTCATGATATTCGTTTAAATCGAGATGAGGATATTTATATTCAACTCAATTTTAAATCATCGTTTCAAAATGCCAATTACGTAGCTGTATTAGAAGAAAACCCATATTTACCAAAGCACATTGAAGTAAATGAAAAAGATCGTTTACTTGCAGAAAGGTTTTTAGAAGAAAGTGTATTTTCTTTTAGAAGAGAACGTCTTTTGAAACAAATTGATGAAGCGCTGGATAAGCAAGATAAGGAAGCGTTTCATAGGTTAACAGCGGAGTTAAAGATGTTATAGAATTCATTTGGATTCATAAAATTTTACAAATTTCAGACTTTTTCAAGAAAAACTACCTTAATATAGGTAGTTTTTCTTTTTTTACCTCTTTTAGTATGGTTTAATATATATAAAGTGAAAGTTCTGTCATTTATAGACGGGGGAGGGAAGACATTTGAAATGGATTGTAAAAGATGTGGAACAGTTTGAGCAAGCAAGAGAATATGTAGATACGGGTGTTATACCACTTTTATCAATTTCAGCAGCGAAAGAAATGAAAATGGTAGTAGAACAAGGGGAATTTATCGAATTGTTGAGTATGGAGCTAGAAAGAGAATATAAAGGAAGAGTGCTTTTATTACCTGCATTTACGTATCTAGTAGAAAGTCAAAAAAACGAAAAAGGTCGTTTGCAAGAATGGACAAATCATTTGAAAAAGCAAGGTTTTAAGCATATTGCTTATGTTACAAGTGATTTTTCATGGAAAGAAGATATGCAAGAATTGCAGGGAGATTTATTTTGGTTTCCTTCATTAGCGTTAGAACAATTTAGTGATCAAGCGAAAAGAGAAGTGATTCATGCACATATAAAAAATATAATGGTAATGTTAGAAGAAAAATGGGGAAAATAATAATAAACAGAAAGTTCTTATTATTATGAGTAGTATGATATTGACCTGTGCATGAGCGTATTATATCATGATAGTGTCCTAGTTTTTATTTTTTATATAATTTATCACGAGGGGACAATTTCTGATAGAGGGGGGAAATTTTCGTGAGCGAGAAAGAACATCGTGTGTCAAGAAGACAGTTTTTAAATTACACCCTTACAGGGGTAGGAGGCTTTATGGCAGCGGGTATTTTAATGCCGATGACGCGATTTGCGCTTGATCCGGTGTTAAGAAAAGAAGCGGGAACGGATATGGTTGCTGTTGCACAAGTAAAGGATATTACAACAGAGCCGAAACGTTTCGACTTTAAGGTGAAGCAGGTTGATGGTTGGTACAAGTCCGAAGAGCCAAAATCAGCTTGGGTTCATAAAGATGAAAGCGGAGACATTGTTGCATTCTCTCCAGTATGTAAACATTTAGGATGTACAGTGAACTGGAATTCGGACAAAGCACATCCGAATCAATTCTTTTGTCCATGTCACGGGGGCCGTTACACAAAAGACGGGATAAACATTAAAGGCACGCCGCCCCTTGCTCCACTTGATGTATACGAATCTAAAGTGAAAGATGGAACGCTGTACTTAGGAAAAGCGAAGCCAAGAGGGGGTGCAAAGTAGATGCTAAATAAAATTTATGATTGGGTAGATGAAAGGTTAGATATTACACCAATATGGCGTGATATCGCTGATCATGAAGTACCTGAACATGTAAACCCGGCACATCACTTTTCTGCATTCGTTTATTGCTTTGGCGGACTTACCTTTTTCGTTACTGTAATTCAAATTTTATCTGGAATGTTTTTGACGATGTATTATGTGCCTGATATTAAAAATGCTTGGGAATCGGTCTATTATTTGCAAAATGAAGTTGCATATGGGCAAATTGTTCGTGGTATGCACCACTGGGGTGCTAGTCTCGTAATTGTAATGATGTTTTTACATACACTTAGAGTTTTCTTCCAGGGTGCGTATAAAAAGCCTCGTGAGCTAAACTGGATTGTTGGTGTTCTTATTTTCTTTGTTATGTTAGGTCTTGGTTTTACCGGATATTTATTACCGTGGGATATGAAAGCGTTATTTGCTACGAAAGTAGGGATTCAAATTGCAGAGCAAACGCCGCTTATTGGTCCTTACATTAAAACATTACTCGCTGGTCATTCCGAAATTGTTGGCGCTCAAACATTAACTCGCTTCTTTGCTATTCACGTCTTCTTCTTACCAGCAGCACTTCTAGGTTTAATGGCCTTCCACTTCATCATGATTCGCAAACAAGGTATTTCCGGTCCGCTATAAGAGATTGCTAAATTAAAGGGGAAAGAACTAAAGGAGGGAGATTATGCATCGCGGCAAAGGGATGAAGTTTGTAGGAGATTCTCGGGTACCGGTAGCTCGGAAACCAAATATTCCAAAAGACTATTCGGAATACCCAGGGAAAACAGAAGCATTTTGGCCGAACTTCTTGTTAAAAGAATGGATGGTTGGTGCAGTTTTTTTAATCGGTTATTTATGTTTAACAGTGGCGCATCCGTCACCGCTTGAAAGAATGGCGGATCCAACTGATGCTGGGTATATACCACTTCCAGATTGGTATTTCTTATTCTTGTATCAGTTATTAAAGTATTCTTATGCTTCTGGCTCATTTACTGTAATTGGAGCGTTCATTATGCCAGGGATTGCGTTTGGCGCATTACTGTTAGCTCCATTTCTTGATCGAGGTCCAGAAAGACGCCCATTGAAGCGTCCTGTAGCAACGGGATTTATGCTTTTAGCAGTTGCATCGATTATCTTTTTAACTTGGGAATCTGTAGCACACCACGACTGGGAAGCTGCAAAAAAACAAGGAGCAATTGTAAAAACAGCACCAGTTGATAAAAATGATGACGGTTATAAATTAATGCAAAAAAATACTTGTTTAACATGTCACGGTGACAATTTACAGGGCGGCGCAGCAGCACCAGCACTGCAAAATTTAACTTTGAAGCCAGAAGAAATTGCTAAAATTGCGAAAGAGGGAAAAGGTTCCATGCCTAAAGGTGTATTTAAAGGTACAGATGAGGAACTGAAGAAGCTTTCGGAATTCGTTGCAAAGTATAATAAAAAATAATAAAAAGCTGACTACAAAATTTGTAGTCAGCTTTTTATTTTGATGATAGAAAGTTTACTATATAATAGAGTAGAGTTTGATGAAAGAATGAAAGGTGTTGGACATACAGCTTGGTTTACTTGTATGCAATGTTAAGGCAACGCTCCGTATTATTATTTTTATTAGTTGTTAACATATTAGGTACAATATACGGATTCATATGGTATGGAAATCAATTAAAAGAAACTTTACCTATATTTTGGCCGTTTGTACCCGATAGTCCTATGGCAAGTCTTTTTTTTGTCTTTGTTTTAATCGCTTTTTTAATAAAGAGAAATTGGGGATTAATAGAGGCGCTAGCGATTGTTACTTTAATAAAATATGGTATATGGGCTGTTGTTGTAAATGGGGTTATGATTTATGTAAAAGGTCCTATTGGCCTTATCGGGTATATGTTAATGCTTTCGCATTTTGCGATGGCAGTACAAGCAGTGCTATATGCACCGTTTTACCGTATAAAAAAATGGCATTTTGCGGTAGCCGCTATATGGACATTACATAATGATGCAATTGATTATTTGTTCTGGCAAATGCCGAGATACGGAATTATGCATTTGTTTGTAGGAGAAATTGGTTATTTTACGTTCTGGTTAAGCATTGCTGTGCTTTGTATGACATATTATTTTTGCTTACGTGAGAATCGAAAACAGTTTTCTTTATGATAGTTAGAATATGTAGGGGGAGAAAATGAAGAAAAATACGAGTGGTACAAAAATATTGGATCGATTGATTACGATAATTGTTTCATATAGCATAGCATTTTCTATATTTGCACTCGCAACAACGGCGGTTGTATATGGAAAATGGCTATATTATTTTGAAATTGATTTTTTGAACATTCCAGATTTAGCAGATATGACGAAGGATGATATTAAAAGAAATTATGATGTGCTTATCACATATTTATCGCCATTTTATGACGGAGCATTACATTTGCCAACACTAGATATGTCTACAAATGGCCGTGTTCATTTTGTAGATGTGAAAAACATTTTAGTAAAGATTCAATATGTAATGTATGCGACAATTATAATTGCAATAGTAGGCGGCATGTATTTGTTAAAAAAGAAAAATGAAAAGTTTTTACTACATGGATCTATTTTAACAATCATTTTTCCAATAGCGTTAATGTTACCGATTGTTATTAATTTTGAAAAGAGTTTTGTGATATTCCATAAGCTTTTATTCAGTAATGATTATTGGGTTTTTGATCCTGAGAAGGATCCGATTATATTAATGTTACCAGAAGAGTTTTTTATGCATGCAGCGTGTGCTATTTTATTATTTATTTTATGTGGTAGCATAATTTGTTATAGCTTGTATAAATATTTCGTAAAAAAGAAAAGGATTTCAAAAGAAAAATTCTCTGTTTAAAGAGAATTTTTTTTGTTTGTAAAACGATAATATATTTTTCGGTCCAGTTCTGTTCTATTCTTGTCCACATTAACATATTTTGTACTAGTAGTTATAGGGGGGACCGTGATGAAGAGAACATTAATTGGACTGATTGCATTTCTAATTATCATGTTTCCGTTACGTATATATGCTGAGGAGTGGAGTGAACTAACAGGGTTGTTAGATGACTCATTACAATTAGTGAAGCGTAATGAAGATGAAAAAGCAGTACAAGTACTGCAACATTTCTCGGAGCAGTTTGTAATAAAGGGGAATGAAAAGAAGCAGGAAGTAACGCCAGATCAAGTTAGAGTTATTTCTTTAGCTTACGACAAGGCGAAACAATCTCTCGCGGAAGAAGATGTAAGGAAACAAGTTAAAATTGATAATGTGTTAGCCCTGCAGCTCGCTGTCGATGCGCAAGTATCGAAATATCAACCACTTTGGATGGAAAGAGAAGGAAAAGTAATGGATGCCTTTTCTCAAATGGAAAAAGCGATGAAAAAAGAAGATACGGGACAGTTTCAACAAACGTTAAACACATTTTTACATGAATTTAATATTATTTATCCAAGCTTAATGATTGCCTTGCCAGAAAATGAAGTGCAGCGTGTAAATGCCCATTTATCTTATTTAGATGAATTTCGTAACGTTATGTTAAAAACAAAAGGTGGGCAAATGCAATTAGGAATCATTAAAGGAGATTTGCAAAAAATATTTCATACAGTAAAAAAAGATGAAATTGCACCTTCTCTCATTTGGTTTATGACAATTACTGGAGGTCTTATTTTATTCACATTAACTTATGTTGGGTGGAGAAAGTATAAAGGAGAGAGAGAAAAAAGAAAAAGTAATGTACATTCTAAGAATAGATAATGTAATAAATAAAGATTCGGATTGTAAGGTTTATTCATTGACAATGGTGGCAGAAGAAAATAGAATGAGAAGTACTATAATTAAAACTTCAATGGAGGTTCATGATGTTTTATTTAATTTACTTCGCGATCATTTTGATCATACCGTTGTATGCACAGTCAAAAGTACGTAGTGCCTATAGCAAGTATTCACAAGTTTATTCAACATCAGGTATGACAGGAGCAGAAGTGGCTCGGAAAATCTTAGATGAAAATGGATTATACAACGTAGCTGTAGAAGAAACACCAGGTCATTTATCAGACCATTATGATCCAACTGCCAAAACAGTTCGATTATCAACAGATAACTATTACGGTCATTCAGTTGCTGGTACAGCAGTTGCAGCACACGAAGTAGGACACGCAATTCAAGATGCAAAAGATTATAACTTTATGCGTATTCGTCATTCGTTAGTGCCAGTTGCGAACTTTGGTTCAAATATTTCTTGGATATTTATTATGATCGGTATTTTTGCATCGATGGCCAACATGATATTTTTAGGTATCATTTTAATGGCAGCAGGTGTTGTGTTCCAACTCGTTACATTACCAGTTGAGTTTGATGCATCAAAGCGTGCGATGCAACAAATTGAAGCGTTAGGAATCGTATCAACAGATGAATATGGCCAAGCTCGTAAAGTATTAAATGCGGCAGCATTAACATATGTAGCAGCTGCAGCCGTAGCGGTATTTGAATTATTACGTCTCGTATTAATTTATACTGGTATGCAGCGTAGCGACGACTAAAGACTATCAATTTTGATAGTCTTTTTTGTTTTGTGGATTGAATTATATAATGTATTGCAAATAGAAATAATAGAAGTAATGCGGAAAGGCGGTGGGGAAATGAAATATCCAGACCATTTAGTAAAACAGGTGAAAGAGCGTAGTGCTCCTTATCAATTAGAAGGTTTTTTAAGTGGACAAGGCCCTGAAAATCCGAAATTTATGTTGTTAGGAGAAGCGCCTGGTGAAACAGAAATTCATAATGGGATTCCGTTTAGCGGGAGAGCCGGAAAACAATTAATGGGTTTTTTAGAACGTATTCACGTTACAAGAGAAGAAGTATATATTACGAGTGCTGTTCGGAGTAGACCTTATAAGTGGCGAGAGAAAAAAGAACGAAATGGTGAAATCATACAAAAAAAGTATAATAGAACGCCAAATCAAGGAGAAATAGTTGCCCATGCACCGTTGTTAGATTATGAATTAGAGAAAATAAATCCGAAGCTTATCGTCACGCTTGGCAATATCGGTCTTCAACGTTTAGCAGGAAAAGATAAAAAGATTACAGATGTGCACGGACAATTATTAAAACAGCCCATTCAAAAATTAAAGGATATGCAAAGTGCAGAATTTACATGGTCAGAGAAAGAATATCATATTTTTCCGACCTTCCATCCTGCTTCCATTTTTTATAATCGGGGCTTATTGGAGCTTATTTATGAGGATTTAGAGAAACTTAAGCAATACGTAATAAAAAACTAGAAAAGCTAAAAAGCTTTTCTAGTTGTGTTTATGTATGTAATGGGTTTTTATTTTCATCCAACGTAAAACCTTCACCAACTACATCATGTACGTCACTTACTGCAACAAATGCATGAGGATCTACAGAAGTAATAATATTTTTTAATTTCACGATTTCATTTTTAGCCACAACGCAATACAATACGTTCCGTTCCACTTTTGTATACGATCCAACAGCTTTTAAAAAGGTCGCTCCGCGCTCCATCTCAGATAAAATTTTAGCAGCAATTTCATCGTTTTTATCGGAGATAATAGTTGCTCCTTTTGCTGCATAGGCTCCTTCTTGCATAAAATCAATGACTTTCGCCCCGATAAAAACAGCAACTAACGTATACATACCCTCGCGATATGATAAATAGGTAAGGATAGAGACGATAATGACGATAGCATCAAACATAAACATCGTTTTCCCCATACTCCAGCCAACATATTTATGAGCGAGTCTCGCAATAATATCTACACCGCCAGTAGTTCCGCCGTATTTAAATATGATCCCAAGACCGATACCAATAAATGCCCCAGCAAATAAAGCTGCGAGTGTCATATCATTTTGTAAGTTTACATGTAAGTTGAGAACTTCGTAACGCTGAAAAATCCATAGAAATAAAGATACGCTAAAGGTGCCGATTAGTGTATATATAAATGTCGCTCTTCCAAGTAACTTCCAACCAATAAAAAATATAGGGATATTTAAAATTAAGTTTGAATAAGAAGGGTCAAACTTAAATAGAAAATACAATAATAGTGTAATACCGGTAAATCCACCTTCTGCAAGGTGATTTTCAATATTGATATTCACAATACCGAAAGAAAAAATAGCGGAACCGATTAAAATAAAAATGATATTTCGAATCTTCAAATTTGATGTCATATAGAAATCCCCCTAATTATGTAAATGGCATTGCTCCGCTGAAACGGTAAAACATAATGATAAGTAATTTCTAGTTGCTAGTGAAAATAGTGAAGGCTATAAAAATCGATTGGTTCTGGTTGATTTTTTGCCAAAAACGCAAAAGAAGTTTCACTTTATTATAATCTTTCCCAAAAAGGGTCGCAAATAGGTGTTTGGCGGGGAATAATATTTGTCAAATCGCGATGAATTGGCTAACATGAAAGAGGAAGGATTAGAGGTGAATTGTATGGAAGCGAAAACGATGAAGGATATGCAGAAAGAAGTTGATGCATATATTGGTCAGTTTAAAGAAGGTTATTTCAGTCCACTTGCAATGATGGCTCGTTTAACGGAAGAAATGGGGGAGCTTGCAAGAGAGGTGAATCATTATTATGGTGAGAAACCGAAGAAAACAACTGAAACAGAACGTAGTATTGAAGAAGAGCTTGGAGATGTATTATTTGTTATGATTTGTATGGCAAATAGTTTAAATATTGATTTAGAAACAGCACATAACATTGTAATGAATAAATTTAATACTCGCGATAAAGATCGCTGGACACGTATTGATGAGGGAGAGAAAGAATAATGAAAGAAATTAAAGTAATTATCGCTGGACCAAGAGGACGTATGGGACATGAAGCAGTTCTTCTTATGGAAAGAACGGAACATTTTAATTTAGTAGCAGCAGTGGATTATAAGCATGGTGGAGAGAAAATCTCTGATTTACCGGGAATGCCAGCGCTAGATACACCTATTTATGGAGATTTACATACTTGTTTAGAGGAAGTAGAAGCAGATGTGTTGTTAGATTTAACAACGCCAGAAGTTGGGAAACAACACGTTACACTAGCAGTTGAGCGTGGACTTCGTTCTGTTATTGGTACAACTGGATTTACTGAAGAAGAGCTAAAACAATTAACTGAGACTGCGAAAGAAAAAGCAGTAGGAACAATTATCGCTCCAAACTTTGCAATTGGTGCAGTTCTTATGATGAAATTCTCACAAATGGCAGCGAAATACTTCCAAGATGTTGAAGTAATTGAATTGCATCATGATCAAAAACTAGATGCACCATCTGGTACAGCGGTAAAAACAGTAGAATTGATTCGTCAAAATCGTGAATCAAAGCAGCAAGGTCATCCAAATGAAGTAGAGCAACTAGAAGGGGCTCGTGGTGCAAACGTAGACGGCATTCACATTCATAGTGTACGTTTACCAGGACTTATTGCACACCAAGAAGTAATGTTTGGTGGAGACGGACAAATGTTAACAGTTCGTCATGATTCATTCAATCGTGCATCATTTATGTCTGGTGTAAAACTATCAATTGAGACAGTAATGAATCTAGATCATCTTGTGTACGGTTTAGAAAATATTATCGACTAAAGGGGAGACAACGGATGAAAATTGCCTTAATCGCACATGACAAAAAGAAAGACGACATGGTTTCGTTTGCATACGCATATAAACCAATTTTTGAACAACATGAATTATTTGCAACAGGAACGACAGGACTTCGTATTATGGAAGCGACCGGCTTAGTTGTAACAAGATATCAATCTGGTCCTCTTGGCGGCGATCAAGAAATTGGTGCAATGATTGCAAAAAATGATTTAGACATGGTAATTTTCTTCCGCGATCCATTAACAGCACAACCGCATGAACCGGATGTGAATGCATTGCTTCGTTTATGTGATGTATATGCAATTCCACTTGCGACGAATATGGCAAGTGCTGAAATGTTAATGCACGCATTAGAGCGAGGAGATTTAGATTACCGCAAGTTAAGAAAATGAGGGGAACAATTATGAGTGGATTACATATATTAGCGTTTGGTGCCCATGCCGATGATGTTGAAATCGGCATGGCGGGTACCATTGCTAAATATACGAAGCAAGGGTATGAAGTAGGTATTTGTGATTTAACAGAAGCTGATCTTTCTTCTAACGGAACGATAGAGTTAAGAAAAGAAGAAGCGAAGGCGGCAGCTCGTATAATGGGAGTAAAAACGAGACTAAATTTAGCGATGCCAGACCGTGGTTTGTATATGAAAGAAGAGTATATACGTGAAATTGTAAAGGTAATTCGTACATATAAACCAAAACTAGTTTTTGCGCCGTATTATGAAGATCGTCATCCAGATCATGCAAATTGTGCAAAACTTGTGGAAGAAGCTATTTTTTCAGCGGGAATTCGCAAATATATGCCAGAGGTTCCACCACATCGTGTGGAGTCTTTTTATCATTATATGATTAATGGTTTTCATAAACCGAATTTTTGTATAGATATTAGTGAATACGTATCGCAAAAGGTGGAAGCATTAGAAGCGTATGAAAGTCAGTTTTCAACAGGGAGTGATGGTGTGAAAACGCCGTTAACAGAAGGTTACGTTGAAACTGTAGTCGCCCGTGAGAAAATGTTTGGAAAAGAAGTTGGAGTTTTATATGCCGAAGGGTTTATGAGTAAGAAACCGGTTTTATTACATGCTGATTTAATAGGGGGATGTAAATGAAATTAAAAATAGGTATTACATGTTATCCTTCTGTAGGTGGTTCTGGAGTTGTTGGAACAGAATTAGGAAAGCAATTAGCGGAACGCGGGCATGAAATTCATTTTATTACATCGGGTTTACCATTCCGGTTAAATAAAGTGTATCCAAACATTTATTTTCATGAAGTGACGGTAAATCAATACTCTGTATTTCAATATCCACCATACGATTTAGCGTTAGCGAGTAAAATGGCAGAGGTTGCACAAAGAGAAAACCTAGACATTTTACATGTGCATTACGCAATACCACATGCCATTTGTGCTTATTTAGCAAAACAAATGATTGGAGAGCGTATTAAAATTGTTACAACCTTGCATGGAACAGATATTACTGTGTTAGGATCCGACCCTTCGCTAAATAATTTAATTCGTTTTGGTATTGAGCAATCTGATGTTGTGACGGCTGTCTCGCATTCATTAATTAACGAAACGCATGAGCTTGTAAAACCAAATAAAGACATTCAAACGGTATATAACTTTATAGACGAACGTGTATATTTCAAACGTGATATGACCCAATTAAAGAAAGAATACGGTATAAGTGAGAGTGAAAAGATACTCATTCACATTTCAAACTTCCGTAAAGTGAAACGTGTGCAAGATGTTGTGCAGGCATTTGCTAAAATTGTTACAGAAGTAGATGCGAAGTTGCTTCTTGTTGGAGATGGACCAGAATTTTGCACGATTTTACAGTTGGTGAAAAATTTACATATTGAAGATCGCGTCTTATTCTTAGGGAAGCAAGATAATGTTGCAGAACTACTTGCGATGAGTGATTTAATGTTGCTTTTATCAGAGAAGGAGAGTTTTGGTCTTGTTTTATTAGAAGCGATGGCGTGTGGTGTACCTTGTATCGGAACAAGGGTTGGAGGTATTCCAGAAGTCATTCAACATGGTGATACAGGATATTTATGTGAAGTTGGCGATACAACAGGAGTGGCAGATCAAGCCATTCAGCTATTAAAGGATGAAGAACTTCACCGTAATATGGGAGAGCGAGCAAGAGAAAGTGTTTACGAGCAGTTTCGCTCTGAAAAAATCGTCTCACAATATGAAACGATTTACTATGATGTACTAAGGGATGACAAAAATGGAAAGATTTAAAAAAGCTAGTTCTATTATTGAGACTTTAAAGCAACAAGGGCATGAGGCTTACTTTGTCGGTGGAAGCGTAAGAGACCTTATTATCGATAGGCCGATTGGAGATATTGATATTGCGACATCTGCTTTACCAGAAGAAGTGATGGCTATATTTCCAAGACATGTTCCTGTTGGTCTTGAACATGGAACTGTAATTGTCGTAGAAAATGGTGAGCCTTATGAGGTAACCACTTTTCGAACAGAGAGTGAATATGAAGACTTTCGAAGACCTAGTAGTGTTCAATTTGTTCGTTCATTAGAAGAGGATTTAAAACGTCGTGATTTTACAATGAATGCAATTGCAATGACAGAAGAAGGAAAAATGGTTGATTTATTTGCTGGACAGGAAGCGATTCAAAAGAGAGAAATTGTGACAGTGGGAAATGCTGCGGATCGGTTTCAAGAAGATGCCCTGCGAATGATGCGTGGTATTCGGTTCGTAAGTACGTTAGGTTTTTCTTTAGAGACGAAAACGAAGCAAGCAATTGAAACATATGGACATTTGCTGGAACATATAGCAATTGAGAGAATTACAGTGGAGTTTGAAAAACTGTTAACTGGCACATATTGTGTGAAGGCTCTCAAAGAATTAGTAGAAACGAAACTATTTTCTCATCTACCATATTTACAGATGTCAGAAGAGAAATTGTTAAAAGCTACGCAGTATAAATGGGATTCTTTTGAAGCAGACATTGAGGCGTGGGCGTTTTTCTTATATTGTATTGGAGAAGAACATCCAGCTGTCTTTTTACGTCAATGGAAGTTTTCGAATAAAAAAATAAAAGATATCGTCGCAGTTTTATTAACAATCCGTAAGAGAAAGGAGAAGGATTGGGATACAGTTCTTCTTTATAAAACGGGAATTCATATAGCTGAAATGGCAGAAAGAGTATATGAAGCGATGATTGAAAGCTATGATCATACAGCTGTTAACCGGGTACAAACGTTGTTTCAAGCATTGCCAATTAAGAGTCGACAAGAGATGAATGTGACTGGGAATGATTTGTTAAACTGGGCAAATAAAAAGCCAGGTCCGTGGGTTGCTGAAATGATTCAAAAAATTGAAGAAGCAATTGTACAAGGAAACGTAGTAAATGAGAAAGAGTGTATAAGGGAGTGGCTGCAAGAATGCAATCTACTATAAGAAAGCAGTTATTGCAAGTTTTTTCGGAAGCGGATGGCGAGTTTGTATCTGGTCAAACGATTAGTGATAAACTTGGTTGCTCAAGAACTGCTGTGTGGAAACATATGGAGGACCTTCGGAATGAGGGATATGAACTTGAAGCTGTGCGTCGATTAGGTTATCGAATTGCAAGTAAGCCAGACAAAGTGACTGCGAATGAAATACAGTTAGGGTTACAAACGAAACATATTGGTAGAACAGTGTATTTTGAAGAGTCCGTTGAATCGACGCAACATATTGCAGCAAAGCTTGCTTATGAAGGTGCAGAAGAAGGAACAATTGTTGTGGCAGAAGAACAAACAGCGGGTAGAGGTCGTTTAAGCAGAAAATGGCATTCACCAAAAGGAACAGGAATTTGGATGAGTATTATTTTACGCCCATCAATCCCGGTTCAACATGCACCACAACTTACTTTGTTAGCCGCTGTTAGCGTTGCGCAAGCAATTGAAAAGTGCACAGGTGTAAACGTAGGAATAAAATGGCCGAATGATATTTTAATTCAAGGGAAAAAGGCTGTAGGAATATTAACAGAAATGCAAGCTGATCCTGATAAAATTAATGCTGTCATTATGGGTATTGGTATTAATGCGAATCAAAAGCAAGAACATTTTGATGAGGAAATTCAGCATATTGCTACTTCTTTAGCGATTGAATCTGGTAAGCCAATTGTTCGTGCGGAGCTTATGCAACAAATCTTTTTACAACTAGAAAAATTATATGAAGAGTATTTACAAAATGGTTTCTCTGTCATTAAAATTCTTTGGGAAAGTTACGCTGTAAGCATCGGGAAAGAAATTAACGCTCGAACGATGAGAGAGACAATTACAGGGATAGCAAAAGGAATTACAGAGGATGGTGTATTGCTCCTAGAAGACCATGAAGGAAAAGTACATCATATTCATTCTGCGGATATCGAAATTAAGTAAAAGAAGTTCCTCTTTTGGAACTTCTTTTTTATTTCCATATTAATAAAATCTTTTAATATTTAAGTTTTATTTTAAAAGATCGTCCAGTTGAGTTTGCTTCTTATTTGACGATTACTTTACCTTCCATTCCTTTGAGGAGATGGTATCGACATATTAATTCATATGTACCGGCACTGTTAGGTTTCACGGTAATGTTTTTTTCTTTTCCTGCCTCGACGACGACATCAATACCGAGTTTTTTGATTGTAAAGGTATGCTCACTCTTACCTTTATTTTTTAACAGTAATGTTGTTGATTCGTTAATTGGAATCGTGATGACGTTTGGATTAAAGTAATCATCGTTTAGCTCAACTTCAATCACTTTCGCTGACGCAATAGGTTGTGCCAAGTTGTTAACTGAGGCAAATACATTGAGGGAATTTAAAGTTGTTATTACCACAAGTATCACAAGAAAACCGATGAATCGAAATAACCATTTGTTTATAGACATTCGCAATTCTCCTTTTGTAAGTATATCTCCTCAATTAACCTGCATCATTATTTTATGAGTTATACCATGTATTTAAAAAGTTTATCTTTCTATGATTGAATCGTTCACTTATAAATTTCACATACCGTAATAAGAATAAAAATTATTTTTTCAAAAAAATATAGTAATTCCTTTTTGGAGTTTGCTATAATTAGTTCGAATGTGGGCAGTATCAGAGCGAACTGCACTATGATTCGAAGCAATACGAAAAATAATAACTTGGATTCTGCCTTGATCCAATAACGGACTGGGACAGAGGGATGAATAATGCCGACTAACACACAACCCTTCTGCCCTTTTATGGCCAGAGGGGTTTTTTATATGATTTCGGCCATCTCCTCTCTCCTGTATAAAGGAGGAGTAGTTTTGAAAACAAAAACAGATTTTTTGAAAATGAAAGAGCAAGGTGAGCCGATTACAATGCTAACGGCGTATGATTATCCATCTGCTAAGTTAGCAGAAGAAGCGGAAGTTGATATGATTTTAGTTGGAGATTCCCTTGGGATGGTTGTGCTCGGCTATGATTCAACAGTACCTGTAACAGTAGAGGATATGATTCATCATACGAAAGCTGTACGCCGAGGAGCGAAAGAGACGTTTATTGTAACTGATATGCCATTTATGTCGTATCATGTGTCGCCTCAAGATACGATGGTGAATGCACGCCGCATCGTTCAAGAGAGTGGTGCTCATGCACTGAAGGTAGAAGGTGCAGGAGAAGTGATATCAACTATTCATTACTTGACGAGTGCGGGAATTCCTGTCGTGGCACACTTAGGCTTAACTCCTCAATCTGTAGGAGTGTTAGGTGGCTATAAAGTACAAGGAAAAGATGCTGAAAGTGCAAAAAAATTAATAGAAGATGCGAAGAGATGTGAGGAAGCTGGTGCGATAGCACTTGTATTAGAATGTGTGCCAATGCAGCTAGCAGAATTTATTTCGAAGCAACTAACAATTCCAACGATTGGAATTGGAGCAGGACAAAAAGTGGATGGGCAAGTACTCGTTTATCATGATCTTATCTCATATGGCGTAAATCGTGTTCCGAAATTTGTGAAGCAATATACGTCTGTTCAAGAGGAGATTGTGCGAGGGATTTCACAATACGTAACTGAAGTAAAGACAGGTCAATTTCCGGAAGAAAAACATTCATTCACAATGAAAGAGGAAGAATGTTTAGCGTTATACGGAGGAAAACAATAATGAAAATCATAAATACAGTGCAAGAGATGCAGCAAATTACAAACGAACTACGTGCAAGTGGAAAAAGTATTGGTTTTGTCCCAACGATGGGTTATTTACATGAAGGTCATGCGACTTTATTACGTAAGGCAAGAGAAGAAAATGAAATTGTAGTTTTAAGCGTGTTTGTTAATCCGCTACAGTTTGGACCAAATGAAGATTTAGATCGATACCCTCGTGATATTGATAGAGATGAAAATGTAGCAAAAGAAAACGGTGTAGATTATTTATTTTATCCGAGCGTAGAAGAAATGTATCCAGCAGAACAAACGACAACAGTAGAAGTTGTGAAGCGTACCGATGTGTTATGCGGAAAACAAAGACCTGGTCATTTCGCTGGTGTTGCGATTGTACTAATGAAACTATTTAATATTACATTGCCAACACGTGCTTATTTCGGTATGAAAGATGCACAGCAAGTTGCTGTCATTGAAGGATTTGTCGCTGATTTTAATATTCCGGTTACAATCGTACCGGTGGATATTGTAAGGGAAGAAGATGGATTAGCCAAAAGTTCTCGTAACGTGTATTTATCACCAGAAGAGCGTGAAGAGGCTCCTCATTTATACCGCAGTCTATGTATAGCGAAAGAAAGAATTGAGACAGGAGAACGTAATGCAGAAATCATTACAACTCTTGTGAAGGAGTATATTGAGACATATACGAAAGGCACTGTAGATTATGCTGATTTATATGCGTATCCTTCACTACAAGTAGTGGATAAAATTGAAGGACGAATCATTTTAGCAATTGCAGTTAAATTTGACAATGTACGATTAATTGACAATATAACATTAACGGTTAAATAAGGGGGAGCATCTATGTTTCGCACAATGATGAGAGCGAAGCTACATCGCGCAACAGTAACAGAAGCAAATTTAAATTATGTAGGTAGTATTACAATTGATGAAGATTTAATGGATGCAGTAAATATTGTAGAAAACGAAAAAGTCCAAATTGTAAATAATAATAATGGTGCTCGCTTAGAGACATATGTTATTAAAGGAGAACGTGGTAGCGGGGTTGTTTGTTTGAATGGTGCAGCTGCAAGGCTTGTACAGCCAGGAGATAAAGTTATTATTATTTGCTACGGTTTAGTGGCAGAAGAAAATATTCATAAACAAGAGCCGAAAATTGCAGTATTAGACGATGATAATCAAATTATTGAAATGTTAGGTGCTGAAAAAGCGGGTACGATATTATAAGTAAGAAGGCTATCTCTATTATGGAGATAGCCTTTTTTGTGCATCTTTTCATTAAGATGAGATAAAACGTGGTATAGTAACATTATATAATTTTCTGTTTGATAGGTAAGAAATTGAGGTGTTACATATATGAGTAAGCGTTATGTCGTTGTGGATTTAGAGACGACAGGGAACTCCTGGAAGGATGGGAAAGATAAAATTACCCAAATTGCAGCTGTTGTAGTGGAAGATGGAGAGATATTAGAGATTTTTTCATCTTTTATTAATCCGAAGAGAGAGATTCCACCATTTATTACAGAGTTAACAGGGATTGATGAGAGTATGGTTAAGCAAGCCCCGTTATTTGAAGATGTAGCCCCAATGGTTGTTGAGCTATTACAAGGTGCAGCTTTCGTTGCACATAACGTTCACTTTGATTGGAATTTTTTAACGGAAGAATTAAGGCAGGCTGGATATACAGAAATACATTGTCCAAAAGTTGATACAGTTGAGTTGGCGCAAATTCTTTTGCCAACGGCTGATAGTTATAAATTACGTGATTTAGCTAAACAACACGAATTAGAGCATGATCAACCGCATCGTGCGGATAGTGATGCTCTTGCAACAGCGGAATTGTTTTTACAATTTTTAAATGAAATTGAGAAGTTACCCCTTGTCACCTTGCAATCGCTTTATGAATTGAGTGATGTGTTTCAAAGTGATATAGCGGATGTGCTTTCTGAAAATATTTTAAAGAAAATGATGCATGGTAAAAAAGGAGCAGAGGGATATGAAGTGTATCGAAATATTGCCCTTCGAAAACGGAATTATTCTTTAAACTTAAGTGAAACATGTGCATTTAAATTTGATGCTTTCTTGCATAAGACAATTGATAAACTTGAGTCGAATATGCCAAAGTTTGAAAAAAGAGAAAGCCAACAGAGTATGATGAAGGAAATATATACAGCGCTAAGAGATTCTAGGTTTTCACTAATTGAAGCAGGAACAGGAACAGGAAAGACTCTTGCATATTTGCTTCCAAGTATTTATTTTGCAAAGAAAAAAGAAGAACCTGTCATCATAAGTACCCAAACTGTACAACTGCAGCAACAAATACTAGAAAAAGAAATTCCATTATTACAGAAAATAATGCCATTTTCATTTGAAGTAGCTCTTCTGAAAGGAAGAAAGCATTATCTTTGTCTACATAAATTTGAATATGCTTTGCAAGAAGAAGAGAAGAATTATGATATGGCGCTCACGAAGGCAAAAATTTTAGTGTGGTTATTGCAAACGGAAACGGGCGATCGTGATGAATTAAATATTCCTGAGGGCGGAAAGTTACTTTGGAACCGGATTTGTAGTGATGTACATAGTCCGGGTGGGATGCAAAGCAACTGGTTTAGTCGTTGTTTTTATCAACGAGCAAAGAATAGAGCATTATTTGCAGATATCGTTATTACAAATCATGCGTTATTATTTCAAGATTTTTCAAGTGAAGAACCACTGTTTGCTTCATGTGAACATATTATTTTTGATGAGGCTCATCATATCGAGGAAGCAGCGAGTAGAACATTAGGTGAACAGTTCTCCTGTATGTATTTCCAGCTAGTTTTATCTCGTCTTGGTACGCTAGAAACAGATGATGTACTTTCTAAAGTATATAAAATGATGAAAAAATCAGAGCAAGCCTCCCGTTCTACTTTCCGCATGGTAAGTCATAGTTTGAAGGAATTGAAATTTGATGCGGATGAGCTATTCCAAATGTTACGTGCATTCATCTTTAAACAAACAAAGCAGGAACAAGGGATCAGCAATATGCCACTCATTTATCGATATAACACGGAAGTAGAGAAAGGTAAGTTATGGGATAGTATTACCGAGTTAACAAATCGCTTTGTATATGATATAAGGAAATTACTCTCTACACTTGAGAAGCAAGTTGATATATTGCAAAGTAAATTAGAATGGGAAATGCATGTTGTTACAGGTGAATTTATGCATTTAATTGAGTTGTTGAGAAAGATGGCGCAATCTTTACAAGTACTCATTTTAGAAAAAAATTCATATGTGACATGGATGGAAACTGAAACGAAGGGAACCATTCATTCAACTGTTTTATATGGGCAACCTGTTCATATTGGTGAAAGATTTGCTGATGAATTTTTAACAGAGAAAAAGAGTGTTATTTTCACATCAGCAACGCTAACAGTAAACGATTCATTTGACTATATAAAAGAAGAGCTAGGCTTACATGATTTTGCTCCAAATACATTACAGGTCCCATCACCATTCCATTTTGAAGAACAGATGAAATTAATGGTTTCAACGGATGTGCCCTTTATTAAGCAAGCAAGTAATGAAGAATATATTGAATCTGTGTCGGCTCATATTGCAAAAATAGCGAAAGCTACAGAAGGTAGAATGCTTGTTTTGTTCACTTCGTATGAAATGTTGAAAGAAGCATATACGAATTTGAAAAATGATGAGGAATTAGAAGGTTATTTATTATTAACGCAAAGTGTGAATAATAAGAGCAGAAGTCGTCTCATTCGTAAGTTTCAAGAGTTCGATAAATCAATTTTATTAGGAACAAGTAGTTTTTGGGAAGGGATAGATATACCTGGAGATGCCCTTAGTTGTCTTGTTATTGTCCGTCTTCCCTTTACGCCTCCTCATCAACCGATGATGGAAGCAAAAGGAGAGTGGTTAAAAAATCAAGGAGAGGACGTATTCGCTAAGTTAGCACTCCCGCAAGCAATACTGCGTTTCAAACAAGGATTTGGTCGTCTTATTAGAACAAGTACAGATACCGGAACGGTGTTTGTACTAGATCGTCGTTTGACAAGCGCTTCCTATGGAAAACGTTTTTTACAATCAATTCCAACTGTTCCGCTTTATGAAGGCCCTCTAGAAGAATTGTTAGAACAATTAAAGGAACGGCCAATTGAATAAAATTGGAAGGAAAAATACGCCTGAAGTGCATGTAAACTTCAGGCGTAAAAAATGTGGGTAGGAGGAATTTTATTTTTCTTACTTCTTGTATACAAAATGTATCGGTTTTCGACTTGAAACCTTTTTTTGCTGTACATGTCCTGCTATAATAGATGGGTGATGAAGCAGGGGTTGTAAAGAATGTACTCTTATTGTAACCGCATTGCGTTCTTCTATAATTAGAAATTTTTGTGTAACGGAGGAGTTTTTTCATGGATAAGAAAATCGAAGTCCTATCAACGACGCGTATTAAATATTCGTCTGACTTGTATAAAATCGTTGATAGTTTGAATCGTACGTTAAAAGAGCAGGACCTCATGTTCGGATTAGCATTAGACGAAAAAGATAAAGAAACAGCTGTATTTACGATTTACAGAACGTAGTGATACAATGAAAAAGTGGATCTTTGCAATCGTTATCGTAATCGTTGCTAGCGGAATATATGGGGCGTATGTTTATAATAAAGCAATGGAAAAGAAAATCCCTAAAGAGGCAAAATCTGTAGAAATTGCAAAAGAAAAAGCAAAGCTTGTAAAAGTAAAATCTGTGGATTATTATAACGGAGAATCTTCATATACTGTCGTACAAGGTACAGATGAAAAAGGAGAACAACTTATCGTTTGGGTGCCTGAGAAAAAAGGGGAAACTATAGTAAGGAAAAAGAGTGAAGGTATTTCTGAAAAAGAGGCTTTACAAAGAACGATTGAACAAGTCGGAGATGACAGTAAGGAGCACAAAAGTAAGCCTAAAGAAATTTTAAAAATAAAATTAGGCTTTGAAAACAATATACCATTATGGGAAGTTACATATATTGATGATGAAAATCGTTATAGTTATTACTATCTTGCATTTAAAGATGGGCAGTTTTTACGACGATACAGCATTGAAAAATAGATGTAGGGGGAACTACAAATGAAATTAGCAAAGCGAGTAGCTGCTTTAACACCATCTGCAACTTTAGAAATTACAGCAAAGGCACAAGCATTAAAAGCAGAAGGTCATGATGTAATTGGATTAGGGGCAGGAGAACCTGACTTTAATACGCCAGAACATATTATGGATGCTGCACATAAAGCGATGTTAGAAGGACATACGAAATATACACCAACAGGTGGGTTACAAGCGTTAAAACAAGAAATTGTGAAGAAGTTTACTCGTGATCAAGGAATTGCGTATGATCCGTCTGAAATTATTGTATGTAACGGCGCAAAGCATGCATTATATACATTATTCCAAGTACTACTTGATGAAGGTGATGAAGTTATCATCCCTACGCCATACTGGGTAAGTTATCCGGAACAAGTAAAGCTTGCTGGTGGTAAGCCAGTTTATGTAGAAGGCCTTGAAGATAATGAATACAAAATTACAGCGAAGCAGCTGCGTGAGGCAATTACAGAGAAAACGAAAGCAGTTATTATTAATTCACCGAGCAATCCAACAGGAATGATTTACAGCAAAGAAGAATTACAACAGCTTGGAGAAGTATGTTTAGAACACAATATTTTAATCGTTTCAGATGAAATTTATGAGAAATTAATTTATGGTGGAGCAGAATATACTTCGGTTGCCCAGCTTTCTAATGCATTAAAAGAACAAACACTTATTATTAATGGTGTATCTAAATCTCATTCTATGACAGGATGGCGTATTGGATATGCAGCAGGAAATAAGCAGCTTATTAAAGCGATGACGAACTTAGCGAGTCATAGTACGTCAAACCCTACTTCAATCGCTCAATACGGCGCAATCGCGGCATATGCAGGCTCACAAGAACCTGTAGAAACAATGCGTCAAGCATTTGAAGAGAGATTAAACATTATTTATGATAAATTAATTCAAATCCCTGGCTTTACTTGCATTAAACCACAAGGTGCATTTTACTTATTCCCTAATGTAAAAGAAGCAGTAGCTTTATCAGGATACGAAACTGTTGATGATTGGGCAAAAGCTCTATTAGAAGAGGAAAAAGTAGCTCTTGTACCAGGTACAGGATTTGGTGCTCCAAATAACGTTCGTTTATCATATGCGACATCTCTTGAACAAGTGGAGAAAGCATTAGAACGTATTCACACGTTTATGAAAAGTAAAGTGCAAGCTTAATTGTATATTTTATTAATGTAATACAAAAACCTTCCTACATAATAGGGAGGTTTTTTTGACGAATTGTGGCAAAAAGAAATAGCGAAAGGTGTGTTATACTAGAGAGCGAGGTGTTTGGTGATGAAAAAGAAAATGATGTTACAGTGGTTTGAGCAGGGAAGCATTGCAATTCCAAAATTACTTATGATGCATTATAAAAAATTAGGGTTAAATGAAACAGAATTTATGGTTGTACTTCATGTACATACATTTTTAGAATCGGGCAATTCATTTCCGACTCCGTCAGAGATTTCAGAACGGATGACGATTACCGAAATGAAATGTATGGAAGTAATTCAGGCATTGATTCAAAAAGGTTTTTTATCACTAGAAGGTGGACAAAAATCAGAAGCGATGATGTGTGAAAGTTATTCTTTACAACCGCTATGGGAAAAAATATTGCATTTCTTAATGAATGAATCAATAGAGGAAGAACAAAAAGAAATAAAGCAATTGCAAGTAAATTTATATACAGTATTTGAAAAAGAATTTGGAAGACCACTTTCTCCATTTGAATGTGAAACGTTGGGAATGTGGGAAGATCAAGATCAACATCATCCGAATTTAATTCAAGCGGCCCTCAGGGAAGCTGTAATGAGTGGTAAGCTTAATTTCCGATATATTGATCGTATTTTATTTGAATGGAAAAAGAATGGTATTAAAACAGTAGATCAAGCCCAAAACCAAGGACGGAAATTTAGAGCAAATCAACAACGAACGCAGCAAACGACAAAACAAGAGACGAAATTTACTGGAAAAGTGCCTTTTTATAATTGGTTGGAGCAGTAATGTAGGAGGAAGTATATGTTAAATAAAACGCAAATTCGCTATTGTTTAGACACAATGGCGGATATGTACCCAGAAGCACATTGTGAATTAATTCATGATAATCCATTTGAACTAGTAATCGCGGTAGCATTATCTGCACAATGTACAGATGCACTTGTAAATAAAGTGACGAAAAATTTATTTCAAAAATATAAAACACCAGAAGATTATTTAAGTGTTTCGCTAGAAGAATTACAACAAGATATACGTTCTATTGGTTTGTATAGAAATAAAGCAAAAAACATTCAAAAATTGTGCAGAATGTTATTAGATGATTACAATGGGGAAGTGCCGAAAGATCGAGATGAGCTTACGAAGTTACCAGGTGTAGGTCGGAAAACAGCAAACGTAGTTGTTTCGGTAGCGTTTGGTATTCCGGCAATTGCTGTTGATACGCATGTAGAGAGAGTGAGTAAACGGTTAGCGATTTGTAGATGGAAAGATTCGGTGTTAGAAGTAGAAAAGACATTAATGAAGAAAATTCCGATGGATGAATGGAGCGTTACACATCACCGTATGATTTTCTTTGGACGTTATCACTGTAAAGCGCAGCGACCACAATGTGAAGAGTGCCCTTTACTAGAAGTATGCCGAGAAGGAAAGAAGCGAATGAAGGGGAAATAAAGGATGGAGCGAGTGATAGAAATACCGAGAGAATTTCGGTGCTTACCATTTTTTAAAGAAAGTATAAATTCGATTGCGTATTATACAGAACAGTCATTTGAAGAAACAATACAAAAGACTTATTTTATATATGATATGGAAAGACAATATGAGCCGTGGAATGAAATTGAAAACAGTATTCCGGTAATGTTGAATGTATGGAAAAATAAGCATGAGGACATTGCTACTTTATTTCGAAACAGAAAGAAACAAGAAGCTGAAGGTCCGATGATTCTTTTTGCAGCACATTTATTATCAATTGTATATTGGCTAAATGAGCAACCTGTTCATAGTTTGAATAAAATAGAAGATTTTACGAGTGAATTGGAAGTGCAACCAGTTAATTTTATAGAGCGATATTCGTTCATTATAAAGAAACCGAATAATTATCATTCTTATATTCAGTTAGCGCAGTTGTATATTGAAATAGAAAAACTATATGTAAAGAAAATGATAACAAAAAAGAAGTCCTATTCTCGTTAAGAGAAAGGACTTCTTTTTTTGTATTAAGACTCTGTTGTAACAACATTTCCGTCTGCGTGAGGTGTATCTTCGCCGGTATTTTGTTGTTGTTGTTGCTCTTGTTGTTTCTGAGCTTCTTCTTCAGCTTTTTTTCTAGCTTCCTCTTCAGCTTTCTTTTGAGCCTCTTCTTGCTGTTTACGTTGTTGTTCTTGTTGTTTTTTAGCTTCTTCTTCAGCTTTTTTTCTAGCTTCCTCTTCAGCTTTCTTTTGAGCTTCTTCTTGTTGTTTACGTTGTTGTTCTTGTTGTTTCTGAGCTTCTTCTTCAGCTTTTTTAGTAGCTTCTTCTTGTTTTAATTTGTCTTCATTGGCCTTTTTCTGAGCTTCCTCATCAGCTTTTTTCTTAGCTTCTTCTTCAGCCTTCTTCTTAGCAGCCTCATCTTCAGCTTTCTTCGCGTCTGGAGTTCCTCCAGGCGCAGTGAAGGATGCACCAACGGCAGGGCTTGTTCCAGTACCTTTTTTCGCTACTACAGAGAAGCTGTAAGTAACGCCTGGTTTAATACCACCAAGAGTAGCTGTCGTACCTTTTATTGATAAACTACCACTTGAACCGTCAGTCGCTTTATAGCTTGCGGCATACGCATCAACTTCTGCTGGTCCAGACCAGTTTAGTGTAACTGTGCTAGCGCCATCGAAAGTGACATTAAGACCACTAGGTGCATCTACTTTAATTTGTTTCACTGCATCCTTTTTAGCGCCTTTTACGTACAATTCACCATTTAATTCTTGTACAGAAGAAGGGCGTTCGAAACGAGTTTTATCTGTAGCGAATTTACTCATCATTACTTGGAACATTTGCTGTGCAATTCTAGTATAACGATCACTAATGTAGTTTTCTGGGCCATTTTTTTCGTACCCAGTCCATACTGCCATTGTATATTGCGGTGTATATCCAGCGAACCAGCTATCTCTGTTTGCATCAGCTGGAATACCATATTCTTTTATAACGTCTGCATCAAAGTTTTGTGTTCCTGTTTTACCGGCAACATCAACACCTGAAACGTATGCTGTTGGACCCGTACCACCAGAACCAGGTTTTACTACGTCACGAAGAACGTCAGTCACCATGTAAGCTGTGTAGTCTTGCATCGCACGTTGTTCTTTCGGTTTAAAACTTTTCTTTTTCCCATCTGGGAAGATAACTTCTTTTACGAAGTGCGGTTTATTGTAGTTCCCACCGTTACCAAAGGCTGCATATGCACCTGCTACTTGTAATGGAGAACTATCGTTACTACCAATTGCTGTTGATTCATATGTTTTGCCGTCTTTAAATGTCATACCTAAACCTTCAGCAAACGCTTGTGACTTAGGAAGACCAACCGCTTGAGCTGTCTTTAAAGCGGGAATGTTTAATGATTTTTTCAAAGCTTCACGTAGTGAAACGTCACCTTTGTAACTATTTGTTGCATTTCGTATTTTTTTACCATCGGAATACGTATATTCTGAGTCATTTAATTGATGGTATGTAGACCATTGTAAATTCTCAATTGCTGGACCGTAGTCGAAAATTGGTTTCATTGTTGAACCAACTTGGCGTTTTAAATCAGTGGCCATATTATGACCTTTGAAAGTAGACTTACTTTCTTTACGCCCAGCTCCAATTGCTCGAACTTCTCCAGATTGTGTATCCATAAATACGAATGATCCTTGGAATTGATCGTTCGGATACTTAATAAGATTGCCATCCATAATTTTATCAGCATAATCTTGCGCATCTTGATCAAGTGTTGTATGAATCGTTAAACCATCTGAACCGATATTTACATCGGGATATTCTTTTTCAACTTCTTTTACAACAGCATCTAAAAATGCTTGATACTTCATCTCCGTTACTTCTGAAGATGGTTGAAGACCTTCAGTTACAGGGATTTTCGTTGCGTTATCCATCTCAGCTTTTGTTATATAACCATGTCGATTCATTAATGATAATACGACGTTTCGACGTTGTGTAGCTCTTTCAACGTTGTCTTTTTTTGTAGGATCATAAATATTAGGACCTTGGGGTAAACCTGCAAGCATTGCAGCTTCATGTAACTGTAAGTCTTTTAAATCTTTGTCATAATATTTTTTTGCTGCTGTTGCAATACCGTACGAACGGTTACCTAAGTTAATCTTATTTAAATACATTTCTAAAATTTCATGTTTAGAGTATTGTTGCTCTAATTTGTAAGATAGGTACCATTCTTGCACTTTTCTCTTTGCAGTTTTGTCCATCGTTAGAAAATAGTTTTTGACTACTTGTTGTGTAATCGTACTACCACCTTGAGATCCGAATCCCCCAGTGACATTTTCCATAACTGCTTTTGTAGTTCGTTTAAAATCAATTCCATTATGATCATAGAAACGTGAATCCTCAGTTGCAAGGAATGCATTTTCAACTACTTTTGGAATTTGATCATACGTAACGTGGGTTCGTTTTTCAGCACCGTATTCATAGAAAAAGTTCCCGTTCTTATCAAGAAACTTTGTTGATAAAGGGTTGACAAGTTTTGATTTGTCTAATTTTGGAGCATCCTTCACCATAACAAAGAAAGCGGACACGCCAGCTACAAGACCAACGATACCAAGAAGTAGACAACCTATAAGGAATTTTTTAAAAAAGGAGCCTTTTTTCTTTGGTTTTTTCTCTGTATTTGTTTCTTGCTTTTGATTTTTTACATGATTTCGTTCTGTACGAGAACGATAATTATCTGACATTATACTTTCTCCTACCTTTCATTCTCTCCCCAAAAGTCGAAAAAAGAGCCTTAGTGATGACTCTATCACGAAAAATAAACCGTGTCTAGTACACGGATATAATCAATCCGAGGGTGATAACCGCATGATAATAAGGATCCATGCTCTTCTATTTCTTCTTTCGTAATCGATTTTCTTCCACCTGTATTTTGACGATTCCAAAATGCAATAATATGTTTTGCATCTAATAAATAAAGTTCATCAAAAAGTGTAAATTTAATAATAACAAATGCAATTCCATTATGAGCGATTACTTGCTTCATATGCTCAATTTGATGAAGGTGGAAGTTTTGAAGTGGAAAACTCGTTTTATTTTTTGTTTCTTTCGCTTCAAAATCGATGTATTTCCCTTTATATACACCGTTGTAATCTGTTGTAGAAGGTTGTTTAAAATACGCTTCTTTTACCACTGCAGCACTTCGAGCGGGGTAATCCACTTTTACAATTTGAAGAGGTGTAGGTTTTTTATGTACGCATGCAATATTATGGGTTAAGTAATATTCATTCGTTTCATTCAATTCCTCTTCAAGGGACATACCTCTATTACTGTAAGTATGTTTTTTAATTGGTGTTTTATGAGGTTGTGAAGCTTGATTGTACCGTTTTCCATTTGGGTAACGAATGGTCATAGTGTGTCCACTCCCAACTTGCTAAGAATTACTTACAAAGGTGATTATAACAAAAAATGAAAAAAGATGTGACCTTTTTGCAGAAAGGTATGATGACTTATTCATGTTTACATGGAATGATTATGAAAAAATTAAACAATATCGTAAAAATACGGTCTGTACAGAGAAAGAAAAAACAATGGTTTACAACATGAAGAGGGAAATAGAAATAGCTAATATGGACAACATTTCTCGAACAGAGTGTTATCAAGAATATTATGTAAGAAATAGTGAGATTAGGTGGGCTTTTTTAGCAAGTATGGTCTCAAGAAATGCAGGATGGAATATGACTGATTTAGAAGGGAGATATTATGCTACTGTTTTACCTCAAACAGTAAAAAAACATTTGTTTTTAACTTACGAAGAAGCAAATTGGATTATTTTTTTAGATGCATTTCCTCAGCTGTTGTTATACGAAGAAAGTAAGAGGAGGCAGATCCCACTATTCCATTTGTTACAATATTTTAACGTATCCATTTTTATGGAAAAAGAATGGATATATTTTTGGGAGAAAAAAGATATAAATAGACTTATGACAGCGCTTATTATAAATGAACAAAATAAAATTCAAAAACCAGTTATTGAGAATGCATACTTTAAAAAACATGTATTCCATACAGCCCTTTTTAAATTACAAGAAATGCTTCATATTAGTGCCGTTATATTCCCAACCGTTGAAGGGAAGGTGTATGGTTTTTCAGTTTATCAATTTGAAACGTTACAGAAGCGTATAGAACTAGGAAAGAAATTAGCAGCGTTACTGTTCCATCCGAATTACAAAAGTTTATTCCATAGATTTGCATCGCAAACGATACACACAGGATCAAGAACAGATTATGAATGTTATGTAAGTGAAGCTAGAAAATCTTGTACACCAGCTCTTAGAGAAGTTTATCCTGCTGTTGCACATGATGAAATAAGTATGAGAGATTGGTTTTGTAGAGATACGGAAATAAATGAACTATTTTTACGAGAAGAGTATACGGGTGAAGTTGATATAACAGAATGGTATAAAAGAAAGAGGGAGCAAATCTATATTGCTTCCACCGTAAATCGTTTTGTTAAAAGGATGGATGAGTTCGTGATATAATAAAAAAGAAGTCCCGTCTTCATAAATGAAGACGGGACTTCTTAATGTGAAGTAACCCTACTATGCGTGGTAAACATTTAATCTCAAAACGTAATGAATATAAGAGATTAAAGAAGTTTCACTTTATGTAGCAGGGAAGTTTGGACCATCTAATTTTGGATTGCCAGTTTCGGGTTTATTTTGTTTATTTTGTTTTTTCTTTTTTTCGTTTTTGTTCTTTGCCATTTTCATGCACCTCCTTTTTGTATTGTTACCATTTCTATAAATGACATACAAAATGATTTCTTTGACGAATAACAACTAGTTTTGTCATGTGGGCAGGAGTGAAGAATCATTCGGCGAAATTACATGACAAAGGAAAAGCAAAGAAGGAGGCGTTTTGTATATGGCGATGGTTCAGAAGGAAGATGTAATGAAAACAATGGATCAAATGTTAAGTTCTCTCGATTTGCTGGAAATGAATATAGGGATTAGAATGAATCATGCATTAAAGGATAAGAGTGAAAAAATATGCAACAAGATAGAAATAACAGAAATGCATATTGAGCATATGGAAAATAAATTAGTGCATCACGAAGAAAAAGGGAATTGGGTGAAGGCATTTCAAAACGTCGTAGTGAGTGCATAATAAGGTGGGAATAAAATGAAGTATGAGGCATTAATACAGTCTTCGGAAAAACTTATGCAACATAATAATGAAGCAAATGTGAAAAAAAGAGAAATGATTGAATACGATTTTTATAAGGATATGAAACCGTTTGTAGATATGGTAGATGAGGAATTAAAAGTGTGGAAAGAATTAGCTTATGAATGGATTAAGGAAGAAAAACCGAAGTATATACATGTTCAGCAAATTGATCAAGTGTACGATAATTTACAAACAAATGTGTTGCAATGCTTTGTAAATAAAGGTAAAGGTAAGCGATTCTTTGAAACGCATCAAGCCATTTCGTATACTTTGCAAAATATAATTGAGCAATGTAAGTAACAAGAGGGAAAACCCTCTTGTTTTTTATGCTTCTGTCACTGTTGTAGGTTTTGTTGCCCCGTTTATTTCTAGTTCTTTTATTACTGTTCGGTAATCTGAAATACATATTTTCCCTTCGAGATACCAATGTCTCGCAAAGTCTAACAATTCATTTACATTCTCTGTGTAATACCCCTTTTTTTGAGAAAACGCTTGTTTTAAATCCCCTAATACCATGTTGATTCCTCCCCCATGAGAATCTTCTTCTTTTTTATCATAGCATGGAAGGGTTTTCTTTTATAATTTTTTAAAAATTTAAACTTCCGACAAAAATAGACAGATACTCCGTCACACAAATTATTTTACAAGTACATATTATATATGTAGAAACTTATGTGAAGGAGGAGAGAATGCATGTTTCAACAATCTAACGTATATCAGCAATCTAATCCATATGCACAGCAAAATATGTACCAATATAATACGGATACATATTTACGTTATAATATGTATCCTTTCGAGCCTCATTATGGAAATCAAAATTATTACCAGCCATTTGAAGTATCGTTTATGAATCAACCGCAGCAACCGTATATGAATCAACAACCGCAACCTTATATAAATTCACAATACTATATGCCACCACCATCTCCCTATGGCAATCAACAAGCGATGTTTTATCCACCAAAACAACCGTATCCGACACAAAATAAACAAAAGCAACAGCAGCAACCAAGTCAATTTTCTAGTTTTGTTTCCCAATTTAAAAATTCAGATGGTAACTATGATGTAAATAAAATGATGAATACAGCTGGACAAATGATGAATGCGATGAATCAAGTGACAGGTATTGTAAAGCAAGTGG
Organism: Bacillus sp. FSL W8-0519; assembly: GCF_038005585.1. Taxonomy (NCBI): domain Bacteria; kingdom Bacillati; phylum Bacillota; class Bacilli; order Caryophanales; family Bacillaceae; genus Bacillus; species Bacillus sp. FSL W8-0519. The sequence goes on from NZ_JBBOTL010000001.1 coordinate 1,568,392, forward strand.
GAGGCTTTTTTGGTAAGTAATGTCGAAGGTTTGTCTATAAAAGCATTGGATAGAAAATCAAAGACTAGACAAATTTCCTTAGAATAAATGGGTATATATAACAAGCGGCTTACCCTTTTTTCTCATACTGTAAAGTGTAATCAGATTTTTTTATGAGAGAGGAGAGAAAAACTATGCATCATTGTCATCCTTGCTTTGGAGGGCATAAGCCTACAGGACCTATTTGTACAACTGCTCCTGTCATTCATCCGACGAAACAATGCGTAACACATTCTTTTTCAACAACGGTGGTGCCACACATTTTCCCGACGCATACAACACATGTACATCATCAACAAATTAAAAACCAAAACTTCTTCCCGCAAACAAATTCAAATGTAAATGTTGTGGACCCAATCGATCCAGGATTCGGCGGATGTGGACCATGTGGCCATGGTCATCATCACCACCACCACGGTCATCAAATATCCCCATTCGGACCAGGACCGAATGTATCGCCGTTTGGACCAGGACCAAATGTATCACCATTTTTACCAAACAATGTATCACCAGTAGGTCCGAATATTGGACCAAACGTTGGTGGAATATTTAAAAAGTAAATGATATGTTAGAACTAGCGAAATGCTAGTTCTTTTTTTGTAATTGGAGTGTTGATATGAAAGTTATTGCAGTAACAGGCTATAAGCCCTTTGAACTTGGAATATTTAAAAATGATCATCCAGGAGTAGAATGTATAAAAAAGGCGTTGCGTCGTAAATTAATTGCTTTTGTAGAAGATGGTTTAGAGTGGGTTATAATAAGTGGCCAGTTAGGTGTAGAATTATGGGCTGCTGAAGTTGTTTTTGAAATACAAGTAGAATATCCAGATTTAAAATTAGCGGTATTTACTCCATTTTTAGAACAAGAAGAAGGTTGGAAGGAAGATAACCGTGAATATTACGAATTTATTCTCTCTCAAGCAGACCATGTTGATAGTATCACAAAACGAAAGTACGAAAGCCCAGAGCAATTTAAATTAAAAAATCAATTTTTTATTGAAAAAAGTGATGCACTTTTAGCTGTATATGATGAAGAAAAACCAGGGAGTCCTAAATATATTGTAGAAGCGGCAAAGAAAAAAGGAGAAATAGAAAATTATCACAGTTATTTCATTCTTTTTTCCGATTTACAAGATATAATAGAAGAGGAACAGTGGAATAATGCTGAGTAATATGTAATATAGTACTCGTATATATGATTGACAAAAAGCATTGTTTCTGAAAAAATTTAGTTAATGAAAGTTTTGGCAAAAATTTGAGGTGAAGAAAATGATTTCGGATAAAATTAAATTAACGGCAAAAGATATTTTAGAAAAAGAATTTAAAACAGGTATGAGAGGTTATCAACAAGAAGAAGTAGACAAGTTTCTTGATATGATCATTAAAGATTACGAAGCTTTTCACAAGGAATTTGAGCAATTAAAGCAACAAAATGCTCGTTTAAAGCGTGAACTAGAAGAACAAAAGCTAGCAGCAACGCAAGTTCCACAACAACCAGTTGTACAAACACCAGTTGCACAACCAGTATATAACAACACGAATACGGACATTTTAAAACGTCTATCGAATTTAGAAAAAGCTGTATTTGGAAGTAAGTTATATGAATAATTTCTGGTGATAAAAAGGTTACAGCATTTTACATAGAAAAAAACATTGCAAAATCTTTTTGTTTCCACTATACTAATGGATGTCATAACGTTTGGGTAATCGCTGCAACGCCAACGTTGTAGAGGAAAGTCCATGCTCGCACGGCCTGAGATGGCTGTAGTGTTCGTGCCTAGCCAATTCATAAGCTAGGGTATTCTGGCTGTAAGGCTGGTTTAACGGCAGGGAAAAAACCTAAGTCCTATCGGATATGGTTTGACTACCTTTAAAGTGCCACAGTGACGAAGTCCTTGAAGAAATGATAGGAGTGGAACGAGGTAAACCCCACGAGCGAGAAACCCAAATAATGGTAGGGGAATCTTTTCCAAGGAAATGAACGATGGGAAAGGACAGGTTGTATAACCTGTAGATAGATGATTGCCACCGGAGTACGAGGCGTGGGCCGTTTGCAGTACAAAGGAACAGAACATGGCTTACAGAACGTTATGAACCAACTATGAAATAACTCAGCTCTCCTTTGTTAGAGGAGGGCTTTTTATTTGTATGAAGTTATAAATTATGAGTTAAAATGGTTAATGAGAAAATTCTTCGTAAAATGTAATAATTAATAGGATAAATGGCTATTAATTATTGTTTGAATATACATAAGAGGTGAATGCAAATGGGAAAAGTTACTTTAATCGCAACAGCGGCAATGGGTATTGAAGCTTTAGTTGCCCGAGAAGTTCGTGATCTTGGTTATGAATGCCAAGTAGAAAACAGCAAAGTAACATTTGAAGCAGATGAAAAGGCGATTTGTCGCACGAATTTATGGTTACGTACTGCGGACCGTGTGAAAATTAAAGTTGGCGAATTTAAAGCGACAACATTTGATGAGCTGTTTGAGAAAACGAAAGCATTAAACTGGGGAGATTATATTCCAGAGAACGGTGAGTTCCCTGTTATCGGTAAATCTTTAAAATCTGAGTTATTCAGTGTTTCGGATTGCCAACGTATCGTTAAGAAGGCTGTTGTTGAAAAATTAAAAACAACATATAAACGTACAACTTGGTTTGAAGAAGATGGCCCGTTATTCCGTATTGAGATTGCAATGTTAAAAGATATCGCAACATTAACAATCGATGCGAGCGGTGTTGGACTTCATAAACGTGGATATCGTGTGGATCAAGGGGAAGCTCCTTTAAAAGAAACATTAGCTGCGTCTTTAATTAAATTAACAAACTGGAAGCCAGATCGTCCTTTCGTGGATCCTTTCTGTGGATCAGGTACAATTCCGATTGAAGCAGCATTAATTGGACAAAATATCGCACCAGGTTTTAACCGTGGTTTTGCATCGGATGAGTGGGGCTGGGTTGGTAAACAAAACTGGCGTGAAGCTCGTCAAGAAGCAGAAGATTTAGCGAACTATGATCAACCATTGCAAATCATTGGATCAGATATTGATCATCGTATGATCCGTGTTGCTCAAGATAATGCAGAAGAAGTCGGTTTAGGCGATTTAATTACATTTAAACAAATGCAAGTAAAAGATTTCACAACAAAAGAGGATTATGGCTATGTTGTAACGAATCCTCCATACGGAGAACGTTTAAGTGAAAAAGCACTTGTTGAACAACTGTATAAAGAAATGGGACAAGTATTCCGTCCATTAGACACATGGTCGGCGTATGTATTAACAAGTTACGAAGCATTTGAGAAGTGCTACGGAAAAGATGCATCGAAGAAACGTAAACTGTTTAACGGATTTATCCGTACAGATTACTACCAATACTTCGGAAAACGTCCACCTCGTAATTCATAGTATAAAACTCCTCCAGCGCGCATATACTGGCTATTATGTAATGCGTAAAGGAGGAACTGATATGGATAGTTTCCAATTATCAATGATTCAAAAAGCTATTCACCGTACGTATGATGAGCTCGGAAAAGAAGTGGATAGCCAAGGTGCGATTGTAGATGAAATACAAAAAGCACAAGAAGAATATTTGTCAGCTCTTTCACATGAAACAGCGATTGATAAACGGTATTTAAAGTCATTAATATAGAAGAAAATTTTCCTTTTTCGAAAGGAAAATTTTTTTTCGTGTATTTCTATGTATTGCAACAGGGGAAAGTGGCTGCACACATATGAGTAGCAGTTGCTATATCTTTTATAGAAAAACTTTTTGGTTGGAGGCTAAGGATGTTTACTGAGAAGAGATTACCATTTGAAGTAGGGAAACAAGACAATTTTTATGATAAGTTGAATGAGTGGATTGGAGATGTGTTTTACGACATCCTTCCGGAAAAAGGCTTTGAAGAGCGTGATGAACAAATTTTTATGGCGTTTCAATTAGAGCGTGCTTTCCAAGAAAAGAAAGTTATGTTCGCAGAAGCTGGTGTAGGAACCGGGAAAACAATTGTATATCTTCTATATGCAATTTGTTATGCACGTTATACTGGAAAGCCAGCGATTATCGCTTGTGCAGATGAAACGTTAATTGAGCAGCTTGTGAAAGAAGAAGGGGACATTGCTAAATTATCTGAGGCATTAGGCTTATCGGTAGATGTAAGACTTGCGAAATCAATGGATAATTATTTATGTTTACGTAAACTTGAAGATGTTATGAGTGGACGAGCTCCAGAAGTAATTGAAGATGTATACTACGAATTACCGCAGTTTGTATTCGATCATGGTACGATGCAAAACTTTACTCACTACGGTGACCGAAAAGAATTTCCGCTTTTAAATGACGAGGAATGGTCAAAAGTAAATTGGGATTATTTCCAAGATTGCTTCACTTGTGATTCTCGTCATCGTTGCGGGCAGACTCTATCACGTGAACATTATCGTAAAGCAGCAGATTTAATTATTTGCTCTCAAGATTTCTATATGGATCATATTTGGACGTATGATGCTCGTAAGCGTGAAGGACAAATTCCGTTATTACCAGAAAGTAGTTGTGTTGTATTTGATGAAGGACATCTTGTAGAATATGCAGCTCAAAAAGCTTTAACATATCGTTTAAAGCAAACGATGATGGAGCAACTTTTAACGAGATTATTACAAAATGATATTCGCGAGGAGTTTGCGCATTTAGTAGAAGAAACAATTTGGCAAACAGAGCGATTCTTTGATGTGTTACAAGAGAATAAAAAAGAAATTGCTGGTTCTGATCGTTTAGAAATTACTGTGACAGAAAAAGTAACGGCTGAAGCGAAGCGACTTTATGCGAAAATTGGTGAAGTCGGTGATGCATTAGTATTTGAAAGTGAAATGCATACAGTAAACACGTATGATTTAAATATCGTTGATGAACATTTAGATGTATTAGAGCATTCACTTCGTCTGTTTATGCACGAGAAAAATGTAATTACATGGGGTGAAGAAGGTGATGGAGCTTTCACGTTAGTAATTATGCCGCGTGCAGTTGAAGAAGTATTACAAGAGAAAGTATTCTCGAAGAAAATCCCGTATATTTTCTCTTCTGCTACATTATCTAACAACGATTCATTCGCATTTACAGCAAATAGCTTAGGGGTAAAAGATTACTTATCATTCTCAGTTGCCTCCCCGTTTGATTACGAAGAGCAAATGGCAGTAAACTTACTATCTCATACGAAAGAAAATGAATGGGAAAGAAAGTGTCAATATACACTTGAAAATATACAAAAAACAAATGGACGTACACTTGTATTATTCCGTACAACGCAAGAACTTGCAGCGTTTAAAGAATATGTAAGTAAAGAACAAATGTCAGTTCCGTTCCTATATGAAGGGGACCAAGAAATTAGTCAGCTTGTTTCTCGTTTCCAAAATGAAGAAGAGACTGTACTTTGTGCCGTTCATTTATGGGAAGGTTTAGATATTCCTGGTTCATCATTATCACATGTTATTATTTGGTCATTACCATTCCCTCCAAACGATCCTGTGTTTGAAGCGAAGCGTAAGCACGTAAATGATCCATTCTGGGATGTAGATGTACCATATATGATTTTACGTCTTCGTCAAGGGATTGGCCGTTTAATTCGTACGAGCGAAGATAAAGGTGCTATATCAATCTTCTTATCTGATACAGAAGATGAGAAAGTGGTAGAAGCAGTGAAAAACGTACTACCAGTAGAAGGTAAAGAATTATAAGGAGAAAGCTTGGCGCTTGCCAAGCTTTTTTTCTATTATAAAAGGAATTTAGATTTTCATGTCGAATTAAGTTTGAGGTAGAAAAAGGAGGTTTTTATATAATGACAGTAGCTACATATGAAGTAGAAAAACAATTTTTAACATATGTGAAGAAGATACAAAATTACGGAGAAGCGTTAAGCTTAATGTTTTGGGACTTAAGAACAGGTGCGCCTAAAAAAGGTGTAGACCAGCGTTCAGAAGTAATTGGCATGCTTTCATCAGAAGTGTTTGCTATGTCGACTTCAGATGAAATGGGAAATTATTTAACAGAGCTTGAAGATTTAATACGTGAAGACAAGCTTTCTGAAACGACGAAGAAAATGGTGGAAGAGTGCCGTAAAGAATATGATAGAAATAAGAAAATTCCACAAGCGGAATATGAAGCGTATGTGAAATTAGAAGCGAAAGCAGAAAGTGTGTGGGAAGAAGCTCGCGAAAAATCTGATTTCGAAATGTTCCGTCCGTATTTAGAACAAATCGTTGAATTTAAAAAGAAATTTATTACATATTGGGGTTATGAAACATATAAATATAATACATTATTAGATATGTATGAGCCGGGCATTACAGTAGAAGTGTTAGACCACGTATTTGGTCAACTTCGTGAGCGTATCGTACCGCTCGTAAAAGAAATATCGGATTCGCAAAAGAGATTAAAGACAAGTGCTTTATCAGAACATTTTTCAAAAGAAAAACAAAAAAACTTTACATTAGAGCTATTAAAGCAATTAAATTATGACTTTGAAGCAGGTCGTCTTGATGAAACGGTACATCCATTCGAAATCACATTAAATAGGGGGGATGTTCGTATTACGACACGCTATGACGAAAAAGATTTCCGTATGGCTGTGTTTGGCACAATTCATGAATGTGGTCATGCTGTATATGAACAAAATATTGCAGAGAAATTTGAAGGTACACCGCTATGTAGTGGAACATCTATGGGTATTCATGAGTCACAATCATTATTCTTTGAGAACTTTATCGGTCGTAATAAATCATTCTGGAAGAAAAATTATGATTTATTAAAAGAGTATAGCGATGGTCAATTCAATGATATATCAGTAGATGAGTTTTATGATGCGATTAATGAATCAAAGCCGTCGTTTATTCGCATAGAAGCAGATGAGCTTACATACCCGCTTCACGTTATGGTTCGTTATGAACTTGAGAAAGAGTTATTTGATGGCACATTACAAGTGAAGGATTTACCAGCGGCTTGGAATGATAAGATGGAAGCATATTTAGGAATTCGTCCGGCTAACGATGCACAAGGCGTATTACAAGATGTTCACTGGGCTGGTGGTTCATTTGGATACTTCCCATCTTATGCGCTTGGCTATATGTATGCAGCGCAATTTAAGCAAAGAATGGTAAAAGACATTCCGAACTTTGATGCATTATTAGAAGAAGGAAACGTAACACCAATTCGTGAATGGTTAACAGAAAACATTCACCAATACGGTAAAACGAAAAAGCCACTTGAAATTTTAGCAGATGTAACAGGTGAAGGATTGAATGCAAATTACTTAGCAGATTATTTAGAAGCGAAGTATAGAGAGATTTACGAGTTATAAAAAAGGGCTGCTTACTTGCAGCTCTTTTTTTTAAGGGGATAGAAAAATGGAGTATACTTATACAGTGATGACGCAAGAAGAAGCAGAAGAAATTGCATACAACTGGCATTATGAAGGGAAATATTCCTTTTACGATATAGAGGCAGATGAAGAAGATTTAGCCGAATTTTTACAAGATAAGAGTAGAGGGAATCATACATTTTCTGTGAAGGAAAATGGCACTCTCATTGGTTATTTTACTGTTTGTAAAATAAATGATGGAACGGTTGATATAGGTCTTGGAATGAGACCTAATATAACTGGGAATGGATTTGGTTTACAGTTCATAAATGCTATACTAGCTTTTAGTAAAGAAAAATATGGATGCAAGTATATAACACTATCAGTAGCTACATTTAATAAAAGAGCGATTAAAGTGTATAAAAGGGCAGGGTTTGAAGCAGTTGGGACGTTTATACAGAAGACGAATGGTAGTTATTTTGAGTTTTTGAAAATGAATTATATATGTAAAAATGATTAAAAAAACAGAAGAATCTCCTTCTGTTTTTTTATGCAGAAATAAATCTTACTATTTGTAATTGGAAGTTTTGTAATTTTGGAAGAGGATGTGTATGATTGAAGTTTAATGGTAAATAGCAAGTTTAGTAAGGAGAGACAGCATGATTACAATTAAAACGAAAAATGAAATAGGTTTAATGCATGAATCTGGAAAATTACTTGCTTCATGTCATAGAGAAATTGCGAAGATAATGAAACCAGGTATTACAACAAAAGAAATTAATACGTTTGTGGAAGCGTATTTAGAAAAACATGGTGCAACGTCTGAGCAGAAAGGGTACAACGGATATCCATATGCGATATGTGCATCTGTAAACGATGAAATGTGTCATGCATTTCCGGCCGATGTTCCTTTGACTGAGGGTGATATTGTAACAATTGACATGGTAGTAAACTTAAATGGTGGTCTTTCAGATTCTGCTTGGACGTATAGAATTGGAAAAGTTTCTGATGAAGCAGAAAAGTTATTACTAGTAGCTGAGAATGCTTTGTATAAAGGCATTGAGCAGGCGATAATCGGTAATCATGTAGGAGATATTGGTTATGCGATTGAAAGTTATGTAGCTGCTGAAGGTTTTTCTGTCGCAAGAGACTTTACGGGACATGGAATCGGTAAAGAAATTCATGAAGAACCAGCAATTTTTCATTTTGGGAAGCAAGGACAAGGGCCTGAGTTACAAGAAGGAATGGTAATTACAATTGAGCCAATTGTCAATGTAGGTATGCGATATTCGAAAGTAGATTTAAATGGATGGACCGCGAGAACGATGGACGGGAAATTATCAGCTCAATATGAGCATACAATTGCGATTACAGAAGATGGACCAATCATTTTAACGAAGTTATAATTGGGAATGAAAGAGTTTACAAAACTCGAACGAAAATGATGTTTTTATAAAATTTGTACGTGTTTTATGAATAAAAGCTTTTCAAAGTATAAAAAGTGCGTTATAATCCTTCTATAAAATAAATAGTTAGCTACACTCATATAATCGCGGGGATATGGCCTGCAAGTTTCTACCGAAGTACCGTAAATACTTTGACTATGAGTGAGGACGAATATATTTGCTTGTTTAGCATTCTTTTTTGCGAAACTCCAAAAGCGCGTCTCTCACTTGTAACGAGTGGTGGCGGCTTTTGGAGTTTTTTTATTGCATAAGAGGGGGAACAAACATGAAAGTATTACAAGAAAAGATTTTGAACGAAGGAAAGGTTTTATCTGGTGATGTATTAAAGGTAGATGCATTTTTAAATCATCAAATTGATCCAGTACTTATGCAAGAAATCGGAAAAGAATTTGCTAAACGTTTTAAAGAAGAGAACATTACAAAAATCGTGACGATTGAATCTTCAGGTATTGCACCAGCAGTTATGGCTGCATTAGAGCTTGGTGTAAAAGTAATCTTTGCTAGAAAGCGTAAATCGTTAACGTTACAAGATAATATGTATGTTGCAAACGTATATTCATTTACAAAACAAGAAACGAATGAAATTTCGTTATCTCGAAATCATATTGATGAAAGTGATCGCGTTTTAATTATTGATGACTTTTTAGCAAACGGTCAGGCTGCTTTAGGTTTAATGAGCCTAGTAGAGCAAGCTGGAGCAAGTATTGCTGGACTTGGTATTGTTATTGAAAAAGCATTTCAAGATGGAGGAAAGAAGCTTCGTGAACAAGGCGTTCGTGTTGAATCACTAGCAGAAATTGCATCACTTGATAATAACGCAGTTACATTTGTACAGCAAGAAACTGCGGAGGTGAAATAAACGATGAAGCAACATCCAATTAAAATCGCATCGCTTGGTATGCAGCATATGCTTGCTATGTATGCTGGCGCAATTATCGTTCCGCTTATAGTGGGCGGCGGACTTGGTTTAAATCAAAAAGAGTTAACATATTTAGTCTCAATTGATTTATTAATGTGCGGCGTTGCGACAATTTTACAAGCATTATCAAATCGCTTTTTCGGTATTGGACTCCCAGTTGTACTAGGTTGTACATTTACAGCCGTTGGGCCGATGATTGCAATCGGAAAACAATACGGCGTATCCTCTATTTATGGAGCAATTATTGCTGCGGGGTTATTCGTTGTTATTTTTGCGAAATTATTTGGAAAGCTTGTAAAGCTGTTTCCACCTGTTGTAACAGGATCTGTCGTTACCGTAATTGGAGTTACACTTGTTCCAGCAGCAATTAATGATATGGCTGGAGGAGTAGGAAGTAAGGATTTCGGTAGTCTTGAAAATTTAGCATTAGCATTTGGTGTGTTACTATTTATTATCATTATGTATCGTTTCTTCGACGGATTTATTCGTTCAATCTCTATTTTACTAGGTCTATTGTTCGGTACAATCGTTGCAGCATTTATGGGGAAAGTAAGCTTGCAAGCGGTTGGAGAAGCGGATTGGTTCCATGGTATCCAGCCATTTTATTTCGGTACACCAACGTTTGAATTAACGCCAATTATTACGATGATTCTCGTTGCTTGCGTAGGGATTGTAGAAGCGACAGGTGTTTATTTTGCATTATCTGATATTTGCAATAAAAAGATTGGTGAAAAAGAATTAACAAAAGGGTATCGTGCAGAAGGATTAGCGATGGTGTTAGGTGGTATTTTCAACGCCTTTCCGTATACAACATACTCACAAAACGTAGGGCTTGTTCAATTAACTGGAGTAAGAAATCGCGTGATTATTTACACGTGTGGTGGTATGTTAATCGTTCTTGGATTCATTCCAAAAATCGCAGCTATTACAACAATCATTCCGAAATCAGTACTTGGCGGTGCGATGTTAGCGATGTTCGGTATGGTAATGGCATATGGTATTAAAATGTTAAGTAGCGTTGATTTTGGAAGACAAGAAAACTTATTAATCGTTGCATGTTCTGTTGGGATCGGACTAGGAGTTACTGTCGTTCCTACATTATTCTCACAACTTCCAGAAAGCATTCGTATTTTAACAGATAACGGAATCGTACTAGGAAGTGCGTCAGCAGTCCTTTTAAATATCGTATTTAATATGGTGCCACAGCGTAAAGTGAAAGTAAAAGAAGAGCCGGTGTCTATGCAAAGTGCGGTAAGAGAAGCGTAAAATTGATAAAAGGTTCAAATCGCATGCGATTTGAACCTTTTATTTTTGTGTTGTTTACGAGACCTTGCTTTTCTTTTTAAGTGGCATCATCTTTCCGTACGTACCAAGGCGCCATATATACTCAAGTGGCCCGTATTGGTAACGTGACAGCCACCAGCGGCTAATAAAGATTTGCAGCGTGTAGAAACCGATGCAAAATAGTGGTCCTACCCATAATGGAGCAAGATAATCATTTTTGAATAATATTCCGAATACAAGCAACGTAACAATTGTATGCGAGATATAATTTGTTAATGCCATTCGACCAACGTACTGGAACGGACGTAATATCTTTTGCCATTTTTCTTTTTGTAATAAACGCATGAGCGTGAAAATGTAGAATATGAATAATGTCTTTCCGCTTATCATCGTAATACCCATAAGTGAAAATGGTGTGTATGGTTGATTGTTCATAAAGAAGTAAACCATAATAAACCACATCGGTAATGTTAAAACAAACATAATAATTTGCCATTTCTTTAGTTTTGGATCTAATTCTTTCGCACGGCGGAAAATATCTTTTTTACCGGCATATAATCCGAGTAAAAACAATCCTAGTGTTTCAGGAAGCATAATAAGACTGTTACTTATTGCTTCAGAGTAGAAAGAATAGAATCGGTCTGTGATTTGTACGCCCCAGTTTTCTAACGGCATAATTGCTGTGGAAAGGCCTAACTCCTCTACTGGCACGATTAACATGACAAGAGAACCTAATAAAGTGAACAATTGCATGAAACTTAATAGTACAATTGACCATATTAAAATAGTACGTGGCTTTCTTTTGTAAAATAAAAATAAGAAAAACCCGGTAATTGCATAAGTATGTAAAATGTCTCCGTCCCATAAAAGAACGTAATGTAAGAAACCAAATAATAATAAAATAAGTAAGCGACGAACAAATAAAGTTTTTGGTCGATCTGTTTTCGCTTCAGCACGAGTCATAAAAATGTAAAATCCTAGGCCGAATAAAAACGAAAAGATAGTATAAAACTTTGTTTGAATAAACATATCGTAAAATAGACGGATATAGCTATCTAGCCCCTCGTAAACTCCTGTAATATCACGTGAGTCAATCCCGGCGATAACAGGCCAGTTCACAAGAAAAATACCAAGTACAGCTATTCCTCTAATAATATCGATGGAGTGTATCCTCTCGCCTTGTGAAATGTTTTGTGTCATTATTTTCCTCCTTGTTAAGTAATTCCCTTTTATTATACAAAATGTAAGATGGAGGGTATAGGGTGGATTTCCATTTTTTTTAACTATTAAGTTATGTAAGATGAGATATAATAAGAGTGCACAACAAGTTTTAATCTTCTTCAAAACAGGCAGTGAAGCTCCTTCTTATAAGGGGCTTTCTTTATGAAAAAGTGTTGATAATGATTCTCTTTAATGATAAAATGTATTCAAAAGTGATAATCATTATCAAAAAAGGTTGGTGCATGAGTATGGTATATGCATTAGTAGCAGGTACAGTCGCTGTATATGCAGTTATTGCAAAGTATGTTTTAAATGGAGTAGGAACAGCAAAATGAGTGATATTACATAAAATCCCTTTCATTTGTAAAAAGAATGAAAGGGATTTTTTATTTTTAATGAGAATATGCTGAAAATTTAGTATGATAGTAAAGTGAAAAGGTAATCAATGAGTAGGTGCATTTCTCATTGGTTATTAGCTTGCAAATAGCATATACATCTTGGATAAAGGGGAACAAGGGGATGACAAACATAGTACAGACAAACGGTATGAAAAAGCTTGTTTGTTTTTATGAAGAGTGGCAAAAACACGGCGATGCAGAGAATAGTTTAAAGTTGTTTGAAGTAATTCAAAAATATAAACGAGAGCAGCTTATGATAGCATTCTGCGGTCACTTCTCAGCAGGGAAATCAACGATGATGAATCATCTATATAAAGCGCAGTTGTTACCGACAAGTCCAATTCCGACAAGCGCTAACGTCGTTAAAATTGAAAAGGGATTTGATCGTGTTGTTGTAACGATTAAATCTGGAGAGCAGTACGAATATGACGGTGCATATTCAGCAGAAGAATTAAAACAAATTTGTAAAGATGGCGATGAGGTAATTGGTGTTCATATTTATCGGAATGATGCACCAATTCCTGAAGGTGTTATGTTAGTTGATACACCAGGGATTGATTCAACAGATGATGCCCATCAACTAGCGACAGAATCAACGCTGCATCTAGCAGACGTAATTTTTTATATGATGGATTATAATCACGTCCAATCGGAAGTGAATTTACAATTTGTTAAAGAATTGAAACAACGTAATAAAACGGTTTATCTAGTTGTAAATCAAATAGATAAACATAAAGAAAATGAATTATCGTTTGCAGATTATAGCGATAGTGTAAAACAATCATTCTCTAACTGGGATATTGAAGTAGATGGAGTTTATTATACATCATTACGAATGATGAACCATCCACATAATGAAATTGAAAACCTAGAAACGTTAATTACTTCTATTATGAAAGAAAAAGAGCAGTATGTAAGAGATGGAATGGTGCGAGAAACAGAATATTTAATGGGGGAACATTTCTCGTTTATTCTTTCTGAAAATGAAAAAGCTCTTTTGAAATATGAGGAAGAGTTAGCATCACCGCTTTCCATTTCAGAAATAGTTGAAAAGAAAGAAGAGCTAACGGAAATGAAACATCGCGAGGCTAATAAAGAGTCTCAAATGAGAAATGAATTTATAAAAGGCTTACAAGCTATATTAGATAACGCGTATTTAATGCCATTTGAAATGAGAGAATTGGCAAATGCGTACTTAGAAACGAAATTAACAAAATTTAAAGTTGGTTTGCTATTTGCGAAAGGAAAGACTGAGCAAGAAAAACAGAGACGTTTAGATGCTTTTTATGCTGCTTTGCAAAAGACTGTCGAAACGCAACTTGATTTTCATGTGAAAGAATTTATTGTTGCCTTCTTAAAAGAAGAAGGGTTGTTTACAGAAGAGATTGGGAAAGACATATATGATTTAGAAATTGCTTTTGGACCAGAAATGTTAGCAGAAGTAATTAAACAAGGTGCAGGTTTCACAGGTGATTACTTACTTCTTTATACAGCGGATGTAGCGAATGAATTAAAGAAACGTTATTTTACAAAAGCACAGCAAATTTTTGATAAAAGTGCAGTCGTTTTAAAGCAAAAGGTAAAAGAAGCAGTTGATCGTATTGAAGAAGAGATTGAAACATATACGATGTTGCAAACGGCGAAAGAAACGAAATTGCAATACAGTAACAATTTGGAGGCATATGAAGGCTATTTACAAAATGTTTGGCATGATCGTGTTGCTACACCAGAAGGATTGCAAATAGAAGAGATATTGCAAAGTAAAAAACAAATTGTTAGTGAGAAATTCACACTACAAGAGCAGGAAATTGTAAATGATAACGTAACGGCTCGTGAGGAAGAGATAAAAGGAACGGCAGCTTTAAATATTCAGCGTATATTAGAGAAAGTGAAGAAAGCTGAAACGATATTAGAGCCATTGCCAGCGCTAAAACATGTACAGCAAGAGGTAATAGAAAAAAGGCGCCGTGTGGAAACGAAACAATTTACAGTAGCATTATTTGGAGCTTTTAGTGCTGGGAAATCATCATTTGCCAATGCATTGCTTGGTGAGAAAGTACTTCCAGTGTCACCAAATCCGACGACGGCAACGATTAATCAAATTTTGCCAGTTACAGAGGAAAAACCACACGGAACAGTAATGGTTCAATTTAAATCAAAGCAAGCCTTATTAGAAGATATGAAAGCTGTTTATAAGCTGTTTCATTATGAGATTACTACGTTAGATGAAGCGTTAGCGCAGATTGATAAAGTTATGAAATACCCTTCACCAACTGGGAAGCAAAAAACAACATTTAGCTTTTTACGAGCAGTACAAAAAGGGTATGATACAGTTTCTGCACATTTAGGCGAGAAAGTACAAGTTACATTAGAAGAGTTTTCTGATTATGTAGCGAATGAAGAAAAATCTTGTTTTGTTGAGTACATGGAGCTTTATTATGATTGTGCATTAACAAGGCAAGGAGTAGCGCTTGTAGATACACCTGGAGCGGATTCTATTAACGCCCGCCATACAGACGTTGCGTTCCAGTATATTAAAAACGCAGATGCTATTTTGTTTGTCACGTATTATAATCACGTGTTCTCTCGTGCTGACCGTGAATTTTTAATTCAGCTCGGTCGTGTAAAGGATACTTTTGCTCTTGATAAAATGTTCTTCTTAATTAATGCGGCCGATTTAGCAGAGTCTGAAGAAGAACTTGAAATGGTAAAAGGTTATATCGCAGACCAGCTACTACAATACGGTATTAGAAATCCACGTTTATTTGCAATTTCAAGTTTATGTGCGCTTGAAGAGAAACAAGGAAAAAATATTGAGAAAGAGAAGTACGGTATTTTACAAAACTCTGGGATTGCTAAGTTCGAGGAATCATTTACATCCTTTATGATGAGAGATTTAATGCTCGTATCTGTTCATGCTTTATATGGTGCATTGCAAGGGGCAGATCAGCTGTTAGTAAATATGATAAATGGTGCAAAGCAGGGGAATGAAGAGAAAGAGAAGCAAACGAAAAAATATGAAGCAGAGCGTGATCAACTACTTCATATCATTTCATCATATAGTGTACTTGCTGAAGAACAGGCGATGCAAAATGAAGTGAAAGAATTGCTTTATTACGTGCAACAACGTCTATTCCTACGCTATAACGATGTGTTTACTGAATTTATTAATCCAGCATCGCTTCGAACGGATGGAAATGTGAAAGTGCAGTTGCAGCAGTGTGTTATGGAATTAGTAGCATTTATTCAGCATGATTTATTACAAGAAATGCGTGCGACATCATTACGCCTTGAAAGATGGATAGATGAAGCGATGAAGCGTGCAAAGAATGAAATTGTGGTGAACTGTAAAGTAGAAAATGAATCAATTTCTATGAATGGAACAGTGGAATATGAATATAAAGATATTACACATAAAGAACCGTTTCCTTCAGTTGAAATAAAAGATTTCAAAAAAGCATTGGCACACTTTAAAAACGAGAAAAGCTTTTTTGAAAAGAATGAAAAAGCCTTTATGCAAGAAGACGCTAAATCTGTATTAGAACCTCTCGTATCAAACTATGTAGCTGATGAAAAAGATTTATTTGTTCATCATTATAAGCAAGAGTGGGATTTGAAATGGAACTTATTCCAAAAAGTGATGCAGCAAGATGTAATGAATTATTATGAAAGTGTATTATTTGCATTGGCTGAAACGATTGATGTATCACTATATGAACAAAGTAAAGAACAATTGCAAAAGCAATTAGTAGAGATTGAAAAAGAAATGTATGTGATGTAGTCGTTATGAGAAAAAGATTCGTTCGATTTTCTTTTGTAGTACCGTATCTAAAGATTTGACAAATCCAGCAAATTCATCGGTAGAAATCATATGAGTAAGAACGAGTCGTCTGCCGTCTGGTGTTTCACCGCATAAGACGAACGAAGAAAATTCATATGTTTTATTTTCTACTACTAATTTTGGATAGGAATACGTGTCGCTCTTCTTCTTCTTTCCATCAATAGAGATGACGTTGCATTTTTTCTCATTGTTGTCCATGGTGAATCCCTCCTTTCTATTACTTATGGTAGACAAGGAGGGTTTAGAACAATAGAGAAGGGGGAATTTTTTATGACTGTTGTAATAGAACGTATTTCAAAAGAAGTTATACCGAAGTCTTTATTACTACTTGCTGATCCAAGTGAACAGCAAATTGGTGCATATGTACAAAGAGGATTAACATACGTAGCTAAGCAAGAGGATAATGTAATCGGTGTATATGTAATTTTGGAAACAAGGCCGAAGACGATGGAAATTATGAATATTGCGGTTGTAGAGCATTTGCAAGGAAAAGGGATTGGAAAGAAGCTAATAAGTCATGCTATAGAAACTGCTAAAGGATATGGTATGTCAAAACTTGAAGTTGGTACAGGCAATTCTAGTGTTTCACAACTTGCTTTCTATCAAAAATGTGGATTTCGTATTTTTTCTATTGATTTTGATTACTTTTCGAAGCATTATGAAGAAGAGATTATTGAAAATGGGATTGTATGCCGTGATATGATTCGGCTTGCAATGGAATTAAATCAGAACGTATAACTTATTTAGGGGGAAGAGAAGATGGAAGTACATAAAGCAATTACAGCACATTCTCGTAAACAAAATGAAAGTGTAAAAGCATGTTTACAATTAGATGCGCAGCGTGAAGCAGCTATTGAAGCAGCCGTATCTCTTGCGTCAAATGGGAAAGAATTTTCGGTTGATGTCATTAATGTTGTAACGAAGCAAATTAATGCTCTTGCAAAAAATGGTGTTACACTAGAGCGTAAATATGTTACAAAAGAAATGGTTATGGAGTATGTAAGTCGTTTGAAAGAGAAAGAAGGTCGTTAAAGATGTTAGTTACAGTCGAATGGTTACGTGAGCATATAGAAGATGAGAACGTCCGTATAATCGATTGTCGTTTTGATTTAGCGAATCCTAATTGGGGTAGAGAAAAGTATGAGGAGGAACATATTCCTCATGCATTATATTTTGATTTGAATGTAGATTTATCAAGTCCTATAACAGAACATGGTGGTCGCCACCCGTTACCAAATATTGAGGAGTTTGCAGACAAGCTGTCGCGAGCTGGTATTGATGAACATACGACAGTGATTGCATATGACAGTGAAGCGGGTGCAAATGCTTCTCGTCTTTGGTGGTTATTAAACTATGTAGGACATGAGAAAGTATATATATTAGATGGTGGATTTCCAGCATGGAAAGAGAATGGACTACCGGTAACAACAGAAATTTCTGTTGCTAAACGAAAAGCATTCAAAGAAAATATACAAAATCATATGCTTGTAACGATGGAAACGGTGAGAGAGAATATCTATGCAGGTGCAGATGTTACGTTAATTGATTCTAGAGAGCCAAAACGTTATGCTGGTGTAGAGGAACTTGTTGATCCGAAAGCAGGACACATTCCAACAGCAGTAAATTATTTTTGGAAGGATGGAATGCTGCAATCAGGACAATTTAAGAATGAAGCTCAGCAACAAGAACGATTCCAAAATCTTTCGAAAGATAAGGAAACAATTGTATATTGTGGTTCTGGTGTTACAGCATGTCCAAATATCGTTGCATTGAAATTAGCTGGATTCCAAAATGTTAAATTGTATGCAGGTAGCTGGAGTGATTGGATTTCTTATCCAGAAAATCAAATTGCAAAAGAAGAAGATTAATCACTTGCATGCAAAAATAATTTGTATTAAAATAAGGTCACAAGCAAGAGATTGCTCGAAAAACTTTGTATTTTACACATTGGAAACAATGTGATAATATAACGACAAGTAAATAATACATCCTGCGGTGTACGTAACTTATTTATGTCTAAAACCGATGTTAGTTATACGGAAGCTCAATATTTAGTGACCATCATCAAGCCTTCCTTGTGGAGGAAGATGTACGGTAACTGTGAGGGCATCCACCTGCGAGTAGCGGGTTTTTGGACATTTACGAGGAGCGGCACGTGCGGGGGTCTTATTTCAACTAACATTATATAAAATTCCTACGGTGTACGTAGCTTATGCATGTCTTAAACCAATAAGTTTAATATGGAAGTTCAATATTTAAATGTAGCTAACATGCCATCTTTTTAAGAAGGAAGTTACAAACATTTGTGAGAGCATCCACCTGTGAGAGCAGGTTTATGGACATCTAGAGAGAACGGCATATGTGGGGCTATATAAAAACCTTACGTTTTATACGTAAGGTTTTTTTGTTGTATACATATATCCATGTTATCTTGATTCACCTGTGAAGTTTCCGTAATAAATGTAGCACTTTCTGTCTTCATCAATTTCTCTTGAATCTAAAGTAAATTCCATATGCATGCCGTCTTGTTGAATATATATAATATCTGAATGCAGATATGGCAAGATTTCTTCATAGTTCCATACATCTTTACTTTCAATCAAGTTTGAACTTGTATCCTTTAGCTCTCTAATTTCAAAACCGATGTGGAAGTAAGTAGGATCTGAAGGATCGTTAGAGAAAGTTTCTTGTTGAATATATATAACTACTGTTCCATCTGGATCTACTGAAGTTGCAGTAACAACATATGTATTTTTATCTTTTATAAAATATTCACAAGTCATGCGTGCGATAATTTCAGAATTAGAAATATTTGTGTAATTCCATAAAGCAGGATACCCTTTTGTTTCATCATTAAGTCGATATTCTAAGCGCATTTCATCCCTCTTCTTCCTTTTTCTTCTACTTTATCATGGCTTCTTATATAATAGAAATATATTTTATAAAGGGGAGTGCGAAGGTGACAAAAACGAAATGGCTAGTAGGTGGTGTCGTAACGTCTTTAATGACTGGCACCTTATTTGGCTGCGCACAAGATTTACCCCCAAAACCGAATGATAAAAGTTGTGCAGATTGGGATTGGGATGATGAACTTGGGGTATGGCAGTGTGATGATAGTAGTTCAGGTTATCGTGGACATTATTTCTATGGCGGAACATACTATCAAAATAAATCCACTTTTAAAAATTCATCGGCATTTAAATCGTATCAATCGTCTGCGGAATTTAAAGATGGAATTGGAAGCGGTTCAAAGGGAGGATTTGGGGGCTAACATATGTCGCAATACATAAGGGATCGAAAAGAGTTTTATTCAAAATATCAGGATTTCTGGTCGGATTTATATGAATGTGAGTATAGTTTGTTTCATGTTTTTCCTATAACAAATGAGACTATGAAACAATTACAAGTTGCAACTGAACGAATGGGGAAAATATTTTTTAAGACTGCTAGACTTTTGCGTAATTTAAGTGACGAACAGCTTCTTGAACTTGGATTTCCCCCCGCAAGCTTATCGTTCATTAGAATGAAAGGATTATATCCTGAATCTGTTATTTCACGATTTGATTTCGTTTTAACAGGCGATAACCAAATGAAAATGCTTGAGTTTAATAGTGATACACCTACCTTTATTATGGAATGCTTTCAAATGAATGGGGAAGTTTGTAAAAAGCTAGGTTATGATGATCCAAACTTAGGCCAAGAGCGATTGCTATCCTCTGGTGTTACAAAAGCTGTAATGGAAGCGACAAAGGGAATAGACAACCCAAATGTTGTTTTTACAGCGCATCATGAGCATATTGAGGATTGGAATACGACTATGTATTTAAGTCAGTTATGCCGTGTTGAAAATAAAGTCGTGCCAATGTCAGAACTTAGAATTACAAAAGATTCTTTAGTGGATAGGGATGGAGTGCAAATTGATGTTTTATATCGTCAAACATATCCGATAGAAGATTTAATTGAGGATCAAGATCCTGAAACAGGGGATTTGGTAGGTGTGGAGTTGTTGCAACTCGTAAAAGCCGGAAAGCTGTTTATTATAAATCCTTTGTCAGCATTTTTACTTCAGCCTAAATCAGTTCAGTGTCTTATTTGGGGATTAGCAGAAGAAGAGGTCTTTTATACAAATGAGGAACGACAGTGGATTAAAGAATATATGTTACCTACATATTTAGAACCAGATTTATTTTTAGGAAAAGGTTCTTTCGTTCAAAAACCTTCATTTGGTAGAGAGGGAGACACGATTACCATTCGTGATAAGGACGAAAATATTATGATTCAAAATGCACACCAAACGTATAAAGCGTCACTGCCGATATTTCAAAAGTATACAGAACTTCCAGTCGTATCTTTGGAAACAGAGAAAGGGATGGAGAAACTGTCGTATGTGTTTGGTTCGTTTTTAATTGCAGGAAAAGCAAGTAGTATCGGTATTCGTGCTGGTGAAAAAATTACGGGGAATGAATCGTACTATTTACCAGTAGGTATAAAAAAGGAGGAAGTATATGATTAATTTTTTATTATATTTAGCAGTAACACTTGGTCTTTTATGCATAGGTCTTTTCCTGATGGAAGTGACAACGAAAGTAAAAGAATTTAAGTTAATGGCTCAAGGGAATAAGGCAGTAAGCTATGTACTTGGAGGGCGATTACTTGGGTTAGCTATTGTTTTATATTCAACAGCAGCTAATTCCATTTCACTTCTTGATATGGTTTCGTGGGGAGCGGTTGGGATTTTGGCTCAAATTATCGTCTTTTATTTAGCTGAGTGGCTTACACCACGCTTTAATATAAATAAAAGTCTTGAAGAAGATAATCAAGCGGTCGGTCTTTTTCTTATGTTTTTATCGCTTTCAATTGGGATTGTAATTGCTGGTTGTATAACTTATTAAAAACTTTACGTTTAAACGTAAGGTTTTTATTTTTACTAATTTTAAAATATGTGCTTCATTCATTTGATACGTAGAAAGAGAAATAGTATGTATATGAGAGGAAGTTGTTGTAATAAGGAAAAGATTCCATTCAAGGTGTTGACATCTATTTTAAATAAGAGTAACATTTTCTATGTAATAAAAATAAGTCTCTGTTAGGTGAGGCTCCTGTATAGAGAAATGCTACTGCCCAAAAATGTCGAGAGACGCCAATGGGTCAACAGGAATGATCGAATTAAGGTTTTTCTTAATGTAGCTGGTAATGTACCTATGCTATACAGTGCTAAAACTCGGCGAGGGAGAGGTCCGTAGATTTCTAATTGTATTAGGAATCGTTTATTTGTGTATGTCATGGCCTTTACTCTTTTCGGAGTAAGGGTCTTTTTGTTACAAAGCTATGAGTAATTTCATAGTATAAACTATAAAATAAAACGAGGAGGTGAGGAGCATGTCAAATTCTGACTCGGTTCCGTTACCCATATACTTCAAATCAAAAATATATGATGTAGGCAGGAAACGACTTGTTCCTCCCTCTATATTTATCATCATGTAGCGTTTATATGTA
The DNA here is from genome assembly GCF_038005585.1 of Bacillus sp. FSL W8-0519. Classification (NCBI taxonomy): domain Bacteria; kingdom Bacillati; phylum Bacillota; class Bacilli; order Caryophanales; family Bacillaceae; genus Bacillus; species Bacillus sp. FSL W8-0519. The sequence goes on from NZ_JBBOTL010000001.1 coordinate 1,590,399, forward strand.
TGTTTAGGCGCTAGACACTTTCACCGTAAAGTGGATAAATTGAGAAACAAAGCGTTTCTTCCTACGTTGTAAAGGAGGAGACGATAATATGTTATATGCAAACAAAACTGTGGGTAACACGTCATATAAATTAAACAAAAAATCAATGAAAGAACAAACGATGCTTCAAAAAAATAAAGATTTATTAATTGAAATCGCAACGAGAGATGTAAAATCTGTATTTGCGTATTTTAAAACAACAAGAGATGGATTATCTATGAAAGAGGCACAAAAACGTATTCAAGTATACGGCCGAAATGAATTAACTTCAAAAAGAGCTCGTATTGCAGAAGTGATGATGAAGCTAGGTGGAATGATCCCAGGTTTTTCAAAACAACATGTGAGAGATGGATTACAATGTGAGAAGATTACTGTGTCTCGAGTAGAATGTTCTAGTGTAACAGGTTTAAACGGTGAATTAAAAATGATGGATTTGCCAGTACAAGAGCTTGTTCCTGGAGATATGATTTTCCTTTCGGAAGGTGATACAGTACCAGCAGATGTACGTATCATTTATGCAAATGATCTATTAGTAAATGAATCTGTGCTAACAGGAAACGATGCGAGTATTGAGAAATTTGAAAGTTGCTATCATCTTGAACGCAAACGATTTATTCCTTTGAAAAGAATGAAAGACTATAATCCACTTGAACTTGAAAATGTATGTTTCAAAGGGACGTATATTGTTAGTGGAAATGCAAAAGCTGTAGTAGTTTCAACTGGGAAAAATACGTATACAGGGATTCTTCATACTTGTTGTAGTAAAACGTCTTAATGTGTAAATGATGCTAAATATACAAAAACAATGTATAATAGACAAAGTTGAAAAACGTAGAATGGTAATCTATTTATATAACCTTACGTGATGACGTGGGGTTATTATTTTTTTTGGTAGGAGAGGAATTATGAAAAAAGTATTATTAGTTGATGGTATGGCACTATTATTTCGTGCTTTTTATGCAACAAGTGTCTACGGGCAGTTTATGAAACGACAAGATGGTACCCCTACAAACGGGATTCATGGTTATATGAAACATTTATTAACGGCAATGCAAGCAATTGAACCGACACACATCGTAACATGCTGGGATATGGGAAGTACAACATTTAGAACAGAGTCGTTCTCAAATTATAAAGCGAATCGTGCAGCGCCACCTGAAGAATTAATTCCGCAATTTGATCTAGTGCAAGAAATGACTGCAAAATTATCTGTTCCAGTTATCGGCATGAAAGGGTATGAAGCGGATGATTGTATCGGTACACTAGCAAAACAATACTGCAATGAAGCGGAAGTTTATATTTTAACAGGTGATACGGATTTACTTCAACTTGTTGATAAGAACGTTACAGTTATGCTTCTGCGCAAAGGAATTGGAAATTACGAGTATTACACACCAGAGAAAATTATGGAAGAAAAAGGTGTAGAACCGTGGCAAATCGTGCATGCGAAAGCTTTCATGGGAGATACGAGCGATAATTACCCAGGTGTAAAAGGTATCGGTGAAAAAACAGCGTATAAGCTTATTCAAGAACATGGTACAGTAGCAACTGTACTAGAAAATATGGCATCATTAACGAAAGCGCAACGTACGAAGATCGAAAGTGATTTAGAGAATTTAAATATTTCATTACAATTAGCGCAAATTCATTGTGAAGTTCCAATTTCATGTTCACTAGAAGAAGGATTACACACAATAGATGAAGAAAAACTACGATTCGTTTGTGAAGAAATGAATTGGGGAAGACCTGAAATGTTAATCAATATGCTGTAAATAGTTTGGAAAGAAGGATGTTGCATAAGTCGAACTTAGACTAGGTGACACCTTCTTTTTTATTTTGAAAAAAAGAATTTTAGTAGATGAAAGTATATGGAATGCAGCTTAAAATATATAAATATTTCGACAAGGTAAATTGATATAAGATGATGCAAATGGCGATTTATGTAATTGAATGAAACGACTATAAAATTGTTTTAGGAGACTCTTTTTTGAGTGTTCACAAAGTTGTCAGAAAATAAACGGAATTTTCATATGAAGTTCAAATGGAATTCACAACAATCAATTATTATAAGAACAACCAGATAATTCTTTATCTTTTATATAAATCATCCCCCAAGGAGGACAATGAAAATGAGAAAAAAAGTGAGAAAATCTTTTAAACAATTATTAATTGAAAATAAACAATCACTATTAAATAATAAAGAAAATATGAAAGAAATTGAGGAACGAATTGAGAAACGACATGTAGCATATAGTGGTGCTAGTAATTAAATAAAATAAAAAAGATAGCCTATAAAGGCTATCTTTTTTATTTTATATTGGAAAAAATGCTATTCCTATCTTTAATTTTGTAAATATACAAGATATTTTTATAGTGCTTTTCTAGCAATCTTTTTCATTTTTCGAGGTTGAAATTGGTATATACCAATTAAAGGGATTGACTATTCATAATATTACAAAAAATGTTGCAATACATTAAAAATTACGCTATAAATCATTTTAATATGAAAAATTGGAATGAAAAGAAAGGAGAGGAATATGAATAATGGTGTCGCTTTGAAATGATTATTATCATTTCATTAGGAGTTGATATAAAGCGATGAATAGGTATGAAGAACTGGATTCAATTAGAGGGATTTCTTCATTAGTAGTAATGATTGGCCATCATTTAATGATTTTTTCAGTATTTCAAAATTACAGTTATGAAGATAATAAACTATTTGTTATGTATCTATTAAAAGAAACACCTGCTCGTCTTGTTTTTAGTAGTGGTAACGAATCTGTTATTATCTTTTTTGTTTTGAGTGGATTTGTTTTGTATGAATCTATTCAAAAAAATTATGATAGCTATAGGTCATTCCTTGTAAAGCGTATATGCAGAATTTATATTCCATATATCGTAGCGATACTTATAGCTATTTTATGCCAAACTACAATGAGTGAATATGGAATTTCTCATTTAAGTGAATGGTTTAATCGCTCATGGACGATTGAAAGTTCTTTAAGCCTAATCGTGCAGCATATATTATTGGTTGGGAAATATAATACAGATGCATATAACGGCGTAATTTGGTCACTTGTTCATGAAATGCGAATATCAATCATTTTCCCGTTAGTTTTGATGGTTTGTTTAAGAAAAACGTTGAGGGATTCGTTATTGACATTGTTTAGTTTTAGTATATGCTCTGTTGCGATATTATTTTTATTTCGCTCGAGTTTAACATTAACAAGCTATATGTTAACACCACATTACACGGTGCTATTTTTACTAGGAGCACTAGTTGCGAAGTATAAAAATAATGTAATAATTTTTTATAGTAATCGTACTAAAAATGAGAAAATTGCATGGTTTTTATTAGCGATTTTACTTTATATGTATGAAGGGCTTATCGGAGAAATTAAAGTGCTCAATAATTTTATATTGCGAGACTACGTAGTAGCGATAAGTGCATGTTTATTTGTCATATTAAGTCTATCAGTATCAACTTTGTCATCGTTGTTGCGTAATAAATACTTGTTATATTTGGGGAAGATTTCTTACAGTCTTTATTTATACCATATCATATCGTTATTTTCCCTTATATACATGCTTCATGAAATATTGCCGTTGCCTATTATTTTAATTTTTTCACTCGTTTTTTCGTTTATACTTGCGATGCTTTCGTATATATTTATAGAAAAATTTGCATTCAGAGTCGGAAAGTATGTAACAAAGCAAGCGAATAGAAAGAAGAAAGGGTTATCTGTAAAGAATGATGTTCAGAATATGAATCAGACAAAGGCGGTGAAATAATTGAAGCAAGAAATTAGTATGAAGGATTTTCAACAGTTATTGAAAAGAAGGATAGTAACAATTATTTTGACGATGTGCTGTTTAACTGTTTCTCTAATTCTTATCTCTATGTACGTATTAAAGCCTTCATATCAATATTCAACACAAATTCTCGTTGGGAATTTAGATGAGTTTAATAAGGAAAATTCAACAAATAAAACACAGGAAAATAAGCAACTGGTAACATCTTATGTTGATATATTAAAAAGTCCACTCATTATTTCAACAGTGAAAAAAACTTTGAAATTAGAGCAATCAAGTCATGAACTAGCACAAAAAATTTCAGTGGTGAATATGGACAACTCACAAATTGTTACTGTTACAGTAAAAGATTCGGATCCTATAATCGTAAAAGAAATTGTAAAGTCATTGGCAGAACAATCTCAAAAAAGCTTTCAACAGTATACGAATGTGCAGGGGGTAAAAATATTAACTGATCCTGAGTTACAGGAAAAAGCTGAAAAGTTGTTTCCGAAAATTCAACTTATCATTCCTATCTCTTTAATTGTTAGTTTTTTTGTTGGGATAGGTTTAGCCGTATTTCGAGATTATTTTGATGAACGTATATACGTGGAACAGGATTTAGAGAAGATAACAACAGTTCCTGTAATTGGTCACATAAATATGGAACCGAAAAGAAAAAAGGAATCTACAGAAGTTGATCCGCAATCAGCTATATATCGAGGTGAACATGTCGATGTTTAAAACAAAGAAACAGCTTTTATTTAATCCGCATGATGCTCTAATGAAAGAGCAGTTTTATACTGTATATCACGAGTTGAAAAAAACAGGAAAACAAGTATTCACAGTTATTTCAACGAAGGATAGAGGCGTTGTTGCTCAGCTTATAGTAAATATAGGGCTAGTGTTTGCAGAAATGAAAAAAAAGGTGTTACTTATCGATGTGAATTTTTCTGATCCTAAACTACATCTACTATTACAAAGTAATCATACGAAAACAGTGAATGATATAATAAGCGATTTCACCTGTAGTTATGAATCTTTTTCTAGTAATTTATCTAAATACTTATATTGTATTCCTGCCAAAAAAACAGTACACACCGGAACGACTTTAGTTTCTATGGATGAATTTGATCGTGCAATTGCGAAGTGGAGAGAAGATTTTGATTATATTCTCTTGTATTCTTCTGAAGTATTTGAGCTTCCTGTTACGCACATTAGTGCAGGGAAATGCGATGGAGTGATCTTAGCAGTCAAAAAGCGAAAAGATTCCCTACGTACCGTGCAAAAAGCAATAACTGATATAAAAAAGAAAGAATGTGAATTAATGGGTATAGTTTTATATTCTTGAATGTGGGGGTAACGAACTATGATTCGTGAAACAAATCAAGCCAAGTTGTATGCGATTCCGGCCCAAGAAAAGACCAGTATTTTGAATCGAAGTATAAAGCGCTTGTTTGATATTACATTTTCACTCATATTGTTACTAGTAACGCTACCAATTATGTTGTTCTTTTGTATTATGATTGCTTTCGAAACAGCAGGAGCTCCAATCTATTTTCAAGAACGTTTAGGTATTAATGGGAAGAAATTTAATGTATTTAAATTAAGGTCGATGGTAAAAGAGGCTGAAATAAATGGACCACAATGGGCAGATGAAAATGATTCAAGAATTACTAAAGTTGGATCATTTATAAGAAAAACGAGAATTGATGAGTTACCGCAACTTTTAAATATTTTAAAAGGTGATATGTCTTTTGTGGGACCTAGACCAGAGAGAGAGTATTTTTATAAACAATTTGATACGTATATTCCAGAATTCAAAGACCGCTTAATCGTGAAACCAGGGTTAACAGGATGGGCACAAATAAATGGAGGGTATAATCTTGATGCAAAAGAAAAATTGAAGTTGGACATAGAGTATATTGAAATGAAAACGATCAGGATGGATATTCGTATTTTATGTAAAACTGTTTTAATTGTATTGAACGGTAATGGTGCAAGATAAATATATGTAAGTAGGCTAGGTTGCTTGCAAAGGAGAGCAGGTATGGGTAAATCTATTTTAAATAATATTATCCATCTATTTTATAGCACGATTTTAGCTAATCTTTTTCAGGCTGTAAGTTTAATTGCTTTAGCAAATTTTTTTAATGCACAACATTATGGAATGTTTAGTGTTGCCATAGCAGTGACGTTTGTTATGTTATTTTTCACAGATTTAGGACTTACTAACACGTTTCTTCGAGAAGGGGCAAAAGATGGAGTAGACTTAGGGAAGATTTTATTGTCGTATATAAAAATAAGGATGATCCTACTTATTTTTATTTCTATAATCGGTTATATTGCTATTCATTATATGTATGCGGATAGAAATGTAATTTACATGATGATAAACGTAATGTTTTTCATGTTAATAGGATTAACTTTCCAAAATATAGGGATTGCCTACTTTCAGTTGATGGAACGAATGAAGTATATAGCACTTATTAAAGTTGTATCAGCGTCAGTTGTTATCATCATTACATGTTTTTGTATTTTCGGAGAGTTACCGGTGTATGTAACAGCTCGTTTATATGCTTTTGGGTATATGATCGGTGGTTTGTTCAGCATATATATCATGAGAAAAAAGACGAAAATGAATATGAAAGTCGTAATCCATAAAGCATTATTTTGGCAATTAACACCTTTTATTATTAGCGGTTTTTTAATAATGAGCACCCCGCAATTAGCGCCTATCTTACTTAACTATACATTGCCACTAAGTATGGTCGGTGTTTTTGCAGTGGCGTACCGGATGCCAGCAGCTTTATATCAAGTGCCAGGGGTAATTGCAGGTGCGTTTTACCCAGTGCTTTTTAAGCATTATAATCAAAAAAATTTAGAAGAGCATACGAAATTAAACTTACTTCAAATAAAATCAATGGCGATTGTGGGAGTCTGTATGACAATCGGTTTATATCATTTAGCACCATACTTTATTTCTATATTTTTTTATGAGGAATGGAGCAATGCAGTAGAGCCACTCCAAATATTATCCTTTCTCATTGTGCTACAAAGTTTAAATATTGCTATAGCTGACGGCTTAACAACGAGTGGACGTCAAAATAAAAGAACGGTTGTGCAATGTATAGCATTAGTGATAGGTGGGATTATGCTTTATAGTTTTAGTAGTATTGGTGGAGTGATAGGAGCGGCTTATGCTATGGTTTTATTTGAAATTGTAGCTTTAGTTGGGTATATAGCAGTAAGTGTAGTGAGGAAGAAAATTGTATTCCAAATTGTCATACCTTATACAATTTATTTTGGCGTAACTTTTATTGGGGTGCAATATATGTTGCATACATATCATTTCATTGCGCTCGTTCTGAATACGTTAATCGTAGTAGTTGGTATATTCCTATATGATTATGAGCTGAAAAAACTTCTTTTTTCGTTTATAACAAAAACACGCAAAAAGGATTATATTACGAAACAGGGGATATAGCATATGGAAAATAATATGAAAATGTCGATGAAATGGATTATGCTTCTAATATTATTTGTCATGTTAAGTAAATACAATATATATATTGGATTTTCGTTGAAGATCTATATGATTTTTTTAGTCATATATTTTTGTTTAACAATTAAAAACTTCCATATCCAAAAGCTATATTTTCATGAAGTTGTATTTTTACTATTTTATTTCATCTATTGTTTGAGTGGAATTCTTTCTATATATTTACATGCTAGCATTCGTATGATTTTTGGTGTGTTACTTGTTTTAGGTTGTTATTTTATAATGAGAAATTTATTAGGAAATATTGAAATAGCAACACTTGAATCATCTATTTTTTATGTAGGATTTATATTTAATATTGTAAGCTTAATACTTTATATAGTTGGTTTACAGCACTTTGGGTTATACGGTGGAGAAGAAAGAGAAATTTTTGCCGGACTATTAGTTGATAGAGGATATCCAAGATTAATTGGTTTGCTAGATGATCCTAACATTTTTATTTTTTATAATACAATATTTTTTATGTATTATATGACAAATTTACATAATATGACGAACATTTTAGGATTGATTTTATGTGTTACGACAAGTTTATTAACTTTTTCAAGGGGAGGAATATTAGCGCTTGTGCTTGTCATTTTTGTATATGTATGTACTTCTAGTTTTGCAAAAAAAATAAAAATAATGATGAGTTTACTATTGTTTGGTGTAGTGATCTTTAGTTTATCTAATAGTGTAATGGGTGGCCAATTGGATGACATATTGAATAAACGAATTTCTGATTTTTCGCATGATAATGGAAGTGGCAGATTTACATTATGGGAAGCAGCTTTTAAATATTATTTATCTAATCCATATATCGGAATCGGTGCGTTTAATTTTTCGAATTATTATGAATTTCAATTTAATGAAAAATTATATGTGCACAATACATTTTTAGAAATTTTATCTGAATCGGGTACAATTGGTTTTCTTTTATATAGCGCTTTTTTATTTGTATTAATGTTCAAGTTAACGCAGTATACTTTGTTTCGTGAAAAACCGTATCTTTTATTGACTATGGTTGCATTTTTATTTCAGATGATCTCATTGTCACTCATTATTAACGAAGCGTTCTTTTTATTTTTAGCAATTGTTGTGAAGTACATTTCAATATATGAAGGAAGGGGAAAGATAGATGGTAAAATGTCTATCAGCACATAATGAGGCGCCTCATGTTTCTGTAATAACACCTTCTTATAATAGTATACGATTTATAGGTGAGACGATTTTATCAGTACAAAATCAATCATATGAAAATTGGGAAATGATTATCGTTGATGACGCTTCAACTGACCAATCTGCTGCAAAAATTAAAGAGATAATAGAAGGGGACTCGCGTATTAGGCTAATATCGTTAAAAGAAAATGTTGGTGCTGCGAAAGCTCGGAATTTAGCGATTGAAGAGGCGAGAGGAAGATATATTGCTTTTTTAGATAGCGATGATATATGGTTGCCAAATAAATTGAAGACGCAATTGTTATTTATGGAAGAAATGAATGCGGCCTTTTCATATACATCGTATAGTTTAATTGATGAAAACGGTAACGGACTAAATCGAGAAGTGAATGTACCAAAATTTGTTGACTATCATCGTTTGGCAGGAAATACAATTATCGGTTGTTTAACAGTAATGATTGATCAGGAAAAAATTTCGCATATTGAAATGCCTAATGTACAGCCGGAAGATACAGCACTATGGCTAAACTTATTACATGAAGGGCATGAAGCGAAAGGAATACAGCAAGTGTTAGCGAAGTATAGAATTGTAGAGAATTCTGTTTCGAGAAATAAAATGAGAGCGGCTTTTCGGTATTGGAAATTATTAAAGGAACAAAAACGATTGAATGCAGTGCAAATTTTTTACTATTTTAGTAAGTATGCTTTTCATGCCTATAGAAAAAATAAAATCAATGTAGTTGGGAAGACGCAATTATGAATATATTGTTGATGACAGACAAATTGATAACTGGAGGAGCTGAAAGTTATTTCTGTAAATTGGAAAGCAATTTGCGTGATGAGAACTTTACAGTTTATACAGCTGCAGGTGATGGAGAACTATATGAATCTCTTACTAGAAAAGAAAATTTCATGTTGCTTAGTCGATGGAATCATTTGAGAAATATGTATTACTTGCGAAGAGAAATTTGTGATCGAAAGATAGAAATTATTCATGCAAATAGTTTACGAATGGTTTTATATTCATTTCTACTTCAAAAGTCTATGAAAAAAAAGATAAAAGTCGTGTATACGAAACATAATGTAACGATATTAGAAAAGAAAATGCCAATTCTTTTTCGTTATTTCATGAATAAATATGTGAACAATATTATTACAGTAAGTGAGTTTGAAAAAAATAATTTAATTTCAATGCATGTAGCTGCAGAAAAAATAAAGACGATTTATAATGGTGTGGATATTGAAAAGTTTTTATTTCGGCAGAAAAAGACAGAATCTACTTATCATGTAGGGATATTAGCCAGATTATCCAAAGAAAAAAACCATCGACTATTTGTAAAAATTGCAAATGTGTTGAGAAAGAGAGATGATTTTAAGTTTTATATTGCTGGTGATGGACCAGAGAAAGAGTCTATTATGAAAGAAATAGAAAAGTATGGATTGCAGCAAAATGTAAAGATGTTAGGGAATATTTCGGAACCACATAGATTTATAGGGAATATGGATGCCCTACTTTTATTATCTTTTCGTGAAGTGTTTCCGATGGTGGTAATTGAAGCGATGGCCACAGGAACACCAATTATTTCAATAGATGTCGGCGGAATAAATGAAGCAGTAATAGATGGAGAATCAGGTGTTTTGATATCTGAATATTGCGAATCAGGATTTGTAAGTGCGCTTGAGGAACTAAAAGAGAATGAAGAAAAGGTGAATGGTATTAGACTGAAAGCACGAGAGAAAGCAGAGAGATATTTCTCGTTAACCAAAATGATAGAAGAAACGAAAGATTTATATGAATTAAACAAATGACTGTAGAAGTCGTTTGTTTTTTTTATTATAGAAACTTTTAAGATAAAACTCACATATTATATGAAAAAGGTAATATGAGGAGTGAATTTATTTTGTCAGAATATATTTCTTCCCAAGAAGATTGTGCACCAGAAAATAGCGTTCATATTGATTGTTTTGGAGCAGTTCCAAACTCGGGAAATGATAGTTCATTAGCAATTCAGCAAGCTATAAATTATTGTGTAGCGAATCGAATTTCGACGGTTAGAATTACAGGGGTAAATACGTACAAAATTGTAAAGCCGGTTGTTGTTAAATCAAATGTAAGGTTAGAGCTAGATCCTACTGTAACACTACAAATCGATGGAGATTTTAATGCGTTCGAATTGCAACAAAATGCGTCTATAACAGGTGGTACAGTTCAAGTTATAAATCCACTGTTTCAATCTGCAGTTATTTATGTTTCCGGTTCACAACAAATAGAAGTTCCTAATCACTCTCTTATATCAAATATAAATATAATAAATGCAACGTCGTCATATAAAGGAAAGGCTATACACTTTTATTGTCAAAAAGCATGGGACTATATTAGTTTTTTTCAAGTCAACTTTATTCAAATTAAAAACTTTCAAACTGCAATACATTTAAAGACAGAATTTATAGATGATATAAATACCCCTTGCTGGATTAATGCAAATGTATTTCAATCTATATTTATTGATGGATGTCAGTATGGGATAGAAGTAGATGGAAATAGTGATTTGCCAAATGAAAGTTCAGGTAATACATTTCATGATATTCAAGTACAATGTAGACAGCAAACGAAAAAAGTAATTCGTTGTACGGGCGCTTATAATACATTTGATTGTATGATCTGGGATACGTACCGGATGAGTAGCGAACAGATTGTCATTGAATTTTCTTCTAATTCGCATCGTAACTACCTTTTTTCGAATTTACTTTCCACAACTATTGTAGATAAAGGACAATACAATGTTTGTAAGTCTACCTATGAAGAATCTCTTCGGATTCAGTTGCCGATTACGTTAAATAAACCACATTTAATAGGGAACCAAGATGATATATTAGTAAATGCTCAGCAGAAGTATACTGTTAAGCAAGTAAGTGGGAAATTGCCTTACGGGGGGAATCTTGCAAATTGTTTTAATTTAATAGATGAACAAAGTGTAAACTATATCGATGTTCCGGATAGTAATCCAGTTGTGATTGAATTAGATTTTACGAAAAATCCAATCCAAATGTTGAATTGTTTTGGCATGTATTTTGGATGGGGAGAGAGCCCGAAGAAAATTAAAATTGAGTATGCATTAAGTGCAACTGGAAATTGGGTTGTTGCATCGGATGTTCCATTAAATGTAGGCGACACAATTATATCGAATATGAAGGCGAGTCAACTATATAAAGCGAGAATTACACTGAGTGGTTATGTTCAAGACCATAAACGTTTTCGAATTAATCGTATATTTGCGAGATCTTCTATGGAAAATGGGAATGCTTGGTTAGCAACAACAGGCGGAAGAATGTTTGGAGATATTGAAATAGAAGCAAGTAAAGGTATCATTATGAAGACTGTTAGTGGAGCGAAATGGAAAGTAACAATTAATGAGGCAGGTCAACTTATTACGACTAAATTAACTTGAGATGATGCTCGGTTATAAATGCTTGGACGAGTTATTAAGTAGTACGATAAAGAGAATGAAAAAGAGATTGTAATTTGGTTTCAACCAAACTACAATCTCTTTTTGTTTCATTTAATCCCACCAAATCCAAGTCCAAAGGTAATTTCGTACATTTCGAGGAGTAATCCGTATGAAGCGTTCCCCGTCAAAGAAGCAACTTAAATTTGGAAGTATTTCATCTTGGTTTTCTGGAACAAAAGTGACGATGTTTTCGTTACTTGTAACGGTTACTGTAATTGGTGGATCGGTAGGCGAGGCTTGAAGTTGTAACGAAATATTAGCCGTATTTTTAAACTCATTAGTAACAGGTGGACTTATCACTTGTACGGTGAATAACACGATAATTGTTTCGCTTGGTTCTAAATTAGTAGCAACTAGGAAACCGATATTCGGATTCGCTAGTGGAGAGCGTTCTCCGTTAATGGAGACGGTGCCGCTCATAAATTGTAAACCTACTGGAATAGTATCCTGTAAAGAAATATTTAAGAGTGAAATCTCAGAAGTATTTGTAATACGCACCGTGTAATCAAAATATTGATTGAAATAAGCTGAGCTGACGGAAGCGTTTTTCGTGACTGTCGCAGTTACAAATTGAACTGGTATACGAACAATATTCGAATTAACAACGAAAGTAATAATCGGATCCTGTGGTGTCAATTGGAAAGCGGCTGTAACTGTTGCAGAATTTATAATTGTACTGTTTGAAGGAATAGAAGTTACAAGAACTCTAAATGTTATCGTTGCTACTCCATCTGCAGGTAAAGAGCCGATATTAATACCAGTGTCTGGACGGGTATTTGGAACTTGAGTACCATTAATTGATACGCTGTTTTCTATAAATGTTGTACCGGCTGGAATTATATCTAGGACAGAAGTACTGATTGTAGAAATTGGTGAATGATTTATCACCTCTAATGTGAAAGTTATGATGTCCCCTGTCGCCACGATAGATTTATCGGCTGTTTTTTCAATACTAACCATTGGATCAACTATTATTGTTGTAACAGTATTTGTTTGCTTTGTAACGGTATTTATTTGCCTTGTAATCGTAATAGGTGGTTCGATTGGACCGACAATAGGCGTGTAGGAAACAGTCGCATCGTTATTGATTGTAGATTGAAGAGTAGAAGAAGAGATTGTTACTTGGAATGTAATAATAACAGAGTCATTAGGAGCAAGAGTTCCTAATGTAATACCATTTTCAGGATTCGTATTAGGTTGATTGATTCCGTTAATTGTAACACTACCACTAACGAATGTCGTATCTACTGGTGCTGTGTCTACTAGAAGAAGATCTTCAATAGTGATATTACCACTATTAGTAATCGTAATGGTGTAAGTTAAAGTTTGACCAGGTAAGGCACTCGTGAAATCAACAGCTTTTATCGCAATGACATTATCATTTTGGACAGTTGTTGTGACAGTATTTGTTGTGGTTGTATTTGTAACAGGTGCGTTATTTGGATTGACGGTATAGTTAAAGGTAGTAATTGCATTGTTGTTGAGTTCATTTGGTGTTGGGATAGAAGTCACAGAAACTTGGAATGAAGCGATAGCATCTCCGTCTACAATTATAGTACCAATTGGTATGCCACTTACTGGATTAACTCCCGGAAGAGTTTCTCCGTTTACAATAACGCTATTTTCTATAAACGTAGTACCTTGAGGAATCATATCTTGAATGACTACATCATTTGCTGCAACATTACCAGTTTGATTGAGTATAATCGTATACGTTAACGTATCACCGACAGTTGCAAATGCCAGGTCAACAGCTTTATTACTATTTAAAGTCGCGTGATTAATTTCTGTTATGGCAGCTGATGAAATAATAGTTTCGGTAATAGGTGGTCGATCTGGTAACGTGTATTGAAATTCAATTGTACTCGTGTTAGAGATTGGATTTGTTTGCGGAATCGAAGTAACCCGTACTTGGAATAGAATAGTTGCTGTTGTATTAGGGGGAATGTTATCAATTTGTATCCCGCTAAGTGGATTGTCATTTGGACGAGCGTTGCCATTCGCAATAACGCTGTTCTCTATAAAGTTCGTATTTGCTGGGATGATATCTGTCACGATAATGTTTTCTACTTGTATATTCCCGTTGTTTGTGATGGAAATTGTGTAAGGGATAATCGTTTGTAGGTCACCGTATTGGATAGGCGTTGTTTTTGTTGCGACTACAGTAGCAGTAATAACTTCAGTGAAGGTAATATTACTAGTCGATATTTGTTCTTCTCCATTTATCGTATAACGAGAAGTTGATTGATTTTGAACATGGCCGCTAGCTGGAAGCGCTATGACGGTAACAGAAAATGTGACTGGGATAGAAATGTTAGGAGCAATCGTTCCTACAAGTATACCGGTACTTGGATTGGCGTTAAGCTGCGGAATGTTATTTACTAAAACGCTACCGTCAATAAAGGTAGTTCCACCAGGAATATTGTCTGTAAATACAACAGCAGTGGCATCTGTATTCCCTGTATTCGTTAAAGTTGTTGTATAAGTTAAAATGTCACCAATTGTTACAGAAGTCAAATCAACAGTTTTAAGTGAAACGATATCAGCATCATTAATTTGAACGAAAGTAGTGTTGGAATTAGTCGATTTTTGAATTGGTGCAAAATCAGGGTTGAAAATAAAGTCGTAGACGATGTTTGCAGTATTAGGTGTTGGGTTTACAGCAGGTAAATTCGTAACGGAAACTTGGAACGTTATTGTAGTCGCTTGACTTGACGCAATATTAGGAATAGAAAAACCGATATTTGGATCTGCTGCAGGAAGTACCGTGTTGTTAACTATTACACTTCCTGGAATAAAGACTGTTCCATCTTCTATCGTATCTGTAAAAAAGATGGAGTTAGTTGTAGTGGATCCGTTATTTTGAATGAGTACTGTATATTCAATAGTTTCATCAATATTAGCTACTATTGTATTAGCAGATTTTGTAGCGATAAGAATAGCATCAATAAATTGTATATTTGTAGTATTGGAAGATGTCGTTTCTGAAATTGGTGGTAAGCTTGGGTCCGGCTGATACTCATAGTGGATGACGGCGATATTATTAATGTTATTTTGAGGAGGTATAGAGACTACATTTACTTGGAATGTAACGATAATTGTATTGTTTGGAAGGATAATATTAAGGGTGATTCCGGTACTTGGATTCTCGTTAGGTCTTGGTATACCATCTACAAGAATGCTATTTGGAATGAATGTGGTGCCAGCAGAAATTGCGTCAATTAGGAGAGTATTTGTAATAGGTACTGTACCAGCGTTTGTAACGGCGACTGTATATGTGATGATTTGACCTATGCGTGTAATAGATCTGTTAGCAGATTTAAGTGCACTAACATTTGCTGTACGGACTTCAGTAGTTACTGCATTTGATAACGATCTACGCTGAATAATTGGAGAACTAGGCTCAATTTGGTATTCATACGAAGTGTCTGAAATGTTAATGACTGTATTGCCAGGAGGTATACTTGTAAGTTGTACTTGGAATGAAATAGTGACTGTTTCATCTGGTTGTATCGTGCCAAGAGTTATTCCATTTTCAGGGTTCGCACCAGGCTGAATGACATTATTTATTGATAAGCTATCTTCAATGAATATCGTACCTTCTGGAATATTGTCAATGAACAATGTATTGTTAGCCGGAACAGTTCCTATATTTTGTAGTGTATTTGTGTAGGTAATATTTTGCCCGATGGATACGAAAGTAACATCTGCCTGCTTAACAGAAATAATATTTGCATTTTGAAGTGATGTTGTAACGATATTAGAAGTTGCAGAGCGATTTACTGGGGGAGCTGTAGGAATGCTTACATATTGGTACGTTGCTGAAGATTGATTTACAATTTCGGTTTCAGTAGGTGGATTGTTTGTTTGTACTTGAAATAGTATTGTTTTGGAACTATTTGATGGGATCGTTCCAATTGATATTCCGTTTTCTGGATTTGTATCAGGCTGAAGTACACCGTTAATTGTGACACTGTCGGGAACGAATGTAGTCCCAGCTGGAATCGAATCTGTAAAAATAATATTTATTGCGTCAACATTGCCGATATTTTTCACTTCAGAAATATAAAGTATCGTTCCACCAATATCTACAGTTGTTGGATTGGATGTTTTTGTAATTGTTAATTGTGCTTGCACGAAATTTGTAATGACGATATTACTAGTAGATGTTTCCGTAATAGGCGGTTGCCCTGGATCTGGTTGAATTGTATATGTTGTATTGGATTGATTTGTAATCGATTGTTGCGAGAATGGATCGTTAATAAGAATTTGGAACGAAATAAGGTGAGTAGCGTTTGCTGCTAGGTTAGGCAAAGTAACACCTGCATTTGGATTTGCACCAAGTATAGCTGTTCCGTTAAGTGTAAAACTATTGTCTACGAATGTAGTCCCTTCTGGAAGAGTATCTGAAAATATAAGATTTGAAGCAGGAATATTTCCGGTATTCTCTAGCGTTATCGTATAAGTCAAAATATCACCTGTTGTTGCTTGTTGTGCATTGACTGCTTTTAATGAAAGAACATTCGCATCCGAAATTTGTGTGACTGCTGGATTAGACGTTATTGTTCGAGAGATGATAGGAGCGGTTGGATCGGCGATAAAAGTATAGGCAATACGGGCTATATTAGAAATTGGATTCACGCTTGGAATGGATTGAACGATCACTTGGAATGTTATGGTGATAATGTCTGAAGGCGCTATGGAGTTTAATGGTATCCCTACGTTTGGATCGGCACCTGGAATTGAGACACTATCAATGGTCACACTATTCGGAATAAATGCAGTTCCTTCTGGGACCAAATCTGTTAAAGTAACTGTATTTGCAGTTGTATTCCCGTTATTTTGAACGACTACAGTGTAAGTGATTGTACCGTTAGTAGATTGTACGAGAGAATCTGTATTTTTAATTACAGACAGCGATGCATCAACGACAGCTGTACTAACCGTATTAGATGAGGAGGTTGCTGTAACTGGAGGTTGACTCGGATCGACAATATACGTGTAACTTGTAAGTGCTTGATTTATAATTGCTCCTTGCGGTGGAATAGAGTTTGCAAGAAATTGGAACGTAATCGTAGCAGAATCACCTGGTGCGATAATACCAACTGGAATACCGAGAGTTGGACTTGCATCTGGAAGTGAAATCCCGTTAAGCGTGACACTATTTGGAACAAATAATGCCCCTTCAGGAACACCGTTAATGAGTAATACAGAGTTTGCAGGGAAGTTCCCAGTATTCGTTAATGTTGCTGTATACGTAATGATATCTAAGGTAGATACGATTGTTCGATCTGCCTCTAAAATAGTTGTAACAGTCGCGTTATTAATTTGTGTTGAAGCGCTATTAGAAGTTATTGTGCCGGTAACAGGAGGAGCCGCCGGATCAACGATGAATGCATATTGAATAGATGCAACGTTTGTAATTGGATTTGAAGGTGGGGTAGATGTAACTATGACTTGGAAAGTAACAGTTAAGGAACTACCCGCGCTAACGGTCCCGATAGTAACTCCACTATTTGGATTGGCACCTGGAATGGTATTTCCATTTACAGTAAAACTATTTTCAACAAAGGTCGTTCCTGCTGGAATGAGGTCTGAGAAATTTACATTCGTAGCATTTGTATTGCCGCTATTTTGAATTAAAACGGTATAAGTGATCGTGTCGCCAATATTTGCAAAGGCTGTACTAGCAGTTTTTACAGCTGAAAGTATTGCTGAATGAATAGAAGTAACGAAGACGTTCGTTTCCACGTTGCCAGGCTGAGCCTGTAATGCATTGCCTACGTTATATTGGAAGTTCACAAATCCTAAGTTCTGGAGTTCAGGAGTGAATGTTGTCGGATTGCTTACAATTTGAACTTGGAATATGATTGTTACAGTTTGATCTGGATTGACTGTATTTATGCCAACACCATCAATGATAGAAGCGGATGGTAATGAAGTACCGTCAACAACAACTGATCCTGTAACAAATTGTGTCCATGAAGGTAAAGGGTCTGAGAAAACAACGTTGTTAGCTGGAATATTTCCTGTATTCGTAATCGTAGTTGTATACGTAATCGTATCACCAATCGTTGCAAAAGCATTATCTCCGATTTTAATCGTGTTTAAAATTGCACTTTCGATTTTTGTTGAAACAGTAGTAGAAGTAATGTTTTTTGAAACTGGTGGATTAGTCGGATTAACGATATGTTGAAAGTTAACGCTAGCTTGATTGGTAATTGGATTTATAGGCGGGATTTCATCTGCGATAATATTAAATGCCACAATGACAGATTGGTTTGGCGCGATATCACCAATTGGAACCCCTGTAACGATATCTGCAGTTGGGATGCTAGTTCCGTTAAGTGTAAAACTATTCGGTTCAAATGAAGTTCCATCTGGAATAAGATCGGTAAAAATAACATTTGTTGCACTAACATTTCCGCTATTTGTAATTGTAACGGAGTAGACAATATCTTGCCCAATGTCAACCGTAGATACATTTGAATTTTTTTGTGCAGTAAGGATAGCGCTATTAATTTGTGTGGTTGTTGTATTAGATTGATTAGAAGTTGTAATAGATGGCTGGCTAGGGTCAACGACATAATGATATGTGATAGAAGCAGAATTAGAAATAGGATTAAGTGTAGGAAGTGTAGTAACAGTTGCTTGGAATGTGACAATTGCCGTATTACCACCATTAATGGAACCGATATTTACACCAGTAGATAAATCAGCATTTGGAATGGTTTGCCCATTAACTGTGAAACTATTTGGAACGAAACTTAAATTGCTATCAAGTATATCGATGACGGTAACATCAGTTGCAGCCACATTCCCGGTATTAGGGAGGTTAAGTGTAAATGTTATTGTATTACTAACATCCGCAAAGGTAAGATCTGCCGTTTTTGTACTTATAATATTTGCGTTATTTATTTGAAGAAGCGTAGTGTTGGAAGTAGCTGAACTCGACACTGGAGGGTTAACAGGATCAACAGTAAACTCATATGTCGTTGATGCTGTATTCGGTGCTGGATTAATAGGTGGAATGCTGCTAACTGTAACTTGAAAGACGATACTATATATTTCATTTGGTGGAAGTGCTGCAAGTAATACACCTGTATTTGGATTCGCGTTAGGTTGTAAAACGCCATCGACGGTTAATGTGTTAGGAACAAATGTGAGTCCACTTGGTAATACATCTGTGAATACTATATTAGTTGCATCCGTATTTCCTATATTGGAAATAGAAGTAGTATAAAAGGCAGTTTGCCCGATATCTGCAAAGGATGCACTTTCATTCTTCGTCATAGATAATATGGCTTCTTTAATTTGCGTTGAAACAGGATTGCTAATTGAAGTTTCTGTATCAGGCGGTGAGATTAATTGATAAGATGTTGATGAGAAATTTACCATTGGGTTTTCGGTTGGTAATGAGGTCACGTTTACTTGGAAGGAAACATTTACTGTAGCCCCCGCTGTTATCGGTCCAATATTTACACCGTTTACTGGATTCGCACCACTTTGAGAAACTCCATTAATGGAAAATGTGTTTGCAATAAATGTAGTTCCGCTCGGCATAGTATCTGTGAAAATAACATTTTGTGCAGATGAATTTCCATTGTTTGTTAAAGTGACAGTATAAGTGAGTGTATCTCCGATGTGGCTAAATGCTTTATCAACTTGTTTAGATGAAAGAATGGTAGCTGTATTAATTGTAGTAAATGTTGTGTTTGAAGTAACATTTCTTGAAACAACTGGTGCATTTGGATCAGCGATAAATGTGTAAGAAGCAGTAGCGGAATTGGCAATAGGATTTTGGGCTGGTGTAGAAGTAGCGGTAACTTGAAATGCTATAGATATTGAGCTGTTAGGAGCAATTGATCCAATTGTTATGCCGGTATTAGGATTGAGCCCGATTTGTGTAATGCCACCTATTGTAACACTATCAGTAATAAACGTTGTACCATTTGGTATAAGATCAGTGAAAGTAATATTCGTAGCGTTTGTATTACCGATATTTGTCAAAAGTGTCGTATAGGTAATGGTATCACCTAGTGTTACAAGTGTTTGATCTACAGATTTCACCATCGTTATCATAGCATCAAGTACCGGGTTTGTAACGATATTCGTTGAAGTAGAAGTTGTAATAGGAGTTCCGTTTGGATCGACAGTATAAGAATATAAAATTGTGTCACTACCCATAATTGAACTTGAAGGGGGAACAGAAAGAACAGTTGCTTGGAAAGTAACGGTTACTGTTTCACCAGGCGCGATATTTGGTATAGTTACTCCAAGTGCTGGTTGCGCACCAGATTGCTGAACCCCATTTATTTTGACTGAGTTTGGTATAAAGGTAGTGTTAGCTGGAATTGCGCTCGTGAACGTTATATTCGTTGCAGTCGTATTTCCTGTATTTGTAATAGTTGTTGTATACGTAATCGTATCTCCAACAGAAATGATAGATTTATCAACGCTTTTTTGGGTCGTTAATATTGCACTATTAATTGTTGTCGAAACAGAATTAGATACATTCGTTTGTGTTACGGCAGGTT
The DNA here is from genome assembly GCF_038005585.1 of Bacillus sp. FSL W8-0519. Taxonomy (NCBI): domain Bacteria; kingdom Bacillati; phylum Bacillota; class Bacilli; order Caryophanales; family Bacillaceae; genus Bacillus; species Bacillus sp. FSL W8-0519. Next base: position 1,610,996 of record NZ_JBBOTL010000001.1, read on the forward strand.
GGCTAGGATCAACCACATGTGCAAATTGTACAGAACTAAAATTAGAAATTGGATTTATACTTGGAATGTTTGTAACAAGTACATTAAGAGTAATCACGGCCGTTCCATTTGGGTTTATATTTCCAATCTGAATCCCGTTAGATGGATTTCCGATTTGCTGTGTACCAGAATCGTTTGTAAGAGTGCCAGATATGAATGCCGTTCCATCAGGTAAAGTATCCGTGAAAATTATATTTTGTGAAGTGACATTTCCAGGGTTGCTTAATGTAATTGTATAAGAAATTGTATCGCCAATCGTTGCGAAAGTTTTATCTACAGATTTGATTGCCACAATTTCCCCAGAATTTATTTGTGTCGAAACAGAATTAGATGTCGTATTTCGTGAAACAAGTGGTAAATTAGGTCCTGTCATAAATTGATAATCAATAGAAGCACCGTTTACAACTGGTGAGTTTGGTCCTCCAGGTCCGATTGTAAAAATAGGATTTGGGATGCTAACTACTTGCACACGGAAGGTAACATTTATAAAATCTCCTGCAATAATATCTCCAATAGGTATCCCGTTCGCTGGACTTACTCCAGGAAATAAAACCCCACCTACTCGAACGCTATCTTCTATAAATATTGTATTATTTGGAATCGGATCTGTAAAAATGATATTCGTAGCAGTTGTGTTCCCTATATTTTCTAATAAAACAGTATACGTTAAAAATGAATTTCCAGGTGCGATGTCAGAAAATAGTCGATCCACACTTTTCGTTGCTTGAATAATCGCTTCGTTAATTTGAACTAAAGTTGGATTACTTGTAGCTGTTTCTGTCACCGGCGGCTGGGTAGGATCAACAATGATAGAGTATGTTGTGCTAGATTGGTTCAATGTTGGATTTGTAGCTGGTATTGAGCCAACAATAGCTTGAAAGCTAATTGTTATCGTTCCTCCAACTGGAATTGAGTCTAAAGAGATTCCGCTATCTGGTCTAAATCCAAGTTGTGGGATGGAGTTAATTTGTACACTATCAGGAACGAATGAAAGTTCGGGTGGTAATATATCGATAAAAACAGGTGTGTTTGCGGTAGTATTTCCGCTATTAGTGAGGGTAGTTGTATACGTAATTGTATCTCCAACAGCAGCAAATGCGCTGCTTGCAGTTTTTGTTGCGATAACGGAAGCTGTATTTACTTGTGTAAAGGTTTTATTGGATTGAACTGTTCGTGAAACAGGCGGCTCATTTATATCAACAATAAAGCTATATTGAAGCGATGATTTGTTAGGAATTGGATTAGGGTTTGGTAGTGTTGTAATGTTTACTTGAAAACTGAGTGTAATCGATGCATTTGCATTCAAGTTACCAATATTGATACCGTTTTGCGGATTTGCATTTGGGACGGTTACACCATTTATTTTAAAGCTATTTGGGACAAAGGTAGTACCATTTGGAATGGAATCTGTAAACACAATGTTGTTCGCAGTAGTATTTCCTGTGTTTGTAACAGATGAAGTGAATGTAATCGTATCACCAATTGTAGCGAAAGTTGTACTCGCATTTTTATTTAAAACTAATGTAGCATCAATAATTGGAGTAACCGTTGTATTTGTAATTGTACTATTAACAGCAGGTGATTGGTTTGGATTCACGGTATATTCATAATTTACAAGAGCATTATTTGTTAATGTGCCACTAGGTGGTATCGCTAAAATTTGTGCTTGAAAAGAAATGAATACAGTATCTCCTGGGGGAATATCTGCTAAGTGAATACCAAGTGATGGATCTAACCCCGGCTGCGGAATATTATTGATAGTTACAGAGTTTTGGACAAATGAAGCGCCTGCGCCGAGTCCATCTGTTAAAACTGTAGCACTAGCAGGAATATTTCCTGTATTCGTAACGGCAATCGTATAAGTAACGATATCCCCAATTGCAGCTGTCGGTGTATTTACTGACTTCGTAGCGACGATTGTAGCGTTATTAATTTGAGTTGTTATTACGTTACTTAACGCATTAGCGGATGCTGGAGGTAAGTTAGGATCTATGACATATTGGTACGCTGTATTGCTTTGGTTCGGGATTGGATTTGGATTAGGAATGGAATTTACTATTATTTGAAATGAGATTGTTGCACTTGTATTAGGGTTTATTGGATCAATTGCAATTCCACTTGCTGGATTTGTATTAGGGAGTGTATTTCCATTTACTGTTACACTATTAGGGATAAATGATGTTCCGTTTGGAATTACATCTGTAAAAATTACATTTGTTGCAAGTGTGTTCCCGTTATTCGTTAAAGTAGTCGTGTACGTAATCATATCATTTACGTTAGCAAACTGTTTATCTGCCGATTTCACAGCGGCAATCGTAGCATTATTAATAGTTGTCTGTACGGTGTTAGAGGCCAACATCTGCGTTACAACTGGTTTGGATGCATCGTACGTGTATTGGAATGTAGTGCTCGATTGATTCGTAATCGGATTTGGACTAGGAATAGTTGGTACAGAAACTTGAAATGAAACAGTACGTGATGAATTCGCTCCTATCGTACCAATTAAAATGCCATTAGCCGGGTTTGCATTAGCTATAGGGACGCCGTTAATCGTTACAGTGTTAGGAAGGAAGATGGTACCAGCTGGAATGATATCTGTAAACGTTACATTAGAGGCAGGGATATTGCCGTTATTTGTTAAAATCGTTGCATAAGTTATGACATCACCAACATCAGCGAAATTTGTACTTGTTAGTTTCGTAGCGACAATATTAGCAGTATTAATTTGTGTCGTTACTATATTACTAGTAGCATTTCTCACAACAGCAGGTAAATTTGGATCGGCAATAAAGCTATATTGAAGTGCGGCGCTGTTTTGAACTGGATTTGGTGAAGGTAAACTGGTTGCACTAATTTGGAAAACAATTGTTGTAATTCCGCCTGCTGGAATCGTACCAACTTGAAGGCCAACACTTGGATCCGCACCTAGCTGTAAAGCACCACCTATAAAAATACTATTTGGTACGAGAGTCGTACCAGGAGGTAGTATATCAGTAACAACAACATTATTTGCAGTAGTATTTCCTGGGTTAGCTAGGGCAATGGTATATGTGATTGGTTGCCCAACATCAGCAATAGTTAAATCTACCTGTTTGACAATAACTACATTTGCTACATTAATTTGTGTACTTACAGTATTACTTAAAGATGTTTCTATAGTTGGTGGATCGCCCGGATTTAAAATAAAACTATACTGTGTACTAGATGAATTTATTGTTGGATTTTGTGTTGGTAAAGAGGTGACAGTTACTTGATAAGAGACGGTAAGTGAGCCGTTCGCAGGAATGGAAGGTAACGGAACACCGACATTTGGATCGGCGTTATTTTGGAGTACACCATTAATAAGGAAAGTGTTTTGGATAAAGGTAGTACCGTCTGGATTCGTATCTACGAAAGTAGGGCTATCAGCAGAAACACTTCCTGCATTCGTTAAAACGACGGTATAAGTTAATACATCTCCTACAGTAGCGAACCCTTTATCTACTGTTTTGGCTGAAATGACATTTGCATCGTTTACTTGCGTAAATGTAGTAGTTGAAGTAGTGTTCTTACTTACAGGCGAAGCGTTTGGATCAACAATAAAGTTATAAGAGATGGAGGCACTATTTGAAATAGGGTTTGGGTTTGGAATGCTAGTGATTAATACTTGGAATGAAGCTGTAATCGTAGTATTAGCATTGATGCTACCAATATTGATGCTAGCTGGTGTTGCGCCCGGCTGAGTAACACCGTTAACGATAACACTGTTCGGTACAAAGGAAGTCCCGTTCGCTATTGAATCGGATAGTACTACATTGTTTGCTGTAACATTCCCATTGTTTGTAAGAGCGAAGGTGTAAGTTAATACATCTCCAACTTCCGCAAACGTTTTATCTACAGATTTAGTAGCTTGAAGGTTTGCTAGTCTAATTGTTGATGTAACAGAATTAGAATTTGCTGTTTTTGAAGTTGGTGGCAGACTAGGATTTACAGTGTATAAATAAGAAACGAAAGCATTATTAATGATAGGATTTTGGGCGGTAATATTGATGACAGTTACTTGGAAAGAAAGTGTAAAAGTAGCTCCGCCAGGAATTGTACCGATAGGTAAAGCAACGAGAGAATCTACATTTTGCAAAATGCCGTTTAGTGTTACAGTACCAGGAGTTAAAATTGTTCCATTTGGAAGTGGATCTGTTAATTGCACGTTAGTTGCAGCTGTATTTCCACTGTTTGTAATAAGAATTGTATAACTGATTGTTTCGCCAATTGTAGCAAATTGTTTATTTGTTGATTTTGTTAATGTTACATTTGCATTATTAATTTGAGTGGAAACGAGATTAGAAGAAATATTTTTTGTAACGGGTGATTGGCTAGGGTTGACGATGTATTGATAAGAAGCGTTTGATCCATTAGATACGACATTTGACGCGGGTATTGTATTTACTACTACTTGAAATGAAACGTTTTTTGTTGTACCAGTTGGGATCGATCCAATGTTCACGCCGTTAGCGGGATTTGCTCCCACTTGTGTTGTGCCATCTATTGTTAAACTGTTAAGGACAAAAGTCGTTCCAGTAGGAATAGCGTCTGTAAAAATAATGTTGTTCGCATTTGTATTACCTGTACTTGTAAAGGAAACGGTGTACGTTAGTGTATCACCAATATCAGCGAAATTTTTATCTACTGCTTTTGCCATAGTGACAGTAGCGTTATTCACTTGAGTGGAGACAATATTCGTTGTATCAGTCCCACTTACTGCCGGTTGATTTGGAACAGGAATGTATTGGTATGTTGTTGTACCACTATTTAATATTGGATTTGTTTGGGGAATAGAAGGAACAAATACTTGAAATGCAACAGTAGTCGTAGAATTAGCAGCAATAGATCCAATTGATATACCAGTAGCGGGAGCCTGAGTAACACCATTAACAGTTACACTCCCTGGAATGAAAGTAGTTCCGCTAGGAATCGGATCCGTATATATAACGTTCGTTGCGGCGATATTTCCTATATTAGCTAAAGCGATACTGTAAGTTAGCGTTTCGCCAATATCGGTAAAAAGTTTGTTAACTGATTTTGTTCCATTAATATCTGCGAGGTTAATTTGTGTTCCAGCAGAGTTGCTTGTAGCAAGACCGTTAAAGGTTGTTCCTCCAGCAATTGGTGTATATTGAAATGTAATATTAGCAGTGTTAGAAATCGGATTTGGATTTGGAAGTGAAACGACAGTCGCTTGGAAAGTTACTGTACGAGAAGCACTGTTATTAATTGTTCCAAGAGATATACCAGCAGCCGGATTAGCATTTGTTTGTGGTACGTTATCTACCGTTACAGTGCCAGGTATAAAGGAAGTACCGGTAGGAAGATTATCTATAAAAATAACGTTATTGGCGGGAAGAAGCCCGGTATTAGGAATCGTAACGGTATAAGTGACGACATCTCCAATTGCAGCGACACTTTTGTTTACGCTTTTCGTTGCTTGTATGTTAGGTGAATTTATGTTGATTTGTAAACCGACTGTATTTAACATATACGCGTCTCCGTTAGTAGTTAAACGGATGGCGGCGGACACTTGGGAATTTGTTAAATAAGGAGAAATATCAATAGAAGTAATGTCCCAGCCCTGTCTCCCGGCTGAGATGTTTGTACCTGTAGAGGCACTTTGATTTCGCGTTCCAAATGTCCCAGTTGTATCTAAGTTTCCAGCAGCATTATTGACCTGAGAACCAAAAAAATTATTTACAGCATTATTTGGCCCAGATAATGCATTTAATGAACTGAAATTGGGTCCAAATAAAGCTTGATCCCCCGTTAAATCAGCATCTCCTTCGGTAGAACTTAAAAATAATCTCCCGCTTACAGGGCCTCCTGAAGGTGTTAAAAATCCTGAGACAGATACATCGGCACTACCAGTTTCTGCAGAAACACGGTTGCCTGCTACATAAATCGTTAAGTTTCTTGCGGGTAATGTCCCGTTCTGATAAGCGACGATAAGCGTCCATCCAGCTGAATTAATTGTTCCATTAGAAGCATCTATAGGATCTACAAGTCCAGGGACAGCTCCTGTAGTATAGGAACCAGAACCTCCAGCTTGAATAAGAGTGGTTACGTCTGCTGAACGAGTGTAAAAGCCAAATGTAATAGAATTTGAAACGAAAGTTTGATTTGAAGCTGTAACAGCTGAAGGAGTAATCGAGTATGTTGAAACAGGTGTTGTAAAAGAAACCGGGTTTCCTAATACACTCGTAATGTTTTGATCACGAGATAAATAGTTTCCACCCCAAACGAGTTCCGCGTAAAGAATTGTACTACCAGCAGGGATATTTAAAATAGCGGTAGAACTATTTTGTGTATAGTTTAACGTTGTACCAGCAGGAAAAGTAGGTACTTGTAAAGCGGTATTCGTAGTTGCGAATGCACCAATTGCCCCGATTGTACCAGCACGGTTTTGATTACTAATTTTACTTAAGCCTAAAGTATTTCCTGTAATAGCGAGTGCGCCGTTAGTGGTGGTAGAAAATCGATTCGTAATGGGCATGTTGTCACCTCATTTACAATATAGTCTTGGTCAAAATAGGATATGTGTGTGACAAATAAAGGGTAACATGTACAAGTTGATTTAGTAATAATGATTTAAATGTCTAAATAAGGGGATGGAGAATGACTGGATTGAAAATAAGAGTGGAGCGTCTTAGGGAAGAACAAATAGGCGATATTGTATCATTATCTTCTTATATTGGGTGGGATTATAACAGAGAAGAAATTGAGACTATTTTTAACGCAGGGATTGTATACGGTGTTTGGAATGAGAGAAAGGAACTAATTGCTAGCGCGGCAATAATATTATATGGAGAGAAATTAGCGTCTATCGGAATGGTGATTGTACATCCAGATTATAAGGGGAGAGGGATTGGAAAAGCGATAACGAATTCATGCATTAAGAGCGTATCAGCTCATACTCCCATTATGCTGATTGCTACGGATGAAGGGAAACCTTTATATGAAAAATTAGGATTTAGGGCAGTAAGTTATGTTTCTAAATACATATGTAACTCGTACGATGCGAATGATTATTGTGTAAGAAATGAAGATTATATGATGAATTATAAAGAGGGTGATTTAGAAAAAATAATAAAAATAGATGAATATGCGTTTGGAACAAATAGAAAACAGTTTTTAAAGAAAAGAATTATGCAAAGTGATCAGTGTGTTGTTGTAAAGGATATAAAAGAAAATGTAATAGGATACGGTATAAGTATACAAACACCAGAAAATAAAATAATAGGGCCGGTTGTTGCTAAAAATGATGAGATGGCAATGAGAATTGTACATGATTTAGCAAAAGGGCATAATGATAAATTAAGAATTGATGTACTAGAAGGAAAGAAAGGTTTCATGAAAGTATTAGAGATTACCGGTTTCAAAAAGGTTAATACACCACCAATTATGATGAAAAATAGCGGTCAATTATTAAAAAGGAATAATGAGTTATATAGCATTGCAGCACAAATTTTTGGATGAAAAAGAATCCTTCTGGACGAAGGATTCTTTTTCGTTAATCACGATATTGATCGTGAGTTGGCTGAAAGAGGTCTTCCTCGATATCTCTCACCATAGAAAAATGATCAACATTATAATGACCATGGAGAATTTTATTATGGTGAGAGATAATTTGTTCTGCAGTCAATACGTCAGAATCAGTTGTGGAATGACCGTTTTTAATTAATGTAACATCAAAGCCTTGTACAGTTGCTGTTCGAACAGCGGTGTCGATACAATGTTCTGTTTTACATCCACCCATAACGATATGGTTAATTTTTTCTTCTTTTAACAGTTCAAGTAAAGAAGTACCATAGAATGAATTTGTTGCGGCTTTATTAATAAGGATTGCAGATTGAGGTACTTGAATTTGATTATGTACTTCAAAGCCTTCTCCGCTACCAGAAGCAACATCGATATCTCTTACGAAAACAATAAGGGCATTGGCATCTATTGCTTTCTGCACGGCTGTATTGAGTGTAGATAATAATTCGGTTTTACGAAAAACTTCACTTTCTTGTTCATTTCCATCCATTAATTCTTGCTGCGCATCGATAATTAATAGTGCTTGTTTCATCGTGTCTCCCCTTTAATATGAAATAAGTTCCACTGTACATATTCCTCCATATTATAAGGAAATCCTCCATTGCAAGTAGAGTATAGGCTGATTTACAAAGTTGTCAAAGAAATTTCATTCTCATGGCGTATAAAAACATGTATGATAGGAAGTGGAGAATTTTTGAGTAGGTGGGAATAACATGCAAACAGTAGAAGATTATCTTTCATTCTTACATACGAAAGGATTTAAATTATCAGAGGAAGCACAAGGATTTATTATGTTCGGACAAGGATATACGGGTGCATCTGATGGCATTGTAAACGCAGCAATAGAAGCGACAATTAAGCATCAATTGCAGTTTGATGGCAGTTATTTTGTTGCGTTATTAGAACGATTGAAAGAAGAAGAGATTACAGATAAAAAAAGCGCTAAGGCTTTTATGCGGAAGTTACAAGCGTAACTTCACGCAGCCTGCGCTTCTTTTTTTGTTTTAGAAGGTAATTCAACAAAAACCATGCCTAGGAAAATACAGAGGCATCCGATAATAGCGGAAATAGAAAGTTGTTCGTTTGCAACGAGAACGCCTGTTAAGGCAGCGAAAACGGGCTCCATTGCGAAAATAATTGCTACTCTCGTTGGAGACGTATGTTTTTGTGCTGATGTTTGAATGAAAAAAGCAATGGATGTCGCGAACAGAGAAGTTAGAAATAGAGCAAATAAAAAGGAAGAATTCGTCCATAGTGCTACTGAAAATAATTTTTCCCAATCTTCAAACAAAAAGGCGCAAATAGAAGAAAACATACCGACAGCTAATACTTGCGATGTGCTTAACAATAAAGGTGATATTTTTTTAGAGAAGAAGCCGTTAACGAGAATATGAGCAGCGAAAGCAACTGCACAACCGAGAACGAGTATATCTCCAATGTTTAATTGAAAAGAATCACCTGCTGTTAATAAATATAAACCCGCTGTTGCTACAGCAATGCCAATTACGATAAAAATAGTAGCTTTTTGTTTTAAAAAGATAAAAGACAAGATTGGTACCATAACGATACTAAGCCCTGTTAAGAAACCAGCTTTTGAAGAAGTTGTATAAAGTAAGCCGAATGTTTGTAATACATAGCCGACGCATAAAAAGAATCCAACGGTTAATCCAGCGAGGCTACTCTGTTTTATATGTTGTTTTGAAGTTTTTTTTGAGAAAATCATTTGAACGAATAATAAAATGATTCCAGCGAATAAAAAACGTATACCATTAAAAGTAAATGGTCCAACGAAAGACATAGCATTTTGAACGACAACAAATGTAGCTCCCCAAATAAAAGACACAAATAATAAAGCAAGAGGAGCAATCCAATCTTTTTTCACACTCATACCCCCGTTAATTTTGTAAGATAGCTTTTCTAGCTAACTCATCAGCAACTTTATTTTGACTACTTGGAATCCACTTAATAAAAAAGAGATCGAAACTTTTTATGTACTGCAGTGCTTCCTCTAATAGTGGTGCAAACATTTTATTTTTTGCGTATTCTTTTTCGACAGCTCGCTCAACAAGTTGCGAATCTGTACGAAAAGAGACAATGTTATAATTATGCTCCGTGCAATATTTTAATGCCGCAAGTAAAGCGTGGTATTCCGCTTCATGATTGGACATTGTCCCAAGGGGCAATGATAATTGTACAGCGGGTTGAACCCCTTTAATAAATACGCCTGCACCAGAAGGACCAGGATTTCCTTTTGATGCACCATCAATATATACTTCAATCAAAATGAGAAACCTCCAAATGATAAGATGATCCCCTACCTATATGTTTCTTTGAAGTAGGGGATAGAGTAACTTAGCCGATTGTAATACTATAACGACATGTAAATGTTTCATTCGCTTGTAAAGATTGAATTCCTTTTTTTTCCTTGAAATCTTTTGCTGGATTTACTTCATCAGCAATTCCGTACCAAGGTTCAATACATAAGAAAGGTGCATTCTCGCCTGGTGTCCATACGCCGACAAATGGGAATCCGTCAAATTCTACTTTTACGAATTTATTATGTTTATGAGAACGGATGGAGATTTCATCTGTATTCATATTTTCAAAAATAAGTGCATCGTTTTTAAATAGGTCGTATGTAAGTGGCAACTCATTCGTACTTTCAGCAATTAGTTGCTTCTTATTTGAAAGGTAAGGTCCTTCTAATACGCTCGTTTCTAAACGCTCTGGACCATTAAAAGATAGATGGTAATCTGTAAATGACTCGCCCTCTAATAACGGGAAATTGAAACCAGGATGTGCTCCGATTGAGAAGAACATCTCTTTTGAAGCAGGGTTATTCACTTCGTATGTTACATGAACGGTTTGTCCGTCTAGTTCATAAGAAACGAGTAATTCGAATTCATATGGGTATTTTTTTAATGTTTCTTCATTACTAGTTACAATGTAGGTGATTTTCGTTTCACTTTGTTCTTCTACAGAGAATGTAAGATCACGAGCAAAGCCGTGTTGTGTTAAAGAATAAGGTTTACCATCTACGTAGTATGTATTATCTACTAATCGGCCGACGATTGGGAATAAAATTGGTGCACGGCGTCCCCAATAAGTAGCATCACCTTGCCATAAGTATTCTGTATTGTCTTCTTTTAAGAGAACGCTTTGTAATTCTGCACCTTTGTCAGAGATGGTAACGATCACTTTTTCATTTTGAATTGTTGCAGTCATGAAATACAACCTCCTAAATCTTTCATATATTTCATTATACGTTGTCTAAAAGAAAAAGGGTAGTTCATGGTAGGAATCTATTGACGAAAGGGGGGCTAACGCGTAAAATATAATCTTGTTGCTTAAAAAACGAATAACGTGGTTCGAAACCATCCCACGTAAAAAAACTAAGGAGATTTTGTCATGAATATTAGAACTTTAGTCGGTAATGGTATTTTAGCGGCATTATATATTGCTGTTTCTATGCTTATTCAGCCATTTGGCTTTACGAATGTACAGTTTCGTATTTCAGAGATGTTTAATCATCTCGTTGTATTTAATAAGAAAGCAATTTACGGAATTGTATTAGGTGTATTTTTAACGAATCTCTTTTTCTCACCTATGATCGCTTACGATTTAGTATTTGGAGTAGGGCAATCTATTCTTGCATTAGTTGCAACGATTATTTCTATGCGATTTATTAAAGGTGTTTGGGCTCGTATGATTTTTAATACAGTCATTTTTACAATTACAATGTTTATGATTGCAATTGAACTTCATCTTGCATTTGATTTACCATTCATGTTGACTTGGTTAACATGTGCAATCGGTGAATTTGTTGTTATGGCGATTGGTATGCCTGTAATGTACTGGATTAATAAACGAGTACAATTTGAAAGATTTATGTAATAGATGAAAGAGCTATTCCTATAGGGATAGCTCTTTTTGCATGTGATAATATTGAATATAATTCTTTGACTCTTGATAAAATATAATAAAATAAAGTGAGGCTTTCATTAGCTGGATACATATAAGAAGTCTTACATAAGGGGAATCTAGTATGAAATATAAAATTCATTGGTTGTATAAAACAAAACGCGGTTTTCAGACGGAATTAACGACAGATTATATGAACATAGAAGAAGCACTTCAATTTGCGGAGGATTTCGAGAAAACAGGAAGAGTGAAAGAAGTATTATTTTACGATGAAATGGATGCAGAATGGTCATTAAAGGAAATGAAGAAGCTGAGCAAACAAGTGGAGGAAGAACCCCAAGAAATACTCGTTTATTTTGATGGCGGCTATGATGTACAGACGAAAGAAGCTGGTATAGGCATATGTGTATACTATAAAAAAGGAAATACAAAATACCGAATTCGCCGTAATGCATATATAGAAGGCATATATGATAATAATGAAGCGGAATATGCATCATTACTATATAGCATGAATATACTCGAGGAATTAGGGATTAAGTATGAAGCGGTCACGCTTCGCGGAGATTCTCAAGTTGTACTGCAGCAATTGGCTGGAGAATGGCCTTGTTATGATGAACATTTAAATCATTATTTAGACCAAATTGAGCAAAAAGCAAAGCAAATGAAATTAAAACTTGTATGTGAGCCTATATCAAGAAAACAAAATAAAGAAGCACATCAATTAGCTACGCAAGCATTAGAAGGAACAGTGATTGATAGTCATAAAGAAATAACCGAATAGAGAGGTGCAAAGGTGGATAAAAAGCAACTCATTACAGAGGTAAATGACTTATTAGAAACGTATTGTGAAGGATGTTTTTTGCGAGAACATAATCGAAAGACAAATAGTAAGTATTATGCTCATTCCTTTTGTATAAGACAATGTACAGTTGGAGAAACATTGAAAAAATATGGGGAACAGTTGTCATGAAAAAACATCCAGAGAAAACTCTCTGGATGTTTTTTAGTGCTTCGCTTCATTTAATTGATGCTCACACTCGCTTAATTTCTTTTCCTCATTTATTAAAAATGGCTCGTCTAAATCTGTTGCAACAGATTTCATAATTTCAAGCTGAGAGCGAGCTGCTTCTACAGCAGTGGTAGCATGCTCTAATGTATCTGGATCCATTGAAATTGTCGCTGATCCTACCATTTTTTGTGCTGTTTCTACACGGAATTTCACTTCTTCAAAATCATTTACTTCTGATCCCATTAATAATTCCTCCTTTGTATAGTGCGCATTTCACATAGTTTTTGCTCTGGAAAACGGAAATATACAAAGGAATAACAAAGGAGGTTACCAAGTAAGGTAACCTCCTGTCATATGTTGGATTAAAGTTTTACTACGTTAGCAGCTTGAGGTCCACGGTTTCCTTCAGTGATATCGAAAGATACTTCTTGACCTTCTTCTAAAGCTTTGTAGCCTTCGCCTTGAATAGCAGAGAAATGTACGAATACATCGTCAGCGCCTTCAATTTCGATAAATCCAAAACCTTTTTCGTTGTTAAACCATTTTACTTTTCCTTGCATGTTACAATTCCTCCTAAAAACATTTGCTTTTTTCATTTAGTGAAATTCATTTGAAAAGATAATATAAACTAAAAATGCTATAATCTTGAATATTCTGCTAAATGATTAATTTAAATATACACGAATTGGGAGAATTTAGTCAAGTAAGCGATTTTATTTTTTTGTATTTTTAAATAATTTTTTAACCAAATTTTTAAATAGGTATAGGACAGGCCAAGTATGTAATAGTCTTAATTGAATGCTATACATAATGGGGTGAAAGAATGAATGAGTCTTATTTATTAGATAATGAAGGAATGAGAATGAGAAACGACATACCGAATTGGGTTGCAAAGGAATTTGAAAATTTTTCTAACGTCGTATTAGAACCAACTTTCCCATGTTATTTTGGTTTAACTGCTTTGAAAAAGAATGAACTTCGCTATTCCTTTCTATCTCATAATGATTGGAGTCATTTGCCGCATACAATGTTATCTTTTTTAGAGCTAATGAAAGAGCGTCCAATTGTAAGAAGAGGCTTTTTTCTTTTTGTAGAACCGGAATGTGAGGAGCAATCACTGGAATATTACCGTGATTACTTTTGGAAAGTACTACAATATTTACATGAAAACGATAAGGAAACATGGCCAAAGCAAATTCCTAAAGACCCAGACCATTACTTATGGGAATTTTCATTTGGCGGGGAACCGATATTCGCATTTGGAAACGCACCAGCCTATAAACAACGAAAAACTAGGCATTTAGGAAATTCTCTCGTTATTGGATTTCAGCCACGTACTATATTTGATGGATTAGAAGGGGATCGTCCTAAAGGAGCATATTCTAGGCAAACGGTCCGTGAGCGAGTTGAAAAGTGGGATCAGCTGCCGAAACATCCTAACATTAGTCATTATGGTGATCCGGATCATCGTGAATGGAAACAATACTTTATAGGAGACGATGTAGAACCGTTAAAAGGAAAATGTCCTTTTCTTCATAAGATAGAAAAGTAAGAGTCATCATCTGGATGGCTCTTTTGCATATTTTGGATAAAAAAGGGTATTTTAGTAGTAAATATTTTGAGGGAAGCTAGTCTATTTTTAATTATTACATCATTACTTAATAGTAAAGGAAGTAGAAAGGATAGAGTGATGTTTGGAGCGATTATACAACAAATTGTATTAGGTATTTCATTAGCTGCGCCAGTAGGTCCGATTAATATTGAAATGTTAAAACGAGGAATTGAACGAGGTTTTTGGCATGCGTGGGTTGTTGGAATTGGTGGAATGACAGCAGATATTTTGTTTATGCTTCTCATCTATTTCGGTTTATCTTCTCTGTTTATGTATACATATGTACAAGCTTTTATGTATTGCACAGGGTTTTTCTTATTATTTTATTTAGGATTTCAAAGTGTAAAACAAGGAATTTCTCAATCGAATATGGAATATAAAAAAGAAGAGGTAGGCGGCCTTAAACAATCGTTTATGGCAGGTTTTTTAATTGCGATATCCAATCCATTAAATCTTGTTTTTTGGTTTGGTATATACGGAAGTACACTTAGCTCATTGCTTACGAAGGTAACGAAACAAGAAGCCTTTTTGTATAGTCTTTGTATTATCGTTGGTATTATTTTATGGAATGTAAATATTGCTTTTTCTGTCCATTTTGGCAGAACTTTATTAAAGCAAAAAGCACTTGGCTATATAACAGCCGGAGCAGGTATTATTTTAGTAGGATATTCTATCCATTTTGCATACAAAGCTTTACAGTTGTTCACATAAGATTGAAGGGGAGATTTTTATGTATCGAACCACTATTGACGGAAAAGAAATCATTATTACGTTAGCACCAAAAATCAGAAAAGAAATTACTGATAGAAATCCACTATATGAAGCGGTATTTCAGAATGCAGCAAGATTACTACAAACAAAGCAACCAACGTTTGCTGTAAATCATGAAATATTTGGGCTTATCATTGGAGAGGTACAAAGAGGAGAAGTAACAGTGTTTGCGGTGGAACATATTATTCCGAAGCAAAATATATTTGGACCGAACAATTTTTTCTCGACAATAGAGCAACAGGCAAATTTGTAAAGCGTATAGAATAAGATATAGAAAAGAAATAGTCGTAACGATATGTTGCGACTGTTTTTTTTGAAAAGGGGGAAGGAAGATGAAGAGGGTGGGGAAAGAGTTCTTTTTACAACATGATATCGTTATTATGTATAGTATTTTATTTGTTTTTATCATTATTTTAAAAATGCAATTTTTCACATGGATCGGTTTGTTAGCTTGTTTGTTTGGTATTATTTTTTATACGCTAAACGAATATATGACACACCGTTTTTTATTTCACTTAAAACCACCTAAAAACGTATTTTTATTAAAAATGCTAAGAAGATTACATTATGACCATCACGTCTATCCAGATGATTTAAAACTGTTATTTTTACCTGTATGGTTTAGTATACCGAGTTTTACTATATATTTACTTATATCATATGCTATAACAAAAAGCGTTACTATTGCACTTTCGTTCGGAATTGGAATGATTATTATGCTTCTCGTTTATGAATGGAAACATTATATTGCACATAAGCCAATTCGTCCTGTTACTAAGTTTGGAAGATGGCTAAAAAAACAGCACATATTACACCATTATAAAAATGAAAAGTTTTGGTTTGGTGTTTCAAATCCAGTATTCGATTTCATATTTGGAACGCTTAAAGATGGAAAAGACGTTGAATTAAGCGAAACAGCTCGTAATTTAGAAAAGGAAAAAAAGAAAAAAGTAGTGCGTTAAGCACTGCTTTTGTTTTAATGAGGAAAAAATAAGTAAGGTGTCACTTTATTTTGAAAAAGTATATTAAAAACTTAGGGGAAAATGCCGAAAAATGTCTATCGAAAAATCTTTGCAGGAATGTATGGATTGTCTAAAATGAAAATAAGTTTCTGAATATTTATAAAATTTAGTCTTTAGGTATACAAGGGGGAATTGCATTTCTAGTAAGAGAGGGGATAAGAGAATGAAAAGAGATGATACGTCAGCACGTAAGTTACAAAATGAGGTGAATTATACAGAGGTTGTTCAGTCAGAAGAATTTCAATTGTTATTAAATAAGAAAAAGAAGTTTATCGTTCCAATGAGTATTTTCTTTTTAAGTTTTTTTATTGCGTTACCTATTTTAACATCGTATTCAAAGGTACTCAATACACCGGCATTTGGTGATGTTACGTGGGCGTGGGTATTTGCTTTTGCACAATTTATTATGACTTGGGCTTTATGTATGATTTATAGCAAAAAGGCGGAATCCTTTGATGAAATCTCGCAAAAAATTCTACAAAATATGCAAAAAGGGAGGGGCTGAACTTGAATACGACGGCATTTGCACTATTTTTAATTATTGTCCTTGGTACGCTCGTCATAACCTATTTTGCATCGAAAAAAACGAAAAATGCGAGTGAGTTTTATACAGCTGGAGGGGGATTAACTGGTTGGCAAAATGGTCTGGCCATTGCGGGAGATTATATGTCTGCTGCGTCTTTTCTTGGTATAGCTGGAGCGATCGCATTAACTGGGTTTGATGGTTTCTTTTATAGTATCGGCTTTTTAGTTGCTTATTTAGTTGTTCTATACCTTGTCGCAGAACCGCTAAGGAATTTAGGGAAGTACACGTTAGCGGATATGATTGCGGCGCGTTTTGACGCGAAAAAAGTTCGCGGAGTTGCAGCGCTTAATACGATGACGATTTCAATTTTTTATATGATTGCACAATTAGTTGGGGCGGGTGCACTTATTAAGTTATTATTAGGGATCGAATATACAACATCCGTTTTAATTGTTGGTACATTAATGACAGTGTACGTTATTTTTGGCGGAATGACCGCGACGAGCTGGGTGCAAATTGTTAAGGCTGTATTACTTATGGCTGGTACATTTATTATTTCTGTTATCGTTTTCGCAAAATTTAATTTTAGTGTGACGGAAATGTTTGCTCAAATGAAAACAGCAACTCCATTAAAAGATTCGTTTTTAAATCCAGGAGTAAAGTATAAAGATGGTCTTGATACACTATCTTTAAATTTAGGACTAGTCCTTGGTACGGCAGGATTACCACACATTCTTGTTCGCTTTTTTACAGTACGTGATGCAAAAACAGCACGTCAATCTGTCGTATACGCTACGTGGTTAATTGGCGCATTTTATATTATGACAATTTTCTTAGGATTTGGGGCAGCGGCGTTTGTAGGGAATGAGGCGATTATGAAAGCAAACCCTGCTGGTAATATGGCAGCACCTTTATTAGCGAAAGCATTGGGCGGAGATTTCTTATTTGCTTTCGTATCAGCAATTGCTTTTGCAACGATTTTAGCTGTAGTGGCAGGCCTTGTATTAACAGCAGCATCCGCATTCGCACATGATTTTTATAATGAAATTATCCGCAAGGGGAAATCAACGGAAAAAGAGCAAGTATCCATGGCTCGTTATGCGTCTATTGGAGTAGCGGTATTGTCTATTATACTAGCGTTATTTGCTCAAACATTGAACGTAGCATTTTTAGTTTCGTTAGCATTTGCAGTTGCAGCGAGTGCAAACTTGCCAGTTATATTATTCACAATATATTGGAAGCGCTTCAATACAACAGGTGCCATCTCTGGTATGATTGCTGGTCTTGTATCAGCTATTGTTCTTGTAGCGTTAAGCCCAAATGTATGGAACCCTGTAGCTGGAAAAGCTATATTTGTCGGGGAAGCGATATTCCCATATACGACACCCGGAATTATTTCGATTCCGCTTGGATTTCTTGCAGCGTATTTAGGAACTGTTTTATCTAGTAAGAAAGAAGATGCAGCGAAATTTGATGAAATTCTCGTGAAATCTAATACTGGGCATGGTATTAGTGACGCGTCTTCGCATTAAAAAAGAGGAGCTTTTCGATAGATAAGAAAAGCTCCTTTTTCTTTTGTCATTTTCTTGTAAATAATACTGCTTTGTAAGTAGGATTTGTCTTAATTTTGTGGAATGAAAATAAGCAGGGAGAAATTTAAATCATCATGGTACCAGCGCAGCTTTTGTGAAAAATAAGTTGTTATGGAAGGTGGAAGAAATGATGAAAACGAAACAGACTGATGAATTATTAGCAAAAGATGAGCAATATGTTTGGCACGGAATGCGTCCCTTTAGTCCAAATAGTACAATGGTAGGGGCAAAAGCAGAAGGGTGCTGGGTTGAAGATATACAAGGAAAAAGATATTTAGATGGTATGAGTGGTCTATGGTGTGTAAATAGCGGGTATGGAAGAAAAGAGCTTGCAGAGGCGGCCTATAAGCAATTACAAACATTATCATACTTTCCGATGTCACAATCACATGAACCGGCTATAAAGCTTGCAGAAAAATTAAATGAATGGCTTGGAGGAGAGTATGTTATTTTCTTCTCTAATAGTGGTTCGGAAGCAAACGAAACAGCTTTTAAAATAGCAAGACAATACTATGCGCAAAAAGGTGAACCACATCGTTATAAATTTATGTCACGTTACCGCGGCTATCATGGGAATACAATGGCAACGATGGCAGCGACGGGACAAGCACAGCGTAGATATCAATATGAGCCATTTGCTTCAGGATTTTTACATGTAACGCCGCCAGATTGTTATCGTATGCCTGGAATAGAAAGAGAGAACATTTATGATGTAGAATGTGTAAAAGAAGTAGATCGGGTCATGACATGGGAACTAAGTGAAACGATTGCAGCTTTTATTATGGAACCAATTATTACAGGCGGAGGCATTTTAATGCCGCCACAAGACTATATGAAAGCTGTTTATGAAACGTGTCAAAAACACGGTGCCTTGCTCATTAGCGATGAAGTGATTTGCGGTTTTGGGCGTACAGGAAAGGCATTTGGATTTATGAATTATGATGTGAAACCAGATATTATTACAATGGCAAAAGGGATTACAAGTGCATATTTACCATTATCAGCAACAGCTGTGAAAAAAGAAATATATGAAGAATTTAAAGGAAAGGGAGAATATGAATTCTTCCGTCATATTAATACATTTGGTGGAAATCCTGCAGCTTGTGCACTAGCACTTAAAAACTTAGAAATTATGGAGAATGAAAATTTAATTGAGCGCTCTGCACAAATGGGCTCGCTTTTATTAGAGCAATTAAAAGAAGAAATTGGAGAACATCCACTTGTAGGGGATATTAGAGGAAAAGGACTACTAGTTGGAATTGAACTAGTAAATGATAAAGAGACGAAAGAGCCAATTGATAATGACAAAATTGCAAGTGTTGTAAATGCTTGTAAAGAAAAAGGGTTAATTATAGGACGAAACGGTATGACAACAGCAGGATATAATAACGTTTTAACGCTAGCACCACCGCTTATTATTTCAAGTGAAGAAATTGCCTTTGTTGTTGGAACGTTGAAGACAGCGATGGAACGTATTTAATGAATGAAGCGAGCTGTAATATACAGCTCGCTTTTGTTTATGATGTGAAATATGATAAATTTTCAAAGAGAGGGGAATTTATTATGAAGAAATATGAACCTAGTAAACATTATCACATCGGATATTATGAAGACGGATATGATTTAGAAGTGACAGCGTACAAAAGAATACATGAACCAGTTTGGGATGCGTATATTCCACACTATGAGGTAGACGATTTTTATAAGAAAGTGGAGGAAATGAAGCTAGGTGAATATGTAGATGATTATGGCATTATGGTGTATTCATTTCGTAATGATATTGATGATGATGAAGCACGAATTATTTTTGAAAATGGTTAAAAACGAACGGGATTGTTTAAAGATAAAACGAAAAAGAAGCTTACTATCTTATAAGATAGTAAGCTTCTTTTTTATTAAACTTATTTACTTGCTTTCATTGCTTTATCTTTTGCACCAAAAGTGTATTTTAACATTGGTGGTGTAATCATTGTAGTTAAAATAACGACAATAACGATAGCTGTAAAGTAATCTTGTGCTAGTAGACCTGAAGAAAGTCCTGTTCCTGCGATGATAAGTGCAACTTCACCACGAGAAACCATTCCAGAACCGATAATTGCAGAAGACTTAGCATCAAATCCAGTCATTCGTGCACCTAAGCCACAACCGATTAGTTTCGTTAATACAGCGATTACTGTTAATGCTAGGATGAACCAAATTTGATCGCCAATACCGTCAAATGTAATATTCATACCGATACTTACGAAGAATACTGGAACGAACATAGCGTAAGCGATTGGCTCTACTTTCTTTTCTACTTCATGTTTGTAGTTCGTTTGAGAAATAGCGATACCAGCTGCGAAAGCACCGATAATACCAGCAATTCCTAATAGTTCGCCGAAATATGCGAATGAGAAACAGATGATAAGAGCCGCGCTCACGATAGACTCAGATACGCGTAGCGGTGATAACCAGCGCATAATCGCAGGAACACCTTTCCATCCGATTAAAATAATAGAAGCGAAGAATACAACTTTCTTCAAGATAATCATTGTTAAGTTAACATCGTCTGTACCTAGGAAACTCATTGCAAATGCTAATAAAATAACGACAAGAATGTCATCAAATACAGCTGCGCCCAGCATAGTTGTACTTTCACGTGTTTTCATCTTTCCTAAATCGCGAAGTGTTTGTACGGAAATACTAACACTTGTCGCACATAGAAGTAATCCTAAAAATACAGCATTTCCTTGTTCCATTCCCATAATAAGACCAGAAACGTAACCACCTACGAATGGAAGAATGATACCTCCAAGTGCAACAGCTAAAGAAGAATTACGATTTGCGTTTAATTCCTCTAAGTCTGTTTCAAGTCCTGCCATAAACATTAAAAGAATAACACCAACATTACTTAATTGTGTTAGAAGTTCTGAGTTTTCAATCCAACCTAATACAGCTGGACCGATAACGATACCGACAATTAATTTACCGAGTACAGAAGGTTGGCCTAATCTAACACTAAGATCACCAGCAAGCTTTGTACTTAATAAAATAAGTGCAATTTGAAAGAAAAATTCGAATTCCATCGGATCCTCTCCTTATCATTTTTATTTTTATCATACGATTTCTCGGAATTTGCCTAATGAAAATATGTAAAACCCATTAAACAAAGGGTCTGATTACAAGTTCTTTTGAACTTGTAATTTGAACCTGTAATTAATATATAATATATTTTGCAAAAAATCAATGAAAAAATGGGAGCTTTTTTAGAGAGAGACGGTGTTATTAGGGATATACATATAAGATTAGCGTGTGGATTTTATATGTATGAAATAGTATGAAGTCCTTTTTTATTACAAATAATAAAGCCTAAATGCTATTTCACGAATTATAAATGTGAAAGGGAGGACTTATCATTTGAAGTCATTAAAAAATAACTTGTCTATCGTTGCTTTAGGTGGAGTAAATGAAATAGGGAAAAATATGTACGCTATTCAATATGAAAATGATATTGTCGTTATTGATTGTGGATCTAAATTTCCAGATGAAAGTTTATTAGGAATTGATTTAATAATTCCAGACATCACATACTTACAAGAAAATAAAGAAAAAATTCGCGGGTTAGTCGTGACGCACGGACATGAAGACCATATTGGCGGAATACCATATTTTTTAAAACAACTAAACGTACCAATTTATGCGACGAAGTTAACGTTAGGTTTAATTGAAATTAAATTAAAAGAGCATAATCTTCAAAATGATACAGAATTAATCGTCATTCACGCAGAATCAGAAATTGATCTCGGTTCTATTAAGACGACATTTTTTAAAACGAATCATAGTATTCCAGATTGTCTCGGTATTGTGTTTCATACTCGAGAAGGTAATGTAGTACATACTGGGGATTTTAAATTTGATTTAACACCAGTAAATAACCAACATCCTGATATTCATAAAATGGCTAAAATAGGTAGTGAAGGTGTACTAGCTTTACTATCGGAAAGTACAAATGCAGAACGACCAGGTTTTACTCCATCAGAGAGATCGGTAGGAGAACGGATAGAGGAAATATTTATGAAAGCAAATAGAAAAGTAATTATTTCTACATTTGCTTCTAATGTGAATCGTGTTCAGCAAATAGTTGAAGCTTGTATAAAAACAAATCGAAAACTGGCTTTGCTCGGCAGAAGTATGGTAAATGTAGTAGAAGTTGCTCTAGAGAAAGGGTATCTAAATATTCCAGATGGTATGTTAATTGAAGCAAGTGAGGTAAATCGTTTAGATCCATCGCAGGTCGCAATACTTTGTACAGGAAGTCAAGGAGAACCAATGGCAGCTTTAGCCCGTTTAGCTAGTGGAAACTATAGGCAAGTAGATGTTTTACCAGAAGATACAGTTATTATAGCTGCGACTCCTATTCCAGGAAATGAACGTAACGTTTCGCGAATTATCGATAACTTATTTGCATTAGGGGCAAGAGTGATTTACGGATCAGGCAGTTCTACTGGAGTCCATGTATCTGGCCATGCATATCAAGAAGAATTAAAGTTAATGCTCACATTAATGAAGCCAAAATATTTTATCCCAATTCATGGAGAGTTTAGAATGCTACATCACCATAGTTTGTTAGCAGAATCAATTGGTGTTGAAAAAGAGAATATCTTTATCGTTCGTAATGGAGATGTTGTAGATATAAGTAATGAAGTGGCCGTTCAATCGAGAAAAATACAAGCAGGAAATATATATGTAGATGGATTAGGAATTGGTGATGTTGGAAATGCATTATTACGTGATCGGAAACAACTTTCAGAAGATGGAATGCTCGTTATAGTTATTACTTTTAATAAAGTGGATGGAGAAATAATTTCAGGTCCTGATATTATTTCTCGTGGATTCGTCTATGTTCGTGATTCAGAAGAGTTTTTGAAGGAATTAAATAAATTAGCTGTTATTACAATTAATAATTTGAAGAAAGAGAAAGTGAATAGTTGGGGTATTTTGAAAAGAGAAGTAAGAGAAGCTTTAGGGAAGTATATATATACGAATACGAAAAGAAAACCGATGATCCTTCCTATAATAATAGAGGTTTAAGAGTTAATAAAAAGAATTCTCGTAGGAGAATTCTTTTTTGTTTTGAAGACAGAATGAACATATAATGAAATAAATAGAAATGGAAGGAAATAAAAGATGTTATTAAATAAACGCTTTACAATTGGAGAAATGGCAAAAATGCATAATATAGCGGAATCTACTTTACGCTATTATGATGAGAAGGGAATTTTTCATCCGTCCACTGTGGACCCGCAAACAAATTATCGTTATTATACAATCGATCAATTTTCACTATTAGATACGATTAAGTTTTTACGCCAATTAAACATTCCATTAAAGGAAATTAAGAAATATATTGATGAAAGAAATCCAGCATATGCACTCAATTTACTGGAAAAACAACAAGAGATGATGTTGAAAAAACAAAGAGAAATTGAGTATGCTTTGGCGAAAATGGAGCATAGAATTCATTTAATTAAGGAAGCAACAAAAGCAAAAGCTGAACAAGTGGTAATAAAAGAGATCCCGCAGCGAAAAATAACAGCTATTGCTGTTGCCCCGGATACGACGGATGATATGTTTGAGTACTACATTCATTCGTTGCAAAAAAATATGAGGCAAATGGATGATAGCTTATTTTCTGGAGATATCGGTGTAACAGTCGCGAAAAAAGGATTCATGCAAAATGAGTTTCAAGCATATAGCAGTGTTTTTATTCTTTTGGATTACATGCCTTTCCAAGTACAGAGTTCAGATGAGATTAAGGAAGGTTTATATGCTTGTTCTTATCATCATGGACCGTATGAAGAAACAGGTGCAACGTATAAGGAATTACTTGCATACATTGATCAAGAAGGATATGAGGTAAGTGGAGATGCGATTGAGATTGGATTAATCGATTGGTCTGTAACAGAAAATCCAGAGGAGCAAGTAACAGAAATTCAAATTCCTATAATGAAAAAATAAAGCAATAAGTTGTAGCACTCGTATCATTACAAATTGGCATGAAACACGATAAGTAAGTTACCTATTTTTCAAATTCTCTATTGACCTTCAAGTTACTTGAAGGTTTAAACTAAGAAAAGAGAGTTGAAAAAAAGGAGCAAAATAGTATGGAAGCAACAGAAAAATTAAGAGAAAAACCGATAAAAAGTTTATTTATTTCTTATTTAATACCAGCCGTTCTTGGAATGGTATTAATGTCAGTGAATATTGTAATTGACGCTGTCATGATTAGTAGAGGAGTTGGGGCGAACGGTTTAGCAGGAGTAAACGTGGCTATTCCAGCGTTTTCAATTTTCTTCTCTATTTCATTATGGATTGGAATGGGCGGGGCAACGTTATATTCCATTGCATTAGGTGAAAATAAAATTGAAAGAGCAAGGTCTATTTTTACTCAATCCATGACAGTAGCAGTCATTATTGTAGGCGTTTTAGCGGCGATTTGCTTATGGAGAATAGAAGACTTAGCATACTTATTCGGTGCAAACGAAGTGATTTTACCGTATGCGTTAGACTATTTACACGTATTATTAACATTTGGAATGATATACGTTTTAGAAAATATTTTAAGTACATTTATACGAAATGATGGAAATCCTAATTTAGCAATGGCAGGTTTAGTTGTAACAGCTGTATTAAATATAGTGTTTGACTATATCTTTATTTTCATCTTTAAATGGGGCGTAACAGGAGCTGCTTCAGCAACTATTCTTTCAGCAGCGATTGGTTTCCTTGTATTATTAACACACTTCTTTAGAAAAAGTAGTATTTTAAAATGGACGAAATTCCATTTTGAATGGGATACAGTTAAACAAATTATGATAATAGGTTTTCCAAGTTTTACAGCCGAAAGTACAGTAGCGATTGTAACGATTGGTTTTAATATTGCATTCGTTCAATATGCAGGAGAAGTAGGAGTAGCTTCCTATGCGATGGTAAACAGTATCCATGCGATGACATTACTACTATTCTTCGGCGTTGGAGCAGCGTTACAACCAATTGCTAGTTTCCATTACGGTGCAAATTTATCAGAAAGATTACGTGAAGGATTACAGTTTGCTGTGAAAATTGCAGTTGTACTTGGAGGCGTTGCAATAATTGTCGGATTATTCTTTGGGAAATATATTATTGGTCTATTTGATGTCCAATCTCCAGAGTTATTGGAGTTAACATTAACGGGTATGAGCTTGTTCTTTATCCAATACGTATTTTTAGGCTATAACATTGTATATGGAGAGTACTTCCAATCAGTGCGACAAACGACAAAATCAGTACTTATTATAATGAGCCGAGGGTTACTATTTATTATTCCATTATTATGGATTATGCCGAAATTATTTGGGATAAACGGAATTTGGCTCGTTATGCCAGTAGCGGAAGTATTGACAGCGATTATCGTATTTACGATGAATCGTATGAAACATCCTGTTCCATTAAATATGGCGGGAAAGAAAGAAGCGATATAATGAAGAAAATCCCCTTAAGAAATGAAGGGGATTTTCTATTTTTTTAAACTAATAGCAAAAGATCCATCAATTTCTTGAACAGACGCAAAGGCAACATTTTTAATGTTTGTAATTCCTTTTTCTTTTAATTCTTTATATAACCACTTTTCGTCCTTATGAATTAACTTTAAGTTATCGTATTGAATTTGTGAATCGACGATAAGGGCAATTGGTAATCCAGCATACTTAACATCTATATTCAAATCTTTCGGAGTTAATGGTACAAGTTCACGCTTTGGTAAAATGCTAATGGCTCCATTCGCTTCTAAAATAGCGTATTCAATTTCATGAACACTCGGGTATCCTGCAACGCGAAGGTTAGAAAGTAATTCAGCAATGGGATACCTACTTTTTTGTAAGTTCTCAAAAATAATATCACCATGTTTAATTAAAATAATCGGGTGCCCGAGAATAAAACGATTTAGTTTGTTGAATAGGCTTAATTTTGTAAGGATTAAATGTAAACATGTAATTACAACCATACCGAGAAAAGCTTGCAAAGCACCAGAGACTGGTATGGCTTGAAAAGCTAAATAAGATAAAAAGATAATCGCACCAAAATCATGAGGAGTTAGTTGTGCTAAAGCTGATTTACCGAGCATCTTAAGTGATAGTAAAAATAAAATAAAAAAGAACGATACGTTACATAAAAAGAGAAGCAATAGAGACACTCCTTCGTGCAAAGTTGTACTTACTGTTCCCGAAAGAAATATAAATATTACTTTCTAGAGGATAAATTAGGGTGATTTGGAATTTGTCTGTATACAAACAAATAAATGGATATTATCATGAAAGAAGCAAAGAACATAGGAGTATATAGATATGAGAAAGAAAAAAATAATGAAGTATATGATAGGAATTATAATGGTTTGCGCCGTTTATGTGGGATTTTTACAATATAACATTTATAAGCATGGGCACATGAATGCGACCTATGAAGCTGATTATATCATTGTATTAGGCTCGAAAGTAAACGGAACGAAACCATCGTACTCATTGCAATATCGTATTGATAAAGCAGCTGAGTATTTGAAAGCACATGAGAAAGCAATTGCTATTGTGTCTGGAGGAAAAGGAAAAGGGGAAGATATTTCAGAAGCATTAGCAATGAAAAATGGATTAATGAAACTAAAAATTGCAGAAGACCGCATTATCATGGAAGATAAGTCAACGAGTACAGATGAAAATATTAAATTCTCAAAACCTTTAATTCCGGACAATATGAAAAAAGGAATGATCGTAACAAACGATTTCCACATGTTTAGAGCGAAAAAAATAGCAGCTAAGCAAGGTTTACAATTAGAAGGTCTTCCGGCCGAAACACCAAAGCGAATTGTCATTCCATCGAATATACGTGAATATTTAGCCATCACGCAATATTGGTTTATGAATCGAATATAGTGGAAGTGATTCCGCCTAGCATTCTAGGCGGGATTTTTTGAGGGGAATCTTACAAATATGTCATCTTAATGAAAGGTAAAGCGATAGTTTCTAGAATGGATTCCTGACATAATGAAGATAACAAAAACTATTTAGAGGTGAATCGGATGAAAGGAAATAATATATTATCTTCACTATGTTACTTTAGTATCTTTTTTGCCCCATTTTTATTACCAATTATCGTGTACTTCGTTGCGGAAGATGAAGTGAAATACCACGCGAAAAAAGCATTTTGGTCACATATTTTCCCGTACGCAATTTTATTCGGAGGATTAGCGATATCAGGAATATTCGGTTTAGGATTCAATCAATCTGACGGTGCTGGAATTGGAATGATGATCACATATGCAGTGTTCATTCTTGTAGGAATTTACTACTTCATTTGGAATATCGTAAAAGGTATTAAAGTTTTGAAAACAGCGTAATAAGATAAGGAATAATTCGGAGTGAGTTTGTCGTTATTTGTCGGTAAGTCGATATTTTTTGTCGAATCGACGATATATTTGAAAAATCGTCGATATAGTGCAGGGAATCGTTGATATATTGAAAAAATCGACGATATAATTTCATTTACCGTATTAATAGATCTTTTAAAAAGAGCAATTCAAAAAGAATTGCTCTTTTTGTGCTTATAAGTTGTGAATATTGGAAAAGATATGTTAATTTTTCATTATGAAGAGAAAAAGGAGTGGTTTTCATGAATGAGATGATACATAAAATGGAGCAACACGTTTCAGTTCGTAAATATAAAGAAGAATCTATTCCGAAAGATGTAGTAGAAAGAATGGTGCAAGCTGCGCAGCATGCTGCCTCCTCGCATTTTGTACAGGCTTACTCTGTTATATATGTAACCGATCAAGACTTAAAGGCGAAACTAGCAGAGTTATCCGGAAATCGTCATGTGAAAGATTGCGCAGCATTCTTTGTTTGTTGTGCAGATTTAAAACGACTTGAAATGGCATGTGAAAAACATGGTACCGAGATAAAGCATGAAGGAGTGGAAGACTTTATCGTAGCAACGGTAGATGCTTCACTCTTTGCGCAAAACTTAGCGTTAGCAGCAGAATCGTTAGGATACGGTATTTGTTATATTGGTGGTATTCGTAATAATCCGGGAGAAGTGAGCGAATTGCTTCATTTACCAGATAAAGTATATCCTGTATTCGGAATGACAGTCGGTGTACCAGATGAAGATCATGGAGTGAAACCACGTTTACCAGTAACAGCTATCCTTCATGAAAATGGATATGATGAAAAGAAATATGATGAATTATTAAACGAATACGACGAAACGATGAGCGCGTATTATAAAGAAAGATCATCAAATCAAAAAAACGTAACATGGACGGAATCGATGAGTTCATTTATGTCTAAAGAAAAAAGAATGCATATGAAAGAGTTTTTAAGTGAAAAAGGATTTAATAAGAAGTGAGTAAAAAGGCAGACCTGAAGCGAAGGAGAACTTGCAATATTTTAAAAACGTAACAGAGACTTGTGATGAAACGTTAGTATAAGTGAATAATTTAATTGTTAATACCTAAGTTCAGAATGTAGATACTACTTTCTGAACTTAGGTATTTTGTTTGTTATCATATACATAGAAATAAAAATTAATAATTTTTTACAAAAGTGATAGAAAATGAGAATGAAATGCCAATAGTAAGTAAAGGCAGCTGCTAAAGGGGAATTGAGGAAGGAAGATGCTTATGATTTTCAATTCTGAAGAGGATTTCATTATAGCTATGAAAAAACGCGATCAAGATGCTTTGAAAGAAGTGATTGATCAATATGGAAAATTAATTTTGTACATTATTCATAAATCATTAAGTACCCCTATGGAGAAACAATATGTGGATGATTGTTATAACGATGTATTTACTGTTATTTGGTTTCATATCGACCATTTTGATACAGAAAAGGGCAACTTAAAATCTTGGATGATTGGTATTACTAAACTAAAGGCGTTGGAATATAAAAAGAAAGTATATAAAGAGAATAAAATTGATAAAGACGTAGAGATAGATACAGGTGTCCATGATAGGTATGACATAGAACAAGAAGAAGAGATTATGGAAATAGTTCAAGATTTAAATAAGAAAGATCGATATATCTTTTTAAAGAGGTATATTGATGGATATTCCATTGATGACATTGCAAAAGAATTAAAAGTAACGGTGGATTATATATATAATCGAATTTCACGCGGGAAGAAAAAAATTCAAAAACTGTGGAAAGGGAGTGTGTAATATGGATAAAAGATTATTATCTATGTTAAATGAGCTCCAATATTCAGAGGAAGAGATTACACGTTTAGAGAAAGAAGCGGATGAGACTATAAATGTAGATAAGTATTATGTGAAAAACGGAGAATTATTGAAGAAATTAACGGTGCAAATGTTGGAAGAATCAGTTCGGAAAGAGTTACAAGAAGGAGAAGAAATTGAATGTGAAATATTAGTGGAAGAGGGGAGCCTTGTGAATTCTAAAGTTATCCCAAGTATAATAACTGCAGGTGCTACTTTTTATTATTACATTGTTTTAACAAATACAAGATTACGAATTAAATCGTTAGATTGTTATTTCAAAAAAATAAATGAGTACAATGTGTTAATCAACTCAATTCAAGCAGTTTCGCGACATAAAAAAATGAAGAATGTATATGGAATTACTATAGATAATAACTATATACAATTAGGAAGTACCGAGCATGAGCAAGAACTGAAAACTGTAATTGAGAAGCTAAAACAACGCGGGGTGAAAGAAGAGAGATATAAAGAGTTTGAAAAAAGTTGGCTGATTTTTTTCAATGTGTTTGTAATAGCGATGGGTGGGCTTCTAGTTTTAAAATATTTAATTTGAAAATAAAAAGCGGCATAATAGCCGCTTTTTATTGTTATCACGTTTAAAAATATTGAAAACTTATCCGCCGTTATGACACATACTAAAGCACCTTTTATAACAAATGCAAACTTTCAATAAGAAGATATATACCTGTACAACTCAAAAGAATATACGTAAATATTTTAAAAACTCGTTGATTAAGCCATTTGAACATAATTTGACCTATATACAAACCTAGAAATACGATTGGAATAGCGTAAAAACTTGATTCCCAAATTGTCTTGTTTGTGCCAGTAAAGAGTATTTGCGTTAGTAGGCTAATGAAATATATAAATAGATAAAAAGCTAAAGTAGTTGCTCTCAGCTTCTCTTTTTTTGTATCAGTTCCTGTAAAGTACAGTAACAGGGGTGGTCCTGGCATACCGATACTTGTCGTTAAAAGACCGGATAATCCGCCAACTATGAAATCTCTAGATTTTGTTGATTGAATCTTAAAGTTACAGATTAGCATCAAAGTTAATAGTAAGAGTAGGATGCTAATTGCTAATTTAAATGTGTTGATGTTAATAGAAGTGAAAATGATAATACCAAAAGGAACACCAACTATACTGCCGAAAATTAATCTTTTCAGTAGAATACAATCAATGTCCATTCTTATTTTCCAAATGAGTGATATAGAAATAATGAATGATAAAATGATATTTATTTGTATAGCTTCTTGTGGTAGAAATAACATGAGTAAGAAAGGTGTTGCCATAATAGAAAAGCCAAAACCGGTACTTGTTTGTAAAATAGAAGCTACTAATATAATACAAATGAACATGAATATAGTATTCAAAAAAGCCCCCCCACATAATCAAATTTCATTAATATTTTAACATAAAGTAAAACTTTAATCAGTGGAGGCTTACTGGCCTTTCATACGGGGAAAAAAGCGGCAAAGTAGCCGCTTTATATGTTGCAATTAATATTCCAATGATGATCCTGTAGCCTTAAAATATTTTTCTCGTGAAGGCGTCATTACTCGGATTGCTAATAAACAGGAAAGGAAAAGGATGAGTAACGAGCTACTTATTACAGTCATTTGAACGGAAAGAAATTGTGCGGATGCTCCAATTGCTAAAATGAAAAAGATTTGGATAAAACTTTTTATGGAATCAAATACGCTATCGATACGTCCTATCATATGAACCGGGATGTTATTTTGATAAAATGTAAAAAAGCCAGTACCAGCAAATGATGAAGAAATGCCAAGTAAAATGAAACCGCCTGCCGCGACGATAAATGAATTTGAAAAGGCGAAAATTACATAGCCTATTGCTGTGAAAATTGTCCCTAATCCGATACAATATTGAATTGGTAAACGTTTGGCAAAGAGAGAGACAAGAAATGAACCGGAAACGTAAGCAGCGCCAGTTATACTAACAAGCATACTGTATTCTATATCGGTTAAAAACAGTACTTGTCTTGTAAAAACAACTTCTTGTGAATCAAGTGCCATAGCGACAAGCATAGTCGCTTGAAATAAAACGAATATGAGAATAATGTACGTTTCAGTTCGAGCGAATGAAAAAACTTGTTTCCAATCACTTCGTAATGTTTGTACGAAAGTATTTGCAACTTCTTCGCTTTGCTTTGTTTGTAACGTAATATTAGGTAAGAAATAAATGAGAATAGTAGAAAGTAGAAAGGAAAGTGAGTTGCAGTAAATTACAAAGGATGCTGAGTGCGTGGTGAGAAGTATTCCAGCAAGAGCTGGACCGATAATAAAAGCCCCGCTTGTACAAAAGCTACTCCAAGCGTTGAATTGAGCGCGTTCTTCAGCAGGTATAAGCATTGTTTTATAAGAAAATGAAGCTGGATCGAAAAATGATGTAGCAATGCGAGTCAAAAAGATAAAAATATAAATGGCCCAAATAGAATCAAATAGTGGAACGCAGCCAATGAGAACTGCTCGAATGATATCTGTGATAAGCATAATGGACCGTTTGTTTAATCGATCTACTATGCTACCAGACCAAATTTTTGTAACAACGGTCGCAATTGGACCGACAATCCATAATCCTGCTACAGCAGCAGGAGAGTTTGTGCTATGTAACACCATTACGTTTAAGGCGATGAGATACATAAAATCACCTAAACGAGAAATTCCTGTTCCCGACAATAATAATAATTTATTTTTCATGAGCAGCTGAACCTTTCTTTCATTGTTTTTTTATCCTGCAGGAAATAGCGTATTCCTCTTCAGAGTTAGATTGACGAGCGGTTTTGTTTTCCCAGCGTAATAAAACTTGTGTAACCTCCCAAGTAAGCTGTTGTAATTCCTCTGGAGTTAAAAATAAATGAGAAACAATATGACTACCTGTATTCGTTCCCTCTGTGTCGCTTTCTTCAATATAGAAATGAGCAGATTTTGCCTTGTAATATTTTTCAATAATCCCTCGTTTTTCCTTCGTGTCTACTAATTCAAGTAACCCTCCATCATATAAAATTTGAACGTGATAATGTACGCTACCAGTAGATTTGTTTAGTTTAGTAGCTACTTGTTTTGCAGTGAGTGCTTCGTCTTTTAAAAGGTGAAGAATTTGAATACGAGTTGCGTTGGAAATGAGCTTCTGCTGTTCAGCTGAAATAGTAAGTCTATCGTCAAACATTATGGCATCCCCTTTCTTATAATCTAAATTTATTGTACATTCTAAAAAATTAGAACGTAAGGAAAATAAATCGTCTTTTTCCTTTATATTTCGACATAAATAAAAATAGCATGTACATAAACATGCTATTAAGCAATAGTAGATTCTTCATTAAGTTTCCCGCGATAATACAAGAACAGCCATATAAAACTAACAAAAATACAACATGTAGCTAGAAAACTACCAATTATTTGAGGAGAAAGGATTTCTAATAACCATCCTGTCATGAGCATAGATAACTGTATACGTGAGCTATAAATAGAGTAATGAAAGGAGAAAACTTTACCAATCATATTTTCACGCGTGTAAGTTTGAAGTAATGTCGTATCAAGTGGAACGATGATTCCTCCTGCTATGCGCATACAGAGTAATGTAATGATACCGAAAATAAGTTGATCGGATAGAATGAATCCAAGAAAGAAAAAGCCTTGTAGGAAGTAGGCCCAACCAAATGCTTTTTTCATTTTTTCTTTATTGCTGGATATGTAAAGATTAACGAGAAGGCTTCCTATCATAAGCCCAGCCCCTTGAACCGTATATAAAATCCCAATGTTCGTGTGGAAAATTTTTTCGGCATAGATTGTTAGAAGTAGCTGATAAGCACCTCCAATAAGCCCCCATGAAATGCCTACAAGAATTAATATTAAAATGATTTTTGTTTGTAATATGTATGTGTAACCATCTTTTATATCAGTAAAAAATGCTTTTTTCTTCTTACAAGTATCATAAGAGGGAACACTCATATTATAAATAAAATAGGCTGAAATAAAGTATGATAGGCTATTTACTAAAAAAGCGAACTCAATATGTAAAGATTGTGCAATTATCCCGCCTAAAGAAGCACCCATAATAGACATAAAACCATTCATTGTACTAGAAAGAGAGTTAGCAGTTACGAAATGATTTTCGTGTACGATGTTTTTTAAGGTTGCTTGTTTAGCTGGCTCAAATAAGCAAGAAAGTACAGATAAACATATATTAGCAATGAAAATAATTTCAATTTTATAGCTTGCGAGTATGTATGTAAGGACTAGAATTCCCCGTGTAATATCGGTAAAAATCATAATATTCTTTTTAGAAAAACGATCTACCACTCCGCCTATAAAAGGGCTAAGAAGTAGTTGTGGTAAACCTTTACTTATAAAAGTAAGTGCGATCATAAATGGAGATTCCGTTATGCTATAGACGAACGTTAATAAAGCTACAGTATGAAACCAATCTCCAAGCACACTTAATGTTTGCCCATAAAATAGTTTTTTGAAGTTATTATTTGTTTTAAGAAGCGCGGAATAAGAAACTGACATAAAAAGATTAATCCTTATGTAATGATGATGCTTGAACTTGTTTTTTTCCACTCACTTAAATACACTTTCTCCTCTGTAGGGAGTCCAACAGGTAATTGTGCAATCAATTCTAAACTATTTCCGTCAGGATCGTTAAAGTATACGGCGGCATGCGCTAACTCTGGAAAAACAATTGGTTCAATTGGCTCCATTCCAAAATCTTTTCGTGCTGAAATGCCTTTTTGGTTTAGCCAATGTATTGCATGTTCTAAATCATGTAAGCTTACTTGAAAGGCGATGTGTCGTAAAGAGGGATGATAATTTACTTTGTATTCTGTGCCTTCCCAAAGACCGAGCCAACTTTCATTTTCCTTAATCCAAAAGAAAGCAATATCGTCTCCTCTTTTATATAATTTTAGTCCTAGCGATTCGTAAAAAGGTATAGACACTTCTAAGTTACGGACAGGTAAATGTGCTTCGTAAAGACCTTTAATCATTGTAATCCTCCTAAGTAAAAATGTTTCTTATTTCATAGTAAACGTTTTTTATTAGTTGAAATCACAAAAAAGAGGGACATAACTTCATACGAAAGTATGAAAAAAACAGCTCAAACATGAGCTGTTTTCTTATAGTTTTTCGTTCATTTGTTAAGGATAGGATATATTAGTATCCGTATCCGCCGCCACCCCAACAGCTACATCCGATGATGATTAGAAGGATGAATAGTACGATAAGCAAAGCAAATCCACCGCCGAAACCAGCGCAACTTCCACCATAGCTCATATGTTTTCCTCCTTTTGAGTAAGTTAATCTATATAATTCATGGACTACTGTATACAGTATGTTTTTTTTGTGGAAAAGGAGCCAGTCTCTTTTGTAATTAGACAAACGCCTGTGTGGTCATTTTAAGTGTATATTGAGTTACTGATGTATGAATGAATCGTTATATATTTTGCGATTTGTTCATAAAAAAATATAAAAATTGTAAAAAAAACCATTTTTATATTTTTTTATGAGAGGATTTGTACTATAATTTTACAAGTAATATTATGGGAAAAGGGAGTTTTAGTGAAGAGATGGAGATGGGACAACTACAAAATAAAATAGAAACTAAAAAGAAAGAGCTAATTCAACTTGTTGCTAGACATGGATTGGATCATGATAAAGTTTTGTTATTTAGCCGAGATTTAGATATACTTATTAATAAGTTTATGAATGTGAAAGATAAAGTACATAAATAAATAATTTGTAGTTTTTTATATTAAGATATTCAACAAAGAGGAGAGAGATATATTTGGAACATTTACAAGAAGAGCTATATAAACAAATAAAAGAAGAAAAAGGTATTGTTACAATTTTTTTAAAGAGTGGCGTTAGAATAGTAGGAGAAGTTGTTGCAATAGACAAATTTACCGTTTTAATGTTAGTTGATGGAAAACAACAACTTATTTACAAGCAGGCTGTATCAACAATAATGAAATAAGACACTCGTACTGAGTGTCTTATTTCATTATTGCTTGCAGGCTTCAACGTCAATGCCGGCAGCTAATAATTTTTTTTCACCATCTTGCTCAATGATTTTTTGTAATTTAGATAGGAAAGAATCAAAGTTTGTATGCTTTGCTACTTGGAATGTCATTTTATGCTCAATTGGCAGCCACGTATCAATATCAGCTTCGTTATGCTGAATTTTTACCTCAAGCTTATCAAGTGCGTTAGCAACTTTTGCTTCGTACGTTTCTTTCGCTTCAAACTCCATCCATAAATCATATAATTCCTCGCCGAGAGAACCTTTTAATGTTCGTTTAATATTTGAAATTGCTTCTTGTTCATTTATTTGTTTTTGTAATTGTAATTCATGACTATTCATTGTATCAAAAGCAGGAATATCACCAGCTTCTGCTTCGACTAGATCGTGAATAATAACCATTTTAAGTAATTTTTCAATATTTACTTTCTGATCTAAATAAGGTTCAACTAAAATGGCCATTAGAGACATGCGCCACGTATGTTCAGCAACACTTTCTTGACGTCCGTTAGAAAGCCAGCTATGTCGCATTTCATATTTTAGTTTTTCCGCTAGTGCAATGACTTGTAAAATGTTATGTTCCATCGTGATCCTCCTCGTATTTCCATACTATAATTCTAATATGGAAATGAAATGTGTCAATTTTATGAGTATATTGCGATAAATAGATGATGAGCGTATAATAAGCATTATATGTGAAAACGCATTATTAAAATAAAAAAATGTTTTATAAAAATGAAAAGGAAAGGGCAGGAATATGGGAGACGAAAATCAAGGATTTGCTAGACCAGAAAGAAAAAAAAGGAAGTTTGACATTTCTAGCCCATTTGGCATTTTAGTAGGTTTTGCCATAGTGATAGCGGCAATTATGCTTGGTGGAGGCGGAATAAAAGCTTTTAAAAACTTTTTAGATGTTTCATCTATTTTAATTGTCATAGGGGGAACAACTGCGACAATTGTTGTGGCATATCGATTTGGAGAAATAAAAAAATATACGAAAAGTATTTTTACTGTTTTACATAGAAAAGAAGAAGATTTAGAACAGTTAACGGATTTGTTTGTTGATTTTTCAAAAAAATCTAAAAAACACGGTTTACTTTCTTTAGAGGTTGATGGAGAGCAGGTGGACAATCCTTTTATTCAAAAAGGAATTCGATTAATGTTAAGTGGTTACGATGAAGATGAATTAAAAGAAGTGTTAATGAAAGATGTTGAAACGGAAGTGTATGAATTAAGAAAAGGGGCAGTATTATTAGATAAAATTGGCGATTTCGCTCCGGCTTGGGGTATGATAGGGACTTTAATTGGTCTTATCATTATGCTTCAAAACTTGCAAGACACATCGCAAATTGGTACAGGGATGGCAGTTGCGATGTTAACGACATTGTATGGATCAGTACTTGCAAATATGATTGCAATCCCTCTTGCTGAAAAAGTGTATCGTGGTATTGAAGATTTATATACAGAGAAGAAGTTTGTTATTGAAGCAATTTCAGAATTGTATCGTGGACAAATTCCGTCTAAATTAAAGTTAAAACTCGATACGTATGTATACGAAACAAAGATAAAAAAAGTAAAACGAGCAGCCTAATATTGCAAGGAGTGGTATGGTGATGATAAAACGACCGCAAAAGGGATCGCCTCGTTGGATGACGACTTTTACAGATTTAACGATGTTATTATTAACTTTCTTTGTATTACTAGTTGCTACTTCAAAGCAGGATGCAGTAAAATTGTCAAAGATGCTTGAAAAGTTTAGTGATACGGAGCAAGTTGATGCAAAAGTAATGGAAAATACTATACCAGATATTTCACATGAAAAAAATGATGAAAAAATGGTCTCAAAAAAGCGAATGGACGACTTGTACAAAAAGTTAAAAGCATATGTAGATAATAACGGTATTAGTCAAGTGAATGTATATCGAGAAGATACAGGGGTAAGCGTTGTTATAGTAGATAATTTAATATTTGATACAGGTGATGCGAACGTTAAGCCTGAAGCAAAAGAAATTATTAGCAAACTAGTCGGATTTTTTCAATCCGTACCAAACTCAATTGTTGTGGAGGGGCATACAGATAGTAGACCGATCCATAATGAAAAGTTCCCTTCTAATTGGGAATTATCTTCAGCACGAGCAGCTAATATGATCCACCATTTAATTGAAGTGTATAATGTGGAGGATAAAAGGTTAGCTGCGGTAGGATATGCAGACACAAAGCCAGTTGTACCGAATGATTCACCGCAAAATTGGGAGAAAAACCGTCGCGTTGTCATTTACATTAAAGAATAGTATTTTAGTATTTTAGTAATAAAATACTAAAATGAAGAAATTCTTTTAAAAAAATATTAAATTTTATCGTTTTATTTTGTATAATGAGTGAGAATGATAAGGTGAAATATTAAGATATATTTATACATAGAAGGAGAGAATCAAAAAGAATGGCACATAAAATTTTAGTTGTAGATGATGCGATGTTCATGCGAACAATGATTAAAAACTTATTAAAAAGTAATTCTGAATTTGAAGTAATCGGAGAAGCGGAAAATGGAGTGGAGGCAATTCAAAAATATAAAGAACTTCAACCTGATATTGTAACATTAGATATTACTATGCCAGAAATGGACGGACTTGAAGCATTAAAAGAAATTATGAAAATTGATTCAAGTGCAAAGGTTGTTATTTGTTCAGCAATGGGACAACAAGGTATGGTATTAGATGCAATTAAGGGCGGGGCAAAAGACTTTATTGTAAAGCCATTCCAAGCAGATCGCGTAATCGAAGCTTTAACAAAAGTAGCAAATAGCTAATATAAAAGGGGTGCCACAAGGAATCAAAACAGTGATAACGGATAGATGTGTGGCCCCTTTTTTCTCATTTTAAAACACTAAATTGTTATACATAAATGAAATGTTTGTTAGACAGGTAGGGGATGAAAATGCAAACAGATCTATTAAATATATTTTTTGAAGAGTCGGAAGAACATTTACAGTCGCTAAATGAAAATGTGCTAATTTTAGAGCAGAATCCTACAGATATGGATGTAGTGGGAGAAATATTCCGCTCAGCTCATACGTTCAAAGGTATGTCTGCGAGTATGGAATTTACGGAAATGGCGGATTTAACGCATAAAATGGAAAACGTTTTAGATGAAATTCGTCATGGGAATATAGTAGTACATGCGGATATTATTGATGTGATTTTTGAATGCATTGATAATTTAGAGAAAATGGTTGCAGATGTGCAGCAAGGCGGAATGGGTAATATTGATGTAGTCGCAACGAAGCAAAAATTAGAAGCGTTATTGAACGGAAATGTAGAAACTTCTATGGAACATGTAGAGCAAGAGTCTATAAACAATGATGATGCAGTTTCGCATGAAGTGCATATAACCGTTGAACAGCAAGCTATTTTAAAAGCAGTACGTGCCATTATGTGTATTGAAGCACTGCAAAATATAGGCGATATACAAAAAACGGTTCCTAGTATTGAAGAAATCGAAGCGGATGCTTTCGGTTTTGAGTTTACAGTATTTATGAATACGGATCGTAGTGAAGAAGAAGTGAAACAGGTAGTGCTTCACGTTTCTGAAATTGAGAAAGTAGTAGTGAAACAAGGAGAATCATTACAGGAAGTAGATTCGATGGTTGCTACGCAAGAAACTACGCGAGTAGAAGAAATGATACAGTCGTCTATAGTTGCGCAGGTGGAAGCACCTATTGAGACAGCGAAGCAACCTGCAAGTGCTACGCCAACTAAAAGCACTGCAAAAACGAAAAATGCTAAAGGTGAGAATCGTTCCATTCGTGTGCAGCTAGAGAAAATTGAACGATTAATGAACATGTTTGAAGAGAGTGTAATTGAGCGTGGTCGCATAGATGAATTGGCACAAGCAATTCAAAACAAAGAATTAATTGAGCATTTAAATCGATTAGGCGATATTTCAAAAGATATTCAAAATGTACTTCTAAACATGCGTATGGTGCCGATTGAAACAGTCTTTAATCGTTTCCCGCGTATGGTGCGTATGTTAGCGAAAGATTTAGGGAAGAAAATCGATTTGCAAATTACGGGTGAAGATACAGAAGTTGATAAAATTGTTATTGATGAAATCGGTGATCCACTCGTTCATTTAATTCGTAATGCAATTGATCATGGTATTGAGACTGTTGAAAAACGTCGTGATGCAGGGAAAAATGAGACGGGTACAATTAAATTAGAAGCGTTCCATAGTGGAAATCATGTCGTAATTCAAATTACGGATGATGGAAATGGAATTCATAAAGGGAAAGTATTAGAAAAAGCAATTAAAAATGGTGTTGTAACAGAATCTGAGGCAAATAAATTAACGGATCGTGAAGTGTTTGATCTCATTTTCCAACCAGGATTTAGTACAGCAGAAGTAGTATCGGATCTTTCAGGGCGCGGGGTTGGATTAGATGTTGTAAAACATACAATCCATAGTTTAGGTGGACATTTAATTATTGATTCAGAAGAAGGAAAGGGAAGTACATTTAGAATTGAACTTCCATTAACGTTGTCCATTATTCAATCTATGCTTGTTCAAACGAATGATAAACGTTATGCTCTACCTCTTGGTAACATTGTTGAAGCGATTCGTATTAAGAGAGAAGACATCCAAACCTTACAAGGAAAAGACGTGTTAAACTATCGTGATCAAATTATTGAAGTGAAGCATTTGAGTACTGTATTTGGTGAAAAATCAGTAGATGAGGCATTTGAATCATATGAAAGTCAAATGGTTCCTGTGTTAATTGTTCGTAATACACATCGTAGCTATGGACTTATTGTAAACACAATTATCGGCCAAAGAGAAATTGTCTTAAAGTCATTAGGTGATTTCTTTGCAGAAAGTTCGAACTATTTCTCTGGCGCGACGATTCTCGGCGATGGACGAGTGGTCCTCATTTTAAACCCAGAAGGTTTATAATAGGAATGAAGGAAAGCTCCCCACTTGTATACAATTGGGGAGCTTTTTGGTTAATTACATACTAATATATATAACAGGAAATAAATACATGTTCACGATTTACGTAATAAATTTGTTAAAATGTAATGAGTGTATTCATTTAATAGAAAAACAAAAATGAGGAGGCAGGGAAAATGCCTGAGCAACACACAAAAGGGGATACGAGTACAATTGTGCTAGAAAAAGAAAAGGAGCTTTTAACGCCTCAAGAATGTGATATTCTTGGCGAAATTGCAAATATATCATTTGGCTCTGCTTCGACAGTATTATCAACGATTTTAAATAGGCAAGTAAGTATAACTGCTCCTCATGTAGAGCTAGTGGATTTATACGATACAAGTGATGTTGAGGTTCCTCATGTTGTATTAAATATTCATTTTACAAAAGGATTAGATATGGAAAATCTACTTGTCCTTCAGCAAGATGTTGCTTTATCTATTGCTGATTTAATGATGATGGGGACAGGTGAAGTGGAAGAGGGAAAAGAACTTGGCGAATTAGAGCTAAGTGCTGTACAAGAAGCG
The DNA here is from genome assembly GCF_038005585.1 of Bacillus sp. FSL W8-0519. Classification (NCBI taxonomy): domain Bacteria; kingdom Bacillati; phylum Bacillota; class Bacilli; order Caryophanales; family Bacillaceae; genus Bacillus; species Bacillus sp. FSL W8-0519. The sequence continues at coordinate 1,651,893 of NZ_JBBOTL010000001.1, forward strand.
ATGAACCAGATGATGGGATTCGCAGCGACGTCTATGTCGGAATTCTTCCAAGATACAGTAGACATGTCACCGCCGACAATTAAAGTTGTAAAGTTATTAGAAGAGATGGAGAAAATCTCTGGAATAACTGGAAATAACACGATTGTGAAAGTGTCGTTTGACCTTAAAATAGATAATCTTGTAAACTCTAAACTTGTACAAATTGTTTCAGTTGAACATGCGAAACAAATGATAAATAAATTACTACAATTATCTGGTGGCGTAGAAGAGCAAGAAGAGCCAGCAGAAGTAGCGGAAGCCGAGATTGTAGAAGAACATGTTGAAAAAGAGCAGTTAACGCAAGAGGAGAAAGATGTACTTGGGGAAATTGCCAACATTTCCATCGGTTCAGCCTCAACGGTATTATCAACGCTTTTAAATCAGCCGGTTACGATTAGTACACCCAATGTAGAAGCGATTAATGTGCGTCATTATGACGGTGTACCGGTTCCCTTTGTGATTTTAAATGTCGATTTTGTTGAAGGTTTAAAGAATGAGAACGTATTCGTATTTACGAAAGATGTTGCTTTGACAATGGTAGATTTAATGATGATGGGAACAGGGGAGATTGATCCAGAGAAAGAGCTTAGTGAATTAGAGCTGAGCGGTATTAAAGAAATCATGAACCAAATGATGGGGCATGCGGCAACAGCGATGTCAGAAATGTTTAAAGAGAAGATGGACATGACGCCGCCAGACGTCAAATTTGTCACGTTAAAAGAAGAAATGGAATATTTGGGAGAGTCAATGGAAGTGGATGAACTCGTTCAAATTACGTTCAACCTTGAAATTGGCGACTTGCTTCAATCGAAAATGTATCAAATTTTACCGATTTCAGAAGCGAAAGAAATGGTAAGACGACTGCTATATCCAATGGTGGAAGCAGAAGAAGAGATTGCAGAGGAAGAAATGGAAGAAGAGGTTGTAGAACCTGTTGTACAACCTATTGAATTTAAAGAAGTGAAACAAATTGAGCCAGTGTATATGGATACATCTATTCTACAAAATGTAGAAATGAATGTGAAATTTGTATTTGGAAGTACAGTGAAAACGATTCAAGATATATTAAGTTTACAAGAAAATGAAGCCGTTGTATTAGATGAAGATATTGATGAACCAATTCGAATTTATGTAAATGATGTATTGGTGGCGTATGGTGAACTTGTAAATGTAGATGGATTTTTCGGAGTAAAAGTGACAAAATCACTATAAGGCGTTGAAATAGTAGATGAAAAGCGTAAAGTTTTTTCTAATTTGCTGGCTATGCATACATGTGTGCTTGCTCTTCCCACTGCAAAGTCAGGCGGAAGAGCAAAATGTGCCAGAACAAAATATAAATGAAGTGGATGTACAAGAAGAGAATAAGGAAGTTCAAGAACAGCCAGAACAAGTGGAAATAAAGCAAGATAAAGAGGAACAACAAGAAGTAAAGAATGAGCAAGAAACCGAAAAAAAGATAGAGACGGATCAAGGGATTATTACAATAAATAAGCGAGAATTAAAAGTTGGCGAAGAAATACGGATTATTGTAGAGCCAAAAGAGACAAATATTCAAAGTATAAAAGGTATGTTGCGTTTGCCAAAAAACAGTAATCTGTATGAGCAAGAAAGAATGATACCTTTTGACTATGAAGAAGAGACGAAGCGATGGATTGCTAACTATAAGGTCGGGATTTTTGATTTGCAAGGTGATTGGAACCTTCAGCTTATTCAAAGTTTTAAAGAAAATGAGAAAGAAGAGCTGATAGAAAATGAAGTGAAAGTCCCACTTATTCGTATAAATAATGAAACGCCAACAATAGATAAAGAGATGCCGAAGTTGCATAAAGTCACTATTGACGAGGCGAAGGAGAATGTAATCGAACGAAAACGAGGCGATTCTATACGTGTAAGAGTGAAGGCGGCAGACGTGGAATCGGTTGTGAAAGAAGTTCGTGTTACATTAAAAGGAAAAGACAATAAAGAGATTACATTTTTATTAGATTACAATAAGCGCGACATGGAATGGCAAAAAGTATTTGAAATAACGGATGCACTATCAAATGGGACATACGAGCTACTTGTAGAGGTAGTAGATGCGGCTGGAAATAAACTCGTTGAAGAAAGTGAGTATGTCGTTTCTGTTTTGGAACAAAAAACAGAAGAGGATAAAAAGACAGAAGAACGAGAGAAAGAAGATAAATTAGAAAATAAACTAGAAGATAAGAAAGAAACTGAGAAGCAGGAAGACACGAAAATAGAAATCCCGCTTCAGGAAGAAAAACAGCCAGTTGTTCAAATTCCGAAAAAAGAAGAGAAAGTAAACGACCTTATAAAAGAACCATTGAAAGAGAAAGAAAAAATTACTTATGTTATAAAAGAGCCTCTCACAGACAACAAGGAAGTAAATAATACGAAGGCTCAAAAAGATAAAGATAATAACAATCAAGTCATTTTGAAAAAGAAAGAAAAAAAAGAAGAGCCAGAAGATAAGAAAGAAACTAAAAGTGACCATGGAATACAAGCTTCTAATGTATTTGCTATTATGTCAGGTTTATTCGTACTATTTTTAGTTTTAAAGAGCAATAAAGAATGGGGCTAATTAATTTCATCATAGTGGAGGCGCTTAAATGGAAATTAAACGTACGACAATTGAAAATAAGACGCTACAACCATTAAAACAGCCTGCAGCTATTTCAGAACATGAAATCCAGAAAGAACGAAAGTATAGTAATCTAGTGTTTACTGGACAGTCTAAAATTATTTCGAAAAATAACGAAATAGGGATTTTACTTGCGAGTTTAGGTGATGGAAAGGTTATGAAGGAAATGCTTTCTAAAGAGATGGATACAGTATTACAACTCTTTAAAAAGTTACATACATTATCTGGAGAAGGAAAGCAAACAGATAAAATATTTGAACAAGTAATGAGAAGCTTACAAGGGCTTGTGAAACAGGCGCATATAAAAGAACTGCCTTTATTAGATGGAACGTATGATTTCGCTGAAGTACAACTATCATTTGGTAGAAAGGTACACATTCCGTTATTAGATGTAAGTGCACTCCTCTCTAGCGTGGAGAGTGACTCGTCAGAAGGAAATATAAATTTAATGGTAACGGTTATTACTGCGTATATCACGAAATTGTCTAACGAAACCATTTTAATTAGCGTCACGGATCGCACAGCTAAAGAGCGGGATGCAAGTGTATGGAGAGCACTTGCAGAAATGAATATGACACAATTATCACAGGCATTGAAACAAACGGTGCAAGAACATAAATGGTCTATGACGTTTCTTTTTCTCTTTATATGGGTTGCTTGTATTATTTTAATTCGAGTTATATAAAAAATGAACGGAATCACGCAATTCTTTGTTATGATTTTAGTAAATAAATACAAAAAAAGCAGGGTGCAATAATCCTGCTTTTTTCTATATTTTTTCATAAAAGAATGTATCAAAACGCTGAAGATTGAATCGTTCAGGTGTTAAAATTTGCTCTGTGCTACCGACAAATAGCACACCGCCTTTTCGTAAAGAACGGCTAAACTTTTCATACAGCTTGACTCTTGCTTCTTCTGTGAAATAGATCATTACATTACGACAAACAATTAAATCGTAATTTGTATCGAACGATTGCATTAATAGGTCATGCTGTTTGAACGTGACGTGTTGTTTAATATTTTGATGTAATGAATATATATCATCTTCTTTTGTGAAATGACGTTCTTTCAAATCGCTAGGTAATTCTTTCAAAGAACGTTCCGTATATTGACCACGTTTTGCACTCTCTAAAATATGAAAATCAAGATCCGTTGCTAGTATTTCATAGCGAAATGGAGAGAGATGTTTCGATAAAATTAAAGAGAGTGTATATGGTTCTTCACCAGCAGCGCAAGCGGCACTCCATACTTTTAATTTTCCGTTATTTTGTTCGAGTAATTTTGGCAGTGCTTTCGATTCTAACGTTTGCCAACGTTCTTTATTTCTAAAAAACTCTGAAACGTTAATTGTAATATAGTCAATAAAACTTAAAAATAAGTTTTGATCAACACGTAAAGTACTTAAAAATGTAGTATAGTTTTCAAAGCCTTTTCTTGAAATAAAAGCATCGATTCTACGGCGCATCCTATCTTGTTTATACGAAGCGATATCCATATTGAATTGTTGTTTAAAACTCGTGATAAAATGATCATAATCTTGTTCAATTATCATATTTACAATGGGCACAATAACGATATTGTGCCGCCCCCTTTACATCATACGAATTTTTTGTTCAAAGCTTTTTTTCATTTGTTTTTCATGTAAACCTGGTAAATCATAAATGACAGCATCAATCCCAGCTTCTTTTGCAATGTCAACGGGAATGACAGATGTATGTTTGTCTCCGTTATAAAAACAGAGAACTAAATCGGTATCTTCAATAATTTGTTTCACAAAAAACATATAATCAGATCGATAAATAGAGTCGGAAGGATGATCAAAAGCAACATACTCGGCTCCGTGTGATTTTAAATAATCTACGATTTCTTGGAATTCATCTGTTACTGCTTGTAACGGTTGGAGCGTGTAAAGGCATAAATTTTGAGCGAGCCTTTCGTTTTCAACGAAAAAACGAAGTACCTCATTTTCAATAGATTTATAACATAATATGTAAATTTTATGTTTGTGAGCATAGTCAGTTAAAAATTTTTTAATTTCTTCTTGATCTAATGCTGTTAATTGATTTGAACCACAAAGAAAAATATTCATAGAATTGTGCCACCTCATGCTAAATTGTAACATATCTTCTATAAAAAATAACTGCAAAATATTAGTGTTCAGAGTATAATTATAAATAACTAGATTTTACGATTAACTTTTGGAAGAAATAAAAAAATAAATAGGTGATATATATGCTGCGTTCAATCTCGCATAATCCAATCTTATCGCATATACCGCCTGCTACTCAAATGCCGAAAGAAGCAAATGTCAGGACTGGACTTGCATTTTCGGATAATTTGCATGCAGATCCGAAAAAAGATAAGTTGTTAGAACAAATGGAAGCGTTTGTTGATAATATTGGAGAAATTAAAGAAAAAATCGAAATGGAATTAACACTTGATAACGTAATGGAATACAAAAATACAGTAAAATCATTTTTGAATTTTTACGTTGATAATGTATTGCAATATAAAGATGTCATGTCTCGTCATCCGCGTTATGGCTATTCACAGAAAATGACGATTGTAAAGCAGGCGGAAATGGGATTGAATGAGTTAGAAGATGTTATGAACTTAATTAATACAAAAACGGGACATTTAGAAATGTTAAATCAAATTGGAGAAATCCACGGTTTAATTGTAAATTTAGTCTTGTAAAAGGGAAGGAAGCTATATGTATATACAATTATATGAAAAGCTCGTTATTATTCAAAAAGCATATGAAAACATTCAAACGCTTGGAGAACAAATATATGAGAATTTAAAAAATAAAAATGTAAATGCAGTTCAAAAGTTACAAGTAGAGCAATTGCAGTACATTGAAGGTTTAAAACAATTATCGAGATCATTTGAAGAAATGGTTGTTCAGTTTTGTAAAGAACAGGGAGTGGAATCATTTCGCGTAAGTGCGTTATTTTCGCATTTTTCTCAAGAAGAAATTGAGAAAATGGAAAAATTACAAAAAAACTTAATTGGATTAGAAGAAAATGTAAAAATGCTTCTTTTGAAAAATCAATATTACTTAAACGTACTATTAAAAACTACAGAAAGTATTGTGGATTCAGTTTCTGAATATAACTTAGAACGAAACAATAATTCGCAAATCTTTATGAACGAACTATTGTAAAGGGGAAGTGAAGCATTATGAGATTATCTGATTACAATACCCCGTTATCGGGTATGTTAGCGGCCCAAATGGGATTACAAACGACGAAACAAAACTTATCAAACATTCATACACCTGGCTATGTGCGCCAAATGGTGAATTACGGATCTGTTGGAGCGAGCAATGGTCATACACCAGAACAGAGAATTGGTTATGGTGTACAAACGTTAAGTGTTGATCGTATTACAGATGAAGTGAAGACGAAACAGTTTAACGACCAATTATCTCAGCTCTCTTACTATAATTATAAGAACTCGGTTTTATCACGAGTAGAGTCTATGGTAGGAACGACAGGTAAAAATTCACTATCTAGTTTAATGGATGGATTCTTTAATGCTTTTCGAGAAGTGGCGAAAAATCCAGATCAATCAAACTATTATGATACGCTAATTTCTGAAACTGGGAAGTTTACAAGTCAGGTAAATAAACTTGCGAAAAATTTAGATTCAGTAGAAGCGCAGACGACAGAAGATATTGAAGCGCATGTCAATGAATTTAATCGTCTTGCTGACAGTCTAGCAGAAGCGAATAAAAAAATTGGACAAGCTGGTACACAAGTGCCAAATCAACTTTTAGACGAACGTGACCGTATCGTTACAGAAATGTCTAAGTATGCCAATATAGAAGTATCTTATGAATCTATGAATCCTAATATCGCAAGTGTTAGAATGAATGGCGTTTTAACAGTGAATGGACAAGATACATATCCGCTGCAACTAAATAAAACGAAAGAACCTATGTCTGTTGAAATTTACGGTTCGGAAATTCCTATAACTAGTGGGGCAATAAAATCTGCAATCGATACGAAAGGGCAGATTGCTAGTTATAAGAAAAATCTTGAAGAGTTAATGAGTTCAGTGAAAAATCAAGTAAATACAGTGATGGGAAAAGACTTCTTCGTTGGAGATTATGCGAAAGAGTTGAAATTAAATCCAGAATTTGCGAATGATTTTTCGAAAATGAAAATATCTGCTGAAACTGCAAATAAATTGGCAGGCATTACAGATGAAGATTATAAAGATGGTCTTTCATATAAAAAAGCATTAGACCAATTCATAGTGAAGGTAGCATCTGATAAAAGTGAAGTGAACGGTTATCAAAAAATTCATGGAGACTTACTAGAAGGTATTCAGCAAGAAAAGATGAGTATCGAAGGCGTGAATATGGAAGAAGAAATGGTTAATTTAATGGCCTTCCAAAAATACTTCGTTGCGAATTCTAAAGCTATTACAACGATGAATGAAGTGTTTGATAGTCTGTTTTCAATTATTAGATAATGAGTGACAAAAGCGAAGATCTTTTCTTTTATGTTTAAAGAGAGAGCCAGTGGAGTGTAGAAGCGGTCAGTGCCTAATAGAGGACCTATCGGTGTGAGACCAGAGATACAGGGCGGTTGCCGGATAAGGAAGAATGGAGGAAAGCCGGAAATAGTTCCGGTTGCACCTTCCAATCAATTTTCAATAGATAAAGGAGGAGATAGAAATGAGAGTATCTACATTTCAAAATGCAAACTGGGCAAAGAATCAGTTAATGGATTTGAATGCCCAACAGCAATATCATCGAAATCAAGTAACTTCAGGGAAGAAAAATCTTCTTATGAGTGAAGATCCACTTGCAGCAAGTAAATCATTTGCAATTCAACATTCGTTGGCGAATATTGAACAAATGCAAAAAGATATAGCGGATTCTAAAAACGTGTTAAGTCAGACAGAAAATACATTGTCAGGCATTGTGAAATCATTAACGAGAGCGGATCAATTAACAATACAAGCATTAAATGGACCAAATGGTGAAAAAGAATTAAAGGCAATCGGTGCCGAAATCGATCAAATTTTAAAACAAGTTGTATATTTAGCGAATACGAAAGAACAAGGTCGTTATCTTTTTGGTGGAAATAGTGCAGAGAAACCTCCATTTGCAGATGATGGGACATACCAAGGTGGCGAAAAAGATGTAATGTGGAAGCTAAATGACGGTTATGAAATTAAAGCTTTTCGTAATGGCGAGAACTTACTAACTCCTGTTATTCAAACGTTAGTAAAGATGAAAGATGCGATGCAAAGTGGTGATCAAAAGGCGCTGCAACCGATTTTAACGGAAAATAAGAAAAACTTGGATAGTGTTATTAACCGTACAACAGAAGTGGGAGCAACGATGAACACTGTAGAGACGTTTAAGACAATTTTAAGCGAGCAAAATCTAGCACTTCAAGAAAATCGTAAAGAAATTGAAGATGTTGATTTAGCGGTAGCAATTTCTGACTTGGCGTATATTAACGCGACGTATGAAGCGACGCTTAAAGCGGTTAGCACGATGAGTAAAACGAGTATTTTAGACTACATGTAAAGAATAAGGAGTGAGAAATATGGCAGGAACGATAACAGGTATTGGCGGTAGACAACAGATTTGGAATCTCGGAAATAACATGATCGATACTTCTAACTTCGTTGAATTAGAAATGAATGCGTTAGATATGAGAAAAACACCGTATACAACTGAAAAGAATAGCCTTTCACAAGATAAACTTTTATATACAAGTTTAAAATCGGAATTCAGTTCTTTCACGCAAACATTTAAAAATTTAGCGGCTTTTAAAGGGAATGAGAAAAAGGTAACAACATCACAAGACGGTTATATTAATGTCAAAGCTGATGGTGGAGCTATTGCGGGAACTTTTAATATGAAGATTACACAGCTTGCGCAGCGCCATCAAATAGCTTCTGATGAAATTAAAGATATAGATGCAAAGCTTAATAGAGATGAAACATTAAAACTAGGTAATAAAGAACTAAAAATAACATCTGATATGACATATAAGGATTTAATTAATAAAATTAATGATGGAGATTATGGTGTATCAGCTTACACACTTGGAAATAAAATTTTTATGACCTCAAAAAAAGAAGGAAAAGATGGAGTGATTAATTTTGAGGGGAACACATCTAAATTTTTTCAAGATATAGGGTTAGCTAATGAGAAGGGTGCAGCGATCCATATAATCAATGAAGCGCAAAATGCTGAATATACGATTAATGGTATTACAGGTAGCAGCTCCACCAATACAGTTGAAGCCCTTCCAGGTGTGAAAATTGAATTATTAAAAGTAACTGAGCAAAAAGTAGAGGAAAAGCCAGTAGAAAATCCGGACGGAGAAAGTACAGAGGTTGATCCAAAGACAACAGAGGCACAAGCAAAAGGGATAGAGCTGAAGTTTACAGTAAGTGACTCAAACGTAACAGACGCATCAAATGTTATTAAAAAAATGGTTGCGGATTATAATAAAGCTGTTTCTACAGTAGATATCTTTGCTGGTAAAGGCGGGGCGTTCCAAGGTCAAGCTATTATGCAAAGTGTACGCCAAGCGATGAATAGCGTCGTAACATTTTCTCAAGATGGTAATTACTTATTCTCATTTGGTATTCAATTAAAGCAAGATGGAACGATGGAAGTTAATGATGAAGCATTAACGAAAGCGTTAAAAGAGAAGCCGGATGCAGCGAAGCAATTTTTCTTTAGTTCTAACGGATTAGGGAAAATGATGGAAGAACCACTTGAAAAATTATTTGGTGATAAAGGTGTAGTAGGAGAACGAGTAAAAAGTATTGATTCACGTGTAAGTGATTTAGATAAAAAGATTAAAGATATTGAAGCACAAAACTTGCAAAAACAAGATGAAATTGTGAAGAAGTATCAAAAACTAGAAAGTACATTAGCGGCGCTAGATAGCCAATTAAAAACAATTAAAGCAATGACAAAACAAAAAAGTGATGATTAATGAAAGTTGAGGAAGTGATCGTATGCAAGCATGGCAACGTTATATGCAAAATGATATTATGACGAGTAATCCGATTAAAAATACAATTTTTATTTATGAAAGATGCATTGTAGAGTTTCGTAATTTAGAAGAGCTTTTACATACTTTTAAACTACAAGAGGGAGATGCGCTTCTTGAGAAGTTAGAACGTATTTTTGAAGAATTAAAGCTTCAATTAAACCCTGAGATTACGAAAGATTTATATGATAGTCTTTATGGTTTATATGATTGGATAAGTGTTCAAATTCAAACGATGAAAGTAACACGTGAAGCGAAAGATATTGATGCAATTGTGAAAGTGTTACAAGATTTAATAGACGGTTATCGCGGAGCGCTTGAAAATGAACAATGATATTTATCGAGCATTTGTCGGCTGTTTTAATGAAATCGGTGAATTGCAAGTGTCAGATGAAGAGTTTGCTGAGAAGAGCGCGATGTTAAATCGCTGGATGATGACATTGGATGAAGAAACGCGCGCACAAGTTGCGGCAGAAGTAAGTCCATTTATTATTAAGGCAGCACAGCATATTCGAGATAAGCAAAAGATTTTGGAAGAAATGATTATGACAAATGATGGGCGAATGAAAGCCAATTCATTTTACGGTAAATATTAATTATAAAGTGTGGAAACGGATCCCCCTTATTACAAGGGGGGCCATTCCTTCATGTAAATAAAGAGTTCCGCTGATTGAGGTTTCATTTTATGACTGTAAAAAATAGAAGTAATCTAAATAATATAAAAATAATCTACAGCTAGTCGTAAATATGTTCAAATAGTATATAGATTACTACGCGTATACAGCTTTTTTGTATTCTTTTTTATATTTTTGTATTTTTCTAAAGACAACAATGTAAAAATGGAATAAAATATGTAAGGGTACATAATAGTTAATATTTTAATAAATACATATAAGAAATTAAATAATGAAGTGAAACTTCCATCAGTGGATTATTATGCCAAAATGATAAGTTAAAAAGGAAGGGTGTGGAGTATGCCAGATTTAGTAACTGATGTAAGCCATTATATGAATTATTTAGTGACGAAACGAAATGCTGTTTCTAGTAATATTGCAAATGCGAATACACCTGGCTATAAAGCACAAGACGTTACATTTGCTGAGCAAATGAATAAAAGTAGTGCATTATATAAGAGTAATACTGCGGATTTAAAAACTAATGCAGATTTATATCAAACGAATGAAATGCACTTACCGACAGTAAATGCGAAAAATACATATGCAAAGATTCAAACGAAGTCAATGCAAACGAATAAAGATGGAAATAGTGTGGATGTAACGACAGAAATGCTAGATTTAATGAAAGCAAACCAATTGTATGGGATCTCAATTAATGCAATTAATACACAATATGCAATTAACCAAGCAGCTCGCGGACGTTAATAGTAGAAGGAGAGACAACGATGTTTCAGGCAATTAATGCAAGTGGATCAGGGCTAACAACAGCGAGAAAATGGATGGAAGTTACTTCAAATAATATTGTAAATGCAAATACAACGGCAGCTCCGGGGGCAGATTTGTATGAGCGCCGTAGTGTAGTGCTTGAATCAAATAATAGTTTTGCGAATATGTTAGACAGTGCACCGACTAACGGGGTGAAAATAAAAAGTATTGAGGCAGACAAAACTGAAAACTTAGTGTATGATCCGACGCATCCGCATGCAAATGAAGAAGGATATGTACGTTATCCGAATGTTGATGTGACTGCTGAAATGACGAATGTAATGGTTGCTCAAAAAATGTATGAAGCAAATACAAGTGTATTAAATGCGAATAAAAAAATGCTGGATAAAGATTTAGAAATCGGCCGAGGATAAAGGGGGAATATGGGAAGATGAAAATCCAACCAATGTTACATACACAACCATTTGGCGCGATTCAGTCAATTGGTGTACCGAAAAATACACAAACATCTGTAGTCGAGGGGAAGAAGTTTATCGATTTATTGGAAGATATGAATCAAACGCAAAATAATGCGCAAACAGCGGTATATGATTTACTAACAAAAGGAGTAGGAGAAACACATGACGTTTTAATTCAGCAAAAGAAAGCTGAGTCTCAAATGAAAACGGCTGCTCTTGTACGTGATAATCTTATTGAAAATTATAAGTCACTAATTAATATGCAAATTTAGGAAAATGGACGGGTGTGTTTAAATGGAAAAGTTAAAAAATGTTTTCCAATCGTTAAAAACGTGGCATAAGTTAGTCATTGGTGCTGCGCTTTTAGCAATTGTAACAGGAGCACTTTTATACTTCACCTTGCCAGATAAATATGTTGTTGTATATCAAAATTTAAATGATGCAGACAAGCAAGAGATTACAGCAGAATTATCGAAGCTAGGTGTCGATTACCAATTAGCAACCGATGGTTCGATTCGTGTGCAAAAAAATGATGCTCCATGGGTTCGAAAAGAAATGAATGGAATGGGCTTACCGTTTAACTCAAAAAGCGGTGAGGAAATTTTATTAGAAAGCTCGCTCGGTTCAAGTGAGCAAGATAAAAAAATGAAGCAAATTGTCGGTACGAAAAAGCAATTAGAGCAAGACATTGTAAGAAACTTTGCGACAGTTGAAACGGCAAATGTTCAAATTACATTACCTGAAAAAGAAACAATTTTTGATGAAGAAAAAGCAAAAGGAACAGCCGCAATTACGGTTGGTGTAAAGCGTGGTCAACTATTAACGGCTGATCAAGTTGCGGGTGTACAGCAAATGATCAGTGCAGCAGTTCCTGGTGTAAAAGCAGAAGAAGTAAGTGTTATTGATAGCAAAAAAGGTGTTATCTCAAAAGGGGCAGATGAAGCGCATGCTACTAGTTCCTCTTCTTATGAGAAAGAAGTAGAGATGCAACACCAAATTGAAGGTAAATTAAAGCAAGATATCGATGCAACATTAATGACGATGTTTAAGCCGAATGAATATAAAGTGAATACGAAAGTATCTGTAAACTACGATGAAGTTACACGTCAATCTGAAAAATATGGGGATAAAGGTGTGCTTCGTAGTAAACAAGAGCAAGAGGAAAGCTCTACTGCGCAAGAAGGTGCAGATACGAAGCAAGGTGCTGGTATTACAGCGAACGGCGAAGTGCCGAACTACGGTACGAACAATAATCAAAATGGCAAAATCGTCTACGATAATAAAAACGGTAACAAAATCGAAAACTATGAAATAGATAAAACAGTTGAAACGATTAAGAAACACCCAGAGTTAACGAAAACAAATGTTGTTGTATGGGTGGATAATGATACGTTAGTAAAACGAAGAATTGATATGACGACTTTCAAAGAAGCGATTGGTACAGCAGCTGGACTTCAAGCTGATCCAAATGGGAACTTTACAAATGGTCAAGTTAACGTTGTAACTGTTCAGTTTGATCAGCCGAAAGAAGAGAAGAAGAAAGAACCAGAAGAAAGTGGTATAAACTGGTGGTTAATCGGTGGTATTACAGGTGGCTTATTAGCGCTCTTTGGTCTAATATGGTTCTTCTTAGCTAGACGTAAGAGAAAGAAAGAAGAAGAGGAATATGAAGAATACTTAGCAGAAGAGGAAGTTGCTGCAAGTAGTGAAAGTATTATGGAAATTCCGGAAGAGAAAATAGTACCAGAGCCAAAACCTGAGCCAGAACAACCGAAAGAACCAACGTTAGATGAACAAGTGCAGGATGCTACGAAAGAACATGTAGAAGGTACTGCAAAAGTAATTAAAAAATGGTTAAACGGACAGTAAGGGAGGAACAACGATGTTAGATGAAATCTCCTCCAAAGAAAAAGCTGCCATTCTCATTCGTACATTAGATGAAGAGGTGGCAGCAAAAGTCATTGAATATATGACGGCTGAGGAAAAAGAAGTGTTGCTTCGTGAAATCGCGAAGTTTCGTGTATATAAACCAGAAACGTTAGAGAATGTGCTAGGGGAGTTCTTATATGAACTAAATGTAAAAGAATTGAACTTAGTCACTCCAGATAAAGAGTACATTCGTCGCATATTTAAAAATATGCCAGAAGACGAGCTTGAAAAATTATTGGAAGACCTTTGGTACAACAAAGATAATCCATTTGAATTCTTAAATTCACTTACAGATTTAGAGCCACTTCTTACAGTGCTTAATGATGAATCACCACAAACAATTGCAATTATCGCTTCTTACATTAAACCGCAACTTGCTTCTCAATTAATTGAGAGATTGCCAGATCATAAGCGAGTAGAAACGGTAATGGGTATTGCGAAACTAGAACAAGTTGACGGTGAACTCATTAATCAAATTGGTGAGCTATTAAAAGCGAAATTAAATAATATGGCGTTTAGTGCAATCAATAAAACAGACGGCTTAAAAACAATTGTGAACATTTTAAATAATGTTTCACGAGGCGTTGAAAAAACAGTCTTTCAAAAGCTGGATGAAGTTGATTATGAGTTATCTGAGAGAATTAAAGAAAATATGTTTGTCTTTGAAGACTTACTTGGTCTTGAAGATCTTGCGCTTCGCCGTGTGTTAGAGGAAATTACAGATAACGGTGTCATTGCAAAAGCGCTTAAAATTGCAAAAGAAGAAATTAAAGAGAAATTATTTACATGTATGTCTTCAAACCGTAAAGAGATGATTCTGGAAGAATTAGATGGCTTAGGACCACTTAAGATGACAGATGCTGAGAAAGCGCAGCAAATGATTACAGGTACGGTGAAAAAGTTAGAGAAAGAAGGAAGAATTATCGTTCAAAGAGGTGAAGATGATGTCCTTATTTAAAAACAGAATTCCGAAGAATTCTGTTTCTTTTTCTGAAGAAACGTATGAATTACAATTTCCAAAACCAATACCAGTTCACGTAGAAGAAATACAAGTAGATCATGAAGAACTTCTTGCGCAACAACAATCGTTACATGTTGAACTAAATCAGCTAAGGCAAGAGCAGCAAATATTAGAACGAGAGCGTCAGCAGTTAGTACATGATCAAGAACAATTTCAAATGCACGTTCAGCAGCAGATGAAAGAAATAGAATCGGCACGTCAGCAGTTTCAAAAAGAGCAACAAGAAACAGCATACGAATGGACAGAATTATTATGGGATCAATCTTTCCAACTAGCAGAAAAAATTGTGAACCAAGCAGTAGATTCGCGATTACTTGATGTATTACCTATTTTAAATGGCATTGTTCAAACGTTGCCTACTTCGTTTGAAAAACTAGTCATTACAGTACATCCAGAAACATTTGAACGTATTCAAGAAGAGAAGGAAAATACGAAAGAGTATTGGCTACTACAATTAGTAGAATGGAAATATGATTTTTCCTTACAGTTTGGTGAATTTGTTCTGGAAGAAGAGAAAGAGTTCTTTGAATTTAAATTTGCACCTATATTTGCGAAACTTCGTCAAAAATGGGAAGAAGAGAAATTATTTGAGGAGCAAAATATATGAACAACCAGCTCATAATCGAACATAGTAAATGGAATACGTTTATTGAAACGCCGTTCTATACGAAAGTCGGTAAAGTTCATAGTGTACAAGAACAGTTTTTCGTAGCGAAAGGACCGAAAGCAAAAATTGGAGATGTTTGCTTCGTTGGGGAACATAATGTTTTATGTGAAGTAATTGCGATTGAGAAAGAAAACAATATGTTACTTCCATTTGAACAAACAGAAAGAGTATGTTACGGAGATTCAGTTACATTAATTGCAGAAGATGTTGCTGTACCTCGTGGCAATCATTTACTTGGAAAAGTGTTAAGTGCAAATGGTGAAGTGTTAAATGAGAATGCTGAAAACATTCCATTACAAAAAATAAAATTAGATGCTCCGCCGATTCATGCATTTGAACGTGAAGAGATTACTGAAGTATTTGAAACGGGAATAAAATCAATTGATTCTATGTTAACAATAGGTATCGGTCAAAAGATTGGTATTTTTGCTGGGTCAGGTGTTGGTAAATCTACTTTACTTGGAATGATTGCAAAAAACGCAAAAGCGGATATTAACGTTATTAGTTTAGTAGGAGAACGTGGCCGGGAAGTAAAAGATTTTATTCGAAAAGAATTAGGCGAGGAAGGTATGAGGAAAAGCGTCGTTGTCGTAGCGACGTCAGATGAAAGTCACCTTATGCAGCTTCGTGCAGCTAAGCTTGCAACATCTATTGCTGAATACTTTCGAGACGAAGGCAATAACGTATTACTTATGATGGACTCTGTCACACGTTTTGCTGACGCGCGTAGAAGTGTTGATATTGCCGTTAAAGAGTTACCGATTGGTGGTAAAACACTTTTAATGGAAAGTTATATGAAGAAGCTGTTAGAGCGATCTGGGAAAACGAAAAAGGGGGCTATAACGGGTATTTATACTGTACTCGTTGATGGAGACGATTTAAACGGTCCGGTACCGGATTTAGCACGTGGT
Source organism: Bacillus sp. FSL W8-0519 (assembly GCF_038005585.1). Classification (NCBI taxonomy): domain Bacteria; kingdom Bacillati; phylum Bacillota; class Bacilli; order Caryophanales; family Bacillaceae; genus Bacillus; species Bacillus sp. FSL W8-0519. The sequence continues at coordinate 1,667,999 of NZ_JBBOTL010000001.1, forward strand.
ATTTTAGATGGACATATTGTATTAAAACGTGAACTTGCAACGCTCAGTCATTATCCTGCTATTTCAGTGCTAGACTCAGTAAGTCGGATTATGGAAGAAATCGTGTCGCCAACTCATTGGCAACTGGCAAATGAAATGCGAAAAATTTTATCTATTTATAAAGAAAATGAATTGTATTTCAAATTAGGAACGATTCAAGAAAATGCAGAAAATGCTTATATTTTTGAATGTAAAAATAAAGTAGAAGGTATAAATACGTTTTTAAAACAAGGTCGATCTGATAGTTTCCAATTTAACGATATTGTTGAAGCAATGCACCATATAGTATAAGACCTTGCGCTTCGCAGGTCTTATTTTTTTGTTTTTTAATATTTCACAGATTTTTTTGGAAAAAAACTATATAATAGAAAAAGAGAACGTTATAATAGGAAGGGGCTATGAAAACAGGTGGATAAGCAGCAGTACGACACGATAAAATTGCAAATAAATCAAGAAAAAGAACAGATTTTGAAAGAAGTGTATGAATTAACAGCTGAAAAAAGAAAAATAGAACAAAAAAAAGAATATGATTTATATGTTGTGAAATCGCGTAGTAAAGTCGTACAAACTGGGCAACGTATTATGGCTGGTATGCTTTCCTCACATACGTTTTCACCTGAAAGAATAGAAGAATGGAATCGGAAAATTAAAAAAACAGAAGATTTTATTCGAAAAAATGAAAGCCTTTTAGAACAAGTAAAAGAAAAAGAACGTGTCATTGATGAGATGTATCAAGAAGATTGTAGAAAGCTTGCGAAAGTACGAGAAAAGCAGGAAGAAAAAATGCTTCTTGATTTGAAAATGTGTATGAATGGATGAGGTGAATGTAGTGATACAGTCTGTATTACCGGTGCAACAAAGTTTACCTCCGCAAAAAGAAAAAGGGCTAGAAGTACAATCTAAAAGTGAAGATTCTTCATTCGATCGTGCGATGAGAATGGAAAACAAAAAGCAGCCGAAAACGGAGAAAACAAAGCAAAAAGATGCACCAGAGGATAGAAAAGAAAACATTCTTTCTAAAAAATCGGCAACGAAAGAAGAGCCAAATGTAAAGAAAGAAGAAAAAAAAGAGACAGAACAGTTATTGTTAGCTGTATCTGAGCAAATGGTTGCAATTGAGCAATTACGTGTGCAGCCAGAATTGTTATATCAATACATACAAAAAATACAAGAGCTATATAAAGAATATGGAAATATAAAACTTAACGAATTACCCGCAGGTGAATTACAACAATTACAAGAACTCATTTCTAATATGAATATCAAAAATGCTATATGTTTAGAAGATACAATGCAAATGGCATTAGACAAAGTGAAGATGCCAGAGCAAATGATGCAAATATTGAACGTTGTAGAAAAAGAAGCTTGTAATATTGCAAAGCAACAGGAAGAGTTCAAAGACTTAGATGGAGATCTTCCGAAAGCTGAGAGCAAAGATGTCAAGGTAGAGTTGCCAGAAGGTGATGTATTCAACGATTCGAATTCTGCCGGTGCAGAGTTATTAAATAAAGCGATAAGTACCGATCACATAGGGAAATCAAATAGTGGCGCTGAGAAAGTTTCATTGCCTGACTTAGGAAAGAAAATGGAAGCACAAGTAGAAGCCTTGCAAAAGTTTGTAGTGAAACAAGAGCGTGTTTTATTCCAGTTAAATCCAGAAAAACTTGGTACATTAACAGTGTTTATGAAAAAACATGGAGATCAAATTGATGTTCATGTGGAAATGGAAAAACACGATGCGAAGAAACGTGTTGAAATCATTTTTGATGAATTGAGACTGAAGTTAAAAGAAAAAGAAATTAATATTCAAATTAGCTATTCAGATAAAGATGAAAATCGTAAAGAACAGCGAGAACAAGAGCAAAGGCAAAAGCAGCAATTAGCAAGTACGAAACATGAGAAACAAGAATCAAAAGAATTTGCGGGATTATTGGAGGAATAAAGCGTGCCAACAGTTGGATTAAATACAACGAGTACAAATCATATTCCGTTACAAGCAGGAGCGCAGAATAGGAACGCACCTGTTAACGGTGCACAACCGGCAGTAGGGCAAATGAATGGAGTATCAGCAGGAGAACAAAAAACTCCTGGAGTAATGGGAAAAGATGATTTTCTGAAATTGTTTTTATCGAGTTTCCAGCACCAAGATCCATTTAATGCGATGGATATGAATCAAATGATGAACCAAACAGCGCAGTTATCTCTTATGGAACAAGTACAGAATATGACGAAAGCGGTAGATAAACTGCAATCAACGATGTATTCAACAGCGCTTGATGGTGGGATGAAGTTTTTAGGGAAGTACGTAAGAGGTATTGACGGTGACGGTAAAAAAGTAACTGGTCAAGTAGAGACAGTTCGCCTCGCAGAAAATAACGAGGTACAGCTCGTTATTGATAATAAAGTTGTCTCTCTTCGTTTCGTTGAGAGAGTGTCTGATAAACCAATTGGAGAAACAAATCCAGAAGATGCGAAGACAGATGATCAAAAAGTAACGGAAGAAGAAAAAACTACAAATTCATAAGGAGTGTCCATACGTTATGATTAAAGCGTTATATACAAGTATTACAGGAATGAATGCAACACAAAATGCATTAAGTGTAACTTCAAATAATATCGCCAATGCACAAACGGTTGGTTATAAAAAACAAAAAGCTATGTTTGATGATTTACTGTACAACAATTCAATTGGTGCGAAAGGCGACGATAGATACGCAGGGACGAACCCAAAAAGTATTGGTAACGGTGTGAAAATGAGCGGGACGGTGACGGATTATACCGATGGTACAATTACGTTAACTGGTGGTAAAACACAAGCGGCAATGGAAGGTAATGGTTTCTTCGTCGTAGGTGATTCAAAAGCTGGAAATATGGAATTTACACGTAAAGGGACATTTACAATATCTTCAGATTACTATATTACGAATACAGAAGGGCAATATGTATTCGCTTATCCAGCAGATCCATCAACTGGTAATGTTGATTTAACTGGTATCCCGGGACCATTGCAAGTTCCAATGGGATCAGCAATCGGTGGTATTCGTACGTCAAAAGGAGTCGTTGGTGGGAACATTCCAGCTGATGCAAAACAGATTACGCAAGAATTGCCTGTATACGATAATGCCGGTAATACATGGACAATGCGCGTGGAGTTTAAACAAGATGGTGAACATAATTATAAATATAAAGTATATATGCGTAACGACTCGAAAAAAGAAACAGCGTTTAACGAGGTTGATGGCGCAGGTGGTGAGGTGAAATTCGATGCGGTAGGGAAGCCGAATCCGGTAAACCCTGAAGCGAATATTCCATTTAATGGTGGAACAGTAAAAATAGATTTTAGTAAATTAACAAACCACCCGACAGAGAAAACATTAGCAGTAACAGATGTAGATGGTAGAGCAGCAGCGACTGTAAAAGATTGCTTTATTGCTGACGGTGGATATGTGATGGTAAAATACTCGGATGGAAGTATGAAAGCTGCGGGTCAATTAGCTGTTGCAATGTTCCCGAACGAAGGCGGCTTAATGAAAACTGGTAATGGTAACTATACAGCGACGAATACAACTGGTATTTTAGCAATGGGTGTATCTGGTCAAAATGGTGCAGGAAAAGTACGTGGTAGTGCACAAGAAGGTGCAAACGTAGATTTATCTGTAGAATTCGTTGACTTAATGTTATACCAACGCGGTTTCCAAGGGAATGCGAAAGTAATTAAAATTTCAGATGAAGTATTAAATGAAGTTGTAAACTTAATTCGATAATATATAATCAAGAAAAATTGTAATGTAGTAGAAAGGGTTTTTTATTCGTATGACAAGACAAGAGCGAATTTTACAGTTGCCTTTTTTCGAAAATAAACGTGAACTTGCCGAGCAAGTGTTAAAAATGGAACGAGAAGAGCATGTATATTTACCAGATCAATTTGAAATTAAGCAAGTGCCGCCCTATTCATTTGGTGAAAAACAAGCAATCATTGGACGTATTCATGAATTTTATTTCGTAAGTGTTGGTAGTGAGGGCGAGTGGAAGTATCAACTGTTTAAAGATGAGATGAAGTGCCGTGAGTTTTTTGTTACGTTATCAGGGATAACGGATCAGCAAATTGCGTTTTGGTTTAATAACATCGAGTTACTGAAAAGATCTTAAAAGATTTTAAAAGCTCTTTTTTTAGGTTTTGAGAGAGGAACTGGCGATGTGTGGTGGCGGTCAGTGCCTAATAGTGTCTCGACCGGTGTGTAAGACCAGAGATATGGAGAGTTACTAGGGTAGCCGAAGAAGAGATAAACGAAGTGTAGATAACAGCTATAATCTGTACGTAGTTGTAAGACCAGAGATATGAGAGGTACTGGGTGGTTTTGGGAAAAGATAATCATTTCATGGTAGACCAGTACCTTTTGGATCGTTAATGATGATAGATTTTTATAAAAGGAGAGGTGAGGAGGATGGCGCAGAATAAGTATCGCGTTACATTCATTTCGCCGAGTGAGGTTGAGCAGCGGACTGTAATGACGGCGAGTAGTTTGCCAGATTTAATTCGTAAAGTAGAGAGTATTATTGCTGATCCGAATGGTTATTTTGTAAATGATAAAAAAAATAATTGCTATTTTAAAGTGATGAAAGAAAATGTTACATTCATTCAATATGAGTTGCTATTTTCGGATAAAGAGATTCATATTGAAAAATTAAAACATATAGCGCCGGCAGTATTAAAACGATTATTTGAAAAAATAAATGATCCGGAACTATATGCACTTGCGCTACTGGATGTTGATATAGCAACGAAAGAATATGTGCTAGAAGTAATGAATACAGAGTTAAGAATAAGAGTCGAAGCAAAGCTTTCGAAAAAATGGGAAGCGATGCCGACAGAAATTGTAGGAGCACAAGAAGTGTTACTAGAGGCCCTTGCTTCGTTTATAAAAGATTAATCGCCTGTTTAAATAAAGAAATGAATCGTTCGACTATCTATATTTTTTATATAGGTAGTTGACTTTTTCGTTTTAATAAAGCTTAATAATTAGATATACGGAAATAATGAAAGGGGAGCGACACCTTTATGTCACAAGCACAAAGTATTTTATTAGAAAGCGGAACAAATGAATTAGAGATTGTTACATATACTGTTGGTGAAAACCTATTTAGTATTAACGTAATGAAAGTACGTGAAATCATTAATCCATTCCCTGTTACAACTGTGCCAGAATCTCATCATGCAGTTGAAGGTGTTGTTCAAGTACGCGGTGAAATTTTACCAGTTATTAACTTAGCGACAGCTCTTAATTTAAAATCGACAAAGCCACTTGATCAAACGAAATTTATCATTTCAGAATTAAACCAAATGAAAGTTATTTTCCGCGTGGATGAAGTGCATCGTATTCAACGTATTTCATGGGAGCAAATTGATGAGCCAGCTTCATTATCTATGGGATTAGAAGAAACGACATCTGGTATTGTAAAACTAGATGGAAAAATCATCTTACTATTAGATTACGAGAAAATTGTATGTGAGATTAGCGGTACTGGTTATGATAATAAATCACTTTCAAAATTAGAACAAAAAACAGATCGCGGTGAAAAAATTATTTATATTGCGGAAGATTCAGCAATGCTTCGTCAAATATTAGAAGAAACATTATCATCAGCTGGATATACGAAAATGAACTTCTTTAGCAATGGTGCAGAAGCGTTAGCGCAAATTGAAAAGCTAGCGAAAGAGCAAGGAGAAAAAATGTTTGAACATATTCACCTGTTAATTACGGATATTGAAATGCCGAAAATGGATGGACACCATTTAACGAAAGTAATTAAAGATAGTGAAATCATGAATCGTTTACCAGTCGTTATTTTCTCTTCCTTAATTACAAATGAATTATTCCATAAAGGTGAAGCTGTGGGAGCAAATGCTCAAGTAAGTAAGCCAGATATTCAAGAGTTAATTGGTTTAGTAGATAAGTTAGTGCTTTAAAAGCTTCTTTTTAGCTGGAATAGAGGAACTAGCCATATGTGGAGCGGTCAGTGCTTAATAGAGCCCTATGCGATGTGAGATTTCAATTGAAGGTTTGTAGATTCTATTTATAACTCTAGTCTTTTAGTGGGAGAAGGGAACTAGCCATGTGTAGTATTGGTTAGTTCCTTTTTGGTGTTCTATATGCTGTATAGTTGGAAAGATGGAACGTTGTTGGAGTGGTTGTATGTATAAACAATCTTCATTTAAAGATTTTTGATTTGAAAATATAAAAAAATATTCTTGGATTATTTTAGTAAATTTTCGTGATAACGCAAATTTTTTCGGTGAAATTACATTCTAAATACCATATAATATAATTAAAAGTGATTAATATGCAATTATGCATATGAATGAAAAAATCTTTTTCTATTTCTATACTTTCTATACATTTTTGTATGTTTATTATTTGACAGATAATTTCGAAATGTTATAATATGGATATGTAAAATTTTCTATTTTCTGAATGGACATGGGAGTCTGATGAGAATTGTGAAAGGATGAGGGGGAGTGGCACAGATTATGTATCACCACACAGCAATTAATGTATTAAGTCTCTTACAAAACATGTCAAATAATAAAATGAACGATATGCAACTAGAAGTGGAATTTAAAAAAATAGAAAAACAATTCCAAGTAAAGTATGAAGAACTAGTTGATTTATATAATAGAATGGTATTATTTCAAATAGATATAGAAAAACATGGCGGAATACGAGCATATGAAAAATCAACGATCACATGGCTCAAGTCTGAACTAGAGTTACTGTATGAAGTGTATCAATTTTGCCAACGTCACGGTTTAAACATTATTAATATTTCAAAGTATGTTAGTAAAAACGAACTAAATCTATTCCCGAAAACAGAAAGTCAGTTACAAAATACGTATTACAAATTAAAAAAACGTGAAATACCGTTTGAAAATATTGAAAAACAAAAACCTGGACGCAAGCGCAAATATATACCTGTAAAAGAAACAAATGTTGAAACGAAAAAAGAAAACAACCAAGTATTAAAAGAGGAAGTACAGCATAAAGAGAGTGAAAAAAGCCTCGTAACAGTTATATCTGGTATCGTTGATAACTTTGAGACAATTAATCAACATAGTGAAAGAAAAGAAGATGAACTGCATCAGTTTATGGAAGGTATTTATAAGCTTTCTAGCATGGCCGCAGGGCATTTTAAAGAAGAGTCTAGTAGGAGTAGTCTGGAAAGTGAACTCCGAGCGCTACGATCGGAAAATGAACGATTAAAACGAGAAAAAGAAGAACTTGTGCAAGATGTGAAAGACATGACGCAACAGTTAGTTTATTTCATTAAAAGCTCCGACGTCGATCAAATTCGTAAATTACCAACTTTCGTACAAGATTGTAAAATAGAATTAAATAAACTAGGACTATATAATGCACAAGACGGAAAAATGAAAATACGAATCGACCGTAGAGGACAAGTTATGACGGTAGCACCATAAAAGTATTGGGTACAAAATAAAAGGGAAATACATAGTGTATATGTATTTCCCTTTTGCTTTTGTATGGAATCGTTTCAAAGAGTGGTATGACAATTATGATTGCAGTAATTTAGAAACCATTTGCGGAATTTGATTTGCTTGTGAAACCATACTAAGTGCAACTTCAGTTAACAATTTAAACTTTAAAAAATCACTCATCTCTTGCGCCATATCCGCATCCTCAATTCGAGAAGCAGCATCTGTTAATGCTGTACTTTGGCTATTTAAATTTTCGATATTAAATTGCAGTCGGTTGATCATAGCCCCGAGATCGGCACGGTGAAGTGATACATTTTGTAAAGCTTCTTCAATTTTACGAATCGCCGCTCTTGCTTCTTGTTCTGTTGAAATGTTGATGTCATGTTGTGTAGGGGAAGGGGAAATATGTTTCGTTACATTTACTGTATGACCGATATCATCTAACGTAACAGGCCGGTTTTGTCCGTCGAAAACGGATAAATCATTAAACTCAGTCGTCTCATCAATATAGCCAATTTGTTCTGTTAAAGATTGAAACTCTGTATTTAGTGAATCACGGTTTTGATTTGAATTTGTACCATTAGCAGATTGAACAGCTAAATCACGCATACGCTGTAAAACATTCGTCACAGTTTGAAGTGCAGCTTCCGCTGTACGAAGCATCGATATCGCATCCTCATTATTACGAATTGCTACGCGCATACCACTCGCTCTCGCATGCATACGAGTTACAATTGCAACATTAGCTGGATTATCAGAAGCATGATTTAACTTCTTACCAGTCGCCAAATGCTCCATTGCAACATTCATACGTTTTTCATTCTCATACAATGACTGCCTAGCATTCATACTTAAAACATTCGTACCAATACGCATAATAGACACTCCTTATAGATTGATATAGTCGGTATCTCTTAATCTAATAAACAGCTATGAACAGAAAAAGAGACTTATGCTTATTTTCTAGTTGTGTTTTAACATGAGAGGGGATAAAGATAGGCACTGACCGCTTCTACGCCACGCGGATGCTCTCTCCCATCAAAAAAAGGAAGGTTTTACAAAAAATAAACCTCTCCGCAAGCAGAGAGGTTTATTTGTGAAACTAACTCAAATGGATTATTGTAATAATTTAGAAACCATTTGTGGAGTTTGGTTTGCTTGAGAAAGCATGCTGATACCAGCTTCGTTCAAGATTTTGAACTTAGTCATTTCAGACATTTCTTTCGCCATATCAGCGTCTTCTACTTGAGAAGCAGCAGATGCCATGCTAGATGCTTGGCTCTTAAGGTTGTTCACGTTAAAGTCTAGGCGGTTTAATGTAGCACCTAGAGTTGCACGGTTGTCAGCTACTTTTGTAAGAGCTTCATCAATTGCTTTAATAGCATTAGATGCATTGTATGATGTGCCAGCTGCTGTTTGTGTAAATAATGTACCAATTGCTTGAGCGTTTTCTAAAGTATTTCCAGTTCCATCAGCTTTTTCGAAATTAGCAATTGCGGCATTAATTTTATCTACATTTTCTTTGCTCATTCCACCTTGAATCTTAGTGAACTCTTGTTTGAAGGCATTTACCGCATCAGTTCTTTCTTGTGCAGTTTTTCCTTTTCCAGTAGTAAAACCGTCTAAATCAGTTAAATTAGTGGCTTTAGTTTTAGCTGCGTCAACGTCTGTATCCTTAGCTGGTTTCATACCTGCATATAATGTTCCAATAGTATTGGCATTGTCAATACTTTTATCACCATTGAATGTATCAATAGCTTCTGTGATTTTAGATACATCAGCGGGATTCAAACTATCTTTAATAGCGTCAAATTTAACTTTGAAATTATTAACAGCAGTTATTCGTCCTTGTTCAGTTTCACCAGCTTCACCAGTAGCATCGGATAATTCTTTTAATGCAGTTCCTAGAGAAGATGCATCTGTAATAGCTTGGGCTAAAGAACCTTTTAGAGGAGCGTTTGTTCCAGCTGAAGCGATACTTAAGTTATTAATGTTTAATGCGCCAGTAGAAATATCAGATAAATTAATGTTAATTTGTTTGTTTGTTTCAGCGCTGTCTAATGTTTGGATTGCAATTGTAGAATTTTGACCGTTTAGTAATTTTTTATCATTGAATTCTGTGTTTTTAGAGATGTAATCGATTTGTTCTTTTAAAGCAGCAAATTCCTTATCTAATGCTGTTTGGTTTTTGTCTGTATTTGTGCCGTTTGCAGATTGGTTAGCAAGGTCACGCATACGAAGTAAGATGTTAGATACTGAGTTCATTGCTGAGTCAGCTGTACGGATTAAAGAAATACCGTCCTGTGTGTTGTTAGCTGCTACACCTAATCCGCTTTCACGTGCACGCATACGAGTTGCGATTGCAAGACCTGCTGCATCGTCAGAAGCGTTGTTGATACGTTTACCGCTTGATAAACGATCCATAGCAGTACTCATTTTAGCTTGGTTTTGGCGCATGTATTCTTGCGTACGCATGCTATTAATGTTTGTATTAATTCTCATGATTAAGAACCCCCATTTTTTTATATTGAGTTTTCTGCAAATTGAAAAACGGTAATATGCAAAAAAAACAATTTCGAATTTATTGTAAGCCTTGCTATAATGGGTGTCAACTGAAAATTTGAATTAATAAATATAAAAAAATAACAGTTTAACAATTTAGTCGTTTTTTTATTACAATATAATTGCAAAGGATTATTGCAAACTTTACGAAAAAACTCTAATATTAGATTATCTTTGTTTACCGAAAAGGTGATATTATGGTAGTTGGAAATATAGTAAAAGAAGTACTTGCATATAAAAAAGGACAATTTCAGCAAAAGTTAAGTAGTCCGCAGGCTTTCGTTAGTAGTCGTTTTCAAGAAAAGTTGCAGAGCGATCCTATGAAGGAGACGAAGGCTACTACGCAGGCGGCAAAAGTAGAGGATATGAGTCAGCCGGTACAATCTACGAAAATAGAAGCGCTCGTTAATAAAGGTGATTCTAGTAAAGTAGAGGAAGTAAGTAAGCCAGAAGAAAAGCCTGAAACGAAAAAAGTCGATGACGTGCAAGTTGCACAAAAAGAGTTTGAACGACGTTTTCCGGAAACGAAAAATGAGGCTGTTGATACGTGGGGATTAACGAAGAAGTATAATATTCAAAAAATACGTTCTTCAAATGAAGGGAAGTATGAGGATATTATAGATAGAGTAAGTCGTACATACGGAATTCCGAAAACGTTAATTCAAAAAATGATTGAAGTAGAGTCTAATTTTAATCCGAAAACGGTGTCGCATGCAGGGGCGATGGGCCTTATGCAGCTTATGCCGGCGAATGTAAAAGAGATGGGTATAAAAAATCCATTTTCACCAGCTGAAAGTATTGAAGGCGGCGTGAAAGAGTTAAGCGGTTATTTAAAGAAAAATAACGGTGACTTAGTATTAGCGCTTGCTTCTTATAATGCTGGCCCTGGTAATGTGAGAAAGTACGGAGGGGTGCCTCCATTTAAAGAAACGCAAGGATATATTAAAAAAATATTAAATATTGATGTTTCAAAATAAGAAATTTCATATATATAGAGAGAGAACATGAAATTTTCGTGAACATGATATGGGAGTGGCTAGATTTGAAATTACAAGATGATATTCCGTTAACAATTTATTTTGAAATCGGAAATACGAAAAAGAAAATTGAAGATCTGCTTCATATTACGAAAGGTACATTGTATCGTCTTGAAAATTCAACGAAAAATACGGTGCGTCTTATGCTTGAGAATGAAGAGATTGGAACCGGAAAGATTTTAACGAAGAATGGAAAAATGTACGTTGAAATCGTTGAATTGAAAAGGTAGGGAAGGGGATTTTCATGAGTGGCGATAAATTAAGCCAAGAGCAAATTGATGCCCTGCTGAAGGCGGTAAATGAAGGCGAGGAAATGCCAGCTTTCGCACAAGAAGCAGGGAAGCAAGATAAATTTCAAGAGTATGATTTTAATAGACCGGAGAAGTTCGGTGTTGAACATTTACGTAGCTTGCAAGCGATTGCTTCTACGTTTGGTAAACAGACGTCACAGACGTTATCTGCGCGTATGCGTATTCCGATTGACTTAGAGCCTTCGACAGTGGAGCAAGTTCCATTTACGAGTGAGTATGTGGAGAAAATGCCGAAAGATTACTATTTATATTGCGTCATTGATCTCGGACTTCCAGAGCTTGGAGAAATTGTTATTGAGATTGATTTAGCATTTGTTATTTACATTCATGAGTGCTGGCTTGGCGGAGATAGTAAGCGTAATTTTACGATGCGTAGACCACTGACGGCATTCGAGTTTTTAACGCTTGATAATATATTTGCGCTTCTATGCAAAAATTTAGAGCAATCATTTGAAAGTGTTGTGGCGATCAAACCGACATTTGTAACGACAGAGACAGATCCGAATGCACTTAAGATTACGACAGCGAGTGATATTATTTCATTACTGAACGTAAATATGAAAACGGATTTTTGGAATACGACAGTTCGTATTGGGATTCCGTTCTTATCTGTTGAAGAAATTATGGATAAGTTAACGTCTGAAAATATTGTCGAACATTCTTCGGATAAGCGTAAAAAGTATACATCTGAAGTAGAAGTGAAAGTAAATCAAGTGTATAAACCAGTTCACGTTGCGATTGGTGAGCAGAAGATGACAATGGGTGAGATTGAACAAATTGAAGAAGGCGATATTATTCCGCTTCATACGAAAGTTTCGGATGAATTGCTTGGGTTTGTAGATGGAAAACATAAATTTAATTGTTTTATTGGGAAAGATGGAACGCGTAAGGCGCTCCTATTTAAAAGTTTTGTAGAGTAGGAGGATCCATATGAAGCATGAAGTATCTCCTGTGTCATTAATGGGATTAGAAGAATTTGCAGGAAAGCGAAATGAAGCAAGTAAAGCACATATTGATACTGTTTCAGATATTTCGATTGAACTTGGTGTAAAGCTTGGGAAAACATCTATTACGCTCGGTGATGTGAAACAGTTAAAAGTGGGCGATGTTCTGGAAGTAGAGAAAAACTTAGGACATAAAGTAGATGTATATTTAAGTAATATGAAAGTCGGCATTGGGGAAGCGATCGTAATGGACGAGAAGTTCGGTATTATCATTTCTGAAATTGAAGCTGACAAGAAGCAAGCTGCGCTTATGAAAGCGCAAAGTCAAATGCAAGATAAAGAGTAGAGGAGGAGTCATATGTCGTATATGACGACCTTATTTCAAGTCGTTTTACTGTTTGGTGCGCTCGGCTACGGTGCATATTATATGACGAAAAAGACGCGCAAGCAGCAGTTTTTTAAACAAGGTGAAAATGGCCATATTCAAGTGAAGGACGGTGTTTATTTAAATCATCAAACGAGCGCCTTTTTATTTGAAGTGGATGGTAAGCAAGTGTTCACTGTTATTAGTAATAACGGTGTTCAATCTGTGCAATTAACAGGAACAGGAAATCAGTTTCAACAAGCGCTAGAAGACGCGGTGAAGAGTGAAACGAAAAAAGTAGAGGATCCATCATGAGAATAAAGAAACAGTTATCGTTATTAGCCGTTATTTTCGTATTTTCTATCGTTTTTTCAATTATTTTTGTAAATCCAGCGTATGCAGCCCAAAACGGTTTTATTAATTTCGAAAATGGAAAAGAGTTTACGAGTAACTCAAGTGTACAGTTATTTGCGCTCGTTACCCTTTTGTCATTATCTTCATCTATCGTTCTATTATTTACACATTTTACTTATTTTATGATCGTTCTTGGGATTACACGTCAAGGACTCGGGGTAATGAATTTACCGCCGAACCAAGTGCTCGTTGGACTTGCCTTGTTTTTATCACTCTTTACGATGCAGCCTGTTCTTGGGCAGCTAAAGAGCGATGTGTGGGATCCGATGACAAAAGAGAAAATAACAGTAAGCCAAGCTGCGGAAACGACAGCGCCGATTATGAAAGAGTATATGTCAAAGCATACGTATAAGCATGATTTAAAAATGATGCTGAAAGTACGCGGAGAAGAGTTGCCGAAAGATTTAAAAGATCTTTCACTATTTACGCTCGTTCCATCCTTTACGTTAACGCAAATCCAAAAGGGATTATTAACGGGGATGTTCATTTATTTAGCGTTTGTATTTATAGATTTGATTATTAGTACACTGTTAATGTACCTCGGGATGATGATGGTACCGCCGATGATTTTAAGTTTACCATTTAAAATACTCGTTTTCGTATATTTAGGTGGATATACAAAAATCGTCGACATTATGTTTAAAACGGTCGCCTGAAGCGTTTGATGCTATGTGATAGGAGTCATATAAATGAATACGTCACCAATTATAGATATTTTTCAAACCTTTTTTTATAAAGGGGTTATGATTTTAATGCCGGTTGCCGGTGTTAGTATGATTGTCGTTATTATCATCGCTGTCATTATGGCGATGATGCAAATTCAAGAACAAACACTGACGTTTTTACCGAAAATGGCGAGTATTGTACTCGTTATTATCATTTTAGGTCCGTGGATGTTTCAAGAGTTAACGACGCTTATTTTAGATTTATTTGATAAAATCCCATCGCTATTGCGTTCGTACTAAGATAGGTGGAATGAAATGAATATGGAATTATGGGCGGCGACGTTTTTTGCGTTTTGCCGCATTACTTCATTTTTATATTTTTTACCGTTTTTCTCTGGACGATCCATTCCAGCGATGGCGAAGGTTACATTTGGACTTGCTCTTTCCATTACAGTTGCCGATCAAGTTGATGTTTCTCACATCAAGACAGTTTGGGACGTTGCAGCTTATGCTGGTACGCAAATTGTAATTGGATTATCACTTTCAAAAATTGTAGAAATGCTGTGGAACATTCCGAAAATGGCTGGGCATATTTTAGACTTTGATATCGGTTTATCACAAGCAAGTTTATTTGATGTAAATGCAGGCTCACAGTCTACTTTACTATCAACCATTTTTGATATATTTTTTCTTATTATTTTTATTTCACTTGGCGGCATTAATTATTTCGTTGCCACGATTTTAAAGTCGTTTCAATATACAGAGGCGATTTCAAAATTGCTGACGACTAGTTTTTTAGATAGTCTACTCGCAACGTTATTATTTGCGATTACATCAGCGGTTGAAATTGCTCTTCCGCTCATGGGAAGTTTGTTCATCATTAACTTTGTTTTAATTTTAATCGCAAAAAACGCTCCGCAATTAAACGTTTTTATGAATGCGTATGTTATTAAAATTACGTGTGGCATTTTATTTATTGCGATGAGTGTACCGATGCTCGGTTATGTGTTTAAAAATATGACGGATGTATTGCTTGAGGAATATACGAAACTATTTAACTTTTTCTTAACGAAGTAGGGGGACGCTCATGGCAAAGGATAATAAAACAGAAAAGGCCACCCCGCAGAAGCGTAAGAAATCGCGTGAAGAAGGGAATATTGCCCGGAGTAAAGATTTAAATAATTTATTTTCCATACTTGTGTTAGCAGTTGTCGTTTACTTTTTTGGAGATTGGCTAGGGTTTGAGATTGCCAATTCTGTATCGGTGCTGTTTGATCAAATTGGAAAAAATACAGATTCGACCGAGTACTTTTATTTAATGGGGATTTTACTATTAAAAGTATCAGCTCCCATATTAATACTCGTATACGCTTTTCATTTATTCAATTATATGATTCAAGTCGGTTTCTTATTTTCTTCTAAAGTTATTAAGCCGAAAGCGTCACGTATTAACCCAAAAAACTATTTTACGAGATTGTTTAGTCGTAAAAGTTTAGTAGATATTTTGAAATCACTATTTTATATGGGATTAATCGGTTATGTTGCTTACGTTCTTTTTAAAAAGAATTTAGAGACAATCGTTAGTATGATTGGATTTAACTGGACAGCGTCACTTACTGAAATTATTAGGCAAATTAAATTTATCTTTTTAGCTATTTTAATTATATTAATCGTTCTTTCTATTATTGATTTTATTTATCAAAAATGGGAGTACGAACAAGATATTAAGATGAAAAAAGAAGAAGTAAAACAAGAGCATAAAGATAATGAAGGGGACCCGCAAGTAAAGGGGAAACGAAAAAACTTTATGCATGCCATATTGCAAGGAACAATTGCGAAGAAGATGGATGGCGCAACGTTTATTGTAAACAATCCGACTCATATTTCGGTCGTACTCAGGTACAATAAACACGTTGATGCAGCACCAATTGTCGTTGCAAAAGGGGAAGATGAACTCGCATTATATATACGAACGCTTGCCCGTGAACAAGAAATACCAATGGTGGAAAATCGTCCGCTTGCTCGTTCTTTATATTATCAAGTCGAGGAAGATATGGCGATTCCAGAAGATTTATACGTAGCTGTAATTGAAGTTATGCGCTATTTAATTCAAACGAATGAACTTGAAGTATAATAGCGCGTTTGGAGGAGATCTCTTTGTTTAAGATAGATTCTGCAAGAACCTATTTTTCTATCTTTTTAGCAGCGTCATTCGTAGTGGCGCTCTTAATTCCACTTCCACCATTTATACTTGATATCATTATCGTTTTTCTACTAAGTATGTCAGTGCTTATTTATATGCGAGCGACAAGTATTAACGAGTGGGATGAATTAAAGTCATTTCCGACGATGTTGTTATTAATCGGGATTTTCCGCGTATCGATTAACGTATCGACGACGCGAGCGATTTTGACAAACGGAAATGCGGGTCATGTTATTGAAGAGTTCGGCCAGTTCGTAATTGGCGGGAACTTATTAATTGGTATCGTTATTTTTACAGTATTAATCATATTCCAGTTTATCGTTGCAAATGGTGCATCTCGTACAGCTGAAGTTGCAGCTCGTTTTACACTTGATTCTTTACCAGGGAAACAAATGTCAATCGATGCTGATTTAAACCAGCGTATTATTACAGAAAAAGATGCACAAGCAAAACGAAAAAAATTAAATATGGAAACAGAGTTTTACGGAGCGATGGATGGTGCCGGAAAGTTCATTAAAGGGGACGTTATTTTCGGGATCGTCATTTTATTCGTAAACATTATTTTCGGTTTAATTGTCGGCATGATGCAGCAAGGAATGAGCTTTGGTGAAGCAGCTCTTCATTATACACAGCTAACTGTCGGTGACGGAATTGTAAACCAAATTGGTTCGTTAATGCTTGCGATTTCAACTGGTATTATCGTAACGCGTGTATTTGACGGCTCACCGGATACGGTAACGGAAGGTATCTTTAAAGAGTTATTAGCGCATGAAGTCGTTGTATATGCGCTTGGCGGTTTATTTATCGCAATGGGTATTTTTACTCCGCTACCATTTCTACCATTCGCACTCGTTGGTGGAACAATTATCTTCTTAGGAATTCGAAATAAAAACCGAATGAAGAAAGAAAAAGAAGATGAGCTTCAAAAAGAATTAGAAATGATTCAAGGCGAAGATGAGCAACTGCAACAAGTGGAAGATTCATTTGGCGTATTTACAGATAAATATCCAATTATTGTAGAACTCGGCTTAGATTTAGCAGCACTTGTAAAGCAGAAAATTAACGGGGAAACAGCTCGTGATAAAGTTGTTCTTATGAGGAAATCAATTATTACCGACCTTGGTATTAACGTTCCTGGAATTAACTTTAAAGATAATACGAGTTTTAGACCACGTGGACGTTACATTATTCGTATTAAAGGTGCGAAGGCAGCTGAAGGTGTTTTAAAATCAGGTTACTTATTAGCACTGAAAACACCGAACGTAATGGCCGATTTAGATGCAGAACCAGCGAAAGATCCAATTTTTGGCGAGGATGGATATTGGATTTTAGAGCATATGGTACAAGATGCACAAATGAAAGGCTATCAAGTATTAGAGCCACTTAGCATATTAATTACGCATTTAGATGTTGTCGTTAGACGTAATCTTCATGAGTTAATTCAGCGTCAACATGTAAAAGACTTAATTAATTCGCTTGAAAATGATAACGGCGTTTTATTAGAAGAGATTAAGAAGAAAGAAATTGACTTATCACTCGTTCAAAATGTGATTAAACAATTGCTAAAAGAAGGTATTTCTATTCGTGATTTACCAACCATTATTGAAGGTATTATTGACGGAAAAGAAATTTATCAAAACCATGTTGACGGCGTAACGTCATTCGTCCGTGAATGTATTTCAAAAGTGATTTGTGAAAATGCGAAAAATCCTGACGGGAAAATATATGCGGCGCTCTTCTCAGATTCAATCGAGTTAGATGCAGACGTTGTGAACAATTCTTATCAAGGTTATTTATTAAACTGGGATTTAGATTTAGAAACGCGAGTCGTTGAACAAGTACAACGCGTACTGAAACAAGCGAGGTTAATGGGAAGAGAACCAATATTATTAACGCGTAGAAAAGATTTCAGGTTTGCGATTGTAAGACTTCTTGAGCGTTATCAAGTAGAAGCACAAGTACTTTGTATTAGCGAATTAGCACCAGAAATTGTTGTAGATCAAATTGCCTATATTGAATAGTAGGGGGTGAAGTAATGGAAAGTACAGAAAAGAAAGAAGCGTTAATGCGAATAAAAGCAGCTTCGAAAAATGAATTGTATCGAAAGTTATTTGACCAATATGGTACAGATTATTATTACGTTGTCGATGAAAGTGTAAAACGAAATATCCCGTTTTTTTGGAAAAAGAATTATGAAATGTTAGTTGCTTTTCCAGAGGATAAACAGGAAGAAGTGAACGAAAGTACAGCTGAATTTCATGAACAATTAATGGATGTTGTAAATGACCCTTCAGAACAAATTGTGAAGGCGAACGGAATTCAATCGGTACTGCACAATTTAGAAAACGTGACGACTCCTATGTCGTACGCGGCAATGCAAACAGGAAATAGTGAAGAATGGGCAAGAAAGAAAGAGAAACTATTAAAGCTGTTTGAAAAAGGTATCGTCGTTGTGAAACAGACGGAAGAAACGAAAGTAACGAAAAAGCAAAAAACCGTGAAGAAAGTCGTTCCTGTCAAGAAAGAAGAAGTAGTTGTAAAAAAAGAAAAGCAAGAATCTGTACCATTTATTATTCAAAAAGTAATTCGTATGCTAGAGCAAAACGACGTAGAACAATACTTCATTCATGCATATGTTGAAAAGTTAAAAGTGAAGTTTGAGAATGCAACGATGATTACAGAAGAAGAAGTAATCGAATATATATTGGAAGATATGAGATCTCATTTCAACACAGAAAACGTATTTGAAAAAGAAGTACAAACAATTGCATTAATCGGTCCAACTGGTGTTGGAAAAACGACGACACTTGCGAAAATGGCGTGGCAATTTCACGGTATGAAAAAAACGGTTGGTTTTATTACGACAGACCATTCGCGCATTGGGACAGTGCAGCAACTGCAAGATTACGTAAAGACAATTGGATTTGAAGTAATCGCTGTACGTGATGAAGCTGCAATGACAAGAGCGCTTACGTACTTTAAAGAAGAAGCGCGCGTCGATTATATTTTAATTGATACAGCTGGAAAAAATTATCGTGCGTCAGAAACAGTGGAAGAAATGATTGAAACGATGGGACAAGTAGAGCCAGATTATATTTGTTTAACGTTATCAGCTTCGATGAAAAGTAAAGACATGATCGAAATCATTACGAACTTTAAAGATATTCATATTGATGGTATCGTCTTTACGAAATTTGATGAAACGGCAAGTAGTGGTGAATTGTTGAAAATTCCAGCAGTATCATCAGCTCCTATTGTATTAATGACAGACGGACAAGACGTAAAGAAAAACATACATATCGCTACAGCGGAACATTTAGCGAAACAAATGTTGCAAACATCATAGAAAAGAGGTGAAGGATAAGGCGATTGCCTTATTCAAACGAGTATGAACGGTCTTTATATAGGTTCTATGGGTATGATGAATTATATGCAGCGTATTAATGTTCATTCAAATAACGTTGCAAATGCTCAAACGACAGGATTTAAAGCAGAAAATATGACTTCTAAAGTATTTGATGTACAAGATACATATCGCCGAGGAGATGGTGCTGTAACAAATATCGGTTCGGTCGATTACGCTGTAGTACCAGCCGCAACGCATGTGAATTTAGTACAAGGAAATATACAAATGACAAATAGTGCTACAGATTTCTTTTTAGATGACGGTGCAAACGGTACAACATCATTTTTCGTTACATCTAAAAACGATGAAACGTTTTTAACGAGAGATGGTAGTTTTACAATAAATAGTGATCGTTACTTGCAAACATCTTCAGGTGCTTATGTTATGGGAGAGAATAATGAACGTATTCGTATTCCTGAAGGAGCAAAGGTAGCTGTACAACCAGATGGTACATTATATGATGAGGGAACACAAAATAATATTGCTCGCCTGCAAACAAAAACAGTAGATGCAGAAGCGAATTCTCGTCTAATGCAAAGAGAAAACAAAAGCTTTACACTAGCAGAAGGAAACATTGCTGATTTACCGAACGGAACAGGATTAGTGAAAAATCATATGCTAGAAAATTCAAATGTAGATATGACGAAAGAGATGGCAGATCTTATGACGGATCAAAGAATGATTTCAGCATCACAACGCGTTATGACTTCGTTTGATAAAATTTATGAAAAAGAAGCGAATGAAATATTGAGATAGTGGACTCCTAATATAGGAGTCTTTTATTAAATTTAAATTTCAGAATTATCAATTGACTTTGCAGAGCTTCTTTTTTATATTAGTGGGTATAACTATAACTACTAAAGAGGTGAGAGTATGACAACGGAATTATATTTAGAAGATGCATACAAAACGAGTTGCGAAACAGAAGTGATAAAAGTAGAAGAAAATAAAGTATTTGTAAAAGAAACAGTTTTTTATCCAACTGGTGGAGGGCAGGAATGTGATACGGGTGTCATTGTACAAGATGGGTCTGTATTTGAAGTTCAAAAAGTAAAGAAGGAGCAGGGAGAAATAGTTCACTATATAAAAGATGGAGCTCAAGTAAAATTAGGTCCCGTTAAATTAGAGATTAATTGGGAAAGACGTCAT
The DNA here is from genome assembly GCF_038005585.1 of Bacillus sp. FSL W8-0519. Taxonomy (NCBI): domain Bacteria; kingdom Bacillati; phylum Bacillota; class Bacilli; order Caryophanales; family Bacillaceae; genus Bacillus; species Bacillus sp. FSL W8-0519. Next base: position 1,688,588 of record NZ_JBBOTL010000001.1, read on the forward strand.
AATTTAATGCGGCATCATTCTTTACTGCATCTTATCGGAGCTGTCGTTTATGAAAAGTATGGAGCTCTATGCACTGGAAATCAAATTTATCCTGACAAAGCACGTATCGATTTTAATGAGTTACAAGAGTTATCGAGCGTGGAAGTAGAAGAAATTGTTAAGGAAGTGAATAAACTTATTAAACAAAATAAAGAAATTTCTACTCGTTATATGAGCCGCGAAGAAGCAGAAAATGCTGTAGGAATGATTAAGACCGCAATAAACCTCCTACCAACTACTATACAAGAAATCCGCATTGTTACAATTGAAAATTTAGACGAACAAGCTTGTGGAGGCACACATGTGAAAAATACGAGTGAAATAGGAACACTTGTTATTGATAAAGTAAAAAGTAAAGGTAAGCAAAATCGTCGCTTTGAGGTTAGAGCGATTTAGATTGTGAGGAGTACTGATGGATGAAATTATAAAAGAATTACAAAAGTTAGGTTTTTCCCAGTACGAATGTAAAGCGTATATTGGACTACTAAAACATTCCCCAGTAACTGGGTATGAAGTGAGTAAACAAACAGGAGTACCTCGTTCTATGATTTACGAGGTACTCGGTAAGTTAATGGATAAAGGAGCGGTACATATTGTACCTTCTGAACCAGTTAAATATGTACCAGTACCAGCTACCGAATTAATGAATCGAATGCGAAAAGACTTTGAAAAGTCCTTTGAATTTTTAGATGAGAAATTAAATAGTTTAGAACAAGAGCGACAAATAGATGTAATTTCGCATATTCGCTCAAATGATCGGGTTTTGAAGGAAATATGCAATATAATTAATAGAGCGAAGGGAGAGTTATGGATTTCTGTATGGGAAGATCAAGTGCATGAAATTGAGCCATACATTCATCAAAAGGAAGAGGAAGGTGTACATATATTTTCAATCTTATTTGGCGCTCCTGATACAAAAATAGGCGCGACGTTTCACCATAATTATATGACGCCTCACGTTGTTGAAAAGAGAATGGGTGGTCATTTAACTGTAATCACGCGTGACGGGGAAGAAGTATTAATTGCGAACTTCTCAAATGATAGCACTTCATGGGCTGTTACAACGTATGATCCAGCTCTAGTTCTCGTTGCTACAGAGTATGTGCGACACGATATTATGGTTGAAGAAATTACGAAGGAATTTGGAGCTGATAAGTTAGATACGTTGTGGCGTGAAAATATAGATTTAGTTCATGTCGTAACAGGAAAACGAACTTTAGAAGAAATGGAGGATGATAGAGATGAGTAAAGCTGAGGCTCATGTAGCTTTGCAGAGCGATGATACATTTCAGCAAGGAGTAAAAGATTGTTTACCAACTGTATTTGGTTATTTAAGCATCGGCATAGCAGCTGGTGTAATTGCAAAAACAGCTGGTTTCTCCATTATTGAAATTGCGTTTATGTCCACTTTAATTTATGCAGGTTCTGCCCAATTTATATTAGCAGGTATGTATGCAGCTGGTGCCCCTGCTTCCGCAATTATTTTTACCGTATTTTTTGTTAATTTGCGCCACCTTCTTATGAGTGCTGCACTTGCGCCGTACTTTACGAAACTGCCTCTATTTAAAAACTTACTAATCGGTTCGCAAATTACAGATGAAACGTTCGGCGTTGCAGTACAGCATGCAGCGCAAAAAGGATATTTAGGCGAAAGATGGATGATTGGGCTAAATGTAACGGCTTATTTAAACTGGATTCTTGCTACTATTATCGGCGGGCTATTTGGTGAATGGATACCAGATCCGCATACGTACGGTATGGATTATGCATTACCAGCGATGTTTATCGGATTATTTGTACTTCAGCTCATAAGTAGTAAACCGAAACTGGCAATTCATCTTACTGTTGCAATTGTAGCGATTATAATTGCGTACGTTTCACACTTATTTATGCCAGATAGTATAGCGGTTATTATCGCAACATTACTAGCTGCGACGATTGGAGTGGTGATTGAAAAATGGAAATGAGATTAGACGTATTATTACTTTTATTAGCAGCAGGAGCTGTCACACTCGTGCCACGTATTTTACCTCTACTCGTATTTAGCAAACTACAAATTCCAGACTGGGGTTTAAAATGGTTAAATTACATACCAATCGCGATATTAGCAGCACTTTTAGCGCAAGTTTTATTTATGCATGACACGATGCAGTGGGATTACTTGATTGCAGCAATTCCAACATTTCTTGTAGCGATATATACTCGTAGTTTATTAGGTACAGTATTAACTGGTGTGATTGTGATTATTTTGTTACGTTTCTTTTTCTAAAAAGGATTACGCTCATATAATAGCGAAAAGTGTAATAACATGAAAAATATAGGGGTGGTGTTATGATACTTTTAACGATAGGAGCAATTTTGTTAACGTTGTTTATTTTCTTTATTATCGGCTTTATTACGTTTATGATGTTTGTTGATAAGGCGACACCTCAAATATATTATACACCTTGTGAATCAGTGACAGTGAAAGCTAAAGGTAAACATAAAAGGAAGAAAAGTTGAATGCTGGCTTTTCTTCCTTTTATTTTATCTGATTTTTCTGTATAATTTAAGTTAGTTATCCAACTAACTTAAAAGGGGGGCATAGAAATGGCAAAACCGAATGTTGTTAATAAAGAGAAGTTACTACAAGCAGCAAAAGAAATTATTGCAGAGCATGGGATGGAAAAGTTGACATTAAAAGCAGTTGCAGAGAGTGCTCAAGTTACTCAAGGTACCGTATATTATCATTTTAAAACGAAAGATCAATTATTACTTGAAGTAACTGAATCGTTTTGTAAAGCGTCGTGGGAACAAATAGGAAAGGATGTACAGTTAGAAAAGGCTTTACAGTCTGCTGAAAGTAGATGCGTGAAAGATTCAATGTATCATCATTTGTTTTTTCAATTAGTAGCTAGTGGATTACAAAATGATGCGATGAAAAATAAAATTGGTGGATTGTTACATTATGAAAACCAAGAATTGACAAGAGTGTTAAATAAAAAAATAGGAGGTACAATGACATCTCAAATTTCAACTGAAACGTGGAGCGTTTTATGTAATGCATTAATTGATGGATTGGCATTGCAAGCGTTATTCAATCCATCTTTTTCTACAGAAAAAGTATATGGTGATTTATATATGCTCTTGGAAAAGTTTACAGTGCTACAAAAGGGAGGTAATGTCAGTGAATAATAGACTTTGGCTCACTATTTTATTTTCTATCGGCATTTGGCTTTTTGCCTCAGCGTTCTTCATTATTTTCGGTTCTTCTGTTTTATTAGAATACACTTCAAATAGATTTTTTCTACAAATGGCGTTGCTTGAATTAGGGACAGCTATAGCTTTATATTTTGTAATGTGGTTATATCAAAAACTGGATACCTCGAAATATGCAGTTATTAAGTTAGGTATATGTGGCACAGCGATTGGTTTAACTTTAGATTCTTACATCTTGTATCATTCTTCTAATATATTCTCACAATTAACCTCACAGCAAATCATGTCATTTACCATTTGGATGGTAATTGCTTACGCTCTTTATTTAATAATTCCTTTCGTTATGGAACGAAAAAGACTGTTATAAAGAGGATTTTTATCCTCCTTATAACAGTCACATCCCCGAAAGAACTAACAACAATAAACCAAATAAAAAACTAATAAAGGAAAGAAAACCGATACATATCGAGAACACACGATTGTTTCTCCATTCGCGCCAGAAAGTGATAAAACCTAATATACAATGGGAAAACCAAATGGGTAGAAATAGGAACTCACTAATTTTTTCGGGAAGTAACGCATAAAAAGTTGATAAATATAAGATCCAATTTGTAAAAAATAAAATGCAAACGATAATAGATTGTAAGTAGGGGCGTTTGGAAAACGCTCCCTTTTTTACGGTTACTAAAATAATAGTTAGTACTGAGAAAAAGGCAATGAATAGGAAAATAAGTAAGAGTAATGTAAGTGTCATTTACATCTCCTTTATAAGAGTGTTTTTTACAAGAAATGACTCTATTAAATTATATGCTTGATTTGTAGAGTGCCCGTTATATTTTTCGGTGTACGGATTTAGAAAACCATGTTCACCGTGTAGTTGGTGTATTTCTAATAAAGGATTTTTTTGTTGCTGCAACGATTGAATGAAAGAGGATACTGAAAAACTAGCTTCTTTTTCAGGGAATATAAGTAAGGTAGCACATGTTGGTTTCATATGAATATAGTCACGTATACGGGAACCGTAGCATCCGATAATAAAATCTATTTTCGGATTGTTACTACATAGCCATGAGATGGTAGCACCAACACTAAAGCCGATAAGTCCAATATGTGTGTAACGACTAGAAAGATGAGTAATGAATGTTTCAATTTGCTTTTTTCCATCTTCAAATCCAATATGATTCATAAAAAAATGATATGCTTTTTCTTCATCACTATAATGAAATGCAGGTTGCGATTGTAGCAGATTAGGACAGAATACATCTATATGAGATGAAGTGAAGTGATGGGTAACGTGATGCATATGGTCGTTCACACCATATATCTCATGAACAACAACGAGAGCTAATTTTTTCTTCATCGTTATAAAGTACCTCTATGAAATTTAAATTCTTTCTCAACAAGGCAGATACGAAGGTGGAAGTTTTCATACCATTGCTCACGGCCCCTTTTTTTCGCTTCTTTATGTAAGGCATTCTGTTTCCAATTTTCAATCGCCTCAAGTGATTCCCAATAAGAAATTGTGATTCCGAGCCCTGAATGATCTCGTGCACTTTCTACACCTAGAAATCCAGGTTGCTGCTTTGCAAGTTCCTCCATTTTGTCAGAAGCGGCATTATAGTCTGTTGTATCATTTGATAAATTAGAAGTGAATATAACTGCATAATAATGACTTGTTTTTTGTAAATTATTTTTCATATACATTCCCCCTTTTTATCTAGTTTAGCATGTAATAAATAGAAAAGAAGTTATGGCTTCTTATTAATATTTCGTTTTTTTATTGTCACTTGAATGAAGTAAGATGGTTTCTATATTGATGTTCGAAATTTTTTATCACTTCATATAAATATCTTTATATATAAATGTTTAAAATAGGAAAAAATCACATATTTTGTTAACAAAATATGTGATTTATATTAGAATAATACGTATAAAGTATATATATATAATATGTTAGTAAAATTTATTGAAGGAGGTGACCTCTTTGCACAGTAGGATAAAAGAAAATAAAAAAGTATTAAATGCATTTGTAGTTGTTATGAGTTTACTCTTGCTATTATCCCAATTACAGTTTTTAAGTCCGATTGATACGGCAACGGCAGCAGTTACAGATGAAGAAGGGTTTGATAAACCAACCTATCAATCTATTCATAAAGGTGAGATGTATTCGACCGGTAATGTGAATTTAGGTATTAAAGCTACTGAATCTCAAAAGAAAACGGCGTTGTATTCAGATATAACGAATACTGCGTATACAGCACCGAATGGCTATACCCGTGAACTTATTGATATAGATGATGATCCAACAACTACAAATTCATCTAAGGCATATATTCCCGTTCCAGAAGATGCTGAAATTGAATGGGCTGGATTATATTGGAGTTCAACACGTTATGAATTAACGCAGCAACAGTATGTAGCACCAGTTAAGTTCACGACTCCGGCAGGGAAGAGCTTTCAAGTAAAACCAAGTAATACGTATTACGGAAGTGGCTTGCTTTATGGATTTGGTATTGATGGTACTTATTATTCTAACTATGCAGATGTTACAAAGCTTTTACAGTCCTCTAATTCAAAAGGAGGAAGCTATACTGTAGCAAATATTCCTTATCCAAATACAAAGCTTGCGTATAATTATGGATATTATTCTTTTGCCGGATGGTACATGCTAGTGATCACGAAAGATAAGTCAAAAACAAGAAAAGCATTTACTGTTTATGATGGTGGATTGAAAAGAGCTACTGGATCTGGTGAAAAAGAATTCACTGTGAAAAACTTTCTTGCTTCAAAAACTGGAGATTTAGATCCAAAAGTTTCTGTTTTTGCTGTCCAAGGTGATAGATATTGGCAAGGTGATAAACTCTTTGTTCATACAGATAATACTTGGAAGGAAGTTACTGATAAGCTGAATCCAACCGGTAATATATTCAATTCCACTATTTCTGAATATGAGGAACATATGCGAGATAAGTATCCAGGTACATTTAATCCAGATTATAAAAATAATTTGGGAGTTGATGCAGATTTAATCAAGTTACCAGCAGGATATATTAAACCAGAGCAAAAAGAAATACGCCTAAAAGCTGCGACAGCTGGTGATGACTACGTATTAAACACATTAGCCTTTGCAGTAAATGCAACAGCGCCAGAGCTTGTAATCGATAAGGAAGTAGTAGATGCAAAAGAAAAGTATGAGCCAGGTGATGAGGTTACATATCGTTTACGGGTGAAAAACATTGAACCGAATTCGAGTTCTGTTGATACAAAAATTGAAGATGTTTTAGATTCACGTCTAGAATTTGTACCAAATTCGGTGAAAATCATTTCTGGTCCGAATGCTGGAAATGAAACAGAACAAGTTGACTATGATGCAAAGACAAGAAAGTTAACAATAAGAATTGGTGAAGGAGCAATTGCTACAAAAGGTGGAATCTATACGGATAAAACACCTGAGACAATCATTGAATTTAAAGCGAAACTAAGGGGAGAAAAGGTAGAAACAGAAATTCCTAATATCGCTGTCGTTCAAGGGATTGATGAGTTAACAGGAAGTCAGGTTGAAGCTAACGATTCTAATAAAGTAGTGGTTAAAGTATTACCCGAACGAGAAGAGAAACCTGGGAAGTTAGTAGCTACTAAACTAGCTAAAGATATAAACGGTGGTACGCTGAAAGTTGGCGACAAACTAGAATATACAATTCATGCTAAAAATAGTGTTCCAGATTCTATCTTAAAGGCAGTTAAAATTACGGATAACCTTCCTGAAGGAGTAGAGTATGTTCCGAACACGTTAAAGATAAACGGAAAGGAACAAACGGATGTTGAAGATGAAGATTATGCACATATAAAAGATGGAACGATTTATGCTCATTTCGGCGATCTTAAAGGTGAGGAAGAGAAAGCAATTACGTTTGAAGTTGTTGTAAAGCCGGAGATGGCAAATAAGAAAATAAAAAATATAGCAATAGTTGAGACTGATAGTTCGAAAGATAAGGAAAAGCCTGAAGTTGAAACACTGGTTGATCCGTTGTCTGGACAACTAGAATCGAAGAAAGAGATTATTGGTATTAAGCAAGAAAAATTCCATGTCAATGATGAATTAGAGTATCAAATTAAACTTCGAAATAAGGTAGAAAATGGGCTTATTAAAGATATGCGTCTAACGGATAAGCTTCCTGAAGGTATAGAGTATATAACTGGTAGCATGAAGTTAAATGGAAATTTATTGACAGATGCAGTTGACGAGGATGAGGGGTCGTATGAGGATAACACGATTAAATTAAACTTTGGTGACGTACTTGATACAGAAGAACGAACGGTAACTTTTAAAGTGAAAGTTACGCAAGATGCATTAAAAACGAAGGAAATTGAGAACATAGCGGTTGTTGAGGGAAAAACACCAGATAATGAAGATTTACCTCCACAAAAACCGAATGTAAAAACGAATGTGGAAGCAAAGGAGCCTAAAGTAAGAAAGATGGTTTCGGATGCAGATGAAAAAGAAGTGGAAAAAGCGACATTACAAAATATAGATGAAGAGTTTACATGGCATGTAAACTATCATTTTGGTAATGATATTATGAACCTTGAAAAAGTAGTATTGCAGGATGACTTAGAGGATATTTTAACTATCTTACAAGTAAAGCTTGTAAACAGCGATGGAGAAGAAATAGAAGTTATACCGCAAATTGATGAACAATTAAAGAAAGTAAGTATTGAGTTACCGAAGCAGGACGGAAATTATGCTTACCTTGCGAATCAATCGTATACAATGCATATTAAGTCAAAATTAAGCGCGAATGTAAATGCAGATATACTAACGAAATACAATGCGAATGATGGTATTCCAAATAAAGCAGAGTTACTGTTTGACCAGAAGAAATTCGTATCAAATGAAGTGTTGGTAGTACCGCCAGCATTAGGGAAATTTGAGATTGAAAAAGTAGATGCGAACGATGAAAATCTCAAATTGGAAGGCGCAGTATTTAATGTGATTAGTAAAGATGGAACCATAGTATGTAAATTAACAACCAATAAAGATGGTTTGGCAACTTCTATTCCATTAATGGTTGGCAAATATACATTAAAAGAAGTACAAGCACCAAAAGGATATATGTTAATGAGAGAACCAGTAGAAATTGAAGTGAAATCTGGAATGGATTCACAGAAAATAAGAGTAGTAAATAAAAAGAGTGAATTTGTTATTCCAGAGACTGGTGGAATAGGGACAATTATTTATTATGTAATTGGTGGAATATTGATGTTTGTTACATTGTTCCTCTTTGTTAGAAAGAGAAATAATGAGAGATAGAAATAACAAAGGTAATGCAAATGATAGGGAGTGGACAACAATGAAAAAGATTTTTAGTTTATTTTTAATCTGTATGTTAGCTTTTTCGACGTTATCTAACATGATTGTTAGTGCGGAATCAAAAAGTACAGGTACTTTAACGATTCACAAGTTTGAACAAAGTAAAGATTCTAAAACAACTACAGAAGGTAATGGAAAAGAAGGACAAACTGTTCCAGAAGATGCAAAACCTTTAGAAGGTGTAACTTTTGAAATTAAACGAATTGAGTCATTTGAAAAAATTTCAAATGATGGAACTGTTATAAAAGAAGATGCAAAACCAGTAAAAGACGCTGCAATAACAAAGGTAACAAACGCAAAAGGGGAAGCTGTTTTTTCAAATCTTCCGCTAGGACGTTATGAAGTAAAAGCAATTGAGGGTCCAAAACATATTGCGTTGGATAAGACTACTTTTATTGTCGATATTCCAATGACAAGTGCAGACGGTAAAGATTTAAATTACGATGTTCATATTTACCCTAAAAATGAAACAAAACGTGGTTCAGTAGAATTCGTAAAAAAAGGTGAAGCCGGTAAAGTATTAAAAGATGCAGAATTCCATTTATTTAAAAAGAATAAAGATGGAACAAGCACACAAGTTAAGACACCGAGTTCATTAGTAACAGGGGAAGATGGTAAAGTTCGTGTAGATTCTCTAGAATATGGGGATTATTATTTTATTGAGCATAAGGCTCCAACAGGTTATTTAACTAGTAAAGAGGAGCGTCCTTTCTCTATTAAGGAATCTGGTGAAGTCGTTAAGCTGGATGATATAAAGAACTATAAAGAACCTACCATTACTAAAAGTATAAATAACGGTTCAAAAGTAGCTGGAATTAATAAAGAGACAGATTATACGTATGATATTAAAACATTACTTCCAGAAGATATTAAATTATATAAAAAATATGTCGTAACAGATATTTTAGATGATCGTTTGGAAATAAAAGGCCAACCAATTGTTATGGTTGATGGAAAGAAAGTTGAAGATGGTAGTGTAAAAGTAGTTGTAGAAGGTCAAAAAGTAACCGCTACAATTGAAGATTTTTCAAAAATTAATGGGAAAGAACTTCATTTGCAAATTACTGCAAAAATTAAAAGTGATGTTGAATCTGGAGTGAAAATTCCAAACAAAGCAGTACTTGATTTTGTAAACAAAGATGATGTTTCATCAGAAAAAGATGGAAAGCCATCTAATGAAGTGGTGGTCACACCGACAGCGGGAAATATTAAAATTGAAAAAGTTGATGGTAAGGATAAGACGCTTAAATTAGAAGGTGCGAAGTTCCAATTACAAGATAAAAAAGGTAATGTTATAAAAGTTAATGGGAAAGAAATGAATGATATAACAGATGCAAATGGTATTATTACATGGAATGAAATCCCGTACGGTGAATATCAAATTGTTGAGACGGAAGCACCAAAGTATAAAGATAAAGACGGTGCAGTCGAACACTATCAAAAGTTAAGAGATCCGATTAATATTACACTTGATGAAAAACACCAAAAAATAGAGCTACAAGTTGAGAATAATAAGAGCGGTTGGATTATTCCAGCAACAGGTGGTATGGGTACAATTCTCTTCACAGTAGTGGGCCTTATACTAATGGCGGTAGCGACATTTATTTTCTTTAGAAAAAAACCTGTAAAAAATTCTTAATTTATATGTTTATAATAATTGAGTTTAGAAAAGAGGAAAGGCATATTGCTTTCCTCTTTTCCACATTTTATCCGTAGTGAAAGAGGCTATTATGAAACGAAATATAATTTTTGGAAGTATTTTTTTACTAGGATTAAGTATATTTCTCTATCCAACTGTAAGCAATTGGTTTGCAACAAGAACACATTATTCAGAAGTAAGTACATATGATGAAGCGATAAAGAGGCTGGAGCAGGAAGAGATTGATCGTAAAGAAATGGAAGCACGAGAGTATAATAAGAAGGTCCAAAATACAACGCAAACATTTTCAGACCCGTTTCATGAAAAGAGTGATGAGGAAAAAAGTTCATATGTAGATATGTTAAATATAGGGGATGTTATGGGGTATGTAGAAATCCCTAAAATTAATGTGAATCTTCCAATTTATCAAGGGACGACGGAAGAAGTACTAAGTCGTGGAGTTGGACAACTGAATGAATCTTCACTACCAGTAGGAGGAGAAAATACGCATACAGTTTTAACGGGACATCGCGGTTTACCTTCAGCGCTAATGTTTACTCATTTAGACAAAATTGAAAAGAAAGATATATTTTATATTCATACATTAGATAAAGTACTTGCCTATCAGGTAGATCAAATAAAAGTTGTGTTACCAAATGAGACAGAAGATTTATTAGTAGTACAAGGACAAGATTACGCAACATTAATTACGTGTACCCCTTATGGAGTGAACACGCACAGGTTACTAGTGAGAGGACACCGTGTTCCATATGATGCTGGTGAAAAAGAAATGATTACAAAACCTTTCATTTTAGAAGATTGGATGATCGTTTTTCCTATTGGTATTATTTGCATTATCCTTCTAATAATCTATTTAAAAAAACGAAAATAGTATGTATTGTGTGGTGAGTGTGTGAGAAGGGGAGTTATAAGCGTAGTATTGTTTCTTACAGGATTATCCCTGTTTTTATATCCAATAATTGCTAATTATATAAACAAGTATGTATATAAGACAGAAGTGATACGTTATGAAAAAATGGTTGATGATTTAAAAATAGAAGATGTAAATGAGAAGTTTCGAAAGATGGAAACATATAATAAATCGTTAGGGAAAACTATTTTCAAAATGAGTGACCCATTTGTACAGGATGATGAAATAAGTACGGAACCGTTAAATTTTATAAACAAAGATGAAATATTTGGTACGATTTCTATTCCGAAAATAAATGAGGAATTGCCAATTTACTTAGGAGCAAGTCAAGAAAACTTAAGTAAAGGAGTAGGGCAAATTGAAGGGACTTCTTTACCGATTGGCGGGAAAGATACACATGCTGTATTGGCAGGACATCGTGGATATCACGGAGCAACGATGTTTCGTCATCTGGATCGGTTAAGTGATGGAGATGTATTCTATGTAAAGGTATTTGGAAAGAAGCAAGTGTATAAAGTAATTGGCCGTGAAATTATTTATCCAAATCAAGTGGATAAATTAAATGTAATAAAAGGAAAAGACAAAGTTACACTGCTTACATGTGAGCCATATACATCAAGTAAATATCGTTTGTTAGTATATGGGGAGCGAGTAGAAAGTGAGCAAAAGGAAATGGAACGTCTTAAAAAGAGTGTAGTCGAAGTTAGAAGCTATGAAACAAGAGACATATTTATAAAACTAGCTTGTGGAATAGTAGGCTTCATTGTAATTTGTATTGGTTTGTATGGATTACTAAAGAGAAAATAGGAATGACATTTATATAGAAAAAGAAAAATGCCACTTCAAAAAAATGAAGTGGCATTTCTTATATTTCCTCTAAGCTATTAACTGGAACTGTTAATTCGCGTCCTGGGTTTTTTACTTCATATATGCGGGCGGTTTCATTGCTTTCGTCGACGTGTTGAATCATAACAGGCATGCCTTGAAAACTAACATTCGCTTGCTCCGCTGACACAGAAAGCTCTTTTGCACGTTGAATATTCATTTATATTCCTCCCATCATTATTATCTTTGCTAAAAAAGAGGAATAATATACCATTTCGAGACATTCTTAAAGTTTTTGTATTATTTGTAATGTTCCTTTAATAAATGAAGTGAAGATGGAGTCGGGATAACCATCTATCGTTTGAACTGCTTCTTTTGCTTCTTGCAAAGCAGCTGGTTTATCTTGCAGTTCTATATGGCACAGGGCACGATAGGATCCAGCTGTTAATAACCACGATTGATCAAGTGGATGACTCATATAATCTGGTATGGTAGCGTGTTTTAATGTTTCCAAAGCTTCCTCGTAACGTTTTAAACCATACAGAGATTTTCCTTTTTCAAGATAATACAATCCATTGTCTTGAAAAATTGGTTCGTCTTTTAGTTTTTCGCGAAATTGTTCTAGATGTTCTAATGCGATTGTATATTCATTAGTAATTGTATTGTAGTAATAAGCTTTTAATATATCTATATTTGCAGCGGATAAAGTATCTTCTGTAAAAATGGCAAATTGCTCTGACTTTTTTATGTAATATAAATATCGTTCTTTATCAGTTGTAATGATTTTTTGATAAGATAAAATACGGTAAAATTCATCTGTTTTATAATACACTTGATGTTTTTTTGAAAATGCAAGTGCATCTAAAATGACTTTTTCACATTTATCATAATTGCCGTATGCGAGTAAAATAATTGCTTCTTTTAAATATAATTGTATATGTGTAATCAAATCCATTTCTAAATTCTTCGTTTTATATTCATCGCGAACTTTGGTAATCAACTGTAAACATTCTTTATATTTTTTCCGTTTGTAGAGCATATAGTAAAACAGTAGTTTCGTTTCAGTACTTTCGCGATACAAAGTATATTTTTCAAATATAGAAACAGCTGTTTCAACGTAATATTCAATATTATAATCGTTCATAACAGCTGCTGCTGTTATGAACTGTTTATATAAACGAGCTGTATTTAAAGTTGGAGGTAAATCTGTTTGAACGATAGGTAGTAAAGTTTTGTATACTTCATCGCCATTTGCCTTTATTAGTGGCTCCATTTTTTGAATGAGTTCTACAATTTTTCCTTCATCTTCTTCTAATAAAAAGCTCGGTTCACATTCAAGTTTTTCTGCAATATATTGTAATGTTTTCATAGAAGGTGTAGCTTTTCCATTTTCAATTTGACTAAGCATACTTTTTGTCAATTCTGAACCTGCTAGCTCAGTTTGTGTAAGTTTTTTTTCTTTACGTAATGCTTTAATTTTTTCTCCGAGAGTTGCCATATTGTAGCTCCTTTATAATCAAAAGTTAAATACAATTAAACTTTTTGTTGTAATAATTGGAAAGTTGATTATATAATAAGTTTAACACAATTTAACTTTTAAAGGGAGAGTGTCATAATGGAAGATGTAAGTATAGATCAAAATGATTCAAGAATGAAGATTGCAACGAGAAATATCATTTTAATGATGATTGGAAAAATGACGTCTTTATTAGGCGCAGGTATTTATACGTTCGCAATGGGGTTATACGTATTAAAGACAACTGGTTCAGGGATGGGATTTGCAACTACGCTCGTTTGCGGGTCGCTTCCCAGGATGATTTGTGGTCCGATTGCAGGTGCTGTAGCTGACCGTGTGAGTCGAAGATGGCTTGTCATCGGTACAGATTTATTAAGTAGTTTAACGATGCTTATCATGTTTATCCTTGCTACTATATTTGGACCATCACTTCTTTTTATTTATGTTTCAGCAGCATTATTATCAATTTGTGCAAGTTTTTATTCTGTTGCATTAACTTCATCTATTCCTAATTTAGTAGATGAGGGGCGTATTCAAAAAGCGAGTGCTTTAAATCAAACGGCAGCTTCTTTATCAAATATTTTAGGACCAATTATTGGCGGAGTAGTATTTGGTTTCTTTTCAATTCAGTCGTTCTTTTTGTTAAATAGTATTACGTTCTTTTTAGCGGTTATTTTGCAATTATTTATTGTATTTGATTTATATAAAAAAGTAGTGGCTGAGAGTAAAGAGCATTTCTTGACGAGTATAAAAGAAGGTTTTTTATATGTAAAACGACAACATGAAATATATGGTTTAATGAAAATAGCATTGTGGGTAAACTTTTTTGCGTGTGGGCTAACCGTTGCACTGCCATACATTATCATACGTACATTGCATTTATCTTCAAAGCAACTCGGTACTGTAGAGGGAATGTTAGCAGTCGGGATGCTAATGGGGGCGATTGCTTTATCAGTGCGTAAAGAAGTGAATAATCCGTTTCGTTCTATTTATACTGGACTGTTTTTGTTTGCTGGTTTGAGTTTATGTACAGTCTTCCCGTTGTTAGTTACCATTCCAAAAGTGGCAAGTTTTATTTACTATATTGCTTTCATGATGTTAACTGGTATAGCAATTATGATTGTCAATATTCCGATGCAAGTACATATGCAAAAAACGACAGATCCGAACTACTTAGGGCGTGTATTTGGCCTACTTGAAACAATTGCGACTGCAATCGCACCGCTCGGTATGATTATATATGGATTATTGTTAGATATGTTACCAACTAGCATTGTTATGATGACAATAGGCGGAGGTTTATTGTTAGTTGTATTAGTTGGAGTAAGGCAACATATGGCGAAAAAGCAAGTGGATGTGTCGGCTTAAAAATAATAAAATAATAAAAATTTGACTTATCTTCATAAAAATGACCAAATCAGTATTTTAGTTTTTGAAACTCTTTTTCATGTATGTTAAAGTAAAGTGAGCAGGCAAAGAAAAGGAGACAACAGCATGAAAAAATTAAGTTTTGTTATGCTTTTTCTGTTAGTCGTAATGGCTGGATGTAGTAATTATGACACATATATTGAAACAGGTATGCAATCATTGAAAGATGAAAAATATAGTGATGCAACAATGTGGTTTGAAAAAGCAGAAAAAGAGAAATCGGGAAATGAAGCGAAATCATATAAAGAAATGGCCGAGAAAATGGATCACGGAGCAACGGCATTAAAAGACGGTAAGTATTTAGAAGCGAAAGACATTGCAAATGAAGTGTTACAAATGAAAAAAGACGATGCACTTGAAACAGCTGTAACATCAAATGCAGAGAATATGCTTCAAAAAGCAAAAGATGTAGAAGAGAAAGTAAATGAAAGAGTAGCAAAACGTAGAAAAGTAGAAGAAGAAGGAATTGATAAACTCATTAAAGCTGTAGATAGTATAGATGATGTGAAAGAAAAAGAGAAAAAAGTTTCAGAAGCATTAGATAAGGCTGAAGAGGCGCAAGCAAAAATTGAAGCGAAGAAAAATAAATAGAGTTATAGCTTAAAAGACTGTCGTGTAAAGCGACAGTCTTTTAATTTTTTGTTGCATAAGAAGTGATGTTATGTAGTAAAAAAGAAATAATTTTAGAATTCCACCTGTCCTCATGATGAATCGTATAAATGTTACGTTGAAATTCAAATTCAGGGATGGGTATGTAGCGTAGTTCATTTCGTTGTACTTCTTGTTCAATAGCAAGTTTAGAAATAAAGGCAACCCCATTACCGTATTTTAAAATTTGTTTCATCGTTTCTAATGAATCTAATTCAATTTCTGATTGGAATGTAATATTATGAGCTAACATCCATTTTGTAAGTAAATCTCTCGTTGTAGATGGATTACGATGTAGTAATATGCGTTCCTTTTCGATATCTTGTAATGATACATTTTCTTTTTTTGAAAAATGATGTTCTTTGGAGAAAGCAAGAACAAGTGTATCAGGCATTACATTCGTCTGTTTTAAAAGTGATTCATCAAACGGTGCTGCTGAAATTACACCGAGATCAATTTCATGATTTTGTAGCATCGTTCGAATTTCAGGAGCTGTTTTTACCATGAGTGTTATTTTTATATTTGGAAATTCACATTGAAATTGATGAACAATTTCTGGTAAAAGATATGTCGCTGGTACATAACTAGCGCCAATTGTTATAGCTCCTTTATGAAAATCTTTAAACTCTTGCGTGACTCGCCTAGCTTCTTTCATAAGCGCATCTATTTTACAAGCATAATGATGCAATGCCTCACCAGCCTCTGTTAAGAAATATCTTCCAGAACGTAATTCAAATAAAGGTACACCGAGTTCCTCTTCTAAGCTTTTTATATGGAATGTAATAGTAGGTTGTTTAACTCCAAGCTGTTCTGCAACAATCGTGAGCTTTTTGTATTTCTTAATAAGCACTACAATTTCTAATTTTAAGAGATTCATGGCAAGTTGCCCCTTTTTCTTCTAACTATAGAAAAAATCTATAGAAATAAATAGTTTATTAGAAGTTTTTTAATTTAATCTTTACAGTACATTAACATTCAGTATAAATCTTCCATATAGAATGAAAGCAGGTTAAGAGTGAGGGGAGAGAGGTGAAACGATGGATATTAAAATTAGTGGATTAGAAAAATCATTTGGAAAAGTACAAGCGTTAAAGCCGTTACAAATTATGATGAAACAAGGTGAATTCACCACACTGTTAGGACCTTCGGGATGCGGGAAAACGACATTACTCAGAATGATTGCAGGACTGGAAGAGCCAGATAAAGGTGAAATATATTTTGGAGATACGTGCATGTATTCTTCTTCTAAAAAAATAAAAACATCTCCTCATGAACGTAATATCGGTATGGTATTTCAAGATTTTGCTTTATGGCCACACATGACTGTATTTGAAAATGTTGCATTTGGTTTAAGAGCTACAAAGCAAACGAATCAATTACGGGAAAAAGTAGAAGAGGCAATAAAGCGAGTTCGCTTGCAAGGAATGGAGAAAAGATATCCGCATGAACTTTCTGGCGGACAGCAGCAACGTGTCGCATTTGCGAGAGCAATTGTAACGAAGCCACATTTCATTTTGTTTGATGAACCGCTCAGTGCACTCGATGCAATTTTGCGAGAAGAAATGCGGTTAGAGCTTATGGATATCGTTCATTCCATTGGTTTAACGGCATTGTATGTAACGCACGATCAAACAGAAGCTATGTCAATGTCAGACCAAATTATTGTCATGAAACAAGGAGAAGTATTACAAAAAGGAACACCAGAAGATATTTATGTGAAGCCATCTCATGAATTTGTTGCAAAATTTGTTGGTAAGGCAAATTGGCTTGTAGAGGGTAAACAAATGGTTCGTCCAGAGCATGTGAGCTGGACAAAAAATGAAGTGTGTGAAATGTATACAGGTGAAGTCCAGCACGTTACATATGTAGGAGAGCGTTATGAAGTGAAAGTAAATATGGGGACACTCGGAATATGGACAGCTTATCACAATAGTAAGATAAGCATCGGAAAGCCAGTATCGTTATATGTACCGAAAAAATGTATTCATCATATAGGGGGAGAATCGTATGAAGAAATTCAGTTCGCTTAAGTCGTTATTTATATGTACTTTATTATTTTCTGCCGTAGTAACAGGGTGTAGTTCAAAGACAGGTAATGCAGATGCAAAAAGTAAAACTACGAATGAAAAGAAGATTGTTGTATATAGTGCAGGACCAAAAGGATTAGCAGAAAAAATTCAAAAGGACTTTGAAAAGAAAACGGGTATAAAAGTGGAAATGTTTCAAGGAACAACAGGTAAAATTTTAGCGAGAATGGAAGCCGAAAAGAAAAATCCAGTCGTTGACGTAGTCGTACTTGCATCTTTACCAGCGATGGAAGGATTAAAAAAAGATGGACAAACGTTAGCTTATAAAGAAGCGAAACAAGCTGATAAGCTTCGTTCTGAATGGTCGGATGATAAAGGACATTATTTTGGATATAGTGCTTCAGCGTTAGGAATTGTGTATAACACAAAAAATGTGAAGACAGCGCCTGAAGATTGGAGCGATATAACAAAAGGAGAATGGAAAGGGAAAGTGAATCTTCCAGATCCAGCACTTTCAGGTTCAGCTTTAGACTTTGTGACAGGATATGTGAAAAAGAATGGAAAAGATGGATGGAATTTATTTGAACAGCTTAAGAAAAATGAAGTTACAGTAGCAGGGGCAAACCAAGAAGCGTTAGATCCAGTTGTAACAGGAGCAAAAGATATGGTCATTGCGGGTGTTGATTATATGACGTACAGTGCAAAAGCAAAGGGTGAACCAGTTGATATTGTTTATCCAAAAAGCGGAACAGTTATTAGCCCACGTGCAGCAGGTATTATGAAGGATAGTAAAAATGTAAAAGGTGCAAAAGAGTTTATTGATTATTTATTATCAGATGATGTACAAAAACAAATTTCTAAAGCGTATTTATTACCCGGTAGAACAGATATAAAAGCGGAAAATAGACCAAATGTGGAAGAGATTCCAGTATTACATATTGATTGGAAAACAGTTGAGAAAGAACAAGATGAAATAGGAAAACAATTTAAGAAAGTATTTCAATAAGATGGTGATTACATGGTAAATCGATTTGGATCAGTAAGGCAAGTTGGGATGACGGTAGCGTTGTTACTTGTGGCGATGTTAATCGTCATTCCGCTTTTTCTCATTTTACTTTCTAGTGTATATGAAAATAGTAGTTGGAATTTTTTAAAGCCGTTTGAAGTGATGCAGAGTGGTGGATTAGCTGGGATTTTTCTAAATTCGATGCTTCTAGGTGTACTCGTAGTAATAGGGGCAACTATCTTTGCATTTCCACTAGCTTTCATTATGAGCAAAACAGATGTTGGAAAGCATAGCAAGTTAGATATTGTTTTTATGATTCCATTTATGACACCGCCGTATATTGGATCGATGGGCTGGATTTTGTTCATGCAACCGAACGGCTATTTTGAACAGTTTTTTCCGATGCTAAAGACGGTTTCATCTTCGTTCTTTAGCTTAGGAGGTATGGTTTTAATTATGAGTCTGCATTTATTCCCATTTCTTTACTTCATGTTGAAGAATACATTACTTCAAATTGGGAGTAGTAAAGAAGAAGCGGCAGCAGTTCATGGTGGAAGCTTTTTCTATCGTTTAAGAAAAATAATATTACCGTTATTAGTATCAAGTTATGTAATGGGCGCTTTACTCATTTTCGTAAAGACGATTGCTGAATTTGGAACACCGGCTACATTTGGACGAAGAATCGGATTTCATGTGTTAACATCAGAGATTCATAAATTTATTTCGAGTTGGCCAATTGATTTTAGTAGTGCAACAGCATTATCTTCTTTATTACTTAGTGCATGTATGCTCATTTGGTATATGCAAAACGTATTAAATCGAAAGTATTCATATGCAATGGTTAGTGGAAAAGGTGTGAAATCTAAAAGGTACACTTTGTCTATATATGTGCGCGTTGTAGCATGGGTTTATGTAATTGGTTTATTAATCGTATCAATTGGAATCCCGTATTTTTCTATACTGATTGCTTCTTTGTCAAAATTAAGAGGCGGAGGCTTACAGTTACATAACTTTACAACGAGTCATTATGAAGCATTATTTACAATCGGATCTCCAGGATTAGAAGCTCTATGGAACAGTTTTCTTTTTTCACTTATAACAGCGATTATTGCTGTTATGATTGGCGTCTTTTTAGCACTTATGATTCGAAAGGGGAAAAAGTCCTCTGAAAAATGGCTGGATATGTGCGGTATGTTACCGAACATGGTACCAGGAATCGTAATGGTTGTAGGGCTTATTTTATTTTGGAATTCCCCCTATATGCCCCTGTCCATTTACAATACACCAGTCATGGTAATCGTAACGTACGTTGTTCTTTTTTTACCTTATACAGTGCAGTATGTAAAAGCATCGCTCGGGCAAATTGATGATTCTCTCGTGCAGGCAGGAAGTATTTTTTCTGGGAATTATATGTATATTTTTAGAAAAATAATATTCCCTCTTATTATCCCGGGTATTCTTGCCGGATGGGCGATGACATTTACAATCTCGATAAGGGAGTTAGTAGCATCGCTTCTCGTACTACCTCCATCGGTAGAAACGTCAGCAACATTTATTTTTGCTCAATTTGAACAAGGAGAAGTATCTATTGGAATGGCGATGGCTGTCGTTTCAGTTGGACTTACAACACTATGTTTATTACTTCTGCAGCATATGGAGCACAAACGAAAAGGGGTAGCATGATGAGGGTAGAAGTATGGGGAGGAGCGGGAGAATACGGTCGCTCCTGCTACTTCGTAAAAAATAAAGAGACAAAAATATTATTTGATTGTGGTATTAATCGGTCATATAAGGATAGTTATCCAAAAATAGAACGAGAAGTTGTACCGTTTTTAGATGCAGTATTTTTGTCACATATTCATGAAGATCATACGATGGGCTTACCTTTATTAGCGAAGTATGGATATAAGAAAAAAATATGGACAACTCGTTATACGAAGGAGCAACTCCCAGCTTACTATGAAAAATGGAGAAACTACAATTTGGCGCAAGGATGGCATGTACCTTATACCGACCAAAATGTGAAAGATTTAAATTATGTATATATTGATGAGATTAGCAATCCGAATGAATGGGTACAGATTACTCCTACATTGCGTTTTCAATGGGGGTATAGTGGGCATGTATTAGGAGCTGTTTGGTTTTTAGTGGATATGAGTCATACATATGTATTCTATTCTGGCGATTACTCAGCAGAGTCTAACATATTGCGAGCTAATTTACCTGAGAAGTTGCACGGCGATATAAAAGTCGCAATCGTAGATGCCGCTTATCATACTGATGATGTTTCGCAACATGAACGAATAAACGAACTATGTACAGAAATTGAACGCGCCGCCGGGAATAAAGGGATAACATTACTACCATTGCCCCCCCTTGGTAGGGCGCAAGATATCGTATTGTATTTATATAAAAAATATAAAGAACTCCCTATTATAGTAGATCAAGAAATTTTGGATGGATTTCAACAGATGTTCGCATATAAAGATTGGATCAAAAATAATGAAGAACTTGAAGAGCTAATGGAGAGTTTAAAAAGAAACATAATAGTTATGGATGATGACAGCGGTACGCAACATAGTTATGGAATAGTTGTAATGAGTGATGCGAATATGCAAACGAAGCGAGCGCAGTTATATTATGAACAACTTCGGCATGACGAACGAAATTCTATTATCTTTACTGGACATATTGCGAAAGGGAGTTTTGCAGAAAAAGTTTTGAAGGAACGTGTAGGTAAAGAATGTAGGGTGAAGCGAGTTCCATATAAAGTTCACCAAAGTATAAGAGATGTGAAAGAGATGTTAAATACATTATCACCAGAACATACGGTGTTAGTACACGCTTTGAAAGAGGATACGGATCGATTACAGAAAAAGCTTAGCACCGCAGGGTATGAAAATGTATATTCACTTACTATGGAACGAATAGAAGTCATTTGAAATGTAAAGGGGATAGGTATATGAAAAGCGTATTTGTATTCGTAAGTATTTTCTTTTGTTGTTTCCTTTATAACGTTAAGGAAGGATTTGCCGCTAGTCCAATGACACCTAGTTTTGAAGTGAAGTTATTATTAAAGCCAGAACAAGTACTAGGTCCTAACAAAGAGATGAAGCAAGATGTACTAGAGCATTTCCAGGCTGGTACAAATTATGAAAGAATACAAGTACAGTTTTTAGATACTGCAAATAAAAATTTAAGTAATGAAGGCTGGTTTGCCAGAATACGAAAGAAAGAATTTAGTAAAGATTTTGAGCTAACATATAAAAAAAGATATCCTATTCCAAATGGTGTAATTCAAGATGCACTAGAAGTAGCTAAAAAAGAAGGATTCGATAGTAATACGGATAGTTATGAGGCGGAAATAGACTGGGGATTTGAAAAGAAAACGTTAAGTATTTCAAATAAGAAAAGTTACAGTGCGAAAGGATATGGAGTACTTGATTTACCAAACGAAAAAGCTGCTCAAAACATGTTAGTAGAAAAGTTACCAGGGAAAATGAACAAATGGTTGTATACGAATTGGGGAGAAGAGATGTTAAGGGATTCCCGTATTTACGGTCCTGTATTAATGAAACGGTATACAGGGGAGTTTGAAAATAGTAAAACGAATATTGAAGTGTGGCCACTAAGTAATACTGGGAAATTAGAAGATGACTTCGTAATAGAAGTGTCATTTAAAACAAATGAAGAAAGTATTGCGACAAAACAAAGGGAATTATTAATGGCGAGTTTAGAGAAAAAAGGCTGGTTGTTACCGAAAGATAGTTTGAAGACAGAGCTTATTTTTCAGTAAATAGTAAAAAGGAATCCATATGCCATGGATTCCTTTTTATATATGAGTATTAAGCTAAATCATGTACAGAGATAATAAAGTTGTTTAATTTACAATAAAGTCATTTAAAAAATAATATAGTTGTTTAAAAATCCTTCTTCTACTAACGAGGCAGGTTAGTGGAAGAAATAGCAAGTGGGTTTAACTAGGAGAAGTGTCGATGACATTAAAGAAGACACCGAGGTGTCTTCTGTTTTTTAAATTAAAAATATCGATAAATTAGGATTTATTTACTTAACATTATACTTATTTTTGGACCGAGGCATCTAATCGCTGAGTATATACAAACCAAGTAATGCTTGTTGTTAATAATGTTGACGAAATTAAAGCTGTAAGAACACTATATGTTTGCCAAATAAGTATCGTTGACCAATCGAAGGCAAAAAACATTATACACTGGGCAATCGTAGCGATTAGGAAAATAATTGTTACGATTGTTCTCTTTTTTGTCATCGGCTGCTGCTCATTCGTTTTCCTTTTTCTTAATCCTAAGAAAAATAACAGAACGGCTAATAGGCAAAGAATAATTGTGGTAGACGACAAAATGATGTCCAAAAGCTGTCTGCCGCTTATCTCATATGACTGAGTTAGATTGCCGTTTAATATATTTTTAACTTTTAGTACCAGGTTTATATTGGTATTTGCGCCGTTGCTCAGTAAGCAGATGGCTGTTCTTTCATTTGTCAGTATGGCTACTTTGGTACTAAAATTTGGATTACCCCCATTGTGTTCTATAAAAGTTTGTTCGGCGTTTACCGACCAACCTGCCGCATAATACATATCATTGACAGCCGAAACAGACATATCACCCCTATGTGATTTTTCGATGGCCCTGTGAAATATTTCGGGTATGTCCTGCACGATACCCATCTGTATGCCCATCCAACGCGCCATATCTTTTGTATTAGAAATGATATAGCCGGCAGGTTTATTCCCAGCATAATCCGGAGCGTTAAATGGAGTTGTTATAAAAAAAGAAGAACGGTAGCCCTGTGCTAACTGTCCAGTGGCTTGAGCATCTTCTTTATAAACATACGTCTGGTGAAGACCTAAGGGTAGAAATACCTGTTCCTTCATAAAGTCTTCATAGCTTTGTCGTGATACAATCTCAATAACTAAACCCAATACATCATAATTAACGGTTCCATAGTTATATTGTTCACCGGGAGAGAACGCCAATTCTGCATCTACCAGCGTTTCCACAGTCTTTTGCAACATATCAGGCGTATTACCTTGTGGAATATTTTGAGTATGTCTAATATTTGTTAGGCCGCTGGTATGGTGAAGAAAATTATTTAGTGTAAGGTTTTGCATATCAACAGGTTTACCTTGATACTTTAACGTAAACCAAGGTAAATATTTTTGGATAGGATCAGTCATTGATAGCAGCCCTTGCTCTTCCAATAGCAAAATCCCCATACCAGTAAAAGCTTTACTCACCGAGGCCAACTCATAGAGTGTATTTTCACTTGCAGACAATCCCTTTTCAAGATCTGCATACCCAGAAGAAAAGTAGAACACTTCACCATCAGCAAGTATTGAGATTGACATTCCAGGCACACCTGATGTACGACGGGCATCATCTAGCAATGCTTGTATTGCCTCAGATTTCGAATCTGACAACGCATAACTTTGTGATGCGAATCCTGGGAATAATATAAATATCGTTAATACAAAAACAATAGTCTTTTTCATACACTCTCCTTTTTGAAGAATTATAAGGATATAAATAACTTATTTTTATAACTATAAACTAAATTCTAATTTATCTTTCTATTTACCTATATAATATGAAATAATTGTGAAGAGTTACACTTAAACTAACGGGGGCGTTAGTTCAATAAGAAGTAAACAACTTTATTATTCGTTTTTTAAGCATTACATAAGCAGATGGATATAATTTGAAACAACTTTAAAGAGGCTTGCTGCATATAGAATGTAGTAAGCCTCTTATCTTTTTTAGTCAAAATTCAATAACTTTATTATCACTATACAAATCAGCTGACACGAACATATCACTATTTTGAAGATTTTTAGAGCGTAAACTATAAGCAACTACCTTCTTTTTATATTGTTTTACAACATCAACATGCTCTTCATGACTGTAAATATAAAATGTGAAATCTTTTTTACCACGTTTTGCATGGATAATTAAAGGAGTGCCTTCATTATGGGGTGGTGCATAATAGCGATCTAAAAATAAACCTTCGTTAAAATCATGAATAATTTTTGATTTCTGTTCGCCTTCTACGTTATTTCCGTGAATTGTAATAGTCACATTCTCTTCTTCAAGTTTTGGATGTGTTTCGTACTTGCTAATAATGGATTCAATAACAGTGTTAGGAAGGCTAGAAACGATAATTTTAAATGCTCCAAATACAACTAACATTACAATAAACCAAGTCGTCATAGTATATCATCCCCTTTATTCTATTTAATAATATAACTCATATGGTAATAGTACATATGGTGAAGTTTTGTATAATTTGTGAAAAATATGTCATTTTTACGAACGAAATATTAGAAAAATCAATTTTGTTACAAAAAGTTGAAATTGAAGTATTTTAAAAGAAAAAGGTTTATAATAAAAATATAACTAATAACCACATTACTAATTATAAGGAAGTGTAACTATGAGTACTGTAGCAATCGTATATGGTATTATTCTTTCCACAATTATTGTTTTGTTTTTTGTTGGGGTTTCACGTTATATTCATAAATGGAAAGAAGGCGTTGCGAAATTAAATCACATTGAAGAAGAACTTAGTGATTTAATGTTACATCATGGTAAGTAAAAAGTTTATTTTTAGCTAAATAATGTGAAGGATATCACAAAACATGCTTGTCTAATGAAGGCATGTTTTTTTGTTGTTTAAGAAAAGAAGTAATTTTGTATAATTAATCTAAATATTACTTAAAAAGGTAAATTTATTTAGTATAATATATAATATATTCATTTTAGGGGGAGTATTATGAGGGGGTTAAAAATTGTTAGAACTATAGCTGGAATTACTATAGTAGGCTGTATAGCTTTCTTTTCAGTGAAGGAATATGTCAATTCCAAAGAAGATTCTAATTATGTGCTAAATTACATAAAAGAACATAAGGATGATAAAACAACTTCTTTAATTATTAAAAGAAATGGTAAAACATTGACATCAATAAATGAAAAAGAAAAATTACCGCTAGCAAGTATGTCGAAAATCGTTATAGCAATTGAATATGCTAAGCAAGTAGCTGGAGGGAAAATAAGAAAAGACGAGCAAATTTCATTGAAAGAATTAGAAAAATACTATGTGAAAAATACTGATGGTGGTGCACACTCTGCATGGCTAGATGATGTAAAAGCTAAAGAGTTAGTGAAGGGTGGTCAAACTTCTTTAGAAGAAGTAGTGAAAGGAATGATCCATCATAGTTCGAATGCAAATGCATCATATTTATTGGACAAGCTGGGAGTAGCGCGTATAAATGAAAGTTTGAAAGAGTTAGGCTTAAATAGTCACGATGAATTTTATCCAACGTATACAGGGGCACTATATATGAGGGGCTATGTTGAAAAAGAACTGCATATTCCTCAAAATAAAGCATTGGACAAGCTACGTAATATGTCTAATGATGAATATGTTAAGCATGTATGGCAAATACATGAATGGATGAAAGACGAGAAAGAATGGGCAAAACACGATATATCGTTAAAAGCCGATATGGACTCTCAGCGTATTTGGTCAGATCGGTTTGTAGGTGCAAATGCGAAGGATTACATGAGTTTACTGGAAAAGATAAATAGCAGAAATTATTTTACACCACAAATGCAAGGTGAGATTGAGAATATATTTAAAGGAACCGTAGGAGAGGGTATGTTCGAATTTGCTGGACAGAAAGGTGGTTCTACGGCATTTGTATTAACAAATAGTTTCTATGGTACTGATAAAAAAGGGAATAAGATTGAGATTGTCTTTATGATGAACAATTTGAGTGAAAAAGCATTTGAAAAACTTCTAAGTAATATGGATTACTTTACTCGAGATATTGTCATAAGTGAGGAATTTAGAAATAAATTATAATGAAATAATTTTATTATGTAAACAAAGGAGCGCTTATGAAAAGCGCTCTTTTTAAATACAGGATTCCCCCATCTTATTATTGAATATAGATTGAAAATAAGAAAGGAAGTTGAATAATGACAACAATATATTTCGTTCGCCATGCCCATTCTACCTATACAAAAGAAGAACGGGAGCGTCCTTTATCAGAAAAAGGACACTTGGATGCAGAGAATGTAACAAACTTATTAAAAGATAGACATATTGATGTAGTGATTTCAAGCCCGTACAAAAGAGCAATTCAAACTGTACAAGGAATTGCGAATACATATGATGTATCGATACAAATAGAAGAAGATTTACGAGAAAGGTTATTAAGTTCAGAGTCAGTAACAGATTTTAATGATGCAGTCCAAAAGGTGTGGGAAGATTGGGATTTTGCACACGAAGGCGGAGAATCGAATGATGTAGCGCAAAGGCGTGCTGTAATATGTATGCAAAATATATTAAAAAAATATAAAGATAAGAATATTGTAATAGGAACTCATGGGAATATTATGGTATTACTCATGAATTATTTTGATTCAAAATATGATTTTCGATTTTGGAAAACAATTCGTATGCCTGATATATTTAAGTTGAATTTTCATAATGAAGATTTAGTTTCTGCCGAAAGGATAGAGAATACGGGTCATCAGATAAATAATTTGTAAAAGTTTATCAAAAAAAGAGGAAAGAGAGATGTTATTGTAGAAGTATGACTTTGTAACATAAAAAATATATGTTAAAGGAGGCTGTTTACATGTTTGAGAAAGAGAAAGAAGGGCTTATTGAAGTTCACAACGTATATGAAATTGCACCAGCAGATGGAACAATTATAGGTATGGCAACGGAAGAAGAAATGGAAATTGCTGCTGAGCTAGAGCTGCAGTACTATGCCCATTCTCGTTTGTTAGAAACAAATATTCAGTTAGACGGTTCCTCCTACAAAGAGTTACTTCAGGAGTTCCAGGAGTACGAAAGAAAATCAATGAGCTTTTGGCGAGCAATACATAAGCGTTTAGCTGTGCCATGGGCATGGGTATTACGTATTGACGTTGCGAATGGTCCTATATATGTAAGTAATGGGAATGCGTATTACGAAGAAATCGATGATGAAGAAGATTATGAATAGATAAGTAAGGAAGCAACTTTAGTTGCTTCCTTTTTTTATTCGTACAGATTGAACAGCCTCAATAATAATATCTGGTCGATCATTTTCTATTCCGTGACCAGCATGTTCAGCAAGTATATATTGGCTGTTTATTGAGAGTTGTAATTGTTCATGAATCAGTTCTTGCCACATTGCTTCAAGTTGTGTCGCTTCCTCTTTTTGCATGCCGCCCTCAGTCAACTGAGTAATAGAATATTGAGGGTCTCTACCGATAACGATTAAAGGTACTTCTAATGTTTTATAGAGTTCTTTTATTGAGCGAGCACAATTTTTCCACGTAGATAGTTCAGAAGCTGTCGCTTTATATAATGTAGGAGAGGTAGAAAATTCAATGTACTGTCTTGATTGATTAGCGAGTATTGGCTTTAGTTCATTAGAAAGCATGTCTACATCCATTTTAGAGTATGTATTATATTTTTGAAGCCACATATCATCCGAATCAGTCTGATCAGAAATTGGTAAATGAAGTTCATCTAATCGGTGTAAGTTCATGGATGTAGAATCAACTAAAATAAGTGCTTGCAACTTATCTTCATGTAACATCGCAAAATGTTGTGCACATAAGCCTCCGTAGGAATGACCAATTAGAATGATAGGCTCGTGAATAGCTAATTTCTGTAGTAACATATGTAATTCTTTTGTCACTTGCCTTATAGTACGCGAATCATTTCCTAGTTCACTTTTTCCGTAACCAGGGCGATGGTAGGAAACGACTGTAAAGTGCTGTGAAAGCTTTTCGATAATAGGAAGCCAATCATAAAATGAGCAAGTCATTCCGGTTTGAATGACTACCGTTTGTTTACTACTTCCTTTTATATATACTTCTATAGTTTGCCCTAATACCTCTACAAGTTTATAAATAATAAACCCTCCTAACTAAGCTTGAAATAATTTTTGACAAGCAAAAACGATACACCAAACGCTTATACCAAACAGGACCGATGTACTAAGTGAAAAAGAGTTTTTTAGACCAATATAGACGATAAATAATAGTAGTGCGGATGCAGGAAATCCATATAATACGCCTATAGCAAATTGACTTAATTCTTGTTTGTTCCCGCCTTCGAAAGAAATCCAAAACAGGCTCAGTAAACTAACGAGAGGAAGGGCAGCGATAAACCCGCCAATCGTACTATAATGTTTAGCTACTTCAGTAATAACACCGATAATAAGTGCCGAAACGATTACTTTAACGAGGAAATGCATACTTTGCCTCCTTCGCTAATAATGAAAAAGCTTTTTCAATTAATTGTTGTTCTTCTTTCGATAACTGCGATTCTAATATTTTTATCTTTTCTTTATCTAGTAAAGTATGCTTTTCTAATACTTCAATGCCTTCTTTCGTTAAAGTAAGGTTCACAACTCTTTCATCTTGTTTGTTTCTTTCTTTCATGATATAGCCTTTTTGAATAAGGCGCTTTACGTGTTCAGAAGCTGTGTTATGAGAGAGAGTAAGCTCAGTAGCAACTTTTCCAATTGTTATTTCTTTCTCACGAGAAACGATTTGTAAAATACGAATAGCTTGGTGAGAAAGATTGTCTTCATATTCATATCGTAAGTGATAATAAATGTTCTCCCAATGCTGATTGATGTCTTTCATAATAATAAATCCTCCTGTTTTTATATCGTATATTAAGATATATTCGTTAGTGTAGAAATAAAATCCTTTTATTTGGATAAAAAATGTTGAAAAAGTTTATTTTTATTGAAATATAAGGTAATCTATGTGTAAAGGTATACATTTAGCAAGAGAGAGGATGATAGCTGTGAATACATTCAAATGGATGAGTCATGAACAGATGTATGTAGATGAAATACATGTTGAAAAATGTGGTCCTCTTTCAGTCGGCGTATATGGGGGAAATCAAGAGAGTGATGCATATGAACGAGGAGATGCGGTGCTTGCTTGGTGGGATCCTGAATTACAATTTGAATTTGTTATGATTTTTGATACACATCACAAAACAAAAAATATAGATTATATAGTAGAAGCAATTTCGGAAAGAAAAGAGAAACTAAAAGAGTTATTTTCCTACCCGATACATTTAGCTTTTCATCATACACATATGTATTTGTTAGCTTTATTTACAGATGAGCTGTTTATTGAAAAATGTGATCAAGATGATGAGGAACTCGCATGTTTAATATGTTTGCGAAAAGGCGAATTTTTATATTGGTTATCAGTTGGTAATTGTTTCGCATATTTATTCCATTCTGAGAAAACGAAGAATGGGAAAGGGCGATTAAATAAACGGAAGAATTACGAATATATCGGTAGGAAAAATATTTTTGCAGCAAATACACCTTGCTTTACGTCAGGTGTAAGAGGATTAGAAAAAGGAATGAATCACATCGTAATGGCAACGGACGGTATTTTAGAGTGTGATAAACGAAGGTTTGATGATGACCAATCTTTAATAGAAATATTACACGACGGAAGTTGCTTACAGATTGAGCCAGTATTAACAAATGTACTGCAGTGGAAAGGTAGAGATTGTGCCACAATTATTGGATGGTCCATTGACACTGAAAATAAACGATGTGCTAATTAATATAAAAGGAGTTCAAGGTTTTTATCCTTGAACTCCTTTTTTTAAGCAATATGGATGTGATACGTTTTTAACCATTCATTTACTTGTAGCATGTATTCCATAGCACTTCTTGCTTCGAAATTGTTAATTTCTTTATTACTCTGATCGGCAATAGCAAGTAATGTGGAATGATTAATAAGTGAGAAAATAGGATTGTTTTTATTACTGCACATGTCGAGTGATAAATGACGAATTTTTTGTAAATAATGTGGGTCTTGTGAAGTTGGATACGCACTTTTTCTTCTATTGCGTACATCGTCAGGTAAAACAGGTTTCAGTGCTCTACGTAAAATACCTTTTTCAATATTATCAATGCTTTTTATGTTGAAAGGAACGTTCCATAAATATTCAACTAATCGATAATCGCAAAACGGTACACGAACTTCAAATCCTACAGCCATACTCATACGGTCTTTACGGTCAAGTAAGAACGGAAGAAATCTCGTTAAAAATAAATAAAACATTTGACGTTGTTTCGCGGATTTTTTACTTTCACCTTCAAGAGTAGGTACTTCAAGTATCGCTTCTTGGAATCGTGTATCAATATAGTTTTCTAGATTACATTGGTTACTTATTTCATGTAGTAGAAGAGGAGATGTATTTTTCCAATTTGTTAGCCAAGGAAATTTATCTACATATAGTAATTCTTCTTGATGAAACCAAGGATATCCACCGAATACTTCATCAGCAGATTCTCCCGATAAAGCTACGGTCGCATCTTTTTTCATTTCGCAAAATAGTAAATATAGTGAAGTTTCCATTTCGCCAGCACTCGGTAAATCTTTTGCACGGAGGGGAACGAATAAGTGATTAGCTAATTCTTCAGCATTCACAATAATATCATGATGAGATGTCCCTACATGTTCAGAAACGCGTTTTACCCAAGGAGCGTCTAAACCAGTGCGAGCAAATGTCAGCTCGAAATCTTTTGCGCTATTTACAAAGTCAACGGAATACGTATGAAGTGTTTTATTTTCAGCAGCAAATTCTTTTCCTGCTAGTGCAGTAATACCGCTAGAATCTAATCCTCCTGATAACATGCAAACGAGAGGAACATCGGCAATTAATTGTCTTTTTACTGTATCTTGTAAAATAGATAAAATATGTGATGATGTATCTTCTATAGAATCTGTATGGACCTTACTTTCTAAATTCCAATACTTCGTAACTACTTTTTTATCACGTGTAAACGTTATAGAATGTCCAGCACGCACTTCTTGAATATGTTTAAAGACGCCACATCCTGGAGTTCGAAATAACCCTAATCCAAATATTTCATTTATGCCATCCGTATCAATTTCAGCAGGGACAGATGGATGAGCTAATAATGCTTTAATTTCAGATCCGAAAATAATACTGTCATTTCTTTCTGTATAAAAGAGTGGTTTTACGCCTAAATGATCACGTGCTAAAAACAGTTGTTGCTTCTGATCATCCCATAAGGCGAAAGCGAAAATGCCGTTTAAATGTTGTACGCAGTCTTCTTTCCATTCTAAATAAGCATGTAGTAACACTTCTGTATCTGAATGCGTTTCAAATGTATGACCACATTTCCTAAGTTGTTCTCTCAGCTCACGGAAATTATAAATTTCTCCATTATACGTAAGAGCATACGTATAATCACCAGTACGAAATGTCTTCGGTTGCGTTCCGCCTTCTGGATCAATTACGATTAACCGACGGTGTGCAAAGGCCGCACGAGGTGAAAACCAAAACCCTTCAGCATCCGGACCGCGATGCTGAATACGATTTGCCATCTTTTTTAAAATAACATGTTGATTTGAAAGGTCTTCTTTCCAATCTACCCAACCTGTAATTCCACACATACACATCTCATCTCCTAATTTTAAATAGTAGATTAACGAAATAAAATGTACACTAAGTTAAAGAATGACTATATAAATAGTGTACTACATGAATCAAATTGCAGACTTGAGAAAATTTTCTTTGAACGCATAGTTACGTGAGACAATGGCTAAGGGAAAGTATTCCATTACATATAAAAAATAATAAAAATATGAGAGAAAATATTTTTTTAGACGTTATATAGGGTGTAAAAGCTTTTACAAAAAAATAAGGGGAATCGCTACATGAAATCAAATGAGAAAAATTATATAAAAAGATTACAGCGACAAAAAGAAGATGCGCTAGAATTTGTTGTCGATACATACTTACCGCTCATAAAAGGAATAACCCACAAATTTCTTCTTCCGGTTCAAAATGATGGACTCATAGAGGAATGTGTAAACGATATATTTCTTTCCATATGGAATAACGCAAATAAATTTCATGGAGAACCAAATGATTTTAAAAAATGGATTGCGGCAATTGCGAAATTTAAGGCGATTGATTATTACCGGAAGGCAACTAAAAAAGTAGAGATTATTTCGGATGAGTTTCATATTAGTACGGAAAAGTCAGCAGAAGATGAATTAATCGTTATGGAAGATAGGGAAGAGTTATTGAAGCTTATTAATCAATTAGAACCGTTAGATCAAAAGGTGTTCATTATGAAATATCTTCTTGGTATGAAGACAGAAGAAATAGGAGACAAGTTAGGGTTAACTCGGGCAGCGATAGATAATCGTGTGTATCGTGGAAAAAAGAAACTACAACAAAATGCTACGAAAATTAGTTTTGGAGGTAGTGTCATATGAAAGACATTTATGAACTATTAAATGATATTGATATAGATGAGAAAGAACTTGAGGAAATTGAGGCTTCTGAAATTGAAAAAGAAAAAGTAAAGCGCAATGTAAAACAATCGATGCGTACGAAGAAAAAGATGAAAAGTTGGAAAAAAGGCGTTGCTGCTGCATCTATTTTAGTCGGCGTATCGGTTGCCATGCTTGGCATCGGATTTCCGACATACGCTGGAGGATTACCAATAGTAGGTGACATATTCCGATTTTTAGATAATGGTAGAACAGGGTTATATGAAAATTATAAAGAGTTTTCGACTGAATTGAATATGACGAGGGAGAGTAATGGGGTTAAGGTTACCATTAATGATGCTGTGTTCGATGGTAGAACTATTACAATCACATATTCTATTGAGAGCGAAAAAGATTTAGGAGAGAAACCGTTCCCATTTGGAAGTCCGCAAGTTATGGGCTTTGATGGCGGAGGAGGTAGTTCAAACGTTACAAAAGTTGGAGAGGGGAAATATGTAGGTATGACTACGATGAGTGGTCATGGTAGTGAAAGATTAGATGTTGCAAATGTTTGGTGGGATATAGAGGCAATTGAGTTGGATTATGAAGGTAATGTAATAAAGGGAAACTGGAATTTCGCACTTAGTTTAAAAGCAATGGATAGTAAAGAAGTAAAGGTTAATGGGGTTTCTGAAAATGAATTAATAAAAGTAAATATAGACAAAATGGAAGTAACTCCGATGTCATTTATCGTTTTTTTCAATCAGGAAGAATCTAAAGTATTAAGAAGTATATGGGATAGCGCTGATGTGGAATTAGAAATAAAAGATGATTTAGGAAATAAATATGCTGGTGAAGGAAATGGCGGAACTAGTACAGTAGCAGAACCGCACAAAAGTAGTTGGAGTTCCACATTCCAAAAGTTAAATAAAAATGCAACAAAGCTTATCGTTACACCTCACGTGCACTTGCGAGTTCATACACCTGAAAATCATGGTGGAGTGGAGTATGTGAATGGGAAAGAGAAGAAAATAGAAGTACCGAAAAAAGAAGCGAAAAAGAAAGATTTTGTGTTAGATGATATCGTTATTGATTTAAAGAAATAAAAGAGAGACCGCCTAAAACATTAGGCAGTCTTTTTTTCGTTAAGGAGTAGTAACAAGTAATGCATGCGGATGCTGCGTTTTATATTCCTCTTTCCAAGGAATATTTAGTTGTTCCCACGATTCGCCGCTATCATTGGATTGAAACACGCCATTGTTATTTAAAGTGTAAAATGTATGTGGTTCGGCTTCGTTTGTCGCAAACATCGAAATGACTGTACCGATTGCAGATGGTAGTCCTTGTTGTACTTGCTGGAACGGAGTATCTTTCGTTTTACGATAAATATAAGATTCATAAGGAATACGGTGATGAGCGAGATCTGCACTCGGTGCGGCAGAAACGAGAATTGTATTACAATCAGCTGGATCGATAGCCATGCTATATAAATAATGATGTTCAAGTCCATCACTACATGAAATCCAGCTGTTTCCACTGTTATAACTTTCAAGATATGCGCGATCAGGTCCGCCCATAAATCCGTCACCACATGATGCATAAAGGCGATTTGGGGCTTCAGGGTGCATAAGTAATTGATGAGCATCGATAGGAGCACCGAATTTTTTATCAATCCATGTATGCCCTTTATCGTTACTTTGAATAACGGCACCAGCTTCGATTGAAACGTAGATTGTATTTGGATTGTTTGGATCAACCGTAATCCAGCGTACGTGATGAGTAAAAGGTCTAGGAGGGAAAGCCCACGTATAAGAAGATAATAATGATTTCATATTTTTTAGTTCCGTCCACGTTTCCCCACCATTTTCTGAACGGAATAAAGCGCTCGGTTCTGTGCCGACATAAACGACGCCATATCCGTTAACTTGTTCATTCGGGCTTATCGTAATGGAAGTGATCGAAGAATGTAAAATACCATCTTCTTTTGGAAAATCAAAGTAACGATAAGAATCTCCAATTGGTCTCCATGAATCTCCGCTATCGTCACTTAACCAGAGACCTCGTCCAAAAGTGCCGCAATATACACGATTTTTTTGAAATGGATCAACAGCGATACAGGTAGGTTGCATATTTTGTAAGTGATACGCCGCTTCATAGTTACCATATCGTTCTTTCACTACAACAAGTTCACGTTCCATACAGAGAAATAAACGTTTCATTTTCGTAACCTCCTTAAAAATTCTTTCATTAGTAAACAATATGAAGCTGAAAAAGAAGTAGTCTTATTTTTTGTTGAGAAAAAGGACTTGTTTGAAATGTAGCGAAGTGTTTATACAGAGGAAGCGGGATAAAGATGGGGAGTTTGTTTCATACTAATGTACAGATATTATCCTTAAAGGAGCATTAGTATGGGGCATTCACATAATCATGGTAATTCTAATAATAAAAAAGCGTTATTACTTGCATTTTTACTAACAACAAGTTTTATGATTGCTGAAGTTATTGGGGGATTTGTAACAAATAGCTTAGCACTACTATCTGACGCGGGGCATATGCTAAGTGATGCAGTATCTTTAGCTTTAAGTTTACTTGCGTTTAAACTCGGAGAAAAAACAGCAACAACTGCGAAAACATATGGATATAAGCGAGTCGAAATGTTAGCGGCATTATGTAACGGTGTCGTCCTTATTGTCATTTCAATATACATTTTTATTGAAGCAATTCGCCGTTTTAAAGAGCCAGTTGAGATTGCTAGTAATGGAATGCTTATTATTGCTGTACTTGGTCTGCTTATTAATATTTTATCAGCTGGGATATTAATGAGAGGCGGAGATGTGAAGGGTAATTTAAATTTAAGAAGTGCTTTCTTACACGTATTAGGCGATTTATTAGGATCAGTCGGAGCGATAATTGCTGCGTTACTTATTAAATTTTTCGGATGGACTGCTGCAGATGCGATTGCTAGTATTCTTGTGTCTATTTTAGTCATTATTAGTGGATGGCGTGTAACACGTGATACGGTCCATATATTAATGGAAGGTGCACCGCAGAACATAAATGTTGAAGAGGTAAAAAGTACATTGTTAAATATTACGATTGTAAAAGAAGTTCATGATTTGCACATATGGTCTGTCACATCGGATTTTCAAGTATTAACTTGCCACTTGATTATTCAAGGAAATGAAACACAAAGTGTATTAAAAGAGGCTACGGAAGTATTAAAAGAGAAGTTTCATGTAGAACATGTCACCATTCAAGTAGAAATAGATGGTGAATTTCATCATAGTGAGACAACTTGCAAAGTATGAAAGAAAAAGGATAAGAAAAAGTGTCATAACATTTTTCGCGCAGCATACATATATATAATGTGGCCACAAATACTTTGTAAGGTAAATATTTCATGAAATTACTTTACTTATAAAGAGTCATCTTTTATAATCAAAAGTGGTAATTGATAAAGATTATCATTTTCAATAATCGTAGAAAGGAGTTTTTTTAAAAGATGAGTAGTCAACTCCGTTTTGCTGTTGAAAATCGTAAGAGGCATTTAATTGATGAGTTAATTGGAGCAGGTGTGTTTAAAATTCGCGATCGACAATTATACGAGCTGTCTTTAGAGGAATTGGAAAAAGAATACGAAGATATGGAAGATTATGCAAATATTCAGGCATAACTATATATATTAGTAAAAAGAGAGCTGGTTACGATTTTATGTAGCCAGCTCTCTTTCTATTTCGTAGAAATTATTTTTTGTATTTCTTTCATTGGACGGAGCCAGTTTTGAGTCATCATTTGTTCCATTTGTTTTTCATCCTGCTTCTGCAGTGCTTGAATGATAGCGTGATGTTCATCAATAGATTGACTTGCTGGAACAAAGTTTTGGAAAAATAAATATTCAAGGCGTAAGACGTGAAGTTGCATATTTTCTAGAAAGGGTTCAATATATTGATTTTTAGCAATAGAAGAAATTGCATTGTGAAATTGTATATCTAATTCTAAAGCTTGTTTTGCGTTTTTTTTCTCTATAGAGTACTGAAAGTCATCATTTATTTCAGAAAGTAGCTTCAGATCAGCGTCTGTAATGTTTTGAAGTGCTTGCTTACCTATAATAGAGTGAAGACCAGCCATCGTTTCATAAATAGTAGGTATGTCGTCTAACTGAATAGGAGCAATTTTTGTTTTTTGCCCAGGTACCATTTCCACTAATCCAGAAAGCTCTAATATTTGAAGTGCTTCTCTTACAGGTGTTCTACTTACTCCTAGTGCTTCAGCCAGTTCCCCATCATTAATTTTTTCATCGGGCTTCAGTACACCTTCAATAATCCAATCTTGTAGTTGATTTAAAACGAGTGATTTTGCTGAAACTCTTCCTAGTTTTTTATTATTTTGAGGGATAGGCATAGTGAATTCAATCCTTTCATTGTATATTTTCCTTTTTCTGATGAACAAGCTTTAATTCAGGTTTCCCTTCATCCGGTTTTTGGCTTAAGATAAGCACCATTACAATGACACAAAAAGCCCCTAATAACTGAAAAGATTGAAACGGTACATGTAATATAAGTACAGAAGAAATAATAGCTGCGAGTGGTTCTGTACAACCGAATAATGTCGTTTCTTTCGGGGTTAAGTATCGTATGCTGTCTAAGTATAAATAAAAGGCAATAAGTGTTCCGAAAATGATGACAAATGTGATGAGCGGTAAAGTATTTAGTTTTACATATTTCATCGTTGACAATAAAATGAATTCTTTCGTAGTAATAAAGTGTACAATCGTTACACCCATACCCCCAATAATCATGCCCCATCCAACGATAACTGAGGAAGACCATCTATCTAGTAATTCTTTTGAATATAAACTATAAAAAGCAAGAGATAATCCAGATAAAATACCCCAAACGATAGCTGGTGTAGAAACAGCTAAGTTATGAACAGACCCGTTTGTTAGTAAGAGAAAAGTGCCTACTAATGAAAGGGCAATTGAAATAAAATCAATTTTTGATGGACGAACGTTCCATTTGAAAAGTAAGTATACAGTAATAAATATAGGAGCTAAATATTGCAATAATGTTGCAACGGCAGCATTTCCTTCTTTAATAGAAGCGAAGTACGTGTATTGTACAGCAAGCATACCGAATAGGCCAAACAATATCATTTTAGTAGCATCAGATCTTTGTTTCCATATGCTGAATATTTCTTTTTTTCTCGTTCCCAATGATGAAATAATGAGTAAGATAACGCCCGATATAAGCAATCGAATTGTAACTAACCATTCAGTAGAAATATTGTCATATTGAAAAAGTTGTTGTGCAGCTGTTCCGGACAAGCCCCATAAACAAGCACCGATGACAACCATAATGATTCCTTTTAAACGATTTGGATCCATCATGTATAGAGTCCTCCTTTCAGGAAATATATTATATACAATATGCAATATATCACGAAATGAATAAAAAATAAACTGAAATTTCTGTGTTGTATGGTGGAGATTTGAATAGTTCCAGTTATATTTACGATACAAGCGAGCAGGTTAAATAAAGTGAGAGAAAATTATAAAATTAAATCATAATCAAGCGGATAAAAAAATAAAGATAAGAGTAATTTGGTTTGTTAAAAATATGTGTAGAAGGAGATACGCGATGAACTGGGTTACTCATAAACCAACATTTGAATTTGATAATTTTAGTCCATTTATTCGTGCGAATACTGCGTGGCTTGGGCATTTGGAGTTCGCATACGATTTAGTAAGATTTGAAAAACCAGAAATATTAGTTGAGCTAGGTACACATTTAGGCGCTTCTTTTTTCAGTTTTTGTCAAGGGGTAAAGGATGGGGGATTAGCTACAAAATGTTATGCTGTAGATACTTGGACAGGAGACGGGCATACAGGTCCATATGGAGAAGGTGTTTTCCAAATTGTAGATAAAGTGGTGAAAATGAGCTATCCCAATATAGGTAATTTAATTAAATCTACTTTTGATGAGGCTGTTGATCAATTTCAAGATGGAACGATAAATTTGTTGCATATTGATGGCTATCATACGTATGAAGCAGTTTCTCATGATTATAAAACATGGTTACCGAAACTTGCGAATAACGGTATTGTGTTATTTCATGATATTGAGGTGAAAGATCGAAACTTCGGCGTGTATAAGTTTTGGGATGAAGTCACAGCAAAGCACCCTCATTTTCAGTTCCAGCATTCATATGGACTCGGCGTATTATTTCCGAAAGGTTGTAGCGATAAGTTTGTGGAAATACTTCAAAATAAAGAAGAAATACAAAATATGTATAAATAAAAGTGGAGCATGCATCATTTGAATGATGCGTGCTTTTTTGTGTGGGGAATAATGATATTCCTTTAAACGGTGAGGATAATAGTAAAAAGTTTTATGTTGGCAAATATTAAAAAAGTTACTCTTTGATTGTTAAATATAAAAAATGTAACATTTTTTATATTTTCCATTGCGAAAAGTAGCATCTACTTTTACAATAGAAAAGGTGTCCAATATATTATACTGGAAAAATAAATCGAAATAATATGAAAATTTTGTTTTGTCTTCGCTAATTGTATATTACATACATGTAAGACGACACACGTCATGTTATCGACTTGTAAGGAGAGAAAAAAATGAAAAGTGTAAGATTACCATCGATGCTAGAAATCATAGTTCTTTTATTATTATTTCTTGCTGTTGTCTTTTCCTTCCAAACGATTTTTGATCTCCCAATTCAATTAGCGCTATTTATTTCATGGTTTTTAGTAATTGCGCTTGGATTAAGATTAGGATTTCGTTATCAAGAATTGCAAGATGCAATTACGAAAGGGATTTCTAACGGATTAGAAGCAATACTCATTTTAGTTGCAGTAGGTGCTTTAATTGGAACATGGATTGCTGGTGGGATAGTACCAACATTAATTTATTATGGATTAGAATTTATTCACCCTAGTATATTCCTATTAGCAACATTAATTATTTGTTCGATCACTTCTATCGCAACAGGAACATCTTGGGGAACGGTAGGAACAGCAGGTATTGCTATGATGGCGATTGGTGAAGGTCTTGGGTTACCATTACCACTTGTTGCTGGTGCAGTTCTTTCAGGTGCTTATTTCGGGGATAAATTATCGCCACTTTCTGATAGTACAGTACTTGCAGCATCTATGGCAAAAGTAGATGTTATTGCACACGTACGAGCTATGCTTGTATTAGACGTTCCAGCGTATATTATTACTAGCATTATGTTTACTGTAGCTGGTTGGATGTATGGCGGAGATAACGTAGATTTAAATCGAGTAGAATTTTTAAAGGAATCATTATTAAAACACTTTGATATTAAAATATGGATGTTAGTTCCGGCGATTATTGTCATTGTCCTATTAGCAATGAAGAAGCCTTCTATGCCTACAATTGCAATGGGAGCTTTACTTGGCGCAATTTGGGCAACTGTTTTCCAAGGAATGCACTTTGGAGACGCAATTGGAACAGCATATAACGGATTCTCAATTCAATCAGGCGTTGAGTTTGTCGATAAGTTATTAAACCGTGGCGGAATTAACGGTATGCTCGGTTCAGTAGCCGTAATTATTTTCGGTTTAGGGTTTGGTGGATTACTTGAAAAATTAGGTGTTTTAAAAGTAATCGTATCAAAATTCGAAAAGAAATTAAATTCTGCTGGTAATGTAACATTATCTACATTAATCGTTGCATTTTTAGCGAACATATTTGGATGTGCGATGTACGTATCACTTATTTTAACACCGAAAATTATGCAAGAAAGTTATGATAAACTAAAAATCGACCGCCGCGTATTAGCGCGTAACTCAGAAGTAGGTGGAACATTAACTTCAGGTATGGTTCCATGGTCGGATAACGGTATTTTTATGGCTGGTATTTTAGGTGTTGCGACGATATCATACATTCCATTTATGTGGTTAAGCTTCGTATCGTTAATTTTAGCAGTTATTTACGGATATACAGGCAAGTTCATTTGGTATGTAGATGATGCTGAAAAAGGAAAAGAAGCGTCATAATAAAAAATCACCTTCTACGTGTTGTAGAAGGTGATTTTTTATTATGAAAACATACTTTTTCATATTGAATTCCTCCAGTATTGTTATAGTAGGTTACAAAGGAAAGAATACAACCTAAACTTAAGTTTAGGTCAAGAGGAGTTTTTAAAATAAATATAAAATATCTATTTATATGAGTGAGAATTCTTATCATTTAGAGGGAAGTCTGTTATTATAAGAAATGTAGGTATTATATTTTCAAGGGGATGAAAACATGGAGTACAGAATTGAAAGAGATACATTAGGAGAAATTAAAGTTCCAGCTGATAAATTATGGGCAGCACAAACACAACGTAGTAAAGAAAACTTCCCGATTGGAACAGAGCAAATGCCGCTTGAAATTGTAAAAGCATTTGCCATTTTAAAGAAGAGTGCAGCACTTACTAATAAAAAATTAGGAAAGCTATCAGAAGAAAAAGCAGAAGCAATTGTGACAGCAGCTGACGAAGTGATAGCAGGGAAATGGAATGAACATTTTCCACTTGTCGTATGGCAAACAGGTAGTGGTACTCAGTCAAACATGAATGTGAATGAAGTAATTGCAAACCGAGGGAATCAAATTTTGAAAGAGAAAGGATTTGACGTACATATTCATCCGAATGATGATGTGAACATGTCTCAAAGTTCAAATGATACTTTCCCAACTGCGCTTCATGTAGCATGTGTACTCGCAGTAGAAAATCACGTGTTACCAGCAATTACGAAATTAAAAGAAACGTTAGCAGAAAAAGTAAAAGCATTTGAACATATTATAAAAATTGGTCGTACACATTTACAAGATGCGACACCGTTAACATTAGGACAAGAAATTAGTGGATGGCACCGTATGCTTGAAAAAACAGAGCGTATGATTGCAGAGAGCAATACATATATGAAAGAGCTTGCGATTGGTGGTACTGCAGTTGGAACAGGTATAAACGCCCATCCTAAATTTGGTGAGATGGTATCTGAGGAAATTAGCCAATTTACAGGTAAGCAATTTATTTCTGCACCAAATAAATTCCATGCATTAACGAGTCATGATGAAGTTGTATATACGCATGGGGCATTAAAAGCATTAGCAGCGGATTTAATGAAAATTGCTAACGATGTGCGCTGGCTGGCAAGTGGTCCACGTAGTGGGCTAGGAGAAATTATTATTCCAGCAAATGAGCCAGGAAGCTCTATTATGCCAGGTAAAGTAAATCCAACGCAAAGTGAAGCGTTAACGATGGTTGTAGCACAAGTGATGGGAAATGACGCAACAATCGGATTTGCAGCGAGCCAAGGCAATTTTGAGTTAAATGTATTTAAACCTGTTATTGCATATAACTTCTTACAATCTGCTCACTTATTAGCAGATGCAATTGTTTCATTTAATGATAATTGTGCAGTTGGTATTGAAGCAGATGAAGAAGTCATTAAAGAGAATGTGAATCGTTCATTAATGCTTGTTACAGCATTAAATCCGCATATCGGATATGAAAATGCAGCGAAAATTGCGAAGCATGCTCATAAACAAGGGTTAACTTTAAAAGAAGCAGCATTGCAATCTGGATTACTAACAGAAGCACAATTTGATGAAATTGTCGATCCGAAAAAAATGATTGCTCCGAAAGAGTAATAAAAACGCCAAGATTCTTTGTTTAGAATCTTGGTTTTTTTATTACTGTAAATGCCAAAATATATTATTTGTTAGCAGACATATTCAATATTTTCATATGTGGGCAGTTTTCTTTTAAAAGTGCAATGAATTTTTCTTCTTCTTGTGGTACGAAAGTTGTCACAGAGTCGAATAAATTATAATGGATTTCTAATTGCTGTCTAGTCCATTTCTTTGAATGAAGTTTTTTACCAGAGTATTTAATGTGGCGAATATCTTCAAAGGGAATTTCAGTACGTAGTATGAAACCATGTTTTACGAAAAGAGATGATTCTGTTACGTTGTAGTGAGAGAAATAGAATGAAGAAAGATTCACGATATTTAGCAGCATCATGAGGGTGAAAAAAATAGAATTTTCATTTTGGAAAAATAGTGAAATGAAAAAAATCAGGATAAATAATGTAATAAAAATGACGTGAAATGGATTTTTTTTCGCTTTAAATTTCAAGTTAGTCACCTCGGTATACGTGTACTTTAACTAAATTAAATCATAACATTGTAATAAAACGTGCGAATATGCATAATTGCATATTCGCACGTTTTATTATTCATGTAAAATTTCTTGATGGGATACATTCAAAAGAAGTTTTGTAATAGTGGAGTGGCATGAAGTGACTTACAAGAATAGAAAGATAGTGTTAGTCATAATTAGTTGTATGATGATTATGGGGAGTTGTGCTAATACATTTGTTGAAGATAGAAACCGAAAGCATACATTTGTACAAGCAAGTAAGGTTTTAGTTGAGACTTTAAATAGAATATATAAAAAGTAAAAGGTGTTTTCTTATACGGAAACACCTTTTTTGTAGTTAAAATTGAATGTACTTTCTCCCAATCTCCATATTCACTAATTGCATATGTATTTTGGGCAATTTGTTTAACAGTAAACCAAGAGCCGTGCAGAATAGTCATGTTTTGTTTCACATCCTATCGTAATTTATTTATTAAATACATTCGCTTTTTATTGCTTCATGTCCTTTTTAAAGAATATTTTATAGACATTTTTTATAAAGGTTTGAAAAATAGGTAAACGAAACATTGAAATGTTTATTTCGTTTATGTTAAGATGATGAAGTGGTAATAAACGTTATTGGAATTTGTTTATTTTAAAACGGACATTTTAAAGGAGTGTTTAGTATGAGCGATATTTCAGAGAAGTTTTGGGATGCGTCGGTAGAGGAATTGAAAAAAGGGTATGTGTTTGATGAGGAAACGGAAGAGTATATTTGTTTAGCTTGTGGAGAAACGTTTATTAAGGGTGTTATTTATCAAGATAATCAAGTTTTGTATGAAGCAGAGAAGTTTGTACAATTGCATGTGCAAAACGAACATACATCTATGTTTGACTATTTATTAAACCTTGATAAGAAGTATACGGGTTTAACGGATTTGCAAAAGAAGATGGTTCAGTTTTTCCATATGGGGCTGAATGATAAAGAGATTGTGAAAGAGATGGATGGCGGAAGTACTTCAACCATCCGCAATCATCGGTTTACACTTCGAGAGAAAATGAAGCAAGCGAAAGTGTTTTTAGCGTTAATGGAACTGTCAGAAGAAAAATCAAAAGTACAAACGAA
The DNA here is from genome assembly GCF_038005585.1 of Bacillus sp. FSL W8-0519. NCBI lineage: Bacteria > Bacillati > Bacillota > Bacilli > Caryophanales > Bacillaceae > Bacillus > Bacillus sp. FSL W8-0519. Next base: position 1,732,842 of record NZ_JBBOTL010000001.1, read on the forward strand.
ATTTGTACCCATTCATAGAACAGCAACGATGGTAGATGATCGTTACAATATTACAGAAGAAGAAAATGATGAAGTGTTAAAAACACATTTTACAGAGGGATTAGATGGACCGCTTTCTAAATTTCCAAAAAAGCAAAAGCGTAAATTAATTATATTACGTCATTTAGTGACGAAGTTTGATAGTCATAAAAAGTACACTGAAAAAGAAGTAAATGCTATTATAGAAAGCGTATATCCGGATTTTGTAACTTTGAGAAGATATTTAATCGAATACGGGTTTTTAGATAGAACAGCTGATGGAAGCCAATATTGGGTGAAGTTATAATATAGGGACAAGAAAATGAATAGAAGCACATCGTTATAACAACTATACAAAGAGATAGAAGTTGAAAAACAGATTTTTAATAAAAGGAGAAATGAAATTTGAAACCACCTACAAATAACAATAAAGAAGGTGCGGAGTCACATAAGTTAGAAAGTGAGAGTAAACCGATTTGGAAATCGATGTCCATGTTTTTAGTACCGTTACTATTAAGTAATGTACTACAATCAGTTGGACAATTATTCGGTATGGTAGTAGTAGGAAGGTGGCTTGGAGTGAATGATTTAGCGGCCATATCGGCATTCTTCCCATTATTTTTCTTACTTGTTTCATTCGTAATTGGTATTGGTTCAGGGAGTTCCATTTTAATTGGTCAGGCGTTTGGGGCAAAAAACGAAGATCGTTTAAAAGCGATTGTTGGTACGACGCTAACATTTACCTTTATTATTGGAGTTGTGTTAGCGATAGTAGGTAGTATTTTTGCGATGGATATTATGCGCCTTATGGGGACGCCAGAAAATATTATTGAAATAAGTGTACATTATGCACGTATTTTATTTATATCGATGCCAATCTTATTTTTATATTTCGCATACACAACGTTTATGAGAGGTACAGGAGATTCTAAAACGCCATTTTACTTTTTAATTGTAAGTACAGCGCTAAATATGATCTTATTACCAATCCTTATTTTTGGATGGTTAGGTGCTCCAAAATTAGATGTGTATGGAGCAGCCTATGCTTCTGTTATATCTACAGTTATTACGTTTATTGTCATGTTAGTGTATTTAAAGAAAAAAAATCACCCACTACAATTAGATAGTACGGTAAGGAAATATCTTCGAATGGATTGGGGGTTATTAAAGCTTTTACTACGACTTGGTATTCCAGCGAGTATTAATATGATATTAGTTTCATTATCAGAAATTGCGGTAATTGCGTTTGTAAATCGTTACGGTTCGGATGCAACAGCAGCTTATGGCGTTGTGAACCAAGTTGCAAGTTATGTGCAAATGCCAGCAGTTAGTCTTGGTATTACAGTCTCCATTTTTGCTGCCCAATCAATTGGTGCGAATCAATTTGATCGATTGCAGAAAGTTGTGAAGGCCGGAATTATTATGAACTACGTCATCGGTGGTGTGCTAATATCTCTTATTTACTTGTTCTCAAGAGACATTCTATCACTATTTTTAACGAGTCAAACTACAATTGAAATTGCTCATAGCCTAGTTATGATTACATTATGGAGTTATTTAATTTTCGGGCATGCGCAAATTATTAGTGCGACAATGCGAGCGAGTGGTACAGTATTATGGCCAACTGTTATCGGCGTCGTATCAATATGGCTTGTAGAAGTACCTGTAGCGTATTACCTTTCTTACCATACAAGTCTTGGCATAGAAGGGATATGGATTGGGTACCCAGCAGCGTTTATTGTCAGTTTAATACTACAATATGCATATTATAAGATTTCATGGCAGAAGAAACGAATTACACGATTAGTGAGTTAAATATTGAAAATGTCCCTAAGTTATTATACTTAGGGACATTTTTTGTAAGTGTAGGTTACAAATAGCTTTTTAAAGTAATATCAAAATGTTGTCTAATGAGTTTGTTATCACTCATATAAAACTCCCACGCTTTTTCTGGTTCACCTATAATTTCAAAAGATTCTTCTGTAATATATAAGGCACAATTATCCTCTAGTGCAATGCCTTCTATATTCCCTTGATGATTTTGTAAAAAGGAATGGAAGGCGTTCATTCTATTTAATTGATTATAATGTGGACAAAACCTTTTGTTCACAATTCCCCAGCCGTTGCTCTATATAACCGGAACCTTCATAATCTGAGCGGATGCTAGATGTGAACCAGCACATAGCACCAGCGCTACACCCTGCAATGAGCGTTCCTTGCTGCAGAGCCGATAGTAATTTTTCATCGAGCTTATGTTCTTTCCATTCTGAAATCATTTGAATATAGTTTCCGCCACTGAGATAAATTAAATCAGCAGACTGAATCATTTCGTCTATTTCATATTTAGAAGGTGTATCGGCTATAATACGTAAAATTTGTACGTCACAGTGTAATTGTTTTTCGAATGTGTCTAAAAATAATTTTATATAGCTTTCATCATCATGACTAGCTGTAGGAATGAATAATACTTTCGGATACTGTTTATTTGTTAATTCTATAAGTCGCTCATTAATAGGCGAGTGATTTGAATCTTGTAAATCACCGCCACCAATGACAGCTAATTTCATAGTAAAGCACCACCTAATCATTTTCGTTATATAAAAATTCGATAGAAGAGAGTTACATTCCTTCTGCGATGTAATGATTAAGTAGAAAATATAGTTTGAATATATCGGAATAGTAAAGCAAAGGCTGGTTATATTGAGAAATGAATTAGAAACAATTTATTAATATATAATACTTCATACTATTGTTTCAAAATATGGAAACAATATGTTTAAATGGATATAAAGAAGCATGTATTCATATTGAATGAGTACTTATCCTTTAAAAAGGAATCGGCAATAATAGAGATTTTACAAATGAGTTTTTACTTTTAATAGGAACTTGTATTACAATATGGTAAAATTATTTCAATATATTTATTTAATATAAAAATACAAAGAGGGAGCGTGAGAAAAGTGGATTTTCGATTCGAATTTACAACGAAGGTGAAGGAATACTTGGATGATGAGAAGGATGAAAAAATAATAAAAGATGGACATAGAGATATCATTTTTCAGTATTTATATCCGCTAGAGAGTGAAATTGGTATTTATAAAAATCCTAACTTTACTTTTTTTGCATCAGGAAGACGCTCGCATATCGTATTAGAAAACATTGAATTTAAAACAGAGGTAAATGTAAAAAGTAACATCATTGAAATTACAAAAATAGTAGATAATGTCGTTATCCCGTTAGATACGATCGTAGCGAAAAATCGGGAATTGTTTGCACTTGGGCGTAATGAGAAATTTAGTGTACAAATATTAGAGCAGTATCTCTTTGATACATTTGGAGAAAAATTAGGTTTAAAATGAATGGAATTGCCTATGTATTTATAGGTAGTTCATTTTCGTATATATCATCTACGTTTGACCTTTCAATTAATTTATACTACAATTCGTAGTGTGAAAGGAGACGCATGATGTTTACTCAAAACTATAAGCTAAATGAGCAAGGGTTAAATCATTTCTTTGGACCGCTTGAAGCAAAAATTATGGAGATTGTTTGGTCTAGCGAGGGTATTACGATTAAAGAAGTACAGCAGAAATTAAGCGAAGAATCACCTGTGAATTTTAATACTGTGATGACAGTTATGAACAGGTTAGTAGAGAAATTACATTTAGAAAAACAGACTGTGAAAAGAAGTGGCATATATCGTGCTGTACAAACAAAAGAAGAATTCTTATCCAATCAAACGAAGAAAATGACACAGGAATTGATGGGGGAATTTGGAGATTTGGTTGTAAATCATATGCTAGATGAGTTAGAGCAAGTTGATCCGACTTTAATAAAAAAGTTAGAAGATAAATTGAGTCAGTTAAAAAAAGAGGATTAATGAAATGAAATGGCAAATGCGTAAAATCGTATTGTTAGCAGTAATTGTTAGTACCGTCTTTTTCAGTATGTTAGTGTATTACGTTACATATCCATTTCTTTTTCAAAATAAGGCGTTCTTTCTTTCAAATTTTTGCTTGTTTCAGTTAGAAAAACATATGAAAGAATTATCGCTCATTCGTATTATAATCGCTGGATTTCTACTACTTACAGTGTTTATCGTGTGCAAAAGAATGTGGCGACAATTTTTCGATACTAAAAGATTACAAAAAGTACTTATTCCTTTCGTTCGAAAAGGAAAACAAATATATATATTGCCGACTGCGGAAGTTGCGGCATTTACAATTGGGTTATTTCGTCCGAAAATTGTCATGTCAGAAGGGATGCTTCAAACATTTTCAGATGAAGAAATGGATGCGATTATTTTTCATGAAGAATATCATCAAAACAATCGAGATCCGCTAAAATTATTTTGTTTTACGTTATTAGCAGAAGGAATGATGTACATACCGATATTAAAAGGGTTGTTACAGCGGTATCACACGTATCAGGAGCTAGCTGCTGATAAATATGCGATGCAAAAAATGGAGTCTTCGTTTGAGTTAGGTAGCGCGTTATTAAAATTAATTAAAATAAAGGCAATGGAAAACCGATGTGTGACAGCTTCATTTGCAAAAACAGCAATAAATTTACGAATCGAGCAAGTGTTACATGAAAAAGTTGTTAAGCTTACTATTCCGTTACATACGAATTCGGTATATGTAACATTAGGTTTATTCTGTATGTCGGTTGTACTGATTGTCGGAGAGTGCATATAGCCTCTTTTTTTTTAAGAATTAACACTACTTTATGTAGTGTTTTGGGAGGAAGAAAAGTGAAGAAACTAATTGCTATTATACTAGCCGGAGCACTAATTTGGGCCGGAGTTAATTTTTATAATGCAAAGAAAGAAGAAAAAGAAAGAAAAGCGAAACAAGCGGAATTACAGAAAACAGAAGTATTACCACAAGTAGGATTTAAAGCACCAGACATAACATTAAAAGGATTAGACGGGAAGCTGTATTCGTTAAATGATGCAAAAGGTAAACCATATCTTATTAATTTTTGGGCATCATGGTGTGGTCCATGTGAAATGGAGGCACCTGACTTAGTTCGTATGTATGATAAATATAAAAAGGATGTTGAAATCTTTGCGGTAAATGCAACAATAGGAGATCCAGTGCAAGAAGCGAGCGCTTTTGCGGATCGTCACGGATTTAAGTTTCCTGTTTTACTAGATATGGACGGAGTAGCCGGATTAGATTATAAAGTGTTTTCTTTACCAACGACATTTTTTGTTAATAAAGATGGAATTATCGTAGAGCAAGTACGAGGCGTACTACCTCCAGATCAATTAGAAGAGAAATTCAAGAAATTAATTGAGAGTTAAGAGGGGATTTCATAGTGATGGAGTGGATCGTGAGGTTACAACCCGTATCTCTTATAATTGGAAGTTTATTTGGATTTATGTTGATGAAACGAAAGATGAAGAACGAAAGTGTACCATATGAAAAAATGATGGATGCAGTAACAAATGCTTTTCTTATCATCGTATTTGTATGGAAATTTGCACCGGCAATTTTAAATCCAGTATGGGCTATTAGGTCGCCACTGCAAGCATTATTAGCTATAGGAAGTACGAAACATATTGTAGTAGGATGCATAATTGCAAGTGTATACATTGTTTCGAAAAGTAAAAAGGGGCAATTTTCGCTTCGTACTTTACTTGATGCATTACCTATTGCGCTATGTATGAGTATTATTTTTTATTTTCTATTCCACCAAAAAGTAGGAGTACAAACGACATTGCCTTGGGGAATGAAAATATATGAATCTAAATTTTTATATCACCCTATTTTCGCATACGAGATCATACTTGCCCTTTGCATAATGGGCTTGTTATGGATGAAAAATGAAAGGCTTGGAAATGGAAAGAATATAAGTGTTTTTCTAATTATTGAGGGGTTTGCTCATATTATTATTTCGCTTGTTAGTGAACAGAATTCGGTTCTATTTGGTTTATCGATGCAGCAAATACTAAGTTTTTGTGTTATGAGTTTAGGGATTTTGTTCGTGCCGAAAAGATAAAAATAGCCATGTACGGAGGAATCCGCACGTGGCTATTTTTATTACATCTATTAAAAAATCGGCGGAGTAACAGAAAATAAAACAATGGCATTTTTCTCGAATTGATTTACCCATTTATGTTTTAAATAAGCGGGTATTTTTACGCTATCACCCGTTTCTAATATGTACTCTTCTTCATTTAAATGTAATGTGATTTTCCCTTCTAATACATATGCTAATTCTTCACCTTTATGTTCTAGCACATTTTCTGACGAAGCTGTATTCGGCGGGACGGTCATAATTGCTGTTGCTAAATTTCCTGTGAAATCAGGTGATAGCATTTCATATGATAAATTATCGATAATCATTTTTTTTCGTTTATGAGAACGTACAATTAAATCGTCTGTATTTGTATCTTCAAGTAAAAAGCTAAATGTTGGAACATCAAGAGCTTTAGCGAGTACTTTTAATGTTTGGATAGAAGGGTTAGCAGATCCACGCTCAATTTGACTTAACATAGATGGTGTAATATCAGCCATCTTTGCAAGTTCTTTACTCGTTAAACCTTTTTCTTTTCTTTGTTTTTCAATTTTTTTACCAATATCTATATTTTCCATAATGAAAATCTCCTTACTAATTATTAAATTATATTTAAATAAATTAAATTAAAATTAACTAAAGTGAAAAATTTATGTTAAACTATATTAAAATTAATTTAATTATAATTTATTAAATCGTAAGCTACAAGGTGATGAGGAGGAAGAGAAATGAAGGGAATAGAGAAATTAAAAGAGGAATATCCACTATTAAATAAATTAATCGCAACAGAAGAAGTGTTTTGGGTGAATCCGAACATGGAAAAGTATGAAACGGCAATAAAAGATTCGCCACTCAGTGAAGAGAATGTAAAAGATGCGGAGGAGAGGTTAAAGCGTTTTGCATCATACATTGCGAAAGTTTTTCCTGAAACGAAAGAGACGAAAGGCATCATTGAATCACCTTTATTGAAAATCCCTTCTATGAAACAAGCTTTAGAGAAAAATTACGAGCAACCTATTTTAGGAGAATTATTATTAAAATGTGATAGCCATCTCCCAATATCAGGATCAATTAAAGCTAGAGGCGGCATTTATGAAGTGTTGAAACATGCTGAACAATTAGCTTTGCAGCATGGTATGTTAACAGAAGAAGATGATTATTCCATTTTAGATAGTGATACATGTAGAGAGTTTTTTGCAAAATACTCAATTGCTGTAGGTTCTACAGGTAATTTAGGGCTAAGCATTGGGATTATGAGTGCGAAACTAGGTTTTAACGTAACGGTTCATATGTCAGCAGACGCGAAACAATGGAAAAAAGATTTATTAAGAAGTAAAGGTGTAAATGTTATTGAATATGAAGCTGATTATAGTAAAGCTGTAGAAGAAGGAAGAAGGCAAGCAGATGCTGATCCTAGCTGTTATTTTGTAGATGATGAAAACTCGCATGATTTATTTTTAGGATACGCAGTCGCAGCCTCGCGTTTACAAAAACAATTAGACGAGTTAGAGATTGTAGTAGACGAAGAACATCCCTTATTCGTTTATCTACCATGCGGAGTAGGGGGCGGGCCTGGCGGAGTCGCATTTGGTTTAAAGTTATTGTATAAAGACAACGTACACTGTTTCTTTGCCGAGCCTACGCATTCTCCATGCATGTTACTCGGTTTAATGACAGGACTTCATGATAAAATTGCCGTTCAAGATATCGGGATTGATAATGTAACAGACGCGGACGGACTAGCGGTAGGAAGACCGTCTGGATTTGTCGGTAAAACGATAGAACCATTTTTGAGTGGAAATTACACAGTAAGTGATGAAGAGTTATATAGATTATTAAAAGAACTAGCTGATACGGAAAAGATTTATTTAGAGCCTTCTGCATTAGCTGGTATGATAGGACCAGTGAAAGTATGTGCAGAAGATGATTATTTACAAAAACAACAGTTAACAGAGAAGATGAAGAAAGGTACTCATATTGTGTGGGGAACTGGCGGTAGTATGGTTCCAGAAGATGTGATGAATGGGTATTATAAGAAAGGTTTAGAATTAATACTGTAAGGAAAATGAGGCTAGTTATAGTCTCATTTTTTCATGTACATAAAAATCTTTGTTATTTTCACATATGTTCTTTATAGTATAGATATAAAGGATTACTAAGATCGAATAAATATAACAAAAAAGCTTTATTTTACATAATAAGAGGATGTGTATACGATGTCATTACAGACTAAATATATAGCGGGTATTTCGCTTGGGGTTATGGGGGTAGGTTTTGCGGCTTCTATTCCTTTTCAAGGGTCGGTAGCTGGTGAGATTATTCAAGGTGGATTTGAAGCTGGGTTAGTCGGCGGGCTTGCAGATTGGTTCGCAGTTACAGCATTATTCCGTCACCCGATGGGAATTCCAATTCCGCATACAGCTTTGTTACCGAAAAACCGTAAACGAGTAACGAAAGGGCTCATCAATACGTTAGAAAATGAGTGGCTAACGAAAGAAAGTATTACGAATAAAGTAAAAGAAATGCAATTAGCACAAATGGTGCTGCAAATTGCAGAGAGAGAAATGCAGTCTGATGCTGTGAAAAAAGGGATTGTAACGATTGCGGAGAAAGCGATTGTTTCAATAGATACGGAAAAATTAGCGGTTATTATTGAAAAAGAATTAAAAACATATTTGCACACAATGAATACAAGTAACATTTTACAAGTGCTTGTTGATCAATTAGTTGTGCAAGAATATGATGAAAAGACACTTGATTACATATTAGTAAAAGTGAAAGACTGGACAGCGCAAGATGAAGCGCGTTACCAACTCGGAAGCTTAGGTATGAAGGCGATGGAAAATATAAAAGTAGATGGATTCTTGCAGTTTACTTTGAAATCATTTATGAATATTGTAGATGAAGATAAAATTGGCGGTATTTTGCAGAAGTTTATTATTAGTAATATTAGCAGCTTACAAGATGCTGATAATAGCACGAGACAACTTATATTAGCGAAAATTCGTCAAGAAATTATAAATGTAAAAGAAAATGAAGCGTTGCTACAGGAATTAGAAAAATGGAAAGAAAAGTGGATTGCCAATTGGAACGCTACTGACAAAATTAAAGAGATGCTGGAACAAGTGCAGCAAAAAGCAGTTGTCTTTGTAAACAATGAAGAATTTGCGGATAAGTATGTTATTCCATTTTTACAAAAACAAATGAATAAAATAAAAGATGACGAAGTGACTGTTCAAAAAATAGAAGATTGGTTACAAAAACAAGTTGTGAAGCTTGTTGAGAATAACCATTCGAAAATCGGAAAGCTTGTGCAAGAAAATCTTGATAAGTTAGATGATAAAACGTTAATTGAAATGATTGAAAATAACGTCGGTAAAGATTTGCAATGGATCCGAGTAAACGGAGCTGTTTGCGGATTTATGATTGGCTTAGTGTTAGAGGGAATTAAAGCGATTATATGAGAAAAACCTTCCGCAATTGCGGAAGGTTTTTTTATTTTTCAATAACGCTCATATTTAAATTGTAAGCTTTCTCAATATTTAACTTGTACGTTCCATTTCCAGTTTTAATCGAATTTTTATACCAATGTTCTTGCCCGTTGAATTCTGGATTTTCTTCTGAAGAATTATTTTCTTTTTTCGTTAAATTTTCTACTTGTTCCCAAGGTGTATTTCCGATAGCTTCTTTTTGGTTTGTTACTGCTGTTAGAGAGATGTCACTTTCTTTTATTAAATGAACAGATACACCTGAGCTTTCTTGTACAAACCAATTGTTTTGTAATTGACCTGGATAAAGAGAAAGATCGCGATTAGAAGCACGAATTTCTACATGTTTCGTTTGCGGTAGTACAAGTGTCGGCTTTACGCGTGGTTCATGACCAAACAGTCTTTGATGAAACGGTAACGACTTTAATGTTATATACATTGTTTCTCCGGTCGTTTGAACTGAAAGAAAATCTTCTTGTTTTAAATTTGGTTTTTCATTTCCTTTTGTTGTCATTTCATATGTTCCAAGAAGGCTAACTTCATTTGAGTTTCTTCCGTCTATCGTTAGAGGATGGTTGTCTGTACCTGCATCTACGACAATTTTATTGATAGATTCAGGAATGCTAAGTTTGCTTTCTGGAATCGTGTTCGTTTGTCTAGTTGTATGAATGGCGTAGCGAACTTCTTCTAGCAATCCAGTTGATAATAAACAGTAAAAAGCAATGCCAACACTTCCTAAAACACCGATAAAGAAAATACTAAAAATATCATATTTAATAAATGATTGTTCCTTCTTAGAAAATAGTAGGTAAAGTAAAATTTCCACGCCAAGTATAATAAGTAAAACAGGCCACCATGCGGTTAAGGAATCTAATACCTCAGTACCTTTTATAACTGAAAATAGTAAGAAGCAACCTAATGCAATAATAGAAAGCCCCATTGAAAATGTTCCAACGCGCCATGTTCTCATTCTTTTGTACCACCTTTATTTTCTTTATTTCCAAGTAATAATTTAAAGCCGCCACCAATTAAGAGGAGTGCAACGATAGATGTTTGGAAATAGCGATAATACAGCTCGCTAAGATGAATGTTAAATATACTTGCGAAGTAATCATTCAAAATAGGAAGGACTGTTTGATCTAATAAATAATAACCACCGAGTGCAATTAACCCGATACCGATCCATCTTTGATGATTGATAAAATAATCAATGATAGGTTCGTCATTTACACGTTCTTTCCCATACTTTGCAGTTTGTTGTAAAGCGTCAAAAAAGCTATAGAACCAAATGATGGGTACTAAAAATAAAAACGCTGAAAGTCTTAATAAATCGAGCAAATATATTGAAAGTAAAAAGGCTGCCATAAGCTGAAGACCACGGCGCTGTAAGCCTAAATACATATGTCCTGCTCCAGGAAACATCGCTAAAATAGAAGCGAAAGTTTTACTTTTTTTTCCTTGTTCACGGTGCTCTTCAAAATCTTCGAAAATGGTACGATCAATTAATTGCTCACCACGTTCTTTTTTCTGGAGTTGCTGAACAACATCGAAGAAATTATAAATCCATAAAACAGGTAACGTCACGAGAAAGATAAGAAAACTTTCTTGAGATGTTAAAAGAGCAACGAAAATGATCATACTTCCGATTCCTGTACAAGCTACTAAAAATGTAAGGCCACGTTGCATAAGTCCTAATTGAAAATGACCAAGTCCAGGGATGATGGAAAGAAGAATGATATAAAATCGTTCGCTCTCTTTAGAGGACTCTGTCAATTCTCCGGTTGCTTGTTTTTTCGATTGGTTAATAATTGTGATAACTAAATCTAGTAAGTTGACCACCCATAACACGGCTAGTAAAAATAGAGAAAGAAAAGCAAGTTCGCGCGCTATTAATTCTACTACGCAAAAAACTGCAATGGAAAATAGTAATAAAGCTCCTCCACCATATAAAATAAACCGTCCAAACTTCTTTAAATATAAATGTCCAAGCCCAGGAATTAGCCCTAATACAAGTGCTAAAAAGGGATTTTTATTCATGCTTTGAACCTCCGTCCTTTTTTGATGTGTCTACCGATTTGTTTACAATTTGTTGTGAGATAGAAGACTCGTTATGTTTTGAAGATTTCTCGAAATTTGATGTCGCTGTGAAAATATATTGGAATAAACCACTTACCATAAAAATAATTGTAGCCGCAGTCGCAATTATGTAGTGAACGATGGTGCGCTTTAGTGAGTTTGTTTTTATATTTTCATTAGGTTGTAGCGTTTCAAAATTAATTTGCGTCATAACTTCGTTCGTAAATGAATCATCATTTATCATTGGAAGGTTTTCCTGTTGTTCATCAATACTTTCCATATAAAGTGCTAAACAATGATCACATTCATAAAGATGTTCTTCCATAGATTCACGTTCATTGCTTTCTATAACATTTAATGTATAATTGCGCCAATCTTCTTTTGAATAATGCATCATAGAAACTCTTCCTCCTTCCAATGTTTTTTAATCCACTTTCTTGCCCGATACAGTTTCATTTCGACTGTTTTCACTTCGATGTTTTCCTGTAAAGCAATTTCTTGATAGCTTTTTTCTTCTAAGTAATGTGCGAGAACGACGTCACGGTAATTATCGGGAAGTTCTCTCAGTTTTTGAGCAATGAGTAATTTCTGCTCTTTCGTCAATAATAAAGCCTCAATATTATGAGAGGATTTTATATTTTCCTCAGTTTCTTTACATAAAGAGAGTTCTTCGTTTTCTCTAGCTTTCTTTCTCTTATAATCAATAGCGTGATTGGTGGCAATACGCGCCATCCACGTTTTTAATCCGCGAAATTGATAATTTGGGAGAGAGGCGTGAATTTTTACGAATACTTCTTGTGTAACATCTTTCGCATCTTCTTCATGTCTTAAAATAGAAAAGATAACTTGAAAAATATAATGACGATATGTTTGCACAAGGATACGAAAAGCATGTTCGCTTCCTTGCTGTGCTTTTTCAATTAATTGTTTTTCCTCAATGGGTCTCTCCCTCCTTTTTGACGCATTCTATTATATAGACGTAAAGAACGATAAGTCACCCTACACATGTTGTAAAAAAAGAATAATATATTTTTAGGAAGGGGGCTAGATGAAAAAAGGTGTGAAAAAATGGTAAAGAGAAGTATATAATGAGCAAGTAAGAAATGTTACGGGAAGAAAGGATGTGAATGTTAGTAGGGGAAGATCCATACTAACAAACATGAAAATTAAAATATTAATAGCAGATGATAACTCTTTTATAAGAGAAGGTATGAAAATTATTTTAAATACATATGAAGAGTTCGAAGTAGTAGATACAGTAAATGATGGGAAAGAAGCAGTGGAATATTGCAAAAAGAACGACGTTGATATCGCTCTATTAGATGTTCGCATGCCAAATATGAACGGGGTAGAGGCGACGAAATTCATTTGTGAAGAGACGAAAACGAAGCCGCTTATTTTAACGACGTTTGATGACGATGAATATATTTTGGATGCAGTAAAAAACGGAGCAAAAGGTTATTTATTAAAAAATAATGATCCAGAGCGTATTCGAGATGCGATTAAAGGAGTATATAACGGTCAAACCGTTATGCAAGATGTAGTTCTCGATAAAATTAAGTCTAATTTAATGGAAAGTAAAGAGGAAGAATGTAAAATAGATAAAAGTCTTTTTACTGAAAGAGAGCTGAGTATTATCGCATTAATTGCAAAAGGCTTTTCGAATAAAGAAATCTCGAAGCAACTTTTCATATCAGAAGGAACAATTGCAAATTATATTACGTCAGTTTTAGGGAAAACTGGACTGGAACATCGTACACAAATCGCGATTTATTATTTAACAGGGAAAGTAGATTAAAGATATGGAATTTTGGTTAATTGTAAGTAAATTAATTGTCTTTATATATATTGTGTTTAGTTACATGTATTTAAATGTTGCGAACTTACCATGGATTATACTTACTTTGCTTTTATATCTTTCTGTAAACGTGCTGATTTCTATATGTAAAAAAGATACGTACAAAAACATATTAACTTCTGTATCGATTGGCTTAGTTATGTTATTTACATGGAAGATTCATTCGTTCTTTATATTGTTTTTACCACTGAACTCATATGAAGTTATATTCCGTTATATAGAGAAGAAATGGCAGCTATTTATCATTATGATGATTCCTATTATCTTTACAAATGAAAGTATTAGAATGACATATGGATTAATTGTTGCATTTTCCTTTCTCGTATTAACTATGGCAGAACGGTATATATCGCGCGTATTAAAGCTTGAATCACAAAATGATCAGATGCGAAAAGATATGCAGCGGCTGACGAAAAGCTTAAATGAAAATAAAGAGTATATAAGACAATCAGAGTACACATTTAAGTTAGAAGAGAGAAACCGGTTATCACAGGAAATTCATGATAAAATTGGCCACTCGATGACAGGGGCACTCATTCAAATGGAAGCAGCAAAGAGGTTAATGGAGATAGATAAAGAAAAATCAGCTGAGTTATTACAAAATGCAATACATATTTCAAAAGATGGTATTGAAAGCATTCGGATTACATTAAAAAATATGAAGCCACCAACTGAGCAAATTGGCATTCATCGTATGAAATTATTCATAGAGGAATTTGCCGGCAAGCATGATATAAATATTCCTTTCGTATATAAAGGGAATTTAGATATGATTTCACCGATTCAGTGGAAGATTATCGGTGAAAATGTTACAGAGGCATTAACAAATGCGATGAAATATGCTGATGCGACAGTCATTTCAATCGATATTCATGTACTTAACAAGATGGTGAAAGTGCAAGTGAAGGATAATGGAAAAGGTGCAACACTTGTTAAAAAAGGTCTCGGGATTATGGGGATGGAGGAACGAACGGCGTCTGTAAATGGTAAAATTATTGTAGATGGAACAAGTGGTTTTTCAGTAACAATGTTGCTACCGATATGAGGATGAATCATCTCATATGAAAAAAGTGAATAATCTCATGTGAAAAGAATGAACTTCTGCACTGAGCAGGTTCATTCTTTTTGTTTATACTAAAAGCAGAGAAACCGAAATAGGGGTGAAACGATGAATACTTTAGAAATTAAAAATTTAACGAAAAAATTTGGTGATTTCATCGCAGTTGATAATATGTCTTTATCTATTAAAGAAGGAGAAATATTTGGCTTTTTAGGATCGAATGGTGCTGGTAAGAGTACGACAATCAACATGATTGCTGGTTTGTTAAGAAGTAATGAAGGTGAAATTAGCATACTAGGAAAAAATATAAAGAAACATAATCGATTTGCGAAGATGAATATCGGTATCGTTCCGCAAGATATTGCAATTTATGAAGAGTTAACAGCTTATGAAAATGTGAAATTCTTTGCTGGATTGTACGGATTACGAGGAGCTGAATTAAAAGCTAGGGTCGAGGAAGCTCTTCAATTTGTAGGACTTAGTGATAAACAGAAAAGCTATCCAAAGAACTTTTCTGGTGGGATGAAGCGAAGACTGAATATCGCTTGTGCAATTGCTCATAGACCGAAGTTAATTATTATGGATGAGCCGACAGTTGGAATTGATCCACAGTCAAGAAATTATATCCTGCAGTCTGTTCGGAAATTAAACGAAATGGGAAGTACGATTATTTATACGAGTCACTATATGGAAGAGGTAGAAGAGATTTGTACGAAAATAGCGATAGTAGATCACGGTAAAGTGATTGCAGAAGGAACGAAAGAGCAGTTAAAAGCGATTATTACTGATACGAAAGATATTTGGATTGAAGTGAAATCGGTAGAGAATTTAGATGTAGAAAAATTAAAAGAGATAAACGGTGTGAAAGCTGTTCAAATTGAAGAGAACGTAATTAAAGTAAATTCTGATGCAGGATTAAATAATTTAAATAAAATTGTTCAGCACTTCATCAACCATGACATTGAAATCCGTTCGTTAGAGGAGCAGGCTCCTAACTTAGAAACGGTATTCCTTACGTTAACTGGAAGAAATTTACGAGATAAATAAAGAGTAAATGAAGAAAAGGTAAAGGGAGGTTCATCAATTGAACATCTTCAATATTGCAATTATGCATATGAAAAGAGATTTCAGAGACGTAAGAACTTTAGTTTTTATGTTAGCTTTTCCGATTGTGCTTATGCTTGTGTTAGGTACAGCATTAAGTAATGCGTTTAATAGTGATAGTCATTCAATTAAAGATATACGGGTGCTATATAAAGATGAAGCGAGTAGCACGTTTTCTCAAGCATTTGAAGCATTTGCGAAAGAAGTTGATAAATCGGGGATTCATTTTAAAAAAGCTTCTGAAGGTATAGATGGGAAGGAAGCAGTGAAGCAAAATAAATATGCTGCTTATGTAGAATTAAATAAAGATGGTGCAAAAACTTACGGAAGTGACAAAAGTAGTATTGAGGGAAGTATTGTGGAAGGCATGCTTACAACATTTGTTGATAAGTACAATGTAGCAGCCGAAGTTGCAAAAGTTGATCCTAGTAAGGTGAGCGCAGTTATTTCAAATGGAAATCATAATGATTATATAAAAGAAACATCTTTACAAGCTGCGAATAAACCGGGTTCTATGGATTACTATGCGGTTGTAATGACGACGATGATTGCGCTGTATGCTGCGATGGGAGCAAGTTTTCTAATTCGAGGCGAACGAATACGTAAAACAGGAGATCGCCTTATTGCTGCACCTATAAGTAAGGCTGAAATCTTCATTGGGAAAGTGCTTGGTAGTCTAGTAGCAAATGCCCTGTGCATATTACTCGTTATGTTATTTAGTAAATTTGTCTTTCAAGCGAATTGGGGAGATCACCTTGGAATCATATTTCTTATTTTATTAACAGAAGTCTTTCTAGCAATTAGCTTCGGTTTAGGGATTGGATATATTACAAAAACACCTGAATCGTCTAGAGCAATTATTATGGTGGTAGTGCAACTAGCTTCTATTTTTGGCGGTGCATATTTCGTAATAGAAGAAAATTTCGTTACGAATTTATCACCATTAACGTGGGCAAATACAGCTGTTATGAAAATTATTTATGCGAATGATGTAGGGGCAGCACTACCAGTCATTTCTTTAAATATTGGAATATCAGCACTCTTTTTATTAATTGCAATTATTGCATTACGTAGACGGGAGGGGCTATAGTATGAAGGATATTTTATGGCTCATACAAAAAACGTTATCTGTACTTTTGAAAAATAAAAAAGGGTTATTGATTATTATTAGTTTGCCAATAATCGGGACGCTCATCTCTTTTTCGATATACGGAAATGCAGGGCAAGGAACGTTAAATATCGGGATTGTAAATAAAGAAAATGAGCCGATAGCAAACGATACGATAAAGTTTTTAGAAGGATTAAATCATGTGAATGTGAGTAAGGTTAAGG
This sequence comes from Bacillus sp. FSL W8-0519, assembly GCF_038005585.1. Classification (NCBI taxonomy): domain Bacteria; kingdom Bacillati; phylum Bacillota; class Bacilli; order Caryophanales; family Bacillaceae; genus Bacillus; species Bacillus sp. FSL W8-0519. The sequence continues at coordinate 1,749,802 of NZ_JBBOTL010000001.1, forward strand.
AGTCTGAAATAGAAGATAAACTCACTTCTAAAAAACTTGATGGAGTTATTACATTAGCTTCTGGTTTTTCAAAAAGCGTTCGAGAAGGGAAACCAGATCATATTGAAATTGCATCGATTAAAGGTGATCAAGTAACAGGATTTATAAAATCATATTTATACAATTATATTGATAATGTAGCAGCTATTAGTAAAGTAGCAGGAACAGATCAAAGTGCATTTGATAAGATGTACGCAGGGTATCAAAAAAGTTCATTTAAAATGAAAACGGAGACGCTAGAAGATACTTCGAAAAATAAAGATATGACAAATCAAACGATGGGTTATCTTATTATGTTTATGTTGTTTTCAGCAGTGAACTTATCAGGATTTATTTTAAAAGAAAAAGAGAATAGAACGTACTTTAGATTATTATCAACACCAATTGATGGAAAGAAATTTATATTGTCCAATGTGGCAGTAAATATGATGATATTAACATTGCAAATTGTCATTGCAGTACTATTTCTGACGAATGTTTTTCATACAAATATTAATATGCCTTTCATAGTAATGATTGGTGTGCTTATGATATTCGCTTTAATTGCAATTGGTTTATCATTAGTCATTGTGTCTTTTTCAAAAAGTTCAGCTGCTTCAAATGCAATGCAAAATTTAGTGATAGTACCAACATGTTTGCTTGCTGGATGTTATTTCCCGTACGACATTATGCCAAATGCAGTACAAAAAGTAGCTAATTTTCTTCCGCAGCGTTGGTTATTAGATACGATAGCAAAATTACAACAAGGAATTCCATTCTCTGAGTTGTATTTAAACATATTAATTTTATTCGCTTTTGCGATTGCGTTCTTCTTAATTGCCATTTATAAATTTGGAAGAAATAATGATGCGAGAAACTTTGTTTAATACAAAAAGGGTGTGATGTAAAGTGACATCCTTTTTTGTATAAAGCATGAAATCTAAATTTGAATGACAAAATAGAAAGGAGGAAAGAAAACGAGCGGAAGGAAATTAAAATGATTAAAAAAATATTGCGAGTTACTTCTATTATTATTGCTATTTTCGTTTTTATTTTAATTTGGATGCATATTGACGTTACCTTAGGAAGGAAAATGGAAGCTGGCAAAAATATGCCGACAGAGTATGCCCCTCACTATAGTGATTTTCAATTATACGTAGAAGGGAAGTCGTTTTATAAACAGCTATTTACTGACATAAGAGAAGCAAAGCAATCTATTTACACGTATTTTTTTATTTTGTCGGATGATAAAAGTAGCCATACTTTTTTAAATTTATTAAAAGAGAAGGCAAAAGAAGGAATAAACGTCTATTTATCAGTGGATCGCATTAATGATTTATCATTTGAAAGAGAGATGATAAATGAATTGCGGGAAAGTGGTGTTCATTTTACGTATAGTAGAAAACCTGAATTACCATTCGGATTTTATTCACTTCACCATCGTAATCATCGCCGTATTACGACAATTGATGGGGAGATTGGATATACAGGTGGTTTTAATATAGGAGATGAGTACTTAGGAAAAGATAAGCGATTTGGATATTGGCGTGATTATCATGTGCGGCTTAAAGGAGAAGGAGCAAAAGATTTAGAGGAACAATTTGCTTTAGATTGGAAACGAGATACGAAAGAGGATATAAAGAGGAGCACAAATAAGGCTAGTAAAGGGAATACATTGCATACTATGGTCAGTTACAATGGACATTACGTTGCTAAAAAATATATAGAGCTAATAAAACAAGCTCAGCACTCAATTGTAATTGCAACGCCGTATTTTATAGCGAAAAATAAAGAATCAATGAATGCTTTAATTGCAGCACAAAAGCGTGGTGTTACAGTAAAAATACTTTGGTCATATAAACCAGATCTACCTCTTATAAAAGAAGCAGCGTATCCATATATACGTCAAGCTATTAATAATGGTATTACTGTATATGGGTATAAAAAAGGAATGTTTCATGGGAAGTTAATGCTTATTGATAATGAATTAACCGTTATTGGCACAACAAACTTTACTTCGCGTAGCTTCAATATAAATGATGAAATGAACTTGTATATTCATGGTGGAACTATTGTATCAGAAGTGAACGAAGCATTAGCCCAAGATTTTCATGATTCAAAAGAAATGACGAAAGAGTTTTTTGAGAAGTTATCTTTTTGGGAGCGTTGTAAGGAGAAATTTGCGGGATGGATTGATTTTTATTTGTGATGATAAAGGAAGAAAGGGTGTCTAGAAAAGACGCCCTTTTTTGATGGGAAATAATTATTTTTCATGCACAAGCAATGAAGCATCGTCATTAATTAACGTCCCCACATGCTCACCTAAACAAATTCTTTTCATTACTCCAGGCTCATCAAAGTTAAAGACGTGTGCTGGTAAATTATAATCACGGGCAAGTAGTAAAGCGGCTTGATCCATTACTTGTATGTTTTGCCTAACTATATCGTTATAGTTTAGTTTTTTGTACATTTTTGCTGCTTTATTATGTTTTGGATCACTAGTAAAGACGCCATCTACTCCTTGTTTTGCGACTAATATTGCGTCACTATTCATTTCAATGGCCCTTTGAACACTTGGATAATCTGTCGTAACAAATGGTTGCCCGTTACCACCTCCAAAAATAACGATATACCCGTTATCTAAATGGTGGACTGCACGTAGGCGAATGTATGGTTCAGCTACAGCATTAAACGGGATGGAGGTCATAACGCGCACTTCTTTATTTGTTTTACTTGTTAAAACGCCGCGTAGCATTAAGCTGTTAATGATTGTACCTAACGTCCCGATATTGTCAGCTTCTACACGATCGATTCCCCATTCTTCAGCTAGATGACCTCTAAAAATGTTACCGCCACCGATGACGATGGATACTTCGATACCTAAATCAACAATGGATAAAATTTCGTTTGCGATATGTTCTAATCGTTTGGAGTTAAAGCTATTTCCAGTTTGATCGGCAAGTGCACCGCCGCTTAATTTAATTAAGACACGTTTATATGGTCTCATAACAATTCCCCCTATATAGATTGAAATAAAAAAGGAACAAAGGCGAATGCCTTTGTTCCTTTTTAAGAAAATGAAAAAGAAAAGAAGAAGATAGAACGAATTTTTGCACATAATTTTTCATATCATCCACTCCTTTTCATTTTGAGTTGTTTTAAGTATATATCTTTTTGATTATACGAAATAATCTGATTACTTATCAAGTTTATTTTATCGTTTTTTAACAAAATGGTGTCAATGAAAAAAAGAAGAAAAATATTTGAATTTTTTGTGACGAACTTGTAGGTTTTTGTATGATTTTGTAGGTTCGCTTATAAGATGTGTGAGTAGCTTTTATAAATTCAAATTGAAAGCGTTCGCATGAAGGGGATGAACATAAATGAAAAAATTCGGATTGGCAACACAAATTTTTGTCGCGCTTGTTTTAGGGATTGTAGTAGGGGCAGTCTTTTATGGCAATAAAACGGCGATTTCTTATATTACACCAATTGGGGATATATTTATTCACTTAATTAAAATGATTGTAGTACCGATTGTTATTTCAGCATTAATTGTTGCGGTAGCTGGTGTAGGCGATATGAAGAAGCTTGGGAAACTGGGCGGGAAGACCATTCTTTATTTCGAAATTATTACGACGATTGCTATTTTAATGGGATTACTTGCGGCAAATATATTCCAGCCGGGTACTGGCGTTGATATGAATAACTTACAGCAAAGTGATATTTCTTCTTATAAACAAACAGCAGATGCTACAGAGAAGCAAGGATTCGCTGAGACGATTGTTCATATCGTACCGAAAAACGTATTTGAATCGATTGCACAAGGTGACTTATTACCGATTATTTTCTTCTCAGTATTATTCGGTTTAGGAGTCGCAGCAATTGGGGAAAAAGGAAAGCCTGTTTTTAACTTCTTTGAAGGTGTACTCGAAGCGATGTTTTGGGTTACAAATCAAGTTATGAAATTTGCACCATTTGGTGTATTCGCATTAATTGCGGTTACGGTTGCAAAATTTGGTGTAGCAACACTACTTCCTTTAGGAAAACTAGTGCTAGCTGTATACGTAACTGTTATACTATTCGTTGTGATTGTATTAGGTATTAATGCAAGAATGGTTGGCGTAAACATTTTTACATTAATGAAAATTTTAAAAGAAGAACTTATTCTTTCATTTACGACAGCAAGTTCAGAAGCTGTTTTACCTAATATAATGAGAAAAATGGAAGAGTTCGGTTGTCCAAAGGCAGTTGCCTCTTTCGTAATTCCGACAGGTTATACATTTAACTTGACTGGATCGGCTATTTATCAAGCGTTAGCGGCATTATTTGTTGCACAAATGTACGGTGTGCACATGTCACTGACAGAGCAAATAACGTTATTATTCGTTCTCATGTTAACATCCAAAGGTATGGCGGGAGTTCCAGGTGCATCGTTCGTTGTTGTATTAGCAACGTTAGGTTCAATGGGGTTACCACTAGAAGGTATCGCGTTAATTGCGGGAATTGACCGCATTTTAGATATGATTCGCTCATCTGTCAATGTATTAGGAAATGCATTAGCGGCCATTGTTATGTCGAAGTGGGAAGGCGAATTCGATAATGAGAAAGCAAAACAATATGTAGAAACAGTCAAAGAAACAAAAGCAGCATAAGAAATCGTTAAGGAGTGAATAATCATGGCAACATTAACTGAAGTTAAAAATGGTGTTCGAATTGAAAAAGATTTTTTAGGTGAAAAAGAAGTACCAAACTATGCATACTACGGCGTACAAACAATGCGTGCAGTTGAAAACTTCCCAATTACAGGATACAAAATCCATGAAGGTTTAATTAGAGCGTTCGCAGTTGTAAAAAAAGCTGCAGCGCTTGCCAATACAGATGTAGGAAGATTGGAATTGAACAAGGGCGGCGCGATCGCAGAAGCTGCTCAAGAAATTCTCGATGGAAAATGGCATGATCATTTTATCGTAGATCCAATCCAAGGCGGAGCAGGTACTTCAATGAACATGAATGCCAATGAAGTCATTGCCAATCGTGCTCTTGAATTATTAGGAATGGAAAAGGGAGACTATCATTATATTAGTCCAAATAGTCATGTAAACATGGCGCAATCAACAAACGATGCATTCCCAACGGCGATTCATATCGCTACATTAAACGCATTAGAAGGTTTATTACAAACGATGGGTTATATGCACGATGTATTTGAATTAAAAGCAGAACAGTTCGATCATGTGATTAAAATGGGTCGTACACATTTACAAGACGCTGTGCCAATTCGCCTTGGACAAGAATTTAAAGCTTACTCTCGTGTACTTGAACGTGATATGAAACGAATTCAGCAATCACGTCAACACTTATATGAAGTGAACATGGGAGCAACTGCAGTTGGTACAGGCTTAAATGCAGACCCAGAATATATTGAAGCAGTTGTAAAACATTTAGCTGCAATTAGTGAACTACCACTAGTTGGTGCAGAAGACTTAGTAGATGCAACGCAAAATACAGATGCATACACAGAAGTATCTGCAGCACTTAAAGTATGTATGATGAATATGTCTAAAATTGCGAATGACCTTCGCTTAATGGCATCAGGTCCACGTGTTGGTTTAGCAGAAATTATGTTACCGGCTCGTCAACCAGGTTCATCTATTATGCCAGGGAAAGTAAACCCTGTTATGCCAGAAGTAATTAATCAAATTGCGTTCCAAGTAATTGGTAACGATCATACAATTTGCCTTGCTTCAGAAGCAGGTCAATTAGAATTAAACGTGATGGAACCAGTACTTGTTTTCAACTTACTACAATCAATTAGCATTATGAATAACGGTTTCCGTGCCTTTACAGATAATTGCTTAAAAGGAATTGAAGCGAATGAAGATCGCTTAAAAGAGTATGTTGAGAAGAGTGTAGGAATTATTACAGCCGTGAACCCTCATATCGGTTATGAAGCAGCAGCTCGCGTTGCGAAAGAAGCAATCGCGACAGGGCAATCCGTTCGAGAACTTTGTGTGAAAAATGGTGTACTGTCACAAGAAGACTTAGAGTTAATTCTAGATCCATTCGAAATGACGCACCCAGGGATTGCAGGAGCAACTCTTTTAAAGAAAAACTAAAAGAAGAGGGGGGACAAGCCCCTCTTTTTTGTTTACAATATAGAAATGCTATATATGAATAGAGGTAGGGATGTTATGAGTAAGTTTACAGTAGCTTCTAATGGTTCATTAGAAACAACATTAAGAGGAGTAGAAGTATTATCAACACCACTTTTAAATAAAGGGGTTGCTTTCACGCAAGAAGAAAGAGAAGAATTAGGTTTAAAAGGGTTATTACCGCCAGCAGTTTTAACGTTAGAAGAACAAGCGCGCCGAGCATACGAACAATTTTGTTCTCAGCCGGATGATTTATTAAAGAATGTATACTTAACAGCGTTACATGATCGAAATGAAGTATTATTTTATCGTATTTTAACAGATCATTTACGCGAAATGTTACCAATCGTATATACACCAACTGTTGGTGTAGCGATTCAAAGATATAGTCATGAATATCGTAAACCACGTGGTGTGTATTTATCAATTAACGATCCGTCAGGTATTGAAGAAGCATTCGCCAATATCGGTGCAACAGCAGAAAATATTGATTTAGTCGTTGTTACAGATGGAGAAGGCATACTTGGAATTGGTGACTGGGGCGTTGGTGGTATTAACATCGCAATCGGAAAATTAGCTGTTTATACAGCGGCAGTTGGAATCGATCCTAGCCGCGTATTACCGGTAATTTTAGACGTAGGTACAAATCGTGAAGAATTATTAGACAATCCATTTTATATTGGAAATCGTCACCCTCGTATAACAGGTGAAGCTTACGATGAATTTATTGATACATTTGTACAAGCGGTAAATAAGCAATTCCCGAAAGCGCTTTTACATTGGGAAGACTTTAGTTCTCGAAATGCACGAAAAATTTTAGATAAATATCGTCATGATATTTGTACGTTTAATGATGATATTCAAGGAACAGGTGCAGTTTCACTTGCTGCTGTATTATCTGCAGTGAAAGCTTCTGGTGTACCGCTAAGTGAACACCGCGTTGTTGTGTTTGGTGCTGGTACGGCTGGAATCGGTATCGCAGATCAAGTTAGAGATGCGATGGTCCGCGTAGGCGTATCAGAAGAAGAATCATATAAGCGTTTCTGGTGTATAGATCGTAACGGATTAGTTACAGATAATATGGAAGATCTTCTTGATTTCCAAATTCCGTATGCAAGAAAAGAAGCGGAAGTAAGTGAGTGGAAACAAAATGGTGTGATTGGACTTGCTGAAGTTGTGAAACATGTGAAACCGACAATTTTAATCGGTACATCAACCGTTGCTGGTGCATTTAAAGAAGAAATTATTAAAGAAATGGCTTCTCACGTAGAAAGACCAATCATTTTACCGATGTCGAATCCGACGCCACTTGCTGAAGCAAAACCAGCCGATTTAATCGAGTGGACAGAAGGGAGAGCATTAGTTGCAACAGGAAGTCCATTTGAACCAGTTACATATAACGGTGTAACGTATGTGATTGGACAATCAAATAATGCACTTATTTTCCCAGGACTTGGTCTTGGTACAATTGTCGTACGTGCAAGCGTTATGACGGATGGAATGTTCGCAGCAGCAGCTGAAGCAGTTGCAAGTATGGTTGATACAAGTCAGCCAGGAGCACCTATTTTGCCAGAAGTTGAAGAGCTACGTAATATCTCGGAAATGGTAGCAATTGAAGTAGCGAAAGTTGCCGTTGCGGAAGGTGTTGCGAGAGAGAACTTAAGTGATAACGATATCAAGATTGCAGTGAAAGAAGCAATCTGGGAGCCTGAGTATCGCCAAATAAAAGCGGTAGAAAAGGTTAGAATATAGAAATAAAGCCCGTTTATAATATAAGCGGGCTTTCACTTTTATTACTGAAAAAAGAGTATAGGAAGTGGCACCTTTGAATTGGAATCAATTATGGAAGAAAGATATATCTCTTTTAATTATATTAATGGTTGTTGTTCCGATTGCTGGAGAGCTTAATTTTCATCCTTTTAATGATACGTTTCGTGTTAGCTTTGGGACACCGTTATTCTTCTTTTTATTACTATTTTTAAGAAGAATACCAGCAGCTGCTGCGGGTATTCTTGTCGGTATATGTGTAGTCTTATTCCGCGTATGCCTTGACTGGGTCATGCAAGGCTCATTTCATATGACAGAATCATTTTATTTGCGTTATCCTGTGTTCTTTTATTATTTTATTTATGGAAGTCTTTTTTCACTTTGTAGGGTGAATAAGTTTCATCAGAAGCCAATTGTTATTGGATGTCTTGGAATTTCAATTGAAATTGTTGCAAGTATGTCGGAACTTGCGTTTTATCACATGTTAGTACTAGGTACAACAATAACAATTTCTGAAGTAAATAAACTCATCATTATTGCTATTTTCCGTAGCTTCTTTGCACTTGGCTTTTTAAATATGATGAATTTATATGAAACGAAATTAAAAGAATCACAAGTTCGAAAAGAAAATGAAAAAATGTTCATGCACCTTTCAAATTTATATGTAGAATCTGTTCATTTGAAAAAAACGTTACAAAATGCAGAATTAATTACACAAGAAGCGTATCAATTATATCGGAATTTACAAGCGAATGATGATTCCAGCAGTAAAACAGCATTGAAAATAGCAGGAGAAGTGCACGAAATAAAAAAGGATAATCAAAGGATTTTTGCAGGATTATCTAAACTGTTATTAGATAAAAATGTGGCTGAGTATGTAGAAGGTCATGAGCTTACAGAAATGATTGTAAGAATAAATGAAAAGTATGCTGAAATGTTAGAGAAAGATATACGTTTTTCTAAACATATAGAAGGTGAACACGCTGCATATCACGTGTATACGGTGCTATCAATTTTTAATAACTTAGTTGCGAATGCAGTTGAAGCAATTGAAGATAGAGGCCTCATTCGTATTAAGTTATATAAACGAGAAAAAAATGTAATCTTTGAAGTAATTGACGATGGCCCAGGTATCGCACAAAAGTATAAGAAATTAGTATTTAAGCCCGGGTTTACTTCAAAGTATGATCAAACAGGAACACCGTCCACAGGTATTGGACTTTCTTACATAGATGAAATGGTAACAGAGCTCGGCGGAGAAGTAAGGTTAGAAGACAATGAAAATGGGAACGGGTGTAAGTTTATCGTTTGTTTACCGGAGTGCAGTTTAAAGCGGGAAGGGGAATAGGTTTGTTTTATTATATTGTAGATGATGATGAAGTTTTCCGTTCGATGCTTTCGCAAATTATTGAGGATGGCGATCTTGGGGAAGTAATTGGAGAATCGGAAGATGGAGCGTTTATTGAAGCAGAACAGTTAAATTATAAAAAAGTGGACATTTTATTTATTGATTTACTAATGCCGATGAGAGACGGCATTGAAACAGTTCGCCATATAGCATCTTCATTTACTGGGAAAATTATTATGATTTCCCAAGTTGAATCGAAACAGCTCATTGGTGAGGCATATACACTTGGTGTGGAATATTATATTACAAAACCACTAAACAAAATAGAAGTAGTATCTGTTGTACGAAAAGTGATAGAACGTATTCGTTTGGAACGTTCTATATATGACATTCAAAAATCATTGAATAATGTGTTTCAGTGGGAAAAGCAGCAAATGCGTAGTGAAACAGTGCAAGAAGGGAAAAAGATATCAGATTCAGGACGCTTCTTACTATCAGAACTCGGTATTGCGGGAGAGAACGGAAGTAAAGATTTACTTAGTATGCTGGAATATTTATATGGACAAGAAAAGGCGCAAACATTTGAGTTTGGATTTCCTGCTTTAAAAGATATCTTTTACCAAATAACAGTAAAAAAATTAGGGGAACTAGCTTCAGAAGCAGATATAGAGAAGGAGAGAAAAGCATCTGAACAACGTGTAAGAAGAGCAATTTATCAATCATTAAACCATTTAGCTTCTCTTGGACTAACAGACTTTTCAAATCCGAAATTTGAAAGTTATGCTCCGAAGTTTTTTGATTTCACTGTAGTTAGAAAACGGATGACAGAAATGACAAAGGATGGGGTAGCGACTTCTGGCCATATACGAATTAATACGAAAAAATTTATTCAAGTGTTGTATTTTGAGGCGAAACGACTGATGGAGATAGAGTGAAAAGGTGCTTATAAATAAGCATCTTTTTTTGTTAAATCAACATTTTATATTTTCTCGTGAAGCATGTAAAATGTTAAGTAAGAGAAAATGGTTTTACATTAAGGAAGTGTCAAAACAATGAGTTTTACATTAAATAAATCGATTATTAAAGAAGTATGTGGAGAAACCTCATATAAAAGAGGCGAAGCTTATTATAAATCAAATAAAGTAATCGTGAATTACTATGATGAAACGAAAGAAATTTGTGAGGCGACGGTAAAAGGGAACGAGGATTTTCATGTTACGGTAGAAAAAGCTAAGAAAGGTGATGTTGTTGCGAGATGTAGTTGTCCTTCGTTAGCGTCTTTCCAAACGTACTGTCAACATGTAGCAGCTGTATTGATACAAATAAATTATAACCAGCAAACGGGTGGAATGGGCTCTATTAGTAGCAGAAATGATCAATTAACAAACGGGATGTTTCAGTTGTTTGCAGATAAACCACTGAGGCCAAAAAGTAAACAACATCGGTTTGATACACGTGAAATATTAGATGTTGCGTTTATATGTTCACCGGTAGCGACGAAAAGCGGTGGGGCTCTTCTTGGAATTCAGTTAAAACTTGCCAAAACATATTTTATAAATCATATTAGAGAATTTCTTTCTAAAGTGGAGAAGAGAGAGACTTTTCATTGTTCCAATGAATTTACATATACGCCAGATGTACACAGTTTTAAACAAGAAACAGACGCGATTATACAACAACTCATTAAAATATATCATAACGAAAAAATGTATGAAGATGCACTAGAAGTACATGCGAAACAAGATAAAAGCATGATATTTATACCGCCAGCTTCGTGGAATGATATGCTCTCTGCACTTTCTAGAGCCGAGTATGTACAGCTGAAACAAAATGAGCAACTGTTTCAGGGATTACACATTTCAAAAGGGTTATTGCCATTACATTTTGAGTTTACGAAAGGGAATAATGGCGGGTTTACCCTTCATATAGACGGTCTAAATCGTGTTCGAGTTATGGAGATGTATAACAACGCTCTTTACGATGGGAAATTATATCATTTACCCATGGAAGATTGTATGCGACTTATTGAATTGCAAAAGATGATGAGTCGCTCAAATAGCAATCAATTTTATATTCCTGAAAATAAGATGGAACATTTCGTAGCGAAAGTTGTGCCTGGATTAATGAAACTTGGAACAGTGCGCATTGATGAAGTCATATCCGATCGTGTTGAAACGCCATCGTTAAAAGCAAAGCTATATTTAGATCGTGTGAAAAATCGTTTGCTAGCAGGTCTTGAATTTCATTATGGAAACGTCGTGATTAATCCGCTAGAAGAAGACGGGCAACCTTCTGTTTTTAATCGTGATGAGAAAAAGGAAAAAGAGATTTTAGACATTATGAGTGAAAGTGCCTTTGCGAAAACAGAAGGCGGTTACTTTATGCATAATGAAGAAGCTGAGTATAACTTTTTATATCACATCGTTCCAACGTTAAAAGGTTTAGTTGATATTTACGCGACAACAGCAATTAAATTACGCATTCATAAAGGTGATACCGCACCTCTTATTAGAGTGAGAAGAAAAGAAAGAATTGATTGGTTATCATTTCGTTTTGATATAAAAGGAATACCAGAAGCTGAAATTAAAGGTGTATTAGCGGCTCTTGAGGAGAAACGTAAATATTACCGATTAGCGAATGGTTCTCTATTATCACTAGAGAGCAAAGAGTTTAATGAAATTAATCAGTTTGTAAAAGAATCAGGTATTCGAAAAGAATTTTTACATGGGGAAGAAGTGAATGTTCCGCTTATTCGGAGTGTAAAATGGATGAACGGACTTCATGAAGGTAATGTTTTAAGTTTAGATGAGTCTGTTCAAGATTTAGTTGAAAGCATTCAAAACCCGAAAAAATTAAAATTTACAGTGCCACAAACTTTACATGCTGTAATGAGAGAGTATCAAGTATACGGGTTCGAATGGATGAAAACACTTGCCTATTACCGTTTTGGCGGTATTTTAGCAGACGATATGGGACTTGGAAAAACGCTGCAAAGTATTGCTTATATAGATTCTGTTTTGCCTGAAATTCGAGAGAAGAAGCTGCCTATATTAGTCGTTTCACCGTCCTCGCTTATTTATAATTGGTTTAGTGAATTGAAAAAATTCGCTCCACATATTAGAGCAGTTATTGCAGATGGAAATCAGACAGAACGGCGAAAAATTTTAAAAGATGTAGCAGAATTTGATGTCGTAATTACGTCATATCCATTACTAAGAAGAGATATAAGGTCGTATGCGAGGCCGTTTCATACGCTATTTCTTGATGAAGCACAGGCGTTTAAAAATCCGACAACGCAAACTGCAAGAGCAGTGAAAACAATTCAAGCTGAATATCGTTTCGGACTAACAGGAACGCCTGTAGAAAATTCATTAGAAGAGCTATGGTCTATTTTCCACGTTGTATTTCCAGAATTATTACCAGGAAGAAAAGAGTTCGGTGATTTAAGGCGTGAAGATATAGCGAAGCGCGTAAAACCTTTCGTATTAAGACGATTAAAAGAAGATGTATTACAGGAGCTGCCAGATAAAATAGAGCACTTACAGTCATCGGAGTTATTACCAGACCAAAAGAGACTATATACTGCTTATTTAGCGAAATTAAGAGAAGAAACGTTAAAACATTTAGACAAAGACACGTTACGTAAAAATAAAATTAGAATTTTAGCTGGCTTAACGAGATTGAGACAAATTTGCTGTCATCCCGCTTTATTCGTTGATGATTATAAAGGGAGTTCAGCTAAATTTGAGCAACTGTTAGACATACTAGAGGAATGTAGAAGTACTGGTAAGAGAATTTTAATCTTTTCTCAATTTACAAAGATGCTGTCCATTATTGGTCGTGAATTAAATCGTCAAGCGATTCCATACTTTTATTTAGACGGAAATACACCTTCGCAAGAACGTGTAGAGCTATGTAATCGATTTAACGAAGGGGAAGGGGACCTATTTCTCATTTCTTTAAAAGCTGGTGGTACGGGGCTTAACTTAACGGGTGCCGATACGGTTATATTATACGATTTATGGTGGAATCCAGCTGTTGAACAACAAGCAGCAGATCGGGCATATCGGATGGGACAGAAAAATACGGTACAAGTTATTAAGTTAGTGGCTCACGGAACAATCGAGGAAAAAATGCATGAACTGCAAGAGAGTAAGAAAAATTTAATTGCTGAAGTGATTGAGCCGGGAGAAGAGAAATTATCATCCATCACGGAAGAAGAAATTCGAGATATTTTAATGATCTAATAAAGAAAGCTATGCCTTCAAATATATGAGGGCATAGCTTTTTCGTTGTAATAATTATATTTTGTTTTGTACAAAGTAAAGAAACTAAATGTTATTTCTTTGTACCTTTACTTTTGTATGGCTTTGCAGCTTTCTTCTTTTTTGCACTTGATTGCCAACGGTTCCACCCTTTACTTCCTGTACCTTGTCCTACACCTTTTTTCGGTTTTGCTTTCGTTTTACTCATATAATCACTCCGTTATATAAAAATCTAATTTGATAATAGTCAATGATTTAGAAAATACTCTTTATAAATGACTATGTTTGCTTTAAGGAAAACAAACTGCTTGAATGCTATAGTATATCATGAATTTGCAAGTAAACTGAAAGGAATTACAAAGAAAATGAAAATAATACGAAATACTGCGGATTCTATATTTCGAACGATTACATTAATCGTCGTATATACGTTAGTTTCAGTTAGTGAGACGTTTTTTAGAATATCTAGGCAAAAGAAGTAAAGAAGGTATATTGGAAACAATCAATAAAGCCGTAAAATAAAGAATTGAAAAATATTTTAAAACTTTTTGTTGACTTTCTTTATTTTTTGTATAGAATAATCATTAATAAAATGTTTCAGAGATGTGACAACAAAACGACTATGAAAGGACGAGTAGTAGTAGGACGTAGTCTAAGCGAGTCAGGGGTGGTGTGAGCCTGATACGAAGCCTATTATGAAGAACCTCCTGGAGTTGCTAACCGAAATCCTTGATAGGAAAGTAGACTTAGCCGGGAACTTCGCCGTTACAAGAAGAACAGTATCGAGATATTTCATCTCCGTATTGTATAAGTGAGCAACCTCTGTTGCTAATTTGGGTGGTACCGCGGAACCAAAGCCTTTCGTCCCAGTTTTTTGGGAAAGAAGGGCTTTTTTTGTTGGCTTCTTTTCACAACATCCAAACATTTTAGGAGGAAACCACCATGTATCAATCATTAATGACAGTAAGAGAGACTCAAATCGCAATTAAGGAAGTTAAAACATTTTTCGAGGATCAATTAGCAAAACGACTTGAATTATTCCGTGTATCTGCACCATTATTCGTAACGAAAAAATCAGGATTAAACGATCACCTAAACGGTGTAGAACGTCCAATTGAATTTGATATGTTACACTCAGGAGAAGAATTAGAAATTGTGCACTCACTAGCGAAGTGGAAACGATTTGCACTCCATGAATATGGATATGAAGCTGGTGAAGGTTTATATACAAACATGAACGCGATCCGTCGTGATGAAGAACTTGATGCAACACATTCTATTTACGTTGACCAATGGGATTGGGAAAAAATCGTTCAAAAAGAATGGCGTACTGTAGATTATTTACAAAAAACAGTACTAACAATTTATGGAATATTCAAAGATTTAGAAGACCACTTATTTGAAAAGTATCCGTTCCTTGGGAAGTATTTACCAGAAGAAATTGTATTCGTTACTTCTCAAGAACTAGAAGATAAATATCCAGAATTAACACCGAAAGATCGTGAACATGCAATTGCAAAAGAACACGGTGCAGTCTTCATTATCGGAATTGGTGATGCACTTCGTTCAGGTGAAAAGCATGATGGACGCGCAGCTGATTATGATGATTGGAAATTAAACGGTGATATTTTATTCTGGCACCCAGTACTACAATCTTCATTTGAATTATCATCAATGGGAATTCGTGTTGATAGTAAATCACTTGATGAGCAGTTAACGAAAACAGGTGAAGACTATAAACGTGAGTATGATTTCCATAAAGGTATTTTAGAAGACATACTACCATTAACAATTGGCGGTGGTATCGGACAATCGAGAATGTGCATGTACTTCTTACGTAAAGCACATATTGGTGAAGTTCAATCTTCTGTATGGCCTGATGATTTACGTGAAGCTTGCAAGAAAGAAAATATTCATCTATTTTAATAGAAGAGAGAGAATAGCTTAAATATAGAGCTGTTTTCTCTTTTTTTACTTTGTAAACGAATGGTTTACAGTGAGTTTTACTAATGGTTTCTTTCTTTTATATCTCTTTTTATGTAATAATTTGTTAAAGGAGGGGGATGTTATGAGCTTAGGAGAGCAGTTAAAAAAATTACGAGAGTCAAAGGGATTTTCACAAGAGGATGTTGCTAAAAAGATTGGTGTGACGAGGCAAGCGGTATATAAAGTGAAACTTTAATCAGTGGGCGATTTATCCTACTGATTATTAGTTGAACCAATCGGGCTTTTATAGGCAGTTAATCGCATCTGGCTGCCTTGATTATGCTTAAAAGCTTTGATGAGATTTACTGCCTGTTAAAGCGGGGTAAATGGGAAAATGATAAAAGTTGTCCTGATATTGATAATTTAATTTTACTAAGCGAAATGTACAATATTACGCTCGATGAGTTAATAAAAGGGAATCAAAACATTAAAGAAAAAATACATATTGATGAAGAAGATGAGGATTTTGAGAAAGAGAACGATTTTGGTTTTTATATTGGATTTGGTTTACTAATTATGAGTGCGTTCATTGATTATGAAAAAATACAGGTGGTTGTATTAGTAATTGCACTATTCATGATGGTTTTTTATTCGGATGTGAAGAAAGTTATTTTGAATGAGTTCAGATCGTTTTTTAAAAGAAAAGATATATATGACAAAAAGTGAGAAGAGTAAGTTATATTTCCTAGGAAAGAGTATAACAAGAAACTAAATTGTTTTATAATAATTTTAGGATGTTAATAGTATGTTAAAAAGTTCAAACAAGCATAACCCCGTTCTCAAGCTAGGACGGGGTTTAAAATCTAAGTTTTATGAAGCGAGAATTTCTTTCAAATATTTTTACTTTAGTAAAGACTTCTTATAAAAAATTACTTATTTATTACCGAGTTCTTCCGCTAAACCGATTAAAATGCCTTCAGTTCCACGAATGTAGCAGAGACGGTAAGAGTTCTCGTATTGAACTACTTCGCCAACGAGCTGAGCACCATGCTTAGTAGTAAGCCTAGATACCATTTCGTCAATGTCTTCAACGGTGAACATGACGCGCAAATAACCGAGGGCGTTGACAGGAGCTGCCCGGTGATCTGCTATAGCGGGCGGGGTAAGAAATCGCGAAAGTTCAATTCGGCTATGGCCATCTGGAGTTACCATCATAGCAATCTCTACGCACTGCGAACCGAGTCCAGTTACGCGACCGGCCCATTCACCCTCTACAGTGGCACGCCCTTCGAGTTTTAACCCAATCTCCTCGAAGAAAGAGATTGCATGATCAAGGGATTCTACAACGATGCTAACATTGTCCATTCTGAGTAATTTATTTTTTGACATTGTCTTTATCTCCTTATATGTAAAAGTGTATTATCTAATCATCTTCTTAATTATACTATTAAAAAGTTACAAATTCCTTTCAAACAAAAAACAGCTTGTCACAGTATAGGAAAATGTGACAAGCTGTTTTTAAGTATGTCATATAGTATCTTGTTAACAAACAATACCGCGATTTCCCCGAAAAATGTTTCTACGCTGTATGCTCTTAAAGGGCCCGATCGTTGTATAGAATGAAGTGTATTATTTAAATGATAAATACATTTCTTATTACTCTATATGCAAATAGCTTTCTGTTTATATAGGAAGGAAGTAGATTCATATAATTTGTTTTAAGTTTTACTAGTAGAAATTAGCTCATCTGCACTAAAGGCTCAATTTTCGCCATAAATGATTGATGCAGCGCCTCGACACCTGTTACTAAATGAAGGCGGTCAATAACGACAGACACTTTAATTTCTGATGTACTTACCATTTTAATATGAATATCTTCTTCTTTTAAAGTAGTGAACATATTCGCAGCAACACCTGGATTAGAGACCATACCAGATCCTACAATTGATACTTTTGCTAAATGATTTTCATATTCTACTGATTCATAGTGAAGTGCCTCTTGATTTTGTTCCAATACCCCTAATGTTTCTTTTAAATCATTAGAATGGATGGAGAAGGAGAGATGAACAGTTCCTTCATTTGTAATACTTTGAATGATGATATCTACATTAATATGTGCCGCTGCTAATGTAGAGAAAACTGTTGAAAGCGAGCCTTGTTCCAATCCTTTCACTGTGATGCGTGTAATATTATCTTCAAATGCAATACCTTTAACGATTGATTGTTGTTCCATGTTACATTCTCCTTTTACAATTGTTCCATTTTCTTGTTCCATACTTGAGCGAACTTCTAAAATGACATTATGATTTTTAGCAAACTCAACAGCACGCGGGTGTAATACACGAGCACCGAGGTTTGCAAGTTCTAACATTTCGTCATAAGAAATTTCATCTAATTTATAAGCATCTTTTACAACTCGTGGATCCGTCGTATATACGCCTGTCACATCTGTGTAAATATCACATTTTTTAGCTTTCAGTGCAGCAGCTAATGCAACCGCAGTTGTATCAGAACCACCTCGTCCAAGCGTTGTAATTTCAAGATCTTCACTGACTCCTTGGAAACCAGCTACAATAACAATGGTACCTTTAGTAAGATAAGACTGAATTCGATCCGTATGAATGTCAGTAATCCGTGCACTACTATGTACAGATTCTGTCGTAATACCAGCTTGCCATCCTGTTAATGAAATTGCGTTATAACCTTTTGCTTGTAATGCCATCGTTAATAATGAAATAGTCACTTGCTCTCCTGTTGATAGAAGCATATCCATTTCACGTTTACTCGGATTTTCTGTAATCGCGTTAGCGAGTGCTACAAGTTCGTCTGTACTTTTCCCCATTGCTGAAACGACAGAGACGATACTATGTCCTCTTTCATATTCTTCAATAATTAAATTTGCTACATGTTGAATGCGCTCAACGCTTCCGACAGAAGTGCCACCAAATTTTTGTACAATCGTTTCCATTACGAATTCCTTCTTTCATCCATTTTTAAGAATAGATTAGGACATATATAAATCCCAATATTCCTGTAGTTACCAGAGAAAAACAAAAAACACCATCTCAAATAAGTGAGGATGGTGCTGTTACAGGAAAAGGGAAACAGAAAACGGAGCTAATAAAAAAACCGCCAAAAAAGGAATACCATAAAAATGATATCTCTTTTTTGTAGATAGCTCTTCATACGTACACGTCTGTACATATGACAGTTCTGTTTCTATTCGAAAACAGCCCCAATCGATACATACAGAGAAATATATCGATTTCGGCAATACTTCCTTTCATCTAATTTCATAGACATCTCTGTGTCTCCATTAGAATACTCATAAGTATCGCAACCTCTATCTCACGTTTTAGGCGAGAGTGTTTGATTTATGAAGTTGTTGGTAACATTTGTTTTATAATAATTTAAATTTTTCGAGGAATCAAGTGTTTTATATATATTTTAAAAATTCTATCTTTTTACGAGGAAGTTTGTGAAAAATGTAGCAAAATAAATTTATTACATGTACATTAAAATTATAGTTCATTGGAGGTGGAAGAATGAAAGGGAAAAAGCCTATTTATGTTTCAGCAGAAATGAACACAACAATGGAAAAATTATGGGAATACACGCAAGAACCACATATACATACAGAATGGGATGCCCGCTTTACTGAAATTTCGTATGTAGAGAAAAAAGAAGGAGAACCACAGAAATTTTTATATAAAACAAAAATCGGATTTGGACTTGAAATAGCTGGAGAAGGTGAATCGATAGGTGAGATAAGAAAAGAAACGGGAGAACGTATTTCTTCTTTAAAATTTTGGACAGAAAATCAATTATCACTTATTCAAATAGGGCGTGGTTATTGGAAGTATACACCCCGTAAAGAACACATTCATTTTGAGACGCAATATGATTATGATACGAGGTTTGGTCGTATAGGGAATGTAATAGATTTCTATATGTTTCGGCCGTTATTAGGCTGGGCGACTGCTTGGAGTTTTGATGCTTTAAAATTATGGTTAGAAAAGGGGCTTCATCCTAGGTTGCTAATTAGAAGAACAATGACATATTGGCTCGTATGTTTTTTATTTGCATTTGTATGGATGTATCAAGGGATCTTCCCAAAAATAATTTTCAGTCATCCAGAAGAGATGAAGATGCTTTCTGCGATTATTGATTCAACTGGAAATAGTATTGCAATTCTTAAAGTAATAGGGATGTTAGAAATTATTTTTGGTATCATATGGCTATTTCCAGTTCCAAAACAAAAATTATTTATACTACATATTTTTATGTTAATAGCTTTAACGATAGTGGCAGGATTTACGAATATCGTAAGCTTTACAGAGCCGTTTAATCCAATCACATTAAACGTTTTACTAATGGGGGTATCGATTGTCGGTTATATAAATAGTTTTGATTTACCAAGTGCAAAAAATTGTAAGAGGAAGAGAAAGGGATAATGTATGGCTAATATGTATGAAAGACTATTAGGGGATGCTTATAAAAAACTTCATCCAAAATTACAGAAACGCTATGAGATTACAGAAGAAAATAGCTTTACTGGAGAAGGAAAGATGGATGAAATTTACGGAGGTTCTTTTTTCGTAAAATTGATATTAAAAATTGCATCGAAGTTTCGAATGTTTTTCCCTGAGCGTGGGAAGAAAGTGCCATTTACAATACATAATACCGCTGAGCGAGATGAACATGGAAATGAACTTGTGCGGTGGAATCGTACTTTTTACTTTCGTAATAAGAAAAGATATTTTAATGCGGTAATGAAATTCGATGAAAATGAAATTGTAGATTATTTTGGTGAACCACACATACTTGTTTCTACACTGAATTTTCATATTGATGAGATGGGGGCGATGCATATTTCTTCAAAGAAACAATGGTTTTACATGTTTAGAAGAAAAATCCCGTTACCTAGATTCTTATACGGAGAGGCCAACATTGTAGAAAGTTATGATGAAACAAAACAGTGCTTTCGAATTCATGTACAAGTATGCAATCCGTTAATTGGTTCATTATTTTCATATAGGGGAACATTTGTGGAGAGGAAATAAATGATATGAAAAATATAATAGTTGGGCTTGCTTGTTATATTATTTTTCTAATATGTGAGTGGTCAAATGTAAACCCAGTTGAAGCAATTATTTTATTATCTATTTTGTTATGTATACCGATGTCTTTTTGTATTATTGATAAAAGAGCACGAAATGGATTGTATTTATTATTTTATAAATCCGTATCGTTTTTATATCCGATAGCAGCGATTTGTGCAATGTTAGCTTTCGTAACAAATCAATATATCTTTGCGATAATTTGGTTTGTATATACGGGGATCGTTGCGTTATTTGGTATAAATAGATTACTAGAAAGAGGATGGACACCGTTAGAAGAGACAGCTATCGATAGTGCGTTTATTTATTTGTTTTTAGGTGGTTTTTGGTTTTTTGCTTCTGTAGCAAAACTCTCCATTATGCACTTTAGTTCTGACATCATTTTGCTTACCGCTGCACATTTTCATTACTCTGCATTTCTATTGCCATTATCAGCTGGTTTAATAGGGCGGAAGAGAGAAAAGAGCAGTAAAGTATATGATGCAATTATGTTTATTATAGTCATTTCACCGATGACAGTTGCGATTGGAATTACGTACTCAAGGGTATTTGAATTTTTTGCAGTGTTCCTATATTTATGTGCGATTTATGGGTATGGAATTTATGTTTGGCGGGCGAAATTTAATGCTATCAGTGCAAAAATCCTCCTAATCATATCGTCTAGTACGCTCATGGTAACAATTATGTTTTCACTTATATATTCGTATGGGAATTTGAAACATGTAATGACGATTACAATTGCTCAAATGGTTTGGATTCACGGTGTTGTTAATGGAATTGGAGTAGCGTTGCCGGCATTTGTCGGCTGGATGATTGAAAAGAGTGTTCCGAACTGTAAATATTACGGGAAACCAATGAGCAGATTAAGAGGAGAGGCGACAGTTGGTGAAGCATTTTTACATAACAGAAATGTAATAGATAGCAAGGAATACAAAGGTTTAGTTGATAAAATGAATGATTTCCATAGTGGGATATTTGATAGGGCCAAGATTCCTGTAAGTATTATTCGTTTTTATGAAAATACAACAGAGTATGAATTACAATCGCATATTAAATGGACTCGCTGGTTCCGCCCGTTTGCATTTTGCTATGAGAAAATGAGTAAGCGTGTAGGACAAATACATTTAGGAATGGGCGGCAAGTGGGAAACGATGCACGGCTCTATCATAGGGATAATGGATGAGAAGGATGGAAGGGAGAATGTAAGAGCTTGGTTAAGGAAAAATGAAGCAGGAGCATCTATTTTTGTAGCTCTTTACTCAAAACATACGTATAAGAATGAGACATATATGAATATCGCATTGCCTCTACCATATTCGAATATGACGGGGGTTTTAAAATTACGTAATGATAATAATAATTTAATTATTACTAGTAAGCTGAGAAGAAATGGTAAGGGAGATGAGGGAATCTATATACATACTCGTTTCTTTACAATCCGTTTACCGTTAGCTGAGACGTTTATTATTAAAGAGGGCACCAATCAAATGTTAGAAGCTAACCATAAAATGTGGATATTTGGAGTTAAGTTTTTAGAAATTGATTATGAGATTAAGAAAATAGAGGAGAAGTAAGAAAAGCTTGGAGAGATTCCAAGCTTTTTTTACGTATGGGTAATTGTCATAGCGACTTGTTTATCTAAGTCTCGATCCCAAACACGTTGAATTTCAAACGTACCTTTTTCAAAAAATAATGGAAATCTTTCTTTAAACCAATCTTGCATAGGAAGATTTAGTGCTGTATCGATTGGTACCCATAATAATTTACCTTCAGGAGGATTCGAAAGGAGTTCACCTTCAAATGAATCTGTCCAATAGTTAAATACCATATATCGAACATTTTCTTTCGGATTTACGTATTCATCTAATCCCTTAAAGGTTAAAGTTGAAACAAGTAATCCAGTTTCTTCTTTTACTTCCCGTTTAGTAGCTTGAACGATACTTTCTGGAAAATCTACTTTTCCGCCGGGAGCGATGTAACCAGGGAAGCCAAGGTGATTGGGGCGCTGTATTAACAATACTTTGTTATTCCGCTGAATCATACACATTGTATACATACGGTGCTCTATATCTTTCCAATTGTTGCTCATATGAATCTCTCCTCTTAATAAAATCTTATAGTTTTTAACTATAGTTATGTATGACAAAAAATACAATAATAATACAAAATTATACAATTTTCAATTGACTATTACTAATTTTCAGAACTATAATTAGTCTGTTACATAAATACATCGTACTTGAGAGGGGAATATATTCTATGAAAAATAGAATAATCGCAGCAGGAGTAATTGCAGCTAGTATATTATCTTATTCATCTAGTAGTTTCGCGCAAACGAAAAAATTTCCAGATGTCCCAGCTAAACATTGGGCAGAAGACTCTATTTACTATTTAGTAGAGAAAGGTGCAGTTACAGGTAACGAAAAAGGAATGTTTGAGCCAGGAAAAGAAATCACTCGTGCAGAAGCAGCTACAATGATGGCTCAAATCTTAAACTTACCAATCGATAAAAATGCTAAACCATCTTTCGGTGATTCTCAAAACCAATGGTATACCCCATTCATCGCAGCTGTAGAAAAAGCTGGCGTTGTAAAAGGGAAAGGAGCGGGCGTATTCGATCCCACTGGGAAAATTGACCGAGTTTCAATGGCCTCTCTTATTGTAGAAGCTTACAAATTAGATTCTAAAGTAAATGGTACTCCAGCAACTAAATTTAGTGATCTAGAAAAAAGTTGGGGTAAAGCAAAAGCTAACATTCTAGTTGAATTAGGGATTTCTATTGGAACTGGTGACAAATGGGAGCCCGAAAAAATTCTAACTAAAGCAGAGGCAGCTCAATTTATAAAAAAGGCAGATTCTCTTAAAATAGGTAACCCTTTAGTAGAAAAGGTAGTTATTATTGATCCTGGTCATGGAGGATTTGATCCAGGGAATCCAGGGCAAGGTGTAGAGGAAAGTAAAATCGTATTTGATACATCTTTAAGATTACAGAAGTTGTTAGAAAAAAATACACCTTTAAAAGCTTTATTAACACGTGAAGAGAACGGAAATCCAGGAAGTAACAAAAATGAATCTCTTGCGAATCGAGTGAAATTTGGTCAAGAGAACAATGCAGATATATTTGTAAGCATTCATGCAAATTCTTCTGAAAATCATGATGGTCATGGAACGGAAACGTATTATTATAAAAAATCCAAGCGTGGAGAAGAGACACAGATTGAAAAGGATAGTGAAGTGTTAGCAAAGAAAATTCAAAATAGAGTAGTAGAAGCACTACATACAAGAGATAGAAATATAAAAGACAATCACTCACTTTATGTAGTAAATAATAATACAGTACCAGCAGTTTTAACAGAGCTTGCCTTTATTGATAATGATATAGATAATGGTAAATTAGCTACTGAATCAGGAAGACAAATTGCTGCTGAGGCAGTTTATGCTGGGATTTTAGATTATTATGAATGGAAAGGTTTCGATGTTGAAAAATATCGTTTAGCTAAATAACAATATTGATTGCTAAGTCCATCGTCTACATAGAGATGGGCTTTTTATGTGATTTTATGTAATTTTGTATCGAAATAAAAAGATATATCGTATTATGTTGATTATAAATAAAATAATGGTAGATTAGTTGATTTTTATCACGTATACTTTTACTGTTGACTATTTAAGAGTGTGTTAGTTTAATAGGGAAAATTATACGATAAAGGGAGGCAAG
Source organism: Bacillus sp. FSL W8-0519 (assembly GCF_038005585.1). Lineage (NCBI taxonomy): Bacteria > Bacillati > Bacillota > Bacilli > Caryophanales > Bacillaceae > Bacillus > Bacillus sp. FSL W8-0519. The sequence continues at coordinate 1,774,119 of NZ_JBBOTL010000001.1, forward strand.
TTAACACGGGACAAGCATATAAAAAACGTGTTAAAAAATTTATGAAAAAAGTTATTTCTAATGTGTTAGCAGTGACAGTCGCGCTTCAAGTAGTGATGGCTCCAGCAACTTCGTTTGCATCTACAAAAGAATTTCCAGATGTTCCAAAAAATCATTGGGCACTTGAAGCAATTAATGATTTAACGTCAAAAGGGATTATTGCAGGTTACGATAATGGTAAATTCGGCTTCGGAGATGTTGTAACTCGTGAGCAAGTAGCAGCATTAATGTATCGCGCATTAAAACCAGAAGCAAAAAGTGATTATAAAAATCCATACTCTGATATTAGTGCAGGAACGACAATGTTCCCAAAGGAAATTTTAGCATTAACAGATATGGGGATTTTCGTAGGTGATGATAAAGGAACGTTTAGACCGAAAGAATCATTAACACGTGCGGAGATGTCTGTTATTTTGCAAAAAGCATTTAAATTAGAAGTAAAAGCACCACATACATTTGATGATATAGATGCAACATATTGGTGGGCAAAGGAAGCAATTAGTGCATTGCAATCTAATGGTGTAGCGGCAGGGAATGGACTTGGAGGATTTGATCCATCAGGTGTATTAACGCGTGAAGGCTATGCACAACTTTTATATAAAGCGATGCAAATAAAAAAGGATGTTCCTGTTGAACAACCATCATATATTAATCTAGATGTGACATTACCATCTAACGTAACAGCGCAAGAGATTGATAATTATATTCAAAGATTCCATCCAGATAGCCCGTTAGTTGGAATTGGACAAGACTTTATTAAAGCGCAAAATGAGTATGGTGTGAATGCACTATACTTAGCTGCACATGCAATCTTAGAATCTGGTTACGGTAAATCAGAAATTGCATATCGTAAACATAATTTATTTGGTTTAAGAGCATATGATCGTGATCCATTTGCATATGCAAAATATTTACCGTCATACGGACTAAGTATTTCATATAACGCTGATTATGTAAAAAAGAACTACTTAGAAGATGGTGCAAGATATTTCAAAGGTTACACATTGCCAGCAATGAATGTTATGTATTCAACAGATACAGCATGGGCTGGGAAAATCGCTAATATCATGGAACGCATTAAGCCTTTTAATAAAGCAGATTACCAAAATGCAAAACGACTACCGAAAAACCCTAATACATTAAATGTAGAAGTATTAAGTGAAGCGATTCCTTATACAGATTATGCAAAAGATGCAAAAGCTACTGTCCAATCGGTAGGATCTTACTATCAAGTTCCATTCCCGTTTAACAATCCAATTAAGAGTGTACCAAATGTGACACAAAATGAAGTTGGAAAACTAGAAAATGGTACAAAAGTAAATGTATATCGTGAAGATCCAAATGGCTGGGTAGAATTTTCATTTGAAAATGCGCAAGAAAAATATTGGACATTGAAGAAGAACTTAAAATTATAAATAAAAAAGGTGTTTTCACTTATGAAAACACCTTTTTTATTTATATTTAACATGTAATATTTTTAGATTCAGTATGAGTTTCTTTTTTATGTTTTTACCAATAATTAAACCGTTTCATATATAATTAAAAGTGTTAAAGATTGAATTTTCTGTTTTTGTTTTATTGTTAACTTAATTTGAAAAGAGGAGAGGTATATGCAAGGAGAAATACCAACAGAGAAAAGTTTAAGTTATATCGGTAAATTGTTATTGCCGGTTAAAGCGTCACCACATTTTAAATTTTTATGGATCGGGCAATTGCTTTCGACTTTAGGTAGTTCGATAACGATGGTTATTTTGCCAGTCGTTGTATATTCATTAACTGGATCAACAGTTGTAATGGGAATGACTATGGCAATGTACATGCTTCCTAATATTCTTGCGTTACCGTTTGCGGGATTAATCGTAGATCGAATGGATCGAGTGAAAGTAATGTTATTTACAGATATAGTTCGCTGCATATTAATGCTATTACTTGCAACACTTATATTTATGGATGATTTAATAATTCCGCTTCTATATGTCCTCATAGCATTATATGGACTTATGGAAGGGATATTTCAACCAGCGTATGCGGCTGTAAGAGCGAAAGTATTTGTACCGGACATTCGAAATGCAGCTAATGCATTAACGCAAATGAGTAATCAAGGTATACGACTAATTGGACCGGCTCTTGGAGGATTAATCGTTTCAGTTGCATCTGCTGGAATAGGGTTTGGACTAGATGCAGTAACATATTTGTTATCATTTTTTTGTTTATTATTTTTAAGGGAAATAAAGTTTAAAAAAGTAAAAACGATTGAAAAAAGAAAAATCGATTACAAACAAGAGTTTATGGAAGGTGTTTTCGTTTTAAAAAGTCATCCGTGGCTATGGATTACAATTTTAGTTTTTTCTTTTATCAATATTTGTTATGCAGGAATTATTGTCGTATTAATTCCATGGTTATTTAATGTTCATCATCATTTTGAAGCATACGTGTATGGATTAGGAATGGCATCCTCTGGTGTTGGAGCTGTAATTGCCGCGCTAATATTTGGCGGGAGAGAACGGTGGTATAAGCGGGGAATACTTGCCTATGGTGGTGTTTTAATAAGTGGTTGTGCGCTTTTAATAATGCCGTTCATTACTTGGGCACCTGCTTTAATCGCATTAATGGCAATTGAAGGGTTCGGTATGATGATATTTGGACTCATTTGGGAAACGAGTTTACAAGAGCTCGTGCCAGAAGAAGCATTTGGAAGAGTGGCAAGCCTTGATATGTTAGGTTCATTTGCTTTATTGCCACTAGGTTATGTAGTTGTAGGATGGTTAGCTACTGTCATAGGTGGTGAGATAACGATTATAACATTAGCTATTTTAGTACTTGTAACAATTGGAGTAGCATTATGTGTGCCGAGTATTCGAAGATTTGATTGATGATATAAGGGAAGGTGGGAACGACTTATATGCTTATAAAAAATTTGAACGATATAGTCGCAAAGGAATGGGACAACCAATATACTTTGCAGGAAAAGATCTTTGAAGCAAAAAATTTCACAGTCTATATTGCTACCCATAGAGAAAATAAGCTAGCATATAATCAACTAGTATTAATAAAACATTTTTGTAACGAAAAGCCTTCCGTGCATATTTGGTATAAGAAAATTAGCACCGATGCAACAAAACTGGACATCACAAAAGAAGTGACAGAAGCCATTCAAACTGGTTTTGTAAATGAAGAGTAAGCCCTAATTAAATTAGGGCTTACTCTTCATTAAATACAAATGTTTGTTTCATTTTTTTACTTTCATTTACTGGATGGCTGTTGTAAGAAAAGTTCTTTTCTTCCCAAGTAATCACAACTTTAAAATTATGGCTATTAAAGTCTAATGGGAATACCATGTAGTCAAAGCTTGTATGACTTTTAGAAATATTTTCATTAGGTGTAGTAGGTTTAAAGGTAGCTTTAGAGGTAGGATTGTTATCAAGTATTTCCACGGATACGTTTGATACATCATGACCGATGTTTTTTACGAGTAAACTATATGTATCAAATACACCTTGTTTTGGCTGGATTGCTTGCTTGTTTACGTTATGAGATTTATCAATTTCGATATACCATTGTTTAGACTTTGATGCAATTGGTAGTGATTGAAATGTGTATGCACTAGCTTGTATTGGTAGTGCTAAGCATATAAGCGTAAAGAGAGTTAATATTTTTCGTTTCATTTTTTGAGAGCTCCCATTCTGTAACGGATTTATTTATTATTATCTTCTCTTTATGTTAAGTTATACCATATAATGTAAGGGATTCGTTTTATGAATATTGGGTTAGGAGTTATTATATTATTTGCTATGCTTGTACTTAGTTTTATTACATCTTTTTCTAAACAAGAAAGCCGATCCGCCTTTAGGCATGGAATGAAATGAAAGGGAAGTTGGATCCGAAATACTACTAAAAACCGTAAGGATCGTGGTACTTTAAGTATCCGAAGTTTAGATAGTGTCTTCAGATTTTTTATTTTAATTTTTCGGAAATAAATGATAATAGAAGAATGTTTTAAGGTGTTGGTTGAAGGGATATGTAACGAGTTTGATATGGCAATGGTATGTGATACTAACAGCGTTCATTTGTTTTTAATTAAACGGACGGTCATCCCCTTAACCCTACAAATAAAATGATTAATATCAAAATGTTTAAGAGAAGAATTCTCTCATCATAAGGTTAAATAGTAATAGTATGTTTAAGGGATTAAAGAAGGAAGCTGTGTAAAGGTCATACTACACAGCTTTTTTGTACATCTAATTTTAGAATAATCAATTAAGTGTATTTAATTGTTACGTATACGTAGTTCTGTCTCACTATCAAAAAAATGTGCTTTTGTTAAACTAAAGGCTACTGAAAGTTTATCGCCAGCTTTCAGTTCTGATCGAGCATTAATTCGTGCGACAAAACTTTGATTTTCAAGTTTTCCATGTATCATAGTCTCAGCACCTAATAGTTCAGCAACTTCAACATTAATTTCGACAGTTGAATCGGGAGAAGATTGAAGGACAATTGGTTCATCGTGAATGTCTTCTGGACGAATACCGAGTATAAGTGTTTTTTTATTGTATCCCTTTTTCTGCAATTTTTTTAATTGCCCTTCTGGTACTTTAAAACGAATGTTTTCTATATGAAAATAGTTATCTTTTAATGTTCCAGTAAAAAAATTCATAGCTGGAGAACCAATGAATCCGCCAACAAAAACATTTTCAGGAGTATCATAAACTTCTTTTGGTGTACCAACTTGTTGTATGATACCATCTTTCATCACAACAAGGCGTGATGCCATTGTCATTGCTTCCGTTTGATCATGTGTTACATATATAGTAGTTGTGTTTAAGCGGCGATGAAGCTTAGAAATTTCTGAACGCATACTTACACGTAATTTAGCATCTAAATTGGATAGAGGCTCGTCCATTAAGAATACTTTTGCATCACGAACGATAGCTCTTCCTAATGCCACACGCTGGCGCTGTCCACCCGATAATGCTTTTGGTTTTCGCTTTAAATAATCTTCAAGACCTAATATTTTTGCTGCCTCAGTTACACGACGATTAATTTCATCTTTTGGTAGTTTTCGTAATTTTAAACCAAACGCCATATTATCGTAAACAGACATATGTGGGTATAGTGCGTAATTTTGAAATACCATTGCAATGTCACGATCTTTTGGAGCGACGTCATTCATAAGTTTACCATCAATATAAAATGAGCCGTCAGAAATGTCTTCTAAACCTGCAATCATCCGTAGAGTAGTTGATTTTCCACAACCAGAAGGGCCAACAAATACAATAAACTCTTTATCTTGAATATGTAAATTGAAGTCAGAAACAGCAGTTGTTTTATTATCGTATAATTTGAAAATATGATTTAATACGAGTTCGGCCATTATACATCACCCCTATTTTTATAATTAACTGAATTATAAGTTTTATTTAATGTAAGGTGAATTGGTAAGTTGCACAAAAAAAGTTAATTTTTTTATGCAAAATTACGAGATGTTCAAAGAAAGAAAAGCCAAATAAACAGCCACAGCACCTTCAAATGTTTTTATATTCAATCCTGTTTTTTCAATAAATTTGTCAATTCGATACTGTAAAGTATTTCGGTGTAAATATAATTGTTTAGCCGCAAGTGATACATTTAAATTACATTGGAAGAATACTTTAATACTCTCTATTAGTTCTTTATCATTGGAAACTTTTTCCAATAAACGATTTGTATATTTTTCTCTTTTTTCTTTTGGTAATAAGGTCATTAATTGATAAGGGAGAAGTTGTTCAATGTATGTAATTTTCTTTGATAAATAGGGAGAAAGATAAGAAAATAAATTTCGTTCCCATTGATACAAGTGAGAAACTTGATTGGTTTGGGTGTAGTGTCTGCCGACAAAAAAGGATAAGGATATAAAAAAATCTGTTTCTAGCGTATCAAGGGCTGTTTGTAATCTATATTCAGATATATTTTCTGTTAAGATGAGGACTCCAGTTTGTAAAGTTTCCCATATTGTAGGAGTATCAAAACCAAGTATTGAATGTAAAGCATTATGAAATTCTTCTCGTTCCGTTATAGGATGTGTTGTGAAGAAATGTAAAAAGCGTACAGATGTTATTTGAATATCTTTACTCTGATATAACGCTTCGTACCAATACTTTTCTATTTTTGTTTCGTAGCATGTGTCAGTATGGATGGGAGTTAAGAGGGATGAAAGCAATTGACACTCCCGTTTATGTAAGCGAGATTTACGAATTCCTACTCTATTCCCGTCAATCAAAAACCAACTGTAATCTTCAGAAAGTATGGCTTCATTAATTTTTATATCTTTAGCGTAATATTTTTTTAATTGTTGAATCATATCAACACTCCTTATCTTTATATTATTTATTAATAACAAATTATATAGGGATAATGGATTAATACAGTTCGTGATGAAAATTTAAAAAATTCAGAAAATATATTGCAGAGGAAAAAGTGATAGTGTTATACTTCATAACAACTGGTAATGACAACATCATGTCGTGATCAAATTGGTATATGTATAAATAATATATCAATGATAGTTTATTCCTTCAACTGGTAATGACATAAGTCTACTAAAATTGATAGGGAAGGGAGAGACGAGCATTGTTTTTATAAATGAATAAAATTCGTTTGTAAACGCTTTATTTACAAGGTGCTCCAAATCTTTTGTAAAGTTGATTATATTAGTTTAATTTGTCGTCAGTGAATTACAAGAAACATAAGTAAAGATTATGTTATATAGATGATTGTTTCTAGAGGAGGAAAAGGGATGAAAAAGTGGTTTATTATCTTTTTGTCAACATTGCTATTGGCAATAGTAGGATGTTCTAACAGTGGCGAAAAAGTTAACACGTCATCTAAAGATGAAAAAATAGAATTACGGTATGCACTTTGGGATAAGAAACAACTACCAGCAGTGGAAAAAGTGGTTCAACAGTTTAATGAAAAACATCCGAATATTAAGGTGAAAATAGAATTAACAGCGTATGGGCAGTATTTTCAGAAGCTTGAAACGGCAGCAACAGGAAATGCATTGCCGGATGTATTTTGGATGAATGGACCAAATGTTGTGAAATACGCTTCGGGGAAAGTATTGATGCCTTTGGATGATAAAGCGAAAAAGGATAAGTATAAATTGGAAAATTATCCGAAATCTTTAGTTGATTTATATACAGTAGATAATAAAACTTACGGTATTCCAAAAGATTTTGATACAACGGCACTTTGGTATAATAAAAAATTATTTGATGAAGCTGGAGTAGCATATCCAGATGATTCATGGGATTGGGAGAAAATGAAAGAAGCTGCAAAAAAATTGACGAAAAAGGAAAAAGATGTTTGGGGATTTGCAGCAGCAATGGGAAATCAAGGTGGCTATTATGATCTCATTTACCAAAATAAAGGGTATGTTCTTTCTAAAGATAAAAAAACAGTAGGATTTAATAAACCACAAGCAATTGAAGCGTTTAATTATAACATTAGTTTTATTAAAGAAGGATTATCACCAACATTTGCTCAAATGACAGAGACAACAGCATCTGATTTGTTTTTATCAGGTAAAGTAGCGATGATTTTTGATGGGCCTTGGATGGTACCAGAATATAAGAAAAATCCTGATTTAAATATTGCTGTTATGCCAAAAGGGAAAGAAAGAGCTGTTATGATTCATGGTCTAGCAAATGTCATCTCAGCGAAAACAAAATATCCGGATGCAGCTTGGGAATTTGTGAAATATTTAGGTTCTAAAGAGGCAGCAGATGTGTTTGCAGAAACTGGAACAGTTATTCCTGCTTTTAATGGAACACAAGAAGCATGGGTTAAATCCGTTCCAAACTTGAATTTACAAGCGTATATCACTGGTCTTGAATATTCTTACCCATTACCGAGTGTGAAAAATACAGGAGCTTTATGGGAGCAAGAAACAAAAGTATTAAAAAGGGTATGGGGAGGAGAATTGAATGTTGAAGATGCAACAAAAGAATTAACAGAGAAGGCAAATGAAGTTCTTTCTAAAAAATAAGGAGAGGGATCCTCTCCTTACTTTAAATCAAAAATTATGGGAGGAGTGAAGAGATGGAGGATCTATCAATAAAGGTAGTGGAGCAAAAACACACACATATACAAAAAAAATATAAAAAGAAAAAGAAATTAGATTATATATGGGCATATGTCATGATTGCCCCAACTATGCTAGGGTTATTCATTTTTTATATGTGGCCAATTTTGCAAAATATTTATTTTAGTTTTACAGCGTGGGATGCGTTTGGTAGCTATGAATGGATTGGATTAGAAAACTATAAAAAGATGTTTACTGATCAAGATTTAGGAAAGGCTTTTCAAAATACATTTATTTATATCGTGCTTACTGTTCCAATCAGTATATTTTTATCCATCATATTAGCGGTGCTATTAAATCAAAACATTAAAGGGAAATCCCTGTATAGAACATTATATTTTTTACCTGTTATTACAATGCCTGCTGCAATCGCGATGGTATGGAAATGGATCTATAATTCTGACTATGGGTTACTCAATTACATGTTATCATGCTTTGGAATTGATGGTCCTAATTGGCTTACCAACCCTAACATTGCATTATATTCAATTATTATAGTTGCGATTTGGGGTGGGATAGGATATAACATGGTTATTTTTCTATCTGGTCTCCAAAACATCCCTAAAACATACTATGAAGCAGCAATTATGGATGGAGCCCGGCCAATTACAATTTTCTTTAAGATTACATTGCCACTTTTATCGCCAGTTATTTTCTTTGTAACGATTATGTCTTTAATTGGGGCATTTCAAGTATTCGATCTCATCTTTATGATGATTGGTAGAACAAGTAATGTAATTGAAAATACACAATCTATTGTTTATTTATTTTATCAAAATGCCTTTATTTTGAATGAAAAAGGATATTCGGCAGCCATAGCAGTTGTATTATTAATTATTATATTAATCATTACAGCGATTCAAATGATATTACAGAAAAAGTGGGTGCATTATGATGAATAAAAGAGTAGGTGCAGTCAATAAAAATAAAATTATGATTCATACAATACTTATCATAGGTGCCTTATTAACCATTGGTCCTTTTATTTGGATGATATTAACGTCTCTAAAGACTTATGCAGAATCTGTTCAAGTTTCACCAGTTATTATCCCATCTCAATTTATGTGGAGTAACTATACGGAAATATTCAACTTATTACCATTTTTAAAATTTATGATGAATACTGTAATTGTTACAATAGCTAGAACGATTGGGCAGTTGTTTTTATGCTCATTAGCAGCTTATGCTTTTGCTAGAATACAATTTCCGGGTAGAAATGTACTGTTTTTACTAACTCTTTCCGTCCTAATGGTTCCAGCTCAAGTGTTTTTGCTTCCACAATATTTAATTATGGTAAAACTGGATTGGTTGAATACATTACAAGCGGTAATTGTACCTGGGTTATTTAGTGCATTTGGTACCTTTTTATTGCGTCAGTTTTTTATGGGCGTTCCAAAGGAACTAGAAGAAGCGGCGAGATTAGATGGTTGCAATCACTTCCAAATTTATTGGTATGTTATGCTGCCTCTTGCGAAACCAGGTTTAATTGCACTTGGTATATTTACAACACTCTGGTCTTGGAATGAATTGATGTGGCCGATGATTGTAAATAATTCACCAGATATGATGACATTATCAGTTGGTTTATCTTCACTACAAGGGCAATATGCAACAAACTATCCTGTGCTAATGGCGGGATCATTTTTAGCGATTTTACCAATGTTGTTATTGTTTATTTTTTTACAAAAACAATTTATTGAAGGAATTACAATTACAGGTGGAAAATAAGAATAATAGAATAGGAGAGGATATGTATGATTACGGCGGCATTAATTGGGGCAGGAAGTCGTGGAATGTACGCTTATGCTTCTTACGCGTTAGAACATCCAACAGAGATAACTTTTGTTGCGGTTGCAGAATTGGATAATGCAAAAAGACAGAAATTCTCTGAAATGCATAACGTTTCGGAAGATATGCAATTTGAAACATGGGAAGAGTTATTAGCGAAAGAAAAGCTTTGTGATGTATTGCTTATTTGTTCGCCCGACCGGTTTCATTATAAACCTGTAATGCAAGCGATTGAGAAGGGATACAAAATTTTATTAGAAAAACCAATGTCACCAAGTCCTAAAGAGACATTGGAAATTGCAGAGGCTGCCACGAGATATAACGTGTTATTAACAGTATGTCACGTGTTAAGGTATGCACCATTCTATAGGACTTTAAAAGAAATTGTTGATCAAAAGAAGATAGGGGATATCGTTTCAATTCAATGGAATGAAAATGTCGGTCATTGGCATCAAGCACATAGTTTTGTAAGAGGGAATTGGCGTAATAAGTCTGAATCAAGTTCAATGATTTTGCAAAAATGTTGTCATGATATGGATGTGCTACAATGGCTTGTGGGTGCAGAGTGTGAAAAGATTTCATCTTTTGGAAGTTTGACTCATTTTAAATCCGAACATGCACCTAAGGGTTCGACGTTACGTTGTACAGATGGTTGTGAAGTTGAGGGAAACTGCCAATATTCTGCTTTAAAATGGTATTTACATGAGAGAGATGAATGGCCAGCGAATGTAGTTTCTATTGATACAAGCATTGAAAATAGACTGGAGGCACTAAAAAAGGGACCTTATGGGCGTTGTGTGTACCATTGTGACAATGATGTTGTGGATCATCAAGTAGTAAATTTGCTGTTTGATAATGATGTAACAGTTGCTTTTACAATGTCTGCATTTACAAAAGAGTGTTGCCGTACGTTTAAAATTATGGGAACACATGGTGAAATTCATGGTCATGATGTATTAAATGAATTGAAGGTCAAATATTTTTCAGGTGAAGTTGAAACGATTTACCCAAAAACAATAGAAGGTGGACATATGGGAGCAGATAATGCAATTATGACTGATTTTATCGAAAAGGTAAAAAGCAATAAAACAGAAAGTTTAACGTCTGCAATGATTTCGGCAAATAGTCATTTGATTGCATTTGCTGCTGAAAGATCAAGAATAACGGGTGAAACAGTAAATCTTAAGCAATATGTGACAGAGTTACAACAATCGATGAATCTAGCAAAGTAAGAAGAGTGCATATAAAGAAACAAATTAAATATACGATTCAAGTAAATTTTAACAGATAGAATAAGCTTATCTTTCTCTGTGAGAAAGTAATGGTAATTCCTATTTTCATTCGATATAATAGCCATAAACTGGTCATAACAACTTTATAGATGAGGGAGTAAAACATGATTGCAAAAGATAATCGAACACCATTATACTACCAACTAATGGATATTATTGTGGAGCAAATTGAAACTGGGAATTTACAAGAACATGATAAGCTTCCATCAGAACGTGAACTATGCGAGATTCATGATGTAAGTAGAACAACAGTAAGGCAGACGATGCAAGAATTAGAAAAAGAAGGATATATTTATAAAAAACATGGTAAAGGGAGTTTTGTCTCACCTCGTGTATTTAATCAAAGTCTTGTCCGTTTTTATAGTTTCACAGAAGAAATGAAAAAATTTGGAAAGGTTCCATCATCAACAGTCGTATCATTTTCCATAATTCATTGCGATAAAAAAATATCGAAAATTATGAATCTTAACAATGGAGAAGAGGTATATCAAATTACGAGATTAAGGTTAGCTGATAAAGAACCCATGCTATTTGAAACATCTTATATTCCTGTAAAGTTCTTTCCATATTTAACGAAGAAAGAATTAGAAGAAACACCAATGTACGAGATTTTCCGTACAAAATACCAAGTTCATATCACACGTGCGGTGGAAAGTTTCAAAGCGATTGCAGCAGAAAAAGAGCATGCAACATGGCTACAAGTTGAAAAGAATGAACCATCTTTATCTCTAGAACGTATTGCATATGCGAAAGAAAATATAATTGAATACACACAGACCATTGCAAGAGGAGATAAATTTACTTACACAGTTGAATTACAATAAGTATAGTTATACTTATTGTAATTCAACTGGTAATGATGACGTGATAAGATGTGGACTAATATTAAGGGGGTTCTGAAATGTTATTACATGCAAATGATGAAATAAGAGAAACATATGGAGCGTGTTTTACAGCGAAAGAAATTGCACAACAGCCAGATCTTTGGGAGCAAGTATATTTGAATTTTCAAAGCAAACATCATGAAATTATAGACTTCTTTTCACGTATTTCAAGAGATCATGAACAAGTGAGGGTTATTTTCACTGGTGCAGGGACATCCGCTTTTGTTGGAGACACAATTGTTCCATATGTAAAAAGGATTACGGATTTAAAGAAAATGCATATTGAAAGCATTCCAACAACAAATATAGTCTCAAGTCCTTATTACTATCTTCAGCCAGACATCCCAACAATTTTAGTGTCTTTTGCTCGCTCAGGCAATAGTCCAGAAAGTGTAGCGGCAGCGCAATTAGGAGAACAAATTATTCATTCAGTTTATCATATTATTTTAACATGTAATGAAGAAGGAAATTTAGCGAAGCAATTTCAGCATAAAGAGAACGCTTTTGTTATGTATATGCCACAGGAGGCAAACGATCAAGGGTTTGCAATGACAGGAAGTTTTACCTCTATGATGTTAACTGCACTTATGTTATGTAACTATAATCAGACCCATCTTTTAGAACCTAGCATTATGGATATTGTAAGATTAGGAAAAGATGTAATCAAAAAACAAGAACAGGAAATTCAACGAATTGCAGAAAAAGAATTTCGTAAAATTGTATTTTTAGGATCAGGCGTATTCGAGGGACTTTCTCGAGAGGCTGCTTTAAAATTTTTAGAGTTAACTGCTGGTCGTATCCCAGTTACGTTTGACACAACACTTGGGTTTAGGCATGGACCGAAATCAATTTTAGATAAGGATACAGTTGTTGTATTATTTTTATCTAATGATGAGTATACGAAAAAATATGATCTTGATTTATTAAAAGAGCTTTTTCAAGAGAAAGAAAGAAGCGAGATTATTGTTATAGCACATCAAGATAATCAGGAAGCAAGGCGAAATTCAAATACATTTTTATGCAATGACGGACGCAATCTGAAAGATGACATGTATATTACGTTTATTTATATATTATACGGACAAATTTTAGCGTTATATAAATCTATTGCATTAGGGATTACTCCAGATAACCCTTGTCCAAGTGGAAGTGTAAATCGTATCGTTCGAGGGGTAACAGTACATCCTTATAAAGGAAAGGAATAGCAATTTATGAACTACTATGTCAAAGCATCTATGTATCTACTAGAAGATGGTGTTCGTGAGGGTGGATATTTACATATTGTAAATGGCTACTTTCTAAAACATGTTGAAGAAATAGTAGACGGAGCGTTAGTAATGGATTTTGAAGGAAGTATTATTTCTCCAGGATTTGTGGATACACATATTCACGGTGTAGCGGGACATGATGTAATGGATAGCACATATGAATCGTTAAACAATATTTCTATTATGTTATTGGAAAATGGTGTTACGAGTTTTTTACCTACAACATTAACTGATTCTTCGGAAAATATAATGAAAGCTTTAAAAAATATAGCTCATGCAAAAAAAAGAGGAGTGGATGGGGCCAATATTATTGGAGCTTTTCTGGAGGGACCTTGTTTTACGGAGGTCTATAAAGGTGCACAAAACTCTAAATATTTTATTGATCCAACCATTGAAATGTTAGAGGAGTGGATTGTTGCATCAGAAGGGACAATTAAAAAAATTGCCATGGCACCAGAGAGGAAAGGTGCTATTGCGTGTATACATCATGCTGTGAAAAAGAATATTCATGTAGCAATTGGGCATACGAATGCAAACTATGAGATATGCCAGAATGCGATTCAAGCAGGAGCGACGATTTTTGTGCATACGTTTAATGGAATGAAAGGATTACATCACCGTGAACCTGGCGTTGTTGGAGCGGTACTCTCAACTGAGCATGTGTATGGTGAAATCATTGTAGATGGACATCATGTACATCCAAGCGTAGTGAATATTTTATATAAATGTAAAGGATACGACAAAACTTGTTTAGTTAGTGACTGTATGCGAGCGGGCTTATTAGGGGATGGCACATATAATTTAGGAGAATTTGTTGTCCAAGTGCAAGACGGCATTGCCCGAACAGAGGCGGGTTCTTTAGCAGGAAGTACACTTCGATTTATTGATGGTGTGAAGAATATAGAGAAATGGACAAATGCATCGTTATGGGAATGTGTTCATATGGGATCGTTAATTCCTGCTAAAAGTATTGGAGTTGATAATGAAATTGGAAGTATAGCACCAGGGAAAAGAGCTGATTTTCTTATATTAACAGAGGATTTAGATCTTATAGGAACAGTTGTAGGGGGAGAAATGAAATATAAAAAGAATAAAGAGAGGATTTGAGAGTATGCTTGTTTCAACTCAATTTATACTGAGAAATGCACAAGAACAGGGTTATGCGGTTCCGGCTTTTAATATTCATAATTTAGAAACTTTAAAAGCAGTAATTGAATCCGCAGTAGAGCTTAGGTCACCTGTTATTATAGCTGCTACACCAGGCACAATAAAATATATGGGAAAAGAATATCTTTTGCATATGATTGAAGCAGCGAGAAAGCAATATGAAATACCAATTAGCCTACATTTAGATCATCATGAGGATATAAGTGATATTAAAAATTGTATTGATTCAGGAGTTCGCTCTGTTATGATTGATGCATCGCATCATCCATTTGAAGAGAATATTCAGATTGTTCAGGAAGTTTCGTTGTATGCAAAACAATATGGAGTAACAGTAGAGGCTGAATTAGGGCAATTATCAGGAATAGAAGAAGATATAAAAGTAGAAAACTCAATTTATACAGATCCTTACCAAGCGAAAGAATTTGTAGAACGCACGAATATTGACTCATTGGCAGTTGCAATTGGAACGGCACATGGACTATATAAAGGGGAACCAAAATTAGATTTACAAAGATTAATAAATATCAGAAAGCAAGTCAATATTCCTCTTGTACTACATGGGGCATCTGGATTATCAGACAGTTTAGTGCAAGAAACGATTCGTTTAGGAATTTGTAAAGTAAATATTGCAACAGAGCTAAAAATTGCATTCGGAACAGCATTACGCCATTATCTACATTCTCATCCAGAAGAAAATGATCCGCGTAAATATTTTTCAGATGCAATTATGGCGATGAAACGGGTTGTTGCAGATAAAATAAAGATGTGCAAAAGTTTAAATCGTGTGTAAGGAGATATTCTTATGATTGCGACAATTACATTGAATCCATCTGTTGATATGCGATATGAATTAGGAGAATTAAAACTAAACAAAATACATCGTACGAAAGACTATGAAAAAACTGCGGGTGGAAAAGGCATTAATGTATCGAGAGTACTTCGTTTGCTTGGAGAAGAAGTAACAGGAGCTGGGTTACTTGGTGGTAGTAATGGTGAGTTCATAAGAAAAAGATTGAAAGATTTATCGATTATTGATGAGTTTGTTTCCGTTAAAGAAGAAACTCGCAATTGTATAGCGTTAATCACAAAAAAATCTGCGTCAGCTACTGAAGTATTAGAAGCAGGACCAGCTATTTCAGAGGATGAAATAGCTCTTTTTATAAAAAAATATGAAAGGATAGTAAAAGATTTTGAGTTTATTGTTGCATCGGGAAGTTTACCTAAGGGTATTCCAAATTCATTTTATCAACAGTTGGCACAAAAGGCGGCTGAAAACGGTAAAAAATTCATATTAGATACAAGTGGAGAACCATTATTGCATGGCATACAAGGAAAACCATTTTTAATTAAACCAAACAGGCAAGAAATTTGTCAGTTGCTTCAAAAAAAACGTGTGTCACAGGAAGAAATGATTGCGGAAGCAACTAAAATCTGCGAGGGGGGCGTGCAGTATGTTTTGTTATCACTTGGAAGAGAAGGAGCGATACTTATTACGAAAGATGAAAGCATAAGGGCAATTATTTCAGAAATAAAAACAATCAATGCCGTTGGCTCAGGTGACGCAATGGTTGCAGGAATAACGTTAGCACTCGCAAAGGGGTATGGGATAAAGGATGCACTTCGTTTTTCGGTGGCGTGTGGAATGGCTAACGCAGCTGAGGAAATAACAGGTTACATACAGCTTAAAAATGTAGAGAATTTCTATAATGAAATTACAATTGTCTAAAAGTAGGAAGGGGAGAAATATGGGGAAGTACGTTGCTTGTTTTGATATTGGAGGAACTTTTATAAAATATGCAATGATTGATGAACAAGGAATGGTACATGAACAAGGGAAAATAACAACACCAGTACAAAATCAAAAGAAAGAAATTTTGTATCGCATTTGTGAAGTAATATATGAGTTTGAAAAGAGCTATAAAATTCATTCTGTAGGTGTATCATCGTGTGGGATTATTGATAATATCAAGGGGGAAGTTCTGTATTCTGCCAATATTTCGGGATATAGCGGTACAAAAATAGCAGATTACATTTATAGTGAGACAGGGTATGTGGCGAGTATTGAAAATGATGTTCGTTCAGCTTGTCTCGGTGAAATGTGGAAAGGAGTAGGGCAGGGGAAAGAACATATTGTTTTAATCACACTTGGAACCGGAATTGGTAGTGGAATCATTATAAATGGCAAAATGCTTCAGGGAGTGAAAGGATTAGCAGGAGAGCTTGGTCATATGATAATTGTTCATAATGGAGAAAAATGTAGTTGTGGCGGAGAGGGATGTTATGAGAGATATGCATCGACTTCGGCATTGATTCGTCAGTATAAAGAAGCATCAAAAATTCAAGGGCTAGAGATAGGTACAATCACAGGTGAAGAAATTATAGAACGTATGTACAGAGGAGAACGATTGGCAAAGGATGTATATGAACAGTTTCTACAGTATGTTGTTGCTGGTTTAGTAAATATTACTTATATATTTAACCCCGAATTAATTATTATTGGGGGAGGTATTACAGAGCAAGGTGAACCATTTTTGAAACAAATTCAAGAAAGGTTCCATGACAAAATAATGGATATCTATCAAAATAAGGTGGAAATCGCTTTAGCATCATTACATAATGATGCTGGTGTATATGGAGCTTGTTATGTAGCGTTGAATCAATGTGAGGAAAAGTCAATGAATATATAATTTTAGAAGATATTTATCGAGAATAGTTAACACGTAGAGCTTTTTATTTTTAAACAACCATTATCTTGTTTATATATCAGCTGATGGTTGTTTTTGTTTGAAATATTAATAGGAATATACATTTGTTGATGATGTGCTATAAAGTATGTACGGATGTGATTTATCAGTTCGGTTCTCGATTTGAAGTATAAGTCAAAGGGAATAGAATTATGAAGAAATTACCAAAAAAGTATGGTAAGATAACATTGTCATACAACAAGGGGGATTTGTTTTATGGAAAATGGAGTTCTTGCTAAAGTAGATGTAACGAAAAGAATTGAATCGAAATCTAAGTACAATAAGAAACTTGAAAAATATCAAAGGCGCTTATTAGCGTTGCAGCAAATTGTAAAAGAAGAAAAAATTGCAGTTATGCTCGTTATGGAAGGCTGGGATGCGGCTGGAAAAGGTGGGGCGATTAAACGAGTGACGGAACACCTTGATCCGCGTGGGTTTCAAGTAAATCCAATTGGAGCACCAGCACCTCATGAAAAACGATACCATTACTTGCAACGTTTCTGGCGTAAACTTCCTCAGTACGGGCAAATTACTATTTTTGATCGCTCGTGGTACGGCCGCGTGTTAGTTGAGCGTGTTGAAGGGTTTGCTACAAAGGAAGAGTGGACGAGAGCGTATGACGAGATTAATGATTTTGAAAAACTATTAACAGATGATCATTATATAATCGGGAAGTTTTTCTATCATATTAGTAAAGATGAACAGTTAAAGAGGTTTAAGGATAGAGAGAACAATCCTTTAAAAAGATGGAAAATTACAGATGAAGATTGGCGTAACCGTGAAAAATGGGACGAGTATGTTGAGGCAATGGAAGACATGTTTGAAAAAACAAATAAGCCTAATGCAAAATGGCAAATAATCGCGAGCAACGATAAATTATACGCACGTTTGAAAACGTTGAAAGTGATTATTTCGTTAATTGAGGATTATTTTGTAGAGCATGGTATAGAATTGCCTTCTTATTATTATGAAATGAAAGAAGGTAAGACGGAAGACTTTGAAACGAATCAAGATGTAGTTGTAAAATAGTACAAGGTTTACATATGAAATATAAAGTAGAGATACCCTGTAATTTTGAACAATAAAATTACAGGGTGTTTTTTATTTAGAAACATTTTACAAATAACAGAATAAGGTATATAATCAATAATCATATTAACATTGTTAATATGATTATTGATTATATACTATGTGGGGGTCTTATTTTGAAAGGAAGAGATGTTGTTTTAGGTTTATTAATGGGAAAAGAATTGTCTGGTTATGATATTAAAATTGTGTTTGAAGATGTATTTACTCATTTCTTTGATGGAAGTTTTGGGATGATCTATCCAACGTTACGTCAGTTGGAAAAAGAGGGGAAAATAAAAAAAGAAGTTGTTATGCAAGAAGGGAAACCGAATAAGAAAATGTACTTTATTACAGATGCAGGGCGTGAAGAGTTTTATCAATACATGCAAACGGATGTAGAGAAAGATGTTTTACGTTCAGATTTTTTAATGAGGATGTATTTCGGTAATTACAGCGATGGTCAGGCGATAAAAAAATGGATTAAGGACGAAATTGAAAGGAAAGAAGCATACATTGCGGATCTACGTCTGAAATATGAAAAGTGGAGAGAAGGTATTACTTTTGTTGAGGAAATTTCACTTGATGTAGGAATCGCATCGTATAGTGCTCAAGTAGAGACTTTGAAAAGAAAACTAGAGCAACTAGAAGCAAAAGAACACAATAAAATGGAAGACTGAAAAAACGTTCATAATAAATAAAGGGGTAGAAGAACATGGAACAATCAAAGGGTATTAAGATTGTCTTTTTAATGTGCTTAGGTATATTTCTTTGTATGATTGATACGACAATTATGAATATAGCTTTACCAGCGATACAAACGAGTGTAAATACTTCATTAGAAAAGATGTCTTGGGTATTAAATGTTTATACAATGACAATAGCTGTACTCGCTATTCCGCTAGGACGGATAGCTGATATTTTTGGGAAAGCAAAGATGTATATTGTTGGTTTGATAATTTTTGGTGGTGGATCAGTACTTTGTGCTTTTGCTAATACGGGCGATTTTCTTATCTTTTCTCGCTTTATACAAAGTGTAGGTGCAGCGATTTTATTTCCAACTAGTATGGTAATTGGCGTATCAGCTATGCCATTAGCAAAGAGGCATGTTGCACTTGCGATTTTGGGAGTAACACAGGGACTATCAGCTGCGATGGGTCCAGTAATAGGTGGAATTATTACACAAAATTTCGGTTGGAGATGGGTGTTCTTCGTAAATGTTCCAATTTGTATTCTTGGAATCATTTTATGCTGCTTTATGCTACAAATAAAAAATGAAGAACGTATTACCTCAAAAATAGATTGGATAGGATTGCTATTAAGTAGCACAGCAATTTTTTCTTTTACTCTCATATTAGTAAAAGGTAATACATGGGGATGGCAAAGTAATATAGCTTTGTTTTGTTATGCAATTAGCACTATTTCTCTTATTCTATTTGTTTTAGTAGAGCGAAAGATTCATAACCCCATGGTGAATTTAAATTTATTTAAAGATCGAATGTTTGTCGGAGCATCTATCGTTGTCATATTAAGTAATGTATTTTTAATTGGAGTTACTGTATTGCTTCCGACGTTCTTGACGAAAATACAAGGTCGAACGGAAATTGAAGCAGCTTTTTTAGTGACACCTATTTCAGCAATGATATTTTTTGTCTCACCAGCTGCAGCAACTTTAATTAAAAAACTCGGAAAAGTAACTATTATTTTATCAGGCTTTCTTGTGATGGGCTTATCTTATTATTGGTTGCAAATGATTGATGTTAATTCAACAAATATAGAAATTATTATTCCATGTATGATATTGGGTGTTGGGTATGGTTTAGTAGTAGGTCCAATTACAGTTTTAAGTGCTTCTTCGTTTGAAGGGGAATTATTAACTGCTTCTCAAAGTGTCGTGTCAATGTTGCGGCAAGTAGGTATTGTTTTAGCGGTCGCAATATTTGTATCTAATTTAACTCACAACTTAACTGTAAATAAAGAGAATGTATATCGTTATGCAGAAGAAAAGGTGCGTAATATTCATGTAGGTAATACTCAGCAAGCGGAGATATTACAAATGACAAAAGAAAAAATAGAGAATCAAAGTATAGAAACGAATGTAGAAAAGCATCAAAATGAAAAATTTGTAGGGTTACATAAAGAGAAAAAAGACGAATTAATTCACCAAAAAGTAGATGAAGTGTTAAATGCTGTTCCAGTAGAATATAGAGATATAAAAAGAGAAGAAGTTATGAATCAAGTGACAAATGAAGTTGAAAAACAAGAGGAAAGTATAAAGAAAGAAGTACTCGCATTTTCGAATGATGTAAACCATTATGCTAAGAATCAGATGGCGATGAGTTTTACAGATTTATATAAAGCGAGTGTGCCAATTATTTTAATTTGTGCTTTAGTAAGTTTGTTATTTTCGGAAAGAAAGGTTTTGAGTAAAAAGAAAAGTGGAAGAGTAGTAGAGGAAGTGTAAAGAAAACGGGCTAATAGCAGCCTGTTTTTTGTTTTTTGATTACATATTGTGAATGGTAGTATTTTTAATATAGCATGAGAGAAGTCGAGTTCGGTTAGAAAGTTTTTTAGAATGAAAGAGAAGAATGGAAAATGGCATTGAATATGTAACGTTAAACATAGTACATTAACAAGAGGGTTTAATTTTAAAGGGAGGATGAAGAATTGTTACATAAGGCGGGGGCTTTAATAAGTAATCGTATGTATACAGAGGAAGAGCAACAAAAATTATACAAAAGAACGTTAATAATCGTAAGTATTTCACAAATGTTCGGCGGAGCTGGGTTAGCTGCTGGGATTACAGTAGGTGCACTTCTTGCGCAGCAAATGCTTGGGACAGATGCATTTGCAGGTTTACCGGCTGCTATGTTTACGATGGGATCTGCGATAGCGGCTTTCTTTGTTGGGAAGTTATCGCAAAAGTATGGTCGCCGCGTAGGGCTTGCAGCGGGTTTTATAGTAGGTGGACTAGGGGCTATTGGAGTTGTATTGGCAGCTTTAATAAATAGTATTATTCTTTTACTAGTTTCTTTACTCATATATGGCGCGGGCACAGCTACAAATTTACAAGCGCGTTATGCTGGAACGGATTTAGCGAATAAGAAGCAAAGAGCAACTGCCATTAGTATTACGATGGTAATGACGACTTTTGGTGCAGTCGCAGGTCCAAATTTAGTAGGTGTAATGGGAAGGTTTGCTCATTCAATTGGAATTCCTGAACTTGCTGGCCCATTCATATTATCAGCGGCGGCGTTTATACTGGCGAGTCTTGTCCTTTTTGTTATGCTACGTCCAGATCCGTTACTTATTGCTAATATGATAGAATCATATAAACAAGAACATACATATAAAGGGCAAGCGGTAATAGAAGAAGCGAAAGAAAATAAAAGAGGCATTACAGTTGGAGCTATCGTAATGATACTTACGCAAATCGTGATGGTTGCGATTATGACGATGACGCCAGTTCATATGGGACACCACGGTCATGCTTTAAGTGCAGTAGGTCTTGTAATTGGTTTTCATGTAGGTGCAATGTATCTTCCATCTCTCGTTACAGGAATATTAATTGATAAAATTGGCAGAACTAAGATGAGTATAGCTGGTGGAGTAATCTTATTAGCAGCAGGTGTCATAGCTGCGATAGCGCCGAGTGATTCTTTAATACTATTAATCGTTGCTTTGTCTTTACTTGGATTAGGGTGGAACCTCGGTTTAATAAGTGGTACTGCTCAAATTGTTGATGCAACTATACCTTCCACACGTGCAAAAACACAAGGGAAGATAGATGTGTTTATTGCGTTAGCTGGAGCTTCTGGTGGAGCGATGTCAGGAATGGTAGTAGCGAATTCAAGTTATGCGGCATTGTCATTAGCTGGAGGAGTGTTAGCTTTCATGCTGATTCCTGTTGTGATATGGTCTCGAAAAGGAGAAAGAAATTAAAGAAGAGGTTCTAGTTATTGACTAGAACCTCTTTTTCATGCATTTAACTTAAATCCCACTCCACAATAAGACCTAAATGTGTAAGACCACCACCAAATCCGTACAGTAAAAGTGTGTCTCCGTTATTTAATTTCCCTTCTTTTCTAGCTAAATCTAGAGCGAGTGGAATAGAGACAGAAGATGTATTCCCCATATATTCCACGCTCGTTAATGTTTTTTGTATTGGAATTTGAGATTTTTCACAAATAGATTCAATCATGCGTAAGTTAGCGCTATGAGGAATGAGCCAGTCTATATCATCTTTTTGCATATTTGCAGTATGTAATAGTTCTTTTATACCTGCTGGCACCGTACGTGTTGCCCATTTATATACTTCTCTTCCATTTTGAACGATTTTTTCATTTGTTTGCAGTTGTGTGCCATTCATAGTGGTAGATAAATTTGTTCTGTATAGGTGAATTCCGCCGTCACCGTTTGTGCCCATGTGATACGCGATAAAGCTTGGTTTGTTTTCATCTCTTTCTAATAAAATAGCGCCAGCACCATCGCCAAATAAAATGCAGGTCGTTCTATCGGTGTAATCAGTAACTTTTGATAATGTCTCTGTCGCTACGACAAGTACTTTTTTATGTGATCCAGAAGTAATCAAGCTATTACCGACGTGCAAGCCATATGTGAAACCAGCGCAAGTGGCATTTAAATCAAATGCCATTGTATGAGGTATGTTGAAGTATTGTTGTATTTGGCAAGCAACACTAGGGAAAACGTAATCAGCAGTAGTAGTAGCGACAATGATACAGTCGACATCTTCTAAGTTTTTCTTATATGTTGTACATAAATTTTCAACTGCTTTAATGGCTAAGTTTGAGGCGTATTCATCTTCGCTAGCGATTCTTCTTTCCTTCATTCCTGTTCTTTGTACAATCCATTCATCATTCGTATCGATCATTTTTTCTAAATCATGATTTGATAATATTTGTTCTGGAACATGAGTACCAATTGCAGTAATACGGGATTTAGAATTCATAGGAACAGCTCCTAACTTTATTTTATAACCTGATACTAATACCAGGTTATAAAAATGTCAATATAGATTTTTAGTGTATTGAACGACTTAGCTTACTATGGAGGAATTTAGCGAGTGTTGTAAAAATAATATACGAGAAGTTTCTAAAATTGATAATGAAGGGAGTTGGGCTCCTTGAAAAGAATTTTACGTATGTTGCCTTTTGTCATTATTTGTAGCTTTATTTTTATTATTTTTCCAGAGAAATCTTATGCTTGTGATTGTATTAACGTATCAGCAGAAGAGGCTTTTCAAAAAAACGATGTAGTGTTTGAGGGACAAGTAATTGAGGTTGGAAGGAAAGAAGGAGGTGGAATTGAAGTATTATTTGAAGTGAAGAAAATTTGGAAAGGGACAAATTCTTCGCAAATTATTGTATATACAAATGGTGGTGATTGTGTGTTTCATTTTGTGGAAGGAGGAGAGTACTTAATATATTCTTCTCAAAGAGGATCTGAAAAACAATTACACACAAATAGTTGTAGTGGAACGAAGAGATTAGATGAGGCAGGGGCGGACAAAGTGGCTTTACGTCAAATTGCAAAAGAGTCTGTTCCAACGAAGAAAGTGGATTTAAAAGGGGAGATGGTGAGCGGTTTCAGTTGGTGGCAAGTTGCTATCATTTCCATTTGTCTATTATTAATCATTGTTTTTATCGTGAGAAGAACTCGCAAAAAATGACGATTAAAGTAAAAATATAAAGATTTTCTTTCGTGTGATATAGGTTGTTAAACCTTGTGAAAGCGAATTACTTATGCTACACTTTATGTAACTTAAAATGAACGGAGGGGCTTCCTTTGATCTTAATCAGATTACGTCTCAATACTTTGTGCCAATAATTGAATAGCGCTCAAAGGCTCTGTCTGTGTGCAGAGTGAACGGGATTGGTCTGCCTATTTTAAAGGAACCCTTTATTAAGCTTATATGTGAAAAAGAGGGAGGGACGAATACGCCCTCTTTTTGTTTTGCCTTTATAAATAGAATGGGATTGTATAGGTGAACACTTATAGTGGATACGCATACGATCTTGGGACTTTTTAACTATGAGATAGGATGAAAGCACAACTTTCTTCTATTTCTTTGGTGAACCCTTATCCGTTTACGAAAACACAGGCAGCGACCTGTGTTTTTTATTTTACGTAATCGAAATGGAGGAATAAATATATGGAAGAATTATTACAAAGAGCAGTTTTAGTTGGAGTAAATTTAGGTAATGAGGATGATTTTGCATATTCGATGGAAGAGCTAACGAATCTTGCAGAAGCTTGTGATGTAGAGGTAATTGGACAAGTGACGCAAAATTTACAACGTGTAAATCCATCCCATTATATTGGAAAAGGGAAGATTGAAGAAGTAGCAGCCTATGTAAATGAAGTAGGTGCGAATATGGTCATCTTTAATGACGAATTATCGCCTTCTCAAATTCGAAATTTAGAAGCAGATTTAGATTGTAAAGTAATTGACCGTACCATATTAATTTTAGACATTTTTGCGCAACGTGCGAAAACGAAAGAAGCGCAGTTGCAAGTAGAAGTGGCCCACCTTCAGTATATGATGCCTCGTTTAATTGGTCTTCGTGAATCGTTAGGAAGACAGAGCGGCGGTGTTGGTACGAAAAATAAAGGTGTCGGTGAGAAGAAATTAGAGTTGGATCGTCGTAAAATTGAAGAACAAATTTCAGTTTTAAATAAAGATTTAGAAGCTCTTGTTGCGCAGCGTCAAACGCAGCGAAAACAACGTAAGAAAAATGAAATTCCTGTTGTAGCATTAGTAGGTTATACGAACGCAGGAAAATCAACGACGATGAATGCGATGCTTGAAATTTACAATGGTACAGAAGAAAAACAAGTGTTTGAAAAAGATATGTTATTCGCGACGTTAGAAACATCTGTGCGAAATATTGATTTACCAGATAATAAATCATTCTTATTAACAGATACAGTTGGATTTGTAAGTAAATTACCACATCACCTTGTGAAAGCATTCCGTTCAACGTTAGAAGAAGTAGCGGAAGCGGACCTACTTATTCACGTTGTAGATTACGCAAATCCAAATTATGAACAGTTAATTGATATTACAAATGAAACGTTAAAGAAAATTGGAGTAGAAAATATCCCAACCATTTATGCTTATAACAAATCAGATATGGTAGATGTTGAAATTCCGAAAGTACAAGAAGACCGTGTTTATTTATCGGCGAAGAAACATGTTGGAATAAAAGAGCTTGTCGAAATGATTCGCTCACACATTTATAAAGAGTATACGAAGTGTGAAATGTTAATTCCGTATGATCAAGGGCAGGTAGTTTCTTATTTCAATACTCATGCGCACGTTCTATCTACGAGTTATGAAAACGAAGGTACGAAACTAGAAGTGGAATGTAAGACGAGCGATTACGAAAAGTATAAGCGTTTTGCAATTTAATAAAGAAGGCGATCCTAATATGTTTTAGGATCGCCTTTTTCTTATTCCGTAATAGAGGCCCACTTATAAGAATAAATTCCTGCAAATGGACGAACAACAACACCTTTTACTGTTGGGCGTTCTAAATATACAAGTCCTGATTGGAAGATTGGAGCGATAGCTGCATCATCTTCAAGTAAGATTTTCTCTGCATCTTGGAACGCTTTCCAACGTGCTGGTAAGTCAGTTACTAAAGTAGAGCTCGTTTTCTCAATTAATTCGTCGTATTGTTTGTTTGAGTAACTCATCTTATTAAACGGTCCGTCTGTAACGAACATATTTAAAAATGTTGTAGGATCAGGATAATCTGGTCCCCATGTAGAAAGTGAAATGTCATAATCACCATTTCCTTCACGATCTAAAAATGCTTTTACTGGAAGTGGTTGTAATGTGATTTTTAATCCAGGTAAGTTTTTCTCCAGCTCACCTTTTAAAAACTCACTAATTTTTTTATCGTTAGACTCATCTGTTGTTATGATTGAAAGAGAAGCGTTTTGTAAATTTGTTTCTTTTTTCGCAGTTTCCCATAGTGTTTTAGCTTCTTTCACATTTGTTTCTACTTTTACATGACTTGTACTGCGAAAATCTTTATTGTCAGGTCCTTTTACGAATCCTTTTGGAACGAATGCATTCGCAGGTATAGAACCATTGTTTAAAATCGTTGTTGCGATTCCTTGTTTATCAAAAGCAAGCGAAATAGCTTTACGAGCATTTTTGTTTGCTAATAAAGGGTTCTTTTGACTAAATCGGAAAAATGTCACAGAAGGACGTTCCATTTTCTTTAAGCTCGGATCTTTTTGATATTTATCAACAAACTCTGAATTGATCGTAATACGGTCTACTTGTTTACTTTCAAATAAATTAACGGCTGTTGAAGTATCTTTTACGATATTTACATTAATTTCATTTAATTTCACATTTTTATTATCCCAGTAGTTCGGGTTTTTTGTCATTTTATAACTTGTATCATGTTTCCATTCACTTAATTGGAAAGGTCCGTTATAAACTACATTTGCAGCTTCAAGTCCGTAATTTTTCCCTTGTGCTTCTACAACCTTTTTGTTTTGAGGATAAAATGTTGCAAATCCCATTAAACCTAAAAAGTATGGAACAGGGTGTTCTAACTGTACTTCAAGAGTTTTATTATCAATCGCCTTTACACCAAATGAATCAATTGGCAATTCTTTTTTATTTATTTTTTCAGCGTTTTTAATATCGAACATAATATGTGCGTATTCAGAAGCAGTTTCTGGATTAACGGCCCGTTTCCATGCATATTCAAAATCATGGGCAGTTACTGGATCGCCATTTGACCATTTTGAATCGTGTAATGTAAATGTATATGTTTTTCCGTCTTCGCTCAGTTTGTATGATTCAGCTGCTGCAGGAACAGGTTTATTGTCAGGACCAGGCATATATAATCCTTCCATTACGTTGTTTAATGCAGCGTAAGAAAACCCATCGGTTGCGATAGATGAATCAAGTGTAGAAATTTCCCCAGCTTCTACAATGTTTAATACTTGTTTCGAAGATTCTTTTTTCTTCTCTCCGGTAGTTGTTGCCTCTTGTTTTTGACCACATGCTGTTAAAAACATAGATAATGTGATTGAGAGTGCAACGATTCCCTTTGTTTTTTTCTTCATAGTTGTCATCCTTTCCTTCATCTCTGCCTTAGTATAAAAGAAAATATAGAAAATTTCTATAAATAAATCCGATAAAGCATATAGAAAAAATATATTATTTAAAAGGTGATATTTCTGGAAAAAGAAATGAAACCAGTATAGAATAGAAATGTTTCAAAAGTCAGAATTTATTACACCTACTGTAATAAATATATATTTTATACAGGAAGGAGAAATACACATATGCAGGCAGTTTCGCAAAAAAACAGAGTAGAAACACCGACAATATATCGAATATTATTTGCGATTAGTTTCGGTCATTTTTTAAATGATTCGATGCAAGCAGTTGTGCCCGCGTTGTTTCCTATTTTGGAAAAAACGATGAATTTATCCTATATGCAAGTAGGGTGGATTGCGTTTGCGTTAAATATGACATCATCGATTATGCAGCCGGTTTTTGGTATGTATTCGGATAAGAAACCGTCACCATTTTTATTACCGCTCGGAATGTTTTCGAGTATGCTTGGGATGATTGGACTCGCGTTTGCACCGAACTTTATTATTGTTATTATTTCTGTTTTATTTATCGGATTGGGTTCTGCAGTCTTTCATCCAGAAGGCGCCCGAGTTGCTTATATGGCAGCAGGGACGAAACGAGGTTTAGCGCAAGCGATTTATCAAGTGGGAGGAAATACAGGTAATTCTCTAGCTCCTATTTTTACAGCGTTAATTTTCGTTCCGCTTGGACAAATTGGTTCTTTAGGTTTTACGGCCTTTGCGGCGGTAGGAATTGTATTATTAATTTTCGTATCAAATTGGTATAGGAATGAATTAGCGACTGGCGCTGTGAGGAGAAAAAAGAGGGCTGCGCTTGAGGCGGAAAATGCGATTGTAAGTACACATATTAAATTTGTTATTTTACTTCTTGTTTTTCTTACTTTTGTACGATCTTGGTACGGTGCTGGTATTGGGAACTTTTATCAATTTTACTTAATTGAGCATTACGGTTTATCGATAAAAAATGCTCAGTATTTCGTATTCGCATTTATGATTGCTGGTGTGTTAGGAACCTTCTTTGGTGGTCCATTAGCAGATCGATTTGGAAAGAAAACAATTATTGTATTTTCAATGCTAGGTTCAGCCCCACTTGCACTTTTATTACCCCACGTTTCGCTCGTATGGGTCATACCGCTATTTTTATGTATCGGTTTTATTAGTTCAAGTAGTTTTAGTGTAATTGTTGTATATGCGCAAGAGCTTGTTCCTGGAAAAGTAGGAATGGTATCTGGATTAATTGTAGGGCTTGCGTTTGGACTCGGCGCTTTAGGCTCTGTAGTTCTTGGGAAATTGGCTGACATATATAGTCTACAATTCATTATGTTACTATGTAGTTGTCTACCATTAATTGGACTTACTTCTTGGTTATTACCAAGTGATAAGAAAACGATAGAATAGGGGATGCACTATGAAATTATGTGAAAATGTTACAGAATTAATAGGAGATACACCTGTCGTCCGTTTATCTAAATTTATTCCAGAAGACGCAGCAGATGTGTATGTAAAACTAGAAATGTTTAATCCATCACGCAGTGTGAAAGACCGTGCTGCCTATAATTTATTGCACGTTGCAGAAGAGAATGGTCTTATCAAACCAGGAGATACAATTATTGAGCCAACAAGTGGTAATACAGGAATTGGTTTAGCGATGAACGCGGCTGCGAAAGGATATAAAGCGATTTTAATTATGCCGGACAATATGTCAAAAGAGCGTATAAATTTATTGAAAGCATACGGTGCAGAAGTAGTTTTAACACCGGCAGAACAAAGAATGCCAGGAGCAATTGCGAAGGCGTTAGAATTGCAAGAGAAAATTCCAAATAGTTTTATTCCGCAACAATTTGAAAATCCAGCAAACCCGAATATTCATCGTTATACAACTGCACTTGAAATTTATGAACAAATGGATGGAAAGCTTGATGCATTCGTAGCAACTGCTGGAACGGGTGGAACTATTACAGGGACTGGAGAAACGTTAAAAGAGAAACTACCAAACTTATATATCGCAGTAGTAGAACCGAAAGGATCTCCCGTACTATCGGGAGGTGTTCCGGGTCCTCATAAACTAGTAGGAACAAGTCCAGGGTTTATCCCAAAAAACTTAAATACAGAGGTGTATAACGAAATTATTCAAATTGCAGACGAAGAGGCTTTAACGACAATGAGAAACTTAGCTAGACAAGAGGGGTTATTAGTTGGGCCGTCTTCTGGTGCTTCTGTTTACGCAGCGATTATGATTGCGAAACGATTAGGTGCTGGTAAAAAAGTTTTATGTATTGCACCTGATACAGGTGAGCGTTATTTGAGTA
This sequence comes from Bacillus sp. FSL W8-0519, assembly GCF_038005585.1. NCBI lineage: Bacteria > Bacillati > Bacillota > Bacilli > Caryophanales > Bacillaceae > Bacillus > Bacillus sp. FSL W8-0519. The sequence goes on from NZ_JBBOTL010000001.1 coordinate 1,803,944, forward strand.
TGGGATTATTTGAATGAAAATGATAGAAACCCCTTAATGGTGAAAGAGAGCTATTAAGGGGTTTGTTGTAGGTTATTTAGAGAGGAGAAGCACAATGAAACTATTAAAACCAACATATGAATATAGCAAACAAATTATGGAGTATCGCGATGCGTTTTTACATGCTGATGAACAACCACACGGCAGTAGTTCTTTACAAAATTTTGATTCTCTCGATGAATGGTTTGAAAAAGTGAGTATACAAGAAGCGGGAGAAAACTTACAAGGTAATCGAGTACCGTCTAGCCAATTTTTAAGTTTTGAAAAAGGGGAACTTATAGGTTTTGTAAATATTAGACATCGACTAAACTCAGAATTATTGCGGGAAAGTGGTCATATTGGATATAGTGTCCATCCAAATAAACGTCGCCAAGGTTACGCTACAAAACAACTACAATTTGCGTTGGATGAAGCACAAAAATTAGGATTGCAGAAAGTGTTAATAACTTGTGATAAAGCTAATATCGCTTCGGCTAAAACGATTCAAAAGGTTGGCGGTGTGTTAGAAAATGAAGTAGTTTCTTCTCATACTGGGGAAATTGTACAACGTTATTGGGTAGAAATATGATGTAGTGGAACTTTGAAAAGGGAATAAAATGTGTAATATCGAAATAAATAAAAGAAGTAAGGCTGTAATGCAATTATAGGGGGAAATGAAGTGGGATTAAAAGAGAAAGCAATAGAAATGTCAGGGATTTATAGGAAGAACCCAAAAGTGGAGGCTATTATTTTAGCCGGTTCAGTAGCTAGAAAGCTAGAAGATGAACATTCAGATATAGAACTACATATTTTATGGTCAATGCCACCAGAGAATGAGGATCGTAAAGGGCCTATTAACTATATTGGTGGAACAATTTTGTCATATCATCCTTATGAGGAAGAAGAATGGTCGGAAACGTATTTGACGAAAGAAGGAATTAAATTAGAGATTAGTAACTTTTTAACAGAAACAGTAGAGAAAGTGATTTCGGATGTGGTGGATCAATATGATATAAGTTATGAAAAACAATGTATTGTATCATCCGTGCATGACGGTGTTAGTTTGTATGGAGAAGAGAAAGTACATGCATTAAAAGATAGAGTGGTAGCATATCCAGAAAATCTAGCGAAACGGATGATTTCAGAAAATCTTTGGTTAAGCAATCGCTGGCATAATCGAGAGGCACTTTTAAAACGAAAAGACTGGCTTATGCTATATGATGTTATTTGTGAAGCACAAAGGAATATATTTGGTGTCTTATTTGGTTTGAATAAAATGTATGTACATCACCCGGCGTTTAAATGGATGCCATATAATGTGGAACGAATGATTATTAAGCCTGAAAACTTATATGAGCGTATGGCGAATGCTTTAATAGGGAAACCGGAGTATAGTGTACAGGAGTTAGAAGTGTTAATCGAGGAGCTATTACAGTTAGTAGAACACCATGCTCCAGAATTACATATCGCTGAACAGCAAAAGCGTATTCAATATGCGAAATAAAAAACAAAGAGATGTAACCCTTGTTACATCTCTTTGTTTTTTATTTTACTAATTTCCCCAGTATAGGTAAGCGTTGAATTCTATCACCGAGAATATGTGAAGCAAGTCCACTTGTTAATACGAATAAAAGGTAAACAAGCCCTCCTACAGCGCCACATATAACGACAATGAGAAGTGATTCCATATAAGTTTGTCCAGGAATTAACCATGTTAAAATTGATTTTAATGCCATCACAACAGCAGACATTGCTGCGGAGTAAATTGTAATAAGAAATACTGTTTTTGCTGTCTCACCAATTTTAAATTTCACAAACTTAACGATGCAGTACAACATAATACTATTGGAAACGAGGTATCCAAGAATGGTTCCAAGTACAGCACCGTGTCCGCCAAATAAATGTAAGAGCGGTGTATTTACTACAACTTTAACGAGAATTCCGGCTGAGAATGCAATCATTGTTTTTCGTTGATAATCGATTCCTTGTAAAATAGCTGCTGAAACTGTGAAAATCGCACTTAATATAGCAGACGGTGCGAATGAAATTAAATATTGTGATCCACCAAGTGCGATTTCAGGATTTACATAAACCATGCGGAATGCATCGTAAGCGATGCTAGCAAGACCAAATGCAGCCGGGATTGTGAAGAATAACAAGACTTGAAATATCTTTGAAATTTGTTCTTGTAATTCTTCTAATTTCCCGCTTGTATAAGATTTCGTTATAGCCGGAATGATCGTTAAGGAGAATCCAGTTGCAAGTGAAGCTGGAATCATAATTAACTTTTGGGCATAGTTCGTTATATAAGCGAAAACTGCATTTGCTGTTTCTAACGGCTCTCCCATCGCTCTAAGGACATCAGCTACAGTATATTGATCTACTAACGTGTAGAGTGGAATTGCGATGCCGACAAATACAATTGGGATGGCATATCGAAGTAATTCTATATAAATATTTTTTAATGGAATATTGGATGCTCTTGATTTTAATTCACCTTCGGGAGGTTTTAACCCATTATATTTTTTCCAGTACATCATTAAAATAGAGACGCTTGCAAGTGCTCCGATAACAGCTCCAAACGTAGCAACTGCAACAGAAGAGGCTACGGAACCTCCTAATAGTTTTGAGACGATAAAGCTACCAACTAAAATGAAAACAACGCGTGCAATTTGTTCTACGACTTGAGAAACAGCGCTTGGTTTCATATGTTGAAATCCTTGGAAATAACCACGTGTCACACTCATTGCTGGTACGAGAATAAGTGCGAAACTTAATGCTCGCATCGTAAGTGTTACGTCAGAGATAAATTGTGGATCTGGCGTTTTCGAGCGAATAATAAATTGTGATATGTAGGGTGCTCCAATAAATAAAACTAAAAACCCTAAAAATCCCATAAACAACATTAATTTTACGCTAGAGTTGTATAATTTTTTGCTTGTACTATAATCACCAAGCGCATTATGCTTTGCAACGAATTTGGAAACGGCAATAGGGATACCGGCAGTTGAAAAGCTTAATAAAATTCCGTACCAAGAGTATGCATATCCATATAAAGCGACCCCTTGTGTTCCGACTAATAGTTGAAAAGGGAAGAAGTATATAAAACCTAATATACGTGAAATCATTGTTGCGCCGCTTAATAAAGCAGTTCCTTTTAAAACTTTTGAAGTAGACAAAATTCTTTCCTCCTACTCGTGCTGTCTTACGTTTATCGTATATTACTATAAACCTGTTAGAGTAGTTAATATAGTATGGAACATAAATATTCTAATATTATCCACTTAAAAGTCATATTTTACATTTTCAAATAGAATGTAATACGTAAAAATTCAAAATATAAGTTGACACTATTTTTAATGTGTGATAAAAATGATAGTAATCAATTCGGAAAATAATATTTGGGCAATGAAAGGGTATAGTAGTGAATATCTCCCTATTACAGAGAGCTGATGGTTGGTGTGAATCAGTATATAGATTATTCATGAAGTTCGTCCTGGAGCATCTTTCATAAATCTCACATTATGAGGAAATGAAAGACGGTAGTTTATACCGTTATCAAATAAAGTGGTGAAGATTGTTTCACAACTAGGGTGGTACCGCGATATTTATCGTCCCTACGTATTTACGTAGGGACGTTTTTTATTTAGGTCTTACTTTGTTGTGGCTTCATAACTAGGGTGGTACCGCGATAATTTATCGTCCCTACGTATTTGCGTAGGGACGTTTTTTATTTAGGTCCTAACTTTGGTGTATCTTCATAACTAGGGTGGTACCGCGATATTTTTGTCGTCCCTACGTATTTACGTAGGGGCGTTTTTTATTAGTAGAGAGGAAGTGAACGTATTAGAAAAGAGTGTGGATAGAACAATATAAATACCGAATTGTAAAACAGAAAAAGATAAAGAGAGGAGATTAACAAATGAATTCACAGCAATGGACATCGAAATTAGGTTTCGTATTAGCTGCGGCAGGTTCAGCAATTGGTCTAGGGGCTATTTGGAAGTTCCCGTATATGGCCGGAATTGGAGGGGGCGGCGCGTTCTTCCTTATTTTCATCGGTTTCACATTATTAATTGGTTTACCGCTATTATTAGCTGAATTCGTTATCGGAAGAAGTACACAAAAAGAGGCTGTTGATGCGTATAGAGAAATCGCACCAAAAACATTATGGCCATGGTTAGGGAAATTAGGGATTGTAACTTGTTTCATATTACTTTCTTTCTACAGTGTTGTAGGAGGCTGGATTTTATTATATTTATGGAATGCAATTACAGGTAGACTATGGGAAGGAAATGGCGCATACGAAGCTACGTTTGGTGAAATCATTTCCAATCCGTATTTAGCAGTAGGATCACAGCTATTATTCATCCTTATTACTATTTTTATCGTAAGTAAAGGTGTACAAAATGGTGTTGAAAAAGTAAATAAATATTTCATGCCAGCACTATTCGTTTTATTCTTTGTATTAATCGTTCGTGCACTTACGTTAGATGGTGCAGGAGAAGGGGTTCGTTTCTTCTTACAACCTGATTTCTCACATGTAACATCAGAAGTTATTTTATATGCGATGGGACAATCGTTCTTCTCACTATCAGTCGGAGTAGCAGTAATGGTAACGTATAGCTCATACTTACCGAAAGAGGAAAGTTTACCGCGTTCAGCATTTTCTATCGTAGCTTTAACGCTTGTGATTACATTACTTGCAGGACTTGCAATTTTCCCAGTAGTGTTCGCATTTGGAATGGAACCATCTCAAGGACCGGGACTATTATTTATCGTACTGCCAGCTATTTTTAGTAAAATGGCATTCGGAAAATTCTTCTTCATCGTTTTCTTACTACTATTCTTCTTTGCTACTATTACATCAGCGATTTCGATGTTAGAAATTAGCGTGGCATCTTTAACTGCAAAAGGTAAAGGGAAACGTGAAAAAATGGCTTTAATCGTAGGTTTATTAATCTTCGTTGTAGGAGTACCATCAGCATTGTCATTTGGTATATTAAGCGATCTGAAGATTTTCGGAAAGACAGTCTTTGATTTAGCGGATTATGCAGTTAGTAACGTATTAATGCCACTTGGTGTTTTATTAGTTTCTATCTTTGTTCCTTTAAAAATGAAGAAAGATGTATTAATGAAAGAGCTTGGTGTAAGTAAAAATAAAGGCTATAAATTATTCGTATTATGGTTATTCTTACTTCGCTTCATCGCACCAATTGCGATTATTATCGTATTCTTAAATGTACTTGGCATTATTTAAACAAAAAGGTAGCGTATCATTGTATGATACGCTACCTTTCTTACTTTGTTCTTTTTTGTAGTTCGTTTACTGTTACGAACTGATAGCCCTTCTTAGATAAAGAGTCTAAAATACCTTCAATGGTCTGTAAACTTTCATTAGACTCATCATACATAGAGTGCAGTAAAATGATAGAACCTGGTTTTACATTTTTATTAACATATTCAATTTTATCAGCAGCAGATTTATAAAAAGTATCAGGTTCAAGGTCCCAGGTGATTGTTTCGATATTGTTTTTATTTAAATAATAGGGCAGACCAATTAGCTTTTTCCCGTTAGGTGGTCTAAAATCAATGGCGCCTGTAAATCCTGTTTGGCGGATTAATGCATTCGTTTTTTCTATTTCTTCTTTAATAAAAGAAGGTGTTTTAAAAACCATTCTGTTATGAGAATATGTATGGTTTCCAACTTGGTGTCCAGATTGTACGATAGATTCTCCTAACGATAGGTTTTTCTCTAATTCATTTCCAATTAAAAAGAAAGTAGCTTTTGCATTGTATGTATCTAGTAGCGGTAATATTTGTTTTACATTGTTAGTAGGGCCATCATCAAAAGTTAAAGCAATCACCTTTTCATTTGTTTCTACTCGATTTGTTAAATCTCCAAATAATTGAAAGCTTCTTGCATTCATCAATTTGTATGTTCCGAATAATGCTACAGTAATAATGAATAATGTAATGATTGTAATGATTATTTTCTTTTTCATAAAGCAACCTCACTATAGTTTTTGATTGGACTAAAAAGTATTATATCAAACTAAGTAATTTCATGCTTTAAAAAGGATGTGGATGCAAGGGGAAGGAATTTATCATATAATGTAATGAAAAAGGTATATTAGGAGGTGTTTACATGGCGATTATAATTCAATTGCCAGACACTGCAGCGTCTCATGCAAAGCCAAGTATGGAAATGGCGATACTTTGCGTGAGGTAGACAGGTAATATACAATTCATCGCCAAAATGAGCTTGTATCATTTTTTGTATTTGGCTTTGCACCTTATTGAAATGAACCATAAAAAATAAGGGGCGAGCAGAAATGAAATACGTAAAAGCTAAGGCAGTTTTACCAGAGAGTTTAATTACTGAAATTCAAAAGTATATACAAGGTGAAACAATTTACATTCCAAAACAAGAAACGAAACATTATAAATGGGGAACACGATCTGGAGGAAGAAAACAGTTAGATGAAAGAAACAAAGCCATTAAAGAAGCGTTTAAAAGTGGAATTGCTATTCATCAACTTGCAGAAGAGTATTTTCTTTCCGGAGAAACGATTAAAAAGATTGTGTATTCTAAATGAAAAAAAGAGTCTAGTTCAAATATTATTTTGAACTAGACTCTTTTTTGCTTTGTATCTATTGGATATATAGCTTATGAATGGGAAAGATAATAGAAAAATATGTCGTTTTTTTACTAAATAGAACATTTGAGTGAAAAGCAGAAAGGTGAGCATATATGAATCATATTGGACAAATAACGATAGAGCTTTTAATTGGTTTCTTTGTTCTATTAATTGCTACAAAAATATTAGGGAAAACACAAATATCTCAGCTGACGCCATTTGATTTTATTTCTGCTATTGTTCTTGGTGAGCTCGTTGGAAATTCAATATATGATCCTAAAATTAAAGTGTGGTCTATTTTATATTCAGTATTTGTATGGGTAATTTTAATTTATACAATAGAAGTGATAACGCAAAAAATAAGAGGAACAAGAAGGTTTTTTGAAGGATATCCTTCCATTATTATTCGTAATGGAAAGATTGATCGTGAACAATTAAGTGTAAATCATTTGGACATTAACCAATTACAACAAATGCTTAGGCAACAAAAAGATATATTTTCAATCCGAGAAGTTGAATATATGATATTAGAACCTAACGGAAATATAAGTGTTCTGAAAAAAAGTAAATACGAATCTCCCACTATAAATGATTTAAGTTTAAAACATAAGCCTGTATACTTACCAATTTCATTAATTAGTGATGGAAAAGTAGTGAAAGATAATTTGAGAGAAGCGGGCTTTGATGAAGGATGGCTGTATAAGCAAATAAAGCAAAAAGGAATTACTAAATTTGAAGACGTGTTATATGCGGAATGGAAAACAGATGATGGCTTCTTTTGTCAGGAAATGGAGCGGTAAAATATAATCGATGTATGTAATATTCGTTTCTAAGTTATCTTTTACATACCAAAAAGCTAAATCATTGTATACAATAAGATTAGATCAATAATTTGTATGGAGTGATAAAGATGGAAGCTTTTATTAGAAGTGATCAATATAATTTTATAAAATCACAAGCTTATATTTTAGCGAATGGGCACGCAACGGCAAATGATAGAGGTGTCATTCAAGCGTTAAAATCATTAGCAATTGAAAAAATAATACATGTATTTGAGAATTTAACGGATGAGCAGAAAGAGTTAATCGATACGGTATTAACAGTTCAAAATAGAGAAGATGCAGAATCGTTTTTAATGAAAATAAATCCGTACGTCATTCCGTTTCAGGAAGTTACAGCGCAAACATTAAAAAAACTATTTCCTAAAGCGAAAAAGTTAAAACTGCCTGATATGGAAGAAATAGATATGAAAGAAATATCTTATTTAAGCTGGATTGATAAAGGATCAAGCAGGAAATTTATTATAGCAAAAAATGATAAAAATAAGTTTGTTGGTCTGCAAGGAACGTTCCAAAGCTTAAATAAAAAGAGCATTTGTTCTTTATGTCACGGACATGAAGAGGTAGGGATGTTTTTAGTTGAAATTAAAGGTGATATACCAGGAACTTTCGTGAAAAAGGGAAACTATATTTGCAAAGATGCCGTGGCCTGTAATCAGAATATGAAATCACTTGATAAATTACAGGATTTTATTGAGAGATTGAAGAAATAAAATGGAAAACCTCTAGTGCTTAAACTGGAGGTTTTTTATTTAAGAAACGGTAATAGATTTCTTTTTTAAAAGATATAATTTATAAATAAAACATAGGAGAGCTAAAGAAATGTTTAAAAAGTTTTTACTTTCTTTACCGGATGTTTTACTTATATGTATTGTTATCTACATAACATACACAACTACTCTTAGTTTTGTACAGATGTTAGTAATTTCAATTACAATCGGAATCGTTGGTGGTCTTGTTATAAGAATTTGTAAGGATGTATTCACGTATATAAGGTGGACAATGAAACAAAGGAAATCTTGAATATGTTAAATAGCTATAAGGAGAAAATAAAATGACTAATAAAAAGAATAAAACTAAAAATGAGATAATACTTTGGACATTAACAGCTGTTGTTTTTATCATTGTATGGTACTTTTTTCAAAGATAAAAATGCATCGTACTTAAAAGGTACGATGCATTTTTATTATTTTTTTTGCCAATTTTCTTTTATAAAATCTGCACGGCCAGATTCTTTTTGCTCAGTAGCATATTTCTCTGGATTTTTTTTATAGAAATGTTGATGGTATTCTTCAGCCTCATAAAAAGGTGCAGCCGGGCGAATTTCAGTTACGATTGGCTCTTTAAACATACCGCTTTCCGCAAGAGTTTGTTTTGATTTTTCAGCAAGTTCTTTTTGCATTTCATTATGATAAAAAATAGCGGTGCGATAAGATGGACCACGGTCAAAAAATTGTCCGCCATCATCAGTTGGATCGATTTGTGGCCAATATAAATCCAGTAATTTTTCATATGGGAAAATAGAAGGATCAAATGTAATTTGTACAACTTCTAAATGACCAGATGTACCCGCTTTTACTTGTTCATATGTTGGGTTTTCTACATGACCACCTGCATAGCCAGAAAGTACTTTATGAATACCAGGAAGTTCATCAAACGGCTTTACCATGCACCAAAAGCAACCGCCTGCGAAGGTTGCGAGTTCGTATGTTATTTCGGACATTGTTGTAATCCTCCTAAATATATATGTTTTATATAGTATTATATAAAAAGTTTTATTGCGCAATAAAAAAGATTCGAAAATATATGTAGTATTAAAAAAAATCAAAAAAACATGTTGACAATGAAAAGAACAACGTCCTATAATACGTTTAACAAATGAAAGTTAATTAAGAATTTTCTAACTTTATATGTTGTATATGCAAAGAAGAGGAAAGTAGATGATTATGATCGTTTCAGAGAGCTACTCCAAGGCTGTGAGAGTAGTAACAATCGAGTCATTGAAGATCACCTCGGAGCATCGCTTGCGAAAGGGAAACTGAGTAGAGGGCGACGGCATCGTCTCCGGTAAAAGGACGGGGGTCTAATTGGACCTACAGAGCTTATATTTCGTGAGAAGTATAAGGAAGCTGAGTGGTAACGCGAAACTCTCGCCTCAGCAATCAAAGCTACTAAATTGTAGTAGTTGATTGCTGAGGCGAGAGTTTTTATTTTTAAAAATAAGAGAATGCGTAGAAGAGGAGAGTAAATGATAAAAATTGTTTCAGAGAGCTACCCAGATGCTGTGAGGGTGGTAACAATGTCATCATTGAAGATCACCTCGGAGCACTACTTTTGAAAACTAGTAAAAAGTAGCGGGGTTGTTTCCGATAGAAAAACAAAAGTCTAATTGGACTTGCAGAGCTTACATTTCGTGAGAAGTGTAAGGAAGCTGAGTGGTACCACGATTCCCTCGTCTCAGCAATGGATTGCTATAAGTATGTATGTAATCGATTGTTGAGACGAGTATATTTTTAAAGTTTATATACTGAATATTCTGTTAAAAATACTCATCTCAGCAATCGATATAGAAATAGATTGCAAAAATAGAGAGAAAAAAAGAGGAGCGATGTGAGATGGGAAATCAGTACATTTATATGAATGGGGAATTTGTAGAAAAAGAAAAGGCAGTTGTTTCAGTATATGATCATGGTTTTTTATACGGAGACGGTGTATTTGAAGGGATTCGTAGTTACGGTGGAAATGTATTTTGTTTAAAAGAACATGTAAAACGATTATATGAATCGGCAAAATCTATTTTACTTACAATCCCGCTGACGGTTGACGAAATGGAAGAAGCAGTTTTACAGACACTTCAAAAAAATGAGTATGCAGATGCTTATATTCGGTTAATTGTTTCAAGAGGAAAAGGGGACTTAGGGCTCGATCCGAGAAGTTGTGTGAAACCGAGCGTTATTATCATTGCAGAACAATTAAAGTTATTCCCACAGGAATTTTACGATAATGGATTAAGCGTTGTATCTGTTGCATCAAGACGTAATACGCCAGATGCTTTAGACCCACGTATTAAGTCAATGAACTACTTAAATAACGTACTTGTAAAAATTGAAGCGGCACAAGCAGGAGTGCTAGAGGCTCTTATGTTAAATCAACAAGGATATGTTTGTGAAGGATCTGGAGATAATGTTTTCGTTGTGAAAGATGGAAAAGTATTAACCCCGCCATCCTATTTAGGAGCATTAGAAGGTATTACAAGAAATAGTGTTATTGAGCTATGTGAGCGACTTCATATTCCATGTGAGGAAAGGCCATTTACTCGCCATGACGTATATGTAGCAGATGAAGTATTTTTAACGGGAACGGCAGCAGAATTAATTCCTGTTGTAAAAGTTGATTCAAGAGAAATTGGAGATGGGAAACCAGGAAGTGTAACGAAACAATTGACAGAGGAATTTAAAAAGTTAACGAGGGAAAGAGGAGTACGTGTTCCAGGATTGGCGGAAAGCTTACTGTAGGTAGGGAGAGGAGTTAATTAAAATGGAGCAACAGTATACAACATATGAGAAATTACAGTGTGAAGATGTGACAGGAGCTGGACACGTTATTCAATGCTTGAAGAATTTAGGCGTAACGACTGTTTTCGGTTATCCGGGCGGAGCGATTTTGCCAGTGTACGATGCGTTATACGGAAGTGGTTTAAAGCACATTTTAACTCGTCATGAACAAGCTGCTATTCATGCGGCAGAAGGATATGCGAGAGCTTCTGGAAAGGTCGGGGTAGTCTTTGCTACCTCTGGCCCAGGGGCGACAAATTTAGTTACGGGCTTAGCAGATGCTTATATGGATTCGATTCCTTTAGTTGTCATTACAGGGCAAGTTGCAAAGTCATTAATTGGTAAAGACGGATTTCAAGAAGCAGATGTTGTTGGAATTACAGTACCTGTTACAAAGCATAATTACCAAGTTCGTGATGTGAATCATTTATCGCGCATTGTACAAGAAGCTTTTTACATCGCCGAAAGCGGGCGGCCGGGGCCGGTATTAATTGATATTCCAAAAGATGTTCAAAATGCAAAAGTCACCAGTTTCTTTAATGAAGAAGTTGATATTCCGGGGTACAAACCAGAACTCGTACCAGACAGCATGAAACTTAGAGAGGTAGCGAAAGAAATTTCAAAAGCGAAACGTCCACTTCTTTATATTGGAGGAGGTGTCATTCATTCAGATGGATCTGATGAACTGATCAAATTTGCAAGAGAAAATCGTATTCCAGTCGTGTCAACTTTAATGGGACTAGGTGCATATCCGCCGGGAGATCCATTATTTTTAGGAATGCTCGGTATGCATGGAACGTACGCTGCAAACATGGCAGTAACAGAATGTGACTTATTACTTGCTTTAGGTGTTCGCTTCGATGATCGTGTAACAGGAAAATTAGAACTCTTTTCTCCGCATTCGAAAAAGGTACATATTGATATAGATCCTTCGGAGTTTCAAAAAAATGTAGCGGTAAAGTATCCAGTTGTTGGAGATGTAAAAAAAGCGTTACACATGTTGTTACATATGCCAATTTGTACACAGACAGATGAATGGCTTACGAAAACCGAGGAATGGAAAGCGGAATACCCTCTTTCCTATATTCAAAAAGAAAGTGAGTTAAAACCACAGCATGTTATTAGCTTAGTAAGTGAATTAACGAATGGTGAAGCGATTGTTACGACAGAAGTAGGACAGCATCAAATGTGGGCTGCGCATTTTTATAAAGCGAAAAACCCGCGGACTTTTCTAACATCAGGTGGATTAGGAACGATGGGATTTGGCTTCCCGGCGGCAGTTGGTGCTCAGCTTGCAAAAGAAGAAGAACTCGTTATTTGTATTGCAGGTGATGCTTCTTTTCAAATGAATATTCAAGAACTACAAACAATTGCTGAAAATAACATCCCTGTAAAAGTATTTATTATAAACAATAAATTTTTAGGGATGGTAAGGCAATGGCAAGAAATGTTTTATGAAAATCGATTATCAGAGTCGAAAATTGGATCGCCAGATTTTGTGAAAGTGGCAGAAGCTTATGGAGTGAAAGGATTAAGAGCGATAAATTCAACCGAGGCGAAACAAGTGATGTTAGAAGCATTTGCTCATGAAGGACCTGTCGTAGTTGATTTTTGTGTAGAAGAAGGTGAAAACGTATTTCCGATGGTTCCACCAAATAAAGGGAATAACGAAATGATTATGAAGAGGTGGGAAGAATGAGTCATACTTTTTCATTAGTTATCGATAACGATCCAAATGTCTTATTACGCATAAGTGGAATTTTTGCTCGGCGTGGTTATTATATTTCTTCATTAAATTTAAATGAAAGTGAAATGGAGTTAACGGCAGTTTGTACAGAACAAGAAGCAACATTACTCGTCGGTCAGTTGAAAAAGTTAATCAATGTACTGCAAGTAAACAAATTATAAGGAGTGTATGGAGTATGAAAACATATTATGAGCAAGATGCAAATGTAGAGTTATTAAAAGGGAAAACAGTTGCGGTAATTGGCTATGGGTCTCAAGGTCATGCACAGGCGCAAAATTTACGCGATTCTGGTGTGGAAGTTGTAGTTGGTGTTCGGCCTGGTAAGTCTTTTGAAGTAGCAAAAGCAGATGGATTTGAAGTAATGTCTGTTTCAGAAGCAGTTCGAACCGCGCAAGTTGTACAAATGTTACTGCCAGATGAACAGCAAGCTCATGTGTATAAAGCAGAGGTAGAAGAGAATCTTCGTGAAGGACAAATGTTACTTTTTTCACATGGATTTAACATTCACTTCGGCCAAATTAATCCGCCAAGTTACGTAGATGTAGCGATGGTTGCGCCAAAAAGTCCAGGTCATCTCGTTCACCGTGTATTTCAAGAAGGAAATGGTGTTCCAGCATTAGTCGCAGTACATCAAGATGCAACAGGCACAGCGTTACATGTAGCACTTGCTTATGCAAAAGGTGTAGGTTGTACACGTGCAGGTGTAATTGAAACGACATTCCAAGAAGAAACAGAGACGGATTTGTTTGGTGAGCAAGCGGTACTTTGCGGAGGTGTAACTGCACTTGTGAAAGCTGGTTTTGAAACGTTAACAGAAGGCGGATATCGTCCTGAAATTGCATACTTCGAATGTTTACATGAATTAAAGTTAATTGTTGATTTAATGTACGAAGGTGGTTTAACGAACATGCGACATTCTATTTCCGATACGGCAGAGTTCGGAGATTATGTAACAGGATCGAGAATTGTTACAGATGAAACGAAGAAAGAAATGAAACGAGTACTTACAGAAATTCAGCAAGGTGAATTCGCGAAGAAATGGATTTTAGAAAACCAAGCTGGGCGTCCAACGTATAATGCGATGAAAAAAGCAGAGCAAAATCATCAGTTAGAAAAAGTAGGAGCAGAGCTTCGTGAAATGATGAGCTGGATTCATGCACCGAAAGAATTAGTAAAGAAATAGAGTAATAGATTGTAAGTGAAAAATACGTAAGAGGGGATTTGACAAGATGAGAAGTGACATGATTAAAAAAGGTTTTGATAAAGCGCCGCATCGTAGTTTATTAAAAGCAACTGGTTTGAAAGATGAAGATTTTGATAAACCGTTTATAGCTATTTGTAATTCTTTTATTGAAATTATTCCAGGTCATAAGCACTTAAATGAGTTTGGGAAACTTGTTAAAGAAGCAGTACGTGCAGCAGGCATGGTTCCATTTGAATTTAATACAATTGGAGTAGATGACGGTATTGCGATGGGGCATATCGGTATGCGCTATTCGCTTCCGAGTCGAGAAATCATTGCAGATTCAGTAGAAACGGTTGTAAATGCACACTGGTTTGATGGCATGATTTGTATTCCAAACTGTGACAAAATCACACCTGGTATGATGATGGCTGCACTACGTATTAATATTCCGACTGTGTTTGTTTCGGGCGGCCCGATGGCAGCAGGAAAAACATCTAAAGGAGAAGTTGTTGATCTGAGTTCCGTTTTTGAAGGAGTAGGAGCTTATCAATCTGGGAAAATTTCAGAAGAAGAATTAAAAGATATTGAAGATCATGGCTGTCCATCTTGTGGTTCTTGTTCCGGTATGTTTACAGCGAACTCTATGAACTGTTTATGTGAAGTATTAGGCTTAGCTCTTCCTGGTAACGGTAGTATTTTAGCTATTGATCCAAGACGTGAGGAATTAATTAAACAAGCAGCAGAGAAATTAAAGATTTTAATTGAAAGAGATATTAAACCGAGAGACATCGTAACAGAAGAAGCAATTGATGATGCGTTCGCGCTTGATATGGCGATGGGCGGTTCAACAAATACAGTGTTACATACATTAGCACTCGCACATGAGGCAGGACTAGATTATGATATGAGCCGTATTGATGCTGTTTCAAGGCGTGTACCACATTTATGTAAAGTAAGCCCTGCTTCTAATTGGCATATGGAAGATATTGATCGCGCGGGCGGGATTAGTGCAATTTTGAAAGAGATGAGCCGAAAAGAAGGGGTACTTCATTTAGATCGTATTACTGCTACGGGGCAAACATTAAGAGAAAATATTGCTCATGCAGAGATTAAAGATAAGGAAGTGATTCATTCTCTTGAAAATCCTCATAGTGAAGAAGGTGGATTACGTATATTAAAAGGAAACCTTGCGAAAGATGGAGCAGTTATTAAAAGCGGGGCAACTGAAGTAAAACGATTTGAAGGACCTTGTGTTATTTTTAATTCACAAGATGAGGCGCTTGCCGGCATTATGCTTGGGAAGGTTAAAAAAGGAGATGTAGTTGTTATTCGTTATGAAGGACCAAGAGGCGGTCCTGGTATGCCGGAAATGTTAGCACCAACGTCAGCGATTGCTGGCATGGGATTAGGTGCAGATGTTGCGTTGTTAACCGATGGTCGTTTCTCTGGTGCTTCACGTGGTATTTCAGTAGGGCATATTTCGCCAGAAGCAGCTGCGGGCGGAACGATTGCACTTCTTGAACAAGGGGATATCGTTTGTATCGATGTTGAGGAAAGGTTGTTAGAAGTAAGAATTAGTGATGAAGAATTAGATAAGCGTAAAAAAGAATGGAAACGACCAGAACCGAAAGTGAAAACGGGATGGCTTGGGCGCTACGCACAGATGGTAACGTCGGCGAATACAGGTGCAGTCCTAAAAGTCCCAAATTTTGATTGAGCCAATATAAAAGAGATAAGGATGATATGAAATGGTGCAAAAGGTAAAGGAGAGAGTGAAAATTGAAGATATCTTAATGGCTCATAATTGCATGAAGGATATCGTTATTAAAACACCGTTACAACGTGATACAGTTTTATCTGAGAAATATGATTGTGACGTTTATGTAAAACGAGAAGACTTACAATTAATTCGCTCTTTCAAAATTCGTGGTGCGTATAATCTAATTCAAAGTTTACCGAAAGTACAATTACAAAACGGTGTTGTTTGTGCAAGTGCTGGTAATCATGCGCAAGGAGTAGCTTATACGTGTAATTTATTGAAGATTCCGTCAAAAATTTTCATGCCGACGACGACACCTAAACAAAAAGTGTCACAAGTACAATTTTTCGGTGGTGATTTTGCGGAAATTGTATTAGTTGGTGATACATTTGATAGCTCTTTCCAAGAAGCACAGCGTTATTGTGAAGAAAATAGAATGACATTTGTTCATCCGTTTGATGATCCGTACGTAGTTGCTGGTCAAGGGACAGTGGCAGTTGAAATTATGCATGATATGGAGAAACCGGTTGATTATATCTTTACAGCAATTGGTGGTGGTGGATTAGCATCAGGTGTTGGTACATATGTGAAAGGTGTTAGTCCTGCTACACAGGTCATTGGGGTAGAGCCAATGGGAGCTGCATCTATGAAAGAGGCTTTTCTTCAAAATGATAATGTCGCATTGGAGAAAATAGATAGTTTTGTTGATGGGGCAGCGGTTAAAAAGGTAGGAAAGTTAACATTTGAAACTTGTAAAGATGTAATTGATGACATTGTTTTAGTACCAGAGGGAAAGGTTTGTACGACGATTTTAGAACTGTATAAGAAAAATGCGATTGTAGCTGAACCAGCTGGTGCACTCTCTATTGCAGCGCTTGATTTATATAGAGATGAAATAAAAGGTAAAACAGTTGTTTGTACGCTAAGTGGTGGAAATAATGATATTGATAGAATGCAAGAAATGAAAGAACGATCTCTCATTTATGAAGGATTAAAGCATTATTTCATCATTGAATTCCCACAGCGTTCAGGTGCGTTAAGAGAATTTCTTGATAAAGGATTAGGGCCAGAAGATGATATTACTCGCTTTGAGTATATTAAGAAACATAATAAGGAAAATGGTCCAGCATTAGTCGGAGTAGAATTAAAACATAAAGAAGATTACGAGCAGTTAATTACCCGTTTTAAAGAAAATAACATTCAATTTATGGAGCTTAATAAAAATCCTGTTTTGTTTGATTTGCTTATTTAATAGAAGGAAAGAGTTAGCACCCAAATAAAAAAGATAGATACAAGCGGGGAAATATAATGCTTGTTCTATCTTTTTTATAGTTAAACTAGATATTCATTAAATTCAAGAAGAATAAAGCTAGCTAACCAAAAGAGGATCGCAATACGAATGATTACATACATAGTAAATTCAAAGGTAGTAAGTTTTCGTTCCCGTTTTATTTTTTTTAGAAGTCTAACAGAGAAAAGTGAACATAAAAGTAGAACGGCTATAGACATTTTATAAATATTCTCTAACAAACTTACATTTTCTAATAAATCTTTTAGCATGTTCATCACCTATTCTTTAATGTATATTACAGGAAAATAGATTATGCGCTGTTTAGTTTCGTCTGTTTTTTATTTTCCCTGCATCATCAATTTCTACATCGCTTGAAACTTCTTGTAAATATTGTAGAGCTTTTCTCTTTTCCTCCTCATTCACAGGGGAAACTTGGTTGTTACGGATGATATAAGGATTGAATGACATTTGGACATCCTTTCCTTTAAAAGTTAAAGTTAATACACCAGTTTCAGCACTTTTTCCGTTCACATAACTTGGGAATAAAAAGTTTCCTAATGAGTAAGCGACAGGAACGTTATTATAATATTCAAACCCTTGTAACCAATGTGGATGACTTCCGACAATCGCGTCGGCTCCTGCTGTAACCATTTTATTTACATATTGTTTTTGATAATCTACCGGACGATTTGATTTTTCGACACCCCAATGCATATAGACAATTAAATAGTCTGCATCTTTCTTTTGCTCTTTAATTGTTTTTGTTACAAGATTTAAATCATACCCGTTCGCAACGCCAGGTTTATTGTCATCAGCTACCCAAGTAAAATCAGGCATAAATCGGACGAATGAAAGGAATTTGAATTTTTTTCCTTTTACAGTCATTTCTCGTGCAGTATATGCGTCTTTTGCATTTTTTCCGGCTCCAATGTAAGGGAACTTTGATTTTTCTACGTAAGAGATTGTATCTAGTAATCCCTCTTGTCCGTAATCAAGTGTATGATTATTCCCGATATTTACGATGTCATAACCGGTGTTTTTTATAGCTTGAAGCGTGGATGGATCACTTTTAATCCAAAACAGTTGTCCAGGAGCTTTTTTTTCTCTCGTTGTAAATGCAGACTCTAAATTAACGAAAGAAATATCAGCTTTTGTTATTTCTTCTTTTACATGCTGGAATGGATAATCAGCCCCGTTTTTTTCGATTACCGGACGTAATTGCCAATCAAACATTGTATCACCAGAAAAGGTGAGGGTAATTTCTGGGTCTTCTATTTTCTTTTCTCTCGTTGAAGCAGTTTTGCTAGATTTGTTTTGGAAATCGGGTTTGTCTTTCGCTTTTGAAGTAAAAGAGTGGTTAATTAATACAACAATTGGCGTAATGCAAAAGGCTATTAACAAAAATCGTTTTAGTAAAGTTTTCATAAATACCTTCCCTTTTGAGTTTATCCCGCAATTAAATTAGCAATGAGTCTATAAAAAGTAATTGGTTTATGTACAGATATAAAAAATGCGGTTTATGTATTGAAAAAAACATTTGTTAATATTCTCAATATTAAGTTAACATATAGATAACCTGTAAATCAATGAATAAACCAAAATATAGAAATAAAGAATTCGAAGGGTGAAGAATGAGAAATGGTTATATTAGGAGCAGTTGTAAATGGGATTTGCATTATATTTGGTACTTTACTAGGTAAATTATTTAGTAGAATACCAGAAAGTATGAAGGGAACAATTATGCATGCAATCGGTTTAGCGGTTACTGTACTTGGACTTCAAATGGCATTGAAAAGTGAAAATTTTCTTGTTGTCATACTAAGTTTAGTAATTGGTACCGTCATCGGGGAATGGTTACAATTAGAGGGAAAGTTAAAACAGTTAGGAGATTGGCTAGAAAATAAAGTTGGATCGAAAGGGAAAGGGAGCATATCAGAAGGTTTTGTAACAGCTACTTTAATATTTGCAATTGGCGCGATGGGGATACTTGGTGCACTCGACAGTGGAATTCGCGGAAATCATGATATTTTATTTACAAAGGCAATTATCGATGGATTCATTTCTATTATATTAACGACAACTTTAGGAATTGGCGTAGTATTTTCAGCGATTCCCGTTATTTTATATGAGGGTGGTATTGCAATTTTTGCAACACAAATTAATAGTTTGGTCCCGAAGGAATTAATGAATCAATTTATAGTAGAAATGACAGCTACAGGTGGTATTATGATAGCCGCTATTGGATTGAACTTGCTTAGTATTATTAAAATCAAGGTGGCAAATTTACTTCCAGGTATATTGGTAGTGGGTGTAATTGTTTCAATTATTTATGGTTACGGTTTGTTAGTAAATTAGTAGAGGATGGAAATACATATGGAGGAGTTTCAATTTACAAAACGTGTGCATAACATATTGGAGATTGCAGCAGAAGAGGCAGAATGTAATATCATTCAACCAGTTCATTTATTTATTGGCATGTGTAAAGAAGGTACTGGCGTTTGTGGCGAGTTGTATATGTATTTGTTCCGTAATATGGGTACGGATTTTTCAGAAAAATTTTCATTACGAAAACAATATGATTTAACGGATCAAGATTATAAAAAAATAGGACAATATAAATTATCCCATAAGACGCTAGAAATTTTACAAATAGCGAAAAAACGTATGGAACGTTTTCAGCAAGTAATAATTAATGAAGGACATGTTATATATGCATTATTTCGTGTAAATCCAGTTATTGAAAATGCACAGATGCAAAGAGATATATTACGTATTATAGCTGAGCCAAGAGATTTAGCAGTCGATTTAAAAAGTTTTGTTCCTATTTATAATGATTTAACTTGTACTGTTAGAAAGGCTAACGCTTCTGATTTTGAACAATTAGCAATTTTTGTTGAAGCAGAATTTGGTGAACGGTGGTTACATTCGATAGAGTATGGATTTCGTACATATAAAGAAAACTTAC
This sequence comes from Bacillus sp. FSL W8-0519, assembly GCF_038005585.1. Lineage (NCBI taxonomy): Bacteria > Bacillati > Bacillota > Bacilli > Caryophanales > Bacillaceae > Bacillus > Bacillus sp. FSL W8-0519. The sequence continues at coordinate 1,823,944 of NZ_JBBOTL010000001.1, forward strand.
CTATTTATATAGCAGAGCAAGAAGAAGTGATAGTAGGTTTCGCTTGTTATGACGTAGTGAGAGGAAAGAAAGGATTGTTTGGTCCAATGGGCACGGCGAAACAAAATCGTGTGAAAGGTGTAGGGAAGCAATTGTTACATTGTAGTCTACATAGTATGAAGCAAGAGGGTTATGAATATGCAATTATTGGGCAAGCGGGCCCAATTGAGTTTTATGAGAGATGTTGTAATGCACGTTTAATACCGATCATGGATTATTAACCAACTTCATTTAGGTGGAGTTGGTTTTATTATGAAAAAAATGTGGGAATGTAGTGATTTTTATTAGAAAATAGCGGGTTTTGTAGTAAATCTTACAAATAAAGCAAATTACTAAACTTTTTATAAGAAAGGGTGTAGAATGGGTATCTAAAGAAAGAAGGTGTGAAAATGGCCAGCTGGAAACGAAATTTAATGATTTGTTGGCTAGGTTGTTTTACCACTGCAGCCGGTATGAGTTTAGTAATTCCTTTTTTATCTTTTTATATTGAGGAATTAGGGGTGACTGGCACTTCTAGTATTGCACAGTGGTCGGGACTTGCATTTGGTGTAACATTTTTAATGGGTGCGATCGTATCACCAATATGGGGAAAGCTTGGTGATATACATGGACGGAAATTGATGCTAATTCGTGCTAGCCTTGGTATGGCGATTATTATGACGCTTATGGGGTTTGTAACGGATGTATATCAACTAGTCGCACTAAGATTTTTGATGGGAGCAGTATCTGGTTTCCTTTCAACAGCAATGACATTTATTGCAGCAGAAACTCCGCAAGAGCATTCAGGTTGGGCGATCTCCACAATTTCAACTGGTGGCGTGAGCGGTTCTTTACTTGGACCGTTACTTGGAGGTTATTTATCTGAGTTAATTGGAATGCGTCATGTTTTTCTTGTTACAGGAGCTTTTTTATTCCTTTCCTTTCTCATCGTTTTTTTCTTTCTACATGAAGAAAATCACTCTGCTCAAGCAAAAAAAGTACAAACGAAAAAAGTATGGACGATGGTTCCAGCTAAACATTTGATTATTAGTTTGTTTGTAACAACATTTATTATTCAACTTGCTAATATGTCTGTTCAGCCAATTGTTACATTGTACGTGAAAAATTTAGTTGGTCCTCAAACAGCGCATATTGAAACAATTGCAGGCGCCGTTATGTCAGCGACAGGATTAGCTGTTATTTTGGCAGCACCAAGATTAGGACGATTATCAGATCATATCGGTCCTCAAAAAACGTTAGTTGTAGCGTTGTTTGCTGCAGGAATTATTTTTATCCCGCAAGCATTTGTAACCTCAGCTTGGCAACTATTAATTCTTAGATTTTTATTAGGTATTGCACAAGCAGGATTATTACCTTCCGTACAAACTCTACTAAAACAACATACACCAACTCATGTAACGGGACGAATATTTGGATATAATCAATCGTTTCAGTTTTTAGGAAATATGATTGGACCAGTACTTGGTGGACAAATTGCAGCACATGCAGGGTTTCAATATGTTTTCTTCTCTACATCATCACTATTGTTTATTGCGTGTATTTGGGTTTATTTTCATAATAAGAACGAAGAGGTATCAGAGAAACGACATTTGGAAGTTAGTTAACTAAGTGAAAGAAAAAAGGATGAAGCAATGATTGCTTCATCCTTTTTTCTTTAAAATTGGAGACAAAGATAACTTAATGTACCAAGCTCGTAACTACGGTGAATGACTTCACCGCTATTTTCACCACTTCCCATAGCGATAAATAAAGGAACAAAATGCTCTGCTCTTGGTACTGCTAATTGTGCATGAGGCGCATTGTTTTCCCAATTAAACAACGCATCTTTATCGTTAGTCTGCATATGTTTTATAATCCAATCATCAAATTCAATTGCCCATTGTTCGGGTGTAGTTTGATTCCATTTCAGTGCTCGTAAGTTATGAACGGTAACACCGCTACCGATTACTAAAATATCTTCTTGTCCAAGTCCTTTTAATGCTTCTCCAATCTTAAATTGTTCTTTTGCAGAAAGGAATGGATTTACTGATATTTGTATGACAGGAATATTTGCTTCTGGATACATACGGTGCAATAGTGTCCATGAGCCGTGATCTAAACCTCTCGTCATATTATGATGAACTGGAATACCTTTGTTTTTAAATTTTGTTTCTAACATGGATGCAATGCTAGAAGAACCTTTTGCACGATATTTAATTTCATATAACTCTGGAGGAAAACCTCCAAAATCATAAATTGTTTCATATTCGTTATCTGATGAGGAAATCGTTAATACTTCACTTTCCCAGTGAGCAGTGAAAATAACAATTGCTTTCGGTTTATATGTTTCTCCAAGTGTTTTTAAAAAACTTGTATAATCTGTATCTTGAATAGCGAGCATTGGTGAACCATGTGCTAAAAATAGTGATGGCATCATAGTAAAAACCTCCTAAAACCATATAGTTACTTTATGTAAGTAACTATATAATTTTATAGACGTTTCGTCAACATAAATAGTTTGACAGCTAATCGGAAAAGGTAGGTATTTGTCATAATGAAAGCAATTGCATATAATACATAATAAGAATAATGAATAGATATTCATTTTTGAGATACATAATAGAGTTGGGGGCTGACGAAATGAACGTACAGGAAAGTTTCGTTACGGCATTGGATGAATCAGAAATTTATTTACGCAAGTGGTTACCAGAATGTGAACCGAAAGGGATTATTCAAATTGCACATGGTATGACAGAACATGCAGGTGTTTATACAGATTTTATTGATGCTTTATTAGAAGCAGGGTATGGTGTTTATGCGCATGATCATAAAGGCCATGGGAAAACAGTAAAAAGAGAAGAAGACTATGGTCATTTTGAACCGGATATAGGGTGGAATCAGGTTGTGTCTGATGTGATCTTTGTTTCGGAAATGATAAAAGAAGAGCAGTCATGTCCATTATTTTTACTTGGCCATAGTATGGGATCTTTCCTATCAAGACGAGCTGTGCAACTTAGAGGCGAACTATATGATGGATTCCTTATTTCAGGAACTGGTGGAAACCCAGGGTTCTTAGGAGTCATTGGTCATAGAGTAGCGACAATTGAGATGAAATTACGCGGGGCAAAAACGAAAAGTCCGATGCTAAACTTTTTATCTTTCGGAAATTTCAATTCGCACTTTAAACCAAATCGCACAAAATTTGATTGGTTATCTTCAGATAACAGTCAAGTAGATAAATATATTGCGGATCCATTATGTGGATTCATTTGTACGACTAGTTTTTATCGAGAATTATTTTCTGGTGTGTTAGAAGTAAATAAACTAGAAGAGTTTAAGAAAACACCGCAAAACCTTCCAATACATATTTTTTCAGGAGATCGTGATCCTGTTGGAGATATGGGAAAAGGTGTAAAAGAAGTATATGAAAATTATAAAAAATGTGGCGTAAAAGATGTAACGCTGCGTCTATATGAAAATGGAAGACATGAAATGTTCCATGAAGTGAATAGAGAAGAAGTATTTCAAGATTTGATTTCGTGGTTAGAAGAACATAATAAATGAGAATGAAAGCTAAGTCCAGACTGTTTATAGTTTGGACTTTTTGTTTGTAGGTGTTGCAAGTATTTACTGATGTAGTGTTCATGTCATTTTTACATATTTGAAGGTAGGTTATATTCTATATAATTAAATAAATAGAAAGCCTTGTGCAAATGAGGAGATAAATGTATAAAATTAATAATCAAACTTTTTATAAAGCAACAGAGGCCATTCATAATAGTAGTATAATAGTGAATGAGGTGTTAATAGAATGGAAGATAAAACATTAGGTTTACTATTAGATGTTGTTGGGGAATTATTTTCAGATGAAATTTCAATTGCTGTATCGAATACGAAAGAATATATATACTATCGGCCAAGTAAACGAATTGATTTAAAGATTAGTGTCGGTGATCCTATAAAGGAAGGAACGATTGCTCATAAAGCAATGGTGACAAACCAAAAAACCTCTGAGTTTATGAATCGGGATGTTTTTGGTATTCCTTATCATGGTATGGCCGTACCATTCTCAAACAATGGAAAGCTTGAAGGTTGCGTGACAGCCATTTATCCAGCTTTAACGGACGGAAAATCAGTCGTTACTTTAAAAACAACGGACGGCTGGATTCCGGTTCCTTTTTCAAAAGTCATGTATTTAGAGGCGAAAGATAAAAAGACGTATGTAAATGCAGAAGAGTTAACAGGGACACATAAATACTCGTTACAAGAATTCGAATACTTACTTCCGAAAGATTCATTTATTAGATGCCACCGTTCCTTTATTGTAAATGTGAATCATATTCAAGCGATTTATCCTGATACGCATTCTACTTTTTTACTTTCTATGGATAATGGAGAGAGGGTTCCAGTTAGTCAATCATACGCTAGTTATTTTCGTAAACTTCTAGGATTCTAAATTATTCTGCTTTAGAGACTAGATTCGCTGTTTTGTCTGAATTTTTGCCATTGTATACTGAAATCCCTATTTAGATACTGTTAAAGTGTAAAATAATTATGAATATTCATAGGGAGAGGGATTACATATGGAGAATAATTTGAATAGAATTAGGGATGAACGTCTGAAAGATCGCGTAGTTACACCTGAAGAAGCAGCTTCATGGATTGAAAGTGGAATGACTTTAGGCTTAAGTGGGTTTACACGTGCAGGTGATGTAAAAGCAGTCCCATTTGCGCTTGTAAACCGAGTTAAGAATGATACATCTTTTAAAGTAAATGTTTATACTGGTGCCTCTTTAGGTTCTGATGTAGATAAATTATTTGCGGAAGCAGGAATTTTAGGGAAAAGATTGCCTTTCCAAGCTGATGCGACTATGCGAAAAGGAATTAATAACGGAGATTTTTTATTTGTGGACCAGCACTTATCTCATACATCAGAGTTACTTCGCGCTGACGTTATGGATGTAGATTTTGCTATTTTGGAAGCGGTTGCGATTACTGAAGATGGCATGATTATTCCAACAACTTCAATAGGAAATTCTTTAGCGTTTTCTTTAAATGCTAAGTCCATTATTATTGAAATGAATATGGCTCAATCCACGCAGTTAGAAGGACTGCATGATTTATATGAACCAGGTAAACAAGGAGAAAGACTTCCAATTCCAATTGTGAAAACGGATGATCGAATTGGAACGATTGGCATTCCAATCGATGTTGAAAAGGTGAAAGGGATTGTGTTTACGAACCAATTAGACTCACCATCGACAATTGTTCCTCCGGATGAAGAAACTGTTATTATGGCACAGCATTTAATAGAGTTCCTTCGAAAAGAAGTCGAAGTAGGCCGATTAACAAATCGTTTAGCACCGTTACAATCAGGAATTGGCTCAGTGGCTAATGCTGTTCTTCATGGAATGTTAGATTCGGAGTTTGAAGATTTAGAAGTGTATTCTGAAGTTTTACAAGATGCGGTCTTTGATCTTATGGATGCTGGAAAAGTCAATTTTGCTTCATGCTGTTCAATCACACTCTCTGAGGAGAAAATGCAAAAAGTATTTTCCAACTTTGAAAAATATCGTGACAAATTAATGATGCGCCCGCAAGAGATTTCTAATCATCCTGAAATCATTCGTCGCCTCGGATTAATCTCGATTAATACTGCTTTAGAATTAGATATATACGGAAATGTGAACTCTACTCACGTTTTAGGCACAAAAATGATGAATGGTATCGGTGGTTCTGGTGATTTTGCGAGAAATGCTCGCCTAGCTATCTTTGTTACGAAATCGATTGCGAAAGGTGGCAACATTTCAAGTATCGTTCCTTTTGTTTCACATGTGGACCATACGGAACACGATGTAGATGTTATCGTCACTGAACAAGGGTATGTTGATCTAAGAGGACTGGCCCCAAGAGAAAGAGTGGAATTAATTATCGAGAATTGCGCACATCCAATGTATCGTGATCAGCTAAGAGCTTATTACGAAGAAGCTAAAACGAGAGGTGGACAAACTCCTCATGTTTTAGAAAAAGCTTTTTCTTGGCATACGAATTATGCTAAAAATGGAACAATGCTTGAGGCGGTAGTAGAAACTGTATAGGTGTTTATCGTTAGAAATAGTAAAACGAAAGATTGAGTTTGAAAAAAATTTTAGAAGAAGAAAACGCCAACTTTCAAAGATGGCGTTTTTTTCTTTAAATACATTGTTACAGGCCGTACTGATTATAATAAAGATTTATGAAAATAAGAGGGTTTTTTAATTACTTTTCGAATCATTTTAATAGTTTACATATCGAAGGTGAGGAGAAAGAATCATGAAGATAAGAGAAGCGTTATTAAGTGAAGCAAATGAATTAAGTGAACTCGCACTACAATCAAAAGCGACGTGGGATTATAGTGAAGAATTCATAATTGCCTGTAAGGAAGATTTAACTATTACAGAAGAGTATATAAATAATAATTTTGTATATGTTTTTGAAAACGATAATACGAAGATTGGATTTTTCTCATTTTTACGTAATGATAAAGCTCTCGATTTCCTGTACATTCATCCTCGTTACAAAGGGAAAGGCTACGGGAAAATAATGTGGAAGTATGTAATAGAAAAAGCAAATGAACTAGGCTTAAAAAGTTTTACGATTGATAGTGATCCGAATGCAAAAGGATATTACTTGAAAATGGGCGCACAGTTAATCGGAGAGACACCATCAACGGTCTTTAAGGATCGTTTACTGCCTCTTTTGAAATATGATGTGTAAAACTATTAATAGTAGGGGAAGATTAGAGTGGATGATGTAAAGGAAAAAAGAATATATGAAGCATTAATAAGATCGTGGTCGATTGAAACAAGTTCGAAGTGGACGACTGAGAATCCAGCAAAGGGACAGTGTGGTGTAACGGCTTTGGTCGTTCAAGACATATACGGAGGAGAGATTAAAAAGACAAAAGTAAGAGAGGCGTGGCACTTTTATAACTTTATAGATGGACAGAGGTTTGATTTTACAGAGGCTCAATTTAATGAAAAACTGAATTATATGGATATAGAATCAAATCGAGAAGAAGCATTTGCAGATACAAATGAAAAACAATATTGCATGTTGAAGAAAAAGATAACGAAAGAATTGAAATTATCTTTTGACTCTTAATCTTTAATAAGTTACTATAATGGTGGTAACTTATTAAAGGGAACTTCATAGAGTTGAAAGGGGAAATACTTTTGAAAACAACTTATGTAAACGCTACAATCGTAACGATGAATGAACAAAATGAAGTGATAGAAAATGGATATATCATTGTAGAAAATGATCAAATTATAGATGTGAAGAGCGGAGAATTCGCTAATGATTTTGAAGTAGATGAAGTAATTGACATGAAAGGAAAATGGGTTTTACCAGGGCTTGTCAATACACATACACACGTTGTAATGAGTCTCTTAAGAGGTATTGGTGATGATATGTTATTACAGCCGTGGCTTGAGACAAGAATTTGGCCACTTGAAAGTCAATTTACTCCAGAACTTGCGGTTGCTAGTACGGAACTAGGATTACTTGAAATGGTGAAAAGTGGTACAACATCATTCTCTGATATGTTTAATCCAATTGGAGTAGATCAAGATGCAATTATGGAAACGGTATCAAGGAGCGGGATGCGAGCTGCTGTTTCAAGAACTTTATTTAGCTTTGGAACGAAAGAGGATGAAAAGAAAGCAATTGAAGAAGCTGAGAAATATGTGAAGCGTTACTATAACGAAAGTGGTATGTTAACTACGATGGTTGCACCGCATAGTCCATATACATGCAGTACAGAACTGTTAGAAGAGTGTGCACGTATTGCAGTAGAAAATCAAACGATGGTTCATATTCACCTTTCGGAAACAGAGCGTGAAGTACGTGATATTGAAGCGCAGTACGGAAAACGTCCAGTAGAATATGCGGCAAGTTGCGGATTGTTTAAACGACCAACAGTGATTGCACACGGTGTAGTATTAGATGACAATGAGCGTGCATTTTTAGCGGAACATGACGTTCGAGTAGCTCATAATCCGAATAGTAATTTAAAACTAGGGTCTGGTATAGCGAATGTAAAAGCGATGTTAGAAGCAGGGATGAAAGTAGGAATTGCAACAGATAGTGTTGCATCTAACAATAATTTAGATATGTTTGAAGAAATGCGCATAGCGACTTTACTACAAAAAGGTATTCACCAAGATGCAACAGCGTTACCGGTTGAAACAGCTCTTACACTTGCAACTAAAGGAGCTGCTGAAGTAATCGGTATGAAACAAACAGGATCACTTGAGGTTGGAAAGTGCGCTGATTTCATTACAATTGATCCGTCTAATAAGCCCCATTTACAACCAGCAGATGAAGTATTATCGCATCTTGTATATGCTGCTAGTGGAAAAGATATAAGCGATGTAATTATTAACGGAAAACATGTCGTTTGGAATGGCGAATGTAAAACGTTAGATGAAGAGCGTATTATATTTGAAGCAAGTCGATATAAACGAGGTTTGCAAAGATAGGTATTTTCAGGATGTGGAGAAAGTCTTCTCCACATCCTGTTTTTGTGTCTGAACCTTTTTATTAATAAAAAGAAGTTAAGAATTTAGATAAAATCATTAGTTTCAAAAATCCTTTACATCATAATGATTATTTAAAGGATTTTGATGTTTCTTATTCTTTTGTCGCGTTGACCCATTTAATAATGTCCTGAATTACGTATTTAGGAATATTAGCAGGGATTTCATATTCACTAGGAAGACTTAATTCCCCATCACCCTCTGTGAAGAAATGATTCAATTTTGGGTATTCATTGAACTGAACATTCCTGCGGTTTGAAAGCCCTTCCTGCCATTTTATATATTCATTTTTTACTGTTACTTGATAATCGCGTGCTCCTTGCAGAATCAGTAAAGGTTCTTTTCGTGATCTTGCCTCTTCAACAGGACGCCACCTAGAAACATCATACATAAAATGAGGCGATCCCAAATTGTAGCCAGTTGGAGGATGCTCAGGATTGAACGTAGGGTCTTGGATAAAAGCGAACTGTCTTTTTAGTTCATCGATTACTTCCTTTGACGCCCCTAGGTATTGATTCTGATCAATGGCAATGTCAGTCAAGGGGCGTGCAGGTGGTGCGAGTAAGATACTTCCTCTAACAAGTGAAGAAGGTGATTTGCTTAGTATACGTGGCATTGCGCCAGCTCCTAGACTATGTCCAAGAATGAAAATATTATTTGGATCAATGCCTTCCTGCTGCGCTGCTGATTTTGCTGCATATATTGCATCATCTGTAGTATCACGGTCTAACGTAACAGGTTCTGCACTCATCTTTAATGCGTGTTCTAAGGTACGTTTTTCATAGCGCAACACTGCAATTCCGTTGGATGAAAGGCCCACCGCAAGATCGCGTAAGATTTTTGTTCCCATATATGTGCTATCGCGATCATGGATGCCAGCACCATGAACAAGAACAACTACGGGTAGCTTTTCACCAGGCTTATGTTTCGGAACCGTTAATGTCGCTGGTAACGGATAGGTGGAATTTCCGATGACGATTTCACGTTCTTGATAAGAGTCAGGTTGATCATAGCTAGGATGCGGGATGGTATATGATTCCTTGGGAGGCCTTTCTCCAATTTCATCTACTTTCCCGCCAGGTGTAAATTTAAGGAGTAGCGGTATGGTAGTTCCTTCGATAACTGCTGGCATTTCCACCGTCTGATGGACTAAGTTTCGTTCTTTTATCACGGGGGGCCCCATGCTTTTTATACCGCTCCAGCCACTCTGTGTCCACCAGTTTTGTAATGTGTTTGCTGTAAACTTGGATTGAAAAGCAGCAGACGTCAACTGAAGTGCCTCTGCATATTTATCTTGCTGGAGATATTCAAAAAATAATGAGGTACGCTCCGTTAAAGAGACTCGTTTTTTTTCTACAGATGGTTCCTCATGTGTATTTGCGTGAATAGCTGTTGTAAGCGGAAAAGATGAAATGCCTAAAGAAAAGAGCAGGGTAAAGGAAAGTATTGATTTTTGTATTTTCTTTTTTTTATTCATGTTTTAACCTCCAATATGTGATGGTGAAAAATAGGTATGATAAATTAAGGTTCTGTTGTAACAACGTCTAAACCATTGATATGTTCATCTAAAACCAACAGTTCTGGTTTTGTCGTAATGGCTCTAGTAACTCCTAATCTCTCTTTCTTCACTTTATATTTTGACTATACGAAACAAAGTTCTCGTTTTTCTTACTTGATCCTTACAAAATCCTTAAGTGTATAAGATTTGTAAAATATCACTTGCTACTTGACCTGAATTTCAAAAAAAAAGCGGCATTTCTTAATGGAGATAAAAAAATATCCCAACCAAACTGTACCTATATGTCTATTAAGTTAATTATGGGGGGATTTATATGAAACAGAAGAAAAGTTAAAGCAAAAAGGGAGGTATACAATAGGAGATGTTTTTTAAACTTGAGCGAACAGCGTAGATTATACATTCAATCTTTAGTGATCCTTTTTAAAAGGGTCACTTTTTTCTTGAACGAATAAATATTCAAAAGAATGTCGCATCTTTCTGTTCATATTTCTGCTATAATATATAACGCTTTATAATATTTTATATTTAAGGAGAACAACTCATGAAGCGAAAAAAGAGCCATTTAATGGTAATGGCACTTGTTACATCTTTATTATTAACAGCTTGTAATAACAAGGAAAATAGAAGTGATGCAGAGTCAAAAAAACAAGTATTAAATGTAACAGTATCAGAAGAGATTCCTTCTCTTGATACCGCGAAAACGATGGATGGTACGTCAGCGCACGTTATGCAAAACATATTTGAAGGGTTGTATGTATTAGATAATCAAGATCAGCCTATTCCAGCGGTAGCAAAATCGTTTAAAAGAAGTGAAGATGGTAAAAAATATACATTTGATTTGCGTAAAGATGCAAAATGGTCAAATGGAGACAGTGTGACAGCAAATGATTTTATGTTTGCATGGAAACGTGCAATTAATCCTGAAACAGCGTCTCAATATGCGTATATGCTTTTTTACGTGAAAAATGCAAAAGAGATAAATAAGGGAACAGTACCTCTTGCTGAACTTGGGGTTAAAGTTATAAATGATTATAAATTGGAAGTGGAACTTGAACAGCCAATCCCGTATTTTTTACAGTTGTTAGCGCTACCTATTTACTTACCACAGCATGAATCATTTTTGAAAGAACAAGGAAAGAATTATGCATTGGAACCTAGTAATCTCATATATAATGGGCCATTTGTATTAGAGAAATGGAAGCATGAACAAGAGTTTCAATTAAAGAAAAATGCTACATATTGGGATGAAAAGAAAGTGAAATTAGACGAGATAAACTTTCAAATTGTAAAGGATACAATGACCGCTGTTAATTTATACGAAGCTGGTAATTTGGACCGGGTGCCTATTAATTCTCAATTTGTAGACAAGTATAAAGGGGATAAGGAGTTACATATGTCGAGCGAACCTGCAATTGCTATGCTACGTTTTAATGAAAAAAATAGTGCGTTAGCAAATAAGAAAGTGCGACAGGCTATTTCATTCGCGTTAAATAAAGAGGATTTCGTTGCTCATTTTATTAATAACGGAGCAAAACCTGCAACTGGGCTAGTACCAGTTGGGCATATCAATGAAGAAACGGGAAAAGATTTTAGGGAAGAAAACGGAAACCTTTCTTTATATGATGTACAAAGTGCGAAAAAAAATTGGGAAGAAGCGAAAAAAGAGCTTGGAGTAGAACAAGTAAACTTCGAGTTTTTAACATTTGAACAAGATAACGCAAAACGTATGGCAGAATATATAAAAGGTGATTTAGAAAAGAATTTACAAGGATTAACGATACAAATTAAACAACAGCCATTTAAGCAAAAATTACAGTTAGAACAAACAGGTGATTACGATATAACTATGGCAAATTGGGGACCAGACTATAAAGACCCAATTAGTTATTTAGAACTATTTACGACGGGTAATCCGAATAATAAAATGAGTTACTCCAATCCTCGTTACGATGAATTAATAAAGAAAGCGAAAACTGATCTCGTACTAGAACCAGAGAAACGATGGGGAGCATTGCTAGAAGCTGAGCAGGTATTATTAGAAGATGCAGCTGTAGCGCCGCTGTATCATATTGGTTCAGCTTATGTACAAAAGGATTACGTAAAGGGAATTGAAAAGCATCAATTTGGTGGTGTTTATACTTATAAAAATGCTTATATCGCTAATAAATAAATAAATAAAAAAACCTTACTTATTAAAAGTAAGGTTTTTTTACAGAGGACAGGGAAATCCTTTGGTAGTGTTCCTAGCATATAAAGAAGAGAAGTGCAAAATTGTAGTTACACATTCATAAGAAGTTGCAACAAATAGTTTGTTTAAGTAAAAAGAAGAATAGAAATATAGCATACAAGGAATAAGGGAATGTAGTATAAATCAACATACAAGCATTTTCTTTCTGTAACTATGTTTGTTTTTAATTATATAAAAAAAATATTAGATTATATATTTTGTCCTTGGTATACTTAAAAGGTAATTTGGGGTATTAAGATGAATTGATAGAGGTGTTTGTGTGGAATTATTTGAGTTTTATAAAAAAAAGGGGAAGTTTAAGTGTTTGATTGGAATTGGGCTCTTTCTTTATGGATTAATTGGTATATATAATACTCGAGGTAATATTAATTGGGGACCAGTAATTTTTATTATTATAGTTTCATTTGTTGTTTTTGGTATTGGATTTTGGCAACTAAGAAAAGGCGATTTATTAAAAGAAAATATAGTTGAAAATGATTTGAAGTTTTGGGATATCGATACTTATATTTTATTAGAATTACCTGAAAATAATAAACATTTGGGCTTATATACTCCTGATGGGATATATGTAGCAGGAACAAAGATGGTTTCTTCAACATTACCTGTTTTAAAAAATAAACAAGTTTTTGGATTGGAAGCAAGTGATGGAGAAATTCTAGCATATTTTCATAGTGAAGTTGAAAATTATGATTGGGCTATTTATGATTCAAATTATAATTGTGTAGGGATGTTTAAAGAAAATATGATACAAGGATTTGGAATGGTACGTGGTGCTTTAACGAATGAAAAAAAGATAAAAATTTCTGAAGTAGAAGTTGAATTTGATTTTTTCGAAACTTCTTTTCGTACAATGGATAACCGGATATTAATAAACTGTAAAAGAGGATATATGCCTTTGGAATGGAGCGAAAGATTCGGATTAAATGTACCTATTATTAAATTAGGTAATAATATTTCTAATGCTGAAAAGATATTTGGTTTAGGGGTTCTTATCTATATTTTAGAAACAATTAAAGTAAGAAAGAGTAGGATTTTTAATGATTAAAATTAAATGTTTATGTTATAAGATTTATTGAATGTGTTATTAGGGTAGGGGGATATCCATGGGGAATATACAAGTTAGACCGGAAGAATTGAGAAGAATTGCAAAGAATTTTAAATATGCTAGTAATATAGAATCAGATCGTCATTTGAAAATTCAAGGGGAATTATTAAATCTTCAAATGAGATGGATTGGTGCTTCAAGTTTAAGTTTTTATAATGATCTACCTAGAATGAATAAAGCACATGAATCTTTTCTTAATATTATAAAGCAAATAGAAGATGAATTACTTCGTATAGCAGAGAAATTTGAAAAAGCTGATATGGAATATTCGTCTAAAAACTCTAAAAATGATTCACTTTTGATGAATTCAAAGTCAGCGGTTGAAGCGGGAGTTGGAGTAGTTGTAAAAGGAATTGGTAATGTAATTAATGGTGAAAAGTATGAAAAGTCACTTGTAGATGAAAAGGGAAATGGTGGTCTATTTATTAAAGGTCTTACAGTTGAAGCCGAGCCGTTTGTAAGTTCTCGTACTTATGATAGATTTGATGTGAAAGATAAAAACAAGAGGGAACAAACTTTTGGACCTATGGTTGGTTTTACAGTAGCCCAAGCTGGAATAGAACAAGAGAATATTAGAGGATTTGGAGTAGGAGCTGAAGCTAAAGTAGCACTTGCTACTGCAGAGTTAGGTGCTCATGTAGAAAATGGGAATTTACATATAGGAGCTGAAGCTACTCTGGTAAAATATGAGAGTGCTATAAAAATCCCACTTCCATTTTCTGATAAAAAATTACAAATTGGAGGATCGGCGTCACTTGGGACAGTCGGGGGATCTTTAGAAGCTGGAAAAAGTGGAGTGAAATTCCATGTACCATTTGGTCCTGGTGTAGGTTTATGGGGATTTGGTGGAGAATTTGCTATTAAAGAATAAAGGGGAAAATTAGTATGAATAAGAAAGTGAAAATTTTAAAATATTTTATGGTTATATTAGCTTGCATTGCAATTTTTGGGACAGTTTTACCTAATGCATTAGATCCAAATGAATCATTAGCAGGGAAAATTTCAATTGCAACTTTCGGTACAATTGGAGCTTGTTTACTATTCTCTATTATGTATTTTATTGTAAAAAAAGCTATTTTAAGAGGTGGGAAATAAGATGGGACAAAATTTAGAGTTAGAATTACTTCCAATAGGTTCTGTTGTAATGTTTAAAGATTGGGAACATCCATTAATGGTTTATGGAAGAAGACAGATGGATTCTGAAACAAAAACAACATGGGATTATGTATGTTGTTATTTCCCTCATGGTAATATTTCTTCAGAGTACAATTTCTTTTTGAATCATGAAGATATCTCTAGTGTGTTACATCTTGGTTTTATTAATGAAACAGAATTAGAGTTTCAAAAATTATTTAAAAAAGAAATTGAAGAAAAACAGTGATTCTTTTTAGGTGTTGGTGTTTTTGAAATAGTTAAAGAATGGATCTTAATTCACATATACATAAAAAAGGGGAATTTCTATGAAATCATTACGTTTATTTATGATTCTCACTCTTGTTGTATTGTTAAGCGCGTGCAATACAGCAACACAAGTTACAAAGGTTCAAAAAAATGGCGAAACGACTTTAAAAATTGGTTCTCTGCAAGGGTATTACGATGTACAAACGCTTAAAGCTGAAAAAGGAAATGTGGAAATCCCTTATGAAGCAGCTGTTGAAGAAGGTACGATTTTATTACAAGTTACAAAAGATGATAAGGTTATTTATGAAGAAGAAATCACTTCTCAAAAAGAAGGTTTGCTTTCTTTTGAAGCTCCAAAATCCGGATCATATGATTTAATTGTACGGGTGAAGGGTGAAAAAGAGAAAGCGAAAGAAATTCAAATACATACTAAGCTATGAAAAAACGGCAAGTGGAATGCACCCGCTTGCCGTTTCCATTTTCAGTTGATTTTGTTACAACATATGTTTATTAATTTAAGAGGTGATCTTTCGAAATTCCTCATGAAGTTAAAATAAGAGATGAACAAAAAATATGTTACAACTTTGGCATGGTAGTAACGGAATTTATAACTCTCTTTTACATAATAAAAAGACTGGGTTTGATACATTTTTATTCGAAAGAGATGTAGATGGTAAAAAGCAAGTAGTAGTAGTATTTAGGGGGAGGGACATAAGGTGATGTTCTTTTTGGAGAAGATGCCTTAGACCTTACTACAGATATTGATTATATATGGGGGAAATAAGTTGAAAAGCATTGAAGTTCTAAATACATACATTGAAGGGATTTCTGTTGCAATCCCTACGTGGTTAAAGCATCTAATTGAGGCAGAGGAGATACATCAAAACTATGAGAATGTACAAGTACTTGGTGCATTAAAAACAGATGCAGTGTTGTACTATGTACACCGTACGCTGCAAGTGTTAGATGGACTGTCTTTAGGTGAAGAAGCATATCGTATTATTGAAAAGGTACTAACGTATAGTGAGCTTGCAAAGGTAGGATCTTTAAAACAGCGGGAGCAATGGAAGAAAAAAGGGATTAATCTATTGGTACATAACGAGGGTTCTGCTGATATCTTTAGTGATATTCAGTTTATTGAACGTGTAGAGACAAACTTAAACTCTACTGAATATTTGTTTATTCAAGATTTAATTAGAACACATGGATTAATCGGGCAGTATATACGCGGGGAGGCTCGTTTGGACTCTCATGTTGATTTAGTTAACACATATAAAGAAGAATATGGAGACGTTAGGTTAAAGGAGATTCTATACTATCTTAACCAATGCATTATTGAGGGCGTATCAAAAGCTTTGTGGAGTGAAGTGAAGAACGATGTGAAGATTACAATTGATGGTCTGTTTGATGGTTATATGGAGCCATTTACTTCTCGTATACATAGACTCACGCCAAAACATAAGGAGTCAGCATTTGAAAAAGATATAATTATGGGGAGCGAGAAGAGTGACGTTCAAACATTCTTATCTGATAAGGATTTGTGGTATGTAGAACCGTCTATGCATGCTCTTAGCTTTGAGGATATTTGGACAGTTTTTGTTATGTTAAAGAATGAGATAGGCACTAGAAAAGTTCAGCATATACATTTCGAGAAATTGATGCAGCAGCTACATTATGATTTCAAAGGTGAAAAAAAGGACAACGTGTATCGTAAGCGAGTTATTGAGAAGTATTTACGGGAGTACCGTGAGAACGAGAAACCGAATACAACGCATGTTTCTTTTCAGGTTAAAGTCGATGAAGATATGAAGACTGCGTATGTGTCGTTTCGGTTTTCTGCTGTAGGTGAGGCGTTAATTACCTTCTGTGTAGAGGCAGAAAAGATAGATATGATGCATGCTCGGGCAAATGTCCTGCTGTTTGATTTCTTCGGGTTACGAAAGGATGCATATGATAGATTCCATAACGAAGAAGTGTATCTGGAGCATATGAATAGCTCGGCTGATGATAAACGAATTATTCTTGATTACATAAAGGGAGATACGATTGTAGATGTCGGAGCCGGTGGTGGTGTCATGCTAGACATGATTGAAGAAGAGACCGAGGATAAACGAATCTACGGTATCGATATTTCCGAAAACGTGATTGATACGTTGAAAAAGAAGAAGCAGAACGAGGGGCGTTCTTGGAACGTCATTAAAGGGGATGCAATCAATTTAAGCAGCTCATTTGAAAAAGAATCGGTTGATACGATTGTATATTCTTCTATCCTTCATGAGCTGTTCTCTTATATCGAGTATGAAGGTAGGAAATTTAATCATGAAGTAATTAAAAAGGGGCTGCAGACTGCTTATGAGGTATTAAAGCCAGGAGGCCGTATTATCATTCGTGATGGCATCATGACCGAAGATAAAAGGTTAATGCGGGTGATTCGTTTTAAAGATGCAGGCGGAATGAAGTTCTTAGAGCAGTATGTCCAAGAATTTAAGGGGCGTATAATCCAGTATGAGGTACTTGCAGACAATACAGTCAAAATGCCTGTTAATGATGCAATGGAGTTCTTATATACGTATACTTGGGGCGAGGATTCCTTTGTTCATGAAGTGCAGGAGCAGTTTGGAATTTTTACGCCAAACGACTATAAGGACTTCGTAAAGGGTATCTTTGGAGATAAAGTAAATATCGTTCAAGCTATGAACTATTTGCAGGATGGATATACAAACCATCTTAGCGAGAAAATCGAGTTTACAGATGAGTCTGGGAATGATATTGCGCTACCAGATAGTACGTTCTTTATGGTTTTAGAAAAGAGGTAATGATGTTGGAAAACTTTAAAAATACTATTTTAAAACAACTTAATTTAAATTTGATGAGTTGAAGAAAGCAGAGATGTTAATATAAATACCCCTTTAGATAATTTAGTCTAAAGGGGTATTTATATTAAAAAAAGAGATTTTGTAATTGGTGAAGAGGAAGGTAGAAACATTAGATCAACAGTAGGGTAGGAAGAGAATGATTTGTGATACATCTCACACCATAAATACATATATAACTTTACAATTAGAATATCAATTGATGGGAGGGTTAATATTGATGAATCTTGATTTTAATAATAATCCATTTATTGTAATATGGGAGTTGACAAGAGCATGTCAATTAAAATGTCTGCATTGTCGTGCAGAAGCACAGTATCATCGTCATCCTCTAGAGTTAACATTTGAAGAAGGAAAAAAACTAATTGATGATATATATGAAATGGAAAATCCAATGCTTGTATTTACTGGTGGAGATCCATTAATGCGTCCAGATGTATATGATATTGCGGAATATGCTGTGAAAAAAGGTGTTCGAGTATCTATGACGCCAAGTGCCACCCCGAAAGTTACGAAAGAAGCGATTCAAAAAGCAAAAGAAGTAGGACTTGCTAGATGGGCATTTAGTTTAGATGGACCAACAGCTGAAATACACGATCATTTTAGAGGGACAGAAGGGTCATTTCAATTAACGATGAATGCGATTCGTTATTTGCATGAATTAAAAATTCCTATTCAAATTAATACCGTTGTTTCTAATTATAATGTGGATGTACTTGAAGAGATGGCAGTGTTAATAGAAGAATTAGAATGTGTACTCTGGAGTATATTTTTCTTAGTTCCAATAGGGCGAGGGAAGGAAAAAGATATGATTTCACCAGCTCAACATGAAAGGGTATTCCGTTGGCTATATCAACTTAGTAAAAAGGTTTCTTTTGATATTAAAACAACAGCTGGTCAGCACTATAGACGTGTTGTGATCCAAGAAAAAATGAAAGAACATAAAAAGGAAAAACAGGTCATTCAATATCAGGATGTATTGATGAATGGGATGACGGGGCGAGTTAATGGGCTTGGGCGTGCTCCAAAAGGGGTGAATGATGGAAACGGTTTTGTATTTATTTCTCATATTGGAGATGTATATCCAAGTGGGTTATTGCCGATTAAAACCGGGAATATTAGAACAAATTCGCTAGCTGAAATCTATCGGAACTCCCCTGTTTTTCAAAATCTTCGTAATCCTGACAAGTATAAGGGAAAGTGTGGTGTTTGTGAGTTTCGATATGTTTGTGGGGGATCTCGTTCTAGAGCATATGCAATGACGGGGGATTATATGGAAAGTGAGCCTTTCTGCGTATACGTACCAAAAGCATTGCGAAAACAGAAAAAGAACATAAAAAAGGGCTATGAGTAAAAGCTTACTCACAGCCCTTTTTTAATGTTTTATAAAGTATAGTACTTCGCATCCTTCATTAAAAATTCGCTACCTATAACTGTTGTACTGAAACAAGTTTTTTACACATGTATTCTATTAAAACGATTTTAATAAAGAATAAAAATTCGTATCATAGGGAATGTCATCTTGATACATATAATTTTTTAGAACGCCTTCTTTTTCAAAGCCTAATTTTAATAGTACTTTATTGGAAGCTTCATTTTCAAGAAATACAATTGCTCCGATCCGCTTTAAATGAATCGTATGGAAACCGTATGATATAACCTCAGAAACAGCTTCAGTCGCATATCCTTGTCCCCAGTGTTCAGGCAAAAAGGCATAACTTATATTGGCCCGTTTATGCTCAGAAGACCAATCGTGAAAACCAATGGTACCGATGAGTTCTTTCTTGTCTTTTGATTCGATTCCCCATTTTATACCGCTTCTTGCATTGTAACTCAGTTTAAAGTTATGAATAATTTGTTTCACTTGATCAATATCTTGTAACGGTTTTTGGCCATAATAGCGCAGTACGTCAGTATTAGAAAAGCATTTTAGTATACTTGGTGCATCTTCTTCGGTAAGTTCTCGTAGAATGAGTCGGTCGGTTTTCAATATAGGAAACATGCTTTCACTCCATTTCTTTTGAAACTAGAATGTGTTGTTATTATATAATTTAGTCTGAAAATAAAGATTATTCAAGAGGGGAGTATGGCTTTAATTTATGATAAAATTGATTGTGGAATATATTTCAAAAAGAGGTTTGTATATGGAGAAAAATTCAATTTTAATTGTAGATGACGATCAAGATATTGTTCGATTTATGAACGTGAATTTAATGCAAGAAGGTTTTAAAGTTTTTAGTGCTCATAACGGAGAAGAGGCTTTAGAAATTATAAATAATAATAGCATTCAACTTGCTATTTTGGATATTATGATGCCACAAATGGATGGGATAGAATTGTGTAGAAGAATTAGAGAGAAACATAGTTTGCCAATTATGTTTTTAAGTGCAAAATCATCGGACGTAGATAAAGTCGTCGGATTTAGTACGGGAGCAGATGATTATATTGTGAAGCCGTTCAGTACAATTGAATTAATTGCAAGAGTGAAGGCTCAATTAAGAAGGTATACATATTTCAATCAAAATGCTGTCCAAGTAATAGAAAAGAAAATAAATATTAGAGGTTTAGAAATAGATGAAGCGTCTAGAACAGTAATGTTATATGGAGAAACAATCAATCTTACGAAAACTGAATATGATATTTTGTATTTAATGGCAGCTGCAAAGAATCGTGTATTTACTATTGAAGAAATATATGAGAGCGTTTGGAAAGAAAGGGCTTATGAAAGCAATAATACAGTAATGGTTCATATCGCAAGATTAAGAAATAAAATTGAAGAGAATCCAAAAGAACCGAAGTTTATTCAAAATGTTTGGGGAGTCGGATATAAAATTGAAGATTAAATCATTACAAGGCATTAGAGCTAAGTTTTTTATCGCATTCATATGTAGCATCTTGTTAGCGACTGTAAGTATAATAGTGTTTCAAATTTTGGTTGGAAATATATATAGTCAGGTTAATGTTTTAGAGGAAAAATATTCATTTTTATATTTTATAGTTTTTTTGATTTTTACTACAACATACTTTGCATTCATGACAAAAACGCTGATGAAAAGGTTGTCTCAAATTAACAAGAACGTGAAAGAAATAAGTGAAGGTAATTTTGAAATACATATACCTATTTCGAAAAGCGATGAGATTGGTGAACTAGCGACAAATGTTAATAGAATGGCGAAAAGCTTAAAAGAGTCTATCGAGAATGAAAAAAAATCACAGGAAATGAAAAATGAAATGATTAGTAATATTTCTCATGATTTACGAACGCCAGTAACATCTTTAATCGGTTATGCGGACTTATTAGGAAATAAGCTGCATGCAAATGGAGAAGAATGTGAACAGTATGTAAGCATATTAAAGCGAAAAAGTTATGAATTAAAAAATCAAGTTGATGAATTATTAGAATACTGTCAAATAAATTATAGAGAGATTGAATTACATAAAAGTGTAGTAAATATGAAAGCGTTAATGGAACAAATTATGATTGATTTTGTACCACAACTAGATGATGCCGATATGAGCTTTTGTATGAAAGGTGATAAGGAGTTACATGTGGAAATGGATGTAGCACTTATGGTGAGGTTATTCGAAAATGTAATTAGTAATAGTATTATGTACGGGAAAGACGGAAAGGAGATTGTAATTCAAATTTCTAAAAGAGACATGAATGTTGAAATAGAAATTAAAAATTTTGGGCAATGTATTCCGGATGAGAACCTGCCTTATGTTTTTGAGAAGTTTTATCGTGGTGAAAAATCACGCAGCTCTCATACAGGTGGAAAAGGAATGGGACTTGCAATTGCGAAAAGTATAGCAGAACTTCATAAAGGAGATATCGCTGTACGTAGTAACGATAAAGAAACAGTTTTTACTATCGTTTTACCGCAGTATAAAGAAATGTAAGAAAGTCGTAAGTATTTCTTACGTATGTTGTAATTTTCAATTCGTATCATGTAGAACAAGGATATGAGAGTGGGGATATAACATGTGGAAGAAATATGTGTTGGTAATTTTAGTTGCTTTTTTACTTACAAGTTGGAGTGTAATTTATTTAGTTAATGGTATTATATCAGTCGTTTTTTGGTGGAGTATACAAGCCTTTAGCTTCGTATTAAGCTTTATTTTGATAGGGTCAGTATTACTATTTGTGTGGAAAGGCATTTTCAGAAAGCGAATAGATAGAACGCTACTCTTCATTGTGCTTTTTTCTATAATTGGAGCTTGGCCCTTAGGATGGTTCGCTAACATAGGCGGACTTGCTTACCCGGCAGATGTACATTCTACGAGCCCTAAAGTAGTCGTGCGCTTTCCTTTAAATGAACGAGCATTAATAGGTTGGGGTGGTGATCGTTTAGAAACGAACTATCACGTTATCAAACCAAATGAGCGCTGGGCATATGATATTCTCATTCCTCCTGCTGAAGTGAAAAGTAGTAAGTTGGATGATTATGGAATATATGGAGCGAAAGTAATGGCACCAGCTTCTGGAACAGTTGTATCAATTAATAATGATGAAAAAGATTTAGTTCCGGGATCGGATGATTTTCAGTCAATGGCGGGAAATCATATTTATTTACGACTAGATGAAACAGGGACATTTTTGGTTCTTGCGCATTTAAAGAAAGGGTCAATTAAAGTGAAGGAAGGACAACATGTAAATGAAGGAGAATTTCTTGCTCAAGTAGGTAACTCAGGAAGTTCAAGTGAGCCACATTTACATATTCATCATCAAAGGCAGGATCCATCCAAGGTAAGCATATTTTTTTCGGAAGGATTACCACTTTACTTTCGAACTGAGAAGGGTGTGATAATGCCGGAAAAAGGAGAATATATAAAAAGACATTAGGGGGAAACGCTGATGTGGGAGAAATATTATATCGAAACTGATAGAGGGAAATTTGAGTATTTTCAAAAGGGAGAAGGAAAACCACTTTGTGTAACACATCTATACAGTGAGTTTAATAGTAATGGTAATTTATTTGCTTCTGCATTTACGAATCATTACACAGTGTACCTTATAAACTTAAGAGGATGCGGAAATTCTACACATGACACCACCAAATATAATTTGGGAATGGTAGATGCAGTACGTGATTTAGAAGCGATACGTGAGGCGTTGAATTTTAAAGATTGGACATATGCAGGTCATTCAACAGGTGGAATGCTAGCTTTACAATATGCGATAATGTGTCCAGAGAGGCTTGTAAAAATTATAGCTGGCGGATTATGTGCATCAGCTGAGTATATGAATCATAAAAATAGTATTTATTGTAGAGATAATGATCAAAATGCTCGTTTAAGAGAAATATTTGCAGTGCTCAGGGACGTAGCTTCTACAATTGATGAGAGGCGTGCCGTAAATAAAGAGTGGACAATGATGTCTTTATATAATGAAACAGCGTATGATGAAATGATTGCTAGACCGAACAGCGGTAAAACAGTATCAAAGCGTCTTGATTATTTTTCTTATAAGGAGTTACCTACATTTGATTTACGTTTACAATTAGAGAATGTAAATATACCAGCCCATATTTACGCTGGAATTTATGATGCACAGTGTCCGTATGAATTTGCAGTGGAAGTAGCGGAGCTTATGCCAAATGCGATAATGTCGACATTTGAATATAGTAATCATTTTCCATTTATTGAGGAGGAAGAAGAGTTTATAAAATTTGTTGAAAGCACGGTCTGTCATGTAAATGGATGATGAAAATCTATAATTTAAAAAGAAGAAGGCTGTCTTTAACAGAAATTTGAGACAGCCTTCTTCTTTCATTACCCTACAAATGTTTGATACAGTAAGAAAATATTTAAAATGATAACAAGTACAGCAATGATCCAAGCGATAAAGGTAGTTATGCGATGGTTAACGAGTGCCCCCATAATTTTTTTACTACTTGTAAACATAATAAGTGGTACTAATGCAAAGGCAATACCGAATGATAAGACGACTTGACTCATGACTAGAGCGTAAGTTGGATTTACACCTAAAGCGATAATAACTAATGGTGGAATCATTGTAATAAATCGGCGTAAGTATAACGGAATATGCATTCGAATGAAACCTTGCATAATAATATCACCTGACATTGTACCGACAGAAGAGCTAGATAGTCCTGCTGATAAGAGACCAATTCCAAATAAAGCAGCTGATACAGGACCGACTAAGTTGCTAAACTGGTTAAAAGCGACATCAAGATCTTCGACATGCAAGCCGTTTTTAAAGAATAGTGCAGCAGCAACAATTAACATACTTGCATTAATTGCTCCAGCGATAATCATTGCGATAATGATATCTATAAATTCGAATCGGAAAATCTTTTTCTTTTGTTCATCATTTGTTCCGACTACGCGGCGCTGCGTTAAGGCGGAATGTAAATAGATTGCGTGTGGCATAACTGTCGCACCTAAAATTCCGGCTGCAAGTAATATACTGTCTACGCCTTGGAATTTTGGGATGAAAAGTCCTGAAAGTAGGGGACTTAATTCCGGTTTTGCATAAAAGACTTGTACACCAAAAGCGATAACAACGATAAAAATCATTCCTGTTATAATAGCTTCTAATGGACGGAAGCCTCTACGTTGAAATTCAAGAATAATAAATGATCCAGCAGCTGTAATTAAAGCTGCCGGTAACATCGGAATCCCAAATAATAAGTACAATCCGAGTGCAGCTCCAATAAATTCAGCTAAATCAGTCGCCATAATAACGAGTTCACCTTGTATCCATAAGCCGATGGAAACAGGTTTTGGGAAGTTTTCTCGAGCAATTTCAGGAAGGTTTCTACCTGTAGCGATTCCTAATTTAGCTGATAAAGTTTGGATTAATACAGCCATTAAATTAGAAGCAAGAATTACCCAGAGTAATAAATATCCATATTGTGATCCAGCGGCAATATTTGTCGCGAAATTGCCAGGGTCAATATAAGCGACTGAAGCAATGAAAGCAGGACCTAAGAATGGTAAAAGTCTTTTTAAGCCTTTCGTTTGTCCGCTTAATGCTAAATGCGCTGATTGAACAGTTGTACTTTGAGAAGGGACATGTTCATCTTTTGATATATCTTTATTCATAGTAGTTTTCCCCTTTGAAATGTTAACTTGATGAAATTATTGTAAGTATTCTTATTGTTTATTTCAATACATTTAAATGTATTAGATGATATTTTTATTTGAACATAAATGTTTCCTTAGTGCAAATTATATGTCTTTATACAATGAATGGTGTGGCATTATTAAAAATTGGGAGTTTATGGTGTGATGAGGCGGGGAAACATAATGAATTAAAGGGCTATTTTTGAAATTTATGTGAACATAAAGCCGATAATACAGCATATTAATTGATGGAATTGCATTTGTATGATATATAATATATTGGGATTACAACATAACCACAGTGTTTTGGTGTGTAATCTTGTTTTTTATTTTTGTTAACTGATAGAAAATAGTATAAAGAGAAGGAAATGGGATTCATTTTCTTATTATATATGTTTTGATATGAACGTTAACTTATACATGATTTTAAAAATTAGATAGGTGGTAGAAATACATTGGCAACTACAAAACCATACAGAGTATTACTATATTACATGTACACAACAATTGAAAACCCAGAAGAATTCGCGGCAGAGCATTTAGAATTTTGTAATTCACTTGAGTTAAAAGGAAGAATCCTTGTAGCTAAAGAAGGTATTAACGGAACTTGTTCTGGTACTGTAGAGCAAACAGAGAAATACATGGAAGCAATGAACAATGATCCACGTTTTGACGGTATCGTGTTTAAAATAGATGAAGCTGATGGTCATGCATTCAAGAAAATGCACGTGCGTCCTCGTCCAGAGTTAGTTACACTTCGTCTAGAAGATGACATTAACCCACACGAAATAACTGGGAAGTATTTAGAGCCAAAAGATTTTTATGAAGCAATGAAACAAGAAGATACAGTTATCATTGATGCGCGAAATGATTATGAATTTGATTTAGGTCACTTCAAAGGTGCGATCAAACCTGATATCGAATCATTCCGTGAATTACCAGATTGGATTCGTGAAAATAAAGAAATACTTGAAGGCAAAAAGATTTTAACTTATTGTACAGGTGGAATTCGTTGCGAGAAGTTTTCTGGTTGGTTAGTTCGTGAAGGCTATGAAGATGTAAGTCAGCTTCACGGCGGTATTGTAACGTACGGAAAAGACCCAGAAGTACAAGGTGAGCTTTGGGATGGACAATGTTATGTGTTCGATGAGCGTATCGCTGTACCAGTAAACCAAAAAGAACATGTTATCGTTGGTAAAGACCACTTTACAGGTGAACCTTGTGAGCGCTATGTAAACTGTGCAAATCCAGAATGTAACAAGAAAATTTTATGTTCTGAAGAAAACGAGGCGAAATATTTACGTGCATGTTCTCACGAATGCCGTGTAAGCCCACGTAACCGCTACGTAATACAACATGAATTAACGGAAGAACAAGTAGCTGCTGCATTAGAGAAAATCGAAGCAGAGAAGTAAGAGGGAAAAGGCTAATCTAAATTTTTGGATTAGCCTTTTTTATATTTGATTTTTGGCGTTTTTTGTCGGTAAGTCGATATATTTAAATAATCGCTGATATATTTCGAGTTGCGCCGATATAATTTGAAAATCGCTGATAAAAATTTCAATTACTGTAGCGTACCACATACTTCAATGTAAAAATACTCTTCTTTACTTCTTATCATCTTTCTCTCTCACAGCAGAAAGTACAGTTTGTTTTACCCATGCTTTTCTTCGTTTATGTTGTAGACTCCATTGGTATAAACTTTGCGCACCTAAAATAAGTGAAATGACTATGCCGCTAATTGCTATTAACAGCGCGAAAAATTCAAGTGGCGATGATATTTTGTTTGAATCGGTGTTTCTTAACAGATCAATCATAGTAAACCCTAACATTTGGCCTACTACAGAGTAGAGCGTTAAAATTAATAGTAAAAGGCTATCTTTTTTTGAAGCAACATTTTCTTGATATTTAAACAAACTATCAAGATTTTGTTTTGCATTCGAGTATAGTATCTCGATGTTAAAAAGCTTTCTTAAGCGGAAGAAAATATCTTCACTCTGTGATTGGGATACTAGCTCTAAAGAAAAGTAATTCGCCGTAAACGAATTGATTGAATAAATTAATTTCTCTATTTCATTTGTATCTTGTTCAATGTTTAATTCAGCATAAGCGTTTGCCATTTTCAATAAAACAATTTTATGAAATAGATTTAATAATAAAGCGTAATAAAACTCCCCATACATTTGACTCGCAAGTTTAGTAAATTCGCGTTCTCCTTCATTTGTTACACATGTGAATATATGTTCTTCCATTATGAAATAGCGATTCGGAGCCCATCTTTGGTAAGCGTGTTGTTTTAAATAATCATGAATATAAGGCAGATTATTTGCACTCACATATGCCTTGCCATCACTTGTTAACCCGGAAAGACTAGAAGTACGATAAACATCCACTTCATTCAGTTCCATATCTTCTTTTATAGATAATAAAGTTTGTACGTACATTCGCTGATCTTCAAAGAAAGGAAAGGTTTGAAAGTAAGAACTTCTTAATCTCTTCTTCTCAAAGAAATCTGTTACGCCATGAAATAAATAACCAAAAATGAATCTTTCCACTTGGGAATACTTTTTTCCGTTACATTCAATACAAATAGTCTCATTTGTATCATTTTTAGTTTCAAGTACACGGAAGCGAGCAGCGAATTCGATTGCTTCGGATAAAGTCATGTTTGGAGCAGTGTTTACTTCTGTTCGAATTGTTAAGAAGCCAAGTTCATAAGGACAAAGTGTTACATCAATAGAGTGTATCTTGAATGGGATTGAAATAAGATTTGTTGTTAAATGTCCAGCTAAGTTAAGGTCCTTTGAATAACGTTGCAAGCCCTTTTGATGCTCTGAGTGAGGAAAGAGAATTTTATTGGTAAATGAAAGATAGTATGCTTCCATATTTTGATGTGAAACTTTAAACTCCCCATAATATGTATTTTCATCATCGAGATGATCGAGCCGAAAAGGACGAAAATCATTTTTTTGTAAGAAAGGGAACATCTGTTGTTCATATCCAGCTTTAAACGAAAACGGGAATATAAATTGAAATATAGCTGTTGCTACATCTTTTTCCTCAATTACTTGTATTGCCTCCATCTATATTGTTTCCTTTCCATATATGCTATAGAAACAACATGCCCAAATTTATTTGAAAATAACCACTGTTTTATACTCAATTGAGAATGAAAATTCAGCTTATTTAGTAGGGGACATGTATAATGTTATGTATACTGAATGTTATAAAATTGTATTTTGAAAAGGGGGATGTTGTATGCGTATTTTAGTATTAGGAGCGGGAGGCGTTGGAGGATTTTTTGGGGGACGCTTAGTAGAAAAAGGAGAAGATGTTACTTTTCTTGTTCGTAGTAAACGGAAAAAACAATTGGAGGAAAGGGGACTTGTAATCCGAAGTGTTAACGGAGATTTTTCCTTTCAACCGAAATTAATAACGAAAGAAGATCAAACTGCTCCATTTGATGTGATTCTATTTTCAACAAAAGCGTATCACTTAAACGAGGCAATTCAAGATTTGAAGCCGTTTGTAGGTGAAAGTACTGTAATCATTCCGTTGCTAAATGGTATTGCTCATGTATCGCTATTACAAAAGGAATTCGGTGAGGAAAAAGTAATTGGTGGTTTATGCTTTATCGAGACGACGTTAAACAATCAAGGAGAAATTGTACAAACTAGCGCTGCAAATAGACTTATGTTTGGAGAAATGAAGTCTCAAGATTCAGAGAGAATAAAGCATATTTCTAAAGCATTTGCAGGTACGAAATCTAGTTTTATTTTAAGTGAAAACATTACGCAAGATATGTGGCATAAATATTTATTTATCACTGTAATGTCAGGTGTGACAACATTAATGCGTGCACCGATAGGACCGATTCGTGAAAGCGAAGGTGGACGCGATTTTATCCAAAACTTATTTGAAGAATGTATGGAAATTATGAGATGTGTAGGAGCACCAATTAAAGATAATATTGTCCAAGAACATATGAAAATAATTGATAAAATTTCGTATAATATGAAGTCATCGATGCAGCGTGATATGGAAAAAGGTTCGTCTATTGAAGCGAAGCACTTACAAGGATACTTACTAGATGTAGCGGAACAATTTTCTATAGAAGCACCATTATTAGGAGCAGTATATCAAAATTTGAAAGTGTATGAAGAAATGACCTTTAACAAATCAGCAATACAATTGGATGTATGAAAAAATAAAAAAGAAAGCAATATATAAGTGTATTGCTTTCTTTTTTTATGACAAATCATTTATTTCTTTTTGTTCTATCTGTCAAATTTATTTCCTGTTCACGTTTACCGTATAATTGATTAATTTCATTTGCTAATGCATCTAAATAGGAATCGGAAAAAATAGGCTTCTTTTCTTTAGACATATAGATCTCCTTTATTGATTTTTTAGTATTCATTATGTATATTTACCAGCGGATTATGCGCCATCATTTTAATTTTTTCTTTTTAAAAATTTTTGTTTACATTTTGAAAATAAAGGAGTATTATAATCCACAGTTTCAATTTTCTAAATCGCTGAAACCGCATGGTGCGGGGGACCCGTTCTTATGGATTAGTTCTTAATCCAATGGGGTGAATCCTTGAAAAAGGTAGGGCTACTCATAGGCCCGAATCCGACAGCTAACCTCGTAAGCGTTATATTGAGAAGGAAGGTGGAGCTTGTGCGACAAAAAAAATAATGTCTACAAGTCTATTTCGTTATGGCTTGTAGACATTTTTTGTTTTCTGAAGAAATCGTTTATCCGCTATAACTAGCAGAAAAGTTCGTACAAAATTATTGGAGAGTGGACAGCAGTGGTTTCATCTATTAAAAGATTTTTAATTGGAAGACCGTTAAAATCAACAGAGCTTGGAGAACAGAAGCTTAATAAAACGAAAGCTTTAGCTATTTTATCTTCTGACGCATTGTCATCAGTTGCTTACGGTCCAGAGCAAATTTTAATTGCTTTAGCAGGTGTTGGAGCGATCGCTTATTGGTATTCCATTCCGATCGCTGTTGGGGTATTAGTGTTATTGACGGCCCTTATTTTATCTTATCGTCAAATTATTTTTGCTTATCCGCATGGCGGGGGCGCGTATGTTGTATCAAAAGAAAATTTAGGGATGAATCCAGGCTTAATTGCTGGAGGATCTTTATTAGTTGACTATATTTTAACTGTTGCAGTAAGTGTGTCTGCAGGTACAGATGCGCTCACATCTGCTTTTCCTAGTTTACATGCACATAATGTAATCATTGCGATTATATTTGTTATATTTATTACCATCTTAAATTTAAGAGGTGTAACGGAATCAGCTTCCGTTTTAGCATATCCTGTTTATTTATTCGTTTTGGCACTATTTATATTAATTGGTGTAGGGATATACAATATTTTAACGGGGCACGTTTCGCAGGCTTTACACACGCCGATTGGAACACCAGTTGCAGGGATTAGTTTATTTTTATTACTAAGAGCATTTGCATCAGGTAGTTCTGCTTTAACAGGTGTTGAAGCAATTTCAAATGCAATTCCGAACTTTAAAGATCCTGCGCCAAACAATGCAGCGAAAACATTGCTTGCAATGGGTGCATTACTTGCAGTTTTATTTTCAGGAATTGTGTTCTTAGCTTATTATTACGGAATTTCTCCAAGTAAAGAAGTAACAGTTGTTTCACAAATTGCTGAACAAACATTTGGACGTAATTTCATGTACTATTTCATACAAGGTACAACAGCTTTAATATTAATCCTTGCTGCTAACACAGGATATTCTGCGTTTCCGTTATTAGCAGTAAACCTTGCAAAAGATAAGTTTATACCAAGAATGTTTACGATTAGAGGAGACCGCCTAGGTTACTCAAATGGAATTATTATACTTGGAATCGCATCGATTATTTTAATTGTAGCTTTCCAAGGGCAAACAGAGCATTTAATTCCGTTATATGCAGTAGGTGTATTTATTCCATTTACCCTTTCTCAAAGTGGTATGGTATTAAAATGGCTTCGTGAAAAACCGGAAGGATGGGCTTTACGATTAACGGTCAATTTAATTGGTGCAGTCATTAGTTTTATCGTAATGAGTATGTTCTTTTTAACTAAATTTGCACAAGTTTGGTCAATCCTTATTTTCTTACCTGTAATTATCTTCTTATTCCACCGAATTAAGAAGCATTATGATGCAGTAGGAGACCAACTAAGTTTAAAAACTTGTGAACGGATTGTTCCGATTGAAGGAAATGTAATTGTCGTTCCAGTAGCTGGTATGACACATGTGGTAGAAAACTCATTGAACTATGCAAAGTCTCTTTCAGCAGATCAAGTTATTGCTGTATATGTCGCTTTTGACAGAGAAGAGGAAAAGAAATTTGAAGAGAAATGGAAGAAGTGGCAACCTGAAGTAAGGCTTGTTACTTTACATTCTCATTATAGAAGTATTATTCAACCGCTAACAAAGTTCATTGATACAGTACAGTATAAAGCGAGTGAATCAAATTACCGAGTTACGGTCGTTATACCACAATTCATTCCGAAAAAAGGTTGGCATAACATTCTTCATAATCAGTCTAGTTTACTCATTCGTGCGTATTTACTCTATAAAAGAAATGTTGTTATTACAACAGTACCATATCATTTGAAAAAATAAGAAGGTTTTTTAAGGATAGCTTTACGAAAGTGAAGCTATCCTTTTTGTGTATACGCTATGCATAATTGCATACGAATCCGAAAGATATATTGATATAATTTTTACATCTGTGAGTAAGTAGAGGTTTTTGTTGTGATATATGGATATTTCAATTGAAAAAGTAAAGTGGATTATATTTTAAAATAAAGACATGAAAGCTTGAAAATAAAGGGAATGAAAATACTTCTTTACGTTATATAAATAGCTGTGTTTAAATGACCTTACAGTATAAAACTTATATGAAAACAAAACGGAATTTCATATTTACGTACGTTATTTAGTTTAATATGAATAATATTTTTATGTAATATATTCACTGTGTGAATGTGGAAATTGCTATAAAATAGAAATTTTATACAATGTTATTCATACTAATCACATATGAAAAAATAATAAAATGTTTTGTGAAGATAAGTAAGTACTGTAGCAATACGAGAGAGGTGGTTCATACATGGATTGCGGTGAGAACGTTCTCTATTTTAACCATCTCAAATTATGGGGAAGAAAATAGAATAATAAAATGCGATAGTAATAGTTGCTAATACATAGGAGGAGTTAAAGTGAAAAAGACTTTAATTACAGGGTTATTGGTTACAGCAGTATCTACGAGTTGTTTTATTCCTGTAAGCGCTTACGCTAAGGAGGGGCAAACAGAAGTGAAAACAGTATATGCACAAAATGTAATTGCTCCAAATACATTATCGAATTCAATTAGAATGTTAGGATCACAATCACCACTTATACAAGCATATGGATTAGTTATTTTACAACAGCCAGACATTAAGGTGAACGCGATGAGTAGTTTGACGAATCATCAAAAATTTGCAAAGGCAAATGTAAGAGAGTGGATTGATGAATATAATCCGAAGTTAATCGACTTAAATCAAGAGATGATGAGGTATAGTACTAGATTTAATAGCTATTATAGTAAGCTCTATGAACTAGCAGAAAACGTAAATGAAAATGAACAGGCAAAAGCAGATTTTACAGGCGCATATGGAAAATTACAATTGCAAGTACAAAGCATCCAAGAGAGTATGGAGCAAGATTTATTAGAACTAAATCGATTTAAAGCAGTATTAGACAAAGATAGTAATAACTTATCGATAAAGGCTGATGAAGCAATAAAAACACTACAAGGATCAAGTGGAGATATTGTGAAGTTAAGAGAAGATATTAAAAGAATTCAAGGGGAAATTCAAGCTGAACTAACTACTATATTGAATAGACCTCAAGAAATTATTAAAGGTTCTATTAATATCGGTAAACAAGTATTTACAATTACAAATCAAACTGCACAAACGAAAACAATTGATTTTGTTTCTATCGGTACTTTAAGTAATGAAATTGTAAATGCTGCCGATAGTCAAACGAGGGAAGCGGCTCTTCGTATTCAGCAAAAACAAAAAGAGCTTCTACCACTTATTCAAAAATTATCACAAACTGAAGCAGAGGCGACACAAATTACATTCGTTGAAGATCAAGTAAGTAGCTTTACAGAACTAATTGACCGTCAAATTACAACTTTAGAAACGTTGTTAACGGATTGGAAAGTTTTAAACAATAATATGATCCAAATTCAAAAAAATGTTGAAGAAGGCACATATACAGATAGTAGTTTACTACAAAAACATTTCAACCAAATTAAAAAAGTAAGTGATGAAATGAATAAACAAACGAATCAATTTGAAGATTACGTTACAAACGTTGAAGTACATTAAAAATAAGTAACGATATAGGGAGAGAAGAAAAATGACAAAAAAACCTTATAAAGTAATGGCTCTATCAGCACTTATGGCAGTATTTGCAGCAGGAAACATTATGCCAGCGCATACGTATGCAGCTGAAAGTACAGTGAAACAAGCTCCAGTTCATGCGGTAGCAAAAGCTTATAATGACTATGAGGAATACTCATTAGGACCAGAAGGCCTAAAAGATGCAATGGAAAGAACAGGTTCAAACGCTTTAGTAATGGATCTGTACGCTTTAACAATTATTAAACAAGGTAATGTTAACTTTGGAAATGTATCGTCTGTTGATGCTGCTTTAAAAGGAAAAGTGATTCAGCACCAGGATACAGCTAGAGGAAATGCGAAGCAATGGTTAGATGTATTGAAGCCACAGCTTATTTCAACAAATCAAAATATCATTAATTACAATACGAAATTCCAAAACTATTATGATACTTTAGTTGCTGCGGTTGATGCAAAAGATAAAGCGACGCTTACGAAAGGGTTAACTAGATTATCAAGTAGTATTAATGAAAATAAAGCGCAAGTAGATCAGTTAGTAGAAGACTTAAAGAAATTCCGAAATAAAATGACGTCGGATACGCAAAACTTTAAGGGTGATGCAAATCAAATTACATCTATTTTAGCTAGTCAAGACGCTGGAATTCCGCTATTGCAAAATCAAATTACAACGTACAATGAAGCAATTAGTAAATATAATGCAATTATTATCGGTTCATCAGTTGCGACAGCTCTAGGGCCAATTGCAATTATCGGTGGTGCAGTAGTTATTGCTACAGGTGCAGGAACGCCGTTAGGAGTGGCGTTAATTGCAGGTGGTACAGCAGCTGTAGGCGGTGGTACAGCTGGAATCGTATTAGCAAAAAAGGAGCTTGATAATGCACAAGCTGAAATTCAAAAAATAACAGGACAAGTTACAACTGCTCAATTAGAGGTAGCAGGATTAACAAACATTAAAATACAAACGGAGTATTTAACAAATACAATTGATACTGCAATTACAGCGTTGCAAAACATTTCAAACCAATGGTACACAATGGGGTCAAAATACAATTCTTTACTTCAAAATGTAGATTCAATTAGTCCGAATGACCTTGTTTTTATTAAAGAAGATTTAAACATTGCGAAAGATAGCTGGAAAAACATTAAAGACTATGCAGAAAAGATTTATGCTGAAGACATTAAAGTAGTAGACACAAAAAAAGCATAATCGAATACGAATCGTTAGAGCGTTAAGTGTTGATGAATGATTTGAAGCTCCTGTTCAGTTGTGAGCAGGAGCTTTTTATACTCTTATAAAGAAACTAGGTGAAAAGTATGCAGAAACGATTTTATAAGAAATGTCTTTTAACATTAATGATTGCTGGGGTGGCAACGAGTAATGCATTTCCTTTACATACTTTTGCAGCAGAACAAAACGTAAAAATACAACAAGAAAATGCGAATGATTACTCTCTTGGCCCAGCAGGATTCCAAGATGTAATGGCACAAACAACATCGAGCATATTCGCGATGGATTCATATGCAAAATTAATTCAAAATCAGCAAGAAACGGATTTAAGCAAAATAAGTTCGATTAATGGTGAGCTTAAAGGGAATATGATTCAGCATCAAAGAGATGCAAAAATGAATGCGGCGTATTGGTTAAATAGTATGAAGCCTCAAATTATGAAAACGGATCAAAATATTATTAATTACAATAATACTTTTCAATCGTATTATAATGACATGTTAATAGCGATTGATCAAAAGGATAGCGGAAAATTAAAAGCGGATTTAGAAAAGTTGTATGCGGATATTGTAAAGAATCAAAATGAGGTAGATGGATTATTAGGAAATTTGAAAGCTTTTCGCGATAGAATGGCGAAAGATACAAATAGTTTCAAAGAGGATACAAATCAGTTAACAGCGATATTGGCAAGTACGAATGCAGGTATTCCAGCTCTAGAGCAACAAATAAATACATATAACGATTCGATTAAAAAGAGTAATGATATGGTTATTGCTGGTGGCGTACTTTGCGTAGCTCTAATAACATGTCTTGCTGGCGGACCGATGATTGCCGTCGCGAAAAAAGATATCGCAAATGCAGAACGAGAAATCGCTAATTTAAAAGATAGAATTTCTGGAGCGCAAGCAGAAGTCGCAATTTTGACAGATGTAAAAAATAAAACAACAAATATGACTGAAACGATTGATGCAGCAATTACAGCACTGCAAAACATATCAAATCAATGGTATACAGTAGGGGCAAAATATAATAACTTATTACAAAACGTAAAAGGAATTACTCCTGAAGAGTTTACGTTTATAAAAGAAGATTTACATACAGCAAAAGATAGCTGGAAAGACGTAAAAGATTATACAGAAAAATTACATGAAGGCGTAGCGAAGTAAACAGTGGACTAGTTCTGCTGTTTATTTTTTTATCCTGTTTTTGTGAGAGGTGGACTTGTAATTTGATATATAAATTTCTGATCAAGTCTTTTATATTTAATGTTTTAATGAAAAAAGCTATACTGTAAGCAAAACTAAAAATTGGAAAGGAAATACTAGAACATGGAAAATTATCTATTATTTATCCTTACAGCAATGTTAATCATAATGATGCCTGGTCCTGGTTTTGCACTAGTTACAAAAAATACTATCTCGCATGGTAAAAGTGGTGGGATAAAGACAGTTTTAGGAACGATATCTGGAATGATGATTCATACAATAATGGCTACGTTAGGACTCTCTGCTATTCTAATGAAATTTGCTATGTTATTTACATTTATAAAATGTGCTGGGGCTTTTTATTTAATTTACTTAGCTGTAAAGTCAATTAAAAGTGCCTTACATAAAAAAGAAGATATGTCAGGTCCAATAGAAATGGACTCTAAGAATATTGGGGCAATTAAAAGCTTTAGACAAGGATTTACTACGGCAATTTTAAATCCAAAAACTGCTGTGTTCTTCCTTAGTTTTTTACCTCAATTTATTGTAAGTAATCAAAATCATTTCCTCCAATTTCTTTTATTAGGAGTCACATTTACGACTTTGACCGCAATATGGTATTTGCTTTATATCTCGCTAATACGTCAATTAAGAACTTTTTTAAGAAAAGAACGAGTGAACCGTATAATGGAGGGTATTACGGGCGCAGTATTATTAGTATTTGGGGTTAGATTATTTTTCCAAAAATAAATATGTATATGAAAAGAGAAATAATCAATAGTGGTTATTTCTCTTATTTATTCTAATACTATTTCACACTTACATACTAATTTGAGTTTTAAAAATGAGTTTCTTAATAATCCGACCTGTTTGCTTAATAAAAAGATTCTACATTATGGGAGATAAGTCGCCCGTAAACGCCTAATTTGTGAGGGATGATAATCAGTAGGGGAGGGACAAACTCCCCATTGATTAAATTTCATTGTATATACTAAGCGGAGTAGAAGTTCAGGTATATAAAATTCAGTAGTCGAAATTTCTTGCATAAAGCTGTATAATGCTTGTAACGAAAAGGAAATACAGGAAAGGATTTGTATTGAGTTACTATGGATAAAGATAAACAACAATTAAGTGTTGAAGTTGCAAGATTATATTATCAATCAGATTATAGTCAGCAAGAAATTGCTAACAAATTAAATATTTCAAGACCGACAATTTCTAGACTATTAAAGTACGCGAAAGAAAAAGGATTTGTTCAAATTAGTATAGCCGATCCATTTGCTGATTTAGATAATGTCGGCAATTTACTGAAAGAAAAATATAACTTGTTAGAAGCACATGTTGTATTTTCCCCAGTGCCAGAATATGCAACGATTACAGAGTATATAAGTAAATATGCAGCTGAGTATATGGAAAAGACGGTTAAAAACGGTGATATCGTTGGTGTAAGCTGGGGAATGACGATGTATGAAATCGCTAGAAAAATCGTACCACAACATGTAAAAGGTGTAGAAGTTGTCCAGCTAAAAGGTGGTATTAGCCATTCGAGTGTAAATACATATGCAAATGAAACCATTGCATTATTTGCAGATGCTTTTCAAACGACGCCAAGAAATCTACCTCTTCCAGTTATATTTGATAATGCAGTGACAAAAGAATTAGTAGAGCAGGATCGACATATTCATCACATTATCGAAATGGGGAAACAAGCGAATATTGCAATTTTCACTGTAGGAACAGTGCGAGACGAAGCGCTATTATTCCGATTAGGTTATTTCGATAAGGATGAAACGAGTTTACTCAAAAAACAATCGGTCGGTGACATTTGTTCACGTTTCTTTGATGGAGACGGAAATATTAGTAGTGAAGAAATTAATAAGCGAACCATCGGAATTGAGTTAGAAGAACTAAAATTAAAGAAACGCTCTATTTTAGTTGCAGGTGGTAATAGAAAAATAAAAGCAATTGATGGTGCGTTACGTGGCGGATATGCAAATGTATTAATTATCGATCAGCATACGGCGAAAGAATTGTTACATTATCAAAAAGAAGATTAGAAATAAAAGGCTTTCTCAAGATATTCATTTTGAGAAAGCCTTTTATTTTGTTATGTATGAATTATGGGATTATTTTTGAATACAAATTGCCTTTTTTAAAATAATTATGGATATTGAGATACATACTACCATTGTTAATATAAAAAATTTGAATTTATATATGAAGTATTTCTTAGTTAGAATGCGCTTTATTTACTAGAAGGAAATTCCTTTTTAAAAAGAATGAACAAAATTTCAAAAGTATATTTACATTTGTTCAACTAAGAGTTAGAATGAAGTTGTTAAAAGATATGAGGAGTGAAGATAATGAATATTGCAAAGTTAATTGACCATACAATTTTAAAAGCTAATGCTACAAAAGAAGATGTTATGAAAGTAATCGAAGAAGCAAAGGAATATAAATTCGCTTCTGTTTGTATTAACCCAACATGGGTAAAGCTAGCTGCTGAGGAACTAGCTGGACATGATGTAGATGTTTGTACTGTAATCGGTTTCCCATTAGGAGCAAGCACGACTGAAACAAAAGCATTTGAAACAAAAGATGCTATCGCAAAAGGTGCAACTGAAGTTGACATGGTAATCAACGTAGGCGCTTTAAAAGATGGCGACGACGAACTTGTTGAAAAAGACATTTATGAAGTAGTACAAGCAGCAAAAGGAAAAGCTCTTGTAAAAGTAATCATTGAAACTTGTCTATTAACAGATGAAGAGAAAGTACGCGCTTGTGAATTATCAGTAAAAGCTGGTGCTGACTTCGTAAAAACTTCAACTGGATTCTCAACTGGCGGAGCAACTGCTGAAGATATCGCATTAATGCGTAAAACAGTAGGACCAAACGTTGGTGTAAAAGCATCTGGTGGTGTTCGTACACGTGAAGATGCAGACAAAATGGTAGCTGCTGGAGCTTCTCGTATTGGAGCAAGTGCTAGTGTTGCAATCGTATTAAATGATGCAAAAGGTGCTACAGATAACTACTAATCATTAGTGAAGTCAAGGGCAATAGATACACAAAGTAAAGTGTATCTATTGCTTTAACAATTGAAAGAAATGTAAGCGGATACGAACACGGGAGGAGATGGCTTATGAAATACTTAATCGGTGTTTTTGGCCTCGTATTGATTTTAGGTATCGCTTGGCTTGCTAGTAATGATAGAAAGAAAGTCAAATATCGTCCAATCATAACGATGGTTATATTACAATTCATTTTGGGGTTTCTATTATTAAATACAAGTGTAGGGAATATATTAATTAGCGGAATAGCAGATGGTTTTGGAGAGCTATTAAAATATGCCGCTGACGGTGTAAATTTCGTATTTGGTGGATTAGTAAATCAAAAAGAGTTTTCATTCTTTTTAAGTGTATTAATGCCAATCGTATTTATATCAGCTTTAATCGGTATTTTGCAACATATTAAAGTGTTACCTATTATTGTGAAATCTATCGGTCTAGCATTAAGTAAAGTAAATGGAATGGGGAAACTAGAATCATATAACGCTGTTGCTTCTGCGATTTTAGGACAATCTGAAGTGTTTATTTCAGTTAAGAAACAATTAGGATTATTGCCAGAGAAAAGAATGTACACATTATGTGCATCTGCAATGTCTACCGTTTCCATGTCTATCGTTGGATCGTATATGGTGTTATTAAAACCCCAATATGTTGTAACCGCTTTAGTGCTTAACTTATTCGGGGGCTTTATTATTGCTTCTATTATTAATCCTTATGAAGTTACTGATGAAGAAGATATGTTAGAAGTACAAGAAGAAGAAAAAAAGACTTTCTTTGAAGTATTAGGGGAATACATTATTGATGGATTTAAAGTTGCGATTACAGTAGCAGCTATGTTAATTGGTTTCGTTGCTCTTATCGCATTCATTAATGCAGTATTTAAAGGTGTAATCGGTATTTCATTCCAAGAAATTCTCGGTTATGCATTTGCACCATTTGCATTTATTATGGGTGTACCTTGGCATGAAGCAGTTAATGCCGGAAATATTATGGCAACAAAATTAGTATCAAATGAATTTGTCGCTATGACAGATTTAGCACAAGGAAACTTTAATTTCTCAGATAGAACGACAGCGATTATATCTGTATTCTTAGTTTCATTTGCAAACTTCTCTTCAATTGGAATTATTGCAGGGGCAGTTAAGAGCTTAAATGAAAAGCAAGGGAATGTAGTCGCAAGATTTGGTTTGAAATTACTTTTCGGTGCAACATTAGTAAGCTTCTTATCAGCAACAATCGTAGGCTTATTATTTTAATAGATTCATATCATATAAAAAGGAATGGTGATTGTAATGAGAATGGTAGATATTATTGCGAAAAAACGTGACGGCAAAGAATTAACAACTGAAGAAATCAAATTCTTTATTAATGGTTATACAGACGGAAGTATACCTGATTATCAAGTAAGTGCACTTGCAATGGCAATCTTCTTTAAAGATATGACAGATCGCGAACGTGCAGATTTAACGATGGCAATGGTGGAGTCTGGAGAAACAATCGACTTATCTGCAATTGAAGGAATTAAAGTAGACAAACATTCAACTGGTGGTGTTGGTGATACAACAACATTAGTATTAGGGCCATTAGTAGCTGCTTTAGATGTACCAGTAGCAAAAATGTCTGGTCGTGGTTTAGGACATACGGGCGGAACAATTGATAAATTAGAAGCAGTAGAAGGATTCCACGTTGAAATTACGAAAGAGCAGTTCATTGATATTGTAAACCGTGACAAAGTAGCTGTTATCGGACAAACAGGAAACTTAACACCTGCAGATAAAAAGATTTATGCATTACGCGATGTAACAGGAACTGTTAACTCAATTCCTCTAATTGCAAGTTCAATTATGAGTAAAAAAATTGCAGCTGGAGCTGACGCAATCGTACTTGATGTAAAAACAGGTGCTGGCGCGTTTATGAAAACAGAAGAAGATGCAAAAGAATTAGCACATGCAATGGTACGTATCGGAAATAATGTAGGACGTCAAACAATGGCTGTTATTTCTGATATGTCACAACCACTTGGTTTTGCAATCGGTAATGCTCTAGAAGTGAAAGAAGCAATTGATACATTAAAAGGTGAAGGTCCAGAAGATTTAACAGAATTAGTACTCGTATTAGGAAGTCAGATGGTTGTACTTGCGAAAAAAGCTAATACATTAGAAGAAGCGCGTGAAATGTTAATTGAAGTGATGAAGAACGGAAAAGCAACTGAGAAGTTTAAAGAGTTCTTAAGCAATCAAGGTGGAGATAGCTCGATTGTAGACAATCCAGAAAAAATGCCACAAGCGAAATATGTAATTGATGTACCTGCTAAAACTTCAGGTGTTATTTCTAACATTGTTGCTGATGAAATCGGTATCGCAGCTATGCTACTTGGTGCTGGTCGTGCAACAAAAGAAGATGAAATCGATTTAGCAGTAGGATTAATGTTACGTAAAAAAGTTGGAGATGCAGTAAAAGAAGGCGAGCCATTCGTAACGATTTATGCAAATCGCGAAAATGTAGAAGATGTAAAAGCGAAAATTTATGAGAACATTTCTATCGCTGAAACAGCAGTGGCTCCTAAATTAGTTCATACAGTTATTACTGACTAATCATAATTACACTTACTTTGAGGGGGAAATAATATGGATAAGAAAAAATATATTGAAGAAGCAAATAAGATGTTAGAAAAAGCATATATTCCGTATTCAAAATTTCCTGTTGGGGCAGCATTAGTTACGAAAGAAGGTAAAATTTATACTGGTTGTAATATAGAAAATGCTTCTTATGGTTTATGTAACTGTGCAGAAAGAACAGCAATCTTTAAAGCAGTATCAGAAGGTGAGCGCGACTTTAGTTACTTAGTTATTACAGGAGAAACGGACGGACCAATTTCACCATGTGGTGCTTGTAGACAAGTAATTGCTGAATTTTGTGATCCGAAAATGCCTGTATTACTAACGAATGTAAAAGGCGATGAAAAAGAAGTGACTGTTGAGCAATTACTTCCAGGTGCTTTTACAAATGACGATTTAAAATAAGTTAAAAGCCATTTTGCAATATTAATTGCAAAATGGCTTTTTTGTTTGAAAATTGAATGTAATATTTTGTTCATATTCCGTTCATAAACTTTGCGTAAAATGATTGCAGCGAATATGGAAAGTTTACAGCAGGAGGGATATAATGAAGAAATTCTATAATGGTGCTTGTAGTTACTTATTAATTTATGATTTTGCTCAAAAAGTCATTTAAATAGATAGGAGTGGAAAGTATGATAGCACTTTTATCAAGTATTGTAGCAGTCTGTATGGCTGTTGGTGTCATGTTTCTTCGCTTTAAAGCAGCGAAAAAACCGGTAACGAAAAAGAAAATTATATTGCCCCCATTTTTTATGAGTACTGGTGCTATGATGTACTTCTTACCAGCGTTTCGGTTAACGTCATTAGAAATAGTAGAAGCAATTACTGTAGGACTTATTTTCTCTATATTCCTTATTAAAACAACGAAGTTTGAAATAAGAAATGAACAAATATATATGAAACCGTCAAAAGCATTTATATTTATTTTAGTTGGATTATTAGCAGTGCGAGTAGTAATGAAATCGTATTTAAGTCAATCGATTGACTTAGCAGAGTTAAGTGGAATGTTTTTCTTACTCGCTTTTGCAATGATTGTATCGTGGAGAATTGCTATGTATCGCTCGTATGCTAAATTAGAAAAAACAATAAAAAGAGCTGGAATTTCTAAATAGGAAATCCAGCTCTTTTTATGTTTTATTGAAATTCTTTTGCGCGGAACTCATTTGCTTAATTTTAAACGTATTTGAGCATCTTGTAATGCGGCTGGTGTCACGTTAAGACCATTTTGATCAACAATTTTTGTGTTTAATAAAATGGAATCTAAGCTTCCACGAAATGTTTGTGTATAGTTTTGACGTAGCATTTGTTGTTCTTGTTTTTCATCAACTGTTAATCCAGTTGCTTTTTCTTTTTTTGATAATTCGTTAATACGTAATAAAATGTTTTTCATTTGTTTCACCTCTAATTTAATTTAATTACATTAGTTGCTTACTAATTTATAGTTATTTTAACGTGTAATTTTAATTATGTCAACACCATCAAAAAAGGTTAAAAATTGACGAAAAATTGTAACAATAATAAAATGAATTGATTAGATAATTATTTTTTAATCATACATAGAACGCTAGGGGGATTATTATGAAATCAACATTTTTTGCTCAAAATAGAGAACGATTAGTAAACACATTACCAGATGAATCGATTACAATTTTATTTGCTGGTCAAGCACCTCATATGTCAGCGGATGCACATTATAAGTTTGTGCCGAATCGGAATTTTTA
Source organism: Bacillus sp. FSL W8-0519 (assembly GCF_038005585.1). Lineage (NCBI taxonomy): Bacteria > Bacillati > Bacillota > Bacilli > Caryophanales > Bacillaceae > Bacillus > Bacillus sp. FSL W8-0519. The sequence continues at coordinate 1,867,053 of NZ_JBBOTL010000001.1, forward strand.
TTATGTAACAGGAATCGATGAACCAAATGTTATTTTTATGCTGAAAAAGTTTGGGAATTGTGTAGAAGAGACACTTTTCATTGAAAAATCAGATCCAGTAATGGAAAAATGGGTCGGTAAAACAGTTTCTAAAGAAGAAGCAGAGAAAATTTCTGGTATAAAGAAAGTTGTATATTTAGATAGTTTTGAGAAGACAATGTCAAATATACTCTTCACAGAAAATATGAAGCATCTATATTTAGATTTAGAGCGTCGTGAGTGGAATGGTACAGAGACAAAAACGCTAGCATTTGCTAAACATGTAAGAGAACAATATCCACACGTAACAATTGGTAATGTATATCCGAATATTTGTGAATTGCGAGTGTTTAAAACAGAAGAAGAAATTGAAATTATGAAAGAAGCGATTGCTGTAACGAAAGACGGTATTTACAATGTACTTAAGCATGCAAAAGCAGACATAATGGAATATGAATTAGAAGCTCAGTTTGATTTCACACTGAAGTCATCTGGCATTAAGCATCATGCGTTCAATACAATTTTGGCAAGTGGGAAAAATGCTACAGTTCTTCATTATGAAGATAATGATGCGCAAATTCAAAATGGTGATTTAGTATTACTAGATTTAGGCGCTCAAAAAGACTACTATAACGCTGATATTAGTTATACATTCCCAGCAAATGGAACATTCTCTAGTCGCCAAAAACAAATTTATAATATCGTATTAAAAGCATTGAAAGAAACAACAGAGATTATTAAGCCAGGCTTAAAGTTCGCTGCATTAAATGAGCATGCTAAAAAAGTACTTGCAGAAGGGTGTAAAGCGGTTGGTTTAATTCAAGAAGATGAAGAGTTATCAAAATATTATTATCATGGTGTCAGCCATTTCCTTGGTTTAGATACGCATGATGTAGGGACATACAAAGATAGAGTATTAGAAGAAGGCATGGTTATTACAATTGAACCTGGTCTTTATATTGAAGAAGAATCGATTGGAATTCGTATTGAAGATGATATTCTTGTAACGAAAGACGGATACGAAAACTTGTCAAAAGATATCATTAGAGAAGTTGAAGAGATTGAAGCGTTTATGAGTGTAAATAATGAACATGTCAAAGGAAAACAAGCTGTAGTTAAATAATAAGAAAGTCATCACTAATTTATTTGAACTTTATCTCGAATCGTGGACAATTAAAAAATCCATGATTCGGGATAGGGTTCTTTTTATCTTCGAAATACTAATCTTTAATTATTAATCCTAATAAAGTCGCAAACTGAACAGCTTGATATGTAGATACTTTACATCCCCTTAAATCGCTCACTGAAACTGTCAGAGTATTAAAATTAGAAGAGCTAATATCGATCCCCTTCAGTGATGTCTGGTCAAAATTAGCTTCGTCAAGGCTACATAATTGGAATTCAACTTTTTTTAGTTTACAGTCAAAAAAATCTGCACTATTTAATGAAGTTTCATTAAATACAATCTTTTCTAGTTTAGAATTTCCAAATGCAGCTAAGTTCAAAATAGAATTCTCAAATTTAACATTTCCTAAGCTAGATTCTGTAAAATTAACCCCGATTAATTTACTGTTTTTAAATTCAACTCTGTGAACAGAAGAATTGCTTAAATTAACATTTGATAAATCACAGTTTTCAAAACAAACATCTGTAATATCAATATTGCTAAAGTCTGTATTCGTGAACTTACAATTCTTTATCACGGCATCATATAATCGTACTCTATCCACAGATTCATTTTCGAAAGTGGAATCGATAATTTCACACATTTCTAGTGTAGGATCTTCTTCATAAAAAATATCTTGAAAATTTTTTGAAGATAACTCTGGTGAAATTTTGGGTCTATCAATTTTCATGGTATATCAATCCTCTTCTATTTGATATATAAGTGTAATTTAGGTTTAGTGAATCCCCGAAAGGAACATTAGTTCTTATTATACACAATCATACGTTTTTTTGTGAAGAGGATTTTGGTTACCTTTTTCTAATTTAATAATCACAGTGTTATTGTTTCTTAAGAAATAAAGCCCTAATAAATAGGAGAACTGCTAATACATTCGTTACAGAGAAATCCTCTTGCATACCTAAAAGTATGGCTTCTTCTAAGGTTTCTGATTTAATAATTTTGTTTTAAGTGTTAGTGCATATGTTGTTTATACTCGTGTGAAGTTGAAGGAGTAAAATCGGGGAATGTTATGAATACCGAAACAATAATTACAACACTAATTGAAAGCAATAACAAAAAGCATCGGTGGATCACAGTAGAAAACCTTTCTGATAAAATTTGAATTATAAATGACATAGTAATCGTTATAGTAAATAAAAGGCTGATAAACAGTATACTATGAGCTTGTTGCGCATTTAGCATTTCTGTAATCATTGCTCCCATCATACTTGCCATTACCCCAGAGAACATTCCTTCTAAAGCAGTATATAGATGAAAACGTAGACCAACTAAAAAGCCGATACAACCACTAATTAAAATCGCAAGCAAAGTAGAATATAGCAATTCTCCTTTAAATAGAATACCTAAATAAAAACCTATACTTAAACCGATACTCATACTAAAAGACATAATAAATACCATATACTCCATTAGGGTACCACTACGTTTCGAAATATATGATGTAATAATAATTGAGATACAGCAAAGCATTAAGGCAGTTAATGTATAAGCAAACATCATGATACCTCCCTGTCCTATCATTCACTTCATCATATGTTCATATAGAGAGTACTTATGCTTATTTATATCTGCATATTATCTGCACAATTTCATAAATGAAAGCAAGGTGGCGTTTGATTTTTTTACGTGTGAACATGTGAAAGAAAGTGTTATATAATGAGTTTCTATTGTGAAGCAATAAAGAATAAGCGTATAATATTATAGTTATCCCATTACTTGGGACAACCCGCGAATGATAAATAAGATTGTTGTTTTATCATCGCTTCTAAACAGATAGACAATGAAAGTAACAGTGGAATACAGATAGGGAGTTATAAAATGAAATTAATTATTGCCGAGAAACCAGATCAAGGTTTGGCTCTTGTTTCACAATTTAAATATCGCCGGAAAGATGGATATTTAGAAGTAGAAGCGAATGAGTTATTTCCAAATGGAGCGTACTGTACATGGGCAATTGGTCATTTGACGCAGTTATGTAATCCAGAACATTATCATGCAGAGTGGAAAAAATGGTCACTTGATACGTTACCGATGATTCCAGAGCGTTTTCAATTTGAAGTAACAAAGTCGAAGTATAAGCAATTTAACGTTGTGAAACAGCTGTTACATAATCCACAGGTAACAGAAATTATTCACGCGGGCGATGCTGGGCGTGAAGGGGAATTGATTGTACGAAATATTATTAACCTTTGCAACGTGCAAAAGCCAATGAAGCGTCTTTGGATTTCCTCTTTAACGAAGCAAGCTATTTACCAAGGATTTAAAAACTTGCTTGATGAATCAGACACGATTAATACGTATTACGAAGCATACACAAGATCTTGTGCTGACTGGGTTGTTGGTATGAATGCATCGCGTGTGTTTAGTATTTTGCTAAAGAAAAAAGGAATGAATGATGTATTTTCAGCTGGTCGTGTACAAACACCGACACTCGCGTTAATCGTAAAGCGTGAAAAGGAAATAGAAAACTTTAAGTCAGAGCCGTTCTGGGAAGTGTTCGCAACCTTTAATATAGAAGGAAAGAAGTATGAGGGGAAATGGGAGAAGGATAGTGAATCCCGCTTAAAAGACCCTGATATGGCGAATAAAATTGCGGCATTTTGCCAAGGTAAAACGGCAGTAGTGAAGGAAATGAAAACGGAGCGTAAAGAATTTCAGCCGCCGCTTTTATTTAACTTATCATCACTGCAAGCAACGGCAAATAAAGCCTTTAAGTTTTCACCGAAAAAGACGCTTGATATAACGCAAGCACTATATCAAAAAGGGATTGTTTCTTATCCTCGTTCGGATTCCAACTATGTTACACAAGGTGAAGCGGCAACATTCCCTGATATTTTACAGAAGTTAAGTCAGTTTGATGAATATAAAGGTTTATTACCAGCTCCGGTTGAATCGATTATGAATAATAAGCGTTATGTGAATGAAAAGAAAGTAACAGATCACTACGCCATTATTCCGACAGAGCAAGTTACAAACCCAAGCAGATTATCAGGTGATGAAAAGAAAATTTACGATATGATCGTAAGAAGGCTTATTGCAGCTCATTATGAAGTTGCAATCTTTGACTATACAACAATTGTAACGCTTGTAGATGAACGTGCTGAATTCATTTCAAAAGGAAAACAGCAAATTCAAGAAGGATGGCGTAAAGTTATTTTCCAAGACGATAAAGATGACGAAACCATTCTTCCAATTGTAGCTGAAGGTGAAGAAGGAAAAGTTGTAAAGGTGAAAGTGAAAGAGGGAAAAACACAACCACCGAAGCGTTATACAGAAGGACAACTTATTACGTTAATGAAAACAGCTGGTAAGTATTTAGAGAATGAAGAGCTGGAGAAAGTATTAAAGAAAACAGAAGGTTTAGGTACAGAAGCGACCCGTGCAGGTATTATTACGATGCTAAAAGACCGTAAATATATAGATGTGAAGAAGAACCAAGTGTATGCGACCGATAAAGGGAAAGTATTAATTACCGCAATCGGTGACAAAATACTAGCTTCACCAGAAATGACCGCAAAATGGGAGCAACGTCTTGCGGAAATTGGGGAAGGTACAGCATCACCAGCAACTTTTATGGAACAAACGAAAAAATTATCAGCTAAAATTATTGAAGATGCGGTTGAAATGTCTGAGAAGTGGGATTTCACTGGATTACATGTTGAATCGATTGAGCGAAAAGGATCGAAATTTACAACAGGTAAAAAGGTTGGTAGCTGTAAAAAATGTGATGGCGATGTAATTGATAAGTCAACGTTTTACGGCTGTTCTAATTACAACACGACACAATGTGACTTTACCATCTCGAAGAAGATATTAAGTAAAACAATTTCGCAAAAGAATATGACAAAGCTCTTAAAAGGTGAGAAAACCGATTTAATTAAAGGCTTTAAAAAGGGCGAGAAAACATTTGATGCGAAATTAGAGTGGAAAGATAATAAGATTAATTTTGTATTTGAGAATTAATTTGTTAAAAGAGCATGACATAAAACTGTCATGCTCTTTTGTTTTTCTTTTATATAAAATTTAACGATAAAAAAAAATCTTTAAATAATAATTTTTTATTGTAAAACGATAAAACTTGTATTAAAATCAAAATCATAATAAATGAGTGAGGTGCTTTTGTTAAAAGGTAACAACCTTATTTTTAAAATTAGAGGAGGTATAACTATGAACATTAACAATTTGATTGTTAAAAATATGGATAACCCCCATGAGTTGGAGAAGATGTATAGAAAAGATCCGAAAGCTTTTAAAAAAGCATTCTCACAAGCATGGGACCAAAACCCTGATTCTCAAGTTCTAGGTGCTTGGTATGAAAGGTTGCATTTCAAGGAGAAAGTAAATAAAGAAAAAACATCTTTGTTTCAAAAAGGTTTCTTATTCATGGGCCTTTTAGCTATTCTGGCCGGCATAAGCACCAGGATCATTTTCCACTTTGTAGAGCAGGAAGCAATTGCTCCAATTAACCTAGCTTTTGGTGTAATTCCCTTTATCGCTGCTTATTTTGTTTACAATAATACCCCGAAAAAAAGTATTATTTATTTCCTTGCAGCGTTGTTCCTAATTGCCGGGTTGTATCTTAATATGTTGCCATTAAATTATAAAGACAGCAGTATCCTTGCGTATTTACATCTTCCTATATTGTTATGGGTCTTATTGGGACTTGCATTTACAGGAAATGAATATTCAAAAGGTAATACAAGATTAGCTTATATTAAATTTAATTTAGAATATGGTCTTCTCTACGCGAGCATGGCAGTGAGTGGAATGATACTAGCAGTATTCACCATGCGATTATTTAGTTTTGTTGACTTGGATATAGGAGAGTTCTATTTTAGTAATGTTGTTTTATTTGGAGCTGCCGCTCTCGCTGTAGTGGCTGCATACTTAGTATCATTGAATCTTAAACTTGCTAAAAATATTACACCATACATATCTAAAATTTTTAGTCCACTTGTCTTGATTACGTTGCTAATCTATCTTATAACGGTTATATGGGTCGGGAAAAATCCTTTCTTGGACCGCAATTTCTTAATGGCCTTCAACGGAATACTCCTTGGCGTGTTGGCCGTTACCATATTTTCTATCGTTGAGAGTGATTCGGATGAGAAAAAGAACATTTCAGATTATATAAATTTTGCCTTAATTGTTCTGGCGCTTATTATTGACACTGTCGCTTTATCAGCCATTGTATTCAGACTTTCTTCTTACGGGATTACACCTAATAGACTTGCTGTTTTAGGGGTAAACATACTGATCTGGGCAAATTTAATTTGGATTATGTTTTCCTATATGCGTTTCTTGCAAAGCAAATCAGGACCGACAGCTATCCAAGATGCCGTTACGAAGTATTTACCAATTTACGGACTTTGGGCAGCTTTCGTTATATTTACGTTTCCTATCATTTTTAATTAGAAAGGTCTTGTTAACGTAACGACAAAATTGTTAAAAGAAGATGATAGATGTCATCTTCTTTTAACTGTATAAAAAAACATATTGAAATTATTTTGATGTAAAATATAATGAATTTAGATAATTAAATAAAAACTTCTTATTAAGAGAGGTGGAGGGACTGGCCCTTCGAAGCCTCAGCAACCTTATGTGATATAAAGGTGCTAAATCCTGTAGGATCTAAAATTCCTAATAGATAAGATGCGGTTATAAGTAAACCTTCTTCTTATTTTGAAGAAGGTTTTTTCTCATTTAAATAGAGGTTTTGAAAGGTGGTGAGGAAGAATTAAAGAAAATATACAAGAGGAAAATGGAGGATGCAGTGAATAATGAAATTGAGGATTTAAAAGAGAATAGCACAAGTATTTGGAGCAATAAAATTTTTTCGTATTTTTTCTTAGCAAGTTGCATTTCTTTAATAGGTAATTCTATGGTTACGCTCGTTTTACCGTTATGGGTAATGAAATTAACGAACTCTCCATTACTTGTTTCTGGAGTAAACGTTGCAATTGCGACGACGGCGATTTTATTTGCACCTGTAACAGGAACGTTAGCAGATCGAATGTCAAGAAGAAAGCTTATGATAATTGCGGATGTTATGAGATGTATCGTCATGATTTTAATTGCAGTTATAGCATTTTATAATAAAATGCTATACATTCCGTTACTAATTTTACTTATAATACGCTCAATTGGGAGTGCTTTATTTACTCCGGCTTCAAATGCAGCATTAGTAACATATGTGGAAGAAAAGCATGTTCAACAGGCGATTACGCTGAGGCAAATATCAATACAAACCATATCGGTAGCCATTCCTTTAATGGCTAGCCTTTTAATTAGTATTTTTAATTTTCATGGAGTATTTTTGTTAGATGCAATTACATTTTTTATATCATTTTTAATTTTAATGAAAATTAAATTTCCACGTGAATTAAAAGTAGAAAAGAAAAAGCCTTTTTACGAAGACTTTAAAGAGGGTTTCTCCATATTTAATAGTAATCAATCATTGAAAACATTGCTTATGAGCGCTGCGCTTATTAATTTACTTGGAGCGGCGTGTATGCTTTCGCTACAAGTAATAGTTGTTAGAGAAATGGACCTTTCTACGGGATGGTATAGTATAGTTTTTGCGGCATCACCGATAGGGATTTTAATAGGAGCATTTATTACGAAAAAGATTCGTACATATAAAACGATTACGACTGCTTTTATATTTACAGCTATTATGGGGGTTTTTAATGCTGCAATGGGTACGACGTTAAATCCGGTATTATTTTCAGTTTATTATTTTCTGTCAGGAATTGCATTTGGGGTAAGTAATATATATTTTGGAGTGTTGTATAGAAAGTTAATTCCAAATGAAGTGCAAGGAAGATTTTTTGGTTTTTTAAATTCGTTATTATTAGTATCAACCCCGGTTGGAATTGCAATAACGGGATATTCCTTAGAGTTAATTTCAGCTTCTATTGTATTTATTATAATTGGTATTATTACGTTTCTAGTTTCGGTTATTTCATTTGTAATGATAAATAAGAAATAAGTGTTGTATGAGATTTTTCAAAAATAAAAAACGTCCTGCTATAGGACGTTTTTTATTATATATATTGCCGTCTTTTCTTAATAAGTAACAACACTTGTGAAACACAAGCAAGTACTGGCAGTTCAATTAACGGTCCAATAACGAGTGCAAGTGCAATAAGAGGCTCGTCAGGGAAAGCAGTCACAGCAATAGCAAGAGCAACAGGTGAGTTTCTTGCTAACGTTGTTAAATTTAGACTTACTGTATCTTTATAAGATAAACGCATAACGCGCCCGATAAATTGTCCTAGTACAAAATTAATGATGAAGAACAATAGAACAGGAATGAGTAATAATAAAACGACACTCATATTTTGTAGTAAATATTTACCTTGTGATGCAAACATCGCTACGATTGCTAAACTTAAAAATACAATTTGGGCAGAGCTGAAAAACGGAATGAGTTTATTCTCGAGCGTTTCAGCTTTTTTCAGTTTATTCATAATGAATTTTGTAGCGTGTGCAAGTAAAAATGGTAAGACGATTACGATAACAATACTTTCTACTAAAACAGAAACCGCTACAGTCTTCATAACACCAGCGAATAAAAATAAATAAATGGGAAGTAGTAGTACTTGCAAAATTAAATTTACTGGTAAAATCGCTGTAGAAAGTGCTACATTACCTTTTGCTATTTCAGTAAAGATTAAGTACCAATCTGTACATGGAGTAACCATTAGCATTATAAATCCAATCCACAGTGCTGGGTGATCTGAAAGAAATAGTGCTCCTAATCCCCAAGCGAGTAAAGGTGTCCATAAAAAGTTAATAGTAAGACTTGTTCCAGCAAATTTTAGATTGTGAAATCCGTTTTTTATTTCTTTTAATGGGATGCTGAGGAATAATCCATATAGCATGAAAAATAAGAAGGGGACAATAAATCGCTCTGAATACATATGTATGAAATTAAATTGCCCGAGTATGATGCCGCATGTAACAGCAAAAAGAATAATAAAAGTTTGAATCTTTTCTATCGTGCTCATGAATGAATCCTTTCTAAATATGAATTTTCCTCTCTAATTTTATTATACAAGTAATAAGGCTGTAATTTGGTGTTCAATTGTATTTTAGTAAATGTTTTTAATTTGAGATTTATTTTTTTATTAAAAGTTACTTGACTAAAGTAAGTGACTATATTACAATCACTTACATAAGGTAATTAAATAACAAAAAGTTTTAATTAACTTTCCTTAAGGTATCAATTGGAACTTTTTATTAGAATAAGAATTTTTATGATGATGAATAATGAATATGATAAGAAAGTTTAGGTGAAGAAAATGGGATTATTTAGCTCGTTATTTGGTAAAAAAGAAGAAAATCAAAAAGTAGAGGAGAATAAAACAATGTCAAAAGTATTATTTGTAAAAGCAAACGATCGCCCAGCGGAGCAAGCAGTTAGTTCAAAAATGTATGAAACATTTGTAAGTACTTATAAAGAAGCAAATCCGAATACAGAAATTACAGAGTTAGATTTATTTGCATTAGATCTTCCTTATTACGGAAATATTGCTATTTCAGGTGGATACAAACGTAGTCAAGGTATGGAATTAACAGCAGAAGAAGAGAAGGCAGTTGCTACAGTAGATCAATATTTAAATCAGTTTTTAGAAGCTGATAAAGTTGTATTTGCATTCCCATTATGGAACTTTACTGTACCAGCACCATTAATCACATATATTTCATATTTATCTCAAGCTGGAAAAACGTTTAAATATACAGCTAATGGTCCAGAAGGCTTAGCTGGTGGTAAAAAAGTAGTTGTGTTAGGTGCTCGTGGTTCAGATTACTCTTCAGAACAAATGGCTCCTATGGAAATGGCAGTTAATTACGTAACAACTGTACTTGGGTTCTGGGGAATTACAAATCCAGAAACTGTTGTAATTGAAGGACACAACCAATATCCAGATCGCTCACAACAAATTGTTGAAGAAGGTTTAGAGAACGTTAAGAAAGTAGCGGCGAAATTTTAATTAATTGATAGTAAAAATGGAAAAACCAACATGGATGACCATGTTGGTTTTTTAGTCTATTTCTATGTTAAAAAATGTATATTTATAAAATGAATGAAAAGTTCGAAAATAGTATTGCAAAATATTAAGTATCAAACTATAATGAGTTCAAGAATAGTTGATACTTAAGTTAAATATTCAGAAAATTCAATTAGTTAAAAATGGAAATGACATAGGTTATATTGAATGGAGGTTATATTATGACGAACAAAGTACCGTTTTCGTTCATAGTTGTTATTGGTTTAATGTTATTTGCACTATTTTTCGGGGCAGGAAATTTAATATTCCCAGCAATGCTTGGTCAATCGGCAGGAGAGAATGTATGGATTGCTAACGCTGGATTTTTAGTAACAGGTGTAGGTTTACCGTTGCTAGGGGTATTAGCATTTGGAATTTCAGGTAAAGAAGATTTACAATCGTTAGCAAGTCGTGTACATCCAGTGTTCGGCATTGTATTTACGACAGTTTTATATTTAGCGATTGGTCCACTATTCGCTATTCCGAGAACAGGCAGCGTTTCTTATGAAATTGGTATGAAGCCTTTTGTACCAGAAGCTATGGGTTCTTCAGCACTCATTCTTTTTACAATTATATTCTTTAGCATTACTTGTTTTTTTTCGCTAAATCCCGCGAAAATTGTCGATATTGTAGGAAAAATCTTAACGCCAATTAAATTAACGTTTATTGGGATTTTAGTAGTATTTGCTTTTATTCATCCAATGGGAGAAATGCAAGCACCTGCAGAGGCATATACATCACATGCGTTCTTTAAAGGATTCCAAGAAGGTTACTTAACAATGGATACGTTGGCATCATTCGTATTCGGTATTATCATCATCAATGCGATTAAAGAAAAGGGCGCAAAAACAAAAAAAGACATTATGATTGTTTGTGCAAAAGCAACATTGATTGCTGCATCTATTTTAGCAATGATCTATTCAGCACTTTCATTTATGGGAGCTTCAAGTGTTGCAAAACTTGGTCATTTAGATAATGGTGGTGCAGTATTAGCAAAAGTTTCAAACTATTATTTTGGGTCATACGGCGGAATTATATTAGGGATTATGGTTACAGCAGCATGTTTAACGACTAGTGTAGGACTTGTTTCAGCGTGTTCTTCATTCTTCCATAAACTATTCCCGAATGTTTCGTATAAAAAGATAGCAATCATCTTATCAGTGTTCAGTGCAGTTGTTGCGAACGTAGGTTTAACGCAATTAATTGCAATTTCTGTTCCTGTATTAATCGCGATTTATCCATTAGCAATCGTCTTAATTTTCCTAACGCTCCTTCATCCATTGTTTAAAGGACGAGCAGAGGTGTATCAAGGTAGCTTATTAATTACATTTATTGTAAGTGTGTTCGATGGATTGAATGCAGCTGGTATGAAGTTAGCAGTAGTAAATGATTTTCTTACTAAAATACTTCCAATGCATGAAGTTGGGTTAGGGTGGATTTTACCAGCACTTATTGGCGGATTGATCGGGTATGTCATTAGCATTGTGAAAGCAAAAAATCAAGTTCAACCAGCAGCTAATGTGGATAAGAAAATAGGTTAAATAAAAAAGTTATAGAACTTGTTTCTATAGCTTTTTTTGTTACTATTAATAATGAAAGAAAATAAAGTAGTAGGGGAAATAAAATGAAAAAAACAATTGATCATATCGGCATCGCAGTTCGAGATATAGATAGTACGATACGTTTTTATGAAAAAGTGTTGTCAGGAACTTTAATAGATCGTTACGTAAGTGAAGCGCCTGGTGTTGAAAGTGAAGTAGCCATTCTTGAAGTGGATGGAGATAGAATTGAATTGCTTGCGCCGACAAATAACACCACTTCACCAATTGCCCGATTTATAAAACAAAAAGGTAAAGGTGTTCATCATGTTGCATATCGAGTAGATGATTTAGATGTAGCTTTAGAGGAATTGAAAAAACAAGACATTCGAACGTTAGAGCATACGCTTCGAATGAATAAACACGGCAGAAGATTAATCTATCTTAACCCAGCGGATACAGAGGGAACAATTATAGAGTATTGTGATTATCCGGAAGAGAAGTAGAAGAAAGATATTTTTAAGAAGGTATTACGTAATAACGTAATACCTTTTTATTTATGCATTTCACACTTTCTTCACAAATGATTCACGATAACTTTTCCTCTTCAAGAACTTACATAAATATATTTTATGATATAATAACAATCGACTTTAAAAATATAAGTTGTATCTATCAAGGTAGTTACTATTGTATTGGAAGTTTAGAGGTGAGAGAGAAATAAATAGTTATACTGTATAGAAGATTATATTTAATCAGGTTAATATTTCGTCCAAGAATCCAACTCGGGAAGTAAAAATAATGAAAATATAGCGATGAGGAAGAAAGAAGTGAAATGAGTGTGAAAGTAATGAAAAGGTTAGGGACATTGTTATTTATTGTATGTGTGCTTATCGTATTGATACCGAAAAGTGCATCTGCTCATGCATACGTTGTGAAATCAAACCCTACTGAAAATGAAACATTGAAGAAAGCACCGTCTGTTGTGAAAATCGAGTTCGATGAGGACATACAAGTTTCAAGTTTTAATACATTGTACGTGAGAGATACATCAGGTAAAAGGGTCGATTTAAAAGATGCTCATATTGATAAAAATAATAAAAAGCTATTAGAAGCCGGATTAAAAGAGAATCTCAAAAACGGTCTCTATTCTATTCAGTGGAAAGTAATTTCAGCTGATGGACATCCAATTCAAGGAGTTATTCCATTCCGTATTGGATTAGCGGAAGCTGGAGCAGATGATATACAAGTAGAAGAGGTGGGATATGTTCCGCAAATTGATATGATCATGGAACGTGGAATTTTATATACAAGTTTCTCACTATTTATAGGAGTGCTATTCTTTAATCTTATTATGTATAAAGGGAATGCAACCTCGGTTCGATCAAGGAGTAAGAACATAATATGGATTTCTTTATTAGGGATATTTATTAGCTTGTTATTCAATCTACCACTACAAGCGAAAATAAATGCGGATGTTTCATGGCTAGAAGCATTCAATCCTTTACTATTAAAAGAAACATTACAGCTTTCTGTCTTTGGTTATATATGGATTACTCAAATGACTCTTATTAGTTCGCTTATAATCGTTACGTATTTTGCAATGAGGCGTGAGAAGCTGTCGTCGTTTCAAGTATGGAGCGTTCCAATAGTATTGTTTATTGGTCTACTTGTTATGAAAGCATGTAATAGTCACGCATATGGTTTAAAGTTTAAAGAAATTGCTGTTGTTATGGATTTTTTACATTTATTCGCAGCTTCATTATGGATTGGTGGTCTATCATCTATTATTCTTCTTTTACGTAAAGAGGATGATAAGTGGAGTATGTATTGGGATATGATTAAGCGTTTTTCACCGTGGGCAATATGTGCTGTCATTGTGATTTTCATAACAGGTCTTTTTAACAGTACATTTTTTATTCCAACAATCCACTCGTTATTTGATACGAAGTATGGATTAGCTTTATTAGCAAAGATACTTTTATTCATTTTCATGGGGATATTAGGAATTATTCATTATGTGAAAGGGAAAATGAGAGCGGAGCAAGGATTAGGTGCTACGGTGAAAGTAGAGTTTATCATTGGAATTATCATTTTCGTAATCGTAGCTTTTATGACAAACGTACAAACACCACAGATGCCTCCTACTGGACCTTTTACAGAGAGTAAACAATTGGATAATGGATATGAAATGACGCTAAATGTAAGTCCTAATAGAGTAGGACAAAATATATTCCATATTACTTTAAAGGATGAGAACGGACAACCTGTTACTAATATGGAACAAATCATATTAACAACTCAATCGTTAGATATGAATATGGGAAAGGGATCATTTAAAGTTTCGGCAGTTTCACCGGGAGAATATGAAGCAGAAGGTATGTATATTAACATGACAGGCAACTGGAATATACAAGTACATGGATTAACGAAATCGCTTGATAGCTTCGATACGGATTATAAATTTATTGTAGGTGGCAGATAAAGTGAAACTTTAAGCAGCCCTCATCAATTGGGCTGCCCGGCGAATAGCGGGATAAAGAGTAGGTATAGATAAAAAGGAGCTAATTGAAAATGAAACGCATAAAAAAATTAGGAACAACAATGATCGCAACAGTAATTGCAATGGGAATTTTTTCGTTACCTGTTAGTGCGCACGTCACTGTGAAGCCAGCAACTTCTGACATCGGCTCTTGGGAGACTTACACGATAAAAGTACCAGTTGAAAAGAATGTAGCAACAACAAAAGTTACACTGAAAATACCGTCTGGTGTGGAATTCCAACAGTATGAACCAGTGCCAGGGTGGAAAATGGAAGAGCAAAAAGATAGTGCCGGAAAAGTGAAAACTGTAGTATGGGAAGCAACAGGAGAAGGGATTTTACCTGGCCAATTCCAGCGGTTTACTTTCGTCGCTAAAAATCCGGATAAAGAACAAAAAATAGCTTGGGATGCATATCAACAATATAAAGACGGAGAAATTGTTGAATGGACAGGCGATGAGAAAGCTGAAAAACCGCATTCACTTACTACAATTGCAAAAGGTACGTCATTAACAGGAGAACATGGTGAAGTATCTAATGTAGAAAAGAATGAAGGTACTAGTAATATGCAATTGATAGCAATTGTTTTATCTATTTTGGCGATTGTATCTTCGGTAGGTACGTGTGTTTTTATGGTACGTCGTAAAAAATAAGTAATAACGATAAGAAGGAGCCTACAATCAGTAGGCTCCTTCTTATGTTAATTTACTTCACTTCAATCCGCTGCCCTACAGCAAGTGTTTTCGGCTTTATATTTACGAAACAAATACTCACTACAATAAATAATAGTCCGATAAATAAGCTAATAGTAATGGCCTCATGTAAGAAAATTGAACTTACAATAATAGCGATTAGAGGAATGAGAAATGTATAAGCCCCAACTTTACTTGCTTCACCAGCTCCAACGAGTGTGAAGTATGCAAGCCACCCCATTGCAATAACAAAGAATGAAATAAAGAGTAGTACACTAACAAACGGCATACTCCAAGCGATACTAGACCAACTTTCAAACTCTGATCCACATCCAATTAAGCAAAGTCCGCCAATAATAAGTTGCAGTGTTACCATCCAAATGGAATTAACGCGGTGCCCAGTCTTCTTAATAAATACGGTTCCAAGTGCCCAGCCAATAGCGCATCCTATCGCGAGAAGAATCCCGATAATAGAAATATGTCCAGTTAAACTGCTTGAGCTAATAACACCTACGCCAATAAATCCGAGTATAAGCCCGAAAATTTTTAAACCGTACATTGATTCTTCAAGCCATATCCACGAGAAAATACCAAGTAAAACGGGTTGTAGAAATACGATGGCGGAAAATAGACCAGCGGGCATATATTGAAGGCCGACAGTTTGTAATCCGTAAAATATAATGATATTAAGTAAAGAAGAAATAACGTATAAATGCCAAGTTTCTTTTAAGTGTAACTCTTTGTATTTCGGTAATGCGAACAGGAGTAAAATGAATCCTCCAATTAAAGTTCGAACGCCTGCAAATAAAACGGGTGGTGTATAATGCAGGGCAAACTTAGATAAAGGCCAATTGATTCCCCACATGAAAACGAGAAAGGTAAGGATGATGGCCGTCTTAGTTCGAGAAAGCTGTGTCACTGTAAGACCTCCTTGATGTTATTCATTTCACTATGATATGATATCGACTGTAATAAATAAAATGAATCTTTTTTATGAGGAGTATAAGCGATTAGTTATGACCATTACACAACTACAAGTATTAATAAAAACTGTTGAGTTAGGTAGTTTTACGAAGGCTGCTCGGGTGTTAAATATGACGCAGCCAGCAGTAAGTCATGCGATTTCAAGTATTGAGTCAGAGTTAGGAGTTACGATTCTTATACGTGATAAACGACAAGGATTACTCGTTACGGATGTAGGAAACAGAATTCTTGTACATATTAGAGAGATTTTGAACGGTGTAGAGAAGATTGAACAAGAAGTTGCGATGGAGAAAGGACACGAAGTGGGGACGATTCGAATTGGGAGTTTTCCGAGTGCTTCTGCACATTTCTTACCGAAAATGATAAACCATTTTAAGGAGAAGTATCCGAACTTAGAAGTCGTTCTTTGTGAAGGAACGATTAAAGAAGTTGAAGATTGGTTAGTATCGAGGGTTGTTGATATAGGGATTGTTATTTTACCTAATAAAGAGATGGAGATTGTTCCATTAACGAAGGGGAAAATGGTTGTTATTTTAAGAGAGGATCATCCTCTTTGCAAGAAGGATGCTATTACAATTCGTGATTTGGAGAATGAACCGATCATATTATGTAAGGGCGGATACGAACCACCCATTATCGATATGTTTAAACAAGCAAACGTACCACTTCGGGCTGAGTATGTAATTTCGACAGTTACGACAGCTTTAAATATGATTCAAGAAGGATTAGGCATTGCAATATTAGCTGAATTATCTTTAACGAATTTACCACAGAATGTGCAAACGAGAGAATTGGAACCGCAAGTATGGAGAGAAATTGCTTTAGCTGTTCCTTCATTAAAGGATTCTTCAATCGCTGTGCAGCTATTTATTGAAGAATTTCAGGCGCTATTTGCAGAATAAAAAGAGGTGTCTCGTATATTATAATGGGACACTTTTTAATTTACTTATAAAAAATATGTGAAAAGGATTGACTTATTTTTTGGTTGTAACTATAATGATTACATCGAGGTGGTGATTACGATGAAAATTAGTAGCCGCTTTTCCATAGCTATTCATATTTTATCTATTTTGAAAAACAATCCATCTTCACTTTGTACTTCAGACTATATGGCTGAGAGTGTCAATACAAATCCAGTAGTCATTCGTAAAATGATGTCGTACTTGAAACAAGCTGGCTTTGTTTACGTAAATCGTGGACCGGGTGGCGCAGGTTTACTAAAGGATTTACATGAAATCACATTGTTAGATGTGTATCATGCAGTGAATGTAGTGGAAGAGGATAAATTATTTCACATTCATGAGCAACCGAATCCAGATTGTCCAATTGGGGCGAATATTCAAGCGGTGTTAGAAATTATTTTAATTCAAGCACAATCCGCAATGGAAGAAGTTTTGAGAAATATTACGATGGGGCAGCTGTTTGAAACTTTGCAAGAAAAAATGAATGCTTAAATCATATTTATATTTTTTTAATATTAATGTAACTTATGTAGTTACAACTATAAAGGTAAGGTGTAAAAGTTATGACTGTAAAAATGAAAGTATACTCAGATTTTATATGTCCATTTTGTTTTTTAGCAAAAGGTCCATTAGATGAAGTAGCGAAAGAGAAAGATGTAGAAATTGAATGGATGCCATTTGAATTACGTCCAAGTCCATATTCAAAAATAGATCCATGGAATGAGCCAGAAAAATTAGGTTCATGGGATGCTTTCATTCTTCCGACAGCGAAGAAGTTAGGAATTGATATGCGTTTGCCACGTGTTTCTCCGCATCCATATACACATTTAGCTTTCGAAGGGTGTCAATTTGCGAAAGAACGTGGACTAGGTAATGAGTATCATCACCGCGTATTCACAGCATTTTTCCAAGAAGAGCAAAACATTGAAGATATTGATGTGTTAACAAAATTAGCGGTAGAAGTAGGACTTCCTGAGGCGGAATTTAAAGATGCTTTAGTAACTCGTAAATATAAGGAAAAGCATCAAGAAGCAATTCAGCACGCATATGATGAAGCGAATATTATGGCTGTTCCAACTGTCATGATTGGAGATGAAATCATTCAAGGGCTTGCTAGTAAAGAAACGCTACAAAGGGTCATTGATAAAGAAATTGAAAAGGATAAAACAAATTCATTTGAAGGTATGCAATGTAATACCGATGGATATTGCTAATTCGCTTGTTATGAAATAACAAAATAAATTATAAAACAAACATTTGGAGGAATTAAAATGTCAGCAACTACAACAAACTTAAAAGAAGCAATCGTGAACCGCCGTTCCATTCGTAAAGTAACAAAAAATGATGCAATTACGAAAGAAAGAATTGAAGAAGTGCTAAAAACAGCTTTACACGCACCAACATCTTTCAACATGCAAAGTGGTCGTATGGTTGTATTAATGGATGGGGAGCATGAAAAGTTTTGGGATATTGTGAAAGAAACATTAAGAGCCCGCGTACCAGCAGAAAACTTTGAAGCGACTGTTGAAAGACTAAAAGGTTTTCATGCAGGTGTAGGGACTGTACTATTCTTTGAAGATCAAGCAACTGTAGAAAAAATGCAAGAAAACGCACCATTATATAAAGATCAGTTCCCATTCTGGTCTCATCAAGGAAATGCAATGTTACAACATACTGTGTGGATGTTATTATCTGCTGAAGGAATTGGGGCATCATTACAACATTACAACCCAATCGTAGATGCTGAAGTGAAAGAAACTTGGAATATTCCAGCAGAGTGGAGCTTAGTAGGTCAAATGCCATTTGGTGAACCAAACGAACAACCAGCAGAAAGAACGTTCTTGCCTACTGAAGATGTAGTGAAATTTTATTAAGAAATACAATATGTAACGAGAAGGAAGCTGTGCTTAAAAACAGCTTCCTTTTTTGTAGTGGTGTTAATTTATGCGCATTTAGGGAAGAAATATAAGAAATAATCCGGTGAGAAGGGAGCTAGAAAAATGAATGGTGAGAAAAAATATACAGTGGTAGGTACTGATGTCGAGGAAGTAAAGCGTTTAAATAAAAATTCAGGGTTAACGTATAATCAAGTGAAAGAAATGTTAGCGAAGCAAATGCAAAAAAAGAAGTAATTAGATTGAAATCTTTCATTTTTTCATTTGGCATTTCGATTGGAGAGAGTTAAGTAAAAAGTAACTCTCTTTTTCGTATAACGAAGCACCTTATAGAGTGGAGGAAGCAACATGAAGAAATGGGTAAAGGGAACGCTGTCTATCGCTGGAGGCGTTGTCTTATTAGCGTGTGCCGGCGGATATTACATGTATAAAAATTATTTTCCAAAGGAACCTGAGCGTATTGTATATGATAAAGAAAGAGTGCTACAACCGATACATAATCAGCTTAAAGGAATTAATATAGAAAATGTAAAGATGAAAGAAAAAGAAGTCGTAAATGCGACTGTAGATGAGCTTCAAAAAATGATTGATGATGGAAAGTTGTCATATGAAGAATTAACGAGTATTTATCTCTTTAGAATACAAGAACATGATCAAAATGGAATAACATTAAATGCTGTTACAGAGATAAATCCTAATGCGATGGAAGAAGCAAGAAAGTTAGATCAAGAGCGAGGTAGAAACAAAAAGTCGAATTTATATGGTATTCCTGTCGTTGTAAAAGATAATGTACAGACGGAAAAAGTGATGCCGACTAGTGCAGGAACATATGTGTTAAAAGATTGGGTTGCAGATGAGGATGCGACGATTGTGAAAAAGTTGAAAGAAGAAGGTGCTTTTGTTTTAGGAAAAGCGAATATGTCTGAGTGGGCAAATTATTTATCCTTTACAATGCCTAGCGGATATAGCGGGAAAAAAGGACAAAATTTGAATCCGTATGGTCCGATTACGTTTGATACATCAGGATCAAGCTCTGGATCTGCTACAGTAGTTGCGGCAGATTTTGCACCGCTTGCAATCGGGACAGAAACGACTGGATCAATTGTAGCACCAGCGACGCAGCAATCAGTAGTTGGGTTACGTCCATCACTAGGTATGGTGAGTAGATCAGGCATTATTCCGTTAGCTGAAACGCTTGATACAGCAGGGCCGATGGCAAGAACGGTAAAGGATGCGGCAACGTTATTTAACATAATGGTAAGTTATGATGAAAAAGATGCTATGACAGAAAAAATGAAAGATAAAGAAAGAATGGATTATACGAAGGACTTATCAATAGACGGTTTGAAAGGGAAAAAAGTAGGAGTACTATTTTCAATAGATCGACAAGATGACAATAGAAAAGAAGTAGCACAAAAGATAAGAAAAGACCTTCAAGATGCAGGTGCAATAGTGACTGATGATATTCAGTTAAACGCTGAGGGTGTAGATAATCTACAAATATTAGAATATGAATTCAAACATAATGTTAACGATTTTCTTTCAAAGCAAAAAAATGTACCGGTAAAATCGTTAGAAGAGATTATAGCGTTTAATAAAAAGGATAGTAATAGACGAATAAAATATGGACAAACATTAATTGAGGGATCTGAAAAATCTGCTACAACGAAAGATGAGTTTGAAAAAGTAGTGCAAACGAGTCAAAAAAATGCAAGAAAAGAGCTAGATAGATATTTAGTAGAAAAAGGTTTGGATGCTCTAGTTATGATTAATAACGATGAAGTTCTTCTATCCGCTGTAGCTGGTTATCCGGAATTAGCGGTTCCTGCTGGATATGATAAAAATGGAGAACCAATCGGTGTAGTGTTTGTAGGGAAACAGTTTGGTGAAAAAGAGCTTTTCAATATTGGATATGCGTATGAGCAGCAGTCTAAAAATAGAAAACCACCTAAATTGTAAAAGGTTAAACGAAAAAAAGAGCTCAACTGAAGTAATTAGGTGGGCTAATATAAATAGAATCTAACAATATAAAAAGAAAAAAAGGATTCTTTCTAATTAGTAAGAAAGATTGTCTATAGAAGTTCATAAAATGTAATATATTCAATTTCCATCCATTGAAGGGGGAGGTTAAATCTTAATGAATGAAGTGAAAAATTTTTTTCGAAGTAGAGGGTTTCAACGGTTTCTCGTTTTAATAATAGTAGCGCTTGTATTATATGGATTAAAAAGTATGATCAACTTAATATTAATTACGTTTATACTGACATTTTTAATGGATCGATTTCAACGTTTTATTTCAAAAAAATTGAAAGTGAACCGGAAAATTGTTATCGCCTGTTTGTATATCATATTAGTTTCCTTTATTGGCACGACATTGTATAAATATTTACCTGTGTTAACGATACAAATTTCGCAATTGATTTATCAATTTAAATTGTTCTTTCAAAACCCGCCTGATAATGAAATCATTAAATATGCACTTTCGACAATTAACGGAATGGAAGTATCAAAGTATATAGAACAAGGTGTAGATGTCATCTATCAATCGATAGCAAATATAGGGAAGGTAAGTTTACAAATATTATTGTCTCTCATATTAAGCTTATTTTTCTTATTAGAGAAGGAGCGTATTATTACCTTTACTTCTAAATTTAAAGAGAGTAAGCTAAAGATTTTTTATGAGGAAATCGCATATTTTGGCGAAAGGTTTGCAAGATCGTTCGGTAAAGTAATTGAAGCACAGTTTTTAATTGCGGTTGTAAATTGTATTCTTACTGTTATTGCATTAATTGTTTTAGGATTTCCGCAGCTTCTC
Organism: Bacillus sp. FSL W8-0519; assembly: GCF_038005585.1. Taxonomy (NCBI): domain Bacteria; kingdom Bacillati; phylum Bacillota; class Bacilli; order Caryophanales; family Bacillaceae; genus Bacillus; species Bacillus sp. FSL W8-0519. The sequence continues at coordinate 1,888,741 of NZ_JBBOTL010000001.1, forward strand.
GTATTAGCTGTTATGATTTTTCTACTAGGGTTGATTCCAGTTGCAGGTGTGATTATTTCTTTATTTCCACTTAGTATCATTGCTTATAACGTAGGCGGAGTTATGTACGTTGTATACATACTTATTTTCATTACAGTCATCCATGCTCTTGAAAGTTATTTTTTAAACCCGAAGTTTATGTCTGCGAAAACGAATTTACCAATCTTTTATACATTTATAATTCTCATCTTTTCAGAACATTTCCTTGGAATATGGGGGCTTATTATCGGGATACCAATCTTTATCTTTTTCTTAGATGTACTTGATGTAAATAATGAGGAATCGATTAAAAAATAGAAAATAAAGTAAAAAGCAATCCGAAATAATTTGGATTGCTTTTTGCTATACATATTAAAGAACAGGAGCCATTGTTTCTTTCAACACTTGAACTGAGTGATCGAATTTTAATTCTTCGTCTTCACTTAATTCTACTTCTAAAATTTCACGAACCCCGCCGCGATTTAAAACAGCAGGTACACCAATATACACATCTTTTTGACCATATTGACCTTCTAAGTAAGCCGATACAGTTAATACACTATTTTCATCATTTAAAATCGCTTTAGTAACACGTAGAAGTGACATACCGATACCGTAGTAAGTTGCACCTTTTCGCTCAATAATATGGTAAGCTGCATCACGAACGTTTATGAAAATTTTGTCTAAATCTTCTTGATTATACGTGTTGTCTTTTTCAAGCAGTGTCTGTAGTTTTTGGATACCAACGGAAACGTGGCTCCAAACTGGAAGTTCAGTATCGCCATGTTCTCCGATAATATAGGCGTGAATGTTGTGTGGACCAATATCGAAGTACTCACCTAACATATAGCGGAAACGAGCAGAATCAAGCGTTGTACCAGAACCGATTACACGTTCTTTCGGTAAACCAGATTCTTTCCAAGTTACGTAAGTTAAAATATCTACAGGATTTGTTGCGATTAAGAAAATGCCATCAAACCCGCTATCCATAATACTGCGAACGATTTGTTTAAAGATTTTAGCGTTTTTCTCAACTAAATCTAAACGTGTTTCACCTGGCTTTTGTGGTAATCCAGCCGTAATGACTACAAGGTCAGCATCTTTACAATCTTCGTAGCTACCTTTCCATACTCTAGTTGGAGCTGGAGCAAATGGAACGGCATGACTTAAATCCATCGCTTCTCCTTCAGCTTTTGCTTCGTTTACATCAACTAAAACAAATTCTTCAGCTACAGCTTGGTTAATCATGCAGTAAGCATAACTACATCCAACTGCTCCTGTTCCGACTAATACAACACGGTTAATACCTTTTTTCATTTCAAAATTCCTCGCAATTTCATTGATTTTATTATGTAAGATAATACGTCTTACTTCTATAGATTCATATCTAGTTTATTACATTTTATAAAAGATATTCAAGTATTTGAAAATGTATCCGTGCAATTTCTTGCATAAAACATAGGAAGTAAGTTAACCGAATATAATGCAATAAAATCCTTTATTGAAGGGGAAAAGGCCATGATGCAGCCATTAACGATGGAAAGAATGCTCCATATTATTCATGTGGGGCTCGTTAAAACGAAGGAGCCAAAACAGATTATTGTTGTTGGTGCAGGAATTTCAGGATTAGTTGCAGCATCGTTATTGAAAGAAGCAGGTCATAACATAACAATTTTAGAAGCGAATAATCGAATAGGCGGAAGAATATATACGATACGTGAACCGTTTAGCAGAGGTTTATATTTTAATGCAGGACCAATGCGAATTCCTGATACACACAAGTTAACTTTAGCTTACATTCGTAAATTTAAATTACCGTTAAATCTTTTTATAAATAAAACCGCTTCAGATATTATTTATACGAATAATATTAAAACGAGATTAAGCATATTCGAAAAAAATCCAAGTATACTTGGATATCCTATTTTAGAGAGGGAAAAAGGTAAAACGGCAGAAGAGTTAATGTTAGAGGTATTAGAACCGATTCTAAATTATATTAAGAAAGATCCTAATAAGAATTGGAGTATTGTTGAGAAAAAGTATAAAGCATATTCGCTCGGCACATTTTTAACTGAATATTATTCAGACGGTGCAATAGATATGATTGGTGTACTTCTTGATATGGAAGCGTATATGGGAATGTCTTTAATTGAAGTATTACGAGAAATGGTCTTCTTTACTTCAACGACGAAATATTATGAAATAACGGGCGGGATGGATGCATTACCAAAAGCATTTTTATCGCAGTTAAATGAGAATATATTTATGCGGTATAAGGTTGAAAAAATTATACAAGAAAATAGCAAAGTGATGATGCAAGTAAACTATGAACAAACTATTGAGAGATTTATGGTTACAGGTGATGTTGCAATTGTTACGATCCCATTTTCAGCTTTACGTTTTGTTGAAATTCAGCCTTACAATCTATTCTCTTATTATAAAAGACGAGCAATTCGTGAATTAAATTATATTGCTGCAACTAAAATTGCGATAGAGTTTAAAAGTAGATTTTGGGAGAAAGCGGGACAGTGTGGAGGTAAATCTATTACAGATTTACCGATACGGTTTACATATTATCCGAGTTATGGCATTCATACACCAGGGGCAGCTATCGTTTTAGCGAGTTATACGTGGGCAGATGAGGCGTTAACATGGGATAGTTTACCGGATAGAGAACGCATTCGTTACGCATTAAAAAATTTAGCAGAAATATACGGTGATATCGTCTATAGTGAGTTTGTTACGGGAACATCTTTTAGCTGGAGTCAAAATCCGTATTCTTGCGGTGCATTTACAGCTTTTGAACCAGGTCAAGAGCTCGAGTTATTTCCGTATATTACACCACCATCTGGAAAAGTGCACTTTGCAGGAGAGCATACGACATTAACACATGGGTGGATGCAAGGAGCAATAGAGTCTGGAATTCGAGTTGCATATGAAGTAAATGAACAGTGAAGATATATTTACAAATCACGACTCTTTTAATAAAATAATAAATATAAATCGTAATTATTACGCTTTGAATGCGTTTTGAAATAAAGAAATGGATGGTAGATCAAATGAATAAAGTAGAAATTCATATATTAGGTGGCTTTTTAGGTAGCGGAAAATCAACATTATTACAAAATTTATTGTTAGCGGAGAAAAAGAAGAATAGAAAAGTTGCAGTGTTAATGAATGAAATTGGTGAATACTCAGTAGATACAGATATTATTGGAAAAGAGAATGTTTTAAGGGAACTTCTTAAAGGGTGTATTTGTTGTACGTTAAAAGAAGAGCTTGAAATACAATTACATTCGTTATATCAGCAAGAAAGACCAGATGTCATTTATATAGAAACGACAGGTGTTGCGCATCCAATTGAAGTGTTAGATGCATGTGTATCACCAATTTTAGCACCTTTCTTAGAAGTGAAATCAATAGTAGTCGTTTTAGATGCAGTAAGGTGGTTAAATCGAAGTATATTAAGTGCAAATGTGCAACAGCTACTGCATGAGCAAATGAAATTTGGTAGCCATATTTTAATTAATAAATCAGATTTACTAACATTTGCGGATAAGAACAAAGTAATTGAAGACGTGAAAGCAATAAATAATCATGCAAAATTGTTTGAAACAAAATATTGTAATATATCTTTAGAAGATATAGAAGAAGCTGAATTTATGAATGATGGGGAACATGAGACACTACATGTCAAACAGCATTTACATATACAAACGATGACATATCAATTTACGAAATCGATTGATCAAGACAATTTATATGAATGGCTTTCAAATTTACCAGATAGTATTTATCGTGTAAAAGGATTTGTGAAATTCCATGGAGATAAATACCCGCACCTATTCCAATATTCATTTGGGGTACCAACTTTACTGGAACAAGACTTCGGTTTCCCGACGAACTTAGTAGTAATAGGGGAAGGGCTAGATAAGAAACAATTGGCTGAAGGATTAGAGAAAGTAGAAAATAATTCTAATTAAGATGAAAGGCCTAACTTATTTTTAAGTTAGGCCTTTTGTATGTAGAAAAACACTTGCAGATTTTGTCTAACGGTAATAATTGTAAAATTCAGAAATTTATTTATAATCAAATCTAAGAGGTGATTCAGGTGTCAGAAAAAATAATAATGGATGTAAAAAATCTAACAACAAAAGGGTTAGAAACGAGAGAGAAATTATTGTGTGCTGCAGAAGAGATATTTGGTAGTAAAGGATATTACGAGGCTTCTATCGTGAATATTACACAAGAAGCAAAGGTAGCACACGGAACTTTCTATAATTACTTTCCATCTAAAAAAGATATATTTGATGAATTGATTCGCAGATTGAACCGTGAGTTACGCTTAATTATTAAAGAAGAAATGAAGGGAATATCAAGTTATGAAGAGGCACAAAGAAGAGGTTTTCAGGCTTTTTTTCGGTGGGTGAAAGATCGACCTAATCTATATAATATTGTACAACAGGCAGTAGTTGTTGATGATAACTTATATAGATGGTACTATGCAAAGCTCGCAAATGGATTTTTAAAAAGTTTATCGGCTGGTATGGAAGCGGGAGAGTTTAAACAACTTGATAAAGAAACAATTGCGTATTGTCTTATGTCAATTGGGCAATTTCTAGGAATGCGATGGGGTTATTGGGAAGAGAAAGATGTTCCGGAAGATGTATTTGAAGCAGCGATGTCATTAATATTTGAAGGATTGAGAAAGAGATAAAGGAGTGGGGGAAATATGCAGGGCATTGCTTATTGGATTGAAAAACGGTCCTATTTACATCCAGATCGCATTGCCATTATTACAGAAGAGGAGGAAATGACATATAAACAGTTACATGAGTATGTAAGTAAAGTAGCAGCCTATCTAATTTATGACTTGAATGTGCAAAAAGGAGAAAGGATAGCCATTTTATCACAAAATAGCTTGGAATATATTGTACTTTTGTTTGCTATAGCAAAAGTAGAATGTATTGCTGTTCCACTTAATATACGGTTAACAGAAAATGAACTTATCTTTCAGTTAAAAGATAGTGGAACTACAGTTTTATTTGTAGAGGAAACCTTTCAAAATATGGCACTGTCAATGCATAAGGTATCGTATGTTCAAAGAGTTATTTTGATTAAAAGTTTAAAAGAAATAGAAGATAGAAAAAGTGACAACCTTGAAGAGATAAATGAAAGCGCATCCTTTATTATATGTTATACCTCAGGGACAACGGGAAAACCGAAAGGAGCTGTACTTACACAAGACAATATGTTTTGGAATGCGCTTAATAATACATTTGCGATTGACTTAACTATGCACGACCGCTCTATTGTATTATTACCTTTATTTCATATTGGTGGAATTGGTTTATTTGCATTTCCAACTTTATTTGCAGGCGGTGTAATCATTATTCCAAGAAAATTCGAACCAACCACAGCTCTTTCCATGATAGAAAAACATAAAGTGACCGTAGTGATGGGAGTACCTACAATTCATCAAGCATTAATGAATTGCGAAAAGTTTGAGACTACAAATTTACAATCAGTTCGCTGGTTTTATAACGGTGGTGCCCCTTGTCCAGAAGAGTTGATGAGGGAATTTATAGATAGAGGATTTTTATTTGGTCAAGGCTTCGGTATGACTGAAACATCACCAACCGTATTTATGCTTTCAGAAGAAGATGCAAGACGTAAAGTAGGCTCGATTGGGAAACCTGTTCTGTTTTGTGAGTATGAACTTATTGATGAAAACAAAAATAAAGTTGAGGTTGGTGAAGTTGGGGAGTTACTAATAAGAGGACCGAATGTAATGAAAGAGTATTGGAACCGGCCAGATGCAACAAAAGAAGCGATTCAAGATGGTTGGTTATATACGGGTGATTTAGCTAGAGTTGATGAAGATGGTTTTGTATACATTGTCGGTAGAAAAAAAGAAATGATAATTTCCGGTGGTGAAAATATTTATCCACTTGAAGTAGAGCAAGTCATTAATAAGCTTTCGGACGTATATGAGGTAGCGGTCGTTGGTAGGCAACATGTAAAGTGGGGAGAGACTCCAATCGCCTTTATTGTGAAAAAGAGTAGCAGTGTATTAACTGAAAAAGAAGTCATTGAGCATTGTCGTTTATTTCTAGCAAAATATAAAATACCGAAAGAAATTGTTTTTCTAGAGGAATTGCCAAAAAATGCAACTGGTAAAATTCAAAAAGCACAGTTAGCAAATCAATTGAAAAGCAGGTGAAGAGATGACGGTATATATCACTGGTCAACAGGCGTCATGTAGTAAAACAATTACAGAAACAGATTTTGTATTATTTGCAGGTTTAAGTGGGGATTTTAACCCAATCCATATTGATCATGAGTATGCGAAACAAACTAGATTTAATCAAAGAATAGCACATGGTTTACTAACTTCTAGTTTATTATCGCAATTGCTTGGTATTCATTTACCTGGAAAAGGATCCGTTTACATGGAGCAAACTATTAAATTTACAGCACCAGTTTTTATAGGAGATACAATTACAGCAACGGCTACAGTACAAGAATTTATGATGGAAAAGAGAGTTTTGAAATTGTTAACAGAGTGTCATAACCAAAAAGGAGATTTAGTATTAACAGGTGTAGCTACAATGATGGTGCCAAAAGAAGGAGGGGTATTCTAATGAATATTGGGATTGAAGCGACTGGTGTTTTCTTCCCAAAAGACGTAGAGACGGCTGCAGACCTATCTAAAAAAACAGGTATTCCTGAGCATATTATTATAGAAAAGTTTGGATTATATGAAAAACATGTCGCAGATGAAACGATGCATGCATCAGATTTAGCTATTGCTGCTGCAAAACCAATATTATCACAAGTAGATCCTCAATCTATTGATGTAGTCATTTATTTTGGCAGTCCACATAAAGATTACCACGTATGGTCAAGTGCCCCAAAAATTCAGCATGAACTTGGATTGAAAAATGCTTATGCTTTTGAAATTATGAATGTTAGTTCTTGCTTTCCTATTGCTCTCAAAGTCGCAAAAGATATGCTCTACTCCGATAACTCAATTGAAAATATATTATTAGTAGGTGGATGTAAAGAATCTCAAATTGTAGATTATGATAATCCACGTTCGCGTTTTATGTTTAATTTCGCTGATGGCGGAAGTGCAGCTTTAGTGAAAAAAGACGCTAGAAACGGTGAAATATTAGGAAGTGCGATTATAACAGATGGTTCATTTCATGAAGATGTTCGTATTCCAGCAGGTGGATCGAAGCAGGTTGCGAGCTACGATACAGTTGAGAATCGACAGCATTATATTGATGTAATAGATCCTATTAGTATGAAAGAACGTCTAGATCGGGTTTCAATCCCTAATTTTGACAAGGTGATTCGGGAGGCATTAAGAAAAAGTGGGTTAACTCCTAAAGATATTAAAGTATTGTTACCACTGCATACAAAACGTTCTATGTTAATAGAATTGATACAGGGGCTAGGGCTAGCAGAAGAACAAGTTGTATATTTAGATCATTATGGACATATGTCAGCGCTTGATCCTTGCATTGGTCTTCACTTTGCAAATGAACAGGGGAAATTACAGGCCGGAGATATTGCAGTAGTAGTTAGTGCAGGGACTGGGTATACGTGGGCAGCTACTGTGATTAGGTGGTGAAAAATACTAAATGAATATATGGGAAATGGAGGTATTTGGAAAGGGGCGGCGAATGTAATGGTACTTCATTAATTTTTTAATAAATTTGTTTGTATGATTCAAAGAAAAAGTCATAATTACGGATGGGGAATTTTGGCGTGTTTGATTCTATCAGAAAGAAAAGTATGGGGAGGATCACAATGTCGATGAAAAAACGTAAATGGCTAAAAATGATGGCTACTGGTTGTGTTTTAGGATCGTTATTCATAACGGCAGCTTGTTCAGGAAAGAAAACAAGTACAGAGGATGAAAAGACGATTAAGGTAGGGGTTCTTGCATCATTAACAGGTCCGTTAGAATCATATGGAAAACAAACAGTGAACGGATTTGAATTAGGGTTAGACTATGCGACGGATGGAACTGGGAAAGTGGAAGGAAAGAAGATTAAGTTTGTTGTAGAAGATACAGAAACAAAAGCTGATGTAGCGGTTAAAAAAGCTACGAAGTTATTAGAAGAAGAGAAAGTTGATTTTTTAGTCGGATCGTCTAGTTCAAGTGATACATTAGCGGTTTTACCACTAGCTGAAGAATATGAAAAAATAATGGTTGTAGAACCGGCGGTAGCTGATAGTATTACCGGTAAGAACTGGAATAAATATATTTTTAGAACAGGTAGAAATTCATCTCAAGATGCAGTCGCTGGTGCTGCAGCAATTGCTAAAAAAGATGTGAAAATAGCAACGTTGGCACAAGATAACGCATACGGCCGTGAAGGAATTGCGGCGTTTAAAGCTGGAGCAAAGAAATTAGGTGCGAACATTGTAAACGAGCAATATGCAGATACAAATTCGACTGACTTCACAGCTAATATTCAAAATATCATTAGCTCAAAACCAGATTATTTATTTATCGTTTGGGCAGGGGCGAATTCACCTTGGAAACAGTTGAAAGATATGAATGTGGAAGCGCAAGGTATTAAAATTTCTACAGGTGCACCAGATATACCAGCATTAAAAACGATGGATGCATTAGTAGGAATGCAAGGTTTTTCTGTTTATTATCATACACTCCCGAAAAATAAGGTGAATGATTGGTTAGTGGAAGAACATAAAAAACGATTTAATGGTGCGGTGCCAGATTTATTTACAGCAGGAGGAATGTCAGCGGCAATTTCAATTGTAGAAGCTTTAAAGAAAACAAAAGGTGATACAGATGTAGATACATTAATTAAGAAAATGGAAGGAATGGAATTTGATACACCGAAAGGAAAGATGAAATTTAGAGAGAAGGATCATCAAGCGATGCAGACGCTGTATTCTATCACATTGAAAAAACAAGATGGTGTTGATTATCCGGTGCCAGTGTTAGAGCGAGAATTAACGATGAAAGAAACAGAACCACCAGTTCAAAATAAATAGACTGAATTTTCTGTTGTTTACGTATAAAGAGGGGTACACCCTCTTTATACGTATTTCTTTCATACTGAAAGTTTTAAAGGGAGGGATTTCGTGACACATTTGCTAGAAACGAAAAATCTTAGTGTATCTTTTGGCGAGCATCATGTTATTAAAGATGTAAATTTAACTGTACAAAAAGGAAAACTCATTTCTATTATCGGGCCAAATGGTGCGGGTAAGACAACATTATTTAATTTACTAAGTGGACAGATTTCACCCACAACAGGTGAAGTGTATTTTAAAGGGCAAGATATTACAAAACTATCGATTTCAGATCGAACACGCTTAGGAATCGGTCGCTCTTTTCAGCTTACAAACATATTCCCAGAATTAACGGTACTTGAAAATGTCCGTTTAAGTGTTCAATCATTCGTACAAGATTACTATAGTTTTTTCCCGAGTCCAGCAAAATTAAAGCAACAAGTTGGAGAGGCGAGACGTTTCTTAAAAACAGTATTACTTCAGGAGAAAGAGAATGTATTAGCGAAAGATTTGGCACATGGAGAGAAAAGAAAGCTAGAACTTGCGATGTTATTAGCTTTAAAAACAGATGTGTTATTACTTGATGAGCCGACGGCAGGTATTTCGGTCGAGGAAGTCCCAGCTATACTACAAGTGATTGAAAATATTAAGAAACATCCAGAGAGTACAATTGTACTTATTGAACACAAAATGGATATGGTACTAGGTTTGTCAGACCATCTAATCGTTTTATTTCATGGAGAGTTATTGGCTGAAGGTTTACCCGAAGAAATTATGAAAGATGAGCGTGTACAAAGTGCTTATTTAGGGGGATTATATAGTGGCACTATTACAAGTGAATAATATAGAGACGTATTTAGATCAGTTTCATATTTTACAAGGGGTATCTCTTACTGTCGAGAAAGGAACGATTACTGTACTGTTTGGAAGAAATGGGGCAGGGAAGACTACGACGTTACGTTCGGTTATGGGGTTTCACCATATCGCACATGGTGAAATTTATTATGATCGTACACAAGTAAATGGATTATCTACACATTTAATTTCAAGGAAAGGGATAGGGTATGTACCAGAAAATCAAGGTATTTTTCACGATCTGACAGTAGAAGAAACATTCGCTCTTGCTAGAGGTAAGGGTGAAGAAGCGGAAGAAAAAATAGAATGGATGCTTGAACTATTTCCAGATTTAAAGCAATTTTGGCACAAAAAAAGCGGACTCTTAAGCGGGGGACAAAAGCAAATGTTAGCAATTTCAAGAGCATTTATTAATAGTGATGGTTTATTACTTATTGATGAGCCGAGTAAAGGCTTGTCTCCTATTATGATAGAAAAGTTAATGATAGCTATTTTGAAAATGAAGGAAAAAACAACAGTTTTACTCGTTGAACAAAATTTTATGATGGCTAGTCAAATTGGTGATTATTTTTATATTATGGATAACGGAAAAATTGTTCATAACGGTTTTATGCATGAATTAAAAGAGGATAAGGAAATGTGTCACAAATATTTAGGAATCTCTTAACATGAATCCGGGGTGAGAAGGATGGATGTGTTAATCAATTTATTTGTAAATGGGATTTCAACAGGGATGCTCATTTTTTTATTAGCATCAGGTCTTTCACTTATTTTCGGTTTAATGAGTGTTCTAAACTTCGCACATGGTGGTTTATTTGCGTGGGGAGCATTTACAGGTGTTTGGCTATTTAATATGACAGGGAGTTATGTGTTAGCTTTAATTGGAGCAATAGCTATGGGAATGTTCCTTGGATTTATTTTAGAAAGATTCCTTATTAGACCGGTATATGGAAATCATGTTCGACAGCTTCTTGTTACGCTTGGAGGAATGCTTGTACTTAGTGAATGTATTAAAGTATTTTGGGGACCAAATCCAATTGGGGCAAAGTTACCGTTATGGCTACAAGGAAGTTTTACATTTGGAGGCGTTATATTAATTAAATACCGTCTATTCGTTATCATAATTGGGGTTATCATATACATTGCATTATTATTATTGCTCAAAAAAACAAAGATAGGTCTTATGATACGCGCAGGCGTAATGGATAAAGAGATGGTTCAAGCGCTCGGTATTAACGTAAAAGCGATATTTTCTTTCGTCTTTTTATTAGGCGCAGGAATGGCAGCGTTGGGAGGCTTCTTATTAGCACCGTATTCAGGCGTTATTTTCGCCGAGATGGGTATGCAGTATGCGATTTTGGCTTTCATAGTAGTAATCATTGGAGGGTTAGGAAGCGTACAAGGTTCAGCAATCGCTTCTTTAATTGTCGGATTGGCGGGTGTTTTTACAGCGTATTTTATACCGGATTTATCACTTGCAATCAATATGTTAATGCTACTGTTTTTCTTAATCGTGAAGCCAAATGGACTTGTTGGTGAAAAGGGGTGAAATGGTGAACAGCACATCAAATCGAATTAAAGTATACTTCGGAGTATGTATGCTCATTTGTTTAAGTGTATTTCCATTCGTAAATGATTCACGGAGCTTGTTAATTTTGTTCACTCAAATCTTCATCTTTGCTATTTTTGCAATGAGTTTTGATGTATTGCTTGGATATACAGGAATTGTATCATTCGGCCATTGTATGTTCTTTGGAATCGGAGCATATGGCGTAGCACTTTTATTTGATCGACAAGGAGTATCCATAACGAACTTTTTAATAGGGATAGTAGCTGCAATTATCATTTCAGCCATTGTTAGTTATATAATTGGTTTGCTTTCTTTACGGCTGAAAAGTCATTTTTATGCAATGTTAACACTTGCTATTTCACAGTTGTTTTTCGTACTTGCTGAAAAATGGCGTGGGCTCACTCACGGAGGAGATGGTTTTACATTTGGTGTACCAGACGTATTTCGTGAGCGTTTTACGTTTTATTATGTAACACTTATATGTTTACTTATCATTTTTGTTCTGTTACGTCTTTTTACCAAATCTTCTATTGGAAAAGTATTAAAGGCAATTTCACAAAACGAGCAACGTGTTGAAGCACTAGGATATAAAGTTCTTCATTATAAAATTATTGCTAGCATTGTTGCAGGAGTAGTAGCTGCAATTAGCGGTGGTTTATTTGTTATTACACTGCGCTTTGTTAATACAACTGTATTTTCAATTGAAATGACATTAAATGCATTATTGATGACGATGATTGGAGGCGTTGGAACGTTAATTGGAGCCATTGCAGGAGCTGGAATTATTGAATCCCTAAAATATTATTTATCAGAACTAGCTACAGAGTATCCGATCTTTGAACGATGGACGATTATTCTTGGTGTATTGTACATTATCGTATTGCTAGTTTTCCCGAAAGGATTAGTTGGCACGGTTAAGGGACTGAAGAATATGAAACGGAATAAGAAGGAGAAAAGTGCAGAAGTGGAGCAAAATGTGTGAAAAATCAATTGTATAGAATATGAAAATCCCTCTTTTAGATTCGGAAAGGAGGGATTTTTATTGCTGTATGTAAATTTAGTTCTTTTATAAATATTATATTAATTAAATAGTTCATCAGGGATTTGTTTGATAGAATTTTGGTTCGTAAAGAAATGAACAGCTAATTTCTCAATTGGAACATCTTCAATTGGTACTAATTTATCATTTTTAATTGGTAAAAAGGCTATTCCTTTTCCGTCCTGAATAAACTCTTCTATAAGCGAATAAGAATCTAATTGTTGAAGTTGGCACTGAGATAAATTATTTTCTTTTAGAAATTGTATCGTCTTATTCCTAAAAGGGCACTTTTTGTCATTACTAACGAAGAAGAGTTCCTTTGAAAATTCAATGGTACACTTTTCTTTCGGTTTTAATAAGCCGATAGAAATTGAAGTGGAAAATACTTTTTTAAACGATATGTCTGGGTAATCCTCATAAGTAATGACCATATCAACTTTTTGTTGCTGCAGTAATTTTTGCAAATGACTACTATTTTCTACATATATTTGATAACTCCTAAAATTTTCTTTAATGCGCTTGCTTACATAATTAGTCAAAATAGATTGTGACGTTGCGATTATATAAGAAGACCCACTTGTTTTAATTTTATTTTTTGCTTCTTCTACTAGCGTTAATATTTGATTTGTGTAGTCTAATAAAATGTCACCAGAAGGTAATAAAGAAACGCCTTTGTTATCTCTATGTAGTAAAGGTGTTTCTAACTCTTGTTCTAATTTTTTAATTCGCTCAGTTACGTTCGGTTGAACATACCCTAACTCTTTCGCAGCTTTACTAATAGAACCTTCGCTAGCCACAGTTTTGAATATAATAAGATCATTTATTTCCATTTATCACAGCCCCTTATACGATATCATTATAAATGATACCAAACATAATTTATACCTATTTTACGTTAGTCAATCATCGGTTTATCATTGTGTATATAAGATGGAAAGTGAGTGATAAACATGATTGGAATGCAATATAAGGTCATTTTGCCGAAATATTATGATATGGAGATTATTAAGAAAAGGGTAAAGGATAATGGGTATAAAACGGATGGTTTTCAAGACTTGAATTTTAAAGCTTATTTAATTACTGAGGCAGATAAGGACGGAAATTTCTATAACTGTTATGCACCTTTATATATTTGGAATGGTCATGAAGGAATGAACAAATTTATCTTTGAAGGGTATTACGATAATATTTTACAATCTTTTGGGTGGCAACAAATAAATATAGGTGTTCCATTAGTTGTTAATTTAAAAAATGATTTTAAGAAATGTAGATATGTTGTTGAATATGAAGGAAGTATTTCTCAAAGTGAATCATTGATTGGGACTCAATCTACCATTGTGGATCAAAAGGTAGAGAATTGTTTAGGCAATGTAATAGTATATAATCCAGATAAATGGGGATATAGTAAGTTTAATTTTTATGAAGAAAAGCCTGATATGATAACGAATAAAGGTACTACAGTATATGAGGTTTTGTACATTTCACGATGAAAATATGTTGAAGTTAAATTAAGAAAAAGGAATGAAAATATATGCCTTTTGTGAACGTTTATTATCATGAAAATATATTAAATGAAGAAGAATTGAAAAAGATAGGTGAATGTATTCATCTTTCATTAATTAAACATTTTAACATCCCTGAAAATGATTTTTTTGAAATGTTTTTACCTTATCAACAAAATCATTTTTTATATGATCCATATTATTTATTAGAAAGGGGAGAAAAGAGAACAGAGAATATGATTTATGTTTCTATTACATGTGGACCGGGAAGAACGATAAAACAGAAACGCGATCTGTATCAGTCAATATCTTTGAGGGTTTCTGAATGTTCTAGTATAAAAAGTGCAGACATTTTTATTACACTTAACGAGACAGCCGCTGAAAATTGGTCGTTTGGTCAAGGATTGGCGCAATTGGTAAAAGTGAAGGGGGAGTGAAATAATGAATGAATCCATTGAATATTGTATTCAAGAGAAAATGAGAGAAAAGGCACCTGCATTTGCTCATTATAGTGAAAAAATATTGTTCGAGGAAGTGTGGCGAGATGACACTTTAACATTAAGAGAAAGGAGTTTATGTACAGTGTCGGTATTAATCAGTCTTGGTAATACAGAACAATTACCATTTCATTTGCGACTGGCCAAACAAAATGGAATTAAAGAAAATGAAATGATTGCATTAATAACACATATGGCTTTTTATGTTGGTTGGCCCAAAGCAGTAGGCGCTTTACATATAGCAATGAATGATATGGAAAGTTAAGAATAACGATAAGAAAGAATTCATTTAAACATGAATTCTTTCTTATCGTTATTTATGTAATACTTTAATGAGATATTTTTCACGTTTTCTCTTGCTTTTTTATCACTTGCGTAGTAAAGTGATAGTAAGATTCACGATAGGAAGTGATCAAACATGCGTGATAATACGATAGGATCATTAATATGGTTACGTTTAATACGATTTACGAACCAAAGTAATCAGATGTCAAATGAGTTTTTAAAACGTTTTGATTTAACAACTGCTCAATTTGATGTGCTTTTGCAAATACGTACGTATCAACCACTAACACAAATGGAGTTAGCTGAAAAGGTAACTGTTACACAAGGCGGTATTTCTCGAATGTTAGCGCGTCTTGAAAAAGAAGGATATATTGTACGAAAACAAGATTGGAAAACGAAAACAATTAGTCTGACAGAGCAAGGGGAAGCTGCCTTAGAGAAAGCATTGCCAGAGCAACTTGCATTTCAATCATCGTTTTTTGATGACGTATTAAATGAAGAGGAACAGAAAATGTTATACGAGCTAATGACAAAGGTTCATAAGCATAGTGAAAAAAAAGAATTACCGCAAGAGTAATTTTTTTTACACTATCAATTGACTAATCAAGTGAAGTTATAGACAATAGGAAAATACATTTGACTTACAAACGTTTTTAAAAGAGAAACTAATAACACTTTATTAAAGGAGAGAGTAATGATGGAAAAATACCGTATGGATACAAGTAAAGGGATGGAGTTTGGATTATATTCGATTGGGGATCATGTTTTAAATCCGCATAATGGAGAGAAAATTAGTGCAGAACAAAGAATTCATGAATTAATTGAAACAGCAAAGTTAGCGGATGAAGCTGGACTTGATGTATTTGCTGTCGGTGAAAGTCATCAAACGCACTTTACAACGCAAGCTCATACAGTTATTTTAGGAGCGATTGCGCAAGCAACGAAAAATATAAAAATTGCAAGTTCAGCAACGATAATAAGTACATCTGATCCGGTACGAGTATACGAGGACTTTGCTACACTTGATTTGATTTCTAATGGACGTGCAGAAATTGTGGCTGGTCGTGGATCTCGTATTGGGGGATATAGTTTACTTGGTTATGATGTGAATGATTATGAAGAGTTATTTGAAGAGAAGATGGATCTTTTATTAAAAATTAATAAAGAGGAACATGTAACATGGAATGGACAGTTCAGAGCACCGCTTGCGCATGCATCGGTTATTCCAAGAGCTAAAAATAATAACTTACCAATTTGGCGTGCAGTTGGTGGCCCACCAGCTAGTGCGATTAAAGCAGGACGTGCAGGTGTACCAATGATGATAACAACACTAGGTGGTCCAGCTATTAACTTTAAAGGATCAGTAGATGCTTACCGTGAGGCGGCTGAGCAAAGTGGATTTAATCCAGCGAGTTTGCCAGTTGCAACAACGAGTTTATTTTATACAGCGAAAAATTCACAAGATGCACTTAGTGAATACTACCCTCACATTAATGCTGGTATGCTTACGCTACGCGGTGGTGGGTATCCGAAACAACAATTTACAAATGCAATAGATTACCGTGACGCGTTAATGGTTGGTAGCCCACAACAAATTATTGAAAAAATGCTTTACCAATATGAATTGTTTGGGCAACAACGCTTTATGGCAGAAATTGATTTTGGTGGCGTACCATATGATAAAATTGAGAAAAATATCGAGCTAATTGCTACTGAAATTTTACCGGCTATTAGAAAACATACAGCAAAATAAATAAAAAAATACCGAGAGTCCAATGGATTCTCGGTATTTTTTTATTTATTTTAGTTTGAAAAAATGACAAAAAAGTGAATTTTTAATCTGAAAAGAGGAGGTTATTTCCTATTTTTGAATAACAATATTTCATGTTTGAATTTTAGAAATACATTTTTCTCTTGACAAAAAAATAACGAAATTATCCATTGGTTAATAGGACATTTTTTCGTAGAAAAGTCAAGTGTATAAAGAGAGAAACGATTATTTTATTGATGCAAAGATAAGTCTCATATTAAAAAAACACATTTTATCGATGAGAAAAATCTAATTCAAAAAAATACCAAAAGACATATTTCAGACAAAATGATGTCAATAATACGTCAAAAATCAGCTGAATTTACTATGCAGGTATATTATACAATTCGATTAACGAATAAAACACTACAGAAATAGTGAAAAGGTAAAAAATAGCATTACAATAGTTTGAAAAACTGAAACTTCGTATTTTTCGACAATACATACAAAATGTTTTTGTCTTTTCGTATTTCTTAATAATTGAGCTTGATAAGATTGCTCAATTAACTTTTATTATAAAAACTATGAAGGAAGTGATTGTAGTATGGAAACGCTCGAATTGGCACGAATACAATTCGCATCAACAACGATTTTCCATTACTTTTTTGTTCCGCTGTCTATTGGTTTAGCTTTTATCATTGCGTTAATGCAAACGTTATATGTGGTAAAGGGACAAGAAATTTATAAGAAGATGACGAAGTTTTGGACACAAATATTCCTTGTTAACTTTGCGGTAGGTGTAGTAACTGGTATTTTACAAGAATTCCAGTTTGGTATGAACTGGTCAACCTATTCACGTTTCGTAGGTGATGTGTTTGGTCCATCACTTGCGATTGAAGGTTTATTAGCATTTTTCATTGAGTCTACATTTTTAGGTTTATGGGTATTCGGTGAGGATAAATTACCGAAGCGCATTCACCTTTTATGTATTTGGCTCCTTTCAATTGGAACAATGTTATCAGCATTTTGGATTTTAACTGCAAGTGCATTTATGCAATCGCCAGTAGGATATGAAATGGCAGCAGATGGACGTGCACAAATGAATGATTTCTTAGCAATTATTCAAAATCCACAATTATGGGTACAATTCCCGCATACCATTACAGCGGCAATTGCAACGGGTGCATTCTTTATTGCAGGTGTGAGTGCATGGAAAATAACGAAAGCCCAAGAAACGGAAGTGTTTAAAAAATCATTCCGCATTTCTATCATTGTTGGAACACTTACAACGGCGCTAGTATTATTCTTCGGTCATGCGCAAGCGCAACAATTAATCAAAACACACCCAATGAAAATGGCGGCTGCTGAAGCGTTATGGAATACGAGTGAAGATCCAGCGCCATTTACTGTATTTGCGAAAATTGATGCAGAGAAGAAAGAAAATTCGTTTGAAATTCAAATCCCTTATATGCTAAGCCTATTATCATTTGATAAATTTAGCGGTCAAGTAGAAGGGATGAATCAAATTCAAAAGCAATATGAAGAAAAATATGGGCCTGGAGATTATATTCCGCCAGTACACACGATGTTTTGGAGTTTTAGAGCGATGGTAATGAGTGGAACATTTATGCTTCTTCTAGGAGCGTACGGTTGGTTCTTATCCAAAAAGGACCGTTTAGCTGAAAAAACTTGGTATTTAAAATTAATGGTGTATGCAATTTCACTACCGTTTATCGGTAATACAGTAGGATGGATTATGACTGAAATGGGACGTCAGCCTTGGGTAGTCTTCGGTGTTATGAAAACGGAAGATGCTGTATCTCCAAATGTTACGTTCGGAGAAGTGTTATTCTCTTTAGTTTCATTCACATCACTATATTTAATTATAGGTGGAATTACCATTTACTTATTCGTTCGTATCATTAAAGGACATGAGAATAAGAAAGCGAAACAGGATTCTCAAAGCCATGATCCATTTGATAAGGAGGATGAGTATGTTATCTCTTAATGAGTTGTGGTTTATCATTATTGCAATTTTATTCGTAGGCTTCTTTGTACTTGAAGGTTTCGATTTCGGTGTAGGTATAGTTTCAAGGTTTTTAGGAGAAAACGATTTAGAGAAAAGGATTTACTTAAATACAATTGGCCCATTTTGGCATGCGAATGAAGTATGGCTTGTTTGTGCAGGTGGCGCTATGTTCGCAGCATTCCCGCACTGGTATGCAACTTTATTTAGTGGGTTTTACATTCCTTTTGTATTTATGCTTCTTGCTTTAATTATAAGAGGTGTTTCCTTTAAATTCCGTGCGAAAATAGACAATCATAAATGGAAAGGTTTTTGGGATTGGGGTATGTTTTTAGGAAGTTTATTACCACCTATCCTTTGGGGAGTTGCCATTGCTAACTTTATGGTAGGTATTCCAATTGATGAGACGAAAAATGCTGTAGGTGGATTCCTACAATTACTTCATCCCTTTGCATTACTTGGAGGAGTTATGTTCCTTCTGCTATGTATTGTTCACGGCTTGCAATTCCTTACAATACGTACAACTGGTAAGTTAAGAGAACGTGCACGTATTGCTGCATTGAAAATTGCACCACTTGCAATTATAGCGCTTCTTATTTTTGCTAGTGTAGGGTTATGGAAAACAGATATTTTCACTGGTCATGGTACAGAATGGATTATGGTTCCGATTGGAGCTTTTGTAGCATTATGTGTGTCAACATTATTAAATAAAAGAAGAAGAGATGGTTGGGCTTTCTTTATGACAAGTTTAACAATCATTTTACTAAGTGCGAGTGTGTTTGCCGGCATGTTCCCGCGTGTCTTAATTAGTTCGTTAGGGTCAATATACGATTTGACAATTTATAATGCAGCATCAGGAGATTATGCACTAAAACTGATGACGTATTTTTCAATTGCTATATTGCCATTTGTATTGGGAAGTCAAATATGGAGTTTCTATGTGTTTAGACAACCTGTTAAGTCAGATAAAGATTTGGAGTACTAATGAAAAGAAAAAGAGGACTTCCGTCGTATCCTGGTAGCCGAGTTTTATATGTAGTGCTAACAATCATTAGCATGTTAGAAGCTTTTAGTATTATTGCACAAACAGTGTTTTTAGCGCGGGCTATTACGTTTTTATTTCAGGGAGAAGCAGTGCAATCTATGTTAAATGAAACTGTTTATTTTGGAATCACGTTTGCAGTACGTCATTTGCTAGTTCGAATGTCACAAATATTAGTGGAACGTTTCGCTGAACAAACAGGATCGCTACTGAGAAAACAATTAATAGAGGCGTATTTCACATTAGGTCCACGGTATGTTCAAACTGTTGGAACAGGTCATCTGGTTACCTTATCGATAGAGGGTATTGAGAAATTTAAAACATATATTGAATTAACAATTCCTAAAATGATTAGAAGTAGTATCGTACCAGGACTAATTGTACTATATGTTTTTACACTAGATATTGAGTCAGGAATCATTTTAGTTGTAACGATTCCTATCGTAATTATTTTTATGATCCTACTAGGATTAGCAGCGCAGAAAATGGCGGATAGCCAATATGAAACATATCGTGTTCTTTCTAATCATTTTGTAGATACGTTAAAAGGATTAGAAACATTAAAGTATTTAGGTCAAAGTAAACAACACGAAGGAAAGATTGAAAAAGTAAGTAAAAGATATAGAAAAGCAACGATGCGTACTTTGCGAGTTGCTTTTCTTTCTTCATTTGCATTAGATTTCTTTACGAGTTTATCAATTGCATTTGTAGCGGTCGGATTAGGGATACGTTTAATAGATGGAACAATTGTACTATTGCCAGCCCTTACGATTTTAATTTTAGCTCCGGAATACTTCTTGCCGATTAAACAAGTTGGAGCAAATTATCATGCTACGTTAGATGGACAACTTGCAATGGAGCAAATAGAAGAGATTTTACAGCGACAAAAAGAAATAGGGAAGAAAGAATCTAATGTAGACTTAATATGGAATTCAACTAGTAATTTGAAATTACAAGATGTAAAAGTAAAGAATGATGAATCTGAAAAAGCTATATTAGAGGAAATTGATTTTACTTGGAAAGGCACTGGCGCTATAGGTGTAATTGGTGAAAGTGGAGCAGGAAAATCAACGTTAATCGACGTATTAGCAGGGTTTTTAACTCCTTCAGCTGGAAAGATGATTGTAAATGGTGTGGAAATTGACGGGGCTACTCGTGAAGAGTGGCAAAAGAATATTGCTTATATTCCGCAGCAACCTTATATTTTCCCGCTTTCATTAAAAGATAACATTTGTTTCTATGAAACAAATACAACGGATGAAGAAGTGGAAAGAGTTATGAATGAAGTTGGTCTTCGTTCACTCGTTACATCGCTTCCAAATGGAATGTATGAAAGAATTGGAGAAGGTGGGCGTATGCTGAGTGGCGGACAAGAACAACGTGTCGCAATGGCACGAGCCCTTTTAAGCAAAAAGCCAATTATTTTATTAGACGAGCCTACAGCACATCTTGATATTGAAACTGAATTTGAAATAAAGCAAGCGATGTTACGTCTGTTTGAAGGTAAGTTAGTATTTCTTGCAACACATCGTCTTCATTGGATGAAACAGATGGATCATATTCTTATTTTAAATAAAGGGAAAATGATAGAAAGCGGAACGTATGAAGAACTTGTAAAGAATGAAGCATTACATTTTCGCAGGAAAGAGAGGGGATAGAGATGAGTAACTGGATTAAACCGTATATACAGCAAAATAAAGGTAGAATGACTGTAACTATTTTCCTTGGTCTTCTTGGAGTTAGTTCAGGTGCGATGCTACTTTTCATTTCAGGTTATTTAATCTCTAAATCTGCTCTTAGACCAGAAAATGTAATGGCTGTATATGTTCCTATCGTTGCAACACGTGCGTTTAGTATAGGACAAGCGGTATTTCATTATGTAGAGCGTTTAGTTGGACACGATGTTGTATTACGCATATTAGAAAAGATGAGAACGAAACTATATGGGATAGTAGAACCACAGGCGTTATTTTTCCGTTCACGATTTCAAACGGGCGATATGTTAGGCGTATTATCCGAAGATATAGAGCATTTACAAAACCTATATTTACGTACAATATTTCCTAGCATATTAGCATTAGTTGTATATAGCATATTCGTACTTGTTATCGGTACATTTGACGTAGTGTTTGCACTTATTGCAGCATGTATGTTGGCTATTATCGTTTTTCTTCTTCCATTTATATCATTACTTTTAATGAAGAAACATCATGTTACTTTAAAGCAAGGAAGAAACCGTTTGTACCAACAACTAACAGATGCTGTTTTTGGATTATCTGATTGGCAAGCAAGTGGTAGAAAAGATGAATTCATTGATAAGTATGTAGATCAAAATGCTCAGTTGTTAAAAACGGAAAAAAGAATGAAGCGCTGGAATCATATTCGGGACAGTATTATTCAATTAGTAGTGGGTATTGTAGTTATTTCAATGATTATATGGACTGGAAATGAGGCGGCGAGTGAACAGATTGCTCCTACCGTTATTGCGGCTTTCGTCTTAATGACGTTATCTGTCACAAACGCGTTAATTCCTCTGTCAGATGCTATCGATCGAATTCCATCATATGTAGAATCCGCTCATCGTCTCAATCAAGTAGAAGGTAATGGTATTTTACAGGATGAAAAGGGATTACCTAGAGATAAAGATTATGTTGCACCAAAACATATAGACATTGAATTAAATCATGTATCGTATCGTTACCCAGATAGCAATGAATTTGTATTGAAAGACGTATCATTACAAATAAAAGCAGGAAAAAAAATCGCCATTTTAGGAAGAAGCGGAACTGGAAAATCTACTTTGTTAAAATTGTTAACAGGTGCACTAAGCCCATTACAGGGTGAAGTTTTATTGAATAGTGAACATGCTCACACGAATCTTTTATCAAAATATATTTCTGTATTGAATCAAAAGCCGCATTTATTCGATACGACAATTGGGAATAATGTGCGAATCGGCAAACCAGAGGCAACAGATGAAGAGATATGGAATGCTTTAGAGAAAGCACAATTAGCTTCGCATGTTGCTTCTCTTCCAGATAGATTACAAACAAAAATGCATGAGATGGGGAAAAGGTTTTCTGGCGGGGAAAGACAACGGGTTGCTTTTGCTAGAACGCTAATGCAAGAAGCACCAATCATTGTACTAGATGAACCTACAATCGGCTTAGATCCAAAGACAGAATTATCTTTAATAGAAACAATGTTTTCTGCAACGGAAGAAAAGACAGTAATTTGGATTACGCACCATCTTGTAGGAATGGAGCATGTTGATGAAGTAATATTCCTTGATCGTGGTCAAATTGTGATGCAAGGTAGTCATGAACAACTTCTGAAAGAAAATGAAAAGTATCGTATGCTTTATGAGTTAGACAAAGGAATATAATTTTATCCGACTTTAATGGGCAGTAAGACCCCCACCTTAAAATGCAGTGAAAGCAAAGAAGTTAGGTGGGGGATCAACTGCCCATAAAAGTCCGATTGGTTCAACTAATAATCAGTGGGGGATGAAAAACCCCCCACTGATTAAAGCTTCACTTTATTAAGTATGTAATGGAAAAATAGCTACGCCTAATGGTGGAGCTATTTTTTGTTTTAAAATAAATATTCTATTCTTTTTTTGATGGATGGCAAATGTATATGATCGTTACGAATGAAAAATGAATTTCATATTATACATATAATGGAGGGGATATACGTGAAGGAGCAGTGTAAAATTATTGTTTTAAGTGATGAATTATCAAGGGAGAAGATTCAAAATACATTAGACAAAAATAAATGTAAAACAATCGTTCATGTTGTAGACGTTTCAGCTATTGTTCGTATAGAGAGTTCTTTTCAATATATAGTTATTTGGAGAGTGGACGCAGAAAAACTTGTAAATGAATTAATAAACAGGGGCGTGCAAAGTACAAAAATTATTAATTTAACAAAATACATGTATGAATGGAGGAATAAATTAATTTCTATCTATCAAATAAATCCGGATCTTATGTCTCTATACATTTCTATGAAAAAAGCAAAGGGTGATCCGACATATGAATTGTTTGCGACGGGCTTGTCTTATCCGCATTGTGGCATAAGTACAGAGCTCCTCTCAAAAAAGTCAATAAAACTAACACTTCCATCGCAAGATTTATACTATGATTATTTAATAGCATCACAACTTCTATCAAACGATCATTCCTTTCAATATTGTTTGATAGGAATAGCTTATTTCTCGTTTTACTTTGACATGTCGTTATCATCTGAATCATATAGAATTCACAAAGTATATTATCCATTGTTTCAAGACGGCCATCATACTGTAGTTCATTCTCCTCTATCCACTGATGGATTCTCACATCTAGATACCCCGAAACCACTTTTTTCTATTTTTAATTTGCATTTTGAATATATTTTATTAGACGAACTAACAGATGAATCATTGATATTGCCCTGGATAAATGCTGAATGGAATATCACTCCTCTTCACATTCCTTTTGAAGAACACGGAAAAATAAGAGCAGCTTCACATGCTAAATTGTCATATCCTCATACTTTAGTTGAAAATAAAACAATTTTTAAAACATATTTAGAATTACTTTTAAAACATGATATAAAACCACTAATTGTTGTATTCCCTGTTACTTCACATTATTTCAATTGTAGTAGTAAGAAATTAAAAGAAGATTTTTATAAAGTTATAAACGATTTTCAAGCTCAATATTCTTTTCAAATTATAGATTTATTTGATTCGCCATTATTTTGTGATGAAGATTTTTATGATAGTGATCATATGAATAAAAAAGGTGCAAATAAAATGTCCGTGTTATTAAATATGTTTATTCAGGAACGAAAAGTATGATATTTCGTTTCATTTCTGCATAAAAGTATATAGGCTCCATTCGGTTACAGTAATGTGATTTTTGTGTCGCGTATATAAATAATATGCGAAGAGGTGAGAGAGTAAAATGAGAACTCGTATTGAAAGAAATGAAGAGGTGGTAGATCAACTTCCGTTGGTAAGTGTATTAATTCCTACATATAATCGTCCTCGCTACTTTGAAGAGGCGTTACGTAGTGTGCTGGAACAAACGTACTCTAATATAGAAATTATAGTTGGAGATGATAGTACGAATGATGAAACAGAAAAGGTGTTACAAAAATACTTATGTGATCATTCAAATATTACTTATATAAAAAACAGGTCAACTCTCGGACAGTTTGAAAATGCTCTAATGTTATTTAATAAAGCGAGCGGTGAATATATAAATTTTTTAATGGACGATGATATCTTTCATGTGGATAAAATTGAAAAAATGATGAAGTATTTTTTCAATGATTTAGATAATGAAATTAAGCTTGTAACATCCCATCGTCAAGTAATTGATGAAAAAGGGAAAGAACTACGACATATTTATTCAACTGTCCGTTTATTTAAAGAGGATACGATTATAGAGGGAACAGAATTAGCAAATAGGGTAATTGTCGATCAAAAAAATTATATTGGAGAACCGACAACAGTTTTATTTCGTAAAAATGATTTACAAGAACCGTATGGGATTTTTGATAAGAGGAGGTATCTTTGTAACGTAGATATAGCTTCATGGTTATCTTTATTAAGTAAAGGAAAAGCGGTATATATTGCAGAGACACTGAGTTACTTTCGATTACATCCAGATCAACAGTTAAATGAATCTAATAAAATGATGGATGGATTAGAAGATTTTTCACATAGTATTATAGCTGGAGAAAAATATGGTTTCTTATCTAACGAAAAAGAGTTAGATGAAGCGATAACTAATTTTCTAGAATATGCAAGAAGGATAGTTCCATCATCAATATTATATACATTAGACTATTATCAAAAAATTAAAGAAAAGAAAATAAACATAGAAAAGAAAAAACAATATATAAATAATAATTCTCCTTTACCGAAAGTAAGTATACTTATTCCTGCGTACAATAGACCGTATTACTTGGAATTGGCGCTTAATAGTGCTCTGAATCAAACATATGAAAATATTGAAATTATTATTTCTGACGACAGTACAAATAATGAAGTCAATGCGATGATTCAACCGTATTTACGTGAATATAAGTGTATTACATATGTTAAAAATGAAACGCCGTTAGTTGCTGAAAACTTTAATAAGTGTGTAGAACTTGCGAATGGGGACTATATAAACTTTTTATTAGATGATGATTTATTTCATCATGAAAAGATCGAGAGAATGATGAAATACTTTTTGACGTTAGAAAATATTTCATTTGTGACGTCATATCGTGAACTGATTGATGAGAATGGAGAGATATTACCACCTTCAACATTAAATATGAAAATCGCGAAAGAAACTACGCTTTTTGAAGGAAAAGAATTAGGGAATTATATGTTAAAAAATTTGAAAAATATAGTTGGTGAGCCGACAACTGTTTTGTTTAATCGGGAATTGTTTGAAGGGAAGTTTGGGTATTTTAAAGGGAAGGCTTATTCTGCTATTAATGACATTGCAACTTGGCTAGACATGATGAGGAAAGGAAAAGTAGTTTATATACAAGAACCTCTTAGTTATTTTAGACAACATAGTGGACAAAATCAAAAACAAATGCATTTTATTTTAATGACAATTGACGAGTGGATTGAATTAATTATAGATGCATATAATAGTGGTTTTTTAAGTTCTGAAAGAGATTATAAAGAGAGCTTATCCTATTGTTTAGAGAATGCGGGATTTATAGTTAAGGATGCAGTAAGAAATGGAGAACTAGATCAAATTTATAATGAAAAGATTAAAAAGGGGTTAAACAAACTAGTTGCCCATATGTTTGAGAAAGAATGTTGTTATTGTCAATATTGCAATCAACAATTTGAAAAATTTTCACCTTGGCCAGCACGTTATGATTTTCCAAAATATAAATTTGAGATGTGGAATAAAGATACAGGGATATGTCCAGTTTGTAGTTCGATGGATCGTGAAAGATTGTATCGTGTGTACATTGAAACGGAAACGGACTTGTTAAGTAGAAAATATACTATGCTTCATATTGCACCTGAAGCGAATGTAAGAGATTGGTTTAACGAGTATAAAAATATTACGTATGTATGTGGGGATTTAGAGCCAAAGGATCCATTAATGAAGGAAATTGATGTTACAAGCATTACATATGATAGTAATACTTTTGATGTAATTTTATGTAGCCACGTATTAGAACATGTTCTTGATGATGGCAAAGCAATGCGAGAGTTATATAGGGTTCTAAAACCAGGTGGATGGGGAATTATTCAAGTACCCATCGTAATGAATGTGGATTCTATTATAGAGAATGAATTAATTGTAACTCCACAATTGAGGAAATTAGCTTTTGGTCAAGAAGATCATGTGAGAATTTATAATCAATCAGGGTTCATTCAACGATTAATGAATGCGGGATTTAAGGTGGAATTATATAACCTAGCTGAAAAACAAGGGATGAAAAGTGCTAGGAAATTTGGCTTATCTGAAACAGATATGCTCTATATTGTCCGAAAATGATAGGAAGGAATAGATAGATATGGAGAATATTCCTTTTTTACGTGCTTCAACTGTACCTGTAATTGAGTATTTGGATGAATTGAAGGAAATTGATACATCTCACATATATACGAATTACGGACCTATAAATCAACGTTTTGAACAAACAATTATGTCGGGATTTTTTCAGAACAGGGGAGCTGTTACAACAGTAGCAAACGCAACGTTAGGGTTAATGGCGGCCATTCAACTTAAGAAAAGAAAAAAAGGAAAATATGCTCTCATGCCTAGTTTTACATTCCCAGCGACTCCATTAGCAGCTATTTGGTGTGGATTGGAACCTTATTTTATTGATATTTCAATAGATGATTGGTATATGGATAAAACAGTACTTTTGGATAAGATTGAAGAATTAAAAGAAGAGGTTGCGATTGTTGTCCCGTACGCAACTTTTGGATCATGGATGAACTTAGAAGAATATGAAGAATTAGAGAAGAGGGGTGTTCCGGTTGTCGTAGATGCGGCACCGGGATTCGGATTGATGAATGGAAGTGTGCATTATGGACAGGATTTTAGTGGAATGATCGTATATAGTTTTCATGCAACAAAGCCTTTTGGAATTGGTGAAGGAGGGCTCATATATAGTAAAAATGAAGAAGATATACAACGTATTAAAAGAATGGGGAATTTCGGATTTGATACAAATCGTGAATGTACGATGATGGGGTTTAATTGTAAAATGTCTGAATATGCAGCCGCTATTGGGATTGCAACTATGAAAAAATGGGATGACAAATTAAAAGAACGCACCCGTATTTCTGAATGGTATAAACAATTGTTACAAAGTAATGGATTAATGAAAAAAGGGTGGCAACTCCAAAAGACAGAAGTAGTTATTCAGCAATTTATGCCTATTCTTTGTCCGGAAGAAGTTCGCAACAAACAAGTAATAGAAGACCTGAAAAAACAGAAAATAGAAGCTAGATTATACTTTTCGCCCTCTTGCCACCAACAAGTTCTTTTTAGAAACTATAAGTCTACAGATTTAACAAGAACGAATAAAATAGCAAAACGAATAGTAAGTTTGCCTTTATGGGAAGGAATGACGAAAGAAATAGTAGAACAAATTGTAAGATGTTTAGGTCAGAGGGCGGTGTTGGCAGATGAATAGTTTTTATAGTCAAGAAGAGCTAAAGAAAATTGGATTTTTATCAATTGGGAAGAATGTATTGATTAGTAAAAAAGCAAGTATATATAATCCAGGTGTTATATCAGTAGGTAATCATGTAAGGATTGATGATTTTTGCATTTTAAGTGGCAAAATTACAATTGGAAGTTATTCGCATATATCAGCGTATACAGCGTTATATGGAGGGGAAGTTGGGATTGAAATGCATGACTTTGCAAATATCTCAGCTAAAACAATCGTATATGCAGTACTAGATGATTTCAGTGGGAATACATTAATGGGACCAACTGTTCCGAGTCAATATAGGAATGTGAAAACAGAAAAAGTTATTTTAAAAAAACATGCGATTATTGGTGCTAATTCTATTATTTTTCCAAATGTAACTATAGGAGAAGGTACGGCAGTCGGTGCGATGAGTATGGTAAAAGAGAGTTTAGATGATTGGTATATTTATGCGGGAGTTCCCGTAAGAAAAGTAAAACCTCGTCAAAGAAAGATGCTAGAGTTAGAAATTGATTTTTTAAAAAACATTCATTCTTAACAAAAAGAAGGAATGTTTTTTATTTTTATGGTGCAGCATAGTGTGTATATAAACGTATTATGTTTTAAATTTTGCTGACCAAGGCAATACTGAGCCATAGTGAATGTAAAGTTGGAGGGCGAGCGTATATGTTTGATGAGGATGGGATTGTTTTAATTATGGAACCGGCTGATGAAAGAAATCTGAGGAGATTTATTTTTTCAGTACCAAAGTCAGTGTATGAAAAGAAGGGGCTTACATTACACTATGGAACAGCTATAGGACAAGGATATACGGATATAATTGAAGATATTATTAGCGTACATATAGAAGTAGATGTTGTAACAGTAATCGGGCATGTAAGAGGGTAAATAGCTATTTGAAAAAAGGTTATAAGTAATGTAGCTAGAAGTTAGGATAGAGAAACTTACAGACAATTATAAAGACGAAGGGAGCCTAAAATGAAAATAAAATCAACTTTAGTAGTATTTATAGTTACAATTGGCTTAATGGGATGTTCACTAGTAGAACAAGGAAAGAACTCCATAGATTATGCTCAAAAAGCGACAGACTATATAAATGAAATAAGTGCGTTTGCAAATGATGCACCAGCATTAGCTGAAAAGGCTGTTAATGATAGTGAAGCTCGAAAAGAATTAGAAGCGAAGCTTAGTGAAATTAAACAAGATATACCCGCTTTTAATGAATTAACACCGCCTGATGTAGCAAAGGATCTTCATCAGCAAATCGTCGGATATAACGAAAAGTTAAATACGTTAATTGATACGGCGATGACAAAGATAGAAGAAGGGAAAGTGAATGTAGAAGAGTTTAAAAACTCGGAGCTTATGCAGACGGTAGATCAAGTTCGAGATTTGAAAGAGAAGGTGCAAAATTTAGGTCAATAGTAAAAGGCTCCGTTTGTGATAAACGGAGCCTTTTACTATTGGATACAATAAACGATTACACCAACGATAATAATCATGTTGCCGATGAGTTTACGTTTCGTTATTTTTTCTCCTAGGAAATACCAACCGAAAATTAATATGATGATATAACTTAAGGATTCTAATGCTGATGCTTGTTTTAATACCATGCCCTTCATGGCGATAACATTTAATCCAGCGTTAATTACAAATAAAGAGTAGCCGATAATAACATAAGGATTCACATATTCTTTTATTCTAGAATCGTATTGTTGCAAAGTAGCTTTTTTTAATAATATTTGTGAGTAATTAGCTAAAATTATCCCGAAAATAAATAATAACATATAACTATTCATCTTTTGTCACCACCACAATTCCGACGATAATAATAGCTGCACCAAGTAAATGATTCCACTGAATCGTATCTCCAAATAGAAATACTGACCAAAGCATTGACCATAGTATAATAATCCCGCGATGTGAATATGCTTTTGATATTTCGAAATGTTTAATTACTTGTTGCCATAAAATTGCATATCCAAATAAAAGTATAACTAGTCCGAAATAAGCCATAAAAAATGAGATGGAAGCAATGGGGAATTTAGCCGCCCATTTCATGTAAACCATAATGATAGAATATATCAAAAAAGCTACATGTAAAAATAAGTAATTTTTAATAGTTGGTTTCATTTATTCACTCTCTTTTGCATATAAATATATATTTATACCTAATTTTTTTAATGATAGATATTGGAACGTATTTAGTTTAATCTTTCACATTCCAAATTATATAGTATCATGGCTTTTATTGTAAAACAATAAAAGCCATGTATTCATTTTTTCCAAGGTTCTACAATATGTATCGTTTTATTTGTTGCATCCAATTCTACTTGAACACCGATAGGCATGGTAATCATTGGATGTGTATGACAACAATCGAAGTCGGCTAGAAAAGGAATTCTTTGATTTTGAAGTACTTCTAATAGTATTTCAAAAGGTTTTCGATTTGTACCACAATCATCAAATTGCTCATGCTTTCCAAGAATGATACCTGAAATTTTATCAAATATACCGTTAATTTTAAGGAATGAAAAGCTTCTTTCAATAGTAGCTGCATCTTTTGAACTGTCCTCAATAAAGAGAATATCGCCTTCTTGAATACATGGCATAAAAGAGCTGCCCCAAATTCCTTGTATTGTATTTAAGTTGCCGCCAATTATCCGTCCGGTAGCTTGTCCATTTGTTACAGAAATCCAATTATTTGGTCTAAGTTCTTTTTCTTTCGTTTTCTCTTCCCAATTAATAAATTCGTCTGACCAAAATAAAGGTTGTTTTATGTTGTATGGAAGCGCTTGATCATGCAGTAATGTTTCTACAAAATATTTGTATGTATCATCTACAAAAGGCTCAAATTCTCCAAAGGAGGGAACGAGTGCCGGGCCGTAAAATGTAGGGAGTCCTGTTTTTGCATAAATCCCTAGTAATAAAGCTGTTGCATCTGAATACCCAATCATTATTTTAGGGTTATTTAGAAAAGCATCATAATCAATATAAGGCAATAAGGAATTTGAATTCATGCCACCAATTGTTGACATGATACAAGAAACATTCGGGTTTCTTATTAAAGCATTTAGTTCCTCAGCACGCTCTTGTATACTACCCGAACGATAATAATCATATCGACCTGTTAGTGAACCTTCTAATATATGAAATCCTTTCTGTTGTAAGTAAGATTTCGCTCGTTCAAATCTTTTAGGAGAAGTGTAGGTTACTGGAGAAGAAGGGGAGTAAATCCCAATTGTATCTCCGTATTTTAATGATTTTGGAAGTGGCATTTGTATGAATCCCTTCAATTAATAGTTTTATTCATAAGGTTTATCATTGAATATTCTTATATTTCGGTATTGTTATTGTAACATACATGCATTGAAATAATAATTGCTGTAGATGAATAAATATGCTTTTTACCTTGACGATATAAAGGGAAAGTTGTTATGGTTAAATGTGAGTGTATAAAAGGTTTGTTAAAGGAGTTTTGAAATGAAGCGGTTAAAATGGGGAAGGCTGACAGTCCTATTAGTCATTGTTTTAGGGATATGTTGGTTCTTATTCCAAGGAACTCAAAAGAGTGCAACAAGTTTAGAGGGACAACCTTTACAAGTGGCAGAACTACCTAAAACAGGATTAGTTGAAAAAGTAGTCCCACCAAAGTACATACCACCGGAAATTGATGCAAAAGCAGCTATGATTATTGATGCGAGTAATGGAGATGTTATTTATCAACATAATGAAAATGAGGCTTTTGCGCCAGCAAGTATGTCTAAGATGATGACAGCATATCTTCTATTAGAAAATGTACATAATGGGAAAGTTCGCTGGGAAGATCCGGTGAAAATGAGTGCGAAAGCGGCACAAACAGAGGGAGCGAGAATCCCAGTACAAGTTAATGACACATTAACTGTTAAAGATTTATATCATGCATTAATGATTGAGTCAGCTAATAATTCAGCTGTGGCTTTAGCAGAACATATGGCAAAATCGGAGAAAGATTTCGTTCAGCTTATGGATGCAAAAGCGAAACAGTTCAAAATGTCGGAACATGCTAAATTTGCAAATGCTTCTGGATTACAAGAGCCCGATGGAAGTGAAACAAAAATGACGGCTGGTGATGTAGCAAACTTGGCGTATCATCTTATAAAAGATTACCCAGAAATATTAGAAGTGACTCACTTACGTCAAAGTCAGTTAGCATTTAATAATATTAATGTTATAAGTACAAATGATATGTTAAACAAAAATAATAAAGCTTTATATATAGAAGGAATAGACGGATTAAAAACAGGATTTACAGATAACGCAGGGTATTGTTTTACGGGTACAGCAAAACAAGGTGATACTCGTATTATTACAGTTGTTATGGGAACAAAAGGTAAAACGAAGCGTTTTACAGAGACGAATAAGCTAATGTCTTATGCATTCGGCTTAGTTAATTAAGTGAAATACTGAGTTGGATCATCATATAAGAAAGGCAATTTGTTGTTACGTACTATCGGTAACAGCAAATTGCCTTTTATTTTTTAGCACTAATAAAGTAAAAAGGTAAAAAATGTGAGTGTTATTATTTGAGTTTATTATTGTTTGTTTATATTATAAAGTTAGAAACTTATTAATGATAAGTTTTGAGGGGCATATGATGTGTACATAGGAAAAAGCCTCAAATGAAAATTGGAGGGAATTATGATGGCAAAAGATTTTTACTCAGCGATTGAAGACAGAAGATCTATTTACGCAATTAGTAAAGAACAAGTAGTTTCTGATGAAAAAATTCAAGAAGTGATTTATCATGCTGTAAAACATACACCTTCAGCTTTTAACTCTCAGAGTGCTCGCGTTGTCGTCTTGCTTGGAGAACAACACGATAAGTTATGGGATATTACGAAAGAAAC
This sequence comes from Bacillus sp. FSL W8-0519, assembly GCF_038005585.1. Lineage (NCBI taxonomy): Bacteria > Bacillati > Bacillota > Bacilli > Caryophanales > Bacillaceae > Bacillus > Bacillus sp. FSL W8-0519. Next base: position 1,921,956 of record NZ_JBBOTL010000001.1, read on the forward strand.
GTTACGAAAAATTGTACCTGAAAATAACTTCGCTTCTACGGAAGAAAAAATGAATGCATTTAAAAGTGGTTATGGAACAGTTCTATACTTCGAAGATAGTGAAGTGGTGGAAGAACTGCAAGAAAAATTTGCATTATACAAAGAGAACTTTCCAATTTGGTCTCAGCAATCCTCTGGAATGTTACAATTTGCAATTTGGACAGCTTTGGAAATTGAAGGGTTTGGTGCTACATTGCAACATTACAATCCATTAATTGATGAAGAAGTGAGAAAAGAATGGGGAGTTCCAGAAAATTGGAAGCTTATTGCGCAAATGCCGTTTGGTAAACCGGTTGTACCTGCAGGTGAAAAAGAATACCAGCCTTTAGAAAACCGTGTAAAAATTTATAAATAATGTAGGAACGAGTGGGGGAATTGTTTATCCCCCACTAATTATTATTTGAACCAATCGGGGTTTTGCTACTTATAAAAAGGTGAACAGGGATACAACCTGTTCACCTTTTTATAAGTAGTAAGGATTTTTTTGATAGGAATTTTTTATCTGATTTTTTAATTCGTTTTTACGTGTTTCAATAGTTGATATTTTTTGTAAGGTAATAATTGAAACGAATTGAAAAAAAGCATAGTACAGTTCTATATTTTTATTTATAGGATCATCTATTATGTTATTCATAAATATACCTCCCTTTTGATTCCACTATTTGCAAGCAATAAAACGCTCATCTTAAAATTCAATTGCTTTCCGTGTAGGGTAAATAAAATGTGTATAGATTAAGACGCTACTATATATATGATAATATAAATACCCTATAAATTCCATAGACAGTTAAAAATGGGTAGCGGAATGTGTACTTTCGTCAAATTAGAACAGAATTTTTGAAGTTAAATCTTACAAATCGTCAAATCTTTTAAAAGTGATAGATAGTATCAAAAATAGTTTTCTAAAAATATTATACTATTGATAAAAAAAGTGTTTTTTGTCATGATAAGAGTATGCTTCATGGGAGGAACTATACTAAGTAATACATTCTTTGCATTGTGTTAGATGAATAGAATTTTTCAAAGTGGATAGAAAAATATTTACTAAGATAATGAATGGTATGTCGAATTTTCAATGAAATACATAAGAAATATGAAAAAAGCATTGCAAAAAGAGTAAGTTTAATGGTAAAGTTCACATGAAGTTCACACGGATTTCACTTCATTCATTTAAAATGAACTCTGTGTGAAAAATAAAACTCTTGCTAAAAAATGGAACTTAATGAATATTTTACTTTGATAATATTGTAAAGTATTAAGTTTATAAGTTTTTTTAAAGAGGATAGTAGGGAAAGGAAGTAAAGACAACTTATGAAAAAAGTAATTGCAGGTTTAGCAGCAGCTTCTGTAGTAGGTGTTGCAGTTCCAGGTATGGATTCTGCTCAAGCACAAGTTTCAAACGAAGCGCTAAAAGAAATTAATGGACAAACTCAAACTCAAACTCAAACGACTGTAACTGAAACAAAAAATGTAGAAACAAAATCTGACTTAAAATACACAGTAACTGCTGATGTATTAAATGTTCGTTCAGGTGCTGGTACAGGACATAGCGTTATTTCTAAAGTAAAACAAGGTCAAGTACTACAAGTAATTGGACAAGAAAACGGTTGGTTCAAAGTAACTGTAAACGGTCAAACTGGTTATGTAAGTGGTGACTTCGTAACGACTGGTGGTAAAACAGGAACTACTGTTCAACAAGGAACTGGTACTTACACAGTAAACGTTTCTTCACTTAACGTACGTACAGGCCCAAGTACATCTCATACAGTATTAGGCTCTGTAAATAAAGGTAAAACAGTACAAGTTGTTGGTGAAGTACAAGATTGGTTTAAAATCAACTTCAATGGTGGAACTGGATACGTAAGCAAAGACTTCGTAACAAAAGGTGGTTCTGCTGTATCTAACCAAACACAACAACCAACTACAAACAACAATACTACTACAGTTCAAACTGGTGGTTCTTATGTTGTTAACACTGGTGCTCTAAAAGTACGTACAGGCCCAGCTACATACAACGCTGTAATTGGTGGCGTAACAAACGGTACAGTATTAAACGTTACTGGCGCTGAAAATGGTTGGTACAAAATTAACCATAACGGCCGTGCAGGTTACGTAAGTGCAGACTTCGTTAAGTTTGTAAAAGGCGGAGTAAACAACGTTACAAATAACAATAACGTTACAAATAACGTTCAACAACCAGGTAAAGACGTACAAAAACCAACAACAGGTGGAAATACATCTTCAATCGCTGGTTTCGCTAGATCTTTAAATGGTTCACCGTACAGAACTGCTGGTACAACACCTGCTGGTTTTGACTGCAGTGGATTCATTCACTACGTATTAAATCAAACTGGTCATAAAGGCGCTCGTCAAACAGTTGCTGGATACTGGAGCTCTAAAACAAAAACTAGCAATCCACAACCAGGTGATTTAGTATACTTCCAAAACACTTATAAATCAGGTCCTTCTCACATGGGTGTTTACTTAGGAAACGGTCAGTTCATTAGTGCAGAAACTGATGCAACTGGCGTACGTATTAGTTCAGTAAGCAACTCTTACTGGAGCAAGCACCTTTTAGGTTACACAAAAGCATACTAAGAAAAAGTAGTTTATATACTTTTCGAATAGAGAAAAGGCTTTCCAGGGAAACTTGGGAAGCCTTTTTATAGTTGAATAAATTGGGAGTATAGTAGTTTTTACTTTAACTTCCCGTTTAAAAATCGATCGTATAGGTCATGGAAATAGTTAGGGCGAAATAAATTTGCTGCATGTCCTGCTAACGGTATTTCTTTATATAAAACGTTAGGAAGAATGGACTTTAAATCAAAAAGACAAGATTTATAGAGATGATCATGTTCACCCATTACCCATAGTATAGGGTGGGGAAGTGATTTTAATTTAGATTTTAAATCGAATTCTAACCGATGTCGTAATGATTGGACAATAATTGATGAATGTAATTGCAATCCGAAACGGTAATAAATATTTCTTGAAATGACTGCAAATGGGTTTGCTTTTAGTATGCCACTTGGAAAAATGGTATTTGCGTATTGAGAGAGCCATTTAGAGTAATCGTCTCCTCGTTTCTCCCAAAATTTTTGAAATACGCTATATAAAAGAGAAGGATTATTATAATGGCCGCCAATATGACAAATGCTTAATACTTTTTCTGGGTGCATTTGTGCAAAAATGGTAGAGATATAACAGCCATAGCTTAAGGCGCAAATATGAGCTTTTTGAATGCCTTCTTTTTCGTATAAATTCAATAATTGATCAACGAGGCGTTGTAATGAAAATTCGATAGCTTCACCTTTATCATCGCCGTGACCTAATAAATCATACGTAATAATGTTGTAGGAGGTTGAAAATCGTTTATGCTCTTTTTTGAAGGCACGACGATTGCCAACTAATCCATGAATAAAAATAATTGTTTCCTTTTCGGAATGTATATTTGTTTGCAAAAAGGATACTCCTTTCAATAACTGGAGATTTATATAGTATTTTAAATTAGTTATTTATAATTCACATAGAATAATATTAAGTACCAGGTAATAATATCAGATGTTTATATCTGTTGTAAAGATGAGTTTTTATGTATATTTTGTAAAAATACAAAATGTGTGTTTACATTCAGTTTACATTTGTATTGTATTCTATTTTTAGAAAGAACAGTTTTGTTTAACACGAGGAGATGAACATGAATGGAAGTTAGAGATGAAATAAAGAAAAAAGGGAATTGGAGGCAGTTTTTACGCCTTATTCAAGATACAAAGCCTCCGAAAGGGATTTTTATTTTTGCGTTATTAATGAGTTTGCTTTCTACGGGAGCAAGTTTATTTATTCCGATGTTAACAAAAGGGTTAGTAGATAATTTTTCACTTTCCTCAATTAGTACAGGACAAATTGTTGGATTAGTTGCATTCTTTATTATGCAAACTATAGCTGCAGGATTGTCTATATATTTATTAAATTATATAGGACAGAAGATTGTAGCTGGACTGAGAGAACGTTTGTGGAAAAAGGTACTTATATTGCCAGTATCTTATTATGATCAAAATAGAACAGGCGATACAATTAGCCGAATGACAAATGATACAGGTGTTGTGAAGACATTAATTTCTGAGCATTTGTCAAACTTACTAACAGGTGGTATTTCAATCGTCGGATCATTAATTGTATTATTTGTTTTAGATTGGAAAATGACACTTTTACTTTTAACGGTTATTCCATTATCAGTACTGATTTTAGTTCCACTAGGAAGAAAAATGTATAAGATTTCAAAAGCGCTTCAAGATGAAACAGCTTCTTTTACAAGTGTGCTAACGCAAGTATTATCAGAAATTCGTTTAGTGAAATCTTCGAACACAGAAAAAAGAGAATATGAAACTGGAAATAAAGGTATCGAAAAGTTATTGCAATTTGGTTTGAAAGAAGGAAAAGTGCAAGCGTTAATTTCACCAGTTATGTCGTTTGTTTTAATGGCACTGCTTGTTATTATCGTAGGATATGGTGGGATGAGAGTTTCTAGTGGTGCATTAACAACTGGGGAACTAGTAGCGTTTATTTTATATTTAGTTCAAATTATAATGCCGATGAGTCAATTATCTATGTTCTTTACACAATTCCAAAAGGCGATTGGTGCAACGGAAAGAATTAATACAATTTTAGAATATGAAGTAGAAGATCATGAAACTGGTGTGAAAGTCACAAATGCTAAGCAACCAATTGTTCTTGAAAATGTACATTTCGAGTATAACGAAGAAGAGCAAGTGTTAAAGAATATTGATTTCACAATTGAATCTGGAAAAGTAACAGCAATCGTAGGACCAAGTGGTAGCGGGAAAACGACGTTATTCTCATTATTAGAACGTTTTTATGAGCCAACTAGCGGTGCTATTAAATTAGGGAAAGATACAATTACGAACTATTCATTACAGTCATGGCGACGTCAAATTGGTTACGTTTCACAAGATAGTCCGTTAATTGATGGAACGATTCGGGATAACATTTGTTACGGCGTTGAGGGAGAAGTGACAGATGAAGAAATTGAAAAAGTAGCGGCGATGGCATATGTAGATGCATTTATTCATGATTTGCCAAATGGATATGCAACAGAAGTTGGAGAACGTGGTGTGAAACTTTCTGGAGGACAAAGACAGCGAATTGCCATTGCCCGAGCGTTACTTCGAAATCCACAAATTCTTATGTTAGATGAAGCAACTTCTAGTTTAGATAGTAAATCAGAGTCTGTCGTTCAAAAGGCATTAAATAACTTAATGAAAGGCAGAACAACGTTAGTTATTGCACATAGACTTTCTACTGTAGTAGATGCAGATAAAATTATCTTTATAGAAAAAGGGAATCTTACAGGTAGTGGTACACATGATGAATTGTTACGCACACATGACATGTATCGTGAATTTGCAACGCAACAATTGAAAATTAAAGAGGGCGTATTATAAAATGAATCATCAGTGGGGCTTATACTCCGCTGGTGATTCATTTTTAAAAGTTATATAAAAGATGCTACGTAGAAAGGAGAGGTTTTCTTTGCTACCAAAAATTTTAATAGTAGATGACGATCCACATATTAGAGAACTTGTTTCTGTATTTTTAGAGCGGGAAGGATTTCAAACATATGAAGCAATTGATGGTCTAGATGCACTTCAAAAAATAGATGAAGTGAAAGTTGATATGGTTATTCTTGATATCATGATGCCGAATATGGATGGATTTGATGTATGTTTTGAATTAAGAAAATACTATGATATTCCGATTTTGATGTTAACTGCTAAAGGGGAAACGTCTCAAAAAGTAAAAGGATTTCATCTTGGTACGGATGATTATCTTGTAAAACCATTTGATCCGATAGAACTAGTAGTGAGGGTTAAGGCGTTATTGAAACGTTACCAAATTACAGTGTCGCAATCAATTCAAGTTGGAACTGTACTGTTAAATCGTAAAACATTTGAAGTTACAATTGGAGAACAAACGGTTACGTTACCGTTAAAAGAATTCGAATTGCTCTTTACTTTAGGCTCTAAAGCAGGGAGAACTTGTTCGAGAGAGCAATTAATTGAAGATGTATGGGGATATGATTTTGAAGGGAATGAACGCACACTAGACGTTCATATAAATCGGTTACGTGAGAAGTTTCAAGAAGAGAAGTCGAAATTTAGTATTAAAACAATAAGGGGTTTAGGATATCGCTTAGAGGTAAGTAAATGAGAAAAAGAGAACGAATGAGTAAATTCAAGATGCTGAAAGTAACGGGAGCGATAATAGCACTCTTTTCTTTTCTTACTATTATTTGGTCTACAGCATTTTATGTATCATCTAGTATATTGGATGCCCTTGCAATACATTTATCTCCTTTTGTTACCTACCTCATTAGTGACATACTCAGTTTTATATTTATGATTCTTCTTTGGATATTAATTGCAGTATTAATGAGACCGAAGCGAGAGGCGATGATTTGGACTATTATTGAACCGATACAAAAAATTGCAAAAGGGGACTTCTCCGTAAAAATACGAAATGAAGAGAAATATGATGGAGAAATTGGTGTGCTCGTAAAAAGTATAAATGATATGACAGATGAACTAAATGCGATGGAGAAAATGCGCCAGGAATTTGTATCGAATGTTTCTCATGAAATACAGTCACCATTAACTTCTATAAAAGGATTTGCTAGAGCGCTACAAGATACTAATCTTCCTGAGGAAAAAAGAAAGCATTATCTTACCATTATTGAAACAGAAACGACGAGATTATCTAAACTAAGTCAAAATTTACTGAAACTCACCCTATTAGAGTCGGAAGAATATACACCAGAAAGAGTTACTTATCGATTAGATCAACAGTTAAAGCAAATTGTGTTAAATAGTGAACCGCTTTGGGCTGAGAAAGAAATTGAATTAGACCTTGATTTAGAAAAAGTGCATATAACTGCTGACCAAGAAAGTATGAGTCAAGTTTGGATTAATTTAATTCATAATAGTATTAAATTTACTCCAAGTAGCGGTACGATTTCAATCAAGCTAAAAGAATATGAGACATTAGTAGAAGTACGTATTCGCGATTCGGGAATTGGGATATCTGAAGAACAGAAGCAACATATTTTTGAGCGCTTTTATAAAGCGGATTCTTCACGAAATCGTGCTTATGGAGGGAGTGGCTTAGGTTTGGCTATCGTAAAAAAAGTACTCGACCTTCATCAAGGAGAAATAAAAGTCGAGAGTGAGGAAGGCAGTGGTACGGAATTTATTGTACGTATTTCGAATCATGAAGAGAAATAGTGTTAGAAGGGGAACATTCTAACACTATTTTTCTTTAAAAATACATTTCCCATTACTGCAACTATATTGATAAGCTTTTCCTTCATTATTCATACGGTATGAATAATCTGATTTTTCATCTTTCTTAAAGTCAACGTATGCTTCTGCATCGTTTTTATCATCATCTATATCAATGAAATGAATGTGTCGTATAGAATAATCCTTTTTTTCACTTAAACATCTTTCTTGTAAGTTCGTATGAATCCCTTGTATTAGTTGATCGAACAGTGACCAATTTAAATTAAGATGCTCAAATGATTCAGTATGTCTTCCTAAAATGCCATTGTCTTGTATTATTTTTTTATTATTATCGTATGTATAAGAGTATGTAAAATAAGGTTCGTCTTTATATACTACCTCTGCATAATAGCCGATATTATAAAGGGAAGTATATTTTCCGGTTATGCTTTGTATTTCTTTTTGCTTATCTCCTTTTATAGTATGGAGATATTCGTTAGTTTCTTTTTCTATTACTTTATAATATAGTGGATTACCAAATATAAAGTACATAGCCAAAAATATGCTAAATAGTCCGACTGCAGATAGTGACAAGAACCATTTTTTCTTTTCATACGCATATGCTCTCCTTTATGGAATTTATTTCTATTTTACATGAATTATGGAAAAAAGATGAGAATTATAAATAAGAACTTTCTATAGTTACCTACAAGTAACCTACGCACATGAAAGTGCATCATTGCCTTTTTACATAAACATAGATACAATTTTAATATAATACATAACTGAGATGATTAAGGAGTGTTATACTTGGCAGAATTATTACAAGGCAAAAATGCTTTAATTACAGGAGCAGGTAGAGGGATTGGTCGCGCTGTAGCGATCGCATTAGCGAAAGAGGGCGTAAATGTAGGTCTTTTAGCTCGCTCAGAAGAAAACTTAAAAGCTGTAGCGAAAGAAGTAGAAGCAGAAGGCGTAAAAGCTGTTATTGCGACTGCTGATGTTTCTTCATATGAAGAAGTGACTACTGCAATTGAGACGTTAAAAAACGGTTTAGGATCTATCGATATTTTAATTAATAACGCTGGTATTTCTAAGTTCGGTAAGTTTTTAGAACTAGACGTTGCTGATTGGGAAAAAATCATTCAAGTAAACTTAATGGGTGTATACTATGCAACTCGTGCAGCTTTACCAAGCATGATTGAACAACAATCTGGTGATATCATTAACATTTCATCTACAGCAGGACAAAAAGGTGCACCTGTAACAAGTGCATATAGTGCTTCTAAATTTGGTGTTCTTGGCTTAACAGAATCGTTAGCGATGGAAGTTCGTAAACATAACATTCGCGTAACAGCTTTAACTCCAAGTACAGTAGCAACAGATATGGCTGTAGATTTAGGGCTAACTGATGGAAATCCTGATAAAGTTATGCAAGCAGAAGATATTGCAGAGTTTATCGTAGCGCAGCTGAAATTAAATAAACGTACATTTATTAAATCAGCAGGACTTTGGTCTACTAATCCGTAAGGGATACATGTATAAACAAAAGAAGGGATATCTATTTTGTAATGAAGTAGATTTCCCTTCTTTATTTTTTGTATATAAGACAGAATTTTATGTATAATTGAAGGTAAATAGTAGAAAAGTATTGAAAGCGATGGTATTTCCATGAGTATGATTGAGAAGTGGACGGCTGTTGATCAATATATGAGTGATGTATGAATACCGAAAGATTTTACATTTTCGTAAAAGAATACCGAAAGGAGATAAATAGAATGAAAAAGATGTTTGAAAAATTATAACTTGTATCGTATACAACGCAGTTAGCTCGTGGACCTCCTATATACATATCACTATATTTTATATAAAAAATTGGAGGTTGTGAGTAGATGAGAACAGAAAAAGAAATGATAGACTTAATTATGAATACAGCAAAAGAGGATGAAAGAATCCGAGCTGTCATCATGAATGGATCGCGTGTAAATCCACATGTGAAAAGAGATTGTTTTCAAGACTATGATATTATGTATGTTGTAAAAGATATACAATCCTTTACGTCTAATCATAATTGGATTCATAGATTTGGAGAAATAATGATTGTACAAATGCCGGAAGAAATGTCATTAGTTCCACCAGATGGAGACGGAAAGTTTCCGTATTTAATGCAGTTCATGGATGGGAATCGGATTGATTTAACACTAGTGCCAGTTGAATTAATAAATAATTTCGTTGGACAAGATAGTTTAAGTAAATTACTTCTCGATAAAGATAATTGTATAGAAGAATTCCCGCCAGCAAGCGATAAAGATTACTTAATAAAAAAGCCTACAGAAAAAGAGTTTTTAGGTTGCTGTAATGAGTTTTGGTGGTGTAGTACGAATGTGGCAAAAGGGTTATGGCGTGAGGAACTTTCTTATGCAAAAGGAATGCTTGATGGTCCAGTGCGGGATATGTTCATCGTAATGCTAGAATGGCATATTGGTATGAAAACAGACTTTACAGTTAATGCAGGAAAGTTTGGAAAGCATTTCGAGCAATATATTGAAAAAGATATGTGGGAGCAATTTAAGAGGACATTTTCTAATGCGGAATATGAAAACATATGGGAGTCATTCTTTGTCATGGGTAATTTATTTAGGGAAGTGGCGAATGAAATTGCTAACACATATGGGTATCGATATCCGCAAGATGATGATGATAAAGTGACGAACTATTTAAAACACGTGAAAGCTTTGCCGAAAGGTAGTACATCAATTTATTAATAATAGTCAGCAGTAAGACTGTCCAAATGACGGACAGTCTTATTTTTGTTTATGAATAACAATTTCTCTAACAAAGTGCAGAGGAATCACATATGAAACTTTAGGGAGGTTTTTATCATGTATTATTTTTATTCGCCACAAATGTTTACTCCATATCAATGGGGACTAGAACGAAATGTTTCGTATGCTTATATGCCATATAACTTATTTTATTACGGAGATTATATAAGAACATTGCCATACACATATATCCCTCAAAGCTATGAAGTACAAATGAAAGCAGATGAACGTGGATCGTGGACACCATTTTCTTGGGTCGAAAAATATGCGTACGCATTTTCAGGACCGTACAATAAAGCGGAAGTCGCACTTACATTTGATGATGGACCGGATTTAGAATTCACGCCAAAAATATTAGATAAGTTAAAACAACATAATGTAAAAGCGACTTTTTTCCTGCTTGGTGAAAATGCAGAAAAGTTTCCAAATGTAGTAAAGCGTATTGCGAATGAAGGGCATGTAATTGGTAATCATACGTATAGTCATCCTAATTTAGCGAAAGTAAATGAGGATGAGTACCGTAATCAAATTATAAAAACGGAAGAAATATTAAAACGTATAGCCGGCTATGCTCCTAAATTTATACGCCCGCCGTATGGTGAAATACTTGAAAATCAATTGCATTGGGCAACTGAGCAAAACTTTATGATTGTACAGTGGAGTGTGGATACAGTTGATTGGAAAGGTGTAAGTGCTGATACGATTACAAATAATGTGTTAGGGAACTCATTCCCTGGTAGTATCATACTTCAACATTCAACTCCAGGTGGACGCCTGCAAGGATCTGTAGAGGCGCTAGACAAAATGATTCCGCAGTTAAAAACGAAAGGGGCGCGCTTTGTAACGCTGCCAAGTATGTTCCAAACATCGAAAGAGCGGAAGTGAATGTGTTGTTGAATTGGAAAAAACAGGATTTTGTCGTATAATGAAGCTGTAGGTTGTTAGGAGGGAATATAATTGATGTATGCACTAATAAACATAGGAATGAGTATTTTAATAGGTATTATATTTATACTTGCGGCGATTGTCCTTCAAAAAAATCCACCGACCGATATTAATGCGGCATATGGTTATCGTACGAAACGATCTATGAAAAATAAAGAATTATGGGATGTAGGTAATAGGTATAGTGCAGAAGTGATGAAGCAAAACGGATTCATTATGATGTTAATTGGAAGTGTTGTTAGTATACTGTTTAGATATCCACATACAATGATAGCGATTATGGTGATTATGCTGTTATTAATCATTCGTTTATTTATACGAGTAGAGAGTAGATTAAAAATGCTTGAACAATAATGAAAAAATAGGACTTCATGCAATATAATGCTAGGAGTCCTATTTTATTTATAAACTATTATTTTCTAGTAAGTCTTTTCCTTGTTCAACAACAAATTCATAGTATGCAAGATCATATGGATAGATATCATCAAAAGTTATCGTTAGCGGTTTATTGCTCAAAACAGAAGTAGCTGTAAAAGATGAAATCTCTCTTTTTAATAGTTGTAGAAAAGAAGTTGCATGTACTTTCATCACATCATCTACTTCTTCACCTGGTGCGAATGGAAGTGGATCGATGACATTGTGAAAATACATATGGCAAAACTCGCGATCCGTAAGATTTGAAATTTCATAATCTATTGTAAAGATTCCTGTATATGCTAGATCAGTAGTTTGAAAGGAAAGCCCTAATTCTTCCTTAATTTCACGAAGGCCACCAATTTGTACATCTTCATCATGCATAATATGTCCAGCTGAAGTAATATCCCATATACATGGGGCTTCTTTTTTATTTTTAGAGCGTAATTGGAAATATAAGAACATATCTTCATCATCTTTTTCTACAAACCAACAATGAAATGTTTCGTGCCAATCACCGTCACGGTGCACTTCATCACGTAATTTCTTCCCAAGTGTATTTCTTTCAGAATCGAATATCGTTAACCACTCTGTCATTTTAATTCCCCTTTCTGCAAATTTTATTATACAATATTTGTAATGAATTTTGGGAAAATAAAGAAAAAAGGAGAGGGTATAAGTGGGTATAGAGAGGACGGAAATAAAATCGATTATTTCAACTGAGGTAGAATTACGGAAAATATTAGGGGAACCAAGTGAGCGAGCTTTGAAAAAGGTTATTTCATCATTAGACCACCATTGCGTAGATTTTCTATCTAAATCTCCTTTTCTAGTATTATCTACAGCAAATAAATTAGGAGAGTGTGATGCTTCACCGAGAGGAGATGCACCTGGATTTGTTTACGTATTAAACCATAATAAAATTATCATTCCAGAAAGACCAGGCAACCGCCGTATAGACTCCATTTTGAATATTATTTCCAATCCACGTGTAGGATTAATCTTTTTTATCCCAGGCCTTGGGGAGACACTCAGAATAAATGGCCGAGCGTATATAACAAACGACGAAGAAATTTTGCAAGAAATGCAGGTAAATGGACGCAATCCGCTACTTGGAATTGTTGTTGAAATAGAAGAGTGTTATATTCATTGTGCAAAAGCTTTTATTCGTTCTAAAATGTGGGATCCGGAATCTTGGTTACATAAAAAAGAGTTACCTTCAGCAGCAAAAATGTTATTGGAGCATGCGAAAGTGAATACTTCAGAAGAGGATGTTGCACGTTCTTTAGAAGAAAGTTATAGGGAAAGATTGTATTAAGAAAATTACTTTTTAAATATAGTGTTGAGGTGTGAAACTCTAAACGTTTTAGAATGAGAATTTAATATCAATCTTGTTAGTTTGTAAGTGATGAATACATGTGCAAGAGTAGAAATCTATATTAGATGATTTGTTATTTTAAAATAAAATGATTCGTATTTTTAAAAATAATGAACAAAAATAGGCTTGCTTTTTAAAAAGTTGATAACTATAATAAGTTAACAAATAGACATGAACGAAAAAGTAACGATAAGGATACGGAATCATTTTTACGGTTTACAGAGAGGGAAGTCAAGGGTGTGAGCTTCCTAACACGAGAAATGATTTTACCACCTTTGAACTTCAATAGTGAACGAGTAATCTAGTAATTATTGACGGAATCAGCCGTTATCTGAACTTGAGCAATCTAGGAGGAAATATGTCTAGATTGGAACAAGGGTGGAACCACGAAAACACATTCGTCCCTTTCCTAGGGATGAGTGTGTTTTTTTTATGGGTTACAGATTGAAAATTGAAAATAATTAAAAAATAGTATTGATTTTGTTTTTTATGCGAGTATAATGAGTTAACAAATAAACATGAACGAAAAGTAACGATAAGGACACGGAATCATTTTTACGGTTTACAGAGAGGGAAGTCAAGGGTGTGAGCTTCCTAACACGAGAAATGATTTTACCACCTTTGAACTTCAATAGTGAACGAGTAATCTAGTAATTATTGACGGAATCAGCCGTTATCTGAACTTGAGCAATCTAGAGAGAAATACGTCTAGGTTGGAACAAGGGTGGAACCACGAAAACACATTCGTCCCTTTCCTAGGGATGAGTGTGTTTTTTTATTACTTTGAAAGGAGGTGCTGTAACATGAAACGATTTGTACGTACGGAAATAACCACCACCTGCATGATTGAAAAGCAGAGTAAGGTGATTGATAAAAAATAAAATTGTAGGAGGAGATTAGAAGATGAATAATGTTGTTAATGTAGGGGTGTTAGGATTAGGTACGGTCGGAAGTGGTGTTGTCCATATTTTGAAAGAACATTATAAAAAAATTGCACTTGATACAGGGTATGAAGTGAAAGTGAAGACAGTTGCTGTACGTGATTTAGAAAAAGAACGTGATGTTTGTATTGATGGAATCGTAGTAACAAGTCATGTTGATGAAGTTCTAAATGATTCAAATATTGATATTGTAGTAGAGGTAATGGGCGGAATTGAAGAAGCGAAGCAGCATATTGTTAAAGCTTTACGAAATAAGAAACATGTCGTAACAGCAAATAAAGATTTAATGGCTGTATACGGTGCAGAACTTCTCCAACTGGCGAACGATAATGATTGTGATTTATGTTATGAGGCAAGTGTAGCGGGCGGTATTCCGGTGTTAAGAGGGTTAACAGACGGATTAGCATCAGATCAAATTGAAAAAATAATGGGGATTGTAAATGGTACAACAAATTACATGTTAACAAAGATGAGTCAAAATGGATGGTCGTATGAAGAGGCTTTACAGGAAGCACAAAAATTAGGTTTCGCAGAATCAGATCCGACAGCGGATGTAGATGGGCTAGATGCGGCGAGAAAGGTAGCGATTCTTGCAAACTTAGGTTTTTCGATGAATGTTTCTTTAGATGATGTGCAAGTAAGAGGGATTCGAAAGGTCGAAAAAGAAGATTTACAAATGGCTGAAAAGTTAGGGTTTACAATGAAATTAATTGGTAAAGCAGAGAAACACGGATCAGCCATTCATTTAAGTGTAGAACCGACTCTTTTACCTAGTCATCATCCATTATCGAATGTAAATAATGAATTTAATGCAGTATATGTTCACGGGCAAGCGGTAGGAGAAGTAATGTTTTACGGACCTGGAGCTGGGAAGTTACCGACTGGTTCTGCTGTAGTAAGTGATATTATTTCAATCGTTAAAAATATGAATCAAGTTCAGAAAAATAAAAGTGCGTTAAAAGAACCAGAGCCGTACGAATTACAAGGGGATGAAGAAGTCGTTTCGAAATATTTCTTACGTATCTCATTACGAGATGAACCTGGTATGTTGCAAAAAATAACAGAATGTTTCGTTAATTATTCTGTAAGTTTAAAAGAAGTGATTCAATTACCTTTAAATCGTGAACTTGCAGAAGTCGTTGTTGTGACACATCAAACTTCAAAGTATCAATTCGAACGAGTTTTAGGAGCGATAGAAGATGTCGCAAGTGAAATAAACAGTTACTACATTATTGAGGAGGAAAAACAATATGTATAAAGGACTATTAAACCAATATGCTTCTTATTTACCGGTAAACGAAAACACACCTGATGTGAGCTTAATGGAAGGAAATACACCCCTTATTCCGTTATTAAATATATCAAAACAATTAGGGATTCAGTTATATGGTAAGTACGAAGGAGCGAATCCGACAGGTTCCTTTAAAGATCGTGGTATGGTAATGGCAGTCGCAAAGGCAAAAGAAGAAGGTTCGGAGGCCATTATTTGCGCATCGACAGGTAATACATCAGCATCGGCTGCCGCATACGCGGCACGCCTTGGAATGAAATGTATTATCGTAATACCGGAAGGAAAGATTGCACATGGGAAATTAGCGCAAGCAGTTGCCTATGGTGCTGAAATTATTTCAATAGAAGGAAATTTTGATGATGCACTAAAGGCTGTAAGAAATATTGCTGCAGAAGAGCCAATCACATTAGTTAACTCGGTAAATCCTTATCGAATTGAAGGGCAAAAAACAGCAGCATTTGAAATTTGTGACCAATTGCAAAGTGCACCAGATGTTCTAGCGATTCCTGTTGGGAATGCTGGGAATATTACAGCGTACTGGAAGGGTTTCTGTGAATATGAGAAAGAAAAAGGATATAAGAAGCCAAGAATTCATGGATTTGAAGCGGAAGGAGCAGCTGCTATTGTAAAAGGGCATGTAATTGACGAGCCAGAAACAATTGCAACAGCGATTCGCATCGGTAACCCAGCAAGTTGGTCATATGCAGTAGAGGCTGCTGAGCAATCTCACGGTGAAATAGATATGGTATCAGATGAAGAAATTTTACATGCGTATAGATTATTAGCAAAATCGGAAGGGGTTTTCGCTGAGCCAGGATCGAATGCTTCATTAGCTGGCGTAATGAAACATGTTCAATCTGGAAAAATCAAAAAAGGAGAAACAGTTGTTGCAGTTTTAACTGGAAACGGCTTGAAAGATCCTGATATCGCAATCTCTGCTAATACATTAGATATTGCAAGTGTTTCAAATAATATAGAACAAATTAAAGAGCATATTAAAGGGGTGATTATGTCGTGATACCATTAAGTATTCGTGTTCCTGCTAGTACAGCGAATGTTGGACCTGGATTCGATTCAGTAGGAATAGCTTTGTCATTATATTTACATGTAGTAGTTAAAGAAAAAGCTGATAAATGGCAAGTAATCCATTCCTTTGAAGATTCAATTCCGACAGACGATAAAAATTTAATTGTTAGCACGGCATGTAAAGTATGTCCTTCTTTATCACCCTATATAATAGAAGTTACTAGTAACATTCCGCTAACAAGAGGTCTAGGAAGTAGTGCATCAGCAATTGTAGCTGGGATAGAGCTTGCGAATCAACTCGGAAAATTGAACTTAACGACTGATCAAAGAGTTCAAATTGCTACAAATTTTGAAGGTCATCCTGATAATGTTGCTGCTTCTATATTAGGAGGAACTGTAATCGGAGCACTTGATGGGAAGAATGTTTCGGTTGTAAGAATTGAAAGTAAGGAATTAGGTGTTATTTCTCTTATTCCAAATGAAGAGCTAAATACAGATGAAAGTCGATCTGTATTACCAGATGTATTCCCGTTTCATGAAGCTGTTAAGGCTAGTGCAATAAGTAATGTATTAGTAGCTGCTTTATGTCAAAAGAAATGGAAAGTTGTAGGCGAAATGATGGAAAGGGATCATTTTCACGAGCCGTATCGTTTAGAGCTTGTACCGTTATTACCATCTATTCGTAAATGTGCAAAAGAATTCGGTGCATACGGTACAGCGCTTAGCGGTGCAGGACCATCTATTTTTATATTAACGCCGTATGAGAAACGTCAAGAAATTGCTGAGCAATTAGCGAGAGTATTTACGTCTATGAAAGTGTGTGAGCTAGAAATTGATCATAGAGGGATTACTGTAAATAAAGAAGAACATATTGGATTATAAAGAAAGCTAGTATCGCTAGCTTTCTTTATGTTGTAAATATGTTTGCATATAAAAGAAAAATATGAATGTATAATTTAGTAAAGAGTATATTAACTTGGAGGTGAACGGATCATATGAAGAAAGAGTTACCGGAAGAAAAAAGAGAACGTATAAGGCAAAGTGAATTGAAAAACAATTCTACCGGTTCTTTACATGATGGGCTCAACAGAGCTGAAACGGGTAGTCCAGTTGATATGGCGGGTGGTATGAATTGGAAAGGTACAGCGATAGTAATTTTAGTGCTAGTTTTAGCGTATGTTATATACACTTATTTTTTTAGTTAAGAAATGCATGTTAAAGCTTTGAATGATTTGCTTTTATAATTAGTGAGGATGAAAAAACACGGTTATTGTACTATATATATTAAGCAGATTATAGTTGCCCATATATATTTATTTTTAATCCCAAAAATAGAGCTAGCATTATGCTGGTTCTATTTTTTTGCCACATTCCTGTAACAAAGCCTCTGTATATTCAGTGGTGGAGGTGCAGAAGATGAAAAAAATGATAGCAATATGTCTTCTTACAACGATGTCATTTTCGACTTTAGTCGGGTGTGATGTAAAAGGTAGCAATACTGTTCAAGAGTCTAAAATAAAGAAAGCAACGTATAAAGAATTTACTTATGATGTCAATCCAGAGACTTTCACGTTAATTGTAGAACATGATGGCGTAAAGGCACTGGCATCACAGCCCTTGCCGAAAATGAAGGTGTTGAATGTAAAAAAAGAAAAGGATCGTACATCTTGGGAATATCCAGATCAAAAAGTAAAAGTGAGTCTAGAGAAGAAAAAAGATCACTTAAATATTGAAGTAGAATCGACTGGTGCAGAAAGCTTTACTTGGCCGAAAGTACAAGCTGAAAATTATACACTTCCGTTATGGGAAGGGAAGCAAATTTCGAGTAATGATGAAAATTGGAAGAAGTTTTTAAAGGATGATGCATATTCATTTGCTGAATCATTTTCTATGAAGTTTTTCGCATTAAATGGTTTGAAATATTCAATTGTATATATCGCGAACAATATGTTTAATAATGAGGTGAAATTTCATTCGGATCCGAAAATCGGGTTTGATTTTATACATGAATTTCCGCGTATAAATAAAAATAAAACATATGGATTTCAAGTATATGTGACAAATAATGATGTAGTAAGTATTGCTAAACTGTATAAAGACAATATCGCTCGAAAAGGTGAATTTAAAACATTAAAAGAAAAGGCTAGAAAAAATAAAGAGATAGAAAAGCTTTACGGTGCAGCTCATTTTTATTTTTGGAATCAAAATGGCTTATCAGAAAGTAATGTAAATTGGCCAAGGCTAAGAGAGAAAATAAATAGCCCTTTGTTTAGCCATATAAAAGAGCTTATTCAAAAATATAGTTCAGAGCCTGGGGAATTGAATGTATTAGATCAAGTAAGTAAACAAGATTTCATTGATAAGTATCAAAAAAATGTTATTTTACGTTATATAAACGAAGTGTTATCAATGAAAGAATTTTATAAAGATGATATTTTTCAAAACGTTAATCAGGAAGCTAGTGTGCTATTAAAGAAAGGTGTAGGTCACTTAACGAATACAGAATTGTATAGCTTAAATAAGCATTTATTAAAGTCGCTACTTGGTGATGCGGTTGAAGAGGTAAGTAAATGGGGTAATGCAGATGGAACGGACATACTAAAGGAAATGAAAGAGGCAGGAATAGAAAAAGCGTGGATTGGTCTGCCAAACTGGGAACAAGGATTTATGCAACCTAATTTCGTGACAGAAGCTAAGGAAATGGGGTATTTAGTTGGTCCGTATGACTCATATCATTCCATTCACGAAAAAAGTGATAAAAATTGGAACACAGCATCCTTTAATGACCCATCATTATACGAAGAGGCTACTGTAACGAAGAAAAATGGAGAAAAGGTGCAAGGGTTTTTAGGTAGAGGGCGAAAATTAAATCCAACTTTATCTCTTCCTAGTGTAAAAGAACGAATGAACGATATATTACAAAATGGACCTAAATATAATTCATGGTTTATTGATTGTGATGCGACAGGTGAAATTTACGATGACTATTCAGCGAAACATATAACGACACAAGAGCAAGATTTAAAAGCACGTTTAAAACGAATGGACTACATTGCGCAAGAAAAGGGTATGGTCGTTGGTTCTGAAGGCGGAAATGATTTTGCTAGTAGTACGATTGCATTTGCTCATGGTATTGAAACGCCTGTAATTAAATGGGACGATGAAGATATGAGGAAAAATAAAACAAGTCCGTATTATGTAGGTGGATATTGGTCACCGAATCAAAATGTTCCAGAAAAATATGCGAAACAAGTACCGTTAAAAGAAGAGTATAAACAAGTATATTTAAATCCTGCATATTCAGTACCATTATATAAATTAGTATACAATGATTCTGTAATTACAACGCACCACTGGGAATGGGGAAGCTTGAAAGTAAAAGATGAGGTTAGAAACCGTATGTTATACGAATTATTGTATAACGTTCCTCCGTTGTACCATTTAGATGAAGTAGAGTGGAATAAGCATAAACAAGAAATTACGCAGCACCTGAAAGTTTGGAATGAAGTTCATGAAAAGGCAGTAAAAGAAGAAATGACGAACTTTGCATATTTGTCAGAAGATAAGTTAGTACAATCAGCTTCGTATGGAAAAAATATTGAAATTATTGTGAATTTCTCAAATGAAGAGATAGAAATACAAAAGACGAAAATAAAAGCAAAATCAGTTTTCATTATTAATAATGGAAAGCAAACTATGTATACACCAAACTAATAAAATTATAATATATGAATTTAAAAATAATTTTATATAAATAGTGACTTGCCAAAAATAAGCACGAGAGTATAATGTGAAATGGAGTACATATTGGATTTGCGCAGTAACCTTACAAAATTGTAAGGTAATTGAAAGGAAATTCAATATGAAGGTTAATAGACTTGCATTATAATTGGGAAAGAGAAAGAGAGGCGAATGGATATGAGCTCTGAATTAGAACAGAATACGAGAAGCAGTAAAAAACGTTCTAAAAGAAAATCAATAAAATGGTTCATTATAATTCCATTGTTCTTACTTATTTTTGGTGGAGTAGGATATGGATCGTTAATATATAATAAAGCAAAAGCAGTAGTAAGTGATGCATATGCACAAATTGATAAATCATCGAAGCGTGATAAAGAAGTTGAACCTTTAAAGGATAACATTTCAATTCTAATTATGGGTGTTGATGGTAGTGAAATGAGAAAAAGCCAATACGGAGAAGCTGTTCGAACAGATGCACTTTTATTAGCAACAATTAATAAAGATGATAAATCAGTTAAATTAGTAAGTATTCCGCGTGATTCACGTGTATATATTCCATCTAGAAAGAAATTAGATAAAATTACACATGCACACGTATTTGGTGGTGTTGAAAGTACACGCGATACAGTGGAAAGATTTTTAAATGTTCCTGTTGATTATTATGTGAAGTTTAACTTTGAATCATTCGTACAAATTGTCGATTCACTTGGTGGTATTGATATTGATGTACCAGTTACTTTCACTGAACAAGATAGTAAAGACCAAGCAGGTATGATTCATTTAGAGAAAGGCTACCAACATTTAAATGGAGAACAAGCACTTGCGCTTGCAAGAACGCGTAAAATTGACAGTGATGCAATGCGTGGTCAAAGACAACAACTTGTAATTGAAGCAATTGCTAAAAAAGCGATGTCTGTTCAAGCTATTAGCAAAATGGGCTCTTTACTTGATGCGGTTGATAAAAATATGAAAACGAACTTAACTTTCGATGATATGCTTGCTATTACGAAAAATATGGCAGGATCTAATTTGGAAATGGAAAAAATGCAAGTGGAAGGTACGGATAAACGTATCGGAGGCATTTATTATTACATTCCAAATGAAAAAAATGTGAAAGATATTTCGAAAAAATTAAATGAACATTTAGGTGTAACACCAAAGCCAGTTCGAAATGAATAATAAAAAAAGATTGGCCTTTGCCAATCTTTTTTTATCGAGATGGATTTGTAACTTTTCTGTAACGATTTTTTATACTTAAATCATTTCAATTTATATAAACAAAAGGTGCAATTATACGATATACTAGAGGAGAAGATTTGGCAATTAACTCCTAATGCTGAAGAGAAGCAAATGCAATTCATCAAAACTATAGAAAGAATCGAATTGATAGGAGATCGAAATAGACTAAAGCAAATTTTCTTGAATATTGTTTAAAATGCCATTAAATATTCACATAAAAATGGTAAAGTATATATTGAAGTGACTAAAAATAAAGGACAAGCAGTGATAAAGGTGAAAGACGAAGGGATTGGAATTGCTAAAGAGCATTTACTGTATATAGAACAGTCATTTTACCAGATTAATAATTATGCTACAGGTGCGGGTCTTGGTTTAGCCATCGTTAAAAAAATGGTGGAGCTTCATGGAGGTACAATAAATATTATAAGTAAAGAAGGAATAGGAACGACCATTTTGATAAAACTCCCATTATAATACATATATAGGTCTGTTTATATAGTGTAATAAAATAAATAGATGTATAATTATATTGGGTGATTTATATATAAGATTAATAGGGAGAGGAATTCGATAGAATGGAAAAAGCTTTTAAAATTAAACGAGTAGTATTCGTTTTAATAGCGATTGCAGCAGTAGCTATTGGGTATTTCATGTTTCAATCCATTACTTCACCAGCAAAGGCTGTTGCAAAACAAGAAAATGTAGTACAACTCGCAAGTGAACAACCGAAAGTAGAAATGAATAAAACGGCACCAAGTCGTTTTAATGGCAAGGAAAGAAAAGTTGCTTATCTTACATTTGATGATGGCCCGGGGAAATATACGGCTGAATTATTAAATACGTTAAAACAACATGATGCGAAGGCGACATTCTTTTTAATTGGAGCGAATGTAAAAGAGTTTCCAGATTTAGTGAAACGAGAAAATGCAGAAGGTCATTATGTAGGAATGCATAGTATGACGCATAATTTTGCAAAGTTATATAGAAATGGCGAGTATGTAAATGAGATGAAAGAAGATCAAAGCTTAATCGCCAATATTATTGGGAAATCACCTAAATTAACACGTCCACCATACGGTTCAATGCCTGGATTAAATGAAAGTCTTCGAAATAAAGTGGTAGAGGGCGGCTTTAAAGTGTGGGATTGGACAATTGATTCATTAGATTGGAAATATAATAAAATGCAAGTTGATGCAGCTGCAGCACAAATTGCTCAAAATGTATTAACAAATGCAACAAAACCACAAGAAGTCATTTTAATGCATGATATTCATCCGCAATCAGTTGCTGCTGTGCCAGCAATTTTAAAAGGGTTAAAAGAAAAGGGTTATGAGTTTGAAGCTTATCATGAAGAGAGTCACTTCCCAGTGAATTTCTGGCATGATAACCGTATGTAATGGAGGAATGAACGTTGAAGTATGGAAAAGTAGCAGTAGTTGGAGCACTATCAGTAGGACTATTAACAGGTTGTTTCGGTGAAAAACCAGAAGAAAACCTATATACAGCTTTTGAAACAGCGGCGACACAAGAGAAATCATTAGTTGATGAAGCGAAAAAATTAGAGAAGTTAGAGAAGGAAGGCCAAGAACTATATTCTCAAATTTTACAAGAAGGTAAAGATCATAATGACGCTGTTATGAAGAAAATAGAGCAGGCTACTGCCAATGTAGATGATCGTGAAAAAGCTTTGAAAAATGAGAAAGAAATGCTAGAAAAAGCTCAGAAAGAAACGAAATCTGTTCAAGGAAATATAGAGAAGCTTGAAGATAAAAAGTTACAAAAACAAGCGAAAGCAGTAGAAGAGTCGTATAAAAATCGTTATGATGCATTCCAAAAGATGAATGAAAATTATACGAAGGCGTTAGCGACCGAAAAAGAATTGTATGAAAAATTAAAAGTAAAAGAAACGAAATTAAAAGAGATTGGTGAAAAAGTTAAGGCTGTTAATGAATTAACTATGGAAGCACAAAAATCAAAAGAGCAATTTAACAATTTTACAAAAGAGTATAATGACAGTAAATTAGCATTCTACAAAGATGCAGAGATTAAGATTAAAGATAAGAAATAAAGAAGAGTTTTAAGCGTAATAAAAAGCCGGAGAAACATCGTCACAAATGTTTTTTCGGTTTTTTACGTTAAATGAATAGAAAAGACTGGAATTGATATCATAAAAGAGTTATAGTGAATTATTCCAAGGGAAACATTGTAAAGTAAGGAGACTGGAAATATGTCATATGAATTTTTACTCAAATTAGGTTTAGCACTCTTTTTAGGATTATTCATCGGGATAGATAGGCAGCTAAAGAATAAACCACTTGGTGTGAAAACAAGTATGGTTATTTCTGTAGCAAGTTGTTTAATTACGATGGTTTCAATTGAATCTGTACATGTATATTCTGTTCCAGGGCATACAAATATGGATCCCATGCGTTTAGCTGCTCAAATTGTGAGTGGAATTGGTTTTCTTGGAGCAGGTGTTATTTTACGAAGAAGTAATGACGTTATTTCTGGATTAACGACCGCCTCTATGGTGTGGGCTGCTTCAGCTTTAGGTATTGCGATTGGAGCAGGATTTTATTTACAAGCGACGGTTGCTATGATTTTAATTATTTTAGCAATTAATGTACTTCCGCAACTTGTGAAAATTGCAGGACCGTATTCATTAAGACAAAAGGACTTGTCTATTAAAATTACTGTAAAAGAGCATCATGAGTTAGATGGTATATTTAAGCAGATTAAAAATTTAGGAATGCATGTAAAACGCGTGAAGATTAAAGATATAGATAGTGGAGCATTTCAGCAATTAGAGATGGTTATTTTAGCTCCAGAAGATTTATATACAACTGAGTTATATAGCTCACTAAAAGAGATAGATCGTGTTGTTTCAGTTGAAGTGGAAAGTAGATAATTGTAACAAAAAAGAGTGAAGTGAATTCACTCTTTTTTGTTTGGATTTTTAAGGAAGTAAATTGATATAATGATGAGTAAACGAGGGGGAGAAATGATGGAAATACATATTAGAAGAGCGATAAAAGATGATATACCAGGTATAGCAAAGGTCCACGCTGATAGTTGGAAAACGACATATCAAGGCATATTCCCTAACGAGATTTTAGAAAATATAACATATGAGAAACGGGAAAAACAATGGGAAAACATTTTTCAAAAAGAAAGTAACCATCAATTTAGATTTGTAGCAGAGACGTTAAATGGAGAAATAGTTGGATTCATCGATGGAGGAGCAGAAAGAACTGGTACATATAATTGTGATGGAGAATTATATGCGATTTACCTTTTACAAGAGTATCAAGGCATGAAAATAGGACAAAAGTTATTTCAAGCTTTACTATCTGAATGTACAAACAATAATATGCAATCACTTTTAGTATGGGTTGTTACGAATAACCCTTCTAAAACGTTTTATGAAAAGTTTAATCCAGAAAAAATGGATACAAAATTTTTAGAAAGATTACAGGTGGAAGAGACAGCGTATTGTTGGAAAGATATTAATAATATTATTATGTAAAGTGTATGTTTGAAAGAGGTATACCAATTAAAGTATACCTTTTTTGTTTCACTCGAATGGTTGGGACATAATGCGAAAGATATATGAAAAGAAGAAATGAAAGTACTAACAAATAGAAATTTAGAAGTAGTAACTTCTTAGTATAAAATGATGTAAGAGTCTCTCATTGTAGAGACTCTTTTTTTTAAATGAAAATAACCAAAAATTACCATGTATTTAAATTAAAATTTAACACAATTTATATATAAATAAGGAGGTGATTGGTAATGGCTAGAAATCGTAATTCTAATCAATTAGCATCACATGGAGCACAAGCGGCTTTAGATCAAATGAAATATGAAATTGCACAAGAGTTTGGTGTACAACTTGGCGCTGATACTTCTTCACGTGCAAACGGTTCTGTAGGCGGTGAAATTACAAAACGCCTTGTAGCGATGGCAGAACAACAACTTGGTGGCGGATATACTCGCTAATTGTAGAAGGTTATAGGAGAAAGGAAGGATTCTTCCTTTCTTTTTTTTTCAATTAATTGGTATGGATATATTGTGAACTGGATTCAAAGAATAGGAATAATACTATATTTTCCCCAATTTCTTTTGTTGTGAATGGGAAGTAGTAAAAATGTAATAGCCCTGGTGGAATGAAAAGTTACGTTCCAGCAGGGCTATTATATGGTAAGAAATATATGATGAAAGGTTTCGAAGCCAACATGTTAAAAAAAGAAAACTGTTGTTTGATTGCGCTTGCATCAGTTCCACTTGTTATGACATTAGGGAATTCAATGCTCATTCCAATTCTGCCGACTATTGAAAAGAAATTACATATTTCATCGTTTCAAGTATCCATGATTATTACCATTTATTCTATCGTAGCCATTCTACTTATACCGATTGCTGGTTATTTATCAGATAGATGGGGACGAAAGATGGTAATGGTTCCGAGTTTGCTGATTGCGGCTATAGGAGGAGCGATAACTGGTTGGGTATCTTGGAAAGTTGATAATCCCTACACTTGGATATTGATCGGTAGAGCGATTCAAGGTATTGGTGCTGCTGGTGCAATGCCAGTTGTTATACCGTGTGTTGGTGATTTATACAAAGATGAAAAACAAGTTAGTACAGGTTTAGGAATCATCGAAACATCCAATACATTTGGGAAAGTGTTGAGCCCTATTTTAGGGTCTGCTCTGGCTGCCATTGTATGGTTCTTGCCGTTTTGGGCGATTCCAGTTTTATGCGTAGTATCAATTGTTTTATTACTTGTTCTAGTAAAGGCAAAGAAACAAGAAGGAGAAGTACCACCGCTTAAAGAGTTTATAAAATCAATTCTTGCTACGTTTCGAGAAAAAGGAAGATGGTTAATTGCCATTTTTGCATTAGGTGCAATTATTATGCTTATTTTATTCGGAATTCTCTTTTATTTGTCAACTATATTGGAATCAAAGTATGACATTCATGGTATTTGGAAAGGGTGTGTACTTGCAATCCCGTTACTTGTACTGTCACTTAGTTCATATATGGCTGGCAAAAAAATTGGAGATAACCAAAATGTGATGAAGAAGTGTATTTACATTGGTTTTTTAATGGCTGCTGCATCAGTCATCATTCCTTTATTTATAAAAGGAATTTATTTACTACTTCTTTGTCTCGTTATTATGGGGGTAGGAATTGGTATGGCACTCCCATGTTTAGATGCTCTCATTACACAAGGAATTGAAAAGGAGCAAAGGGGGACGGTTACGTCATTTTATAGTTCTATGCGATTTATCGGTGTAGCAGCTGGACCACCTCTATACTCTTTTTTCATGAAAGGTGCTGACCATGAAGTGTTTTATGTAACAAGTATTCTCGCTGGGATTGGTGCTGCTATAGCAATCATTTGGATTAAACCAGCAAAAGATGCAAAGAACGTAAAAAAGAAACCAGAACCTACTTCATAATTTGTAAGAGAATTGCATGATGTTTTCAGTAACATGCAATTCTCTTTCGTTCATTAGGAATAAATAACTTGTTTTAACATATAAAGTGCGACACTCCATATGATGAGACCAGAAAATTTATTTAATAATACGATTGTCTTTCCGGTTGAGTCTAGCCTTTTTAGAAATTTCCCCGCTAAAGCTAAGCTTATAAACCAAATCCAAGAAACGATAATAGTTGCAAGTGTGAAAGCCCATTTTTCATTTCCTATGTATTGAATCGAATTTGTTCCAATTACACCGATTGTATCTAAAATTGCATGTGGATTTAATAATGAAACCGATGCAGCGAAAAGTATTTGTTTTTTTACTGGCATACTTTTTTCTTGTTTTACATCGTTGGAAGGGGTACTTCTCCAAATAACAAAGCCCATGTATAGGAGAAAGAAAAATCCAATTATATATAATGAGTTAGTTAGCCAAGAAAAAGTAAGGAGTACAAGGGAAACACCTTGTACCGCTATCAATATGAGTAACGTATCACATATAGAGGCAGTTAATACGACAGGGGCTGCCCTCCAAATGTTTGGTTGGCTCGCACCTTGGTTAAAGACGAAAACATTTTGAACACCTAATGGAATGATAAGACCAAATGCAAGAATGATCCCATGAATAATTGCTTCACTCATCATATTTCCTCCTATTTAAATTTATTATGATAGTGTATATTGTATAGAAGAAATGAAAATTTGTATCCATATTCATACGCAACATTAGAAGAAATTGAAATAGGTATAAAAAAACTTGCACAACTAATGAAAAAGTAAGAGGAGAAAGTAATGAAACAATATGTAATTTGCCAAATTATCAATGGAGAAAAATATTTAGCTGCTTATGCGGAGACGAAGCAGGAAGCAATTGAAAAAGCAGAATTGTTAGGATTACGAACGGGAAATCGATACACCGTTATTACTGCAGAGGAAGCAGAAGGGTTAACTTATCCTTAAACAACGTATAATAATGATACAGAAAGTAAATAAGCTTAGTAACATATTATATTACTAGGCTTATTTTTTGAAAGCGTTACGTGTTCTCGTATAAAAGATAATAATATTATGAGTCAAGTTGACGGAAATAACGATTTGATTTTCGATCCTGATTTCCGTTTCTATAGTTATCAATATATTGTCTGAAATTCCACGATTGTAAAAACTTATTTGCGGCGTTATAACCAGAATTGTATAGCCACTCTTTTTCTTCCATTGTTAACTCAAAGTTTGTACTAGTAATGGATCCTGTTGGGATTGTAATTGTTCTTGCTTTTGATTCCTTGTCTAAATGACGTAAATCATGGGCTTGCATCATTGTTTTAAAAAGTCCTTTGAACATGGAGATAGGCTCGTTGTAGTGGGCTGGGTCAGCTTGAATCTCATCTTTTACGAAATGAAACCCAAAAGTCGGCCAGCGGGGAGAGGTAGGGGAGTCGAAAATCCAAATTGGATAATTGCTTAAAATTCCTCCATCAACCATATAACAAGGCTGCTTCCATTTTGGGGTTCTCCATTTTACCGGTTCAAAAAAGAAGGGGATTGTACTACTCATTCGTACAGCCTTCGCAATAGAGAAGCGATAATTTAAAAATCCGTAGTTCGGTAAGTCATCAGGAAAGATAACCATTTTACCATTACTTATATCAGAAGCGATAATTTTAAGCTTATTTAAATCAGGTAAATCTGTAAATAAATGAACTCCTTTTTTTCGAAGTAATTCTTCAATCCATTCTTCTATAAAAATATTAGAGTAAATACCAAGAGTAGTCCATGCGCTTAATCCTTTTCCAATAAACGGGATTCTGTCAATAAAGGTTCTCTTCGTAAATTTATCATAATCAATATTTGTTATAATCGTTTTTAGCTCTGAGCAAGAGTATCCTGCTGCTAGGAGCGCAGCGATAATCGAACCAGCTGATGTTCCAGCTACACGTTCCCATTCATAGCCTTTTTCAGCTAACGCGCAAATTGCCCCTACATGCGCAATTCCGCGTACACCGCCTCCTTCAAAAACACCATCAATCTTCATAAAGTCATACTTCCTTTCACATAAAATATTTGAAAATGGCAAAAAAGCACGTATTATACGTGCTTTTTTACAATAGTTTTTAAATTTACTAGCAGCCTACAAAGCCGCCCCAACAGCTAGCTCCGATGATGATTAGAAGGATAAATAAAACGATTAATAAAGCGAAGCCTCCATAACCACATCCACCACAACTACCGCCGTAACCGCCGTAACCGTAACCGCCGCAACTATATCCGTAACCCATGTGGAATTCCTCCTTAAATTAAAAATAAAAATGAACGAGGGGAAAATGTACTGGAAGAAATAATGAACTATCGTGTTTGTAGGAACAATGTATACTATGCTTTTTTTAACTTGTTCGCGTATGAAGGAAGAGCCCGTTTTTTTGGAGGCTTGTTGTTTTTATAAAGAATGGAGTATAATTTTTGTGCGATGATACAAATAAGTATGTAAATATAAGGAGAATGTATGAATAAACAAATTGAAGTATTAATTGATAAATATGGGCTGACGCATTTAAAAGAGGAACTTATGAATACTGTATTTCCTTGTATAAAAGTTGTGCCAAAGCAGGAGGAAACAGTAGCGATAGGTAGTTCGAAAATGGGAGGGGTTCCTGACTTGCCATTTACATTTGAATATCCAACGCATAAAGGAAATACGTTACAGTTTATTGCACAATTTAATTTAAAGGATTTACAAAATATTGGTATGAATCACGATCTTCCTAAGACGGGGATGTTATATTTCTTTACCGTGGAAAATTATTTTGAAGAAGATGTGAATCCAACTGGAGCGGGGCGTGTGCTTTATTATGATGTTCCTGTAGAGCAATTACGAAGAGGAGATGAATTGCAAACGAATTATAACCAGTGTGCAATTACTTTTGAATTAACGTATAAATTGCCAGAGCTTTTCATTGAAGATGAGGCTGATTCGGACCGTTTCTTGCAATTACTTGAAGAGCTAATTCCAGACAACTATGATAACCATCAAATATTTGGTGAGCCATTTTCTGTACAAGATGAGGTATTATACGAGACTGGACAATATATGGACATAGATCCGCAGCAAATGACGCTTTTATTCCAAATTGATTCAGATACTAAAAATTGTAATATGATGTGGGGAGATTTAGGGATGCTTTATTTCTGTATAGGAAATGAAGACTTGAAAAATCGACGTTTTGAAAATGCATGTTGTGTATTACAAACTTGTTAATGAAAAGGGTTGTTCTTGTAAAAAGAACAACCCTTTTACAATGTTAAATATGCATAATCTCATATGACCTATACGAAAAAGTATTGTATACTCTGAAACTATACGATACTTTTTCGTATAGTTATAGAATGTAAGGAGTGACATGATGGGAAAGACAAGTAAGTATGTGACAGCTGCCGCACTTTGTTCAACTATAGTAATGGGGGGCTTACACGCGTCATCTGTATCTTATGCAGCTACAAATCAAACTGTAGCGACATCGCAATCAGATACAAAGTTGTTAAATGATTTCAAAAAAGAATTAAAAAAACAGGTTGATAATCGAGAAGAAAATATTACAATCACATATAAAACAAAAGATAGAAATGCTAGAAGTATTATGGATGAATTGTATGGCGAGTTTAATAAAATTGTAGATGCAGATGAGTATGTAAAATATAATGTAGCGTCTACTAGATATTCCATTAAAGGGTTACCAGGAAACTATACATTTACACTGCAAGTGAAGTACCGTGAATCGAAAGAGCAAACACAATATGTAAAATCTCAGGCAAAAGCGATTATCGGCTCGATTGTAAAACCAGGGATGGATGATCATGAGAAAGTAAAAGCTATTCATGATTACGTTGTAAAACATGTATCATATGATACGTCTTATCAAGCATATACAGCATATGAAGCATTAGCGAATCGCTCTGCTGTTTGCCAAGGATATACGTTATTAACATATGAATTGCTAAAAGGAGCAGGTATCCAAAACCATATTGTAACAGGTACAGGAAATGGACAAGCTCACGCATGGAATTTAGTGAACATTGAAAACAAATGGTATCATCTTGATACAACATTCGATGATCCAGTACCAGATAAAGCTGGGCGCGTAACATATTCATATTTTAATATGTCTGATGAACAATTAAGTAAAGACCACGATTGGGATCGTAGCAAATATCCAGCAGCAACTACAAGCTACTTTAATGAATTAACAAACAAAATAAAAGCGGGTAGTTCAAAGACTGTGGCGTATGAACAAATGTTAAAAGAAACAAATTTAAAATATATGTCTACACAATACGGAGCAGAGAATTATAGTGATTTTAAGAAGAAATTACAGCAACAATTTGCTTCTAAGCCAGAAAAGGTAGAAGTACGATATAAGCAGTCTATGGATGGGACGATGCAAGATATAAAGAAAGTATTAAATGAAATAAATTGGCCAAAGGGTGCAAAGCGTGTATCTTATCAAGTAGCACCTTATAGTGCGATGGCAGATTATTCATTAGCGACAATTACATTTACGTATTAATCGGTGAAAGAGAGCATCTGTAAAGGATGCTCTTTTCCTTATGTATTACTACAAAAATCAGAATTATATGATAAAATGAAAGGAGGAAGGATGTGGAATCTAAATGAATTTGTTCGAGAGTGATATTTTTATATTGATATATACTTGTTTAGTAATCGGACTTATCGTTTTGTTTTTCCTATCATTTACTTTGTTTATTAGAAGAGTATTTCTAAACAGCGCTGCAAAAAAACAACAAGTGATGCATATGAATCAGAAGCTAGATCGAATTATTGAATTGCTTGAAAAAGATAAGGAATAGCGATAAAAGAAGTATGAAAAGGGGAAAGAGAATGGCCAATTATATAAAAGAATTACGCGAAAAAGTAGGGCATGATTATGTTTTCTTAAACTTTGCCGGTGGTTTTGTATTTAATAAAGAAGGAGAAGTATTACTGCAAAAAAGAGGTGACTTTAACGCTTGGGGCTTTCCAGGGGGGGCAATGGAGATAGGAGAATCGGCTGCGGAAACTGCAATTCGAGAAATAAAAGAAGAAACCGGGTATGATGTAGAAATAAATGAACTTATTGGAGTGTATACAAAATATTTTCAATCATATCCAAATGGAGACAAGGCGCAGTCAATTGTGATGTGTTTTTCATGCTCAATAGTTGGAGGCGACAAAAAAGTAGATGGTGATGAAACGTTGGATTTGAAGTTTTTCCGGTTAGACAACATGCCACCGTTATTTTGTAAACAGCATGAAGATTGCCTGCAAGATTTATTGGAGAAAAGGGTAGGGGTATATCGTTAACATATAAAAAAGAAGCTAAATGAGATTAGCTTCTTTTTTATGTTTCATTTATTTCCACCAATCATCAAACATTGATGCTGGTACTTGTCTTTTATGCTCACTCACTGTGTAACGTTTTTCAATCTTTTCTGCAACGTCAGCTGGAACTGTTTTACCTTCTAAATAGTCATCAAGTTGATCATACGTAATACCTAACTCTGTTTCATCAGCTTGACCTGGCTTTTCATCTAATAAATCAGCTGTTGGCATTTTTAAGTAAAGTCGCTCGTCCGCACCTAATTCTTGTAATAGAGCGCGTCCTTGGCGTTTCGTTAATCCCGTTAATGGTAATAGGTCTGCACCACCATCTCCGAATTTTGTAAAGAATCCTGTTACAGCTTCTGCAGCGTGATCTGTTCCGATAACAAGGAGCCCTTTTTGTCCACCGATTGCATATTGTGTAACCATGCGGATACGTGCTTTTACGTTACCTTTATTGAAATCTGTTAACGATTCATCTAATAAGTTTTCGTATTGATTTGAGAAAGCATCAACAGTTGAAGCGATATCAAATGCAACAGATTGATCAGCTTGAATAAATTGTAATGCTAATTGCGCATCATCTTCATCTTTTTGCACTTTATAAGGAAGGCGCACGGCGATAAACGTTGCATTACCACCTTCATTACGAATTTCCTCCACTGCAAGCTGAGCTAAACGTCCAGCTAATGTAGAGTCTTGTCCGCCACTAATTCCAAGTACAAATCCTTTCGCACCTGTTTTTTTTACATAATCTTTTAAGAAATCAACACGTTTACGGATTTCTGCTTTCGGATCAATTACAGGTTGAACGTGTAATGCTTTCATAATCTGTTCTTGCAATGTCATTATGTTTTCCTCCTATTCATATTAAAGCGGTAAATAAGTTTATATGTATATTGGTACATACTTCTATCCTTTATTATTTCGCAAAATTAAAGAATATACAATAGGATGTGTGTATGAATATGAATGTAGTCATTATAATGAAACTGCATCGTTTAAGCAATTTTTTTGAAACCTTTCAATAATGTAAGGTTTTTGTCATTTGAATCGATGGAAGGGATTTCCGTACTTTACTAATATAAGAACATAGTTAGTAGAAGGGCGGAGAAGTAATATGAATATTAGAGAACTCGCATATCGGAATGTGACGCGAAATAGACGAACATATTCAGCATATTTTTTAAGTAGTGCATTTGCTATTATGGCCTTTTTTGTTTATTCGTTTTTTGCGTTTCATCCGGCATTAAGTGCTGGAGAATTGGGACGATATGTGTTCGTAAGTATGTCTTTTGCACAGTCCATTATTTACTTATTTACATTTTTCTTTATTTTATATTCGATGGGAATGTTTTTAAAAACGAGAAAGCGTGAACTAGGAATTTTAATGATGTTAGGTATGACGAAATATCAATTAAAGCGTCTTATCTTTTTTGAAAATATTATGATTGGAATAGGGGCAATTATTTTTGGGATACTTGCTGGAATGCTATTTTCCGGAATATTACTATTTATAGCTCCAATGATATTAAAGTTAGATATTTCCTTACCTTATTACATTCCAATGAAAGCCATTGTTGTAACGAGTATTATGTTTTTCGTATTATTTATGATCATTTCATTGTTTAGTGCAGGAATGATTCGAAAAAATAAAATTATGAAATTGTTTAGAGGATCGGCAGAAGCGAAGCCGGAACCGAAAGCATCCATTATTTCTTCTATATTAGCAGTTATATTGCTTAGTGCCGGATATGCAGGAGCGCTTATGTCACACGGTGCAATGGTATTTATCATGATGATTCCTGTTACAACGGTAGTCATTATTGGTACGTATTTGCTGTACAAGCAGTTGAGTGTTTTTATTATTAGACTATGTAAAAAAAGTAAACGTTTTTATTGGACACAGACAAATATTATTACGTTGTCAGATTTAGCTTACCGTATGAGAGATAACGCAAGAATGTTCTTTATTGTAACGATAATTTCAACTGTAGCATTTTCAGCAATAGGTACATTAGTTGGCTTTACATCAATGACAAAGGCGGTTATGGAGAGACCAATTGCGTTTCACTATCATTCTAAGCAAGGAAATAGTAATGAATCACAGCATTTGAAGATGATTGACGAAGGGTTAAAGAAACATAGTATAGCAGCTTCAAAAACTAATATTTCAACAAAGAAAACGGAGGAGCAGTCGTTAAGAAGCGCCACGTTTATAAAGGAATCAGACTATAAGGAATATGCGAAGTTAACAGGAGAACCCTTTCATGAGGGATCCAAAAAAGAAGTTTTATTTTTGGCAGTTGATATACCAGGACCACCGATGAAAGAAAGAAAAGAAATTACGTTGCCACATTTGAATGAACCTTTAAAAGTGAAAAAAATTAATACGTCTTCATTAAGTAAAATAATAAGAGGTAACGTTTATGTAATCTCTAACAAGCAGTATGATGCATTACAAGATGGATTTAAAGAGGAAAAAAATTATGTATACAAAACAGAGGGAACGAAAGATGAAATTGAGGTTGGGAAAGAACTAACGCATCAGATGAAACCTTATGAAGAACATGCAACGTTTAGTGCAGAAGAGTACGCACAAAACCAAAGTTTACAAATTGCAGGACCAATTCTATTTGTAGGTTTCTTTATCGGTATTGTATTTTTCGTATGTGCAGGAAGCTTCCTTTATTTCCGTTTGTTTTCTGACTTGGAGGATGATACTCGTTTGTTTGAAATGATTCGAAAAGTAGGCTTAACAAGTGGAGAATTATCGAAAGTAGTTACAATTCGATTGGCGCTTTTATTCTTTGTTCCAATAGGTGTTGCAACATTACATGGGGCAGTAGCGTTAACTGCACTCGGACAGATGTTTGAGTACTCACTATTTAAAGAAAATGCGATTGTATTAAGTATTTTCGTAGGAATTCAAGTTGTATATTTTTTACTGATTCGATTTCGTTATTTAAAACAATTGAAAGAGAGATTACGTCTTCGTTAAATGTGTTTTTTTAACTTGAGTACAAAATTTTCTAAAAAGAGGCAGGTATTACCAAAAAGTGATAAAATGGAAAAAGCGAGGTGAAAAAATTAATAAATAGTAAGGGAGGAAGTAATATGAAAGCAACAGGAGTTATTCGAAAAGTAGACGAATTAGGACGAATTGTAATTCCTAAAGAATTACGTGATGTATTGGGAATACAAATTAAATCACCGCTTGAAATTTTCGTAGAAGAAGACAAAGTCATTTTACAAAAATATCAACCTTACAATGCTTGTCAAATAACAGGTGATGTTTCAAATCAAAACATATCATTAGCAAATGGAAACATTACTGTTAGTATAGATGGAGCGAAATATTTAATAAAAGAAATAGAGAAGTTTTTAAACAAGAGTGAGGCTTAGTCTTAATTTATATTATTTTAAAAATTTCATATCATTCTTGAAAGACAGTAAAAGGACCAATTTAGTGGTCCTTTTATTTTGGTTATTGGTTGTACCAATCGGATTTTTGATGTCTACAAATTACGAGATAAATAAAAGAGTAGTATAAATTTCGTAAGCCTTATTGAGAAACATTTTTAAGGAAGGAAAACGAAACACATAAAACGAATGTTAAATGTAAGTGTTTTCAAAAGTGGTCTGAAATGAAAATAATATATTTTCAGGAGGGATTACAATGAATAGTAGTACAGCGAATAAACAAAAAGGTATACAATTGATTCCTTTTACAGTAGATAAGGTGGTTGAACAAGTAAATGAAATTCCGCCAGGTGTACAACTCATTCATGCTCCACAAGTATGGGAGAAGAGTACAAAAGGAAAAGATATTGTTGTTGCAGTATTAGATACAGGGTGTGATATGAATCATATAGATTTAAAGGATCGTATTATCGGCGGAAGAAATTTCACGAAAGATTACGAAGGAGATCCAAATATTTATCTTGATAATAACGGACATGGTACTCATGTAGCTGGGACAATTGCAGCGACTGAAAATGGAGTTGGTGTTTTAGGAGTCGCACCACTTGCTAAAATGTTAGTGTTAAAGGTTTTAGCAGGAGATGGTTCTGGAAGTTATGAGCAAATTATTGAGGCGATACATTATGCTGTAAATTGGAGAGGGCCTAATAAAGAAAGAGTTAGAGTCATTTCCATGTCACTTGGTGGCCCGCAAGATGTTCCAGAATTACATGAAGCAATTCAAAATGCAGTAAAGCAAGATGTTCTCGTCGTATGTGCTGCTGGAAATAATGGAGATTGTAATGATAATACGGAGGAACTAGATTTCCCAGGTGCATACTCAGAAGTAATTGAAGTGGGTGCCGTCAATTTAGAGCGGAAAATCGCATGTTTTAGTAATTCAAATCAAGAAATTGATTTAGTGGCGCCAGGCGATGAAATATTATCTACGTATCCTGAAGGGAAATATGCGGTATTAAGTGGAACTTCTATGGCCACACCGCATGTCGCTGGAGCACTGGCATTGCTCATAAAGCAGTGTGAAAGGGAATATGGTAGAAAGTTATCAGAACCAGAAATATATGCACAACTTATTAAAAGAACTGTACCTTTAGGATATGAACGTACATCTGAAGGGAATGGTTTATTAGATTTATTAAAAGAATAGAAAAACTAAACAACATCTCATATTCCTATGAGATGTTGTTTAGTATGGTTCTGTCGCATGTATTATGACATCTAATAAACCGGGGAATCTAGCATTTAAGTCATCTTCACGAATTGAAATGAAACGTTGAGTTCCTTCAAGGCGTGTATACATAACACCGGATTCACGTAAAACTTTGAAATGGTGTGATAAAGTTGATTTCGCGATTGGAATGTTTAACGCGCCACAAGATTGTTCGTTTTTTTCTAGTAGCATAGTTACAATTTGTAAACGAATTTGATCGCTAAGTGCATATAGAACAGAAGAGAATTGAATTTCTTCTCGATTTGGATGATAGAGAGTACGCATTTTTTCACCTGCTCGTGTAAGTAATATATTTGCACTATAACATATAAAGTGGTATATTTCTATTGTTCGAATATATTCGAACAATAGAAATATAGGGGGAGAAAAAAATGAAGTATACAAAATTGCAAAAGGCAGGACTAAATATTTCAAAGTTGGGGTTAGGAACAAACGCTGTAGGGGGACATAATTTATATGCTGATGTGAATGAGGAAGAAGGAAAACGATTAATAGAAGAAGCTATGGGGCAAGGGATTACCTTTATTGATACAGCAGATTCATACGGTTTCGGCAGATCAGAAGAATTGGTAGGGGAAGTATTGAAGGGAAAACGCCACGAAGCTGTACTTGCTACCAAAGGTGGAATACAACCGTTATTAAATGGAGAGGTTTATATGAATAATGAACCGAGCTATTTAAGAAAAGCTGTAGAAAATAGCTTAAGAAGATTACAAACTGATTATATTGATTTATATTATTTACATTTTACAAACCCAGAAACAAGTTACATAGATTCAATTGGAGAACTTACTCGCCTAAAAGAAGAAGGGAAAATTCGTTCAATTGGAATATCTAACGTAAACGTAGAGCAATTAAAAGAAGCAAATCAGTATGGGCACATAGATGTTGTACAATCACCGTATAATATGTTAGATCGTACTGCTGGGCAAGAACTTTTGCCATATTGTATAGAATCAGGTATTTCATTTATTCCTTACGGGCCTCTTGCTTTTGGGATACTAGGTGGTAAATATACAGAAGATTTCAAATTGAATAAAGGAGATTGGCGTCAAAGTGTAAATCTATTTGAAGAGAATACATATAAGAGCAACTTTAAGAAAGTTGAAAAGTTAAAAGACATAGCTAAAGAAAAGGATCTCGAATTATCGCATTTAGCTTTAGCGTGGTTATTAAACCAAAAAGGAATTGATACTGTTATTCCTGGTGGGAAACGAGCGGAGCAAATAAGAGAAAGTGTAAGAGCGGTGGAAGTTTCATTGAATGAAAATGTCATGAAAGAGATTGAATCTATTTTAGAAGATTAGTTGAAAGGAGGGATAATTCCCTCTTTTTATATAAAAGGAGAAGATTTAAATGAAAAGAGTACTAGCTGTATTCTTTACAATCATGTTTATGATCGGTACAGATACTTTCTTAATTTCACCACTTTTACCCACATTACAACAGGTGTATCATATTTCAACTGAGTTGTCAGGGTGGATGGTGAGTTCATATGCTTTGGGATATGCTGCATTTGCACTTATCGCTGGTCCTATATCAGATAGTTTAAACAGAAAAAAAGTGATGGTAATAGGGATGAGTTTTTTTGCGTTAAGTACGTTTTTATGTGGAATTGCACCGAGTTTTCTATGGATGTTAATATTGAGATTTTTAGCAGGTGTAAGTGCAGCCTTTGTATCTCCACAAGTGTGGGCATCTATTCCGCTCCTTATAGAGAAGGAACAAATTGTAAAGGCAATTGGGATTGCAACAGCAGGATTGTCACTCTCTCAAATTTTAGGACTGCCAGTTGGATCATATTTAGCAATGATACACTATACAACACCATTCTTCATCATTGGTATATTATCAGCACTACTTGTTATTCTTATTTATGCAGTATTACCAGAAATACAACCGGGTTATATAAATGGAAATAAAACAAATATCTTAAGGCGTTATAAACAATTACTTTCAGATTCTAAGGTTTCACTTTCTTTTTTTGCATATTTTGTTTTTCAAACTGGTAATTTTGCTGCATTTTCATTCTTCGGTGTGTGGCTGTCTATTCAATTTGGCTTGCAAATTCATGAAATAGGAACAGCTATGCTCGTATTAGGATTAGGAAATTTAACTGGTAATATTTTTGGACCTAGAATCGTAAATAAAATTGGTTATAACCTTTCATTCTATGGTGGAATTATATTTACAGCAGTTCTATATGCATTACTTCCTCATGTAAACAACATTATAATTGTGGAGTTATTATTTTTTGTTTTGTTTTTTGTGACAGGAATTTTGTTTGTATTAATGATGAGGCACTTACAAAACATATCTATCGTAGCAAGAGGAACAGGAGCGGCTCTAGCTAATGCTTCTATGTATATTGGTCAAATGATTGGAGCGGCAATGGCAGGAATGTTATTTGCCGCATCTCACAATTTTATATTTGTAGGTAGTTTTACTGCAATATTATATATTATAGCTGTATTTCTGTTTAGAAAAAGTGAAAAGCTTACTGAAAATAGTGAAACAGGAATTGCGTCATAAAGTCCTTACAAATAAAAAAAGCCCAAAAATAAAAATCCCTATAGAGATAGGGATTCATATATCGGCATATAGCTCCTTGGAAAAGGATATACTGAGTATAACATATAGGACTACTTATAATTGTGAAATAGTTGTGAAAGTAATGTGAAAAATAACATAATAAAAAGCACTGTTTTAGCTAATGAACTAAAACAGTGCTTTTCTCTTTGATTGAACAGTTGCTGCATTTTCATCATGTATGCCTGCATCTTTAATAATTCGTTGTTTAGCTTTATTTAATAGATGGTTTACTGCTTCTCCAAAATAGTTAGCTTCGCTTTTTGTGCGGGCTTCTCGTAAACATTTATAGTTTTCTAGCAGTTCCTCTTTTTCAGTGTCTGTTAAGAAATCTTCTATTTTCTTTTTTGTCATACGAAACACCCTTTCTTCTGACAAACGACGCAATAGAAAATATTTATTGTTTATTATAGCAATAATTTTCAAAAAAAGTATAGACTAACGTCGCAATAATTTGTCAATTTCTTGAATCTTCTCATCAGCTTTCCCGATTTGCGTATTTTTAGCCTGTTCGCCACCAAGAGCTTGATGTAGTAAAAAAGTCTGACCGGAAATAGCAGTCACAATGGATACTTTAATAATTTCTTTGATTAAGGTGACATCAAATAAAACGAGTCCAAGAAGTGCAGCTAGACTACCAGTGAAAATATCAGTCAAAAACCCAAAGTGAAAAAAAGTCTTCAAACGGCGTGGAAGCAATAACTTACCTTGGTTATTGATTAGATGGGAAACGAAACCGGTAATGCCACCAACGAGTATAGCGGTTAGCCATTGATACATTTCCATCGAATCCACTCCTTTTAGTGAATAAGATTCGATTATTTTATATTGATTCCTTTTAATATTTCATAGAAGCATATTGAGAAAGTTTGTTTGGGGGTATTACGTATTCAATTTAATTATAACAGAAAAATCTGATATATTTCAGTCTATTATATGAAGCTGTTATTCCTTAATATGAATACAGAAAAGGGTGCGTGATATGAATATAGATTACCGAATAAGAAGTGTGGCTGGTTATACAAAAAATATAGGGGAATTAGTAAGCATGCTGGAGCATACAAGGGCTGTAACATTCCTTGAAATAAGAGATCTATCGGTTGAGCAATTAGATTTAATGATACCGAGTGGAGGGAATTCCATTGGAGCGTTACTAAAGCATATAGCAGCTATTGAAAAAGCACATCAGCTTATTTCATTTCAAGAGCGTGACTTTACAAAGGAAGAATTAGAAATATGGAAAGACGCACTCTATTTAGGAGAATCGAGGAAAACCATTCGTGGTCATGAAATAAAGTATTATGTACAGCTTCTACAAAGTGTTCGAGAAGAATCACTGAAGTATTTGAGTGAACAAGGTGATGAATGGCTTATGTCAGAAAGAAAGTGGCCTAACGGTGTAGCTCATAACCAGTACTATTTGTGGTTTCACGTGCTAGAAGATGAGATTAGTCACCGTGGGCAAATTAGAATGATGAAAAATGAAATGTTTGAAAATTACGTTAAATAAGGTAGCTTTTTAAATGAATATTCCATATAATGAGAGTAATTAAAATGAGAACGGGGTGATGTATTATGGCGAAAATAACTTATATGAATAATAAACCAAATACAAAGGTGGATGGAAAGGGCGAGACTATATAAGGGAGCGCACGATCCTTCCGCTTAGCTTAAACTAGGGAGGATATCAATTTGAATCAAAATATTTTAGAATCGTTCGGCTGGGATTCTTTTTTTGAGGAACAAGCTGTTGAGAACTTTGAAGTAGGACGAATTTTACTTGAGCATAAGCATATATATCGAATTATTTGTAATGATGGTGAATATATGGCAGAGCTGTCTGGAAAGTTTCGACATGAAGCAGTAACGAAGGGAGATTATCCAGCAGTTGGTGATTGGGTGTATATAAAGAAAATAGAGAATGAAAAGAAAGCAATTATTCATCGTATTTTTCCAAGAAGAAGCTCTTTTTCTAGACAAGAGGCTGGTACTCGAACGGAAGAACAAGTAATAGCAGCAAATGTAGATTATCTATTTTTAGTGAATGCACTTAATCATGATTTTAATGTAAGAAGAATGGAACGTTATTTACTATTAGCGTATGAAAGCGGTGCAATGCCTGTAATTGTTTTAACAAAGAGTAGCTTATGTGAGGACATAGAGCAGAAAATTGTTGAAACGGAAGCTGTGGCAATTGGTGTTCCAATCTTCGTCGTTGATAGTGTAGAGCATACCGGTATTGAATCGTTGCAGCAATTCGTTACTTCAGGAAAAACAATTGCTTTAGTCGGGTCATCAGGGGTTGGGAAATCTACTTTGTTAAATGCAC
This sequence comes from Bacillus sp. FSL W8-0519, assembly GCF_038005585.1. Classification (NCBI taxonomy): domain Bacteria; kingdom Bacillati; phylum Bacillota; class Bacilli; order Caryophanales; family Bacillaceae; genus Bacillus; species Bacillus sp. FSL W8-0519. Next base: position 1,963,584 of record NZ_JBBOTL010000001.1, read on the forward strand.
TTATAGGAATTGAAGTAGCAAAAACGGGAGATATTCGTGAGGAAGATAGTAAAGGAAGGCATACGACAACTCATCGTGAATTGTTCCGATTACCGAGTGGTAGTTTAGTTATTGATACTCCGGGTATGAGGGAGCTGCAGCTTTGGGAAGGAAGCGATGCGATTCAAACAACATTTTCTGATATTGAAGAACTAGCAAATACATGCCGTTTTAGGGACTGTAAGCATGAAAATGAGCCAGGGTGTGCAGTGCATAAGGCAATTGATAACGGAATGATTACGATAAATCGATTGCAAAGCTATAAAAAATTACAAAGAGAACTAGCCTATTTTATGAGAAAACAAGATGCTGTTCTTGCAAGAGCAGAGCGTGATAAGTGGAAAAAGATTTCTAAACAGCATAAAAAAATGTAAAAAACCAAAGGTATATTCCTTTGGTTTTTTACATTTGTAAATTTTATAATAATATTATTTAAATATATAGACAAATAGAATTTATTTGTTTAAACTTTACAAAGTATTCATCATAATAGGTTATGAAAATAATAATTAGGGAATGGGAAATATTTATAATTCACAATATTTATCTTATAAAATTGAAAAGCAGGAGGTTTGTAATGGGTAGACTATTAAATTGGTTTCGTGATATGAAAGTAGCAAAAAAACTACTAATTTCATTTTTCGTCATTCTAATTGCGGCGGTCTCTATTATCGGAGGCATGTCTTATCAAACAGCTAAAAAGAATTTTGAATCACAAATTACGAGTAGTGCTCACGACAATATAAAAATATTAGATAATTTAATCAATCAAATGATTGAGGCAAAATTTAATGATATAAATAATTTTGCGCGAGTGATTCAAGGGAATATGTATCAAGGGGAAAATCAAGATGAATTAAGGAAGATGTTATCTCAATATATTAATTTAAATAAAGATGTTGAACAAGTATACGTTGCTGGAAATGATAAGAAATTTGTGCAAGAACCAAATATACAAATGGCAGCGGACTATGATCCAACAGAACGTTCTTGGTATAAAGATGCAGTGGCAAAACAAGGTGGTATTGTAATTACTGAGCCGTATAAGGCAAAAGGAAATGGACATATTGTCGTAACGATTGCAAAACAAGCAGAAGATAAAAACGGTGTTGTAGCGATAGATTTAAGTTTAGATAATTTATTAAAAACAACGAAGTTAATTAATATTGGTAAAAAGGGATATGCTTTCATTTTAGATGGGAAACAAAAAATAATTGCACATCCTCAAGAGAAGTCAGGAGAAAAAGCATCTGATTCTTGGGCGAAGAAAATTTATGAAGATAATCATGGTGCTTTTTCATATATGTATGACGGTAGCGAAAAACAAATGGTATTTGCTACAAATGTAAAAACAGGTTGGAAAATCAGTGGGACGATGTACTCAAATGAAGTAATTGAAGCTGCGCAGCCTGTATTTTATAATATGTTAATTGTTATGTTCATTTCATTAGTTATAGGCGGGGCACTTATTTATTTTGTGACACTTTCTATAACGAAGCCATTAAAAAGATTAGTTGTCACTTCTAAAGAAATAAGTGAGGGAGATCTAACGCAAACCATCGAAATTCATTCTAATGATGAAATTGGTCAACTTGCAAAAGGATTTAATGAGATGACTGATGCATTGCGAACATTAATCGGAAGAATTAATACTTCGGCTGGACATGTTGCAGCAGCATCAGAAGAGCTAACGGCAAGTGTAAGACAAGCGAGTGAAGCGACTGAGCAAATTACAATGGCAATGGATGAAATATCGAGCGGGGCAACAACACAAACAACAAGTGTAGAAAATGGTGCAATGTTACTATTTAATGTAACAGAAGGAATTCAACATGTAGCAAATAGTTCATCATCAATTAGTACGGCTTCTGCGCATACTCGTGAAAAAGCAGAAGATGGTGGAAAACTAGTAGGAAAAACAGTAAATCAAATGCAGTCTATTGCAGAATCTGTTTCACAGTCAGATGAAGTTATACAGTTATTAAATAATAAATCAAAACAAATTGGTGACATACTGGAAGTCATTCAAAATATTGCAGATCAAACAAATCTTCTAGCTTTGAATGCGGCAATTGAAGCTGCAAGAGCAGGAGAGCACGGAAGAGGATTTGCAATCGTTGCAGATGAAGTACGTAAATTGGCGGAGAAGTCTAGCGTATCTTCTAGTGAAATTAGTAAATTAATAAGTGAAATACAAGATGACATGAGTAAGACGGTAAAATCAATGGGGCATGTAAATGAAGAAGTTCAATCTGGACTTGTAATTGCGAATGAAACGAAGCAAAACTTTACTGAGATTTTACAATCTACAAACGAAATTGCCGATCAAATTAAAACGATGGTTGAAACGGCTAACGGGATGTCAAAAGGTGCAAATGAAGTGTCTATTTCGGTAGGACAAATTGCAATGACAGCGCAGAATAATGCGACGAGTACTCAAAACGTTGCAGCATCAGCGGAAGAACAATTAGCTTCGATGGAGGAAATTGGTTCTGCAGCTGGTACGCTTTCTCAAATGGCTGAAGAGTTACAAGTATTAATTGAAAGATTTAAAGTTTAATAGAGAACAGACTACTCCAAGATAGCAGTATGCTATTGGAGTAGTCTGTTTTTTTTGTAAAATTAAATAGAAATACACAATACTTTTATGAGGTTTAAATATATATTTTGTATAATATTTGTCGAAAAATAAAGGTATTTGTTAACTTTGTGTATAATTATAATCATATAGAATACAAATAAAAGGAGATTCGTATGGGAGTGTATTGGGGGACAAAAAGACATTCTTGGCTTAGTTATGTCTCATTTTGGTTAAGTATTTCATTTTTTATTGTTTTTCTAATTGAAGTGTTTATTTTAAAAACACTTTCGAATAGTTCGGTACAAATTGTTAAATATTTTTATTTTATATTTGTACCAATAAACATCTTCCTTAGTTTAAAGTTACTTTTGAAGAAGAATGAAAAGAAAGCATTACCTATTTTTAGTTTCATTGTATCATTATTATTTACTATTTTAATACTAGTATTAGCGTTAGCAGCTACTGGGAAATTCTTTTAAGGAGAGTGATATAAGTCACTCTTCTTTTTTTATTGCATGGAAATAATAAATTGGAGGGTGGACAAAGAAAGTATTTACTTAAGTTTGATATGATTTGAAAGCTTTAGAAGGGGATTAAGAAATGCATTAAGAGACAATCCAGAAAGTAATGCAGAGAATCAGGTGTTTTATATACAGTTATGAAGCAAATGAATACGGTAAGAACGGCGATATATGGTACAATACATATGGATAGTGATAGAGATAAAGAGTATATAAAATACTCATCGTTTTTTAGTAAGAGAGGGGTTATCTTATGCTATACGAGGATTTGATGACATTATTTCAAGCAGCTCCGAAAGAAGAAGGTAGAGGCGCTTGGAAATATATAATCCAGGAACGAAATGATAAATATGAAATTGTTAATGAAATGTTGAAAAATCAAATGAGTGTTGAATTGTATTTTAATGAATATGATGAGGTGAAAATCACTTTATATAAAGATGGAATGCCTATTTCGACGATGCAAAGAATTGCGATTTCAAAAGTTGAATTAGACGAAGAGGAAGAAGGGATTCAATTCGTTTTAGAACGTATGCCTAGTCGAATGATTCGGTTGCAATTAAAGCCATATTTGGCAATCGAAATGGGGCCGTACTGGGAAGTATGTGATGATTGTGAGTAAATATATATAAAAAGCATCCAATAACATGGATGCTTTTTATGTTTTTTGAAGTTGTTTAAAAGCAATAATCGGAAGTAAAATGATGCTAACCCACCCGATTACTGGATATAGAATATGGAGTAATTCACTGTAACCAACGTAACTAAAGCAATAACTTATTAGTAAAATGAAGAAAATAATATTGTTATTTTTCCAGCCAGTGATGGATTGCATTTGTTTTGTCATTCCGAACACATTGCCAACTAAAGTTGTGAATACTTCACCGAAAATGATAAGAACAAAGAAAAAGTGAAAAGTGGCATTGAATTTTCTTATGACTTCAGCCATTGGAATGTTATATTGATAAAATTGGTCGACTGATAAGATAGCTAAATGGCTACATAATAATATTAAAGAAAGTCCTGCCCCACCTAAAATACCGCCCCATAAAATGGCCTTTCGATCTTTTACTTCGCTGGCTAACGGGACGAGGACGCTTTGGGCGAGAGAAAGATTTAAGGCGACATATGTAATAGGACTAGTTATCCACTTCATATTCCAGCTTTCTGCAGGAATAGTGTTACTAATAGGAGTTGTACCGTGAAAAAACGTTGTAATAGCAAGTCCGATAATGAAAATCATCATAATAGGTACGACAAGTGTATTAACTTCAAAAACCCCTTGTAATCCGCGACTACCTATAATGAGACAGGCGATTACTGTAATGAAAATACCGAGTTGTCTTGGTAAACGAAGTTGCTCTTCAAATACCGCTCCAGCTCCTGATAACATAACGCTCGTTACACCAAATAATACGAGCAATAATAATGTGTTTACGACATTTCCAAATACATCCCCAAATAAATATTTGTTAAATTCTTGCGCTGAAAATGCACCGATTTGTGAGGAGAGTAACATCATTTTTGTACCGAGCCAAATAAAAAAAAATCCACTTATACATATACCAATTGTTCCATAAAAGCCATTCACTGTAAAAAATTCAACAATTTCTCGTCCAGTAGCAAATCCAGCTCCAACGACTGTTCCAATATAAGTAGCAGCGACTTTCTTTGCTACTTGCCATTGTTGATTGTCCATGTTATCCCTCTTTCTACTACGATGAGCTTGATTTACTATTATGCATATGTATGAGCTTGGACAATTAGACGTATGAAGTGTTTGAAAACATACATGAATTAATACATATTAGGGAAATATTAAAGGTGTTAAAACTTTGTTACATATAAGCTAATCGTTCGAAAGGATAGGAAATGTATGGTAACATGTAACTAGGTTATGAAAAGATAATCATTACAAAATGATAAGAGGAGTGGATTGTATGAGTACGAAAACAAATGTTGTTGAAGTATTAAACAAGCAGGTAGCAAACTGGAATGTGTTATATGTGAAACTACATAATTATCACTGGTATGTGACAGGACCACACTTCTTTACATTACATGAGAAATTTGAAGAGTTTTACAATGAAGCTGGAACGTATATTGATGAATTAGCAGAACGTATTTTAGCATTGGAAGGTAAGCCGTTAGCGACAATGAAAGAATATCTTGCAACATCTAGTGTGAATGAAGGGACAAGCAAGGAATCTGCAGAAGAAATGGTGCAAACATTAGTAAATGATTACTCAGCACTTATTCAAGAACTAAAAGAAGGCATGGAAGTTGCTGGTGAAGCTGGAGATGAAACATCAGCGGACATGTTGTTAGCAATTCATACAACATTAGAACAACATGTATGGATGCTAAGTGCGTTCTTAAAATAAAGTGAAACTTTAATCAGTGGGGGCTTACTGCCCATTAAAGCGGGATAAATATAAGAATATAAAGAAAAAAGTCATTGAAAAATTCTTTCAATGACTTTTTTGTGATTTTTCAGTTTTCTTTTATGCTATAATATAGTAAAAAGGAGGCGATGCGATGTTTCGCTTTTTCAAAACTGGAAAAGAAGAGCGTGAAATTACGAAAGATGAATTGGAACAAGCGATGGCTAAGTTTCTAGAAAAGAATGCTAATATCGTTTATACAGTATTAGTAAATGATGATTATACAGTGAATTATGATTTGTTAAAGCCGTATTTACCTGCATTTCCAACAAACCATTTTCTTATTACGAAGGAAACGCTTGAGGTATTTGAACATACAGAAGAAAACTTAAACCTAGTGAAAGAAATTGATATTGTACAAAAGGCAGTAGATCAGTATGTAACAGAAAAAGAAATGTTTCCAATTGTAGAAGGTAGTGAAGATCGCCTCATATGCGGAATGAAACTAGGACCTTACTTAGATCGTATATTAAAAAGAGACTTATATATTTCAGAAAAACATTATTTAGTTTCAAGTAAACCAGATAGAAAAAAACAAAAGAGTGGGTAGATGTATTGAGAACAACAATAAATATATTGTTGTCTTTTTTTTGGTTGTAAAAATATTTATTTTTCAGTCTATTAAACTTTATACTAAATTTATTGGGTAAAGAGGAGTAATAATTGAGTATCATTTTAAGAATAAAGTTATTGTTAGCTTGAGTTATATAACGATTACAGAATGATATAAAGGTTTGAGACATAAATATTATAACAGGTTACGGGGGAGTAGATGTATGAAAAATGGTATGACTTACATTCAATTATTAAATGAAACGTTACATTGCTATGCAAGTAAAGGAAGTTTAGAAGCGTACACTTATATAATGGAGCATGCTAAAGGTATAGTAGGGAATGAGGCTCAAATATATAATTTTAAATATGCATTAGCGAGTGCAGCAGGACTTGAAGAAGAAGCGTTGCATTTAATGAAGGAAGCTATTATAGAAAAGGGTTTTTGGTATGGAAATGAGTATTTAATTTCGGACGACGATTTAAAACCACTACATAAATTTGAAGAGTTTCATCAAATGGTTCAATTATGTAAAGAAAGAGAAGAGTTAGCAAAGAAAACAGAACGAGCAGATGTGAAATATATAGAAAGTAAGAAAAAAGAAAAACTATTTATTGCAATGCACGGTGATCAAGAAAATATAGGAATAATAGAACCATATTGGAAATCTGTTTTGGCACAAAATTATACGTTAGCTTTACCACAGTCTTCGAAAATCCAGTTTTCAGATGGGTTTGTATGGGATGATTTACATAGAGGGAAAGAAGAATTAAAAGAGCATTACGATAAGCTTATAGAGAACCGTACAGTAGAACATGTAATAATTGGCGGTTTTTCTGCTGGAGCAAGAGTAGCTCTATATACAATTTTACAAAAAAATATAGCTGTGGATGGGGTTATTTTTATGGCACCGTGGCTTCCAGAGGTTGAAGAATGGAATGAGTTGCTGGGAGTACTACAGGATAAACATATAAAGGGATATATAGTCTGCGGTGATCAAGATGAAGATTGTTTCGAATGCACACAGCAATTTGTACAATTATTAAGAGATAAGAATATAGAACATAAGTATAAAATTATACCTAACTTAAATCATGATTATCCTATTCACTTTGAAGAGGTATTGAAAGAAGCTATTGAATATATAGGGAATGAAAACAATAAGTAGTAAGAAAAGGAGATGCATCATATGTGATGTATCTCCTTTTTAAAATTATAAATTAAAAGCATTTGCCAATAAGCGATAAGAATTCAATTTATCTTCAAATCGATGAGTAATAGTGACAATCATAAATTCTTCAGTATTGTACGCTTTGCTTAAGTTTATGATTTTTTCTTTTACAGAAGACGGATCGCCTACTATCATACGTTGACGATTTTCTTTTATACGGAATAAATCATACGTGCTATATGAATAATTTTGAGCAGTTTCGATAGAAGGAGTGCCAGTTGTACGCTTTCCTTGTTCTAGTAATAAGATTGATAAATCTAAACTAGAAGCAATTTTTTCCGCCTCTTCATTTGTTTCTCCGCAAATAACAAAAATAGCGACGATTGATTTTGGTTTATCTCCTAAATAGGAAGGCTGGAATTGTTCTTGATAAGCTTCCATTACTTCAGGGCCGCCGTATCCGTTAATGAACTGTGCGAATGCAAAAGAAGCACCTTGTTGTGCGGCAATCTTTGCACTCTCTCCGCTAGAGCCAAGCAACCACATGTCAGGAGATGTGGGAATTACAGGAGTAGCCTTTAAATTTGCATAATGATGGTTTTCTGGTACTTGATCATGTAAGTACATTGCAACATCTGCAATTTGCTCTGGATATTGATCAAGTGAGACCATTTTTCCTTCTTGAAGTGCGCGAGTTGCAATGGGCATACCACCAGGTGCTCTGCCGACACCAAGGTCAATACGATTTGGATAAAGCGCTTCTAAAACACGGAAATTCTCAGCAACTTTATACGGGCTATAGTGAGGTAACATAACACCACCCGAACCAACTCTCATACGCTCCGTTTTTGCTGCAATATGAGAAATAAGTATTTCTGGACTTGAACCAGCAAAGTTTACAGAATTGTGATGCTCTGATACCCAAAAGCGTGTATATCCGAGTTTTTCAACTTCTTGCGCAAGCGTAACTGTATGTGAAAAAGCTTGGGCTGCCGTACTACCATCTGAAATAGGGGATTGGTCTAATACACTTAATTTGATCATAGAATATACCTCTCAATCTTAATGTACATCCTATTATATATTTACTTACGAAAAATGCGTAATGAAATGCTCAAAATAAAAAGTGGATAAATTATATATCCACTTTTAATGTGAAAATCCTCGTTCATAATGATTCATTTCGACTACATTTAAAATATATTCGTAGTTATCAATCTCAAGTTTTATTTGTTCACGCTCTTTTTTAGATAGATGCATATTACTAAGTTTGTTGCATAGCTGTTGTTTCTTTTCTTCTAAATACTTTTTTGTAGCATTGTAGTCGTAAGTTGGTTTCATTTTTAACCACTCCTTATTTGCTGTTGCTATATTATACGAAGCGTGAAGAGATGTGAGAGCGATCTCTTATGTATTTTCAGTGAATATTCAACTTGCTCTGTTGTTATGTTTATGGAAATTTATGAATAAAATGCACTAAACGACTAATGCCCATTTGATGAAGTAAGGGGTGGAATTGTGCAGAAAGATATAATGTATAACACGGAGATGGATGAAACGTTAAAAATTATAAATAAAGGATTAAAGAAGACGACGAGTCCGAAGCAAATTATTGTAGTAGGGGCTGGCATGGCTGGATTAGTTTCGGCATCTTTATTAAAAGCTGCGGGACATGAAGTGAAGATTTTTGAGGCAAACAACCGGGTAGGTGGCCGCATAGAGACAGTTAGAATGGAAGATACCGGTTTATATTTGGATGTAGGGGCGATGAGAATTCCGTATTCGCATACATTAACGATGGCATATATAAGAAAATTTGGGCTACAGGTAGGCCCTTTTATTAATAGGAATGAGACTGATATTATTTACGTAAACGGCCGAAAAACGACATTAAAACAATATGAAAAAGAGCCAAGTATATTAAAGTATCCTGTGGAAATGAATGAAGTTGGGAAAACATCTGAGGAGCTATTATTGTTAGCGGTACAGCCTATTATAAATTTTATTAAAAAGAACCCAGAGAAAAATTGGGATGTTGTAGTAAATGATTTTGGCAGATACTCTACAGGACAATTTTTAAAGTATCACCCTTATCAATATAATACTTACTTTTCACCAGTAACAATTGAGATGATTGGTGTTTTGTTGGATTTAGAAGGTTTTTTAGAAAGGTCATTCGTTGAGACATTACGTTTTTTATACATTATGCAAGAGGAGAGCGGATTTTGTGAAATAATAGGCGGTAATGATAGATTGCCAAAATCTTTTTTACCACAATTAGAGGAAGATATTATATATAATCAAAAATTAATGAAGCTACATCAGCATGATAATGGTGTGACAGCTTTCTATCGAAACGAAGAAACGTTTGAATATAGTAGTATTACAGGGGACTTAGTTATTGTTACCATTCCGTTTTCGACAATGCGGTTTGTAGAAGTAGATCCATTTGATTCTATATCTCATGAGAAATGGAAAGCAATTCGTGAATTGCATTATATGCCAGCGACAAAAATAGGAATTCAATTTAAAAGTCGATTTTGGGAAGAACAAGGACAGTTAGGTGGCAGAATTATAACAGATTTGCCAATTCGTTACGCCTATTATCCAAGCTATGGAATTGGAGAGAAGGGACCAGCTATGATGCTAGGAAGCTATACATGGTCTTATGATGCGTTGTTATGGGATGGCTTATCAAAGGGTGACCGTATTTATTACACATTACAAAACTTAGCAACGATATTAGGTGGTCAAGTATATGATGAATTCTTATCAGGTATATCAAAAAGTTGGACGTTGGATCCATATGCACTTGGAGGGTTTGCTCTATTTCAGGCAGATCAAGAATCAGAGTTGCAACCAGCGATTGTCAAACCAGAGGGAAGAATATTCTTTGCTGGAGACCATACAACGTTATATCACGGATGGATACAAGGGGCAATTGAATCTGGCGTTCGTGTTGCGGTAGATGTAAATGAATTAAATGTATAAAATTCAGAAATTTCTTTACTGTATAGTTTGAGATGGATATTATTATATATAAAAGAATTATAGGGAGTGTTTACAGTGAATCCATTATTATTCGATTTTCCTTCTGAATTTTATACTGAAAGGCTATTGATTCGAATGCCGAAACCAGGTGATGGTAAAGCTGTATACGATGCCATTCAAGCTTCTATGAAAGAATTAAAACCATGGATGGTTTTTGCACAAAAAGAGCAAACAGAGGAAGAAGTAGAAGTGAGCATTAGAAAATCACATATTCAATTTTTACAGCGTGAGGACTTAAGATTACTAGTTTTTTCGAAAGAAACAGGCGAGTTTATCGCATCTAGCGGATTGCATCGCATTAATTGGGATATACCCCAATTTGAAATCGGGTATTGGATTGATTCGAGGTTTAGTGGAAAGGGCTATATGGTTGAGGCTGCAAAGGGGATAACAGATTATGCTTTTTCTGAACTGAAAGCAAATCGCGTAGAAATTCGTTGTGATTCTTTAAATAAGAAAAGTAGAGCGATCCCTGAGAAATTAGGTTTTAAATTAGAGGGTGTTTTAGAAAGTGCGAGTGTTGCAGTAGATGGAAATGGCTTAAGGGATATGTGTGTATTTGCGATGACTAGAAATACATATGAAAAAGAAGAGCTGTAGAGAAACGGCTCTTCTTTTTGTGTATTATGGTACAGGATGTCCGTTAGAGCTTTCGAAAATTGTAAACCATTGTTGACGGTCTAAGTTAAATTTTGTAGCAAGAGCGGCTGTTTTAACACGATCTAATTTACCAGAGCCGATGATTGGCAACATTTTAGCTGGATGTGCAAGTAACCAAGCATACATAACCGTATCGATACTAGAAACACCTAGCTCAGTAGCAACTTTTTGCACAGTTTCACGTACACGTACAGCACGTTCTGATTGACCAGTAAAGATTTCTCCGCCAGCAAGAGGTGACCAAATCATTGGATTGATTCGTTTTTCCTGACATAAATCAATTGTTCCCTTTTCAAAATGTTCAAGCTGCAGAGCTGATACTTCAATTTGGTTCGTAATAAGCGGGAAATCTAAGTATGAACTTAACATATTGAATTGGGAAGGTAAAAAGTTAGATACACCGAAATGACGAACTTTTCCTTCTTGTCTTAAGCGTGAGAACGCTTCTGCCACTTCATTTGGATCCATGAAAGGATCAGGACGATGGATAAGTAATACGTCAATATAATCTGTATGTAAATTTTTAAGTGAAGCTTCTGCACTTTGAATAATATGTTTTGCACTAGTGTTGTAGTGAGCAACATAACGCTCTGGAAATTTCGGTGATGGGGGAGCGATTCCACATTTTGTGATGATTTGCATGTTTTCACGTAAGGAAGGCTTTAGTTGTAATGCCTCTCCGAACAGTCCTTCACACATATAACCGCCATAAATATCAGCATGATCAAAAGTGGTAATTCCCATATCCATACAATCTTCAATGAAAGAAAGTAATTCTTGTTTCGTCATATTCCATTCTGCTAAACGCCAAAAACCTTGAATCATACGAGAAAATTCGAGTGTTTCGGCCATTTGAACTCGTTCCATTATAAGTGCCCCCTTGATGAATGAATAATGTTTTGAAAAGGCTTTCTTGCTACATATTATTATATAGTTACAGTGTCGTACATACAATAAATATGTTTTGCTACAAAAACGATTTTTTCTATATGCTATAATGTAGAAACATATAGCTATAAGGAGAGGTACAAAATGATTCCAGTAACAATATTAACTGGTTTTCTTGGTTCAGGGAAAACGACATTATTAAATCGTATTTTATCAGAGAATCACGGTCAGAAATTGGCGGTGATCGTAAATGAAATCGGGCAAATTGGTATTGATAATCAGTTGATTATGAATGTTGAAGAAGAAATTATGGAAATGACCAACGGCTGTTTATGCTGTACTGTACGTGAGGATTTACTCGTTGCGTTAAAACAATTACTGGACGTAAAAGCAGAAGGGAAAATGGACTTTGATGGATTAGTAATTGAAACGACGGGTCTTGCAAATCCAGGTCCTATTATTCAAACATTCTTTTTAGATCCTGTTATTCAATCTGCATACCAAATTAATGGTGTTGTAACAGTAGTAGATAGTTATCATATACATAAACATTTTGAAAAAGGGCTAGAAGCAAAAGAACAAATTGCATTTGCTGATGTTGTATTAGTGAATAAGTTAGATTTAATTGAAGAGAGTGAAAAAGAAAATCTCTTACATGAATTGCAAGGAATAAACCCGACTGTAAAGTTAATTCAGTCGACTAATTGTGATGTGGATATTCCATCGTTACTACAAATTCAAACGTTTAAAACGAAAGATACGTTACAAATTTATCCTCATACAGAGCATAATCATTTAGAAGGTGTAAAATCGTTTGTACTACGCGAAGAGCGTCCGTTAGATTTACAAAAACTAAATGAGTGGATGTCAGCTGTCGTTCAAGAACTAGGAGAATATTTATATCGCTACAAAGGAATTTTATCGATTGATGGAGTGGATAAACGTATCGTTTTCCAAGGCGTACATACGTTATTTGCTGCTTCGTATGATAGAGAGTGGCAAGAGGGCGAAGATCGAGTAAGTGAAGTTGTTTTTATCGGAAAAGATATTAATAAAGAATGGTTCCAAGCACATTTCGAGGAGTGTGTGAAATAAGTCTGCGTTTATTGCAGGCTTATTTTTTGGACTTAACTAAGTGTTTTGTAGAAAAATACTAGATTGCCAAAAACGAAGGACTAAAAAAACCTGTTTTCACAGGTTTGTATGTTCATCTAAAAGTAACTCCATTACAACACCTACAACAGGACCTTCATCATCAATATCGCCATTTAAACGGAAGCCAAATGACTCATATAATCCCATTGCAAGTTTGTTGTCTGGGTGTAAACTTAAATAAATTGTTTTACATTCAAATTTATTTTGTAAGAATTGAATAAGCAAGCGAAGGAAACGTTTTGCGTATCCTTTTCCTTGATATTGTTGGTCAATCATAAAGCGGTCTAACCATATGCTTTTACGTTTTTCACAATACCATCCATACATTGCATATCCTACAAGTGTTTCTCCATCATATAAACCTACTGACGTTCCGTTTCCCTCATATAATGATTCTGCTAAAGAAAACGCATTGCTTTCAATAAATTGCTGCTGGTCTTTTGCGACGTTTAAAGCAGCTACCGAACGCCAATTTTTTTCTGTTACTTCACAAATGTGAAGAGTCATAATTCCAACTCACCTTCTAAATTAATATAGCTTAAAAGCTAATATGGATAATTTTACTTGTTATTTTGGTCAAGTCAAGCAGAAACACATAAACATTATGCTAATAAGAGCATCTCCATTGGTGAACTCAATATTTTTATTCACTGCACATTGCACTCGTTGAAGGGGCACTTGGTTTTGTATTGTCTGCTGTATGTAATATCCTACAGGAGAAATTCTGGATTGTGTTTTTAGGAACATATTGATCCTTATATTTATCAATTTGGATAGCTAGTTAAAATAAAGATGCTGGTTTAGGATTTGCTATTGTTACAAAATAGGTAAGGATTATAAAAGCAGAACCCTTATACGGTTCTGCTTTTATTTGGTGTAATTAATTGTCTATATCTAGTGTAAATCCCCATATAGGTTTTTTTTCTTCAATTAACTCAACATCTGTCCTATTTACTTCCATATGAAATTCCCCACGACCTGGTACAGACATATTTAGTTTGTGTCCTACCTGTGGATTATTTGTAGCAATAACTACTTTTAATTCGCTTGCAGTTAGTACTCCGAAATTATGTCCTTTATATTTTGCGTATGTTGTAATTTCATAAGCGGTATCCAAGTCTTCTTTTTTTATTTTTTTAAAGAAAATATTTTCATCCCAATCATCTTGAATAAAACCATTTAATAGTTCAGCTGGATCATTCGATATAATTTCTAGATCATCTTTCTTTCCAGCTAACATGTATTCTTGTCCATTATATAATCCATATTTTCCATCTCTAATCATTGAGTCACCTAATCTACTGTTTTTCGGTTGCCGGTATTAAACGGCAGAACCTTTGTGCTTATAAGGTTCTGCTGTTATCTATTGTAATTAATTCTCTTTATTTAGTGTAAATCCCCAGATAGGTTCTACTTTTTCAATTAACTCAACATCTTCTAGTCTTACATCTTTTACGAATTCCCCACGACCAGGTGAAGACATTCCTAATTCTTTTCCTACTTTGGGATCAATCGTATATATTGAAACAGTTCCCTTGTCTTTATTTTCTCCAATAATTCGAAACATAATTTCTTTATGCTTGGCAAAAGGTGTAATGTCATACGCTGTTTCTAACTCGGATTTTTCAACTTCTTTTATAAATAAATTGGGATTTCGTTCGTAGGGTGTAAAACCGTTTTGTAAGTCCTTTTGATTTGTAGAAGTTAATATAAACCGATTACCGATTTTGGATATACTATATTCTGTCCCTTTATAAACTGCATACTCATCTCGTCTAATCATTTCCATAATTCCTTTCTTAGTTCTTAGTCACAGCTGGAATAAATTTTTTATCTAGCTCGCTATATATTCCTACCAATCGTTCCTTTCCGTTTACAACTTCATATATTTCTGCTCCATCATGTGGTCTTAATTTCTGTGGAAATTGAGATTCATATTCTGGAATAATACGTCCGTTTTCAGACATTACAAATCCATTTCCTGTTTGAGGATATTGTAAGTAATCGCTAGGTTTTTTATTTATTGGGTCATTAAAATTATCGCCATAAGGAATATATAGTTTTTCCGCATCATCCGATGTAAATCTAATAACACCAAAATCACTTTCGGTAGTAAATTTGGTTTTGTGATAATCTAAACGTAATGAGTGAAATAAGTCATGTGATGATTGAATGTCTGCTACATCTTCAAATTTTGCAACGCATCCCCCGACTTCATTGAATCGCTCATCCATTAAGTATTTTTTTATATCTTCTAACGGAATTGCTTTCTGCATCATTGTAGTAGAAGTTGGTGCGGGAACACTGTCTCTAATCTGTTTCATGGCTACTACTTCTTCTGGACTAAGTTCATGATACATTTTTGTTTTTAGCTCATTAAACTTTTCACGTGATATATCTACATCCCGCAAAACAGAATCTATTTGATTTTCAAAGTTACTTTCAGCTAGATGTTCGATTTGTTCACGTGTATATCTCGGTTTGATTTCTGCCACTGTTCCGCCAGTATTCTCTAAATAACGTTTTACTTGTGCTTCACCTACACTTGTGACAGGTTGGGACCTATCACCTTTAGCAAACTGGTAGGTTGAAAGTTTTTCTTCGGCTTGTCTAAAACTAGCACTATCAAATACAGATCTACCACCATTACCGCCTGCGAAAGCCAAATTATCGCCTTTATTAAATAATTGTCCAGCTTTCGAGATACCTTGAGAGAATTTAGCCCCTTGTGCAAGCTTTGCAGCCTTACTGACCCCTTTATCTCCAAGAAGACCCAATCCAATTTGTGTTAAAGCATACGATCCCCATCTTGCACGTGTTTCTGCATCTCCATTTATCACATCTTTATTAAAAGAGTCGGATAACGCATCCCACATAGCAGGTAAAGCTTCATCTAAATGGGTGACAGTGTAGCCCATGCCTTTCCAAGTTTCCCAGTCACCTAATGCTTTTATACCGTCAATTGTATCTCCAACAGCATCTCCCGCACCATCTACTATACCATCCCATACTTTTCCTAAGAAAGATTTTTCAGGTGCTTTACTAGACTTAGCCGTTTTTTTGGATGTTACATCTTCACTATCTGCAACGCGGAATTTCTCAGCAATTCTCTTTAATTCTTCTTCAACATGCACAAGCGCATTAATAGCTGTGAATGCGGATGGTCTCGCATTGTTAAACATTTGAATGAAGTTTTGATTTGATGCGCCTGTCCATTGAAAACACATGTAATCAATTTGATTGCATAAGTTATTATGTATAGATTCTAATGCGTGCTTTGTATCGTTTGCCCGTTTTGCAACTCGTTCCAATTCTTCGGGCGTTACTTTTATTTGAACCATTTTTTTCCTCCCTTTCCCGATTAAAATTATGAGGTAAGGAAGGGGAAATGTAAATACTTAATATTAATAAAAATAGATATATTATATGAGAAAATTATGGATGAATCTAATGTAAATGTGAAGTGGATATAGAGTTTTTATGAGCATGAAAAGATGTAGTTTCAATTGAAACTACATCTCTAAAATGAACTACTCTTGATTCTTAAAGATTTTCTCATCCATATTAAAGTTAAAATAAAAAACTGTCTCCAAAAGGTCTTATTTAAAGACCTTTTGAGACAGCCTCTTCTTATCAAAAGTTGGTTAGTTAGTAGCTTCTTTCAATGTGTTTACGTTTTCTTCCATTAAAGTGAAGTAATCTTTATTATTTTTCGCATCGTCTTCAGAAATAGTAGCTAAGTGATTTAAGCGTAAAATCTTTGTACCTGTTTCTTTTTGAATAACGGATGCTACTTTTGGAGTAGAAAATGTTTCAAATAAAATATATTTTAGATTATGTTCTTTTACTGTTTTTGTAATGTCAGCAAGTTGTTTTTGAGATGGTTCATCAGAAGCTGAAATACCGGCGATAGCAATTTGTTTCAGGCCATAGCGTTGTTCCCAGTATCCATAAGCCGCATGAGAAACTAAAATATCTTTCGTTTTTGCATTCGCAACTGCTGCTTTAAATTGATCATCTAAATCAGTAAATTTTGTTTGAAGTGCTGCAAAGTTTTTTTCGAACTCTTGTTTATGGTCAGGTTGTAATGCTACAAGTGCATTTTTAATTTTTTCTGCTTGTTTCATTGCTAGAGTAGGGTCTAACCAAATGTGTGGGTCTTTATCGTGATGATGTTCATCCTCTTTATGGCCGTCTCCGTGATCATGATGCTCTTCTTCAGTAGAAGTACGCAGTTCAATACCTTTTGATGCATTTACAATTTTAACGTTTTCTTTTTGTAATGTTTTTTCCATTTTTTCAGCAAATGGTTCTAATTCAGCACCGTTATAAACGAATAAATCGGCTTTTGCAACTTGTACTGTTTGTTTCTGACTTGGCTCAAATGTATGAGAATCGGCACCAGGCGGATAAATTGCTTCAACAGTTACATAGTCGCCACCAATTTTTTTTGCGAAATCTGCAAGAGGAAAAATAGTTGTATAAACAGTTAGCTTTCCGTCTTTCTTGGCATTACCTTCTTTTGTATTTGAGCAGCCAGTAAAAATTAAAGTGAAAATAAGTAAGAATGAAAATATAGTCAATCTTTTAGGCATGAAGTTCTCCTCTTTTCTTTTTTTACGGATATATTTTCCCCAATTATAGAAGAAAAATATCATTTTAATACAAAACGGAATAATTACGTTTTAGTTTGCGAACTTAGTATAATACATCTTTTATAAAGTTGCAATAAATAATAATCATTCCGATTTGATTTTGTTATAAAGTTGTCAAATATAGGTGTGTTATTTTTGCGAATACATGCATATGTGACAACGCTGTGTTCATATATATGAAAGGAGGGTGTAGAGGGGGCTGAGTGTTTGGGTTACTTAATGGAAGCTATTTTATTGATATTAGCGGTAGTATTACCATTAGCCGTAGTCTTAATTTTTTTAAGAAGATTAATAAGTAATTTAGGAGATGCATCAACCGTAACAAAATTACGAGAGAAAGATGAGAAAAAAGAGTGAGTAAAGCACTATGCGTACGCATAGTGCTTTACTTGTGGTAAAATGAGAGAAGGAAACTCCTAAAAGTTGTATGTTACTAAAGGAGAGAAAAGTAAAATAAGAGGTATATGCATATATGAATAAGCGAACAGCGTTAGTACTTGGTGCAAGTGGTTTAGTTGGGCAAGAGATAACGCGTCTATTACTTGAATCAGATTACTACGATTCGGTTACTATTTTTGTAAGAGAACCAATGCAATGGCAACATGAAAAGTTACAGCAAAAGCAAGTAGATTATTTGGCATTAGAGGAATATAAAGAGTTCTTTGCTGTAGATGACGTATTTAGTTGTCTAGGAACAACAATCAAAAAAGCAAAAACGAAAGCTAATTTCAAAAAGGTAGATTATGAATATACGTTACGAGCGGCTTGTTTAGCTGAAAAACAAGGGGTGCAAAATTTCCTTGTTGTGTCCTCAATGGGAGCGAATCCTAAATCGTTTTTCTTTTATTCACAAGTGAAAGGAAGAATGGAAGAGGAATTGCAAAAGTTAGTAATCGGTGGTATTCACATTTTTAGGCCATCTTTATTAGTAGGAAATCGACAAGAATTTCGCTTTGGTGAAAGAATGGCGGAAAAATTATCTCGTATGATTCCTTTTATATTTAAAGGAGCCTTCAAAAAGTATAAACCAATTTCCGCTAAAGATGTGGCAAAAGGGATGTATATAACTGCATTGCGAGAAGAATCAGGTATCCACATTTATAATTCGAATGAAATTACAACGATAGAATAAATAAAACCGAGAAGAAAAGCTTCTCGGTTTTATTTATTTGTACTGATTTTCCCAGGCGCTCGCTCGTATTGATACGGTTCTTCTAATTCAAAGCCAAGTTCATTGGCGGCTATTCTTGGGAAGTAAGGATTGCGAAGTAACTCACGTCCGATAAAAATTAAATCTGCTTCGTTATTATTTAAAATTTGCTCTGCTTGTGCCCCGGTCGTAATCAATCCAACTGCACCAGTTGCAATGTTAGCATGCTCTTTAATATGTTTAGCATATTGTACTTGATACCCAGGGTAAACATCGATGCGCGCAGGTACAACAGCCCCAGAGCTACAATCGATTAAATCTACTCCTTGTTCTTTCATCCATTTTGTATATTGTACATAATCTTGAACTGTTAACCCGTCAGGATGATAATCATTTGCTGAAATACGAACAAATAGCGGTCCGTTCCAAACTTCATTTATCGATTCAATGATTTCGCGTAAGAAACGATATCGATTTTCAGGTGAACCACCATATTCATCAGTCCGCTTATTGGTAAGTGGAGAAAGAAATTCATTAATAAGATAACCGTGAGCACCGTGTATTTCAATAACGTCAAATCCAGCTTGTTTGGATCGTACTGCAGCTTGCTGAAAAGCTAATACAGTATCTTTAATTTGGTGTTTGCTCATTTCTATTGGCATTTTCATTGTTTCATTAAATGGAATGGCTGAAGGAGCTAACGCATTTGTTTCTAATTCTGCTTTTCTTCCAGCATGAGCGAGTTGAATGGCAGCTTTTGCACCATTATCGTGTATAAAAGTTGTCGCTTTATGTAAGCCTTCAATTAGACTGTCATCCCAAATGCCTAAGTCTTTATTTGAAATTCGACCTTCAGGTAACACGGCTGTTGCTTCAATCATAACTAAACCAACTTGACCAGCAGCTCTTGTTCCATAATGAATGAGATGGAAATTCGTTACTTGGCCATCCTCGTTTTTCGATGAATACATGCACATAGGTGACATAACAATCCGGTTTTTTAATGTAACGTCTTTAATTGTATAAGGTGAAAAAAGTTTGTAATTCATCCAATAGCCTCCTAGATTGAATTTTCTTACATTGTATCATTCTCGTTTTTGTTTCTCGAATAAAACGCTTATACGAAAAATTTTGTCTATTCGTGTTACAATAATGAATATGAATTGAATTGGAGGATGACATATGTACCAAGCTTATTATGAAAGTGAATTAGGCTTGCTAGAAATTACAGCGAACGATAAAGGAATTACGTCTGTTATATTTGTTGATGAGAGACAAGAAGAACATACAAATGAAATGATAGATCAATGTATAAATGAGCTCGATGAATATTTTAAGGGGAATAGAAAAGAGTTCACAGTCCCGTTGTCTCCTGAGGGAACAGCATTTCAAAAAAATGTATGGGATGCGCTCTATACGATTCCTTATGGCGTAAGTGCTTCATATTTAGATATTGCAGAGAAAGTCGGAAATACGAAAGCTGTACGAGCAATAGGAGGAGCAAATAGTCGCAATCCGATTTCAATAATCGTTCCATGTCATCGTGTAATAGGAAAGAGCGGGAAACTTGTTGGGTATGCGGGCGGTTTATGGAGGAAAGAGTGGTTATTAAAACATGAAGGTATTTTGAAATGACGTATGGATGGGAAGAGGGATTGTTTTGAAATGTATAAATTGTGGGCAACTTTGCGAGGGAAATCAGCTGAATTGTGAAAGTTGCCAGCGGACTTTGCATACTGAACAGAGTGAAGGAAGTTCGCTAATAGACAAGGAATTAGAAGTATATGTAGGGAGACAATATCCGTATTACAAAAGGAAATGGGAGCT
Organism: Bacillus sp. FSL W8-0519; assembly: GCF_038005585.1. Lineage (NCBI taxonomy): Bacteria > Bacillati > Bacillota > Bacilli > Caryophanales > Bacillaceae > Bacillus > Bacillus sp. FSL W8-0519. The sequence goes on from NZ_JBBOTL010000001.1 coordinate 1,984,279, forward strand.
TGAGGAAAAGCGGATTGCTAGGTGGAGCTGGAATGGTTGGGCAGCTATTTTCAATGTAGGTTGGCTCGGATATCGTAAGTATTATTTACCTGCAGCTTTATTTGTAGTGTTATTATTAGCGTGTGATGCGTTTTCTTATTATATGGGCTTCAACGTAGCATTGCCGATCATTAATATGGTGCCTCTTACGTTTCTATTACTCGTTTTTATTTTATTTGGAATGGCGATTTTTGCGAATGGATTATATTATCAATTTGCAGAAAGGCGTATATATCGAATAAAAGCAAGAGAAATTCAAGATGGATCGGTTGAAAAGTACCTCATTCGTGATAGTGGTGGAACGAGTAAAATGGGAGCAACAATTGTTACGATTTTAGCGGTTGCTAGTATTTTTATCAGCCATTTCTTTTTCCCGACTGATCGAGATATTATTCAAAAAGTTCGTACAAGCTCGCTATATGAATATCCATTCCTTTCAATTGGTGAATCGTTTGAAAATTATTTTAGAAATCCGGGTTGGGCATATTATCGTGGCACGGAAGGATTAGAATTGGTAGAGTTCCAAGGGGATAGTCCGGATATGTCGAAGAAAAAGGTTACGATCCAATTTGTTGTTGATTATAAATTGGGTGAGATTGAGCCATACTCACTTATGATTAATGGCGAATCTAAAAATGAGGAAGAATTTTTAAAGATAATGGACGAAATATTTAAAGTTCAAAATCCATTTGACATAGAGGATGGATTACAAGTAAAAGAAAAAGAAAAAGAAGTGGATAGTAGAGCTCTCTATCCGCTTCTTTTTTTGTATATACGAAAATAATATTTGAAATAATCTGAATCTTTTGTATAATAATATGTATTATACTGGCTTTCATTTATACATATAGATTGGGGGAAGGAACAATGAAGAGAAAGGTAACAACGATTGCTGCAGTTGCATTATCGACTAGTATATTAGTTGCGGGTTGCGGAAATGGGGAGAAGGCATCTACAACGAAGAAAGAAACAGGTAAGGGGGCAGCAGATAAGCAAGTATTAAACTTACTAGAAACAGCTGAAATTCCTTCAATGGATACGTCAAAATCAACAGACTCTGTATCATTCCGTGCCTTTGTAAATGCAATGGAAGGATTATATCGTTTAGATAAGGATAATAAACCAACTCCAGGTATGGCAAAAGACGTGAAAATTAGTGAAGATAAAAAGACATATACATTTGAATTACGTGATGCAAAATGGTCAAATGGTGATCCAGTTCGAGCGCAAGATTTTGTATATGCATGGCAACGTACATTAGATAAAGCAATGGCAGCTGAGTATGCATTTATTTTATTTGATGTAAAGAATGCACAGAAAGTAAATAAAGGAGAATTACCGTTAGATCAATTAGGAGTGAAAGCGAAGGATGATAAAACTTTAGTAGTAGAATTAGAACAACCAGCACCATATTTCCTTGAGCTTACTTCATTCCCAACATTTTTCCCTTTAAATGAAAAATATGTGAAAGAACAAGGAGATAAATACGGATTAGAAGCAGATAAATTATTATATAATGGACCATTTACGATGAGTGAATGGAAACATGAAAGAAGTTATCAGTTAAAGAAAAACCCTAATTATTGGGATAAAGATACTGTGAAGTTAGAAGAAATTAATGTGAATATTGTGAAGGAAACAAGCACAGGAGTAAATTTATATGATAGTGATCAAGCTGATCGGGTTATTTTAACTTCTGAATTTGTTGATAAATATAAAAAGAATAAGCCAGATGAATTTAAAACGAAGTTAGATCCACGTATGTATTTCTTACGTTTTAACCAAAAAAATGCAACGTTTAAAAACCAAAAAGTTCGTGAAGCAATTGATCTAGCATATGATAAAAAAGGAATTGCAAATGTTATTTTAAATGATGGATCATTGCCAGCGTATTTCTTAGTACCTGAAAAATTTACGACAGGACCTGATGGGAAAGATTTCCGTACTGTAAATAAAAATTTCCGTGACAGTAAAGATAATGCAGCAAAAGCGAAAAAATTATGGGAAGAAGCGAAGAAAGAACTTGGTCAAGATACAATTACAGTCGAATTACTAAATGATGATAACGGTAGTCGTAAAAAAGTAGGAGACTTTATTAAAGAAGAGTTAGAGAAAAACTTACCTGGTATTAAAGTGAATTTAAAACAACAGCCATATAAGCAGAAGTTGGATTTAGAAAAGAAACTTGAATATGAATTCTCTTTATCTGCATGGAGTCCAGATTATCCAGATCCAATGACTTATATTGATATGTTTGTTACTGGAAGCTCATTTAATGAAATGGATTATTCTAATCCGAAGTATGATGAGTTAGTAGCGAAATCAAAAGGAGAACTATTAAAAGATGATAAAGCACGCTGGAATGCACTTGCAGAAGCGGAAAAAATCTTAATTGGTCAAGATGCTGCCATTTCTCCTACGTACCAACAAAGTACCGCATACTTAGAGAAACCATACGTAAAAGGTATTGCAAATCATACGTTTGGTGGGGACTTCAGTTATAAATGGGCATATATTACAAAAAAATAGTATAATAAAAGATGAGAGAATTTTCGCTCATCTTTTATTTGTATAGGAGGAATTAGAGTTGTTAAAAGGAATCAATCATCTTTGTTTTTCAGTATCTAATTTAGAAGATTCTATTACATTTTACGAAAAAGTATTGGAAGGAGAATTATTAGTTAGAGGAAGAAAACTTGCATATTTTAATATATGTGGAGTATGGATAGCGCTTAATGAAGAAATACATATTCCAAGAAATGAGATTCATCAATCTTATACGCATATTGCGTTTTCTGTTGAACAGAAAGACTTTGAACGTCTACTGCAGCGATTAGAAGAAAACGATGTTCATATTTTACAAGGAAGAGAACGGGATGTAAGGGACTGTGAATCTATATATTTTGTTGATCCTGACGGCCACAAATTTGAGTTTCATTCAGGGACATTGCAAGACAGGCTTAATTATTATAGGGAAGATAAACCTCATATGACGTTTTATTAAGGGGGGCAAAGAAAGTTGCATGCGCTAGTAATTGGTGGAACAGGAATGCTAAAGAGGGTGTCTATGTGGCTTTGTGAGCAAGGGTTTCATGTTTCTATTATTGGAAGAGATGAAGTGAAATTAGAAAATGTTAAACGAGAGAGTGCTATACCAGAAAATATCACATGCCTTCCGTTAGATTATCATAATGATGACGATGTAAAGGTAGCTATTAAAAGCACAATTGAGCGGAATGGCCCAATAACATTAGTTGTCGCATGGATACACTCAAGTGCAAAAGATGCGTTATCACTTATTTGTAGAGAATTAGACTTGTCGCCTGAAACATACGAAGTTTTTCATATTTTAGGCAGTAAAGCGTCGAGAATAGCCTCACAAAAAATAGGTGGTACGCGATGTAGCTATCATAGAATAATTTTAGGTTTTATATTAGAAGATACATACGCAAGATGGCTTACTCATGAAGAAATATCGGATGGGGTAATAAAAGGAATTGAACGTAAATGTAATGAATGGATTGTAGGACGAGTAGAACCGTGGGAATTGCGGCCAACATGGTAAGGGGGAATTGAAGTGAAGACAACGGTATATGTAACAAGGCATGGTGAAACGGAATGGAATGTAGCGAAGCGAATGCAAGGACGGAAAAATTCTGCTTTAACTGAAAATGGTATACTGCAAGCTAAGCAATTAGGAGAGCGAATGAAAGATTTATCTATTCATGCAATCTATAGTAGTCCGAGTGAAAGAACCCTTCATACTGCAGAGTTAATAAAGGGAGAACGTGATATACCGATAATCGCGGATGAGCATTTCTATGAAATTAGCATGGGTATATGGGAAGGACAGACAATTGATGATATAGAAAGGCAATATCCAGACGACATACAGTTATTTTGGTATGAGCCACATCTTTTTCAGTCAACATCAGGAGAAAATTTTGAGGCTGTTCATAAAAGGGTAATTGAGGGGATGCAGATTCTTTTAGAAAAGCATAAAGGAGAAAGTATATTAATTGTCTCCCATGCGGCAGCAGCAAAATTACTTGTAGGACATTTTGCGGGTATTGAAATAGAAAATGTGTGGAATGATCCATTTATGCATAGTGCTAGTCTCAGTATAATAGAATTTGAAGATGGTAAAGGTGAAGTGAAGCAATTTGCAGATATAAGTCATTTTCAATAAAGCGGGATAAACGTAAAAAAGGCCGCAAAACGGCCTTTTTTTGTAGGCATAAAAACTAACAATTACGTTTTTTATACCAGAAGTGATCAAATTTCTTGTGTTTGCAAGATGGGAATTTATGTCCGCCTTTGCAATCATTCCATTTGTGTCCATCATCGTGACAGTCTTTACCATGATCGCATGAATCATCGCAAGAGCCGCCGTGTCTATGCGGGAAGAATTCGCACTTTTTACAGAAACTTCGTTTAGTCCAGAAAAATTTCTTTTCAAAGCGTATGCATTTTGTAATGAATGTACAATGTTTTCTGCGAGTACGTTTTGTAACTAAAACGCATTCTTTTCTACGCGTCACTTTCGTAACGAACGTCCATTTTTGAACGCGTACACGAGTACATTTTGTAACAAATGTCCATTTTTTCACATGTGTACATTTTGTAACGAACGTACAATGTTTCACGCGAGTACATCTTGTTCTTGGACATTTACCCCCAGTTGTACATTTACATCCAGTTGTACAAGTATGATGAGTGAATTTATCATCATCGCATTCAAAAGTACTTGGATCTTGGTGTAAGAAATCCTCCATCCCAGCACTTTTGATTTCTTCAACCGCTTTTCTAATATCACGTTTCATAGAAATCCTCCTTATCATGTATTAAGTTGAAAAGGTATTCTTTTTCCTTAACAGGATATGTATGTAGGTATCTTTCTGAACAGGACAAGAGTGTAATTTTATATAAATAGATGATAGCGGATGTATGGACAAGGCGAGTTGCATACATTGAATGAAGAGAACTGAGAAGGGATGAGAAAACATGCTACCTTCATATGATTTTTTTATTCATCCAATGTACTTAGTGGAATTGAAAAAAGACATTTGGTCAGACAGTCCAGTACCAGCAAAATTAACTTATGGAAAAAAGAAGTATGATATTGATATCGTATACCGTGGTGCTCATATTCGTGAATTTGAGAAAAAATCTTATCATGTTATGTTTTATAAGCCTAAAAAATTTCAAGGTGCGAAAGAGATTCATTTAAATTCTGAGTTTATGGATCCGTCTCTCATACGAAATAAATTATCTTTAGACTTTTTTCATGATATTGGTGTACTTTCACCGAAATCACAACATGTGTTTATAAAAATTAATGGTCAAATTCAAGGTGTATATTTACAGTTAGAATCGGTTGACGAAAACTTTTTGAAAAATAGAGGATTACCGAGTGGTTCTATTTATTATGCGATAGATGATGATGCGAATTTTTCTTTAATGAGTGAGAGAGATAAAGATGTTAAGACCGAGCTCTTTGCGGGTTATGAATTTAAATACTCGAATGAAAATAGTGAAGAACAGCTGAGTGAATTTGTATTTCAAGCGAACGCTTTGTCGAGGGAATCTTATGAAAAAGAAATTGGGAAGTTTTTGCATGTTGATAAATATTTACGATGGTTAGCTGGCGTTATTTTTACACAAAACTTTGATGGTTTCGTTCATAACTATGCACTATATCATAATGATGAAACAAATTTATTTGAAGTAATACCGTGGGATTATGATGCGACTTGGGGGCGAGATGTACAAGGGAGACCACTTAATCATGAATATATTCGTATTCAAGGTTATAACACGTTAAGTGCAAGATTGTTAGATATACCTGTATTTAGAAAGCAATACCGAGGTATTTTGGAAGAAATATTAGAAGAACAATTTACCGTTTCATTTATGATGCCGAAAGTAGAAAGTTTGTGTGAGTCGATTCGTCCTTATTTACTACAAGATCCATATATGAAAGGAAAATTAGAAATATTTGATCAAGAAGCTGATATGATTGAGGAATATATAAATAAAAGAAGAAAGTATATACAAGATCATTTACATGAATTGGATTAATTTTGAAAGAGATTGGAACATTATCAATCTCTTTTTTTGTATAATAAAGAAGTATTGGTAGAATTGGCGTAATATATACTTAATAAAGGATGGAGATGTGGAAACATGACGGTAAAATGGATTGATTGGGTAAAACAAATACAATCTATAGCTCAAGCGGGTTTAACGTATTCTAAGGATGTGTATGATATAGAACGTTTCCAACAATTACGGGATATTTCCATTTCGATGATGTCACATTATACAAAGACAGATTGGGAAGTTGTAGAGAAGTTATTTGCAAGTGAGACAGGCTATCAAACACCTAAAGTCGATATAAGAGCAGTCGTTTTTCAAAATGAAAAGTTATTATTTGTGAAAGAAAAAAGTGATGGGAAATGGGCATTGCCAGGTGGATGGGCTGATATCGGTTATACGCCGACAGAAGTAGCAGCAAAAGAGGTTTTCGAAGAGACAGGTTATGAGGTAGATCATTTTAAGTTACTCGCTATATTTGATAAAGAAAAACATCAACCATCGCCTTCAGCAACGCATGTATATAAAATTTTTATTGGCTGTAAAATTATTGGCGGTGAAAAGAAAACTAGTATTGAAACAGATGATGTGGAGTTTTTTGGTGAAAATGAATTGCCTAATTTATCGATTGCTAGAAATACAGAAGAGCAAATTAAACAAATGTTTGCCTACATAAAAGAACCTCAGAAAGAAATAGTAATAGATTAATAATGCGTATGCCTGTGATATTGTCGGCATGAAGATATTGGCAGAATGCAACCTTTATGTAATAATGAGATGGTATGTGAAGAAAAAAGGAGATAGAAAATAAGATGTTAGCAAGCATAATAGATCAGTTATTGCAATTTTTTGCAAGTTTAGGTTACTTTGGAGTAGCGCTAGCTTTAATGATTGAAATTATCCCAAGTGAAATTGTACTTTCGTATGCTGGCTTTTTAGTCGCAGATGGTAAAATTAGCTTTGTCGGTGCAGTTATTGCTGGAACAATCGGTGGTACTTTAGCCCAAATCTTTTTATATTGGCTTGGATACTATGGTGGACGTCCAGTTGTAGAGAAATATGGGAAATATCTGCTTATTAATAAACACCATTTAGACATAGCAGAAAATTGGTTTAAGCGTTACGGAGCAGGAGTAATCTTTTCGGCACGTTTTATCCCAGTCGTACGTCATGCAATTTCTATTCCAGCAGGATTAGCTAAGATGCCATTAAAACTATTCACACTGTATACAGTAGTTGCGATTATTCCGTGGTCAATACTATTTATATATTTAGGTGAAAAGCTTGGTGGAAATTGGCGACATATTAAAGAGTATGCATCTGACTACACACATTACATAATTATAGGAGCGGTTCTCTTTGTTGCTCTATACTTCGGTTTAAAGTATTTCAAAAAGAAAAAAGCAGCGCGTTAAAGTCAATGATTTTTCATTGGCTTTTTTATTTGTTTTGGTTCTAAAAAAAAGGAGTTGTCCATAATGTGTAATAATAAAGCGTAGCGGAGGAATGTGATGAAAGGGTCACCGTTTATACGTGGAACGATATTTTTAACAATGGCAACGATGATATCTAAAATGTTAGGGTTTATATATGTTATACCATTTACAGCTATGGTCGGTACGAGTGGGTACGTTTTATACACGTATGCTTATCGTCCATATACAATTATGCTTAGCATTGCGACGATGGGACTACCACTTGCAGTTTCAAAGATGGTATCAAAATATGATCAATTAAATGATTATCATACGGTTAAGAGAGTGTTGAAAAGTGGAATTGTTTTTATGTTTATAATGGGAGTTATTTCGTGTTTTACGTTATATATGCTAGCTCCGCATTTGGCTAAACTTGTAATCGATGGAAATGATCAAACGGGGAATAGTGTAGCGGCGGTCACTACTAATATTCAAATTGTAAGTTTTGCGTTAATACTCGTACCAGTAATGAGTTTATTAAGGGGCTTTTTTCAAGGATTTCAATCGATGGGGCCTTCTGCTCTAAGTGTAGTTGTAGAGCAATTTTTTCGAGTCTTAACCATCTTGATAGGAAGCTTTGTCGTTTTATATGTTTTAAAAGCTTCTATCTCACTAGCTGTTGGTATTTCAACGTTCGGTGCTTTTATGGGAGCGATAGGTGGACTAACTGTTTTAAGTGCGTATTACATAAGGAGGAGAAAGCACTTAAAGAAAAAAGAAATGGCAAGTATACCGCAAACAACGAAATCTTTTTTTTCACTATATAAGGAGCTCTTTACATATTCAATACCATTTGTTGTGGTTGGTTTAGCAATTCCGTTGTATCAGACGATTGACACATTTACAATTAATAAATTACTTATACAAATAGGATATATGCAAGGAGAAGCGGAGAAGATTAATGCGATAATTGGACTTGTTCAGATGGTTGTACTTATCCCAGTTTCCGTTGCGACTGCTTTTAGTATGTCACTCGTACCTGAGATGACAAAAGCTTATACAGCAGGAAATGTGAAGTTACTGTACAAACATTTTACGAGGACGAATCTATTAGTAGTAGGTATTACGGTACCCGCGGCAATTGGAATGATGGTGTTAGCAAAACCAGTGTATACTCTTTTATTTGGTGCCGGAAATGATCCGGAGATGGGAAGCGTTATTTTACGGTATTACGCTCCTGCTTGTATACTATTTTCGCTTTTTACAGTAACGGCTGCAATGTTGCAAGGAATTAATCAACAACAGAAAACAGTGCTAGGGTTAGTGATTGGCATTATTGTGAAGATAGTTTTAAATATTGTATTGCTTCCGTATTTTGATTATGTAAGTTTTATTATTTCAACATACGCTGGTTATACGATTTCAGTTGGCTTTAACTTGTGGATGCTTTCTAAATATGTTATAAAGGCAACATAAGCTTTTTAAGGCAGAGAGCACTCTGTCTTTTTCTTTGTTTGTAATATTTTTCTTATAAAAACGTTTTCAAAATAATTTTTCTATTGAAATTTAAACGTATGTTTCATATGCTGAGAATGGCGGTTCAAAAACTGTTATGTAAGAGAGGTAGATTCCTACATGTAAAAAGAATCGGGGTGATAGTATGTTAAATATTTATTTAACAGACCGAAACGGAAAACTACAAGAGGTTGAGGAAATGCAAAAGGGTTGCTGGATTAATGTACTTCATCCAACGGAAGAAGAAATTCAATATCTAGTACAAACTTTAAATGTGGACTTAGATTTCATTAAAGACCCTTTAGATGATGAAGAACGCTCTCGTATTGAAAAGGAAGACAATAATACTTTAATAATCGTGGATATTCCAACAGTTAGACATGATGAAGAAGGAAATTCGATTTATGACACGATTCCAATAGGTATGATTGTAATGCCAGATTGCTTTGTGACAATTTGTTTAGAAGAAAATCCAATTTTTGAACGTTTTATTAATCAACGTATTAAAGAATTTTATACGTTTAAAAAGACACGCTTTGCACTTCAGCTCTTATATACGATTTCTACTTACTATTTAAGATACTTAAAGCAAATTAACAGAAAGACAATCGATTTAGAGCATCAATTAAATCAGTCGATGAAAAATAAAGAGATTTTCACATTGCTAGGTCTTGAAAAAAGTTTAGTATACTTTACAACATCATTGAAGGCGAATAAAATTGTAATTCAAAAATTAATGCGTAACAGTACATTTTTAAAAATGTATGAAGACGATCAAGATTTATTAGAAGATGTATTAATTGAAAATAAACAGGCTATTGAAATGGCGGAAATATATAGTCATATTCTAAGTGGAATGATGAATACTTTTAGCTCTGTTATATCGAATAATTTGAACAGTGTTATGAAACTGTTAACGTCTATTACAATCATTTTATCATTACCAACAATGGTCTCTAGTTTCTTCGGAATGAACGTAAAGGTTCCATTTGAAGGTGAGGCTCAAGGTTTTGTAATTGTACTCATAATATGTGCAACATTATCTTGCGCTTTAGCATTTGTATTTTGGAAGAAACGTTACTTTTAACGATAAGAAAGCTGCTCTAGCATAGTTGTGTAACTGCGCTAGAGCAGCTTTTTTGCTATGAAATCCCAAATTTTGAATAGAATATAACTTATAAAATGTAATGTATATGAAAGGGATGAATTCCGTATAAGTCTTGTCCAATCAATAAAATGGGGTTAAAATTACATATTGTTAATGAAAAGTTGGAGGAAATACATCATGGAATTGTTTCAATTACCGAAAGCATTCCTGCAAATGAATACAATCTTTATCTCCATATTGATCGAAGCACTTCCTTTTGTGCTCATTGGTGTATTTATTTCAGGATTCATTCAAATGTTTGTGACAGAAGATATGGTAGCAAAATGGATGCCGAAAAACCGATTTCTGTCTGTTTTAATGGCTACTTTTTTAGGGATGATGTTTCCAGGTTGTGAATGTGGAATCGTTCCGATTGTTAGGCGATTAATTGGAAAAGGGGTTCCGCCATATGCCGGGATTGCATTTATGTTAACTGGTCCAATTATTAATCCGGTCGTATTATTTGCAACATACGTTGCCTTTGGAAGTAGTATGCACATGGTATGGTATCGTTCTATTGTAGCGATTATCGTAGCAATCATTGTTGGAATTATATTATCATTTATGTTTAAAGAACATCAATTACGAGATGATCACTTCCCAGAAGTGAATCATAAGCGTCCATTACGTAAAAAAATGTGGGATGTATGTACGCATGCTGTTGAGGAATTTTTCTCGATGGGAAAATATTTAGTATTAGGTGCATTAATTGCAGCTGCAGTTCAAACGTTCGTACAAACTTCAACACTTCTTGCTATAGGACAAGGTCCGTTTTCTTCACCAGCTGTTATGATGGGACTTGCTTACATTTTATCACTTTGTTCAGAAGCAGATGCATTTATTGCTTCGTCATTCCAAAGTACATTTTCAACAGCATCACTTGTCGCGTTCCTCGTATATGGACCGATGGTGGATATTAAAAATATGTTTATGATGCTTGCGACATTTAAAACAAAATTTGTAATTGTCGTTACAGTTACAGTTACAGTTGTTGTTTATGCAAGCTCACTACTCATTTATGCGATGGGGTGGTAGGTTATGTTTCGAGCATATATATTATTAGGTTTTACAATCTTAATCGCGCAGCTTCATATTTCAGGTAATATTACGAAGTATATCAATATGAAGTATGCCTATTTATCAACAACAGCAGCTATTATTTTAGGTTTCTTAACGATTGTTCAAATTATTATTGTTTTCCAAAAAGAACATGAGAAAGAACAAGGAAAACAGGATTGTAGTTGTGATCATAGCCATTGCGGGCATGACCATTCAAAAGATGAGAATACATGGTGGAAAAAAGCATTCTCGTACACATTGTTCTGTTTTCCAATTGTTTCGGGATTATTTTTCCCAATTGCAACGTTAGATTCAGATATTGTTAAGGCAAAAGGGTTTCATTTTCCTGTTGCACAAGCAGAAAGTACAGATCCATTTATGAGAAGGCAATTTTTAAGACCTGATACGAGTATATATTACGGAAAAGAAGGATACCGTGGTGTAATGGAGAAAGGGAAGAAAGAGTTTGTAACAAAGGATAGTGTTACTTTAAATGATGAAAACTTCCTAAAAGGAATGGAGACGATTTACAATTACCCTGGTGAGTTTACTGGGAAAAAATTATCATTTAAAGGTTTTGTTTTCAAAGATGATTCTTCTAAAAAAGAACAATACTTCTTATTCCGTTTCGGTATTATACATTGTGTAGCGGATTCTGGTGTATATGGTATGTTAGTGAAAAAGCCAGAAGGTGTAGAATGGAAAAACGATGATTGGATTCAAATAGAGGGAGAAATTTCTACTGAATTTTATCAGCCGTTCCATGCGAACATTCCTGTTTTAGAAGTAACGAAATGGAATAAAGTTGAACAGCCAAAAGAACAATATGTATTTAGAGGAGCCGATTGATAACATCGGTTCTTTTTTATGGACTAAAAGTTCTGAATGTTGTTAATATTAAACGTGTAGTTCATTTAGTATAGTGATTATTGAGATATTAGGGATACATCATTAAAGGGGTGATAACAATGACAGAAGTAAAGGGGAAAACAGCCAATGAATCAAGGGTGTTCAAAACGAGCCGAGTATTTCCAACAGATTTAAATGATCATAACACGTTATTTGGTGGAAAGATATTAGCCGAGATGGATATGGTTGCTTCTATTTCAGCAACGAGGCATGCAAGAAAAGAATGTGTAACAGCCTCTATGGATTGGGTTGATTTCTTACATCCAGTTCGCTCTTCAGATTGTGTTAGTTATGAATCCTTCGTAATTTGGACGGGTAGAACGTCTATGGAAGTATTTGTGAAGGTAGTAGCGGAAGATTTAATTTCAGGTGAGAAGCGTATCGCAGCAACGTCTTTTGTTACTTTTGTTGCACTGAGTAAGGAAAATAATCCAGTTCCTGTGCCGCGAGTAATCCCTGAAACAGAAGAAGAGAAAGAATTACATCGCATTGCAGTGTTGCGTGCAGAACAACGTCATATACGTAAGGCAGAGAGTAAGAAAGTAGCTACATTACTAACTTTTTGAGTTGAATATTTAGTCGTTAATGGCATTATAACAGACCGAAATGTTTTTCATATGAAAAGCGGACACCTAAAAGTAGGTGTCCGCTTTTATAGTTTTTCTATCCGCATATCATGTGACAATAACTACTTAGCAGAAGCAAGCAGCACCGACGATGATTAAGAGGATAAATAATACGACTAATAGCGCGAATCCATTACCATGTGCGAAGCCCATTGTTATTTCCTCCTTTTATTTTAAGATACAACATACAATATGCAAATGAGCTATCGTTTGATATGGACATATATCATGCAATGACATATTTTCTTGAATGATATTGTATTAAAAAAGGGAAGATATAGAAATAACAGTAAGTGGAGAAAGGAAAATATCCATGAAACACTTTTTCGTTGTAATCCTTTGTGTAATAGGTGTATTCATTTGGATGAACATCGATGTGGAAATGGGGAAAAAAATGGCTAGTGAATATGAAGTAGGACAAGTTAGATTAGGTGAATTTCAACTGTATACGAACGGTGAAGAGTTATATACGAATTTATTTGAGGATATACGTAATGCGGAGAAGTACATATATATTCATTTTTATATTGTAGGTAAAGATGAAATAAGCAAAGAGTTTTTGCAGTTGCTCGAGAAAAAGGCATCTAGCGGAGTAGAAGTGAAATTGTCAGTCGATCGAATAGGTGGATATAAGCTGAAGAAAAAGGTAATTCGTCAACTACAAAGCAATGGTGTCCAGTTTACGTTTAGTAAAAAACCTAAATTGAAACATTTATTCTATTCGTTGCATCAGCGAAATCATAGACGAATTGTTACGATAGACGGAAAAGTATCATATATCGGCGGCTTTAACATCGGAAAGGAATACCTTGGACAAGATCCGAAATTTGGCCAGTGGCGTGATTATCATGTGCGGGTTAAGGGGAATGGTGCCACGGATATGGAAAGAAAATTTGCTGCTGACTGGAAAGAAGATACGGGAGAAAAAATGCCTGTACATGAAAGTCTACCTGCAATTGGGAATGTAAAATATCAATATTTATTTTCAGATGGAAAAGGGTTATGGGAAAAATATGGAGCGTTTTTAAAGCAGGCTAAAAAGTCTTTAATTATTGCTACACCATATTTTGTACCAAGTAAAGAAATGATGAAAGAGTTAAAAGGTGCATTAAACCGCGGTGTCAATGTGAAAATTCTCGTACCATTTAAAAGTGATGCAGTATTGTTAAAACAAGCTGCCTATCCGTATTTGAGAGAGATGAACCATGCTGGAGCGGAGATCTATCAATATCGGAATGGTTTTTTTCACGGGAAAGTAACAATCATTGATGGAGAAATTGTTGATATAGGTACAGCGAATTTTGATAATAGAAGTTTTTATTTAAATTGTGAATCTAATTGTGTCGTATATGATAAAACAGTTGTTGCTGACGTATGGGATCGACTAAAAGAAGACTTCCATAAATCAAAAAGATTTTCGGAAGAAGATTTTGAGGAAATTAGTAAATGGGATTGGTTTTTAGCAAGAATAGCAAATGTTATAGCATCATATTTATAGCATATAGACAAAAAGTAGGGAGGCACTTTCATGGATTGTATGAAAGAATTGATGAGGTATAGTTATATGCTTATATATAAGGTTGGGGAGTATACAGGACAGGTAAGAGACGAAGAATTAAAGGAGCTATTACAGCATCATTTACCATATATGTTGCAAGCATATAATGAACAAGTGAACTTTCAAGAAGGAGAGAATGTACAGCATATAACTTGTGAACCAATTTCATTTCATTTTCATGAAATGGAAAAGGAAACTGATAGTAAATATACAGGTGATATGTATATTGCAACTTGTTATATTTCGCATTTGAAACGGTTAGCGTTAAAGTTTGCTCAAGTGGCAGTTGAAGTTGCAAATCCAGAATTTCGCTCGTTTTTAGAAAACTGCTTCCTGAAAATGAATCGTTATGCCTATAGTGTATGGCAATATGTCGTGAAGAAAGAGTATAAGATTAAACATGTATATGAAAATGAGAAATTTGCATAAGAGACTAAGGCGGAAAGATAGGCGCCTTAGTTTTTTACTTTTCGTGGAGAAAAATGAATATATGTACATATTTATTATCAGAAAATTTACAAATATTTACCGTTTATTTACTATTTTTCAATCTTTCCTTTAAAAATAGAGAGTAATATGGGATTGTACATATTCTATCAAAAGGAGGAAACGCAAATGAACAAATGGGTTAAATCATTAACTGCTATGGCACTTGCAAGTTCTTTATTAATGGTAGGTTGTAGTAAAGGTGAGGACAAGAAGAAAGAGGACGATACAACAACACAACAAGAGGATAAAAAGGATAAAGAAACAAGTGGAACTGAGAAGTCTACGGATTCTAAAGAAAAGAAATAATGTAATAATAGAGCTTCCTCTTTTATGTGAGGAAGCTTTTTTGTTGTAAATTGATTGAGATTATTGAAAAATAGAGAAAGAATGAAAGAGGGGGAAAACAAATGAAAGTATGTATATTGGGAGCAACAGGGCGAGTAGGTTCAAACATAATTAAATTAGCATTAAAAGATTCAGCAGAAGTGACTGCATTAGCGCGTGATTCAAGTAGGGTAGAAATAAATCATGAAAGATTACGAGTTATAGAAGGTAATGTATTAAATGAAAATGATATAAAGAAAGCGATAAAAGGAAGCGATATAGTAATTAGTGCACTTGGAACGGATCAAAATGGGACGTTAGCGAAGAGTATGCCACAAATTATAAAGAAAATGGAAGAAGAAGGCGTTCGTAAAATCATTACAATAGGAACAGCCGGTATTTTACAAGCAAGAACAAATCTAAATTTATATCGTTTTCAATCAACGGAATCAAAGAGAAAGTCGACAACAGCAGCAGAAGATCATTTAGCTGCATATAAGATACTTAGTAGTAGTAATTTATGCTGGACGGTCGTTTGTCCGACGCATTTAATTGACGGTGATGTGACAGGTATATATCGAACTGAAAAAGATGTATTACCAGAAGGAGGAGCAAAAATAACAGTTGGTGATACAGCGCAATTTACATGGAATCTGTGTAGTGAAAACAAATATGAGAATAGTCGAGTAGGTATTTCATATTAAAAAACCATCCCGAAATTGGGATGGTTAAAAGACGATATAACATACAAATATGATAATCATAATGATTTGGAGAATGGCTTTCGCTACTGTACTGCTTAAAAAACCAACTACAGTAGCAACTCCTACTAGAAAAGCGTCTTTTGGCGCTTTTTTATGCATTAATTCGGTTATAAATACCGCTAAGAACGGTATGATAATAAGTCCGAATGGTGGGAAGAAGAAAGATCCGGCAATGATCGAAATCATTCCGACACGTTCGCCCCATTTAGAACTACCGTATTTCTTTAAGAAATATCCATTTGCAATAAAATCAGCAACGAAAATGAATAGTGTGAAAATAGCTTGAATAATCCAAAAAGAAATCGTTAGTTCTCCGCCATTTATACCAAAATGGTAAATGAAATATCCAGCCCAGACAGCTAGGATGCCCGGGATAATAGGATAAATAAAAGCTAGAAATGAAATAATGAAACAGGCAATGATACAGATTGTTAAGAAAACAGTCACTTTATAACTCCTTTTGTATATCTAATTTATGTACAGCAATTTTTTTGACTTGATGTCCATCAAGTTCTAATGCCTTAAATTGAAAACCGGCATATTCGATGGAGTAGCCAGCTTCAATATTTACGTCAACTGCTTGCGATAATAGCCAGCCTCCAATTGTATCTAAGTCGCTCTCATCAATATGTAAGCCAAACATATCATTTACTTCAGAAATAAGTACTTTTCCATCTAGAACAGTAAGTTTAGGTGTACGTTTTTCAATCATAGGTGATTCATCTGCATCAAACTCATCTTGAATTTCTCCAATGATTTCTTCAAGAATATCTTCCATTGTTAAAAGTCCAGCAGTACCACCATATTCATCCATAACGATTGCCATCTGAACGCGATTCTTTTGTAGATGTACCAGTGTTTTACGAATTGGAACAGTTTCAAATACAGTTAGTACTGGATGTATGTAAGATTCAAGTGGCTTATGAATGCCTTTCGTTTGATCGTGAAATACTTCTTTCGTATTGATCATACCGATAATATCATCTTTATCTTTTTCGATGATAGGGTAGCGTGTATACTTTTCAGTTGCGACGATATCCATATTTTCTTCTAACGTATTTTCAGTAGATAAGCAAATCATTTCTGTACGAGGGACCATAATTTCTTTCGCAACTCGGTCGTCAAATTCAAAAATATTATTTACATATTTATATTCGGTTTGATTTATTTCGCCGCTTTTGAAACTTTCACCTAAAATGAGTCGTAGTTCCTCTTCAGAATGGGCAAGTTCATTTTCTTTCGCAGGTTCTAAACCGAGTAGTTTTGTGAAAAAGATAGCAGTACTATTAAGTAACCAAATGAACGGGTACATAATTTTATCAAATAAAATAAGTGGTCGTGCAAACTTAAGCGTAATCGCCTCTGCTTTTTGAATTGCGAATGACTTTGGAACTAATTCACCTAATACAACATGGAAAAATGTAATCACACTAAAAGCAATAATAAATGATAAAGTATTTGCCATTGTTCCAGTAATATTAATCTTTTCAAAGAGCGGTCGTAGTAAATGTTCCACAGTCGGTTCACCAAGCCAACCAAGCCCTAAAGAAGTAATTGTAATCCCGAGCTGACAAGCTGATAAATAAACATCTAAATTAGAAATGACACTTCTTGCAGCTAAAGCTTGTTTATTGCCTTCGTTTGCAAGCTGGTCAATTCGACTTTTTCGTACTTTTACAACAGCAAATTCTGATGCAACGAAAAAGCCGGAAATAAGGATAAGAACAAAGATGAGAAAAATATTTAATATGTCCAAGTGTATTCTCTATTCCGTCGTTTGGAATAAAGATGTCACCTCCTGCAATTATGTTATACTTTTATAATAAATCCAAATGAAAAGAATAGTCAAAGAAAAAGGGTAAATATTGGTATGTTTCTGCAATGGTTTTTGAATTTGCTGTTATTTTGTCCGCTATACAAAAGGAATAACCCTCTACTTTCAGATTCTAGAGGGTTATTTTAAATTAAGGTTTTGGAATACTTCTCGTTAAAGCGTATGATTGTTGTTTAAAGTGGTTTGTCGTCCATAGCGTTTGAAGGAATGAGAGTATACAATACGGGATATACAAAAGTAATAAGCTAATTGTAACAATAATAGGTGCATTTCCGCCGAATTGAACGATAAATTGCAATAGTCCACTTGCGTGAAAAACGCATTCCATAAAAACGAATGAAAGAATAATGGAACCTAAAATAGATTTATGATTCGAAGTAAGCGCTAAAAACAATGTATCTACAAGGAAAGAAGCTTGTTTTATTTCATATTCATTTGTATTACTTAAGAAAGGAATCCATTTTTTTATTGCTTGCATAACGATAATCATGGAAGTACTACAAACGATGATAAAAGATGAGTAGTAAGGAATCTTTATAAATTTTGTGATGTATAGGAGTAGTAATAAGACTGCGCATTGTAATAATACAGTACATAAAGAATAAGGAATCCATCTTAATAAAGAAGCGAACTTTTTAACCGATTGAGGTGCTTTAAAAATTAAATGGCCAATCCCTAAGCTGATGAAGAATCCGATTGCAAGAGTAAAGGTAAAACGAACAATCGATAAAAAATATATTTCCCACATGTAAGGGAATAACGGTGTTGATTGATTAGCAGTATGTACCATCTCATTTGCTGAGAAAAAGATAGATTCGTGCATCCAATCAATCTTTGGAATTGTCATCGAAGAAAGTTGTGCGAAGTTATGGAAAATGCTTATAAAGCCGGTGATGTATGAGTATTTATGTGTAATGAATAAAGTTGGAATAGGACTAATGATAAATATAATGAGAACACCAACGATAAATTTATATATATGTGAGCGCAATAAAGACATGTAATCACCTACTCTTTGAATATTCAGAAAATTCTTATTCTTATTTTAGCTTTTTTCGGAGTAAGTTACAATATATTTTTCTTAAAGAAGTTTAGTATTGTAGTGGATAGAATTGAATGAAACGTGAATAAATTATGACAAGAAAATGAATAATTTTCAGAAAAATAAAATAAATTATTTATTTTTTTCTGAAAATATAATATAGTTATGGCACAGAAAGTATTTTAACATAAGGAGGCTGTTTATGAGGATTAAAGGGAATTATGTGCCGAAAAGGGAAGTTTTATTTTGCTCAAGTTCAATTACAGTAGGGGAAGCGCTAGAGCATTTAAATAAAACTGGTTATCGTTGTGTACCAGTTTTAGATGAAAAAAAAGAGAAATATTTAGGGAATATATATAAAGTAGATATTTTAGAATATAAAGGTTCACTGGAAGAGAGTGTATTAAAACTATTAAACGATAAAGAAGGATATGTTAGAGAAGATTCTTCGTTCTTTAAAGTATTTTTTACAATAAAAAAATTACCTTATTTATCAGTAGTTGATGAAAAAGGAGTCTTTCTTGGGATTTTAACGCATAAAAAAGTTTTTGAGCTATTAGAAGATGCTTGGGGCGTTCATTCTAGTAAATATTCTGTCATGATTGGGACACAAGATTATAATGGGGCTATTCAAAAATTATCGACAGTATTAAAAAAATATACAGGTATCCAAAGTTTAATGACTTTTGATAATGATGCCTTATTAGTTCGTAGAATTATGTTTACATTAGGAGAAGAGTTTAACGATGGTGAATTAGAGACGTTATTGAAAGATTTAGAAGATCACGGATTTAGAGTGGTGTATGTGGAAGAGATGAAAAATCCACGTGAAGTTGAAACGATAGAATAATATGCAAAAGCCGTCTAATTATGTTGGATGGCTTTTGTTATGTTGCGTATATAAAATTATTTGAAAATAACGATAGGATAATAAGTGAGTTTGAAACAATATTTGTGCAAAAGAATAAAAAATGTAGATAATTTTGATTTTCAAAAAAGTCAATTTGAAAATATGTTTTTATTTTTCAACTAAATATGTTACTATATGTGTGATAAAAACAAAGAGGTCTGACAACTATACTCCGCGCAATACCACTCTAATGATTTAAAAATTCAAAAAAATCAAAAATCAAAAATTAATAATTAGAGTAAAAATAAGGGGACTGGAGAAATTATGGAGAAAGACACTGCTTTGTAAGGGGCATATTTTATCAGCTTGAACAGAGAGGAGGATGCATAGCATATTGTGAAAATAGAGATAAACAATGAAAAAGTGCTATGCAAATGAAAAGCATGAAGGGACGTTTAAGGCCAGGTGATACGGTAGCAATTGGTTTAATGTTATTTGCACTATTTTTAGGAGCAGGAAATTTAATTTTTCCACCAGTTTTAGGGCAACAAGCTGGAGAGAATGTTTGGGTTGCTACAATTGGATTCCTTGTAACGGGAGTCGGATTACCCCTATTAGCTGTAACAGCTGTCGCGTTTGTAGAGGGGGACTTGAAAGCGCTATCTTCTAGAGTTCACCCTATATTTGCGTTTGTTTTCCCATTAATTAGTTATTTAGCGATTGGACCTTTTTTCGCGATTCCGCGTACGGGAGCCGTTTCATTTGAAATGGGTATGAAGCCATTTTTATCAGAGGCATTAGTTTCCGAATGGTACATGCTATTTCTTTTCACTATAATTTTCTTCGGAATAACTTGGTATTTATCTTTAAATCCATCAAAATTAGTGGATTGGTTCGGGAAATTTCTTACACCATTGTTAGTATTAATTGTTGCTGTAATTGTCGGAAAGGCAATTGTTGATCCGATTGGAGAACCAGTTGCACCGCTAGAAGCATACAAGGAAAATGCTTTCTTTGGTGGATTTATTCAAGGATATTTAACGATGGACGCAATTAGTGCGCTTGTATTTGGAATTGTAGTTGTACAAGTTATCCGCTCTAAAGGAATAAAAGAGAGTAATCAAATTGCAAAAATAACAGTAGTATCAGGTATTATCGCTGTACTTGGTTTAACGTTAATCTATTTATCACTTGCTTATCTTGGTTCAACAAGTACATCACTTGGGGTATCAGAGAATGGTGGACTTATTTTAACGAATGTTGTAAATGAGTTATATGGAACAAGTGGTAAAATTTTATTAGGACTTGTTATTGTACTTGCTTGTTTAACAACTTCTGTTGGATTAACATCAGCTTGTGCTGGCTTCTTTACAAACTTATTCCCAAAAATTTCGCATAAAACGATTGTAACAATGGTATGTGTATTTAGTTTAATTGTATCTAACCTAGGTTTAACACAATTAATCGCAGTTACTTTACCAGTGTTAATGATTATTTATCCAGTTGCAATCGTATTAATTGTACTTTCTTACTTCCATAAATGGATTGGGAAGCGTAATACCATTTATATTGGAGCTATTTTAGGTGCGTTGTTAATTAGTTTCTTTAACGGTTTAGAAAGTGCGAATATTAAAATTGACGCGATTTCTAACGTACTACAAATGTTACCATTATATAAAGAAGGAATAGGATGGTTAATCCCATCATGTATTGGCGGGATCCTCGGTTTCTTCTTCTATAAATCAAATGAATCAAGTGAATTACAAAAGAAAGGTGCTTAGGCGCCTTTCTTTTTTTAAAGGGGATTTTTTTGTTTTGTCTAAGTAATAAATGAAAGGAGTGATAAAATGGCTAATTTTGAAGATTTTTTAACTTTGGATTTACGGATTGGGACTGTAACACATGCAGAGGAATTTAAAGAAGCGAGAGTTCCAGCGATTAAACTAGAAATTGATTTTGGAGAGCTTGGAATGAAACAGTCAAGTGCTCAAATTACGAAGAGATATAACCCAGAAGATTTAATCGGTCAGCAAATCGTTGCTGTTGTAAATTTTCCGCCAAAGCGTGTAGCGGGATTTAAATCAGAAGTACTTGTTTTAGGAGGAGTACCTGAAGCGGGTGATGTCGTATTACTGCAGCCTAATATGGAATTACCAAATGGAACAAAAATTAGTTAATGTAAAGGCGGGGGAACATGGATATTGGACGCGAATACGTACAGTGTGCCATTTCGAATTTTGAAGCAACAAAGAAACAAGGGGAACGGGTGCTTTCACAATTATCATATGAACAGATTGAATGGTCTTCTCATGAAGTAACAAATAGCATAGCAATTATAATTAAGCATCTGCACGGTAATATGCGTTCTAGATGGACGGATTTTTTAACATCTGACGGTGAAAAAATAGATCGTAACCGAGATGCTGAATTTGAAGGTGGTTATTCTTCTAAGAAAGAGGTACTCGCAGCATGGAATGAAGGTTGGGAATATGTTTTTAAAACGATGAATGCACTAACGTCAGAACATTTATTGCAGACGGTATATATTCGCGGTGAAGCACATACTGTCATGCAAGCAATTGAAAGACAAATTTCTCATTATGCTTTGCATATTGGACAAATGATTTACATTGGTAAAATGTTAAAAGAAAATGAGTGGGAATGTTTAAGTATTCCTAGAGGAAAGTCTAACTTTCATTTAGAGAAAAAACGTTCAACATAATAATAGGAAAGAAACCGATATAAAATTGGAAGTAAGAAAACAAGCCAAATGATAGATGGCTCTACAGTCATAAGAATGCTACCAACAATCAGCCCATATATAATAAGAAAGAAATTAATAAGTGTATTCACAGGGATAAATCGTGAGATAAAAACTTGCTGTCGTTTAAAACAATCACTATGAAATACATAAAAGCGGAAGTACCATGTGGTAGTAATAAGATCTTTCTTTCGCGTAATTCTTTTTTTGCATGTATGACAGATGAACGGTGGTTGCATTTCATTGCGCTCCATTTTCTATATTTGTAATAATGTAGGACAAAAGTAGGTACAAAGTGTATATCCCTATATACGCTCCTGATATAAGAAAAAATGGATTTAGTAAAATCCCATGAATACTTGTCATAAAAACTAAGTCTTGCATAAAAACATCATATATATGAATAGAAATGATTGTACCGAGTACATAAAGTGCTAGATATGCTGAAATATGTAACACAACACGGATGGTAGGATGCTTAGCAAGCCAATAAAAAATAAATGATAGTACAACGGGGAGTGTTCCTATTAGTAGTTTCAATTCATTTCACCTCATTAACAATATAGCCTGAATTTAGACGGTCTATTCTCTAGAGCTTGTACATAACTTGAAATAGAGAGGTGATAGTATGAATCGAGGCTTTTTTTATGTGAAATTCACGAGTGTACGTAAGTTAGTATTATTTATTATTGCTACAGTACTGGCGACTTTTTTTCTTATTAGTATGATGGTAACTTCTATGAAAGAGACAAAGTCAACGTATTTATATAATTGGTTAAATGAGTTATCAATGAATGGTTACATGTATGTTCTTGGGAAAGAGAATCATTATTTTACACAGGAATATAGAAATTTAAATCAAGATTTTTCAATATCTTCGTTTCTCTTTTCTATGGCTACGAATATTCGTTTTAACGATGTACGCAGTTTTGTCGGCAAAGAGCTACCTGGTTTCGGTAAGTACGATACAGAAATTGTTATTGCGGGTGAAGGAACAAATTATTCTAACTTGCCTATAGAGTCGAGCGTTCCACTTGAAGAAGTAGTAAAAGAACGGACTGGAGAAGGTGGACAGGCTCAAAAGCCGGATACGAATAAAGAGAAAAAGCAACCAGCTCAAACGACAGGAAAACGACAAGTTGCATTTATTTATCATTCGCATAGCTGGGAATCTTATTTGCCATTATTGAATTTAACAAATGATCCAAATCCGAATAAAGCCACAAGTTCCGTAACGAATATTTCAATAGTCGGCGACCGATTTCGTGAACAATTAGCAAATGAAGGAATCGGAGCAACTAACGACAAGACTGATGTTGGTCAAAAGTTGATTAGTAAAGGGTTAAATAGTAATAGTTCATATAAAATGTCACGGGAAATTGTACAAGAAGCAATGGCCGGCAATAAAGAATTACAATACTTCTTTGATTTACATCGTGATAGTGCTCGGAAAAATGTCACGACAAAAATAATCGGTGATAAATCATATGCGAAGCTTGCGTTTGTAGTAGGGAAAGGTAACAAAAACTATGAAAAAAACTTGCAATTAGCAACGGCTTTACATGAGACGATTAGTAAGAAATATCCAGGCGTTAGTCGTGGTGTCATTCAAAAAGGATTCCAAACAGGAAATGGTGTCTACAATCAAGATTTGTCAGGACAAGCGATATTAATTGAAGTTGGTGGCGTGGATAATACAGAGGAAGAACTAAATCGATCGATTGATGCGCTAGCTAAAGCGTTTGGTGAATATTTCTGGCAGGCAGAAAAAGTGAATGGATAAAGTGAAACAGAAATGAATGCGAGAGTCTGAAAAAACGTGAGTGTAATGTAAAGCTTGCGTTTTTTTGTAATTAATGATGCGTCACAGAATAGACATAATTTGTCGATGTTATAGTAAAATCGAAATTTGTCAAATTATACTGGGAGATTTACAAAGGGATTTTCGGGAAAGTAGAGAAAATCTTTTTACAAGGAAAGCTTTTTATTATGAAATTGGTAGGGTGATTGAAGTGATTAGGGAAATCAAAGTAGAAGATGCAGCATCATTTTTGCAATTAAGTAAGCAATTAGATGAAGAAACAAAATTTATGTTGTATGAACCAGGAGAAAGGAAATTCACAGCCGAGCAACAAGAGCAAATGATTCAGCGTTTTGTAGAAAATAAATATGCAACAATATTGGTAGCAGTTGAAGAAGAGAGAATAGTAGGGTTTATTTTAGTGAATGGAAATCATATTCAAAGAAAGAGACATGTAGCAAGTATTGTAATTGGGATTTTGCAAGAGTATAGCGGGCGAGGTATTGGGACTAGATTGTTTAAAGAGGTCGAGAAGTGGGCAAGATTACATGATGTATGGCGTTTAGAATTAACGGTAATGGCCCACAATACAAGAGCTCAGGCACTATATAAAAAAGCTGGATTTGAGAAAGAAGGTGTCAAAAGAGCTGCTCTTATTATCGATGGAGAGAACATCGATGAGTATGAAATGGCCAAATTATTAAAATAAGAGGTCGTTATATGAAAAAAAGATGGATACTACTTGGTATCGTAGCGGCGATACTCATTGTTGGAGTAGCGGGAATCAATTATAAAATGTATAAGGATAAGCAAGCGCGCGAGGTGAATGTAAATAACATATTTCCGAAAGCGAAAGAAACGATTGCGAATATGGATGGAGATATTGCGGTAATTAGTAATCCGAATTCAATGCTTGTGCTTGTGAATAAAAGTAGGCGTTTACCAGACGGGTATAGACCGCCAGATTTAGTTATTCCGAAAGTGCGCTATTCTAGTGAAGGTGATCAAGAAAAGAAAAAAATGAGGAAAGAGGCGGCCGGTGCGCTTGAGGAAATGTTTCAGCAAGCGGATAAGGAGCGTGTTTTCTTATTTGCAGTCTCTGGATTTAGATCTTTTGATCGGCAAAAAGCGTTAAATACAATGTATAAAAAACAAGATGGAGAAGCCAAAACGGCAATGTCGAGTGCAGTTCCTGGAACGAGTGAACATCAAACAGGACTAGCTATGGATATCACATCACAATCTGCTAAGTTTCAGTTAGAGACAGTTTTTGGTGAAACGAAAGAAGGGCAGTGGCTTTCTGAAAATGCCCATAAATTTGGTTTTGTCATCCGATATACAAAAGAGAAAGAATCGATTACGGGCTATCGATTTGAACCATGGCACGTGAGGTATGTGGGAAATCCACAAGCTACATATTTATATGAAAATCAACTAACACTTGAAGAAGTAGCGCAGTGAACAATTGAGGGGAGAGAGGGATTATGACGGTGTTATATAAGAAAAAAGTACACGCATATGTGACAAGAGAAAAAGAAGGAGTTATGCAACTGCTTGTTTTTAAACATCGTGATATACCTGAAGCTGGTATACAAGTGCCAGGGGGAACGGTTGACGAAGGGGAAACGCTAGAAGCAGCGATTTTACGTGAAGTACAAGAAGAGTCTGGGTTACGTCATTTATGCATAGAACGATTCCTAGCTGATTACATCATACATGTGAGAGAAAAAAAGGAATATGAAAAACGCCATTTCTTTCACGTAACATTACTAACAGATGTAAAAGATCGTTGGGAACATATTGTAAGTGCCGGTGAGGAAGATGAAGGGTTAGTATTTTGCTATGAATGGATTGATATTGCAAAATGCCCTGAATTAGCGGGGAAACAAGGTGAGTTTTTACATTTGTTAGATGAGGTATACGTGCAGTAATAATAGGGTCTGAGGCGAAGGTGAAATCGTTTCAGACTTTTTTTATTTTTCAGGAAATAAAAGGTTTTTACATCGGTAAGTTGAATTCTTATAGAGGGATTGTAGTTGTATATGTGAGGAGCGGAGAAAATGAAAAAGTAATAGAGATATGCTATCAATAAAGGTTTATAGAAGGAGAATGAAAATGGAGATTCAGTTCAATACACTACTACAAAAAGAATTAACAATTCATGATATACAAAGAGCGATGGAAGATGGAAAGTTAACTTCAAAAGAACTAGTTATGTATTACCTTCATAGAATCGCAAAGTATGATCAAGATGGACCGGAAATTAATTCTATTTTAGAAATCAATCCAGACGCCATCTTTATTGCTGAAGCGTTAGATTATGAAAGAAAGATTAAAGGTAAAAGAGGTCCATTACATGGTATACCTGTTTTACTTAAGGACAATATTGAAACGAATGACTCTATGCATACAAGTGCAGGTACGATTGCGTTAGAACAACATATAAGTAGTGAAGATGCATTTCTCGTTACGAAGCTGCGAGAAGCAGGAGCAGTGATAATAGGGAAAACAAATATGACAGAATTAGCAAATGCAATGTCATTTGAAATGTGGGCTGGATATAGTGCAAGAGGTGGGCAAACAATAAACCCTTACGGTACGGGTGAGGATGATATGTTTGTTGGTGGCTCAAGTACAGGATCTGCCATAGCAGTTGCTGCTAACTTTACAGTAATATCGGTTGGAACAGAAACGGATGGTTCTATTTTGAGTCCAGCTGTTCAAAACTCTGTAGTCGGTATTAAACCGACTGTTGGTTTAATTAGTCGTAGAGGTACTATTCCATTTACGTATTCGCAAGATACAGCAGGACCATTTGCTAGAACGGTAACAGATGCGGCTATTTTGTTAGGGAGTTTAACTGGGGTAGATGAGAAAGATGTAGCCACTTATAAAAGTGAAGGGATAGCAGAGCATGATTATACAAAATACCTTGATGTTAATGGTTTAAATGGAGCGAAAATTGGTGTATATAGCAATGCACCAAAAGAGTATTATGAAACTGGTGAGTATGATGAAAAATTGTTTAAGGAAACGATTGAAGTATTGCGTATTGAGGGAGCGACAGTAGTAGAGGATATTAATATTCCGTCTTTTCATAGAGAATGGAGCTGGGGTGTATCGCTTTATGAATTAAAGCATAGTTTAGATAACTATCTTTCGAAATTGCCTTCTACTATACCAGTGCATTCTATTTCAGAGTTAATGGAGTTTAATGAAAACATAGCAGAAAGAGCTCTGAGATATGGACAAACTAAGTTAGAAAGAAGAAAAGATTTTCCTAATACGTTAAGAAATCCACAATATTTAAATGCAAGATTAGAAGATATATATTTTTCACAAGAACAAGGCATTGATTTTGCACTGGAAAAATATAATCTTGATGCGATTCTGTTTCCTTCTTATATAGGCTCCACTATATGTGCGAAAGCAGGTTATCCGTCTATAGCAATACCTGCGGGATATATGGATAACGGGAGACCATTTGGAATTACGCTTGCAAGCACTGCTTTTCGTGAGGGGACTTTAATTAAACTCGCATACGCTTTTGAACAAGCGACAAAGCATCGGAAATCTCCTAACTTATCATAAATAAAATAAATAGGGCAGGAAATCCTGTCCTATTTATTTTGTTCATTAAAGTGACATGTTTTTTTGCTTTGTCTTATCATATTTTAATAAGTTAAATGATAAACAAGCAGAGCACAATATAAGGATTGAAGCGAGAATATAGATCGTACGAACACCGAACAAATCGGTAATAATGCCAACACTCAGCATAGAAAGGCCAGAAGCTGTTGAGAGAAGAGCGCCGTGAGCTGTATACATCTTTGATAATAAAGATGGAGCGACGCTGGATTGTAAAACAGTTGTTTGAGAAATATCTCTAATTTGGTAACATGGGCCCATTAGAATGCATAGGAACAGCGCAATAAATCCGCTACTTGTTATACCATATAAAAATGTAAGAATACTAAACAGAAGAGAGCCTATCGCCATAGAGCGTATTAAATTGTTTTGAATGTATGTACTCATTTTCCACGCTAATAGACCGCCAATTAACGTCCCAACATAATAACTTGTATTAATAAATCCCCACCATTCTTCTCCTTTATGAAGGACAGTTGTTACATAAGCCATCGTAATAGCACCGATCCATATCGTCCCTGCAAAAGTTTCAATTAAGTCCATACATGTAACAGTACGGAGGGAAGGGTTTTGAAATAAGAGCTTCCAACCTTCCAATAAAGTATCACCTTTTGAAGAAGAAGGCTCTATTACTCGTTCAGTATGTATGGATCGTAATGAAAAGTGTAGTGCAACACATCCGAAAATCATCAATATGTTATTCATCATAAGTGTAGTAGTAGCGCCGACGAGAAGAACAATAATACTTGTAAATGAATAAGCAGCGGCTTGTGCAATTTGTGTGGAAAAGGAAAAAATACTATTTACTTTTACTAATTTTTCTTTCGGTGTAAGGCGCGGAAGAATACCGTATAGTAATGGAGCGCTCCAGCCACTACATAATGAAATGAAAAAAATGAAAATGAATAGTACTACAATGTTTGTGGAAAGGACCGGGAATAATATCATGAATAAAAATAATAGAGCAGTTTTTATCCATTGTAGTGTAAACAGTAATGAATAAGATGGAAAACGATTCATTATAAGTGGTGCAGATGTATTTGCTATAAGATTAGTTATGACTTGTAATAATGGAAAAAGAGCAGTTAATGTAGCTGATTTCGTTGTGATATACATATGAGTTGTAATAATCATTACGTATACGATGTCAGCGAGAGTAATGCATATTTTCGATCCTAAATAGTAAGTCAATGAACGTTTTTGCAATAAGTACACACCCTTTCTGGGGAAAATATGACAGTAGTTATAATCATTATAATTTGAAAAATAAATTTTGAAAGAATTAAATTTTTTGTCACTTTTTGAAAGGGATTTTCATGTATAATGAAGAATATATTAATATAGTATTTTAATAATACTCATTGTAACAGTGAAAATGTACAATAGCTTGTAGTAAGCGCCCACGTATGAGAAAGGGCGGATAAACCATTCTTTTCTTCATATACATATAGAAAATGAGAAAGAAAGTGAGGGTTGCAAATGGCTGCTTGGGTAATTTGGTTTATAATAGCTGGTATTTTATTTATTGCGGAAATGCTGTCGATTACATTTTACATGCTTTGGCTTGGAATTGGAGCTGTTGTCGGAGGTCTTATTGCTTTGTTTGCTCCTGAAGCACTACTATTACAAGTTGTTGCTGGTGCGATTGTAAGTTTAACGTTGACTTTCTTTACGAAAAGAATATCAAAAAACTTTCGAGAAGCAAAAGGTTTTACTGATACAGTAGATATGTTAGTCGGTAAAAAAGGGATTGTTATGCAAGCGATTACAAATGAAACGAACGGTATTGTGAAGGTGAATGGAGATACTTGGACAGCTGTTGCAGATGCTCCAATTGATACTGGAGAAAAAGTTGTTGTTATAAAGAGAAATAGTACTATATTACAAGTGAAAAAGGAGAGTGAATAAATATGGTAGCATTAACGTTAACGATTATTTTTGCACTAATTGTTGTTACATTTATCGCATTAACAATTAAAATTATTCCACAGCAAAAAGTTGGAGTCATTGAAAGATTTGGTAAGTTTCAGCGGGTTATGCAGCCGGGATTAAATTTATTAATTCCGATTGTGGATCGCGTTCGCGTATATCACGACTTGCGTATTCAACAAACGAATGTACCACCGCAGAAAGTAATTACGAAAGATAATGTACAAGTGGAAATTGATACAATTATTTTCTATCAAGTCGTTGAACCGGAACTTGCGACATATGGTATTTCGAACTATGAATACGGTGTACGTAACATTACTTCAGCAACGATGCGTCAAATCATTGGTAAAATGGAACTGGATGAAACGTTATCTGGTCGTGAAAAAATTTCAACAGAAATTCGCTTAGCACTTGATGAAGCTACAGAAAAATGGGGCGTTCGCATTGAACGTGTTGAAGTTGTCGATATTAATCCGCCGAAAGATGTGCAAGCATCAATGGAAAAACAAATGAAAGCAGAGCGTAATAAACGTGCGATCATATTAGAAGCTGAAGCTGCAAAACAAGATAAAGTCCTTCGTGCTGAAGGGGAAAAGCAAAGTAAAATCTTAATGGCTGAAGGGGATAAAGAAGCGCGTATTCGAGAAGCAGAAGGTATTAAAGAAGCAAAAGAATTAGAAGCGCAAGGGGAAGCAAGAGCGATTGAGGAAATTGCAAAAGCAGAACAAAATCGAATTGAATTACTTCGCGAGGCGAATTTAGATGAACGTATACTTGCTTACAAATCATTTGAATCATTAGCTGAAGTTGCGAAAGGGCCAGCAAATAAAGTCTTTATTCCATCTAATGCAATTGAAACACTTGGTACTCTCGGGGCAATTGGTGAAATCTTTAAAGAAAAACAAGCGAAGAAACTGCCTTTAAATAATACAGAAAAAGAACAATAAGAGTGAAAAAGAGAAATGGGATGCCGTTTCTCTTTTTATTTTTTATCATTTTTTAATTTATAAATTAAATGAGTAAGGGACGGGGGACCGTTCCTTACTCATTTACACTAAAAAATTTTTAAGATTTCATAATATGAAATAAAGGAGAATCTGTAAGAAATAGAATTGATATAATGATTGAAAATTCAGTCATCTGGTAAAATTTCTAAACTTTTTAGTATATTATTATTGGAAATTGGAGGGGAAAGAATGGCAATTAGAACAGGGGAACAGTATATTGAAGGGTTGCGAAAAAGAAATCCTGAAATTTGGATTGGAGGAAGAAAAGTAACGGATGTAGTAAATGAAGATGTTTTTCGTGAACCAATTATACAAATTGCGAACTTATATGATATGCAGCACAATCCAGAATATCAAGATAAGATTACTCATATATGCGAAGAGACAGGAGAAAGGGTATCAAATGCATTTTTAGTACCGAGAAATTATGAGGATTTAAAAGTACGCCGCGAATTATTTGAAGTGTGGGCAAAAGCCACTTATGGTTTAATGGGTAGAACACCTGATTTTTTAAATGTAACGGTTACTTCAATGGCAAGTAATTCGTGGTTTTTTGAGAAGTTTAATCCAGAATGGGGAGCGAATATAAAAAATTATTATAAACATATAAGGGATAATGATTTGTTTTTAACACACGCAATTATTAATCCGCAAAATGATCGGAGTAAGGCCTCCCATCAACAAGAAGATGAAACAATGCATTTAGGGGTAGTAAGTGAAACAGCGGAAGGAATGTATGTTAGTGGTGCTAAAATGTTAGCGACACTGGCGCCGATTACGGATGAGGTAATAATATATTCCTATCCAAGTTTTAAGCCAGGTGATGAACGTCATGCAATTTCTTTTGCAGTTCCAATTGACGCACCAGGTCTAAGAATTCTATGTCGTGAGCCAATGCAAGATGGAAAACGATCTTTATTTGATCATCCACTCGCATCAAGGTTTGAGGAAATGGATGCATTACTAGTATTTCATAATGTGTTTATCCCGTGGGATAAAGTATTTATTTATCAAAGTGTGGAAGCTGGGAATCAATTGTATCCTAAAACCGGAATTGGTCATCAACCAGCACATCAATCTGGGGTAAGAGGGTTAGTAAAACTATCTTTTGCAGCTGAAGTAGCTATGAAATTAGCAGATTCGATTGGAGTAGATGGTTTTTTAAATGTACAAAACCAGCTAGCAGAGCTTATGCAAGATGTTGAAACGATACGTGCTCTCCTGCAAGTAGCTGAATATGAGTATGAAACGAATTCATATGGAGAAGTTATTCCTGCGAGGTTACCGCTTGATACGATACGCAGTTTATTACCTAAGATGTATCCGCGGGCTATTGAGATTATTCAAACTATAGGTGCGGGTGGATTATTAATGTCACCGACAGGTGCTGATTTTATGAACCCCGAGATTCATGATGATATGCAAAAGTATTATATCGGGCGTGAAGGAGTATCCTCTGAGGAACGGGTTCGTTTGTTTAAATTAGCATGGGACTTATGTGGTGAGGCTTTTGGACAACGGTTATTACAATATGAGCGTTATTATTCTGGAGATCCGGTGCGTAAAATGGGAATGTTTTATAATGCGTACAAAAAACAACAAACTTTTTCACTTGTGAACAATGCGTTGCAATCGAGTTCATCTGAAGGGGCCTTAAGTTAAATAAAAATGTTTGCGCTTACATTTTTGTTTGGAAAAGGAAGGAGCAATAGATGATAGAAAGAATTTTACTGTTAGGATGTAATTCTTCTTATATTTTTAACAATATCTAGAACGTGAGAACTGTAACTGGAATAGGGGAGGTATATGATTTGATTGCTTCCATCGGTAAAATTTGCAAAATTCTAAATTGTTTCACAAGTGATGAGCCTGTGCTAGGTAATTCGGAAATAGCGGAAAAGCTAAATATGAATGCAAGTACGGTTCACCATCTTGTTCGTACGTTGTGTGCAGAAGGAATGCTCATACAAGATGAGCAAAGAAAATATAGATTAGGTTGGAAATTGTTAGAGTGGGGAAATCAAGTCATGTTTCAGCAAGAGATATATAGTGGAGCGATTCCGCTTGTTGAAGAGCTAGTAAGAAATTTTAGTGGTACTGTGCATATCGGTATGTTTGACCGTGGTGATGTTGTATTTATATTGAAAGTTTCATCGAAGGAGTCCGTTCAAATTTCAACACATGTTGGATCAAGAGAACCTGCATATTGTACAAGCACAGGGAAAGTGCTGCTTTCATTTCATTCATCACCCTTAGAATATACTTCAGAAAAAGGGCTTTTACGACGAGCACCCAATACCATTACATGTGTCAAACAATTCCAAACAGAGTTACAGAAAATTCGTAAGCAAGGTTATTCAATTAGTGATAACGAAAATGAGCATGGACTGTATGGAATTGCAGCTCCTATTCGATCTTATACTGGGAGAACTATTGCGGCACTTAATATTGTTGGACCTATATCGTATATGCAAGGAAGTAACCGTGAAATCATAATTCAAAGTGTGATGAATACGGCAAATTTGATTTCAAAGGAATTTGGTTATTTGGAAATTTAACTTTAGAAGAAAAGAGATGAGTATCATTTATATACATGAGCAGTGTATACCTGAATTAACGGAATCTATTGTTTCAATTGGAGCATTTGATGGTGTGCATAAAGGTCATCAAGCCGTAATTAAAAATGCGGTTGAGAAGGCAAAAGCATTAAAGATAACAAATGTTGTGTACACATTTGATCCACCACCACGCTCATATTTTCAAGGAGCGCAAGTATTAACGACTATTGATGAGAAAGTGAAACGTATTCAAAACCTTGGTGTTGAACATGTGATTGTAATTCGGTTTGATGAGTCTTATATAACAAAAAGTGCGAGTTGCTTTATTCAAGATATAAAAAGGTTAAGCCCTGTAGAAATTTTTATTGGTCAAGATTTTAGGTTTGGAAAAAATCGTGAGGGAAATATTGAGCTACTAAGAGAACAATTCAACCTTTCTATAGTGAAAGATGTTTGCTGTGATGAAGGTGAGCGAATATCTTCAACGAGAATTAGAGATTATATCTATCATGGGGATTTGCAAAAGTCTAGTTCTTTACTCGGTTGGTCTTTTAAAACGATATAAATAAAAAGGAATTATAAGGAGGAAATAGTATGTCTAAAACATTGCAATCTTTTAATTTACTAAAATGGATTGATGAGAATAAGGAGTTATTGAAGCCACCAGTAAATAACAAAGTTATTTGGCAAGATTCAGAGTTTATCGCCATGATATTAGGTGGTCCAAATAGAAGACGTGATTTCCATGTAGATCCTTCAGATGAATTTTTCTATCAAATTAAAGGTGAATGTTATGTGGAATGTATTACAGAAGAAGGGAAGCGGGAAGTCGTCACAGTAAAAGAAGGGGATGTATTTATGCTCCCAGCTATGGTACCGCATTCACCACATCGCGTTGCTAACACATATGGGCTTGTAATTGAAAGAAAACGTAGCCAAGGAGAACTTGAGGATTTCGTTTGGTTCTGTGATGAGTGTAATCATGAAATGCATCGTGTACGCGTCCAATTAAGTGATATTGAAAAACAAGTAAAAGAAGCAATTCATAGTTTTAATTCAAATAAAGAAATTCGAGCGTGTAAAAACTGCGGTCATATTATGCCAGAGGAAGTGGAGGAATGGAAGTGCGAATAGATTTTCATACACATATTATTCCTGAAACTTTTCCAGATTTTGAAGAGAAGTTTGGTGGCGGTCGTTGGCCGATATTAAATCGGACTTGTACATGTGGTGCAAGTATTATGGTTGGAGGTAAAAATTTTCGAGACGTGACAGACCAAGTATGGTGTCCTAAGAAAAGAATTGAAGATATGGATCGTGAAGGTGTTGATATTCAAGTTCTATCACCAATCCCCGTTACATTTTCGTATTGGGCAAAACCAGAGGAAGCCGAAAGTATGGCACGTATTCAAAATGATTTTATTGCAGAAACAGTTTTAGCATATCCAGATCGTTTTGTAGGGTTAGGAACGGTTCCGATGCAAGATGGAGAAACTGCGATTCGTGAAATGGAGCGTTGTATAACGGAATTAAATTTACATGGTATTGAAATTGGTACAAACGTAAATGGAAAAAATTTAGATGACCCATCGTTTATTGAATTTTTTCGAATGGCTGAAAAATGGCAAGTTCCGATTTTTATTCATCCATGGGAAACATTAGGGCGTGATAGAATGCCACATCATAATTTTATGTATACAGTTGGGATGCCGAGTGAAACGGCACTTGCGGCAGCTACATTAGTATGGAGTGGAATAATGGAGAAGTTTCCACTGCTAAAGGTTTGTTTTGCGCATGGCGGCGGCTCTTTCCCATATATTTTGCCAAGGTTAGATCAAGGCTGGAAAGTATGGCCGCATTTACGATTGACTACGCATCCTCCTAGTTATTATGCAAAGAAATTTTATTTTGATTCTTTAAATTATGATCCTATTAATTTGAAATATATGATTGAAAGGTTTGGGCATGAAAAGATTTTCATGGGTTCAGATTATCCATTTTTATTGCGAGAAGTTGATCCGGGTAAAGTGATTGATGAAACAGCCAGTTTATCAGAGGAACAAAAAGCAGCGATGCTTGGGGGAAATGCTGCGGAATTTTTAAATATTGATATAAAAAAACGAGGTGTAGCATATGCAGAGAGTACAAACACCTGAGGATAAACTAAGTGAGTTGGGAATTACACTACCAGCTATTCGCCCGGCAGTTGGAAATTATGTTAGTTGTGTAAGAGTAGGTAACTTATTATTTACTGCTGGACAAGGTGTAGATGAGTATCACGGGAAATTAGGAAAAGATATTTCAATTGATGAAGGGTATAAAGCGGCAAGGCAATCGATGTTGAATTTGTTAAGTGTTGTGAGAAATGAACTAGGTGATTTAAATAAGGTAAAACGAATTGTAAAAATACTTGGTTTTGTAAATAGTACGGAAGACTTTATTAATCAGCCAAAAGTAATGAACGGTGCATCGGATGTATTAGTAGATATATTTGGAGAAAAGGGGAAACATGCTCGCTCAGCAGTCGGTATGGCTCAGTTACCTAATAATACAACAATTGAAATTGAGATGGTTTTAGAAATTGAGGAGTAGGAGGTAAAGAAGGTGAACAAAGAATTATTAGCGGACAAACTGAAAGTGAAAGATGCGAAATTGTTTATTGATGGACAGTATGTGGATTCTGTATGTGGTGAAACGTTTGATACGTTCAATCCAGCAACGAATAGAAAGCTTGCATCTATTGCAAAGGCAAATGAAGAGGACACCAAAAGAGCAATTGATGTGGCAGAACGTACATTTAAAAGCGGTATTTGGAGTAAAATGCCTGTGGAAGAGCGATCAAATATTTTATGCAAAATGTCGGATTTGATTATGGAAAGAGTGGATGAGCTAGCTTATATAGAAACTCTGGATGTGGGAAAGCCAATTAAAGAAAGTAAAGGATTCGATATACCACGTTCGGCTCATAATTTTCGCTTCTTTGCTGAAATGGCTAAATATATGGTGCACGAGCACTATGACAAACATAATTTTATGTCATATGCAAAGTATGCTCCTGCGGGAGTGACAAGTTTAATCATTCCTTGGAATTTGCCATTTATGCAAATGACATGGAAAGCATCAGCGGCACTTGCTTCTGGTAATACTGTAGTTGTCAAACCGGCCTCTTATACTCCATTAAGTGCAGTTATGCTTGGTGAAATTGCAAATGATGCAGGACTACCACCAGGTGTACTTAATATTATTACAGGTCCGGGAAATACTGTTGGGACAAAAATGACAACACATCCAGCTGTTAGAAGAATTTCATTTGTTGGAGAAAGTAATACAGGCAAGACAATTATGCGTAATGCATCAGAGAACTTAATACCTGTTTCATTAGAACTAGGAGGTAAATCAGCGAATATCGTATTTGAAGATGCGGATTTAGATGAAGCAGTACAAGGCTCAATTGAAGCTATTTATCGGAATCAAGGAGAAATTTGTTTAGCTGGTTCAAGATTACTAGTGCAAGAAAGTGTATATGAACAGTTTTTAGAGAAATTTGTAGAGGCTGTAAAAAGAATAAAAGTTGGAGATCCTCTTTCTGAAGAGACAGATATGGGAGCGCTTGTATCAAAATCTCATTTAGAAACAGTTAATCGTTATGTAGAAATAGGAACTTCAGAAGGGGCAAAATTAGCCTATGGTGGAAAAAGAGTAGAGAGTCTAGTAGAAGGAAACTTTTATGAACCTACTATTCTATATGATGTTGATAACAGTATGCGTGTAGCGCAGGAAGAGATATTTGGTCCAGTTCTAGTTGTTATTCCATTTAAAACGGAGGAGGATGCAATTCGCATTGCGAATGATTCCATTTATGGACTAGCTGGAGTTGTTTGGACAAATAATCTTAGACGAGCACAACGAGTGGTTTCACAAATTGATTCAGGTTTACTATGGATTAATTGCTGGTATGTCCGAGATTTACGTACGCCATTTGGCGGTTCGAAGGCAAGTGGAATTGGTAGAGAAGGTGGACGTCATAGTTTCGAATTTTATACGGAAGCTAAAACGGTAACGATGAAATTATAAGGATAATATTTTAACTTAATTACAAAGAGCCCTCATTTAATGTTTATGAAAATAAGTCGATGGGTGGGGGCTAGTTACAATGTAGTGGATTGGACATATATATAAATTTTTAAAAATGAGGTGAGAGCAATTGTTAATTAAAGAATTAGCTGATGAGCTATTACAGGCTGAAGATTCACGTGTAGGAATACCTCCTTTTACTGAGAGATATGCTAATTTATCTATTGAGGATGCATATAATATTCAACTTGAAGTAGTAGAAAGAAAGTTGGAGAAAGGGCGTTATGTAATCGGAAAGAAAGTTGGACTTACGAGTGTTGCGATGCAGCAGACGCTTGGGGTAAATGAACCAGATTATGGACATTTGTTAGATGACATGAAAATAGAAAATGGAAGTACAATCTCAATAAGTTCTTTTGTAGCTCCGAAAATAGAAGCAGAAATAGGATTTGTTTTAGAGAAAGATTTAAAAGGGCCTAATATTACATATATTGATGTACTGATGGCAACGAAGTATGTTGTACCTACACTTGAAATAATTGATAGTCGTATTTCCGATTGGAAAATAAAATTGGTCGATACAGTAGCGGATAATGGCTCGTCAGCAAAAGTTGTAATTGGGAACAGATTTTCTAGCATCGATAAAGTAGATTTACGTACAACTGGAATGACACTTTATAAAAATAATAGTTTAATTGCCACGGGGGCTGGTGCTGCTGCATTAGGGCATCCTGCACAAGCTATTGCTTGGTTAGCTAATAAAATACATGAATTTAATATTGAATTAAAAGCAGGAGAGTTAATTTTACCAGGGGCGTTATCTGGTGCAGTCTCAGTGAATAGTAAAGATAGCATTCAAGCTGACTTCGGTTCACTAGGATCGGTTTCAGTTACATTCATATAGGTTAAAATGTTATGAAAAGGTGGGATAGATGTGCAGAAAGTAAAGGCGGCCATAATTGGATCAGGTAATATTGGTACGGATTTAATGTATAAATTAAGAAAAAGTGAAGTCATAGACCTCAATGCCATGATTGGAATAGATGTAGAATCGGATGGTTTAAAGAGGGCGAAAGAAGCCGGATACGAGGTTTTTGATAATGGAATACAGACGATTATTGATAATCCCAGTTTAGCTGATATTGTATTTGATGCAACTTCAGCTAAAGCACATAGGTATCATGCGAAAACGTTAGAAGAGCTTGAAAAAATAGTAATTGACTTAACACCGGCTGCATATGGGCCATTTGTTTGTCCTGCTATTCGAAATAATAATTTTTTAGATAAGAAAAACGTTAATATGATTACGTGCGGGGGACAAGCAACAATCCCGATTGTTCATGCTATTAATGAGGTGGCGAATGTTACATATGCAGAAATCGTTGCTACAATTTCCAGTTTAAGTGCAGGTCCAGGTACAAGAGCAAATATTGATGAATTTACAATTACGACAAAGCGTGGAATTGAAGAAGTTGGTGGGGCTGATAAGGGGAAGGCGATAATTATATTAAACCCTGCAGAGCCACCTATATTAATGAGAGATACGATTTATTGTGAAGCTAAGGATATGGATGAGGTTTCTATCTATGAAGCAATTCATAAAATGGTAGAACGGGTTAGGACGTATGTTCCTGCTTACTCTTTGAAACAAGAACCAATGTTTGATGGGAATCGTGTAACTGTATTTTTAGAAGTTGAAGGAGCTGGAGATTATTTTCCTCCTTATGCCGGTAATTTAGATATTATGACAGCTGCAGCATTAAAAGTAGGTGAAGAATTTGCAAAGCAAATCATTTCAGAGAAGAAAAGAGGTGTAATGAATGAGGCGAAATAGTGAAAGACCAGTGAGAATAACGGAAGTTTGTTTACGTGATGGAAGTCATGTAATGAAACATCAATTTACAGAAGAGCAAGTTCGATCTGTAACAAGGGCATTAGATGAGGCAGGTATGCATTATATCGAAGTGAGCCATGGAGATGGTTTAGGTGGCTCTACTTTACAATATGGGAAGTCATTAGTTAATGAAATGAAGCTCATTGAAGCTGCGGTAGATGAGTGTAAGCAAGCTCAAATAGCTGTCTTGTTAATTCCTGGTATTGGAACGATTCATGAATTAAAGCAAGCTGCAAATATTGGTGCGAAACTAGTTCGTGTAGCAACACATGTAACAGAAGCGGATGTTTCCGCTCAGCATATTCAATTTGCGCGTGAGTTAGGTATGGAAGTGTGCGGTTTTTTAATGATGGCACATTCTGCATCGGTTGAAAAGTTAGTAGAACAAGCAAAGCTTATGGAAAGTTATGGTGCAGAAGCAGTTTATGTAACAGATTCTGCAGGAGCTTTATTGCCTCATGAAGTACGTGAACGTATCCGTGCTTTGCGTCAATCTTTAAATATTGAAATTGGTTTCCATGGTCATAATAATCTTTCGGTTGCAGTAGCAAATACAATTACTGCAATTGAAGAAGGAGCGACACGTATTGATGGAAGTGTACGATGTCTTGGCGCAGGAGCTGGAAATGCCCAAACAGAAGTATTGCTCGCTGTTTTGGATCGTATGGGATATAAGCTAGATATAGATTTATATAAGATGATGGATGTCGCAGAGGAGATAGTTGCCCCTTTATTACCAGTACCACAAGAAATTCAAAAAAGTAGTCTAGTAATGGGATATGCAGGGGTATACTCTAGTTTTTTATTACATGCTGAAAGGGCGGCACAACGCTTTAAGGTAGACACACGTGATATTTTAATAGAACTGGGGAAAAGAAAAGTAGTTGGAGGACAAGAGGATATGATTTTAGATGTAGCTGCAGAATTAGCAAAGATAAAAATGGAGGTGTAACATATGGCTTTAGTGAAAGGGGCAGATTTAGAAATTATTGACTATTTACTTCAAGCTGAAAAGGAAAGAAAAGAAGTAGTAAAAGTAACGGATAAGCATCCTGATTTAACAGTAGAGGATGCTTATAAACTGCAAAAACGTTTAATTGAACAAAAAATGAGCGAAGGTTCTAAAAGAGTTGGTGTGAAACTTGGATTAACGAGTAAGGCAAAACAACAAATGATGGGGATTGATGAAGCGATTTACGGATATTTGTTGCATGATATGCTTGCATTCGAATGGGAGCCATTGCAATATGAAACGTTGATTCATCCGAAAGTAGAGCCAGAGATTGCTTTTTTAATAGGTGAGGATTTACAAGGAACGAATGTGACAGCTGATGATGTATTAAAGGCAACAAAATATGTTGCGCCAGCTTTAGAGGTGATTGATAGTAGATATTTGAATTTTAAATTTACATTACCTGATGTAATAGCAGATAATTGTTCCTCTTCAAAATTTTTGTTAGGAAGCAAATGGATTGATGTTAAGAATATAGATTTAGCAAATGTAGGAATGGTTATGTCAAAGAACGGTAAGATTGCTACGACTGGGACAGGAGCAGCTGTGCTGGGACATCCAGCAGAGGCAATCGCTTGGGCGGTAAATAAACTTGATTTACAAAATGAAGGATTAAAAAAAGGTGATATTGTATTAAGTGGAGCATTATCTGAAGCGATTGCATTTAAATCTGGAGATTCTATCATTGCACAATTTGATGATTTGGGAAGTGTAGCGATGTTTTGTGAATAAATAGTAAAGCGAGAGATAAAAATGCCCATTATACAAATTCAAATAATAGAAGGTAGAAAGCAAGAGCAAATTCAAAATCTAATATTTGATGTTACAGAAGTAGTCGCGAAAAACTTGGATGTAGATGTTGGACGAGTCCGTGTTTTAGTGAATGAAATCCCAAGTTCGCATTGGGGAGTAGGAGGAAAGTCTAAAGAGTGTTTAAAAGAAATTTAGTTAGTAATAAAAGCAATTTTCATTCTCTTATGAATGGGGGTTGCTTTTGTTGTTTTGAAAATTTCTAATAATATGTTAAAATTTATTCTTGGTTTTAAGGAGAAAAGGGGAGTGAAGAAACATGCAAATACTACTAATACGCCACGGAGAATCAGAAGCTGATATTTTAAACGTACATGAAGGACGAGCTGACTTTGAATTAACAGAAAAGGGAAGAGAGCAGGTGCAAAGACTTGTACAGAAAGTGAAAGCAGATTTCCCGCCAGATTTCATTTGGGCAAGTACATTAAAACGGGCTCGCGAAACAGGTGAAATGTTAGCAGAGGGAATTGGGTGTCCAATTCAATTAGAAGAGGAATTAATGGAGTTCAATAATGGAGTGCAAGCAGGTCTTTCATTTGAAGAAGCAAAGAAATATCCCGAGCCACAGTTTCTTCATGATCGATTTGAAAATGGGGAGTCATTTATTGAGTTTCGAATGAGAATAGAAGGCATCTTTTCTAAAATCGTGACAGAGAATACGTATGACCGAATTGCAATTGTTGCACATGGTGGTGTAATAAATAGTCTATTACGTGCGTTTTTCAAAATGCCCATTTCAATGGATTATTATTTTAAAATGGGAGATACGGGAATAAGCTTAATTGAAATGGATGGCGAACAAAAAACAGTACATTTCATTAATGATACGAATCATTTGGACGGGATGTAAAGATCTATGTACAAAGTAGTATTTTTTGATGTTGACGGTACGCTTTTAAGCGAAATTGATAGAAGTATGCATGAGAGCACAAAAGAAGCAATACAAAGATTAATAGAAAAAGGGATTCACGTAGTTGTTACTACAGGGAGACCATATAGCTTATGTTCGCAATTTAAAGAGCTGGGCATACATACAATTATTTCTGCAAATGGTGCACATATTAAGTGTGAGGAAACGGTTCTACATAAATCAGTACTTTCAAGTGAAATCGTTCATGATATCTCAGAGTTTGCAGAATTACATGGTCACGGTATTTCTTATTTTACCGAGGATTTTGCAATGAACGGAATAGCTTCGGATAATGAGCGTGTAATGCAAGCGCTTAGCGAGACGTTGAATTTAGAGAAGTATCCAGAAAAAAGCAGGGATTTGTCAGAAGAAATCTATTGTTTATGTCTGTATGCAGATGAAATAGAAGCTCAAAAATTTCTTGAAAGATATCCAGCACTTACGTTTGAACGTTTTCACGGTTATGTTATGAATGTGTTGGAAGATAATAAAGTATCGAAGGTAACTGCAATTCAAAAGGTATTAGAGCACCTAAACATTTGCAAATCAGAAGCCATTGCTTTTGGTGACGGTAGCAATGATATTGAGATGTTAGAGTATGTAGGATTAGGTATTGCGATGGGGAATGGCGGAGAAGAGTTAAAAACAAGAGCTGATTTCGTTACAAAGAAGGCGAGTGAAGGTGGTATTTTATTTGCCTTAGAAAAGCATTATGTCGTCTAACGTACCTTTATTGAAATAAAGGTACGTTAGGATCTTTAATGTGCTCGCATAATAAAATATGTATTTGTCCACGATGATGATAAAAGTGTGCAACAATTTCAAGTAACCATTCAAACCGAGAATAAGAAACACCCCAATAGGCAGTCATAACTGCCGCTAATTCTTCATGGGAATAGGAAAGAAATGTTTTAGAGAGAAGGTTGTATCCTTCAAGCATTATTTGTTGCATGTACGCAATTGTTTCTGGTGTATGTTCTAAATAAAAGGTACGTAACTCTTTTTCCGTACTACCATTTAAAATGAGTAAATCAGCATGGCAAATAAGAGAAAGATGTGCACACATTTCAAATAATGATCGCTTCGAGTGAATTGGTTGTATTTTTAATTCGTCTTCTTTATATCGGTTAAGCATTTGAATAGAAGTATCAACAGCAACTTTAAGTTGATGCAATACAGATTGTACAAACATTGTAATTCTCCTCTTCTACG
This sequence comes from Bacillus sp. FSL W8-0519, assembly GCF_038005585.1. Taxonomy (NCBI): domain Bacteria; kingdom Bacillati; phylum Bacillota; class Bacilli; order Caryophanales; family Bacillaceae; genus Bacillus; species Bacillus sp. FSL W8-0519. Next base: position 2,027,565 of record NZ_JBBOTL010000001.1, read on the forward strand.
TATATAATAGTTTCTTGAGGGTATTATATCGTACTCAAAATTCCGAAAATTCTAGTAGTTTGACTAGCATATTGAAAAGTATTATATTGTAAAAGGTCATATGAAACGTGAAATAGAATGGAATGCAATTATTGAGTTAGGAGTTAGACCAATGAGTTTGAAATATGGAAGAGATACAATTGTTGAAGTTGACTTAAATGCAGTAAAACATAATGTAAAAGAATTTAAAAAACGAGTGAATGATGAAAATATTGCAATGATGGCTGCTGTAAAAGCGAATGGGTATGGTCATGGGGCAGTTGAAGTTGCAAAAGCTGCTATTGAAGCAGGAATAAATCAGCTTGCAGTTGCATTTGTAGATGAAGCGATAGAGTTAAGAGAAGCAGGAATTAACGTGCCGATTTTAATTTTAGGCTATACGTCAGTAGCATCTGCGGAAGAAGCAATTCAATATGATGTAATGATAACTGTTTATAGAAGTGAAGATTTACAAGGTATAAATGAAATCGCAAACCGTCTTCAAAAGAAAGCGCAAATTCAGGTGAAAATTGATACAGGAATGAGTCGCATTGGTTTACAAGAAGAAGAGGTTAAACCATTTTTAGAGGAATTAAAACGTATGGAGTATGTAGAGGTAGTAGGAATGTTTACACATTACTCTACGGCAGATGAAATCGATAAATCATATACGAATATGCAAACAAGTTTATTTGAAAAAGCTGTCAATACAGCAAAAGAATTAGGAATTCATATCCCATATATTCATAGTTCAAATAGTGCAGGATCAATGGAACTTAGCAATACATTTCAAAATATGGTTCGTGTCGGTATCGGAATTTATGGAATGTATCCTTCAAAAGAGGTAGATCATTCAGTTGTTTCTCTGCAGCCTGCGTTGTCGTTAAAATCAAAAGTAGCTCATATTAAGCATGCAAAGAAAAATCGCGGTGTAAGTTATGGGAATACGTATGTAACGACTGGTGAAGAATGGATTGCCACTATACCGATTGGTTATGCTGATGGCTATAACCGTCAGTTATCTAATAAAGGGCATGCATTAATAAATGGAGTTCGAGTACCTGTTATTGGTCGTGTTTGTATGGATCAGCTCATGTTAGACGTTTCAAAAGCAATGCCAGTACAAGTGGGAGACGAAGTAGTATTCTACGGTAAACAAGGCGAAGAAAACATTGCAGTAGAAGAAATAGCGGATATGTTAGGTACAATTAACTATGAAGTTACATGTATGTTAGACAGAAGAATTCCACGTGTATATAAAGAAAATAATGAAACGACTGCTATTGTAAATATACTAAGAAAAAACTGAATCGTTATGATTCAGTTTTTTTATTTTTGACAAATGAAAAATGTTCTATTTGTACCGTGTGATTGAATGTCCTTAAAACCTACGGATTCTAGCAAAGAAATTATTTCTTCATTGGAATAACAAGCTTCTTCAAAAGAAAAGTCACTTCTTGTCCAATTATTATCTATGTCATGTTGAAATAGTATAAAGTTCATGACTGCTTTTTTATTGTCATTATCATATGTAGAATCGATTGTACAAACATATTCCGTTTCTGAAATGTGAAAGGAAGCGCTCCAGTTTTCAAGAAAACCTTTTTCCATATTCATATCAAATACGAATGTACCTTCACTATGTAATATAGAATAAACATTACGAAAAACACTTTTTAATTCATCTAATTTTAAAATATGGTTTAAGCTATCGCCAGTAGAGATAACATATTGAAATTGCTCATTTATATTGAAATAGCGAGCATCATCGACGATAAAGGCTGCGTCTGGAGCGTTTTGACGTGCGTATTCAATCATTTGAGCAGAACCATCTATACCAGTTACTACAAAATGATTCTCAATTAATTTCTTAGTAAGGTGACCAGTCCCGCAGCAAAGATCTAAAATATGAGAATGTGGTGGTGCATATTGTAAAATGAGTTTTTCCAAAAGTAGATAGGAGTGTTCAGCATAATGCCCCCAATGTTTATTATAAATGGATGCGAAAATATCATAATCAGAATAAATTAGTTTTTTAGACACATGCATTCACCTCGAAATTCATTACATTATAATAATCATACTTCGTTTTCATTTCAAAACCACATTGTGTATACAATTTTAAAGCATGGTTATTTTTCGTTTCGACGTCTAATTTAATTGTTGAAACTCCTTTTGTAATAAGGGTATGTATCATGGACGTAAGAATATCTTTACCGTATCCTTTCCCTTGATAAGAAGGGTGAACGGCGAATCCTGATAGTGTAGTAGATTGGTCTTCTTTAGAAACTGTAATTGTTCCTATCACTTTTTTATCGATAAGAGCACTGTAAACTTGATGGGAAGATGAATCCATCATCTTTTGTAACCATGTAGTGGTGTTTTCTACTGAATCTCCAAACGCTTTACTAGAAATTTCAATCAGATCAAGCAGTGATTTTGAAGATGCAAGAGTAAGTTGTATAGCATTCTTCGTTCTTTTTTGCGCTCCATTTGCTTTGAACTCCATACTATATTCACTATATAAATAAGGTAGCTTCATATGTATTGCAAATGCTTTCCCAGAAGCAGACGCCCCATTCATAATAAGAAGAGCTTCGTCTGCCTCTCTTAATCGTATTTCTTTCATTGCGGTTTGTAAAAGAGTAGTACCTATATATTGTTTCCTATAGTTCGGATGAACAAAGCCTATTAACTCAAGTTTGGTAGGTCTTTCAAAGTCATACATACTTAATGCACCGACTAATTGAGTATCGTCATAGAGTAAAAAGTCATGTATCTCTTCTTTATTACGAGCAGTTAAAAAGTTTACATGTAAATCTGACGAGTAATCAATTTGATCGTGTTGCCCGCAAATATGAGCTAAATCTTTCATTTGTTGTATTTCACATTCTGTTAAAGAACACTTTTTCTGAATTTCCATTTCATAACCTCTCACCTTCGAATTTAAAAATAGGATGGATGACTTAGCCACTTTTCTAATTCCACACTGCCCTGAACAGATAATAAACGGTACAAATATCGATAAGGACGTCTACATTCTACAAGATTAGGAATAGGCATGATGGTTTCATAACCTTGTTTAAAAGCATGAGCTTCCTTTTTTGTAAATACATATTCTAAGCCGATAAAATCAAATTCTCGGGGAGCAACTGCATAAGCTTCTGTATCTACTAAACCTGTAATAGTTGTACCATCTGATAAAAACTGAGTAGGGTCCATATCAATTAAAACGAGCGTAGCTTCCTTTGGTACCGGTAAGGAAGAAAGTTGTTGTTCAAAAGTAGGAAATGCGTTACGGATGCTCGCATTATTGGAATAAAATCTATTTACAAGTTCTTTACTGACTTTTAATATGTGAGACTTACATTCTTCTAGTGGAACTTGGAAAGTACCTGATGGGTTTCCTATAAACTTTGCTTGAAACGAATGAATTTCTGCTAGTCCTTTTCCAAGGCTGAATAAAATTGAATCAGATTGTCCGATAAAGGATTGGAGCGTACTTCCTGTTAGTTTTTCGACACTAACATACTTCCGGCCATTTAAAACATGTTTTTGCAAAATAGTGGGGATGGGCAAGTTAGTATGCTTTTTCAATAATTCGTGTATATGCTCTAAATGATGTACGTTCCTTGGATCGGTTCCAAAAAGGTTTTTACATCCCCACCAAAAATCATTATTTGGTTCTTCAGTCATTTTTGAGGAACGAACAATAACTTCTTCAAATGCTGTTTTAACAAGAAACACATCGCTTGCATGTTCTTCATAACCTGGGTGTAAAGTTTGAATAGATAAAATAGGTGAAGCGAATAGTTGTTGTAGCATGAAATTGCTCCTTTTTCTGTAAATTCGATAAATTTATTATATAACAGAATATGTTGCAAGTGGATAATGATAGGGACAACATAGAATTTAAATAAATTTACGGTGAGAAATCAGTTTGGAAATTATATTTTTCTACTTTTGTATGAATTATCAAAATAATGTTTTGATGATAAATCTGTAAAAATACCCAAATATAAATCTCATATTTTTCAGTAAATGAAGAGTTAAGCACACTTTCAATAGGGGGATAACGTAGGTTATGAAAAATATTTCTCAATAATAAAATGAAGAGAAAAATGTGAAGAAATAGAATAGATTCCTTTATAATAGTTTTAAATTAATTAATATAATTAATTATTAATAATATTAGATAGGAGAGAATATGATGGCAAACGTACTCGTAATAAATTTCCCTGGAGAAGGTCATATAAATCCGACTTTAGCTATTGTAAGTGAGTTAATTCGGCGAGGGGAGACAGTTGTTTCGTATTGTATTGAAGATTTTAGAAAGAAGATTGAAGCAACAGGTGCACAATTCCGAGAGTTTGAGAATTTTCTCTCTCAAATTAATATTATGGAGCGAGTAAATGAAGGTGGGAGTCCTTTGACGATGCTGTCTCATATGATGGAAGCATCAGAACGTATTGTTACTCAAATTGTAGAAGAAACAAAAGGGGAAAAGTACGATTATTTGATATATGATAATCATTTTCCAGTAGGACGTATTATAGCCAATGTTTTACAATTACCTAGTGTTTCTTCTTGTACAACGTTTGCTTTTAATCAGTACATTACTTTTAACGATGAACATGAATCAAGAGAAGTAGATGAAATGAATCCATTGTATCAATCTTGTTTAGCGGGAATGGAAAAATGGAATAAGCAGTATGGAATGAAGTGTACTAGTATGTATGATATTATGAACCATCCTGGTGATATTACGATTGTGTATACTTCAAAAGAATATCAGCCGCGTTCAGATGTATTTGATGAATCATATAAGTTTGTCGGTCCATCAATTGCTACTCGAAAAGAAGTAGGTAGCTTTCCTATTGAACATTTAAAAGATGAAAAAGTGATTTTCATTTCTATGGGAACAGTTTTCAATGAACAACCTGAGCTATATGAAAAATGTTTTGAAGCTTTTAAAGATGTAGAAGCGACAGTCGTATTAGTTGTTGGTAAGAAGATAAATATAAGTCAATTTGAAAACATTCCGGATAACTTTAAGGTGTATAATTATGTGCCACAATTAGAAGTATTACAGCATGCTGATGTATTCGTGACACACGGTGGTATGAATAGTTCGAGTGAAGCACTGTATTACGGTGTCCCATTAGTTGTAATTCCGGTAACAGGAGATCAGCCTTTAGTTGCGAAACGAGTAAATGAAGTAGGGGCTGGAATAAGGCTAAATCGTAAAGAACTCACTTCTGAATTGTTACGAGAGTCTGTAAAGAAAGTGATGAATGATGTAACGTTTAAGGAAAATAGTCGTAAAGTTGGAGAGTCACTTCGAAAGGCTGGTGGATATAAAAGGGCAGTTGATGAAATATTTAAAATGAAAATGAATTCGTACTTGAAACTTAAATAAATGTTTGAGGCACACTTACTACAATGGGTAAGTGTGTTTCAATAAAAAATTACATAAAAATCACTATAAAGGTGAAACTTTTGTGTATATAAACTGATATCTTTGTATTAGTAGAGAAATTACGTTAAAATAATACTAAGAAAATATATAAGTTTTGGGGGTAATGAATGAAGAAAGTATTTGAATACGTATTATTAACAATTGGCTCAATTATTGTAGCAGGTTCATTAGAGCTTATTTTAGCGCCTAATGGATTAGTAGATGGCGGGGTAACAGCCATTGCTATTATGGCGAATAAAGTTGCAGGATTGCCGCTTTATGGAGTGTTCTTGGGGATTAATATCCCGATTTTATTATTTACTGCAAAAGTAATGGGAAAGAAGTTCTTTATCCGTACGTCCTATGCAAATGTTGTGACAACACTCGGATTGATTTATTTGAAACCATTTCCAGCAATTACAACTTCTGAATTGTTAATTGTTCTTTATGGAGGAGTTCTATTTGGTGTTGGTGTAGGAATTGTAGTAAAAATGGGCGGAGCAATTGATGGATCAGAAATGTTAGCTGTTTGGATGAATAAACATTTTAAAGTGCCGATTAGTACATTTTTACTTGCTGTAAATGCGGTTATTTTCATCTTTGTTGCCATTTTGTTTTCAATTGAACAAGCGATGTTCTCATTAGCAATTTTCTATATTGTTACGAAGATGATTGATTTCATATTAGATGGCATTAATCAAGGAAAGAGCGTTATGATTATTTCTGGTAAAAATAAAGAAATAGGCGATCTACTTATGAAAGAATTGCAATTATCCGTTACGTATCTACATGGAGAAGGTGGTTTTTTAGGAGAACATAAGAGAATCATTTATTGTATTACAAACCGTTTCATTTATCCGAAAATGAAAGATCTCGTTCTCTCTGTAGATCCAACTGCTATTATTGAAGCTTCCTATTCAACAGAAACAACTGGTGTCAAACGTCCGGGAAGGGCAATGAGATCAGAAAAATAGTGCATAAAAATAGCTCCACGTAAGTATAACTTGCGTGGAGCTATTTTTATTTAGGGAACCACGCTTTTTTCAGTAATTTGACAACAGTTTCAATACATTCCTCTCGAATACTGCCAAAACCGAGCAATACATATGACTCCTCCCTCACATTATAAACAAAATCATATGTGGAGAGAGGGTATAACTTAATACGTTCTTTTGCAGCTGCATGAATAAGTTCTTGTTCATTCATCCCGTTATGAACGTGAAGTACAATATGAAGCCCGGATTGTTCACCGAGTATATGCACGTTATTTCCCATTTCGCTTTTAATAGATTTAATTAAAGAAATATGTTTTCTTTTATATAACGTACGACTTCGGTTAATATGACGTTCCCAATCACCACTTTGAATAAAGGTAGCAAAGGTAAGTTGTTGCATTGTAGAGACAGTTTGTTTAAACATACCACCAAGTTCTTTATAGACTTTTAAAAGATGAGGTGGTAAAACGATATATCCCATTCGTAAAGAAGGTAAAAAAGATTTCGAGAAAGTTCCCATATAAATAACACGTTCATTTGAATCTAGCCCTTGTAAAGAAGGAATAGGTTTTCCTATATAGCGAAATTCCCCGTCGTAATCATCTTCAATAATATAACCATTACAATCATTCGCCCATTTTAATAACTCGAGTCTTCTAGATAATGGCATAATGATTCCGAGTGGAAATTGATGAGATGGAGTGACATATGCCACATTGGAACCGGATTCACATAAAGCGGAAATATGAATCCCTTTATCGTCTAAAGGGATCGGGTGAACAGGAAGGCCACAACTTTGAATCATAGCAGGTATACGGTGAAATCCAGGATTTTCGATTCCGTATTCTTTTTTTGAACCAAGTAGTTGAAGGAGTAGCCAAAGAAGAGGCTGCGTACCTGCTCCAATAATAATTTGATCAGGTGAAGAATGTACCCCGCGAGCATGATATAAATACTTTGAAATATGTTCTCGTAGAACGAGCTCACCTTGTGGATCTTCTTTAGCAAATAATTCATTTTCATACTGCAATAAAGTTTCGTGTAACGCTCTTTTCCAGTTTGTTATGGGAAAAGCTTTTTGATCAATAAGTCCTTGACTACAATCATAATCATATTGTTCTTTTTCTTTATTGTTAGTACTGCTTGACGCAATTTGTTGTTTCTTTTGAATGACATCAATATCTACTTCCGCAACAAAAATCCCGCGTTTCGGTTTGCTTTCTACGTAACCTTCAGCTAGTAATTGTTGATAAGCGGATTCAACTGTAATACGACTCACATTAAGTTGCATAGCTAAATTTCTGTGAGAAGGAAGACGTGTACCGGCACGTAGTGATCCATGAGAGATTTCTCGTTTCATATATTCGTAAATTTGTAAGTAAATAGGTGTTTTATTTTGTAACACTAATGGGATAGTCAGATCCATTTGTAGACGCTCCTTTTTATACTGGCCTTATAAAAAAGAATAGAACTGTCACTTAAGTTAAGGGCAGTTACTTTCTATAATGATGATATAACATTTAGAAAATTTTATAAATAGTAAGGGGAGAATCATAATGAATATTAAAGAAGTAGTAACAGAAGCTGATTTACATGAAGTATTTCCCGTATTACAGCAATTACGAACAAAACTTTCAAGAGAAGAAGCAAGTTCTTTATTTCAAAAAATGAAAGAAGAAAATTATAAACTATTTTCGCTGCGTAACGAAGAGAATGAAGTTGTTAGTCTAGCTGGTGTAGCAATTTGTACGAATTTTTATAATGAGAAACATGTTTATGTATATGACCTTGTAACCGCGGAAGCTCATAGATCAAAAGGGTATGGTAATGTTCTGCTGTCATATGTAGAAAAATGGGGGAAAGAAGAAGGGTGCAGTTCTATCGTACTTACATCTGCATTTCCAAGAATTGATGCACATCGTTTTTATGAAAGAGAGGGCTTTAATAAGGTAAGCTATTCTTTTTATAAAGAGTTATAATACTAAGTAGGTTCCGTGTGTAAAAATATATGGAACCTATTTTCTTTTTCAGATTTGAGCTAGGGACAGGTCTAGCGATATGATTTGTCGAATATTAGAAATTTAAAATGGAATCTTGAATTTAGAGAATGTTAGGGGCGTTTATACTTGGAAAAAATAAAGAAATTATCTATACCAAATGATGTAAGAGTCATCATTATTTCTGATATTCATGGAGAATTAGACCTTTTTAAGGAACTACTACATAAAGTTAATTTTCAAGATGAAGATTATTTAATTATTAATGGCGATCTTTGTGAGAAAGGAAGAAATAGTATTGGCGTCGTAAACTATGTGATGGATCTAGTAGTTAGTAAGCCAAATGTGTATGTAATAGAAGGGAATTGTGAAGTTGTAGTTGAAGCACTTGTAAATGAAAATCCTGCTTTAATAAATTATTTGTGTACGCGAAAAAATACAATTTTTAATGAATGGCTAGCGCAATTGAATATTAACGTTCATAAAGAAAGTGATATCCGTGAATTGAAAACAAAATTAATGAGCCATTTCTCAAAAGAAATAAAGTGGCTAACAGAATTACCAACAGCGATTGAAACGGAGGATTATATCTTTGTACATGCTGGCCTTGAAGATAGAGAAGATTGGAAAGAGACAGAACAAAAAAATGCGATAGCAATACCGGAGTTTTTCAATCAATCACATAAAGCAAATAAGTATGTAGTTGTCGGTCATTGGCCTGTTGTAAACTATTCAGAGAAGGCACCATCTAACAATCCTGTTATTGATAAGGGAAAAAAGATTATTGCAATTGACGGTGGAAATACGATTAAAGAGGCAGGACAATTAAATGCATTTATCATTCAGAGGACAAGTGCAAGTGATAAGTTTTCTTATACATATGTAGACTATTTTCCAGAATATGAAGTAATAGCAGATTTTCATGCCGATGCAACAATGCAGGGCGGGGTTACCTATCCACATTATTACATAGAGCCTATGGAGAAGAAGCAAGATTACACAATATGCAGGCAAAGGGAAACGAATACATTACTTTATGTGAAAGATGAATATATTAAGCAACTTGATTCAGGTGAATACACAGTGAAAACGGATATATCTTGTGCGCAAATAAGCGTAAAAAAAGGGGATATTGTTTCTCTCATTAATGGTAGCTGCTCAGGATATGATTTAATTAAAAAAGATGGAGTAGAAGGCTGGATAGAGAAAGGGATTTTAGTTGAGATAGAAAAGACGAAAAAGAAAATATTTAGCTGAAATAGGAGGGATGTAACCTCCTATTTTTTTTAAGAAGTAGATTGCTTGCTATCTTTAATAAGTAAATAAATCGTACTCGGTAAAATGACAAGCGTCATTCCTAAAATAATTGTTAGTATAGCATAACCTCTATAAGGAGTAGAAACGATAAATGGAAGCCCCGCTAGTAAAATACCTGCTATTATCATTGAAATACTACAAATATTTGAAGCTCTTTTTTCGAGGTGCTTATCATTCCATTCCAATGAAACAGTTGATTCAGTCGTATCAATTTTGGAACTGAAATAACCTATTAATATAAATAAAAGCCCTAATCCTAAAAATATAAAATGATCAAGAGGAAGTGAAAAGCCAAGAGCGATAAGGGCAATGACAATATCGACAAAAAATAAGAATAGTAAAATAGTATTGCCGATCCAAAGGAGAAATTTCTGATTACTCGCTGCTTTAGATAAAGCTAAAAATAAAAAGAATACGAAAGAACATATAATTATATTTACGATAACAAAAGTAGCTTTATCCATTGTTGATGTAGGCGTTCCATTGAAGTCCCATTTCGTAACAATATTTGATGGTAAGAAGAAATAGAGAATAATATTTGCCGTAACAATAGTGAGAAATAAAGTAATACTAAATCGATTATTCATTGAATCACCAGCTTTCTACATGAATAATTGGTATCTTATAACAAAATTATACAATATAATAAACGATATCTGTTTTGATTTTTCAGAAAAAACATTATAATTATATATGAAATAAAGAGGAGTGTAGGAGGAAATTATGAAAAGCGTAATCATAAAAGGGGATAGAGTAACAATTCGTACAATTGAAGAATCAGATATAAAAACATTATGGAATCTCGTGTTTAAAGAAGAAAATCCAGAATGGAAAAAATGGGATGCACCGTATTTTCCGTTTTCGATGCAAGAATACTCAGCCTATAAGGAAAAGATGCAAACTCGTTTAAAAGAAGAACCGCTATACAATTTAATTATAGAACATAACGGTCAAGTTATAGGGACGGTCGGATTTTATTGGGAGTATAAACCGACGCGTTGGTTGGAGATGGGAATTGTCATTTATAATCCGGCTTACTGGAATGGCGGTTACGGTACAGAAGCGTTAACGTTATATCGGGATTTACTATTTGAAAAGATGGAGATTGGTAGAGTAGGGCTCACGACTTGGTCTGGTAATGAACGTATGATGAAAGTAGCGGAGAAAATAGGAATGAGCTTAGAAGGTAGAATGCGAAAATGCCGTTATTATAACGGAACGTACTATGACTCTATTCGAATGGGAATGATTCGTGAAGAATGGGAAGCGCTATGTGTAACAAAGGGGTGAAGGGATATGTACGCTATTATTGCTACATTTGATCGTGTATTTACTAATAAAATTACAGAATTGCAAAATGAATTAACAAATATTATTGGCACAAATCAATTAGCCGGAGCAGAACCTCATATTATGTTAGCTGATTATAATGAGTTAAATGTTCATTTGTATAAGGAGAAATTAGGGGAGTTTGTAGCTATTCAAGAAAATATGGATCCAGTAACTTTTCCTTCTATTGGAACTTTTCCTACTAACGGAACGGTCTTTCTAGCACCGACTGTTACTGATGCATTGTTAAAATTTCATCATTCTTATCATGATTATTTTAACAATTTTCATGACAACCCAAATTCATATTACGTACCGGGAAAGTGGGTTCCGCATTGTACGATTGCAAATAGATTACATACAAATCAGTTTTTAAGCGTAATGGAATATATTTATGAAAAATTTGATCATGCAACAGCTTCAATTGAGAAATTAAAATTAATAAAGGTGAATTATGAAAATGGTTCTGCCATTTCTTCTCGTATATTAGCAGAATATAATTTAAAGAGAATGGAGACATCGAGATGACATATGTAATTAGAGAAATGAAGCAGGAAGATATTCATGCTGTACAATCAGTAGCGAAAATAGCTTGGCATGATACATACGAAGGCATTATTCCGAGAGAGATTCAAGACAGTTTTTTAGACGAGGCTTATTCTGATGAAAAAATGAAATATCGTCTTGAGAATACACATTTATTCGTTGCAGAAGAAGAGGGAGAAGTCATTGGCTTTGCAAATTTTTCACCTGTTAGACTGCAAAACGAAGCAGAATTAGGAGCAATTTATTTGTTACCAGATCAACAAGGGAAAGGGATAGGAAGTGCTTTATTACAAAAAGGGTTAACAGTATTAAAAGGAATTCGGAAACTATACATTCATGTAGAAGCAGCGAATGAAAAAGGAAAACGTTTTTATGAAGCGAAAGGTTTTGCACAATTAGAAGAATTTGAAGAAGATTTTGAAGGACATATGATGCAGACAGTAAGGATGGTTTTATACATATAAGGAGGACTAGAAGTGAAAATCTTTGATTTTAGTGAAAAAGTAGGAAAGCAAATTACAGCATTTCAATCTAATTTCATAATGTCGAAAATAGTAAACCATCAAGGGAATATACATATCGGTGCTATGCATTTAAAAGAGAATGGAATAATTGGATATCATGAAGCAGTTGTATCGCAACTGCTTCTTATTGTGGACGGAGAAGGATATGTATGCGGGGCAAATAAAGAAAAAGTGAAGGTGGAAGCGGGACAAGCTGTGTTTTGGGAAAAGGGGGAGCTTCATGAGACAAGTACAGAAAAGGGATTGATGGCAATTGTTATGGAAGCGGAGGATCTTGAACGAGCGATATTAATGCCTATTAAAGAGGAGAGTTGTAAAAAATGATAGAAAAGGCAAATCGGGAAGAAACGGACGAAATAATACAATATGCAGCTCAATCGCTTTTTGAAGGTACGAGGGGAAATTGTCGTTTAAATACAGAGAAAGCGATTGAAATTACAAGGCCGATTGTAGAAAAGGGAGCGTATTATTTAGTCGTTAAAGAAGAAAACGTTGTAATGGGTTGGATATTAATAGGGGAAAATACGGACTATTTTTCTCATGAAAAACTAGGGTTTATATACGAATTGTATGTTTTTCCAGAGTACCGCGGGAAAGAATTGTCAAGAAAGTTAATGGAGGCTGGTATTAAGGAATTACAAAAGAATTATTCAGAAATTCGTTTGAATGTATTTGCTGGAAATTTTGCAAAAGAGATGTACGAACAGTTTGGTTTTGTTGAAAGACAGGTCATTATGACTTTGAAGTGAGAATAATAGTTTGAACGGGAGAAGAGAAAGAATGAGAAAAGAAAATGAGTATGTTGCGTATTTACAAAGGTTGTATCCTGAATTGCAAATAAATTCTGTTTATATAAATGAAATAGGTCAAAATAATGATGTGTTAATTGTAAATGATAATATAGTATTCCGGTTTCCGAAATATGAAAAAGGTATTCAGAAACTTCGAATAGAAACACAGTTACTAGAGAAAATAAGACCCTTCATTACGCTTCAAATTCCCAATCCAAGTTATCAAGGGTTTCAAAATGAAGTACCAGGGAAAGTATTTGCAGGTTATGAGATGATTGAAGGAGACCCGTTTTGGGAAAATGTTTTTACAGAAATAAATGATGAAAAGCAATTACAGAAACTTGCGTACACATTGGCGAGATTTTTAAAAGAGTTGCATGAAATTCCGTTATCTACATTCGAAGGTATTATGCAATGTGATAGTACTGATATGTATTCAGAAATAAATAGTTTATATAGCCAATTAAAAGAACATGTTTATCCATTCATGAGAAATGTAGCGAGAAAAGAGGTCTCAACATCGTTTGAGTTATATTTAAATGAAAGTAGTCATTTTAACTTTACTCCTAGTCTTGTTCATGGGGACTTTGGCATGACAAACATTTTATATAGTGCAACAAAAAAGAATATTTCAGGGGTCATAGATTTTGGTGGGGCGAGCATTGGAGATCCAGCTTATGATTTTGCTGGCATATTAGCTAGTTATGGAGAAGAGTTTTTACAACTATTTGAAGCCTATTATCCTAATTTAGAAGCAGTAAAGGAGCGAATGTATTTTTATAAGAGTACATTTGCGCTTCAAGAAGCATTATTTGGCGTACTAAATAATGATAAGAAAGCTTTTGAAGCTGGAATAGCACAATATGTATAAAAGCCGATTTTAAATCGGCTTTTTATTATTATCGATACATCGTCCACATCCCAATGTCTTTAAACCCTAGTCGTTTATAAATTCGTCCAGCAGTTGGATTGTTATAAAACAGGCAAAGTGTTCGGCTTTCTTTCGTAAAGTCTTGAATCATTTTTTGTAATATGAGTGAAGCAAATCCATTTCCGCGGTAATTCGGGTGTGTACATACGCCAACAACCATTGCAGATAATGAATTTTCAGCGGAAGTAGAGGCGGAGGTTAAGCCTGATGAGGTGTTATCTATGAGTGACCACTCTTTTAATTATTCATTTAGGAAAATTATAGAGGTTACAAGCTTGTGAGTCAACTATCAAAGGGATAACTATTCAGATGGATCCTGTGAGGAGGAGGATCTTTCCCTTGAGGTGAATCTAAGGAGCACCAGATACTACAGAGGAACTGATGGATAGGAACGAGAGAGGTAGGGCTAAAGAGGTGCTCTAAATAGGTAAAACCCCCACCTCGATGTGGTCACTTTTCAGTACATCAACATAGGAACTATAAAGGGTATAAAAATATAACTATTAAGCTCTACCTGAGAAGGTAAAATCCCCTTGGAGAATCCCCCTGTTAGGTACTACTCATATTATTCCACCTCACCAATACAAACAAAAGAGGTAGAACCTTTATAGTCCTACCTCACTAGTTTTATTCATTGTTAACATACTAAAGTATTTCCTTAGTAGCTTTTATGTATTCCACCATCTCGTAAGATACTCTGCTGTCCTTATAAAAGTTAACGTTTCTCCCCGTTAGTTGATTCTTTAAGTACATCTTCTTATCACGGCTACTACCTAGGAACAGCACCATATCGGCACCTGTAAAGACGAACTCTCTACTACCGCTATACACGAGGACGGCCTTTGTAGGTAAATGATCCATTGCTTCTTTATGTTCCTTCATAGCACCCCAGTCACTCTTGAAGTCATCCGCTAGTTTTCTAAATAGCTTCTTTATCACATTGCATTCCCCCCATAGATACTACATTACCCGAGGTATAACTCTATGTAAATAATTTACAAGTTTATTTTATAGGAGATCGTAACCGACCTCCATAGCAACTAGATCAGCTAAAAGAGAATACGAAAGACCTTGTTACTACGGCCATGTCCTTTGGGAGCAATCTGATAATATTATATGCTAAGATTACATAAAACGATAGATAAGTGTAATCATTTTACTAGGGAAGCAAACCTTGCCGTTAAGCCTTTTAGGTATTACATAAAGTTATTACATAAAATATTACACAAAACCTTTACATTTAATAAACGCTCATGTTACATTAAAGGTACAATAAATGTAAGGGAGAGGAACCTGATGAGAATCGCTTATGCTAGGGTTTCAACTGATGAGCAGTTACTTGATAGACAATTAGAAGCACTAAACAAGTATGGCTATGATAGATTAATCCAAGAGAAATATACCGGAACTAAAAAAGATCGAGCAGGACTAACTCAGCTCATGGATACAGTACGAGAAGGTGATATCGTTATTGTAGAAGCCATTAGTAGGCTAGGAAGGAACACTCTGGATATCCTTACAACTGTCGAAGAGTTAAATGCTATGGGTGTTACTTTCGTGTCACTAAAGGAAAACATGGATACTTCAACGCCAACTGGAAAAGCTATGTTCTCTATGATGGCAGTAATCAGCCAACTTGAGAGAGACTTAATAGCAGAGCGAACAAAAGAAGGGCTAGCAAGCGCAAAGAAACGTGGAGTTAAATTAGGTAGACCTCAACTAGACGATGACAAAATAAGGGTAGCCCTACAGATGTATGACTCAGGAGAATACTCTATCAAGGATATTGTTAGTCAAGTAGGGATATCTCAAGGTAAGCTATATAAAGAGATTAATAAGAGAAAATTACAAGAAGGAACTACGAGATAGGTGACAATTAAGTTGCTGCCTCGTGGTTTCTTTTTTATTTGTATACGAGTATGAACCATGTAGATTCATCTCTTGAGCGTGTACCTAACAGAGGAACTGATAAGTAAATACGTAAGTTGTTACTTGTATATAAGGCTGAGGAGTGCCGGCTCATAAGGTAATTGTTATTGATAGTTATATGAGGTGAAGACCGGTAGTTGGTTACAGGAGGTAAGCCCAGCTCGTATGTACTACTTGCGTTGTTGCCTTGTATGGCTAGACTCTTACAGTCGATCTCGTTAGCTACCTCTCTGTCACTGTTGAGGAGGGATACTCCTTGGCCTTACCTCCTTAGCCTCACGTATTACAACCATAGGGGTGGGTGCACATATCGGATGGTGCCATACAGCGTTACTATACAGACACAAAATCGACCTCCCGAGTTTTATCTCCTCAGTCAATTTTATAAAATTTATTCTCCCAACATTCGCCCTCATAGTTACATCTCCGTTGTCCGTCCTCGTTAGCTCCTTCTAAAAAGTGCTGATTTTTGACACTCTGACCTTTTTAGACAGTCCTTAAAACGGCTGTATCCCTTGGCACATCTAGCTTCTGCTAGGGGTAGGCATTTTTGAAAGCACCCTCAAGAGTGATCTGTCTCTCAGCTCTACTCTAAGAGTTTATCTTCTCAGTTTTACCTTTAAAGAATAACTGCTTATTTTTGATACTCTGTAGTTAAATCTAAGTAGTAAAACTAGTAGTAAACCCAGTAGTACCAAGGGTTTAACCCCCATCAGATAATTCTAGTAAGTTAAAACCTAAAGAGTTAAAACTATTAAGTTCAACTAATTAGTCCAACTCATAGGTTCTTAACTTCTCAAAACATAAATACTTAAAACCTGAGAAGGATAACTAATTAAGTAATACCTACAGAGAGTAGCTTTAAAGACTTACCTATCTCAGTAATGAGAAGATAATACTTTACAGATTTAGCTCTGTAGTTAAACTAATTGGTTCTGCCTTAGGTAGTTATTTGTTTTAAATGCATTTAAATACTTAAAACCTAGAGAAGGATAAACTCTTTGAGGATAGTTATATAGTCTTTCTCTTGGTTTCACCAAGTAGTAAACCTATATAGGATAACTAATTAATCTTCCTCAGTAGTCATTTGTATTTATTTTTTAACTGAGCTGAAATCTATTAGGTGAATTCTTTCAGAATCTTGCCTATGAGATGGTCTGATATAGTTATATACAGAATACAGAGAAACCCGAAAAAGTGGGGTCAATCTCTTGGAAGAGAGAGTAAGGGTAATACTGTTTTAATACTGACGGTTTCATACAACGTTTTTTGAATCAATTTGAGGACGGTATCTACGAAGTACTAATGCAGTCTCGCAAACCGATCACCAAACCAATCATTAAAACTATCCCCTAGTTTATATTACCTAAGTATTACTATTTATGGTATTGATGGATATCATTGTATTTCAGGTGGAGGATGACATATAATTAAGATAAACAAAGGGGGAATATTCATGAGTGACGTAAAATTAACTAATGAGGTAATTAGCCCGAAAGATAAGCGAGATAGTTTAGTTGACAAGGTGGAGGTACTTAGCAAAGTAAAAGAATTTTCGTTGCCACCAGAGTTGGAAATGGCTACCCTTCAACAGGTCGCAGATTTTTACGAAGTACCAGAGAAAATGATAAATAATCTACTTGAATCTCACAAGGATGAACTTGTTTCAGATGGGTACACGTATATGAAGGGAAACAAAATAAGTTCCTTCTTTCCGAAAATGAAAAGAAGAGGATCATATACGGTAACATCGAGAAATGGAGAGAAGTATACATATTCTAGCGGCGAGAGCACATTATTTCCTAAGAGAGCTATCCTCCGAGTAGGAATGCTATTAGGAGGTGCCTCTGAAGTTGCCAAAAAGATTCGTGCTCAACTATTGAATACTGAGGAGAGCGCAGTACAATTATATGTAAATGGATTAGTACTGTGTGGATTATCATTGAGTTTACTACTAATGAAGCCATTTACTAATCAAGAACAGGTCAGACAAGGGATATAGTTATTGCACTTAAGGTTACACTTGTATAGCGTATCTCATGAGTAGGCAAGAGAGGTACCTGTAAGAATGTAATAAAGGAGTAGACCTCTTCAGTCTAGCTCCTTATATCTAACTATCTATAAAGCAATTATTCTTTATCCTGTTTGTTCCACATATCCAACTTGCCATTTTCGAATCTCAGCATAGCAAATTTTATATTACCTTCACCTTTGTAAATTATGGTTTCTATGTAGTCTTCTTCTTTGTATAGTTCACCTACACCGCCAATCAACTGAGCTACCTCCTCACGAGTCATATTATAATCAAGAGCTTCAAATTCCCCCTCATTAATGTACCCTTGAGA
Organism: Bacillus sp. FSL W8-0519; assembly: GCF_038005585.1. Classification (NCBI taxonomy): domain Bacteria; kingdom Bacillati; phylum Bacillota; class Bacilli; order Caryophanales; family Bacillaceae; genus Bacillus; species Bacillus sp. FSL W8-0519. The sequence goes on from NZ_JBBOTL010000001.1 coordinate 2,045,745, forward strand.
TGGCTTGTAGTCCTCAAATGGTGCCTTCGTAGTGGTAGCTTCTTCTTGTGAGCAGGCACCTAATAAGCCAATACTTATAAATAAGGCTCCTAATCCAAAGTGTTTAATCATATAACACCTCCCTTGGTTTATTCTATTCGCTCTCATGGTTGTCCTATCAATATCGCTTATTGAACGTACTCTACAAGTTCCTATGAGGACGAGCTCTAGCAGTGAAGCTAAACAATCTCCTTATAAAATAATTCTAACAGATTGCTCGTACAGTTTTCTTCATTAGTTTTTCTCCTCAGGTAATGCCACAGAGTATGTCTGTTTTACATCTTATCTCTTAAGATACAACTTGATAGTTAACTAAGGGTATCTAGCTCAGTAAAGAAAATAAATAAAGAACTACTGAGGAAGACAATAGAGAGTACTAGCTAGTAAACCAGCAGTTATAACTCCATAGGTAATACTAATAGATTTCCTTCTCTAGGTTTAAGGTATTTAAAGGCATTAAAGAGCTATAGGAGACGGCACAATTAAGATAATCTACAGAGTTCAACTTCAAGGATATGCTTTATCGTAAACGAGTAAGACAGCCTTTGAAGTATGCTTCTGTAGATTCGCCGTCTCAGGCTTTGTATTTATGTTCTGAGAGGGTGAGGGCTAGTAGAGGTAGCCAACTAAGTGATCTCTATAGAATCGACTGATTAATATTCTCCTAGAAATAACTTTTGGATAATAATTAACGAGGCAGCAATTCTTTAGTTTTACTTTAGGGGTTACTGTGAGAAAGTCTAAAAGGTTCTATACAGAATACAGAGAAGCCCGAAAGTGAAACAGGTTCAAACCTTTGGGGGAGTAAGTCTGAACATGATTCAATGCTGGCGGTTTCATACACCATTTTTGAATCAATTTGAGGACGGTATCCATAGAATCTTAATTGAAAAACTAGTTTACAAGTAGTTTACCAGCAAGACGTTTTAGGACAACATTTTAAGGTTTATGGAAGTATTGAAGAACCACTTTTTCTTGCAAAGGATGTGGCTGATTGGATCGAACACAGTAATACAAGAATGATGATGAAAAAAGTAGATAGCTCTGATAAGGTAGTAAACAATGTTTACACCCTTGGTGGAGTACAAGAATCATGGTTTATTACTGAATATGGACTATACGAAGTACTAATGCTTTCTCGTAAGCCAATCGCCAAACAGTGGAAAAAGGAAGTAAAGAAAATCCTCAAGCAGATCCGTCTCACGGGTGGAACTATACAGACTGACCGCGAGGCAGAGTTCATTGAGAACTACTTCCCAAGTTTCTCTGAGGAAGTTAAGAAAGCTATGGTGTTAGACTTACACGCTACAAACAAAGAGCTACAATTCATTAGTAACCTGTAGAGGTCGCTTGGTGAGTTGTAGCTTTTTGTACTCTGGTTTGTAATGTAAATCCCCTGAGTTAGTAACGTAGGAATGCAGGTTCAAGGTCCTTCAGATGCAACACATTTAGTATATACCTATTGAGAAGAATTTTTAAGTGCCACTCTTATAAATGTGAAAATTAGGAAGGGGGTTATTAGTAAGTCATAGTTCAAAAGTGGTCTCAATAAAGGACGCAATCCTGTTGGAGCTAATGGGTTTTCTCTGTAGGGGTCACAGTCCACTCATATTAGTTATGAATGTATAAATAAGAGGTGGTAACGGTTTTCGTACTATATATATGTAGGGTTAATAAGGGGGTAGTCACACTCTTCCTAATTATCTTTATGAAGGGGTAAATAAGAGGTTGTGTCACCTGAGGTATGTTATATATGAGAGAAACTTTTTCAAGAGTATATTCTAATCGGTCTACCGTGAGAAGGAATGGCTCCTCAAAGTTCATGCTGACGTATGAATTATTTGCTTTGTTATCCCCCGAAATAACTTATTATATCCACCTCCTAGTTTATGCTAGTTTTGGCTGGCTTATCTAATAAGCCGGTTCCTTTTTGGAGATTAGTGGAATAAAAACGCTATATAAAATAATTACCAAGGAGGTTAAAACAGTGATAGTTAAATTCTATTTGGACGTTGATAAGATAATTAATGCTTATGGAGTTTCGATTACGCAGTTGGCTGATAGGGCAAACCTAGACCGTTCATATATGAGTAAGATTAAAAGAGGTTCACCAATTAGTTTAAACACGCTATCTCGGATTGCAAGTGCTTTAGGTGAGAAAGATGCATCTCGATTATTGAGTGTTAAAGAGTAAGACAGAGGGGAGCTGTTAAGGTTGAATAACTGGAATGCATTTATTGATTGGAGAAACGAACAAGGCCTAAAAGGTTTAGCTACTGAGGACGAATACAACGAGTACCTATCTCTAGTAGGAGAGCGACCTGAGAGCGATAAGTTATCTAGAAAAGAACTACAGAAGCTAGAAAGTGAGTTTGCTGGTTTGGGAGTTAAAGAGTCTGTACAGGCGACTTTCGAGGCTATCCGAGAGTTGCTTGTTTTAGGTTCAACAATCACGTATGACGATCTAGCCCAGCTCACAGGCAATAGCCTAGCAACCGTTAAACGCCATGTAGCTGAACTTGAGGAGAAAGAATTCCTGCATATCAAACGAGGGCAGTATGCTAACACATACTACTATGGTGTCGACATGAGGAAGGACACTAAGAAGAAAATTAAAATGGTTGATACCTTCGAGTGGGCTAACGGTATAGAAGACATTGTTAAAGAAGTTACTGTTGCAGAAGGATCTAATGAGTTACATGTTGCTATATGGAATGTCGGAGAGGTTCTAGCCCGTACATCTTCATTTTATTGGAATATTAACGAGGTAGACAAGTTTTATCAAGTTTAATCTATCGTGAGAAAACAGAAAGTACAGTTCCTAAAACTAAAATCTTATAGCGCACCTTACTAGGCGAAAGGAAAATAAACTAAGGAGGAGATTAAATGAGTAATAGTTTACAAGTATTCGATAATGGATTAGGTGAATTGAGAGCAATCAAAGAGGGTAACCAAGTGTGGTTTATTGCTAAGGATGTATGTGATGTATTAGAGATTGGCAATCCTTCGCAGGCTCTAGTCAAATTAGATGAGGAAGAAAAGAATACTATCATTATTAATGAGGGTATTGGTAATCCTAATAAGTTAGTTGTCAACGAGTCAGGTCTCTATAATTTGATTTTCCTAAGTCGTAAACCACAAGCAAAAGCTTTTAAGAAGTGGATCACTTCTGAGGTGCTGCCGAGTATCCGACAAGATGGTGGGTATATGATTACAACAGAGGATGATGACGAACAAGCTATCATAGCTAGAGCGCTTGTGTTAGCCCAGAAGACACTCGATAGGAAATCTAAACAGCTAGCTCAGGCGAAGAAGACAATTGAGGAGCAAACTCCTGCTGTAGAGTATCACAATAAAGTGCTAAGTATCGAGGGTTTCCTCCCAGTAACAGACATTGCGAAACAACTAGGATTCAGATCTGCTCAAGAATTAACTAATGAGTTGATAGAGAAGAAGGTACTCTTTAGAAGCAAACGGGGCAGTTACCTCCATACTAGCCATTACGCTTACCTGAAAGAGAAAGGATGTATTCAATATAAGAATACGGGCTATGGAGGATTACAACTTTTAATATCTGAGAAAGGAAAGAAAGAGTTCGCAAGACTAATAGGAATCACCCAGTAATACACCTCTTAACCCATTTCCTCACATAGGCTCACCCACCCCCGAGCCGCTAGGAAGAAAAACCCAAACAAAAACTAAACTATGGAGAGTGATTGATTATGAGTATTATCACTAAATTTTTCACAAAAGGTAACGAAACTAAACTAGGTAAGTTAAACAATGAGGTAGCAGAACTAAACAGTAAAGTTAACGAATTAAGCGGTAAGATTGGACAAGTTGATAAGGCCCTAGAGTTAGCGAAAGTAGACTTAATGCTAGACGAAAACGCAACTAACAAGAAAGCTGTAGCTAAGTATGAGACGGCCAAGGAGAAGTTTTCTACAGAGATTACAAACCACCGAAATAAACTAAGTGAGCTGGCTCAACAAATTCAAGCTATTACAGATGAAGAACTGCAGGCAGAGCTTAAGGAGGCAGCTGAGAAGGACACAGAGAATAATGCGTTAACTATAAAAAGTCGAAAAGTAGAAAGTATGGTCAGAGCAAAGGCTGACTATATTGATAACTTTATGTTCACGGGCGGAAGTCAAGCTAACTTGAAGAGATTGGCTGTCTCTAGAGGTCATATGGGTAAGCATGAAAATTACATCAGTGGTATATACTCAGATGCACTAAAGGAAGCGCAAGATAAGATGGATATTCAGATTGATAAAGAATATGAAGAGTTCATGCAAGCTTGGAATAAATACTTCGGAGAAAGTAACTAAAAGAACATACAACACAGTATAACTGAGTAGGTCATGCTTAGTAGCTAACTGCTGAAGTCACTAGGATGGAGGTTGCTTCTGAGGTGAATTACTCCACTGAAGGAATCAAAGAGTATGACTAGGGGGCTTTAGCGCAGCTAAGGTCTTCTTTCTCATATAGATTAATTGAAGGAGGTAGACAATATGTTCAAGCAGTTCAAAGAAAGTGGTCATCTAAAGGAGAACTTCTCAGCCAACTCAGAGGGCGACCTTATCAAAGATGCAGAGCTTTTCGCCACAGGCGTTCACAGAGGACGCAATTACACAGAAAAGGATCTGCAGGCTTTATCTCAATCGTTTAACCTTGAGGAGAATGTTCCTTTGCAATTAGATCATTCAGAGAGTGTCAGAGATACAGTAGGGTTCCTCGAGGCGGTAAGTGTAGTAGGTAACAAGCTTATGGGTAAGATTCGAGTAGTCGATGAGGTTATCAAAGAGAAAGTGGCCAACAAGACTGCTAAGAAGTTATCCGTTTCATTCTACACAGACAAAGAAGGTAACCCCATAAAACTCCGTGAGGTCTCCCTCGTAGCTTTCCCTCAAGTAAAAACTGCAACGCTATTCAGTGAGCAACTTCAATTAAATGACCGCAAGCAAGCGCTATACGAGAAGGCAAAAGAGTTTCAACTCCAAATGAAGTTCCGTGAATTACAAATGAAGGTGAAAGCTGCAGAAATTAAGCTTGCTGAGGAGAAAGCACAGGTGCAAGCATTTAGAGAAGCTAGAGAGGAAGCTGAGTATCAATCCTATATGGCTAACTTAAGAGGTGAAAATACCACTAAATATACAGCTGAGCAGAATAGGGAGTATCAAGAATATCTAAATAGTTTTAACTAAGGAGGTAGACAACATGAGTAAACCTAAGGAATTACCTAATGGTCTCCGGGAGTATATAAACAACGTAAGAGACAGGCTTATTAGTGGCGATCTCACAAGGGACTCTGAGGAGATGGCAACCATTAAGACTAAGCTGAAGGGAGAGGTATCTATTTGTGGCGCTATCAAAGGTAACAATACAGTTTGTACTCACTCGCCAACAAATGAAAAGAATCTCCGTTGTAAAGTGCATGGAGGACGTAGCACAGGAGCTAAAACTGAGGAGGGAAAACGTATGAGAGATGCAAACTTGAAGAAGGGACACGAGAAAACAATTCATGGGATTTACTCTAGGAAGTTCCTTGAGGAGTGGACTGAGGAGGAACAAGCCTTCTACGATAATACTTGGAGTTATTACAAGGAAAACTATGACTTGGAGCCGTTAGATGAGGTAGCACTAGATCGCTTCCTCATAAATTCAATTAAGGCTATGCGAGTTGACTCTGTAGGTATGAACTACGCAACCAACTTAAAGGTTAGCCTAGTAGACTTTGAAGGCAAAGCAATCCGTCAAGCTGAGACTTTAGGGCTTAATCGTAAGTACCGTAAGAGTCGGGACAATACAGATAACCCTAATGAGGTTAACTATGCAATTCTATTCGATGGAATGAACGGTAATTAAAAAAAACTTATGAGGACGATAACCACCTAGTTACTAACGAGCTAGGCTTATTTGTCGTTCTCATAGATCACATACAAGGATGGTGAGAGCACAATGGCATCATTAATAGAAATCATAATTGATGCGGATGATCGAGCTAGTGCCCAGTTTAGGCATACCTCGAGTGAAGCTAAGAAGATGGCGGCTATCATTGGAGGTATTACCATTGCAGCTTCCGCTATGACACCAGCCTTACTAGGTGGACTCGGGGCTATCGCTTCCTTGTTTGGTACCGCTGGACTAGCTGCCGTAGGATTCGGCGGACTAGCCGCCACCACGATAATGAAGACATGGGAGAAAGCTGGCGACCTCGAAGATGCAATGCTCGATGTTAATGCGGCCATGATTAACAACGATGCTAAGGGGTACGCCAAAGCAATGGCTAAAGTAGAAGCTATCTGGCAAGACATGACCGAGGCAGAGAAACAAGCTGTAGTAGCTATCAATGAGTTTAAAGATGAGTGGAAAGCTATGGAGGATCAGATGACTCCTACGACTCTTCGAGTTATGGCTGAGGGGTTAGACTGGCTAAGGCTTGTTATGAAGCCACTCTTCCCAGTATTCCAAGCTACAGGTGAATCCTTTGCAAACATGTTTGCCTACATGAACAATGCTATCGAGCAGGGCAGAGTAAATCCATTCTTTGAGCATATGAATACTTTCGCGGTTCCTATGTTCGAGAGGGTAATGATCTCAGCAGGTAATATCCTCAAGGGGTTTGGCGGTCTCATGGTAGCATTCGCTCCGTTAGGTCTGCAATTCGGAGATGGCATGGTTAGTATGACTGACAAGTTCGCTAAGTGGGCTTGGGAGCTACAGAGTAATCCGGGATTCCAAAAGTTCGTAGCAATGGTTCAAGAGAGTACGCCTATCATATTTAGTCTAATAGGAACTATCGTAGATGTACTTTGGACTATGATAGAAACACTATATCCATTTGCCATTAGAATACTAGCTGCTACAGATGCATTCTTGAAGATGTCTATAGAGTCAGGTGCTCTAGAGGTAATTCTTAAGATACTAGGCGGAGCATTATTATTAGTAGCTGAGAACATGGATTGGCTTATTCCTCTAGCAGGTGGTTTGTACTTGAGGATGAAAGCTCTACAAATTGTTGAGGCTGTAGCGAAAGGGCTAACCGCAGTATTTGATGCAGGTACGGCTGTAGCTAGAGGGTTCGGCTTATTATTTACTGCTACAGGTAGACAAACAATAGCTCAGACTGCTTTGAATGCAACTACGTGGTTATTCCCCGGAGTTTGGATTACAGCAGCTATTATGGCTGTAGTCGCAGCAGGTGTCCTAATGTGGAAGAACTGGGATACTATCTCAGCTTATGGAAAGAAACTATGGGGTGACATCGAGAAATACTGGGGAGAAGGCACTCAGTGGATAGAAAAGCAATACGACAAAATGAAGCGAGACGCCACTGATTGGTGGAATGATACCTCTCGAAAGTGGGACAACACAGTTAGCACTGTTCGTTCTAAATCTATCGAGATGTACAACGCAGCAGTTAGTAAATATAACTCTATGAAGGCTGATTCCAAGGCATACCTATCTGGGATGGTTAACGATGCTCAAACTAAGTTTAGTAACATGGTAGATACTGCGTGGGCTGGTGCTTCTGCTATGTGGGAGGCTGGTGTAGCTAATGCTAAGAGTTTCGCTACTGGAGCTAAAAATAACCTTAGTAACCTCGGTAGTATAGCTTGGGAAGGTATGAATGGTATGTGGGAAGGCTTCTGGGCTTGGACGGATACTTTGTATGACTCTGGTAAAGGTTTACTCTCTAGTTTCACCAATGGAGTTATCAATGGTTTCAATGGAGCTATTGACGCAGTCTACAGAGGTATGAAATCTATCCGTCAGTACTTACCGTTCTCACCTGCCAAGAAAGGGCCACTAAGCGACCTAGACAAATCAGGTGAAGCGTTCTTCCCTACGTGGTACAACGCTGCAATGACTCAAGTAGGATCTATGCAGAAAGCTATCGGAGGCGCCTTCTCAGGGGTTGCTAACGAGGCAGACGTAGCTCTAGCAGGTACAGGATTAGAAGCTTTCACAGGAGGTTCTACAACTATTACAGTTCGCCATGAAGTGTCTGGTGAGGTGGGGGTAGATGGATCCGGTTTAGAAGGACTACAGGATACTATCCAACAAGTTGTAATTGGTGGGCCTAGTATAGGTACAGCTGGTTTTGGATTCGACAAGCAAGTAATCAGAAGAAACTAATTGGTTGCCCTCTTAGGAATAGGAGGGCTTACCATGTAATTTAGACTACAGGGTCAACAGCAGAACTCAACAAGAATCCTAGTATGGATTAACCTGTATAGCGTAATCGTAGTACTTGATATTTTATAAACACGAGGAGGGAGTTATATGGCTAACTATGTGAGTGTTGAAACTACAGTGTATTACTACGAGATGGACGAGAAGCATGTTTATACTGACTTTATGATTGTTAAGGAATCCCCAGAGGTGGCTAGAACCATTTTAGCTCCGCTTTATAGAGATACTATGCAGGAAACAGTTGATAAGCACACCTCAGGGGGCAAAGTGCTAGATGTAACTGTTAAGGAGATTAGTGAGCTGGAATATAAAAGAGAAGCATTTAAGCCACACAACAAAATAAAAGAGATGAATAGAAAGAGAGGAAACTAATATGAAAAAATATATTAAAGTAGCTGTCGATTATAAGTTTAAACCTGAGGGGGAAATGTACAAACAAGCACACTATAGAGAGGTAACACCTGAGGAAGATATCCAGCAAGTTCAAAACGATGTGTTACACATGTTTAGTAATCTGTTTGATAAGTTAGTCTACCTCGAGGGGATTAATGTTACTGAGGTAAGTGAGATAGAATACCGAGCAGGTAGGGTAGAGGAAGATGCTGAATTGAGATTCCTCCAACAAATTACTGTGGATAAGGAGAGTAGCCAATAATGGTTACTCCGTTTTTTATAGATACTGTGAGTCCGATATTGAAAAATGCTTTCATGTGGTAAAATATTCTATATTGATATTGAGAAGGGAGATTAATGATGGACAAGTTAAAGGGGGATACTTCAAACGGAGTAACGGGGGCCTTAGCTGCTTTGCGCCAGATATACAAGGAAGAATATAATAAATTTTTTAAACAAGTGCAGTTACAAATAAAAACTTCCGATCTTTTAAAGCAAGCGTTTGCTGGTATAGAGAAAATTGATAGTAAAAGAATATTTGAAAGTTGGATAGAGCCAGCTGAAAAATTAGGTAAGTTTGGATGGACGCTTTCAGGGCAAATGGACTGGAGAAGGTTTGAGGAAATATCTAAAATTCAAGATAAGGCTGAAATTGATAGAAAGTTCGAGTACTATTACGAAAAATACGAAGTTTATAATTCTATCAAGGACGATCTCCTAAAGAAAGAGCATCTCGTAAAGTGGAGAAGTTTACTACAACAGTGTTTTAGTTGTTACGAGAAGGGTGATTACTACATAACGATACCTAGCTTATTTAGTGTTGTTGAGGGTCTAACATTTGAATTAATAAAAAGAGAAGCTAAACTAAATAGTGATGTTGCAAACCGAAAGCGTAAATTTTGGAAGAGTACATTTAAGGGGATAGATATAGATACTGAATATAAAGGTTATGATAGTGCACTCCATGTTTCAGCATATACATTTATTTATGAAACCTTTAGTTTTGGAGATTTAGAAAAAGAGAATCCAAACAGACCACTTATACTAAATCGAAACTGGGTTCTTCATGGTAGGGATAATCCAAATGAGTGGAGTAAGCTGGATGCCTTGAGGTTAATTAATGCAATACATACACTATCTGATTTAGGGTTTTTATTAGAGGAAGGTATAGAAGAAAATGATGGAGGAGAACGCTAAGAGTGAAATAGAACGATTTTATGAAACGATTAATGCACCTTCAATAATGTTAAGAAAGTTTACAGAGGTAAATTGCCAATTTAATAATATAATAGATGGGGATGGCTAGAGGGTTTGTGCTGGATAAACAGTAAGTTCATGAGCTATCTAATTGGTTTCAACGAGTGTACAAACTGTAATTTCAATTACCATAATAATATCCCTGAGAAAGAAAATAAAAGAGCCGACTCAGGGAGTCGGCTCGGTAATATTGCGATATGGGGTAGGATTATATTATTTAACCACCTTCAGAGTTCCTACTTTATTAGTCCCTCTACGTTTATCACTTACCCATTTGTTGAACTCCTCGGTAAATGCTTTCCAGCAATCTACTAGACTATCGCATGCAGACTCGATAGCTTCCTCGTTGATATTCTCCTCAGATATCAACTGTGAGTGTATATCATCTACATTAATTAACTCATCAATTGCATTATGCAGTCGTACAGCTACACGAGGAAGTTCAATTCTAAGTAGTATTAGCTCACTTAGGATCAAGTACTCTATATCAGCTGAAGCCTCGTTGTGTAAACACTCAGCATTCTTAACGGTTACATTAAATTGTGTTGCTGATAAGACGCACTCACGTACTCTTGTTAGTCTTTCTACTTTGATTTCCTGCTGGGTAACATTGTTTGATTTATTCATATCAATCAATCTCCTTTAGTTTCAATAGTTTTCTTATCTCTATTTAGCTACGTTTCAAAATAAGACACAAGATATATGTATAAATTCTTATTTATTTAACGTTTACTTTTCGACAAGACAGATGTGATTGAACCTGTGGAGTTAAAAATCCTCCTCGGTTAATTCGTCTAGATTAAAACTAAGAGTTTCAGAGATTTTGCCAGCTCGTAAGATGACTATATACGTAATGCCTAGTTGGAATGCATCTACTTCGCACACTTTATTAGTAATACGAGTTAGTGAGTCTTGGAAGTTAGATACTAGAGTATCGATCTCCTCCATAACCATATCGAATTTAGTTGGTTGAATAGTGTTTGTTGTCATAATAATTTCTCCCTTTAGTTTTTGTTTATTTACATGAGATAGGTAATACTTACAGGTGTACAATCATGAGTGAAACGATGTAACCGGCTGCGTAAAGAAAGGTAATGCTGCCGCCAGCTACCAAGGTTGATTTAACCCAATCTTTAAGTCTCAACTTATTCGCCTCCTGTGGAGTCGAACCTTTACAGCTATTCCTGCTCGTGATACCATAGGGAGGAAAGAGCCTTATAGGTTCGACTAAATTGCGTAGCCTTATCTCTTCTAGTTTGCAGACCTGAGAGATAGGGCTATTTTGTGTTACTCGATAATCTTCTTGCCAGCGTACAAACGAGTTAGCATGTTGTCTACGATAGTTGCCTTGTGAGGAGTCTCGATCTTCTTGAGTTGATTGTACGCGTTATACATTCTTTTAGCGTCCTCTATGTTATCCAACTCGTAGTACTCCATGATCCTTGTGTAGAATCGTTGTTGCTTAGTCTCCATCTAGTCACCTCGTTTCCTAAGTGGCTTAATTACATACTACATTAATAGTTCCTGAACCGTCAATAACATTTCGTGAATTATTTTAAAAATTTATCAAAAGGTGCTAAATCTAACTAGAGCTCGCACAAGGCTCATACACAGGTGTCAGATTTTTGAGGTGCAAACATTAGGGGTAACCTCATAGGAGTTTGTACAAGGGAATCTGAGAGGATGTTTTCCTTGAGAGGGCATCTCAGTAGGTACATAAACGAGTATAAGACGTTTAGAAAGTTGTATAAGCCCGAACGGGAACAACCCTATACATTTTGCTTTTTATTGGATATACATGAACAAACGTACAAGAAAAACATACTCATTTTACATTGTATATAACAGTATGATACGTAAAGGAGTTTGGTTGTTCATGTCATCAAAAAATAGTAAAAGCTGCAACCCTTGTTATCAACCGTTAGGGAGTGGGTTTTCCTCTACTTGTTCCAATAGTTGTCCTCAAGAAGGATGCCGCAATGACCGAATTATAAGTGATGCTGTCATTCATTCTGATTTGCTCATCGTTCGCCAAGACTTCTGTGTGGACGCAACTGTGGGAGTGGCACCGCCCCCAGACGGCGTTACGATTCAACAACTTATTGAAAATAAGATTTTTCAATATGCACCAGGCGGTGAACTTCTCCCGACAGCTCCTCTCCGTCTGATGACCGTCATCGCTCGAAATCTCTCCAGTAACTTTGTGAATGTGGCGATACAACGTTCTGCACCTTCAGGTCTTGATATTCCACCAGTCACATTAGCTGATGCAACGGCTACACCGAACAGTGAGGTGGTGTTGTCTGCTCCTAATGCAAATCGACTCATCGCTTCTGCGGAAGTTCCAAGTCGAGTACGGTTTTTTATTACGATATTTTATCCAGGAGATCCTATAAGCCCTGGAGACCCTATTTAACAGGGAACTTCTGCTTTCAATAACTATGTAAATGAGTTGTCCGAAATGCTGGCGATCCCTAATAGTGTGTGCTCCTCCTAAGTTTAATCTTGTAGGAAATTGAAAAGTTTATTCTTCAGTTTTCTTTGCTCAACAGACATCATCTTTGAGAGAACGCCAAATAAATAACCTTTGAAGTCTTTTCTAATCTTGTTCATCTTCAGAGCAAATACAGATTGTTTGAACGCTGAGATTGCCACCTCAGTTGTATCAACTAAGTCAGGTGCATACTTGCTTGCAGCCAATTTAACTTTACCCCAAATAGCATATATCTCCTTAGCTGTACCAAAGAAGGGGGATACTGCATTGATAAATTCCATAGGTACACATGAGTTAACCAAATAAGATGAATCTAAATCATCCAATTCAACAGGTGCGCTATTACGTATCTTTAATTCTTTAGAGCTTTTAGTTTTAGTTGTAATGGCTTCGTTCTCGTGAGATGGCTCGTCAGGTTGCTCAGGAGAAGGCTCGGTAGCCTCCTTACAAGATGCCAGCTCATGGTGACGCTCAAAAGGATTAATTACACAGATGAATGCTGAGTAGCCACCCTTAACAGGTTTAAACTGTTCAATACGAGTAACGATTCCTAACTCGCTGAAACGTTTGAGGGCACGCTGAACAGTACGCTTAGAGTATCCTGTTAGATCAGCTAAAGTGTTATTCTTGAGGTAGCTAACTCCAACGAACTTGCATGAGTAGTTTGATAGCTTTACAAGTATTACTCGCTCGCTATCTTTTAAGTTATATTCTTTTAGAATAAGATCAATAGTTTTGTCCATCTCAGCTACTGAATCAAATGATATGTATTTTCTGAGTTCCTTCATTTATATAGTCCTCCATCTTTATAGAAGGAACACCTCTTGAGCTAGTACCAATAAGCATGATACAATAGCAAACAAGAAAGCTCCTTCGAGTTTTCCTTCAAGAGAGAACCCTGTCAGGTCGCCAAACTAGAGCAGGGTTCTCTTTTTATCTGTCTTAAAAGTCGAACCTATTGAGTGGGTTATATTTATCGTTTGATTCAGCTAACGAGTTGCCGAAAGCATGTAGGTACACCTCGGTAGTTCTTATCTGGGAGTGATGCATCAGCTTACTCAAGGTGTATATATCCATACCAGCTCTTAAACAGTTGCTCGCATAGGTATGTCTAAACATGTGAGCTGAAGTTTTGAATCCCATACGCACGGACAACCTAGTGAACATTAACTTGACAGCATTCACTGTTAGTGGGTTACCTCTGTGGTTATTAAACACATGAGCAGGCAATTTAATGTAGTACTTCTCGCAGAATAATCTCCACTCGTACAACTCCCGAGCTACCTTATCCGTTAACGGAGTAGACAGGCTCTTACGATTCTTCCCAAAGATAGTGATAGTCTTATTGAGTAGATCAACGGAGTCCCACCTCATGGATACCAGCTCGCCTAGTCTTATGCCTGTACCAGCGAGGACGACTATCACGGTATGCCCTCTGTAGCTATACAATGTGTTTTCTCGAGAGCGCATCCTCCTGTAGTATCTAAGCATCTGCTTTATCTGTTCATCGGAGTAGACCTTGATAGTCTTGTCTGTCTTAGCAGGCTTAATTTTGCTAGTGGGATTGCTACGGATCTCTATAATGTCCTCATCCTCTAGGTACCTAAAGAATGTCTTTAAGTGCTGGAGCTTACCATTACGAGTGACTACTGTGTTTCCTCTCTCCTTGGAACAGTAGAGGAGGTAGCTCTTTATAACTTGTGGAGTAATATCGTCGATGTTAACAATCTCCTTCTCAGCAATGAGCCAGCGAGAAAATTCATTGAGTGTATCCCTGTAGCTCTGTATTGTCCTAGGAGCTAGCCCACTGAGTTCTTTATCCTCTAGGTAATCCTTTATCATAAATCTAAGTAGTGCCATTTAGTTTCCTCCTTGAGTACGCACAAAAAGACCACCTCCATAGGCTACTTGTGAGTAACCTGGAAAGTGGTCTCTTGTGAGAATATTGTTTCCGTCATAGATAACCATTCAGTTTAACCTTGTGAGGTTTGTCCTACCTCGGGTGAATTAACTCGCCTGTCCTACCATTGCAGATAATGAATTTTCAGCGGAAGTAGAGGCGGATGCGATGATTGCACCGTCTTTTTCAATATAATATGTACGTCCTGTATTTGTTTCGAGAGCTTGCCTTAAAATTTTTTCTGATTCATGAGCAGTCGGGAATTCATCAATGCTACTTCTTAATTGCATAATTCGCTCGACATCATCTAGTGTGGCAAGTTTAATTGTTTCTTGGACAGGCGTATTAGGCAAGTTGTCGGCATCTATACATTCGCAAAAATACATTTCATTTTTGGAGCCTAATTGTAGACTGGAAGCAGTTTCAAATCTTTCTACAATAGTTGACTTACCAGAGAGTTTAAGCGGCTTATATGCGGAAAGAATTGTCTCATAATCAGTGGTAACAAGTTCTTCTTTACTATAGGGTATAAATGAATCGTGGAATCGGAGTAGAATTGATTTTAATGTTCCATTCTCTTTAAATACGCCCCATAATTCTTGAAAATCTGTGTCATAACCGAAAGCTTCAATATCTCCAATAATAAACAAGTTAAGGGCTGCTTCTTCTTTTAGGTAAGCGAATACTTGTTCATGATCTTTCTTTGTTAATTTTCGCATCATAACGAATCGACCTCTTTTTTTATTTTTCTAAATATTACAACTTAAGTTTTTTGAAATCAATATAAAATTTTATGTTTAGTTCACAAACTTTCGGAAAAACTAGGAAAGATATGACAAAGGAGGTTATGAACGGTGGATCATCCAATTCAAGGATTAATGAAAGCGGCAATGGAAAATTTAAAAGAAATGGTCGATGTAAATACGATTGTTGGAGAGCCTGTTCAAACGGCTGACGGTGGTGTAGTGTTAACGGTTTCTAAAGTAGCGTTCGGTTTTGGAGCAGGAGGTTCTGATTTCCAAACGAATGATGGACAAAGAGCGAACGGTAACCCTGCATTTGGTGGCGGTAGCGCGGGTGGTGTTTCTATTACACCAGTAGCATTTCTTGTGGTGAATAAAGATGGAGTAAATATTCTTCATTTGCAAAATGCGACACATTTAGCAGAGAAAATGATTGAATTAGCTCCACAAACAATTGATAAAATTCAATCGATGTTCCAAAAAGATGAAAAGAAAGAGGGAAATCATCATCCTCAAAACCCAGATGAAATCCTTTAAAAACGCCTGCTTACAAGCAGGTGTTTTTTCTTGTAATCACTATGTAATAAAACACATGAAATTGTAAATAGTTTTTGAAGTTTTTTCTATGTTTCTAAAATTTTTCATGTTAAAATATGCTATAGAATTGAAACATATAAAACGAAGGTGGCTAGGTGCTTTGTCTGGAGGATCTGACCAAGTAAAGAATATGATATATATTAATGGTAATCGTCGAGGTCATTGTTTTATTACATCAGGAATTACGTTTAAAGAGTTTGCAAGTAACATCCCTTCACCGCTTCATCAAGTGTTGCTTTTAAAGCATAATTTTGAATGGACAGATTTTCATTATCATACTTTATTTGAATATGTTGAGGAAGAAAATATACATAAGTTAATTCAAGCAGAGATTGATGAATTTGATGAATTTTGTTGGGTAGATTTTGATGATGCAAGCGATTTAGATGAACTAGAGCCAAAAGAAATTGCAGAGCTTTTATATTTGGCTCACAAAAAAGAACCACTTGCAAGAACATTCTTTCCGTTATTGAAAAATAGATTTGTTTATTTTTCACATGATGACGGATGGTACAACAAAGTGTATTATCGTAGAATTGCTGATTTTGTAGGAATGTTAAGTAAAGTTATTCCTTATAAACTCGGTGCTTTCGGTAAGAAACGTTTTTCTTTCTTCCAAAAATCAAAAATTTTCCCAGCAATTTCAAAAGAAGTGATTATGGGGCTTATTCCATTAATGGAAGATGGTCTTTATATTGATCTGGCAGGGAAAATTGAGTCAAGAAGGGGTCTTGAAATTCCAGTTTATGTAGTCGGTTCGTATGAAAGTACGGATGAGGTACTAGATAATATCGATGAATTGAAAGAAGAAGCAACAGAGACTGGTTGGCTTATTTTTGATAAGAAAGAACAAGAGTGGCAATGGGTTGTGGACTAAGAAAACTTGGCGCATGCAGTCAAGTTTTCTTGTCTTTTGAAAGGAGTACAAATGAAGAAATATTATACAATTGTGGGTATTGTAAGTATTATTCTTGTGGCAATTTTACTTATCACTTGTCCGAAAGAATCAGATTTTAAATTGTATCTAGAAGATAAGTATGCATTGAAATGTGACGAGGGTAGTTTTGAATGCACACAAAATGTAGATGGTAAAAAAGAAAAACTAAAATTTGAAAGTACAGATGCACGAAATGGTGTATTCTTTATGACTGTAAAGCAAACATTTAAAACAGAAGCTGATGTTACAAAAGAATATAGCGGGGTAGGAATGTTTGGTACATTTCTTTTTGTTTCAGAGAAGACTTTCTAGTAATAGAAGGTCTTTTTTTTATGCTTATGTTCATATAGATGAAGTAAGACAAGCATAGGAGGGATATTGATGAAGAAGGAATGTATTGTTTGTGGCGGTGAGGAGTTTTTCTCTTCTACATTATACGCACGTACGAAACAAGATTGGGCATATGCGCCAAATATGTATCGATTTGAAAAGGTATTTATTGAGCATCGGGATGAAGAAAATTATCCAGTGTTTCAAGAAATTACAGCGAAGCATTGTTGTGGATGCGGTCATATTATGTTGTATCATGAATGAACACACCAAGTATAACTTGGTGTGTTTTTTTAAAACGCTGACAAAGCAAGCGGATAAAGTAAAGTAAATAAAACAGAAAAACTACCAAAACCAATTGCGGTATATCCAAGTGTTCTTGCTCCAAAATTGACAGCTAATAAGCCAACTAAAATCGCAAGAGAACCGAGTGTAACTGGATAAAATGCAATGGAGAAAAGCGAAAGAAATAAAGCGACATAGCCTATCATTGCACCGGTATTTGTACCTTCTATTTCATTTGAAATTTCTTTACGTTTATGTCTAATTGGAATGCCAGCTGGTGATATTTCAGCTGCATACTCTTCGTTTTTTTCACCACTTTTAAAATGATGATTTCTCTTTCTTCGCATGTACATCCCTCTCTTTCAATTGGGTGTACTTATATTATCTTTCATAAAGAGAAGAACATGAGTATGAGTTAAACCCAAGTAAAGCAAAAATTGGAGAATAAAGATTCCTTTATTAGCATGTACATTTCCTAATGAAGATAAAACAGGAATTTTGGAAAATGATGTAGAATGAAATGAGTGATAAAGCGTGAAGGTAGGGGAATGTATGACGAAATTTAATTGGCATGAATCAGCAGAGAAGAAATGGGATAGTAGTGCAGAGTTTTGGAATCAAAATAGTCAGGAGATGTGGGATAGTGGGAGTAGGAGTACGATTATTCCATTTTTTGAACAATATGTGAAGAAAGAAGCCAAGGTGCTTGACGTTGGTTGTGGAGATGGATACGGTACATATAAATTAAGTCGCGCGGGCTATAAAGCAGTTGGAGTAGATTTATCAGAAGTGATGATTCAAAAAGGTAAGGAGCGCGGAGAGGGACCGGATTTATCCTTTATAAAAGGAGATCTTTCTTCCTTACCGTTCGAAAATGAACAATTTGAAGCAATTATGGCAATTAATTCTTTAGAATGGACCGAGGAGCCATTACGAGCATTAAATGAGATAAAGCGTGTTCTAAAAAGGGATGGATATGCATGTATTGCAATTTTAGGACCGACAGCAAAGCCGCGCGAGAACAGTTATCCTCGTTTATACGGCAAAGACGTTGTTTGTAATACGATGATGCCCTGGGAATTTGAACAGTTAGCAAAAGAACAAGGTTTTAAAGTTGTAGATGGAATCGGTGTATATAAGCGCGGAGTAAATGAGAAGATGTTAGGTCAACTTCCTATAGAGTTACAACAATCGTTAACATTCTTATGGGTATTTATGTTAAAAAAGCATAAAGAAATGAAAGAATTTTTAGGAGGTAAATAAGTGCAGAAAATACAAAAAACTGATACAATATCATCAGAACCAATTAAAGGGGGACTAGGGTATATGACAACTACTACAACAGTTAAATCCGACATTGAAATCGCACAAGAAGCAAGTATGAAGAAGATTCAAGAAATTGCAGCTGAATTAAATATTTTAGAAGATGAATTAGAGCCATACGGTCATTATAAAGGTAAGTTATCTCTTGATATTTTTAAGCGCTTACAGAATGAGAAAGACGGTAAAGTTGTTTTAGTAACAGCGATTAACCCAACTCCAGCTGGAGAAGGTAAATCAACAGTAACAGTTGGTTTAGGTCAAGCTTTTAATAAAATTGGTAAGAAAACAGTAATTGCACTTCGCGAACCATCTCTTGGACCAACGATGGGGCTAAAAGGCGGAGCAGCAGGTGGTGGTTTTTCACAGGTTGTACCAATGGAAGACATTAACCTTCACTTTACTGGAGATATCCATGCGATCACAACTGCTAATAACGCGTTAGCGGCGTTTATTGATAATCATATCCAACAAGGAAATACACTTGGAATTGATACGCGTAAAATCGTTTGGAAACGTTGTGTTGACTTAAATGATCGTGCCCTTCGTAACGTAGTAATTGGTCTTGGTGGACCGGTTCAAGGTGTACCACGTGAAGACGGTTTTGATATTACAGTAGCATCTGAAATTATGGCCGTATTCTGCCTTGCAACAGATATTCAAGATTTAAAAGCACGTCTATCACGCATCGTAGTTGCTTATAATTTTGCAAATCAACCTGTAACGGTTAAAGATTTAGGGGTAGAAGGTGCGTTAACATTATTATTAAAAGATGCATTAAAGCCAAACTTAGTGCAAACGTTAGAAAATACACCAGCTATCATTCACGGCGGACCATTTGCGAATATCGCTCACGGTTGTAACAGTGTTATCGCTACTACAATGGCAGCAAAATTAGGTGATTATGTTATTACAGAAGCTGGATTTGGTGCAGATTTAGGTGCTGAGAAGTTTTTAGATATTAAAGCTCGTGCAGCTGGCATTAAACCAGAAGCAGTTGTTATTGTTGCGACGATTCGTGCGCTTAAAATGCATGGTGGCGTAGCAAAAGATCAATTAAAAGAAGAAAATGTAGATGCATTAGCAAAAGGTATGGAGAACTTACAGAAGCATGTTGAAACAATTCAAAGCTTCGGTGTGCCTTTCGTAATTGCAATTAATAAATTCATTACAGATACAGATGCAGAAGTTGCATACTTACAAGAATGGTGTAATGAGCGTGGCTATGCGGTATCCTTAACAGAAGTTTGGGAGAAAGGTGGCCAAGGCGGAGTTGACCTTGCTGAAAAAGTGTTAAAAGAAATTGAAAAAGGTGAAAACAACTACGCACCACTTTATGAATTAGAATTACCATTAGAAGAGAAAATTCGTACAATTGCTCAAAAAGTGTACGGCGCAAAAGATATTGAATTTGCTCCGAAAGCACGTAAGCAATTAGCTCAATATGAAGGCGAAGGTTGGAGTAACCTACCAATTTGTATGGCGAAAACACAATACTCTCTTTCTGACGATGCAACGAAATTAGGTCGTCCATCTGACTTTATCGTTACAATTCGTGAGCTAAAACCATCCATTGGTGCAGGCTTTATCGTTGCGTTAACAGGAACAATGTTAACAATGCCAGGCCTTCCAAAACAACCAGCAGCACTACAAATGGATGTAAATGAAGATGGAAAAGCAGTAGGTTTATTCTAAAAGGTTGTAATTCATCTCGTTTATCTGTAAACTATATATACATCAAGTGGCGCCTTTCCATCGAAAGGCGCCTGTTTTTTGGAGGAAATTATGTTTGATCCAACTGCTTTTGATAATTTAAAAGTAATCGTAGAAGGCGCTGTTTATGATTTTGATTTACATGGAGATATTCTTGTAACTGATCGAAAAGATATGATGGACCTTGCTTCATTAAGTCGTATATATCATATTTCATTTCAATTAACAGAACCATTCGAACCGTTAGTAGAAGCAACATTTTCACTATCTGTAGATGCAAAGAACTTGTCTGGTGAAATATTAGAAGTACCACAATTTACACCAGGTTGTGAAATGAAATTAGCATTTTCATTCTCGATAGAAAAACCAGAAGTAATGTGCGAAGAAATTGAAACTTTCATGCATTCTATATGGGGAAAAGAAAGAATGATTACGCAAAAACTTTCATACGAATATAATAAGCAAGCGATTTCATATCATAATAAGGTAGAGGTTCTATTTCAAAAAGCGATTACAGAAGACCATGTTGATGATTTAATAGCTGTTATTTCACACATGATAGAAACGGTGCGAACAATACAACATTTTCTTCAAAAATAGAGATAAAGGAGAAAAACAAATGATAAAAGATATGCAACCATTTTTACAACAAGCTTGGGAGAAGGCTGGTTTTAAAGAGTTAACTGAAATTCAAAAACAAGCGATTCCAACTATTTTAGAAGGACAAGACGTTATAGCTGAATCTCCAACTGGAACAGGAAAAACATTAGCGTACTTATTACCCCTTTTACATAAAATTAATCCTGAAGTAAAACAGCCACAAGTTGTTGTTTTAGCACCAACACGTGAACTTGTCATGCAAATTCATGAAGAGGTTCAAAAGTTTACAGCAGGAACTGAGATCTCAGGTGCATCTTTAATTGGTGGTGCAGATATTAAGCGCCAAGTTGAAAAATTAAAGAAACACCCAAGAGTGATTGTCGGTTCACCAGGACGTATTTTAGAATTAATTCGTATGAAAAAGCTAAAAATGCATGAAGTGAAAACAATTGTATTTGATGAGTTTGATCAAATTGTAAAACAAAAGATGATGGGCGCTGTACAAGATGTAATTAAATCTACGATGCGCGATCGTCAATTAGTATTCTTCTCGGCTACAATGACAAAAGCAGCAGAAGATGCGGCGCGTGATTTAGCAGTTGAACCACAATTAGTACGTGTAACACGTGCAGAATCAAAAAGCTTAGTTGAGCATACGTATATCATTTGTGAGCGACGCGAGAAAAATGATTACGTAAGAAGAATTATGCATATGGGCGATGTAAAAGCAGTTGCTTTCTTAAACGACCCATTCCGTTTAGATGAAATTACTGAGAAATTGAAATTCCGTAAAATGAAAGCAGCGGCTCTTCATGCAGAAGCAAGTAAACAAGAGCGTGAAGCGACAATGCGTGCTTTCCGCGGAGGAAAATTAGAAATTTTACTTGCTACTGATATTGCAGCACGCGGTATCGATATTGACGATTTAACACATGTAATTCACTTGGAATTACCAGACACAGTAGACCAATATATTCACCGCTCAGGACGTACTGGACGTATGGGTAAAGAAGGAACTGTTGTATCTCTTGTAACACCGCAAGAAGAGCGTAAATTACTACAATTTGCGAAAAAACTAGGTATCGTATTTACGAAGCAAGAAATGTTCAAAGGATCATTTGTAGAAACAAAACCGAAAGCACCAAAGAAAAAGAAACCAGCATTTACTGGGAAGAAAAAGCCTAGATAAATAATGTGGAAGGCGTAACTATTTGTAGTTACGTCTTTTTTATTTGTAATCAAGTGATAATGGGAATTGTATTAGTGTTTTTTATGTGCCTATCATATATATGCTTTTACTGGGAGTATCGAAAAAAAGGGTAGTTTATTTATTTCGTTTATACGAGGAAATAATATAAAAAAAGCCGAATATTAAACTGATACGAAATAATAAAAAGAAGGTACACATATGGATAGGAAATTAGGAATGTTTTTAAATACGAAACATATTGAAGTAAACGAAGGAATAAAGAAGGCGAGAGAATGGGGGTTAGAATATATTCAATTATATGCTATGAATTCGACTTTCAACTTAGCTAACATTTCAAAGGTACAATGGAACACATTAAAAGAAAACTTATCTTTTAATGAGATTCAAGTCCCGTCATTAGCAATTAGCTTCGGAGAAAATGGAATGATAGGAACTGAAGCTGGATGTGCAATAGAGAGTCTTAAATATATTACTGATAAAGGGTTAAGGTTAGGAGCTAACATAGTAACTGCCCATATTGGGAAAATCCCTGATGATGAAAATAGTGAGTACTATGATAAAATGATACGTGTTTGTAATGAAATAGGAGACTTAGCGTTCAGATTTGGAGGATTTTTCGCTATTGAGACAGGATCTGAAAAAGCGATAGTGTTAAAGCGATTTATAGAAAATATAAATTCAAAAGGATTAGCGGTTAACTTTGACCCAGCAAATTTAATTAGTGATGTAAATGAAAATCCGGTAGAAGGTTTATTGCTATTAAAAGATTATATAGTACAAACTCATATTAAAGATTGTACAAAAGTGAAAAGCGATAGTTCAAGTAAGTATATTGAAGTAGCAGTAGGAAATGGTGAAGTGGATTTCGATATATTCTTCAAGGTATTAGATGAAATTGGATTCAATGGATATAACATGATTGAAAGAAATGATTATTTTGATGAACTGGATGGGATGAGTCAGTCGATAAATTTTGCAAAGAAGTACATACCAACTCAAAAGGAATAACGATAGTATTTGTAGAAAGCTACATAGAATATAAAAACCATTAGGGGGAAATGCAATGATCCATAAAGTAGGACAAATTATGTTATATGTAAATAATCAAGATGAGTCAGTAAATTTTTGGACGGAAAAGGTAGGATTTCATGTAGTTGCAGAGGAAGATAATAAACAAGGAATGAGATGGATTGAAATCGCTCCAACTAACGGTGCTGAAACGAGCATTATATTACATAATAAAGAAGTTATCTCTAAGATGAGCCCAGAATTGAATCTTGGTACACCGTCTTTAATGTTCTTCTCAGAAAATCTTGATCAATTATATGCAGATTTAAAAAATAAAAATGTTACTGTTGGCGAAATGGTAACTATGCCTTCTGGTAAAGTATTTAACTTTGCTGATAGTGAAGGGAATTATTTTGCGGTTATGGAAAAGAACCGATAATAATATTGTTATGTGAAAATCCCCCTCAAACATATTGAGGGGGATTAAATCTTTGAAATGAATTTATCATGAGAGAGTTGTTTAATAAAAAATGTTCCTTTTTCAATAGCGGTTTCCATATAACCGACAATTTGATTAAACGTAAACACCTGTAAGTCTTCATGCAAATGTTGCTTTGGATACAACATATCTTCAAAAAGATATTTTCGAAATTCTAAAACATTTTCTTTAGAAACCTCTTCAATATCGACAATGTGAGCATCTTGATTGAGAAGCGAGAAGAGCTGTTGTTCTTTATCGTAATGATGAAGCAATTTTGCATTTAACAATTTAAAATCGTTATAGTACATAGGTGCGATCGTTTCATCATTTTCTATTCTATTTTTTAACCAAGGAAGAAAAAAGCCGCTTAGCCAATTATCATCAGCAATGAGGTGAGTGTAATAGCCTAAGAGAAAAGGGGAATCCATTTGAGCTTTATATTTTTGAAAAAAAGAATTAAAAGCTATCCTTCTCGTATAATTTTTCGTTGTGCCAGCGTAAAAGTGTGAAGTTCCTTTTTCTTCTGCTGAATGAACCGCATCAGGGGCTACACCTCCGAGTATGAAAGAAGTTCTATCTTGAATACATAGTTTTTCGGCAATACCGTTAGCGATAATAGCATGCATAATTCGTGATCCCATGAATGACACCTCGGTTTCAAGTATTCATTTCAGGAGGAGGACTGAACAGTTAGTATTACTTTCCCTGTACTTTTTCTACTTTCGACCCATTCATGTGCTTTCCCTGCATCTTGAAGTGGAAAAGATTTCGTAGCCTTGATTTGCAAACGTCCGTCACGCAAATAACGGAAAACTTCATTTGCAGTTTCTTGGAGTAGTTCAGGACGTTTTTTTCGTGTAGTTCCAAAGCTAAAACCGAGTATAGAGCGGCAACTTGCATGTAAATCTTTCGTTTGAAAATTGCCAATTTCACCACTAGCATTACCGAAATGAACGAGGCGGCCGTAATAAGCAAGACATTTTAAACTTCTTTCCGAAACAGTTCCAGAAATAGAATCTAAAATTACATCAACCCCTTCACCGTTTGTCAGCTCATTGACTTTCTCTACAAAATCTTCATTCTGATGACAAATTACATAATCAGCTCCAGCATATAAAGGAATTTCTTTTTTTGCTTCACTTCCGACAGTACCGATAACTTTTCCAGCCCCTAATAGTTTTGCAAGTTGAATAGCTGTAGTACCAATTCCACCAGCAGCCGCATGAATGAGTACTGATTCACCTTGTTGAAGCCTTGCTACATTTGCGAGTAAATTATAGCTTGTGAAAGATACGATAGGGCATGCTGCTGCAGTTTGAAAGTCGACTTCATCAGGTAAAACGAAAGTAAGATTTTCATTTGAAACAACGTATTCTGCGTAAGATCCATTTTGAGGAAAAGCAATGACACGTTGTCCAGGGTTTATATTTTTCACATGAGAGCCGACACGTTCTACTATACCAGCGACATCTATCCCTGGAATAAAAGGTAGTACTTTATTTCCTTTTTTGCCATAACGTGATTTAATATCAGCGAAATTTACACTTGTAGCAACAACGCGAATTAAAACTTGATTTTCTGAAATAACCGGCATATCCACATCTGTATATTTCATCACTTCAGGACCACCGAACGATGTTACAATGATAGCTTTCATTATTTATCCCCCTAAATTTGACTATATAAATCATTTTAAATCTTTATCAGGAATTGGAAAATTATATAATAGTTATGCAAGGTTATAAGTGAAGCTTATGAACGTATTGAATCATTATATTAATTCATATAAAAAACTTTTGAAAAAATCGAACGAAATATAGATTACTTGCCAATATAAAGTGTAAGACAAAGGAGGGGTGGTATATGAAGGATGAAACAGTGTATACAGATTTGATCCAATTAACTTTATCAGGAAATAAAGAAGCGTATAGTGAATTATATGATGTAACGATTCACGAAGTATATAAGACAGCACATTTTTTAATAGATGATAAAGCGGATGTAGATGATGTCGTTCAAGAAATATACATACAGCTATATGAATCGCTTCGTAAGTATGATAGCGAGAAGCCATTTCGTCCTTGGCTAATTGGACTTGTAATTAAACAAATTCACTCTTATAGAAGAAAGAGATGGATGCGACTACGAATTATAAAAAAAGCAGAAGAGCAAAGAAAACCGGTACAAAGTGATTTTTCTAACGATGTTGTAAGTAAAATATCAAATCGAAAACTAATCGAACTTATTCATAAATTACCGTATAAATTGAAACAAGTTATTATTTTAAGGTACTTGCACGACTACTCACAAGAAGAAGTAGCAGAAATATTACATATTCCAATTGGTACTGTGAAATCTAGAATTCATTCGGCTTTAAAGAAACTACGTCAAAAAGAGCAAGTAGAAGAAATCTTTTTAGGAGAGGTAGGGAATGTGAAATGAGTTTAGATTGTAGAGTTCGAGAATCTATACAAGAAGAAGCGAAGGGGATTGTTGCGCCGCCGGAGTTGAAAGAAAAAGTAATCGTTCAAATAAAAATGAAGCGTGGGGGAAGTAAGAAGAAACGCCTTATCGCAGGAGTACTTGCAGCGGCGTTTTTAATCCCAACAACTGGTTTTGCATATCAATCTATTATGGCAGATGGTATATACGGGTCTTTTGAAAACTTAAAAAAACATGCTGGAACGATGACATTAGAGGCGTACATGCGTTTTAGTGCAAAGTTATCAGAAGCGAAAGATGAAATGGGTACAAAAGAATATGAAGTGTTTACAAAAGAACTAAAGAAATTAACAAATGCAAAGCTTGCGTACGGAGATTCGAACGGCAATATTGATTATGATGCATTATCGCCAGCAAAAAGAGAAGAAATGAAAAAGGTAAGTATGGGCCTTCAACCATACTTTGATAAATTAAATGGTCATAAATCAAGTAGGGAAGTATTAACGCAAGAAGAGTTTGATCGCTATATGGAAGCTTTAATGACACATGAAATCGTACGAGTGAAGACAAAATCAACTGGTGCAATAAAAGTAGAAGAAATACCTGAGGCATATAAAGAAAGATTTATGAAAGCAGAGCAGATTATGGAGTATGTAGACGAAAAGGTGAGATAATTAAAAAAAGCTCAAAGCTTTCGCTTAGAGCCTTTTTATTGAAATAAAATAGAGTATTCAATTATATTTTTTCATATTTGCAGGATCCTTTTGTATAAAACAATCTAAAAGGGAATAACCAGCTATTAAACTAATTATCGTAACAAAAGTTGTATTGATAAGAATAATATTAGTTATATAAGGTAGGTATGCACCAACTGGTGAAAAGAGTAGAGCTGGAGAAAAGGAAATGAATAGTGTAGGCACAGTAATGGCGATAAATTTATCCGGTTGAAAGCGCCAGTTTTGTTTACTCGTTTCACGATTAGTAGATTGAAGGAATCGTAATAAAATGCCGACTATAAGAGGGAAGAGTGTAAAGTAGAATAATCTTGGATAAACGTTAAAGTTTACTTGTGCGTCTGTATCTAAATAAAATTGAATTTTCACTCCGATAAATAATAATAAGACGATAAATAATGTAAAGCAGAGGTATAGCATCACTTTTTGCATTATATTCCACCATCCTTTACTCAAAATATATTCAAAAAAAGAAGAGATATACAATAACTACTGTTGTATATCTCTTCTTTTACGGTTATTTAATAGTGGTGTTTGCTTTTTCTTGCTTCGTGAAATAATCTATAATGCCCATCGCACTAATTTCTATATCTAGATGTAAAATGTTATAAACGGAATGATCTGATGGAACGTTTAACTTTGTAAGGTGAGAAGAGACCTTATCTATTAATACAGTTTGCAAAGCTTTAGTAGCTTCATCGAAATCATTATATTTTTCAAAGACCTCTTTACCAGTATGAACGAAAATAGGTAACCAATGTTCTAGTTGCTTATATACTTCTGTAACATTGGATGATGCGCCGTAATGGCCGAAATAAATAGTATCTACATTCATACTTTGAATATGATTTTTAGAAGCAATCATCGCATCTGGTTGGAATTGTGAAGGGGACGTTGATGGTAAATACAGTTCTACACCAAGGTCTGCGAGTTCTCTATAATAAATTCCAATTGTATCGCCAGTAAAAATGCCGTTTGTTAATGAATCGTGAATGCTAATATGGTGCTTTGCATGTCCCGGTGTATCATAAAATGTAAGGATGCGGTCTTCTGCAATTTGTAACGTATCACCATGTTGTACAATATGAACACGTTCTTCTTCAATTGGAAGAATTGGATCAAAAAGTTTATCGAAATCTTCTTTGTACACAGCTTTTGCACCTAAAATGAGTTTTGTTGGGTCAATCATATGACGAGCACCGCGAGAATGCACATATAAAGTAGCATTTGGACATTTTTCCATCATTAAACCAGCAGCACCGGCGTGATCTAAATGAACATGTGTAACGATAATGTTTTTAACTTCGTTTAAATCAATATGTAATTGTTGTAAGCCGTCTAAAATATACGGAAGAGAAGGGGCTGCACAAGTTTCAATTAAAGTAATATCATCACCTAATAAAACGTACGTACCAGTTCGTTCATTATGTTGTAAATCAAAATCATCAATCAGATATAGGTGAGAAGATAATTGTTCTACTTTTTTCATCTTTACCACTCCTTATATACGGTATGTAACTATTATACGCTAAAAATACAAAAAGGCAGAAAACGAAAGTTTCGTCTTCTGCCTTTTTGTAATGTTCTTATTGTCTTTGTTGTTTATTAATAGACATAACGAATAGTCCAACAATGCCGCCAACTAATGGAAGCATAATCTCTCCCGCTAAATTAAAGTAGGAGCTTAAAAATAAACCATTTACATCGATTACCCAGCCAATCACATACAATAACATCATATATAGTACGAAATAAAACTCGCGATTTGAAATCGTTTCATGTTGTGCAGTTTTCATATTGAACACCATCCTTTTCTATAATAATAGAATATAAACTGTCACATTTTGTTCACAATTCAATTGTAAAACTTTCCATCATAAAAGTCTAGTAATTTGTGTCGAATTTTCGAACGGAAATAAAGCGCTTTCAATTGTAGAGAGAAATACGTAATAAGAGCTGTAAATTCACGAATGTAGTATAGTATAAACATGGAATGATAGTGAAGAGAGGGGTAAGGACAATGACAGTTTATGATTTTTCAGCTAAAACAATTACAGGTGAAGAAAAATCGTTAAAAGATTACGAAGGAAAAGCACTTCTTATTGTAAATGTAGCTAGTAAATGTGGGTTTACACCGCAATATAAAGGATTACAAGAAGTATATGATAAATATAAAGAACAAGGGCTAGAAATACTCGGTTTCCCTTGTAACCAATTCGGAGGGCAAGAACCAGGAACAGAAGCAGATATTACTAGTTTTTGTGAATTAAACTACGGTGTAAACTTCCCAATGTTTGCAAAAATTGATGTAAAAGGTGATAAGGCTCATCCTCTGTATACATACATGACAGAACAAGCACCAGGTTTACTCGGTATGAAAGCAGTAAAATGGAACTTTACAAAATTTCTAATTGGAAAAGACGGAAAAGTAGTAGGGCGTTTTGCACCGCAAACGAAGCCGGTGGATTTAGAGGTTGAGATTGAGAAGGTACTTGGCGAATAACTAGGAGTTTCACTTTATTAAAAAATGCCTCAAAGAACTATTTTGTTCTTTGAGGCATTTTATTTACATTCACATTGTCAATATTAAATCGCTGAATGGAAGTTATTTGATTTAGGTGGAGAAGCAGCTTTTTTCATAAGTACTTCCCATAACTGTACGGATTTTTTCCATTCTGCTGCGGCTTGTCCTTTTTGATATATAGCATTCTCATAACTGAAAGTAAGTTGTTGCATATCGGCCGAGTTGTAAAGTGTATCAACATGGAGAGCATATTCTCGGAATGTTTGACTCTCATCTCGTCGTATACCAATTCGCGCAAATTGTTTTAGGAGTGAATCGTAAGCTTTTGTATAAACGGCATCATCTTTTCGATATTTATAGAAATGAATGATAAAAAACGTAATCCATTTCATTCTAGTGATGAATAGAATGTATCCTATAATACTAATCGGTATCGTAGAGAGGAATACGTACCACCAAGAAAATCCATTTTTAGAATTTGGAATCTTTTTAGTAGAAGCATCTTCTGTATCTTCTATTAAACTTTTGAGCTTTGCTTCATTGTTTCGTTGTTGTATGGGTTCGTTATTAGAATTATATACTTCGTTATTTTGTAAAGTAGGAGCAGGAGTATTATTTGTGAAATTATAGGGATTCGTAAATCCTTTTGTCGGTTCGAATGGAATCCATCCATATCCAGGGAAATATACTTCGACCCAAGAGTGTGCGTTATCGTTCGCGACTTTATAAACATCCTCACCTTCCGCACCCACCAACGTATTATCAAGTGTTCCTTCTGTATAACCTTTTACCCAACGAGCTGGAATCCCGGCAGAACGAAGTAAAACAATCATAGACGTCGAAAAATTATTACAGTAGCCGCTTTTTGTATCGAAAAGAAATTGATCTACATAATCTTGGTGTTTGGTAGGGAATGAGACATTCGTTGTTTCATATACAAAAGAATGGTCAGTAAAGTAGTTTTCAATAGCTAATACTTTATCATATCGGTTGTTTTTATCATTTGTTAGATTAACAGCTAAGTCTCTTACTCGCTGCGGTAATGATTCGGGAAGTTGCGTGTACTTTGTCATGAAATAAGGATTTGTTTCTTGACCTTCATTCGTTTTTACAGCTTTCAAGTTTTCTATGGAAAACTCCGGGACCTCATATGTTACTTTATATGAATGTAAAGTAGTGGAAGAGTCTGCGTCCATCGTATAGATTTTTTCTGAAAATGGGTCAACGCTGTATGATACATCGGAAGAAGCCTCAACTGATACTAAACCTGCTGGATAGGTAAGGTGCGGATAACTTTTTTGCATGGTGATTGTTGCCGAAGTTGTCTCTGTTTTTGTATTTTGTTCGTACCAACTCACGACGTCGTTTTTATTTTTAAAAGTAACCTTCTTTTGATTTTCAGAAACTTCCCAACCTTTTCCGGTATAAAAATCTTTCGTTTCTACTCTCCAATATTGTTTGTTTTGCGTTTGTGCTGTGAAAACAATTGTAGGATCTGCCGTAAAAGGACCGCCTAATTTTGAGTCATCAAGACCATATCCAATTTTAGAAACTTCTTGTTTTTTACTTGATTCGGATGTGTTGAATTTTAAAAAATCCATTGGGTTTGGCCATTGAGGGCCAAATTTTGGCGCAAAGTATGCGATGGTTGCTGACAATACAATAAATATTGTAAGAGGTTTAAGTAGTTTTGAGATTTCTCTAGCATAATTTTGTAAGTGCTCACTCTCTTTTATATGTTCTATGCGAAGAAGACTCAGCATAAAAAAGCCGATGACAACGGTACGAATAATAGCGTAGTTTGCATTGTATACATGTAAGTTATGAAAAGCGGTGATATAAATAATAGTCAATATAAGAAATAACAATCCACGCTTTTTATGAATCATCCAAAAAGAGATGAAAGCACTCAAAAACCAAAATGATAAAAAAAATAAAAGTGTAGGAAAAACAGGAGAAATATCTAGTAAATTCCCCTGAAATAACAGGGAGGAATTTCGAGAAATATCAGTAAAAAATTTTGTTAGCCAAGTTGGATTAATAAAAGCATTTTTATAATACAGGAAATGAATGATGAATAAAATCGTCACGATCTTTAGTGGAATTTGCCACCTTATTTGAAAAAAAGAAAGAGTGAAGCAAATTCCTATAAATATTACAAAAATATCTAATCTACCTACGTTTGTAATACCTATAAGGGGTCGTATCCATTCTAGTAAAAGTAGAAATGCGCATGCATGCATGAAGAATCTGCTCATATCCCATTTGTATTTTGTTTGTAATGTTGTCATTTGCTCACCTCAAAAAACACATTTGTATATCGGTTTTCATAAACCACATTTACAAATATTTTTCGTTTTTGTAGAGTTTCTAAAATACTTAGTTCTCGATGTGAGAGTTGATTCGGTTTTTCTTTTACAATAAAAACTAGTAATTTTCTATTTTGTATAGCGGCATAGTCAGCCGCCTTTTGAATATCGGGAGAAAGATCGCTTGTCACGAGTAGTATCGTTACGGGTTCATAAACTTTTCTTAATTCCATTTCTACACTCCGGGAGAGCGGGAATACACTGTCCGCTTGTACTTTCGCTAAATGACAAAAGATTTGCTGCAACTGACTATCTCCATTGTCTAAAGGGAAAAAAGTTCGTTCTTTTCCGACAGACACAAATGACGCTGGTGAATTTTGCTTCAATACAGCCCTGACAATAGAGGCAGTAAATGTGACGACTGATTCGAATAGAGGGGACTCAGTTCTGTCTATGAATATCATAATATTATGGCTACGCTGTTGTTCAAACTCTTTCGTCATAATGTTGTTTGTTCTTGCAGTTGCTTTCCAATCAATCCATGAAAAGCGGTCACCAGGTTTATAGTCTCTCACACCGACAGAAATGGTAGAGTCTTTTGTGAAATTTATATTTGCTGAGAGCGCTCCTTGTTCGAAATGGTTTTCCAATTGCTGATACGTTATATCTACATACTGAGGATAGACTAAAAATGTATCCGGAACTGAAAAAGTTACTTCTTTCTCCATCATACTGAATAGATCACCAGTTTTGACTCGTACGCTTGAAAAAGTGTGCTCTCCTCTAGGGATTGTGTCAATTGCATATTGAAACGAAATATTTCGTTTTAATCCTGGAAAGAGTATTGTTTTATTCATCTTTGTTTGTCTACAACTTGTAAGGTGTGGTGGCAGTTCATCTTCTATAACTAAATAAAGTAAGGGGAAAGGAAATTTTCTTTTTATTGTAATCGTGCTTACAAATCGTTCTCCTGCTACATAATCGTTTTGATTTGTTATTCTTTTTACTTCAGCACCCCGTAAAGCGTAGAAGGGGAGTAAAAGTGAATAAAGACCAATAGGAACCATACTGTAAAATAAAAACCAACTTACAAATCCTCCTTGAAGCATAGCATACACAAATGTTAACACTAGGCATAAAGGGATTAGTAATAACTTCGTAACGTGATATAGTGCTCGTAGCGTGCGTTTCATTAAAGGTTCATCTTCCTTTGAGTCGGCACGGTAGTTCGTGCAACGATTTTTGAAATAACTTGTTCCCCTGTTATTCCTTCAAATTTTGCTTCCATTTTTAGAATGAGTCTGTGAGCTAACACGTAAGGAGCTAAAAATTTAATATCGTCTGGAATAACATAATTTCTGCCATGGATGAATGCATAAGCTTGTGAAGCTTTCATTAAAGCAATCGAGCCACGCGGACTTGCACCTAGTTGTATAGAACTATAAGAACGAGTCTGACTAACAAGCTTTACAATGTAATGCTTAATTCCTTTGTCCATACTTACTTCCCGTACGCTTTGTTGCAAATAAAGTAATTCTTCTATTGTAGTAATAGCTTGTAAATGGGAGAGGGGATTTGTTTTTTCCATCCGGTTTAAAATTTCAAATTCTTCTTCTGGCGAAGGATATCCCATTTTTAGCTTCAATAAGAAACGATCGAGCTGGGCTTCTGGTAAAGGATATGTTCCCTCATATTCGACCGGATTTTGTGTAGCCATTACAAAGAACGGTTTTGGTAACGGTCTTGTCATACCATCTATTGTAATATTGCTTTCTTCCATACTTTCAAGTAAGGCAGATTGTGTTTTGGGAGATGTACGATTAATTTCATCAGCAAGTATAAAATTCCCCATAATTGGTCCAGGCTTGAACTCGAATTGAAGCTCTTTCGGATTATAAATAGAAACACCTGTTACATCTGATGGAAGTAAATCAGGTGTAAATTGAATACGTTTGTAATCAGCATCAATAGATTTAGAAAGTGCCCGTACTAACATTGTTTTCCCGACGCCAGGAACATCTTCTAATAGTACATGACCTTCAGCTAAGAGAGCTGTCAAAGCTAAGATCGTTTCTTTTCGTTTTCCGACCATTAACTTTTCAATATTGTTGATTATTTTTTCTATAATGGGATGTAATGAATCAAGCTGGTGCATCGTAATCCTCCTAATGTGTTATTATCGTTTTCTAATCTATTTAGTGGAAAATAGAACGTACCTCTCTATGTGCGAGTATAAAACTATTACCTTTAATTCTAAGAATATTCAGATTATTTATTCTGATTACATCTAGTATAATTGTTTCAGTAACTAAGGGCAATATGGTAAATAATGATTTCTCTTTTTATGTGAAATATGTCTTGATATAGAATAGTATCATCGGTAAAAGTAGAAGAGGGGAAGGAAAGATTGACCTCAATGAGCAAAATAAATAGCGTAGGAAACCCTACGCGTATAGTTTGGAACATATATTAATACCCCTTTGTGAATAAAAAATAAAGTCGACTTCTCATGAAGAGGCCAGTTATTTAAATTATTACACTCCTTTATTTTTTATCTTTCTTATATTCTTTTCGTTTATTTAACCAAATATGAATTAATTCTACCAATTCCATTGTTTCAATCTCACAATATTCTCCTTTACCATCTTCGGCTAAATTGTCTAACACAGTAGTTGTGTCGTTCCGAATTTCTAAACTGCAAATGTTGCCATTTACTACTACATAATTTTTTTCTCCGTTTAAAACATTATGTATTTCTTCTAAAATCCAATCTCCAAAAGATGTAACTTCAATTCCTAAAAAAGTTTCAACAAGTTTAATTTCTTGAGGAAGTCTCATAACTAAATCACTACTGTTAAGCACTTCAAAACTATATGGATATTTCATGACTATTTTACTCCTTTATTTCTGGCTTTAGTGACTCTATTTACTTCTCTATTAATCTCATAAGCTCTATTAAGGTAATAAATTCTTATACTATCATCTCTATTTTCCTACTTAAATTATAGTAAAAGTAAATTATTATTAAACTTATCTATCCAATATTTCTCTGATGTAGGTATGAATTCAGTGAAATCTTCATATGTACCACTCCAATCTTTTGGTACATAGTTTTCATATGATGCCGGTTCTGGAAACATTGAATATAGTATTTTATTATCAAAGTTAATTAATAAGATTGGACTAAAATCTAATAGATCTTCTCCTGCATTTTTCCTTTTAATATTTTCAAGTAGTAAATAATTTAATTCTTCTTTAGTTGTTTTATATTTATTAATCCTTACTAAAAATACTTCTACATTTTCATGATCTAATACTTTTATTCCATTTCTTTCTTCTGTTTCGTCATTATCTTCAATGCTTATACCTAAATTTTTATATGCATTATCTAATTTATTATAATCTAAAAACCATAGTTCTTTATCTGTTACATACCATCTAAACTCATTTTTATATATGACGGCTACGATAATGTTTTCTGCATAAAGCGGTTCTAATTTCATAATATACTCCTTTTATTATTATCTTAAAATCCTGACATTCTTGGTGTATTCTTCTATTGATTCAATCCAAGTTGCTGACAATTCATATGGATTTCCTGGCGTTTTTTGTTCAACTATTTTCAGGATAGTTGCCCTTGATATGGTGAATTTAAAGTATTGTATTTTCATTTATTAACTCATCTAACGATTTAGGTATATCAAATTTAACTACTCCCAAATTACTTCCTCTATTATATAAGAAATTTTTTTACAAGCTCATTATTATCTGTACTTCATCTTAAACTTTGCTAGAAGCAAGGAAGTAACTTAACAGTCAGTGAAGGATGTGAGCCCTCCACAATGATTAGATTTTCACCTTTTTATATTTTTTTCGGAATTTTTGACAATCTCTTGAACTGTGCGAAATGTCACATCTGTATTTTACAACCTCTCTTATAGTAAGGGTATGTAAGAGAGACGTATTAAAGGAGTGAACAGTATGAAGAAGAAACCTTCAGCACTAATGAGACGTTTAAAATATTTTTCACCAATAGATCGTTATAACGATAATCATACACAAGAAACATATGAAGATCGTGAATGGGAAAATGTGTATAGAAAGCGTTGGCAGCATGATAAAGTAATTCGTTCTACACATGGTGTGAACTGTACTGGTTCATGTAGTTGGAACATTTATGTGAAAGATGGAATTGTAACTTGGGAAGGACAGGAGCTTAACTATCCAACAACAGGTCCAGATATGCCTGACTTTGAACCACGAGGGTGTCCACGTGGAGCGAGTTTTTCTTGGTACATTTATAGTCCACTTCGTGTGAAATATCCGTATGTACGTGGTGTTCTTTGGAGTATGTGGCTAGAGGAATTACAAAATAATGGGTCACCATTAGATGCTTGGAAAAGCATTGTGGAAAACCCTGAAAAAGCACGCAAGTATAAGCAGGCACGTGGTAAAGGGGGATTCGTTCGTGCGAATTGGGATGAAGTGTTACAACTCGTTTCAGCTTCATTATTATATACAGTAATGAAATACGGTCCAGACCGAAATGTTGGCTTTTCACCAATTCCAGCTATGTCGATGTTAAGTCATGCTGCAGGCAGCCGCTTTATGCAACTTATGGGTGGACCGATGCTTAGTTTCTATGATTGGTACGCAGATTTACCACCAGCTTCTCCGCAAATTTGGGGTGATCAAACAGATGTACCAGAAAGTAGTGACTGGTATAACTCTGGTTACATTATGACATGGGGTTCAAATGTACCGATGACAAGAACACCAGACGCACACTTTTTAGCGGAGGTTCGATATAAAGGAACGAAAGTCGTTTCTGTCAGTCCTGATTTTGCTGAGTCAACAAAGTTTGCGGATGATTGGATTAGTGTGAAACAAGGTACAGACGGTGCACTTGCGATGGCAATGGGGCACGTGATCTTACAAGAATTTTACGTAGATAATCAAGTGGAATACTTCACAAAGTATGCGAAGCAATATACTGATTTTCCTTTCTTCGTTACATTGAAACAAAAAGGAGACCAATTCGTTGCGGATCGATTCTTAAATGCTTCTGATATTGGACGCGAAACAAAGTTAGGAGAATGGAAACCTGTACTTTGGAACGAGAACACGAATGATTTTGCAACACCTCATGGCACAATGGGGTCACGTTGGGATAACGAAAAGAAATGGAATTTACGTTTAGAAGATGAAGAAACAGGCGAAAAGATTGATCCACGTCTTTCTGTACTTGGAATGGAAGATCATGTTGGAACTGTACAAATCCCGTACTTCTCTGATAATGGAAACAAAGTATTAGAACGTACAATTCCAGTGAAAAAGGTTATGACAGAAGAGGGCGAAGTGTTCGTTACTACTGTATATGACTTAACGTTAGCAAATTACGGTGTGAACCGAGGGCTTGGTGGACAAGAGCCGAAAGACTTCAATGATGACGTGCCGTTTACACCTGCATGGCAAGAGAAAATGACAGGAGTAAAACGTGAGCTTATTATTCAAATCGCTCGTGAGTTCGCACAAAATGCTGTTGATACGAATGGTCGCTCAATGATTATTGTCGGGGCTGGTATTAACCATTGGTTTAACTCTGATACAATTTATCGCGCCGTTTTAAATCTTGTACTTCTCGTTGGAGCACAAGGTGTAAACGGCGGTGGCTGGGCGCATTACGTTGGGCAAGAAAAATTACGACCAGCAGAAGGATGGCAAACAATCGCAATGGCAAAAGATTGGCAAGGGCCACCGAAATTACAAAACGGTACATCTTTCTTCTATTTCGTAACAGATCAATGGCGCTATGAAGATACACCAGTGGGACATTTAGCATCACCAGTCGAAGGCAACTCTCGTTATCAACATCACGGTGATTACAACGTATTAGCGGCGCGACTTGGCTGGTTACCTTCTTATCCGACATTTGAGAAAAATGGAATTGAACTATATAAAGAAGCTGTTGCTGCTGGTGCAACAACACAAGAAGAAATCGGAAAATATGTTGCACAAAAATTAAAAGAAAAAGAACTAAAATTTGCGATTGAAGATCCAGATAACAAAAATAACTTCCCGCGCAACTTATTCGTTTGGCGTGCAAACTTAATTTCAAGTTCTGGTAAAGGACACGAATATTTCTTAAAACATTTATTAGGTACAACGAACGGATTAATGAATGATGATAGTGATTCATTACGACCAGAAGAAATGAAATGGCATGAAGAAGCGCCAGAAGGGAAGCTTGATTTGCTCATTAATTTAGATTTCCGTATGGCTGGAACAGCGCTTTATTCTGATATCGTCTTACCGGCTTCAACTTGGTATGAAAAACACGATTTAAGCAGTACAGATATGCATCCATTTGTACATCCATTTAATCCGGCAATCGGTTCGCCATGGGAAGCACGTTCTGACTGGGATATTTTCACTTCACTTTCTAAAGCTGTGTCAGATTTAGCAGAGAAAATTGATCTTGAACCAATGAAAGAAGTTGTTGCAACACCACTTCTTCATGATACACCGCAAGAATTAGCACAACCACTTGGTAAGATTAAAGATTGGAGCAAAGGTGAGTGTGAACCAATACCAGGTAAAACGATGCCGCAAATTCATGTTGTCGAAAGGGATTATAAAACGATTTATGACAAAATGACAGCACTTGGACCAAATGCCGGGAAACAACCGATTGGTACGAAAGGAATTTCTTGGTCGGCAGAAAAAGAGTATGAGCAATTAAAAAGCCGATTAGGAGTTGTTCGAACAGATTCTATTGCGAAAGGTTGTCCAGACATAAAAGAAGCAATCAATGCTGCTGAAGCGGTATTAACGCTTTCTTCTACAACAAATGGTCATATGGCTGTAAAAGCATGGGAAGCACTTGAAAAACAAACAGATTTAAAATTACGTGATTTAGCAGAAGAACGTGAAGAAGAATGCTTCACATTTGAACAAATTACAGCGCAGCCAAAAACAGTAATTACTTCTCCAGCCTTTACAGGTTCTGAAAAAGGTGGGCGCCGTTACTCACCATTTACAACAAATGTAGAACGTCTCATCCCTTGGAGAACAATCACTGGACGACAATCTTTCTATTTAGATCATGACATGATGAAAGAATTTGGTGAAACGATGGCAACATTTAAACCAATTCTGCAACATAAACCGTTCCGTAAATCACGACCTGAAGTAGAAGGGAAAGAGATTACACTAAACTATTTAACACCGCATAATAAGTGGTCCATTCATAGTATGTACTTTGATTCATTACCGATGTTAACGCTATTTAGAGGTGGTCCAACTGTTTGGATGAATAAAGAAGATGCTGAAGAAGCTGGTGTTGCAGATAATGATTGGATTGAGTGCTTTAACCGTAACGGTGTTGTTGTAGCACGTGCAGTTGTAACGCACCGTATACCGAGAGGAATGGCGTTTATGCACCATGCGCAAGATCGCCACATTAACGTACCTGGAACGAAATTAACAAGTAATCGCGGGGGAACGCATAATAGTCCAACTCGAATTCACGTAAAACCGACACATATGATTGGTGGATACGGTCAATTAAGTTATGGATTTAACTATTATGGTCCAACTGGGAACCAGCGCGATTTAAACGTTGTAATTCGCAAACTGAAGGAGGTAGATTGGCTTGAAGATTAAAGCACAAGTCGGAATGGTAATGAACCTAGATAAATGCATCGGCTGCCATACTTGTAGCGTAACGTGCAAAAACACCTGGACAAATCGTCCAGGTGCTGAATATATGTATTTCAATAACGTAGAAACGAAACCTGGCATTGGTTATCCGAAGCAATGGGAAGATCAGG
The DNA here is from genome assembly GCF_038005585.1 of Bacillus sp. FSL W8-0519. NCBI lineage: Bacteria > Bacillati > Bacillota > Bacilli > Caryophanales > Bacillaceae > Bacillus > Bacillus sp. FSL W8-0519. Next base: position 2,085,092 of record NZ_JBBOTL010000001.1, read on the forward strand.
AGAAATATAAAGGTGGCTGGGAATTGAAAAATGGTGAAATTCAGCTGAAATCCGGTTCGAAAATGAAGCGCCTTATGAATATTTTCCACAATCCAGATCAACCAACAATTGATGATTACTTTGAACCGTGGAACTATGATTATGAAACGTTAACAAATAGTCCGCAGCGTAAGCATCAGCCAGTTGCTCGTCCGAAATCAGCAATTACAGGCGAATTTATCGACAAAATTGAATGGGGTCCAAACTGGGAAGATGATTTAGCTGGTGGACATATAACAGGATTACAAGATCCGAACGTAAAGAAAATGGAAGAAGAAATTAAAACCGATTTTGAAAATGTCTTTATGATGTATTTACCACGCATATGCGAACATTGTATGAATCCATCTTGCGTATCGTCTTGTCCATCTGGTGCGATGTATAAACGGGAAGAAGATGGGATTGTTCTTGTGGATCAAAACGCATGTCGTGCATGGAGATTCTGCGTATCGTCTTGCCCATATAAAAAAGTGTACTTTAATTGGCAAACGAATAAAGCGGAAAAATGTACAATGTGTTTCCCACGTATTGAAGCTGGTATGCCAACAATTTGTTCGGAAACATGTGTAGGACGTATCAGATATATTGGGGTAATGCTATATGACGCTGACAAAGTAAAAGAAGCGGCTTCTGTTGAGAATGAAAAAGATTTATATGAATCTCAGCTTACTGTTTTCCTAGATCCAAATGATCCTGAAGTAGCAGCTGAAGCGAAAAAACAAGGCATTCCTGAAGAGTGGATTAAAGCGGCACAACAGTCACCAATCTATAAAATGATTATCGATTGGAAAATTGCTCTACCACTTCACCCAGAGTATCGTACAATGCCAATGGTTTGGTATATCCCACCGCTTAGCCCAATTATGAATATGGTGGAAGGGAAAGGTAGTAACTGGCAAGCAGAAGAGATTTTCCCTGCTATCGATAATATGCGTATTCCAATTCAATATTTAGCGAATTTACTCACTGCAGGAGATGAATCACACATTCGACTTACATTGAAAAAAATGGCTGTTATGCGAACGCATATGAGAGCACTGCAAATTAATAAAGAACCAAATGAAGCGGTATTAAAAGAACTTGGTTTAACAAAACAAGATGTAGAAGACATGTATCGTCTGCTTGCTATCGCAAAATATAAAGATCGTTTTGTTATCCCGACGTCTCACCGCGAACAAGTTGCAGATTTATACAATGAACAAGGAAGCTGTGGTTTATCATTTGCAGGTGGTCCAGGCTCTTGCATGACAATTTCTTAAATAATGGGGGCGGAAAAATATGAAACAAAGTCTACAAATTGCTTTTTCTTGTTCTTCATTCCTTCTCTCCTATCCGGAACTCGGGTGGAGAGAAGCTTTAGCTGAATTGCAAGAAGAGATTGAAGCGATTGAACAGGAAGAAGTTAAAACTTCACTTACAGCATTTATAAAACAAGCACTGGATAAAACGAACGATCAACTTATTGATAGTTACGTATATACATTTGATTTTGGTAAGAAGACAAATATGTATTTAACGTATATGAACACCGGTGAGCAAAGGGAAAGAGGTATTGAATTACTAGAGTTAAAACAGCATTATAAAAAATCTGGTTTTGAAGTAACAGATAAAGAACTACCTGATTATTTACCGCTATTACTAGAGTTTTTTGCAAATGCAAATGAGCAAGACAGTGAACCAATTATGAGTAAATACAAAGAGAACATCCAAGCATTACACGTTCAGTTAAAAGAAGCTGATAGTATGTATGAACCAATTCTTGCGGCTGTTCTACTCGCTATCGATACATGGGGTGTACAGACAAATTAGAAAGGAGAGTTGTCAAAATGATGGATCAATTTCTATGGGTGTTGTTTCCCTATATCATTTTTGCAATCTTTATCGGTGGACATATTTTTAGATACAACTATGATCAATTTGGATGGACATCAAAATCTAGTGAACTATTAGAAAAGAAAATGCTCCGAATCGGAAGTCTATTATTCCACTTTGGGATCATGTTCGTAATTGGCGGTCATGTTATGGGAATTTTAATTCCAGAAGCTGTATACCGTTCCATAGGTATTTCTGAGCATACGTATCATGTAGTAGCAATTAGTTTTGGGCTTCCAGCAGGGGTTGCTTCAATCATCGGTTTAATTATATTAACGTACCGCCGCGTAACGGTAAAACGTATCATTGCAACGAGTACAAAGGGAGATTATATTGCGCTTATTCTATTACTTATCGTAATGCTAGCAGGACTTTCTTCAACGTTTTTAAATATCGACTCAAAAGGATTTGATTATCGTACAACGATCGGTCCATGGTTCCGAAGCCTCTTCGTTTTTCAACCGAAAGTTGATTATATGAAGGAAGTACCTGTATGGTTTAAAATTCATATTCTTGCGGGAATGGGGCTTTTCGCAGTATGGCCATTTACTAGACTGGTACACGTATTTAGTGCCCCAATTAAATATGTAAGCCGTAGCTATGTAATTTACAGAAGACGTATTCCAAATGAATTGAAAAAATAAATTAGTTTTATATGTTTCGTAATTTATAAGGAAAGCCGAGATCTAATTGGAGACCTCGGCTTTCCTTATAGGTATAAGTACCTAAATAAGACGCTAATCAATACTACAAACAGAAGCAGAACAATCTTCACAAGCAATTTCACATTTTAAAAATTGTAAATCGTGTATTGTAATCTTTCCTTTATGAATAGAAATTGTACCTTGCTTTTTTAATTCATTTAACATTCGATTTACACTTTCACGTGAAGTTGCACAGAAATTAGCAAGTTCTTGATTCGTTAACGGTAAATCGATGAGAATACCATTTTCCTTTAAAACACCATAACTATTTGTCATTCGTATGAGAGTAGAATATAAGGCACCTTTTTTGCCGTGTAATACTAAATCTCGGAACTTCGTTTGCATTCTTCTTAAATGTTCACTAATCCATTTCATAAATTCAAATACAAGAGCTGGTTTTTGGAGTAATTCTTTTTCTAACGCTTCACGCTTTATAACGCCTACTTCAACATCTTCAAGGCATTTTGAATTTAATAAATACTTCGCATTATCCGTGAACAATGTTAATTCTCCAATAATGTCGTATGCCGAACAAATTCGAAGTGTTAGTTCTTGTCCGTCAGCACTAAGTTTACTAATTTGTACTTTTCCTGAGTGGATGATATAGAGTTCGGTTGCCTCCATACCTTCTTGAAAAATAAAACTACCTTTTTTTATCTGCATTTTATATTCAACAGATGCAAGTAATTCTTTTAAATCTTGAGATAATGTCATACTGTTTGCCACAGCAATCACCTTTCTTCTTATAAGCAATACATTTCCTATTTTGAGTGTAAATATGATGAAAATGCAAGAGCTATTTTAAAAATAATGTAAAATTTCAATGACCGTAAGGAGTATGGCCTGAAGATGTGAACAAAATGCGAACGGATTTGTGAAAAGTTTTTGAATGGGGAAAGTGATGTGAGAAAAGTCACATTGAATATGTAGCTTCTTTTTTATAATAAAGGCAAATAAAAAAATGAAAGCTTACTAAGGATTGCAGCAGAAAAGAAGGGATATAGATGCACGAGAACATGAAAGATTCTTTAAAGCGGCCACTTCAAGATTTACGCATTTCAGTTATTGATCGTTGTAATTTTAGGTGCACATATTGTATGCCTGCTGAAGTGTTCGGACCTGATTATGCTTTTTTACAGGAAGAGTGTTTATTAACGTTTGATGAAATAGAAAGGTTAGCGAGATTATTTATAAGTATGGGAATTAATAAAATTAGGCTTACTGGCGGTGAACCTTTATTGCGTAAAGACTTACCGAAGTTAATTGGAAGACTTGCAAAGCTAGAAGGCTTAAAAGATATTGGGCTCACAACAAACGGAATTCATTTAGCAAAACAAGCTAAGGCGCTAAAAGAAGCAGGATTAAAGCGTGTAAATATTAGTTTAGATGCAATAGAGGATTGTGTCTTCCAAAAAATTAATGGAAGACATGTAAGTACGAAACCTGTACTGAAAGGAATTGAAGCAGCGAAGGAAGCTGGATTAGAAGTAAAGGTAAATATGGTCGTAAAAAAAGGGATGAATGATAGTCAAATTCTTCCTATGGCTCAGTATTTTAAAGAACAAGAAATACAGTTACGTTTCATTGAGTTTATGGATGTAGGCAGTACGAACGGATGGAACTTTGAACAAGTCGTTACGAAGGAACAATTAATAGAGAAAATTAATCGTGTATATCCAATTGAACCTGTTAAACCTCGTTACTTTGGAGAAGTTGCGAAATTGTATCGATATGTAGGAAGCGATGCCGAAGTTGGATTTATTACTTCAGTATCTGAGTCATTTTGTTCTTCTTGTACGAGAGCCCGTATTTCGGCAGACGGCAAGTTTTATACGTGCTTATTTGGAGAAAAAGGAACGGATTTACGATCGCTTCTTCGAGAAAATATTTCTGATGCATCACTATTAAAAATTTTACAACATACATGGCGATATAGAACAGATCGATATTCAGATGAAAGAACGGCGGAAAGTACAAATAAACGTCAAAAAGTTGAGATGTCTTACATTGGTGGATAGCGAAAGGAGGATTCCTTATGCAAGAGCGATATTCAAGACAAGTATTGTTTTCTGGAATAGGTGAAATGGGACAAAGGAAAATAAGGGAAAAGCATGTGCTCTTAATTGGTGCGGGGGCGCTAGGAGCTGCAAATGCAGAAGCGCTCGTTCGGATGGGAATTGGGAAATTGACAATTGCCGATCGTGACTATGTCGAATGGAGTAATTTACAACGGCAACAGTTATATACAGAAGAAGATGCAAAACAATGCAAACCAAAAGCAATTGCAGCGGCAGAACATGTAAGAAGGATTAATTCTGAGGTGGAAATTGTACCAGTTGTAACGGATGTCACAATGAAAGAAATGGAAGAGTTAACGAAAGAAGTGGATCTCATATTAGATGCGACTGACAACTTTGATACGCGTCTACTTATAAATGATATTTCACAAAAAGAAAATATACCTTGGATATACGGTGGATGCATTGGAAGTTACGGTGTAACGTACACAATTCTTCCAGGAAAAACACCATGTTTTCGCTGCTTAATGGATCATCCGATGGGCGGTGCAACATGTGATACAGCGGGAATTATTCAGCCAGCTGTACAGATGGTTGTTGCTCACCAAGTGACAGAAGCAATGAAAATATTGGTGGATGATTTCGAGACGCTACGAGGAACAATGTTATCATTTGATATTTGGAACAATCAATTTCTCTCATTAAAAGTAAATAAACAGAAAAAAAGTACATGTCCATCTTGCGGAAATACACGTACGTACCCAAGTTTAACATTTGAATCACAGGTGAAAACGGAGGTGCTATGCGGACGGAATACAGTTCAAATCCGTCCAGGAATAAAGAGAGCTCTAAATTTAAACGAAATTAAAAAAAGATTACAAAAAATTGTACATGTCCAAAAAACGCCGTACTTACTATCATTTCTAATTGATGAATATCGTTTCGTTTTATTTACAGACGGTAGGGCATTTGTTCATGGGACAAATGATGTGAAAATGGCAAAACGACTATATGCAAAATATATAGGATGAACAGAGAGAGTTTCTCCTTATTAAAACGAGGTGAAAAAGAATGTTAGAAAAACGTATACCGATTCCAGTGGCAGAAGCAGTTGCACGAGTAATGAAATATGCTCATCAAGGTGAAACAGAAGAGGTTTCTCTTATAGAAAGTTACGGTAGAACGCTTGGAGAAGATGTTATTGCAGATCATGATGTCCCACATTTTGATCGCTCTCCGTACGACGGATTTGCGATTCGAGCGGAAGACACAAAAGAAGCAAGTAGCAGTAATCCCATTCAGTTTGAAGTGATTGGTGAAATTGGAGCAGGGGTTGTTTTTACAGAAGAAGTGAAAGCATTTCAAGCTGTCCGTATTATGACAGGAGCCGCAATTCCGAAAGGGTGTAATGCGGTTGTGATGTTGGAGATAACGGAAGGGTTTGAAGAAAACGAAAAGACTTATATGGTATTAAAACGGTCTTTCTCTCCTGGTGATAACATTTCTTTTAAAGGAGAAGATGTAAAACAAAATAGCACCCTTGTGAAAAAAGGGACTGTTATTAATCCTGGAGTTGCAGCACTTCTTGCTACGTTTGGTTATAGTTCCGTACATGTTGTAAAACAGCCGATTATTGGAATTGTAACGACGGGTAGTGAACTGCTTGAAGTACATGAACAATTAAAGCCAGGGAAGATTCGAAATAGTAACTCCTATATGATAGCTGCGCAAATTGAACGAGCGGGCGGAGTTGTACGGTATTATGGACAATTCATTGACGATTTTGAGACGTGTTATAACAATGTGAAAAAGGCGATAAAAGAAGTTGATATTTTAATTACGACTGGTGGCGTTTCAGTAGGAGACTATGACTATTTGCCTGCTATTTATGAGAGATTACAATCTAATGTACTTTTTAACAAAATAGCGATGCGACCAGGAAGTGTGACAACTGTAGCTGAGGTAGAAGGAAAACTACTATTTAGTTTATCTGGTAATCCTTCAGCTTGTTATGTCGGTTGTGAATTATATGTTAGACCAGTCATTGGAACATACTTGCATAGAAAAGATTCGTACGTATTTCGTGCAGAGGCAATTTTACAAAAAGACTTTCCGAAAGCAAATCCGTTTACTCGATTTGTAAGAGGGAGAGTAGAAATTGTAGATGGTCAATTACAAGTTACACCAGTTGGTTTAGATAAATCTAGCGCAATTTCTTCACTTGCAGAAGCGAATGCATTTATCGTTTTGCCAGGGGGAACGAGAGGATTTAAAGCTGGAATTACTGTTTCGGTACTGTTATTAGAATCAACCAACGGAAGTGAATGGCCATGGAAAGAATTGCTTCGTTCATACAAATAATAGAAAAATAGGTTGCTAATTTATACAAAGATAAGAGGTGCGAAATGACACATACGTATTATGAAGTAATAGATACACCTATATCAATTGAAGAAGTTACAAACAAAGTAATTCGGCGTGAGTGTGGTGCGGTTACTACTTTTATTGGCACTGTTAGAGAATTTACGAAAGGCCGTCGTACCCTTTATTTAGAGTATGTAGCTTATAAAACAATGGCGGAGAAACAGCTTGAGAGAATTGGTACAGAAGTAGGGGAGAAATGGCCTGGGGCATATGTGGCAATTACACATCGCATTGGTACATTACAAATTTCTGATTTGGCTGTTGTCGTTGCTGTTGCTACACCGCATCGGAAAGCTGCTTATGAGGCGAATGAATATATTATGGAGCGTATAAAACAAATTATTCCGATATGGAAAAAAGAGTTTTGGGAAGATAGTGAGTCGTGGATAGGCGATCAGTTAGAGAAAACAGCATATGGTAATGGCGAGCCTGGAAAGGAGATGAGAATTTGATTGAAGTACTATTATTTGCACATTTACAAGAAGAAGTAAGTAAGCCAGCATTACACATAGATTGTGAAAATATTACAGTCGCGAAGCTGAAGGAAGTTCTGATTAAGGAATATAATGTAGCAATTTCAAACGAGATTATGGTCGCGATAAATGAAGAATACGCAAATGAGGATGACATTATTCAAACTGGTGATGTCGTAGCAATGATTCCGCCAGTAAGTGGTGGTTGATTCTTTTCAGCCTAATCATGTAAGAACGTGATTAGGCTGGAGGGAATGAATATAACTACGTATACATAGGAGGGAACAGGATGAAAAGTCCTAATTTTCAATTAAGTTTACAAACTTCTAATCTAATTATCGGTTTTATGGTGTGGGTTATTTTATCATCATTAATGCCCTATATTAAAGTGGATATCCCATTAACTGCGGGACAAATTTCTATGGTAACAGCAGTACCCGTTATTTTAGGTTCTGTTCTTCGCATTCCAATTGGTTATTGGACCAATCGTTTCGGAGCAAGAAAATTATTCTTTATTAGTTTTATTCTATTATTATTTCCTGTTTTTTATATTAGTGTTGCCAATTCTATGATGGATTTAATTATTGGTGGATTATTTGTAGGAATCGGTGGTGCTGTATTCTCTGTAGGAGTAACTTCTTTACCAAAATACTTTCCAAAAGAGAGTCACGGTTTTGTAAATGGTATTTACGGTGTCGGTAACGCTGGAACAGCAATTACTTCATTTTTAGCGCCTGTTATCGCAACTTCAGTTGGCTGGAGAACGACAGTACAATGTTATTTAATTTTACTTGCAGCGTTTGCACTTATGAACTTTTTATTAGGTGATCGTAAAGAGAAAAAAGTGAATACACCACTAATGGAACAAATAAAAGGTGTATATAAAAATGAGAAACTTTGGTTTTTATGTATCTTTTACTTTTTAACTTTCGGATCATTTGTTGCATTTACAGTATATTTACCAAACTTTTTAGTATCTCATTTCGGATTAGAGAAAGTAGATGCAGGTATACGTACAGCCGGATTCATCGTACTCGCAACAATTATGCGTCCGATTGGTGGTTGGCTCGGTGATAAGGTTAATCCATTTAAAATATTAATCTTCGTATTTATCGGTTTAACACTTTCAGGTATTATTTTATCATTTATGCCTAGCATGAACGTATATACATTTGGTTGCCTACTTGTCGCATTTTGCGCAGGTATCGGTAATGGTACAATCTTCAAACTCGTTCCAATGTATTTCTCTGAACAAGCTGGTATTGTAAACGGACTCGTTTCAGCTTTAGGCGGACTAGGAGGATTCTTCCCGCCTCTAATTTTAACATTACTATTCCAACTAACAGGTCATTATGCAATAGGATTTATGGCGTTATCAGAAGTCGCACTTGCTTGTTTAATTATTACAGTCTGGATGTATAGTCAGGAGAAACTCTTAGTGATGTTAAAGAATCATTAATAAGGAAAAAGAACCGTCCCAAAGTATTTTGGGATGGTTCTTTTAGTAATAGGCTTCAACATGTTTTCTATTGATATCTTAACGAACGTTTGTTTCCTGAAATAATGTGGTTTTAAAATGAAAAACAGAAGAGTAATGGGATTTTATGTTAAAATATAAATATCAGATGTTATTCAATTAAAGGGCAGGTTAGTTCAAGCATAAAGATTAAACTAATTTTTAGAAAGCAAATATTTAATTGGATTGGGGTGTTTAGATGAAAAAGTTATATAAGTCCACTCAAGATAAACAAGTATCAGGTGTGTTAGGTGGCTTAAGTGACAAGTATGGAATTGATGTTAGTATCCTTCGCATAGTAACTGCATTATCAGCCTTTTTTACTAGCGGATTTACAGTGTTAATTTATATAATAGCTGCAATTGTTTTGCCTACAGATAAAGAAATTAAGGGATAAATGTATGACCTTAAATCTAATTCTACAATCGAGAACTCAGTTTTTTGTCTATTGAAAGTTTACAAAGTAAAAGAAACAGTACGATTGTTATAAGACTGAAATGAATAAACGAAACATCCTCATAAAACATTCGGAATATATCGAGAATGAAAACAATAACTTTTGAATTAAACGATATGACTATTGATCGCTAATGAATCGATTAATAGTCACTCCTTTCTAAAAAATATCTATCAATCTATATCAAGAAATATAAAAATTGAAATTCCTCGGAATTTTAAAAAACATATGACGGTATCTATAACAAGAAAAAACTTCATATTTTATTAGAACCAGCTTTTTGATAAGGCTAATGAGTATTGTGAAAAAGTATACTTAAACTAAAGAATACAGTTCAGTTCGATAAGATAAAATTATAAATTTCTATAAATAATCCATAATTTTCTTTATGGATCATATTTGTTATGTTAAAGAAAAGAAAGGGGAGGGAAATGAAATGAGTGTTTTTTCTGATTATTGAGAACTAATAGTGTTTTCCGATGAATTAAATGTGATCCATATGTAGTAAAGTGTTTAATCCAACTAAAATATATGTAGAATGAGGTTGTAAATGTTTGTTTTTATTATATTAGACGTAATATTACCGATATTAATATTGATGCTAATTGGTGCAATCTTACAAAGAAAGTTTCAATTTGACTTAAAGCAACTATCTACACTTATTACGTATTGCTTGATGCCTGCGGCTGTATTTGTGAATATATATGATATTCGTATAGAAATAGATTTGTTGCTCCAGATAATATACTATTTAATGCTTTACAGTCTAAGTCTGATCATAGTAAGTCATTTTATTTCAAAAATATTAAAGTTAGAAAAAGGGGAAAGTGCAGCTCTAAAAAATAGCATTTCGTTAATGAATTCCGGTAATTATGGATTACCAGTAAGTCAATTGATTTTTAGTCACAATCCAGTGGGGGTTTCCATTCAGATTTTCATTGTTATTTTCCAGAATCTTTTAACCTATTCATATGGAATATATAACTTACTATCAGCAACAAAAACAATCGGAGGTATTATTCAATCATTTCTAAGACTGCCTGTATTTCATGCGCTCGTATTAGGGATTCTCTTTCAATCTTTTACAATTCAATTACCTAATTCTATCTTGCTACCTCTTAATCAGCTTGCGAATGGTTTTGTTGCAATAGCACTCATATTGCTAGGGGCGCAATTATCCAACATTAAGCTTAAATTTTTCCATCGAGTCATAACATGGGCTTTAATTGGAAGGTTACTGATGGGACCATTAGTAGCACTTACCATGATCTACCTACTAAAGATTGATGGTATTGTTGCACAATCATTATTTATTGCAAGTTCTTTTCCTACTTCAAGAAATACAGCAACCATTGCTATGGAGTATCAAATAGAGCCTGAACTACATGCGCAAATCGTTTTATTTTCAACACTTTTTAGTATTGTTACAGTAACTGTCGTTATTTATTTGTCATATATTTTGTTTTGAATTTACATGCAAAAACGAATAGATTTGAGGTGGCGAGTGATGGAAGGGAATCGATATGAGAAAAAGCAGTCTTTCATATATTAGGTGTCGTTTACAATTGTATCGTGTCTGATAATTAAGCGGCTTAATTCAAAAAAGGAAACTCATTAAGGTTTATTTCGTATACAAATCTTTAAAGCATTTACATATAGACTTGCGAAAAAAGACGCAATTTCGCTTATAATTAAGATTACATGAGCTTAGGATGATAGCGATGGGGCGGGAGTGTCAAGTAAGAATTTTATCTTTATTGATTTTATGAGGTTTTTCCTCATAATTGTATTTAAGGGAGATGATTCTAAAATGAGTAAACAGAATATTAGTACAACTATTTCAGGAGATTTGATTGTTACCCATCTAATTGGCCAGATTAAAACAGAGGATGTGTATGAATGGTTTAATGGCTTTGAGCAGGTTTGTCAGCAATTTATTTCTGAGGGGCGGAAATACAAATTGTTGGTGGATAGAAAAGGATACACGCCAAATCATTTTTCTGTTCAAAAAGTATGGAAAGAGAAGTTCTTCAATGAAACTATTTTGAATCATAGCAAGGCAATTGCATTTCTTCTTGAAGAAGGAGAGATACTGAAGTATTTGCAACAATCCAATACAAAAGAATCCGTAGAGTTTTTTGACGATTATGAACAAGCGCTAAATTGGTTGAATGAATATCCAATATAAAAACTGAATAGAAAGAGTTGCTCGTAATGTTGCACTTGTCATGAAATTTACTTGCTTACAAGTTGCAAACACCATTCATTTTCTTCGTAGATTGCTTATGGAATAAAAGAACGGAACTACAACAAAAAGAACAAACGTCCCCTAACAAACGTTTGTCCAAAGGTAATTACGATTTTAACTAAGAAATAGACTACAATTTATGTGTACGAGAAATCTTTTTTATAAGTTTAGGCAATATAGATGTTAGTTCTTGCTTCAAACGCTTCGTAAACGATGGATCTTTACCTGAAGTTGAAATAGTGACAACATATTCATCATGTCGAATGACGCCAGGTGTGTGAAAAGATGATTCTGTACCATCACTTACAACGTTAACCCACTGAAAATCGTGGGCGGCCTGCTTGACCATCATATTTACAGCATGTTGATTTGTAGCTGCATAAATAAGGTGAGCATCTTTAATATCATCATTACTAAAAGTTTTTTGCTTCCAAGTAATAAAAGGAAGTTCCTTCATCTCCTCGCAAATTTCTGGGCTGATAACGGTGACAAAAGCGCCTGTATTTTTTAATCCAGACGCTTTTCGATATGCAATTTTACCTCCACCAATGATAACGACCACTTTATTTTGCAGATTAAACATAAGGGGGTACATGTTATACATATATGCATTCCTCCATTCGTTCTAACAATGTTAATTTCATATATGTATCAAACTGTAGGCAATTACAAGTCGTCACGTGATCGTATTTTTTTGTATACAACTTAATTTTTTGAAGCAATAATCCGGTAAAGAGAAGGTAGGGCATGACATATACATGGGATGCAGTTGATGTTATTGTCTTTAGCTCAGCAGTAAAAGAGGGTGTTCCTTTCGTTAAAAAGGAGCACGATACTGGTATACTGAGTTTTTGTTCGACAGCTACTCCAATTTGCTGTAACTCATGTATGGGCTGGGGGTCACTACTACCTCTTCCTACGAGTAAAATACTACTATTTTGCATTGGCATAGCTTCACGTATTCTTTTCACTACAAGTTCAACCATATGCGGATGCGTACTAAAAGGTGGTACAACTGAAAATGTTATATGTGGATATTGCTTTTGCATTTGTTCTATCTCAAAAGGAATATCACATTTATAGTGAGCTGCTGCAAATAATAAAACAGGTACAATCATTATTTCAGTTGCTCCCTCTAGTATCGTTTCTGTAACTGCATCCGAAATGGTAGGTGTCGTTAGTTCTAGAAAAGCTATTTTTTGAATGCTTTCGTTACGTTCTTTCATAACAGATTGAATAAAGTGAATGAATTGTTCGTTCCCTTCTTGCAAGCGACTACCGTGTCCAACATATACAATTCCTTTCATTGTCTTACCATGTCTTTCTGCATAAGAGTTTCTTGTAATTGATGATCAATGTTATGAAACCCGACTTTATTTGCATAGTGTAAAGTTGGAACGTCGGTATATGAGAATGGGAGAGTAACAATATCGATAAAGCCAAGACGTTTTACTTCTGCTAGAAACGTATCAATAGAAGCGCGTCCTTCAAATACAATGCTATCCCATAAGAATTCTGAAAGCATACGAGAATGGACTTCATCGAAACGATGATCAATTGTATACTTATGAGTCATCATATAGGAGCCGGCACCAATTTTCTCTTGAATAAATGCAATCCGATTAATATTTCTGCCTAAATAAACAGTTGTATCGGAAGAGAACTTTGCTTCTTTACTTAGTAGGCCATATTGCATAAGTTTTTCTTGAGTGGCAACGTTCATGTGTTGCAGCTCTGCCTGTAAGGAACGAATATCTTTCTGGTATTTACTACATGATTGCATCAAAATTTCTACACTTTCAGCTGAACAAAAAACAAGACGATCAACGTTAAAAATTTCATTGATTTGTTCAAGGGTTAATGTATATTCTTCCTTTTTGAAAGTTGGAATTTGATATATTTCTGCACCAGCTTCTTGTAACCTTTGCTTCATTACACTTGTTTTATTTGTTGCGGATGTAAATAAAACTTTTTTACCATGTAATGGTTTACGTTCTTTCCAAGCGATTTGATTACGTAAGGAAACGACATCACCAACAATTGTCATAGAAGGGTTAGAAATATTTTCATTTTTGACGATAGAAACAATGGTAGATAGTGTCCCTGTGACAACGCGCTGTTTACCAGTTGTACCCCATTCAATGACTGCTACTGGCGTATCTTCTTTCTTTCCTGCTTGTCGTAAGTTTTCGCAAATTGTAGGTAAGTTTTTTATACCCATGTAGTAGGCAATCGTATCGCTATTGTGAGATGAATTATATTTTCCATGATCGGTTAAAGGACCTTTTGCATGTCCGGTTAGTAAAGTAACGCTATTACTGTAGTTACGGTGGGTAAGGGGGATACCTGCATAGCTACTAGCGGCGATGCTAGATGTAATGCCTGGTACAATTTCATATGGAATATTTGCTGCTGCTAAAGTTTCTGCTTCTTCACCAACACGGCCAAAAATAGATGGATCTCCGCCTTTTAATCGGACAACAATTTTTCCCTCTTTTGCAAATTGAAGAAGGTGTGCGTTAATCATTTCTTGTCGCATAATATGATTCTTTGGCATTTTTCCGCAATACATAAGTTCACATGTTTGTTTTGTATAGCTAAGAAAGAAAGGGTTTAGTAAACGGTCATATAAAACAATATCTGCACGTTTTAAACACTCTATCGCTTTCTTTGTAATAAGCCCTTCATCACCTGGTCCTGCACCAACTAAATATACATATCCGTTCATATAATTGCACCTCATCTAGTTTTATTTAAAAGGAAGCCAGGGGGGGAGGCTTCCTTTTGTAAATTACATATATATATAAATGTCATCATCAATGACTTCTACTTCGTACGTTTGAATACAACCGTCATCAGGTTTTTGAACTTCACCTGTTAGTAATGAAATCTTCCAATCATGCAGTGGACAAAAGACGAATTCACCAGATACAATTCCTTCTGCTAACGGTCCGTTTTTATGAGGACAACGATTTTCTACAGCTCGAATATCACCATTTGAGAGGCGGAATAGGGCGATAGACATACCTTTCATTTGTACCTCTTTACCGATTTGAATAGGAAGATCTTCTGCACGCATAACTTTTATTTTTTCTTTCGTTTGTATCATATAGATCACAGCTCCTTATTTCACAGTTTCTACTTCATACATCGCTTTTAATGATTTCGTTTCTAGTGCTTGTCCCCAAGCTTCTTTATATGTGCCACGAGCTGTTTGGAAACGTTCATTTAACTTAGTGACCATATTTGCATCTTGCAGTATTTCTTTTATGTGATCGAAGCCTAATCGTTCTGTCCAGTAGGCAGTACGCTCTCCGTAAATACCAGTTTCACGATAATATTGCATGTAAGCTGTAGCGATGCGAAGAACATCATCTTCAGTAGGTACAATCATTACAAAATCAGCTTCACGTACTTCTGTACCACCATTTCCACCAATATAAAGTTGGTATCCATTTTCGACACAAACAACGCCAAAATCTTTCGTAAGTACTTCCGCACAGTTACGCGGACAACCCGTTACACCCATCTTCATTTTATGAGGTGTATCTACCATTTCTAATGATTGTTCAAGGAGCATACCAAGTCCTAATGAATCTTTTGTACCGAAACGGCAGAAACGAGAGCCAACACATGATTTTACATTACGAAGAGATTTTGAATACGCATATCCAGAAGTCATATTTAAGTCAGCCCATACGTTAGGTAAATCTTGTTTCTTAACACCGTATAAGCCAATTCGACTTGCACCGGTAATTTTCACAAGTGGAACATTATACTTTTTCGCAACTTCAGCAATTTTCATTAAATCATCTGCTGTTGTAACGCCTCCGTACATACGTGGAATAACAGAGAATGTACCATCGTGTTGGATGTTACCATTCATTCTTTCATTAACGAAACGGGAGGCTTTATCATCTTCATATTCTTCTGGAATCGCCATACGTAAATAGTAGTTCAAAGCAGGACGACATTTCGAACAGCCATCTTCATGTACAAAACCAAGAACATTTCGTACTTCTTTTGGTGATTTTAAGCCTTTTTCATGAATTGCCGCTACGACTTCATCACGTGATAAAGGTGTACATCCGCACATACCAGCAGACTGGGCTGAGGCATCAAAAGCATCTCCGAGTGTATGAGATAAAACTTGTTCTACAAGTGGACGACATTTACCACATGACCCTGCGGCTTTCGTACAGCCTTTAACTTCTTCAAAAGTCGTTAACTCTTGTTCTAAAATGGCATGTACGATTGTTCCTTTCGTAACACCATTACATCCACAAATCGTGTCATCCGCACTCATTGTAGCAACATCAAATTCACTTTCTTCACCAGCTTTGTGAAGAATGGACGCTGGTGTATATTCTTGTATATCTTCTTCTTTCTTTAACATGCTAAAGAGGCGTGTACCATCAGCGGTGTCACCATATAAAACGATACCGACGACTTTATTGTCACGAATTAATACTTTTTTATAGGAACGTTTGCATTCATTAAAGATGGATATTGCTTTCGTTTGATCATCTTCATAAATTTGGCCTGCAGAGAATAAATCACAACCAGCAACTTTTAATTGCGTACCGACGATACTGCCCGAATATCCATCAGTTTGTAAATTTGTTATATGTTTTGCTAATATTGCACCTTGTTCATAAAGAGGGGCAACAAGTCCATATGCGATACCGTCATGTTCTGCACATTCGCCAACTGCATAAATGGACTCATCATTTGTTAGCATATAGTCATTGACTACAATGCCGCGATTGACAATTAAACCAGCATCTCTTGCTATTTGCGTATTTGGTCGGATTCCGACAGCCATTACGATTAAATCACAATCTACAACTTCACCATCTTCAAATTGAATGCCCTCAACATGGTTTGTACCAAGAATTTTTACAGTTTTCTTTTCCATTAAAAACTTCATGCCTTGTGCTTCTAAATCTTCACGCAGTAGAGAAGCTGCTTTCGTATCTAGTTGTTGCTCCATTAAGCTAGGCATTAAATGAACAACATGTACGTCCATTCCTAAGTCAATAAGACCTCTTGCTGCTTCTAAACCAAGTAATCCACCACCAATGACAACGGCCTTTTTCTTTTCTTTAGCAGTATCCATCATAAACTGTGTATCTTCAATAGTTCGAAAACCTGTTACACCAGGAAGAGTGGAACCTTCAACCGGTAAAATAAAAGCACTAGAACCTGTTGCAATAATAAGCTTGTCATATGTAAGAGTACGATTCTTTTCTGTAATAATAACTTTTTCTTCTCGGTCAATACTTTGAACTCTTTCATTTGTATACAAAGTTATTTCGTTTTCTTCATACCAACTGTATTCATTCATAATGATATCTTGTATATTTGTTTTACCTTGTAAAACATGAGAGAGCATAATGCGATTATAGTTTGGGTGTGGTTCATCTCCAAAAATAGTAATCTCATATGAATCACAATCATGTTTTAATATTTCTTCCATACAACGTATGCCAGCCATACCATTTCCGATCATAACTAAACGTTTTTTCATTTTCGTTTCCCCTTTTTATGTGAAATGTTGAACAAAGGATTATATTTTTATTATAGAAAATCAAGAAAGGGGGAGATGTGATATTTATCACATTTTTATAATGATTCACAAATTGTTAAAATTCTGATTTATGTGAGGGTGATGTGGATAGGTTTCGCAAAATGAAAAAGTAGGACATCAGTATGTATACTCATGTCCTGCACTTTATTTACGCTCTCGTAATGGCACGTGGAAATAAAATATTATTTTCTACATGAATGTGCTCAAATAAATCAGACTCTAACGCTTCAAGGCGATTGTAAACAAGTCGATAAGTGCCGCAAGCTCCTTCTGGAGGAGTAAAGTCATGTGTAACTTTACGAAGCTCTTTAATAATGTTGCCAGCGTGGTTATGTTCATTTTCTAGTTCATCTACTACTTTACGTAACTTTGCATAGTTTTCATCAGTTGGATTTTTTTCAAATTCTAAAATTAATGGGAAATCTTCTGTTTCTTCTTTAATTAAATGCTGTTCTAATTCCATTTTAAGTTCATGAAATAGCTTATGAATTTTAGCTAAATGCGGCTGATTTGCTCCATGAACACGTAATACTTTCGTCACATAAGGACTTAACTGTGGTAACTCTTCATTTAAATAACGATGATGCTTATGAATTACATAATCAATCAATTCACGATAAGAAGCATTTTTCCAATCAATTTCAGATTCATTTAATCGTTTCGTATTATGATAAAGCGTATTTAACTCTGTAATTACTTCAGTAGCTGATAAATTTCTTTCATGAATTGCATCAATAAGTGGCTTATTACCGCCACAACAAAAATCTATTCTATAGGATTTAAAAAGATCACTAGCTTTCGGAAACTGTGTAACAATCTCACCGACAATAGAAGTTTCAGTAAATGTATGTTCCATATGAATGCCTCCATAAAGTTTAAATGTAATATCTAAATTAAGAATAGCGATAAATGAAAAACAACGTGGTGATTGAAATCACTTATTATGTGTCTGATTTGAGAATAATAGGAGTGGTATTTAACAGCGGACATTAATATTTTTAATAGACTGATGAACATTTATTTGTATATAGAAGAAAATGGATATATTTCCTATTACATTTTTAAATAAAATCCATAAAGTATAATATATAGATTGAAAGGAGGGGATTTGAATGGAATTCCAATTGTTGGTGACTTGTATATTACAAGAAGGTAATGCTTTCTTTTTAGTAACGAAAGTAGACGATGTTATTACGTTAAAAGTACCGATTACTGCGGGAGTAGCAGGTTTATTCTTAGCTTTAGGTGTACCAAGATGTTCTTAATTTAAATCTCTAGAGTAGAAAGAGGAGGACAAGCCTCTTTCTACTAATAAATAATTATTTTATGTAAACTGAAGTATTCTTTTTTTAATAGCACGTTTAAAATGGACATGCATATACTATAATGTTTCATTGGCTGTTAGTGATGAAAAGTAGTTTTCATACGTGCATGCAGTGATATTTTTAAGTTATGAAAATTAAAGAGGTGCTATTATATATGAAAAGAAGGACATTTGATATTCCAGTTACATTGCGAAGAGAGTGGTTTTTAATAGAATTAGCCCATTTAACGAAGAAATATGGAATTGAAATTGCAACTAGCAAGATGGAAGCTGCACCGTTTTTAAGAGATCAAGTTACGGAATCAAAAATAGGGTCAGGGCTCCAATACGATAAATATGATGATGAGTATATCATTGAAAATTAAAGGATAAGAGCAAAACAAATTTCTTTATAACAAAATATAAAATAAAGCAGATTCTAAATATGGAATCTGCTTTATTATGAAATACTTTTAGTCAACTAACCTCTTTCTAGTGTTTTTCCTACATATTTCACTTGCGTTATTCCAAAAGATTCACGAAGAATGCGAGCATAATCTTTTAATTCTATTGGACGTTTATTTTTGGTGCCTTTAAAGGTTTCTGTATAATTTTTATTTGTTAATGATATGTGACCATAATTAGTTAATTTACAAGTGATAGCTCCTTTATTAAAAGGAGATTCTTTATGTTCTACAATGATTTTCTGGATATTATTAACCTTTTTCTCATCTATTGGATTTAAAGTGAAGGCATAGCCTATTTTCCATTCATCTGAAGGTTCAGATTGCAAGAAATTTGTAGATTCCCCGTTAGCTCCTTTTCTCATTTCTAAAATGTGTGTACCTTTTCGGGTAATTCGTTTGCGAATTCGATATTCACCCGTTTGAGAAGAGATGACTTTTCCGTTAAAAGGGACTGGATGTAAAGGTAGATGAGAGGCAAAACCGGCGTCTATAACATAATCTTTATTATTATGATGTAATATGATAATGACATGACCATCATCGGGTTTCCATTTATTATCATAAAGGTCATAAACAGTACCAGCTACTTTATATACTTGAAATCCACAATCCATTAAAAAGTAATACAATAAGGAGTTTAATTCATAACAAAGACCGCCTCGTTTTTGAATAAGTAACTTTTCTATTAAGTTATTTTTTGAGATGTTTTTAATAGTACCAGCCATAATATCGAGATTTTCATAGGGGAGAATCAATCCCATTTTTAAGAGAATTGCATCTAAATCATCAAATGTTATTTCTTTTGCAGGAATTTTTAATCGTTTAAAAAACTCCTTTTGTAAATCGGTCATCATAAAGCATTCTCCTTTCTTTTTACAGAATTTTCTTCTGCTCACCAATAGGTTAGTACTTCTAAAAGTTTAATTCAAGTCTGCGAAAATTATCATAATATATGTTTCTGGAAATATTAGTATCTATTCATAAAATTCAGTTTAATATTTAATGATAGGAAAGTCTTACAATATTAGCTTCTATTTTGTTTAGTTTGTATTTAATTAAATAAAAGCACATATATTCATTAACTTTTTTTATAACTAGCTGGTAATAAAGTGTTTTTTTACTAAAGTTTTTTCAAGATTTGTATGCTTTATATAAACAATAATAATTGGGGGATATTAGATTCAGTAAAGTTAACAATTGTTGAGAAACTTTTTTGTAGCATTCACTCAAAAGGAAGAGATAGAAACAAAGAGAATAACGTGTGTTAAGGAAGAAGGGGGACTAGTAATCTCTTAAGAATAGGGACAGGGTCTTGTTTAAGTACAAAGATTATCTAGTATTAAGAGAGAAGATAAAAAATATTACAACGAGCGCCTTCTTTCAAAAAATGTGGGGGGAGTAACATGCGATTGATGAGAAGATGTGTTGCCTTACTAATTGTATTTTTTATCATGGTTCCAATGATTAGCACAAATGTGCGAGCAGAAGTTGTAAAAGAGCTTAAAACAGGCTTTCCAGATCAAGAAGTCTTTACACCTGGAGAATGGTTTTTAGGTCAAAAACCTGCTAATTATGATGAAAGTAAGCCTCCAATTCTCTTTGTGCAAGGAAGGAATGGGAATGCTGATAGTTGGTATGGAAAGACAGTATATCACGATATGAATGATATGTATGACTATGCTTTGAAAGCAGGCTATCAAACAGTATTTATACAATTATATGATGCTGCTGGGAAAGGGTCAGCTAGTCAGTGGGATAACGGAAAATTGTTAGCACAAAAATTAGAAGAAATATATAATCATTTCGGTAAAAAAGTTAATATTGTAGCACATAGTAAAGGTGGTATCGATACACAAGCTGCATTAGTAGAATATGGGGCAAATCGATTTGTCGGAAATGTTATTACACTTGCGACGCCACATCATGGATCAAACTTAGCGGATTTATCATATAGTTGGTGGGCAGGATGGCTTGCTTCTATATTAGGTCAAAAAGATGATGGTACGTATTCATTACAAATGGGCGAAATGGCAAAATTTCGTTCAACGATTGATAATAATCCAGCAGCTAAATTAAACCGTTATTATACAGTTACTGGGACTAGCTGGGGCCCTGTATTTTCGGCGTTATCAATGGGTGGATTATATTTGTCATCATACGGTTCAAATGATGGACTAGTAAATGAGTGGAGTGCTAAGCTGCCGTATGGAACGCATTTATTTACAGATTCTAGATTTGATCATGATAATATACGAAAAGGATCTGCTGTGTTCTCACGAATTGAACCGTATTTACGTACAGCAAATGTACCGGTTCCAGCTTTAGTAGCATCCAGCACTAGTTCAAATGAAAATATAGAACAATTAAATACAACTTCAAATCAAAGCATTTTAGGAGGGGAATTGCCACAAAATCAGTGGATAGAGCAAACTGTTGCGGTTGATAAAAAGGCAGAAGGAATTGTTTCTATATTAACTGCTTCGTCGGATGTAGAAGTACAAATGATATCACCAAAAGGAAAAGTGTATACAAATAAGGATAGTGTTATAACTACTGGTGAAGATGAATCTTTCTTTGGTGGCGCGACAATTAAAACATTTAAATTTGATAAAATGGATGTAGGAGAATGGAAAGTTAAAATGATAGCGAAGCAGTCGAAAGATGCATATTTAGTTGTAAGCGATTACAAGGATGGCGCACCATTTGTTCTTCAAATGCCTACAAAAGTAAAATTAAATAAATCTGAGTATAAACTGAAAAAATCACCTGTGGCACCTGAAATGAAAGGAAATCTTTCCATAACAGTAAGAGTCGTGAATAAAGAAGGGAAACTAGTCTCTGAATATAATGAATTACAAAATGTGAATAACAATACATTTACTGGTGCTTTGAAGGACATAAAGCAACAAGGAGTATATAACGTTACGATGGATATAAAAGGGATGAATAAAGAAGGACAACCATATAATCGTACAATCGTTAAGTCGGTTTATGTGGAGAAATAAGAAAGAATGAGAAAAAAGTACCGAATTTTTGTAGTAGAAGAGCTCGGTACTTTTTTCATGTTTATTAGATTAACAGAAAGGTATAATGGGAATTTTTGAAGGCACAAAGGTTAAGTATTTGGTAGAGAATTCTTGAAATGTAGCAGGAATGCTTTTTATATTGTAATTGCACCTGCAAAAGTAAAACGAGTATCTTCAGTTACAATGATGTGATTGTTTAAGTGAATTTATGTCTTTTAAATATTTGTATATATAAGGTTTGGAGTCGTTGACCTTTATTTACGTAGCACGGCAGGAAGAAGAGAAAAAGTATCGAATGAATGTACATATGTAGTATTGTTTGCTTTTGGTGTGAATAGTAGTTAAAGATACGTTGAAATATTTTATACGGTAACAAAAGAGTAATTAAATAATAGAGGGAGCAACTTACATGGAAAATATATTAAAAGTATCTTCAAAATCAAGCCCCAATTCAGTCGCAGGCGCAATAGCAGGTGTACTAAGAACAAGTGGAAATGTAGAAATTCAAGCGATTGGAGCGGGTTCATTAAACCAAGCGATTAAAGCAATTGCAATCGCAAGAGGATTTGTTGCTCCAGGTGGTATTGACTTAGCCTTTGTTCCAGCATTTCAAGAGGTTACTATTAATGATCAAGAAAGAACGGCGATTAAATTGATTATAGGTCCTAGGAAGAAAAGGTCTTAAAAGAAAGTGTTGATATGAATCATTTGAAAAGGTTGATAGATAAAGTAATAAAAAGACCACTCTCATTTTGAAGTGGTCTTTTGTATTTTCGTATTTCATATTGTGGATACGCCCCACATACTGAATTCGTAGTGATATTCAGTGCGCTCAATAACGATCCCGAATTCTAAATCATCCCCAACTAATACAAAATCTGCATATCCAGTTAGAAATTTTGATATGGTTGATAACTCTTCTAAATTCTCAAATACTTCACCAATGTTCAGTTTAACTGCTTCAATTTTACCACCCTTAGAGAAAAAGAGCCTCCCTTGATCAACTGGAAATTTAATGGTTTTAGCTGTTTCTTTTAACAGTACTATTGATAGTCTTCTGTTTTCTTCATAATTAGTGCTACCAAAGTTTTTTATGTTTGAAGTTTGTGTTAGCGTGTTAAATAAGTCTTTACAAAATAAATCATTAGATTTTGGATCCATAAATGAGTCCATAGAAACTGTAACAATATTAGAAAGTTCGTCTACGAGTTCTTTTCTACTACCAGTTCTTTTTGCTTTCATTTTTAGAATTTCAATTCGGCTTTTATTCATATTACTCAAAAATTTTCACACCTTTACTCGCGTAGTGGATGAATAAAACCACTTACTTCGATAAAGTAATAATAACATATGGGAGTAATCTTGGTGGGAATTAGAAAAGAAAATCTTGTTGAAATGACAGCTGAAATTGATTTAGAAATAAACGGAATATATATTGTTGAAAATGGTCAGGTTCAGCTAATAGAACCACCCAAAAGTGGATTTGGTGAACAATCATTTATATATCAAAGTGGAAAAGTAATTCGGATAGAAGAGCGGAAGACAAGATTAATTTAATACTATTTTAGAAAAGATATAACGTGAAAAATAAAAAGTGCCACAAATGTTTGTACAGCAGACATTTGTGGCACTTTTATCTTTTTATATAGCATAAAATGAATGAAACTAAAACTGCTCATTCTTCTCCCAAGATTCTACAATATAATGAGCAATTGTCGGATTAAATCCTTTCCCAACTAAAAACATAATCGCAGCAACTTCTGTTAAAGCGTGTTTGTGTGATGTATGTTTCGCTTCATTTAAACCATAATCTACCCAAGGTTTTACGAAATCTAGTACAGGTTTCTTTAAAGGTAAGAACTGTGTACCGACAACTTGTTGAATCTGTTGTTGCGTTGGTTCTGTAATTGGTCCAGGTGGTAAAATTTGAGGCTGTGTAATATCTAATGTTGGTCCAGGTGGTAAAATTTGTGGTTGTGTAATATCTAATGTTGGTGGTTTAGGTGGTGAGACACGTGCGTCGTAGTTTGGTTGATACATTTGTTGTTGTACTTGAGTTTGTTGTGGCTGAGTTGGGTATGGGTTTTGTTGAAACTGTTGTTCTTGAGTTTGTGCTGCTACATATGGATTTTGTTGAAATTGTTGTTCTTGAGTTTGCGGTGCTACATATGGGTTTTGTTGAAACTGTTGTTCTTGAGTTTGTGCTGCTACATATGGATTTTGTTGAAATTGTTGTTCTTGAGTTTGCGGTGCTACATATGGATTTTGTTGAAATTGTTGCTCTTGAGTTTGTGGTACTGCATATGGATTTTGAGGATATTCGTAACTTGGACGTGTGTCATATGGATTTTGTTGAAATTGTTGTTCTTGAGTTTGTGGCGCTGCATATGGATTTTGTTCATATTGTTGCTCTTGTTCTTCATATTGTTCTGTATATCTTTGTTCTTGTTGCTGAGGGTAAAATGGTTGTTGTGGGTAAGGCGGTTGATTATTATAGAACATATTTATTCCTCCTTCATGATGATGCCTACCACCTAGTGTATGGGCGGACAAGAAAATATGTGATGAAAAAATGCGGGCGTGTTACAATAAGTAACTGGGTGAAGATAAAATGACAAAACAAGAAAAGATAGAAAAAACAATTACTTTTGTAAAACATATTTTAGAAAAAGATGCGAGTGGGCATGATTGGTATCATATTGAGCGTGTACATAAACTGGCGATTTCTTTATCCGAGCAAGAAGGAGGAAATCGTTTTATAATTGAAATGGCAGCATTACTTCACGATGTGGCAGATGAGAAGTTAAATGAAAGTGAAGAAGCAGGAATGAAAAAAGTTTCTGATTGGTTAGAAGAGTTACATGTTGAAGAAGAGGAAAGTAAGCATGTTCTTCATATTATCGCCAATATGTCTTATAAAGGTGGTCATGGCGGTAAAGTGGAGTCAATTGAAGGGAAGATTGTTCAAGATGCAGATCGCTTAGACGCTCTTGGTGCAATTGGAATAGCTCGCACATTTGCGTATGGCGGAGCGAAAGGGAGACTAATGTATGATCCAACTATTCCTCCTCGTGAAGTGATGACGAAAGAAGAATATAGAAAAAATAATGACCCATCTTTAAATCATTTTTATGAAAAACTTTTAAAACTAAAAGACTTAATGAATACGAATGCAGCAAAACAAGAGGCTGAAGTTCGTCATCGTTATATGGAACAGTTTATTGAACAATTTATGAAAGAGTGGAATGCACAAATATGAAAATGTTAACTGTGGAAAACTTATCAAAATCATATGGAGAGAAACCGTTATTTGATGGATTATCATTTAGTATTGCAGAAGGACAACGTGCCGGAATTATTGGTGTAAATGGTACTGGTAAATCAACGTTGTTAAAAATTATTGCAGGGGCAGAAATTCCTGACACAGGTGATATGACTCATTCACGTGGGTATACAATTAGTTATTTATCACAGCAACCAGAGTTTGATGAACAATTAACAGTATTAGAACAAGTCTTCCATGGTGATACACCTTTAATTCGTCTTCTTCGTGATTATGAAAAGGCGCTATTACATATCGAAAAAGATCCAAGTAATGAAAAGGTACAGGAACAATTATTTGCAGTGCAACAACGTATGGACGCAATGAGTGCGTGGGAAGCAAATGCGAATGCAAAATCGTTATTAACGAAACTAGGAATTACGGATTTCACAGCAACTGTTGGAAATTTATCTGGTGGGCAGAAAAAACGTATTGCGATGGCGCAGTGTTTTATTGAAACACCGGATCTATTAATTTTAGATGAGCCTACGAACCATCTTGACCATGAGACAGTTGAGTGGTTAGAGGAATATTTAGCAAGGTACACAGGTGCAGTATTACTTGTAACTCATGATCGTTATTTCTTAGATCGTGTGACGAATCGTATTTTCGAATTAGACAATGGAAAACTGTATAGTTATGAAGGGAATTACAGTACGTTTTTAGAAGCGAAAGCACTTCGTGAAGAACAAGAACTTGCGCAGGAATCAAAACGTCAAAACTTATATCGCCGCGAATTAGCATGGATTCGCCGTGGTGCAAAAGCTCGTTCGACTAAGCAAAAGGCACGTATTCAACGATTTGAAGAGTTAAAAGGTCAAGAAGGGCCAGCTGCAAAACAGTCAGTTGATATTGCGCTTAGCGGTAGTCGCCTTGGGAAAAAAGTACTTGAGTTAAAAGATGTAACGAAAAAATTTGGCGATAAAACAGTATTAAACAACTTCAATCATATCGTGAAACCAGGCGATCGTATCGGAATTATTGGAGCGAATGGAAGCGGGAAATCTTCGCTATTAAATATGCTTGCAGGTAAAATATCTCCTGATAGTGGTGAAATTGAAGTTGGGCAAACAGTAAAAATCGCTTACTATACGCAAGAAAATGAAGAGATGAATTTAAATCAACGTATGATTGAATACATTAAAGAAATCGCTGAAGTCATTCATACGACAGACGGAAAAGTAATTGGTGCGTCTCAAATGTTAGAACGTTTCTTATTCCCGCCGCATTCACATGGTACACCGCTTGGCAAATTATCTGGCGGTGAAAGAAGACGTTTATATTTATTACGTATATTAATGGGAGAACCGAACGTACTATTACTCGATGAGCCTACGAATGATCTAGATACACAAACATTAACTGTATTAGAAGATTATTTAGAAGATTTCCCCGGTGTCGTTTTAACTGTATCACATGACCGTTACTTCTTAGATAAAGTAGTAGATGAATTATTCATTTTTAAGGGAGAAGGAGAAGTGCGTGAATTTCTAGGTAGTTATACGGATTATTTAGAAATGGAAAAAACGAGAGAACTTATTGAGAAAGCGGAAGTACAGAAAGAGAAAAAAGTAGTGGAAGAAGCACCGAAACAACAACGTAAGCGTAAACTTTCATATAACGAGCAGCGCGAATGGGAAACTATTGAAGATACAATTGCGGAACTTGAAGAAAAGCTAGAATCAATTGGAGAAGAGCTTGCGAATGTTGGTTCTGATTTTACGAAAGCGCAAGAATTGTCTGAAGCACAGCAGAAAACAGAAGAAGAGCTAGAAAAAACGATGGAAAGATGGAGTGAACTATCGGACATTGTTGAAGGATTAAAATAAAAACAAGCTGCATATATTGAAAAGTAAAGAGAAAAACTTTACACTATTGGTAGAACCTATTTTAGGAGGGAAAAAATGAGAACATCTAATCCAATGTTGAAAAAAGAGGCATTCCGTAAAGAAGGAGCAAGTGCTTCTGCGATGACTATTGGCGGAACAGTAGGCAAAACGTTTATTATGCTTATCTTGCTACTTGCAACGTCTGTCTATTCATACATACAGATGATAGAGGGTACGATGAAGATGCCAGTATTAATTGGCGCTTTAATCGTTGCGGCAATCATCGCATTTGCATCTATGTTCTTCCCACGTATTTCACCTTTTGGTGCACCAATCTATGCAGCAGTAGAAGGGGTTGTGTTAGGTAGTATTTCAGCGGTTTATACAATGAAATTTGGCGATTCTATCGTTTTAAATGCTGTTTTACTAACAATCTCAATTCTATTTGCAATGTTAGTGTTATATGCAACACGTGTAGTAAAAGTAACGGATAAATTCCGTACAGGCGTGATGGCAGCAACACTTGGAATTATGGTTATGTACTTAGTCGTATTTCTACTAAACATGTTTGGTGTAACGGTTCCGTACATTCACCAAGGCGGTACAATCGGTATTATTATTAGTGCAGTTGTTATCGTAGTTGCTGCACTAAACTTATTACTAGATTTCGATTTAATCGAAAATGGTGTACGTAGTCAAGCTCCGAAATATATGGAGTGGTACACTGCAATGGGACTAATGCTTACATTAGTTTGGTTATACTTAGAAATTCTTCGTTTCGTTTCTTACTTTACGAAAAATGACTAATAAAAAATCCTGCATGAAAAATGCAGGATTTTTTTATTTTCAAAGATAAATTGATGATGTGGTATAATATGGATGTTGGTAACTTTAAATTGAAGTGGATGGAATATGATGAAAGAGAAGAAAGGGATTATGAAAAAATTATTTTCTAAAAGTTTTTTCATAGAACTAGATGATGCTTTAACGTATCCATCGGGAGAAGTTATTACTTCAGCTATTGAAAGTTATGCAGCTGAATGTAATGAACAACTTAAATTTGAGAGTAAAGTAAAACCGATAACTTTTTACTTAGAAGAAGTATTGTATCGTGCGGAAATAAAGATGGCTCGTGGAGGATATTACATTTCATGCAGTGAAGTATAATTTTTGAAACCTTACATGTTTAAAATATGTAAGGTTTCTTTTTTTCTTTTATAGCATAAAAAATAATCTTTTTTACTTTAAAATATATTATTTTACGCTTTTTACCCTTCATACATTTTTATTTACAATGAAGAAAAATATGTGAGGTGGTATAACTTATGATGAATCGAGTTGTATTAATCGGTAGATTGACAAAGGAGCCAGAATTATACTACACAAAGCAAGGCGTCGCGTATGCACGAGTATGTGTTGCGGTGAATAGAGGATTTCGAAATAGTTTAGGTGAACAACAAGTAGATTTTATTAATTGTGTCGTATGGCGAAAATCGGCTGAGAATGTAACTGAATATTGTAAGAAAGGCTCACTTGTTGGGATTACAGGGCGTATTCAGACGAGTAATTACGATGATGAACAAGGCAAGAGAATATATAGAACTGAAGTTGTGATTGAGAGTATAACCTTTTTGGAGAGAAGGCGGGAGGGGGCATCGTAATAAGAGGGTCTAGTAACATAGCCCTCTATCACTTTTGATTAATACCTTCCCAAACAACATCTAATTGTTGATTGAGAATATTTTTCGCAATGATTTCATTTCCATGTAGTAGCGAATGCGACATTAGTGTATAAAAATAAGTGCTCATAACAGTAGAAGTGATAATATTTATATCCCATTGACTGTTTAATTTTCCTGCCTCTTTCGCTTCTGTAATAATTGAAGACAAACCTTCTTGTAGCTGTTGTATACTTTTTAATTCATTTTCTACTAAGTAGTTTGACTTTATAATCTCAAAGACGGCATGCTTCATTAAATCACCATGTCCAGTAAATCGATCCAGTAAATCGCCTAAAACAAGTTTGATTCTTTCTTTTGGATGTTCCACATTTTCGTAAGT
Organism: Bacillus sp. FSL W8-0519; assembly: GCF_038005585.1. Lineage (NCBI taxonomy): Bacteria > Bacillati > Bacillota > Bacilli > Caryophanales > Bacillaceae > Bacillus > Bacillus sp. FSL W8-0519. Next base: position 2,114,441 of record NZ_JBBOTL010000001.1, read on the forward strand.
TTTTAAACTTTCATTCCATAGCTCAATTTGAGAATCACCTAAAAATAATAATATGTTTTCCTTTTTCGGAAAGTAGTTGAAGAAAGTGCCCTTCGCTATCCCACATGCAGTAGTAATATCTTGAACCGTTACATTTTCGTACCCGCGTTCTTGAAAGAGCTGTACTGCTTTTAGGAATATAAGTTCCTTTAACTCTTTTTTTCTCGTTTCTCTAAGCATTTTATCTACTCCTAACAAAAACAATTATATCTGTTTAAGAGATAATCTCAAATAGAATCTTACGTCATAATTCTGTTTATAGTTTTCATTATAGTTATATGTTATAAATGAAAACTATATAGTTCATGTGTTTGCTTTTCAGAAACCCATTTTGGCATACGTTTCATTACTTCGTTTCTTACTATAGTTAAAGGTTTACTTTCTATTTGTGCCATTTTTCCAACTTTCCATGCAGTATTTGAGATTTTTTCAATTCTATCTCGTCGTTTTTGTTCGTATTCTAAAAATGCTTGACGATAATGAGCATTATTTTTAATGCATTCAGCCAGAATAATCGCATCTTCAATTGCTTGGCAAGCACCTTGGCCTAAATTCGGAGTAAGTGCATGGGCAGCATCCCCAATGAATACGATGCGTTTGTCAAAAAACTGTTTCATTGGAGTGATGTCTATAATATCACGATGAATCATATCAATGTCCGATGCGTTCTTTAAAATAGATGGGATTGGATTATGGTAAGTTTTGAAATGATTATATAAATCTGTTGTTGTGTAAGCTTTGTATTTTTGATCTCTAGCTTTCGCGTTTATGAGCGCATACCAGTATACTTCGTTGTTAGGAAGAGGGACGATACCAAATCTACCGTTTGTTCCCCAAGTTTCAATAAAATCATTTGTTAAAGAAAGATTATTAGCAGGAGTTACGCCGCGCCAACACGTATATCCTGCATAACGATAATTATCGCCTTGTGTTACTTGCTTTCGAATGACAGAATGAATACCATCAGCCGCAATGAGTATATTACCGAGTGCTTCACTACCATCTTGAAATACTATCTTTAAGGCGCTTGCTTCATTCTGTTCTATTTTTACGCATTCTTTTCCCCACTTGACAGTATCTTCTTTTAGTTCAGAAAGTAGTAATTGGTGTAAATCTTTTCTATGAATGGAGTACATTTTTGGATAGCAAGTTGGAATAATTAACTTATTGAAAGTAGTACCTTTTTCGGATACAAGGTTAAAACCGTCACTTTCGTTGCCGAATTTTTTGATTTTCTTAGAAATGCCGTATAGTTCAAGTGCTTGCATTGCGTTTGGGGCAATGATAATACCTGCACCAGCAACAGTAGGCTCATTGTTTTTATCATATACTTTTACTTCTATTCCTATTTTTTGTAAGGAAATTGCTGCGCAAAGTCCAGCAATACCGCCACCAATAATTATGACATTGTTCATTTGTTATCACTCCACCTTTGAATGACTTTGTTCATAAAATGACCGCGGTCATTTTATGAGTTAAGGTTAATCCCTTTTTATGTAATTGTCAATTATATTTTTAACTATAGTTATGGAATGATTAGGTGAAAATAGAATGAATGAAACTTTCCGGCGATGTAGAAAGGTAAATAGTAAAATTAAGCATCCGAGTAGGAGTATAGCGTGATAACATGTTACAATACAGCTAAGAACATGCAATAAAGGAGAGTTATTTACGTGAAGATTAAAGCAATTGAACCGACGCCAAGTCCAAATACAATGAAAGTTATTTTGAATGAAGTATTACCATCAGGAGCACGTAATAATTATACAAATGAAAATAAAGAACAAGCGCCAATGCAAGTGCAAGAAATTTTGAAAATTGAAGGCATTAAAGGTGTATATCATGTAGCTGACTTTTTAGCAGTGGAGCGAAATGCAAAGTATGACTGGAAAGTGTTATTACAACAAGTTCGTGCTGTTTTTGGCGAAGAAGTAGTGGAAGAAAGTGAAGAACAACAACTTGCTCATTTTGGGGAAGTGAAAGTGTTTGTTCAAATGTTCTTTACAATTCCAATGCAAGTAAAGTTAACAGATGGAACGACGGAAGAACGTGTTGGTTTACCTGACCGTTTTAAAGAATCAATTATGAAAGTGCAAATGTCTGCACCAAACGTTGTAAAAGAACGTAAATGGGTGGAACAAAGTACACGTTACGGTAATTTTGAAGAAATCGGGAAAGAAGTAGTAGAAGAGATTGTTGCTGCTTATCCGGAAGAACGTGTAAATGAAACGGTTAAAGAATTATTAAATCAGGCAGGTGCTGTTGAAGTAACGATTCAAAAGCGTGAGCCATATAAAGTAACAGAAGAGATGATGAAAGATGCTGACTGGAAAAAACGTTTTGCAGCTTTAGAACAAATGGATCCTACTGAAGAAGATATTCCAGTGTTGAAGATGGCGTTAGATGATGAAAAAGTTTCGATTCGCCGTTTAGCAACAGCATATTTAGGTATGGTAAAAGGTGATGAAGTATTACCGTTATTATATAAAGCCTTATTAGATCGCTCTGTAAGCGTTCGTCGTACAGCAGGTGATTGCTTATCAGACGTAGGTGACCCAGCAGCGATGTTCGTTATGATTAAATCTCTGAAAGATCCAAGTAAATTAGTACGATGGCGTGCAGCGATGTTCTTATTTGAACTAGGAGACGAAAGTGCGATTCCAGCATTAAAAGCAGCGCAAGATGATCCAGAGTTTGAAGTAGCAATGCAAGCACGTCTAGCGTTAGAGCGTATTGAAGGCGGAGAAGAAGCAAAAGGTTCTGTATGGAAACAAATGACGGAGTCTCGTAAAGGGGAATAATGTATGATTGTTTTCTATGATAGTTGGTGTCCGATGTGTACGGCGGTTGCAGAACGTACGAAAAAATTAGATAAAAAGGGTAAGGTGAAATTTTTTTCATTTAGAGATGAAGATGTAGTTGAGAAGTATGAACTTTCTCAAGAACTACAAAGTAAGATGGAACAAAGATTGTATATTTTAAAAAATAATAAGTGGTATGACGGCATTCATAGCATATATGTATTAGCAAAGGTCGTTCCATCTTATTGGTTTGCCGTACCTTTTATAAAGCTATCTATCGTACTTGGTTTTGGAAGTAAAGTATACGATTATATCGCTAACAATAGAAAACTTGTCCCAGTTGGACATTGCCGCGAAGGGATTTGTGAAATCCCTACAAAAAAATGAAATCATCGTTATCTTTCTTTTGCACCTATTAATAGAGCGTGATATGATGAATTTGGAATGAAAGTTGAAGGAGAGATTACAAGATGTCAAATGCTTATGAAGAATACATGCGCCAAATGGTAATCCCAATGCGCCAAGAGTTAGTGCGTTCTGGGTTTGAAGAGTTAACTACAGAAGAAGCTGTAACAGAATTTATGGAAAACGTAACAGGTACAACTTTAGTAGTTGTAAACTCTGTTTGTGGTTGTGCAGCTGGTTTAGCACGTCCATCAGCAGGTCAAGCGGTTGTTCGTGCTGAAAAACAACCTGATCATCTTGTAACTGTATTCGCAGGTCAAGATAAAGATGCTACTGCAAAAATGCGTGAATACTTCGGAGAAATTCCTCCGTCTTCACCATCTATGGCATTGTTAAAAGGAAAAGAAGTTGTTCACTTCATTCACCGTCATGAAATTGAAGGTGCAACTATGGACGAAATTATTACGAATTTAGAACAAGCTTTCGAAAAGAATTGCTAAAGAAGGGGGAGAGTAAATCTCCCTCTTTTCTTTATATAGAGGTGAAAAAATGATAGTAACAACAGCAGGAAGAACGAACAAAGAAATGACAGCTTATGCAAACAGGGTAGCAGCAGAATTAAATGCTTCTTTCGTTAAACGTAATGACATACCAGTACATAAGCTGCATGAACAGTATGAACAAGATGTACTTGTCGTAGGGAAGAACCGATTAGCTATTTATCCAAAAGGTACGGAAGAATCGTTTTTCTTTCATCCGAACTCAGCGATGTTTCGTGTGAAAAGGTTAATGCGCGGAGAACATGATCCGTTTGTACAAGCCACGCAATTAGAGAGAGGAATGACAGTGTTAGATTGTACGCTCGGGATGGCATCAGATAGTATTGTAGCTAGTTATATTGTTGGTGAAAGCGGAAAAGTAACAGGACTTGAAGGCAATGAGTATATGACTTATATTATGGAAAATGGTTTGAAAACATGGTCTTCATCTGTTTCTGAAATTGATGAAGCAATGCAACGAATTGATGTAAAGCAAACGGAGCACTTCGCATTTTTAAAACAATGTGAAGATAATAGCTATGACATCGTTTATCTCGATCCGATGTTTGAAGAAACTGTCATAGAATCTGACGGAATTAAAGGATTAAAACATTTCGCTTTGTATCATGATATTACTGATGAAACAATTGCGGAGGCGAAGCGAGTGGCGAGAAAGCGTGTCGTATTAAAAGATCATTTCCGTAGTTCTAGATTTGAAAAACACAATTTTCACGTATACAAAAGAAAAAGTGCTAAGTTTCACTTTGGTGTAATTGACCCTTGCTAATTGTTTGAAAAGATGTATAATAAGCAATAATTAAATATACTGTCTGTGATGAAGAGAGTAGTCTTTTTTAGAAGGAAAGCGAGCTAGGGATGGTGTGAGCCTAGTGCGGAAGAAAAAGATGAAGCGCACTTCGGAGATGCTTCTTGAACGAATAGTAGAGTAAGCCGAGGCCCCCTGTCCTCGTTATAAACGGGAAAGTGGTTCGTAATGAACAACAAGGGTGGTACCACGGGTTCAAACTCGTCTCTTTTTTAGAGACGAGTTTTTTGTATTTTAAAAATGAAGGAGGTTGTAGCATGGATTATAAAAAGCAGTTTGCAGAAAGTTTATCTAATATTTTTACGAATGAATTAACGCAACAGCAAATTTTAGATTTAATTGAAACACCGAAACAAGATGAATTCGGAGATGCAGCGTTCCCATGCTTTTCATTAGCGAAGCAATATAAAAAAGCACCGGCTATTATTGCAAAGGAAGTTGCACAGAAATTAAGTGATCCGTTTTTTGCGAAAGTAGAGGCTGTTGGTCCTTACGTAAATGTCTTTTTTAATCGTGAAACGGTAAGTGATACAGTATTAAAAACGATTTTAGCGGAGAAAGAAGAGTACGGTCACAATCATTTTGGATATGAAAAAACGGTCGTTATCGATTATTCCTCTCCTAATATCGCAAAGCCATTTTCAATGGGGCATTTACGCTCTACAATGATAGGAAATTCATTGAAACATATCGCTGAAAAATGTGGCTATGAAGTTGTAGGAATTAATTATATTGGAGACTGGGGAACACAGTTTGGAAAGTTAATTACAGCTTATAAAAAATGGGGAAATGAAGCAGTAGTGAAAGAGGATCCAATACGTGAATTATTTAAGTTATATGTTCAATTTCATGAAGAGGTAAAAGACGACGAAGAATTAGAAGAAGAAGGACGCGCTTGGTTTAAGAAATTAGAAGAAGGTGATGAAGAAGCTGTTGAGCTTTGGAATTGGTTCCGCCACGAATCCTTAAAAGAATTTTCTCGTATTTATGAACTTCTCGGTGTGGAATTTACTAATTTTCAAGGAGAAGCTTTTTATAATAATTTAATGGAAGACTTTATTGGGATTTTAGAGGAACATGATTTACTTGAAGAGTCAGAAGGCGCATTAGTCGTTAATTTAGAAGAAGAGGGAATGCCACCTTGCTTAATTAGAAAATCAGATGGTGCGACGATTTATGCAACGCGTGACTTAACAGCAGCACTATATCGTCAAAACACATTTGGTTTTGATAAAGCGTTATACGTAGTTGGCCCGGAACAAAGTTTACACTTCAATCAATTTTTCACTGTATTAAAAAAGTTGGGCTACACTTGGGTTGACGGCATGGAACATGTACCGTTTGGGTTCATTTTAAAAGATGGTAAGAAAATGTCGACACGTAAAGGAAGAGTTATTTTACTAGAAGAAGTACTTGAGGAAGCAATCGAACTTGCAAAACAAAATATTGAAGAGAAAAATCCGAATTTAAAACAGAAAGAAGAAGTAGCAAAGCAAGTCGGTGTAGGCGCAGTTATCTTCCACGATTTAAAAAATGAGCGTATGCATAATATTGAATTCTCATTAGAAAATATGCTGAAATTTGAAGGGGAAACAGGCCCATATGTACAATACACACATGCACGTGCTTGCTCTATTTTAAGAAAAGAAAGCGTAGAATTTGAAACGTGTACGTTTACCTTAAAAGACGATTATAGTTGGAATATCGTAAAATTACTAAACAAATTCCCAGAAGTAATTGAAGGAGCATGTAACAAAAATGAGCCATCGGTTATTTCGAAATACGTATTAGATGTGGCACAATCGTTTAATAAATATTATGGAAATGTGCGTATATTAGAAGAGAGTGAAGAGAAAGACAGTAGACTGGCATTAGTGTATGCTGTGACGGTTGTATTAAAAGAGGGATTACGTTTACTTGGGGTGGAGGCACCTGAGGAGATGTAACATAGTAATAAACTGACAAACTGGGTTTAGTATATAAACCTGGTTTGTTTTTTATTTGGATATATAATTAATTTTCAAAATCAATTAAAATCTTTTTAGAGAGGAGGATTTATATTGATTCGAAATATGATTTTACAAATTCCTTGTCATAGAAGATCAGATAGAAGTTTTCTTAAACTACAAAAATACATACCTTTATGTGCGCGTTGTACAGGCATGCTTATCGGTATATTAATGTTTCCAATTTATTTTTATATAACACTTTCATTTCTTTTTGCAATTATACTATCATTCTCTGCTCAAATTCCGTTACTTATTGATGGATTTACCCAAAAGTGGAAATGGAGAAGTAGCACAAATTTACTAAGAGTAACTACTGGTGTATTAAGCGGTAATGGTATGGGGTTATTTATTTCATCAAGTGTTATTTGGATATTATCTTAAGGTATATAGTAACGGAGGTATTTACATAGATGTTCTGGATTTACTTAATTCTAATTTTTATTTCAGGTGGAAGTGGAATTGGTTTTATGATTCAAAATAAGTATACAGAAGCAATAATAGCTTTTACTATTTGTATACTATTGTTTGGGCTACTGTATTATTATCTTAAGAGAAACAAAAGAAAGAGAAAAGCAGATTGTGGCGATTTAGATTGTACGGATTGTTTTGATTGTGATTGTACTTGTTAAATTTTTCTTCCAAATAAAAAGCTAGTGTATTTTTAATAACACACTAGCTTTTTGCTTTGAAATTTTAAGAAAAGTGTAGGAATACGACTATTATATAGAGAACTTTAGTTTTGTATATAAAAGGAGGCGTTAGACGTTGGAAACGTATGATTGGAACAGTAAACTAACTTATTTAAAAAATACAAGAGATTTATATTACAACGACGATTATGTAAGCTTTTTAGTAAATACAGTTTGGAAGATTAAAAAGCCCGTACATATCGTTGATTTCGGTTGTGGATATGGTTATTTAGGCTTAGTATTAATGCCATTACTTCCAAAAGGTTCAAAGTATACAGGCATTGATAGCGGGGGAACATTACTTGCTGAAGCGAGAGAATTGTTTCGTTTACTTCCGTATGAGTCACAATTTCTTGAAGGAGATGCTACAGAAATTGAACTGAACGATAAATACGATATAGCAATCTGTCATGCTTTCTTATTACATATGACTACTCCAGAAACAATGCTACAAAAAATGATACATTCAGTTAAAAAGGGCGGAAAAATAATCTGTTTTGAACCACATTGGATATCAAATATGTCTTCATATTTTTTAGATGGGGAGAATCAATCGGAATTTATTAGGTTAGGCACTTTGCAGAAGTTATTTGAAAGTGACACACAGAGAAGCGGAAAAGATGGAAATATTGGTATGAAAATACCGATATATTTAAGTGAATTAGGCGTGGAAAATATTGAATGTAGAGTAAGTGATAAAGTGAACTTTTTAGATTCTAATATGCACCATCATGGTAAAGCGAAGTTGTATCATTCATTAAAGGAAGAGGGGATTGCGGGGAATCCAGGTGATAAACAGCAATTTATAGGACATTTAATAGACAGAGGATTAACATATGATGATGCGCTAGCTCAATATGAAGCTGAACTACGATTTTTTAAAGCATTTCATATACATTCTTCATTAGTGTACGCTCCGAATATGAAAATTACATTTGGTGAAATAGTATGTTAATAGGTAGTAATACGATGAAACATGTCGCTGAATGTCGATAAGTCGATATTCGACATATAATCGCTGATATATTTGAATTATCGCCGATATAATTTCATGTAATGATTACAGCTATATAAAAATAAGATCCGCATGTTACGTTATTCCATTTAATCAAACAAAATACAGAGAAAAACAATCATTTTGACTATATTTTGTTATAAATTTGAATAATATTAAATAATACTATCCATTATAGGAGATTTTAGTTGAATACATACAATATGATGTGTAAAATCTAAGCAAGTAGCAGTATAAATAAATATTCGAGGTGAATACATGCTAGATTTTAAGCAGTTAGATGCTTGTTTGAAAGACAAGAGATTTATAGATGGATTACAGGAAATAAATAATGAAATTTCATATATAAAAGAAAAGAATACTTTATCTTATGTAAAGAATTGGCTTGCTAATATTCCTTCACATAAGGAGTTTGATATATTAATACGTCTTACTGATGAAGGGCTTATGCACCAATACAGTTCATTCCTCATTCGCTATGCCTATAAAAAATTCCCAAATATGAGAACGCTCTCTTTATATTGTGATGAGTTAATTGATGAGCGGAAAATTCTTGAAGCAGAACAGTTGTTAAAAGACTCATTAGAAGAGGTAAATAAAGAAGAAATTGAAGTTGATCTTTTAGCGAAAACATATTTTACTTTAGTACGATGTTTGTTGGAAATGAAACGAAATGAAGAAGCTCTTTATTATATGAAAAAGGCAGAGGAGTACAGTGAACGTGCCGTGTTTGATAAATGGGGATACGTCTATATGCATACAGGTGAATGGGAGAAAGCAGAAGAACAATTTATAGCTGGTATGCAGCATAAAGATTGTGAAGAGTTATCTACCTATTTATTATCACAGTTATATGCGAATAAAGGAGAACAAAAACGTGCATTGCAGCTAATTGATGATGCAATTGTAAAGTTCCCACAAGTACCATATTTTCATTTTGAAAAGATAAAATATGTGTTAGATTTAGGGAAGTACGAAGATATGTTATCAGTAATAGATAACATAAATAAACAGCTTCCTTATCATGCGTATAAAGCTTATTTCGTACATTTACGAGCAGAAGCATTGTACAAAATGAATAAACTTGTAGATTTACAACAGTTATTAAAAGAAAAAAAAAGTTTAAAAGGGTCTTTATATCATAATTTAGAAAAAAATCCAGATGGAAAAAAGGTTCACCTGCCGATCGTTCCCATCGTACAAAAGGATAATTATTGTGTGCCGACAAGTTTAGAAATGATGTTGCAATTATGGGGAGAAAAACGTACACAAGATGAAATAGCAGAGTTTATTTTTGATATGACAGGATCGAAGTTTTCAGATACTGTTTCTTATTTAGAAGAATTAGGTTATGAATATCGTTATTTTAAAGGGAATGAAGAGAATTATAAGAGATTGATTGATGAAGGAATTCCTGTTTTATTAAGTATAGATATTGAGCATGCTTCACATGTACAAGTACTAGCTGGATATGATGATACATTGCAGGCCTTTTATGTTCAAGATCCGAACTTTATAGAGCCAGTTATTGTGGAATATAGTAAGTTACAAGATAAATATCGTTATACAGGTTGTTTAGCGATTACATTTGTTCCGAAAGAAAAGAAGGAACAGCTATCATTTTTAAATGAAGAAGAAAATACTTATTTCAAATCAATTTTTTCTTTAACGGATCATTTAGATGAACAAGATAAAGAGGGGATTCATAAGTTAGTACAGTTTTTAAAAGAGACAAGTGATAATCCGAATACGTGGTTATATACGGTTAAGCATTTAGATGTTGAAGTAGATAAAGAATTTATTTTATATTGTATAGAAAAGTTAATGGAGAAATTTTCTAACTCAGATTTTGTTAAATTACATGGTGCGCAGTGCTTTATTCGTCTTGAAGAATTAGAAAAAGCTGGACAAATGCTTGCGAGTGTTGAGAAGAAAAATAATCGTGCTTTATATCATTTCATAAACGGAAGATATGCTTTTGAACAGGAGAGTTATATAGAAGCGATTTCAAGTTTTCGTTCCTCATTACAATTAGACGCAGATCAGCCGATTGCTTGGAGTTTCCTTGCGTTATCATACATGTATATCGATCAATCTGAAAAGGCGTTGCAGTTTTCTCAAGTTGCTTTAGAACGTAGTCCAGAAAGATTCACTTTAACGAATCACGGATTAATATTAATAGATTTAGAAAGATATGAAGAAGCGTATGAAATTTTTAATGACCTATTAAGAGAGAATAAAAATGAGGCACATGTATGGTATGAGCGCGCGAGATGTGCGCATCATTTAGGGAAAATACATTTAGCGATAAAAGGGCTTAAAGTAGCGATTCATTTGGATAGTAATGCACCTTACATTTATACGAAACTTTCGGAAATATACGAATCTGATTTGAAGGATGAGGAAAGTACGAAAGAAATTTTATTAAAAGGTATTGAGAATTGTGATGATAAGGCACCTCTATATGTAAAACTGGGTGACTATCATTTTCAAAATGATAGCCTGGAAGAAGCAGAATCGTTGTATACTCGTGCTTTAGAAGAAAATCATGATGATGTTTATTCTCACTTCGGACTTACGCAAGTTTATATGGCAAGAGAACAATATAAGGAAGCAAAAGAATATATTCTCGGTATTGAAAAACAAATTGAAAAGAGCCAAGATTTTCTTATGAATGCGGGAATGGTTTTATGGGATGCTGAAGTTGAACTTGGTGGAAGTGAAGAAGGGTTTAAAGTAGCATTGTCTAAGTTAGAGAGTGGTATAAAGCAGAGCGAATATAATGTAGCAAGCGCGTTAGATGAATATGTGAATCGAATTAAAGGAACGGTATTTGTGCAGCGAGGTATAGCATTCTTAAGAACGTTACAAAAAGAAAGAAATGAAGTAAGTGAATATGGTTGTTATACAGGTATTTTATATGAATCTATCGGACAGTATGGCCAAGCGATGAAAAGATATAAAAGGGCGATAGAACAAAAGGAAACGGCATTACCGTATTACCGAATTGGTGAAACACTTATGGCATTAGGACAATTGACGGAAGCAAAACAGGCATATGAAACATGTTTAGAGCTTGATGGGAATTTCGTCGGTGTACATTTACAGCTTGCGGAAATATATGAAAAAGAAGAAAATCGTTCTAAAGAACAAAGTCATATGGTTCAGGCAATGAAAGAAGAGCCGCTGCATATTAATATGGAATATTTGGCGCAGCTTTCAGTAGAAATGAATCTTCAGAAAGAGTTGCTGACTGAACTAGAACAATTAGTGGACGAAGTGCCTGAAATATGGCGATTAGATGCGATTGCATATGTGTATGGAGCGATGGATGAAATAGATAAAGAACAAGCACAGATTGAAGAGGCACTACGATTAGATAGTGAGCATACAGAAGTTTTATATCATTATGCAAAAGTATTAGTGAAAAATAGAAATGCAAAAGCAATTGAAATTGCAATGAAGGTTATACAAAAAGATGTAAATAATGAACGTATATTTGATGTATATGTAAAAGCGATAGAACAACATAAGAAATGGTCTAACATACGAGATTTTCTTCACATATTAAAAGTCAAAAAGGCAGAAAGAAGTATGGCGTTTATGTACGCTGCATCTGCAGTTACAGAAAGATGGATTGAACGTCAACAAAATGAACAGCCGAAGAAATCCATATTTACGAGAGCTCTTTATCGTATGAAAAACCGTGCGAAAGAAATTTCGATTATTACTACAATCATTGATTTATATGAAATTTCGTTACAGTTAAATCCGAAAAATAGTATGGCAGCGCAGCGATTTGCGCTATTTTATGAGAATGTAGAGATGAATAGAGAAGCAATAGAGATTCTGCACACGTCACTAGAAAATAAATGGGATTATGAAGTAGCGAAGCAACTTGTAAATCTTTTCGTTGAGTGCGAGGAAGAAGGTATGTTAAGAGATGCTATGGAATTAACGAAGCAAATGGTTCGAGAGTTACCAGATGATTACGATACTCTTCTTCTTCAGGCACAAGTATTCTTTAAAGCAGGAGAAGAAAGAAAAGCAGAAAAGATTACTTTACAATTAACGGAGCAAACACCATTTGTAAGTAGAGCATTTCTTGCTTTAGGAGAAATATATCAAAGTCAAGAGAGGTTTGAAGAGGCAATTCACGTATTAGAAAATGCTTCTATCCATCATCCGAATGAAACAGCAATTCTTCTTTCTTTAGCATCTTCATATCATGGTGCTGGCCAAACGATAAAGGCAGAAAAAATAACAAATGAAGTAGTAACAATGGATGCGAGTGATTTGTTAGCAAGATATGATCGTGCTTGTTATTTAGCACAGTTAAACAGGAATGAAGAGGCGAAGGAAGAGCTTGAAATTGTACTTCGTGAGGATGAGTCGGGATTTTTCGCTGAACTTATCGAGGATGATGAAAATTTAGCAGCACTGCGAGAATTTGAAAAGTAATTGTATAAGAATAGTGAAAAAAGGGCATAATTAAATATATATTTCGAATTAGTTGACAATTGATTACCAAATGGCATAAAATAGCTTTTAACAAAGTATACAAATCTGAAGACGAGAAAGAGTAAAATAGTGTACTGTTCCCCAGAGAGCCGGTATGTTGCTGAAAGCCGGTGTGCAGACGTTATTTGAAAATCATCTCCGAGGAGCCGAGGCTGAAAATGAGTAAGCTCGGACGGATGTCTACCGTTACAAAGAACACGTATGATAGTACGTTGCTAAGTGCTATTAGTGAAGAGCTAATAGAATTAGGGTGGTATCGCGGGTAAACCCGTCCCTATTTTATAGGGACGGGTTTTTTGTGTGCTTTAAAACATTCAAAAGGAGTGATTGTAGATGAAGAAAGTAGATGTAAAAGAGTCAGCTGTAGGGAGAGAAACACGTATTCGTAAACAGTGGAACGAGCAGAGCATTTTCGAACAATCAATTCAGAATCGAGAAGGCGCACAATCTTTTGTGTTTTATGAAGGACCACCAACGGCGAACGGACTACCACATGTAGGTCATGCACTTGGACGAACAATTAAAGATGTAGTAGCAAGATATAAAACGATGTCTGGTTATAAAGTATTAAGAAAAGCGGGATGGGATACACACGGTTTACCTGTAGAATTAGGTGTTGAGAAACAACTTGGTATTTCTGGTAAACATGAAATCGAAGAGTATGGAATTGAACCATTTATTAAGAAGTGTAAAGAGAGTGTATTCACATATGAGAAGCAGTGGCGTGAATTCACTGAAAGTATCGGTTATTGGGTAGATATGGATGATCCATACGTTACGTTAGAGAATCCATATATCGAAAGTGTATGGCATATTTTAGGGACGATTCATGAAAAAGGATTATTGTATAAAGGGCATAGAGTTTCACCATATTGCCCAAGTTGTCAAACTTCACTAAGTTCACATGAGGTTGCCCAAGGGTATAAAACAGTAAAAGATTTAAGTGCAACAGTTAAGTTTAAAGTGAAAGATAGTGACAATGAATACTTCCTAGGTTGGACGACAACACCTTGGACACTTCCAGCAAATGTTGCACTCGCTGTACATCCAAATATGGAATACGTGAAAGCGAAACAAGAAGGTCATGTATACATTGTTGCGAAAGAACGTGTACGAGATGTATTAAAAGAAAACTATGAAGTATTATCTGTTCATAAAGGAGAAGAATTATTAAATACTTCTTATACAGCACCGTTTCCGATGAAAGAAGTTACAAATGGGTACCGCGTTATCGGAGCAGATTTTGTAACGGCAGATAGTGGTACAGGACTCGTTCATATTGCTCCAGCATATGGAGAGGACGATTATAGAGTCGTTCAAAGTGAAGGGTTGTCATTCTTACATGTTGTAGATGAGAAAGGTGAATATACAGAAGCAGTACCATTTTTGAAAGGTAAATTTGTAAAAGATTGTGACGTAGATATCGTTCGTTATTTAGCGAAGGAAGATTTACTTTATCATAAAGAAAAGTATGAGCATAGTTACCCACATTGTTGGCGCTGTGATTCACCACTTCTTTATTATGCAGGTGAAAGTTGGTTAATCCGAACGACTGCAATTAAAGATACATTTTTACAAAACAACGATACTGTTACTTGGTATCCAGATCATATGAAACATGGACGATTTGGTAAGTTTTTAGAAAACATGGTGGACTGGAATATTAGCCGAAATAGATATTGGGGAACACCATTAAACGTATGGGAATGTGAAAGTTGCGATCATCAATTCGCACCGAAAAGCATTGCTGATTTAAGAAAGCATAGTATGAAAGAGACACCTGAAGACTTAGAATTGCATAAGCCGTATGTAGATGAAGTGCAAGTTTGCTGCGAAAAATGCGGAAGTACAATGAATCGCACACCAGAAGTAATTGATGTTTGGTTTGATAGTGGTTCGATGCCATTTGCGCAATATCATTATCCGTTTGAAAATAAAGAGTTATTTGAAGAACAGTTTCCAGCAGATGTAATTGCAGAAGGAATTGATCAAACACGCGGCTGGTTTTATAGTTTATTAGCTGTATCAGCACTATATACTGGAAAAGTACCGTATAAACGAGTGCTATCACTAGGGCATGTTCTAGACGAGGAAGGACAGAAAATGTCTAAAAGTAAAGGGAATGCACTAGATCCAGTTGATTTAGTAGAGAAGTTTGGTGCTGATGCTTTAAGATGGGCTTTACTCGTTGACAGTGCTCCGTGGAATGCGAAGCGTTTTTCTGAAAGAACAGTATTAGAAGCAAAATCTAAATTTGTAGATACATTAGTCAATGTGTATAGCTTCTACGTTTTATATGCAAATTTAGATGAGTATAATCCGAACGAAACGTATGACGTAAAGCGGACGAAATTGGATGAATGGGTATTATCAAGATTGCATAGCACAACGAAAAAAGTGAGAACTGCACTTGATGATTATCAATTTACGAATGCAGCTCGTGAAATCGCGACGCTTGTAGATGAAGTAAGTAACTGGTACGTAAGACGATCACGTAATCGTTTCTGGGAATCTGGTATGAATGCTGAAAAAGCAGCTGCGTATGAGACACTTCATGAAGTGCTTGTAACAATTAGTAAACTAATTGCACCATTTACACCGTTTGTCGCTGAAGATATTCATTTGAATTTAACTGGAAGTAGCGTTCATTTAGAGGATTATCCAGTTGTAAATGAATCACTACTTCAGCCGAAATTAGAAGCGGAAATGGATGCAGTTTTACAAGTTGTTGAACTTGGAAGAAGTAATCGTAATCAACATTCTTTAAAAGTAAAACAGCCGTTAGCGGAACTTGTATTACTTGAGCATAATGAAAATGATATGGATTGGGAATCTTACCGTGATATCGTTATGGATGAGTTAAATGTGAAGGCGTTCCATGTTGAACTCGATGAAACGAAATACACATCTTATCAATTAAAGCTGAATTTTAAAACGGCTGGGCCGAAGTTCGGTAAAAATGTGAATGCAGTAAATGGCTGGCTAAAACAATTATCACAAGACGAGGTACAAAACTTTGTCTCTACAGAAAGAGCAGTTTACGAAGTAGCATCAGGAGAAGAAATAGTTGTAACGACTGAAGATGTATTAGTAGAGAAAGTTGCGAAATCTGGATTCTCTAATACAACTAACGGACAATATACAGTAATGTTAGATACGAATGTAACGGAAGAATTGCTACAAGAAGGGGTAGCACGTGAATTCATTCGCGCCGTTCAAGAATATCGTAAGCAGTTGAATTTACCTGTTAATTTACGAGTAGATGTAATTCTTGATACAGAGGAAGAACTACAGCAAACGTTAACGAATCATAAAGAGTTGTTGGAAGAAAACTTACTCGTTAAACAATTTACATTTGGTCACTTAACGAATAAAGACGATGAAATTTCTTTAGGTGAGACAAAAGTCCGCATTAAATTAAGCTCAGTTAATTAAAGAAAAGGAAGTTGGAATGATTCCAACTTCCTTTTTGTATGATGGAAATTTATCCGGCTATTTTCTGCATAATACATTCGATAGGACCTCTAGAAAAATTCTTTCTCCATAACACGCTAATTAAAATGCTGTTAAAATTTATTTCTACAGTATTGTTTTCGCTTTACACATAAATATTGAGAAAATTTCACTCCCCCTAAATGGAAAGGTAATAGAATTGTTCATAGAGAATTACTCGTAGATTCAATTTTTATTCCCCCCATTTTATGGGGAATGATTGCCTAGTGGTAATGGGATAAGGTTGAGCTACTTTATTAGGGGGAGTGGTTCTATGTTTAATAAAAAAATGGTGGCAATGGCAATGACTGTGCCGTTAGTAATGGGGACAATTTCTACAGTTTCGGCATTGGAAAAACAACAGCAAGTAAAGCTAGAAGCTTATTCGCCGCAGAAAAAAGCAACAGAATATTTAAAAGAAAATGCTGCGCAGTATGGATTAAAAGCAGACCTTTCAGACTTACAATATATTTCTACAACAGAAACGTCAGTAGCTTCATATGTTAGGTTCCAACAAGTTGTGAATGGTGCGCCTGTATTTTCAAAACAAATTACAGTTACTCTTAACGGAGAGGGAAAGGGAGTACTTGCTGTTTCTGATTATCAATCTGTTAAAGGTGTGAAGGAAGCTACTACAAAAATTAGTGAAAAAGATGCAATACAAAAATCAATGGCGTATGTTGGAGAAGTAAGTGAACAAAACTTATGGGCTCCTACAGAGAAAGAATTTGGATATATTGTTGAAGAAGGAATTGCTCGTCCAGTATATAAAGTTGTAGTCCATTCTAATAATCCATTTGGTGCATGGGAAACATTTGTTGATGCAGAAAATGGAAAGTTAATTAAAAAGGTTGATATAAACCGTAAAGCAGAAGGATCAGGAAAAGTATTTTTACCTAACCCAGTCGTATCTAGCGGTAGTAAAGTAGGTTTAAAAGATAACAATGATGCAGATTCAACAGCATTAACGAACCAATTAAAGACTGTTACGTTAAAAGGTTTAGATGGGACAGGATTTTTAATTGGAGAGTATGTAACGATTTCCTCAAAAGCAAAAACGAAATCTACAAACTTACAATTTAACTATACACGTGCAAATGATAGCTTTGAAGATGTGATGTCGTATTATCATATCGATACTTTACAACGTTACATTCAAAGTCTAGGTTTTAAAAATATTAATAATCGCTCTATTAAAGTGAATGTAAATGGAACGACGGCGGACAACTCGTTTTATTCTCCGACAACGAAAGCTTTAACCTTTGGTACTGGTGGAGTAGATGATGCAGAAGATGCAGGTATTATCGCACATGAATATGGACATTCAATTCAAGATAACCAAGTTCCTGGCTTCGGTAGTTCTGCAGAAGGTGGAGCGATGGGAGAAGGGTTTGGTGATTTCTTAGGTGCTACGTATGAAGATGCAGTATCGACAACAGGCTACGGAAAAGCATGTGTTGGAGAATGGGATGCGACTGCTTATTCTAGTTCAGATCCGACGTGCTTACGCCGATTAGATAATAATAAAGTGTATCCGAAAGATATTACGAATGAAGTACATGATGATGGAGAAATTTGGGCTCAAGGACAATATGAGATGGCGCAAGCATTTGGTCGTGATGTTGCAACGAAAATTATTTTACAATCGCACTGGTCGTTAACACCAAACTCTAAATTCAGTGATGGAGCGAAAGCGATTAAGCAAGCGGATGCTCTTTTATATGGCGGACAACATGCTGCGGATATCGATCGTATTTGGGCAGCGAGAGGAATTAGTACGAATTAATATAAAAAGTCGTGGCATGTATAAGCCACGACTTTTTAATTTGCTTTAGAACTGGTACTAGTAAAGTAAGCTATATAGATGATAATGTGAATTTATTCGCATTCCATTTATTTTTTTTCATCTTTAAAAACAAAATGCTCTTTAAATTTTCTAGATTCAACTTTTTGACCATTTCGCATCGATCGGAAAGGGTGTTCTTGCCAAGTAATCATTACATCAACTTCATCCGCTTTTGTAGCAACTGGAAAATTAGCATGTTCAAATCCAGTTTTTCCACTTGCTAAACGACTTTCCTTTAGAGAAAAGAGTTCATATTTCGTTTTTGTTTTTGGTTCGTTGCGGAATACTTCGACTTGTACGTTATATACTTCACTGTTTCCAACATTTTTTACTGAAAATTGATAAGTTTGGAATTCATCTTTTTTAGCTTGAAGCTTTTTTTTGTTTACTTTTTTCGGTTCAGCAATATTCACTTGCCATTGATCAGAGTTTTGAGAGATAGGTAAAGATTTTGGTGAATAGGCGTACGTTTCGTTTACTACAATTAGGCAAAACAATAGGAGAAAGAAACTAATCACTTTTTGCATATACACACCTCGCTATAAAATTTTTATTAATATGTGTAAATAAAACAGTAAATATGTAATTTAATGGAAAAAGGTGATACTTTGATTCAAATGAATTTGAAAAAACTTGAAGAAGTAATAGATGGAGAAGGGTTATACGAATCATTTCATCATTTAGAAATACATGGTGTCTGTATAGATTCCAAAAACATGAAAGAAGGAAATTTATTTGTTCCAATCATTAGGGTGAAAGATGGGCATGAGTATGTGAAAGAAGCAATGGATAATGGAGCTGTCGCTTCCTTGTGGAAAAAGTCTTACGGTACTCCGCCAAAAGGGATTCCAATTATATTTGTGGATGACACTTTGTTTGCTTTGCAACAATTGGCACAATTTTATCGAAGAGAGATAAATGTAAAAGTAATAGGAATTACAGGTAGTAATGGCAAGACTACGGTAAAAGATATAATAGGAAGCATTTTAAGTTCAACTTATAGAGTGCATAAAACAAAAGGTAATTTTAATAGTCAAATCGGTTTGCCGTTAACAATTTTAGAAATGGAACGAAATACTGAGTTCTTAATACTTGAAATGGGAATGAGTGAAAAAGGACAAATTCGAAATTTATCACGAATCGCACAGCCAGATGTAGCGATTATTACAATGATTGGACAGTCACATCTAGAGACGCTTGGATCAAGAGAAGAGATTGCGAAGGCTAAATTTGAAATTGTAGACGGATTACATGACGGTGGACTGTTCTTATATAATGGTGATGAGCCATTACTTTCTCAACATATTAATACGCTAGGTATAGAAAGTAAGTCATTTGGTGGAAAGTATACAAATGATTTGTTTCCAACGAACGTACAATTAGATGAATATGGTGTTCATTTTAAATTAAATTATACAAAAATACAGTACGATGTTCCCTTACATGGAAAACATAATATTTTTAATACGATTGTCGGAATCGCTGTAGGTCAATTTTACAAAGTCCCTATAGAAAAAATACAAGAAGCATTGCAACAAATAAATATTACACAAATGCGCTTTCAGTTTTTAACCGCTAAAACAGGTTTTACAATTATTAACGATGCATGGAATGCCAGTCCTTCCTCCATGAAGGCTGCAATTGAAACGTTACAGAAGTTAAATGCCTATAAGAAAAAAATGATAGTGATTGGGGATATGTTGGAGTTAGGGAAGAACGGTGAAACATATCATAGAGAAATTGGTAAAATGTTAAATGAAGAGAGTATTCAATATGTATTTACGTATGGAGAGTTAGCCGAAATTGTAGCGGAAGAAGCAAGAAAGAACTATCATGCAGGAAAAGTACAATCATTTGATAATAAAGCCGAGATAGCAGAGGAAGTATTAAAAGTAATAACGAAAAAGGATGTTGTTTTACTGAAAGGTTCACGTGGAATGGCTTTAGAGGAAATTGTACAAAACTGGATGTGAAAAATTAAAATATATTTAAAAGTGCTTGCATTTTATAGTGTGAAGAGATAGAATACTCTGTAAATATAAAAAGTGATGATTAGGAAAAGTACATGATGCAAAGGTCTACAGAGAGCAATCGGTTGCTGAGAAGATTGCGATACCGCATGATGGAAAGACACCTGTGAGTGTTGCTTTGAACGTGATAATTAGTAAAAGCAAACGGTACCTACCGTTATCAGGACTAAGATGGTCATTATGACAATTTGGGTGGTACCGCGGAAAAATCCGTCCCTATTTATAGGGGCGGATTTTTGTATTCTTTTAAGGGAGGTGAGTGACCGTGGATGATGACGATGACAACAATAACGTAAATAAATATAAAATTACCGGAGGGAAAAATAATGGAGTCAATAATGAAGCGTTCACTCACAAAAGAATGTACGAAGCAAAGCGGAAAGGTTGTATTACTTCAAGGATGGGTAAAAAAGATTCGTCATCTAGGTAATGTTAGTTTTTTATTAATAAGGGATCGATCAGGGGTTATGCAATGCGTATTAGAAAACGAGCTAGCTGGATTTAAAGTAGATGTGGAGAGTGTTGTTCAAGTCGTAGGCCAAATAGTAGAGACTTCGAAAACAGAATTAGGGATTGAAGTGCTTGCTCACGAAGCGAAAATATTAAATGGCGCAGAACCACTTCCATTTGAAATAAATAAAAAGAAGTTACAAGTTGGCTTAGATCAACTACTGAATGAACGGGTATTATCATTAAGACATGAGCGAACCGCTGCTATATTTAAAGTGAAATCTACGCTCGTCCAGAGCTTTAGTGAATTCCTTATAGAGAACGATTTCACACGTATATTTACTCCAAAAATTGTTTCGCAAGGGGCAGAAGGAGGAGCAAATGTTTTTAAGCTTCCATACTTCCAAAAAGAAGCGTATTTAGCTCAATCACCACAGTTTTACAAGCAAATGATGGTAGCGGGAGGATTAGAACGTGTTTTTGAAATTGCACCTGTATATAGAGCGGAACATCACAATTCTTCCCGTCATTTAAATGAATATATATCGTTAGACGTAGAGATTGGCTTTATAAATGATTTTCATGAAGTGATGCAATTAGAAACGGATGTATTACGATATATGTTTCAACAAGTAGCAAAAAACTGTGAGAAAGAACTACAACTATTACAAATAGAAGTACCTGTCATTACAGAAATACCGAAAATCACATTGTTAGAAGCGCAAGAAATTTTGAAAAGTAAGTATCGGAAAGAATCGCCAATTGGGGATTTAGATACAGAAGGTGAGAAGTTACTAGGGAAATATGTGAGGGAAACATATAAGAGTGAGTTTGTTTTCATTACACATTATCCGAAAGAAGCGAGACCGATGTATACGATGCCGAATAAAGAGAATCCAGCTATAACTGATTCGTTCGACTTACTATATAAAGGATTAGAAATAACATCAGGAGCACAACGAATTCATAATTATGAAATGTTACTCGCTTCGTTTCACGAAAAAGGATTACATCCCGATAAATTTCAATCGTATTTAAATACATTTCGATACGGTTGTCCTCCGCACGGTGGTTTTGGAATTGGATTAGAGAGAGTTGTATATAAACTATTAGAATTAACAAATGTACGAGAAGCGAGTGCTTTTCCGAGAGATTGTACTCGTCTTATACCATAATTTTAAACCCCTTCTATATTACAGAAGGGGTTTATGTATTTCAACATATGTTAAAAGGAATAATAGTTTTTTTGTGTGAAAATATGTAAATTATATTAAGAACATTTTATAATGAATTGAGAAAAAGAAAATTCATAAGTTATAATGAAATATGAATATAAAAAAAGTTCATATAATAATGTATGGAAGGGTATGAAACATGTTATATCAAACTCAAGCAACACAACAAACACCAGCTTATATAATTTATCTTCTTGATGTAAGCGCATCAATGAACCAAATGATGGATGCAGGCGGAGAAGAAAAAAGAAGAATTGATATTGTAACGGATGCTCTTTCTTTAGCGATTCGCCAAATGGTATTTCGTTCAACAAAAGGTAGTCGCTTGCTCCCGAGATATAAGTTATCTATTTTAGCCTATAGCGATCATGTTTTTGATTTATTGGGTGGGGTGAAAACAATAGACGAGGTAGCAAGACTTCGCCCTCTAGAAAAAATACAAACGCATCGTTTAACTGATACAGCAAAAGCTTTCTCTGTAGTAGAGAAGTTATTGCAAAAGGAATTACCAAATTTACAAGACGGGCCAGCTCCTGTTGTTTGTCATATGACAGATGGTGCTTCTACTGGTGAAGATCCAGAATTAATTGTGCGAAGAATTATGAATATGTCTGTACCTGATGGAAATGTACTAATTGAAAATATTTTTATTTCAGATGAAATCATGCAAGAACACATTACTAATATAAAGAAGTGGGAAGGCATTATGCCAAATACAGAGATTACAGATGAATATGGTGCAAAGTTGCAAAGACTTTCATCGCCTATCCCTCAAAGCTATCGTGAGATGATGACAGAACATGGATTTCATATTGCAGATGGTGCGGTGATGATGTTTCCTGGGACAAATGCGGATTTAGTATCACTTGGATTTCAAATGTCGGCTGCAACGCCGGTTCGATAGGAGGGGGAAGTATGGTGAAATATATCCTATCGCAAAAGAAAGAAACGGTATTGCAAGATAAGAAAACCAATCATTTTTCTTATCGATATAGCTATGTAAGAGCAAAGGAAACGCAGGATTTAAATGAGTGTGGACAGGACTTCCTAGCATTTCAAGATAATGGAACTAGTTTCATATTTGCGTTATGTGACGGTGTAGGGCTGTCTTTTCATGGTGAAATTGCTGCGGAATTTCTTGGTATGAAGTTAGTAAACTTGTTTGAAACATGTCAAGAAAGTGAAATGGATATTGCTACATTATTAAATGAACAGTTAAATAATTGGATAGAAGAAGCTTCAGAGGAAGTGAGTGCATTTCGGTTGCCAGAAAAAACACCGTGGTTACTTCGCGATGTCTTGGAGGAAAAGCGAAAACAAGGTAGTGAAACGATGTTTATTGGCGGGAAAATAGAACTCATTCCAAATGAAGATAAAGTACAAATAACGATAGTTACACATGGCGATTCATTTGTACAATTGTTTCAAGATAAGGAGAATTGTTCGAATGTAATGAAGTTTAAGAGAAATATAGAGAAAAGATGGTCTACACAGCGAGGTATTATTGGTGGGGAATTGGCGGTTTTTTCAAAGGCATTATCTAGGCAAGAAGCGAATCGGATAGTTATTCACTCAGACGGACTTGTGCCGCTTAAGCAGTATAACTTTGAGGAAGTGTTAAAAGAAATTGAGAGGGCACAGAACTCTCCGACAAGCGATGATATTTCATTTTTAGATGTTTCTTGGTAATAAACACGATGGAAAAAAGGTGAATTAACGTGGAAGAGATTATTGTGACATACATAAAACAGTCAAATGAAGAAATTGATATTGCAATTCCAAATGACGTAAAAGTGGTACAAATTATTGAAGCGATTTTACATCATGAAAAAATAGATGAAGCATTGAGCGGGATCTATGAAATTAGAGTGGCGAAAGATAAAGAAGAGTGGCATTCTATTCGAAATGATGAAACGTTGCGCGATAATGATGTGTGGGATGGACAATATGTAATGCTACATAAAAAAGGAGCAATTATCCCTTCTTTTGAAATGATGCCAGCAGAAGAAGTTTATAATGAACCTGTTAAACAAGATATGTCTTCTAGTGAAGAAGATTATGTATGGAAAATCATTGAGTAATAGTTTTTGGATGGGGAAGGAGAAATGTTTTGTGCAAAAATCACCGTATTTTCAACGCTCTCCGCGTGTGAAAGTAGAGATACCAACAGGGGATGTTATTATTCATGATCCACCGAATATACCGGAGGAGCCGAAGTTTTCAATTGAAACAATGTTACTGCCTGCAATGATGACAGTTTTAACATTGGTATTATATTTTGTAATGATGAAATTTATGAAGATGAATTCAAGTTATATGCCATTAATGATGGTTTCAAGTATTCCGATGTTGGGATCATATATAATTACAACGATGGGGCATTTCCGTAAAAAGAAAGAACATCGTCAAATGGTTGAACAATTACAAACAAGATATTTAGAGCAAATTCAAAAGCATCGAGTGGAATTAGATACGTTAAAGGTTGAACAAGCAAAATATTTAATTACACAAAATCCAAGCCCATTAAAAAGTGTACAAAGAATTGAAAACAGGGAAAGTAATTTGTGGGAGAGAACACCTGAAAGTCCAGACTTTTTAGATATTCGTATTGGTACAGGAGAAAGACCATTCCTTGTAGAATTGAAGGTGCCTGAACAGAAAGGTTACGAAGAAAATCCATTAGTTACAGAAGCACAAAATGTGAAAAGAGATTTCAATACGATACCGAATGGACATATTTCAATTTCTTTGAAAAAAAATGATGTAATTGGTGTAGTCGGAAATAAAGAAGATAGACTAAACTTTATTCGAATTGTAACGACACAAATTATGACGCATCATGCACCAAATGAAGTGAAAATAGCAGCATTTTATCATGAGAAGGAGAAAATGCAGTGGGATTGGATGAGGTGGCTTCCTCATGTATGGGATGAACAGAGAAGTATGCGCTTTTTATCTGAAAATCAACAAGATGCACAGAAATTAGCTGAAGTACTATTTACCCCACTTAATATGCGTAGAATCTATAATTCCTCTGCGCAAGCAGATGCAAAAGTTCCTTTAATTCCGATGTATGTATTTTTCTTATCAGCGAGAGAGTTTTTAGAAGATGATCCTTTAACTCCAATGTTACTTAGAGAAGGTGAAAGTGTAGGAGCTTCTACATTTATTTTTGCGGAACAAAAGGAACGCTTACCGATGGAATGTGATCTTGTAATAAGCTTAAATGGAGAAAATGGTGAGTTAGTAGAAACGTTTTCAAGTTCAGCTGAAAATAGTGGAACAACGCGTGCTAGTTTTAAAGTAGATCGACTTTCATTCGAGCGATGTGAACTAGGAGCGCGAAGCATTGCTCCAATTCGAATGAAAAGTTCTACAGCAGCCAACATTCCGAAAGTATTAACATTTTTAGACTTGTTTCAAGCTAAAAATATGGAAGAGCTACAAGTGCTAGAGAGATGGAAAGAAAATCGATATCCGACTTCATTACCGGTTCCAATTGGTGTAAGAGAAGGAAGTAAACCTGTTTTTCTAAATATTCACGATAAAATAGAGAAAAAAGGGCATGGTCCACACGGCCTAATGGCTGGCACAACAGGATCAGGAAAAAGTGAAGTAATTCAGTCTATAATAGCAGCGTTAGCAGCAACCTATCACCCTCATGAGATGGCATTTATGCTTATTGATTATAAAGGTGGTGGGATGTCAAACACATTTGCGGGATTACCGCATATTATTGCATCTATTACGAACTTAGAGGACCCGAACTTAATTGAGCGTGCCAGAATTTCATTAAAGGCAGAACTAGAACGGAGACAAAAATTATTCATTCAAGCTGGAAATGTTCAGCATCTAGATGAATATTATGAAACAAGCTGGCGTGAAAAAGAACCTTTACCACATTTATTTATTGTTATTGATGAGTTTGCTCAAATGAAAAAGGAACAACCAGAATTTATGGACGAGCTAATTAGTGTCGCTGCAATAGGAAGGACATTAGGAGTTCACTTATTATTAGCAACTCAAAAACCTTCAGGGGTTGTAAATGACAAGATTTGGAGTAACTCACGTTTTCGAATTTGTTTACGTGTACAAGATGACGCGGATAGTCGTGAAATGTTAAAGATTCCAGATGCATCTAAAATCAATGTACCAGGGCGAGGATATCTTCAAGTTGGTAGCAATGAAGTATTGGAATTATTCCAATCTGCATGGAGTGGAGCACCTTATAATCCAGATGAAGAGAAAGTTCTTGATATTGTTGACTTTACAGAAGTGAAGCTTTCCGGTGAAAGAATAAAAGTGAAAAAGCGTCCAAAACCAATGACAAATAGTCCAAAGCAATTACAAGCTTTTATTCAATATGTACAGAGCGTATCAGAAAAAGAAAATATTAAAGCATTACCAGGACCTTGGCTGGATCCATTACCGGAAAAATTATTGTTAAAAGAATTTTATGCTATGGAAAATTGGACAATTGCTGAGTGGAATAAACCGAAAGAATATTTACAAGTAACAGTAGGATTAATTGATGATGTTGCAAATCAAGCACAATTTCCTCTGAAGTTAGATTTACAAGAAGGGCATTTAAATATTTATGGTATGCCAGGTACAGGGAAAACGACGATGTTGCAAACAATTATTATGTCCTTAGCTGTATCGCACACACCAGAAGAAGTGAATTTCTATGTTATTGATTTTGGTCGAATGTTCTTAGATTTTAGAGACTTACCTCATATAGGCGGGATTATACAAGAAGGCGAAAATGAGAAAATGAAACGTCTATTTGGATTTTTAAAGAAGGAAATCACGCATAGAAAAGAGAGTTTTTCTAATATCGGTGCAAAGTCATTCTCTATGTATAACCGAATGGTGGAAAAGAAAATACCAGCTATAGTAGTAATGGTAGATGGTTATATAAGATTCAAAAATGAATTCGAGAAAGAAAATGAAGTATTAGAATTATTATTGCGTGAATCAAGTACATACGGAGTTTATTTCTATTTCTCTCTGAATCAAACAATTGATATGTTCGATCGTGTTCGTAATAATATACCGATGGCACTTACATTTGAATTGCAAGATGGAACAGAATACCATAACTTAGTAGGCAGACCTAAATTCCCATTAATTGAAGTTCCTGTTGGCCGTGGATTAATGAAAGGGCAACCGCCGGAACTATTCCAAGCAGCATTGCCGTTTATTGGGGAAAGTGAACTTGAGTACTCTCAACAATTAAAAACAATTATTCAAAAAATGAATGGAGAATGGGATGGTGAAAAAGCAAAAGCTATTCCAATGGTACCTAAAGAAATATTTGTAGAACATATGGTTGAAAAATTAGAAACAGCCCAAATTTCAGCAGGTATAGAAACAGAGGATATTCGCTTACAAAGCTTTTCTTTAGATGAAATGAGTCATATATTTATTGGGGGAAGAATAGAAGGTGGAAAAACATCGTTATTACAAACACTTCTATTCACTACTACATACCAATACTCTCCTGAAAAGGTTGAGCTATACTTAGTAGACCTTGGTGAAAGACCTACAGGCTTATTAGCTCTTGGAGATTTACCTCATGTGAAGAAGAAAGTTACAGAGGGTATGCAATTAAAAGAAATGTTAGATGAATTGTTAGAGCTAATAAATAATAGAGAACCAATAATGCCTTCTATAGATCCAAACGTAACAGTAGAGTTTCCATATAAGAGAATAATCATTGCAATTGATGATATTGATCAAATGTTAACTGTATTATCTACTGATTATGAGGCGAAAAATAAAATGGAACTAATAGTCCAAAACTGTAAAAATAAAGGGATTCACTTTATGACAGCGGCTACAACGTCTAGTTTAAATAGCTATTCTCATGAAAAATGGTTTGCGGAAATTAGAAAGAGAAGTATTGGTTATTTATTGGGAACGACACAAAATAACGATGTGTATTTCTTTAATATGAAACTTCCACATACTGAAATGGATCAAGAATTATTAAGTGGGGATGGATATTGTATACGTAGAAAGCCAATAAAAATAAAATGTGCATATACACCATTACATTTACTTCGCACGATGATAGATAAAATTAGTGTGAAATGGGCTGAATTAAAAGTGAAATAATATTAAAATAGGGTTAAATTACTAGAAAATAGAATTTTTTTGTAATTTAGCTCTTTAAAAATTGTATGAATATAGTTTATAATCTAATTGTTGTATCATTTATGATTTGAAAGGGGAAATTATTACAATGGCAGAAATTAAAATCACACCAGAAGAACTTGAAAGAATCGCAGGAAACTTTAAAAACGCAGCAGGAGAAGCACAAAGTCAAATTAATAGACTTGAAGGCGATATTAATAGTTTAGAAGGACAATGGGCTGGGGCAACACAAGCGAAGTTCCGTGGAGAATTTATCCAATCTAAACAAGCAATGCAACAATACATTCCAATTTTAGAAGGTATTTCAACAGATTTAAAACGTATCGCTGATAAATTCCGTAACACAGATAACGCATACTAAGAATAGAACAATTGCAAAAGACCAGGAGCTATTGTTCCTGGTCTTTTTTTGAAAAATTGTTATACGAGAGTAAGGGGATAAAATGGGATTCCGACCAGAAGTAGGAGAAAAAATTAATCTTAATAAAGATGTTTATCGTTTTGAGAAACACCCAGCTGTAATTGGTATTGAAATGCCCTATGGCCAAGAGGGAAGGCAAGGAACCGTTTATCAATTACAACAGGAAAATGGTGTAGAACGAATTGCATTAAAAGTTTTTAAGGAACGCTATCGTGAGGAAAAACATCAACTAGCATTTCTGAAACCACTTTCTTCCTTAGCAGGTCTGAAAGTATGTTCACGCTATATCGTTACTAAAGAAGAACATACATCTGCTATCGAAAAATCAGAAGATCTTGCTAATAGTATTGTAATGCCTTGGATTGAAGGTCCAACTTGGGCTGATATTTTACAAGAACAACGAATGTTATCAAAAGAACAATGTTTCTTTATTGCAGAAGCATTTCTTACAACACTTAAAATGATGGAAGAAAATGAAGTTGCTCATAATGATTTATCGTCTAGCAACGTACTTGTACCTTTCTTAAGTGAAAATGCAATTGAAGGCCAACACAATATCGAACTTGTTGATGTTGAGCAAATGTATGGCCCAAAAACGAAAAGACCGTCATTATTGCCAGCAGGTTCAGCGGGTTACGCACCAAAGTATTTGACAAGTGGAGTATGGCAAAAAGAAGCCGATCGATTTGCAGGTGCTATTTTAATAGGAGAAATATTAAGTTGGTGTAGTGAAGAAGTTCGAAATAAAAAATGGACGGATGCAAGTTACTTTAAAACGGAAGAAATGCAGACAGAATGTGAAAGATATACGTTACTTCAGCAAGTATTACATAATCAATGGAACGGGGAAATTGCAAAATTATTTAAGCAGGCATGGAGTAGTAATTCTTTCGCAGAATGCCCAAGCTTTGCACAGTGGTACGATGTATTTAATAGCGCGAGAGAAATAATAAAAATTGATGCGGAAAGGCAGTCAGCAGAAGAACACTCTCTTTTTGTATCAAAATGTTTGGAAATTGCAAGATTATTAGAAGAGAGAGGATTTAAACAAGCGGCATTATATGAATATAAAATAATTTTCAATTCACTCAATTCATCAACAGCTCTGCAAAAAGAACTCGCATATATCATTCAAACTATGGAGAGTCAAGAGCCTGAAATAAATAATAAAATGGTCCTACAACATTATTTGGAATTAGCTACTGAATTGGAACGAGAAAACAATGCAGCATTTGCTTGTTTCGTCTATTCACGAATCGTACAATTTCCAAACATTGATCAGGCGTTAAAACAGGAAATTGAAAGCATTATTAAAGAGATAGAAGAAGAGCAAGGAACAGAGTCGCAGCAAGAAGTAGCAGCTACAATTACAGTGCCAAATAGCATTCTACAGAGCCGAAAACAAACAAAAAAACAAGTGGAATATGATATAGATGATGAGATTTTAAATGCAAAAGCATCCAATCAACCACTTACAGTAGCACATGAACAAAGTGAACCGTCACCTTTTTCTAAATGGTGGAAAAAGAATAAAAAATGGATTTTGATTATTGGTTCAACTGTAGTGGTTGTAATAGGTGGTTCGACGTTGTTTTATTTCTACACAACAAATGCTAAATATCAAAAGTTTATGGAACAAGCACGACAAGCTTATGATGATAAAAAATATACAAAAGCTGAAGAAGCTGTTGGACAGGCAATTGCTGTGAAGGGTAAAGACGAGGCTTATCTCCAATTAGCAACGATTTACGTTGCTGAAGGAAAAAATAAAATTGCAATCGATTATATTACAAAACTAATAAAAGATAGAGAAATAGATAAAGAAAATAATGAAGCTGCTTATTTATTAGCTTCAGCGAATTTCCGCATTGGGAAATATCAAGAAGCAGTGCAAAATTTTGAACAAGCGCTAGCGAATAATGCAAAAGGAATTGAACCATACAAAAAAGATGCAATGCGAGATTTAGCTGTAAGTCATATGAAAATGAAGGAATTTGAAAAGGCAGAAGATGTTATTGTCAAAATGAGTACGAAAACAAATGAAGATAAAGCAATTGTTTCGTATTTAAAAGGTCAACTATCAACCGCAACTGTACAGTTAGACAAAGCAGAATCTTTCTTTAAAGAAGCTATTATGCAAGATTCAAAGAATGCCATATATACAATTGAACTTTCAAATTTATATGTGCTTTGGAATAAAACAAACCTAATTGATAGTGCGAAGAAAGAAATGAATTATCAACAAGCATCTCACATCTTACAAGTTGCAATTCAAAAAGATATGAAAAATATTGAGTTGTTAAATCAACTAGGAATTGTGTATTACGAAGCGGGCCAATTTTATGAAACGCGAGATGGCGCAAAGAGTACGGCTGCATACCAACAAGCGTTAGAAGCTTACAATAGAGTTGTCGGCAGTGGAACACGCGATATAAATACGCTTGTAAATATAGGGATTTTATACGATAAAGTGGGACAAGGAAATGAAGCAGAGAAGCTTTTCACAGAAGCATACTCACAAAACGATGAAAATCCGCATGTGAATTTTGCATTCGGGATGTTTAAAATTAAACAGAAAAAATATGAGGAAGCAAGTCGCTTCTTAAGAAAAACAGTGCAAGCAAATGAAAA
Organism: Bacillus sp. FSL W8-0519; assembly: GCF_038005585.1. NCBI lineage: Bacteria > Bacillati > Bacillota > Bacilli > Caryophanales > Bacillaceae > Bacillus > Bacillus sp. FSL W8-0519. Next base: position 2,145,549 of record NZ_JBBOTL010000001.1, read on the forward strand.
TGAATCTGAAGTAAGAGCTGCGCAAGAAAAACTAACAGAAATGAAAACAAACGGTTGGATTCAATAAAGATAGGAAAAGGGGAAAAGGACATGGAGGAAAACAATAATAACTTAGGGAAAAAAGTCGCTATATCAGTAATGTCGGTAGCATTACTAGGAACATCAGGATATCTTGTGTATGACAAAGGCTTTAAGACAGCAGGAAAAGAACAAGTAAAACTAGCAAGTAATACAGAAGAGAAAAAAGATGATCGTATTACAGGGGGCGATTTACAGTCTATGTTCCCGAATTTAGTCGCTGATCCTGCAAAAAAAGATGAAAAACCCGGCGAAAAACCAACTATTAATTTAGCAGACTTAATTGGGAATAATAAATCACCAATTACACCAGTGACGTATAAACCAGATGAAGTATCGGTGGAAAAGAAAGATCCACAAATCAAATTATCGGATGCACCAACTCCACAAAAGTTAGATTTGCCATCTAATATGGGGGGACCTGTGGCGGAGCCAAATAAAAATAATGATAATGCTCAATTACCTACATCCACTGTAGAACCGCCAAAAACTAATACTGGAACAGGAGGAACTGAAACAGAAAAACCAAAACTAGACCCAGAACCAAAACCGGAACCAGAACCAAAACCAAATCCAGAACCAAAACCAGATCCAGAACCAAAACCAAATCCAGAACCAAAACCAGATCCAGAACCAAAACCAGATCCAGAACCAAAACCAGATCCAAAACCAAAACCAGATCCAGAACCAAAACCAGATCCAGAACCAACACACCCAACAATTACAGTATCACCAAAAACGGGAGATATTTTAGTTGAGTGGTACGCTGGCAATGGAAAATACTACTCATCTGTTTTCTTTAATGATTTTTATACGAGTCAAAAAGAACTGGATGAAAATGCATTAAATAATTTAACGAACTACTATAGCAAAAAAGAAGACTGGACGCTCGTTAGCCAATTGAATACACCATCAAAATCAAAATCAATAGCTGAACATAAGCTAGCATTAGATAATGTAGAACAAATTCTTACAAGTGGTGAATATTCAAATGAGAGAGCACTATTCTATTTACGTAATCAAATGAATGTACTAAATGAATCGGTTACCACTCAAGAAGAGCTACAAAGATATTTAAGTGAAAATAAGAAGGATTATATTAAATCTGTAGCAGAAAAAGTTTATCAAACAGCAACAAAAGAAAAAAGAGAGTGGTCAAATACAGGGGATGTAGCATCTTTAGAACAAGCATTAAGTAAATTTTATTTAGTTACATCAGTATTTGAAAGCGTAGATCCTACATTAGTAGAAAAAGCGAATCAAGATGTAGAAGATATTTTCAACAAGCTATTACAAGAAGAATTACAGAACCTTAATATCCAAACATCAGTAGTGATGTCTGCAACTGAGACAAAAGAAAAAGCAAGCCCTGTAAAAGAAAAGACTAGCAGTAATGAAGGAAAAGCAGTGAAAGATGTTCCTAGCAGTAATGAAGGAAAAGTAGTTAAAGAAGAAAATGTAAGTGAAAATGAGGAAACAGCTACATCAAGTGAGAAAAATCTAAAAGAATCAATAACTGAAGGTGCCACAAATAACAATAAAACAAATAATGTAGATTCAAGTAATCAAAAAGAAAAAGTGAAATCTGATCCGGCTGAAGAAGCAATTGCTCAAATTGATGTATATTTAAATCCAGCGAATCCACAATATGAAAATGCTTTACTATTAGCAAATCAGTATATTGACGGTGCAACAGGAGAACAAAAAGAAAAATTAGAACAGCAATTTAGTGCGGCTGTAGAGGGACTTCGTGGACAAATTAAAGATTCTAATTTCAAAGTCGAAGATGCTATAAATAAAGCGAATTTATTAGCAAATACGGCAAGAGTAGAAAAATCTGTTCAAGATGAATCTCATAAATTATTAATGCCGCTAATGTTTGAAAGAAAAGCAAACGATGCTGCAAATAAGGGAGAATATTATACAGCGGTATTAAATATTGCAAATGCAATTCGTACAAAGCACCCATTGGAACGCTCAAGAGAAGAAATGGTTAATTATGCGAATAAATTATGGATAGATACAGAAAATGAATGGAATAAAATAAATGGAACGACAGGATGGCAAAGTGAAGTAAGTAAAAACTTATTACCATCATACACATTACTTGCACAGTTAAAAGATATTGATAAAACGATTGGCCAAATTAGTGGTATGAATATGATTGATAATGCATCCAAAAAAATGGAGGGAATTCAACTTATTCAGTTAGCAGGTGATGAAGCAAATAAAAAAGGTCAAACGAGCCTTTATAATGCTTTACATTATTATGGTCAAGCAGCTTCCCGAGGTGTTGTTGACAAAACAGGATTTTCTAATGTAGCTGGTCTTGTAATTAAAGAAGCAAAACAGTTAGAGAATAAGGATGCTTTAAACAACTATCAAATTTTATATAAAACACCAGGAATTGAAGAGCTAGGAATTAAAGATGAAGTAAAAGTGACAATTGAGTATTTGAGTACATTTGAAGCTGCAAAGGTAAGTGGAAATAAAGATACAATTGAAGATTTAGCTTCAGCAATTGAATTAACTTATCGTTCTATGGAATTAGGATATCCAGAAGCAGATGCTAAAGAATGGATGAATACGGTAGCTCTAAAAATGTTGAATAAAGGTGCAGGTTATATGTCCGCAACTGATACGAATAATGCATATAAATGTTTTGAATTTTTAACTCGTGATAAATATGCAAATGCTATTAATGGAGAAATAACGAAACAAGCAAAAAAGAATGTAGAAACAATTAAATCTATGAACGTTAAAAAATAATTAGATTTAATATTCGCCATCTTACTTTGAGTAAGATGGCGAAATTATTTCGCATAAGGAGTGAAGTTCAATGAGTTTACTAGAAATTTGTCCATTAGATGAGGCGTTAGTGGAGGCTTTACAGAATGAAGAAAAAAGAGTTCGTTTTTATGAGATATTACAGAAATCAAATTTGTACGTTGTTGCTTCGGTAGAGGGCGATACAACTGTAGATGAAGAAGGAAATTTGATTTCAACTGAAAATACACAATTGCAAATTCATTATTTTGAAATGGAAGAAGGATTAATGTTACCACTGTATTCTGATTTGAAACATTTAGAAATGGTTATTCCAGAAGAATGTCCGTATGTCTCTATGAATGCAGTTGAATTATTAAAGACGATAGATTTAGAGGCAAATGTAATATTAAATCCAGGAACAAAATTTCAAAAATTATTTGTAAAGGAAGAAATTGAAGCGATTTGTGATAATAGTATTTTTGATGTTTTTTCTAAAGGGGATAAGTAAAATTTGATGCAGTTCTATTCATTTTTGGTATAAAATAGAGGAAGGTGGGAGAAGGTTTGGAAATTAAGGTCAAACCTGAACAACTCGAACAAATTGCCAAAAACATATCAGAGATGCAAACACACAGCCAGACCATACAACAAAATCTCAATCAATCTATGTTTAGTATTCAAATGCAATGGCAAGGAGCAACGAGTCAACATTTTTATGGGGAATATATGAGATCAATGAGACTCATGGAATCTTACATACGTAACTTACAAGTTACAGAAAAAGAATTACGGCGTATCGCTCAAAAGTTTCGTCAAGCTGATGAAGAATATCAAAAGAAACAAAATGAAAAATTGAAAGAAGCCCATAAAAAAGAAAAGAAACATGAAAAATCATGGTGGGAAAAGGGAATAGAAGGAGCAGCTGAATTCATCGGAGTAAATGATGCAATTCGTGCAGTTACCGGTAAAGACCCTATTACAGGAAAAGAATTATCATCAAAAGAAAGACTCATCGCCGCAGGATGGACGCTCCTAAACTTTGTTCCTGTTGGAAAAGTGGCAAGTCTTGCTGGAAAAGGAATAAAGTATGTCGCTTCTAGCTTTGGGAAGACGATTGTAAAAGCAGGAAAAAAACTAGGCGAAGGCGTAACAATGGTAGCTGGAAAAGCTGGAAAAGCTGGAAAAGCAGCTGTCGATGGCATAAAAACAGCCAGCCACAAAGTAAAAGAGGGTGTAAACTTTGTAGCCTCCACAGCAAAAGGATTTGCCGACAAAATCGGAAGTCTATGGAACAAAGGTGCCACAACCGTAAAAACAACTTTCTTGCAAGGGAATGAAAAGATCCAGCACGCAGTAAAAACATTAATGGAGTACAAATGGATCCCAGGCGAGGGAAAAGGCTTCGCCATAGCTGGAGTAGGAAAGGTCTCAGGAGGAGGACAGTATTCCCTGAAAGAGGCTTATCAGTATATGGAGAGTAAGGTTGTTAAGGGTACGGGTAAAGAATATAAAAACTATAAGGATGTAGAATATACTGGAACAACTAAAGTTAATGGAGAAGTAAGGGATATTAGCAGACGGGTTTTTCAAAGGTTAGATATTGATTATATGAGAATTGACCCTAAAACTGGTATGACAAATCTCCAATTGATGAAAAAAGGAAGAGCACCAATTTGGCAAGATGGGACTGCTATAGAACTTCATCATTTAATTCAAAGAGAGCCCGGATCAATGGTGGAGCTTCCGGGTAGCATGCATAAGGAATATTATAAAATATTGCATGGCTTAGTGGAGAATGGTGGAAGCTTTAGAAACGACCCTGTGTTAAAAAAGCAATATGAAAATTTTAGGTCGAAATATTGGAGATGGAGAGCTAAACAAATAGATAAAGCTGAATTATAAAAGGAGGAATTTTGAATGAATAAAGAGGAATTAACCAATTTTATTAAGGTAAATATGGAATCAGATGACTTTACTGGTGGAGTAGATAAAAAACAAGTTGATTATGTTCAAGATACCCTACAGTTAAAATTGCCAGAAAGTTATAAGTGGTTTTTAACAAATTATGGCTCTGGTGGGTTATTTGGTGTTGATATTTTAGGGGTGGCTAAGTCTAATATAGCTTCTGTTGTTATTGAAACAGAGAGTTATAGGGATTTAGGAATGAGTGAGAATTTAGTAGTTATTGAAAATATTGGGGAATATGCTTATTGTCTAGACACTAGTAATATGGAAAACAATGAGTGCCCAGTAATAGCATGGGATAGACAAGGTGGACTTGATGACTACAATACAGCAAAGAATTTTTATGAGTTTTTATCACAAAGGTTATTAGATGCAAAAGAAGCATGGGAAGAAGAGTTTTAATATAGATAAATGACCTTGTTTAGCTTAAAGCTGAATAAGGTCATTTTTATTATAAGAAGATTAATTGTTCATGATGAATAGAAGTTATAAGTATTATTGATATATTTTTTGTTTTATATATAATTATATTTAAAGTTTTGTGCGTAGGTAGACAAGAAAAGAGAATGAAAACGAATTTGTTTTTGATGTGGATAGAAAAAATATATGGTGTTTGAAAGTAAGTACTCCATGATGGTTGTACCATCATGGAGTACTGTGTGCAATGATAGAATAGAAAACGAAGTACGAGCTTAGGCGATATGACATTTTACTAGGCGATGAATATAATCACATGGAATATATATTAAACTAAAGAACTCGTACAAGCTCGTAAGTTTTAGCGTAGTAGTTGTCACGACATATAAAAGGTGTCATACTGTTACTACAAAATATACAAATTTATACTACTTAAAAATAGATGAACTTAAAGCACTTGATTGTCTATGATAGGCAACAAGTGCTTTTTTCGTCTTAGTATAGAAATAAGTTATAATAAAAAAGCTAATATTTTGTTAGATTGAGAAAATAAAGAGTATCTACTAAAAAGCAGCTGTCGATGGTATAAAAACAACCAGCCACAAAGTAAAAGAGGGTGTAAACTTTGTAGCCTCCACAGCAAAAGGATTTGCCGACAAAATCGGAAGCCTATGGAACAAAGGTGCCACAACCGTAAAAACAACCTTCTTGCAAGGGAATGAAAAGATCCAGCACGCAGTAAAAACATTAATGGAGTACAAATGGATCCCAGGCGAGGGAAAAGGCTTCGCCATAGCTGGAGTAGGAAAGGTCTCAGGAGGAGGACAGTATTCTCTGAAAGAGGCTTATCAGTATATGGAAAGTAAGGTTGTTAAGGGTACGGGTGATGTTGGTGATAAAGCCAGTGGAGCTAATATAAAGAAATTAGATGATTTTTCAGGCCCTTTAGAAAATGGTCCATATATTAAAAACGGAAAGCCTAGGGGTAGACCACAATTATCTGGGGAAAAGAAACTTGGATTTGAAAAAGATGTTTTCAATAAACAGATAGACCCAGATGGAATTTTACGAGACCCTAACACTAGTGAGACAATTGACTGGAACCTGGACGACCACGAAAAGGTAAAGTAGATTTTGGGCATACAGAAGGAAATTCGTATAAGAAAATGTTTGAGAAGTATAAACATGGTGAGATTACTCTTGAAGAATTAAAGGAATTTCAGTTTAACCCAGATAATTTCAGATTAGAAACGCCTTCTGCAAATAGGAGTCATAAATATGAGTAGTTAGGAAGATGATGCAATGAAAATATTAAATATTTTTGATGCGGTTAGAGAAGGAACTTATGAAGATTTTAAACGATTTTATGATGGTGATATTAATCAAATTGATAGTGAGTTAGATATCAATTTATTGTGTATGGCAATGATTAATGATAAAAATTCTAGTGAAAAACTTAAGATTATAAAATTTTTGCTAGAAGAGGATATTGATATTAATTATACTACAGCTAAAAATAAAAGGAATGCATTGCATATGTTTTATTTTTGTGTTTTACGTCCAACAATAGAATATGAATTAGAGATAACAAGGTTACTTATTGATAATGAGATTAATATCAATGCTTTAGATAAATATAATGCTATCCCCTTGAAATATGCTATTACGATAAATAAATTGTCTACAAAAGATAATAAAGAGATGTATAAACTACTTATTAGTAGTGGCTCAAAGTATAATTTGAAAGATGAATTTGGAAAATCATGTGTGGATTATGCCAAAGAGTATTCTTGGAGAAATGATTTATTAACTATTATTGAGGAGTGTGAATATGAAAGTTAATAATTCTGACTTTGGAGGTTTTATTGTTTCTAAGAATGTTGTAGCCGGAAAACCAATACGTTATACATTTAGAGAAAAATCAGAAGTTCCTCAATTAAATGGGTGGACTATTTACTCTTTAGAAGATGATGATGAATATGTAAATGATTCTAGTAATTTTCAAGTTTTAGGAGCAAGCTCTATATTAGAAATAGCACCAGTTATGTTAGAAATTTTTGATGCTCCCTATGGAACAGACCTATGTTGGTTGTATAAAGAAGGGGTTCATGTAGGATTTTATGATTTAATAAGTGAAGATGAGAAAGATATTGGTCAAATTGTAAAAGGAAATTGATGCTATTTTGTGAGTTCCATGGGCACTGACAAAAATGCATTTCCAATAAGAAAAGTCAACAGCGACGTTAGGAGAACGTAGTGGTCTGTTGACTTTTTTTATAGTGTTATTTCATGACAAGAGTTATTTATCATCTTCGTTTAAGTTAATGTTTTTATTATTTTTACCAACAATTCGTAGATTATTTAATTTGTTTTTACGAACTTCAAGGATAGCTTTTCCCATGTCTCGTTCGATTCGTTGCTTGTAAAGAAATTCTGTAAATGCTCTAAAGCATTCATTCCCGTTTCCAACATGTGTTCGAATCAATCAATCTAAATAAAAAAGCTCGTCTTTTCCATCCCTATTTTCTCAACAAAAACTGACATTCGCTTGCAAATCCTCAATAATATTAATATCATCGGTCATACCATTGATATTATAGTTTGTCCGCTTGATATTTTAGGATTCCCAATGTTTAAAGGGAATGATGTTAAGCTTACGTTGGAAACAAAAGAAGTAGGGGTAAAAAATACGTAGTTGACTCATATGCACAAAATAAGGGAATAGTATCGAGAAAATTCACTCAGCTTAGTGAAGTACAAGAAAAAACAGCTAAGAGTTATTTAAATGAAATTACAAAAAAATATCCTTCAGTTTCTAAAATATCAAATGGTCCTTTTAATCCTAACGCTCTCAAAGGGGGGCGACTTAAAGGTGAGTTAATATTAGAAGTGCCAGTTCAAAATAAACCAATTTCGCAAACGATTCTTGATGAAGCAACAAAAAATAGGATTATTATTAGGGATATTAAAGGGAAGGTGTATAATTGACTATGAAAATTTATTATTGTGACGAATGGTCGGAAATTAAAAAGAAGCCTTGGAATATTCTAGATGATCGTGATGCATACACATACCATCAAAAACATGAACCATATACGGCGGTATTAACTGAAGATGAAAACCTTAAGTATATTGTAAATGTTACAAATGAATGGGTTTCGGTGGGATTTTATGATGACTTTATTTGTAAGTATTTAAATTATGATTTTGAAGTTATGAGTGAGAGTAAGATATTTTTAAGAACAGCTACGTATTGGGAATATGATGATGAAACTGATACAGAAGTAAGTAGCTTAATTTGGGGATTCCGAGAAAATGGCTATATAGCAATGGAAAAAAGGGATTTAAAGACCGGCTTAGTCGAGGAGCGTGAGATTAGCGATACCCTTGAAAGAAACTGGGACGTATTTCCTGAATTTGGTCATTATATTCATTTGTGTAGAGAGGAAAGATAATGTTTTTAGGAGCACTCTATAGTGCCAAAGCTATCTATAAGAAAGGTGTTATATATCACTAACACATAAGGCAAGCGAACTAAAGATAATTAAAATATTGAATTAGAAAAAAGAAAAATGATATATTTGAAAATAGAGACTCCATGAAGGTAATACCATCATGGAGTACTATTACTATGTGCAATGATAGAATAAAAAAGAAGTACGAGCTTAGGTGAGATGACATTTTACTAGGCGATGAATATAAACACATGGATTGTATATGAAACTAATGAACTCGTATAAACTCGTGAGTTTTAAAATAGTAGTTTTTATGATATACAAAAGGTATCACATTTTTTACTGCAAGATTTACAAATTTATAGTACTTAAAAACATATGAACATAAAGCACTTGATTGTCTATGAGAGGCAACAAGTGTTTTTTTCATTTTAGGATAGAAAAGAGGAGAGTATAATAAATGATAAGTACATATATTGTTTCAGCAAATAGTATAAGAAAATAGATTCTAAAGAGCAGCTGAATTCATCGGAGTAAATGATGCAATTCGTGCAGTTACCGGTAAAGACCCTATTACAGGAAAAGAATTATCACCAAAAGAAAGACTCATTGCCGCAGGATGGACGCTCCTAAACTTTGTTCCTGTTGGAAAAGTGGCAAGTCTTGCTGGAAAAGGAATAAAGTATGTCGCTTCTAGCTTTGGGAAGACAATTGTAAAAGCAGGAAAAAAACTAGGCGAAGGCGTAACAATGGTAGCTGGAAAAGCAGCTGTCGATGGCATAAAAACAGCCAGCCACAAAGTAAAAGAGGGTGTAAACTTTGTAGCCTCCACAGCAAAAGGATTTGCCGACAAAATCGGAAGCCTATGGAACAAAGGTGCCACAACCGTAAAAACAACTTTCTTGCAGGGGAATGAAAAGATCCAGCACGCAGTAAAAACATTAATGGAGTACAAATGGATCCCAGGTGTAGGGAAAGCCTATGTCATGCCTGGAGTAGGAAGGGTCTCAGAGGGGGGACAGTATTCTCTGAAAGAGGCTTATCAGTATATGGAGAGTAAGGTTGTTAAGGGTACGGGTAAAGGTAGTAAGGCTGTTGATGATGTAGTTAAAGATGGTAGTCACTTTTTAGATGAATTTAAATTGAAACCTAATGTAAAATATGAAACGAATGGATATCTATATCAAACAGATGAACTAGGAAGAATTGAGAGAGCTTCTGGAGAATTAACGTTAGAGATGGGAGAACGTAATAGTAAGCATCAGCTAGCTGCTGGAGGAGAAGACCGAGTCAAAGCTCCTAGTACTCAAGGCGATCATGGTGGACATTTAATCGGTACGCAATTTAATGGATCTCCGCTAATTGATAACATAGTTGCAATGAATGGTAATGTTAATGTAAGTGCTTATAAAAAATTGGAATCTGCTTGGGCAAAAGCTTTAAGAGATAAGCGGGAAGTTATAGTTGATATTAGACCTGTATATGAAGGGAATTCTGTGAGGCCTGTAAGCTTTAACATAAAATATAGAATTGATGGAGAAAAATTTAAAGCTAGTTTGAAAAATGTATATGGAGGAAAGTAAATGAATACAGAGAACTTGGAAAGTATTTATCAAAAAGTAGCTATACAGTTAAACAATATTATTCCAGAACCATGGGAAAAAGTAATGGTATATTCAGAAGTTGAGGAATATAGTGATTCGACGGTATTTTTCTACTATCCAAAAAATAAGCAGGAACCAATATACAGTTTAGATATTGAAGATATGGAAGGGATTGATGAAGACGAGACTGATCGTCAATTAAATCTTCTTGACAGCCTCTTTAGAGAGTTATGGGAAGAATTTAAAAGAAATAAGCAGGAACCTTGGACTAATTTAACATTTGAGTTATATTCTACTGGTAAGTTTGATATTGAATTTGATTATACTTTATTAGACGAAGAAAATAATTATAATCATTATGAGAGATTAATTATATGGAAGTATAAAAAATTAGGAATTTCCCCTGATGAAAAGAGAGAAAGTGATGTGAAACTAATTAGAGAATATATTAATACACAAAAATGATCTCTACTAGAGTTATAGATATAAGGTGTTTGAAAATACATACTCCATGATGGTTATACCATCATGGAGTACGGTGTGCAATGATAGAATAGAAAACGAGGTACGAGCTTAGACGATATGACATTTTACATGGCGGTGAATATAAACACATGGAGTGAGCATGAAACTAACGAACTCGTACAAACTCGTAAGTTTTAACGTAGTAGTTATCATGACATGTAAAGGGTGTCATACTGTTACTACAAAACTTATAAATTTCCGCTACTTAAAAACATATGAACTTAAAGCACTTGATTGTCAATTATGGCAACAAGTGCTTTTTTGCATTTTAGTGTAGAAATAAGTTGGTAAACGTATAATTTTATAAGTGTATTAAGTGTTAAAATTTATAGATTGTAGTGGCTTTGTACAGTGTACGACATTACTAGAGAAAAAATTATTGTAAAAATTAAGGGGTGTATTATGTTTTGAAGTCATCGTAAAGTACGATTTAACGGTTGATGTAAGAGTACATCCAATAACAGGTGGAGTCGCCTACTACAGCGGTAACTAACGTTATTCAACAAAAAGAGTCATCGTAACAACAAGATAAAGATGATCCAGAAGAAGGTACTGCTGATAGTGATGATGATGACGGAGGATCATAAAAAGGTTTCTCAACAAATTTTAATATATCCCTTGACAGTTACAAATATAACCGATATACTTCATATTAATTTCAAAAGAAAATATATTCTAAATATTTAAATGTGTTGAATAGGAGTAGTAAGGTCGTATATTTGTACAGAGAGCTATGGGTTGGTGTGACATAGTCAAATGACATCCTGAACTCGCCTAGGAGCAGTAAGGTGGAACGGAATCACATTCTTAGTAAATCTTAACGGTTAACCTTCGATATTAGGTTTGTAATCAAACGATTACTACTAAGGTGGATTCATAATGGAATCAATAAGGGTGGTACCGCGTTAAGTAAATGGCTTAGCGTCTCTTTATATAGAGACGTTGAGCCATTTTTTTATTTTATGGAAATAGAAATGGAGGGTTTATTCGGATTGGTTTATAAAATTTAATTATTTATATAAAATGATTTTATTAGGAGGAAAATGAGATGAAACAGACGGAGCAATGGACTTCGAAATTAGGTTTTATAATGGCAGCAGCAGGATCGGCAATTGGACTTGGCGCAATATGGAAGTTTCCTTATATCGCTGGGAAAAGCGGGGGAGGAGCATTCTTTTTAATCTTTATATTATTTACTGTATTAATTGGATTACCACTACTTATAGCTGAATTTATGATTGGACGTAGTACGCAGAAACAAGCAGTTGGCGCATTTAAAAGTATTGCACCAAATACAGGGTGGCACTGGATTGGACGCCTTGGCGTCGGAACGTGTTTTATACTACTTTCGTTTTATAGTGTTGTAGGTGGATGGGTGTTAATTTATTTATTCAGAGGAGTAACGGGACAACTTATTACTCCAGGACAAAATTACGGTTCATTATTTACTGAAACAATTGGAAATCCTGTTTGGGCAATTATGGGACATTTCGCTTTTATGTTCATTACGATTTGGGTCGTATCAAAAGGTGTACAAAACGGAATTGAAAAAGCAAGTAAATATATGTTGCCAGCGTTGTTCGTTTTATTTGTCGCTCTTATTGTTCGCTCATTAACACTTGATAATGCAATGGAAGGTGTGAAGTTTTTCTTACAACCAGACTTCTCAAAGATTACTTCAGAAAGTATTTTGTTCGCAATGGGACAATCTTTCTTTGCGATTAGTATCGGGATATCGATTATGGTCACGTATAGTTCCTATTTAAATAAAAAAGAAAGTTTACCAAAATCAGCAATAACAATTGTTGGATTGAATTTATTTGTTTCATTATTTGCAGGACTTGCAATTTTTCCGGCCGTATTTTCATTAGGAATGGAGCCAACAGAAGGGCCTGGATTACTATTTATCGTATTACCATCAGTATTTAGTCAAATTCCATTTGGTGGGTTTTTCTTAACAGTATTCCTTGCACTATTTACATTTGCGACATTAACATCGGCATTTTCACTATTAGAGACAGTTGTTTCAGCAGTAGCAAATGGCGAACAAGAAAGAAGAACAAAGTTATCATGGATGATCGGTTTCTGCATTTTCTTAGTAGGTATACCATCAGCGTTATCATTTGGAGTATGGAGTGATATTACGATTTTCGGAAAAAATATTTTTGATGCAGTAGACTTCTTATCTAGTAATATATTAATGCCACTTGGTGCACTATTCATTAGTATTTTCGTTTCATTTAAAATGGAAAAAAAGGTATTAGAAGCAGAGTTTTTTGTAGGTGGAAATTATGGAAAGAAAGTATTTACTTGTTGGGCGTTTTTACTTCGATTTGTAGCACCACTCGCAATCATTATCGTCTTTTTAAATGTAATAGGGATTATTTAACAGTTGATGTTATAATATTCAGTAAAAAAAGAAGGTGATGATCATAAAGGCGAATTTGATAGAAGCAGGGAAATACATGCATATTAGAGGAAAAAAGCTATACGTTGAAACGCATGGAAACCCTAAAAATAAACCAGTTCTATACTTGCATGGTGGACCAGGAGAAAGTTGTTACGATTTTTCATTTCATCAAGCGGAACGTTTAAAAGATTCTTTATATGTAATTATGATAGATCAAAGAGGTGTTTGTCGCTCAGAAGAAATTACTGAGGACGAAGATTTTGGATTAAAAGATTTAATTGAAGACTGTGAGGAATTAAAAAAAGTATTACAAATTGAGAAGTGGTCTGTAATTGGACATTCTTTCGGTGGATATGTAGCATTGTTATATGCGTCGATATATCCAAGTTCAATAGAGAAAATAATATTTGAAGGGCCAACTTTTGATTTTGCATTAACAAGTAGAGCTTTATTACAAAAGACAGCGGACTTATTAAAAAAATATGGAAAAGAAGAAGTAGCAAAAGCGTGTTTATTTTATTCATCTAGCAATGCTTGTTCAGAAGAGTTGTTAGAAGCTTATATAAGATTAAGTGATGAATTAGAAGAAAAAAGAATGGAGATTTACAATAATAAGGAAGATGAGACAGATGAGAGTTTATATAGTGATGAAGAGTGGGAAGAATTTTCAAATCGCTCCAAAATTCACTTTGATAGATTAAAATTAGAGGGAGCATGTCATACGTCATTATTATCTAAAATAAAAGATGTACAGAATCCAATGTTATTAATAGTAGGAAAACATGATGTTGTAACGTGTGAAAAACAAATTGAAATATTTAATAAAGATGCCCGAAACGGCAAGTATATCGTATTTGAAGAAAGTGGTCATTCACCTCATTATGAGGAAGCAAATAGGTTTGCAGAAACAGTCATACATTTTTTGAAATGAAGAAAAGGGTGCTTCTCTAAATAAGAAGCATCCTTTCTAAATTTCTGGATATGTGATTGTAATGCTAGGCCACTTACTTTGCCAGTTCTTTTTAATAACTCTGTTTTTGTACATATGTATACGCTCTTTCGATTCCAGAAAATGAGCTGTTGGTCTCACTTGTAAGGAAAGAACATCTTCAATGCCGCACGGAGCTGTTAATATAACATTGTTTTTTTCGTCTAATGTAACCCCTAAAGACGTTGCTGTTTCAGGGAATTTAGAAATAGCATCAACAGAAGAAGAATACGGTGGCATATTATTTACTACGTGCATACGAGCTTGATTCTTTACAGACCAAGGGATAGAGGCATCCAAATTTATCAGTTTCTTTTCTAATAATTGTTCGTATATCTCATCTTTACGAAAAGGATCAAAATAAATGACATCAACGTCTGGTATAGTTGTTCTTATTTCGTAGTTATGTAAAGTATCCCAAATTTTAGAACGAACAAACCCGGCACAAATCCACCAATCAGGTAATTCTAGTGATTTTGCTAATTGTAATACGTCCATCATCCATTCGTCGTTTTCTATTAAGCGAATGATATGTTGCTCTGTTTGGATATTCATTGATATATTCACCTTTCTAGTAAATTAATGTATTAGTTCAATAATCCATAAAATCCAGTAAGCACCTGGTACAAATAGTAGTTGTGCTAATAATGTACCAAAAAGTCTAGAAATCATTAGCCAACCGTACATTTTACTCATAGACTCAGCACCATTCTCTGATTGTAAAGCACGTTCTGTTAAAAGAGCGATGCGTGGATCGAGTAGTACGGTTAATAAAATTGTAGCAAAACCATTTACAAGACCAGAAGCTGTACTTGCGTTTGTTGCATAATCTGGATTTAGAAATGAAGCGTAAAGGGCAGAAAGAACACCTGCTGTATAAATAGCAGTAGCAAACATATTAATAAGCATAATACGTTTTGGAATACCACCAATGCGTAGTCTATGAATCATTTCGAACTTTGGAAACCGTACATATTTTTTTGTGTACTTTAATTTTTGAATGTTATTCGTCTTCATCATTCGAATGAATGAACCATCTGTTTCAAAATTTTGAATGACGTATCCAAATAGTTTTGTCAAAGTTGGATATAGTATAATCGCAAGCAACGTACCAACAGAAGCCGATAATAGAACGAGTCGCATAATATTCTCTAAATCAATAGAAGAATCTAGTTTTGCTTCATCGACAATCCCGCCAAGTAAAAAGGCTTGTAGTAAGTTTGACGTTCTTGAAATGAGCAATACGATTCCTACGACAGATAATGCAACAGCGATCTTCTTTAAACGAACGCCTGCTAATCGAATACTATAAGAGCTTGTTTCAACTGCGTGGATTACAATCGTGAAAGCCATTATAAAAATTAACGTAATTACCATTTGTTTCACCAGTTTCTATTAAAATAATTGTAACTTTTTTACTTTATCATATCTATTACATTTTGTAAGTGAAAGTATGTGACATAGGAAAAGTAATTTTTCAGAAAAAAAGATAATGATAGTATTATAATAGAAGGGAAAGAGGGGGAAATCTGTTATAGGTTACTTATAAAGTAAAACGAGTGGGGGATTGAAACGTGTACACAACATATTTATTTGATTTAGATGGAACATTAACGGATCCGAAAGAAGGGATTGTAAATTCAGTATTGTATGCATTAAAAAAGGTTGGCATTGAAGAATTACATATAAGCGAGTTAGATTCATTTATCGGTCCACCCATCCAGCAATCATTTGTAGAGAGATATAATATGAATGAAGGAGAAGTTGAACGAGCTGTTTTTTATTTCAGAGAATATTTAAAGCAACGTGGATTGTTGGAGAATAATGTTTACGAGGGTATTCCAAATCTTTTAAAACAATTAAAAGATACTGGAAATCGTTTATTTATAGCAACTTCAAAGCCTACTATATTTGCTGAACAAGTTGTAGAGCATTTTCAACTAACAAATTATTTCGAAGGTATCATTGGAAGTAATTTAGATGGTACAAGAATAAAAAAAGAAGAAATCATTGCTCATATTTTACAAACAAATGAAGAACTTAATAAAGAAGAAATTGTTATGATTGGAGATAGAAAGCACGATATAATCGGCGCGAATCATAATGAAATTGCATCGATCGGCGTTTTATATGGCTATGGTAGTGAAATGGAATTGACTGAAGTTGGTGCGACTCATATCGTAAATGATGTAAAAGAACTACATCATTTTTGTTTAGAAAATAGTTTGATAAAGAAGTAAATATAGAGACTAATAATCCCTTTATAACGTATGATGATGAAATCGTTTTTTGTTTAAAGGGATTTTTCATATGTAATCGAATACTTATAATTAGACATTTTTAGCATGAAAAATTTGTATGAATAAGAGGAGGGATGTCAGAATCAAAAGATTAGTAGTAGAAGTTTATCAATAAAAGTTTGAATCTTCTGTTAAAGGAGGGGTATAATTGGAGCTAGTTATTATATTATTAGCACTTAGTTTACTTATGTTTGTAGCTTATAGAGGCTTTTCTGTTATTTTATTTGCACCGATTTTTGCTTTATTTGCAGTGTTTTTGACAGAGCCTAGTTTTGTATTACCTTTCTTTTCGAATATTTTTATGGAGAAAATGGTAGGTTTTATTAAACTATATTTTCCTGTATTTTTACTTGGAGCAATATTTGGGAAAGTAGTAGAAATGTCAGGAATTGCGGACTCAATTGCAAAGACAATTATAGAGTTAGTTGGTGAAAAACGTACGATATTAGCAATTGTATTAATGGGGGCTATTTTAACATATAGCGGTGTTAGTGTGTATGTAGTAGTGTTTGCTGTATATCCATTCGCAGCAAAGCTGTTTCGACAAGCGAATATTCCAAAACGTTTAATCCCTGGAACGATTGTTCTTGGAGCGGTCACGTTTACGATGGATGCGCTACCTGGATCACCACAAATTCAAAACGTAATACCTACAACGTTTTTTAAAACAGACATTTATGCTGCGCCGATACTTGGTATTGTAGGGGCAATTTTTGTACTTACGTTAGGTTTACTATATTTAGAGAGTAGACGTAAGAAGGCGAAAGCAGCTGGAGAAGGATATTTTGGTTTTAACGATGGGAATACGGAAATGGCAGCTTCTTTACAAGTAGAACAAAAAGATATGCCGTTACTGAAAAGTCTTGAAATTACAAGAGCACAGCAAGTAATTGCTTTTATACCACTTGTTTTAGTAGGTGTAATGAATAAAGTTTTTACTATTATGATACCGAAGTGGTATCCGAATGGTTTTGATTTTTCTACAATTGGTATGAAAGCATTTGGAAAAGTAGAATTAAGTGCAGTAGTTGGAATTTGGTCGGTAGAATTGGCACTTATAATAGGTATTGTAACAACGTTATTATTATATTGGAAACGAGTCGTAACAGGATTTCAAGCTGGATTGAATACAAGTATTGGCGGAGCGTTACTTGCGACAATGAATACAGGAGCTGAGTTTGGTTTTGGTGGTGTCATCGCCGCACTTCCAGGTTTTGCAATCATGAGAGATGGCATTTCTGCCACATTCACAAACCCTCTCGTGAATGGAGCAGTCACGACGAATATTTTAGCCGGTATTACAGGCTCTGCATCAGGAGGAATGGGAATCGTTTTAAGTGCAATGGGAGATAAGTTTATTGCAGCGGCTCATCAATTTGATATTCCGTTAGAAGTAATGCATCGTATCGTATCAATGGCATCAGGTGGAATGGATACACTACCACATAACGGGGCTATTATTACTATTCTTACAGTAACAGGATTAACTCATAAACAGTCATATAAAGATATATTTGCAATTACAGTTTTGAAAACGCTTGCTGTATTTTTAGTTATCGCGTTCTATACTTTAACAGGGATTTATTAAATAGATATTTTATAGACGAAAACATGAATTAGGGAAAGAAGGGGTGGAGTAGTTGCAAGAAGTTGCTGAATTTCGTATGCCGAAGTCTGTATTATATGGAAGAAATTCGCTTGAAAAACTGGGGGAACAATCCAAGAAATTCGGGAAAAGAGCGTTTATAGTTACGGATACAATTATGGAGAATTTAGGATATGTTGAGAGTTGTATACAACAATTAAATACAAAAGGTATTACCGTTATTACATATAATAAGGTAAATGCTGAGCCTACAAATATACACGTGTTAGAGGCGTTAACTATTTGTAAAGAAGAAAAGTGTGATTTTATTATCGGTCTTGGTGGTGGAAGTTGTATTGATGCAGCAAAAGCAGTTGCGGTGTTATATACAAATGGCGGAGAAGTAGAAGATTATGTCCAAAAGGATATGGAAATAGACAATGATCCGCTACCGCTCATTGCAATTCCAACAACTTCGGGTACTGGGTCAGAAGTAACAAGTGTAGCAGTAATTACGAATAAACGAACAGATGTAAAAATGATGATGAAGCATCCGAGTTTTACCCCGCAAGTAGCGATTATTGATCCGATTTTAACACGTTCTGTACCACCTCATATTACAGCAGCAACAGGGATCGATGCATTATGTCATGCAGTCGAAGCATATATTTCTAAAGTTTCACAATCACTTACAGATGTACTCGCTCTTTCAGCAATTGAAAGTATTATGAAATATTTACGTATTGCTTATGAAGATGGGGAGAATATGGAGGCAAGAGAAGCGATGATGATTGCTTCCTTACAAGCTGGAATTGCATTTTCAAACGCATCTGTTACGTTAGTTCATGGAATGTCGAGGCCAGTTGGGGCATTATTTCATGTACCACACGGTATATCAAATGCAATACTATTACCTACAGTTTTAGAATATACAAAAGGTAGTGCGGTAAAAAGATTAGCGGAAATCGGCCGCTGTTTAAATAAAGATTTGTATTCCTATTGTGATGAAGAAGTAGCCGACTACACGCTGGGGGAAATAAAAAAACTTTGTTTTGATCTTCGTATTCCAAATTTAAAAGAATACGGAATTGGTGAAGTTGAATTTGAAAAAGCTATTTCTAAAATGGCGTCAGATGCAATTGAAAGTGGAAGTCCAGCAAATAACCCACGTGTGCCATCATATGATGAAATTAAACAGTTGTATCGAGAATGTTTTCATTATCGATATGAAGATTCTATAAAAACATTAGGTGATTAATTTCAGAATATTCTTATAAAATTTCCTTGGAAATAGTTAAAGCAAGACTTTATATATCAAACGTAAAGTCTTGTTTTATTATGTATAATATACATAATAAAATTTCGAAATTATCTTGAATAAATAGTATAAGGTGGGTGTGGGTTTAATGAAAACGATAGGTCTTATTGGTGGTATGAGTTGGCAATCAACTGCTGAATATTATCGAATCATAAATGAAGAAATAAAAAGTAGATTAGGTGGGTTACATTCAGCTAAATGTTTAATTAATAGTGTAGACTTTGAAGAGATTGAAGGATTCCAGTCTAGCGGTGATTGGGATAGTGCAGGAGAAATTCTAGGGAATGCAGCATATTCATTACAAATGGGAGGCGCAGACTTTATTATTATTTGCACAAATACAATGCATAAAGTAATTGAGAAAATAAAGGAGAATATTCATATTCCAGTTTTACATATCGCAGATGCAACTGCGAAAGAAATGAAAAGAAAAGGTATTCAAACTGTTGGTTTACTTGGAACAAAATATACAATGGAGCAAGATTTCTATAAATCACGTATTAAAGAGAATGATATAAAAGTCATAGTGCCATTAGAAAAAAATAGAGAAAAAATAAACGAAGTCATATATACAGAATTATGTTTAGGAAAAATCGTATCTCAATCCAGAGAGTATTATAAAACAGTTATAGAAGATTTAGTGCAAAAAGGCGCACAGGGTATCATTTTAGGATGTACAGAAATAGGATTATTAATAAAGCAGGAAGACGTATCCATTCCAATATTCGATACGACTTATATACATGCAGTTGAAGCAGTTAATTTCGCTGTAGGAAATAGATTATAATTATATTATGTAACCTAATTTGTATATGTGGAAAACATTCAGAAAATATTTTATAATGTAAGTGGTTACATGTAAGGGGGAATGCGTATGTTTTCAGTTCAACCAATCGCATTTGTACATAATGAAAGAAAGGAAATAAAAGACGATGAGTGGGGAGAAGTAAAATCCTATATTACTTTAACGGAAATGTATACAGAAGAAAGTATACAAGGGATTGAAGATTTTTCTCATATTGAAGTAGTTTTTTATTTTCACAAAGTAACTGATGAACAAATTCAATATGTTGCTAGACATCCTAGAAATAATCATGATTATCCTAAAGTAGGGATTTTTGCACAGCGCGGGAAAAATCGTCCGAATCGTATAGGAGCAACCATTGTAAAGGTAATGAAAAGAGAAGGTAAATCAATTATTGTTGAGGGGTTAGATGCTATTGATGGTACCCCTATATTGGATATAAAGCCGATAATGAAAGAGTTTATGCCGAAAGAAGAAATCGTACAGCCTAAATGGGCCACGGATATAATGAGACAGTATTGGAAGGGGAATGGAGTAAAATGAGAATATATGAGGCAACAATTGCAGATTTAGATGGACTAGCATCAGTTTTTAATAACTATCGTATGTTTTATAGACAAGATTCCGATTTAGAAGGAGCAAAAGTATTTTTACGAAATCGAATCGAGAAAAAAGAATCAGTTATTTTCGTGGCAGTTGAAGACGGGGAATATATTGGATTCACGCAATTATATCCATCATTTTCTTCTATTTCGATGAAAGAATTATGGATTTTAAATGATTTATTTGTGCAAGCTGCTAAGCGCGGAGCAGGAACAGGAAAAAAATTATTAGAAGCTGCGAAAGAATTTGCCTTAGAAAATGGTGCAAAAGGTGTAAAATTACAAACGGAGATTGATAATTTATCAGCGCAGCGATTATACGCTGAAAATGGTTATTTGAGAGATAATCGTTATTTCCATTATGAATTGACGTTTTAAAAAATATTAGATGAAAAGAGGCGCTTTCATTTTGAAGGCGTCTCTTTTCATTTGCATTATAGTTGACTTAAAAGCCAATTTGTCGCATCTTCAAAGTTTTCTGCAATGTAGTTTGGTTCAATATGTGCCCACTTGTCTCGGTACGTATGTAAAGCGTCGTATCCAGCGCCTGTTCGTACTAAAATCGTTGACGCATTCACTTTTGCTCCTGCAACGATATCAGTCCAGCGATCACCAATTACAGCACATTGTGTTAAATCAAGCCCGTGTCTTTCAGCTGCTTGTAGCAGCATGCCTGTATTTGGTTTACGACATTCGCAACCATCACCGTGTTTATGAGGACATACATAAATATCATCAAAACCGAAGCCTTCTAATTCTTGTACAAAATCGGTTACAGTTGCTATCCCGTCAGCGATACCTGGCTGGTTTGTAAAAGAGAAAATTTTTATATGATTAGCTTTTAGTTTTTGCAAGGATGTTTTTGTAAAAGGAAATAATGTAAATGATCCTGGGTAATGTATTGTAGTATCGCCACCAATTGTACCGTCACGGTCAATGAAAATTGCTTGAAAGTTTGTCATAGTTATAGTCCTTTCCGTTAAAAAGTAGTTTAAAAATATTTTACAAATCGGTAACCATTTACTTCATATCCTAATTTTTTGTAAAAAGGATGAGCCTCTACTCTTTTTGTTCCACTAACTAGCCATGTGCCAATGCAATTATGCTTCTTTGCTAATTGCTCTGCATAATCCATTAATACTTGCCCAATGCCTTTTCGTCGTATTGTAGAATCAACGCTAATAATTGAAATTTCCCCATAACGAGTTACATCTTCTAAATTTTCACGTATACGAAACCCAAGTAATCCAAATATAGTTTCTTCTTCCTCATAAACATATAAAAAATCAAAAGGACTCATTTGTACGAATTGCAATCGGTTGTTCATATCTTCATAGGAAATAGAGGAACCTTTTAATTCTTTCGTCAAAGAGCAAAGCGCATCTATATCGTCTATCGTCGCTTCACGAATTTGAAAAGACATATTATCCACTCCAATAAAATGTAATCAAACATTTATTATTCTGTTAAAAAATATTTTTTCCTGCTAGGAAAGTAAATATTTTATAATGATATATAAATAGTTATATATTATTCTTTTCCTTGTTTGTATTGGAAATGGAAAGAAGGGGAATGTATGTTAGAAGTAAATATCCGTTCTGCTGGATATGAAATAGGTGAAAAAACAATTCATGATATCGCTTTTTCTATTGAAAAAGGTGAATTAGTTGCTCTTATTGGTGCAAATGGTGCCGGGAAAAGTACGACGATTAAAACGATACTTGGGTTACTTGTAAATGTGGATGGTGAAATATCATTTGGCGAGAAGAAAAATCCGTATGCATATGTGCCAGAACACCCGACATATTATGATTATTTGACGCTTTGGGAACATATTGAATTATTAATGGCAGCTCGCGAGAACGAAGCCGGAAGCTGGGAACGGAAAGCTGAAGAGTTATTACATATGTTTCGAATGGATAAGCATAAACATGAGTATTTATCAAAGTTTTCTAAAGGTATGAAACAAAAATCGATGCTTATATTAGCGTTTTTAACAGAACCAGATTTTTATATCATTGACGAACCTTTTATCGGACTAGATCCAGTAGCTACGAAAGAGTTTTTAAGTTATTTATATAAAGAAAAAGAACGCGGGGCAGGAATTTTACTTTGTACGCACGTATTAGATACAGCTGAAAGAATTTGCGAAAGATTTTTACTCATCTCTCAAGGTACATTAGTCGCAGATGGCCATTTAGAGGCAATTCAAACGTTAGCAGAAA
The DNA here is from genome assembly GCF_038005585.1 of Bacillus sp. FSL W8-0519. NCBI lineage: Bacteria > Bacillati > Bacillota > Bacilli > Caryophanales > Bacillaceae > Bacillus > Bacillus sp. FSL W8-0519. The sequence continues at coordinate 2,168,595 of NZ_JBBOTL010000001.1, forward strand.
TGCCAGGAAGTTCATTATTAGATTGTTTTGATGTAATCGTAAGGCGTGAACAGCATGATTAAAAAACAATTTTATAAAAGATTACGCCATGAACTGGGGCGCAAATGGAAGTCCATACGTTCTATAACTGATTGGACGGTTGCGCTATATATTATTATTCCGGCACTTATATTTATGGGAATTTATTATCGTTCACTATGGATGGAAGAACTAGCGATAGGAGAGACGGTTTTTTTCGGATTAGGCCTACTCGCATTTTATGTGATTACATATGCAAGAGGAGTTCGCTCATTTTTTGAGCAAGCGGATAGTTTATTTTTAATTTCGTATCCCGCTCACATGCAAAAATTAATCCAGTATGGCATGACATATACGTTTATTCGAATAGCGATAACGAATGTAGTAGTTGTTGTTGCTATGTTACCAGTGTTGATGAAAAGTATTGGAGTGACGAAGATACAAGTCGTATTATTTTGGTTATTCTTTACTCTATTTCGATGTATGTTGTCGTTATTAACGAGATATATTCATGTACGTGTGGGGAAACGATGGCTACTATGGATTATAAAAAATGTAATATTTTCTATAAGTCTATCCTTTTTGGGAATGAGCCTGTTTCTTATTTATAAAAATCCATTTTATTCTATACTATGTATCGGTCTAGTAGTTTTTCTAATTATCGCATTGATAAAAGAAAAACTAAATTATAGAAATTCCTTTTTTAAAGAAGTTGAAAAAGAAAAAGAAGAAAGTATGCGCTGGACGAGTGGGATTATGCAAGTTGGTGGTCATGCAGCTAAACCGAGTAGTTCGAATAAAAAGCCGTGGATGTTTCCACGTTCTAAAAAGTTTTTAGGGAAGAAAACTGATGATCGTATTGTTGAATCCTTTTTGAAAGAATTTTTCCGTACAAGTAGTGCAGGAATATTTTATATTCAAATTGTATGTATAAGCGCGATAAGTATTGTTATGAGTCCTAGGTGGATTGCAGCTATTATTCTTGCATTTGCTTTATTTGCAATTTCCCGCTATGCACGCGATTATTGGGCTGAATTTGCGAAAAAAATGTTTCTTCATTTATATTGTGATGAAGGAAAATTACTATTGTTAAGATGGAAGGCAGATCGCTATTTATTACTTCCAGTAATCCTTTTATATGGAATAATTATCCTTTCTTATTTTTATTTATTAGCAGCTGTAATTGCCGGGATTATTTTTATAGTATGGATTGGTTGGATTGTATTTTTACCATAGAAAAAGAGCCGAAAAATGGCTCTTTTTCTAATCTGTCACACATTGATAAATAAAATATACTAAAACGAGTATGCTTGCGGCGGAATACATGACATCTAAAGTCATCGGATCTCCTCCTCATCATTGTTGTATTTTTATTGTATGAAATCTTACAATTTCATATTCAAGTGAAAAATATGTGAACGTTAACAAAATTGTAAAGTGCAAAAATTACAATCATTTTGTATAATAGAGGAAACAACCGTTATATAAAATATAATGAGTGAAAGGGGAGGAAACATACATGCCAAATTGGTTTAGAAAAACCTTAGTCGCATTAATTACCGTATTTACATTTGGTTTAGTGACGCCTCCTTCCATATTGCTTGATAATGCCAAAGCTGCGGACAAGCCTACAAGCACAGCTGGGCAACAAAATTTGGAGAGTACGTCCTATACATATGAAGAAACGAATGACAGGTTAACCACCGATACTTTTATTACTTACGCAATGCAAGAAGCAGAGAAACAGTCGATGCAAAAGTTTGGTACTAAAATTGGTCCAGTAATTGAAGATGAGTTTAAAGATGTAATATTACCGAAGATTGAAGAGGCAATTGCTGAACTAGCAAATGATGTACCGGAAGATTCGTTACAATCATTAGCGATTTCTCAAAAACCAGCTGGTGGAAATAATGAAAAGATTTTTCACGTTTACGATACGAAAACAGGAAATGACTTATTGCGTTTCCACGTAAGAAGAGATCATCCACCGCAAGATGGGTATTATTTTAATTTCCACTATCACCGTTTTGATGATGGGTACTCCGGACATCATGAGTTGGGAAATATTTATTGGAATACGAATGTGCCGCCAAAATGGCTTTCTTAAAAAGAACAAGAGAAATCTTGTTCTTTTTTTATGTTTATAGAAGGGTAAGACGACTATGTTGTTGAATAAAATAGGTTTAGAAAAAGAAGTAAAGGGAGTAGGACAATGCAAAAATATATTGTTTTTGACTTTGATGGCACATTAGTAGATTCACAAAATATATTTGTACCAATTTATAATCAACTTGCTGAAAAGCACGGATATAAAACGGTAAGGGAAGAAGAAATTGAGTATTTACGTAAATTAACGATGCCAGAAAGATGTAAACAACTTGATGTACCGCTGTATAAACTACCAATATTAGCGCTGGAGTTTTATAAATTGTATCAACCTGCCATAAAAGATCTTATTTTGTTCCATGGGATGAAAGATGTATTAGACGAACTACATAAAGAAGGCTACGGAATTGCAGTCATATCATCGAACTCAGAGGAGCATATTCGTGCGTTTTTACACAATAATGGTATAGAAAATATACAAGAAGTGTATTGTTCTAAAAATTTGTTCGGTAAAGATAAAATGATTAAAAGGTTTTTAAAATCGAAAAAGATAACGGAGAAAGATATGTTATACGTTGGTGATGAACAGAGAGATGTAGCGGCTTGTAAAAAGGCAGGGGTGAATGTAATTTGGGTATCTTGGGGATATGATGTCATTGAAACAGTGAAAAAAGATGCACCAGATTATATGGTCAATACACCTATGGAAATTGTACAAGTAGTACAAGGGGCGTATTCTTAATATGAATACACTTCGAGCAGGTATTCATCATATTGAATTTTGGGTAGCGAATTTAGAGGAGTCCATTTCTTTTTATGATATGTTATTTTCTATAATTGGCTGGAGAAAGTTAAATGAAGTAGCATATAGCACAGGAGAAAGTGAAATATATTTTAAAGAAGTAGATGAAGAAATCGTAAGAACTTTAGGACCAAGACATATTTGTTACCAAGCTATTAATAGAAAAGTAGTTGATGAGGTAGCAGAATTTCTTTCTAGCACGAAAATAAAGATAATACGTGGTCCGATGGAAATGAATCATTATTCGGGAGGGTACTATACGATTGATTTTTATGATCCGAATGGGTTTATTATAGAAGTGGCTTACACACCAAATGTAGAAATGTAAGGAGGAATATACATGAAAACAATTACAACATGGCAAAACAATATACAAATAGTAAAAGATGCAACGAATATTGCAGAAATTTCTAAAGGTTTTTCACCGGATAAGAAATATATAGTTACGACAATTGATGAGGAAAAATATTTGTTACGGATTGGCGATATACAAGAGTATGAAAGAAGAAAAATAGAGTTTCAAATTTTAAATGAAATGGAAAAACGTAACATACAGGCACAAAAGCCGATTGAAATAGGTATATTGGAAGATGAAAGTGTATGCTATAGTATTTTTTCGTATTTAGAAGGGGAAGATGCAAAGAAGCTATTGCCTACGTATTCACCAAAAGAACAATATGAAATTGGTATAGAGGCAGGAAAAGATTTAGCAAAAATGCATACATATGAAGCTCCTAATGATATACTTCCATGGTATGAAAGAGCAATGAAAAAACATAGTAAATATTTAGAGGCATATAAAACATGTGGAATAAACATAAAAAATGATGATAAAATCATAAAGTTTATTGAAGAAAATGAAATATCTTTAAAGAACCGCCCCAATCGATTTCAACACGATGATTTTCATTTAGAAAATATAATTGTACGGGATGGAAAATATGTAGGTGTTGTTGATTTTAATGGCTACGACTGGGGCGATCCACTTCATGATTTTGTGAAAATTGCACTGTTTGCAAGGGACATTAGTATTCCGTATTCAATCGGACAAATAGAAGGATACTTTAATAGAAAAATACCAGAGGAATTCTGGAAATTATACACGGTGTACGTTGGTATGACAGTTTTCTCCTCAGTTGTCTGGACATTACGAGCAGCGCCGCATATGTTAGATGATATGTTAGAGCGCCTTACTATAGTTTTAGAGGATCATAATAACTTTGAGTTATCGAAGCCAATTTGGTTTCAACCAAATAAGATTGATATGAAATAGAAAAGGTAGGTGTGATTCGCACCTACCTTTATTTTTTACCATCAAAATACTTATTTAATTTTCTTAAATGCAAGCGGCTGAGTACTTAGCGTAGCTGGTACATGTAACTGAAGGGAAGGGAATTCACCGTTCACACTCATTTCATATGCAAATAATAGATTCATCTTCATTTGGAATAAATCAACTTTTGCAGAAAAGATGTCGTAATGATGATGTGTTAATTGAATGTCCATCTCCATAAATTGTACAAATAACGAATCATCTCGCTTGTATACTTGTAATGTTCCGTATGCCGGATGTTCGAAAGTACCAGTATAATCCTCTAATTTATGAGAAGGTGTAGTTCCTTTAATTTGTTCTGGAATGGATTCAGTTGCTTCTTTTATCATTTCCTTCATTTTTTCAGTATCTTCTACAGCACGTTTATGCCAATCAATGGATTCTAATTCAAGTAGTTCGTCATAAATTTGATTAGCGAGATAAGTAGGAAGTAATGTTCCTCCAGCATTCGTTAAAATGACAAGGCCTATGTTTTCTGTTGGTATGAATGAAACAAGCGCTGAAAATCCATCGATATTACCGCCATGATGAATTACTTTTTTACCACGATAAGCGCTAATAAACCAACCAAGACCGTAACTATTTAATGGAGATTCAGGGAGTGATAAAACCGGTTGGTCTGGAATGGAATTGTGTGGTGTATACATTTGTTGTAATAATTCAGAGGAGATTAATTCATGATCTCCAAATTTTCCTTCATTTAAGTGGAGAAGTACCCAATTTGCCATATCTTTAATTGTAGAATTGATACAACCAGCAGCGCCAACGGTATCAATGTTGCGGAATGGAACTTCTTTTATTTCACCGTCATTTTCAATGTAAGGTAAAGCGTATTCATCTGTCGTTTGTGAATCGGTAACAGAGAAGTTTGTATGTCTCATATTTAAAGGTTCTAAAATATGTTCTGTAGTGTATTGCTCCCACGTTTGATTTGTTATGTTTTCTACAATATAGCTAATTGTCGCATACATTAAGTTGTTATATAGAAATGATGTGCGGAACGGTGCATCAAGTGGTAAATGTTTTATTTTTTCAACGAGATCTTTTCGAGATAAGGAAGAGCTGTACCAAAGGGCATCATGACGACTTACCCCGGTACGATGAGAAGCTAAATCTCTTCCTGTAACTTGTGAACTAGCAAGTAGTTCAGATAAAGAGAAGTTAGGTATATAAGACTGGACAGGAGTATCCCAATTAAACCTTTTTTGCTGTGCTAACAAACTTAATGAAAGTGTGCCAAAAGCTTTCGTTGAGGAACCAATTGCGAACAAAGTACGCGGTGTAACTAGTTCTTTTGTCTCTAGATTTCGATAGCCAAATCCTTCTGAAATAATAACTTCACCGTCTTTTATAATAGCTACAGCAGCTCCCGGGACGTTTAAATCCTTCATCATTTTTTCAACCGTTGTTTGTAAAGAAGTCATAACAGGCGTTTCAATTTTAGACATACTTCTAACCTCCAAATATAATTTTTGTTCTACCGCACTATACTTTCGGTAATAGAAAATGAAAACCTTTTTAAATATGGAAAGTTAATAATTTTGTAAGGATGAATAAAATTATTATTTATTTAGAATTTTATTTTTATTATAATTAATTTAAATTAAGATTTAGAAAAGATGGTGAAGAAGTGTGCTAACAATAAAAAAATTGCTCTGTGATAATAAAAATAATCCGATAGGTATAGATTCGAAAGTTGTTAAAATTAGTTGGCAAATCGAGTCGAGTAAACGAAATGTAAAACAACTTGCGTATCAATTGCAGGTTGCGAAGGATAAAGAGTTTCAAACTATAGTATTCGATTCACAGAAGGTAGAAACAGATCAAAGTTTATATATACCAATTAATTCGTTTTCATATAGTACGGAAACACGCTATTTTTACCGAGTGAAGGTATGGGATAATTACGGAGAAGAATCACCTTGGTCAGAAGTAGCATTTTGGGAGACTGGATTACAAGGGCAAAACTGGAGCGGAAAATGGATTGCTGCGAAAAAAGAACGCACGCAAGTTATGTCTTTTCATAAAAGCTTTTCTATTAAAAAATTAGTTAAAAAAGCACGTTTATATATGACTAGTTTAGGATTATACGAGGCTTCTATAAATGGAGAGCGTATTGGAGATTGTTATTTTACCCCTGGATGGACAAGTTATGATAAAAGGATATTGTATCAAACATATGATATAACGCATGTATTAAAGATTGGGTATAATGATATTTCTACTCTGGTAGGTAACGGCTGGTATAAAGGGCCGATTACTATGCAGCATGTACGTAATTATTACGGGAAAAGACGTGCGATAATTGCTCAAATACATATCACGTATGAAGATGGAACGAAAGAAAAAATTGTAACAGATGAAACATGGAAAGTAACTCCAAGCCCTATTTTGTATTCGGAAATTTATGAAGGAGAAGTTTATGACGCTAGGCTAGAAGAAAGTGAACAAGTGCTAGAAGATGGTGAAGTAATTGAGCATTCCAAACAAATAATTGTTGCACAGGAAAATGAAGCGATTCGTAAAGTGAAAATTATAAAACCAATCGCTATTTCAAAACTACCCAATCATGAATGGCTTATTGATATGGGGCAAAATATGGTAGGTTGGGTTCGGTTTAAAGTCCGTCATGTTTATACTGGACAAAAGATAGAATTGCATCATGCTGAAATATTAAATAAAGACGGTTGCTTTTATACTGGGAATCTCCGAAAGGCAAAACAAAAAATAGTGTATATAGCAAAAGGAGAAGAGGAGGAAACGTTTGAACCTCATTTTACTTATCAAGGCTTTAGATATGTGAAAATAAGTGGATTAACCCAGCCCCCTCAAATAGCAGATTTTGAAGGGTGTGTATTACATACAGATATGGAAAAAGCAACAGCATTTGAAACGTCTAATCCATTAATCAATCAACTTCATCATAATGTGGAGTGGTCTCAAAGAGGGAACTTCTTTGATGTGCCAACAGATTGTCCGCAGCGAGATGATCGACTTGGATGGACAGGAGATGCACAAATGTTTATTGGGACAGCTACGCAAATTATGAATGTGCAATTGTTCTTTAAAAAATGGCTCCAAGATTTATCATTAGATCAAAATGTGAATGGAGCTGTGCCATTAGTTATTCCAGATGCATTTGGGAAAAGAGCGGATTTTGATTTACATACTTCTGGCGGTTGGGGCGATGCAGCAATTATTTGTCCATGGGTTCACTATTTACATTACGGAGATGTATCCATTTTAAAAGAGCAATATAACAGTATGAAGAAGTATATAGATTACATACGTTCACAAGGTGAAAATGAGTATTTATGGGATACAGGCTATCATTTAGGGGATTGGCTCGCATTAGATACGAAACCTGATGTATATGAAGGCGGAACAGACAAGCATTTTATTGCGACAGCTTATTACGCGTATTCTACATCGCTTTTACGAAAGGTTGCTGAGATTTTAGGTGAAAATACAGATGCTAAGTTTTATGCTGAGCTACATGGAAATATTGTTCAAGCGTTTCAAAATGAATTTGTTACACCGAATGGTAGGTTAATTTCAAATACCCAAACAGCCCACATATTAGTACTTCTTTTTGAACTAGTGAAAGATAATGTGAAGGAGAAAGTATTTAATCGATTAATTGAGCTTTTAAAAGCAAATAAAAATCATTTAACAACAGGTTTTATAGGAACACCGTATTTAAATTTAATATTAAGCAAGTTTAACCGTCATGACCTTGCTTGTAAGCTTCTATTTCATGAAGATTATCCATCATGGTTATACCAAGTGAAACGAGGTGCCACAACGATTTGGGAACATTGGGATGGTGTGAAAGAGGATGGAACCCTTTGGAATGATAGTATGAATTCGTACAATCATTACGCATATGGTTCTATCGTTGAATGGATATACCGATATATTATTGGATTAGAAGTGGATGAAACAAAACCAGCATATAAACATTTTTATATTCAGCCTCATTTTAATTCTAATCTAGATTGGGTTTGTATTAAGCGTGAAACAGCATATGGGGAAATTAAAATTGATTGGCGTGTAGAACATGGACAAGCAGTATTGAACGTTGATGTGCCAACAAATACATCTGCTACATTACGAATAGTGGAAGATGATTGGAGGTCAAGTGATATGCCTGAAATGAAATTAGGTTCAGGCGCATATGAATTTAGATTTTGTAAGAACATACAGAAGTAGAATTTTGTTAAGTATAGAAATGTTTTTTTATAAATTTAGTTTGTTCAATCTGTTAGCATTAAATTTATGATAAAATCCATATAGACTAGAGATTTGAAAGAAGGTTTTTCTACATATGAAACATGCTGAAAATGAATACTTAAATTTATGCCGCCATGTAATGGAGCATGGTACGAAGAAAGAAGACCGTACAGGGACAGGCACTGTATCTGTATTTGGATATCAAATGCGTTTTGATCTAAGTAAAGGTTTTCCTTTATTAACAACAAAGAGAGTGCCGTTTCGACTTGTAGCAAGTGAGCTACTTTGGTTTATGAAAGGTGATACAAATATTCGTTATTTATTGCAGCATAATAACAACATTTGGAATGAATGGGCATTTAAGAGTTGGGTAGAAAGTGAAGAGTATACTGGTCCTGACATGACTGATTTCGGTCTTCGCTCACAACAAGATGAGGAATTTAAAGTTCAGTACGATGAGCAAATGGAATTGTTTAAAAAGAACGTTTTAGAAGATGATGATTTCTCAAATAAATATGGTTATTTAGGAGACGTATATGGTAAGCAGTGGCGTGCTTGGAAAACGACAGCTGGTGAGACACTCGATCAATTAAAAGATGTAATTGAAATGATTAAGAAAACACCAGATTCGCGTCGCCTAATTGTTTCTGCGTGGAATCCTGAAGATGTACCAAGTATGGCATTACCGCCTTGTCATACGTTATTCCAATTTTATGTAGCAGATGGCAAACTTTCTTGTCAGCTATATCAAAGAAGTGGTGACATATTCCTTGGAATTCCATTTAACATTGCAAGTTACTCGTTACTAACACATTTAATTGCACATGAATGTGGACTTGAAGTAGGAGAATTCGTTCATACAATTGGAGATGCACACATTTATACGAATCATTTTGAACAAGTAGAAAAGCAATTGGCACGTGAACCACGTCCATTCCCGAAACTTATATTAAATCCAGATGTGAAATCTGTGTTCGATTTTGAAATGGAAGATTTAACAATTGAAGGATATGATCCACACCCAGCAATTAAAGCACCGGTTGCAGTGTAATTGTAGAGGAGATGAAAAGATGATAGTTTCATTTATGGTCGCAATGGACGAGAATAGAGTAATTGGTAAAGATAATAATTTACCTTGGCGCTTACCGAGTGAATTACAATATGTAAAGAAAACAACGATGGGTCATCCGCTTATTATGGGAAGAAAGAACTATGAAGCGATTGGTAGACCACTGCCTGGAAGACGTAATATTATTGTAACTCGCAATGAAGGGTATCATGTTGAAGGATGTGAAGTAGCACATTCTGTAGAAGAAGTGTTTGAGCTATGCAAAAATGAAGAAGAGATCTTTATTTTTGGCGGAGCACAAATTTATGATCTCTTTTTACCTTATGTAGACAAGTTATATATAACAAAAATCCATCATGCATTTGAAGGAGATACATTCTTCCCAGAAATGGATATGACAAATTGGAAAGAAGTTTTTGTTGAAAAAGGTTTAACGGATGAAAAAAATCCGTATACGTACTATTATCATGTATATGAAAAGCAACAATAATAATAAGGATTGATGTGAATATTCGCATCAATCTTTTTATTTATATCCATCAATATAGGTTTATAGATGAGATTCGATAGTGCTATAATGAAAGGTAGCATGTGAAAATGCTAAAATTTTCAAGAGTATTAAGAGAGAAAGAGGAGGAGAATCGATTGAGAAAGATATGGGGGATTCTTTTTCTTTGCTTAACATTCATGTTAGTCGGATGTGGTAAAGAAGAAAAACCACAAGAAGCATTTGATACATATGCAAAAGCATGGAATAAACAAAAATTTGCAGAAATGTATGATCAATTATCAGAAAAGGCAAAAAAAGATATTTCAAAGAAAGAGTTCACTGAGAAATATGAAAAAATTTATTCTGGCATTGAAGTGAAAAACTTAAAAGTAGAAGCAGGAGAAGTAAAAGAAGATAAAAAAGATGAAGGTCCTGTTCCTTTTAAAGTAAGCATGGATACTGTTGGTGGTAAAATCAATTTTGCCCATGAAGCAAAAATGGTGAAAGAAAAGGATGGAGATAAAGAATCTTGGAAAATAGATTGGACTCCTGATTTTATATTCCCAGGTATGACGAAAGATAGTAAAGTGCGTATGCAAACGACAGAGCCGAAGCGCGGAGAAATATATGACCGTAACGGTAAATATCTTGCGGTAAATGGTAAAGCTTCTGAAATCGGATTGATTCCTGAAAAATTAGGGGATACAGCTCCGCAAACGAAAGAAACGGTAGCGAAGTTACTAAATATGTCTGTCGAAGAAATTGATCAAAAACTAGCAGCTAAATGGGTAAAACCAAATTACCTTGTACCAATTGGAATATTGCCTGAAGGAGCAACACAAAATACGTACATAGATTTACCTGGTGTTGCAACAAAACCAGTAAATGTTCGCTCATATCCATTAGGAGAAGAAGCCGCACATCTTACTGGCTATATTGGAAAAGTGAATGCTGAAGATTTAAAAACGTTACAAAAGAAAGGTTATCAAGCAGATGATCCAGTAGGTAAAGCTGGTTTAGAGCAAGTACTGGAAGAAAAGCTACGCGGTAAAAAAGGTGGGCGTGTCTTCGTAGAAGATGCACAAGGAAAAGAAATTAAAAATTTAGCAAAAACAGATGCTGTTGATGGAGAAAATGTAACTTTAACGATTGACAGTGCAGTTCAAAGCGAAATTTATAATGAAATGAAAAATGAGGTAGGATCAAGTGCAGCAATTAATCCAAAGACTGGAGAAACACTTGCACTTGTGAGCACACCAGCTTATAACCCAAATACCCTTACAAGAGGGGCGTCAAAAGCGCAACGTGATGCGGTAAATAATGATCCGAAAAAACCGATGACGAATCGATTTACACAATTATCAGTTCCAGGTTCTGTATTTAAGCCTATTACAGCAGCAATTGGTCTTGAAACGAAAACGATTGATCCAAAAGAAGAGTTAAAAATTGAAGGATTGAAATGGACAAAAGATTCTTCTTGGGGTAATTATTATGTAACGCGTGTAAAAGATGCAAATCCGATTGATTTTGATAAGGCGATGAAATACTCGGATAATATTTATTTCGCACAAGAAGCTTTGAAGATCGGGAAAGACAAATTTATGAGTGAAGCGAAAAAATTCGGATTCGATGAGAAATTACCAATTGAATATGGATTCCCAGCTTCTAAAATCGCAAATGATAGTATTAAAAATGATATTCAAATGGCAGACACAGGTTATGGACAAGGACAAGTATTAATGACGCCACTCCATCTAGCATTAACGTACGCACCAATTGTTAATGATGGAAACATACCTTCTCCATATATTATTAAAACAGATAAGCAACCAAAAGTTTGGAAAGAGAATGTAATTTCAAAAGGCAATCAGGATATATTAAAAACTGCTATGACGAAAGTAATTAATGATCCAGATGGTACTGGGAAAATTGCTAAAATTGATGGCATGACTCTTGCTGGAAAAACAGGTACAGCGGAATTAAAAGTATCAAAAGAGGCTGAAGGAAAAGAACTAGGCTGGTTCGCTGCATTTGATTTAAATTCACCAGATATGGTTATTACTATGATGATTGAAGATGTAAAAGGTAGAGGCGGAAGTAATATTCCAGCTGAAAAAGTAAAACATGTATTTCAAAAATAATATGTAATAAAAGGTTAGCTCTATAATTTGTAGAGCTAGCCTTTTTCTATGAAAGAATTCTTAATATCTATATACTGAATTTTAAGGAAACAAAATAAATCATTAACTTACGAAAAAAAAGTAGCTATTTTTTATTGACATCGAATGAAACTTTTTGTATTATACTTACATAAGGTAAGTTATTTACTTTCAAATTATAAATCTCAAATTAAAGATAAAATGTAGAAAAGGGAGAGAATACAATGACAAAAGTACTATTTATTACAGCAAATCCAAATTCAGCAGAAGGTTCTTTCGGAATGGCAGTAGGGGAAGCATTCATCGAAGCTTATAAAAACGAACATCCACAAGATGAAGTTGTAACAATTGATTTATTCAATACTACAGTACCGGCAATCGATGCAGATGTATTCGCTGCTTGGGGTAAATTTGCAGCAGGTGAAGGATTTGAAGCTTTAACTGAAGCTCAACAACAAAAAGTTGCAGCAATGAACACAAACTTAGAAACATTTATGAATGCAGATCGTTATGTATTTGTAACTCCAATGTGGAACTTTAGCTACCCACCAGTAGTAAAAGCATACTTAGACAACGTAGCAATCGCAGGTAAAACATTCAAATATACTGAAAATGGTCCAGTTGGCTTATTAGAAGGTAAAAAAGCACTTCACATTCAAGCGACAGGTGGCGTATATTCTGAAGGAGCATACGCAGCTGTAGACTTCGGACGCAATCACTTAAAAACTGTATTAGGATTTGTCGGTGTAAATGATACTGAATATATTGCAGTTGAAGGTATGAATGCAAACCCTGAAAAAGCACAAGAAATTAAAGAAGCAGCAATTGCTAATGCTCGTGAATTAGCAAAACGTTTCTAATCTATCATACTTAAAAATGTCCAAACACTTGTTGTTTGGACATTTTTTCTTCTTTTTCCTTCGTTTGTCTAGTATAATGAAGGTCGGAATGATAATAGGTGGGGGTTCTGTATGATTCAAACGTTTTTTAAAATCTTTTATTTAATTTTAATCGTAATTGCGATTACACCGAGAATGTGGCGTCTTAAAAGACAAGTAAATACGATGTCGCCACAAGAAAAAGATAATGCTGTGTACAAAACGACAAATTGGTTTGGTAAGAAAATGGTACGTGTAGCTGGAGGAACAGTAGAAGTTAAAGGACTTGAAAATGTTCCGAAAGACAAGCCGGTACTAGTTGTAAGTAATCACCAGAGTAATATGGATATCCCTGTTTTACTAGGTTATTTAAATAAACCAATTGGCTTCGTTTCAAAGGCAGAGATTAAAAAGTTCCCAGTTGTACCAACTTGGATGGAACTTATGAATTGTGTATTTATGGATCGTAGCAATCGCCGCCAGTCACTTCAAGCGATTAAAGATGGGATTGAACTATTGAAGAATGGACATTCTATCGTAATTTTCCCTGAAGGAACGAGAAGTAAGGGTGGGGAAGTTGGAGAGTTTAAGGCTGGTAGTTTTCATCTTGCTGTAAAATCTGGTGTAGCAATCTTACCTGTAACATTAGATGGGACATATAAAATGTTTGAAGCAAATGGAAATCGTATGAAGCGAGCTCGTGCAACAGTAACAATTTCTAAGCCGATTACACCTGAAGAGTATGCGACTATGGATATTAAAGAGTTAACGAAGCATACACAGGATGTTATCGCATCACAATTACATAAGTAATAAAAAAGGTTTCAGCTTACATAAAGCTGAAACCTTTTTTATTATGCCGTAGGTAAGACGTAAAAGAGTACGCAGAAGAACATCATTGCGCTACCACCTAATACGAAAAGATGCCAAATGGCATGGTTGAAAGGTAACTTTTCCCAAAGGAAGAATATAGCTCCTACAGAATATAAAATTCCACCTGCTAAAAGTAGTGAAAAACCATGTCCAGTTAGATTTTCATAAAGCGGTTTAATAGCAACGATTATGAGCCATCCCATTATGATATAACATAGCGTCGATGCCTTAATAAAGCGACGTACAAAGAAAATTTTGAAGATGATACCCCCGATTGCAAGGGTCCATATAATTGCGAGTAACGTCCAACCTAATGGTCCACGAAGCGTAATAAGTAAAAAAGGAGTATATGTGCCAGCGATTAATAAATAAATGGCTGAGTGATCTAGTATAGTAAATAATTTTTCTACTTTTGGATGGTGAATGCTATGTAACAATGTCGAAAACAAGTACAGTAAGAACATGCTTACACCGTAAACCGTAAATGCAACAACAGCAGATGCGGTACCATGTTTAGAGGCATGAATAATCAATATGATTAAGGCAGGGATGCTTAAAATGGCACCGATACCATGTGTAATTGCATTTGCAATTTCTTCTTTCACAAATTGTGTCATTCGTGTCATTTTTTCAGTCATAATGGTAATCCTTTCTACTATTATAAAGTGAAACTTTAATCAGTGGGGGGGCATCCCCCCACTGATTTTCAGCTCTCACCAATCGGGCTTTTACGGGCAGCCCACCCCCACGTAACTTCTTTGCTTGCACTGAATTTTAAGGTGTGGTTCTTACTGCCCGTTAAAGCGGGATAAAATAATATGTCATTTCCCTTACCATATCATACACAAGAGCAATAGAAAATGAAATTTGTATAATTGATTATATTTTTGAATTTTTTTGACAAAAGGTAATGGTTTTGTTGACGTTTTCAAACTTTTTTGACAAAATAAAATTATGCAATAGTAGGACAAGGAATCTACTAATAAAGGGGATGGAGAAATGTTTTCAAATATTGGCTTTCCAGGATTAATTTTAATTTTAGTAGCTGTACTTATTTTATTTGGGCCGAAAAAATTGCCGGAAATCGGAAAGGCTTTAGGGGAAACGTTAAAAGAATTTAAAAAATCAACGAAAGAATTGACTGATGATGCATTTCAAGAGAAGGAAAAGAAAGAAAAAATGTAATGAATTTTCTTCGAAATGGATAAATAAAGTGTGGTGAACGAGATGGAAGATCGGGAAATGAGTGTAGTAGAACATATAGTTGAGCTTCGCAAACGAGTAATATATACCGTGTTATCCTTTGTACTATTTTTAATTGTTGGGTTTACTTTTACGAAGGATATTTATTTTTGGCTTGTAAAAGACTTACCAATGAAATTAACTGTTCTCGGTCCAAGTGATGTATTGTGGATTTTTTTCTCGATTGCTACAGTATTTGCTATCGTTTGTACAATTCCTTTTGCTGCTATACAAATTTGGTTATTTGTAAAACCGGGTTTACATGCAAATGAACAAAAGATGACGTTAATGTATATACCGGTATTGTCTATATTATTTATTGCAGGTTTATGCTTTGGATATTTTGTTGTAATGCCGTTTTTATTTCATTTTTTAACTACGATAGGTAATGAAATGTTTAATACGATGTTTACGACAGAAAAGTATTTTCATTTTGTTCTTAATTTAACAGTTCCATTTGCTGTAATTTTTGAATTGCCAGTAGTAGTAATGTTTTTAACGAGTATTGGACTATTGACGGCGGAATTTCTAATAAAAATAAGAAGGTATGCTTACGTAGCATTGATTATCATTGCATCGTGTATATCACCGCCAGATTTTTTATCACATAGTTTAGTTGCGGTACCGCTTATTTGTATTTATGAAATTAGTATCGCTTTATCAAAGATTGTGAGTAAGCGAAAAAAGAAAAGAGAAGAAGAAATTCAGTCGAAAAGTGCCTCGTTATAAAGGCACTTTTTTTATTTATTTGTTATACTCTAGTTATAAACGTATACAATATAGAGAAGAAAAAAATTATAGAATCTCCAAAATTTAGACAAACTTTGCGCTTTTATAAGTTTATACTGAATATATTAAGCAATATACGGATAACGAGTCCTTATCTTATTAGGAATTTAGGGTGGGGGATGGATTAGGTGAAGATGAATAGAGTATAAATCTTCTAACCAAAAGGACTACAGAGATTGTCTAAGGATACTTTTGTATTCATGGGAGTCGCCACTTTAAACAACGTGTTACAGCGTAAAGTAGAAGAAGTTCAAAAATCCAATGAAAAAGAGGATTGATATTGTGATTACGAAAAGTTTTTATTTCACTCATTCAACAGGGGAGTGTATTAAAATATTTGAAATCCCTGTCCTACAAGCGCAGCATCCATTATCGTTTCTAATACAGTCTCGTCTTCAATTATTTATTGCAAAAATTCAAAAACAAAAACACCCAAGATTTTCGTATTCTTTCCGTGAATATTTACAAAATTGTTTGAAGTGGAATGATTATTTAAATGTATATAAAACAAATACTCTTGAAAAAAATGCATGATATAGAGTGGGGACAGGGTTAAGAGCTCTGTCTTTTTCATTTTAGATATAAAAATATAATTAATTTAATGAAATTTCGTTTCAAATTGTTGAAAGCAATGGGAATACTAGTATAATAACAAGGAGAGCGTATTGGAAAGGGAAGAATATAATATGCAAAAAATTAAAATTGTAACAGATTCAACGGCAGATTTATCACAAGAGGTAATTGAGAAGTATGACATCCATGTTCTACCATTATCAATCTCTGTAAATGGACAAACATATTTAGATCGCGTTGATCTACAACCAGATGAATTTATTGAAGAAATGATTAAATCAGAGGAACTACCAAAAACATCACAACCAGCAATGGGTACATTTGTAGAAATGTATGACAAGTTAGGGGAAGATGGAAGTGAAGTACTTTCCATTCATATGACAAGTGGAATGAGTGGTACTGTGGCAACTGCAAATAGTGCTGCATCAATGACCGACACAAAAGTAACAGTTGTTGATTCGCAATTTATTACACATGCTTTAGCATATCAAGTAGTTGAAGCTGCGAAAATGGCAAATGAAGGACGCTCACTAGAAGAAATTTTAAAACGTGTAGATGAAGTAAGGAAGAATACTCGATTATATGTAGTAGTAGATACATTAGAAAACTTAGTGAAGGGTGGGCGTATCGGTAAAGGAAAAGCGTTTATCGGTTCGCTACTTAATATAAAGCCAATTGCTAGCCTTGAAGATGGTGTTTATAACCCTGTAACGAAAGTGCGTAGCCAAGGTCAAATTGTAAAAACGTTAGCTAAGTTATTTGAGGAAGATACAGCTGGAAAAGTTGTAAAAGCTGTGGCAATTCCGCATGCGAAAGCAATTCCTTTAGCTGAAAATGTAAAAGCGGCTGTTGAAAAAGTAAGTGGATTTGCTAAATCAGAAATTTTCTTTACAACGCCTATTATTAGTACTCATACAGGTCCGGGTGCAATCGGATTTATGTATTTAGCAGAGTAATAAAAAAGCTACTTGAAATTTATTTCAAGTAGCTTTTTTATGTGAATAGAAAGTAAGAAATAAGAAGGGCTATACAGGCACTACCGCTAATGATATAGCGAGTCTGTAAATATTCATTCATAAAAAACACCCTTTATGATTTTCTATATTATATGTTGAATATAGAAAATCAGTAGTTACGTTATACATGTAATGTTTCAATTTTTTCATTCACTTTCTTATAATGTGTTTCACTATTATAAATGAAAGTTTGACCTAAAAAGAGTACATGCAGTTGTTCCCACGGTAACATACGTAAATTCCAATTATTTCGAAGCCTTGTTATTGCCTCGCGAGGTGTTTCATCAGCGAGTGCAAAAGCTCCGTAATGCATTGGTATAAAGTGTGTAGCATTTAAATCTAAATAAGCTTGCACTGCTTCTTCAGGTGAAACGTGAGATATTTTCATAAACCATTCTGGTTCATAAGCTCCAATTGGCATAAGGGCAACATCAATTGAAAAGCGTTTGCCAATTTCTTTGAAACCTTGGAAATAGCCACTGTCTCCACAAAAATAAATGGTTTCTTCCATATTGTCATTTTTAATAATCCATCCACCCCAGTGAGATGTGTTCATATCAAATAATGATCTTCTCGTCCAGTGCTGAGCAGGTACGAAGTGAAAGGAAACATCATCAATAGTCGTACTTTCCCACCATTTATACTCTTCTACATTATTGAATTTTTTACGAGTAAATAATTTTTTTAGCCCAATGGGTACTAAGTATAATACGTCATCATTAAGTTGGCGAAGTGTTGAAAAATCTAAATGATCATAATGACCATGTGAAATGAGGACAATATCAATTTTAGGTAGTTCTTGTATAGAAAGACCAGGTTCAGTAAGTCTTGAGATTAGCTTCAATTTATTGGCCCATACTGGATCCGTTAGTATATTAAGTCCATTCGTTTGGATAAGAAAAGTAGAATGCCCAATCCATGTGACAGTCGTTTTTTCAATATTACTTTGCAAAAATGCACTTTGTTTAACGGGTGATTGTTCTACTAAGAAAGAAAAATCTTTTTTGTTTTGCTTTCGTTCTTTACGCCAGCGTATAAAAGAGCGAATTGATTTTTTTGTACTCACATTATCCATATTTTCATAGCGCTTTGCCATGAACATCACCTCATTTAAAATCGTTGTAATTGTATTGTACCGAAATGTTGTTAAGGAATACAGTGTATAACATGGATGAATGTTTAAATAATTGTAAAAAAACAGGAAGGTGCATTTACAAAAATAACAATAAAATTAGTTTTGCGACGATTATTTAGAGATATAATAGTAAAAAAATTATTTTGTCTAGTAATTCGCTTGAAATAAAGAAGTAACATACGTAAATTCGTACGATTTCGTGAACAAATGTAGTAAACAATTTTCTCGTAGTGTTAACTTTTGTTATGATAAACATAACCTATTTAAATTTAGGATAGAGAAAAGAGGTTTATAAATGAAGCGTTATCAAAAAGTAATTGGTCTTATGGTTGTATTTTGTCTCTTTGTACTTGCTGGATGTAGTGGATCAGGTTCAAAGCTTCGTAAACCATTGAATTGGGATTTAGAAACTTTCCAATTTACAAATCAAGATGGAAAGCCATTTGGTACAAAAGATTTAAAAGGGAAAGTTTGGGTTGCAGATTTTATGTTCACAAACTGTCAAACAGTTTGTCCGCCAATGACTGCTAATATGGCAAAATTACAGAAAATGGCAAAGGAAGAGAAATTAGATATTCAGTTTGTATCATTTAGCGTAGATCCTGACCTTGATAAGCCGGAAAACTTGAAAGCTTTTATTCAAAAGTTTACAGAAGATACTAGTAACTGGAACCTGTTAACAGGTTATTCGTTAGAAGATATTACAAAGTTTGCAAAAGATAATTTCCAAACACTTGTAGATAAACCTGAGAATGGTCAAGTTATGCATGGTACATCATTTTATTTAATTGATCAAAACGGAAAAGTAATGAAAAAGTACAGTGGCATTAGTAATACGCCGTATGAGGACATTATACGTGATATGAAGCGATTAGCAGAATAAAAAGAAGGGTGCAAATTAAAGCACCCTTCTTTTTTTACATTAGTCTATGGATAAAATGTCATGTTGCTGTGGAAGTTTTGGAGCCCGAATTTCTAACACGCCATTTTGATACGAAGCTTTTGCTGCTTTTTTATTAATGGAGTACGGTAATTTAATTAATCTGGATGCTTCTGAAATAGAACGTTCTCGGCGATAATAGTTATGGGATGTTTGCTCTTCTTCTTCCAGTATCTCTTCTTTTACAGAGACTTTTAAGTATTCATTTTGTATTTCAATTTGAATTTGTTCTTTTTGTATACCTGGTAGTTCAGCTGTAACAACGAGTTCTTCACCAACTTCATATAAATCTACAGGGAATGTTAATAAACGATTTCCTTTTTGGAAAAAATGATTTAAATCAGCAATTACATTGCGAAGTGGTGTTTGCTCGAAGAAATCATCAATTTGCTTTAAATAATTGCGAACTGGTGGGCGAGAAGAGTCTTTTTTTTCTTCACTCATGGTATTCCCTCCTAGAAATCAATTTGCAATATCATATGACAAAAGCGGAGAAAGGTGATTGCCTAATTTTCATGTTTTCATAAAAAATTGTTAAAAATGTGAAATGGAGTGATTTTTTTATAGTTTTTGGTCGCCATATTCAGTTGATTATGCTAGTATAAATAGGGTTGATATAGTAGTATAGAGACAGAATGAAAACTGAAAGAGGGTAAGAAGTATGTGTGGTTTTGTAGGATGTTTATGTGAAAACCCTAGAGAGTTTTCAGAAACAGAAAAACATCAATTTGAAAATATGAACACGATGATTTTCCACCGTGGTCCAGATGACGAAGGATATTTTCGTGATGAGCATGTACAATTTGGCTTCCGCCGTTTAAGTATCATTGACTTAGAGGCAGGACATCAGCCGCTAACTTATGAAAATGATCGATATGTAATTATTTTTAATGGTGAAATTTACAACTATGTAGAATTACGTGAAATGTTACTTGAAAAAGGTGCAACGTTTGCAACGCAATCTGATACAGAAGTTATCATTGCATTGTATGCACATATGAAAGAAAAATGTGTAGACTACCTTCGTGGTATGTTTGCATTTATGATTTGGGATCGTGAAGAAAAGAAACTTTTCGGTGCACGTGACCACTTCGGTATTAAACCTTTATACATCGCACAACAAGGTGATACTACATTCTTCGCATCTGAGAAGAAAAGTATTATGCATGTGATGGAAGATAAAGGCGTTAACCCAACGTCATTACAACATTACTTTACGTACCAATATGGTCCAGAGCCAGAAACATTAACAATTGATGTTAATAAAATCGAACCTGGTCATTATTTCGTAAAAGAAATCGGTAAAGAGATGGAAATCCATCGCTACTGGAAACCTTATTTCAATGCTTCAAGTGCAACGAAAGAGGAGCATATCCAAGCAATTCGTGATGTGTTATATGATTCAGTAAAAGTGCATATGCGCAGTGATGTACCAGTAGGTTCATTCTTATCTGGTGGTATCGATTCATCTATCATCGCTTCTATCGCAAGAGAAATGAATCCAAATCTTTTAACATTCTCTGTTGGTTTTGAGCAACGTGGTTTCAGTGAAGTTGATGTTGCGAAAGAAACTGCTGAGAAATTAGGTGTTAAAAACCATAACGTATTCATTTCAGCGAAAGAGTTTATGGATGAGTTCCCAAAAATCATTTGGCATATGGATGATCCTTTAGCAGATCCAGCAGCTGTACCGTTGTACTTCGTTGCAAAAGAAGCACGTAAGCATGTAACAGTTGTTCTTTCAGGCGAAGGTGCAGACGAGCTATTTGGTGGTTATAACATTTATCGTGAGCCAAACTCACTGAAAATGTTCTCTTACATTCCTAGCCCAGGTAAGAGCGTTCTAAAAGCACTAAGTGGTGCTCTTAAAGAAGGCTTTAAAGGAAAGAGCTTCCTAGAGCGTGGATGTACGCCAATTGAAGAGCGTTACTATGGAAACGCGAAAATCTTCCGTGAAGAAGAGAAAGCTGAATTAATGAAGTATTACAATGAAAGTGTTAACTATATGGATATCACGAAACCATTGTATAACGAAATTAAAGATTATGATGATGTAAGCAAAATGCAATACATTGACATGTTCACTTGGTTACGCGGTGACATTTTATTAAAAGCTGATAAAATGACAATGGCGAACTCATTAGAACTTCGCGTACCGTTCTTAGATAAAGAAGTATTCGATGTTGCATCTAAAATTCCAACTGAATTTAAGATTGCTAACGGAACTACGAAAGCTATTTTACGTGAAGCAGCACGCGGAATCGTTCCAGATCACGTATTAGATCGTAAAAAACTTGGATTCCCAGTACCAATTCGTCACTGGTTAAAAGACGAAATGCATGATTGGGCTATCAATATTATAAACGAGAGTAAAACAGAGCATTTAATCGACAAACAGTATGTATTAAACTTACTGGAAGCACATTGTGCAGATAAAGGCGATTATAGCCGTAAAATTTGGACTGTACTTGCGTTTATGGTATGGCATCAAATTTATGTTGAGCATAAATACGATACGAATAAGTTCCACGAAGAAACGAAACGTGCGTATAGCTTAGTTTAATTAGAAAAACCTTAAGATCGCATATGGTCTTAAGGTTTTTTTCATAAATAGGACGTATTATTGATACAATAATAGTAAAAGGATGGACAACATATGATTACGTTTGAAAAAGTAACTGTAGAAAATGAAAGCGTTGTTAAAGAAATGTTTCACTCACATAGTTTAAGTGAGAAACAGGTACAGTATTGTGTGAAAGTCGATGATACATATATTGGTGTAATAGATTATCGTGTTCAAGAGGAGACTGTGGTTTTATCTCAGTTAATTATTCACTCTGATTATCAAAGTTACGGTTATGGGGCAAATACGTATTTCACATTTGAAATGATGATGAAAGAAAGAAATGTGAAAGAGATAAAGGTATTACAAACGGAATTAACAGAACAAGCGAAATCTTTCATAGAGAGCTTTGGATTTAATGTGGAAGACGGAATATATGTGAAGAAAATATAACGATGAGTAGTTATGCGGGATAAATATAAGGCAGGTGGGTGTATGACGATGACTTCTGGTCTTGTATTAATTGGAGGATGTTTTTTAGTAGCGGAGCTAAGCCATATGCTTATTCGAAAAAGAATGAATAAGAAGAGAAAGCCATATGAATTACAATATGCCCCAGTGTTTTTCCTTTTGTTTTGTATGCTACTTACATTACAAAACATAACGAACTTTCCACCGCTGTTAAATATTTTTTTGAAGTTTGGTTTGCTGTATAGTACCACTGGAATAGCCCTTTTATTTCTTTTATTTTGCATACGTTATATTCACTATCAATCGTATATATTTATTTTAAATTGGTTAAAACAAAATGATAGAAACCGCCTTACATAAGGCGGTTTTTTAATTTGTAATTGTAATGGCTTTGTATATAAAACTCAAAATTCCATTGAAATTTATAAAAATGATTAGAGGATTTAACATATTATCTGTTTTTAGTATGTGGTACTATATATTCTTAATCTGTAACGTAAGTGGGTGTATAAATTGGAAATGTTAATCAACTAGTTTGTCTCGCTTTAATGGGCAGTAAGACCCACACCTCAAAATTCAACGAAAGCAAAGAAGTTAGATGGGGATTGGGCTGCCCATAAAAGTCCGATTGGTTAGGGCTGATTAAAGTTTCACTTTATATGAAGTGCTAAAAAATAGCAGAATTAAATTTTAGGGAGGTATCGTGTTTGTATGTTTAATATTGATATGTTATTTCTTGAATGGATGATCAGTCTGGAGGGAAGTGTACTTACAGCATTTTTTAAACTTGTATCTATTATTGCAAATGAAACATTATATTTAATTGTTATTTCAATTTCGTATTGGTGCGTTTCTAAAAGAAAAGCATTTCATATGATTGTTATGCTTTGTTTCTCTGGATATATAGGTATAGTGATAAAAGAATTTATGAAAATTCCGCGACCGTATACATACGACGGAATTCAATCTTTATATGAAAAATCAGCTGCAAGTTATTCTTTCCCAAGTACACACGTGCAGTTAGCAACAACGTTTTGGGGTTCATTTATGATTTTATGTAAAAAGAGAATCGTTTGGATCATTGGTATTGTTTTTATTATATTAGTTGCTATTTCTCGTCTATATTTACGTGTACATTGGCTCAGTGATATAATAGGTGCCGTTTTATTTAGTGTCATAGTTGTTTATTTATATACGAAAGTAACAATGGAATTAAGTGATAGGAAATTTATATTGTTACAACGAATTATATTGGCTGTTTCACTCATTATGTATGTTATGACAAGCCAAGTAGATAATCTTAAATTACTAGGAGTTTTGACAGGTTCTACGATTGGTATCATGTTAGAGAATCATTTTATTAATATGAATGAAAGTAATGATTTTAAAATGCAAGTGGTAAAAACAGTATTGGGTCTTAGTATTTTGTTAGTGGTACAGCTCCTATTAAAAAAAGTCATACCTGATATGTATTATTTACGTTATGTATTGACTGGATTTACAATTACTTTCTTATGTCCATTTATGTTTCACATGTTACGAATAAAAAATGTGAGTAGCAAATAAATATAAAAATAGTTTGAATAAAAATGAGGTCTAAATTATATATATTGAAAAAGTTTTCTGATATATCTATTGACAATGTATGATATATACATTAATCTTTAAAAAGTAAATGATAATCAATTTCAACTAGGAGGACTTATGGCACGCACTAAAAATATACTTATATTTTGCATTATGCTACTAACAATCATAATCGCAGGGTGTAGTAAAGAAGAGAAGAAAGAAAATGATACATCAGCTAAAGCGAAAGATTCGTATACGATAAAACATGCAATGGGCGAAACGACAGTAAATGGTACGCCAAAAAGAGTTGTGGTTTTAACAAATGAGGGCGCTGAGGCACTTTTATCTGTTGGAGTAACGCCGGTTGGAACGACGAAACCACGAGCTGGTGATGAATGGTATCCTCATTTAGCGAAAGAGTTAAAAAATACGAAAGTAGTAGGAACTGAGCGTGACATTAATTTAGAAGCAGTAATGAAGCTTCAGCCGGATTTAATTATCGGAAATAAAATGCGTCACGAAAAAATATACGAACAATTAAAAGAAATCGCGCCAACAGTATATGCTGAAACATTACGCGGTGATTGGAAAGAAAACTTTACACTTTATACGAAAGCTGTAAATAAAGAAAAAGAAGGGCAAAATGCTCTTAATGATTATAAAAAGCGTATTGCAGGAATAAAAGAAAAATTAGGTGATAAAGTTAACTCTAAAGTTTCTATTATTCGTTTCGTCCCTGGTGACGTTCGTATTTATCAAAAAAATTCATTCTCAGGTGTTGTATTAAATGATATTGGATTTAAACGACCACCATTACAAGATAAAGATGAATTTGCAATTAAAGGAATTACAAAAGAGCAAATTCCAAATATGGACGGGGATTATTTATTCTATTTCACATCTGATAAAGACGCGGATAAGAATAATGAAGGAAATACATTAGCAAAAGAATGGACAGAAGATCCACTCTTTAAGCAACTGCAGGCTTCTAAAGAGAATAAAGTATTCCAAGTAGATGAAGTGATTTGGAATACAGCAGGTGGTATTGTAGCTGCAAATCTTATGTTAGATGATATTGAAAAATATTTTCTGAAGTAAATAAAAAGTGCATCACTTTAAATAGGTGATGCACTTTTTATTTTGTTAAAATACAGAAAATTGCTTCTTTTGATCGTGCATAAGTTGTACAATTAAAACAATCATGAAATAAAGGAGTGGGAATAAATGAAAGCTACTCATAAAGATTGGATTTTATTTAACGGAAGAATTGTAAATACGAAGGAAGAACAGCCGATGATTCCATTAGAGGAGAGAGGCTTTCAATTTGGTGATGGTATATACGAGGTATTCAGACTATATGATGGGAAGCCACATTTATTAGATTTACATTTAGAACGATTCTTTCATTCTATGGAAGAAATAAAATTAATTCCACCGTTTACTAAGGAAGAGTTAATGGAAGAGTTATATCAAATGATTGAAAAAAATAAATTTCAAGAAGATGGGAATGTATATTTGCAAATATCAAGAGGGGCTCAAGCACGTAATCATGTATATGAGTCAAATATGCAACCAACATATTTCGCAAACATTGTTTCTTTTCCACGACCAATTGCTTCTATGGAACGAGGAATAAAAGTTACTGTAGAAGAGGATATACGCTGGAAGTTCTGTCATATAAAATCCTTAAACCTGCTACCTAATATTATGATTAAAAATAAAATAAACGAACAAGGCTATCAAGAAGCGATATTAGTACGAGATGGAATTGTAACGGAAGGGTGTCATTCAAATTTCTTTATGGTGAAAAATAATAAATTGATTACACATCCGGCTGACAATTTCATTCTACACGGCATTACACGTCACTATGTTATTATATTAGCGAAAGAGTTACATATTGAAGTAGAAGAAAGAGAATTTCCACTTCAAGAAGTGTATGAGGCCGACGAATGCTTCTTCACAGCGACGCCACTTGAAATATTCCCAGTCGTTCAAATTGGTGACGAGCAGTTCGGGAACGGCGAAAGAGGACCGATTACAAAGAAACTCCAAGTTGCATATGAAGAAAGTATTCGTTTGTTTAAAGTTACGAACTAATATTGAAGAAAAAAGCTGGTATTACTCCAGCTTTTTTTCATGATATAATTCAAGGATAGGACAAGATTTGAAAACGCTGTAAAAAGGGGATTTAATGTATGAATTATGAAGATTTTAAAGAAGTAATTCACGGTAGACGAAGTGTTAGAAAGTTCACAGAACAAGAAGTATCCACTAGTGATATAAAAGAAATTATTGATTGTGCTCGTTATGCACCGAGTGATACGAACTCACAAACTTGGGAGTTCTTGGTCATTATGAACCGAGAGAAAATTAAAGAAATTGAACAAATGACATGGGATGCATTACATAAACTTGCGGCAAAAGCGGCAGAAACCGGAGAAGAGAAAGCAGGGAAATTACTTACACGTTCTTTTGGACCATATGCAACAGCTTTCTCGGAGGCACCAGTATTAATCGTATGTTTGGCAACGCCATATGAATCAAAGTTTCGTGAAAAGATATTTGATCCGATTGCTTTTGTTCCAGATTCAGTTTGGGAAGAAGAAGGAATTAAGAGCAGCTGTTTAGCGGCACAAAACTTAATGTTAGCTGCACATGCGAAGGGGCTTGGTACATGCCCAATGACAGGACCGGTATTGTTAGCTCAAGATGAACTACGACAATATTTACAAATTGAGCCTGAAAAGCAAATAAATATGGTTATATCACTCGGTTTTCCGAAAGATAAGCCGAAGAAACTTCCAAGAAAAGAAGTAGATGAGATTACAACATTTGTTTTTTAAAGCTCAAAATAAAAGGACATTGAATAAACAATGTCTTTTTATTTTGGATAGGTATGTAATTAATCTGTTAGGCTAAAATGATAGATAAGAGGGAATTACTATTTATTTCATAAAAAAAATTAATGTTCTATTAGGGAAAGTATGATACATTAATCGTGAGCAAGATTCTATTTGTTCATGAAAGTGTTGGAAATAGTCTTAAAATTTAAAAGTTATTTTTGTATAATAAATTATAATGAAATGACAGGGGGGATGAATTTTGAAAAAATTCATAATCACTGGATTGTCTGTATTGTTATTAGCCGGTTGCGGCGCTCCACAAGAAAAAGAAGGTGCGCAATCAAAGCAGGAAGAAAGAGTTGTAAACGCAAGTAATGAGAATATAGTAGTATTTCCTGAAGGAGCAGTGCCAGTCGGAGAAGGAAAAGTAAAAGTTATTACACCAGACGGTACTTCTGAGAATGGTAATATACCAGCTGTATTCATTAAAAAGGATACTTTAATTCAACACGTTGAATTAGAGCTCTCTAATTTTCAAAATGATAAAGAAACATTCGTATTTGTAGATCGAGTGTTTGCAGATAAATATCAAGTAACTAGTACAACACAGACAACAGTACAATTAAAAGAAAAGACGCTTGAAACAGGTAGTCATACGATTACGGCAGTTCAGTATGAAAACAATGATCCGAAAGGAAAGGTTATTAGTTTTAATCAAGCAACATTCGAAACAAAACCAGCGTCATAAGAAGAATAAAAAGTACATTACTCAAAAAGTAGTGTACTTTTTATTTATACTAGAGGTTGTAATAGTGAATCACTTGTTTCGTTTTCTAATATGATTAAATTAGGAAGAGACCACTTGTTACTACTATGACAGAAAAAGCGGTTGAAGAGGTGAACTGGTGTATTTGTATCTTCTTGATTAATATGATGATGTCAGTAATTTGGTTTATGATGCAAGTTACGTTCCATTATCAAATTTATGACTTATCGATAGGGTCTATTTGTTTTACCATTGTTTAGCTATTATATGATAAACTCGGAATAAGGTAAGTTTCAGAAGAAAAATGTAGGTATTTCATTTGAAATGTCGAATAGTACATACGATGTCGTAATAACAAATTTTCTATTGTTTACTGTGAAACAGGAGAAGGAGAGATAGTAATGAAACGAGCTCTTATAAATATTGATTATACATATGATTTTGTAGCGGAAAAAGGTGCTTTAACTTGCGGAAAACCCGGTCAAGAAATTGAGAAAGAACTTGTACATATAACGAAGCGATATATCGAAAATGGAGATTACGTTGTCTTTGCTATTGATAAACATGAAGAGAATGATGTATATCATCCTGAATCAAAATTATTCCCGCCTCATAACATAACGGGTACAAATGGAAGAGATTTGTTTGGTGAATTACAAGATGTGTACGAAACATATAAAAATGCAGAGAATGTATATTACATGGATAAAACGCGATATAGTGCATTTGCAGGAACAGACTTAGAGATGAAGTTAAGAGAAAGAGGAATTGAAGAGGTTCACCTTGTAGGGGTATGTACTGATATTTGTGTTCTTCATACAGCAGTAGATGCTTATAATAAAGGGTTTAAAATTGTAGTTTATGAAAAGGCGGTTGCATCTTTTAATGCGCAAGGGCATGAATTTGCACTTGGGCATTTTAAATCTTGTTTAAACGCAGAAGTGAAGTAAAAAAAGAGGCCTTTAAAAAAGGTCTCTTTTTACGTTTAAATTGAGACGAGGTTTTGCTCAATTAATTTTTTTATAAATGGGCTAATATTTTCTGGTAGCTTATCAAAATCAAAAAATTGGACACTTAATGATTCGATCCCATCAGCTTTTAGCAAGCCGCCTTTAATGTCTTTGCAAAGATATGCGATTGTTATAGGATAAAACTCATCCCCGTTTGGTAATTTTACAAAAAATTCTTTTCCAGAAAATACGCTTATTAACTGTAAGGTTCCTATTTCAATCCCTGTTTCTTCGAACACTTCTCGTCTCCCAGCTTCTTCTGTTGATTCACCAAGTTCAACGAATCCACCAGGAACACCCCAAATACCATTTCGCCTTTGTTGAAGTAATATTTGTCCTTGTTCATTGAAAACAGCTACAGCAACTCCTGCTAGATTGAGTGGTCTTGATCCGACAACTTTTCTAAGTTCTTCAATATACCCCATTGTATGTAACCTCCGTAAGAAAAAATAAGAGCAAATATACTATTCGTTGTTATGTGAATATTTTCCTCTTTATAAGAGGGAGAGAAGTCATATAACTTATTTGTTTTATTTGGTAAAATATACATCAAAAAAGGTCAAACAAAATCTTTGACCTTTTTTGACCAAATGTTATAATAAAGGCAGAAAGAGATAATCTTTCATTCATAAATAATAAGGAGGAAAAAATATGCGTAATTTATTTCCAGAGATAACAAAACGTCAAAATGGTATTTTTGATTTTGGGCCTTCTTTATTAGAAGGGATGACAGATGCTTTCTTTAAACCGATGAACATGGATACTTTTAAAGTAGATGTTCATGAACAGTCTGATAAATATACAGTAAAAGCAGATTTACCGGGTTTTCAAAAAGAAAACATTCAAGTTGAATTTGAACAAGATGTATTAACGATTCAAGCAACTAATCATAATGAAGTAGAAGAAAAAAATGAGAATGGCATATATATTCGTAAAGAACGTTCTATAGGTTCTGTAACTCGACGCTTTAATTTTCAACGAGTTGAGGAAGAAAATGTTAAAGCAAATTATAAAGATGGCGTACTGACAATTGAATTGCCAAAATTGAAAGAAGAAAAAAACAGTAAAACAACAATTAATATCGAAAAAAAGAGCTGATAAATTCAGCTCTTTTTTTATCTAGTTAATGAATAAATTAGTTGAAATCGTAATGAGTAGAATAAAGTTTTAACGCTTAAAAAATTTCACGATTAGCTCCCTTTAGGTTATTAAAAAGGGTATATTTAAAGGGAAAGGAAAAGAACATCTAGACATACTGTTTAAAGTGAATTAGTAATAAAGTCAAAATACATAGTAAGGGTAGCGACGTTTTAGAGAAGATAATAGATTTTCCTAGAATAAACTGAGACGATTATGAATTTTTTAATTAGTAAGGAAGTGGTTAGATGAGTTTATTAACGTATACTGAAGAATTTTTTAATTATGTAAGAGAGTTTTTACTTTTAAGATTTTTACTATTTGCTTTCGTCCTAATCATTATTTCATTTGTCATAAACCGCATTATTGATTGGTTTTTTAGGAAATCAAGCTTTTTTGATGAAGAGGTAGAGCAAACGATTCAAAGTGTGATTCGATCTATTTTTAGATATATCATTATCATTAGTCTAATCATATATTTAATTAGCCAATTTGTAGATATAAAAAGTATCATTGCAGGTGCAGGGATAGCGGGGGTTGTTATCGGTTTTGCTGCACAACAGATGCTGAAAGATGTTATATTAGGCTTTGCGAGATTAGCGGACAAAGAGTTTCGTGTTGGCGATTTTGTTACTTTTAACGGAACAAACTCAGGAACGATTGAGGAAATTAGTATTCGTTTTATGCAAATTCGTGAATGGTCAGGAAAACTCCTTACCATACCACACGGAGAGATTAGAACGATACAAAATTTTAATAAAGGCTGGATGCGCGTAATTGAACGAATTACGGTAAGTTATCAGGAAGATCCGACAAGAGTTAAGGAATTGTTAGAGGAAGTTTGTGTGAATTGTAATGAAAAGTTGGCCCCAAGTCTTTATAAAGTAGAGGATGAAGCTGTTGAACCTTTTAAATATGTAGGTGTTACAGATTTAAACCCGAATCTGAAATACGTTGGATATGAATTTTGTATTACAGGTTTAATAAAGCCAGAAGATTATTTTGAAACTTCTAGACAAGTAAGATTTGAATTAATGTCTATGTTCCATAAGAATCAAGTGCAAATGCCAGCAGCAAATATGCTTGTTACTACTGAAAGTTTACAGCATAGACAAGGTGGACAATCTTTATCGGACAGCTAAAGTAGAATAGTTTGGTAACGGAAGTGCTGCTTTCGACATTGGATAGAAAAATAATAATAAAATGATTGATATAAAAAAAGAGCTGAAGGAATTCAGTTCTTTTTAATTTGTAGAATTTAGAAATTTCTTAATGTTATAATGATAGATGGTGATGAAAATGAACTTTGAAGAAAAAGAGATGCATCGTTTAGAGGCATTAAAAGAAATTGCTGAATTATTAAATGAAGCAACAAATTTACAAGACATGTTAGAAAAAGTGTTACATACTTTGTTACAAGTTATGAATTTACAAACAGGCTGGATCTTTTTTATTGATGAAAGTGGAAAACACCGTATGCTTGTAGATCAAAACTTACCGCCAGCTCTTACGTGGCAAGAGAAGAAGCCGATGTGTGAAGGAGATTGCTGGTGTGTAGAGCGTTTTGTAAATGGCAGATTGGAAAAAGCGACAAATATTATTGAATGTAAGCGAATAGAGGATGCGATTGAGTGTAATTGGGGAGATACCGAAAATGTTACGCACCATGCGACAATTCCCCTTAGGTCTGGATCGGAGAAGTTTGGTCTCTTAAATGTGGCCGCGCCTCAAAAAACACATTTTTCAGAGGAAGAATTAGCATTATTAGAATCAATTGCATTTCAAATAGGGACGACAATCCAACGTATTCAGCTAGTGGAAAAAGAACGTAAATATGTAGTAGTAGCTGAACGAAATCGACTTGCACGTGATTTACACGATTCAGTAAAACAATTGTTATTTTCTATCATGTTAACCGCAAAAGGTACTCTAAATATGACGCAAGATAGAGACTTGCAAGAGATGTTGAGCTATATTGGAGAATTATCACAGGAAGCATTACAAGAGATGACACTTTTGATTTGGCAATTAAGACCGGAAGGATTAGAGAAAGGGTTAGCTGAAGCAATTAAAAATTACGGAAAGTTGTTAGGGATTCACGTGGAAGTTCGAATTGATGGAATGGTTTCAATTGGTGATGAAATAGAAGAAGTTTTATGGCGTATTAGTCAAGAAGCGATACATAATTGTAAAAAACATGCTTCATGTGAAAAGGTACATGTTCTTTTAAAAATAGAAGATAACCAGTTGTATTTTTACATAGAGGATAACGGAATAGGATTTATACAAGAGCAAGTAAGAGAGTCAGCACTCGGTTTAAAAAGTATGAAGGAACGTATTCAGTTAATGAGGGGATCATTTCAAATAAAAACGGAGCTGAAAAAGGGTACGAAAATTGAAATTCAATTGCCAGTTTGAAGGGGAGAAGAAGGTTGAAAATTAAATTACTACTAGTTGAGGATCATCATATCGTTCGAAGAGGACTTGTATTCTTTTTGAAAACGAGAGAAGAATTTGAAATTGTTGGGGAAGCAGAAAATGGAGAAGATGCGTTAACATTCGTCCAAACAAAAAGGCCAGATGTAGTATTAATGGATCTATCAATGCCGAAGATGGATGGCATCGAAGCAACAAAACAAATAAAACAATATGATGAAACGATAAAGATACTAATATTAAGCAGTTTTTCAGAGCAAGATTATGTTTTACCAGCACTTGAAGCCGGAGCAGATGGTTATCAATTAAAAGAAGTACAACCTGAGCAACTTGTAGCTTCTATTATTGCAGTACATGAAGGAAATACGAATTTTCATCCGAAAGTAACACCAGCACTATTAGGACGATCAGTAGTCAAGAAAGAAAACCCTTTTTCTATGTTAACGAAAAGAGAACAAGAAGTACTTCGTGAAATTGCGAAAGGGCGAAGTAATAAAGAAATTGCAGCAGTGCTTCATATTACAGAACAAACTGTAAAAACACATGTTTCAAATGTTTTAGCTAAATTAGAAGTAGATGATCGTACGCAAGCTGCATTGTATGCAGTGAAACATGGGGAAAATAATAATAAGTATGAATAAATGTTTCGCATAGTATGACAGAATACATAGGAGCAATTAAAATGTTATAGTTAAGTCTAATAAAGGTTTTTCTTCTTTCAATAATTAGGTACAATAAAATGAAATTTTAATCCGTGGAGGGTCTATACCCACTGATTATTAACCCACACCAATTGTTTTTTTACGGGATAAAGCTACGATTGAAGGTGAAGATATGCTATGCCTGGTACAAGAAGTGGGATTGGAAAGATTCAAGCTTCGTTAAACGGTTTATCACCGGAATTGCGAAGTATTGCTGAACATATTTTAAAACATCCACAAGATGTTGTACATAGATCTATTACTGAGTTAGCAGAAGTTACGAATAGTTCTGAGGCTACGATATTTCGCTTATGTAAACACCTCGGTTTGCAAGGATTCCAAGATTTAAAGATTACATTAGCTCGTGAAATTGTCCATACACCGATGCAAAATATTCATGAAGAAGTATCAGCAGAAGATAGTATGGTAACTGTTGCTAAAAAGTTTTTCATTCGCATATTACAGGACTACAAGATACATTGCATTTGTTAAATGATACGGCATTAGAGCAAGCTGTAAAAGCTTTGTAAGAAGCAAATCGAATCGAGTTTTACAGAAATGGTGGTTCTGGTATTATTGCGATGGATGCATATCATAAATTTATGAGAATGGGTATTTCATGTATCGCTCATACTGATTCGTATTTCCAAATTATAGGAGCTGGTTTGCTCTCGAAAAATTCAGTTGTTATCGGCATTTCTCATTCTGGTAGCAATAAAGGGTTACTGGAAGCGTTAGAAGTAGCGAAAGCAAGAGGAGCTAAAATTATTGCGATTACGAGTTATCAGAAATCGGCATTAATTCAAATGGCTGATATTACATTATACACTTCAACACGTGAAACGGAATTCCGCACAGAAGCAAGTTCATCAAGATTAGCGCAGTTAAGTTTATTAGATACTTTGTACGTTGGGTTATCGTTACAACGCCAAGAAGAAACGTTGCAAAATCTACAAAGTATTCGTGAAACAATTTCGATGAAACGAATATAAAAAAGAGGCTGTCTCAAAAGGTGCTTTTTAGCCAAAATCGTATAAAAAGTGAAAGGCAGAAATGTTGATTTTATAACGTTTCTGCCTTTTCAATTTCATGTGATCTTACTTCGAAAGAGACTTATGAGACAGCCCCTTTTTTATTAGTGAATAGTTTGTTTATTTATTTTCTTGTAGAAATATGAGACTTACTTATAGCCAGTGATGACTCTCATTTAAAAAAATATAAAACGATTTATACAACAATTCAAACATTGTTCATAATTTCACAATTTGTTTTTGAAGTGTCATGTTATGATGAACATGTAATGATGATTGAACATTTAAACTTGGCACAATGATTAGCCAAACTAGTGAAGACAGAAGTTGTGAGATGAACTCATGAAAAATTCTAAAACACTAAAGGGGAGATCACATATGAAAGCAGTAGTAGTTAATAAAAATAGTAAAGCAAACATTGAAATTATTGAAAAAGAATTACGTCCGTTACACTCAGGTGAAGCGCTAGTAGATGTAGAGTATTGTGGAGTTTGTCATACTGATTTACACGTTGCAAATCATGATTTTGGAAACACAGATGGCCGTATTCTTGGTCATGAGGGTATAGGTATTGTGACGAAAATCGCTGATGATGTTACTTCACTAAAGGTGGGAGACCGTGTAAGTATTGCATGGATGTTCCAATCTTGTGGACGTTGTGAATATTGCGTAACAGGTAGGGAAACATTTTGCCGTGAAGTTAAGAATGCTGGTTATTCAGTAGATGGTGGTATGGCTGAACAATGTATTGTGACAGCTGATTATGCGGTGAAAGTACCAGAAGGATTAGATCCAGCTCAAGCATCATCAATCACATGTGCGGGTGTAACTACATATAAAGCTATAAAAGTATCCAATATTAAACCTGGCCAACCTATCGTCATCTATGGTTGTGGTGGATTAGGTAACCTAGCTATTCAATATGCTAAAAACGTATTTGGTGCAAAGGTAATTGCAGTAGATATTAATGACGATAAATTAGCCTTAGCAAAAGAGGTTGGAGCTGATATGACAATCAATCCAATTTCTCAAGGTCCTGCTGATAACATTGTTCAAGATGAATTTGGTGGTGCTTATGCTGCTGTAGTAACAGCTGTTTCAAAAGTAGCATTCAACTCTGCAGTTGATGCAGTACGTGCTTGTGGTAAAGTCGTTGCAGTAGGTTTACCAGTAGAAACGATGGATTTAAACATTCCGCGACTTGTACTAGATGGAATTGAAGTGGTTGGCTCTCTAGTCGGTACTCGTAAGGATCTAGAAGAGGCATTTATATTCGGTGCAGAAGGAAAAGTAGTGCCTGTTGTTCAAACTTGTTCTCTAGATAAAGTACAAAGTGTATTCGAAGAAATGGAACAAGGTCGAATTCAAGGACGTATGGTAATCGATTTTAAACAGCATAATTGTGATTGCAAATAATTCACATTAAATATAAAAAATATGAGTCTAACAAAGTACATGTAAAAAAGTTAGACTGCATAAAAAGATGATCCCTGTATGCAATAGGGATCATCTTTTTATATTCTACTAATATCAATGCCAATTCATACTTGATTTATGAGAGATGATTAAAGGTTTACTTTATTTGCAAAAGAAAAAGAATCTTTATGTTTAACAAATTTTTTATGATCAGGAACAGATTGAATTGCTACAGTTTGCGAATCTCTTGCTTTCAGTGCATCTTGAATCCCGATTGTCATAAGCTTAATAAATAGAATCGTAATAAAGAATGAAGCGAGAGAATAAAAAATAATCCACCACGAAAGATTCATTTCATAACGATTTAATCCAATAAGGCCAGCCCAATCATTAGATAGAGAAACAGGTTTGAGCACTCCGTCATACAGTTCACGCATTTGTATCCCGCCAATTATAATATCAAGCAACGCTAAATGGATAACGAGTATGAGCGCTTGGACAATATGTTCCATAAATAACACAAATAAGCGATCAAGTAACAAGACTCGTAAGTGTTTTTTGATAATATGAAAACGGCTAGCTCCTAGCAATTGGGAACTTAAAATGTAATCTTGTTTCATAAATTCATCAACCTCTGAGGATATATATAAAGAAAGTGTAGGCAGTGCGACGAATATAAGTACGAGTACTTGATAAAACGCAAATGAAATATTTGGATCTAATCTATCAGCATTTGATACGATTACAATATTAACAGGTGTGATGAGTATAAATGCGATAAATAAAGTAGGAATATAGTAAAAAACTTCTGAGCATGCTTGGAAAAATCTCTTGAATTTTGAAGCGTATAAACTTAAGAGTATTCCTATACATGTTCCGAATAAAATTCGAAAGAAGCTAATTGCCACGGCTAATAAAATAGTAAATTTTGCTCCTTCTATAATTTGTAAGAAAACAGACTCTCCAAAACGATCAGATCCAAAAGGCGGTATTAATGATGGTGGAAAGGGAGCTTTTCCAAGTAATTCGTTATTGTCATTGTAAAGTAAC
Source organism: Bacillus sp. FSL W8-0519 (assembly GCF_038005585.1). NCBI lineage: Bacteria > Bacillati > Bacillota > Bacilli > Caryophanales > Bacillaceae > Bacillus > Bacillus sp. FSL W8-0519. The sequence continues at coordinate 2,205,247 of NZ_JBBOTL010000001.1, forward strand.
TGGGGAGCTTTTGGGATGGTATCTTTAAAGAACCAACTATAAATAAAACTAGCTGAAACAAGTATGAATAAATAAGTAAAGCCGATTAAAAAGCGTTTTGATTTCCAAATAGATTTCATAAAGCTGCTCCTTTCAATTGCTTTTGCCACTTATTCATCATGAAAGAGATGATTTGAAAAATGGTGTAAAACGGTAAAATAATCATCACAAGTATGATAAATGCAGCTGGTGGTGAAATAAACGCCTTTTTAAATAAAAATTGAATAATGCCTTGCATATTAAAAACGAATTCTAAAATGAATAAGTTAGACAGTAAGAAAACAAAAATCGTTTTTAAATGGTGGAAGAAGTGGATAGATATATTTTTGAATAAATGAATACAAAGTATATAACTTGATGAAAGGCCTTTTCCATATGCAACCTCTACGTAATGTTTTCCATGTTCTTCTTTTATGTATAACACCATCATTCGAAACATTTGTAATGTAGGTAAAACAGATAAAGATAAAATAGGGAGTAAATAAGCTCGATTTTCATTATAGGAAATAATAGTGAAAGGAGCTTCTCCGAATTTCTGAAGTACCCATATGAAAAATATTTGCAAACAAATCATCATCATCATATCAGGGACAGCTTCTAATATGAACACAATTCGGTTTATCCATTTTTTTATATAATCTTTTGCTAAAAAATAAAAAAATGCCATGCTAGATGAAAAAAAGAGCGCAAGCAAAAAGGCTAAAAATAAAATAGTAAATGAATATAGATAAGGCTCTAAAACAGTTGGAAATAATGGTGTTGTTTTTAAATGACCATACTTAGGGTCTGATCCTATAACCAACAATGATTCAGGGGAGAAAACCTGTTTTAACATAGTAACGATCTGGTCAAAAAAATAAATTGGTTGAAAGGTAAATCCATTTTGAGTGATAAATAAATAAGGTAAATTTAATAATAATAAGAGTGATAAAAGAATTGATGAAAGCTTCATTGTGAATTGAGATATTTTATGTAACATTAAATCCCTCCGACATCTTTTTACAACATTATACAATAAATTCCGGGATGTTTTTATATTTTTCTGAAAAATAAGAAATTAATTAAGTTTTATAATTATAATGCGGAATATACTTACATAAGGAAATCTCTATATTGAGGACCGGATTTCTATGTCCATCAAGAGAAATTCCTAATATTCCTATTTTTGAAGCATTTACTTTACTTCAATTGATTGGCATTTGGTGTTATTCCAATGTTACCAAGTTAATAGAACTAAGTTTTCTTAAAACAAAAACCACCGAAATATAGAAGTGGTTTGGAACGTAAGGAATTTGTAAGGAAGGAGTAAGAAAAAAGAGATTTTCAATGTGTATGATCAAAATATAGAGAAGAACGGGAGGGGGAGTAGTTACTATCTATTTATATAAAAACAAATTAATTAATAAAACGCTATGGAAGAAAAGAAGAAATTATAGAAGTTAACAGATATCTGAAGAAGAGGGATTAATCATTTATTAGGTCAGAGAGTTGTTTGAAGAAATAATTGGTCTATAGATGATTGCAAATTCAGTGTTGACCCTTATCATGGGGAGAGTTGATAGCTGTGTGGTTAGACCTATCAATCATTAATACAATTTAAATAGAGGAGAGGAATGCTTTATGAAAACACGCAGTAAAATTATATGTGGAAGTCTAGCATTATTAATAGCTGGGAATTCCCTGTTATACATAACACCAGCCTCAATTGTAAAAGCAGAATCGTCGCAAAATGTATCTAGTTCTTTACAAACAAGTACGCAAAGCGATCGTACTTCCGTTAAGAAAGCAATGCGAGATGCACTACAACTTGGATACCCAGGAATACTCGCTCAAATTTCTAAGGGTGGTAAAACTTGGAGTTATACCGCTGGGGTAGCAGATGTGAGAACTAAGAAACCAATGAAAGCAGATTTTCGCTTTCGTATTGGCAGTGTGACGAAAACGTTCATTGCAACAGTGCTACTGCAATTATCTGGAGAGAACCGTTTGAATCTAGATGACTCCATTGAAAAATGGTTGCCTGGTGTCATTCAAGGAAACGGATATGATGGTAACCAGATTACAATCCGGCAAATATTGAATCATACAAGTGGTATTGCTGACTATATAAATTCAAAAGACTTCGATATTACGGATATAAAAAAATCGTATACGGCTGAAGAATTTGTAAAGATGGGGATTTCTCTTCCCCCAGACTTTGCCCCGGGAAAGGGTTGGTCTTATTCAAACACAGGATACGTATTACTGGGGATCCTTATTGAAAAAGTAACTGGCAACAGCTATGCGGAAGAGGTTGAAAATCGGATTATTGAACCGCTTGATTTGTCAAATACATTCCTACCTGGTAATTCAAGCGTGATTCCAGGCACTAAGCATGCCCGTGGCTATTTCCAACTAGACGGAGCAAGTGAGCTAAAAGACGTTACATATATGAACCCAGGTAGCTCGGATGGAGATATAATTTCTACTGCTGACGATTTAAATAAATTCTTCTCTTACTTACTTAGTGGTAAATTACTGAAGGAACAGCAACTAAAACAAATGCTTACTACAGTTCCTACAGATAGAGAAGGAGCGGGATATGGTCTTGGAATCGTTGAATTTAAGCTTCCGAACGGTGTCTCGGTATGGGGACACAGAGGTAGCGTTCTAGGGTTTTCCACTTTTGTTGGTGGAACACTTGGAGGCAAGCATACATTGGCCGTCAATTTGAACAGCTTTAACTTTAGTAATCCTGATCCTTTTAAAAGTATTTTACTTGCTGAATTTAGGAAGTAGGCAAAAAGGCGAAATGGATAAGTTTTGTCATAGGTTTATAGTTTAAAATATATCATTTTGGTGCAAAAAACAACTTGCTCTAAAAAAATTTAATAATCGTAATTAAGTATAAAAGAACGCTATCGTTTTAAGTAAATATTTCAGGAGGGTTTTATGAAAAAGAAAATGATTACTGCACTTGGTGTTTCTGCTATAATACTGACTAATTTTGTAGGAAGTACTTATGCAGACTCTAAAACAGGAGTTTCTGTTACAGCTCCCTACAATAAAAATCAAATAGCGGAATGGTTAGAAATGCACGCGAAGCCTTTAAAAACAACAAATCCAAATACACCTTTTAATGATTTAAAACCATTTAAGAATATGGTGGGTTCAGCTTCAATTGTAGGTTTAGGTGAAGCTACACATGGGGCTCATGAAGTTTTTACGATGAAAAACCGTATTGTAAATTATTTAGTATCTGAAAAGGGTTTTACCAACCTAGTTTTAGAAGAGGGGTGGGACAGAGCTTTAGAACTTGATCGATATGTTCTTACTGGTAAGGGAAATCCAAGCCAGCATCTATCACCTGTATTTAAGACGAAAGAAATGTTAGATTTACTTGATTGGATTCGGCAATATAATGCTAATCCAAAACATAAATCTAAAGTGCGTATCATCGGGATGGACATTCAATCAGTAAACGAGAATGTTTATAATAATATAATAGAATATGTTAAAAGAACCAATTCAAAACTTGTGCCGAGGATAGAAGAGAAGATAAAAGGTCTTATTCCTGTAACAAAGGATATGAATACTTTTGAAAGCCTTACGAAAGAAGAAAAAGAAAAGTATATTTCAGATGCTAAACAAATTAGTGCTTTATTAGAGGAAAATAAAAGTTATTTAAATGGGAAATCTAAAGAGTTCGCATGGATAAAACAAAATGCTCGTATTATTGAACAGTTTACTACAATGTTAACGTCACCTCCTGATAAACCATCTGATTTATATTTGAAACATGATATCGCAATGTATGAAAATGCAAAGTGGACTGAAGAACATTTAGGAAAAACTATTGTATGGGGGCATAATGGCCACGTTTCGAAAACAAATATGCTTCCTTTTGTATACCCTAAAGTAGCTGGGCAGTATTTAGCAGAGTATTACGGAAAACGGTACGTATCTATTGGAACATCAGTTTATGAAGGACAATACAATGTTAAGAATAGCGATGGTGAATTTGGCCCAAATGGAATATTAAAATCGGATGATCCAAACAGTTATAACTACATCTTTGGACAAGTTAAAAAAGATCAATTTTTTATTGATTTACGTAAGGCAAACGGTGTGACAAAAACTTGGTTGAACGAACAACATCCAATTTTCGCTGGAGTAACTACCGAAGGGCCTGATATACCAAAAACAGTTGATATATCATTAGGTAAAGCGTTTGATATACTTGTTCAAATTCAAAAAGTGAGTCCATCTCAACTACATCAATAAATTTAGAATAATGTACCTTAATGAAGTGTAGTGTTAAGTGTCAATAGAGTTGTTTGAATATGTCAGTTAGGTTATTTTCATTAAAGGATTATTAAATGGAATAAATGTTTTCAAATTAGAGACGATGTGGGATAGAAGCACAGTATCATCAAGTTAACAAAATAAAATTCTACCTAAAATGAAAAAAACGCTATTCTTTCTATAGAATCATAGGAAAGGATGGCGTTTTTTGATCTAATCTATTACTACAATTTGCTCATGAAATTTAAAACTTTTTGTCCCCTAACACCTTACGAAATCTTACTAAAAATGTTGAGTTTGTACAACAAACCACATACCTATTAAGCTAAATAACAAGTTACTCAAAAACTAGAAAAAGAATTTGTTTCGAAACGGATATTATGTAACTTTACCGAACGGATCCGTTATCCGTGGTTGGTTAATGGACTTAACTGAAAAATCATTTGCAGAAGGTCCGAAACTAGATGGCATTAAAGGTGTAATGAACTCTTCAGGAGAAGGAAAATGGACTGTTGAAACGGAACTTGAACTGCAAGCTGCAGCACCAGTTATCGCTATGTCATTATTTATGCGCTATCGTTCTCAGGAAGATGATACATTCCATGGAAAAGTAGTTTCAGCATTACGTAATCAGTTCGGTGGGCATGAAGTTGTGAAAAAATAGAGGATGATTTTTGAAAAGAAACTTGTGCATAAGCGCAAGTTTCTTTTTTATAGTTTAAGAAATTACTAATTTAAAAATACCAATCAATCATCGTTTTTTTGTCACAAATGACAGCTTCAACGTTCATTGATTGAATAATATATTCTATATTTTCTTCTTTAGCTAATAATAAGGTTGTAAAGGAATCGAATATACTCATAAACGCATACTCATTGTCTTCGCTAGTAATAATTAACTCATTATTGCTAATGTCCCAAATATCTAATGGAGTAGTATTATCTACTTCTAATAATCCGTTTGTATCAAGAATTGGTTCAGAGAAATATAAATTTTTTGCACCTTTAGAACCGAGGAGTTTAAGTAATTTATGTAATAAAAATATAGACGTATAATCTTCTGTTGGATAATAAAGATCTTCTTTTAAGTTTGAATGTAGTTTTTCAGCTAAATCCTCTCTTTTATATTCTTCTGTAAAAGCACCAATGGAAGTCAACATGGCCATTGCTAATTCTGCGTATGAATGTAATCCACTATAAGACATCATTTCCTTCCAAGAAACGGATTTCCCATTATGAATGATTTCTTCAGCGCTAGGATAGATGTGCTCATATAGTTTTTTTCTCACAGACTTTTCCCATTCTAAAGGCATTTGGACAAAAGGGTGTAGCAATATAGCTGCAGATTTAAAGGTGCTTGGTAGTTGTTCTAAAATTGGTGATTTGTCATCTAGCCAAATGTAATCCAACAAAATATAACCTCCTCTTAGACTTTGAAATGTACGGATTCCCGCATTATGTTTTTTGTATTGGTTGTATTAAGTATAAAGCGCTGCATGAAATATGTCCCAACATAAAAATAAGAATAAATAAAATGAAGTTTTCATAAATAGTAAAAGAATGATTATGTCATCAGTGTAGCTAAGAAATGATGTTACATATGGAGAGAGCGTGTTAAAAAAATATGAGGTGGTTAAATGGGAAATGAGCAAGTGAAGAATGTAGGGGAAGAAAAAAAGTTATGTCTTTGTATGATTGTTAAAAACGAATCTAGAATTATGGAAAGATGTTTAAATGCTACGAAATCAATTGTAGATTTTGTTTCTATTTGTGATACTGGATCAACTGATCATACGCCTGAAATTATTGAAAATTGGTGTAAGGAAAATGAGATACCTGGGACGGTTCATCATGAGCCGTTTAAAAACTTTGGTTATAACAGAAGCTTAGCTGTTTCGTTAGCGCAAAAAACATACCCAGAAGCAGATTATTTATTAATATTAGATGCGGATATGATTTTAGAGGTTGATCCGAATTTCGATAAAACGAGCTTAACGGAAGACCATTATCTTACATTACAATATGATATTCATATTAAGTATTGGCTTACACGGCTTTTAAAAGCGTCTTTACCATGGAAATCAGTCGGTGTTACTCATGAGTATTGGGATATAGATCGTTCCAAAGTTGGAGAGGATTACAATACGAGAGTAGCTAGACTGGAGACGCTTGTCGTTAATGACCCTGGTGATGGTGGGAGTAAAGCGGATAAATTTGAAAGAGATGAGAGGCTGTTGTTACAAGGGCTGAGTGATCCAGAAACTACGCCAGATTTGCATATAAGATATTTATTTTATTTAGCCCAAACGTATTTTCATTTAAGTCAATTTGAAGATTCGATTAAATGGTATAAAAAACGAGTGGAAGCAGGGGGATGGGTTGAAGAGGTATTTTATTCGTTATTGCGAATAGGATTTTGTTATGAACAATTAGCAACTCGTTCAGCAAATAAACAACTTGAAGTAACAGAAGTGGATGAAAAAGAAAATGCTAAGAAACAAGAAGAGCAATATACAGCATTAGCTGTTCTTTATTTTCAAAAAGCGTGGGAATATAGACCAACTAGGGCTGAGCCATTATATCAACTTGCAAGAATGTATCGATTAAAATCTCAAAATAATATTGCTTTGATGTATGCCCTGCAAGGGAAGGAAATTCCTTTTCCGAAAAATGATCTTCTATTTGTAGATTATCATGTGTATGATTACTTATTTGACTATGAGATTTCTATAAATGCTTTTTATATACCACATAAAAAGCATTTAGGTGCAGTGTCACAAAAATTTTTGGAATCGAAAAAAGATGAGTTACCGTTGCATATAGCAAATATGGTAGAAAGTAATGCGAAATTTTATTAAATACAATTTCGGTTAAAGGAGTAGTGGAGTAATAATGGAATTAATACGATGGGCGCTAGAACTAGGAGAATCTGTGCATGGAAATACGTATGAAGAATTGTTGCCACTACTAGATTATTATTATGATCGTGATCATTTAAAAGCGTATTGTATCGCAAATCTTCTGTTAAACATGGACGTATCAGATGAACATCAGCAAAGAATTGAATTAAGAAGGTGCATTGCTGCTTATTATGCTGGACTATATAAAGTAGCAAAAAAACATGCAAAGGATCTTTTACTGAAATATCCGGATGTAGATTTATATAAGAATAATTTAAGGCTAATGGAAGCTTATTTGAATAAAGAATATGATTATTGTTTGTTTATATGCCCAAAGACGTATGGTAGTTTTATAGATGTTGCGCGAGCTTTGAAATGGCGATTGGAGCAAGAGGGAAATACAGCAATCATATCAGAAACAATACTCGAAAATGTGGGGAATACAATTGTTTTTGGAGCGCATACATATGCACATAGCCCACATCTCCTTCCGAAAAATGCAATTATTTATAATTTAGAACAGCTATATGAAGGAAGCCCTTATGCGCATCCTCTTTATTTAATGTTATTAAAAGATAAGGAAATTTGGGATTATAGTAAACAAAATATAGAATGGTTAAAACAAAGAGGAGTAGGAAAAGAAATAAAACATGTAGGCATGAACTATGCACCAACTTTAGAAATAAAAAAAGATGCATTTGATGAAGAATTAATTGAAGACATTGATATACTGTTTATAGGTGCTCTTAACCCAAGGCGGCAAGCTATATTGGATCAATTAAAAGTCGTTGCCCCGAATTTAAATATTGTTTTTAAAAATAATGCATGGGGAATTGTTAGAAATGAGTTAATTGCCAGGTCTAAAATTATATTAAATATCCACTTTTACTTATCTGGTATTCTTGAAACTCCTCGAGTTTCTTATGCAGTGGCAAATAAGAAATTTATTATTTCGGAAAATAGCAACCCAGAGGACGAAATAGATTGGCCGGGTATTGTATTTACTCCGTATGAAAAAATAATTGAAAACGTAATGAAATATATAGAATTATCAGAAGAACGGAAAAGATTAGCGGAAAAAGCATATAACCATTTTAAAGCAAATGAAAGTTTAGGTACATTGAGCATGAGAGATGAAACAAAGTAATTGTACGAAACTCATACGAAAGTATGAGTTCTTTTTTGTTTATCATACTATTTTATGAAACAAGTTAACTCTTTATATTGTGTTTTGTGTAGAAATTTCTGATAATATATAAGTAGAAATTGAAAACAAAGGGGAGAAATAATCATGAAACTAGTTGTTATTAACGGTACACCAAGAAAATTTGGTAGAACTCGCGTGGTGGCAAAATATATTGCGGATCAATTTGAAGGGGAATTATATGATTTAGCAATTGAGGAGTTACCTTTATACAATGGAGAAGAGTCACAACGTGATTTAGAGGCAGTGAAAAAATTAAAAACGTTAGTGAAAGCTGCGGATGGGGTTGTATTATGTACACCAGAATATCATAATGCGATGAGCGGTGCGCTGAAAAACTCTTTAGATTACTTAAGTAGTAATGAATTTATTCATAAACCAGTTGCGTTGTTAGCGGTTGCTGGTGGCGGTAAAGGTGGAATAAATGCATTAAACAGCATGCGAACGGTCGCTAGAGGTGTTTATGCAAATGCAATTCCAAAACAAGTTGTTCTTGATGGATTACATGTGCAAGATGGTGAACTTGGGGAAGATGCAAAACCATTAATTCATGATGTAGTTAAAGAATTGAAAGCATATATGAGCGTATATAAAGAGGTGAAAAAGCAACTAGGAGTTGAGTGATATGTCATCTCTTTATAAAGATTCACGCTTGTATTTCATTCTAGGGGCCAATAGTCTATCAGCTATTGGTTCCGGTATTGTAATGATAACGATTCCATGGTTGTTAATTAAAGAGAGTGGAGGAGAGACAACGTTTGGTTATGTTTCCATCATCTCAACACTGATTATGTTTTTGTTAACTCCGTTTATCGGGCAAAGTATTGATCGTTTTTCAAGAAAATCTTTATTATTATGTAATGAAGGTATTGGGATAGCCGTAATCGGAATAATGGTTATATGGGGATTTGCTGGGCAATCCTATCATTCTATTCATTATATTCTTATTTATATAGCGGGCTCTTTTTACTATCTATTATTTTATCCTACAATTTTTGCGTTCAACCAAGAAATTTTTCAAGCAGAACATTATAAAAGTTTAAGTGGAACGATGGAAATACAAGGACAGTTAACACAAGTTATTTCAGGAGCAGCCGCGAGCTTTCTAATTGAAGTTGTGTCTTTGAAGTGGATATTGTTAGTAGATATGTTAACTTTTGTAGGAGCATTTTTGCTGTTTTTATGTATACCGTATGTCAAGAAAAAAGAGATTAAAAAGAAAATAACATTTAAGAAGCAATTGTTCGAAGGAATTCACTTTATGAAAAAACGTCCTAAGCTCTTTTGGTTCTTACTTGCTACTTATATGCCGTTTATAGGTGTCATGATGGCAAATTATTTAATACCAGTTTATATTTCGGATATACTTAAAGCTAATGCCTCTGTATACGCGATAGAGGGAATGATGTACGGTGTTGGAGCTGTTGTTGCAGGAATCTGTATTCCACTCATAATGAAATATGTCAAAACAGAAGTTTCAATCGTTATGACGATGTGCATTTATGTAATTTCAATTACCGCAATGATTATTGAACCTTCCGTAATGTTGTTATATGGACTAGCGATTTTTCATGCGATTGGAAATGCGGGGACAAGAGTGGCGAGAAATGTATTGATGATGGAGGAAATCCCAAACGAAGTAATGGGACGTGTTGACAGCTTATTTCGATTAATTGGTACAGGAATAAGAATTGTATTATTAATGCTGTTTACAGCTGGTGTATCTAAAGCTGGGGTAATGCTCCCGTTTTACGTACTTAGCTGTATATTGATTCTATCATTAGGAATTGCTCTTTATTATGTATATTCACAACGTAAAGTAGGGACGAAAGTTTTTAATAAATCAATCGTTTAAAAAACACTTCTGCCTTCCAATCTTTTTTTATATAATAAAAAGAAAGGGAGTGCAAACATATATATGAACAAATGGATATTACTTATAATTTTATTATTACCACCACTATACATTCTTTATATGACCTTTCGAATGAAGAAAGTTGCTCGTGAAAAGCTGAGCCATCACTCTCCGTACGTTCTTATATTAGGTGCAAAGTTATTTGGAGATAGACCGTCTTTATCTCTTCAAAACCGTTTGGATGTAGCATTGGAATATTTAGTTTCTCATCCTGAAGCGAAAGTAATTGTTTCAGGTGGTCAAGGAGAAGATGAAGATATACCGGAAGCTCATAGTATGAGGAACTATTTAATGGTACATGGTATAGATGAGAGTCGTATTTTAATAGAAGATCAATCTACAAATACGTATGAGAATTTAAAGTTTAGTATAGATTTATATGATGTGAAACATGCGGTAGTTGTAAGCAATACGTATCATTTATATAGAACGAAAATAATTGCAAAGCGTTTAGGCATGAGGATGGAGGCACTAGCTGCTGAAACGCCAATGCGCTCTAAGAGAAAAATGTATGTGCGTGAATACGCCGCTATAATGAAAACAATATTGTTAGACCGTTAGAGCTCAAATGTGAGCTCTTTTTTTGTTGAATAATGCGTATCATTTGAAATGAATTCCATATTCCATCAAAATAAAGGAAACAACGATAAAGGAGTTGTATTTGTGATTCAGTTTAATCAAGTGTCAAAATCATATGAAGATGGCACAAAAGCAGTGGATTCATTGCATTTAGAAATTAAAAAGGGAGAATTTTTTGTTCTCATTGGTCCGAGTGGTTGCGGGAAAACAACGACCATGAAAATGATTAATCGTTTAATTGAAACGACAGAAGGCTCAATTTTAATCGATGGAAAAGATATTCAAGAATACAATATTAATGAATTACGATGGGATATAGGGTACGTGTTGCAGCAAATCGCTTTGTTCCCTCATATGACAATTGCTGAAAATGTTGCAGTTGTTCCTGAAATGAGAAAGTGGAGCAAAGAAAAAATAAAAGCTCGTGTCGATGAGTTGCTCCAGATGGTCGGGCTAGATCCAGACGTATATCGCGATCGCATGCCTGATGAATTATCAGGAGGACAAAAACAACGTGTAGGTGTCGTGCGGGCATTAGCCGCAAACCCGAAAATCGTTCTTATGGATGAACCATTTAGTGCGCTAGATCCATTAAGTAGAGAACAGCTTCAGAAGGATATCGTACAATTGCAAAAGAAGATTCAAAAAACAATTGTATTCGTAACACATGATATGCAAGAAGCATTATCACTTGGAGATCGCATTTGTGTTATGAAAGAAGGAAAAGTTGTTCAATTAGATACGCCAGAAGGAATTATACATAACCCGAAAAATGAATTTGTAGAAGAATTCATTGGAAATCGTGGAAGACCTTGGTATGAGGGGAAAAGTATTGAAGATGTATTGCCACATGATGAAAGTATGCGGATAGAAGGGGAGGCACTATCATTACATTCTTCTTTACAAGAAGCATTAGTTCGCCTGCGAGCTGATGAAGTCGTTCCAGTTGAAGAAAATGGTCGATATGTTGGAGCTTTAACAAGTCGTCATATTGTCAATTATATCGTTGAACAAATGAAGGAAAGAGGCTAAACAGTGACTGATTTTATACAGACGTTCCAAGAACGAAAAATAGAATTACTAACTGCATTAAGTGAGCATTTACAAATATCGCTTATTTCATTATTTTTTGCAGTAATTATTGCGGTACCGCTTGGCATTTTATTAACGAGAAAAGAGCGAATGGCTGAATTTATAATAGGAACTTCTGCAGTAATGCAGACAGTGCCATCACTTGCATTGCTCGGACTATTAATTCCGTTAGTAGGAATCGGAAAACTTCCAGCGATTATCGCATTAGTTGTGTATGCACTATTACCTATTTTACGCAATACATATACAGGAATACGGGAGTTAGATGAATCTTTAATTGAAGCAGCGAAAGCTATGGGGATGAATAGCTGGAGAAGACTGTGGAAGGTAGAGCTTCCTCTTGCGTTACCAATTATTATGGCCGGTATTCGTACGGCAATGGTATTAATTGTTGGAACGGCTACATTAGCAGCTCTTATAGGTGCTGGTGGGCTTGGTAAACTCATATTGCTTGGTATCGATCGGAATGATCATGCGCTTATCATTTTAGGGGCCGTACCAGCCGCGTTACTTGCTTTATTCTTTGATGTAGTACTTCGGGTGCTTGAGAGTCCAAAACGTTCGTCTAAGCGTGTTATATTGACGATATGTATTGTTTGTATAATGGTTGCTTCTCCATTTCTTTGGAATACCGAAAAGAAAGATATTGTTATTGCGGGCAAACTTGGATCAGAACCTGAAATTTTAATTCAAATGTATAAGCAGCTTATTGAACAAGATACCGATTTACATGTACAATTAAAACCAGGTCTTGGAAAAACATCATTTGTATTCGAAGCGTTGAAATCAGGGGAAGTAGATATATACCCTGAGTTTTCGGGAACAGCTTTATCTACATTCGTGAAAGAAGAGCCAAAAAGTACAAATCGGGATGAAGTATATGAGCAGGCTCGCGTTGGAATGGAAAAGAAATATAGTATGGTTATGTTGAAACCAATGGAGTATAACAATACATATGCACTAGCTATGCCGAAAAAAATAGCAGATCAAAAGAATATAAGTACAATTTCTGATTTAGGAAATATTGCACAGGATGCTAAAGTAGGGTTCACATTAGAATTTGCTGATCGTGAAGATGGTTATAAAGGAATGCAAAAATTATATAACTATAAGTTCTCGAATGTTAAAACGATGGAGCCGAAGCTGCGTTATAGCGCAATTGAATCTGGAGATGTTAACGTAATCGATGCATATTCAACAGATAGTGAATTGGAACAGTACGGACTTAAAGTGTTAAAAGATGATAAAGGGTTATTCCCACCATATCAAGGTGCACCGTTATTAAGAAAAGAGACATTACAAAAATATCCTGAACTTGAAAAAGTATTAAATAAATTATCTGGAAAAATTACAGATGAAGAAATGCGAAAAATGAATTATGAAGTAAATGTGAATGGTAAAAGTAGTGAAGAAGTCGCAAAACAATTTTTACAAAAAGAGAATTTACTTCGTTAAATTTACAAAAAATATACAAATTCATATGTATGAAATGACCGTTCATTATAAAATGAACGGTTTTTTTGTGCATACTTATACATTTTTTCAAAAAAGTATTCCATTTTTCTTCATTTTCTTTTAGAATAAGTAATGTTTTCCTGAAAAAATATAAGAGAAGCGTCTATTAGAGAAAAAGGTGACTTTAATAGTTGAACGAACATAACACCTAGAATGACAGATGGGGTGGTACAAATAGAAAAGAAGTTAGGATTTTTTCCATTAATTGCATTAGTAGTCGGAACAATGGTTGGTGGCGGTGTTTTTAGTTTACCGCATGATTTAGCAGTAGGAGCAAATAGCGGCTCTATCATAATTGGCTGGTGTATTACAGCGATGGGAATGATTCCACTCGCGCTCGTATATCAAACGTTAGCAAGAAAGAAACCAGAGCTTGAGGGCGGGATTTATAGTTATGCACGTGCTGGTTTCGGTGAATATATCGGATTTAACAGTGCTTGGGGATACTGGTTAGCAGGAATTTTAGGAAACGTTGCAACAATCATGTTACTGTTTAGTACATTAGGTTATTTCTTCCCCATTTTTAAAGGTGGAAATAGTGTTGCGTCTATCGTAGGAGCATCACTTTTATTATGGACACTTCATTTTCTAATTTTATTTGGCATTCGTGAAGCATCTATTATGAATGTGATTGCAACAATAGGGAAATTGGTACCAATCGTATTATTTATTGTTGTAATGGTAACAGCGTTTCGCTGGGATACATTTACACATGATTTTTGGGGAGAAGGAACTATTTCAGTTTCCTCTATACTTGGTCAAGTGAAGAATACAATGCTTGTAACTCTTTGGGTTTTCATCGGGGTTGAAGGAGCGGTAGTATTATCTGGAAGAGCGAAAAATAGTCGAGACGTCGGTAAAGCGACAGTATTAGGACTTATTTTAGTAATGTCTATTTATATTTTAATTTCTGTCTTGTCAATGGGAGCGATGACAAGAGGAGAACTTTCTGTTTTAGAAACGCCGTCAATGGGACATGTATTAGAACATGTTGTTGGGACGTGGGGCGCAGTAGCGATTAACATCGGGTTAGTTGCTTCACTTGTAGGTACATTAATAGGTTGGTTTTTACTTGTTTCTGAAATTTCCCATGTAGCAGGAAAAGATGGCGTGTTTCCGAAAGTCTTTACGAAAATAAATAAAAAACAAACACCGCATATGGCATTATGGATCTCAAATGGCGTTGCCCAAGTTATATTTATAATCGTTCTGTTTTCAGAGTCAACATATCAAATTATGTATTTCATAGCGTCAACATCAATTTTAGTACCATATTTATTATCAGCGTTATTCCAATTCAAATTAGTGATTACAAATGAACTAAAAGATGCAAAAGTGAAAAATGGTTCGCTAGCTTTAATTGCTTCACTTTACTCTATATGGCTTATTTATGCAGCTGGTTTGAAGAATTTATTGCTCGTTTCAATCGTATACGGAATTGGGATCATTGTTTATGTGTACGCAAGAAAAGAAAAAGGAAATCGTTGTTTTACTCGTATAGAGAGATATGTAATGTGGGCAATTGTCGTAGCAGCTGTTACATCTCTTTATATGTTATTGACTGGAAATATAAAAATGTAAAAGTCCTTTTCATTTAAAGGGCTTTTTTCTTTGTCTATAGAATATTTAATACATAAGATATTCAGGAGGGATGAAAATGGAAGGAAAAGAACAGTTGAACAGAATTGTTGATTTAGCGAGTGAAGTAAGGAAAGTGTTAGTGCAAGAATCTTTTTTTAATCATCATCCTGAACTGCGAGGAGTGATTGAAAATTTAGCGAGTGCGGTAGAGAATTTGGCGGAATTACAGCAACATAAAGATGAAAACGCTGAAGATCGTTTACGATATGTACTTGCTAAAATGAAAATTGCTCATAATGCCATCTTACAAGAGAAAAACGCATTTCCATCTCATTAATATACGATTTCATTTTGAACCTGGCGGATAACGTCAGGTTTTTTGTTTCTAGTTTTGCGTTTCTTTCATACACTAAGAATAGTATGAAAAAAAGAAGGTGACGAAGGTGAAATTACATAAAGCTCTTCAGCCAAGTTTTATAAAACGAATGTACTATATGAGGTTTATTGGGAAGTTTACAAAAGCAGAGAGTGAGAAGAGTGGAGAGAATTTCTTTGTACAATGCCTATCGCCAATACCATTCACATTGCAAGAGCAATTGAAAAATGAACCATATGTATTTGAAGGTTTATGTAGCAATAAAAAGAATGAAAAAGTCTTTTCGGAATTAAAGAAAAGAAAACTAGAAAAGCAATTGATTATGTTTCGTCTCTATTATGAAAGAGGACATATATACGTGGAGTTAATTTGTACAGAAGAAGCGCGAGAAATAGCAAACGGTTATAAAATGATTCCAGTACCTAAAGTTTCCGATTATAAAAAGGGAGAGTCTTTAGAAAGAAAACTTAGTAACGGTTATTTGTCATTTCTAATGCCAAAATATCCGAAAGACTTTGAGCCCCCTGAGTTATTGTGGCATGAGGGAAGGTTATATGGAAATATATCTTTAAAGTCATCGTCAATTAGTTCAATCGCATATTTTGAACAGCAGCGGGAATGTAAGTATATAGAACTTAATGACTGGATGAAGTATGTAGAAATAGCGGTAGAAGATCAATTATATTTTGTAAGCAATCATGTGTATGAGCAATTAAAAAAACGAATAACTGAAGAAGGTAAGCTTGTAGAGGTAGAGGAAATAAAAGTGCAAAAGGATGAATGGGAATGGGATGAGCGTGAATCCGTCTTTTTACAGTATGTGAAAAGTTTTATACGTAATAAAGGGCTATATTTGGATGAAACAGATATTTATAACTTTCATATAAGTACAAAAACAAATATGTTGACGATTCTGGGGGGGATACCAGGTGCTGGAAAATCCCGTTTTGTGCAAGCTTATGCAGAAGCACTTGGATTACAATACGGGGAAGAATTGGTTTGGATCCCGATTTCACCATCATATCAAGAACCACATGATTTACTTGGTTACCTTCATCCAAATGGTACTTTTATTGAAAGTGAAACAAAATTAGTTAGGGCGTTAATGAAGGCAAAAGAAAATCAAAATCAGCTGTATATAATCGTTTTTGATGAAATGAATATGTCACATATTGAGCATTGGTTTACTCCATTTCTATCTGTTCTTCAACTTGAAAAACAAAATCGTATTTTAAATTTATATGAAGGTGTGCAAGAAAAAGAAAATTCAATTCCGCCAACAATTGAAATTGGAGAAAATATTATATTTGTTGGTACTGTGAATTTTGATGAAACAACGAAGGAGCTCTCAGATCGATTATTAGATCGGACGAATGTAATAACTTTACGAAAGATTCCGTTTTGTGAGATGTGTATGGAGCAAGAGAAAGTTGTATTACAACCACCTCTGAAAGTAACTGCAGGAGAATTTCGCATAAATTGGGTCAGGAATAAAACGATGATTGAGGTGTTTTCTGAAGAAGAGTTAGAGCTATTAGATAAGTTACATGGTGTATTGTCATCACACGATACGTCAAAGGGAATTTCTTTTCGATGTGCAAATGCAATTGCTACTTATTTGCAAAATATACCGTTCCAAAATAATCATTCTTATATGATTAGTAGAGAGGAAGGATTTGATTTACAAATAAAGCAACGTGTATTGACGAAAATAAGAGGGACTGAAATGATGGTTGGGTCTTTACTTTCAGAGGAAGTAAAAAGGGGGGCAACATTAGTACCTCTTTTGCAATCTCCACTTGCAAACAGAGTATCTACATTTGAACACTCTTTAGCATATATAAGAGAAAAGCGTAGAGAACTGGAGTTGTATGGTTATGCAAAATGATGGGCGATACGAAACAGAAATCGTTGATACGAAAGAAACGCTTCCTTTTGTATTAAAGTTAATTATTGGAACGGAGTCAAAAGGAGAATATATTTTATTAAATCGTCTTTGTACCTCTGCAACAGCATTAGTTCAATGTATTTATAAAGTGCAAGAATTAAAACCAATTAGATTGCAATACCATTATGAAAATCCAATGAATATTACTTTTATATGGAATAAAGTCTATGAGGGACAGAAAAATATAAAAGAGACAAAATATGAAATAAATGAAAAAAAACAAAAGGTATTAATATATGAACATGGAAAAACGGAATTCTTTTATCCATGGCGTTGTGGTTTATATCATTTTGAGGTGAATATAGAAAATCGAACGTATTATGGCGCTTTTCAAGTCGTTCCAAAAAATTTTTTTGATGATCAATTTGAAATGATTCAAAACTATGTGAAGTCAATTTTAAATGAGTTGATTTTAGATAGAGGTTATTATAAAAAGACTTTCTCTGCACTTAGCGATATTGAAGATTCTTCTTATCTAGTGTTACTTAGAAAGTTGCCGCAAAAAATGAAAAAGATAAAGCAAATTTTTAAGAAAATAGAATCGAGTTCAAAATTTATACATGAATATAAATGGGAAGAAAAGGAGCGGAAAGTAACGAGGAAAGGAGCGGTAGTGGCGGAAAGAAAACCGTACGCAAAATATTATAATCGTAAGTTTATCGAACAAAAAAATAGTATAGAAAATGCATTTCTTAAATTTAAAGCGATGCAATTTTATCTTTATTTACTTGAAGCCGAAAGTTTTTTGCGTCAAACAATTGAAATATTAGAAAGAGAAAAAAAGAAGAAATCAGAAGAATTTCAAGCTGTAAAAACGATTATACAAACAATTGAGCGTAATGGATCAGTGACCGATAGAGAGAAACAAAAATATAAAAATATACATTTACTAAAAGAGGCGGATTTACGAAAAAGTTCTATGAAGATACAAGAATATAAAATTTTAGCGCATTTCGTACATGATAGTGTACAATACTTTCAAACTTTAATGCATTCTCCATTTTGGAGAGAAGTTTCTGAAACGGGTAGAATGAACGCACATAATTTACCGATACCACATCAACAATTACTACAGCATTTAGATTTACTCCCACAATATACAGATCAATCTCCATCTTTATTATTTGTTTATAAACCAACTTTTTTAGTGTATGAATATTACGCTTTTTTTATCGTTATTTCCATGTTAGAGCAAATTGGTTTTGAAGCTAGAAATTCCATTCGTGAACAAATACAAGAACATTTTTATGTAGATGGATTACAAGATGGAACGACAGTAGTTTTACATCGAGATGATATGAAAGTCCATGTCGCATTTAATGATTTAATTGAAACACATCCTCTTATTGCATTAAGTAAAGGGAGTAATTTTTATAATGGAGAAGATACGAAGAAGCCAGATATTCGCTTAGACTGTTATGTAAAGGGGGAAGAGAAATACGTCTATCAATCTTCTATTATTATTGAAGTGAAGTATAGCCCAATGTACAATATTTTTCAGCACGTTGGGAATACGAAAGCAACTGAGCAAATGTATAAGTACTGGTCTATAAAATTTGTAGAAGAACAGGATGGAAAGCGAGTCTATCATCGAAGGGCCATTTATGAAGTCATTTGTGTATATCCAGGAAGTCATATGCATAGTAAAAAAATTGAGTCTGGTTGTGGTATTTTCTTACAATTATATCCATATAAAACAAAGCAAGGGGAAGAGAAATTAGCTGGAAAACATGGAATGGTACAAATTTTTGAGAAGTGGTTAAAAAGCATGAAGAAGTAAAAGAAATCCTTTTTTATAAAGGATTTCTTTAGATTAAGAAGAATTATATGCAGTAGGGGAGACGGCTTCATACGATATGAATTTGCAAGTAATATAAATATATTGTGAGAAGGATGGTACATGAGGGATAAGAGATGATTATGATGGAATTTAATTCGTTTTGCAGAATATAATAAGTCATAAATATTTTTAGTTGCATACGAAGATTTGTTCTTATATGATAGATAGTGAAAGCGTTATCAAAAACAGAGCGGCGATGGGAAAGGCGGGGAAATATGTTCCAGCGTGTTCAAACAAAGGAAGAACATTTTTGGTTCGAGCAACTATGGGGAGATTTTTGTGAAGAAAGAAACTTAATGTTCGTAGAACGTAATTTAAATCCATCACGATTTTTATTAATAGAAGATGAACATCATATCGGTACAGTAGAATGTATGAAGTATACGGTACCAGAACAATCAAATTCTGAGTTTTTCTATCCGTTTTCTAAAAATGATTTAGTGAAAGATTTGCAAAATGTATATGAAATAGGCAAGTTAAGTATTGCGAAAACGTCTCGTGGGAGAGGACACTTCAAAAGACTAACAGCTATTTTATTTATGCATGCATTAGAAACAAAAGCAGAATGGTATATCGCAGCGGTTACAAAAAGAATGTATATGTATTTATTAACACTCGGTTTCCCAATTGAACCGATAGATAAGCCATTTCAATTTCATGATACTTTACAAGGTGTACCAGTACGAATTCATGCCCGAAAAGGGGCTACGCATTTGTATTCTTTAAAAGAATTTCGAGATGTAATTCAAGGAAATGCCCATGCACAGGCATTAATCGCAGAATACAGTAAGAATATTATGTTAACCAAATAAAACGAAATGAATATGTATAATAAAGAGAATGCGATTTTAAAATGAAATTATTCTTCATGAAAAAGACCCTTATTATTTTAATAAGGGTCTAAAAATTATAATCCAAATATACTAAAAATCATTTTACGGCGCTTCGGTTTCTTTTCACGTTCATATATTGGCTTTGTATCGGGAGTAATATAGATTGGTTCTTCTTTCTTGAGGGTAGCTTCTAGTTTTTGAATTCGCTCTAACATTTCCTCCATTTCACGGCGATGTTGTAAAAGTTGGTACGTAACAACATCATTTGCCTTATCTTGCATTTGTTCTTCCATTCGATCTAGTCTTCTCGTAATTGTGTTTAATTGAGCGGTTAATTGCTCAAAATCATGTGATGATATGTTTTGAACAATTGTATTTACTTGAGTTTTCAATTCTTCAACATCATTTGATGATGTTTTTTGAGTAGGGTGAGTGTTTTGGGACTTCTCTATTTGTGAAAGATGGTATTCTAACATTTGGTCTAAATCATCTTGTGTAAAAATAAAGTGACCATATTTATTTTTTTCTATAGTAAGATTTAATTGTTGTGCAATCCGGACAACAGCCTTTGGGCTAACACCTAATTTTTTTGCGATAAATGGTGTTTTATATTCCAAAATAATCCCTCCTATATATATCCTGTTGAATGATTTCGATCTATGAAGTAAGTTCCCTTCCAGTGTGACAAAAGAAGTGTGGAATCGGCAAAGAAAGTGTTTTTTCACGAAATGAAGCTAGGAAGAATATATCGTGAATATAAAAGTTTTTATCTTGAAATTTAGAATCATTTGACTGAGGGAAATGAATTAGATTATCATAATGATAAATATCTTTTTTATGTATGCATATAATATATAAAAAGGTGGTTGCTAATGTAGAATTTTGTTAGAGTATTAGAATGCTTACTTCACTTGAATAAAATTAAGTAGGAGGTGGCTTCCTTGCTTACAATGTAAGTAAGGAAAAGTATTTGGACATATATAGTATAAGTATAGTGATTGTTTTAATTGCCTTAACGGCATTTTTCGTTGCAGCAGAATTTGCAATTGTTAAAGTGCGAAGTTCAAGAATTGACTATTTAATTGCAGAAGGAAATAATCGCGCAACATCTGTCAAAACAGTCATTACAAACTTAGACGAATATTTATCTGCTTGTCAGCTAGGAATAACAGTTACAGCACTGGGAATTGGGTGGTTCGGTAAACCTGCGTTAAAGCAAATGTTTGACACATTTTTTGTGAATTTGAACATTTCTACTCAACTAGCAGATATTTTTGCTGTAATTTTAGTGTTTTTGTTTATTACATTTTTGCATGTTGTAATAGGGGAATTGGCTCCAAAAACATTTGCGATTCAAAAAGCTGAACAGGTGAGTTTATTTGTTGCTAAACCGTTAACTTTCTTTTATCGTATGGCGTTTCCATTTATTTGGCTATTAAATGGATCAGCCCGAATAATTACGAAGTTGCTAGGGCTGAAACCACCGAAAGGGCACGATGAAGTTCATTCAGAAGAAGAATTACGGTTATTAGTTTCAGAAAGTTACAAAAATGGAGAGATTAATCAGTCTGAATATAAATATGTAAATAAAATCTTTGAATTTGATGATCGTATAGCAAAAGAGATAATGGTACCCCGAACTGAGATGCATATTATAAGTAAAGAAATGCCTGCTGAAGAAGCGTTGCAAAAAATGTCTCGGGAAAAATATACGAGATATCCAGTTGTTGATGGCGACAAAGATCACGTAATAGGCTTTGTGAATTTTAAAGATATTTTCACAGATTTTGTGCAGCATAATGCGGTTAGTAATAAGAAAGTAGAGCAATATATTAGGCCGATTATTTTAGTTATCGACTCTATCCCAATACACGACTTATTTTTAAAAATGCAAAAAGAAAGAACACATATTGCTATATTGATAGATGAATATGGTGGTACGTCTGGACTTGTTACTGTTGAAGACATTTTAGAAGAAATAGTTGGAGATATTCAAGATGAGTTTGATACAGATGAACAGCCAGAAATTCAACAAGTTAGTGAAACGAAAACAATACTAGAGGGAAAAGTACTTGTTAGTGAAGTAAATACGTTATTAGGTTTAACGATTGATGATAATGGTGTTGACACAATAGGTGGATGGATTTTAACGAAGAATATAGAAATTGCCGAAGAGGATTTCATTGAAATCGAAAATTATAAGTTTTGCGTAAAAGAATTAGATGGACACTATATAAAGAGACTAGAAGTTACAAAAACTGTAGAATCAATTGTTATTTTAGAAGATGAAAAACAAATTTCATTACAAGAACAAATTAGTTCGTAGACTCTGCTAGATGGCAGAGTTTTTTTTGAGCATAATGTTTTTGGCAGAATAAGGGCTATGTTACAATGAAATAAGTCAGACCTTTCACTAGGTGAAGTATTGTTGTATACATATATTTGAAAGGGGAAGAATTATGAAAAAGCATTTATATATAAATGGAGATTGGAAGTCTGTAAACACGTATAAACCATTATACGCACCATACTCTGAAGAAACATTAGCGGAAATTGCGCAAGGAACGGAAGAAGATGTAAAAGAGGCTGTTACTGCCGCAAAAAATGCAATGAAAGAAATGAATACATTATCTGCATATGATCGAGCGACTATTTTAGAGAAAGTCGCACAAAAAATGGATGAAAGAAGAGAAGAATTTGCAGAAATTATTGCAAAAGAGGCTGCAAAACCAATACGTGCTGCAAGGGGGGAAGTAGATCGTACCGTTCAGACATACAAATTTGCAGCTGAAGAAGCGAAGCGTATATACGGTGAGACACTGCCACTTGATGCGGCACCTGGTGCAGATGGGCGTATTGCATACACAATACGAAAACCGATTGGGGTTATAGGAGCTATTACACCATTTAATTTTCCATTAAATTTAGTGGCACATAAAGTGGGCCCCGCAATTGCTGCTGGAAATACAGTTGTATTAAAACCAGCTGATCAAACGCCTCTATCATCTTATGCATTAGTTGAACTATTTGAAGAAGCAGGATTGCCAAAAGGGGCTTTAAATATTGTTTCTGGTCCTGGTTCAACTGTAGGCGAAGCAATAGTTACAAATGATGATGTTGCTTCCATTACTTTTACGGGAAGTCCGAAAGTTGGACTTGGAATTAAGGCAAAGGCTGGGTTAAAGCGAGTTACGTTAGAACTAGGATCGAATGCCGCTGTTATTATTGATGAAGATGTTGAATTAACAGATGAATTAATTGAACGAGTAAAATGGGGAGCATTTGTTAATAATGGACAAGTTTGTATTTCGGTACAACGCGTTTTTGTACATGAAGAGAGACTGGATGAATTTTTATCTAAGTTACAGAAAGCGATGGAAACAGTTGTTGTTGGTGATCCGTTGCTTGAGGAAACGGATGTATCAGCTTTAATTTCGAAAAAAGATGTCGAGCGTATCGATAACTGGGTGCAAGAAGCAGTTAAAGAAGGAGCGAACGTTTTGTATGGTGGTAACAAACGTGATGAAAGGATTTTTGAACCAACTGTATTAACGAATGTTCCAGAGCATGTATCTGTACAGTGCCAAGAAGTGTTCGGTCCACTTATGACAGTAAATACATTTAAAGAATTTGATGAGGCTATAGAGCAAGTAAATCATTCACGTTACGGTCTACAGGCAGGTGTATTTACAAATAATTTGTTTAAAGCTATGCGTGCAATTGATGAGCTTGAAGTTGGTGGTGTCATGATAAATGATATTCCAACGTTCAGAGTAGACCATATGCCTTACGGGGGTGTGAAAGAAAGTGGTACGGGGCGTGAAGGAATTAAATATGCAATCGAAGAAATGACAGAAATGAAATTAGTGTGTATTAAAAAATAAAGGAACTAGAACTTAAACATCGAAAAAAACGAGTAGGAAATGTTTACGATTCCATACTCGTTTTTTTTGTTTATTTGACGTTTCTTAGAATGATTTCATTTAATCAAGTGTACCTTTTACTTCATTTCTTGTTTGAAAATAGCATCTTCTACATAAATTTGTTCTTTGTCGACAGCAGTGCTATGAGATAATACTAAACCGATTGGTGTTTCTGTACCTTTATTTTGAACAATTGTAAAAGGAACATTTTTTTCGTTCGCTAATTTAATGTATTTTGATAAATGTGGGTAAGCAATGCCGCCATTTAGGAATATTTGTAATGATTGAGAAGAGTGCATGCTACTAGCTACTTCAGAATATACATTACTTTGCATTACTTGACCGATAGTTAAAGCGATTTCTACACGCTCACGTAATGTAGTTAAATACATATTACGTTCTTCTGGTTTGTTTTGCTTTTGGCCGTAAATGCCTTCTTGGAGATAATCTTCCACATTTTTATTTACCATATTTTTCACACCTTTCCTTTTCTATTGTACGAAAGAATGAAGCAGGATGCAAAAAAAGTCGCATCGAATATAAAAAATTTGAATGAAAGGAAGGAAAATGGAATGTAACAATCTAAACAATTAATAAAGTTATAAAAATTTTATCAACACATATTAACAAAATGTGACAATAATCTATTAACGAATCATGTTTTTTGTGTTAATATTCAAAATATAAAGGGTGTTCGTCGCATGGAAATGGAGGAATGGAGGTTTTTCCAATCGATAAGGATATTAAAGAAGTATTTTGTTCGCACTTGAAAAACAACAGGCACCAATTCGTTGAGAACTGGAAAAACAAAATGATAATTTCCGATAAAGATCCATTTAGACTAGAAGCAGTTCAAAATGGAGAGGATTTATTAGAGTTTATTATTGAACTTACTATGGAAGAAAAAGATATAAATTATCTTCAGCCATTATGCGAGAAAATTGCTATTGAACGTGCAGGAGCAGATGCGAATATAGGTGATTTTGTTTATAATGCAAATGTAGGAAGAAATGAGCTTTTCGAAGCGATGTGTGAATTAGATGTTAGTGCACGTGAATTGAAACCAATTATGGCCCAAATACATACTTGTTTTGACAAATTAATTTATTACACTGTTTTAAAATACTCGGAAATTATATCAAGAAATTTAGAGGAAAAACAGCAATATATTAACGAAACACATAAAGAAAGGCTGACAATTTTAGGGCAAATGTCAGCTAGTTTTGTACATGAATTTCGTAATCCGCTTACTTCCATTATGGGGTTTGTCAAATTATTAAAGGCAGACCATCCTAGTTTATCGTATTTAGATATTATTTCTCATGAATTAGACCAATTAAATTTTCGCATTTCGCAATTTTTACTCGTATCGAAAAAAGAAATGTGGACTGAATCTGAACGGTTTTGGCTAAATGATTTGTTTCAAGACATTATACAGTTCTTATATCCAAGTTTGGTCAATGCAAATGTTTCTATTGAAAAGAATTTGCCATACCCAATTCCGCTTACTGGTTATCGGAGTGAAGTGAGACAAGTATTTTTAAATATATTAATGAACTCAATTGACGCTCTTGAATCAATGAAAGAAGAACGAAAAATTATCATTGATGTATTTGAAGAAGATCAATCGATTCGGATTGTAATAAAAAATAACGGGCCAATGATTCCAGCTGAAAATGTAGAAACGATTTTTGAACCATTTGTAACTACTAAAAAGTTAGGAACTGGTATTGGGTTATTTGTATGTAAACAAATTGTAGAAAAGCATAATGGGTCCATCATGTGTCGTTCAGATAATGATTGGACAGAATTTCAAATTGCATTTCAAAAATAAACAGTCTACACCAAATGAATGGTGTAGACTGTTTTAATTCGTAAGTATAACGGCTTCTAATTTAGGATCTTTCGTTGAATAACCTAAAATTGAAATTGTATAAATAATGTTCGGTTCGACTTTGAAATCCGGTATAGTTAGTAAGACACTTTGATGATCTGCGAGTGAAACTTCTATATCCGCTGTACCAGGGCTAACTTCTAAAAAATCTGTTATTTGTTTAAAGAGTACATTTTCAAATAAATGATCGCCAGCTTTTAAACTTACATTTACAACAGGGGTATCAGGAGAAAAGTGTGCAAAGCGTATTTTTGCCTGGCCTGCTGGTAAATGAGTATTATCAAGCATAGGTTGTAATTGTAGATGATTATCACTATTTATTGCGGCAAAAGTATAAGTGTGATTTCCCATTATTGGTACTAAAGCTGAAAAGATGGGCGTTTCATTTCCAATAGGAACGATATCTATTCGGTACTTACCTTGTACTAATGTTAAATAAGGACTAAATTGTTTAAATGAAATATTTTTAATTACCTTTTGCCCGTTTACTAAAATGTCAACGGCAGGTGTATTTGAAGCAGAGTGAAAAAATCTTATGTGCGATGGTAAAGCAGCTTCTTGTGAATTTCTTTTTTCGTATGCCTGTACAAGATTCGTAAGCGCATCATAATATTTCATATATAGTTCTACATATTTTTTGGGATTATGAAATTGATAGTAACGAGCGAGCTGTTCGTAACGTGCAGCTTCTTGTCCATATTTTTCGATTTCAGGTTGAGACATGAACATTCCTCCTTTGTCATCATTAAAACTATATGCTTAGCAAGAATGAGGTTATGCGAAAAAATTGTTTTTTAAAGGAGAAAGGTTGAAAATTAATAATAAGTATTTTTTAAGGATAAGATAAGTTTAGGTGAACGAGAGTTATAATTTTCTAGAGGATACAAAAATATATCATCCATATTGGCAGAGGAAGTGTGTATTTCGAAATGAAAAATTTGAGAGCATAACATGTCACATGTCGAAACCATGTCCTGAAACCCTTAGGAAACTAGGGATTTTTTTAATTATGGGCAAATACACATACAAAGTAATAATTGTCCTACATAAATTATAAAGGAAAGGTAGTTTGAAATTAAGGAAAGGAATGAAACCTTGGGATGGGGATATCCCGCAAGGAATTGTGAATGGAGTTATGGATGGTTTTGTGCTTTATACTGTAGGATGAATTGTGATTTTGTAATACTATTGTTTCTATTTATGTTAGCAAGTGACGGTATTAACTGATAAAAGAGCGTCGTGCCGAACTGATTAATGTGGTTAATCGGTTCTTTTTTTATTGTATAAAACGGATGGAGTTGTATGTGAAATATTGATTTCTTTAAAATAATTGCTATGCATTTAGTAGGATTAATTGTCGAGATTTGTTTAAAAATATGCAATATAAAGTAGGAGAACAGGAAGGAGTTTAAAGGGAGTTTCGTCGAAGTTTACACAATGTCGGCACTTGAGGGAAGCTGACATTATGTTAGAAAAACATTTAGTGAAGCGTTAATTTTATATAAGGGAGGGTTATTTGAGCGTATAGATAAGGGTTGGTCTTTAATTCAAGTTCTGAATTTTCTGTTTTTAAAATGATATTTAGCACTCATTTGTATATTTTATAATAGTTTTTTGATAAATTCACTGCTTTCGCAGAGGGTTCTTTTTTATGAAAGAAACGTCAATTTTCTTCATATATATATACAAATTGGAGAAATGGGGGAGCGCTATGCGCGATTACTTAATTAAACCACTTGTTGGTCAGCCATATCCAATGATTTCACATGGAAAAGGTGTCTATTTGTATGATCAAAACGGAAATAAATATTTTGATGGCTCGTCAGGAGCAATTACGGCAGGTATTGGGCATGGCGTAAAGGAGATTGCGGACGTTATCAAAAAGCAAGCAGAGGAGATTGCTTTCGTTTATAGATCACAGTTTACGAGTGAACCAGCTGAAAAATTAGCGAAGAAATTAAGCGATTTAAGTGTAGGAGATTTGAACTGGAGCTTTTTTGTGAATAGTGGTACGGAAGCAAATGAAACAGCTATGAAAATTGCAATTCAACATTTTCAAGAGCGAGGTATTCAAGGGAAACATAAAATTTTGTCACGATGGATGAGTTATCACGGTATTACGATGGGAGCCTTATCAATGTCTGGGCATCCACTGCGTAGACAACGTTTCGTGTCAATTTTAGAAGATTATCCAACTATTCCAGCTCCATATTGTTTTAGATGTCCGGTACAAAAGGTATATCCAACTTGTCAGCTTGCTTGTGCGACTGAACTAGAAAGATCAATTGAAAGGATTGGAGCAGAACATATTGCGGCTTTTATTGCTGAACCGATTATTGGAGCAGCTGGAGGTGCAGTCGTTCCGCCGAAAGAATATTATAAAGTTATTAAAGACATTTGTAGTCATTACGATATTTTATTTATTGCTGATGAAGTAATGACTGGGCTTGGGCGTACTGGTGCATGGTTTGCGATGGAGCATTGGGGTGTAGAACCGGATATTATGACCCTTGGTAAAGGTTTAGGAGCTGGATACACACCGATGGCAGCGACGGTTGTAAGTGACCGTGTTATGGAGCCAATTTTACGAGGATCGCGTTCTGTTATGAGTGGACATACGTTAAGTGCAAATCCATTATCTGCAGCAACAGCTCTAGCTGTTATTGAATATATGGAGAAACATAATCTACCTGAAAAAACAGCGGAAAAGGGAGAGTATTTAATAAAAGGATTACAGAAAGTTCAGCAACAATCGACAATCATTGCTGATGTGCGTGGAAAAGGATTGCTGATTGGAGTAGAATTGCAACCGTTTACAAAAGCATCGGAACTTATTTCGGTTGCAGCTAAAAATGGTCTTCTTTTATACCAAGCTGTTTCAGGGCAAGCAGGAAAAGAAGATAGCGCACTGCTTGTAGCACCGCCAATGACAACTACATATTCCGAGTTAGATGAATTACTTTCAATTTTTGCAAAAAGTGTTGAAGAAATGATGCAAAAAGGAGGGCATAGTATCGCATGACAACTATTACGAATACATTCAGTAAATTAAAAGAGATAGAGGAGGTAATTTCTTTATTCCACGATGATATGACATTAATGTTTGGAGGATTTGGGGGGATTGGCTCCCCTCCATCTTTAATACAGGCCATTTTAGAAAAAGGAGTTACAAATTTAAATTTAATTGGAAATGATACAGGATTTCCTGATGTAGGAATCGGTCGTCTCGTTACGAATGAAAGGGTAAAATCATTAATTACTTCTCATATTGGATCAAATCCAAATGCAGGAAGACAGCTAAACGAAGGAAGGTTACAAATTGAGTTTTCTCCTCAAGGAACATTAGCAGAGCGTATTCGCGCTGGTGGTGTAGGACTTGGTGGCGTATTAGTTGATGTAGGTGTTGATACGATTGTAGAAGAGGGAAAACGTACTGTTGAAATGAATGGTAAAACATATTTAGTTGAAACAGCATTAACTGCTGAGGTTGCGATTGTATATGCGAAAAAGGCAGATCCGTTCGGCAACCTTGTGTTTGATAAGAGCGCTCGTAACATGAACCCTCACGTTGCTATGGCCGGGGATATAACGATTGTAGAAGCAGAAGAAATCGTTCCACTGGGAAGTTTAGATCCAGAAGAAATTGTTGTCCCAGGAGTATTTGTAAATTATATCGTACCGTCGGAAGGAGTGAATTGGAAATGGGTATGGGCGTAGAAGTGAGAGATAAGATTGCTAGACGTGCAGCGAAAGAAATACAAAATGGTATGATTGTAAATTTAGGAATTGGTATACCATCGCTTGTACCGAATCATTTGCCTGACGATATAAACGTTATGTTTCATGCAGAAAATGGAATTGTAGGTATGGGACCTACACCAAGCAAAGGAAATGAAGACGAAAATTTATGTAACGCAGCAGGTTTGCCAACTTCTCTTATTACAGGAGCAAGTTATTTTGATAGTTGCACAGCGTTTGGGATGATTCGAAAAGGTTTACTAGATATAACGATTCTTGGTTCATTACAAGTAAGCGAGAATGGTGATTTAGCAAATTGGATTGTTCCAGGAAAACGTGTTCCAGGTATTGGAGGAGCAATGGATTTAGCTCAAAAAGCGAAGCGGGTCGTTGTTGTGATGAATCATGTCGATAAATACGGAAATGCAAAAATTGTTTCGGAGTGTACATTACCATTAACTTCAAAACAATGCGTAGATTTAATTATTACGGATATGGCAGTAATGGAAGTAACGCAGGATGGACTTATTTTACAAGAATTGATGAGCCCATACACAGTGGAAGATATAAAACAACATACAGAAGCGGATTTTAAAATTGGCTCTAACTTACTAGTAATTGAATGAGGGGAGATATAATATATGGAGCAATTAAAAAAACAAGTTTGTGATTATATTGAGAGTCATGAAGAAGAAAGCGTAAAATTTTTAAAACGATTAATTCAAGAAAAGAGCGTATCTGGTGATGAAAGTGGTGCGCAGGCAATTGTGATTGAAAAATTACGTGAGCTAGGTTTAGATCTTGATATATGGGAGCCACCATTTTCTAAAATGAAAGATCATCCTTATTTTGTATCACCGCGTACAAGTTTTTCAGATAGCCCGAACATTGTGGCAACCCTTAAAGGAAGCGGCGACGGGAAATCTATGATATTAAATGGGCATATTGATGTCGTACCAGAAGGAGATGTGAATCAGTGGGACTATCATCCTTATAGTGGTGAGAAAATAGGAAATCGTATATATGGTCGTGGAACGACAGATATGAAGGGCGGCAATGTCGCATTAATGCTTGCGATGGAAGCAATTATTGAATCTCGTATTGAATTAAAAGGAGATATTTATTTTCAAAGTGTAATAGAAGAAGAAAGTGGCGGAGCAGGAACATTAGCAACTATATTACGAGGATATAAAGCAGATGGTGTTATTATTCCGGAGCCAACAAATATGAAGTTTTTCCCGAAACAACAAGGATCCATGTGGTTTCGTCTGCATGTGAAAGGGAAAGCAGCACACGGTGGGACGCGTTATGAAGGAGTAAGTGCAATTGAAAAAAGTATGTTTGTTATAGATCATTTGAGAAAGTTGGAAGAGAAGAGAAATGACCGAATTACAGATCCATTATTTAAAGGAATCCCGATCCCAATTCCAATTAATATTGGGAAAATTGAAGGCGGTAGCTGGCCAAGTTCTGTTCCTGATTCGTTAATTTTAGAAGGAAGATGCGGTATTGCGCCGAATGAGACTATAGAGGCAGCAAAAGAAGAGTTCGAGAATTGGATCGCTAAATTAAATGATGTGGACAATTGGTTTGTTGAAAATCCTGTAGAAGTGGAATGGTTTGGAGCAAGATGGGTTCCAGGTGAACTAGAAGAAAATCATGAGTTAATTACAACGCTTGAACATAACTTTGTTGAAATCGAAGGGAACAAACCGATTATTGAAGCATCACCGTGGGGGACTGATGGAGGTTTATTTACACAAATCGCAGGTGTACCAACGATAGTATTTGGCCCAGGAGAAACGAAAGTAGCGCATTATCCAAACGAATATATAGAAGTTGATAAAATGATAGCTGCCGCAAAAATTATTGCATGTACATTACTAGATTGGTGTGAGGTGAAAAAATGAAATACTATGAATCTTTTAGAGAACAGACGAATGGCTATACAGTAGAAGGCGTTTTGGACTATTTTAATAAACGTATTCGAGTAGACCACTACACAGGAAATATTGAGAGAATCATCCAAACAATTGACGAATTAACAGAGAAACATTCTTTCACTAAATGTATTGTTAAAGGAAAGGGAGAGCATGTTTCAACATGGCTCTCTTTCGGTTTTTTATTAGAAGCAACAATACCACATTATTTTCAAGGTCACGATGCATACTTCTTCGTGAAATTTAATAATGATGAAAGACGAAATAGTATTCATTGGGCTGAGGAAGATACCATTTTAAGCGGTGTAAAAGCAAAAGAAGTAAAGGAAAAAATAGTTCCGGAAAAATTCCTATTAAGAAAAGCGACAGAAGAGGACGCAGAAGAATTAGCAGCTGTCTTTGGAGAAGTATTTGAAGTGTATCCAACTCCTTTAAACGAAGCGAGATATGTAAAACAAACGATGAAAGAAGACGATACAATTTACTATGTGTATGAATTCGAGGGGAAAATAATTAGTACAGCGTCTGCAGAAATGAATATAAAAGAAGGAAATGCAGAATTAACAAATTGTGCGACCTTACCCGAATATCGTAAACATGGGTTTATGAAAAGTTTATTAATTAAGTTAGAAGAAGAACTTCAAGAAAAATCGATTTTCTGTTCTTATACAATTGCTCGATCGCTTTCTTTCGGAATGAACGCAGCCTTTCATCAGTTAGGCTATACGTATACAGGAAGATTGGCGAACAATTGCTACATTTTTGATAAGCTAGAAGATATGAATATATGGGTAAAAGATTTGTCTAAATAGTACGTTATAAAAATAGAACGGAATCGTCATGCTTATAATCGCACATAGGTATGCCGGAAATTCGGCATAGTATTTGCTGGATTTTCGGCAAGAGGGGGGATGACATTGCTAGCAGTTTCGACACAAGAAGTCATTGAGGCGATTTTGGGCAGTATTGATGAGGCTATACACGCAGTAGATGAAAATGGTATTACAATTTTCTATAATACTGTAGCTGCAAAACACGATGGATCAAAAATTGAAAAAGTGTTAGGTAAACATTTGTTAGAAGCGTTTCCTTCTTTATCTAGGGAAACAAGTACGTTGATGAAAGTATTAGATACAAAAAAGCCAATCGTTCATCAAGTGCAGCATTATCAAAACTTAAATGGGGAAGACATTTGTACAGTAAATACGACGTTACCTATTTTCATAGATGGAAATATTGCTGGAGCTGTTGAAATTGCAAAAGATTATTCCACAGTACAAAAACTTACCGATACAATAGTCGATTTGCAGTCGAAAATAAAGCGGTCATCTAGAAAAAAAGCGGTCAAAAAGGATGTTGCATTTGAGACGATCGTGACGAATGATGCTCGGTTTAAACAGACGAAAGAATTAGCACAAAAAGTAGCCCCAACTGATGCGAATGTTTTAATATATGGGGAAACAGGAACAGGGAAAGAATTATTTGTACAAGCGATTCATGAAGCCTCTAAGCGGAAGAACAAGCCGTTTATTGCACAAAACTGTGCAGCTTTGCCAGAGTCTCTATTAGAAAGTTTATTGTTTGGAACGACGAAAGGTAGTTATACGGGGGCAATTGAACGAGCGGGATTATTTGAACTTGTAGATGGAGGGACATTGTTTTTAGATGAACTGAATTCAATGCCACTCGATTTACAAGCGAAAATGCTACGTGTATTAGAAGATGGTGTTATTCGTCGTATTGGTGATAATAAGACGAGAAAAGTAGATGTTCGCGTTATTACCGCAATGAATCAGCCACCAGAAATATGTTTAAAAGAGAATAAAATTCGCACTGATTTATACTATCGATTAAATGTCTTTTCATTATATATTCCGCCGCTCCGTGAAAGAACGGAGGATGTATTATTGTTAGCGTCTTATTTTTTGAAAGAATATAATAAAAGTTATAAAAAAGGTGTACTTCAAATGGATAAGGAAGCGAAAGAAAGACTACAAGCTTACCAATGGCCTGGAAATGTTCGAGAGTTAAAACATACGATTGAACATGCTGTCATTATTGCAGAAGGGAATACATTAACAGCCAATTGTTTACCGCGTACATTTCGGAAAGAGAGTTTTCCAAAGAAGAAGGGCATATTGCCTCTTAGAGAAGCACTTCATCAAACGGAAAAAAAATTAATAGATCAAGCGTTAATTGAAACAGAAGGGAATATATTACAGGCTGCAAAAATGTTAGGTATCCCTCGTCAGACGCTTCAATATAAACTGAGTAAGTACGACAAAACCGCCGAATAATTGGCGGTTTTTGTGTGTTTGCACCAATAAAAGAGCGTTTACATATATAAAAAGTAATGAATATGATAGTATGTATGGATTTCATACAGTGCTTAAAAATATTTTTTTCGCTTATATAATAGGGTTATCCGTACGTTTACTTATCAATAAAGTAAAGTTGGCATAACTATTGCTTATATAAAGGATGAGCGTATAAAAAGGGGGAATAGCAATGTTACATGATGTATACAAACCAAATCGTCACTGGAAGGATATCGAATTATGGAAAGATGTTACTGAAGAGCAATGGAATGATTGGGTTTGGCAATTAACGAATACGATCAAAACGTTAGATGACTTAAAGAAAGTGATTAACTTAACACCTGATGAAGAAGAGGGCGTTAAAATTTCAACGAAAACGATCCCGTTAAATATTACACCGTACTATGCTTGGTTAATGAATCCTGATGACCCACGCTGTCCGATTCGGATGCAATCTGTACCGATCTCGGAAGAGTTATATAAAACAAAATATGATTTAGAAGATCCGCTTCATGAAGATGAAGATTCACCAGTTCCAGGGTTAACACATCGTTATCCTGACCGCGTACTATTCTTAGTAACGAATCAATGTTCTATGTATTGTCGTTACTGTACACGCCGTCGTTTTAGTGGACAAATTGGAATGGGTGTGCCGAAGAAACAATTAGATGATGCAATTGCTTACATTCGTGAAACACCACAAGTACGAGATGTATTAATCTCTGGTGGTGATGGTCTTCTTATTAACGATAAAATTTTAGAATATGTATTAAAAAATTTACGAGAGATTCCGCATGTTGAGATTATTCGTATCGGAACGAGAGCGCCGGTAGTATTCCCGCAGCGTATTACAGAAAACTTATGTAACATTATTAAAAAATATCATCCAGTATGGTTAAATACACATTTCAATACATCTATTGAAATTACTGAAGAATCGAAAAAAGCATGTGAAATGTTAGCGAATGCTGGTGTTCCAGTCGGAAACCAAGCAGTAATTTTAGCTGGTATTAATGACAGTGTTCCAATTATGAAAAAACTAATGCATGACTTAGTAAAAATCCGTGTACGTCCATATTATATTTATCAATGTGACTTATCGGAAGGTATTGGTCATTTCCGTGCACCAGTTTCTAAAGGTCTTGAAATTATTGAAGGTTTACGCGGACATACGTCTGGTTATGCAGTACCAACATTCGTTGTTGATGCACCAGGAGGAGGCGGTAAAATTGCGCTTCAACCAAACTATTTAATCTCGCAAAGTGCAGATAAAGTTGTACTTCGTAACTTTGAAGGTGTTATTACAACGTATCCAGAGCCAGAAAGCTACATTCCAGGAAGAGCAGAAGGGTACTTTAAAGAAATTTATCCAAACTACGAAGAAAAACGTTCAGATGTTGGTATCGCAGGCCTTATGAGTGATAAGAAATTTAATCTTGTTCCAGACGATTTACAGCGTATGAACCGTCGTAAAGACTATGAGGATAATGAAACGCATGCAACATTAAAAGATAAACGTGATAAGCGCGACCAATTGAAAGATAAAAAATATCAAGCACAAATGGCTAAATTAGAAGAAAACGACAAAAAAACTGAGGGTGATGCAGTATGAATTGTATGTGGTGTGACAGTACAGAAGCAAAAGAAAGCTTAAATACTGTATATTGGGAATTACCAGATGGTACGAAAGCCATTGAAATCCAAGAGACACCATGCATTTCTTGTTCCTCATGTGGTATGGACTATCAATCAGATCAAACAGTGAAAGAAATAGAAGATCAATTGTTTCTAATTTATACGAAAGACTTACCAAAACAACTAACATATGAAGAATTAATGGGAAGACCACGTCTATTAAAAAGAAATTATTTCGACTTTTAACCAGCTTTTATGCTGGTTTTTTTCTTTTTTGCCTTGTATAATGTACCCAAGCTAGAAAGGTAGGGAATATTTTTGAAAAAGACATTTTACCACTATATGATGAAGCATCGTGCAGCTTTATTTAGTAATGAAATATCGAATTTAGCAGAGGCAATGTATGATGATTTAAGTTTTCCGAAGCAATCTGAAGATTACGATGAAATTAGTTCATACTTAGAGCTAAGTGGAATGCTAGAAAGTATGTCTATATTTGATGAAGCGTGGGATTTATACATACAAGATAGATAAAAACTATATGAACTTTTTTCGACATGAAGCTAGTCTATTTGCTAGCTTTTTTTACGTTGTAAATAAATTTTCATATGATGATATTTTTTATTGAAAAAATTTATGAATATACGCTTCTGTGATAAGCGTTTTTAAGTAGGTTGCATATACTGTTATCAAAATCACGACGTCAAAAAAAGGAGAGATATAGATGGCAAGGAAAAAGCAACCTAAATATAACGTAGGGGACATAGTCGTGATTACGCTATATGGAACCGTTGGTAAAATCACAAATATGAAGGTTTTAGATGGAGTTTACGTATACGAAGTCAATAATCACGATGGATTTTACGTAGAGCAAACATTGCAGCACGTTACAGAGCAAGATATGAAAAAAGGTGAAACTGAGTGGATTGAATTAAACTATAATTTCACATTTGGTGATCTCGTGCAAGTAACAGGATATGATAAAGATGTTTTCCGTATTGTTGGTTTTCGTACAGAAGTATGGAGATATAAAAATGATGCATGGGAAGATACAATATATGAACTGTCACGAATTACGGATGGTGAATGGTTAGAAGCGGATGAGTCAGATTTAACGTTACTTGCCAATGCTCAAACGGCAAATGCAATTTTGAAGAAAATGAAACAAGATAAAGCAGGTATGAATAAATTAGATTTAGGAAAATTAAAGTCAATTAACAACTCGAAAAAAGTGAGTGTTAAGACAAATCGTCAAGAAATCATTGATGGATTACTTGATATTTATAACGATTATCAATTGTTATTTGATACATTTAAAGATGAAGAATACAAAATTGTTATGGATGTTGTTCATAATTATTTAGTTAAATTGACAGAGAAAAAATAGTTAACTAGAAAGAGAGAATGAATTGAACAACAACATATGCAGTATAAGGTATGCCTACAATTATTAAAAAAATAAAAAGCCATTTAATAAGAGAGTCTGCCCATTGATCTTCATGCATGAACTCTTCTTTTGTTTGTCCTACTTCTTGCTTTACCTCGTATTGATATTCCATAATTATATCCCCCTTTTTGATAGCTTGTACTACCATCGTATGCACCTTGTCCAAAGGATATGACCTATAAAAAAGAAAAACTATTTTTCTAATCTCATATACATATTTTTGAGATTTTTTCATAAAACAGAAATAAAGGAGTGATGCTCATGAAGGAAATTGAAGTCGTAATTGATACGGAAGAGATTGCGGAGTTTTTTTATGAGCAACTAATTGAAAGAGGATACGTCCCAAAACGAGAAGAAATTGAAGATCTCGCAGATATTACATTTGAGTATTTATTAGAGAAATGTATGATTGATGAAGTGTTTGATGAAGAGGATGAGTGAAAGTAACGACGGGCTTAACTCGTCGTTTTTTACTCTTTACAAACTTGTCACAAATGTAGCCAGCAATACTTGGTATAATTAAAAGAAAATTTTACTCAAGAGGTGAAGGGATGTTCAAAAAAATTATTGATTCTTTATTAGGAAAGAAAAAATATCGTTCGTATTCTAGTAGTGATTATCGCCATAGAGGTCGCTCTTATTCAAGTAGCGATTATAAACGACGTTCATCTGGTTATGGGCATCATCATTATAAAAGAAAACGTAAAAGCCGTAGCTTCTTTTCAAGTAGTTGATGAAATGGCGTCGTATACTAGCTTTATTTGATAGACCACTGCGAAAAAATACAATTGTTGTAGAACGTTATAAAATTGAATCAGTAATTGGAATGGGTAGTTATGGGGTTACATATGTCGTTAATGATTTACAAATAAATAGATATAAAGTCTTAAAACAATTAAGACAAAGTAAACAAAGATATGAGTCTGGTAGAAAATCATTTGAACAAGAGAAAATGATTTTACAAACATTAAATCATCATGCAATTCCTAGTTTATATGATCATTTCGTATGGGAGAAAAA
This sequence comes from Bacillus sp. FSL W8-0519, assembly GCF_038005585.1. NCBI lineage: Bacteria > Bacillati > Bacillota > Bacilli > Caryophanales > Bacillaceae > Bacillus > Bacillus sp. FSL W8-0519. The sequence goes on from NZ_JBBOTL010000001.1 coordinate 2,243,268, forward strand.
AAGCTTTTTTGTGATGGAATATATGCCTGGTAAAAATTTTGAAGATTATATTTTCTTAGATGGACATGTATATACAGAACGTGAAGTTTTAAAAATTTTATATGAAATATTAGAAATTGTATCAGTGTTTCATAGTAAAGGTATTATTCACCGAGATTTACGCATTCCAAACATATTAATGAAAGAAAACCAAATTAGTATTATTGATTTTGGGTTGGCGAAATTGAAAGGTGAGGGTGATGAACGAGCTACAACGTATGAAGGTGAACAAGCTTTGATGCGAGAAGTTCACTTTCGTAGCGATTTTTATGCGCTTGGTCATTTCTCATTATTTTTATTATATGCAGGCTATGAATCTAATGAGAAATATGAAAAACCATGGTATGACGAATTAACTTTGGAAAATTACAACCGTGAAATGTTGATGCGTATGTTACAAATAAAAACGCCGTACTATGAGAATGTACAAGATTTAAAAAAAGATGTAGCTTTTGCTTTAGAAAGGATGGAGGATCCATGTTTCAAAAGTTTTTAGCAAGCGTTGGTATCGGTAATGCAAAAGTAGATACAGTTCTTGAAAAAGATGAGTATATTGTTGGTGAAGAGATATACGGAAAGGTTCACATAACTGGAGGTTCCGTCAGCCAACAAATTGAAAGCATTTACTTAACGCTATCAACATCGTATATTCGAGAAGTGGATGATAAAAAAATAACAACAACATATGATTTAGAGCGAGTTCGTTTAACAGAACCTTTTTCTGTTGAGCCGAATGAAAAAAGAGAAATTCCATTTTCATTTAAAATGCCAGTTGAAACACCGCTTACTCTTGGAATGAAAACAGTTTGGGTTCACACAGGCCTTGATATTAAACGTAGTATAGATCCGAGTGATCGTGATTACATTCAAGTGTTGCCAAATGCACTATTAAATAGTGTGTTAGAAAGTGTGAATCAATTAGGTTTTAAAGCGCGTCATATAGAATGTGAAGAATTACCGTATCGATTACGTAAGCAAGTTCCATTTGCACAAGAATTTGAGTTTGTTCCTGTTTCTGGACAGTATTATGGGAAATTAGATGAACTAGAATTATTAATTTTACCAAGTGCTTACGATCGCCTAGAGATTATTATGGAAGTAGACAGAAAATCTCGTGGATTAGCAGGTTTATTTGCAGAAGCACTTGATCTTGATGAGAAAGTGATGCGCTTTACAGTAACGAATGAAGATATTCCAATGATGAAAGAAACAATTAACAATTATATTTTTAAATAAACTATGCATAAAAAAGGAATGGAGAGGAAAACTAAAACAACCGCTCCATTTTTTTGCATAGTGAGGTTATGTATGTGAAACGATATCGACATTTATACTTGTTAAGTTCAACGCTACTCATTTGTTTTGTCGTATTATCACTTTCGTATCATACCGCTTGTATTGAGAAATTTGACAATATAGTCGCGCATTTTATTCGAAGTTTTCGAAACGATTATTTGACAGCCTACTTTACTTGGGTGTCGTTTATCGGTTCCAAAAGAATATATTTTCCGTTACTCATTATTCTTGTAATGTATTTTCTCGTTAGAAAAAAGTTGCTTAGCGCATTACTTCTAACAATTAATTATTATGGATCTCGTTATTTAAACAGTATGCTTAAACTATGGTACGAGCGAGCAAGACCTGATGTGTCGCAGCTTGTTACTGCAACTGGATATAGTTTTCCGAGCGGTCATACGATGAATGCTACTGCTTTTTTAGGATTTATTGCATACGTCACGATTACAGAAGAACGTATTACGTTGCATAAAAAATTGTTGATTATTTTTATAGCGAGCTTTGTTGTATTATCTATTTCAGTTAGCCGAATATATCTTGGCGTTCACTATCCATCTGACATATTAGCAGGATGGGCAGCTGGCGGTAGCTGGCTCGTTTTATGTGTTATATTTCATAAAACGTTCATTAAAAAAGAACCTATGTCATAATAGGTTCTTTTTCCATTGGCTCAACATGAATGTGCGCATGATAAATGCCAAACTTTTTCCGAAGCATAGCCTCGATGTTGTCAGTAATACAATGACTTTCTCCAACATCCATACGAGCATCTACCTCAATTGTAATATCAACGTACGTTTGATTCCCGTACATACGAGCGCGAATATCAACGATGTTTTCCACGCCACCAATATGTTCAATCGCATCAGCATACTCTTCCATCTTATCTGGATCGATTCCATCCGTTAACATATGAGAAGCTTCTACGAAAATTTCCCATGCAGTTTTACAAATAATAAGACCGACAATTAAAGCGGCAATAGGATCTAAAATAGGCATTTGGAACTGTGAACCGACAATGCCTACTACTGTACCGATACTTACGAGGGCATCTGATAAATTATCCTTTGCAGCTGCTTCTAATGATTTACTTCTTGTTCGTGCTGCAATCTTTTTCGTATACAAATACACACAGTACATAACGACAGCAGAAAATAAAGCTACCCATGCAGCAAGTACATTAGGTGCTGCTTGTTTCGGATTTAAAAAAGATTGAATGGCACTAATAACAACTTCTAATCCGACCGTTGCCATAATAAAAGAAGCAACAAGTGATGCAATTTGTTCTGCACGCGAATGCCCATATGGATGATCTGGATCACGAGGTTTCCGAGAGATTTTTAGACCAATTAATATCGCTAAAGAAGCACCGATATCGGTTAAGTTATTTAAACCGTCAGCACGTAATGCGCTAGAGAGGGTAATATAACTGATGATGATTTTCATAGAGGATAAAAATATGTAGGCCAAAATGCTGACAATAGCACCTTTATCAGCTTCTTTATGAGAAAGAGTATCCATTTTAATCACTCACCTTTCTACAAGGAATTTCTTTCTATAAATAGAGTATCAAACGAAAGTCGTGTGGGTCTATACAAACATTGTTGACGTTTTATAGCTTTTTAAGAAGTGGATAACAAAGTTTCGTGAAGGAAAAATATGTTGTAAAGTGCAAAGTTAGGGTATGCAAGCGATTTAGATCTATGTATAACCCTGGAAGGAGAAGGGAGTACAAATATGTACACTTCTGACAGCTGATTTGGAAAAAATAAAAAACCCTCTAGAAAATATTTTTCAGAGGGTTTTTATCTTAGTATGCTTCTAAAAACTCAGTAACTTGCTCTTCAGTTTTTGCGTTAGCACTATGTAAGTGGCCTAGCTTCTCACCATTTTGATATACAAGTAAACTTGGAATACCCATTACTTGATACTCTTCAGCGATATTTGGGAACTCATCTTTATTAATAGAATACCATTCAAACTTATTGAACTCTTCCATTACATCTCCGATAAAGTTGTCCATACGCACGCAATCTGGGCACCATGTAGTAAAGAACTTAACAACTACTGGCTCCTCGCTTGCGATGATGTCTTTGAATTCCTTGTCAGACTTGATTTCTCTCATGTTTTGTTGCTCCTTTTTCACTTATAATATTTGGAATAATTTAGGTGTTGTTTTTGTTTGGAAACGAAAACTTCTAACGAAATTCTAACGAGAATTTTTTTTCCCGAATAATTCGTTTGCAAACTGATCCACCGCAGTCTCTTGAAGCCCTGGTACAACATGCGAGTAGGTGTCCAGTGTGATACCTACTTTTTTATGTCCTAATCGTTCACTTACGATCTTCGGATGTATACCTTGTTTCAACATTAATGTTGCATGGGTATGCCTTAAATCATGGAACCGAATATCAGGAACTCCACTTTTCTTTATAAGCTTTTTCCAGAGCTGTGTCAAACTTCTGAAATTACATGGGTTACCGTTATATGTCGGACAAACCAAATCATAGTCGTTATAGCCTTCACCATATCGCTCTTTTTCTTCATTTATTTTCAGAAGATGCTCTTGGAGAGCCAGTAAAGTGATTTCAGGCAGAACAATTAATCTTTTTCCTGAAGATGTTTTAGGTTCATGGAATTCTTTAGTGATATGAGAGAGGGAACGGTTAACTGATAGAGTTCTTCTCTCAAAATCAATATCCTTCCATTGAAGCCCTAAGATTTCACCTTTACGCATTCCACACGTAATTGCAAGAAGGTAAGCGATATAATAACGACTTTCTTTTGCATTCTCTAAAAAAAGAAGAACTTCTTCTTCAGTCCATGTATTAACCGTTCTTGCATCAGCACCAGCAGTAGGTGGGCTAATGACATCAGCTACATTCTTTTTTACAATTTCATGGCGTACAGCGTAAGCTAGTGCAGTTCGCACGATTTGATGAATGCTACGAACTGTGACAGGTTTCATTCCTTCTGACAAAGAACTATAAAACCTCTCGAGGTCGATCCCTTTTAACTTTTGCATTGGAATATTACCGAGTTTTGGTATAATATGATTGTTAATATGTTTTCGGTAATTATAGTACGTGGTTTCTCTAAGGTTTATCTTTCTGGCAGCAAGATATTGAATAAAGAATTCACGTACTGTCATTTTAGTGGGCTCAATATATGAGCCTTCTTGCATTTCTACGAGTATTTTAGAAAGATCAGCTTGTGCATCTTTCTTTCTATCATAACCGGAAATCCATTTCTGTTTTCGCCTTCCTGTAATAGGATTTACACCGTTATCAACCACAATGTACCATTTCTTTCCCTTTTTAGTGACATGCCCTCTCAATTTATACACTCCTTCATCTTATATTGATTCATGTTGTATAAGTCTAGTTGTAATTTTGCTGCTATGGAAATTACATAGTTGGACATATCAGCGATGGATACATTTTACCATATATGAACAAATTCAGTTATAGGATATGATTGTAACTTTTTGTAAGAGGGATAAATAATTTGTTCGTTATACAATATACTGTCGCTACCCCCTTCCAATATTCGACAAAAGCGATATAATAGAAATAGACATAAAGTACATAAGTTTAATGTACAGGATATAAAAGATGGGGTGAGTTTTTAAGCATGGAAGTCCTTATGCCAAAAAGATTTTTGGGCGAATCAATGTATGATTTGTTAGAAAAAGTTATCGATCATGATTTAAAACCGAAGGATAGTGAAATTACATTCAATTTCCGAACACTAGGATTTATTGAACCGACAGGAGTAACCGTGTTAGGGAATTTGTTTGAATGGTTAACAAAAAATGGAGTTACATGTAAGTTGACATTACCCAGAAAAATAGACGATCGAGATGCTCTTAAGTATCTAGATGACTCACTATTTTTTGAACAATATCTTGGAGAAAAACTACGAGAAGAATCGTGTTTACGTCGAACAACAATGCCGTTAAATTTAGTTAAATATGCGGACAGTTATCAATTCTTACGAATGAGATTCTCGCAATGGTTAGCGAATAGATTAGAGGTAACCATTGAATCGGTCGATGATATAAGGGTGTCTATGGAAGAGATTTTTAACAACATCAAAGATCACGCACAGGAAGAGTCTGGTTGTATTTTCGCGCAACACTACCCGAATAAGGATAATGAAAATACTGTACATATTGCTATTTCAGATTTCGGAGTAGGTATTCCACATAACATTAAACAAAAACGACCTTCTTTGAATGATGGTGAAGCTTTGGCGTTAGCGATACAAGAAGGTTTTTCAACAAGAAGCACTCCTAGAAATAGAGGAGTTGGATTAGCCACTTTAGTTGCAAACGTTGTAAGAGATAATGGCGGAGAAATGTATATTCGCTCTAATCATGGTATACTTACTTGTAAAGCAGGAAAAAATGATGTTGAGGTAGAACATAGTATAACATCGTCATATTATCCAGGTACTTTAATACAAATTAAATTAAAGGCCGATAATATAGAAAATATTATATTAGATGAGGAGGATTTCGAATGGTAAATATTAATGTATTAGATCATGTAGCACGCTGCTATTCGAATGACGACGGTAAAATAATTCAAGACTTAATTAGAAAAGCGTTTGCTCAAAATGAGAAAGCGGTAGTATCGTTTAAGGGAGTAACAGCATTAAATTCATCTTTTGTTAACACTGCATTCATTGAACTGTTAAATGATAATGATTTTGATTTCATTAGAAAACATTTAGGTTTTTCTAATTCGACACCCCAAATTAATGCGATGATAAAAAATCGATTTAACTTTGAGGTGAATGAAAGAAAAAAGTTAACGACAGTTTAAAGAGGTTAAAATAAAAAGAGCCATCAAGGCTCTTTTTTTTGTTCTCATGTAAACAGAATTGTAATTGTTTTAATGGCAACTACCAAAGTACACACCGTCGCAATCACACTAGCAAACGTTTTTGGGGTATGGATTTTTAACAGCATGTAGTAAACTAAGCTACCGGTAATTATCATGGCAAGGACCATAATAGCTGCCTGCATAGCGAGTAGATTAACTGGTGCCTGTATAGAACTAAAGTCAATTTGATTCATTTAATTTACTCCTTATAACTAATTATATGTATATTAATATATTTAATTCAAAAATAAAAGTATGAAATCCTACAAAATTCCAAAATAGTGAAATAGTGAATTTACAGATGCAGAACATGTGAGCTAAAATAATTGTAGATTCAAATCTGGAAGGAGGGAAGAAGCCATGAGAAATACATATACAAAAGATCCGGGTGGATGGAATTACACTCAAAAGAATAGTGAAGCCGGACCAGGTGGTGGTGCTGGATATGCTGATCCGGGAACTCTTGGTCATACTCAAGATCCAGGAGGAATGTAGTTTAAAACTTTCTCAATATTTTTTTAAAAACAAAGAGAACGAACGTTCTGTTTTGTGGTAAAATAAAGAAAAGTAAAAGACCTCACGTTATGTGAAGTCTTTTACATCGTTTTTGAGGAAACGGGCATAACGCATCAAATTTTTCGTAATTTCATTTTGTTGTTCTACTGTTAAATTCGTTAAGATATCTGATAAAGAAGTATATAAATATCCGATCTGATCCGTCGGTGCATAAGTACGTCTTTCATCAGTTAAACCTAACAAGAAGTCAGTAGATACATCAAAGAAATTTGCATATTGCACAAGAGTGTCAAAGTCAGGTGCTGATATAGCATTTTCATGTGAATTTACTCGACTGCGAGATAGGGTCATTTTATCTGCTAATTGTTGCTGTGTTAAACCACGTTCCTCACGTAGTAATTTTATATTTGTAGCAAAATAAGATAATGTATCCATACAAAAAATTATAGGTAAATTCTTCATTATCCACTATAATTGATTGTAATAAACTCAAAAATTAAATAAAATGTTATAAATATTATCAATGGGTTGAGAAAATATTTCTCAACCTTGTTGTACAATCGTTGCACTAAAAATTCCAAATCTTGTGATAAACTGATTTTAAGAAATCAAACGGAACGAAAAAGACCCATAGCGTGTGTAACTGTGCTGGGAACACGTTTACACCGTTTAACCCTAATAGAAGTAGGGAAAACATTTGCCATGAGCCTTTCGGTTACGAGTCTACGTAACGTATACGGCTAGTATAACACAGCTTTTGGATGTGATTCATCATTAAGGTGCGTTTTCATGATAGGGAAGTGTGTCTTGTTCCAACAAGGGGGACAAAACATGTGGAAAGCTCTAGGTCAAATTGAAAAAGAATTATGTGTAGCTGGTATCAGAAAAAACAAACTGGCAGATCATTGGGGTGTTAAGCCAAGTACTGTTACAAAAGTATTTAAAGGTAACACAGATATTAGTTTTGGTTTTCTTTCTAAAACAATCATCCTATTAAACAAAGGAATACAGGTACAAGGGAATATGTTAAAGAATTATATCGATGTCACAAATCCGAAATCAGAGAATTTACGCGAAGCGATGGAGGACTTAGCTTTAAGAGGCAAGTTCGATCTATTGATAGGAGTAATAAATAGTGAATTACAGTCTAAGGTGTCTGAAAATAAAGAATTCGCTAGAGTTTACCTAATTATTTATCAACGATATATCGGTGAACTGAATGCCAAACAGTATCATAAAGCGTTGCATGTAGAAAGTAAATCCGTAAAAACAACGGAGATGGAAGTGTTAACTGAAATTTTATTATGTCAAGCGCAATATCAAACAGGAAATTATACAGCTTTAAATGAGCGTCTGAAATCATTGGAAACTAAAATTGATGAAATTAGTAATAAGTATCTTCGTGAGTGCTTCAAATTACGTTATAGAGAAGCGATTGCAGTTACTTCATTGCAAGGCGGAGAAGTAGATGAAGCAAGGAGCGTTTGTATTAAATTAATAGATGATCTTGAGTGGGATAACTTTTTTTCTTTTCCAAAAGTAAATGCATACTTAAAATTAGGTGAATCATACGTTTTCTCAGCAGGTGAATATGAGAACTCAAAATATTACCTAGAGAAAACTTTACAATTGATTGGTGATAGAAAGGTTAAAGGTATAGAGAAAAAGAAAAAAATGGTGCAACATACATTATCATTTTTAAAGATTCATCATGACAAAGGAATTTGTGATTCAGATGTTGTTCACCAAGGCGAAATGGCATATTTAATGATTAGACAAGGTAACACAACAGGAGCAAGAGAATTGTTAAATCAAATAAAAAGTGCCACTGGTGAATTAACGGACATACAGACCGCATATTTGGCTTTAACATATCAAGGAACTAAAAGAGAAGAGTTACTGAAACAATCTCTCCTAATGTGTCAAAAATCAGGAAATATATTTTATTCGAATTTACCGAAAATTTACTTGGGTTTAATTTGAATATTTGGTATAATTAACAATGGAAAGAGGTGATAAGATGAAAAAGTTAATTACAATTATTCCTGCACTATTATTAGCAGCTACACTAGTTGTTAACACTGATTCTGCGAAAGAAAAGCCTAGTACAAATGACTCAAAACCAGTAGTTCAGAAAATGATGGTTGATCCTGGTGGCGGTTGGTAAGATACGCAATTAAGGTTTACATATATATTTAAAATGACATCGTCTATTTAGGCGATGTCATTTGTAGTTTTAGGGGAAATTTCCTTTTTAGGTGTACGAACAAAAAAGAAATTTATGTAAAAAAATAACAAAATGATAAGGGGATAAGAGAAGATGAAAAATGCAGAAGGGGAAGTTAATCTGATTAAACAAGCTTTATTACTTCTACAAGAAGAAGATAACCCAAAAGAGACATTATTATCTATTTGTTTAAGTGAACCTAAAAGAGAAAAAGCAATGTAAAAAGACTATCTACTCTTGGATAGTCTTTTGTCGTTAAATATTCCCTTTTGCTTTTTCGTAGTTTACAAACATTTCTAGTTGTTCTAATGCCTTTTTTCGTTTTTCTTCAGGTAGTTCATTTATGATTTGAAGAATTTCTTGAGCTTCTGCTGTAAGTTGTAAATCTTGGTCTGCTGTTAAATTTGGCGAATCAGATAATCCTAACAGGTAATCGGTAGTAACTTTAAAAAAATTTGCTATCTTTTGCAATGTACGTATTCCTGGTTTCTTTTTTCCCTCAACGTAGTTATAAACAGAAACATAACTAACACCAATCGCATCAGCTAATTGTTGTTGGGAAATCCCTTTTTTATCAAGTAGTGATTTTAACCTCTCATGATTAAACATATTCCAAGCTCCCCAAAATTTATTTTATATTGTTTTATAATATGCTCATTTTATTTTATATTACCTTACTGACATTATATATTAACTCTCAGTTAAGTTGGAAGAGGAAATTTTTTTTGAAAAAAATTTCAAAAAAGACTTGAACTTAACTTATGGTTAAGTTATTATGAGTTTAACAACAAAAACGGAAGAGAGGAGTTGCATATGAAAACTCTAAAGCAGCTACGTGTAGAACAAGGTTATACATGTAAGGAAGTAGCTGAAGCCGTTGGTATTACCGAAGTGTACTATTGGTACATAGAAAATGGCAAACGCCGTCCTTATTATGACCTAATTGTAAAAATTGCTGAGTTTTTAAAAGTGAAACTAGATGCAATCAAAATTTTTTGTCCTTAACTTAACTAATAGTTAAGTGAAAGTTGGTTAAGTTAAATAGAGAGGAGTAAAACAAAATGACCATTGAAGAACAAATCCAACAAGCAGTATCAAAAGCAATCCAGCCATTAATGGAACTTCTTCAAAATCAACAGTCGCAATCTAACCATCAAAAGCCTTTACTTACGTTAGAAGAAGCGATGGAGATTTTGGGAGTCGGAAAGAACAGAATGTACGAAATTGTTAAAACTGACGGATTCCCAGCATTTAGAGAAGGAAAACGATGGATGATCATTACTCATAAATTTTATGAGTGGATGGAAAAGCAAGCTGAAAAAATCGTATAGGAGGGATTTAGTGGAAGTGATATTGGTTGAAAGTACATTCAGCCTTTTAATAACAGCGGTGGTTATTGTGTCATTCATGGGTGGCGTAGCGTTATTTGATGCATTCGAAAAGCTTATCAAAGAGAATGAACAGTTAAAAAAAGAAAATAAACAATTACGGAAGGTGAAGAGAATATGAGCATTAAAGCACCAGTTCTACCAAAAGACATGCAAAAGAAACAAGTGTTAGATGAGTTCTTACTACATTGTAATCAAAAGCAAATTGAAGCGCTTAGAGAGCGTGATGCAAATGCATTATGTGAATGGATTAAGGAAGCACGACTAGCTAGAAGGGAACTTGCAGCACTGTATCGAGCGAAAGAAAAATATGATGAAGAACATGAAAGAGATCGTAAAAACATTTTAGGAATCATCCAGCGGTTAAGAAGTCAGGGTGTTGATGCAAGTGCGGTGGTAAGAGCGCATTACATAACTCTTTGCGAGGAGGTGAGCTAAGTGAGAAATAAGTATGAGGGTTACTGTTATAGATGTGGTAAGAAGGTCGGCGTAAGAGAAGGTCACTTCGAACGATTCAAAGGTGGATGGAGATTACAACATGCTACATGTGCCATTGAACATCGAAAGTTGAAAGAAAACAAAACAAACCGTCCTACGCCTAGAACGGTTTGAAGTATGACGCATGGCTAGTATAACATATTTCATTCTTCTGTGGAAGGAGGTGAACAAGATGCTAGATAACCCGATGGCGATGCACAACGGTTACGGCAAAGCTGACCCGCAAGAACAAATGATTGATCATCCAGTTGAGGATGCTTTAGGAAATGAAATTCTGCCAGGTGATGAGTTTTTGATGGCACCAGATGGTGAAGTAGTTTTGAGAGAAAACATTATGGATTACATGATTACGCAGCTTGGATTTGAGAAGAAAACTGCTGGGGAATAGAAAAAGGACTCACGGCAATGAGTCCCCTTTAAAAGATAAGTTATGGCTAGTATATCACAGAAAGCGAGTGAATAGAACATGCAAGCAAAAGTATTGGTTAATACACTCAACATGGACCACACACAATGGTTGCAAGCACGTACGCAAGGTATTGGCGGTTCTGATGTTTCTGCAATAGCAGGTTTAAATAAATGGAAGTCAGCGGTGCAAGTGTTCCTTGAAAAAACACAAGCGATTGAAAAAAAAGATATACAAAGTGAAGCGGCATACTTCGGTAATGTTTTGGAAGAAGTAGTTGCAAAAGAATTTGCGAAACGTACCGATTTAAAGGTGCAACGCAGAAATGCAATCCTCCAGCATCCTGAATATCCGTGGATGTTAGCAAACGTAGACCGATTAATTGTTGGTGAAAAAGTTGGACTTGAATGCAAAACAGCGTCGGAATATTTAAAAAAAGAGTGGGGAGATGAAGAAGTTCCAGCAGCCTACCTTCTCCAATGTCAACATTATATGGCTGTAACTGGCTATGAAGCATGGTGGATTGCAGTACTAATCGGTGGTAATAAGTTCGTTCATAAAAAAATCGAACGAGATGAGGAATTGATACAGTATCTTATCGATATTGAAAAAGACTTTTGGCTCAACAACGTTGAGAAGAACGAGCCACCGATGTTTGACGGTTCGGATGCATCAACAGAATTACTTAAACATTTATATCCAGAATCCATTACAGATAGCTTTGTAAGTTTAGGCAAGCAAGAAGAACTTCTCATTGAAGCGCGTGATCAAGTGGATAGAGAGATTAAAGTGTTACAAGAGCAAAAGGCAGAGTACGAAAACAAAATCAAAGCAAAGCTTGGTACAAGTGAAGCTGGTGGAACTGAGAACTACAAAGTTTTTTGGAAGTCCTACACAACTAATCGTTTTGATAGCAAGCGATTTAAAGCAGATCATCCTGATTTATATGAGCAGTATGTTAAAGAATCTAAAGCAAGAAAATTCACGGTTAAATAAGGGAGGAAATAAATAATGGCAACTAACAAAGATGTTAAAAATCAATTAGCAAATCGTAAGGCGAGCGCACCTGTAACACCTGAACAAACAGTGGAAGCGTATATGAAGAAAATGGCTCCACGTTTTGCAGAAGTATTACCAAAGCATATGAGCATGGATCGGATGAGCCGAATTGCCTTAACAACGATTCGTACAAATCCAAAGCTACTTGAATGCAAAGTACCGTCACTGATGGGAGCTGTTATGCAAGCCGTACAATTAGGGCTTGAACCTGGATTACTAGGTCATTGCTACATCTTACCGTATAAGAGTGAAGCGACTTTCATTATCGGATATAAAGGCATGATTGATTTAGCGAGACGTTCTGGTCATATACAAAGCATTTACGCTCATGCAGTGTACGAAAATGATGAGTTTGAATACGAGTTAGGTTTACACCCTCAACTGAAGCACAAACCGTCATTTGGTGATCGTGGTGAGTTTATTGGAGCGTATGCAGTCGCGCATTTCAAAGATGGTGGGCATCAAATGGAATTTATGCCAAAGAGTGAAATTGAAAAACGTAGAGGGCGTTCAGCTTCAGCAAATTCTAACTATAGCCCGTGGAAAACAGATTATGAGGAAATGGCAAAGAAAACAGTGGTTCGTTATATGTTTAAATACCTACCAATTAGCATTGAAGTGCAGTCACAAGCGCAGCATGACGAAGTAGTTCGAAAAGATATCACGGAAGAACCAGAATTCATTGAAGCTGATCCAATTGAAGTAGATCAATCAGCCGAAGGGAATGGACAAGCAGAATTCGTGATTGAAGGTGAGTGACAAATCAAAGGTGCTACTCTCTCGCAAATTGTGGGAGAGAGCACAATCAAAAGATGAATTAAAACAGTCGATTGCACGTTATATACAAACTGGATATCCAGGTTACCGAATAGAGAAAGTCATTAAGGAAAATGAGTCTTACATCGCGATTTGTGAGAGGGAGTGAATCATTTGAACAGCAAGGTGCTACAAATTGGACAAATGAACTTCCGTGGAAATGTGATAGATCATGGTTGGTTTAAAACAATCACATTAGACAACGGAAAGCCATATGTAATTGCCATTACCATCTTAGGAGAAGTTGTTTATTGGTATAAACCAACAGAAATAAGGAATGAAGAATCAAATCAAGTAAAGTACAAACAGAAATTTAAGGCGGATATGCTTCAAAAGAATTATCAACAGCTCGCAGATTCATTTGGCTTTACTAAAAGACAAGTTAAAGATGCATGTGATTATTTAAAAGATAGAAACTTGCTTCATATTGAATTTCGAACGGTAATTGTAAATGGGACAAGGTGCAATAATGTGATGTTTATTGAACCTGTTCCAGAAGAAATACAAAAAATATCAATTTTATATTGGGGAAATGGTACCCCTCCTACGTTGAAACGTAATAGCCCACCTACGATAGAAAGTAATAGCCTATTACGTTCAAACGTACCACCCTCTTACGATAAAACGGAGGAACCTCCTACGTTAGAACGTAAGACAAATACAGAGATTACTACAGAGATTACTACAAATATAGATGATGATGGTAACCATCATCCATTAATTGATCCACAGTTTAAAAATAGCTTAGAACACCTAATGAAAAGTAACATTCCATTAAGTGTAATTGCAGAGCAGGAATTAGGAGAGTTTTGTGATTCGTTTGGTAGTGAGCTAGTAAATAGAGCAGTTGATAAAGCTATCGATGAAAATGCTCCAAGATGGGCTTACATTCGAAAGATTTTAATCAACTGGCAAAAAAGCAACGTGAAAACATTGGCAGATGTAATCAAGCTTGATGAGGATTATAAAAACCAAAGAGGTGGTGTAGAAAATGCAACACGTAGGGGACGCGTTGGCAAAGGTTTTAGTACGGGCAGAAGCTATGAGGAAGAAAATGCAAGCCGAGAACGCAACATGCCAAGCTTCATTAAACGAGTATAGATGTTTAAAATGTCAGGATTCAGAAGTGGTTTTTTACGAAGAAGTAAATCAGTTTGGTATGCGAGTGGCAATGCAAAAGGATTGCGAATGTAAAGCGCAACGAGTACTGGAACGTAGGCTGAAAAACGCGATGATTCCAGAGGAATTTACGGATGCGCGATTTGATTCATACAAGCGAGAAACAGAAGAACAAAAGCTTTTGTATAACACGATGGGGAAATACTTGCAGAACTTCAAAGAGATCAAGGAATCAAAACAAAATAGCTTGGGATTCATCGCAACGTTTGGAGAACTCCGGATTAAGCAATTAGAACCAGCCAAGCGAGCACAAGCAAAGAGAGAACATAACAGTTTTGGACTTGGCAAAACGCATCTTCAAGTAGCTGCAGCAAAGTACCTCATGAAGCGAGGACATAGCGTACTGCTTATATCAGACGGAACTTTCATGGATGATCTTATTGCAGCGAAGATGATGAACGATGATAAGAAAGAATTTAACCGATTATTAAACCACGCAAAACAAGTAGAGGTCCTCATCTGGGATGACTTAGGGAAGTCAAAATGGTCAGAAGCCAAAGAGAACCTCTACTATCAAATTATTGATTATCGGTATCGCCATAATTTGCCGATTTTATACAGCTCAAATGAAGACGATGAAACATTACCTGAAAAGATTGGTTATGCAGCAAAGAGCCGTTTGTTCGGCATGAGTAAACATTATTTAATCGCTGTAGAAGGCGATGATTATCGTGAGAAGGAGTGAAGAAAATGTGCATGACATGTAGTAACACTGGTGTAGTTCATACGGAAATTTATCCCGGGGCAATAAAGATTGAAGGTTGTACGTGCGAGGTAGCAAAGCAGCAAGAAGTCGCGCAAAAAGAAAATTGGGATGCTTGGATACAAAAATTTGAAGGATGGAAAAGGGGGTTACTGCATGAGCAACGTGTCGGTTGAGAAAAAGCGTGAGTTTGTTAAGTGGTTTTTGAACAATTTTCAATGTAAGTGGCGTGAAAGTGTATGGACTTTAAATTACTTAATGAGCCATGATCAGTTATTGCAGCAAGTTCATTTCGTTGAACATGCAAGAGGAAATTATTCAAGAGCTATATTCATTTCAACAACATGTGTAGAAACGAAGCCTTTTGTTTTTTACCGGAATGGTTTAGTCGGTACTGATCCAGATAAAGCATTTTAACATATCCGACATAATCGTGATGAAGATATCTATATCGAATTAAACTTCGCTGATAAATATAAATTCCCGCAATTCATCGAAGTGCTAGAAGGTGAAGGTACGGACGAAACAGACTTACCAATGGCGACTCGCATGGAATTGGCACAGGTGGTTAACAACTTAGAAAAGCTCGGTAAAGCGCAACTCATCGATTATGCGTTAGACACAAGAAACGAAGAACTGTTCCGCAAGTTGATTGCAAATTAAGGGGGAGAAGAAGCCATGAAAAACACTGGTATCGTAAGAAAAATAGATGAACTTGGTCGTGTAGTGATTCCGAAAGAATTACGTAGAACATTAGGACTACATGAAGGAACGGAATTAGAAATCCATGTAGATGGTAAAAACGTTGTTCTTGCAAAGCATGAGAAGGTTTGTGTAGTAACCGGTGAAGCATCCGATGCAAATATTGAGCTGTTCGATGGACAAGTCGTTGTCAGTCAGAAGGGAGCAAAGTTGCTGATTGATTCCATCTTGCGTGAAGGTGAAAAACGGGGGTGGTTGGATTGATGAAGACCAAGGGATTAAGTCGCGGTGAAATATTGTTAGGCATGGAACAAGGCGTCTTTAAAGTTGGTACTAAGTTTAAGGATGTATCAAAAAGCGGTGTTGGAGCGATTGCTCGTATTGTTTGCGATGAAGCTTGTGAAACAGCTTTATATTGGGAAAAGGAAGAACAAGTTGTGCAGCTTCGCAATTGTTTAACAGAAAAGTGGGATTTGATAGAAGAGCCAAAGTTTGAAGTCGGTGATTGGGCTGTTATTGATGGGAATGTTTGCAAAGTAACTGACATTCATAATGATGATGAATTTATAGTTGATAAAATCAGTCGCTTAAAAAATCAATTCATACCAAAGAAATACATTGAACGAAAAGCTAACCCAGAAGAAATCGCGCAAGAAAAGAGACGTAGAGTGTTTGCGAAAGTTGGACGTGAAGTGGATGAGTTTAAAGAGGGAGATTATGTCGAGTACTTGGGTGAAAGATTCCAATTAAAGTACGATGACCTTTGCCAGGAAGTTGCATTGAAAGGTGCTTTAACAATTGTGATGTCAAGAAGCTTTGATAAGAGTCAATTAAAACCAATCTATTTCGTAGACAACATGGTAAAGGAGGATGACTGATGAGCTTTCTCCTTTACAAGTTCAAACTCACAACCATTTTTGAACATTGGCCGAACGAAGAATTTGTAGTAGCCGAAACGGAAAGTAAAGCAAGATTCCTGTACTGGCAAAAGTTCAGAACCAAATTTTTAACGATGTCGATGGCAGAATTCATGAAGTTTGTAAAGTGTGAGAATGAAGGTGTTTTTGATATCAAGCGTATGTATAGTGCGGAACAAGCATTCAAGAAAATGCAAAACTTTCGAAACCTACACTTCGCTTACATGGGTATGCGAGTAAACGTAGCTGGCATGTGGGGTACGATTGTTGGAAACTGGAAAACTAATTTGTTCGTTTTGTTCGATGGCGAAATTGAGAAGCACAACTGCCATCCTTTCTGGGAAATTGCTTACTACGATGATGAGGGGAATGTGATTCGAAGCTATCAAAAAGGAGAGTATGCAATTTGAATGAGCAAAACGGTAAATTATCCAATATTGAGTTTGAAATGATTCTTGATGATTTTAAAGGTCAATTGCATTTGCAAATTCAGTATCATGGGGAACTTGCAAAATTATATAAAGCGAGATTTGATGCGTTGGTAAAAGAAGGATTCACGCAAGAACAGGCACTTGATATTGTTGCTGCTCGTGGGATTAGTTAATAAATGTTGAAGGGGATGGATGGAATGACAAACTTTCAAAATGGTGTTTACGAAATCACTTTACTGATCAGCGAAGCGAAAGGGGAAAAACGATGAATTTACCGCAGCTATTTCAAATGCAAAAAGTGTTAGATGAACGGATTGTTCAAGAACACGGGATTGAAGGGAAGGTATTATTGTTAGAAAAAGTGGTAGCTTTACGAGTGGAATTAGCTGAACTTGCAAACGAAACACGTTGCTTTAAATATTGGAGTGATAAGCCTGCATCAGGACGAGAGATAATCTTAGAGGAATACGTGGATGGGTTACACTTTATTCTTTCAATTGGTCTGGAATTAGGAGTAGATAAATCTCTTGAAACGTTGGACATAAAACCATTCTTTTGCGATAAAATTGCCGAGCAATTTAATAAATTATTTATACTCGAGTGGAACTTTAAGTTTGATTATGAGTTCGGTTTAGATTTATTTATAGCCCTTGGTGAAATGCTCGGATTTACTTGGGGAGAAATTGCAGCGGCATACCTGGAAAAGAACAAGGTAAACCATCAACGTCAGGATGATGGATATTGAGTAAGTACAACAACAAGAAAGTGAACCTAGACGGTCATGTTTTCGATAGTAAAGCGGAAGCGGATTATTATTCCGGATTAAAAATACGCCAAGCTGCAGGTGAAATCACAAGTTTCGAATTGCAACCGAGATTCACCTTGCAACCAGCGTTTATAAAGAACGGCAAAAAATATCAAGCAATTACATACAGTGCAGACTTCATGGTTTATTTGCCAAATGGTGATGTGGAAGTCGTCGACATAAAGGGTATGGTTACCGAAACATTCGCGGTGAAAAAGAAGATGTTCGAATATAAATATCCACATTTACAGCTCATCTTGCTAAAGCATGGAAAGAAATACGGCGGCTTTATCACACTTGATGAGTACAACAAATTAAAACGTGAAGAGAAAAAACTAAAACAAGTTAAATAAAGGGAGCGGATCATATGTCATATATCGAATTCAAACCAACGTTAAAGAAAGTAAATCTTAAACCGGGTGGTAAAAAAGAAATCGTTTTGGAAGTAACAGATGATTCGTTAAATGGAAGTATGGAAGCACTATCTGAAATGATTGATATCAAAGTGGATGTTTCAATCGAATCTCTTGTGGTGAATTACAATGTGAAATTAAACGCGAAAACAAACAAGCCGTTAACAGAATATGAAGTAGACGATAAAGGCGTTGTGCAAGAAGTGAAACAAGCGTATGAGCAAATGGAAGCGGATTTCGATATCCCGGAAGAAAAGATCCAAACGCGTGAAGAGAAAGAGCAAACAGACCGTGAAATCGTTGATGCGTTTATCATTAGCGGTTTAGCACCAAGTTTTGAAGGAATGCCGAATAAATTACCTGAAATCGTGAAACGTCGTATTGATGGTGAGTCTTACTTAAAACTTGCAAGCGAGCTCAATATGTCATCCGGGCAAATCATTGAAGTTATCGATGAGTATCGTAAACGTGTTGCTCCATTAGCGATTAAATGGCACGAATGGAAAGAGAAACAGCCTGATGTAGCAGAGCAGCCAAAGGCAGAAGAGAAACCGAAGGAAGAAACAATGGCGGAAGAACCGGTTGTAACGGAAGAAGAGCAAGTGCAAGAAAAAGAATCGAAATCTTCTGATGAATCTGAAGGCGCTGATGAGGACAAGCCTTTCAATGAAAAATTAGAAGACTAACAATTACAGGTTGGTAGTATAACAATTTCGTTGTACTACCTGCCTTTCAATCTCATATGGGGTGATGGATTGAACAAAAAGGAGAAACGGCAGGTCCGACTTAGGATTTTAAATATACAAGATGATCAGTGTAAAGGCTGTACGAAGGTTCCGAAATATAGTAACACTTGCAAAAACCATAAAACTTCATGGTGTTCAGAGAACTGTGAAATCGGTGAAAAACTAAAAAGTTTAGGTGAAAGCCTACTCGAGGGGAGAACGGAACATATGGCTGAACAAAGAAACTGGGATCAAATTTGTACGACTGCTGAAAAATTACGAGCTGCAGATAGTAAGAAATGGACTTGGGGAAGACTTTCTGAACACTTAGGCGTAAACGAAAAAACTTTGTATCATCACGTTTCGAAAAGACGAGAAGCAAACAGAACGCCTATCAAGCGCGTAGGCGCATCAAAGAATCCGCAGAATACAAAACCATCACCACATCCTCAAAACGTTCAAAATACGAAATCTGAACCGCCAAAATTTAATTCTGTAGTGGCTAAACATATTGAGAAAGCAGAAACGTTAGATGTTTCTTGGAAAGAGCGATTAAATGACATTCTTGGTGAAAAAGACACACTTCGAAAAGAGTTAAGCGAAGTATCGAAACTGTACGAGGAATTAAAAGATATAAAAGAAAAACTAGCGCAAGATCTTATCGCAGAAAAGAAGGCACGCTTTGAAGCAGAAGATGCACTAAAGCTATCGCAAGAGCAGCTACAATCTCGTGATGAGGATTACAACACATTACTTAACGAATTTAATGTGATTACGGAAAAGAACCATGAATTGGAGCATGATCTTCGAAAAATGCATATCAATGTACGTGCCGCAGAAGAAACAGCTGCAAAAGAACGTGAACATCGCCTTGAGTTACAAGGTAGAGCACAAGCGCTCGGTATGGCGCTCAAAGTAGTTTTATAGGTGAGCGGTATGAAACTGACAAAAGAAGAACGAAAAGAGCTCACATACCAAATTGGTGACATTATCGAGCAGAAATGCAGACGTTGTTATTATAATCGTACCTCAAATGAATGTTTTAGTGTGAATGAGTGTAAAGCATGCCCGACTGGTGAAGAATTACGCCAGTTGGGTAGATACTTGGATACACAACCGAAAAAGAATGGTGGGCCAAGAAAAAGGGTACCAGTTGGATTAACGCCTGAAATTGTAAGAGGGTTAAATCAAAAGGGAATCCCAGATACAGAAATCAGCATTATGTATGAGCGCAGTTTTACTTACGTTGGAAAGCTCAAGAAGAAGTGGGAACGTGAAGGGAAATGGACAGGACCAACTAATATGAGAGAAATCAAAAGGGGTGGAGCGAGTGGCTGAAACAGTTGATGTAAAAGGGATGCCGGATGATGAGTTTATGAAGAAATACAAAAATCTTGTTTATAATTTCGTTTGGAAAAAATACAGTTCGACTGCTGAAGTGATTAAGAGTAATACGGGTTTAGAAATAGATGATTTAATTCAATACGGCATGATCGGTTTACTGAAAGCGAGAGAGGGCTTTAATCCAGAGTATGGATACAAATTTACTACTTACGCTATACCAAAGATATTTGGCATGATCGCAGTGAATATTAGAGATGCCCAAAAGGTAAAGTTACCGCGTTCTGTATATTACTTGAAAGGGAAAATCATGAGATACGGGCTTTCAGAAGCGAAACCAGAAGAAATCAGCAAGCAGTTGGATGCACCTATTGAAGAAGTTAAAGAGGCTTTACGCTATCAACATATGACAAAATCGTTAAATGATATTGCTTATTCAACAGGGAATAGCAATGAAGATGTAACTATAGAACAAATGTTGGTTGATGAATCTTCAATGAGTAAAACAGAAGAAATTGAAGATGGAATGTTAGTTCATTCTTTTGTTCAGACATTACAGGATCGAGAAATGATTGTGTGGGATATGCACTCGCAAAATAAATCACAAGAAGAAATAAGTAATTATGCTGGAGTGAGTCAACCGCATATTAGCCGCATATTAAAACGAATCAACGAAAGAGCTGCAGCATTCGGCAAGGAACAGGGGGTGGCGAAATGATTGTAACTGTATTAGGGATATATTTGATGCTTGGTTCGCTTTACAGCTATTGGTGCCGAAACAAGGGATTAGATCAGATTATCGAAAAGGTGCCAGCTCCAGTTGCATTAATAATCGCCTTCTTCATTCTCTTTTGGGCACCGATATTGGCGTTAGATATGTATAACCGGTTCTTCAAGAAGAAGGAATAAAAAAAGGCTAGGAGTTCTCCTAGCACTCAAAAAAGGAAGTAATTAAATAGAACAATGAAGAGTAAGGCAGAACCCTTATTTTCTGTCTTAACTATTGCCTTGCAAGTTGATTATATAACGTTTGGGAAACAAATAGTGCGAATTACATCAGTCTTAACAAGTGTTTTACGTATCATTAATATATTTTAAGTTATTGATAAAAAATAAAGTAATACAATTTGAATTTTATTAGAAAAGGAGAATGAGAGATATGCCAAATTGGTGTGAAGGTACTTTTAAAGTTAGAGGAACAAAAGAGGATGTTAGAAAGTTTTTATTGGAAGCATTAACTCCTATTCCAAATGGATTTTTTGAACAAACGCCTGCTGAAAAAATCGTAGAGGAAGATGAGTATGAAATCTTCATCAAGTCAGAAAATGCTTTTCATATTAAAGGAACACGTCGGAATTTTATAGAGAGTAACATTCAGCATTATTTTGAAGATGATGAAGATAAATTAGAAATATGCGTACTGGAAGATTATAAAGCGGCTTGGGGAATAGATGCAGCACCATTAGCAACCTTATCTAAAGAATACAACGTGGATATAAAAGTTTATGCGTTCGAGAAAGGGATGGAATTCAACCAAGATGTTGAGATCCATAAAGGCGAGATTATTAAGAACGTAGAGATTGAATTTGATGATTATATGTGGGAATGCATCAATCCTAATATGGGCGGATGAGAATCAAACAAAAGCGTTATTTTGGAGAAAAGGGTGGATGAGAAATGAATTATGTATCATTTGATATTTTAGAAGGAAAAGTTTTAACAGAAATTAAACAAGACGTTCCAGATGAATTGTTGTTCTATACTTCTGATGGGGAAATTTACAAGATGTATCACCAACAAGATTGCTGCGAGTCAGTTGGAATTGAAGAAATTATCGGGGATTTAGATGATCTTATTGGTTCGCCTATAACAATGGCAGAAGAAGTTAGTCAAGATGGCCCAGATAATGATTGGGGAAGTAGCACTTGGACGTTTTATAAATTAGCGACAATCAAGGGATATGTAACGCTTCGTTGGTTAGGGGAATCGAACGGATATTATTCTGAATCAGTCGATTTTGTAAAGATAGAAATCGAAGATGAAATTTAAACAAAATAGTTATTTGAAAACGAAAGGGAGAATGGATGATGGAAGAATCTAAGTTTAGAGGTAAATGTGAAGGGAATTGGATGTATGGAAGCTATGCTAAAACAGGAGCGGGATTACATTATATCGTTCCTCAAAATTTAATTTCAAATCAATTACTTGGTTATGTTGTAGACAAAAAATCAGTAGGACAATATACAGGTTTGAAAGATAAAAATAGCAAGGAGATTTTCGAAGGTGACAGTGATGGATTTTACATTGTAAAAAAAGGAGAATTTCCAGTTAGGTGTCATGAAACAGGTGAAATTATCGATACCGCTGTTGGATGGTACTTGGATCCTATAGATAAATCAGTTGAGCCATTCAATTGGGAAATCCCATTAAATAATTTTTGGATTAACAGATTAGATGATGGTTTCGATAAAAATATTTACGATAATCCGGAGCTACTGGAAAACTAAATAAAATCTTTATTTTGGAAAAGGAGCTAAAAATCATGAAAGAACAAATTAAAAAGAACTTTACTTACCATCCACCTAAAGAGGGACAAACAGAGAAGTTTGTAGATATTAGAAATGAAGCTTTACATTTTGCAAATTTAATTGATGGATCATGCCCGAATAGTCGTGAAAAATCATTAGCCTTAACAAAACTTGAAGAAGCTGTTTTTTGGGCTAATGCAAGCATTGCAAGGAATTAATTAAAACAAAATCGTTATTTGAATAAATGGTATATAAACAAAGAAGAGCCTGATATGGCTCTCAGGCTCTTCCCTCAATAGCAAAGAGTAAGTCTTTTAATTACTCTTCTGCTATATAATACACCAAGTTTGTCAGTTTGTGTAGAAAAATGTCGAAATATGAAATGTTTCATATCAGATTATAAAAACGTAAAGAAGTTAGATCGATAATTGAATAAAAACGCTATTTTATTAGAAAGGGGAGCTGAGAAATGGAGATGAGTATGTTTCCAAGCATACCAACTTTTAAATTATCTGAATTGGACGGGAAAAATGTTGTATTGAAATACGGTGAATCAACTGATGGAGATATGACACATAGAACATTATGGGCGATTGAAACGAACGAACAAGGTGAACGCAAAGCGTATTTACTGATAGAGAAATAGAACAAAAATTTCATTTTGTATCAAAGGGAGGAAGCAAAATGGAATGCAAACATAAATGGGTAGACATGGAAGATGGAACGAACGACAAGCTCTGCGTGAAATGTAGTAAGAAAGTGAAACAAATGCAAATCACACTACCTATAAGTCTTCCTATTAGTGTTAATGCATCTTTGCCAATGGCGAGGGAGAAAATGACTATAAACTCATATGGCCGTTTACAGGAAGTTTATAAAGATGAATGGGAAGCTGAGTTTTATAGAAAAGGAGGGATTGGAATTAATTCTTTTAGAAACTCAACAAAATAATCTTTCGAAAGCGAGGTTTTGAAAATGAAAGCTAACGCAAAGTTTTTAGGTGAGGATGGAATGTTAGGGATGGAGTTTAAGGAAAGAACGATTCGTGTGTATAACACAGAAGGAAATGTGATGGAATTACTTTCAACAAAAGAACAGGTTCAAGAAACTATCGATTATTTAAAAGAATGTCAGAAAGAAATGAAGTAATGTCCTAAAATGCAATCAGATCGAACGGAGGGGAACCGTATCGTATGAATCAACCTTCTAGGCATGTAAATGAAAAGGAAATACGGCCTTTCGTGATAGAAGAGTTACAAGAATACCGCGTGTTAAAAGTGAAATTTAAAAATATAGAAGAGCAAGCGGCGTTCGGAGTCGAATTATTATTTCCGGAACTAAGGAAATGTACAGAAGATGAAATCAGATATAGACAATTAAAGCGAGCGTTTGAAGAAGCACTTGATGAGGACGAGCAGCAAATACTCAAAATGAAATATATGAGTCGTAAAGAGTTAAATGATGAATACATTTATACTGTGCTTGGGATGAAGAGAGGAAAGTATTATAGAAAGAGGAAATCAGGTGTTTTACGGTTTGCAAAAGCGCTTAGTATGACATAGAGATGGAACTTTTCGGGTACCGTTTAGGGCACTATTTTGGGCACTAAATCAGGTACCTTTTTACATTGGAATCAACGATACGATATTCCTACAGTTACTTGTTCTTTGAAAAGAGCATAACGTGGGGATAACGTATCTATGCGCTCATAATCCATGATCATAGCCCCTTTATCAAAACGTTACTCGGTCGGAATGGACGGAGAATGAAAAGGCGAAAAGACCAATTACATGTATATATTCAGCCGCGGTGCATTTGTATCGTGGCTTTTGTGTTTCTTATTGAGCCTAGTATGATTGCTGGGTTGATTGGTGACATGAATATAATGTTGTACGGATAAAAAATATTATTTTGAATTGAGTGAAATTGTCGAACATTATTGTATAATGGTATATAGATAAAAGTGATAGTTAACTTTTATTAATTCATAGAAGAGACGGAGGAATAACATTGACACAAGAAATGGAAATCGATTTAGAGGGACGTGTTTTAGTGAAAAACACTGTGTTAGAACAAACGGCTACAAAAATAGTTACTGTTAGTGAATATGATGACGGTACTATCATTAGATTCACTCAAGAAGCTGGTAAAGTAAATGTTGAATGTAATAAAGATTTAGTTCTTCAAGAAGACGGTAAGACAGTAAAAATCGTTGACTAATTAAAGCACCCAATGAGGTGCTTTTTCTTTTGCACAAAACAAACTCGAACGTGAGGTGGCAGGTGAGATGTAGATGGCGAGACAGCGTAGTCCAGATCGTGATAAAGCATTCGAAATATACAAAGCGAGTAATGGTGAGAAGCCACTTGTTGAGATTGCAAAGGAGCTAAACCTGAAGCCATCTCAAATCAGAAAGTGGAAATCACAAGATAAATGGGATGAACAATTAAAAGGTAACGTTACTATTGCGAAAAGGAGCGTTACTAATGTTAAAAATCCCAAGACAAAAGCCAAGTTAAAAAAGATGCTAGATGATGAAGAGTTGACGGAACAAGAACGGCTCTTTTGTTTGTATTACGTGAAGTATTTCAACGGTACGCAAGCTGCACTGAAAGCTGGTTATGCCAAGAGTAGTGCGCATGTTACGAGTAGCCGGTTACTGAGAAGAGAACGTGTAGCATCATACATCCGAGAGATTAAAGGCGAAATGGTTGAGAATATTTTTGTAGAAGCGATGGATGTATTGAATGAATACATCAAGATTGCTTTTGCGGATATTACGAATTACGTGACTTTTGGAAAGAAAGAAGTACAAGCAATGGGAGCCTTTGGGCCGTTAGAAGATGATGATGGAAATCCAATTATGGTTGAAATTAATTATGTAGATTTTTCGGAATCAGATGAGGTCGATGGGTCCATTATTACCGAAGTGAAGAAAGGGAAAGATGGCGTGTCTATTAAGCTTGCTGACAAGATGAAAGCACTTGATAAGCTGGCGATGTACTTCGATTTAGTGCCTGATAACTTCAAACGAAAAATTGAAGAAGAGCGTCATAAGATGCATATGGAAGTACAGAAAGCGAACATAAAGAAAGCTAATGCTGAAATTGCAAATCTAACTGGTGATGAAGATGATGATAATGCAGAAGCAATTCAAGATTTCTTACAAGCTACTGCTCCTGATCCAGAGAAGATGAAAGAAGTATTTGGTGATGCAGATGGCGAGGATTAAAAAGCGTAAAACCAAATCGTTTAAGTTCCAGCCGTTTTCAAATAAACAATTACAACTATTATGGTGGTGGCGAGATGGTTCGCCCTATGAGAATCATGACATCGTTATTGCAGATGGCGCGATTCGTTCCGGTAAAACAATTTCGATGATTTGTAGCTTCTTGCAATGGTCACAGGAAAAGTTTAAAGGCGAATCATTTATTATTGCCGGCAAATCAATTGGCTCATTAAAACGTAACGTAATTAATCCAATGATACAGATACTTACCGCATGGGGATGGCGATATGATTACAATCGTTCTGAAAATTATCTGCAAATTGGATGGAATACGTACTACTTATTTGGTGCTAATAAAGAGAACTCGCAGGATACACTCCAGGGTTTAACTGCTGCTGGTTCATTAGCAGATGAAGCTGCTCTATTTCCTAAATCATTTATTGATCAAATGATTGGGCGTTGTTCTGTTGATGGTGCAAAGATATTTATGAACTGTAACCCAGGTTCACCATATCACTTTGTAAAAACAGAACTTATCGATAAGAAAAAAGAGAAGTTAGTTTGTCACTTGAAATTCACGATGGATGACAACTTATCTCTTTCTGAGAAAGTGAAAGACCGCTTTAAACGTATGTTTAGCGGCGTGTTCTATCAACGCTATATCTTAGGTTTATGGGTAATGGCAGAAGGCTTAATATACAGTATGTTCAATGAAGAGGAACATGTTGTACCGTCGCATCCGAGAAAATATGAACAATATTATATCTCTTGTGACTACGGTACCCAAAACCCGATGGCATTTGGCTTATGGGGATTATCAGGTGGCATTTGGTATAAGGTGAAAGAATACCATCATGACGCTCGTAAGAAGAATTTACAGAAGTCAGATGAACAATATTATGATGATTTGGTTGAGTTTGCAAACGGTCTAACTAAGCGTATTATCGTAGACCCGTCCGCAAGCTCATTTATTATTTTACTGAAACAAAAAGGTTGGAAAGTGAAAAAGGCAAAGAACGATGTATTAGATGGAATACGTAATGTAGCGACTGCATTAACAACGGAATTAATTAAATTCTGCGATTGTTGTAAAGAAACACTACGTGAGTTCTCTTCTTATGTATGGGATGAGAAAGCGATGGAACGTGGTGAAGACAAACCAGTTAAGCAGAATGACCATCAGATGGATAGTGATCGTTACTTTGTTAATACAATTATCTTGAAAGGTAATGAAGCGGTATTTAGTTCGTTTGATCGTTGATTTTAGGAGGTGCGCTATGTTTGAACGATTGAAGCAATGGTTCCGCACCCTTTTTAAACGAAAAGGAGGTGTGAGTATGACAGAAGCATATACAGAAGAGTTGAAAAAGAATGATTGGGAGCAGTTAAGTGACTTGTTAAAAGAGCATGATAAGCTGCTAACAACCATAGAGAAACAACAAGATATATTTGATGGTGATTTTGCAATATTGAAACGTAATCCAAAACGAGATGATGATCCAAACCATCGCATCGTCATTAATTATTCTAAACTTATTTGTAATATGCCAGCTTCCTATATGCTAGGGAAGCCAATAAGCCGTGATGTTCCAGATACGGTTGTTAAAAATGGTGTAAAAAAAGAAATGGTTGAAGAATTTAGAGCGTTACTGGAATCCGTGACAGAAGATAATGAAGATCATGCGGTGGATTTTTTAAATACGAAACGATCGTTGATTGCAGGAGGAGCGACTGTTTTATTTTACTTTAATGATTTCGGTGAAATTCGGTACAAATCGTATCCGTTAAACGAATGTTTTCCTGTATTTAATTATCGTGGGGAAATGATTGCTACTGTTCATCGATACAAAGATAAAGTAGGCGATGAAGAAATTGAGTATGTGGAGGTATATGACGATACAACTGTCACGTACTTGGTGCATGAAAATGGTTCTTTTATTTTCGATAAACGAAAAAAAGAAAATCCTGTTTATCACTACCTTCCAATCGTACCTGCAGCATACTTCCAAAATGGTGAGTTTGCACGACCGAAAGGCGGTAAAATTCCGTATGGACCCAGTAACCTTTCACCGGATATTATTTCACAGTTAGAAGAACTATCACGTCTTGTATCAGACAACTCCAATCGTTTAGATGTATTTTGTGATCCGTACCTTCTTTTCCTTGGTGCAATACCAAATGAAGACGATGTGAAGAAAATGCGGAGTAAACGTGCGATTGGTGCGAAAAGTGATGGAGAAAGTTCGGTTGATGTAAAATATCTAATTGCTGATATGAAGAATGATCCGATTGAATGGCAAGCACGAACGATGATTGATTCAATATTTGAGACATCTCAATTACCGAAAATATATAAGCAAGAAGCCATTACAGATTTATCTGGTGTGGCAATCGAACAGTTATATGCACCGCTTGATTTACAAGTGAATGAAAAAGAAATATATCTTTCTCGTTATATTAGGAGAAAATTCCTAATTATCACCATGATGTTAAATGTGCAGAAGCTACTTGCGAGCAAAGTTAAAAAACCAGCCGATGTATTAAGAGAAACAATGATGCCTGGAAATGAACGGGACGATTTATTTAACCATCGTTGGATTTGGTGGGAGGTACATCGTAATAAACCACAAAACTTAAAAGAGTTAGTGGAAATCCTCCTTAAACAAGATGGAGAACTATCACAATTTACTCGTCTGCAAAATAATCCGTTCGTTGAAAAAGTACAAGAAGAGCAGAAACGATTGGAACAAGAAGCAGCAGAGAGTAAAACAGTTGACTTGAAGAATATTGATGGACATATCGCAAACCGTGATAAACGTATGCAGAAGAGCGATAAAACGGATGATGAGCTATGAATCATGAAGAACTGAAAAAGCTTCAGGAAATGGCGATAGAACAGCAGAGAAAGCTCATTCATTTCAAGGATGAGCGTATTCGTGTGCTGCTTGAAGTGTACGCGGAGTTCTTGCAAGACATAAATAAGGAGCTTTCCTATCTTTACACAAGAACAAGCTTAGGTTCACCAGAAGATAAATGGGATTGGGACGAAATCAGAAGAGGAAAAGATTTAGAAGCAATCCTAAGACAGATGGAAATGAGTATTGATCGTATGAATGCGGAGATAACGGGCACGGTGACTACATCCATTAGAACTGTAGGTGCAGTTGATTATGCGTTCGCTTCTTATATTGTTGCAGGGCAAATACAAGGATACATTGTTGTACCGCCAGTCATACCAGAACGTGCCATCAAAACATTGTTAACGAAAGATTGGGGTCACGGTCACTTCTCGGATAATTTATGGGGGCAAACAAAGAACTTCAAAGCAGAATTACGAGTAACATTGGTGAACTCTATGCAACGTGGTGAGAGTTTCCGTAAGACTGCTGATAAATTACAGAAACGAATCGGACAAGAAGCATACAAAAGTGAACGTCTCGTACGTACTGAAATTATTACGGCCAGTAATGAAACGAAGAAAGACTACATGACCGATTTTAGTAATCGTTGTGATGAATTAGGTATGGATCTAATTGAAGCGATGAAGATACTGGAGTCATTAGATAACAGAACATGTCCAAGGTGCCGGGCAATGGATGGGAAAGAGGTTTCGGTAGAAGATTCGAAAAATGTGGCAGCTGTCGAGCATCCCAATTGCAGGAGAACGTTCGTTGCAGTCATAAGAGGATTTGATAACTCAAACCGTCAACGTGCAGCAAGGAACCTTGAAACCGGTAAAACATATCGTACTGATGCGAAGAACTTTGAAGAGTATGCAAAAGAACAAAATGTAAGCTCTGCTGCTGATTATCACAAGCAGTATAGAAAAGAGAAGAAACAGGAGAGTGAAGAATAATGAAATTACATGAAAAAGTAAAACCAACATTTAGACTACGCTTAGGAAACTTCCAATACTTTTCGGACCCGAATCCGCCAGTTGATCCACCACAAGACCCACCACCAACAGATCCACCAGCTGACCCACCTGTGACTTATACGCAGGAACAACTGGATACACAACTTGGTGATGCAACAAAAGAAGCAAAGCGACAAGGTAAATTGGATGTGTATAAGCAGTTAGGCGTTGAATCATTAAAGGATTTGCAAGATAAATTAGCTGCTGCAAATGGGAAAGAAGAGGCAGATGCAACATTGCGAGCTTCAAACGAAACACTCACAACTAAAAATAAATCATTGGAGACTGAACTTGCGTTTGTTAAAGCTTCTATCGGGCACAAACCGCATGATGCAGATCTCCTTTTTACTGCGGTTAAACCATTATTAACGACTGACCCTGATACTGGCGAAATCACGAATATGAAAGAAGCGATTGAACAAGTAAAGGCAGAGAAACCGTTCTTGTTTGAAAGTGAGGAAGTAGTACCAGGCGGTCAAGGAGGTGGTAGCCAACAAAAACCAGGAAGCACTGCACCAGGCGGTGGAAATCCACCAGCATCCAAAACAGACTACGATAAAGGTGCAGAATTAGCGAAACGCCGTAGTCAAAAAAATTAAGGAGTGAAGCAGATTGAATCTATATACACGTAAAAATACAGTTGTTTCTGGTAAAGAAATTCTGCGTGATGTAGTAGGTATAAAAACCATTACAGTAACGCTAGATTACACTGCATTTTCAGCAGGTGTTATTCCTGCCGGCACATCATTAATCTTCGATGCGACAACAAAGAAAACACGTCCTTTTGACAAAGTGAAGGATGCAGCATCAACTGAGCAAGTATCATTATTATTCCGTGATATTCGTATCGATACAAACGATGTGCAAGCAGTAGGGCTTGTTGGTGGTTATGTGAAAGAATCAAAATGCCCTGCGATTACTGCAGAGTTCAAAGCAAAAGCAAAAATGTTAGACATTCGATAAGGAGAGTGAAGCTGAATGAGTATCTTACAATTAGATGAATTTAAACGTGAAACCTTAATTGGTTATGTGGAAAATTTAACGATACCGTTTGAGTCAAAAACATTATCGTTTTTACCACGTGATAAGGATGTATACGGACTAACATTTGCATATGACATCTTTAAGAAAAATCAAAATGTCGCTGCGAATTTATTAGAATTTGGCGCACCTGCTCCATTACGTGACAAACAAGGATTAGAAACTGCTGTTGGTGAAGTTGCCAAGCTTTCACACCGTTACCGCTTTGATCAAAAAGACCAATTAACAATCATGAATACAAAGTTTGATAAAGAGCGTCAGCAAGTAATTGACCGCGCTTTTAACCATATCGATAACTTAAAGTTAGGTGTGGAAGAGACAGAAGAGTATTTACGTTCATCTGTATTGTACAAAGGGAACATTAAATACGATTTAGATGGATTCTCGTTAGATTTAAAGTTCGATGTGCCGAAAGCATTCGCTGCAACGAAAAAATGGAGTGATACAGAAAACTCAAACCCAATTAAAGACCTTGTAGATTGGATTGAAAAATTTAAGAAGGCTAATGCAGGTCGTCGTCCATTAGCGATTCACATGTCGAATGCAGCATACCTTGATATTCTGCAATCGAAATCAACAATCGGAAATATTAAAGGTATTGCAGGCGGTATGGTAACGCCTGATGAATTAACAACATTCCTAAATCGCTGGAACATCCCGCCGATTACAACAAATGATTTAGAAATTACGTTTGAAGATGGGAAATCAGAGCGTTATTTACCAGAACGCCGTGTCGTATTCCTTGGAATCGAAGGTAAGACTACACTAGGCTCTACTGTTCAAGGCCCAACTGTTGAAAAGGGCGGACAACCAGGAGTGTATGTTAAGCCTTGGAGAGAACTGAATACAGAAAATGAATTCATCGAAATCGGAAAAGCTGCATTCCCTGAGCTTTCATATCCATCAGGCGTAATGCAAATTGATGTGTGATGAAGAGCTTACTTACAGCAGATGAAGCGAAAAGCTTGTTTGCTGAACTAAATAACGTGAGTGATCTGGAAGCCGCATTGTTACGAGCTTCTATTTTTGTGCGCTCAAAAGTAAAGAAAATAGATGAGCAGGTCCCTGATGATATCAAACTTGCCGTCTGTTATCTCGTGAAAGACGAGAAAGAACCGCGACAGGTAAAAAGTATTGAGCGTTCCACTTACAAAGAAACGTTTGCGGATAAGAATAAATCGTATCGTGATTTGGCAATGGAAATCATTGAAGGATATACAGAGCCGGAAAACGACTCGGGGGTGTTCTTCTTTTGAGTAATTTTGATGAATTACTATTTCATAAAATGAACATCTTTCGCTTTGCAGATGATGGAAGCGAATATGACAGCAAAGAAGCAAAGATTACGCTTGCGGAAGGTATATCATGTTCTTTAGAAAAGAAAAATCTAAGCAAGATTAACGAGCCACTTGGAAGAGTTGAAGTAGATGGAACACACCTTCTGCTCACTCGTTATCCTGGTATTAAAGCTGGTGATGAGATTGAAGTGTATGAAGAAAAAAGTGGTTATAAATTAGGCACCTTCATTGCTTCATGTCCCGAACCGATTCCAGACCGTGAAGGTATTCACCATTTCGAAATTGATGTAAAGGATAAAGTGGTAGTATGAGCGGCAGTTTCGAAGGTGGCTTTATACTAGAAGGTTTTGATGAGTGGATGCTACAAATAAAAAGCGTAATAAACCAAAAGCTCCCCAAACTACTTGAATTATGGGCAGAAGCACTAGCGCTGCAACTGATGAACATGGTAGTTGAGAAAACACCAGTAGATACAGAAGCATTACGTAATTCCTTTATATCTGCTGGTGCAGGGGTAGATGGTGATGGTGCAGTTTTCTTAAAAGTTGGTATGGGGGAAGGCGTTGAAATCGTAGTTGGTTCAAATATTGAATACGCTGAGTACGTTGAAGCAGGTCACCGTACAAGAAAGAGTGGTATGAGCCGTGAAGCTGCCAAAAAGGCAGGGAAATGGGTAGAAGGCGCTCATATGCTGGAAGACTCTTGGCATGAATTCGAGCCGGAAGCATTACGATGGCTTGAAGACAGAGTGGGAGAGATTATGAATGAACTTGGTTTCGTGTGATGTAACGAGTGTACTAAAATTCATTCAAACTATCACTGGCATAAAAGGATATACGACAAGAAGGAGGCAGGAAACAGAGCCTCCTTTTTTCTATTTACAAACGCCAGTCGGTAAACCGTATCAAGATTCAGTTGGGTTTCACCGGTACAGACCACTGATCCACGGTACATTGTTCCTGGCTAAAGAAACAGCGCCAGAAACGCAAGCACTGCAATTTCAAGCGAAGTTGCAAGATGCACTTACGCGGTGTTGTTATGACATTCCGCTAGTAGATGAGGACTACAACCCAACAAAAGCTCGTTTAGAGGATGTTGAGTTTGAAATAAAGCAAGCTGATGTTGATGTGTGGACCTTCACTGTAAAAGGAGAAAGGTTCATTGAACTTGTGGAGCATCATGAAATCCTACGTAAATTTCACAACAATATCAGGTTAGTTGATAAAAAGCGAGGTGGCCGTGATGGCAAATAAAGAAGAAAAGCAACAATCTACTCCTGCTCCAATTGTGAATTATCCAGTAAATGAAGTTGTGGATCAAGCAGAACAATTATTTGGTGTTCCGAAATACGTTGCTGGTACTGCGCTTTCTGCTTTTAGTGAGGTAGATGTAGAAACTGCGAATCGTACCATTCAAGAATTTTTGAAGAAAGAGGTGTACTAGATGCCAAAACCATTTAAAGAAGGCAAGCACGAACTCGAAACCGGGTTTTATTCCTTTGCAGAGCTCGTTGTAAAAGGTGCAGTTGATACGACTGCTCGCGGCACTTTAATGATGCCGATTAAAGCGGATTGGGGTCCAGAAAACGTCGTTGTAGACTTATACTCATACGATAACAATCCTTTCGTAGGACAAACATCACACCTCGTTGATTTAGCGCGTATGACGAAATTAAAGCTGTTAAAAGTCGTGCGTCTTGCTGCAACAGATGCAAAGAAAGCGACGGTTGCATTGGATACAGTCAACGTTACTGCTAAGTATACTGGCACTCGTGGTAATAACTTTAAAGTAACAGTGCGTCCGAAATTAGGGGAAACAGGTGTAAAGCAGTTAATCGTCACAGAAGGCTTTACGGAATTAGAGCGTGTAAGCTTTGCAACAATTGATGAACTGATTGCCAAAACGAAATACAGCTTATACATTGTCATCACCAAAATTGACGGGAAAACAGGTACAGTCGGTGATGCGAATAATATTCCTCTTGCTGGTGGAGTAAGTGGACAAAACGTAAAAGTTGAGAACTACAATGATTTCTTTGCTTTAGCCAAAGCAGAAGAAGATCTGGATGGAGTCGTATTAGATGGTGTCACAGATGTTGCGCTCAAGACACTTCTTGTGCAATTTGTTCAAACGATGCGTGTGGCTGGAAAGTTAATTACCGGTTATACAGCAGGTGAAGGTTCGACGGATATTGATTACTACGGCATTGCGAACTGTGTACAAAAAGCGAAAATTGATGAGCGTTTATATACACCACAAGAAGTTGCGGTTTACATGGCTGCGGCTCTTTTAGCATGCCCACTAAATGAAAGTGTGGCACAGAAAGCGACCCCGTTTACTTGGGTGGATAAGCTTGGTGTAGAAGAAACGAAAGCACGTATTGCTACGGGTAATATCGTGTTCTTCCAGGAAGGAAAGAAAGTTCGTTTCAATACGCCAGTCAACACAATGACAACACTGAAAAACCTTGATGCAGTAATTGGTATGGCAGAGGATGCGGATGAAGCAGCGACAATCCGCACACTGCAAAAGGTGAAGGTCGTACTCGGTATTGACTACATTACAAATGCACAAGAAAAAATCTTCAATCGATATATTTCAAAAGCGAACACACAAGCAAAACGTATTGCGGCTGCTCAAGCAATCAAAGACGAATTACTTACTCGACTTGCAGAACAAGAAGTTATTGAGTTAGGCACATTCAATTGCTATGAAGACCCACGCCATACGCAAGATCTTGGTAAGGCAGTCTACAAAGATGAAGCGTATTTCATCACGGAGTATCTGATTATCGATGCAATTGAAAAAGTATACAACAAAAATAAAGTATCCTAAGGAGGTCTGCTAGATGTCCATTTACGATAATAATTTACCTACAGTCAACCCTCGTAAAATCGCTCGTGGTAAATACGGTGCGGTCTATAACGATACAGGCGATCAAATGACAGAAGTATCGGAATTTGAAGCGAAAATTAAGTTTGATAAAAAGAAAATTGAACGTGCGAATGCATTCTTAGATGGTAACCGTATTATGGGTGGTTCTGGTACCGGGAAGATGAAAATGTATTTCACAGAAAATACGAAAGCCCTTGTTAGACGTATCCTAACGAATCCAGACGAAACATTTACATTAGTTGGAGACTTACATGATCCAGACGCAGAAACACAAGGTGCGAATCATAAAGTAGCCATTAAAGGGATTAGCTTTGATGAAGCAGCGCTTTTAGCATTTAAAGTAAAAGATCTTGTGGAAGAGGATTTTCCGTTCACGTTCGATGATTTCGAAATTATTGAGTAAAGAGAGGGACAACCTCTCTTTTTTCTTTGCACATAAAATATCGCGCGAAAAGCGCTAGGAGGAATACTTATTATGACAGAATTAAAGAAAAATCAATTTGCAAGCTTAGATGATTTATTTGCGGTAAATACAGATGATCGTGTTCGTGGTGAATTGGAAGTACAAACAATCGATGGAAAATATATTGTCTTACCTATGAAATCGGTTGATGCCGAAGAAGAACAAAATATCCGTAAATCTGTAATTAAAAAAATTCCGCAAGGGAAAGGGAAACCACCATTAGAACAAATGAATGAAGCAAAGTACAATGCTTTAATGATTGCGGCTGCGACAGATGAAACGAGAACAAATATTGATTGGAAATCACCAGAACTAGCGAAAAAGGTCGGTGCACCAGTACCAAACCCTGAATATATCGTACCAAAAATTTTATCATTAGGCGGTATTGTAAAAGCGACAGACTATATCGTGGAGCTATCAGGATTAGGAGAAGGATCCGCAGAAGATGAGATTGATTCTGTAAAAAACTAATCAAGACCGACCCGATGGCATCTTGGGCCCACAGGCTTTTTCAAAAACATAATGTTGATCCAGAAGAGTTTTTTCTAATGCCACATAAGAAGAAGCTCTTTTTAATTGCGTCTTGTTTATATCAAGACGAATTAGATGAAGAAGCCGCCGAGGCCCAAGATTAATGAAGGCGGTGAACTATGAGTAGCAAACAAGTAACCGGCAAGATTAGTTTAATGGACTCGATGTCTGCTCCTTTAAAACGAATCACACAACAAATGGAGCGGACATCACAAGCTGCAAGACAGTTAAATAGTTCGCTGCGTATACAAAACACAGGGGCAGCTGCATTACAACAAACAACTCAGAGAACGGCGCAATTAACACAACAAACACAACGATTTAATGTTGCTATGCAACAAACCAATCAACAAGCGAACCAAACAAGTGATTCGATGCGACGAACAGGTCAAAGTGCGACTGAAGCTGGTAACGGAATGAGCCAGCTCCAGCAACGCTTTGGCGGCGTAAATGAAAGAAATGCTCGAATGTTAAACGGCTTAGAACAAGCGCAAGGGGCGTTACTTACTACTGGTGTGGTTGCAGGTGCAGCAGGTGGCGCTGTGGTTGCAGGTCTTGGTGCAAGTGTAAAAACTGCAGCTGATTTTGAAGCGGCAATGAGTAAAGTAGCTGCTGTTTCTGGTGCATCAAAAGTCGAATTAGGACAGTTGACGGAGCAAGCGAAGGAATTAGGGGCAAAAACGAAGTACTCTGCTTCAGAAGCGGCAGAAGGAATGCAGTTCCTTGCTATGGCTGGTTTTAAGACGAGCGATATTATGAAAGCTATGCCTGGTATGTTAGATTTAGCCGCCGCTGGTGCCTTAGATTTAGGTAGAGCAGCGGATATATCATCAAATATCATGTCAGGTTTCGCTATTGAAGCAGGACAAGCTGGACATGTTGCTGATGTACTTGCAAAAGCCGCCGCCAGTGCCAATACAGATGTATCGCAATTAGGAGAAGCCATGAAATATTTGGCTCCTACTGCGAAATCAGTTGGTTGGAGTATGGAAGAATCAACTGCAGCTGTAATGGCAATGTCTGATGCTGGTATTCAAGGTAGTTTAGCAGGTCAAGCATTCGGATCATCTTTAACTCGTTTGGCAAGCCCTACAAAAGCCATGCGTAAAGTAATGGAATCACTAAATCTATCATTCTTCGATAGCAAAGGTGTAATGAAACCATTACCTGCGCTTGTTGGTGACATCCAAGAAAAAACAAAAGGATTAACAATGCAACAGAAAGCTTCAGCCCTTTCTACGCTTTTCGGAGCGGAAGCCTATAAACACTGGGCGGTTCTTGTAGAAAAAGGCGGAGATGCACTCGGTAAAAACACCCAAATGCTTCAACAAGCAGATGGCGCGGCATCAAAAATGGCGAAAACCATGAATGAAAACCTAAATGGGCAGATTATTGAGTTGAAATCTGGTCTTGAAGGTGCTGCAATTGCTTTAGGTGATGCTTTATTACCTGCGATTAAACTTGTTGTATCTGGTTTACAATCAGCTGTAAGTTGGTTTAACGGATTGAGTCAGGGGACAAAAACAACAATTGCTGTTGTAGCAGTTATTATCGGTACCTTAATTGCGTTTGGTGGCGCTCTTGCGATTGTAGCTGCACTTATTCCAAGTATCGTATCAGGATTCACTTTACTTGCGGGTGTATTTGGAGTTACAGCAGGAGCTTTAGCTACAACAATCGGAATCGCTTTTGGTGTAGTCACCGCTATTATAGCGGTAGGAGCTGCTATAGTCGTTCTTTATAATAAGAGTACGACTTTCCGAAATATCGTTAATGGTGCAATCGCTGGTGTGAAATCTGCATTTGATTCTCTGATGAATAAAGTAGGACAAGTAAAAACGTTCCTTACTTCTACATGGAATGGAATTAAAGCGATTTTTTCTGGTAACGAAGGAAAAGGTGCATCTATTTTAGGTAGCCTTGGATTTGGTCCGGAAACGATAAAAACTGTTATGACGATTTCCACTAATATTAAACTTGCAATTGCTAGCATTAAGGCGCTTGTGTCTGGAAATGATACGAAAGCCGGTGGATTCCTAAGAACATTAGGGTTTTCTGAAGGTGCAATTGGGGTCATATTCAGTGTAAAGAGTGCTCTTTCTTCTGTGATGAATACTGTAAAAGGATTCTCTGCACTTCTTGGCGGTAACGAAGGGAAAGCAGTTTCTTTATTAAGTAGAGCGGGTCTAGATCCAGCGACAATCCGACAATCAATCGGCGTGATAAATAATGTGAAAAATGCTGTAAAAGGCTTATTTGATATTTTTAAAGGGAATACAAAACAAGGTGTATCCTTCTTAAAAATGGCTGGTCTATCACCAGATATGATTGGGCAGATCACAAGCACCATTTCATCTGTGAAACAAGCCTTTTCCGGAATCGTTTCAGTCGTAAAATCAGTGGCTAGCCAAATTGCTTCTGCTTTTAAAGGAAGCGGACCGGTTATTATGTCATCCCTATCCACAATCGTAAAATCGATTATTACAATTTTTCGTACTTTACAACCAGTTCTTTCTGTAGTCTTCAACGTGATAAAAATTATCGTAGTTGGAGCACTTCAAAATCTAGCCGGCTTTATAAAAGGTGTGACAGGCGTAATCCTTGCGATCGTGAAGATTTTTTCATCTTTACTGACTGGAAATTGGCGCGGATTATGGGAAGGGATCAAATCTTTATTTACAAACGCACTAATGGCAATTTGGAACGGCGTGCAATTATTATTCCTTGGACGTCTATTTGGTGTGTTTAAAGCAGGATTTACAGCTCTGAAAGCGATTTTTACTGGCGGTTGGGCTGCAATAAGAAATGGATTTATGACGGGGCTTACTACGATTTGGAATGGTGCGAAATCGATTTTCACCAAGTCTATAAATGGTCTCGGAAATGCATTGTCTGCCGGATTTAGATTTATGTTTAACGGAGCGGTTACGATTGTCCGTGGATATATAAACATTTTGCAATCGGTGATCAATTTTGGATTCAATTTTATCCGAAATATAATTACCACAATTTTGCAGGTGGTACTCAACATTTTTCGCGCGAGTTGGAGCGGGATCGTTCAGGTCGTGTCCTCAGCCGTGTCTGCCCTACGATCAGCCATTTCTGCGGGGTTAAACGCAGCAGGTGCATTTATCCGCTCGATTTGGTCGAATGTGAGTTCGTTTACGTCCTCAACCTGGTCCGCTATGCGTACAGGGGTATCCAATGCCCTAAGCGGCATGTTAAACGCGGTGAAAACGATTTTAGGAAATATAAAAAGCTTCTTCCAGTCAACTTGGCAAAATATCCTTAACACCGTGAAGGAATTGCCAGGAAAATTTCTCGCTTATGGAAAAGCAATAATAAACGGACTTTGGGATGGAATTAAATCGGCGGCTGTCGGATTAGGTGATAAAGTAGCTGGCTTAATTGATAGTATCGTTCCAGCTCCAGTAAAAAACTTGCTAGGCATAAACAGCCCGTCAAAGCTTTTCCATAAATTTGGTGTTGGGACAATTAAAGGCTTAGAAAATGGTATGCAAGCGAAGAAAAAAGATGCTCGTTATACTGCAGTTAATGTTGCGAAAGAAATTACTGTACCTTTTGCGAATGGCGGAAACGGAAAATCTTATACAACAACATCAAACAATGCAAATCATTCACAAAAGAACTATACAACAAATGAATTCAACGTAACAATTTCAGCCGATGCAGCAAGAGCGATGAATACTGACGATGCTACATTTAAAGAATTAGCAGATAAATTTATCAACTATGTAGCAGATAAATTGGATGATGTGAACAATGCAAGTACAAAAGTAAATTTAGGGGTGATGGAGCAATGATTTTTCTTTTAACAAAGAATGCAAAGCTAACATTTCCCGTCACTCCTTCTGGTATTGGACCAAAAGGAGGAGGGGTGAAAATGGATGAGGTACAAACCTTAAAACATGGTGCAATCCCTTTTACGGATGGTTTGGAATTAGAGGAAGTCTCTTGGACTTCCTTTTTTTCGTTTAAGAAGGTATACGGTGAAGAAGTTCGTCATGATCCACAAAAAGCAGTGGATGCATTGATTGGAATCAAAGAAGCGGAAGAACCCGTATTACTTTG
Source organism: Bacillus sp. FSL W8-0519 (assembly GCF_038005585.1). Classification (NCBI taxonomy): domain Bacteria; kingdom Bacillati; phylum Bacillota; class Bacilli; order Caryophanales; family Bacillaceae; genus Bacillus; species Bacillus sp. FSL W8-0519. Next base: position 2,283,611 of record NZ_JBBOTL010000001.1, read on the forward strand.
TATTACCGAGCTGAACTATCAAAAAGAAATGATTTTAAAGTCATTTGAGTACTGGATCGATAAGCCCGGCTATATAGAATACTCCATTGTGTTTAGAGAACATAAGGAAATTAAATTAGCTTTTATGAATGCGAATGGTGAAATTACACGACCACCTTCTAAAAACTTAGACAAGTACGCATTAAAAACTGCCACGATGATAGGTGCTGGTATGGTTGCAGTACGTGATTCTCCTTCACCAAACGGAAAAATAATCGGAACCGTTAAAGAAGGTTCTACGATTACACTTGGTCGTGATGACCAGGGGGAAAATGGTTTCGTAATGATTCAATATAGCAACGTTCATGGCTTCATATCAAAGAATTATATTGGATAGGAGGGATTACATTGCTTGAGGTGTTAATCGGCAAAATGGACGTAACAGAAGCGGTAATTCCTCCTATCGCATTCGATGATGATTATCAGTCAGGGCCAGTGAAGGTTGAATTTTCACTCGTGCACCATAAAGAATTTAAGGATTTAGATGGTAAACCGTTACAAATTAAAGTCGGTAAAACCGTTTGGTTTAAAGGGTTAATTCGTGCATACCGTGATGCGAATGGGAAAGAAATACAAATTACTGCGTATGATCATTTATTTAATTTGGTGAAGTCCGATGATGAGTTTGTGTTCCAAAATAGAACGGCAACACAAATGATGCGTGAAATCTTAGGGAAATACAATTATCCAATAAAAGAAATGGTGGATATTGGCGTTGTATTTCCGCTTATGCATTTAGATAAAAACAATGCAGAGAGTATATTTGATATAATCATCATCATTCTTCACGAGAGTAAGAAACGAACAGGAAAGAAATATTGGGTGCGTTTTGAACCGGAAGGATTGCGTGTTTTCGAGTGGACACCACCGAAACTCGTTCCTGTATTAGGCGCGGGTTTAACGAGTGTAGAAAAGAAAGTGTCATCGGAGAATGTAAAAAACCGTATTAAGGTTGTGAACCGCGAAAAAAATATTGTCGCATTCCAATCTGATGGAGGTTCTATACGAAAATACGGACCGTTATCGACAGTGGAAGAGTATAGCGCAGAAACAGAAGCTGCTGCACAAAGTAGAGCAGACAGTATGCTGAAACTGCAAACACTTCCGGATGTATCAAGAACAATCGAACATGTACACGGATTAGATGAAATAAGGTTCTGGTCTGGTGATTACGTGTATCTGGAAGATGCAACGGAAACGGTGCTGGGTGGGTATTATTTTCGCAAAGTATCGTACAAAGTGTATAAGAACCGCGTTGTATTAAGTGCAGATGTTGCGAAAACAACGACACTGCCAAATAAAGCATACGTACCGCCAGAAGAAGTGAAAAAAGAAGAAGGGTAGGTGAAAGGATGAGAGGTATCGAGCGAATATATAATCATATTACAAACGCAGGAGACAAACCAGAAGAAAGCGAGTTCGCACTCGGTAAAGTGATAACTGGTGAACCAAACGTGACGATACAAATTCACGGTTCATCAAAGGCTTTGCCAAGTGCTTTTTTTGTTATACCGCATGTGAAATTCATAAAAGATGAAACAGTACTGGTACAACGAATTGCTGGAACAGGTCCCGCAGATCGGCAGTATGTTTTGAAACCACTTCATGAAATGGTCGCAGTTTGTACTTATACCGGTTCTGATTACGTTGTTCTTGCAGATAACAGTATTAGTTTTCCGGCAGCTCAAACATTTTGTCCCTGGCCGATTTCAGCTGGTACGAAAGCACTTGTTATTCCTAATCGTTTTCCTTCTATATCCAAAAATGACTTATGGGTGGTGGTGAACACCTATGTTTGATTCTATACCGAAAATCAATTGGAACTTCGATGAGACAGAGGAACAAAGGAAAAGTGAAGAAATCACCGGTTATTTAACGCCATTGTTTGATTTTGAAACATGTGAGTTTGTCACAGATGCAAACGGAGCTGTCACAATAGATGAGGGGCAACGAGGTATGGCAAATCTCATTGAGAAAATACATCGTGCACCAAGAAACGCTTACCGGGTTTATAACGACGATTATGGCACAGAAGCACGTAGTGTATTAATTGATCAGAACTTAAATGAAGCAGCAAAAATACTGCGCTTAAAAGAAGCAATACGAGATAGTTTGATTTATGACGACAGGATTATTGATGTGAGTGTCATCAAGATTGAACGTCAAAGCGATGAAAAATCTGCATTTGTTGCGGAATACACAGTATATACCATTTACGGAAATATCCCTGTGAGAAGGGAAGTGACAGAATGAGTTATCCTGCATGGTGGAATGAAACAGAAGATGATGTCATGAGTCGTTTATTAAGTAAAGTCGATAAGAAGTGGGATAGAAGGCAGGGCGGTTTTATCTATGATGTATTAAAGCCACTCGCAATCGAACGCAGTGAAGGCAGAAAAGAACTGAAGACATGGTATTACAATGGCTTCGCACAATATGCAAAAGGTACTGATTTAGATGTCATTGTAGAAGCTAGAACACCACTCGTTCGTTATCCAGCGCGTAAATCACAAGGGAAAGTGACCGTGTGGGGAAATGAAGGTACTAAGCTGATTAAAGGTGCGAAATACGTGTCTGTTCGTTACGAACTCGATAAAAAAATTATTGAGTATGTGCAATTAGAAGAAGCTGTTATCGGAGCGAATGGAAGTGTGACAGTCAACATCGAATGTGTTACGCCAGGTGAAATCGGGAATACAGGACCAGGAACGATTGAACTCATGGAATCAACATTTGGTGTTTCTAATGTATCTAATAGCGAGCGCATCACTGGTGGAGAAGAAGCGGAACGCGATGAGGATTTTGCGAGCCGTTATTTTACGTGGCTGAGGGAATCATCAAACAGTGGAAATATTGGCGATTATATTCGTTGGGGGCTTGCGATCAAAGATATAGGTGGTGTATTGGTTCATCCAGTCGCAAATGGAGAAGGTACTGTAAAACTTTTGATTTGTGATTCGAGTTTTATGCCAGCTTCAGATCTGCTTGTAAAAGGAGTAAAAGAAATTATCGCGCCAACTGACAAACTTGGTGACGGAAAATCTCCAATCGGAGCGAGTGTATCTGTTATTTCTGCAACAGCGGTTCCAATCAATTTATCAATTAAAGTGTCCTCTTTAGACGGAATTGATGATATTAAAAAAGTATTGATTAAAGAGATCACTGCATATTTGCGAGCGTGTAACAAGCTCTATTGGCGTGATAATGCAAGTAGGCAATCCATACTGAGAGAGCCTTATGCGATTAGCCATTTAAAAGCAGGTGCAATTGCGGTAGATGCATTCGGGCTGATTCAAGCGAAAGAACTTCTGATGAATGGACAGCAAAAAGACGTTGTTGTGAATTATGGTCAAATTGCTGTATTAGGTGAGGTAACGATCAATGCGACGTGAGGAAGTAGTAGAACGTTTACTTGAATATTCCATGCGAGAATACCGCAGCTCTCACCTGTTTAATAATTTAATGCAAATCATTGCTGATGAATTGATAGAAGAAGCAAAGGAACGAGTAGAAACGAAAAATCAGTTTCATGTTGATACTTGTACATGGGGCATTGACGACTGGGAACGAGAATGTAGCATCACCGTGAATCTAAAAAAGCCGCTTGATCAAAGAAAATCATTTGTAAACAGTAAATTGAGAAGTATTGGTGCAACAAGAATTGCGATGATTAAGAAAGTAGCAGAAAGCTTCGAGTACGGTGAAGTGGACGTAACAGAAGATATTCCGAAGTATACGGTCAATATCAAATTTGTTGGAGAGTATGGCATACCGCCAAACTTAATAGATATCCGAATAGCATTACGTGCGATTATTCCAGCTCATTTAGATATTAACTACATCTTTACTTACGTGACTTGGAATGAACTTGATAATGCGAACTTACCGTGGACTGAAGCAGATAAATTGAAATGGACTGAATTAGAAGCATACAGAAAGGTGTGAGAGTATGCCAAGGTTAACGACTCGATTGAAGTTATCACTTCCTTTAAGCAATGAATATGTACAACGGGAAGTATTAGTAAAAGCATTTGAAGAAATCGATAGATTAGTTATGCTGCAAGGTGATCTTGATGAGTTAAAGCGAGCGGTAAATAAATATACCGATGATTCTATCAAAACATTGAAAGATGAAACGGAAAATAAAGTTGGGAAACCAAATGGTATTGCAGGGTTAGATAAAGAGGGCAAGGTACCAACAACACAGTTACCGAAACGTGAAGCGAAAGATGTGAACTTAGCTGATGCGAAGGGATACTACTCTGAAAAAACAGTTGAGTTCGCCTTACAGCAAGTTGGAGCAGATTTAGCTGAAACGGATAAGAAGTCGCAGTTATTACAGCAAGGATTAAACGTCCTAAATGCACCAGTAGCATCTTCATTATCAGTAGAAATTCAAGGGCGTACACTTGTAAATCTATTAGGACAAACCAACTTAGATAATACGAAATATTATGTATTTATTCCGCAAAAAGGAACTACAAAAATTTTGTATGGTGGCAATACGTACGAAGGTGTTACGAGATTTACTGGGCAAGCGACTGTATCTTATTCGATTAAGCAGGATTTTCGTGGGAAAGTAGCAGGGAATGTTGTTGAGAATGGGAATATAAGTAAGGTTGGTTTTGGTAATTCCTTGCTAAATCCAACTAATTTGAATAATTTCCCTTTCGAGGTGGAATATGACCGTATAAATACTCTTAACGGAGTTTATAAAACGAGCAATACAATAAGTGATGGTCAATTTCCTCAAAACGTATTCTCGTTCAACATCATCCGTACATTAGAAGACAAATTCGGACCTCAAATTTGGCAAGGGAAAACAACACTCGCTGAGAAAGTTGCAATTGCGAAGCAGATTGTTACAAAAATTGCATGTAACTGGTGGGGATTTGGTAGTGGTGCTAATGGGAATAAAGCGACATTAAATAGATGGGTCGGTACAGGGTATGCTGTTGGGGTTAGTCACAATAATGGTACTGTTACTAAATTATCTTATAGCGCAGGTGGAGCGCTAGTAGAATTACAGTCGGATGGATTTGTTTATTTCCTTGCATCCGCAGAACCATCAAACGGTACTGTAGCATCCGTAATCAACACAGATTACGTAGAACTGGAGCTAGAAGTGAATACATCATTACCGCTGCTAGAGGATGCTTTATACGAAGTAGACCAATCGACCTATAACAAGATTAACGTAGATCCAGAGTACAGCGGTCAAAAGTTATTGGATAAATTCCCGTATGTCCAAGGTGTGCAACATTTAAATCCTGTGGTGACTGTGGAAGGTGGGAATTTGATACCACCGTTCACGGATTTAGCTTGGCGATTACATGCGAATGCAAGAGTACTGGCTCCTTATGATTTAGAATTAAATGCAACCAATTGGAATCAAGATAATGATGTTAGATTAAGGGTAAATGCGAATCAAAAATATAATTTATCGTTCCCGATGGCGTGTGTATTTAAAATTAATTCCATAAGTTCAAACGGAGCAATAAAACAAATTTTAAATGATACTAAAAGTAGCAGTGTAACTTTTGTAACTCTAGCTGAAACAGTAGAATTACAAATAATTTTAAGGCAAGAAAATCAGTCAGGTTTATCTGTTTTTTCAAATCCAATGCTAGTTTTAGGAGACAAACCAAAACCATTCGCGCCACGAAATCCATCGTATTTATACACGAATGCGGTATTAGCAGGGCAAAACGGTGTAAATGATGTGTTGCACCAGGAAGACGGACAGTGGAAGGTGCTTCGTAAGTGGGAACGAGATGTTGTGTTGGATGGCACGAAAAACTGGTTTAATGTAGTAAATAAAGAAGGGTTTAAAATTTTTGGTTACACAATAGAACAATCAACTGTAGCACAATCTCCTATTACTCAAAAACCGACAGGGTTATTTATGAAGCGAGAATATAATTGGAATGTCCCTGATACCTCCTATATTGATGATGGGAAAGTCGTGACATTAACTATACCTAATGTGGAATCAGGGTACTCACAAGATTATGTACCAGTCCTAGAAGAAATCAAAGCCTATTTCAACGGCTGGAAAGTAAAAACCACCGATGCAAACGGCAAGCCTATTGCATGGAAATCTGTTGTTGACGATAAAGACGCACCAACGCAAACACTTGCCTATGTGAAAGCGAATAGAGCGCCTAATTATACGCCATATAAGTTAACATATCAGCTTGCTACTCCAAGAGTTGAAAATGTACAAGTTGAAGGTGATCTTGCTGTAAGGGGTATGACGCAGGTGAGTGTCGATAGTGGTGTTGTGGTAAGAGAGAGGGTAGTGCCACAAACGGCAACAGGACAACCAGGTGTTTACTATATCAACGGTCAGACAAACCCTGCAAACCCGTTAAAGAATAAATTAAAAGATATGGTTGCTATTTATAAAAATGGTGTGAAGGATAATATGTGGACTCGGTATGCATCAACAAGTGCGGCGTGGGGAACTGAATCTGCGAATTATGACCCAACAGCCGAATACACAGTCACATACCTAGTGCAAGATAAACACCAATTTACAACAAATCCAATCGATGTAAAGGCAACATACAATCAATCTCTTAAAACATCGGTAACAGAATTAGTAGAAAAACAAGCAGACACCGCAACAGGACTTTCTATTCTAGTAAATGCAACGAGTGAGAATACGAAAGATATAGTAGCGCTGAAAAAAGCAACTGCTGATAATACAACGGACATCACCGAACTGAAAAATAAAATGAATACCAACTCCAATAAGCTGGATAAACACCTTGAGTCACTCAGTCGATTCCGCAGCAATAAAGATGATAACGGTATTTTCCGTACCATCGAATGGAAGACGAAAAGCGGTATCTTGAGAAGAAAAGCCATTATTACCGTGAGCGCAACAACGGGTGATTACGATAAACAAACTGTTGCAGAGTATGCTGATGATGGAAAGACGATTACGAAAATAGATGAATACAAACTCATTCTCGATGGTGACGGAGATATAGTAAACGAGGTGTTGCAATAATGCCGTATTTACAAGAACATGGTTTTGGTGGTTCCTCTCTTGGACTCAAACGAGTCATTAACGTGTTTATCCAAAAGGCGGAACCGAAAGCCTTATTAAAGGGAGATATATGGGTTAAAACCGATATTCCTCCAAATAAAGTACTACTTCTCGAAGAAGGACTGGAAGCACCGAAAGAGGAGGGGAATATCTGGATCATTCTGAAAGACATCGAAATGAAGATGGTCTTAGAAAAGATTGTAAAAGTCTTTTCGAATAAGAAGGAAATCAACATGGATTACTCAAGAAACTCCATTATTAGCAACATAAACTTGAATAAATTACATGTATTTAAAAATAAATTCATGCAAATTTACTCCATGTTCGGTATTGCGAAAATGTACCGTAACGGAAAATGGGAATGGCTCATTGCGGATTACTGGGATGGAACGAAGTGGGTGAATTTCAGTAACTTGCAAGTGTATGTGTATTATGCAACGTACAATGGGCAAGTCCAGTTAAATGCAAATTCTACAGTAAAACAAATCACAAGTCATGATGGAAGTCCTTTATGGGGCTATAATACAACATATGAAAATATACAGTCGTTAGCAGTAGATAAAGATGGTTACGTTATGACAGGTGAATATGTAAGAGGAAAACTTACGAGACTTTCCCCTAATGGCAGTGTAGCGTGGGGGAAAACTGCTAGTGAACGATTGGGTGGACTTGATCGGTCGGGTACTCCCGCGATTGCGGTAGATAAGGACGGATTTATTTATGAGGGTCTTGGGTTGATTTTAGTCAAACGAGATACACAAGGTAAAGAAGTTTGGAAGCGAACGATAAATGAGTCGGATGGATCAATAACTCAAATAGTAACGGATAAAGATAATAATATCTTTGTTTTGTTCAATACAGGGGCGACATCTAATTCGATAAGGGCTAGGGTGTTTAGATTTGACCCAAGCGGTTCTCAGATATTTAATTTACCTGCGTCTAATGCGGGGAATAATTTTGCTTTTGCAATGAATAACACGCATGTCTTTATTGGAGCGAATGGTGGGACTATCGTTCGAATTACAAAAGACGGAAAAGAAGTGAAGCAATTTAATTTAGGATTTGATTGTAACGGATTAGGTATAGCGGTAGATGCAAATAATCTATTCTTTACGTTCCGAGATGGTGTAGCAAAATACGATCAGAACTTCCAACAAATCTGGCGCTGTAAGTTTGCTGATAAAGCTGAATCGGTTGATATTGTCCTTTCTAAAGATGGATTTATTTATGCTGCAGCAAGAAGTAAATCCATCAAAAAAATAGCACCTGATGGAAAAGAGTTATGGTCGATAGGTCCGGAACAAGATGAAATTACTCGTATGGCTATTTTTGAAGGACCATACGCAACATTCGCAGACTTATGGTAGAGGAGGTTCTATTATGATTTATTTAGGAGCATTAACAAAGCGAAATGAGAACAGTACAGAAGCTCGTGTCGGTTTCATCCATCGCTATCCATTTGATGCACAGCACGGTTTAAAGCAAACGAAAGAAGAGTTAGAACTGACAGGTGTACTTGTAGAAGAATTACCCGATCCAGAACAAAACGGGAAAATTGCTGCGCTTTATGTGGACTTAGCAACGAGTAAAACGCATTATGAATATATCGATCCGCCAGCAAGCGAGATTGACCGTTCTGAATTAGAAAAATTAAAGCAGCAACAAGCACTTTTAAAAAACGCATTGGATGAGTTAATTATTACGAGTCCAACAGTAGAGCAAGTGGAAGCTTTTAAAGATAAACTTAAGTTAATGCAGCAAGCATTAGATGAAATTATCGTCCCACCAATGGAAGGAGGTGTGATGAATGGCTGAGTACATTGCACAACGTATTATTGAAGAAGCATTTTCGTATGAGTATATTATGACTCGATTAAAACACTTTAAAGAACGCATCGATAAATACTTAACGGACAATGGAAGAGCAGATTTAATTAAGAATAGCGCACAATAGTGGGCTTTTTTATTTTGGGAAGGAGAGGAACAATGGAACGAATTGATGTATTACTAAAATCTTTTATCGCTGCTTTTGGTGGCTACTGCGGATACTTTTTGGGAGGGTGGGATACAACGTTGAAAGTTCTTGTTATCATGGCAGCAATCGACTATATTACCGGTGTATTCGCAGCAGGCTTTAACGGGGAATTAAAAAGTAAAGTGGGATTTAAAGGCATCGCCAAAAAGGTGGTGCTTTTTCTTTTGGTTGCAGCAGCTACTCAAGCGGATGCAATTATGGGAACAAACAGTGCAATACGAGAAGCGACGATTTTCTTTTTTATCGGAAATGAGTTACTGTCTCTTTTAGAAAATGCAGGAAGAATGGGAGTTCCACTTCCGCAAGCTTTAACGAATGCTGTTGAAATTTTAGGTGGGAAACAAAAACAAACGGAGAAAAAAGGAGTGGATCAATAATGGGACAAATCGTAGATATTTCAAAATGGAACGGAAATATTAACTGGCCAGTCGCAAAACAGTATTTGGATTTTGTAATTGCTCGTGTGCAAGATGGCTCAAATTACGTTGATCCATTATACAAAGGATATGTACAAGCCATGAAGCAACATAACATTCCTTTCGGTAACTATGCGTTTTGCCGATTCGTTTCCATTGCTGATGCAAAGAAAGAAGCGCAAGACTTCTGGAACCGTGGAGATAAAAGTGCGACGGTCTGGGTGGCTGATGTAGAAGTGAAAACAATGGACGACATGAGAGCTGGCACCCAAGCGTTTATCGATGAGTTATACCGTTTAGGTGCTAAGAAAGTCGGCTTATATGTCGGCCATCATATGTACGCTCCTTTTGGTATGGCAAATGTAAAATGTGACTTTGTATGGATTCCGCGTTATGGCGGTAACAAACCCGCTTATCCATGCGATATTTGGCAGTACACAGAAACGGGAAATGTACCTGGTATTGGTAAATGTGATTTAAATGAGTTAATTGGAAGCAAGTCCTTGGCGTGGTTTACAAATCAAATTGCTGAAAAAACAGAGAAACAAGAAGAAGGAGTGGAGATTATCGTGAATAAATTTAGTAAAGTTGTTACGTATGAATTTGGTACAGCGTTAGTATCTGAGATGTTAGGAATGATGGATGCTCTTGGATATAAATCTAATATTGTTTCTTATGGAGATAAACAAGGGCTCGTGCGTTTTGAAACCGATTATCGCCAAGGAAACGAATTAGATAGAGCTACTGCTTGGCTAGATGCGAAAGGACTTAAATACTTCTATACAAAAGAATAGTTTGATGAGCAAAAATAAGAGCCGTCCTGTTGGGCGGCTTTTTTTCGTTTATTTTATATCAAATTCAATTAATTTTTCTTCTCCAACAGGAGTAAATTCTTTATTATGTGGTTTTTTAATAGAGAGTTTTAAATGACTAATTTTTTCAGGTTCCCCATCAAGAAGGAAGATTACATTCCCTTGTTTCTTTACCTTCCCAATATATTCTCCACCCAGATGGTCACTAATAAAAGTAGAAGCTTCTACTTGTTCGCCGTCATTTGTAACAAGTACAGCTTGGTCAGGGTAATAAGAATTTGTATCATCAGTTGTATTTTCTATTTTCATCGCAATCGTAACAACAGTTACTTTGTCTTTATCTTTAAACATTTGTTTGTAATTAGGACTAACTTCCATTTTCGCTACTTGTGCTTTATTTAATTCTAATTTGAAAGGACCAGAAGTTTCAGCGATGCCAAGATTTTCGTTCTTTTTAAGAACTGTTAACGTACCGTATTCGCTTTTTCGTGTTTCTTTTTCAGAAGTAGCAGCCGTTTCTTTGGATGCTTCTTTCTTTTCTGTTGTCGTATCTTTTTTCTCCGTCTTTGCTTCTTTAGATTCAGTAGCCTTCGGTTCTTCCTTTTTTGTAGTGTTCTCAGTAGATCCGCATGCAGCAAGCCCCATTGTTAAAACCGCTGTTGCAACTAATACAGATAGCTCTTTTTTCATGATAATTTCCCCCTGAGTATGTATTATTGACACGGTTATAAGTATATCAGATTAATTAGAAAATTTTACAAAAAGTTAATCCATAAAAAGATTTTTGCAAGAAACATGCATTATTTTAAAATACATGCATAAGCTTTAGCATAGCTCGCAAGCATCGCTAAGAGCGCAAAAGCGTCCGTGGGGTAAGTATACCTTCGGGCGCTTTTATTTGTTTTCAGCTTGTAATATCCAAATTTTTTCAATAGGAACCTGTAATTTACGTGAGATCATATAAGCATTTGTGAAATTAGGAAGTGTTTTCCCGTTTACAATGAGACTTAATGTTGACCGATTAATCCCCACAGTATCAGCAAACTCACCAATTTTTATATCTCTTTCAGCGAAAATTACTTTTAATCTGCATTTAAATTCCATAGAAAGTCACCTCTTTGTCTAATTCCATAAACAAAAAGCTAATCCTTTAAAAAAGTACAACTCAAACACAAAAAATGTTGAATTGTACAGGCAAGATAGACAATCATACGGTAATACAATTAACTAACAACGGTAATACCAATGTAAGACAGTAAGACAGAAGTATTACATTGGTTTAACACTTGTAATACGGGAGGGAATGAAATGGAGATAGTTGTTGTGGATGCAGGAAATAAAGAAGTGAAAGGAGTTACAAAAGAAGGTGTTTTCTCATTTAATTCATTTTTGGGTGAAGCGCGAAAAAGAAGATTAGAAACAAACTATCAAGATGAAATGATTGGCATCTACAATGGAGTGAATTTTTTTGCAGGTGAATTAGCAGAAAGAGAATCCGAATTTCCAAGAAACTCAATGGGGCTTTCTAAGGCTCATGAAGATGCTAAACTGAGAATTTTAATTGCTATCCATCGTTTCAGTAAAACGAATGATGTTAAATTGATTGTAGGTCAGCCGATTGAGATGCATGATGAAATTGAGAAAGCAGAAATAAAATCAATGCTTACTGGAATCCACACATTAATACTAAATGGAGTAGAAAAAAGATTTCAAATTAGTCGCGCGGAAGTAGCTGCTGAAGGCGCTGCGTCCTATTGGTGTATACCAGAAGAGCCATTTGTGAGGATTATCGATGCAGGTAGCGGAACCATAAATATCGCTACAGTTAAAGATGGCCAGTTCATCGATAAGGAAAGTTTCACACTTGGATTTGGTGCGGAATCTACAAAAACAAGAGATATAGGAGCAATGGGTTCAGGTGTAATTTCTGCCTTAAATCGCTTTAATCGTCATGATCCTATTCGCATTGGTGGAGGCATTGCAGAAAAATTAAAACCTATCATCGAGAGTCGATTCACAGATTGTAAGGTTATTCGTCCGAGTTTTGAATCGGGTTCGAAAGTAACAAAATTGCATTCTAAATATGCAAATGCAATTGGTATGTATAACCTAGCAAAGGTGGTTTATGGCTGTGAGTAAAAATAGAAAAATCCGAAGTGTATCTTTTAGTAAAAAAGACCCATTTGAAATGTTGTTATTTAAACATGCTGAAAAAAATGGTGTTTTTTCAAAATATATAAAACGTTTGATTCAACGAGATATGGAAGGCGTTTCGCTATCTAATTTAAATGCAATAACAGCGCCAACTTCTTTTCAAATAGAAGAAACAAAAACACCTCCTGTAAAAGAACAAGAGGTGAAGGTATCTATGTCAAATCGTAAAGCGACGTCGTTTATTTGATTCATGATATTGCATCAACAAGTAACTTTAAAATAAGTAATCCTGAACCAGAATACATTAATGCTTTACCTATCACTACTAAGACTGGCATACCGTCAGCTCCTTACTTGTCTAAGTATGTATAGTATTTACATCTAAAGGAGAGATGATGAATGGCAAAAGTTGAAACGTATAATTTTCGTGAGTTTATGAGTGGCGAATATAAGGAAAAGAAAAAGAAAGAAAAACCGATTTTATATGCGGCTGGATTAGGAGCATCATTACTTTTAGGTAATACTCAACAAGCTGCAGCAAGCGGCTGGATTGAAGATAAAATAATTAACGCTTTTGAACCATTAATTCAACTTATACAAGGTATATCATATCCAGTCTGTTTTCTCACAATCAGTTCTGGTTTTATCTTAGTAATGCTTGGACAAAAGAGTGCAGGAATTAATATGATCAAATGGTCATGCTTGGGCTACATAGGCCTACAATTCGCACCAGCAATTATGCAAATACTTGTTCAAATCGGAAAGGCGATGGTGGTGAAATGAAACATATTCAAGTCATCCCACATTCCAAATTAGAGAATAATCGTGTTGATCATTTTTCACAACAGCTTTGTATGTATCGTTCGGTATTTGAAAGATGGAATAAACAAAAGAAAAAGCTTGATAAAAACTTTTTATCATGGGAATTGGTACTTCAACCTAAACAAACACATTTTTTAGTTACAATACCAACAGATATGGATAAATCAACCGAAAAGGCTATTCATTCTACATGGCCAAATGTTACAACAAAAGAAATAGAAGACCCATTCAAAACATTCACTCCAATATATATATCGACAATGGAACTACGATATCATTATTTTCTATCTGTAAAAGTAGATCGTAGAACGAACTGGTTAAATTCTTTATTAGAGACATTGAACATCATGAAAGATGATGAAAAAATTATTATACAAATTTTATGCCATCCAGCTCACTACGATTGGTATAACTCGGCTATAGAGCAGTATGAACGATTTAAAAAGGATGGACACATGCCTTTACGCTTCCATTTTAATAAAAGAGATGTGGCATATATGGCCTCGAAAGCTGTTAGCCATTCGTTAGTAGGTACAATTAATTTTGTTGGGGAAATAATAGCAGGGAAAAACGCTGAAAAAATTTCTATAAAAAGCGATAGGGCAATTATTTTAAAGGACGGTCATTTAAGAAGTGAAACTCTACAAAAGACACGAGGAGATGCATATCAAATTCATATTCGCATTGCGATACAAGCGAAAGATGAAAAGCAAGCTATACTTTTGAATCGTAGTATAAGTACAGCTTTTCGAGAATTAGATGGAGATAACCAGTTAATCAATTACCCAGCAAATAGAAAAAGAACGCTCCAGCATATGAAAGAGCGCCGCAAAAATATCAGTATGTACTCTGATTATATGTCTATTCAAGAAGCATCACGTTTATTCATGTTGCCAACTTACCATTTACAAGATAGGTATAAAATTGAAAGTATTAAGCAATTAGAAACGGATGTACCAGCAAGTTTATTTGAAAATGGATTACTATTAGGCTCACAAACCTATAAGGGTGAGACCAAACAAATTTACATGCCAGTTAAAAATGAAGATGAGCTGTGTTTACCGACTGCTGTTATCGGTGGAATGGGGCAAGGTAAAACGGATGGATATGGGGCTACAAGAATGGTAGAAGCAGTAAGGAATGGGTTTGGTGCAATTTTTATTGATCCTGCTAAACACCAAGTTACAAATCAATTAAAAGAAGTCTTAGATCCATCACAATACGAAATTATCAATATTTCTGAACTAAAGCCATCTTTTGATTGGTGTGAAACCCAGTATAGTAATTATGGAAAAGGATTGTTAGCTGATGCAGTACTCTCATTCTTTGAGGATAGTTTAGAGGATAGCGTGCAAACAGAAAGATATTTACGCGCCTTTATAATTGGTATGAAGACTCCACAGTTAAAAGAGATATTCAGTATTATGGAAGATAAAAAATATTTAGCGGAAGTAATAGAAGAAATGCCAGAGGGGATTCATAAACAGACCCTTATCCAATACTTGAATGAAAGCGATAATATGCGGATGAGATTGATTAAACCTGTTTACAATCGTATGGATATGATTATGGGGGATCCGTTCCTGATGGATTGTTTCAGTAGTAATGAATCAATCGATTTTGTGAAAATTATGAGTCAGAAAAAAGCTTTTGTTATTGATGTAGCAAAAAAAGACGGTTTAACACCGAAACAAATAAATATAATTGGCAATTTATTAATGACAAAAATAAATCTGGCGATGCAAATGAGAAAAGAAGAAAATCAATTTCCGTTCTTTGTTATGGTGGATGAACCGCATCAATTTAATCGTAGCGCTAAACTTTGGGAGAGTATGGCTGTTGAAAGTAGAAAATGGCGTGTAGGATTTATTTGGTTGTTTCATTATTGGGAGCAGTTACCAAAGAAAGCACAACAAGCAATTAAGAATGCACTACCGCATTATCATTTGTATCCAACATCAAAAGAAACATTTAAAGCTTTTGCAGAGGAACTAGCACCATTTGAACTTGCGGATTGTTTGAAATTGAAAAGATATCATGCATTTAATATTTTGCGAACAGGTGGAGAAACAACTAAACCTTTTATTGCTGAAATGACATTACCACCAAATAAGAGAAAAATAAAGTTATCTAAAGGAGTGATCCAACATGACTGAATCAGCAAAAGCATTAAATGAGGTTCTACGTAAGTATGAAATGAGTAGTTCTCAAGTTGCTTATTGGCTATATTTAACACTCGAAAGAATGACAGAAGATTATCGTGAAAATTATTTAGAAGAACTTGGTGAAAAAGAAATGGAAAGATTAGATGCATTAGCGGATGAATTGAATGGAGTAGTAAATAACCATTGGCATTCAATCAAATAAAAAAGTGCTAACAAGTTTGCAAGGAAAACTTCTCTCAAACTTCTAACAGATTTTCTAACGAACTGAAAATTCGTGAGTAATTTTAAAAGGGAAATGGTCGCTGATATGTCCTCAAAACCTTTATGTTATAGGGATTACTAAACTTATATAATCTTTAATAATTACTTGTTCTTCACCCGCACGCAATCTGGACACCATGTAGTAAAGAACTTAACAACTACTGGCTCCTCGCTTGCGATGATGTCTTTGAATTCCTGTTCAGATTTGATTTCTTTCATGTTAGTTTCTCCTTTTTCACTATCAATATTTTTGGTTATTTAGTTGGTGTATTTGCTGTGAAAGGAAAACTTATAACGAGAACCTTTCTTTTCGGAAAATTCGTTAGCAAATTGATCCACCGCAGTTTCTTGAAGTCCTGGTACATATGAGTAGATATCCAGTGTGATTCTACTTTTTATGTCCTAGTCTTATATGCATCTTAAATTTAGAAATGAATATTAGGAACCTCACTTTTCTTTATAAGCTTTTTCGTGAGCTGTGTCAAACTTCTGAAATTGTAAGGCTACTATTTATTAGTAAGGTAAATTGTATTCATGATAGCCATTGCTATAAAGTTCTTTTCCCCATATATTTTTATGAGGTGTTGTGAGAGAAGAGATTAAGTGGCGTTAGCGGAGTTCCAGCAACAATTACAGCTAAATAAAGTAATGCAGGTAAAAGAAGCAAGGCTAACTAGAAGGGAAAATTGCGGCACTGTATAGAGTGAAAGAAAAACATGATATGGAGCGAGAAAGGAATCGTAAGAACATGTTAGGAAGTATTTAGCGGTAGAAGTCAGGGGGAATGTAGATGTGATAGAAAGACAGTATTACATTATTCTTTCAAAGGGGTAACTAGGATGGTGAAATGGGTAAAGAAACTATTTTTTTAAAATGCCCACCCTGCATTGTTTGTGAGAAACAAGAAGGTGAGCTTCAATTAAACGAAATGAATGTAGTTTGTGAAAAATGTTCCTAAATTACGCATGAACAAGACATATAAAGAGATTCCTACACCCTTTATATCTTATTCCATAAATAACAAAGCTGGTGAGCTTCTGATTCAAGAGCTATTACATGATCATTATTAATAGAGTTATTCGTATACATTTTGTTCTTTTGGATATTAAGGACCGTATAATTCACATTGTTATGTTCATTCGAAAATGTTGATTCGTTTAATAATGTTAATGTTGAGTTGATGTTATATTTATCAATTCGCTCTTTTTTTCCTTTGAAAAACAGTTTAATAAGATGTGGCTCATCATTAATGAGCAAACCAAGTTCAGGTGATGAGCGGACGATTAAATTATGTGATAACCAATGTGATTTACCTGGATCAAACCAAGAGACGTCTTTGTTTTTAATAAATTTTTTATACTGCTTTATAACATCAATGTAGTTTTGCTTTTTCTTCTGGTCAACAGTTTGTACTAATGTTTCAAAACAGTCAAAAGCTAGTTCGTTTTTATGAAATTTAATAACAGTTTCTCGTAATTGTTTCCAGTAATCAAAAACTGGGTGATATTCAGGTTGAGATTTAAGATTTTTTACAAAATTTGTTTTAGCTGCACTACTTTTCAGTGTAAAGTCTAAAAATTGTGTAAGTCCTACTTTAATTTCCGCCATGTTACACCCCCTTTCCGAACATTACTAATTCGATAGTGGAAAGGGAAATCCTGCATTTTTAAGGAGGTGAACGAGATGCTAGATGATGAAGAGTTGACGGAACAAGAACGGCTCTTTTGTTTGTATTATGTGAAATACTTTAAAGGGAAACAAGCTGTACGGAAAGTTAGGTATGTAAAGAGAAGCACGCATAGTACGAGTAGTCGATTACTTAGAAGAGAACATATAGCATTTCAGGTCAGAGAGCTTAAAGCAAAAATGGTTGAAACTATATTTGGGGAAGTAATGAGTGGGTTAAATGAGTAAATCAAGATTGCTTTTACTAATACGAAAAAGGTCCTGTTGTTTCCAACAGGACCTTTCCTAAAATGGCAAAGAGTAACTCTTACCTTACTCTTCTCGTATATAATACATGAAAAAGATAGATGTGTATACAACAAGAAATTCCAATATAATTATTTGAATATAGTGTTTAAAAATAAAAGAGTGGAATTTCAAATAAGGAATTAAATTACAAACGCTGATTTATCAGGTGATACAAATGAATTTCTATCAAATTGTAGTTAATAAAGTGATATTGAGATAATAAGATATGTAATTTTGCATACCGGATTGTAAAAGCGAACAAGGGTATAAATAATCTAAATAATACGGAAGTTGAGGGAGAGTAATACTAAAATTTCATTTATTTTTTACTGTAATAAATTCATTTGAATAGAAGTGAAAAATAGAGATTTGCCTTAGTCATTTATGAAAGTCAAGAATATTTATAACCATAGGAGTAAATACACAGGTCCGATTTTTGTAATGATGGAGGGAATTGATGTGGACATAACTCAAAGCATGGCAAGAATAGTAGTTAATGGGAAAGATCTTCCGTTTCGTTTAGTTAGTACTTCTGTATGGAATCAAGGGCCTGTAAATGATTTAATTGTTTCAACAAACGAAAGAGTCGAGGATTTTTATCAATTTATGTGGTCGCAAGTACCAGTAATGCTTGCGATGTATTTTCTTCAAGGGGCAGACTTAATGAGGTTTGCTAGAATTACTGGGATTAATCAAAATGTAACGGGAGAATATATTTATCATTTCTCTTGGGGATAAAATGAATGTAAAGTAGCGTAACAGCTGCTTTTTTAATTTGTAAAGGAATTTAATGAGGTTAAGAAAATAAGATTAGAGCGTGATATAGATAATTTGTGACTGTTTTTAAACTCATAAATATAATTAGTTGCTTCTTTTAACACAAGGGAGCGATTGATAGACTAGCTTAAAAAATAAGATTGTAACTATCTTTTAAAATAATAAATGGTAATTTTTACTTTTTTGGATGAACTATTTTTATATAAAAATCATATAATATGTTGCGGGACAAGCAAACAGCTTATAAACTATTGAATACTCAATGAGATTACCTTTTGTATATCTTCGTATTTACTGATCCAGATGTTCTTTTTTATCGAACAAAACGCCCATTATGATAGGAGGTTAATAATGGGGATGACATTAGAGGAATTAGAAAAGTGTTATATTAAAGCCTTAATTGAGGGAGCAGAGTACGTAGCTGTTCAGATTGAAATAGATGGATTTCATAGTGAGGAAGTAATTATTAACGACAAATATAATATAGATTCTGAATTAAAGTATTATAAGAAAACATACAATGAAAATTTAGAACATAGATGGACCCCAGGGATTCGTATTATAGGTTTTGCATATGGCTATTCGTTCTCAGAAATTCTACATGAATTAGGGTTGCTAGTGAAGTAATGATAAAACAAATCGCAATTATTGTACGTGATGCCGTGATTTTAATGGCGTCTTTTTTTGTTGTGAAGGAAAGGTGAAAATAAAAAAGAGGGCTTAAGCCCTCTTTTTATAAATGCCTAACTTTTATGCACAGATTGGAATTCCTAATGCTATTAAAGTCAATGCTACTTGAAGAGAAAGTTCTAATCTAGCAATTTCGATTCCAGCAACTGATACCACTAAAAGAGGTTGTCCATTAACGAACAAAACACAACTTTCCATATTTACACCTCCCTTCTAGTAATCTACTACAATATATGAATCAAATTTAAAAAACGTTATAGTTAAATTAATGGATTTTATAAAATTGATAAATTAATCTATCATATAAAATGAATTTTTATTGGTCTAACAACTGCTTCTTTATCACTTTATATAAAGGGTATGAATATATTAGTAGTATATAAAAGCATAGGAGTGATAGATATGTTTTTTGCAAAGCTACGTGGTAGAAATGAAGTTCCACCAGTAGAAACAGACGCTCGAGGGGAGGCTTTCTTTAAATTAAGCCAGGACGAGCTTAGCCTAAAATTTAAGTTGGATTTATTTGATATAGAGGATGTAGTAGTTGCCCATCTGCATATTGGAGCAAAAGGAACTAATGGTCCTGTTGTAGCTTTTTTATTTGGACCTATAACAAATCCGGTTTCAATAGAGTGTGCAACGCTTACGGGAATAATTACTCAAGAAGATTTGGTTGGGCCGTTAGCGGGTCAAACATTAGCTACTCTTGTAAATGAAATCATATCTGGAAACATTTATATTAATGTTCATACAGTACAACATCCTAATGGTGAAATTCGTGGACAATTGAATTATTGCTAAGAAATTATAGTAGTGAAAAATAAAGCATCCGTTTAGGGTGCTTTTATTTTGTGGAGGATGTATAGATAGATAATTTACCTTTAATAATCTTAAAAATTCATTTGTATAGTTTTGAAGGTAATCGAATGGAATTAGAAATAGTGAATTTTTTACCTTTTTAGTTTGTAAAGTAATTATCGAAAACTTGTAAATGAAATGCCCCTCCGAAAATTAAATTAGTATTAGGAGATAAACTTTGTAACTGAAATATGAAAGTGTAAGAGAGAATAGAAATTTTTAAACCTAATCAAAGCTAATAGACTAACTTTCAGCACCCACTGAAATAAAGAATCATAACATAATTTGTAATAACTTATATGAAAGTGAGCTGAAAAAAATGTTTTATTCGTATTTTTATTCTCAAGCGGGTATGCGACCAGCATATGGTACATCAATAACGTTTAGCGGAGCACAAAGTACAGTTCAAGCTGTTCAACAAGCGTTACAAATGCAACAACAAATGCAAATGCAACAACAAGGTATCCAGCCGTATTATTCATCTATGGAGTATTTTTATCCAGTGCATCAAATCACACCGTATGGAAGTTCTTTTCTTACGATTCCATATGGAACTGTCTTCAATCTATAAGCTGAAAATTTTATGAATAGGAGCAGGTATCCCAAACCGATTATTAACCTAACCATTACCAATTGGATATATACGGGAAACCCAGCTCCCACCTACCTTTATCACAGATGCCGAATTTTGAGGTATCCGCAAATAGCGGAAATAATTGAGGGGGATGAGTGTATATGTAAGCGTCAAATAGTTCCATCTACAATTTGTAAATAGCTGATGAGATAATCTTTGTACATACTCTACAAGTTGTTTTTTGATAAGAAAATATCGTCGATCGAAGAAAGAATGAGAATTATCTTATCATGACAAATGATGGATAGTGGCACTATATGAAAAGATACATGAACATTTACTAACGCGAACCAGGACGAGAGGTAGCAACGAAATCCTATCTGTGGTTATATCGTACAGGAAGATTGTCCTATGACTATCAATTTACAAGAGCAGGAGAACATCCGAACCGTTTTTCCCCATTTTGAAGTATATTTATAGCCATAACATCTTATGTTTTGTTTATAATTGTAAATAGTTATTGAAACGTATAAATATTTTTTATGAATAAAAAGGAAAAATAATGCAACTTTTTAATTTGTTTATTCGTGTTATATATGAAAGGAGGAGGGGGATGGAGATTGAAGAAATATATAAAGTTTATATAAACGATGTGTACCGGTATTTATTTTCCCTTTCTCGTAGCCATCATGTAGCGGAGGACTTGATGCAGGAGACTTTTTATCGGGCGTTTCTTTATCTAGAAGACTATGAAAACCAAAAGGTGAAATCATGGCTTTTTAAAGTGGCATATCATACCTTTATTGATTTTGTTAGGAAAGAGAAAAAAGTAGCTTTTGTAGGAACGGAGGAATTAGAAACAATTCAAGCAGGTGAATCTACAGAAGAGTATGTAGTCGCAAAAAATAGTTATGAAAAATTAATTCAGATTATTCATACTTTACCGGTGGTAGAGGCGCAAGCTATTTTATTATGTGACGTACATCAATTAACGTACGAAGAGGGTGCTTCTGTATTAGATTTAAAGTTAAACACGTATAAAAGTCACATATTTCGCGGGAGAAAGAGATTAAAAGAATTGTTAAAGGAGGAAAAGAGTCAAAATGACAAATGATAAACCTCATTCTGAACAAGATGATTATAAAGAATTGTTACAAGAAGCTCTTCATCAAAGGCCGGATGCACTTTCTAATGGAAAACAGGAGCAAGTGATGAAAATAGGGAAAAAAAGAGCGCGTATTACGAATGTTTTAATTGTATTTACTTTTTTATTACTTATTCAACCTATATTATATATATCTACTCTCGCATACTATGTATTTGCACCTACAAACGCAATGGAGATACGGAATGTAGTAAATCAAACATTAAGTGTAACAGAACCAAATGTATTTTTGAAAGATAGGGACATGGAGCAAACATTGTTACCGCTTAGTTTACAATTGCATTTTGATTTGTATAAAAGGGTAGGGAAGAAAGATATTCGAATAGGAGAAGAGAAAACAGATTATATATTTAGTAGAGCAACGAAAGTTAGCCGTGAATATACAACAGATGAAAAAATTCCGGAAGTCCCATATATAGATAACGAGGTATTGTCTCATCCTAATAATTATAATTCATCCTATAATAGTAGTGAAGAAGCGCAAGTATTAAAGGGTCTTCCGCAAGAATCTGTTGTAGAAGCATTTATATCTTTTAGAGAATTGTTGAGTGTACAAGAGGTAACGAATATGTTTCCCACTATTGATATCGTCTGGTATGCCGTTAATACAGGGTTAGAGGAGAAGCAAACGAATGACGAGGGTATGTATGTTGCTCCGATTGGCTTTCCAGCAGATATGATTTCAAGACCAAGTGGTGCTTTTGTGAGTGATTCACCTCATGAGGAACAATTTATTGATGTGTTAAAGTCATTACAAAAGCATGAAAATTTAGCAGTGAAGCTATCTAGAGCGAAAGTATTAGAGTTGTCAAAGCGTATTTCTTTCCTTGAAAAAAATGGGGTAAAAACATATGGGGCAGTTGTAACAGGACCTAAAGCAGAAGTTGAAAAATTAATGAGCCACGAAAAAGTTAGAAAATTGAAAGTAGGTGAAGTGAGGTTATGGAATTGGCATTCTTAAAAAAAAGAAAGAATCATATTTATAAACAGGAAACGTGGATGGGGACTATTTCATTAATTATTGCCTTTCTGGCGTTATTATATTTGAACATTATATTGCTTATACAAGAAACATTTATAGGTAAAGGTTTTCTGCAAATAGTTGGTATTGGATTGGTATGCTCAGTCATAGGAATGATCACAAAAAGAAAAAGTCGGAAATATGCATTGTGGGCATGTAGTTTATATCTTTTTATGCTATTGTTTTCTATATTTGGATTTATGTTAGGTTGGATGATAAGCTTTGGACCATAAAAATGTGTGAAAGGACGAATGTAAGTTCGTTCTTTTTTATGCATAAAAAGTAAAATAGAAAGGAAAGGGATTTATCAAATTTGAATAGAGATTACTATACTACTAGGTTGTTGTGTTATTGAAATGTCTTCCGCTTACGTGTATATAAATAGGCGACAAGTATAGGGGGAAAACAATAGTTCGTCCAAACATTGTGAATCTCCTTTACATAATATGGAGTAATAAGCATGAAAGGGGAACGAGTATGTCTTGCTATTACTACTGTAAGTATTGTAAAGAATATAAAAAGAAACAGCATAACTGTTGTAAGAACAATAGTAAGTGTAATGACAACAAGGATAGTCTTGTTAGGGCATCAGCATTTAGAGCTAGAAATACGGTGAATCAACCTGTTCCTGCTAATACTTTTGTAAAAGTATTGTTCCAAAATGAACAATTTGATTTAGCAAATGAGTATAATCCAACAACGTCTATTTTTATTCCGAAGACTAAAGGAGTATACTCTGTTATTGGAACGATTGGTTTTTTTCCAAACGATCCTAGCTTAAATTATAGAGCTCGTGTAGAAATTCGTGTGAATGGAAACGCGGCAATAGCTATAGATAATGACTTTTTTGGTCCAATCAGTTTTGGAAATGTAGTAAGTGTTTCGACGATTATTCAATTGCATGCAGGAGATCAAGTTGAGGTTTATGCACAAAGTAGCATAGACGGAGTTTTAAGTCCTTCGGAAGACGGCTCACATTTTGAAGCTGCTAGATTCCCTTCACCAATTAAATAAAGTTGAGTATACAGCAGATAAAGGGTAATCCTCACCGAAATGGTGGGGTTTTTTCTATTAAAAGGAGTATCAGTTTGTCCAAACGATTCTAATCTATATTGCATAGTATGTAATAATAAATTTAAGGGGGATTTACTACGTCTTATTATTACTGTAAGTATTGTAAAGATTATAAAAAGAAAAGTCATAATTGCTTTAGAGAAAATAGTAAATGTGATAAAAAGTATGTAAAAGAAAATTGTTGTGAGGATAAGAAGGAAAAACTTGTAAGGGCATCTGCCTTTAGAGCTGTTAATACAATGAATCAACCTGTCCCGGAAAATACTTCTGTTAAAGTATTGTTCCAAGATGAACAGTTTGATTTAGCGAATGAATATAACCCAGCAACATCTATTTTTATTCCGAAGACTAAAGGGGTATATAGTATATTAGGGAATATAACATTCTCTCCAAATGATTTTAATGTGAACTACAGAGCTAGAGTTGAAATTCGTGTGAATGGAAATCCAGCGATAGCAATAGATAATGATTTCTTTGGGACTGGAGTATTTTTTAACAATGATGTTTCAGTAACTTCTATTCTTCAATTAGAAGCAGGGGATTCAGTTGAAGTTTTTGCTGAGAGTAGTGTCGCCGGAGTAATTGTTCAAAATGTTAATGGCGTGAATACGGTTCATTTTGAAGCTGCAAGATTTCCTTCTCCAATTAAATAACGAAGAGAATAAAATACTTTTCAGTAGGTTTAGTTAATCCCCTGTACCGAATGGTGGGGGATTATTATTGTTATTTTTTTATAAGTAAATCGGTTAAATAGAGTTTGTTTCATGAGAATTTCACATGCTAAAGATGTAATGATGAAAGGTAAAGTTTTAAAATTATTTTTTACAGTTTTGATGTTGAAAGGGCTATCTTATTTTAAGTATTAGATTTTCTGCAGGTAATAAAAAGAGTAAGTAACAAGGGTGTAAAAGTTCTTTGGCGTTACATTTGCTAGTTGCCTAACGGTATAAAAAGACATCTTAATTTATGTCCGTATAATTAAAGGCTTTTTCATTACTATATAGAAATTACATATTTAACATCGGTTTGTGCAGGTATTACTATTGTATGGAAAGGAATAACATGAAGGCAAGTACACTATATAAAAATAAAATAAAACCTAAGATGAGTAGTATGGGATGCAACTTGAACATATTTGACCTCCTTGAGTATATAAAGAATTTTAATACATCTTTTGTGAATTTAGAAGGAAAATATATTAGATGAATGGTGCTTGAATGGATACACGAATTTAATAGAGTAGTGAATGTCTAATAAATAAAGAAGTATTATGGGGGACACCTTGACTAGATTATTTATAAAGGGCAGGTCGATTTACCCGACGTGAAATATAAAAGTGATCAGATTTATATGTACAGAATAAGGGATAAATAAAAAAAGAGCATACATAAAAAGTACGCTCTAAAGAAAGATAGGTTTTATGAGTGGATAATCTCCATACGATAATATATGTTCGGTTGGTGTAAATGTGTGAAAAATCAATAAATTATCAATGAAATATCATGAAATGAGTAATCTTAGTCTATTAATAAGGTTTTGTAGTTAACCAAATTGTAAGGATTTTGTATAGAATGGATTAACAACTCGATAATGATCGTACTTCAGTTTCATATTTCGTATAGTTTGGATATTGTGTAATAGTTTGACATTTAGGTGTGGAAAGTTGATTAATTATAGAAACATTTGTAATTACTTCGTTACAAGGACCGAAAAATGTAACTTTTAATTTTGAATTTGGTGGGACTTTGAAAACAATAGGTTTTTTCTCCATGAAATCAGCTCCTATGATGCAGTATTATTGTATACTGCGTTTTTTGTTTAGATTATAAAGGCATATTAGTATAATATGAATCTTTAGTTGATAATGATATAAAGTTCACTACTATGCAGAGCCTGAATGTATAAATTATTAAGGGAATATTAATGAATCAAAATTTTTACATGTGTGGGCAGAGCGAAAAATGCGGTACATATTGGATAAAATAATTGGATACTAGAAGAGCATGTAACTATAGGTAGTTACATGTGTTATGAATACGTAAAGAGTCCCTTTACTGATACATAGTTTATTCAAATGAAATGAATTACATCTAGAAAACACATTGTATACACAACAACACTGTATAGTTATTCTTATATAATAATAAAAGTGAGGTATTTTGAATTGAAAAAGAAAAAGTTATTTTTAGGAACAATTATTTCATGTGTAGTACTGGCATTATCTGCATGTGGTTCCTCAGACAACGTAGTAACATCAAAAGTAGGAAATGTTACAGAGAAAGAGTTAAGTAAAGAATTAAGACAAAAATATGGGGAAAGTACTTTATACCAAATGGTGTTAAGTAAGGCGTTGCTCGATAAATATAAAGTTTCAGATGAGGAAGCAAAAAAGAAAGTAGAAGAAGCAAAAGATAAAATGGGTGAGAACTTTAAAGCGACTTTAGAACAACTTGGATTGAAAAATGAAGATGAATTAAAAGAAAAAATGAAGCCAGAAATTGCATTTGAGAAAGCGATTAAAGCGACTGTTACAGAAAAAGATGTAAAAGATAACTATAAACCAGAAATGAAGGTAAGTCACATTTTAGTAAAAGATGAAAAGACTGCTAAAGAAGTGAAAGAGAAAGTAAATAACGGAGAAGATTTTGCGGCTTTAGCGAAGCAATACTCAGAGGATACTGGTTCAAAAGAACAGGGCGGGGAAATCACTGGTTTTGCTCCAGGGCAAACGGTAAAAGAATTTGAGGAAGCTGCATATAAATTAGATGCAGGACAAGTAAGTGAACCAGTAAAAACAACTTACGGTTACCATATTATTAAAGTGACAGATAAAAAAGAATTAAAGCCATTTGATGAAGTAAAAGATTCAATTCGTAAAGATATAGAACAGCAAAGACTACAAGACACGACAGGTAAATGGAAACAACAAGTAGTCAATGAATTATTGAAAGATGCTGATATTAAGGTGAATGATAAAGAGTTTAAAAATACATTTGAATTTCTAGAAAAGAAATAATGACTGTAATTAGAAAAGGGAACCTTTAAAGGTTCCCTTTTCTAGTTAGTGTGTGAGTTATAAATAGATAGTAAGACAATACAATATTACATATAAATATTAAGAATTACAATGGGAATTTATGTAATTATTTTGAAGTAGGTTAATCATCACTTCATAGAATGTTGATATTATAATGTTTTGTTTCATCTCATTAAATATAAAATGAATTAATTAATTTTAGCCCATTATTTGTAGGCAGTAAGATTTGCGTAGGCTAATTATTAGTCAGGAATGAACAAAGATTGAGTGGATTAAAGTTTCACTTTATAGAAGTGGATAAACATAATTTGCAGAATGAAACATACAATAAGATTGAAATATATTGACGTTAAATGAAGTGAAAAGCAGAGCATTCTATTAAGATGGATGTTCTTTTTCGTATGAAATTTTAAGGTGAAGAATGAATTATTGGATAGATAAATAAATGATGTAGGGGGAGAAAATGTGAAAGTAATTTTTCAAAGAGAAGACGGAGGGAAAATTTTTGAATCGTATGATGAAGATATAAATAACCTATTAGCTATTTTAAAAGAAACGAAAGGGATTAAGATCGGGATGGTTGAATATGAGGTATTAAAATACGAATTAGAGTATTTTCGAAACCCGAAAAAAGCAGTAACAGAGAGGGAGTTACATATAATAGTACAACCAAAATATATTTAGTAATTAGAGTGAATTATAAATAAATAAATAGTTTGACGCAGTATGTACGAACAGAGAGTGTTTAAATTGCTCTCTTTTCATAGAAATTTATAAGGAACGAGTTTTGATTCTTTATAAATCTCATAGATTTTTTGAATTTAGGCAGGGATTTTATATTTGGGTAGATAAATGTTCATATAAGTTATTTTTATGTGAATATTGGAGGAGTAAAAATGAGTTTAGCAAGTTATATAGGATGCAATGTAGAAATTCCGTTAACGGATCCAGATTCTAATGATGTAATTGTTTTTGGACCATGTTTTTCAGATGAAAGTATGCTTGAAATTGTACAAGAGTTTCAATTTCAAACAAGTTACACGTATGAAATTTCAACAATGTGAGGTATTGAACTTGATGAGTGGCAAACAGAAAGGGAGAAGAAGGAAGCTAAAAAAAAGCTAATAGCTTTATGCACGATTATGGAAGGTTATTTAAATGATGGGGACTATTTTGAATTATTCAGTTGTTGGGTTGGTAATGAAGATAAGGAACGATTGGGAGAATTAAAATTAAAAATAAATCATTTTCATATAGATGAGATTCGTATTCCAGAAAGAACACTTGTCAGGATAGAAAAATAAATATAGAAATATAGGTGATTAGAAAAAACGACTTCTCTTTAAGTGAAGTCGTTTTTTAGTTGATACGTGAACTTCCTATTAAATGGGAAAAAGGCTCATTTGATGAAGAAAAAATAAATTCCTTCTCAAAAGAACGTAGGTTCGTGTATAATTAGAACGAATGTTCTTGTATGTGTAGATAGTATACGATTTAGAAATAAAGTGAAAATGTAATTAGTGGGTGTTCATCATCCACTAATTACATTTTCACCAATCGGCTGTTTACGAGGAGTTGATTTTCGACTTACTTTCCTTGTATGTTGTGAATTTTGAGGTGGGAGATTTCCTATCTGTTCATGCGGTGGAAATATGAGCCGAGCAATTATTAAAGAATAATCGAAGCGCAATATGTTTGAAATAGAATGGATAAATAATCGAGGAGATAGAGAAATGAATGATGTAAAGATACAAAGAGCAAAAAGAGAATGGGTTCCATTTACAGTAATGTCGGAACAGTTATTAAGTATGCGAAAGGTTATTGGGGAGAAATTTAAAGTACAAAAACCATTTTTAACAAAAGAAGCAAAAGAGGGAATTTCTGATAAATTATTAATGTCATTATTGTCTGAGAAAGAAATATTGGTGACATATTTTGAAGATGGATACATACTTACAAGCTACATGACAGTTGTACATATAAATCCGCTAAAGCGCATTGTAATGTGTACTGACGCGTTTTATAAAACTTACGTATTTAATACCACGGATATTATTGAAATAGCGTAAAGTAAGCTATGTTAGATGTGAAACAGAAAAAATGAAACGGAAAAGCAGCTAGCTTCATACTAGCTGCTAAGCCCCAGGGAAAGGGAGAAAAAGATAGGGTACTCCAAAAATCAACAATAGCTGTATAACAGCCTGATTATAGTATGGACAAATTAAAAATTCTTAAACAGAACGATGAAAAAATAGGGTTAAGCTGTACCGACTTGGTTTTGATCCGCAAGGTCAGAATCAAACGTATTAGTCGCACTCACACCATTAAAAGTATTAACAACAAAACCAACGTTGGAAGCACCAGATCCATTATAAGCCTTCGTGTTTTCTTTTGGAGAAACGTTATAGAAATCACCTAAATTAAATGAACCGTTACTATTTTGTACAACTAAATTCCCTACAACTGAGGGCATAGTTCTCACCCACTTTACAATCATTTGTTAACACTACTATATGGTCTTATAGTCCAAAGGGTTCATCTAACGAAAATTGCGGAATAATAAAACGTTTGAAGTGTAGCTTAATCCCATAATAAAAGTGTGTTAAACTGAATGTAAGGTTACGTAATTAAAAATGAAAATTGTATAATTATCATATATGAAAACAAAGGAGGCAAAATGTAATGAATAATGTTATAAAAAAAGTAGATTTAACAGATGCAAAGTCAAGTAATCTTGTTGCACTTATTTATAGCAATGAAGTTATATTGGTGGAAGAAGCATTTTGTCCAAAGGAAATAAAATTAAAGTTTAATGAAATTGCAATTTTATCGGCTATTAAAACAGCGCATATAATGAAAGTATCCATTAGAAAAGAGCTTGACGCGTTTTTTCATGACACGGGTGTTTTATTGGTGAAGCATAGTGCTGAGTATGGAAACAGTCAATCTATCACTATGCATTTTGAACAATTTAAAAAGTTACAACATGAGATTGAGTATTTAAGTAAAAGTATGTAATAAGGCAAGATGAAGATTCTTTCATAGAGGTGAACAGTTCTATGTTGAAAAAATGGTTTGAAAATTTTTTAGACGAATCTCACTGTAAACATAAATATAGTTTTATTAAGATGTAGGATATGGTAGAACAGTTATTAGTGGGTAATAAAAATATCGGAAATGTAAAAGTTACTGGTTTTTATAGTGTATGGAGAGAGAAAAATACAAAACAAGGAGTTTTCAAGAGATGATGTATTTGTTGGCAATTCTTCTTCCACCTGTAGCCGTATTATTTTGCGGAAAACCATTTCAAGCAGTAATTAATTTCATATTAACATTAATATTTTGGGTTCCAGGTGTTATTCATGCGATATTAGTTGTACATGATAAAAAAGCAGATCGGCGTTTAAAAAAACAAATTCAAGCATATGATGAAATAAATAAAAAGAACAGAAGATAGCTGAGTTGTGAAATGATTTAAAAAAGAAAGGGGGGACTACCTCCTTTCTTTTTTCATTCTAGTTAAGTTTAAATTTTAGTGTAGCGGTAAGAATTTTTAATATAAGTATTGTGATAATTCGTTTTAGAGTGTGCGTTTAATAAACCGGTGTAAATGTTTTCAGGAACGTTAAAGAAATCATACAGTCCATGCTTTAATTGAATGCGTAAAATCATAGAAAAAGGATTATAGCCAACAGCAACTATAGTTTTGGAAATCACGGGAGATAACTCCATCATTACGCAACTCCTCACTTTTCATTTTTAATAATATCTTATAGATGTTGAGGTTGTGGTGTTGAAATCTTTATAATTAAAGAGGTATTATACTTATATGCAATATATTAAATGTTCGTTATACGTAATTATAAGGAAGTTCACACGAAGTACATATCGTTGTGCTATTTTTATTTCACCTTTGATTTATAAATAAGAAAATATTGACCATTTGAAAAAAAGGTATATTATTTATACGAGGTATTAAAAATTCACTTTTTACATTCTATGCTTAAAGGGGCAGCATTATTAGAAAAATAGAAGTGAAAATACTTTGTGTAACAAGCATTCTAAAATTTATAATCTGTGAATTAGGAAAATATTGAATGCTCCAGGTCAATATACTTTCTTAATTAAATTTATTTTAGAAAGTGACCTCAATATTTTTAAGTAAATCAACGGGAGAATTGAAAGGCAGGAGAAAGTAACATGTCAGAAAATTATCGTTCTCGAGAGGAGCGACGACAAGTTAAAAAGAAAAAACAGCCAGCTTCTAAAACACAAAAACCAAAAGGTAAAACATCATTTTTTCGCAAGTTTTTAATTACTTGTTTATTACTTGGTATTGTTGGTTTAGTGGGGGGAGTTGCTACCTTCTTCGTAATGATTAAGGATGCACCAAAACTTGAGAAAGCAAAACTTGTTAATCCGTTATCCTCAAAAATTTATGATAAAAATGGCGATTTGGTATATGAATACGGGAAAGAAAAGCGGACGAATGTTACGTATAATCAAATTCCTAAATTAGTAGAAAATGCATTTTTAGCAACAGAGGATGCACGTTTTTACGAGCATAGCGGAGTAGACTTTAAAGGTACTGCCCGTGCTGTTTTGGTGAGTCTTAAAGGAGATTACGGTTCACAAGGTGGAAGTACAATAACGCAACAGGTTATTAAAAATTACTTCTTATCGATGGAAAAAACATCAAAACGTAAAGTTCAGGAAATATATTTAGCGTATAAACTAGAACAACAATATTCAAAACATGAAATTTTAGAAATGTATTTAAATAAAATTAACTTAGGAAACCGTTCGTATGGTATCGCAACAGCAGCACAAAACTACTATGGTAAAGAATTGAAAGATTTAACATTACCAGAAGTTGCGATGCTTGCAGGTTTACCAAAAGCACCGAATAACTATGATCCGACGAAAACAGAAAATATTGAAAGAGCAACAGAAAGAAGAAATGTTGTACTAAAATTAATGAATCGACATGGTTATATTACGAAGGCAGAAATGGAAGAAGCTTCGAAAGTTAAAGTAACAGATGGACTTAGGACTGCAACTGTACAAGCAATGCCATATCCTGCATTTATGGATGCGGTTGTGAAAGAAGTTGAAAAAGAATTGCCAGATGCTAATATTGGTTCTGACGGTTTAGAAATTTATACAACATTAGACACGAAAGCACAGGATTTTGCTGATAAGATTTTAAATGAAAATATTATTAATTATCCAAATGATAAGTTCCAAGGTGCTTTCACATTTATGGATACGAAAACCGGAGAGGTTCGTGCTATAGGTAGTGGGCGCGGTGAAAATAAAGCCGTATTTAAAGGGCATAATATGGCCATTGAATTAGATCGTGCAGCTGGTTCGACGATGAAGCCAATCTTTGATTACGGTCCTGCAATTGAATACTTAAAATGGGCTACGTATCATCAAATTGATGATTCTCCATTTAAATATTCAACTGGACAAGAACTTCGAAATGCAGACAGAAGTCATTTAGGTCCAATTACTATGCGTGAGGCGTTAAAAATGTCACGTAACGTTCCAGCAGTTAAAACTGCAAAAGAAGTAGGACTTAATAAATCAAAGGAATTCTCTGAGAAATTAGGTATTACATTTAAAAAAGCGCCAACAGAATCTACAGCTATTGGTACAAACGAAGTATCACCAACTGAAATAGCGGGTGCTTATGCGACATTTGGTAATGGTGGTAAGTATGCAAAACCGCATTTTGTTAAGAAAGTAGTTTATCCAGACGGAAAGTCACAAAGTTTTGGACAAAAACCAAAACAAGTTATAGCTGACTCTACAGCATATATGATTACTGATATGCTTCGTTCAGTAGTGACATCAGGTACTGGTACAGCAGCAAATATAAGTTCTTTAGATGTAGCTGGAAAAACAGGTACAACAAACTATGATTCAAAACAATTAGCGAAATTTAACATTCCGGAAAGTGCAACTCGTGATAGTTGGTTTGCAGGTTATACACCGCAGTATACGATGGCAGTATGGACTGGATATATGAAAGATGGTAAAGACGAGTATATTAGTAGTAAAAATACGAAAATTGCACAGTTGATCTTTAAAGCAATGATGAGTCAGTTTGCTACTGACAAATCAAGATTTAAAATGCCAAGTAGTGTAATTCAAGAAGGTAGTGAGCTGCGTATAAAAGGTGAAAAACGTGATTCTTCTCCAAATACGAGCGTACCGGATACGACAGAAAAACCAAAACAAGATCAGCAGCAAAAAACTGAAGAAGAGAAAAAGCAAGAAGAATTAAAGAAACAGGAAGAACTGAAAAAACAAGAAGAAGAAAAGAAACAAGAGGAACTTAAGAAGCAAGAAGAACAAAAGAAACTAGAAGAGCAAAAGAAACAAGAAGAAGAAAAGAAACAAAATGAACAAAATAATGGAGGGGGCCAAGGAGATACGACACCTCCAGCAAATAACGGAGGAGGCCAAGGGAATACGACACCTCCAGCAAATAACGGTGGAGGCCAAGGGAATACGACACCTCCAGCAAATAATGGAGGAGGCCAAGGAGATACGACACCTCCAGCAAATAACGGTGGAGGTCAAGGGAATACGACACCTCCAGCAAATAATGGAGGAGGCCAAGGAAATACAACTCCACCAGCGACCACACAACCAGAAACTGGCGGTAATGCAGGAGAGGCCCCTGCTAATAATGGACAATAAGAAAATTTTATAAAAAATATTAAAAAGCACTTAAGATTTGTAAAAATTATAATCTTAAGTGCTTTTTTCTTTTAAATGCAGTAGCTATGAGACAATGTATTTTAAATATTAAAAGTACCATAGAAGTTTTGAAAATAAATTGAAGGAAAATGATAAAAAATTTGAGATTGAGGTAACGGAGGATAAGCGTGGCTTTGAAAGGGGGTACTACTTGGATGTGCACCATGATGCCAAAATGAGGGGGTAATTTGACCGGGAATTTGATAGTGTTGCCAAGTTGCGGGAAGTTCAATACCGACATCAGAACTAGCTGTATGAACGGCGGGAACGTGTATCCCAGGAGCCGAAGGAACTACGGCAGTTACTCTTGATGATACCCACATAAAAATATTCACTCCTAAGTTGCGATAATAAAGTAGTATATTCTTTTCACACATATAAAGGTACAGTTAGATAGGACTTTAGGCTAAAACATACGTATAAAGTTGTAAGACCAATTTAAATTGAAGGTAGACTATTTATTATAAAAAGATACGTCTATTTACGGAGGGAAAAGGAACAAGGAAACAGTAAAATAGAGGTGTTAATTGTAAGATTTTACGTTTTTATGGAGGAATATTTATGGAACGATTATGGACGAAATCATTTATTCAAATGACTTTCGCAATGTTATTCTTATTTACAGCATTTTATTTACTTGTTCCAACGCTCCCACTTTTTATTAAAGAGATAGGTGGCAATGAATCACA
This sequence comes from Bacillus sp. FSL W8-0519, assembly GCF_038005585.1. Taxonomy (NCBI): domain Bacteria; kingdom Bacillati; phylum Bacillota; class Bacilli; order Caryophanales; family Bacillaceae; genus Bacillus; species Bacillus sp. FSL W8-0519. The sequence continues at coordinate 2,318,002 of NZ_JBBOTL010000001.1, forward strand.
AGTCGGACTTATGATGGGAATGTTTACAATAGCGGCAGTTGTAATACGACCGATTATTGGAGGGATGTTGGATCAATATGGTAGAAGATCCTTTATTATTTTGGGACTCATCTTTTTTGGGTTAACGATGTACTCTTATCATTTAGCGACGACTATTGTCCTTTTAGCTGTTTTACGTGTTATTCACGGAGTAACATGGGCTGTTTCTACAACAGCTGTTGGAACAGCGATAACTGATATTATTCCAGATTCACGCCGTGGTGAAGGTATGGGTTGGTATGGAATGGCTATGACGATTGCAATGGCAATCGGCCCAATGATTGGATTATCGGTTGTACAAAATTATTCATTTCACGGCCTTTTCTTATTAGCAACTCTTTTATCCTTTATGGCAGTCTTACTATCGTTAATGACGAAAATGCCATTCACACCACAAAAAGAAAAAGGGAAAATACAACTGTTTGAAAAATCGGTTCTATCCATTACGATAGTTGTATTCTTTTTATCATTTGCATATGGAGGCATTACGACGTTTTTACCGCTATTTGCATCGTCAATTGATGTGAATCCTGGGACATTCTTTCTTGTATATGCAATTGCTTTAACGATTGTAAGGCCAATTTCAGGAAAACTATTAGATAAGTATGGAGAAGTATTTATCATACTTCCGGCACTATGCATTACTATTATTGCAATAGTTGTATTAACGATTTCAAATGATTTAATAGGTGTAGTTATCGCAGCTACATTATATGGTGTTGGATTCGGTTCAGCACAGCCAGCATTGCAAGCGGCAATGCTTACAATTGTCGATCCGAGTAAAAGAGGAGTTGCGAACGCTTCATTTTTTACAGCGTTTGATTTAGGAATCGGGTTAGGTGCTATTTTACTTGGAGTTGTTTCACAAATGTTTGGTTATCGTATTTTATTTTCAGGGAGTGCAATTTCAGCATTAATAGCCTTAATTATTTTCGTCTTCTTTGTAAAACAACGATTAGGAAAAAAAGAGTTTGCATAAACTGGGGGGAATAAAGATGAGAATTTCAATTGATCGTAAAGCTCTACAATGGTTCCAGGAAGAATTACGTATAAAGCACGGTGAATCTGTACGTTTTACTGTAAGGTACGGAGGGAATAGTTCAATTCAGCCTGGATATTCTTTAGGGATTGTTGCAGAGAAACCAGATGGGGAAATCGTGTCAGTTGAGAAGGAAGGTATTATATTTTTTGTAGATGTTGATGATCTTTGGTATTTTCAAAACTATGATTTATTTGTAAGTTATCATGAGGAAATGGAAGAAATTCAATTTAATTATGTAAAATAATAACTTTATTAAAAATGAATAAGTTTTATATAAAAATTATATTTAAGACATAGTGAAATAAATATCATATAGTAACGAGCTGTATTTATGTACAGCTCGTTTTTTCTATTTCGTAAATAAAATTAGAATAATTGTATATTTGGCGGTGTTATATGGAAAATCTTTATATCTTGTTTTTAAAAATATGCAAAGAAGTCTATTCTTTCTTTATAAAATATAAGAATTATTTTCAAAAAATTGTATTGTTACAGTAAGAAAAGTATAGGAAACTTATCATTATAAAATAAATTGAAATCTTCTAAAAACTCTGATACATTGAAATAGAAATGTAGTTTCACAATATTGTAAAGGCTTACAGTTATGTGCACGAAGATCTATTAGGATTGGAGGAAATAATGATGAAAGCTGAAGAAAAATTTTCCCCGGGATTAGATGGTGTAGTGGCAGCGGAGACGAAGATTTCGTTTCTTGACACAGTGAAAGGTGAAATTGTAATTCAAGGGTATGATTTAATCGAACTCTCAAAAACAAAAGAGTACTTAGACATTGTGCACCTTTTATTGGAAGAACATCTACCGAATGAAGATGAAAAAGCAACACTTGAAAAGAAATTAAAAGAAGAATACGCGGTACCAGAAGGTGTATTCAACGTACTGAAGGCATTACCGAAAGAAACACACCCTATGGATGGATTGCGTACAGGTGTGTCCGCATTAGCTGGTTACGATAATGATATTGAAAACCGCTCGTTAGAAGTAAACAAAAGTCGCGGATACAAATTATTGAGTAAAGTACCAAACATTGTAGCGAATAGCTATCATATTTTAAATAATGAAGAGCCAATCGAACCACTTAAGGAATTATCATATAGCGCGAATTTCTTCTATATGTTAACAGGTAAAAAACCAACTGAACTTGAGGAGAAGATTTTTGATCGTTCCCTTGTTTTATATAGTGAACATGAAATGCCAAACTCTACATTTACAGCGCGCGTTATTGCATCTACGCAATCCGACTTATATGGTGCTTTAACAGGTGCGGTTGCATCTTTAAAAGGTAGCTTACATGGCGGTGCAAACGAAGCGGTTATGTACATGCTTTTAGAAGCTGGTAATGTTGAAAAGTTTGAAGAGTTATTACAGAAGAAACTATATAACAAAGAAAAAATTATGGGCTTTGGACACCGTGTATATATGAAGAAGATGGACCCAAGAGCACTGATGATGAAGGAAGCTTTAAAACAGTTATGTGATGTGAAAGGTGACTATACACTATATGAAATGTGTGAAGCTGGAGAAAAGATTATGGAGAAGGAAAAAGGAATTTATCCGAACCTTGATTATTACGCAGCTCCAGTATATTGGATGCTTGGTATTCCAATTCAACTGTACACACCAATCTTCTTTAGCTCTAGAACAGTAGGACTATGTGCGCACGTTATTGAGCAACATGCGAACAATCGTTTGTTCCGTCCACGTGTAAATTATATTGGCGAGCGACATGTGCTTAGTAAATAAGAACAACTGGGGAGTTGTTAGCACCGCCCGCCAGATGGGTGTTTGACCGACACCCATCATTAATAATAACGAATTTTCGACAGAAAGGGAAGGATAGCATGATTAAAACAAATGAAATTAAACAAAAAGATGCATTATTAGAAGAGATTACGGATTATGTATTAAATAAAGAGGTAACAAGTGCAGAAGCATTCAGTACTGCTCGTTACGTATTACTTGATACACTTGGATGCGGAATTTTAGCATTACAATATCCAGAATGTACGAAATTATTAGGACCAGTTGTACCAGGAACAATCGTGCCAAATGGTACACGTGTACCAGGTACGTCATATGTACTTGATCCAGTGAAAGGTGCATTTAATATCGGATGTATGATCCGTTGGTTAGACTATAACGATACTTGGCTTGCAGCAGAGTGGGGACATCCATCTGATAACTTAGGCGGAATTTTAGCTGTGGCAGATTATATTAGCCGTGTTCGTATTTCAGAAGGAAAAGAACCGTTAAAAGTACGTGAAGTATTAGAAATGATGATTAAAGCACATGAAATTCAAGGTGTACTTGCTTTAGAAAACAGCTTAAACAGAGTTGGTCTTGACCACGTATTATATGTAAAAGTAGCAACAACTGCTGTAGTTGCGAAAATGCTTGGTGGAACACGTGAAGAAATCTTTAATGCATTATCACATGCGTGGATTGATAATTCTAGTCTTCGTACATATCGTCATGCTCCAAATACTGGATCACGTAAATCATGGGCAGCAGGTGACGCGACGAGCCGCGGTGTTCATCTTGCAATGACTGCTCTAAAAGGTGAAATGGGTTACCCTACAGCATTATCTGCACCAGGATGGGGATTCCAAGATGTATTATTCAATAAACAAGAATTAAAATTAGCAAGACCATTAGATTCTTATGTAATGGAAAATGTATTATTTAAAGTTTCATATCCAGCAGAATTCCATGCACAAACAGCTGCAGAATGTGCTGTGAAATTACATCCAGAAATTAAAGGGAAATTAGATGAGATTGACCGTATTACAATTACAACGCACGAATCAGCAATTCGTATTATTGATAAAGAAGGTCCATTAAATAACCCAGCGGATCGTGATCATTGCTTACAATACATTACGGCAATTGGTTTATTAAAAGGGGATATCGTTGCGGATGATTATGAGGATGCAGTAGCAAATGATCCACGTGTAGATGAATTACGTAATAAGATGGTTGTTGTTGAAAATAAACAGTACAGTTTAGATTACCTTGACCCGAACAAGCGCTCAATCGCCAACGCTGTTCAAGTTCATTTCAAAGATGGAACTGTAACAGAAAATGTGGAATGTGAATATCCACTTGGTCACCGTTTCCGTAGAGACGAAGCGATTCCAAAAGTTGTTCAAAAATTCACTGCAAATATGGCAGGTCATTATTCTAGTAAGCAACAAGAACAAATTCATGAAGCTTGTTTAAATGAAGAGAAACTAGAAAATATGAATGTAAATGAATTTGTAGATCTATTCTTAATTTAATAATAGGGGGAATTTAGAATGGCTTGGGTTGTGAATAAACAGTCAACACAAGAAGAGCTTGCGAATCGCTTCCGAGCTTTAGTAGAAGCAAATGAAATTTTGCAAATTCCAGGTGCTCATGACGCAATGGCAGCTCTTGTTGCGAAAAATACAGGTTTTTCAGCTCTTTATTTATCAGGAGCTGCTTATACTGCAAGTAAAGGGCTACCTGATTTAGGAATCGTGACGTCTACTGAAGTAGCAGAGAGAGCAAGGGATCTAGTAAGAGCTACAGACTTACCAGTTCTTGTTGATATTGATACTGGATTCGGTGGCGTCCTAAATGTAGCGAGAACAGCAGTAGAAATGGTGGAAGCGAAAGTAGCAGCTGTCCAAATTGAAGATCAGCAATTACCAAAGAAATGTGGCCATTTAAATGGTAAGAAACTCGTTACGACAGAAGAATTAGTTCAAAAGATTAAAGCGATTAAAGAAGTTGCACCGAGCTTATATATTGTAGCGCGCACAGATGCTCGTGGTGTAGAAGGATTAGATGAAGCAATTGAAAGAGCGAATGCATATGTAAAAGCAGGTGCAGACGCAATTTTCCCAGAAGCGCTACAATCAGAAGAGGAATTCCGTCTATTTAATAGTAAAGTAAATGCACCTTTACTTGCCAATATGACTGAGTTCGGGAAAACGCCGTATTATAGTGCAGAGGAATTTGCGAATATGGGCTTCCAAATGGTTATTTATCCTGTAACTTCACTTCGCGTAGCAGCGAAAGCGTATGAGAATGTGTTTACTTTAATTAAGGAAACTGGTTCTCAAAAAGATGCACTTTCTAATATGCAAACGAGAAGTGAGTTATATGAAACAATTTCATATCATGACTTTGAAGAACTAGATACTGGAATTGCAAAAACAGTATTATCAGAGGATCAATAGATAAAACAACTAAGGCGATGAGAATACATCTTTAGCAAGACAAACTGCTTGATGTGAAAATTCATCGCCTTCTGTTTTCAAAAATAAGATATTCCACTCATCGTAGACGAGCATATGTAGTAGCAAGTAAGGCCGAAATGATAGGGGGATTCAGATGGAGAAAACGAAGTTACCGTGGGATGAATTTTTTTCACTTAATAAAGATGTGAATCATGCTTTCTTTACGCCAGAAGATTTTTCAGGAGACGAAGATTTAATCGCAAAAACGACTGAACAATTCGTTAAACAAGAAATTGTTCCACAAATGGAGAATATTGAACAACATAACTATAAAGTTTCTCGTCAATTGTTTGAGAAAGCTGGAGAACTTGGATTATTAAGTATCGAGGTTCCAGAAGAATATGGCGGATTTGAATTAGGAAAGGCAGTTTCAGGGCTTGTAGCAGAAAAAATGGGATACGCTGGTGCATTTAGCGTTTCATTTAATATACACGCAGGTGTAGGTACATTGCCTTACATATATTACGGAACGAAAGAACAAAAAGAAAAATATTTGCCGAAAATTGCATCAGGAGAATGGATTGGGGCTTATGCTTTAACTGAACCAAATGCTGGTTCTGATGCTTTAAGTGCAAAAACGAGTGCAGTATTAAATGAAGATGGTACTGCTTGGAAGTTAAATGGTGAGAAGCAATGGATTACAAATGCTCATATGGCAGATGTATACGTTGTTTTTGCGAAGACAAATAAAGGAATGACAGCGTTTATTGTCGAAAGAACATGTGAAGGGGTATCTATTGGGCTAGAAGAAAAGAAAATGGGGATTAAAGGTTCTTCAACGGCTACCCTTATTTTAGAAGATGTTGTCATACCTGCTGAAAATGTTTTAGGGGAAGTTGGGAAAGGGCATCACGTAGCTCTTAATATTCTTAACTTTGCTAGATTAAAACTTGCCTTTGGAAATATTGGAACAGCAAAGCAAGCAATTGGATTGTCCGTTCAATACGGAAAAGAACGTAAACAGTTTCAAACGGAATTAGTAGACTTTACGATGATTCAAGAGAAAATTGCAAATATGATCATTGCTACATATGGAGCAGAAAGTGCAGCGTATCGTACAGCAGGTGTAATTGATGAAGCAATTCATGAGAGCGATGAAGATCTTATGAAGAAAATGTCTCAATTTGCAATTGAATGTGCACTGAATAAAGTAAATGCTTCTGAAACACTTGGTCATATCGTAGATGAAGCTGTACAAATTCATGGTGGTTACGGTTATATGCAAGAGTATGAAGTAGAACGATTATACCGTGATGCTAGAATTAGTCGTATTTTTGAAGGGACGAACGAAATTAATAGATTAACAGTTGCCAAAATGTTAATGAAGCAAATGGAACAAATTGAAGATACTGAAATAGAGATTGATGTAGAAAATGTCGAAAGAAACCATCGTTACATTTTATTAGCGAAAAAATTGTTGAAACAATCTTTGAAAACGCTCTCTAAAACTCCAGGTTTAAAAATTGATCAAGAGCAAGAATATTCACGTGTATTATCAAATATGTTAACGGACGTGTACGTCATGGAATCAGCATTTTTACGTACGAGTAAAGCAATTAGTAAAAATGGTGCAGAAAAAGAGCGTACGAAACAAATGATAACTGACGTTATTTGTGAAGAAGGCTATCGCAAAGTAGAAGAATCAGCGATTTCTATACTTTCCGCGGCTATTACAGAAGAACAAGATAGACACGTGATTTTAACTGAAATTCGTCAATTATTAGTGCCTTTATACACGAACGTATTTACAAAAAAGAGAGAAATTGCGAAAGCTAGTATAAATCGCGGAAAGTATATTGTGTAAATAGGAGGAAAGCGATATGAAAAAGATTGGTTTTATCGGTTTAGGTAACATGGGTCTTCCGATGTCTAAAAATTTAGTTAAATCAAGTTACACAGTATATGGTGTGGATTTAAATAAAAATGCTGAAGCTTCTTTTGAAAAAGAAGGCGGAATTATCGGCTTATCAATTTCAAAACTAGCAGAAACATGCGATGTAATTTTTACAAGTTTACCTTCACCTCGCGCTGTTGAAGCGGTATATTTTGGCGAAGAAGGATTATTTGAAAATAGTCACTCGAATGTAGTTTTAATTGATACAAGTACTGTATCTCCACAGTTAAACAAACAGTTAGAGGAAGCTGCAAAGGAAAAGAAAGTAGACTTTTTAGCAGCACCTGTTAGTGGTGGGGTAATTGGAGCTGAAAACCGTACATTAACATTTATGGTTGGTGGATCAAAAAAGGTATATGAAAAGACGGAATCTATCATGGGTGTATTAGGTGCGAACATTTTCCATGTTAGTGAGCAAATTGATAGTGGGACAACAGTTAAATTAATTAATAACCTATTAATTGGTTTTTATACAGCTGGTGTGAGTGAAGCTTTAACATTAGCGAAAAAGAACAATATGGATTTAGATAAAATGTTTGATATTTTAAATGTAAGCTATGGTCAAAGTAGAATTTATGAGCGCAATTATAAAAGTTTTATTGCATCAGAAAACTACGAGCCAGGTTTTACTGTAAATTTATTAAAGAAAGATTTAGGGTTTGCAGTAGATTTAGCGAAAGAAAGTGAGCTTCACTTACCAGTAAGCGAAATGCTATTAAACGTATATGAAGAAGCAAGTGAAGCTGGGTATGGTGAAAACGATATGGCTGCTTTATATAAGAAAGTTAGTGAACAATTAATTTCTAATCAAAAATAATAGACTTATAAACATCATAAAAAAGGAGAGAATATAATGATTACAACTGAAATTAAACGAGTAAAAAATCATATTAATGGTGAGTGGGTAGAATCTACTGGTACAGAAGTAGAAGCAGTTCCAAATCCGGCGACTGGAAAAATTATCGCTTACGTTCCGCTATCTCCGAAAGAAGATGTTGAAAAAGCTGTTGAAGCGGCAAAAGCAGCATACGAAACATGGTCTAAAGTACCAGTTCCGAATCGTTCAAGACAATTGTATAAATATTTACAGCTTTTACAAGAAAACAAAGAAGAACTTGCAAAAATCATTACGCTAGAAAATGGTAAAACATTAACGGATGCAACTGGTGAAGTACAACGTGGTATTGAAGCAGTAGAACTTGCAACATCTACTCCAAATTTAATGATGGGACAAGCACTTCCGAATATTGCAAGCGGCATTGATGGATCAATTTGGCGCTACCCAATTGGAGTTGTTGCTGGAATTACGCCGTTTAACTTCCCGATGATGATTCCATTATGGATGTTCCCGCTTGCAATTGCTTGTGGTAATACATTCGTATTAAAAACATCTGAAAGAACGCCACTTTTAGCAGAGCGACTTGTAGAGTTATTCTATGAAGCTGGTTTTCCAAAAGGCGTATTAAATTTAGTGCAAGGCGGAAAAGATGTTGTAAATAGCATTTTAGAAAATAAAGATATTCAAGCTGTTTCGTTCGTTGGATCTGAGCCGGTAGCTCGTTACGTATATGAAACAGGTACGAAACATGGGAAACGTGTACAAGCGTTAGCTGGTGCGAAAAACCATGCGATTGTTATGCCAGATTGCAATCTTGAGAAAACGGTACAAGGTGTAATTGGATCTGCATTTGCAAGTAGTGGAGAGCGCTGCATGGCATGTTCAGTAGTAGCAGTAGTTGATGAAATTGCAGATGAGTTCATCGACGTACTAGTAGCAGAGACGAAGAAGTTAAAAGTAGGTGACGGTTTCCACGAAGATAATTATGTTGGACCATTAATTCGTGAGTCTCATAAAGAACGCGTATTGGGCTATATTAACAGCGGTGTAGCAGATGGAGCTACTTTATTAGTAGATGGCCGTAAAATTAAGGAAGAAGTTGGAGAAGGTTACTTTGTAGGTGCGACAATCTTTGACGGTGTAAATCAAGAAATGAAAATTTGGCAAGATGAGATTTTTGCTCCAGTATTAAGCATTGTACGTGTTAAAGATTTAGAAGAAGGTATTAATCTAACAAATCAATCTAAATTTGCAAATGGTGCGGTTATTTATACATCAAGCGGTAAACATGCACAAACGTTCCGTGATAACATCGATGCGGGCATGATCGGTGTAAACGTAAACGTTCCAGCACCAATGGCATTCTTCGCATTCGCAGGAAATAAAGCTTCATTCTTTGGTGATTTAGGTACAAATGGTACAGATGGCGTTCAATTCTATACACGTAAAAAAGTTGTAACTGAGCGCTGGTTTTAATATAAAGTAGACAGCCAAATCAGTTGTTAAAAGAAAACCACCACTATGAATAGTGGTGGTTTTCTTCTTGTTAATTGCTTTTTTCAAAAGCGAGTTTAATACCAAAACCAATTAAGACAATTCCCGTTAACCCTTGAATATAACGTTGTGTCTTCGGTTTTTTCATAAAAGCACTAATTTTATCAATTAAAAATATATAAAAAGCGAACCAAATAACTGTTAAAACTAAGTAAGTAAGGCCCATTATAAGAAGTTGGATAAACGTATTATGATTTGGATTTAAAAATTGCGGTAAAAATGTTAAAAAGAAGACTGCGATTTTAGGGTTTAATAAATTTGTAAGAAACCCTTGGCGAAAGCAAGAAGTATTCTCGTTTGCGTTATTCAAAGATATATCGTTCGTATTGACGCCTTCTTTATTTCTTACTGCTAAAAGGGCTTTAATACCAATATAAATTAAATATAGAGCTCCAACGTACTTGAAAATAGAAAATAAAAGAGCTGACTTTACAATAAGTGCGGAAAGTCCGATTACTGCTGCTAAAGTATGAATTAATAGTGCAACACATGTACCGAACACTGTTTTCACCCCGCCTACCTTACCAGCAACTAATGTGTTTTTCGTAGCCATTGCAGTATCAGGACCAGGTAAAATAATAAGACAAATAGACATAATGATGAAAAGAAAATAATTTTCAATCATAGTCGCTCCTCCTTCTTTTATTTTTAGAATATTTAATTAAAAATAGTGTAGCACATAATTCGATTTAATAAAATTAAATTTTATTAAAATTTATTAAATAGGAAAAAGGCTATATAGGCGTGTAATTATACGACTATATAGCCTCAATTTAATCCCGTATGAAAGGGCGATTGCTTCTACTAATAATAAGAGGGAGATAAACCCTACTTATTAAATTCTCACTTTACGCATTAAGTAAGTTAAAGAACCGGTTTACATCTTCTTCTGAAACATCACTTAACTGCTTATATTTATAATTTGGATTTTGGTCTTTATCAACGACAACAGATCGTACTCCTTCAAAGAAATCTTCATGTCTCATGAAGTTTTTAGCAAGTACAAGGTCAGTAGCGAAACATTCTTCAACGGACTTATTTTGTCCATCAATAAACTGTTTTAATGTTACTTTTAGTGAAATAGGAGATTTTGATAATAACGTTTCTTTCGCTTTTAAAGAAAAGGAACTTTGATCTTTCTCTAATGAATGAATAATTTCTTCAATTGTATCGAATGCAAAATGTGAATTAATTTCTTCTAATGAAGGAGCAAGCTCGCTTTCTAATGTTGGAGCAGTTGCAAATGTACGAATGACTTCTTTTAAATGAGTATGTACATCATCTTCTTTAGACCAATTTACACTTTCCAGTTCAGTAAGGAAATTTGGTAATGAATCAGATGCAATAAAATAATCAGCAGCGTTTATAAATAATACGTCAGAAGCTTTTAAAATAGATGCTGTTAAAGCGACATAGCGGCCGGCATACCCTGGAGCTTTATTTAAGAAATAAGCAGCACCGACGTCTGGGAAGAAGCCAATATTCATCTCTGGCATTGCCCATTTCGTACGCTCAGTTACAATTCTGTATTTCGCACCATTTGTAAGACCGACACCACCACCCATTACAATTCCATCTAAACAAGCGATAATCGGTTTTTTATATTGATAAATATATGTATCAATTTCATACTCTTCTTCAAAGAAACGTTCCGCATGCTGCAATGCAGCTTCATTTGAACGTGCTTCATAAAGAGTTTTAATGTCGCCACCTGCACAAAAACCTTTTGTGCCAGCTCCTTTTAATACGATAAGCGCAATTCGCTCATCATGTTCCCACTCTTTCAGTTTTGCCCCAATTGGTTGCAACATGTCATAAGATAAAGAATTAAGTGCTTTTGGGCGGTTTAAAGTAATTGATGCAACGCCGTTTTCGCTAACAGAAAATAAAACGTGTTCAGTCATAATTCATCCTCCCTTACATATCTTCTTATTCTTAATTCTTTATACGTACTGAAATGTCCTTTATAAATTTTGTCTAAAGTTGGCGGTATATGTTAATTTATCCACTGCATATTTTGACGAGTTATATTTGCAGGATTTTGGAGGTTGAAAATGAATATTACAACATTACTGTAATTGTAATTATTTGAAGTTACCATGATAAACACGCTATTATATATGTGTAAATTGTACATAATCACTTCGAAAAGAGTATTTGAAGTGATTATAATGAAAGAAAAATTGCTTTTCATTAGAAATAGAGAAAGGAGAAATCGGAATGCCAGTACCTTTACTATTGTCGGTGATTATTTTGTCTTCTTTAATGATAGGGATAACGCAATATTTTCATCATACAGATACGACAGAGGAAGTGAAGGATAAAGTACGACTTGTATTTCCGATTTTTATCATATCTATTTCTTTTTGCATTTTATTAAATAAAGATGGGTACATTGTTGCAGTATTTTCATTTTTTGTAGCGATTGTTTTCATTACAGTTTTATATTATGTAATGAAAGAATTTATCCAAAAATAAAGATGTCATATGAGACATTTTTATTTTTGGAAAGAATAAAATTTCACATACCGTATTATATGTGAAATTAAAAAAACATATCGCAATAGAAAAGTATGTACTTTACCGTGTATTTACTTGTCAATCTTGCATAGCCAATATACTATTAATAGTGTAGAGATTAGAAAAAGGGGTTGTATCTATCATGAAATTTGAGATGCACACAAAAATTATTTCAAATGAAAAAGAAGTAAGATTACATATAGAAGAAAACATATTTCAATTAAAATTGGATGGTTATCACTTATTTACAGTTCAAGAAATATTACCTTTATATAAATCAAATGAAGAAAGAATCGGTAGTGCAATGATACAAAAGTTAGAATGGGAGAACGGAAAAACTACAATAAACTATCAACTTGTATCACTAAATTCAGTAAATTAAAAGGAGCAGGAAACCATGAAGTTATTTCATACAGCCGATTGGCATTTAGGAAAGCTTGTTCATGGCGTGTATATGACTGAAGATCAAAAGATTGTATTAGATCAGTTTGTACAAGCTGTTGAAGAAGAAAAACCAGATGCCGTAATTATTGCAGGGGATTTATATGACCGAGCAATTCCACCTACGGAAGCAGTAGACTTATTAAATGATGTGCTGCAAAAAATAGTGATTGATTTACAAACACCAGTTATTGCAGTCGCAGGAAACCATGATAGTCCAGATCGTATTCATTTTGGAAGTAGTTTAATGAAGAAACAAGGATTATTTATTGTGGGGCAATTTCAATTTCCATATGAGCCAATTATATTAAATGATGAATATGGGGAGGTTCACTTCCATCTCATTCCTTATGCGGATCCAAGCATAGTGAGACATGTATTGAAAAACGAAGACGTACGTTCTCATGATGATGCGATGCGTATTTTTATGAATGAGCTTTCTGAAACGATGGATAAAGAAGCTAGACATGTATTTGTTGGTCATGCATTTGTAACTTCTGCGGGCGAAGCGGAAGAGAATACAAGTGATGCTGAACGACCGCTTTCAATTGGTGGTGCTGAATACGTGAATAGTCATTATTTTGATAAGTTTCATTACACAGCGCTTGGACATTTACATCAAGCGCATTTTGTACGTAATGAGACAATTCGATATTCAGGTTCTCCACTTGCATATTCTATTTCTGAAGAAAAACATAAAAAAGGATATTATATTGTGGAATTGGACGAGCAAGGTGAAGTAACAATTGAAAAAAGGTTACTTACACCACGCCGTAAAATGCGAACAGTAGAAGCGAAAATAGATGAATTGTTACAACATCCAGTAAGTGAAGATTACGTGTTTGTAAAATTATTAGATGAAAATCCTGTCTTGCAGCCAATGGAAAAAATACGCTCTGTTTATCCAAATGCAATGCATGTTGAAAGAGCCATTCAAAGACGAGAGTTCACTGAGTCAAATGAAGTAACTGTTTCAAGACATAAAATGGATGATTTATCATTATTAAAGGCTTTTTATAAAGAAATGAAAGGCTTAGATTTATCAGAAGAGAAAGAACGTCTATTTGTAGAAGTATTACAAACAGTGCAAGAACGGGAAGGTGAACGAGGATGAGACCGATTCAGCTTATTATGACGGCATTTGGCCCATATAAACAGAAAGAAGTAATTGATTTTGACGATTTGGGAGAGCATCGTATTTTCGCCATTTCTGGAAACACGGGCGCCGGAAAGACAACGATTTTTGATGCGATTTGTTATGTTTTATATGGTGAGGCAAGCGGAGAAGAACGAAGTGATACGAGCATGCTCCGCAGTCAATTTGCTGATGATAATGTGTATACAAGCGTAGAATTAACCTTTCAGTTAAAAGGGAAACGTTATGAAATAAAACGACAACTGGGACATAAAAAACAAGGGAACAAGACGATTACGGGACATGCAGTAGAATTATATGAAGTAATTGATGAAGAGAAGATTCCGGCTGTTGATCGTTTCCATGTAACGGATGTAAATAAAAAAGTAGAAGATTTAATTGGTTTAAGTAAACATCAATTTAGCCAAATTGTTATGTTACCGCAAGGGGAATTCCGAAAACTATTAACATCTGAGACAGAAAACAAAGAAGAGATTTTGCGTCGTATTTTTAAAACAGATCGTTATAAGTTAATGCGTGAGTTACTTGACCAAAAACGAAAACAATGGAAAGACGTCTTACAAGAAAAACAGAAAGAGCGAGAGTTATATTTCCGTAATGTTTTTAAATTACCAATTCGTGATGGAGCATTATTAGAGACATTAGTGGAACAAGACCATGTAAATACGCATCAAGTAGTAGAGGCATTAGAACAAGAGACAGCTGCGTATAAGGCAGAGGTGGAGCAATTACAAGTAGAACAAGATATTCAAACGAAGCAATTAAAGGATGCTGAAACACGTTTTCATGCAGCGAAGTCTGTAAATGAGAAATTTATAGATTTACAACAAAAGAATGAGAAATATAATACTTTACAAGAAAAACGTTCAGTAATTGAAATGAAAGAAATATCTTTTAAGCGTGCGGAACAAGCGAAGCGCTTATTACCATTTGAACAGTGGTACGAAGAAGCAATGCAAAATGAGCAGAAAGCTGAAAGTTTGTTAAAACAAATTATCGCTAAAAAAGAAAATATAATGAATAATTTTGAACTTGCTCAGGAGAAATATGAAGCAGTAAAGAATAAAGAACCTGAGAGAGAAAATGCAAAAAAACTTGTTCAAAGATTAGAAGAGTTACAACCGATTATTGCATCATTAGCTGAGAAACAGTTGAATTTACAAAATGCAGAAATTCAACTAGGAAAATTAAAAGAAAGTATGCAAAACTTAGATCGACAATTAGAAGAGCATACAAATCAAAAACAGCTAATGTCTGGTGAATTACAGCAATTAGAGCGAGCGCTTGAACGATATGTAGATAAAGTAGAAGAACTAACGAATATGCGAGAAGATGCAAAAGTTTTAAAGCAAGCATATGACGTATGGCAAGAAAAACAAAAATTCGAGCAAGAAAAAGAAACTGCATTTATTAAGATGCAAGAGAAAGTTCGTGCATATGAGAATGTGGAACGTCGCTGGTTAAGTGAACAAGCTGGTATATTAGCTCTTCATCTACATGATGGTGAATCTTGTCCAGTATGTGGCAGCACGAACCATCCGAAAAAAGCTTCAGAGCAAAGTGATGCCATCAATGAAAAAGAGTTAAATGATTTAAGAGACAAGAAGAACATTGCTGAAAAATTACATGTGCAAGTAGAGGAGAAATGGAATTTCTATCATCTTCAATATGAACAAGTAATAGAAGAGGTTAAGAAGCGAGGTTATCGCTCAGAAGAATTAGCTGAAACATATAGTGCGCTTGTTCAAAAAGGAAAACAATTAGCAACTGAAGTGAATACGTTAAAAGCAAGTGAAGAAACGCGTAAGCAAACAGCTGTGAAAATAAAAAGCATAGAAGAAAAAGTAGATGCACTTCAGAAACAAAAACATGAGGTAGAAACAGAACAGCACCGTATAGAAATGGATTGTATGCAGCTTCGTACGTCATATGAACATGATAAGAAAAACATTCCTGAAAACTTACAAACAGTCCAAGCTTGGAAAGTCCAGTTTGACCAAGCTATGCATGAGCTCAAATTAATGGAGGACGAATGGAAGAAAGTGCAGGAGGCGTATCAACATTGGCAAAATGAAAATATACGTATTCAAGCAGAACAGGAAGGTGCTTCTAATCAATTTGAAAGTGCAAAATCGAAGAAAGAAGAGACTTTCACGCGCTTTATGAAAGAGCTTGAACAGAGTGGATTTACAGATCAAATTACGTATAAAGAAGCGAAATTAAGTGATGCCGAGATGGATATGTTACAAAAAGAAATTCAAAGCTATTATTCATCTCTTGAAGTACTTGCAAAACAAATTGAAGAGTTACAGGGTGAATTAAAAGATAAAGAGTATATGGATATTACAGCGTTAGGTGAACATATAAAAGATCTAGAAATTAACCTTGATATCATTAAAGAAAAACGTCAACGTGCGCAAAATGCGGTAACATATATTTCTGATTTACATGAAAATATTAGACGTATTGATGAGCAAATTCATGAGGAAGAAAAAGCTTTCCAAGAACTTGTTGACTTATATGAAGTAATGAAAGGTGATAACGAAAGCCGTATATCATTTGAACGTTACATCTTAATTGAGTATTTAGAACAAATTGTTCAAATTGCAAACGAACGATTACGTAAATTATCAAATGGACAATTTTATTTAAAACGAAGTGAACGAGTTGAAAAGAGAAATCGTCAAAGTGGATTAGGTCTAGATGTATACGACGCGTACACAGGCCAAACACGCGATGTAAAAACTCTATCTGGCGGCGAGAAATTTAATGCATCGCTTTGCTTAGCGCTCGGAATGGCAGACGTCATTCAAGCATATGAAGGTGGTATATCCATCGAAACGATGTTTATCGACGAAGGATTCGGTTCATTAGATGAGGAGTCATTAACAAAAGCTGTAGACGCATTAATTGACTTACAAAAATCAGGCCGATTTATCGGTGTCATTTCACACGTTCAAGAGCTGAAAAACGCAATGCCAGCTGTATTAGAAGTAACGAAGCAGAAGGATGGGTGTAGTCAGACACGGTTTGTGGTGAAGTAAGTTCAATTGTAATTCATATTATTTGCGATTCTTTAGTATAGAACTTTTGATAAAATAAAGGGGCTGTCTCATAAGTCTCTTTCGAAGTAAGATCACATGAAATCGAAAAGGCAGAAATGTTATAAAATCAACATTTCTGCCTTTCACTTTTTATACGATTTTGGCTAAAAAGCATCTTTTGGGACAGCCTCTTTATTTGTTATTCAAAATTAGATAATTCACCTATGAGTTATCTGTAGAAGACGGCGTATTTTCCAAACGATTATAAGCTTTAAAAGCCGAAATTGCCGAGATAACACCACCTACTAAAAATAAAGCCGATCCACCGACCAAAATGATACGACTGACATATGTTTCGCGCGCTTCTTCAACTTCTTCTTGTAACATTGTAGGCATTTGAATTCCCCCTAAATAACATTTATTTTGTAGATAGTATATACAAACGCCTAAAATATGTTAAAATCACTGGATAGTGTTAGGAGGAAATATGTAGTTAGATGTGAATTATTTGAAAAATCTTCATTACAAATTTATGCGAACTTCACATAGAGCACATATTAACATTGTATTATGTATATGTACCAAATAAATAAAGTGAATGTAAGTTCTGTTTTCAAAAATTTAAAATCCTTTTATTTCTATATGAAAGTTTTAATCGAGGGTTTTAAAAATTTTGGAAATAGATCTTATAAAAATGGAATTCATATAAAAGGGGAATGTCTTATGACAACATATACGAGTGAAATGAAAAAAACTTTAGTTTCAGAAGAAGATGTAGATATTTTAAAAATTATGGCGCATCCAATCCGACTGCAAATTGTAAATGAATTAAGTACAAGAAAAACTTGTAATGTAACACAATTAACAGAGTTACTGAACATCCCGCAATCTACTGTTTCACAACATTTATCAAAAATGAAGGGTAAAGTGTTACGAGCAGAGAGAAGAGGTTTAGAAATTTATTATCATATTAACAATTTAAAAGCGAGTAAGATTGTTAATGTTTTAGGGTATATAAACTAGTGAAATATTTTTATATAAAATAGCCCCTGCTGTTTAGCAGGAGCTATTTTGTGTTGTTTTATGTATTTGCATTTAAAACTTTATAGTTTTTATGATTTACAATTGTTCGATCAAATTCAAAAGTACCACCGCTTACATTTGTAATTTCAACTAAGACCGATTCAGTATAAAGTTTTAATACAGATCCTGTAATCTTTAAATTGTTTCGTTGAAAAAGTATAGTATCCCCTACGTTTGCTTTCATAGTACCTCCTCATTAAAGACAGAAATATTTTTTATTATATATATTAAACCACGTATAAGTATATTAGTGAATATTTAGTTTTATTTATCAAAAAAATATTTGTAGTCTAATAGAAGAGTATAAAGTACTCCTATGCTAAAAGTTATATTTTATTATAAGCAAAGTAAATTGTTTTCAGCATCAGTGAAACAATATTTCTATGTAATATATACTGCAGCTAAACAAATTATTTAAAAGACAAATACTATGTAGCCCAAAACGTAAAGTAAATAAGTAAGGGTTTTTTAGGAGTACAAAAAAATATATGTTTAGGAATAAGATCCCTTTTGGTGAAATTCCAATTAAAAACATAGAAAAACTTCAATATAAAAAGGTAATCAATTACAAATGGAGAAGTAATATATACGAAAGGAGAGATTTATATGAATAAAGGGAAAAAACAAGTTAGTCAACTTAGTTTTCTGGTGAATTTTTTGAACGACAAGGGGAGTTGTGTAAAGATTTAATAGTATCCCCTTGTGAAAAAATGGTTGGGGGAATATATAAATGATAACAGAAATGAATATTAAAGTAGTTTGTGAAGAAGCATTTTCAAAAAGAGAAATAAAAATTTTAGAGACATTTCTTTCAACTTTAGCGGGGCATTCTAACGCTCTCGTTACAAAAGAGGGGATGTTTTTAAATCCTTTAAGTAAAGAGAAGAGTGTGATGTATTATCACAACTTTGTATTTGTAAAATCACTTACAGAAGAAATGTGTGCAGAATTAAAAGAAGTTTTAACAAGACGTATTAAAAATGCTTTCATTATGATGGAATTTGTAGAGCCAATTATTACATTTGAAGAAACAATTATAAATGTATAAAGAAAGTCAGGCTTATGAATTAATTTAATAAAACCGTCTCTTTAATGTTTATTAAAGAGACGGTTTTATTGTTTTACTATTGAAAAAAGGATTCAAAAACATATGTAAATTTAACTTATACAAAACAATATGAACAACTATTACGTATTTAAAAAACATTTTTTTGTATTTCATCCTTCGTTTTCTGTAACTGATTCCATGTTTTTGACGCCTTGTCTTGTAAGTGCTTACATAACTGAAAACATCTTATACAATGAGGGTGTTAAATCAAAAGAGATGACCAAAATGAACATAAAAAAACAAGACTTAGCGAAAAGCATTGAAATAGAAAGAGGAGGCGGAAAGGTATGAAAAAATCAAAGGTTAATCCATGGCTTGTTGTCCTTGGTACAGTAATAGTTCAAATGGGACTTGGAACGATATATACATGGAGTTTATTCAATCAGCCTTTAGTTAGTAAATACGGTTGGAGTCTTAACGCGGTTGCGATAACTTTCTCAATTACTAGTCTTTCCTTAGCATTTTCAACTTTATTTGCAAGTAAATTGCAAGAAAAATGGGGACTTCGTAAACTTATTATGATAGCTGGACTAGCATTAGGACTAGGATTAGTACTTAGTTCACAAGCTTCTTCGTTAATATTGCTTTATATACTAGCAGGAGTTGTTGTAGGTTACGCAGATGGTACAGCTTATATTACTTCACTATCTAATTTAATTAAGTGGTTCCCTGAACGTAAAGGTTTAATCTCTGGTATATCTGTAGCTGCATATGGTACAGGTAGCTTAATTTTCAAATATATAAATGCAAAGTTAATCGATTCCGTTGGTGTATCGCAAGCGTTTATATATTGGGGTTTAATTGTTACAGCTATGATTGTCCTTGGAGCTTGTTTAATCCATCAAGCTGCTGATCAAGGTGCAGTTCAGGAAACAAACACTCATGAATATACAATGAAAGAAATGTTAGGCACAAAACAAGTATACTTATTATTCATCATGTTATTTACATCATGTATGAGTGGCTTATACTTAATTGGTATGGTAAAAGACATTGGTGTTCAACTTGTAGGGCTTAGTGCAGCGACAGCAGCTAATGCGGTGGCTATGGTTGCAATATTTAACACATTAGGCCGTATTATTCTAGGACCGTTATCAGATAAAATTGGTCGTTTAAAAATCGTTACGGGTACTTTTGTGGTTATGGCGAGTTCGGTATTAGTTCTAAGTTTCGTAGATTTGAATTACGGTATCTACTTCGTATGTGTAGCAAGTGTAGCGTTTTGTTTTGGTGGAAATATTACTATTTTCCCAGCTATTGTTGGTGATTTCTTCGGTATGAAAAACCATAGTAAGAATTACGGAATTGTGTATCAAGGATTTGGATTTGGAGCGCTTGCAGGTTCCTTTATCGGTGCACTTCTAGGTGGATTCAAACCAACCTTTATGGTGATTGGCGTACTATGTGTCGTGTCATTCATTATCGCAATTTTAATTCGAGCACCTAAACAGAAAAAAGAACAAGAAGAAGCGTATCGCAGCGTAGCATAAGTATATAAATCTTCTATAACACTATAGTTACGAAAAAGCATCCTGTTAAATAGGGTGCTTTTTTGAGTTATTTTAACAAGGTTAAATTACTTTTTATTTTTTTTGATATAAAAGTGAGTGAAATATCCGTTTGGATTATATTGGAATATAATAAATCGATACATCGTATTCGAAATATGTATTAAATCTTAAATAATAAAGAAAATATGAATTGATGTTTGCAAGATATATTTTCAGACAAATATTGAGAAAATAAATGTTCGACTTTTTGTTAAGGCTTTGTAACTGAAGAGACCTTCAGTTTATCATCTTCAATTTTTACAAAGAGGAGTAAGAATTAAAGTATTAATGTAAGTGTTTATTAATACTTTTAGATGTAATTGTATTGAAAAGCACTAAAGTTTTTATCTGAAAAATAAAAATAGGTTGACAAGTTTATTGAGAAAGATTATCATTTCGGTGTAAGAACATTAAATGAAAAACATTATCAATGAATAATATTTTAATGAAAAGTACACTTGACCAATTAGTTTAGTAAGTGTATTATTTTTTACATCGATAATGATAATCATTATCATTATTTGTTTAATTAGATTGATTTTTAAATGAAAGGATAGAGGAAATGAACTTAGGGGAATTTGATGGGAAAACTGTTTTAGTAACAGGTGCAGCTCAAGGTATAGGTAGTGTTGTTGCTAAAATGTTTTTAGAAAGAGGAGCTACAGTTATTGCGGTTGATCAAAATGAAGAGGGATTAAACGAACTCTTAAATGAAATACATTTGAAAACGTTTTGCTTAGATGTGAGTGATAGTACCGCAGTTGAACAGATGGTAAATGATATTGAAAATGAAATAGCGCCAATAGATATATTAGTAAATGTTGCAGGGGTTTTACGTATGGGAGCGATTCACTCGTTAAGTGATGAAGATTGGAATAAAACGTTTTCTGTAAATTCTACAGGAGTTTTCTATATGTCCCGAGCAGTAAGTAAACATATGATGCAAAGAAAGTCAGGGGCAATTGTTACAGTTGGTTCAAATGCAGCAAATACGCCGAGAATGGAGATGGCTGCATATGCTGCATCAAAAGCTGCTACGACGATGTTTATGAAATGTTTAGGATTAGAACTTGCAGCGTATAACATTCGCTGTAACGTAGTTTCTCCAGGTTCTACTGAAACTGAAATGCAAAGGTTACTATGGGCTGATGAGAATGGAGAAAAAAATATAATTGCTGGTTCTCAAAGTACATATAGACTCGGTATACCGTTACAAAAAATTGCACAGCCTTCAGAAATTGCTGAAGCAGTATTGTTTTTAGCTTCAGATAAAGCTAGTCATATTACAATGCATAATTTATGTGTTGATGGCGGAGCTACATTAGGCGTTTAATAAAAAATTCAGGGGGTTACTATACAATGAAGGAATTTACGGCTGTAAAGGAACTGTCAGAAAAATTACTAGAAGATTATAAGACTGAATCTTCATTCTTTTTTGCTTCACCAACTCGAACGATATTAGCAGAAGGAGAGTTTACTACAGTAAAGCATCATGAAATTGAAAGTTTTCCAGAGCTTGTACAAGCAGTGTTACGTAATGCAAAACAAGCAGGAAATCCGAATCCTATCGTCGTCGGTGCCTTGCCATTTGATCGTAGAAAAGAAGTTCAACTTATCGTACCAGAATATAGCAGAATTTCTGAGCGTTTACAATTGAATACAACAAATCAGTTTGAAACAAATGAGAACGTAACATTCGAAATGACGTCAATGCCAGCGCCTGAAGTGTATATGAATGGTGTGAAGCAAGGAATTGCAAAAATAAAGGGCGGGGATTTAAAAAAAATCGTTCTATCCAGATCGTTAGATGTTAATTCTTCCGAAAAGATTGATAAGCAAAAACTTCTTCGAGAATTAGCAGCGCATAATAAGCATGGATATACATTTGCTGTGAATGTATCGAAAGATGAAAATGAGAGTAGTAAGACGTTAATTGGAGCGAGCCCTGAATTACTCGTCTCACGTAATGGTATGCAAGTTATTTCTAATCCGTTAGCTGGTTCAAGGCCACGTAGTGAGGATTCAGCTGAAGATAAGAGAAGAGCAGAGGAATTACTTTCTTCTCCAAAAGATTTACATGAACATGCGGTAGTAGTAGAAGCAGTTGCTGCAGCGCTTCGTCCGTACTGTCATACATTACATGTTCCGGAAAAGCCATCCGTTATTCATAGTGAAGCGATGTGGCATTTATCTACTGAAGTGAAAGGTGAACTAAAGGATCCGAATACTACTTCTTTGGAATTAGCAATTGCTCTTCATCCGACGCCAGCAGTTTGCGGCACACCGATGGAAGAAGCGAGAGAGGCGATTCAAAAAATTGAGCCATTTGACCGTGAATTCTTTACAGGAATGCTAGGGTGGAGTGATTTAAATGGAGACGGTGAATGGATTGTTACAATTCGTTGTGCTGAAGTACAAGAAAATACACTCCGTTTATATGCAGGAGCGGGCGTTGTTGCTGAGTCAAAACCAGAAGATGAATTAGCAGAAACATCAGCTAAGTTCCAAACAATGTTGAAAGCATTAGGATTAAATGATAGTTCACTTAATGAAAAGTAGGGGGCAGAAAGAATGCTAACAGGTTATACAAAATGGCCAAAAGAATTTGCTGATCGTTATCGAGAGGAAGGGTGTTGGCTTGGGGAAACATTTGGCGGGATGTTAAGAGAGCGAGCTGAAAAATATGGCGATCAAATTGCAGTTGTAAGTGGTAATACGCATATTACGTATAGTGAGTTTGATAAAAAAGTAGATCGATTAGCTTCAGGGCTACTGAATTTAGGAATAAAGCAAGAGGATCGAGTTGTAATCCAGCTACCTAACGTTATTGAGTTTTTCGAAGTATGTTTTGCACTATTTCGAATTGGGGCACTTCCTGTTTTTGCATTACCTTCACATCGAAGCAGTGAAATTAGTTATTTTTGTGAGTTTGGTGAGGCGAGTGCTTACGTTATTTCAGATAAAGCTCTCGGTTTTGATTATCGAAAACTAGCAAGAGAAGTGAAAGAGAAAGTGCCAACTTTACAACATGTAATTGTAGTGGGAGAAGAAGAAGAATTTGTGAACATAAGTGATTTATATATAGATCCCGTTCCATTACCAGAAGTTCAGCCAAGTGATGTTGCGTTTCTCCAATTATCAGGAGGGACAACAGGACTTTCTAAATTAATTCCTCGAACGCATGATGATTATATTTATAGTTTACGTGTTAGCGCTGAAATTTGTAATTTAAGTGCAAAGAGTGTCTATATGGCCGTTCTTCCAGTAGCACATAATTACCCGATGAGCTCTCCTGGAACATTTGGAACTTTCTATGCGGGTGGAAAAGTAGTGCTGGCAACTGGAGGTAGTCCAGATGAGGCATTTGCACTTATTGAAAAAGAAAAAGTTACGATTACTGCTCTCGTACCACCATTAGCAATGCTATGGCTTGATGCTGCATCTTCACGTAATAACGATTTATCGAGTCTAGAAGTGATTCAAGTAGGTGGCGCGAAATTTAGTGCTGAAGTTGCAAAACGTATACGCCCTACATTTGGATGTACATTACAGCAAGTATTCGGTATGGCGGAAGGATTAGTGAACTATACAAGATTAGATGATCCGGAAGAAATTATTATTTATACACAAGGTAGACCAATGTCTGCACTCGATGAAGTACGAGTTGTTGATGAAAATGACAACGATGTAAAACCTGGCGAAGTAGGTAGTTTATTAACAAGAGGGCCATATACAATTCGTGGTTATTATAAAGCAGAAGAGCATAATGCACAATCGTTTACAAAGGATGGATTTTATCGCACAGGAGATCTTGTGAAAGTAAATGAACAAGGTTACATCATTGTAGAAGGAAGAGATAAAGATCAAATTAATCGTGGTGGTGAGAAAGTTGCCGCGGAAGAAGTTGAAAATCATCTATTAGCACATGTTGCAGTACATGATGTAGCGATTGTATCTATGCCTGACGATTATTTAGGAGAACGTACTTGTGCATTTGTTATAGCTCGCGGACAAGCTCCGGCAGTAAGTGAATTAAAAAAATTTTTAAGAGAGCGTGGTATAGCAGCTTATAAGATTCCAGATCGAATTGAATTTATTGAATCATTCCCGCAAACAGGCGTTGGAAAGGTAAGCAAAAAAGAACTACGTAAAGTCATTGCTGAAAAACTTATTACAGTAAAACAATAATAAAAACCGGAAGGAAGTGATTAGATGGCTATCCCATCTATTTCAGTATATAAAATGCCAATTGAATCAGAACTACCAAAAAATAAAGTGGATTGGAAACCAGATCCGAAACGTGCGGTTCTTCTAATCCATGACATGCAAGAATATTTTCTTGATGCATATAGCGATAAAGAGTCACCGAAAGTAGAACTCATTTCAAATATTAAGGTGATAAGAGAAAAATGTAAGGAACTTGGTATACCAGTTGTTTATACAGCGCAACCGGGTGGACAAACACTAGAACAACGAGGGTTATTACAAGATTTTTGGGGGGACGGTATTCCTGCTGGACCAGATAAAAAGAAAATTGTCGATGAACTTACTCCTGATGAGGATGATATATTCTTAACAAAATGGAGATATAGTGCATTTAAAAAGACAAATCTATTAGAAATTTTAAATGAACAAGGAAGAGATCAACTCATTATTTGCGGTATTTATGCGCATATTGGCTGCCTTTTAACAGCTTGTGAAGCATTTATGGATGGAATTCAGCCGTTCTTTGTAGCGGATGCAGTTGCTGATTTTTCACTAGAACATCATAAACAAGCGTTGGAGTATGCGTCAAATAGATGTGCAGTAACGACATCAACTAATAGTTTGTTAACAGAGTTACAAGGTTTAAAAGATGATGATGAAATCACTTTACAAAAAGTACATGAACTAGTTGCACAATTACTTCGTGAACCAGTAGAGAGTGTTGGGACTGATGAAGATTTATTAAATAGAGGACTTGATTCGGTCAGAATTATGAGTTTAGTAGAGAAGTGGCGTCGCGAAGGAAAGGAGATTACTTTTGCGGATTTAGCAGAGAACCCAACAGTTGTTGATTGGCATCGCTTATTATCTCTGCAAACAGAACGTGTACTTTAATATAGACTACATAATAAAGGGGTAGTGAAGAATGCCTAATAGTCAAAAGATTCGTCATTCGTTATCATCTGCGCAGTCTGGTATGTGGTTTGCGCAACAATTAGATCCGCTTAATCCAATTTATAATACTGGGGAATATGTAGAAATAAACGGAAATATTCATCAAGACATTTTTGAATTAGCTGTACGTAAAGTTGTAATGGAAGCAGAAGCACTTCATGTTCGCTTCGAAGAGGATGAAATTGGCCCATGGCAAGTTATTGAAGAATCACAGTTTCATATGCATTTTATTGACGTTCGTAAAGAAGAAAATCCTGAAGAGGCTGCTAAAGCATGGATGAAAAATGATTTATCTATGCCAGTCGATTTGAAAAAAGATACTTTATTTATTGAAGCACTTATTCAAGTTGAAAATAATCGTTTCTTTTGGTATCAGCGCATCCATCACATTGTGATGGATGGCTATGGATTTTCACTTCTTAGCCAAAAGGTAGCGAATGAGTATACATCACTTATAGAAGAAACAAACAAGAATGAAAAGACATTTGGTTCTCTTGCAAAAGTTGTGCAAGAAGATATGGAGTATCGTGAGTCTAAACAATTTCAGGAAGATCGTGCTTTTTGGTTAGAAAAATTTGCGGATGAACCAGACGTTGTAAGTTTGGCAGAACGAGCACCGAGAACATCGAATGGATTTTTACGTGAAACAGCTTATTTATGTAGTTCTAGTACGAAAGCTTTACTAGAAAATATCAATATTTCGTTAACAAGTTGGCCGGAATTCATTGTCGCTGTAACAAGTATTTATATGCATAAATTAACAGGTGAAAATGATATTGTTTTAGGTTTACCGATGATGGGGCGTCTAGGTTCTGCATCTATTCATACACCGAGTATGGTAATGAATTTAGTACCACTTCGTCTTACTGTAACCCCAAATATAACTCTCGTAGAATTATTACAGCAAGTTTCTAAAGAAATCCGAGACGTACGTCGCCATCATAAATACCGTCATGAGGAATTAAGAAGAGACTTAAAGTTATTAGGTGAAAATCAAAGGTTATTTGGACCGTTAGTGAATGTTATGCCTTTTGATTACGGGCTTAACTTTGGTGGGAATCGTGGTATTACACATAATTTATCAGCAGGACCTGTCGATGATTTATCAATAAATGTATATAAACGTTTTGATCAAAATGAGCTAATGATTCATTTTGATGCGAATCCGGAAGTATATAATGGTGTGGAGCTAGCATTGCATAAAGAAAGATTTATGCAATTATTAGAATTAATGATAAATGCTTATCAAAAAGACGAGTCGATTGGAAAAATAAATATTACTCTTCCTGAAGAAAATCATAAAGTTTTATTGGAATGGAATGAAACTAAGGAAGCTGATAATTTAATCGCCCTACCTATACTATTTGAAAAACAAGTACAAAAAACTCCAAATAAAGTAGCAGTTACTTGTAACGGTGTAGATCTTACGTATAAAGAGTTAAATGAACGAGCGAATGAACTGGCGCACTATTTGGTAAAAGAAGGAATACGAGCAAATCAGTTTGTAGCTTTAGTATTTCCAAGATCAATAGAAATGGTAACTAGTATGCTAGCAGTTTTAAAGGCTGGTGCAGCGTATTTACCAATAGATCCAGAATACCCAGCTGAGCGAATAAATTATATAGTAAATGATGCAAAACCAGTTTGTATCATAACACATTCATCTGTTTCATCTAAGTTAGTTATAGAAAATGATATGAAAAAAATTGTATTAGATGACGAAGAAACGAAACTAGAATTACATACATATTCTCGTATGAATATAGAATGTAAGAATGATGTATCACTTTTAAACCCAGCCTATACAATATATACTTCAGGCTCAACGGGTAACCCAAAAGGTGTAATTGTTCCTATGAGAGGTTTAAGTAACTTTTTAATGGCTATGCAACAAAAGTTTTCGTTACATGAACATGATCATTTATTAGCAGTGACAACATTTGCGTTTGATATTTCTGCTCTAGAAATTTATTTACCTCTTATTAGTGGTGCAAGTTTAACAATTGCGCAAAAGGAAGACATTCAAGAGCCTTCTGCATTAACGACACTTTTACAGGAAGAAAGAGTGACCATTATGCAGGCTACACCGACGCTTTGGCAGGCGTTAGTAACTGATTATCCAGAGAAGCTACAAGGGCTAAACATACTAGTTGGTGGTGAAGCTCTTCCAACGCATTTAGCAAATAAATTAAAAGAATTAGGTTGTTCATTAACTAATTTATATGGACCAACTGAAACGACTATTTGGTCTACTGTCATGAACATCGATGAAAGGGAAAGTGGTATACCTCCTATTGGAAAGCCAATTTGGAATACAGACGTGTATGTATTAGATGCAGGTTTACAACCAGTTCCACCTGGAGTTATTGGTGAATTGTATATTGCAGGGGAAGGACTTGCAAGCGGATATTTAGGAAAACCGGAGTTAACAGCTGAACGGTTTGTTGCAAATCCTTATGGAAAACCAGGGCAGCGCATGTACCGTACAGGTGATTTAGTAAAATGGCGCAGTGATGGTGTTTTAGAGTACATGAACCGCGCAGATCATCAAATTAAAATTCGTGGTTTCCGAATTGAATTAGCTGAAATTGAAATGGTATTACAACGCCATGAAAATATTAAGCAAGCAGTGGTTATAGTACGAGAAGATCGTCCAAATGATAAACGAATCATTGCGTATATTGTTGCCGAAGAGAAGGAAACGATTCATCTTTCAGAAATTCGTTCTTATGTTTCAGAAAGTTTAGCGAATTATATGGTGCCATCAGCATTTGTATTGCTAGAAGAATTACCACTAACGCCAAATGGAAAGATTGATAGAAAGAAATTACCTGCTCCTGATTTTAATGGCATGAACAATGAGAGAGTTGCTAGAAATCCGAAAGAAGAAATATTATGTCATTTATTTGCAGAAGTACTTGGTGTTTCTCGCATTAGCATTGATGATAATTTCTTTGAAATGGGTGGACATTCGCTTCTTGCATCGCGTTTAATGGCAAGAATTCGTGAAACGTTAAGTGTCGAATTAGGAATTGGAAAACTATTTGAATCGCCAACTGTTGCTGAATTAGTGAAACAATTGGATCGAGCAAAAACTGCAAGACCAGCGATTAAGAAAGTAAGTAGGCCAAATGAAGTTCCACTTTCATTTGCACAGCGTAGACTATGGTTCTTACATTGTTTAGAAGGTCCAAGTCCTACTTATAATATTCCGTTAGTCATTCGTTTGTCTGGAAAGTTGAACGAGGGAGCATTACAAGGTGCCTTTTATGATGTAGTCGAGAAACATGAAACACTTAGAACAATTTTCCCTAACGTATTAGGTAGTTCCTACCAGGAAATTTTACATATGGAAAACTTAAATCTTGAAATGATTATAACAAATACATGTAAAAATGAATTAGAAAGTGTACTTGCGGAGGCTGTAAGATATAGCTTTAACCTCGATGTTGAACCAGCAGTTCGTTTGCAACTATTTACAGTGAATGAAAACGAACATGTATTACTAATTCTATTGCATCATATTGTAGGGGATGGCTGGTCGTTACAACCGTTGACGAGAGATTTTACAGCGGCGTATAAAGCGCGATGTCAAGGGAACAAAGTACAGCTGGAGACACTTCCAGTTCAATACGCAGATTATGCACTTTGGCAACAGCAATTGTTAGGGGATGAAACTACACAAGAAAGTCTCATTTCAACACAATTAGATTTTTGGAAGAAAGAGTTAAAGGGATTACCAGATCAATTGGAGTTACCTACAGATTATCAGCGTCCAATGGAAACGAGTTACAGAGGAGAAACAATTCATTTTCATATAGATGCAGGTATGCATAGTAGGTTAGTAGAGCTCGCACGGAAAAACGGAGTTAGTTTGTTTATGGTATTGCAAGCAGGACTAAGTGCGCTATTTACAAGATTAGGTGCAGGCACTGATATACCAATTGGAAGTCCGATTGCTGGAAGAAATGATGATGTACTTTCAGATATTGTTGGTTTATTTGTAAATACATTAGTGTTACGTACAAATACTTCAGGAGATCCAAGTTTTAAAGAATTATTAAATAGAGTGAAGCAGGCAAATCTTGCAGCTTATGAAAATCAAGATGTTCCATTTGAACGACTCGTTGAAGTGTTAAACCCGGTGCGTACTCGAAATAGTCATCCGCTATTTCAAGTTATGTTAGCTTTCCAAAATACGCCAGAAGCAATCTTTGATGTCCCGGATATAGAAACGAGCCTTGAAATTCAAAGTGTTGGCTCTGCGAAGTTTGATTTAACATTTGAAATTAGTGAGAGTCACGGGGTTGATGGTACTCCGAACGGTTTACATGGTTTACTAGAGTTTAGTACCGATTTATATAAACATGAAACGGTTCAAAAACTAATAGAACGATTCATTTTGTTATTAGATGATGCGGCGACAAATCCAGATCAATCCATTGGCAGATTAGAAATATTAACTTTAGCAGAGAAAAATACAGTGTTAGAAAAGTGGAATGGTGGTTTTCAAATTGCACCAGAAATGACATTGCCACAATTATTTGAAAAGCAGGTTCATATTAATCCAAATGCTATTGCTGTCGTCTTTGAAAATAAGAAATTAACTTATGAAGAGTTAAATAGAAAAGCAAATAAAATAGCTCGATTCCTAATAGCAAAAGGAATTGGTCCTGATCAACTCGTTGCTTTAGCGATGCCAAGATCATTAAACATGGTTGTAAGCTTATTAGCTGTTCTTAAAGCTGGTGCTGGATACCTTCCGTTAGATCCAGATTACCCAGCAGACCGTATTTCTTTTATGCTACACGATGCGAAACCATCATGTGTTTTAACGAATTCAGAAGTGGAAATTGAATGTAATGAGGCACTAAAAGTTTTAGTTGATAATGTAAAAGTAATAGAAGAAATTGAGAAACATAGTGAAGACAATATTGATGAAATGGAGCGCGTGAAGCCATTAACTCCATCACATATTGCTTACGTTATTTATACATCAGGTTCAACAGGTAGACCGAAAGGCGTTATGATACCTCATCAAAATGTAGTAAGACTTTTAGGAGCAACTGATCATTGGTTCCAGTTTGATGGAAACGATGTGTGGACGATGTTCCATTCATATGCTTTTGATTTCTCGGTTTGGGAAATTTGGGGACCTTTATTATACGGAGGGCGCTTAGTTGTAGTTCCACATACTGTAAGTCGCTCGCCGAAAGAATTTTTACAGCTTCTTGTTAAAGAAAAGGTAACTGTTTTAAACCAAACTCCATCAGCGTTCTATCAATTGATGCAAGCAGATCGTGAAAATAAAGAGATTGGCCAACAATTATCTTTACGATATGTTGTTTTTGGAGGTGAAGCACTTGAGCTAAGTCGATTAGAAGATTGGTATAGTCGACATCCTCATAACGCACCGAAGCTTATTAATATGTACGGTATTACTGAGACGACAGTACATGTTAGTTATATTGAGCTAGATGAGAGTACCGTTTCTTTACGAGCAAATAGTTTAATTGGGTGCAGTATACCTGATCTTAAAGTATACGTATTAGATCATTATTTACAACCAGTGCCACCTGGAGTAGTTGGAGAAATGTATGTTGCAGGTGCAGGGCTTGCTCGTGGATATTTAGGAAGGGCAGGTTTAACTGCAGAACGTTTTATTGCAGATCCATTTGGCAAGCCAGGTACAAGAATGTATCGTACTGGAGACTTAGCACGCTGGCGTCAAGATGGGACGCTAGATTATATAGGACGTGCAGATCATCAAATAAAAATTCGTGGATTCCGAATTGAATTAGGAGAAATAGAAGCGGTCATAATGAAACACCCTACAGTTGAGCAAGTAGCAGTTATTGTACGGGAAGATCAACCAGGGGATAAACGATTAGTTTCTTATATCGTCGCATCAAATAATGAAGCGATTGATACGAATGAAATGCGTCAGTTTGCTAGTGGTAGTTTACCAGATTATATGGTTCCATACGCTTTTGTAGTAGTAAATGAGTTCCCTTTAACTCCGAACGGTAAGTTAGATAGAAAGGCATTGCCAGCTCCAGAATTTATCGTATCATCTTCTAGTCGTGGACCAAGAACACCGCAAGAAGAAATGTTATGTGACTTGTTTACAGAAGTACTAAGTGTACCTCAAATTGGAATTGATGACGGATTCTTTGATTTAGGTGGTCATTCACTCCTTGCAGTGCAGCTTATGAGCCGTATTAAAGAAGCACTTGGGATCGAATTAAATATCGGAACTTTATTTGCAGCACCTACTGTTGCAGGCCTTGCTGAAAGACTTGAAGTGGGAAATGGACAAAGTGCACTCGATGTGTTGCTTCCGTTACGAGCAAGCGGAAACCAATTGCCACTATTTTGTGTACACCCAGCAGGTGGATTAAGTTGGTGCTATGCAGGACTTATGAAATCTTTAGGAACAGATTATCCAATCTACGGCGTGCAAGCACGTGGTATCGCTAAAAATGAAGAACTTCCAAGAAGTTTAGAGGAAATGGCAGCGGATTATTTAAAACACGTTCGTGAAGTACAGCCTCACGGACCATATCGTTTACTCGGTTGGTCGCTCGGAGGAAATGTTGTGCATGCAATGGCAGCGCAACTACAAAATGAAGGGGAAGAAGTAGAATTACTCGTTATGCTAGATTCTTATCCTGGTCACTTCCTACCGAATACGGAAGCGCCTACTGAAGAGGAAGCGTTAATCGCATTACTTGCTTTAGGCGGATATGACCCAGATAACATGGATGGTAAACCACTTACGATGGAGAGTGCAGTTGAAATCCTTCGTACAGATGGAAGTGCATTAGCAAGTCTTGAAGAAGAGACTATATTGAACTTGAAAGAAACATATGTAAATTCGGTAGGATTATTAGGGAGATACGTACCGAAAGTTTATAATGGAGATATTTTATTCTTTAGATCTACTGTTATACCAGACTGGTTTGATCCTATTTCTCCAAATACATGGCTAAATTATTTAGATGGGAAAATTGTGCAGCATGATATTGACTGTAGACATAAAGATCTATGTCAGCCAGGTCCACTTACGGAAATTGGACAAGTATTAGCGAAATATTTGCAGAATAAGAAAGGGGTAAGGAGAGTATGACGAATCCATTTGAAAATGATAATTACACATATAAAGTATTAATAAATGAGGAGGGCCAGTATTCTCTCTGGCCTGTCTTTCTTGATGTACCTATTGGGTGGAATGTCGTACATGAAGAAGCTAGCAGGCACGATTGCTTACAATATGTTGAAAATACCTGGACAGATTTGAATCCAAAAAGTAATCAAGCTGGTGAAAAAATAGTAGTAGGAAAACGATAATGAAAGCAAAAATAAATCCAAAAGTAGTTGTAAGCATCGTATATATAACAGCGATGTTTATGGCTGCCATGGACGCAACGATTGTAAATGTAGCACTGCAAACGATAAGTAAGGAACTGCAAGTGCCACCATCTGCTATGGGGACAGTTAATGTTGGATATTTAGTTAGCTTAGCTGTTTTCCTTCCGATTTCTGGTTGGTTAGGAGATCGATTCGGTACGAAAAGAGTATTTCTAGCTGCTCTTTTCGTATTTACAACCGCATCTGCGTTATGTGGGATAGCGAACGATATTACATCCTTGAATATTTTTCGTATTATTCAAGGTGCTGGTGGGGGGCTTTTAACACCAGTTGGGATG
Organism: Bacillus sp. FSL W8-0519; assembly: GCF_038005585.1. Classification (NCBI taxonomy): domain Bacteria; kingdom Bacillati; phylum Bacillota; class Bacilli; order Caryophanales; family Bacillaceae; genus Bacillus; species Bacillus sp. FSL W8-0519. The sequence continues at coordinate 2,351,423 of NZ_JBBOTL010000001.1, forward strand.
GCGATGTTATTCCGAACATTTTCACCAGAGGAAAGGCCGAAAATTTCTCGGTTTATTGTGTTGCCAATTGCTGTCGCACCGGCAGTAGGACCAATTATTGGTGGCTTTTTTGTAGATCAAATGTCTTGGCGCTGGGCATTTTATATTAATCTACCATTTGGAATTGTTGCATTGCTATTTGGACTTCTATTTTTAGCAGAGCATGTTGAAAAATCAGCTGGTCGCTTTGATTCTCTCGGCTTTATTTTATCAGCACCAGGATTTGCGATGCTCATATATGCACTCAGCCAGGGACCGTCAAAAGGGTGGATTTCTCCAGAAATTATGAGTACTGGGATAGCTGGGGTTGTATTCATTACATTGTTTATAATCGTAGAACTGAAAGTAAAGCAACCGATGTTAGATTTACGCTTATTAAAAGAACCAGTCTTTAGAAAGATGAGCCTTATTTCATTATTTTCATCAGCTGGTTTACTAGGAATGTTATTTGTTTTTCCGCTTATGTATCAAAATGTAATAGGAGCATCCGCACTGGAATCAGGTCTTACTACATTCCCAGAGGCCATTGGATTAATGATATCGTCACAGATTGTGCCATGGTCATATAAGAAATTAGGAGCTCGTAAGGTAATTTCTATAGGGTTAATTTGTACGGCGATTATCTTTATTTTATTAAGTTTTGTAAATCACGATACGAACCCTTGGCAAATACGGGTATTATTGTTTGGCATAGGTATTTTCTTAGGCCAATCAGTTGGAGCAGTTCAATTTTCTGCATTTAACAATATAACGCCGCCTTCTATGGGGAGAGCAACTACTATATTTAATGTGCAAAATCGATTAGGTTCAGCGATAGGAGTTGCTGTTTTAGCTAGTATACTAGCCGGTTTTGGAAATAGCAGTGTGCAACATAATACTCATTCAGATTTATTGCCATATCAAGCAGCATTAATTGGATCAGCAATATTTTTACTCGTAGCATTACTATTTTCTTTACGTATTTCTGATAAAGAGGTAATGTCAAAAAAGAAGAAAAAACCGTTACCTGTATTACAAAAAGAGAAAGAAGTTGTAAATGAATAAGTTTGAAAATGGTCTTTTGAAATAAAATGATATTGGTATTTAGAAGGAGAGAGTTTACATGATAGAAAGTAAAGTTGTAGATTCTATACCGATTTTGAATGAGAATGATTGTCAAATATGGTGGGGAAGAATTTCGGATTTACAATCATGGCATTACAATTTACTAAATGATGTTGAACGAGAGAAAGCAAATTCATATCATCATTCGGCAGATCGTGCTCGTTTTATAATCGGTTGTGTAATTAGTAGATTAGTTCTAGGTAAAATACTTTCTATGTCACCAGTTCAAGTGCCAATTGATAGGCTGTGCCCAGTATGTAAGTTACAACATGGTAGACCACAATTACCAGAGGGGATGCCGCAGTTATCGGTTTCACATTCGGGTGAGTGGGTTGTAGTTGCATTTACAAAGTCTGCACCTGTAGGCGTTGATGTTGAACAAATGAATCCAGATGTTGATGTTATGAAAATGGTAGAAGGCGTATTAACCGACATTGAAATAGCGCAAGTTATGAAGTTGCCAAATGAACAAAAAATAGAAGGTTTTTTAACATATTGGACTAGAAAGGAAGCTGTGCTCAAAGCGACAGGTGAAGGTCTAATGATTCCACCAGTGGATATTACTATATCAGCTCCAAATGATCCTCCAAACTTGTTAGTTTTTCAGGATAGACAAGAGTTAGTAGAAAATACAGTGATGAGAGATTTAAGGCCAAGTATAGATTATATAGCTTCAATTGCAATATGTAGTAAAGAAGTCACCGAAATCATACAGCTGGATGCAGTAGCGCTTTTAAATGATAAATAAGTTTAATTAAATATTTTATAGAAGAGGTGTTCCTCATGCTAGTAGCGGAAAATAGAACAAATGAATCCACTTATAATGTACAAGCAATTAAAAATATTTTATTTTCTGGAGATACATCATCTATTCATGCTTTAGAAAAGTTATTGAATGATACAGTTCAGTTTGATGTTCTAGAACAAGAGGTGCTGGATAGACAGTATATCCCGAAAGAAGCAAAGAGTTTCTTTGATAAAAACGGAACATTTCTTTACCGTGTATCCAATATTAGTTATAAAGGGAAAGTATTATCTGAAAATCTCATTTTTGCGGATACCTCGTTTTTACCAAATACAATAAAGAGGGAGCTAGAGAGTGGAAACATTCCAGTTGAAAAACTTATAGAAAAGATGGAAGTAAGAAGGAACGTATTATATGAAGGATATCAGCCTTCTGGGAATATTATTGAATTATTTGATGGATGCTCTGTTTCGGCGCATGTGTATCCAACAAGAAAATATCAAATTGTAAGTAACTGCAGATGCATATTTTATATTTGCGAGGTGTATCATGCAGAAAATATAAAGCAATTACTAAATTAAAACAAGAAACCAGCCTATAAAATGGCTGGTTTCTTGTTTATTTCACAGCTTCTTTTAACTCTTTACCTGCTTTAAATGCAGGAACTTTACCAGCAGCGATTTGAATTTCTTCGCCGGTTTGTGGATTACGTCCTGTACGAGCAGATCTTTCACGCACTTCAAAAGTTCCAAAGCCGATTAATTGAACTTTATCGCCAGACTGTAATGCAGTAGCAATTGTGTCAAATACAGATTGTACAGCTGCAGAAGCATCCTTTTGAGAAATATCAGCTGATTGTGCGACATTTTTAATTAATTCTGTTTTGTTCATGTTTTCACCTCATAAAAAAATTTTTTGGAATGAATGATTTAGTATAATAGATAGTAAAGATAAAGCTATTTATATTGTTAGAAAGAATGCTATATAGTTATGTTAATTTCGTTGCAAGAAACTGAATCCCTGCTAATATTTAGGGATTAATTAAGAATTGATGCATAGAAAACGCTGTAATATGAGGATGAGGGGGAGTATACAGATGATTTTTCGTGAAAAGGATGAGAAAGAAAGTATATTAATTCGTCAACATGATCATGGTTTTTTAGCTGGAGAGATTGCGAAGCATATAAAAGAAGATTTTTTTGAAGATGAAACATATTTAAAAGAGACAATTGATGCAATATATGAGCATGATAGAGGATGGATAGAACTTGATAAAGTACCAATTTTAAATGATGCTAAAAATATTCCATATACTTTTATGGATTGTCCAAGTTCATTACGCTTTGTCTTTTATACGATTGGTTTGAATGAAATTGAAGATGCCAATCCATACGGAGCATTACTTTGTAGTAAGCATTTTTTATCATTTCCATTAAATGAGGAAGATGAAGAAATGATGTCATTTTATACAGGGGAATTGGAACGACAAAAAAGAATATTGACGACGCTAACAAAAGAGCAATTTGTGATGTTCGATAAGCATTATAGATTATTAAAGTTTTGCGATGAACTTTCTTTATATGTCTGTATGAATAAACCGGGTGTAGAAAAGGAAGAGGAAATTGATTTGTTTAAAGATGGTTTTGAAGGAACAGAAATGTTTAATAGTAAGGAGGAGAAACCTATACAAGCTGAATGGGTGGACAAGGAAACAATTCGGATTACACCGTTTCCATTTCAAACGGAATTTCATACGTATGTAAAATATAAAACTATAAATAAACAAGAAATTGAAGAAAAAGGAATTGCAAAAGCTGATAGAGAATCAGAAATAAAGAAACAAACTATTCGTTTCATACAATAAGGAGGCGATTTCGATTGAAAGAGTACATGTTAAAACAAGTGGATTACCATGCTTGGGCTAATCTACGATTATTCAATCGACTAAAAGAATTACCAAACTATGAGACGATTTTTACTGAACAGATGCAGAGTGTATTTCCATCAATCAAGGATACGTTTGCCCATATTTATATTACAGATCAAGTGTGGTTACACATATTGCATGGTAAAAGTATGAATGAAGCAATACAAGGCCGAGAAGATTTACGAAAACAAATGGAAAACAAATCGTTACATGAATTAGAAAAAATGTTTGAAAACATGGCAGATCAATATAAAGACTTTTTAAGTACAATACAAGATGTGAATGCTGTATTTGTTATCGAGAATCCATATGTAGGAAAATTAGAAACTTCAATTTTAGAGTTAGTACAACATGTCGTAAATCATGGTACATATCATAGAGGAAATATAACAGCGATGATTCGTCAACTTGGTCATTCGTCGACAATGATGGATTTTGTTCTGTATTTACATATGGTTAAAAAGCAGGGAGAGTAATATAGTTTATAAGAAGGAGAGGCTTTAGTTGTAGAAGTCTCTCCTTCTATTTTATTCCGCATGAATGGTAGATCAACTGATTAAAGTTTTACTTTATTTCTTAAGAAGCTTTATTTTCTTGTAATTGCTTCGCATATTGTACAGCTTTATATGCATTGACTCTACCGTTTTTCCAGTACGTACCTGTACCAGTAATTTTATCAGAAGTTGACTCAATAATTTGGCGAATTTGTGTATTGCTATATCCTTGATTTGCTAAAAGAGCAGCAACTCCTGCGACATGAGGTGTTGCCATAGATGTACCACTTAATGATTGATACGTGCTTCCTTTATAAGTAGAATATATATTTGAACCTGGTGCTGCAACATCAACCCAGCTACCATAAGTAGAAAATGAAGATTTCTTATCTAATTGGTCTGTAGAAGCAACTGCAATTACTTCGCTGTAATAAGCAGGGTAATTAGCTTTTGTATTTCCAGCATTTCCAGCAGCTGCAACTATAACAGAGCCTTTATTCCATGCATATTGAACGGCCTGTTGTAATGCAGTACCACCATTTGGAGCTCCTAAACTTAAACTAATTACTTTTGCACCCGAATCAGCAGCTTCTCGAATACCTTGCGCTACAGCATCGAGAGTACCACTTCCTTGATTATCTAATACGCGAACAGCATAAATGGAAGTTTGTGGGGCAACACCAGCAATTCCGACGCTGTTATTCGTAAGTGCTCCAGTAATTCCAGCGCAATGTGTACCATGACCATTCCCATCATCAGATGTATTGTCGTTATCAACATAATCATGCCCGTAAATTACTTTCGAAGCCAAATCAGGGTGTGAGCCTTGAACTCCTGTATCAATAATGGCTACTTTTACACCAGGATCACTTCGTTGGCTATCCCAAGCTTGTGGAGCTTGAATTTTTTGTAATCCATATTGATTTTTAAAATATGGGTCGTTTGGAGTCCAAAAGGCGTGAACGTAATAATTCGGTTCTGCATATTCCACATCTGGATTATTTTTATAACTCTTTATTTTTTCTTTTACAGTACCTTTTGAAAATTGAACGACTTCAAAACCTAACTTATCATCTTTAGATAAGACATTAGCTCCGACAGATTTATGAAAAGATTGCACATTACTTAAAGATGCATTTTGCTTGAACTTAACGATTAATTGGTTAGGAACGTAATCAGTAGATGATGTTTCAGCGCTTGAAGTATTCGTGTTAAAGAAGAAACCACCAATAATAAAAGACAAAACAGATAGGAAAACAATGATTTTGTTTTTCAAAAGATTTTTCCTCCCTTTTCTTGGATGAGTTTTTCAGCGACACTTTAATGTCGCATTCCTTTTCAACTATATAGTTAGACCATACGATTTATGACATTTATGTGAAAAACTTTTGGAGGAATAAAAAGGAGTAAACATTGATATAAATATATTTTTAATGATAGTAATAAAGTAAAAGAGGGGATGAAAAAAGGAATGCTCATCATGTATGAGTCATTCCTTTTTTCATAGATTAACTTGCCTGTTTTTTATTATTTTCTTTCAATTTCTCTGCTTGTAAAAAGCGATTCGTTTCAGCAACAACAATACCACTTAACCCAATAAGACCAATTAAGTTTGGAATCGCCATAAGTCCATTTGCAATATCCGCAAATGTCCATACGATGCCTAATTTTAAATTCGCACCAATAGCAATCATGACAATAAAGATTGCTTTATAATATTTAACAGCACTTTCTCCAAATAAATAAGCCACGCATTTCTCACCGTAATACGACCAGCCTAAAATAGTAGAGTAGGCGAATAAAATAATTGCGATACCAAGAATCATACTACCAGCAGTACCGAATACAGATTGAAACGCAAGTGTTGTAGCTTCAACCCCAGTTTTACCAGACTTCCATGCACCTGTAGTAATTAATACTAGCCCTGTAATTGTACATACAATAAACGTATCTAGAAAAGTACCAGTCATTGAAACTAAAGCTTGCTTTGCAGGGGAATCAGTTTTTGCAGCCGCCGCGGCAATAGGGGCACTCCCTAAACCAGCTTCGTTCGCAAATACGCCGCGCGCCATTCCAATTTGAATAGCTGATGCAACTGTTGCACCGATAAAACCACCAGCAGCTGCAGTACCATTAAACGCACCAGAAAAAATAAGTGAAAATGCTTCAGGAATTTGATCGTAGTGATAGAAAATAATGATAAGACCAGCAATGATATAAAAGAAAGCTTTAATAGGAACAACATATCCTGTTACTTTCCCAATTTTTTTTACACCGCCTAAAATAACGATAGCGATTAAAAATGACATTACTATACCAGTTAAAGCAGGAGGGAAAGAGAAATTAATTCGCATTGCCTCTGCAACTGAATTAGATTGCACCATATTCCCGATACCGAAAGAAGCAGTTGTACCGAATATAGCAAATAAAACTGCAAGCCACTTCTTACCTAAACCACGTTCTAAATAGTACATTGGTCCACCTGAATATTCACCATTTTCATTACTAACACGGTATTTCACCGCAAGAATTGCTTCGGCATATTTTGTTGCCATACCAAACAAAGCAGTAATCCACATCCAAAAGATGGCACCAGGTCCACCAATCGTCACAGCAGTTGCAACACCAGCTATATTTCCCATACCAATCGTTGCCGCCATAGCTGTCATAAGTGCTTGGAAGTGGCTAATATCTCCAGAGGAAGATGTATCTTCTGATTTTTTAAAAGCTAGTTTGTGAGCGTATAATAGTTTACTAAACTGTAAACCTTTTAAACGCACTGTGAGAATAATACCAGTACCAACGAGTAACAACAACGTTGGTAATCCCCACACATAGTGATTGATTTGTTCTAATACTTTACTTACTGTCTCCATCTTTATTCTCCTTTTTTAGAAAAAATAAAAACCACTTCAAGTAAATGAAATGGCCTCTGGAGAAACAAGGGATAGAAAAATAAACCGATACAAATCGGCATTTTCTTTCGCTTGTCTCTGTCCTTTTACCTGAGAGATTATCCGCTATAGTAGCGGATTTGCTCCTTCGGTGCTCGTTTTCCTCCGCGCTATTTAAAGCGGGAGGGAGTCTCTCCAGAGATTCGTCCCCATGCAGTTCTACTTGTAAACAAGACCTGAGAGTTTCAAAGTCGGTTAACAACTTTTTGCCCCGTCGGTAGATCAATAGACCTTCTCCTGAATGGTTCATCCGAATTATAAAATTAATAACCTATACGAATTGAATGTGTATAGAATCAATAAAAACATTATAGATATACAATTAATGAAATGCAATCATTTTTTATTTTAAAATAGTAAAGAATTCTATTTTTTCGAAAGTCCTAATTTCTCTTCAACTTCAGTTAAAGTAGATAAAGCGATGACAATATGTTGATCTGCAAGCCCTAAAGCATGTTTCGTATTTTCAATTGTTGCACTGTTTGGAGTAGAGTTAGTGGCTCCGTCTATAATTAAATCTGCCGCGTTTTTCATAAATTTAGAAGCAGCCTTAAATTCAGTTGTGAAATAAAGAAGTTGTTCTTGTATTTGTACTTCTGATATATCTTCTTTAATTTTCAAAATGTCTATTTCATTCATAATGTTTTCATATTGTTTTGAAACAGCATTCATTGTAACTAATAGTTTATCTCTGTCTACTGAATCACCGTTCGTGTTAATCTCTTCCCAAGCAGGCAACCAATCTTTTTCGATGATATCATTATAATTAGTAGTCAATTCATCGATTTTAGGTTGTAATTTAGTTTTGAAAATTTTTGTATCCACTGTTTCTACAGTTGCTTTTTCATTGTTATTTTTCACATTAGTAACATAGAAAATCATACCGAAAATGATGAAAATAGAAATAATAACTGACAATTTAGTAAAAAGTAATTTCTGCAATATGTAACGCCTCCAAAATTTAAAAACTTATAATTATAATATATAACAATGATGTTGTTTAAAGTAGAGAAAATTAAGTTGGAAAGTATATAAATTATTTATTTTATATACGTAAATAATTAAAGTTGGTAAAATAATGAAAGTTATATACGAGAAAAGAGGGTTTTTAGTGAAAATGAATAGAAGAAAACTAGTTTCAAGTATTTCAATGGCTATGTTATTAGTTGGTTTAATTACATTCATATTTATGAATAAAGAATCTAAAATTAAAGGTTTTCCAGTACCAATGTCAGCAATTCATATTAACGATGATAATGAAGAGGACTATCAATATATAAGTGTAGTGCCTATTACAAAGGCAAATGGATGGGAGAACTTAGGAGAAAACGGGCATACTGTTAGTTTTAAAAAAGGTGAGCGGAAAGTAACAGTATTACATTATCCGGGAGAACTTACGTATTATTTATTTGAAAAGTAAATGGAATGCCCCATAAACAATGAGGTTTCCCTAAGTTGTTTATGGTTATTTGTATTTTTAAAAAGAGGTTCAATCTATAAATAAGAAGGTGTTTTGTTTTATAAAAGAGAATAAAAATCGTATAGGAAAATAAAAGGAGATATATTCAATGGAGAAAGAAGCAATACGTGCGGTTGAGGAATATCGTAAAGATTTAAATGCTGGTAACATTGAGAAAATAAATAGTTGGGTATCAGATGATTTTATAGGTTACTTTGGGTATTACAGTGATAGAGACTATGAAGTATACCGAGGCGCTACATATAAAGAAGATAATATTGAAACATTAAAAAGTTATGAAGGACAAAAACCTTATTGGAAATATAAAGATCTAACACATATTTTAAGAACAGAGAATGAACTGATTTTATCTGCAATTGTAGATTTTTATTTGCAAGATAAAAAAGTAGCATCAGTTTTAGCGATGGAAGTTTTTAAGAAAGAAATGGCTGGGTGGAAGTTATGTAGACAGCATATGGAAAGATATGCGTTATAATTTGAAAAATAAATGATGATAAAAGTGAAAGGATGTAAACGCCCTTATAAGAGTGTTTACATCCTATTTTTTTGTTTTTAATTCTGAATTATTAGAATTATAATATACGTATGGAATAAAATAATTTTTTGTATGGAAGTGAGTTGATTATTTGCCAACTATAAAGAAAATAGGGCGCTTTTGTTTTACTGATGATGAAGGATATATTATAAATGATGCACATATTGAAAAAGTTCAACCTATATTTATGGAGGTAATACAAGAAATAAAAAATACTTGTTGTGAATTGCTACAGGATGATTTACACAGTGTTTATATAAGAGGCTCAATTCCAAGAGGGATTGGAATTGAAGGAATTGCAGATATAGATGTGATTATAGTAGTACGAAAGGATCCTAAATTAATAGACTTAAGCTGGCGAAAGAAACTAGAAGTTCAAAGTTTGCAAAAGTTTAGTTGTATAACAGGAGTGGAATTGAGTTTTCACAGTGAAAAAGAAGTGATAAATTCCAAGAGTTTTTCTTTTATAAGCTTTATGATACAGACACATGGAGTATGTATATTTGGTCAAGATGTAACATTGTCTTTACCTAAATATAAAGTAAGTGAGGAGTTAGCCTATGAACACCTTATTCAATTGCGGAAACAAATTGGACAAGCACGCGAAGAATTAATTCATAATAAAGGCGTGGATGATATTGTGGATTGTTGCCGTTGGATTATGAAAATAATAATCAGGTCAGGTCTAGCATTGACAATTGAGAGAGAAGGACTTTACTCCAGAGACTTATATCCTGCCTATGAATTATTTAGTAAGCATTTTCCCGAACAAGAAAAAAATATGAGAAAGGCATTACAATATGTAATTGAACCGATAAATGATATAAATGAAATTTTATTATTTTTAAGTACGTTTGGTGAATGGCTGATAGAAAGAGCGGATGCTTTTTTGAATACTATAGATAACTAGAAGGATATAATTATGTTATGTAAACAAATAGGTGATCTAAGTGTTCGTGATTTTGCAGACTATTATGGGATTCCGAAAGACGTGGCAACAGGAAGTTCAAATGGATGTTTAACAGCGTATCTTTTAAAGTATCGTTGTTTGGAACAGAAAAGATAAATATGCGTGTTGAACAAGGATACGAGATGAAATGGTCCTCTTTAATACATATAAGAGCTGAAGAAATAGAGAGTAAAAATAATGTTCGTTTAGGGGAAAAGTAGAAAGTATTGCAGATGAGAAATGGAATGTAAGATAAGGGGGAATTAGATATGCTACTAAAAACAATCTATTGTAAGGTAGAAGAAGAGAAAAAGGAATTGTTTTCAAAAGCACAAGAAAAATGGCGTGATATACAGCATCTAGATGGTTTTTATGGACAATTTGGTGGATGGAATGAAAATGAGGCATGTGTATTTACTTTATGGGAAGATAGAAATGCATATCAATCATTTATGAATGGTGCTCACGATACAATTTATTTAAATAGTAATCAAGTGGATACGTTTCTTTCATGTGAAATCGAATTATTTCAAACATTGTATGATATAGCAGAAGTGCCTTTGAAAGACGTTGTTACAGAAGGATCCTTCGTAAGGGCGGCTGTATGTGATGTAAAGGAAGAAAAAGAAAAGCAATTTTTACATAAACAAGAAACAATTTGGAATAAAGGAATGAAAAATATAAAAGGGATGCTAGGTGGGGTAGTTGGGAAGTCTTTAAAAAATGAAAATCGTTACATCGTGTTAACTTATTGGAAAGATGGAATGGCGCATCAAAATTATGTAGAAGAGATTTTCCCTGAGTTGTATAAACTAGCTAATATTCATGAAGATATAGAAGATATAAGAGGTAAAGAAGCTGTATGTAAGGAAGAATGGTTTGTATATTAAGCACGGAAAAAGTGCATAAATGAATGTATAATAAAGATATTTTCTTATAAATAAGTAATTAATAGAAGACGTTATATACCCTTTCATGTTAATATATTTAAGTTATAATAGGAGGCTTACCCTTTTGTATTGTACGGTAGAAGCAGTGTGAGCTTGAAATTTTTTTAGAAAAGGATGTGCCTAATTTGCGTATCAATAAATTTATTAGTGAAGCTGGAAAAGCGTCTCGACGCGGAGCAGATAAATTAATTAATGAGAGAAGAGTAATTATTAACGGTAAGGTTGCAAAAATTGGTGACCAAGTGAATCCAGGTGATGATGTACGCGTAAATGGAGAGCAACTTCGCATTGCTCGAGATCACGTATATATCGCTTTAAATAAACCAGTAGGTATTACATGTACAAGTGAAAAATCAGTAAAAGGTAATATTATCGATCTAGTGAATCATCCATTACGAATTAGTCACATTGGACGTCTTGATAAAGACTCAGACGGTTTAATTTTGTTAACGAATGATGGTGATATCGTTAATGAAATTTTACGTGCTGAAAACAAACATGAGAAAGAATATATCGTTTCAGTAGATAAGCCAATTACACCTGATTTCTTAGAAAAAATGGCAGCTGGTGTGAAAATTTTAGGAACGAAAACACTTCCTTGTGAGATCACACAGTTATCAAAATATGAGTTCAAAATTATTTTAACACAAGGACTAAATCGCCAAATTCGTCGTATGTGTGAAGCTTTAGGGTATCAAGTATATACGTTAAAACGTACGAGAATTATGAATATTGAATTGAATAATTTACCAGTTGGACAGTGGAGAGATTTAACGAAGAAAGAGAAACGCCGTCTATTTGCAGACTTAAATTACGAACCACAAGAGTGGTAAAATTGAGAAGGAGAAACCAAAAATTTATTTTTGGTTTCTTTTTTTATTAAATAAAAATTTATTTTTAACACTTGCAAAAATAAAATGAATAAGATATAGTAAATAACAATTAATGGATGTAATTATAAAAGCAAAGAAAAGGACACGAGTTATTTTCCCCGGTTATACAGAGAAGGAAGGAAAGCTGAGAACTTCCTAACGCAGAAAAATAACTTACCACCTTAGAGCTGCACTAGGGAAACGAAGTATCTAGTGCCGTGTAAGCGACGTTATCGCAAAAGAAGCCATTATGTTTTTTGTGATGGGAATCTGGGTGGAACCACGGATATAAGCATATTCGTCCCTATTTTAGGGATGAATATGCTTTTTTGCATTCAATTTCATAATAAGCGAAGAAAAGGACACGAGTTATTTTCCCCGGTTATACAGAGAAGGAAGGAAAGCTGAGAACTTCCTAACGCAGAAAAATAACTTACCACCTTAGAGCTGCACTGGGGAAATGAAGTATCTAGTGCCGTGTAAACGACGTTACCGTAAATGAAGCCATTATGTTTTTTATGATGGGAATCTGGGTGGAACCACGGGTATAAGCACGCTCGTCCCTATTTTAGGGATGAGTGTGCTTTTTATTATGAAATGGAGAGATGAAAAATGAAAGAACAAATGATTGAAATTAAATTTCCAGATGGTAGTGTGAAAGAATTTGTAAAAGGAATTACTTTAGAAGAAATTGCGGGATCCATTAGCAATAGTTTAAAAAAGAAAGCAGTCGCGGGGAAAGTAAATGATGGGTTATATGATTTGCGCCGTAATATTGAGGGAAATGCGGAAGTAGAAATCATTACTTTAGATTCAAATGAAGGTGTAGAAATTGCAAGGCACTCTGCGGCACATATTTTAGCACAAGCTATAAAAAGAATTTATGGTAATGTAAACCTTGGTGTAGGACCGGTTATTGAAAATGGATTTTATTATGATATGGACCTTCCAAGTAGTGTAAACGTAGAAGATTTACGGGAAATTGAAAAAGAAATGAAAAAGATCATAAATGAAAATATAAAGATAGAACGAGTTGAGGTTTCTCGAGAAGAAGCAGCTAAACTGTTTCAAGAAATGAACGATCGCTTGAAATTAGAACTTTTAGAAGCAATTCCTAGTGAGGAAAGTGTAACACTATATAAGCAAGGTGAATTTGTAGATTTATGTAGAGGACCACATTTACCATCTACAGGTTATTTGAAAGCCTTTCAATTAACTCACGTTTCCGGTGCATATTGGCGAGGAGATAGTAACAATCAAGTGCTTCAGCGCATATATGGTGTTGCATTCTCTTCCCAGAAAGAATTAGAAGAGTATTTACATTTCGTTGAAGAAGCAGCAAAAAGAAATCATCGTAAATTAGGGAGTGAGCTTGAGTTATTTATGTTTTCTGAAGAGGCTCCGGGAATGCCGTTTTATTTACCGAAAGGTCAAATTATTCGTAATGAATTAGAAGCTTTTTTAAGAGAAATTCAAAAAGAATATAATTATCAAGAAGTACGCACTCCATTCATGATGAACCAAGAAGTATGGGAAAGATCAGGGCACTGGGGACATTATAAAGATAATATGTATTTCTCAGAAGTGGATAATAAAAGTTTTGCATTAAAACCAATGAACTGCCCAGGTCATATGTTAATGTTCAAAAATAAATTGCATTCTTATCGCGAATTACCGATTCGTATGTGTGAGTTTGGTCAAGTACATCGCCATGAATTTAGTGGGGCGTTAAACGGATTATTAAGAGTACGTACTTTCTGCCAAGATGATGCACATTTATTTGTAACTCCAGAACAAATTGAAGATGAAATCAAATCTGTAATGGCGCAAATCGATTATGTATATAAAACTTTTGGATTTGAATATGAAGTAGAACTTTCTACTCGTCCAGAAGATTCAATGGGTGATGATAAGTTGTGGGAACAAGCAGAAGCGGCGTTAGCAAATGTATTACATTCATTGAATTGTAAATATAGACTAAATGAAGGTGACGGTGCATTTTACGGACCGAAAATTGACTTCCATATTAAAGATGCTTTAAATAGAAGTCATCAGTGCGGAACAATCCAGCTAGATTTCCAAATGCCCGAAAAGTTTGACTTAAATTATATAGATGAGAAGAATGAAAAGAGAAGACCAGTTGTCATTCATAGAGCAGTATTAGGATCTTTAGACCGATTTTTAGCAATATTAATTGAGCACTTTGGTGGTGCATTCCCGGCATGGGTGGCACCAGTTCAAGTGAAAGTCATTCCAGTTTCGAATGCAGTCCATGTACAATACGCAGATGAGATTGTGGATAAATTAGCACAAGCTGGTGTTCGTGTCGAACGAGATGTACGAGATGAAAAATTAGGATATAAAATTAGAGAAGCACAAATGCAAAAAATTCCTTATGTACTTGTTATTGGGGATAAGGAAATGGAGAACGGAGCTGTAAATGTACGTAAATATGGGGAAGAAAAATCAGAAGTTGTTGAACTAAATGGATTTGTGGAAAGTATGAAAGAGGAAATAAATAATCGGAAATAGAGTTTAAAGAGAAAACACACCAATTCATAATGGTGTGTTTTCTTTTTTACCTTACAAAAATGTAAGGTAAATGTAAGCGAAATCGAAGGAACGAGTTGTAGAAAGATGAGAATATGAAGTAGGAAATAGGTTCATGTTATCTGTATAACCTTTTTAGTTTGAAGAATTAAAAAATTCTTAAGAATTTACATGAGAAAAAGATAAGAAATGTGTGAGAAATTAAATTTATACAAAAGGGATGGAGTGAAAGAGATGTCAACAAATGTAGTTACTGTAGAAAGTGTAGAAAAAACGTATGGGAAAAGAAATGAGAATCAGTCAAAAGCATTAAGGGGTGTGTCATTAAGTATTAAAGAAGGGGAATTTGTAGGGATTATGGGTCCTTCTGGATCTGGAAAGACGACTTTACTGAATGTGATTAGTACATTGGATCAAGCGACAGGTGGCAGTGTGACGATAGCTGGTACAAATATTACTTCTATGAAGGGGAATGCATTATCAGATTTTCGATCTCAAAAATTAGGGTTCATCTTTCAAGATTTTAACTTACTAGAAAACTTATCAATTTATGAAAATATTGCTTTACCACTTTCTCTGCAAGGTGTACCTTCAAGTGAGATTACGGGAAAGGTAAATGAGGTGGCGAAGAAATTAGGAATTACTGAAATTTTAACAAAATATCCAACTGCTGTTTCGGGTGGACAAAAGCAAAGAACAGCGGCAGCACGAGCTTTAGTACATAATCCAGCAATCGTATTAGCAGATGAACCGACAGGAGCGCTTGATAGTAAAAATGCAAAAAGCTTATTAGAAGCGATGCAAGATTTACATGAAAATCACAATGTAAGTATTTTGATGGTGACACACGATGCATTTAGTGCCAGTTATTGTGAACGTATTTTATTTATTCAAGATGGTCTTTTATATAAAGAATTAAAGCGTCAAGGAACGCGAGAAAGTTTCTATCAAGACATTTTAGGTGTGCTCGCTCATATGGGCTCAGCTGCTGAGTCTAAGTAGGGGGCGAGACTATGTTATTCAAATTATCACGTCATAGTATGAAAAAGATGTTAAAAGATTATATGGTTTTACTTATCGGTCTCGTTATTAGTATTAGTATTTTTTACATGTTCCAAACGATGGCGATGAATAGTGAATTTACGAAGGATAATAGTCTTATTAGTAGTATTAGACTCGTATTCTGGGTAGGTGCAATACTATTATCTTTCATCACTGTATTTTATATTATATATGCCAATTCTTTCTTACTCACGTTAAGAAGAAAAGAACTCGGTATGTACATGATGCTTGGTGCGAAAAAGAAAAAAGTAGCACAATTATTATTTATTGAAACATTCGGTATGGGTATTGTTAGTATTATTATCGGGATTTTAGTAGGGATGTTACTAGCAAGTGTAGCAGGAAACTTTTTAATGAATGGTATGGAAATTTCAGCAAAGGGTAGTTATTCATCTGTATATACACCAGCAATCATAGTTACAGCTATTTTCTTTTTAGTACTATTTTTTATTACTGGTTTAATGAATAGCATCCGTTTATTACGTAAAACAGAATTAGAATTAATACGTGAAGATGAAACACTAGATGAAGTGAAGAAAAGTAAAACTCGCATTATTATAATGACTGTACTTGGTGTATTACTAGTAAGTACAGGGTACTATTTTATGATTAACGTAAAAATATATGCTGAATTTGGTTTTATAATAGCGACAATCGTTACAACGCTTGGAACATATTTTATCTTTAGTTCATTGCTCCCATTTTTTGTGATGAAAATTAAAGGGAATAAAAAGCGAAATGAAACGGGCTTAAATAGTTTTACATATGCACAGCTACGCTTTCGAGTAAATAGTTTATCGAGAGTATTAGGTACTGTAGCAATGTTAATTGCATTAGGAGCAGGTGCGATGACAGCAGGTATGGCGTTCCAAAAAAATGTAGGTATTATGACAGACTTCTCACGTGTGTATGATGTCGTAATTCATGATCCGAATGAACAAGATACAGCTGCATTAAAAGAAATGGAAATTGTGGAAGAAAGCAAGTACAAGTATAAAGTAGATGGAGAAGCGGTTTATTACTTACGTAACGATTTAACTGCGAAACCGCCACTTGTTTCAGACCACTTTGATACAAAAACTTTAAAAGAGCCTGTTCGTAAACGTGTGACTGAACCTTTAACTGAACCTGTATATTCTGCTTTAGAGGCTCCTGAATCAGCAAAATTCCCTCGTATGCCGAGGGATTGGGAAGATGCAATTGTAAGAGAAATACAAATTACACATAATCAATTTAACGGAAAACCTGTAAGAATTGCAGATGAAGCACATTATAAAGGAATTCAAGGAACAGAACACACTGTAACATTAGCAAAAGTAGATGATATGAAAAAGTATAAACCGTTGTTGATCGAAATAGATAAGAGACAAAAAGAACAAATTGAAAAAACAACAGGTACAAAAGTAGACTTATTTACGAAAATGACAATTTATCAATTTATGAACAGCTTCATGAGTGGAACAATGTTTATGGGATTTTTCCTCGGAATTGCATTTTTAGCAATGATGGCAAGTTCCCTTATGTTCAAAATATTAACAGGTGCTTCTCGTGACGTACGACGTTATGAAATGTTACGAAAAATTGGTGTGAGACGTAGTATGTTAACGAAAAGTATATATAAAGAAATTTCATATTTATTTATCTTCCCAGCGATTATTGGTATTTCCCACGTGTTAGTAGGGCTTAACTTATTCAGCTTTATATTAGTTGACCCGTTTGTGAAAGTGTGGGTGCCAATAGGAATCTTCTTAGTCATTTATTTCATCTATTACTGGATAACTGTTCAACTTTATAAAGGTATGGTAATGCCGAAAGAAGAAGTAGCTAAATAGTTTATGAAAAGAGTCCTTGTTTGAAAACAAGGGCTTTTTTCTATATTTGTAATACCTGTGATTAAGTTTTTCTACGATTAATGTATTGAAAATTAAGAAAATATTAAGAGTTTATATAGCGGAATGTTAAGAAGTGTATGGGATATTATTAATGTAGTTTTATAGAATTAAATTGTTATTTTTACAAATTTATAAGAAAGGATATATCCTATGAAGAAGATAAAAAAATTAATAACATTTATTGGAGTCATAACTACACTAACATTAATCGTAGCACTAGTATTTCCTACATGGACTTCGCAAATAAAAGGAAAAAACAGTATAAGTACATTAGAACAAATAGAGATAAATGGAAGTAGTCATGAAATTATGATACGCGGCAAAGATAAGAACAATCCAGTTATTATTTTTGTACATGGTGGACCTGGTTCTTCAGAAATACCATATGCTCAAAAGTATCAAAAATTATTGGAAGAGAAATTCACCGTAGTTAATTATGATCAAAGAGGAAGTGGGAAATCGTATCATTTCTTTGAGGAATATTCAAATCTTACATCAGATCTTCTTGTAGAGGATGTATTAGCTATGACAGAGTATATTTCAAAACGTATGGGAAAAGAAAAGGTAATATTAATTGGTCATTCTTACGGTACATATATTGGAATGCAAGCTGCTAATAAAGCACCTGAAAAATACGAAGCGTATGTTGGGATAGGGCAGATGAGTGATACAGTAGAAAGTGAAATGGATAGTTTAAACTATGTAATTGAACAGGCACAAAATGCTGGGAATACAGATGAGGTTTCCTATTTAAATGGATTGACTGAAAAAATTAAAAATGGCGATACATACACTCCGCGAAATTATGTTGCGAAATATGGTGGAACATCAAGACTCATTGAAAATCCAAATGGTGATAACATCGGGATGTTACTTAGTAATGAATATAACTTGTTTGACGTAATTCGTTATAACGTTGGATTATCACACTCTCAGACTGTCTTATTAGAAAAAGATTTAAAGAATCCATTACCTACTAAGGTGAAGAAACTGAAGTTACCGTTTTATTTCCTTATGGGGAAATATGACTATAATACTTCATTTCATGCGGCAAAAACATATTTTGATACGATTGAAGCAGAGAAAAAAGAATTTATTACTTTTGAAAAATCCGCGCATTATCCGCAATTTGAAGAGAAGGAAAAGTTTTATGAGTGGATGTCCGATACATTTGTAAAATAAATAAAGTGTATCCAAACTATAGAGAATTAAAAAGTTAGCGAGATATATCATTACATGAAGCGAAGTTAAATAAAAAAGACTCTTGTATAGATAACAAGAGTTTTTTTATTGTTCTTTATATAGAAGGAAAAGATTGGATAATGGTCGAAAAATATAATATAACTTCCGAGAAATGACTAAAATAATACTATTTTGTCGAGAGAAAGGATACGAAATATGAAAGAAATGCTACAGTTATTTCGCAACAAAGTGTATGCACGATTTTTTCTAGCGAATATTTTAGAACGACTCGGTTCTATGATTGCTGGAATTTCTTTAATGTTTTACTTGTTAGATCAATACGGAAAACAACCAGTTTACGCAACAATGACGCAAATTATGATTGCGTTACCTGCATTAATCTTTTTTCTATTAGTAGGGACAGTAGTGGATCGTTTTGATAGACAACGTATTTGTACGATAAGTAATATATGTTGTTCGCTCTGTAATATTGGAATCCTAATTTCGCTTTATTACGGGATGATTATACTTGTCTTTATATTTTTGTTTTTGGAAAATGCATGTATACAATTTTTCTCTCCATCAGAACAGTCGATGATACAGGGAGTGGTTGAATCAGACCAATACGGTGCAGCAGCGGGTATGAATCAAATGGTAAATAGTTTGTATGCTTTGTTTGGTGTAGGAATTGCAACGATGGTGTACTGGACTTTTGGAATTTACGGGAGCATTTTAGTAAATACGCTCACTTTTATTATGAGTGGTATTTTGATTCAAACGATCTCCATTCCAGAAAAAGTTCGTTTACCAAATGGGAGAACAAAATGGAAAGAAGTTAATTTGAAGATGTTAATAACAGAGTTTAAAGAAGGGATCAAGTATATATACCAAAATGAAACTTTAAAAAAATTACTTTTAGGATTTATCGTGTTTGGTTTATTAAATGGTATTTTAAGCGTATCTACTACTTACATATTAAAATACAAATTGGCACCAGCAACGTATGAAAGTTTAGCAATGGTGGGCGGTGTAGTTGGAGGGATTTCATTATTAATTGGAAGTATAGTAGCAACGAGTATAGGTAAGAAATATGCTCCTAAACCTATTATTGTATTTGGTATGGCAGGTTCAGGGATCTTCTTCGGTATGTGTTACTTTGTAAATCACGTATGGTCTTTTTATGTATGTATCGCTTTTGCGACTTTCTTTTTACCGTTTATTAATGTTGCAATATCGGGCTGGATGTATGAAATTGTAGAAGAGTCATTCATGGGGCGTGTACAAAGCTTGCTTAGTCCATTAACGACAGGATTCCAGCTTTTATCTCTCGGGGCGATAGCGATGTTATTCCCAAAATGGATTCTTGCAGATACATTGTATATTATTTTATTTGGTTTATTATTGTTTGTTACATGTTTATATCAATCTATTCTACCAAGTGGGCAAAAGCAAGTACATACAGTAGCTAAAGAGATGTGATATATTTAGTTTTTTATTTCTGAATATTCTATCGTATGGTAAGGGGAAATTGTTATGTTGATGCGAATGGTTAAGTGGTGTGGGATTACTTGTTTACAACTAGTAGCTGCAATCTTATGTATACTCTGCCTAGGTGCACTACCGCGTTTATTTAAGGGGTTGCAAATTGATTTAATCGGTTTTTGGAACACGATTGTATTTCTTGGAGGAAAGTTACTTCAACCGGGTGAAATTACATATGGATTTCGGGACTCAAGAAAATTATTTCCGCAAATATGGATTCATTATATTGAAACGATGATTGTATTTCTTTCAGCTTTTTTATTCTCGTTGCTTATAGCGTATATACTTGTCGTTTGGGTATTACAGCGTTCTCATATGAAACAGAAAATGTGGAACGGGATTTTTCTTACGCTTGAGAGTATACCAGATATATTACTTATTTTATTATCGCAACTTCTTGTCGTAATTATGTTTCAAAAAACAGGATTTATGCCGATCAAACTGGCTGGATTAGGGGAAGAAAGGATACGTTTGTTACCAATTATATGTCTTACAATACCAACAACATTATTGTTTATTAAACTGTTGTTATTACGGTTTAAAGAAGAATTAGAGAAAGATTATAGTTTGTTTGCTAAAAGTAAAGGGCTTAGTTTAAGACATATTTTAACACATCATATTTCAAGAAATGTTTTGTTAACAACGATCTATTATGCAAAAACAAATATTTTATTTATGTTATCAAATCTATATATTATTGAATGGATATTTAATACGTACGGCATGTTTGTTTTTGTAAAAGAAAATTCGAAATTAGAAATATTTACAGTGAGCTTAATTATATTATACGTACCGCTTTTTATACTATTTCGTTTATTACATACGTTCTTACAAAATGTTATAAAGGAGCGTGTGTAACATGTGGCAAGTTGTAAAAAGAGATGTGAGATTTTGGATAGGTATTACTTTTTTGAGTGTACTAATGATTGTTAGTATTGGATATACGTTGTTTTTTGATGGGAATATTCGTGAACTTACGATGATGTATAACGAAAAAGGGGAACTAGAGGCAGCTCCATTTGCACCATCAAGTAAATTTTGGTTTGGAAGTGATGTGAAAGGTCGTGACCTTGTTCAATTAATAAATAATAGAAGGTGCAAAATGGACAGTTGGTGCAAGTATAATTATAGCGATTTTACGAGTTATAGTTGGAGGGGGAATTGGTTTACTTCTTGGTATGTATGGTAAACGTTCTTTTCCAGTTATTTCATCCTTTTTTGATCCTTTTAGTATTGTACCGATGGTTATGATTTCTTATTTTATGTTAAATGAAGTATTAACGTTTGATAGTGGAGCAGAAGTTGTGCCGTTATATTTGCGTGTGGCATTTCAAATTATAGTTCTTGTATGTCTCGCTGTACCCACAGTGATGTTGTATGTAGCGCAAGAAGTAAAACGTATTAAGAAAGAAGAATTTATGTTGGCAGCCACTGTGCTCGGCGGTAGTAAGTGGCAGAGGTTGAAGCGCCATATATGGCCTCATATGTTACCACCATTTCTTTTATTAGTAGCACAACAATTTGTAAGTACGTTATTACTTCTTTTACATCTTGGTTTGTTACAATTATTTTTTGGCGGAACAATAACCTTCAGTGGAATGGATCCAGATAGTGTAACAAAAGAATGGACTGGCCTAATTGGTCAAAACTTCCGCCATTTAACTACACATACATGGATTGTACTTATACCGATTGCTTTTTATAGTATGACAATTCTCGCAGGAAATCTAGTTAGTAATAGTATGCAAGATGCGATTAAGTTAGGAAATACGAGAAGGCCAGAGCGGAAAGGTAGAGAAGTGCAAGCAGAGAAACAAGTACAACCAACTACGAATGACTTTTCTTTTTATAGAGAGATACAAAAATAAAAAGATAGCTGAAAGCAACTTGTTTTCAGCTATCTTTTTCTGTTTATAGTGGTGGTAAATCAATCTTACCTTCTTCAAATAATTCTTTTATCATATGCTTCGTATAACCAGCAGCTTGACCAAATGTGATTTTTGCTGGCATTGGTGCTTCGTTAGCATCTACAACTACATCGATAATACATGGTTTGTTTTGTTTTACTGCGTTTTCAAAAGCTGGGAGTAATTCATCTATATGTTCAACGCGGTATCCGATACCTCCACACGCCTCTGCATATTTTGCAAAATCAGGGTTCGTTAAGTCTGTTTCGAATTCGATATTACCCATGACTTCTTGCTCGAATTTAATCATCGCAATTTTATTATTGTTTAATACGACGACAACAATTGGTAGTTTATATTTAACAGCTGTTACGAAGTCGTTCATTGTCATTCCAAAACCACCGTCACCACAAACTGCAAATACTTGTTTATCCGGGAATGCAATTTTTCCAGCAAGAGCACCAGGTAAACCGCAACCAAGTGTTGCGAGCCAGCTAGAAATGATAAATTGTTGATTTGTCATACGGAAGTGCCTTGCTGTCCATACTGTTACATTTCCGACATCGACTGATAGAATTGCGTCATCATGTGCTACTTGCTGCAGAGCATGCATAACGCGTTGTGGTTTAATTGGAATGGAAGAGTCTTCTTCTTGATCGTGTAATTTTTCTTCCCACTTTTTCATCATGTCTTGGTAATGTTCTAAGAAGGAATGGTCTGTGTGTTCTTCAACATTTTCAATTAACCATTGTAAAGTTTTTTCAGCATCACCAGCTAAACCAATATCTGTCGCATAACGTTTCCCAATTTGGGCAGGATCTGTATCGATATGAATTGTCTTAGCTTTGTCAGGTAAGAAACCGGTGAACGGATAAGAAGTACCAACCATAATTAAAGTATCTGCATGCTTCATTGCTTCATAAGAAGGTTTCGTTCCGATTAATCCTAATCCACCAATACAAAGAGGGTGTTCATCCGGAATAACGCCTTTAGCTGGTAATGTAAGTACGATTGGAGCACCAATATGTTCTGCAAATGCAAGTAAAGATTCTCTCGCATGTTTTGCTCCTTTACCAGCTAAAATAACAGGTTTTGTCGCTGCATTTATTGCGAGTTTTGCTGCATCTAAATCTTCTTTTTGTGGAAACAACTCAGGCAAAGTAAAAGAAGTATTTGTAATACGAGCACCATTTTTTACTTCGAATTTCGGGACATCATCTGGAATTGTAAGAACGGATACACCTTTTTTCGTATAAGCCATTCGAATTGCTTGATTCACTACGGCAGGTAGTTGCTCTGCTGACATAATACGCTGGTTATAAACCGCGACATCATCAAACATTCTTTCTAAATTTACTTCTTGGAAAAAATCCGTTCCGAGTAAATCGGTTTCTACTTGACCTGAAATTGCTAGAACAGGGGCTTTATCGAGTTTCGCATCATATAAACCATTTAATAAATGAATAGCACCAGGTCCTGCAATTGCCATACAAACGCCAAGTTTTCCTGTTAATTTCGCATAGGCAGCCGCTGCTAATGCACCAGCTTCTTCGTGGCGAACTTGAATGAATTTAATTTTATCTTGTTTTTTTCTTAAAGCTTCAATGATAGAATTGATGGAATCTCCAGGCATACCGTATATGTGTTCTACGCCCCAGTCAATTAATAAATCAACTAATGCTTCACCGGCTGTTTTTCCAAACATAATTGTTCCTCCTTATAATCAGGTAGATACTATTATGTTTTGGAGAAAAAGGAAAAATATACAAATGATAATATTATTATCTTTAATGATGACCAGCGAATAGTGTAAATACTGTTATTAGTAAAAATCCACTAGATGCCCATGTTAAAAATGAAAGGAAAGAGAGCTGCTTCTTTGCTTTCCAAAGCATTTCATGAATTGTGACATAGCCAAGTGAACCGATAGCACTTCCCATAATGAGTCCTTGTAAATGAAGCGCTTTTCCTTCCATTAAAATGCCAAAAACTGTACCGGTACCGAGAATAAGAGATAGTAATAAAGTTGTTAATAAAAAGGAAATATATTTATGTTTTGTAAATAGAAAGGGGATAATTAATGCTAAGCCTTCAGGAATATGGTGAACGACGATTGCTATTAAAAAAGGTATGGCAGAGTCAGCATGATTAATAAAAGCAGTACCTAAAGCAAATCCACTCGGCAAATTATGAATAAATATAGCGAAAGAGAGAAAAAGGAAAGTTTGCCATGCTTGTTGATCTTTTGTATGTATCATTGGATGGTGACAATAGTTATCTAATAAGCTCATAATTAAAATACCGATAGCCATACCAAGTATAGGTCCAATCATTTCATAACTTGAAAATGTTTCAGGAATAATTTCAAGTAGTAAGAGTCCAAGTAAAATTCCGCCACATAATGCATATAAACGATGCATTTTTTCTTCAATTAGCTGGCGCGTAGCAATGCCAACAGCACCGCCTAATAATAAGCCACCAAATGAAAAAAATGTAACTATCATAGGAATCCATAATCGTTCCATCGTATCACACTCCGATTCTTCCACCTTATTTTTAGCTTACGAAAAGGAAAGTTAGATTAGTCCAAGTAATTGTGTTTGATTATAGAGAAAAAAGTAGTGATTCGTTATAATTTATATATTAAATTTAAGTGAGAAAATGAAAAGGGGAATTGGTTATGCAACAAATTAAAAAAATAGGAAACTCATTTTGGTATATGACACCAGTTTCTGAAACAGATAGACCTATATTAGGAATGGTCATTGGAAAAGAAAAAACATTAATGATCGATGCAGGGAATTCAGAGGAACATGCACAATTATTTTTAGAAATGTTAAAAGAAAAAAATGTATCGAATCCTGATTTTGTAGCACTAACGCATTGGCATTGGGATCATATTTTTGGATTATCTGTATTACAGAATGCATTAACTATTTCACACGCTGAAACGAAAAAAGAAATGCAGGCAATAGTATCTTATGAATGGACAGATGAAGCGTTGGACGCACGCGTAAAAGAGGGTACGGAAATTGCATTTTGTGCGGATTGCATCAAAAAAGAGTTTGAAGAAAAAGCGAGAAATATTAAAATTATTCTTCCAACCTTAACGTTCCAGGATCAAATTGAATTAGACCTTGGTGAGGTGACCTGCGTGTTAAAACATGTGGGCGGAGATCATGCACATGATTCAGTTGTTATGTACATAAAAGAAGAAAAGATATTGTTTTTAGGAGACTGTATATATGCAGATATTTTTTCTTCGAAGTGGAACTATACGACGAAAAGAACGTTTGCATTAATAGATGAATTAGAAAAATTTGATGCTGAGACATATATTCTCTCTCATGGGGAAGCGATAAATCGAGAGGAGTTTTTACAAGAGATTCGTATGTTAAAAACAGTAGGAACTTATACTGAAATACATAAAGGCGATGAAGGGAAGATAAAGGAAGCGTATAAACGAGACATAGATAGAGAATTAAATGAAGATGAATTAGAAACAATAACGTTTTTTGTAAATGGTTATGAAATGAATAATCAATAAGACACGACATGAATCCAATATAATTAAATTGCACAAAAAGAGTATTGAAATTTAATTCAATACTCTTTTCAATACTTAAATATGTAGTTTCAACCAAATTCTAAATGGGGAATCATTGTCTGGAGGGGTGTCATTCTATGTGTTTTTCGTATAGATAGTGGTTCAAGTAGAAGCCTTCTTTGCTAATTCAGTTATATAGTTGAAAAATCCATTGTGGTTTACATCATATACTACATTTACAGGTCGCCCACCATCAAATTCCACTGTACGCCCCTGGCTTGGTCCGTATGTATGAACGATACTATTAATCGTTTGAGTTTTTGCGAGGTTAGTGTTTCCGACAAGCGCAGTTGTTAGTACATCCCACAAGTAGTAAGTAGAGTTCGTTGAAAAGTGAACGAGGGGAGGGACCATCGCATAGCATTGGCCAAGGAAATCTACACCAATATACTTTCGTTCTTTTGCCCAACGTTCACGTATGTCTATAGTTAATGGAACTTGGTTTGTACTTTCTAGTGTCACTAAGTCAATTTCAATTTTTGATTCCCATACACGAGCTACTGCTTCAGGGTCCCAAAATGAATTCCACTCAGCTGTTCCATCATGCTCTGGTTCATGTACATTGCCTGCGGTAAGAAATGTCCCCCCCATCCAAACGAGACGTTCAATTTTATCTTCGACTATGGGAGCTTCATATAATGCACGAGTAAGGTCAGTTAGGGGTCCCGTAAATAATAAAGTTGTTTTTCCTTCCGTTTGTAGAAGCGTTTCTATTAAGTGATGATGTGCAGGCTTTGCTGCTACAGGTGTTATAACTTTTCCAGCCTCATTTAAAATTGGTAAAGCATCTACATAAAATGCATGCATCCGCCAGTCTTTTGGAAATGGATTTTTCGCACGGGAATTTGATGCGGCTACTTCAATATATTCTTTGCTGAAGCGATCAATAATTTTGCGACTTGCAGATATTGCTGGTTCCAAATAGCAATCAGCAGGGATAACTGAAACACCTGTAAGTTTGACATTATCCATCTGAAGTAATAAAAATAGTGAAATTAAATCATCTACACCACCATCATGATTGAAGTACACTTTTTTCATCATTGTAATCTCCATCCTATTTGATTTAGTTAGAAATTAAACATGCATTGAGGAAAAGTCATCAATAATTTCGACTACTTCAATTTCGCCATTAATGAGTAGCTCAGGGAGTTCGTTATTCACATTTCCTTTCCAATATTCTCTAGCTTGTTCCATTTTTTGAGAAAAAGGAATAGCATCTTCTTTCGGTAAAAGATTCCCGTCACCTTCAAAAGAACTTCCGATTACTCGTAGTTTAACAATCTGCAAAACTTCTCGATTGTAAGAATCAAATAATGCTTTCCATTTTAAAGCATCTTCATAGCTTTTAGCAGCATATAAACAAGACAATCTTGATGGATAATCAGGATATTCTTGCAGCCTAACCATTTCCACAATCGTTTCTCTAATGGCTCTAATTGTTTGATCCATGTAATTCATAACGACTGTAGCATTTTCATTCTTTATATGTAATTCTTCATTTGTATAATGTTCTTTTAAAATTTGTATAGAATCTTTACCATTAGAATTTAAATGTTTTCTTTCAAAAAAGAAGTGGAATAGCGTATTAGTTTGATTTTTATTAAATTGAATGCTTTGTCCAATCTTCATTTTTTTCCTTGTTACGATATGATATACGAAAAATCCTTGTTCATTCATGGTTCTCCTCCTAGTAGTAATGTTTCAATTTAGTAATTCAACATTGAAATATATAAAACCTTTATAAGTAAAAGTGAGAATTTGAGTTGAAAGCAAAGAAAATATATGAAAACGTTTTAAATTTGTTCACAAAATGTTCACTTACGAAGAGGTTTCCAATATCGATATAATGACAAAGACTCAAAGAGAAAGGATGATGAATTTTGCCAACAACAAGAAAGGAAAACCTCCAATTTGGTATGATGATGTGCCTTGGGATGGTTATCGTAATGACGTTTTACAATTTACTAACGAATGGATCAGGAGGGCCAATTCATATTAAGGAGATCGCATTAGAACTACTAATTGGATTTATTATTGCGCTATTAATTGAAATATGTATCGTTGGACCTTGTGCGAAAAAAATTGTATTCATGTTACCGTTTGATAAATCGAAGAAAATAAATATTATAGTTGCGATGGCGACAGCAATGGTAATCGGAATGGTGTTCTTTATGTCATTTTTCGGAATGACTATGATGCATTTACATGGTGGGCTACAAGGGGATTCATTTGTTTCAATATATTTTACAATTTTTATTAAAAATTTCATTATGGCTTATCCATTACAATTAATTATTATGGGGCCACTTGTGCGTTTCTTATTTGCAAAGTTTATTTTGAAGAATAAAGCTGTAAAAGTAGCGTAAATAAATTTGTATTATCTAATTATAAAAATTATATAATGTTAAATGTGGTCTATTGAAAGATTGTAGCATGCATAATGAAGATAATCTAAATCATACGTTTAGTTAGGTGAAAACATTATGAAAATTAAGAAGGTATTATGAGTCAAAAAAATATAAGTAGAGCTATGTGTGAAAAAGAGATTTTAAAGTAAAACAGTGACATATAAAAAGAGGGGTGCAAATGCAACCCTCTTTTTACATTCTATAAGCTTTACCGTGTCAAAGAATATGGTATATGTAAGAGTCTTGATAGGTTTATTGCTTGGATTGAACCAACTTAAAAAAGGATTGTACGTTTTGTGGGCTTGAAAAATTATCAAAGACAATAAAATCGTCTCCATGGTTCATGGTTATTTTTTTGATAAAGGGAATTGCAGACATCTCTAATACAACCCCATCCGTATGACTGAAATCTTCTATTTCAGTATATTTGAATTCCCATTTTAGTCCTTTTCCAAACATAGCATCAGAACAGAACAATAATCTTTTATTTGTAGCAGCTAAAATGCCAGATCTACTGATATAACCAAAATTTATTACGCAGTAGAGTGTAGAAAGAATATCTTCTTCACTGTTTAAGTGTTCTTTTATTGTTCCTAGATTCGCCTTCATGAGCAGGCCCCCTTATTATTGTAAGTAAAGTGTTGTTAAATTTATTTTATCATATATTAACATTTCGAAATTTGTATTATTGAATTTTAGTTGAGGGATGAAAAGGGAAAGAGAATTCTTTTTAGTTTCTAGTACAATAAAGTAAGGAGAATATGAATAGAAATTAAAATATTACTAAATATACGTAACTAATGAATACAATGTCTTTTTCAGTTATTAAGTTGTAAATCATTTTATGATAAAATCTTTTACATAATTTAATAAAGGGGTAGTATTCAATGGGTTATTTCTCAAATGGTTTATTAGTTTTGTTTGTGCTAATCGTATGCAGTTGTATATTTTTTGGTTGATAATATAATGAGAGTCTTACATAAAAGAAGTTATCTCAAGTGAGATAACTTCTTTTTATTTTATGTTGAGAAGGAATTCTATCTTTCTTATTGAAGTTTGTTCTAGTTATTTTCACGTCAATCGCAATTTTCATAAGGGGAATTTTATGAAACATTAACAAACTATAGAATAGGGAGTATTTACATGAAAAATAGTATACACTACACAAGTGAACATCCTACAAAATTTAATGAATTATTAGCTTTATATGAATCTTTAGGATGGAATTCTCTTAAATTAACAGTGAATGAATTAGAACAAATGTGTAAACAAAGTTGGTATGCAATATACGCATTTAAAGAGCAACAATTAATTGGTATGGGGCGTGTTATATCAGATGGTGTAATAACAGGTGTTATTTGCGGTGTATGTGTAATGCCGGAGTATCAGTATATTGGTATTGGAAAAGACATAGTGAAACGATTAATCCATCACTGCGAACAAAACAAGGTTATTCCGCAACTTATGTGTGTGGGAAAATTGCAATCTTATTATGAATCTATAGGGTTTGAAGCATTCTCTATTGGGATGACAAAACATATTATGAGATAGCGGTGCTTTATATTTTCAGTTTACTCGTACATATTTTCAAACTTCAGTTATAAAGGAGAATTGCTGTATGGAGATTGCTAAAGGGGTAGAAATGTTACAACTTAAATTTCAAGAATTTATCATTCACCCAATTCTTTTATGGAATGATGAAATGGCAGTTTTAATAGATACTGGTTTTCCTGGACAATTCGAAGATATACAAGTAGAGATGGAGAGAGTTGGGGTATCTGTTGATAAGCTAAAAGTTGTGATTTTGACACACCAGGATATAGATCATATAGGTAGCCTTCCTGATGTATTTGAGAATGGTGTAAGCGATATTAAAGTATATGCGCACGAGTTAGATAAGCCATATATTGAGGGAGATTTACCTTTATTGAAAGATGTACATGTAGAGAATCCACCAAAAGGAAAAGTGAGTGACACTGTGATTGACGGGCAAGAACTTCCGTATTGCGGTGGAATACGAATTCTCCATACTCCAGGGCATACTCCGGGGCATATTAGTTTATATTTGAAACGAAGCAAAATTCTTGTCGCTGGAGACTCGATGTATAGTGTGAATGGAGTGTTAGGAGGAGTTCATGCTCCAACAACTTTAAATATTATGGAAGCACGGCAGTCTTTGAAGAAGTATTTAAATCTAGATATTGAATCTGTAGTTTGTTACCACGGGGGATTAAGTAAGGGGAATATAAAGATTCAACTTCAAAATTTGTAAAAGTCGAAGATAATAATTTTTTAATAATGGATGCTAAAGTGTAGTCTAATTGTTGGTATATAAATAAAACACTTAAATGATAAAAAAGCATGTTTGAAGAAATACAAACATGCTTTTTTATTAAAGGAAACCCATGTAATTTTAACGTCCTAATCCGTTCCAATAAAAAGAAACGATTTCTTGTGCTAATTCATCTATATTTGTAAGAATAGGATTGTCATTTTCATCTTTAAAATTCCCAATTGATAATAAAGATACGAATGCATGAGCGGCAAATTTAGGGTTTCCTTTTTGGATTTCTCCAAATTGCATCGCTTTAGCGAGTGCTTTTTCTAACACTTCATACATGCTATCTTCAGCTTTTTTTAATTCCTTCAATTGTTCTTCAGATAACGACAGTTTTGCATCTTTCATAAAGTTTTTCATATCGATATCCATTGTGGCATGTAAGTAAACTTTAGCAAAGTTTAATAATCTCTCTTCTAAAGTATTGTTTGTAGAGAGTATTTGCGACATATTCTCACGTATACGTACCATCATTTGAATCATAGTAGCGGTAAATAAATCTGCTTTTGTTGAATAGTAATAGTAGACGGTTGCTTTCGTAACACCACAAACTTTTGCTACTTCCTCCATAGAAACGACTTGATAATTTTGAGTAAGAAATAACCGAGTTGCAACTTCTAAAATGGTTGCTTTTGTAGATTTTGTATTTTTATTTTGACGAGGCCTTCCAAGAGGGCGTTGTTTTTGTTCCAAATCCATTCGCTCCTGACATGTATTGTTTAGATAATTATAACATAATTTTTATTCATTCTTGATTAATTAACCGACCAGTATATATAATTAATAGTGGAGGAAAAAAGGAAGGTGGGTTTTTTATGAAAAAGCACCCGTTACATATGTTAGGGAGGCTTGTAGCAGGTAAAAATACGCAATGGATCACTTTATCGGTATGGATTCTTATTACATTATTACTTTCATTTACGTTACCACAAGTAAATAGTACGAAAGAACCGAACCCGAAAAATTTACCCGAAACAGCTATGTCGCAGCAAGCGGAAGCACTTATGAAAAAAGAGTTTCCGAATAATGCGGGGAATCCGTTGTTAGTAGTATGGTATAGAGATGGTGGATTACAGTCACAAGATTATAAACTCATACAAGACGTTTATAAAGAGTTAAAAGCTAGTCCTTTAAAGGAACAATCAACGTTACCACCATTTGATACAATCCCGGAACAAGTATTATCAAAAAGTACTTCAAAAGACGGTACATCATTTGTTACACCGGTATTTTTTAACAAGTCGGCTGGAACAGATATATTAAAAGGAAATCTTGAAGATTTAAGAAACATAGTGAATAGTAAAGTCGATGAAGATCCATTCAAACGAAAAATTAGTGACGCTGGTTTACATGTTCGATTATCTGGACCTGTAGGCATTCAAACGGATGCAGTTAGCTTATTTAGTCAAGCAGATGTGAAATTGTTAGTTGCTACTGTATTACTTGTATTGGTTTTATTAATCTTATTGTACCGCTCACCAATATTAGCGATTTTACCTTTACTTGTTGTTGGCTTTGCATACGGCATTATTAGTCCTACACTCGGTTTTTTAGCTGATCACGGATGGATTAAAGTCGATGCCCAAGCGATATCAATCATGACAGTGTTATTGTTCGGTGCTGGAACGGACTATTGCTTATTTTTAATTTCGAGATATCGGGAGTACTTGTTAGAAGAAGAAAGCAAATATAAGGCGCTGCAACTTGCAATTAAAGCTTCTGGTGGTGCAATAATAATGAGTGCGTTAACAGTTGTACTTGGATTAGGAACATTATTACTTGCTCATTATGGTGCCTTCCATCGATTTGCAGTACCATTTAGTGTTGCTGTATTTATTATGGGAATCGCTGCTTTAACAATTTTACCAGCGTTATTATTAATTTTCGGTAGAGCTGCATTCTTCCCGTTTGTACCGAGAACAACTTCGATGAATGAGGAATTAGCAAGAAGGAAAAAGAAAGTAGTAAAAGTTAAAAAATCAAAAGGTGCCTTTAGTAAAAAACTTGGAGATGTTGTAGTACGTAGACCGTGGACAATCATTATGCTTACTGTATTTGTATTAGGTGGATTGGCATCATTTGTACCACGTATTCAATACACGTATGACTTATTAGAATCGTTTCCTAAAGATATGCCTTCACGCGAAGGGTTTACGTTAATTAGTGATCATTTTTCAGCTGGTGAACTAGCGCCAGCAAAAGTTGTTGTTGACACGAAAGGAAAAGAGCTTCCTATTAAACAAGAACTAGAGAAATTTTCTTTCGTAAAAACAGTGAAAGAGCCAAAAGAGGGGAAAGAAAATAAGCAAATTAAAATGTATGAGGTTTCTTTAGCTGAAAATCCATACTCAATTGAAGCATTAGATCAAATCCCTAAATTGAAAACTCGTGTAGAAAAAGTATTAAAAGATGCTGGGGTTAGTAATGCAGAAGATCGACTATGGATTGGCGGAGAAACGGCTTCATTATATGATACAAAGCAAATTACAGAACGTGATGAAGCGGTTATTATTCCAGTAATGATTAGTATTATAGCTTTATTATTACTTGTTTACTTACGATCAATTGTCGCGATGATTTATTTAATTGTAACTGTTGTTTTATCATTTTTCTCTGCATTAGGAGCCGGATGGATATTACTTCACTTCGGTATGGGGGCACCGGCTATTCAAGGTGCAATACCGTTATACGCATTTGTATTTCTAGTTGCTTTAGGTGAAGATTATAATATCTTTATGGTTTCAGAAATATGGAAAAACAGGAAGACACAAAATCATTTGGATGCAGTAAAAAATGGTGTTATACAAACAGGTAGTGTCATTACATCTGCAGGTTTAATTTTAGCCGGAACTTTTGCTGTATTAGGAACACTTCCAATTCAAGTGCTCGTTCAATTTGGTATTGTAACAGCAATTGGTGTATTACTAGATACGTTTATTGTAAGACCACTACTTGTACCGGCAATCACAGTCGTTTTAGGCCGCTTTGCTTTTTGGCCAGGAAAACTTTCAAGGAAGAGTGAAGAGATACAAAAAGTGGATGCGTAGTTGAAAAAGCCAAGGATATTTTCCTTGGCTTTTTTCAATGTAATTAATTTTTTGAAGTCAAATCATCAGATGCAGCATGATCAGCATCTTCAATATCGGTTTCTGGCATTCCATATAAGCCGTTCATTGCTTGTTCTTCGATAGTAAGATTGGCAGTATTATTATTTTGAATAGGTGTAGCGTTTTCGATAACATTTTCTTTTTTATTTATATTTTTGTTATTCATGTATGAATCCTCCAAATTTTATTTGATTTATTTATAGTATGTGGATGGATTTCCAGAAATATGTGAATTGATTCTTATAGATGTAATATAATTAAATAAACAATTAGGGTGAAATGTAAACTGTTAGGAGTGAACAATTATGGTGAAAGCAAGGAAATTAGCCTCCTAAAATAAAAAGAAAATTTTAGGAGGCTATTAAAATGAAGTTTCATGTAATTGATAGAGAAAATTGGAATAGAGAGCAGTATTTTGAGCATTATTTAAAGTTGAAATGTACATTTAGTATGACTGTTAATGTTGATATCACGATGTTATTAGAGGAAGTATATCAAAAGGGAGTAAAATTTTATCCCGTTTTTATATATTTAATTTCTAAAGTAGTAAATAATCATAAAGAATTTCGAACATCTTTTAATGATGAAGGAGCTTTAGGCTATTGGGAGGAAATGATCCCGAGTTATACAATCTTTCATAAAGATGATAAGTCTTTTTCAAGTATATGGACGGATTATTCAAGTGATTTCCGCACTTTCTATAAAAATTATGAAGACGATATGAGATACTATGCTAGTGTCCATGGTCTTTTCACGAAAGAAAATACTCCGCCTAATGTATTTCCGATTTCTAGCATACCTTTGACTAGTTTTACTGGATTTAATCTTAATATTAGTAATGATGCTGATTATCTATTACCTATTATAACTTGTGGGAGATATTTTAATGAAAAAAATAAAGTTATGCTACCAGTTTCATTGCAAGTACATCATTCGGTTTGTGATGGATATCATGCAAGTCGATTTATAGAGGATTTACAGGAGTTAAGTAATAGTTGTAACGAGTGGCTGAAATAAAAACTAATTTTAAATTATATACAAGTGAAAATAAATAATAGAAGAGATCATGTTTATATTGCATGGTCTCTTTTTTATTCATCTAAAGAACAGTGGAAAATATAGGTTGATTTGTAGTTTAATAATAAGTAGAGTGATTAATTTTAATTTTCTTTATTTTATAACTGTATTGTTTACAAAAATATTATCTTGTAATAATAAAGGGGAAAACAAAAATGGCAATAATATCTATAGAAAAAGCTACAATTTTAGATGCTGAAAAATTAACAGAAATAATGACAAGAACATTTGATGAAGAAGCAGAACGATGGTTATGTGGTCAAGGTGATGTTATTGACTATAACATCCAACCACCAGGGTATTCTTCAGTAGAAATGATGAGATATTCAATCGAAGAATTGGATTCTTATAAAGTAATAATGGATGAAAAAATAATCGGGGGAATTATAGTTACGATCTCAGGTAAGTCATATGGCCGGATTGATCGTATTTTTGTAGAGCCTGTTTATCAAGGGAAAGGAATTGGATCAAATGTTATTAAATTAATAGAAGCGGAATATCCAAGCATAAGGATTTGGGATCTCGAAACATCGAGTAGACAAATTAATAATCACCATTTTTATAAAAAGATGGGTTACCAAACAATTTTTGAATCAGAAGATGAGTATTGTTACGTGAAAAGAATAGGGACGAGCTCAAACAAAGAAAGTGTATTTAAAAATGAAGACATGAAAAATAGCCAATACGAAAACTGCAACTTGGAAAATACAGAGTATTATCAAGTAAATTTAAAAAATAGTTCATTTGTTGGCAGCAATATAAGGAATATGAATATGAGCAATTGTAATGTAAGTCAATCCAAGTTTAGAAATATTAATTTTAGAAGTTCTTCATATGCAGATTTAAATCTTTCTGGCAGTAAATTTAGTTTGGTGATTTTAGGTGGAGTTCAATTTAAAGATACAAGTCTTGGAGAAAATAAATATCCTATTTCATTTAATAGATGTGATTTAGAAGGGAGTACGATAAGTAGTAGTAATCTAAAAAATATGGAAATAGAAAATTGTGATATAGCCGGTATGAAAGTAAATGGTATTCCAATGGAAAAGCTGCTTGCGTTATATAATAAAGTAAAAAGTTAACCGGTTAATGTAGATAAGTTTGTTCGTAAAGCTAATATTATGCCGAAATAATTATATAAAAATAACATAAAGAAATAAAGGAGAGAAGGGGTTTCATGCGGGAGGCTAGAATGAATATATGTATTGTTAAGAATATGGAGGGAAGAAAATATGACGATCAAAGTAAGAGCAGTAGAAATACAAGATGCCAGAGCGATTCACCGTATATGCATACAAGATGACGTTTTACCTTATATGATTTTCTTACCTAGCATGCGTGTAGATGCGATGGAAAATAGAATTCGAAATTTAGCACCAAATCAATTTGAATTTGTCGCAGAGTATGATGGGGAAGTTGTAGGATTTGTTGGGTTAACCCAAAGTCCTGGACGTAGATCTCATTCGGGTGATTTGTTTATCGGGGTAGATAGTGAATATCATAATAAAGGCATTGGAAAAGCTCTTCTTACAAAAATGCTTGATTTGGCTGATAATTGGTTAATGTTAGAGAGAGTAGAACTAGGTGTTTTAGAAACGAATCCTAAAGCGAAAACTCTATATGAAAAATTCGGATTTGTAGAAGAGGGAGTAAAGATAGGAAATTTAAAAGCTTACGGAAAGTTTATTAATGAAATTATGATGAGTCGTTTTAGACCTGATGGTTTAATTGTACATAATGGATAGTGAAAGCATGACAGTATAATGTCATGCTTTTTTATTAGAATTTGGTTGTAATAAAAATAATGCAAGACCAATAAAAATAACTGTAATGCCTAGTCCTTGTTGTAAAGAAATAGTCTCATTTAATATAAAGTACGCTAGTATACAAGTCCCAATTGTTTCTCCTAAAATGCTCATGGAGATTACAGTAGCACTCATCCATTTTAATAACCAATTAAAAATCGTTTGCCCTAAAATCGTAGCAATAAACGCCAAACCAATAAAGCATAGCCAAGTTTGTGTAGAGTAATGGATAAGAGATTCGTGTTTCATATAAGCAAATATACCAAGAAAACAGGCGCTACTTCCATAACTAATGAGCGAATACGGTATAAGTGACAAATCTTTACGAACATATTGGCTAATGAAAAAGTATGCGGTAATAATTCCTGCCGCAATAAATGCTAAAATATCTCCGTATAAGGCTTCCACGCTAATTTGGAAATCTTGCCAGCCAATGATGATACTTCCTGAAATAGCAATGAGACAACCGATAATCGCGCCTCTCGTAAACCTTTCCTTGAATAAAAAATAACCACCAATCATTGAGAATAAAGGTTGTAACGTTACGATAACAGTAGAGCTTGCTACAGAAGTATATTGTAACGATTCAAACCATAGTACATAATGTGCAGCTAAAAATAGCCCAGAAATGAATCCGAATCCCCATTGTCTTCTTGTTATTGTTTTTAGTTCGTTTCGATTGTTTCGATTAAAAAGTAATAATGGCAACAGAATTAATACAGCGAAAAATAATCGATAAAAAGCAATGATAGTTGCAGGAGCATCTGCCAATTTTACAAAAATCGCTGAAGTTGATAAGGCGAATACACCGAAAAATAAGATGCAATATGAAAGAATAGGTGATTTCAAAGTTTGTCCCTCCGATAGATTGTCTATTATAATAAACTAAATACGATAAAATGTACAAAGGTAAGTATATAAGTCTCGGAGACGATAGAAAAGGATTATTTGCCTTTGTTTAGTAAGTCAACACAAAAGCGATGAAATATATATTATGATGGACGAAGGAAGGATTTACTATGATACATGATAGGCTTGGACAAACTGTATTAAGTTATCGTAAGAAAAATAAGATGACAATTCGCGAATTTGCGGATTATGCAGGAATTAGTACTTCATTAATTAGTCAAATTGAACGAGGACATGCGAATCCCTCGTTAAGTGTATTGGAATTAATAGCGAAAGCGTTAAATGTACCGCTATTTACACTATTTATTAATGAGATTGATACAGATTCACTCATTTCTAAGAAGAAAGATAGAAAGAAAGTATATCGAGAAAATAGCGATCACATAGTTTACGATGTATTAACACCAGATTTTATGAAAGCGCGTATTGAAATGTTAATGATGGACCTAAATAAACAAGCAAATACAACGGAAAATCACTATTCACATGAAGATAAAGAAGAAATTGCTGTTGTTATGAAAGGAGAAGTTTATGTGGAGTTAGAAGGCAAAGAGTACTTCTTAGAAGAAGGAGATGTTGTACGTATCCCGCCAAATGTGAAACATCGTTTTTTGAATAAGAGTGATGAATCCAATCATATTTTATTTGTATTGACGCCATCTTTAGGATGAGTATAAAGTGATTTTTTTACGGGGGATAGAAAGATGGAAAATAAAACTGTTTTAAAAGGTGGCTTGTCAATTGATTGGGATTTTGGACATGTTTTTAAATTCTCATATAGTTACTTTGATCATATTAGGAGGGCTCCAAAATATAAAGATATAACTTTAGAGAAATTCCGATTTGTTATGAATACGTAATGAAGCCTAATGGTCTGTATTAAGGTACAAAAATATAAATTTATTTGTTGTTAGTATATTATTTTAAAATATGTAAGATTTTACATGAGTATTTTACTTTTACTAATTATGTAAATAGGCTATACTAAAATACATACATTTTAGTATTGGAGAGAGAAGTAAAACGACATGGAATTAGTGAAATTGGAAAAAGTAATTGAAATAAAGAAAGAAGAACTTTTATATTTAGTATCAGATTACGGAATTCAACATGAAAAAGTATTGGCATTAAGTCAAGAAATAGACAAACTGATTAATTACTTTATGTTTTTAAAATAGGAAGAACTATGACATGATGTGAAAATGTTATAGTTCTTTTTTATTTGGAAATTCAGATGTATATTCTATATACTAATAATAGATGGAATATTCTGTTTTAGAGGAGGCGGATACATGATATTACATACGTACATTTCAGGAGAAGGGGAACCAATCGTACTTTTACATTCTGGTGGTATGACAGGTTTAGTAGAATATGAAGAGCAGGTAGCATTTTTTCGAGAACAAAATTATCAAGTCATTCGCCCTGATTTAAGAGGGCATGGAAAATCAGGGGGGACATTGGAGAATTATTTCCTACGTTCTGCAAAGGATTTATATGATACGTTAGAGCATCTACAAATTGATAGATGTCATATAGCGGGTGTTTCACTAGGGGGATTAATCGCTTTATTATTTGCAAAAAAGTATCCAGAGAAAGTGAGAACATTAACTTTTTCAGGAATCTTTCCGGTTAAGAGGGATAATTGGGAAGAGTCTCTGGAGTATGAAGCGAAGTGTCACGAGCAATTGATGAAAAATGAAGAAGTTATAACGTATATGAATCAAATTCATGAAAAAAGTGATTGGAAAGCATTGCTTGAATCGTGGCAAGTTAAAGATTGGTATCCTTTCGATGAAACTGGTGATGTAGCGAATCTTCAAATACCTACACTCTGTATTGCTGGGGGAGATTCAGAAGATGAAGTTACAGCTGTTACAACGTTCAAACAATTAAACGGAAATATTCATATTGCCGTTATTCCGTTTGCCGGTCATTTAGTACATAATGATCAACCAAAAATTTATTCGGATATATTGTCTAATTTCTTACAGAATGCGCAAGTTGCTAGTCGAATATAAGGACTTTTGGGTATAATAATAAAGGAATTATTAATTGTATCGGTTAGGAGCGCAATACATATGAAAACAGTTGTTGTCATCGGTGGAGGTATAACGGGACTTTCTACTATGTTTTATTTAG
The DNA here is from genome assembly GCF_038005585.1 of Bacillus sp. FSL W8-0519. Lineage (NCBI taxonomy): Bacteria > Bacillati > Bacillota > Bacilli > Caryophanales > Bacillaceae > Bacillus > Bacillus sp. FSL W8-0519. The sequence continues at coordinate 2,391,003 of NZ_JBBOTL010000001.1, forward strand.
AAAAATTAAAAAAGGATTATAATATAGATTTAAATTTAATCCTTGTAGAAAAAGAAGAGTACTTAGGTGGGAAAATCCATAGTGTAGAAGAAAAGGATTTTATTATGGAATCCGGAGCAGATTCTATCGTTGCTCGTAATGAACATGTCATGCCGCTTATAAAAGATTTAAATTTAGAAGAAGAAATGGTATATAATGAAACGGGTATTTCTTACATATATTCGGATAATATTTTACATCCAATTCCTTCTGATACTATATTTGGGATACCGATGAGTGCCCGATCGTTGTTTAGCAGTACGCTAGTATCAACGAAAGGGAAAATTGTTGCTTTAAAAGATTTCATAACGAAAAATAAAGAGTTTACAAAAGATACTTCTCTTGCTGTATTTTTAGAAAGCTTTTTAGGAAAAGAGTTAGTAGAAAGACAAATTGCTCCGGTGCTTTCAGGTGTATATTCTGGTAAATTGAATGAGCTTACTATGGCGTCTACACTACCGTATTTACTGGATTATAAAAATAAATATGGAAGTATTATTAAAGGTTTTGAAGAGAATAAAAAGCAGTTTCAATCAGCAGGAAACAAAAAGTTCGTATCATTTAAAGGTGGATTATCTACGATTATTGATCGTTTAGAAGAAGTGCTGACTGAGACGGTTGTTAAGAAGGGTGTTGTAACGACAGCTGTAAGTAAACAAGGTAATCGCTATGAAGTCTCCTTTGCAAATCACGAATCAATCCAAGCTGATTATGTTGTTTTAGCAACTCCGCATGATATCGCAGAAAGTTTATTACAGTCTAATGAGTTAAACGAGCAGTTTCATACATTTAAAAATTCATCACTTATAAGTATTTACTTAGGATTTGACATACTAGATGAACAATTACCAGCGGACGGCACAGGATTTATCGTAACAGAAAACAGTGATTTACATTGTGATGCTTGTACATGGACAAGCCGGAAGTGGAAACATACATCTGGAAACCAAAAGCTATTAGTGAGAATGTTTTATAAGAGTACGAATCCGGTATATGAAACGATTAAAAATTATAATGAAGAAGAACTAGTACGAGTCGCTTTATATGATATTGAAAAGAGTCTCGGAATTAAAGGTGAACCAGAAGTAGTTGAAGTGACAAAATGGAAAGATTTAATGCCGAAATATCATTTAGAACATAATCAAGCAGTTCAAACATTACAAGAAAAAATGACGGATCTATATCCTAATGTATACTTAGCAGGTGCCTCATATTACGGTGTCGGTATTGGTGCGTGTATTGGAAATGGAAAGAACACTGCAAATAAGATAATTGCAACATTAAATGAACCGACAAATTAATATAGCATACATATATAAATAAAATGTCCCTCCAATATAACGGAGGGACATTTTATTTATTTTACTTGAATTGAGATCTTTTTATTCGTTGTATGATTCTCAGTAATCGTTAATGTTATATTACCGGATTCTTTAAATGAATATGATGAGAGTTGATAAAGCTCTTTTATACCATGTTTCTCTTTTAATTTATTGGCAGGAAGTAATGTTATGTTCGGTTTCCATGTTTCCTGTTTACCTGAAGGATAGTTTACTATTATTTCTGGATTATTTAATTGCATTGGTTTCCAAGAGGCAAAATGTAGCTTAACTTCTGTATCTTTTTTTAATAATTCTTCTGAGAAATATCCAAGCTCTCCAACGTTACCGAAAACAGTAAAGTTTTGATTTTGTAATGTGATATCTAAATGTTTAGATTGATATGTTGCTGCGTGATAGATTCCATATGAAAGAGAAAGAGTAGCGGCGATTAAAATGCTGATTGAAAATGTCTTAAAGCTATTGCCTTTAAAACTAGTCATCATGAATGAGTTTGGAGTGAACTTTTTTGCGAATAAAAATATGAGTAATATGAGTAAGAGGGATAAGCTGATGAATATATACAAAGGAAATTTACACCTCCACAATAAAATAATGTATTGACTATATTTTACCATAAATGTATGGGGTAGGGTGTTGTTTTAGAAGGGAAAAGTGAGTATGGAATAAAGAGATGATCAATGTACTATGATCATCTCTTTATTTTTCGCATCATGTAAATGCAAGAAGGGTTACTCTTATTTCGTATTGAATTAAGAGGGGAGGCTACTCTTGAAATATTTGATTAATGGGACATTGAGGACTTTCCTAATTATAAATATGTTTTCTGCTATAATGAATAAGTAGAAAGAAAGGAGTGATCCTATGGCATTTCCTATATTAGAAACAGAACGTTTGCGTTTAGTTGAAATAGAACAATCTTATTGTCAAAAAATATATGAAATCTTTTCATTGGATGAGGTAACGTGTTATTACGGTATGAATTCTTTTACAGAATTTGGACAAGCTTCACGTATGATTGAATCTTTTTCAAAAAATTACTTTGAGAAAAAGGCAATACGATGGGGGATTGTATTAAAAGAAACAAATACTTTAATAGGTACAATTGGATTAAATAATTTACAATTATGGAGTAAACGATCTGAAATTGGATATGACTTACATCCTCGTTATTGGGGGAATGGTTATGCGTCAGAAGCAGCCAGGGAAATTATTCGTTATGGATTTCAAGATTTAGGCTTATTTAGAATTGGTGCTATTACATACCCTGAAAATGTTACTTCTTGTAAAATGTTATGTAAAATAGGTTTTCATAAAGAAGGATTATTACGTGGATATATTCATCAAGGAAATAAGCAACATGATGCATTATTGTATTCTATAGTTCGAACGGATGTTGAAGATTTAAATTTATAATAAAAAACCCCTCTTAAATAAGAGGGGTTAAGTAAAAATTAACCTAACTTAGGTAATAAACGTTCTCCGCTTTTCATGCTACTTTTACATAAAGGGCATTTAGGCTCTTCTTCAAATGAAAAGTTCTTTCTCATCCATCCTAAACAATCCTCTGCTTCACATTCCCAGACAGGGGTTTGTTCTGGTGGTACTTCTGCTACATCGTTCTTTCGATTGCGATACATGTAACCACTCCTTTTATGTAAAAAATTTTAGTTATATATTAAAAAGGTTGTTAACCGTGCTGGTAACAACCTTTTTATTGTTTGAATTATAGCTTTACAACGTTTTTAGCTTGAGGTCCACGGTTACCGTCTTCAACTTCGAAGCTAACTTCTTGACCTTCGTCAAGAGATTTGAAGCCGTCGCCAGTGATAGCTGAGAAGTGAACGAATACGTCGTTGCCACCTTCAACTTCGATGAAACCGAAACCTTTTTCGCTGTTAAACCATTTTACTTTACCTGTTAATGTCATGGTAATGCCTCCTAAAAATTAAAAAGATTACAATATGTTCGGCCTTATTTGAATGAAAAATAAAATTTCACATATTATCAAAAACCCATAAGGAATATAAAATGTTCCTGATTGATACTTGATAATATGCAAAGAAAATATACTGTTAAATTGACCTTAATTACTATCTTACAACAAATGGTGGGAAATAGCAAGTGCTGGTAATACCAGTGTGAAATCGGATGGTAAAAGACACAAAAACATCTCTTTTATTTATATATTATTCCTAATTTTGGTTTATGCAAAATCATGTAAAAAATGGAGTGAAATATTATTAATAGGTCACTTGTGGTAAAATATGGTTGTTAACTGGTGGGAATTAAATATTAATAAAGGAAAAGGAGGAAAGAGAGTGAAAAATAATTCATTTAAAATAATTGAAGCAGCAAAAACAGGGAGAAAAAAAGTCCATCCAATCTTTGCTGTAATATTAGCCATTATATTTTTGACTTTAGGTGAACTATTTATGTTGTTTATGTTATTTTTACCGAAAGTTGAAACAACATTCATGAAAGGGATTTATGATAATATTAGAATGCTGTTAACATTTGGAGGAGCTATACTCATTTTATTTATATGGATTCGTTTTGTAGAAAAAAGGCCATTTTCATCCATTGGTTTTTGGAAAGAGAAATGGATGAGAAAGTATTTAAAAGGTGCATTAATAGGATTTGTATTTATTTCAATACCAGTTATTTTGCTGTTACTAATGGGAAGTGTAAAATTACAAGTACAACATATTACCTCAACAGTAATAGTAGGTATATTAGGATCCTTAGTTGCATTTTTAATACAAGGGGCAACTGAAGAAATTATTGTACGAGGTTGGTTATTCCCGGTTCTTTCTACTAGAGGTCGTATATGGGTTGGAATAATTGTTACTTCTTTTTTATTTGGATTTCTTCATCTCCTTAATCCGGGAATTACAATATTATCTATATCGAATATAATATTAGTTGGAGTATACGCAGCTTTATACGTATTGAAAGAAGATGGTCTATGGGGAATATGTGCATGGCACTCAATTTGGAATTGGGCGCAATATAATGTATATGGTTTCGCCGTTAGTGGTACAAATGTGTATTCCACTCCGATTTTTAAGTCTATAACAAATGGATCAGAAATATTGCATGGAGGCACATTTGGTATTGAAGGCAGTATCATTACAACAATAATGCTCTCCATCGCTTCAATTGTTTTATGGAAACAGTTATGGGGGAGAAAAGCGAAACAAAGAGATTTTAGTTAATGAAAGAGGGAGAAACTATGGGGATTATAGCGTTTGAGGGAGCAAGTGCGGTTGGTAAGAGCACAACGTGTCGTGAGTTAGAAAAGAATTATGGTGCTTATATTATACCTGAAGTGAATTTATTATTTGAAAGACCAAAAAATGAACATAGAACATGGTATTTTGAAAAACAAGTAGAGCGCTGGAAAATAGCAATGCAGAAGTCAGAGCAATATAAATTAGTAATACTTGATGGAGACATTTATCAGCCGCTTAGTTATAATTGGTGTTTCCATTTTGAAATATTTGATCAGCCATTATCTTTAATAGAAAACTTTTATAAAGAAAAGCTGATACATAGGGAAATTGGTTTTCCTGATCAATATTTTTATTTATATACGAATGATGAAGAACTTAGAAAACGGAAAGAATTTGACGAGACAAAAAGAAGAAGAAACTTTGAAAAACATTTACATATATCAAAATCGTTTCAACGTTATTATGAAAATTTAAATGCCATTACAGACGGGTACTGCAAAATAATTGAAGCGAAAAGTGTAAAAACGAATGAACTAGAAATTGTAAATAACTTAAACAGTTTACATGTGTGTGAAGAGAGTCGTTTTGATGTTTCGAGATTAGATGCGATTACGAAGTGGTTAAAAGAAAATCGCGCATAAAAAGAACGAGTACCTTATAAGGTACTCGTTCTTTTTATGCATATTGAATATGTAAGTTCGTTTCATAAATTGTTTTTAAAATTTGTAAGTTTGCTTGTTCATTTTTATGAATAGCATTTTTATATTTAGGTAAGAAAAGTTGAGAAGGATAAACTGGGAGTTCACCACAAATATCAATACCATAAATAGATTTATTCATAATTAGAGAATGAATAAATTGTAAAAGTCTAGATAATTTCATGTGCCCTTGATCCCAATTGGTAATAGTAACTTTTGGATCTAAAACATCTTTATCAATGCTTACATATATTGTTTCTGTATGAATATGTGAAAGTATTGTATGTATGGATACTTCATGTGATATATCAATTGGAAAAATTTCTACGTATGGACAATCATTAGAATGAATTGTAAGAGAAGAAGGCCCAATAATGATTACCTTCTTTAAATTATCATTATTTCGAAGAGAAAATGATACCCAAGATCCACAGGAAATAAGAGTCTGTTCATTCGCTCCCTGTAAGTTCATATCAGTATGATGATCAAATAGTATAAGGGTAAAAGGCTTGTTTATTTCTTCTAATAATAAATGAGATACATAATGATAATTTCCAGAACCTATAAAAGTAATTCCTTTATTCTTTCTGCGATTTAATGCTCTTTTTATATGCATTAAAGAAGTGTTTTCGCAATATAGATTTGCGTGTTCTAAATGAGTAAAATCAATATCTTCATGTGAATAAGAATGTAGTTTATTTTGTAATAAATACGTATCATCAAAGTTTAAAAAAGTTAAACCGTTATGCAATAAACTCATATTTATTCATCTCCTTTAAATATAAGGCTATCATTTATTTTTATAAAATTAAAATGAAATGCTTTGAGTGGAATTAGTATTTAGAAAAGATAGTGTTTTTGACAGAATAATCTTTCAATTTTTAAAGAAAAGAAATACAATATAAGGAAATATGTATGTACTTCAGGAAATAAAAAATATATAACAAATGGAAATGATATTTGGAATTAAATTGAGAAAAAAAGAAAGTTGAGATTAACTATCCGCAGCAGCTCTGGTGATCCAAAAAATAACCAATATTTCGAATTATTATTTGTGAAAGGAGAATAAAGATAAGTATGAAAAAGATTATTATTTCAGACCTTGATGGGACTTTATTAAGAAGTGATAAAACAATTTCAGAGAAATCTATTAATATTCTAAGGGAATGTAAAAATAATGGAGACGAATTGATTTTTGCTACAGCAAGGCCGCCAAGAGCTATAAAACAGTATATTCCCGACGTGTTAAAGAGTGAGATTATCATTTGTTATAACGGGGCTCTAGTTCTTAAAGGGAATGATATTTTATATGAAATGAAGATTTCTAAAAATAACATTTTAGAAATCATAGAAATAGCAAACAAGTATAATCTTCATGAGATTTGCCTTGAAATAGGTGATAAGTTGTATTCAAATTTTGATGTTACTTATTATTTTGGTAATATACCATGTGAAATTATGGATGTAAGAGGTTTAGAATTTGAAAAAGCTTCTAAAGCGATTATTTGTACTAAAGGCTCAATAAACCAGAAATTTATTAAAGAATTGCCTGATGAATGCAAGGCAGTCATTACAGATGACGGGACATTGTGTCAAATTATGCATGCAGAAGTTTCAAAATGGAATAGTATTCAATATGTTCTACAACACTTAAATCGAGACGTATCTGAAGTTATTGCCTTTGGAGATGACTACAATGATATGGAAATGATAGAGAAGTGTGGGGTTGGTGTAGCGATGAGTAACGCTGTTGAGGAATTAAAAGCAGTCGCTAAATTTATTGCTAAAAGTAACGATGAGGATGGAGTTGCTACATTTCTAGAAAGTAAAAGTTATGTTTATGTTGACTAGTATGAAAAAATTGTAGTAAGCAGCGAAAAAAGAGATGCTGCATCTGTTTTTGATAAATAGATATTATGAATGAGATATGCGGGAGGAAACGAGCAAGATGAAAACATTCTTTAAAATAATTGGAATTATAGCTGGCATGGCGGTAATCGGAGTAGGTTTAACATATGGTATGCTGTATTATTTGAATAATAGTAAACCAGCTGCGAAAAAGGCATCACCCGCTGCTCCGGCAGCAGAAGTGCTGGCTGATAGTAATGTAAAAGCTGAAGATGCAAAGGTTTTAGAAAATGGCAATCATTCATTACCAAATAGCGGCTTTAATAAAAATTTTAAATGGACAGATGAGAAAATACAGACAGCGTTACATGAAATGGCACATCAAAAAACGAAAGCTGATCAAAAGTGGGGCTATATTTTTATTACACAAGAACGTATTGAAAGTTTACTTGATATTGTAAAGAACAATGATCTAGTACAAGGAAAAATATATGCAGATATTTTAGAGAGATGGAAACAAGGAAAATATGAAAAAATGGATGCGGATCACAATCAGATTTGGAAATTACAAAGCGGGAATTTAGGCGAAGGAACAGGAGTAATGTCAGAAGCGGAACAAAAAGAGTTGATTAATCAGGTGTTTATGCAAAAAGGTACATATTCAGGTAGTAAATTAATTGCAGGTGGGGGACAGACTAATAAATAAGAGATATGTTGAAACACCTTTGTCATCATAATTACAAAGGTGTTTTTGTTGACACAAGAAATAAATGGGAATATGATTCATATATGAAATAAAATAGAGGGGCTTACATATGAATAACAGAGAGCTTTACGGTAATATTCGTGATGTTTATCATTTACTCCAAAAAAATCTAGATAAGGCAATTGAACAATATGATATAAGTTATGTACAATTTGGAGTGATTCAAGTACTCGCAAAATCTGGGAAAGTATCTATGTCAAAGTTAATTGAAAACATGGGATGTGTTCCAAGTAATATGACAACAATGATTCAACGGATGAAGCGAGATGGTTACGTAATGACAGAGAAGAACCCGAATGACCAACGTGAAACGCTCGTTTATTTAACTAAAAAAGGTGAAGAGACGAAAAAGCAAGTAGATGTGCAATATAGTGATTTTTTAAAAGAGAATTGTGGTTGTTTTACGAAAGAAGAAGAAGGACTTTTAGAGGCTTTATTATTAAAGTGGAAGAAGCACTTGAATTAAATATAGTAAAAATGTAACATTCTGTTACATTTTTATTTATATAAATACTTCATATGTGAAATAAAAACTAGTACAGTGAAAATTAAAGAAGGGATAATAATAAATAATTATTTCATATGTGAAATAAAGGGGAGTTATATATGGAGTTAAAGTCAATGATACGTATTTTGGCAATTGTAGCTTTTTTTGTTGGATTAGATTCATTATTAGTGGCACCTTTATTACCAGTAATTACAGAAACAATTAGTATCCCTGATGGGAGTGGAGGGTTATTAATTACTATTTATGCACTTTGTTATGGAATAACTGCACCCGTATTTGGAATGATGTCTGATAGAGTTGGAAGGAAACGTATGATCATAATAGGGTTTATTATTTTTTCTATTTCTACATTTTGTACGGGATTAGCGAAGAATTTTGAAATTCTTTTATTATTTCGCGGTCTAACAGGTTTATCTGGTGCAATGATTATGCCAAGTATTTTTGCATTAGTAGGAGATAAAGTTACATATGAGTCAAGAGGAAAAGCGATGGGAACAATTATGGGAGCAATGATAGGTTCAACAGTCATTGGAGTACCTATAGGCGCATTTTTATCTGAAATAGGAAATTGGCAATGGACATTTTATAGTATAGGACTTTTAACTTTATTTCTGACATTACTAATTAATCACATATTAAGAAATGAAAAAGAGAGAGAGGATGTACATGTTTCTTTAACGGAAACGGTGGATGCACCATTGAAAATGACTGTAGTAAATATATCAGTTTTATTTGCATTATTAGCAACGTTTCTATGGACAATTGGATTACATGGCATGTTTTCATACATAGGTGTTTATTATGAGAATAATTTTGGAATTTCTGTTGGTAAAATAGGTATAGTAATTTTTTTGGCAGGAGTTGGTAGTGTAGCTGGTAATATTTTAGGTGGAAAATTAGCTGATAAAATAGGAAAGAAGAGTGTTATAGTCATTGCGAGCATTGTATCCTCAATTAGTGTAATGTCATTCTCGCTTTCCACAGAAAATCTAGTAATTGCAATTATTGTACATATTATTTGGAGTTTATTTATTGGATTTGGACAAGCATCATTAACGGCACTAATTTCAGAATTAAAACCAGCTGTGCGAGGGACTGTAATGGCATTAAATAGCTCTGCCATGTATATTGGGATGACTATTGCTTCTGGCGTAGCGTCACTTGCCATAAGTAATGGATTTCCGTTTTTTTCTTTAGGAACAATCTGTGCAATTGCTAGTTTACTTGTCCTTCCAATCATATTTGTTCTAGTTAAAGAAAAAACATCACCTAATAAAAAGAAGATGACTATATAAGTGGTAGTAAAGAAAACGTGGGTTGATATTCTTTAAAGGATTTCAACTCATGTTTTCTTTCATATTATTTTATACTTTCATAACCTTTAATAGTGAAAGAAACGACTGTACTACAGGGGAAATCCATCTAGATTTATGATAGATTACATGGCTTTGAATAACTGTTGGAGTTTCAATAGGCTGAAAACAGAGTTGCTCTTTTTGACAACTTTCTTGTACAACGATGTAAGGAAGAATTGAAATTCCTAATTCACACATGACGGATTGTTTAATGACTTCAACGTTGGAAGTTTCAAATGTTTTAGCTGGAATATTCCCGCTTTGACGTAAAAAACGATCTACCATCGGTCTATAGCCGCAGCTTTGTTCCGTAAAGATAAACTGGGTATCGTTTAGTAAATAAAATGGATTAGAGTGTGTACAGTAATGGGGTGGTAAAATCCATCCAAATGTTTCATTACTAAAAGTACACGTAATAAAATCATTATGTTCTATACTTTCTCCAATTATGAAGACAACGTCTGTTTCTCCTTCATGTAATTTTTGTAATGCTTGTTCATTTGTGTTTGTTTCAAGTACGATATTTACTTTCGGATTTTTCTGTTTGTAAGTACGTAATAATTGTGGTAAACGATATACTGCTAATGATTCGTTTGATGTAATACTCAATGTACCTTCTAATTGATCGGTATTTTGAGGGATTTCTTGCGCTTTTTCATAAATTGCAAGTAATTCTAAAGCATAAGGATGAAATTGATGACCTGCTTTTGTAAGAAGTACTTTTTTTCCTAACCGATCGAAAAGAGGAATATGTAAATCGTTCTCTAATGCTTTCATATGCGCTGTAACTGTAGATTGCACATAACCTAATGCATGAGCAGCTTTAGAAAAACCACCATACTTAACAATCGCACAAAATGTTTTAACGTGTCTCATTTCCATAAACAATCCCTCTTTTATTATCATGATTTGTGAATGATTATATCACGTATTTCAATTTTCCAAATGATTAAATTCCTTATAAAATGAAATTGTAGAAATATTTATTCATTTAACATTGGAGGAGAAAAGATGAGTGAAAAGGGCTATCATGTAGCTGTTGTTGGGGCTACGGGTGCAGTAGGTCAGAAAATTATTGAACTGTTAGAAAAAGAAACAAAGTTTAATATAACTGAAGTTACGTTACTTTCGTCAAAAAGATCGGCTGGTAAGACAGTACAATTTAAAGGGCGAGAGATCATTATACAAGAAGCAAAAATAAATAGCTTTGAAGGGGTAGATATTGCCTTTTTTAGCGCTGGAGGAGAAGTTTCTAGACAATTTGTAAATCAAGCTGTCTCTAGCGGTGCCATCGTAATTGACAACACAAGTGAATATCGAATGGCACGTGATGTACCTCTTGTTGTTCCGGAAGTAAATGCGCACACTTTAAAGGAACATAAAGGGATAATAGCAGTTCCGAATTGTTCAGCATTACAGATGGTAACAGCTCTTCAGCCAATACGAAAAGTATTCGGATTAGAACGAATTATCGTTTCCACTTATCAGGCTGTATCGGGTTCTGGTATTCATGCAATTCAAGAATTAAAAGAACAGGCTAAGTCAATACTTGCAGGTGAAGAAGTGGAGAGTACTATATTACCAGCGAAAAAAGATAAAAAACATTATCCAATTGCATTTAATGTACTTCCTCAAGTAGATATATTCACGGATAATGATTTCACCTTTGAAGAAGTAAAGATGATACAAGAAACGAAGAAAATTTTAGAAGACCCAAACTTGAAAATGGCAGCTACTTGTGTGCGTGTTCCAGTTATATCAGGTCACTCAGAATCGGTTTATATAGAGCTTGAAAAAGAAGCAACTGTTGCAGAAATTAAAGAAGTATTGTTTGATGCACCAGGTGTTATTTTGCAGGATAACCCTAGTGAACAGCTGTATCCAATGCCATTATACGCAGAAGGGAAAATAGATACATTTGTCGGTAGAATTAGAAAAGATCCTGATACACCAAACGGATTCCATCTTTGGATCGTTTCCGATAATTTATTAAAAGGTGCGGCGTGGAACTCGGTGCAAATTGCAGAAACGATGGTGGAAGAGGGAATCATTTAGTATGAAGGAAACTAGGGAACTGTTAAAGATTACAGTTTCCTAGTTTTTATTTTATAACTGTTCGCTTTATTCCAGCCGTATTTGATTTGAAAGACAGTAAAAAACATCAAGAATGAATACAATTTATTTGGTACGATATGGATAAATTCAATAAGGGGGAATTAGATGTATCAAGTAAAGGGGTATTTTTCATCGCTAAAAGGAAGTCATTATGAAATCGGTAAGCAACAAGGGGAATTTGTAAAACAACATCCTTACCTTATTCCGCAATTTATACAGAAAGAAAATTTAATATCGCATCAGCATTGGACAGAATCTAGGAACATATTACATAATTATTGTCCAGGAATTAATGAAGAGATTGAAGGGTTTTGTGAAGTATTAAAAATTTCATCTGAAAATATGATGTATTATTATCAAACACTATTAAAAGCAGGTTGTAGCCATTGTGCTGTTTTACCTAAAAAGACAGATTTAAAGCATACTTATGTATTAAGAAACTATGATTTGTCACCAGTAATAGATGATATGCGTTTTTGTTCGACTCATGTTGAAGGTGCATATGCACATAGTGGCTTTTCTACTCAATATTTTGGCCGAACGGAAGGAGTTAACGAGCATGGATTATCTGTTACATTTTCAGCATGTGGTCAACCGGTTGGAAATATTGCGGGTTTAAGAAAGCCAGCGGTAAGTGGTTTACAATGTTTTGCGGTCATTAGAGTATTATTGGAGAAATGCAAAAATGTGCAGGAGGCTAAGTCACTAATAGAAGAAATACCAATTGCTAGTAATATGAATCTAATAGTAGCCGACCCTGTAGATGCAGTATGTATTGAAATATTTGATGGATATAAATCAATAATCACAATTGTTGAGGAAAGCCAAGATTTTATCGTATCAACAAACCACGCAATTAGTTTACCTATTCAAAAACTGAATAGTAGAAGATTAGAACAATCTACAAACCGATATCACACATTGTATGAACATTTAAATCGAAATGAACAAGTGAGTATAGAGTCTTTAAAAGGATTAGTACAAAAAGAATATCCTGCCGGGCTGACGGTGCATAATTATGAAGAATGGTTTGGAACTTTACATTCCGTATTATTTGATTTGCATGAATGCACAATGAATATTTGTTTCGGGTCTCCACTTTTAAATGACTGGTACTCGTTGGAGGTTGGAGGGAGTCTTCCTTTTTCTGAGGTGAATGTGAACTTTGAAAATAAAACTTATACTGATTTTTGGAGAGAAGAGAATAATAAATTGATTCCAAAAGGGTAAATGGGGTAATATGGTAGCACCGAAGGAGGTTATTTATACTGGAGGGATTACCGATGCTAAACATTTTATTAATGTTTGTTTTTATCATTTTTTTAGCCGTTTCCATGTATATTGCGTATCAAAAAAGAAAAAAAGCAGAAATAAAAGGATTGAAGAGTGCATTAACTTCAATTTGTTTCTTTTCACTTGCAATTTTTAATTTGTTCGCATATTGGTTTCAGTTCGGCGGTATGTTGACAGTGCTATTTTCAATCGTATTATTGTTAGTTGGGGCTTATTTTACAAAATATATTCCAATTTCCAAAAAGGTACACTAAAATTTATAGTTAATACTTTATTTCATTATGAAAAGAGATTATTCTACTAGGTCGTTATGAAATGACTTCATAGGATAATCTCTTTTGTTCGTTTAATTTTGTAAAGAATGTACGGTTAGTTTCAATTGTTTAATAAATTCTCGAGTTGCAGCACACATATATTTATCTTTTCTATAAATAAGCCCTATTTCTATTATTGGAGTAGGATTTTCTATTTTAATAGCTTGAATGTTTTTATTTTGTAAAAAGTCTATATACGGTTTTGGTAAAACTGTAATCCCCATGCCTTTTGAAACCATTTGGATTAAAGATTCCATTGTACTAATTTCTAAAATTGGTTTTGGTTTAAAGTTGAATTTTTGACAATGGGATGTAATTAATTCGGTTAAAAAGAAATTTTTAGGTAAAAGAATTAAAGGGTAATTCTGCAATTCAGCAATAGATACATGATTATGTTCAGCTAATTGATGACCAGTTGGTACGACTATTATAAGTTCACTTTTGTAGAGAGGGATAGAAATAATTTCTTTATCGTGCACTGGTAGAAATGTAATGCCAATATTTAGTTCGTTTTGTAATAATTTTTCACGAATATCTCCTGTGCGAAGTCCTAATACAGAAAGTTCTATATTGGGATATAAATTATTAAAATTTAAAATAGCTGGTGGTAGTAAGTAATTTACGACGGTTAATAATGATCCAATTGTTAAGGAACCTTGTTGTAATCCGTTTAAATCTTGAATAGCAGAACGGGCTTGTTCAACTTCATGAAAAATTGTTTTACTATGTAATAATAAAATCCTCCCAGCTTCGGTTAAAGATATTTTTTTACCAATTCGATCGAAAAGGGGCATTCCAACTTCATGCTCTAATGCACGTATTTGTTGACTTAGTGAAGGCTGTGAAATATTTAATTTCTCAGCTGCTTTTGTGAAATGTAATTCTTTTGAAACAGCTAAAAAGTATTCAAGTTGTCGTAATTCGATTGGAATCACCTCAAGCATAATAATAGGATATACCTATCATTATTATATAAATAATTGAATTGAACAATGATTTTAGAGGTTTTATAATCATCTTTATATAACAGAGAGGATTGTAAAAATTAACCGAGAGAAAATACATGTAACACCTTTAAAGGAGGAAATAGAATGGCTAATGAATATCAATTATTATCTTTAAATATAGGATTACCAAAAGAGGTTACATACGGCGGAAAAGTAATTCATACAGGCATAAATAAGAAACAAGTAAAGGAACCGGTATATTTATCTTTTGTAAAATTTAATGGGGATGGACAAGCTGACTTAGTTCATCATGGAGGAGTAGATAAAGCAGTTTGTGTTTATACTGGTGATCACTATCCATACTGGGAAAAAGAGTTGAATCAAGATCTTGTATATGGGGCTTTCGGAGAAAATATAACAGTTAGTGATATGCGCGAAGAGGATGTTTGTATTGGTGATACATTTCAAATTGGAGAAGCAATTGTACAAGTAACGCAGCCAAGGCAACCTTGTTTTAAATTAGCTAAGAAATACAATATCCCGAAGTTACCACTATATTTTCAAGAAACAGGATATACAGGATTTTATTTTCGTGTATTAAAAGAAGGATGGGTATCATCAGTCGATACTTTAAAAAGACTACAGTCTGATCCAAAGGGTGTTTCAGTAGCGTTTGCTAACCGTATCATGCACAAGGAAAAGCAAAATATTGAAGGGATAAAAAGGATATTAGAAGTAAATGCACTTTCAAGTAGTTGGAGAAAGTCTTTTGAAAAGCGTATAAGTGGAGAAGAAATTAATACGAAGGAAAGACTTGAAGGGATAAAAGAATAAAAATCTTTTATTATAAATAGTGTATTTCTATTAGTAAAAACGAATTAGAAAGCGCTATTTTTATATAATAAACTCATTAATATTCAAAAATCCTAATATTGTTTTATTCGACTTGTTTTCGAATAGTCGAAACATAAAATTAATTAGACTTTTTTTTTATATTTTATGATAGTATATTGATTGGTAAGACCTATTACTTTAAGAGCAGGTTCTACAACTATATCTAATTTGATGGAATTAACATATGGAGGGACAACATGGGGAATGTTGAAAGTTTTGAAAAACTTCTTTTAGAAGAACCGAAAAGAGAGCAGTTATTTCCTTTATTTGAAGAAGTATTTGGGATTCCAAGTCAAACATTGCATGATTTTTCAGAGAGAGGTTATTGGGATGATACATATAAAGCTTTATCATTTTTACAAGAAGATAAAGCGATTGCAAACGTTGCGGTATTCTCGTTACCATTGCTAGTGAATGGTGAAAGAATAAATGCAGCAGGCATTCAATCGGTGATGACACACCCTAATTTTCGAAGACAAGGACTCATGACACAATTAATGAGTAAAATGATAGAAGAAATCGATAAGAAATGTGAATGCACATTATTGTTTACGGAAAAACCTGAACTATATACATCATATGGTTTTAAAGTTGTGCAGGAGTATTTGATGACTATTCCATATGATAAAAAGAATAATAATGATTCCTTACTTAGAGAGCTAGATTATTATATGGAAGAGGATAGAAAATTAATACATGAAACTATAGATAGTAGCCAAAGACTTTCAAATAATTTTTCAACATTAAACTTCCGTCCTTCGTTTTATTTGAATATGTACAATTCGGAATGGAATGAGAAATTGTATTATTCAGAGAAACTCGATGCTCTAATTGTGTATGAAGTAGATAATGAAAAGTTGAAATTATATGGAGTGTTTGCACCAGTAATTCCAGTTTTAGATGAAATATGTGGGGAGATCGCTGAAAGATTTACAGAAATCGAATTTTACTTCTCTCCAGATCAATTAGGGGTTGAGGATGTACAGTTTACAGAATTACAATCAAGTAAGTATTTAATGGTTCGAAGTAATAGAGAGTTGGATTTGAAAGGTTATAAATTCCCAGTATTAGTAGAATTTTAAATGTGTATATAGATGCTTTATTAGGGAGGAACTATGAAAATATCACATATACCAGAACATATTGAGCAACTTACTATAATGAATGTACCTGAATATTATAAGCTTAATAACAATCATGCGCTTATTGTCCGCTCGAAAGCCGAAACAGATTTTTGGCTTAAAACACATTATGGATTCGAAGTAATGAATGGTCATGTATTTTATACAGAGACGATGACAGACTTTCAAGCTGAAGTTCAATTGCGTATGAATCCAAATTCAAAATTCGATCAAGCTGGTCTTTTTGTTATGGTTTCGGAAAAGTGTTGGCTGAAAACTTCATTAGAATATATTCCAGATGGTCCATCTCATTTAGGAGCTGTCGTAACGAATAATGGATATTCCGATTGGTCCACGCAAGACTTTCCGACAGAATTAGCTAACGAGCAACTTCGTTTTCGAATTGTTCGTAAACGTGGTGATTATACAATATATGTGAAGAAGATTCACCAATGGGAACAAATAAGAATCGCTCATTTGATGGAGGATATAGGAAATAAGCCTATTAAAATAGGTTTTTACACGTGTAGTCCGTCTAAAAATAATGGATTTGAGACTGAGTTTTTAGAGTTTACAACTGAAAAAATATAGATGAAAAACCGTATTCTTTTCATTAGGAATGCGGTTTTTATATGTATATAATAAAAAGCACATTTATTGACCGTAAAGTCATTAATGCTTATCATTTAATAATGTTAAATATTAATTTACATAATATAATAGGAATAAGAAAGAAATTATAAACTACAGCGCTTAAATAAGGAGGGATATGAGTTATTAGGGGGTAATTTCATGGGAAAAGGAGATTATGTATGAAATCATTTCGTAAATTATTACAGTATTTAAAACCATACATGTTCTTCGCTATTATTGGACCACTATTTATGGTACTTGAGGTTGCGATGGACTTAATTCAACCGACTATTATGCAACATATTATTGATGTTGGGATAGCAAATCGGGATATGAATTATGTAATAAAAATGGGGCTTCTTATGATAGGAGCTGCAGCACTCGGTTTAGTTGGAGGGCTTGGGTGTATGATGTATTCTACAAAAGCAGCTGTTAATTTCGCTACTGACATACGAAAAAATGTGTTTGCGAAAATAGAAACATTTTCTAGTGAAAATCGTGATTCGTTTGGAACTGGAAAGTTATTAACGATAGTGACAAATGATATTACATCTATTCAATCGGCGATGACGATGACATTACGTGTTCTTGTTCGTGGTCCTTTGTTATTTATCGGAAGTATCATAATTGTTTTTGTAACAGCACGCGAGTTATTTCCTATATTACTCGTAGTCGTTCCAATTTTATTACTTGCGATTATATTCATTGCGAGTAAAGCGAGCGGGACGTTCAAAAAGGTGCAAGAAGCATTAGATAAAGTGAATACAAAGTTACAAGAAAATTTATCTGGAGTACGTGTTATTAAAGCGTATGTAAGACAAAAATATGAAATTAATCAGTTTGGAAATGTTAATACAAATTTAACGAAGATAAATATTAGAGCGGTGCAGCTTATTTCCTTAATGATGCCAATCATAATGTTAGTTGTAAGCGGAGGGATTGTCGCAACATTATGGATTGGTGGAGAAAAAGTATTTAACGGGACTCTTCAAGTAGGAGCTATATTAGCGTTTATAAATTATTTGAATATCATTTTAATGTCACTTATGTCTATCAGTATGGTATTTATGCAAATCGCGCGAGCATTTCCGTCTGCGGATCGAGTACAGCAAGTTTTAAATACTGAGGTTGATATTACGAGCGAAACAAATGCGCTTGTACCTAAGGAAATTGAGGGGAATATTGATTTTAAAAATGTTAGTTATAGTTATACGAAAAATAATGAATATGTTTTAAAAGATATTTCATTTCGCATATGTAAAGGTGAAAAAGTAGGGGTTATCGGTTCTACAGGAAGTGGTAAATCTACTTTAGCAAAATTGTTACCACGCTTATACGATGTTGATCAAGGTGAAATATGTATTGATGGAATAAATGTTAAGGCATACGATTTACAAAAACTTCGTGGTTCAATCGGGTTTGTACCTCAAAAGGCATTGTTGTTTTCAGGTAGTATAGAAGAGAACTTACGTTATGGAAAAGAAGATGCAACGAAGGAAGAGCTGGAAGTGGCGGCTTCATCAGCTTGTGCGACTGAGTTTATTAACAAACTGGAAGATTCTTATCAATATCATGTAACACAAGGTGCGACGAATTTATCAGGTGGACAAAAACAACGTGTATCCATTGCAAGGGCGCTTGTGAGAAAGCCATCTATTCTTGTATTAGATGATTCTACATCAGCAGTTGATGCTAAATCAGAATCTAACATTCAATCAGCATTAAGGAGAGAATATAAAGGAACAACAACATTATTAATTGCTTCTAAAATCTCATCAATAATAGATGCTGATAAAATTCTCGTGTTAGATAATGGTGAATTAGTTGGTGATGGTACACATAAAGAACTGTTAGAACAATGCGAGGTTTATCAAGAAATCTATCTTTCCCAAGGTGGCAATTTGTATAAGGAAGGTGGGAAAGAACATGCGTAATTTTCAAGGGCAATTTGCTAATAAAGGTGGGCGTAACGCAACAAAGATGGGGAAGGCTAAAAATACGAAAGGAACTGTGATGAGAGTATGGAACTATATGGGCTATCAAAAGGCTGCTCTTACGTTCGTTATATTTTTAGTATTTGCTACAACGTTACTTGGATTATTAGGTCCTTATTTAATGGGAGTAATTATAGATCAATATATTGTACCGAAAGATTTAAATGGCACAGCAAGAATGTGCATGTTACTTATCGCAATTTATGGTATTACAGTGTTTTTAACTTGGTTACAAACATTTGTCATGGTTAACGTTGCATTAAAAACGATACAAAAAATAAGACAAGATATTTTTGAGAAAATCCAAACGCTTTCTTTACGGTTCTTTGATGTACGTTCTCAAGGGGATTTAATGAGTCGTGTAACAAATGATATAGATAATTTGAATCAAGCGTTGACACAAAGTGTTGTACAAATTATTTCATCAGCGCTAACTTTTATAGGTGTGACGATTGCGATGTTCGCATTAGATTGGATTTTAGCGATTGTTACTTTAATTACAGTACCTATTATGTTTTTCGTTACAAAAAAACTAGTTGCTTATAGTGGTAAAAACTTTGCAAAGCGTCAAAAAGATTTAGGAGAATTAAATGGATTTATTGAGGAAGCTATAACAGGTGCGGATGTTACAACGTTATATGGGAAAGAAAAAGAAACCGTACAAAATTTCAATAAAATTAATGAACAGCTAAGAGTTTCTGCAACGAAGGCGGATACATTTTCAGCTTTTATTTTTCCGAGTATGAACTTTATTAACAACTTAGGTATGGGACTTGTAATTGGGACTGGGTCAGTAATGGCTTTAAATGGAATGACAACAGTAGGTGTCATTGCAGCTTTTATTAATTATTCTCGTCAATTCTCAAGACCACTCAGTCAATTCGCAACTTTAATGAATACGATTCAAGCGGCAGTGGCTGGTGGGGAACGTGTCTTTGAAATTATGGATGAAGTACCGGAAATCAAAAATAAAAAAGATGCATTCGTTGTACAAAATTTACAAGGACATGTTGCACTCGAGAATGTTTCATTTGGGTATGAGGAAAATAAAACGATTTTAAAAGAAGTGAGTCTTAAAGCGCGGCCAGGGGAGACAATTGCTTTAGTAGGTCCAACTGGATCGGGCAAAACAACAATCATTAATTTGCTAACGCGCTTTTACGATATACAGCAAGGACAAATTCATATTGATGGAAAAAACATAAAAGAATATGATATGAATTCGTTGCGAAGTAAAATAGGAGTAGTTTTACAAGATACGTATTTATTTGCTGGGACGATTATGGATAATATACGTTATGGTCGATTAGATGCTAGTGATGAAGAGGTAATCAATGCAGCTAAGGCAGCATCTGCACATTCTTTTATAAAACATTTACCGAATCAATATGAAACGAAAATTGCTTCAGAAGGATCGAATTTAAGTCAAGGACAGAAACAACTTCTTGCGATTGCACGGGCAATTTTAGCAGATGCAGATATATTAATTCTCGACGAAGCAACATCTAATATTGATACGAGAACAGAATTACAAATACAAGAAGGACTAAACAATTTAATGAGAGGTCGAACAAGTTTCGTAATCGCTCATCGACTGAAAACGATTGAAAAAGCAGATCAAATCCTTGTTATAAAAGATGGAAGTATTTTGGAAAAAGGGAACCATGAATCTCTCATGGAAGATAGAGGATTTTACTTTGATCTGTATACGAGTCAGTTTAAAATTTAAGAAGAATTTTTGATAGGGTGCGGTTTCTCTAGAAAGGAGAAACCGCATTTTTATATTTATAAAGATAATTAGAAATATAGACTTGAATTTTTTTAGATACACGAATTGTTAGCAATTACTAGCAATTTCAGTGCCAGACGGGAACAATAATTTACGAGGTATTGTAATAATCTCAAGAGCTATCTGGGCTGAATGGAGAAGTATTGGAGTTAACTCTAAAGCGTGTGTTAATAATAATATAAAGCTTGTTAGGATTGCAAAGCTTCCCCAAAAGAAACTTTTTGAAGTGTTACGGAAATCTTTTATTAAGGAAAAGAAAGAAAAAAATGCTGTAACAACAAGAATTAAAAATTTATACTTATCAGTCATTAAACCCCTCCTAAAGAACAATAACTTATATTATAGCGTATTTTTCTGTATTATTATAAAGAGATTTTAAAATGAATAATAAAAAGTAGAGGCCGCAACTTAAAGGAATGACGGATTACCTTGAGCGTAGAGGCTGGTGGTATGGAAAGTTAAGTAAAGATTTTATTTTAGTGAAACAGAAAAATCACTCGGCCTCAAAAAGAGGATACTTTTATTGAGTAATCCTCTTTTTTTTAATAAAGGAAATTTAATTGATTATAATGGAAAGCGCACTGAAAACTAATAAAACGGCCATAAGGATGTTAAATGATTTAGTATGCTTCAACAAAAGTTTTTGAAACATGGAACCGAATAATGTCCAACTAAATGTGCTCATTAATCCAACTACACCTAGAAATAATGAAAAAAGTAGATAACTTGAATATGAATTGTAGTAAGGAAGAATAAAAGTTGATACTACAGTTAGTCCGAATAGTATTCCTTTAGGGTTAATAAACTGAAGGAAAATCCCAACTGTAAATAAATTTTTATTATATTTTTCATCGGGATTTATGCTAGTTTTACTTGTGAGTATTTTAAGGGCTAAATATAGCATATATGCTACACCTAAGATTTTTAAAGGGAATTCGATTATAGGTAGGATTTTAATTAGTACAATATTAAAGAAACTACATAAGGAAGTGAGGATGAAAAAACCGAAAGCTACTCCGAAGCAAAATTGCATACTCCTTTTTAAACCATGTTGATTAGCGTATGTCATAGCTAAAAAATTGTTAGGTCCGGGTGTGAAGCTACTTATAAAAACAAATAACAAAAAAGAAAATATAGGCATTTCAAAACCCCCTAAGTATTTTGTATGTTATAATGACTGAAAAGAACAATATAACGTGTGCTTTTTATTATACATAACGGTCGTTATATTGTATATAGTGTAGGAGTGTTTCTTATGGAAGAAATTCAACTTATTCTGGCGAAAAATTTAAAAACAATTCGAGAAAAAGAAAAATTAAGTTTAGAAAAGGTTTCCCAATTAACAGGTGTGAGTAAAACGATGATTGGACAAATTGAACGTGGAGAGTCAAGTCCAACATTAACAACGATATGGAAAATAGCTAATGGGTTGAAAGTGTCTTTTACTTCTTTAATCAATAATCCGCAACCGGATACGAAAGTTGTTTTACGAAATGATGTTCAAGTATTATCAGAAGACAATGGAAGATATAAAGTGTATCCTTCTTTTCCTTTCCAAGATGATAGGAACTTTGAAATCTATACGGTTGAAATTGAAACAGAAGGAAAGTTAAATTCGGAAGGTCATAAAGAAGGGACTGAAGAATTTATAACGGTGTTTGAAGGGGAATTGACACTTGAAATAAATGATTGTCAGTATAAATTAAATAGCGGGGATTCAATTCGCTTTAAGGCGGATAGACCGCATTCCTATCGTAATTTTGGAAGAACGCAAACCCGGTTAAATATGACTATTTATTATTCAACTTCATAAATTTACAGCTACCTTGAAAAACAAAGAAAGGCGTAATGATAAAACCATCTATAAGAGATGGTTTTTATTTTTTATAATCCACAAAAAAAGACACTCATTTGAGTGTCAACATAGTGTTGCTCTCGCGTATAGGATTGGAGTATGTTTCTCAAATATGTTTTGAGATGGTTCGCATTTGAGAAACTATCTTCATGTTCAATGTAACATTAGCAGTGAGGAGTGTAAATTGATAATGTATATACGGAAAATTTAGTATAGATACTTTGTACTATGAATATAGTACAAAGTATTTCTTATTGCATAATCACTTACGTGAAGTTATTAAAATATAAACTAAAGGAATGACCTAGTAGTTACTATTTTAGCATTTAAGAATGATTATTATAAAAAGAATGAATCATTTTTTAATCGATTCGTATAATTGTTAAAGAGGCACCTGTTGAACCACCTCCAACTAAATTAACTATGGATAATACGCCGAATAGTTGAAGTGAAATTGTATTACCAGCAGTTAAATTAATTATTAAATTATTATTATAATTTGAAGTTGATATTGCGGGTGAAAAGATAGATCCGGAAAGTGGAGTCGAAGAGTTTAATAGTAGCGATTTAGTATTTTGGAATGGAACTATCATTTTGTTATATTAATACTACTAGTTATAGTAACGGTAAAAAGTTTACTTTATGTAAAATCATTTGAGTATGAAAAAGTAGTTATGGAATTTTTCTAAAATGATAGAGGTTTTATTTTGTTAATTAGTAAACAAAATGTGAAATGAGGTAGTAAATTGAACAGCGATGAAAAATTATCTTTGAATAAAGGTATGGTAAGACCAGAAAATATTGGACCTACTTTTCCGGTTCTTCCGCCAATTTATATTCCAACGGGAGCAACGGGAGCAACAGGAGCAACAGGGTCAACGGGAGCAACAGGAGCAACAGGATCAGGGGAGCAACAGGAACAACAGGAGCAACAGGAACAACAGGAGCAACAGGAGCAACAGGAGCAACAGGAACAACAGGAGCAACAGGAACAACAGGAGCAACAGGAGCAACAGGAACAACGGGAACAACAGGGTCAACGGGAGCAACAGGAGCAACAGGAACAACAGGAACAACAGGAGCAACAGGAGCAACAGGAGCAACAGGAACAACAGGAGCAACAGGAACAACGGGAACAACAGGAACAACAGGAGCAACAGGAGCAACAGGAACAACAGGAACAACGGGAACAACGGGAGCAACAGGGTCAACGGGAGCAACGGGAACAACAGGAACAACAGGAACAACGGGAGCAACAGGAGTAACAGGGACAACAGGATCAACGGGAGCAACTGGAGCAACTGGTGGCGGAGCTATTATTCCATTCGCTTCGGGTACAACACCAGCTGCGTTAGTTAACGCATTAGTAGCAAATACAGGAACTCTTCTTGGATTTGGATTTAGTCAGCCTGGTATAGCTTTAACAGGTGGAACTAGTATCACATTAGCGTTGGGTGTAGGTGATTATGCATTTGTAGCACCACGCGCAGGTGTTATTACGTCATTAGCAGGTTTCTTTAGTGCAACAGCTGCATTATCTCCATTATCACCTGTTCAAGTGCAGATACAAATATTAACTGCACCTGCAGCAAGTAATACGTTTACAGTACAGGGTGCACCTCTATTATTAACACCAGCATTTGCTGCAATCGCAATTGGTTCTACAGCATCAGGTATTATACCTGAAGCTATCCCAGTAGCTGCAGGAGATAAAATACTACTATACGTTTCATTAACAGCAGCAAGTCCAATAGCTGCAGTAGCTGGATTTGTAAGTGCAGGTATAAATATCGTCTAGTTTGTTACAACGCCTGTTTGAAATTTGAATTGGCGTTTGTATATAGCCCATCCTAATTTTATTAGGGTGGGCTATATTTTATGGAAAGATAGGTGATAAATCAATTGAGAAAGTACTCTTTGTTAAAAAAATCAAAATTAATGATTTATAATCTATTGTTTATGGAATAAGTTATATGATTTGAAAAATTATCTATAAATAAAAAAGATGAATTCTATTAAAAACAGAATTCATCTTTTAAATAAAAGGGAAGTAATTTATTTATCGTGAGTGTTAAAATGTTATTGTACAAATTAGTAATCAACTATTTGTTTTTATTACAGTTACATCCTTTTTTCTTTACATAGCCTTGATTGGCTAAGTCTCTTTGTGATTGGGAATTGGAAGATTGAGAATTCGAAGACTGAGAGGATGTTGATGAACTACTATTTTTATTATGAGAGTAGTTTTTTCGATAGTTATAATTACTCATAGTACTATCACCTCCAATTAAATATATAACTATTATATGTAGCTATTCTATTAATTGTTACGATAATAAATAGGAATGGGTATATAATAAAAAAATCTCCTACGTATTTTCCGAGGAGATAAATAATTGTCCTTTCATAATATAAATTAATATCCCCAGTAAAGAGGAAAATAATATGAATCTTGGTAATATAAATTTTGTTGTGGATTAGGAGGATGAGTTGCAGGGGGTATCGTTCCGCGGTTCTGATTACAATTTGCTGGAGGACCGATTACTGTAGTGGATTGAATAGGGGATACCGCTTGTTTCCATTGTTGCTCATCGAGACAGTAAGTATGGGCCATTATATTAGTGGGAGTTAATCTTAACATGTCAGAACCAAAAATAACTTCTGGTGTTGGTGCGTCGAAGATTGCTAATAAATGAGTGTTATCTGCTGTAGCAATTTCATAATGCCACCACGCTTGTGGAATGTTGGCAACTTGCCCCGGTTTTATTGGTAAGTTTAATATTTGATTTGTAAAAGGATTAAGTAAAGAAACAACTGCAGAGCCTGAAATGCAGTAAACAAGTTCAGCTGCATTTTGATGTATGTGCGGCTCTACAACATTTCCTGTACTTAAATAGATATCTAATAAAGAAGTGTTTTCTAACGTATTTAATTGTTTCTCGCCAAGTACGTTTATATAGTTTTGAGCATCTTTCTGAAAAAAATTACTTTTATTTAAATCATAAGTGAAATTAATTGAGGGGGAAGTGTAGTCGATATTGGAACTCAATTGTATTACCTGCCTTTCTATTAGTAAGTAAGGTTACAAAATTAGGATATGTGTCTATTGTTGGTTGTGTGCAGTTGTTGGTATCTTATTAAATTTGCTTATTCCATAAAGAATATGGGGTGTATTTCGTATCATAAAAAACAGACCAATACTTTTTATAAGAAGCATTGGTCTATTTTTTATGATAGTTTTTGCTGAATAATTAATTGTGCTTTAGCGGTATTGGCATAATTGAGCCAATCTAATACCAAGTTTTGTTTTTAAATCAAAGTAGATTTCTATGACGTCAAAATGGGATACCTTTGTTTTAAGTGGAACAGGTATACCGTTTACTTTTGCATTTTTCATGTTATGTGCAATTTTTGGAAATGCAGAGAAAGTAAAATCAATAATTGTAGCACCATCTGGTAAATAAATAGGTTGTAAATCTGAAGTATAAGCCGTTATGGTATTTTCAAATAGTTCGTACGATACTAGATTGTGGAACGCAATTGGATCTGTAGTTAATAAATTGTTATGCACAATTGTATCATTCATTATTTTATAAGATATGGATTGGATATTTGCAGTTCTATTATTTAATAAAGAAAAAATGCCGTTATCTTTTAATGTTTTTGCTAATTGTGTTTGAATGATAATTGTTTGTTCAGTATTATTCATATTGACTTTAGTTTTTAAATTGTTATTAAAATAGCTTTTTTCAAGAGTTTTAATTCATTAAATTGTAGATAATTTGCCTTTTGTAATAATACCTCGCTCATATAAATCCGTCCCTTAAAATTATTTTTAATAGTAATTCTATATAATAGAATAAATCCCCTTTGAAATTATTTTAATTATGTAAAAAATAAAGGTGTTGAGATGAAACTATATTCGTATATCCATTCATACTTTGGATTGATGGAAAAAAGTAAAGAACGTGTTAATTTAATATTACATCAATCATTAATAAGGGGTGAAGGTTCATGTCATTTAGTGAAATGATTAGAAATGAAGTGCTCAGCTGGGCGGGTGTTTCTGAAAAACCGCATCGATTTGGCGGCATTGAAATAAATTACGGTAAGAAAGAACTTGGTCATCTGCATGGAGATAAGTTAGTCGATTTACCATTTCCAAAGTTAAAGCGGGATGAATTAGTAAACCAAGGATTGGTCAAACCACATCACGTATTACCTGAATCAGGATGGATCAGTTATTATATAAAGAGTGAAGAGGATATACCATTTGCAATTGAGTTATTTCGTATGCAATATGACCGAATAAAAAAATAATGTAATAAAATAGATGAGTAAAAATATATTTTCATGTCACATCCCTCCTTAATCGTTCGTCTTGTATGTAGAACGATAAGGAGGGATTTTATTATGAAGAAATTTGATGTAGCAATTGTTGGTGGTGGCCTTGCTGGATTAACAGCGTCTATATATTTAGCGAAAGCTGGAAGAAAAGTGATTGTTTTAGAAAAGTCCAATCGCTTTGGTGGTCGAGGGATGACTATTAATAAAAATGGGATCTGTATGAATCTTGGTGCACACGCCTTATATAGAGGAGGAGCCGCATTTTTAACTTTTAATGAGCTCGGTATGAATCTACCGGGTGGAATTCCATCTACAAAAGCACATGGAATATGGAAAGGGGAGATTTTCACCATACCAACAGATTTCCGTTCAATTTTATCAACACCACTACTTTCGTGGTCTGCAAAAGTACAATTCTCACGTCTTATGATTCGTTTAGGGAATTTAGATGTAAGAAAAGTTCAAAAAGTGAGCCTAACTACATGGGCAGAAAATGAAATAAAAGATCCAATGGTTCGCAATATATTTTATGCGCTATGCCGAACAACAACATATACGTTTGCTCCTACAATACAATTAGCATCATCTGTACTAAAGCAAATACAGCTTTCGATAAAAGATGGGGTATTTTATGTAGATGGTGGCTGGGAGACGATAATAACAAAATTAAGAGACATTGCGAATCATGCCGGGGTGCAATTTTTGGATAAAAAGCATGTTTTGGAAATAGAGCATTACGAAGATAAACAAAGAATATATTGTTTTGATGATGAGGTATTTGAAGTAGGTACAGTCATTGTGACGACTCCACCGAAAGAAGCTTGTAACATAATTAAAGGTGTGGAAGGAACAAGTTTGTATAGATGGAGTGAACAATCGGTACCGGTTACTGTTGCTGCATTAGATATTGGTTTGAGACGATTACCTAATCCGACACATCAATTTGCGTTAGGGTTAGATCAGCCTATATTTTTCACGAATCAATCAAGAGCAGCTAAATTAAGTGATGATGGATCAATTGCAGTGAGTTTAATTAAGTACCATAATCCTGTACTAGAGATGAAACATACTCATGAAGATAAAGAACAGTTAGAAAGTACAATGGATTTGCTACATCCAAATTGGAAAAGAGAAGTTGTTGCGCAACAATATTTACCGAAAATAACAGTAGTATATGATTTTCCTCATATAAACCGAGTTGAAAAATCAGGTCCTAATATCCCTGAAATGCCAGGTGTTTACGTTGCAGGTGATTGGACTGGGCATGATGAAATATTAGCTGATGCTGCAGTAGCAAGTGGAAAACGTGCAGCGTTACACATTTTAAAGCAATTAGAAAGTGAGGGAGTTCATCATGGAAACGGAGCAATTATATGAAGCGTATCAACCATTATTATTTTCGTTAGCATATAGAATCCTTGGGAGTGTTATGGATGCTGAGGATATCGTTCAGGATGTATTTATCTCGTTAAATAATATAGAGGATCTTCAGTCTATAGAAAATATGAAAGCATATTTGTGTAAGATGGCGACAAATCGTTCAATTGATAAATTACGTTCGGCAGCGCATAAACGTAACGTGTACGTAGGGATGTGGTTACCAGAGCCACTTGTAGAAGAAAGTAATGAGCCATCAGAGTCATTTGTTATGAAAGAATCCCTTTCCACAGCATATTTATTACTTTTACAACAACTGTCTGAGGTAGAAAGGATTGTTTTCATATTAAGAGAGGTTTTCAGTTATGAATACGAAGAAATAGCTTCAATTGTTGATAAGAGTAGTGTGAACTGTAGAAAGATCTTTCAACGGGCACGAAATAGTATATTGGATAAGCCGAAGCAATCAACATTAAGTACGAAGAAAATGGCTGATTATGTTGAAAAGTTTGTATCATCACTACAATGTGGTGATGCGCAAGGTATGTTAGAAGTATTAAAAACAGATGCGATATTGAAAGCAGATGGTGGTGGTAAAGTTACAACTGCGATTCATCCAATCTATTCTGCAGATAGAATTATTCGTTTATTCTCTGGAATTAGAAGTAAGTTCCCATCAGCGTACAATGTTGATTATAAGATAGTAAATGGTGCCCCAGGTGTTATTGTTAAAGTGAAAAACAAAGTGACTTATGTACTTTCATTCACATTTGAGAATGAGAAAATCTCAAATATTTATATGATGGTTAATCCTGAAAAACTTATGCACTTAAATAGAATAGTATAAAAAAGACGCATTTCTTTAGAAGTGCGTCTTTTTATTATTTTTCTAACATTTCAAGAGGTACATCTTTTTCGCCAGCTACCTCAAATTTAATTTCCCCGTCTTCTTCATAAATACGTGTAATAATCGGTATAGTAATCATTAATTTTTTGTGCTGCTTTCGTTTTCGAGCAGCATCTAAGCTAATCACGTTCATTTGTAAGCATCCTTTCTTCTAGAAATATATAAACAAAGAAAATGCGTCCGGAAAGGGCGCTTAATTGAATTTGAAATACCGATTCATTTAAATGGGGTTTATATGATTTAACAACTGCAATTGAATTAAAAATAGTATGAATGGAATAATTGCACGTAGAAATTAACTTTACCAAAAAACGAAACAATATGCTATAAAAAATTATAAATCTTTGTCATATAACGAGAAAAAGGTTTTTGTTTCGCATATAATGAAAGTAGACGAGCAACAAGAGCTTTTTCATCATATTGCTTTAGAAAGGCGATGAAAAAAATGGATACATTAAATTCATTATTATTTCAACTTGAACAATATGGAGAAGAGCATGATCGAAATAAAAAAACACGGGAAGAAAAATTACGGAATATTTCTCGTGAGATGGGGCAATTTTTATCAATTTTAGTAAAAGGGTGTAGCGCAATAAACATTTTAGAAATTGGAACTTCTAATGGTTATTCTACATTGTGGTTAGCTAATGCGGTAGAAGAAACAAATGGAAATGTAACAACTGTGGAGCTTTCTTCAGAACGAGTTGGAGAGGCACTTGTCAATTTTGAAAAGGCAAACTTGTTGCAAAGGATTGATGTTCACAATCAAGAAGCAGGGGCATTTTTAGATTCACAACTAGATCATTCATTTGATTTTATTTTCCTAGATTCAGAGCGTACGCAATACATGTGGTGGCTTGAACATATAAAACGCATTTTACAACCACAAGGTCTTCTTGTTGTCGATAATGCTACTTCTCATGCGAGTGAATTAGCTGAGTTTATAAAAATGATTGAAGAAGATAAAATGTTTGAAACAGTGTTATTGGCATTTCAAAATGGTGCATTTGTAGCGCGTAAGAAGCAATAGGATTGAACGCAATATAATTATCACATTGAAAAAGGGTGTATGTCAAAAGATTGAGTACAGTAGGATGGGAAGGTCGTAATTTATATACGTAACATACGAAGAATCCGCCTTCAGCATGTCGGTCTCTAGGTCTTAAGTCTGAGGAAAATTATGTTGTTTACAGGTATACTTATAGTAAGAAACAGGGAATGACTGCATAAGCAGGTATTTCTTGAAAATTGATTTCATATAGGCTGTTTGCACATGAAATACAATATATTAGATGAAATATAGTGCACATAAATTCGCACATATAAATAAAGGAGCGATTTTGTTGACTGAACTCGAGAAAAAAGAACCCGTATCAATTGTGAAAGATAATAATGTAGAAGTAGTAGTTGATACAGTTATAAAAGATGAAGAACTTGATGAATTAAATAAAGAAGCCGATCTTTATGTACAAAAATTAAATAGCGAGCAAAATACAGATTTATCGAAAGTATTGTCTCAGCTAGGAGATTTAGGGGATAAAGAACAACAAGCAGCAGGACAAACGTTATCAGCATTAAAACGTCCTGTCACAGCGATGATGAACGGGAAAAATGAAGAAATCCCGAATACATTGTTAGAATTACGTAAAGTAGTATCAGAGCTTGATCCGAACTCATTAAAAGCAAGTGGCATGAAGAAAATTATGTTTAAAGTATTCAAGAAAAATCCACTTGAAACATACGTGCATAAATACCAATCTATAGATAAGCAAATTGAGGAGATTATAAGATCGCTTCTAATTGGCCGTGACAACTTACAAGAAGATACTGTTGGCCTAGAGATGCTTAAGGAACAATCACACGATAAAATTCACGCGCTTGATAAGCAAGTATACTTAGGGAAAAAACTTGCTGGCATGCTGGAAGCTGAGAAACAAAATCCAGAACGTCAAAGGGATATTCCATTAATTAATGATGCATTAGAAAAGATACTCGTACGTACGCGCAATATGCAACAAGCGAAAAGTGTGTTATTACAATCTATCGCATCAGTAGACATTATTAAGAAAAATAATGAAAAGTTAACAGAGGCAATTCGTAATGCAATTACGATGACGCAAAACGTTGTAACAGTTTCTGCTGCTATCCAGTTAGCATTAACAAATCAGCGTAAAACAATTGATGCAGTGAATGCAACAAATGAAGCAATTGAGTCTATGGTATTAAGTAATTCTCAGGCATTAAAACAAAATACAGAAGAAACAACAAAACTTCTTGAAAATCCTGCAATTAGCATGGATAAATTACGCGAATCATTCCAAAATGTATTTGCTGCAATTGAAGCTTCTGAAAAATCGTCAGAACGTATTATCGAGTCAAGTAAGAAGTTTGTTATTGAACTAGACACATTTAATGATGAAATGAAACAAAAACTCATTCAGCGCCCAAGAAAATAGCAGACTTTTAGAGGAGGTGAAAAAATGAGTTTTATTCAAACTGTATTATTACTACTCGGTACATTGTTTTTAATCGCATTTACTGTCGTTGTTTTAGTTGTATATTTCGGACGTAAACTGTATTTTTCGTGGACGAAGCCATATAAAAGAGCACACGATTCTTTAGATAAGTTATCGAATAAATCATTACCGTTTCTACAAGAATTTACACAACATCCACTCTTTTATCGTTGGATTCGTACGGAAGGAAAGAAAGAACAACATATATTAAACACGCTTTTCTGTGCATCGGGTCAACGTACGAGAGAGCAAGTATTCTCAATGTTACCGAAAGAAAAACAGAAAAAAGTACATGTAATGGCAAAAACGACGAAAAAGCTTACTAATGAAGATATTGATGTAGCAGCGATGAAAGTAAAAGATTTTTTAAGACAAGAAACGCAGCAAACAGTAAAACCGACAGATTTATCGTTTTATAAATTGTATTTTTATGATCGATATCCAGATGCATTAAATACAATTCAAGCGTATAAACGTTCAATAAATCCTTCATTACAAAAAACAGTTGATGATATTACAATTTCAGTATTAAATGCACTGCCATACTATCAAGAGCAACGTATGTTTGAACAACAACATAAACTTGAAACGTTCTTAATGAAAGATTTAATAGCAATGTTATCTTTAGTGGTGCAACTACCACCATCACAACGTCCCGAAAAAGAAGAAGAATTGAAAATCTACTTACAAAATTTCCAAAAAGAAATGGAAGTAGTAGAGCGGGATATTCGTGACTCGATTGATCACGATTTGAATGTGAAGATGAGAGCAGCGACTGAGAAGTTTAAGAATAAATAAAAAAGACGCCTTAAAGCTATAATACTTAGCTTTAAGGCGTTTTTTTTATTAGTTGTTATTTTGCTTTAACGGTAGTATGACTAGAAGCAACACTTTCATTATGCAATCGATCAACTGCAGTTACTACATACGTATATGTTTCTCCAGAAATAACGGTTTTATCTAAATAAATTTCTCCAGGCTTTGTCTTTCTTACAGTAGTAAGTAAATTTTTCGGATTTTCTATATTCACTTCACTTTTTCCATTCACGCGGTAAATAGCGTAATAAGCAGAATCATTCTCTCTATTATCAATGATACCTACAGCAATACCTTCATCTCTTGGAATAGCACCTTTTAAAGTCGGTTGTTTTGGTGGATCATGATCAAGCCAAGGCATAGAGGGGATTAATGCAGGATATTTATATATGTCTTTTGAGAGTCTATCTTTAATTCCTAGTGGATTGTTATTAATATCTTTCAAGCTAAAATGCATACTACCTTTTATTTCAGGATATAACCGATTTAATTCAATTTGTCTTGGGTATTCTTCTGGATCAGACCAAGCTGGGACAGAATTATTATTAATTTTATAGGCCGCCTGACCGATGTATAGGTGGATCGGTTTATTATTTGTTTCTTTTACCCACCAATCTACTAATATGTCATACGCAGCAGGAGTGAAACCTATATTCCAATATATTTGCGGTGTGATGTAGTCAATGTAACCTTTTTGTATCCACTCACGTGTATCAGCATAAAGATCATCAAAGTTTCTTTGGCCGGCAGTTGTGTTAGAGCCAGTCGGATCATCAGCTATATTTCGCCATACGCCAAATGGGCTAATGCCAAATTTTACATATGACTTTTCTTGTTTAATAGCAGTATTTAAATCTCTTACAAGTTCATTTACATTGTCACGTCGCCAATCTTCTATATTTGTAAATCTACCGTTATTATATAATTCGTACGTTTTTTGATCGGGGAATTGTTCACCCGCCACTTTATATGGATAAAAATAATCATCCATATGTAATGCATCAACATCGTAATTTTGTACGATTTCTAAAGCACCTTCAGTTATAAACCTTTTTACTTCTGGAATACCGGGATTGTAATATAATTTTCCGCCATAAGGTACAACCCAATCCGGGTGTTGTTTTGCAGGGTGATTATTTGATAATCGATTTATATCAGTGTGATTCATCGTTATTCGGTATGGGTTAATCCATGCGTGAAATTCTATATTTCTTTTATGTGCTTCATCGACCATAAATGCGAGTGGGTCATAACCAGGATCTTTTCCTTGTGTGCCCGTAATGTATTCAGACCAAGGACCGTAATTTGAAGGATAGAAAGCATCAGCAGTTGGTTTTATTTGTACAATGACTGCATTCATACCAGTGTTTTTTACATCGTCTAATAATTTAATAAATTCTTGTTTTTGATTTTCAATTGGTAAGCCAGTTTTTGAGGGCCAATCAATATTAAGAACAGATGCGATCCATACAGCACGTAATTCATGTTTTTTATACGTAGTATTAGCTTCAGCATAAGTAGAGTGAGGGGAAATGAAAGTGAAAGGAATAAAAAAGATGACGATACAACATATCATTAATAAACGTTTAACAATCATTTATACGCCTCCCTATTATGTGGTTAACTATTATGATATCCGAGATGAGGTTGTTCTTACAATTGAGAAAAATAAATATTGAAACATTAATTTAATAGGAAAAATATTTTTACTGAAATTTACTTTCAGTATAACTAAATTCATTTACTACTTCATATGCTTGTTAGTAAAGTGAAACTTCCTTTCATTTGAAGGGGAATAAATTATAAGTATAGGAGGATTCATAAATGAAGGTTTTGTTCGTTTGTTCTGGAGGGATGTCCAGTGCAATTGTTGTAAACGCTTTAAAAAAGGAGGCGGAGAAAAAGGGTATGAACATGGAAGTGCATGCGATTGGAACAAATGAGGTGGAAGAAGAAGTGAAGAATGGCTGGGATGTTGTAATGGTTGCACCTCAAGTTAGACATCGATTTGATTCTGTTAAAAAATTCGCAGAAGAGGAATCTATCCCGTGCGGTATTATACCGCCGCAAGCATATACACCTCTTGGTGGACCGACTTTATTAAAGACTGTAAATGATTTAATTCGTTAGGGGGAACCGTTATGAATAAGTTTGTCACGTTTCTTGATAAAAACTTATCTGGACCGATGGCAAGACTTTCTGAACAGAGACATTTACAAGCAATCCGTGATGGAGTGATTTCAGCATTACCATTTATCATCGTAGGAAGTTTCTTTTTAATCGTAGCATTTCCACCTTTACCGAAAGATAGTTTCATATCCGTTTGGGCATTAAAAAATCAAACAAGTATATTAATACCATATCGCCTAACGATGTTTATTATGTCTTTATATATAGCATTTGGAATAGGATATAATTTGGCGAAAAGTTATAAACTAGATGCTTTATCAGGAGCACAGCTTGCAGTATGTTCACTGCTATTAACATTAACTCCTGAATTAATTGATAAAAAAGGATTTATGCTTCCGATGACAAATCTTGGAGGTCATGGATTATTCGTGACGATGATTGTTTCTATTTTATCCGTAGAGATTTTAAGGTTTTGTAAGAAGAAAAATGTAATGATTAAAATGCCAGAACAAGTACCGCCGTCAGTATCGCGTTCGTTTGAAGCACTTATACCTGCTGCATTCGTTATTATTATTATGAGTCTAGTAACTGTCGTTTTTAGCATTGATTTACACCATGTTGTTGATAAACTAGCAGCACCATTAGTAAAAGCTGGCGATAGTTACTTCGGTGTAATGATTCCAGTGTTTTTAATTACGTTTTTTTGGTCATTCGGAATCCATGGTGTGTCGGTTGTTGGAACTGTTGCTCGGCCATTATGGGAAGTATATCTAGGGAAAAATGGAGAAGCAGTTGCTAGTGGAGCAGATCAGTTGCCATTTATTTCACCAGAGCCGTTATATCAATGGTTTATATGGATTGGCGGTTCTGGTGCGACATTAGGGCTTGTATTAGCTATGATTGTATTTGGTCGATCAAAATATTCGAAAGCATTATCAAGAACTTGTATTGTTCCGGGTATTTTTAATATAAATGAGCCAGTCATATTCGGATTACCGATTGTACTAAATCCAATTTTAATTATCCCATTTATCATTACACCACTTGTAACGGCAACTGTTGCATATTCTGCAACTGCAATGGGATTTGTAACACCAACGCATATTATGCCGCCATGGACATTACCTGCTCCAATTGGTGCTTATTTAGCAACAGGTGGGGATTGGCGTGCGATTGTATTAGTTTTTATAAATATAGCAATATCGTTCCTTATATATTTACCATTCTTTAAAATGTACGACAAAAATATGCTTGAAATTGAGAAGAGTGGTGAAGGCGAATCTGTTAATCCATAATCTTTATGCTTTAATTTATGAGTGATAGGTATTTTGCCTATCACTTCTTTCACATGAAGTCCAGAGAGGATGAAATGGAATGAATATAAAATTTAGTTATAAAGGTGTATTTTTATTATTATTTGGAGTGATATGTGCGAATTTACTTTTTGTGCCTTTATTAAGAATGCTACATCTATCACAAATGCATAGTATATGGCTTGTTACAAGCATTGCGGCAAGCATTTTGCTTACAGTAGTTGTTTCTTTCATTGATGGATCGTTTGCATCGAAAGCTCAGTTGTTTTTTAGATTTATATTGTTTTCAATCGGTTGTACATTTGTAACTTACATGATTGTTTTTTAGTAAATAGGAGGTCATGCATGTTATGTATATTGCAGGGGTAATGTCCGGTACTTCATTAGATGGAATAGATGTAGCGCTCGTTCGTATAGAAGGGAGTGGTGTAGATTCTAAGGTTAAACTCATCCATTTTACTACAGTTCCATTTCGTAATGATATAAAAAGTGAAATACAACAAGCATTATCAATAGAAAATTCAAATGTCCAACTCATATGTAGTTTGAATTTTAAGTTAGGTTTATGTTTCGCCAACGCTGTAAAAGAAGTTTGTAAAGAGGCCAATTTTTCTTTGGAACAATTAGATTTGATAGGTTCTCACGGACAAACGATTTACCATCAGCCAAAGCCAGAAGGGAATATGATAGCTTCCACATTACAAATTGGGGAGCCTGCAGTAATAGCATATGACACGAATACGACGGTTATCTCAAATTTCCGAACGATGGACATGGCAGCAGGAGGACAAGGTGCACCACTTGTACCATATTCAGAGATTATTTTATATCGTCATCCAACTAAAAATAGACTACTACAAAATATCGGCGGGATTGGTAATGTTACCGTAATACCAAGTCAAAAAAGTGATCAGAACGTTATAGCTTTTGATACTGGTCCGGGTAATATGATAATTGATGAAGTATGTCAAAGGTTATTTCAGTTGCCATATGATCAAAATGGTAACATTGCAAAACAAGGGGTAGTTGTAGAAGAAATTTTGACATATTGTATGAATCATTCATTTTTGAAAATGAATCCACCGAAATCAACAGGTAGAGAACAGTTTGGTGAAGAGTTTGTAAGTCAGTTATTGAAGCGGTATGAAAAGTATAGTAAAGAAAATATATTAACGACTGTCACGATGTTTACAGCAAGTTCAATTGTTCATCATTATAAGGAGTTTATTCTGCCGTATTATGAAATTGATGAGGTAATTTTAGGCGGTGGCGGCAGTTATAATAACACACTTGTTGAAATGATACGGTATGGATTGAAGGATGAAAAATGTACAATATTCATTCAAGAAGATATAGGCTATTCTTCAGAGGCGAAAGAAGCAATCGCCTTTGCCATTTTAGCAAACGAAACGTATCATCGTAATCCGAGTAATGTGCCGAGTGCAACAGGTGCAAAGAAATCTGTAGTTTTAGGGAATGTAACGTACCCTTCAATATGAAGAAAATGAGGAGAACGTATATGAAGTATATGATTGGAATAGATGGCGGGGGAACGAAGACAGAAGCAATTGCATTTGATAAAGACGGAAATGAACTTGTAAGAGCTACTAGTGGATTTGGAAACATATTAATAGATTTTGAAGAAGCTCTTGTGCATATTATGGAAGCGATTGATCATTGCCAGATAAGTGTAGTGAAAGAGCATTGTGTTTGTATTTGTTTAGGATTAGCAGGTATAAGCGGAGCAAATATAAATGAATTAACATTACGTCTAAAAAAGAAGTATGGAATACAAATTGAAGTTTTTAATGACGCAATGATAGCACACGCAGCCGCTTTAGAAGGAAAGGATGGAATTTTAACGATTGGTGGCACAGGTGCGATTTGTCTAGGGAGAAAAGGAGAAGTACATGAGTATAGCGGTGGATGGGGACATATTTTAGGAGATGAAGGAAGCGGATATTGGATTGCATTACAAGCTTTAAAGAGAATGGTAAATCAATTGGATCAAGGAGTTACACTTTGTCCATTAAGCTTAAGAATTCAAGATGAGTTTCAACTTTTGACATCGTCTCATATAAAAAGTCTAGTTTATAGATCTGCAAAAGATAAAGTTGCAGCAATCACACCATTAGTTATTCGGGAAGCTAGAAATGGGAATGATGCTGCACATGAAATTATGATGCAAGCTGGAAAGGAATTAGCAAGGATTACAATAGATGTTTATAACAAGATGCAGTTTGATTTATCAGCTTCCATTGCAGTAAGTGGCAGTATATTGCGTTTCGTTCCTGAAATATATGATGAATTTAAGAAATGCTGTGAGAAAAGCATAGGAAAAGTTACATTTATATCACAATCACAATCAGCAGTGAAAGGAACATATTATTTAATGAAAAATATATATTTTAAAAAATAGCTGTATGAGAATTTTTGTATGATTTGTAAATATATGATGTTAAAATGTATAAAGGGATGCGGATAGAAACGTACAATATACATTGTTCTTGAATATTGTATAAGTACTCCTACGTAGAAAGTGAATGATTATATGATTAATAGTATGCAATTTTTGTATTTGGTGGCTTCTTATTTATTTGGAAACATATTGACTGCTTATATAGTAACGAAATGGAGACATAACGTTGATATTCGGGATGAAGGAAGTGGTAATCCTGGTGCAAGAAACATGGGCCGTGTGTATGGAAAAGGGTATTTCGTCGCTACATTTTTAGGCGATGCGATCAAAGGGGCAATCGTAGTTTCTATTGCAAAATACCTTTTTGAAGATTCTACATTTGTAATGCTAACATTATTGGCTGTAATAATTGGACATATTTATCCAGTTTTATTTAAAGGTAAGGGCGGTAAAGGTATTTCAACATTTATCGGAGGACTAATCGCATTTGATTATTTGATAGCGCTTACCCTCGTTGCAGTTTTCATTATATTTTATTTAATCTTTAAAGGATTTACGAAGCCAGGACTAATTACAATTGCTTGTTTACCACTTTGCATGATTTTGTATTCTTACTCAATTGTTACGACTATTTTAAGTGCACTCATCATTGTACTTATTTTATATGTAAATCGCGAATGAAATAAACATTTAATAAGTGGGGTTAATCTCCACTTATCATTTTTTATTAAATAGATAAAGGAGATAGGGCATGAGGTTAATTTATAAAGTTGCTGATCAAGTTTGGGAATTTGAAAGTATACATAAATTGAATTATAAAACATTTGTAGAAGAAATTCCGCAACATGAAGAAACGAAAGATCGTGTTCGTATAGATTGTTTTCATGAAGAAAATACATATTTAATTTGTTTAGATGACGATAAGTTAGTAGGTATGGTTGCGTTGCGAGGAAAACGACCATTCTCGTTAGATTATAAAATTTCAAATCTAGATTTTTATTTGCAAGAACATGGAGAAAACGTATATGAAATTCGTTTACTTTCAGTAGAAAGTGAATATCGAAATGGAAGAGCGTTATTAGGTTTAATTCGCTTTTTACATCGTTATTTACTTCTAAATGGATATGAATTGGCACTCATTTCTGCAACAACACGTGAACTACCTTTATATGAGCAAATGGGATTCAAATCTTTCCATTCGTTAGTTGGTACAGAAGCAGCAGCATTCCAGCCTATGTATGTTACCCCTGCTATGTTTGAAGCATCGAGTGTTGGGGGAATTATGACGAAAGAGTATACGTTTTTACCCGGCCCAGTAGATATTGAAGAGAATGTTCGAAAGGCATTTTCTACTAAGCCTATTTCACACCGTTCTAAGTCATTTCAAGTGACTATGGATAATGTAAAGAAACGATTACTTCAAATGACAAAAGCAAAACGTGTGCAAATCATGTTAGGAACAGGGACATTAGCGAATGATGCCATTGCTTTCCAGTTACGTTCTTTAAAAGGAAAGGGGCTCGTATTAACAAATGGGGAATTTGGTAATAGATTAGTCGGGCATGCAACACGTGCAGAGTTACATTTTGATACGTATAAAAAAGAAATGGGAGAACCGTTTATTTATACAGAATTGGAAAAAATAATGGGAGCTGGACATTATGAATGGCTTTGGTTTGTTCACCACGAAACATCAACTGGAATGTTAAATGATTTAGACGAGCTAAATGTTTTATGTGAAAAGTATAAAGTGAAACTATGTGTAGATTGTATTAGCTCAATTGGAGCGATACCGATAGATTTAAAGGATGTATATTTTGCGAGTGGCGTGAGCGGAAAGGCAATTAAATCGTTGACTGGATTATCTTTCATTTTTCATAATCATAATGTGAAAGTAAACGAGACATTACCAGCCTATATGGATATTGGTATGTACGAAGAAAATGAAAGTATTCCATATTCCCATTCATGGAATTTAATTAATGCTTTGCAAGAAGCGTTGAAGAGATTTGAAGATGAAAAAGCATTTGTAAAAATTAAAGAGACATATGATTATATGGAAGAAGCTATTACTAGTATAGGGTTAAAACTTGTTTCACCTAAAGAATATGCCGCGCCAATTATACTTACGATTCAATTAAATGGAGGTCTTTCTTCTAAAGCGGTCGGTGATGCGTTAGCGTTACAAGGATATATTGTTCATTATGAATCAGCGTATTTACGAAAGAATAATTGGATCCAAATTGCATGCTTAAATCATTATAAAGAACGTGATATGAAGAGGATGTTGAATTGTTTGCAGATGTATGTATTACAGAGTGGGGTACATATATAAAGACTTTTTCATTTCGTATAAAGGAGTTGCGACTTACGAAAACTTAGGAATAGAACATTGGAAGAGGTGTTAGTATGATAACTAAAAAACTACCATTGCATATAGACGATATTAAAAAAGCTCAAACTATTTTGGACAGAAATGCTCGTAAAACTCCATTAGTAAAATCATTTTATTTGACTAGTAAAACAGGTGGAGAAATTCACTTGAAATTAGAAAATATGCAATTAACAGGTTCGTTTAAATTCCGTGGTGCGTTTAATAAAATGTCACAGCTGACAGATCAAGAAAAAGAGAGAGGAGTAATTGCTTGTTCTGCTGGTAATCATGCGCAAGGAATTGCTTTATCTGCTCATTTACTCGGTATTAAAAGTAAAATTGTAATGCCGATTTCTGCCCCTCAAGCGAAAGTTGATGCAACGAAAGGATATGGATCTAAAGTGGTTTTACATGGTGAAACCTTTGATGATGCGAAGGCAAAATGTGAGGAGATTATTAGAGAAACAGGTGAAACATACTTACATCCATATGACGATGTAGAAGTAATGGCTGGTCAAGGTACAATAGGATTAGATATTCTTGATGATATGTGGGATGTTGATACGGTCATTGTACCAATTGGTGGAGGAGGAATTATTTCTGGAATTGCTGTTGCATTAAAATCTTTTAATCCGTCGATTCATATAATTGGTGTCCAAGCAGAAAATGTTCATGGGATGAAGGCATCTTATGACAAAGGTACAATTATAGAACATTATGAGGCACCTACGATAGCAGATGGTTGCGCGGTAAAAATACCAGGCAATTTAACTTTTGAAGTTGTAAAAGAATTAGTAGATGATATTGTAACAGTATCAGAAAAAGAGCTGGAATTAGCGATGAAAGACTTATTACAACGCGGGAAAGCTGTTGTAGAAGGTGCAGGCGCATTAGCTACTGCTGCTCTACTTGCAGGGAAAGTGGATACATATATTAAGGGGAAAAAAGTAGTAGCGGTTATATCTGGTGGGAACGTAGACTTACAGCGCATATCGAGTGTTTGTGAACAATTTTTTGTGGCGAATGAAGTGAAATGAAATAGTACATTTAAACATTGTGTAATAAAAGAGGAGCTAAGTAACATTATATTAGCTCCTTTTTCATTATGTTTGTGCGGGAGTAAATAATGACTCCATTTTTACTTTGCTCTTTTCTCGAATTTCGGCGTCTGCATGGCGCATCACGTATTTATGAGCTACAGCGATCGCCAAAACATCATCTAATAAGCCAATCCCAATAATAGCAGCTATATCTGGAATAAAGTCGATTGTTAATACGTAATAGGATAGAGCGGCTAATATGATGAATTTCGCTTTAGTAGGTAACCCTTTTTTTCTCATTGTGTAATATAAAATAATACTTTCATATACGCTAGATTTACCGAGATCTGCTGAGCTTTCCTTGAATTTTTTCCAAAGTTTCTGTTTCTCCATATAAACACTCCTTTTACAAAAAAATAGATTTTTTAAAAGGATAGACAAAGAAGTGAGAGACTAATCAATTTTATAGTTTTTCTTAATGTATATTTCAATAAAAATAGGGAATTACCTGTTCAAAATAATAGAATGTTGGTTATGTAACGACTTACAGTGTATATGTTCGTTCCAAGTAAAGGTACTACGTAGATAACGTTTTGTGGTAATGCGTATTAAAGTTAATTTTTCACATTAATCTCTGCATTCGTACAATGTTGAATTACTTCTAAATAATCTATTGATGAGAAATTTAGTAATTCTTGAATAGCCCCTTTCCTCGCTGGTGATTCATAGGCTTCTAATGTGATTCTGTTATTAATCGATTAGCTGCTTCATCTAGCATTTCAGGTGTTACTTTGTTTTGAATTATTTTTTCCTCTCTTTTCTCCCATCTTCTTGAAAGTAGTCACTTCGGTGATGTTTTTTTATTTTCTCAGATGAAGCCGATGAGTTTGAGTTTTAGAATTTTATCGTGGTATTATTTATGTAACGAGGGGATGTTGTAAGAAAAAATACAATTTTTTGGGGGAATGAGAATGGGAATTTATAACTATGAAGCGAAAGAGGATTTGCAAGTAGGAGAAGTTTGTTTAGAACGAGATATTTATGAAATTGTAAATTTTTACAAGAAAGGGTCAATAGTTTTATGTGATTCAGTATCTCGGTTCAGTGCGAATTCAGACAGAATGTTTAAAGTGATAAATAGGATAGAAACATATATGCATAAAAATGAAGACTATACATATCAGGTTTCGGATAGGCCAAAGTTGATTTATGTAGTTGAACAGGTAAGATAAGGAAAGCATTCATAACGGATGCTTTTTTCTTTGCTATATAGAAAGTACACATTAAACGTAAATTTGAACGAAATGTATGTAAATGATTTAGTTTTTATTAAACATTTATTAAGTGGTATGGGGGAAGAAAAATGAAGATAATAGAACTACCAATTGAATTCGAATTTAACGAGCAAAAACAATGTATTTATCCAAGTTTAATAATAGTAAACGATGAATTAACTTTAGTAGATACAGGGTATATGAATTTTTTACCTTTAATTGAAGAGGCAATTTTAAAACATGGATACAAGATGAAAAACTTAAAAAATATAATTATTACTCATTATGATGACGATCATATAGGATCTTTATATGATTTTAAAGTGAAATATCCTCAAGTTAATATTATTGCTAGTGAAATTGAATCTAACTACATTAATGGTGATATAAAATCAGAGAGATTAGTTCAAGCAGAAGAAATGTTAGAACGTATGCCAAATGAAGAAAAAGAATTTGGTAAATGGTTTATACAACAGTTAAAA
The DNA here is from genome assembly GCF_038005585.1 of Bacillus sp. FSL W8-0519. Classification (NCBI taxonomy): domain Bacteria; kingdom Bacillati; phylum Bacillota; class Bacilli; order Caryophanales; family Bacillaceae; genus Bacillus; species Bacillus sp. FSL W8-0519. The sequence goes on from NZ_JBBOTL010000001.1 coordinate 2,434,743, forward strand.
AATATAAGACATATTTTCGTCGATGAAAAAGTACATGATGGCCAAATGATTTTGAATGGTGAATGTCAAATAGTAGCGACCCCAGGACATACTTCGGGACATATTTCATTATATTTTCCGAATTTAGATTTTGTAATTACGGGAGATGCGGCTGTTCAAGAGAATCGTGAGTTAGTAATAGCTAATCCGGATTTTTGCTTAGATATAGAAAAAGCGGAAGAGTCTTTAAAGAGGATTAAAGACCTTAAAGCTGTAAAGTATTATTGCTATCATGGGGGGAAAGTCAATATATAAAATAATAAAAAACCGATCTTTCTTATATAGAAAAGATCGGTTTTTTAATTCATAGATTCTGCAATTCTAATCAAATCATTAACATTGTAGTTCAATCCCTTCTGTTATATAGGACTGCATTAATTTTTTATCATTTATGAGTAAAGCTTGTTTAAATTCACTTATCACATCTGTTTGAGGTTTTTCCATAATAATGGAGGTCGATTGAAAATATAGTAAGAAAAATATGCAAAATATCTTGATGAGTGTAATGGTCAATTTTATCGCCCTGTAACTATGTTTCCATAACATTGAAATATATGTATTGGAGGGGAGAAGATGAGTTTATTGTTTGATGTAATAATGGATATAATTACATTTTATCCTCGAAATGACATGAAATTAAAACATCATATTGCTAAATTAAGCGAATTTGAGTGGTTTCGAAAACTACACGAAGATACAAAGTATACAAAATTAATTTGGAGTAATAGAAAAATTAAGAAGTTCATTTTGTCTTCTACTAACATGGAAGCATTAATAAAATGTGAGAAAAAGCAAAAAGAATTTGTCCACCTAGTACACGATGAATATAAAAAAAGAAGATAAGAATTTTTTTATTTTTCATATTTGGGGAAACAAATGGTACAATGAAAGCTAATGTGAAAAATAAGGAAAAGAAGTGGTCAATGTGAAAAACTTTTTAGAATTAGGAATTAGTGAAACGTTTAATCATACATTACGTGAAAATGGAATTACAGAAGCAACACCGATTCAGGAGAAGGCAATTCCTGTTATTCTGTCTGGTAAAGATATTATTGGGCAGGCAAAAACAGGTACGGGTAAAACGTTAGCATTTGTGTTACCAATTTTAGAAAAAATCGATCCAGAATGTAGCGATGTTCAGGCTTTAATTGTTGCACCAACAAGGGAACTAGCACTGCAAATTACAACTGAAATTAAAAAAATGCTTGTGCAAAGAGAAGATATTAATGTATTAGCGATTTATGGCGGTCAAGATGTAGCACAACAATTGAGAAAGTTAAAAGGTAATACACATATTGTTGTTGCGACACCAGGACGATTATTAGATCATATACGACGTGAAACAATTGATTTGAGTAATCTTACAACCATTGTACTAGATGAAGCGGATCAAATGCTTTATTTCGGTTTCTTATATGATATTGAAGATATTTTAGATGAGACACCTGGTAGTAAACAAACGATGTTATTCTCAGCAACGATGCCAAAAGATATTAAAAAATTGGCGAAGCGTTATATGGATGAGCCGCAAATGATTCAAGTACAAAGTGAAGAAGTAACGGTAAATACAATTGAGCAGCGTGTCATTGAGACGACAGATCGTGCAAAGCCCGATGCACTTCGTTTTGTTATGGACCGTGATCAGCCATTTCTAGCAGTTATTTTCTGTCGTACAAAGGTTAGAGCGAGTAAGCTTTATGATAATTTAAAAGGACTAGGTTATAATTGTGCTGAACTTCATGGTGATATACCTCAAGCGAAACGTGAAAGAGTTATGAAGAGTTTCCGCGAAGCTAAAATTCAGTACTTAATCGCAACGGATGTAGCAGCTCGTGGACTTGATGTAGATGGTGTAACGCACGTATTTAACTATGATATCCCTGAAGATGTAGAGAATTACATTCACCGCATTGGCCGAACAGGACGTGCAGGTGGATCAGGTCTTGCAATTACGTTTGTTGCAGCGAAAGATGAAAAACATTTAGAAGAAATTGAAAAAACGCTTGGCGCATCAATACAAAGAGAAATAATCGAACAACCGAAGATAAAACGTGTAGATGAAAATGGAAAACCGGTACCAAGGCCGGCTCCGAAGAAATCAGGCGAGTATCGTCAAAGAGATAGCCGTGAAGGTTCAAGAAGTGATTCAAGACGTGGTTCGAGAAATGGCTCAAGAAGTGATGCAAGAAATAGTTCAAGAAATGAAAACAACCGATCATTTAATAAGCCAAGTAATAAAAAAGGTAGTACAAAGCAAGGTCAGCAAAGACGTGGCCGTTAAATAGTTATAATTGTAAAGAGTCGCAAAATATTGTGGCTCTTTTTTGTTTGTATAGAACAAGGATGATAGCAAGAAAAAAACGGAAATTTCATTCAACGTATTTAAAACTTACAAAGGAAAGTTTATAGTCCAAAACCAGTAGAACAAGGGTATTACAACCATGTCGTAATTCAAGAACAAGTGCAACTTACGTATGAACAATATTTAATCGAAAAAAATCGAGAGAAAGCAATTCGTACTAGCCCCTCTGATGATGATACGAATTATGAAAAAATCAATTGGTATAACGATATAAAAACATCTTTTGCAAACAAAGAATTGGCCGATTTGGTGAAAGAAATTTGTAACTTTGTTAGTTTTGTTCGATGGGAACTCGAGATGCACAACTGCCATCCTTATTGGGAAGTTACTTACTACGGCGATGAAGGTAATGTAGTGTGAAGTTAATAGAAGGGATAGTATGCGAAATAAGAAAAAGGACTAGCAGTCGTACCTGCTGTCCTTTAATAGGAGAAAAAGTAATCTTGTTTAGAACTACGCATAAACAGAAAATCTGCTTGTGATTAGTTTTACCCTAAATATAAGTGTCTATACAAAAAAAGGGATAAGTAAAAAATACTTATCCCCGGAAGGGAAATCCCAAGCACCAAAATGGCTCGTATTGGTCTGCAGGTTCAAAAGTAGTATATGTAAAACAAAAAATCTCATACAAAAAGCAGACAACGATTTTGGTTGTCTGCCAGTGAGCTCAATGAGTTAGCTAATTGTGATAATTTGCATCCCCATTGCGAGAAGAGTGAAGCTGCTAGTTCAAACAGCTTGTTCGTATTATTTTCGATTCCCTAAAAAATATACAGAGAAAGCAGATAAGTGAAAAATCTATCTGCTTCTGCTGTAACAAAAGAAAGAAGTATTAGCCGTGGACACGGCGGCTTGAAAATAGTATGTATTTTTATTTGGGAAATATTCAGGGGGTGAAGAAACATGGAATGTTTAATAAATGGTGTTTGCGAAATTAATCAACTAATTAGTAAAACAAAGTAGAAAAAGAATGAGCAAATATAACAATAAAAAGGTAAATGTTCAAAAGAGTGATGAGTATAAAGTAAAACAAAATAGCTATATTAAAGCTTGATTTTCATAAAAAATAAAGCACACATATAAGTGTGCTCTTATGAACGCTTTAGATTTGTGTGACTACATAGTCACCATACAATAAAATATGCTTGTTTGATATAAATGTGTGTCAAATCTATAACATATATTTTGGGGTGTATAAGGAATATTAAATGTTAATTAGCCAAGCATATTGTTTTTATTAACGAATTTGTGCAACTGTTAAAGCGGCAGAACGAATATCTACTGTACCAATTACTTCAACGGGTACAATTTGAATTAAATCACCAGGGTTTAAGTTTATTAGAATGACACCGCTGGATACATCTACTTCACCAGTGCCAATGATATTAGAACGGACTGCGGTTCCTGATCCTGCAATAATATTAGTTGATGAGTTTAGTGTTAAGAAAAAGCGCGCTGCTTCCGGGGCTACTGGAACATTATCGAGGCTGATTGTTAATGTATAACTGATTTGATAAATACCAGCTACTTGAATTCTAATACCAGTTCCTGTACTAATTGTATCATTGATTACAGGGACAGTAATGTTTGGATTTGGGCCCGTACTAGGTAGTAGTAGTGGCGTGAATAGTGTGGCAAATTGAGGTGAAGTAGCATTAAAAGCAAAACCGAGAGCTGGTAGTGTACTGGGGGCTTGTGCTCTACAATTAAAGTTCGTGAGCTTACGACTAGATGATCGCATATTTTCACTCCTTTCTTTCATTTAGATTGCGTGAGTAACAACCTCACGTTTTGGACAAGCACAATACAATATATGAAAATTTATAGTGAATAGTGCAGAAGTGTACTGTTATGGGTAACACTAATTGCCTATTGTACAAAGGAGATACTACGCTTACAGAAATAGTTTGTAACCTAAAGTTGAAAAAATAGTATGAATAGAGTTGAAAATGCTATTTAGAAATGAAAGGAAACATAATAAAAAGGAACATACATATAAGCATGCTCTTTGACAAGAAAGGTAGATTTTTATGAGTGGATTCCTCCATACAATAATATATGCTTGTCCGGTTAATAGTTGAGAAAGGGAGAATGCATATGGAACGAATGGAAGCGTATAACAAAATAAAGATTTCATTTTATAGTAAAGGGGAATAGATATGTGTATTTATTGGGAAAACGTAGTTAAAGAGTTCTTTAAGAGGTAAGAACTGGAACGAAATAAAAGAGCAGCTAGCAAAAGCTAACTGCTCAATACAAGGAGATACAGAGAAGACTACTTTACATGAATGTTGGCATACAGCCTACATTCAGTATTGACCGAATATTTATTTTAAATCCAATTTATTTAAAGTAAACATCCCAACAGATAAAATGGCTGCGCCTGCTACAGAACCTAGCCAGTCTCTCCAGCTTAATGTGTTTAAAGATGCATCTATTAAATTCATAATTAAGAAGATAGCAAACATTAATACACCAAATGCTAAACATCCCCAAAATGTTTGCAAATATTTAATCATCTTATTTCGGAACTTGCTCATATAAATCACCCTTATTAATAATTTATATTTTTATAAATAAATTATCGCATGTGCAAAAATTAAAAGTATGAAATATGCAAAATTACATATTGGAACTTAACAAAATAATCCATTCATAAGTAAATAGATCGAACAGAGGGAAACCGTTTCGTATGAATCAATTGTCATTTTTTGAAGTCATCGATGAAAAGGAGATGCGTAGATTTGTGGTAAAGGAGCTGAAAAACTATAAAGTATTGTGCGTTTGAATGAAGAATCAAGAAAAATAGGATCAAGCGGGGGCATCGTTCTTTTCCTCAAATGAAAGGTGACGGTAAGAAACATGAGATACATTTTAAACAAATTAAACGGAAGTTAAAAAATAAAAATTTATAAAGGAAATAGAAAGTAGGTAGTTGTATATATACGATAATAGGAAACTTTTTACTAACTAAGCATATAATTTAAATAGACCGACAGTCGGTCTGATGGGAAGGGGAACTTGAATGCGAATAGTAAAGGAATATGAGGAGCGTAGAAAAGAAATTTTAGAAACAGCTGAACGATTATTTCTTACGAAAGGTTATACAAAAACAACAGTAAATGACATTTTAAAAGAGATAGGGATAGCAAAGGGGACGTTTTATCATTATTTTAAATCGAAAGAAGAAGTAATGGATGAGATTATTATGAGGATTATTAAAGAAGATGTTGCTAAAGCGAAAGTAATCGTCTCTAATCCAAATATACCAGTATTAGAAAAGTTATTTCGAGTTTTAATGGAGCAATCGCCAAAATCAGGGGATGTAAAAGATAAAATGATTGAGCAATTTCATCAACCAAATAATGCAGAAATGCATCAAAAAAGTTTAGTACAATCCATTATTCATTTATCTCCTGTATTAACAGAAATTTTAGAACAAGGAATTGAAGAAGGGATATTTTCGACTTCATATCCACAAGAAACGATTGAACTATTACTATCTTCAGCGCAAGTTATATTTGATGATGGGTTATTCCAATGGAAGCCGGAAGAAATGATGAGGAGAGTGAAAGCTTATATTAAAATGATGGAAGTATCTGTTGGAGCGAAAGAAGGATCGTTTAATTATATGCTGGAGGTTTTAATGAAACAGAAATAATATTTTTTCTGTTTGTTTATTATAGACCGACAGTCGGTCTAAATTAAAGAAAGGGTGTGATTATGATGTCTATTAGTATAAAACCTTCGATGAAAGATTTTTATTTAATGGTGAGTGGGCAAATTATTACTATTTTAGGTTCAACACTTTTACGTTTTGCTCTGTCATTATATGTACTTGATATAACAGGGCGTGCTGATATATTTGCAGGATTATATGCGGTAACAAGTATTCCGTTTTTGCTAGCTCCTCTTGGTGGAGCGATAGCAGATCGTTTCAATCGCCGTAATGTAATGGTTATTTTTGATTTTATAAATGCTGCGATTGTATTAAGCTTTATAGTTTTGCTATTTACTGGATCTGTATCTATTCTATTGATCGGAACAATTATGTTTTTACTAGCAATCGTTAATGCAATGTACGCACCAGTTGTAATGGCGAGTATTCCGCAATTAGTTCCAGAGAAAAAGTTAGAACAAGCGAACGGTATCGTAAATGGTGTGCAAGCATTATCTAATATAGTTGCTCCTGTATTAGGAGGAATATTGTACGGCATAATTGGTTTGAAAATGCTCGTAATAATAAGTTGCTTTGCTTTCTTTTTATCTGCGATTTTAGAAATGTTTATTACAATACCTTTTATAAAGAGAGTGCAAGAAAGCCATATCATACCGACAATTGTAAAGGATATGAAAGAAGGGTTTATATACGTTTTAAAACAGTCATTTATTTTGAAATCTATGCTTTTAGCCGCATTACTAAATTTAATACTGACGCCGCTATTTGTTGTTGGTGCTCCAATTATTATACGAGTAACAATGGAGAGTAGCCACACGTTATATGGCATTGGAATGGGATTGATCGATTTTGCTACTATAATAGGTGCATTATCAATAGGTTTTTTTGCGAAAAAGCTACAGATGAAAACATTGTATTATTGGATGATTTTAATAGCTCTATTAGTAATACCGATGGCACTATCAGTTACACCAGTTATTCTTAATTTAGGATACTATCCACCATTTATTCTCTTTATACTTTCTTCTATTCTAATTGCAATGATTATGACAATTGTATCCATCTATGTGATTACTGTAGTTCAAAAGAAAACACCAAATGAGAACTTAGGAAAAGTAATGGCAATTATAACAGCGGTATCCCAATGTATGGCACCGATTGGGCAAGTCATTTACGGTTTTATGTTTGAAGAATTCAGCATGAAAATTTATTTACCTATATTAGTTATTAGTTTCATAATGTTATTAATAGCGGTTGTGACGAAGAAAATACTATCGAATGAAGGGAACTAGCTTAATATGATTAGGAGAATGTTAAAAAGAGATTTCTCTCAAAATAAAATGATAATTACCATTTTATTTATGTTTATCATGTTATCAAGTCTTTTAATGGCTAGTGCTTCAAGTAATGTTATAAATCTATTGAACTCAATGGATCAATTGGTTAAAGTATCAAACGCACCGCACTTCGTACAAATGCATGCCGGAGAAGTAAATCAAAAGTCAATTGATTCCTTTGTAGAAAAAAATCCGTTTGTAAAAAAACAGCAAACGGCTGAGATGGTTCAAATAAATGGATCTAACATTTTTATTAAAAAGAAAAATCAAGCAGAACATAATAGTGTAATGGACATTAGTTTCGTGAAACAAAATAGTAAGTTTGATTTTTTATTAAATTTAAATAATGAAGTGGTCGATGTTAGGAAAGGGGAAATAGGTGTACCCATTTATTATATGCAAAAATATAATTTGCGTATGGGAGATAAAATATGGGTTATTAAAGATAATAATGAACTAGAATTTACGATTTCAGCATTTGTTCGTGATGTTCAAATGAACCCATCAATCGTTAGTTCAAAACGATTTGTAATAAGCAATAAGGATTTTGAAAGAATAAAAAGAAATTTTGGAGAAAGCGAATATCTTATTGAATTCCAGCTAACAGACGAATATAAAATAAATGAATTTGAAAATCTATATAAGTCATCGAACTTACCTCAAAAAGATCCCTCTATTACGTACTCACTATTTAAAACACTCAATTCATTAACAGACGGAATAATAGCTGCCGTACTTATCATAATAAGTGGATTATTAATGTTAATTGCAATGTTATGTATTAGATTTACGATCATTACTTCGATGGAAGAAGATTATCGAGAAATTGGTGTTATGAAAGCAATTGGGATTCATAACAAAGATATTCAAAAATTATATATAACAAAATATATTGTGATTTCAGCTGGTGGATGTATATGTGGATATATACTCTCACTATTTGTTACAAAAATCTTCACTTCAAATATCACCCTTTATATGGGGGCGGCAAATAAAAGCATTTTACACAATATTGTGCCATTCATAATTACAACATTGTTATTTTTAGTCGTTATCCTGTTCTGTCGTATTATTTTGCGGAATTTTAGGGGAATTACAGCAATAGACGCTTTACAATCAAGAGATAAACTAGGAAAAAGAAAGATTAGAAAATCCTTTTCACTCAAACAAACTAAATTTACAAATGTAAATATATTTATTGGTATACAAGATGTTATAAAAAGATTCAAGTTATATCGTGTGTTAAGTATCGTATTAATAATAGCTGTGTTCATGATTGTTGTACCTGTTAACTTTTTGTATACGATTCAGTCACCGGATTTTGTAAATTATATGGGAACAGGAAAAAGTGATATTCGAATAGATTTACAGCAAACTGAAAATATAGAGAAACGTTTTAAGGGTGTTATTTCATATGTAAAAAATGATAAAGAAGTAGAAAAATATGCAACATTTGTTACGAGTACATTTAAAATGGTAAACGCTGATGGTACACATGAAAACTTAAATGTAGAAATGGGAGACTTCACTAAATTTCCATTAGACTATATCCAAGGTAGGGCACCAAAAAATGAAAATGAAATTTCTCTTTCTTATATGAACGCAAATGAATTAAAAAAGAATGTAGGGGATCATATCGTTTTATTTGTTGATGGGAAAGAGAAAACACTAACGATTAGTGGTATGTATCAAGATGTAACGAATGGTGGGAAAACAGCTAAAGCTAGTTTTTCTAATAATAATGAAAATATATTATGGTATGTAGTAAATGTAGATATGAAGCCTAAAGTGGATTTGCAAGAAAAAGTGAAGGAGTATAAACAAAAATTTAGTTCTGTAAAAATAACAGATACAAATGATTATGTAACGCAAACTTTAGGAGAAACAATTAAACAATTAAGACTCGTGACACAAGTGGCTATTTTGATTGCGATATTGATATCAGTTTTAATTACTGCAATGTTTTTTAAAATGTTATTAGCAAAAGATTCTTCGCAAATTTTAATTATGAAAAATATCGGTTTTTCTAGTAAAGATATTCGTATACAGTATATAACACGTTCTATCTTCATTGTATTATTAGGCATTGTGATAGGGACATGTATAGCTGCTACGTTTGGTGAAATGTTAGTAAGTTGGTTAGGGTCTTTTATGGGAGCTGCTCATATAAAGTTTGTCGTGAATCCTATCGTTTCTTATGTAATATGTCCAGCTATATTATGTATATGTGTGACTGCAACAACGCTTTTCAGTAGTTTTACTATGAAACAAACAAACGATGTAAAGCCAAATGGGGAGTAGGGGTGTATCACTTGAAAAAAATTTTAGAAGTAAAGCAAGTAAACAAAACATATTCAATGGATGGAAATACAAATTATCACGTGTTAAAAAATATAGATTTAGAGATTTATGAGGGAGAATTTGTATCGGTCATGGGGCCTTCTGGTTCTGGGAAATCGACATTACTATATAATATTAGTGGAATGGATCAAATGTCATCAGGAAGTGTAAAAATTGATAGTAAAGAATTATCATGTATGAAAGAAGAAGCGTTAGCGAAATTACGTCTTACTGAAATAGGATTTATTTTTCAGCAGAGCAACCTTCTTAGAAACTTGAACCTATTTGATAATATCATCTTGTCAGCATATTTAGCGAAATGTGAGAGTAAGAAAATAGTAAATAAACGTGCTCTAGAGCTAATGGAGAATATGGGGATAAGTGATATAGCGTCTCATTATATAACCGAAGCATCTGGGGGGCAATTACAAAGAGTCTCTATTTGTAGAGCGCTCATTAATAATCCAAATATTATTTTTGCAGATGAGCCGACTGGTGCTTTAAATTTAAAATCAACAGAAGAAGTAATGCAAATATTATTAAATATTAATCGTGGTGGAACGACCATTATGTTAGTCACTCATGATGTGAAAGTAGCAGCAAAAACAGAAAGAATTCTTTTTATGGCGGACGGAGAAATTGTTAGTGAAATACAGTTAGGTAAGCTTAGGAACGATGATTTAAAAGCGCGAGAAGAGAAGTTGTTAAACTGGTTAGCTGTACTTGGATTTTAAAGAGAAAAACTCCTATTGAATGTAGGAGTTTTTCTTTGTCTTAAAGTTCTAAAAGATATATAATAATTTTCTGAATATTAAAATTGGAGGGGTGCAAATGAAAAATGAAACGTTGCACACGCAAGAAGATATTATTAAAATGCTGGATTCATTATTAAGACCAGCAGAACCATTTTGGAATGAATTTTATGCGAATAGAGAAAAAGATGTTCCGTTTTTTGAAAATGTTCCAGATGAGAATCTAGTTTCGTATATACAAAAAAAGCGGGTTTCAAAAGGAAAAGTACTGGAACTTGGATGTGGGCCGGGTAGAAACGCAATTTATCTAGCAAATGAAGGGTTTGATGTAACAGCAGTAGATTTATCTATAGAAGGCATTAGCTGGGCGAAAGAGAGGGCGTTAGCAAAAGGAGTAGAAATTGAATTTATTTGTGATTCAATTTTCAATTTAGAGGTTCAAAATGAATTTGATTTTGTATACGATTCGGGCTGTTTGCATCATATTCCACCACATAGAAGAGTCAATTATGTGGATTTAATTAAAAACGCATTGAAATCAGGTGGTTATTTCGGATTAACGTGTTTCGCGGCAGGTGATTTAGATGAGCGAAATGGATCAGAAATAACAGATTGGGACGTATATAGAGGATGGAGTTTACAAGGAGGTCTTGCTTATTCGGAAGAAAAACTAAGAGAGATATTTAAAGGATTTGAAGTGATTGAAATTAGAAAGATGGAACAGATTGAACAACCAAATACTATGTTTGGAGAATCATTTCTTTGGACAGCATTATTTAAGAAGAAATAAGAATGTAGATAATTGACAAACTCATCGTTTTTATAGACAATATAATAATGAGAATGTATGTTCGTTTTTTGTTAACCGATGTATATTTTGCATAAATACATAACAAGGGGTTGTCTCTAAATGAGTAACACAAATCAAAAAATTACTACGTTTTTAATGTTTGAAGGAAAAGCTGAGGAAGCGATGAATTTTTACACGTCGCTATTCGATCAATCAGAAATTGTAAGTATCTCTCGTTACGATGAAAACGGACCTGGTAAAGAGGGTACTGTCATTCATGCAACGTTTACATTACACGGGCAAGAGTTCATGTGCATAGATAGTTATGTAAAGCATGGTTTTACATTTACACCATCTATGTCTCTTTATGTAACTTGTGAAACAGAAGAAGAAATTGAAACTGTCTTTCATAAGCTAGCGGAGGATGGATCGGTACTAATGCCTTTAGGTTCTTATCCATTTAGTAAAAAATTTGGTTGGTTAAATGATAAGTATGGTGTGTCTTGGCAGTTAACACTTGCGGAATAAATTGTAATTGATTTGTTTAATGGGTGTAGTTAAGAGGTTGAAAATTTAAATAACAAATAAAAAGGTGTTCCAACCGTCAACAAGTTTGGAATGCCTTTTTATTTGTTTAAATAAATTTATATTTTTTCTATTTTGAATATTTTATTTTTCTAACTACTTTTTATCTGTTAATATAAATATAGAAAAATATGTATTAATTATTGGTTAGATTAATAGAAAAAAGCATAAATAGTAAATGATCTTACACTTAAAATGTAACAAGATAGCTAGGGGGAATAGTTATAATGGATACAACTCAACAAAACAGTAATGCATGGGATAAAAAGGTTGAAGAAGGTTCTAGATATACGCAACCTGTAAGTAGCGAGGTTATTGAAAGAAGTAAATCAGGTGAATGGGAAATCACAGTTACCACAGAAAAATCAGTTCCTAGAGATTGGTTTCCAAAATCATTAGATGGATTAAAGATACTTTGCTTAGCGTCAGGTGGAGGGCAACAAGCACCTGTTCTAGCTGCTGCTGGGGCGGATGTAACAGTTACTGATATATCCAAGAAGCAATTGGAACAAGATGAAAAGGTAGCAAAACGAGATGGTTTAACTTTAAAAACAGTTCAAGGAGATATGTCAGACCTTAGTGATTTTGAGGATGAATATTTTGATATTGTTGTAAATCCTGTTTCTAATTTATTTGTAAAAGATGTACATCTTGTATGGAATGAAGTTTCAAGGGTTTTAAAGAATAAAGGTATTCTCATTTCTGGATTTACAAATCCGTTACTATGGATTTTTGATGATAATCAAGAACAAAAAGGTATTCTTGATGTAAAACATTCAATCCCTTCATCGACATTGGATTATTTACCAGAGGATGAAGTTCAAGATTACATCGATTCAAATCAAACAATAGAATATGCGCATACACTGGAAGATCAAATCCAAGGCCAAATTGAAGCGGGTTTTATTATAACAGGTTTTTATGAGGATGATTTTGGTGGAACAAGGATATTAGATAAGCATATTAAAACATTTATTGCTACAAAAGCTATAAAATTAAAGGTTGATTAAGAATTTTGACTTGTCACACGAGACGTTAGTCGAAGAAGGTTCTTAAAATAGTATATATACAAGGAAAAGGGTGGCACTTTCCATCCTTTTCCTTGTATATAATTAGGTTATGCTTTTTATATTAAGAATTTTGTTGGCCGAATCTTTTCCCAAGTTTAGCTAGCAGTTCAGGCTGATCCCCTTGGCTCATTACAACTTCAACAAAGGTAAGTTGATCCTTATCAATACTTATTTTAGTTAAGACTTCTTGTAACTCTATTTCATTTTCCACTGTACATGTTAGGCTTTTTTCTTCTGTTCCGAATACGTTCGCTAGTTTTGTGTAATCCCACATTTGTATGTCATTATACGGTTCGTTTTGACCATGAATTGCACGTTCAACAGTATAACCATTGTTGTTAATTAAAAATATAATTGGGTTTAAATTTTGACGTAGTATAGTTGATAATTCTTGGACAGTTAATTGAAAAGAACCATCACCAATAATTAGAATGTTGCGCCGCGATAAATTAGCGAGCTGTGTACCAAGTAGAGCAGGTAACGTATAGCCGATCGATCCCCATAATGGTTGCGCTACATATGTAGTGTCGTTTGGTAAAGGGATAGCGGCACTACCAAAGAAAGGTGTTCCTTGCTCTGCAAGTAAGACGTCGTTTTCCTGTAAGAAATGGTATATTTGTTGCCAAAATCGTTTTTGTGTAACCATTTGTGGCTTTGGATTAAACTTTTCAGTAATAGATAGTGATTCTGAAATAAATGGCTTTATATCAAATGTTTCCTCATTTCGATGTTCAATTACATTACTTAACTGTTGTAAAACATCTTTCATTACAACTGGCCCGTATTTTTTATCTGTAATTTTCACAGTGTAGGGATGAATTTCAATAACTTGTTCTTTCGTAAAACCTTGTGTGAAGCCACCTGTAATAGCATCAGTTAACTTCACACCAATACTAATAATACAGTCAGATTCATCAATTCTTTTACGCAAGTATGGAGAACTTACATCACCAGTATAAATCCCTATAAATTGAGGGTGTTTTTCTGGAAATATTCCTTTTCCCATACTTAACGTTGCAATAGGAAACCCCGTTTTTTCTACAAATTGATATAAATATTCTTTAGCGTGAAATCGATCCACTTCAAAATCCGCTAAAATTACAGGCTTTTTGGCACTGTTTATTTTTGAAATGGCATGTAGAAGCATTTTATCCAGTGTTTCTTTATTACTTAAAATCGGTTTATGTAAAATTGGTTCTGTAGGTTTATTAATTGGTTTATTATACACATCAATCGGCAAATTAATATGAACAGGGCGTTTTTCATTCCAACATGCACGTAACACACGGTCAATTTCCTCAGCAGCATGTTCTGGGGTTAAATTAGTTTGTGCAACAGTGATTTCTCGATACATTTTGGAAAAATGATCGAACTTTCCATCACCTAACGTATGATGAACGAGTGCTCCATTTTCCATTACTTTTGTTGTTGGTGTGCCCGTGATTTTTATAACTGGTACGTTTTCGGCATATGAGCCGGCAATGCCGTTTATGGCGCTTAATTCTCCAACGCCAAAGGTGGTAATAAGAGCTCCGATTCCTTTTATGCGAGCGTACCCATCTGCTGCATATGCCGCATTTAATTCATTACAATTGCCAATCCACTCTACATTTTCATGTGCTATTACATCATCTAAAAAAGCCAAATTATAATCACCAGGGACACCAAAAATATGTTCAATTCCTAATTCGCTTAGTCGGTCTAATAAATAAGTACTAACAGTATATTGCGTTTTCAAGTGAATCATCTCCTCATTGTTTTGCTGTCTTGTAATAAACGTAGAGTATGGATTTAAAAATTCATTACGAGAATGTGGTATAATTTACATACAGGGGGAAAGTAGATGACACAACATAAAGAAGAACAGATGAATGAAGCATTAGCCTTATTTTACTTTGCATATAAAACATTTACTGAAAAGCCAGATGAAATTATAAAAGAGTATGGCATACAACGAGTACATCACCGAATTTTATTTTTTATCGCACGCTTTCCAGGTATAAGCGTAAATGAGTTATTATCACTGTTAGAAATAAGTAAACAGGCTCTACACGGACCATTACGACAACTTGTGGAAAAGGGCTTAATTGAGAGTAATGAAGCTATACATGATCGCCGTGTGAAACAGTTATCTTTAACAGAACAAGGTGCCGATTTAGAGAAAAAACTGAGCGATGTACAAAGACAACAAATGGGTGCTATTTTTTCAAAATTTGGTGAATCATGTGAAGAAAATTGGCATCAAGTTATGAATGAAATGGCACATAGCCGATCAGGTTTTGATGCTTGGATATCGAAAAGGGAAGTTGCAATCGATCAAAAATAAAAAGAAATATATCTGTTTTTATAGTTTGAAAAAGAACAAATTTTATCCATACATTTGGCAACTATGATTTGGTCATAGAGTGAATGGATAAAAAGATACATTACTAGATACTTTATACGTGTACGCAATGGAACAATAAAATTCACATTTCCGAAAGGGGAATTATTATGATAAAACTTGTACTTATTCGTCACGGACAGAGTTTATGGAATCTTGAAAATCGCTTTACTGGATGGACAGATGTAGATTTATCAGAGAAAGGATTAAGTGAAGCGAGAGAAGCAGGAGCGATATTAAAGAAAAACGGATATACTTTTGATGTAGCTTATACATCTGTATTAAAACGAGCAATTCGGACGTTATGGATTGTACTTCATGAGATGGATCTTACCTGGGTGCCAGTACATAAATCTTGGAAGCTAAATGAAAGACATTATGGTGCATTGCAAGGTTTGAATAAAGATGAAACCGCGCAAAAATATGGTGAGGAGCAAGTTCATATTTGGAGAAGAAGTATTGATGTAAGACCACCTGCTCTTACTGAGGATGATCCCAGGTATGAAATGAATGATCCAAGATATAAAGCACTGAAAAAAGGTGAGTTTCCATTGACAGAATGTTTAGTGGATACGGAGAAAAGAGTACTTGCTTATTGGCATTCAGAAATTGCGCCGAAATTAAAGAATGGTAACAAAGTAATCATTTCATCACATGGTAACACAATTCGCTCGCTAGTAAAATATTTAGATAATCTTTCAAGCGATGGTGTCGTTTCATTAAATATTCCAACGAGCATACCACTCGTGTATGAATTAGACGATGATTTACGTCCAATTCGTCATTATTACTTAAGTATGGATGGAGAAGTACCTGAAGGGGAAATTCCGAAACATATTTCTTTTTAACATGAAAATTTGAAACACATGCTTGTCTACATATACAATGTAGATTCAAGATAAAAGACGTGGTACCTTCTAATGTATATGCGATGTAACTAAATTTAGAAGCTTGTCCACGTCTTTTGTCATAAAGAGAGTTGCTTGTGCATGTAATGATATCGTGAGTAGTTTTTGAATGGAGGGTGATGTCATTGGTGATCTCTAACATTCGAATCGGCTTATTTATTTTAGCAATCGTTTTTCTAGTACTTGTTTTCTTTTATTGGAAAAACGAAGAGTTGTACGAGGAGAAGAAGCAACGTATTAGAAAGACTTGGTATGGGTTGTTTATAATATCAGTCACCGTGTATTTCATGATAAAAGGAATTGATTTAACCCTCTGGAAAAATCTTTTAATGTTCACTGCAATGGTTATTTTCGTTGATATTGCATTTATTTTAACACCTAATATTTCAGAAATATGGGGAGCGAAATTTAGCGATATCGGCAAGACGGTTCAATCGATAAAACGGTCATTAATTGCTTCTAAAGCAAGGGGAGAAATATACACAACAATCATTCAAAATGTCAATCCAGCAGTGTTCGGTACGATGGAATGGCATACGGAGGAAGAATACACAAAAAGCTTAAACGCATTTTTAGATTCGTATGGGGAAAAGATTGGAGCAAAAATTGTTGTATTTGAAGCGGCAAAGGAATTAAATACAAACTTTCGTGGTATCCGTTCTCAATTTAGTACTATGATTCCGTTAGAGTACATTGAGCAATTGAATGAGCAGAGAGCAGTACAAGTAGAAAATGTCGGAATTATACCAGCAAAAATAGTAAGTGATGTTTTCATTGTTATTGACGGGAAGAAAAATAACCTGCAAGATCGAGATTTTGAAAATGTATATAATTTAACAATACATCATAGTTATTTTAGTAAATAAGGACAGGAATTTTTTCTGTCCTTTTCACTTATACATAAAGGTAAAGCGAATTTAGACAAACTTGTATAAAATCGGACAATCATTCCTACACTAGCACGTAGAGGTGATTGTAGTGATAAAAAATAGTGACAATGATTTTTTTAAAGAAGACAATGAAGATACAACGGATTTCTCGTTAATTAAAGGGGATACGATGCAGCAAGTAGAAGAGTTAGAAGAAGAATTGAAAAGAAAATGATACATGTACAAGCTGTCTGCATTTGCTATATAATATAAATAAAAGGTTGTATCCTTTTGAAAAAGGGGAGAAGAGATGGCTGAATTAAATGTACAAAAATCTTCGTTTTTTAAAGAAAAAAAAGAAGAACTAAATACAGATTTCTCTCTTGTGAAAGGTGCATTGACTCAAAATGTAGATCGATTAGAAAAATTTGTAGAGGCAATTCCATATAAGTATATAAAAGAGGGTAATGTAAAAGAGAATGCGTAAAAACATTCTCTTTTACATTACCTCTTTATGATTTGTTTATGCGTTATTTCTTTTTTTGTTTAAAAATGACTTTATACATATAATACCCAAGGGCTGCAAAAATGAATCCAATAACAGCACCAACTATTTCTTTCATAAACAATAAGTATAACGAAGCAATAATTAGTGTAAATAAGATTAAAATTAATACATACTTTGAAATAAATTCTAACCCTTTGTACACTAGTAGAATGACACCTGAAAGAACAGTGATGATAGGTAATATCCTATTTTCGAAAAAACCTTCCTTTTTTTTGCTAGAATGCTGTTGTTTATTCAATATAAATATACTCCCGTCTTAAAGGATTAATGTTTTATTAGTTTTGCTATTTCATTTTCGAAAAGATTTTTGGTTAAATAGGTTATATCAAAGGAATCATTTATTATATTTCGAGTTAATAGCCATTGGGTGTTTGTTGATTCAATAACAAAGAATCCATTGTTAGAAATAACCTCATTCTTTTCTGTTGTATCTAGACGTATAATAGTGTAAATAGACTGTGTTGTTTTTAAATCCATTATGTGTGAAAAATTATTTTAATCAAAAATATATTAGATTATAATTACAATAAAATCTACTTTTTTATAATATCAAATATTATTATTAAATAGTAGATTAATATTGGTAATTTTATGATAATTAACAAAAATGAAAAAGAGAGAATGCCAGGTAGGAGTTGAAGATACAACAGATTTCTCGTTAATAAAAGGAGATACATTACAGCAAGTAGAAGAATTAGAAGATGAATTAAAAAGAAAATGATACTTGTACATGCTGTTTACATTTGCGATATAATATAAATAGAAGGTTGTATATTTTTGAAGAGGGGGAGAAGAGATGGCTGAAGTAAATGTACAAAAGTCTTCGTTTTTTAAAGAAAAAAAAGAAGAACCAAATACAGATTTCTCTCTTGTGAAAGGTGCGTTAACGGAAAATATAAATCGGTTAGAGAAACTGATGAATAATAGCAGTTCAAAATATATACGAGTGACAAAAACAAAAGAAAATGCATAGAGCATTTTCTTTTGTTTTTTATTTTATTTAATAGTAAACTTATCTTTTACTTTTTCAGGTAAATCTGCTTTCTGGATCTCTTCATAGGACTTTACTTCAATTGATGATATTTCCTTTTTATTATTATCATCTTGATCTACATAAAGGCGTAAAAACGCGTCTTCTTTTAGCTTTTGGTCGTTTTCTTTTTTCGTACTTCTAAATGTAATTTGTTTTTTGACGCCATCTTCATCATATGCGGGCAACGTATAGTTTCGTAAGTTTCTATCTTCTACTTTTTCGGTATCTCCTTCGCCTTTAATCTGCACGTAATATACATCTTTACCAATTCGATTTAGTGATGCTCTCTCACAGCCAATAGTAAAACTAGAAAATAATAAACATAGTGTAATAATTGCTACAAACTGTTTCATTTTCTTTATCTCCTTCAATTTGTTTCTTTACACAGTATATGATTATTGTGAAATGAGAAAAATCGATATAGATTACAACATCCTTACAATGTTGTAATAGTGTTGTACATAAAATGAACATCAAATTAAAAGTTAAAAGAAAAGTAAAATTATGAATCATGGTATAATGATAAAAGACTTACATATTATTTTGTTATTTTGAGAGGAGCTTAAAAATGTATTCTACTTTAGAACAATTAACAAAGCACCCTGTATTTTATCATTTTGCAGAAATTTCAAAGATTCCTAGAGGATCAGGTAATGAAAAGGAAATTAGTGATTTTTTAGTTGGCTTTGCGAAAGAGCGTAATTTAGAAGTGATTCAAGATGAAGCATTAAATGTCATTATTAAAAAAGAAGCAACTGCTGGTTATGAAAATGTACCAGCTATTATCATTCAAGGGCATATGGATATGGTATGTGAAAAAAATCAAGCAACCGTACATGATTTTGAAAAAGATCCAATTAAATTAAGAATTATCGGGGACATGTTATATGCAAATCAAACGACTTTAGGAGCTGATAATGGTATTGCAGTTGCATATGCATTAGCTTTATTAGATTCAAAAGATATTCCGCATCCAGCACTAGAAGTAGTTATTACTACTGAAGAAGAAACGACAATGGGCGGAGCTTTCGCTGTTGATTCAAATCATTTTGAAGGAAAGATTTTTATTAATATTGATTCTGAAGAAGATCATAAATTGCTTGTAAGTAGCGCAGGTGGTGCAAAAGCTGTTGAAACGATTCCAGTAATTTGGGATGAAGCACCAGCGAATATGGATGCATACCGTCTATATGTCGGTGGTCTAAAAGGCGGACATTCTGGTATGGAAATTGATAAACAACGCGGTAATGCGAACAAAGTATTAGGACGAGTATTACATGATTTATCAGTAAATATTCAATTTGATATAAGTGAAGTTCACGGTGGATTAAAAACGAATGCAATTCCGCGTGAAAGTATAGCTACAATCGTATTACGTACAGAAGATGTAGAGAAAGTAGAAGAAAAACTAGAATCATGGACACGAGTATTACAAGAAGAAATGCGTGCTGTTGATCCAGATGTTCATGTTACACTTACAAAATTAGATGAGAAAGTAGAAAAAGTATTTGCTAAAGAAACACAAAAGCAACTTATTTCATCATTATTCTTAATTCCGAACGGCATTCAAAGTATGAGCATGGATATTAAAGGTCTAGTAGAAAGCTCAACAAATTTAGGTGTTATTGAAACGTTGCAAGATGAAATTAAATTACGTAACGAAGTGAGAAGTTCTGTAAATAGTTTAAAACAACATATTGCAGATGAGATTAAATGTATTGCCGAATTAGTTGGTGCAACATTTGAAATCGAGTCAGAGTATCCAGAATGGCCATACAATCCGAATTCACAAATTCGTAATTTATTTGAAAAAGTGCATCAAGAAAAATACAATAAAGATGTTGAAATCTTCGCTGTACATGCAGGGATTGAATGCAGTGTATTCGTTCAAAAGATGCCTGAATTAGATGCAATTTCATTCGGTCCAGATATATTCAATGTTCACACTCCAGATGAACATATTAGTATTTCTTCTGTTGTGAATAACTGGGGATTCTTCGTTGATGTAATGAAGGGTACGAAAGAATTAGCTAAGTAATAATGATGAAATGAAAAGTAGCCTATAAAATTTTATAGGCTACTTTTTTGTATAGAGTTTTATTAGAAATTCGTTTTTACGTAAGTATTTCATTTTTGCTTTAATTTCTAGAGGAGATTGTACCAAAAATTGCTCCGGATATTGCCCCTATTAAAGTCATGAAAATTGCACACCACGCTGCAAATGACATTATTACACCTCCAAATAATACATTATTGTTTCTTAAGTTTTTTAATAGAAATGATGATTGAAACAACTACTAAGAAAATAAGAGGAGACCAAGAGAAGAAAGACATATAGCATTATCCCTTCTATATTTATATAAAATAATTATCGGATATTTATAAATCGAACATGTGGAATATGCAATATTGCATATTGAATGGTAGAACTTAAAGAAGTGGAAACAGTTATTGAGTAAAAATGATAATTTATAAAGAAAGTAAGGATTTTTTCTAATTTTAAAAAGGGCAAACAACCAAAATCTCCTCAATCTTATATAAGGTAGAGGAGATTTTAAAATGGTTTTTGTTTAAGAAAATAGTATCCAATATTTAGTTGCTGGTGAGATAAACATAAATTATTTTGAGATTTTAAAGCTGCCTCCATAATAATAATTTTCTCCAAGTTTCATAACGGCTACATATGTTCCCGGATTATAAGCCTTAGTAATAGGCGTTACAAATCTACCATAATTATGTTTTAAACCCGAGTCATAAATGGTTTTATATCTATGCAAGTTTATTTCATCATTTTCATTTCCACTCAATTGATATATTTTTACAATACCGGTATCCTTACCACCAGTATATATAGTAACATCGAATGTATCTCCATGCTTTAAGTCACCAACTGCTAACTCTTCTATAAAGTCTGCATTATGATGTAATAAAAAATAGTTTTGCCACCGCCAAGTATCTAAAAATCGTGATTCTTTTTGTGTAGGTTGCGATTCAGCAGACGCAGGTGGGAGTGTAGCAATTGTATTCGAAAATAAAAATCCTCCAACAGTCAATGCACCAATAATTGTTGCTTGCCTTAAAAGTTTCATCCTCTAAACCTCCTATTTACTTAAGGATTCAGAAATCGTTTTTATGAAAAACTAGCTGTGAAATCTAATGGATGATAATATCTTCTATAATTATATTAACATTTATTGATTTATCAGACAAATTGATAAATAATAAAACTATATCGAGGGAGTTAAGGCTAATATAAGAAATAAGTTAGTTGTATAGCTAAAATATCTTTATTATATATAATTGGGATTTTTTATTTGAAAACTCGATTGTTTTAATGTTGAAATTTCAACTCACACTTTAAGGTTTAGTACATAATTTTACAATTTGACTTATGTAATTTATCACGTTATGATTTTTTTATTATAAAAGAAAGGCTTGAATATAATGATTCGTCGTTTGAAAAAGCTAAAAAATGTAGCAGTCGTAGTAAGCTTCTAAGTAAATTGCAGAAATCTACACTACTTAGAAGCGAGGAATAAAGTTATGAAGCATCCATTATTTAATCATTGGTCGGAAACAAAGTATATAAAAGATATAGTAACAAATCCACTCATTGAAGTAGGAGAGTACTCCTATTATTCAGGTTATTATGATCATCAAAATTTTGAAGATGGCTGTGTAAGGTATTTGTGGGGGGATGCTAAGTCCCGAGCACTTTTCAATCCAATTGAACAGATGGGATGGCATCTTGATAAACTCATTATTGGGAATTATGTTTGTATTGCCAGCGGAGTAGTCATTTTAATGGGTGGTAATCACAATCATCACTCAGAATGGATTACAGTATATCCATTCGTTGAGAAAATTGAACATTCATATGAACCGAAGGGCGATACAATTATAAAAAGTGATGCCTGGATTGGAATGAATGCTATTATTATGCCTGGCGTTACAATCGGTGAAGGTGCAATCGTTGCAGCAGGATCTGTTGTAAGTAAAAATGTTCCGCCATATACAATAGTCGGTGGAAATCCTGCTAAGGAAATAAAGAAACGATTCACTGATGCTGAAATAAATATGCTAATGGAAATGCGTTGGTTTGATTGGGATAGAGAATTAGTTGAGAAGGCAATGTCTATATTATCTAGTTCATCTATTAAATTATTATATGATTTTTATAACAAAGAAGTAAAACCTAGATAGATCTGTTAGGAAAACTACGTCCGATATAGGATGTAGTTTTTTGTAGTAAAAAATTAATAGTTTTGATTATGAAAAGTTTATCCCACATTAATGGATATCCTGATAGGTAAGGGCTAATAATCAGTTGGGAAGGAATGCAACCTCGATTGATTAAAGTTTCACTTTATATTTGGTATGAGTATAGTAAGTAGGTTTTCATGTTTTGTTCATGTGAAATATTTTTATCTATTTATCCTTTTCTATTTTAAAAATCTCCTATGGAATTTAATTGAAATCGAAAACCATTTAGAAATAACAATTACGTTGTGAGCTATTGTATAGTATAAATATGGTTCATAATAAAGGGGGAATACATATGTGGAAGCGATTTGTAGCGATTGGTGATAGTTTTACAGAGGGGATAGGGGATGAAATTGAGGGAATTACATTAAAAAGTTGGGTAGATCATTTTGTTCAACTGTGTGTAAACGATATAGAATATGCCAATTTTGCAAAGCGCGGGTTAGTAACGAAAGAAATTCGCTCACAGCAATTGGAAAAAGCATTAGCTTTTAAACCAGATTTGGTTAGTCTAATTGCGGGTGCAAACGATGTATTAAAAGGACGTTGGAACCTTCAAACATATAAGAACGATATGGAATTTATGATAGATAAATTAAGTAAAACAGGTGCCGATATTATGATAGCAAATCTTCCAGATTTTACAGTAAGGCTTCCTCTTGCTTCTGAAAAAAAACGAGTAATAAAAGAACAATTATTAGAGGCAAATGATGTTATACGTTCACTGAGTAGAGAGTATAAGCTTCATCATGTTGACTTTTGGAGTCATCCGTTAGTTAATGACAATACGCTTTGGTCTACAGATTTCATTCATCCAAATTCAAAAGGGTATGTAAAAGTTGCTGAATTGATTTTTAATAGTTTGCCTGTACATGACTCTTCTAAATAAGCTTTAGAATGAGCTAAACCCTTGTCGCAAACAGCGCAGGGGTTTTTTGAAACGAAAAGAAGTATATAGGGTGCCTATAAATTATACTTTAAGTAATTCTTTTATTGTTTATATTTTTGATATTTTCTGTTGCAGAACCCTTAGTATAAGGGTTCTTTTTTTATCAAATATATACAAAAAAAGTAGAATTGGAGAACCCGAACTAAGAGATATTTTAAATGAAATTGTTAAAACAATACTCATAATAAAGTTCATTAATTATATCCGCTTCTACTGCTTGTATGAGCTTAAAAACTTCTCTCTTCTAATCCAACTTAACCATAAATTAAATTTTTAGTGTAGATATGGAACAATTTCATTACTTACATTGTCAATTAAGCGTTAAAACATTTTTCATTTTATATATAAAGAAAGAAAAAACATTTTTAACTAAGGGAGAAGATTGAATTGAAAAAATTATGGATGCTGCTTTTCATTTGTTTTGCAGTGATGTTGGTAGGATGTAATAAAAACGAATCGCCAAAACAAGCATTTGAAGAATATATAAATTTATGGAATGATAGAAAATTTGCAAATATGTATGATGATTTATCAGAACATGCTCAAAAAACAATTTCTAAAAAGGAATTCACAGAGAAATACCAAAAAATTTATGAAGGTATTGGCGTTAAGAATTTAAAAGTTAAAACGAAAGGAGAGAATATGAAAAATAAAGAACTTTTTCTTTTTGAAGTTAAGATGGATACGGATGGAGGACCAGCTTCATTTATCCATGAAGCAAAACTCGTGAAAGAAAAGGAATCTTGGAAAATAGATTGGACACCAGATTTCATTTTTCCAGGTATGAAAAAAGATTATAAAGTACGTATGCAAACAGAACAAGGAAAACGCGGGGAAATATACGATCGAAATGGGAAAGGTCTAGCAACGAATGGTAAAGCGACTGAGGTTGGAATTATTCCAGAGAAACTAGGCGAAACGGCGGCGCAAACAAAAGAAATAGTAGCAAAGTTACTGGACATGTCTATAGAAGAGGTCGATCAGAAGCTTACAGCGAAATGGATAAAACCAAATTCCTTTGTACCAATAGGCATTTTAAAAGAAGGAACTAGACAGAATGATTATATTGAATTAGAAGGAGTTTCATCTCGCCCAGTCAATATTCGGACGTATCCATTAGGAGAAGCAGCGGCACACTTAACAGGATATATAGGAAAGGTGAATGCAGAGGAGTTAAAATCGCTTCAAAAAAGAGGTTATCAAGCTGATGATTTCATAGGTAAGACAGGTCTAGAAAAAGTACTGGAGAAAAAATTACGTGGTGAAAAGGGTGGACGCGTATTTATAGAAGATGAGAATGGGAAAGAGATGAAAAACGTAGCAAAAAAAGAAGCGAAGACAGGGGAAAATGTTACGTTAACAATTGATGCTGCAATTCAAGAAAAAATCTTTAATGAGATGAGAAATGAAGCAGGATCTAGTGCAGCAATCAATCCTAAAACGGGTGAAACAATCGCACTTGTAAGTAGCCCTGCTTATAATCCAAATATAATAGTTAGAGGAACCTCAAAAGCCCAAAGAGAAGCGTGGACTAACGACGCGAAACTACCAATGATGAATCGCTTCACACAAGCATTTGTACCAGGTTCCGTATTTAAAACGATTACAGGTGCAATTGGTTTGGAAACAAACGTAATAAATCCTAAGGAAGAATTTAATATTCAAGGATTGAATTGGACAAAAGATTCATCTTGGGGAAATTATTATGTAACACGTGTGAAGGATACAAATCCAATTGATTTTGACAAGGCAATGAAGTACTCTGATAATATTTATTTTGCTCAACAAGCTTTGAAAATAGGAAAAACTCAGTATGTAAATGAACTGAAGAAATATGGTTTTCATGAAAAGTTACCAATTGAATATGAATTTCCTATTTCAATTATTGCAAGGGATGGGATAAAAAATGATATTCAACTAGCAGACACGGGATACGGACAAGGACAAGTATTAATGACACCACTTCATTTAGCATTAACATATGCACCGATTGTGAATGAAGGGAATATTCCGTCACCCCATCTTTTAAAAGAAGAAAAAGTAGCGGGGAATTGGAAAGAAAATGTGGTTTCTAAAAAGAGTCAAGAGATATTAAAGAGTGCATTAATCAAAGTCATTAATGAACCTGATGGCGCAGGGAGAATTGCAAAGGTTGATGGTGTAACGCTTGCTGGTAAAACCGGTACAGCAGAACTGAAAGAGTCGAAAGAAGCAGACGGAAAAGAACTTGGATGGTTCGCAGCTTTCGATGCAAATGCGCCAGACATGATTGTTACCATGATGATTGAAGATGTAAAAGGAAGAGGAGGAAGTAACGTTCCAGGTGAAAAAGTAAAACATGTTTTTCAGAAATAATACTTAATTATAAAGTAAATTCTTTTACTACATTCATTGTTTGCTTAACTCAAATGTATAAATTGCGAAAAAAATGAAGAATTAAGTTTCGAAAAAGCATTCTTCCTAATTGAGAATGCTTTTTCTATTTTGTTGTAGTTCTAGGGAGTTAATGCCTCATTATATTCATTGTTTAAATCAAATTCTATCGTTTTAAATGTGATATTATGGAACTTGTCATTTAAGAGAATATATTGGTGATTATTTAAGATTTCTACTATTGAAAAAAATAATCAATGGAACAAATGAAACTTGTATCTTGTCTATATATTGAAACCATAATAAAAGTGAGGGTAGTTTTATGTTTATTCAAATAAGTTTGAGGTGTGGAAATTGGAACAGACGTTTATTGAAAAGTTTAATCATGATGAGCTGGACGATGTTATAAAAGACTATTGGCAAGATGTATGGAATTATTCATTTATTATTACGAAAGATCCACACTTATCAGATGATATTACGCAAGATGTATTTATAAAGGTATTTAAAAATTGGAATTCATTTCGAAAGGAGTCATCTATTAAAACGTGGATATTAAAAATCACAAGAAATACGGCAATAAACTATTTGAAATCATCTTATTTTAAAAGAATATCTTTAGTAGGATTTTTTAGTGACGATAAACAAACTCTGTCGGCAGAACAAGAGTTTTTTAAGCAAGAAGAAATGAATGATGTGTGGAAAGTTGTATTAAAACTACCTAAAAAGCACCGTGAAATAATAATATTGGACGCAAAATATGAACTATCTTATGAAGAAATGGCTGAAACACTAGGAGTATCCATTGGAACTGTAAAATCTAGATTAAGTAGAGCAAGAAGTAAGGTTTCAAAATTAATAGGGGAGGGTAGTAGTGATGAACAATAAACAAAATCCTGACTGGTATAGAAAATTAAAAAAAGGCCCAATGGAACACCGTAAAAACGAAGAAGAATATATTTATAAAATAAAGCAATCTATATATGAAAGTAATGAGGGAGGCTCTCTAAAACAAACAAGAAGATTTCGTAAAAAAGCATTGCCAATTGTTGTGGTTTTAGCTTGTACATTTTTATTTTTTATTGTTCAACAACCTTGGCTTGATAATAATAAATCACCGGTACAAAGTAGTACACAAATTAAGCCTAAAACAAAAGATGAGTCTGCTCAAGATCCAACATTAAAACAATTCATGAATGAGTTATATCAAAGTACAAATGTAAAAAATAAAAATGAATTGTATAAAGCGTTAAAAGATGAAGTTCAATTTAAAGGGAAGAGTTATAAGAAGGATGAATTGAAGTTTGATGAAGATATTTTTCATGAGTTGCAAGTCGCACTTACAATGGGGGGAGAATTTGCAAATGATACAAAACATGTATATAAAGTACCAAGTGGATTGACAGAAAGTAACCAACCAAAGCAACCTCATTTTATATATGCAACTGTTACTGGAAATAAAACGAAAATTTTAGCTGAACCAAAGCGAGAATCACAAGTTTTATATGAAGTATCTAATGAAATGGTAAAAGCTTGGATTCCAGAAAAAGCGCAGAAGGATGAATATATAAAAATATCGACAATTAACGGTAATACTGGATATGTACAAAAAGAGTATGTTTTAACTGACATTAAATACTCATTTATGTTTGAAAAGAATAATGAAGGTGAATGGAAAATAATAAATATAGATTCTATTTGGTAAAAAAGGAAGGTTCACTTTAATGAACCTTCCTTTTTGTTTTTATTCTCTTTTTGAAGAGTATTCCAGGACTCTAAAATTTCTGATGTAACGAGAGCAGCAATGTTTTTTTCTGAATTACTTCCAGGAATAACGACAGAAACGGCAATCTGTGGATCTTCGGTAGGAGCATATGCAATGAATAGAGAATGATTGATCATTCTTGCTTGCTCAT
This sequence comes from Bacillus sp. FSL W8-0519, assembly GCF_038005585.1. Taxonomy (NCBI): domain Bacteria; kingdom Bacillati; phylum Bacillota; class Bacilli; order Caryophanales; family Bacillaceae; genus Bacillus; species Bacillus sp. FSL W8-0519. Next base: position 2,462,959 of record NZ_JBBOTL010000001.1, read on the forward strand.
TCGGAAAACCTGTAATACCTGTTTTACCAGCGACGTCAAAGGGCAACTTTTTAATCTCCTCTATATTTTGACTCATTCCACCTTGTACGACACTCCAAAAGTTCATTGGGTAACGATTTGAACTTTCTAAAATTGGTTTAAACTTTTTTGTTTCTTTACCATCTTGACCAATAATAGCACTTGCCATTTGTGGTTTATATTTATCACCTTTACTTGCTAAAGTTGCTGCATATTGAGCGAGTTGAAGAGGAGTATGCACTTCATTTCCGCCCCACGAGGCATTTAATAAAGCGGAGATTCCATTTTCAAACTTATTAGAAGGATGGAATTCATACTGACCGTCTTCTTCAAAGGGTAAATCAATCCCGGTTTTAGAACGTAGGCCGAATTGTATTAAATAATCTGTCCATATATGTGCCACTTTTTCTATATTGCCATTATGTTGGTTAAATAATGGAAGAGCTACTTTTGCTGTCATAAATGTGTTAGATGAATTAATGATAGCCTGCCTCGGTGTAATCTCACCTGTTGGTGTTCCGGGTGCATTTGTAATGTTATTTTGATTATCATACTCAAAAGTACCGTTATCTAAATACGTATCTTCAGGTTGAAAAAGTTTTTCGTTTAATCCAATTAAAATAGTAAGTGGCTTTATAGTAGAGGCCATATTTACATAAGATTCACCATACTTTAATTTTTGAATTGCTTTATTTTGCGAAAGTGATTTTAAGTTATCTATTTTAGTTGATACATGAGTATGTAATATATTTGGATCAAAAACTGCTGAGTTGGCCATAGTTAAAATTGCGCCAGTTTTTGCATCACTCACTACAGCATAACCAGCTTTAGCATCAGGTAATTTCTTAATTTGCGATCGTAATGCTTCCTCTGATTTTTGTTGCAATTTAGAATCTAAAGCTAGCCTGATATCCTTACCTTTTTGTACTTTTTGAATGTTCCATAAGAACTCTTTGTTATTCATTTTAAAAATAAGAGTTTTACCCGGTTTTCCTTTTAAATCATCTTCATATTGCAACTCAATCCCACTTTTTCCAACTGGCATATGCTTTGAATTAAGGTTATTTTCTACATACCCAATTACCTGTGAACCAATTTCATGTTTAGGATAATATCGAATCCATTCATCTTTAATTATTACATTATTCGGTTTGTTTTTGTTTATGAATGCAAGTTCATTCTCAGCTATATCAGAGTATAACGGTATATCATGCATAGTCTGTTTTTTACAAGATTGTTGTAATTGAGATTTTATGCTCTCTGAAGAAATATCATGTTGAAACTTACTTGAAAATTGATCGAAAAAAGCTAATGTATTTGATGTATCTTGTTTCGATAACTTTTCATCATTAGAAGTACAATATAGAGACTTAACTTTCTTATTTGTAGCTAGTATTACACCATTTTGATCAAAGATTTTTCCTCTTTCGGCTGAAGAAGTTGCGATAGTAACTGAAATGAAGTTGATTTTAAATAAAATTAGTAAAATCAAACCTACAATAGAAAGAACCGCAAAAAATCCCCATTTTTTTATTTTTGTATGTAACATAAAATCCTCCCTTTTGTAGCCTACTTCATCTTATAGTTAATTATTTTTTTTGTAAATGTGGAACAACTTTATTATTTAGATTGTCTATTAAGTACTACAGCATGAAGAAAGGAATAATCAGTATGAAAAGTTACTAGCCAGCCTATGTGTAAATATAGTATGAGTCACATTGCAAGCGACAAAAAACTAGAGAAAAAAAAGGAAGGGAGATTTATCAATTACGCGGCTATACCAAAAGAAATTGATACTTACAAGGATTTAGAAAAAAAGATAAGACATTATTTATAACCGAATAATGGTTTGTAATATATAGGGAACGTTTAAGTATTAGTGAGAAGTTCCAGAAGAATTATATGGAGGATTTATGAAAGAACAAAAAGGAAAGAAGCAGAAGACATATATATCTATTCGATTAAATATCATGTTCCTTTGCATATTTTTACTATTCTCAGCTATTATTATGCAGCTAGGAAAAGTACAAATCGTTGAGGGAGAGGCTTATAAGAATCAAGTGGAAAACAGTCAAAATGCAACAACTAGCATTCCAGTTCCGCGTGGACAGATTTTAGATCGAGAAGGGAAAACGGTCGTTAATAATAAGTCTCTTCGTACAATTACGTATACCAGGGTGAAGGGGATTACGAGTGACGATATTTTAAAAACAGCAAAAGACTTGGCGAAAGTACTTGAAATGTCTGAACAAGATATTAATAAATTAACTGATATCGACAAAAAAGATTTTTGGATGCAGTTGAATACGAAACGTGCGGATACAAAGATTGCTAAAAAAGATATAGAAAAGTTTAAAGAAGAGGGAATAGAGGGAAAAGAGTTAGATAAAAAAATAGAAGATTTAAGACGAAGTCGCGTTACAGAAGTAGAATTGGGTGAGTTAACAGAACAAGATTTAAAGGTGTTAGCTATTAAAAGTAAAATGAGTTCAGGTTATCAACTAACACCACAAATTATTAAAAAAGATGTAACAGATGAGGAGTATGCGCGGATAAGTGAAAATCTTGCGGATTTTCCAGGAGTAGATGCAACGGTTGATTGGGAACGTAATTATGTAAATGGTAATTTGTTTCGTTCCGTATTAGGTAATATTACGAGTAGTGAAGAAGGTCTGCCGAAAGAAAACTTAGATTCTTATTTGGTACGCGGATATAACCGTAATGACCGTGTCGGAAAAAGTTATATTGAACAACGATATGAAGATGTATTACATGGCACAAAAGAAGAAGTGAAAAACATTACTGATAAATCAGGAAACATTATGAATACAGAAGTAATCGCTAAAGGAAAAAGTGGTAAAAGTTTAACATTAACGATTGATATGGAATTACAAAAGAAAGTGGAAGAAAGTATAGAGAAAAACTTGAGAGCTTTTAAGAGTTCAGAGCCGCTACTCGATCGAGCTTTTGTCGTCATGACGAATCCAAATAACGGACAGATTTTATCTATGGCAGGCAAAAAGATTGTAGAAAAAGAAGGAGTACTAGAGATTGAGGATTTGGCATTAGGCAATATGACAACTTCGTATGAGCTAGGCTCTGCTGTAAAAGGTGCTACTTTATTAACTGGATATGAGACAGGAGCAATACATCCAGGAGATCAATTTTATGATGCACCGATGAAATTTAAAGGTACACAAGCTAAGAAATCGTGGAATGTATCTGGATTTGGTAATATTAATGATTTACGAGCTTTACAAGTATCTTCGAATGTATACATGTTCCAGACAGCTTTAAAAATTGCGGGAGTTAATTACGTACCAAATGGCTCATTGGATATTAAACAAGGAGCATTTGATACGATGCGCTATTATTTCAAGCAATTTGGTTTAGGCGTCCCAACAGGTATCGATTTACCGAATGAAATAATTGGACAAACGAGAAAAGTAGATAGTCAACCTGGATTTTTACTAGACTTTTCCATCGGTCAGTATGATACGTATACGCCGTTGCAATTAGTTCAATATATTTCAACGATTGCGAATGGTGGTTATAGAATGCAACCTCAAATTGTACAAGAAATACGAGAACAATCAATTAAAGAAGAGGTTGGTAAAGTTATTCGCTCTATAGAGCCTGTCGTATTAAATCGGATTGATATGAAGACAGAATATATTGATCGAATAAAAGAAGGGTTTAGATGGGTATTCCAAGAAGGGGATGGAACTGGCGTAAAGCATTTCAAAAATGCTCCATATAAACCAGCAGGAAAGACAGGGACAGCTCAAACTGTGTATGGTGGAGATGATCCAATTGGTAGAAATGCAAAAGGAGAACGTATGGAATGTTACAACTTAACGTTAGTTGGATATGCTCCATATGATAATCCAGAAGTAGCATTCTCAGTAGTAGTTCCGTGGCTTCATAATGATAAAAGTGGAATTAATTCTATAATTGGAAAGGAAGTTTTAGATGCATATTTTGATTTAAAACAGCAACGTATACATGGTGAGGGTGCTAGTACAGATAGTCCTAATCAAAATTAGTAAAATTTGTGTACTTTTCTCAGGGGAAGAGACCCTATTTTATATAAAGCATTTATAAGTAAAAAGATGAGGTGTGAAATAAGGGGTAGCGTCGATCATAGTTGCTACTCTTTATTTTGTTAATAACACCGATATTAGTTATAAAATTTTTTTAGATTATGGAACAAATTTATTTTGGTGATTGTCTATTATATGTAAGTAAAAAAAGTGTTAAGAATTTGAAAGGAATGATGATTTTGAAAAACAAGAGGCTGCTAAAAATAGGAATATGCGTTGGTATATTAGGTTTAAGTCTTACAAGCCTAGAAGCTTTTACAGGAGGACCATTGCAAGTTGAAGCGAAAGAAAAGACTGGACAAGTGAAACATAAAAATCAGGCGACGCATAAAGAGTTCTCTCAACTTGAGAAAAAATTTGATGCTCGATTAGGTGTATATGCGATTGATACTGGTACAAATCAAACAATCGCTTATCGACCTAACGAAAGGTTTGCCTTTGCATCAACTTACAAGGCTTTAGCGGCAGGGGTATTACTGCAACAGAACTCTACTAAGAAATTAGATGAAGTTATTACTTATACGAAAGAAGACTTAGTGGATTATTCACCTGTTACAGAGAAACATGTAGATACTGGAATGACACTAGGAGAAATTGCGGAGGCTGCTGTTCGTTATAGTGATAATACTGCAGGGAACATTTTATTTCATAAAATAGGCGGACCGAAAGGATATGAAAAAGCGCTTAGAAAGATGGGGGATCGGGTTACTATGTCTGATCGCTTTGAAACAGAGTTAAACGAGGCTATTCCAGGAGACATTCGTGATACTAGTACAGCAAAAGCAATTGCTACGAATCTTAAAGCTTTTACGGTCGGAAATGCACTTCCTGCTGAAAAACGTAAGATACTTACAGAGTGGATGAAAGGAAATGCGACAGGAGACAAACTTATTCGTGCAGGTGTACCAACTGACTGGGTAGTTGGAGATAAATCAGGTGCAGGAAGTTACGGGACAAGAAATGATATTGCTATCGTTTGGCCACCAAATAGATCACCTATTATTATCGCAATTTTATCTAGTAAATATGAGAAAGAGGCTACCTATGATAATCAACTAATTAAAGAGGCGGCTGAAGTTGTAATCGATGCTATTAAATAATAATCTCTTAGTTATTTCAGTTTTTTACCATATGTTGTTGGGTATATAAAATTAGAAAACGATTCTTTTTCGTATGAAAAGAATCGTTTTTGTATTTTTATTATTAAGAGGATGACGGTAAAATAAATATATATGACGTATCCGATATGAAATTTCATGTACTGTACTATATTCAATAAAAAATCAAAAATGTATCATATAATTCTGTTAACATAAAATAAGTGTTTTATAAAAATAAAAGGAGAGAATATGAAGAGAAATATTAATAGAATCATATTGTTTATTGGCATATTAGTAGCTTTTATTACTTTTTTATATTTACAGAACAATTTAATAGGTATAACTGAGGTTAAAATAACCTCTAGTAAAATACCCTCCTCTTTTAAAGGGTATAAAATTCTACAAATTTCAGACTTACACAATAAACAATTTGGCAATAAGCAAGGTGTATTAATTCAAAAAATTGAAAGCATAGACCCAGATATTATTGCGATTACGGGTGATTTAATTGACAGTAAATCATACGATGCAGAAGTTAGTATGCAATTAATACGAGAAATTGTAAAGGAGTATCCTGTATATTTTGTGACAGGAAACCATGAACAATGGTCTGGAAAGTATAACCGTTTAGAAAAAGAGTTGAAGAAATATGATGTCAATGTTTTAAGGAATGAACATGTAGGCATTCGAAAGGGGGAGCAAGAAATAAATTTGCTAGGTATTGATGATCCGGAGTTTGTAACTGGAAACCGTGATGAAGGAAATATTGTAAAAGATGCAATTTTAAAAGCGAAATTTGAAATGCCTCCAAATACATTTGATGTATTATTATCCCATAGGCCTGAATTTTTGACAGAATACGCTGATGAGCAACTAGATTTAGTATTATCGGGTCATGCTCATGGAGGGCAAGTTAGATTGCCATTTATCGGAGGATTAGTTGCGCCAAATCAAGGTGTTTTACCTAAATATACAGCGGGTTTATATGTAGAACAAAATACATCAATGGTAGTGAGTAGAGGATTAGGAAATAGTATCATTCCGCAAAGGATTTTGAATAGGCCAGAAATTGTAGTCGTGCAGCTAAATTAAGCTGTACGATTTTTTTTATACAAAAATGAGTAAAGGGGCTTTCTGTATTTTGCAGGAGTAAACATTACAATTTTGTTAAAAATTTTCTACGTTACATAAAGTAACAAAATTTGACCCTCAGTGTTTGTTATAGTGTAAATAATCAAAAAACTTAAAATTTGTCGAGTGAAAAGTGTGATAAGTAATTCATGTAAAAAACTTAAAGGGGTGTACACATGCATAAAGAATACGAAATTGAAGAGTATACGGCGATTGAGGAACAAATACATTATTATTGTAAATGTTTATTAGTAACTCATCCTGATCAAATTATAAAGTATTTAGAAAAAAGATTAGAAAAATATGCAGAAACATTACAATATGCACATTTATATCCCGACACAGTTATATTACCGTTACAGCAATTAGTTATCGAATATTCTTTAGATGTTGCTAGAATTAGGAAATATATGAATTTAAAAACGTAAAGCAAATTATATAATTTAAATGAAACAGAGTCGACTTTAAGAAAGGATATTCTAATGTCGACTCTGTTTCATTGTTTAATATTATTGACGGAAAACCATACTAATCAATGAAGTTTGACATATAATTACGCAAGAGTAAAATAAAAGTGAGTACTCACTCATTTTAGAGAAGGGGGAAGAATACGTGAAGCAGCCTGCCATTATTTTACGGACTGTATCAAAAAGTTTTGGGAAAAAAGAAGTTTTACACAATCTTTCATTACAAGTTGAAAAAGCAGAGATATTTGGTTTAGTTGGGCCTTCAGGTTCTGGGAAAACGACTCTTATTAAATTGATTGCAGGTATTAACGAAGCAACGGAAGGTGAAGTGCTTGTTTACAACACGAACATGCCTAATTTAAATGAAATGAAAAGAATTGGTTATATGGCTCAAGCTGATGCATTATACGAAGAACTATCAGCATATGAAAATGCAGATTTTATGGCAACGATGTACGGATTAAAGGGAAAGCATAAAAAAGAAAGAATTGAAGAAGTTTTTGACCTTGTACAATTATCACAACATATGAAAAAGCAAGTGCAGCATTTTTCAGGCGGGATGAAGAAGCGTTTATCATTAGCAATAGCACTCCTTCATGAACCAGAAATATTAATTTTAGATGAGCCAACAGTGGGGATAGATCCGCTTCTTAGAAAAACAATCTGGGCAAAATTTTATGATTTGAAAAAGAAAGGCACAACGATAATTGTAACGACACACATTATGGACGAAGCTGAATTTTGTGAACGCCTAGGGTTAATTAGAGAAGGAAAGCTAGTTGCGACTGGTATAACTGAAGAATTGAAAAAGCGGGTATCATCAGGAAGGATTGAAGATGTCTTTTTGTTGGAAGAGGTGGCTGAATTATGAGAGTTACCGGTGTAATCATTCGTATTATTCGCCAATTTTTTCGAGATAAACGTTCGTTAGCGATGATGTTTGGGGCACCTATGTTATTACTTTGGTTATTGTCGCTAGTGTTTACACAAAAAGACTATGTACCGCATATTGCTGTTGTTGATATGCCCGCTCAGTTAGTAAAAGTGATGAAAAATCAGGAAGCGTCAATTTATGAATATAATATAGAAAAGGCAATGTCTGAGCTGGAAAATCAAAAGGTAGATGCAGTCATTCGTTTAGAAAATGGAAAAATGAATATTGTATTAGAAGGTAGCGATTCGTCAAAAAATCGTGCTGTACTTCAAATATTACAAAAAAGTACAGAGAAGAACGATATATCGATTATGAAACCTGAAGTGAATTATTTACATGGCTCTAAAAACTTTACAATGTTTGATGGACTTGGTCCTGTATTAATCGGTTTCTTTACCTTTTTCTTTGTATTCATTTTATCAGGGGTATCTTTCGTAAGAGAACGTTTAAGTGGTACTTTAGAAAGGTTATTATCAACTCCAATTAAAAGATGGGAAATAGTTGTAGGATATATTATTGGTTTTGGGATCTTTGCATTTATACAATCCATTATTATCGTAAGTTTTTCAGTTTACATTTTAGACTTGTATGTAGCTGGCTCCATATGGCTAACGCTACTTATTACATGTATGCTTTCTTTAACGGCATTAACTTTAGGGACGTTTTTATCGGCATACGCAAATAATGAATTTCAAATGATCCAGTTTATACCGCTTGTCATTGTGCCACAAATTTTCTTTTCGGGTTTGTTTCCAATTGAATCGATGAATAAGTGGCTTCAAATGTTAGGGAAATTATTTCCACTCACATATGGCGCTGACGCAATGAGACAGGTGATGATTCGAAATCAAGGATTTACAGAGATTGCATTAGATCTTACCGTATTATTACTTTTTTCAATATTATTTGCAGTAGGAAATGTATTTGCTTTAAAGAAACATCGCAAAATATAAAAATGACAAAAAGGGGCTTTATAAATGCAGAAAGATTGGCTGGAGGAATTAATAGCTGCAACTAACACAGATAAACGAAATGAACGTCAAATGCGTATATTAGAGGCGGCTGTTGATATGTTTGGAGAAAAAGGATATGCTTCAACTTCAACAAGTGAAATTGCAAAGCGTGCTGGTGTAGCGGAAGGAACAATCTTCCGCTACTATAAAACGAAAAAAGATTTATTATTAGCAGTCGTCATGCCGACATTAACAAAGTTTGCTGCACCATTTTTCGTACAAGCCTTCGCAAAGGAAATATTTAAATCGGAGTATGAATCGTATGAAGGGCTTCTAAGAGTTATTATTCATAATAGATTTGAATTTGCAAAAAAGCATTTTCCAATGATAAAAATATTAATTCAAGAAGTGCCATTTCAGCCAGAACTGAAAAATGAGATACAACAACTAGTAGAAACAGAGTTGCTTTCCCATTTTAAAAAGTTAATTGCAAAGTTTCAAGTAGAAGGGGAGATTATTGAAATGCCCCCATCTTCTGTTTTACGACTTACTTTATCAGCTGTATTAGGTTTATTATTAACACGGTTTTTATTATTGCCTGAAGAAAAATGGGATGATGAAACTGAAATTGAAAATACGATTCAGTTTATATTGTACGGATTAACGCCACGAAATTAATCGTCGAAGTATGAATTACATATGTTACATTTAAGTAAAATAATAAATCGCCTTTAAAAAGGCGATTTATATTTGTTATATTTTTGATAAATAAGTACTTGTTTACTAAAAACATTCTAAATTAACGTACTTCTTTGTCTCTTCTTCTAAGACCTAATAATCCTGCTAGTCCTAATAAACCGAGCCAAGCCCAATTATTATTTCTATCACGATTATCATTTAAATCATTTGTTGTATTTACATTTCGAGTTCTTACATCATTATTAACTCTGTCTAAGTTATTGTCATTCACTCGAGTTGAAATGTCAGTGTTATGAACTCTATTCATATTAGTTCCATCGTATTCAGCATGGGCAGATGTACCTAAAAACATAATAGAAAGTGCTAAAACACTTACAATAGATGATAATTTCTTCTTCATAACGATCCCTCCTTTCTTACGTGTTAATTTCTCCAGAGTATGTGTATATTATTCGTTTCACAGTATTTAAACCGTCATTATAGAGGGCGCATTTATAGAAAATAGAGTTGAATGATTGCAAATATATCATTTGCTATATTTGCAATTATAAAATTAAAGGAATCAAACTTTGCTTAAAATGTTAATCTTAGTACAATTTATATTATACGGACTAGCATTAAGGAGGTAATGAAATGCGACAATTTGCAAAACCTACAATCGTTGTAAGTAAATGTTTAGAGTTTGATGCTTGTCGTTATAATGGAGAGATGATTCCGGATGTAACAATACGAAATTTGCAGCCATTTGTTACATTTATACCTGTTTGTCCAGAAGTCGAGATTGGATTAGGGACTCCTCGTGAAACGATACGAATTGTAGAAGAAAATGGTGAGAATAGACTTGTGCAACCGTCAACACGAGAAGATGTAACTGAAAAAATGGAGCAGTTTTCAAATGACTTTTTACAAATGATATCGGATGTGGATGGTTTTATTTTAAAGAATCGTTCACCAAGTTGTGGTACGCGTGATGTGAAAATTTATTCTAGTTTTGAAAAAGCGCCAGCAAAAGGAAAGGGACCAGGCTTATTTGGCGGAGCAGTAATAAAAAAATTTTCGCATCTTCCTATTGAAGAGGAAGGCAGATTGTCGAATTTTATTATTAGAGAGCATTTCTTTACAAGGCTATTTACAATCGCATATTACAAGATGATTAAACATAATAAAAATATGAAAGATCTTGTATCGTTTCAGTCGGATAATAAATATTTATTTATGGCATATAATCAGGTGAAACAAAAGGAATTAGGGCGTATAATTGCAAATCACAAAAATGAAAAGATTGAAGTTGTATTTGAAAATTATGAGAAGACTTTATATGAATTATTTATGCGCACACCCCGCTATACATCAAATGTAAATGTATGTGAGCATATTTTTGGATACTTTAAAACAAAGCTGAAAAAACAAGAAAAAGATCATTTTTTAAATTTAATACAAAAGTATATAGAAAAGAAAATTCCGCTTAGTAGCTTACTTGCAATTTTAAAATCATGGGCTCTTCGATTTGATGAAAAGTATTTATTAAGACAAACATATTTCGAACCATATCCTGAAGCTTTAGTAGAGATTTCAGATTCAGGTAAAGGTAGAGATTATTAAACATAAAATTACATAATTCGACAAGAAAACTCCTATGTTGTTGTAGAACAATGTAGGAATTTTTTTGTGCATTAGTACAGAATCTGTTTTAAAATTAAATTATGACAGAATTATAACAATTATCTAACTAATGTTCTTGTCTTTTCATTCGTAATGTTTGTAGTAGAAACTCGCACGCTGTCGAAACTCAATATTCGATAAGGGGTGTGTAGCGGAATGGAATTTACTCTAACTCGCGAAAAACAAATGATTAAAGAAATGGTACGTGACTTTGCTGAAAAGGAAATCGCACCGAAAGCTGTGTATTATGACAAAACTGCAGAGTTTCCATATGAAACATTTCAAAAAATGGGCGAACTAGGATTATTAGGCATCCCATTCCCAGAAGAGTATGGAGGTTCAGGTGGCGATACAGTATCGTACGCGTTAGCAGTTGAAGAAATTGGTCGTGCTTGTGGTGGGACAGGATTAAGTTACGCTGCAACAATTTCATTAGGTGCTTCTCCAATTTATTATTTCGGTACAGAAGAACAAAAACAGAAATATTTAGTTCCAATGGCATCAGGCAAAACTTTAGGTGCTTTCGGACTAACTGAGCCGAATGCTGGATCTGATGCAGGTGGCACACAAACGAAAGCTATATTAGACGGAGACGAGTATGTTATTAGTGGTGAGAAGTGTTGGATTACAAATGCAGAGTATGCAAATACAATTATTGTAACCGCTGTCAACGGTGTTGAAGAGAATGGTAGAAAACGTATTTCTGCATTTATCGTACCGACTACTAGTGAAGGGTTAACGATCTCAAGCCCTTACGATAAGATGGGCGTACGTGCTTCTAATACTTGTGAAATCGTACTTGATGGTGTACGTGTACCGAAAGAAAATATTCTTGGTGATGTAAATAAAGGATTTAAACAATTCTTATATACACTTGATGGAGGACGTATTTCAATTGCAGCATTAGCTGTTGGTATTGCACAATCTGCATTTGAACGTGCATTGCAATATGCGAAAGAACGTCAACAATTTGGAAAATCAATTTCTAATTTCCAAGCGATTCAATTTAAATTAGCTGATATGGCAACTGAAGTAGAGCTAGCGCGTAATTTAGTACATAAAGCAGCTTGGTTAAAAGATAACGATAAACCTTTCGGTAAAGAAGCGGCTATGGCAAAACTTTTCGCATCTGAGGCTGCTAGTCGTATTGCAAATCAAGCGGTACAAATTCACGGTGGATACGGCTATATGCGTGAATATGAAGTAGAACGACATATTCGTGATGCAAAACTATTAGAAATTGGTGAAGGAACTTCTGAAATTCAACGTCTCGTAATTGCTAGACATTTAGGATGTAGATAAAAAGGAGGAATCACTATGTTTCAAAAAATATTAATTGCTAATCGCGGGGAAATCGCAGTTCGTATTATGAAAACTTGTCAAAAACTTGGCATTCGCACTGTTGCTATTTATTCTGAGGCAGATGAAAATGCCTTGCATGTAAAAATGGCAAATGAAGCTTACTTAGTAGGTGGGCCACGTGTCCAAGAAAGCTATTTAAACCTTGAAAAAATTATTGAAATAGCTAAGAAGACAAATGCTGAAGCAATCCACCCGGGGTATGGATTATTATCTGAGAATCCATCTTTTCCGGTTCGTTGTAAAGAAGAAGGAATCGTATTTATCGGTCCATCAGAAGAAATCATTACGAAGATGGGAAGTAAAATCGAATCACGTATTGCGATGCAAGCTGCAGATGTGCCAGTAGTTCCGGGTATTACTACAAATATTGAAACTGCTGAAGAAGCAATTGAAATTGCTAAACAAATTGGTTACCCATTAATGTTGAAGGCATCCGCAGGCGGCGGAGGCATTGGAATGCAGTTGATGGAAACTGAGCAAACGCTCACCAAAGCATTTGAAAGCAACAAAACGAGAGCACAAAACTTCTTCGGTAACGGAGAAATGTATTTAGAGCGCTATATTGCAGATGCACATCATATTGAAATTCAGCTTTTAGCAGATACACATGGTAACACAGTGTATTTATGGGAGCGTGAATGTTCAGTACAGCGCCGAAATCAGAAAGTAATTGAAGAAGCACCTTCACCATTTTTAGATGAAGGTACACGAAAAGCGATGGGTGAAGTTGCTGTACAAGCTGCCAAAGCTCTAGGGTATACAAATGCTGGTACAGTTGAGTTTCTAGTAGATGATCAGAAGAACTTCTATTTCTTAGAGATGAATACGAGATTACAAGTAGAGCATCCAGTTACAGAAGAAATTACTGGTTTAGATCTTGTAGAACAACAACTTCTAATTGCATGTGGTGAAAAATTATCGTTTACACAAGATGATGTAAAACGTAGTGGTCATGCCATTGAGGCACGTATTTATGCAGAAGATCCGAAAACTTTCTTCCCATCACCTGGGAAAATTACAAATTTAACGCTTCCGACAAATGTACGTATTGATCACTTTTTGGAGAATCAAGTAACGATTACACCTTTCTATGATCCAATGATTGCGAAAGTCATTGCTCATGGTGAAACGCGTGAAGAAGCAATTTCGAAATTACATGATGCTCTAGAAGAATTAAAAGTAGAAGGTATTAAAACGAACACGCCAATGCTGCTTCAAGTATTGGAAGATGATGTGTTCAAAAGTGGTATTTATACAACGGGTTTTGTAACGAAACAACTTGTTAAAAAATAAGATTTAACAATACTAAGGGGGAAAAAATGATGACGAAAGTATATGCATCGATGGCAGGAAATGTATGGAAGATTGTTGTAGGAGTAGGAGATACAGTAGAGGAAGAGCAAGATGTCGTCATTTTGGAATCTATGAAAATGGAAATTCCAATCGTTTCAGAAGAAGCTGGCACAGTTATGAAAATTAATGTGCAAGAAGGCGATTTTGTAAATGAAGGAGATGTATTACTAGAAATTGAATAGGGAGATATAGGGGGAAGCGAATTGAAACTACCTAATTTTGCTGTCATTAAAGAAGTCGGGCCACGTGATGGCTTACAAAATGAAAAAAAGATTGTTGGCACAAAAGATAAAGTAAAATGGATCCAACTACTTACAGAGGCGGGATTATCGTACGTTGAAGTTTCCTCATTCGTTCACCCTAAATGGGTCCCTGCATTAGCAGATGCAAATGATGTGTTTTCAGAGCTGAAAAGGGACCCAAATGTTACATATGCAGCGCTTGTTCCAAATCAAAATGGTTTGGAACGAGCTTTTTTGCAAAATGTAGATGAGGTGAATGTTTTTTTATCAGCAAGTGAATCTCATAATAAAAGTAATATTAATAAATCAATTAAAGAAGCATTAGTTGTAATTGAAGATATAACAAAACAGGCATTATTCGAAGGGAAAAAAGTAAGAGGCTATGTTTCTACTGTATTTGGATGTCCTTATGAAGGGGATATAAGCGTCATAGCAGTTGACGAATTATGTGATCAACTATTTTCATACGGCATTTATGAAGTGTCTCTTGGTGACACAATCGGAGTAGCAAATCCACTACAAGTAGAGCGAGTATTAGAGCATTTATTAAAGAAATATGATGCTTCGCAGTTTGCAATGCACTTCCATAATACGTACGGAATGGCTCTTGCGAATGTAGTAAAGTCTTTAGAATATGGTATTACAACATTTGATAGTTCTTGTGGTGGCCTTGGGGGATGTCCATATGCACCAGGAGCATCAGGTAATGTTGCAACTGATGACTTAGTTCATATGCTCCATAAGTTAGGGGTCCAAACGAATATTGATGAAGAGAAGTTATTGAGAGCGAGTCAATTTATTCAGAGTAAATTAAATATCCAATTACCGAGTCATGTGTATAGAGCGCTTCAACATAAAACGATAAGTAGGTGAGAAGATGCTACAATTACAAAACATTTCAGTTGATTATGTAACACCGCACGTTGTAAAGATTTCCTTAGATCGTGAAAGACAAGCAAACTCATTATCTTTAGCTTTATTAGAAGAGTTACAAAACATTTTAACTCAAATAAATGAAGAGTCAAATACTCGTGTAGTTATTCTAACAGGTGCTGGTGAAAAAGCGTTTTGTGCTGGTGCTGATTTAAAAGAACGTGCTGGCATGAATGAAGAACAAGTTCGCCATGCTGTTAGTATGATTCGCACTACTATGGAAATGGTTGAACAATTACCACAGCCAGTTATTGCTGCTATAAATGGAATCGCACTTGGTGGTGGTACGGAATTAAGTTTAGCTTGTGATTTTAGACTTGCGGCTGAATCTGCAAGTCTTGGTCTTACTGAAACTACACTTGCAATTATACCAGGAGCAGGTGGCACGCAGCGTTTGCCAAGATTAATTGGTGTTGGTAGAGCGAAAGAATTAATTTATACAGGTAGACGTATTTCAGCACAAGAAGCAAAAGAATATGGTCTAGTAGAATTTGTTGTACCACCTCATTTACTTGAAGAGAAAGCGATTGAAATAGCAGAGAAAATTGCTAGTAATGGTCCTATTGCTGTTCGATTAGCGAAAGAAGCAATTTCAAACGGTATTCAAGTTGATTTACATACCGGATTACAAATGGAAAAACAAGCGTATGAAGGTGTAATCCATACGAAAGATAGATTAGAAGGATTACAGGCATTCAAGGAAAAACGCACACCAATGTATAAGGGGGAGTAAATATGATAGATCAAAAAGAACAATCGAATACATTTGAAGAACGAGTTGAAACGATTAAACAAGGCGGCGCACCAAAATATCATGAACAAAACAAAGCGAAAGGTAAACTATTCGTTCGAGATCGCTTAGCTCTTTTATTTGATAATGGTGAATATGTAGAAGATGCATTATTTGCAAATTGTGAACAAACAGGATTACCTGCTGATGGTGTTATAACTGCAACGGGTAAAATACATGGTCGTACTGCATGCGTAATGGCAAATGATTCTACGGTAAAGGCTGGTTCATGGGGCGCACGTACAGTTGAAAAGATTTTACGTATTCAAGAAACGGCAGAAAAATTACGTGTTCCGTTATTTTATTTAGTTGACTCTGCTGGGGCGCGTATTACTGATCAAGTTGAAATGTTCCCAGGGCGCCGCGGGGCAGGAAGAATCTTCTATAATCAAGTGAAATTATCAGGTAAAGTCCCGCAAGTATGCTTATTATTTGGACCTTCTGCAGCTGGTGGTGCTTATATTCCAGCCTTTTGTGACGTTGTAATGATGGTAGAAGGAAATGCATCTATGTATTTAGGATCTCCTCGTATGGCTGAGATGGTTATCGGTGAGAAGGTAACTTTAGAAGAGATGGGCGGAGCTCGTATGCATTGCTCTGTATCAGGATGCGGAGATGTTTTATGTAAGACAGAAGAAGATGCGATTACACAAGCAAGACAATACATTTCATATTTTCCAAATAACTACTTAGAAAAGACTCCATTGGTTACACCTCAAGAACCGAAACAATTCGATAAAACGTTAGAAGAAATCATTCCAGAAAATCAAAATGCTCCTTTCAATATGAAAGATCTTATTAATAGAGTTATTGATGAAGGTTCTTTCTATGAAGTGAAAAAATTATTTGCTCAAGAACTCATTACAGGTTTAGCACGTATTGATGGTAAGCCAGTAGGTATTATTGCAAATCAACCGCGAATGAAAGGCGGCGTATTATTCCACGATTCAGCTGATAAAGCAGCGAAGTTTATTAATTTATGCGATGCATATCATATTCCGTTATTGTTCCTTGCAGATGTACCTGGATTTATGATTGGTACAAAAGTAGAACGTGCTGGTATTATTCGTCACGGTGCAAAAATGATTTCCGCAATGAGTGAAGCAACTGTACCGAAAATTTCTATCGTTGTTCGTAAAGCATATGGTGCTGGTTTATATGCGATGGCAGGTCCAGCCTTTGAGCCAGATTGCTGCCTAGCATTACCGACAGCTTCTATTGCGGTAATGGGTCCAGAAGCCGCGGTCAATGCTGTATATGCAAATAAGATTGCAGCTTTACCAGAAGAAGAGCGTGATAGCTTCATTGCTGAAAAACGCGAAGAGTATAAGAAGGATATTGATATTTACCATTTAGCATCAGAGATGGTCATTGATGGTATTGTTCATCCAAACAATTTAAGAGAAGAGTTAAAAGGACGATTCGAAATGTATATGAGTAAATATCAAGTATTTACGGATCGTAAACATCCGGTTTATCCAGTTTAAAAGCCCTATTTAGGGCTTTCTTGCTCAAAAAGTCAAGGAGGGGAAAACATTGAAACAAGCAGTTTGGTTTCCAACAGAAGAGTATAAAGAAAAAACGCGTTTATATGGTTGGATGAAATCATTGGGCTATGAAGATTATGAAACGTTTTATAAAAAGTCAATCGAAGAAACAGCTTGGTTTTGGGGAGAAGCTGAGAAAGCAGTTGGCTATCAATGGATGAAACCTTATACAGAAGTGCTAGATTTAGAAAATGGTACGCCGTTTGCACAGTGGTATAATGGCGGAACATGTAATGTTGTAGAATCGGTTTTATCACGCTGGCTTGCAGACGATGAAACAAGAACACAACCAGCACTTCAGTATGAAGGGGAAAATGGAACTTCAAAATCATTTACATATGAAGAGCTTGATAGCTGGGTAAGTCGCGTTGCAAACGGTTTGAAACATGCGGGTATTGAAAAAGGTGACCGTGTCACAATTTATATGCCGATGATTCCAGAAACAGTTGTTGCGATGCTAGCTGTAATGAAAATCGGAGCAATTATTTCACCAATATTCTCAGGATTTGCGTCTGATGCAGTCATGACACGCGTGCAAGCGGCAGGATCTAAAATGATTATTACTGCAGATGGTTTTTCACGCCGAGGTAAAGTTGTTTCATTAAAAGACGAAGTAGATAAGGCTTGTGAGCATTGTCCAACTGTTGAAAAAGTTGTTATCGTGCGTCATGCAGGAAATGATTTTACACCGCATAATTATGATTTCTCATGGAGTACGTTAGAAAAAGAAAAGCCATTTGTACATGCTGAAGAAATGCATAGTGATGATCCATTAATGCTCATTTATACATCAGGTACAACTGGAAAACCGAAAGGGACAGTACATACTCATGCTGGATTTCCCTTAAAGGCAGCTTTTGATGCGGGGTTCGGAATGAATATTAAACAAGGTGACCGCGTATTATGGGTAACAGATATGGGATGGATGATGGGACCATTTTTACTATTCGGTTCTCTTATTAATGGAGCAACGATGGTTATGTATGAAGGTGTTCCGGACTTCCCAGAGGCAGATCGTTTATGGGAGACAGTTGATAAATATAAAATTACACATCTCGGTATATCACCAACATTAATTCGTGCGTTAATGGCAAAAGGTGATGAGTATGTAAATAAACATTCACTTAAGAGTTTAGAAGTATTCGCCTCAACAGGTGAGCCTTGGAATCCAGATCCTTGGATGTGGCTATTTGAAACGGTTGGAAAAAGTAATGTACCAATTTGTAACTATTCAGGCGGGACTGAAATTTCTGGTGGGATTTTCGGAAACGTCCTTATTAAACCAATTGCACCGATTAGCTTTAACGCTTCTTTACCAGGAATGGCAGCGGTTGTGCTCGATGATCAGGGCAATCCGATTCGTGATGAAGTTGGAGAATTATGTTTAGAGAAACCTTGGGTTGGTATGACGAAAAGTTTCTGGGAAGATGATGAGCGTTATGTGAACACATATTGGTCACGTTTTGAAAATAAGTGGGTTCATGGTGACTGGGTTGTTTATGATGGTGAACAATATATTATTACAGGACGCTCAGATGATACGCTAAACATTGCTGGAAAACGCATTGGACCTGCTGAATATGAATCTATTCTTGTGAAGCATAATGATGTCATAGAAGCTGCCGCGATTGGTGTACCAGATGATGTAAAAGGTGAAGTTTGTCATTGTTTTGTAGTATTAAGAGACAATGTAACATTCTCAGGAGAATTAAAGAAAGAATTAATGAGTTTAGTAAACTCTCATATTGGAAAAGCATTATGTCCAAAAGATATTCACGTTGTAGAAGATTTACCGAAAACACGTAATTCTAAAGTAATGCGACGCGTCATTAAAGCTGCTTATTTAGGAAAAGAATTAGGCGATTTATCGTCACTTGTGAATCCTGAGGTAGTTCCGTTTATTCAGGGGTTGCAGTCTAGTAAATTATAAAACTCGGAATGAGCTCTATTTAATTAGAGCTCATTTTTGTATTTACTAATATAAGTGAAGAGTAGAAGATAAAAAGAAGAGTGGAAATATTAAGGTAGAAAAGTGAGGAAACGGAAGATGGAAGTTAAACAATGAGACGGTTTATATATCTAACTTTTTAAGTATTTTGTATGTCTAAAATGACTAATATAAAGGGAATTCCACTTCTCTTAAAAATTTATAAATCTAATTAAGGTTGAGTTATGTTCGTTGTAATGCAACTAGCTAAAAACTTATCATTAAATGTAATTGAGCCTTCAACGGTGAATGGCATTTTAATTGTTAGGTTCTTACTCATATAATCAAATCCAATTTCCTGTTCACATTCGCCGCAATTGATCGAAGAAGATATTAGTGTGCCAGATAAAATATTGTAAACAATGGTTAAGCAAACTGGCTGAGTTAATCCTGGTAAAACACAAGGCATTGTATTTTAACCTCCTTTTCTATTAATAGGAAATGAAATGTAGGGGGGTTCGATTTTGGGGAAGAGTTAATAAATTAGGTTAAAGTGTAGAAATAAAAAATATTGTACAACATGTTTTAAATTGTAAATTTAATATGGGAAAAAAGTTTAGGTTTTGTTTATTAATTTAGGAGGGTGAGAGAGGAAGTAGAAGTTATACTTCTATTTCCTCTGAAAAATTACTTGGACTAAGGTTGAGTTAAATTCGTTGTAACGCAACTTGCCTGGAATTTGTCATTGAATATAAGAGTACCTTCACCAGTAAATGGCACTCTAATAACTAGATTCTTACTAGTATAATCGAATTCCGTTTCTAGAGTACAACTTCCACAATCAACAGTAGAAGATATTAGTATACCCGATGAAACATTATAAACAAGCGTTAAACAAAGAGGCTGTGTTAAACCTGTAACAATACAAGACATTCTATTTACACCTCCTATGCTACTTATTAATAATAGTAAATGTAAATAGGATAACTTTTGAAACGGTAAATGCGGAAAAATTACAACAAATAGATAGAATATTTTTTGGTAATAGAAAGAAAGTTTTGAAGTAGATTTAAATAGTAATTTGATAGATCTTTCTAAAAAATAGCTTTAACTCATATTTTCTATAGATACATACTGGCGTCAAATTATTGGAGGCCAGTTTAAAATTTTTAAATACAATTACTAAAGAGATTTTTTTGGGAATTGTACATAAATGAAGGGTTTAAATTAAAGGTAGAAACGGTAATGGATTAGTTTTTAATTAAAATAAAAAGATTTAGTACAAAAGTTTGTTTTTTCTTTTCTATGTTTTTGCCTCATACACTTTGAAGCTAGTGGACATACTATATTAATAGAAATGACTAGGGGGTGAGATTTTGGGATCTCGTTATAGTAATTCTAGAAAAAAGTGTTCATGTAAACAGTGTTCAGGCAAACAGGATGATTGTTGGGATGTTTTTGAAGAGTGTAAAAAAGAACATGAAGAGCAAAATAAGGCATGTGACTGTTGCTGTGTACAAGGAATTAGAGATGAGCTGAGAAAGTTAGTAAACAGATCAGTGCGTATTACAACAGGAACTAATAATTATGCAGGAACTGTTTCTTCAGTTACTTGTGATGTTGTAAAGCTTGCTAATAGTGCTGGCGTAGTTACAGTAATTATTTCAGTTTGTAAAATTGAAGCGATTGAACCATTGTTAACATAGGAAACATAGCATAATTAGGTTATGTTTTTTGTAAAGCCATTCTTATGAATGGCTTTATTTTCATTTCGTATAAAAGGAGAATATATTCTATATATAGAAATAAGTTTGAGGATATATAGAATGGTGTATGAAAGGAGAATGGAGTTGATTAAATTAGAATCCTTAAAAAGATCCGATTTCAAACAATTAATAAATTGGATTGATTCCGAAGAATTTTTAATACAATGGTCAGGAAATGCATTTACATATCCTTTAAATGATCAGCAATTAGAACAATATATAGAAAGTACAAATACACTTGCATTCAAAGTAATAGATGAAGAGAGCAAAGAAGTAATTGGTCATATTTCACTTGGACAAATAGACAATATAAATAAATCTGCAAGAATTGGAAAAGTACTAGTTGGTGATACGAAAATGCGAGGACGTTCTATAGGGAAACATATGATGAAAGCAGTACTTCATATTGCATTTGAAGAATTAAAACTACATAGAGTAACGCTTGGTGTTTATGATTTTAATACGTCCGCCATTTCTTGTTATGAAAAAATAGGATTTGTAAAAGAAGGTTTATTAAGGGATTCAAAAAAAGTAGGGGAAACGTATTGGAATTTATGGGAAATGAGTATGTTAGAATATGAATGGAGAGCTAAAATATAATTGTTTTCTATAATTATGTTAATTAAAAGGGGATTGGGGGAAAATGATGAATAAAAAGACGAAAATCATTACAATTGCAGCTGTTTCAGGAGGAGGTAAAACTACTGTTACAGAAGGGTTAACTCATAAGTTAATGAATTCAAAAGCACTATATTTTGATAGCTACACCTTTGATAATTGTCCTGCAGATATTTGTAAATGGATTGATGATGGAGCAAATTATAATGAATGGGTACTCACACCATTAATTAAGGATATTCAGCATCTTATACGAGATAGTAATGTAGATTATATTATTTTAGATTATCCTTTTGCATACTTAAATAGTGAAATGCGACAATTCATTGATGTAACCATATTTATCGATACACCTTTAGATATTGCGATGGCTAGAAGAATTTTGCGAGATTTTAAAGAAGATGCAATGAGTGAAATACATAATGATTTAAAGCATTATATAACATATGCTAGAAAAGCCTATTTGGAGGCGCTTCATACTGTAAAGCCAAATTCAGATATTGTTTTGGATGGAGCTTTATCTATAGATGAAATAATTAATCAAATTGAAGAAGAACTTTATCGGAGAGAAGTGATCGTTCATGGTTAAATGTATAGAGGAATATGTACAAGTTGATGATTTTAAAATGTATTCAAAAGTATTTCAAGGAAAGAAGTTGTAGCCTGTTTCAGCGAATTTAATTGGGAGAGGACTATAGATTTAGAAAACGGCTTGCACTGTAAATGCAAGCCGTTTTTTATATATAAGAAGATTTCCTAGTTGAAATCCTCGGATTTTCTTTGACGTATATGTAAGAACATTAAAATTGTTATAATGAAGAAAATCAACAATGTTTGTATAATCAAATTTTTAAACTGAAGCAAAACTGCCCAAGATGTAACAGCATCTTTAAAAGCTTGGAGTGCAGAGTATGAAGAAGGATCAAAGCCGTACTGAAGTAACTTTTTTGTTTCAATAAAAGTGCTGTTTTCATTTTCGGCGTCTAATATTACTGAAATAAGTCTAGTATCTCCTCGTTTTGCTGTACTGACAAAACTATAATTACCATTAGTTGAAAAA
Source organism: Bacillus sp. FSL W8-0519 (assembly GCF_038005585.1). Taxonomy (NCBI): domain Bacteria; kingdom Bacillati; phylum Bacillota; class Bacilli; order Caryophanales; family Bacillaceae; genus Bacillus; species Bacillus sp. FSL W8-0519. The sequence goes on from NZ_JBBOTL010000001.1 coordinate 2,485,624, forward strand.
CTAGTTTGTAAGCCATCAACACCTTGGTGTTTAATGTTTTTATTAAGGGAATATATCATTTTATTGGTGTTGAAAACTTTCGTATCTTTGAAGGTGAACTGGTAAGAGGTTAGTTTTGTAACGTTCAGTACATCTGGAAAGTCTGTTACTAATTGTGTTGCTAGTTTAGCAACTTCAATTGCTGTTGTAGTTGAAAGTTTATTTGTATCGTTATTCATTCCAGTAGCGTTTAGAAACGGAGATGATTGTGATAACTTTAGGTGTTTTGCTTTTTCATTCATTAACTGTGTGAATTTATCTTCGTTTCCAGCGATATGTTCTGCAAGGGCAAGTGCGGAACGATTATTGCCTGTTAGTAACAATGCATGTAGTAAATCACGAACCGTCGTTTTATCTTTCGAAGTTACTTGTATAGGACTCGTTTCTGCTCGGAAAACTTCGTTACTTATTTTTACTACTTCATCTAACTGTATATTTCCTTCATTCAGTTGTTCTAGTGTGATATATTCAGTCATTAATTTAGATAAAGTAGCCGATTGTATAGGAGTTTCTTCATTTTTTGTATAAACAACTTCACCTGAATGAGCATCTATTAAAATAGCTGATTTAGCTTGAATAATTGGGCCATTTACATAAAGATAAAAATATAAAACGATAAGTGCAGTAATAACAAAAGATAATAATAAAATTGTGAATTTTTTTAAGAATTGCATAAGCGATCCTCCTATTATGACATCGATAATAATATTGTAAAAAGGAATGCTTAATTAGGAAGAAAGAAAAGGTAAAGAATTTCTAAAGAATTATAAAGGATTATTAAATTTTGGATGTTACTGGAAAATAAAAGGTCCAATTTCTTATATCGTAAGAAATTGGACCTAAAATTAAGCTGTATTAACATTTATATGGTTGTAGTTTTACAGTGAATGTTGTTTTTTTGTCATCACTATACACTTCGATTGTTCCTTTATGCAATTCTACAATACTTTTTGCAATTGCCAATCCGAGTCCAGATCCACCAGTGTTTGTAGAGCGCGATTTCTCAACGCGATAAAAACGTTCAAAAATATGAGGTAAATCGGTACTTGGAATAGGTTGGCCGTAATTGGTTATATCGATTGCGATCATATTATTACTTTCATAAGCAGTAATATCAATATAATCACCATCGTTACCGTAAGCGATAGCATTAATAATTAGATTTTCAAATACGCGTACTAATTTGTCTCCATCAGCTAATACCATTAACTTCTTTGATGGGAAAAAGGGGCGACAATCAATATTAGCCTCTTGCAGCTGTATTCGAAATTGAACTGTTAATTGTCCGAGAAGTTCTACAATATCAATAGGGACAGAATATAAACTTAATTCTTTATTTTGAACACGTGTATATTCAAACAAATCATTCATTAATGCGTTAAGACGAGTTACTTTATCGTAAATGACTTGTATATAATGACGTAATTCTACTTCATCTCTATAATTATCATGGTGGATTAAATTCACGTATCCAACTATGGAGGTAAGTGGAGTACGTAAATCATGCGATACATTTGTAATAAGTTCGCTTTTTGCTTGTTCTGCCTGTCTTTCTTCATCAATCGAGACTTTCAATTGTTCAACAATTTGATTAACCCCGCTTGCTAACTCTTCTAGATAATTATGGTTTACGATAGAAACTTTATGATTGAAGTTTCCATTTGCAATATAGCGAATCTCTTCTATCATTTTTTTTATACAAGTTTCATAGTAAAGCTTTCTTTCATGACGATAAAAAATGTATAGGTAGGATGAGAAAATAGAAAATAAAAATAAATAAGAGACAATCATCATCCATAGAGATTCTTTTATTCCTTTATATTTTTCATAACCAAAAATTCTAATGAATTCTTTACCAAGTTCGCTTAACGTAAGCGAACTCTCAATTACACTCGTAACGAGGCGATATATAATTAATTCAGTAATAGGAGTGAGTGTAATAGCTAATAAGAGCCAAAAAATAAGTTTCCATTTCGGGATATCTTTTAATATATCAAATGCTTCATTTCTCAATTTTATAGCCTACTCCCCAAACGGTATGAATAAATTTTTCTCCGTTCATTCCTGTTTCAAGCTTATCTCGTAAATTACTAATGTGGACCATTACAGTTTTATTTGAACCATAACCATCTTCATTCCAAACACGTTCAAATATTTCTTCAGAACTAAATACTCTTCCTGTATTACTCGCAAGTAAATATAAAATATCAAATTCAATAGATGTAAGCTTAATATATTCGCCATTTACTTTCACGGTATGATTATGTTTGTGTATTTCAGCAGAACGAATGCGAATCATACCATCTTCATTCTTTTGGGAAGTGGCATTTTGGAAAGATGATCGTCGTAGCAAAGCTTTCACTCTAGCTACTAATTCTAATGGATTAAATGGTTTAATCATATAATCATCAGCGCCTGTCATAAGTCCTAATATTTTATCCATATCTTCTGCTTTTGCACTCAGCATAAGAATAGGTACAGTATTATTTTCACGAACTTCTTGGCAAACTTCTAATCCATTTCGTTTTGGCATCATAATATCTAAAATCATAAGGTCAACTTCATATGTAGAAATCATTTGTAATGCTTCATCGCCATCATATGCTTTATAAATGTTATAGCCTTCATTTCGCAAATAAACAGCAAGTAATTCAACAATTTCTTTATCGTCATCAATAATTAATATATTTTTATTCATTATGTAGTTCCTTTCCTTACAAATCATTAACATTACTATAATATCAAACATTTATGTACTTGTAGCGATGATTCTGTATAAAATTTCATGTAACGTATTAAAAAAGGGATTACAACATTTATAACGAATACAAAACACAAGGATATTAAGATTATATATTATATTGAAAGTTAGTTTTAAGGAGGATTTACTATGTTATATAAGGAGATATATTCATTTTCTCCAACTGGAAAAATAGAAAATGATATTAAAGATTTTTTATTAAAATATAATCAGAAGCCTACATATAAACATTCAATTCGTGTAGCAAATGAGGCGAGGAAAATTGCAAAAATGTTTTATGAAGATGAAGAAAAAGCAGCGATTGCGGGATATTTACATGATATTAGTGCAATTTTTCCAAATGAAGTACGGATTGTAGTTGCTGAAGAATTTGGAATAGAGATATTAGAAGAAGAACGAAAATTCCCAATGATTATTCATCAAAAACTTTCGAGAGTAATCGCAAAAGAGATATTTAAAGTGCATGATGAAGAGACTTTAGATGCAATTTGTTGCCATACCACACTGCGTAAACATGCAACGAAGATGGATTTAGTGTTATTTGTTGCTGATAAAATAGAATGGGATCAAAATGGGACACCACCATACTTAGTAGAAGTAAAAAAGGGGTTAGAAAAATCTTTAGAACATGCAGCTTTTGCATATATTTCATATTTGTGGGATAGAAAAGATACGTTGAAAGTTTTACACCCTTGGCTAGAAGATGCATATTGGCAGTTAAAAGAAATTGTAGAATAGAAAGAATATAAAATACAGTTAAAAGAATATATGAATGAAATATTTACTGGGGTTACATTAGTACCATACATATAATAAACACTTATTTGAAGATATATTTTCAAAAGAAGGTAAAGTGTTTTTAATAGCAAATGTTTATTGACTTAAAAAGGGAAATATAAAAAATCCACAGAAAATAAATATATAGTCTATTTATTCAAAAAGAGATTTAAAATATCATACAAGACAAGAAACAATACTTTTTTATTTGAAGATGAAGAAACTGACTTGTATTGTACATATCAATTTTCATTAAAATATTTCGCTGGTGATATAAAGTATAAACGACTTATTAAAGCGGCGAATCATGAAGATTTACCAGATCTTTATCCTCGTTTAGGACGCAAAAAAAGAAATTTCTTATCCAGATGTATTTCTCATAAATGCAACAAAAGATATTATCATGTTTATGCATGATGATAGAGGAAGTGAAGTAATTCCGAAGAATAAAGAAACAATACGAAATTTATATGAGAAATATAAAGAGTGGATTCCAGATTATAAAAGAGAAAGCATAGATAAATTATTTAAATGACAGTGAGGGAAGTGAAGTTTGTAATGAAACGTATTGCAATCGTAGCCGCTTGGGAACCTGAACTTACGTATTTGCATCAATCTTATCCAAGTGAACGCATTGAAAAAAGAGCCGCTTGGGAATTTCATTTTCATACTATAAATGATCTGGAAATTATTTCAGTTATAACTGGTGTTGGGAAGGTAAGTTGTGCTAGTTGTGTACAATTATTAATTAGTGAGTTTCAGCCGGATGAGTTGTTTATGACAGGGATATGCGGGAGTTTATCAAATAAGGTGAAAAATGGTCATATTGTAGTGGCACTGAACGCAATACAACACGATGTCACTGCTGCTGGTTCGGGTGAAGATGTTTTTAACTTATATAATGGTAGAACAGCACCTATTGAAACAACAAAATCGCTTGTAAGAAGAATAAAAAAAATACGATCTTATGATCCGATTCATTTCGGTACATTTTTATCTGGAGATCAACGTATCCGTAGTTCAGAAATGAGATATTTACTGCATACTGTATATGGAGCATTGGCGGTTGATCAAGAGGTCGCAGCATTTGCTTATGTATGTCAAATCAATAAGAAGCCTTTTTTATGTTTAAAAGCTGCTTCAGATCAAGCAAATGATAAAACGAAAGAGGAACAAAAAATATTTAAAATGTTAGCATGTGAACGAGCTTGTGAGCATTTAATTGCTTTTTTACGTGTATATGAGATTAATGTAGTAAATCATAGATAGTAAGAGGGGTTAATATTGGAAAGTACAAATAAAATAGCTATTTTGGGTGCAAACGGAAAAGCGGGGAAATTCCTTGTAAAAGAAGCGCTAGATAAGGGGTATCAAGTAAAAATATTAACAAGAAATTCTAATAATATCAAAATAACAAATGAAAATATAGAGATCATTAATGGAGATGCACGTGATTTTGCTTCAATACGCAAATTACTTAAAGGGTGTGGAGCTGTAATTAATGCAGTAGGTCAACCCAAAAATGAATCTTATATTTTTAGCACAGTAACGAAGCATATTTTAGAAGCAATGAAGGAGTTTGAAATAAAAAGATATATTGTAATTTCCGGAGGCTCTTTAAATGTTACAGGAGATCAAAAGGGAATTGTAAATAAAATTGGAGCTACCTTATTTAAAGTTTTTTTATCAAAAATGATGCAAGATAAATATAAAGAATTACAAATTATCCAAAGTAGTAAAGTAGATTGGACAATTGTTAGATTACCATTTGTTATAGAGGGAAATGGTATTGGACGTATAAACGAGAGTTTAGTAGATATGCCAGGAATCAAAATTCAAAATAGTGATATTGCACCATTTGTTATAAAACAAATTAATAGTGACAGATATGTAGGGAAGTGCCCGTTTATTTCAAATTAAATGGTAGGATTAAAAATTAAAGAATGATGGGTAGAGTGGAGCTAGTACATTTTATGTATTTGTATGTTAAGTTTAACACGAGTAAGTGGGGGATAATTTTATATGATTCAATACAAAAGATGCAGTGAAGTAAATATAGATTTAGTGTATGAAGCTTTTAGGGATGGGTTTTCAGATTATATTATTAAGATGGAAGTTTCAAAAGAAAATTTTATAAAAAGATTTTTTGGAGCAGAAGGGAATTCGTTAGAACACTCGTTTCTTTCTTTAGACGGTGACAAGCCAGTTGGTGTAATACTTGGTGGGATAAAGGATTATGAAAATATAAAAACAATGCGCTGCGGTACATTAGCGGTTCATCCGAATTATCGTGGTGTTGGTGTGAGTCAAAAGTTATTTGAACTGCATAAAGAAGAGGCGCTTCAAAATGAGTGTAAGCAACTTTTTCTTGAAGTCATTGTAGGTAATGACCGAGCGATTCGTTTTTATAATAAATTAGGCTATGAAAAAGTGTACGATCTATCTTATTATAATTTAAAAGATATGACTAAAATAATACATAAAGAATGTAAAGGAATTGAAGTAAAACAATTAGAATTCCCTGCTTTTAAAGTTGAAATTCAGAAATGGTTACACTTCCATATAAATTGGCAAAATGATATGGACTATATTGAAAAAACAAATAATTCATTTTACGGCGCATATGTCAATAATGAGTTAAAAGGTGCTATATGTATAAATGAACAAGGTAAAATTAGTTTTATTTTTGTAGACAAAGATTATAGAAATATTGGTGTTGGGACGAATTTATTACAAGTAGCAATTGAAGAATTGAAGTTGTCCACGTTAACTATTGGCTTTCCTAATAATAGTTTGCTAGAAGGATATTTAAAAAAAATGGATTTCGAAAAGAGTTCATTAGAACAATATGAAATGTATTTTTTATTATAATAAGCGAAAGGAGATACTCTTTTCGCTTATTATTTTTTTACTTTAAATAATATAAGAATCACATTAAAAATGTGTGCAAAGATAATAAATTTTTTAAAGTAAAATAAAATCGTAAAAAATGCAACTTGCTTTATTGAAAGAAAGGACCATATTCTTGAATAAAGAAGAAAATAAATAACTTCTGAAATGTACAATCGTTGTATAGTTTTTAAAAGGAGATTCATTTCTTATATGAGAAGGGAGAGGGAATTTTGAACTTAAAATATGAGAAGCGTATGGGCTCAGAAATAAATGATAAAGCTTATTTGAGTAAAGGATGGGGTTATGTTGCAGCTGTTTCCCTGTTACCATATGCAATTTTAAAATCTCTTTGGGCATGGGGATCGACGGTAGGACTTACAACAAAGCAAGCTGTTCAAAGTGTGACAGGATTTGGTGAAACATTACAGGAAGGATCCTCCTTTTTATATACGTTATATACCATTGGAATAGACTTCACAGCTCTCTTAGCAGTACTTGCATCTTTATTTTCTGTAGCGCTCGTTACTTCATGGGGAGAGAAGCTACCAAGATGGTTATTAATCATATCAGGATGGGCAGTTGGAGTATTCACAGTTATAGTTAGTTTCTTAACAGTGTTTCAATTTTTAGGAATACTTCCTAAAGGATACACCGAAGGATTGGCTATTTGGGTATATGTGGTGACATATGGCGGATTATTCTTGTGGGGGATAACTGTATTTATGGCGACTCTGTCGTTCCAGCATCGAATGAAAACTAAAAGGAAAAAATAAACAATTTACTATTATTGTATATCTTAAATATTTTAACTATGGAGGAAGTTTTTTATAAATAGTTGAGGATGAAGTATTCTGCTTAGTCGTAGGCATGCAGTTTATTTATTTTTATACTACTGTTTACTATATTGAGATTTATGTTAAGTCGGATGATAAACTTTGCACCATAAATATGTGGAGAAGAGCGAATGTAGATTCGTTCTTTTTTATGTATAAAAAGTAAAATACCTATCAAATTTGAAAGGAGTGTATATGCATCTAGACTGCCGTTTTGTTTGATATGTTTTCCTCTCGTGGACATATTGAACTTTCTATTAATGAAAGAGCTTTGGTTTTGTTTATTCTTAAGTTGATTTTTAAATTATTACTTTTATGATGATATTATATTTTGTATAATATTCTTTTTTTATGTAGAATAGATAGGATGGAGGGGATGAAATGAATAATGGATTAAAGTTTAAGATTTTTGAATTGCATTCTTTCGTTCAAAGAACTTATTCTGATATGAAAATAGCATGTGATATTGCTATTTATCAAGAAAACACTTCTAAATATTTAATTTCATTAGGTTTTTTAAATAAATCATACATGACTTATATAGAAACAAAAAGATTTTATCGTGAAAATGAAGAGCTTGTAAGTGTAGAATTTGATAATTTCTTTGATACATATGATATATTAGAACAGGAGTTAAAAAAAGTTATTTCAACTGAAGATAAGAATCCTTCATTGTTACATAGTAGATTTGATCAGTTTCAGCAGAAAGTTGAAAATATAAATGACCTAATAAAAGTAATGCAAAATGTTCGTTAATGAATGCTTTTTCTGTTTTATATAGAAATTATGCATTAAAAATATATTAGGGGTATTACATATTGAAGAGGTGACTTTTGTTGATTACAGAAGTCATCTTTTTAAATTAGAAATAGATTGTATAAATTTTAGTAATTTCATATTTTAGGAAATCATAAGAGGAAAATAACATGAAAAATAAAAAAGAAATAGCTATAGTTGCATTAACAACAGGATTAGCTTTAACAAGCATAGTACCATACGAGATAGGTTATGCGGAGGAAACGGATCAAATGCAAGTTGATATTCAAGAGGATTCGTTCCGTACAGGTGAACTTACAAAACCATCACAAAAAACGCCAGAGAACGTAGTGAAAGATGCACTTAAGGAAAAGACGGAACATGCTTTGTCTCCAAAACAAGTTAGTGGAGACAAAGGGGTAGATTACAAGGTTCTTCAAAAACGTGGTTCATATGATGGGACTACACTTGTTCGTATGCAACAAATATATGAAGGTAAAGAAGTATACGGACACCAATTGACTGCTCATGTAGATAAAAAGGGTATTATTAAAAGTGTTTCAGGGGAAAGTGCACAAAACTTAGAAAAAGAAGATTTAAAGAATCCTATTAATTTATCAAAAGAAGAAGCAAAACAATATATTTATACGAAGTACGGAAATGATATTCAATTTATTTCTGAGGCAGAAGTTAAGGAAGTTATTTTTGTTGATGAAAATCGTGGGCAAGCTACAAATGCATATCAAGTTACATTTGCAGCTGCCACACCAAACTATGTATCTGGAACTTATTTAGTGGATGCTCATAGTGGTGATATGTTGAAAAATATGGTGCAAGAGTCAGATTTAAAAGTAAATGAAGAGCGTGTTGAAGCTATTCAGGAGAGTAAAAAAAGTAATTTTAAATCATTAACCGGGACTGGAAAAGATGATTTAGGAATAACTCGTACATTCGGTATTTCTGAACAAAGTAACGGGAAATATGCGCTTGCTGATTATACAAGAGGGCAAGGAATTGAGACGTATGATGTAAATTATAGAGATATTACTTTTGAAGAAAAATATTATCCTGGTATATTAACAACTAGCACATCAACAACATTTAATGACCCAAAAGCGGTAAGTGCTCATTTCTTAGCGACAAACGTATATGATTTTTATAAAGACAAATATAAGCGTAATAGTTTTGATAATAAAGGGAAAAAAGTAGTTTCAGTTGTACATGCATGGGATTCTGGAGAAACAAATGATCCTAAAAATTGGGGGAATGCATTTAGCGCTAATATTAACAATGTTAGTATGCTTATATATGGTGATCCAATGGTTAGATCGTTTGACATAGCGGGTCACGAATTTACACATGCGGTTACATCTAGTGAATCTAATCTTGAATTTTTTGGAGAATCTGGAGCAATTAACGAGGCGTTATCTGATATTATGGGAACGGCTATTGAGAAATATATAAATAATGGGGAATTTAATTGGACAATAGGAGAACAAAGTGGATCAGTTCTCCGTAATATGAAAAATCCATCTTCAGTCAAATTTTTTAATGGAGTACCGTATCCAGATGATTATAGCAAATACAGTGATTTAAACGGAGAGGATAATGAGGGCGTTCATTTCAACTCAAGTATTATTAATAAAGTCGCGTATTTAATTGCACAAGGTGGCACTCATAACGGTGTAACTGTAAATGGTATTGGTGAAGATAAAATGTTTGATATTTTCTATTATGCAAATACTGATGAATTGAACATGACTTCTAATTTCTCTGAATTAAGATTAGCGTGTCTTAAAGTTGCAACAAATAAATATGGGGCAAATTCCATTGAGGTTGAAACGGTCCAAAAAGCTTTTGATGCAGCAAAAATTAAAGGAACAGTGAAAGAAAACGAAAAAACTGAGGCAAACCAAGTCCCAGAGCTAACAGTACCGCCAACAATTACACTACGTGTCGGTGATAAGTTTGACCCAATGAGCAATATAAAAGCTATTGATAAAGAAGATGGTGATTTAACAAATCGAGTAGAACATAAAGGTGATGTAGACACTTCTAAACCAGGCAAATACATTGTGGATTACTCTGTCGTTGATTCTCAAGGTGGGAAAGCAACGGTAACACAGACTGTAATTGTAGAGGGAGATGGAGAAACATCAGATCTAAAACCTACATTAACAGTTCCTATTGCAACGACAATTACTGTAGGAGAATCATTCGATCCGATGGCAAAAGTAAAAGCTATTGATAAAGAAGACGGCGATCTTACTTCTAAAGTAAAAGTTGAGGGGGAAGTAGATACCTCTAAAGTCGGTACTTACATAGTAACGTATACAGTTACAAATTCTAAAGGCCATGAAGAAATTGCGAAACAAACTGTAACAGTCACAGGTAGAGAAGAAGTTAAGAATGACATACCAATACTAAAAGTACCTTCTACAACTACAATTACTAAGGGAGATGAATTCAATCCAATGGTAGGTGTATCAGCTACGGATAAAGAAGATGGTGATCTTACTTCTAAAGTAGTATATAAAGATATTGGAGATACCACTAAAGTTGGTACTTTTGAAATAATATATAGTGTCACAGATTCTGTAGGTAATAAGGTACATGCCATACAAAAAGTATTAGTGAAGGATACAGACGCTAGCAAAGCTAAAGGTAGTACTAATAACAGTAATAACGGTAATATCCAAAACAACAGTAATTCCGATAAAAAAGAGTCTACATATAAAGAGCTTCCAAACACGGGGGGCAGTACAACTAATAGTACAACAATGGGCTTATGGATGGTTTTTGCAGGTATAGTGTTCACTTTAGTTCGCAAATTTAGAAAAATATAAAAGTAGATAGTACAGCTTATTCGTTTGAAGAAGGTGTAAGAGCTGCTGAAATTTGCTATGAATTTTTAAAGCAAGAGGGGCATATTTGGTGCGGTGTTCCTGATGCATTTTTTCGAGATGAGGCGTACCAAAATATAGTTCAAATAGGCGGACCTGGCCCAAAAGATCACCCAGCAGCAAGTCATAAAATTGTCCATACCTATAAAACACTAACGAAAATGTTTGAAACTGCTGGATTTGAGGTAGTTTTACTTGAATATTGTGATGAAAATGGTCAGTTTTATTATAATGAATGGGATGCAAGCGACGGTGTTATTTTCCGTTCGAAAAGGTATGATTCTAGAAATAAAGGTGATAAACTTGGTTTTCCATCGTTAATTGTTGATGCGATTAAGCGGTAAATCATTCAACAAAAACAGGAGTAATTCTATAAATTTATGAGTCGCAAATGCGGCTCTTTTTATTTGAGCGTAAGTCTATATCTTGGGAAGAAACGTGCATAAATGATATTTATTTTTCAAGATTATTTAAATTGATTTAGAAAAGATTAAAGTTTTTCTCATCACGTTTAACTTTAAATTACTACTTCGTTTATATAAAGATTTATTTTATATTTATATTCGTGTAAAATAAATTAAGAACATACATTCTATATAGGGAGGCAATCAATATGATAGCTGAAATCGGGAAACTAACTAATGGATATATTGTAAAATTTGAACGTCATTTTTCATATTCAATAGAAGAAGTTTGGTCAGTTTTAACAGAAAATAGTAAGTTAAAAAAATGGATGTCCAATTTGCAGATTGAAAGCCTTAAAACAAATGGTGTAATAAAGTTCGACATGATGGATGGTTCATTTATAAATATTGATATTATAGAGTGTCAACAAAACTCAGTGCTTGAATTTACTTGGGATAAAGATCGGGTCCGATTTGAAATACATAAAGAGGATAATGGTACCCTTTTACTTCTCAAAGAATACATTCATGAATTAACTAATCATACACCGAAAGATATAGCAGGTTGGCATATTTGTTTAGATCTTTTTTCTGCCGTTTTAGAAGGAGAAGAAAAAGAATTTTCTAAAGATAAATGGCAACAATGGTTTGAAATATATAAAGATAAGGTTTTTGAATTAAGAGGATAATAACGTTAAAGCTTATATTAATTATGTAATTATTATATTATAAAAATAATTGTTGAGATTAAAAACGGTTGATGAGTGGTATTGTTGTTTGTTAATTTTTTTGTTTTATTGTCTGTTTTTTTGCATTTAACAGAAATATATACTTGAATGAAGTATATATTTCTGTTAAATTTATCCTAAAATAGAGCCGATCAAAGTAGCTTCTGTAACAGTAAGCGGAAGTTATGAACAAATGACAAACGTAAATGAAGCAGCGGCAAAATGGATTGAGACAGAAGGTTACGAATTAGCAGGCCCGATGTTTAATATTTATCATGTGAGTCCGGGAATGGAGTCGGATCCTAATAAGTGGGTTACAGAAGTTTGTTATCCAGTTAAATGATTATAAAGAAAAAAGGCATATTATAATGCCTTTTTTCTTTATAAACTTATCCGTAATTGCAATTAACCAATCATAGTTATCTTTCCTTCTATTATAGTTTTCGTATCGGACTATATAAAGCAATAAAGACTTCAATTAATTTAGTAAAAGCAGCTAAAGCAAATATAAACACTGGATTATAAGCTGAAATAATGCCTCCCGCTAATGCTCCGAGTGGCATAGCTAATCGTGTAAGTACACGTGAAAATCCTAAAACTCTCCCTTGCATATTTGATGGAACTGTTTCCTGGCGAACGGTGGCTACAATTGTATTCCATGCAATATTGCAAGTCATTGCAATACCGAAAGCAATTCCGGGAGCAAGCCAATATGTACTCCAAAGCGCAAAAGTTAAGCCAATTGCTCCAACAAATAGGAGTAATGGAATTAGAAGACCACGTTGCAATCTCTTTTCTAAAGGAACTGCAATCAAGCTTCCTAAGAGCCCGCCTATTCCAATTAGTGAATAATTAAAGCCACTTTGTTCCGGCGTAAGTTGCAATGTGGATAGTAAATAATACATGAACACACCTAAAACCGCACTTGCTCCAAAGTTTCCAATCATAGCTTGAAAAGATAAAGCTAAATTTAAACGGTCATTTTTGAGCCATTTACATCCATTAACCAAATCAGCTAGTACATTTTGAAGTGTATTTTTATCTTGGCATTTCTTGTTTACGGTTTTCATAGACGGTAATAATATCACAGCAATTAATGTTGCAATAAATGAAAGAACATTAATCCAAAGCATCTGAAAGCCGCCAATAAAAGAAATGAAAACCCCAGCTATCATTGGACCAAATAAACTAGCCAATTGATTAACCATTTGATAGAAAGAATTGGCCTTCGTTAAGGATGCTCCAGCAATTTGCGGAATGACTGTAACAGTTGTTACATCAAAAAGCATGGACATAACTGCTAACATAAAAGTAATTATGTATAAATGCCAGATTTCTAATAGATGTAATGAATGTAGTATTGGAACAAGACTTACTAAAATAATATTAGTAATATCCGCTACCAAAAGTAACTTTTTTCGATCATAACGATCAATTATTACACCAACTAAAGGGCCAAATAAAACGATTGGCAATACGTTAATAGCAAATAAAGAACTCATAATTACAGCTGAACCGGTTAATTGATAGGCAATCCAAGGTAACGCAAAAGTATATAGTGAATCCCCAATTCGTGAAATGAGTAAACCCAAAATAAAAATCTTGTATTCTTTAGTAAAAGTTGTCTTTACGGTAAGGCTACGTTCTTGCGTAAGTTTCACACTGTTTATACCACCTTTATTATAGAGAAATTTGAAAATAATTCGTCCAATACTTGTCATATATAGAATTCTTTAATTTTTTGGTTAATCCTACTTTTTACATGTATTTTAAGGAGGAAATAAAAATGAAGAATGTAAAAGCAGTCTGTACTGTTTTAAATAGTATGTGTGGTTGGGGAGAGATGTAGATTACACACATAAATAAACCATAAAAATGTTATGTAAACTATTTGTGCATATGGAATATATTTTCCTTATAATTTGTATTTTATAATATATAATAGAAAGTAATTAAGGGCGGTTATTTGAAAGGAGTGATGTTTTATGAACAAACAGAAGAAAATCAAGCATGAGGTAAAAATAAATTGAGTATGCGTATCATACCTCTATCAACTACGTTCGCTCAAAGCTAGGAGCAGCACATGATAAATATTAAAATTGGAAAAAATCAATACCCATTAACATTGGCTGAGGAGCATAATTTTGATTGGTTAAAGGATGTAGAAGTGTTTACTGTGTTTGATCAGCAAGATTCAGGAAATATTAGCTTTGGTATTATTGAAAATGGAAAACGTTATTTTTTGAAGTATGCAGGTGCACGCAATTTAGAATACAAAGGCAAGATAGAGGACGCGATCCAACGATTAATGAAGGCAAAAGAAGTGTATGAACAAATTCAACATCCTTTACTAGTTCCATATATTAATCCTATTCAAATGCAAAACGGATTTTGTTTAAGGTTTCATTGGATTGATGGGGAATGCATGCACAATCATTGGGACTTTACACCGTTTGAAAAGCACCATGCACCAAATTCGCCTTTTGTTAAGCTAAGACAATTATCAGTGACGGAGAGACTTAACATATTGACACAAATTTTTGAGTTTGCAGCCTATGTGGAGTCATTAGGATATGTCATGGTTGATTTTTATGACGGTAGTATTTTATATAATTTTGAGCAATCAAAACTTACGATCTGTGATATTGATTTCTTTCAAAAAAAACCTGTATTCAATAAAGTTGGGGAGGATTTTTGGGGAGCAGGTCGTTTCAAAGCACCTGAAGAATATGAACTGCATGCACAAATTACAAGCGAAACGAATGTGTATGTGTTAGCCGGAATTGCTTTTGCTTTTATTGGCGGGAAAAATGATAAAAGCTATGAGAAATGGGAGAGCACACTAGAATTATATAATATGTGTAAAAAAGCTCTACATAAAGAAAAAAATAAAAGATATCGCACTGTTCAAGCGTTTTATGAAGATTGGCTGGCATATATAGGGGAAATTGGTGGATCTTTTTCACAAAGAATCAATAGCATAAGCGTTAATAGAGGGGAAAATACAAAATGAACGAATTAGAGTACAAAAACTTTTATGATAAAGTAGGAAGAGTAAATGGATGGGATTTTAGTAAAATAAAATGTGAAACTGTAGGAGATTCATGGGACTTTTACGGGGAAGTGAAAGAAAGATGTAAACTTTCAGACACCCTACTTGATGTTGGTACAGGTGGAGGAGAAAATGTACTTAATATAGCATCTTCAGCTAAACTGTTAATTGGAATTGATAATTCTAACGGCATGATTGAAACGGCACATTCCAATTTTAAAAAATCAGGTGTACAAAATGTTGAGTTTTTTCAAATGAATTCTGAAGCGTTAACGTTTCCGCCTGCCCATTTTGATATCGCTTCTAGTTGTCACGCACCGTTTATAGCATCTGAGTTAGCAAAAGTAATGAAACAAGGTGCTTTTTTCTTAACACAACAAGTAAGCGAACATGATAAATTAAATCTTAAGGAAGCATTTGGGCGAGGACAATGCTTAGGTGAAAGAGATGGCATATTAAAAGAAAAGTATATGAGTGAACTTATTAGTGCAGGATTTGAACTCGTGCAAGTACGTGAATATGATGTGACTGATTATTACAGAACGCCTGAAGATCTTATTTTCTTATTAAAACATACGCCTATTATTCCTAATTTTGGAGAAGAGGCAGAAGATTTTACTATTTTACAAAGTTTCATTGATGTTAATAGTTCTGAAAAAGGGATTCGTACGAATTCAAAAAGATTTATGATTATTGCTGTAAAATCTTAATGTATTTTATTGTAAAAGCAGCTTTTCGTTTAAGGAAAGGCAGCTTTTTTATATAGGAACAATGCAGGGGAAACTTGAAAAAATAAAAATAAGTAAAGTGTTAATCAAAAAAATGAAATATGGAGGATAATGGTGTTGAAATGTTACTGTACTAGCAATGAAAGAAGCTAACATATTCATACTAAAGTTGTAGTTTTTATATGAAAAATCCATCCTTCCGTTTGATTTTATCTATTTATAATTGTAATACAATACGAATAGATAGTATGAAATAGGGGGACGTAAAATGATTACACATATTTCTGATATAAAACTACAAACTGTTTCCATAGAAGGGGTAAAACAAGTTTATAGGGACGTATTATCTTTTCCAATAAAAAAAGAAACAGCATCCTACATTCAATTTGAAGTAACACCATATACAACAATTAGTTTTCAAGAAGTGTATGAGCCAATTGCACCTGCGCACTTCGCCTTTGAAATTTCATATTCAAAATTTCATGAAACAGCAAAATGGCTTGAAAAGTCTGGGTTACTCATTGTGAAATGGAAAGATGGAAATATAATTGGTGAGGAGAATAATCTATTCAATTTATACTTTAAAGACGGAGATGGAAATCTTCTCGAAATTATTGCACATAGTTATGTTAAAGAAGATGTATTAATACCGCATTCACCATTAAACGTTTTATATGTAAGGGAAATCGGTCTTCCCGTTAAAAGTGTACCTGTATTTACGAAATGGTTAAAATCAAATCTAGATATGAAAACGATGGAAGATGGGGATATTTTTAACTTTGTTATAGGTGGCACTGCATACATTGTCGCAACTTGGTGGCAGCGACCATGGATTCCGATTGCGATGAAAGCTTTACCACCGAAAGTACATGTTTCTTTTGGAACACCAGATCAAGCATTTTTACAACGCATACAAAATAACTTGAAGAAAAATAGTGTTCCATATGAATGTAAACATAATGAAGTATCATTTATTCAGCAAGGATATTCATTTACGATCTTGCATACACCAAATCTCCATGCTGATATTCCAAGTAAATTAAACTTACCGCTTTCTATTTAAGGATGGAAAGTGGTAAGTTTTTTTGTATAGTCGTGAAGAAGGTTTTAGCTAGGGTTATAGTGAATGTAAAGAGAAGTATAAGATGTTATTCTAATTTATGTTAAGGGGAGAAATGAAGTGGTTTTAGGTAATCCAATTGCAAAAGGGAATACAGCGGAAATTTATCTATATGATAATAAGATTGTGAAATTATTTAAAGAATATCTTCCAGATACAGAGTCTATGAATGAAGCAAAAAAACAAAAATATGCTTATTCATGCGGGCTGCCAGTTCCAAACGTATTTGAAGTGGCAAAGATACAAAATAGACAAGCAATTATTATGGAATATGTAAAAGGGGAGAACATTGGTGATCTCCTGCTTAATAATTTGAATGAGGCAGAGCGTTATATCGGCCTTTGTGTAAATGAGCAAAAAAAGATCCATGCTATACGTGTGAATACAGATGGAATGGAGTTCATCAGGCAAAGGTTAGAACGTCAAATTAAATCTGGACATAAATTAGATGAAAAGCAAAAGGAAAATATATTGAATATGTTACATTCAATTAAATTTGAACCTAGATTATGTCATGGAGATTTTCATCCATTTAATTTGATTTTGAGTAAGGAAGAGAAAGTGAAAGTTATAGACTGGGTAGATGCTAGTTCTGGTGATATTCGGGCAGATGTATTTCGAACATATTTATTGTATGCTCAGACTTCTTTAGAATTAGCTGAAATGTATTTACACTTATATTGCAAAAATACTAGTTTGTTAAGAGATGAGATTTTTCAATGGGCTCCTATTGTTATTGCAGCTAGATTTTCTGAAAAAGTATCACCGCAAAATGAAGTGTATTTGAAAAGATTATTGAATCAGTATTTATAAGTCATAAAAAAGGTTGTCAGCTAATTAATAAACGCTGTTGTTTAACTAAAGTTTCCTTGTAGTTAAACAACAGCATTTTTAAACATTGATATAGGTATACTTATTTTCAATTTTCATCCTATAAAGGTTCATTATCCGTACTTGTTCCTCAGTTAATTCTTCTTTATCCCAATACATATGCATTAAGCTATATTCAAAAATCTCCTTTAATTTAATAAATAATGGAAACTTGTCTATCATTTCTTTAGGTAGTTCATTTTCTTCTTGGTACCCTTCAAATAGTGCTTTTGTAATGGAATGCTCATACTCAACGATATTTGCATTTCCAGCAAATGAATATTCTAAAGCACTATAAATAGGAACTGCTAAATCGAATATATAAAAATGTTTTTCACAGTCTTGAAAATCAATCATTGTTAAGTTTGAATTATTTTCAACTAAAATATTTTCTAACCATAAATCTCCGTGAATTAAGCCGTAATTTGAAGTGGATTTTTGTAGCTCTTTTATAGAATTTAAAACTTCAGATGCAATTTCCCTAATAGTAGTTTCTTCTTTAGGAATATACTTAAGGAAATTATATTCCTCATTCTCATACCAGTCGTTAATATATTTAACCGGTTTAGCTTTTTCAAAGGTTTTAGATATACGATGCAATTTTCCGATTTGTTGACCAAGCTTTTTAAATATAGTAGAATTCCATTTGCATCTTGGTAAATGTATACCAGGAGCAGCTTTATATAATACTGTAAAAAGCTCCTTGTCTAATGTTAATTTTTCTACAAGATTCCCTTGTAAAGAAGGGAGTATTGGTGGAACATCTAAACCGTTTTCGTATAGAAAATTCGTATATGTAACTTCTTCTAATTGTTCTTCATATGTTTTGTAGTTTGTAATTCTAATGAAGTATGTTCCTTGATCTGTGAGACATTCATACATCTCATTTGTTATTGGTGTAATGTTAATAAAATTCAACGGATATAGTTCATTTATGAATTGAAGTATTTCTTTTTCTAGTTTGTTCATTGTAACGTCCTTTCTAAATTTTTATTTTTTAATTAGAGAATTAAAAGAATCTTATTTTACAAAATTCTAGTTTCATTTTTGAAATCCTTTAAAATGAAATATGATGTAAATTGACCTTTAATAATTAGTTAGGTCTTGCAAGCATACGAATTAACATTAAATTGAAAAATGAATAGAAGGTATGTCAAAATAAGATAGGTAAAAAATATAAAACTAATACTCATATATAGATTTTATAGAATGGCTCATGTTTTAAAACACAAGAAATATCAAAAGAATGAAACGCACTTCTCTTATACTTTTATATAAGGAGTGAAGGAAATGAATGAACATATACAGCAGATGATTGATTGGTTTGAGCGCAATTTGAAAAAGGGATTTTCATTAGATGAATTGTCCCGTTATATGGGGTATTCTCCTTATTATTGTTCTTTTAAATTTCACCAAGTAACGGGTTTCAGTATTAGACGCTATATTCTTCTTAGAAGGTTATACTTATCTATAGAAGATTTAAAGAATGGTAGGAAGATAATAGATATCGCATTGGATTATAATTATTCTTCGCAAGAGGCCTATAGTAGAGCTTTCAAGAATGTTTTTGGAATGAATCCAAGAGAATTTCAACTTAACCAATTGCCTATTCAATCATTTGTTAAACTCAATATAAATAAGGAAGGAGAGTTTAATATGAATATTTCTAGAAAAATAGAGGTTGAGCAATTACGAAATGCGAAGAGCGAGCTGTTTGATAAAGATGTATTAAACATATTGAATGGTCAAATGATGTATGAAGAATTTAAAAATGAAAAGCTAATGGGTGATTCTGATTACGCACCATTTAATGAAGCGATGTGTGTAAACCAAGTTACTACACTAGTTTTTGATAAAGAATTTATTAAGACAAGGGCAGCAGGACATAACAGTTCAGTAGAAAGTTACACAAAAAAGGTTATAGATCCATTAAAGAAACTTTTTACGAAAGAGTATAAATGTATTGTTTTATGGTTTGGTGAAGATATGTTTTGTCAAATGAACTTACTTACAATACTTTCATACCTTGAACAGTCTCGTTATGAGGGGAAGGTATACTTAAATAGCTTCAGAGAAGATGAATTTAAAGTAAATCAAATTGAACTTGAATTAGGAAATTATTCTTCGGTATACAATGAAGTATTAGTAAATCATAAAAAGACTTTCTATAAGGTACCACCTGTAATGTATCAGGCTATAGATCTATATTTAAAAATGCTAAAAGAAGATAATGCTGTAATGAAATTTATCTCTAAAAATAAAGATTTATCAACTCAACAATTATTAACAAAGTTGTTTCAACTATTTCCAACAATCGGATATGGTGATTCTCAGTATATAGAGCTGATTAATAAAATAAAGAAGAAAGCTACACCAAAAATATAGGTGCAGCTTTCTTCTTATAATTGCTCAAGTAATTCTAATTCTTTTTCTACAAATGCCATTAGTTCCTTAATTGTTTCGCTAGAAAAATCAAAACGAATTCCAGCTGCTTCATACACTTCTTTTATAGATTGCGAGCTTCCTAGTGATAATGCCTTTTTATAATTTTCTAGTGCTTGCTTGGGATCCTCTTTATATTGTTTATACATTTGTAATGCACCAAGTTGGGCGATCGCATATTCAATATAATAAAATGGTACTTCAAAGATATGGAGTACAGGTAACCAACTCGTTGCTATCCAGTTTTCGTAGCCATCAATATGTATGACGCTAGACTGATAATGTTTTTGAAGTTGTAAGTATTTTTCATTTCTTTCTTCAGAAGTATGACTTGGATTTTCATACAGCCAGTGTTGAAATTGATCGACAATAAGCATAATAGGTAAATATGAAATAACATCTTTAAAGAAGTTAATTTTTGCTTGTTTTAAATCTTTTTTGTCTGTATAGAAGGTATCCCAATAATTAAGCGAGAATAACTCCATTGTCATACTAGCTAGTTCAGCTGTTTCAGCTGGAATTTCTATATACTGTCGTAATTTTAATGGTTTTATAAGTTCGTTATGAATACTATGACCCATTTCATGTATAAAAGTGATAATATCATCTTGTGTATAATTTAAGTTCATAAAAATAAATGATAATTGTGAAGCTGGTAAGTACTCACAAAAGCCTCCAGATGCTTTTCCTTTGCGGCTTGTTAAATCAAGACAATCGTGTTTATACATTCGGTTTAATAGTGTTGAAAATTCAAGATCTAGTTTATTAAAGATATGAGTGCTCTTTTCAATTAAATCATTTTCATTTGCAATTGGTTTAAGTACTTTTTGATCTGGAGTTACAGCTGATACATCCCACGGGCGAAGCGTATCCACTTGCAGTTTCTCTTTTTTCTCTAGTAATATTTTATCTTTAAGAGGTACAACATACTTACGTATGGATTCAGCTAGTTCATAGCAATCTTTCGCTGAATAATCAAAACGCTCGTATTTTTTGAACATATAATCGCGATAATTCTCTAGTTGAATATTTTTGGCTTTTTGATGGCGAATTTCAATTAATTGATTTAATATGTTTTGGAGTTCTTTTTCAACAGATAAAAATTGTTCAGAAATAATGGTTTTGGCCTTTTTACGGATGTCACGATTCGAATCTTGTAAATAGGATTGTAATTCTGTTATCGTTTTTTCTTCTCCGTCCCAAATTCCAATTAATCCTCCAGTGATTTCAAAGTACTCTGTGACTAATTTGTCTTCCTTTACTTCTAATTCAATATTTTCCTCACAAAATAACTTTTGAGCATTTTTTATTTTTGCATCCAACAAACCATATACGTTAGAATCTAATTCCATTCGAAAAGGTGACTTTAAATATTTATTATCCAATAAATTTTGGTACCGCTTTAAAAGTGGCTTTACAAATTGTTGATCATGTTCAAACGTATCTTT
Organism: Bacillus sp. FSL W8-0519; assembly: GCF_038005585.1. Taxonomy (NCBI): domain Bacteria; kingdom Bacillati; phylum Bacillota; class Bacilli; order Caryophanales; family Bacillaceae; genus Bacillus; species Bacillus sp. FSL W8-0519. The sequence continues at coordinate 2,507,377 of NZ_JBBOTL010000001.1, forward strand.
TATTTCTTCATCATCCGTATTACATTGAAAGGCAATATAATGTGATCTTAATTGTTCTTCGATTTCCCAAATCACTTTTGACTGCTCTTTTAACCAGTTTTCTAGTTCTAGTTTTGAAGAAATCATTTTATTTAATAAAGACGAAAGAGTTTTTTCTAATTGTAGTACATTACTAATATCAATTGTATTTACACGTTGCATTACATATCCCTCACTTTTTATTTATTCATAGAGATATTCTATTTATTAATTGTAATTTCCTTGTTAAGAGGAGGAAATGTGAAATAATGTTAAAATTAAAAATGATAGAAAGGATGTATTTCTTTTTACTTTATAATGACTGTGAGAATGAGGGACCTTTTAAATACTTCTATAAGGGAGTGAAAGAATGTATAAGTATTTACATATTTTAAATGATATAGAAAAAATGATTCAACATGGAGAGATAAAAGAAGGACAGAAATTACCATCAATACGGTCACTCGTTGCGCAATATGAATGTAATAAGGCAACAGTTATACGTGCGCTTTATGAATTGGAAAAGCGTCATATTATATATTCTGTCCCTCAAAGTGGATACTACGTTGTTAAAAAATCGGGGAGTACTATAGAAAATAAAGAGATAATTGATTTCGCTTCTTCAGCACCAGATCCAGATGTTTTCCCATATTTAGATTTTCAGCATTGCATTAATAAGGCTATTGATACTTATAAAAATGATTTGTTCGTATACGGAACACCGAAAGGCTTACCATCTTTAATTCCAGTCATTCAAAAACAGTTGGCAAATTATCAAGTGTTCACGAAAGAAGACAATATTTTTATAACGTCAGGCGTGCAACAGGCACTTGCAATATTAACTTCTATCTCATTTCCAAATGAAAATGAAACAATATTAGTTGAACAGCCAACGTATCATTTATATATAGAATATCTAGAAATAAATAAAGTTCCAGTAATTGGTATTAAACGTACGAATGAAGGTATTGACTTAAATGAATTGGAACGTATTTTTCAAACAGGTAAAATAAAATTCTTTTATACAATACCAAGATATCATCATCCGCTTGGAACTTCTTATTCTAAAGACGAGAAAGAAAAGATCGTGTTATTGGCTAAGAAATATAATGTATTTATAGTGGAAGATGATTATTTAGCAGATTTAGAAACAGATTCAAAAGCCGATCCATTATATAGCCTGGATCATGGTAATCATGTCATATATTTAAAGAGTTATTCAAAAATTATTTTTCCAGGTTTACGAGTTGGTGTAGCAGTTATTCCACCGATTATTTCGAGTGCTTTCCATACATATAAAAAGATTTTAGATATCGATAGCCCAATGATATCCCAAGCTGCTTTAGAAATTTATATAAAGAGTGGCATGTTCGAACGCCATAAAAATAAAATTAAATCTTCCTATAATAATAGATCTAAAAAACTAGCAGAAGCATTAGAAAGGATGCATAGTGAAAACCCGCTTCTATTCACATATAAAAAGCAAAATACAATTGGAATCCATACTTGTTTAGAAGTACATAAAACAAGTATTTCGGACATGTTGATACAAAGACTAAGTGAAATGCAAATCAGTATCGATGCGATTGATAAAAATTATGTGAAAAGTTTTTCGAAACAAAGACTATTAAAGTTAAACGTATCGAATGTAAAGGAAGATAGGATTGAGGAAGGAATTCGTAAAGTAGTGGAAGAAATCAAACAAGTGGAACGTCTAAATTTTCAATTTAAAAAAAGAATAAAATGAATAAGGAGGTTTGTTGTGAGGCGTAAAATAATTCTCTTGTTTGTGTGTACCGTTGTAATAATTTAAGCTATAGTTGTGACTAATTATTATAAAAAAGAAATGCATTGTCGTTGGTAAGTATTCAAGAGGTATTATCATAGGTCAAAATAACGAACCTATATTTTAATGTGAAAATTTATGAAGATTCTATTAAAGGTAAGGAACGCAGTATTTCAAATGCAGAAGGTGAATTTGAAATACTAGATGGGGTATGTGGTGAGATTGTTTTACAATTCGTTACTCCAGATGGAGAAATCTATATGAGGAAATATGATAGGAAGCATATACCAAAAGTTATAAAGCTTAATTAGAAACATAAAGGTGAATAAGATGAAACCATTACGGAAAAAGTAGCAGTTGTGGTCGGAGCAACTATATATGTAACTGGATAATTATATATTTTTTAAGAGCACTCTTAGCAAAGGGTGCTCTTTTTCATCATAAATATTTACTTAGCATCTTTTTAAAGTGATTTTTATCATAATTTACATATTGTGTAGCTGTATTTCGTATTGGATCTCCCGCGTAAAATCTTTCGTATAATTCGTGTCTTGATCCTAATGGGCTTCCAATAATATCCCAGGCTAACTTAAATAATTTTGTGCGTTGTTCGGCATCTATATTTGTTCCTTTAAAGTGCTTTTTTAATAAATCAGCTATTGGACTCTGGAAATCAATCGAGCTTGAAGGAAGTTGAATGAAGCCACCTGCTCCAATTAATTGTAAAATTTCTATTGCGCGGGGATAATATTTAGAACCAAGATTCCTTGCAGTTTCGATATATTTAAAGTTTGGTAAATAAGTTTTTGTTTCATTTGTAGTACCTTCAACTTCCGCAGCAATTAAAAGTGCGCGAATTGTTTCGATTTGCATAATTAATTCTCCAAGTTTTTCTTGAACATGCAAATAAGTGTGAGCTCCAATTGCTTCAGCAATTTCAAAAGCAATCGCAGTTATAAATTCTAGCTTTATTAGTAATCGTACTATAGCTTGATGATAAGCTAAACTACTAGAAGCTGTATCTGATTTTATAGCCCAAATTGCTTCTGGATTGTTATAAAGTAAAACACGTTCCCAAGGGACAAATACATTATCGAAGATTAATAGTGCATCCATTTCATCATACTGTGAGCTAATAGGGGAATCAACTGTGCTTGAAGTTGTATTTGCATATGGTTCTCTACAAACCATATGTAACCCTGGAGAATTGGCTGCCACGATAAGAAAGTGAGCTAAATCTTTTTGAGCGTCAGTCAGTTTTGTTAATGGGTAGATTAATAAATCATTTGAATAAGGAGAAGCAGTTCCTATCATTTTCGCACCACTTAAATAAATTCCATCAGAAGTTTCCTTTGTAACTCTTAGCAACCCTAAGTCATTTGCATTTAACATTGATTCTGTTGAGCGATTTATTTGTGGATCACGTTGGACTACACTTAAAAACAAGTGATTATCCCTAGCTTTTTCGTAATAAGATGCGATTTTATCTGGAAACTGTGCATCGAACTTTTTATAAAAATCTCTTGATACGTACCAGCCAGTAAGTCTCGATCTTGCGTAATCAGATAGTCTACTCATTACACCGTCTGTAGCATAACCCCATGTTTCAAATGCAGTTCTTCTCATTAATAATTCATTATAGGAATTCGGAACTAAAAATGATTTATGAACAAAGTCTTTCGTTTTTGGGCTCACATATCCAATAGAATCTCTCTGTTTGGGATCATCAAATAACGAAAATAAATTAGAAATGGTACATAGTGTCCCCGAAAAATTGTTGTCTGTAGTTACATCTACTTTTTTTCCATAGAGCCAAACATTTCGACCATCTTGTAAGCTCTTTATATAGTGATCCTTTAAATTTTGCATATTTCCTCCTTTTAAAGACTACTCATATATTTGTACATCTTTTAATGGTGGTGAATATACATGGAATGTTATTGCTGTTGAATCTGTAGCATTATACATTTTATGCACAGTATCTTTTTTTACGGTGAAAATATTTCCCTCTGTAAACTCTTCAATCCATTCTCTATTTTTTTCGTACGTAATATTTTGTAGCGTACCATTGACTATTAATATACATCCTATAGATATTCCGTGATCATGAATAAGAGTCTTTGCTTTGCTAGGGAAATTTAATACTAAAATCTCCACAAATTCAGACTTATAGATAACATTTCTTCCGTATTCAAGGTTAAGTGGTGAAGTAATAAAAGGAGATATTTTATGAAGTGTAATATTTAATGATTGAATAGCGGATATTAGATTTGCCGTATCGTAGTCACATAAGTTATGAAACGCTTTTTTTATGTTATGAATCAATTGCATGTAAAACTTCCTCCTAAGCATGTACATTAAAAGAAAAAGTAATCTAATATTATATAGAGCGTAGTGAATTACATAATATTGTATTGAAACATTAAAAAAAAGTGACTTCTTTTACTTAGGAAGATTATTTAATTTGAAAATTAAGGTAATTACTTCCATTAACATGATATGCTTGAACTATATACTTTTTTATTGGAAAGGTGATGAAATAAATGGCAGTTCTTTTAGTGGAAAATCTATTTCAAATGTCTATTGTTTTATTACTTCTATGTTCATTTTGTTTTTATAGATATTTAAAGAAAATCAAAAGGGAAAGAAAGCTTACAGGTTTTGAAATTACGATGTATATCATGACGCAACTTGCGTATTTCATTTGGGCGGCAACAACTTTTCTTAAAATGTTGTCAGAATAGTTAATGTAGGGCTAATTGTTTTATTAAATGCTGGGCAGAAATGTACAATAAATAAAGGCAAAGGACAAGGATAGGCTTATCAATTAGGTAAATAAATATAGCCGTTATCTAAATCGATTACAATATCACTTATAACGTCTTTACAAAAAGAGTGGGGAATACGTTCATAATTATGTCAAACACAAAACAGATCGATAAATGACCAGGTATAACGAGTTGTGTAAACAAAGAAGAGGTTTTGCTTTTCCAATATGTACAAATAGTATATATAGTATATTATCTTTCTTAATGTACATATTAAGTAAAATGTTTCATATCATGTACATAAAAGGCGGGGTAATATGGATGAAAAAAAGAAAAATGAAGAATTAATTAGATTTAAGAAACAATGGTTTAATGAAGATAATCAACCAATAGCTGGAATAGAGTTAGCTTTACCGCCTGATATAGGCAGCATGTTAGACTCCAAATCAGTTGATGATGAAAGTGAAGAAAGTAATAATGAATAAGTTTAATCTATATGCATCCATTCGGGTGCTTTTTATTTTTTTGATAATGGAAGATGGATTATCAAATCTTTATTGAAAAAAGGTTGGTCAAAATAGATTCTTTTTCAGTATATGTAAGTTTGATTTTTACAAAAAAGTTTAATTAAAATACATTTAGAATGCTATATGAAATGGGAATGCTAGTAACATTCACCATTAAAGGATTGGGCTATTATGAATATGATTTTTGAAAGCATTATTTTAATTCTGACTGGGATTATTGCATTAAAAATGACAGGTAGTAAATCTGTTAGCCAAATGACAAGAGCTGAAATTATTATAGTAGTATCAATTGCACGTATTATTGTGGAGCCTGTATTAAGTAGGAAAGTAGGCCCATCTATATTTGCAGCTGTAATATTTGCAGGCGTCCTTCTTATCATTCATTTCTTTGAATTGAAATCAAAGAAGATGGAACAATTCCTAAATGGCAGTAGCATTATAGTAGTAGAAAATGGAGAGATTGTAAAAGAGAATTTGATGAAGGCGAAAATGTCGGAACAACAACTATATATGCAATTAAGAGAAAAAGGGATTCATGATTTAAAGAGTTTACAGCAAGTTACAGCTGAACCGAATGGGCGGATTGGTTACCAATTAATAGAGAAAGCTCAACCGATAACTTTAGAAATGTTAGAAAAAGTAATAGATCAGTACAATATAAAAAGATAATTTATCTTAAGAAAAATCAATACTACAACGGAAGTATTGGTTTTTCTATTTTTTTACACAATAATATAGGGGAAATAATAACCCAATCTTAAAATTAGATATAGGCTTATTATTATGCTATATTCAATGAACCTATAGTGAATGTGGTAAAAAATTAATTTGGCATAGGTAACCGCAGCACTAAAATTTATAAGTTTTTAATGTGATATTAAAAATAGGATTAGAACAAGGAGATAGAATCATAATGGAATTTTGGGAATCAAGTTTTATTGAGAAACAAACGATGTGGGGGTTTGAACCTACAGAATCTGCAATTTTGACAAAAGATTTTTTTGTGGAAAACAATGTTAAAGACATATTAGTTCCGGGTATTGGCTATGGAAGAAACGCAAAGGTATTTATCGAAAATAGTATAAATGTAACAGGTATTGAAATTTCGAAAACAGCGATCGATTTAGCAAGAGAAAACGGACTAGAAGATGTTAGTATCTATCACGGTTCAGTAAATGAAATGCCTTTTGATAATAAACTGTATGATGGTATATTTAGTCATGCACTTCTTCATTTGTTGAATGAACAGGAAAGAGAGAAATTTATTAAAGATTGTTATAATCAGTTAAAACCTGGTGGATATATGGTTTTTACAACTGTTTCTAAAAAGGCTCCAATGTATGGCAAAGGAAAACAGTTGGATAAAGATTATTATGAGATAATGGAAGGTGTAAAAATGTTCTTCTATGATTCTGAATCTATAAAACAGGATTTTAAAAAATATGGACTAGTACAAGTTTCGGAAATTGATGAACCAAATAAGAACATGGCAAATAAACCTTCAATCAACTTTTTAACGATAAAATGTAAGAAAGAACTATAACTAAAAGTTATTAAGAATGATTGAATATGTTTATATATTAATTATGCACAAATAAAGAGGACAAGCATATAATAGAAATACCTTTTAACTTTAAGTAACCTTAACTTTCGTTAATAGGGTATCTCAAAATCCCCAAAAGAGCACTTGCGGAAACAAGTGCTCTTTTATTTTTTGTTTCATAAATATTTAAAGTTGCAAATTTCGTGCAATAAAAATAAATCTGAGAGAAATAATCATATCTTTATTATACGATTATTTCTGAACTACAAACGTAATAGCATTTGTTTTTAATTGAATATGCCTTTCATCGCGAACAATATCATAGACTAATTCTTTTATTTCAACTTTAATTTCTTTCCATTCCTTATAAATGCTTTTTAATAGATATATCATATCTTCAGTAGGAAGGTTAATTTCAATTAAAGCATCTAACTCTTCATTTGTATGTAAGTCAATTTCTTGTATGTTCGAATTAATAATTAAACAATTCATACCGCTGCTTTTTGTACCTTCTTTCATAGAATGGAGCACGTTTTTTAAATCTTCTTCTGATTGAACATGCTCTAAACTGGATACTGCAACGATATAATCATAAGTATTACGTTGAATGTAGTAGTTTTCAATTGCTACTTGTTCTATTTTAATATTATTAATTACACCATATTCTTTACTATAAGTTTGTAATTTTGTTAAAGCAGAATCAAGTAAATCCACACATGTAACAGTACCACTCGCATTTTGAATCTTTTGGGCAATGGGAATACTATTTCTTCCAACGCCAGAGCCGAGATCAAGTACTTGCAAGTTGTTTTTTCCTTCAAAATAATCCATCAAATCCATAACTGTTTTAACCGGTTTGTACAGCCAAGAACCAGTTTCAAATAGTTTATATTGTTCATAGCAAAGGTCGTGATATTTCTTTTCTTCTTGTCTTATATAATTAATGCGATTCATAGTGTTTCAGCTCCAATATTATTATTGCAAAATGAATGGGTAGGACAACCTTTTACATTTGTTTGAATTCGAAAAATACCACCAGCATGTGGATATTGCTTTAATTCGTCATCCGTCATTCTTGTACTGGCTGTTGTAACATATAGGTCGGTTAAATTAGGCCCTCCAAATGTACAAGATGTTACATATAGCGCTGGAATCGGGATACTTAATATTTGTTCACCAGTTGAAGGGTTCCATCTAGTAATCTTTGAACCTCCCCAATGAGCAATCCATAAGCAACCTTCCTTGTCAATTGTCATACCATCAGGTAGACCTTCATTCTCAGAGAAAAGGATTACATCGCTTGGATTGCAAATTTCTCCAGTACTTATATCATAATGAAAACGAACTACTTTTTTAGTAGGTGTATCAATAAAGTAAAGGTATGTATAATCAGGTGACCAAGCAATTCCATTTGATGTATTTACATTTGAAACTTTTTTCTCTACCTTTAAATTATTATTTAAACAATACAAGGAGCCAGCAGCATTAATACCGTATGTATCTGTAGTACCTGCCCAAAAACGTCCTGCCGGATCGCATTTTCCATCATTAAAACGATTTTTAAATAAATGTGGTTCAGGGTCAAAAATATGTGTCAGTTTTTTTGTTCCTAGATTAATAGAATAAAAGCCATTTTCCATAGCTAGGAGTAGTACGTCATCTAAATATGGAACAACACAGCCAATTTGTTGATTGAGAGCAATTACTCGGTTTGTATTAGCGGTAGGACTAAATATGCATAATTGTTTCTCCACAATATCAACCCAGTATAAAAGTTGCTTTTTTTCATTCCGAGATGGTCCTTCAGCTAAACTTGCTTTCGCATCTAAAACTAATTCTATATTACTGTCCAAGATGTTCACCTCGCTTTATAAGATATTTATATAATTCGATAAGAATAGGGACAAACCTTTTAATCAGAAAATATTAAGATTTGTACCATGGAAAAACTGATTTTCTCGAGTGATTAAAACAATGTATAAATATTGAGAGGAAAATGCATATGATGTTTTATGAAATTGTTTGTTTTTCTTGTAAAAATATATTTCGTGTTTATGAAGGCAGTGAAAAATATAAGCGATTTAAAGAGAAACCAAAAGGGGTATATTGTTGTGATGAGTGTAGCCACAAAATTCAATTAGAAGCGATAAAGAATTTTTTTAGATAATTATACTGTTTTATTTCGGAAAAGTTTGACAATGAAACTATTTTAAATTATCATATGAAAAAACTAATATGTAAAATGGCATGGAAGAGAAGAGTAGTTAAGAAAGAATACGTACAGAGAGCTCTGGTAGCTGAGAAAGAGCAGTATACATCTTAATGAAAAAAGACTTGGAGCTGCGCAAGGAACTAATTTATTTAGGGATGGTGCGACGGGATCTCCCGTTATAGAGATAGGGTATAAGCATATTTTGCCGTACCTGAAGAGGTTAATATGGCGACATATTGACAAACTGAGGTGGTACCGCGAAGCTAATAACTCTCGTCCTCAAGATGAATAATCTTGGGGGTGGGAGTTTTTTTATTGTATAAAACTGAAAATCTGAAAACAAAAAACAATTGAGGTGAGTAACATATGCATTGGGCGTATGAAGTAGCACACGAATTAATTAGAAAACATCCAAACAAAGAAACTTTTGTTTGCGCATCTGGAATTAGTCCATCTGGTTCTGTTCATATTGGGAACTTTCGTGAAATCGTAACGACTTATTTTGTTGTAAGGGCGCTTCAAGATTTAGGGAAAAAGACTCGTTTTATATTTTCATGGGATGATTACGACAGATTTAGAAAAGTCCCTAAAAATGTTGATTCATCTTTTGTAAAGTATATCGGAATGCCATACTGTGATATACCAGATCCGTATGGATGTCATAATTCATATGCCGAGCATTTTGAAAAAGAGTTTGAGGAATCGCTTCAAGTATTTGGGATTGAAGTGGAATTCATATATCAACATGCTGAATATAGAAGTGGAAGATATAACAAAAACATATTGGAGGCTTTATATAAAAGAAAAGAAATATATGATATTTTAATGAGTTTTAAAACGGGAGAGTGTAGTGAAGAAGAGCGAGAGGGCTTTTATCCGGTTACATTATATTGTGAGAAATGCGGGAAAGATGCGACAACGATTACACATTTTGATGAAGTATTAAAAACAGTTCGGTATGAATGTGAATGCGGAAATCAAACTGAATTATCGGTATTAAATACAAATGAAATGAAACTGAATTGGAAAATCGATTGGCCGATGAGATGGATGATAGAGGATATTGTTTTTGAGCCGGGCGGAAGAGATCATTCATCAGAAACGGGTAGTTATAATGTATCAAAAGAAATTGCGAGAAAAATATTCAATCGTGAAGCGCCTCATTACATTGCTTACGATTTTATTGGAATTAAAGGGCATCATGAAAAAATGTCTAGTTCCTCAGGGAATAGTATTACACCTAGCGAGTTGTTAAAAGTGTATTTACCAGAAGTGATTCTATTTATGTTTGTAAAATATAGACCAAGCGCATCTTTTCATATCGGTCTTGATGAAGATGTGATTCGCAATTATACAGAGTATGAACGATTAAAAGATAGTTATAAAAATAAAACGCTCAAAAATGAAGATTTATTTGATGCAATTAAACTTTCTAGAGTTGATAGCGGATTTAAAGAATATCCGAAATTTAATCAAGTAGCAGGAACGTTGCCGTTATTAAATTTTGACTCATTTATTTTACAGGAGATATTAGAGAAAATAGATAGGAGCTATGCGTTAGATGAAATGAGAGCGATAAGTAATCGTGCAGAGCATTGGATAAGAAACTTTCAATCTGAAAAATTAATGGCGGTAAATCAGGAGAAAAATACAGAGTTTTATAACACATTAGAGGAAAGGCAAAAAAAATGGCTGGTAGAAGTTTGTAAAATACTGCGTTCAAATAAAGATTATTCGAACATAATGGAGCAATTTTATTCGATTTGTCATCATGAAAATAAAAAAATAATGAAAGAAAATCAAAAACAATTATTCAATATTATATATAAACTCATTATGAATCAATCAAATGGTCCTCGTATACCATTATTAATACATGTGGTAGGTATAGAAAAAACCATTGCATTATTAGATTTCTAAAACAAAGTTAAAAGTAACGCAAGTACCCAAAATTCTAAGTACTTGCGTTCCAAATTTTACTACCGTGAATACAATTTCGGACATTCATCACCACTAGGTTCATAAAAACAATGACTTTTAAACTGTCCTACAAATGGCTGGTTATACCATTCGGGCGGACAAGCTCCAACTGGACGGAAATACCAAAGAGCCCATCGTGCAGGCCAGCGCCACTCACCTTGTAAAACTTTTCGTGCGATTTCTTTTTCTGATTCACGAGCGCGTTGATAAAAATATCCGTATTGCACTGCTTCGAATCCACCAGGGCTTTGATATACAGCATCACGTACGGTACGGAGTTGTTTAAAATCTAAGCAATCACAAAATACACGATTTACTACTACGCAGCCAACAAGTTGTTCACCTTGTCGACCTTCGCCTTCAGCTTCAGCACGCATTAAACGAGCTAGTAAATCAACATCGCTTTCGTTATATGGAATAAGGGGCATAGTGATACCACCTTTCTTTACCTGTTATAGTAAAGAGTGTATGTATGAAAATAAGCTAAGTGCTTTTCTATATGTAAATTTATTAATTATTAAAAGGAGCTTTTATGAAAAAAGCTAATTAGTAATTGTAGACAAATATAAAGAGGAGAGATAATATGTATCGAATTCAGAAAGAACATATCATTTACGCAATGTCACCAGAAAATAAACCATGTATGGAAGTGGAAATTGGGAGTCGCCTTATATTCGAAACATATGATTGCTTTGAAAATCAAATTGATTCTGAAGATGTTGTGTTTCAAGAGTTAGATTGGAACCGGATTAATCCAGCGACTGGTCCGGTATATATTAATGGTGCAGAACTTGGTGATATATTAGTTGTTACCATTGAAAAGATAAAAATTGCAGAGAAAGGCGTTTTAACTACAGGTGCAAATCTTGGTGTAATGGGTGAAGAGCTACATGAAAATACAGTGAAAATTGTCTCAGTACATAATGAACATGTTTTGTTTTCAAATGAACTACAAATCCCGATTAATCCAATGATCGGTGTAATTGGAACAGCGCCGAAAGAAGCGAGCATTTCATGTGGCACACCACATGATCACGGCGGGAATATGGACTGTAAAGAGATAAAAGAAGGGACAACATTATTATTACCTGTAAATGTTCCTGGTGCTCTATTAGCATTAGGTGATTTACACGCAGCGATGGGCGATGGTGAAATTGGGGTTAGTGGAGTAGAGGTTGCTGGTGAGGTGACGGTAACAGTTCAGATTATAAAAGGAAAGAAATGGCCATTGCCAATGGCTATTCAAAAAGAAAAAGTAATGACGATAGCTTCAGAAAAATTGCTAGATGATGCAGCGAATCGAGCTGTACGTAATATGGTGACATTTTTACATGAAGAATTAGAAATGTCTAAAGCTGATGCCACGCTTTTATTATCAGCAGCCGGCGATTTAAAAGTTTGTCAAGTTGTGGACCCGCTGAAGACTGCTCGAATGGAATTAGGGATGAATTATGTGGAGAAATTGGGGTTTACTATGAGTGAATTCCATATTAAATAAGAAATGATAGAAGAAGGATGATTTTGTATAAAAGTATCTTTTTTGATTTACGGATTATATAAAAAAAGGTAGTATTTATTTTATATAATTGAATATAAGATTGTGGATCGAAAAAGGAGTAAACACATGGTTAAAATTATGATTGTAGAAGACGATATGAAAATTGCAGAACTATTATCAACACATGTTGCGAAATATGGGTATGAAGGGATTATTGTATCGGATTTTCATAATGTATTAAATATTTTTTTAGAAGAACAACCAGAGTTAGTTTTATTAGATATTAATTTACCGAGTTTTGATGGTTACTATTGGTGTCGTCAAATTCGCGGAGTTTCTACATGTCCGATATTATTTATTTCAGCTCGTGAAGGTACGATGGATCAAGTTATGGCGCTAGAAAACGGTGGCGATGATTTCATTTCAAAGCCATTCCATTACGAAGTTGTAATGGCTAAAATTCGAAGTCATTTAAGGCGTGCTTACGGAGATTATGCACCGAAAATAGAAGAACGGATGGTTGAACAACATGGTCTTTGTTTATATCCTGAAAGGCTTGTATTGAAGCTTAAGAATCAAGAAATTGATGTAACGAGAAATGAAGCTATTTTATTAGAAATGTTAATGAAAAATTATCCGCGTGTTGTGAGTAGAGAAGTGCTATTAAATAAATTATGGGATAGCGAATCCTATGTTGATGATAATACATTAAGTGTAAATACAACACGTGTGAGAAAAAAGTTAAAAACGTTACAGATTGAGGGTGCGATTGAAACGATTCGTAGTGTTGGATATAGATTGCATATTACTTGGGATACTGGTATGGAAAAATGATAAGATTGTTTATTCGTGATCATATACCTCTTATTTGTTTTACAGTCATCCAACTATTATCCATATTTCTCGTATATTGGTTTGATGGGCATAAGCATATCGCGACGGCATTGTATGCAATGTTTTTAGGTGCCTTTTTTATGGTAGGCTATTTAGTATTTCGTTACTTTACTCATCGTACTTTCTATGAACGATTAGCAAACCCGATGCAATCTTTAGATGAATCGGTTCAAAAATCTGATTTTGCAGCTATATCTGCTGCGCTTCAAGACTTACTTGAGGTACAATATCGCCATTATCAAAATCAGCTCCACATACAAGAAAGAAAAAATAATGATCATTTAACTTTTATGAATCAGTGGATTCATCAAATGAAAACACCTTTATCTGTAATAGAATTAATTACACAGGATGAAGTCGATTCGCGTTTTGAAAGTATAAATGAGGAAACAGATAGGCTGAAAAAGGGGTTAGAGATGGCACTGTATGTCGCACGTTTAGAAGCATTTACACAAGATTTTTATGTGGAAAGAGTACAATTACATAAAATAGTGAATGATTCTGTGCATGAACATAAACGCTTCTTTATCCGGAATTTTGTATATCCAGAGCTTAAAATTGATAAGGACATTACAGTAGAAAGTGATGCGAAATGGTTACAATTTTTAATTGGACAAATACTATCAAATGCGATTAAATATTCATCTGGTAGTCGAGAGAAGATTAAAGTGAAAGCTTGTAAGGAAGGTAATAATGTTATACTTGAAATTGCTGATAATGGTGTAGGCATACCGAAGCAAGATTTGCCAAGAGTGTTTAAACCTTTCTTTACAGGAGAAAATGGTAGAGATTTTAAAGAATCAACTGGAATGGGGCTATATCTCGTATATGAAATTACGAAGCAATTAGGACATAGTGTAGAAATCCATTCAGAAGTTGGTAAAGGTACGGTTGTACGAATTAAATTTTATAATGTATAAATAAGTGATCTAGGCTAAAGAGCTTTGGAAATAAGTTTTTTAGCCTTTTTTTATAGCGGTTATATGAAATGATAAAACGTTATATTAGTATGTATAATGACACACTAATAAATACGATTGTTAAATTTGAAGGATTTAATAAAAAGCTGATAAATATTTTTGTAAGAAAAAAGCCACCCCTTTGAAAGAGATAGCTTCATGGATCTATCCTATGTATAAGTGTAATGTTCGAATACGTGATATGTTTTGTGGACTATAATACAATTAGTCTTTTGTTTTTTCATGATACAGTATTGTAATTAAGTAAACAAACTTAATAATTTATACCCAATTAATCCTAAAATAGTGATAGGAATCATCATTAAGAAAGAAGACACACGATAAGCATTAGAGCGTTCTAATACAAGAATCAAGATAATTCCGACTATCACTTCCGTATATCCAACAGGTAACATGTGACTGTAATCTTCAAAGTTTAATAGAATGTGAAGTCCGTCCGTTACAAAAACTCCACTTAAAAGTGCGCTTCCGAATTTATGAAGTGGATTTGTAGTATCTTTCCATAGAAAACCTGCAATTCCAAAGATCGTTCCTCCTATACATGCACATACAATCCATACAGATATAAAATAAATAGAGTGAGCTACATTTTTAATAACTATTGCATAACCATAATAGCCTAATACCATACCGAGTAGTGCAAGGATACCAGAAAGCATAGCTGTACGCTTAGAATAACTAAAGCTAGCCACGAAAAAGGATGGAACTAACCAAACGCTTCCTAAGTTAGCTAATGAATGCCAATTTCCTGGAAGTATACCTTGCCCCAATTTCGTTAGTATACCAACAAGTATCCCTACTATAATCGGGAGGATAAAAATCCTTACAAACATATTTAACTTTGTGATTTCTAATGTCCTGTCCATAAATTCAATCCTTACATTAATATTTTCTGTAAAGATATAATAGCTTATTACAAGGGAATAATCAATAAAAATTTATCGAAAAACAATAAGTGGTTATTGGATAACGAATAAGATTTTGTTTTTATATAAAATTTATTACTGGGGAAACCTAAAGGACGTATTACAATCAATGTAATTTGTGCTTATTCAACATGAAGTTAAGGAATGATAAATAAATCTAAAAGAAAGCAATCTTTTTAACAGCACATATAATTACATTTACTCATACAGTACTAGTATGGTACAATATGGTTATTAACGACAGAAAGGAATGATGGGTGGACGATGATTAACTAATCTTATTTTTAAATGTTGAAATTCAATACATTTCAATTTCTAAAAAATAGGATTAGTCTGCCCAATTTCCATACAACGGTATTGCTATTTATGTTGCGCAATAGCTTATTTGGGTATAAATATTTTAACGACTAATCCTGCCAAATTTATTTGGGAGGATTTTTTTATTCTCCCTTAATGAAAGGGATCGGTATTATGAAAGAACTATTAAAATTAAATGATGTTTATGTTGAAATAAAGGAAAATATGTTGTTAGAGAAAATGAATGTGACAGTAAAACAAGGGGATGTTATCGGATTAATTGGTAAAAATGGTGCCGGTAAATCAACGTTACTTCAATTAATAAATGGGAAGATTGAGCCTTCAAAAGGTACTGTTGAATGGATGCAAATGAACATGACAACAGCATATGTTGAACAAGAAAAAGAATCTTTTGTTAGTAAGGATATAATTGCAAAAGAAGCAGAACTTCTTGCGAAATGGGGCGTGCCAACGAATGATTTTCTTACTTTAAGTGGTGGTGAAAAGCTAAAAGTTCGATTAGCAAAAGGATTTGCTGAAAATCCTAATGTCTTAATATTAGACGAACCGACAAATCATCTAGATGAGATGAGTACGGAATTTCTTATTAAACAAATAAAAAATATGAAAGGTACAGTTATCGTCGTATCGCATGATCGATATTTTTTAGATGTTGTTGCGACTAGAATATGGTCAATTGAGGATAAGAAATTAATTGATCATAGCGGGAATTATACGAGTTATATGAAAGCGCGTGAACATAAAAGAATGGCGCAGCAGCGTGAATATGAAAAACAACAAAAAAAGATAGAACAAGTAGAAACTCATATAAAAGAATTAAGCTCATGGTCACAAAAGGCACATGCGCAGTCCACAAAACAAGAAGGTGTGAAAGAGTTTTATCGTGTAAAGGCGAAGCGAATGGATGCGCAAGTAAAATCGAAACGAAAACGTCTTGAAAAAGAGCTTGAGAAAACGAAAGTTGAACGTGTGAAAGAAGATTATTCGGTTGAATTTTCTATTCAAGCGAGTAAAAAAGTAGGGAAACGTTTCTTAGAAGTAAAACAATTGCGGAAAGAATTTAATAATCGAATATTATTTGAAAACGTTAATTTTACAATTCAACACGGTGAGAAGATTGCGATTGTTGGACCAAACGGTAGCGGGAAAACAACTTTACTGAAGATGATTATGGGAAACGAAACTGCTGAAGGAGAAGTATGGATTTCACCTTCAGCAAACATCGGTTATTTAACACAAGAAGTATTTGATTTACCGCTGGAAAAAACACCAGAAGATTTATTTTTCAAAGAGACGTTTGAAGAAAGAGGAAAAGTCCAAAATTTAATGAAACATTTAGGGTTTGAATCTTCCCAATGGAAAGAGCCGATTCGATATATGAGTATGGGTGAACGAGTAAAATGTAAGCTAATGGCTTATATTTTAGATGAAAAAGATGTACTTATTTTAGATGAACCTACGAATCACCTTGATCTTCCTTCACGTGAACAGCTTGAAAATACATTAGCTGAGTATAACGGAACGCTCGTTATCGTTTCTCACGATCGATATTTTCTGGAGAAAACAACTAATACAAAGCTTGTGTTTGTAAACAATACAATACAAAAGCAGCTCGAAGAACCTACGAAAACAAGAGACGAAATCGAAGAGCTACGTTTAACATTAGAAACAGAAAGACAAGAAGTATTAGGTAAATTAAGCTTTTTAACTTCTAAAGATAAAGAATATAAAGCTCTGGATGAACGATTTATGGAACTTACGAAGCAGATTAAGGAGCTTTAATATAAGTAAGGGGGATTAACATGGAAGAAGATAGATTCACTAAGTTATTTAAAATAGATTGTGGAGATCTATACCTACAAGAGTTTACGATCAGTGATGCAGAGAGTATTTATCAAATACATTTCAATTAAAGGCGTAAGTTAAAAATATAACTTCGGGAAGGAAAAGACCATTATCGGTCTTTTCTTTTTCGTATAATAAAGATAGGAGATTGTATTTCCTACCACTATACAATTATTATAAGATAGTTATGCGTTAATTTTAATTTGTAAATAATGTTATTATCAGTTTTTTTAGAAATCTTACAAGCGTGTAAGATAAATGAAAGAAGAATCAATATGAACTGTAAGACAATTCATTTACACTCTGTTATGAGACGTGCAAATGAAGGGAGAATAGAAATGGGAATTTTACATGCGAAAAATATTAGTAAAGTATATAAAGGGAAAATACCTTTTAAAGCATTAGTAGATATTGATTTATCAATTCAAGAAGGTGAATTTATAGGGATCATGGGGCCATCTGGTAGCGGGAAAACAACGTTATTAAATATGGTATCTACTATTGACTCTCCAACATCGGGAGAAATAGTAATAAATGGTACGAATCCTTTCCAGTTATCATCTGAAGATTTGGCTTTATTCCGTAGAAAACAATTAGGATTTGTATTCCAATCATTTAATTTACTTAGTACGCTTACAGTGAAGGAAAATATCGTATTGCCGATGACATTAGATGGTGTTTCTGTGCAAGAAATGAACAAACGAGTAGAAGAAATTGCAGAGAAATTAAATATTACAGATATCTTGAATAAAAGAACGTTTGAAATTTCAGGGGGACAAGCTCAAAGAACAGCAATTGCTCGTGCAATTGTTCATAAGCCGCAATTATTACTTGCTGATGAACCGACCGGGAATTTAGATTCTAAATCTTCAAATGATGTAATGGAGATGCTGGATACGCTTAATAAGGAAGAAAAGGCAACGATGATGTTAGTTACACATGATCCGTATGCAGCTAGTTTTTGCAGCCGAGTAATCTTCATAAAAGATGGTCAACTGTATAACGAAATTTATCGTGGTGAAAGTCGGCAAACTTTTTATCAAAAGATTATGGATGTCCTTTCTTTGTTAGGAGGGAAAAGGCATGACTTTTCGTCAGTTCGCATTTAATAATATTTTTCGGAATAAGCGTACATATGCTGCTCATTTTTTAAGTAGTGCATTTTCTATTATGATTTTCTTTACATATGCCCTTTTATTATTTCATCCTGATTTACAAGGGGAATTAAAATCAACAAGTGCAACAATAAGTGCATATGGTACGATGGGATTTACAATTTCGCAAGGTTTGATTTTTGTATTTTCATTTTTCTTTATCCTATATTCAGTTAGTTCATTTTTAAAAACTCGTAAGAAAGAATTTGGCATATTAATGATGCAAGGTATGTCAATGAGACAATTTAAGAAATTATTATTAATTGAAAATATGTTGATTGGATTTGGTTCAATTTGTATAGGGATTTTCATTGGACTCATATTTTCTAAACTAGTCTTATTGATAAGCGCAAGTGTATTAATGATTAATAATGGTTTGCCTTTTTATACACCAGTGAAAGCTGTATTATTAACGATTATCACTTTTCTTTTCTTATTTTTCATTGTTTCACTATTTACATTTAAAATGGTAAAAATAACGGAACTTGTGGAACTTATTCGAGCAGAGGAAAAACCAAAACCTGAACCGAAATCTTCAATTTTATTATCACTACTTTCTTTAATTAGTATAGGATATGGATATTTCTTAGTATTTCGTTTCATTTCAAGTTCCAGTTTTACTACGCTCGGAATGGGTGTCCTACTAGTAATTATAGGAACGTACTTTTTATATACACAGTGTAGCGTGTATATATTACATCTTGCTAAAAGGAGAGAATCTTTCTTTTTAAAGAGAACAAATATATTAACGATTTCTGAATTAATTTACCGTATGAAAGATAATGCAACAATGTTTTTTATAGTTTCTATTGTTTCAGCAGTTGCATTTACAGCGATTGGTACAACAGCTGCAATTGGAAGTAAAGATTTAGTAAGGATGACAAATCCGTATACATTTTTATATGAGGATTTTGAAAACAATAAAGCATTAAATAAAAATCTTTCTATTATAAAAAAACATCTTGCTGATGCTAATATTCCATATCGAATGGCTTCAGCTTCATATATATACACAGAAAGTAATGTAATTGTAATGAAGTTAAGCGAATATAACGATCTTGCTAAAGCACTTGGATATCAACAAGAAACAATTGAAAATGAAGGTGAAACTTTATTAATTCCTGGAGTCGTATCACAAAAACACGAATTTAAAAATGGCGACTATAAAAAAAGTATAGAAGTCATTCAAGGTGAATGGACAAAGACATTTCAAGTGGAAAAAGCTGTAGAAAATTTAGTTTTACCACATGATACTAGAAAAATATATATCGCTGTTCAGGATCAAGTATATGATGAAATACCTATTACTAGTGATCCAAATAATATTCATATTCCATATCGTACTTACGGATTTGTTGTAGACGATTGGATAAAAACGAAGAGAATTTCAAACGAATTAATTAGTACATTCGCGAAAGAAGAAGGTAGTTTTCAATTTCGAGCTTTAACTCTAGATTTGTTAAGTGCGAAGCAAACGAATGGACTATTACTTATGGCAAGTGTTTTAGTCGGAATCGTCTTCTTTACATTCGCTGCTAGTTTTATCTATTTCCGATTATATACGGATTTGGATCGTGATCAACAGCAATATAAAATGATTTCGAAAATGGGATTAGGTAAACGCGAGCTAAAGAAAGTTGTAACGAGACAGTTATTATTAATGTTCTTCTTACCGATTATCATTGCAGTGATACATACCGTAGTCGCTTATATGGCATTACAACAATTACTCGATTTTTCTATTATGAATAGTTCTATCGTAATTTTAATTTCATTTATTTGTATACAAGTTTTATATTTCTTTATAACCCGTTGGCGTTACCTGCAAAAGCTTTATAAGGTTATGGAACAATAGAGTTTATTAGCTTGTAAGACTATATGAAAGTATGTGAAAAATCAACTGTATGATGAAAGGAAACGCGATGAAAAGAACTCTAACTATTTTTATGTTAACGATACTACTATTAATAAGTTTTAGTGCATGTTCTAAAAAGGAGAATCTATTTCCTGCAAACGGTATATTAATCATTGGAGATGAAAATAAAATTTCACCAATTATTAATCGTTATCAGGAAATTACGAAAGAAAATGAAGTATTTTCTGTAAAAAAAGGTAAAGTTGGAAACGGACAGGTATTAATTTTAAATGAGTCTACAGCACAAGCATTGATTAAAGCTAAAGTTTTTCGTGAACGAGACAATGGCTCTAATTATATACCTGTAAATACGTTACCGAAATTCCCAAAAGAGGGTTCGCTACTGTTTGCGCAAGACGACGAAAAGACTTTGAAAAGTATTAAACTAGAAGGGAAAGAGATTCCTGTCATATACAATAGTGACGCTTGGATAGGTAACAAGCGTATTTATCCAACACAATGGTATGTGATTGTAGCAAAAAATAGCGTATATAAGGAAATAAAAGCAAATGAAACAAAAATGCATCTTCTTCAATTTAAAAAATCTATAGGTGACGAAAAACCTAAAATGTCGACAGATAATACAATGATTAATGAAAATGTCAAAGTAAAAAAGCTAATTAAAGGTTTGGAAGGAGAAGTATCTTTTCAGTTTGTAACGATTGGAGAAAAATCTTAAAAAAGAGTTCGAGCTTGATAGAAACTTTATCAAGCTTGAACTCTTTTTAGTTTATAGACTATTTATATAAAAAAGATTACATTACTTCATTTAATCGAGTCTCGTTTGTTTCCTCAATCGCATTAGTATTTTGAGTCGAATTATTTTGAGCTTCTTTTTCTTTACGAACTTTTTGTAGCATTTCAAGGATGATCCATAAAGGAACACCTTTATCTTTTAGCATCTTCCATAAATCTAATTCATTAAATTTATGCTCTGGCTGTTTCATTTCTTTTTCGGATGAACGAATATCGAACTTGATGGGATCATTTACTTTCTTACTTTCAAGTTTAGTAGAAGAGATAGTATTATGCTCAAGATTAGATGGAGTTATTTTAGTAGGTTGAGACAATGTATGAATATTTGATCCGATTTGCATGATTTTTCCTCCTTTTGAAGCAATGAGATTAGTTTTCTTATGGTTTTTAAATCTTTTTAACATGAGGAAACTATATCTAATTATAAATTCAAATAAACAGATTTACAAGATGTATTGTAAAAAGTAAATATTTATCAACATTTGTATATGTTTTCTATATATACAACGTATATAAAATACTTTACATTATGTTTAAGTTATTAAAGCATGCTGTAAATTTAAAAAATGTAAACGTTTTATTAGGGGGAGGAAGTATGGGGAAGTTATTTTTAAAAATATGTTTTTTTGCATTGATGACTGTATGTTCATTCGCCACGAAAGTAATATACGCTGAAGAGAGTCAACAAAATAATTATCCGATCATTTTAGTAAACGGATTTGCCGGATGGGGTAGAGAGGAAATGCTAGGGGTTAAATATTGGGGTGGTGTTCATGATATACAGGAAGATTTGAAACGCAATGGTTATACAGTTCATACCGCAGCCGTTGGGCCAGTTTCTAGTAATTGGGATCGTGCATGTGAATTATATGCCCAAATTAACGGTGGAACAGTAGACTACGGTGCCGCACACGCTGAGAAACATGGACATAATCGTTTTGGAAGAACTTATAATGGTTTCACGCAGAGTTGGAGTGAAACAAATAAAGTACATTTAGTTGGACATAGCATGGGTGGACAAACAATTAGAACATTGGTACAGATATTAAAAGAAGGCAGTTATGAAGAAAAAAATTATGTAAAAAATCACCCAAACACCAAAATATCACCACTATTTGAGGGCGAGAAATCATATGTTCATAGTGTTACAACATTAGCAACTCCTCACAACGGTACAACACTTGCGGATGGTAGTCTTCTACTACCGTTCGTTAAAGATTTACTCATTACAGCTGCAAGTTTTGGAGGAAACGATAATTTATCACTATATGATTTTAAATTGGATCAATGGGGGTTAAAGAAGAATGCTGGAGAGTCCTCTTTACAATATACTGATCGTATTCTAAATAGTTCAATTTGGAAAAATACAAAAGATATAAGTCAATGGGATTTAAGTACAGATGGTGCAAAGGAGTTAAATAATTGGGTAAAGACGCAACCAAATGTGTATTACTTATCCTATAGTGGACATGCATCACAAGCAGCACCTATAACAGGTTTACATTTGCCTCATATAACAATGAATAAGGTGTTAATGGGGAATGCATTTTTCTTAGGTTCCTATGCAAGGTATGAAGAAAATCGTCCATTAATTGATACTACTTGGTGGCAAAATGATGGTGTAGTAAATACAAATTCTATGATTGCACCATCATCTCATGCTACTGTAAATAATAACGAGTCATTACAGATTGGGAAATGGAATCATATCGAAACGAAAGCAAATTGGGACCATCTCGACATGGTAGGATTAAGTGTTTCGGACACGTTAGGTTTTTCTAGCATTCAAGAGTTTTATAGAGCAATTGCTGAAAAGTTATCACGTTTACCGAAATAGATAGTAATAAAGCGCTCTCGATGGAATTCGAGGGCGCTTTATATTATATTGAAAGAGGGCTTTGGTAGAAAAATATGGGGGGATATTATGAAAATTAAAGTTGTACTATCAGGATATGGAACAGTAGGAAAAGAGTTTATAAAATTATTAAACGAAAAATATTTATATATAAATGAAACGTATGGAATAGATTTAGTGGTAAGCGGTGTATTAGGCAGAAATGTTGCAATACATAATGAAGATGGAGTATCTATTCATCATTTATTAAGATATGGTGGCGGTAGCTGTGCAATTGAAAAGTATATAGAATATCATCCGAAGGAACGTGCAACAGATAACATAAGTGGTACAGTGCTGGTAGAATCAACAGTTACAAACCTTAAAGATGGAAATCCAGGGAAACAATATATAAAACAAGCGATTGAGAAACAAATGGATATAGTAGCAATTTCAAAAGGTGCGCTTGTTACAAACTGGAGAGAAATAAATGAAGCAGCAAAAATTGCGAATGTACGAATTCGATATAGTGGTGCAACTGCGGCCGCATTACCTACACTTGATATTGGTCAATTTAGTTTAGCTGGTTGCCATATTGAAAAAATAGAAGGAATATTAAACGGGACAACAAATTATATTCTGACGAAAATGAATGAGGAAAATATTACGTTTGAAGAAGCACTGAAAGAAGCGCAACGTAAAGGAATTGCTGAAACGAACCCAATATTAGATGTAAGTGGTTCTGATAGTGCGTGTAAATTGTTACTTTTGACAAACAGTTTAATGGGAACAGAGCATATGCTTACAGATATACATATAAAAGGAATTGAACATGTTACAAAACAACAAATTCGAAATGCTAAGGAACAAAATAAATTTATTAAATTAATTGCATCAGCATATAAAGATGAGGATGGCAATGTAAATTTAAATGTTGAACCGTGCAAAATAGATAAAGATCATCCGCTAGCAAATGTAAATGGGACAGAAAAAGGGATTACGTTCTTTACAGATACGATGGGCCAAGTTACTACAATTGGTGGTGCATCAAATCCACGCGGAGCCGCAGCAGCAGCTTTAAAAGATATAATTAATTTATATCGTAAAGATTTGTCACGTATTAACGGGGAGTAAAGTTACTAATTGATTAAAGTTTCACTTTATAAAACCGTACCGCCCTTTATAAAAAATACATATGTAGTGGACCTTTTAAGAATGAAATAATTATGCAAAAATGATTGCAGGGGGTAAGGAATTGTTTAAAGATTTTAAAGTTGTGAAAGATCGTCCCGTTTATATTCAATTAAAAGATTATTTAAAGAAGATGATTATGAAAGGGCATTTGCTCGGGGATCAAAAAATTCCTTCAACAAGGGAACTAAGTGAATTACTTAGTGTAAGCAGAAACACTGTACTCGCTGCTTATGCAGATTTAGAGCAAGAAGGGCTCATTTATGCAGTTAAAGGAAAAGGGAATTTTGTTGCGAAGGTTGATATATCGAACACTTCGTCTGTTGAAATAGATTGGAAAAATAAACTTAATACAGTTACTTTATTAGCGGATGAATTAGATTTAATGAAACATGGTGTTCGTTGGGAAAAAGAAATGATTGTTTTTAACAGTATTGCTCCGGACGAAAAGCTATTTGATGTGGAAAATTTCAAAAGAGCTTTTCTTACTCGTATGTCCATTGAAGGTGATGTCGTATTAAATTACGGATACGCAAAAGGCTATAGACCGTTAATGAAATATCTACTTCATTATATGGAAATGAAAGGTGTAGATATTTCGAACAAAGATATTTTAATTACAAATGGATTTACTGAAGGGTTAGATATTGTTCTATCCTCGTTATCAAAGAAATCAGGTCGAGTTATTTGTGAGAATCCAACTCACCATGCTGCGCTGAAGCTATTCCGCTTACATGGCCTTGAAGTTCATGGTATTGATATGAATGAAGATGGTATTGATACGAATCAAGTTGAAAAAAGCTTGCGTGAAAAAGAGTTTGATTTTGCGTATTTAATTCCTTCCTATCATAATCCAACCGGCATTGTGACGAGTTCAGAGAAAAGAACGGAACTGATGAGATTATTTTCAAAATATAAGATTCCTATTATAGAAGATGGATTTAATGAAGAGTTACGTTATTCAGGTTCACATTTAGCACCATTATTAACTTTTGCTGGTGCTGGTAATAATGTGATTTATATTAGTAGCTTTTCAAAGGTACTTTTCCCTGGCTTGCGTGTAGGTTGGATCATTGCAGATAAAGAACTAATTCATTATTTAGAAAGTGTGAAAAGAGCAAGAACTATTCACACATCTACTTTAGATCAAGCTGTCCTATTTCAATATTTACATGAAGGATATTTTGAAAAATATTTAAAAAAGGCAAGGTCTGTTTATAAGAAAAAATATGAGTTAGCTGTTGGGGCGTGTAACGAGTACATTCCGTTTCAAAGAATGACCGGTGATGGTGGACTTCATTTATTTATAGAGTTAGAAGAAAAAATTCATGCCCGCACACTTTTGCAAAAGTGTTATGAGCAAGGGGTTACTTTTTCTCCTGGAGATGTGTTTTATTCTGATGGAGGAGGAGCGAACACGTTTCGATTAGGATTTTCACGTTTGAAAGAAGAAGAAATAGTTCGGGGAATCAAAATAATCGGTGATACAATAAAGTGAAACTTTAATCAGTGGGGGGGTGTTCATTCCCCACTGATTATTAGCCCTCACCAATCGGGCTTTTACGGGCAGTTGATCCCCCACCTAACTGCATTGCTTCCGCTGAATTTTGAGGTGGGGGTCTTACTGCTCGTTAATGCGGGATAAAAAACGAAATTTGGAGTTGAGGAAATGAGAATTGGCGTTATTATGGGAGGAGTATCCTCTGAAAAACAAGTATCCATTATGACTGGAAATGAAATGATTGCAAATTTAGATAAAAATAAATATGAAATTGTCCCAATTACATTAAATGAAAAAATGGATTTAATCGAAAAAGCGAAAGACATTGATTTTGCGCTGCTCGCATTACACGGAAAATACGGAGAAGATGGAACTGTTCAAGGAACGCTTGAAAGTTTAGGTATTCCTTATAGCGGAAGTAATATGTTATCTAGTGGTATATGTATGGACAAAAACATGTCAAAAAAGATTTTACGTTATGAAGGAATAGAAACACCAGATTGGATTGAACTTACAAAAATGGAGGATCTAAATGTTGATGAATTAGATAAGTTAGGATTTCCATTAGTGGTAAAACCAAACTCTGGTGGTTCGAGTGTGGGGGTAAAGATTGTCTATGATAAAGACGAACTAATTTCAATGCTGGAAACTGTGTTCGAATGGGATTCTGAAGTAGTAATAGAAAAGTATATTAAAGGTGATGAGATTACATGTTCCATTTTTGATGGAAAACAGTTACCTATCATTTCAATTCGACATGCGGCTGAGTTCTTTGATTACAATGCGAAATATGATGATACTAGTACAATTGAAGAAGTTATTGAACTTCCAGCTGAACTTAAGGAACGTGTAAACAAAGCGTCACTGGCTTGCTATAAAGCATTAAAATGCAGCGTTTATGCAAGGGTGGATATGATGGTGAAGGATGGTATTCCATATGTAATGGAGATTAATACATTACCAGGGATGACGCAAGCGAGTTTACTACCAAAAAGTGCAGCTGCAGCGGGAATTGAATATAGTAAACTATTAGATATGATTATTGAAACTTCATTAAGAGTAAGAAAAGACGAAGGATTTTAAGTAGTGGTATCATGAATAACTTTTGACAGTTACATGAAGTATGTTATGATGAATACAATACGAAAATTAAATATTTTATCCACTAGGGGGGCCTATTATAGGCTGAGATCAAATTGGAATTTGAGACTCTTAGTACCTGATCTGGTTAATGCCAGCGTAGGGAAGTGGGAAAGACATTGCTGTTTCATGTATAAATACTGTCAATTTCACTTTCTTTACGCCTGTAAAGAAAGTTTTTTTGTTTTACAGATTTAATAATGGTGGGTAAATACTTAAATTTCATACATAATTGGAGGGATTTACATGACTTTTTCACAATCATTACGTAAAGAAGTAGACTCAATTTGGGAAGCTAGTTTTCATCATCCTTTTGTAAAAAAACTTGGTGAAGGAACGTTAAATTTAGCTAGTTTTCGCTATTATGTGCTTCAAGATTCGTATTATTTAAGTCACTTTGCTAGAGTACAAACTTTAGGAGCTGCAAAAGCACTAGAATTAGAAACGACAGCTCGTATGGCACACCATGCTCAAAATACATATGAAGCGGAATTATCTTTACATGAGAATTTTGCGAAGAAATTAGGGATAACACAAGAAGAAAAAGATAATTTTATCCCTGCTCCAACTGCATATGCGTACACTTCACATATGTATCGTGCTGCGTATGAAGGACATTTAGGCGATATTATTGCAGCAATTTTACCTTGCTATTGGTTGTATTATGAAATTGGTGAGCGTTTAAAAGAGTGTAAGCCAGAAGAGCCGATTTATAACGAATGGATTTCTGCTTATGGATCTGATTGGTTCCGAACATTAGTTGAAGAGCAAATTACAAGGTTAGATACTATCGCTGAACAAGTAACAGAGGCAGACCGTAAACGAATGAAACAACATTTTATTATTAGCAGTCAATATGAATATTCATTTTGGGAAATGGCTTATACTTTAGAAAAGTGGCCGATAAGTACAGAAGAGAAAAACGTAATAGGGTAAAGAGAAGAGGTATTGCTATTTACAGGTATGAATCATACTTATGTATATGATTTAACAAAAGAAGTATCGTAAAAAGACGCATCAATCTAAGTGCGTCTTTTTTTAATTTGACGAATTGTATTATTAAGTGCGACACCTAAAAAAACAAAAAACTCACCTCGCTTCGTGTAAAGTAGAAGTTACCACCCCACTTACTTACACGGAGGACGAGTATGGGCTATTCCCATGTTACTACGTTTGAATGTGGATAACTAGAAGCACTTCATAAATTAGGTCATTCAACGAGAGAAATTGGTGCCATTCTGAAGCGACATCACTCCTCTATTGCACGAGAATTAAAAAGAAACGTACAGAAAGATGGTACGTACCGCAGTGAAACAGCATTTTATTATTAGCAGCCAATATGAATATTCATTTTGGGAAATGACTTATACATTAGAGCAGTGGTCAGTGAATAAAGAAGCGAAAAAGGTAATGAAACATTATAGGTACGTTTTTTCTTGGTCACTTTTAATTTCCCCTTGTGCCTCATAGGTTATTTACATTTCGCCCAACACCTATTGGTCGAAATGAATTATTAACGCCTTCTAAAACCTCTATTTTCAACTCACTTTTAAGTACAAATACACATATACTATTATTGGACTGGGCATCCTGTATTTTGTTAGGATACTCTTTATTGGTAACACATATAATGTGTACTGTGGAGGTCCTGCATTAACACTGGGACACTTTTTACTGGTAACGCATATACTGTTACTGGGTTGGTCGTCCTGCATGACTAGGAGGGACTTTTTATGTCTCTTAATGAAGAGGACAATTTTCTAGAAGAAGACGAGGATGAAGGAATTGAATTAAAAACAATCCCCATTTCAGAGTATGTAAAACTACGACGCGAACAACGAAAACAAGAACAACAAGTATTTGAAGACAAACTAAAAGTCCTCAAAGAAAAAACAGCTAGATTAAAAAAAGAACTAGGATACTAATATTAAAATGCCTCCGAATAATTTAATTCGAAGGCATTTTTTCTTTTTATAAATCAATATTTTTTTCCATTGCCATAACATCAACAAATTCTCCGTCTAACTTACCTTGATTTTCAAAAACACCTACTTCACGATAACCCATAGAACGATATAAACTTTGACCTAATGCATTAAAAGGAAATGTAAACAAAACAATTTTATAAAATGTATTTTGTACAGCAACCTCTTCAATCTTTTGTAATAGCCGTTTTCCTATCCCTTTTCCTCGTTGCTCTCGGTCAATGTAAATAGATAAATCAGCAACACCGTTATACGCACAACGGTGAGAATAGGGGTTTAAAGACACCCACCCTACAATTTCTCCTTTCATTTCCGCCACTAATACGGCATATCGTTCTCCACGATTTACAAACCACTCTTCCATATCATGAATAGTCTTCTCATTTTCTTCTAATGTAGCAATTCGATCTTTTATTCCTTGGTTATAAATGCGTGTGATTGCTTCAATATCAGTACTTTGACACTTCCTTATCTCCATATTCATACCCCTTTTTCAAATTTATAAGAAAATTATAAAGGAAAATAGTTGCATTTTGCAAATATTATTGTATAGTATAAATATAGCAAAGGAGGAATTCGTAATGAATGATGCAAGAGAACTATTTCAAGTATTCGCAAGACGTTTTGGTTTTTTAAATAAAAACTGTTGTAGTATTGGCGGGGTAGAGATTTCACTTGTTCAAAGCCACATCTTATATGAAATTAGCAAACGTGATCAACCCTCTATGCAAACCGTATCAGAAACTCTAGGCATGGATATTACAACATTTAGCAGACAAATCCAAACACTTGTGAAAGAGAAATTTGTTACAAAAACGCCTTCTTCACAAGACCGAAGAATTCATACTTTATCCCTAACCACAGAAGGAACATTTGCTGTTGCTACAATCAATGAACAAATGAATCAATATTTAAATGAAGTGTTCTCAAAAATGAGTCCATTTGAAAAAGATATGATATTAAATTCTATTCAGTTGTTAAACAACGCAATGCAAGATACTGATGTTTGCTGTAAGCCACTTGCTTGAGCAAAGTATTTTGCTCTTTATTTTAAACTAATACTTGCAAAATGCAACTATTTTAAAAGGGGGAATTAACATGTGGGAAACCATTCTTCGCGATTTCTTTTCTATCGCACTTGAACTAACTCTCTTATTTGTTGGTATTTCATTCTTTATTCAAGTCATTCAAAGCTTTTTGCCATACGACAAGCTAGACGTATTGCTCTCTAAATCAAACTTTCTATACAGTTCTTTCATTGCTATCGTATTTGCTTTTATTACACCATTTTGTTCTTGTTCAACGATTCCAATTGTTGTGAACTTATTAAACAAAAAAATTCGATTTGGAACAGTTATGGTATTTCTGTTTTCTTCACCAGTCCTTGATCCAACGATATTAACACTTATGACTGCAACGCTAGGTGTAAAAGTGACGCTTACATATACGGTCATTACATCCCTATTATCCATTATCATTGGCTACACACTTGAAAAATTAGGATTCGAAAAAGAAGTCAAACAGGTAATTATGAGTGGATATGAAGAAAAAACGCAATCATTTAGCTTAAAAAATGCTTTTGTTGAAGTGTTTCAATTAATGAAGACAGTATATCCTTACCTAATCTTTGGTGCACTAATTGGAGCTGTTATTCACGGAGCTGTACCTACTGAATGGATTACAAACTATTTAGGAGGTGATAATTGGTGGCTTGTTCCGATTGCTGCTATTATTGGTATCCCATTATATATTCGTCTTTCTACGATGATTCCAATCTCGCAAATCATGATTGCAAAAGGAATGGCATTAGGTCCAGTTATGGCATTAATGATTAGTTCTGCGGGTGCAAGTTTACCAGAGATAACATTGCTAAACAGTATTTTCAAAAAGAAATTAGTCGTAGCATTTATTCTTTCAGTAATGAGTATGGCAACACTTTCAGGATTTTTATTTTATTTCATATAAAACAGAGGAGGAATTACCATGAGTATCTTTAAAAAACTATTTCAGAGCAAAGAAAAAGATTGTTGCAGTATTAAAATTGAGGAAGTAAAAGAAGAAAAGAATGATTCAACTTCTAACAACACTGATAATAAATCAGAGTGCTGTAAATAAAATAATAAATATATAGTAAGAAAAACATCTGCCTATGCGTCAGATGTTTTTCTATTGCGTAATATCATTTCTTATATCATTACTCAATCATGTTTTAATTTACTTTTTTCTACACGGAAAAGAAAGGAATCCTGCTGTTTTGCACAACCACTTACAAAGAAATCCACTTGACCTTGTTCATTTTCCTTCTTAATTATTTCTGTGCAAACATCTTTTTCTATACCTTTATCGTTTCCAGCATACGCATCGTTTGAATTGTCGTGAGTATATTTCAAGACTTTCCCATTAAATTGCAAATCTTGAAATATGGGGTCTCCTTCATGTGTATAGCTTGTCACTCGTATCGTATCTTCTTTTTTATTAGAGAGGTTTGTTAAGAACTGTTCAAATCTTGTTAAATTAGCAACTTTGCTTTGTTGATACACAATGTCACCTCTTTTTATTGCTTCCTTGGAACTATAGCTTTTATTATTTGAACAACCGAAGGCAGTAATAACAATCAAAAATAGAATCACAGCGAAGAACAATTTTTTCATTTTCTCCTCCAAACTGATTATTTAGGTTCATCCTCTTAACCTTTTGATATAATATATTCCAACATGCATCCTTCATTGATTTAATTCTAAAATATAATTACATTTCCCTTTAACCGTTTTAAATAATGATTTAATAACATTATCCTATTAAATGGGAACAAGTTATCCTGTTGCAACTTCTTATCATTCACAGTAGCAAGTAATAACTTTGAATTAGCTATCGCTGTTGCAGTCTGGTATTTGGCATTCATTCAAGTGCGGCTTTTACGGCAGTTATTGGTCCATTAGTAGAAGTCCCTGTATTAATTGTTCTTGTAAATGTAGCTCTAAAGTTCCAAAAAAATTCTCAAAATAAATACTAAAGCCTACTCATATAAGCGAGTAGGCTTCTTTCTATAATTAAATTCAGTTGTTTTAATATTATTAATAATTTAATTTGTTATTTTGTTACTTTTAATCCTATTTACGAAACTTGCTTGCAAACGAAGACTTTACTGGCTTCTTATCGATTGACAGAACCTTCGGCCCTTCTTGTACCTCTTCCTTCTCTTTAAACGTCTCTAAGAAAGCCGTAGGGTCCTTAAACGCCGTTTTCATGGCATAGTCCACCTTTTTATCCACTTCTTCGTTAGAATGTCCCATTAGCGTTCTATACAGTCTGTATACCACACCTTGTAGCTTGTCCTTACTTTCTTTTTCTTTCTTCAAATCTTCTTTTGCCTTGTCATGACTTTCTTGTAACTTAGATAAGTCTTTCTGTAATTTCTTCTCTCTATCTAGCGACTCATGAAATTGCTTTTCCATGAAGAGTAAATGCTTTAACAGATCATCTTTATCTTTATATCTTTTATTGACCAAATCAACTACGTTTGGCACTTTTACTTCTTTTCCGTTGGAAACAGTTACCGTTTCACTAAAAACCTCATTTGCTTTTTCTACTTCAATTCGACCGAGACGACCTTCTTTTCTCCAAAATGCATCAGAGGTAGAAGCTGATATGACTCCTTGTTCATGAAGTTCATTCGCATAACGGTGAATCTCTGAATAACTGATATTCCCCATACCTTGTATATTCTCTCTAAACATCAAGATTACTTTTCGTACTTCTTCCTCAGTTAATTTTGATTTACGGCCCACTCTTTTAGTCATGTGACATTCTCCCTCCGTCCATTTCTTCTAATTTAGAACTTAGTAATGCCATTTTGTATATATCGCTCTGGATAGCATTTGCTTTCGTTTTTATCTTCGTTAACATTTCTGGATTTCTTCTTGATAATTCGTCTTGTAGAAATTGTTTATTTAGGTTTTGTAAGGCTGCTGTCATTTCATTTACGTTGTTTCTCATTTCAAGTATTTCCTTTTGGATTGTGTCTTTCTTTTCCAAATACTCTTCTAGTTCAATTCCCCAATGAGAACAGAAATAACAACGTTTGGATTCACATTTTTGTTCTTCGTCTTTACAAAATCCTATGTTCATTTTTTGTTTATACGTTCCTTCGTTTCCATATACTTTCAGCTTTACTTCATCAGGAATAGTACCCGCTGACACTGTTGAGAGACTAGTGTTTTTTACTTTTTTCATTAGCTTAAACACTTCACAATCCACCCAGTACTCTTTATGGTTAGAGTAATGCAATTGTGTTTGAATTGTTTTGTGTCCTCCTAAACGTGCGATTTCCACAGGACTATACCCTTGCATCATCAATGACATAAAAGCCAAATGTCGTGTATCGTTAGGTCGAAGCTGATGTTCTGGTTCTACTTTAAAATCATATACTTGTTCTATTGTTCTATAAAAACTAGGAATTAACGTTTCTAGATTTTGTCTATTGAATTGACTTGTATTTTTTTGCATATACCCACGATTATCGTTTTCCACACTCATAATTGAACGAAATGAAATCAAAGTATCTGTTTTACCATATTGATTCGTTAAATCAATATAACGACTAATTAATTGATACATTTCTTCATCTATTAACACTTTATCCATAATTTGTACTCTCTTTGTATTCTGTTTCGTTCTCGGCAAGTGTAGATAATATTTATCTTTATCTACACTTAAACAATCTCGTTTTATCAAACAAAACTCCGAAGCACGCATTGGAATGATTGTTGTTAACCTCCACCATATTGCGAGTGGATATACCATAAGTAATTCCTTATCAAATTTTTCTTTATCGATAAAGCTTTCCATCAATGTTTCAAAATGTTTTTCCAAGTAATACGAAAAAGATAATACATACTGTGAAGGTGGCAATACTCTTATATTACTTTTTTGTCTAGGCATTTTATCTTTTAGTTCTACAAGAGCAGGAAGGTAATCATCTGCTATTTCTAAATCACTATAATCAAAAAAATTACACAACGTACTTACAATCTCTCGTCTATAATTATGGCTGTATCCCCCATATTCAAGATAATTCATAAGAGTTTCTACCTCGATTGCTTTGAAACCGTTGGTTACTTCGTAACCTTTCGTCAAATGAATCAAGCAATGAATTGCCATTGTTTTATGTCGATCAATAAGATTAATAATCCAGCACTTTATGATAGTTTTAAACTCTTGTGGCAATTTATGATTAAATTGTGCGGAATCAAAAGCATTAAATTTATAATGATTAGACATCTCACTATACAAAACCGTATTAACTACCCAATGATCGTCTTCAAATTCCCCTTGAAGCCAACGATTTTCTTCTACAAGTTTTTGTATAATTTCTTTAGCCTCAATAACACTTTGTTTTATATTAAATCCTTCATCAGAGAAAACATCTATATCAAGTTCTATTTCTTTTACTGTATCCGTTACGGACATACTAGTTCCCCCTACACTACGATAAATAAATTGGATTGTATGTTAGGTACGCTTCAAAATCTTCACCCGTTTTTGTTTGTACTTCCCCAATCAAATCTACTAATTCGTTATATTCTTCTTTTCCTCTTTCGAAGAAATGAAATACTTCCTCTTCCCCAAACTTTTGCATGGCACGTTCTACATGGTCTAAATCTTTATATAACACGTTCATAAGACGCGTTTTTTCACCGTCAAAGGTATTTGGGTCGAAATCTTTAACAAACTCCAAAATGGACGTTTTAAAACCTTCTACGAGAGAAGAGAGTGAATAAAAGTTTGGAATAGCGAATGGGCAATCCTTACAAGATTCCAAATGTGGTTTTTGACAGTTTGGAGAAACAAGACATTGGTAATTTTCTTCATTGCTCGTAAGAGCATTGACTTCCAAATCAAACATTAAATCTGTAACTTTATCTATACCCATGTTGAAAATTTGATCCGCTACTTTTTTTCTTTCGGTTAAAACCCTATTCATAAATCCAGACGTTGATTCGAGTTTATGAATGCCACCAAACGTTGTATTGATTGCTACTATTTCTTGTGTTCTTCTCTCTCTATCTTCGGTATACCCAAGTAAAATATCAGCCATTAAATCAGGAATGTAGCCAAAATTTTTGCGGTTAAACAAACTTTCACTTAATGCATCGAGTTCATTCTGTGGAATCACCAGATAGATGTTAGTAGTTTCAAAATTCTCATGTGCTCGTAATCTTTGAGCCATTTCTAAAGCTGCGCTACCTTTCCCTTTCTTTACAAGAACCATGTATATTAATACTAATACTGTGCGATTCATTTTTCGGTTTTGAAATTGAAATCCTTTGATTTCAAAATTATCAAAGAAAGCTTTGTGAGCCTTTTGACCGAACTTGTCATCAACTTGTATACCAAAATCTATGATTCTTGCATCAGTAGTATTTGCAGAAATGATAAGACTTGTCCGTTCTTTAGCAATAATCGAACAGATAATAACTGCTGTAGCAAATGGAATAACCAATTCCTCTGGACAATTGAAACGATTGGTTACCCCAGTTTTATTCACTATCAATTTTTTTCGTTTGATTTGGTTAATGATTGAATTTGCTTCTTCTTTTGTCAAATCTCTTACTTTTAATGTATCTAGAGAATTAATACCAACTGATTCGAAATCAACCATCGGTATGTCCATTATATCCCCATGTCGCCAGGCATTTCCCATATGTGCCAGTACATATAACCAAGCAGAAGCGTAATAAGTTATTCTTTTTTCATCATCGCCATTTATAATCTTTTCTGCATCAGAAATCGCTTTATGCTTATGTTCCTCTTTTTGGACATACTTGTATACTTTTATGTACTCGTCATACTCATATACTTCTTTTGTACGCTCCTCAGATTCATACTGACTAGGATTAATAACCTTATCTATATCAAATGTTTTTTTTCGTTCTTCTTTTTTCTTTGTATATACACTTAATTTCGCATGAAATTCTCTTAAAAAAGCATATAACCGCTCTTGTTTTACTACACCTATTGAATGGTTAAACAATTTTAAGTTGATTTCATTAGAAGTTAACGAATATAATTCTTTTTCTAGTGTCAAGTTTGATAAATATTCTGTGCAATCAACAAAATCTCTTATTAAACACCTCATAGATTTTCGACTTCTTGTAGCCAACATTAATTTTTCTTTACAGTGTGCATACCATTCTCGTTCAGTGTATTGACTATTGTTAGAAAATGAAATTTCTTTCAATGCTAACCACTTTTCAAATGCTCTTATTGGTGTTTCTTTTAAAAGTATTCTGTTTATTTGATCTTGCATATCAATTTTCTTTTTATATTCTTGCACTTCATCCACCGAGTAAACATATTTCCCTATCGTCCCAAAAACATGTCTCATAATGGCATTTGTTTTTATCGGTGTGAAAATTTCCGCATGTTTAACTTGCATATCAAATTTTTCTTTAATTTCTTTTGGAGAACAATACTTTTCTTTCATTTCTTCTACCTTTTCAGTAATCTTTTTTACATCTTCTTTCGAATAGTAAATTTTCATACTGTTCATTTTAATTGGTTCTATCCCTTCTTCCTTAGTAATAGACCGAAGTTCATGTCTACTCATCCCAAGAATGTCGAACGTTTCCTCTAATGTATAATAATCATCTAGGTTTGTATCATAAATCTCAAAGTATTTAGCGTCCTCTATACGATAGAACCATATATATTTAGTAAATCGTATTCTCTTAAAATTATTTTGTTTTTCTACAACATCAAATTGTTTAAAATTTATATTATATTTTTTTGCTAACTCTTCACTTTTTATATGAGTTTCGAAAAAGTAAAACAATTGCTTCTTATTCACATATAAAAAATATTTATTAAAACCCTTTTCATAGTACTTGTACTCAATTTTTGCAGAATCACAAAAAGCAATAAGTTCAGCTATTCTTTTTCGACCCCCAACACTCTTTCCTGTAAATGTTTCTTTTAAACCAAAACTCTGCATAGTTTCTTTTTCGTTTAAATAACCCTCTTCTATTTCTTCTATTTTCACTATCAAATTATTTAATTCATTTACATTTAAAAAGGTTGCGGAGTGTCCATTACTTGCTTTTCCTTCTTTTGCGGTTAAGTGTCCCTCTTCAACCCAACGCTTAAAACCATTATTATATGTTGAAATCTTTCTGTATTTTCCACATTCGATTACTTGTGATTTTATAATCCATTCTTGCCCCACCAGTTCCCCCACCTTATAGCGTTTTTTTCCATTTTTTCACATGGTCATAATCAATAATCCCTAATTTTTCTGTTGGATACTTTTTAAAATCGTTTACAGCTTGTTCTATTTGCTGCGTTGTAAGCGTTTGGTCAATGTATTCCATAGCCGAAGTTAGGCTTCGATCACCACGCGCTATGGCTAATTGCGTTGGAGTGAATCCCATATCAATTAACATGTTCGTAAAGACTCCTCGACCGATATGCGTTGACCAAAACGTATCTGCTAAAAGATTATAATCCTTATGCCCCATTAATGAATCTAAAAATGCCTTTTTCACTTTCTGAAAACGTCGATCATACACTTTCCCTGACATTGTTTCTCCGTCACCGTCAAGGAACAAAGCACTCGGATTCTTACACTTCCCACTCTTAATCATGTAATCTAGTCTTTTTTTATGTTTTCGATAGACTTCCCAAACAAGATCATTATCTAAAATCGTTTGCCGACACATATCTGTTTGTAAATAGTTAAGCCTCTTTGGATTCTCTGTTTTTGTATCCTTTAGACGAGAAAAGAAATTGTTACGATTATCCCTTATTTGTACTTCCATTGATTCGCCTTCGCTTACAATCAAATCCCCTCTAGAAACATTAACAACTTCCCCTCTTCTCAATCCGCCATAAAATTGAAAACATAATCCTAGAGCTATATCTTCTGCAACATTCATAGCTGTTCGAATAAAGTGTGTTGTTAATTGATTTCGGTCTTCTCCAAAATCTTTCAACTTAGCCACTTTTCTTTTACTAGTATTTCTCGAAGGGAATCTTGTTCCTAGACTTGGGTCTCTAAATACTGAATGATAAGCCTTTTTATCACCATTAAAATTCTTTTTCTCCTCTAAAGGAAAAGCTTCTTCTATCCAATTCATTTTCTTCAAAAATACATACAGTCTAGAAAGATATTTTTCATACTGTTCTACTGTTGTTTTTTGCAATCCCTCTAAAGAACAATGTGTTAAATATTGACTACCATGTTTACGTTCTAATCCATTGATTCCCTTATCTTTCAAATCAATAAACTCTTCATGTCCTTCTTCAATCTTTCGTAAACAAAAATTCAAGAAGCGACATACTACCCTTGCAGGTGCATCCGAACTGTTTAATGATTTTCCATAAAACTCATACTGTCTTTTTATGAATTCTGATATAGGGTGTGGATATACAATACCTGTACTTTCCTCTAGTACACCTATTGTAATCACTTTTATATTTCTCATTTTCCCTCTAATCATTTCATTTACAGTAGTTTCTTTACTTACAAATTTATAATCCATTACTTCATTCACTTCCCCTTATTCATAAAAGAAATTCTCCCTATGTACTCTCTTTTATTTTTGTTTAATATGATTACTTTTACTATTATCTTTTCTCTTAAATAGTATCTATCTCTATCTTATTTCATTACTTCTATTTTGTCCATTAAATTGTATATTGGGCTATTTTAAAAATACTCCTTTATTCCTTTTATATCAATACTTCTTTTATCTTTTTTATATTTGTTTTTTATTATGACCTATATCGTGTATATATAGGATAGTGAAAAGAGGATTTGATATACATATGTATGGTCAATACCTCTTTTATAATCTTTTGTAAAATTATTGTAAATCCCAAATACAATACGTTACTAATATTGTATAATTTTAATATATTGTGTTTATTATATAAAAGGAGGGATATGTATGAAAATTTCTTTTAACTTTTATCAGAGTCATGTCATTAATATATAAGTCGGATAAGCAGTAGTTGCTTCTCTTTTAAATAATTAAATTATGTGATGATACTTTAGTTTTTTTTGAGATCAAGAAAAATGAAGAAAGGAAGTAATCATTTTATGGGAAAATTAAAGTTGTTAACATTTGAAAATATAATAGAACCTCTTTTAAACGAAAGCGTATCATTTATATATTTTCCTATTGAATGGCTTGATATTGTAGAGATACATTATAAGACATTTTTATTAACGAGTAAGTTGAAACGATTAAATGAAAGATTATATGATATGTTTTCTGATATATTATTTATTCAGCATAATCCATATGTACTAAATGAAAATACACCATGGATTGTATGTAAAGAACCTATTAGAAAAGAACAACTTGATTATATTTTTCAAAGTTGGTATGAGATTATTCATGATTGGAAACCTAATAAATTAATAGGATCGCCAAAATATGAATGGCATTACGATTTAATTTCTAATTTAACAGTACTACATGATAAGGAAGTATATTCTAAATGGGTGCCCGCTTTAATTTCACATATTTTTTGTGAACGTCCTGTACAATTAGAAAATATAAATGAAGAAGATATATATTTTTCTCCTCTTAGATCACAAAATATTTGTGAGGCGATGTCAGAGCCTATTAAAGATGAAAAAACACAAGACTATTTCGCCTATGTATTTCGGTTCGAATATATAACGCGCGGAGGAGAGAACATTCCATTATTAAATGTTTCAATAGGAATTCGGAGATTTTATCAAGAATATAACCATCCAGACATCCCTTTGCTATTAAGACGAAAACGGGGCATGATATTAATTTCTACTCCAGAATTTGCATTGAATAATAAGAAATTACGATTTGTAAAACTAAAAGTTCAGCAGGCTACAAACGGCATCAAATGGATTAAGATATTTAGAAATTTAAAAGATGATTTTCGTATAGGTGGAGAAGTTGAATTAGATCATATTCTTCAATATCCGAAAGATTATATGCTAGGAGCAAATCTTAGGGTACTTCTTCCATACAATGAGAGAATATATAAAGTTCAAGGTACTAAAATAAGATCTGGTATAAAAGCAAAAGAAAGAGAGTATCTATTTAAAGGGTTTCAGCAAAAATTTTCTTATTTCACATTACTACCAGAATGTAAAAAGATTGAAACAGGCAATAGGAAAGAAGTATTCCCTTTAATTGCACCAAAAGGATTAGAGACTATAACGCTAGAAATATGGTCTGAAAAAATATCGCTGGAAGTAGAACAAGCATTATTTGAAAGTGAAATGGTGTTAGCTCAAATCAGTGAGTCATCATATATATTAAATGCAGATTCTCCAGTGTTGTTAAAAATAGTAAGATGTAATATTGAAAAAGTATTGCAAAATCCATATAAGATGCAATATTGCCAGAAGTATAAAACGAATTTAGTAGAGGATGTTATGAAAGCGGTTTATGCTACTGCAGGTAAGCGTAATGATGCGACATTGGCGTTAATTGCAATGAAAAATTGTGATGGACGTGAAAAAATTGATCCAAAGCAAATTGTTAGAGAAGGATTTGCACGAACAAACCGTATTTCAGCATTTATTAATTTATTTATAGGCCAAAGTGTGTCTCGTAAAACGATTATAAATGGTATTTTGAGTTTATTAGAACAAAAAGGATTTTTAAAACGTAGTTGGAATAAGATAAATTTACCTTGTACATATGTTAATTTATCAATTGAACGAATCTCGAAATTTGATTTCTTACCCATTTTTTCAAAAATAAAAGGAAAAGAAATTTCATATAAATTATATGGGAATATAGAGTGGCAAACGATTGATCGTTTATTATTAAATGTAGATAAACATAACACTTTTTTACCGCAGCCTTCAAAAAGAAATGATATGGGCATTCAATTTAAACAATTTGTTTCTGAAACATTAGCGGAAATTTTACAACCTGCAAAAGAGCAAAATGAGCAAGTATACTTCATTATAGATGCGAATGTAAGAAAACATTGGATAAAAGAGTTACAAAATGAAAAAATTGATATAGATACTTTCCCTGACATTGTTCCAGATGTGCTAAAGGTTCCAAACTTAAATGCTGTAAGAATAAATACATCTTTTGATGTACCCAAATACGGTGTGATAGAATGTGATGACGTATTAGATAGTACGAGTTTATATATAGATCAAAAGGGAATGTATTATAGCACTGGTGAGTATCTGTGTAATGATAGTGAAACATTGCATCGATATATACTTGAAATATTACCTCTAGGTGTAAAAGCTGTTGAAAGGAACTATATTGCCAAAATGGTACATTACATGTGCTGTAATTCAAGTATGCTTTTGGAAAAGAATATACACATGCCATATTCCATGCATATGGCGAAAGTAATAAAGAGCTATATGACGGATATAGATGCAAGAGAGTTTAAAGAGTTTGATGATGAATTGGATGTAGATATTATAAAAATAGAAAAGAAAGATTCAATTATTCTACTTTAAATAATAATAGACAAATCCATGGAGGATATGAGAGCCGGCATATAAGCCTTTATCGATGAGTTATACTGTTGAGGTGCTAAGAAAGTTGGTAATATGTTGGTAATAAGCCAGCATATCCTTGCGATTTTTGGCGTACATGGAAACAGGAAATGTACCTGGTATCGGTAATTGTGATTTAAATCAATTGATAGGAGGAAAGCTGCTTTCTTGGTTTACTGGAGCAGTGCAAGAGCAAGTTCAAACAACTAAACTAAATATCATCCAATCAGGAGCATTTTCAAGAGAGTATATTGAAGATGTTATGGGAGCATTGACATCGTTAAAAATGACAGCTAAGTTCATTTTACAACCTGATGGATTAGCATATTTTATTTCTGATCCAACTTCAGATGCTCAATTAAATGCGATGAAGGAGTACCTTGATCGTAGAGATTGGTGGTATGAGTATTTGAAGTAAAACAAAAGGATAGCTTAATCAAAAATAACAGCCGACTCGATATAAATGATTCGGCTGTTATTTTATTAACTATGACAACAATTCCTCTACTCCGACACCATCTATTAACAATGCTTTTAATGAAGGAGCTATTTTAATTGCTTCTTCAATATCTAAATCTCCAAAATCCACTGTATATAATCCGAATCCTTCTTTTCCATCTCCATATAATAATGCTTTTCCGCCTTCATCATCACCGATTGCCAGTGAATTTGGTATATATTTTTGAATATCATGTGCTTTATTCATCTCTATGCAATCAGTAGGGCCCCAAATACGTATGTAAAGTTCATTTTGTACATTAATCTCTGCGTTTGTACAATTTTGGATTACTTCTAAATAATCTAATGGTACATCTATTGATGAGAACTTTTGTAATTCTTGAATGGCCTCTTTACTCGCTGGTGATTCCTGAGCTTCTAAAGTGAAGGAATCGTTTAATTTTTCTAGAATATTCATTAATGATCAATCCTTTCATACTCTTGGGTGGTATGAAGTTAAGTGAGATTTACTATGTAATAGCAAATGAAACCTATGTATATGTGAAGTGAAAAAGGTTCTCTTAACTGAGAACCTTTTTATTTATCTCCAACGCCATTCTATTTCATTTGAATCAAAGTAGACGGCAGGTATTCCAATTCCCTCTAATTGATTATTTTTAGATACAAACCAATTATTTTCATCCAATAGGATTGGATTTACATCATCTA
Source organism: Bacillus sp. FSL W8-0519 (assembly GCF_038005585.1). Classification (NCBI taxonomy): domain Bacteria; kingdom Bacillati; phylum Bacillota; class Bacilli; order Caryophanales; family Bacillaceae; genus Bacillus; species Bacillus sp. FSL W8-0519. The sequence goes on from NZ_JBBOTL010000001.1 coordinate 2,549,841, forward strand.
AAGGCGGATTATTTTCATCTACCATTTTGTTAAGAAACTCTTTGAAATCAGAAATGTTATTAGTGAAATTAATATTTCCATACATCCAAAAACCATCACCATTTACATTTGAAATGTCTCCTAAATGTATATCTTTAAAGTATAGTTTCATAGCGAATATCCCTCTCATTTCTTAATGTTAAAATATTTACTAGGAATTTCTCCTCTAATAAGGTATTCAGTATCTCTTTTAGTCCAATTTAAAGCGAGATTTTTCCAGTGATCTGTAGTGGCGGAATCTTGCTTTATTAAACGCTCTATTTGCTTAGGGCTTAAAATAGCAACATCTTTTACTTCACCGTCCCTAATCCCCTTTCTTAGAGCAGGTAAATCAATATCAATAATATTTTTACCATAATTACTTGCAACCTCAGGTTTTATCGAGAAACTAGTATAAGGACTATTATGTTTTGCTCCTCTGCGATATCCACCTAAGATATGTTCAGTTACAGTTACTTGTCGGCCTTTATACATCCCTTCTTTATTTGCTGGGATTAGGTTTCCGTTCTCACCAATATGTGGTTTACCGATACCATTTGGTCTTGTTGCTGCTTTTAAGTAATCTTCTCCTCGTAAAAGGTTTTTACTTTCTATTGCAGCATGCGTCATCTTAACGCCTTTTCCCACTTTAGCAAGTTTCCCGACTGGTGTAAGACCAGCTACTGCCATCCCACCCGCAAAGATTCTATCCCAGGTTGATAGTTTTTCACCAGTAGATGGATCAACACCATCCCACGCTCTTTTAATATCATACTCACCACTTATTTCACCGGCTATATCTCGAGCTAGTTTACCGCCATCAAAACCTTTTTCTTCAGAGGAAGGTTTACCACACATTGCACCTTCTTCCATTGTAACATCTTGATTATCTGCATTGCGGAATTTTTCAGCAATCCGTTTCAAGTCTTCTTCTACTTTTACAAGTGAATTGATAGATGTAAAAGCTTTTGGTCTCGCATCATTGAACATTTGAATGAACTGTTGATTAGAGGCACCAATCCACTGAAAACACAATTGATCTATTTCGTTACATAAATTATTATGTATAGATTCTAATGCGATTCTGGTATTATTTGCACGATTAGCCACTTCTTCTAGCATTTCAGGTGTTACTTTGATTTGAACCATTTTTTTCCTCCCTTTCCCAATTAAAATTATGAGATAAAAAGAAAAAAATGTAAATACGGAAATTTTAGATTAGTATAATAATATTTATGTGAACTAAAATCTGCTTAATTGTAAATAAAGCGTATGTGTATGTGAAATAAAAAAGAGCCGTCCTGTTGGGCGGCTCTTTTTTATTTCTATCAATTATTTTCTTTTAACACTTATGTCTATTCTTTCATAACCATTTGATGCAGGCATTGTGCCTAACTCCATTTTGTAGTTACCCTTATCTAAATATGCGTGATAATCTCGCTCCCCTGAATTTTTGAAAGGCAATGCAACAATATCGTTAATTTCTTTATCTAGATTTAAATCTGGATTTATTAAAGTAATCCAATTTTTTGCTAACTCTACAGTAGCTTTATCAATTATAAATGTAATCATGAAATCATTTTCATTCTCACCTACTAAATAGAGTTGCCCTTGTCCATAATCATAAATCTTTCCTAAATTAGGATTAGAGGAAAGTAATTCTACCCTTTCACCATCGCCCATCTGGCCGCCGCTGATATATACGCTTTCGTATTTGAAATCTTCATTATAATTCTTGTTTATTTTAGTAATTAGATTTTGAGCTTCTTTAGATACAGATTTTAGTAGCAACGGTGAACTGTTTATCCAGCTACTACTGTCGTAATGAAATTCACTTGTAATCATAGAGCTTGGGAGATCAAACGGTGGTAATTGATTGAATTATTACTCGTTCCAGCTGCAGGTTTGACAGTGGCATTATTCGGTGAAAAGTTCAAAAGTAAAAATGATGATAAGAGAAAAATACAGGTGTTTTTTGAGGTGGCTGGAATTGCGATTAAAAGAAATAATGAAGACAAATTGCAATATCCAAAGTTCCAAAAACAAATTGATGATGATCGTAGTACGACTTATGTATATACTTTACCGCTTGGTATGCCGAGTAAAATCATACAGAAGGTTGAGGATGTAGTTTCAGAAGGGCTAAATAAACCAGTACGTATCCAGTACGATAATTATAAATTGAACATCCGTGTGTTCCGTAGAGAAATACCGAAGAACTGGTCATGGTCAATGGATTTAGTAACGAAAGGGAAATGGCGTATTCCAGTTGGCCAGAGTTTAGAAACAATTGTTTATCATGATTTCGATGAAACACCGCATATGGCTGTAGGGGGATTAATTCGTATGGGGAAAACAGTCTTCCTTAAAAATATGTTCGCTTCCTTATCATTAGCAAATCCTGATCATGCTCATTTTTATTTGATTGATTTAAAAGAAGAAGGACTTGAATTTAGTGAATATAAAAAACTGAAACAAGTCGAACAAATCGTAGAAACTTCAGAGCAAGCACACGGCATGCTGCTGAAAGTGATGGAAAAAATGCATGAACGTGGGAAGTACATGAAAGAACGTGGTATCAAGAATATTGTTCACACGAAAGAAAAGGACCGGTATTTCATTGTAGTGGATGAAGGAGCAGTACTTGCACCTGCAAAAGGGCTACCGAGAGCTCATAATAAAATGCTGGAAGAGTGCCAATACATGATTAGTCATATTGCGCGTGTTGGAGGGGCACTTGGGTTTCGTATTGTCTTCTGTACGCAATATCCTACAGGAGATACATTGCCAAGGGTAGTAAAACAGATGGCGAACGCGAAACTCGGCTTCCGTTTACCGACTCGTACCGCATCAGAGGTTGTAATCGATCAGTCCGGATTAGAACAACTACCATCTATTCCAGGAAGAGCTATATATATGAAGGAAAGCTTCACCGTACTGCAAGTGCCGTATATCGATGACATAGTTATGTGGAAACATCTAAAAGAATATGAGGTGGAAAAACATGAACATCCAGAGCCATATGAAAATCAACCGTCAGATGGCGATACTTGCGACGATTAGGAAGCTTCAGTTTGCAACGAGAAGACATTTAATGAGTGTGCATAATATGGGTGGTATACGTAATGCAAACCGTATTTTGGGATTTAAAACCATACGTGAGTAAAACCATGCAAGGGAAAGAATATGTGTATTATCTCAATAACGAAGGGCACGCGATGTTTGGTGATGATGGTAAGGTTGTTTCGAGAGGGAAGCTTGCGCATGCGTTATTACGGAATGAAGCGTGGTTACATTTATTTTGTCCAGATAACTGGCAGATTGAAACGGATATACGTTATATAAAGAATAAAGAGAAAAAGAAAATAGTTCCGGATGTGAAGTTTCGGGATGAAGAAAATATACTTCATGCAGTTGAGGTAGATCGCTCGCAGAAAATGAAAGTGAATGAAGAGAAGATAAAAAAATATGAAGAGTTTACCCAAATTTATAAACAGAAGCATAACGGGAAAATGCCAGTGATTCATTTTTTTACAGTGACGAAATATAGAGAAAAGAAATTGGAAGAGTTAGCTGCTAAATATGATGTTCTTGCGAAGGTGTATGTAATAGAAGAAATATAAAAAAGTGCTAACAAGTTTGCAAACGAACTTGCTAACACCTATTCGGAATAGACGTAAATTATCGCTGATATGTCGTCTTTGAAAATAGCTTTAGTTAATGAAATCACACTTATGCGAAATGCTTATAAAATCATTCGTGATATGACGGATATAGATGCAAGAGAGTTTAAAGAGTTTGATGATGAATTGGATGTAGATATTATAAAAATAGAAAAGAAAGATTCAATTATTCTAATTTAAATAATAATAGACAAATCCTGTTCATTATATAGGTCAGGATTTGTCATTTTTTCATGTAAATAAGGATATCTTTTGTCATGTATCTTCTCTTTTACATATTTACTTTATTTCCATACAGGATTAAGATGTTTTTTAGAAATAAAAAACTACATCATATGGAAAAGCAATATGTATTAACTCAAAAGAAATTTGAAAGGAATGAGGAATTGTGAAGAAATTAGATGTGCTATTAATGCTATTGAGCGGCCTCTTTCCAGTTGCAGGAATTTTAAAGCAAATCCCGCTAGAACAATCTTTATATATTGGAGGCCTTTTATTTTTTACTAGTTTCGGTAGTTATTTTGCGAAAAAAATATATTCACGTATATGTAGTTGGATAGCGTATGCACCATTTATTACACTATTGTTAGTCATTTGGCATCAAGATATTTCAACTAGTTCAATAATAGCGAATGCGAAAATTGCCGCTTGTATCGCTTTAATTCCATGTTTATTTCGTTTTCGTACATATGGACTTACTTTCGGTTTATTCGCATTATGGGCCGCTTTAATATGGGATATGAAAGAAGTACAGTCGTTAGTCATACTTGAACGTATGTCTAGTTTAATGACAAGCAATTTCAAATATATCATGCTTTTAGTTGGTGGACTGATATTAGGTGGATTACTTGCGATGTTAATTCACCGCAGAGAGAAAAATGATAATAAAGAAAATATAAATCTATTTAAACAAAAAAAGAAACAGAAAAAATTATCCTTTAAGATTCCACTTCCAAGATTACCGAAATTTAGGATGCAATTATTTAAGTTTGGTGGAAAAGTATCAAAACGAAAAACGCCAGAAAAAATACGTGAGCATAATTACGAAGAACCGGCTCCAGCTGCAACATATGAACTGAAAGAGCAAATACATCAATATAAAGAAGGTACTGTTCAAGGACAAACAAGGATGGAACGTCGTAGAAATAGGTATAATGCATAAGAAACTTTAGTAAGCCTTTAATGAGTTATCATTGAAGGCTTTTTTGTAATTACATATTGATTGCTAATGAGAAATGTATCCCGCTTTAATGGGCAGTAAGACCCCCACTGATTAAAGTTTCACTTTATAGCATACCTTAAAGTTAAGGAGTTAAATAAAATAATGGGAGGACAAAATGCTTATTATTACATATATTTCTGTCTGTATATTATTTTTAGTTAGCTTTTTACATGTTTACTGGGCTTTTGGAGGTAAGTGGGCGACAAATAGTGTTATTCCAACAAAAATGGGAAAAAAGGCGTTTACACCAGGTGCAGGAATGACATTGCTCATTGCGTTATTATTAAGTATGGCAGCGATGATTTTATTACAACAAACAAATATTGTTCATTTTGCATTTCCTAATATTATTGTTCGAGTGGGATCCTGGGTGTGTATGATTGTATTTTTCATAAGAGTAATTGGTGAGTTTCATTATTTTGGTATTTTTAAGCGAAAAAAAGATACCCAATTTGCTAGAATGGATACTGCTTTATATATACCACTTTGTGTATTTTTATCTTTATCATTCTTATTAGCAATTATAGCGTGAACATAAAATAGTGGTTGTTTTCTTCAAAATAATATAAACGTGAATTGGCAAATGTAAAAGTGAAAAATCTAGGAGTAAATAAAAGGATGTAAGTGCCTTTTTACCGAATTATAGATTATTATGAAAGGCGGGTGACACTATGAAGTACGTAAAAGTCAGTATGAATGGTGGAAGTGAACACAAATTCTCGATGACTTTAGCTCGGTTTGAAGAACTTATTACTACAGAGAATGGGCTACTAGAAAATAAATTAGTTAGTATTGAAAATGTAATGATTAATCCTACTAATATATCTTCTGTAGTTGAAAAAATCGGTGTACCGGCTAAATTTATGGAAGCTTAAAAATGTGTACATAAAAAACATCCAGGAGGATGTTTTTTTATGTATATGATAATTGTACAATGGATATATGAAGTAGCTAGATATGATATTTAATATATGCACAATAAAATAAGTACAAGCATATAGTAAATAGTAGGACAAGATCTTCGTGTCCGAATCAATACTCAGAAAAAACCTCTAATCACTTTAGGGCTTCCAATAGCAGGGTGCCCTTATTTTTTATGAAAAATGTAGCTCTACAACGGTTTCATTTCAATTATAGCTTTCTTTAACTTTTGATTTTAAATTTATCTTTTACGTTAATAAATATTAAAAATAAAATGACAGCAATTATTAAATTAGACAAATAGAAATTTTGATGAAACAGTAGTTCAAAGGTAACATCAAGTGTATATAATAAAGCAGCAGCAGGTAATATACAAATAAATATAAATCTCCAATTTTTTAGATAATATTTATAATTAGTAAATACTTTTTCCATACATATAGCTCCTATATTTTTTATTTTCTATATAATTATACATTTAAATTAAAGGATTTACAAAATGTTTAGTAATTTTAGCCGTAGCAATCTGTGTAATACATGATTTGACCAAAAAGCTTTTAAAGAATGATTATAAAGTGATACACTATAATCTACGTTATTTATGAAATGAATAGAGGGAATTATATGATAGATAAAATCAAAAATGTTGTAGAGGATATGTACGAAGATGAAGCAAAACATTTACTTCAAAGCATTCTAATTCAGTTAAATTTATTAGAAGAAAACTATAGTGAAGATACTATTAAAAATTTAATGGATATTCCTAATCAACTACTGAGTAATACATCTTATAAAAGAAATGTAAAAGAAAGCTCACACATTCATATTGCATTTGATGATTCAACAGCTGGATGTTTAAAGCATATGCTAAGTCAAGAAGAACGATTGGAAGAGATGGTTATTGCTTTTTCTGAATTCTTTTCAATTGGGCCGATACACAAGTTACATATGAATAAGTGGCAACTAGCAAGACAGGAATGGTTAGTAAACAACTTAAATGCTTATGAAAATTATTTTGAAGAAGAGTATTTACCAAGGTTTTTAGAAACTATGAAAGAACTATACGCTATTCCTAGTGAAACGCCTATTACAATTTGGAAAGCCGATAACGCACATGAACATGTAGGTCTATGTTTTGTAATGGCGCAATTAAAAGATAAGAAAAGTATTCGCGTTATGAATACATCTGAAGCAAGTAAAGAAATATTAAAACTAGAGTATGTTATTCGTGGAACAGGAGAGTTACCACCTGAAAGTTTAGCTCTAATTCAAAAAAGTTTTGTAAAATTGCCGTATTTAACTGTAGAGAATCGGATGCAGTTTGAACATGAGTGGGATAGTCTCTCGAAAAGTACGGGATTTTTAAGAGTTTGGACAGACAATGAAGTGCGTTCTGTACAAGAAAATTATTTTGATCAATTTATTATTGAATGTGCGAAAAGTATAGGTGCTGATCAAGAATTCCTAAAAGCTCCTAGAGTAATTGGTGAAGCACTTGGTCTTGTAGAGCAATCAGTTGGCGATACGTTTTTAGAATATCGCTTAAAGGAATTAATTAAACAAGAAGTATTTGAATTTGAAGGTTCATTAGATGAAATGCGTTTCTATAGTGTGAAATTAAGAAAATAATACATCTATTCCGTTTATGAAGAAGCTCGTATTTTTAAAATACGAGCTTTATTTTTTGTTGAATTTAGGCTATACATAAGCTTCCCAGAGAGGGCATATCACATATGAATGGTAAAGGTAATGAAAAGAAGGTGATTTATTAATATGTATAACCAACAAAATTATCCATATGATCAAGCGATGTATTATAATCCACAAAACTACGGGTATGAACCTACAAATGAAGTGAGAGATATTGAACAAGAAGATTACAGACCAGATGATGCGGAAGATGCTCCAACGTCACCACCTCCGTCACAAGCGCCGTCGTTACCGTCTACATTTGCTTCTCCTGCACAACCAGGTAATATGAAATCTTGGATGTGTAACTGTCTAGGAAGATGGGGCTATTTACGCTTACATCGTCCTGGTCCTTTCGGAAGGGATTTATGGTTCTTCCCGACCGAAGTGAGAAGAAATGGAGTATCAGGTTACACGTGGCAAGGTGGTCGTCGTCGTAAAATAAGTTATCGCTATCAACAAATTAGTAATTTCATGTGCTTCGCATAAAGAAAAGTGAGAGAGTAGAAAGATTTTACTCCCTCACTTTTTTATTTTTCAATATACGAAGTAAGGTTTTGATTAAAAAGTTACAATTTTCACGTTTTTATTAGCGTATAATGCATATGTTGGTTGTTTTTTTTAAACAAATGAGAGTGAGGGAATACAATGTCAATGAAAAATAAAGTTGGGCTAAGAATAGAGGATGGCATCAATTTAGCTTCAGCTCAGTTTAAAGAAGATGCATATGAAATTTATAAAGAATCTCGTAAAATGCAACCTATCTTATTTGTGAATAAAACTGAATTAGGTGCAGAGTGGCTTATTACAAGATATGAAGATGCTTTGCCGCTTTTAAAAGACAGTCGCTTAAAAAAAGATCCGGCCAATGTATTTTCTCAAGATACATTAAATGTGTTTCTTACTGTTGACAATAGTGATCATTTAACGACGCACATGTTAAATTCAGATCCACCTAACCACAATCGTCTGCGATCACTTGTGCAAAAAGTTTTCACACCGAAGATGATTGCACAACTGGAAGGAAGAATTCAGGATATTGCAGATGATTTATTGAACGAAGTTGAGCGGAAAGGTTCATTAAACCTTGTGGATGATTATTCATTTCCTTTACCAATCATTGTAATAAGTGAAATGCTCGGCATTCCAAAAGAAGATCAAGCGAAATTTAGAATTTGGTCGCATGCTGTCATTGCTTATCCAGAAACACCAGAAGAAATAAAAGAAACTGAAAAGCAACTATCTGAGTTTATTACATACCTTCAATATTTAGTTGATATGAAACGAAAAGAACCGAAAGAGGACTTGGTTAGTGCTTTAATACTTGCAGAAAGTGAAGGACATAAACTTAACGCTCGGGAACTATATTCAATGATAATGTTACTAATTGTTGCAGGGCATGAGACAACGGTAAATTTAATAACAAATACGGTATTAGCACTTCTTGAAAATCCGGATCAATTACAGTTATTAAAAGAAAATCCAAAGTTAATTGATGCAGCAATTGAGGAAGGATTACGATATTATTCTCCGGTTGAGGTTACAACTTCAAGATGGGCAGATGAACCTTTTCAAATTCACGATCAAACAATTGAAAAAGGAGATATGGTTGTCATTGCCTTAGCTTCTGCAAACCGTGATGAAACAGTATTTGAGAATCCGGAAGTATACGATATTACTCGCGAGAACAATCGCCATATTGCCTTTGGACATGGTAGCCATTTTTGCCTAGGGGCTCCACTTGCTAGGTTGGAAGCAAAAATTGCTATTACTACTTTGTTTGAGAGAATGCCAAAACTACAAATAAAAGGGAATCGTGAAGACATTAAATGGCAAGGTAATTATTTAATGCGTTCTTTAGAGGAATTACCATTAACATTCTAGAATATTTATTGTAAGACATGCATACATAGAAAATGATTTACATAGAGTATGTATGTGTAATTTAAATTCGAAACGGAAGGGTGAAAACATCCCAATGATCAACTAATTCTATTTGTAAGAGATCTTCGTTAAAAAACGAAATATTCTTCTGAATAGGATTAGTCTGTACATTTATAGAAAAGGGATGTATTTCGCTCTGCGAAAATATAGTCTTTTCATATGATTTGTGCTGCCTCCTGTTCAGAACATGAAATAGGGGGCTTTTTTATGTCGACAAATGTAGAAACGAAACAAAATAATGGGGTATCACAAGTATTAAAAAACCGGTTTGTACAGGGGATTCTAGCATCAGCATTATTTTTACAAATTGGAATATGGGTTCGGAACTTTGCGGTATTACTATATGTAATGGAAATGACAAAGGGTGATGCTTTTGCTATTTCGATGATTTCAGTGGCGGAGTTTGCTCCAATTTTCATCTTTTCCTTTATTGGTGGAACGTTTGCTGATAGGTGGAAGCCGAAGAGGACTATGATATGGTGTGAGACTTTAAGTTCTTTATCAGTATTTGCAGTATTAATTACTCTAATGTTTGGAACGTGGAAAATCGTGTTTTTTGTCACACTTATTTCTGCAATCCTTTCGCAATTTTCTCAGCCATCTGGCATGAAATTGTTTAAACAGCATTTATCGGCAGAACAAATTCAATTAGCAATGTCTATTTATCAAACAATATTTGCGATATTTATGGTGTTAGGACCGATTCTTGGAACATTTATTTTTCATAGTTTTGGAATTTATATTTCAATCATTATTACAGGTATCGCTTTTTTACTTGCAGCAGCTGTGTTGTTATTTCTTCCGAAAGATCTTGAGAATGATAATGAGAAGAAAGAAATCACTATATTACAGGAAATGCTTGATGGTATTAAATATGTGAAAAAGAAAAAAGCATTAACTTTGCTAGGGCTTTGTTTTATGGCAGCAGGACTAGGAATTGGTTTAATTCAGCCGTTAGGTATTTTTATTGTGACTGAGCAGTTAGGATTATCAAAAGAGAGTTTACAATGGTTACTAACAGTAAATGGTGCAGGAATGATTGTTGGCGGTGCTTTAGCGATGGTGTTTGCAAAAAATGTTGCGCCGCAAAAGATGTTAATTATCGGTATGCTTGGTCAGGCAATTGGCATCGGTATTATAGGTTATTCCACCAATTTATGGGTAACACTCACAGCACAACTTTTTAGCGGTTTAGCTCTTCCTTGTATTCAAATAGGTATTAATACGCTCATTATTCAAAATAGTGATACTGATTTTATTGGTCGTGTAAATGGTATTTTAAGTCCGCTATTCACCGGTTCAATGGTAGTAACGATGAGTATTGCTGGTTCATTAAAAGAAATGTTCTCATTAAGTACGATGTACGAAGGCACAGCTTTACTATTTATAATTGGATTATTATTTATTTTACCTATATACAATTTAAAGCCAGTTATAGCAATAGAGAGTGAAATGAATAGGAAAGGAAGTGCTGTGCAACATGAATCCTAATCCAAATGTTAAATACCCTATCGAAGGAAATAAAAATGTTCACTTTATAAAACATACAATAACGAAAGCTAATATACTCTCCGGAGATTATTCATATTATGATGCGAAAGATGGAGAAACATTTGAAGATCGAGTATTACATCATTATGAATTTCTTGGAGATCGCCTTATCATTGGAAAGTTTTGTTGTATTGCAAATGGAGTTACCTTTATTATGAATGGAGCGAATCATCGGATGGATGGATTTTCGGCATATCCATTTAATATATTTGGAAATGGGTGGGAGAAGTATACACCTAATTTGTCTGATTTACCTTACAAAGGTGATACAGTTATAGGAAATGACGTTTGGATCGGTATGGATACAACAATTATGCCTGGAATAAAAATAGGGGATGGTGCAATAATAGCAGCTAAATCGGTTGTGACTAGAGACGTTGCACCATATACAATTGTTGGTGGAAACCCTGCAAATAAAATAAGGGAGAGATTTTCAAATGCAATAATAGAAGAATTATTGCAAATACAATGGTGGCATTTTCATATTGAAAAAATAACTGAAAATATAGGTGCTATTGTACAAGGAGATATAGAGCCATTAAGAAAGCTAAAAAGGGAATAAAAAATGCATAACAAAAAGTATCATACCTCCGAATTTTGTTAATGATAATAGAACGAGGAGGTGTGATACTATGGCACAAGACGTTTTATGTGAAGTAAACAACTGTAAATTTTGGGCTAACGGCAATAAATGTAGCGCAGACGCAATTTATGTAGTAAGTCATAAAGGAAAACAAGCATCGACTACAGAAGAAACAGATTGCAAAACTTTCGATCCGGAAGTATAAATTTTTGAAGGGTAGCCAAATCGTGGTTGCCCTTTTATTAATTATAGTATTGATAATAAATCTCATTTTCATTCATTGTTTTTAACTTTTCTTTTATTTTTTCATATTTTCTTCATAAGTGATGTAATCCAGAGCAATTCATGTTCGATACGTGATTTACTAAATTCAATTACTTCTGTAATAAAAGGTGAACTAGCATCTAAAGATTGAATAGCAGTAAGTTGTTTATGTAGTATGTCTTGGCGTATTGTTAAAACTTCTTTTCTAGCTTCATAATCAAGCTTTTCAAAAAGCGCGATACGAACAAGAAATTCTATATTGTTTGTCGCGAGTTTTTCGGGAAACTCGCGCAACATTTCAGAAAAGATTTCTTCTCCTGTTTCAGTTATGTCGTACATATTTCGATTTGGCTTACCGACTTGTGTATGTACTTTTTTCGTTATAGCCCCCATATTCTCAAAACGTCGAAGAGAAGGATAAAGCATATTATGATTTAATTCAAAATTCTTACCTATTCGTTTAAAACTCAATAAACTGTTCAGCAAGGTACAAATTTACTGTACCTTGTTTTTTTATTTCTCAATTGTAAAATTTTAGTTGGTTATTTAGTATGGAAGTGTGTGAATAAGAGTAGAGGAGGATGCTTATGTTAACGTGTAATGGAAGTAAGACGTTCCAAACATTTATTAAAGCTGTAACGGATTTAATAAATAGTAATTTGTTAGAAGATCAAATTGTTTGTGGGATTGAAAAATTATTAGAAGAACTTTTAGAAAAGAAAACATGGCTTCCGTTAGAAAAACAGAAGGCGAATTCGGCTCAATATGCACGACACTTGCTTTATGAAGATCCTTTAAATCGTTTTGAAGTATTAGCTCTTGTATGGAAAGATGGACAATCGACTCCTTTACATGATCATGATGGCACATGGGGAGTAGAAGGCGTATTTACAGGAAGAATAATGGTGCAGAACTTTATACAAACGAAGCAGCTTGAAAATTCACTTGTTTATTTAACTCATACAGGAAATCTTTATTTGGGAGAAGGAGAAACAGATAAAGTCATTCCACCAGCTGATTGTCATATTCTTGAAATAGCAGAAAATGAAAGCGTTGTCACTATTCATGTTTACGGAAAACGTTTAGAAAAGTTTAAAATATATGTCCCAACTGAAGAAAAGAATGTGTACATGTGTGAGACGAAATATATTAGTTATAGTTCATAGTTTAAAATCAGAAGCTTTTCTTTAAAAATAAAATCAGAAGCTTTTCTTTAAAAAGAAAAGCTTCTGATTTTATTTTTAATTATTTCTTGACCTGAAACGCTTTTCATAAATTATAACTAAAGAGAACCTCACGAGATCAGTGTGAAAACGATACCTTGAATATAGGTAGAACTCGTGTATTTTAGAAAGTGGTGAAGAAATAATGAAATTAATAGCAATTGATTTAGATGGAACCCTTCTTTCAGGGAATAAAATGATTAGTACAGAGAATGCAAAAGCAATTCGAGCATGTCAAGAAGCGGGCCATGTTGTAGCGATTTGTACAGGACGTTCTATTGTCGATATTGAACGATTATTGTTAGAAGCTGATTTAGAGTGTCCGATCATTGCAGAAAATGGTGCACTTATATATAAAGATAAAAAAATGATGAAAAGATATCCAATTCAAAATATGCAGGCACTTAAAATAGTAGAATATCTTGAAGAGAATGGTTTATATTATCAACTTTATACAGATAAAGGCGTATATGTTCCAGAATATGGAGTGGAAAGTGTACGCAGGGAAATTGAGAATTTGAAAAATTCAAAAACAAATGTGGATATACAAGAATTAGAAACAATTGCAGCATTATACCTTGAGCATACAGCATTTCATAGTACGGAAAGTTGCAAGTCAATTGTAGAAACAGAAATACACGTGCATAAATTGTTGCCATTTTCTTATGATATAGAGAAATTAAAAAAACTAAAAGAAACATTTCTTCATAATTCAGATTTAGCAATTACATCTTCATATTGGCACAATTTAGAGATTAATCATCGAGATGCTCAAAAAGGGAATGGATTATACACCTTAGCTGAATATCTTAATATTTCAGTTGAAAATACTGTTGCGATAGGTGATGGGCTAAACGATGTTTCTATGATGGAAAAAGCGAACATTTCAATTGCAATGGGAAATGCTGTTGAAGAAATAAAAGCGATGTGTAAATATGAAACATTATCTAATGAAGAACATGGTGTTGCACATGCTTTATATAAATATGTAATGTAACATAAAAAGAAAAAAAGAATCCAATTGGATTCTTTTTTCTTTTTATTAGGGGTAAGGTATTCTATGAGATTCATAGAAGCCTTATTACATTTTATTATATAGAATATATTGGAATAAATGTTTATATTTTTCATGATAATTGTGAAAATTTTATGAACTTTATATGTAATGTATTTTTATATTGCTACTAGTGTGTATAAAACTATGTCAAAACTTAACGAATGTAAGGATGTTAAGGAGAGTTCATGCAACATAAAAGATCATGATTGGCTCAGCTAATAATCAGTCGGAGATGAATAAAACTTACTAATTAGAGTTTCAATTTGCATGCATATATTTTTTGTTTTTAATTGAAAAATAAAATTTGTTCGAATAATTATTCTTCAGCTATATACCTACAGGCACATTCTTCGTATAATGGAGAAGTATGAATTTAAAGTTTGTATGAATTTTACATATTGAGGTGAAAAAGGAATGAATGCGCGGCTAATGGAACTTATTGATGTGAGTACAATAGAAACCATGGCAGAACAATTTTATCAATTAACCAACATATCACATCAACTTCTTGATGCTGAAAAAGAATGTATATTTTCATTTGGAATAAATGAAAAGAAAATATGTAAACTTCCCAAAATTGAAATCCCCATTTTTTTATACAATCAATATTTAGGATCTTTTGTTGTATGGTCTCAGAAAAGCGAAATTTTCAATTCCCAAAAATACTTTGAAATGCTTTCAAATCTAATTATAGGTGGGGTAATGAAAGGATTTCAAAATAAAAATACAACGTTACTTACTCGAAAAGAGGAGGAACTACATACAATCTTACAAAACATGCCTGTTATGGTTGATGCACTTGATTATAATGGAGATTTTGTTTTGTGGAATCGCGAATGTGAAATTGTAACAGGATATACTGCGGAAGAGGTAATTGGAAATCCAAACGCACTTCGCTTACTGTATCCTGATCATAATTATCGTCACGAGATACAAAAGAAATTTTTGACTCGTGGAAAGAACTTTAGAGATTGGGAAATGCGCTTAACATGTAAAAATGGTGAAATTAAAACGATAATGTGGTCCAATATATCAGAACAGTTTCCTGTAAGTGGATTTAGTTATTGGGCTGTTGGTGTAGATATTACACATTTAAAAGCAATAGAAGAGAAATTAAAACAACAAACGTCTGAATTGGAATTAATTTTTCAAGCTTTACCAGACTTATGTTTCTTAACAGAAGATGACGGCACAATTATTGATTATAAAGCAGGATCCCCTACAAAATTTTACGTACCCGCAGAAGCTTTTATGGGAAAAAAGTTTTACGATGTCTTACCATCTCCAGTAGCACAGCAGTTTCAGGAAGCCATTAGTCAAGTGAAGGAAAAAGGAACGAATGTAATAGTAGAATATCCACTTACACTTAATGGCAGTGTTGACTTCTTTGAAGCCAGGTGCTTACCATTATTACAGGATAAAATTATGATTATCGTACGCGATATTACAGAGCGAAAAAAGACAGAAGAATTGCTAAATAAATCAGATACGCTTGCAGCAATTGGACAATTAGCGGCTGGTGTAGCTCATGAAGTAAGAAATCCGTTAACTGTAATTAAAGGGTTTATTCAATTATTCCAAATTAATAAAGAAGATCAAGAAAAATATTTTGATTTAATGCTTTCTGAAATTGAAAGAATAGAAGCGATTCTTCAAGAATTTTTGTCGATTGCTAAAACAGACGAAATAAGTACCGAAAAGAAAAATATTTATCAACTATTTAAAAATGTCGTCTCATTAATGAATACAAAAGCAATTATGACAAATATTCAAGTTGAATTATATACAGATTCCAAGGATATAATCATTGAATGCTCAGAAAATCAACTGAAACAAGTATTTATTAACATTTTGCAAAATTCAATCGAAGCTATGCCAGATGGTGGGAGAATTTCAATTCACATAAAAGAAATAGGCAAAGATGGTATCATTATTAGTGTAATTGATAAAGGAATAGGAATACCTGAAGAACGAATTAAAAGATTAGGTGAACCATTCTATAGTACGAAAGAAAAAGGTACCGGTATTGGATTGATGTTAAGTTATAAAATTATTGAAAGTCATCAAGGGAATATAAGTATTATGAGTGAGGTTGGCGTCGGAACAACAGTAACGATTTACTTGCCAAAAATTCAGAGTAAAAAGCCTTTATCAAATTATGATGATAGATTAGAATCAATACGTTCAATTATTAATTCTTAAATACCCAATAACGAAAAGTTAAGCTTTTCGTTATTGGGTATTTTTGTATTTAATTTAGAAAACTTTACCTTTTCTTTAGATTTGCTTTAATTTCTATTAAGTTTTTATCAATATATTAGTATTTGTGCAAAGTAATGTATAGAAAATGTGCATTACTTTTAATATATAGATTCAATTATTAATAGAAATACAGTAAGGAGGAGATTATGACAAGGTGAAAAAACAAGAGAAAAAAAGCGGTAGAGCAGTACCGATGCGGTTAAACATTTTATTCTTATGTGTATTTATATTGTTTTCTGCCATGATTATACAATTAGGTAAAGTACAAATTATTGATGGTGAGACGTATAAAAATGAAGTGGAGAAGAGAGAAAATGCAACCGTAAGCCTTTCTGTGCCGCGGGGGAAAATATTTGACCGAGAAGGGAATCCAGTAGTTGATAATAAGTCTTTACGTACAATTACATATACAAAGATGAAAGGTGTAAAATCAGAAGAAATATTAAAAACAGCAAGACAACTTGCAGACATAATTGAAATACCAAAAGAAGATATAGATAAACTAACTGAGACGGATAAGAAAGATTTTTGGATGCAATTAAATCCGACACTAACCGAAAAATTAGTATCTAAAAAAGAAATAAATAGGTTCAGAGATAAAGATATTACCGGAAAAAATTTAGATAAAAAAATTGAAGAGTTAAAAAGAAAACGAGTTACGGATAAAAATCTTCAAGATTTAACAGATAAAGATATAAAAGTGTTAGCTATTAAAAGTAAGATGACTTCTGGTTATCAAATGGCTCCACAAATTATAAAAAAAGACGTTAGTGAAAAGGAATTTACTATAATTAGTGAAGGTTTAGCAAATCTCCCAGGTGTAGACGTGTCGGTTGATTGGGAGAGAGTGTATGTGAATGATGGATTATTCCGATCCGTTCTTGGAAATGTTTCTAATTCTGATGAAGGATTACCAAGTGAACGATTAGATTATTACTTAGTACGTGATTATAGCCGAAATGATAGGGTTGGAAAAAGTTATATCGAGCAGCAATATGAAGATGTACTTCATGGTACAAAAAAAGAAGTAAGAAGCGTTGCAGATAAACAAGGTACTACAATTAGAACGGAAACAATTTCTGAGGGAAAGAGCGGTAAGAACTTAACTTTAACGATAGATATGGAATTACAGAAAAAAGTAGAAGAAAGTATAGAAAAAATATTAAAGGCATATAAAGGATCTGAATCTATGTTGGACCGTGCTTTCGTTGTAATGATGAATCCGAAAAACGGACAAGTATTATCAATGGCTGGGAAAAGACTTGTAGAAAAAGACGGGAAAACAGAAATTGAAGACTATGCATTAGGTACAATGACTAGTTCATATGAGCTGGGATCAACAGTTAAAGGTGCCACAGTTTTAACTGGATTTGAAACGAAAGCTATAACACCAGGTACTTATTTTTATGATGCACCTATGAAGTTTAAAGGTACTAGGGAGAAGAAATCTTGGAAAGAGTTTGGAAACATTGATGATTTAAGAGCGTTACAAGTCTCTTCAAACGTTTATATGTTTCATACAGCATTAAAAATTGCAGGTGTGGATTATGTGAAAAATAGTTCATTAAATATTAAACAGGAATACTTTGATAAAATGAGGTACTATTTCAGACAATTCGGATTAGGTGTTCCAACGGGTATTGATTTACCGAATGAAACAGCTGGACAAATTGGTAAAAAAGATAATCAGCCGGGTTTCTTATTAGATTACTCAATTGGTCAGTATGACACGTATACACCACTTCAGCTCGTACAGTATATTTCAACAATTGCAAACGGTGGATATCGAATGAAGCCACAAATTGTACAAGAGGTAAGAGAGCAAACGTCGCAAAAAGATGAGATTGGTAAAGTGGTGCATGCAGTAGAACCAATTATTTTAAATAAAATTGATATGAAAGAGGAATATATAAATCAAGTAAAAGAAGGATTTAGAAAGGTATTCCAAGAGGGTGATGGAACAGGAGTAAGGGCGTTCCAAAAAGCATCTTATAAACCAGCAGGTAAAACAGGAACAGCACAGACAGTTTACGGTGGAGAAAGCGATATTGGAAGAAATGAAAAGGGCGAGAGAAGAGAATGTTATAACTTAACGTTAGCAGGGTATGCGCCATATGATAATCCAGAAGTAGCATTCTCTGTAGTTGTGCCGTGGGTTATGAATGATAAATCTGGTATTAACTCTGATATTGGAAAAGAAGTTTTAGATGCTTATTTTGAATTAAAAAATAAGAGATTTACTGGAGAAAATTTACAAATAGATAGCTCTCAAGAAGGTTAAAACATATGAAATAATATAGAAACTAGAGTCATTTAATTTAGGGATAGATTCAAAATGGGTGATAGAAAGGTAAAATCATTCTATCAATTATTCACGTTTTATAAAATAAATCATATATTGATAGCATAGGACAAGCTGAAAAGCTTATTCTAACCTCACAGAACACTCCTTATCACGGTTAGGCATCTACTTATGTAGATGCCTTTTTTAATTAAATAACTGACAATTATTTATCAATTTAAAGTAGCAAGTATATTAGGACTATTAGGGGAAGATTGACGGTAATCATTACAGTATGATTATTAAGAGTGTTGAAATGTAAGGAGTGAGAAAGAAGTGCTAAATATTTTAATGATTAATTTTCCAGCAGAGGGACATGTAAACCCGACATTAAGTTTAGTCAAAGCCTTTACTGAACGGGGGGATCACGTACACTATATTACTACAGAACACTTTAAAGGCAGAATTGAAGATTTGGGAGCTACTGTATATACCCATCCAGATTTATTAAAGGATATTTCTATTGATACTGAAACTTCATATGGATTGAACTCTTTCTTTCATGTACATGTTCAAACTTCTTTATATATATTAGAAATTACGAAACAATTATGTGAAAGCATTAATTTTGATTTCGTAATTTATGATATATTTGGTGCTGGAGAGTTAGTAAAGGAGTATTTACAAATTCTAGGCATAGTTTCTTCTCCTATATTTTTAATTCCTACTGAATTTTTGGAGACTTTACCTTTTCATCCTAATGCAGAAATACCATTCCAACCTGATGAAATTTCTGAACAGTTACTATATCGAATGGAACATGAATTTGGAGTAAAGCCTAAAAACAATCTTCAATTTATGCATAACAAGGGAGATATTACTCTTGTGTACACAAGTCGTTACTTCCAACCTAATAGCGATTTGTTTGGAGAAAATAACATTTTTATTGGACCAAGTATTTCAAAGCGTAAAACAAATGTAGAGTTTCCACTTGAATTGCTTAAAGGTAAGAAAGTTATTTATATTTCAATGGGGACACTGCTTGAAGGACTTGAACCATTCTTTAATACTTGTATTGATACTTTCTCAGATTTTAAAGGGGTAGTTGTAATGGCAATTGGTGATAGAAATGATCGTTCTAAAATTAAGAAAGCGCCAGACAATTTTATAATTGCTTCATACGTACCCCAATCAGAAATATTAAATGAAGCAGATGTTTTTATTACACATGGCGGCATGAACAGTGTACACGACGCTATTTATTTTAATGTCCCATTTGTCATCATTCCACATGATAAAGATCAACCGATGATAGCACAAAGACTAACTGAGCTGGAAGCCGCACATAGGTTATTGAAAGAGCATGTTAATGTACAAAGTTTAAAAGAAGCGGTAACAGACGTACTTTTAAATGAAAAGTATAAGCATGGTATACGAAAACTGAAGGATAGTTTTTTAGATTGTGGTGGTTCAAATGAAGCAATCACAGTGATTACATCTCTTTTAAATAAATAGTGTGGGTAATATAAAAGCATAGAGGCTTAACCTTTATGCTTTTATATGATTATCCCGCAAACTGCACAGCAGTATTTGCATGTAAAAAAGCAGTATCAAAAACAGGAACAGTAAGGTCGTTTTGGGAAATGAGCAACGGTATTTCGGTGCAACCTAGTAGTATACCTTCTGCGCCATTTTGAATTAATGATTTTGTAATTTGTAATAGCTTTTCTTTTGATGTTTCTGAAATAATTCCTTTACTTAATTCATTTAAAATAACATGATGAATAAAATTTCTTTCCTCTTCATTTGGGATGATTGTCTCAATGTTATAGTTTGCTAGACGTGATTTATAGAAGTCTTGTTCCATCGTTTGTTTCGTACCCAATAATCCGATACGCTTTATATTCTGTTCTACCATTTCTTTAGCACTTACATCACCTATGTGAAGAAGTGGAATGGATATTGCACTTTCTACTTCTTCAGCAAATAAATGGACCGTATTGGAACACATTAATAAACATTCAGCTCCGGATTTTTCAACCTTCTTTGCAACAGTAACTAATTCGTTTTTCACTTCTTCATATTGATGATTTTGTAATAAAGTCGTTACTTCACCAAAGTCCATGCTATATAAAACAAGCTTTGCATTTTGATCGTATTGAGAGAGTGTAAGTGTATTAATATGTTTATAATATAATGATGTAGATTCCCAACTTAGTCCACCAATTAAACCGATTACTTTCATCGTACATTCCTCCCGTAACTATTTTGAATTCATTATTTCATAATTCCGATAAGAATACAATGATTTAAATGTATTGTTAAACAAAAAATAAAAATAATTAGAAAAGTGTTGAAATTTATACTTTTTAATGCCATAATACGAATTACAAATTAATACTTATCCAGAGAGGTGGAGGGACCGGCCCTATGAAACCTCAGCAACCCCTATGTAAATGTATAGGAAGGTGCTAATTCCGCAGAGAACACGATGTGTTTTTTGGAAGATAAGAGGATTCTTGAACGTGAAAGAAAATGGCCTCTTATATAAGAGGCCATTTTTTGTTGTATAGAAAGGGAGTGTCGATGCATAATTCATTTTGAAAATAAATATAGAGTAATAAAAGTTGACTAATAAGAGAGGGGAATTGTTATGAACAAATTATCAACAAAATTAGTAGTGGCAATCGGAATTGGAGCAGCATTATACGGGATATTAGGACTTTGGGGATTTTCTATTGCACCAAATACATTTATTAAACCTGCATTAGCTATTTTAACCGTTTTTGGAGCGTTATTTGGTCCAGTGGCAGGACTGTTAATAGGACTTATCGGTCATACCGTAACAGACACAATCGCTGGCTGGGGTATTTGGTGGGGATGGGTTATTAGTTCAGGCATTATTGGCTTTGCAATGGGGTTCATTCAAAAAAGAGTTGGCTTTAGTGTGAAAAACGGGACATATAATAAGGGAGATATTTCTTATTTAGCCATTACTGGCTTAATTGGAATTGTCATTGCTATTATATTTGCTGGGGCATTCGATATTATTGTAATGGGAGAACCGTTTGACAAAATTGTTATACAAGTGTTAGGTGCAACAATTGCTGACGTTATTGTATTTTTAGTTCTTGGATTGCCAATTACAATAGGCCTAGCTAAATCGAATAAGAAACATACACATTTAAAAATTGAAAAGTAGGGATATTAAAATGCAACCAATTATTTCTTTTGAACAATTCAACTTTCAATATAAGCATGCAGCGCAGCCTACTGTGAAAGACATTACATTTCATATATATCCTGGGGAAAAAGTGCTAATTGCTGGACGAAGTGGTTCAGGGAAATCAACGTTAGCTCATTGTATGAATGGGCTAATCCCATTTTCTTATGAAGGGACTAGTACTGGTAATATTTTAATTGCTGGAAAAGATCCGAGGAAAAAGAGTGTTTTTGAACTGAGTAAACATGTAGGCACAATTTTGCAAGATCAAGATGCACAATTTATTGGTCTTACAGTAGAAGAAGATGTAGCCTTTTATTTAGAAAATGAATGTGTAAATCAGGATGAAATGAAAAAGATTGTCTCGGAGTCATTAAAAAAGGTAGGGATGCATACTTTTCATAAACAAAGTCCGCATGAATTATCTGGAGGGCAAAAACAAACTGTTTCTTTAGCGGGTTTGTTAACAACAAATGCTCCTATATTATTGTTCGATGAACCGTTAGCAAATTTAGATCCAGCTAGCAGCTTACATACAATTGAACTTATTAAAAATATACATAAGCAATATAATAAAACAATTGTAATTATTGAACATCGAATAGAAGAAATGTTAAATCTGGATTTAGATAAAATTATTTTAATTGATGAAGGGGAAATTGTTGCGATAGGGGCACCAGATGAGATTTTAGCGTCAAATATATTACCCTCAATCGGATTAAGAGAACCTATGTACATAGAAGGATTAAAAAGATTACATTTTGATAGTAATAATGACGTAATATATCCACTTGAAAATCTTCATAAGGAAAGTATTAGTGGCGTAATAAAAGAGTGGATGGAGAAAAAAGCTTTTTGTAAAGATACTCCTACAAAAAAAGAATTATTGAAAGTAGAGAATTTATCATTTTCATATCCTAATAAACAAAAAGTATTAGAGAATGTAAAATTATCCATATATGAAGGAGAAATTGTAGCACTTTTGGGCCATAACGGAGCTGGAAAATCAACATTAGCTCATAGTCTTATAGGAATAAACAAAACAAAAAATGGAAGGATTTTAATTGATGGAGTAAATATCAATTCTTGGTCTATACGTAAACGCGGTGAGATTATATCTTATGTCATGCAAAATCCAAATCACATGATTACACAACCTACTGTTATAGAAGAGGTTTCATTCACATTAAAATTAAAAAAGGTTTCAAAGAAAGAAATTAAGTTTAGAGCGGAGGAAGCGTTAAAAATTTGTGGTTTGTATCCATTTCGAAATTGGCCAATTCAGGCGTTAAGTTATGGACAAAAAAAGAGATTAACGATTGCATCTGTACTAACAGCAAATCCAAAACTTATCATATTAGATGAACCGACAGCGGGACAAGATTATTATCATTATAAACAGTTTATGTCGTTTATTAGAAAATTAGCTAAAAAGGGAATATCATTTATTTTTATCACACACGATATGAATCTCGCATCAGAATATGCGGACAGAGCAATAGTTCTACATGAAGGGGAAATTATTGCGAATAATACCGCGTCTACTGTATTAGGGCATCCAGAAACATTAAAAAGAGCGAACTTAAAGGAGAGCTCTTTATTCAAACTCGTTAAATTTAGTGGTATTGCAAATCCTGAAAAATTTATGGAACTTTATTTTAATGATATTAGGAGGGAGGAAGGTGTATAATACATATTTCCATCGCATGGACGGAGCAGTGAAATTGTTGTTATTTATTTTTGGTATGACGCTTACCTTTTTATTTTTTGATTTTCGCGTATTGCTATTCGTATTTATAATTGGATGTATCGGACTTTTAGTTGCTAAAATTCCATTTCGTAAAATTTTTATTGTTTTTACTGTTATATTTACATTTAGTTTATTAAATTCTGTCATGATCTTATTTATTACACCAACCCATGGATCTGAATTAACTGGATCGTATACTTCATTTATGTATATTGGATATGCAACAATTACATACGAAACATTATTTTATGCAGCTACACTTTCGTTAAAGTATTTTACGTTATTACCATTTACACTTATTTTTATTTATACGACTGATCCAAGCAAATTTGTGAGTAGCTTAAGTAAATTTCGAATTCATTATAAAATTACTTATGCGATAAATATTGCATTACGTTATATACCTGATATTCAGTCCGAATATAAAGTTATTAAACATGCCCAAGAGGCGAGAGGAGTAGCTTTCGAAAAAGGAGAAGCAAGTTTATGGATCCGCATGCAAAACCGTGTCTTAATTTTTTGGCCTTTAATTATTCATTCTTTAGAGAGAATCGATACAGTTTCAAACGCAATGGATTTAAGAGGGTTCGGAAAGAAGGATACACGTACGTGGTTCTATACAAATAAAGCGAAAAACCAGGATTTCATTGCTTTATTTGTAGGTATTTTTATTTTAATTGCTGCAGTATATGTAAAGTTACATGTATTTCAAAATTTTTGGTATCCATTTTAAAGCACTCTCAAATGAGTGCTTTTACTTATTTTTATATAGACATGCTCAAAAAAGGGATATTTACATAATGTATAATACGAACCAGTTAAAATGATCAACTACCTATTAGTTTTCAAACCAAAAGGAGGAGAAAATATGAGTTACGGTGGTTCTTGTGGTTTTGGTGGAGGTTTCGCTTTATTAGTTGTGTTATTTATTTTATTAATTATCGTTGGATGCAGCTGCTGGGGCGGAGGGTACTAATTTTTAGTTAGTCTCCACAAATGTAAAACTAAAAAACATAGAAGATACTTATGTATCGAAACAGATAAAAAAGGAGCATAATTGCTCCTTTTTTATTTATTGTTAGATGCGTTTGTATTACATTTCGGAAATGTAATTGTCAAAGTAGTACCTTTATTCATAACGCTTCGGATTTTTAAATTACCTTGCATCGTTTCAATGATCTTAACAGCAACCATTGTACCTAAACCTGTACCTTTCGTTTTTGTACTAAAATACGGTTCGCCAAATCGATTTATTTGCTCTTGTGACATACCAATTCCGCTATCTTCAATTCGTATGATAACTTTATTATTACTAATAGAAGAGGAGATATGTAAAGTACCGCCATTAGGCATTGCTTCAATACCATTTTTTAATAAGTTTAAAAAACATTGCTGAAAGTGCTGTTTATTACCAACTATTGTTGCCGTAGAGAAATCTTTTGTAATATGTATTGTATTCATATTACATAAAGGTAAGATCATATTAATAACTCGATTTAATTCTTGTTCTACTGAAATCTCATCTAATTTTTCTGAAGCAGGTTTGGCAAACGTTAAATAATCATCAATAATTCCTTGGGCGTGATGTAATTCTTCCAGTATATGCTTAATATACTCGTCTATTGATTCTGGAGTTAAATTTGGTGTTTTTAAAAGTTGTGTAAATCCTTTTACAACAGTTAAGGGATTTCTTACTTCGTGCGATATACTAGCAGCGAGTTGGCTAACAATCTCCATTTTTTCCATTTTAATTAACTTCGATCGCATGCATACTGCATCTTTTAAAACTTCATTAAAATAAACTACAAACAACATTAAAACGGTTGGTAATATTATGAAATAAATGATGTACAAATTATTCACTTCAAAATCTGATAAAGTTAATACAATTACAGTTGTAAATATTGCTAAGAAAAATGTTAAAAACATTGCATAAGCTACTTTAATTTTTCTATTATACGTATTAAATTTTGCGGATGCGAATGCTGTAATGATAAACATTGTTCCATACACTACTATTGTTAACATACTAAATCCATAAAATGAAAATCTTGTAATTAATAAAATAGCAAACAATGTTATACCGACAGGGAAGCCACCATAAAGCGTACCTACTATAACCGGTATTTGTCTTAAATCATGAATACAATTTTCATCCATATAGATAGGATAGCGCATACATAAAATAAGAGGGATACTCGTACAAAGTATAATAAGTAGTTTTTTATATTTCTTCAAATTGCGCCCGCTATCATATATAAAATAAAAAATAAATATGCTACTTAAAATGTATAGAAGGTTATTTAACACGTGTTGATTGATATACACAAAGTTCATAATATTTGCCTCGTTATTTTTAATTTCCTTTTCATATATATTATCATGATAATAGTATAAACTATATATTTGTTTGAATAATATAGATTTATATCTTTTTAGTATTCGACACGTTTACCCACTCTTCATAAAATTCTTTAACTGATGCATATCGTTCGGTTCGGTTTTCATTTACTGCGCGATACACTATTTCATATAAATCCCTACTTGCTTCCCATTTTGTAAAGGAGCGATCTTTTCCACCACCTAAAATCGCGAAAGCCATTGCCCCCATATTAAATACATTTGTTCTCGAATCAATTATAGCGTGTAGCTCAAATTCTTCAGGAGACATAAAACGTGAGGAACCCCATAATCTTCCCATTTTATTTACGTATGGTTTTTTAGAATATAAATCAATATCACAAATTTTCGTTTCATTTGTATTAAAATTATACATAATACTACCATCATAAAAATCTATCGCTACATATTTTTTCTTTTCGACATATGTATGGAAAGAAAAAATGGAATTTAAGGATTGAACTCGTTTTCTAACAGGTAAATGCTTAAATTTATAAAATGGAGAGTTTGGATTTTTATATTTTTCAGGAGGCGGGAAACTCCAGTGCGAATGAAGACATTCACCATCAAACCAATCGAAAATTAATACATATCCAGATTGAACTGGAAAGTGTTCAATTAGTTTTATAAGCGAGTTGTGTTTTAATTCCTCGTATAGGAAAACTGAATTTTTTAAACGTTCAATAGCGTCGTTTATTGTTCCTTCGTATGCAATTGTTTGTGCCCCTGCGTATTTAATGAATTTTTTATGGCCATTTTTTTCAACACCAAAACTTATATTACCTGAATCTTGCTGGTCAAAAACTGCAAATACGGTTCCTAATTTCAATAGCCAATCAAAATTATGATGTTCTTTTAACTGGAATGTAACTTGATTTAACTGAATTTCAACTGGAATATCTTTCATATTATACCTCGCATTTATTATAATTAAGTTATATATTTCAGTATTCGACACGTTTTGTAAAAATCCTATGTGAATCACATGAAATTTATATAAATATAATAATAAATAATTATAAAAAGGTGGATAAAATGGAACAACAAATCGTTATTAAACCATATGAAAAAGAGTGGCACGAAGAGTATTTAATAGAAAAAGAGAAATTTATTTCTTTATTTGGGGAAGATTGTATTGCTATTGAACATATAGGGAGCACATCTGTACAAGGGTTAGGAGCGAAACCTTTAATTGATATGATGATTGGCGTAACAGATTTGCAAATTATCGAAAAGTGGATTGATGATCTATTAAAAATCGGATATGAGTATGTTCCAAAAGAAACACCTAATTGGCGTTTTTTTAGAAAGGGAAAATGGAGAGCAGGTACTCATCATTTACATGTTTATATTTATAATAGTGACGAATGGAAAAACAATCTTTTATTTCGAGACTTTCTAATAAAGCATGAATGGGCACGTAAAGAATATAGAGAACTAAAAGAGAGACTTGCAGCTACATATCCTTTTGATCGTGTTTCTTATACAAATGCAAAAGCACCATTTATTCAAAAGATATTAGAATTAGCTAAAACTCAAAAGAATTAACATTACAGATTTTTATCTGAAAAAATTTAAAAAATCCCTTCCTGCGTTATTTATAGGGAGGGATTTTTTCTTTTGTCATAACGATATACATCTAATTATTAGAGACAGATTAGTTTATTTATTTCGATATTTCTAGTACATTGAAAATATTAAGGGGGAATGAAGCAATGAAAGCTATTGTACATCAATATAAAAAAGGGGTAGAGGGATTAGAATATAAACTTTCATCTGAAACAAATCCTAATGCCGGGGAAGTAAAAGTAAAGTTAAAAGCAGCAGGATTAAATCATAGGGATTTATTTATTATAAATAATAGAAAAGAAATGGATCTACCGTTAGTAATAGGGTCAGATGGTGCAGGTATTGTTACAGAAATAGGAGAAGGTGTTTCAGCTGATTTATTACAAACCGAGGTCATTATTAATCCTAGTATTGGATGGGATAATATTGCCGAAGTACCAGAGTTACCAGAGGTGTTAGGGGGACCAAAAGATGGAACGTTTGCTGAATATGTAATAGTGCCCGCTGAAAATGTAGTAGGAAAACCGTCATATCTTACTTGGGAAGAGTCTGGCGTTCTATCTTTATCGGCACTAACTGCATATAGAGCGCTTTTTACAAAGGGTAGATTAAAGCGTGGGGAACATGTTTTAATTCCTGGGATAGGCGGCGGTGTAGCGACATTTGCTATGTTATTTGCAAAAGCAATTGGCGCAAAAGTAAGTGTTACTTCAAGGGTAGAGAACAAAAGAAAATTTGCCGAAGCATATGGCGCAGATTTTTCTTTTAATAGTTCTGGAAATTGGGAAGAGAGTTTATGCGGAGGGAAAGTAGATTTAATAATTGATAGTATAGGTCCAGCAACATTCTTAAAATACTTTGATGTATTAAAACCGAATGGGAGAATTGTTAATTTTGGTGCAAGCTCCGGAGATAAAATTGAATTACCTTTACGAGCGTTATTTTATAATCAAATCGATATTATGGGGACATCTATGGGTAGCAGTGAAGAATTTAATGAAATGATTAAGTTTATAGAGAAATATAAGATTAAACCAATTATGGATAAAGTTTATTCGTTGGAAGAAGCGATTCAAGCGTTAAGACGTATGGAGCAGGGAGAACAGTTTGGTAATATCGCTCTACGTATGGAATAAAAATATGATTTAATAACCTATGTTTTTATATGTATATGTTATGTAATATATACACTTTTAGTTAGTGGGTTATATGATTTTAAAGGTTTTTCCATCATATATATTTTTAATGCGTGTAAATAGTTACATAATTGTCAAATGAAAAATAGTAACATGAATAAAGTGAAAATCTAAATGTGTGTAAATGTTGTATACTGTGTAAATCAAGTAAACTTGTATCTTAATTTCAAGTGAAATAAGAAATTATAAGGAGAGAGTAATGTGAATTACGCAGTATTTCAATGGATAAACAATTTAGCAGGTACATCTGTACTCTTAGATAAGGTAATGATTGCTATTACAAATAGTGCTGCATATGTGGCTATTCTATTCATGCTTATCTTATGGTTTCATAACGGAAAGAAAGAGAATGCGATAAGAAAACAATATACAGTGTTGTATACGACACTTTCAGTAATAATTGCATTGCTAGTAAATGTTTTTATTCATTTAGTATACTATCATCCACGTCCTTTTGTATCATATGATGTGAATCAATTAGTACCCCACGCAGAAAACTCATCCTTTGTTAGTGATCATTCTGTACTTGTATTATCGATTGCATTCATGTTTATTCTTAGAGGAGAAAAGTTAAGATATATCGCACTTTTGTGGGCAGTATTAGTTTGTATATCACGTTTGTATGTAGGTGTTCATTTTCCTTTAGATGTAATGGGTGCGGCTGTCATAACGATTTTAACAAGCTGTTTATTATTGCAGAAAAAACGTATTTTTGAACCAATAGCAAAACTTGTTTTCAAAATGTATGCATTCGTAGCGAAACGAATTCGTTTTTTAGAGAAATATAACCATGTAGCTTAAATTTCATAACTAGCCTTTTATAGTTTAGGAAAAAATCCCCCTTTGGAAATTCAGAGGAGGATTTTTTGTTGTATACAAGTGAATAGATTACTTGCAATAACAATTTGAGTGTTATGCAAAAAAAGAATGAATATTCTTAAATTTCACGTACTGTATTTTAAGTATTTAAATAACTGACAATAACTATAACTAGTTTCACACTGTTTTAAAGGAATTCATACGAAAACTTCGAAACATATAGTATTGAAAGTAAAAACTACATATTTTGTAGCACATCTTTGTAGTAATTAATGGTGAAAGAAAGGAGCGAAATATGCATAAACTTCAAACGAATAAAGGCGCGCGGTATTTTATGATTGCTTTTATTGTTTTGTTTCTTATTATGCTTTTGCGTTTTTTCTATATTCAAGCAGTAGGGGTCGTGCATAATGTGAATGTAAAGGATCTTGCAACTGAACAACATAATAAAAATGGTGTTTTGGAAGCGAATCGTGGCACGATTTATGATCAAACTGGAAAAGTGCTCGTTCAAGATTCAACAACGTATCGTGTTGTTGTGAATTTGAAAGGTAATGGCAAATTGAAAAATAAAGATGAAACCGCAGCGCAATTAGCTGATGCGCTTGAAATTAATAAAGAAGATGTGTTAAAGAATTTCCATGAAGGGCGTACGCAAGTTGAAATCGGAAAAGTTGGCCGGAATTTGTCTAGGGAAAAGAAAGAACAAATTAAAAAATTGAAAATCCCAGGTGTTTCTTTTATGCCTGAGAAAGCAAGAGTGTATCCAAATGAAGATTTTGCATCTTATATACTTGGTTTTGCTAGACCAGACGATAAAGGAAATACAGAAGGGAAGTTTGGGCTTGAAAAAAGTTTAGATAAATATTTGCGCTCGACAAATGGGAATATAGAATATGTGGGAGCGCGAGGAGGTATCCCGCTTACAAATGATATAGGAAAAATAGAACCTGCTAAACATGGAAATAACGTATATCTTACGCTTGATAAACAAATTAATAGTTTTTTAGAAGAAGCGATGAATAAGGCGCAAGAGCACTATGATCCTTCTATGTTAGTAGGTATTATAGCGGATCCAAAGACGGGGAAAGTTTTAGCTATGTCTAGTAAACCTAGTTTTAATCCTAATAAAGGGGATATTGAATACTTTTTAAATGATCCAATCGCAAATGCATATGAACCAGGTTCAACGATGAAAGTATTTACGTTAGCTGCAGCAATTAATGAAGGTGTATATAACGGGAAAGAATATTTTCAATCCGGCAAGTATTCAGTAGGTTCATCTGATATAAAAGATCATAATGGTGGATTTGGATGGGGATCTATTACATTTGATGAAGGTTTTGAAAGATCATCAAACGTAGCTTTTTCTATTTTAGAAGATCAGTTATTAAAACCAAATAAATTTAAGCAATATATGAACAAATTTGGTTTTAACCAAAAAACGGGAATAGATTTACCTGGTGAAAGTAAAAATACTTTATTATTAAATACACAAATTCAACAAGTAACAACTTCTTTCGGACAAGGTTCTACAGTAACTCCAATTCAATTAATCCAAGCTGCAACCGCTATAGCAAATGACGGGAAAATGATGCAACCATATATCGTTGACAAAGTTGTAAATCCAACAAACAAGCAAGTTATTATGGAAAATCAACCGAAAGAAGTTGGCAATCCGATAAAAAAAGAGACTGCGGACAAGGTAAGAGACTTAATGGAGCGTGTTATTACGTCTTCAAAAGGTACAGGTACAATGTATAAAGTCGATGGTTACCCAATAGGAGGCAAGACAGGAACAGCGCAAATTCCGAATCCTGAAAATGGACGATATATGGAAGGAAAAGAAAATTATATTTTTTCATTTTTAGGTATGGCTCCAATTGATGACCCAGAGTTAATTGTATACTTAGCTATTAAGCAGCCAAAGTTAAAGGGAGATGAATATGGAGCTCAGCCACTCGCTGAAATATTTAAACCAGTTGTGAAAAATAGCCTTGAATATTTAAAGGTGAAACCATATACAGAACAACAAATGACCGATGCAACGAAAAAATCCCAATTAAAAGTGCAAAACTATGTGAATCAATCAATAGATACGGTAGAGAATAATGTAAAAAAAGAGAAACTCCAACCGATAATTTTAGGAGAAGGAAAAATTAAAAAACAATATCCGCAGTCTGGTGAAGTAATGAGCGAAGGTGATCGTATATTTTTATTAGGAAACAACGCAACAATGCCCAATTTACAAGGTTGGTCCATGCGTGATGTTATGTATTTTTCTAAACTATTAAAATTAGATTTAAAAACTTCAGGTACGGGTTATGTCACAAATCAAAGTATTGAAAAAGGACAAGCTATACAAGAAGGCGATATATTAGAACTAGAATTAGAACCACCGTTACAACCGTTAGCAGAGGCAAATACAAATTAATTCAGGAAATATGAAGGGTCTATATAATAGACTCTTTTTTTTATGATTCAAGTAATTTCACGCACCGTAATTTTTAGGGGAAATAATAAACTTAACAGTTACTAAAACAGAAAAACCTACATATATTGAAATTAGAACGACTGTTCAAATTTTTGTATGAAACGACGGAAGGAGTCTACATTGAATAAAAGACGATACGATAGCGATTTAGCCAAAGAAATAATAGCAGAGAAGGCGACAGAATTATTTTCCTTAAAAGGATATACAAGAACTTCAATTGATAACATTGCAAAAGCCTCTGGTTATAGTAAAGGACATATATATTACCATTATAAAAATAAAGAAGAATTATTTGTTTATTTAGCTAAAGACAGTATGAGAAATTGGCACGATAAATGGGAATTAGCAGAAAAACAGTATACAAACGCTACTGGGAAATTATATGGGATAGCTAAATTTGTACTTTATAATTACACAACGCCATTATTAAGAGCAGGACAAGAACTTGCCTCTGATCCGAGCGCGAACCCTTCTACAATTCAACAACTCTATGGTTTAGCTGTTATCCCTTTAAAAACATATCAAAAAATTTTGGATGAAGGTATACAAAGTGGTGAATTTTATATAGAAAATGTTGAGGATTCAAGTCTTTTATTAGGTTCATGGCTAGGTGGATTATGTCAATTCATTCATTCATTTGAAACAGAGAAATTAGAAGTTTTATTTAATGAAGCCATTACGATTTTTTTACTTTCTATTTCAAACAAACATGCGTAGCATTACAAGCGAATTAGAACGATTGTTCAAATCTTTACACTCGTCCGTTTTCATTATATGTATTAACAACAGGAGGTTTTTTATATGGGTGAACAAAGAGTCGCAATTATAACTGGCGGAGCTTCTGGTATCGGTAAAGCTTTAGCTATTCAATTAGCAAATAAAGATATATTTGTAATTATCGCAGATATTAATGAAACAAGTGGTCAAGAGCTTGTGAATAATATAAAAAATAATAATCAACTAGCTAGGTTCGAATATTTAGATGTTACTAACGCCGAATCCGTAGAGGAACTTATTATAAAAATAGTTAATGAGTTTGGTAGAATTGATTATATGTTTAATAATGCTGGGATTGCTATGTATGGAGAAGTATTCGATATGTCTTTAGATAATTGGAAACATATTATTGAAATAAATTTATTAGGAGTAATTTACGGGACACAATTGGCTTACCAATTCATGAAAAAACAAGGATTTGGTCATATCATTAATACTGCGTCTGCAACAGGTTTAGGACCTGCTCCACTTTGTACCGCGTACGCAACAACAAAACATGCTATCGTCGGTTTAACAACGTCATTACATTATGAGGCAGAAGAATACGGTGTAAATGTAAGTGTACTTTGTCCAACTTTTGTAGATACACCCATATTTGAAAAATCAATTGCAATTAATATGAATAAGGGCCAAATTATAAAACAACTAAAAACAAATAAGCCGATTTCAGCAGACAAGTTTGCTGAAATTGCACTGAAAGCTATTCATAAAAATAAATTAGTTATATGTCCAATGCCGTTTAAAAAAACAATGGACGTATTCTTTACCTTATTTCCTTATCTTCATAAAAAGCTAATGCGTTTCATATGCCGAATTGGTCGAAAAGCAAAAATGAGGCAACTATAAATATCTGATTATTTTGTATTTACAGTTAAAGTAAATTGTGATAATATGGAAAAAATCAAATGCAGTGAAGAGAAGAGTAAATAAGATGAATTTTTCACAGAGAGCTCCATTTAGCTGAAAAGGAGTAAAAATTCTTTATTGAACCAAGCCTCTGAGCAGCGCATCGGAATCTATTAATAGAGGGTGGTGTGACGGGAGCTCCCGTTATAGAGCTATGGTATAAGCATGAATGAAAATGCAGTACCAGATAAGGTTAATATGGTGACATATTAACAAACTAGGGTGGCACCGCGATAATAAATCTCGTCCCTAAGATTAAAAGTCTTGGGGGTGGGATTTTTTTATTGGTTTAAAACAATTTGGAAAGCGGGGGCCAAAAATGAAAAACTTAATTAAAGATTGGAAATATCCTTTATTACTACTGTCCGGAGTTGGTATTGCAAATTTAGGGGCATGGATTTACTTAATAGCACTGAATGTACTTGTCTATCATATGGGTGGCTCAGCCTTAGCTGTTGCTACTTTATATGTAATTAAACCATTAGCTACTCTATTTACAAACGCTTGGTCAGGAAGTATGATTGATCGTTTAAATAAACGAAAATTAATGATTCACCTCGATATATATCGCGCGGTATTTATCGCTATTTTACCATTACTTCCATCACTTTGGATCGTTTATGTATTCGTATTCTTTATTAGTATGCCCAATGCAATTTATGAGCCAACTGCGATGACGTATATGACGAAATTAATACCAGTTGAACAAAGACAACGTTTCAACTCATTGCGTAGTTTAATAGGGTCTGGTGCCTCTGTAATTGGTCCATCGATAGCGGGAGCATTGTTAATAGCAAGTACACCAGAGTTTGCTATATATATGAATGCCATAGCATTTCTCTTATCAGGAGTAATTACCTTGCTACTACCTAATCTTGATAAAAAACCTGATATTCATACATCAAATGACAGGTTGTCTCTAGCTGTACTAAAAAAAGATTGGACCATCGTTTTAAATTTCAGTAAAAAATCTTTGTATATCGTTTTCGTGTACTTCTTATTTCAAGGGATGATAGTGTTAACTGCCGCAAATGATTCACTTGAATTGTCATTTGCGAAAGAAGTTTTATTGTTAACAGATAGTGAATATGGTTTTTTAGTTAGTATTGCTGGAGCCGGATTTATTTTAGGAGCAATAACAAATACAATTTTATCAAAAAAATTAACACCTTCATTTTTAATTGGAATAGGATCATTTTTCATCGCAATCGGTTATATAATTTATGCTTTTTCAAATGGGTTTTTAATAGCTGCTATCGGATTTTTTATTTTATCTTTCTCTATGGCATATGCAAATACAGGGTTTAATACCTTTTATCAAAATAATGTCCCTGTCCATATAATGGGACGGATTGGGAGCATATATGGATTATTTATTGCAGGTATCACCATTTTAATTACGATTTTGTTCGGAGTTGCCACTCAATTTATTTCTATACAACTTGTGGTTATTATAGGTTCTTTAGTAATGTTATTTATTACTATCATCTTGTGTGTGTTTACTTTATTGCCATCACATTCTAAAGTGCATTCTTCTGAATCAATACATTCGAAATAATTCTCTTAGTTTTGATTTAAATCTTACGATGTTCAATAGGAGGGTTATCCCTCCTATATATGGAAATATAAGAAAGGAGAACAATATTGATAAACGAGGGTGATTTTTGTAATGAAAACAAAAGATCAAATAGATAACATTGTAAAAGAAACATATCGTCATATAGATTTCTCTGGGGTAATTTTAGTGAAAGAAAAAAAGGGCATAGTTTATGAAGAAGCGTTTGGTTATGCAAATCGAAATGAGTGTATAAACAATACGCTACAAACTAGGTTTGGAATTGCCTCTGGGTGTAAAATATTCACAGCTATCGGTGTCTGTCAACTTGTTGAAAATGGGGTAATTACTTTTCAAACAAAGTTAAAAGAGTGTTTAAGTGTTAACTTTCCAAACTTTAATGAAGATATTACAATACATCACCTTTTGACGCATAGTTCGGGTATTCCAGATTATTTTGATGAAAGTATTATGGATAACTTCGAAGATCTTTGGAAACAAACACCTATGTATTTATTAAAAAGTTTAAAAGACTTTTTACCATTATTTCAAAACAGAGATATGATGTATGCACCAGGAAGTAAGTTTCACTACAACAATGCAGGTTTTATCATACTGGGATTAATAATCGAAGAACAGACAGGATTTAAATTTACGGAGTATATAGAAAAAAACATATTTAATCCAATTGGTATGAATCATTCGGGCTATTTTTCTTTAGATAGATTACCAAGGCAGACAGCTCTCGGATATATAAAAGATGAAATTAGCCAGACATGGAGAACAAATGCTTACTCTATTCCGATAAAAGGTGGTTCGGATGGTGGAGCTTTTATTACTGCGTCAGACATGCTGAAGTTTTGGGAAGCGTTATTTAACTATAAAATTATAAGCCAAGAATATACAAAAATACTTTTAACTCCTCACATCCAAGTAAATAATAATCAATCTTATGGCTATGGAATATGGATTGAAACAAGAGAAAACAAGATATTCAAATATCATGTAATGGGATATGACCCAGGCGTCAGTTTTCGTTCGGCCGTATATCCAGACTTAGGAATTACATTAGTTATTCCATCAAATAAAGAAGCAGGACCCGAAAAATTAATGATAGAAATAGAAGGAGGTTTTTAATTATATGGATATAGAAATTAGAGCGTATAGAAAAGAGGATGAAACCGGTTGGGTACGTTGCCGTGTGTTATCTTTTTTAGATACAGCTTATTACGATAATGTATTTAGAGAAAAGGAAAGATATGAACATCCGGCTATTGAACTAGTAGCTGTATATGAAAATCAAATTGTAGGTTTAATAGATATCGAATATGAATTAGAAGAACGTACAGTTTGTTCAAGAGGAACTGGTCTTGGTGGTATGATTTGGCATATTGCAGTTCATCCGGATTTCCGTAGAATGAAAATTGGTAATCAGCTATTAAAGGAAGCGGAGAAGTTAGCGAATGAACGTAACCTAAATCGCCTAGAAGCATGGACTAGGGACAATCTATGGGTACATGGATGGTATGAAAAGAACGGATTTGTAAAAGTAGATTCCTATTTACACGTATATAGCGATCACACAGACGAGATAAAAGGTGTAATGAAAAGTAATATAGATCAGTTATATCCAGTTCAAACATTTGCTCATTATACAGGTGAAAATAAAGAAGACATAAGAAAACAATTTAAACGAGTGCATGATTGTTTTTGTTTTGAAAAGTATTTTAGTTAACGAGAAACCCTTTATTTACTAAATAAGGGGTTTTCTAATTCTGCACGATTACATATGGATATATGGATTTTTAAATTAAAAAACATTACTATATAGTTATAAATTTTAATTATTAATTCATATGAAAGGATGTGTTAACAATTTGTATATGATCAACGGTAGCTTGTTTATTATTTTAGGGGTTATTTGTTATTTAATTGTACGTGGAATATTAATTGGTATCAAAAATAAAAAACATGTGATTTGGTGGAAAGAAATAATAAGTTTTTTATTCTTGGTCTACATTTGTATGGTTGTTGCAGTAACTTTATTCCCTTTACCAATCGGTTTTCCTTCTAATATTGAAAATCTGAATCGCTCGGTCAATATAATACCATTTGCATCAATTATTAAAGACATCAATCAAATTGGTAGTGCTTATGATGGAGATGCCCTATTTATGATTGGTCTAATTATAAGAAATGTAGGCGGAAATATTTTATTATTAATGCCTTTAGGATTTTTAGCACCAATCCTATGGGATAAATATAAAAAATTCAAAAATACAATTTTATTAGG
Organism: Bacillus sp. FSL W8-0519; assembly: GCF_038005585.1. Classification (NCBI taxonomy): domain Bacteria; kingdom Bacillati; phylum Bacillota; class Bacilli; order Caryophanales; family Bacillaceae; genus Bacillus; species Bacillus sp. FSL W8-0519. Next base: position 2,587,521 of record NZ_JBBOTL010000001.1, read on the forward strand.
ATTTTCTATATCAACTAGTATTGAATTGCTACAATTAATTCAGTCTTTATTTAGTGGAGTGGGACGAGTTACTGATATTGATGATGTAATATGTAACGTTATAGGTTGTATTCTTGGATACTTTATTTATAAAATCACTATTATGCTAGCTGCTAAATTTAACATTCAAGTATTTAATGAGACGGATTCTAAAAGAATAGAAACTATTGATAACTAACAATTCATACGTGTTAAAGTATACATTTATTTTGAATAAAGATGATAAAAGACGTACGAGTCAAAAGTACGTCTTTTTACTTTTATAAATAAGCTTATGGCTATTACATGGTGTAACATAATAAATAGACAATAGTATAATCGGAAATGAATAATACATTAATAAAAAAGTATAAATACATTCATCCCTTGTTTATCAATGCTGTGAACGGTAATACTAAATAACATTGAACTTTTATAACAAGGGATGATCATATGATATTCATTTACACGGATTTCGGCGGAACGCATTCAACTGCACTTGCAGCAGCTTATCATTTAAATAAATTACCAACGGATCGTAAGCTAACAAAAGAAGAAATATTAAATGTGGATTACTTTAATAAATTGAAAACTGAAGATATGGGGAAAATTATTTTTCATGGAGTAGATGAAAATGGTAACCCGGTTTATACGATTGGATGCGGCGCATCAAAAATCGTTGTACCTGCGATGAAGCATTTAGGAGAGATTCTGCAAAAACATTATCAAAGTCATGAAAAGATTGTTTTTTCTAATACATCACCAACAGTACCTTTACCAATGACTTTTGGCGGTCTGTTTTCTAGAAGGTTTCACATCGACTTTATCGGCGTACCATTACTCGTATGGGGTGCAAAACTTAGCTGTGATAATGTACAAAGACTTGTTAGTTATACGAAAGAAGCCGGACGATTAACAAATGATTATGTTGTGATTTTAGATAATGAAACTTTTAAATAATGTAGGATAAAAGGAAAATCAAGCAAATTTCTTGATTTTCTTTTTAATTTGTGAAAAAGACAAGAAATATTCACATTTATCATCTATCTACTATAGCCAAAACAATAAAGTCCTGTTACTATTACAGGGATATTCTCTTTTCATAACATAAATATATAGAAAAATTAGAAAAGAGGAATTGAATTAAGGGAGGAACAACATGAAGCGTGTTGCTTGGATTACTGATAGTACAACTGCGAGTTTTACAACAGAAGGAGATAACTTTGTTATCCCAATTGAAGTTATTATTGATGGTGTGTCGTACAAAGATTGTGAAGAAGGTGTGCGTGAGCGCGTTTATAATGCTTTAAACGAAGGTAAAACTGTCACTACATCACAACCTAACATAGGGGAAATGGTAGAGTTATTTTCGAAATGCAAAGAAGAATATGAAGAAGGATTTGCAGTTGCTATTAGCGGAAAAGTAAGTGGAACCTATCAAAACATGAAGTTAGCTGCAGAAATGGCAGGTTTCCCATTAACGGTATTAGATAGTGAAACAACAAGTTATCCAATGGACGAACTAATTAGAAAAGCAAAATCGTTATACAATGATGGTATGACTTTACAAGATATACACAAAACATTAGTAGATGAAAAAAGAAGACCTTTCCACGTATTCCCGAAAAGTTTAAAAGGCCTTTATGCAAGTGGACGTGTAAAGGGAGTTCAATTTTTACTTGGAAGTTTATTAAGTGTCAACTTAATATTAGAAGTAAAAGGTGGAGAGCTTTTACTTGAAAAGAAAGTACGTAAAATCCAAAAATGTCGAGAATACATTAAAAATGAACTTGAAAAAGAATTACCAAAAGTACTTCACATGTTCCATGCTAACGATAAAGATGGAGCTGAAGAATGGATTTCAGATATTAGACAAGCATTCCCTGAAATGGATTTCAAATTATATCCATTACCAATTTCATTTGCGGTACATGCAGGTGAAGGTACAATAGCAATTAGTTATTAAGAAGAAAACCCGTGAATGATACGCGGGTTTTTTTATTTATAAATGGTGCATACCACGCCACCATCAAGTTGAAGTTTTATAGCACTCTAGAACGAAATTTGTGTTAACTCGAAACAAAAATCTTATTTTATCATTTTTGGAGAGCAACCACAATTTCTTGACTTGATTTGAGATTAAAAATATAAACCTTTTCCTACTGGCTGAACAGTTTCTAGTACAATATCAACCATTTCTTCATTAAGTAGGGTCCTTATAATCCAAGCCGATAGTTCTTGAGCAGCAAAACAACCCGCAGCAGTCGATATATTTCCTTCGTTTACGAAACTTTTCTCAATAACGTCTACACCAAATTCTTTTAGCTGTTCTACTGCTGAGGGATATGTAGTAGCTTTTTTACCAGTTAGTAATTTTTTAGCTCCTAATAGTAGTGAACCAGAACACATAGATCCTATTAATTGTCTTTGAGGATCTACATGAATGCTATTAATATATTGTTGATTTTTATATAAATCCTTTACACCTTTACCACTCGCAAAAATTACAGCGTCGGCAAAAGGGATATCAGATATGCTTCCTGTCATGGGAATACGCAAGCCAGACATAGATATATGAGATTGTTCCGTCCCTAAAAGCTGGACATCCCAATCGGAAATACCACCGACTAAACGTACACGATTTAATAAATCCCATGGTAGAAAAACATCTATATCGGTAAAGTTATCGAAACAGACTATTGCAATTTTCATTTTCTAACCCTCCACTTATGTATATCATTTTATTAATAATATAAACATCTCTTTTTTATGTTCTATATCCAGTTATAAATCCCTGTATATTACACGTATATGAAGGAGGTGTAGTAATTTTTTAACGCCTCTAAACATAAAAAGATATAAAATCTTTTTCTTGGTTTCTATCTGTTTTTTGTACAAAACCAAGATCTGTAGCAATAACTCGTAAGGTATTGGGGATGAGAATCTTTAAAATTCTCAAGGAAATAGGTGTAATTTATTACACATACAAATAGAAATAAAAACGTCATCATTTTTTATAAATTCTCAGATAGAAACACGTTTTTCGGTTTTAGGAGGGCATTTTTTCATTAGCTTGTTAATCTATATATAATATGATTTTTATAATTTCCCTAAAATAATTTTGACGTATTTATTTTTTCAATATAAAATAATATTCATCCAAATTTAACCAATACCATATAAAAGATGTATCTTTTTATATGCATAGGTATAAATCTCTTTAGTTTTAAGGGGAAAGGTTAATATGAAAGTAAAGAAACTAGTTACGCTTGTAGTACCATTTACACTATTATACGTGTCAGTTCAATTAACCGAAATTCTTCAAGGCCATTTCAGCAACTGAACGAAATCGGAATGGATATTAATTTGAAGGAAAAGTCCCCAGAGAAACGAAAGATTGTAAGAAACCCCCAAAAATGTTACATGGTATACAAGAAGGTGACATCATTTATGTTACGGACTTAACTCGAATTACTCGTAGTACAAAAGATTTATTTGAATTAATCGATAACATACGGAGTAAAAAGGCAAATTTAATATCCTTAAAAGATACATGGCTAGATTTATCAGAAGATAATCCCTACAGCTAATTCTTAATTACTGTTATGGCGGGTGTAAACCGATTAGAACGTGATCTTATCCGTATGCGATAGCGCGAAGGAATTGAACGAAAGAAAGTTTAAAGGTCGGTCAAAGAAGTACCATAAAAATCATGCAGGAATGAATTATGCAGTAAAGCTTTATAAAGAGGGAGATATGACTGTAAATAAAAAACTTATGAAATTACAAATGTGTCTAGGGCTTATTATATAGAAAGCTATCGGAAAGGAACAGTTGATGAGTTATACCAAAGATCGGAAATATATAATAGAAAATAAGTTTCATATAGAGGTGAAATTATATGCCTAAAATTGACAATATGCTAGCAATTCTATGGATGCTTCGTTCAGGTGAAAAAATCACTGCAAAACAAATTTCAGAAAAGTTAGAGATAAATATAAGGACTGTGTATCGTTATATTGATACAATTTCAACTAGTGGCGTACCTATAATTTCAGAACCAGGACATAACGGTGGATACACTTTATTGAACAATTTTGTAGAGGCTCCTCTTTTTTTTGATTTTGAGGAGCAAACTTCACTATTTCACGCTGCTGTTTTTGCAGAAGAAGCCGGATATTATGGAGGTGAAGCATTAAATAGGGCCATTTCAAAACTAAGTAAATACTCAAATCAAGATCAAGAAACAAAGATAAACCAACATTTAACTAGTCTTGAAGTAATAAGTCGATTAAGTTCACTTTCTATAAAAACTTTTTTGAAGGAGTTGGAGCAGGCCGTAGCTAACGGGTATTCAGTAAAAATTCTTTACCATAAAAGTGGCGAAAAGCAATTAAATTATAGATCGGTCGATCCATACAGAATTATCTATTGGAATAATAAATGGTATGTAATTGGATTTTGTCATCTTAGGAATGATATCCGTAGTTTTAAAGTAGATCGAATTGAAAGTTTAATACAAACCGAAAATAAGTTTAACCGGCCAGATAATTTTTCAGCAAGTGATTTTTTTATAAAAAGTCTTCTTCCAACTATAGAAGATAAGGAAAGTATTATTTCTTTGGTTATTAATGGGGATAAAAATGTATTGGCTGATATTTGCCAACATTGGTTTTTAGGACATTATTTACAAGAACGGACTTCAAATCAAGCAGTTTTTCTTCTTGAAAAAGATATGATACATAAATATGTACCTTATTTACTTTTACCGTACAATAAATCTATTAAAGTTATTGAGCCAATAAGTCTTAAGAATAGAATTATTGAAGTTCTGTCTGAATTAATAAAATTTCATCAAGTATGATAACTTCCCTGACGTTAACTGTCAGGGAAGTTATATTATAATAGCTATATAAATTGTGATTGGAGTGTTATTAGATGCAAACAAAAAAAGCTTTTTTATATGTATTTAATACAATGTCGGACTGGGAATATGGATATTTAATTGCTGAACTAAACTCAGGAAGATATTTCAAAAAAGATTTAGCACCTTTAAAAGTAATTACAGTAGGAGCTAATAAAGAAATGATAACTACTATGGGAGGACTGAGGATAAAACCAGATATTTCCCTTGATGAATGTACTCTTGAGAGTAAAGATCTTTTAATTTTACCAGGAGGGACTACTTGGAGTGAAGAAATTCATCAACCTATCTTGGAAAAAATTGACCAAGCTTTAAAGCGTGGCACTATTGTTGCTGCAATTTGTGGTGCAACTGATGCCCTTGCGAATATGGGATACTTGGATACTAGAAAGCATACAAGTAATAACTTAGAATATACTAAAATGGTATGTCCTAACTATAAAGGAGAAAAGTTCTATGAGTTGGGACCTGCGGTATCTGATGCGAATTTAGTTACTGCCTCAGGAATAGCTCCTCTGGAATTTGCAAGGGAGGTACTGAAAAAAATAGATGTATTTACACCAGATACATTACATTCATGGTATAACCTAAATAAGACTCATAAACCTAAATACTTCTTCCAGTTAATGAATTCAATAAAAAAATGAAATAACTAAAAAGCTCAATTTCTCTATTTTGATTTGCAGAGAAGTTAGGCTTTTTAATTTGGAATTCCCTTATCGATAACGATAAAAATGAACTTCGGTGTTATAAAAAACAAAATTCCCGTTTAGAGGATACGATAAAATCTTAGCTTGATAGGTATGTATTTGTACCCCTAGTATGTCAATTTTAATCTGTTATGAGAAAACACACGGATTTGTATCATCTTATGGTAAAATAAAGTTAAATATTCAGAAAAATCATTGTTTAAAACAAGCAGGATGATAATTAAATAAGATTTAAGTGATGGGGGTATAGTTAATACATGAGTAATGTACATTTTAGAGATATAGATGATACTAATGAATTCAAAGTTAGAAATATAAATTTAAGGTCTGGACAAGAAAAATTTATTGAAACCATAGATGAATGTTTAAATGAAGCTAATACCTATCATGAATGGCATCCGGTAGCTATATATTATGATGAAGAAATTATCGGATTTGCTATGTACGGTTCTTTTGGTCCTAATAAGGATACTTGGATTGATAGAATAATGATAGATGAAAAATATCAAGGCAAAGGCTATGGGAAAATTGCTATGATGAAACTTATTAATATAGTTTCAAAAGAATATGGGGTAAACGTTATATATTTAAGTGTCACTGAGGAAAACAGAACAGCTTATAACTTATACGAAAGTATAGGATTCGAGTTTATGAATGAAAGAGACCTAAATAATGGAGAACTCTTATTTAAGTACGCAATTAAATGAGAGCCATTTGAAATCGATTATTTCTTTACCAAAAGGTAAAGAAATGTTTACTATTCAACTCTTATAGGAGTAGCTCCCCATTGCTATTAAGATAGCAGAACAAAATTTCCTTAAATTAAAAATTACGCTATTCTATTTTTAGAATCATAGGAAAGGATGGCGTTTTTGTATGTTTATTCCTGTATCTGATGAATTACAATTATTTGCACAGGACATTCAAAGTTTTTTATCTCCAAATGCCTTACGGGATCTTGCTAGAGATGTTGGTTTTGTATAACGAACCAGTAAGTATCCTTTGGTTAGTGGTTTATTAAGAATAAGCTTTTTATACAGAATATCTTTGATGTTCGAGATAATATATTTAGATTTATTTAATTCTAAAGAGTCCATTTCCCACCTCATAAATTATAAAATAAAGTAAATTCCCACTTAATTATATCATCATCCTAATTGAAGATTTCGCCTTTTCCTTGCTACCGATAATGAGACGTTATGTGAGCATTATACAACCTAAAATACAGAACATATCACTTTTCACTTTACCCCTATGTAATCTTCTACAGTAATCCTACTCCAATAGTTCACCGTTTATAGGTACATTTCATTAAGTAGAAATTAATAAATTTATTGAGGTTTAATAATTCTAATACTGATAATTTGACATACATTAAACCAAAAGTTGCATGTTATATTACTAGGCACAACAATATAAATGATACCATTTGTTTATTCCGTAAATATTGTTGATAAAAAAGGTGAAAGGATTTTTAAAGGTAAAAATAGAAATCTATATAAAAAAATATTTAAATGGTAGGGATATTATGAAAATCGGTAAGTTTGGAGAAGTAAATAACTTAAGTATTGATACAATTAGACATTATATGGATCTCAGTCTTATTATTCCTGAAAAAAAGGGAGGCCACTATTTTTTTGATGAGTATTGTCAAACAGATTTAGAACTTATAATACATTACAAAGATCTAGGATTTAGCTTGAATGAAATCAAAGAACTATTTTTTTATAAAAATTTAGCAAAATCTATGAATTACGAAAAAGATATCTTTTACCAATCTTTATTCAAACTAAAATATGACAAAATGGAACAGGAAATAGAACTTTTGGAGAAGAAACGGGATAAATTAAAGGGAGTGTTACATGATTTATTATTAACAAATGAAACTTCCAATACAATTATAGGGATAGATTTAAGTATACTACATTTACTTACATGTTCTAAGTGTAGACAAAAACTAATTCTTCAAGATGGAATTATTAATAACAATCAAATTACCGAGGGAAAGTTAATTTGTAATTGTGGTGAAGAATATATAATTACTTCAGGAATAATAACTGCTGGTAAATCATTTAAAGCAAATGAGCGAACGTCACTTGAAGATACTATTTCGGATTATATTCATGAAACTGATAATGCATATTTGGAAAATATGCTTAAAGAAGGGGAATGGGCGAAAAAGAAACTAATACATTTAGATTTAAATAACAAATTAATACTAGATATAGGATCAGGACTTGGGTTCTTTTTGAGGAGCATTTATGAAGAACTACCCGAAGATTGCCTATACATCGCAGTAGATAGAGATTTCAATAAACTTTTATTTTTAAAAGACGTATTAGCGAGAAAAAATCCGAGAAGAAATATTCTCTTTATCTGTGCGGATTTTTTGAACATCCCTATTCAAAATCGGTCAGTAGATATTGTAATTGATCACTCTGGTACGAGCAATTATAGTTTTGAACATGCGGATTTTTTACTTCACGAATTAAACCCACTTTTTAAATCCAATTGTTATTTATTAAGTTTATTTATTTTATTTAAAAATTTCAGCTTAAATAGCCAAATTACAAATAACTTTCGAGCAAATTTTTCACTTTCAAAAATAAAGAAAGAAATCCAAAATCTACAGTTTCAATCCATTGATGAAAGTACTTCAAATTATTTGAAACGAGGCGGAAAGTACGAGGATTTCTTTGTTCAAGGTGAAGAAATTTATACATATTCATTTTTTGGAAAAAGATGGGGGTAACCCCATCTTTTATTTATTTCCCCTTAAAATTATTCAAATCGTACATATTGCGATTGGGTTGACCCAAGAACTTACAATGTACGTAACACAAAATTAGGCAGGGGGAAAAGTTATGACAAGTTTACGGTTACATATAGAAAATAAAAAAAGAAACCAAGAACTAAGGAATATTTGTTTATATTCAATTGCAAAAACAGTATCAATATTCGGTAGCTCTATTTATAGTTTTGCATTAGGATTGTATGTATTACAAATAACCGGATCTGCTTTAAATTTCGCGATTACGCTTATTTTAGGAACGATTCCAATGATTGTTATGAATCCATTTGCCGGTGTAATTGCTGATAAGGTTGATAAAAAGAAACTCGTCGTTTGTATGGATGTACTAAGCGGATGCTTATTAATAACTGTTTATATAGTAAGCAACTATTATGGGTTAAACTTATTCATCATTTATACTACTACCTTTCTGATGACAGTATTTACAACATTTTTTGTAATAGGTTTAGAGGCTGCAAAACCAAATATCGTCTCTAAAGAGAGACTAATGAGTCTTAACTCTATAAGTAAAATTATCGATTCTATATCTTTAATTCTAGGGCCTATGTTAGGGGGCATTGTTTTTGCAGTCTTTGAGATGAACACTTTTATAATTATTAACGGTATTTCATTTATCCTTTCGGCTATATCCATATTGTTTATCAACTTTAAATTGTGCGAGCAATACATAAATAAGGAATGTTCAATAAGGGAAATTAATTTTATGAAAGATATAAAGGAGGGATACTCTTACTTAATGGAGCGGGAGAGCTTAAAAAATACGTTTCGTATTTTAATTTCACTTAATTTTTTTCTAGGATTTTCTGTAACTGTTCCATTGCCATACATTATGAATACAGTTCTCAACATTAGTTCTAAACAATTTGGTTTGATCCAAGGGACTTTTCCAATAGGTATGATAGTTGGTGCAATAATAGTAAAAAAGATAACGAATCGTTTTTCTTATTCCTATCTATTGAAAAAAACAAGTTTTATGATGGCAATTTTTATGATAGTTTCAGGTGCACCTGTTCTATTCAAAAGTATTGAAGTGAATAAAATTGTATTTGTGACCATGTACTGCGCCATTATGTTCTTTTTAGGGTTAATGATAGCATTAATCGATATCCCTTTAATTTATTTTATGCAAAGAGAGATTCCAGATGAATATAGGGGCAGAGTGCTTAGTATTGGATTAAGTTTAGGTAAAATGATGCAGCCGATAGCACTGGCATTATCAGGTCTATTATTAAATCATATTCCATCCTACACGCTTCCAATTGGAGGAGGAATCGTATTTCTTATTTTAAATCAGGCTTACTCAAATAAATTGAATTTAGAAATTCATTCAAAAGGGTATAGTGTTGAACGTAATTAAATAATATCGAAATAGCGCAGGATCATCATCCTGCGCTTATCTATCGTAATTCAGCTGTTTTTCTAATAACAATCTTATCAATATCGTCTTCTTCATCACCAATAAATAACCCGCGTTCTTTTAAATACGCCTCAAAATATAAATCTGCTTCTGCACGTTCATCATATGGTTTTACAGATAGAACGAAACCTAATTTGTTTTGTTCCTCTAGATGAGAAGTGGAAATGTATGCCGGTACATTGTGGCGTAAAAAGAGTTCTTTAACCGGAATAATCATATCTTTCATTAATTTCGTTAACATCCCCATTTCAAACTCGAAATTAAAACGATCTATACTACATAAATCGGCGAATACTACACCAATAAAACCTGTATTATATACTTCTTGATATTCTACTTCCTCGTTACCGTAAAAATTCTTTTCGATTAAATAATTTATAAAGTAAGCAACACCGTCACTTTGTTCAAAAGGCTTCGTTGAAAGAACAAATCCGATTTTCTTTTGTTTATGTAAATATACACATGACATGTATGCTGAAATGTTATGCTCTTTAAATAGAGAGCTTGTTGCCCCAGATAGACCATCTAATACGTGATGAACAATTTGAAGTTTTTTACGGGCGAAATAATAGGATTTCTTTTGTAACTCCAATGTATCAATAAAGACAGAGCCGATAAAGCCTGTATTTGAAATGATAGGTGTTTGCTTTTTTCTTCCTCTGCGCTTTGCTTGAGCCATTGTAAAAATCATCCCTTCATGTACAAGTAAAATAAAAAGAACGTTTGTTCGTATATTTATATTTTACTATTAAAACGCTATAAAGTAAAGGGTTTTTGACGAAAAAAACAACAAAAAAGACACCTGTAAAAGGTGTCTTAAACGCTGTAGGGAAGAGGGTTCATCCATACAATTTATATTATGATACAGAAACAATTTCTTCTGTATCTTCTACATCTAAATGACAGTCCATTGTACGAACATCTTGATCTTCATGACTTCCGAAATAAATAGTAATTTTCATATGTATCGCTCCTTTATTCTAGGAATACCTAAAATAATTACTAGTAATGTTAATATTTATTATATACCACTTTTTTCATTCCGACAACGTTATATCGTTTTTTATTCTTTTAGGGCGCAAAGAGTAATGTAAAGAGATATTTTTATAGAAATAGGTACATTTCTTATATGTTATATTTAATACTGAAGTATTCGAATACAAATTTTATGAAAGGAGCAAAATGAATGAATTTTAAACAGTTACTAATTGATAATTTTACATATAAAACTTCATATATTGCGCGGCAGACACAGGGAATGAATGTAAAAGAAACGAAGGATTACATCGCTGTCGACTGTGGTTTACCTGCAGATACATTTAATATCATTACTTTACTAAACAATAATGTAACGGAAGATATTGAGAAATTATATAAGGAAGTAGCATACTATAATCAAAAGAAGTACCCAATGAGTGTTTGGTTTTGGGACGAGAAGCTGGAGGGTAATTTAAAGAATGAATTAATAAAGCTTGGATTAAAAGAAGCAGAACAAAATATCGCGATGGTAGCAAACTTACATACAATACATCCAACAACAAACTTGCCAGAAGGTTTTACGATACAAAAAGCATCTTCGTCAGGACAAATTAAAAAGTTTGGAGAAGCGTTAGCTAGTCTATTTTGTACATCAGAGGAAGGGAAATATGTACAAGCATTCTACAATCAAACTGCTTCTTTCCATTTATGGAATAGTGAAAATATGAAACTATACTTAGGGTTTTATAAAGATGAAGTCGTATCGGTTGGTTCATTAGTGTGTACACAAGATAGTATTGGTATTTATGATATAGCAACGAAAGAAGAAATGAGAGGAAAAGGATTTGGTTCTACTATGTTTCATTACTTGCTGCAAGAAGCAAAGGAATTAAACGTTGCTCAATGTGTATTACAAGCTTCACCTGATGGGATTACTATTTATAAAAAAGCTGGTTTTCAATCTGTTGGACAAATGACTGTATTTGAAAATCGACATTTATTTGAATAAATTATCCAAGCCAAATTGCTTTTATGTAGGAGTCAATACATCATTATGAAAAAGATATATATCGTTACAATCATTTTCGCCTTTATAGTAATAGGTACTTTTGTTTATCATAAAGTAAATGAACTTAAGTACACGAAAGCTATTAATCAATCAAATCACATGAAAAATATTGCACATAGAGGCGCCTCTGCCTATGCGCCGGAACATACAATACCAGCTTATACATTAGGACAACAATTAAAAGCAGATTATATAGAAATTGATCTTCAAATGACAAAAGATGGACATTTAGTAGCTATGCATGATGAAATAGTAAATCGTACTACAAACGGTACGGGGCTAGTTAAGGAACATACATTAGAAGAATTAAAGCAATTAAAGGCAGGTTCTTTTTTTAATGAAAAACATCCAACTTTAGCAAAGAAAAAATATGAAAATGCTAAAGTCCCAACACTCGAAGAAGTAATTGAAGTGTTTGGGCATGACGCGAACTATTATATTGAAACCAAATCACCTGATGAATATCCAGGAATGGAAGAAAAGTTATTAGAAATTATCAATCACTATGAAATACAGGATAAAGTTATTATTCAATCATTTAGTGAAGAAAGTTTGCAAAAGCTACATAGTTTACATGTTAATATACCTCTAGTCCAATTACTATCTTACAAAAAAGCAGTTCAATTAACTGAATCAGAAATAGAGAAGTATAGTACATATTGCATAGGTCTTGGTATGAACTACAAATATATTGATGCAGCTTATGTAAAGAAAATAAAGAAACACGGATTAGAAGTTCATCCATTTACTGTAGATAATGAAGCAGACATGAAAAAGCTAATTTTATGGGGAGTGGACGGGATGTTTACGAATTATCCGGATCGTTTACATTCATTATTAAAGTCTTAATTAAAAGATATTATTTTTAACGTAATAGTTTATAGAAGAAGAATCCAATACTTTTATTGGATTCTTTTTATTTAGCTATAAGTGACTAACTTAAAGCAGTACAATTTTGAACTTATTAATAAAATATTACATTGAGTATAATTTTTTATAATAATCATCAGAAAGTAACGAAAATGTAATGAATTTTAACTACGCTTTTTATATTTTTTTGATACACTGGCTACGAGAGGAATACCGATTAATGTAGGTAAAAACCAAAACCATATAGGCGGCAATAAATTAATAATAGGAATATGAATACCGATGTTTACTAATAACGCGGTAACGGCACCAATATAAGAACCTAACATACCTCTAATATGGTGGTGAAGCCAATTTTTCCAACGTTTTTTTCGTGCAAGGTAGCCATAAATCGCAAAAGCATAAGAGAAAATTGCTACATAAAATAAATATGCGATTTTATCCCAGTTTATAATGGATAATATAATTGCAGTGAGGGTAATGACAACATAGGATGCATGATATATTTCGCCCCATTCCGTATGTTTTCCTTTCTTCTTTTGAGCAACCATCGCTACAATACCGGTAATTAAGCATATTGTCCCAAATAATATGTGGATGGTTAAAAGAATGTTAAAAATGCTCATAATAATTCCTCCTTTTTTATTTTTATAGTATTGCAGTATAGGAGAAAAGTTGAAAAACATCGTTTGTTCGTCTTAATATATTGAAATAAAGGTACTCTTAGAACAAATTTAAACGGACAAATTTTCTTGAATTTAGTGAGTCACGTATTACGTGAAATGAAGGAGAGACTTCCATGTTTACATCTATTACATATTTACAATCAGGGAATGACAAACAACAAAAGGTATATGATGTTTTGAATAAACTAAACATCATGGAGGATTTAGCTTTGTATAGCCCCGTTCTTTGCGGGACTATACCTATTAGAATTGATACGCTTCAATCTGACTTAGATATAGTAATGGAAGTACATAACTTTGATGTTTTTGAACAAGAAATGAGATCTTTATATGGCTCTTATGAAGGATTCAAAATAAAAAAGAAAAAAATTAAAAATACTGAATCGATAAAAGTAAATTTTGAATTTGAAGGTTTTAAATTTGAATTATTTGCTCAGCCTAAGCCGGTGCGTAACCAAAATGCATATAGACATATGATAGTAGAGCACATGCTATTAATGCAGCATCCACATATAAGAGAAGAAATTATTCGCTTAAAAGAGAACGGTTTAAAAACAGAACCTGCTTTTGCTCAAGTATTAAACATTGACGGGGATCCTTATGAAGGACTTATTGTGTTGGGGCAGGAAATGCGGTTGTGGTAAATAAAATACACAAAAACTCCTCTATGGAAAAAGAGGAGTTTTTATTATGTCATTAACTTACGAATTAATTCGCTTAACAATTTAATACCGTTAGTTATTTGCTCTGGAGAAGCATATCCATATGATAAACGAATGTATCGATCTGATTCTTCTTCATAGATACGTCCCGGGTTTAATAGAATCCCTTTTGATAGTGCCTTTGAAAATAATTTCTTCATCGGAATGCTAGGTACTACCTTTAGCCATATAAAAAATCCACCACTAGGTATATCCCAGGTGGCAATATCTGCACAATGCTTATGTAAAGCTCGTATCATTATTTGTCTTCGTTCTTTTAGTTGAATTCTTACGTTTGCAACATGTTCCTCATAAAATCCTTTATTTATCCATTCAGCAGCAACTCTTTGAGATAATGAACTCGATCCATAATCTGTTTGCATTTTTATATCTGATAATCTATCAATAACCGGTTCTGGACCGATAATCCATCCAATTCTAAGTCCTGGGGTAAGTGTCTTAGAGAGACTACCAATATATAATACATGTCCATGTTTATCCCTTGATTTTAAAGGAGCTGGGGGCGGTGCATCAATCCATAACTCGCGGTAAATATCATCTTCAATAATAGGTAACTGTTCCTTTTCACATATTTTTAATATTTCTTTTCTTCGCTCTTTAGACATTAATATGCCTGTTGGATTTTGAAAACAAGGGATTGAATATAAAATATTTTTCTTCTGACTGTATTTAATTCGTTTTAATAACTCGTTAGGTAATATACCGTGAGGATCCATTGATATACCAGATAGATTTATATTTGCTGATTGAAATACATGAAGTGAATATAAGTAAGAAGGTTGTTCAAGTAAAACGGTTGACTCTCTATGTAAAAGACCAATTGATATTAATTGTAATGCTTGTAATGCACCCGAGACGATTAATATAGAACTTGGTGATGCTTGTATTCCAAATGATTTTACGTATTTACTTATTGCTTCACGTAACGGATAAAACCCTTTTTGTTCCTCATATCCAAAATAGTCTAATTCCTCACTTACTTTCTTCATAATGGATTGCATCGTTTCTAATGGAAAAAGATGAGGAGAAAGTTCGCCTTTACTAAGATGGATAAGCTTGTTATTTGCTTCTGCTTCATTTATTTCTCGTACCATTAACTTGCTTGGTTTATGAATACCGGCCTTTACATATTGACTCCAATCAGGTGGTGGATTTGTTGCTAATAATGACCATGTATTATTCGTTACAATTGTTCCTGCTCCAATTTTCCCTTGAATCAATCCATCAGCCATAAGTTCATCTAGTGCAGTTATTACAGTGCTACGATTTACTTGAAATAATTTTGCTAACTGCCTTTGACTAGGGATCTTACTTCCAATTGGCCATTCTCCATTTTCAATTTTTTCTTTCATATAATCTACTATCTGCCGATACTTAGGCAGTTTTTTACTAGTTGTCATCAAAAAACTCCTTCGTTCACTTGAAAAATACCAAGTGGTTGGTTTTTACGATAAAAAACTGGTTGAAGACATTGTATCAACTATTAAATATGATGGGAAGAAATAATTGGTAATTATAAAGTGGTTGGTTTGAAGGGGGAGAGAAAACATGAATTATAAAAAATGGGATTATCGAATTATATGTGCTCATTCTTTTACAATTTTAATTTGGGGAACGGCCTTTCCGGCAATTCGTATGGGTCTTGAATCTTACACACCTGAACATCTTACTTTACTTCGTTTGTTAATCGCTTCATTCATACTTCTTTTGTTTTCGTTTTTATACAAACTACGATTACCTGATCTAAAAGATATTCCAGCGATTTTTTTATTTGGTGCTTTAGGATTTACTTTTTATCACATCGCATTAAACTATGGTGAAAAAACAGTAAATGCTGGATCGGCAAGTTTAATCGTTTCCGTCACACCTATAGTAACGGCAGTTCTTGCTTTTGTTTTTTTAAATGAAAAAATGAAAGCAAATGGATGGATCGGTGGTGTAATTAGCTTTATAGGAATTGCTTTCATATCATTTAGTCAAGGGGGGTCTATTCAATTTAATAGCGGGGGATTATTTATATTATTAGCAGCCGTTTCAGAAAGTCTATTTTTCGTTTTTCAAACATCGTACTTAAAAAAGTACGGCTTCTTGCCATTTACCATATATACAATTTTATCTAGTACGGTATGTATGCTTATTTTCTTACCGGGAATGTATCAAGAAATACTGGTGGCTCCTCTTGAAGTGAATTTGAGCGTTATATATTTAGGTTTATTTCCAACAGTACTCCCGTATATTGCATTGGCCTATATTATATCTCATACTGGTGCTTCCGAGGCAACAAGCTCTCTATATTTAACGCCAGTAATTGCTTGTTTTATAGCTTGGGTATGGTTAGGTGAAGTACCTACTTTTATTTCGGTAGTTGGTGGAGTAATTACTATACTTGGAGTTTTAATAGCGCATGTATCATTAAAGAAAGATATTCGAAGTGAAAAGTACAACGATATAACTGGATAAATTCTATTTAGAAATGATAATTCCCTGTTTTTTATAATTAAGAAACAGGGAATTATTTCACTACGTTGAATATGTAAATATATTCTTAATAAAGGGGTTTAAAATATTGAATATCCAGTTAAAGGTTGTTACGAGAGAGAATTGGGAAGATGCTTTAAAGCTGCAAGTTAAAGATAATCAGACGAAATTCGTTCCATCTGTAGCAGTTTCACTTGCTAAAGTATATATAAAACCAGATGGGGACGCTGTAGAATACCAACCATTTGCGATATACAATGGCGATCTAATGGTTGGTTTTGTTATGCATGCTGTTGTAAAAGAAACAACTGATATGTATTGGATAAACGGATTTATTATCGATCAAAAGCAGCAAGGTAACGGTTATGGAAAAGCGGCATTACAAGAAAGTATATACTTAATAAAAAATACGTTTAAGGCGTGTAAAGAAATTAGATTAACAGTACATAAAGATAATATCTCTGCAAAGAAATTATATGAACATTATGGTTTTCGACCATTAGGGCATGATTATGATGGTGAGGAAGTTTATCGTTTATTCGTTTAACAATGAATGGGAGGAATAACAATTGAGCAATAAATTTCATCATATTGTACGAGCTGTTATGATAAAGGATAAAAAATTGTTAGTAGCTGAATATATTGGCCATCATTATTTTTTACCAGGTGGTCATGTTGAAGTTGGCGAATCAGCTGAGAATGCATTAATAAGAGAACTAAGGGAAGAGCTCGGAGTAAATTGTAGTATAAAACAATTTTTAGGAGTCATAGAAAACCGATGGCAAGATCGAGAAGTTCTTCACCATGAAATCAATCATATTTTTGAGATAGATTCACAAGAGCTACATATTGATTTCATACCAAAATCTAAAGAATCTCATTTGGCGTTTCACTGGATAGATTATAATCAAGAAGCTTTACATACTTATAAAATCATGCCAGAACCTTCAGTTAAAGAGTTACTAGAAAGAAAATTAAGTGATGAACTACTAAACTGTTGGATTAGTAATTTTTAAAAACCTCTATTAATAATAAATTCGTCCAGCAAAAAGTGATTAAGAAAATAGGCTGAAAAACAAGGTACATCACCTAGTGTAAGTTCATATTTTGTTGATGTACGTATTCAAGTATATAGCCATTTGTTTCTACTTTGTTTATTAACATTTATTAACTTCAATATGTGGACGGAATTTATATTTATAAATGGAGGGGTTTCATAATGAATCAGTTTCAACAAGAACTACAATCATTAAACCTTAATGATTATCAAACTGGTAATGTTGTGTATTGGGATCAACAACAAAGTCAATATCCATACTACTACATTCAAGACGATGCACGTCGTTGCGGCGGATGCGGAGGTTGTGGTGGACGCTGTGGCGGATGTGGCGGCAGATGTGGTGGTTGTGCAGGTCGTTGCGGCGGATGCATAGGATGCGCTGGATGTTTCGGTTGCTTTAATTGCTGGAACTGGTGGATCATTTAAGTATAGAACATCAAAGATATTTTGCTTGAAGGAAAGGTGTGAAAACTATTTTGCACTTTTCTTTCAAGCTGTAATTTTTATGTGTATTAAGGGGGATTTATTTGTATACATATGATAAGTTGATTTCTTGGGTAGAAAATATAAAAGAACAAAACCATAGCTCTGCAGCAGCGCTTTGCATAATGAAAGATAACAAAATTGTACTGGAGCATTATAGTGGCTATCACTCAAATACATCTACAAGCAAGAAAGTAACAGCATCTTCACAATTTAACGTTGCTTCTGCTAGAAAAAGTTATTTAGGATTAATGATAGCGTATGCGCTTTACGAGGGGAAAATAAACTCTATTGATGATGAAGCGATAAAATATTTTAAAGACTTTGATCCTGTATTGCTTAGTAAAACGACGATAAGAAATTTAGTAACACATTCGCACGGATTAGAAGAAACGAATGACGGGATAATTTTTCGTGAATTTGAACCGGGGCAAGGATGGGCGTATAGAGATATTAATGTAAGAATGATGACACGTCTTATTTATCAGCTATATAACAAAAGTTTTCCTGAATTGTTAAAAGAGCGTGTGTTTAAACCTGCTAATTTCCAAGAAACAGGATGGAGAATACAGCAAGATGATAATTTAGTTGCAGTTGTTGATAATCCAAATAAAGACGCAATTAGTGAAATTGGTACAGTAGATGACGGTACTGAAAAAAATCTGTTTGTCTCCGCTAAAGAATTTGCACAGTGGGGCAACCTTCATTTAAATCAAGGTATGATAGATGATAAACAAATTGTTCCAAAAGAAGTTATAAAAATCGCTACGAGTTTGCAGAGTCCAACATATGCAAATAAAGAGCTACCACAAAATGGCTTGTTTTGGTTCGTTCAAAATGAACCTGCACAATTAAGTGAACTAGGCGAACGTGTACCAAAAGGCTCGTATCAAATATTAGGAATTACGGGACCAACTATATTAGTAATACCTGAATATAATGTAGTTGTTGCGAAAATGTATAATAAAAGATACAATTACGGCGGTGATAATTATTTATATTATTTACGTGAATTTAGTAATTTAGTCGTTGATACATTTCGTAACAGTAATAGGGAATAATTACTCCTATAACAAAAAGGAGTGATTGAAAGTGAAAGATAAAGTGAACAAAAATAAAAAGCAAAACATTAAGGATGTAAATACAGAACAAAATGCAATTTATAGCGATCCAAAAGATGCAGCTAATATGCAAACGGTACCGCAGCCGAAAGATTTTGATGAAATTGAATATTAATTTTTCGTTTATCCGACTATATGATGAATGAAAAATACATCTTAAGTCCCATCTCATGACAGAAATCTTTTGGTATTCTATATACATAAGCATTTGAAAATGTCTTATCTTAACAAAGCTTTCTTTAAGTAAATCTAATATAACCTGCAGAAAGACACTTCATAATGGAGTGTCTTTTTGTGTACATGAATTCAATTTCCATTTTTCATGCAGTATCTTGCTTTTTATGATGGTTATACTAACTGTGAAAATTCATGTCACGATAAAAGAAGGGGACAGTTAGTATGAAACAAACTTCTATAAATCCGTTACTAATTGTTCTAGGTACAATCATTGTTCAAATTGGCCTTGGAACAATTTATACATGGAGTTTATTTAATCAGCCCCTTGTAAGTAAGTTTGGATGGAACCTTAATTCAGTTGCTATAACTTTCTCCATTACAAGCTTCTCTTTATCATTTTCAACATTATTTGCAGGAAAGTTACAGCAAAAATTAGGGCTTCGAAAACTCATCGCTACTGCAGGGATTGTGCTGGGACTCGGTTTAATACTAAGTTCACAAGTTTCCTCCTTACCATTACTATATTTATTAGCTGGTGTAGTAGTTGGTTATGCCGATGGAACTGCTTATATCACATCATTATCTAATTTAATTAAATGGTTTCCGAATCGGAAAGGGCTTATTTCAGGTATATCTGTATCAGCATATGGAATGGGTAGCTTAATCTTTAGATATATAAACGGAAATCTGATCGACAGCCTTGGTGTATCACAAGCCTTTTTATATTGGGGGATTATCGTCTTACTTTTAGTATTAATCGGATCGTTCTTCTTACGTGAAGCAATAGTAAGTAACACTGTAGCTGAGACTTTACACAATGATTATACACCTCGTGAAATGATGCGAACGAAACAAGTATACCTTTTGTTTTTTATGCTATTCACATCGTGTATGGGCGGTCTATATTTAATCGGTATGGTCAAAGATATCGGAGTGCAGCTCGTTGGACTTAGCGCAGCAACTGCCGCTAACGCCGTTGCAATGATTGCAATTTTTAATACAGTAGGTCGTATTGTTCTTGGAACGTTATCAGATAAAATAGGTCGAATGAAAATCGTTTCTGCAACGTTTATTATCATTGGATTGTCAGTCTTTACATTAAGTTTCATTCCGCTAAATTACGGCATATATTTCGCATGTGTAGCAAGTGTTGCCTTTTGCTTTGGCGGTAATATCACTATATTCCCAGCCATTGTTGGAGATTTCTTCGGATTAAAAAACCATAGTACAAATTATGGGATTGTATACCAAGGTTTCGGATTTGGTGCACTTGCAGGATCATTCATCGGGGCGCTTCTTGGAGGATTTGAACCAACCTTTATTATAATCGGCGTACTTTCTGTTATCTCTTTCGTTATATCTATTTTAATTCGTCCACCAAAAGCAGAAAAGAAAAAAGAAACACAACATTTATATCGAAAAGTAGCTTAATTTTAAAAAGAGTCCTCATAAAGGGCTCTTTTTATATTACACAACATTTGATTTTCCCTTTTTAGCCATTGTGTAGGAAGAATACACTTACTTAATTTAAAATGAAATGATTTTAGAAGCAATAAAGTGGTTTATTTATTAACGAATCAAGTAGCAGATAAGTAAAATATTCATATTGTTTTATAAAAGAATCAAAATATTGATAAAAAACTACAGTTAATCCGCTTCGCTAGTAGGCATACATTTCATTATAAAGGTAGTTGGCTTATTTTGGTTACAACTATAATTTCTTCTTTTATTGCATTTACTTCAACAAATATTGATGATATTTTTATACTCCTTGTTTTATTTTCACAAGTAAAGACAGGAGTATGTAAGGAAGAAGATAGAACTTTCCAGGGGAAAACTAAGATAAAAGAACTTTATATTGTTATTGGACAATATTTGGGGTTTAGTGTAATTATTTTTCTAAGTATTATTGGTTTCTTAAGCTCTTTTTTCATTCCTATATCGTGGATCGGATTATTAGGATTCGTGCCAATTTATATGGGGATTAAAGGACTATTCTCGCTTCGTTCTAACAAAAGTAATGAAGTCATTGATAACACTTCTGGCTCATTATTTAAAGTAGCTGCGATTACATTAGCTAATGGAGCTGATAATATCTCAATTTATATACCAATGTTCACTAGTCAATCCTTGGAAGCAAATTTCGTTACATTAATTATCTTTTTTTGCATGATAGCAATATGGTGTTTGATTGGCTACACATTGTTAAGGGCTCCTATTTTTGCTAAAGTACTTGAGAGAAATTGTCATATTATCGTTCCAATCGTTCTAATTGGTTTAGGAATGTTCATTCTTTTTCGCAGTAATACAATAGAATTATTTTACTAATACGTTCAAACTAACGGAAGTTTTAATTAAAAAGAATCAAACGCGGTAAGAAGCCGTACTACAAATAAAATGTAGTACGGCTTTTTTAAATTTTAGTGAAATGAAACAGTGCACTACGACAATTAAGTTAGACAGGATATTACGATTATTAAATTGAATAGATACTTTAAAAGGAGCGTGATAATTAAAATGAAAATAGTAAAACAATGGGTCCAAGAAGATAGTGATTACATAAGAGAAAAAGTAATTGAATATAATCAAAAACATATTTCAGATGAAGAGAAAAAGCCTTCAGAAAAAATTAGTTTTATATTGAAAAATGAAAATGAAGAAATAGTAGGCGGAATAACTGGAATTACATTTTGGCACCACGTACATGTTGATTTCTTATGGGTTTCTGAAGAATATAGACACGAAGGTTATGGAACCAAGTTAATAAAACTTATTGAAGAATTTGCACTTGAAAAAGAGTGTAGCCTAATCAATTTAGATACTTTTAGCTTTCAGGCACCTGCTTTTTATAAAAAACATGGATATAAAGTAATTGGAGTAAGTGAAGATCACCCTAAAGGGCATAATCGATACTATTTGGAAAAAAGGTTAGAAAATATATAGAATCCCAAAATGAATCAATCAAATCATAAAGAGCGTACGTTGAATAATTACTTTCAAAATACGTTCTTTTTATTTAGAAATGAAGGGGGATCAATTATTACCTTTACTAAGGGTAGATAAATGAAATACTCTATTAATTTTTTTATATTTTAAAACGATTAAATGGTAGAATGTAACAAAGACAGAAAATTCTTGTTATTGAAGGTGGACTTAGATGAAAAAAGTAAATGTTACATATGCGCTTTTATACGATAAAACAAATGAAAAGATCTTAATGGTAAAAAACAAAGGGAAGAATGGTTCTTATTACACACTACCAGGTGGTGCAGTTAAATTAGGAGAAACGTTAGAGGAGGCAGTCATTCGAGAAGTTAAAGAAGAAACCGGTCTACATATAACTGTAAAGGGTATTTGTTACATTAGCGAAGCTTTTTTCGAGGAGAGAGGACACCATGCAATATTCTTTAATTTTTTAGGTGAAATAATCGGCGGGGAAACAAATATAACAAGGCCAAAAGAAATTGAAGAGATTACTTGGATGGAATTACATAGAGCAGAACCGCATTTACGAATACCAGAACACTTATTAAATATATTACAAAGGAAAGAAACAGTACCTTACTTTTTTAACGGAACAATCATTCATCAATCTTCATAAAACTATCATTTCATGTAAGGCGGGGAAAAAATGGAGTTTATGGTTAATCATAAACATTTCACTCAAGCACTTTCAGAAGTAAGTAAAGCAATATCTACGAAAGCTGTAATTCCTATACTATCCGGTATAAAAATAACTGCAGATCAATCTGGAATTACTTTAATCGCAAGTAATTCAAATATTTTCATCGAAAAATTCATCCCTAGTTCCATGGATGACGAACAAATTACGACTACCTTAAAAGCAGGAACTATTGTTGTACCTGCAAAATACTTCATTGAAATTATAAAGAAAATGCCAAGCGATATAGTAATAAAAAGTAAGAATGAGCAAACAATTACCATACAATCAGAAGAAATCACATTAAACTTAAATGGTTTTCCAGCGAATGAATTTCCTAACGTACCACAAATAGACGATCATGCAGAAATACAAATAGAAACAAAACAATTGATTGATGCGTTTAAACAAACAGTCTTTGCAGTAGCGAAAAATGAATCTAGACCCGTTCTTACCGGCGTACATATCGAGTTAGACCATAACAAATTAATATGCGCTGCAACTGACTCTCATAGACTAGCTATACATGAAACATTAATTTCTACTAATATGAAAGCGAATTGTATTGTACCAAGTGCAACCATTAATGAACTTTTAAAATTAATGAACAGCAATTTAGAATTCGTTTCTATTTATCTATCAGAAAGTCACATTATTTTTACATTCGGCACAACTACGTTATATTCAAGATTAATTGAAGGGAAATATCCTAATATATCTAGTTTAATTCCAAATGAATTTCAAACAGTCATTAACATAGATAGACAAAGAATGTTACAAGGGGTAGATCGATCAAGCTTATTAGCAAGTGAATGGGCAAATAACAATGTTAACTTAGAAATTGTAAATGAATCTACAATTAAAGTTTCTTCTAATGCTTCTCAGATTGGAAAAATATCTGAGACACAACAGATAGATGCAATTCAAGGTGAAAAACAATTCAATATATCTTTCGATGGACGATTTATGTTGGATGCTTTAAGGGCAATAAAAGAAGAAACGGTTACTTTAAGTTTCAGCGGTTCTATGAGACCAATATTAATTGAAGCAGGGACACAATGTGCAGCAATCCATCTTATATCTCCAGTTAGAGCTTATTAAAAACGGAGGAAGGAATCACATTATGTACAAACACACTTTATGTTTTATAAAAAGAAATGAAGAGATACTTATGCTAAATAGAAAATATGACCCTGTAAAAGGATTGTGGAATGGGGTAGGAGGGAAGATAGAACCAGGAGAAACACCTTTAGAAAATGCCATTCGTGAAATAAAAGAAGAGACTAATATAAAAGTTACGCATGATCAAATTCAATTTAAAGGCATTATTACATGGGAGGATTCTTCATATTCTGGCGGAATGTATGTTTATCTAGTAGAGTTACTTCATGAATTTATATATCACACTCCAAAAAAAGTCTCAGAAGGAATTTTAGATTGGAAAGAGGTTTCTTGGATTCTTAGTGACTATAATTACGGCGTAGGAGAGATGATCCCTAAATTTTTAGTTGAAGTGCTCCACAATGAATTAATATTAGAGCATAATTTTATTTTATCTAATCATAAATTAATAAATTATAGGAATCAGAAATTGGTTAAGCAGGATAGGTTACTTACTTCTTTATATAATACTATTCGCTTTTAAATAACAAACTAAGAGAAAATGAAAATTTCAGATAGGAGATTCGATATGTGGACAACAAATATTATCAAAACTCCAAGAGGAAAGTTTGAATATTTTCTAAAGGGAGAAGGACCTCCACTTTGCGTTACTCATTTGTATAGTGAGTATAATGATAATGGAAATACTTTTGCAAACCCATTTACTGACCATTATAGCGTATATTTAGTTAACTTAAAAGGATGTGGCAATTCAGATTTGGCTAAAACTGATTCTGAATATAGTATGACCGAAACGATTAAAGATTTAGAAGCGATTCGAGAAGCTTTATATATTAATAAGTGGGGGTTTGCTGGTCATTCGACAGGAGGGATGTTAGCTCTTGTATATGCGACTGAAGCACAAGAAAGTTTAACGAAAATAATTGTTGGTGGCGCAGCGGCGAGCAAGGAATATGCATCTCATAAAGATAGTATATATTGTAGTGAAAATGTAAAATTTAATAGAATCGTATCAATTATGAATGCATTAAATGATGATAGTACAGTACAAGAAGAAAGAAAAGCATTAAGTAGAGAGTGGGCACTTATGTCTTTTTATTCTGAAGAAAAGCTTGAAGAGGCATTAAAATTGCCAAATAGCGGAAAGACAGTTGGCAATCGGTTAAATTATTTTAGACAAGTTGAATATAAAGATTATGATGTTCGTCAGAAACTTAAATTCGTAAAAATCCCAAGTTTTATATACTGTGGTAAGCATGATGCACAATGTCCCTACATATTTTCTCGTGAAATAGCAAATTTAATCCCGAACGCAACATTAACTAAATTTGAAGAAAGTAATCATAATCCATTTGTTGAAGAAATAGACAAGTTTAATCAGTTTGTCAACGATACATTATAATCAATAAGTAAAAAGCGAATCTTTTATATAAGACGATTCGCTTTTTATTATAATTAGACTTTTTGCCACCAAGCATACCTAGGATAGTCTGTAGATTTTAACGTAATAGATTCGCCAATTTGAGGTGTTGTAATTTTAACTCCTAAACGGTTAGCTTCTTTCGTAACACGTTCTATCGGGTCACTCCATTCGTGTAATGCTAATGTAAAAGCACCCCAATGAATCGGAAGAAGTAATTCTCCTTGTACATCAATATGAGCTTGTACTGTTTCTTCAGGCAACATATGAATTGCAGACCACCTTGGATCATATTGCCCGCATTCCATTAACGTAAGATCGAATGGACCGTATTTTGCATCAATCTCTTGAAGATCTTCATGCTCTAAAGAAAAAGCACCACTATAACGTTTACTATTAAACAGAGGAAACGGGGAAGAGGCATCTCCAAACTGTGGCTATTTGTAGTTTAAACGAAATCATTTTACCTTTCACCGTAATTGCAGTACATTTAATAAATTTGTCAAATTCATTATTCTTATATACAAAATAAAAACCATGCAGCAGCAGATAAAACGAATACTAAGTAAATGTAAATTGTTTTAATTTAGTAAATTTCTTCTTACAAGTAACAAAGAACATACGTTTTGTTATATGTTATAGAAGAAAATATGTCCCTAATTATTAAAAGGAAGGGGAGGATGTAAGTGCAAATAGAGAGAAAAAAGAAATCAAAATGTAAACTATCAAAATCTGAAATAACGCAGCTATATACAGAAGGGAAGAGTACCTCAGAAATAGCTACGCTTGCTAATGTGTCTGCAAGGTATATTCGTATGGTTCTATCAGACAGCAACGTGCCAAGGCGCACTATAGGGAGCTGGAAGAGAAAGTATGACATAACAGAAGATTATTTTAAAACGTGGTCAAATAACATGGCTTATATTTTAGGGTTTATAGCAGCTGACGGTGTTATACCAAAAGAAAATCAATGCGTCAGTATATCACAAAAAGAAAGTTATATTTTAGAAGACATAAAAAAAGAACTAAAAACAAATCAGCCGCTATACCAAAACAAAAAAACAGGTGTATATATGCTAAATATTAATAGCAAAACAATAAAAGATGACCTTATGAACATACATGGAATTATGCCATGTAAATCTTTTAACATTGAATTCCCTTTCGTACCAGAAGAATATTTACATCATTTTGTTCGTGGATATTTTGATGGGGATGGTTACGTCAAGTATGAAACTTATACAGTAAGCTTTGTAGGAGGATCATATAGCTTTATGAATTCTTTAAATCAGGTACTACAAAATCATAATTTACCAGCCGAATTACTAAATCAAAATAAACATTATCGCGTCATTTTAACCGGAAGAAAACCAATACAACTATTTCCAAAGTGGATTTATAAAGATAAAGATATTTATCTGCATAGAAAATATAAAGAATTTCAGAAAGAAAGTCTAAGTCTAGATCAATTAAAAGATCGAAAGCTAAAAAGAACTTAAGCTGCTGTTAAGCAGAGAAAACAAAATTTCCTTAAGGAATATATGAAAAATAAATGTATCGCTAAAACTTGTTCCATTTTAGAAATAAAAGAACCAACTTTTAAAAGTTGGTTAAAAAATGATAATCAATTTAAAAAAGACTATGAAAGAATTCATTCATTATAAAAATGTAAGGAACCTTAGTATATCTATGCTAAGGTTTTTAATTTGGGATTATTAGAGGACACTCATTTTCGTTTATAGAACTTAATAAATACATAGATTTTATAATGAATTTATTAGTAAGGGAGAGAATATGAAATGTTCACTAATAATAGTCCGGAGAATATATTACATACAGCTTATGAAGCAAAAATGATTTCGTCTGGAGATAATTCGCCATCTATAAAAATAAAAGGAACGAAACTTCAATATTTACTTGTATTGATTCATCTTGGTTTTGAGTCAAATGCTATAAAAATGATGTTAAATTGGACGAATGATGAATTTGAAAAGCGCGTTAATTTATTAGAAGCAGAGGGGCTATTGAAACAAATAGGAGGGAGGTACTATCCAACGTGTATGATTATAACAGTTTGTGAAGGAGAAAAGCTTTATAATCTTTGTGAACCTCTAATTAAACCAACACTTAAGATTTTTGAAAACTATTCAAGTCATATTGAAGATATTTCAAAAAGAATCGACACGTTTAATCATTTATCTAGAGAATCTTATAGTCTTTTATTGTATAGTGGTGTGTTATTAGATTTTGGACAAATAAATTACATTGAAGAAAACTATTTAAAAAAGAAACGACCTTTAAGAAATAAGAAACGATATTATTATGCTATTCAAGAACAAGAACTAACAGATATAGAGGCTTTCGGGATGTATGGTAATACGTATTTAGATTTAGGAGAAGTTCAAATTGGTCTTTATGGAAATTCTCGATATTCAACATTAAATTTAATAACAGCAGATAACGAAACATTTAAAGAATATTTTCAAAACAATAGTACCGATATTAATTATAAGAAAAAACAATTAGTAAAAGGTTTCGTAGCAGCAGATAGACAAAAAGACTTACATTTAAACGTAGTTTACGAAAAATTAGGCTTATATCAAAATTCACAACCTGTTATCCCTGTATTTAAATCAACAGACTTATTTATACTTAACGAAATTGCAAACACAATCAGTGAAGATTTAGTCTTATTATTCAATGAAAACGATAAACCTTTAAAACAATACTTTGCCAGCAGCAGATACTCAAAAGAAATTACTTATGAAGAGTTTTTTATCTGGTGGTATCACTTTTTCTATACAAAAGTAACTGAAGAATTAATAAAACAAGGTGTAATTATAACAAGCACCCCAAAAAATCAAACGTACATAATCCATCAATAACTTTAAATTAAAGTGCTAATATACTTTTACAAATGTAGCAGCTGAACGGTAAAATCTGAATTTAAAATCTAATATAAAGAAAATAAGATATTCAAAGAGGAGAAGAGCCATGCAAAAGAAATTTATCAATCCAGAAACGATGCCACCAACTTTTGGATACTCACATGTAGTGGAAGTTAGTAACGCTAAACGAACGATTTACATATCTGGACAAGTAGCAATTAATATAGACGGTCAAATTGTTGGAATTAATGATTTAGCTACACAAACACGACAAGTATTTGAAAATATTAAAATCGCATTAGAAGCGTCAGGCTTAAATTTCAATGATGTAGTAAAATTAACA
The DNA here is from genome assembly GCF_038005585.1 of Bacillus sp. FSL W8-0519. Taxonomy (NCBI): domain Bacteria; kingdom Bacillati; phylum Bacillota; class Bacilli; order Caryophanales; family Bacillaceae; genus Bacillus; species Bacillus sp. FSL W8-0519. The sequence continues at coordinate 2,616,480 of NZ_JBBOTL010000001.1, forward strand.
TTTTTCTTAACAGACATTTCTCAAATGGCCGTTGTTAGAGATATTCGAGATCAATACATTGATACTAATAATCCACCGGCAAGTTCAGCTGTCGAAGTTAGAAAGTTAATTAACGATAACTTATTAATTGAAGTCGAAGCAATTGCTGTAGCAAACTAATTTTAAAAACTTATTATGAATCATATCCATGCAATTCGTTTAATGTGTTCATTTAAAACGGATTGCATTTTTTATTGTCTTAAATATAATTTATATCTGGAGACATTATCATCAACAACTCATAAAACAACAACAAATAAGCACACAATTGATTATACAGAATGAATCTGATGAAAAGGGAAGCGTAACAATACAAACTAACATATAATAAGTTTATTACTTTTATCCAGTTAACATAATATATATTATAGGCAGTTATAGAACCAAAGTAATATCAGGTATCAAAATACAAGTAAACTATACTTAATGAGACGAAACAGAGATTTTTAGTGAGATTCACATAAAATCTTCTTTAAACGCATTTATACAGTTTTTTATCTTTTTTTTATTTATAAATTCATCACAGCAAATCTTAATCGATTATTGATTAAGATTTAACGAATCAAAAACATTTTTGATCAGTAACAATTTTTTTATGCGGAAAAATCTTTTTACAAAATATAAATTAATAATTTTATTTTATGTTGTACTTTATAAATTTATTGCTATTTACACACGTTTTACAACTTTACATTATTTCTTGTTATTTCTGTTATTTACGCTTGACTTTTATTATTCGTATTATCTTACACTCTAGTTAACATAACGTTTATTTTTAACATAAAAAAATCTCCCTCACCTTCAGGAAGATTTTTTAGCTTGCTAGTATTTCATTTATATCTTTTTAGTAGCAATCCCAGTTGTAAATAACATTGGAAAAATCTAGATTTAACAAATCTTCTTTTTTAATAAAGAAATTAGCAACACCAGAATCTCCCCACATAATATTTAATGAGTCGTCTGTATCGATTTGTAGTAATAATATATCATGTTGTTGGTATTTTTCTTCCCATTCCCTTGGATCTGTCTGTGTAAAAAATGGATAACCACCAATTTTATGTCCGAAATCTTTACATAAATCATCATACAGTTCGCCTAATTCTGTATTATTTTCTTCATCAACAATTTCTTCCCAATCAATATCCTCACTAAACATCTTTTCAAATCGATAATCTCTAGATGTTATGGGTTGATAATCTAATTCAAATTGTAATTTTGCTGCTTCAGGTATGATAAAGTCTTCTATTTCTAAAATGTTTAAATAACTAAAATCAGTAATTACCTTATTTAAATCTTCAGTAATTTTAGAATGATAAATAATTCGAAAGTCTTTTTGGATTGTTGGGTGATCAAAATCTGCTCCATAAAGCTCATCATCAGTACTTACGAAAAACTGCAATATTCCTTTTTGGGGCATATATTCAACATGCGGAATTTCTTCAAAGTTTAACTGTGCAAGTAACATCATAGGTTGTCCATTTGAATCTTTAGGATGCTCTTGATCTATAGGTAAATACGGATAACCACCAAACTTACTTTCAAAAAGGGTTGTCTCTGCTAATGTTCCAGACACTTTAATATACGGTTTTACACTTTCTTCTAAAATACTACGATACTGCTCTAGTTCTTTCGGAATTTGAAGTTGATACGTATTCTTCATCACATTTGCCTCCCTTTCATAATGAATTGAAAATGCCTTACTTAATTATATAGCAAGAGATAGCTTCATGAAAAATTGTTAAAAGTCCGTTTTCACCCTCGTTTTTTGCGCACTTGCTGGACAAAGTAAATTATGTTCTAAAACCTTTTTATTAATAGTCCGAATTAAATTCGCTGCTTCTGCAGTATTTGTATTTTCTTTTAGTTTTTCTTTTAAGTCATCAATTTCCTTTGAAATCTCAATCCACCTAGGTAAAACATGATTATTTTTCAAAGTTCTATACAGTTGTTTTTCAGGATTGTACGAAAGATCTTTATCAAGATTCAGTGGTTTCCCTTTACCAGGTAAATTATCAAAAGACCCTTTCTTTTCTGCTTCTTTAACGATAGAACTAATATGATCCTCATACGTATAGGACCAAACTTTCTCATCTTTTACTAAAATCTCTTGCTTTTTTAGTTTTTTATCTAGTTCTTCTTGATTCATAGATTCTCTCTCCTTTTTATTTTTTAGTGTCGTTTTTGTAAGTTCTAATGCCCTTAATCCATCGAATAGCTTTTCTCGCCACCACACGCTATCATGTCCGCCTTGAAACTCTTCATAAGTGGTTTGGTATTTCTTTTCTTCTAAAGCTCTATATAGCCGTTTATTAGCCGTTAAAAGAGGTTCGTTTTCAAGTTCACCTACTGCTATGTAAGAATTGAGATGAGTCGTATTAAAATCTATTGATGAAATTTGATTTTCAATCCAAGGAATTGTATTTTCGTAATTATCCTTTTCCCAATGTACGGATCCAGACATTGACAACACATTTCCGAAAATATATGGATTTTGAAGTGCTGCATAAAAAGCTGCTAGGCCACCAAGACTGAAACCTGCAATTGTTGTATGTTTCGCTTCTTTATGCACACGATACTTAGCCTGAATCCACAGAAGTAATTCCTTCCTTAAAAATGTATTCATTTTATCGTTATAAGTTAGCTCTTCTAATCTATCAACAGGATCTATGGCAACAGCAATACACGATGGGATTTCTTTTTCGTAAATTAAATAATTAAGTGTTTTTATGATTGAAAGGTCATTAATGAATGAATTCCCATCAAATACAATGAGAAGTTCTTGAAGATGTGAAGTGTGAGAATAATCATGAGGCGTATAAATATGAATTTTACGTGTGTTATTTAAAATCGAACTATAAAAAGAATATGTTTCAATCTTTCCGGATGGATAATCATTTGAAGGAAAACGACTGCTATACTGCACTTCCATATCTATTTTTAACACAGACGCTTTATTGGCACCTTCTCCAAATACATTTTCATTGAATGGGTCTAGTCGGTACTGTTCACTACGCTTTCTCCAATCATTTTTGAAAAAATCATTTACTGTAAAATAATAAGTTGAAATGAACCTTTTATTCGTCCTAAACGTAACATACCAAATATCTGTCTGTAACAATCGTTGTAATTGATTTACAGACAGATCCCAACCAGGAAAACTACCGACTACATAAACATTTTCAGTATTTTGATCACCTAACCATATATACGTTATAAGTTTATACTGATTATCTATAGGACATTGTTCTACTAGTGGTGTATGATTTGACTTGATTTCATCCAAAAAAGTATAAAGAGCTTTTTCGTTTCCATTCTTTAATTGATTTTTAAGCTTCTCTAACTTAGGACTGATTATTGTAGTCACCTCTCTTCCTCCTTTGTAGTATTCTATATGTAGTTTTTCATTAGAATCCCTATATAAAAGTAGTCGTAAGTTATGTGTTTAGAGAAGTTATTGATTAGAAAAATGATCAATTGCTTGAATAGAAAGTTCCAATGATTTTATTCTTCTTTCTAAAAGAGTTCTTTGAGGACTCCCGAGCTTTGACTTAACATAAATCTTTTCAATTGATGGAAGCAAACCAATTAGAACATTTCGAGCGTCTGCTAAATCCTCTTGCGTGTAATGATGGGTTTCTTGATTCCAAATACTTTCTAACATAGCTAAGCCGATACTAGCTGCTTTGAGTCTTTTTTTCACTAAAGTAGTGTTTGAGCCTTTTTGAGTCATTTGAGATAGCGCATTTTCAAGTTTACGGATTGTTGACTGTAAAGATTTAATTGATTCTACTTTATCTACATTTGATATGTTTTCCATATTAAACCTGTCCCTTCTTCGTTTCTAAATTAGTTTTCTTGATATTTGATAATACCATTTAGAAGCGAATTTTACTCGAAATATTTGAGTTGGACATGAATTGAAAGGAAAACAGCTAACAAACTTCTATCTCCTCCCTCACACATTCTCTATATGTACTTCTTTTTTCTCGTTAAAATACCTACATGAACAAGTTGTTAATATTGAATATTTTATGAACAAAAAACGTACAAGTAGCACCGCTTGTACGTTTTTAATCAGTAAGGTAATAAAGTAATAACTTTCGAGTCTTTTCATAATTCATGAAATCTCTATACAAAATGGGATACTTCATAATCTCTGTTTCTAAAAAACGATATTGTGGAAACCATTCAAACAAAGATTTCCTTAGCCACTTTATTTGATTGAACACAATCTCCTGTTCATTATTATTAAGCACGTAACTTAAAGTACCTGCTGTATGCATCCAATAATAATTTAAATCAGCGCTTATACAATCATCTTCTGTAAACATATTATTAAAATCTTTTCGTATTTTTCGAATGTCACAATTCGGAAACGGTTTATGCAGTGGACTATGCATTTTCTGCAATTCATTAAAAATAACCCTTTTTCCTAACTTCAACTTTCCACCCCTTTAGTTTTCTATCCAATTTAATAAGTTTTCATAATGATATTGAGCATCTGTATAGCCAAGATTATATAAATTAACGAGCTTTTCTTTACTTCTTTCTATTCCGCTTATTGGAAGCTGTACGCTAGGCTGAATAATATAAAAGTTGTCTTTTTGTTCTATTTGATTCATATAAGATATCGTCTCATTATAAAAACGATAATGTTCTACTAAAGATTGTGCGATATTCGGATATTTCCTATATAAAATTTTAGCTAGGCTAGAAAATTTATTTCGTTGCTTCTCATATCCTTCTGGTTTTGTCATAATTACAACGTTCTTTTCATAACCATCAGTTTGCGCTTTTAAAACCGGAATAGGATCTATAATTCCTCCATCTAGTAATTTTCGATTATCATATTCTACAGCAGGCGCTATAAACGGTACTGAGCTAGATGCACGAATGATTTTTAAAATATCATTTCCGTGTTCTGCTTTATTATAATAAATAGCTTGTCCTGATTTGCAGTCAGTCGTTCCTATAACAAACTGTTCATTTGAGTTTAAGAAAGTTTGAAAATCAAACGGTACAATTTTATTCGGTACTTCATCAAATAAAAAATCCATTCCAAATAATTCACGTTTTCGAATTAAATTTCGATAAGATATATAGCGATGATCTGCTACTAACTCTGTATTTACTTTTTTATTTCTCCCTTTTTGACGTGATAAATAAGTTGCTCCCATACAAGCTCCGGCGGATACGCCCACTACATAAGGGAAAAATAAGTTCTTTTCCATAAAATATTCGAGTACGCCTGCAGTATATAAACCTTTCATTCCTCCGCCTTCTAATACTAAACCGATATTTTTCATGCTATATCCCTCTGCTTCTTTTTTCTTACTTACATATTAGCATAAGATATTAAGATGAGGTTGTATAAAAGGATTACAACAATAGCCAGAAACTACTAATGTAATATCATAACTTCACACCGAGTTGCATGGTACAATATAAGTAACACATTCCACAAATAATGGAGGAGGAATTTCCTATGGGTTTATTTAGCGGTATTTTAGGAAATGCATCAAATACGAGTACAGAAAGTGTAGAACGTGATTTAGAGAAGATTATGTTAGACGATGAGAAAGTTGAACATGCTTATAAATTAATTCGTGATTTAATTGTATTCACAAATCGTCGTCTTATTTTAGTAGATAAACAAGGAATATCAGGTAAAAAAACTGAGTATCATTCAATCCCTTATAAAAGCATTACACAATTTAGCATTGAAACAGCTGGGCATTTTGATTTAGACGCTGAACTTAAAATTTGGGTATCTAGTTTGAGCACGCCAATTACGAAAGAATTTAAAGGTGACGATAGTGTTTTAAGCATTCAAAAAGCGTTGGTAACATATACGACGAAATAGTGCATTTTTGCATGTTTATTCATTTTAAAAATTACTAATCCGATTATTTTGGAAGAATATACATTAAAATTGTATATTTAATCTAAAATAACATAAAAAGGTAAAGCGTATTTTAAACGCTTTACCTTTCTTTTTTGTAATAAATAAGTGTAGTTTTATCATTTAATTTCTTAGTTACTTCTGTTCTTTTATATCCCATCTTTTCGTATAGAAAACAATTTCTTTCTTCTTCTAAAATCGTAGCAAGTTCAAAACTTCGTGCTTCTGGAAACATCTCTTCAATTAAAATAAGTACCTTCTGAGCAATTCCTTTCCCTTGATAGATTGGATGAATAAACATTGGACTGATCCAAAATTTATAAGGTAGTTCTTTTTGGGATATACATATCGCTCCAACAAGTTTCGAATCTATTATCATCTTATAAAAATTACTGCTGGGATTATTTATTCTAAATATAGTTTTTTCAATAGATTCATTTGCTGGGTTTGTTTCATAGTCTTTATATTTATGTAATAAAGGGTTAAATGAGTCTATTTGCATTTGAAATAAAACTGCTGCATCACTTTCTGTTGCCTTCTCTAATGTAATCTCCATGTTACCAATTTAGTCGTTTTCTTAATGAAGTTATATGAGCTGTATGATGACGACCATGCCATGCATATAGTCCAATTGCAGCAGCAAGTTTTGTTTCACCAGTATCTGGATGGTTAAATGTCTTTTCTAAATCTTCAAGTTCTAAAGAATATAAAAGGTTAACCCATCTTTTATGTAATGACTCTAACATTACTAATGAAACATCTACTGGTAATTTAGAATCAGGTAATTCTGCCCACTTTTCTTCTTTATATGGTTTAATCGTTGGATTCTTTTCTGTTAGTGCTAATTTAAAGCGTATGTAGCTATTCATGTGGCTGTCAACAACGTGATGGACTACTTGACGAACTGTCCATCCACCAACGCGGTACGGTGTGTCTAACTGCTTCTGATCTAAATCTTTAATAGCTTTCGTTAGTTCATTAGGTAAATCTTCAATTTCTTGAATCCATGTATCTATCATGTCTTCCGTTATAGGACGTTTGTATGTAAATTGCCCAATTGGATATCGTAAATCATTCATGAATAAGTCCCCCTTCTTATAAGCGCGAAGTATTTCTCCAAATATAATGTACAAAATTCACCTGTTCCCCATTCAATTGTACAGATGTTGTATCTGCTTCGTTTTGATAAGAAGAAAACCCGCTTTTTTCTAGTACAATTTGTGATGCAAGATTATTAGAAGTTGTTTTAGCATGAACCTCATTAATTTCATTATTTTTTGCTACGTCTAAAATTAATTTTACGGCTGCAGTTGCAACTCCTTTTTTAGTAAATTTTTCTCCGACCCGATAACCTAACGAACTGATTCGAGTCTCCGAATCTATATCTATTAAATTTATTCTTCCTACAATTTCATTTTCTTCGTTACGAATTAAATAAAAATAAGATTCTCCATCCGCCTGTTCTATTAATAAATCATCTAGTAGTTTTTGAAAATATTCAAAATCAAAATATTGCGAGCCACGATTAGGTACCATTGTTTCAAAAAAAGACTTATTCGTAAGTTCAAACGTAAATAAATCCTTAGCATCGTGTTTCTTTAATTGTTCTATGTATATTTTCATTTCGATTACCCCTTCTATATCTACTAACTGTTATATATTCTTTTTTAATCAACTATTTTCCTGCTATTTCTTTCGTTTTAATAACACAGCAAGTAGCACTTTTGGATGAAATAGGTGAAATGGACTACGAATTAAATTCATCACTCGTACTAACCGAATATAAACATCAGAATTACTTGCGGATAGTCGATATATTTGTTTCGTATACCATAGCTGAAATTTTTGTTTTGTAGTTAATTCTCTCTGTAGCTGCGGGTGACGTGATATTTCCGTTGTTGTCATATCCCAAGGGGTTTCTATTATAGTAGCTGCCTTTTTATAAAATTGTTTTGTAAATGTTTTATCAAGTTGTTTTCTACCTTGCAGAAGTAATTGCAACTGGTGAGCTTCCATAGCTGCAACGGAAACACCTTGACCGAAAACAGGATCAAAACGACAGTGTGCATCTCCAACGACTAATAATCCTTCTGGCATATTTGTAGTGAGATCAAATCTCCGACGTACTTGATAAGGAATTTTATACGTTTTGATATCTGAAATTGCCACAGCTTTGTTAAGAAAATCTGTAACATTAGAAATTGATAGGTTTTCAGCAAAATCATAAAACTCATCATCTGTTTGTGGTGCTTTCTCATTTGCGTATCCACTGAAAGTAACAAAATAACGATGATCCTCAATCGTTTGAATAAGTACGCCATACGGATTGTCAGGGAAACTTGGAGACATTAGCATATTACAGCAGTCTAACTCCTCATTTTCTTTAAGTTTGAACATTTTCGTTGCGTAAAATAAATCAATACGAACTTTCTCTTCTTGTACTTCAATTTCGTATTCTCGTAGCCACTCTATACTTTTTGAACTAAATCCACTTGCATCAACAACAATATCTGCATGTATTTCTTCTTGTGTGTCTGTCTCTAAACATTTAACTTTTACACCACATACTTTGTTAGCTTTTCTGTCTACTATTAACCCTTCCACTAGTGTTTTAAATTTACTGGTGATATTTGAAATTTGATGTATTCGTTTTTGAATATGCCATTCAAGCAAAAACCTACTTTGTTGAATCATATGTACTTCTCCTGTGAATGGCTGTTTCCATAAACCAAATTGATGCCATTTTAAATCACGAGTAAAGTTATTTACGATACTACCTGCTTTTATTAATTCATTCGTAATATTAGGAAATAATTCTTCAATTGCGTTTTCTCCACCTTTTAATAACACATGAGGATGATTACTTTGTGGAACTCTTTTTCTCGAAGACTTTCCGTCCCATCTTTCACCAGCTTCTATAATGATTACTTCTTTAAAAGAAGTTGATAATGCTTTTGCTGCGAACTTTCCTGCCATACTTCCACCAATAACGATAGCCTTATTAAACATGTTTTCCCCCTTAATAAAAAGAGATCCTGCCTTGTATGAATGAAACAGGATCTTAAACAAATTAACTTCTTTATCATTATACTTAAAATACATCAGTAAATTGCAACGTTAAAATTAAAATACCTAATCCCCATACGTAATACGCGAATACTTTTAAAGAGTGACGTTTTAAATATTGAATCATCCATGAAACGGCTATGTATCCAAAAAACGCTGCTGATAACGTTCCGACAATTAAAGATGTACTAGAAATAGATTCTGCTTTCCCTTGAAAAACATCTGCAAATTGCAAAATGATAGCTCCGACAATAGCTGGCGTTGATAATAAAAAGGAAAAGTAAGCAGCGGTTTCGCGGTCTAACTTCCTCCATAATGCAGCGACGATTGTCATACCAGAACGAGAAATAGCCGGAAAAATAGCCGCTGCTTGAAATGAACCGATGATAAATGCATCTTTATATGTAATGTCATCCATTTTTTTACGACCATTCTTTTGTTTATCCGCCATGTAGAGGAAGAATCCGGTCACTAAAAACTCCCAACCAATCGTAATACCTGTTTTTGAAATATCCTCAAAAAAGTCTTTAAATAACAACCCGATTACAACTGCGGGTATCGTCCCAACAATAAGTAGTAGCATCAGCTTTGAAAACGGATTTTTGATTAAATATATAAATTCTTTTTTGTAATAAATAAAGACTGCAAGTAAAGTGCCAATATGCAGCATCGTATCTAAAAACAATCCTGCTTCATCTAATTGAAACAAATGCCTTCCTAAATAAAGATGACCTGTACTACTTATCGGTAAAAACTCTGTTAAACCTTGTATGATCCCTAATATAAAAGCTTCTAACCAATTCATGATGGGCCCCTTTCTTGTTTGCTTGTACCAATATATGAAGGTTAAATTTTCGATATGAAAAAAACTATATTTCTCTATGAATTTACTTTCAATCCATGGATATATATGTAAAAAGGGATGAGGAGGCTTACTATGCGGAAACATACAAAATTCGGCAATGTATTACTGTGGATAGGACCTATCCTTGTATTTGTAGGGTTATGTATGACAAATGTTATTTCTGATATTCCTTTCTTTTTTGGAAAACATAAAACAATTGGAATTGTACTTATATGTATAGGTGTAGTTTGTTTTATTGTTGCTAATCATTTAAAAAAAGGAGAAAAATATGAGGGCTAAATCTAACTAAAAAAACAATCCCAGTATATGTGCTAGGATTGTTTTTTTATTGCTTATTTATAGAATACTTTATCAACGTTATATTTTGCTTTGTATTCGTTAATGATATATGTTTCGTAAATTTCTCTTTCAGTTGGATCTTCTACGATACATGCATCAATGCGGTATACTTCATCACGGTGGTTTTTGATTGGAGAAACATTATCTTCAAAATGCTTCTTAATACGTTGTCTAATTTTACGAGCTTTACCTACGAAAAGTAGTTCGTCATTAATATTGTAAAACATAAAAATGCCGCCTTTATCTCTAGGGAACAAGTGGAAATCGATAAAACCATTGATTGGCGTAATTCTTGGCTCGTCTCCTCTAATAACTTGTTTACGTTCAGTAATTGTAACATCAACTTCAGGGATACTAATTTTAATCAAGTTCATTCACGTCCTCTTTTATTATAAAGATAAATAATAGCATACATATGTAAGAAAAGCTACGTTCATAGCCATATTTCATTTTATAATTCAAATATTATAGGTGTATCATATAAACTCTTCTTCCAAATTATATGATCACTTGATTCTCCCCAATAATCTTTCAGTACATAACTAGGCTCTCCAAACTTCTTCGTCCATATACTTTGTGCTTTTTTGTAGCCACTATCTAAACAGAATTCTGTTATTCCTCTGCTAAGTAACGTAAGAAACATTGTGTTTAGTAGCAAACTTCCAATACCCTTTCTTTGATACTCTGGCAGTATAAAAACAGTTCCTATTTCATACAAATCCTTAAGTACACCGCCTGTACAACTATTAATCAATGTACTTGCTGGACCAACTTCAATTGTACCAATGATTTTATCGTTATTTGTATCTATTGCTAATAAAAAGTAACGTTTTTCTCCATTACTATCAAAATCTGTTTTCAAATATTGCTTTTTCATGTCAATTTCATTTTCTATGTCATCCAATAGTTGTGATAATCCTTCGTCTTTATATGTATTCGTAATAACTATACGGAAAAATAAGTGTAGTTCCTCTAAATCATCCGAATTTGGTCTCCTAATTGCAACGTTATACATGTTTTAAGTCTCCATTCCATACAAGTGTTAAAACCATACTCTATATACTCTATTCAACAATATTCTACAAAGCCCTGCATAGATCCAGCAGTATAGAAAGCTCAGTATAAATATTGATAAAATAATTTTTATATCCATAGTTGTATGAATAGTAGGACCAAGTACTGGAAAACGGAAAATATCGAGAACTATCATAATTCCTATAAGTAGACAAATTGCAGAAAAGGAAACAACCCAAATTCTCCTCTTGAATTGTATAAAGGAAAGCCCTAAGGCTATACCTAATAAACCTGTAGTAAAAGGAAAAACAATTAGTTCACTTGGCTCAATAATAAATAATAGGAGAATAGTAAGGAAATAAGAAAGTACTCCCTCACGAATAGAGTAGCAAATCGCCAAAAAAATTGGTAACGTCGCAAAAGGGCTAATAAATAACCCTATACCAGGAATTAAGTTACCTGCTGCTTGAAACATGGTGGCCAAAGCACTCATTAAAGCTGTAATGACTACTTTATTTGCTAGGGATAATTTTCTTTTATGAACAAAGTCCCCATTATTCTTTATCATAAGTTGACACCAATAACGTACAAATCGATTCATCAAAATACCCCCTAAAGATATCTCATCCATCACTTTCTATCTTATTCATACACTAGTGGTTTATGAGCTGTGTTCTACTTGTAATGAGTTACTATACAATAAAAGGCTTTTAGGGGGAGAACTTGTACGTTTTAAAACAAAGGGAATTCCTTGTACGATTAAACTACGAGTGTATATCGTATTAAGGGATAATTTCAAAAATGGTACCTTTGTTAAAATCAGTTACTTTCATAGAACCGTAAACTCCTAAATATAACCTAGTTTGATCCAAATTTGTTCCTAAACTCATATAATAAGCTGATTGCGTACCAAAATCATAATCAGTTTCAATAACATGAAAATCAGTATGTTTACCATCTGTACCTGCTCTAGTATATGCTAATACACCTTTAACTGGCGGCCGAGACTCTTCTTTTTTAGCAAGGTCAGTAAACACAACACTACCATGTAAATTCGGGATTGTAGTTCCCATATATGGTTGAACGCCTGTTAGTGAAGTTCCTCCAAACTTATCCGGTCTTGGATCTTTATGAAAATAACTAATGAGTGGCTGAATTCGCTTCACTGATGTTTCTATTGTTTCATTATAATAAGCCATTGTTCTCTCATCAAAAGTAGGATTTTCAGAACAGTGTTTTATAAAAGAAGTAGGCAATTCTCCTTCCCATCCTCTCCAACCAAAATTAATAAATCCATCTTGATTTGAAGTGAGTCTCATTACATGCATTTGAACAAGTTCGGTAACCCGGATTGGTTTATATTGAACAAATGAAAAAATAGACTCTACAATATCCTGTCCGACATTACCTGCATATTTAATATACTGATTATAAAACCTTTGGAATGAAATACCGGTTATATTACGAACACCTTTCGCAATTACTGTAAGTGTTTCTTGTATAGATAGAGGAAGTTCATTAAAGCGTGTAACGACTGGAGGATTATTTATGAATGTATTTTTACTTACATCGATTTCAATAATTTTACCTGCTATTTCTAAATCATCTTGGCTTAAATTGAACGGATCATAACCCGAGCCACCATCTCCATTTGTAAAAACAAGTTTCCCCGTCTCTGGAGAAAAGTTTAAAGTATTTACTCCATTATGATTAAAAAATGGGCGTTTTATATTAAGTAATGTTCTACGTTTTTGAGGGTGACCGTTTGATTGTAAAATCCATTCTTCAATTGTATCGATATGATCATATTGCGTATCTCTATTTAGCCATTTTAAATTTAAAGTTTTCGGGTCACAAGGATTCGGTTTAAATTGTTCAGAAAGTGCACTAGGTCCTTGAGTGCCAGCGACAGAATAATGAAGATAAAATAAACCGTTTTGATAAAATTGTGGATGAAATGCTAGTCCTAGCAATCCTCGTTCATCATAACCACTACTAGAGACACCTTCTTCAGATGTGCCTAATTTTATAATTCGTTGACGAATATTTAAAAATGTTTTTATGACGTCATCTCCTATGTAAAAAACCTCTCCTAATTGCGTTGCGATAAATAGCCTTTCAGCCGATTCACCTGGAAGAATTGCTGTTTTTATTACAGTGGGTAAATTGATGTTATGAACAATGGGTCGTAAACGAACTTTAACTTTTGTCAATTAACTTTACACCCCTTTATATTCTTTTTAATAGAAGAGTATGATTAGAGGGATCTTATTAGTATCAAAAAGATCAATTCCTTTTTATTACAATTTTGTATATAATATAATTATAAATAAACTAGGAGGGCTACTTATGACACTTTTACTCCAAATCATCTTACCGCTTATATTTGCACTATATTTATTTACCCTCTATCGTAATACAACTATTGGAAAAGCTGCTTTTCTTTTAGCGGTCATTATTGGGATTTTTGGATTAGAGAACATTTTTCAGCATGCTCATCTAACAGATCATGTTGTTTATCCATATTGGAGCAGTTTAAAGGCAGTTATTATCGTTTTATCAGTCGTATTTCTATTTAAAAAAGGTGGTTTAACAGGAAAATATTGATTTATAATGCTGTACATATTTTATTGTTAAACTGCTTTTAATTTATAAAAAAGAAATGTTTATGTAAAAACACGAAGGGATGTGTTACATATGTCTATAAATATTATTTCTATAGTTTCTATAATAATATGGATTATGTTGATTACAGAACTTATAAAACCTTCAAAAGAACAGAATGGACGAAAAATAGTAATGTTATTAACTGCTGGTTCCGCATCAACACTTATTTTGACGATTTCATTTATTCAAAATATCTCGTTTTGGGATTGATAGTGATATAACTAGCAAAAATATGTATGCATAAAAAAGATTAGGACCGTACATCTCTAATATGTACGGTCCTTTTGTTTACTAGCGGTTCACTTATAAGTATTACAACTTGAATTTCTTTTTAAGCTTCTTATATTTTCTATACGAACGTCTAACAATGTTTAACATAAAATACGGAATTTTAACAGGGAAAGGCAATTTATAAATGAAAGGCAAATAAAATGTAAAATATGCCTTTTCTAGATCTCTCCACTTACTATCTTCATTTGTTTTTAAGAAATCAGATACATCGACTACATATCCCCTTCCTTTTTCCATCATCACATTTTTCCCGTGAACATCGCAGGGGGTTAATCCTTGTTCTCTTGCATACTCTAAAGCTTTATTGATATCAAGGATCACCTGCTTAGGGATTTTAATCCCTTTATGAACAGCATCGTATAAGGTAATTTCTTTTAACCGTTTCAATACTATGAAATTTTCTCCTTTATAAATAAGCTTTGAATAAGAAGGATGGTTTCCGATTCTGCGGTATACTTCTGACTCTTTTTCAATGCCTTCTCCTTCGCGCGCGTATACTTTCACTACCCAATCTTTGTACTCTTTGTGCATGAATACCGCGGCATAATTACCTTTCCCTAAACACTTCCAAAGTCTAGGAATATCTTTAACTACTACAGGCTCGGATTCATCCTCGCTTCTTATGCTTATCTCTTTTAATAATTCATTCTTTATCAATCCCACAAAACAATTTATACTCATCATTTCCACTCCGGTTTTGCTAAAAGTGGGCCTGCCCACATTTTAACGAAAATATACACTAAGCGAATTTTAGCATAAAACTGGTCATCTTTCTTCTTCAAATAAAAAGATGACTCGTTTTATTTGAACTGTTGAATACTTAATATGTATTCCGCTATTCAGAGCCAAAAACCATACAACAAAAAAATATTTCTAACTATTTTCATTTTTTCAGAGGCAACTGTATAGAGCTTTTCTTAGTGCAAGTTCTCTTGGTTCATTGGTCATGCCAAATCTATATTTGATTTTTTTAAATTGTTCAATTCTTGTTCTACTACTATCTTTGTTAGCTAACACTTTTATTGTTTTAATAGTCTTTTGTTTAATTCCCACAATGCTGTTTTGTTGCTATCCCACTTCAAATACGTTACGGCTTCCTCAAAGCATAACCATTTATAATGTAAGTGTTCTTTAGATAATGAGATGTTTTTTGTAGGTACTTTAACTCCAAACGAAAATTCTTTTATTACATAAACGTCATCTCCCCAAAGGAATTCTCCAACTACATCCTCTACTGGTAGTGAAGACACAGAATCTAATTGTATATATGAACATTCTCTTGTAATACCAGCCTCTTCAAACGCTTCACGTTTTGCTGATTCAATAGGAATCTCACCGTCTTCTCCACCACCAGCTATTCCTTGCCAATAACCATAATCACTTCGGTTGAAAATCGCATATTGAATAGAATCGTCAGTTTTTATATAAGGAAATATTAATACTTGATATGGTGCTCTCATTACTTAACCTCCTCTCAAAAAAAGCTTTAAATAAATAGAAATAAAGAGCAAACATCACAATTCTACATTAATAATGCACGTTCATGGTGTCGGCTCTTTATTTTTAAAGAATTTCATTTTTCGTAAACAGTCTTACTCTGAACGGAGAAAAAACTACTTATTTCCTATCGAATTTGCTTAGTGTATTTTTTCATACCCGATGTTATTCAATTGCGCCCGCAACGTCATAATCATTTAAATCTAACTCAATTGGTTGTCCCAGCGCTAACTTAGCAAGTTCTGATCCTAAATATGGACCTGCAGTTAAACCTGAGGCACCTAATCCGTTTGCAACGAGAATACCTTCAAAGTTAGGAAGCGGGCCAATTACAGGTAAGAACCCTGGTGTGAATGGTCTAAATCCAACTCTCGTTTCAAGCATAGTAGCATTTTCTAAGCCAGGTGCAACTGTTAATGCTTTATGGAATACTTCATGTAAACCACCAGCCGTTACACGGTGATCGAAACCAGTATCATTCTCATGTGTTGCACCAATTACGACATGGCCATTGTCAAATGTTAAAATGTATTGATCATTTGGCGGCATAACAACTGGCATATTTTCTGTTGCTGTATTTTCCATTTGCAAATGAACAATTTGTCCTTTTTGGAATGTAACTAAGAAGTTAATTCCTAATGGGTTTAAGATTTCGTTCGCCCATGCACCAGCCGTTACAATAACCTTCTCTGCTAAAATTGTTTCATCGTTTACTTTAACTCCCGTAATTTGACTACCTTCACGGACTAATACTGCATTGCCTTTTATAAAAGTTGCACCATGTTTTTTCGCAGCACTTATTAATGCATTACGTAATAACCTTCCATTTACTCGTGCAGCACCACTAATATGAACAGAACTAAATTCTTCTGATAATGCTGGGAATAATTTTTTCGTTTCTTCAGCTGATAAACGCGTAATTTCACCAATCTCTGGTGCATCTTCACGACGTTTATACGCTCGCTCTTCCATTTGATCTAGTTTTTTCTCATCAGTATGTAAACTAATTGCACCTACACGGTTGTAACCTGTATCCGTTTCACCGTCGTCTTCTAATTGCTGAATTAACGAAGAATAGTAACGTGCACCGCCTTTAACGATTTTATACCATGCTTTATTACGACGTTGCGAAAGCCATGGACAGACAATACCTGCTGCTGCATCTGTTGCTTGACCTACTTGTTGACGATCCACGATAGTAACGTTCGCGCCAGCCTTAGCAAGATGGTAAGCAGTAGACGCTCCTAAAATACCAGCTCCAACTACAATATACGATTTCATTTCAAACACCTTTTCTCTTTTGCTAATTATTTAAATATAAGAACATACTTTAGTATACTGAAAGGAATCCTTTTTACAATGTGCTAAGCTCAATTAATTGTTGCATCATTGTGAATTACCTAGTTTTACTTTTTCTTTTTACGAAATAATTCAATTGTTTTATATCCTTGGGAAAGAATTTCGATCATTTTCTCAAGACGTTTTTCACGTGTTTTTTCTTGTTTGACAGAAAACAGATTACGTGCCCAATCTTTTTTGTATCCAGGTGTTAAACTTTGATAAAACTTAAGTTCATTTGGATGATTAACTAATAAAGCTTCAACATCTTGAATTCGATCTGCATAATCAGCTACACATTGGCTCATTGCAGGCGTTTTCGTCGCTTTTTTCTTCTCACGCTTTAAACCTACAACAGTAAAGATGTCATCCATACTTACCATTCGCGCAAATTTAATATCGCTTTCTCCCACATATCCATCTTCTCCAACGTTTAATGCTGGAAACATCTCATCACGGTGAATAAACGTACTGTAGCGAGAATTACCTTTTTTCGGATATGCGAAGAATATGTATCCTTTTTCAATTAATAATTCTTCATTACTAATAATATAATTCGTTTGTTTCACCATTTCATCCAGTGTTTCTACAAAAATAAAAATAGCATCGTGTTCTTTTGAAAATGCAGTTTCTTTTCCTGTAAAAACTTCGTAATCACTTGGTTCATTAATAACAACCATATTCGTATACTTATTAAGTTTCAATTTATCGATAATTGACATGAAGATCTTCCTTTACATTTAAAATTCATTGTTTATCCTTTTTTATACTGTTCTAGTGTATTATATCTATTAAGAAAATCAAACTTTAATAATTGTTTTAAATTAAAATAACCGATTCTTCATAAGAACCGGCTAGCTATTCGCGTTATCATAACTCAATAGCAAATAAAGTATATAAAAGCTCTCTATATTGCTCTTCTGTAATTTCACGTTTCGCTTTTTCGCCATGAACTATTTCAGTGAAACTAGTATTGGTTAAAGAGACATGACCAGATTCCGTCAATTTCACTGCAATTGGTCCTTTATTGAAAATAGATTTCTCATCTTCTACTACTCTTTTTTGAACATCATTCACTACTATTTCATCAATGATACGATTATAAAAAGCATGACATACTTTCCACTCACCGTTTGTATCTTTTCTTTCTAGAACGTAATTCCCTTTACTCGTATCTTTTCGTCTCACTCGATACGTACCATTTTTAGAAGAAACAGCCTCACCAGTAAAAGGTACAGGGACTAGAGGTACTAATGAAGCAATACCTACATCAATTACGTATCGTACGTTATCATAATTTAGAATAATCGTTATATGTCCATTCTCAAGTGCCCATGCGTTTATATCATTTTTATATACGGTACCTAATGCGAGTTGTACATCATAACCACAATCTTTTAAAAAGTAATAAAAAAGCGTATTTAATTCATAACAAAGTCCACCGCGGGATGTACTTAAAATTTTATTCTGTAAATTTTCCATAGTAATTGTATTCGTGTTACTTGCTATAACATCTAAATTCTCAAATGGTATAGTGTGTGCAAATGCAAAAAGAATTGTATTTAATTCTTCAAACTTCACTTTAGTACGCTTTGCAAGATTCAATCTTGTAAAAAGCTTATGTTGTAGACTTGTCATAGTCAGCACCCCTTAAAATGTATAAGTTAAACTAGTATATGCTGATTGTAATTTTGATGGGGTACTGAAACAATGTACATTTCGTTTAACTGTACCGGTACAAAAAGTCTAACCAACAAGATTACTTAAGATAAGAAGCTACGAATACAAATGTAATAGTTTGTCTATAGGTAAATTATTATGATCGCTTAAATCAACAAAATACTGAAGCTGCCACATTTGGCTCTTTTTAGCTTGATTACTGACAGGATTATCCCATATAGGATAAATCCGCATAGCCATCTTTCCTTTTTGATTTTGTGTTCTCAAGATTTTTTCCTTAAGAAGAATTTCTTTAGGGAAGATAAATTGTCCTAGTTTATTATCATCTATACAAGTAATAATTAATAAGTCAGGAGCAGCGTCATAAGAGAATGCTTGATTTTGCATATCGTCATCTTTCTCCCAAAAAGAAACAAATTGACCAATTTTATTAGGAGTAATTTTGGATTTTCTAAAACGGATGGTTTTGTTATTTAAGTGAAATATACATCCTGCATATTCTGCGTTTTGCTTTTCTTCTTTTAGATTCGTAATTATTAAATTGTTAGGTTTGTAAACTATATTGTTTAAATGTCGGATCGTATCATTAAAATTATTCAAGAAAACTCCCCCTTTATTCATTTCTTAGTTTACCACAAACGTCAGTTCTTCTATATCGTATATAATCATGAACTAAGTGAAATCGGGGGATTTAGCAAGATATAATTATTACTTTAATGTACTTAGTTTTTCAATTGCTTGTTGTTCAGTTGCTAAGTAAAAAATATCTTTACCTTTATTACATTCATAAATAAAATCCTTTAAGCTTTTACTAGTATACATAGAGAAATCTCCAACAATAGCAAATTTCACCTTGTAATTTATAAATTTTTGAAGGATATCGCCCGCAAGACGTGTTTTTAGATCAAAGAAATCTTCACTTATTAAAGATTTATGGATAATAATATGCTTTGCATCTACCTCATATTGAACAGTTGCCATAGTATCTAATGCAGATTGAACATCGGATATTAATACCTTATCATTTCTAATGACCGCAATATTGATTCCATCGATTACTACTTTCTTTATTTCCATAGTCTCACCCCTTTATAATTTACACAGTATAAGTAAAATTGTTTTACAAAACTTCGTATGAATCATAGATTAAATTAGCCGCAGCTATTAAAATCGCCTCTATTTTTTATTACTAATACGGTCAATGAAATTAATTTTACTTGTTAAAGAAATATTGTGGCGTAACATAACTTAACAAGCTATCCAAAGTGTTAATCTCGGCATATGGTTGTATTTTGGTAGTATTCTTGATTTTCTGAGGGTTAAACCACACACCTTTTATATTTGCATTTTGAGGACCAGCAATATCCTTTTCTAAGTCATCTCCAACAAATAATACATCTTCTGGTTGCACATCAAGTTTATTTAATGCTAGTTCAAATATACGTTTATCCGGTTTACTCAATCCTACTTCTTCAGAAATAATGATCGTATCAAAGTAATTGTTTAAATTTGTGTTAATTATTTTAGCCTTTTGCCTTTGAGTTGAGCCATTTGTTATAATTCCAACTTCAAAGTGCTTCTTTATATGATTTAAGAAATGAATAGTATTTTTGTCTATTGAAAAACATTTAGGGAAATTTTCATTCCAAAAATCTTGGATATAATTGCGTTGCAACCTATACTTCGGCGGAAATTCATCAAACAACGATTCTAAAACTATTGTTTTATCACTCATGCCGTATTCCCTTTTATCATATTCTTTAAATTTCCGTAGCATATTGTTTTTAACTGTATCACTAACATCTTCATAACATTTTTCTAAAACAAATAAAAACAATGTATCTACTGCCTTATCCCTATTAAGTAACGTATCATCTAAATCAAACAGCATAGCTTTATAACCCATCAAATAACTTCACAACCTTTCTATATTTCCTAGATATCATCAAAAGTAATCAAAAAAACAATTCATATGAAAGAGCTCGTAATAGAACGATATTCTAAGAGTTAAATCAAAAATCCTTTTTCTATTTGTTAATTGATGTGAAAATAAACAATTTCAACTAAGGTAGTAGGTGAATTTTTTAATCGTAATTTCGAACTTTCAGATTAATTTGAAATTATTTTGTGATAAGCTGTACGTAAAGATTAAATATAAAGGATGATTCGTATGCAAATTAAACCAAAGGCAAGTGAATATAACTCCTATTATGCAACGTATGTTAACTTAGTATCAGAAGGAAATATCATACAAATTTTAGCGCAACAAATAGAGGAAACAAATCTTTTATTAAAAGAGATTTCTGATAGTGAGGGACTTTTTCGATATGCTCCTACTAAATGGAGTATAAAAGAAGTAATCGGCCATATTGCGGATACAGAACGTGTTATGGCGTATCGCTTGTTATCTATCGCTCGAGGCGAGACAGCAGAACTTCCAGGCTATAACGATGATATGTATGTTCTTAAAGCTGCTTTTGATAAGCAATCTATGCAAGATCTTCTTGAGAATTTAATAGTTGTTCGCCAATCTACCTTGCATTTACTGAAAAGCTTAGATAAAGACACTTGGTTACAAAAAGGATATGCGAACAAATCTGAAGTTACAGTTCGTGCATTAGCATACATCATAGCTGGACATGAGCTTCATCATCTACAAATTATAAAAGAACGTTATCTAGGTTCTAATGCATATCCAGTAAGTTAATACTTGAAGAAAAAGAGTCCCATTTATATAGGACTCTTTTTTGCTATTTATAAAATTCACCACGCAAGATGCAAACGAGCCCTTATACATAATTTTCTTCAGACTGATATACTATAAACACAATAGTTCTAGAAAGGTGATGATATTATGTATGAACAACAAAATAATAGGGATAGAGATCAAAAAATGATGTTTTTTATGCAAGGAGTTCCCACAAATAGAGTTAACATGAATCAATTGCCAAAATGGATTAGAATCTTCGGCTATTGTGCGTTTGGTTGGATGATACTATTTAGTTTCATTATGATTGTAGGTTTAATTCTGCAATAACGATACATTCAAAATGTTAACGGAACAGCATTTAGATTATACATCTAGGTAACAAGCTATTTTATTACCTAGATGTACTACTCATTCCTTTTCATCTTCATGAATGTAAATAAGTGCATTGAACATTCAACTTGTGAAGAATAGTAATGAGGGTGATAAAGGTCTATACTCACAATCCTTTTGATTTGTTTTTGGATGGTAAAACATGTTTCTCTACTCTTTCATATTGAGTAAGTAATTGCCTAATTAAAGATAATTTCGGTACTAACCAATGCGAAAATACCGCCGAAATACATCCTATTAAAGCCCCTACTGCAACATCAAAAGGATAATGAACCCCTACCCAAATACGAGAGATCGCTATACA
This sequence comes from Bacillus sp. FSL W8-0519, assembly GCF_038005585.1. Classification (NCBI taxonomy): domain Bacteria; kingdom Bacillati; phylum Bacillota; class Bacilli; order Caryophanales; family Bacillaceae; genus Bacillus; species Bacillus sp. FSL W8-0519. The sequence continues at coordinate 2,638,582 of NZ_JBBOTL010000001.1, forward strand.
AAGCGCAAGTATAAGCCATAGCCATCCAGTTTTTTTACGAACAAGCGAAAATGAAAAACAAATTGAAAAAAAGAGAATCGTATGGTCACTAGGAAATGAATTATCTACAGCATGGTCGACAAGTTTATTAACATCAGGCAATACTGCAAACGGTTGATAATTCAGATGGAATTTCCCTGCTATTTTTCCAATCACCTCAGCAATTACAAAAGCAACCATCGCTTGAATAACCATCATCCTACTTTTTCTAGATCCAATAAACCAATAAGTTAAAATAATTAAAGCTAAAATATATACCATATATTCTGCCAAAAATACTATGGCCGGGTTTAGGAATGAATATTGTTTACCTAAATCATTAATGGCTCGAAAAATATCGATATTGAATTGAGAAAAAGACATTTCAAATCCCTCCTTATTAGTATGGTGTCTTACTGATTGCCATATACTTTTATTACATGGATAGTGTTGGTTATTGTACACACCTAAAAATACCAACCTCTTATGACACCGCTTTCTTCTTTTTCACTTTAATAAAAAAAGAAAAAGGAAAACATCGAACTTTCTTACAATCATTCATGCATTCTTACAGTTTTGTCATTTTCTCGTCACTTTGAAAATAGATTCATCGTCTTGCCTTTTGCTATATTCATAAACTCGTATATCCACAATTACGGAAACCCTAATCACACATAAAAAAGAGAAGAACCTTGGCGAGTTCTTCTCTTTTTGATTGATTAAATTGTAATACAATTACAGTATGTGAAATTATACTATTTTAACTTTAAAACAAATGAACTTAACGCAGGAACTTTAATTTTATTGTCATGCACAACATAAAGGGATTTACTTCCCGCCTGCTTCCCGTCTACTAGTACTTTCCAAGGACCTTTCGATGGAAGTGTTATTTCAACAGTTTCTCTATTTGCATTGTGAGCCACCGTAAAGTATTCATTTTTATTCCCCTCTATTGTATAAGCTACAGTATTTTTCGGAGCATCAATAAATGATACATGTGTTTTTATTTGCTCTGCAGATGTCATTCGAAAAGCTGAGTACTTTTTGCGTAATTCTATTAAACCTTTCATATAATCCACTTCATTATTAAACGTTGCACGGCGCAACCAGTCCATCTGGTTAATTGAATCTGGAGATTTGTAACTGTTATGATCACCATATTTCGTGCGCATAAACTCTTGTCCCGCATGTAAGAACGGAATACCTTGTGATGTTAATAAAATCGAAGAAGATAATTTATGCATTTGTTTTCGCACTTCTTCACTGTCACTTGGATTAGTCAACTCAAGTTTATCCCATAATGTAAGATTATCATGTGCTTCCACATACGTTAGTACCTGCTCTGGATCTTGGTAAGTCGACGATTTTGTATCGTAGTCAATGCCTGCGGTAATACCTTTTTTAATACGGTCTTCCATGTGTTCCTTTCCATTTACAAACCCATTTTCTTTCTCTTCAAATACACTACCTTTTAATCCATCACGTATATTATCGTTAAAATGAGCAATCCCTTTCATTTTCTCTGCATTTTTTTGATTTGCTTTCAACTCTGCTGCAAGAGGTGTATTTAAATCCCAACCTTCTCCATGCAGTATAATAGAAGGGTCAATTTGATTAACAGCTTTACGTATTTCATTCATCGTTTCATAATCATGAATACCCATTAAATCAAAACGGAATCCGTCTAAATTGTATTCTTTTGCCCAATATGTGACGGAATCTATCATAAATTTCCTCATCATTTTTCTTTCTGAAGCCGTATCATTTCCTACACCGGTTCCATTTGCAAATGTTCCATCTTCATTGTAACGATAATAATAACCGGGAACTAACTTATGAAAATTAGATTCAGCAGCATTATACATATGGTTATAAACTACATCCATAACAACACGAAGATTATTATCATGTAGTGTTTGAATCATTTGTTTTAATTCAGTTATTCGAACAGTTGGCTCGTATGGATTTGTAGAATAGGACCCCTCTGGTACGTTAAAGTTTTTTGGATCATATCCCCAGTTATATTGTGGTTCGTTTACATTCTCTTCATTTACTGAAGCATAATCAAATATCGGCAAAAGCTGAACGTGTGTAACACCAAGATCTTTTATATGATCAAGTCCTGTTTTCACATCTTCAGGCCCTCTTGTTCCTTTTTCTGTTACACCTAAATATTTTCCTTTCTGTTTAATGCCACTTTCGGGCTGAATAGAAAGATCACGTACATGCAATTCATAAATAATAGCATCTTCCGGATTTTTTAATTTAGGCTTTTTGTTAGTGTTCCATTTTTTCGGATTTGTTTCTTCTAAATCAATAACCGCACCTTTATCTCCATTTACAGAAGCAGCACGTGCATAAGGATCAACTGCTTCTGTCCACTTATCACCAATTTTTACCTTATACGTATAATAGAGACCTTTTTGATTCCCTTTAAGTTCTGCTTTCCAGGTGCCCTTTTCACCTTGTTGCATATTTATTTCAGTACCTATTTTATCGTTCCATTTTTTATATGTAACTAACTTCGCTTCACTCGCAGTAGGAGCCCATACACGGAACTTTGTATGTTGCACGGTATATGTATTTCCTAAATCGTTACCACCATAATAAAATAAATGATCAAATTCCTCACTACGAATGACTTTACCAATTTCAGTATTCGTATCAGCTAAGTTTTCTATTTTAACTTTGTATGTTTGTTTTAAATCAATTTTCTGTTCCGTAATTATTTTCACCTTATTCGTAATATCTCCACTATTTATATCATAAGGAGTAATATTCTTAATTTTAATACCTTCAATTTCGATTTTCTGTTCCTTAATATGAAATGGAACATTCGTCGTTACAGTGATTTCATTGAAACTATCAATAGTTGCTTTTTGAATTGATAGATCCGAAGAAGGCTTAGCGTTATATACCTTTTCATCACCAGAAAGAATCCATACTTCAGCACGACCGTCCTTTATATTTTCAATCCAACGATCCCCACCATCTTTTTCCCACTCATTTGTACGAATGATGAATCCTACACGATTATAGTCACCATCTATATTAATCTTAGCGTACTTTCCAAATTCATCTTCACCAGTAAATTCATAAGATGTACCATTTGCATTTTCTCCCCATAACCAAAGATTCCAGTCTTTTGTATTTCCAAGCTGCTCTTTGTAATGAACGATAACTTCAGTTATTTTCGAATTTGAAACTGCCTTTACACTTTGAAACGAGAAAACAGATGATAACATAACGATTATAGTAAGCAATAAAACTGATTTGTTAATTAATCTTTTTGTCATTTGCACTACATACACCCTTTCTTTAAATAGTACGGACGATTTATTATGCCCGTACTGCATTACACAATTTAAATTAATCTAGAAATCTCTTTTGCTTCCCCCCGTATTGGTTATTTTCACATATGTATTTCAATGATCTTTCCAATACGAAAACGTTTGCATTGATTGTTAAAAAAATAGTTTATTTATGTCTTCATATATCTGTAAATACGAAAAGATCAGGGAAATTATTTTAAAGCAATCGTTTGTTATCGCTTTCATTTTATAGCACTTCCCATTAAGGGGTCAATATATTATTAATTTTCTGTTTTTATATACTATAAACCTAAAATCTTTGTCGCAACTTCTTAAAGGTAGAGTACCTAATTATTGCTTAGTAAGTTTATTTTTCAAATACATTGGTATGAAAAAAACAGCTAATATCCTTAAAACGACATTAGCTGTTTTTCATAATGTAATAATATATGAATAAGAACTATATTTCTAACTTACTTAATTTTTGCTGCATCAAATGCCTTTTGTACTGTTTGAACTTCAGCTGAATTTGCACCATATTTGTTAGTTGCCACTCGAATACATGCTGATCTTAATTCTTTGAAATTAGAAGTCATGTTTAACTCATCTGTATTTGCGTAATAGAAAATATCAAACATTTTATCTTCACCAATTCCTTTAACAGTTACACCGTTATGAGTTCCGCCTTTTGCGATGAGATACGCAACTTTATTGATAATGCTTGAATTAAAATGAACGCCACCTTGATCCCATCCATTAAAATCATTAAATTCGCTGTAATCATCTGGATAAGGTACTCCAAGTGAAGATGGAACAGAGGCTGGGTTTTCCATATCACGGAAGACAGATCCAGTTTGTTCTCCCATCGTCCAGTTAAAGCTTCCATTATTTACGTATTTCTCAATAGATGTTCCCATAATATCAGATAGTGCCTCATTAATCGCACCAGATTCACCGTAATATTCAAGATTAGATTCACTAGAAGTAACAGCATGTGTAAATTCATGGCCAGCTACGTCATATGCTTTGACGATAGGATCACCATATACAAGCATACTTCCATTATTAGCACTCAATGCATTCTGCCAATTTTTCGGATCATTCGTCTCTTCAGAATCCCAAGCGTGTACAACTGAAACTACCTTTTGTCCCTTATTATCAAAGCTATTACGGTTGTATTTATCTTTATAAAAATCAAAAACTTTTGTTGCTAAGTAATGAGCACTTACTGCTTTTGGATCGTTAAATGTTGTTGAAGTACTAGTTGCTAATGTACCAGGATAATAGCTTTCTTCTTTCGTAATATCTCTATAATTCACATCATATGTTTCAATTCCTTGCCCTCTTGTATAATCAGCCAGAGCATATTTGCCATTACTTTGTTTAGAAATACCAAATGAACGAGAGATCCCTAAATCATCTTTTCCAGTGCCCGTTAATGATGTAAGACTGCTTTTTTTACTTTTCTTTAAGGCTCCAACTAGTTTTTCACTTGCTTTCAAGTTAGACTCTTGTACCATATTTTTTAACATATCACCATTTTGTGCATTTACTAAATATGTTCCGGAAACATATTTTGGTGTTGCCGCTTCAAATGTAACCTGGTATGCATTGCTAGCCTGTCCATTATTTTCATCAACAAAAATAACTTCCTTAACTTCTGGCTCAGAAATAAAATTGATATCGTTCCCGTACTTCGTATAAATATATTGTTTCGCTTCATCTTTTGATAGATTGATAGGCTTTTTCAATTCTTCTTGTTTTAAATTTTGCGCGCTATCGCCTGAAACACTTTTAATAACACCGTTATGATCTACGTGTGCAGTTAATTGATGGCCATATACTTCTTTTCCTTCATATGTTTGCTGTATACGTACAAGTGTAGTCCCATCATATGAACCACGTTTTTGAAGAACTTTATAATCTACTCCAGTTTCTCCATTGACTTGCTTTGGAGAAAGAGCTTGTTCTGTTTTCTCCTTCAGAGCATCTTTTACTACATTCTCTGGTGCCTTTTGTGACGGTTGTGTAAGTTCACCTGAACGGAATGATTCCTCCTGAATTTGAACTTGTAGTTGATCTGTTTCCTCTGCATGACCTACTCCGTATGGTGCTACTGCTGTTAAAGCTAAACCTGTTGTTAATGCTACCTTAGTTAACGTCTTTTTGTTTTTCATTTTTTCACCTCGTATAATTTTGAAATAGAAAGCTTGTACAAAGTATACTTGCTGTTCCTGTCGAAAAAAAGGGAAAATACACAATTTATGTAACATTATGCAAAATTACATAATATAAGGACGATGATTCAAATTAAGAACAACTTATATAAGTGCATGAATTTCAATAAAAAAAGAGCACTTTAAGGTGCTCTTCAAATACGATTATAAATTATGCATTGTGTCATTTATTAGTATATGCTCGTCTCATTTAATTGTTTATTTAATGTTTTCTCTACCCAATAATCTTTTAAAAATATATCATCCAATACACCGGTATCCTCCGTTACTATTTGATTAGCAAATAAAAAATATAGTAAAGATAGTGCTAGATAGAAACATACTACTTATTTGCATTCATATTTATTGGTACTTTTTTAATTGGCACAAATAAATCAACCTTTAACTTTCCTTCTAAATCTTCTGCAACATTATTTAAGCAAAACTCTAAATTATCTCTATCATAATCTGCATCATATTCACTATTTGGTAGCCACTCTGCGTACATGTATTGATACGCTACACTTAATTTATGAGGTTCATCATAGAATTCGTATAGAGCGTATAGACCTCCATCTACACTTTTAAATTGCACACCCTCATGTTGTTCTTTCTCAAAGTTTTCAGGTATGGTCACGCAAGCATCATGGCAGCACATATGGCTTGCAACAAGTTCAGGATTATCTAATGAGATTCCGATAAATGATTGCTCCGGTGGATAAAGCTTATTTTCAATAGACCAGTTCAATAACTTTCCCCAATGATCTTGTGGTTCAAAGTAACTGCCCGTTCGTCTTATATATGCCACTTCTAATGATGGTAAATTTTTTATAATCACTTTCATATACATCACTCCCTTTAACAAATCTCTACTCAAATTATTTAGCCTTTATTTTCATATATTCCTTCATAAATAAAAAATACCCTGCCACTTTTATACTAAATAACATAATAGAATTCCTTTCATCGTCCTAGCAAATTTCTTGAAATACAATAATTAAAAGCATCCTTCTTTCGATTATCATTAAATAAATGTAAAAAATGACCCTATTTATTCATTTTTCATGCGTATGTATGTACATTTGTTAATTTATTCGATATATTATGTGTATTGAATGATTACGAAAAACTTATAGCTCGCTAAAAATACCTTATATTTTTATATCCGTGAAAACTACAAAATGTATAAAATTCCATTTGTCAAATGAATTTAATGCGGAAGGAGGTTTGTGGTTACTTCATCGGGATATAATAATCAGTTTTAAACTGATAAAAATATAGGAGGCGATATAATGTTTCGTACGATTTCAAATTTCATGAGAGTAGCTGAGATAAGAAGGAAAATCCTTTTTACATTAGCGATGTTAATCGTTTTTCGAATTGGCACGTTTATTCCAGTTCCTCATACTAACGCAGAGGTATTAAAAGTACAAGATCAAGCTAACGTTTTAGGTATGCTAAACGTATTTGGCGGAGGAGCATTGCAACACTTCTCAATCTTTGCTGTAGGTATTACACCATATATTACAGCTTCCATTATAGTACAATTACTACAAATGGACGTCATACCAAAATTTTCGGAATGGGCAAAGCAAGGAGAAATGGGCCGTAAGAAATCAGCTCAATTTACTCGATACTTTACAATCATTCTCGCATTCATACAAGCCATTGGGATGTCTTATGGCTTTAATAATATAGCAGGTGGACAATTAATAACAGATCAAAGCTGGACTACATACTTATTTATTGCAACAGTTTTAACTGCAGGTACTGCATTTTTACTTTGGTTAGGTGAACAAATTACCGCTAACGGAGTAGGTAATGGTATTTCGATGATTATCTTCGCAGGACTTGTAGCAGCGATTCCAAATGTTGCGAATCAAATTTATTTACAACAATTTCAAAATGCAGGCGATCAATTATTCATGCACATCATAAAAATGGTCTTAATTGGTCTTATAATTTTAGCGATAGTTGTTGGGGTTATTTACATTCAACAAGCTGTGCGTAAAATACCGATTCAATATGCAAAAGCTGTTTCAGGAAACAATCAATATCAAGGAGCAAAAAACACTCATTTACCTCTAAAAGTAAATAGTGCTGGTGTAATTCCAGTAATCTTTGCTTCCGCATTTTTAATGACGCCGCGTACAATTGCGCAGCTCTTCCCTGATTCAAGCGTATCAAAATGGTTAGTTGCAAACCTTGATTTCGCACATCCAATTGGAATGACACTTTATGTCGGTCTTATCGTTGCTTTCACATACTTCTATGCATTCATTCAAGTAAATCCTGAGCAAATGGCAGAGAATTTGAAAAAGCAAAATGGATATGTACCTGGTATTCGTCCTGGTAAATCAACAGAACAATATGTAACGAAAATTTTATACCGTTTAACATTTATCGGTGCAATTTTCTTAGGTGCAATTTCAATTTTACCGCTTGTATTCACAAAGATTGCTACATTACCACCTTCTGCACAAATTGGTGGTACAAGCTTACTGATCATTGTCGGTGTGGCACTTGAAACAATGAAAACGTTAGAAAGTCAGCTTGTAAAACGTCATTATAAAGGGTTTATAAAAAAAGCGAATTAAGTAAAAAAACACAGTTGGTTATTTTTCCAACTGTGTTTTTAATTCTACTGCATCTAATTTTTCTACTAATGTACCAATGATCTTTTCCAAGTTCATTATTTTTTCTTCTAGGGCTCGAATGCGTTTATTGCTCTCGTCTACATCATTATATTTTAAACTGTTATTGGATACTTTGAACTGCTCCCCTAATTCGGAAGTGATATCTTTAACAGTTGATTTTCCAGCATTATCTAGTGCATTTGTATTTGATTTTAATTCAAATTGAAGCTCATATGTATTTCCAGTTAACTCTTTAGCTATTTGCGAAATTAAATCTTTATAAGACTTTTTAACCCACTCTTGTTGGAATTCGTTTTCAAAATAAATGATTAATGAATCTTCATTTATTCTAGCTGTCGTTTCTTTGACCCAAGTTTCATATGACGGTCTCGAAATTTTTAATTGCATTTTATCTTTTATTTTATTCCAAATTGTTTTTGATTCCTCTTGTCCGGAAGTACGTTGATTATTTTGCACGTGATGGATCTGTGCTTTAGAAGTAGCGCTTGATCCTATTTCGAACCAAATTTGATATTCTTCATCAGTAAGTTTCTGTACGGTACTTGAAATTATATTTTTATACTCACCTTCAAGCAAATCACGATGAAACGCATCTTCACAAAAGATTATTACTTTATTATCTTTTATCGTAGCATTTGTATTTCTAATCCACGTCATAAATGTTTTCTCTGCTAATTTTGGTCTTAACGCTTTCTTTACTTCATCCCAGCTACTAAGCTTTTCTTTTTGGACATCTTTCAAGTTAGATGGTTCGCCATTACATAGATCAAACTGAATTTCAAACGTCGTATTAAACATTTCTCTTAATGTATTAAATACTAATTCTTTATAATGAGATTCTAACCAGTCACGTGCAAATTCATTTGGACAATAAATTGTTAATATATCATCCTCTAAATAAACAGTAGTATTCGTAAACCAAGTTTCATATGATGGTTTTGAAATTTGCGGTCGAATTTTTTCCTTTACTTCAGTCCAATTTATTTTCATAATAACTCCCCTCTTCTTACAGATCTCTTTCATATAGCTTGATAATATTACGCCTTTCCAATAAATAAAGTCAATCCGTATCATGAATAAAATGAAACATGTTTATATTCACTCAAAATATAAGCTTCTCTAACGCCTTCTTCATTTTAATACCTCGTTATTCTTAACAACTGGTTTTAAAACTGGTCTGTCTTTTCATTCTTCAACACTACTATATTGATCTATAACAATTGCTTTCATGTCCTCTCCCTTGCTGTTTATTTTAATAACATACAATTATTTCTCAAAATTTTTCCCCTTAAATTATCATAAACTTATTTTTGGGGGTAATTACGCAAAAAACAAAGCAAATCTAACACACAACTTAGAGTCATTCAAAATTTTATGTTTAATTACATTCAAAAGAAATGGAGAGAACTCTATGACTGAAAAGATATTTAAAATAAACGAGATTGATGTATGTACAGAAAGCTTTGGAAACCCTAAAAATCCAGCTATTTTATTAATTATGGGTGCTACGTGTTCAATGGTTTATTGGGATGAAGAATTTTGTGAACAGTTGGCTAACACGGGGAAATTTGTTATTCGTTTTGATAACCGTGATGTGGGACGCTCTGTCGCATATGAACCTGGAACTTCTAATTATTCCGTTACGGATATGGCTGAAGATGCAATTGGGGTACTAGATGCTTATCATATTGACAAAGCGCATCTATTTGGTATGTCTTTAGGCGGTATGATCGCTCAAATTGCTGCTGTAAAACATCCCGAAAGAATATTAACATTAACATTACTAGCTACAAGTGTGATAGGCTCTGACAATAACACACGTGACTTACCCCCGATGGATGAAAGAATTTTAACACATCACGCAAATGGCACGCATTTAGATTGGACAAATGAAAATATTGTAGCAGAATATTTAGTTTCAGGGTCCCGTCTATTATGCGGGTCCAAACGCACATTTGATGAAAAAAGAGTCTATAATCAAGTAAAACAAGAAATTGAACGAGCTAACAATTTATTAAGCATGTTTAATCACGCTTTACTTCAAGGCGATGATGCATATGAAGGGGTGCTTCACTCCATACAAGCACCTACATTAGTCATTCACGGAACAGACGATACCGCACTCCCTTTTGAACATGGTCTCGCACTTATCGATGAGATTCCTAACTCAGCTCTATTAACTCTTGAAGGCGCTGGACATGAGATTCATCCTGATGACTGGGAAGACATCATTCATACTGTTACTGAACATACAGCCAAAATAATAGAAAAATAATGAATAGGAGGGGCACGCCGCAATTTGTGTCCCTCCTATCTTTACATGTAAAAACGCCCATCACTGTATCCGTATGTATAGTGATGGGCAATACTTATATTTTTCTATGTTTAAAAAAACGGACAATCTAATTGATCAACAGCTTCCCATGATTTTTTTTTTATATTATCGGTGGATTTATTTGCTTCTAGTGGTAAGCTTTTAAAAGGATTAACTTCTACTTTTAATAAAGATGATGGCTCAACGTATAACGAGAAAACATGGCTACTTGGTATAGCTTTTGACACATCAATATCTCCTACTTGTTTAAAAAGTTGCTGCGCTGCAAAGAAAAAGAAGTTGGTTGGATTTGATTGTTTATTCAGCCATGCAAGCATTTCAGGTGATACTGACTTATGAATATTAATTTTTACTCGGTCACCACGTTTATATCGCCTAGATCGCATACTTCCACCAACTAACTTATTGTTAAGTTTGTAAATCCTAACTCTTTTTGCTTATGCTCTCTATATTTTGGCGAACAAGTGTAGACTAATAACCCACGTGCATTTGTAAATAATGGATTATCTACAAAGATTACATTTGTTAAACGCCCTTTTTGTTTTAAAATCATTTTCAGGCTATTTTTTATGATAACTGCGCCCCCGCCATAAATAAAAACATATGGATCGTCTTTCATATCATCAATTTTGTTAATAATATCCGTTGCAACGCGCGCTGCTAAACCTAATAGTGCTGGTTGTGATTCCTCAACTAATAATGCATTTCTAGGGTGTTTATCATTTAAATAAATTTGATTGAATTCTGTAATACTATCAATTGTCTTTGTTGGATACTTCCGGTTCCATCTCGTAATAATTTGTAGTAACGTTTCTTTCACACCGTACGATAAACCCTTACTTAGTTGTGGTCTAAAGTTTACACCTAGTGAAACGACTTCTTCTGTCGTTCCTGCACCAATATCAAAAGATAATAATGTTTTATCAACAAAATCAATTTCTGACACTTTATTTTGTTCACATTCTATTTTATGTTTTACAACATTTCCTTCTTCATCATATACAATGCCCCACGTCCCAGAAGCACCCTCAGGTAGGCATTTGCAATATTCGATGGAAATATTAATTGTAACATCACGTCCGTTTGGATAATGGAACACAACCTTATGATTCCCCATATAACGTTTCGCATTTTCCGCCGCTATTTCTTGTGTAATAAGCTGCATAGGGAGAGCAACAGATAAATCATATCGAATGTTAATATGGCTAGAAGTTGGACTTTGACGCATAGCACTTACGGCTAAACCAGATAGAATCGTAATAACCATTAACTCATCAGTTGACTTATTCGATTTCTTCTCAACCTCAGTACCTTTTAATTGATCTTGAATGACTTTTTCTCCAACGATATACCGCACATTATTTAACATTAACGATGGAGAACTAATGGTCACGTCAATGTGATTTTCTAATTCAGATAATGAAACATCTTCCTCATCTAAAAGTCCTGTAGGCTCTCCTATATATAAAGCATATATACTCGGAATAAAAATAGGATCTTGCCCTTTCACCATTAACTTCAAACCATTATTTCCTGCATCAGCACCAGCTTTTAAAAGAATAGACATAACTACCCCCTAAATTAATCTGACATCCCTTCCAAATATATGCGAGCCCATTCTTTTACATTCAAATGTAATATAATTTTTTATTAACCGTACATACAAAATATCATTTTCGCGGCTCTGTGTGTAAAAAGTATTTGACATTAAACTTTCCCAATTTTATACTATAGTTGTAAAGAGTTTTTTACAACAATGGAGGTGCCATTTTTAAATTGAACCATAAAAAATTTATTTTCATAATTATCGTTTTATCATTACTTGGAGTGCTTATACATGGAGTTTATAAATACATCGCTGAAGGTGAAATTTTAGGTGGCACAATTTTCACTAGTGCTATAATAATTAGCTACCTTATCAATCATATTACATGGGGAGATCCTCACGGTGTATCAGAAGAAAGTCAAGATGAAATGGGACAACAAATTACATATAAAAGCTCTAAAATTGCATATTTTACGCTCGTAGTTGTAATGTTCCTTATATTACTCTTCTCTGAAGGGTTTTCTATGGGAGCTAATTTAGATGGGGTTAAAAACTTCCCTCTTTTTATTGCACTGTGCTCTTCATTCTTTATTTATCCTATCATTGAACTCATTGTAGCGAAACAATATAAATAAAAAGAAGAGGTTTTCTATAGACAGAAAACCTCTTCTTTTTATAGTTATATACTCTCTACAATCGCTTTTAATTTATTCACAGTCCGCCAATTTCTTACTGTAGCTGGTGTATGCAACTTCTGAAACTGGTTCATTAATTTAGAGTTTCGAATGCTATTTTTGAAAAATAAATACACAACTTTTTCATGAATACAACAATCTTCAATCTCATTTTTTTGCATAAGTAGCTGATCTTTTTCTGTTTTAGAAAGTTCATGTGCTAAGAAGGCAATATGTATACTTTCGCCTTCTCGCAATGAATTGACTTCATAGGGGCATCTTTTTGTAATGTTTATAAATTCCTCATGTGTTCTTAACATAACCGGAACATCAAAACCAAAAACGTTTTTAATTTCAGATTGTATTCGTTTGTTTAGAAAATCAATATCTTTTTCAGATTCGAACACGATATTCCCACTTTGAATATATGTTTTCACTTGTTTCAACCCTATTGATTCAAACGCTTGTTTTAAATCAGCCATTTTGATTATCTTATGCCCGCCTACATTGATTCCTCTTAGTAATGCAATATAAATTGTCATATCAATCCTCCGCATTTTAATGAACTGAGCAATTAAGTTGATTGTCACTCTCATATTTCTCGAATATTTGTTCTAATTCCTCTAACATATCATGTATAGATAATATCTCAAATAAAATGATAGATTCACTTGAAAAATGATGATGATATTGATTCGGTTTACAATGTGCTAAATCATTTTTATTAGTCCAAAATTGCTTATCTAATTCATCAATCAGTTTAAAATGTTCCTCATCTATTTTTTCACAATGATTTCTTAATATAGAAATTATAGAATGAATTGTTCGTCGTAAAATTTCTTTTTCATTTTGTGACCAATCACATGTTTCAATTGGTGCTCGAGCTAAATTATCTATATGATAAATAATTTGCTGTAATAAATGAAGTTGCTTTTGTACAAGTAAAAAGCTTCTCATTTCTTTTTTTGTATGTCGATGGTATTTCCAATCTTTTTGCTCATATTGAACAAATTGTACTGCTTTATGTAATAATACAGTTAATTTAGAAAGAGTATAGGTTGTCTCCTTTTTTATAACTTTCCCATCCATTAACGCAGTAAGCCATTCCTCCATAACATTTGCCGTTTTAACAAATAGCTCTTCTGTACATCCCGAAATTGTTTTAACATAGTGTGGTGGTAAGATGAAAAAATTCACTAAAGTAGACACTATAATACCAGTAGATGTAGTAGCTAATCGAATTAAAAATGCAGTAAAATAATGATCTGCCGTAATGGGAATCATTGCAACAGCAGTTAAAGTTGCGACTAACGTTCCTGCGTGTAGCCTTAGTTTTTGACATGTAACGATTGTAAACATTGCCGCTAACGCATAAGAAAGCGCCTGATGACCTAGGAAAAATGTGAAAGTCATTGCATACGCTGATCCAATTGTTGAAGCTGGAAAACGAACTAGTCCTTTTTTTATAGAATCCGTTGCGGTTGGCTCAATTGTTACAATTGCTGTAATAACAGCAAAAATAGTTGGTATATTGAAAAATTCGCAAACTAGAACTGTAAGAAAAACCGCAATTCCTGTTTTTATCACCCTTCCACCAATAATATTCCATTTTCTAACTTGATTCATTTGTATTTCCTTCATTTCTATTTCGTTTATTTATATATTTTACAACATATATTGTTCCAAATAAAAAAACTTACTACTTTACTATGCAAGAGTAAGTTTTTCTTCTCATTATTTTATGATAGGTAAATGCATTATAATTTGTTGACCAATTGGTCCCATTCTTCTAAGTCCTTTATCTTGGAAACCAACTTTTTTATATAAATTTTGTGCTGGAATATTTTTTTCATTCACAGCAAGTACAACTTCATTTTTCATCGAAAAATAACGTTGTACAAACTCTTGTAATAGTGCCAGTGATTTTTTAGCGTATCCCTTCCTTTGTCTATTGTGATTTATAGAAAATGAAGTTAAAAGTAAAGCGTTCTCATTTTCTGTGAATTCCTGTACTCTATCTCCTGTTTGCAATGCAAAAAGACCAACAGGTACCCCATTGTAATCTAAAATAACAATGACATTTTTTGTACGATCATTTTTTGCTTTTTTCAATAATTCAGCTGGGTCCGACGTAAATTGAACTTGTTCACTTGGTAAAGTAAATGTTTCTATAACTTCTTTATATTCCTCTTTATACGGAACTAATTGAATCTCCCCTGTATGTATGTTCATGATAAACTCTCCCATTTTTTACTTATTAACTTAAACCTTGCTGCACTTTAGAATGTACTTTGCCATCTAAAAATGTAATTTCAACTAATGCAGTTGGATTGCTTCCCTTCCAAGCAAAAATTTGCTTAATTTGTGTAGAATGTTCCACCCCTTCTTCTATGAGTAAATCCCCTTCAAAACCAATTAAATCTTTCACTTCTTTATAAGTCATTCCTTCATTTATATTGGAGAAATGATTTATATTGATAGATTTTTTCTTTTGATTTTCCATCACAGTAGAAGAAGTCGCTGTGTGCTTTTTTACTTCTTTCTTCTGTTCACACGCTGTCATACTGAAACCTAAGCATAAACTACATAATATTAATGTGCTTTTTTTCATCATAACAGTTGTCCCTCCCATAATAATTAAACCATATATTCCCTTAAAAATAAACTGAATATTTAATATTATATTGAAAAACCCTGTACAATTTAGTACAGGGTTACTGTTAAATTTATTTATTTAAATGATTATTTGATTGGTCATTCTGTTCTTTTCTCAGTTCTTGCTCTTCATCTTTTGGTAATTGTTTATCATTATCTTGAATTGGATTCGTTTCTTTATTTTCAATCATGTCATTTGGAACTTGTGGCATTACACGGCCAACAATTGCTGCTAACTCATCCAGTATACCTTCGCCTGTTTTTCCTTTTTTAATTTGCTTTCCAATTTGTTTCAGTCGTTCATACGTATCAACATCTGCTACAACAACTGCATTAGCACCATCAGGATCGTTTTTCAAACTTTCTGCAACAGAGTATTTAATGGATTCAACACGTGTTCGATCTAGTTTCGCTTTTACATCAATTCCTACGATAGCATATTTCCCAACTACTACCGCTGTCGCATCATTCACACCTGGCACACTTGCCGCTAAAGACGCTAAATGGTCCGCTGCTTTTTCATTTGGCTTATTTGACTTATTTGTATAATTAACATTTTTCATTGAAACATTTTTTTGCTCGGGCTTTTCGTTTGGATTATCCTTTTTTCCAATACTGCATCCAGTTATTAAAAAACAAACCATCAACATATATATTAAAATCTTCATTATTCTCACCACTTTACCATTAAAGTTTAATCATAAATTTTTTCAACAGCTTGCATTTTCTTCACTTTTTCTTCTGCTCCGCTATTTGCATTGATGAAAATTTGGTACGTATCTTTCCCTAAAGTACCTACAAATTCATAGCAAAGTACTTCGTTATGCAAATCGTTTACTACCATTGCTTTTCGCTCTTCCATTACCTTTACATCAGGGTTTATTTTCTTTCTTGCTTCTGCTGCAGTTAGCTTTGCCGAAGGGATTGTTCGTTTTTGATGTGATGCTAAATATTCTTTCGCCGAAAATCCGACGATAGAACCGTCATCTAAAGCAATTTTCATTTGAATTGCCTCTGGATAAATTCGTACGCCATTCTCATTTACTACATACGTAAATACTCCAACATTATCATATTGTGAGCTATCATAAAGCTCCATATTATGAAACTTATGGTCCTTTAAGAATTTCAAACCTTTACTTCCTGCATCGTTTAAACTAATTTTCTGTTCTTTAATTTCTCGATTATTCATAACCCAAATTGGATATCCGCCTTTTCCGGTAATATCCATATAAAACTCATTATTCGTTGCCTCGTCTTTAATTTTCACACTATAGAAAGATTCTTTCGCACCTTTTCCGCTTTTCTCGACTTCTACTTTTTCATTTCCTTTTAAATTTAAAAACGATTTTGCAATTTTCGCCGCTTCATCTTTTGAAATTGCTTTTCCTTCTGCTTCAAATCCACCTTTTTTATTTTTTTGTGCACTTGTAAAGGTAGGTCCGAAGTTTGTAGATGAATACGATGTTACATTTTTTTCTACTGTTTTTAACCCGTCAATAATTGTATTGTCTGCAGGATCACGATTTGATGCGAGTGCCATCTCAACATCCATCCAGCGTAAATTGTTTTTCAAAACAAGATGTTGCACTTTTCTTAGTTCATCTTGTATATTCCCTGCATTGGAATATAAAGTTTGCAACGTTTTGTATTCTTGATCATTTAATGGTTCTTTTTCTAAATCACGAATGGCTGCACGGTAACTAAAATCACCGATATTCGCTAAAAATTCTTCCGTTTTATTAAAAGGCATTAATGTTAAAGGAAGTTGTCCTACATCCGAACGAGCTTCCGATGTTAATCTCCATACATCTGCTAATGCAGGCGATAAAGATGCGCGCGAATTCATCGCAAGCGTTGTTCCAATTTTATCGTGCAATAAATCAACCTCATACGCTAAATCATGAAACGCACGTTGATAGCTATTTTCTGCTCGAATTAATACTGCATTCTTTTCTTGGTGCTCTTTATAGCCCCAGTATCCAGTTCCAACTACACCAACTGTTAATAATACGATTATAATACCTCGTAACATAGTTCCACCTCCGCTCTATTTACAGAAAATATGTTTCCCGATCTTTTTAATTTGTGGACGAGTCCAAATCCATTTACTTGTTGCAGTATCTGGATTGAAATAATACAATGCGTTTCCTGTTGGATCCCATCCATTAATTGCATCTAATACAGCTTTTTTCGCTGTTTCATTTGGTGTTAAATATATTTGTCCGTCTGCTACCGCTGTAAATGCTCTTGGCTCAAAAATCACACCCGAAACAGTATTTGGAAATGATGCACTTGTAACACGATTTAAAATAACTGCAGCGACTGCAACTTGTCCTAAGTACGGCTCCCCACGAGACTCTCCATATACTGCGTTTGCCATGAGCTGTATATCATTTTGAGAATAACCATTTGGAACATTTGTCCCTTTATTTTGAGGTGGTTTATTTTCTTGTGCAGTACCTCCACTATTTCCTTTATTCGTTGTCGTTCCTTTATTAGCAGTTGACTTATCATACTTCGTTGCCTTCACGAGCATTTGCTTCGTTTTAGCTCCAGCTAAACCATCAACCGGTAAACCAAATTTCTCTTGAAAATTCCGAAGTGCCCAGTATGTACCCCATCCGAAAACACCATCTACTTTTCCCGTATAAAATCCGTTATATTTCAAACGAGATTGCAGTTCAATGACATCTTCACCAGATGCTCCCCTTTGAATGACTTGATTAGAAAAGGCTTCTACATTTTTTAGTTGTATACTACTGACCATGAAAGACAGTCCTATGAACGCAAGCAAAACTGCTATTTTAAAAACAGGTTTTTGGCGCATAATTTTCCCTCCTTAATTATGTAAATGATTTCTTGGTTATGTTTTGTAAAAGGCTCGCTTTTATGTAATGAAGACAAAAAAATCCAAACTAATATCGTTGAAAAAGTATGTAAACAATATAAAAAAAGGTAAAAGGAGTTCATTATGAAAAAATTGTTAAAGCGTGTCGCACTCGTTATTCTGTTCCTAACAATATGTTCAAATGTATATACAGGCTCAGCAATTGTTCATGCACAGCCGCCGTATGCGAAATGGGGTAAGCTTGCTGTAGAAAAAACGAAAGAACAATACCCAAAAGCAGAGATTATTGATTACCTTCATATAGGTAGAAAACCAAAAACCGTTCAAATAACAGTTGAAAAATTTAAATTATGGCTACGTGAGGACGGAAAAGAATATGGCGTTTTTGTTGATGTAGAATTTGAAACGAAGACGGAGAAATTTATTAAGGTGTCATTTCAGAAGACGAGTAGATAAAATGAAAACCTCACTGTTTATAATATAAACAGTGAGGTTTTCATTTCTAAATTACTTTCAATTGTGAAGAAATAAAACAATTGAACTGGATTAAATGGATTTACTTGTGCCCTTACTGAAAATTACAATTCTCTTGTATATGTTCAATAAATAAATTTAATGGAACAAGTCCACGTTTAGGCATATGACTACTTATTACAGCAGCTACCTCTAACTGCGGAATGATAACGATATATTGCCCGCCATATCCCATAGCAAAGTACATACAGTACGGTATGTGAAATCTTTCGTTATTCAATACCCACCAGTGATATCCATACGCCCCGACATGTTCATACGTTTCAAATAGAGGTGTACTTGATTCTTCTAACCATTTCGATGATACAATTTCATTCCCCTGCCAATATCCATTTTGTAAACATAATATTCCTAGCTTTAATAAGTCTTTTGATTTCATTTTCATACCGAAACCACCGACATATATTCCTTGGGGATCTTGCTGCCACTCATATTCGGTAATTTCTAATGGATCAAATACATATCTTTTTGCAAACTGCTCTGTCGATATTCCAGTAGCTTTTTGGATAATGTAGCTAAGCAAATGCGAAGAACCTGAGTTATAATTCATTTTTGTAGCGGGTTCTTCAATTATTGGTTTTTCTAATATATATTGCACCCAGTTCGCTGATTCTACAAAGTCATTCGGGAATACTACTCCATTTCCAAACTCTTTCCACTCCTCACCAGTAGTCATTGTTAATAAGTGATAAAGCGTCAAATCATGTTTTCCCTCAGGTATATTTTCAATCCACTCTGTAATCGGTGTATGTATATCATTTATATAGCCTTTATCAATTGCAATACCAATTAATATAGATACAATGCTTTTTGTAATCGAATTTATTTTAAATACATTATTTTCGCATTCTAACGTTTTATAATATTCAGTCGTTAACTCACCTTTTTGATAAACAAGAAATGTATTTACTTTTTTCTTTTCAAATTTATTTTCTAGCTGCTTGAAATCCAATACTTTACCTCCAATTAAATCATTACCTAATTTATTATATCTTGTAGCTTTAATTAAAACATACTTGTGTTCAAATAAAAAACAAACCTGCCAGTAATGAACTGACAGGTTTGTTTTTATAATTTCGTGCGAACATTCCAAAGCTCTGGGAAGAAGCGTTGATCAAGTACTCGTTTTAAATAAGATACACCAGAAGAGCCACCTGTTCCCATTTTATGTCCGATAATACGTTCTACTGTTTTCATATGACGGAAACGCCATTGTTGTAGCCAATCTTCGATATCAATTAATTTTTCAGCAAGTTGGTATAAATCCCAATATTTTTTTACATCCGCATACACTTCAAGCCATGCCGCTTCTACTGTAGCGTCTTCTTCATAAGGCTGCGTAATATCCCGATTCAACACATCTTTATGAATAGGAAATCCTTCTTTTACAAGAGCTTGAATTGCGACATCATACAAACTTGGTGCATGTAGCGCCGTATGAAGTCGAGCGTGTAATTCTGGATCTTTTTCATAAATTTTTAAGGCATGCGGCGTTTTATAACCAAGTGCATACTCAATCATACGATATTGATACGATTGAAAACCTGAAGCTTGACCGAGCGAGTCACGAAACTCAATGTACTCTGACGGCGTTAATGTCGCAAGAATATCCCAAGATTGAATGATTTGTGATTGAATTTTTGATACACGTGCTAACATTTTAAAAGCTGGTTGTAATTTGTCTTGTTTAATAGATTCAATTGCTGCGTTTAACTCATGTAAAATAAGCTTCATCCAAAGTTCGCTTGCTTGGTGAATAACGATGAACAACATTTCATCATGGTGGTCTGATAATCTCTTTTGAGAAGATAGTAAACTATCTAATTGTAAATATTCCCCGTACGTCATATTCTCTTTAAAGTCCGTATGAATCCCTTTTTCCATAATTACCTTTTCATTTTCTTTCATATTAGCAAAACGCCCCTTTATATATATTTCTACTTATATTGGTCTAATAACTGCTCGAACTGGACTTCCATCTGCATCTGATAAGGCAAGTGGTAATGCGATTAGTTCGTAATCGCCATCTGCTACATGATCTAGTACGACATTTTCTAAAATGTGTATACCATGTTTAAACAATTGATGATGCGCTGCTAATTCTTTATCATCTAATGGATCAACTGATGGTACATCCACCCCGATTAAACGTATACCTTTTTCTGAAAGAAACGGTGCTATATCCGCACGTAAATGCGGGATTATATCTGGGAATTCATTCGCTTTACCATGTGAAGATGTGCGTAACAACAAGCGTTCTACGCCTTCTAAATGAAATTTCTCTAATTCCTTTTTCCCAATGCTTTCAAGATTAGAAACGTCAATGATTCGCGTAGGTCCGACATAAACTTGGATATCTAAATCTAACACTTTCTTTCCATCATTATCAAAATGAAACGGTGCATCAATATGAGTACCTGTATGAATACTCATCGTTAACTTTCCGACATTTACTGAGCCACTCTCTTCTTTTGACCATGATACTTCATACGAGAACGGTGTATCCCCTGGCCAAGTAGCAATATCATTATTTAGCGGTTGTGAAATATCAATCCACTCTGATGTTTTCATACTTATGCCACAACCTCTCGCTTATTTTCAAATTGCTTATACTCTTCATCTTTCATGATTTTCTTTAATATTTGTACAGATTTCCACACTTCTTCGTATGTGTTATATAAAGCAACTGGCGCAAGTCTCACTCCATTTGGCGCTCTAAAATCTGGAATTACTCCATTTGCTTTTAACGCTTTACATATACGTGCTGCTTCTGCATGCTCTAAATAAATATGCCCGCCTCGTTTTTCATCCTCTAATGGATTTCCAATTGTAAATCCAAAATCACTTAATTCGTGAGCAATTAAATTAAGCATGTATCTTGTAATATGTAAGGATTTTTCACGTAAACGTTCTATACCAGCATCTTTAAATATTTCAAGTGAACCGATTAAAGGTGCAGTACTTAATACGTGCGGTGTACCAATTTGATACGCACCTGCATGATCAGCAGCTGTTAATGTATGTTCCATATCAAACTGCTTATCTTTTCTAGAACTAAACCAGCCAGACAAGCCTGGAAGTCTATTAAAATGTTTTTTATTTACATAAAGGCCGGCAACACCACCAGGTCCTGCGTTTAAGTATTTGTAATTACACCAAATAGCAAAATCAACATCCCACTCTTTGAAATGATGCGGAATAGAACCGATTGAGTGACATAAATCGAACCCGATATGAATACCACGCTTATGTGCTTCCGCTGTTAAACGTTCCATATCAAGAATTTGGCCACTTCTATATAGTACAGAAGGTAATAAAATTAACGCGATATCATCTGTCATTGCATGAATAATATCATCTTCAGAAAGTGTTCTACCATCTCGGCTCTTTACTCGTACTAAATGCTCATCTGGATCTAAGCCTTTTAAACGAATTTGACTTTGAAGTGCATATATATCAGACGGGAATGTTAACTCATCCGCAAGAATTTTTGTGCGAATTCCTTTCGGCTCATAGAAAGTTGCGATTACTTGATGAATATTCGTTGTCGTGGAACCGGTTACAATAGTTTCTTCTGGTAAAGCTCCAATAAGAGGTGCAGTCAATTCACCTAATTTCTCCGAAAGGAAAAACCACGGATGCTCACCCTCGGTCCAGCCGTCAATGCCATACTCTTTCCATGAATCTAGCAAAGTAAGTAATGATTTCTCTGCTCTCTTTGAAAGTAGCCCTAATGAGTTTCCATCTAAATATATTGTTCCTTCTTTTTTATAAAATTCAGTTTGAAAATCTTTCAGTTCATCATGTTTATCACATTCAAGCGCATACTCATAAGTTGGTTGAAATGGTTCTGTATACATGGTGTCACCTTCTCTTAATTTTCTTTTTATTCTAACTAATTGAAATATATCACCTTAGTTGATATAACGTCAATGATATTATGTCAGTTGACTTTATATATGAATTTCTTTTACAATACAGTTATATTTTCAGATATTTCAGTATAAAGAGGTGATTCTTTGAAAAACACGACTCTTTCATCAAGAAAACACCGCTCCTTAGAAACAAAGAAGAAACTATTACACTCTGGTTACACTATTTTTATTCGTAACGGATTTCAAAAAACGACAATTACACAAATTATTAAACATGCAGAAACTGGTTATGGCACGGCATATGTATACTTTAAAAACAAAGATGATCTCCTCATCGTTTTAATGGAAGATGTTATGAATCAATTTTATGATATTGCTGAGCGCTCTTTTTCGCCTCAAACGACAGAAGAAGCACGTACAATGATTCAAAATCAAGTTAAAGCATTTCTACAATTAGCAGAGAAAGAACGAGCAATTTTACAAGTTGTAGAAGAAGCAATTGGGTTATCAAAAGAGATACGTCAAAAATGGGACGAGATACGGGAACGCTTTATAAACAGTATTACGCAAGATATTACATACTCTCAAAAAAGTGGATTAGCACATACTGAATTAAATAGAGAAATTGTAGCGCGTGCTTGGTTCGCTATGAATGAGATGTTTCTTTGGACGATTGTGCAAAATGATAAAAAGATCGACCTAGAAGAAATTGTGCATACATTGACGAAAATGTATACGACTGGTTTATATAAATAGCACACCTTCAATACATAAGGTGTGCTATTTTACATCTATAAAAATATATTATTTGGGTATGGTAGCGCTAAAGAAGGCTTTTCAGATAATGAGAAATATTGTAGTTTTAAAGATTCACCATCTATTGATTTCAGTTTTCCACTAGTAATTTCACATTCAAACACAACAACAATATATTCTACTTGATCGCCATTCGGATATGTATGGCGATACTCTTCTCCTCCAAACACCCCTTTTTGTTTTTTTACTTGCACTTTCAACCCTGTTTCTTCCCACACTTCACGAACTACCGCTTCTTCTGGAGTTTCTCCAGGCTCAATTGCTCCAGCTGGCAAACTCCAGTATTCTCCACCAGGATATTGAAACAAGATTTTCCCTTGCTCATTTTTAATAACAGCAGCTACACTCGGTATTAGAATTAGTTCATGGCCTAATTGCTCACGGATTTTTTTATAATATAATGAGATTGACATATATTTCACCCCTTTTAAATCCAATTCGAAACAATACTGATTCATAGACTCCTGGCTAGGTGTTTTTAACTTTGCCAAAACGGTAGAAGTAATGATAAGAAAGAAGATGTTCCATAAAACACATAATTTTTTTTCAACAAAACCAAATACAGTACTATAATTTATTTGAGTTTGCATTCGTGCAACTTTATTTATAAGACTTCTACTATGCATAGAAAAGAGGATATTTGTTTCTAAATGAAATAAATAATCCTCTCTTTATAATACTTAAATTCACGTATAATATCTATATTTTGTAATTAAGCGTCTATTTTAGTAATAGCATTCTTCATTCGCTGTTTACCCCTAAGCCAGGTAATGGTGATAGAGGCAATAAGAATAAATCCAAGATAGCCCGTTATAGGATATATAGTTCCTACTAATTTAGTAAATCCGATAAAACTAGCACTAAATGCCACAATTCCAAATAGAACAACAAACATTTTAAATGTTGGTAATTCTGGTTTTATAACCCTTGCTGTGAAAGCATATAACATTCCTACTGCAGTATTGTAAATCATACCTAATAATACAATAGACATCAGCATTCCAAATATTGGAGAAATCTCATTAGCCAAAAATAGTATAGGCATATCTACGTCTGTAATTTTATTTAGTTTAGTGAGCATACCAAGATTAATAAGTAAAATAAGGATGCCTAATCCTATACCACCGAATATCCCTCCAAATCCCGCTTTTTTTTCATCTTTTATCGTTCCTCCCATCACGATAAGCATAGCAGCACCTGCGGCAATGTTATATGAAACGTATAATAACGCTCCTAATCCCCAATTAGATGCAGCTGCGTTTTGTTTATCTGCGATTTGTTGCAATTCATTAAAACCCATATCCATTGTAATAAAAGAATAAACAGCAATGATGATAACAAGCACAAGTAAAAACGGTGTAACAAGCCCAATTATCGAAATAACCCTTTGAATATTAAAACAAACTGTTACAATAGTTAATACAGTCATAATAATATTACCGATAATACTTGGAATACCAAACTGCTGTTCAAAAATCGAACCTGCCCCAGCCATCATGACAGCTGTTACACCAAATAAGAAAAATGTTATGATTATATCAACAACTATACCGAGGTATGAGCCGCAAATGTAGTAAATCACATTTTTATGAGAATTTGTCTGTAAACGACTGCCCAGTTGAGTTAAATTCATTCCTAAAAATGCAAAAAGAATAGTTGCAACACATGCTCCCAGAATACTTACCCATCCGAAATTTGTGAAAAATTGTAAAACCTCCTGTCCTGAAGCAAATCCTGCTCCGACAATTAAACCAATAAATGCTCCTGCAATTCGAGTACTTTCCTTCATACTTACCTCCTTTTTAATCTGAATTTTCTGATAAGTTAATGTAAATAAAGACCAGGAGGAACATGTCCTCCCTTTAGCTATATTAAATATATTTTTTTTCAAAAACTGTAAATCGCTTAATCATTTCTCGATCTGGTTCATAGCCAATCCCTGGTCGCTCTGGAATGATAATCATTCCATTTTCAACAACTACCTCAGGTTCTATAATGTCTTGCTCCCAATAGCGAGAAGATCCTGCAGTATCGCCAGGCATAATAAAGTTTGATAATGTTGTTAAAGCAATATTATGTGCTCTCCCTATACCCGATTCCAGCATACCACCGCACCAAACTGGAATACCTTGTTCCTGGCACAAATCATGTATTTGTTTAGACTCAGTTAGCCCTCCAACTCTTCCAATTTTTATATTGATAATCTTACAACTTCCTAGTTCAATTGCTTTTCTAGCATCCTCATAAGAATGAATACTCTCATCCAGACAAATTGGAGTTAAAAGTTCCCTTTGCAACTGCGCATGATCAACGATGTCATCTGAGGCTAAAGGTTGCTCAATCATCATTAAATCGAATTCATCAAGCTCTTTTAATCGTTCTATATCTTTTAGTCGATAGGCAGAATTGGCATCAGCCATCAATGGAACATTAGGAAACTGTTTCCGGACTTCCCTGATCACCTCGACATCCCAACCCGGTTTTATTTTTATTTTCATTCTTTTATATCCTTCATTAACATACTCATCAACCAATTGAAGTAAATCGTCAACCTTTTCCTGGATGCCAATACTAATCCCAACTTCTATTGCTTTCTTCTCTCCACCAAGGGCGAATGCGAGCGGAATTCCTTTTTGCTTTGCATATAAGTCCCAAATAGCACCCTCAATAGCAGACTTTGCCATATTGTTCTTACGAATATATGATAGGCGTTCAAATACTTCCTGTGGATGTTCAATTTCTTTATTGAGTATACTAGGAATAATAAAATCTTCTAACATATGCCAATTTGTCTTTAGAGTTTCTTCGTTATACCAGGGCGAATGAAATGCAACCGATTCTCCCCATCCGCTAATACCGTTTTCATCCTTCGCTTCAAGCAAGAGAAACTCTTTGTCTTGGAATGTTCCAAAACTTGTCGTGAACGGCGCTTTCAATTGCATTTTTATACGTCGTAAAATAATCTCTTTTACTATCATTTTTCATTTCCCCCTCTATATTTAGATAAGTATAAGTGTATTTTTATCCTCCGCTATTGAATCCTTCTCATAATTCCGTTCTTCTCTAAGTCTTGTTGCTTGACAAAAACATAATAGTGCACAAGTTCATTAGTATCTTTTATTAATGAAACAGCAACATACTGATATGAAAATAAAGTTTGAAAGATTTCTCTCGTTTTAAAACGCCAATCAATTGCAAGTTCATAATCTTTATTTTTCACTTGTTGAAAGCTAGATGGTACCGGTACTAATATAGGTTGATCCATAGTAGCAATACAATGTAGACCTTGCTCAATATTTATAAGTTTTGGCAAATGATTCTTCGATTGTATCCACTGAAAAATATGTTGCGCTTGTTTCATATAATCCTCTTGCCGTTTAGAAATATGAGAACTATTAATCCACCATTCAACTTTAAAACGATCCGAAGGAAGTCCTCGATTCAAGTTATCTTCCATTTCTCCATAGCAATTTTCCATATATGTAGAACAAAAAGCACGTAACTTCGATAAATTTAAATACGCATTTCGTGTTTCAAGTGGATCATACGTCCATGTGATTAAGTTATATCCCTTTTCATAAGCAAGTTCTTTTTGAACTTGTTTTAGTCTAACTCCAACTCCTTTTCCTTGATGACTTGGATGAATACCAAGCATATGGGAACATAGATAGTTTTGTCCTTCAAGAAAACCAGGAAAACTGTAGCAAAATCCAATCATTTCCTCATTTACAAAAGCTCCTAGTAAAAGACCTCCATTTTGGGAAGCTGTAATTATTTGGTGAAGAGGAATTGGTTCCATATTCCATACATCTTTTTCAAGGTTTTGCACAAACTTCATCTCGTGATAACTGTTTAATTCACGTATTTCAATTGTTGAATTCACGCTAACTCCCCCGTTTTATATGCTTTTATTGTATTTAATACTGTCCTTGCTAGAATTTCCATACCAGTATATATAGCATTTTGATTAAAGGTCATCTGCGGATGATGAAGTCCTGGCTGCAAATCGCACCCTAATCCCAACATAGTTGCTTTAACGGTTGGATTTTTCAACGTATAAAAATGAAAATCTTCCCCACCTGAAGTAATTATAGGCTCTCGAAGCAGTTGCTCACCTAAGGATTCCACAATCGCTTTTTTCATGAAATGCTGAGCTTCTTTATTTACCTCAGCGGCAGCTACACTCGCTTTTGTTTCTAGCTCAATTTCAACCCCATAAATCTTTTCCATACTCTTAACAATATTCTCGATTTTTTCGGTAAGTTCATTCATGACTCCATTTGTTTGCGCACGCAAATCTATACTAAATGATGCTTTACCTGGAATAATATTTCCTGCCTCACTCCCGGCATAGAACTTTGTCATTTTCGCGGTGTAAGGCACCATCGGGTCTAAATGAATGCTTTTCATTTCATTAATTATAGATGCCCCAATTTCAATCGAATTTTGCCCCAGATGTGGTCGTGCTCCATGTGCATCTTCACCATGGATTTCACCTACTATAAATTTTGCTGCCCCATGATAAATTGCAGGTATAGCTTGACCATCTTGTAATTCTTGAATTGGTCTAAGGTGAACACCATATAAAAAATGCACATCATCCAACACGTTTTTTTCAATCATTTTTAATGCGCCTGTTCCCTTTTCTTCCGCAGGTTGAAAAATGAATTTAAGTTTAACAGTGGAAACATCTAACTTTTGAAATAAAAGCATTGTACCAAGAACTATGGCCATATGTGCATCGTGACCGCAAGAATGTTTCGCTTGAAATTGACCATCAACCTCTTGCCAGAGCGCATCCATATCTGTACGTAAAGCAATGCAAAAGTCTCCGGTTCCTACCTCACTGACAAGACCTGGACAATCATCAAAGGTTTGCACAATAAAGCCCCGTTCTTGTAAAAAACGTTGTATATATGCCGTTGTTTTATACTCCTTCCAACTAATTTCTGGATGATTATGTAAGTATTCGTAGACTGAATCAATCGTCGACTTAAGTTCTTGTATATATTCCTTCAATTTTTCTTCTCCTCACTTTATACAAAAAAGTAATCTCCATTCAGCTTTTCGTATCGGTCCTTACGCTTTTCAAATCGCTCTTTATCTTTGATAGAAACACCGGCAACAATAGCATTCAAAAACGAAAACAGTACCGGAGTAGCATCAATCGTTGACCTCTCAGATGAATACATGGAAAAAATAGCATCTGCATATTCCCTAATTGGAGCAAGTGGTGAATCAGTAATTCCAATCACAAAAGCTCCTTGCTCCTTAGCCATCTCAGCCACTTTAATTGTTTCTTTCAAATAACGATGAAACGAAATAGTAATTAAAGTTGATCGATGATCCATCTCGCTTAAAGTACAAAGCAAATCGTTTGTTTCCGGATGAAGAATTTGAACATTTCCCCTCACTAAACCAAGAGTCATTGTAAGCCAATTAGCTGCAGAAAAAGAAGATTTTAACCCTAAAACATAGATTTTCTCCGTTTTTATTAATTGATCAACAACCTGTTCAATCTCATTTTCATCAATATTATTGATTGTTTGTTGTATATATTGACAATCTCGTTCCATGACTTTTGCATAAAAATGAGGTTGTTCAGCTAACTCGAGTTTGCTAGAAAAGTATTGTCCAAGACTGCTTTGCATTAAAAGAAGTTGCTCCCGAACCATTTTTTGAAGTTCAGAAAATCCCGATAGTTTTATAGAGTAACAAAAACGAATCACCGTTGTTTCACTGACTCCAACTTGCTCACCAATCTCACTTGCTAATTTAACAGCAAATTCGCCTGGTTGTTCTAATAAATATTTAGCAACTTTTTGTTGACCTTTAGAAAGTTGATTATATTCCTGTTGAATAATTTTTTTCAGATCCAAACATGTCATCCTTCCTAAATGAATTTAAAACTTCTATCAATCGAAAACACGAAGTCTAAACTTCACATTTGCGATTGATAGAAGATTAACACATATTACTAAAAAACTCAATAATAATTCTGAAAATTTAATCTTTTATAATAATCTCTCCTATTTTTTTATCATTACCTTAAGGGGTACCGCCACATTTCTATCAAGATAAGAAAGATAAATCCCCAATTACTGAAATATTTAACGAGAAATCTTTATAAAAATAAACCATTACCCCAAATGTTAAGTAATGGTTTATTCAATCGTTCCTTCATATGCGATTATAAAACGTTCTAGTGCTTCAATTGCATACACATCTAAAAAGTTAGTCGGTTTAAAATATGGTATTCTCCTAAAAACAATAAGCACAACTGAAGACGAATAGCTTCCTCTCCATTCAAACATTTCACACTCTTTAAGAGGTCTTCATGACGAAATTACATCGAGTGTAATACTGTACGTAAAAAACTTCTTCATACTGTAATCTATTTTAAGAAATCGCGGTATTGGTTCATCAGTTGTATATTGATAGCTCCTTAAATTACAGGTGCCAACTAGCGTACTTTTTCTTCATTCAGTCTACTTACAATTCCAACTATAAATTTATATTCAATCCTCCTCTTCTTAACTTTTTTAAACCCTTCTTTCGTATCAAAAATTAAACACGTTTTTCGAAACCACACTCGTACATATAAAGACTCAAAATAAATAGGTTTTATAATTCCTCGTTCTTCAAATTCAGTTCCATCTTTATTTTCAGTTTCTGTTCGAACGAACCACGTATTCCCAATACCAATTTCAATATATTTCACCTAAGTCCTCCTTCCGGAAATTAATTTCTAACTATTCTATTATTTCCCCGGTAAGCGCACATTCCGACAGAACATGAGCCCACAAAGAAAAAGTAGATTACAAAAATCTACTTTATAACTTATATTTTTGCATTCGTTTATAAAATGTACTTCGAGGTACATCTAAAAGTTTTGCAGCTAATGAAACATTTCCATTTGTCTTTTCTAACGCTTCAATCATGCTATCACGCTGTATTTTTTCACGGAAATTTAATGTGTTCTCTGTTTTATTTTCTTCTTGCAATGCAAGTTGATGTTGATTTCCCATCATTGTTTGTAATAAAAAAGAGATTTGTTTTTCACATATTTCTCGTCCTTGCGACAAAATGTAGATGCGTTCTAATACATTTAATAATTCTCGAATATTTCCGGGCCATGTATGCTGATAAAATTGATTACAAATACTTTTTGGAAATACAACATTCCAATTCTTTCGTTTGCAAAAATGTTTTATGAAGTATGGAATATCCTCTTTTCTTTCTATTAACGATGGGACATATAGTGGATAAACATGTAAGCGATAATATAAATCTTGACGGAATTTCCCTTCTTCTACTAATCGCAATAGATCTTTATGTGTCGCAGTAACAATACGAATATTTACTGGTATCTCTTTTGAACTGCCAATTGGGTTTACTGTTCGTTCTTGTAAAACACGCAATAATGCTACTTGCATCTCTGGTGGCACTTCACCAATTTCATCTAAAAATATTGTTCCTCCGTCTGCTTGTTCGAATTTCCCTTTATATCCTTGGCGCCGTGCACCTGTAAACGCTCCTTCAGCATAACCGAACAATTCACTTTCCATTAATTCTTTCGGTAATGAACCGCAGTTAACAGCTATAAAAGGACCATTTTTTCTTGGACTATTTTCATGAATCGCTCTCGCTACATATTCTTTTCCTACACCTGTTTCACCACAAACATATACACTTGCGTCAGTTGGTGATACAAGCTTAATTTCTTCTAAAGTATGTTGAAATGCACTGCTTGTCCCAATTACTCCAGGAAAAGTGATGCCATTTATAAATGGGGACGTTGAAAATGATTTTACTTGTTTATTTCCCTTTACATAAATACATTTCCCAATCATTCTATTATTACTGTATACTGGAACTTCTAATTTAGTTTTCAATCCATAGTGCATTAAATCTTCAAGTTTCATCCGTGACCAATTACATACTCGTTCCCGAACCCTCTTGCTTGCAGAAACGATAACATCACGATGATTACAAATTACAACTTGTTCATCACTATCAATGACATCTAAAAAACGATGGATTAACTGCAGTTCATTTTGATGTACTCGAATACTACATTCACGTTCAATCGCATGTGCAATCGAAGTTACCATACCGAGCATATATGGATGCGAAAACTCAATCGGACAAGAGAAATCTAGAACGCCTATTAATTTCCCATCATCATTATGAATAGGAGCGGCCGCACAGCTCCAGCTATGAGATGCGACAGAATAATGCTCTGTACCACTTATCATAATAGCCTCTTCAATCTCAAGCGCTGTTCCTATCGCATTTGTACCAACAGCCGCTTCCGTCCATTTCACACCTTCAATGAAATTAATCTGTTTCGCTCGTTGCAACGTTTGTTTATTTCCACTTAACGATAGAACGTAACCGTCTGGATCGATTAATAATGCCATCATTTGCAGTTCATCAATGGTTTTTCTCATATTTTGTATTTGAGGTATTGCTATATCTAGGAAGATTTCACTCTTTTTCTTTTGGTCTTGAAAAACATTAGAAGACAAAATTTTCTGACCTTTATTCATATGAGGATTCACATTTGCTTGTTTACATCGATACCATGACTCTGAAATTCTTTCGTTTATACGGTTCGAATCAAGGACACCTTCATCAACAAACTTTTTCCATGTATGTAAGTAAAACGGTGAAGCTAGCATTGTATCATCTCCCTATTCATTATTTTGGAGATTTGTAAAAACATACTTTTATTATAAAACTGAATAAAAGCGTTTTCAACAAAACTAGAAAGACGACACAAATATGTTAATAATTTGAATATCTTAATGCACTTCTTTATTCTTTTTTAGTAGCACTATATTTTGTATAATGGAAGCAAAGAAAATACATAACCAAAACCACTTTTGTGGATTTCCATTTATAAAGAAAACACTCACGACTATTGCAAATAAAATTGTGGATGCTACACAAAAATATAATTTTGTTTTCATTCCGACTATCTCCCACCTCTCTATCACTTTACAGTATATACTAACTCTTCGTTTTTCATCTCTACTATGTACTCCTGTAAAACATATTCTCTTCCGCCATGTTTTTCATACCATTCATGTATTTTTCTAATATGCTTCTCGTCATTTCTAATCTTTGATTCTATTTCTTTATACTGTTCATAACTATCATATTCCCATATGGCAAACACTTCAATCGTACCATTCTTATTATCTTTCATCCAGCGTCCTATTAGCCTGGAACCATACTTTAACTGATTAGGTAAATTCGTGTTATTAAAATGCCCATTAAATATTTCTACAAATTCATTCTTTACTATATAGTACTTTCTTCTGTAAAACATATATTTTCACCTCTTTTATGAACAGACTCAAATACACCTTCCCATTACTACCGTATTATAATACTTCCCATCCGACAGCCTTTTATCATTTTTTAAAATACCTTCTACTTCAAAACCTAACTTTTTATAAAGCTGAATGGCTTTTTCATTTGTCTCTAATACTTGTAATGATATCTTTTTAATCTCATTTTCATCAGCCCAATGAATAGATTGTCCCAATAGACTCTTACCTATTCCATATCCCCAAAATTCTTTTAAAATACAAACGCCAAATTCTACTTTATGAGATAATCTCTTCAAATTTGAGCCTTCGCATCTTGAAAATCCAACGATTCGGTTGTGTACTTCTGCAACTAAAAACAGATTCTTTGTCTCTTCACTATCTGTTTTTATTATGTTTTGAAACCCCCTCTTATCTATAAATCCCTCTCCAGCTTCTCTATCCATATTTTCAGTTTCTCCATCGATCTGAACTCTAATTTCCGATAACTGTTCCGCATCTGTTTCAGCTGCAGAACGAATTGTATAAACTAATCCATTTATATGAAATTCTTGTCTTTTTATAATCATTTCAAACTCCTTTTAAACGTAGTCTATTGATGCTATTACAATTTCTTTACCTTGTTTCTCAAATTCTTGAATTGTTTCTTTACTAGCCTCCGAATCTGTTATTATAAGATCAATTTCAATCAGTGACTCTCCTTTTATAAAGTAGTCTATTCCAAGTTTATTATGAGGAGCTAAACAAATATTTCTTCTAGCAATCTTACTTACTGTTTTACTAAAAAAAGCAACTTCCGGCGTTGCAGTACTTATACCGTTTAATGAAATACCATCACCTGTAGAAAAATTAAGATCAATAGAAAATCTACTTATTAACTCTGAAGCAAGTGTATCTGTCATATTTCCTGATGGTTTCACCATTCCACCAATTAAGTACATATCGATGTTCTTATATTCCTGTAACGTACTAGCAATTTCTAAAGCATTCGTAATAACTGTAAATGATGTTTCAGGTAAATATTTTAACATGGCATAATGAATAGAAGCTCCACCAATAAAAACGGAATCTCCTTCTTGTATATAAGAAGCTGCGATTTTTGCAATTGCGTCTTCATATACAGAACCATTACTATAACGTTTCAATGGCTTGGTAGCTAAATCCCTTACTCTAGCAAGTTCAATTGCTCCTCCATGTGTTCTTTTTAACAAGCCATCCTTCTCCATAATAGACAAATCTCTTCTTATAGAATCGATAGACATATCGAAACTTTCCGCAAGATCCTTTGCAATTACCCTTCCATTTTTCTTAAGTAACTCTAAAATTTTCTCTCTACGCTCTTCAGTAAACATGTGTCCACCGCCATTATTGAAGATTCTGAAATCTTATCCTTATTTTAATTATATGCATGTCTCTTCCGCTTTACAATATTTTCAATTCTTATTCACTCCGTTTTATTCAGCTTTTTCCCTCTTTCTATTCTCTTAACTAGATAACGAAATAAATGTATATTTACATATTCCACAAACACACTTCCATTTACCTTCCTATTGATGTAAAATTATTCCTATGTTTTACTTTTTAACACAGAAAGGAATTACTATGAAATCTATAATGAAAGTAACTTGTACAGCATTATTATTTACAGGGATAATGGCAGGATGTAGTGGAAATGCTACCCCAAAACAAGAAAAAAGCGCTCTAGCAAAAAATGCAATGCACTATGGGGAAATCTTTAAAAACGAATACTATAGAGCAACTGTTGAAAATGCTAAATTTGAAAAAATAGACAAAGAGTGGCGTCTCACAGCTCGCGTTACTATAAATAATGCTCGTGTTGACGGACAAACGATAGATCTTTCAGAAATAAAATATTTCATAAAAGATGAAAAAACGGGTAAAAAATACAAAGGTGAAGTTATACAAAATGAAAATGCTAAAAAGGTTCCATCTGAGTTTTCTTTAACTACCGACATTGTATTTAATATGAAAGATTCTCCAAAAGATTTAAATAATATGTATTTATACATAGATAGCAAAGCTGCGCCATTAACAGATACATATTGGAAGCTGGATCATTTAGTATCTAAATAAAAAACAGTCATATAAGACTGTTTTTTATTTATAGAGTTATAAAGTTTACTAGTTATCTATTTCCAGCAATACATTTTTTGCACAAATCATCACTTCTTCAAATGGACAATCAAATAAAACCCCTAGTTCAAAACCATCTTCAGCAAAATCTATTTCATGACATAACCACCAAGCACCTTCAAAATTTTCCGGGATAGAACATTTCGTTACTCCTATAAAAGTTGCTTGTAGTTTATCAAATTCACTAAAAGTACCACTGCAATCTAAAGTTATAATTAGCGTAGCTTCTGATTTTTTCTCCACTGATTTGACTACACTGTCATGTAGTGAGTATTCATGTAGTTGAACGACATTCTGCGCGAGCTTTTCTTTTATAGAATTATAATTATCTATATAGGCTTGCTCTAAATCATTCATTCTTTTCTCATAATCTTTTGTCCACTCAAGCATAAGTCTCTTTAATTTTTCCGTTGGGTATTCTGAATTAATTGTATTGTCATGAATGTATGGATGCAGTGATTTAGGGAGGAACTTTAATAAATCTTCTTTCTTTTCTTCCACGTCTTCTCTTAAACTTTGCTTATAATCCATTCCTACCTTTTCGCTCTCTCGCAACATCTCTTCCCATTCTTCTACTGTTTCTGGGAAATTTAAAAAACCAGATACTTGCATTTCTTTATACCAATCTTTATTAAAATACTTCAAAGACTTTCCCCCTAAAACATTTTAAGATCCAACAAAAGCGATATATCTATTTATTATATCATTCTAATAACTATTTTTTCTAAAGAAAAAATGCAAAACTGTAAATATTCCATCTTTTATTTCTAAAACTTCAGAATATTTACAATAGTTGATAATTAGAATACATTTTACTAGTACAAAGATTCACCTGTACAAAAATCTAAACTAAAAGGGATGGTTATATGTTGAAGAAATTAGTAGCAGGTACATTAGTAGCGGGATTTGCATTAACTGGAGGACTAGGAGTAGCAAGTGCTGAAGAAAAAGGTAACACAATTAAGTCTTTTGATTATTTAAAAGTGGATGAACAGAATGTTAATTCTCTTACAAAATTAAGTGATCAAGATAAGAAATACATCCAAATTACTATGGTATTACCAGAGCAAAATGAAAATGGAGATTGGCTAGCTTATGGTTTTACTAGCCGTGAAACATTAGATGCTTATATTGAAAAGGATAAAAAAGTACTTAAAAATAAAATTAATCCTTTAGGTAGCGGTGCTGGTAGTACTGATTTTTATGAACATAAAGATAAAGGTGGCCAATATATTTACTGGAGCAGCGGCTTTAAAAACTTACCATCTAGCTGGAACGACAGAATTTCCTCTGTAAGTACAGCATCACCTTCAGCAAGTTATTCAACGACACTTTGGGAGCATACTTCAACACAAGGCTATGGAAAAGGTGTTGTATTCAAACATGCGGATTGGTACGGTAAAACTGCTAATTTAGCTGCTGATTGGAACGATATTACTTCAGCGATTGACGTAAAAAAATAATAGGATATTCAATTTCTCCCGTAAAAATTCAAACCACTATTCTCTTATTCATTTAGAGAATAGTGGTTTATTATAATTCCATTTAAGCGTGTACAGCATGTCCTACCGCTTGCAATAAAGCTTCATGAATCGCTTCAGATAAAGTTGGATGCGCTGCAATATAATCTCTCATAATATCGGCAGTAACTTCCGTATGAATCATTACAGTTCCTTGACCAATTAGTTCTGTTGCACGAGGACCAATAATAGAAATTCCAACAATTTCTTGATATTTAGGTTCCACAATAACTTTTACTTTCCCCGTTTGTTCTCCAATAATAAGCGCTTTTCCATTTGCTGTAAAAGGAAATTCTCCAATTTGTATGTCACCATACTGCTCTCTTGCATCTTTTTCTGTTAAACCGACACTAGCAATTTCTGGAGCGGTATAAATACAGCGAGGTACAGCATGGTAGTTTACTTTTACATCTTCTCCACTCGCGTGTAATGCTGCCGTCGTTCCTTCATGGAATGCAACGTGAGCAAGCTGGATTCCACCAATCACATCTCCTGCTGCATAAATATGTGATACATTGGTTTGCATATGTTCATTCACAGAAATTCCTTTATTTGAATATTGAATGCCTGCTTTTTCTAAATCTAATTGTTGTACACGTGGTTTTCGGCCGACAGAAACGAGAACAAATTCTGGATTAACTTCTTGGATACTTCCTTCATATTCAAATGAAGCCTGCTTCTTATAATTATTTAATCCTTTTAAAGCTGCTCCTGTAAATATTTCTACACCATCATTTTCTAGTTTCCCTCTTAAAATGTGTGCGATATCTTCATCTTCACCTGGTAATAATTGCGGTGCCATTTCAACAATCGTAACTTTTGTTCCAAGACGACTATAAATACTTGCAAACTCGCATCCTATTACCCCACCGCCAACGATTAATAATGATTTTGGTATATAATCTATGGACATTACATGGCTACTATTTAAAATCCACTTTCCGTCAAATGGAGCAAAGGGTAATGCAGTCGGTTCTGAACCTGCCGCTATAATGAACTGTTCTCCATCTACTACATCTTCTTTATCACCGTATATAACCCGCACACGATGATCCGTTTCAAAGTTCGCTTTACCTTGTATAACTTTTATTTTATTTTTCTTCATTAAATATTGAATTCCTTGAACGAGCTGCGTTACAATTTGTGATTTCCTCGCCTGCATTTGCTTCCAATCAATTGATATACTTCCATTATTGAGTGTAACTCCATAATGATTCGCTTTTCTTACAATGTCATGCACTTCTGCACTTTCTAACAATGATTTTGTAGGCATGCACCCAACATTTAAACAAGTCCCGCCAAGATCAGCTTCATCAATAAGAGTGACATCTTTTCCATTTTGAGCTGCGGTAATTGCCGCTACATAGCCAGCAGGTCCGCCACCAATAACGACTAGTTTACTCATTCTCTCACCTTCTCTTTATAAAAGAATTGTTACAGGTTCTTCTAAATAACGTTTAATTGTGCGTAAAAATGCAGCTGCTGGTACACCATCTAATACACGATGATCGAATGTTAAACTTAAAGGTAACATACTGCCTTTTTTTATTTTCTTCCCTTTATATACTGGAACATGTTCAATTGCACCTACACCTAAAATACCAGTTTCAGGTGTATTTAATACTGGCGTAAAATATTCAATACCGAAGCTACCTAAATTACTAATTGTAAAGGTTGTCCCTTGCATATCATCACTACTTAAACTACCTTCTCTTGCTTTTTGTGCAACGTTTTTAATTTGTTTAGATAACTCTACTAAAGATAGATTATTAGCAAAGCGAATAGCTGGAACGACTAATCCTTTTTCTAATGCGACTGCCATGCCTAAATGAACATGTTCAAATTGATGAATTGTATCATCCATATAAGCGCTGTTCATTTCTTTATGCTCTCCAAGCGCTAATACAACAGCACGAGAAACGAAATCCGTAATAGTTAGTTTGTTATCGTATCGTTTTTGTACAACTGAAGCTATTTCTTTATGTAAAGCAACTAAATCTGTAACATCTACTTTCATCGTTAATGTTAATTGTGCACTATTTTGTAAACTTGCATGCATACGGTTTGCGATTGCTTTCCGCATACCAGTAACAGGAATTACTTTACTTGCTTCTTGTTCAAGTACTTCTGGAATTGTTACTCTTTCTTCAATCGCTTTTAATACGTCTACTTTTGTAATCCTTCCGCCAGGGCCTGTACCAACTAATGCTTTGATATCTAGATTTTCAGACTTTGCAATTTTCTTCGCTACAGGTGAAATTTTGATTCTTTTCTTCGCCACTTCTTTCGCATATGGTTCTGGATGTTGGACCTTTTTAGGCTCTAGATTAGGTGCTTTTTCTTCTACAACATTTATACTTTCATTGATTTCTACTTTTTCGTTCAGCTTACCGATATAGCAAATGACAGTGCCAGGTGGAACTCCCTCATCTTCACTTACAGCTATATCAAGAACAGTTCCATCAGCTGGTGCTTCTATTTCAGTTTCGATTTTTTCCGAATTAATACTAGCAATTAGTTCACCTTTTGAGACATGATCGCCTGCTTTAATATTCCAGCTTGTAATAATACCTTCTTTCATCGCCATACCTAACTTCGGCATTACAACTTCTACAGCCATGCTTCTCTCTCCCTTCTCATCGTTTTATTACACATGTAATAAAGTTTGGTCTCCGATCATTTCTGATACAGTTTCAATTACTTTTTCCGGCGTTGGTAAATATAACTTTTCAAGTGGTGGCGAGAACGGAACTGGTGTATGTGGTGCTGTAATTCGTTTAATAGGCGCATCTAACAAATCGAATCCTTTATCTGCTACAATTGCCGCAATATCCGTTGCGATACTACATCTTGGATTTGCTTCATCAATAACAATAAGGCGATTTGTTTTTTCAACTGATGCTAAAATCGTATCTTCATCCAGTGGTGATAAAGAACGTGGATCAATTACTTCTACTTCAAGTCCTTTTTTCGATAATTGCTCAGCAGCCGCAAGTGCTGTATGAACTTGTTTTCCAATTGCGACGATTGTTACGTCAGAACCTTCCCGTTTAATATCCGCTTTTCCTAATGGAATTGTGTAATAACCTTCTGGCACTTCACCCTTCATATTGTAGAGTGTTTTATCTTCAAAGAAGATTACCGGATCATCATCTTCAATTGCCGCTAATAGTAAGCCTTTTGCGTCATATGGAGTAGAAGGAACGACAACTTTTATACCTGGAATGCTCGTAAATAACGCATACAAACTTTGTGAATGTTGTGCAGCTGCGCTAAAACCTGCACCATGCATCGTACGTACTGTAACTGGTACTTTCGCTTTACCACCGAACATATAGCGGAACTTTGCACCTTGGTTTAATACTTGATCAAGACAACTACCGATAAAATCATTAAACATTAATTCAGCAATCGGACGTAGTCCTGTTGCCGCAGCTGCCATTGCTGCTCCCATGTAACCCGCTTCTGAAATTGGTGTATCTAAAATACGATTTCGGCCAAATTCTTGTACAAGGCCTTTCGTAACACCAAGAACACCGCCCCATGCTTCATCATCTTGCAAGTGATCAACTTGTGCACCACCTGCAACGTCTTCTCCTATTAAAATTACATTTTCATCACGGCGCATCGATATTTTCATCGCTTCATTAATTGCGGTTGACATACTTACTGTTCTAGTCATTATTTTTCACCCTCCTCTTATTTGTAAGAAACGTATACATCTTTTAATAACTCTTCATCCTCTGGATATGGACTATTTTCACTAAATTCAATTGATTTTTGAACCGCTTCATCTACTGCCTTTTCCATATCTACAAGCTCAGATTCAGTTAATAAAGCTTCATGAATTAAATGCTTACGGAAATTCACAATCGCATCTTTTTCATTTAAATGTTCTTCTTTTTCTTCTGAAGTTTTATACGTTTGTGCTTCACCTTCGAAATGACCGTAATTACGATATGTCATACATTCAATTATTGTTGGACCACCGCCATTACGCGCACGTTCTACTGCTTCCTCAGCAGCTTTATATACAGCTAGCAGATCTTTTCCATCTACTTGAACACCTGGAATATTGTAAGCTTTTGCACGATCCGCAATAGAATCACAACTTGAAGCATATTCAAATGTCGTTGCTTCACCGTAACCGTTATTTTCAGCGATAAAAATAACTGGTAACTTCCAAATCGCCGCTAAGTTAACCCCTTCATGAAACGTACCTTCATTATTTGCTCCATCACCGAAGAAACAAACACTTACATCTTTCGTTCCTTTATATTTAGCTGTTAATGCCGAACCGCAAGCAAGCGGGAAACCACCACCTACAATGCCATTTGCACCAAGCATTCCTTTATCTAAATCAGCAATATGCATGGATCCGCCTTTACCTTTACATAATCCTGTCGCTTTCCCGAAAAGTTCAGCCATCATACCGTTTAAATCACAACCTTTTGCGATACAGTGTCCATGTCCTCTATGCGTACTTGTAATACTGTCACTATCCGTTAAGTGGGCACATACACCAACTGCTACCGCTTCTTCCCCAGCGTATAAATGGACGAAACCTGGTAGCACGCCTTGAGCGAACAATTCATGTACCTTATCTTCAAACTTACGAATCTCTAA
Source organism: Bacillus sp. FSL W8-0519 (assembly GCF_038005585.1). Lineage (NCBI taxonomy): Bacteria > Bacillati > Bacillota > Bacilli > Caryophanales > Bacillaceae > Bacillus > Bacillus sp. FSL W8-0519. The sequence goes on from NZ_JBBOTL010000001.1 coordinate 2,679,708, forward strand.
CATTTTTTCGTACATCCAGCGAGCTTGTTCTTTCGTAATTCCATTCCCTTTACTTTCAGTTGTTTTTAACATGTTCAGCCCTCCTATTTTCTTGTTCATCTTTTATATTGCAAGTACCGTGCCAATTTCCAATCCTTGATTTAATAGGTTTTCTCTCTATGTTGAAAATAAAAAAGTGGACAAAACGAGACATTAGTCTCGTTTTGTCCACTTTTGTTCACCTAATTTGAAAATTATTATCTTATTCACCATCAAAACTCTTCTGTAATTTTCGGATGTAAATAATTTGACCGATATGATATGCATTATGAGTAGTTACATTGGCTAGCACTTCCCACCACTTTGCAGAAACAGGAAATCCCACTACATCGCTTTCAACCCTTTCTTCATTTATGAGATTTTGCCATAGTAACAGTTTCTCTAGTAGTTTTTCTCGTAATTCATCGAAAGTTTGATTATTTGAAAGCATAAAACTTTTGTTATTATCTCCAATAGCGGGCACAGCATTCACATTCGATTCTTTATATCTAGTTTGCCACGTAGAATTCCAATACAATAAATGTTGTACAATTTCAGCTATACTGTTACTCTCTTCATTCGGTTTCCAGAAAGCTTCCCTCTCAGATAAACCCTTAACTGCATCTGAAAACGGAATATACCAACTAGGATCGTTCGCATTCGCTAATAACTGATCTGCTAATACATCCTTCACATGGGCCATTATTCTTCCCTCATTTCATAAACGTATTCATACTCACTTCTCTATATACGCTGAGTCCGTATAATTTCCTCTTTTAAAAATCTCATAGAATATAGAATTAACGGGTAATGCTCTCAAAACGAATGTAAGAATAATAGATTTTCTTATCATAAATCGTTATGATAAAAGAAAAAGAAAGCTGGCAGAAAATGAACAAAAAAGTCGCAATTATTACAGGATCCTCAAGTGGATTTGGACTATTAACTACACTCGAACTCGCAAAAAAAGATTATTTAGTTATCGCTACAATGAGAAACCTTGAAAAACAAGCGAACTTACTATCTCAAGCTACTCAACTAAACTTGCTGCACAACATAACAGTCCAACAATTAGATATAACCGATCAAAACTCTATACATACCTTTCAATTATTTTTAAAAGAAATAAACAGAGTAGACCTCCTTATTAATAATGCAGGATATGCTAATGGTGGCTTTGTAGAAGAAATTCCAGTAGAGGAATATCGCAAACAATTTGAAACGAATCTTTTTGGTGCTATATCGATTACTCAGCTTGTTTTACCATATATGAGAGAACAACAAAGTGGGAAAATTATTAATATAAGTAGCATTAGTGGTCAAGTTGGATTCCCTGGTCTATCTCCTTACGTTTCTTCAAAACATGCATTAGAAGGATGGAGTGAATCCCTTCGTTTAGAAGTAAAACCTTTTGGAATAGATGTTGCTTTAGTGGAACCTGGTTCTTATAACACGAATATATGGGAAGTTGGTAAACAACTAGCTACAAACCAATCTGATACTACTTCTCCTTACAAAGAATATATGGATAAAATACAAAAACATATTAATAGCGGCAGTGATACATTTGGTAATCCGATAGATGTTGCTAATAAAATTGTAGAAATTGCTGAGTCTAAGCGTACGAATTTACGTTATCCAATCGGTAAAGGTGTAAAATTTATGATCTTTGCAAAGAAAATTCTTCCTTGGAGATTGTGGGAATATCTTGTTTTGAGAAGCTTTAAGAAAATGTAATTACCTTTATTGAAAAACATTTTGAAAGAGGTGCTAATTAAATGTTAGGTTTACCCTGTGGTAAAGTGTTTTTAGTTCCGTGGACTGAAGAGTGGGCAATTGAATTTATAAAGGAGAAACAATTCATTGAGGAACAAATTGGCGAACATATTTTAGCGATACACCATATTGGCAGTACTGCTATTACGCATTTAAGTGCAAAGCCAATTATTGATATTGCAATCGAACTAGAAGATTATAAAGACGCTTTAAAATGTATTCAAAAGTTAGAACTATTAAATTATAAATATAGAAAGGATGTATTACCCGAAAGATATTATTTTAATAAAGGTGAACCAAGAACTCATCAAATTCATATGTATGAACAAAGGAATAAACATTTAATAGAACAATTACAATTTCGAGATTACTTAATAGACAATAAGACTGCTCGTATACAGTATGAACAGTTGAAGATTCAACTTTCACAAGCTAATCCTAATGATAAACATCAATATGCAGAGGATAAAACAAATTTCATTAAATCCGTATTAGCGAAATTAAATGGTTTCTTATTTATTAGTTATCTCATTATTTATAATCAAATTTTTAATTATACAGCAGGTGGAACGAAATAAAATAGTATCGAGAGCATCAATATAAAAGAAACCATTCCCGTTATCGAAAGTATATATTCTTTTGATTTTCTATCATATTTCCATTCCATCCATGCTCTTAAAGTCCATGATATCCCTAAATAAGTGAACATGACATAAGCCATTTTAGCGTTTTCAAATTTAAACATATAATAACAACTACTTATTACATAAATAATAATAAGACCTATTTCTAATTTTACATGTAAACTATTCACATGCTTATATCCAAAGAAGCCTCTTTTCTCCATATTTAATTTTCTTCTTAAAAACTGTTCTAAAAAGTAACCACCTATACCCAGTCCAATAATAATAATTAAAATTGTAGAGGTATCCATTGTTATCCCTCCAATTACTTTATATATTTTTAGAAACAAAGTGGACTATATTATGGTTATTCTCTTCTAAATAACTTACAATTCCTTCAGGATATGTTGGCTTCTCCTTTAATTCCTCTATGCTCTTCCATATTAATATAATATTCTCATGTTCTTTATGCCTTATTTCATTTGTAACCATCTCTTGAACAGTTCCCCAATATATCAATGTACAATGATGTCCTTTTTCGTTGTTCCACTCGAAAATATGCTCATTTACAACAGCTAGCTCTTGGACATCAATTTTCAAATCGTATTCTTCCATTAATTCTCGTATTATCGCTTCTTTTGCTGGTTCACCAAATTCAATAGAGCCTCCTGGAAAACGATAAAATGATTCATTTTCATCGCATTGAACGAGCACTTTTGAGTTATCTCCATTATAAATAATAACTTCTACACGTAATACAGATCTATTCATTATTTTCCTCCTTTAATTCTTTAATTGAAAATTTATTAAAGAAAGAAGTATATAATTAATCCAGTTATTATTAGCGCTGTAACTGCAAATAATGAAATCAAGAACTCGCGCGATTCCTTATCATATTTCCACTCCATATATGATTGAAATCCATATAACGTGATAAAAAACAAAAGAGGTACATACCCCATAAATATACGGTTTGGAAACAAAGCACTTATCGCAATAACAACTATATAAGAGAAAATAATAATTCTATTCCCCCATTTATGTGTTTTATTCACATATTGATTATCCCATCCCTTTTGTTTCGGTATGTTTAATCTTCTTCTTGCTATTTTTTCAAAAACGAATATACATAGTACCCATAAAATTAATAGCGTTATTTTGGTAATTGACAGAAAACCCTCTCCTTTTATTTTCTTACTTTTATTTTCTCTGGCTGATCACTCGGATAAGTAGCTTTTCCTTTATTATCAATGTCCCAACTAATAATTGTCGCACTATCGCGTCCGAATTGATGATGAACGTGCTCTAATACATGATGAACACTTTCTTCAAGTTTTATATTATTTCTATTCATATCACTATACAGATTTACAGGAGTTTCATACCGACGTTCCCCGCATTCTAATACTCCATCTGTCACCATTACAATTCGATTCTTTCCATTACGTAATTCACGAATGCCTGTTGAATAACAAGGAACAGGTAAATCAAAAGTATTTACGTTACCAATCCATTCGTAAAAATGACGTTGATTTAGTGCGTATTGTCCTAATTTGTGTAATTCATCATGAAATACATACACTAAACAGTCTCCGATAGATAACCACCATATATAGTTTTCTTTTCTTACACATAGTAAGCAAGCTGTTTCACCTTTAATTCTTTTGCACTTTTCCTTAAATGAAGAAGATTGTAAGATTGTAAGAATATGATTTTCAATAGATCGAAATACTGTATCAATCGATTCATTCATCATTTCTTTTATATTTTCATATTCTTTTTGAATTGTATTTACTACTAAATCAACACTTTCTGCACTATTATGTCCATCTAATATAGCTGCAAATTCCCAATCACCATTTGACCAAACTAACGCACCATCTTCATTCTTTTTTGCTCCGGCACTAATATTCCCACCATATGCACCGAGCACGATATCACCATATTGCTTTACCGAAATTTCGTCTAAACACATTTCTCTACTTCCAATCCATGAATGTTGTCTATTATTTGTTGTATGCATATTCACTCACCATATACTTTCGTATTCTTTCGCATAGTTTTTTGATTTTTTCTGTATCACTATAAGGCGCACCGTTCCATTTCTCTACTTCAGTCAGTGACCAAAACTCTTTTGGTGTATTTGCATAACGCGGTATGATGTGCATATGCATATGTGGTACACCATTCCCTGAAACAAAAGTGTAAATATGTTCGGCACCTTCACTTTCTTTTAGTGCTTTACTTACTCTACTTGATATAAGTCCGAACCTTTTTGCTTCTTCATCTGTTAGCTCAGCAAGACCAGGTACATATCTTTTTATATCTATCATTACATAACCAAGATACGTTTCTTCGCTATCCCAGTGGACATGTCCAACGTAAACGAGTTCATCTTCGTAAATAGCTCCACCTGGAACTGTAATATTTCCTTTATGGTTTTCACAAATGAAGCAGTTTTGTTCTTCTTGATTATTTGTTGGCATATCCATTACCATCCTTTTTATATATAATATCATAAAAAAAGGAAAAATAGGATTTATATTCCGAAAATTCATTCTTTTAACACGACAATTTTGAATTGAATTTACACCTCATTTTTTCTTCAAAACCACAACTCCAATTACAATCCCAATCACAATTCCGATTACTAAATTATTTGTAAAATAACCTTGGACTACACCGATTACAACCCCTATACCGACGCCTATCGCCAAGGCATCATTGCTTTTTTTCTTTTTAGACAAAATAGCATCTCCTCTCATAATTTCTTCCAAAATACTATCTATTTACATGAAGTCACTGTCTCCTAATATATTCGCTATTCCACTTAATAATTTCCAAAAAATGTACTTTATTACTTATACTTTTCCACCACATAATCCTCTTCTTAAGAAGAGATTTTCAAGTCGCTGTTAAACAAACATATCGTTATTCATCGAAGAATTAAATCAATGAAATAAAAAAACAAGTTTTTGCGTCAGCTGACGGTTCTGTTATCGTTCGAATATAATCTATTCAAACAAAAAACACACTTTGTATAATAAAGTGTGTTTTCTTGTTATCTTCTTTTTTGGTGAAATCCTTGTGTAATACGATCTAATATAATCGCAATGACAACAATGGCTAGTCCCGCTTCAAATCCCATCCCGATATTAACTTGTGTCACAGAGCGGTATACATCAACTCCAAGACCTGGAGCTCCTACAAGCGATGCTGTTACTACCATTGATAAAGAGAGCATAATACTTTGGTTCACACCAGCCATGATCGTTCCAGTTGCGAGTGGTAATTGTACTTTAAATAATTTTTGTGATGCGGTTGAGCCAAATGCATTCGCTGCTTCAATTAAATCTTCTGGAACTTGTCTAATTCCTAAATCAGTAAAACGAATTGTCGGTGGCATTGCAAAGATTACTGATGCAATAATCCCGGGTACTACACCTACTCCGAAAAATGTAATCGCGGGAATAAGATATACGAAAGCCGGCATTGTTTGCATAAAATCTAACGTTGGTTTTAAAAATTTTGAGAAACGCTCATTTTGAGATGCTAATATCCCAATTGGAATTCCGACAATAATTGAAATAATAACGGAAGTAAGTACGAGTGATAATGTTTGCATCGTTTGTGCCCAGTAGTTAATATTCAAAATAAATAATAATCCGATGAGTGTAAAAATAACTAAAGATACTTTTCTCGTTGTGTACCAAATGAGGAAACACAAAATAATAATCATCAATATAGCCGGTATTATTGTTAAAAAATTAGTGAGTAAATCAACGAATCCGCCGATAATATAAGAGAATCCTCGGAATAAGCCTTCAAAGTGCTCATATAAACTTGCAACAAATGAGTCGACCCATTCCCCTAAAGGAATACGCGGTATACTATTCATCGTCTTTCACCTCTTCTTCAATATTACCTGCAAGAGCTTGAATGACACTTTCACGTTTAATAATTCCTCTTAGCCTTTTCTTCTCATCAATTACTGGTAACGGATATTTCATCTCCGCCATTTTCGCATAAGTTTCTTCCAGTAAAGTATCTAAATACACGTGCGGAATATCGGTAAGTAATAAATCAGCAATCGGCCATTGCTTTTGTACTGCTTTACTCGCATCATCTGCCGTTAATATTCCTAAAAACTCATATTTTTTGTTAACAACATACACTGTAGAAACGCCGGCATTTCTCATAATTTGAAGTGCTACACGTGGTCCACGGTCAATTAATAACGTCTCTGGTCGTTTTAATATAGATTCCGCCGTTATTACTTTTCCTAAATTCACATCCGCCACGAATTTCTCTACAAATTCATTCGCAGGACTCATCATAATTTCTTCTGGCGTTCCAATTTGGACAACTTCTCCATCTTTCATTAACGCAATTCGATCACCAATTCGAAGGGCTTCATCTAAATCATGCGTAATAAAAATAATTGTTTTTTCCATTTTATCTTGTAATTCTAACAGTTCATCTTGCATTTCTTTTCGAATCAGTGGATCTAATGCACTAAATGACTCATCCATAAGTAAAACATCCGGATTATTCGTAAGCGCTCTCGCAATGCCGACACGCTGTTGCATACCACCACTCAGTTGACTTGGATAATTATCTTTATGATGATCAAGTCCAACTAACTTCAAGGACTCTAACGCTTTTCTCTCTCGTTCCTCTACTGGAACTCCTTGTATTTCCAACCCATATGCAACATTTTGCAAAACGGTACGATGAGGGAATAGAGCGAATTTCTGAAACACCATGCTCATCTTCGTTCTTCTCACTCTTCGCAACTCTTCTTTTCCCATCGTTGCGATATCCTCTCCATCTATGTATATATGCCCCGCTGTTGGTCTAATCAGTTGGTTTAACATACGAACTAATGTCGATTTCCCGCTACCAGACAATCCCATAATAACGAAAATTTCTCCCGTATATACTTCGAACGTCGCCTTTTTTACGCCAACGTTCATTCCTGTCTCTTTCAAAATTTCCGATTTACTTTTTCCCTCTTTTAATAAGGTAAGCGCTCTTTGCGGGTGTTTCCCAAATACTTTTGTTACGTTTTCAACACGTACCTTTGTATTATCCATGTCACTACTCCTTTTCTACCCATCTATTCACATAGTGTTGCGATTTTGCAAAGAAATATTACATAAAAATAACATTTATAAGATTTCTTTAAAATTCTTTTTTCCGTTCATAATAAGAATGCTTACTTATACATTTATTTAAAAAGCAAACGTTTCTTAGGAGGTTTTTAATGAGAAAGAAAATATGGCTCATATGCCTTGCATTATTTATTACTATGATTTTCTCTTCATGTAATGCAACAAATGCAAATTCGAAAGGAAAAATTAAACTAGGTGTAACAAGTTGGAAAGAAAACATTGCAACTGCAAATATGTGGAAGGTACTACTAGAACAAAAAGGCTACAAAGTTGAACTCATGTATTTAGAAAAAGCGGCAATTTGGACTGGTGTTGCTCGCGGTGATGTTGATGCTAATTTAGAAGTATGGCTACCCGTTACGGATAAACCACTAAATGATCGTTATAAAGATGATATTGTCTTAAAATCAAAATGGTATGAAGGAACCGGACTAGGTTTAGTTGTCCCTTCTTATGTGAAAAACATAAACAGCATTGAAGATCTAAATGCACATAAAGATGAACTAGATAATAAAATTGTCGGAATTGAACCTGGCAGCAGTCTTATGAATTTAACGAATAAAGCGATGAAGGAATATGATATAAAGCTAAAACTTGTCCAGTCTTCTGAAGCTGCTTTGATGAGTGAACTAAAAAAAGCATATACGAAAAAGAAACCAATCGCTGTTACGCTTTGGAATCCACATTGGGGTTTTTCAGAATTTGACTTAAAATATTTAAAAGACCCTAAGAAAGTATATGGTGAAAAAGATGACATTTATTACTCCGTTCGTAAAGGTTTCGAAAAAGATCATCCGGATATCATAAAATACTTTGATAAATGGAAAATGAACGATGAACAGCTTGGTACATTAATGGTTGAGTTAAATAAAACGAAAGATTCCGAAGAAGCGGCGCGAAAATGGATTAAAAAGAATCAAGCGTTAGTCGATGAATGGATAAAAGATTAATAAAACAGGCTAGAGAATATACTTTACTCTCTAGCCTGCTTTCTGCTATTTTTTCGTAACAACATCATCTACAATCCCATATGCCTTCGCTTCTTCTGCAGTCATAAAATAATCTCTTTCTGTATCATGTGCTACTCTTTCAATCGGTTGCCCTGTTTTTTCTGCAATCATTTTATTAATATCATGTTTTAACTTTAAAATTCTTTTTGCTGTGATTTCAATTTCCGTTGCTTGCCCTTGTGCACCACCAAGCGGCTGATGAATCATAATTTCACTATTTGGGAGTGCAAACCGTTTTCCTTTTGCACCTGATAATAATAGCAATGCACCAAATGATGCTGCAAAGCCCATGCATAGCGTTTGCACGTCTGGTTTGATTAAATTCATCGTATCCAATATGGCAAAACCTGCTGTCGTTGATCCGCCTGGGCTATTAATGTATAAAAATATATCTTTCTCTGCATCTTCTGCTTCTAAAAATAATAATTGAGCTACGACACTACTCGCTACTTGATCATTTATTTCTGAACCGATAATAACAATACGGTCTTTTAATAACCTTGAGTATATATCATAGGAACGTTCTCCTAATTTCGTTTGCTCTACAACATATGGAATTGCATTCATTTTAAATCCCTCCAATAATTGTTATGCTGCTAAAAGCATACAACTGTAGGAAGAAGGTTGTTTCACATTAAATAATAAGACTGGCTGTTTAGATGGTAACTTAGTAAAATCTATTGTTGGAAGCAGTTTCGTTAATAATTCCGGTCTCTCTTCTCGAATAGACGTTACTACAACTTCCATATCGTCTGTGAATTCAACTATCTCTATCCCTTCTTCACTTACAGTTTTCAACCTATTTCTACTCCGAAACAAAGAAGCTTTTACTGCCCCTTCCGATACGGAACATACTTTAGCAATATCAGCGATACTATATTGAAAAACATCTTTTAATAATAGAATTGCGGATTGCTGTACATTTAATGAAGATAATACTTTCCCTACCATTTCATGCAAATCTGCAATTTTTTCATGTGGTTCTTCAAAAGTAATTTGGTCTCTTATTTTTTCATGAACTGATTTTGACTTTATTTGATCTAACCAACGATTTCTAGCTATTTTATATACGAGCGTCATACAAATATCTTTATTACTATATTTTTGAAGTACTTTACAAACTGTTTCTTGGGCAAGATCTTCGCCATCCCATTTATTTTTCGTTAAAAATGTACAGTATCTTTTCAACTCTCCGTATTGCTCAATTAAAAAAGTTATATTTGAATGATTCATATCGATATGATTTTTCAAAATATGAGTTACTTTTGTGCACAAAATAACCACTCCTTTTCAGCGCTTACTTAATTAACGATTCAACAAATAAAAAAGTTACGGGGCATATAAAAAAATTATGTTTATGTTCAATAATTCGCGGTCATAAATATGTTATGTACAATTTTACGTGAGGAGGAACAAATTTGCCAAAATTAACAATTGAAGGTGCGGGAACTTTTGATGTAAAAGAAGGAACAAAATTAGTATTAGCAATTGAAGATAACGGTGTAAACATACTCCATCGTTGCGGCGGAAAAGCACGTTGCACAACTTGTAGAGTAGAAATTATAGCCGGTGATTTTTGTGAAGCGAGTGCGAATGAAAAAAATGCGATGACAGAAAAAGGAATTGAAGATCATTTACGATTATCTTGTCAAATGCGTGTACATAAGGATATAGTAGTTCGTCCAGTACTTACAGTTGAAAGTTCAGGTCTTGATGCTGGACCACGTCCGGCGGAGTAAAGCGATGGATTTAAAACAGATAGCTGGTGAATATGCTGCAACCTTCGTAAAAGATGGTATGAAGATTGGTCTTGGTACAGGATCAACCGCATACTGGACGATACAAAAATTAGGTCAACGTGTAAAAGAGGGATTATCAATTCAAGCTGTCCCGACATCAAAGGAAACGGAAGCATTGGCACAGCAGCTAAATATTCCGTTGATTTCGTTAAACGACGTACAAAGTCTTGATCTTACAATTGATGGAGCTGATGAAATTGATTCTAATTTACAGCTTATTAAAGGAGGCGGTGGCGCATTACTTCGCGAAAAAATCGTTGCCTCTTCCTCTAAGGAACTACTTATCATTGCTGATGAATCGAAACTCGTAACGCATTTAGGTACTTTCCCATTACCTGTTGAAATTATACCTTTTTCATGGAAACAAACCGAAAGTAAAATTCAATCTTTAGGATGTCAAACAACGTTACGTTTAAAAAATAATGAAATATTTATAACCGATAATAATAATATGATTGTCGATTGTATATTTCCTAATCATATAGCTACTCCTTCCGATTTACACAAAAGATTAAAAATGATTACTGGTGTAGTTGAAACCGGATTGTTTGTTAATATGACTAGTAAGGCGATTATTGGAACAAAAAACGGGATACAGGAATTATAATGAACGCTGACTCTTACAGTCAGCTTTTTTATATTTTCTCGTTATTACGTAACATTATGATATACTATGAAAACAAAAGCACATTACACTAGAAAGGATTGAACAATTTGCACTCCAAACTCATAACAGAACTTACAGATTTAGAAACTGCCTTTCATATTCGAAAAGAAGTATTTGTAAAAGAACAAAATGTCCCACTTGAAGATGAATTCGATATGTTTGATGAAATCGGGGAGAAATGTAAACATATTTTAGTTTATTATAACGAGCTTCCTGTTGGTACAGGTCGCATACGATTTGTTGATGGAACTGGAAAATTAGAACGTATTTGTATTTTAAAAGACTATCGTAAATACGGTTTAGGAAAAGTAATTATTCAAACGTTAGAAGAAATTGCTCGTGAAAAAGAATCTACAAAAGTAAAACTACACGGTCAAACACAGGCTGAAGGATTTTATAAAAAACTAGGTTATCAAACCTCTTCTGATGTATTTATGGAAGATGGCATTCCGCATATACTTATGACGAAAATGTTATCATAATAAAAAAGGCAGTATATGAAACTACTTTACGTATTCATATACTGCCCTTTTTTATTTATAGAAAAATGAATTCTCAAGATGTCCTTTTGCATCAAAGCCCATTATCTCTTAGTTCATACCAAGGTAAAGCTTACACTGTTTTCCATAATGATAAGGCATAAATCCAGTTTGGATCCCCATTTCCTTTATAACTTTGGACTGCTTCATATACTTTTCCCTCGTGTAGAACTTTATCTCCCTTTTCATATGCTTTCTTTGCATCCCATTCTTCATATGAAACGCTTTCAGTTTTTGTAGTAATTATGAATATATCACTCTGTACAGATTCATTTCCAGCTACATCAACAGCTTTCACTACATATTTATAAGTAGTATTAGAGAGTAAATATTTATCCATATAAGAAGTCGTATTGGATGTTGCAATTTTTTCCATTGATCCTTTTGTTTCTCTATAAATATCGTAATGGTCTACACCAATATTATCGTCAGAAGGACTCCACATTAGATCCACACTTGACGCTGTCGTTCCCATACTATGTAATCCTTTTGGTTGTGTTGGTGCTTCTGTATCAGGAGCCTCAACTGTTGTTTTCACTGTAAGCGTTGCACTTTCTTTCGATACATTTCCAGCTGCGTCAATTGCTTTTATAGTATAAGAGTATTCTGTACTTGGTTGTAATTTTTTATCAATAAAATGAGTTCCTGGTACTGTATCAATCATCTCTCCGTTACGGAAGATTTGATACCCTTTTACCCCTACATTATCCGTAGAAGCGGTCCATGCTAGTTCTATACTATTCGCTGTTACTTTTTGTGCCTGAATTCTATTTGGAATGCTTGGAGCTTCTGTGTCTGGTTTTACGTCATTGATGAGATTAACATCAATTACATTATAGAATGCATTTGCTGTATCAGCTACATCCCATACTGCTAAAATTACATGATACCCACTTCTATCAGTAGGTACATTGATTTTGTGAGTTAAATGATTTGAGGCTGCAGAACCATCATGTTGCACAGTTCCAATTGGTTCAAAATCTGCTCTTGTGAGCGCTTTATTTGGATTCCATCCTTTTTTTGTAATATAGTAATGCCATTTGCTCGTTAAGTGAGGCGCTGTATATTTCCACGTAAATGTATTTTCCCCGCCTGTAATTGTATTTTTAAACCAACGATCGGCAGTTTGTTGATCTAAAATACCACCAAACTTACCACCTGCAGAAGCGATTTGACCATCAACTGGGCCAGTTTGCGGGAACCCTTTTGGAGCTTCCAAACTTTGTGGTTCATACATAACACTTCCGCAGTTTACATTTAGTGCACCATAAGTTGGACTACATAAAGCAGATCGGCTGCTCGGCTTTTCAACAAAACCGTGCGCGTATGCGTTTTGAGGAATAAGTGTCGTGCCAATAATTCCAGCTGTTAATGCAACAGCTCCTAGACTTTTTTTGTTCATTTTCATGTTTTGTAGTTGTTTTAAAAATTGATTCTTCATGTTCCTGTCCCCTTCTTGTTATAATTCGTAGTGTAATGTGGGCTTCGATGTAAAAGAATAACAAGAGACAATCTTGTAACGATGTATGTGTGTGTTATGCATACACCGCAGTGAAAATATATTTCATTTCTTGTGAAATATTTCACTTGATGAATATATCATGACATAGAAATCATCAAAGTATGTGCAGAAGTTGTGCAGAAATGATGAAAGCATTAGTAACACGTAAAACTATGGTCCGAATTTGCAAAACAGAATATTTAACATTTCAAAACAACGAATTCTCCGCTTCATATAAAAAAAGAGTGTCTATATCATTTCATATAGACACTCTTCTCATGTATAATTTTCTATTTATTATTGACCTATAAATGTAAAAATCTCATCAGCAGCTTCCTGATAGCCACCAGATTTCAGGAAAGATTCCTTCAAATTCCATGCAACTTCTTTATATGATGGATTATTTAATACAAGTTCTACACTTTCACGTAGTTGTTCTACAGTTAATTCTTTCATAGATAACTTAATCCCAGCTCCTAGATTCTCCACTTGCTTTGCGATTACTGGCTGATCTGCACTTTGCGGAATTACAATGAGTGGAATCCCGTTATATAGCCCTTCATGTGTACTGTTCATTCCACCATGTGTAATAAACAACTTTGTATATGCAAGTAGTTTCGTTTGTGGTACATAGTTTTTCACAATGAAGTTTTTAGGAATTTCACCTAAATCACTTATGTTCGTTTTATTACCAATAGACATTACAATAGTATGCTCGCTATTCTCGAACGCCTTCATACAAAGTTTATAAAAATCAAGCGCTTCATTAAAAACAGTGCCTAGCGAAATGTAAATCGGGCTTTTTTCTTCAATTGAAGTAAAATCAAAGTCTTCATTTTTTACTTGTGCAGGGACGGATGGACCTACAAATTTAAATGTTTCATTAAACATATCTCCAAAAGGCTGGAACTCTTTTATTGTATATACAATAGTAAGTGACGCTGGATTACAGAAAACTTCATATGGTGAGTTTATTTCAACACTATACTTTTCCGCAACCTCCTTAGTTAATCTTTCAAAATCATTATGTATCCTCTCCTGAACTTTCACTGGGATACTTTTAGACAAGTGATCTAACATTTGTTGAAATGATTTTTCATCTTGTGCAAAAGATGTACAGGAATTTATTGCCGGAAGCTTTAAAATTTGAGCAATTATACGGCCACAGCCAAACATCGAATCATGAATCATATAATCAAAATGTTCTCCTTCAATTTGTTCAAGAACACTTGGTATAATAACATCTGCTGTATGTAGAAGGCCATTTATTCTTTCCTGCAAATAATTTCGGCCACCGGAAAGAAATGCTTTTATAAACCTTTGGTCGTCAATTGTTCTTACAATAGCCCCTGTTTTTTCAATACGTTCTCTGAAAGCTTCTATCGAAAAATAAACTACCTCTTCCCCACGCGAAACTAATTCTTCTACAACTTGCAACGTTGGATTTATATGTCCTTCTGATCCAGCATTAATGAATAAAACACGTGCCACTTAAAACACTCCTTACTTTAAATCTTATCTATATTATTTTGCTCTTATAATTTTTCTAAATGGACTTAGCGAGCCTAAATCCAAGGTCATCTATGTAAATTACAACTGGTTTGTTTTTATCTTTGGATAAATTTGATGTATGATTCGTAATCGCATCATATAATTCCATCGTTACAACATACTTTGCAAGAAGAAACGAATTAACTTGGGCTTTCCATTCTTTCTTTATTCGATCATCTCTTAATTCTACTTTTCCTGCTGGAATTTTCACCATATTAGAATCAACTAGCCTAATAAATCTATCCAATTCTATACCCCCAGGTTATTTCTTTTTATAATCTAACCATTTATAGCACTGTACTTCTCTAAAAATAGTCTTACTTCATTTGTAGATTTTAAAATAATAACATCTTTATCCTTACTCAATTGATTTAACTTCTTTAAAATTGTAGGTCGCTTCGTCTTAGGATATTCCCATATCCATTTAAAAAATTGTAAATCAAATCTTTCCTTACATCCCGCGCCCATATCTGGTCTTGTTTTATTCCGATATTGTATAACTCTTTTAAAAGCACGATAAACACATATTGTTCTATGAATATCAAGAAAAATAATTGTATCAGCTGCGTTCATTCTTATGTCCATTGTCCCGCCATAATTCCCATCAATAATCCACTCATCTTCTTTCACTAATTCATTCTGAACCGTTCTTTGCTCTTCTTTCGGTACTCCTTCCCAATTCGGTTTCCAAAATAGTGCATCAAGATGATGTACTTTAATATTTAATTTATTGCCTAACTGCCTTGCTAATGTAGACTTCCCTGAACCACCAGAACCTATTAATATAACTTTTTTCATTTATCGATCCCTTTTCCTTCAAAATATAGGATTTATTATTACAATGAATCTTTGTTACGTTTGCTTTTATTTCAGTAGCTGTGACATCTTTATCTTCAAACCAAAAATTCACAATTTCTAATATATCCTCCATAATAAATACCTCCATTTAAAATCGCTTATTCGTCCTTAATATAAACTCAAAAAGAAATCCTACCCCAACACCAATTGTATAAGCAACTAAATCACTCCACAAAAATCCATAACCTAATACAAGTCCACCTAAAGTCGTTGCACGAATACTATCTATCCATTCAGCATGATACAATTGGCTCACTTCAATCCCGTAGCAAAACATTAAACTAACAAAAGCCAATTTCTTCATTTCTATTTTAGGAAATAAAAATCCAAATCCAATAAAAATCATTAACGCCCATAAAGCATCACCTAAATAATCATTTAATAGAGCCGGCAGCGCAAAAGCAAACTTTCTTGAACTAAGCCCTAAAATAATAACAAGGATTGTAAACATTGCGTATAGTAATCTATTTCGTTTCGTATTCATTTCAAAACTCCTAATTCATCATTTATAACTGCAAAATAGCTAGTAAAATATAATCATTTTACTAGCTATTTATTAACTGCTTTAACAATAAGAAAATGTGGATTTGTATTTAAATAGTAATAAGATTTTTCATTTACTTCTTTCATCTTTTCAACTGGCCTTGGTTCGACCATTTTTTCTAACATAAAATAATTTGTTGTTTCATTAATAATATCTTGAAGTGACCTTCTAAAAAATTCAACTTCAATTGTAATATTAGGTTTAATCCAAGTATCTACTAATAATTGTTTTTCAAAATAATTTTTACAAGTAAACTTTGTAAAGTCCATAAAAGGATGATGAATGGAGTATATAAATTCTCCACCTGGCTTCAGTACTCGACGAAACTCCTGAAATACTTGATTCCAATTTTGTAAGTAATGAAGAGTTAACGAACTTACAATTACATCAAAAGTATTGTCTTCAAATGGCAATATATCTTGCAAGTCATGACAAAGAAACGTTGCTTTATCCCCCATACTTTCCTTTGCAGCTTTTACCATTTCATAACTTACGTCAATTGCAGTAACATTTGCTCCTCTTTCTACAAATTGAGAAGTATACCATCCAGCTGCACATCCGGCATCTAGTATACTCTTCCCTTCTAATTTCTTTGGAACCATCTCCATCATCGCTGGTCTTTCATAATAGCTGTTATATGGATTTGCCACATCTAGATTTTCTTTATATGTACTCGCTAATTTATCATATGTATCTTTGATCGTGTCTTTCAATACATCCACCCCTTATACATATTAATCTAATAACTCTTGCTGCTTTCTCTTTGAAAATGATTGTAGAACTAAATCATACGACCAATCAATCATCTTATTAATTTGCACCTGTTCCACATCTTTATGTATATACACCGTATTCCAATGTTTTTTATTCATATGATAACCCGGAATGATTGTTTCTGGATACTCTTCTCTTAATCTTAGCGCAAGTTCTGGATCACATTTTAATGTTATTGCCGCTTTTTCGCCTTCTTCATGGTTCAATATCGCAAATATTTTATTATTAAGCCTCATACACGTTGCATTCCAACCATCTGGTGAATCTTCTGTCGCTTTTCTTTTCGATAAACAATATTCCCTTGTTGCATTCATTCTAATTCTCCCCTTATTCTTTCACTATTTGATTACGATGCATCACAATTTGTTTCGTCACTTGAAATTGTTTTTGACCATAAAACTTTATAAGCTTCTCTCCACAAAATAAGCTCACAATATCGATATGAGATATTTCTTCAAGTAACATTGTAAGCATCTTCTCTCCAATACCTTTATTCCTTACACTCTCATGCACAACAACATCTTCTAAGTACGCTCGAAAAACACCATCTGAAACAACTCTAGCAAAACCAATTAACTCATTTTCTTTCCATACCCCAATTGCTATACTATTTTTTAACATTTTTTGAATATCGATTTCTTTTCTTTCTGGCCACCAACCGACAGAATCGTAAAGCCTCTTTAATTTTTCTGAACAGATTGGTTTCTCATCTTGTAATTTATATGTATACATTTTCTTTCTCCCATTTAACATGATATAAATTATTATAAATGATTTTATAAATTTATAATATGGATTTTACAATTGCAATATAAACAATTCTCTAATACCTTTCCTATCCCCTCTATTAAGTTAGATTATTTCAAATTAACGAATTTATGGAAATACAAAACAACTAATAAAATATTTACTTATTAAACTTTGAATTACTTGTAATAAATGGTAAAGTTAATAAGGTAAAAAATACATTAAGTGAGGCGATTTTTTGAAAAAGTTTAGTTTATTATTAACAGCATTTGTCATGATTTTAACATTGTTCATTCCAAATCTTACAAGTGCTAAAGCTTTCCCAGATGTCCAATCTAATCATTGGGCAATTAAGGAAATTAACTATTTATCAGATAAAGGTATCATTAATGGTACGCCAGAAGGAACTTTTAAACCGGATGATGATGTAACTCGTGGACAAATGGCCTTAATGCTAGATTTATCATTAAAATTAGAAAAACCATCTAGCTATAATCATATTTTTTCCGATGTAGCCAAAGGTATCTATTACTATGATTCTGTACATAAGTTAGCACATAATAACATTGTACAACGTGAAACAAACTATTTCCCTGACCGTTCATTAACTCGTGCAGAAATGGCAGTAGTTTTAGTTAAAACTTTTAATTTGCAACCTACAGGTGCAGACGTCAATTTCCCTGATGTTCCATCTACTCATTGGGGTTACAATTTTGTCAAAATTTTAGCTCAAAATAATATTACAGCTGGGTTTCCTGATGGTACATTTGGTCCAGACGTAAAAGTAACTCGTGAACAGTTCGCCGCATTTTTAGCTCGTGTATTAGAGCCTAGTTTCCGTCCGGCTCTTCCTAAGCCTAAAGGAGAGTTAGAAGTTCATTATATTGATGTAGGACAAGGTGATGCTACTTTTATTAAATCTCCAAGTGGCGAAACGATCCTTATTGACGGTGGTAACAACGGAAAAGGTAAAGTAGTAGCAAATTATTTAAAAGGATTAGGATTCCAAACTATCGATTATATGATTGCTACTCATCCTGATGCCGATCATGTAGGTGGATTGGATGAAGTACTTTATGCTATGAATGTAAAAAACGTTTACGCACCTAAAGTAAGCCATACGACACAAACGTTTCAAGACTTTTTAACTGCAGTAGCTAACAAAAGGTTAACTATTAAAGAAGCGAAGTCTGGAGTAACTTTACCAATCAATGGTTTAAACTCACAATTTTTAGCTCCTGTTAAAGAATACGGTAACGATCTAAATGAGTGGAGTGCTGTATTAAAAGTAACACATGGCAGCAAATCTTTCTTATTTACTGGTGATGCTGAATCTAAAGGTGAAAAAGATATGGTTGCAACGTATGGTTCCGGCCTAAAATCCGATGTATTAAAACCTGGCCATCACGGAAGTAAGACATCTTCTTCTCAGCCATTTTTAGATGCAGTGAAACCAAGTATCGCTGTAATCAGTGCAGGTGCAGGTAACCGATATGGCCATCCTACTCAGGAAACTTTAGCAAAGTTAAATGCAATGTCTGTTAAAGTATATAGAACTGATTTAAATGGAACTGTAATTATTACTAGTGATGGTTCTAACATTTCTGTAAGAACGGAGAGATAATTATGAAGAGAGGTATTATTGACCGTTTTGAAGGCGAACTAGCAGTTATTGAAGTGAATAACGTAACAATTGATGTACCTAAATCCAAACTCCCTTCCACTGCAAAAGAGGGTGATGTTCTTATAATAGAGGATGATACGTATACAATTGATAAGGATGAAACAGATAAAAGAAGACGTGAAATACAAGATTTAATGAATAAGCTATTTGAATAGTAAAAAGAGCCCTCCAAAACTGGACGGCTCTTTTTTTGCACAAATGATAGCTAGTTTTTTTATTATTTAACTTCATACCATCAACCTTTTCGATTAAGCCAACTTTTCATTGCGTATCACTAGTGGGTTCAGTAACCAATATGCTAAACCATCCGATTGTAAAATGAAGGTAGCGGTCATTTTTAAAGAAGTTAACGCCGCCATAACGTCTGAAGTTGCATAAGGCGAAAAAGCATCACCTTGTTAGCGATGCTTCTAAAAATCCACTTTTTTGTAAAACACGAATACTATAACCTCTTCTCTAAAAAGTGTTGACTATGCCCTTTCGGATGATCTTCAACAACACCATATTCTCGGTAGCCATGCTTTTTATAAAATTCTGGTGCTTGAAAACTAAATGAATCTAATAATATTAATCTACAACCTTTTTCCTTCGCAATATCTTCAATTTTATGTAATAGTTGACTACCATAACCATCATGACGAACTGAATCATCAACCCATAAAAAATCTATATGAAGATGATAAAAATACATCGTACCTGTTACGCCGCCAAAGATTTTCCCAGCCTCATCTTTCAGAACAAAACTTACTTGTTCCATCGGCTGTTTTGCTTCATCTGTTAAAATAGACATGTTATATTGAATGACTTTATTCTTTATATATTCTCCTTCTATGCGAGTACCATTCTCTATGCGTTTCATATATCTCTTCCTTTCAACTTAGTAAGCTACCTCTCATTTTTACTTTTCCTTTTTAACATACTAATAAATACGAAACCACCATAAATAACAAAGCATGAAAAGCCAATTATACCTGGTACAGAAACATAGCCTATTCTTATGTAACTTATAACTGCAAAACAAGCGATAGATAGTAAAATAGATGGCCAAAATAAAAGAGCTGTTTTTTTTCGTCTCTCTTTCTTCTCAGAAACACGTGTACCAAAAAGTAATACAATACAAATGAGGATCGCTGCAAAATAAATAGTATCTAATGACAAATTGTGATTGTATAGTGCGATACCCACTTCAAGAGCAATAATCGTTACAATTAACATAATGATTGTTGATGTCTTTAAGTTTCTTTTCAATTACTCACTCCTAGCATGCTTTCACTATATTCTTTGTATATGTACTTCAAAGCTACCGCAAAAGCTTCATCTACCTCTTTATTTTCAAGTCGATTAGGTAAATCTTTTCCCCCAATAACATAAAGAAACGGAAATTCGTTAAATATTCCTATTATACCAATATTTATTGCAGCTGAAGATAGCCCACCTGTCATATGAGCTAAGTGATATGAATGTATTCCTTCATATTCACCTTGCTGTCTTACCATGCCGCTAATAATTGGTTCCCATAATTCTGCTTCTGATTTATAACCCTGAAAAATATGTACTAAAAGTGAAAGAACTTCATTTAATTCTCCAACATTTTTCTCATCTCTAGCGTCCTCTTGTATATAAATTTTTGAAAAGTACGTTTGGGCATACATTTTCACAGCATCCCATCCACCACAGTACATTACAACTGACTGTGCAACGTAACTATCATGACATGCTATCATCACTTCTACTGCTTTACCAAGTGTTAAAGTCCTTCTTCCTTGTAAATGTGGATACAACTGCGCACTATCTTCATTTGGATTAAATTTAACATGATGAAGTATATCATGCCAATTACATTTATTTTCCTTCACCATCTGCGCTACTACAAATCCTATTGTTACTTTTGCTGCCGATGCTAACGGAATTTTTAATTCACTATTATATGAAGCAACTATGCGATTATTTTTTGTAGAATAAATAGCTATTCCAACATGATCAGATTGTATCTCTTTCATTTTTTGAATGACAGTTTCCATTTCCCAGCCTCTTTTCCAAACGTTATATTATTTTTTAATAATTCAATATATAATATGAAATCCCTTTTTTAGATAAGCATTCTTATGATTACAATAAGAAAAAGGTAGCATGAATAACTCCATGCTACCTAAGATACTAATTTTCTATTCTTCTAAAGGATTTTTAGGACCATTAAGCTCCAATTGATAAAAAGCTAAATCTAGCCATTTATTAAACTTATAACCAGCCTTTTTAATCGTCCCTGCATGAACAAATCCATAGTTTTCATGTAAGGCAATACTTTTCTCGTTTTCCGCATCAATTCCAGCAATTAAAGTCATATATTCTCTTTCTTTTGCAATTGTGATCAATGCTCTCATCAAAGAAGTTCCAATCCCACATTTTCTATATTCCTTATCAACATACACAGAATGCTCAATTGAATATTTGTAGGCAGGCCAAGCTCTAAACGGACCGAATGTCGCAAATCCTACTACTTTATTATCTAGTTCGTATACAAAAATCGGATAACCATCAGCCTTTTTTTGTTCATACCAATCTATTCTATTTTCAAGGGTTACGGGTTTATACGTATATACAGCAGTTGTATTCAGTATCGCATCATTATAAATATCTAAAATGTATATTACATCTTTTTCCGTTGCTTCCCTTATCATCGTTTTCTTCCTTTCATATACGTTCTCTTTTTAACTACCTATTTGTTACACGAACACTAGCTTTTCGAAAGCCATCATAAATGTTTAATGCAGCAGATAAAACGTAAATGAGAATACCCCCACTAATTAGCCACTTTTTAAGTTCTTCCGGAGAAATAGTGAACACATTTGCCACAAACGTAATAAATCCATCGGTAAATATGTGCGGATTTACTACAATTATAATGAATACTATCGTTCCAGCTATTTGGAGAATAGCATTCCCGATTGCCAATCTTTTTGTCCATTGTCCCTGTACTAATTTATAAAGAGATATCGCTATTTCAAAAACAATTATCATCACAACGATTGGCCAATACTGAAGTAACACATCTTGATTAAACGTTGGCGCGACAAACTTCAATCCACTTCCCGTACCACTGTATACGCCAACGAGATGATTCGCATAAAAATAAAGTGTACCCCATATTGCCGTCCACATTAACCCTCCAAAAACTTCAAACTTGGAAATTGCTTTTTTCTTCGGAATGTACGAAATGTTTTTCAAATCATCTGGCGTCCACTTTTTTAAACTTGTCGTCAACGGCTCGGTATCTTTGTTTTTATCCGTTCTTTCTAAAATAGCAAATACGAGTGTTAACCAGAAAAATACATGGAGGGCTACTTCAAAAATTTCTCCAATGCCTTTACCTATTACTTGTAAAATAACATTTAATACTGCTTGATCACCAGTATAACTTAAAAAATTTTCTGCAACCATTGCAATGAGTGCAATAACAACTGCAATTTCTTTCCGCACGAATAATATCATTTTGCTCCGATTGTATCGTCGAAACAATATCCTTTAGTTTATTATCTTTATTCTCACCTAATCGATATAGAAGAAAATCATCGGCATGCGAGACATCTTCATTTCCTTTTACATATGTATCAACAACACGTTCTAATTCTCTTTTTCGAATAGAGATATTTCGCTTTAAATAAACATCACCTTCTACTAATCCATCTGGCGATTGATAAAATGCTAGTTCATCACCGCCGGTAAATGAATAAAACATACTTGCGACAGGTGCCCGCCAATCAATTACAATTGGCTTCATCGTATCTTTATGTGAAACACCTACTTTACCGATGTAAATCGGCATAACTTCTTCCTTGCCATCCTCTTGAAAATCTAATCTACCAAAGTACGGTTCTTGTACCCCAATACGTAAGTTTTGTCTATTAGACTCCCTCATACTTTCAAGAATTTGCTCTTTAAAATCATCGCCGTAATAAACTGGAATTTTTTCAAGCTGTTCTAATTGATCATCCATCGTACGTAATGTATCTTTCATTTTTTGTAACTCTTCTTCAAAAATGTTGTTCATTTGATGATTCCCTCCTGTCCGTTCTAATTTTTCAGTCGAAATATAATTGTATTAAAAATCCAATTATAAAGTCAAGGACTTAATTTGTTTTTTCTGAAAAAACTTACTTTTCACCTTTCTAATATTGAAATTCCAATGAGATTTTTACATGATAAGAATATATAACATCTAAATCATACAACTACACATATAATAAAGTGATTTATACAAAAGCCGCTATTTTCTATTGATTAAAAGGACTTTATACTATCTAACTAAGTTCCCCTTACATACTCTCCAGCTTCTTTTCTAGTTATCTATTATTTCATTGATAAAATACCCAAGGTCACAAAAGTCAAAAATAAGAGTAAAGGAGTCTATTGAAAATGACTGCTACCAAAAGAAAAACCCTTAAGTTACATTTACTTATTTTTGTGTTCATTGTATTGGCAAGTGGCTGGATTGGCGTAATTCTAGATTCTTTTCTAACAGATCAGCCTGAAGGAAACTCTTTAGGCATGGGACTGTGGTTAATATTACCTTTCCTCTCATGTATTTTCCTTAGAGTTATTAGCCGAGATTGGAATGATTTTGGTATAAAACTAAATTTGAAGGCAAACTTTAAATGGTACTTCGTTGCGATACTAATTTACCCGTTCGTTACAGTAATAACGATAAGTTTAGCACTTATTTTTGGAGTAGCAAACATAACTAGTTTTGAAATATATTCGTTATTGTCACTCATATTCATGTCTACTATTGGTAACTTTATTAAAAATATTTTTGAAGAGTTTTCATGGCGCGGTTATTTAACCCCTAAGCTCATTGAACTAAAGTTAAACGATTGGTTTATTTATATTATTTCTGGTTTAGTTTGGTCTCTTTGGCATGCCGCTTATTATTTAGTTTTTTTACCAAATGAATATTTCGAATCTATTTCAAGGTTAAATATGCTTTTATCCGGTTGCATACTTATGGTTTCTTGGTCTATTATGTATGTTGAAATATATAGACTTACAAAGTCAGTATGGCCATGCGTTATCATGCATGCAATTGAAGATGCTGTTCCTACCGTTTTAGTTACAATAACAGGGATTATTACACTTACCAAAGGCAGTGATTTTTGGTTAAACCCTATTAGCGGAGTCGTTGCTACTATTGTATTTCTTGGAATTGGGATTGTACTAAGATCTATAAGAATTAAAAAAGAACGACAATTAAATACGAAAAACAGTCAATGATTCACATTATAAAAGCACAAAAGAGTAAGGAATTAATCCCTACTCTTTTTTTATTTTTATTCGATATGATAAACATTCATTTAAAGACGCTTGCTCTTTATATTTCCTCTCTTCAAAGTCATACGCTCCTCCTGGGAAAATCCCAACTATACTGAAACCAGCCTCTGCACATAAATTACTAATCTCATCTATCGTATAGCAACGTAAAGATTGTGTCACGATATCATTTGAAGAATCCTTTTCCCACCAGTGGTCCAGCATCCTAGCATTCTCACTATCATATTCATATTTTCGCATTGCAGAATAAATCGGCATTTCTTGTCCATTTGCTTTTTCCCAATATAATGGTTGATAAATATCAATAAGTGCACACCCATCATCTTTCAACCAATTATGGATTCGTTTTAATAAAACCAATTGTTCTTCATCTGTCCCTACACCAAATCCATCTAAATAACTAACAACATCAAACTTTTCTTCAAAGTTAATTTTATAAAAATCAGCGCAATGAATCTCAATATCACTAGTAGAATGTTCTTTAGCAAACATAACTAACTCTGGTACAAGCTCAACAGTAGTCATTTTTACATCCAAATTAGACATCGCTCTTGCAAAACCACCATTTCCAGCTCCTAGTTCTAACATCGTTTGAAATGAATATCCAATTTGTTCTTGTACTTCTTTCGCAACTTCCTGCAACCAATTTTCATTTTTTATATTATAGCTTAGTAATTCAAATTGTTTTTTATAAAATTCTTTTACATTTAATTCGTTCATTATTATTCTCCTCCTGTACGTTATTTTTCTACTACAGGTGAGAAACTAAATTTCTGATACCCATGAAAAATCCTCCTTTTGATTTCCCTACATTTACATTTTATCTAAATAATAAGAATTTTTAAAGTACCAAAAATAAAAGAGCAGATAATGGAAAATTCCAATATCTGCTCTATGGCTGCTATTATTTCCCTTGTTGATACTTCAACCAATCACCAGAAATGATAACTTTCTTTAGCATATTTTTATCTTGAGCGAGATACACATATGCCTCTATTTCCCTATCACCATCAAATACTATTTGTGTGATTCGTTCATATAAATCCGTCTCTGCATTACCTGTATATTCTTCTAGTTCGTCTAACTTATGCAATATGTCATCATTTACTTCATAAACTTCTCCATACACCTTTTCTTCATTCGAATAAGTCATCGCCGGATACCCTTCGTTTGTATCAAATAATTCCCCATACGTCCATGCTTCGTCTGCAATGCATATTGCACCTTGCATATAATGAGCATTCGTTTGCTTTTTTCTTAACGTGCCATACACAAAAACGTGATGCATTAATTCCTATCCCCTTTACATGTCACTACTTTCTAATTTGTAAATAAGCACGAATCATAAAGTAACTCACTTCATTCGGAAGTTGTTCCTTAATCGATTTCAGACCACCATCAGCATTTTGCACAGCAGTTTCAATCAGTTGTTCGTATTCTGCAGGAACAAAACTGTTCCAGTCTACTTCCATTCCATCTTCAAAACAACGAATTAAATGATTTTCAATCGTTTGTCTTGATAATCCACGTTCTTTCGCAATTTCATCTAGATTAATACCTTGTTTATACATTTCATACGTTTCCAAATGAGAATTTGCTGAAGCTTTCCCTGATTTCTTCCGTTCTGTCATCACTTCTGTTTTAATAGTTTCAGCATAGTTTGGGTTTTCCTCAATAAAGTGCTGAACTGCTTGTAAGAAGTGCGAACCATACTTCACAAGTTTGTGTTCACCAATCCCTTTCACAGTTAAAAGTTCAGAATTGCTTTGCGGCATTTTTGCGCACATATCTTTCAACGTTTGGTCAGAGAAAATAACGAATGGAGGTACCCCTTCTCCTTGCGCAATTTCTTTACGTACTTCGCGAAGTACTTCAAATAAAGGATGATCTTGAACGATTTGTCTTGTCTCTACTCGTTCTTTACGTAAAACATTCTCTTTACCAAGTAACACTTCTTTCCCTTTTTCCGTTACTTTTAGTGTCGGGTAAGTACCATGTTCAACTGCAATTAGCTCGTCTGAAATTAAAAACTCAATAAATTCACTCACTTCTTTTACACTACGATTTGATAAAAGTCCGTAAGTTGGCAAAGTATGAAAATTAAATTCAATGACTTTCTTATTTTTAGATCCAGTTAGTACTTGTGCAATCATTTGTTTACCAAATCGTTGGTTCGTCCTAATCATACAAGATAAAACCATTTGCGATTCTCTCGTCACATCGATACTTTCTCGGTCGTCTGTACAATTACCGCAGCGGCCACAATCTTCTTTTGGTTCTTCTCCAAAGTATTGCAAAATAAATGATTGTAAACATTGTTCTGTATGACAGTAGTCAGTCATATTTTGCAGTTTTTCAAGTTCGTTTGAAAAACGAGACTCTCCTGTCGATTGATCAATTAAAAAGCGTTGTACTTGTACATCTTGAGAAGAATAAAGCAATATACATGCACTATCTAATCCGTCACGGCCAGCACGTCCTGCTTCTTGGTAATAACTTTCCATATTTTTTGGAAGTTGATAATGGATAACGTAACGAATATTCGATTTATCAATACCCATCCCAAACGCAGATGTGGCTACCATTACACTCACCTCATCACGTAAAAAGAGTTCTTGTTGCTCATTTCGATCGTTATCACTCATACCGGCATGATATTTTGATACAGAAACTCCCGCTTTCATTAAATCCTCATACAACTGATCAACTACTTTTCTAGTAGCTGCATATATAATCCCAGATTCCTTTTGATTTTGACGAATATAATCCGCTAAATATGCATTACGATCTTGTCCTTTAATAACAGAAAATGATAAGTTCTCGCGCTCAAACGTTGTCATAATCGTGTTTTCTTGATTAATTCCAAGCGTGTTGCAAATATCATCACGAACTTGTGGTGTTGCCGTAGCAGTTAATGCTAATACGAGCGGTTTTTCTGGAAGATAATCTAATATACGGTGTATATGTAAATAGCTCGGACGGAAATCATGTCCCCACTGCGAAATACAGTGCGCCTCATCAATGGCAATCATCGGGATTTTCATATCGATCAGTTGGTCAACAAACTCCATTGAATCAAGTCGCTCTGGCGCTACATAAAGTAACTTATAATGGCCCTGTTTCGCTAATTGAATTCGTTGATTCGCTTCTGTAATCGAAATAGAACTATTAATATATGTAGCTGAAATACCATTTTGTACTAATGTATCTACTTGGTCTTTCATAAGTGATATTAAAGGCGATATAACTAACGTTGTTCCTTCAAATACTAATGCGGGAATTTGATAACAAATTGACTTACCACCACCTGTAGGCATAATACAGACAGTATCTTTCCCATCTAATACATTTTTAATTGTTTCATCTTGTCCTCTTCGGAATGACGAATAACCGAAATAAGACGCTAAAAGTTCTTGTGCTTTTGTAAACAAAAAAGAGTCACCTGCTTTTCTTTATCTTTCATCTACTCCTATTATATCATCTCTTATGCATCATGAAAGTGATGAATACATGACTATCAGCCTGCTTTTTCATTATTTTATGCTTCTTTACGTTTTTGAGAATGATTAACAATTATAACGAATTTCAAAATAAATACACATTTTATTAATTCTCCTTGAATACTACTAATCTTATACATATGAATTCAGGAGGTTACTATATGAAGCACCATAATATTAGTTTCATCAAACAGAAAAGCGTATCGAACCAACCCCAATTCTCAAATAATGAAGCGTGGAAATATGAATCATACTATAAGTATCTACCATTATTTTCTTATAGAAAGCTTTTTCATTTTCTTTCTCAACTTTTTAAACGTTAATACACGTGCGAAATAAATCGTTCATAATCATTTTCTCAATATGAACCTTATAGACTTAATACAATACAGTTGTTAACATATGAAATATTCTGTTTGATAACCCCCTAAGTTGACCTGCTTATATAAGTGGGTCTTTTATTATTATTATTATATATTTCATAATATTAGATGTAATTATAAATCTTATCGCCATTTTATAATCTTAATCCACTCACTACAAATGGTGATAATCACAAAAGGTAAAATATAAATGCTTAACATTTAATTATCTAATTCTTTTTTCTCAATACACAAAACGAATTTCACTTGTTACTATAAAGGTACTCCAGATGAGTTTTTGCTCATCGACATTATCTAGTGAAAGGGATCTGCCGCGGGAAGCAGGTCCCTTTCACTTTATTAAAGACTCACTTTCAATTGGACACATTTACCAGGTTTTTTTAATAGAATTTTATGATAATATTACGTAGTCGAGTCCGACATCTCGGCAATACCCTTTTGAGGCTCTGCAACTTCCCTTGCAGAGCCTCTTTTACTTTATATTCAATTTATTTATATATAACGCAATAAAATTACTCATCTTTTTCCATAGCAATTTCTGAAAATAAACGAGGACACGTAACTAATTATAAATTCCCATCATACTTTGAGTTATACATGTTCAAAGGAGTGTTACCGTTTATGTATTCTTATTGGCAATCGTATTACTCCCCCTATCATAACCATTATCTACACTTTGATACATCTGTACGTAATTACAGAATTAGTAAAAATGAGAACTTTTTAAAAGGTTATATGCGTTCCTTTTGGGAACAACATGTCGCTTGGACGAGATTAGCTATTATAAGTATTGTCTTTCATTTACCAGACGTAAACGTTACAGTTAAACGGCTTCTTCAAAATGCAACACATATGGGACTATCTCTTGAACCATTCTATGGTGAAGATGCAGTAAAAAAATATAGTGCATTAATTAAAGACCACTTAGTAATTGCAGCAGATCTTGTTAAAGCTGCAAAAGCTGGTGACCAAAACGCAGCTGTCGCTATAGAGAAAAAATGGTACGCTAACGGTGATGAAATTGTAGCGTTTCTTACTAGCATCAACCCATATATACAAAAAGAAGAATTTACACAAATGTTTTATGAACATCTAGCATTAACAAAAGCAGAAGCACTGGCATTTCTAAATAAAGATTATGAAGCAGGAGTAAAATTGTACGATAAAGTTGAAAAAGAAGCTTTAGAAATGTCCGACATGATAACAAACGCAATCGTAAAGCAATTCCCGCAAGTATTTCAATAACAATAAGCCGATT
Organism: Bacillus sp. FSL W8-0519; assembly: GCF_038005585.1. Taxonomy (NCBI): domain Bacteria; kingdom Bacillati; phylum Bacillota; class Bacilli; order Caryophanales; family Bacillaceae; genus Bacillus; species Bacillus sp. FSL W8-0519. Next base: position 2,709,439 of record NZ_JBBOTL010000001.1, read on the forward strand.
TGAAAAAACAAATCGGCTTATTGAGCTTTCTATCAATGATATTTCGTCCCCGCTCTTTACATTTAGCTTATATCGATATATTTTATTAATATCCGTTTTTTATAGGAGGAAACAGTTTGATTAACGCCATTGGTCTCGTATTTATACTTACAAATAAACATGAGAAAAGGAAGAAAGTTTATCTAAATGAAAAATTCGCATTAATAGACATTATTGATTCTAAGGAAGTAATTGATGATGAAGGGAACTCACTAGTAGAACTAACATGTAAATACAGTATATATTTAGATGAAAAATACTACTGTAAATCTCTTGATGATTATACTGGACAAGTCTTTCCCTTTTTAAGTGCTAAAATAGGAAAAGGGCTTCTCAGAAACTTAAATTATTACTTTTCTTACGTTGATGCCTATGATAAAAAACCACCCGTTAAAGAAATTAGACCACTTATGAAACAAGTAACGAACAGATAGTGAAAATACTAAAAAGAAAGCATCCCACTTCAGATGCTTTCTTTTTTATCTAGAACTCTTTAAATTCTATCCTTCTTCTAAAAATATGTATTGAGGCATACTTTAAATTAAAAACATTGGAGGATTAAAGTGAATGAAATACTCAGAAACGATAGTTAGTAAACGCCTTCGAACACTTAAAATATGTAGTATGTTTATCATGCTAGTTTTAATCGCATGGATTGGATATACAAAATTACTTTATGAAAACGGATTTCTTCAAGAAAAAAAGAATTCAATAGAAGTAATGAATACTAGCATTACAGGAGAAATAGAGCAGCTTTTTCATATAAACTTGCAAGGTTATCGAAAAACAAGCCTTGATGCTGTTATAGAAGCCAGTAAAACAGATCCCAGCGAACTATCCCTAATTGAACTAGTCAACAAATCCTGCTCGCGAGATTGCATAGGCGAACCAGTCACATATGTAAACTCAAACAATGGATATATCTTTTATAAGGAATCTAATGGAACTAATGTAGCTATAACGATTAAAAAGAAAGACACATGGTTAATTGTAAAGAAATCTGTTCAAGATGGAATATAATCACCAAAAAAAAGAGTACGTATCGTACTCCTTTTTATTATTAATACCTTTCCTCTTCATGCCTACAATGGCATTTCGCTTTTGTTTTACATAGAGTTAAAAGATTACATAAAAATAAAAAACCGTCACATGACGGCTTTTTATTTAGCAAACTATTCTTTTGTATAAAAATATTTAAGTCCTTTAGCATCTAACCACGCTGTCGCTCGATCTAATTCATTCCCTTGGCGATATGCTGTTTCAAATCTAACTAATCCTTGTTTATCTCCATATGAGATAATACGAGATTCATACCCCAGAGCATCCATCATTCCTAACATTTCTACTACTAACGCTGTACCAAATTCATACGTAACAACTTTACTAAATTTATTCACTATAATTCCAACTCCTTCTTGTTTTGTCGATTGTTCAACAGTTTGATTAGTAAACCAAACTAACGGCTTATTTCCCATTAACTTATTTAAATCACATTTTCCTATGCCAGCTACATTCCCTGTTTCTGTGTATTGCCAAATATCACATGGGTAGGCTGGTTTGTTACCACCATAACGAGGAATCCATACAAAATCACAATTGACATTTGCCATTCCAAATGGATCATACATATGATGAGCAATATATAAACCAACCTTCTTAGCTCCTAATCTGCGTAATTCATCAATAAAAGCTTGTGCACCCGCTCTCATATCGTTCATTGTTTTTACTTCTACGTCAGCTACCCAAACGGTTGCATTTTTATCACCACGGTTCCAAAAGTCTCTCGCCTCTATCCGTGCATCCTCTACTGAAACGAAACGACAGAACGCATAATTACCAAACGGAATATTTCTTGCTTTCATTGCTTGCACATAATTTTTATATAAAGGATCTACATAATTTGAACCATCTTGCACACGTGCAATTACAAAATCTAATTGTGGTGCTGCGATATCCCAGTTAATGTCGCCATTCCATTTCGAAATATCTACAATATAACCCATTATTTCACATCTCCTTTTTCATTATTATATTCAAAGCTTGTTTTTTTGCTATTATCAACTAATAAATAGTATGAAAGGTAGTGTATTATTGCGTAATATTTTAAAATTCGGCTTATGTATTGAGAAAATAAAATATTATTACAGGTTTAATAAGTAAAGACTTACAAAGCTCTAAACTATAATCAGTAGGAGGCCACAAGCAGTGCAATTCCCAGCTAATTTCTTAGCTTCATCCGAATTTTGAGGTATGAATTTTACTGCCATTAAAGCGTGATACACAAAACCACCTTTCTGACAGGTGGTTTTGTGTACTAATTTACATATACATTGTTCATATTTTTATAGTTACATAATTATTAGTTACTTAATATACTTGTTAACTAAAAATAAGACAATTTTTCGTTTTATCTCACGTACTCATAGTACCATTTACGTGCATCTAACCAAGCTGTAAATTTATCGATATTTCCGGACGGATAGCCATTCGTTATAGCATAACCAATGCCATCTTTCTGAACGACAATTTGTCCATCAATACCCGCATCTACCATAGCTTGAGCCAAATCTTGTAAATTACTAAATGCTACACCGCCAGTTTTTACTTTGAGCAAGTCCGTTGCACCTCCTCCAGTTTGTCCTGTAAGAGCAAATACAATAGAATTAGCGATTTTATCAACATTCCATTTTGCCATGTCGGATTCATTATCAATAAATCCTAATTCAATAAGAATAGCCGGTGCTTTCGTTCCATTTAATACTGCTAAATCTGTACGTTGTTTCGCACCTCGATCACGCCATCCAATATCTTTTGCTAGTTGAGCTGAGATTTTAGCCGCCAAATCTTTCTGATCATAATACAAAACCTCAACACCCTGTCCATTTCCATCACTTGCATTAAGATGAAAAGAAATAACTAAATCCACAGCATGGGAATTGCTATTCCGAATGATATTATTTAAATTTTGTGATTGAGTTGTCCCTACCTCGTCCGTATCGTCATAAACCGTGTGTCCTAGGGACCTTAACTTAGTCGCCACAGCATCTTTAACTTGCCTATCTAGAACATGTTCTTTCCGATTCCCGAAATTAGCACCTTGAACAATACTATTGTGTCCTCCGTGCAAACTATATCTGGCCATTATTTATCAACATCTCCTTTCTTAATATCATATTCAAAACTTGTCTTATTGCTATTCCCACTTACAATCTTAACTGTACCCATACATCCTACATTTTCTAAAAGTGAAGGCAATTCGTTTTCGTTATAAAAAGTGGTGACACGAACAAAAAGCATCACCTTTTTGGCGATGCTTAAAAACTCTATTTTACGTTTTAATTCCCTAAAAACAGTTTAAGCTCATAGTGACCGAAACTATACTTATATTTCCTCCTCTTCCTTCACTGCCTCTTTCAACCTCTGCAACATATATCCAATTCCTTTACATCCTTCTAACGGATATGTAATCATTTCTTCTGGATATAGCTTTGTTACTACTTTTTTATGCTTTTTCCCTGCAAGTAAGACGATTTCGTCAAACTGTAGTAAACTTTTATCTACCATCTGTTTTTGTAATTGCTCTATACTTATTACCTTATCGCTCTTTGAATCAAACGCAAGATCATAGTTTTCTAGTACAATATCATTTGGCCTTAAAAATCCATGCTTCGCTGATAATATAACCCAATTCTCGAAAAACATAGTTGCATACGATTGACATGCTTTTCCGAACGGGCTAATATATACATCTTTTGCTTCCATTGGTCCATAACCTGGATACTTATCCCAAATTTTCTTCTTTCCGCATGGAATTATGCATAACCTTCTCATATATTTCTTACCTCTTCTCCTGCATAAGTAAAGTTAATTATTTTATACATTTTGCCCTCAACATGCTATATAATGATATTAAATATAAAAATTACATCTTTTACCATATAGCCATCTTTTTTACTAATAATTCACTTTTTTAAGATTTGAACCCCCATTACCCTATTTAAACATAGTACCCCTTGTAAATATTATAATACTATAAACAATAGTATATTTACTTTTCAAAGCCCTTAATAATAATTAAAGTATATAAATAACCAAATAGGATATCTTTAGAAGGAGGTGAACAAATGAAAAATATACTCCCTGCACTAGTACTCTATATTATTGTTTGCGTAATCGCTATGATTGCTCCAGCATCTCAAAGTTATAATCATGCGGGCTGGAAGTTGTTTGTTGGGCAAGCGTATGCTATACCTATTTTTCTCATTACAGCTATTATTACATTTTATATAAACAAGAAAAAATCTACGAATAAACAGTTATAAGGATAGCGAATGCTATTCTTATTTTAATTCATTGATCACATCCAAAATAACACTTGCAGTACTTTCTATCCTTTCTTCCGAAAAATCAAACGTGACACCTGTTTTTTCATATATTTCTTGTATAGATAAATTCCAATCTGCACTCGCACCTTCTTTAAAGAAAGCAATCGCTTTTTCTGGGTCTTCCCAGTAAATTTGAAACAATTGCATTGCTCCTATTTGTGCAATTGCATATTCAATTTTATAAAAAGGAAACTGAACATAGTGAAATGACTCTATCCAGCTTGCACCGATTTCATCCTCTAATCCTGCAAGGTCGACTGTTGAATATTGATATCTTTTGCATAGTTCGGCGTGTTTCTTATCACGTTCTTCTGGTGTATGGTTTGGATTCGCATAGATCCAGTGCTGGAATACATCTCCTGCAATTGACGACATTAATAAAGACAAAGCACGATATATTTGTAGGCGTTGCACTTCTTTATATTCATCCTCTTGCTTATAAAAAACATTCAGCTTATCCATTACTAATAACTCAAGACTGAGGGAATAAAGTTCAGCCACCTCTTCGCGCAGATATCTTTCCTGCATACTACTATCGTTTTTAAATTGTTTATAAAAATGAAATGCATGCCCCACTTCATGTATAAGTGCATTAATTGCATAAAATGAAGGACTAAAATTAGAATACACAAAAACCTCTTTACTATGAGGCAAGGTAAAACAAATAGCTCCTGGTGCTTTATTTTCACGTTCTTCTACGTCAATGCATCCAGCTTTCCTTATATGAATAAATTTCTCATAAAAATATAAATCTGTCTTTCGAAATATTTCTTCCACACCATTTAATAAATCAATCACATTTTGGAATGGGACTTTTGGTAAATTACATGGAGAAAGATCCCAAGGGCGATACGTTTTTACACCGAGATTCTTTTTAGAAATACTCCCCAACTGTTTCCAAATTGGTACAACATACTTTTCTATAGATTCATGGAGCTTATAGCAATCATCAATACTGTAATCTCTGTTTTTTTGTTTAAAAGCATATTCACTATAATTATTAAACCCTGCATTTAAAGCTATCTCATTCCGCAATTGTATAAGTGCATTCATAATACGATCCACTTCTGGTTTCACTGCACTCCTTGCTTCACATAAAGCGTACCAAGCTTTTTCGCGAATAGCTCTATTTGGGTTATCTAGCTTTGCTTTAACGTGTGCATACGTCTTTTGCTCGCCTTCCCAATTCATTGTTATGTTAGACATTATTTCTCTATACTTCGTAATGCACTCTTGCTCTTTAATAGAAAGAGCAATGTTTTTTTCATTAAACATTTTACTCTTTACAAATCTTGCTTTTTTCATAAATGCATATTTTCGCTCGTCTAATAAGTTAGAAAACGGACACTCTATAAATTTTTGGTCAAACTTTGCATTGTATCTTTTTAAAAGTGGTTGAATTGTATTTTGATTATACATATGTAAATCACGCATATTTCTGTTACCTGTATCTCTATACGTGGCGATTAAACTACTTGTTATCTTCTCTTCTATTTCAGCGTTTACACGCAATTCATCGAAAAGCCAATTTTCTAATTCTAAAACAGAAGTAATATTTCGCTCTAAAAGTGACTGTAATTTACTCTCCAAATCATTAAACATACACAACTCTCCTTTTAAAAATCTAATTTTCTGTTTTTTAGAGAAAGAAAAAGACAAGTAGCCAATCTGACTACTTGTCTTTTTGTTAAATCATACTCAATAATATTACGCTTGGAATGCTTCTGTTAATACTGGTACGATTTGTTTTTTACGAGATACTACACCTTTTAATGTAGCAGTATTGTTTTCTAGAGATACGTTGTATGCTTTCTCAACAATGTTTGCTGCTTTACCGATCGCAAGACCGACAGAATCATTAGTTAAGATATCAGTTACAACGAATAAGAATAGGTCTAAACCTTTTTCTTCTACTACTGCAGAGATAACTTTTTCAAGTTCAGCTTGGTGTACAAGAACGTCATTTGTATCAACAGCGTTTACTTGTGCGATTTCAACTTTCGCATTACCCATTTGGAATTCTTTAGCGTCAAGAGAGATTAATTGCTCCATTGTTTTTCCGCTTAAGTCAGCACCAGCTTTTAACATTTCTAAGCCGTATTTGTCAGCATCTACACCAGCGATTTCCGCTAATTCACGAGCTGCTGCTACGTCTTGCTCTGTGCAAGTTGGAGATTTGAATAGTAAAGAATCTGAAATGATTGCAGATAACATTAAACCTGCAACTTCTTTACGAATTGTAATGCCGTTTTCTTTGTACATCTTGTTTAAAATTGTAGCTGTACAACCAACTGGCTCACAACGGTAGTAAATAGGATCGCTTGTTTCAAAGTTAGCAATACGGTGATGGTCAATAACTTCTAACACACGAACAGATTCGATATCGTTAGCACTTTGTTGACGCTCGTTATGGTCAACTAAAATAACGTTGTCCACTTCGTTTGCTACTGTCTCAACAAAACGCGGTCCTTCTACTTTAAAATAGTCTAACGCAAATTGAGTTTCACCGCTGATTTCGCCTAAACGTACAGGCTCAGCATTCATTCCTAATTCTTTTTTCAATTCTGCATAAGCAATTGCAGAACAAATTGCATCTGTATCTGGGTTTTTATGCCCGAAAACTAGTACTTTTTCCATGTTTTCCACCTCTTCATGAAAAGGATATCTTAAAGAAGCAAATATGACAATATTTAAAGCATAATTTTTTATAAATAATTGCACTTTCTTCTATATTTTTCATCGTTTTTCGTAAAAAAGATCATCTAAAATGAATTAGATGATCGAAATGTATACTTTATTTAAAATAAAGTAGGAACTTGCACTACATGATTTAGCACGTTATTTGATGCTAAACCGTTATTTACAAGGTTAACATCTATAACTTGATAAAATGCATTTCCAGTATCTGCGATTTCCCACACAGCTAAAATAAGGTGATATCCATTTCTATCAGTTGGCACATTTGCTTCATGTGTTACGGAAGTTCCAGGTCTAGCTCCTCCATCATTTTTTACATAGAAAGGCACTAAATCTAAATCAGACCTCGTTAAAGGCTTATTCGGATTCCAATCTTTCTTCGTAATATAATATTTCCACTCTTTCGTACTATGAGGAGCCGTTAGTTTCCACTTGAATGTATTCGTCCCACCGTTTAACGTAACTTTCTTCCACCTATCTACAGTCTGTACATCTAAAGCAGGGAAATGGCCAGCTCCTGCGATTTGACCATCCAAAGGTCCTAATTGCGGGAATCCACCTATTCCTTCTACACTTTGCGGCTCATATTGAATCGGACCGCAGTTTACATTTACCCCTTGCTTACATAAATAAGAACGGCTCGCTGGTGATTCTACGTATCCATGAGCTGAAGCTTTTTCTGAAAAACCGAAAGTTAACAATCCTGTAAGTAATATCCCACCACTTAATATAACTTTCTTCACCTTCTGTAAACCTTTCGTTTTCATCTCGTCATCCCCTTTCCCATAATAAAGCGAAAATAACTATAGTTGCCTAGTCATCTTCTCTACATCCATTATAAGTCGAGGAACATTACGAAAAGAACCCTCTAAAAACTTTCTCAAATTCAATTAGCACATTAATTAAATTCAAATAACACCGCTAGAGAAATATAGACGGTGTTAAAAATCAAACTTTATTATTTTAAGCATGACAGCATTTTAATCATCACTTATAAAAATTTATAATAAATAACTGTTGCATCTAAATTACCATTTGGAGAAATTGCGTATTCTGGTATTTTTCCAGCTTCTTGATAATCTAATGATTTATACAATTTATTCGAAGGATCTCCTTCTCTAGTATCTAGCACTAAAAGAGTCCTGTTTTCTTGCTTCGCTCGTTCCTCTGCTTTGCGCATAAGTGAACGTCCAATGCCATTACGTCTAAAGTTTGGATGAGTCATTAACTTACAAATTTCAGCTCTATGAATCCCATTAGGCTTTGTAACGAAATGTAATTGAATACTCCCTGCCACTTCATTATTTATTTTAGCAACATATAAGATCACTTCTGGTGCTAAAACAGTCTCCCAATATTTCGCTGATTCTTTTTGATCCAGTGGAGGTAAAAAACCAATTGACGCCCCATCATTTACAACCGTTTTCAAAAGTTCAGAAAGCTCTTCCATATCATCATTTATTTTCTTAATCTCTTCAATTACTAAATTTTGCATTACTAATCCCCCTTTTGTTTCATTGTACCAATTTTTAAAGGAGGAATAATGATATACTAAGATGAAATTCTTTAAAACATGATTTTTTAGGGAAAGGATAACGATATGAAATATATAGTAGATAGAACATATGCAAAAGAATTACTCGAATGGGCATATGAACAAAACCCCGGTCCTTGGTTTGAACATTCAATAAATGTTGCTCAGGCAACTGAAAACATAATTATAGAACTTATTAAAAATGGGTATAACCTAGATGCTGATATAGCATATAATGCTGCCCTTTTGCATGATATCGGAAGATACAAAGGTTTTACCAAATCGGTCATTCATTCCTACGATGGTTATATGTATATGAATGATTTAGGGTATACAGGAAACGCTGTTATTTGTGTTACACACTCATTCCCATGCAAAAATGAACATATAGATATCGCAGCGGAGTGGAGTCTCGTTCCTGATCATATGAGAATCCAGTTAGTTGAAATATTGAATGAACATTGTAACTACGATTTATACAATAAAGTAATTACTCTTTGTGATGCTCTTGCTGACGCGGATGGTTTTACTACGCTGGAAAGAAGATTGATTTCCGTTGGTTTACGTCACGGTACAACGTCTCATACATCATTACATTGGAAAGGGTTTTATGCAATTAAGAAAGAATTAGAAGCTTTAATCGGTAAAAGCATATACACAGTTCTTCCTGATGTAGAGAATTCGATTTATGAAGATATAAAATATTAAAGTGAATACAAATGTAATTTCACATAAAAAACGTTTTAAACATAAAGTTTAAAACGTTTTTTTCTATTCAATGCTTATGATTTTTCAGTTCTGTTAAACACTCTTGCACTAAAGTTACCGCTTGACTCATTGCAGCTCCACCAGCAAATGCTGCTGATACACCACACGCTTCCAGAATTTCTTTATCTGAACACCCTTGATCAAGACACCCTTTTGTATGATAAACGGTACAATATTCATCTTGCGTTGCTAGACTAATTCCTAATGCAATAAGTTGTTTTTCTCTTTTTGTTAAAGAACCCTCTTGAAAACAAGCTTGCGTGAATGCATTATATGTTTCAGCAATTTCAGGAATTTGGTTTGTAAAACTACCGATTCCTTCTTTATAATGATGTAGAACGTCATTTACTGAACTATGATGTTGTTCGTGTTCCATCTTATTATTACCCCCATTCAAATTATCTGTACCTACTGTAGTATGTGATGAAAAGAAGGCAATATACCTCATTCAATAGAGTGAATGTTCAGTTTATTTAAACTACAGCTTCAGACTATCATCCACTACCTCTTGTTCTTTAACATTTTTTCTTTGAACCTCTTTACTTCTTTCTTCCCAAAATGTTAAACCTTCAATTCCTACATTTTTAGGATCAAATACTGGATCTTTCCCTTCTTTTTTCTGCGCTTCATAATCTTTTAACACTTTTAATGCGATTTTACTTAATAGTAGAATCGCAATTAAGTTTAACCATGCCATACTACCAATTCCTAAATCCCCAAGATTCCATAAAAGCGACGCTGATTCTATGCTACCGATGTAAACCATAATTAAAAATCCAATTTTCAAAACTGGTTTTAACCAGCTATATTTAAGCTCACGATCTAAATAAGTAAGTGTCGTTTCAGCGATATAGTAGTATGCGAGTAAAGTTGTAAATGCGAAGAAGAAGATTGCGATTGAAATGAATAATGGACCAAACCCAGTCATAACAGTTTCAACTGCTTGTTGTGTATAGATTGGACCAGCATCAACATTCCCTATATTTTTTACAATAGCGCTTTTCCCTTCCGGTATAACATTATACATACCTGTTATTAAAATCATAAGAGCTGTCGCTGTACATACGATAATTGTATCAATGTATACAGAAAAGGCTTGAACTAACCCTTGTTTTGCTGGGTGAGATACTTCAGCCGCAGCAGAGCTATACGTCGCTTCTCCAACGCCAGCTACATTTGAAAATACAGCGCGCTTTACGCCCCATGCAATTGCTGCACCGACGATTCCACCAAACATTTCATTTATACCGAAAGCACTAGAGAAAATTAAAGCGAACATACTTGGAATTTCCGTTACATTCGCAATTAATACGATACATGTAACAATTACATATCCAATTGCCATAAATGGAACGAGCATTTGTGAAACGCCCGCAATTCTCTTTACGCCACCAAAAATGATTGCCGCTAATAATATGACTAACAATATACCAGTTATATATTTGCTAATACCATTAGAGTTTTCGAATCCAACTGCGATACTACTAGATTGAATACCTGGTAATAAAACACCATATGAAAGTGTTACAACGACTGCCACAATGATTGCAAACCATTTCATTTTCAATCCTTTTTCAATGAAATATGGTGTACCACCGCGATATTCATTTCCAACTTTACTTTTATATACTTGAGATAATGTTGATTCAACAAATGCACTAGCTGCTCCTAAAAGAGCCATTACCCACATCCAAAATACAGCTCCAGGCCCGCCGAAAGCGATAGCTGTTGCGACCCCTGCAATATTACCTATTCCGACCCTACCTGATAAGGCTAAACAAAATGCTTGAAAGGATGAAATTCCCGTCTCCGAGCTCTTCCCTTCAAATAATAGTTTAATCATCTCTTTAAAATAACGAATTTGTAGAAAACGAGTTGCAATAGTAAAATACACCCCTGCCCCTAATGCGAAAATAACTAGCCCTATACTCCATACTTGCCCTACTAACCACTCTACTAATTGCTCCATCCAAATCCCCCTTATCATTCTTTAGAACACTATTTTATATATAAGAAAACGGACAACTATTATTAAAACTTCCAGTTGTCCGTCTATCTCATTATTTCATCTCTCTATTACTTTATATTTACCCAAACACTTTTCACTTCTGTGTAATTATCAAGCGCATATGAACCTAACTCACGGCCGATACCAGATTGTTTAAATCCACCAAATGGTGCCGCTGCATTTTCTAAGTTATAATCATTAATCCATACCGTTCCTGCCTTTAATTTATTGGCAACTTGATGTCCTGTTTTAATATTTTGTGTCCATACGCCTGCAGCGAGTCCGTAAGAAGAGCGATTTGCTCTTTCGATTACTTCTTCCGTTGAATCAAATGGAAGTACAACGACAACTGGACCGAAGATTTCTTCCTTAACTATCGTCATATCGTCAGTAACATCTATGAATACTGTTGGCTGTACAAAATAACCTTTTTCAAATGCACGTTCACCACCAGCAGCAACAGTCGCGCCTTCAGCTTTTCCTTGTTCAATGTAATGTAGTACACGCTCTTGTTGCTTTTTAGATACGAGAGGACCCATTTCCGTTTCCTTCTCCATACCTGCTCCAAGTTTCACGTTATTCGCCATTTTTACTAGTTCATTTACGACTGTTTCGTAATGTTTTCGGTGAACGAACACGCGAGATCCAGCACTACAATTTTGGCCGTGATTATACATAATACCTTGGAATGCACCGTTAATCGCTTCTTCTAAATCAGCATCTTCTAAAATGATATTTGGTGATTTACCACCAAGTTCTAACGTTACATGTTTAATTGTTTCTGCAGATTGACGCATAATATATTTTCCTGTAACTGTTGAACCTGTGAAGGCTACCTTATCAATATCATAATGGTTTACAATTGCAGCTCCCGCTTCAGGGCCGAAACCTGGCACAAAGTTTACAACACCATCTGGAAAACCTGCTTCTTTAAAAAGTTTCGCTGTATATAATAACGATAAAGGAGTTTGTTCTGCTGGTTTTAATACGATCGTACAACCTGTTGCTAGTGCAGCTCCCATTTTCCAAGAAGACATAACGAGCGGAAAATTCCAAGGAATAATTTGACCTACAACGCCAACAGGTTCATGGCGTGTGTAATTTAAATAATCTTTTGAAATCGGAATGGTTTGCCCGATAATTTTCGTAGCCCATCCCGCATAATAGCGATAATTTTCTACAGTCGCTGCAATATCATCATCCAGTGCTACTTGATATGGCTTCCCATTATCTAAAGCTTCTAACTGTGCTAATTCTTCTCCATGCTCTTCTATTAAGTCTGCTAATTTATAAATAAGATGTGCTCTTTCAGCAGTAGTCATTTCTGCCCAAGGTCCTGATTCAAATGCAGATCGTGCCGCTTTTACTGCGACATCGATATCCTCTTCTTGTGCTTCGTATACGACCGCTAAAACATCTTCTGTTGCTGGATTGTATGTTTCAAACGTCTTCCCGCTAATTGAAGGAACAAATTCACCATTAATAAACATTTTAATTTCTTCATTTAAAAACGCTTTCACTTTTGGTTTTAGTTCAATGTTTTTCGTTAACATATATGCTCTCCCCCTTATTTAAACAGCTGCATGAGCTGCAATTTTTGAAATAATCGTTTGAAGTTTTTGCTCTTCTTCTTCAGTTAATCCGAGTCTCGGATAACGTGAAGGTCCTCCAGCTTGCCCGTATAATTCCATTGATCGTTTCACGATTTGTACATATTTTCCTGACCCTTCAAGAAACTCACAAAGAGGTAAAATAGCGTCGTTTATTTCCCAAGCTTTTTCTAATTCACCATTTTGGAAATGCTCATACATTTTTGTAACAAGTCCCGGTACGATATTACCTGCTACTGAAACCCAGCCCGTCGCACCAACTAAATAAGATTCCATAACTAAATCTTCAGATCCACAGAACACTTGAAAAGCACCTTCGCCTTGTCTTACTAAATCTCTCGCTTTTCGAATATCTCCGCTAGATTCTTTAATATGTGTAACATTTTCACAGTCTTTTCCAATACGTAGCATGAGTTCTGTACTCATATCAACACCAGATGTAAACGGGTTATTGTATAACATAATTGGAATATTTACAGCGTTTGAGATTTCTTTAAAATGAAAATATATTTCCTCTTCTTTCGGTTTACAATAATACGAATTTATAATTAATGCACAATCCGCTCCATGCGCTTCTGCATGTTTCGTATATTCAATCGTCTCTTTCGTCGTCTCCGCAGCAGTTCCAACAATAACTGGTATACGACCATCAACTTCTTTTAATACTGTTTCTACCATTTTAAATCGTTCTTCTTTTGATAAACTAACAAACTCTCCTGTGCTTCCATTAATAATAATGCCAGCCACTTTTTGCTCAATAAAGTAGTTTACGTTTTGTTTTACACCGTTCCAATTAATCTCTTGAAACTCATCCATCGGTGTGATTAATACTGGAAATGCCCCTTTAATATTTTTCATATTTATCTCTCCCTTTACTATTTTATTTTAATAAAAATCCTGTCGGAAACGGATCTGTAGGATCTAATAGAAACGTCTGCATCCCTGTAATAAATCCTCTACTTTCAAAACGGAAAATGTAACCCATTTCTTCCTTCTTCACTTTTTCAACAGTTATAAAGCTATTACATATACTTTCATTTATAAAAGGTTTATCCGCTATATAATCATTTTTAAATAACGCGTGAACATAAGACACAATAGTAGAAACAAAACCTGGCGATCGTACGATAAAGTTATCTTCATGAAATGTAATCGACTTTATATGGTTCTTTTCTTTTTGCGTGGAATCTACTAAAATAAGTCTTTTTATAAGTGACTGTTTTTGTATAGCTTGAAGTGTGGCTTCTCCCCATTTTTTCAATTCTGAAATGTTTTCAATACGAATTTCTGGCGAATACGCACCTTTTTCTACAACTGCGTATACTTTATCTGCCTGTATGAGAGAGTAACTTATATTACCAACTTGTAAATTTTTCTCAATCATATAACATAGTTTACTTTCAAGCGAAACAGATACAACTTCATCATTCTCTACATACGCATAGACTGAGAATATGCCAGATAACGTTTCGATTTTGTATTGATTCGTCTCTCTCTTTTTTACATACCCACTTTCTAGTAACATCGTTATGACTGCGACAATACCTCCGTAATGAAGAGGAATTGATCCTTCATGATTAAAAAATAATACAGCTGCATCAACTTCCGTATGAATAGAAGGAACGACGATACATCCATTTAAACCGATAAAACCACGCGGTTCATTTAATAAAAGCTGCATTTCTTCTGCTAATTCACCTGAAAATTGTTCGTTTAATTGTTCTAAATTGTAGTAGTACTTGCATGGTACATCTTTTATTACACGGAATACCTCGCCATTTACGTGTACGTCTACTGCTGTATACATTTTTTGAATGTTCATTTTACATCCTCCGTTTCATGTTCCATCGGCGGAATTAGCAAAAAGCCTTCTTTCAGTGGATCCTTTTCATTGTAAAAAAATCTATGCATCCCCATAAGCCAAGCTGAACCTGTAATTTTCGTTACGACAGCTTCAATATTTTCAACATTTGTCGTATTTATGACACAACCTTTAAATAAAGAGCCAACGATACTCTCGTGAACAAACTCTTCATCAATCTCAATTTTTTGGTTCGCATATAATACCGCTAACTTTGCTGATGTTCCTGTACCACATGGAGAACGATCAATTCCTCCAGGCGGAACGACAACTGTATTTTTCACATGCGCACTTTCATGTGTAGGATCTGTATAAAACTCCACATGGGTTAATCCTCTAATAAACGAATGCTCTGGATGAATGATTTCAAATTTCTCATTAATGATATTTCTTATATGAATTGCCTTATCTATGATTGTAGATGCGTTTTCTGGTACTAACTCTAACCCTACTGATTTCGCATCGATAATGGCATAAAAATTCCCTCCATACGCAATATCCGCCTCTACAGTTCCAATGTCTTCGACGTCTACAGTAATGTGTTTCAGTAAAAAAGCTGGTATGTTACAAAAGGAGACTTCTTTCGCTTTTCCATCTTGAACAAAGATATCCACTTCAACTAAGCCGGCTGGCGTGTCTAACTTTAACGAGGTAATCGGTTCAACTACCGGAATTAAACCTGATTCAATTAAAGCTGTACATACACCAATTGTATCGTGACCACACATCGGTAAATATCCACCTGTCTCTATGTAAATAACACCAATATCTGCTTCAGGATGACACGGATCTGTTAATAGTGCTCCTGACATTACATCATGACCACGCGGTTCATTCATTAACAATTTGCGAATCCAGTCATACTCCTTTTTCATATGTAACATCTTCTCTGCCATCGTCTCGCCTATTAACTTAGGCAGGCCGCTAATCAATGTTCTCGTTGGATTCCCGCCCGTATGTGTATCAATCGTCGTAAAGACTCTTTGTGACCTCATCCGTTTAACACCCTTTCTGTAAAACGACTCAAACGAAGTGGTTCAATAGGAATGATTGTTTCTTTTTCATTTAATAACTCTTCAATCACTTTTCCTGTAACTGCGGCAAGACTAATGCCATCCCCCTCATGCCCTGCTGCTATAAAGTAATTTGGGATATGTTCCACACGTGAAATAATCGGCAAATGATCTTCTGTCCACGGGCGTAATCCAGCATAGGAACGAATCACCATCATATCCGCCATTTTCGGATAAAAACGTATTGCTCTGTTCGCAATACATTTAATAACCTCGTTATTTATCCTCGTATGAAACCCTACAAACTCTCTACTACTACCAATTAAAAAATTTTGGCTTTCTGTCGGCTCAAACACAAGAGCTACCCCATATTTTTCAGTTAAAGCATCCACTTTTCGTTGTCCGCCAAATTTAGAAATTAAATAACCAAATTCCATTACTTTACGGCAACCAACGTGTTGTTGCCTTGAAGCTACAATAATATGCCCTTTTCTCGGTTCAATTGGGATATTTATATCCAACATTTGTCCGATTTTCGGAGCCCACACACCCGCTGCGTTCACCACTTGCTTCGCAGTAAACGTCCCATTTGTCGTTTCTACAATAAAGGAACCTTCTTTATCTCTTTTCATTTCTTTTACTTCCGTATGATTAAAAGCCTTCGTACCATATTTCTTCGATTCTGCAAGAAGTGAAAAAGCAAGAAGATATGGATTTACAGTCGAATCTGTTGCGCATTCTAACCCGCCTAATAAATCATCTGCAAAAAATGGCGATTCTGCTCTTATATCTTGCCTATCAAGCATTCGAAACGGTAAACCCGCTTCTTTTTGACGATTCACCCATTGCTGCGCTGCTTCCATTTCTTCTTCTGACTCACATACGAGAATACTTCCTGGTGCCCTATATTCAAATGAGTGCTCTAACTCTTCACTTAAATCCGTTACTAATTTTTGACTTACTAACGACATTTGACTATCAAACCCGGGGTCTTTATCAATAGCCAAAATATTTCCGTCACACCGTGAAGACGTCCCGCTGACAAATTCTCCTTTTTCAATGATTGTTACGTCTCTTCCGTATTTTGAAGTGTAATACGCGATCGAGCAGCCAATAATACCGCCGCCAATTATTAAAACGTCGCAGTGCCTCACAAAATACTCCTCCTTCCCCTAAAGCTCTCACTTTCTTTTATGCAATTGACGTGCCAACTGTACATATATACAATTTTTATAAATAATATTTTTATTTGTAAAAATATTTTAAATTTATCGCAAATAAGTGTATTATTTTTTTATCACTGTCAAAATTTTTATACATAATAGGAGGACAATATGGCATTCTCATTTCCCACAATAAAAGAATTTCTAAAAATTTTATCCATTAATCATACATACTGCTTGCAACATATTGAGCAAATTAACGGAAAGTATTATTACCGCCCTTCTACTACAGAAAAATATAACTGCGCAGTAATATATGAAGATGAATCATTCACCGCTTTAATTGACGCGTTTTCCAATGAAATAGTCGTTATCATAATGAACGAAAATAAAGAGCCTATATGCTGTATAACAGCTCAGCAAATCATCCCGTTTCTTGTTAAGTCATACAATGAACTCCATTCTTTTTATAACACCGTAATACAAACAACGGATTCTTCCGTTACAGTCATCGATGATAAAGAACGCGTTTGCACCTGGACAGATGGCGCCGAGAAGATCTTTTCAGTCAAGCATAATGAGATTATTGGGCAACCTATCACTCGTTTTTTTGACTATAAAGATTTGGAAATTTTGCAATCATTACATGACGGAAAAAGTATAATCGCTCAGTTCCATCAACCTCGTCCAGATTTGTTCGTATTAATTAACTCAAATCCAGTTTATTGTAACGATGAAATTATAGGAGCAGTCGTTTCAGAAACTGACGTTACAAATCAAGTCGCATTAAATGAAAAACTATTCAATATGTCACATGAAATGCACCGTTTAGAACAAGAAGTAGCAAAGTATAAAGATGAATCAGACCCTTTTCTTGCGATGAATGGAAAGAGCCCCGTTATACAAAGAACGATACAATTAGCTAGAAAAGTTTGTTCGGTGAAATCAACTGTTTTAATACTCGGTGAAAGTGGTGTTGGAAAAGAAGTATTTGCGAAAGCAATTCATGATGCAAGTGAAGCAGCTAAAGCTCCATTCATTTCAATTAACTGTGGTGCCATTCCAGAGGCGTTATTTGAAAGCGAATTATTCGGCTATGAGCGCGGGGCGTTTTCTGGTGCAAATAATAAAGGTAAGAAAGGTAAAATAGAGCTCGCCCAAGGTGGCACATTATTTCTTGATGAAATAGGAGAAATGCCGCTCGATATGCAAGTGAAACTTTTACGTGTACTACAAGAACGAAAATATTACCGAGTTGGTGGAGAAAAAGAGATTCATATTGACTTCCGTATTATCGCTGCTACCAATCGTGATTTACAAGAAGAAATGAGAAAAGGCACGTTCCGAGAAGATTTATACTATCGCCTAAATGTAGTTAGTTTGCATATTCCACCGCTGCGCGAAAGACGCGAAGATATTATTGAATTAACCTATTCTTTCCTAAACGATTTTTCAATAAACTATAACAGACCCATTCGCGACTTACCTTCAAGCATTATGCATGAACTGCTTCATTACAATTGGCCAGGTAATATTCGCGAGCTCCGTAACGTTATTGAAAGACTTGTCGTATTTGCGACTGACGGTATTATAAAGCAAGAATATTTACCATTTCATACAACCGAAACTTTAGATAATCATGCGGCTCATTCCTTATTACTCAGCAACAATAATACAATCCTCTCTTTACAAGAAGAGATGGAGGAACATGAGAAAAAGGTCATTGAGAGGGCTTTACGCATTTTGAATGGAAATAAATTAGAATGTGCGAAACAACTTGGTGTTACGAGAGCCACTTTATATAACCGTTTAAAAAAGCTCGGGTTACAATAAACCTTACCTCCTCTATATTGGCATAGTTTTTGCATTATATAATTTGTGCAAACCGAACTAGAGGAGGAATACATATGACGAATAAAGACCACTTAATTGTTTGTCGATGTGAAGAAGTTACATACGGTCAACTTCAATCGACAATTGCTGAATATAAATGCTCGGCAAGAGAATTAAAACTAAGAACACGTGCTGGCATGGGATTTTGCGGTGGCCGCACATGTAGAATGATGATAGATCGAATGATTGAACATGCAAATCCAGGCGTAACTACAAATGATATTCCATTGAAATATCAACCACCGGTACGAGCAGTTACTTTTGGATCGGTAGGTGAAAGTAAATGAGTAGAATTACACATCACCCTATTTTAGGAAGTTTACATAATAGTAATCGCATTACTTTTCAATTTAACGGTCAACAATATGAAGCATATGAACATGAAACGATTGCGGCCGCTTTACTTGCAAACGGAATAAGAACATTAAGAGTGCACGAAGATAACGGGACGCCGCGAGGTATTTACTGTAATATCGGACATTGTTCTGAATGCCGCGTCACAGTAAACAATCAAGCAAACGTACGAGCATGCTTAACTGTCGTTGAAAAAGATATGGTTGTTGCTAGTGGTAAACAGCATCCAAATATCGTGAGAGAGATGGTGAAAAAGCGATGAATGATGTCATAATTATCGGAGCTGGCCCAGCGGGTTTATCAGCCTCTATCTCTTGCGCTCGATTTGGACTGAATGTACTTGTTATTGATGAATTTATGAAGCCTGGCGGAAGATTGTTAGGACAATTACATCAAGAACCTACTGGAGAATGGTGGAACGGGATAAAAGAATCAAAACGCCTTCACGAAGAAGCACAATCTCTTTCAGTTAATATTCAATGTGGCATTTCCGTCTATAATTTAGATAAAGATGAAAGTTCTTGGTACGTACATACGAATATCGGTACGTTAGAAGCACCGTTCGTTTTACTTGCTACTGGCGCTGCTGAGTACTCCATTTCCCTTCCCGGTTGGACACTTCCAGGAGTCATGTCAATCGGGGCAGCCCAAGTAATGACAAATGTTCATCGCGTTCAAGTTGGGGAAAAAGGAATCATTATTGGTGCTAACATTTTGTCATTCGCTATTTTGAATGAATTACAATTAGCAGGCATCAAAATTGAACATATCGTACTTCCTGAAAAAAGTGAATTAAGTCAACAGGCTGGAGAACCAGAAGAAGTTTTAAACTCTCTTTTAAATGCGGCTCATCTCGCTCCTTCTGCTTTTCTACGCATAGGTAGCCATTTTATGAAATATGACTGGATTCGAAAAGCCGGATTAACCTTCTATCCAAACAGCGGAATGAAAATAAACGGTACACCTCTTCACCTTCGAAAAGCAGCTCTTGAAATTATCGGAACAAATCAAGTTGAAGGTGTACGCATTGCTAATATTGATACGAAAGGAAATATCGTAACCGGATCGGAACAAATATATGAAGCAGACTTCGTTTGTATTGCCGGTGGCTTATATCCTCTCGCTGAACTAGCCGCTGTAGCTGGCTGTCCGTTCCGTTACATTCCGGAATTAGGCGGGCATGTTCCTCTCCATTCCGAAGCAATGGAAACCCCTCTTTCTGGTTTATTTGTAGCCGGCAATATAACTGGCATTGAAAGCGGGAAAATTGCAATGGCACAAGGGACTGTTGCTGGATATTCAATTGTAAAACAGGCAAATAAAAAATCCCATTCTGTGGAACAACAATTGCAACAAGCAATCCAACATGTACATGCGGTACGTCAACAAGCTGCCATTCAATTTAACCAAGGTGTTGATGTCGGTAGACGGAAAATGAATGAAATTTGGCGTGATTATTCCCTTGCATATGCACATACTAAAAAGAGCTGCTGAGAATACTCTCAACAGCTCTTTTTCCTACTCATCTGAGTTATTAAATTTCGCTAACGCGTAAATACCTTCTTCATCATCTAATTCAAGTTGTAATCTCGCCGCAAATGAATTGACATTATATTCTCTGTCAAGTAATAAGCGTAGTGCTTCGATTAAGTTCGCTTGAATTAAAATTTGCTGGCGACCATTTACCTCTACTTCAGCAGAAAAACCATAGTCATCGTCGTACATAAGTTCAACTAAAACTTCTTCTGGACCAACTTGTCTTTTTTCAGCGATATATACGCAAAGGGCATTGATCAGTTCTTGTTCAGAAATTTTTATCGTTTCCATGCTACTTCATCTTCCTTTTTCTTACGTTGATCTTTGAAGTATTTAAATGCACGAATTGCTAACATTACGATACCAGCCATTACTAACATATTTACCATAAATGCTAATACAGAACCAAGAGCTCCCATATTTGCAAATAAGCTACCCATTAGTAAACCACCGAGACCACCTAGTAATAAACCTTTCATAAAGCTTCCTTTATTACTTTTTGGTGCTGTATTTGTTGCTTTTGTTTTTGAATCAGGAGTCGTTTTTTGAGAATTTACATTTGAGTCTTTTTTGTTTAAATCAACTTTTGACTTTTGACCTGAACTTGGTGTAAACGACTTTTTACCAGATTTGTAACTCTTCGCTGCTGCGTGATCTACAAACATGAAGCTACTAGCTCCAAAGATAACCATGAATGCTGTCATGACTGCTACAAGTTTTTTCAACATATTATATCCATTCTCCTTTTATATAGATATATGTGAAATCTACCTTTCTAGTAAATTCAGAATGATAGATTTATTTTTAAAAACATTTTAAAGGTTCTTATGAACTTATTATATGAACTTTTGTCGAAATATGCAAGTGTTATTTACTTCCGACAGTTTAGTGACAAAGGAAAAATTAAGCAAAACAGAATTGACTTTAAATGAAACAAAACATATTATAGGTTCATAAGAACTTTTTATTATTTATGGAGGTGAAAAGATGGAAACATTTCATCTCACACGAAACGAAATGGCTACCCTTCTTCTATCATTAAGAGGATGGAATACGAAAAAGCCTCTCGGTATTTTACAAGAAGCTTGGGCAAAGTCACATAAAAAAGATATTGAAAGCGGACAAAGCGTAACTGCTTTTATCACTACCGCACTTTCACCTATTTTTGAAAAACTGATAAAAATTGACGATACAGACGTCGGTTTCTCTTTAAATGAAATAGTCGCGCTTGGCAATCAGATCGAAAACACAAGTTTCTCTGTAACTGCCATGCAAAACTGGGTGAAACGAGATATAAAAGAAATGATTGGCTCTCCTCAAAAAGGAAAAAAATATTCAATTGAACAAGCAGCCTTACTATTCATTGTTGAAGATTTAAAAACAGCACTTGATTTTGAATCCATTCGTAAGCTATTACGCCTTATCGTAAATGATCCAGCCGATCGAAGTGATGACTTAATCAATCCTGTTCATTTATATGGAGCATACTCTTCTCTATTTGAAGAACTCAATCAAGGGAATTGCTTACAATTAAATGCAACAGATACAATCCATACAATTGAAAACATCGTAAAAGAAAGAGCTGATAAAATTGCAAGCAAGTTCGATCAGGTTAATAACGAACAACGTGAAGCAATCCGTAACGCCATTATTATCGCCACACTTTCTGTACATACCGCATATGTACAAATGTTAGCGAAACGTTACGTAACAGCAACTTTATTTCTACAAAATTTAGATGTGAAGCCGTAAAAAAACAAGCATCCCCCTATCTTATATGTAGAACTGGGAGATGCTTGTTTTTTATATCAATATAAGATGCAAAAATCGTTTACATATAAGTTTCATTTTACAATTGCTCTTGATTATGTAATTATCATTACTAATCTATAATTCATTCAACAATCTTCATTTCGTGCTATTAAATGCCTATTAGATTTTCTCGATAAACTTAATTACATCATCGTTGTAATTGTATTTATCATTAATTTCTCGCAATAATTCAATATCGTGAGTATGAGTTTTTCCAGTCTCGAGCAATTCGCGATATAAATCAATATAAGGAAGATTTTTACTAATAGCGTTTTTTAATTCCTTTTCTACATCATAAGAAACTTTTTTAAATCTCACCTCCGCAATCCCTGCCTCATCAATCTCAAGAATTGCATACTGAGCACGTAAGTCAGAGTTTAGCTTATTCCACTTGTAAAAAGGTTGTCCAACTGTTCCTGGGTTAATAATTAATTGATCATTGCTACTATAGCGCAACAATTGATGGTGGGTATGAGCGTAAATCGCAATATCATATTCACGATCAAATAACCGATCAAACTGTTCCTGATTATTAGTGGGCCACAAATCTCCTCCGTAATTTTTATTTTGTAAATTATGACTAATACTGATTGATAAATCATTAACCTGTTTTATTATCTGTAATGGTAAATTTTTAATATGCTTAATATAGTTTTCATCCAAGTTTTCACATTGATACTGAACTAATCTAGAAACATAAATATCAGTTGCGTTATCAATATCAATGTTTTTATTAAGAACGTCAAGAAAGCTATCTTCCCAGTTTCCTTGTACATAAGTATCAACGTTTATACTTTCTAACATTTTAAATAAATCATTCGATCCAGAACCTGGCATAATTAAATCTCCTAAAAACCAATAATCAGTCACATCTTCTTTCATAGAATCTTCGATAACTGTTTGTAAAGCAGTTGCATTTCCATGTACATCTGCCAGTAATGCAATTTTATGTTTCATGTATTTTATTCACTCTCCCTAATTCACGCTATATTCAGAATTAAATACACACGCTTTTTTCTTTCTATACTGTTTCCTCTTTCTTAACTCTACGCATTTCGTACACTTTCACTTCATTCTCCACATACGATTTTACTTTTTCAAATCCAGCTTTCTCATAACAACGAATCGCCCTCTTGTTATCTTCCCTAACTTGCAATAGAACTGCTTCTATATCAGGGTCTAAAAATGATTTACTAATAAAATACTTTGTAATCTCCGTTCCAAGCCCTTTTGAATATAAATTCGAAACGCCAATGAGAATAGAGTATTCCATCACATATATATCATCATATTTCGTCTTTTTTAATCCAACTCTACCTATTACTTCATCCTTCACTACTATTACATGATAACTTGCATGAGACCGCGACAATTTTTCGGTCCAGTACTGACGAAGCTCTTCGATTGTATATCGCTTAAATGGTTTTATATCCGCTATGTTATGTAATTTTTCATCGTTATACCATTCTAATATAACTGGTAAATCATCCATTTCTAAAAGGCGTTCTTTCCACTCCACATTTCCACCTCATCCATTTTATGTTTTCAAACTAATTAAATTGAATATGCATATTCTTTTTTAGGTAACCTTACTATCTCTCGAATAAAAGGGGATTTTTCTACAATATCCTCTAGCTGCCCCTCACTATAGACGTAAATACCACCTACATATGAACTGTACGCCTTTTTCTCAATTATTATTGCTAAATTATTATTCTCCCTCTTAAAATCACCCTCCAGCCCTTTTTGAAATGATAAACTTTTAGTACCTGAAAAATAAAGCTGAATTAACGCCACTAATTGTTTGTCCTCTGATTTTGCAAAGCACTGAATTTCATGTAAAATCATTTCATCTTGTAACGGAAGAAAGTCTTCTACTAGTAAATCTTCTTTATAAAAGAAATTTTGTAATTCAGGAGTATAGAACTTAAGATTTTTTTCCATTACCTTTCGAAAAATGGATTGCAACAATAAATCTTTTCCTATTACAAACGGATGACCAAAGCCATTATTATAAAGTCCTTCTTTCATTTTCATTAGTTGTTCAATCAAAGGGATTCCAGATTCTTCAATTACAAGTTTACCATTAATAAAACGCATACTAGCAATCAGTTCTTCAATTCTTAAGCCCTCTAATTCAAGATTAGAATAATATAAATCTCTATTCCAAAAATCTAATTGATCCATGCCTAATGAATTAAATAATAGTTCATCTATAATTAGAAAGACTCCATCTTCTGTTAAAGCTTTCATTACATCATCTAATAATTCAGGGGTCTGATTTAAAATCGTGCGTATTTCTTCGTCCTCTTGAATGATTCGTATAGTCCACTCACCATGATCTTCACCTGATATTTGTTGAAAACAATGCGAATACGGGCCATGGCCAATATCGTGTAGAAGTGCTACAACAGATAATAATTCCCTCTCATATTCTGATAAACGAATATCACCAATATTCGTAAGATGTTCTATCACTTTATTTACAAGTACATATACACCTATTGAATGTTCTTTCCTCGTATGTATTGCGTTTTCGTGTAAAAAGTATGTATGTCCCTGCTGTTTAATATAAGCCAACCTTTGAAATGCTTTTGTATCTATCAATTGAAGAATATATCTATCCTGAATAGATATTGGTCCATAAATCGGATCTGTAATATACATATGTTCTCCTCCTATTTTTGTAAATTAAAGACCTTCACCATTATACTTAATTTTCAGTCTATTATCATTGGAATATGAGAAATTTTTAATAATCTTTTCATTCTCTCTTCATGAAAATTGAACTTATATACTTTACTATAATACTTATAAAGGACATAAAAGAATTGAAATAGCAATCCCCTATACAAATAAGGTATAATCTACACATAGTGAATCTTTTATATTATTAACTATAAGGTTCACCTATTCAAAAATACATAAACTAGAAGGTGCAACAATGGTAAGTAGTTTTATTCACTCAGTATTAACATTTTTTGAAGGGCTAGGTTATTGGGGCATTATGCTTGGACTTATGATTGAGATTATCCCAAGTGAGATTGTCCTTGCTTATGCGGGATACTTAGTATTCAATGGTAGTATCTCATTTGTAGGTGCAGTTGTATTTGGTACAATTGGCGGCGTTATTGCTCAAATTTTTATTTATTGGCTTGGACGATACGGTGGACGCCCTATATTAGAACGTTATGGAAAATATATTTTCATACATAAAAAACAAATAGATGCTGCAGAAGATTGGTTTAATCGTTACGGAACTGGCGTCATTTTTACAGCACGCTTCATTCCAGTAGTGCGTCATGCGATTTCAATTCCTGCTGGTATTACAAAAATGTCATTCCTACGTTTCACTACGTTAACAGCACTCGCAATCATCCCTTGGTCTATCATTTTCATTTACTTAGGTGAAAAACTAGGTGAAAATTGGGAGAATATTAATGATATCGCTGGACCATATGTGAAATCATTCGCAATTGGTGGCGTCATACTTATTGTTTTATACTTCGTTATAAAAAAATGGACAAAAAAACGTAAAAATTTTGCGTAAAAATATATAATAAAAACCGCTATACATTCATTACGAATGTTAGCGGTTTTTATTATAGGCTTGATTTTGTATTAGAAATTGTATTATTTCTTCTTTGTGCTTTAAGTCATGTTGAATGAGTGATGAAAAGTAATGATTTAATTTCACTTTTTTAGTGCCAAATTGGTAGACATTATAAAAATATTTGGTGGGAATTCGCTCAATTTCATCCACTAACTGTTTACGAGTAACACTGAATTGATTTAATAGTCCTTCTTTTGAAATACCAGATCTCGCATATTTAATTGCTCCCTTATTCATTTCCTCAACATCTATTGGAACATTTGGTACAGATTGTCCACTTATAAAGTATGGAATTCTATCCTTTATTAAAAACACGTCCCAAACGATAAAATGTGAAATCACATCCGCAATTGCCCATGAACCTTCTCTTAATGCCTGAAACCATATATCATCAGGTACTCGCTGTAATGTTTGACACCATTCTATTAAATATAATTTTTCTTCCAAAACATTCTCTTTCTTCATTATTCCTTCCTTCCTTTCTCGCACTTATAATTCATTCATATTAATATTTTCTAGAAATTGTATAAAAAGCCTTCATAATTATGTGGATAAGCTACAATTCACTCATTCATTTCGTATATTATCTCAAAAAGGAGTGATTCCCCTATGCATTGGCAACAAAAAATACAATACTTAATCGGACGCCCTATCGGTATTTCCTTCATTAATGGGCAAGGAACCTCTGGTGTATTATGTTCTGCACATGATGGTCAATTGTATGTATATGAATACCTTTATCAAGCGCAATTCGCAATGAAACATTATGATTTTAGACAAATTCAAGATATACATGCCTTTCCGAATTGCCCACATCAAAATCCTCTATACTAAAAAAGGAACAGCTTATAGCCGTTCCTTTTTCTCCACACTTATTTCTCAGTATAAAAGTTTTGCACTGCTTCATCAAAGTAAATCCAGCCTTTCCACCCTAAATGAATTGTATCTTTTAAGAAATACTTATCATATTCATGGCCAGAGAAATCGACTACTGGATACCCCGCTTTCTCAACTTGTTCCCGAACTTTTTTATAATATACATCACGGCGTTCTTTAGGGAAGCCAGCATAATCATACCACGGTCCATTTACAGGTACAGAAATAAAGAGCGGCTTGACATTTTTCTCTTTAAAAATATTTAAAACAATTTGTAAGTCATCATATTCTGGTGATTCTTCATACGATTCATTTGCTCTAAAGTTTTTTAAACCTTTTAACTTTTTCTTCAAATTATGTTTATAGTAATATGGATTTTCAATTCCGAATGTGTTTGTAGTAGATTCCGCTTTCCCTTCTTCTTCCGCATGTTTACGTGCATCTACCCAAGAAATTGAACGTAGTCCCACATTTGTTTTTTCTTTCATCGGCTCAATCTTAAATATGGAGTTAAATAAATCTCTATGATCTAAAATATTTCGATGCATATAAGCAAGTGGTTTAACTAAACCCGCTTTTACGTTATGTTTCGTATCATTAAATACAATACCTTCTAAGGAATTTTTTAATATATCATCTTCTTGAACAACTTTATAATCTAAAAGTCGTTTCGCAATTTGCTTCTTCATTTCTACATTTATTTTATCATTAAAAATAAAATGATATGCTTGTTGTTTAGAGAAATTGTTCGTAAAATCCCCCTGCGATACACCAGTCTTTGTAAACCATTGTGGTGATAAAACAAAGACTACTTTTTTACCTTCTAACTCATCCATTGTAGATGTCATATTTAATATATGAGCTAAACTTTGTGTACCGCCAATCCCAATTAAATATGGCGTAAAACCAGCGGGATTTACTTTGAAATAATTAGACGGATGATATGCATCCATTCGTAAAAATTCAGATGAACCGTACATCGGTAAATACTGCGAATTCTCTAACATTTTCTGTTGCAAGAATACACTTTGTAATTTTTCTTTTTGTAAGGAAGTTGCCGCATCTGCTACCTTCTTATCACTAATCAGTGATACTAAACTTTTCGATGGGATGAGTATGATAATAAAAAAAAGCACACACGCTAAAATTATGGGACCAAAGGCATGCTTCATTTTCATTTTTTATTCCTCTTCCTATCGCAATTAAATTGTAACCCTTGTCTTTGACACGTCATCATTTCTCTCCTTTTTCTCTATACATGTTCCATTCTATTTATCTATTATATACATGTATGTATTTCTTTCCTTGTTCTATTAAGACCTATATATAGCGCAAGAAAATGTTTCCATAGAAACACGTTAATTATACAAGATTCTACATACATTTCACACTGAAATTTTAGTAATAATTTTATTTTTTAACAATGAAAAAACATATGAAATGTCTAGAATTCTTCGGATGATGTATTGAGTTCAAAATATGATAATAAGCGCCCGCTATAATCAACTTCATGAGTATATATAAACCCTAGATTTCGTAAAAGTTTTTTCGAGTTCTCATTTGCTACTTTTACTCTAGCAATTATTCTTTTTACATTCATCATCTCTTTTGCATATTGAATGGAAGCCTTTGCTGCTTCTGACGCATATCCATTTCCCCAATATTCCGGATCAAGTAAATACATAATTTCTATTTCACCTGTTTCATCTATTTTTCTTAAACCACAATGTCCTAAAAGCGCTCCTGTATTTCTATTAACTAACAACCATACCCCGAAACCATACTGTTCCCAATGTGATATTAGTTGCATAATATAGTCCTTTGCTTCTTCCTTTGACATTCCCTTTGATTTAGCAAGCCATTTGCCAACAGCCTCTTCTTTTACTATGCTATAAAATTGATCAACATCTTCTATAATGGGCTTTCTCATGAATAACCTTTTTGTATGTATTACTTTCTTTTCTTCAAACATAAAACTTCATTCCCCTCCAAAATTTTATACAGACTAGTAAATTATACCATGTACTATTTACCCGACTTTAACTAAAAAACAGACTACCACAAACGTGGAGTCTGTTTTCTCATCCTTTATTTTTGTACATCTGCCCACTTTAAACTTGTTGCTGGTCCAAATTGATGTACGTATAAATCTTTCACATACGGCTTTTGTAAGTAAGATAATCCGCGCTGGAATACTGGAGCAATTACCGCATCATCCAGCAACATCTTCTCAGCATCTTGCAATGCTTTCCAACGGTTTTTTTCATCATTACCTAATTCTGTTTTAATCTTCTTAATTAACGCATCATATTCTGGATTTGCATATTCAGTATTGTTTACACTGCTTCCAGAAAGGAATACTTCTAAGTAAGTCATTGGATCTGGATAATCTGGTAACCAGCGTGATAACGACATTTCATATTCTTTCTTCTTCTCTAGCGCTAATTTTTGCGTGTGTGGTTGTAATTTCACATTTACCTTTAAGCCAGGTAAGTTTTTCTCAAGCTGCTCTTTAATATATTCTCCTACTTTTTTGAAGTTTTCTAAATCATAGTTTAATAACTCAAGCGTTACTTCATTTGTACCTGTTTCTTGCTTCGCCTTTTCCCAATATTCTTTCGCCTGTTTTACATCCGTTTTATTAAACTCACCTGCTGTACTTCTAAAATCTTTTTTATCTGGACCTTTTAAAAATCCTTTTGGCACGTAATAGTTTGCAGCAACCGATCCATCATTTAAAAATGAAGTCGCAAGTCCTTTCTTATCAAACACTGTACTTAGTGCAAGACGTGCATTTTTATTTTTAAGAATCGGCACATTTTCATTAAATCGGAAGAAGTACATAACTGGATCTGTATATTGTTTTAGCTCTTTATTATTTTTATATTTATCTACGAATTCTGTAGAAATGACAGCTCTATCAACTTTATCTGTTTCATATAAATTTACCGCAGTTGAAATTTCTTTAACAATTTGATAGTTTACTTCATCTAGCTTCACTTCTTTTTTATCCCAATACTTATCGTTTTTCTTCATCGTAAAACTAGCTTCATGCTTCCAATCAGATAATGTAAATGGCCCATTATATACCGTTTTATTTGCTTCTAATCCATATTTATCGCCTTGCTCTTTCGCATATTTCTCGTTAATTGGATAGAAGGACGGTAAAATAAGTAGTTTCGTAAAATACGGTACAGGATGTTCCAACTCTACAACGAACGTTTTATCATCCTTCGCTTTTACTCCTAATTCCTCTAACCCTAGTTGTTTCTTATTTATTTTCTCCGCATTTTTCACATCGTACGCAATGTATGCATATTGAGAAGCAGTATCCGGATTAATAAGCTGCTTCCAAGCATATACGTAATCTTGCGCTGTTACTGGATCTCCGTTAGACCACTTCGCATCACGCAAGTGGAATGTATATGTTTTCCCATCTTTACTCACTTCATATTTTTGTGCTCCAGCCTCAATCACTTCATCGTTTTTCGATAAGCGGAATAATCCTTCCATGACGTTATTTAAAACGTTAAATGATACTGCATCTGTTACTTTCCCTGAATTTAATGACGGAATTTCACCCGTTTCTAGTAACTGTAATACTTTCTTCTCATCTTTCGGCTTTGTCGTTGTTTTTTCTTTTGCGCAGCCAACTAAAATTGAAGAAACGAATAGAGTACTAACTAATGAGTAACGAACAACTTTTTTCATTTGAAAACCCCCTCTATTTTTTAAGGTAAGTAACGACGGGCGCCAGCGTATTCTTCTATATATCCTGGTGTATTTAGCGGTATAATCTCTACCGATCTTTCAGCTCTCGGTGAGTGAATCATATTTCCATCACCAATGTACATCCCCACATGATGAACACTGCCTTTCCCTTGATCATGTGCAAAGAAGATTAAATCTCCTTTTTGTAAATGTTCTTTATCAACTGCAACTCCATTTCTCGATTGCGGACCAGAATCTCGTGGAATTGTAATACCGTGCGATTTATAAATCGTATGTGTAAATCCAGAGCAATCAAATCCGAAGCCACTTGTACCAGCCCAAATGTACGGTAATCCTAAAAACATTTTCCCTGTGTTTATTAGATCATCGGCCGTCGGGGTTGGAATATCATTTTGAGAACGGTAAACCGTTCCATCATTTTTTCGTAGCCAAGCTTTCTGCCCATTTGGTAGCAACACGCGATATGAAATTGTATCTTCACTTAGGAGGGGCAGCCGCGTATTATAGCTCACTTCAAGCGATTTATGTTTTTCAGAAGGATTTATATATAAAATGGCTGTCGGTTTCGTTACTAATACGAAAGGTTCATTTGTTTTATCTGCAAATTCTTGATTATATGTTAACTGTTTTTCAGGCATCCATCCTGGGTAGCCTTCTTCATTTCGAGGTGTTGGCTGACCATGGACTAACACTTTCACCCAATCCCCTTTTTTATCTACAACTGTTACTTCTTGGCCTAATAACGCTTGCGTTTCTAATTTATTTGCACTTGTTAACCAAAGTTTCTCATCCAGCGTCATCGATTTCGTCCACTTCCACAAATCAACTGGATTTGTAGCACTTGGTGCATCAATTGGCCGTAATGAATCAGGCGTGGTCCAAAGTGTTGCAGCAGATACATCGATAAACGCCTTACTATCTTTCTTTTCCTCAGCATTTGCTGATGTAAACGATGAAAATATAAATAAAGTTGTTAAAAATGCAGTTCCTACTTTTTTCATACATATCCCCCTTAAAAGATAATTTACTAGTCTCTTCTCCTAAGATTTACTATTCACTGTCGATTGAAGGTTTACCTTTGATCCAGAATAAGTCATTCCTTCCGGTTCTTCCATTAACCAAAGTGGCGCATCAAGATCGAAGTAATGAATATTAGGATGTGCAGCAGCTAAATGTGCAACAGCGCTAACAGAAAGAGAAGATTCCATCATGCTTCCTACCATACATTTCACACCAGCTGCTTCTGCGATATCAGCAATACGCCACGCTTCACGTATGCCTCCACATTTCATTAATTTAATATTGATTAAGTCTGCATATCTTCCTTGCACAATTTTTAATGCATCACTCGCTGAAAATATGCTTTCATCTGCCATAATAGGTGTTTGTACATGATCTTTGACGTACTTTAATCCATCCCAATCTTTCGCATGAACAGGTTGTTCAATAAATTCAATATTTAAATTGCGATTTTCCATCTCTTTAATGATAGAAACTGCCTCTTTTGGATTCCACCCTTGATTTGCATCTAATCGTAACGTCGTATTTTTGGGTACGCTATTTCGAATCGCTTCAATACGTTCTAAGTCTAAGTGTGCAGATTTCCCCACTTTAATTTTTAAAGTTTGAAATCCTTTTTCTACATGTTGCTTTGCCTCTTTCGCCATAATGAGCGGTTCATCTACACTCACCGTAATATCTGTATGAATTTCTTTCTTCCCGCCTAATAATGCGTAAAGTGGAATGTTATGATATTGACAATACACATCATATAATGCGATATCTACCGCGGCTTTCGCACTTGGATTTCCAATGCAACTCATTTGGATGTGCTGTAGTAACTGCTGAAATTGAATGATATCTTGACCAATTAAATTGGAACGCATCGGCCCTAAAATTGCTTCTTCAATCCCGTTAGCGAAATCCCCCGTAATAACTGGTGTTGCAGCTGCTGCACCCTTGCCAACAATTCCTTCATCTGTATGAATATATACATCTATACTTTCTATTTCGGTTACGGTACGAAGCGCGGTTTTAAACGGTGTATGAAGATTTACACGTCTACGATTTACTTTTACATCGGTAATTTTCATTTTGTTCATCCTTTCGTTGTCTGGCAAAACGGATCCTTAATTCTCAACTTTTTTGGAGCAAAAGATCTCCGTTTTCGCTTACTTTTCATATAGAAGGTAAATGTGAAATAAAAAAATCCAGCCATAAGAAGATTCTTACGGCTGGATTTTGTCTATGAATGGGTAGACAAAGCAGCGATTTGATTATATTTTTTCTGTGCATCTTTTAATGCTACAAGTAATGCTTTTTGAGACGAACCGAAATAACGATCTTTTATTTCCATTACTAATTCTGGGTCATTAATATTTTTATGTAGAAATAAATATTTAACAAATTGAGATGTTAATGCAATTGTCGCTGAGCAATCTGCATCTACAATTTCCCCAGTCTCCTTAACAAGTACAAACGCTACAAAATAGCTTTTAAACTTTTCGGTAATGGGATTATTTTGAGGTGCTTTCGCATCCCCTACGACATAAATTGTATTTGAAGCGTACACAGCTCTCTTCCTTTCTAATACGGGATAACGGTTTTCTTAATAGTCGTATGAGTGATAAACTCAACATGGATTAAAAAATGTATCCGCTTACCTTGTATTATAATACAATTGACAGAATTTTAACAACATTTATTTTCGTATATATTCCATAAGTATAAAAACAGCTCCAGCTCTTCATTTTTACAATATGTAATTGTTTCTTGTACCATGACATTCCTACATGAAAAAACAGCTAGCTATTGCTAACTGTTCTATTACACTACTTTGGCAACACAAATATAGTTTCATTTGACTTAGAAAATTGATATTCTTTTCTCGCAAACTTCAAAATTTCTTCATCATCGTCTGTTAAATTTTCTATGTTAGTCTTTAAAGAAGCCTCATCTTTCTTTAAAGAAACCAATTGTTTTTTTTGATTCGTAATTGTATCTTTTTTTTCTACAATTATTTCTTGTTGTTTCGTTAAAATAAATTGAACGTACAAAGTAGCCGCCGCAATAAATATAAACATGAATATAAATCGCCTTAGTTTTTTCTTATTAATTGCTCGATTTTCATTAGACTGTGATAGTTGTTCTTGTATATTAGGAACATTTATTCGCTTGAGTTTCCTCATTATGAAATCCCCCTAACACATATATTTTCACTACCATCGGCATGATTTCTTATTAACTTTAATTCTATTCTTATAAAATAAGCTCCTTCACAAAAATATCTCACTAATTAACCAATTAAAGATAGCATTCGACGACATTTCCATATTTACATTGCATTTTTTTATGTATGCTGGCATAAAATAGTAGTTTCTGTTATTCTTTTTCTACTATTGTAGAAGAGTTTTTTTACATACAAAGTTCTCCTTGTTTTAACATGGTTACAAGGAGAAAAGAGATGCATTTTCGTACATTCGATAAAACTAGAATGACTGTTTAAGAGCTTAAGTTTAGAGCATAGATCATACCTATATACACTCAAAATAAGAAAAAAGCCCAATTTGGGCTTTTTTAATTTTGTAAATCAATATCATATTCCATATTTTTGGCCGTTTCTTCAGCGATCTCCACACCTAGCAAATTTTTCACAATATGAAATGACATGTTAATACCAGCTGAAATACCTGCCGATGTAATAATATGTCCTTCATCTACAAATTTCACATTCTCCATTACTTCTACATTCGGAAAATCTTTTTTGAAAGTTTGAATACTAGCCCAATGTGTTGTTGCTTTTAACCCTTCCAGTAAACCAGCTTTCGCGATTAATAACGCTCCGGTACAAACTGAAGTCATTAGCTTTACTTCTTTCATTTGCTGACGAACCCAATTTATTACAATATCATTTTTCACTTCATTTTCCCGTGCGCCTTTACCACCTGGAATGATTAATATATCAACTGGTGGTAAATCTTCAATACTATAATCAGGCTTTACCTTTAATCCGTTCCTTGCTGTAATCATTTCTCCATTTTGGCTAACTGTATAAACAGTAAATGGTTTCTCTTCATGTACTTTAGTGATAGAAAAAACTTCAAATGGCCCTGCAAAATCTAACACTTCCACCTCATTAAATAAAAATATCCCTACACTCCATTTATTCATCACACGTTCACTCCCTGTTGCAAATAATGTAAAAGGTGAGTATGACCTTTTTCTAAGGCTATATCATAGGCTGTTTTCTCATCATCACACTCTTCTATATGTTCTGTTGATTATTATAAATTCCTTTTTTAATTATAGTTTACATAATAATATTATCTATTCAACATTTATCTTTTATTTTAAATATTAAAATTTTCTGCTAAAATAATGCTAATCATGTTTAGTATGGAGGAGAAATTATGTTACACGTAATACCTTTAAATAGTGAAGACTATGATTTAATTAAAGCGGCTGAAAAAGTAATCGAAAAAAACTATAAATATGGCCGTCATCATATCGGTTCAGCAGTACGCACTAAAACAGGTAATATTTATGCAGCAGTACATGTTGAAGCGAATGTTGGAAGAATAACAGTATGTGGTGAAGCTATGGCAATTGGAAAATCTATTTCAGAAGGTGATCATGAATTTGATACCATTGTAGCAGTTGCACACCCACACCCTCATGAAGATATAGAAAAATGTTGGGTTGTTGCTCCATGTGGGATGTGTCGAGAATTAATAAGTGATTACGGAAAAAATACGAATGTTATACTCTCTTATAATGGTGAACTTGTAAAATGTAACATAATGGAATTATTACCTGAAAAGTATACAAGTGAAGTAGAATAATTATTCCTGTGTTCCATTCATCTTATAATATTATTCCAATAAAAAACAATCCGTTTTAAAAACGGATTGTTTTTTTATTTCTGTTTTATGCAGTTTATTTTATTTTTCTATTTTTCAAATAATTAAATTATCATTAACAAAAATGAAATTAAAAATATTTAAGTTTATTACATTTTTTCATTTAAAAACAAAAATGCGTTTTCTCCTTACATTCGATAAATATTAATATAAACTCTCTAAAATCAGCAGTCTTATCATACCAATCTATAACAATTCTGTCTTCTTCCCTTACCTGTTTCCTTTAACACATATGATTTTAATACAAGCGACGTTAATGAATCTGTTAATGTTTTATATGATAAATTAGATAATGCCAATAGATCGTTCGTATATAACATTCTATGCTTCTCTAATAATAATAGTACTAATCGTTCAGACGGTTTTAATGCCTCATCACTTTCTAGTATAAAGTCTATATTTTTCATTTCTCTAATTATTACTCCTTATATAAAAAAATACTTACGCAACTAATTTAATATAAAAATAATACATAACAAAATTTGAAATATATTAAAATAACATTGTTTTAAAACACTATTATACTATAACATAGAAAAAGCATTTCCCGAAATAGGAAATGCTTTTTTATTGCTTATAGAATTCTTTAAACCATACATTATATTTCAAATATTGATCCGTACAATTCCCTACAAACTTCTCTGATCATTCAAAAGTATTTGTAGTACATCAAGTTCTACTAAAATGAGTTAACCATTTTCCGGCATTTTGTTCTACCTTA
The DNA here is from genome assembly GCF_038005585.1 of Bacillus sp. FSL W8-0519. Lineage (NCBI taxonomy): Bacteria > Bacillati > Bacillota > Bacilli > Caryophanales > Bacillaceae > Bacillus > Bacillus sp. FSL W8-0519. The sequence goes on from NZ_JBBOTL010000001.1 coordinate 2,745,973, forward strand.
AATATTTCTTGCGATATGCGGCTTACTGTAATGACTTGTTCCACCACCGCCTACTACTACTTTACCGCCTTGTTCGAAAATTAATAATTTACTTGAACCATCTGCAAGAAGTACTATTACTTCAGCATTATTACTTGTTGCTACATAAATTATATAACCACTTTTTGATATACAAGTTTCCCAATTCGCATCAAATTCTGATCTTACTACACGATTGGAATACACTTGATTTTCAATTCTATCTTGTTCTTCGTTTGCCAAATTTATCCCCTACCTCTCTAAAATATCATTTATAGAAACATTACAGTTCTATTTAAAATAGTGACTGTCTTTAATATAAATAGTATATGTAGTTAGTAGAAGGATGCTTGGACAATGAAAACGTAATAACATGTACGCAATATAATATACAATTAAAACAAGACAATCGATATTGTATCGATTGCCTTGTTTTCTTACATACTTCTTTATTTTTCTTTTCGCACGGCTTCAAAAGTAAACATTTGATTAGCATTTGACGGTTCTTTTTCATAAACATAATCAGCAGAGCAAGTAATATTAGAGAAACCAATACTTTCTAAAAGAAGTTTAAACTCTTCTATTCCATACCAACACACCGCAAAGCGTTGCAATTCCGTTTGTACTAACTGCCCTTTACTCCATTTTTCATATTTTAAATAGGATAGAGTAACTTGGTTCAGCCAATCTATTTCAATTGATTTATTTTCTAATGTAATTCCGTCACCATTTGGTAAAGAAAAAGTCGATGTATGAATCTCCCCCGTCTTCCAGTCATACGGAAGCATAATATCTACGATTAATCGTCCGCCTGGATTAAGGTGTTCATAAAAACATTTCAATGCATTTATAGAATCCTCTCGATTTTCAATTAAGCAAAAAGAACCAGTAGGAATGATAATTGCCTCATATTTATGCGGAAGTGAAAATTGTTGTAAGCTTCCTTCATATAAATTAGGGTGTAAGCCTCTCTCTTTGCATCTTATACGGCACGATTCTAGCATCTCAGGTGAATAGTCAATCCCATCTACTGTAAAACCAGCCTCAAGAAGCGGGATGATGACACGCCCTGATCCTACTGCTGCTTCGAGAATTCTACCTCTACAATTTTTCAAACGTTCTTCGTAATACTCAATATCACCATTTAAAGAATAACCGACAGGCTTTGTGTAATCATAAAGTTCCGTGCAAAGTGTACTATAAAAACTAAACATTTATTTTCTCCCCCGTTTTTTACGTACGGAAGATTTAAATTCAATTAATCTCCCTGTACCTGTATTTTAATGAAAATTCGAAAGAGCTGACTGTCATACTATATCACTCGCTTTCCATAGAATATAATCATATTATATAACATCCCCTTCCGAATGAAAATTCAGAATTATACCGAAAGGAGAATATGATGAATTCATTCATTGTATTTCTTTTACTTCTTATTGCTTTTAATGCTGTAATTTTCTTTATTGCAAAGAAGTATAGACGAATATGGAAAATTACCAGTGGCATTTTCATTCTTTCTTCCCCCATCGTTTTCTTCGCCACTTTGCATGTAATTGGTGAAAAAGTAGGAGATGGATTCGCTGGAGGTTTTGCTGGGCTTACATTTAGTGGCCTATTGATCATAAATGCAATTTTTTTGTTTACTGTAAGTCTTTTTGTATCTACCAATAAACATTCACATTAAACTCTCCCTTTCAAAATGTAAAGAGCTTACTTTGTAGTAAGCTCTTTATCCATAACTATTTATTTCACAATTGGCAATGTCACTTCACTTAATTTCACTGTAAGCTTCGTGCCCGCTTTTGGTCTAATTGTATAATCATAATCACTTGCAATTAAAACAACTCCAATTTGATGCCCAGCTTTAAATATATAATCATCTGGCTGCATGTCCCATGTAAATATATAATCTTTGCCTGGTTGAATCGCTGTTGAATTTTCTATACTTTTTACGTTTTGTGGATCCATCCAGCCTCGTGTTACGATTTCCGGCTTCGTTCCTCCGTAATCAACAAGTAATGCTGTTAAATTTGATACAGATCGATTAATATTACCTGTAATTGAAATCTTTGGTGTACCACTTATACGCGTATCTTTTTGCAGTACAGGCATTGTATACACTAATCGATTGGCTACTTCTAATTCTGGGTTTGCTACTAATTCGTTTGATTTCATTTTTGCATCATCTACGAATGAAAACACCTTATTAACAGAACCCATACTGAATGGTAAATTTACTGCTTTATTACTTAAATACATACGAACTTTTGACGGTACAGCTGCTGGATCCGGCCAGTTTTTTAATTTTTCCCAAGTTTTATTTTCACGTTGTACATCAACCATTGGTTCATTCATAATTCCATTTTCAATTCCATACAACCAATAATCGAACCATTTATTTTGTGTTCTTTGCCAGTCATTCGTTGATGTTCCACCGTGTCCACCTTGATGTAGCCACATTTTACGAGGAACATCATTCTCTCCAAGCGCTTCCCACCATTGCGCGAACTGCTTCGTTTTTACATTCCAATCATTTAAACCATGAACAACAAACACACTCGCCTTTATATTTTTAGCATCTTTTACATAATTTCGTTTATCCCAAAAATCATTATAATTACCAGTTTTCCGGTCCTGTCCGGCTGTTAGCTCTTTTATTACTTGTCCGCAAACTTCAGGGTTTTCCCTTGTTAATACTGCTTCTGCCATATTATCTGTATCTTCTCCTTGGTATCCACCTGGCGCAATCACTGCACCGTTTGCACGATAATAATCATACCAACTACTAATCGCTGCGATTGGAATAATTGTTTTCAACCCTTCAACACCAGTCGTCGCAACAGCATTTGGTAACGTACCATTATAAGAGACTCCTGTCATACCGACATCTCCCGTTGACCAATCAGCTTTAACTTCCTCACCATTTTCTTTATATGCTTTCGCACGTCCATTTACCCAATCAATTACAGATTTCGTCCCTAATATTTCTTGCTCATCCCCAGTCGTCGGACACCCATCTGATTTCCCAGTTCCAATACTTTCACCTAAAATGACTGCATAGCCTCTTGGTACATAATAATTTCCATACGAACCAAGATTAACAGCTCCATACGGTTTCCCTTCATACGCATACAATTCTTCATCTACGTTATATACAGGTACATCTTTTAAGCCAGCTCGATATGGACTCATTTCATATATAACAGGAACTTTCACATTCGAATCAGTTTTTGGACGCATAACTTTTACCGATACACGATCCTTTTTTCCATCTCGATCACTATCTACTTCCGTTTCTACAAATAAATTTTCAATAATTGCTTCATCAAGCGAATAAATCGGTTTTGTCATCCCATTTTCTAATTCAATTTTCGTACTTGAACGTAACGCATCTGAAACAATTCCATTTAACTTCACGTCATGCTCATTTATGTAGTTTGTTTCTTTATTATCTGCATACGCAGTCATACTAGAAACTCCTGACGTAATTGATAAAGATAATATTGCTGATAATGTTGCTATTTTCTTTCTCCCCATATCCTTCCCTCCCCATTTATGTCTCCTTTTACTATACAATATAATTACTGAAAATTCAGTTTATATTTTATGCAGCAACTTGAGAAATTTGTAGAACACTCTTCCAACGGGCTTTCAAGGTTATATATTCTGATTTACTGCTCTCATATAATCAATAAAAAACATCACCTATTAATAGACGATGCTTTTAATTGTATTGAATTAGTCATTCTTCATAGTAATATAAAACCGTATTTCTCCCTCTTTAGTAGATACGCCATAGTCAAAACCATGCCTTTCTAAAATACTTTTCACTATCGCTAGTCCTAATCCTGTGCCTGATTTTTCTTTACTTCGTGAAGAGTCTAAGACATAAAAAGGTTCCCAAATTTTTTCGATATCTTGAATTTGTTCTGCATTAATCCCATTTTCAATTTGAAAATATACACTTTTATTTCTATCTTCTAAAATGATTTTTATATTTTGATTTGTTGTATATTTTATTGCGTTAGAAATTAAATTTTGAAACACCATTCCCATTTTATTCAAATCCGCATAAATGACCTGATTTTTAATATTACTGTTCGTCTGCAACTGTATTTCTTTCGACTCCAGTTCAATTTTATGCTTATCTATTATACTTCGGACTAATGGTTCAATAGGGAATTCTTCTTTTTGTAAAACATCTCTTTCTAACTTCGAAAATTGTAATAGTTCTTCAATTAAGTTTGATATTTGATCTGTTTGTTTTATAATTGTATCTACGTATGTCCCATCATCTAACCCATCCTTAATTCCCATAGAATATGCTTTTACTAATGCAATTGGTGTCTTTAATTCATGCGTCACATCACCCATAAATCGTTTTAAATGTTCATTACGATCTGTTAAATCTTGATGTGCTTCATGTAGTGTATCACTCATGATATTAATACTATCGGCTAACTCCCCTATTTCATCGTTCGTTTTCACTTTTGTTCTTTTAAACTTCAAATGTGAAATGTCCTGAGCTACATCACTTAGCTCTTTTAATGGAGTCGTTATTATTTTTGAAAGTATCCACACAAGTAAAATAATAAGAAGGAGTGAGAAACAAAGAATGTATAAATAAAATGTATTTAACGTTTTTATAATTTCGTTAGAATGTGCAATAGAAGTTCCCATTAAAATTATTGTATTATCTTTTGCAATATATTTAGCGAAAAAACTTGCTTTTAACTTCTCTTGATCATACAGTTTATTCGATTGCCCTTCCGCTTTCACCTTCATGACTTCGTCTTTCGTAATCCACAGTTTATTTAAAACTACTTTCTTTTTCGTAAGTTGCATGCGTAACGCTTCGTTCATATCATCTTCTGACTGATTGATTGACGTATATGCAACCGTAACGTTATTTTCGCTTTCAATTGTACGAATTCCCTCTTCTAACTCATTTACAGATGTATTTTGTATTTGCACTGTAAATTCATTTAAGTTCTCTCTCGTTTTGTAAATATTATATTTCGGTAAAAGATAGTTAATTAATAATAAAGAGATCGTAAAAATAAGAATAACAGTTAAAGAAATGCTGAGAAATAGTTTTTTTCCAAGTTTATTCACTCTGCTCCTCCAAACTATACCCTAAACCACGATGCGTCTTTATAATATTTTCTCCTACTTTTTTACGTAACCTTCTTACATGTGTATCAACAGTTCGCTCTTCTCCAAAATAGTCAAATCCCCATACGATATCTAACAATTTTTTACGAGTCAAAATCATGCCTTTATGACTTAAAAAACACTTTATTAATTCTAGCTCTGTTTTTGTAATATCTAACTCTTTGTCATTTTTATAAACTTTATTTTTCGTAAAATCTATTTTCAAATCTTGAACTTGAATGACATCATCGTGCTGTATTAGCTTTTTCGCTCGAGTAATGAGTACACCTGGATGAAATGGTTTTTTTACGTACTCATCTGCCCCGCTTTGAAGAGCTGCTAATTCATCTTCGCTTTCACTTTTCGCCGTAAGCATTAATACTTTTACGCTTGAGTTTTTCTTTATTTCCTTACAAACAGTAATACCACTATGTTTCGGCATCATCCAATCTAAAATAGCTAAATCAATTTTTTCATCATAAAATATTTGAAGTGCTTCTTCTCCATCTTTCGCTAAGAAAACTTCGAAGCCTTCTTTCTCAAAATAAGCTTTTAAAATCCTTAGCATATCTTGTTCATCATCTGCGATTAATACTTTCATACATTATCCTCCATTGCTTTTAAACAAAAATCAATTGTATCATACAACTTCTTTGTTACATAAATGTGACAGAAAAATATTTGAAATTTTTAAGGGTATAGTAAAGACGAGGTGTTGTATTATGATTAAAAAAATTGGAGTCATTACTCTTCTTTGTTTCTTATTATCGACAAATGTGTTAGCAAATACAAATCAACAAATTGAAGTATTTGATTGTCAAAAAGAAATGGTCATTCAAAAACAATCTTTAGATCCAGCTATTCAAAAAAAAGCTGTTCAATTTGCTAAATCCATTACTGGCCCCTTCAAAAACTTAAATGTCGTTCCAAAAGATGGTCACATGATAAAAATTCCTTTATCTAAACCAGTTTCTATTACAAATCAATGGCTACAAACAACAATTGATGAAGTACTTATTCTTCTCCCCCTTAATCAAAAACCTTATATTATGCTTTACGACGATGAAAATAATCCACATTTTTATTATGTAAAAGGTGATCCGAAGGGACTATTGAAAAAATGAATGTTAAACATAATTGACTAGAAAAAAGAGACTTCATAAGCTTATTTTTCGAAGCAGAGGTCTCTTTTTTTACTAACATAATACTTTATAGTGACTAGAGCCTTTATATACCTGCCCTTTCACAAATCCATTTGCACTATAAAATGCATCACCTTGTTTTGTATCTGTATGTAAAACAACTACTTTAAAATTCTTTTCCGCATGAGATAATAGTTTGTTTAATAACGACTTCCCTAGCCCTATACGACGATAGTCCTTTGAAATATAAAATCGCCTTAATCGGCCAATCTTATTATTTTCTGTATATGGATCCTCATTTAACCCTCCTATTCCAATTAACTTTTCCCCTTGAAAAATACCATATAGACATTCACCCGTTTTATTAAATGTGTTTATTTTATTTTCATATTCACTTATTAGTTTTATTAGGAAATAAAACCCTTCATCTTTGCTTTCCTGAACAAGATAATCGGATTCGTATATCATTAAATCTTCAATTTGTTGAATATGTATATCTTTCAAGTAAATCCCCCCTTAATATAGAAACACATAAAAATGCTCTAGAATCATTTATTCTGAGCATTTTTATGATTGTTATCTTATTCAATTCGTAGTATGTGTATTCTTCACTTCAGTTTTAAATCGATAATATAGTTGTTTAAGTCTTATTGAACTAAAGTAGCTGTTTGCTTAAATGAATAGATTTACATTTATAATGTCTCTCAAATATAATATCAGTTTATAAATTCATCATTCTACTCTAACATTGTTCAAGTTAAGTTATAATTTGTTAATCTATAAGCTTTTGTAACCACAGTTCAAATATCTTTAACTGTTCTTCAGTATGAAAATAATGTTCACCTGTCTCCATGACTTCTAATGCACAACGATGTTTTTTTGTAAAATCGTTAATAATTTCAAATTCACACAGTTCATCCTTAGCTCCGTACATAATATATGTATCTATATTCCATGTATTAATAGGATGTTCTTTTACATAGCATAAATAATCCCAATATAACTTTTGACCAATTGGTGTCTCTATAGTCATTTCTTTTTGCAAAAGTTCTGGTGTTACATTAAACCATTTCATCATATTTTCGATAATTCGTTCCATATTAACTACTGGTGATAAAAATAATGCCTTTTCAATCACATCATTTTGATAGGCTAAAAGGCTAAAATAAGCTCCTATACTACATGCAAACACACTCACTTCTTTCCAATGCTCTTTTGCGTAATTCATAATTATAGATAATTCACTAACACAAAACTGTACTTTGCAAGGAGTATTATCATTTGTTCTTTCTCCATGCTCAGGTAAATCAAAGCTTAATACTTGATAACCTTTTTGATTAGCTTCTTCAGCTAATATTTGAATAACTGCATCTTCCTTATTTGACATATTTCCATGTACTGCAATAAAAACTTTTTCACTTTTATCTCCCCACAAAACCGTGGGAATATTATTAATGTTAAAATTATCTTTAAGCATATTTCCTCCATAGAATAAGTCATATAGTACTTGGCAAAAAACGCACACACTTTATAATCCAAATCAAACCATTACTAATCCATCACAAATGAATACCACTATCTCTACCTCTGTATAACAGAGTCTACTTTGCATTTAACATCTTTCTTTTTCCATTTCTTCAGAAGCCACAAGTACTTATTTTAATTCCCCACTAAGCAATTTACTCCGTTAATGGAAGAAAGATTTTTAAACGACTTTATTATTTTTAGAATGATTATATTGTAATTTAAACAACTTCATTATCTCTGTATAGCAGGCAATATCCCCTTCAACTCCAGTAAATCATCTATTACTATATCAGCTTGGGCAAGTTCATCTTCTTGTGCAAAATCAAAATTACATCCAATCGCAATCAAGCCATTATCTTTAGCTGCGTTTATATCAGATAAACGATCCCCGACTACAGCTGCTTCTTTTATATCATATTTGTTCAAAATACTTTTTACTAAGTCGCTTTTATTAAGTGAGTTTATTTGTTCAATACTAAACGTTTCAGTAACCCATTGATCTAACTCATAATAAGATACGATTGCTTGTAAATATTCAGTTAAACCATTACTAGCAATATAAATTGAACAATTATTTTCTGTTATATATGTAAAAATTTCTTTTACATTCGGATATAAAGCACCTTTTCCGCTCTTAATGTTTTCAATTAATCTTTCTAAAAAATATGCATCTGTTTGTTCTCTTATTTCAAGAGAATGATCCGGTAATAAAGCTTCCCAAACTTTCGGTAAAGGTACACCCATTATTTCACGGTATTTATCGATAGGCGTTACCGTATCCCATAATTGAAGGGATCTTAAGTGATCAAATGTATCATCTAACGATAATTCTAAAATTTTATCTGTTTGAAATAACGTTCCGTCCATATCAAAAATTAATGCTTGTAACATTTCATTCTCTCCTTTTGAATTATAATACAGTTTTACTTGATATATTTTTCAGCATCTCAACGATAATTTCTGAACAATAGTTTGCGGCCGTTTTCGCGAAGTCATCATAAGAAATTTGTGCTTCATCGTCTGCACTGTCAGAAATACATCGCATTACGAGAAACGGTACTTCATTTATGTAGGCAACATGTCCAATTGCTGCACCTTCCATTTCTGTACAATGCGGTGCATATTCATCTATTAATTTCGCTTTTAGGTTTGAATCTTCAACAAAACATTCACCGCTTACGATTCTCCCTTCATGAACTCCAATATGTAAACTACTACTATTGCATGCAGTACGTGCTAACTCCATTAATTTCTTACTTGCGTAAAACTCCTCTTGGAACGGGAATAAGTTTTTCATTTGAGTCTTACTTACATCATGATGAGTTACATTCGTTGAAATAACTATATCGCCAACTTTTACATCTGGATGTAGCCCGCCAGCAACACCGGTATTGATGATAGCATCTACATCAAATTTATGAATTAACGTTTGCGTACATGCGGCTGCATTAACTTTCCCTACACCACATCTTGTAACAATTATTTCTGTTCCCATGAATTCCCCAACGTAAAAAGGCATTCCTGCGATTGTTTGTTCTTCTTGTAAAACTAATTTTTCTAAAAGTAAGTCTATTTCAATTTGCATTGCTCCGATAATGCTGATTCTGTTCATGAATGTACTCTCCTTTATTAATTACTCCCTTTAATTCTTTCAGACATAACCGACAATAAAAATTTCGGAAGTACGATTTGTCTCTTTAATCTTTTGGGCTGTGAAAGTAACCTATACAGCCATTCAGTTCCTGTATCCCTCATAATTTTTGGTGCTCTTTTTACAGTACCAGATATTATATCGATCATACCTCCGATACCTATAGATAGTGGAACGTTTAATATTTGTATGTTTTCATAGATGAATTCTTCTTGTTTCGGTGAACCTAGTCCTACTAACAGTAAGTGCGGCTTGAATTGCTTTATTTTCATTTTTACTTCTTCTATTTCTTCACCATTTACAAATCCATGCTGTCCTTTAAACTGTGCTCCTGGGAACTGCTCATTTAATTTTTCTAATGCCTTTTTATTACTTTCTGGAGCAGCTCCAAAAAGAAAGACGCGGTATCTATTATCGTTACAATATTTTATTAAATCGTGAGTGATATCTGCCCCAGTGACGCGTTCTTTCAGCGTTCCTTTTAATATTTTCGAGCCAATTATGACACCAATTCCATCCGCTGTTATTAAATCCGCAGATAGTAACATCTTTTTAAACTGTTTAGATTTAGCCGTACTTTCCTTTGCAGACATAACAATTTCAGGATTTGCAGTTACTACAAATCTTGGTTTCTCTTGTTTTTCATGTAGCCAACCTTTTAATAAACTTATAGCTTTTGCATATTCTAAAGTTGAAAAAGGTATTCCCTTTATAAGTTGGTGATTCACTTTACTCTCCCCTTACATAAGTTGCAAATATTCATCAATATCTTTAGAAATTTGTTTAAAGGCTTTATCCCAAAATTCATAGCTCGTTATATCTATTTCAAAATGTTTTTTCATAAGTTCTTCCACTGGAGCTTTTCCTGTTTCTCGTAAAAACTCTTTATATTTCAAATGAAAAGTACTTTTCCTTTCTTTAGCTATTTCTAATAAACTAAAACTAACTAAATATCCAAATGTGTATGGATAATTATAAAAAGGAACATCTGCTATATAAAATTGAATATATTTCATCCACACGAACGGCTGATATTCTGATAATGAATTTCCATATGCTTTTTCTTGCGCTACTATAGATAATTTCTCGATTTGATCAGCACTTAAAGGACTTTCTTTACATTTCTCGTAAAAGTTCTTCTCAAATTCGTACGATGCTCGAATTGCCATTACATAATTAAAACAGTTTCTTATTTTCCAGCTAAGCAATGACTTTTTTATATCTATACTATCTGTTGTTTGAATTAGATAATTTATAAGCAATGTTTCAAAGAAAATAGACGCTGATTCAGCTGTACTCATTGGCAAATAATCATCTAAAAAAGAAGAGGATTGCTCAAAACTCATATTATAAAAATGCCAAGCATGTCCTAGTTCGTGGGCAAGTATCCTTACACTATCGATACTTCCGTCATAACGCATAGAGATTCGAGATTCTTTTTCACTGAAAAAAGGAGCACAAAATCCACCTGGGGGTTTATTCTCTCTCGGTTCTGCATCTACCCAACCACTTTCTATCGCATGACGTGCAAATTCTGCTAATTCTTCATCTATATTTTTTAATGCATCGTATATGTTTTGTACTGCTACTGAAAAAGGAATAATAACCTCATTATTCTCCTTTACTGTCATAAGTTCATGCCATGTAATCGAAGCTCTGCCTTTCTTATACACATTTAAAGCACTAACTAATTTATCTAGATTTTCTTCTGTCGCATTCCATATTTGTAATAATACAGTTTCTGAAACACCATTCGCATGAAGGGACCTTGCTAAAATCTCTCTATCTTCTAATTCATTACTCTTTGTATTACGCAATCTTCCTATTTGATTTAATACAGTAGCAAAAATTTCTTTCTCCTTATGTAAAGTACATGTTAATAACTCGAATACTTCTAGTCTTTCCTTTTCATTATCACTATTCATTGCAACATGATTTGCTTGTCCAAATGATAATTGCTTATTATTGTGCTCTATTTCTATCCTATTCCTTAATTGTATGTACATATTTTCCCACGCATGTAGTTCATCTTTTATTAGCCTAGTATTATCAGTAATTTCCACTTCACTTTGCTGTATGACTTGCTGCACTTCACTTTTTAGTTCCTTTACTTTCACAGTCAATCTAGTAATGTCAGATGAAACACTTTCTTCAGCCAATCGACAGTACAAATAGTATTCTGCTTTTTCAATAGCTTGTATAAGATTTGAAAGAATCCCTATATCTTTTGTTACAAAAAATTGTTCTTTTAACTCCAATATTGGAGTTAGGATATCTTCATTCGAATACAATGAATCTAAATCCCACTTAGCAATTTCATGCATTTTATAGCCGCCCCCTTTTTTACAAATAGTTACAAATATTCCCCCTTCACAATTATATATGAAACGAAAAAATTTTAATATCTTTAAATATTTAGATTTCTATAATCTCATTCTTATTTATCTTCTGTTACGAAACCGCAAATAGCATAAACATATGAATGATACTGCCAATGGAATAAGTATTACTCCCCCAATAAAAGGATAAACCACTATGCAACATGTAAAAGCTACTACAGAAAAAACTTTTCCTAACTTGTTTTTTATTAATTTCATTCCAGCCGCAGCACCGACTATATATGTAATAATTCCTAATGAGTTTGGTATTAATACGATGTTCTCTATACTAATTTGAAAAACGAAACTTATTAGCAAACCAATTATTGCAATACAACCTACCACTTTTACTGCATTTGTTGGGTTTTCTCTTTTTTCATTAATATGTGCTAAATAACGAGGTGCAATTTCTTCTTTCCCTAGTGAATAACCTAAGCGCCCCATACTTGCAATAAATGCATTTGTCGTCCCTAAACAAATGATAAAAGCTACAAATCCAATTATCCATGCAAATTGGGCACCTAATGTTTGCTTGATTACAAGCACAAGAGCTGTAGTATTATCAGCATTGATATAATAAGATTTCGTTCCAATTACTGATAATGCAATACCTATATATAAAACTCCAATAATAACAATCGCAAATCCCGTAGATAAAATAATATTTCTTTTTCTAGGTGATTTAAATTCAGGAGCTAAACTTGCAATAGCTTCCCAGCCGAAAAAAGACCAAAAAATTAATAAAGATGCCTCTAAAATTGGATTTATTTCATGCATAGAAATATGTACATTTATATTTTTTATTTCAATATAAGGTAGTGAGCTAATAATTGTTATTAGCAAAATAAAGAAAGTTAATACACCTATACATACTTGAAACACTCCACTCATTTTTAACCCATATAAATTGAAACCGATTGAAATACTTAAAATAATAAGCGCTATAACGTAAGAAAAATATGATGATAAAGCAAACACTCTCACTATATACATTCCACCAGTCATTGAGACAACAATTTGCCCAACACTACCTGCAATAAAAAAAGACCAACCTATAATGGCGCCTATATTTTTGCCGAAAGCTTTCTCTGAAAAAGTAGCAATTCCACCAGCACTTGGATATTCAATTGATAAAAAAGCAAATGTGAATGCAAGTGGAATACTAAGTGAAATCATAAAAAGCCACGAAACAATTGCATTCCCTTCTGCTACACTTGCTGTCATACCAGGTAATATAAGAATTCCTGATCCTAAAACCGCTCCGACGTATAAAGCTGTCCCTTTTTTAATAGAAATTGTTTCATTAAAATGATTAGACATTACATACACCTCCATTTATATTTTAATTATAGGAACTTATCAGTCTATTCAATATACAAAAGTGTATGTAATTTAATATAAGATTTTATATTGTGTATTTATTTCAGAAATTTACTTTCAATTTTGTAAAGGAGCATAATTCATGGATGAAATCGATAAAAAAATAACCCTTTTATTACAAGAGGATGCCAGAATGACAATTACAGAAATGACTGATCACCTGCACCTCAGCCGCCCTAGTGTTACAGAAAGACTAAAAAGATTACAAGATGCAGGAATAATTGAAAAGTATACAGCTCGAATATCACTTGATATAATTGGAAAATCAATTCAAGCATTTTTAAGAATCGAAAACTTAAAGATTCCATGCAAAAAATTTGAGGAGAAAATATACGAAGAACAAAGGATTCTTGAATGCCACCGAGTAACAGGTGAAAGTAGCTATTACTTAAAAGTGGCAGTTCACTCTATGAAGGAATTAGAGGAATTGATTGATATTGTTATACCATTTGGAACAGTTAAAACTTCTATGATTTTATCTTCACCAATACCATATCGACCGGTAATTATAGAATAGCAATAAAAGAGGTTATCCAAAAAGTATAAAATACTCTACTCTTTTGGATAACCCTTTACAATTTATAAGAACTTTTAACTAAACTTCTTTATAAATCCATTTTATTTTCAGCTGATATTTTAAAATACTTCGCAGATAATTTATAAGAGCGATTTTCATTATAAAAGTTACCTAATTCATAGGATAATTCAGCAACTAAACGATGTTGGTTTTTTTCTACTCCCACTTCAATTGCCTTTTGCATATTTTTCTCATATTCATAATAATCCCCACGTATTTTGAATACTTTAGCTTTCAAACCATATAGTTGAACATGTGCAATTGGTACATCATAAATTGATAAAAAATGAAATGCTTCATTCATAACCTTATTAACATTTTCCCAATCTTTAAGTTCTATGTAAACCTCCAACATGTTTCGTAACGCATATACTTTTTGATCTTTCTGTGATAAAAATTCACTTAATTCCAAAGTTTTTTCGTAGTATTTAATGGCATTCGCATAGTCTTTCAAACCTTGATAAATTTTCCCGTAATCATAAGAAATTACAGGTAAATACTTTGACTCACCATTAATAGCCAAACTATTTTCTACTTGCTGTAAAATTTCAAGTGCCTTTTCATATAATTCATCCATAATATACAATATTGCAAGCATTAAAAGTGTATTTACTACGTTCTTCTGCATACCATTTTTTCTGTATATGTTGTAAGCTTTTAAGGCATACAAACGACTAATACTTTTATCTTTATAAAGCTCCTTATATACATGACATAAATTATAGTATATATGACCATGTTGTTCAGTTTCTTCTGCTCCAAGTAAACTCTCAGCCTGTACATATATATCATGAGCAGCACTGTAGTCTTGTTTATTATAAAAATATAAACCTCGAGCTTTTAAATAATAAATATAATCTTCAGGATCTTGCATTTCAACCTGACTTGGTATCATTTGCGAAGCTTGAACTATAAGCGACTTCACATATAACATATTTTTTTGCCGGGCATGATAGTATATAAGTACACCATATACCTTTAGTAATAAAGGTATATGGTGTACTTCACGAACGTATAATTCTAACAAAGATAAGTCAGCTTCTGTAATACTTTTATCTTTTTTATATTTATTACATATATTAAAAATAGTAATCTTTATTTCCTCATAATTTCCATTTATAAGATAATCGCTATCTACATCTAACTTCTTAGAAACTTTTTTTATAAAAGAAGATGACGGTTTTATTTTTCCACTTTCTATTCTACTTAAATATGTTATTGAACATATTCCTGATACGAGCTCCCCCTGTGTTAATCCTTTATGCATTCGAACATAGCGAATACGTTCCCCTATTTCCATCTTTCTACTCTCCCTGCTTAACCATTTCTTACTTTTTACCAAATCAGCCATTATGCATTTCTTAATCTTTCATATTAAGAAAATGTATAATTTCACAAATGTAAAAAAATGTCTCACGCATTTTAATTTTACATTCATACTATGATTATTTCTAGATGGCTTGTTAAATTTTATGGTTAAAATTTGGGTTTTTCGTCCATTTTTTTCATGAGATTTTACTACTTGTTATTAACAAAGACAGAGTCATATACTTGAATTACGATAAACTTAATGAAAAGGATTTAACTACATGTAAACTATTATTATTCATTTAAGATAGTTATAGTTCATTACATTTGTCTAGTAGATAGAAGATATCTATTGTAAACAAAAAAATCAAATAAATTTAATAGATGGATTATTAATATCAAATCCTAGAAATTAGTTTGTCGAATTATTTAATAAATACGAAAGGATGATACACATGTTTGTAAGACTTAAAGATGCATCTTCACGAAAAATAGTAAGATATGTTGGAGGCGCTGCTTTACTTTTAATATTCGCTTCTTTCATTTTTCAGTGGAAAAACGACTTAGTAATTGATCAAACTGAACGATTCGGCTTTGGACTAGCGATTATCACTTTCCTATCTACCTTCTTACCTTTTAAAGAGAAAGTTAATAAATAATTACATATAAAGTGAAACTTTAATCAGTGGGGGTTTTGTTCATCCCCCACCTAACTTCTTTGTTTCCGCTGAATTTTGAGGTGGGGGTCTTACTGCCCGTTAAAGCGGGATAAATTAGATTAAAAAAAGATTGATCAAAAGATCAATCCTTTACTCTACTTCATTTAAGAAAAACAACGTTATAACTCCAGGTCCTGTATGTGCTCCGATTGCTGCACCAATTGTATTTACGATAAATACTTCACAGCCAAATCTTTCTGTAATTAATGCTTTTAACGCTTCAGCTGTTTCTAGATCGTCACCGTGAGTTATACCAATTGTTTGACCTTTAAGTTCTTTTCCACGCTCTTCCATTATATCGACAATTCGGCCAAGTACTTTCTTTTTCCCTCTTACCTTTTCAAGTGGTACAAGTTTTCCTTCTTCCACGTTTAAAATCGGCTTAATGTTTAGTAAACCACCGATAAATCCTGCGACTTTACTTAAACGTCCACCTCTCACTAAGTACTGTAAGTCAGCTACAGTAAAAATATGTTCCATATGGTTCATTAGAAAATCAACACGCTTTAAAATATCTTCTTTTGATGCACCGTCTTTTGCCATTTTAGCAGCTTCTAAAACAACAAGACCTTGACCAAGCGAAGCACATTTCGTATCAATAATTTCTAAATCTAAGTTAGCATATGTTTCTTTTACTTCCTCTTTAATGAGAACTGATGATTGATATGTACCAGACAGTTCAGATGAAAAAGCTAAATATATACAAGGATTACCTTCTTTTGCATAAGAAACAAATTTTTCTTGGAAAGTTTCAAGGGAAGGTAATGACGTTCTATAAACAGCGCCTTCTCTCATATTTTGCAATAATGTAACTGACTCTAATGTTACTCCATCTAAATACTCTGTTTCTGATTCATCATAAACACGGAGTGGAATTAAATCAATATCATATGCTTGCAGCAATTCTACCGGTAAATCCGCCGCACTATCCGTAATGATTTTAACACCCATTTTTAAACCTCTATTCTGTTATAAATATAAAATAATAAAATAAAAATAGTACTTTTAAATTATATACGTAAAACTTAAATGAAGAAAGGAAAACACTTTATATTGTATGCACTATTCTTCAAAACTTGAACTGTTAATACAAATGATTCTATTTTAAACACCTTTTTCTTATTATTTTTCTAAAACACGAATAATTTTATAAGTATTTTGTATCATTATATTTTAATTCTTTATCTTAATATAATCTTTTCAAATTCATACTGTTTAAAATTTAAAAGCCAAATCCAATAAAGGAAATGGCTTTTAAATTTTCATAAAATAACCAAACTTCATTTTCCATCACATTGCTCTCATTATTATTTTAGCGATGTTAAATATTAGTCCAGTTATGAGTAATATTTATAGCCTGTACTATAATTAAAACAGTAAAAGAATCACTAGATAAAAAACAAGTTAAACACTTTATAAAATATTCAATTTAACTAGTAACGCTAATAAAATTTGGAGAAGAATTTGAACATTTACTGCTATGTCTGTATCAGTAGTCGTAACTGTAACATTTCTAGAATTTCTAATAACAGTTTCTTGTTTATTAATTTGTTTAATAGATGATTTTTGAAACAATTCTTGTGCAACACGATCAGCTTTTTCACTATCTGCTATAGAAATACTTATTATAACCACGATAGCTGCTTGTAATGCCGCTTGAATAGATAACGCAGCTTTTGTATCTGTAGTAGTAACTTCTACATCTGCTGAATCGACAATTGTAATTGATTCTTCAGAAATTTGGTAAGTTTTACTTTCTTGCGCAGCTGCTTCTGAAACACTAGCATTTTTAAAAGATGGATGAGGATTTGAGTAATCTAATGCACTCCATTTTTTATTTTCATCTGAATGACATGTTTTGTCCATACGTTCACCCCCTTTCAATCTAAATAATTATTAACTTGTGATTGTATTTCAGAAACAATACTTTTAATTTGCTGCTTTTTTTCTGGCGATAAATTTTTTAGTTTTTCTTCATTTATCCCATGCCTATTAAAAATATCTGAGAGTAAAAGGTCTATAATTATATTCTTTTGATCCTTATCAAACTTAAAGGAAGAAAATTTGTTTAAATCATCCATTTACAATATTCACTCCAATCAATTTTCTATAAAAATTTCAAATAACTAAGAGCATTATATGTAATTTAATAAAAATTGCTTGGACAAGTAACTTAATCTTCTATTTTCCACTTCTTTTTACTAATAACTTCAAAAAGCTGGCTTCTAATAAGAAGTCAGCTTTCTTTCCTTCACTTCACATAAATATAAGTTTCATTTACTGTTAAATAATGTATTTCAACTTTATTTGTAGTTTTCCACACTTGCTTTTTCATTTATCTTGAATATTAATTCAGTCATAATAAGAAGTCCAAGCTTGTACCATATGTTACAACAAAAAACGTTTACTTAGAGTGAAAACTTATAGCTAAATATCAATAGGATAGACACTTTATAAAATGTTTAGTTTAACTAATAAAGCTAATAAAATTTGAAGGAGAATTTGAATATTCACTGCAATATCTGTATCAGTAGTTGTTACGGTTACGTTTCTGGAATTTTTAATAAATGTTTTTTGTCTATTAATTTGTTTAATAGCTGATTTTTGAAATAATTCTTGTGTTATTTTATCTGCCTTTTCACTATCTGCTATAGAAATACTTACTACAACCACAATAGCTGCTTGTAATGCCGCTTGGATAGATAGCGCAGCTTTTGTATCTGTAGTAGTAACTTGTACATCTGCTGAATCAACTATTTCAATATATTCCTCAGAAATTTGATCGATTTTATCTGTTTGTATAGCTTCCTCTAAAAAATTTGTATTTTTACTAAACGAATAATAATTTAATGATTCGCAATCTTCTTTTTTTGACTCGCAATCCTCTTTTTTTGGCTCACAATCCTCTTTTTTTGGTTCACAATCCTCTTTTTTTGGTTCACAATCCTCTTTTTTTGGTTCACAATCCTCTTTTTTTAGCTTAGGAGCTCGTTTTTTCGGCTCACAATCCCGATTTAATGGATCTCGGTTTTTCTTTCTTCTACAAACTTCACATTCACACATAAAATCACCCCTTTTAGTCTTAAAAGTTAGCAATATTAAAATATTGACTAACTATTAGCATTTTATGTATTTTTTAAAGATTTGTTTGGACAAGTAACTTAATCTTTTATTTTACTTCTACTTCTTTTTCTAATAAAAGAAAGCTGCCTTCAAATAAGAAGACAGCTTTCTTTGCGACTACTCTGGAATAGATTTCATACAATATAATTGTTCCTTTCTTATAACCTGAACTCGTCACTTTAGTTATAAAAATGTGAGTATATCCTATAACCTTTTTTAGGGATCATCCATAATTTATTTCATAAAAAGTGCTTTATTTTACTGAAAGGTGGTTGCGGAAACAACCGCCTTTTTATTCGGAACAAAATACAAAATAAAACTTTTATATAAAAGGCCCATAATTAAATACACTTAACTTCATATGATATATTGCATCCTTTCTTTTTAGAATGAGTAGTCGTTACTGAAGGGCACTTTTCGAAGTGCTCTTATTTTTAAATCCCTTTTCTTTTTCAGGAGGTTTTTTTTGCTAAATCCTAATACGATTTTTATCACTCAGGCTGGGGATTATTATATTTCCTTACTAGTTCCAATAATATAGTAGCTACACCAATTAAAATAAGCCTATAAACTCTATACGCTTAAATAATAATGCGTTACCAAACACAAGAACTAGTTTTACACTAAATTCACAAGGTTCTTATCCTCTTTTAGTTGAAATTATCATTTCAATACCAGCAAATCTACAACTTCAACTAATAAATTTTGCAAATGTGCTATATCAAGGTTCTTTTGATATAGCATCTTATGTTTTATATAATAAAGATAGTGCTAGTATTCCGAAGGAGGATGTCTATGAGTATCCAAATGGCTACATCTAATGATTTAGAATGGATTAATAATCAATATGACTCAATAGGATTTGTACGAAGTGATTTAAAAAGAGACAAAGTTGCAATTATTACATACAACAATGAGTATGCAGGTGTTGGACGATTAGTCCAAATAGATGAAGATACTTTAGAAATGGGTGGAATTTATATTCTTCCTCAATTTAGAGGGCTACAATTAGCTGGGGATCTTGTTTCATTTTTAGTAGAAACTGCGAAGAAATTACAAGTTCCAAATGTATATTGTCTTCCTTTTGAGGAATTAAAAAACTTTTATAAGAAATATGGCTATACTGAGGTCGATACTCCGAAAGAAGTTGTTCATCCAATTATTCTAGAAAAATATAATTGGTGTTTGGATCATTATGAAAAGCATGTTTTATTATTTAAGTTGTAAAAGTACCTAAAGTGAGTATATATAAATATTAATTATACTTTTCCGCATAGATAATAACCCTAATTTATTTGGTCAACATCAGCTTCTACAAGATATACTATTACTTCTTACGCTGTCTTTTTTCTTAACCTTACTTTTGTATAAATGATTAGTTTGTTTAAAATTACCTTAAATCGTATTCAAATAAACTAATCGAAAGGACAATTCCTATATAATACAATTAAGTAATTAAAAGGAGCGTTATTTATGATAGATGTAATAAGACTCGTTATCTTTACTGTAGTTGCAATTGGTGCCATTATTAACATATACATAGAATTTAAAAAACCTAAAAAAAGTATATTCTCAATCGTTTTTTTATCAGTACTCTTAATTGGATCCTCAGGATTAATTAAAAATATTTTATCTCAACTTTTATAGAAGATTGATTAAAAATCAACCTCCCGTCAATAATGTAAATAACATGATTGTATCTCTCCATTCCCCCTTTGGAGAGGAGCAGTTAGCTTTGGCTAACTGCTCTTTTATTTGAACTATTATCCACAAAATAAGTATCATACGCCTTATCAAAAACATATCCTAGTTTTTCAGCTAGTTTTGCAGATGTAGTATTCGCTGCATCCCAGTTTGGATATATCCCTTTTTCTAAACAGTCCAAGATGAGTGCTGCACTAACTATAGTCGCCAATCCTTTTCTTCTATAATTGTGATCAGTCGCAACTTCAATTTCAATGCCATTATCATAAATGCTATATGATGATGCACCGCATACAACTTCTCCTTTATACAAAATACAATACCCTATACCTCGGTTTATATAATCTTCTACTGATTGAAATTGACTTGTAAAATCTTTAGAGACTTTATGTAATGTAGGGTTATTTACGATATTTTCATCTATTCTTCTTAACTCGTATCCTTTTGAAAGCGCTGATATAAGAGATTGTAATTTTGAATGATCAAAAACTTCTGCATTACGTTTAAATTTATAGCGTAAAAACTTATCTATTTTTCTTTCGTAAAATGTTTCTAAACGCTTTTTCCATTCTACACTATTTACGATGACTAACATTCTATCAGGAATATTTCGAAGCAATTCTTCTGTTTCTTTCACCTTTGAATCCCCAGCATAAAATGTAAAGATCCCTACCGTAATTTGCGCTACTGTCGGATTTTCAAGATTATTTACCCAAGCGGTACCCATATGTCCTTGTAAATAAGAAAGTAAAACAACGTTATTGAAATCTTCGAACATAGTAACTCATTTTTCTCTTGTATGTATATTCGCTTCATATATCATTTACATTCCTGCTTTCTTTAGAATTAATGTACTTCTACTCTTTT
This sequence comes from Bacillus sp. FSL W8-0519, assembly GCF_038005585.1. Classification (NCBI taxonomy): domain Bacteria; kingdom Bacillati; phylum Bacillota; class Bacilli; order Caryophanales; family Bacillaceae; genus Bacillus; species Bacillus sp. FSL W8-0519. The sequence continues at coordinate 2,767,521 of NZ_JBBOTL010000001.1, forward strand.
CTACATATAAGCAAACGTCTACTACATTCCATATAATTATAAATTATTCATAAATATAAAATTATTATAACATCTAAAAATAAGTAAATGACTGTCCTGTAAAAAGGTTTACAGATAATATACTTAATAATAATTCGCAATCTATATTATTATGTAAAACCCTTAACATTAGTTTAAGGGTTCATTTAAAAATATATGTTATAACTCCTTCTTATAAACAAATGATTCTGTTCCTCCGTTTTTATATACTTTAGTCACTTTAACAACTGATGTGTACGTATTATCGTCATTCGATATTATCTTTTTCATCTCTTCTATTTCAACATTACCAGCTCCACTCTTAATTTTCAAACAGTTCGAAATATTGAGGTGTCCACTCGATGCGAAAAGAATAATAAACGTAAGATCAGGGAAATTAATGAACAGTATTCCAAACTTTAAAGGATTCGTAGCCGTATCAGATAATACTAGTCGGAAACTTAATAATTCAGGCACTTGAACAAAATCTTTAGAAACAATTGCTTCACCTATTATAGTAATTTGTTTTACTACATTTCCCATCTCATCTATAAACTCAGTACAACTAGGTCCATCAATTGTTTTTGCTTGAAGTGATAAATTCAATTCTGAATTGTGAAAATCAAAAAAGAGTGTGCTTCCCTCTGTTAAACATTGCGGACAAACGTTTCCAAGTAGACTGAAATCCTCTTCAATAAATTTGACTTTCGTTTTACAACTACAAACTTTTCCTATTCGAATTGCATCAATCTTAGAGAAATCTACAAAAATAACCTCATCGTCCTCTTGTACGAAGGATACGACACCATTCTTCTTATTAAATGAAAGAAAATAAGATACAACAATTTCATTTCCGGCAATTACAATACTCTCAACTTTTGTAAAAGGCTCTAGACTTCGCAAAAATTCACAAATACTATTTTGGCAACATCGATCATTTCGTTTCGGCTCACAACCCACTTACACTCCATCCCTTCTCTATATGTTTTATCTCATACACATAATATGAGGGGGATATGAGAAAAGCTTGGACAATATAACTTTAACGTAGGAATATATTTGCCTACTTATCGCATTAAAAATGAGTACTAACACATAATTTTCCCTATAAATACATATAACAATTTCATCTTTCATGAAAAAAACGTTATAATGAAGTGTAGCCTCTACGATTACGTTATAAAGGAGATTAAAACAATGGCTAAAATTAAAGTATACCAAGCAAAAGAAGAAAATATGGAAGCAGTAAAAAACATCATTGATGTTGAAGAACAAAATCCAACTGCTGAAAACTTACAAAATCTATACGCATGTGTATTAGATACTGAAGATATGGCATTGCCTGAATCATACATTGAAGAAGATATCTTAATTGATTCTATTGAAGTTATGGTTAACGCTTCTCAAAGCAAAATAAGAGACTTAGGTGCTTACGATGTAATCGAAGTTCAAAACAAAGGTAAGAAAACACAAATTTTATTATTAGCAGACGAAGAATACGAAATCATCGAAGGCTAATCTAAATCCGTACATACGAAAAAGCTCCTTTCCAATTGGAAGGGAGCTTTTTCATTACGCTTTTGATGTTTCGCTCTTTTTATTCTTTTGTTGTTTTTTAATTACCATGCGCTCATTTCCCATAAAGAAAATAAATATGAATGCTAAACCAGCTGGTACCAATGCCCACATAAATGTTTGGACAATTGAGCTAGAAAGAGCATCAATAATTTTATCTAATATTTGCGGTGGAATTTGAGATCTTGCCGATTCTGATAAAATAGCTCTTGAATCTCCTAAAGCGTTTGTATTCATTCCCCCGTTCATACCTTTAAATGCTTCTTCTAATTGATCTTGGAAACCTGTTCTTTGGATCATTCCGAAGATTGTAATACCAAGCGTCATGCCTAATGAACGAATGAAGTTACTCGTTGAAGTCGCAGACCCTCGCTGTTCCATACCAAAGTTGTGGATAGCCGCCATACTTAGTACAGAGAATGAGAAACCAACTCCAAATCCAATAATAATCATATACACTGTTAATAATACACGACTTGTTTCTGGCGTTAATGTGCTTAATAAAAATAGTCCAATTAGCATAATAATAGCAGAAATAATCATAATGTTTCGGTAGCTAAGCTTCGTCGTTAAAAACCCACCTAATTGCGCTGTTACAACTGATCCTAACATCATCGGTAATAGTAGTAATCCTGAGTTTGTTGCGGTACCTCCGTATACACCTTGAATGAATAACGGAATGTATACAGTTGCTGACATAAACGCAGCACCATAACATAAAGCAATAATGGTACTCATTCCGAATAAGCGCTGCTTAAACATCTCAAATGATATGATTGGCTCTTCTACTTTTCGTTCAATAAAAATAAATGCAATAATTAAAATAGCGAATCCACCAAATAAACTTAAAATAAAGCTAGAATCCCAATCATATTTTTGTCCGCCAAGTTCAAGTGCAAACATTAAAGAAACTACTGCACCAACTAAAGTAATTGCGCCAAACCAATCAATTTTTTGCTTTCTATGAACTCGTGATTCTTTATAAAAGAATGTAATAAAAATAAGTGCTAAAATACCAAGCGGTAAGTTAATGTAAAATACCCAGTGCCAGCTAATATAATCTGTAATATATGCGCCAAGTAACGGCCCGAAAATACTTGACAATCCAAATACCGCTCCGAATAAACCACCCATTTTCCCGCGCTTTTCAGGAGGGAAAATATCAAAAACAATAGTAAATGCAATCGGTACTAATGCCCCGCCGCCAATACCTTGAATGGCACGATAAATACCTAACTGTGTAATGTTTTCAGCAGTACCACAAAGTGCCGAACCAATCATAAAGACGATTAAACCAAAAATAAAGAATCTCTTTCTACCATACATATCTGATAGTTTACCGAATATCGGCATACCTGCCATTTCTGCGACCATATAGGCAGAAACGACCCATACAAAGTTTTCAAGACCTCCTAAGTCACCAACGATCGTTCCCATCGCTGTTACGACAATGGTATTATCCATTGATGCCATTAAAATACCTAGCAATAAGCCCGCCACAATAAAGCCGAGCTTATTATTCTTCTCAACCATAACCTTGCTCTCCCTCATACTACTTATATTTGTTTATGTTCTTTTACGACTGTATTACCCTTTTGATTAAAACTAGTATGATATTCTACAACACTAATTTCACACCCAGGGCCAATTGTAACGTTGTTTCCTCTCACTACGTCAGCAATCGTATGTTCTAAATAAATATCATCTCCTTCAACAATTGAAGTTTGGAGGTTTCCAACATGACTAATAAAAGGAAGAAATCTCGCTTTTTTACGAATCTTAATTTTTTTACCACCAATTTCCCTTACCTTACTTCCTTCATAACGAAGTGAGATTTGAATATTTTCAGCATTAAGTAATCCATCACTTTCAAGACCACCAGTTAATGATAAATTTTCTACTTCAATATTTCCCCTCACATTTAAAGCACCTTTTACATCGACAAAATCACCTGAAAACTTCCCAGCAATATCTATCATACCTCTAACTTTTGTTTTTTCAATATGTGCATCACCATGCATTTTTGTATTACCATATACTTTTACATATTCTGCATCGACATTTCCTTGTACTTCACTATCTCCATACACAACATAATTTTTTACTTTCATATTCCCCCGTACATCACTCGTGCCGTACGTTTTAAATTCATTACAGCTCATATCATTAGAAATCGTTCCTTCACCGCGAATCTTCACTTTATTATAATCTCCGCCTGCTGAATTACCGGAACCATTTACTGTGAGACTATGTGGATGTTCCATATTACTTTCTCCTTCCCATTAAACCTGCTTAATTTCTTTTACATTTGCGCTTTTATCAACAGTAAGAACACCTGTATATTCAATGAGTTCAATCTCACAGTTCGGTCCTACTGTAATATTGTTTCCTCTTACCGTTCTTATGTGAGCATAATCAATATCAATATTGTCACCTTCTAATAGTTCAGCTTCTAATTGCAAGCCAAATACTGTTTTAAATAGCCTACTTAATGTACCTGATCTATGTCTTACTTTAATCGTTTGACCACCAATTTCTTTCGCGCGACATGTACCGTGAATATTAATATTTATTTCATCAGCGCTTAATAATCCGCCAATTGTAAATTGTCCTTCTGAAGAAAAAGTATCCACTTCACAATTACCGTCAATTGTTGCTTGACCATTGACTTTAAATTCTTCACCTGTGACATTTCCGCCTATCGTACCTTTTCCTGCAATTTTCAAACTGTTTGCCTTTACATTTTGCGTAATTGTAGCTTTCCCATCAATTCGCATCGTTTCAGCATGAACTGTGCCATCGACTTTACCAGATCCGCTAATTCGTGCACTGTTACTTTTCAAATCGCCAGTAACTGCTCCGTAACCGTTACATTCAAATTGCTCACATTCGACATTTCCATTCACAGTTCCTTTTCCGTTTAATTGCACTTTATGAAACTCACCGCCATTCGATGAACCGTAACCATTTATAATCAAATTATCTGTACGCATACTTTCTCCTCCATTACAACAATTTAGTTTTTAATGCTTCGGTATATTTCATAATCGCTTCGCGTAAAACGATTTTGGTGCCTTTTTCAAAAATTAAGTCGTCCACGTTTGAAACTAAGAAACATGTAGAAATCCCTAACTTTCGGATAATGATTAAGTCACACGTTTTATGTTTCATTGCTTCATAATTTTCACATAAAACTTGCAAGACCATTTTTCCTTCTTCTAAACTAATCTCTCCCGATTGTAGTAATTCTTCTAACATGTACACATAAAGAATATCTACAAATTGAAACTCCGCTGTTTTATTCGTTTGTTCTATGAAAAATTGTAAAACTGGTTCTGATGCAATCCCTTTACGTAAAATGTCTTCCTTCGTTAAAAGAATTTCCCTCACACTCGGTGAAAACATATTCGCTAGTTCATCAAGTGATAGATCCTCTTTCATCGTTTGGATTTTATCAATTCGCTCTAAAATCTTTTCTTTCGGAAAAAATGTCTCCTGACCCGTGAATGTAGACTTTCGTACAAACCAATCTTCCGGTATTAAATTTTTTCTTTTCCACCTATATAACTGTCCATATGAAATACCAGTAAGTTCTAATAAATCTTTTTTTGAAATTAAATCTGTACTCAACTGTATAACACTCCTTCCTGATAACAATGTAACATAACACTGTTACGCTGTAAATAGACTTTTATCACAAGTAGCGTAACAATGTGTAAAACAATCCTGTTTCACACAAAAAAAATAGGGTTCTCACGCATCTTATAAAATGCGTAAAAACCCTTATATATCAACATGTAAACCATATTTCATAAAAATCAATCCACCCTTGTGAATTAATCATTATATTTTGTACTTTTTCATGAGAAGTTACTTGTTGTTTGTTACGGTATAAAGGAATAACTTGAACTTGACGTAACAATGTCTCCTCAATATCGCGTAACAGTGTAACTCTTTCCTCTACTTGTTCTTGTTTAAAATAAGGGGACAATAATTTATGAAAATCCACGCTGCTTTGCCCATGAATAAAACTGTTTTTTGTAAGAAACATATATAACAAACTATCTTCTATTCGTTCGCTAATTGTTGCGCTATCATGCATCATATCAGCCTTTTGTATCGTACTAATTTCTAAAAGATCTTCTATTTCAAGAAAATTGGTTTCTACACGAATCCCGTACTTCGCACACTCTTTTTGTATCCATTGTGCATCTTCAACGTGATCTCGTCCTGTAAATGTGTATAGTTGTAGCACTTCACTATGATACGTACTCCTTTTAATTAAACTTTGGATATCTTCGTCAATATCTACTATACTTTCATTTGCTAATATTAGTTTCTTTGCCACTTCTCCACGTTCTCCGCCGAGTTCTTGAACGATTTTATCACCATGAATAATTTTGTATAGCGCTTTTCGAAACAGCTCATCTTGCATTGGCCCTTTTTTTACAAGATTACACGTTACATATGTCACATTCGATTCAAGCCGTGAAAGTTCTTTATTAAGATTTTCTTTATCTTTATACTGTGCCTTTACTAATACGTCATATGTATTTACATTTTGCTCTACATTCAATAGTTCAATTCGGTCAAGAAAAGGTCTTTCACGATAATATAAATCATGTACTTCTAATGCAAATAAATGTGTATTCTTCTCTTGTAATATAAAAGGTCCTGTACCTATGAAGTTTCCCGCTTCATCTTCCTTTACGATAGAACATTGTTCTGCACTTAGCATATGTAAAAACATCCTATTTTCCGTATGTAATTGAATTTCAACAACAAATTCATCCACTGCACGGAAACTTTCAACATGTTGTAACATCCATGCATGTGGGTTGTTTTCAGCTTTCATAAATCGTTTTAATGAATGTATGACATGATGTGCAGTAAGTCGTTTCCCATTATGAAGACGAACGCCTTTTCGTAAATAAAAAGTCCATACCTTTTCAGCATCATCATATTCCCATTGAAAAGCAAGCCTTGGTTCTATAGAGTTTGTTTCCTCATTTACATATACAAGTGTATCAAAAATATGTTTAACCATATGACATTCCGATCGCATCGTAGCGTAAACCGGATCTAAAGCGATATCTAGATTCATTTGTACTTGCAAACGAAGGACATCTCTTCTCCCTTCAGATGTCATTTCTATTTTATGACCAAATATTGAATCAATCCATGACTGATATTCACTCTGTACGGATGAAAATAGCGAGCTATAGCGTTCCACAAATTCGATTCCGCTCCTCACATCCCCTTTTTTCGTTATTTCTTTTCCCTTATCTAAAATTAATGACTTCGGATGCTTTCGAAATATTACTTTAGAACGCCTCCCTCTCCCTCGTCCTGGAAACCAAGCAATCCAATTTAACTCATCTAATTTTTTTATAATCAATTTACTATTACGTTCTGTACAAAATAATGTTTCGGATATATTTTGGACTGTTATTTCTAATTGTTCTCCTTCTTTTTTCCCTTTCCCATAGGCAACCCATAGTTCAATGTATTGATCTAAAATAAACATCATATTCCCCCTAAAAGGTGAAAAATACTCCCTATTCTTTTTACCCTTTTTCCATTTCTCCTTTCATCTTATCATTTCAATATAGAAAGGAGGAAATAATATTGAATCATCTCTTATTACGTTACAATAAACCAATCATCATTAGACTGTGCGGTGAATTATTAACTCGAACAACAGAATCCATGTTAGCTATCATTATGATTATTTACGTTAATAAGATGCTAAACGGCAATATTATGATGACTATGCTTATTTTCGGGTTACAACCGCTTTCGGACATTATATTTACACTTATTGCTGGAAGAGTGACTGATAAATATGGGCGAAAGAAAATTATGTTACTCGGCTTACTGCTGCAAGGCGTTGCAATCGGCAGCTTCATCTTTGCTCAATCCGTTTTTATATTTGCTTTGTTATATGTCATAAATGGGGTTGGCCGTTCCTTATATATTCCTGCTCAACGTGCACAAATAGCTGATTTAACAAAACAAAATCAGCAAGCAGAAATCTTCTCTCTTCTGCAAACGATGGGAGCAATAGGTACCCTAATCGGCCCTTTAATTGGTACTATTTTTTATAAGACTCACCCTGAATATGTATTTACAGTACAAAGCATTGCACTTATAGTATATGCAGTCGTTGTTTGGACGCAGCTTCCAGAAACCGCTCCGGCAATGACAACACCAACGCAAAAATTTGAAGTAACATCTCCAAAACAATTTGTACACAAACATTACGCAGTATTTGGACTTATGATTTCTACACTTCCTATTAGCTTTTTTTATGCACAAACTGAGACGAATTATCTTATTTTCGCGAAACATAATTTTCCGGATTTCGAACTCACACTCGTTTTTATTTCAACATGCAAAGCTATTATGGAAATCTTTCTGCAAGTTTTCCTCGTGAAATGGTCTGAAAGATTTTCTATGGCGAAAATTATTCTTATTTCTTACACATGCTATACAATAGCTGCAATTGGCTACGGGCTTTCAGCAACAATCGCGTCACTATTTTTTACATTACTCTTTTTAGTCATTGGTGGAAGCATCGCTTTAAACCATTTACTTCGATTTGTTTCAGAAATCGCCCCTACAGATAAACGTGGATTGTATTTTTCAATTTACGGGTTACATTGGGATATATCCCGAACGTGCGGTCCTGTACTTGGTGCCGTTTTATTAAGTAAACTAAACGGTAGCATGCTATTTTATATTTGTGCTTGTTTCTTAATAATTGGGGGCATTATTCAAGCTCTTTTTGTTCAAAATTTAGAGCGTAATAAAATAAAAAAAGACATTTCGGAGCATACTCCCCATGTTTTATAGGCTGCATTCCCCACCCTTTTAACAGTAAAAAGAAGGATGTCACAAAAGTCTCGATGACCTTTGTGACATCCTTTCTTTATTACCCTGCCATTTTATTAATACTATCCTCAGGCGAAAATACCGAAATATGATTTACCTTACCAGTCGATTTTGGAATAATGAATTTTAACTCAAACTGATTGTTTACTTTATATACATATATTTTATCTTCCCCATTTACTTTAACTGCAGCTGGTTTTCCTAAAGCTTTCTCTATTTCTTGAAATGTAATTGATTTTAGTTCTGCATGATAGGAGCGTACATCAAAAACTTGTGATCCTTTATTAAAACCGAAGGAAACATTTTTATTTGTAAAGGTAGCGTACATTCCGTTTCCTGCTTGTTCTGTTTTATCTGCTTTCCCCCACGCTTTTTCTATTTCTTCAATATCTCCTGTATGAGCTGCGAACGGAACATTAGGTACTTTTCCTTCTTTCGCTAGTTCAAACAAGTTTTTAACGTGGTTAATTGATTTTTGGTTTATAACTGTATCCTTCGAATTTGAATCGGTATTTGATTTAACCTCAGGCTCTTTCTTTTCTTCAGAAGTATTATTCTGTTCATTTTTACTATTTTCCGTTGTTGGATCTGTTTCCTTTTTTTCGTCCGTTCCTTTACATGCTACTAATGCAAAAATACATGTAAAAGCGAGAAATAACATACCTATCTTTACATACACTCTCATACATTTCAGCCCCCTATCATAATCTGATTCATTTCGATAACCAATCCATTACACCTCTTTTCAAATTGTGTTTGTTCCAAAAAGTAAATACTTCACTCTCGCCCAATGCTTGTGCAACATATTCTACAAAAGCTGTTCCTAAAAAATAACCGAGTCGGTTGTATCCAAAATATTGTCCGCCAGATAACCGAAACCACTCTTTCTCTTTTTCAAACGTCCATCCTTCTATATAATCTTTCAAAAAACGTTTCTTTATTTGTTCTTCATTTTCTATATAATATTGTAACCAACGTTCACCATCATCGTCATATGAGTAATACACGGATTCATTTAAACCTTTCACAATTTGCTTTGATACGTATGTTGCAACACCTTCACGATACAAATTAACTGCCGCATCGGTCCACTCAGCTTTCTCCCAATCCATTCCATTATTTTGTAACATAACATTATGATATATATGCCCTATTTCGTGAGCGACAATAACACGAAGGTGATTTAAATTTGGAGATAATTTTTCTGCGGCAAAAAACATATCTCCAATAATCTCTCTTTCTACAAATGCATTTGATCCAAATCCTCCAACAAATAAATGAAATTTCATTTTTACATCAAAGTTAAATTTATTATGATATGCATTTGTTACCTCTTGGATAATGATTGGTAATGTTTTAGTAATGATACGAATGTCTTCTATTTTTGCGGGATATTGTTTTATGGCATTAGAAAGACGTTCATTCGTATTAGGACAATGATACTTAAAGTATTCTTCAAATATCTCTGGATGCGAAGTGAAGTATTGATTGAGGGCTGCTAATTCTACGTCGGTGCTTTCCCATAATTTTAAAAAACTTGGAATTGTATTGTTTATCATTTTTCCATCTCCTTATATATCCCTTCTCGCCATTTACACTGCACTCCTTCCTTAAATAGAAAAAAGCTGCCCAAAAAGGACAGCTTTACATATGTATTTTTACACTTCGATTGACTTACCATCTTCAACAATATGGTAAAGTAAGTGAGCTAAATGATGAATTGGACCATATTCTTCCTCTTCCTCATCCGTTTCGCCTTGGAATTCAAGATCATTTAAGTATAGTGCTAAAAATTGATAGTATAATTTTAAGTCAAATCCGTAACACGCAGTTGGCTCTTCATGATCTCCTTCATATTGTAGCATTAAGTATTGATCATTTCCTTCTGCATCTTCTGCGTCAAAGAATACGAAGAATCCAACGTTTGTATCTAAATCAAATAGATGACGAGTACCTTTTTCTGTCGCTTTATTGAAGTCCTCTTCACTTAATTTATGTACTGTTGTCGCTTTAGCATTATCTTCTTGATGAAAATTGACTGTAAATGTTTTCAATGCTGACACCTCCTGATTGTATAATACTAGCATAACATATAAAAAGGACTGCTTACAAATGTAAACAGTCCTTACATTCATTTTCGCATTGCTCGCAATAAGAAACTTACGATGAAGATTAAAATAATCGCACCAATTAAAGCTGGAATAATTGCATATCCGCCGATTACTGGGCCGAAACTACCAAGTAATTTCCCACCAATCCAAGAACCAATAATACCAGCAATAATATTACCAATTACACCGCCTGGTACATCCCTACCAGTAATTAAGCTAGCAAGCCACCCTAATATACCACCAACGATTAAAGACCAAATCATATGATAACCTCCTTTATATTTCACCAATCAAAATATAATTAGAAACAATTGCTTACCATTAGTTATGTTACATTTTTCATAAGTTATTCATGGAGCATAACTGTATTTTTTTGTAAAAATAATACATGTTAATTAACTTTTTAGACTAACGATTTATGCAGCTTGAGATATTACACTTATTATGGACAATCGGGCTTCAATATTGTCCGCATAAACTCTTCTTTAAATGCAGGATAATTAAAACCAACCGCAATTCTTTGTATCGGCCGATCATCAAACCTCGTCGGCTCAGCTATTTTTCTAAAGTCAGCCACACTTTGTCCTCTTGTTACGTCATTTGTCGTACTAATCCAAACTGCAGATTTTTTATATTCAAAAATATCATCATTTATAAATGAAATGAACGGAAGCAAATCGTGAATCGGACTTCCAGCAATACCCGGGTATTCTTTTTTATAAAAGTTCTCATAATAAAAATCAATCATTGGTTTAATAAGCTTTGCCTGCCCTGTTCCTTCTTTATTAATAATATCCACCATTTCAGGCGTAATTAGGGCCTGTTGCGTTACATTTAATGGATAAATAGTCGCATTCTTTGCGTACTTCATTACAATATTTGCAGCAATTGGATCTCCATAAAAATTTGCCTCCGATACAGGAGTAACGTTACCAGGAAATAAAAACGCACCGCCCATAATATAATACGAACATATTTTATCCATTACATTTGGATATAATAAAAATAATGTTGCCAACGTTGTTAATCGTCCTGTCGCTACGATAATAATATCTTCTGGACAAGGCTCAATTAATTTAATTAATTCACAAAAATTTTCTCGTTTACAAATCCTCATTTCAGGTGGAATAATGGGACCTAGGCCGTGCTCTCCATGAATTTCAGGAAAAAACAAAGGTTCTTCAGCTGTCATCGGTCTTGCTGCACCCTCAATGATTTTTACTTCTGTAGCATAGTATCTTTCTAAAAAATACACATTTTCTGTTACGATTTCTCGCGATACATTCCCATATTCAGCAACAATACCTAAAATATCTAATTTACATGTTTTATTTGCATAAATTAACGCCACAGCATCATCAATACCAAAGTCTCCAAAAAAGATGATTTTCTTATTAACTATACTCACCCCTCTTCAGCATTATCTACTATTATTAGTATGTAAAAAAGACAAGGCTGTGAAACGGTGCAAACTAAAAAAGCCACCTATTTATTGGCGACTTCAATCTTTTTATAAGATAAATATGCTAGCACATTTTTACTTGAATCATACTTTGGATTATTTCCTTTTCTTGGTTCTCTCGTATGTGTTTTTTCAAATCCAGGAATATCCGGCATTTTCTCCATAAATTCAAGCATTTCTTCTTCAGTTCCTTCAATACGTACGCGAATCATTATTACATTTCCTCAATTCTCATTTTCTCTGTTACTAAGTATAACGTACTTTGGAAAGACTGCAAGAAATTTATCTTTTTAATGTTAAACTTTTTCTACATACAAACAATGCCATTTCAGTATAAAACGATATAATTTTATTATTTTCATATTGAATGTTAAAGAATTCTTGCATTTCAACTGATGTTTTCATCATACATTCTGTTAACTTCACCCGCTTCTGCAAAGGTACATTCATCATATCGCACCACCAGTCAAAATCAAATTTCTTGTCAAAAGTAAGACATGACTGCATTTGCAAACCATTTTTCTCTAATAAGGTAATCCATTCTGTTTTTTTCAAAGCCCGTTCATGACTCGGATCCCGCTTTTTTTCTATAAAATTATAAAATGTATCGTATTCATTATTTTCCGGTGAAACATTATCTATTAAAATAAACAATCCATTATCTTCTAACGTACGATTTACTTCATAAATAAACTGAGCTGGATTCGTAAAGTGATGTGCTGCAATTCGGCACGTAATTGTATCAAAAGAACTATCAGAAAACGGTAAACTCTCAGCGTTTCCAGCAACAAAAGACACATTTTCATGGCCGTTACTTATAATAAATTTTTTTGCATTCTCTAACATTTTTTCTGTTAAGTCTAAAGCAACTACTTCGTTAAACAATGGCGCTAATACATTTGCAACATGTCCTCCGCCAGTAGCAATATCAAGAAGACGATTATTATGACGAGACTCAACTTGTTGAACTACATATTGTAAATCCGGTCCTTTAGCATGAATTTTACTTTTTACATACTTCTCCGCATTATTACCAAACTGTTGTTTCACAAGCTCTTCTTTACTCATTTTATCATCTTCTTTCTATTGTTATTTACATATAGAATTCATATAATAATTAAAGTTCTCTTTATGTATTTTCAAATCCTCTTTTCAGCTCACTTCTTATCATGCTGTCCTATCATCAACATAAAATCGATTTTCCGTTTACATATAAAACAAAAAAGGCTACGGGAACTTGTCCCCTAACCTGACCAAATATCAATTACATTTTTACTTTTTCATATACATCTATATAATATAAATCCTCTTTCAACTTCATAATAACGTCTACTTCGTTATAAGTAGCCTCACGAGCATGTAAACCAAATTGATCCATACCAATCCATATCCATCCAGGTGTATGATAGAGAACATCTATGTTAAAATACTCTAATTTAGTAAGCTCCGATTTAATAAATTTATCTTTATTAGCAATTTGTTTATCTATTAAACCATATTCTTTTCCATTTTCCAATAGCGATATAATTTTTCCTACAATCGGGTGTTCACGAACAATAAAGTGATATTCCTTTTCCTCCACATTCGCCACAATTAAACGAAAATCAGATAAATCAGCCTCTAAATTCGACATCTTTATTTATTCACCTCCTTTATGAGTTTCATAAACATAATAACAAATGAATATTCAAATAATATTAATATAATGTAAAAAATAAAAAAGCTGACTTCCCTTTAGAAATCAGCCTTTATAGTTTAATCATCTGTATACTTTTACAAACTATTATAATGTTTCTTTTTCCTCATCCTTTCCAGAAACTAAATTCCCAATAGCATCTGCTGTTACTTCCACCACAAATTCACAAATTCCTGCTACAACTTCTCCAATCACTTCATCCATCATTTTTACCCCCTTATTTTATGTAACTTATTTGTAGTATAGAAGAGATTGGTTATTTTTAACTATCGGAAAACGTGACAACAACATTACAGTTTTGTAAGCTTTTTAATTTGTTTCGCTTCTATACTTTGAAACTTCAAGTATGATTCACAAGCATATAGGTCATCATAATATTAAGTGAATACTAATTTTGCTAGAGGAGGCGTGTAAAATTTACTACGTAAAATTAATTAAAGGTCAATCCTTCTATGCTTTTAATCATCGTTTCTTAATGTCTGAAGAAGAAGAGGTTTCCGAGAAAGTTTATAATTACTTACGTCGTAATGAATTTTTCGAAGTACGCAAAGAAGAATTTTCGGCCTAAGTACAAAAGCACCAAGAAAACCATCACTGTATTGTGATATTTTCTTGATGCTTTTTTGTGAATTACTCCTTTTCAACAATTAATGTCGACTCTATTATTTGTCCAAGCTATTTCATTGCTATTTTCATATTTTAGTATAAGAGGAGGTGACGAATATGACTCATATCATTGATTACCAAGCTACTCAACCTATAAGTAAAACGGGTGAAACCACTTTTGCAATTCCAGCTTCTCCAAATAAAGCAATTCTAGCAAATTTGAAAGTAAGAATTTCAAGTAGAAATTCACGTAATAATCGTGTAGAGTTAATCGCTACAATTGGTATAGAAGGTATATCTGGGACTTCACAAGTTTTATTCCGAATTTTCCGTGATAACTTTGAAATTTTCAATGCACAAGCAGGTATTGAATCTACAGATTCTGAGCAATTCTACACTCAAACATTTCAAGCTATAGATCAAAATGTTAGCAGTGGAACACACCAATATTCATTAACTGTAGAAAACCTTACTAGTGGTGCAAGCGCAGAAGTTGTTGGTCCTCTATCTTTTAGCGCTTTAGCTATTGGACAAGAGCGTAAATGCTGCTAAGTGAATCTAATGTTTAATTTTGCAATTGAGAAAAGCGAGACATAGTTATATGTTCTTGCTTTTTTATTTTTTTAATATTTATCCCTACTATTCATTATGTTTTAATCATTTAGTATTTACATTTTGATTTGCTTATTTTATCAATTAACGAATCGATTTTTTGACAAATCAAAAAAATTGAAATCCACTCATGAAACACGTAATATAGACTCTGACTCTAAAAAAGTTCGTTAAAAATAATACATAAAATAAGGAGGTTTTATATACGAGTTTTTCATTTTAAAAGACGGAGAGGTTTTATATTATGTGGCGTAACAAAAATGTTTGGATTGTTTTAATTGGGGAGTTTATTGCTGGTTTAGGGTTATGGCTTGGAATTCTTGGCAACCTGGAATTTATGCAAAAATATGTCCCTTCTGATTTCATGAAATCAGTTATATTGTTTATCGGGCTATTAGCAGGTGTTCTAGTGGGACCTATGGCTGGTCGTATCATCGATCAATATGAAAAGAAAAAAGTCCTTCTTTATGCTGGTTTTGGTCGTGTTATTAGTGTTATTTTTATGTTTTTCGCTATCCAATTTGAAAGTATCGCCTTTATGATTGCATTTATGGTTGCGCTTCAAATTTCAGCAGCATTTTATTTCCCTGCATTACAATCTGTAATTCCACTCATCGTACGTGAGCATGAGTTATTACAAATGAACGGTGTACATATGAATGTAGGTACAATCGCTCGTATTGCAGGTACTTCACTAGGTGGAATTCTTTTAGTTGTAATGAGTTTACAATATATGTACGCCTTCTCAATGGCAGCATATGCTTTATTATTCCTCTCAACTTTCTTCCTACAATTCGAAGATAAGAAATCAACAACACCTAGTAAGCAAGCGGCAAAAGATAATAGCTTTATGGAAGTATTTCGTATTTTAAGAGGAATTCCGATTGCTTTCACAGCACTTATATTAAGTATTATCCCTCTATTATTTATAGCTGGATTTAATTTAATGGTAATTAATATTAGCGAAATGCAACATGATCCAACGATTAAAGGCTTTATATATACGATTGAAGGTATCGCATTTATGTTAGGTGCCTTCGTTATTAAACGTTTATCTGATCATTTCAAACCTGAAAAGTTACTATATTTCTTCGCTGTTTGTACCGCTTTTGCACATCTATCATTGTTCTTTAGCGATATAAAATGGATGTCTCTTACATCATTTGGGTTGTTTGGTTTTAGTGTTGGTTGTTTCTTCCCTATTATGTCAACAATTTTCCAAACGAAAGTGGAAAAGAACTATCACGGCCGACTCTTCTCATTCCGTAATATGTTTGAGAGAGTGATGTTCCAAATTGTCTTACTTGGCACAGGCTTCTTCTTAGATACGATTGGATTGCAATATATGGTTCTTATTTTCGGTGTTATTTCATTATTCATTATCTTCATATCGCTTTCTAAACAGAAACAGTATGAAAAACAACCATCGCAATCTGCGAATTTATAACATAAACAAAGACGCATGGGTCCTATTAGATTAATCCATGCGTCTTTGTTATATGAAAACTTATTTATTACGCTTATTGTAATTATTTAAAGGAGTACCCCTTTTCTCTTTCGAATACAGTATACTAACATGATATATATAGGGGGTGCGCAATTGTCTGATGGCATGCGGTTATTTAGTATATTTATTTTTGTATTAGCTCTGCTTAGCATCATAAACTTTTTAGCTATTTCCTTATCTGGACATAACTTTAAAAAAAGAATTATCGCCGGTTTCATATTTTTACTGATAACTCCTATTGTTTTTTTGGCTACCGTAGCATTCGCTTCTATATTTGATAAAGCTGGATTTGTCGCAGGTACATTAGCCTTTATTGTTGCAATTGTATATATTTTAAATGGAATTGTGATCCTACTTTCCTCTTTATTCTTCCTCAAAAGAAACATCACATAAACTATTGTACTCGGCATGAATCTGACTTTACACTAGATTCATGCTTTTTCAATCCCCCCTAAATTTTTATATGAAATTAAATAATTCTTTATAAAAATTTAAACTTTATTTATTACAATGTTCGTATCGTATTCGCACGTTTATTGAAAATGCAAAGAAAGGAGTACAAAATGAAAAAGATTCTATTAATTATTCCAATATTCATCGTTTTACTTAGCGGATGTAGCAATAATGATATTTACGGTTCTTGGGAAGTCGTTGACAATAAAAACGGTCTTTGTCCTATATCGTATAAATTTGAAACAGTTGTAAAAGAAGAAAAGAAAGAAAAAATCATTCAATATTTAGTAGAGATGCAAACAACGAAGAAAAAAGAAGATTTATACAAAGGCTCATTTGTTAAGGATTCTAATGTATATCACATTGATTATGGTAACTCATTTACATCAGATCAAACTTTAAAAGTTGTCGATGGCAAATTAAACGTATACTTTTATGCAGTGGAAAAATTATGTACATATAAAAAGAAATAATTACACTTCATATCAAACGCAGAAAATGTTTTCTGCGTTATTTTGTATTCCATCTCTTTATCCTCCCTCTAAATTTGTCAATCATTTTAATTTTCACAAAAAAGTGATAAAATGTAACCATGTGTTTTCAGAATAATTAAAAACGCAGAAAGAAAACACTGTTTTTTAGGAGGGGTTTTGATGACTTACACGTTAGCAACTAGAATGAAAGCATTCCAATCTTCTATATTTAGTGAATTAGGGGCCTATAAAAAAGAAAAAATTGCAGCAGGTCACAAAATGATCGATTTAAGTATCGGGAATCCTGATATGCCACCTGCTGATTTCGTAAGAGAAGAAATGGTACATACAGCAAATCAAAAAGAAAGCTATGGATACACATTAAGTGGTATTCAAGAATTTCACGAAGCTGTAACTGAATATTACAACAACACTCATAATGTTATATTAAATGCCGATAAAGAAGTTTTATTATTAATGGGGTCACAGGACGGACTCGTTCATTTACCTATGGTTTATGCGAATCCAGGAGATATTATATTAGTTCCTGACCCAGGATATACAGCTTATGAAACAGGAATTCAAATGGCTGGAGCAACATCTTACTACATGCCTTTAAAAAAAGAAAATGATTTCTTACCTAACTTAGAGCTAATTCCTGAAGAAATTGCAGATAAAGCGAAGATGATGATTTTAAACTTCCCAGGGAATCCGGTTCCAGCAATGGCTCATGAAGATTTCTTTAAAGAAGTAATCGCATTTGCGAAAAAGCATAACATTATTGTTGTCCATGATTTTGCTTATGCTGAATTTTATTTTGATGGTAATAAACCAATTAGCTTCCTTTCTGTGCCTGGTGCTAAAGAAGTTGGCGTAGAAATTAACTCTTTGTCAAAAAGTTATAGTTTAGCAGGTAGTCGTATTGGATATATGATTGGAAATGAAGAAATTGTCGGGGCACTTACACAATTTAAATCTAATACAGATTACGGAGTGTTTTTACCAATTCAAAAAGCGGCATGTGTTGCACTAAGAAATGGCGCTGCTTTTTGTGAGAAAAACCGCGGTATTTATCAAGAACGTAGAGATACTTTAGTTGATGGATTCCGAACATTTGGCTGGAATGTTGATAAACCAGCTGGCAGTATGTTCGTCTGGGCCGAAATTCCGAACGGCTGGACTTCTATAGATTTCGCATATGCATTAATGGATCGTGCGAATGTCGTTGTTACGCCAGGTCATGCATTTGGACCTCACGGAGAAGGCTTTGTACGCATTGCACTCGTTCAAGATAAAGCAGTGTTACAACAAGTTGTTGAAAACATTAGAAATAGTGGCATTTTTTCTCTTGAAAAAGCAGAAGAATTAGTTAAAAATTAATGATAACTCCCCTGCTTAACTATAAGCAGGGGTATTATTCATTGGAGGTACTTAAATGCATATTAAAGACACTCTTCCTCATCGTTATCCATTTTTAATGATTGATAAAGTAACAAATGTAAAACAAGGTGAATCCGTTACAGGATATAAACTCATTACAAATAACGAATGGTTTATAAATGATAGTCAAAAACATATGCCTCATATGTTAATTGTAGAAGCACTTGCTCAGCTTAGTGCATTTGTACATACAAGTGATTCTAACGGACTAGGCTTCCTTTCCTCGTTAGATGGGGTTACGTTCCATGAAAAAGCATATCCCGGTGATAAACTTAATTTGCATTATGAGTTAACTCGCAATCGCCGAGGTTTTGTTCTCGGTAAAGGTACCGCAACCGTTAATAATCAACCGATTGTAACGATAGAAAAGCTATTAATATATCAAGCAGAATAAAAATCATGTAATTCAACGGGGGTGTCTATCTCCTAAAAATTCGTTTCATCAACATGAACAGAGTAAATAAATTACTTAGTTAGGAGCAGACAAATGGAAAGTACTATTGGTATCGATGCTGGAGGCACATTAACGAAAATTGCTTATTTGGATGAACAAAGGCAATTAGCTTTTGAAAAATTTTATTCAAATGAACAAGATAAAATAATAGATTGGCTTAAGAAAAACACTGGTAAAAAGCAAATATGTATTACAGGTGGTAAAGCGAAAGAATTACAGCAACTACTTTCAAACTCATATAAAATAGTAGAACTAAATGAATTTGAAGCTACTCTTATAGGCGTCCGATACATTTTAAAAGAAGAGAAGTATGATATAAACAACTTTATTTTAACAAATATCGGTACAGGTACTTCTATTCATTACGTTTATAATGACCAATATATTCGAGCTGGCGGAACTGGTGTTGGCGGTGGTACTATCATGGGACTTTCAAAATTATTAACAAATCTAGATCATTTTGAAGATGTGATCCCTTTAACAAAAGTAGGAACTAGAAAAAAACTAGATATTACGGTTGGAGATATTTATGTTGGTATTCTCTCCCCTATTGATAATAGTTTAACTGCAAGCAATTTTGGTAAAGCCGCTACTATAGAATCAAATTATAATAATTCAGATATACTTGCTACTGTACAAGGACTTGTCGGTGAAGTCGTTACTGCATTAAGCCTTCAATTCGCCGAAACAAAAAACATTGACCATATTATTTATATTGGTTCAACTCTATGTAATAACATACACCTTCAAAATATTATTAGTAGCTACACAAAATATCAAAATAAAACACCTGTTTTTTTACAAGATGGTGGTAATAGCGGTGCGATTGGTGCTTTACTTTATGCTACGAATAAAAAAAGCTGACTTTTGTCAGCTTTTTGAAATGCGGATTTTATACGCTAAAACAGTCTCTACATGTGAGATTTTATCTTTGTTACTGTAAAAATCAACTAGTTCCCCAGCTAGAGGTGATTGTTGACGTAAAATTCGTTAGCTGTAGTAAAAAAACTATTTTCTTACCTTTTTTAATAAGATTTCAATAATTCATTTATAAATACACTAACTCAATTATCAATTTACTACAGCTTTTTTGCGTAATATACAGAAAGGAAGTTAAATTCTATATGTAATAATATTGGGAAAACAATTGATAGTGTGGAATCCGTAATCATACCATGTATTATTCCACCTAAAAATGCGAACAGCATAAATTTTATACTAGTCTGATTAAATTTGTAATATTGTAAGTGAGATACAGCAAATAGAAAGGAAGATATTAGAATTGGTAGCGTAACTGGTATGTAAGCTATTTCAAAATTAGAGAGGATTGGGAATGCGTTGTTAAGTATTGGTATAATCATCCCTCTAAAAATTACTTCTTCAAAAATAGGATACATAATTACAAAGTTTAAGATATTCTTTTTCCCAATTGGATTATATCCTGAGTATCGTGAAATGACAATATTCGTTATCAAAGCAATCAAGATTAATACAACAATTGATTCATAGTGAATTGGTAAACGGAATACATAATTATCTACATAAAAATAACTAATTATCGTCAGTATTGTCCCCCATATATAAATAATCTCATTTTCTATCTTGCGGTACAACGTTTTTCCAATAATAATGCCAACTGTAATATCAACAATTTTATATGAAAAAGCTAATAAAACAGCAAATACTAACGCAATAAAGTAGCTCATATCGACTCATTACCTCCTCTCAAAAAGAACTATTTCATTTCATGTATTTGATTTACCCCCATTACCATACATTTCTTTCATTCATTATAAAATTTTACCATATAGTGATGATTTTGAGAGGGAAAATTAGTTACATAGCATATAATGATTTCATAAAAACAAAGACTTCTCTATTGAGAAGTCTTTGTTTTTACACTGTATGATTACTATTCCCCCGCAAAACTTTCCTAAACTTTATATAACAAGCAATTCTCCACGGAATGATATACGATACTGCAACTACGTAAAATAATAAACCAACCGTTTGTTGATCTAAATCTACAATAAATTGTCTTGAACCATATCTTAAAACGACAAGTGCAATAAAAGTAATTAAAAAGACAGCACTTTTTTTCGTATAAATACTCCCATCATCTCTTCGTTCATAATTTGTTAATACTATAAGCGGCACAGAGAAAAGTACCCCAATGAATACCGCTATAACTACTTGTAATATAGCTGGATGTACTGGACCAAAAAACCATACAACACCTGGTGTTAAAAATAATAACGGCCATAAAATACGTTTTCCTGATCCCTTTATTGGCTTATGCATGGAGCGATAACGACGCCAGAATATTAATAGTGCAATGCCTAAAAAGACTGTAATGAGTGAAGATGTGTCTCCCATTTGCTATCCTTCTCTCTATAGTAATCTAATAATATTTCAAATCGTTTTTTCGAATGATACTTTACGAATAAATATACTACTAGTTATGATATAAAGGACAGTTAATCCAATTGAAATAACAGTAAAATACGGTATATTTACTAAAGATCCATCACTCGTAAATAATAAACTGGTTACCCCTGCTTCTCCATAAAGTACACTATTTGTTGATAAGAAAAGGGTCCCACCAATCATAAGACCGATCCACTGAAATCGTTGTTTAAAAACTACTACCACTTGAAAGAAACATGCTGTTGTAACATAAAATAAAAATTGCAAAATAAATTGTTGCACCGATTGCTCCCCAAAACTAACATTTACTAAATTATATTTTATATCTTGTAAAAGCATTATTTGAAGAAACGAAAACATTGCGGATTGCAAGATGATATAACAAATTGCTCCGATGAAATATTGAATTCTCGTTACACCAAATGAAACAGCTAAACGAAATAGCTCATCTTGAATGATGAAAACACTCCCTACTATAAACAACATAATTGCTATTGACGGGTTATTTATAATTTCGGGTAAATAACCAATGTTCACTCCATTTAAATGCGCAGCATTTAAAGCTCCTTTTATTAATAAGGCTACAATCCAAAATATTAAAATTGCTTTATAATGAAAATTAATATGTAACTTTAACTGCTTCATTAACATCGTCATTTCACTTCACCACCAGTTATATGAATAAATAATTTTTGCAATGTAATTCTATCAATTGCTAAACCTTCTTTTTCAAGAGAGTAATAATCTTCATTAGAAAGTTCTTCCCATATAACAGCAATACCCTTATTTCCATAAACTTCTCGATTTAATACTTTTTTATTGATCAAGAACTCGTCCACTTTATCCTTTTGCCCTGAAATAATCTGAACTTGTTGTAATAAATCTTCTACCAATGATTGAACAACTAATCTTCCTTCTTTTATGATTATCACATCTTCAATCACATGGGTTACTTCTTCTACTAAATGTGTTGATAATATAATTGTTCGTGGATACTCACCGTAATCTTCTAGTAGTAGACTATAAAATAATTCACGGTGTGCTGCGTCTAAACCTGTAGTTGGTTCATCAAAAATAGTAATTGGTGCTCTACTTGCTAACCCTTGAATAATGCCGACGACTGTTTGCATGCCGTGTGATAATTTATGATATTTCACTGTCATATTAAGCTGAAATTTATTAGCGAGTTCTTCAGCATACTTTCCATCCCAGTTTTTATAAAACATGCTGCACATCTTAAAAATTTCTTTTACTTTAAAACTTAACTGAGCTTCTTCTTTTACTCTAACAAAACAAATATTTTGCATCGCTTTACTATTCTCAAAAACATGTTCGCCAAATATTGATACGCTTCCACTACTTGAAGTAATTTGACCTGCAAGTAAATTTAATAGTGTCGTTTTTCCTGCTCCGTTTCTACCGAGCAAACCATATATTTTATGCTCTTCCAATGAAATCGTTACTTCATTTACTGCTACTTTCTTTTTGTATTTTTTCGTTATATCTTTCGTTTCAAGTGCAATCATCCCTCGTTCCCCCCCTTCGTAATTTTTTGAATCATATCCATCAATTCATCTTTGGATATTTCTAATACTTTCGCTTCTTCCCACACTTTAGGTAAATATTCGGTCATAAAAGTATTTTGTCTTTTTTTAAGTACAACTTCTTTCGCTCCCTTTGCAACAAACATCCCGATCCCTCTCTTTTTATATAAAATCCCTTCATCCACTAATACGTTTACCCCTTTAGCTGCAGTAGCTGGATTTATTTGTAACATCTTCGCAAATTGATTTGTTGATGGAACTTGTTCTTCTTCAAGTAATATGTCTTTTAAAATATCAGATTCAATCGTTTCTGCAATTTGCAAGTATATTAATTTATTTTGCTCCAGAGTAGGTTTCATAATTTCACCACCTTAGGTTCATAGGTTCATTACTTATGTAATTAACCATATCACATAAAAATGTATATTTCCATAAATTTCTTTTATAAAAAAAGAGAGTCATTCGTTTAAGAATGACTCTCTTTCTAAAATTTTGAAGTTTCAACTCTAATTTTTAAATTCTTTTCATTTATACCATTTTGACAAAAATTAAATTGTTGTCCCTTTATAGACTTTGTACGATCTACAACTTGCCCTAAATGATAACTTGTGTGCTCCACTAAATGTAATAAACTATGAAGGTCAATATGTCTTTTTTCTCCACATGCTTGTATATATTCTGTTCCCCATTCATCAAATACGTCTTCAACGTACTGTAGCAAAAGTTCAGTACGTTGTCGCTTTACTGGAAAATACTCCTCAATTCCCTTTTCAAAGACTATATTTGGATTTTTATAACGACTAGTATTTCTCTGTATATGTTCACAAATATGTAGTACGATTCCACCAATTGAATTCACAGAATCCCCTTGTTTCCATAAATCTTCTTCACTAACGAAGCTAATTGCCTGTATTAACTTAGGTAAATAATGATCTTGCATTCGATGATAAGTAATTTTATATACTAACTCCACCTATTTTCCTCCCATCATTTCAACTGCTGTACTGGATACTTTACAAATAAAGCATTCCTAAACTCTTTATCATTCATAAGCATTGTAATTTCTTCGTTATTTTCGTTAAGAAACTTTACTACTTTCTTTTTATCCCATAAATCATTTTCTTTTGGGAAATTATCAAACTTTTCATACAGGATTGATAGTATTTCTTCTCTTTTTATCGTGAAATTTTTATTTTCTACTTGCAACTCGTAACCTTTTGCATTTGGTACTAAAATCGCTAAATAAATAACGTTAAAGAGAAAATTCTTCTCCATCGTATCCTTACCATCAAACCAATACGTCTCAACCATGTCTTCTGTCAAAGTTCCATTTCCTTTTGTACCATAGTTCACCTTTATACTTTCATTCTCTAAACTTACACTTTGAAATGTTTCACCACCGGGTAAACGATTAACAATTGCAACCACATCTGAGTTATTCCCAACATATGTCCCAGCATATTGCTTAAAGTCACCAGGTTCAACATCAGATATTTCTTTTATTCTTTCTCCGCTAGAACAAGCAGTAATACATAAAAAAATTGTTAGCATAACAACTACATTACGATGCATATATTTCATTTAGCATCCCCCATTTTTATCGATATTTCGTTAATTACAATACACCTTCTCAAAACCCTTTAAAATATACGCATTTTAATCAAAATTAAAAATTTTCATTTTTTATGTTTACAATTATCCATTAATTGTATATACTTACTAACGTAAGAAAAATATTCTAAAAGGAGGTCGAAGGAAATGATGAAATTACAATTACATGCTTTAACTTTAGCGTTAACTGCACCTGTGTTTTCTGGACAATTAAATATGAATTCGACCACCCTAATGGAGAATTGAAAATCGTACATTATTTCGATTAATTCATAAATTCGCCACAGGAGGTCGTATGCTTTCCTGTGGCTTTTTCACGCCCTGCCATAGGAGAACTATATCTTCCTGTGGCTTTTTTGTGCGATTTTTTAGTCTCTTACATTATTTTTTAAAGAAAGGAGCAACATTCGATGACTATTAGCGTATTGTTTTTAAGTATTACGATTCAAAGAAATACAATTTCCAAACATGAAATTTTTCATAATGAGCAAATTGAAAAAGCTATGAATGATGTTAAGGAGCGCCAAGCACTTTATTGTGATCACATGTAATTCCTTTTCGAAAGGAGGAATTCATTTATGACTTTTCATATTTTCTTTTTTACGACTGTACTTCAGAAAAATACTTTATCTGAAGGTGAAATCATTCGTAAACAACAAATAAAACAACTGACTGATAAAATGACTGACATTAAAAGTTCATATTATACGCATATGTATTAAAAATATATTTTAAAGGAGCAATACCTTCATGAAATTTAAAGCATTCTTTTTAACTATCACCATTCAAAAACGTAAGCTTTCTCAAAGTGAGATTTTACGTGAGCAACACATTCAAACTATTATGGACGAAGTAAAAGAGCGTCAAGCTTCTTATTACAGCCGTCTTTTCTAATAAACTTATAAAGGGGTTTTATCTAATGAAATTTAAAGCATTCTTTTTAACTATCACTATTCAAAAACGTAAACTTTCACAGAAAGAGATTTTACGTGAGCAACACATTCAAACCATTATGGACGAAGTAAAAGAGCGTCAAGCTTCTTATTACAGCCGTCTTTTCTAAATCAATTATAAAGGGGTTTTATCTAATGAAATTTAAAGTATTCTTTTTAACGATTACCATTCAAAAAACTAAGTTCTCGGACAGTGAGGTATTGCATGACCATCAAATTAATAAAGCTATGGAAGATGTAAAAGAACGTCAAAGTCACTACTGTAGCCATCTATAATTCCTTTCGAAAGGAGGAATGTATCATGACGTTTCATCTTTTCTTCTTAACAATTACAATCCAGAAAGAAATCTTTTCTGAAGATGAATTAAAACAAGAGCAACAATACAAAAAGATTATGGACGAAATTCGAGATCGTAGAAGCAAATACTACACTCACCTATAATCCTTTAAAAATATAAAACTTGAAAGGAGTCGATTATGATGTTGATAGCACGTTGTAAGGAAATGATTTGGATAGTTCAGAGGGATTCCACATAGTTTATTGGGGGCTATATCATACAACTTTACCGTTTTATTTGATATGTAATAAATATATAATAAAATTGCATTCGTACACTTTTTAACATTGATTAATAAACAAAAGATACACCACTTAAAAAGTGGTGTATCTTTCTCAACATATACTATTTTCGATTACTTCGTTTCGTCTTAAACAGTCTCACTAAGTTCGATACAACTGTTTTCGTTACTGCGTACACTGGCACCGCCAAGATCATTCCAATAATTCCAGCAAAGTTACCTACCCCTAAAATTAAAATAATAATTGTTAACGGATGGATATTTAATTTTGAACTCATAATACGCGGTGAAATGATGTTACTTTCAAATTGTTGTACAATTGTTACGATAATAATTACGTACAACGCTTGCATCGGAGATACGAACAAACCTACAATAACAGCTGGTGCTGCACCGATAAATGGGCCTAAGTTAGGAATTATATTTGTAAATGCAGCTATAATTCCTAAAACAAAAGCGTACGGTAAATCGATAATTAAATAACCGATAAAAGTAAAAGCACCTACAAATATACAAACGAGCGCTTGCCCTTGAATATATGCAGATAATGTTTCGTTCGTTTCCTTAATGATACGAAGCCCTTCTTCACGGTATGACTCTGGTAATAAGCTTACTGCTTTTCCTGGAAACGCATGTCCATCTTTAAACATATAAAATAAAATGAACGGTACTGTAAAAATAACTAATGCGACGTTCGTTATGATACCAAATAAAGCCGTTGCACTCGACGTAATTGTGTTTGGTATATCCTTTAAGTATTCAATTGCATTTTTTTCAATTGTTTCAATGGAAACATAATTTTGTGTAGATAACCATTCAAACAATCTATGATGGGATAAATCTTGTATGTATAGTTTTCCCTCTTTTATATAGCCTGGCATATTTTTCACTAAATCCATTAGCTGTTGTGAGATCGTTGGAACAACTACCCCAACGCCAACCGCAGTTAATGTTATGATAAAAAGATATAACAGTAAAATCGCTAAATTTCTAGGTACTTTTTTCTCCTCTAAAAAGACTAACACCGGATTAAATATGAAGTATAAAAATAACGCGATTAAGATTGGGAAAAACAGCGTTGATATGAAGATACCAAACGGTTGAAATAGAAACGATATTTTTGTGCAAATAAATATGATCGCTACAACCATTAGCACTTCTAATGTCCAAAAGTGCACTTTCGATTTCAAAAAAACGTCCTCCTTTAAACTAGCACTTCTCTTCATTGTACCAAAATAAGTAACAATTTCACATAATATTTTCCTTTACAATATTCCAAAATACCAATAAATACACTACAATGAGATTACATACAAATTTGCAGGTAAAGGTGATAAAAATGACACAATGCATCATTTGCAGAAAAGATACGAAAGAACTTAGTGAACAATATGTCATCCCAGAAATATTATGTGGATATTATTTCACAAACTCAATTTGTGATACTTGTTATGAACAAATGACAACAAATATTGATCGCCCCTTAATTCGGCATAAATTAAGTCAGTTTAAGATTGAACATATGAAAAAACAGATTGACTCCCCGCTCTATACGAATGAGCATGGTGAGGAACTTGCGGCCGCTGAGACAGATGTTGTTGAAGTAAGTGACGAAATACTTTATTCCAATGCATTAATTATGAAACTATGTAAAAAGCACGATATTTCACTACATAACGAAATCTGGAAAGAAGAACGTGTAACGAAAGTAGCTAGCTCTATTCAACGGGAATTACTTTTAGATAACCGTAAGTATAAAATGAGTGTATTAAAAATGGCTTATACTTTCGCTGTACAAGCAGTCGATGGCTATTTTGAAGATCCAGATGCGATTGATATTTCTAGCATCCTATCGAATGCCGACTTCATGGAATTAAAAGAAAAGAGCATTGTTCGCGATTTAAGCAAAAGTTCATTATGGAATACATTAAATACAAATAGTGAAAACCATTACTTTATTTTATTAAGTGATAAAGATGGTCTGTTCTGTTTCATCCGTCTATTTGATATTTTTGACGTTGTCGTTCATTTATCCGAAAAGAGATATGAACTTCCATCACCAATAGTCGGTGTAAATGATGTAAATAAGCAAAAATTTTACGTTCAAACTTTAAAACAGTATATGGACGGGCTCTTTAAAGAAAAGTCACCTTCTATTTAATTAGAAACAGAACATACGGTCTCCTTTCTTGATGAAAAGACACTGTGTTATAATAAGTATGAAAAGAACAATACAATCACATAAACCAATTATAAATTGTATATAAATAAAAAAGACTAGTGTGCGGCTACACACTAGTCCACGTAACTTAGCAGATTGGATTGTTCATTTATCCTATTTGTTTCTTACAAACAAAACAACCCACATTCTATTGGCATAGGTGGGTTGTTATTTTTTGAGCTTGTCTATTAAAACGACGACGAATGTTAACAATGCAACGAGAAACAGTCCACCTTGCAGTAACAACGCTATTTCACTCACTTATTATCACCCCCCTCCTACTTGGAGAAGTGATAATTGAACAACCAACCGTACCTTAAGTTACTATTTAATTTTACCATATTTTCTGATAGTTTACGATGAAAACCCGCAAGTGATTTACTTGCGGGTTTTTTCTCACTATTTTTTTAATGCATATGCATCAGCTATCATTTCACCAACAATTTTATTTTCTTGTTTCTTATCTTCTTTCAATAAAGGAAATAACAGTTCTGCCACTTCATATGCCTCTTCTAAATGAGGATATCCCGATAATACAAACGTATC
Source organism: Bacillus sp. FSL W8-0519 (assembly GCF_038005585.1). Taxonomy (NCBI): domain Bacteria; kingdom Bacillati; phylum Bacillota; class Bacilli; order Caryophanales; family Bacillaceae; genus Bacillus; species Bacillus sp. FSL W8-0519. Next base: position 2,796,703 of record NZ_JBBOTL010000001.1, read on the forward strand.
AATTCCTAACGCTTCATATTCTTTTATTCTATCTGCTACTGTATGCGGATCTCCAACAAGCGCAGTACCTGCACCACCTCTTACAAGCCCGATGCCAGCCCATAAATTAGGACTTATCTCTAACGACTCCCGTGTACCTTTATTTAAATGGGTCATTCGCTTTTGACCAACTGAATCATATCTTGCAAATGTCTTTTGAGCAAGTTCAATTGTCTCATTATCTACATATTGAATTAAACGTTCTGCCTCTTCCCACGCTTCTTCTTCTGTTTCTCTTACAATTACGTGTAACCTGATGCCAAATCGCACTGAACGTCCCTTCTCTTCTGCCAGTTTTCTTACTTCCTCTATTTTCTCCTTCACTTGCTCTGGTGGCTCGCCCCACGTTAAATATACATCACTATGTTCTGCTGCAACTTCCTTTCCAGCAGCGGATGATCCTCCAAAATATATAGGAGGGTATGGCGTTTGCACTGGCGGGAACACAACTTTACTTTCCGTAACTTTAATATGTTTTCCTTCTAAAGAAAATGTTTCACCTTGCAATGTCGATTTCCAAACTTTTAAAAACTCATCAGCTGCTTCATATCTTTCATCATGCTCAAGATACAATCCATCTCCTTGTAATTCAACTGGATCTCCTCCAGCGACTACATTAATAAGTAACCTCCCGTCTGAAATTCTATCAAATGTAGATGCCATCCTTGCTGCAACTGTCGGTGACATTAGTCCCGGTCTAACTGCTACTAAAAATTTTAGCTTTTCTGTCTCAGCTGCAAGTGCCGATGCTAATACCCATGGATCTTCACAACCTTGGCCAGTTGGAAGTAACACACCTGTATATCCTAAATAATCAGCTGCCTGTGCAACTTGTTTATAATAACCATACTCAGCTGCTCTTCCTCGTTTTGTCGTTCCTAAATATCGTCCATCTCCATACGCCGGAATAAACCATAATAATTCCATACCTTTACACACCCCTTATTTATTTTGAAACGTACACTAAACTACTCTATATAAATTACCCCTAATAATTTATATGTTAATTTCCTATCTCGCCTTTAAAGTTATCTCGCCATCTTAAAAACTTCACTTCTAGTAAACGTACGAGTGAATCCGAAAACTTCCCAACAAATGCAAAGATAATAATACCGACAAATACAATATCTGTATTTGAAAATTGCCTTGCATCCATAATCATATAGCCAATACCTTCTGTAGATCCCATAAGTTCTGCTACTACTAAACTCACCCATGCTACTCCTAATGATAATCTTGCCCCAAGTAATAGGTTTGGCAATGCTGCCGGTAAAATTAGTTTTGTAATTAATTTTCTTTTACTAAACTCTAACACTCTCGCAACATCAAATAACTTTGAATCTACACCTCGTATTCCTAGAAACGCGTTTACGTATAAAGGAAAAAATGCACCATCTGCAATTAATAACACTTTTGATGTTTCCCCAAAACCGAACCATAATACGAAAAGCGGTGCAACAGCTAAGTGAGGCACAGTTCTTAACATTTGTACTGACGGATCTAAATATTGCTCACTTCTCGTTGAAAATCCAACAATTGTTCCTAAAATAATTCCTAAACTCCCGCCAATAAAGAAACCAGCCGCAGCCCTGAATACACTAATACTTACATGACCGAATAACTCTCCTGTTTTTATAAGTTCTTGAAAAGCTAAAAATATATCTAGCGGCGTTGGTAAAACTGTTTTAGAAACTAGACCGAATACGCCGGCCAATTGCCAAATTATTAATATAATAATCGGTATAGTAATTGCCCTTATCAAAAATTTGATATTCGTCTTCTGTACTTTCTTTACATTGTTTTTCTCAATCGTTATACTCGCCCTTTTAATAACCGCTTTCGTATTCTCCAATTTATACAACCTCTTTTCACTTCGCCTTTAACGCTTTTTCTACGAAAGAATTATCTACAACTTTATCTGTCTTAATTTCTTTCTTTATAGAACCAAGCTTATATTGAAAATCTGCTGTCTGTTGCTGTTCTGCAACTATTTCTTTCGTTACCGGAACTAAGATGGGTTTGTCGTGATTAAACACTTCTTTTACAATATCTGCATCTATTTTCTTTGCAGAAGTGTATATTTTTATTGCTTCATCCAAGTTTTCATCTTGCCATACACGTGCTTTTTCATATACTTTAAGGAATTTCTCCACTAATTCTGGATGCTCTTTCGCAAATTTTGTTCTCGCAATTAAAAACTCTGGAGAAGATACATTTAATTGTTCACCATCTGTAATCACCTTCGCTCCTTTATTTACCGTATGTAACGATATGAAAGGATCCCAAATTGCCCATGCATCTACTGATCCTGATTCAAATGCTGGCTGCGCTTCATCTGGTTGCAGTTGAATAACATTTACATCTTTCGCATTGATACCTTCTTTATCAAGCACTCGATACAATAAATTAAATGCGCTACTTCCTTTTGCTACTGCGATTTTTTTACCTTTTAAATCTTTTACACTCGTAATCTTGCTATCTTTTTGTACAAGAATCCCTGTTCCTTTTCTCGCATAACTTGTATTAGCAATTTCGGTAAATTCAATACCTGCTGCTTGCGCGGAAATAACTGGAGAATTGCCAACTTCACCAAAGTCTAATCGATTTGATGCGATTGCCTCAAAATAAGGAGGTCCACTTTGGAACTCTGTCCATTTCACCTTAACTCCTTCTTTTTTAAACTCCTCTTCAAACCATCCCTTTTTCTGCGCGAGTAATAGTGGACTTAACCCTTGCTGAATACCAATTTGTACTGTTACATCTTCCTTCTTACTACTTGCTGTACTTTTCTCACATCCGAATAAAAATAAAGAAATAGCTAATGCAAAAGAAAGAACTTTAAATTTTTTATACATAAATACTCACCCTCTCCCTATAAACTTGTTTGAATCAATCCTCCATACTCAAACTGCTGTAATACTTTCTTTCGAATTTCTTGGAATGACTCCGAAGTTTTACTACGCGGATAAGGTAAATTATTTTCAATTACTTTATGTATTTTTCCAGGCTTTGCACTCATGATGACAATTCTGTTTGAAAGATATATTGCTTCGTCTATATCATGTGTAACGAATATCATTGTCGTCTTTTTTTGTTCCCAAATGTTGAGCAGTACTTCTTGCAAATGACTTCGGGTAAATGCATCCAATGCTCCAAATGGTTCATCAAGTAATAATACATTAGGATCTCTTAGCAACGCTCTTGCAATCGCAACACGTTGTGACATCCCGCCTGATATTTCTTTCGGATATGATTTTTCAAAACCGTCTAACCGAACAATTTTAACCCATTCCTTTACCTTATCCTTCACATACTTATCTTTTAATGACAAATCAGCTGCAATGTTTTCTTCAACTGTTAACCACGGAAACAGACGATGCTCTTGAAATATAAATCCTTGCTTCTTACTCGGTTTTGTTATACGCTCCCCATCAATAATGATTTCACCTTCAAAATCGTTGTCTAAACCTGCAATAATTTTTAATAATGTACTTTTTCCACAACCACTCGGACCAATTACTGTAACAAAATCCCCTTTTTTTAATTGAAAATTAATATTCTCTAATACTTGAACAGTACCAGTTTGCTTCGAAAAATATTTTGATACCTCATTAATTGAAACAGTCACTTCTTCCCCTCCTTGAAATGATTCATCTAAATGAATAGATTCAGTATTTATGTAATAAAAAAACCAAAGGCATTTTATCAATAGATAAAATGCCTTTGGTTTCTCCAATCAGCAATACGTAATAGAATTAAGTACATATTATACAAATATTTCCGATAAGTCAACTAGGTTTTATTAAAAAATACATATGATTCGTTTAAATACCCTTATTGTTATTTATATAAAAATTATTTTTTATGTTCCTTAATCCACTGTAACCAATAAGAAAACTCACATGCCAAATGCATTTGATGCGATTCAATAAGACTATTAGGACAAAGTGCCGGAAACTCTACAACTAGACTTACTTCTATACCAGTATCTGTATCTTTGAATTGATGTCGAACTCCACCAATAGTAGTACCGTCTTTCATACGTGCAACACCTGTTGATTGGTATTGATAAGACTTATCTCTAGGTGTCTTTAATCCTGTTTCGTCACCAAAAACAATAAAAAATTGAACTGGAAATGGAGAATTACCAGTAGTTTCGATAACCTCCAATTCATTTTCCCCAAAGGGTCTTAGTACGTAGTGATCTGGACAGGCTGATAAATTCACTTGATTATTTTCATCTGATTGTTCAAGCATAAAACTATCAATTCCATTTATCGCCTCTTCTGCTGTAATCCCATCTAAATAAATATTTGTTTTTGAAAATTTTCGTCTATCACCAGATAAAGCAGTACAAATACGCATACCCATTTCACTTAATTTAAGTTTAGATTTTAACTTATCATACATTTCATTGTATGAATAATTTAATTTTAGTTCTGTTAGTTTTTTTATCATAACGTCTGTATCATTTAATTCTGGCTCTTTATGTCCTAATGTATTGAAAACTTTTTTCATACGTTCTTTTTTCCACTTTGTAAGTTGTTCATTCGAAATATTGTTTCCATCAATCATGATCTTCATATACATTCTCCTTCTCTTTGATCATATCGTAGTGTATTTAATACTAAATTAACCATTTCTCGCTTCATGTCTAGATTCAAATTCACCTCTGAATGAGCAATACTGCTAAGACCGTATAAAATAAATCCTGATGCTAATAATGAGTTATCAATATTAAAAATCCCAGTTTTCACCCCTTCTTCGATTACTTGTCGAATTAATGGCTGCATTCGCGTAAATAATTTCTGTTCCAGTTGAAAATGTTGTTCCGTCTGAAACGAACTCACATTTTTATAAGGCGCTAATTTTTCGATAAATGTCCAAAATATATTTAGAGAATCTTTCAGCTTTTGCATGACAGACCGTTCATTAGAAACAAGTATTTCTTCAATTAACTCCATATTTTTCACAATAAAATCATTTAATACTTCATCAACAAAATTCTCTTTAGACTTGAAGTAATAATAAAATAAGCCCGTTGCTACACCAGCATGATTCACAACATCTTTTATGCCAAATCCTTTCATACCATTTTTCATATATAGTTCAAAACCAATATCCATCAACTCTTGCCTTCTAACATCTGGTTCTTTCGATATTCTTTTCATATGTTATCTCCTATTATGTTTTTTCTGCGACTGAATATAATTCAATCATAAACGACTGAACTGTATTCAGTCAATATTAATTTCCACAAAAAAAGAGTAATCCCAAGAAATATACATCTAACCTTAGACTTATCAAAAAAGTTAGATTATATAACTTGAGACTACTCAATTTCATTAAACACGTATTCTATTTTCAAATCGATTACAATTTAGTTTAACCTCACTCTTTCTGTCTCTACAATCATTTGAGGAAGCGTCTTTTGAATTATTTCCTCTAATACATTAAGAGCTTCATTCACATAACCATCCTCAAACTCCTCTAAAGACTCAGGTAACTCATCCTCATCTAAAATAAAATATTCTCCACTTGGAAGTACCAAAATATCAATAATTAAGTCTTCAAATGACACTAGTTCATCTGTTATTTGCGTATTTTTTACAACATTAAAATAAGAGCCTAAATACGTTCCATTCTTATCTCTCCATATGTATAAATTGTACGGACGATCTTCCCAATAGTATGCAATGGTGTAACTTCCTTTTGGGATTGTTAAACTCGCAAGATGTGCAGTCATTGTAAATGAATACTGAACCTCATGAAATAGCACGATACTTTGCAACTGCTTTTCAAGTAATAAACAAGTGTGTTCTACTGTTGTCGAGTCATATCTTATTTTTCTTTCTATAATTTCACTTTTTGGTGTTAGTAATTTATTCATTCTTTGTTTCCCCTTATGCTATTTCTAGCTTTATTATATCCATTTATATAGTGATAAAGAAGTGTTTGGTCTCCAAATACACAATAAAAACTCCCTCTTATTTTAGAAGGAGTTTTTCACTGTCCATGTTTCATATTTTTTTACTTCTAATGGAAGCTCATTTGTTTTCAGCCACTCTACTGCACTACATACAAGCGGAGATGAATTGTCTTCTGTAATGCTTTCTATAGAAACCCATCTCGCTCCTAAAGAATCTTGACCTTCAAATTGTTTTGGTACTATGATTTTCCCTGCACTCTTTTCAACTTCATACAAAACTGCAATATGGTGTACATGTGTATAATCTTTAAACTTTGAAGGGTATTGAAAATCAACCGTTCCTACTTGCTTTATAACCTTTACTTCTAATCCAGTTTCTTCTTTACATTCCCTATGGAGTGCCGCTAACAGCGACTCCTCTTCATATAAGCTCCCACCAGGTAGATCATATCTATTCTTATATGGACCTTTTGATTTATCGATTACTAATATATTATTATTTTCGATACAAATACCGTACACACCAAACGCACGATGAAAATTAATAGCATTACCCATGTTTTAATTTCTCGGTAACTGCATCATAAAATTTCCGTTCCTCATCAACATTTAAGTGAACACGACTTACTGTTTTAGAAAATCCATATAACAATTGTGCTTTTATTGGCTCTTTAAGTATTATTTCAAATGTTGGAGGTTCCTTTATAAATTCCATCACCGTTGCGTCAAGAAGCTCTTTCTCTTTTTTTAAAAGTTCTCCTTTATAAAACGTAATCTTATCAATTTGTGTAAACGGTATAATGATTTTCTTCCCTAATCCAATTTGAATAATTACCTGTTCTTCCGTAACAATAATTGGATTTTTACGCATTGCTTGTATTTCAGCTAAAAAATAAAACATTGCATATACGTTTAAAATAAGTAACACCCATGCTACAACTGGATTCCATTGATGAAACAAATAATGAAAACCGATACTTTCTATTAAAGTCGCATGGATGATCATAATATATACACCTATTGCACCAGTCTTTTTGTGATATGAGTATACGCATTCACCTTCTGGCACTTTTTCACGCCACGATAAAAATGCATAATAGATTAACTTACACTCTGTTACAATGATATCTACTAATTTATTTCTTTTCATAGTGGTGTCAAACGCTGCATCAATTGCATAAGAAAATGAAGAATACTCACTTTTATATTCTTTATATTTTTTTCTTATTGTAGGAAGCATTCTAACAATTTTATATAGAAGGAATAACTCAAAACATACAAAAGCAATTTCCCCTGCAACTATAATATAAGAAACGTATGAAAAAGCTTGTAAATAGTCGCTTGGAATAATAAATCTTGCAAATATATAACCAGCTATTACAACAGGAAATATATACGTTAACGAGTACCTTTTTCGAATAATAAAGAAATACGTAATGATTGGAATTACAAACATACAATCTAATATTGACCCAAGGACAACTTCTTTCGGAGCAGCTGGTACAATCGGAAGAGCATATAATAAATAGTTTGATAACAAGATTAAAGATACGAGTCCAATCCATATACCTTTTCGCCTTCGCGAAAGTGTGACACTCATATGTTCACTCCTCTATTTAAAAACCTCATTTAAATGATCTTTATAAAATGAAATAGCACGTTCAAATTCTTTCACTTCTTCTACTTTTACGACTGTTTCAAGTAATAATTTCATCGCGGATTCATGATCGTTTACGTTATATTTCGCTAATGACAAAAATACTTTCATCACATCATTATTTGGAAACTGCTGTAATCCTGTTTCTAAAACAGTAATTGCTTTGTCATACTCACCTATACAACGATATGTACTACCAAGGCCGATATAAGCTCCGCAAAGTGACTCACCTTCAAGACCGTTTGCAATTGCCTGTTCATAATACGGCATAGCTTCTGTTTCCAGCCCCATTACATCATGTATCCAAGCACATTGATAAAGTACTTCTGCATCCCTCGTAAAATTCGTTAATCCAATGAGTATCTCTTTAGACTGCGCATATTTCTTTTCTTTCCGGAGTTTAATAGCTTGCTTTAATAAATGTTCCATAGAATTCACTCCTCACCAATTATTCTATGTATCCATATTGAATGGTTAACGTTTGTATCAAAGCAAAAAGTTTCGCTTACCAATATATACTATGCGGATTCACTCTTATCCAAATACTTGAAATTATGAAGCAGTAACGCGATTACATAGTACCTCTAACCTTTTGACAATTTCTTTCGCTGTTTCATCTTTTCCATTACATAACTGCCCTTTACCGTCTTGTCCAATTACGTAGTGCATTGCTCCGCGCGAATATAAAGAATGTGGTGAATTTGCAATCATTACACTCGCCTTCGCTTCTTCCATTCTATTTTTCGCTCTTTCAAACAATTCTTCTTTATTTACGTCACTTTCAAGTTTAAAGCCAACGAGTACAGTTTCTGGATCCCACTCTTTTATTTGTTTTAATACTTTCGGTGCCTTTTGAAAATGTATAATTGGTGCTATATCACTTGAGATTTTTCCATTCATATCAAGAACATTACCCTCTTGATCACAAATCTTGTCCACAATCCAATCAGATCCAGCCGCTGCCATAATAACCGCATCGACTTTTTCATGCGTAATGATACTTTTCATTTTATCTTGTAAATCAACAATTCCTTCAAATGGATGTAATTCTAATTGATTGTTTATATCATTCGGTTTCTCCGCAAAATAACCATGTAAATATATAACATGGGCCCCTTTACTTATAAGCTCTTCGGCGATTATTCTTCCAATTGTTCCTTTTGCCATATTTGTATGGCCGCGTACTTGATCCCATTTTTCTAAACAACCACCGCTTGTAATTAATACCTTTTTCCCCTTCATCGTAACCATCCCTTACTAATTTTTCTTACGAAACCATTCTGTTCCAAAGTCAACTATATCACGTTGTTTCATAAGACGGCACTTTGCGTTTCCTATTTTCCCCATTGTTACGGTTCCTTTTTGCTCAAACTCTACACCAATTTCTACAAATTTGTCAGAATCGTAATCCATATCAACAAATTCTTTCCATACTCTTTCACCATTTTCTATAATAGGTGCCCCTACTTTTATTAACTCACATGCACCAGAACGTACTTCTGATAAATGTACAGAAGTATTCGAATCATATCCAACACCAATTAATAATATGTATCCGTCTAGATCGTATATTTTTCTTAATGGAGATTCTTCTCCTAAACTCATCGATAGTGACTGATTTACTGTTATTTCTTCTGCATGTCTTCCCCATGCAGCAAAGCTTCCTAATGGATGGTTACTACGTACTACATTCGGATATGTACGAAAACATTCAACTACTTTTCCCATTGCCCTTGTTGGTGTTATATGTGGCTCAAATGCTGGAACGTTATCCCGAATAATTTGCCACCATTCTTCAGGTACAGGTGGTCTTGACCAATGTTTCGGATCAGATAAATCCGAAGACTGAGTTGGCATAATAATCGTTCCCTCTTCTGTAATAACCTCCATTAACGCCTCTACTACTGCAACTGCTCCGCCTGATACCCAGCCAATGGAACTTAACGAAGAATGTACAATAACTGTCATTCCTTTTTCTAATCCTAATTTTCTTAAATCATTTGTAATTGTTTTGATTGTATTTGGCAATTGCGTACTTGCCACTATGTCATTCATTTTCACTATTGTTCCCCCATTTGTTTTAAACTACTACATACATATATTATCATATTTTTCTTAATTTTTAACTTAATCATTTTATCTATGCAAAAAATGAAGGCGTTACATCAAAAACATAAAAACACTATATACAAACAAAGAGCTCACCAAAAATGATAAGCTCTTTGTTTCATTTATCCTTCAATTGTAACTCCAGTAAACATCGATAAATTTCCTGTTATTTTCTCACCTACACGTAAAAATAAACCAGCAGCTCTCCCGCTAATACAGTGTGAACCAATTAATAGTTTACCAGTATACGGACCGTCCCACGTGTCAATTGTATAGTCTGGCATTTCTATGTATTGCTGATATATTTTCCGCTGTTCAAAGTAATACTCTGTTTTATCTTCAGCTAATAGTTCATTATTTTCGTATATAGATACTCCTCCGCCTTCACGGCCGTATAAAGGTTTAGAAACATAGGATTCATTTCTTTCTATAAACGGTTTATTTGTAAAATATGTTGGTAGGAAGTATTTCTGAATGATTCCTCGCTCCTCTTCCTTAAAGAAAACTTCTTCTTCGTAAAGTTGCCAAATTAATGCGAGTACACTTTTATTTTGCATAAGAAAAGCAGCTGGTGGATTAATGATTTTCACTCTGCCTTGCGCTATATGATCTAAAAACTGGAGTCCAATTCTTTTCCCGCTTTTATCAGCATCTGAAACTAAATATTCAATTGGATATAGTCTATATAAATAATGAATTCTCTCACCATTTTGCGTATATATACCATCATCTGCAACAACGATATCTTGAATACCTATATAATCCGTTGACTGATCTAAACAATAGCTTCTTAAAAATTGAACTGTTTGATGGTCTTCATCATGCCAATCATAACTCGTAAAATAAATCGTTTCTCTAGGATCTATACTATAGTCATGTTTAATTTGTTCCCACGCCTGCACAATATGCTCCTCTATATGATTTGGATGATTTACATCGTGATAACGGCATAACACTTCATTTGCGACAGATGGCTCTAAATAACCTGTTGGTGTATCACAATTTACTTCTATTAACTTTATATCTTCACCATTTACGATAAAGTCAAACCTTGTAAAATATGAAAATAAACCTGTATGTTTCATTCTCGCAATTTCCCACGTTTCAGCTGGAAATCCTAATTTTTGAAAATCTTCTGTCGTATTGAGAATGTATTGATACGTTCTATATAACACATACATAATTTCTTCTGTCGCTTTTGAAATAGCAGTATAAGTTTTTACTGGCATACGATACATACCTGTTGCCATATATTGATTCCATTCTTCATTTTCTAATAGACTCGGCCAAGTAAACCCATTCCGACCAGCCTCTTCTGCAAGTGAAAACCATACTTTCATATACTCTTTCTGTTCTTGTTCTGTATACATGATTCTATTATCCTTTCGTGTTATGATCCGGCTGGCGCTTTTGCATTCCCAATTCCACTAGAACCAGAATTCACTTTCGGCGTTTGTGTCGTAGATGATTTCGGCGCATTTGTATCTGGTGTTACTTTATTTGATGGATTTGGCTGCTGTTTATTTAAATCTACTTTATTGGAAGAATTACTATTGTTACTGTTAGTTCCGCCGTAATACCCGCCACCACCGCTGCCTCCAGTTCTACTTTGGTCTTTTTCACGATATGGAATAATGTTATTTGCATACGGTTTCTTCATTATATTCGGTTTTACTGCATAATTCATATTTGAAGTTCTGCTTGCTAATAAATATCCTGCAACGAACGGCAGTATCGGTAAATGTGAATTTTCATGATAAGAAGAAAATGACGGATTATTTTCCTTACATAACTCATCTTTTTCTACATTTTCATTAGTTGGAGCTTTATCATCACAATTTAATCTTTCTTGTTCATTTCCTTGTTTTGCACCATCTGTTTTAACAGCAGTACTTTCTTGCTGGGCAGTATCTTCTTCATAATCGCCACAGCCCGTTAATAAAAAAGATGACACTCCTATTGAAGTAGCAATTTTTATAAATTTACTTTTATCCATTCTCATGTGTTATACACCTAATTTCTATTATCTATATTTTTCCAGATACCTTTATTATATAATGTAAATATCACTTTTTTCAAACTAAACATAAGATGTATATTTATATATTTTTATACTACATTTCCAAATAACAACAAAACCTTTCAACCCCCGGATATTTTTCTCCTAAACTTTTAACCTGAAAACCAATTTTTTTATAAAATTCTACCGCTTCATCGTCTGTCTCTGCCTCTAGATACATCAATTGATGCATTCTTAATACTTCCTTTATCATTTGCCACGCAATTCCATTATGACGATATTGTGGAACGACTGCTATATGACAAATTCTCGCTTTCTTTGCTCCAATTATTTCAATACCTATGCAAGCCTTTTCTTCATATCTATGCAAAGTCGCTTTATTCCTTTCATAAAATAAAACTGCTTTCTTTAAGCTAGTTTCACTTGGTCCGACTGCATACTGTAGTACATTTAAAATGGGATCTTTCTCAATTTGTTCAACGCGTTGCAAATTCATATCATCATTCCTTTCTATGAAAAAAGATTAGCTCTTTATATAAAGAGCTAATCTCATTACGCCGTTATTTTTTCTTCTTTCTTCACAACGACCGCTACATAACTATGTAGTATCATTCCAATAATAACTAGACTCATACCAATCCAAGATAAAGATGACGGAATTGGTGCAGATAACAAGATAAGTTCTCCTACTAGCGCAAATAAAACCTCACCGGACTGAGTTGCTTCCACTGTTGCTAGTTTTTGCGGATCATCTTTTACAAGATCTGTCGCAAAGAAGAATAATACCGTTGCGATTAAGCCAGAACTAACTGCTACAATAAAACATTGGAAAACTTGGCTACTTGACGGTAGACCACCTGTTGATACTTCATAACCAGATAGTAAAAACCAAAATGGTAAGCTTGCTAATGTCATACCGAGAACTCGCTGAAATACATCTAATTCCCCTTTACAAACTTGCATCATTTTTCGATTTCCAAGAGGGTACGCAAACGCTGCAATAAGTACAGGAACGACACATAAAACGGTTTCACGAATTCCTAATGAAGAAGCATGTTCTACTTGCATAAGTACAACACCACATAAAATAATACCCGACATAACTAATTCCTTCATTGGGAGTTTTTTATGTAACGGATCTACTGCAAAAAATGGTGTTAACAAAATCCCTGCTACGATCGTAATTTGCCATGTTGATGCAACGAGCCAACCAGGTCCGAAAGCTCCAGCAAAACTAAGTGGTGCATAGAAGAGACCAAATCCAACGATACTCCACACTAACCATTCTTTCGGATTGTTTTTCATATATTGAAAGAGTTGCTTTAAATTCCCTCTATACATGACAATAAGTAAAAGCATTGGAACCATAAAGTAGTACCGTAATGATGCACTCCAAATCCAGCTTCCACCTTCTAGGTCCATTACCCGATTTAAAACGAAGGTAAAGGCAAAGAAAAATGATGCCAATATCCCTACTGCAATAGCTTTCATTATAAAACCCCTTGTTTAGTTTCTTCTTATACTATACAACAAATTAAATATAATTAAAATTCGAAATCTTTATCTTGTATGCATTCTAGCTCTATATAGTTTTCTTAACTGACTAATATGAGCTTGATGGTACCGATTATGATCAGCTATATGCCATATTCCCCACCTTATAGTCGCATTTTCTCCCTTTTCATAAAAAACCTCTCGTGTTAAATCATTTTCTGTTAGTTTCAAACATTCCTCATAAAACATATGTTGCACTGCTTCATAATCTTGCATTAATTGTTGCAATGTATGTTTTCTTAAACTGGGCAGCTCTCCTGCTTCATTTAACATAGGTCCATATATATTATCAAGTGCCAGTGGAACGGGTTCTCCTTTTAAGCGGTATACCCAATGCAAATCGACAACTGCTAAATGTTGAAGTAGTTGTCCAATACTATTTTCATTATTTTTTAACCCTTTAAAAGACAGTTCTTTCTCATCGGTACCCTCTACTAACTTTTGCAACCGTTTAAATGTATCGGCAACTGTCGCATATAGAATTGCTACTTGCGGGTTCATATTTTTTTCTAAATAGAGATCTTTCATAGTAAACTCCCTCTTTTAAAGGAACAAAACCATATGTTCATCATCACTATACACACCATTCATCTTTATAGCTCTCTTTTCAATCCCATACGTTTTAAAGCCTATTGATTCATACAACCTTTTTGCTGGCTCGTTAGTGGATACAACACCTAATGTCAATTGTTCCAAGTTCATTTCTCTTGCTTTTTCGATTGCCTTACGTATTAACTCACGTGCAAGGCCACTTCTTCGATTGCTTGCATCTACATACATCGCAACGATATGGCCTTTATGTTTATACGCCTCTTTCTCTTCTGTTAGTAAAGTAACAACTCCAACTAATTGATGATCTTCATTAAAAGCACCAAATGTACAACTAGTAGCAGCTGTTAAATTACTTTCCACTCGCTTAATCGGATTTTCTTGGTGAATCGCCTCTTCATAAGTTGTTACAAATGCCTCTGGATTTACTTGTAATGCTTGTAAACGTAAGTCCCAATATTTTTTTGCATCTTCTTTCGTAAGTAATCGAATCATATTTCTCTATCTCCTTTTAGTTAACATAATATTTTTACAAACTACTAATTAAAGATTGATATTCTTCTCTTAACATACTATAACGATAGCGATGAATGAACTGACCTTTACGTAATCGATCATTTCTCATTAACCCTTCGCATACAAAACCAGCCTTTTCATAGCTCTTTCTAGCTTGTAAATTATCTTCATCTACACGTAGCCATACTTTTTCTAATTCAAACTCAAAGAATGCTACATGTAACATACTATATAGGGCGGCTATTCCATACCCTTTACCCCAGTATTCTTTATTACCAATCGCGATTCCCAATTCTGCATTTTTATTTGTTTTATCAAAGTTTTTAAGATCTACCCATCCAATATGTATGCCGTTCTCCGCAGTGATAGCTCTTTGTTCGTAACCATTTTTTCGATTTATACATGCTTCAATCCATTTTTTTGTATCTTCACGAGTGAACGGTGGATATTGATCTGGTACAACTAAATGTTTCGTTACTTGTGTATCTAATGACCATTGATATCGATCTTCTACATCATCTAATGTCAGTTCTCTTAATTGAACAAATGGTACATTCATTATGCTATCCCCTTTTTATTTTCCTATAGAAAACCCTTCGAACATTCTTCCTCCATACTGTTCTAGCGTTTGTTCTACAAAAGTAATTAAGTTTCCTTTCTCTCCCGTTGTATAAAAATGATCGAACGCCGCTACAAATTGATCTGCGTATTGTTCATCATATTTTCTAAGTACCCTTATAAACCATTTTGAACTTCCAAGCCATTTCCCATTTACTCTTAATACATATTCATGTAATAAATCAGCTAATAAATTCGCGATAAACAACTCTTCTTCTCTTTTTGATGCACCAATAAAATCATCCAAAGTATCTGTAATAAAATACCGCTTCTGCTTCATCATTTCTTCGGTCCATTTTGCTGGTCCTTTATTTAGTAAATTATTTGCTTCTCTTTTTAGTTTTTCAACAATTTCATTTTCACCTTTTAATACAACACCTTCTGCAACTAATTGTGGTAACGAAGGTCTCCCGCGATCGCAATCCATTTTAAAAAAGGTTTTATACGTTTCAAAATTATGTACAAACACTTCAACTGGCCATCCATTACTATAGAAAGATTCTCTATAACAAGATGACAAACTAGGATCTATTATTACAATGTCCAGATCAGATGTTTTTGTCGCTTCCCCTCTTGCAACGCTTCCTCCAAGTAAAGCTACATCACAATTCGGAAAGTGTGATGTAATGATGCTTTTTGCCGCTTCCATTGCTTTCATAACCGTTCCCCTTTTCTTATTTCACTTTCTTTTTTGCAGCTCTTTCTCTCGCTTTTTTTATATACGACTCTGCGTCTGGTGTTTTGCATGACGTTGCTCCGTGATCAACGTGTACTTTTCCAATTTCACGTGCAATTTCAATCGCTGCTTGCTCTAAGTCTTCATTACGAATTCCTATCGCAATTAAAGCACGATTCATTGCTTCTCTTTTTCTATTTTTTTCATTATGTATATTTTCTTTAATCTCATCTAGATAAGGAGAGAAGACATCATCTTGTAACGTTTTATTTTTAATCGCTATATTTGCTAATAAAGCCCAGCCTGCTCTTCCAATCCATTCATCATCAGACTTTGTCCAGTCTTCCATTCTTTCTATCGCGATTGGCGACGTACAAATAGCTGTCATTAAAACGTCCATTAAACAATAATAATCAACTTCCTGTACCCATTTATTTAGTAGTTCTGTCGTAACTTTTTTTGGATCTAATATCATTGTTGCTAATGTCATTGCATCCATATTTTTTGTTTCCCATAATGAAATTGCTAAATCATGATCTTTTTTTATCTTCTTTTTTAACAATTTTAAATTAGCAAAACTAACTCCGAATAGTGGTTCTTTCGCTCCGTGGTTTTTATACGTTTTACGATTTTGTTCTGTTCCATATTCCTCTAGTTGCTGCATTACTTCTTCAAGTAACATATACCCACCTCTTTATCTTTTCTGTTGACTTCATATATGTATGTACGATATATTCTACATTACTTTTTGGTTTTCCTATATTTACTTTTTAAATTCGGTATGTGAAATTTTTTAGTTGCTACAAACATCTAAAACCACTACGAAAAACCTGTACATTTTACATATACAGGTTTTCGTTTCATCGATTTCCTATAGTGTAAGAAATAGAATATGAAAGAACTTTTAATGGTTTGATTCTCTCCTTATTTTTGGTAAGCTCTTTACATCTGACCACTCTTCTATGGACCCTGCGTCTGGAAAAACTGTAACTACATTAAAATCAGAACCTTTTTCTCTCCCAATTTGTTTAGCGGCTAATAAATTCGCTGCCGCAGACGTTCCTATTTTCATACTAGTTTCATTATAAAAACGCGCCATTTCATACAAGGTCTCTTCATATGAATAAGTCCATTGTTTTTCTATCAAATTGTCTTCCTGTTTCCTTCCTAAGCCGAACCCACCTGATCCAGCATATTTCTTTAAATCATTTGGTGGTTGTTCAGAACCATAAGGCAATTCAGCAGGCATTACTAAATGTAGCTCAATTTTTTTGTATAATTCTTTACTGCTTTATACCCCCCATTAGAGTTCCACCAATACCAGCAGATGCTACCCATGCATGAATTGGTTTCCCATTCATTTGTACAATAATTTCTTGGCCTGTACCTTCTATATGACTTAATACTCTATACTTTTTAATAACTCCCTTAACTAAATCTTCTTATATAAAAATCCCTACAAATGCTGTAGGGATTTATGACTCAATCATTTTGTTACACTTCATTACATACGAAAAGAGCTTCTTTATTCAAATGCGTTCATTAGCACAATTCTCCAACCATCTGGATCCTCTATTGTGATTCCTTTCTCTATCCAATACGGATTTTCTGGTTCCACCTCATGATAGCCCATATTGCTTAATCGATTCACTATTTTTTCAATTTCATCTTTATTAGGCATATAAAAAACTAGTAAATTATCTTTTGTCGGTGCCGGACAGGGACTTCCGTTAACATGCGTTGTAAACTCCAAATGATACTCGGCATCCGGTACTCCAAACATAACTCCATCATATCCTTCATGATTGTGAAATTCTCCTATACGCTTTAATCCTAACCCCGTCTCATAAAAACTTATAACTTCTTCAAATTTATCTGTTGGTCTTGCAATTCTAAATTGAACCCAATTCTTCATGCAAATCTCCTCCTTTTCATTTTCCAAAGATTTACAGTCATTATTATAGGTAACATATATTTCCTTTAACATCCCTCATTAGTGTGAGAACTACTTAAGTTGAAAGGCCTATTAGTTTATAAATAGTAGGCCTTTAGTATTAAATTCATATAAAATTAATTATATGAATATCAAGATAAAATAAACATTTCTTCCTTTTTGTATAAATTGCTATTTTGCATAGTTTCTAATGTTGTCCATGACTGTCCAATTGGATTCACATATTGTCTTTCTTCATTACAAATTTTCCAACGAGAAGGTGCTTCTTCATTTTAGGAATACTGTACTCCACATGTATTGCAAATATAATTAGCCATATTCCCCCTCCCTTTTCATTTCATTGTTTCTTTACCAATATCTTAATAAAAAACAAAAATATTCGAATCAATAATTGGAACGAAAATGAAGTGATACGAAAGTATGAAATCTTGCATACTTTTGGACAAACTTTTTTGCACTTGTAAAAAAGTTTTTTTGCAATTACCTCCCTATAATTGCTAATATAGTAGAGTAGAACTTTTATAGAGAGAAGGAAAATTATGCACAATGGAATTCGAATGACAACTTTAGTGAAAAGGGCTATTTTGATTTGCGCGGGGGTATTATTTACATACGAAGCGGCTTTAGGATCAACACATACTGCTCTAGCAAGTACAGAGGATGAAGCAAAATCTGTTCAACTTGTAAGTGAAATTCAATCGTCTCTTGCACCGAAAGAAGCTCCAAAACAATACAATGGGCAAGTTAGAAAAGTAGCTTATTTAACATTTGATGATGGTCCTGGAAAATACACAGCTGAGCTTTTAGATATGTTAAAGAAAGAAAATGCAAAAGCAACATTCTTCCTTATTGGTTCAAATGTAAAAGCTTTTCCTGATCTTGTAAAGCGTGAAGATGCTGAAGGCCACTACGTTGGGATGCACAGTATGACTCATAACTACAAGAAACTTTACACAGAAGGTCATTACGTAGATGAGATGAAAGAAGATCAAGGATTAATCGCTGGCGTTCTAGGTAAATCACCAGTATTAACTCGTCCTTCTTACGGCTCAATGCCAGGATTAAACGAAGCGCTTCGCAACAAAGTTGTTGAGAATGGGCTAAAAGTTTGGGATTGGACAATTGATTCATTAGACTGGAGATATAACAAAATGCCGGTTGACGCTGCATCAGCTAAAATTGTAGAAAACGTTATTAATGGTGCAAACAAGCCAACAGAAGTTATCCTTATGCACGACATTCATCCACAGTCCGTAAAAGCAGTACCTGGTATTATTAAAGGGCTGAAAGAAAAAGGATATGAATTAGAAGCCTATAGTGAGAACGAACACTTCCCATTAAACTTCTGGCACGATAATCGTATGTAATAAAAAAGACTTGATTTCCTTTAGGATATCAAGTCTTTTTTATCGTTTTGGAAATTTTATTTGTTGTTCTTCAATCAAACGAATAATATTTTTTCTATCCTCTTGCGTAATAGTAATACAAAATTCGTACTCTTCTTCTTTACACCATGAAGGATTTAGTTCTATAGATAAACGAACTATAATTTGAAATATCTCTTCTTTTTCTCCTATAAATTCAAACGACAGATTAGGTTCTATGAAGTCTAGTCGGGTATACGTAGGATTCGGTAATGTCTGAAACCATTCTTTCATGTGTTGTAATTCGCTAGTTTGTAAAAAAGGATCCATCGTTTCAAAAACTTTATTTCCCTCTGAAAGTTTCACTTTTATTATTAGCCAATTACGATCAAATGTATCAAATGCATTGTTAAACTCGTATTTTACAGCTTCTAAATGTAATGATACAATTTCATTAAAAAAAATCATAAATTACCTCCTTATTATTCAAGTATAGAGACTATCCAATTAATATTTAATAATGTTTTTCAAATTATTTTATCATAATTTTTAAATTCATTAATAAGATAATAAAAAAGACTTGCATTCCTTACAAGAATCCAAGTCTTTTTCATCTTATCTATTAAAAAATATATCCTACTAACTTCACAATTTCACTAATTAAAATACCTACAACTGCAAAATCAGAATCACCAAATGTTGTATTCTCAAATCCTAATCCACCTAATATAGGTAATAATATTGCTGGTAGGAATGAAATTAGTAATCCATTTACAAAAGCTCCTAGTATTGCTCCTCGTCTTCCTCCAGTTGCATTACCGAATACAGCTGCTGTTGCTCCTGTGAAGAAGTGAGGAATTAACCCTGGCACTATTACACTTAAACCGATAAATGGAAGTATAAACATGGAAAGTAATCCAGCGATAAAACTTGTTAAAAAGCCAATAATAACTGCATTTGGTGCAAATGGGAAGATTGTTGGACAATCTAACGCTGGTTTTGCATTTGGTACAAGTTTATCTGCAATCCCTTTAAATGCAGGTACTATTTCTGCAATTAACATGCGGACACCCGCTAAAATAATATATACTCCTGCTGCAAATGTAATTGCTTGCATGAAAGAATACACAAGATAATTTTGTCCGTTACTTAATTCCGTTTCGATAAACTCCTTACCCGCAAATGGTGCAACAATAAAGAATAATACAGCCATCGTTAATGACATAGAAACTGATGTATCACGTAAAAACCCTAGTGACTTAGGTACTTTAATTTGTTCTGTTGATTTATCCTTATTTCCAAATTTACTCCCAACAAACCCTGCCGCTAAGTATCCAACTGATCCAAAATGACCGATTGCGATATCATCCATTCCTGTAATTTTTCTAACATATGGTTGTAATAATGCTGGAAAAATCACCATGAGTGACCCTAAAATGATTGATCCAACAGTAACTAATGTAGCACCTTTCATTCCGGTAGTTGAAAATACCGCTGAAATTAAACATGCCATGAATAATGTATGATGACCAGTTAAAAACACATATTTAAATTTTGTAAAACGTGCAATTAGTAAATTCACAATCATACCAAATACCATAATTAACGCTGTTTCTTTTCCTAATGTTTGCTGTGCTATTGCAACTACAGCTTCATTATTTGGTATAATCCCTTTAATATGGAATGCTTTATCAAATATTTTACCAAAAACATCTAAAGCTCCTATTAATATAGTGGCTCCGCCTCCTAAAACTACGAAGCCCATAATTGTTTTTAAAGTCCCTGAAACCGTATCAGCAAAATTTTTCTTTTGCAGTAGTAAACCACACATAGCAAATAATCCGACTAATATTGCGGGTTGTCCTAAAATATCCTTCATAATTATATCAAACATAGCACTACTCCCCCTTCATTGTTACTACATTAGGTGTTTTTGTAATGCTTCTCTAATTTCATTTAAATCTAAAATATTCGTTAATCCAGCAACTGTTCGATTACCATCTTCAAGGTTACAAATAATATCCTTCGAACCTAAATATAGATCTGCTTGTTCTGATTTACTTGATGCTAAATCTGTGTGTGATACTTCTGCTTGTAATCCTAATTCACTTAAAATTTTCTTCACATTCATTTCTACAATAAAACTACTTCCTAATCCATTTCCACATACAACTAATACTTTTTTCATTTTAATCTCCCCTTTAATTAGAATATTTAGCTATCATTTTTAGCATTTCATCTATTGAATTTGAATGAATTAACATTTCCACATTTTTCGGATCCGATAACATCTCACTTAATTGTGCTAATGCTTTCAAGTGTGTCTCATTATCAATCGCTGCCAATACAATAATTAAATTTGCAGCATGCTCTTGTTTTTCTGAAAATAGAACACTTTCTTTTAGTTGTAATAAACTCATCCCCAATTTTTTGACCCCTGCTTCCGGGCGAGCATGAGGTATTGCAATTTTAGGTGCAATAACAATATAAGGACCTAATTTTTCTACATTTACAATCATTTCATTGATATATTCTTTAAAGATGTATTGATTTTGTAATAACGGATCAGCCGCTAATCTTATCGCATCTTTCCAATTATCAACACGATCTTCAAGCTGAATAAATTCTCTAGTTAAAAGTTCGTTTAACATTGGTTTATACTTCTCCTCCTTCTCAAAATACGCCGGACCACTCATAAATTCAATCAGTTCTCTTTTTAAAGATTCTTCATCCACTACGTCAGCATATTTTTGAATTATCCCCATCACTAAATCCACAGAATCTTTTTGATTCTCTCCATACAATACTCCATTTACTTTTCTTAATAGAGCTGCTTTTTCAGAATCCGATAAAATTGGATTCACCTTAAAAACCGGCACATTCCCTTTTTCAATTTCAGTAGTCGTAATTATACAATCTACATCAAATGTATTTGATTCATATTCCCGTTTTGAAATTGCATTTAATATATCTATGTTTGAAAATAACTTCTCTAATTGATACTGCAACATACGTGATGTGCCAATGCCATTTGGACAAACAAGTAATGCTGTTTTTCGTGGATTGGGAACGATTCCCTCTTTCCTCATCCAAGCTCCAAAATGCATAGTAACATACGCAATTTCATCATCGGAAACAGATTTTCTCACATATTCTTCAAAATGATGAATTACCTTTTTCGTAAGAAAATATACCTCTTCATAATTTTCTTGAATTGTATTTCGTAATGGGTTTTCAATTTCTATTCCATACTTCACACGATAAAATGCAGGTTTCATATGCAAATATAGATCTGTAAACAACCCATTAAAGTCTTGAAATAAAACACAAGCATAGTGTTGAAAATCTTTAATCATACAGTCAACAATTGAATGTATTTCATCCATGTTATTTTTCTCATAAACATTTTCCTGATAATTTACTTTTGCACCTAGCAAATGAGTCGTAATATAATAGATTTCATCTATTGGAAATTTGACAACAAACGCTCGTTCAAACTGCTTTGCTATATATTTCGCAGCTTCAAATTGCTTTGAATCTTTCAGAACATTTTTTTCAGCTTCTTCCATCTCGACGCACTTACCTTTTAGAATACGTCTATGGAACAAATACATGTAAACGCTTAAATTTTCTAGTACCTCATCTGTATATTGGACACCTAAAAACTCTTCACAATTCGCAAGAATTTTTTTTATAATATACAATGTTTCTCTTGCAAGTGTATCTGTTTCACTTCCCATATCACTCATAATATAATTTACTTGTGATATTAAATACTCCCAGCCATTTTGAGAAATAATTTGAGAGAGGCTTAAAATTAATAAATTTCGTTTACTCTGTTCATTTCCAACAATTTGATAGCCTTCCTTACGAAAAGAATGTAAAGATAAATTATACTTATTCAACTCTACTTTTAGCTTTTTCAAATCTGCAAGTACAGTATTACGACTTACCTGCAAAAGATTTATTAAGTCTTTCAATAAAATTCTTTTTTCCTGTATTAGTAAATATAATATTAACCATATTTTTCTTTCTTTCGGAGAATATTCATATTGATTATTCATACACTCATTTAATTTTTTTACTATCATTTGTTTCGTTTCTTTATTTAAGCAATAACCTAAGTGTCGTATATATTCAATAGAATGTAATCCTTCCTCTTGTAACCAATCGTCAATTTTCTTAATATCGTAATAAAGCGTTCGTTTGGAAACTTGAATCACATCAATTAATTGATTTATAGACACATAATCCTCTGCTTGAATAATTTGTTGCAAAATATTTATACTTCGAGTATCTAATATCATATTTGGTGTACACCCTTTCTATACTTGTTCACTAATTGACTTGCAAGTATAGATACTAACTTTGCAAAATTAGATTTTTTGAAATCGCTTTCTATTAATATAATATCTATTATTGCTTCTAAATATAAGTCCAAATTTTTGTTTCTCTGTAGTGCAAAGATTGTGCTTTGAAAATTTCTTAAGCTTATGTTTAATGCTATTATTCCCCTTCATGTTCCTTTTCAATAAAACATGAATATTACCCTCAGAATTTTTAATACTGTATAGTAGCTTAGCACATATTACTCTTAAGGAGTGATATGTATATGGATTTCCTTTCAGCTGAATATTTGTCAGCCTTACTTGCCATTATTGTAATTGATTTAGTGTTAGCAGGTGATAATGCCATTGTAATTGGGTTAGCAGCAAGACGATTACCGAAAGATCAACAAAAGAAAGTTATTATATGGGGAACTATCGGGGCAATCGCGATTAGAGCCCTCGCTACTTTAGTTGTCGTTTGGTTGTTAAAAATACCAGGGCTACTTCTAATTGGTGGTGTACTCCTTATATGGATCGCTTACAAATTAATTGCTGAAGGCAAAGATCACGATATTAAGGCGGAAGAAGGTTTCTGGTCTGCTATTAAAACCATTATCATTGCTGATGCATTGATGGGAATTGATAATGTTCTCGCTGTTGCTGGAGCTGCGCATGGCAACTTTTCTTTAGTAATCATCGGGCTATTAGTTTCAATTCCAGTAGTAGTTTGGGGCAGTACATTAATTTTAAAATGGGTTGACCGTTATCCTATCATCATTACGATTGGAGCAGCTGTTTTAGCTTATACCGCTGCGAAAATGATTGTAGACGAGAAATGGTTCGCTGCATTTTTCGAAAGTAACCCTTTCATAAAATGGGCATTCATCATTATCATTATTGCCGGTGTAGTTTTCTTCGGAAAGGCAAAACAGAAAGCAACAGATGGTTCTATCTCATGATGATGTTTTATTTACAAACAAAAGGCACTATTCATAGGAATAGTGCCTTTTGTTATTTATTTAGCTTCCCCTTCCGGAGTCGTTTTTACTTTCGTTTTGTTTTTATCACGATTGTTATAGTTATACTTCGAACGATCTATCGGTGTAAATCCTTCCGGTGTGTAGAATCGTAATAAGTCACCATTTACGACTTGGTCAGAGTATTTTAACGAGTTTTGAACCATTTGTTCATTTTGTTTTATTTCATCTGTAAATTCTACTGGTTTTCCAGTCGTTGTATCATAGTATTTGCCGTTTAATGCAGTAACTGTTGGGCTTACGAAGTTGCCGTTACGGAACGCAACAACTTGTTTATGATCTGGTGATAATAAATCTGAACCAAATTGAACATAATTTTTTGTATCTGTTCCTAGTAAGTGTAAAAGAGTTGGAAGAACATCAATTTCACCACCATATTGATGTTGTACGCCACCTTTCACACCTGGTACACGAACGATAAATGGTACACGTTGTAACTGTGCATTTTCAAATGAGTTAATTTCTTTACCCATTACTTTTGACATTGCTGCATTATGATTATCTGAAATACCGTAATGGTCTCCGTACATAACGATAATAGAATTATCGTATAAACCAGATTGTTTCAAGTAATCGATGAAACCTTTTACAGATTCGTCTAAATAACGTGCTGTTTGGAAATACGTATCTACAGACGAGTCACCTGTGTTTGCTGGTTCAATTGTCGCTTCCTCTTTATCAATCGGATACGGGAAGTGATTCGATAACGTAATAAACTTCGTATAGAACGGTTGTTTCAATGTTTCTAATAACGGAATGGATTCATTAAAGAATGGTTTATCTTTTAATCCATAGTTTACTACATCTTTTTCGTTCATATCATAGTATGAAGCATCAAAGAATTTATTAAAACCAAATGATTTATAAATATCGTCACGGTTCCAAAATGTTTTATAGTTACCATGGAATACAGCTGATGTGTATCCTTGTTGTCCTAAAATTGCTGGTGCTGATTGATACGTATTATGAGATTTCGTTGTAAATACAGACCCTTGTGGTAAACCAAACATAGAATTCTCTAACATAAACTCCGCATCAGACGTTTTCCCTTGTCCTGTTTGATGGAAGAAGTTATCAAAATAAAGCGTATTCGCATCTTTTGTAAATGAGTTTAAGAACGGCGTAACTTCTTGACCGTTTAATTTATAATCAATTAAGAAGTTTTGGAATGACTCTAAATGAATATAAATTACGTTCATTCCCTTACCTTTACCGAAATACTCAGGATTCGGACTAGCATAAGTTGATGTTAAATAATTTCTTACTTCTGTCATATTATCTCCATCAGCTAACGCTCTTTCCGTTGATGCTTTCGCACTTTGAATTCCATCATAAATTGTGTAGTTATACGCCCCTAAATATTTCACAATATAATTTCGGTCAAACGTTCTTGTTAATAATTCAGGACGGTCAGATTCTGCAAGTCCTAAGTTAACACTGAATAATAAAATACCTGCTACAAATACTAGTGATACTTTATGCTTCGCAACACGAATTGGTTTTGGATTTGCAAATTTCGTTGCTACTAACACAATTAAAATAATTGTATCTAAGAAGTATAGCGGATCGTAAAGATGTAGCAACGCAACAATACTACCACCTAAATCTCCAAAGTTATTCGTTTGTGTCAACGTCGGGAACGTAATAAAGTCACTGAAAAAGCGATAATATACGACGTTTGCATATAAAAGAATCGACAATAACAAGTTGATAACAATTAACCAAATATAAGATCGTTTCCCTTTTGCAAATAATGCAAGTCCTAAAAATAGCACTGCTGAACTAAGCGGGTTGAAAAACAGCAAGAATTTTTGGATTGTATTTGAAATACCTAAATTAAATTCTGTTACATAAGCCGCATATGTTTTGAGCCAAAATAAAATAACGGCAAACAGAAAGAATCCAAAATGATTGCTTAGCACGCTTTTGCTCTTTAATAAGAATTGTTTCATTTCTCCACCTCTTTTGATCATCCAAGGCTTATTTTTTTATAAGTCTGTCTCTCTATTCAATTTTTTATCTTCAAATAGATTCTATTTATTTAACTATATGAAGAATAATAGTAATTATAATTTGAAGCTAGTATTTATTCAACTATTTCTTTCTATACATTTTGACCTTGGTTTCTATTTAACAAAATAAATTTGTAACATTTTCTGTTTTCTCCCAAGATTCATCCACTAATTATGACATCACATACTATATACCTTTATTCCCTACTTCGCAAATAAATATGTCTCCAGTTCTGGAACATTAATGTAATATAATTAAATTCACAATAGATAACATTTATTTTTAATGTATATTATATTTCTTCAGTTATTTATGCTTCAGCCATTCTTCTATGTACAACATTCAAATCCCTTTCCTTCAATAAAATTATTTTTGAATAATTATTCACAATCCATAAAATACAATTTATAAAAAAAACCTCGCTCCCAAAACGAGAGCGAGGGTTTTCATCATTTATTATTGACCTTTGTACATTGCATCTACTTGTTTTTGAAGTTCTTCATTTTCTAAGAACTCATCGTAAGTAGCCTCTTTATCGATTACACCGTTTGGCGTTACTTCGATAATGCGGTTTGCAATTGTTTGTACGAACTGATGGTCATGTGATGTGAATAAAATTGTACCTTTAAATGCAATTAAACCATTGTTTAATGCAGTGATAGACTCAAGGTCTAAGTGGTTCGTTGGGTCGTCAAGTGTAATAACGTTTGCACCACTTAACATCATTTTAGATAACATACAACGAACTTTTTCGCCTCCAGATAGTACTGAAACGTTCTTCTTAACTTCTTCGCCTGAGAATAACATACGGCCTAAGAAACCACGTAAGAAGCTTTCTGACTCATCTTGTGGAGAGAATTGACGTAACCATTCAACTAAGTTGTAGTCACTGTTCTCAAAGTATTTAGAGTTATCTCTTGGGAAGTACGATTGAGATGTTGTAACGCCCCATTTAAATGAACCACTATCTGGCTCCATTTCACCCATAAGGATTTTAAATAATGTCGTCATCGCAATATCGTTACGACCGATAAATGCAACTTTATCACCTTTATTTAAAGTGAAGTACACATTATCTAACACTTTTTCACCATCAATTGTTTTAGAAAGACCTTCAACAGTTAATAAGTCATTTCCTACTTCACGTTCTGGTGTGAAGCCAACGAATGGGTAACGACGAGATGATGGCTTAATATCATCTAATGTAATTTTATCTAATAATTTTTTACGAGAAGTTGCTTGTTTCGCTTTAGATGCGTTTGAGCTAAAGCGCGCAATGAAGTTCTGTAACTCTTTTACTTTCTCTTCTTTTTTCTTATTAGCATCTTGTGTTAATTTTAAAGCTAATTGGCTTGACTCATACCAGAAGTCATAGTTACCAACATAAAGTTGAATTTTACCGAAATCAAGATCAGCCATGTGCGTACATACTTTATTTAAGAAGTGACGGTCATGGGATACAACGATAACTGTATTTTCAAAGTTCATTAAGAAGTTTTCTAACCATTGAATCGCTTTTAAGTCCAAGTGGTTGGTAGGCTCATCTAGTAATAGAATATCAGGTTGACCGAATAAAGCTTGAGCAAGTAATACTTTTACTTTCTCTGCCCCAGTTAATTCTGACATTTTCTTATCATGAAGGTCTTCACCAATACCTAAACCTTTAAGAAGAATTGCAGCTTCTGACTCAGCTTCCCAACCGTTCAGCTCAGCAAACTCACCTTCAAGTTCAGCAGCACGCATACCATCTTCATCACTAAAATCTTCTTTCATATAAATGGCATTTTTCTCTTGCATTACTTTGTAAAGACGAGTATGACCCATAATTACAGTTTCTAATACTGGGAACTCTTCGTATTCGAAGTGGTTCTGTTTTAATACTGCAAGACGCTCACCTGGCGTAATATGTATGTCACCTGTTGATGGTTCGATTTCTCCAGATAAAATCTTTAGAAATGTTGATTTACCAGCACCGTTTGCTCCGATTAAACCGTAGCAGTTACCTGGCGTGAATTTTATGTTAACATCTTCAAACAATTTGCGATCCGCGAAACGCAAACTAACGTTACTTACTGTAATCATTTGTGTCCTCCTACTAATACCGCTTATTTCAGCGTTTTCTCACCGATTGTCTTAAAAAATCGCATATTACGACTCAATTATTGTAGACTATAGTTATTATATAGTAGAAGCTGGATGAATAGCAACGGTTGATTGCTATTCCTTTCTTTCCAAACTTGAATAAAACCTTTGTTTTTAATTATATTAAAGTTACATACACACTTTAAGGGGGATTCATTTTGAAAACAATATTTATGATTGGTGCATTATGTTTATCTCTTATTTCCTTAACTGCATGTAGTAATAACAATGGAAAAACACCTACTGAATCAAAACAAGAGAAAAAAGAAACGAAAGTAACTGTCGATTCAATTATCACTGAATTTAAAAATGCTGGTCTCCAAGCAGAAAATCCAACCGATCTTCCACAAAAAGAATTTGGTAACCTTCGAAAAGAAGGTAAGCGTATTGTCGTACCTGCTCTTGGTGAAGATAAAGGCGGTCGATTATTCGAAATTACAAAGAAAGAAGACCTAGAAAAAGTAAAGAAATATTACGATGAATTAGGAAATTCTGCTCCTATGTTATTCTCTCATACACACGCAAAAGGCAATTTTCTTCTACAAATGAATGGCGATATGAAAGATGAAGAGTTTGTAAAATATAAAGATGTGATGGACAAGTTTGTAAAATAAGGAAAATCACCTTTTAAAAGAACGGGTTCAATTTAGGGAGAGAAAAATGTTAATACCCATTATAAATAACACAATAATTTGTATGCATTTCACACCACGTTTCGTATTATAAAGAGCAAACTAAAACGCTCAGAAAATATTCTGAGCGTTTTCATTTCCTTCTCCAACTAAAGCACCAGGTAGTGTAAAAAGCTATTTCACCATTTGTATTATTAACTTATCTTTTAACATTGACCTATACGAGTCAATTTCATATTTTGTATTATTGATTTTTTCTTTGTTCATTTTTAACATATCAAATATTTCTAACTCTAAATTCCTTCTAGCTTCAAGAACTTTTATCGTTCCTTCTACACCTGAATGGTTATGTTCTTTCCCATAGCCTTGGTTCGTGTAATAGTCGACAAATCCTGTAGACCATTCTGGAGTTCTTTCTTTTAATGCCTTCCTAAATGAAAGTTCAAGATTATCTTGTTCTACATAGAATAACATTGGATTTAGATTCTCTATGATTTTTGCAACTTTCATTACATAATTTATTATTTTTTCTTTTTGTTCACCGTATTTAATCATCCCAATCGTTAATGGATTTTGTATGAAACAACATTCAAAAATATAAACCTTATCATCTTCTAGAGCAATTTCAGCAAAGTCATTCCATTTGTCAGCAATTAATTCAACATTTTTATCGAATGGTAATTCATATATATCGTTTCTTGAAATATCGTTACATAATTCGTCCGAAAACTGGTCACCAAACTCATTTTTTATCTTTCTGTATGGTAATAAATAATTGCTTCCTTTTTTTAAAACTCTTTTAAGAAGCACTTCTTTAAAATCTCCACTGTTAGATACTAATCTATCGAATTCAAATTTATTAAAACAAGATACACCATCATAGTCGGCGGGGTGGTTCAAATTCCCCTCTAAAAATAGTTCAACTTCAATTTTATTTTGGCTTAGAATTTCATTTATTAGCTTTGCAGTGGTCGATTTTCCGAATCCAGGTAAACCTTCTACTATTATTAGTTTTGCATTCATATTTATAAATCCCTTCCTTCAAAGTATTTAACCAAGATTT
Organism: Bacillus sp. FSL W8-0519; assembly: GCF_038005585.1. Classification (NCBI taxonomy): domain Bacteria; kingdom Bacillati; phylum Bacillota; class Bacilli; order Caryophanales; family Bacillaceae; genus Bacillus; species Bacillus sp. FSL W8-0519. The sequence continues at coordinate 2,826,903 of NZ_JBBOTL010000001.1, forward strand.
AAAAAATTAATTACTCCACTGCAATCACTCCTTCAAAATATGATATTCACCATTTCCTTTGAAAAATCCTTCTTAAAGTATCCTGACCGTTAGTTTAAGAACATTTTTTCACAATCTCTACCATTATTTTAACATAAATTTTCCATCTATCTTTTAAACCAAATACTTTGTCAGTAATCCCCAATCGTTGCGCTGCTGTTTTTACTGTTTTCTTTTTCTCTTCCTTTGCAATTTTACTATATAAAAGTACTTAAACAATGTAATACCAATTAAAAAAGGGATGCTAAATCATATGTGATTTACATCCCTAATTTGTGTGTTATTTTATATGTTCTCTCCCATAACTGAAACAGTTACTTTTAAAAGGCGATTCTTTTATTTCCTTTCACTTAATTTCTTTGCATAATTCTTCATTTTACTCGTTAAGCCTATTAAAGCAGGTAGCAATATCGGCATCACAATAATAGCTAATAGTAACAATGCAACACCAACAACGGATGCTACTTGTATAAGCGTTAATACACCTGAAGGGATTAATGCAGCAAATGTACCACCTAAAATAAGTGCCGCTGATAATACGACTCCTCCGATATGACGAGAAGCAGTTACAATTTTCGTCGCTGGGTCCTCTTCTAACTCATTGTATCTCATCATTACAAAAATACTATAATCCACTCCTAAAGCGACAATCATTATGAAACTAAAGAATGGAACATTCCAGCTTAGTGAATCTACGTTTAGTAAGTGTGTACTAATTTGTTCACTTATACCAAGTGATGCAAAATAAGCTAATATTAAAGATCCAATAATAAAGATTGTGTTTAATAATGAACGTGTAATCACGATTAATACGATTGCAATTCCAATTAACATAATTGTAGCTGTACGTAAGAAGTCTTGCCCTGTTACTTCTTTTAAATCAACGTTTCTAGCTGTTGTTCCTCCAATTGCTGTTTTCGCATGATTTAATTCCGTCCCCTTCAAAGTACCATCTATCGTTTTATTGATTTCTTGAATAATTGGCATGGCTTCTTTTGAATACGGATTTACGTCTAAAATGATTGTCATTTTAGCAGTCTTTCTATCATGTGACATGTACGTATTCAAAGCTTTTTGGAAATCTTCTCCCTCCAAAACTTCTTTTGGAATATAAAATTTCTCAGAGCTTTTTGATTCATTTAGTTCTCCTAAATATTTCTGAGCATCCCCTAGGCCGTTACTTACCTTTTCAAGGCCTTCTGTACTTTTAGATAGTCCTGATTGTAATTGTCCCATCTGTTCTTGCAAGTCTTTCAGTCCGGTTAATAGCTGACCTTGCCCATCGTTTATTTTCGTTAATCCGGTTTGTAACTCAGATGACTTGTTTGCAATTTGTTTTGAACCTGTTGCTCCTTCATTTAATCCATTTTTAAGATCAGCTGCTCCTTTTTGTAACTTAGTAACTCCATTGCTCATTTCTTTTAAGCCGTTATCCACTTTCAATAACGATTGATTCGCTTCTTTAAATGATCCCATCGCCGCATTGTGCTGCGCTGCTAATTGATTTAATTCATTTGACAGCCCACCTAATTGCTTTTGAGCCTCTTTAGCAATTCCTATCGTCTGCAGAATGTTAGGATCATTTGCTAATTCTGGTTTCGTTTGAATGAAATTGGTCATTAACATTTCAATTTGTTCATAACCTTTCTTCGCACCGTCAATCGCTTGAGAAATACTTCCGAAGTATTGATCGTAAGAACTTAAACCTTTTTCTAACTGCGTATAGCCAGCATGAAGTTGTGAAGTTGCATGAGATAATACACTTATATTTTCATTTACTGAAGTTAACCCACTCTCAATTTGCTGCGCACCTTTTGCTCCGTCATTTATGCCATTTGATAGTTGATTTAAAGCTGTTCCTAATGCCGATACACCATTTTTCGCTTCATTTGTTCCATCAATTAACTTTTGAACGTTTGCAAGACTATTTGAATCCTTACTACCCATTTTATCTTTCGCAGTAGTTAATCCATCATTAATTTCCTTTATACCACCATTGGCATCTCCTAAACCTGTATTTAGTTCACCCGCTTGTTTATTTATATATAGTTCTTTAATTCTTTCACCAGTTGGACGTGTCGGTGCATATACTTCTGAAACACCTTTCACTTTCAAAATCTTTTCAGTTAGTTCATCTAAAGTTTGAAGCGAACTCGCCTCATCTAACTTATTATTCGATTGAATGACTAACGTACTTGGTGAAGAAAAACCAGGTGGAAAATGTTCTTCTATTACGTTAATCCCCATTTTCGACTCATATTTATTGTCTACTTCAAATAAATCGTTGTAATTAAGTGTATTAGAATACTTTAATACGAAAGGAATCGATATCACGAATACAATAATTAAAGCGACAAACGGTCTTGCAACTGAATTTTTCGCAAAGAATCCCCATAGACGACTATCTTCATGGCCTTTAAATGTTTTAACTGGATAAAACATCCCTTTTCCTAGAAGCACCATAAAAAATGGATTTAACGTAGTTAATACGAGTAATAATACTGCAACACCAATTGCTACCGCTGAAGTAGATTGATATAATTTAAAGCTCGCTAAAGCAAGAGATGCAAAACCAATTAGTACTGCTATCCCGCTATATAAAACGGTTTTCCCTGCCGATTTAAATGTTTCTTTCGTAGCCAAAAATGCGTTTTCTTGTTTACTTAATTCTTCTTTAAATCTCGTAAATAATAAAATGTTATAGTCTGTTCCAACCCCAAACAGGACAACAACTACAAAGACTTGCGTAAAGTTTGAAAACGGGAAATTAAATTGATCTACAAGATGGGCAATAACCCCCATTGAAACTAAGTACGATACACCAACTGTAAGAAGTGAAATAATCGGAACAACAGGTGAACGGAATACAATGATTAATACTACAAGAATGAAAATGATAGAAATAACTTCAGTCTTTTTCACTCCCTCTTGAGAAGATGTAAGAAAATCACCTGCTACTAAGTCACTTCCTGTTAAGTACGTTTTTACCCCTTTCGTTTTCACTTTATTATGAAGATTATTTGAAACTTTCGATATTTCACCATGTTTTTTATCTATCGATATTTGCGTTAAAATAGTCGTATTATCTTTAGAAACTAATTGTTTCTCTAATTCTTTATTATCTAAATGTGAAACAACTTCTTTAATTCCTAATTGTTCTTTTTCATTTTGCAAAGCATTGATTGTTTTTGTTATTTCCTCTTTTTGTTCAGTCGTTAAAGCTGTTTTACTACCACTATTAAAAACTGCTATAATCTCATACTTTTCTGTCCCGTCTTTATTCATTTCTTTTATCATTTTGTCAGCAATACTACTTTGTTCTGTATTAGGAATCGTAATGTGCCCTTTTTCTTTCACTAATTTATCCATATTAGGCATCGTAACGATCATTGTAATGGTAATAACTATCCACAATAGAAAAGATAAACTTCTCCAATTTCTCAGCTTGCTCATTTGCATCATCTCCCACGATTAAAATTTTACGTTAGTTACGGAATGAATATTCATTCCTATTATTTTGAAAACACCCTTTCGGAATGAACGTTCATTCCTCTCGTTCTATTAATTTACTTTTTAGCTCTATTAAACTATGGATTTCGGAATGAATATTCATTCCTTTAATTGTACAGATTGATCATCTCCTACTTTTCTTTTTCACACCCTCATCGGAATGAATGTTCATTCCTATCCTTATAACGCTATAGAATCAAATGATTCTAATAGCATTCCAACAGCTTTCTTCCAGTTCTTTTACCAATTCTTCTGTATATTCTAATTGGCCTGTTTCCATTACTTTAATTAATTTTTCAATCGGTTGATATACAATGATAATTAACGCAATTGGTGGTAATGGACGGAGAAAACCTTTTTCGATTCCATCCTCAATCAAGTCCATAAAGAAACCCATAAAATCCTCGAATATTTCATTACTATGTTCATCGAGAAAATAACTATCACAGTGAGAATTCGTAAAAAGAAAAGCATCTGCATTTTGTCTTGCAAATTCAAATAAACGGTTGTATGTATGGCTAAACTGTTCACGAATATTTGCATTGACTGGAAAGTCGGTTTTTATTAACTCTGATAGCTGTAAAACACTTTTCGTAAATAAAGAATTAACAAGTGCTTCTTTATTTTCAAAATAACGATAAATGGTACCAGCACCTACTTTTGCTTTTTCAGCAATCATCGGAATTGTTGTACCATCATAACCTCGTTCTGCAAAAAGTTGTATTGCCGCATCAAAAATGTCTTCTTGTTTATTTTTAGCCATTTTTTCACCTCAATTTCAGGAATGAAAATTCATTCCGTTTTTAATTATAAATTACATCGGTTAAAAGTCAAGTGTGTGACAAGTATCATTGCGTTTTTAATCCCTTGTTTTGTGAAAAAATTTATATCAGCGATTATTAAAATATATCAGCGATTTTCAGGATATATCGGCGCATCTCTAATTATATCAGCGATTTTCAAAATATATCGACTTACCGACAAAAACTGACAACATTTGAAGAAGCTATTCCAAATGAAATTTTAGAATAGCCCGATTTCAAATATGCAGATTAAAAGAAATCATAAATAAACGGCTTGTGCACTGGCACTACATTCTCAAATGCCCGTATTTCCTCTTCGCTTCCGCTAATTAATTCTAATTCATTTAGTTCTAATGGGCGTTTGTATCCAAGCAATATTGTAGATAGTGCATTTATATCTAGCTTGATCCCTTTATCCATCGTTTCTTCTATAATTGTTATTTCATAATTTGCAAGTCTCACTGATACATTATTCCACGGTGCAAATGAATCTGTAATGTGTAGAATGACTTCTTGTTGTACATTGTTCCAGTTTAACTCATACTGTTTTAAGAAATGCTCTACATCTACAATTCTTCCCATAAAATATGGTTTTATTTCTGTTTTCACACGTGGTTCTTGCAATGTATATAACAACTGTTCGTTTTCACTTACTGTCATTTCAAGTTCTTTAATCATAGAATCATGTTGGCAAATAAAGTTCCATAGACCATTTCGAGCTTCATTATGCAGTGGTACGAATTCTTCTACAGTCATTTTAGATTTTTCTATTTTATATAACATGTAACCTGCTGCAGTTTTATTTTCATCGTAGTAAATTGCTAATGTTAAATCCTCATAAACAGCTTGTAACCACCATTTTTCATTGCGAACAAGCATACCAGAAAAACGTTCTGCAAATGTTTCATAAAGCTTCTCGACTTCTTCTGGGTGATTTTCTTTATTGAAACGTTTCACAGTACCATTCACTTGTTTTTTCATAACTAAATCACTCTTTGTCAAATGACATACGAGAAGATTCGCACAAAGTTCCCAGCCGTATTTACGGTAAAATGTAACAGCAAATGGATGTAACATTGATACTGTATATCCGTCTTTTTTCATCGTTTGAAGAGAATGTTGAAGCAATTCTTTCACATATCCGCTTCTTCTGTATTCTGGATACGTCGCTACCCCTGCAACGCCACCCATTTTAAATTTTTCTTTTCCTATGTATATATGAAACGGAATAAGGTGTAGTTTTGCAGCTAAGTCATTACCTTCCATAATACCGTATACTTCATGACTTTCCTTCATTCTTGTAAGTTGCTGCTGCATTCGTTCTTCTTCAACTTTATATTGAAAAGCGTATTCTGATAAGCGTAATGCTTCTCTAAATTTATCTTCTTTTAATCGTATAACGTTCATAAATTTTCCCCCTTCTTTATTTGAATTGTACCATAATTTAAAATATTACAGTGCGGTGAATGAAATTATATAGACTTAACGACACAAATTCAATATAAAAAAGCAGATACATCCTGTATCTGCTTCTCATCCATTTATTTAGTTAACCTTTGAAGTTCTTCGAAGAATGTAGGGTATGATACGCCTACTGCTTCTGCGTCTTCAATTGTTGTTTTTCCTTCTGCTAGACAGCCGGCAATCGCAAGCATCATTCCGATGCGGTGATCACCATAACTATTAACTGTATTTCCTTTTAAAACTGATTTCCCGTAAATAATCATCCCGTCTTCAGTTGCTTCTATGCGAGCACCTAGTTTCGTTAATTCCGCTACGACTGTATCAATACGGTTTGTTTCTTTTACTTTTAATTCGTGTGCATCTTTAATTACTGTAATTCCTTCTGCTTGCGTTGCCGCTAATGCGATTACAGGAATTTCATCAATTAATCTAGGGATAATATCTCCGCCGATTTCGATTCCTTTTAATGAAGATGTTTCAATTGTAATGTTTGCAGCTGGTTCTGATGCTCCTTCGTTAATTGGCTCTACAGTGAACGTAGCACCCATTTTCTCTAAAACATCAATAATACCTGTACGTGTTGGATTCATACCTACGTTTTGTAATACTAGTTTACTATTTGGAATAATTGCACCTGCTACTAAGAAAAAGGCAGCTGATGATACGTCACCTGGTACTTGAACATCCGTCGCTGTTAACTTTTGTCCACCTGCTAGTTTCACTGTCTTTCCTTCGCGAGTTACTTTGACGCCAAATGCTTCAAGCATTCTTTCCGTATGATCGCGAGAAATATGTGGTTCTGTAACAGCTGTTACACCTTCTGCACGAAGTCCTGCAAGTAAAATAGCTGATTTCACTTGTGCGCTTGCTACCGGGGAAGTGTATTCAATTGCTTTTAAATCCCCACCACGTATTGTTAGCGGTGTAAACGTTCCTTCTTCGCGGCCATCAATGTTTGCACCCATTTGTTTTAATGGATTTGTTACACGTTTCATCGGTCTTTTTGCAATAGACGCATCACCTTGTACGCAAGAGAAAAATGGTGTATTTGCCAAAATTCCTGACATTAAACGTATAGTTGTACCAGAATTACCAACATCTAATACAGCTTTCGGTTCTTGTAAACCTTCTAATCCTTTACCAGCTACAGTGACTTCATCACCGTTTTGTACGATGTCTACTCCCATTTCTTTAAAACAAGAAATCGTACTTAAACAGTCTGCACCAGGCAAGAAACCTTTAATTGTTGTTTTTCCTTCTGCAATCGCACCGAACATGACAGCGCGGTGAGAAATCGATTTATCTCCTGGAATTGTAATATTGCCATTTAATCCGTTATTAACAGGTTGTATTGTTCTTTCCTTCACGTTTTCACCTTCTCATTTAAATTGTTTCATACGTTTGGTATTTTTCTTCTCCAAGCGCTAGCTTTGCTTTCATACGATCTTCTTCTCGTTGGAAGCTAATACGTAATACCCCAAGCAATCCTTCACGTGCTTCTAATATTTGCAAGTTCGTAATACTAATTTCTTCGCGCGCTAAAATACTTGTAATGTGAGCCAATGCCCCTACTTTATCTAAAACATCGACGTATAAGTCGTGATAGGCAGGAATCGCCCCTCTCTTTCTTACCGGTAAAGAGTCACGGTATTCTTTCGCATCCGCAAAATAGTTTTGAATCTCGCCTGCATCTCCGCTAGAAACTGTATCATATAAATCTTCCATTTCAGAGATCCACTCTTTTAATAATACCATTAAATGCTCTCGATTTTGCTTAACAATATCACTCCACATTTTCGGACTACTAGATGCGATACGTGTAATGTCTTTGAAACCTCCAGCAGCTAGCTGATGGATAAGTGGATTATCTCCTGCATGTTTCTCCACTTGCTTTACTAATCCAGCGGCAATAAGGTGCGGGAAATGACTAACGATCCCTGTTACATAATCATGTTCTTCTGTATTTAAAACAAGGAAATGTGACCCTGTTCCTTTTAACCAATCTTTTAACTCTTCCACAGGTTCATTTGGCACATGATTCATTGGCGTTAAAATATAAAATGCATTTTCAAATAAATGCGCTTTTGCACTTTCAACTCCCGTTTTATGAGAACCTGCCATCGGATGTCCACCAATGAAAGAAATTTCCTTTGAAAATAAAGCTTCCGCTTCATTCATAATTGTTCCTTTTGTGCTACCAACATCGGTTACAATAACATCTTTTCGTAAACGAAATGACGCTAATTTGTGTAATAACTTCTTCGTTTCTTCAACTGGTGAAGCAAAAACAATTAAATGTGCCTCTTCACATGCATGTTGTAAATCTACTGCTATTTCATCTACTACGTGTAATTCTTTTGCACGCTCTACTTGTTCTTGAAATATATCATAACCTGTTATCGTTACATCGTGCTCTTTCTTAATTGCTAATGCGAGAGAGCCTCCGATTAAACCAGTTCCAATTAATACTACCTTCTTATGCATTTGCCTCATCTCGAGACTTTCTTTTTTTATTTTCAAAGTGTTGTTGTAACACTGAAATCACTCCTTCATTTTGCTCCCTTGTTCCGACTGTAATACGGACGCCATTTGGGAACGGACGAATAATAAATCCTGCGTGTGCACAAGCTTCATAAATCTCTCCAGCATTCTCAACTGGCAAAAAGATGAAATTTGTTTGCGATGGATAAAATGGAATATCATGTTCCTTACAAAAGCTCTCGTATTGTTGTAATCCCTCTGTATTTACACGAACTATTTCCTCAATAAACTCCTCATCACCAAAAGCAATCGTCGCTGCTTTTTGTGCTAATGAAGATACGTTAAATGGCAAACGTACGACATTTAATTTTTCGATTAACTCTTCATGTCCAACCGCATATCCAACGCGGAAAGAAGCTAATCCGTACGCTTTAGAAAACGTTCTAAGTACAAGAATATTTTTATGTTTTTCTAAAAGCGGTAATGTCTCTGGAAAATCTTTTGCTGTTACGTATTCATAGTACGCTTCATCAATGACAATTAACGTATTTTCACTAATGCCTTCAATAAATTGAGTCAATTTTCGGTCATTCACATATGTGCCTGTCGGGTTATTTGGATTACAAATCCATACGATTTTTGTATTGTTATCTACTACTGAAGAAATTTCGTCTAAGTCGTATACACCGTTATTTAACGCAACTTCCTTCACTTCGCAACCTTCTATAATTGCATGATGACGGTACTGCGGGAATGTTGCTCCAGCCGTTACGATGTTATCACCTACTTTTAGTACTGCACGGCTTATTATTTGAATGACTTCATCTAAACCACTACCGCAAAGTACTTGTTCCATTTGCACATGTAACTTATTTGCAATTGTTTGACGGAGCGTTGTAGCACCTCCGTCAGGATATAAAGCATGATCCAACCACGATTTTTGCAACTCATCTAAAACTCGTGGTGAACAGCCGAATGGATTTTCATTCGATGCTAATTTAACAAACGAATGATCTCCGTACACTTCTTTCATTTGTTCAGGTGATTTACCTGGTTTATATGGTTGTAATGATGATAGTTGCTCTTTTACTTGCATGTTAAAACCACCTTTTTATTAAAATTCTTTTGCGTATTTATTATGTTGCGTAATGTTTTGTTGAATTAATTCCATACGATCTTTTCCGAATTGTTCGACTAGTGCATGTGCAAGTTCCCATGCTACAACAGATTCAGCTACTACACCTGCTGCTGGTACTGCACAGCTATCAGATCTTTCAATACTCGCTTGGAATGCTTCTTTCGTATCAATGTCAACGCTTGCTAACGGTTTGTATAATGTAGGTATTGGTTTCATTACACCTCTTACGACAATTGGCATTCCCGTTGTCATACCGCCTTCTAAACCGCCGGCATTATTCGTTTTTCTCGTGTATCCTTGTTCTTCATCCCATAAAATTTCATCATGCACTTTACTTCCTGGCTGTCTTGCCGCTTCAAAACCAACGCCAATTTCAGCACCTTTAAATGCATTAATACTCATAATCGCACCAGCAAGTTTTGCATCTAATTTACGATCGTAATGAACGTAACTACCGACGCCAATTGGCATACCTTCTGCAATAACTTCAACTATACCACCGATTGAATCTCCGCTACTTTTTGCGTTATCAATCGCATCCATCATCTCTTGTTCTACTGTTTTATCTAAACATCGAACTGGTGAATTTTCAGTAATTGTTTGAATTTCTTCAATTGACAAGTTTGAAATATGTTTTGCTTTTACTCCACCAATTTCAAGTACATGCCCTGCTATTTCTACGCCTAATTCTTTTAAAATTTGTTTCGCAACTGCACCAGCAGCTACACGAACTGTCGTTTCTCTTGCAGATGAGCGCTCTAGTACGTTTCTTATATCACGGTGACCGTATTTAATTGCCCCGTTTAAATCCGCATGTCCTGGACGTGGTTTCGTAATTGTACGTTTCATTTCTTTACTTTCTTTTTCCGAAATTGGCTCTGCACCCATTACTTTCGTCCAATGTTTGAAATCATCATTTTTTACGATTAACGTAATGGGTGAGCCAAGTGTCATCCCATGACGAACACCACTTACAATTTCAACTGTATCTGTTTCAATTTGCATACGTCTTCCGCGTCCGTGCCCTTTTTGTCTTCTTAATAATTCTTTATTAATATGTTCCGCCGCCAGCGTTAAACCTGCTGGTACACCTTCTAAAATAACTGTTAACTGCGGTCCATGTGATTCTCCAGCTGTAATGTATCTCATTTCTCTTGCCCCTTTACTATTTTTTTGTACAAAAAAGTCCCTACTGAGCGCTCAGTAGGGACGATGTTCATCGCGGTACCACCCTAGTTGTAGACTTCTTTCGTCTACCTCTCTTCTTCTTTAACGATCATTAGACCGTCTTTCCCATCAAAACTTGACGAAAAAGATGCTCCAAGGCTGTAATTCATGCTTACCTTTGTACTGATTCACACCAACCATCAGCTCTCTTTAACAGTGAGATAAGCACTACTGTTTCCTCTTCAGCGCATATATGATATGGAATTAAGATAATTTATTTTTGAATCCTTTTAACTCTTCCATGAATTTATGGAATTCTGGAATATCCATTTGTTGTGCAGAATCTGATAATGCAACTGCAGGGTCTGGATGTACTTCAGCCATTACTGCATCTGCGCCAATTGCAAGAGCCGCTTTCGCTGTTGGTAATAATAAATCTCTACGTCCAGTTGAATGCGTTACGTCAACAACAACTGGTAAATGTGTTTCTTTCTTTAAAATCGGTACTGCTGAAATGTCTAATGTGTTACGTGTTGCTCTTTCGTATGTGCGGATACCACGCTCACATAGAATAATTTGGTCGTTACCTTGTGCAATGATGTATTCTGCTGCATTAATGAACTCATCAATTGTTGCTGCTAATCCACGTTTTAATAATACTGGCTTGTTAACTTTACCTACAGCTCGTAGTAAATCGAAGTTTTGCATGTTACGTGCACCAACTTGAATTACATCAACGTAGTCTAATGCCATTTCAACATCATTTGGATTTAAAATTTCACTAATGATTGCTAAGTCGAATTCATCTGCTACTTGGCGTAAAATTTGTAATCCTTCTACTCCTAAACCTTGGAAATCGTATGGCGATGTTCTCGGTTTGAAAGCACCACCGCGCATTAATTTTAAGCCTTGGTCTTTCATCGCTTGCCCTACTTGGCGAACTTGTTCTAAGCTTTCTACCGCACAAGGTCCCATGATGAACGTTTGTGTGCCGTTACCAATCAATTCACCTTTTACATCAACGATTGTGTTTTCTTGTTTCTTTTTACGTGATACTAGTAATGCTTTACGGTTATCATCTTCTTGTAATTCTAAGCTAGCTTTGAAGATTGTTTTGAAAATATGTTGAACCGTTGACGTTTCGAATGGTCCTTCGTTATTCTCAGCGATCATATCAAGTACTTCACGCTCACGTACTGGATCAAAACGTTTCGTACCTTGTACTTGCTTTTGCTCCCCAATTTTTTGAACGATTTCACCACGTTTGTTTAAAAGGTGTAATAGTTGTAAGTTAATTTCATCTACCTGTTTACGTAATTGATCTAATTCATGATTTGCCATTTGGAAATCCTCCTCTAATGTTTTAAAAGTATAGTAAGAGAATGAAAAATTCTCTATTTTCTGAACTGGTCAATTATACAAATTTAAAGTGGAATCGATACCTCTTCTTATTTTAAACTAATCATTCGTACAAAGACACTCTCTACTAGTTAAAAACCCACTTTTTTTGTACAAAAAATCCCTACTGATGCAATCAGTAGGGACGATATTTATCGCGGTACCACCCTAGTTGTAGACTTCTTTCGTCTACCTCTCTTCATTGTTAACGATCATCTGACCGTCTTTCCCTTCATAAAGATATATACTATCTTTACTACGAAAAAGATGCTCTAGGACTGTAATTCGCTCTTGTTTTTGTACTGGTTCACACCGACCACCAGCTCTCTGTTACAGGGAAACAACAACTACTGCTTTTCCTTTCAACGCATACATATTTAATTTTCAAGTTGGGCCACTAAAATACAAAAAGTCCCTACTGAATAAATCAGTAGGGACGATATTTATCGCGGTACCACCCTAGTTGTAGACTAAATTTCTGTCTACCTCTCTTCACTGTTAACGATCAATTGACCGCTTTTTCTTCATAAAGACAATACTATCTTTACTACGAAAAAGATGCTCCAAGACTGTAATTCATGATTATCTCTGTACTGGTTCACACCAACCACCAGCTCTCTGTTACAGTAAGACTAACCACTACTGTGATCTCTTCATTGCACTTTGTTTATTCAAATGTTTTTTGAAATTGAATAAGTATGATTCGTATTATAGAACGCTTTTCAAAACACTGTCAACAACTTTTTATATATTTTTTTAAATTACATTTTTGCCCTACATTTCTTCTTGTAAATTCTCCAGAACAATTCCGATGCGAATTATCTCATTATCTATTGCATTTATTACACATTTTTCTACTCTATATCCAATTAATAATTCTTTTATTTGAATGATTTCCGTTTCAAGTAAATTAGCTTCCTGAAGCGTTTGCAGTAAAGTGAAAAATACGTTTGCATACAACTCTTTATACATTTTTATACTCTCTGTCTTCTCAAGTATTTCATGAAATAACTGTTTTAACTCCGTTTGATTCCCTTTTCCACCCACGTCCAAAAATGTTTTACAAATGATAGATAATCCTCTTTCTACTATTTCATCCATAAATAAAATAATACGTAAAAGCATTACATATTCTCTAGCTGTGATTCCCCCCATTTTCGGTCGCTCTCGCAAAAATATACTGAGCCAAGCTGCCCAAAATTTTTGTTGTTCTTTTGCACTTAACGTTTTGACATAATAGCATAAGAACTGCATAAATTTAATTTTATTTTCTTCATTTTCTCGTATAAGTAAAGGGTATAACCAGTCTGTTTTTTGTTCCCAATACAGTACACATTTAATAAATACAAAACTGAGCCATTTTAAGAAAGCTTCCCTCGTATGCGGATGTAATACTTTCAAATGTTCTACCGCATACTTAATAAATCGCTTCATTTCTGTAAATAAAGGTAAATTGATTTGTGTGTAACATAGGCCAGCCCATGCATATTTCGTAATCTCATTTTCCTTCTTTAACTCTAAGTACGGTAACAAATATTTTCGGCACCATTGCTTCTCAATATGATAAAGAAATGTAATATCTGCTACTAAACGAGCTATCATAAAATTTGTTCGTTCTGTACTAATTCTTACTTGTTCTTCAAACAAAAATAAATATTCATACACATTACGATCGTATAAATGATCATATGATAACAGTTTTAATAATACTGCTGTCATTTTCCCAACAGGATGCTGAATCGATTCATTGTAAAAATCTTGTTTTGCCAGCTTAAAATCCGTGTCACTTTTCATGACTTGAGGGAATACCGAAAAAGCAAACCGCTTTACATTGCGTATACTATTTTCCTCTAACTCTTCTAATCGATTACTAATTTCATATAGAAAGCTACTAATTAACCAATGAAAAGCTGTATTTCTAACGAATTTCTGTAATAGAGGAATAACTTTTTGTATTTGTTCATTTGTCAGTCCTCGGTTATTTCGCCACTCCCTAATACAAACAAACCATACTTCATTACTTATTTCGTGCATTCCAACTAATTGATATGCAAATGAAATACTCCATTCTGTATTCAATTTACATGCTTTCGATAACATCTCTAAAAAATGACGTTGTTCAAAAACACCATCTTGAGAAAATTGCTGAACTTGCTTCATAATTTCATCGTCTTTTAGTTGCAATAATCCATCAGCTGTCACATTACAAGTAATACTTTGTTCTGCCGCCTCTTTCTTTTGTACACTGTATCGCTCAGAATGAAAATGAGGATGTTTTTGCTTCATTAACTCGTAACCTTTTGCCGTAGATGGACTATTCGAATCACAAGTGAATAATAAATCCAACACGAAACAAACATCAAATGCTCTTTCCTCCGCAAGGTCCTTTAATACAATTTGAATGACTTCTTCCTTTGTTTTTTCTAAAGAGAGTGCGTAATGATTTTTTATAAGTTGAAAAACTTCGTGTTTATACGTGACGTCTAAAAGAATTCCTTCCTGTAACAACCATTTCATTTTCTCATCGGCGCTAACAAATACATTTTTATTCATCGCATCAATTGCAATTCGATTTTGAAGTACGCTGTTTGCTTCTATCATTTCTGTAATATAATAATTTGCTTTTTTCTCATCGTTTTCACATAGATAGGTTAAACATTCTTTTACAATTTGAATTAAAAACGCTAGATCATTTTGCTGAAACTCTTTTTCCACATTTTCCTTATCCCTTTTTTTCAGTGCCGCTTGCCTTAGTGATAACATCCGCATCTTCTCTATTCCCATCATCATAATTGGAACGGCATAATAGGAAATATGCGGTTTCATCTTTTTATTCCAAATTTGCTCCACAAAAGAAAATGTAGACACGGGTAAACGACTCGATTCCTCAAGTTCTATTGATTCCCCGGTATCATTTCCCCACTTTCTTTCACGCTTCAACTTAAGTTTGCCGTCCAAAATAAACGTTAGTAACAATAAAGCGATTTCTTTATGCTCAGGAAAATAACATTTTTGCAGTAAGTAAGAAATTGTTTCGATCGATTTACTATCTTTTTCAGCTGTTTCTAATAAAAGCAGTGTCCACCTTGCAAACAACAACGGGTCCATTTTCATTTTCGTTTCGTTTAAGTAGCTACAAATTGTTCTCCATAATAACGGAGATAGTTTAGAATGATTTTTAAAAATTAATTGAAATAATTCTTTTTGATGACTAAAAAGAAATTGTTCCACTAACCATTTTGCAAGTAATTCATCTACCTCATTATAGTTTGATGTAATTAAAAATAAATTTTGTAATTTCCCTTCCGCTTCAAGCCATTCCACCCATTCATAATCGTGAGCAAATTCAACGAAGTAGCGGACTGTTTCAATTTTTTTTATAGATTGTTTTATGTATGATAATTGTTCCTGCTCTACTGACGGCGGTACTGTTACTATGTCACGAATTCGCATTCGTTTTGTAATATAATTATCCCCCATTAACTCCGCCCATCGTTTTACTGCTTTAACGAGAGATTGATGATTATTACCTTTATTCGGATATACAATCGGCCGTATTCCTAAATGCTCCCAGTGGTACGTATTTTCCCCTTGTGCGACAAATGCATAACGTCTTGTACTTGGTGGTAAACCAGTTGCTAAATATTTCATTACTGGGTCATTATGGCTATATCCAACGAATAAAACGGTATAATTCGAGAATAAATCAACTAAAAACCTTCTTGCCCATCCTTCTGTCAAGTAAGCCCTTCCAAAATCACCATCTGTTAAAATTAACGCTTCTTTTTCTTGTTCTATATTGCCATGTATGTAAGCAAGTCCTTTAAACGCTCTACCTGTAGGTAACGCAGGTGCGTAATATACGTTTAATTCTCTATTCATTTCTTTTATCGCAGTTGTAAAATGTCGATCAAAATTTGTTGTTACAATGCGGACTTCTGTATCTAAAGGAAACAACCTCGGAATCGCATAATGAAGCGGATTCGGCTTTGACTTTTCAATATGAACTAAATCTCTTGCAACTTGGTGTACATCTTTTGTTTTCGCAATTTTACCAAGATAATAATCATGCGGTTCTGTAATTTCACGTTTTTCGACATATAACGTTTTTGCAATTTCATCAACTAAATCATCAAAATTCGGTAAGTTTGATTTCCCTTTCATAGAAACTCCCGCTCCAACAAATAGCACTAACTTTCCTTTTTCAAGATGATCAATTAACTCGTCTGGAATTTCTACTTCTGAAGTAATCCACACCGAGGATTCCCCCTTACCTAAAAATGTCATATACTCTCATTTTACTATAACATTTTCCCTTTGTTTTTTTAATATTTAGACAAATAATTGACATGAAAAAGTTTTATGTAAATATATCCGTTACAATGTATGAACTCCTATATTTATTGCAAAACTATGGATAAAACGGAGGTGTAAATTTTGAATGATTTCACAGTAGTGCTTATCAAGTTTATATCGTGCATTATCGCATTTAGTATCGGACTCGCTTTATTTTTCCCAGCAACGTTCGTCCAAATTATTTCGTTCAGTCTCTTTGTTACAATCGTATCTTATATGTTCGTTGATAAAATCATATTAAATCGAATCGGTAATACCGGTGCTATTATGTCGGATTTCTTACTAACGTATTTAAGCGTATGGATTTTCGGTAATATTTTATTAGACAACTACATGCAAATTGCATGGGGAAGCATCCTTTCCGCAATTGTCTTCACATTATCAGAAGTAATCGTTCATCGCTTCTCTAACTCTCATACAAAGCACCACAACGATAATATTCGTATTAATCGTCGCTTCGCATATGGTACGGAGTTTGCGGAAGAACAGAATATATTGGATAAAGATAAGAAGAAGTAATATTTTGATACAGGAGCGCCCTTTTTAATTATGTGGTGCTCCTTTTTTGTGTTTTCATTATGGTACGTGAAATTATATGAACGATTTTTCAAATATATCAACGATTATTGCAATATATCGACGTTTCGACAAAGGATATCGACTTACCGACATTATTTGACACGATTTCCTCTAATAAAAAACTGCCTCTTATTTAGAGACAGTTTCTTTCAAATCTTTTAACGTAACAACATTAGCAAACGCTCCAAACACTACGTTATGATGCTTCACAATGTCTTCAGCACGTAACACCTCTGTATCAAACGTACTATGTGCATCGCTCACTAACGTTACTTTATACCCTTCACTAAACGCTCTTCGCGTTGTCGTATCCACACAGTACTCCGTTTGCATTCCTGAAATGATAACATGATCGATTCCCTTGTCTTGCAATACTTCTTTTAGGTTCGTCTTGTGGAATGAATCTGGAGTCGTTTTTTCAACCACACACTCCCCTTCTAGTGGAGCAATTGCCGCATGGATTTTCCACCCGTCTGTACCTTTTTCTAACGGATGGTCTTTCGGTCCATTATGTTGCACATAAATTACCGGAATATCATTTGAACGGCATTTCTCAATAAGCTCTTGTAATGTCTCTAAAAACTTTTCCCCATTATGTACTGGCATTCCCGCTGTATACATACCTGCTTGTACATCGATTACTATTAATGCTTTTTTCATATCGCGCAGCTCCCTTTTATTTATATTCCATCATCCAACAATCTTCTAATACCCCTTCATGCAGTTCATGTTCCTTTAAAATCTTCACCTTTTTAAATCCACATTTTTCATAACACTTTATTGCACGTTCATTATTTACTTTCGGGTCCATTGCGATTGCTTCTGCTCCTATTCCGCTCAAAATGTATGTAATTGCGGCCTTAACAAATTTTGTTCCAATTCCTTTTCCCCAATAAGTTGGTTCTCCAATAAATTGATCCATCCCCCATACATTTTGTGATGCTTCATAGCTATATAAAGTTTTCCACTCCGAATCAACTGGATACATTTGAATATAACCGATCGGCACACCATCAAACTCTATTAAGCATCTTTTTTCATGACTATTTGGATTATGTATAAAATGCTCCAGTACCATTTCTACTGATTGCGGGTTATCTCGTCCTTCGTAATATTGAAGTACTTCTTGGTCTGTTAACCATTTTGAAATGATTGGTGCATCCTCTTCTACTACGTACCTAACCGATACATTATCTTTTTGAAATAACATATAGTACCTCTTTTTAATTCTTTATATTTTTTCTTGTAGTGAAATCTTTCATTGCACCTATTAGTGCGTATGGTAACAATGTAATGGCAAAAAATGCTGTAAACACATTAAAATGAGGAATTTCATATGGAGTGAACCATTCTGTGAAAAATTGAGAATTTAATACTCTATTAAAAAATTCTCCGCCAGGTCTAAAGTTTGGTGCCCATGCAGTTACTTCACAAATAATAAACAACAATTGTAAAATTATAAATACCCCAAGATAGCGAAACCATGTTCGTTTCCAAATTGGTTGCGCCTTATTTAAATTCGCTTCCATTTCGCCCCACCTTTTTTATTTACATCATATTAATTATACAATTTCTACGTTTCATTTGTTAAAATTTTCTATATAATCATTCACGTTGGGGGAATACATTATGTCTAATCCTATAAAATCAACATTAATCATCCTTAGAGGAAACTCCGCAAGTGGTAAAACAACAATCGCAAAGCAACTACAAGAACATTTCGGACAAGGCACACTTTTAGTATCACAGGATGTTGTACGTAGAGATATGCTTAGAGTACACGACACGATCGGTAATTTATCACACAATTTACTATTTGAAATTACAAAGTACGGAAAAGGGAAATGTGAGTTTGTTATTTTAGAAGGTATTTTAAACAGTCGTAGATACGGTGATATGCTGAAAGAATTAATACATTTTTTTGAAGGAAACGCGTATACATATTACTTTGATTTATCGTTAAAAGAAACGATTCGACGACATAACACAAGGGAAAAGCGGCATGAATTTGGTGAGGATTCCCTACAAAAATGGTATAATCCGCACGATACAATTGAAGTTACTAGAGAAACTATTTTTACAGATAACTTCACGCAAAAAGATATATTTGATGCGATTCTTAATGATGTGATGGTATGAAAATAAGACCGACAGAATATGTCAGTCTTATTTTCATTATGTTATATTCTAGATTTATTATAAAATCTTCACTTTAACTGTTTGTCTTCCCCAATTCATCGCTTTACTTTTTGAACCCATTAATACATCAATGCGATTACCTTTAATTGCACTTCCGGTATCTCCAGCGATTGCTTCTCCATAACCTTCTACCCATACTTTAGATCCTAATGGGATTACTTTCGGATCTACTGCGATAATTCTCATATTTGGATTAGCCGTTAAATCATGCCCCATCGCAGTTAAAACGCGTCCACCATATGTACCATTCTCACTCGGATCAGCAGTATATGCTGTCGCCACCACCGTTAATTCACGTTTAGCAGACTGCGCGTTATTTTTAGACTCTTCTTTTGCCTTTAGTGCTTCTCGTGCTTTTGCCTCTTCCTTGGCTTTGGCTATTTCTCGTGCTTTCGCTTCTTCCTTAGCCTTTGCTATTTCTCGTGCTTTCGCCTCTTCCTTAGCTTTGGCTATCTCTTGTGCTTTTGCTTCTTCCTTAGCTTTGGCTATCTCTTGTGCTTTCGCCTCTTCCTTAGCTTTGGCTATTTCTTGCGCTTTTGCTTCTTCCTTAGCCTTTGCTATCTCTTGTGCCTTTGCTTCTTCCTTAGCTTTGGCTATCTCTTGCACTTTTGCTTCTTCCTTAGCTTTGGCTATCTCTTGCACTTTTGCTTCTTCCTTAGGTTTTACTACTTCTTGCACTTTCACTTCTTCCTTAGGTTTCGCTACTTCTTGTACTTTCACTTCTTCCTTAGGTTTCGCTACTTCTTGTACTTTCATTTCTTCCTTAGGTTTTACTACTTCTTGTACTTTCATTTCTTCCTTAGGTTTCGCTACTTCTTGCACTTTCACTTCTTCCTTAGGTTTCGCTACTTCTTGCACTTTCACTTCTTCCTTAGGTTTCGCTACTTCTTGCACTTTCACTTCTTCCTTAGGTTTTATTGTTTCTTTTGCCTTTGTTATCTTCTGTGTTTTAGCTTCTTCCTTAGCTTTCACCGATTTTTGTACTTTCGCTACTTGCTTCGTTTTCTCGTCAGCCTTTTTTTCAATTGGTGCTTTACTTGATAAGAAAGAAACATTTACATAAGCTGTTTTTCCCTTATACTCAAATTGTAGCCATCCGTCTTTTACTTGCTTCGTTGATTCAATTACATCATCTTTTTTCAGTCTGCCAAGAATTTTTGATTCTGTGTTTGATTCAGAACGTACATTTAACAAATCTGCTGTTACATGGTAAATATCTTTCGTAAACTCCGAGCTTACAAATACTTCTTTACCATTTAACTCAATTTTTGACCAGCCATCTTCGGTATTGATGACTTTTAACTCTTCCCCGTTTTTTACTTTTTCGACCACTTTTGATTCTGTAGTCGGTTTTTCACGTACGTTGAGTACATCTGCTGTTACGATCGTTTCTGCAGTAGCAGTTGTAGTAAATGCTCCCAATCCGAAAACAGTTGCTGTTGCTGCGCCAATTACTTTTTTCATATGAGCCTCCATTATATTTTTTGAATTCTATCAAATGCTTCCATAAATTTACGGAAGCATTTGCAACAGTATATTAGTACCACTTAATATACTGCTATTAAAACTCCTTACTCCAATACTATCAAATTCTTATTTCTAATTCTATATATTATAAGTCTCCTTATCTTCTATAAACGTTTCATATCCGTCTTCACACTAAATAGTTGTCGCAATTCCCACCAAAATAAACTTACGAGCGACTATAGCCCCCTCATGATCTTTCACACTACATTCGCTCGTTTTTTGCAAAAAGTTCATTTTACATAAAAATTTATTTATTACAATAAGAATATAAGATATATTTTTTTAAAAGGAGGATTTCAAGAATGAATAAAGAGGATAAAATTCACGCTGAGAAAGTGTTGAAAAATCTATTCATCGGATCACAAGTTGATGGATTACAATTTGGTATTTCTCCAGGCGCTATAAAGATTCATTTCACAAACTTTCACGACTCCGTTGATTATGACGGACAATTATATATCAATATCGAATCAAAATGATGTTTATTTAATAAACCTCCAAAAAGATATCCATTACATGAAAATGAATTTGAAGATTATTCTGAGGAAGAAGAATATGGGAGAATATTTGAGATAAGAAGACAAAAAGTTACCAATATACAACTCGGCTTAGAAAGCCCTTATTTAATTGTTACATTAGAGAGTGGACAAATTATTTTTGTAAATGGTTTTCATGATTATTATGAATGTTGGCAAGCTGGTGTCCAATATGAGCAATGGCTTGTAGTTGCTGCACCTGGGAATGAAATCGCCACTTGGACTCCCGATGAGTTTATCGATAAATAAACTGTCTTCCCGAAGGAGAACCGACGATATTTTATGAACTACATAACTATTTCTATTACACTTAAACGAATGACCATTTTACTTTAATAGAAATCATTTTATTAAATTTGAAAGGACGATAATGATGGCATGTGTCCATGATTTTGGAATAATTGAAGAATTTGATTCTCAAAAAAGTTACAACGATTATACACCAGAGAAATATGATTGTGTTTCTGTTGATGATGATATTATCAGTAATTTAAGTCAAAATTTATCAATTATGAAAACCTACTTTCATACAGTAAAAAATCAGGAATATGGTTTAGCTTATTGGGGTATTACAATTATCCCTCCTGAATCATTAGCAATTTTCTATGAAACAGTTACATCTTCAAAGTTCTTCAAAAAATCTGATGAGCTGAATGAATTAGCTTCAAAAATTGTACAAGCTGTAGCAGAACAAAAGTACATGATCCATTATGGGGTTTAAATGTAATACAAAAAATGCTTAGAATTTCTCCCAAGAGTTTTTTGTATAGTACTAATAAATTTATTCATTAGTCATTTAATCAATGCTTGAACCTATACCCTCACCTTTTACAAGTGAGGGCGCCCCTATTAATCTAAATAAGCGTCTCATTCCCAAGCTTCCAGCTAAACCATCTCCCATGCCCTTCCGTTTCTCCAACCGTTTCACGATATTCGTTTCCGTTAATATAATAATCAATATGAAGGTCCCGGTCCCACATGTTGTTATAAAGATGGAATACATCACGCTTTGCACCGATTTCTTGGATTTGTTTTTCCAGCTTACGTTTTACTTGTTCTGGTATTTGATTGGCGACGTGTGTATGGAAAATGCAGATAACAGCATCTTCACTTATTTGTTTAATAATAGATGGTAATAACTCTACACCGTCTCCTTCTATTAATTGAACAGATTTATTTTTTACTAAAGATGCAGCTTTGTCAAACAGTTCAAGCCTTTCTTTATGTTCTGGCCAAATGAGTGCACGTAGCCATAAATAATCTTCATCACTATGTAAATCGTTTACATGTAAATCTAGTCCAATTCTTTCTACGACAGGTGGACTTTCTTTTAATAAATGAGGCACATTCTCCCCTCTTATTTCAGAAGTTACATGTACATTCGAGTTTATATTTCCGTATGTTTCATCTGTACCGTACGAATAGCTATATTGGTCCCAAAATAATTGTAATCCAGAACTTGTCCCAATTTCTATTAACGCTAACGGTTTATTCACTTTGTTAAATATGTAACTGAAACTTGGATATAAGTACGCACATCGTCTTACTTCATTCGTTTGAACGAGTTTCGTTTGTAATAAATTAATCATTTCTTCTCTGTACATTTTACAGAAATCTTTAAAATGATTAAAAGCTTGATCTAAATCCGTATTAGCATGTTCAACTAAGCTACTATAATACGTTTTTACATGATGTTCTTTCCCTGCTAACAATAAATAATGTACTGCACCTAATAATAAGTTTGGGACTGGTTGACCTATCTGAGCATAGGACGATAGTGTAAGTACTTCCTCATCTTCAGCAATTTTCATTGATAAATATTCATATAAGTCACTTGACCCTTTACATTCCTTTATTGAAAAATTTCGAAATAAGTTTGCGATTTGTTCTTGTGTACGCATGTGTATCCCTCCTTTTAACTTTCAGAATAATCATACAATAGGTTTTGAAAAAAGTCCCATAAAAAAGGTATCCTTTCTACCCACTTTTGGATACGTAAGCTTTTTCGAGATAATTTCAAACTGTAATTTTTTTCTATTTATCACCTTAAAAGAGCTTGTTAAATAAGATTTTTGGCGAATAAAACGTTAAATAGTTTAAAATTATCAGATAACACTAGATATTTTAGTCTATTAATTATTATAATAGAGTATGAGATGGTTATATAATTGAGACAAAAAAGGTAAATACCTAGGTGGGGCCTAGGCGGTGTTTTCTTTTTACGGCTTAGACACAGTAAACACCTACTCTTTTTTGCCAATATAGGGGATGGAGAGATTATCATGAGCAACATGCAGCAAAAAACAGACGTTATCTTAATTGGTGCAGGAATTATGAGTGCAACGTTAGGCTCATTGCTAAAAGAATTAGCACCAGAATGGGAAATTAAAGTTTTTGAAAAACTCGCAAGTGCCGGGGAAGAAAGCTCTAATGAATGGAATAATGCAGGTACAGGGCATTCTGCGCTATGCGAACTGAACTATACTTCCGAAAAATCTGACGGATCTATAGATATTAGTAAGGCTGTAAAAGTGAATGAGCAATTCCAGCTTTCAAGACAATTTTGGGCATATCTTGTAAAAAGCAAATTAATTCGTAATCCACAAGATTTTATTATGCCTCTACCTCATATGAGTTTAGTACAAGGTGAAAAAAATGTGCAGTTTCTAAAAAACCGTTTTGAAGCGCTTTCAAAAAATCCGCTGTTTCAAGGAATGGAGTTTTCCGATTCTCCTGAAACATTAAAAAAATGGCTTCCACTCATTATGGAAGGTCGTACATCTAATGAGCCTATGGCGGCAACGAAAATTGACTCTGGAACAGATGTTAATTTTGGTGCATTAACACGAATGTTGTTTGATTACTTAAAAACGAAAAATGTCGAGCTAAACTACAAACATAGTGTCGAAAACATTAAACGCACGAAAAATGGTTTGTGGGAAGTGAAAGTACACGATATGAATAGTGGTAAAATTGAGCATCACACTGCTAAATTCGTCTTTATCGGCGGCGGTGGCGGTAGCCTACCCCTACTTCAAAAGACTGGTATCCCTGAATCAAAACATATTGGTGGATTCCCGGTAAGTGGACTATTTATGGTATGTAAAAACCAAAAAGTTGTAGAGCAACATCATGCGAAAGTATACGGTAAAGCTAAAGTTGGCGCTCCGCCAATGTCTGTACCTCATCTAGATACGAGATATATAGACAACAAAAAAGCTTTACTGTTCGGACCATTCGCAGGGTTCTCTCCTAAGTTCTTAAAAACTGGTTCAAACCTTGACTTAATTGGTTCTGTAAAACCAAATAACGTCTTAACGATGTTAGCTGCTGGTGTAAAAGAAATGGGACTAACAAAATACTTAATTCAGCAAGTTATGTTATCACACGAAAAACGTATGGAAGAATTACGCGAATTCATTCCGAACGCGAAAAGTGAAGATTGGGATATTGTAGTTGCTGGTCAGCGTGTACAAGTAATTAAAGATACTGATGCTGGCGGTAAAGGAACACTTCAATTCGGTACAGAAGTTGTTAGTGCGGCTGATGGATCAATCGCAGCATTACTAGGTGCTTCACCGGGTGCTTCTACTGCCGTTCATGTTATGCTTGAAGTATTAGAAAAATGTTTCCCAAGTCGAATGGTAGAATGGGAAGGAAAAATAAAAGAAATGATTCCTTCTTACGGCATTTCATTAACAGAAAATCCAAGATTATTCCAAGACCTTCACACTTCTACAGGTCGTACCCTTGGATTAAATGAAAAAGAAACAGTTCATAATTAATGAAGAAATAAAAACGTCCGATACATTCGGACGTTTTTTCGTTACTAGAAATTATATTTTTCAATATTATCCTTTGTAAATACAACTCGCTCTGGCAATACGATAATTCCGTTTCCTTCTGCCTCATAATCATATCCTTGAATGGAGTTTGGCTCTACTTTCACTTTTCCAATTCCTTTTACTTCGAAGCTATCCCCTACTTTTAACTTCTTCCCTTTTACAACAATTTCATTTGCTACATACGTTGCGAGTGCACCTTGTTGTTTTACGTCCCATAATCCGAATTGTTGTACAGTTCCTCGTTTTACGTAATCACGCATAACGTTTGGTGTAGAGAAGCCAGTTACGACAACCTTTTTATCCATTTTTAAATTTTCAGCTGCTTGTGCCATTGCCGGAAGTGCCGTTGCATCTGGACAAATGACCGCATTAATATCAGGGTACGTTTTTAAAATATTCTCCCCTACTGACAGAGACTTTTGCGCATTATTTTCACCGTACTGCGTCGTTACAATTTCCCAGTTCGGATATTTCTCTTTAATAATTTCTTTCGCTTTCGTTACCCATTGGTTTTGATCTGTTACTGTTGGGCTAGAATAAAAAAATGCTACTTTCCCTTTATCTCCAATTTGCTTGGAAGTCATTTCTATTAATAAATTAGCAAGTTGGTCTGGTGTTCCTTGGCTTATATAAAAGGAACGATCTTTCGGATTCACATCGGAATCCCATGTTAACACCGTCATTCCTTTTTTCTTAGCACGTTGTAGTGATTGCGATAAACCATCAACTGATGTAGAGGAAACCATAAGTGCATCATAGTTTTGGTTAATAAAATTATTTATATACTTTACTTGCCCTGATACGCTCGCTTCAGACGCTCCATCATACTTCACTTGCACGCCTAACTTATCTCCCATCTCTTTTGCCCCTTCACCACCCGATGTGAAGAAACCAACTCCTGTTAATTTCGGAATAAATGCAAATTTTACATCATCAGCCTTTTTCTTATCTGCCGTTTGGCTAGAACACGCAATTAAACCGATTAAACAAATACATACAATCAATACAATCCCTAGTTTTTTCTTCATGACATTTCCCCCTTATGCAAATTCCTTCTTTTCTCCGCTAAGAATTGATGTAATTTGAAATGTCTCATAATAACTGAAAGAATAAGGATAATACCTATTACTACATTGGATTGTTCATTTGTTAAACCCGTCATTTGCAAGCCATACTGCATGAGCCCAATAAAAACACTCGCTAGTACAGTACCAATAATACTTCCTTTTCCCCCCGTAATAAGTGTCCCGCCTAATACGACTGCTGTAATGATTGGTAAAATTGTTTCACTTCCCATATCAGCACGTGCGGAACCAAAATATGCGGTTAAGAAAGCACCTCCTAATCCACCTCCTAACCCGGAAAATATGTAAGCGATAATGACTACTTTTTTCGTTTTAATCCCGGTGTATTTTGCAGTATTCTCGTTCGCACCTGTTAATTTTACATGGCGCCCGTATATAGTTCGGTGAAATAATACAGTACATAAAACTGTTAATACGATCAGTAGCCATAATAAATTCGGTATTCCTATAAAACTACCGTTTGCCAGTTGTACAAATGTGTCAGGTAAACCGCTTATTCCTTCGTACCCAGAAGCACCTGCTCCTCCTGAAATAACGAGTGCAATTCCTCCGTATAAAAACATCGTTCCGAGTGTAACGACGAGTGGTTCTACATCTGTCATTTTTATAATGAGTCCGTTTATAGCGCCTGCTAAACAACTAATTATTAGGGCGATTATGACAGCAAACAAAATAGGTATTCCGTTCATCCAAAGTACACCGATCAAGATCGAAGTGAGCCCCATTATTGAGCCGACCGATACATCAATTCCTCCTGTTACAATAACAAAAGTCATTGGTATCGCCGCAATTGCGATAAATAGGAAATCATTTGTACTAAAAAGGAGATTACTAATATTTAAGAAATCACTATTGATTAAACTAAAGAGAATGAATTCTATAAGAAGCAATACAATTAGAACACCTTCCCATCTGTATACATACTTCATAGATTCATCCTCCTTTCTGCCTTCCACTTTTTCATAACGCTATCTAATATGACGATTAGCAATAATAAGAAACCTGAAATAGCATTATTCCAAAATGCTGGTATTTTTAAAAAGACGAGTGAACTGCTTATCGCCTCTAAAAATATCGCTCCTAATGCAGCTCCAACTATAGAACCTGTTCCTCCTTTTAAATGAACTCCCCCTAGTACAGCAGCTGCGATAACCTGTAGTTCTATCCCAGTTCCTGTTTGATTAGGAACGAATCCGATATTCATAACAAATATGCAACCAGCGAGCGCAGCACTTATGCCTGAAATCATAAACGCACATATTTTCACTTTATTAACAGGTATACCAATAAGTCTCGCGCCATCTTCATTATCACCTACCGCATAAAAGTATCTTCCAAATGGCACTTTCCTTAAAAAGAAATATAGTAGTAGTAAAATAATAAGAACGAACCATACAGTTATAGGTAAACCAAAAATGACGATAGATGACAGCTGCTTAAAATCGTTTGGAATATCTTCAATCCACTTCCCGCCTGTAAAAATTAACATGGCACCCCTAATAATTCCTAACATGCCTAATGTCATAATAATGGCTGGTACTCGAAACTTCGCAACGCCCATCCCGTTTACGAAACCGATAATAGCGCCAAGTGTAATAGCAGCAAGTATGGACAGAGATGCATGATATCCATCAGTTAACAACATTCCGCAAACTGCTGCACTTAACCCCATGCTTGAACCAACTGATACATCTATATTTTTCGTAAATAAGACGAACGACTGGCCAATTGCTAACACGACTAAAATAACGCTTGATTTCACCATTAAAGATAACGAGTTAAATTGAATAAAACTAGGATTTATCATTCCTACAATAGCTATATAAATTAGTAGTAACGTTATGATAGACGTTTCGTGCATTTTTAGCATGCGTTTCATTCCGCTACACCTCCGTATGCAAGGCGTGTAACTTCATTCACACTCAGTTGTTCTTTTTCCATATGAGAAACAAATCGTCCATTTCTCATTACATATACACGGTTTACTAATTGAACAATTTCTTCAACATCTGAAGAGATTAATAAAATTGCGAGTCCTTCCCTTTTCATTTTTTCGATCGTCTCATACACTTCAAGCCTTGCTTTCGCATCAATTCCACGAGTCGGCTCATCAAGAATAATAACTTTAGGATTACATGCGAGATACTTTGCAAGCACGACCTTCTGCTGATTACCTCCTGATAAAGATGCCAGTTCTTCATTCATATCCTGTACAACAATTCGGAACTGTTCTATAAACGAATTAACTAAAGCGCTTTCTTTTTCTTGTTTTATAAAAAAGCGATTATTTTGCTGTAAACTTGCTGCTGCAATATTTTCTTTAACAGAAGCAATTGAGAAAATGCCATTCCTCGCCCTATCCTCCGGCACATAAACTAGTCCTTCGTCTAGCCTTTTATGCAAAGAACATGTATCAATTGATTTCCCATCTAATAAAATAGACCCTGTTTTTACAGTTTTCAATCCAAATATCGCTTCTGCTAATTCCGTTCTGCCCGATCCAACAATGCCAGCAATACCTACAATCTCACCAGCATGTACAGTGAATGAAATATTTTCGAATGCGTGACCATTTATATCAATCACTTCTAATATTTTTTTCATCCTTGTGGTCTCTTGAACTACTTCTATTTTCTCTTTCTGTTTATACCCTTTTGGCAATAGCCCTTCCATCAGCATGTCATATGTATAGTCACATACATCTCCTTGACTTACAATCATTCCATCACGTAGTATTGCTACTTTGTTGGCAATTTCAAAGATTTCTGGAAAACGATGCGTAATATAAATCATCCCTATTCCTTTTTCTTGTAAACTTTTCATCAACACAAAAAGACTCTTAATTTCGTGAGTTGTTAATGTCGATGTTGGCTCATCTAGAATAAGAATCTCGGCTTCTCGTATTAATCCTCTCACAATTTCTACTAACTGTTGTTGCGCAATCGATAATGATCCTCCTAGTTCATTAAGGTCAATATCCCACCCTAGACTGTTAATCAATTGCTCAATCTGTACTCTTAATTTCTTTTTCTTTTCTTTTAACCCGATACATATATTTTCTTCAATAGTCATATGCGGAAAAATGAGCGGTTCTTGCGGTATTAAATACATACCTTTTCGGTGTGCTTCTGACGGATTTGAAAACTGTTGCTTCGTTCCTTTTACATATATTTCTCCATCATCATACGAATATAACCCCGTTAATATTTTCATTAATGTTGATTTCCCAGCACCATTCCCTCCAACTAATGCGTATATATCTCCGCGCTCTACTTGAATGTTCACTTCTTTTAATACAAGTTGATTTAAAAACGCCTTACTCATTTTTTTTACTTGTAATAAAGGTACGTTCTCCACATGATGTCACCTGCCTTTATACAGAACATTTTTTGAGAAAATGATTATTTGTTCTACTTGTTTTGTAGCATTGTATATTCCTTTTTTTATATCTAGAACACTTTTTTCTACATACTATTAATCGCTTCAACTGGAATAAACAAAATATATGGTACATATGTTTAAGCTGTGGTCAATTGTTGAAAGGGATGAAGAGTATGACTCAGCTGAACTTTGAAGAGAATTTATTAACGAAAGTAGCTTGGTACTATTATAAGGACCAATTAACACAACAGGAAATCGCTTCACTTCTTCATATTTCAAGAAATAAAGTCGTCCGGTTATTAGATAAGGCGCGGAGTGAAGGTATCGTTACATTTCACGTAAAAGGGACTGGTTTGCACTGTTTAAGTATTGAGCGTGACTTAATGAAAAAGTTCTACTTAAAAGATGCTTTTATTATCCCGACCCCAGTAAACAATTATCACGATTCTCTCGGAAAAGCTGCTGCACAATATTTAGAAACTCAGCTCCAGCAAGGAGATTTACTCGGTATTGGCTGGGGAGAAACAATTAGCAAAATGCTAGAAAACATTCATTTCGAAAGTTCTATTAATCTCTCAATCGTAACGTTAACAGGCGGAGTAAATCACTATCTCCCGAGAAAACAAAACTATTTACATTACATGCAAGGTGATCTTCACATTATCCCTACGCCGTTTCTAGCGTCTACAACCGAAATGGCACAAAGTATTCTATCAGAACCGAGTGTAAAAGATATGCTTCATGTCGCTTCACTTGCTCATACGGCTGTTGTCGGTATTGGAGGACTATCTCAAGACGCTACGATTGTAAAAAAAGAAAAATTAACATTACGTGAGATGACATATATTCGTAGTCAAAACGGTGCTGGCGATATTTTAGGACAGTTTTATGATACAAATGGCAATTTATTAGAGCTCTCGCATCACAATCGTCTAATTGGCACGCCTCTCTCTATTTTGCGCAATATGAATCATGTCGTCGGTGTTGCTGGAGGTATAGAAAAGATAGATGCAATTTATGGTGCCTTAAAAGGAAAGTTTATTCATACATTAATTACCGATGAGGAAACTGCCCTCTCCTTATTACGAAAGGATGGTGATTGTTAATGTCCCATTTATTAGCTTTCGATGCTGGTACAGGAAGCATACGAGCAGTTCTTTTTGATTTACAGGGTAATCAAATTGCAGTAAGTCAAAAAGAATGGATTCATAAATCTGACCCACGTTACCCTGGTTCTATGAACTTTGATGTAATAGAAAATTGGAAGCTGGTACAACAATGCACGAAAGAAGTTTTACAAAGAAGTAATATCTCGCCCTCTTCCATTCAAGCTGTTAGCGCTACTAGTATGCGAGAAGGTTTTGTTTTATATGATAAAAATGGGCAAGAAATATGGGCGTGTGCAAATGTTGATGGGCGTGCATCCGCGGAGGTTAGTGAACTAAAAGAAATTCGGTCACATCTTGAAAAAGATTTATATACAAAGTCTGGTCAAACTTTTTCATTAGGTGCTTTACCTCGCCTACTTTGGATAAAAAAACATGAACCCGACGTCTATAATTCTATTCACTCTTTTACAATGTTAAACGATTGGATCTTATATAAATTAAGCGGCGTGCTGCAAATTGATCCTTCAAACGGTTGTACGTCTGGAATCTTTGATTTACAAAATAGAAATTGGGATAACGATGTAGCTAAAGAGTGTGGTATAACTTTACTATTTTCACCAAAAGTAAATGAAGCTGGCACTGTGATTGGTAATGTTACAAAAGAATGTGCAGCATTAACTGGATTACGTGAAGGAATTCCTGTTGTAGCCGGGGGCGGAGATGCTCAAATGGCATCACTTGGAACTGGAGTCGTGAAACCACATCAAACATTAATATGCGGAGGTAGTTTTTGGCAACAAGAAGTGAATGTTACTGAGCCAATACCAGATCCGCATGCTGCGATTCGTATAAATTGTCACGTCGTACGTAACCTATGGCAATATGAAACGATTGCCTTTTTTCCAGGCCTCGTTATGCGCTGGTTTCGAGACGCTTTTTGCCAAGAGGAAAAGAAACTTGCTGACAAACTCGGTGTAGATGCTTATGAATTATTAGAAGAACAAGCAAAAGACGTACCTGTCGGCTCACATGGCATTATCCCTACTTTTTCAAACGTTATGAACTACATTTCTTGGCGTCATGCCGCACCATCTTTTTTAAATTTAAGTTTAGACGCTGACAAATGTGGAAAAAAAGAACTGTTCCGTGCTATTGAAGAAAATGCCGCCTTCGTTACACTTGGAAACTTAAAATTAATAGAAAATCTCACAGGGACATTCCCTTCTGAAGTCGTTTTTGCTGGTGGTGCCGCTAAAGGAAAACTATGGCCACAAATTTTATCAGACGTCCTTGGTATTCCTGTAAAAGTACCTGTTGTGAAAGAAGCAGCTGCTTTAGGAACTGCGATTGCTGCAGGAGTTGGTGCTGGCATATATGCATCTATGGAAGAGACTGCCGAAGAGTTTGTACAGTGGGAGCAAACATTCGAACCAGTAACTGAAAATCACGAACTATATAAAGAGTTCTATGAAACATGGAAAACTGTATATGACAGTCAGCTCGCTTTAGCTGATAAAGGACTCACTTCACATATGTGGATTGCGCCTGGTGCACTGTAACACATTACATAAAGGAGTGGAATGTATGTTAAAAGCGAATGAAAATGACTTCTCCTATCGCTTCGGTGATAACGGGCCGAAATATTTAATACAAGGTCCGAATATTGATCTTGGCCTTGTTGTCATTCAGCCTGGGCAGGAGTTTCAAAACCATTATCATACGACGTGCGAAGAGGTCTTTTATGCATTAGAAGGTGAAATAGATTTCTATGTAAATAACGAAAGAGTTCCAATGAAACAAGGTGACGTCCTGCAAGTTCGTCCTCATGAATCTCACTATCTTATTAACCATTCTGACAAACCTTTTAAAGCGGTTTTTATAAAGTCACCACATTTACCAAATAAAGATACTGTTCAAACGGAAAATCCAACATTAACGAAGGAGTGATTTTGAATGACTTGGGGATTTAAAAATCGATTAAATACAATTTTACCTGATGGTAGAGCGGTTATGTTAGCGATAGATCACGGCTACTTTTTAGGACCAATTCACGGGCTTGAACAACCACTTGAAACAGTTAAAAACTTGCTTCCTTACACAGATTCCCTCTTTTTAACGCGAGGTGTACTTAACTCCTGCATTCCTGAAAATTGCAGTACACCGATGGTTATGCGCGTATCAGGCGGAGCTACTGTCGTCGGTAAAGACTTAGCGAATGAAACAATTGTTACCCCTGTAAAAGAAGCAGTAAAACAAAATGCAATTGGCGTCGGCGTATCTGTTTTCGTCGGATCAGACTATGAAACACAAACAGTTACAAATCTCGCAAATGTAGTTTCAGAAGCTCACGATTATGGTCTGCCAGTACTTGGCATTACCGCAGTTGCAAAAGAACTGCAAAAACGTGAAGCTCGCTTTTTAGCACTTGCTTCCCGTGTATGCGTTGAAATGGGTGCTGACATTATTAAAACGTATTACTGCGAAGGATTCGAAAAAATTACAAGCACTTGCCCTGCCCCAGTCGTCATCGCGGGCGGCCCAAAACTAGATTCAATTGAAGACGCATTAAACATTACGTATAACGCCCTGCAAGAAGGTGCAATCGGCGTAGATATGGGCCGCAACATATGGCAATCCGAACATCCAGCTGCGATGATTCAAGCGATACATGGGATTGTGAAAAATGGGTTGAATGTGAAAGAGGCACTCCAATTATATGAGGATGTAAAAAATTAAAACAAACTATTGCATTTAAAGGAAAAGCCCATATGCTAGATTACTGAGTAATCTAACATATGGGCTTTCTTTTACGTTTTTCATTGTTTTGAATTTAATCTATAGATCGCGCACATTCCAAACAATCTCACCGCGTTCGCCAAACGTACTATGATGTCGCGTAAATCCTAACTTCTCTAACACCCGAAAAGACGCAGTATTCCAAGCGCCTACAGTAGACCATAGTCTTTTGCGCCCCGTAGCAATCGCAGCCTCCAATACCGCTGATGCTGCCTCTGTCGCATAACCCATGCGATGAGCACTACGGAACAACTCGTATGCAATCTCCGGCTCTTCAAGCGTGGAACGACCGATAATTAAGCCACAGTAACCGATGAAATCGCCTTCGTCTCGTCTACGAATCGTGAGAAGAGAAATACCATTTTCAGCTGCTATCTTGCGCTTCTCAATAAGATCGTTACGAACAGATTCAACGGTTGGCATTTCAACTCCACGTTCACCAACTAGTTCTCTAAGCCAGACTGCATCGGATTCCTCCCACATATTCAGGTCGAGTCGTTCCGTTTTCAGCTGGAACGCCATATCTTTAAATACAGATGTCATAGCGGTAACCTCCTATTTATATCACTGTACTACTTATAATCGTTTCGTACTGTACCATATGGGAAACCTGCTAGATTCTCTAGTTTTTTTGCATTAAGATACATTATTGTTATTTTATGCATAAGCAATTCCTTTGCAAAATAGACCTTGTTATGAAACTTCATTTTAAAAATTTAACTAGATTACACTCTTTTAGTTGCTACTTATACAGTATATGAAATTTATATCAACGATTTTCTCGATATATCGACGATTCAACACAACATATCGATTTACCAACAATATTATTTATAAAGCATCCACTCAATTAACTCAATTGCTGCTTTAATACGGTCCTTCGTATCATCTAAAAATAGTTTATTAAGTAACGCATCTAAATGAATTGGCTTATTCGGTAACGTTTGAATATACTTCAAAACAGATCCAGCTGGAGGTACTGGCTTATTATTAATAGCCCATATTCCTTCTACCAATGTCCAAGTTGACGTATGAACTATGTATGAAGCTTTTAACTCATCATTTGCTTTCAAAGCAGATTGAATTTTAATAAGCGAACTATGCAACCAATGAGAAATGCCTTTCACTTTGTCGCTAGAAACACGATAGTTTTCAAATTCATATGTAGCTATTTCCTTTAACTTTTTTAACTCACCGCTTTTATCAAACAAAATTTTCCCTTCTAGAAATGAGTATAGTTCCATCGGATTGTTTTTAAAGTTTACTTGAATTTGATTAAAATCTGCACCCTTATATTCAACCAAAATACCTTCTCGCGTTTCAGAATGAAATTTCTTCTTTTGTCCGTCTTCTAAAAGAATATAGAAGTCTAAATCAGATTCAGGATATGCATCGCCTCTTGCGACAGATCCAATTAGCATCAATCCATTTACTTTATCTCTAAATACATATTCATTTAAAATTGTTTGTACCAATTTTTTATGTTTTTCATTTGTAATGAATGAAAAACTCTCCATCATTTCCATCCCCCATTACTACAAAAAGAGGATACATGTTAGCATCTACAACATGTATCCTCTACTTATATATTACGACTGTTGATAAGCCGCTTTCGATGATTTCACATAATAAACTGCGTGATCCACATTAATAATATGATCTGGTTTTGGTTTACCACGGCTCGCTCTATGTCCAGCTAAATGTTCTTCACTTGTTTCCCAGTTTTTCCATGCTTCTTCAGATTCCCAGCGAATCATAACGACTACTTCTTCGTCGCCTCGTCTTACTTTTTTCACAAGAACACTCAAGTCGATAAAGCCTTCAAACTTTTCAATAATACCTTCTCCAGTAAAACGTTCTACAACTATATTTGATGTACCTTCTTTTACTGTAAATGTTTTCGTTTCGATAAACATATATCCCACTCCTTCATTGTAATACGAATACTACTATTCTTCTATTATAGTTGATTATGATAATTATTTTCAATTATAAAGTTTAGATTTTTCGAATTATGCTGTTTTCTCTTCAACTGCCCCATCTAAAAATTTGAAATATGGGAGTAAGATTCCGATTAAAGAAGTGACACATATAATTGAACCGATAATAAAGTATAGCGCTCTTACTCCCCACATTTCACTCAATATTCCCCCTACTAACACACCTAACGGCATAGCGGATCGTATGAAAAATAATCGCACTGAAAATACTTGTCCTATCATATTGTTCGGAACTGACTGTTGGCATATCGTTGTGTTATGAACATTGAAAAATGCAATACAAATCCCTGCTATTACTTCAACTATTATTGCAATGATAATACTATGATTGAACCCTAGCGAAATGTATGTGAGCCCCCCTATAAACAATCCTCCAAGCATAAGTATACGCCGGCTTTTATATGTTACTTTTCCGACTAGTATAGATCCAACTACATAGCCAAGTGGGAATCCGGCCATAAAATAACCAAATTCCGCATATCCCGCTGATAGCTCATCTTTTATATAAGGAAGGTTTGTGACCATTGTTACTCCTACTCCAAATTGAACAAAAGTTAGAAATATACCGAGCCAAACGATGATTGGTTTTGTGAAAAAATATGTAAAACCGTGAAGAAACTGTTCTAGCCACGTTTTCCGGATAGGTTGCGACGTTCTATTTTCTTTTATATAAAGTAAGAAAGTGCCACTAACAAATAAACAAATGCATACGAAAGATAACGCAAGTTCTGTGCCAATCAAATGAATGACTACTCCACCTAATACTGGCGCAAGAAACATCATAAGACGAGTCATTCCATCAATGTACGCATTTGCATCTTGAAGTTGTTCTTTCCCTACAATGCTCGGTGTAATTGCTTGACTTGCAGGTGTATAAAGTGGTGTAATAAGTCCCACTACAATTTGAACAACATAAATGTGCCAAACTTCTAAACTACCGGAAACTAACATTATCAAAGGTAATAAGAATACGGACGCTCGTATCCATTGTGAAAAAATCATAATCCACTTCCGACTCCATTTATCAATAAATGGGCCACTGATTAATTGCAGTATGAGTGATGGGATGAAATATAATAGCCACATACTACTTAAAGCCATTTCCGATCCTGTTAACTCATATACTAGAATTGAATTACATAACGTTCCGAACCCCCCTCCTAATTCTGAGATTGCACTACCAATCCACATAAAAAAGAACGAACGATTTTTCAATACATTTTTCAATTTCACACACCAACTTTTCTTTTATATTCCTCCCTTTATGTACATTCTTGTTGTATATTATCTATTTAAAAACGCATCTAATTCTTTCGCTAACGATTGTACTGCTTTCTTTCTTAATACATATTTCCCATCATGTATATCCACTAACTTCGCTGCACGTAACAATTTCAAATGGTGGTGTACAGTCGATTTACCAAGTTGCAATCTTTCTGTAATTTCCTGCAATGTTCGTTCTTTTTCGAACAACATTTTTACAATGCGTAACCTCGCTTCATCTCCAAGAGCTTTATGTTTTTGAACTAAAAAATAGTTCGGTTCATATGGATCTTCAGGATGGATACTTTCGTTTGCAACTGGATAATGAAATACTTTCGTATCTTCAACATCCGCCTCAATATTCCACGGTCTGTACGTTATTTGCGGGATAAGAAGCACGTGATGAACACTTGGTTCTGGCATATAATGAACGCCACCTGTAGCCCACTCGACAAACTCTTCTGGTTTCATCTTTTTATTCATTTCACTCTTTGCTTCATAATCTCGTTTTAATATAGAAAGTATTTCTTCTTCCTCTTTCTGAATAACGCTCTCATACCATCCTGTCATAACAGCAATTAAATGGGATTTTAGCACTTGTACATCAACATCGCATATAAAACGAATATAAGTAGAGAAAAACTGATGTTCTTGTGTCAGTTCCATTAGTTCATGTATTGCAGTTACGTTTCCACTTGCCGCTAAAATTCTTTTTTCTTGGTACTTCTCTCCTAAAAACGGTAAACATATATACTTCAAATCTTCTTCTGAAAGTGAATCAATTTTAGCGTGAAACTGCGATACATCGTGAAAATCTTCTTCATACAACAACTGAAGCAATGCTTTCCACGTATTATTTTCTTTGACAAATTGTAAATGCTCTCTCATTTCTTCTGTTAATGATTTCTTAATTTCTTCCCATTCATTTTGACTCTTTTCAAGTGTATCAATTAACCTCTTATGAGTAATTGCTGCAATTCCAAGAGCACATTCGAAAAGTATCGAATATTTCACTTGAACGTTATAAGTTTCCCTCTTTCTACTCGTTATGTGATAGACCTCCATTTTTATCCCTCCTTGTTTGCTATATATTAAATTCTATTTTTATCGAATTTTACCTTCTATATTTTTAGAATCAACAAAATTTTAGTTGAAATACATTCATTCTAAATTAAGGAGAATAGGAGCTTTTTTATATACAAATAATAAGCCTCAAGGAGTTGTTGACATGTATTTCATATTGAATATGTTAGGGATTTTCGTTGTCATATTAATTGTTTACTTATGTTCGCCTAATAAAAAACATATAAAATGGAGACCAATTGTAATTCTCATCATATTGGAGCTTTTTATTACGTGGTTTATGTTAGGCACAAAGCTAGGCAGTATTATCATTAATAAAATTGCTTCATTTTTCAGTTGGCTACTGGCATGTGCGAATGAAGGAATTCGATTTGCATTTCCTTCTGCTATGGAAAATCAAACAATTGATTTCTTCTTTAGCGCATTACTTCCTATCATTTTTGTTATCACGTTCTTTGATATTCTTTCTTACTTTGGAATCTTAACTTGGATTATTGATAAAGTTGGTGCAATTATTTCAAAGATTTCTCGTTTACCAAAGTTAGAAAGCTTCTTTTCGATTCAAATGATGTTTTTAGGGAACACCGAAGCGCTTGCTGTTGTTCGGGATCAATTATCTGTTTTAAAAGAAAATCGTCTGCTGACTTTTGGAATTATGAGTATGAGTAGCGTCAGCGGATCCATTCTTGGTGCTTATTTAT
This sequence comes from Bacillus sp. FSL W8-0519, assembly GCF_038005585.1. Taxonomy (NCBI): domain Bacteria; kingdom Bacillati; phylum Bacillota; class Bacilli; order Caryophanales; family Bacillaceae; genus Bacillus; species Bacillus sp. FSL W8-0519. The sequence continues at coordinate 2,865,363 of NZ_JBBOTL010000001.1, forward strand.
CAATGGTTCCAGCAACATATATTTTCAGCGCAATCCCATTAAACTGTATTAACGCATTAATTTTAGCCAATGTATTAAATCCTGTGGAAGTTTCGAAAGAAGAAGATGTTGTTTATTCACCTTCCAAACATGAAAAAAAGGATTTCTTTTCTACTATTTCCAACAGTATGTTAGTCGGGATGAATATGGTTATCGTTATTTTAGCTATGGTAATTGGATATGTAGCTTTAACAGCATGTTTAAATGGGATTTTAGGATTTTTTGTAACGGGTTTAACAATTCAAAAAATCTTCTCTATTATCTTTAGTCCTTTCGCTTTTTTACTCGGTTTATCGGGCAGTGATGCCATGTATGTAGCTGAACTAATGGGGATCAAAATAACGACGAATGAATTTGTTGCAATGATGGATTTAAAATCAAACTTAAAGTCTTTACAACCGCATACGGTTGCGGTTGCCACAACATTTCTAGCTTCTTTTGCTAACTTTAGTACAGTAGGTATGATTTATGGAACTTACAATTCATTATTTGGCGGCGAAAAATCATCAGTCATCGGGAAAAATGTTTGGAAGCTTCTTGTGAGCGGAATGGCTGTTTCCTTATTAAGCGCTATGCTTGTTGGGCTTTTTGTATGGTAAATAATTTTTAAAATAAAAGACACCCAAACGAATTGAGTGTCTTTTATTTTTATTTTCGAATTTGTCCATTTCCACGAATGACGTATTTTGTGGAAGTTAATGCAGGAAGTCCCATTGGTCCCCTTACGTGTAGCTTTTGTGTACTGATGCCAATCTCAGCTCCGAATCCGAATTCAGATCCATCAGTAAAACGAGTTGATGCATTGTGATACAGCGCAGCAGCATCAACAGATACGAAAAATTTGCTGACGTTTTCCTCGTTTTCTGAAATAATCGCTTCAGAATGCATAGATCCATACGTATTTATGTGGTGAATCGCTTCTTCTATAGAAGAAACTAATTTAACTGCTAGCGTGAGAGATAAAAATTCTGTCCCCCAGTCTTCTTCTGAAGCAAGTACAATTGATGAATCAATTGCCAATGCTTTTTGATCACCACGTAGCTCCACGCCTCTTGCCTTCAAAGAAGAAAACAACTCGCTACCATATTGCTCTGCCCACTTCTCATGAAGTACAATCGTTTCAATCGCATTACATACAGATGGACGCTGCGTTTTTGCATTTATAATAATATCAAATGCCATTTGTTTACCCGCTGTTTCATCAATGAAAATATGACAATTCCCCGCACCTGTTTCAAGTACTGGAACAGACGCTTCCCTCACAACAGTATCGATTAATTGTTTGCCACCTCTTGGAATAAGAACGTCTAAATAATCATTCATTGTAAATAACTGCTTCGCGCTATCTCGCGTTGTATCTTCTATAAGCTGTACACTTTCTTCTGGTAAGCTTGTTTGTTTGAGCGCTCTGTGAATAACGGCAACAATGGCTTTATTAGAATGAATAGCAGAAGAACTACCACGTAATATGACTGCGTTTCCTGTCTTCAAACAAATAGTAGCAGCATCCACTGTTACATTCGGTCTTGCCTCGTAAATCATCCCAACAACACCAAGTGGTACACGCATTTCCTGAATAGATAGTCCATTTGGCCTTTCCCATGCACTTACACATTCTCCTACAGGATCACGTAATTCAATTAGCTGCTTAATCCCCTCTGTCATATCAATAATACGATTTTCAGTTAGCATAAGACGATCAAGGAGTGAATCCGAAAATCCTTTTGCCTTACCTTCTTCTATATCGCGTTTGTTTTCCTCTAAAATATAAGCTGTTTCACTTATTAATTGATTTGCAATTGCAGCAAGTGCTTCGTTTTTTTGATCCGTATTTTTAAGCACAAGTTCTCCAGCGATTTCTTTCGCTTTTTTTCCCTTTACTAACACTTCATTCATTTTTATTTCCTCCTTTTTGATCCCTCTTCTTAAAGTGAAACCCAATGATCTCTATGGATGACTTCATAACTATGCCTTTCGCCTCTTGCTTGAATATGTTGGCTTTGCATACCTTTTATCTCTCTTAATTCCTCTGCGCTATATGTGCATTGTCCTTTTCCAATTACGCGCCCTTGTTGCGTCATGACTTCTACAACATCGCCAACTTTGAAAAATCCTGACACATTTGTAACACCCGCAGGAAGAAGACTCTTGCCATGCTGAATGATAGCTGTAGTTGCTCCAGCGTCTATTTCAATTTGTCCGCTAACAACCGAATGCAAGGCAATCCATTGCTTGTTCATCTTCATTTCTTTTTGAGGGGCATTTCCGACATACGTCCCGTCACCTTTCCCCTTTAAAACATCAACAAATTTCTCTTGTCCACGTCCTGTTCCGATAAATACACTTACTCCAAGAGAGAGTGCTGTCTTTGCAGCATCGATTTTTGATTTCATACCACCAGTCCCAAGTTTTGAGCCAGCATCTCCAGCAAGAGAAGCGATTTCTTCTGTAACTTCAGGAAGGAAATAATATTTTTTCGCATCCTCATTTTTTTGAGGATTTTTATCATATAAACCGTTCACATCTGTAAAAATCATCAGCATATCTGCCGAAACAAGTCCGCTTACTAAAGCTGACAGCATATCATTATCACCGAACGTTAACTCCTCTAAAGAGATGGAATCATTTTCATTAATGATTGGAAGAGCAGAACGGTTTAGTAACTCTCCTAACGTAGCGTATGCGTTACTATATTGTTCTTTTCTAGAAAAATCACTTCTCGTCAGCAAAAGTTGCGCAGTAACAATACCATATTTACGGAATTCCTCCGTGTACGCCTGCATTAACAAACTTTGTCCGACTGCCGCTGCAGCCTGTTTCCCTTTAATTGTTACAGGTCTGCTAGGGTATCCTAGAGCAGAAAAACCTGCAGCAACGGCCCCAGATGTAATTAACAACACTTCATGCCCTTCCTCTTTCAATCGAGCTAATGCGGCAACATGATCTGAAAGTTGTTCTTTAGAAATGCCTCCATGACTATCCGCCAAAGAACTGCTCCCAATCTTTACAACTATTCGCTGTTTCTTCACTTTTTTATCCCCCAAGTCTAAAATCAAAGTTTTTTATACATTACATTTCTATTCATACAGCTTGCAGCGATTTCTATTCTTATGAGTGCTGCACGTAGCCTATTTAAGAGCAAAATAAAAATGACCGCTTCGCCCTTCATAAAATAAAAAGGACGAAACGGTCATTGTTCCGCGGTACCACCTTAATTGATATACATAGATATCCACTTGGTGCCTATAACGCAGGCGAACGCCTAAACTTTCATTTAAGACTCAGGGATAGGTTCGATATATTCTATACGAGGAATCTTTCAGCCGGTGAATTCCACTCTCTTTCGCAAGAAGACATATGTACTATTTCCCTTCAACGATTTTCGGTTTAATTTTTTTATATTATGCGATATAGTTCGATTTAGTGTCAAGAGGTATTTTTAAAAATAAATAGAGGAGCAAGTTACTTGCATGAAAAGATTGCTCTACTGAATGAAAATACAAATTGATATAACTACAACTCATATTCATAAACATAATACCTTACATTATAGTGTATATATTTACAGAATGTCGAATATAATTGATTTTTTATCTTTTGGTGTTGCAAAAAGGAAAATATTCTCTTAGAATGTTTCTTTATATTGCATGGAGATGTTATTGTTATTTTAAGATAACAATTTCAAAATGATATAATTTATTAAAAAAGGAGCAAGATTGAGTTATTATGGATAAACAAATTGGATTCATCGGATGCGGAAATATGGGGATGGCTATAATTGGCGGGATGCTAAATAAAAAGATAGTGTCTTCAAATAAAATCATGTGTTCAGATTTAAACACGACGAATTTAGAAAATGCTAGTGAAAAGTACGGAATAACTATAACTACTGACAACAATGAAGTCGCTAAAAATGCTGATATTTTAATTTTATCAATTAAACCAGACTTATACTCATTAGTAATTAACGAAATTAAAGAAGTAATAAAAAACGATGCTATCATCGTTACGATCGCTGCTGGTAAAAGTATTGAAAGTACTGAAAATGCCTTTAATAAAAAAATAAAAGTTGTACGAGTAATGCCTAATACTCCTGCTCTTGTTGGAGAAGGAATGTCAGCATTATGTCCGAATGAAATGGTGACAGAAAAAGATTTAGAAGATGTGCTAAACATTTTCAATAGTTTTGGTCAATCAGAGATTGTAAGTGAAAAGTTAATGGATGTTGTAACATCTGTAAGTGGCTCTTCACCAGCATACGTATATATGATAATAGAAGCGATGGCAGATGCTGCTGTACTAGATGGTATGCCAAGAAATCAAGCATATAAATTCGCAGCTCAAGCTGTATTAGGATCTGCAAAGATGGTACTAGAAACAGGCATACATCCTGGTGAATTGAAAGATATGGTTTGTTCTCCTGGGGGAACAACGATAGAAGCTGTAGCTACATTAGAGGAAAAAGGTTTACGAACAGCTATCATTTCAGCTATGCAACGTTGTACACAAAAGTCTGTTGAACTATCTGGTCAAACGAAAAAGTAAAACTATAAAAGAGATCACATTAGTTATGAATTTAATTAGAAATGCACTACATGATAAACGGCCAAACTCGAATTTACTTGAGTTTGGCCGTTTTAGCTATTAATTATATTAAAATAATTTATCTTTTCCCTTCCCTACTATACTTGTGTAATTTTATTAGAAACAAGTAATTTTTCAATGCAAATCGGTAACATATCTAATAGCGTTTCAAATGCGTAATTTACATCTAGACGTTCTGTCCATTGATGTGCATCTTTTCCTACCGGCCCCATATTTAATACTGGAACATCAAATTCTTCTAGTTCCTGAAGTGGAATTGAGTAACCTTTATCCCATAATGGCATATTGTCTACAAGTGAACTCATTGAATGTAATGGATTTTGTAAGCCCACGTAGCTTAAATCTGAAATTCCTCCAAAATAGTTTTGGTTTTCAAATGAAATATTATGATTGAAGTGTGCATACTTTTCCATCTCTCCAACTACCTCTTTAATTAACTGGTTGTTGCGTGAACTTACAGCTGGATAATATGGCGGAGCAAAGAAAAGCACAATCATCGGCGCCTTTTCTTTACATAAAATAGCTAGTTTATCTACTAAATCAATCGTTACCGCACGATCATCTTTACCTTCTCTATTTTTAATAATGCTAGATTGAATTTCATTTATTTTCTCTTGCCCATGTTGTTCAATTGCATAAGTGATAAGCTCTTCATACGTTAATACATTCACCTTCATATTAGGCGGTATAAACGGATTATATTTAGAAAAACGATATGCTTGCTTTTCATATTGCTCTTCTATTTTTTCTGCTACTTTCGTTACTTTTTGACGCAGCAATGAAACGACATCTGTCATTGATTTTTCTAGTAAAAACAAATTAAATAATGTGACTGCGCGATGCGGAATTTGTACAGAATACTCCTCCTTTAAGTCTCTTTGAAGTAAGTTAGTTGGCGGAGGACTCGCTTCCCCTTCTACAATATCACAAAGGTCTGTATTCAACTCTAATTCTGCTGTTATTAATGAAGCCATATAACTCCCATTTAAGCCTGCAAAAGGTTCACCTACATGTGTCTCTTTTCCGTAGCAAAGAAAACCAGGTAACACTTTACCAATAGAACCAGTATAAATATATTTCTTTTGATCACCAGGGTGCCTTGAAAACATAGGCTCTGAATTTAGTACCGTTTTATACTCTAAATCATGTTCTCTTGCTAAATCTAGTAATCTTGGGACAGCAGCTCTCATCCCTACAGAGTTTACTTCTTCATCTGGTACAGCCAATAAAAGAACATTCCCATCAAATCTTCCTTCACAAGCTTGCTCAATCATTGCCATTTGTAACGTGAGGCCGCATTTCATATCCATTGTTCCTCTACCAAACAGCCAATCTCCATGTTCTATATCTTCACGTACATGGTCTGGAAGCTCATCTTTATGAGAATAAAACATAGACGTTAACTTTTTAGGATTGAATGCATCTTCTTTCCACACTCCATAATCTTGTACATCTACAACATCAAAGTGACTTACTAAAATTACGGTATTTTTTGTACGATCGCTTTTCTTTACTAGTGCTGTAACAAAATATCGTCCGTCCCCAGTCGGATTTTTTTGCAAATGGTGCGGATTTTCTTTGAAGTACTGTAAATCAGATAATTGTTCCACAACGAAGTCTGGCAATATCACTTCAGCTTCTGTACCTGTAATACTAGGAATTTCAACAAGACCGTTTAATAATTGAATCAATTGTTCTTTTGATTGCCACTTTGACATATAAATCCCCCTATTTTTCCGCATTATGAAAATGAATTCCAGTATATGAATAAAAAATGACGACAGTTATCAAAATTATAGTTCTGATGTACTGCCGATTTTTATTGATATTTCATGTGCTGCTTGTTTTACCTTACTAATAAGAAAAGATAGTCGATCATCATTAATGCGATGACTAATTAACCCAACACTTAATGCTCCTACTACTTTATGATTAAATCCGATAATAGGTGCAGCTACTGAAGCTGTCCCTTCTGTTTTTTCTCCATAACTGACAGCATATCCTTCGTTTCTTATTTGCTTTATTTGATCAAGAAGAATTTGCTTTTGTTCTGGTAAAGCAGAAAGTAGTTGCTCAACAATATATTCCATTTCATTCTGTTTCATATTGGCAAGCATCGTTTTATTTGCAGCACCAATTGAAAGAGGAATCTGTTCCCCTAAGTTATCAATAACTCGAATTTTTAAAGGGCTATCCATTCTTTCAATAATAATAGAATGTGTTCCATTTGGAATGTTCAAATAAACACTTTCTTCCACTTCATAGGCCAATCGTTTCATTACTTCTCTTGCGACTGATCTGTAGTCTACCTTCTCCAACTGTCGTAATCCTATTTCCATCCACATTGGTCCAATTTTGTACTGTTTCGTCTCTGAAATTTGTGTAACTAGCCCATGCTCGATTAGAGAGTTAAGTAATCTATGTACTGTACTAACTGGGAGATGTGTTCTGTCCGCTATATCAGAAATGGCCCAATACTCTTTTTCATTAGTAGAATTTAATAACTTTATAATACTTATCGCTCGATCAATGGACTGTACCATAACTCACCTCTACTTCACTTGTAATATGTTAGCACGCTCAATTACCTATCAATTTAACAAACATTCGAAATGAAATCAATCTATTTATTCAATTTTCTAAAAATAAAAATATGTTGCGAACAATAATTTGAAAGCGTAAACAAAAAAATATTGACTTTTCTTTTTAATTATCTGAAAATTATAACAAGATTTCACATCACGGAATATATTCCACAATACGGAAAAACATCAAACTTTATTCTATCAACTACGAAAGTGAGGAAAACAATGGCGCAAGTAAATAATACAAACAATGAATTAAAACGTACGATGAAAAGTAGACACTTATTCATGATTGCACTCGGTGGCGTGATTGGAACGGGATTATTTAACGGATCTGGTTTTATTATAAGTCAGGCTGGACCTGGTGGATCCGTACTTGCCTTTATGGCCGGTGGATTATTAATGTATTTCGTTATGCTATGTCTTGGTGAACTCGCTGTAGCCATGCCTGTTTCGGGGTCTTTCCAGGAATATGCCACTAAGTTTATCAATCCTGCAACTGGCTTTACAATCGGATGGTTGTATTGGTTAAGCTGGGCGAATACGACCGGCCTTGAATTTACAACTGCTGGCATTACAATGCAGCGCTGGTTTCCTGATATTCCTGTTTGGGTTTGGTGTTTAATATTTGGAGTTACAATCTTCACGATTAACGCATTATCTGCTCGTAGTTATGCAGAAACAGAATTTTGGTTTTCAAGTATAAAAGTATCTGCCATTATCGCTTTTATTATTCTTGGTGGCGCCGCTATGTTCGGTTTTATTGATTTAAAAGGCGACGAACCAGCACCGCTATTATCAAATTTCGTGAATCATGGTGGTTTATTTCCAAATGGACTTGCAGCTATTCTATTAACAATGGTTACAGTCAATTATTCCTTCCAGGGTACAGAACTTGTCGGAATCGCTGCAGGTGAAAGTGAAGATCCAGCAAAAACTTTACCTCGTTCTATTAGAAATATTATATGGCGTACGATGTTTTTCTTCGTCTTAGCAATCTTTGTTCTTGTTGCTTTAATTCCTTGGGAAGAAGCAGGATTAACAAAAAGCCCGTTCGTTGCCGTTTTTGATAATATCGGTATTCCCTATGCGGCTGATATTATGAACTTTGTTATTCTTACTGCTGTTCTTTCTGTCGCAAACTCAGGACTATACGCGGCAACTCGTATGCTTTGGTCATTATCCAAAAATGAAATGGCTCCAGCCTTTTTAAAGAAATTATCATCACGAGGAATACCTTTGAATGCTTTAATTATGACAATTGCTATTTCTGCTTTTTCTCTTTTAACAAGCGTTGTAGCTGCTGAAACGGTTTACTTATGGCTCATTTCCATTTCTGGAGTTATAACAATCATTGTTTGGATGTCAATTTGTGTCTCTCAATTCTTTTTCCGTAAACATTATGTAGCAGACGGCGGAAAATTAGAAGACTTAAAGTTCAAAACGCCACTTTATCCACTTGTACCAATACTTGGTTTTGGATTGTATGGCATTATATTAATCAGTCTAATCTTTATCCCAGAACAACGTCTAGGAATCTATTGCACTGTACCATTTATCATCTTTTGCTACACGTACTATCACTTTAAAGTGAAGAAAAGAATTTCTACTAACACTAATAGTGAAACTAAAATTAGCGAGACGATGTAATACCCTGCTTATCTAAAAGATCGCACATGGATTCCACTTCATGTGCGGTCTTTTATCATTTTAATTCGCTTTAAAATTATATAATGGCTTAATAATATGCTTTATATCTATTGTCTCTTTCGTATTTTCGATAATTTCATTCATTGGCTTGTATACCATTGGTGCCTCATCAATTGTGCTCTCTGCTACCGATGTAGTCCAAACTTCTGTCATCGTATTATGGAAGTCCTCTAGACTCAATAATTCTTTAGCCTTCTTACGACTCATGATACGTCCTGCCCCATGCGGACCAGAAAAATTCCAGTCTGGATTACCTTTACCAAATGCAATAATTGAACCATCTCTCATGTTAATTGGAATAATGACTCGTTCATCTTTCTGAGCTGAAATAGCACCTTTTCGTAGAATCATATTTTCTATGTCTATATAGTTATGTATTGTAGTAAATTGATCGGTTACTTTCCAGTCCATTTTCGTAACAATTTCATCAATCATTGCTTTACGATTTAACGCAGCATACTTTTGAGCAATATTCATGTCATTCATATAATCTTTGAATCCCTGTCCTTCTAAATAAGCTAATTCTTTTCGAATATTAGGCTTCCTTATTCCACGTAAAGTTTCTTGTATTTCTTTTTCTCTCCCCTCTTTCATTAATCTCTTAATAATCTCATCTTTCATTGATGTAACATCAATGAGTTGTTCATATGCGAAGTTCTGATAATACTCTGCTATTTGCTTTCCTAAATTACGAGAACCACTATGAATGACAATATATACATTCCCTTTATCGTCTTCATTTAGTTCGATGAAATGATTCCCTCCTCCAAGAGTACCTATACTTTTTTGAGCGCGTTGTAATGTAAATGGTGCTCTCACACCATCAAAATCAATCATTTTTGAGAATCGATGTTCTTTATCTCGGATACGAAAACCACTTGGAACGAATTTACGAATTGTTTCGTCTAAATAATCGAAATTAATTTCTTCTTTTTTCTTATCAATTACAACAACTTCCATACCACAACCAATGTCTACCCCTACAAGATTAGGAACGATTTTATCTTGTATTGTCATTGTTGTCCCAATCGTACACCCTGCTCCCGCATGTGTATCTGGCATAATACGAATTTGACTATCCTTTACAAATTCTTGGTTACAAAGATCAATAATCTGCCCTGTCGCAGTCTCATCAACGTTATTCGTAAATACTTTCGCTTCATTGTATTTTCCTTGTAATTTCAACATCTTTCATTTCCCCTTCCTTTTGAAAGAATTATTTTATTACGTTGTTTCTGTTCTCATCATTACTCTCATCCACCTTCTGCTTTCCATTATATATGTATGATATCCTTCACAATAATAAAAAATAATGATGTTTTATCTTGTTTACATAATATGATTATCATATTCTTGAATTTATACCTACATATGAGTATTCCACGTCCTCAATATCCGTTATATATAACAAAAACTCCCCTTACATCGTTAATCATTAAGGGGAGTTTTATAGCCGATGAAATTATAGTTCCGATTTCACCCGAACAGAAACATTATTTTTAATTATATTTTTTACATCTTTAAAGCTAACAAAATTGTTACTTTTCTCATCCCACAGACGGAAACGTAGTGATTGTAAGCTTGTAGCAAGTGTAATTGTTGGTACATTTTTTAACGGAAGCGTATTATTGTGTGCCTCTTCTAGTTTATAGTTAGGTACTCTTGGGCTTAAATGGTGAACATGATGGAATCCAATATTACCAGTTAAGAATTGCAAGATTTTTGGAAGTTTATAAAATGAACTTCCTTCCACTGCGGCTTTCACATATTCCCAATCTTTATCCTCTTCAAAATAAGAATCCTCAAATGTGTGCTGTACGTAAAACAGCCAAATTCCTACTGAACCTGCAATTAAGAATATCGTACCATGTACTAATAGAAACGATTGCCATCCTATTGCCCAGCAAAGTATAGCTACTACAGCAACGATAATAATATTCATCAAATACGTATTCATACGTTCTTTCTGTCTTGCACCTTTTCGGTTAAATCTATTTTTAAGCAAGAAAACATAAATCGGACCTAATCCAAACATAACGAATGGATTGCGATATAAACGATATGCTAAACGAAGTCTAAATGGTGCAGCTACATATTCATCGACTGTAAGCGTCCAAATATCTCCTGTACCTCGCTTATCTAAATTACCACTTGTAGCGTGATGAATCGCATGCTCATGCCCCCATTGATCAAATGGGAATAACGTTAACACACCCATACATGTACCTACTATTCTATTTGCACGTCGACTTTTAAAGAATGAATAATGGGTACAATCATGAAAAATTATGAAAATTCGCGTCATAAAACCAGCAGCTAACAAAGATGGAACTAATGCTAACAGATAAGAAACAGACAAACTTTTATAAGCGAGATACCATAAAACAACAAATGGCACGACTGTGTTAATAAGTTGCCACACACTTTTTTTAATTGTTGATTTTTCATATGGAGCAACTTGTTTTTTTAAATTTTTAGTATTTTCTAATGTCATTTTACTAATTCCTTTCCTTTTTGTTGCTAATTCATATTATAGCATACTATTAGTATCAGGTGTTAAAAGTAGATGTAATAAATATTATATACTATAAAAATCTCTTTTTTCTTACTCAATACTTACAAATTACTTACGCTCAAAATAGCGCTATAATTGAACAGATTGAGCATTTTATTTATCAAATACATTTCCAATCTTTACAATTAAAACCGAGAACTTTTTACAAGCAGAAAAGAGCTGCCATAAGTCAGTTTCACCGGCTTATGGCAGCTCCTCTTCATTTCATTTCATTTTATCGATGGATCCAAACTGCACCTGCAGACTTGTCTTCAGCTTGACCTACTACTTCAAACTTCAATCCTAGTTTAGGTAACTTACGTCCCGCATCTGGAATAACGCTGTTGATGTATTGCTTAGAATCATCAAATTTTGCAACTCCTGGTAATCCTTTGTAGTCAAAGATACCGCGAGTTGGTGAATTTACTTTCCATGCTGGCGTTTGATCAAATGAGAATGCCGCATCGGCAATTTGATAACGTGTACTGCTCTTCACAGTAGGTTGTCCGTTTAATGTTCCTACGAGTGCCTCTGGATGAGAATCTACTACTCCAAGGAACCCTTCACCTGGATGAACGCCTACCCAGTTATCTGTAAAGCTTTGATCCGCATACCATACAACCATTCCTGTATTAAATACTGGACCACGTGCATATTGTAATGCAGTATCAGACCCAGCGTAATTACGCCACTCGATATAGTAGTTATGTTTCTTCTGTTCAAATCCGTTAGACACAGTAAATCCTTTTAATGTCATTGCTGGCTGGCCTTCTGCGTCATCAGAGAAAACAACTTTTCCATCTACAGTTAATGCTGCATTGTCTAACGCAAATCCTTTATATGCTACTGCAATATCTGTTACATACTCAAATTGCAGTTTTACTTTCTTTCCTTTGAATTGATTTAAATCATATGATTTATCAATCCACTTACCATCCGTTGTATCTATACCGCCTTTTACATCTTTTTCGCCCATTCGATCAATGCGTGTCTTCGTTCCATCTTCTGCAATCGCATATACGTCAAGGAAATCATACTTCGCTTCCAGTTCGTAAAATGCCTTATAATCGAACTTGGCATCCGTTGCAGTCGTTAAGTCAAATACTGGTGTCTCAAGTGTTGTATGAATGTCATTTCCTTTCGTGCTGTAATAAAACTTCTTACCAAATGCTGACTCAATATTTTTTATATCTTTGTCTGGCAAGTTAACACGAATGATTCCTGGTCGTTTTGATTTTGTCACACTTTGATCTAAATACGTTGCAGTACCTATTCCCGTGCGAAGTTTATCATAATCTACCTCAACAATATTCGCCCAGTTCCCCTTCATATTTTTTTGGAAAAACTCTTTATTTTGCGGTGAGAAACTTGTTGGCTCTGTACCTGCAATTTTTCCAGCCCAGCTACCGCCGCTCATTAGGGACCATGATTCAACTGGTTCACCTTGTCCTGAATACTTTGTATCATATTCATCTGGCAACCCTAAATCATGACCATACTCATGTGCAAACACACCAACCGCTCCGTCTTCAGGCTCGATTGTATAATCGTATGCTGCCATCTTTCCGCCCCAGTTCGAAACAGAAGATTTTGTCCCATCAATCGCATATGGCTTCGATCCTAGTTTTGAACGATGAGACCAAATCGCATCATCTTTCAATTTACCACCGCCAGCTTCTTGACCCACGCCTGCATGTACTACCATTAAATGATCAATGATTCCATCTGGCTCATTTTTATTTCCATCACCATCTTGATCGTATTGATCAAATTGATCATAATCAGCTAAATTAATGCCTTTTGCTACTGCTGCTTTCAATGCTTCTTTCACAAAATCTTTTGGGCCTAAAGGACCTTTGTTGTCATGACCAGTTCCCGCATCAGCACCATAATCTGACGCTTTTCCTGGAACAGTAAGCCATTCTGTTACAGTTCCATCAACTGTGTAGCTTCCGCCAGATTGTTCTTCATAATATTGTTTAAATGTATTAATCTTCGATCCATCAAATAACGTAAATGGCTCATCACCAAATAACATTTTTTGATAATGTTCACGATTAAAGTCCTTAGAATACATATACCCCGGTTCTTGATCGATATTATTATGCTTAAAATCGCTAAATTCTACGAGTAATACAAGTACTTTATCTTTTCGAACAGCCCCATTGTACTCAGCTTGCTTCGCTGGTGTAGTTGGTACTTTTCCATTTAATTTTCCTGGGTTCAATCCTGCACTTTGCCCAGCTACTGGTCCTACTTCGGGCTGCTGCGCCTGTTCATTTTCCTGCATTTTTGTATCTTTTACTTTTTTCATAAAATCTGAAGCTTCTTGCGTAAGATTATCTCCTGTCAAGATTTCTTTTCCAGGGTTTTCCCCTTTCTTTTTCTCAACATATTTTTCGACAGCCTTTGATGTCTCAGCTTGTGATGCAGATTCATCAATTACTCCCCTTTGCTTCAGTGCTTCTGCCAATCGCTCCTCTGGTATTAAATGCTCATCAATTGGTAGAGATGGTGGCGCATCAGCATACGCTGCATGGCTTCCAAAAGCAAACGTACTACTTAGCACTGCTGCTGTTGTTAATACCGCTAAAGGTTTTAATTTCTTTTTCTTTCTCAATGTATTTCCTCCCCAGTGTCTGCAAATTATCGATTTTTGCCGATAGCAATATAATATTCGTTATAATACGAATATTCAATCTTTTTAAAGCACTAAAATGTTGAGAAATATTTTTTCTAGGATGAAAAACATAAAATAGGTAAATTCACAGGAAGTTCACTCTAGAATTTGTGGTTCTCTTTCCTCTTTTTTTCGAGTGAAATCTCATCTATACAAAAATGCCAATTCCTAAGTAGTAGCTAAGGAATTGGCATTTTTTTAACGAGAATGCTTTATGAATAAACGACTTGCTTCTTTTGGTACATAGAACTTACCATTGCTTTCTACAACAACACTTCCTAATTCATAATCTTTATTCTTAATACGAATTATATTTTTGTTAACAAATAATTGAGCTGTTACATTATTATGTTTTACTATGAGTACAGGGTTCGCTACATCAGTTTTATCTATTGTTACAGTTGCACCATTCTGCTTAAAAGCTAATTCACTCTCTACAAATAATTTGTTTGTTACTTCTTCTAAGTTAAAGCCCATCGCTTTCGCTATTGTCTTTGCAACGTCCGTGTTTTGAATCAAACCAACTGGCTTTTGAGGGCCGTATGAATATAAAAATACATCCTCACCAGTATGACCTCCTGTTGTAAAGCCTATGTTCGCACGGTTAGCCAATAATGTAGTGAAAATTGGACCTACGTCTATTTTCTTTTTAACCACTTTTAACCTTTCTTTTTCATCATAAGTTAAATTGTCCAACCCGTATAATTTAGCTACCTCTTCTACATTGGATAGATCAGATTTCAAATTATTGATAGCCCCTTCAAGTGTCATTTTCGCTTTTTTCAATGGATCAATATATGCAGAGACCGGCGTAGTATTATAACCTTTTGTCGTATTCATATTGCCAATAGAAATACCGCTATTACCATGGTCCGCTACGACGATTAGCATCGTATTACCATCTTTTTTTGCAAATCTTAATGCTTCTGCAACTGCATGATCAAATGCTAACACATCACTAATCATCCCAATTGGATCATTCACATGTGCTGCCCAGTCTGGCTTGCTTCCCTCCACAAATAAAAAGAATCCGTCTTTATCTTTTGATAACGTTTCAATTGCTTTTTCCGTCATTTGCGAAAGCGTTGGTTGCTTTGGATTTGTTGCTTCTCGGTCCATATCAAACGCTAAGGCATTATGTGAAAAAGAGCCCCAAATTTTATTAGATTTAGATTTCAATAATGCCTCTTTCGTTTCCACAAATTCGTATCCTTTGTTTTGAATTACTTCTATTAAATCTTCACCATCTTTTCGAATTCCACTACTTTTCACAGGGAGAAGTGCCGCTTTTCCCCCGCCTAATACGACATCTATATTTTGATACACTTGCTGCTCCGCGATCACTTCAAAATTTTTACGATTCACATGATGAGCGGAGAATCCAGCAGGAGTAGCATGCTGAATTTCAGCTGTGGCAACAATTCCAGTAGCGCGACCAGTACGTTTGGCACCTTCTAAAACATTGGCAACTGGCCGTAACTTGTCCTCTTCTTTTATTGGTTTTAGGCCAGGTGAACTCACAATAGTAGGTAATACCCCTACATATCCTGAATTCGATTTATTCCCCGTTGCTAAAGCTGTAGCTGCTGGAGCTGAGTCTGTTATAGCTGATTCCGCCGAATATGTACGAACTCCTCCTGTTACAATTCCATCTAATGCAAGTGGTTTCCCTTTATACAAGCGAGCTAATGTGGTTGCTGAAGAACTCGTTCCGTCCATAACCATCATGATTACATTTTTCGGTTGTTGTTCTACTTTTTTCACTTTCGCTTCCACCGTATGATCATCCATCATACTTTCAGTACATAACATACTTAGTGTTATCGTTCCTACTAACAGTAACTTCTTCATCTTTAAACCCAATACAAACATGATTGCGCCTCCATTAGTTTCACATTCATTTACATACAAAATTCTGACTGCCTACATATGTTTTATTAGTTCCCAATTTTTCTAAAGCTAACAATAGGAACTTTCTTATTCATTACATCTCGGTATAGTTCATCTATCTTATAAAGAAGATTTTTCATTATTAACTTGTTAAACAATAAATCCCCAATTGAATTAAATAAAAATTTATTGTTTAACAATAAATTTCGTGGTAAATTAATAAGATATTAAATAAATGAGGTGCTTTTTATGAAACAAGGATCAACACTCTTCCTAAAGACAGCTGTGATTCTAATGGGTATCCCTGTTCTTGCTATGTGCATTTTTTTAGTTCCTAAAATAGGAAACTTCGCCGCAGAATTATATCCTGATATTGCATATATTAAATATCTTGTATTTATCAACTTATACGCAACAGCAATACCTTATTACTTTGCGCTGTATCAAACATTCAAACTTTTAAACTATATTGATAAAAACAACGCATTCTCAGAGTTGTCTGTTAAAGCTTTAAAAAATATTAAGTACAGCGCACTAGCCATTAGTGTATTATATGTATTAGGTATGCCACTTTTCTATCTTGTGGCAGAGAGAGATGACGCCCCTGGTATTATTGTTATTGGAATGATTATAATTTTTGCTTCAATGGTAATCGCGGTCTTTGCTGCCGTTCTCCAAAGACTATTAAAAGATGCGATAGATATAAAATCAGAAAATGATTTAACGGTCTGAGGTGAATAAAATGGCAATTATTATTAATATTGATGTAATGTTAGCGAAAAGAAAAATGAGTGTAACAGAGCTTTCGGAGAAGGTTGGAATTACAATGGCTAACCTTTCGATCTTGAAAAATGGTAAAGCAAAAGCAGTCCGTTTTTCAACTTTAGAAGCCATTTGTAAAGCATTAGAATGCCAACCTGGGGATATTTTAGAATATCAACCAGAAGAAAGCGAATAAAAAGAGTCCTTCATACGAGAAGGACTCTTTTTATTGCACATTACGGCGCAAAACTAATTTGACCAGTAAACAATAAAATAATTGCGATGATCCAAAATATAAAAAATGATGAGGACAGTATTAACGAAAGAATAGCAATCCCCTTCTTCTCAGTTTTTTTCGCCATTGTAATGACAGAAAGTATGATACCTGCAACTGTCAGGGCAACTGTAACATAATCTCCCACTATATTACCTGCATTCGCTATCCTTGTCGGTGTAATAAATACGAACAGAAAACATAAAATGCCGATGAGTAAACATATGTAGCTTATTATACTGTACTTCTTTTTAGGACCTATTTCAGTTTTCATACTAATCCCCCCTTCTATATAGCTATAAGTTCATAGTAGCACAAATAACCATAATTTGGTTAAAACAAAAAAAGAGATACAGCGGAACTTCCGCTGTATCTCTTTTTTATTTAATAAATAAACCTGCGATTTCTTCTTTGTCATTATAAGTAATAATAAAGGTACGTTGTTCTTTACTGTACTTCGCTACAAGAATAACCGTATATAAACCATCTTTTTCTTCAATCGATTGTTTTTCAATTTTTTCAAATGTACCAGCTTTCTCAATTACAGGTGTAAGATCTTTCATTTTTTCTTCTGGTAATCCAGCTTTCATTTTACTATCAAATTTCTCATGCACTTCTTTATATTTTGCCTCATTTAATAATGATACAATTCCTTCCGCTTTTGAAATAATTTTTTTAGACGTACTTTCATCTACTTTATTACCGGTACATGCTACAAGTACAAACACCGCGATAGCACTTATAATAATAAGTAACATTTTTCTCATTTGAATACACCCTTTCTTTTTAAAATGAAACTATAACTAAAAGTGAGTAACGCAAAAATTGCTATTGAAACTTCTGACATAATAATCCCGCTTTTCCCTGGCACATATAGCGATATAATGCCAGCTAATGCATTTACAGTCCCATGGATGAGAATTGCATATACAACATAACGAAATTTCTTTTGGACAACAGCTTGCAATACAATGAAAGAAAGCCCAACATGCAATACCATCGCAAAGATGCGTTCAATACCACCGAGATAATAACTGTCACCATTTTGAATGACTGTTTGTGATAATAATAGGGATATTACTGGGATACCGACTATCAACACCGCCTCAATACCACCATGCCCTGCTCCAAATAAAAAACCAGACTGCCAATCTCGTTGCTTCATAAAATAACGCATTGCGATAAAACGAGCTATCTCTTCAAAAATTCCAGCTGATATACTAAGCAAAACTGCAAATAGTATAGGCTGCATAACAGAAAACATTTGAAAATCTGTGCTAGTTCCATTTAAATAATTTAGCATTGGTATGCGAATCAATATTTGTGATACAACAAAAGCCAATATACCTAACATATATGGAATATAGCGTTTCTTCCAAAAAGCATATAAAAGTGCTATAAGCGGTAAACCAAAGCTAATCATTGTTGTAAAAATAAGACCATTCATCTCGCTTCACCTCTTACTTGAAGTGTATAAAATTGAGTGAAGAAAGTATGTAGTTATTTCTTATTCGGTTTCCTTTTCATCATAGATGGTCATTTCATCTCATTTAATATAAATGTTTGTGTGAAATAAGGACTTACATAAGTTGTTTCTAACGTCGCATTATTTGTTTTATTTATGATTCGTTTTAACGAAAATAGCCCGTACCCTCTAGCACCTTCTTTACTTGAATGGTTTTTCTCATAAATTTTTTGTAAATCAATCGCTTCACCCTTTGAACTATTACGCACGATAAAATATTGTCGTGAATCCATTTCAAAGAATGCGATTTGTAATATCTTTTCCTCACTACATACTGCTTCCTCAATTGCATTATCTACTAAAACTGAAATGATACGAATAAATGAAATAATCGTCATCGAAACACTTTCAATGTTCTCTGGTATATCAAGCATTACTTTTATTTGTTGCTGCTGAGCAGTGCTAACTTTTGCTCTTAATACGCTTCTTACTTCAGGAATTTGTATGCGAGATAATTTTGCGATATCAAGTTCATGATCATTTATTGTTTTTAATGTGGGAGCAATAACATCGTAGTACACTTGCTCAATTTCTTTCACATTTTTTGTACGTATTCCTTCTTCTAACGATAGTAATACATTCATATAATCATGACGAAAACTAGCAAGCTCATCATGCATATCCTCTAATTTTTCCACATAATCTAATAACTCTTTATCTAAACGTTTTTCATGCTCTTCTCGTAACTTTTCTTTCGATAAATGTGAGCTTATTAGTACAATGATTAGTAATAATAAAAAAATAATAATCGCTGAATTATAACTTACTTCACTGTATTGTTGATTTATTTTTGCTAAAAACTCAGTTGACGGCTGAGTTAAAATTAGTTCAATAATAAACCCGATCATTAATAATATATAAGTTACATAGTATAACGGACTACTTACTATATATTGAGCGATTTTTTGAATTCTTTTTCGCGCTACTAAAATACCGATAAAAGTAAGGATTGATACGATAAGATGAATAATACTACCTGTCCATAAATATAAATTGAATGGCGTTAACATAAAGATTTTCATCCCTAAATCTAATAGCAACATTTTCACTAACGTTATAATCACCATACTCACCAGTGCAAAATATACATTATGCTTAAATTTCAATTCATTTTGCATTAATCCTAAACTTATTAAAAATAACACAATCGTACTATTCAATTCTGGATATCTCGTTACTGTTACAACAATAGCAAGTAAAATAATGAATACCGTACTTAAAGCTATTAACATTCTAACTGACAATCTGTTGTATCGGATTAATTGTATATATAAAAACGTATGACACATACTAGTAAGCAGTATTGCAAATAAATCATAAATATACATTACATCTCACCCTTTAACATGTTACGTACTTTACTCACTAAACGCCGTGACACTGGAATGCGTTTCCCGCTTTTTAAAACTATCATTTTTTGTTTCGCATCGTAAGAAGACATTTGCTTCGTATTCACGATATATGACTGATGGCAACGAAATAAACGTTCATCTATTATTTCTATCTCCTTTAATGCTCCATAAAAATAAACGATTCGATCTAACGTCACTAATGCTAACCGGTGCGGTTCATCAGTCATAACATATTCAACTTCATGAAAAGGAACCCGCACAGTGGCATTACTATTTGCAACGATAAAGTCATCCGACGGAATAATATGCTTATTTCTTGCTTCATATTGAAGTAAACATTGTTCAAAAACTTTATATCTCTCCTCGTATGGCAACCCTTTATCAATAAAAGTTAAAGCTGATACCATGTATTGATATGAAATAGGTGCAAATTCAGAATGCGTCGTTACAAACACAATAATTCCTTGCGTATCATACTTTCGTATCTCTTGTGCTACTTGTAACCCTTTACGCTCTTCCCTTTTAATCTCTATATCTAAAAAATAGATTGGAACATACTTCGCCTTCGGAATATTAGTAATAATATTTTCACTTTTACTAGTCACCTCAATAAAATCAAAAGGCAACATATATTTCTCACAAATCTCTTCAACTAACCGCTTCATTTGCTGTGCTTGTATAACATCGTCTTCTAAAATGAAAATACTCATGTAATCACTCGCTTTATTGGAATCTTTTCATCTATAGATTTATCTATAAATATATAATTCAAATTATAATAATATTCTCCTTCTCATTAATTGAAATAATTAATCTGCTATTACATAGAGAAACCTCAACTTTTCAAACAAAAAGTTGAGGTTTTCTTCAAATCAATTTATAACTAAATCCGCCCAATCCTTCGGCAATTCCGTTTCTAAGTAATAATCCTCTGCTTTCCAATACCTATTCTCAAACTTTGAAAGGTTTTTCTGTGTTTTCTTACTCTCGCGTAGAAATCTTGTCTCTCTTGGACAATCCAAGTACACCATATAATGAAAGAAATCTCTCCATTCTTTTCGCTGTAGAAAAACACCTTCAATTACAATTACGCCTACTATGGGAATCTGTACTTTCTTCATTTCACATGAGTCTACCTCATCATTATAGAACGGTAATTTCAGTCTCGTTTCATTTTGTAACTTTTGAAAAAACTTTTGCCGAAGCCACTCAATATCCCATTGCAAATAATAATATTCATACCATTCTTCAAATCCGGTATCATAGCGTTTATTACGCTCCACTATATGATCATCAATATGAAAAATATGAAACGGAATGCTTTCCTGTTTCATATTTTCCTTTAAATTTGCAACAAATGTTGTTTTTCCTGAACGACTTAAACCATCTATACCTAAAATGAACCTATTTTCTTTATGCTTCTTCATAACATTTATCAATTCACTCGTACTCATTATTTCTTCCACTCTTCTTTTAATAAAGAATATAAAATCGTATCATGCGCAACTCCATTTTGAATCATATGTTTTCGAAGTAATCCTTCTTCTTGAAATCCTGCTTTACTTAATAATTTTTGAGAAGCTTTATTCTCTACATATACAACAGCAGCAATTCTTATAAGTTGCAACGTTTCAAACCCGTAAGCTAAAATCGCCTGTAACGCTTCCGAGGCGTATCCTTGTCCCCAATATGTATCGTCTAATTCATAACCAATTTCAGCTCGCTTATGATGATGGTTAATTAAATGAAAACCGCACGTTCCGATTAATTGGCCCGTCCCCTTTTTCTCTATTCCCCAGCGAAATACACTTCCCTCTTCATAACGATTTTTAAACGTTTGAATCGTTGTTTTCGCTTGCTCAATATTTTCGAAAGAATCCATTCCGAAATAACGTATTACAGATTCTTTTGAAAAATAATGGAACATCGTTTCTGCATCTAACAGTGTTAGTTCTCTTAATTGTAAACGTTCTGTTTCTAGTTTCGGAAATCCCATCTCTTTTTCTCCTTCTATTCTAATGAACTGCAAATTTCAATATAATTTCCATCTGGATCAGCAATATATGCAATGGTTTGCCCCCACGGCTTTACAATTGGTTCAACTAAAACCTTAATACCTTGTTCTCTAAGTTGCTCAATCGTTTCTTGTACATTTTTGACAACGAATCCTAATTCAAAATGAGAAGATTGTAACTCGCCTTCTGTAAGTGGTAATCCTGTTAATTCTTTCACATCTTGCCGCGTATTCATTGCTAATATTGTAGATCCCGTATTAAATTCAATATATGTACCGTGCTCTGATTTTATAGGTAACTGTAAAATATCTTTATAGAATTTTAAACATTCCTCAAACTTTTCTACATATAAAATGATGTACTTCATTTTCAAATTCATTTTACATCCCCCTTTATATCCATCCCTAAAATTTCGACAAAAGTCTCATAAAAACCTTGTTTCCTATAGTAACGAGCACAAAAAAATGAGGCCGATTTCTCGGCCTCCCAGCTTATTGGCATAAAACAGGAGATTTGGTTTGGACATAACCAGTTCGTACTCTTATTATATTTTATTTTTTCTGAATTTTAAATACATTAAACACCTATTTATATTGAGAAAGTTTTTTCGCTTGCATAAAATTAATGAGTTTAAGAAATGCTACAAATGGAGGTGTATACATATGGAACCAATGCTATGTCCAAGTTGTAAAACGAACCGTACTCGCTTTAATATTCTTGAGCAACAAGTAAAACCAGTCAAATTAAATCCACAAACTGGTCAAGTAGAAGAAGAATATACAAATGAAACGATGAATGCTTTTCATATGGCCTATCAAGGACCTACTTACAGAGTCCAATGCGCTGTATGTGGGCTTGTTGAAAATCCTGAACAATTTATTAAACCTGCTCAAAATCAGTCTTTCTAATAAAAACATGATTATCCCTTGTAGAAATAGATTTTTCTATAAGGGATTTTTTCGTTTTATACTTTAATAAAAAACGTGTTTCTTCCTTATTATAAGTTACACCCCACATCTTTTTAGTCATCTTTTATTTTTTGATCCTCAATATGAATCTTTTTTCTTCATTTATTATTTTCAGGATAAATTGCGGCTTTGATATTGTTAATTTTATGCCTTCATATAGATTTTTATTATATAAAAAAGAGTGAGCAAAAATACGATTATATAGAAACAAAAGAAGTTGATTCCCATATTATTACCTCTTTACAAAATCAACTTCTTTTAAACTCCACTTTTTATTATAATATTTCACTTTTTAATTTCTTGATTTTCCAAGAAAGTCTTATAAAGAAGTACATCCACATACCACCTGTAAGACCGGTCATAACTTTCGCCCACATTGGCACTCTTGATTCCATCGGGCTTAAAAACAGATTATACATTGATGGTAATAAACTTGCTGATATAATAACAAGGAATAACAATAATTCATTTAGTTTTTGTATCCTCGTCTCCTTTTCTGAGTAAATATCAGGCAATTCATTTACTTCTTCTACTTCTTTACAAAAATAATTCCATCTTGTGAAACTTGTTACGCGTTTCCAACCTGACATTTCGTATATTTCGAAATACTCTTGTTGTTGTTCTTTCGAATCTCTATAAACCAATCTAAAATCAGCTTTGTATATTACATCTTTTGGCTCCGTTTTCTGAAACGTATACATTAAATTATATTTTTGTAATGCCCAACCTTGCTGATGCATCTTTCGTAAAAAAGCTTCTTCTTTTTCTAAATTCCATGCCGTAAAAAACTTGAATACCCTTTTTGTCTCCATCTTCCATTCACTCCCCTAATATACTATTCCCATTCCTTACAGATCTCTGCAACCTGTTATACTCTAGCTCTAACACTTCTTTACCAAGTGGCGTTAACTCATAGCACTTCTTTCTATCTGTTGAGGCAACTTCAACAATTAATTTCTCTTTTAATAACTTCGTCGTATTCCCGTATAAAGTTCCAGGACCGAGCTTTACTTCTCCATTTGTCATCTCTTCTACCATTTGCATAATTCCATAACCGTGCATTGGTTTCACTAGTGATAACAGTATGTAATATGTCGCCTCAGTTAACGGAATATATTTTCTCGCTTTCGTATTCATTATAACCACCTCCGATACATCGCCTCATGATATATCGACTCGCGATACATCGTATACCGATATTATATATTCACACTCCAAAATATGCAAGAGTATAATTTAATAATTGAATATTTATTTCTTTGAATTGAAAAATCATATAAATTTTCTGAATAATTTGTTAAAATATAGAAATATCCGTTTATATTTTGAAAGGAATGATACATATGATAAATAAATTGAAGGAAAATATAGGATCAGTTTTTGTAGGTAAAGAAAATGTTATAGATCTATTAATTGTTTCCTTGCTTGCTGACGGTCATGTACTTCTTGAGGATGTACCTGGTACTGGGAAAACGTTACTTGCGAAAACACTTTCAAAAAGTATTGGTGGTAATTTTTCTCGCGTTCAATTTACACCGGATGTACTTCCGAGTGATGTGACAGGTATTGAATATTTCAATCTGAAAACGAGCGAATTCGAGTTAAGACTCGGACCAGTCGTGGCAAACATTCTACTGGCAGATGAAATTAACCGTGCAATGCCGAGAACACAGTCTAGTTTATTAGAAGCGATGGAAGAACGACAAGTGACGCTTGAAAAGCAGTCAACTCCTCTTCCAAAACCGTTCTTTGTTATTGCGACGCAAAATCCAATTGAATCACAAGGAACGTTCCCTCTTCCAGATGCACAGCTTGATCGCTTTTTAATGACAATTTCTATAGGTTATCCGAATTCTGAAGATGAACTACAAATGATGCGACGTTTTCGTAACGATGCACCACTAGAAAGTGTCACATCTGTTATTACTTTAGATGATATTTTAGAGGCACAGAAACGAGTAAAAGAGATTTTCGTATCAGAACCGTTAGAACATTACATTATTAAACTTGCTCATGCTACAAGAAATCATGATTATATCGCTAACGGTGTAAGTCCGCGTGCCACACTTGCTTTAGTACGTGCAGTTCAAGCGCTAGCCTTTTTACGCGGGAGAGAATATTGCACACCAGAAGATATACAATTGTTAGTTCCTTCTGTTTGGAATCACCGTATCATCTTATCAATGGAAGGCGCATTACGTACGACAAAAAATGAAATGATGCAAAAGATTTTAAAAGAGGTTGACGTACCAGTGGAGATTGAGCAAACATGAATGGACAGCGCGTTGTAACTGTACCTTTATTTTTTCAACTTCATATTATTCAACTATCTGTTCCAGGCGCGATACTATTTACATTTTTTATGCCGCAACGAATCATTATGTTTTTCTTTTTCTTCTACTATTTATTTGCGATTTTCATTTATAAATATGTCGCATATATAGAGAAACAGTTTCAAGTGCTAAACGAGAAACAAACAACTCGTTTATTTCCTAATGAATCTGGACAATTTTTTATTCATTTAAAAAACGGAGCAAACATACCACTCGTTAACGGTGTTTGTTATTTTCATTTAGACCCGTCCCTACTACCGAATAAAGATCAAGGAATTGAACAAATATCAAAAACACTATTCTCTTTCCCATTTTCACAACCTGCTCATTCAGCGCAAAAATGGGATTTATCATTAACTGCAACGAAGCGTGGCGTGTTTCAAATTGAACAGTTCGAATGTGTTTTGAAAGATCCTTTTCATTTATTATCTGTACATTTACCTGTATTTGATAAATTAAGAACTGAAATTATTGTGTATCCATCACCTAAAGAAGTAACAGATTTGCAAGAACTTCAGCAACTTTTAAATGGATCTTATCGAACGAATTTTTCTTTTTACAATGATGAAACATCTATTATCGGTGTGAAACGGTACGAACGTGAGTCTTTCCGTTCCATTCATTGGAAAGCATCTGCCAAAATGCAGGAATTACAAGCAAAGCAATATGAGCCTGTTAAAAATTATAGTTGGACAATTTGTCTTTCATTAGCTGCTGATCGCGGGTTTAGTTGGAAAGATAATATAGAAGACCTTATTTCATTTGCAACATACATTTGTCAATATGCTACGAAGCATCAAATACCGTTTGAATTATTTATTAGTGTATTAGCTGAAGGTGGCCCTCTGCACTTACCATTAAATGAAGGACAAACACATTACGCAAAAGCTTTAGAGGAATTGGCACGTATTTCAGACGATAGCACACTAATTCCGAAACAAGGATTTCTCCATTATACAAATAGAAAAGGAGAACGATCGTCTACAATGATTTACATTGGCTTGCAGAAGAATGACCTCTCTCTTCTATCGCAACCTACGTTTCTCATAAATAACGAAGGGATGGTGGAAAAGCTTGAAAACTTGGCTCTATCACGTTAATGACTTTATTCTGCTGCTCCTCCTTTCGTTATTAACAGAAAGGGACGAACTTGTTGCTATTGCTATATTTTTAGCACTAAGCTATATTGGTGTATTTCTAATCCATACATTCACGAAGAAAAAAACAACAGGATTTGTCATACTGTTAATGACTCAAATAATCGGTTGTTCTATCTTTCTCCCGTTCTCTCTATTTGGCACAATTATGTTACCGCTTTTCTTCTTTATCGTACATGTAGTTGGACCAGGATACCCAGTTCAAAAATCGTTTGGTGGTATTGTTTGGTTTGGTGTTTCAGCTATATTTTATGCGCCTTTTCCACCACTCGGGAAACTATTACTATTAGTTATACACATTATGATTACATTTTGGTTAACTGGAGCAAATCGTAATCAACAGTTATTACGTTTCGCTTCTATTATTACGATTGGTGTAATGAGTATAGTACTTATTCAAGTGTTTCCTTTCATTCGGCTTGTTTTTTCATTTATCATAGAAGCAGTTGCATTAGGGTTCGGATACGCTATCAATCCATTATTTTCAGCAGCCGTGTTAAAAGAAACAGATGATTTTTGGTCGAATAAAGGAAATCTAAAAGACCCTACAATTAAGGATGATTTGGAGCCACGTTCTTTTGATCCAACTCTTATAAATAGCATTACCATATTAGTTTGTACACTCATTGCTATTTATGTCGTTTGGAAAATAATAAAAAAACGAAAACAATTCAGTTTACCAAATATACCTGTCTTTGAATCTACTATCATCACTGATAAAGAAGGAATGAGCCAAAAACGTTTGAAACGAAACAAACCGCCACATAACGAAATTCGAAAAGAGATTTTTAAGCTTGAAAGTAAGTTAACTCCCCCTTTAAATAGAAATCGAGGAGAAACTATTGAGGCATGGTTAGATAGAATAAATAGTGAAGAAGATGTAAATATTCAGAGTCATATTATTATTAATGCTTATAATACAGTGCGTTATTCAAATGAGGAAAACATCGTACTTTTGCAGGAATTTAAGGATGAAATTCATAAGCTTTACATGTATCAGAAGGATTTAAAGAAAAGGAAAAAATAATACAACAAAAAGACTCCTATTTTCATAGGAGTCTTTTTATACTTCTACGTTACTTTTTAAATTGAGGCGTTTTTCCCTGCTTCAATCTCTAATGACTCTTCATGCCACCAAAGTGTTTCTTCAGGATCTTCTTTAGCAATTTGGTGTGCTTCTTTTTTCGATTCTACTGTAGGATATGAACCTTTTAGCGCACGTCCTGATGTTGTAACGAATAGTACACTAAATACAACTAATCCAATAATACTTACACCTGTTAAATAAAATGCCGGTGCAAGCGGGTTACCGGTTGCATGAACTAAGTATGAACATACAAGTGGTGTTGTACCACCAAATATCGATACAGAAATATTAAATGAGATTGAAAGTGCTCGATAACGTACATCAGTGAAAAAGAGTGATGGTAATAATGAAGGTAATGTTCCTTCATATACACTTAGGAAGAAACCTAATACGAAAATACCTGCAAATATAGCTGCAATATGCCCGTTACCTATTAGTAAAAATGCTGGAATTGCAAATACAGTTAAACCAAGTAAACCAATTTGCACGACGCGTTTATTACCAATTTTATCACTTAATTTACCGAAATATAGTGCTAGTGGAATCATAAGTGCCATCGTAATAGAAATAATTAGTAAGCCTGTTGTTTCTTCGACTTTAAGTACTTGAGTTAGATAAGAAGGAATATACGAAAGAATCATATAATTTGTAATATTAAAGAAGGCGACAATTACTGTGCTTAATAAGAAGTCTTTTTTGTGATATTTCATAATATCCATAAATGAAAATTGTTCATTGTCTTCAGATTCCTCTTGTGCTTTTTCCATCTCTTCAAAGATGGGAGATTCATCTAAATGACGGCGTAAGTATAAACCGACCAAACCAATTGGTGCAGCTATTAAGAAAGGAATACGCCAGCCCCAGCTGAGCATTTGTTCATCTGTTAACAATAACGTCAAAATGGTAACAATTACCGATGCAGCAATGTAACCTGAGAGTGTTCCAATTTCAAGACCACTACCGAGTATACCACGCTTTTTATCTGGAGAAGATTCTGCGATATAAACCATTGCTCCTGAATATTCGCCGCCTGTAGAGAAGCCTTGAATCATTCGGGCAACTAAAAGTAGTATTGGTGCCCATACACCAATTTGTTCATAGGTTGGTAGTAATGCGATGAATAATGTAGAAAGTGCCATTAAAATAATAGTAGTACTTAACACGATTTTTCGGCCGTACTTATCTCCTATTCTACCAAAGAATACACCTCCGATTGGTCGAACGAGGAAGGCCGCTGCAAATGTACCGAATGTAAGTACAAGTTGCAATCCACTATTATCAACACCTGAGAAGAATAATTGACTTAAAATTACCGCTAAATACGCGTATAATCCAAAGTCAAACCACTCCATTGCGTTCCCAATACCAGTAGCAACGACTGCTTTCCTGGCTTGTTTAGGATTGACAATATTAACGTCTTGAGGTTCAAAATTTAAATCATTATTTTGTTGCATATAATAAAACAGCTCCTTATTTAATTTAACTTCTTTAAGCACACCTTCTCTTATTGAATAAAATTAATTCGAAGCACTTAAGGAAAATTAACGTCTCCTTATCTGTTATTATTGTTTCACATAATTAATTATTTGTCCAATGAGATGCTCTCTAGGTTAAGTAATTTACTATTTTAAAAAGCTGAAGAAGCCGCTAAAATAGCGACTTCTTCAGCTTTTTATATTTTTTTATATTTTTTTAAATACTTGCTGTAGCAGCTATGTTATGAATACAGGAAATAAACTCATAAATGAATGCGTCAATTTCCTCTTTCGTAATAATATACGGCGGAAGTAATCGAATAATATTCCCTTGTGTTACATCGACCAACATTCCTTTACTCATTAACTCAATCTGTAATTTCTTCACATTTTCATTCGTGTCATTCACACTTATCCCAAACATCATCCCCGCATGACGCACTTCCTGAATATAATAAGAATTTTCTTTCTGAATGTCTTGCAGTTTGTCATTCAAATATAGTGACGTTTCATATGCTTCTTGCATTAAACCATCGTCAAGTAATGTATTTAATACAGTTAAACCTAAAGCCGTTCCCATTGATGAATGAGCAAATGTGGTGCCGTGATCTCCTGGTGCAAATACATCACATAACTTTTCACCTACAATAATTCCGCCAAGTGGTATCCCGCCTCCTGCTCCTTTACCAATTTGAATAATATGTGGTGTAATATTGAAATTTTGATAAGCAAATAGTTTTCCTGTTCTCCCCATACCACTTTGAACTTCATCAACGATAAGTAGTACATTATATTTCTCACATAAATTTTGAACACCATGTAAATATTCACCCGATAATGGATAAATTCCCCCGCTTCCTAATACAGGTTCTAACATAATTGCAATTGGATTTTCATGAATTATTGTCTCTTCTAATTGCTCTATATTCTCGCGCTCAACTTCATATACTGGGATCGATGTTTTCGGGAAATTTTGATATACACTTTCTTGTCTTGTAAAATGAAGTGCCCCCAACGTACGCCCGTGGAAACTATTCTTCAACACTACAATTCCTTCACGTTCTTCATGCATAATAGCTCTATATTTATCAATTAATTTCAACGTCGTTTCTGTCGCTTCCGTACCTGAGTTTGTAAAAAAGACCTTTCCGTTTTTTAAAGAGCAATCAACTAATTTCTTTGCATATTCAATCGCAACTGGATTTAAAAAATGAAACGGTAAATGCAACGACTTCGTAACTTGATCCATTGTTGTTTGTACGATTTTCGGGTGATTGTATCCTAATACATTTACTCCGACACCAGAAAATAAGTCTATATACTCTTTACCATCCACATCATACAGTTTACACCCTGCTCCTCTTTCTATCGCAAGCTTTGTACGACAGTACGTTGACATCATATACTCTTTATCTAATTGAAACCAATCCGACATGTTACATTCCTCCTAGTTATTTTCCCTGTTTTATTTATGTTCATTTTCTATAAAGTCATGTATAAATTCATTTTTAAGATTGAAATTTTAATAGTAATGTTCTTCCCGATATTCATTTTTCCATAATTTCTTCTATTTCAACAGGTCCACTACATACGCGTTTTTCTCATCTAGCGGTCTGTAACTAGTTTGAACTTAGCGTGTTATACATAATCAAGGCTATAAAATCATATTTAGTAAAAATGGACGAAAAAGATTTGGAGGCTATATTGATGAATGAACACTATGATAAACAGAGACAATCTTTACTAAAGAAAGACTTTAATGATAATGGAGAACGTAATGAACAAGCAATCCTTCACTCTCAAACAGTTGGTTCACGTGGACCTGTTCTAGAGCAAGATAGTGTGCTTCACGAGGCGTTACAACAATTTATTCACGAAAAAATTTTAGAAAGACCTGTTCATGTAAAAGGATTTGGTGCGTTCGGTTATTTTCAAACAATCTATCCAATGCCCGAACATACTAAACTAAATTTCCTACAAAATGCTAATGAGAAAGTTCCCGTTATGGTGCGATTTTCATTAGCTGTTAGCACGAAAGGAACACCTGATACTTCTAGAAATGTACGCGGTTTTTCTACAAAATTTTATACAAAAGAAGGTATTTTCGATCTATTATGTAATCACATTCCTGTCTTTTCTGTACGCGATCCGATGCGTTTCCCTGAAACCATTCAAGCGTTGTCACCTTCACCTAAAAATAACTTATTAGACCCTAATAGATTTTGGAGCTTTGTCGCTAGAGCACCTGAATCCATACATTTCGTTGTCCGTTTGTACTCTGATAATGGTACGGCCAAAAGCCTTCGCCACATCCCAGGACATAGTGTAAATACATATGTTTGGAGAAATGCAGAAGGCAATCGAAAGTATGTAAAGTATCATTGGTACCCATTTGAAGGTGTACAATTCATTACTAGCGAGGAAGCAAATAAACTGGCTGCCGAAAACCCTGATTATAGCGGCAAAGATTTATATGATGCAATTGCAAACGGTAAACCAGTGGAATATGGTTTATATGTCCAGCTCATGGACCCGAAAGATGAAGCGCATCTTTCTTACGACCCTTTAGATGATACAAAAATATGGGATGAAAAAGCGTATCCTCTTATACCAGTCGGCAAAATGGTATTAAATAAAAACCCTGAAAATTATATGGAACAAGTAGAAAAAGTCGCTTTCTCCCCTTCTAATTTACTTGACGGTGCTGAATTATCAGATGATAAAATGTTGCAAGGGCGAGCTAACATTTATAGTGATTCTCAAAGAAGAAGAATTGGTCCTGAATTTCGTAAATTAGCAATTAACCAACAGCAAGATTGGAGACCTGCTAATCAAATAACGAGCGGTGACGAAAGGTACGTTGAAGGTAAAATTGAGAGAACTTCTATATCGAAACAAGATGACTTTACGCAGGCTGGTGAATTTTATTCGAAGTTAAAACCGATAGAAAAAGAACATCTTGCAGAAAACTTAGCTGGTGATTTGAAAGTTATATCTGATGATATTAGAAAGATAGTGTTAGAGTATTTTCATAACGTGTCAGCTGATTTGGTGAAGAGGATTGAAACCAAGATAGAAAAATAATAAGAAGTAAGAACGCATCGACTTTTTTCATAAAAAAGAGCCATTTATCTAACCTTTTTTAGTCAGCTAAATGGCTCTTTTTTATTTTTTCACCACATTATATCTTTTCAGAACTACACTTCCGAATTTATTAAATATCCGATCCATCAAGAAGCCCATCAATCCAAGAATAACAAGACCGACAAAAATCCAATCTGTTTTGAAATATAACCTTGCATTCCAAATCATATAACCAATTCCTTCATTAGCTGCAACCATTTCAGCTCCAACAATGGCCATAAATGAGGATCCCATTGCAAGCTTTGCCCCCGTATAAATATAAGGAAGTGCTGCTGGTATGATGACATGGAACATAATTTGCCATTCTGATGCTCCCATACTTCTCGCTGAGCGAATTTTATCTTCTTCAACAGCTTGCACACCGGTAATTGTGTTAATCGTCACAATAAAGAAAGTTGCATACATAATGAGAAAAATTTTAGATTGCTCTCCAATACCAAACCAAAGCATAAATAATGTTATAAAGGCAAGAGGTGGAATAAAGCGAATAAAATTGATAACTGGATCAAATAGCGCTCTTAACCATGGGATTCGGCCAATTAATAATCCTACCGGAATGGCTACAAGATTCCCTAAAATCCATCCAGCTATTACTCTTAAAAAACTAACTCCTATATATATAAATAAGGAACCATTTTGACTCAGTTCAATTGCTCCATACAAAACTGCTATCGGACTTGGCAAAAATTGCGGATCAGAAAATTTCGCTACAACACTCCATATCGTAAGGATAAGTATCCAAGCGATAATTCCACTTTGTAATAGCTTCTTTTGTAAACCAATCTTGAAATTATTTGTTTCATAAATAGTCTCTTTTCTTGCAATCTCATCTTTCAACACGCTCATATTTGGACCTCCTTTCAATCAAAGTGTGATTGAATCATTTGATAATAGTAATTAAATTCTTTATCTGTAAATGTTCTCGGATACGGTAGTGGAATATCGTAAATCTTTTCAATTTTTGAAGAAGGTCCTTTAGACATTACCCCTATTCTTTGCCCAAGTAATAGAGCTTCTTGAATATCATGAGTGACAAAAATAATCGTTTTGTTTGTTTCTTTCCAAATTCGAATTAACTCTATTTGCATTGTTCTTCTAGTCATTGCATCGAGTGCTCCAAATGGTTCATCCATTAATAAAAATTGCGAGTCATTGGCTAACACACGTGCTAATTGAACTCTTTGTTTCATTCCTCCAGAAAGTTCTCTTGGATATTTTCCTTCATGCCCATCTAGTCCAACAAGTTTTATATAGTGAGAGGATATATCATTTCGGGTCTGCTTTATCATTTTTTTCATTTTTAAACCAAATTCAATATTTTCTTTAATTGTTAGCCACGGAAAAAGCGCTGCGTCTGCTTGTTGAAATACGACGCCACGATTTCTATCAGGCTTAATTACCTCTTCATTATTGACTATTAGTTTCCCTGATGTCTTTTCAACAAATCCAGCAAGCATACTTAATAACGTAGATTTTCCACATCCGCTTGGGCCAAGTAATATAAAAAATTCACCATTCCCAATTGTTAAATTTACATCTTCTAAAACAAATTGTTCGTTATTAAATGATTTAGATAACCCAGAAATAGAAATGGCCACAGGAGATTTCAATACTTCTTTTTCACTTACTGTACTCACCATACTTCACTCCTATTCTATTTATAAGTAACAGATTCAGGGAAAGCTTTTTTAAGTGCTTCAAGATTAATTTTATCTTTCAATTCATATTTATCTTTCAGTTTCCCTTTCTCTTCTAACCATACTTTCATATCTTCTAAATGTTTTGCGTCCTCCTCTGTAAATCCAAGAACATAGTTTTGTCTTTCAATATCTTTTAACGCATCTTTCTCTGGTAGTTTCAATTGCTCAAAAGCAAGCTTAGCGGTTTCTTTTTTATTGTTATCTACATATTTAATACCTTCAGATAAAGCCTTAAGTGTGTTTTCAACGGCTTTTGGATTCTTCTCGACGAATGATCTTTTTGCTAGTAAATAGCTGTCAATTGTAACGCCTGCACTTTCTAAATCACCTAATTTTGTTACACCTTTTATATTTTTAAATTTATCCTTTAATGCACCAGAACTCCAAACAGCATCTATATCACCATTTTTCATTCCTACAATAGCTTCGTCTGGTGTACTATATGGAACGAAGGAAATATCCTTTTCATTAATATGTTTCGCTGCCAAATATTTCGCCCAAACATACTCCGTTACAGTCCCTTTAGGTACGCCTAACTTTTTACCTTTTAAATCATTTTCTGTTTTAATCCCCTCTCTAACTAGAAGCTCATTGTCTTTTGATGATTTTTCATTTCCTCGCGTAAGTGTTGAAATTACGACCATATCCCCTTTTCCTAACGAATTTAAAAGCGCATAATCAGCAGCAAGACCTGTATCAGCTTGTTCCGTTAATACCGCATTAACTGTATCAATTCCATAAGCAAAATTCGATAGTTGAGCTTTAATACTATTTTTCTCAAAATAGCCTTGTTTCTCGGCAGCTCTAAACTGAAAAGATCCACCAGCAGCTGTATCTATAGCCATTTTCACCGCGGCCGTTTCTTTTCCATTACTTTTTGTCGTTCCCGCATTTTCTTTTGAAAAGTTTGAGCATCCTGCTACAGCTAAACTAGTAACCATTGATAAACTTAAAAATAAAGGCTTTAGTTTCACCATTTATCATTCCTCCATAACAATTTGTTCAAGCTTGAAGTAAGATTTGTTTAACCGAAATATTACGTTGAATTATTACAAATAAAGAAATGGAAACGTTTTGTCATATAACAAACCTATCAAGTTCATTTTAATAAGTGGGGGAAATGACTCTCCCCACACTTTAAATTACTAACGTTAATCTCGTATTTTATTTATTTCTTCCAATGTCGCTACACAGAAATCTCCGGTGCCGTAAGATATTGTTCCTTCGACTGTCACAACAGATTCCGTACCAGCTTCTGCAGCATTCGGGACTCTAAATGCTGCTATATCAAGAGGAGTAATTTCTTTCTCCTCTGGTTTTTCTAGTTGAGGTACCCACTCATACGGTACACGATACGCACGGTAAACCATATTGGAGTTTCTGTTATTTTTATAAGGTGAAATATATTCCCATACAAGCTCATGCTCACGAGTAACTTCAAAAATCCGACCATCTGCTCCTTCTGTAATCAATGTATTTCCGTTTGGTAGCCTTTGGGCAGAACTAATATATGGACTGTAAAATCGATACGAATCTAAAGGAGCTTGATATCCAGCTTCAGTTGGCGTATATTGCCACTCAATTTCTAAAGTTACTGGATTAATTTCTAGAATCCTCGAGTGATCACGAACAGCATTTTTGGAACCGTATGGAGATGCAGGGTTTGGAAGACCGTATCCTGCCCAACCACCATTATCAAATACAAGTAAATTCCCTTCTCCAGGCAATCCTTTCGGAATGATATGTGCATGATGTTGTCCAATGATCCATCCTAAATGCTTAACATCTGGGCTAGAATAATCAGGACCGAGTTTCCAAACTATATTTCCTGTCTTCTTATCAATAATGGCAATTATATTTGACTCCCTAGCATCCCAAATAATATTTTCAGGATGAAAACGTTCATCTCCTTGGTCATAAAACTTATTCGGACCAATTGTAGACATAGAATTTATATGCATCCAATCTCCATCCGAATTACCACCAAAGGATCTAATATTAGGATTACGGAATAGTACATTTTTAGCACTTTCATCAAATCCAAGTTCTTCAAAATGATCACTGACAGCCCACTCCCATATAATATTCCCTTCCCAATCTACCTCAATAATGACATCATCTAATAACGGCTTATCGGATATATTCGGATTATGTACATTTTTGTGTGCTAAAATTAACGTATTTCCACCATCTGTTTTCGGTTCTAATTCTGGTGCATAGTAACCCACGGGATTTCCCTCACGCTGATAATCATGATGAGCTCTAGCCATCCACTGCGGATCATGGCCTGGGTCTTCAATGTGTTCCAGACGGTTAAATCTCCAGACTATGTTTCCTTCCCAATCTACTTGAACTAAATCTACTTCATCTTGAAAACCGTACTCAGGATCTCTTTGTGCTGTATGACCAAAAACATATCCGCCTGGTAATAACTTATTTGGAAATCCACGCAGTCCTTTCCATAAGTGTACTTCCTTTCCATTCATATCAATTAATAACGCACCATGATCTGCAGCTTGATAAATTGTATAACCACTCCAAGCTTTCCCGGGATTATATACTGTTGCCCCTGTTGGATAAATTGTTGGATGTCCCATTCTTTCCACTCCTATTCATATTATTAATAAGTCACCTTTTAACAGTTTGAATTTTCAGACCTAAATAACTAGAGTAATAGTATTCTTTGTTATTCCTCTGTATTCTCATTGCTTAGTTTCATAATTGTATCCGAAAGGTGTTCTAAATTATGGGCTAAGCGTTTAAAAACTTCGGTCTGCACTTGTAATTCTTCTGTTGAAAATCCATCGAATAAAACAGACATAAAACTTGTTCTTATTTTATTATTTCGCTTTATAAATTTCAGGCCATCTTCAGTAATATCAAGTAAAGTGATTCGTCTATCTTCCTGATGACGTTTCCGAATAGCCAAGCCTCTTTCTTCTAACTTATCGCATAATGCCGTAATCGCTCCTGATGTAAAATCCAGTTCTTCTGCTAAATCAGTTAGACGCTGCTCACCATCTCGAATAATTTTGTTTAATATTAAGATGCCCGGCAACATAATACCTTCAATCTTAATTTTGTCACGTTCCTTTACAAACTTACGGACCATTTTACGAAACAACCAATCTGTTTCTTCGATTAATGTTGGCATCGTTTTATTCATATCTCCTCCGCTCCTTGCTCTATGAATAATACAAAAAGGCACGAACACATTTCAAAATTATGAAATGTATACGTGCCTTTGGTTATCCAATCAGCTATTCAATTTGTTTTAGCATTAAAATAATGAGTGGTAAAATAAGTAATATCCACATATTAATCCATTAATTCCTATGCGTCAAGTATGTTTTAAAAATATATTTTCCTAATTTATCTATTTGTTCTCGTTTAAGGTTATTTTTGAGGTTATTTATATGTAACCCTATTTATAACAATACATCTAAAATATAAAACTCCCCCACTTTACATAACTACTGTAGCGGAGGAGTTCTTTCTAATATTACTTTATCAAATTCACCGGCGAAGCAACTACCTGTCCACTTTTCACATCATATAGCCCTATAGGCGTTACCCGTATAAAAGGCAAGTGCGTCGCAGAAAAGAATAAAATTGTAAATGCTGGATCATCATACGCGTAGCCACGCTCTTGTAGTAATTTCACCATCTGTTTCTCTTCCTGTATTAATTCACTCATTTTTAAATTAGACATAATTCCGAGCAATGGTAATGCGATTTCATGTAATACTTCATTCTTCTCAGCTATTACCATTCCCCCGCCAAGCTCTTTTACTCTATGAAAAGCTATAAGCATATCTTCTTTTCTTTTTCCGATAAGAATGATGTCACCTGTACCAGAATAAGAGCTAGCAAGCCCACCTAGTTCTTTCGCAAAACCTTTCACAACTGTATTCACTCGCCAACTGCCATCACGAGCAATCATCATAAGGAAACATTCATCATGATCTGTGGACAATTCATTACATTCTATGTTGATTTTACTAGTATATGGTTTTGTAATAACGTTATTTAATAAGTGTATACCCGTTTTATTAGAGAAAATCATATCCTCTTTTTCTATGGACCAATCTAATGATAATGGAGTTACTTTACATTTACTCCAGTCTATATGTAATGCTTCATGCGTATTTACACCGTCACGCTTCACCCATTTCCCCTTTGCAATAACGCTCGCTGGTACTGGGTTTTCTTTACTTTCTAAAATATTGATATTTGCAATTCTCCCTGTCCCAATCGAACCATGTATATGCTCCATATTATAATAACGAGCAATATTATAACTTGCCATATGATATGCATCTATTACTGGAACACCTTGCTTTATAGCAGTAGTAATCATTACATTCGTCATTCCGTTTTCATAAAAGGACGGATGAGAACCATCTGTTGTGAAAAAGAATCTATCAAATTGCTTCACACCTAATTCCAGTAGTTCTTTTAATAAAACTTCTAAATCTGGTCGGATGGAAGAGTTTCGAAGAGAAACAGTGTAACCTTGCATAAGACGAGTTAACACTTCTTGCCCCGTCATTGCTTCATGATCACAGTCTGTACCTAACAGTTTTAATTTTACTAACGTTGCTTCAGATGCTCCTGGGAAATGTCCTTCTACTTTTTTCTGTAATCGCTTTGTTTCCTGCACCCAAGTTAGCATTTCATCATCGCCATGTAATAATTTTGGCCATGCTGTTAGCTCTCCTCCTTGAAGAACTGCTTCATGCTGTAGCCATTCTATTATTTCTTCATTATTAAATAAAGATTCCCCATTTTGCAATTCAGTTTGTCCATCAAAACGGCACCACCAATACATACTAGCTGGAAGCTTTTTAAATTCATCTAATAAATGAAATGATTCCTCACGCTTTAATGTGAAAAATAGAGTTAAATTATCATTAATAAAAGTTGTTGTCCCAAATTGCATCGCATGATTCGCTAACGTCTCTGGATTATATAATTGATATGGATGTGCATGCGGTTCTATGTAACTAGGAACGACATACTTTCCATCACAATCAATAACTTCACATTCATGTAGTTGCTCTGGTAGTTTTTCTCCTACATATATAATTCTGTCATCATAGATCCAAATATTTGCTTCCATCCATTCACGTATATAGGAATTTAAGTATGTTGCGTTCTTTAATAATTTATGAGGACTTCTTGTACCGTCTATTATTTCAACATGTTCTCGTAATTGCTCGTTACTCCATCTGAACTGATTTTGTCCCAATGTATTTCACTCCAATGCCATATTAGTTAAGACGAAAAATAATTAATTAACTAAACTATTTTCTATTTAAGTCCACTCAATATATACCACTATTATATTTAACAATCATAAAAATTACAATTTTCGGAATATAAATCGTTTTATTGTTCACTTCTTCCTCATTTGAACATGAACATTTCTGTGAAGTTGTTTTACTGGAACCTTTGAAAGAATAATGAATATTTTGCAAGGGCAAAAACGTATTTTTTAACAATGGATGTTCTTTTCAGGATAGAGATGGGATTCAAATAGGAGACAATTGTATAATCGGTATGAATGTTACAATTGCCACACTTAATCACGGGCTAACTTTAGAAACAAGAAACACGACATACGCCTCCCCTGTTACAATTGGTGAAAATGTATGGATCGGGTCTAGTGCAACCATACTTCCTGGTGTGACACTTGGAAACAATTCAGTTATTGCTGCAGGTGCAGTTGTTACAAAAGATGTACCTGCAAACATTGTCGTTGCAGGAGTGCTCACAAAAGTTGTGAAAGTAATTCATAGCAATTAAAAACATTCTAGATTTTTCAAATGCAAACAAGCTACTTTTATTGAAATTTGCTTTACTGCTTATATATTTATTTTATCACTCTTGTTAAAAATTTTATTTCTTCTTGTGAGAAGAGAATGTACCTATATATTTTTCTATACAGCAATAAAAAGACTTATAGAATGATTCTATAAGTCTTTTACTATAAGGAATTAACCTATACTTATCAATTAACAAATTCAAAAACCAAAAGGTTCGCTATGAATAAAGTTCTAAAAAATAACTATCCACTCTAATTATCAATCATTTCATAATAGTCTATTAATCCCTCTTACTGCCTCATAGCCAAAATATATTCCAAACATAATTAAAACAATTCCTGCTACTATAGAAATCCATTTCATTACTGTATGATTAATAAATCTTCTACCAAAATGAATAGATGTAGCCATAAATATATCCCAAAGCATAATCCCAGCAAAAATGGCTGCACTATACCATAAAGCTTGTTCTTTTCCAATAGTATTCATAGCACTAGTTAGAACTGATCCATATATCCCTATCCAAAAAATAATATTTAATGGATTAGAAATTGCGATAGCAAACCCCGATAGAAAAGATTTTAAAGGATGTTCTTTTTCACCTGATGAAATATATTGAACTTGTTTAGTAGCTTCTTTCATGCTTTCATAGCCTAAATAAATCATCGTTACAAAACCAAAAATCCAAATGCAGAGCTGGGCAACTGGAGTTGTTAAATAAGTCGAAATACCAAAGTAAATTAAAAACATCATTACAACATCTGCTGACATTGCTCCAACTCCTACTAACCATGCACTCAAAAAACCATTTTTTATTCCTTTATTTATTTGAGCAACATTAATCGGACCGACTGGTGCAGACAATGAAATCCCTAATAATATATAACTGAATATCATGCTAATCATTTTTCTTCAACCCCGTAATAGGACATCTCATTACACTTTCTTCATTTGTTTCTGGTAACATATATTGTTTCCATTCAAAGGTTTCTTTTATTCCGTAATCCCCTATATCTGGATGCATTGGAATATCATCATATGCTAACAAACGTTTTCTAATCACTTTCCGTACTTGTTTCCCTTGTTTTGTATCACCTGTAATATCATCTAGAGTACCTCGAGGTTGTAACGTAATTTCAAGGCCGGTTCCTGTATATCTACTTTTTCTCTCAGAATATATTGGAGCCCTACAAACGACAAATATAGGTTCACCACCAAAACAAAATTCCCATTTAGCGTTATAAGGATCTATTGGTATTTCTGCATTCCATGGCTCCGGATCATTTCTCATTAAAAATTGTAATACATTCCAAAATTGTTTTTTGTATTCTTCAGCCAGTAATTGTTTATTAGATGGTTTAAAAAATATTACTAAAGTAGTTCTCTTTGCAATTTGTTGATATGTTTTAATATATTCATAAATCCCATCTCTTAGTTTGAACAATTCATTTTCATCATAAGCCGATTCAGAAAATATATATCTAGACCAACCATGTTTCTCAGAATCTACTGCAAAATAACACGGAAATGGTTTAGATTGATCTAAAATGCTATCGTGAAAATTATTGAAAGATATAGTTTTCCACTCATCTAAAATCCCTTTATTTTGTTCTTCAATTATTCTCTTTTGATCGTATAAATACATTTTTGTAGTTGGCATTACTAAAATCCCCCTAATATATTTATGATCTTTTCTCATATATTAAAATATTATTCTCAACAATATTTAAGATTTTATTTATACTTTTTGTAGGTATTTCAATTGTTATCTCAGGTATACCGGGAGATAACAAAAATTTATTATAGTTATAAATTTTTCGATCTATAATAAGTGTGATTTCATCTGAATAGCCAAATGGAGATACACACCCTGGAACACAAGAAGTTTTTTCTATTAACTCCTCGGCTGAACAAATAGAAATCTTTTTTCCAACCAAATCTTTCATAAGTTTTGAATCTAATTTTTCTCCTTCAACAGTTACAAATATGTAATAGTTATTTGATTTATCTTTTAAAAATAAACTTTTACTGGGTACACCTTCTAATTTAAACCTTTCTCTAATTTTTCTATCTGTTTCATAATCTAATATTGGCTCATGTGTATATTGTGTATACGATATAGCCGCTTCTTCTAACAGTTCTACTACTTGTTTATACATATTTATCCTTCCTTTGATTTCATTACAAAATTTGAAAAGATAGCCTTTTCTATTGCTGTTCCCGCTCCCTATTCTTTTTCACAATATATTCAATTATAGTTTACGACACAATTAAATTTGAAATAAAATACAAATTTGTGATATAAATGGAACTAAAATATAAAACTTATATTAATCATTATTTTTCATAATAGTCAATCATTCTTACACAAATCATAATTATCTATTTTTGTATACTTAATTCTATTTGTTATTAATTCATACGATAAAAGTACCTTATTATGTAAATTACGGAAATACATTTAAATATTTTTCAACAAAAATCAGAATTCACTTATTATTAACCCCGAAATCTAGAACTACTTACCTTTGTATGTTGCAATATTTTAAAAATGTAAAAGTCACTATAAATAAGAAATATCAAATAAACATAATAGATTTATAGTAAAATGAAGAAATTTAAATACATCATTACTTTTCTTGTAACAGCACATAAAAAACCCGCATCATGGGAAGTAAATTGCTCATGATTCGGGATTTTTTAAGAGTATATTTTCATAACAATTAAATCACATACAAGTCCTTATATACCTCTATAGTAGAACTCTTTTCATCTATTATTTATTAAATTCAACTTGCATCATTTTATTAAACTGTGTAAGGATTTCAACCGGACCTAAAGAATTAGCATTGACAGCAAATGTATGCTTGCCTCCAATTACTCCACCAGCAAAAGTCATAAACCCAGGAATTGATCCTCCGTGCCCCCAAACTGAGACACCATTTGGAAGTTTCGTCTCATAGATTCCAAGGCCATATCCATCACCAACCCCTTTTCCTTCTATAGGAACTGTAGTAAGCATTTCTTTTAACTCGTGTTCCTTCAGTAACTTACCACCGAGTAAAGATGAAAAGAACTTGTTTAAATCATCCGCATTAGAAATCATATCTCCAGCTGCATTAGCTAAACTCGGATTATAATACGTAATGTCTTTCAACTCGCCTGTTTCGTCCATTTTCACATATCCACGAGCATGATTCTTTCCTGGAATGACGGGTGAATTACCTGGTAAAAACGTATTTGACAAGTCCAAAGGTTCAATAATCCGATTTTCGATTTCTTCCGCATAACTATTACCAGTTATTTTTTCAATTAGCATTCCCAATATTACATATCCTGTGTTTGAATACAACCAGTCTTTACCCGGCGAGAAATCTGGAGGTAGAGAAAGACCTATTTTCACTATTTCTTCTGCTGTATACGTTTTTTTCGAATTCATTATGTCAGCATCTTTTGACTTTAAGTATTCAGCGATACCACTTGTATGATTCAAAAGTTGGCGTATCGTAATTTGATTGCCATCATACCCATTTCCTTGAACGAGACCCGGTAGCCACTTCTCAATTGAATCGTCAAGTTGTACGCGATTTTCTCCAACTAATTGAAGAACCGTCGTGGCGGTAAAAGTTTTCGTCACACTACCAATTCGAAAGCGATAATCTGATTTCACCGGTTTCTTTGTGCTTAAATCTGCTACGCCAGCAGTATAACTACTAATTTTCCCTTTATTAGACGTCTTAGCTAATACCCCTGGTGCTCCAATTTGGATTGTTTCCTGTAATACTTGTTTCCAGCCATTCCGATTCTTTTGATCATGTACTTTTGACGAATTAGAAATACTTTGAGTAGACTCTGCTTTCACAGTAAAACCAGGTGTAAATAGAGTAGTACCCGCTAATAAAACTGTCAAACTCGCTAACTTCATTGAATTACGTTTTTTCATAAGGATTTCTCTCCCCTATTCATATCGTATTGATTCAAGCTATACTTTCATCCTATATGATAAAACTGTCTTTTTTCTTATCCATTCCTTACGAAATACTTACGTTTAAATTTAAATAAAGTTAACTGAGGAAGAGTTATGCATGCAAATAAAAAGAGAACATGTTTTCATTTTTTATGTAAACATGTTCTCATAAACATTTAAAATTCTATATCAACTTGTCATCCTATTCTTTACACAACTAATCTAAATTCCTTTTTACCAGCCCGCACTAGCATTCATTCCATTTCCAATAATAGAAAGTAATAGTGGCCATAATACTGGTCCTAATGTAAGTAATACATTTAGAAGTATGAGTATTCTATATCCACCGGTGAAATTATGATTTTTACGATTAACAAATACGAGACTGACTAATGATAGTATGGTCGTTAAAAATAACACTAACATTACCAACCAATACCACACCATTAAACTGAGACTCCATGGTGTTAATAGCTCGTGTATGATACAAAATGAAATTCCTAACACAGCAAAACTAAAGCTAGTCACCGCTGTTTTTATAAGCCATTTATTTATTTTTTTGTCGTATGTAGTTTTACAATATAAATCTATTAAAGTGAATAAAGATAAATATGCCATTAATACGCCTATCCAAGACAATAACCAGTCTCCGTCCCCTTTGAATAATAAGAACAGCAACCAACACATACCTACTGCAGAAAAAACAAAGGAAATAAGTATGCTTTTTAATACTGATTTCATTACATTTTCACACCCTTAAAAAACTTAAAAATTAATTATAATTTATAAAAATTAAGTATAGGTTAACATGTAATGAAGTATAAGTAAATAAAGTTAATTTACAGTTAATTTTATTTTCTTATTTAAAGGCGGTTTCATTTTTACAACAATTAAGGCTTCAATAAAACGTAATATATGTATTTCGCCTATTTCTCATACTTAGAAATTTATATCATACAAAATGAGATTCTGAGAACTTATCTCAACAAATGTTCCTTTCGGATATGGTACTCCCTCAATATCAAGGGTAAATATACTTCGGCCAATTTTAAAATTATAACATTCATGCTCAAAAAATGTTTCCACTTCACATACTATAATTGTGGAATTTCTATTATTTTTAATACAGTATTGCTTTTTGTCAGACTTATTAACATCTTTTCTCCACGCTACTGTATCTCGTATTTCTAGCTCGACATAATATTCTCGACCTTCTATTGGAGCTTCTCCATTCCAACTAGCTTTTCCACAACCAAACGGAGAAGAAAAGCTTACTACATTCTGGTCATTATATATTCCTTCATT
Organism: Bacillus sp. FSL W8-0519; assembly: GCF_038005585.1. Lineage (NCBI taxonomy): Bacteria > Bacillati > Bacillota > Bacilli > Caryophanales > Bacillaceae > Bacillus > Bacillus sp. FSL W8-0519. The sequence continues at coordinate 2,910,318 of NZ_JBBOTL010000001.1, forward strand.
TTTTATAATTTTAATTTTCACAGATTTCACCTCTGAATTGGAACTTTAATAAAACTCTTTATTAGCTCATAATCTCATACTTCTTCATGTTAATGATGTATTTGTTGTACCCCACATTACTCTGTGATTTAGGCTGCTCTACATTCCTTAAAACAGCAGTATGTATTTCAGACTTTCATGCTAACTTCTCCATCCTACTACTGTATATAATTTTTTAAAGCCAATATTTCTTCTCTATTGTAATCAACCATTGCCAAGAAATACTCGTCAAAATTGTTAAACCTATCTATTTCTTCTCCAGCAAACCAAATGATCTCACCTGGTCTAGATGAATTTGGTAAACATAAAACAAATAAGTCCTTATCAAATTCAGTTACCGCTATTGGTAATAACTCTTGCCTTACAACGCCACTTTCTTTTAACACATCGTCATCAATAACTGTTAATAACATTTGAGCGTACTCCATTATAGTTGATTTCTTCAGTTGTTCTATATCAAATAAGTCCACAGTTTGATACAACCCTTTCCAACCATTAACATGATTTAAAAAATCTCGATATTTTAAATCATGTTTATACCCCCATTCTTGTTCAAAAGCATATATATCCTCTTCACTTGCTCCTACTTCAGGAAAGTGATGTTGCCATATTTGCTCGACATCTTGCTTCATTAACTCTTGCTTCACTAAAACTAAAGTTGTTATCCTATCTTTCCAGTTAATCACCTTTTAGCCCTCCTCTATAAATTTAAGTGCAGTAGGTTTATCTATTAGCCTGTCCATCAAGAATTAACCAACTATGCAGATTCAATTTTCCATCTAATTTGTATTAAACACAAAAGGAATTTCTTTGTCCTAATTATTTATTTTATCATTAATTTCTATTTCCAAAGATAAGAACACCACCATTTTTCCAACATAGCTATGTCGAGAATGGATTCCACTTATACAAAAAAGATGACCCCAGCAACACGCTAAAGTCATCTTTTTCTACCTCATTATTTTACTAACTCTCCATTATAAGCTTTTATATCAAGTGGAGCAGTTAAATACTGTTTTGCTTTGCTAACGAAAGATGTGAAGTGTTCACTCGTATTATGACTCGCAACTGCTACTTCATCTTTCCATACTTCTACCATCGTATACACATTTTCTTTTTCTGTATCTTTATAAAGATCATAAGACACATTTCCACTTTCTTCTCTTGAACTATGAATGAGTGGTTGAATTTCTTCTAAAAATGATTGTTGTTTCGCTGGATCTACTTGAAATATTGCGTGAATAATAATCATGGTGTTTCCCCTCTCATCTTTCACTTATTGAAGTTCTTTTATAAAATTATTTCCACTCTGCAACTTTTTCAATTGGAAGACGTACTGATTGGTAACCACTGTCAGCTGCTTTTCCGATTGAAATTAACATAACTGGTACGTAACGTTCTTTATCTAATCCGAACGCTTCAGCAATTTGGTCTTTTTCAAAACCACCAATTGGACAAGTATCATAGCCGTGAGCACGAGCTGCTAGCATAAATTGCATTGCTACAAGACCACCGTCAATAAGTACAGTATCTTTCATTACTTCTGGTGTAACCATTGAGAAGTAAGCTGAAAGTTTTTTCATTTGGTCTTCTTTTACTTCTGCTGGCATGAAACCACGCTCTACTGCTGTTCCGTAAATTTCTTCTGCGTTATCAAAGTTGTTTAAATCACCAAATAAAGCGATCATTGCTGAAGATGTTTCTACTTGAGATTGATTGAATTTCGCAAGTGGTGCAAGTGTTGCTTTCGCTTCGTCACTTTCAATCACTACGAATCTCCATGGTTGCATGTTTACTGAAGATGGCGCAAGTGTTGCTTCTGTAAGAATTTCTGTCATTTCTTCTTTACTAATTTTCACTGAAGGATCGTACTTACGAATGGAACGACGTCCTGTTAAAATTTCGTTAAAATCATTTGTTTTTACTGAGTTAGTCATAGTTGTATTCTCCCTTTTTTATAATTCTTTTATATTTTCTTGAATGTGATTTAACATATTTAAAAGATTATCGCGTTCTTCTTCACTTAATCCTTTAAATGCCGATGCTGCAAAACGTTCTTTTTCCTCTTGAAACGCTTGAATTTTATTTCGTCCCTCTTCAGTTAGAGAAACTAACGTAATTCTGTTATCATCTGGATTTTTACGTCTTACAATCATTTCATTAGCCTCAAGCTGCTTTAAATGCCTCGTAATCGCCGCATTATCAATATTCACTTCTTGCTGAAGTGCTTTTTGACTAATTTCACCTACTTCATATAACTGAAGTATAAGCTCTAAACGAGATTGGCTCATACCTGTACACCCTTCAAACTTCGAACTTACTTCTTTATTTAGAAAGTGTAATTTATATAAAATAATCGCTTCTTTTGAGCATGAACTTGTCAAATTACCCCTCCTTTACATCCAATTAAAAAACATTTGATATATCAATAGTTGATACGTCAATTAATATAATCTATATCGATTAAGAATGCAAGCATTTTGTTTTCATTTTATTTTTTCCAAATTAAGGCGCTTTGTAGCGTTACAAAAAATGTAAATTACATTATAATAGTAATAATTTAAATGACTGGAGAGTGATTGTAATGCGGCAATACACAAATAGAAATGAGGAAATGAAAATGGAAAATGAAATGAGGATATTGATATATGACAACAATAAATATAGGGATTGTCGCGCATGTAGACGCTGGCAAGACGAGTTTGACTGAACGTATTCTTTATGAAACGAATGTGATTAAAGAAATTGGCCGAGTTGATGGCGGAAGTACGCAAACAGACTCAATGGAATTAGAAAGGCAGCGCGGAATTACGATTAAAGCATCCGTCGTTTCTTTCCTTATTGATGACTTAAAAGTAAATGTCATCGATACACCGGGACACGCTGATTTTATCGCTGAAGTGGAGCGATCATTCCGCGTTTTAGACGGTGCGATTTTAGTTATTTCTGCCGTTGAAGGTGTGCAAGCACAAACGAAGATTTTAATGCGAACGTTACAGAAACTAAACATACCGACTATTTTATTTGTAAATAAAATTGATCGTCGTGGTGCAAATAGTGAAAAAGTTGTAAAGCAAATAAAAACGATTCTTTCAAATGAAGCATTCCCCTTTTACTCTGTCCTAAACGAAGGAACAAAGGAAGCTCGTATTATTGAATATAAATCATATGATGATTGTATAGAACGATTAGCACCATATAATGAATCGTTACTTGAGTCATATGTAAATAACGAAATCGTAACGGACACAATGTTAAGAGAAGAACTCATTAAACAAATAGCGCAAGCAAATGTGTATCCGATTTTCTTCGGTTCCGCAATGACGGGTATAGGAGTATCTGAACTACTTGAAAATATTTCAACCTTACTTCCAGCTCATAATCTGTCTCAAGACGAAAAATTGTCCGGTATTGTTTTTAAAATTGAACGTGAACCTTCTGGAGAAAAGATTGCATATGTAAGAGTTTTTTCTGGTAACTTACACGTTAGAAAACATGTTGATATACAGCGCGATCAGTCTCTACCACATAAGGAAAAGATTAAAAAAATGTGCATGTTTCATAATGGAGATGCTGTTCAAACTTCTACCATTCCTAGCGGAGAATTTTGCAAAGTGTGGGGACTAAGTGATATTAAAATTGGTGATATTATCGGTGCACGGACTGATTATATAAAAGATATTCACTTTGCCGAACCACAAATGGAAGCTGCCATCGATGCAGTACCTAAAGAACGAATTCATGATTTATACACTGCTCTTATGGAACTATGTGAAGAAGATCCACTCATTAAAGTGTGGAAAGATGATGTTCATAATGAACTATACATTCGCCTTTTCGGTCAAGTACAAAAAGAAGTAATTGAAACGACTCTTTTTGAGAAATATAATTTGCAGGTTACTTTTTCAAATACGCGAGTTGTATGTATTGAGAAGCCAATTGGCATTGGGATTTCCGTTGAAGTAATGGGCGAAAAAACGAATCCATTTTACGCAACAGTTGGATTCAAAGTCGAACGTGGTGAACTTAATTCTGGCATAACATATACATTAGGCGTTGAACTTGGCTCACTACCTTTAGCATTTCATAAAGCGATTGAAGATACTGTATTTCAAACGTTAAAACAAGGTTTATACGGTTGGGAAGTTACGGATATTTCTGTCACGTTAACGCATACAGGTTATGCTAGTCCTGTTACAACAGCGAGTGACTTTAGAAACGTAACGCCACTCGTTTTAATGGATGCTTTAAAGCAAGCTGAAACATATGTATATGAACCAGTAAATAAGTTTGAATTAACTGTACCAGAGCATGCAATTAGTACTGCAATGTATAAGCTCGCTGCCGTTCCAGCAACTTTTGCAGAGCCTATATTCAATAACAATTCTTATCAGTTAACAGGATCATTACCTGTTGCGAAAACAGAGAGTTTCAAACGAATACTACATTCATTTACAGAAGGAGAAGGCATATTTACAACGCAGCCAGCTGGTTTCACAAAGCTTACGGCTCCCTTCCCTACTCGAAAACGTGTTGATTATAATCCGCTGAATCGTAAAGATTATTTGCTTCATGTGTTGAAGGCTTATTAAAAGTAAAAGAGGTGCAATTCGCACCTCTTTTTGCATGTATTGATAAGTTATTTTTCCCTAACAACTTCTTTAAGCTTTTCTATTATATTTGCTATCGCTTCAATTGAATTCTCTGTTTCATATTCCCCAACATTTACAGAATGATTTGTATTTTTAACAACATCGATCGTTAAATTCGTTTTATGTAACTGATCAATTTGATTTGCATTGTATTGGTGATCTTTATCCCCAATAACTAAAAGCCCTACGTGTCGACTATGTAAGAGAGAATCAAAAATTTTATCAAACGTCAGTAAAGGTGTAAGTAGTATCATTTTTGACTGCGCGAATTCTTCTCTCCTCATTAAATCATTTGCAATCGGAATTGTCCCGAGTGACTTCCCTAAAAACATCGATTTGCTGTATTGTTCATTTTTCAACACTTCATTTATTACGGGATTAATATCATCCATCATTACTTTCGTTAGTTCTTCTATTGGTTTATTCATTACCTGTTCATCGTAAGAGTAATGAATATGTACAACATCAATTTTATGTTCAAGCATAAGCATCGTCGAGTAATAAAATAACGGCTTATCGTAATTATATCCTGAACCTGAGAACATAAAGCAAACCTTACTAGAACCTTTTTCGATATGTGTGTAACGAATTACTTTGTCATTTATATGTACCTCTTTTTTAGTCCCCTTCATCGTTTCTCCCTCCGAATACATTTACTTTTGTAGTACGATATGTTCTGTGTGAACTGATACATCCTTTACTTTCTCTTTTATAAATGCAGGCTGTAAGTTATATGTATGCAGTTCTTCTACTGGCACCCATCTAAACAAATACGTTCTACCCTCTTCTTCCAAAATATATTGATCCGCTCCATTTGCAGGTAATTCATGTAGCTCTACTTCATAATAAAAACTAATCTCATGAAACTTTCGCTCAGAAAGTGTAAAGAAATTTTCTACTGACCATATTAACCTTTTCCTTTTAATAGGAACACCTATCTCTTCCGCAAGCTCTCGTTTTAATGCATCTTCACTATTCTCTAGCATTTTCACTCTTCCGCCGGGTACATACCAAAAATCTTCACCGTCACCTTGCAGAATGAGTATTTTACTATCGTATTTACAAATTGCTCCGACGCGGTAATTAAAACATGTTTCCTCAACTTTAAACGTAAGATCCATCCGTAATGCCCCCTTATATAAATATCGAATTATCACAAAACAATTATGTAATTACTGTACAAATAAGGTTACTAAATTTATCCACTTCATTCAATCTTTTTCGAATTTTCCAAACTTTTGTTTTTCATCATTACAATTATATATACATATGTTACAATCACATTGCACACTAGAAAACATTATGGGGGTACGGATGGAAACGTTATTAATCCAGCAAACTGAGAAATCAAATAAGTTTTGGAAAATCGTTGTGAAAGAAAAAGACTACGTTGTGTTTTACGGAAAAATTGGCACAGCTGGTAGTGTAAAAGCGAAAGAGTTTGAAACAGAAGAAGAATGTATGAAAGAAGCTAATAAACTAGTTGCTTCCAAACGTAAAAAAGGATATATAGACCCTATTCAAGGGGAAGATTACATAAAAGAAAAGACGATAACCGAAGAAGAATTTTGGGAACTACTCGCTCGTGCAAAAACGAAAGGTGAGGACCAAGAAGAACAAATAGAATGGCTTACTTCCCACCTTGCTAAACGTACAGTACATGAAATTGTTGCTTTTGATACGCATATGCATCGTATTTTGAAAGATTCCTATACCTCCCGTTTATGGGCAGCCGCTTATATTATTATGGGTGGCTGTTCAGATGATCCTTTTGATTACTTCCGTGGATGGTTATTATATCAAGGAAAAGAGACATACGAAGCTTGTATTGAAGATCCAGAACGATTAATCCCTGTATTAGAAAATTTGAGTGAGTATGACGTTCCAGAAATAGAAGAACTTTCTTTATATCTCGGTTTCACTGTATATGTAGAAAAAACTGGTGACGAAGATGATACTTACTTTACACTTTACCATGTCTTATCTAATGAAGAATTCGACGATGTTGATTTTGAATTTGACTGGGATGAAGACGATGAAGAAGGTTTAAAAAAGATGTTTCCTAAGCTATGGGAGATGTATGGGGAAGAACCGATTGAGTGGTAGATTCATATTAGGACTCTGTTTAACCAATAAACAGAGTCCTTTTTTCATAAGATTCCTATTTAAGCTCTCTTTATTTCATACCACTTATCCAATAACATCTTTTCTCTTTCCCTTGAAATACCTGCTTTTAATTCCCATTCGTCCACACTCTTCATCCACTTATACACATCTGTAACTGTATGTTCTAACCTTCTAAAAGTAAGTCCTTCTTTAACAGCACTTTCAATACTAATTGAAAATCCACCTTTCCACGGCTTCGTTTCCCCTTCTAATGGAAAAGTTTCCGGAATCCATAAAGGCATCTCTGTCCAAGGCTCTATTTTTTGTTCCTTCATAAATGACTCATCTACCCAAATGAATTCAGCATCACTATTCGTAACCTTTTTACACGTATTTAATAGCTCTTCCATCGTCAATTCATCATTCGGACCTGTAACATTGAATATACCTGCTTTATTGTTTTCTGCCATGTTGAGTCCCCAGTTTGCGACGTCTTTTATATCAACTATCTGCACTGGACGGTCTTTTCTTCCTGGAACTAACACTTCTCCTCCCTTTGCTATACGCCCAATCCAGTATGGAAGTCGATCCGTATAATCAAACATTCCTGAAAGAAGTCCTGCTCTTACGTGTAAAACACGCCCCGGCCAATACTTCTCTGCTTCTTTTTCGCATAATACTTTCAGTGCACCATAATGCTCATAAGGAGATATTTCACCATTTTCTACAGTCTTTATTTGCTCAGCCGTCGGTTCAGGTTGTAATATATAGTCTTCTTTTATGTCATGCGGAATCCAATCTTTATATACGGAAAGGCTTGAGATGAATATATAGTGTTCAATATTATCTTTAAGTACTTCTCCAACATTTCTAATGTGATGTGGAGAAAACCCACATGTATCCACGACAACATCCCATTTTCGATTTTCTAAACTGGATACATCACCATTTCTGTCCCCGATAAGCTGCTCCACTTCTAGAAAAATCTCCTGGTTTGTTCCACGATTAAATAATGTAACTTCATGCCCTCTCTGTAAAGTCTCTTCTACGAAAGCTCTTCCTAAAAATCGTGTACCACCTAGAATTAATATCTTCATAGTTCTCCCCCATTCGTGATTGAAAATCCTTTCTTTTGTTAAACGATTTTTTGTTGTGGAAAGTTACGGGGAAAGCTTAATTTTTTCTACAAGTTCAATATATGTAATTTCGACACTTTTTCTATATTAAAAACAATAATATAGAAATATTCATTCTGTCGATTTCCATTTCATATATAATTAAAATATCGGATATTCGATTAACCACTTCTACATACTTAGGCAGGTGAAGAATATGAATAAACACATAGTTTATCATTCAACATTATGTATTTATTTTCTCACATCACTTGTATATATCATCTTGCTGAACATAGAAAATGGTCGTAATTATTTGGGGTTTACCATGGTTGTTCCACTTTTAGCTGTTATTTTATTTCAAAAATTATTTAAGAAACAAAACTTAGTTCACACATTTGGATTTTCACGTCCCAAAATAAAAACACTAATTTTCTCCATATTATTGCCACTACTTCTAGGACTATGTCTCCATTTCTATTTTTATAATGATGATATAAAGTTCTTATATCATCATTGGAATGAATTAGGATTTCTCTTGCTCGTTGGTCTTACAGTCGGATTTTTATCTGCATTATTAGAAGAGATTATATGGCGTGGGAATTTTCATTACTATTTACGAAAAAAATATTCATTCAAACAAACAGCTATTATTATAGCTTTTCTCTGGTCTTTATGGCATATTCCAGTAGCAATCTTTTATAAAAACTATGAGTTTTGGTTTGTAGGAATATTAAGTTATCTTGCTTTATTATTTATATTATCTATCATTTTGACGTACACAAGGGAATATGGTGGTTCCGTAATATCACCAGCAATTTTACATGGTATGTTTAATGTATTTTATTTAACAGATGTAGTACAAAACAAGTGGGATGCCAGCCTAATAGAATTAATTAAATTTACCTTACTAGCAATTGTGCTGGGCACGATGTATCTTATGCTACACAAAGTTAAAAAATAGTTAAACAGCTAAGAAAAAAGATGTTTCTTCTTTTAGTTGAAAGCAGCCTTAATAGATTAAAAAGTACTTCAACACCTTGCAATTATTTAATAATCGTATAGGTGTTGAAGTTTTATAATCTTAGTTACATAACTTTGTTAACACCACACTTTTTTCTATCATGAAGTACAAAACAAGTTTAACTAAACCTTTCATTCTTATTTTCATAAAAATACCCATATTAATCTTTTAAATAAGGAAGTATGTATCCTTTAACTAACTCCCATCTATCCCGTGCATTCGGCATAACTTCAGAAGTAATTACTACAACCAATTCCTTCTCTGGAATACAACAAATCATATTCCCACCATCACCCATTGCACAGTATGAAAAGATTCCATCTTCTCGTAACCACCATAAGTAACCATATTGATTTTGGTTCATTTCTGTTGATTCTTTTATCCATGATTTTGATAGTATTTGTTTTCCATTATGAATACCTTCATTCAAATACATCTGTCCAAACTTAGCCATATCTTTAACTGTTAACGTTAGTCCCCAGCCGCCTGTCGAAATACCATTTGGATCATGAACCCATCCTTTTACATCTTTTCCGAATAAGTCATCAAATCCAAACGCTTTCATATTGTAGTTTGGAATTTCTCTCATGTCGAGTGGCTGAAATAGCTGTTCATTCGCAAATTCACGCGCACTTTTTCCTGTTGCACTCGTGATAATTGCTGATAGTACATGCGCTCCTGCAGATGAATATTTAAAAGTTCCAATCTCTCCGCCGTTCCCCATTCTATGAAGTGTATACTGTACCCAGTCTGGTTGTGTACATAATTCTTCTAACGGTTCCTGCCAGTCTACAAAAGGATATGGAGCTGTCATTGCAAGTAAGTGTCGCACTGTTATTTCAGATTCCTTACGTTTATATTCAGGAAAAAACTCTATTACTTTTTGATCAACGCTTTTTATATAGCCTTTATCTATACATATCCCAATTAGGGCCGAGATTATCGTTTTTGTGACTGACACTACATGAAATGCATCATCTGGACCATGCCCGTTATAATAGTTTTCAAAAATAACATTACCTTTCTGCACTACTAACATACCATTCATATTTTTGTATTCTTCTTTTATAATTTGATCTAACTTTTCAGCAGTTTTCATTATTCTTTCCCCTTTAACCTATGATTAAAAAGGTTCGATAGGTACATATATATCAACTAAATGTTTATGCTTTGGATGCTGCTTTGGATCATTTCTATATACTTCAAAAGGATACGAGTCTCTCGGTTTATATCCGCTATTTGGCAGCCACTCACCATATATAAAGTCCCACGCTCCCTTATATTCATCTTGGAATATTTCAAAATGTCCTACTGCATACTTGCCTGAAGGTATTATCATTATTCCAATATCACTCGTTTCTACTGTGGACGCATCCGGAATTGTTATACATAAACTTGTTCTTAAATGATAGTCCTCAGTAAATTCATGATGATCGTGGTAAATGGTTAATACTTTCGTATCCTCAAATACATGATAGTTTTGCTTAGCTGCGTAACGAAATAATTTTTCTATCATTTCTGGAAAAGCTATAGCTAACTCTTCATATGTACCTGTATGTCTTATGTATGCGACGTTTATATTATCCGCTGTTACAATTTCAACATTACCTCGAACCTTCTTATATTCATTGTATTGTGAAGTTCTTCTTACGTCTTTGCAATTCTTGCTATTATGGTTTCGATATTGAGACGGACTTACACCGTAATAATTTTTAAATGTCCGAGAGAAAACTGCGGAATCTGTAAAACCAAAATGGTAAGCGATATCCGTAATCGTCATATCCGAACGGTATGTAAGAAGGTTTGTTGCCCTTTCTAGTTTCAATCGATTTACATATCGTGATAACGGCTCGTCTACTATTCCTTTAAAAATTCTATGAAAATGATATTTTGAAAATCCTGCGACATTGGCTAAATCTTCAATGGATAGTGAATCATTTATGTGTGACTCTATATAATCCTGTACTTTATAAATGCGCCTTATGTACTCATTTCTACTTTGAGAACTCTCCATATTCATACCTCCTCACAACAAAAAGGCTAACTTCGCGCTAGCCTACTTTTACACATTTTTCAAAAATAACACTCTACTACCGCCGTTCCCATCATAATTTGTATGTACCGATACACCCTCTATCTCATCATCTCCAGCCTCAATTCGAAAGCCAATCTCCCTATGAAACTGTATCGATTTTTTATTAACTGGTGATGTAATTGCTTTTACAACTTTACGATTATTTGCACGAGCGATATCAAAGAAGTAAGAATACAATGTCGATGCGATTCCTCTTCTTCTATACCTCGGATTCACACCGATAAAATGAACGTATGCTTCATCTTTATATGTTTGTGAAAAGAATCCACATAAGAAACCTAACGTTTCGCCATCTTCTTCAAGAATAAAACTCGTTTCTTGAAAGTGAACGAAAAATAATTTTGGCAGCATAGCAGCCATGTCTCTCCCGCCCCACCAATCATTTAAAACAGAATGAATCTTTACATAATCTTCCCCTTGGATGTTTCTTACTCGCATACGTTTCTCCCTCTCACTCACTTCATTTTTTCATAAATTTTAATGACTGTTTCTACTAAAAGGATAAATACCCATATCCCGCAAAATACAAGAACTGACTGAAATATAGAACCTAACATAACAATACTTATTAAACCTAATTCCGATCCCGAAATAGATATTTCATCAAACCCAAGATTATATATAAATGGACCAGTTGAAAAAGCCATTAAAATTGATCCTATTAAATAAATCACACTCATTATTTTTAATATTTTTATAGAAAGATATGAAGTTTGTTTTTCTTCCACTTGTGATAATTCGATTTCCCCACTCGCAATTCCTTTTTGCAAACAGTCTTCACATAAAAATTCTTCCTTAATTTTTTTACCACCGTGCAATGTACCTGTAATTTCTTTACAGCGAGTACACTTTCGATTTATCATTTTGTTATCACTCCAATCTATTAAGATTGTACTTATATAATTCTAACCTTACCTTATTATTCCTTTTATGTATTTTATAGAGAGGTGACGTGTTTTATGATATCTAAACTTACTTTTGGTTATAAAAAGCCTACTGAGCAATATGTATTACGCCCTAGTTGTTATGCAATTATTTTTAACTCTACTTCTTCAAAAATTGCTATTATCCAAAAAGGAGACCGTTATTTTTTACCTGGTGGCGGTATGGAAGGTACCGAAACAAAAGATGAATGCTTACATCGTGAACTACTAGAGGAATTAGGATGGGCAATTGAAATTAATCAATATATCGGTAATGCAATGCGATATTTTTATGCGGAAAAAGAAGATACTTATTATTTAAACGATGGGTTCTTTTATATTGCGAACATGGTGCAGAAACAAACTGAAAGCTGCGAGGAGGATCATGTTCTAAGGTGGATGTCCCCTTTACATGCTGTAGAGCTTCTCATTCACGATCATCAAAAATGGGCTGTTGAACAAGCACTTTTATTACCAAATAAAAAATGATCTCCTTCTATATGAAAGAGATCATTTTTACTGTTAACTTACTTTTTTCAAATTGAGAGCTGGCTTTTTGATTCCGCCTTTTTTTACAACATATAAACCGATAAAGATTATAAGCCCGCCAACGAGTTGCATCATATTGATTTGCTCCCCTATTGTTACTGCCGCAAAAATAACTGCGAACAACGGTACAAGATACATATAAACCATTACTTTCGTTGAGCCTATTTGACTAATACCGACATACCACATTGCTAGTCCGAAGATGGTCGCAAAGACAATTGAATATGCTAGTGATCCCCAGCTTGGCGTATCTACTGGCCACGTTAATGTATTTACGTTAAATAAACAGTAAATAATGAGAGGTACAATTCCAATTAAAGTAGACCATGATGTGACTCTCATTGCAGAGTATTTTGTAATAAGAGGTTGCGCTAATATTGGATACCATCCCCATGCAATTGCTGCGACTAATCCAATTATATTTCCGAGCCATGCATACTCGTAAGTAGCTCCTCCCGTATGTCCTGTTAATAGGACAAATGCTGCACCAATAAAGGCTACTATTGAACCAATCTGTACTTTCATCAAAAAGCGTTCTTGTTTGTGTAATACTGCTAATATCCCTGTAAATATAGGTGACATCGCAATTAATAATGAGGCGTTCGTTGCTGAAGTATATTTCACAGATAGCATAAACATCGTTTGATACATTGTCGTTCCAACGATGCCGACTGCTACTAATCGTAGCCAATCTTTTCTTTCAATACGTAATGAGCGTTCCATCATAAAAGTAATAAGTAATAATACCGGTGATGCTACTAAAAATCGTAAACTATTAAATTGAATGGATGACATAAATGCCACACCATACTTTCCTATTGTATAATTTGCTCCCCATACTAATGCAACTGATACTAGGAGCCATTCCATTTGCCATCGTTTCATCCGAATCTCCCCTTCCCTATTTAGCATAGTAAAATTGGCTGGATAAAACACCGTCCAATTGGCTGTTTTTTTACCCAGCCAATTTGCTATACTGGATGTATATAAGAGATACGGAGGCGTTTTTTATGGAATGGAAGCTAGATAGTGACAGTAAAATCCCTATTTATCAGCAAGTTGTTGACTTTATTGAAAAACGTATTACATACGGAGAACTTCCTCCAGGTAGCTTCCTACCTTCCGAACGGAAATTAGCTACGCAGTTAAATGTAAACCGAAGTACAGTAACGACTGCTTATAATGAACTACGTGCTATGGGAATTGTAGAAAGTACGACTGGTAAAGGAACACGCGTGAGTACACATATGTGGGGTGTTTCTCCAACATTAACGCCGAACTGGAGAAATTTCGTAGAAGGCGGTACGTTCTTACCAAACTTGCCGTTACTTCGCCATATTCGGGCAGAAGTACAACAAAATGAAAACATTATTGATTTTGCAAACGGAGAACTCGGTTGTAATCTCTATCCTCACGATCAACTACAAACGATTTTACGGGAACAACCGTTAACACATTCATTAAGTTACGATCATCCGCAAGGCTATCTCCCGCTTAGACAAGCGGTAGTAAAATATATGAAAGAACATTTAAAAGTTGAAGCGACTGAGCAATCCATAATGATTACATCTGGTGCACAGCAAGCACTTCACCTTATCGTACAATGTTTATTAAATCCGGGTGATGCTGTCGCTTTCGAAAGTCCATCACACTGTTATTCCTTACCGTTATTCCAATCAGCAGGTATTCGTATTTTCCCATTACCTGTTGATGAACACGGTATTAATCCAGATGATGTGCAAGAGCTATATAGAAAGCATCGTATTAAAATGATCTTTTTAAATCCAAATTTCCAAAATCCTACGGGCACAATGCTGCATCCAAACCGTAGAAAAAAACTATTATCACTTTGTGCAGACTTACGTATTGCGATTGTGGAAGATGATCCGTCTAGTTTACTTACGCTTGAAAAGAAACAACCTTGCCCTACTTTGAAATCAATAGATGAAAATGGAACTGTCATCTATGTACATTCTTTATCAAAAATGATTGCACCGGGATTACGAGTTGGTTGGCTTGTCGCCCCGCAATCGGTAGTAGAAAGGTTATCCGACGCAAGGCACCAAATGGAATTAGGTATGAGCATTTTCCCGCAGTGGCTTATGCAGCAATTTTTCGAAACCGTACCATTTCAGTCTCATATCGTACCGTTACGAAAACAACTAGCAGAAAAAAGAGACGTTATCGTCCACGCTCTAAACGAGCAACTTCACGATAAAATCTCTTTTTCAAATCCGACCGGTGGTATATACATATGGGGGAAATTAAAAGAACCGATCAACGAAAAACAACTCATTATGCAAAGCTTAAAACAAGAAATTGCTTTTATGCCTGGTAGTATTTTCGGCGCGAAAGATGGTTATATACGTTTATCTTATGGAAAAGTGGATATTGATCAAATTGAGGAAGGTATTTCTCGTTTGCGGGAGGCTATTTTGGTTTGTGAAAAGTAAGTAGTATCCTTGCATATCATCAATATAATTTAATTCATTTTTAACTAAGTACATAAACTAAAAAACACTTTAGTTTATGTACTTGTATTGGTTCATTTTTTTATTTCAATAAAATATGTATCATAAGATTCTTTCAAAGTATAGCCTAGCTTTTTTGCTAGTTCAACAGATTCAGAATTTGCTCCATCCCAACTAGGATATTTTCCTCTATCTAAACAATCTAATATAATTGCAGATGCTACAATCATAGCTAAGCCTTTTCTTCTATGTTCAGGATGACTCGCAATTTCAATCTCGATACCATCATCAAATATACTGAATGATGTTGCAGCAGAAACAACTTGTCCTTTATTTAAAATGGCGTACCCTACGCCCCTATCAATAAAATCAGCGATTGAATCAAACTGACTAGTAAAATCTTCTGAGAGTGCATGAAATGAAGATGACTTTGCTATATCTTTATCAATTTTTTTCATTTCGTAATTTTGAGGTAATGTAGACAATATATCCCGTATGTATTCTTTATCTAAATCGCCGGGGTTTTTATTAAATCTAAACCTTTGAAACTTCTCAATTGATCCTTTGTGAACAGTCTCTATCCGTTTTTTCCATTCATCCGAATCAACAATGGCAAGAGTAAAATCAGGTAGATTATATAATAATTCTTCCGCCTCTTCTGCGTTTGGATTCCCGGCATAAAACACAAAAATTCCTACAGTTATTTGAGCAACAGTTGGATTTTCGAGATTGTCTACCCACGCATTTCCCATATGCCCTTGGAGATAGGAAAGTACAATCGTACTATCGAAATCATCAAACATCTCAACTAACTTTTGCCTTACATTGTTATTGTTATCTGCTTTATAAATCATTCAATTCCCCATTTCTGAAAATTATTATTATTACACCAATTGTATATTAACATATATTTTTAAATACATACAATTTTTGTAAGTTAAAATACAAAATCCTCGTTTGACAAAACCTAAATCTACCATTATCATCAACACGAACCTAGTTATAGGAGTGATACCAATGAAAATCTATGTTGATGCAGATGCTTGTCCTGTAAAAGATGTAATTATTTTTGAAGCTACAAAGGCAGAAATTCCTGTTACCCTCGTTACAAGCTTTTCTCATTATTCTAATGCAGAGCAGCCAAAAGGCGTAGAAACAATTTATGTTGATTCTGGAGCAGATGCTGCGGATTACCGAATTATGCAGTTAGCCCAAAAAGAAGATTTAATCATAACACAAGATTACGGTCTTGCTTCGCTTGCTTTAGCAAAAGGCTGTATCGTACTACACCATAAAGGCTATAAGTATACGAATGATAACATTGAACAATTGTTACAAACACGATATTTAAGTGCAATGGTTCGAAAAAGCGGTAAGCGTACAAAGGGACCAAAACCATTTACAGCAGAAGATAAAGAAAAATTTAGAGTGCTCTTTAAAAGTATGATTGCACTGTAGAAATGAACCGTCTATTTGTAAAGAAAGAAAAGAAGAGAATATCCAAATGAACATTCTCTTCTTAAGACTTACCCGTTTAAAATGAAGGTAAATTATCTAAGTTATTTTCTTTTATTCCATCAGGTTCGCTACGTATAATATCTCTGCCATACTTATGAAATACGTCCACATGAGCTAACTTCCCTGATTTTGCTTCACTAAGAGCAGTCATATAATCTAACTCTCTCCCGCTACTTGTTTTAAACGCTATTAAATCCCCATCATCATTTTTACGAACGGCAACAATTTGTTCTGCTCCTGTATTAACTTCATGGTCTACTTCGAATTGAGCTTGTTCTTCTCCTTGATATAAATAATCATTATACACTTTTTCAAAATCTTTTTTGTCCATTAAACTCACCTCCAACACATTTTATTAGTATGGTTGGGAGGTGTTGGTTTTATGTAATTTCCTTTTAGCAAAATGTATTTTTAATACCTACGCAAACCCTTCAAAGTCTCCAATATATCATCTGTAAAGGCTGTACTACCTTCTGTCTCTAAAACTCTGAAATAAAAACTTCTTAAGAAAGTTCTAATATTTTGTATTAAAATAGCATGCTGCGGATGTCGGATGTCTTCAACAGTGGCTATACTATGTAGCCAATTGCTCCACTCTTCTTCCGTTAAAAGATTTTGGTTACGTAATGACATAATTGGCTTTACTAATCTCTCATCCTCAAAGTGTACATATACGTAATCACTCAATCGAACCTTCTGACGAACAGCAGCTAATATTGCATATGAAAACTCACGATTTTGTATGGTACGTGCTAATGCATCGAGCGCATCCGCTGCATGTGCAGTAGAGTGTGCCCATCCTTTTCCTTCTACATAACCTCTTACATCTTCTTCTAAATATACATATTCCAGCACTTGTTCTGCTACGCTGTATAGTTGTTCTTCAGATAGCAACGGTTCTCTTTCATGAACAGATAAAATAAGTGGTGGAATTAAAACAGAGAACGCACGTTTAAAAACAGAGTCTGTTCCCTTTTCACCAATTTTATAAAATAAATAATCAGGACTAATTGCTTGTAGCATTAACCCTCGTAATTCTTTTTGTCTAAACACATCAGTTGTAATCCATGTATGAAGCGTACTATAAATTAAATCATCGCGTAATTCAGCATCTGGTGATCCGATATAATCTAGCATCCACTGCGCATATGGATAAGCATCTACGTCTTCTGGTACAGCATAATTATTATTTTTAATTTGTAGTAATTCTTCTTTTAATTCTAGTACTTCATTCATTCTATTTTTTCTCCCCTTTTTGCGTTTCTTATTGCCTTATCCCCCGTTTTTCACTTTCTAAAGCTAATATAATTATACGAGAATTATAACTATTAATAAAAGGCTATACATATACTTTTGATTGTGTATTTCTTCCGCTAATTCGTTTGCAAATGTTGTTTTTCCTGATGCTGTAATACCGCTTACTCCAACTCTTATTGGGTGAGTTAAGTTTAATTTTAAAATATGATCTACAATTTCTTTAATTTGTTGTTTTCGGTTCATGATATTTCCCCCCGTTTAGTTTACATAACAAAATTATAATTAACTTTCTATGTCACTATTTGTCGGTAAGTCGATATCCTATGTCGAATCGTCGATAAATCGAAAAAATCGTTGATATATTTTAAGTTACGATAGATACATTTGAAAAATCGTTGATATATTTTGATTAGCTTACTTCCCCTTAAACCCTCGATATAAAGCAGTCCGTAATTCTTGTTTGTATTCTTCAATTTCTGGCATATCGAGCTCTTCTGCCAGCCTGATAGCTAATTCAATATCGTACGGTACACGTACAAGTTGGATGGAAAAACTTGCTGCTTCTTTTTCATTGTAAGTTCCTTCGAATATTAAATAGGAAGCTTGTGTAATTTCAAGCGGATTTCCTACGCTACCAGCATTACATAACGTTTTCCCTCTGAAATTTTGAACGAATGCTTGGTGAACGTCACCGTAGCAAACGACATCTGGTTTTCTTTCTCCTTCTATATTCTCCGTGAGCTCACTGTTTTCGAACATACTAATACGCTCTTCTCTTGAAGCGTGTGGTTGTATTCTTTCATATAAACTTCTCGGTGAAGCGTGAAACATTCGAATGAGTTTTCCACTCATATAAAACTCGATTGAAAATGGCAAGCTTCTTAAATAGTCATTTTGTTCTTCCGATAGTTGTTTTTGATGCCATTTTAATGCTTCAAATTCAGTCGGCTTTGTAATAAAATCATCCCAGTTTCCCATTACGACTACTTCACATTCTTTACGAATGATTTCAATTACTTCGCTAGAATGAGGACCTTTCCCTACTAAATCTCCAAGACAAATTATGCGTTTGATTCCTCTCAATTTAATGTCTTGTAGTACAGATTCTAAAGCTGGAATATTACCATGTATATCTGAAATTACTGCTATTTTTTCCATATAAATTCCTCCGTTATTTATTAAATTCACTTGATTGATACCATTTTGGAATATAGGATGAAAATTGATTATGATCTTCTAAAATTTGGTTCAATCTTTCCTTCATATTATCTACTAAATGCGGCGTGCTTCGGTTTGTCCATACGATATCAGCTGGGAATGTCATTGCTGCATATAATGAGTACAGTTTCCAAAAATGAAGTGATGGTTCCCCTCCGCAATAACCATGGACTTGTCCAACCGCAAATGGTTTGCTTATTCTTGTAGTAAAAATCGCTACGTTATAAAAATCGTGTATAGGATCGCCAAAATCATATCCACCAAAATCGATAACGATAAATTCCTTATTATGAATCATACTATTTGCTGGATGGAAGTCATCGTGTAAAAATGTGATTGGACGATTTTTTAATAAGTCTTTATGATTGTCTACAAAGGTTAATACTGGCTTCAAATCTAGAAAATTCACTTCGTAATTTGCTAATGCCTCTATGTATCTTTCGTATTTATTCCATCTAGATGTTTTCCATTTATTACTTGCACTTTCTTTTTCTATCGAGTGAATCCTCTTTAATACTTCTCCTGCTTTTCTTCCTGCATGATACTGTTCTTCCGCCGATAGCTTCCTTAAACCTTCTTGACCATTTACACCTTGGACCCATTCAAATACTTGAACACATTTATTTAATTCCTCAAGTTTTATGAAATGAATTAACTTCGGCGTTGGAATATGTAATAACTCTAATTGTTTCATATACGTATATTCTTCTTGTTTACGTTCAAAATAAACAGCATCACATACTTTTACAAAATATGTTACTCTATTTTCTAATTTTATTTTATATTTCTCTTCATGTGAAAAACCTTTTGAAATAGCTGTACACTTTACAATACGAGGCCATTCTAGTTTTCTCTCTATCTCTCTAAGTATTTCTTCCAAAGCGTTCACCTCTATCAATATATGTACAAACTACCTAACACTTCATACTCTCGTTTATTTTCCCCTTTAAATTCTACTGCAAATGGATATTCACCATAATTCTTTATGTATTCTTGTACTAGACCTTCTCCAATCGGTTCACAAAACTGTACTTGAATGTCACCAAACGATACACTTTGACACTCCGCATTCCATTCTTCATTTTTCATGACTGGAGTTGCAGTTAGCTCCATGACTGCTTTCCATTTCCGTACTGTTTCTCGAACATTTTTCACTGCGTAATGAATCGTTTCAATTTGTTGTACTTTGTTTTTATGTTCAGTGATTGTTCCAATGTTACGTAAATCTTTTCTTCTTTCTTCATCTGTTTCATTCCACTGTATAAAGAAAGGTAATTTCGGCCCATTCTCTTCTTGCTTTACAAATAACATTTTCCATTCTAAAAGGCGGCCATCTTTTCTCATACGTTTCCCTTCAAATGGTCCTATTGTTTGTAAACCGTATTTACTAAACTTATCTGCTAATTCTTCAATGGTATCTGTTCGAATTGCGATTTGCAGCATCCCTTCACCATCTTGTAATTTCACTACCGTTTCTTGTACTAACGGATTTTCTGCTTCTTTCGCTTTTTCTTCATGTTGAACTGCTAAAAATTCTATGTATGATAAATCAAAATAACTTAAACTATTCCAAGTACCCCAAGTAGTATGCTCTCCGCCTAGTGCCGTATGAAATCCAAGTTCCTGCATTTGTTTTGCCGCTTCCTCCGGTGTGCCATGAACTGCGTGAACGAGATGATCAAATAATAACATGTCTTTCTCCCCTTTCTCTCCATCCTTTTATTGTATATTTTATTTTTCTTTCGTTCAATTCAAAAAACTTTAAAACCTAGTTGATTTATACGATTAATGTGTATTATAATGAAACAAATTTAATTATTGCTGATTGGAAAAACCAAAGGCACTTTTCTCATACGGGAAAAGTGCCTTTTTCATTTACTATTACAGGGGGATTATTTATGCAGAAATTAATTGTCTTTGCTATTATTGGATTTTTCGCTCAATTGATCGATGGAGCGCTTGGAATGGCGTACGGGGTAACGTCTACCTCACTTTTACTAATGTTTGGTATCGCACCGGCTGTAGCTTCCGCATCTGTTCATTTAGCTGAAGTTGTTACAACCGCCGCTTCTGGTGCATCTCACCTCAAATTTGGGAACGTTGATAAATACACCGTTTCCAGGCTTACATTACCAGGAGCAATTGGCGCATTTATTGGAGCATGTTTTTTAAGCAATTTACCTGGGGATGTAATTAAACCGTACATTTCTGTATTTTTATTTACTTTAGGGGTTTATATTTTATTACGATTCATTATTCAAAAACAGATTGTTACTTCAAATAAACGTATGTCGGCTAAACAACTTGTTCCGCTTGGCTTATTCGCTGGATTCGTTGATTCAACTGGTGGCGGTGGCTGGGGACCGATTACGACACCTGTTCTTCTAGCAAGAGGAAATGAAGCGAGAAAAGTTATTGGATCTGTAGATACGAGTGAATTTCCTGTTTCACTCGCTGCAACAATTGGCTTCTTCATCTCACTTGGCTGGGAACAAGTAAGCTGGGTTTGGGTATTTGCGTTAATGCTTGGTGGTATTGTCGCAGCACCAATCGCTGCGTGGTTAGTCCGCATCGTTCCTTCTCATTTACTTGGCGTATTAGTTGGTGGCCTTATTATCTTTACAAACATTCGTACACTACTTACTACATTTAAGGTGGATCCAACTATTATTTCACTTTCTTACGTGGCAATTGGTCTTGTCGTTATTATTTCTATTTTCATTGCTGTTCGCAATCATTCCAATCGTTCTAACACATCAACAGCCCAATATCCGAATGATCAAAAACAGATGCTACCTTAATTACTAAAAAACCGCTCAACTTACTTCGAGCGGTTTTTTTCTATTTTCCAATTCATCATTGTTTCTGTCGAATCTACTCTTTTCATATGTAACTTCTCTAACACACGAATCGAACCATAATTATCAAGGAGCGTCTCTGCAATAATCGTTTCTACCTCTCCTGTCTGAAAAGCCCAATCTATTAGTTCTTGTACAGCTTCTGTCGCATACCCTTTATTCCAGTATTTCTCAATAAATCCGTAACCAACTTCTACTGTATGTTCCTCATTTGGTTTCCCTTTAAAACCTATATCACCTAGAACGATGTCATCTTCTTTTCGAATGACATACCACGCGCCCCAAGGTAATAAATCCTTATCCTGTTTTACATTTTCTACATGCCCTACAATATGTGGGCCACTATTATATCCTTGCTCGTTAGCAACGTGAATACTCTCTTCTGTACACGGCACTATATAGAGCCTTTCTGTTTCTAATTTCATTTTGATTTCCCCTTTTTTACTTACACGTTACTCTAATTATATCAAAAAATATGACCTGATTATGAATGTCGAATTATATTTTCTGAATTTTCTTTTAATTTTTGAAGGGTTTTTCAATATTTTTTGCGAAACATTTGTATAACAATTTTTTCTTTGCTTATTGTTACATAATAGTAGGTTCGGGTGGAGTTTTGCAAGCGTTTCCTATACAATAACCGATATTTTTTGATTTTTTCCTACAAAATATCTTGCAATATATTCAGAAACTCATTACAATTGCCATATATTAAAAATCTTAGCAATATATCAAATCCTCATCAATCCGATGAGGTAGAGGTTGCGACTTTTAAGAGTAAAACGGACGAGACACAGGGAAAGTCACCGACTCCGTTTGAAAGGAAAAGTTGCCGAAGTTTATATTTCTTCTCTGGAAATATGAGCTGGGGCTGTCTCCGAAAGGAACAGAACTGTCACGTTTACAAAATTACCGTGTAAACGTGGGGTGCTATCTTAACGGAAGGGTATGATGGGGTGGTTATTTGTGAAACGTTCCGCCAAATTCCTTTGGCGGTTTTTTGTATTTTTCTCCCCCGCTCCTTCCTATCTTACAAGAAAAGGAGTGTTGAACATGAATAGCGCAACGAATCAAGCTACCTCTAAAACAGAAGCTACAAAAGGAAAAGGTGAATTAAGACGCGGTCTAAAATCAAGGCACCTTACGATGATTTCTCTCGGCGGTACAATTGGTACCGGACTATTTCTTGCCAGCGGTGGTGTCATCCATTCAGCTGGACCTGGCGGTGCATTAATTGCATACGCTGCAATTGGAATTATGGTTTACTTTTTAATGACAAGCTTAGCTGAACTCGCAGCTTACATGCCTGTTACTGGATCTTTTAGCACGTACGCAACAAAATTTGTTGATCCATCACTTGGCTTTGCACTTGGTTGGAACTATTGGTATAACTGGGCCATTACAATTGCTGCTGAACTAGCTGCAGTAACATTAATTATGAAATTTTGGTTTCCTGATACTCCTTCCCTCATTTGGAGCGGATTATGTTTAGCTATTATTTTCCTTTTAAACTACTTATCTGTTAAAGGATTTGGTGAATCTGAATATTGGTTTGCACTTATTAAAGTAGCTACAATTATTATCTTTTTAATTGTCGGGTTCATGATGATTTTCGGAATTATGGGCGGCGAAACTGTTGGATTTAAAAACTTCACTGTTGCAGATGCACCATTTAATGGCGGCATCATGGCAATTATCGGTGTATTTATGGCAGCTGGTTTCTCATTCCAAGGTACTGAATTATTAGGTGTAGCTGCTGGTGAAACATCTGATCCAGAGCGTAATATTCCGAAAGCAATTCGTTCGATCTTTTGGCGTATCCTTTTATTCTATATCCTTGCGATTCTCGTTATCGGTTTATTAATTCCTTATACAACTGAAAGTCTTGCCGCAAGTGATGTAACAGTAAGTCCATTTACACTTATTTTTGAAAAAGCGGGCGTTGCCTTCGCTGCTTCTGTTATGAACGCTGTTATTTTAACGGCAGTACTATCTGCTGGTAACTCTGGTATGTATGCATCAACTCGTATGCTTTGGGATTTAGCTCGCCAAGGGAAAGCACCGAAGTTTCTTGGTAAATTAGATAGCCGCGGCGTACCTGTTAACGCATTAATCGTAACATCGATTGTCGGTAGTATCGCTTTCATTGCTTCTTTATTCGGTGACGGTGTTGTATACATTTGGTTATTAAATGCATCAGGAATGTCTGGCTTTATCGCATGGGTTGGAATCGCAATTAGTCATTATCGTTTCCGTAAAGCATATATCGCACAAGGAAAAGATTTAAATGACTTACCTTATAGAGCAAAATGGTTCCCATTCGGACCAATCTTCGCATTTGCACTTTGCGTCATCGTAATTTTAGGTCAAAACTACGGCGCATTTATGGGTGAATCAATCGATTGGAACGGCGTACTCGTTTCTTACATCGGTTTACCACTCTTCTTAGTACTTTGGTTAGGATACAAATTTACGAAAAAAACAAAAGTCATTCCACTTGATAAATGTGAACTGAAATAAAGTGAAACTTTAATCCGTGGGGGTTTTCTTCATCCCCCACGGATTATTAGTTGAACCAATCGGACTTTTATGGGCAGTTGATCCCCCACCTAACTTCTTTTCTTTCGCTGCATTTTGAGGTGAGGATCTTACTGCCCATTAAAGTCGGATAAAGTGAAACGAGCAAACAAATTTGTTTGCTCGTTTTTTATTGCAAACCTCTTTACTTCCCTATTGCCCCTGTTTTTGCAATAATAAAGGAAATATAAATAAAGGTTGGGATACAATGAACATTCGTATTACTGATGAAGCAAAAGCAGCTATACATAGATTAGAACGTGAAGATAAAAAAATCATTCGCATTAGAGGGACAATGACAAACTCTTGTAGTATTTTCGTTGATGTCGATTTAATTTGGGATACATATGTTGCAGATGATGTTGTATATGAAGATGCAGACCTTATCTTGCAAATGGATTCATTTACGAAAGACTACACTGGTGATACAGTGAAGCTTGATTATAAGACGACAGGTTTTAGTATTACGACTCCGAGTGAGACTTTAGTTTATGGATTGTCGATTAAAAAATAAAACTTGTTTTCAACTGACCACTGAGGTGAAAAAATGGGTAAATATGTTCCATTAAAATTTTTATTTAACGAAGAATTGGCAGAAAAAATGGCTGATTCTATTTGTAAACACGATCCTACTTTCTCTAAAAGAAACTTTGTGTCTTCCGTAACATGTAAAGTTGAAAATTTAGAGTTAAAGCAGCGTATTGAAGTAATGGCAGATGAATTACACAATGCTTTACAAAAAGATTTTAATGAAGCAATACATATATTACTGAAAACATTAGGACCAGAAAATACAACAGAAGTAGGCACATTTACAAACGGATATATGTACATGCCTATTGCAAAATACGTTGAAAAATATGGGCTTAACGATTTTGAAACCTCATTCAACGCCATGTATGAAATAACGAAAAGGAATACTGCTGAATATGCCATTCGGCCTTTTCTTCAAACATACCATGAAGACACACTAAACATATTACAAAAGTGGATTCATGATGAAAACAGTCACATTAGAAGATTAGTTTCTGAAGGTACGAGACCTAGACTTCCTTGGGCTAAAAAAATAGGAGCTCTGAAAGGTGACTTTCAGTACAATTTACAGTTTCTTGAGCCTTTAATGAATGACCCTTCTAAATATGTTCAAAAATCTGTAGCCAATCATATTAACGATATTACGAAAGAAGATAAAGAATTCGTTTTTCAATGGTTGCAGCAATTACGTGATAAACAGCATCCAGTTAATCCTTGGATTATAAAACATGGGTTAAGGACGGTAATAAAAAATGATACTTTACCAAAAGATTTTTATTTTTGAGTATTTTAAACAAAACCGCTTATGCTTCAAAAATGAAGTATAAGCGGTTTTCTCTTTCAAACATTATCCTTGCCTTAAAATATTTTGAAACATTTCCGGCTTATTTCGTTCAAAGCTTTCTATAAGTTCTTCTCCAAATATCGTTATACTCTCTTCCCAAGGGTGGCCTAAATAACCCCACTTAAAGTCCTTCTGAATAAAGAAGTAGTAATCTCCATTCGGAAATACGGGTATCATCCACTCATCAAATTCATTTCTTTCAAACTCTAAATGTGGATTCACCCAATAACACTCATGTTGCCAATCCAGTGCCATCATATATTCATTCGATGCTGTATTCTCTTTGAAAACTTTTAATGCTTTTTCCTCAAGTTCATCATATACATTTAAATCTACCAACTCTCCAAAATAATGAGAGATGTCATATGTGATAAACGGTCCCGGTACTTTAAACGATGGAAATATTGAAACACTTGGTGAAAACTCATAATCACTATATACTTTATCCCAAATTCGATCGTACTCTTTATCTGTAAACTCAATCCAATTTTTCATTAAATATCTACCTTCTCTTTATATTTCAAAGGAATTCCACTCAAAAATCCCGAATATATAAATAACCATTTTCACAAGGAGCGAATTTATATGAATCTATTCGAACACGAAACGTAAAACCGCTTCTCTTTCATAAGAGGTCCTCCCTTTTTCTTTTCTCATCATATCATTCATTTATGAAATAGGAGGAAAAATTTATGAAACGTGATCCATTATTTTTAACTTTATTAGAAAGTGCAAATACACATTTTAGCGGCTGGGATTTTTCTTTCATTTCAGAAACTGGCCGAATGAAGAGCGAGCCTTTATCATGGTCGTACGGCAGTACTGCTTTCCAGCTTATGCAGCGTGCAGAATCAATGCTCGATATGGGGACTGGCGGCGGAGAGTTTTTATCTATGTTACAACCATTCCCGCCAACTATTTATGCGACTGAGGGCTACGCTCCAAACGTGCCAATTGCTCGAAAGAAATTAGAGCCTTTAGGGGTTACTGTTGTAGAGGTGACTGACGATACTGTATTACCATTTCAAGATGAACAGTTTGATTTAGTTGTGAATCAACATGAATCCTATGCCGCTTCTGAGGTAAACAGAATTCTTTCTCCTAATGGAATGTTCCTTACACAACAAGTTGGTGGTCTCGATTGCGCTGAACTTAATGAACAGTTTGACACACCACTAAATAGTGAATTTGCAAGTTGGTCGCTTGAAGCGGCATGTAATGAACTACAGGAAAATGGATTTACTATCTTAGAAGCAAAAGAAGAATTACCTTTCCAACGCTTTTATGATATTGGCGCTATCGTCTATTATTTAAAAGCAATTCCGTGGCAAATTTCTGATTTTACTGTCGAAAGGTATTATGAGGAATTATATCGTATACATGAAATCATCTTGCAAAAAAGATATTTTGATGTGAAGCAACATCGCTTTATCATTAAGGCGATTCACAGCTAGCAAAAAGGAGGTGGCAAAGCACCTCCTTTTTGCTCCGTTTACGTATGTTCTCTACTCTTTCATAATAAGAAAAGTTATATCATCCCACTTTTTATCTAATTGCAATCTACTAGATTATAAGAGTGATTGTTGTCATATTTTCCCTATTGAGAAACGAGTTGTTTTTCATACCGTTTGTTCGCATTATCATCTGTCAAATATGAAGTTGTGTAAGTAATAATATTCCCTTTATCGTACGTGAATATATGCTCTAACTTATTTTCTTCTGTTAATACTATTGGTAAGTATTTTGGTAAATTGCTAACTACACCTCTATTATCCTTATTTAATATCCAATCAATTTCTTTCCATTCTAATAATCCTTCCGTCGTACTTAATGGCGTGTCCATATGTACTCCATCTGGCAGGTCAGCAAGGAATACATACATTCCTTCACGCCCCTGAGACGCGTCCTTACTTTTAAAAACGACATTCCCTTTATACGTTACACTTGGAAGATCTATGCCTGTTTCTTCAAGCGTTTCTCTAATTATTCCTTCATATGGCGTTTCATTATCTTCAATTTTTCCGCCAACACCATTCCACATTCCCATATTCGGCTTTTTATTTCTATTCAATAAGAGTATTTTATTTCCTTTTCTAATGAAACAAATTGTGTACTTATACATACGTTCCTTTCCTTTCTTTTTCCCCTCATCTAAAAATTTAAACAGCATTTTGATTAGACTTGCTGCATAAAAAAATTCTTATTATACAAACAACTGTTTTTTTAATGAGGTATTTTGCTCATTTTTATTCAAAAACATTCTCCTTACAATCATATCTCACATAATATATTGTACAACTTTCGTTTCCAGAAAGGAGTGTTCAAAATCGATAACATAAGCAGCGAATTTTTAAAACAATTTTACGATAGTCGAGTCTGGTTATATGATACACATTGGCTTGGAGTCCCCATTCTCAAACTTCCTTCTGATCTTTTTTTGTATCAAGAAATGATTTACGAATTAAAACCCGATTTAATTATTGAATGTGGCACTTGTTATGGTGGTAGCGCACTGTATTTAGCTTCCATTTTAGATTTAATTGGAAAAGGTCATGTTCTTACTATTGATATATTTCCACAACCAAATCGTCCATCCCATGATCGTATTACGTATTTAACAGCTTCTTCTGTTTCAGTAACCGCTGTGCAAACAATATTAAGTATGCGCAAACCTAATGATGTAATTTTAGTTATTTTAGATTCTGATCATAGTAAAGAGCATGTAGCAAAAGAATTGTTGCTTTATAAATCTATCGTTACTAAAGGCAGTTATATTATAGTAGAAGATACATCTATTAATGGAAATCCTGTTTCTCCTGATTGGGGACCTGGCCCAATGGAAGCTGTTGAAGAGTTTTTAGCTACAAACAACAATTTCATAATCGATGAATCTAAGCATAAGTTTTTCATATCGTTTAACCCAAAAGGTTTTTTAAAGAAGATAAAGTGAAACGTTAATAAGTGGGGATAGAGAAACCCCCACTTATTCTATGATCTTCATTTTTGAAAAAGGATAATATACAAATTCCACTTTGCCTATTATATTATCTTCTTCAATATATCCTAAACCGTTTCGACTATCTCTACTAAGTTCACGATTATCTCCCATTACAAATAATTTATTTGGTGGGATTTTTGTCTTTTGAAAGTTATAAAACACTTGCGTATTATTGAATAAATCTTTATTTGTATACGGTTCTTCTTGTTTTTTATCATTCACATATACAGATCCATTCGTTATGTTAATTACGTCACCAGGAAGCCCTATTACTCGTTTTACATAATATTTTGACTCATCCTCTTCCTTTATAATGACAATTTCTCCATGCTCTAAATCAGAAAAGTGTACGGCTGCTTTATTTACAAATACGTAGTCTTCTTCATATAAAGTCGGTTGCATCGATTTCCCTTCCACTTTACATAAAGTAAAAGAATGATAGGCTATTACCAAAACAAACACGAAGAGTATGTATTTCCCCCAACCTCTTTTAATCTCCTGTTTCATATCCATTCCCACCTTATTCAAACGCTTTTTAAATCAAAAAATATATCACTGCACCATATGTCTCAATGCAGTGATATTATTTTTACTGGGCCTTGTTCGGCTGCTCTACTGGGACTGGATTTCCACCTGCTCTTTTCGCTTTCAATTCAAAATACGCATCCAAAATCTCTTTACCAATCGCGGAATTAATTCCTGATTTGTCATCATTTACCCATGGTACAACAACTGAAAAAGCTACTTCCGGATCAGCATCATACGGCGCATAACCGGCAAGAGTTAAATTATAACATTTTTTTCGATTATTGTTTTCATCTCTTCCAATTTCACTTTCTCCACCATACACAGTTTCAGCTGTCCCTGTTTTTCCAGCTGGTTTATACGGTAATCCTTTAAACGTTGCAGTACCTGTTCCGTCATTCTCTTGAAAAACCCTTCTAAATCCTTCTTTTACATGATTAATGTATGAAGTGTTCATATCCACTCGATTTAAAATAACTGGTTCAATAGATCGAATAACTTTTCCAACATCCTCTGGTCTATGTGGTTGTTCTCTCACTTCTTGCACAATTTGCGGTTTCATTCTGTAACCACCGTTTGCAATGGTTGAAATATATTGAGCAAGTTGAAGCGGCGTATATGTATCGTACTGTCCAATCGCATAATCAAGTAAAAAACCAGGTACGTTATCCGTTCTACCCATTTGACCAATCGATTCATTCGGCAAGTCAATACCAGTCGGTACACCTAAACCAAATTGTCTAAAATAGTAGCGCATTTTATTAAATGTCTCTTGTTTAATATCTAATGGATTGTTTGGCACATAATTTATACCTGCCATCTTTAATGCTGTATTAAACATATATACGTTTGATGAAACTTGTAAAGCTCTTAAATCATCAATATCACCAAAGTCTTTCCACGATTTCTTCGGCTTAGAGCTTCCTTTAAAATACATAGGTGCATCAAAGAAATGTGTATACGGCTTAATTGTGTCAGTTTGATAGCCGGCTAATAATGTAGCCCCTTTCACAGTTGACCCTAACTCATAAGAACTTGTCATCGTCCCTAAAGCATAGTCCTCTATTTGCATCCCGCCATCTTTATTTACAATTTTCTTTCCTGCCATCGATAAAATTTGACCGTTTTTCGGATTCATCATTACAACGAATGCACGATCCATCATCGGCTCTGCAGAATGAAATGCTCGTAAATTCTTTTCAAGACTTTCCTCTACTTTTTTCTGTAACTCCATATCTACTGTTAACATTAAATTATTTCCACTTTTTCCTTCGGTCACTTTTTCTGTCCGGATTATATTTCCTGCTTTATCTGTAATGCTTCTAGATTGCTCTTTCGTTCCATGTAATGCGTCTTCATATTGCTTTTCGATGTAACTCTTACCAATGCGGTCATTTCGGTTATAATCACGCACTAAATAATAATCTAATTGTTCCCTTGGCAATCCTTCATTTTCAGTAGAAACGCTACCAAGAATAGAACGAAGTATTTTATCATTTGGGTATTCACGTTCCCAGTCTACTGTCGTATCTACTCCGGGCAAGCTTGCCAATCTTTCACTTACGACTGCATATTCATTTTGACTTACATCTTTTTTAACGATTTGCGGCGTCATTTTATATCCCGCATTCATTTTGCTTTTAATAGCTAGTACTTCTAGGTCTTCTTTTGAAAGTTCGCTTAATTCTTCTTGTGTAATTCTTTCCCTACGTAACTCTTCCACTTTTTTATCTAATTCTTTCCCTTCTATCTCCTGCTTCCTAAATTTACTCTCATCTTCTTTCGTTACTTTTTCTGCTGCCCGCTTTTCATTTAACTGCATCCAAAAATCCTTTTTATCTGTTTCTGTTAACTTGTCTATATCCTCTGGCGACATTTCAATTAACTGGGCTAACTGTCTTGCTACTTGTAAAACTTCTTTCGAATCTACTCCTTTCATTTTCGTATATGTAACGGTTCGTAGTGGTTTGTTATTTACAATCACCTGACCTTGTCGATCAAACATTTTCCCTCTAGGAACAGGTGTACTTACCGTTACATCTTCCTTTTTGTTCACTTCATTTCTATACGTTTCTCCATCAATGATTTGTACTTTACCTAATTGAATTATAATAGCTGAAAATAAAAGAAAGACGATAAAAAATAGTACATTTAACCGAAAAGGAATATGAGTCTTTTTCTTTTTCGATTGTTTCTTCTGCTCCTTTTTCTGTCTCATTTCGCTCCCTCGCTTCATTCTATTAACATTTCTACATGGAACCATTATGTATCAAATTTATTTATATGATATATATAGAATTTTATATTAATTATAAAAGAAATAAAAGATTTAATTTTCAGTTTTTTAATTTTATATCCTATTTATTACCATTCCCTTAATGCACAATAACATGAATATTATT
Organism: Bacillus sp. FSL W8-0519; assembly: GCF_038005585.1. Taxonomy (NCBI): domain Bacteria; kingdom Bacillati; phylum Bacillota; class Bacilli; order Caryophanales; family Bacillaceae; genus Bacillus; species Bacillus sp. FSL W8-0519. The sequence continues at coordinate 2,942,023 of NZ_JBBOTL010000001.1, forward strand.
CTAAAAGAAAAATGGTACAAAGTTATTTTTATACCATTAGTTTACATTTATTTGTATACTAAAGAAATAAATTCATAAAAGACATTACTTAAGGAGAGAACGAAAATGACAGATTCATTTACAATACATACTAATGCGCCCCATTGTTTAAACTTTATGATTTATATTCAAAATATTTATCTCAACCAAAAAGAGAAAAAGGAAAATTTAAAATTTCCTTACATAGCAAGACAATTCAATTTTTCTACTAACTTTGAAGCAAATTTCAAAGAATTATGGCATTCACTTCGCAAACAAATGGCTAATGACAAGTATGATTCGCAAATTTTTTATGATGAAAACCATATCTTTTATGAGAATCTTTTTGATAATCATTTATGTAATAAAGAATTATTCAAAGAATTAATATGTAGTTTTAAAGTATGGTGGACTAGCATAGCAGGTCAGCTTTCATTAGAATGGTCTGTAAGTGATTTTAGTAGACAACTTTACGAAGACTTAGTTTTATATATAAAACAACACCAAATAAAACCTTTACAACAGCTACATATTAGCTTACTTTATGACGATTGTGTATTCGTTAAAAATAATACTACTTCTTACTCTGCTATTTTACCTACGAAACACTTTTTTATTAATTATAGAGATGTTGTTACTACATTATCGACATGTTTTCACGCTGCTTAGTATAACGATTACTCAAATAAAAAACTGAGGCGGATACCTCAGTTTTTTCGATAACTTATTTCCTTGAAGACAATCCGTCAACAAATTCACCAATCTTATTTTGAAAAACATAATCAAAGTTATATTCCTGTCCTGTTAACTCTTCATTTACTAAAATCGTTGTTGCTCCTACTTCCCTCTTTGCGATTTGCGGGAATGAAGCAACAGGTTGTACTTTGAGTGACGTCCCCATAACGATAAGCACATCTGTTTCATATAAATGTTTGACCGCATTTTGATATTGCGGCAATGTATCTCCGTATAAAACAACGTCTGGATTTAAAATGAAATTACACTTCTGACAGCGCGGCACTTCATGATCAATCATATACTGCAAATCATATCCCGTTTTACACTTCGGACAATGTGCAGTTTGCAGTGTGCCGTGTAAATCAATGACATGTTTACTACCACCTAATTGATGTAAACCGTCAATATTTTGCGTTAAAATCGTAATGTCTTTTCCTTTTTCTTCTAATTCAGCTAAAAAGCGATGGCCACGATTTGGCTTATATTGATGAAACGTATTAATTTGAAATATTTCTTTATAATGCTTCCAAAATTCTTTCGGACTTCGGTTATAGTACCCTCTTGATAAGTACATTTCCACATTCGCATCAGCATACAATCCATTTGCTGAACGAAAATCTGGGATACCACTTTCCGTACTTGCACCAGCTCCTGTTAATACTGTAATTTTCTTCGCTTTTTCTAAAATCAAACGTACTTCTTCAAATTGTTGCACAACAATCACCTCTATGTATATTGCTATACTTATTATACCAGTTGTTTACAGGAGATGTTGTACAATTCATTCTACTTAATGCGTCGTGCCACCAACCTCTACAATATCCACCTCAACGGTCGTCGTTACCCCAACTGCCAACTCTATCCCTTTACGAATAGTAGAAAGTGACATACTCGGTTGCCCTGGATAATTACTCGCTTGTTCTGGTAAAAACGGAATATGAATAAATCCGCCTTTTATTTTCTTATCACGCTTCTCTAGTTCATGCATAAGACCATAAAATATATGATTACAAACGAATGTACCCGCTGACTGTGAAACGGAAGCTGGTATGCCTTCTTCTTGAAGTTTTTTTACTATTGCTTTCATCGGAAGAGTAGACCAATAGGCAGCCGGTCCTTCTTCCACAACCGGTACATCTACCGGCTGATTCCCTTCATTGTCAGCAATTCTTGCATCATCAATATTAATTGCGACACGCTCTATCGTAATATCTGGTCTACCTCCAGCTTGTCCAATGCATATAATGAATTCCGGTGCTAGTTCTTCTATATACTCTTTTAATACACTGATTGATTTATGAAATACAGTGGGTACTTGTTTACTAATAATCTTGTATTCTCCGATTGTTTTTTCATGCAAACTTTTTGCGACTTCCCAAGCTGGATTGATACTTTCTCCACCGAACGGATCAAATCCTGTTAATAATACTGTTTTCATAGTTTTCCCCTCCTAATTAGAAACGATATACTAGGCCGTACATAATAAACATATTGATGATAAAGATTGAAAGAGCAATTGGTACTTGCGCTTTAATAACTGCATTTTTATCTTTTAGCTCTAAAAGCATTGCCGGAACGATATTAAAGTTTGCTGCCATTGGAGTAAGCAATGTTCCGCAATATCCAGCAAACATACCGAGTGCTGCCATAATCGCCGGATTTCCTCCGTGCATTTGTACAATTAAAGGTAAACCAATGCCGCCAGTAATAACAGCAAATGCTGCGAAAGCATTTCCCATTACAACTGTGAAAAGCATCATTCCTAAACAATACGCCATAACAGCAACGAACGGATACTCTGTCGGTAACACTTGTCCGACTAAATCAGAAACGACTTGTCCAACGCCAGATTTTGCGAAAATACCGCCAAGTGCCGCTAACATTTGTGGTAAAATAACAGCCCAGCCGACAGCTTGTAATAGTCTGCTTCCTTCTTGTACAGGCGTTGTTATTTTCGATTTTGTAATACGCATTGCCGCAACGAATGCAAGTAATGCTCCTAATGCTAATGCTACTAGCGTTACTTTATCCGGATCAACAAGAGAAACATTTCCCCATTTGATTTTTCCTAACGTTAACGTACCGATAATTGTAAAAATAGGTATTAAAAGTGCAGGCATAAAAATTTTATTTTTTAATTTCTCCGCATGTTTCACACGTTCTTGTACTGGTGCTTCTTTCTCCTGAGATTTTGTTACTTTATTCATTGACGCTAACACAACCATAGCGAGTACGATACAGCCAACGTAAAACGAAGGAATCACATTTCCGAATAAAAATGTAACGGCAAACAATGCCCAAAATAGACTAGAACCAAATCGATTTGGATGTTCACGATCGAATGCGATACGAACGGCGATAAAGGCAACGATTATACCTAATACATAGTAGATTGTATCCATTGTGATGATGTTCATTTTATATCGCCTCCTTCTCTTCTTTTTCTTTTGATGTCATCGTTTTTGCTATATATTTATCAAACCTTCTAAATCTAATCCAGCTTACGATAAGTGCAGATATTGCAGTTGGGATACCCCAAAGCGCCATATCCCATACTCCGACATGCATACCTACTGAATCGAAGAACCCTTTCATTAATAGAATCGCACCAGTTGCGATAAAAATATCTTCTCCGAAAAACCAAGCTGTATTTTCCGCAGCCGCTGCATTTGCTTTAATCTTTTCTCTTAATTTTTCAGGGAGCTTACCGTATTTACCTTGCGCAGCCCCTTCTGCCATCGGTGCAACGAGTGGTCTTACCGTTTGTGCATGACCACCAATATTAAGCCCTAGTGCTGCTGATGATTCTCTTATCGTAAAATATGACATTAATACTCTTCCAGTTGTTGCACCTTTTGATTTCGTTATAAGTGCTTCTGCTCTTTCTTTCAAACCGTAACGCTCTAAAATTCCGATTACCGGTAAAGTTAATATGATAGGCATAGACATATATCTATTTTCTATGAAAAATTTACCGAACATGCTAATCACATCATAAAAACTTAATCCTGAAACCATACCAGTAACAATACCTGCAACCATAACGACTAAAAGTGTATTTAATCTAAATAAAAAGCCCACTGCAACTAGTAATATCCCGATTAATTTCACCAATTCCAACACTTCCCCACATTTTTTTATTTCGGTGCACAAATAGAAATACCATTTTGTTCAAATGTTCTGTATATTCTTTTCGCAAATTGTACTGCTTTTTCTCCATCACCATGTAAACAGATCGTCTGTGCCTGAACTGCTACTTTCTGCCCGTTCACCGAATTTACATAGCCTTCTTTCACCATTTGAAGCACTTGCTTTATCGCTTCGTCTTCATTTTTTATAAGCGCATTTTCTTCCGTACGACTCGTTAATGTTCCATCTTGCTTATACGTACGATCTGCGAAAGCTTCTTGTACGAGAATTATATTGTATTTTTCCGCAGCCTGTATAAACGCCTCGCTATTTGCTAATCCGTAAAGTAATAGACTTGGATTTATATGATATATTGCCTTTGCAATTGCATCTGCAATTTCCGGATTAGTTGCCGCCATATTATATAGAGCACCGTGTGGTTTCACATGATGCATCTTCCCGCCAGCTGCTTTTACAAAACCATCTAATGCACCAATTTGATATAGAACATAATCGTATACTTCACTTGCTGGAACGTTCATGTTCCTTCTACCAAATCCAATTAAATCTGGAAATCCGGGATGTGCCCCTATCGCAACGTTATGTTGCATTGCCTTTTCGACTGTTTGCCGCATAACGGACGGATCACCCGCATGAAAACCGCAAGCAACGTTTATAGAGGAAACGAACGGAAGAATTTCATCATCATTCCCCATTTTATAAGCGCCAAAACTTTCTCCTAAATCACAATTCAAATCAATTGTAGCCACACTGTTTCCCTCCTAATTTCAGCTTCGTAAAGCAATGAATTTCTTTAATAGATTCATATTTACTTCTTGTTCTATGTACAATTGTTCCGCTTCTTCAAGCGTAATTTTCTCAAAAGAAACATAGTCCCCCGGCTTTAGCTGGGCAAGAAGAGGTAAATCTACTGAAATGATATTTCCCATTCTCGGATAGCCACCTGTCGTTTGCCTATCTGCCATTAATATAATCGGCTGTCCACCATTAGGAACTTGAATGGTTCCAAATGTAACAGGACTCGATAAAATCTCTTTTTCTTCCATCCTATTTAATACTTCTCCCTCAACCCTATAGCCCATACGGTCAGCATAATTAGATACTGTATACTCTTTCGTAAAAAATGCCTTTTTGCTTTCTTCTGTAAATTGATCATATTCAAAGTCAGCTATGACACGAAGCTTAGGATGTTTCTTATACTTTGGTAGTACGCTGTTGCTAATTGCCCATTTCGTTTTTATTCTCTCATCTTTTTGTAAGTCTTGAACGAAACGATTCGCCATTTCTGGTTGTACACCAATTTGGAAGTAGTCACCCTTTTTCAACATTCTTCCTTCTATACCTCCAATCGCAGCACGTATGTAAGTACTTTTGCTTCCCATCGTACGATCAATATGGATACCACCTGCAAAAGTCACATACGTTCTGCAACCACTTTTCACTTTTCCAAAGCAAAGCATACTACCTTCTTCCGCTAAAATGGGACGCCATAATGGTATACGCTCCCCATTTAGTAACGGTTCCATATCTGCACCGCCAATCGCAAGTAACGTCGTTTTCTTTATTAACAATTTCGGTCCCATAATCGTCATTTCGAGTGCCGCCTCATTCTCTTCATTACCAACTAACATATTGATCATCCGAAGTGCACTTTGATCCATCGCCCCGCCAACTGGCACACCGTATTGTTGATAATGAGATCGTCCTAAATCTTGGACTGTTGTAAACATCCCTGCATGCAAAACCTCTACATCCATTCTTTAGCCCCCTCAAGTGATACGTACTCTTCCTTCGTTATTGGGATAAATCGTAAATACATCCCGCTTTGAATAAAGGTTGGTGTTTCTTCTTCCGGATTAAATAAGGAGATTGGTGTTCGGCCAATAATATTCCATCCACCCGGTGTTTCAAGCGGATAAATACCTGTTTGATTTCCGCCGATTCCTACCGAACCAGGAGAGATTTGTAACCGCGGTATTTCTTTTCTAGGTGTTTCTAGTTCTTTTGATAGTCCTCCTAAATATGGGAACCCTGGTGTAAAGCCTAACATATATACAAAATACGTTGTTTCACTATGTATGCGAATGACATCTTCTACTTGTAAACCGTGATAATGTGCCACCTCTTCTAAATCAGGTCCATATTCTCCCCCGTAACAAACGGGTATAGAAATATGTTTCACATCTCGTTTCAGCTCTTCCTTATACGTATCTAACATTCTAGCTATGTATTGGCATACGCAATCATATGGTCTTATCTTTCTATCATTTCCCTTCCATACTTCATACAAATTGTAGTAAACGGCTAATGAAGTAAACGACGGAACACATTCAACCATCCCTACAAACGGATGTTGCTGCAACGCTTGAAATAGTCGTTGTACTTTTTCGTATACATCCATCCCGATTTCTTCACCAAATGTAACAATAATTGCTTGATCCCCTAACGCAGAAAATTTCATCCTACTCCCTCTTTCTATGCCAAAAAGCCGAGTTCTTTCGAAATGCGATTCGCTGTCTCTTTCACCTTCGCGATAAAATATGGAATGTTACTTTCGCTGTACTCAATTGCTAATCCTGAAATGCTAATGCCTGCTACAACCGTTCCATCATTTGCGAAAATGGGCGCTGCTATAGCTGCTGTATGATTTTCTAACTCAGAATAGCTAATGGTGTGTCCTTCCTTTTTCGCCATTTGTAACACTTCTAGTAATTGTTTCTTATCTACGATTGTTCCATCTGCAAACTGTTTTAAATTCGTTTCCTCTATGTATTTCCGTTTCTTTTCCTCAGAAAAATACGATAGTAAAATTCTCGGACATGCACCGGCATAAAGTGGCGCTCTTCTTCCAACCGCCGTATACACACGTACAGGCTGAACGCCTTCCATCTTTTCCACATAAATCGCATCATTACCATCTTGAATAATTAAATTAACTGCCTGCCCTAAACTATCTCTAAGCTCTTTCATATATGGAATCGCAATATTTCTTACGGATAGTCTTTGTGAAACAAGTTGACCGAACCGTAAAAACACAACTCCTAAACGATATTTCCCCTTCTCATTTTTTTGTAAAAACTCCATTTCTTCTAACGAACCAATTAAACGATAAACAGATGTTTTCGGCATACTCGTAAGCTGAACCATCTCTGTTAAACTGAGCTCTTCATGCTCATAAAACAACTCTAAAATGTCCATTGTCTTAACTGCCGTTTTATTTATACTCATTCTATCTCCCTCTTGTTCCGAATTTCGGAACTTAAATTCCGTTTTTCGAAACAAACATATAATTTAAAATTATAAAATATTCTTTCAATTCTATCAATATATTTTTCAGCTACTTAACCTTTATGTAAGGTCAATACAAAATAAAATTTAGAAATAATGATGGTTCTCTTTCAAAACCTCAAGTTATAGCAGAACCAAACGTTTAAATAAATAGGCATAAAAAAAGTATGGAAGAATATTTCTCCCATACTTTTTCTTTATAACGCTCTTACTTGTTTCAACGGCCAGAAAACAGCTTGTCCTTTTCCGACAATTTCATCTTCTGAAATAAACCCAAACATACGACCGTCTTTAGAAACTTCACGATTATCCCCTAAAACAAATACTTGGCCTTCTGGCACTTTCGTTTTTCCTGTGATTTGTTCTAACGTAAAGTCTGGAGTTAATACACGGCCTGCTGCTTTTTCTTTAAACTCTTTTAAATATGGTTCTTCCATCGCTTTTCCGTTTACATATAAAACATCATTTTTATACTCAACTGTATCGCCTGGTAAACCAATTACTCGTTTTACTAAATCGTATCCTTCTTTTCCATGAAAGACGATAATATCAAAACGTTCTAATCCACTTATACTGTAACCAATCTTGTTCACGAGAACTCGTTCGTTATTTTCTAAAGTGGGCATCATCGATTCACCTTGTACTAATGAAGGTGTAAATAAAACACCGCGAATAATTGCGATTAATACAAGAGTAAATCCTATCGTTTTAGCCCATGAGAATAATTCTTTCTTCGTATTTTCCTTCATCGTTTCTCCTCTTTCTTACGCATTTATTTTATGATTTGAACTAATTCTTGTACTAAATCCAGATTAATTTCAGCAAAACATGATTTCCCTTCTCTTACCGCTGTACCGACATGAGCTTGCGAAATTCCAGTTTCATTTAGCAATTGCTTTATATTTTCTTTCGTTACACCAGCTCCAACTACAAGCTGAATTTGACCATCGCTTACCTTTTGCATATCTGTAAGCACCGGAATATTATCAACTATATTCCCTTGTCCACCTGAAGTTAAGACATGAGTCACTTTATGAAACTTCTTTAACGTTCTCATCGCTTCTACTGGATTTTCCGTGTCGTCTATTGCACGGTGATATGTGACATTTATCCCATCTACCACAGATAATAAATTCGCTAGTTTCTCTTCATCCACTTCATTCTTTTCATTTAATACACCTAATACAACACCAGCTACTCCTAAATTCTGAGCAACTACAATATCTTCTTTCATCATTTCAATTTCTTCTTCCGTATATGTAAAAGACTTCGCATGCGGACGAATCATAACGTGAATTGGTATATGTACTGCTTCTACCGCTTTTTTTATAAATGCATAACTCGGCGTTAAACCGCCTTCTGTATAAGATGAAATTAATTCAATTCGCTTCCCGCCAGCTCGTTCAATTCGTTTCACGTCTTCTAAACATGTTGCAATAACCTCTAGCATGAGATAACCTCTTTTCGTGCTTTTTTCTTATTATACAGTAGGTGAAATAAGAAGCATAGCATTCTCCTATAAAACGATAAAAAGAAGAATGAAAAGAAAGATTTTTTAACTACTAACATCTATTGGTAATTTTATTTTCTACAAAAAAGGAGTAACCTCCTAGCACTTCCGACTAGGTGTCACTCCTTTTTTATTTTAGTTATTTTTCTTAGTTACTTCATTATAATAATGGCTAAATGCTTCTACTAATGCGTCTACGGAAGCATACAGTTCTTCTGGAGTATTATCTACCCCTCCCATTTCAATAAGTAATGCATTTGGAGAAAGATCTTGATTATATACTCCATTCCCGCTTTTACGATCTTTAATAAAAATGCCTCGGCTTAAACCGTAATACTTCTCGTCTAAATATGAATTGATTGCCGTTACTATTTTTTTATTTTTTTCATAGTTAGGATTTTCTCGACCTAAAATAAAATAGAGTCGTGCATAATCCTTTCCATTAATCGTTTTCTTCGTAATATTTTTTCGTGCATCGTCCCTATGAAGATCAATGGGAAACATAATATTTTTATCTTGTGCTAATTTTTCTTGTAATATTTGACGAGATCCTTTGTAAGATTGGGCCCAGTTTAAATTTTTATTTCGTAGAAAGTCCCTCATATTTGTCGTATCATGTGAAACGCCTATTCCTTTTTCTTCTAACTTTTGTTTTAAATAATTTCCAACAAACGTAATATTCACTTCATTATTTGTACTAGAGGCATCATCAGGTTTAGTAGCACCTGGAATGAGAGGAATAAACGACTCCCAACTATGTGTATGATAAATAAAAACTTTATTTTCACCGTTATTTTGTGTATTTGAATTGTTTTCTTTCTCACTCTTTGGGTGTTTAACAGCAGTACCTTTATCTTGAATATTCTCTAAAGGAATGCTGGATTCTTCAGGAATGTTCGTATAATCTGTTCCTTCCCCGGCAATTAATATTTCTGAATAAAATTGATTCATATTTGGAAGTTCTCGAGTTAATAAGCTCCGGAGGTCATTTACATTAATATTTGTAGAAAGTGAAAGTAAAAAAGATTCCAAAGACGCTCGTCCTTTTTCTTTATGAAATTCTTCGGCAAAATAACGATTTTCACTGCCTATCATATACATAAGGCCTTTCGTAGAATTCGTTCCTAATAATTGATTAATATAATAAGATTTAAATACGTTTGAATTACTAGAAATGAAGAATGAAGTGAGAATACATATAATCGTGAATAAAAGACATATCATTACATACTTTATATTAAATACTTTCAGTTTCACTTTATTCATTTTATATCTCCCTTCATTTACTATATTCTTACGCATAATTTTCAATGAATATGATTACTAATTTAATAGAATCGTCTCAACTACTATTTTTTCAGCTAATCTCTTTCCGTAAAGCAAGTGAGGTTAATTTGCCGTGCGCAAATATCACTAAAGATTTTTAAAAGAAATGAAATAACCTGAGTCTACATTTGTATAGACTCAGGTTATTTCATTTCTTTATTTTCCATGTCAATGCCTAATTCGTCTTTCAAGAACTTCATACCTTTTCTTGTAAGATGGACAGCCCGATTCTTATCCGTTTTTGTAATCCATTCCTGTTCAAAAAATAGTTTTGCTATTGCAGATCCTAACCAACCAGAAATATGGTAGCGTCGTTCACTCCAATCAAGACAAGGTTTTGCAAATATTCTTCTCTTTATATTTGCCGTTTCAATATTTATTCCAAAATTCAGAAACCATCGCTTACCTTGTTCCGTTACAATGTATTCTCCTTTCTCTAAAATGATAAATTCCTTATCTAATAATTTTTCGGTTATCTCTACACCGAGTCTACCTGCAAGATGATCGTAACAAGTTCGAGCATAACGAATTTGTTTTAGTTGATCTGATTGTTTTAAAGACCGAACTTGAACTGTTGGTGCGATTGTTCCTAACTTTTCAAGAACCTCTGCTACCTCTTGATTAGCAAGTCGATAGTAACGATGTCTACCATGTTGTTCAACTTTAAGTAGATTCCCCTCTACTAATTTAGAAAGATGAGAACTAATTGTTGGATGTGACACCTTTGCCATATAAGCTAATTCGCTAGCAGGTAGTGCCTGATTATTCATTAAACACTCTAAGATAATTGCTCTTGTAGGTTCAGCAATAAGTTTAGCTATATATGAGATATTCGGATATACATTCATATTTCGATGATACCCTAACTATTAAATTGATACAATTATTTTAAATTTAACAGTAAAGGAGAATGTATTATGAATGCAATTGATCTTAGTATATTAAATTTGAAAGAAACGAGAAGGCGCTCAGAAAAATTATGGAATTCTCTTCCCGATAATTTTCTTAATTGGAAGCCTGATCACGAGGCTATGTCCTTTGGTGAAATGATTCGTCACGTATGGACCTCAACTTTTTACTATCATATGATTTTAAAAAACAACGGCTCAATAAACGACATACATATCCCGTATGATGACGAGCCAATTACTTGTGTTAAAAAAGAAATTGAATTAGCACAATCATGTTTTGCCGATTTCATAGAATATGTTCAATCAATAAGCATAGCAGAGCTAGATGCAAGACTTATTGATCGAAGCGATGTTGGCTATCAACGATATTTAGGCGATATGCTATTACGAATTGCCTATCATGATGCGGTCCATGCAGGTCAATTTTTACAATATTTACGCATGGTAGATTTGGAAAGACCTTTAATTTGGGATTAAATATAACAAATGTTTACAAAGCTTCCAAACTGGCATTATAATACGCAACCAATTATCTAACTAGTCAAAATTCTTTTCGTTAGTTAAAAAGAGCAGTTTTTAGTTGTTGTACGATAATTAATATATGGGGATGATCACGTGAAAAAGCACTCTGAATTAAAAAAGCATTTATGTGAACTGGAAGAAAAACTATCAGAACCTAAAACTCGTACAAATCCAGCAGAACTGGACAAATTACTTGCAGACGACTTTTTTGAGTTTGGAAGTTCGGGAAACGTTTGGTATAAGAAGGATTCTGTTGGTGGAGACGGACTTAGTGTGAGAGAAATGACTCTTTCTAATTTTGAAATATACCCTTTATCGAAGGATACTGTATTGGCGACATATCTTGTAAGAGATGAAACTAGAATGCAGAATACTTTGCGAAGCTCCATTTGGAAACTGATAGAGGGAAGATGGCAAATGTTTTTCCATCAAGGAACACTTACAAAATCATGATAACCATTTATATTAAAACGCGTGCTTTTTAAACTAGTATATCCAACGAATAAAAAGCACGCGTTCGATTACTAATCAAACACGTGCTTTCAAAACAACTATATTGTACTTAAATAATAAAGTTCAAGCTAAAAAAACTACGACCGAAACGCTGCATCCGCCAACATAGATAGTGTTGCATCATCCATCGGCGGATTGTGTAGTCCTGCTCTAACGTTTAAATAGTAACGATGAAGCGGATTTTTTTCTGATAAACTTTTTGCTCCTACGATGCGCATTGATTTATCCACTATCGATATCGCCGCATTTGTTACGGCGTATTTCACTGCCGCTAATTCTGCTTGCAGTGACAGTTTATCTTCTGCCTCATCGTATTTTTTCGCAATTTGATATAAAAAGACGCGAGCTTGCATAAGCTCGAGTTCTAATTCTCCAACTAATCTTCTAACATTCGGTAATAAACTAATAGAATGGTTTAAACTATTTGGTTTGTATGATCCCGCAAACTGAACTGCATAATTTCTTGCTGATTGTGCAATTCCTAAATAGCATGCTGGTATATGTAGCAACCAGCCAATACCCTTTTGTTTCACTTTCCCGCCTTTTACATCCGTAAAAAAGCGACTTTCTATCTCTACATTTTGTAAGACAAGGTCGTGGCTAGCAGTCCCTCGCATTGCAACGCTATCCCACGTTTCTTCAATGGATACACCGATTGTATTTCTTGGAATGACAAACTCACCAACTTCTTCTTTGCCCTCCATACTTGCTGAAATAATAAAATAATCAAGTACTGGCGCCATCGTTGTAAAAGTTTTCCTTCCATTTATAACCCACTTCTCGCCTTGTTGAACCGCTATTGTTTCTGGTTTACCGCCACGCGTCGGGCTCCCTGTTTTCGGTTCTGTTGCTGCCCTATTAAAGAGCGCCCCATTTCGCACTTCTTCGCAAAACCATTTAAACATCTCATCATTCCAAGAGCGATTTTCCGCTAGTTCTTTCACAATGCCAAGATGCCAGCCAATCGATAATGCAGTAGCCCCGCAGCCTTCCGCAATTTTCTCTTGAAATAGAACGAAGTCATATAAAGAAATCGCACTACCACCAAATTCCTTCGGTAACGTTAATTTCGTATATCCGATATGTTTCAAATCATTTATATTTTCATACGGAAATGATCCTAATTCACTTAGTTGATGCTCCCTTTCCATGAACTTCGGAATCAATTTATTTATTTGTTCAATAATGAAAGATTGTTTTTCTGTTTCAACAAATGAGAGTGCCATACTATAATCTCCTTTATGTTCGATTCATAAACCGTTCATTTTGTCATTATGATTATATGAAGCTACCTCTCTATTGTTTCACTATTCCGATAAAAATACAATGTTTTTGACTAATAAGAAAAGTTCCTATTTAAAGATAGGTTCTTTTCTTATTAGTCTCCCTTCAATGCCTTTAATGGCAACGAGGTTACATATCCAATATACGAGAATAATTCTTTAAAGAAGAATGGTATTTCTGTATCTAACGTTTTATATGCTGATGTCGGCGTTGGTGAAGCATACGCTTCAATATTAATATGTTTTGCGATTCTCATTGCGCGTTTCATATGAAGTGGATCACTTACAATCGTGTATGTGCGTATGCCGTTCTCTACTCCAACTTCCTTCGCATTCTTTAAGTTTTCTTCAGTGAAAAGGGATTTTGTTTCAATTAAAATATCTTCGTCTTTTACACCTTGTTTCATTGCATATACTCTTGCAGTACGAGCTTCCTCAAGTTCGGCCTCGAACTTTGTACCACCTGTAAAAATAATCTTTTTAATATTTCCGTTCTTATATAAAGAAATCGCATGATTAATTCTTTCTTTAAATACAGGAGATGGTTTTCCGTTCCATGAAGCTGCTCCTAGTACAATACCAGCATCCGTTTTTACGTCATCATTTGCTTTAAAACGATAACTCCAAATATCGTAAGCTGCATAACTTACATATAAAATAGCAGAACAAATCATTAGTAAAAATACTTGAAAGATTCGCCTTTTCTTACTCTTCTTATTTTCTTTCATTTGTAATTGCCTCCGTACATCATCCATACTTCTATAAAAAAACATTTATATCAAATCGTTTTGTTTGAGTTTATTTAAAAGAAGGAACTTTACTTGTTATTTATGTATAAAAGGGTTTTCATTTAAAATTGAGGATTATCAATTCATTTTCATTTGCGGTTTTCATTACATGTTTTAAATTCATAAGTTTATTACCATACAACTACATTGTAACGAATTTTTTCTCAGAAGGGAACGATGAAACAAAAGGAATTAAAATAAAGTAGCATTTTGTAAGAAAAAAGGTATATTTTTCATGCCTTACGAACAATATACCTTTCAAAACACGAATTATAGCTTTTCTTTATACAACTCTAATTTTTCTAACAATTGTTCTTTCACGTCTGGCCATTCACTTGAGATAATACTGTACACAACTGCATCTCTCACATAACCATTCGGTAATTTTCTTTCATTTCTAAGCACACCCTCTTTTACTGCGCCTAACCTTTCAATTGCTCGTTGTGCTTTTTCATTTCTTGCATCCGTCTTAATTTGTACCCTGAGCATATGGAGTTTTTCAAAAGCATACTGGAGAAGCATATACTTACACTCTGTATTTATACTCGTACGCTGGACACTTGGATGATACCACGTTTGTCCTAACTCGACTGTTTTATCTTCTACCGAAATATTATATAGACGTGTACTTCCTACAATCTTATTCGTCTGTTGATCCACTACAACGAAAGGTATTTGCGTACCTTTTCCATAACCTTGTATCGCTTTTTGAACATATTGCTGCATATCTTGCACACTATCCATTTTAGAGATTAAATACGCCCAAATTTCCCGATTTCCTTCTACAATCGAAAACAAAGTTTCGACATCATTACCGTCCATTAACCGTAGCTTTGCTCTTTCGTGAATGATTTCCATTTGTAAGCCCCCTTTTTCTTACTATATCACAGAAATAAACATTTAATTATATAGATATTAAAACATTAACACTAACTTTTAAATGCACTTAAAATTCAAGTTTTAATACCTTCTTACATAATAATCCGTAAAAGCCTGTAACAAATACCGTGTCCATCCCATTATATCAAGCTACATTTATATTGGTTTCATTTCATGTAAGGTTTTTCTTTTTCTAAAGGTCTAGTGTGCATTATTGAAAGATTTGCACACCAAAAACGCTATTATTTCTACAAAAAGATTATTTTTTCAATTTGGTAGTATGGATAATTCTGGATTACACCCAAAAAATACTATATAATAATAAAGTGAAAGTTTTACAGTTAATTCATATGGGGTAAATGGGAGGATATAAAAATGCTAGATCAAATTACTTGGGGAACGCCAGGCAGCTTATTATGCTTAGGATTCTTTTTTGCAGGATTAGGAATTTTCTTAAGAAGTATTACGTCATATTCGAAAAACAAATAAAACATCAAAACAGTGTACATTTTAAAGTATTTACTTGATAAAAACACTAAACAAAAGAATCCTTCCTTTTATAGAAGGATTCTTTTTTATACTTTTCCCCTTTTTAAAGTAACAAATAAGCAATCGGCGTAATGATAAGCAATGTTAATATCGTTCTTTGTACGTACAGAATAATAAGTTCTGATACTTTTAACGGAATATCTGTCGATAAAATACATGGGATGGATGCTGAGAAAAACAATATAGATGATACCGAAACAACCGCAATGACAAACTTTGTCACAAGTGGTGCACTAACTACTAATAATGATGGTAAAAACATTTCCGCAATACCGACGGATGCCGCTTTAGCAGCTAAGTCTGCTTCTGGCAGTTGTAAAGCCCATGTAAAAAGATAAAAAATATAGCTGACCCAATCAAATATTGGTGTGAACTTCGCTAAGACAATACCAATTAACCCTACAGACATAATAGATGGTAAAATTCCCATCGTCATGATAAAACCGTCTTTTAAGTTCACTGCAATATTTTTTATAATACTCGGTGCAGATTTCGATACTTCTAGCGCATCTTCCCAAGCACGCTCTAGCATTTTCTCCTTATAAACGGGCTCTGGGAACCCTTCTTCTGTTACATATGTATCTGGTTTTCTACTAAGGGGTGGAAGTCTTACGGTGATAGCAGTTACGATGAATGTTACAACGAGAGTCGTCCAAAAATAAACATTCCATAAATGCATGATGTCTAATGTTTTTGCGATGATGATCATAAATGTTGCGGATACTGTAGAAAATCCTGTAGCGATAATGGCCGCTTCTTTTGTCGTATATTTTCCTTCTTTATATACGCGATTCGTAATTAATAAAGCCAGTGAATAACTTCCCACAAAGGATGCAACCGCATCAATTGCTGATCGTCCAGGTGTTTTCCATAACGGCCTCATAATCGGACGGCAAAACGTACCGATAAATTCAAGTAATCCATACCCGACTAATAATGCTAAAAAAGCCGAACCAATCGGAACGAGTAAACTTACCGATATTACTAGTTTCTCATACAAAAACGGCCCAACATCTGGCGCAAAGAACCAAGCTGGCCCTACTTTCAAACAATATAATACACCGAAAACGACGCCAACCACTTTTAAAATCGAAAAGCAAATATCTACGATAGATGTATTCCATTTTTTCGTATAAAACGGATAAATTGCACCCATTACCATAACGAGTAGTGCGTAATAAGGTACGGCGCTCGGGACCGAAGCTCTAATCCACGACACGATATGATCAATCATTATGGAAGAAGCACCGTTTATCGTAACCGGTACGAAAAACATAAACACCCCAACGAGACTAGCAAGTATAAACCGAAGAATGATGCTCTTCTCACTCCCTGTCTTAATTACATTCCTTTTTAATTCAATTTCACTCAAAATTCGACACCCCCTATTTATCTAAATATTCTGTATAATTATATTGAATTCCTTCTTTCATATTCAAATATGTAAACAGATTTTAGACATCGATTGTTTTATCTGAATAAATAAATTAAAATAACCATAATAAGGATATTTCAAAGGGGCATATAAACTATGAAAAAAATAAATATTAATCATGAAAAAACATTGCTCAAAAAGAAAATTGTAAAAAAAACTCAACTGCAAGCTGCTAGAGGTCTTGGATATCTAGCTGCCCAAGTAGTTAACTTAAAAATAAATCAAGTTTTAAAAGACAGTGAGAAGAAATAAGAAAAAGCGTAGAAATTCCTACGCTTTTTCTTATTTCTTTTCAACTATATTATGCTCTTCTGAAACATACTATGTCCATCCGTACTACCGACATATTCAAAACCACATCGCTTATAGAAATCATTCAACGTAACATTATGCCCTACACAATCTAGTTTTAACAACTCTTTGTCATGTTGTACATTCTCTTCTATCCACCGTAACATCCATTCTCCGATTCCGTTCCCCTTATACTTCCGATTCACCGCAAATCTATGAATATATAATGAATTAGAAACTTCCTCTTTACCAAAAATATATTCATCCCATTCATTTTGTTTAGGAGATACTGTAACTGTACCGATAATTTCATCTTCTTTCGTAACCACATATGTATATTTCTCTCTTATACCTTCTAATATTTCAGCCGTAGCTTCTCCTCCTAAAAGGTACTGCCACTGGTCCACTTCTTTATGTTGTAGCCATTGTGCTACTTCTTTTAATAGAGTAATAATGTTATCGCTTTCCTCTTCAGTAGCGGTTCGAATTGTATATTTCTCCATATTTCCGTTCCCCTTTCCTATGCTTACTTCGCTCTTTATTAATTTTCATTTTATACATTATATACCAAAATTAATTACTGCACTTTTAAATTTATCTATTTGATAACTTGTATCCATCACAAAAAAAACGCTTCACTCATAGTGAAACGTTTTTATCTTTTATGCCTGTAATTCCGTTTTATGTCCCCTTACTACACTACGTTTTAAAGCAGTCGCTAAAATAATAACGATACTTACCGCACCAATCCAAATAAGCACAATAACAGGTGTACTCCAGCTTAACCCTTTTCCGAAGAAGAATATTTCTCTAAGTCCTTCAATCATAAATCGCATCGGCAACCATGTATACACCCAGTCTTGGTAAAATGGAGACAACATTTCAGGCGCTAATGATAATAACGGTGCACCAAAGAATAGTAAGAGAGCAAATATACTGATTCCCTTTAGTCCGACTATTGAAAGTACCGCCGATATCATTAAGAAGAAACTAAAGGACGTAATAGTTAAAAACAGTGCCGTATCAGTGAAATTTGAAATATTTAGTCCTACCATTCCATCCGCAATCCATGTAATACCGAACCCAATGACAAATGCTGCGACAGCCCCTGTTATGATTTGTTTTAGTTTTAATATGAAGTTTTCTTTTCTTGTACCTACTGGCATTTTACTTATCGCAATAAAGATAATTGCTGCGCTCGCTAAACTTGCAATCCATAACGGTTGGAATAAAGAAATTGGCGAGTTACCGTTCGCACTGTTTTTGCCAATTTCATTTACATTCGTTACTTTCTTTGCAATCGGTGTGACTACATTTGAAACTTGATCTGCTGTTAACGTAACTCCTTTTTCTTTATATCCTTCTAATAGTTGCGCGCGAACAGTATTGTTCATATTATCAACTACACCATTTAGCATTTGCCCTGCCATAGTTGATGCTGCTGTATTCATTCCTTGATTTATAAATATTTCTACCTCTGGCGAAGATGGCTGTGTTGTTCGTAATGATGATTGTTTTGCGCTAAAGTCTTTCGGAATGACTAATGCTGCGTAATACTCTTGATTATTTAAGCCTTTTTGAACTGCTTCTTTATTGTTCACTTCTATCCACTTCACCGCAGGTTCTTCTTCTGATTTTGATGTCTTTTTCATATTATCAACAATTGTTTGCCCCATATTCATCTTCGGTTGATCCGGAATTTCTACTCCTTGATCCTCATTTACAATTGCGATTGGCAAGTTTTTCGGCTGAGGTTGAACGGTTGGAAATAACGTTAATGAAAAAATAAAAACAACAAGTAGGGCAATAACTGGTGATAATAATAAAAGTTTATTTTTAAACATTTTCTTTTCTCCTCCTTACATTTGATTTATAATAACCAACAACGTGTTGTTTATTTATATTTTGAATTATATGTTCGAGTTGAACCTTATACAATAATCAAAAATCGTGAATGTGTCGGTTATAAGACACATTTTCTAAATGTGTTCAGTAAAATTAAGGAGGGACATGCTTTGCGCGATAGTAATTTAGATTTACGTGTTGTTCGTACGAAAACTGCCATACGAAATGCATTGGTGGAATTAATTGAGGACAAAGGTTTTGACGCCATTACAGTGAAAGATATTACAACGAAAGCAAACATTAATCGCGGTACTTTCTATACGCACTATCAAGATAAATTTGATTTAATGACAAAATGCCAAGAAGACATTATGTATGAGTTTTCTAGCATTGCAAAAAAGAGATTCCCAGAAGTGATTGCGGATCTCGGATCGAATCCTTCTCCAACAATGCCGTTTCTACTTATCACTTCTATTCTTGAATTTCTAAATGAAAATAGTGATTTTATGAAAGCTGTATTAAGCCCAAAAGGAGATTTATCTTTTCAAACAAAGTTGAAAGACTTTATGTGGAAAACATTATTTGAAGATACGAATGGTGCTCTCATTAATAAGGAAAATTTACTTGTTCCAAGCCAATATTTAGCTTCTTATATGGCATCTGCTCATATTGGTGTCATTCAGCAATGGTTAAATAGTGGCCAAAAAGAAACACCAGAGGAAATTGCTCGTATTTTATCAACAATCGCAGTTCATGGACCTTTTTATGCAGCTGGCTTAAAGAAGTGAGTTATTGCAAAATAAAAAGATCATCCACTATTTATAGCGGATGATCTTTTACTTCATTACAACACTTCAATATACCCTTCTGTTCCATGTACTCGTATTCGTTGCCCATCTTTTATTAATTTCGTAGCGTTCTCTACTCCAACGACTGCCGGTAATCCATATTCCCGTGCAATAACCGCCCCGTGAGTCATAAGTCCGCCGACTTCAGTGACTAGTCCTTTTATAGATACAAATAATGGCGTCCAGCCAGGGTCAGTAAAAGCTGTAACTAATATATCTCCCTCTTCTAAATTCGCTTCTTCCATGTTTAAAATAACGCGAGCTCTCCCCTCAACTACTCCAGAAGAAACAGGCAGACCTGCAATCGCGTCAGCTGGGAGGTTTTCTCGTTTATATTTACCTGTAATGATTTCTCCATCAGACGTCATTATACGAGGAGGCGTTAGTTTTTCATATAATTTATAATCATTTTTTTGTTTATGAATAAGCTCATAATTTAGTTTCTTCGTGCGAACAACTTCGTGAAGCTCTTCAAAAGTTAAATAGTATATATCATCAACTTCATGAATGACACCGCTCTGCACAAGTTGCTCAGCTTCTTTTAGTAACGCCTGCTTATATATGAAATAACGATTAATCATACCGTATTTCGGATATTCACGATAGCCGATAAAATTACGGATATTGCGAATCATTCGCTTCGTTTCTTCTACTTTTTGTTTTCCATCCGGCAATTGCTGCAATCGATCTACTAACTCTTCTTCTTTTTTCAAAGCTTCTTGCAGTCCTTCTTCAAAATTCCGTTTACTTGCACCATATTCAAAATCTCTTATATTATTTAAAATCATCGGGATAATGGTTGTTGGCTTCTCACTCCAGCGCGTTTTCGTAATGTCGATTTCTCCGCTACATCTCATTCCGTATTTATTTAGAAAAGCATCTATTGCCTCTCGAGCTTTTTCCTCGTCTTTAAACTGAACGAGTTCATCTAAAAAGCTATCATTTTCTACATGTTGTAAATACGCAATAACTTCTTCGTACGGCCGAATCACATCAGCAACTTCCATTAATGCTAAACCCATTTCCGACGTAATATTATTTTGCACCGATTGAGAAAGGGTGTCCGCTGCATTCTTTTCGCCCAGCCATTGCTCCATTTTTTCATTGATCCATGTTGAAGCATTCATACCTGCCATAATAACTGCTATACTTTGCGGATTAAACAATACTTTCTTTAATTGCTGAATATCTTCCAAAATAAAATCAAGTACGTCCACTCCTGATTTCAGTTGCATAGTTTCTTTTAACTCTTCAAGTGATACTTCACTATTCTTTATTAATTCCGTAACGATTGCTGGATCATTTTCGATTTCTGGTCGCGAACTTACTGGTGGCTTACTTTTACTAGCACTCTTTTCCGTTTCTTCATCCGGTAACAATGTAATAAAATTATCTCGCTCGACTACAGTCGTTAATGCATCTCTTATGAGCGGATCTGATTTTCCTAACGTATTTATTAAGTAATCTCTGCTAGCAGGTGAAGCTAATTGTTGCGTAGCATCAACAAACAGCCTTCCGCCCGCTTTGCGCATTGGGGCACTTGTCGTTAACAGAAAAAAAGATAACCCTAATGGTTTCATCGCATCGGTCATCATTTGTTGGTGACCAACTGATATATATACATGATTTCCCCCATCATTTTCTTCCGGAATTGGATATAAAGTCGTTATCGGCCTGCTTTGAACAATATAAAATGTATTACGGGCTAAACACCATTCAATATCTTGCGGACAGCCAAAATAAGCTTCTATCTGTCTTCCGATCTGTTCTAGTTGTAATATTTGTTGTTCAGACAATGTTTGAATCTTTTGCTGAGCCGAATTAATCTGTTTCGTCTCTGTTCCGCCCTCTTTTAAGGCATAGATAGCTACTTTTTTAGTTGAAATCACCTTATCGACGATTTCCCCCTCTTTTACTTTATAATTATCAGCAGAGACGAGTCCTGATACTAACGCCTCACCAAGTCCAAAACTGGCATCAATTGATAATATCTTTCGGCTAGATGTAATCGGATCAGCAGTAAATAGAATGCCCGAAGCCTCAGGGAAAACCATTTTTTGAACGACAACACATATAGAAACTTGATTATGTTCAAAACCATTTTGCATACGGTACATGACTGCTCGCTCTGTAAATAAAGAAGCCCAGCACTTTCTTACATGCTGTAAAATCGCTTCTTTTCCGATAATATTTAAATACGTATCTTGTTGACCTGCAAACGAGGCATACGGTAAATCTTCAGCCGTAGCACTAGAACGCACGGCATACGCGTGTTCATTTCCAAAACGTGAGAGATACTGAGTTACTGCTTCCACTACATCAGTAGGGATTTGTACTGCCATAATGACTTCTCTAATTTCCTTACTCATTTCACCAATTTGAGCTCGGTCTTCAAGTTTCAACTTGGTCAGCTGCTGCAACAAAGTTTGAAGCTCTTCATTTTGCTCGATGGCCTTTTCATATCCTACCGTTGTCACACAAAATCCTTCTGGCACCTGTATACCTTGAATGTTAGATAACTCCCCTAAATTCAACCCTTTTCCGCCGACGAGTGAAAGCTGCCCCTTTTCTATTTCCTGAAAATCGAGAACGAAAGAACTCATATAACATCTCTCCTTACTATGCATGTGTTCTTGATTGTAGCAGGAGTAAAGGAGAAGAAACAGTCTATTTCGAATTTGATTTACATGATATAATTAAGTTAGGAAGAGATTAAATAATGCCCTAGTTGCATAATGAAGCAACTAGGGCTTCTTATTTCCTCTCAATTTTAAATTACAATTTGTTCACAACTAACTTCAATGTATTTCTGTTTTCCCCTTTTATTATAGGAACGCCATGAATTATCACTCACAATTCTTACCTCAACAAATGGTACATAACTTGAAATACGCCTTAGTTTAACCTCCTGTGAGCCTTTTCACAGGAGGTTTTATACATACATATATTATTTATAATTAACTCGTTCTCCTATTTTTCAAAAGCATATTTTGTGTCATAATAACGCTTTTTAGAATTTATATATACCTTCTAATTTTTCTAAAAAAGGATGATTGTATTGGAAATGAAAAAGCTTCAAGGAATGTATGATGATGTTATTAGTTTAGGGGAAAATTGTTATACTGCTATTCATCTAAAAAAATATAAGCTGCGGAAATATTCAGGTCCTCTAGATTGGTTTGTATCACCGAATCTTTCTTCTATCAACACATTATTGAAAAATAATTTCGTAGACTTTATGGATTTAAAAAACATGCAATCAATGCCGGAGCAAAATATTGTGTTTAATGATGGCGTGATACAACCTGTTTTTTCTCATATTATAAAAGATACAAAATATAACGTAACATCTTATCATGATTTCCCTGTTATTCCGAATGAAGATTGGTTCATCACATACCATGATTTTAAACAAAAATTAGATCAAAGAATTGATAACCTTTACGAAAGAATGCATAATTCACAATCCATTTTATTTGTTAGATGGGGCGGAAGCTTGACTGAAGCGCTTGAATTACAAACCGTTTTATCAAATATTGTTAAAAATAATTTTAAGATCCTTTTACTCTATCCAACAGGACTTGAAAATGAAATAAACAAATTAGAATGGGCGCTTGATCATGTTTTTCCCGTTCAAGTTTCAAGTAATTATCAAAATAAAAGAACTTGGTATGTCCTCTTAAAAGATATACACTTAAACTCAAAAAAATAATATAAACTACGACTTTAAAATCAATATTCTTTGTTTACATTTTATATAAATTGACATATCTCTCCCTTAATTCTAAGACTAAGTTATTGTTTTTTGTAATCCCCCACTCATTCTTTTCTCAAATGCTCCAAAATGGATTTTCAAAATTAGGGAACTATAATGTCATATTGGAATAAGTTAAGGGGGAGAAAAATTGGACAATGAAATGAATTATGGAAGTGATTACAAGTTTATTCCGGCAACTTCAATTGAAAGTGGTCATGGCATTGAAGTATTGCCTGATTTATTTTGTTACACGATTCAAATCGTCAACATCTGTTTTGTTGGACATCCCAAGAGCAATGATTTTGTTTTAGTTGATGCTGGAATGCCTAAATGTGCAAATGAAATTATCTCTGTCACTGAGACGCGATTTGGTACAAATAGTCGCCCAAAAGCAATTATTTTAACTCACGGGCATTTTGATCATGTTGGTGGAATAATTGAACTCATTAAGTATTGGGATATTCCAGTCTATGCCCATCAAATGGAGATACCGTTCCTGACTGGACTACAAGGCTATCCTGAACCAGATCCAACAGTTGAAGGTGGTATGGTAGCGAAAATGTCGCCTCTGTTCCCTAATGAACCGATTGATTTAGGAAATAGCGTAAAAGTACTACCTGCAGATGGAACTGTTCCTCATATGCCAGAGTTTAGATGGGTGCATACACCAGGACACACTCCAGGTCATATTTCATTATTCCGAGAAAAAGACCGAACTTTAATTGCTGGGGACGCTTTTATTACAGTGAAGCAAGAATATCTATATAAGGTAATTACTCAGGAACAGGAAATCAGCGGTCCGCCTCGTTATTTAACAACAGACTGGAACGCTGCTAAAGAATCCGTTATTAAATTAGAAAAATTAAAGCCTCTAGTCACTGTTACTGGACATGGGATACCTATGTCAGGTGAATTGCTATCAACAAGCCTCAACACACTCGTTAAGGAATTTGATAAAATTGCTGTACCTGATTACGGAAAATATGTAGATAAAAAGATACATTAAGCACAAGAAACTTTGGCTTTTATATTAAAGAATTAAAACGGCAAAAATTATTAAGTTTAGTAAAAAAATACTGTACTTAGGCAACATCTCGATTATAAGAGTGGAACGCCCCTTTGTGAATAAAGCTCGATATTCCGCAAATACTATCCATAGTATAAGCCTGCTTCTTACCCGGCTTGTACTTCTTACCATTTAAGGATGATTAAAACGGGTTACGCTATATAAAAGCATAACCCATTTTTAATGAAATATTTTATTCCATATACGTTTAAACAATGGAGGAAAATGATGAAACATATTGTTGCTTTATTAATTAAATATACAGCGATAACTGCAGTATTACTAATCATACTTAGTATCTTTACAGGCATTTCAATTCCTAGAGTATTACTAATTTCTCTTTTCCTTACAGGAGCTGCCTATTTAATCGGAGATCTCTTCATTTTACCTAAGTACGGAAATATGATTGCTACAATAGCAGATTTAGGCTTAAGCTTCTTTGGCATTTGGTTACTAACATCCTTATTTACTGATTTAGATGCTACTCGTAATATTGGACTTTCTTCATTTATAGCAGCTTTAATTATTGGTGGAACAGAAATTTTCTTCCACATTTATATGAAGAGGCTAGTATTGCGTAACGACAATGAATTAAGAAATCACAATCATATTCATCATGATAAATATGCTATGGAAATGTCAGATGAATATATAGATTCTTCCACAATAAATAAATCCAAGCTTGAGGATACATCTAAAAAATATAAAAGTGGCCAACGCCACTTTTTTATTTTTGTTTATTAAGCTTGATCTGAATTTCTTACATGTAACGGAGGTGGAACTACCCACCCTTTTTTCTTACTTAAACGTAGCAACGTTACACCTGCCTGCGCTTTTTTCATATGAAATTGTCCAAATAACATGCCTACATCTTCTCGAAGGCATTTTCCCATCACTTGGCTACATGTGACAAGTCCAGCTGCTAATCCTGTAGAAACAGCTGCTGCAATTTCTGCATCATTAATACGCGCTCCTGGAGGAATGTCTTCGATAGATGCGACTGGTCGTTCTGGCGGAGCAGGCGGTAAAGCTACACCATTAACCTTTAAAAGAGTTTTTAACTCTTCTATTTCCGAATTCATATCATTTTCAATTAAGCCTTCTAAAAACTTCTTCAAATCTTCATCACCTGTATGATTCATAAATACTTGATGACTTGCGATTGCACCTTGTACAGCAAGAAGATAACTCCAAATGTCGAATACTTCTCCGTAATGTAACGGCTCATTTTGAGGATTTCCACTTAATATACCCATTTTTAAATTCCTCCCTTTCGAAAATATCATAATAAATATTGATTTCAATATTGAAATCAAATTTTTAAGTATGCTTTTTCCTGCAAAAGCTTTTCTACTATGCATGGAAAACACCTTTCCAACACTGCGTGTTTATTGTTTAGGAAAGTAGTTTACAAATAAAATACCCAAAGATTATGAAAGAAGATTATCAATAATCTTTGAGTGAGAATTCATTTACTATAAGGGTTTGTTTTTTATACATATACAAAAGAAATTGATTTACATATTCGCTATATTTTATACGAATTTCCTTAGCGGTTAGCTCTACCACCAAGTTGTTGTTCAGCCATTGCTACTAAACGTTTTGTAATTTCACCACCAACAGATCCGTTTGAACGAGCTGTTGTATCTGCACCAAGTTGCACACCAAACTCTTGTGCAATTTCATATTTCATTTGATCAAGAGCTTGTTCAGCGCCTCGAACTAATAATTCATTACGACTTCCACTATTATTGTTTGCCATATCGTTTCACCTCCGATGTTTTTAATATGCTACGGATTATGAAAAAATAGTTATCCTTTTTATGGGAATTAGATCATGTATAAATATTGAGTTTCTTCTTAAAATAGGGCAGAAGACATAAGAAAGAAGAGTTGCTATAACATACTGTCATAACAACACTATGTATTGATTCCTCTTTACTAAAGATTTCTGTTTTGCCAAGAGATACATATAAATTATAAAAAATGATTCCTAAGGAGATATGAGATGAAAGCCGTAACCTATCAAGGGCCAAACAAAGTACAAGTTAAACAAGTGGATGATGCAAAGTTAGAAAAAAAAGATGATATTATTGTAAAAATTACTTCAACCGCTATTTGCGGTTCTGATTTACATTTATATCAAGGCAACATGCCTTTACCTCCAGGGTACATTATTGGTCATGAACCAATGGGAATTGTTGAAGAAGTTGGTCCAGATGTTACGAAAGTAAAAAAAGGAGACCGTGTTGTGATCCCCTTTAACGTTGCTTGTGGACATTGTTTCTATTGCCAACATGAAATGGAAAGTCAATGTGATAACTCCAATCCTCATTATGATTCTGGTGGATACTTTGGTTACACAGAGAAATTTGGTAACCATCCAGGCGGACAAGCTGAATATTTAAAAGTTCCTTTTGGAAATTTCACTCCATTTGTTATACCAGAATCATGCGAACTGGAAGATGAATCCCTACTCTTTTTATCTGATGTTTTGCCAACAGCCTATTGGAGTGTAAAAAATGCAGGTGTTAAGCGAGGCGATACTGTTATCGTACTTGGTTGTGGCCCTGTTGGATTAATGACACAAAAATTCGCTTGGATGCAAGGTGCTAAACGTGTAATTGCAGTGGATTATTTAGATTATCGAATACATTATGCAAAAAAGATTAACAATGTTGAGGTATTTGAGTTTACAAAATTTCCTGATATGGGAGAACATTTAAAGGAAATTACGCATGGCGGTGCGGATGTAGTTATTGATTGCGTAGGCATGGATGGGAAAAAATCTCCCCTAGAATTTCTGGAACAAAAATTAAAATTACAAGGCGGTACCCTCGGTCCTATTCAAATCGCTACGAAAGCTGTAAGAAAATATGGAACAGTTCAAATGACTGGTGTTTATGGCGGTAATTATAATGCCTTTCCACTCGGGGCATTTTGGGTTAGAAATATTAACCTTAAAATGGGACAAGCACCTGTCATTCATTTTATGCCGGAACTATTTGAAAAAATAACAAATAAAGAATTTGATCCAAAAGAGATTATTACGCACAAAATCCCCCTTGAAGAAGCGAGCTACGGTTATCAAATTTTCAATAATCGTGAAGATGATTGTATAAAAGTCATTTTAAAACCTTGAAAATTGATATGTGGCTGGATCTTTGATTTTTCTATGCAGTAGACTGCTAAAAATACCCTACTGCATAGAAAGATACTCTAATTCACTTCCATTACATCACCAAACTTAAACATTCTTTGATTATGAAAAGCGTCGGTACAAATAATCGTCTTATTTAATGGATTTATTTCAGCTACTGTTATGTAATTTTTATATAGGTAGCCATTTTTATAATATGTAAGTAAAACTTCTTCCTCACCTAAATATGAAATTAACAGCTTATTTTCAATCCTTTCTTTTTCATCTTGCGTTAAGATTGGACGCGGAACTGTTGTTTGCTCCTGTATCATTTCTTTAATACAGGTGAACTGCTCTGGCATACTGGCAAACGGTTGCCACTTTACCATCCCTCTTCCTTTTGGTATATTCGCATTCCTCACGATTTGTGTCCTCCTAATAATGTATTTCTATATCTTGCTGTTGCGACGCTCGTGTAGGAAATCCCACGTAAAATACTGTTCTTACCAAATCGTGTTCGAATTTCGTCCATAACCTTCGTTAATCGCATTTCTTTTTCCCTTTGTATAATGTTATCAAAAAGTGAAATTTGTTCTTCTCCTTCATGTATTAAATTAGTTAGCGAAACACTTATTGATCGAATCGGTTCTCCTGCATGTCTCTCGTATAAAAAATAAGTACAAACATTATAAATATCCATCGTTAAATTTGTTGCTCTGTTTAACGTATGTGCTTTTTTTATTCCTCCTCCGTATTCCTTACTATATCCGACTGAAAAATGAATCGTTTGCGCGTATTTCTTTTCTCGTCTCAACCTATAACAAACTTCTTCTACATGCTCTAATAAAATAACGATGAATTCTTCTATGGAATAATCACGAAATAATATTTGGCTTTTTGCTATAGATGTTGTCGCTGGAACATATTTCTCTGCTATTCTGCTAAAATCAATCCCATTACTATGTAAATGTAATTCTTCTCCTATTACACCAAAGGATTGCTTTAAATACTTCAATGGGTACTGTGCTAAATCCCCAATCGTATGTATACCTTTTCGATTTAATTTTATTTCCGTTTTATACGATATACCCCAAAATTTACTGAGCGGTCTAATACGCCATAACTTCTCGGGTATATCGTCATATGTCCAATGCGCTATTCCATCCTTATTCTTTTTCGCTTCCACATCCATCGCTACTTTACTCAATAATAAATTCGGACCAATACCAATCGTACTTTCAATTCGCGTACGTTCATATATTTCTCTCTTAAACTTTAATGCAAACTCGCGCGGATTACTCGCAAACAAATGAATACTTGCAGTCATATCCATGAAAAACTCATCGATACTATATTGATGAAAATCTTCCGGCGCAACATACTTTAAAGCTAATCCTGTTATGTAAGTTGAACATTTCATATACGTATGCATAATTGGATTCACAATAATAATATCTGACCGCTTCGGTATTTCGTACAACCGTGCCATCTTCTTAATTCCTAACGCTTTTAATGGCGGGGTTGCTGCTAATACGATTGATCCACTCCGGTTTACATCTCCTACGACGGCCAATTTTGTATATCGTGGATCAAGTCCTTTTTTAATACATGATACGCTTGCATAAAAGCTACGAAGATCTACACATAAAATAATACGATTCGGTAAAAGAGAATAATCATACAAGGTTATCACCCCTAACAAAAGAACGTTTGTTCTTATTATATACGAACTAACGTTCTTTTTAAAGGTATTTTCATGAAAATTTTGGTTAAAATATCCGTCATATCTATTCACTATCAATTAAGGCAGGATAAACTATGTATACAAAACCGCTAGAATTTCAAATAACTCATAAGTATATAACTACTAAAACAAACCAATTAACCCCTTATTGTCAAAACATAATTTATATAAAGTGAAACTTTAATCAGT
The DNA here is from genome assembly GCF_038005585.1 of Bacillus sp. FSL W8-0519. Taxonomy (NCBI): domain Bacteria; kingdom Bacillati; phylum Bacillota; class Bacilli; order Caryophanales; family Bacillaceae; genus Bacillus; species Bacillus sp. FSL W8-0519. Next base: position 2,971,812 of record NZ_JBBOTL010000001.1, read on the forward strand.
GGGGGTTTTGTTCATCCCCCACCTAACTTCTTTGCTTCCACTGAATTTTGAGGTGGGGGTCTTACTGCCCGTTAAAGCGGGATAAATTGACCTTTTTTATCTTGGACAAAGATGTAGTTTTAACTGTTTGGATCATCTGATTTTAATGTTCCATAGGGGCCAAATTTACCGTCACTATTAATTGGTCACAGTAAGACGTTATTTCAAACCCACAAAAAATAGATTACCTGTACACTAAAAAGTACAGGTAATCTATTCGTTTTTGTGATTAATAAAAACCTAATTTATTTTTTGAATTCTTCCATCAATAATAGACTGAATTGGTTCTTTTGATTTTTTTATGTAATCTACTAATGCTTCAAAATCAGTTGGTCCTGTTTCAGCATCTTTACCGTTTTTAAAGGATACAAATCCATCTCCACCTGAAGCTAGAAATGCGTTTGCAACGACGCTGTAAGTTTTAGAAGAAATAATTTCTTCTCCATTAGTTAGGCGCATATTTGTTACTTTTTCTCCATTAGGTTTGTTTGCATCCCAAGTGTATTGGATCCCTGAAATTTGAAGCATTCTTGTTATATCTTTTTGCCATTGTTGATTTAAAATATCACGAATATCTTGACCCGTTAAATTTACTTTTATTAATTGATTTCCGAATGGTTGAATACCATATATCTCTCCCCATGTAATATCACCAGCATCTAAGTCATTACGAATACCACCAGGATTCATAAGTGCAATTTGAGATTGCATTGTTGCACGCTGGGCATCAGCAACTAAATTTCCAAGAGTAGACTCACCAGCTGTATTTAGTTTGCGATCTAGTGGAGCAATAGACTTACCTACAACTTCATTAACAAGAGGTGCGATTTTTGCTTGATATTTCTCCATCTTCTTCTTTATTTTTTTATCAGGCTCCATGCCTTCATGGTAAGTTGTAACAATTTCTGCTTTTTTCTCAACAATATCTTGTGTTTTACGATCAATCTTTACATCAACATCAGCAAAAGCCATACCGTAAGAATTTGCTTGTACGACAAGTTTATTATTAACAGTTCCATTTACATAAGTGTGGCTATGCCCACCAAAAATAACATCGACTTCTGGATCAGTCTCATTTGCTAATCGGACGATATCACCATTTGTTACGCCGTTCCCATCTGTTGTCCCCCCGTTATGTGCAAGAACAACGATAGATTTAACACCTAGTTTTTTTAATTGCTTTACGGATTTGTTAATAGCTTCAACTTCATCTGTAATTTCTACATTTTTTAGCATAGTAGGCATAACAAGATTAGGCACATCCGTTGTTACGACTCCGATAAATCCAACAGGAACTCCTTGTACCTTTTTTATAGTGAATGGTGGTAAAAATAAACGACCGGTGGATTTATTATAGAAATTTGCGGCAACATATGGGAATTTTGCTCCTTTAAATTTCCCTGTTTTCTCATGGTATCCACCATAAATAAGGCGGTTCATTTCTTCAACACCTTCATCAAATTCATGATTTCCTATTGTTCCAACATCGAATTTTAAATCATTTAGAAATTCAATGGTAGGTTCGTCTTGTAATAATGCTGAAACAGGAGTACTTGCTCCAACAACATCGCCAGCATGTACTTTTAATGTATTCGGATTTTGTTTTTCACGATCGCGTAAATAAGCCCCTAAGTACTCGATTCCCCCTGCATCTTTATTGTTAATTTTTTTTACTGTGTCTAGTTGCCCATGAAAATCGTTAATACCGAGCATTTGCACATCTATGTAGCGGTTTGGTTCTGTACTTGCTTGGGCTGAAGGCACAGCGAATACACTAGTAAAAGTAACTGTACTTAATGCTAAAGCAACTGGAATGATTTTTTTCAACATAAAATTTCTCTCCCCTAATAATTAAAATCTTACATAACACGATGTTATTTTAATATATTAAGAGGATTATTTCTATAAAAATTCTACTAATTATAAAAATTAATAAGATTTTATCGTTTTCTGACAAAAACATTTCTTTATTTTGAGGATTATTCAAAATATTATCTTGATAGTAATATAGCAATCCACCTAAGAGACAAAAAAACTCTAATCCATAAATTTTAGCCGTTAAGAAAAATATTCAACTCGAAACTAATAGAGATTTATCAACCTAACATTTCAATATCAACATTTAAAAATGAGCAAAAATTTCGTTATAGAAGATTTCGATTCTTTAAATTGGTTACAGTGGTGCACTACGCCGCATTCAAAAAGATGCTCCTGGATTTATCCAAGAGCATCTTTTTGAAACTTTATTTTTTATTTGTTTATGAACTATCTTATGATATTTAGTACTTCTCATATAAAAAAACATTTTAACAATCATATGGAAGGCTACCTAACTATTTTCACGGAATCTCTAGGTATTCTACTGTGCTCACTTCAATTAATAAGCATCTGATTCATGGCTTTTCTTTACTGCATCTTTTGTTGCTTCGTTTGCAGCTAATGAACCTTGGCCATATTTTGATTTACTTACTTCGCGGCCTGGAAGTTTGTTTTCCGTTTTAGCTTCTTTCATTTTCTTTTCAATACCTTCTTTAACACGACGGCCATAATCTTCATCAGCTTGTGTGAAGTGTTCAATCATCGCATTCTGAATTCTTTTGTCACATACTGCAAGTGCTTCAGATAGATTTTTAACCAACTCATTTCGTTCCCACTCCTCAAAACTACGATACGTGTGACCTGCTTGACCATAATTATTAGGACGATCGATTGGTGCACTCATAGCAGCCGCATTGTAAGTTGGTTGGTGTGGATGGTGCTTTTCTTGTTTTGCATCTTTATAACCACCCAGCATAGATGGCTCATAGTTAATATGCGGATTTTCTCCAGACTCTTTCGGATTACGCATATCCATTTGACCACGATGTTGATTTGTACGAACAGGTGCTTTAGGTGCATTAACAGGTAATTGTAGATAGTTTGCACCAACGCGGTAACGTTGCGTATCTGAATAAGAGAAAGTACGACCTTGTAGCATTTTATCGTCTGAGAAGTCCATGCCATCAACAAGTACTCCTGTACCAAAAGCAGCTTGTTCAATCTCTGAATGGTAATCAACTGGATTACGATCAAGAACCATACGTCCTACTGGTAACCAGGGGAACTGCTCCTCTGGCCAAAGCTTCGTATCATCAAGCGGATCAAAATCGAGTTCTGGATGATAATCATCCTCCATAATTTGTACAAATAGCTCCCACTCTGGATAATCTTTGCGCTCAATTGCTTCATATAAATCTTGTGTTGCATGACTAACATTCATTGCTTGAATACTGTTTGCATCTTCTTGTGTTAAATTTCGAATTCCCTGCTTCGGCTCCCAGTGATATTTCACCAATACCGCTTCGCCTTTTTCATTTACCCATTTATAAGTGTTTACACCAGATCCCTGCATATGGCGATATGTTGCTGGAATACCCCATGGAGAAAATAAAAATGTAATCATATGCGTTGCCTCCGGGGTACGAGAAACAAAATCAAACATTCTCTGAGGATTCGCCACATTCGAAACCGGATCAACCTTAAACGCATGAATCATATCTGGGAACTTCATCGCATCACGAATAAAGAAAATTTTCAAATTATTCCCTACTAAATCCCAGTTACCATCTTCCGTATACATTTTCACTGCAAAGCCTCGTGGATCCCTTGCTGTTTCTGGTGAGTCCTTAGCTCCAGCTACTGTAGAAAAACGAACCATTAACGGTGTTTTTTTGCCAGCCCCCGAAAACACTTTCGCACGAGTATATTTTTCTACCGGCTCATCTCCAACTTTTCCATACGTTTCAAAATACCCAAATGCTCCAGCTCCTCGCGCATGTACTACACGTTCTGGAACCTCTTCTCGATCAAAATGAGAAATTTTTTCGATGAAATGATAATTTTCAAGTGTTGCTGGACCACGATTCCCAATTGTTCGGATATTTTGATTATCCTTCACAGGGTGCCCCTGTCGCGTTGTCAATGTCTCACGTTTCACGTCTTGTTCCTCTAGAGAATTCTTGTCCTGGTTTTCTGCCATAATTGAAAACCTCCTCAAAATTATTCATCTTTAGGTATTTCCATTTATTAGAAAAAATATGATAGAATTGCAACTTATTTATAATGTATCAATTAACAATTATATAGTTATAATCAGTCCTTTAAAAATGATAGAAGTGCTTCATTAAATTCTTTAGCATGCGTTGCATTTAGCCCATGTGGACCACCCTTTATTAACGATACTTTAGAATTAGGAATTGCTTCATGTGTTAATTTCCCACTATATTCAAATGGTACAGTTGCATCAGAGTCTCCGTGAATAATAAGAGTAGGTATATTAAACTTCTCCAAGTCTTTTCTAAAATCTGTCTTACTAAAGGCAGTAATACAATCAAGCGTTCCTTTAGGTGATGCACCGGCTGCAATATCCCAATTATATAAACGGAATGGCTCACTAACTAAATCTGTTCGATCACCAGCCGCGAAAAATCCCTTAGTAAATTCATCAAGAAATGCAAGGCGGTCATTTATCACACCACTTTTGAATGTTTCAATTGTTGCATCATCTAATGCCCCTTCAGGATGATCCTCTGATTTGTATAAATAAGGAGGAACTGCTCCAGCAAAAACGGCCTTTTCAATACGATCTGTTCCATACGTACTAATGTACCTAGCTACCTCGCCTCCACCCATAGAAAAACCAACAAGTGTGACATTTTGAAGCTCTAACTGTTCTAATAGTTGATGTAAATCAGAAGTAAAGGTATCATATTCATAACCTTCCCACGGCTGAGATGATTTTCCAAAACCTCGACGATCATATGTTATCACTCTGTATCCAGCCTCAACAAGAGCGGGAACTTGGTATTCCCAAGATCGACCACTTAACGGCCAACCATGAATGAGTACAACTGGTTTTCCTGTGCCATGATCCTCATAATATATCTCAATTGGTGCTTGATTTTCGGTTCCTACAGTAATTTTTGCCATTGTCCTACCTCCTTTAATATGTATCCTTTTCTTCAATAATCCGGATAAATCTCATAACCTATTTATGCCCATTTATATTGTGAACTCTATGTATGAAACTCTACTGTTTCGATGCATTCATTTTCTGTTTATGGATAATTCCCCATCCCCTACCTTTTTCATCATGAAGTATTTGCTGAACATTCCTTCTATTCAATTCTAATAACAAAAATAGGTGACTATCAATATCGTTCTATCTATAGAATGTATAGGTAAAATCAATCTATTTTAGAGTGAAAACAACTATAGTTACGACCTATGTAAATTATAGATAATTTAGAATTGATTAACGAATCAGTTTTCAAATACTATAAATTTGTATAGCACTTCATGTTCTGTGAATGCTGCTATAACCAATATTATTGGTCAGCTTAGTTATAAACGAAGAAACTTATGATAGTATTCGACTATTTAAACTTTCTTCGATCACTTAATTTTTAGGAGGAATACATAATGACTGATCTCTATTCTCGTATTAACAAAGATGATGCTGTCGTGCTTTTAGTAGACCATCAAACTGGTCTTATGTCCGGACTAGTACGTGACTATGGTGTTGATGAATTCAAAAACAATGTTTTAGCTCTTGCTCACACTGCTAAGTTTTTTGATTTACCAGTTATTTTAACAACAAGCTTTGAAAACGGACCTAATGGACCTTTAATGCAAGAATTGGTTGATCTCTTTCCTCACGCACAAAAAATAGCTCGACCTGGACAAATTAACGCATGGGATAATGATGATTTTGTAAAAGCAATCGAAGAAACTGGAAAAAAACAACTTATCATCGCGGGCGTAGTTACGGACGTTTGTGTTGCTTTCCCGGCACTTTCTGCTATAAAAGCTGGATATGAAGTATTTGCTGTTACGGATGCTTCAGGAACTTTCAGCAAACAAGTTGCGGATGCTGCCAATACGCGTATGGCACATAATGGCGTGCAACTTATGAACTGGTTTAGCGTAGCTTGCGAATTACAACGCGATTGGCGCAACGATGTCGAAGGTTTTGGCAATTTGCTTGCTAGTAATCTTCCAGGCTATCAAAATATAATTGGAAGCTATTTAGGAGCTCAACGAGATCTTAGTAAACAAAATGTATAAATGTACCGCTTTAAATCCCTTCTTTAAGTGGATAGTATAAATCTAGTGCTGATTTAATCAGCACTAGATTTTTAAATTAAAAAGTATAGCAGAGCTTTTATTTTTATGATTACAACTTTAATTAACAGAAAAAACATTACTTTCAAAAATATTTTGAACAATTACAAAAGGAGTGTTTTATTATGAGTAATTTAGAATTGTTAAATCCGGAGAACAGTGCCTTAATTTTGATTGATTTTCAACCTCAAATGACTTTTGGAGTTGCAAGTATTGATAGACAAACATTGATTAATAACGTTATGTTGCTTGCTAAATCAGCAAAAACTTTTAACGTACCTACTATTCTTACTACAGTTGAGACACGCAGCTTTTCTGGTTATTTTTGGCCACAAATTCTTGACATATTCCCAAACCATGAAATTATAGAACGCAGTTCAATGAACTCTTGGGAAGATTCAAAATTTGTTGAGGCAGTTAAAGCAACAGGTAGAAAGAAATTAATATTTGCAGCACTTTGGACTGAAGTTTGCCTTGCATTCCCTGTGCTTGAAGCAATTAAAGCTGGCTATGAGGTGTATGCAGTTGATGATGCTTCAGGTGGTACTAGTTTGACAGCACATAACGCTGCTATGCGTCGTGTAGAGCAAGCTGGTGCAATTCCAGTTACAGCCATTCAAGTTTTACTTGAATACCAACGTGACTGGGCACACAGAGACACTTATGATGCTGTAATGGAGATTGTAAAGGAACACACTGGTGCGTATGGTCAAGGTGTAGAATACGCATATACTATGGTGCATGGCGCGCTTCCAAGCAGGAAAATATGAAACAAGAAGGAATAGCTGTCGAAGAGACTTATACAGGGGGCACAATGGATGCTACTGATCCAGTAACAACAATTGTTACATGGGAAATTCAACAAGGGAAAGAAAAACAGTTTGAAACATGGAGACATGAAATCGAAGCTGCCGCTACTAAATTCCCAGGGCATTTAGGTGTAAATCTAATAGTCCCCAATAACGAATCCAGAGAGTATACTGTTATTTTTCGCTTTGATACGTATGAGCATCTACGTGCTTGGCAAGAATCAGATGTTCGCCGAGATTTATTAAAAACGGCAGAACAATTTCAAGTTACTAATCCAACTTACAAAACTGAAAGCAGTTTGGCTTATTGGTTTGTTACTCCGAAAACGCCAGTTCCACCGCCAAAATGGAAAATGTCTATCGTTACCCTTCTGGGTGTATGGCCTCTTAGCATGTTAGTTCCTAAATTGATAGGACCTATTATAAAACATATGAATCCTATTATGTCCGCTTTTTTCGTTTCTGTATGTATAGTGTCCTTGCTATCATGGGTAGTTATGCCGATTTTCGGTAAATTATTTCATCCATGGTTACAAAATAATAGGAAGTAGATGAGGTGTGAATATGAATGTACCGGATATGATTTTATATAACGGAAAAATCACTACTCTTGATCCCTCTCAACCTGAGGTATCTGCTATCGCCATAACTGATGGTTTAATAACTGCAGTAGGTGGAGATGAGCTTCTTAATAGTGCCACAGAAAAAACAAAAAAAATAGACCTTAAAAGAAAAAGAGCTATTCCAGGCCTGAATGACTCTCATATACACGTTATTCGTGGCGGTCTTCATTATAATATGGAATTACGATGGGAAGGTGTGCCTTCAATTACCATTGCTCTCGAAATGCTCAAAGAGCAGGCAAGGCGTACTCCTGCTCCTCAGTGGGTAAGAGTAGTTGGAGGTTGGTCTGAATTTCAATTTAAAGAGAGACGGATGCCAACTTTGGAAGAGATTAATGCTGTTTCTGAAGACACACCTGTCTTTGTGCTACATCTTTACGATAGAGCACTTGTAAATCGTGCAGGGCTTCGTGCACTGGGATACACAAAAGATACCCCAGATCCTCCAGGTTGTTTAATTGAGCGAGATAAACGAGGGAATCCAACGGGCCTTTTAATTGCGAATCCTAACGCTTCTATTCTTTATTCAAGTTTGGGTAAAGCTCCCATACTTAATTTTGACGATCAGATTAACTCAACTCGCCATTTTATGCGCGAATTAAATAGATTAGGTATTACAAGTGCCATTGACGCAGGTGGCGGTTTCCAAAATTATCCTGACGACTACAAAGTTGTTGAACATTTAGCCGAGAAGGAACAATTAACTTTGCGTATTGCTTATAATCTATTTACGCAAAATCCTAATCATGAATATGAAGACTTTGCTTCATGGGCAAAAATTGTTTCTCCAGGTCAAGGAAATGATAAGTATAAAATGAATGGTGCCGGAGAAATGTTAGTATTCTCGGCAGCCGATTTTGAAAAATTTCAAATGCCACGGCCCGAACTAGCTACGATGATGGAAGCTGACTTAAAGAAAGTAATTTCTTTATTGGTGGAAAACCGTTGGCCATTCCGTTTACATGCAACTTATGACGAATCAATAACACGTTTCTTAAATGTATTTGAGGAAGTCAACAAAGAAATTCCTTTTAATGGTCTACGATGGTGGTTTGACCATGCAGAAACAATCTCAGATCGTAGTATGGAACGTGTTAAGGCTTTAAATGGCGGTATTGCCATCCAAGACCGCATGGCTTTTCAAGGTGAATACTTTGTTGATTTATACGGAAAGGAAGCTGCAAAGCGTACTCCTCCAATTTATCGTATGTTAGACCTAGGTATACCTGTTGGCGCTGGTAGTGATGCAACTAGGGTTTCCAGTTATAACCCTTGGGTCGCTCTTTACTGGATGGTTGCCGGAAAAACCATTGGTGGGCTTTCCATATACGATGAAAAAAATAAACTTGATAGAAAAGTAGCCCTGGAATTATATTCAAAAGGAAGTGCATGGTTCTCTGGTGATGAAAGTAAAAAAGGAACCCTTGCAGTAGGTCAATTTGCTGATATCGCTGTATTGTCTGCTGACTACTTTACTGTGTCAGAAGAAGAAATCAAGAACCTTGAATCATTACTCACAATTATGGGTGGGCAGGTTGTTTATGGAAATGATGAATTTAAAAATTTATCACCTGAATTGCCCCCAGCATCACCTGATTGGTCACCGACGGGAGTTTATGGTTACGGTGGTGCTAACCTAGCCCACACTATACTTTCTCAAAATTCCCATGATAACAAGTTACATAGTTGCAGTAACCCTCTCCATCAACACACTCATACCGTAATAGGAAAAGATGGAACTAAATGGGGTATTGGTTGTACTTGCTTTGCTTTCTAAGTCAAAACCACCGGTATAATGCCGGTGGTTTTCTTTATGCAATAAGGATATGTAGAAAGAAATAGCAGTATATCCCTAATGGAATCTATTACTATGCGATAAGACCGAAGAGTTAATTGATTAAATTGACTTGTTTTTAACAGCCTTCTCTCCTTGCAAAGTCTGCCCTTTTTCCCTTAAGTAAAAGCCCATGATATTCCCTTTTGAAGCGACTACACCACACCTATAAATCTACTAGCCCTTTGACTGTAATTTAGGTCTTATCCTAAGAATTATGTATCATTTTTAATTCTCACACTATAATCATTATTATACTAATACCTTTTCAGGTTCATTTAACTTCTGCATAAAGATACGTGCTGCAAAACTTAAAAATTTATCATCAAAGTGAATAAGATTAATATCTTGCCTTGGTGTCGGATCAATAATACGAACTATGCTCAAAGTATCATTATTAACAAAGTCAACTAGTGAAAGAGGTATTATGGCAACCCCATGCCCATTATATACAAGGCTCAATAGAGAAATAGAAGATTTTGTTTCTATATTTGCTTCAGATAAAGATAACCCTAAACTCTCACAATATATTTTAATAGATTCACGACAACTACATGCAACCATTATTCTACTCAGTCCTACTAATTCTCGAAAAGAAACAAATGATGTTTCATTCAAAGGATGATTTTTTGGAATGACAAGGACAAGCTCTTCGCTATACAAAAGGGTGCTTGTTAATGTGTCTGGAATTTGAGCACTACGTGTAATCCCTATATCAATATTTTTGTCAACGATTTGATTTACCGCAACTTCGGACTCTATAATTTTTACAACGATGTTCGGATAATGTTGTTGAAACTTCATAATATAAGGTGTTAAATAAGTGAGATCCTCTAATAAACCTCCTATAGTAATCACACCTCTTTTTACACCCTTTAATTCAAAAATTTCATTATAAACGTCATCAAATTGTTGCATGATAAATTTTCCTTTATCAAATAGCAGCTTACCCGCTTCTGTCATTTTGATACCTCTTCCAACTCGATGAAACAAAGGTGTATCAAGTTCACCTTCTAACACACGGATTTGTTGACTTAAAGTCGGCTGTGAAATACCTAGAACTTCCGCAGCTTTAGTAAAGCTATTATTATTACAAACTTGAATAAAGTACTCTAAATGACGTAATTCCATTCTTGATACCCACTCCCACTCTCCGCTTTATGAAAGATTTATAATGAAAAGGACAATATGTATACGTTATGCATAACAACTATCTTTCCTACTATATCAATTGCAATTACATAATTTCTTTATTTTATACTACAATACATTTACTACTATTTATTAATTTTCCCTCCTATTTATTTAATTTATATTTAATTAGGATATTACTAAACAGAAATAACCTCTAAAAACTTACAATTTCTGTGCGTAATATCCTAACTTTTTCAACTGTTTCATTATCATTTTTTCTCAATATAGTCCAAACTACCAAATATTTTCCGAATCCCCTCTTTATGCTGAGGAAAAATTAGTGTCACCAATTCAATACTTTCTGAAGTAATTGATGCATACGTGACACGGCGGTCTTTAGAACATGGTTTCACCTCTTCTTTTCCAACCTATCCACTACATACGTGATACTACTACTTGCAAGTAATATTTTGTCCCCCATTTTTTTATAGGCTGATCAGCTTTACGGTATAGTAGCTCAAGCACTGCAAATTCAGTTGGATTAAGTCCATAAATTTTTTTGATCCTTTTCAATACGTTTAGTGATTGGCTGTAATTCCCTTGATAATATAACAAATAACTTTAAAGATAAGCTCTCATCGTTAATCACGCTCATAATTACCAATCCTTTACAAATTATCTTGAATTCGAGATTTATTATATTATCGTCAAAATATTATGTCAATCATTCGTTTTAGCTTTATCAAGCCACTTATAATTTATTTCTCAACATAAGACATATGGAATTAGAAGACAACAATTGTTACTATATAAGTATCTCAATTACGTTATTTCTTTTAAAGAGAGCTTGTTTTTAATCGCAAGTTCTCTTTTGCCATATTCTAAATTGGATCCGGACAAATTTCAGATAATGAGTCTACCCCCCATGTATATGATATAGTTTTTAAACAAAGATTAGAGCTCTCCTACAAGAAGGGAGCTCTAATCTTTCATAATAAATATTCACCATTTTTATCATTGCAGGGACATCAAAACTTTAACTTGATGGGGATATGATACTACCTCAATTAATAATATTACTAACCACATATCTATCACATTTTTTATAAACAAGATTAATTAGATTTAAAAAAGGATTTCTTTTTCTTTACTCGTAATAAGTCACCTGTCCATCCTTTCACTCTCATATACAAATACATACCACCTGTTGTGAAAATAATAAATAAGAGAGCAATTAAATAGCTATATTTCCATTCTAGTTCAGGCATATATTTAAAATTCATCCCCCACAATGCTCCTAAGGCCGTCAAAGGCGTACTTACAGCAGTTAATACAGTAAGAGCTTTCATAATCTCATTCCCACGATGTGAAGAAACAACTTCTTGTAAATGAATCATCGTGTCCAATTCTTCTTGGTACTCTTTAACAAGTTGTAATCCACGCTCTAATTTTACGTTTGTTTGCTTATAACAAAGAGTGTTTGTTAAGTTTTCTAACCAAGCTTCTTTCAGGCCTTGTAACACTTCTTGTATTAAGCGAAACACATGTGTGTTCATAAATAGTTCATGACGAATATGATAAATTCTTTCTAAAACTGCTATGTTATTATGATGATAAAAATCCCATAATACATTCCTAAAATTGTTTTCGAAATAGTCAACCTTTCGCAAGTAGTGAGATATAAAGATTGATAAGATAGCACATAATCCTTCAGCGGAACTATTACAATTTTTCACACTAAAAGAGGAATTATGTATTAATTTTTGGAAATCCTCTTCCTCTTTTTCCTGGACCGTTATGAGTATTCCATGAGCTACGAAATAATGAAGAAATTTTTGAATTTTGGCGTCCTTTTTATCTTGATCAAATAAAAACGAACCATATACACAAGTTTGACTTGATGATAACGTATAAACATATAATCCATTTTCACAAGGAGAACTTATTTTCTTTATAAATTGAGAGAAATAAGATGTTACATCACGAGGAATTATAGAAGAAAGTTTTTCAAGCTCACTAGTTTTCACATGATACCAACTCCATTTCGGCATTTTTATGCATTCCATATTATTCTTCCTTTCTGAACAGTTTTATGTTTGATCGAATCATATCCGTAATATGAAATTTGTATGTAGGTATTCATGTCTTGGAGGAAAAGTTTTTAGATCAACTAAATTACAAAATAAAGTGAAACTTTAATCAGTGGGGGTTTTCTTCATCCCCCACTGATTATTAGTTGAACCAATCGGACTTTTATGGGAGCCCGACCCCCACCTAAATTCTTTGCTTTCGCAGAATTTTGAGGTGGGGGTCTTACTGCCCATTAAAGTGGGATAAATGGCATAGGAGGTCTTATTCTATTAAAAGGAAGACCCCCTATATATTAGCTATTTTTATTCTCAAATTTAAACATTTCCTCTATACAAGCACTTTTTATCTTTTCTTATAAAGCATTTTTTATATATGGAAAAGAAGCTACATAATTGGGCACGTCTATTCAACGAACTCCATTTTGGTCGTTATTATAATTTAGATTCATATACAGATTGATTGGTGATGTCGTCAAATACTTGACTTCCAATCATGTAGTATCCATGAAGTGCAGCCTCTTTCGAAGCGTCTACCATACGGAAAGAAGAAATTTCACCTTGTATTTTTTCAATTCGTTTTTTGTGGAGATCTACTATTCCTCCTGTCCAAATAATAGTGTCATACTGGTCTAACTTAAATTGTTCTTGTAATACACGCATAACGTCTTGGAAGTGTGCATCCAACTCTTTTTGAATCAAAGTATGAACCTGACTTGTCTGAGGATCTTCTTCTCGACCTCCATATCCTTTTTCTAATATGTTTGGCATATCGTTAATATGCAATTGATTACTTTCACCCGCATGATTCTGCACGATATTCTTAATATTTTTCAAAGGCTTGCTACATCCTAGTTCCGTCTCATAATGATTTAAAATGACATTCTGTTTCATATCTGTCATTTCTAATGTACGAAATCCACCATCAATAATTAAGATACGATCTTGTTCCTGAATGATTCCCTCTTTTAAGAAATAGGCATGTAAAGCGACCGGTTGCTGAAGAATTAAAGCATTTTCCACCGTAATAGTAATAAATTTCCCATCAATTTGCACAGAAGTTTCTTTTTTTAGTGCACGTTGTAATTGCTCATGCTGACTACCAAAATAAGTGACAGGAAGCCCGGTAACAACTAAAGGTAACACGACATTTTCTTTATAATCCTTTGCAATGCAACCAAATATTTGTTGTTTAAACCGTTCGCTTTCATAATAATTTTCTATTTCTTCGTCAAATGGAGGAAGCAATGAAGCGTCAGATTGATGCGCTTCATTTCCCATGTAGTATGCAAAGTCTAAATCTATAAAACTTACCTTTGTTAAATCTTCACTTTCATCATGATTAGGTACAGGGGCTAGTGTGGAAGCTTCACTCTTAATCGTCACCTCAGAATCTACATCCTGTCGATATGCCCGCTTAGTAAAACCAATTCCTACATCAATTGCATACAGAGATTTCATACTTTCTTCCTCACTTTCTCTTTTTAGAATTAAATCTAAGCACTCTCTTCTTTCATATATTTCTTTTCATTTTTCGTTTTTTCTCCGTCTATGTCCTTACTGTTTTGATTTATTTCGTTATCCTTTTCATCTGTTTTCTTTTTGTTCGTTTCGTTTTCTGTTAAGTCTTTAATGGTAGAAATGACAACTGGTGTGGCTGTAAGCAGTTGTGGTAATGTTTGTTTTGCAACATTAGCTGCAGTTACAGAGAATTGTTTACTTGTTTCGGTTACCTTCTCCAATGTTTCCTTTATGTTTCCTTCTTGCAATTTTTCTTTTACGCTTTTTCCTTTTGTTTGTATCGCTTTCCGATTTTCCTTTTTTAATAAGGAGACTATAACTCCAGTCGTAATCCCAATCATAGCGTATTTAAATATTGTATGTTTCATTTTTTCTCACCCTTCTCCACTTTTATTTTCTTCCATGCTACAAGCTAAAATAATTACCTTACCTATTGCAGTCTATTAGAGAGAATAATAGTTTTGCGGTTGCCTATCACTCGCCGTTGGTGTTTCAGCTGTTACTAGGAGTAAGATTCTCCCTTGATCTAGTTTTTCTTCATATAAGTTAGCTTCCTCCTTCGACAACCCCATTTCCTCCATTTGATTTCGGAGTTCGTCCCCTTTTTTGGAGAAAAAGTTGATAATACTTGTGCCCAATCCTTGTTCTTTTACTCCAATCGTATTTATATTTGTATCATCCGCAATCTTTTTTGTTAGATGTTTTTCATGTGTTAAGACGTAAATGTCATCTTGGTGAATCCCTTGTAATTCTAGCTCTTTTACTTTCATAACTACTTCATGTTCATTATCATATTCATGAACCACCGGTTTTCTTTCATTCTTATGCATTGTATTTTTCCTCCTTTAGATTTTTTATTTTCTTATTTAGTTGTTATGTAATATGTAATACACCTATTTTAAAGATGTTAAACCTAAATTTTCAAAAAACTTCACACAATAAGTTATTAATGTTTTTCAATATTAACGAGATGTCACGAGCACTTTCCTTTGATAGCAGTGTTACAAATAACGATTTGTTTGGAAGGCAAGCCCTTTATTTTATAGAAAATTTCTATTTGGAAAAATAAAAAAACACTCCTTTTCAAAGAGTGTTTTAAAAAAATATATAACCTAATAGTAATGTTTCTATTTTAATCGCAGAAAGAAAGTCTTTATTAAAACATATGGTTGCTAATTTAATTGCAGTCTTCCTTGCACCCAAGCAGTAATATCATTTATAACATACTCAGGGATATTAGCAGAATTATAATATTCATCCGTTTTACTTATTTCTTCATAACCTTCTGTAAATAAGGGATTTAACTTTGGATATAGTCGATAATCAACGTTACCTCGTTCTTTTAGTTGTTCTTTCCAAAGAGGGATTTCGATTTTCGATTGAACTTGATAGTCTCGTTCTCCTTGAATAATAAAAAGCGGTGTCTTTTGTTCTTTTGACATTTCCACTGCTTTCATTTTACGGATAGAATCCTTACTTCACAGAATTTTTTTGCTGTTTTCATTATATCCTTACTATACAAATGAAAATATACAAACTTTGCATAAAAAAATGATTTTATAGTACCTTTTTAATATCCATGTCCACCTTGCCAGCCACCATGTCCGCCTTGCCAACCACCGTGTCCGCCCGGCCAACCACCATGTCCACCTTGCCAGCCACCATGTCCACCTTGCCAACCACCGTGTCCACCTTGCCAACCACCGTGTCCACCTTGCCAACCACCGTGTCCACCTTGCCAACCACCGTGTCCGCCTTGCCAACCACCGTGTCCGCCTTGCCAACCACCGTGTCCACCTTGCCAACCGCCGTGTCCACCCGGCCAACCACCGTGTCCACCTTGCCAACCGCCGTGTCCACCTTGCCAACCGCCGTGTCCACCCGGCCAACCACCGTGTCCGCCTTGCCACCAGCCTGCATAGCCTTGTCTCTGTGAGTTCATTCCTTCGCATCCCTTCTTATTAAAAGTTCAAATACTGTAACTGGGTATTCTCTAAATATAATTATGTATCCCAAAAATAAATGTATCCGCAAACATCCCGATTCTTGGTAAAGTAATTATCTAATGAAAAAACATTTATTATTGCAAATCTAAGCTCTATAGTTGGGCTTTAGTTATACAAAGAAAAACGATACTTCACTATTGAAGTATCGCAAAAAAACTATTTACTTACATTATTATGATTATAACCCATCGCCATCAAGCTAAAATTTTATAGTACCCACCAGAATGAAAATTTGTGCTAACTTGTAACAAAAAGCTCATTTTTTCGTTTTGGGGTAATTCTGGATTCTTAGGTTGATGGGTATGTGGAGCTACCCCACATCCATCAACTTAAGGATTTAGACTATTCTTAAACTTAAAAGCACGTTACTATTCTCTTATGTTAATGAGAAAGGGTGACGTGCTTTTTATGAATATGCATCAAAAACAAGAGCTGTCTTTATTTGCCGAAGAGTTATATCGATATATGTCTCCCGCTACACTTAATCAATTAGCTATAGAAGCAGGTGGAATGAAACGAAAACGTAAGTGCCATGGGCACCATTTTTTATCTTTGTGTGTATGGTTAAATCAACAAATCGCTACAACCTCTCTTACTCAACTTTGTAGTCAATTAGAAACTTCAACAGGAATTTTATTAAGTCCTGAGGGACTGAATCGACGATTTAACTCGGCTTCTGTAGCCTTCTTTCGAAATGTATTTACTACACTTCTACAAGCTAAAATTGGAGGATCATCTACAATTTCTCATTCTCTTTCTGCTTACTTTAAGCGGATTCGCATCCTTGATTCTACAACCTTTCAAGTTCCAGATCGATTCGCAGCTACTTATCCTGGTGCCGGAGGCTGTAGTCATACAGCTGGTGTGAAAATTCAATTAGAGTATGACTTGTTGAGCGGAGAGTTTTCTGATGTGAAAATTGAACCAGGAAAACGAAGTGATCAGGCATATGGGGCGACTCGAATGGACATGACACAAAAGAATGAACTATATATTCGTGACTTAGGGTATTTTCGTTTACAAGACTTTAAATCGATCCAAGATAAGGAAGGGTATTATTTATCGCGTCTTAAATTACCAACTAAAATATATAGAAAAGAATTCGAAACAGTGGTATTTAAAACAAAACCTGCTCAATTGAGACCGGTATATATACAAATTCATTTGGAAGACATCATGAACCAATTACAACCTGGCCAAGTGTATGAATTACATGATGTATATGTAGGGAGCAAAGACAAACTACCCACTCGCATTGTGGTTTATAGATGTACAGAGGAGCAAAAACAGAAACGTCTACATGATCGAGCTATTCGTGAAAAGAAAAAAGGGATTACATATACAGAGCGTACGAAACTTTTACAAGGAATTACGGTATATATGACAAACATTCCTACGGAATGGGTACCGAAAGAGAAAATCTATGATTTATATTCACTGCGTTGGCAAATTGAGCTGTTATTTAAAATATGGAAATCTTGGTTTCGAATTCATCGTTGTAAATCTATTAAACAAGAGCGATTAGAATGCCACCTTTATGGACAACTCATTAGTATCCTATTATGTTCTTCTACTATGTTTAAAATGAGAGAACTCCTGTTACGTAAGAAACAGAAAGAACTAAGTGAATATAAAGCGATGTACATAATTAAAGATTATTTCTTACTTTTTCATCAAGCACTACATAAAAACACCCAAGAATTATCAAAGATTCTCCTTCGTCTGTTTAACCTCCTACAGCGAAACGGACGAAAATCTCACAGATATGAGAAAAAAACAGTCTTTGATATTTTAGGTGTTGTGTATGAGTATACCACTTCTGCCCATCAGGTAGCATAGCGAAAAATTTGAAACCCGTCAGGGTTTATTTGATGTGCCTACTTTTATAACATCTATAAAAGATAATAAAAAACTACGTGGAAAGACCGCATTTTATATAAAAATATACGTTAAGTTGATGGATGTGTGGAGCTACCCCTATATGGCCTGAAAATCATTGACTGTTGATTTTGTTTTGATTGCCGATATATTCAATCACCATCTAACCATTTTTGAGTATATTCGATAAACCGTTTTGTTGCTGGTAATGCGTGTTTAATTGAAGTAAGTGACAGCCCAAGTGATCGTACAGGTTTATCTTCCAACTCCACAATCGTAACATTTTCGCTTTGTCCTTGTAATGCGAGTTCAGACATGACACTGATTCCCAGCCCGTTCTCCACCATCGCGACAATCACATGATCATCACCGGTTTCGAATTGGATATCGAGCTGAACCCTAGCCGCTTCTAATACTTTCCTAACATCGTAACCGCATGAAGAAGCAGGCATAATAAAAGGCTCTTTCTCGAGCTGATCATACTGAATTATGGATTGTTTACTTAATGAGTGATTTTTAGGAAGGATGCATAACATTCGATCTTTTCTTAGTGGAATAGATTCTAGATGGCCCGATGATGGTAGTGACATAAAACCTAAGTCAATCACCCCTTGTTGAATCCACGTTTCAATCATTCCATAATCACCTTCCATTAATTTGATTTCAATTCGAGGATGCTCCAAGCGAAAGCGATGGATGATTGTAGGCAGCCAGTGGATAGACACGCTTGTAAAGGTACCAATGCGCAAAGTTCCTGCCACTATGCCATTAATATCTGCAACAGTTTGCTTTAATCGCTCATTATGATTTACTACTTCACGAACATGCGTTAAAACACGCTCACCATTTTCCGTTAATCGAACACCTGTTTTATTCCGGAGTAACAATTGAAAACCATACTCCAATTCAAGACTTCTAATCGCATGGCTGACACCTGACTGAGTCAAATTCAGTGCTTCGGCCGCTCTTGATAAGTTCCCCATTTCAACCGTCTTCAGAAAGATTTCTAACTTAGTCAGACTCATCGATTCTCCTACTTTCTCATGTATGAATTTTATTCAAGTATATCATTACATATATTCGTTTTACTAATACTTGAATCACAATTAAACTAAGTACATAAAAATTTTAAAGGAGAACTAAAAATGAAACCAATAAAGGCTAATCTTATGATCTTACTTGTTACAATGACCTGGGGTACTTCCTATCTTTTTATGAAAATCGGATTGGAAACTGTCCCTTCATTTTCTCTTGTTGCATTGCGCTTTGGTATTGCTTTTTTGGTTTGTGCTGCTGTTTTTTTTAAACAATTTCGTTCAATTCATTTTGTCACTCTAAAATACGGCTTTATTCTAGGATTTTTACTTTTCGTTGTATCTGCTTCAGTCATCTTAGGTTTAAAAACGACATCAGCTTCAAATGCTGGTTTTCTAGCCAGTTTGACCGTAATCTTTATCCCTTTATTATCTATCGTTCTGTTCAAGGATCGACTGAGTTACAGACTGATCATTAGTTCCCTTGTTGCAATGACTGGAATTGGTTTACTGACTTTGAATAATCAATTAACACTCAATTCTGGAGATTTACTTTGTATACTCGCTGCTCTCTTTTATGCTTTTCATATTATTGTCACCGGAAGAGCGGCTAAAGTTGCCAATACATTGCAGCTTGGGATTCTTCAGTTGGGATTTGCAGGAGGGTTTGGCGTACTCTCTGCCCTGATTTTCGAAGAGCCGCAACTTCCATCCACTAAAGAGAGTTGGATCGCTGTACTGGTGTTAAGTATTTTCTGCAGTGCTTTTGCCTACATCATTCAGGCGATGGCACAGAAATACACAACACCGACACATACAGGACTCATTTTTTCATTAGAACCTGTATTTTCTGCACTGTTTGCATACCTGTTCATGAACGAATTATTGTCAATCCAAGGGTATATCGGAGCATTACTTATTCTAAGCGGTGTTATACTTGCTGAGATAAAGGTAAAACGAAAATCTACATTTAAAGCAAAAAAGAGAGAGATGGAATGCACAGAGTAGTACTATAAATCCTAATTTATATATAGTTTTCCTAATTACAATAAAATTCTAATACAATTAAGTAAACTTTTTTAATTGATATTTTCAGGATACGCCTTTTTTATTAGCCAACTGCCATCCTCAAGTGGTAAAAGCACTTAAATATCAAACCATTCTTCTGCCAAATGGCGAGCTTCATCTTGGAAACGTAGGAGAACTTCTGGTACATTGGATGGCTTAGATTTACTCTCGCTTTTGATATGCTCCTGAATAGTAGCATCCCGACGAATGAAGATTCTTTCACGATTTATCACAACCTCTTTCATTCTTTTTAGTTTAAAAAGACGGATCGTTTCTTTCTCTAGGCAATAAATTTGTTAATACTTATTCTCTTCCTTTGAGAATGAGCATATGTAGCTCTACTATTCGCTTGTAAACTTCACCTTTTGCATCTGAATAGGTGAAGTTTACTAATACATAGCCATCTAACGCTTCGTCTAATACTTTTAGTTTCGGTCGAAAATACCCAATACCATCCCAAGAAGAATAATTGATTAGTACGCGGTTTGTTTTATTTTGAAATTCTTCTTCATATGATAGCTATATAATAACTATGTATTTTTTCTACTAGACGTCGGTATTGCTCTCTACCATATGAAGTGGAGATACTACGGAGAGCGGTAACGATAGCAGCAAGCTCATCATTTATTAGAACATTTCGATCCAGACGATAACCTTCTGGCAAACCAACGCCACTATTTATTCCTTGATAGATGACAATTGGAATGCCAGCTGCATTGATTGCATCAATATGATACCTCAAAACGTTCCACTTTAATAAACTTTTGTATTATCATCTATATTTTCAATCTTAATAAATTCAAACTCTGCTTCATACCCATCTCCTTGTGGACTGCAAGCATAAATGCCAACTTTCATGCAATCTTTTTCTTCAAAAAGGTGAACCATTCTTATTTGTTTCCATAAATCCCCGTCTAATGAATAATCAACGTAGTAATTATTTCCCCTTCTTGTTATGCGATAATAAAGAGAATTTAAATCTCCAAAAAACTCCTGACTAGACCAATCAGAATATCCATTCTTTGTTACAACAACACCTAATTTACTATTGTCATCAGGTATATACTCAACCGATGTCTTTAACCAAGTATCTTTTGAAAATCGAACCATTAAACCTGCTTGATCATATCTATTCGCTGGTTTAGATTTTACTTTCGTGATCAATCTAAAGTCTCCATTTAGTTCATAGTATAAAAAATGTCCATTATCAACTTGAAATTCATAATGTGTTTTTTGCCAGAAATCTGTCTCTTTATCCGGTTTGACTATTAACTTCGATTTATTGCTATTAACCTCCCAATCTTTAGGGGGGAGAAAACCACTTTAAACTTTTATCAAATTCCGCATTATTAAATTATTATATTAATTTATATTGATTATTAATGAACAATATCCCCTTAATCTTTTATATTTATTAATGAAGGAACTAACCTTTTTCAAATTTGCATTTTAACTAGATAAAATACAAAAAACTCCCGTTCCTATAAAAGGGACGAAAGCTAATCCGCGTTGCCACTCTAGTTAAAAACGTAAAAATATACGCCCTCCACTTAAATTATTAACTGCTTGTAGGTGGAAACGATTACGCACTTCACATTGAATTGTTCCTCATTTCCCTCAAGGACGGATTCACAAGTTCCTTCTATCAGTTTACACCACCCACCGGCTCTCCAAAAAAACTACTTGTACTATTTCCCTTTATCGCTTTCAAACAATATATATTTTAATTATCATCACTTTACAATAATTCTGTGTATTTATCAAGGGATGTTTTTCAAAATAAAATATATTCATAATTAATTTACGAAATTACATTTCCTAATATATAAGGAGTTTATATTTTATCTAGAAATATTGTATTTTGCATAAAAGCCACGAAGATATAAATAAAAAATAATACGATTTGTACGAAAGAATAACCATACAATGGCTCCTTAAAACATCTATTTAAGAAAAACTTAAGAAATTCACTTCTAAATTCATAAGAATTTTTTCCTATACTTAAAAATAAGTAATTTAACAAGAGGAGAAACGATCATGAAAAAATTTGTAATTTGCATAATAGGAATAGGTCTTCCTATATACTTACTACCTTTCATATTACGCGGTGATTTAGACAGATTTAATCCGATTGCTGAAGAAAAAAATGTATACGCCGTTGCGCAGGGGTATGGCATTCCAGATTATCATTATAAAGGCCAGGCTATTTACTCACTAAAAGGTGTCGATGAATTAAGCAATGAGAAAGAATATAAAGTGGGAACGAACACCCCTAATGATTTTATAAGAAAAACTTACTTGAAAATTCATGTAAAAGGAAAGTATGTGTATTCTTACGATCTTATCGCTGAAAAGGATATTCCGGAGAAAATAAGGGGACAATTGGAGATGGCAAATAAATAAAAGAGCCAATTCGTACGAGTTGGCTCTTTATTATCTCTCCCACCTATCGTTTAGAGAATTCTTTCGGTAGATTTATTAAATTCGTTATCATTGTTTCAATAGCCATTCTTCCATTACTTTCACTGTTTCATCTCGTTGTGCTTTTGGCGTAATTAAACTCGCATTATCACCTTTTTGCTCGCCATACATGCCAAAATGAGCATGATTGCCCCCTTTTATCATGTGCATAGTTGTATTTTTTGACATGAACTTTTTATTGTTCTCTATTTTTTCTACAGTTGCTAACGCATCTACTTCCCCATAAATTGATAACATCGGAATCGATTTCGTAGAAAAATCATCTGCAGGATAAGAACCTAAGAAAATGATTCCGTCTACCTTTTCTTCATGCTGAAAGGCATACTTAGAAATCATAGCTCCGCCCATTGAATGCCCCGCAACATACCATTTTTGAACTTCCGGATACTTTTCAATTACACTATCTACCTCATTGATTCCAAGTATCGCTAAGTTTAATGGTAATTTAGGCATTACTACAAAATGTCCATCTTTCGCAAGAGCTTCTCCTAAATAACTATAAGCCTCGGCTTCTACTTTCGCTCCTTGATAAAAAATAACACCTATTTTCGCATCTTTCTCTCCAAAAGCTATATAATCTTCATCTTTTTTATCATCCACTAACGACAAAGCCTCTTTCGTCGGTTTGTAACTAAACTGAGACCAAACAAAAAAACTAATACTTCCTATAAGTAAAATACCTAGTAAAGAGTACAGAATAATTTTTATCCATTTCTTCACAAAGATGACCTCCCTAAGATGTATATATTCTATATTTCAGATTACCATTCATACACATAAAAACTCGAGCATTTTTATTATGCTCAAGTTTTTATTTACGTTTTTAATTTATGCATTCAGCTACTTTATTAGCTGAAACTTTAACAACCGTTTCTTTTCCACCTGTTTTATCAATTATGAAGCCATGAACTTTAACATTAGAAGGTACTAATGGATGATGACGAATCATATCTATACTCTTCTCAATATTTTCACTAACATTTTCTTTTCCACTTAGCCATTCCTCAAGGCTACCACTTGAAAATTCAGGCATACAATTTTCAAAGAGATAGTCTAGTTCCTTGTTATTTTTTATGGAATCACGTTGAATTTGTAGATTAACTACATTAGTTTCTTTATCCTCTATTCCGACAACAGCAATTTCTTCCACATTTTCTTGATAAATAGCAATAATAATAGACCTCATTATATCTCCAAAAGGATGTACAATTACAGAATCACAGCTGTGTATAGTCAACATATTTTCTCGTTGAATGTTAGTTACTTGTTGGATAATAGGCTCTATTCCTTGTTCCATCTCTGTTAACAATAAAACCTTTTTATGCTTTGCATTCATATATAGCACTCCTTCTTCATGATTGTATTTATGAAACTTTTAAGCTAGTAACAATGATTCATTACATGATTTTTACCAGTTTTTCCAGCGTCCCTCTGGATCAATACTTGCAAGTCTGACCCATCCATTTTGAACTTTTTCTCGAAATGTGAAATCCTTATTTAGCAAGCGTTCTATATATTCAATAGGCGCTTGAATTACAATGAGTAAACGAAGTGGTGAGTGATACGTCTCACTATCTGACTGCATAACGGATTGCCAAGGTAAGCCTGATAACAAATCACTTGCATTTCCTTGCATAACACCGAGACCTGCCGTAACGGTTTGTGTTGTTTTGTTTCCACTACCATAATAATGAGGAGCTACAGTTGAAGCGTAATATTGGAGATTGATCCACTGCGCTACTGTTCCTGGTCCCGCTATGATGCTAGCTAATATATCGCCATTTTCATCCTGTTTCCAATCATAATTATGAAGGAAAGCCCTACCTTCTAAGTCACAATCCTGAGTCAATTCACGCTGCCCGATAATAAAAGATGCATTACGAGCTAATCCCCATTCCGGACGTATTTCACTCCAATCTTCTGCAAATCGATGTGCCTCTTTACTCGGATTTTTTATTTCCGTTTTAAAATTAGGTAATTGCGTTAAACGCTCTCTATTTGCTTCTTGGCTCACATTTGGCATAATCGACTCAATACAATCAAATGCTTCTTGCGCAGCTTCCGAAAGTTTTGGGACGTAAATCCATTCCAATTCATCCACGGTTGTTTTATGTTCAGCTGCTGCAAAAATAGTGTCCTCAGGAATGTTAATGCCTTCAGCAGACAACGCCTCTCTTACTTCTGGAAGATTACATAAAGTAGCGAAAACTTTTGCATTAAACCCTCCCGCTGCTCCGCCACACGCACCACACTCAAGCGCTGCAGCATAAGGATTGTTCGTACTTTGACTACTGTGTCCACACATTACAACTAAAGGCGCAAATTTTTCTGTCAGTCCCACCATTTTTAAAGCTTGACGCACATAGTTCACTTTTTCTTCTTTCGTAAAACCGATAGGTATCTCACATTTTGTATCATGGACATGATTAAGTGAGAATGTTGTATTAGGTTTTTGTAACATATTTTTACGAAGGTTACGAATGAAGCCACCTACTCTTCTTGGCACAAAACTCCTTGTTATCATTTGTAAACCAAGTAAAGGGCCACTTACCTCAGGTAATAGCATACTTGTCAGTACATTTTTTTTCATCGTCTTAAACGTATAACTTACTGAGCTGTCTATCTTCTTACGTTGCTCATAAGATTTATATTCATTTTCATCCGCGAGTTCTTTTATTTGATGTTTCGGTTTTAATATAACTGGCAAAGAAGGATGGCTGTTATTACTGCCTAGTTCAGTAGTCGCAATTGGTAACCCAAAGAAACCAGCTATTCCAAACGTTTCAAACGGACCTAATTTTTCAAGGTGGCGACGAAACGGTTCTGAACGTACATCAATACAAAATGCTAATTGAGCTACTACATGCTTTTTATCATTCGTTGCACGTTGTTTAGAAGCGATCTTCTCCCTTAATTGCTCTGCATGCGTCTGTTCCCAAGCTTCCAGCCAAAGTTTCTTGCGAGTATTTTCATCAAAGCGATAAGCGAATGCTAATAATTCACTTTGTTCAGTTGCAGACATTTGTGACCATTCCCGGGTTGAAATATCCCCCCAATAGATCCAAGAAGCTATCAGTGGGACGATCGAAACTTTTTTCTCAACCTTTTGATTTTTCAAAGGTAAATACGGTTTTACAATGGCTAGCTCCATAGAAATTCGAACTGCTAAATATTCTATAACAAGTGCCTGTTCCTTAATTGATTGTTGCGAGCGCCATCGTATCATTCCTGCCCATCCAGGCAAAGAAAGTAAGTGCCCTTCAAGGTAAGCTTGCCTATTAGATTCAGAAATTCCTAATTCAGATAATGCTTTTGTTAAAGCTCCCTGGGCATCCTGTGGCCAATCTTTTAAAACTTTACGTTCAGTTTTACTGAGCGCTGGATCAAATGTAATAAGGTGTTGCCACGCACGATACAAACCTTTCTCTCGGTTTGGCATCGTCCAACTTGATCCGGAGTCATCAAGATATAATTTACACCATTTAATAATATGGTAATTAAGAACATCTGATAGGTTGTCACCCTTTTGATTCTCTATAAGTGAACTGATTGGTTGCATAGAAGAGTCTTCCATACTCCCTGTATTTATATAACTTATTTCTTCTGCTAATTTATTTAATTCTGGCGATGATAATAAACTAGAAGGTAATCTCTCTAACTTTAAAGCTGCTTGGCAAAAACGCTCTGCTCTCTCTCGAGGAATATGAAAAGATTGTGAATCAAGCCAACGAGACAAGCCTATTTGTAAAAATGATTCCTCAATCTCCCCTTTCATCTTTGCCGAATGAATCATGGA
This sequence comes from Bacillus sp. FSL W8-0519, assembly GCF_038005585.1. NCBI lineage: Bacteria > Bacillati > Bacillota > Bacilli > Caryophanales > Bacillaceae > Bacillus > Bacillus sp. FSL W8-0519. Next base: position 2,998,284 of record NZ_JBBOTL010000001.1, read on the forward strand.
GGCACTAGGATATATATCTACATTACGAGCTTCTTTTAACCAATCTGCAACTTGTTCAAATGATTGTTTTTCAAGTCCCATCCAAGGGTGATGAGCTGCAAAGGTTGAGATAGGCCAAAGTGGTGCAATCACTCGGCTAGCAGATTCAACTAAATCATTCATATTCTTTTCTTGTATTTCAATGTTTGTATCTTTCTTTTTTAAAGTTTCTTTCGTTACGATTGACTGTATGCTCATCACTGATTACCTCCCTTTGATACATCATGTTTCAGATAGCTTGGATGACTTTCTACTGACTTTTGTCTCGCTTCACCTACTCGAACGAACCAAAGATACATTACAGCAAATATTGTAGAAGATTGATTACGAGTAACGAGAGTACTAATAACACTACCAAATAATAAGAGACTTATAACAAAAATAACGGCTGGAGCTGAAGGTTGAACATTTTGATACATGTCAGTATGCAACCATTTATAAAGAGAGTTATGAACGGTAAAGTAAATGAGAGAAAATCCACTCAAAACAATTAAGCCAGCAATTCTTCCCATTCTTCCCTCTCCAAAAACAACAAGCTGTTTCCATGAAACGTATAATGACCAACCTAAGATGAACGCACTAACGAATTGATACCCCTCTCCAGAAGTCATAAACCAGAAAGCAATTGCTATAAATAATCCGAAAACACGTCCGACTATCATCCATAAATTGGACATCTTTTCATTAGATTGCTTCACTCCCTCAAAACGTTGTACGGAAGAACCAGCTTGTAAAAACAGTGTGGCTTTAAATAAACCATGTAACATTAAATGTATAACAGCTGCTAAATACGCTCCTAATGCGCATTGAATCAGCATAAACCCCATTTGTGTAATAGTGGATCCTACTAGCTGACGTTTATAATCAACTTGGACTAAACTAATTCCTGTTCCTATTAAGACAGAAATACTAGAGAAAATGAGTAAAATGATTTGTGCAATATCATCATGAAAAAGAGGTGAAAATCTAGTTAACATGATACCACCAGCATTTACTAAACCCGCATGCATAATAGCCGAAACAGGCGTCGGAGCAACAGCTGATTCAATTAACCATCTTTGGAAAGGCCATTGTGCTGCTGGAATCATCACAGCTACTATAATCAATAAGTTAATTCCTGTTTTCTCCAATGTTCCAAATTGAGCTACATTTTCATTCGTTACAACTGATGTTAACTGCCACTGTCCAGTTATTTGAAACAGCCAAATGATAGCTGATAGCAAGGCAATCCAACTTATTGTAAATAAATAGCCTGAGATTTTTGTTGCTTCACTAACTACCTTCCACCCTTTATTTAGCCCGATGAGTAGAACCAATCCTATAAGAGTTGCTCCCCAACACATAATCATGAAGCGAAGATCATCACTTAACCATGCGACCGAAGATACACCTGTAGTAAATGTAAAAAGTGCAAAGTATTTTCGATATGAGCGATCTCCCATTAAGTAACGTACAGAGAAACGCTGAATGATTAAACCAATTGTAAGAACGAAGAAAGCCATGAACCAAGCTAAAGTATCTAAATGCCAAGGCCCCACAACTCTATCTCCATTGTGATTAACAAGTGCAAGTAAAGAAACCAATGAAGGCAAAGCAGCGATACCAATATGGATATGAACAAAACGTAAAGGCATCCTTGCATGTAAAAACAATAATCCACTTAGCCAAGAAGCACTAAGCGCGATAAAAAATAATGTTAACAGTGTTGATGAACTTAGCGAAATTAACATGTAAAATACTCCCTTCCAAACGAAAATAACCTATAAAAATTCCTTTTCATTACGATAATTTTTTTAATTTTAATTTTCATTCACTCTTTTTCGTACATCGTTTTTTTCCATAAAAAAAACCGACAACTTCCATAATTCAATGATTTTATATCATCATTGAATTATGGAGATTGTCGGTTTCCCTTCAACTAACTTCAATAAAGTTTTTTGAAGAGCTCCCATTTTATAGAGGATAATAATGTATGTATTACTCCTATGAAAAATAACAGTATATCTCTGGTCTCCTAGATTATGCAATCAATATATCAATTTATGTTATGCGCTATCTTTTAATTAAGAAACTTTTTCATTTAGTCAATATTACATATTAAAAAAATGCTAAAGCCTTAATTATAGCAAACAGTTAAAATAAGCATCTATTAATTTTTAAAACAATTATAAGATAAACCATATTAAGCAGTTTGTCAATTTATTTATCCATTTTTTCAAGCGTTATTTCAATCAAAATTCATTATACGTAAATAATTTCAAGTTTTTAATTATTATCATGTTAATAAATATAAATAAAGTGCAAAACTTTTAGGTTTCTTAATTATCTCCCACTAACACTACGGTGGTTTTAATTTTTAAAATTTCTCCTCAAGATTATGGAACAATTTAAAAATCATTACTCGTTCACCAGTACGAGAACTTATATCCGTATGAAAACTTTTTACTTCTTCTCCAGTTAATTCTAGTATAATCTCTTTCAAATCGTCAATTCCAGATTCAACTAGCTCCGATCGATTTTTCTTTATCGTTAGCATACCGTCTTTCGTTTCGCAAACAGTATACTCAGCCGGTGTTAAAATACCTTGTAAATTTACGATAATCATATCTCGTAATATATCTGTTTTAACGGATATAGACCCGCGTCCTAGGTAGTCCTTTTCCCAGTGCGTAATTGCTTTGCTTATCTCTGATTCAATAGAGCCTTTTGAGTTTTTCATTTATGTATCCTCCTTCAATAAAATAAATTTACAATAACAATATAATAATCTGGATTGATTTTATTTTCAATTATTGAGAACAATTTATAGGAATCGTTGTAGGGTATCCTTTAGGATTAAACTAAGTTTTTATATTGCAATATACGTTTTTTTGATTATCCCAAATAAGCTACTCTTACTATAAGGACTCTGTTGCATACATTTCTAAAAAGGACATTCCGGCAAAAGTAAGGGATTTCTTGTGACATAATACATAAACGAAAGAGCCTACTCTGATGAGTAGACTCTTTCTCTTTTTAATAGCTCTACTACTGTTGAATCAACTGTATCACTAAAGGTTGTACTCCCCAAACGATGGCATACGATCTTTTTTTCTGACTTAAGTTGATGCGATCATATCATTCTACAGCTTATATATGTTTTTGTATCCATTCATGTATAAATTGTTTTTCATCTGGAGTAAAGGCTAGATCCCCATAACGAATTTTCTCGTACACTTCTACTATTTCATGTGAACAACCGATACGTGTTAACCATTGTTGAATCGTTTCATAGGAACGTCTTTGTTTAGATACTGGTAAATTCCGTTCCCATTTCACTAATTCTGCACGTATAGGATTATGAGGCAATGCATTTATTTTTTTCGTTCCGATGGGAGATTGATCTATTTGGAACGGAAGCTTTTTTTCATCTATCTTATCTTGTAGTAATTGTTCTTTATTTCTTCTGGACTTATAAATGAGCCCAACAATACATAATATTATAATACAAAAGTAAATTATTATATTATTCTTAGATGTGATTTCTCCTTTTACAAGCGGAATGTGTGAACTTTCATCCCCTGTTTCTCTAGGTTCATCAATCCATAATTTCCCGCCCTTTTCGTCATCTGATTTATTACTCGCTTCACCATAAAAGTCTTCCTTACTCTTTCCACTGGTCAACGTTTCTGCAAAACCATCTATAAGATAAAATTTTGTGTTATTAATCATCCATTCCTGAAATATTTCACGTGAATATAGGGCTCCTTGTGTTAGAAAAAAGGCAACAATTATAGTAATACAAAATACAATTAAGCGAAACCTAGCAACCATCCACTTGTCCATACTATCTCCTTTCTATTTTACAACCTGCAACCAGTTTGTTTGCTGCTGTGGTGGATATCCAATTATAAGTGGGATAGCACCCGGTTCTTGCTTTCGGAAACCGGTTTTATAAAATACCTCTGAGGACACAGGCTGGTCGTTTTCCGTAATTGTAGACAACAATTGTAAAGCTTTATATAACTGTGAGCGATTTCCTCCCGAATGGATTTGTAAAATACCGTTATTATGTACACTATTTACCCATAGTTCAAAAGAGCAATCTTGTACAAGTAACTGCTTACACACCCCAGTCGTTACCTCAATTAACCATTCTATATCTGTACGCCATGTATAAGAATTCTTACCAACAAGATTGAGATAAATCGCATAACGGTCCCCTTGCGAAGGTTCGTATTTTTTAGCACTTAATACACCTGTCCTTGCAGTTGCTCCCCAATGAATAGATCGAAACGCTTCTCCTTCATATGGTTTTACACCTATAATTTTTGTTTCGTTATATAAAGGCGAAACCGTTGCTGTACGATATCCTTGTTGCCATCGCTTCGTTTCTGGGATAGTTACCTTCGCGATTCTTGGATAAACATGAAATAAAGGCACTTGTTTATATTTGTATGTATAATGTAAAGTAACGAGGCGAAAAGGATCACTCATTACAATTTCTATATGATCCCATTTCCATTTACCACGTTGCCTAGCTTGCGCATACAAATCAATGACAATCTCCTCATTTTTCGAAAGAGATAATGGAATACTATAAAAATCCCCATGCTTTACCCAGTTTTCTTTTATATGCCAGTCTATCCCTCTTTGTGAACGAAAGCAGAAATTGAGAAAGGGAATAGGCATTTTCATATCATTTTGAATATATATTTTACAATGTCCCTTTTCACCAATAAAAAGTCGCTCATGATACTGTACAATTCTCCATTTTACTTTAGAGATTTTACTAACATACCAATGGGCAAACCCAATTAATAAAAAATAAGAAAACAACAAAAGAAATACAACGAAATTTTGATAAATTAACCAAAGCATAACAGTTATAATTATAAATACTATAATACTAGATAACTCTGCTATACGATGTTTTATAACGATAGTCTCCATCATACTGACTCCACTGGGGCTGATACAGTTTCTAAAATTTCTTGTATAACTTGTGTCTTAGTTGTTTTCATTTCTCCTTCAATCGTTAACGTTAATCGATGTGAGCAAACTGGTTTTGCAAGAAATCGAAAATCTTCTGGTGTACAATAACTACGTCCATTTAATAATGCTCGTGACTGAGCGGCACGCATAAAAGCTAAAGAACCTCGTGGACTAACACCAATTTCCACCAAATTATGTTCGCGGGTAGCCTTAACAATATCTAATAGATAGTTTTCTACTTCTTCATGGATTAAAATATTCTGAGCTTGTTGTTGTAAATCTAGAATCTCTTCACATGATAAAACACTTTGTAAAGACTCCATTGGATTCCCTAGACGAAATCTACGTAGCATTTCTCTTTCATTTTCCCTATTGGGATACCCTTGTCGAACAGTTAACAAAAAACGATCCAATTGTGCATCTGGGAGTGGAAATGTACCAGATGATTCCAAAGGATTTTGTGTAGCTAATACTAAAAACGGGCTCGGCAATTTGTAAGTATGACCAGAAATAGTTACAGTACGCTCCTCCATTACTTCCAATAAGGCTGATTGTGTACGAGGTACCGCACGATTAATCTCATCTACCAGTGCGATATTTGCGAAAATAGGACCCATTCGAGTTTTAAAATCAGATTCTTTCATATCAAAGTATTCGAGACCAATGACATCACCTGGTAATGTATCAGATGTGAATTGTAAACGTTGGAACTTACCATCTATACTTCTTGCTAAACTTTTTGCCAATGATGTTTTTCCTGTTCCAGGAACATCCTCTAAAAGGATATGACCGTTTGCTACCAAAGCAATCATGACTAGTTCAATTGCAGCGTCATTTCCAACAATGATCTGAGCAATATTACTTTTAACCGCCTTCAATATATCCATATAACCCTCTCCTTTAATCCAGAAATTCTAACAAGAAAACCTTTATTCTCCCAATTTATTAGTTTTGTAAACTATTGCAATTGATATAGCGATATTAGTATCTAAAAATAAAATTAAAGAGATGTATTTTAAAGCCTTCTCTTTAAAAATACTAAAAATTCTGTATATTGTAAATATTTTTGTTAATTTATGTAAAATACAAATTTGTAATTGGTGGGTTTGATTTTCTTGTTTATAAAGGTTTGGATATGGCAAGTGAAAAAGTTGCAATTTATTGGTATTTTCACTTCGAATGAAAATGTTCTTAACATTAAACAAACCCAAAATAAAACCCCAATCTCTCCATATTAAAATCGAGAAATTGGGGTTAAGTTATTTAAAACAGATAACTAATTAATAATCCTGCTGATAATAAAAAGCCGAAAATCGTATTTGTCATCGCTGTTGATTTCATTGCGATGCGCATATATCCGGGATCCTTTGCTCCTTTTTGGAAACTTTGAATGGCAGAGATTGGTTTTCTTAAACCTAGGAACATCACTAATGCCCAAGGGCTTATATAACCCATTAATACAATTACCGCAATCCATAAATAAGCAATGAAAAAGGCTACAGCTAGTGTTACTATTGCTTTTTCTCTCCCAAGGAGGATTACTAATGTCTTTCTTCCACCTTTAATATCTTCTTCGATATCTCGGATGTTATTTGACATGTTGATTGCACCGACTAAAATTCCAATTGGAATGGAAATTAATACACTTTCAGTCGTTATCGTATTCGTTTGAATAAAGAAAGCAATAAGTACAAAGCATGTCCCCATTAACAATCCAGAAACTAATTCTCCAAACGGAGTGTACGCAATTGGTAATGGACCACCTGTATATAAATAGCCAACCGCCATTCCGATTAAACCGATGACGACTAACCACCAGCTACTATTCATACAAATATAAATTCCGATAAGTGCAGCTAGTACATACAATAAAAGTGCGACTGTTAACACATTTTTTGGTTTCAATCCATGACGGACAATTCCGCCACCAATTCCAACAGAATCAGCTGTATCTAATCCACGTTTGAAATCATAGTACTCATTAAATAAGTTCGTCGCTATTTGCAATGCTAAACATGCAACCATCATCGCAATAAATAAAAGCCAATCAATTTCGGCAACATAAAGTGATGCCACTGTTCCTAAAATTACAGGAGAAAATGTCGCCGTTAACGTATGCGGGCGCGTCATCTTCCATATTAATTTAGCGGAACTAATTTCTTTTTCTGTCCCCATAACTCTGTTCAATCTCCCAACATTTAAGTATAAATTCCTAGCAGTATCTTTCTATCTGTTTTCTGCCACGCATCTATTATATCAAAAAATGAATTGGTAATAGAACTGTAATGCTCTTGCTTATCTCTCTTAGATTCAGTTTTTCAAAAGAAAATCCGTTGCTCAAATGCGAACAACGGACCTTTTTTATAGTAACCAAATTAAAACGTCCTTAGCAATCTCTTCTGGTCTATCCCAGTGCATTAAATGCCCTGTATCTTTGTAAAGCTTAGTCGTAATGTTAATACGCTTCTTAAATTCTGCTATCTGCAATTCTCTTATTTCTAAATAATTATTAGGAAGGTCACAATACAATAATAAAATATCGCTTTTAATTTTATGCGATTTCAATGTTTTATACACCGTATATTGAAACTTAATTACACCTCTAGCGGTATCGCCAGTAGCATGCCATTTCACTTTACTATCTTCTTCTCGCATTAAATCATAAACCGCACGTTCTAATAATGGAGACCACCTGCTGTAAACCATTTTTTCTGATTGGATGAACGCTTCTTTACTGTCAAAAATATATTCATCAAAATCTTTTTCGTAATGAATGATTTCTTCTTCTAATGATCGCGGTGGACACTCTCCTTCTTTCGCATTTTTATATAGCTTCGCAAAATAGTCTGCATTCATTTTTCCATGATGATAACCACCATCTAACAAAACCATTTTATTCACTTTTTCTGGACATGCGGCTGCATAGTGAAGCGCAACGCTTGCGCCCCATGAATGTGCTACTATATGAAATGTTTCTTTTCCTATGTGCTCAAATAATGCTACTACCCAATTTATTAAATGGGCTGCACCGTAATCTTCATCCTTCTCAAAATTTGGTGTTTTCCCATGTCCAGGTAGATCAAACAATACAATATGATAGTTATCTTTTAGAAATTCCGCCATTTCTATAAAACTTAATTTTGTACTTCCTAAACCATGAAAACAAATGATTTGAGGGTTACTTTTATCCCCCCATTCACAACCACTTGCTTCATATTCACCAAATTCTACAAAAAAGTGATTCATTTTTAATCTCCTCTAATTATTAGATATAAATTAGTTTGAATGCAAAATTGTTTTTTCAGAATAAACAAATTCTATAAATGTATCCAAATCCCTTTTTCGTAAATAATTTTTATAGAATACGAGAGTTAGAAAGCACCAAATGCTTATCATTTCAGTTAATGGTTAGACTACATCTGCACACCTATGAAATTAATATAGTTTAATAATTGTACTATACGTTTATCATATGTGTGATGTTTCAAAGTTCTATCCAGTCCATTTTTTGCTATACGTTTTCTTTCTTGTACATGTTCCAAATAATACTCTGCTTTTTGTATAAACTCCGATGCACTATTAAAAGTTTCTATTTCAACACCTGGTATGTAATGTTTTGCTACATCTGGACGTATATCAGTTAATTGAAAAGAACCTACGGCATTAATTTCAAACGTCCTATTATTTACGGAATACGCTTGAATATTTGCAGAGTTACAATTCAATTCCTGATCAATTAGTGAACGATGCAAATTTATATTGATTTTAGTAGATACGTAAAAATGTAACGCATCTTCATACTTTGCAAGTGGCAAGAGTTGTATTTTATCCTTTAACCTTTCATAACTCTTTAAATTCTCCCAACCGAAACCTACAATTTTTATATTTTTTTCTGCTAAATACTCTGAAATAGAATCAACAAAGTTAATTCTATTTTCAAATGCGGTTCCTATAAAACTAAGATCATACTTATATGTATCTTCTTTAAGAGAAGGTTTAAATACCTCTTGGTTTGCTGCTAAAGGGAGATGAAACACATTGTTACATCCTATTCCCCTATAAAACTTGATACAATTTAAATCTTGCGTAAATATGTAATCATAATACGGAACAAGATGTTGTGTTACATCCGTATAATAAGGATCATCTGTCAGCCAAAGCCCAGTAGTAAACCCTGCCTTTTTTAAGAATGGCATAATATGATTAAATTCTTCACTTAAACCGCTTAATACCAAAATAAAATCTGGTTTCACTTTCAATGCGGTTTTTATAGCTTTTTCTGGACTCACCATACTTGTATCGCTGTTTATCTTTTGTAAACTATTCAAAATTGCTGCTTCGATCATTGGATAATAAAAAGGAATTCCTGATTGAATAAATAAAATTTTCTTAGGAGTGTTGTCTTTCATGTCACTTCCCCCTATTTCTACATAATCAAAGCGCACGAAAATTAGCAGTCTTTATTCATTTTCATGACCTCTTACTTTACATGTATAAGCACCGTTTATGTCCATTATGTTGAACTTCCCTCATTTTATAGGTAATGGGATTTTGGAAGATGATGTTTCTTTTATTCATACTCCCTATCATGATGTATCTATATTTTTTATCATTTACACAATTTCGTAATACAAAGTAACAGCATATGAGCACAAGATTGCGCTTTTTACTCATGCTTCTTTTTATATCAAAAGATACACTTCATATATAAATAGATGAAAAGGAGTAAATAAAATGAATGCATTAGTATCTGCAAGGAATGTGACAAAAATTTATAACAAGAATCAATTACCAGGGCTTAATAAAGTTTCTTTTGATATTCTAGCGGGTGAGTTTGTGGGGATTATGGGGGCCTCTGGATCCGGAAAAACAACTTTATTAAATATTTTATCCACTATCGACACACCTACAGATGGCGATGTTTTTATAAACGGGATTAATATCCAAACGCTTAACAATAATAAATCTGCTGATTTTAGGAAGGATTACTTAGGGTTTATTTTTCAAGAGTATTTTTTACTTAATAGTTTAACCGTAAAGGAAAATATTGCTGTTCCACTTACTCTGTTAAAAAAATCTCCAAAGGAAATTGAATCCACAATAGAAAATTTAGCAAAGCGTTTTGGGATATTTGAGCAATTAAGCAAGTATCCTAGTCAATTATCGGGTGGACAAAAACAAAGGGTTGCAGCTGCAAGAGCCCTTGCAAAGCAGCCTAGTATTTTATTTGCAGATGAACCTACAGGCGCGTTAGATTCAAATTCTGCAACAGAACTACTTCAAAAATTAAAAGAGGTAAATGAGGAACTTCAAACTACCATTTTAATGGTAACTCATGATGCCTATGCAGCCAGTTTTTCTAGTAGAATTTTAATATTCAAAGACGGAAACATTATAAAAGAATTAAAGAAAAATAAACAAAATAGAAAAGAATTTTTCGAAGAAATATTAAAAGAAATCTCTAAAATTGATGAAAATCGATATAACTAGAAATATGAAAGGAAGATTGAACTGTGGGATTATTTACAATCGCAAAAAAGAATTTAAAAAATAACTTCTCCTTCTATTCATTCTATTTTATTTCAGTAGCTTTTGTACTGATGGTATTTTTCTCCTTTATCTCTTTTTCCATGAACGACATTGTCATGGAAAAGATTTCGTCTGATGGTAGAGTAGAAACGATGTCAAAAACGGTGGCAATCTTTGTTATGGCATTTGTACTATTCTATATGTCATACTCTAATACATTTTTTATGAAAAAAAGAATGAACGAACTCGGCATTTACTCCCTTTTAGGATATAGAAAATCAACAATGCTAAAACTGTTAACTTTTGAAAATATTATGATTTGCTTTGCTGCCCTATTTGTAGGAATTATTTTTGGTGCTATTGCTCATAAAGGAATTGTAGGAGCTATAATCAAAATATTAAAATTACAAATCGATACTTCTAAAGTACCATTTATTAACCTTGATGCAGTACTATTCACCTTTGCTTTTATCTTTGCTGTTCTTTTTGTTTTATCTTTATCAAATTGGATTATTCTTCGAAAAAGTTCCTTACTAACTTTAGTACGTATGGAACAAAAAGAAGATAAAAAGATAAAAATCAATACAGTTTTTTCACTACTAGGATTATTTTTCATTTTAATTGGCTATTTCTTAGCAATCGATATTACAAGGGGCACGAAATCTTTGTGGAAAACAATTGGCTTTTCTCCAATCGCTCTCTTAACAATGTTCAGTGTAATATTAGGGACGATCTTCTTTATTCATTCATTTTTACCATATGCGATTCAAAAGCTAAAGAAAAATAAAATATGGTTTTATAAAGAATCCAATATTATCGTCATCCCAAACTTTATATTTAAAATTCGTTCAAAAGCAAAAACTTTCATTTTATTAACCTTATTAACCGCAGGAACTTTAGCTATATTCAGTTCTACTCTACTGACTCTTTACTATCCTGTTGCCGCTACAGAACGGATCGTACCTTCAGCTATCGAGTTTCCTTTAGACGATAAGGACGTAGCCAATAAAGCACTACAAACTGTACAAAATACTGTCGGTGAAGAAAATACAAGATATACAGAAACAACCATTATTAACGGGAAATCTAATTCTGATAATTTACCGAAAGAATATAGTATAAAAAAGGAACACGGATTTGACCTTATCTCTGAGTCAGATTACAGAAAGTTAATACATATTCAAGATAAAAATGTAGAATTTAATCATCTAGCTAAAAATGAAAGCATCCTAGTAAAATATCGACCTGAAAAAGAAAATATAGATAAAGGGAAAATATATACTTTAAATTTAACGCCTACAACTAATATAGATATTAAAGTAAAAGACACTACGTTACTTAATTCAATTGGATTTGCAAATAGTGTCGCAACACTTATTATCTCGGATCAACTTTATAAAGAAATAAAAACTTTAGAATTACCCGAAAAAACGATAGTGAGTTTTAATGGATTAGATATGAGGAATAATAAAGCAGTTTATGAAAACTTAGCTCCACTATTTAAAAATAATAGTTATTTTACAAGCAGTTACCAGAAAAATGATTATATTATTCAGCAAAATAGCTCAACATTCTTGCTCATTAGTTTTGTTACTATCATCTTCTTTATTGCAACAGGCAGTATTCTCTATTTCCATAACCTTTCAAGTATGATGGCAAATAAAAATGAATTTATTATTTTAAATAGAATGGGCTATAACAAAAAGAAGATAAAAAGAATAATAAGTAAAGAAATTTTCACCTTGTTTAGCATTCCTTACATAATAGGATTAGCACATAGTATCTTTGCATTAATAGCTTATAAGACTGCTTTAATGGATGACCTATTAGGAAAAAGTAGTGCGTTTATATTACCGATTCTTTTTGCAATATTTATTTTTACTGTTGTATATATCGTTTATTATTTGTTAACAAAAAGAGCATGTTATAAAATTATATTTAACAATAAAAAGTAAAAAACTATAAATAAAGCTGATGATAAATAAAGTGAAACTTTAATCAGTGGGGGTTTTCTTCATCCCCCACTGATTATTAGCCTTCACCAATCGGACTTTTATGGGCAGTTGATCCCCACCTAAATTCTTTGCTTTCGCTGAATTTTGAGGTGGGGGTCTTACTGCCCATTAAAGCGGGATAAAAAAACATCAACTTTATCTGTATGTAATCTAACAAAGGTAAGTGATTTTATGAAAAAGTACTATGAGCAAAAACAAATTTTAATATTAATTAACCAACTTTGTATGATTATTTTTCTATGCAACGAATTTTCAATAGACAATATTATAGGAACAGCAAAATTACTCCCTTTACTGCTTATAACGATCATGGCCATTTATGGATCATATCTTAGTTTTATCAACTTAAAAAACAATACTCTATTATCACAGTTTTCTAGTTTACTACTTTTTACTTCTTGGCAGTTTTTACTTACACTGAATGACAACCAGATTTTTCGTACATTCAGTACACTACTAAGTGTATTCATTCTATATAAAATCGTGCAATTTATACTCCTATTCTTTTTCCAAGATTCTATTTATAGTTATAAAAAAGAAAAAGATTGGATTTTACGAGTTACATGTTTACTAACATTATGTGCATATTTAATAAACGATAGAATATTTTCCGTTCTATTTTCATTTCAATGGCTTATCAGTGTTAGTTGGATTATTTTTCTATTCCTGAAACATAACAAACGAATTAAATTTGTTTTTAAAACTGAAAAAAAGCATTTACTTACATCTACTGCAATTCTTATCTTCCCCTTTATCGTATATGTTACGTTATTTGGGAGGAGTCCCGAATATGTAAATAATTTAGGATGGTACACAATAATTCTGTTCCCCCTATTTAGTATTCATGCAATTGCTTTTAAAAATCATATATCTATGAAACAATATTTCCCCTTAAAAAAAAGTGCAATTGCTTTTATGTTTGTATGCATTTTTATTTTTATGAGTTCACTTGGAGTACTATTTCAATTTAATATGATTACTTATTTCATTTTTATACATACAATTATTTGGTTCGTTCAGCTTTATTTCACATTATTATTTCAAGACACCAAAAACACTATTTCAAATTTGAATACAAAAGAATTGAAAACTTTACCCGACAGTTCTTATATTCATAACTTAGTACAAATAGTGAAAGAAGAACAATTAAAAAGTGGTTTTTCTAATTATTTACATGATGAAATACTACAAGACATATTAGCTGTTAAAAATATGATGAACAAATCTAACAAAAAAGAAATTCATGATATGATCGTAGCGACACTGGATAACTTAAGTCATACAATACGCATTGAAATGCAAGAGTATCATCCAACTCTATTAAAAACACTTACATTAAAAGAAAATTATCGTAATTTACTTAAAATGATACAAAAAAAATATGAAACGAAACATGTTAATATATCCTTTACGTGTAACGACGACTTGTTTTTAGTAGAACCCTATCACCTTGTCGTATATCGAATATTAAAAGAACTAGTAACGAATGCATTCAAACATTCAAATTGTTCAAAGTTACATTTACATGTAGTACAAGAAGATGGGGAAATAAAACTTGTTGTGAAAGATAATGGCAAAGGTTTAACAACTACCGAAGCAGATATTTTGAATGGTCATAAAGGATTGAATTCGATTAAAGAACAGCTATTTTTATTAAATGGTAAAATGACCATTTCAAATAGTAACCCTTCTGGTTTATGCATTACTATTATCATTCCTATGAAAGGAGACGATTCCTATAAACATTTTATTAATAGATGATCATGCTTTGTTTGCTAAAAGCTTGGAAATAGCCTTAGAAGATTATCCTGAAATAGATGAATTCCGTTCATTACAAAATGTTGAAAATGTCGTTACAATTATCAACCAGTTTAAACCAGATATTATTTTATTAGATATTAATTTAAGCAATATAAGTAGTGAAGATGGTTTAGAAATAGCAAAAATAATATTGGATAGTAAATGTGATACAAAAATTGTCATATTAACCGGTTATGATTTACCTGTTTACCAGTATGAAGCTCAAAAACTAGGTGTAAGTGGTTTTATTAATAAAAATATTTTACCTGAAGTATTGGTGAAAGTACTACACGATATTAATAAAGGCGCATCTCATTTTCCAACCCCTACAGAAACAATTGAAGAATTGACTCATAGTGAAAAACAAATTTTACAATTACTGTGTGATGGCTATAAGCGCAAAGAAATTGCTTCTATGTTATACGCTAGCGAACGTACAATTTCCAATCATATTCAGCACGTATTTGATAAATTAAATGTTTCATCTTCTTTAGAAGCTGTCACTAAAGGGATAAAATTAGGTTATATTCAACCTACTTATCGTTAAAGAGCCTACTCAAACGAGTTGGCTCTTTCTTCTCTACTTATTAATGAAGACAACCTTTCTCCCCTCACTCTATAAACTTCCAAATGTTCTTCTAATTCCCTCTCATCACTTATTACACTTAGTGTTTTCTTCACAAAATTCCAATTTAAACTACCGGATAACCATAGTAACGAAGAAAGTCTTTTATAATCATTTGATGTAACAATATTATGAGCCTTATACCCTTCTAAAAATGCACTAGCAACACTTGAACATACTTCATGCGAATGTATTCCTTCTGTTCGAGAATACCACTTTAGTAAAAAGGCTAGTCCTTCAATACGATCAACATATCCAATCGATTCGACATCTACAATTCCTTTTACCTGCTCACTTGAGTCCCATAAAACATTCAAAGGATTTAAATCTGTATGTACGATAAAGTGAAACTTTAATTCACTCGTATATGCACACTCTATATGATATGTAGCTAGATTTATATACTCCCGTAATTCTTTGCATGCGCTTGCCTTACTTTCTAACATATGAATAAACTGGGCATACCCATCCAAATGTGATTTCTTTTGAAAAATCGAGCTTTGAAATGCGCAAGATATGTCATGAATCTTTCTTGATTCCTTTCCAAAGGCTTTTGCGATAGCTTCTGTACAATGTGTAATATGTTCTCCCTCAATCCAATTAGACAAGACAAATCGGTATTGTTTCTCATTCCAAGCGACAAGTGTAAATGGCTCTCCTGCCCTATTCTTGTTTATCTGCATAAAAGGAATTCCATGTTCGCGTACATAATACGTAAACCGTACTTGCTCTATCAGTTGTTCGTTTGATAACGCCCCAAAAGCTGGATTGATTGTTCGCTTGCTATTTATAAATCTTGCGGAATATCGCTTTCCATTTACGATGATTTTATAGTGTAAATCTGTATGCCAACTTTTCTTATGTAATTCTTCTTCCACTGCTAATGAATGAATCTCTTTAAAATAATTCATTACTACATTTCTTATTATGTGTTTCACCACGTTCTCTCCTTCCATACAAAAAATTAGGGTACATGTAATTCATTGCGCTTCCCATAACAAAATGTATTTCACTTCATTAAGCATAGCTAGGATATTTCAAATAGGAAATAGAATTATAGAAAATAGTAGATGGGAGGCCTATTATTGAAGAGATTAACATTCGGTATAATTGGAGCATTAAGTATCACTTTATTAATTGGATGTACAAGTAATTCAAATGAGACGAAAGCTTCCAATAAAGAAGCATCCACAGCAGTGAAAGAAAAAGAATTTGTATATGAAAACGTTATGTTTGAACAAAAAGAAGTGAGAAAACTTGAGATTAGTCCTGTAAATTCAAAAAGTAGTAATCAAGTAGTAAATAAAAAAAATATGAAAACAATTTTCACAAGCATGGAAAGCGCAGAGAAAAAAACACTACTTCTAGATCAAGAGGCCAAAGACTATATACATTCAAAAATGAAGGTTACTTATCAAGATAATTCTATACAAGAATTCTTTGTTTGGATAGAGTCTGATGGTGACATCGTAATAGCAAAAGCGAGCGATGAAACACACTGTGAAGGTTATGATTTAAGTGAAGATAATTCTAAAAAAATCATTCAGTTTTTCGAAAAAGAATTCTAAAACGAATTACGACACAAATAAAAAAGCCGCATTTGCGGCTCATAAACTTATAGAACTAACTCATGCCTATCGTTTCATCGCATCAACAAATTATTCATCAAATAGAAAATAATATCCTACATAGTTACATACATTTATAAACCCTACATTTTCCACAACTGCGATAGAAGACTTGTTCAATTCCATACAGTCCCAATATGGAGTAATGTCATTCTCCAAACAATCTTTCACAAAACTATGAGCTATCGTTTGAGCTAATTTTCTCCCCTGGTGCTCTTCTATTGTTTCAATATCTATACAGTGTATATTTTCAAATACAAATCCTGAAAAACAAACACTCACAATTAGATCACCATAAACAATGCAATAACCGATTCCTTCATTGAAAAAACAATCTGGTGAAGACCAAAACTCTAAAATTTTTGATTGTAAAAAATCAATGTTCTTAAATGTGTTATTATTATTTTCATAGAGAGCTTTACTCATTTTTAGCACAGTATATCCCTGTTCAAATTTAGGCTCATGATGATTTTCATAATCCTCTTTTCTTAGCATATACACTCTTTGATTCCAACTCTTTAAGTTACGGTGCTGAAATATTCTTTCAATTGTTTTGTTCCACTTTGAATGATTACCGATTCCTTCAAAACAATTTAGTCCAACCTTTTTCGCCTCAGGTTTTATTACATTATTAATAAGATGATTCATTTCTTTATTAAACTCTTCATTTTCAGCATTTCCAATAAAAAAGAAGCCATCATTATTGCCTAACCAAATAAGCCCCGAATTAGGGGAAGATATGTTATCTACAAATATACGACCAGGATTCACCCCTGCAATTACAGCTTTGACTTCTAATTGACCTCGTTCATTTATTAAACTACTACATTTATAAAAATCATTCTTGCTTAATTCAGAAATCATAAGTTAAACCACCTTTTTGAAATCGCTTTATTATAACTTTAACACCATGACAGAATATTCTCTATTCTTTTTAATAGTTGTTTTAAATCATTGAAATATATAATAAAAAAGAGCCAATCTCCAACACAATAGAAGATTGACTCTTTCCTTTATTTACTCCCCTGTTTCAGAAAATCGCTTTATACGTTCACCAATTTCATCACGAACACGTTGAAATTCGGACCACTCTTTTCCTGCTGGATCATCAAATCCCCAATAAACACGATGCACATCCGGCGGAGTAGATGGACAAACAGAATCTGCATGGCTACAAAGCGTAACGACTAAATCAGCACGATTTAAAATATTTGCATCAATTATATCTGATGTTTGATTTGTTATGTCGATATTTACTTCGTTCATTGCTTTAATTGCGTTTGGATTTACTCCATGTGCTTCGATTCCTGCAGAATATACATTCCACTTATCTCCTAAATATTGTTTGCCCCATGCTTCTGCCATTTGGCTTCGGCATGAATTTCCCGTACATAAAAAGTAGATTGTCTTTTTGTTCTCCATGTTGTTTTCCACCTTTATTTTTAAATTTAGACTGATTGATCATTAAAATATTTACGTTTAAACCAAAAAGCAACGTTTACAAGTGCAATCATGACAGGTACTTCAACTAAAGGACCGATAACAGCTGCAAATGCTGCGCCCGAATGAATACCAAACACACCAACTGCTACAGCAATCGCTAACTCGAAATTATTGCTACCTGCTGTAAATGCTAATGTTGTAGTCACCGGATAGTTTGCACCAATCTTTCTTCCCATAAAGAAAGAAACAAAAAACATTACAATAAAATAGATTAATAACGGAATCGCTATTCTTACTACATCTAATGGTACGCTAACAATCATTTCCCCTTTTAAGGAGAACATAACGATGATTGTAAATAGCAATGCAATCAATGTAAGTGGACTAATCTTAGGTATAAAAACCTTTTCATACCACTGTCTTCCTTTTAACTTAACTAGTACAAAGCGCGTCAACATACCTGCTATAAAAGGAATTCCCAAATAGATAAACACTGATTTTGCTACTTCTATCATTGTAATATCGACAATAGCACCTTCAATTCCTAACCATTCTGGAATTACGGTTACAAACACGTATGCATAAACCGAGAAGAATAACATTTGGAATACCGAATTAAAAGCAACTAAACCTGCCGCATATTCTTTATCACCATCAGCTAGATCATTCCAAACAATGACCATTGCAATGCAACGTGCTAACCCAATCATAATGAGACCAACCATGTATTCTGGTTTATCAGGAAGAAAAATAATTGCTAACACAAACATAAGTACCGGACCAATAATCCAGTTTTGTACTAATGATAGAACTAACACTTTTACATCTTTAAATACTCGGCCCATTTCCTCGTAGCGAACCTTCGCCAATGGTGGATACATCATTACAATTAAACCAACTGCAAGCGGAATAGACGTCGTGCCAACTTGTAATGTATTCAGTCCGTCTACTACACTAGGGAACACAAACCCTAAACCAATCCCAACAGCCATCGCTAGAAAAATCCATAGTGTTAAATATCGGTCTAGAAAAGATAAACGTTTCATTTTATTTTCCATCTCCTATTAACAACAAGAATTTTTAACTACTTCATTAGAAGTCGTACAACAAGATGACTCTTCAATTTTGTGAACATCACTATGTGCTTTCGTATAAAAGAATTCCCACTCATTCCCATCAGGATCTGTTACCCAAAACTTATCTTGTACTGCATAGCAACAAGTCGTATCCATCTCATCACGCGCGAAGAAACCTTCTTTTTCTAATCTTTCTTTATGTAATGTAATTTCTTCAGCTGTATCCACTTGGAAACCGAAATGATTTACCTGATTTCCCTTCACTTCATCTCGTACGTTCAGCGTAAAATTAAGTCCTGGCGTCTCTAATAAAAATTTTGCATAATCCGTTTTCACTTTAACTGGTGATACACCAAATACTTTTTCATAAAATTCAATGGACTTCTCTAAATTCGTAACGTTTATACCAACGTGAACATATCTCATACCTTATTCCTCCTCTTTACATATCATTAATCAATTTTTTTTGATTAATAAATTAAAATTTTAACAGCAGCTACCTTTGCCTGTTTTTCTAAAGATACAACACAATTCTTCTGATAATAAATTATTCACTTCCGTATCATTTAAATCATAATAACTCCACGTACCTTTTGTTTCTTTTACAATTAAACCTGCGTCTAATAAAATCTTTAAATGATATGACAGCTTAGATTGCGTCATTTCAAAAATCTCTGTTAAATCACATACACACGTTTGGCCTCTCTGACAAAGCTCATACATGATTTCTAGACGTTTCTGATCCGCCAACGCTTTAAACTTTTTCTCATAGAGCTGAAAATCTTGTACCACTGTAGTTCACTTCCCTTCATCAACTTTTTTTGATGTTTTTAGTATATACGTAGATGAGTTCTATATGCAACTTGTTAATCAAGTTTTTTTGATTTATAAAAAAAACTTCCTCGCATCATCACTTTGCTACAACTAAAAAAGACCATAGCCTTTTCAAAAATGAAAAACTATGGTTCTTTTTACAACTTAATAGTTACAACATTTCCGAGAAATGGAGTCTCTATAACTATTTTTAATTTTAATTTGATCATTATAGAGTAGTGCCCCGTCACCCTCAATCTAAGAAAAACAAATACCCCAAAATGAGAAAAATCGATATAACTCTTGTTTTTGGTGCATATTCATAAAAAGCACGTTACCCTTTCTCATTAACATAAGAGAATAGTAACGTGCTTTTTATTTCAAAAATAGTCTAAATCCTTAAGTTGATGGTTGTGGGGCGGGACCCTAATAAGAACGGTATCTAAGGTTGTATGAGTGGTGTTCGTTCCATTCCAAAGGCCTCTGCCGACGATTAACTCAAGTACCGGTTTCGGATAACCCCCATGTGATGAAGCTCGTGTCCTGCAATGCTGTACGCGAGGGCGCGCGCCGTAATGCTTAGGTTGTTGGCTGTGCCCTTGCGGATCCACGCCTCCGCTGGTAGCCCGCGCAGTAATGTAATCGTTGATTGCCGTACGGCCCGGTAGTCTTCGGCCAATTGCGCGGTTGTCCAGCTTCCGAAAGGAGGTATGAATAATTCCTGATCGAAACCGGTCAAAGGCGTCTGGTCCCCTCTTGCGAACCGGAGCAGGCGGTAGGTCATGACGCGTTCCGCGTCTGTAATGTGGCCCACAACTTCTTTCAGTGTCCATTTTCCTTCCGCATACCGATATGCGGCCTGGCTTTCGGTCAACGATGCCAGGAGTTCGGTCATTTGCTTTTCCTGAGCGAGCAAAATGTCGATGATGTTACCGTCTGGCACCAAACGGATATATTCGCCGGAGCTCCCAGCGTATTCTTCTTCTGACGGTCTTTGATTCATGCGTAGTCACCTCTTTATGTATATATAGAAAATTATAGCACTCGTCTATGTCTAATCAATTCGTGAAATGATAAAACTTCCCTTCTAATAAATGAGGATAAGCAACTATTTAGTCGGTCGCCACACTATCCTGATTCGTTAGCACAATAAGCAATGCTAATCAATAATGCATAAAAATTAGAAGTTATACAATATTTCAAAGTTATGAATATATATTAGTTTATTCCACAACATACATAAATACATTTTGTCGAAACTATTAAAAAGGTAAATTTTCTCTAGCTGGAGAATTAATAATTGTTTTACCAATATGTAAACATCTCAATTTAAAACTAAAGGAGAACAAAATGGGAAAAATAATTGTATCGATGTACCTCTCACTAGATGGTGTCATGGAGGAACCAGCTTGGACTTCTCCATACTTCAATGAAGAAGTAGCAAAGTTTCAATCCAATTTACTGTTTGAAAGTGAAGCTCTTCTACTAGGGCGAGTAACCTATCAAGGTTTTGCAGCTGCCTGGCCTTCTATGACTGATGAAGAAGGTTTTGCTGATAAGATGAACAGCATTCCTAAATTTGTTGCTTCAACAACTTTAGAAAAAACCGAATGGAATGCAAATCTTATCAAGGATAATGTTATAGAAGAAATATCGAAACTGAAGGAACAGCCCGGTCAGAACCTTTTAATCTATGGCAGTGGTGATCTTACACAAACATTAATGCAACATGACCTCATTGATGAATATCACTTTATAGTCAATCCCGTTATCGTAGGAAGCGGAAAGCGTCTCTTTAAAGACCAGAGCAATACAAAAGCATTAAAACTTATAGAAACAAGAACGACCAGTTCAGGTGTCGTTATTCTTTCCTATCAGCCGGAGAAAAAAGAATAATTATTGATAAATTATATAAACAAAAAAACTCATCAGAATAAATCCTGTTGAGTTTTTTCAAACAATGGACAAAACTTTTTTACATCCTGGCTCACTAGGATGTAACCATGAAGCATTTCGCTCAACACGGTATTGTTAATTTTGATGCTGGGCAATTCTCTGTTGAATTGAAAAAAGTACCATATGATAACGAAAACTTTATAAATCAATACTTAAAGTTACAAATTCCAGATTATAAAACCATTTTAAAGATTTTTTATGGGAAGAACATATAATCTAATTAAACTAGTAGCTCTATTGACTTCCGAGTTTAATGATTATATAAGAGGAACTAAGATTTTGCACTATCTATAAAACAAAAAAGACGTTATCCTTTCTGTAGAATTATAGGAAAGAATAACGTCTTTTATTCATTTTAAGAGTATTTCTTTTTATTAGCTTAAGAGCGATATGGCTGTACTCCTATAATAAGATCGGGTTTTAAAGGGTCTTTTTTATCGTAATATGTATTATTGTAATACGTATTATTGTAAAATATTGTATATGATTATTTTTTTAGGAGTGTTGAGACATGAGATATTTGATTTATGGAGCAGGAACAATAGGTACAGCCTATGCTTGGTTGTTATCACACCAGCATGAAGTAGACGTTTATGTGAGAAACGAAGATAAAAAAAAGGAATTTCAAAAAAGGAAACTGTATGTAAAAGATCTGCGTGTAAAAGAAACAACGTACAGCGAGAAAAATATTTCTGTAAATTGTATAACAGAAATAACTAATAAATATGATGGTATTTTAGTAGCTGTTAATCGGTATCAATTACGTAACATACTCCCACAACTTAATTCTTTAAAAGAAAACACTAATTACTTTGCTTTCATGCAAAATAATTGGAATATAAAAGAAGACTTGGAAGATTACTTTAGTGATGAAGAATATATTATAGCATTTCCATCTTCTATAGGTGGAGGACGTGAATCTAATAAAACAGAAATAATTATCTTTGATGAAGCAACCAGATTAGGTGGTTCAACTAAAGGAAGTATAAATAATATGGAGGAATCGCTAAAAAGAGTTAATATTAAAACCAAGTTTGATAAAAACATATTTGATTGGTTAAAAGTTCATTATTTACAACAATCTATTACAGCAGGAGCGGTTCTTGAAGCCGGTTCATATTTAAAATTTGCAAACGATTATAAAAGCGTAAAAAAAATGGTTTTAGCTTTTAGAGAAGGAATCAATGTATGTAAAGCTTATGGTGTACCCACAAATAAAATATTTCCGTCTAAATTCTTTAACCTTCCCCTTTTCATAGTTGCACACTTAATACAAAAAATGTTTTTATCTGAAAATACTATGGAAATGGTGGAAAATCATATGAAAGAAGGCTTATCAGAATGGGTATATGGATATAACGAAGTATTGAAAGAAGGATTAAAAATGGAAATATCTATGCATGATTGGGCTTCATATGAACCATACATTATGTCATGGCTCAAAAAATCTTAAAAACTTCGATATTTCATTTTAATGTTTCACATTATTTTACATAAATGATATCAAATTTGATAGGGCAAGACAAGAATTCGTTCTTTTTTGAGTCACTCACAAAAAACCAAGGTAAATCCAATCATTTTGTCGAGTTTTCCTTGGTTTTTAATTAATGAAAAATTTTATATCTCTACTGTTACTCATAAGAATTCAGGTCATTTTTTTCGTTTTGGGATATTTGCTTTTCATAGCTTGATAGCGATGGGGTAGGACCCCAAAACAGTACGATTTTATTTCAAAGACACAACGATCTTACTACACACTTTTTATTTATCCCACACTCTCATCTACTAGTATTACTATTTTTTATTACTAATGTTGCCGTTTCACTCGGATGGCTAAGAGGAAAATGATGGCCATATGGAACAAAATCAACCTTACCAAGATGCGATGGAGCAGAATAGGCTCTGTCATAATCCCCCCAAATAATGTGAAGATTATACTTTGTTACTTCATTGGAATCACCTTGATCGTTTTTCAGTAGTAAACTGTTAAGCTGAACCGTAGTATTTAAAATTCTAGGAGAAGTAAAACTTTTACTTATTTTTTCAATATAATGTTCAGGGATGCTCTCCGTACTTTCAAACAAACCATTACTTAATAAATAACGCCCTATCAAATTAGTAGTTGCTAATTTTAATGTCCATTTGTTCATAAATTGAGGAACATTTAGCGATTTAGCATTTTTTTTAGCAACAGGTGGCTGAAGTAAAGTGATTGCATACTTCTTATCTATGTACTCTTGTACCAATGCTTCCAGAAGAAGAAACGCACCGAATGAATGTCCAATTAGATGTGCACCATTCGTAGCTTTCTCCAATAACTTTTTCACTACATTCAAATAGATATCTAGAAGATTTTTCTCTCGTTTAAAAGGAGAACGTCCCAAACCTGGAAGATCCAAAATCCATACAGGTTGACCAGTTTTTTCATGAAGCTCTTGTGCTAAAGGAAATAAATCCTCTCCATCACTCAATAAACCATGTAATAAAATAAACGGTTTACCCTTTCCTTGTAATTGGTAAAGGGTAGTGTTATCGCATAATGTTCGTTTAAATAAATGATTATGCCGGCCATTTTGATACATCATTCGATAATCCAGATCAGCTACTACGGCAGGGAAAAATTTCATTACACTCGTCTTCTTAAACCAATCTCCTCCCATAATTTTTTTCGCTGAAACATTTGAAAATTTTTGTTTTGTAATAAAATTCAGTCCATCAGAAGGAATTTTTGTTATTTTACTTCCTCCACTATTCATAATTGCTTTCATAAATGGCATTGGAACAGAGATTTTTGGTGCCCTCATATTCATACTTTCCGACATAATACTTAATAATTCAGCAATGTTTTGATCGTGCTGTTTGTCTTCAACAAGTGTATATGTTTGAAGAGTCGGTTGCTCCAATCTCAAAACCTGCACAATAAACTTCGCAAGTTCATCGTTTGAAATAAGTGGTAACCTATATCCCTTACCTCCAGGAATCACTGGCATGAGCCCTCTTCGCATACTCATCACAAGCAAACCTAATCCTGCTATCTGCTCTGTACTTCCTGTTTTACTACTACCGACTACAGTTGGCGGATTAATTACAGAAAGCGGGTAACCTACTGCTGATGCCTGCTGACGGATATAAAGATCTGCTAAAAATTTTGTTCTCTCATATGGATTTTTTATTTTCAAATAATTGTTTCCTTCTTTAAACACATCAATTGCAATCTTGCTATTTTTATCATCAAAGGGACTCATATAACCTACAACATGAATAAATTGTTGCAAACCCTTCAATTGATGAATACTTTTAGCTAATTCACTAATATGTTTGGCGCCATTTAAAAATACGGAAGCTGCCTCTTTACTTGTCGCTTGAATATCCATGGGGCCTCCTGCGTGAATAATCACATCCGTTTTCAATACCCTCTCCTTATCTTCACCACTTAGACCTAAATCTATTTTCGTCAAATCACCTTCAATAAAGTGCATAACATCCTTTTTTAAGATGTCTCTTTCTTGAAAAATGCTTGTTGCTTTACTTTTCGACCTCACTAAAAGAAGAATTTTAACATCCTCTTTGGCTAATTCTTTCACTAATTGCTTTCCAATAAAGCCTGTTCCACCAGTTAAAAATACTGTTCTCATATAAGATCCCCTTTTTAGTACTACTTAGTACTAATTTGATGTAAAAAAAATGCTTCTTTTATCGAAGCAATTTTAAAAAATGATCTGCTGTTTTCGTGATTACAGTTGCATCCTTCAATGTTTCTGAAATAAATAACGCCCCTTCAAGATTTGTAATAAAAAGTGATGCAACCTCATCAATATGAATCGTATTTCTGAATTCTCCATTCTCTACCCCTTGTTTAAGTAATAGAGACATTTTCTTTTGTAATCCTGTAAAAAAAAGACCTATTTTTTCTTTTATTTGCGTGGCCTGTGTAGGACTTTGAATATAAAGAGTAATAAATGGACAGCTTCCCTTATACTCTCTCGATTGAACTCCTTGTGATAATTGCTTTAAAAACAGTTGGATACGATCTTCAACTAAAAATTGGTTCTGAGAAATTACGTCATCAATTGCAGATTGATACATTTCAATCCAATAATCAACGACCGCTTCTAATAATACTTCCTTATTAGAAAAGTGATAATACACATTAGACTTTGAAACTTTGCTTACACGTACCAATTCATCCATACTTGTATAAGCAAACCCTTTTTCTAAAAATAATGTTGCAGCTACTTCAATCACATGTTTTTGATTCATTAATTTTACCTTTGTCATAATTAGAACTATATAGTACTAATTTAAATATCGCAAGCATTTATGTTAATTTTTAAAAAAGTTTAATTAAAAAAGTTCCACTAACATTGATTTTACTGCAAAAAAATCTTATTTTGAATAAAGTTGAACTGAACCCCGAAATTGTTCATTCACTATTGTCTAATAGAGGTCACCATACATACCCATCACAACTTTAGAAAAAGAAATACCCCCAAAACAAAAAATGAACGGCTTCTCAGAATAATTATCTGTAGAGAAAGAAAATTTTAATTTAGGGGGATATGAAAGTATTAGCTTGATGGTGATGTGGTGCTCTCCCAATATGTAAATAAAAAGTAGGAGGAGCCTATATTAACAGACTCCTCTTTAAAATAGCCATTCTATACATGTTAGAAATAAATTCATTTTATTAATAATGAATATTCACCGTTTTTATCATCGAATTTATATACATTTAAATAATATTTACCTGGTTTCGCTGCGAATTTCCCCTTTATAACATTTCCTTCATCTTCACCACAAGCTACATAATTTTGCATGTCTGATTCATGATAAAGCACCCATGTCATCCCAATATTTTGTTCATTTACCACAGAAATATCTACTTCTTTTGGATCTGTAACATTAAACGTATAAACATCTGTTTGATCAGGAGTAATCAGATTTCCTTTTACAAGCGTATTAAACGGGAGTACCTTCTCCTCTTCATAAGATTCACCTGTTTGCGGATCTTGTTTTACAGTAACTTTTGTTTGTTCTTTGCTTTCTTTTCCTCTACTATCTTTTACTGTTAGTTCCACAGTGTATGTTCCTTTTTCTCCATATACATGGGTAGGATTTGCTTCTGTACTTGTAGTACCATCTCCAAAGTTCCATAGATAAGAAATAACTTTTCCATTTTCACTTTTTGTACCATCGCTATGAAATTGAATCTCTTCATTTACTATCCCACTGTATGGTCCATTCATATTTACTGTAGTAGTTGTTTTTTCCTTTTCCTCTGTTGCAACACCATGAAAAACAATATCATATTCAAACTGGTTAGCTGCATTCACACGATAGTTTACAAAATAGGCTGTAACTGTTTTATAACCACTCCAACCTTTTTGGGATAACTGCTCTAAAGTTTGGTTTACTTGTTTACTCATCGCTTTCCAATCTTCAGACTCACCTTTTGATGTACCACCTGTGTACTTGCCTTCCACGGTAAATGTATTAAAGAATTGCGACTCATATTTTGTAATTTTGGCATCTTTTATATTTGCTACATCCACAATTTCGTTTTTCACTTCAGCTAGCGGCTTTGGTGCGTGTTGAATTAAATAATCATTTGTTACTTGCGGTACATTATATTTTTCTTGATTATCAATCAACTGCTGCATATACGCTTGATATTCTGCATTCAATTGTGTATTGTTGCTCAATGATTCACGATATGAGTCATAATTTTTCACATCGTTTGTACGGATTAAATCTTGAAGCTTATCAAATGTTTCAAATTGATGATTATACAAATATGACTGTAGTGCAAAGGAATACTTATAAAAGTCCCATGATCCATATTTTGAGAACAAAGTTTGCTTTGCTGTATAACGGCTTGCTGGATTAGATGATAAGCCACTTATCATACTTTTACGCGGAACAACATTATTTGTACGTGTAGATCCTGCAAAAAATTCTGCATTTCCTTCTTGGAACCAAGTTAATCGTTCATTTTGATACATTTCTCCGCTTCCAAATAAACCAGGAACCTCATACCTTCCTTGTAAATAATGAGTGAATTCATGACGGAATAACTCTTCTAAACTATAAATACTCTGCTTTGGCGTACGCTCATATGTAAAGAAGGTCCCCTTCTCTTCAATATAAATTCCACCGTTGTTTGTTTCATATCCATATAATTGTCTATTTAATTGATATTCATCTGGATTATTATAAATTACTATTGTTAGTACATCATCAGCGTTACCTGGTTCTAGCGCTTTATCATTACCAATTACACGGTGATATTGTGCTTTTACTTCTTTGGCTGCCCAATATAATTTCTTAATTTTTTCTTCTGTTACTTTATCTCCCGTCTTGAAGACAATTGATCCGTCATCAAATGTATATGTTTTAGGTAAGTATTGTCGTTTCCCTTCTTCACGTATTTTCTGTAGATCTACTGCATTTCCACTATAATCTTTTCCACCATAGTTTGTTTTCATTTGTTCTACTGCTACAAAATAAGGTCCACTTAGACGAGGATACAAGCTCATCGCTTGTGTAATAACTTCCAATCCTTTGTATGGATTACTATGAAATTTCCCTAAACGACCTGCATAATAAATGCCATTATTAATTAGCCAACTATTTTCATTTGTTATATTCCCCACGAGAGCAATTCTATTAACCTCATTTATAAAGTTATCAATCTTTCCATACCACATTGTTTCATTAGGTTGCTTATTCGTATCCTGCAAATAAGACTGTATATCATAATCAATTCCTTTTACAATTTCATATACGGCTTGTCCTTTCGCATAATCGCTTTCATACGTAGAAAGATTATCATTATATTGTTTTAAAATATTTACCGCATACTGTACTGTTTCAGTATCACTAGAGGCATTACCAATTAATTTTCCATACGCAGTTACGACTCTATCTTGCTCAGCTGTACCTAATTTGAAGTTTGGATTTTTCGCAATCGCTTTCAATGCGGGTAAACACTTGTCATGGAAGCTTCTCTCTTTTAAGTAACTTAATTCATTATTATAATATCCCACATAAAAAGCAGAACGTAATACTTCAACAAATGTTTCAATGCCCTTTGAATTTTCTTTCGTAAACGTCCTTCCTCGTTGTCCTAATTCATTAATGATAACGTTCATGCGTTCTTTATTCTGATAAAATGCTTTCGTATCTTGATTGAATTGAAATAAATCCGTAATTTGATTCCAAGAAATTTTTGATAATGTATCAATGAGTTCGCTATTAGGCATTTTATTCAGTTCTGCCAAAGTATAGCTTTGCTTTAATTGAATTTCATCACGTTTCATAACCGGAGTAGGACGTTGTGAAAAATCTCCTATTTTTAAACGCTCTTCAAAAGTCAAAGTTTCGTCCGCTTTTGTAGCATGTACAATTTCATCTTTTGAAGTTTCTGTCCCCATTGGTTTCATCTGTAAGATATTATAGGGTGCTGTTTCTTCTGCTGATACCTGTGTTTGAATACTTCCAAATGATAATGCCATTGTACTAATCCCAATCATCATTTGGGTGAATTTTAAATTCTTGTTCATTACATTTCCTCCATTTATATATTCCATCCAAAAATATAACATTTTATCTTAATAAATCATTATAATATGTATTATTTCATATTTAATTACATGAATTTCCCTATAAACTGATATTAAATAAAACATTATAGAATTTTTTTCTTTTTTCATTCTTACTCATGAATTGGGTATATCTTTTGTTTGAAATTTACGGGTTCATCGCAAGAAACCAAACTCTCTGGCAAGATTTCGTAAGATATTTAGCGATAAAAATCTTTGAATTTCTTAAGTAAATAGTTGTAATTCATCGGATACAGAAATAGACATACAAAAACGTCATCCTTTCTTATTAATTTTACAAAAAGAATAACGTATTTTTTCATAAAAAATACTCGTCAAAGTGTAAAACAAAAAGGCTATCTCAGCCCTTTTTGTTTTATAAATCCTCTATATTATATTCGGTATATCCCTCATGATAGTAAATAATATTAATACTTTTCATGAATATTTCATGACTATTTATTTCGTCTACTAATGCATTTTGGAGTAAATGCTTAATTTCAATATCTTTAATTGGGCTGCGTTCCATTGCAGTAAATAATCTTCTTTATCAATTTTATTGCAGTCGACCACCTGATGAAGTTCATTTTTAAAGATTAAATCTAGCCATATTCTATTCTCTCTACCGTTTCCTTCTCTAAAGTGGTGGCTATATATATATTCATTTCAACTTAAAGAGAGTCTGTGTTTTGGCACAAGCTCTTTTTTATTGCATTTCAAATATATTCAACAAGGTGAGTCTTTTTCAATTACAGCAATATAGAAAAAAAGTCTGGTTCTGATATAAAAACTTCAAAATAACCGCAATTAATCTATAAAACTCGGACATACTAATGAAGAAGCATTCAAACGAATCTGGGCTGTTTAAATTTGATTATAAAACTATTTTTCTCTAGCAAAATAAAGCAAGGCTATGGTCGGAAAAGCGATTCCTATCCATAATGTTAGATTCCATCCTCCTAAGGCATATGCCCATCCTCCAATAAAGGATCCAACAGCACCTCCTAAAAAGAAAATAGCCATAAATAGTCCATTTAATCGACTACGAATTTCTGGACTCAACGAGAAAATTAAACGTTGGCTAAGCACAAGGTTTGCAGATACTCCCATGTCCAACAGAATTGCAGCAATTACTAAAACAGCTATTCCAAAGGGCGAGCTACTTTGAATAAAAAGTGGGAGTATTAAAGAAATAATAACAACAGTGAGAGCTATCCCAGTGGCGGGTCGTGTCCAGCCAAGATCAGCTAGACGACCACCTATTGGAGCGGCTATTGCACCTGTAATTCCGACAAGTGCATATAATGCTATGGCAGTCTGAGAAAAATGAAAAGCAGGACTAGATAATAATAATGGAACAGTGGTCCAGAATAAACTAAAAGCCCCAAATACACAAGCATGATAAATGGCGCGACGGCGTAAAATTGGAGTAGTACGTAGCAGTTGCCACATTGAATTAAGTAAGGCTATATAATTTGTTTTTGCCTTTGGTTTCCTAGTAGGGAGTACTTTCGATAATACAAACGCTAAAACAATAATTACAGTAGCAGATAAAGCAAATATTGCATTCCATCCCCACATATCGGCTACTAGACTAGAGATCGGTCGCGCAAGCATAATACCTAATAACAGACCACTCATGACATTGCCAACTACGCGACCGCGTGCATTCTCAGATGAAAGATATGATACAAGAGGTACGAGCACTTGCGCTGCGACCGAACCCAGTCCGATAAAGAATGAAGCAATTAACAACAAGGTTGCGCTTTTTACAAAAACCATAGAAATGAGTGCAAATGCACTTAAAAATAACAATATAAGTATCAATTTTTTATTCTCAACAATATCCCCCAAAGGCACAAGAAATAATAAGCCAACAACATATCCAATTTGAGTTAGCGTTACAATTAATCCAGCGCTACTATTAGAAAGCCCAATTTCATTACTAATTAGCCCAATTAAAGGCTGTGCATAATAAAGATTAGCCACAATAATACCACATGCAGTTGCTAAAAGAATGATTAAACCTGATGAAATGTCCTTATCAATTGCTTTATTTTTAAAATTAGACATAAGTATTTCCTCCCATACTTTTATTTCAAAATTACTAAATCACTTTGGCAAGTACTACTGCGATGCCATTTTTTATTGTAATAAATTAAGTCTGAGCTAATTTCCATTCTGCTTTTAAAAGGTCCAATTTCCTCTCTTTCCCCCCCTTTTCTAAATGTTTTTTAGCAATGTAATTTGTGATTTTTGGAACCTAAATATATCCATACCATTACAAGATGTTAGTTAATTAATAAACTGAACGTACAGTTCATTAATTAACTAAAATATATACTAAACGTTCAGTTTTGTAAATAGGCTATTTCGTTTTTTGTTCGTATTAAGTATACTAAACGTATAGTTTATGTTTTGAAAGGAATGATTAATGTGCAAAGTAAAAGAGGTCGACCACGTAATATTGAAACCCAAAAGGCCATCCTTTCTGCGTCCTATGAGTTATTATTGGAAAGTGGCTTTAAAGCAGTCACAGTCGATAAAATTGCAGAACGTGCTAAAGTCAGCAAAGCTACGATTTATAAATGGTGGCCAAATAAGGCTGCTGTGGTAATGGATGGTTTTCTTTCTGCTGCTGCTGCCAGATTGCCTGTACCTGACACAGGTTCAGCGTTGAATGATATTTTAATTCACGCCACAAGTTTAGCCAATTTTTTAATCAGTCGAGAAGGAACCATTATCAATGAGTTAGTTGGCGAAGGACAATTTGATTCGAAACTAGCAGAGGAATATCGTGTTCGATACTTCCAACCACGTCGACTGCAAGCAAAGCAACTTCTGGAGAAGGGAATTAAAAGAGGAGAATTAAAAGAAAACCTCGATATTGAATTAAGCATCGATCTCATTTACGGACCAATTTTTTATCGTTTGCTAGTAACTGGTGAAAAGTTGGATGATTCCTATGTACATGATTTGGTTATAAACGCCTTCGAAGGGATACGTTTGAGGTAATTAACATATAAACAAAGATTTAGATTTCCACTGTTTCCTATACTGATGTAACTAGTATTAACTTGGTAAATAAAGTATCTAATGTTTTAAAACTGTTGTATATGGGGTTTTCCCCCATATGCATCAGTTTTAAAAAAGGCTTAATCTACAAGCTATTTTGATAACGTAGTATTAACACATCCAAGCTTTATTTAATACCGTTTTTATCATTAGCAAAAAACCCTGATTTTTGCTAACACAATTAAGTCTTATTGCCGTTCTTGTTCCATTACTACAAAGACCCAAGTTCCGCTATGATATATTGGAATGAAGTGAAAGATAACATGTTTGTAATAAAATTGTGTACAATGCTAGGATTACCAAAATTGACATTCTATCTTTTGAAAACACAGCGTAAGAATCTATAACAAAATAATGAATCTTGCAATAAAGATGTATCTTATTATGCGATATTACGATTTATTATCGTGAATACATCATAAAACCTAACAGATGTAGAACAGTTCATGAAAAATCAAACTACATACACTTTAAAGCTCTCTCAAGTCTTGTTACTCTTTCTCTGGTTTCCCGCATATTATCGCCCTTAACTTTTCAAGTAATTGTAATAATTTCTCTTTCTCTTGAAATTCTAAAAGGGATAAGTATTTAGCAATATGCTCATTACGAGCGATAATAGTTTCTTCAACTACAGATTCTCCTTTTTTTGTTAGTTCAATGATAACGGCGCGGCGATCTTCTCTATCGTGATAACGATTGACTAATCCTTGTTCAATTAATCGATTAATTGTAACTGTAATTGTACTTGGCTTTACATTCATTTCTCTCGCCAGCTCACTTGCTCTTAATGCACCGTAATAGTTTATAATTTTTAAAATATAAAACTGTGATGTTGTAAGTTTTGGTACTGGTATTTGCTCAAATAACTCCATTTGCATTTTCTTTCCAATGGAAATTACCATTGCTTGAATTTTATCAAGATTATTCATTTTATTACCTCTTTATTTTAATCAGTCAATTTTTAATAAAGTTAAATATTTAACACGCGTAATTTCTTACCTATAAAAAAATCGTCAATCCTTACGTAAAAAGGTTTGCTGATGCTCATACTTTTGAAGTAGTAATAAATTAGAATATTTTCCTTCTCCATAACGCCAGCGCTATCCATATAATAAAAATTATTGATAAAACAATTGTTTCCCCCCATGAAGTTTGAGGTATAGAGACATTCATTCCAAAAAAACTAAATACAAGTGTTGGAACAGTTAAAAAAACGGTGAATAAAGTGAGAGTTTTCATGATATTATTCATCTCATTTGAGATTACCGATGAATATGAATCAGTTATACTGTCCAAGAGAGTCAGGTCGGAGAAAAGTTTATATGATAACTGCGGAAGGAAGTGCCATTTTGAAAATGGAGCAAAATAGGCTATTACATATTTTATCCCTGTACGAAGGAAGTGAATCGAATGAAGAAAGCTAAGATATTTTTTGATATAGAAAAAGAGGAGCAATGGCTGAATGAGCAATTACAAAAAGGCTATCGTTGTACAAATATTAGTGGATTAGGAATATACACTTTCGAAAAAACCGGCAAGAGATATGTGATGCGACTGGATTATCAAGATTGCAAGTTCTTCTAAAAATACAGGTGTAATATATCGTTGTAATTCTTCCGCAAATGGTTGTAGTTCTTCTTGAAGCGAGAGATTCATAAGAAAATGTCATCCTTTCTAGTCTAGCTTTTTTAGAAAGAATAACGTTTTTTTACACTTAAGGGTAGTGAAAATTCTTAAGTTGATGGGTATAGGGTATCGCCAGTATTTTTGAAAAAACCACGCTAAGCAAAATATTAGTAACATTAAGTTATGACACCGTTTGTTATAAAAAAATCCCCAAAAGCCGATTTCTAAATTAGGAAACCGACTTTAAGACATCTTATTCAATATTTAATAATCGTTTATATCTTTCTATTCTTTCCTTTGCTACCCTTAATCTTTCGTTTTTTAATAAACTCTCATGCCTCTGTTGTGATGAAAAACCAGTCACTTCGAGAATATTTATTTCAACATTAAAATTCCAATCATTTATTTTATAATCAATGGGATACTCAATTTGACCAATATCCTGTTCAGCGTCTACTGCTATATATTTACCATCTTTTAAAAAGAACTTATAGCTTAACCCAATTGTATATATCCCTAACAATTCTCCTAATTCAGAATGCGTTATCTTTAATACCTCTCCACGCACTTCAATGTCCTCATTGTTAATTAAATTATTTGCAAATGATTTTTTATCTTTAACAAGATAAAAATAATCAGTGTTACCTACAACTATAGTTTGATCTAATTCATACCAACTTGGTTTCCAGTTAAAAATCATAATACAACACCTCTAAAAAGTGATTATTCAACTACTTAGGGGACTGGTGGCAAAACGCGGATTTTATACGCTAAGATAGTTACTAAAAGTAAAATGTAATATTTACTACTGTAAAAAATAAATAGTCCCACGCAAAAGATGTTAATTGACGTAAAATTCGTTATAGGAAACTAATTTTTAATATTAAAGCAAACTCTTCCCCGAACAGAGAGGAGTTTGCTTTTTTCAACACTATAAAAACAATTAAATTGCTTGTTTCTTATACTCATTAATGTATCTGAACAATAAGGTTGTACCCGCTATATTAGATACAATGCTCACTCCTAACATTACAGCCCATGTAACATTCTGAATGTTCATTGTCAAAGTTAACATGAAAAAGCACATACCAACCGCAACAAACAAGAAACCTAAAAGCTTATTCATTATCTTACACCTCCTCTTTCATTTTAACATTATAATTAAACGATATCTCGCGTGATTTTGAGTGTATATGGTATTCATGTTAAGTCAACATAATGTCTCATTATTGTTAGCAAGGAAAAATGAGGAACCCTACTCTAACAAGGGAAGCTCCTTTTGTGTTCTATCTACCTATATAATTTTTATACATCCCTATTATAGTGCAGTTTTAGGTTCCTTGTTTGTTACTGAATCAGTCAAAAAACTGTATAAAATCGTTCATAATCTTAACGTGGAGGTTTTTCAAAATACTGGAGGTATTCTTTTGATTATAAAACAAAAGTATCAATTGAATAGGCTTCTTTAGCATCCCTACCTTTCTATACATCACCAGATATGAAACGAGGGTCGTCTCATATCTAGTAATTTACTTGGTTAGCTTAATAGGTATGGAGTAGTGCCCCTACAAACAAAACCCACCAGAAACATCTATATTCTGCCCCGTTACCCAGCGGCTATCAGAAGAAGCAAGAAATGCTACTGCATCTGCAATATCTTCAACTTGCCCAATTCGTCCGAACACAGATGAATTCGTAGCAAAATTTCGTATTTCCGGATCATCTAGCAATTTTGCATTGATATCTGTCTTCGTATATCCAGGCATAATTGTATTCACTGTTATACCTCTTTCTCCAAGATGTTTAGCTAGAGGCAGTGTCATCGTATTTAAAGCACCTTTACTTAAGCCGTATGCAATGGACCCTGTAAAACCAAGTCGTACTTCAGCTGATGAAATGTTAATAATGCGCCCCTCTGCTCGTAGTAACGGTAATGTTTGCTGAATTAAAAAGAATGGTGCTTTCATATTTACGGCCATAATTTCATCAAAAACTTCTTCTGTCGTATTTTCAATCGTCCCTTGTGTACCTATCCCTGCATTGTTTACTAAAATATCAATCTCTGATGTACCAACTCTTATTTGTAATTCACTCTTTAATTGTTCTACTAGCTTTTTGACACCATCAATTGATTTGAGATCTGCTTCAATTAAGAACACCTTTCCTCCATTAGATTCAATCTCACAAATTGTTTCATCTGCAGCTGACTTATTTCGTCCGTAGTGAATCGCAACTAATGCACCGTCGTTTGCCAATCTCATCGCAATCGCGCGACCAATTCCTCGACTCGCTCCTGTTACTAACGCTACTTTCCCATCAAGATTCTTCATTTTTTCCATCCTTCCTAAATTTACGTTTGATAAAAACCTATACTTATATTTTTATGTAAAAACCAATTATTTTAAATATATATTTATAGGTAATTTAGTTCGTTCACTTATGATATTATAGTTATAGTTTGTGATTCACTTTAAAAAATAAAATAAGGAGGCTACACAATGCAAAATGCAGTAAAACTAGATGAAATCGACCATAAAATAATGAACTTGTTGTATGAAAATGCAAGAATTTCCGTTTCAGAAATAGGACGGATCATATCCATGACACAACCAGCTGTAAAGGAGCGTATGAATAAACTTGAAGATCAAGGCGTTATAGCGGCTTACCGAACGAAATTTGAGCCTTCTAAAATTAATAAAAACATTCAAGCATTCATCATGTTTAAAACGAGCCAATGCTCTGATTTTATCCAATATTGTAATGCCGCTCCTGAAGTAACTGATTTATATCGAATTAGCGGGGAATTTAATTATATGATGAAGGTCATGAGCGATTCGATGGATTCTCTCGCTGCATTTTTAGACTCTTTAATGCAATTCGGCTTATCGTCTCCTTTAATTGTTTTAAAGAGTGAGTTTGAGGAGAAATTGTCGTTCTAATAAAGTGATAGGCACCAGCTTTCCAAAAAAGAAAAAGGAGTGGATCATCCACTCCTTTCAATCACCTATCCCTGATTTCTCTGCGCCTCTCTAAACTCCTCCTTCACCTTCTCTAACAACCCTTCTTCCGTAATTAATCGATACGCTGTATTTGCTAATGCTTTTGCGGATGTAATTAATGCTTTATCCCCTAATTCTGAACGTGCCGCTTCTCTAAATTCATTCGTATGTGCAATTAAATCATCCGGACCAATTTTAATGTACGGGTGGATTGTCGGTACGACTTGGCTAACGTTTCCTGCATCGGTTGAACCAATACCAAGTCTTTCTTTACGGTTTACATCTTCACCTAGTAACTCTAGTTCTTCAGCTACGATGTCGTTATATGTTTTTGTTACGAGTAGTTCATCGATTTCATTTTGGAATTGATGGATTTTTACTTTTGTGCCTGTTGCTAGTGCTGCCCCTTGTGCGATATTTTTTACTTTTTCTGTTACTTCCGCACATCTTTTTCTCGTTGCTGCACGGATGAAGAATCTTGCTGCGGCGTAGTCGGGAATAATGTTAGGTGCTTTTCCGCCTTCTGTAATAACGCCATGAATTTTCACGTCTGACGGAAGTTGTTGGCGAAGTGCGTTAATACTGTTGTACAGCTGAATCACCGCATCTAATGCGTTAATTCCTTCTTCAGGTGAAGCTGCAGCATGAGCTGTTTTTCCGTAAAAATGAAAATCAAGTGGATCGACTGCTAGTGAAGGACTCGTTGTTGCTGTCTTTCCGCTCGGATGAATCATAAGCGCCGCATCAATATTTTTAAATAAGCCTGCCTTTACATAACTCGATTTTGCGCTACCGTTCGGTCCTCCTTCTTCAGCTGGTGTTCCGAAAACGACAACTTCCCCGCCAATTTCTTCAAGCGTTTCTGATAACGCGATTGCTGCTGCAACGCTAATGGTGCCGATTAAATTGTGACCACACGCATGGCCAAGTCCTGGTAAAGCGTCATACTCCGCTAAAAATGCGATTGCTGGTCCTTGTTTTCCTGAACTTTTTCGCGCAATAAATCCCGTTTCATGTCCAGCTATATTGTGCTGCAACTGAAATCCTGCACTACCTAGTAATAAACTTAACGTTCTAGATGCATAAAACTCTTGGTTACCGATCTCCGGATTCGCATGAATATCATGACTTGTTTCTATGTACTTTTCCTTATTTCTTTCGATACTCTCTTCAATTGTTTTTCTTTGTGACGCTACTCCTGTCGCTCCCATTTTTCTTCCTCCTTTTATTTTCACGTAAAAAAGCCTCTTTCTAAAAGATAGAAAGAGGCTTCTGTATATACAGTCAAACTGAGCTTCTTTCTTATCTTTCAAGTTACCTTGCTGGAATTGGCACAGTATTCATAACGAATCCGCTGCCGAGGTATCATAGGGCCAGTCCCTCCACCTCTCGTGATAAGAATTTTCATAAAATTATATTAAATTATATTCATTCTAAGTTCATTCCAAATAAAAGTCAAGAAATTCCTATCCGAATTTACCGAATATCTAAAAATCCTTTTAATACACCAATTGTCTCAGGTGCTTGCAGTCTTGCACATACGTACGGAAATTCCGTACTCCCTTCAAATATCATTTGAGATGTGAGCGGTGCGCCTGCCCAGAAGATTTCATCATCAATTACGATAAACGGGAAAGCTTTATTTTGTCTTTGTAACTTTACATTTTTCAGTGGAACTGGTCCGTCACTATACACTGTTATCTGTGCATTTGTACGCATTAACGCTTGCCATACTCGCTTATCCACTTGTTTTGTACTTGGAAGCGAAATAATAATTTTTCGTTTTGCTGCTAAAATATCTTTTAATAGCCCTTTCGTTTCCTCAAGATTCATTTCCATAAACCAACGTAATCGTTTCGATATTTTTCGTTCCCACAATTGTCTTGATGTCGTGCGATCATACACATCTCCGTGACGTTCTATATGAGCTGTTAATTGTGACAACGCTTGTTTTCTCGAAAGATTTTTACGCATATAATGGCAATCTGATAATTGAATAAACTTCCCTCTCGCTCTTGTCACTGCTACATTGACGAGGCGATGGTTTTTATGGTCAAAGAATAATACGCCAGGTCGTTCTTGCGGATAACTATCTACTGTATCAAAAATCATCATATCTCTTTCAGATCCTTGGAACTTATGAACTGTCGCTGCTAAAACAGGTATGTTTTGGTATTTCGTTCTCTGTAACATTTCTCTAATACACGTTGATAAAAAGCGAGACTGCGCCCTGTAAGGCGTCACAACACCAATGGATTGCACACCATCTAACAGTCCAATTAACATCATTTGCATTGCTACTAAACCAGACATAATGTTAAAACGAGATCCTGAAGCAGCGTCTTTTAACGAAAAAGCTCCCATTTGGCTCGTATCAAATAAAACACTTGCTTCATTTGCGAACGGCTGCAATTGCGCAAGTTCTTTACGTTCTGAAACAGACGGATGGTCGTATACTCTATTTTTATAAATAAATGAGTTTGTAAACTTAGATATATCCGCATGCATACGTCTTTGTTCCTGCAACATAAACAGGTTCGGATGTGCTTCTGATTTATTAACAGACTCCACAATCCCGGCATGGTAAAACATATCTTCGCCAAGCCATTTGCGAACGAGTTCATGGTTTGCCATCGAAATTGGAGGTAACTGTAAAAAGTCACCACAAACGACGATACGTTTTCCAAGTGAAGCAGCTAATGCAATTTGCGGAACAAACGCCATACTTACTTCATCTACGACAACTAAATCAAATGTACGCTCATAAATAAGTGAATCAATAGCACATTTCGATAAAGTTGCGCCGATTACTTTCGCATTTTCAATATATTCTTTTTCTACTTCTTTAATTTTTGCCTTTTGCTTTCGAAGATCACTTTCTATCTCTTGTATACGCTTCTTATCAGCAGATGTTGCTTTATACGATAAAATCTTTTCACGAAGCTCTTGTCGTGTCTCTTCTAAATAGAGTCTTTCTTCTCCCCAAGATCCGTTCGTCGTTTCAACTAACTTCGACGCAAGTAACGTTTCATGATTTCGTATATGTTCATGCTGACTATAACCGTAACGAACAATTTCACCAGGCGTCCATTTCTTTTTCTTTTCAATTTGCTTTGTTACTTCACTCATTAATACGTCCACTGCTGCATTACTATGAGCTAACACAAGTACCGACTTTCCTTTTTGATAATGAGCCGAAATAATACGTGATAAATTGTAAGACTTCCCTGTTCCAGGTGGTCCCCATACGTACGTTGTCGGATTATAAAACGAGCGATACGCCAATTCATTTTTCGGATTTTTCATCTTCTCAATATGTTTCGGACTACTCGTCCCATCAACAAGACGCTTTATACGATTACGTTTCAGCTTATCTTTACGCGCTTCCTTCAACCTCTCTTGCAGTTGCTCTAAAAGCTGCCACGGTTCACTGTATAAAACAGCTTCTCGTATTTCACCTTGTATATAATCATTTAATTTCAGTTCTATTTCTAATCCATGTACAGATAATACTTCCCCTGTCGCTTCCTCACCATCGAACTCAATTCGAATCGGTGAACCTTCAGGTAAGCTTACTTCCGAAATAAGCTGAAATACGTATACTGTACTTTCATAATCTGTATATAAAAAACGACCATTCATGATAGAAATTTTACTACCACCTATCGTTTTCCAATGTTTAATTTCATACGCTAATGCATAATGCCACTCTTTCATCGTTTCCGATAATGAAGGAGTTTGAGTAGGTGTATTCATCGTATAATCTCCTTCCTTCTCCCCAAACATACTTTCTCACTATACCATATAACACGCTAAAATTTGTAAGGTTTTTATCTTGCTTATTTTCTTAATTTTCAATAACATATTGTATATAATTTTCAGAAAGAAGGAATCTACATGCCAGTTAGAAGAATCGAACACGTTGGACTTATGGTTGCAAACCTAGAAACATCTATCGCATTTTATGAAGAAGTAGTTGGCTTACAACTCATTAAGAGAATGGGACACCCGAATCCAGACTTAAAACTCGCTTTTTTAGGTGTGGAAGAATCAAAAGAAACGATACTCGAATTAATTGAAGGCTACAACTCTTCCCTTCCGGCAGAAGGAAAAGTACATCACATTTGCTTTAAAGTGGATTCATTAGAGGATGAAATTGAAAGACTAAAGAAACATGCAGTAACCTTCTTACTAGGAGAAGAAATCGAAACATTACCAGATGGAACACGTTACATATTCTTCGCGGGTCCTGATGGGGAATGGATTGAGTTTTTTGAGACGGAGAGATAAAACGAAGCTTTAGTCAGCCCACAATTAACGGGATTATAACTTTATGATCCACATAAGGAGTAGAAACTGATGAATACAGTTTTTATTATCGTTTTTTGGATACTTATACTATTTCCACTTCTTTATATAATACTGATAAAGAAGTGGAATATAAAAGTAGCTGCTTTATTTGTTGGAAGGATTCTATTAAGCATTGTCTATTTCATAAATGGAATGATGTTAGGACTGCAACGAAATTGGGTAGAACCTCCCTATGAAACAGAATGGGATTTCTTTGTAAAGTCTTTACTAAACGGAAAAACTGATGCACTTATGCACTTGTTACTTCTAATTATTATCATTACTTTGGATTTAGTCGTTACATTTTATTATATTAATAAAAAGAAATAGGATATCCACTCCTATTTCTTTTTTAATGGGTAGCGCCACATTGCTATCAAGCTAAGAGTTTAAATGTAATATCATTTAAGGGAATACTTAAGATACAAATAAAATATCTTTTCGAAGTAATACTGTTTTATTAAAGTCTATCCCGAGTTGTAACTAGTTCAATGCGACTGTAAATTCTGAGTTCGGTGCGCCAGCAAATACAACGGTTCCGTTCTCTGGTAGTTTTACTTTGTTATTGTCACTAACAACAGTAAAATTGACGCATACTCCATTCTCATCATACACCGCGAATGAACTTCCTGATGGCAACTCCACAGTCATCGTTTTCCCTGCTGCCTCTTGCGGAATCGTAAACCATTTCGCATGCCCATTTTTTTGCAGCGTAACTTTCGATAATTGACCTGTATCAAGGGATTTTACGTTAGATTCACTGACGTATAAAAAGCTGGCCATCTCCATATATTCAGTACCATCCTCTGTATAGAAATGAGCTTCCTTTGTATCCCGCCCATTCATCACAGGAATTTGAATTTGATGTGTCGCCGTATTCGGACCTGTAATTTTTTTGCCGTCCCAATACCCATCCTTAATCGTAATTTTTGTGTTAAGAGGCATTAGTTGTCCTAGATAGTTCATAGAATTAAATTTTTCGTTAACGAGGTAGAACTTGCCACCCTCACGCTTCGCCCATGTAGCAGCTGTTTTCTTCGGTAACACATTGTTTTCTAATTTCTGGGCTAAATAGTGAGTCAGCACACTTTGCCCCAATCCCGGTGATAATTCATATGTGCTCTCTCTCAAATAAACTTTTCCATTCTTCTCAGTGACAAAGTTAAGCTTGGAAGTACCCTTCTCATTTATAAAGCTTCCATCCGCCGTATATACATATTTTTCTTCCGGTTTAGTTGGTAAAAACAGTTCTCCCTTCTTCGTAATTTCTATTTTGAAATTGCTGTAGCTATTTCCATAAAATCCTGCTTTTTTTACCACGTCTTGGGGCACTTTAGCCTTGACTGGCTTGCCAAAG
This sequence comes from Bacillus sp. FSL W8-0519, assembly GCF_038005585.1. Taxonomy (NCBI): domain Bacteria; kingdom Bacillati; phylum Bacillota; class Bacilli; order Caryophanales; family Bacillaceae; genus Bacillus; species Bacillus sp. FSL W8-0519. The sequence goes on from NZ_JBBOTL010000001.1 coordinate 3,041,190, forward strand.
GATTTGTCTGGTTTTATATCCTTAATTGTCCCTTTCTCTTTAAGCCTAGCTAGCAGTAATTTGTTTGCCAACAGTTGATTTGTCATGCTGCTGCCGCCGGAGGACAATACAGCTGCTGCCATCTTTTGTTCTGGAAGCACGACCAATGTAGCATGTTGCAGTATCGTATCCCCACCCTTAGTCAACGCTTTTATCCCATATTCACTAAATGGGTATAGTTTCACACTATCCCAGCCAAGACCATAGTTGACCACATTTTCGCTATCTCCCGGCCACATTCCTTTTTTATACTCTTCTTGTTCCATCGCCTTGACTGCTTTATTAGAGAGAATTTCTTTTCCCTGTCCCATAAATATTTGTGAGAATCGCACCACATCTTCTGCAGTAGAAGAGATTCCTCCCGTACCAATCACATTTACCATTTCACTAGGAAGCTGTCCCTGGTATTTCGGAGAATACAGTCCAGCCCGCTTTTCGTCTTCCCATTTGTCTTGCGATGTTATCGTATGATTCAGTTTTAATGGCTCTGTAAACTTTTGATGTAGAAATTCAGTAAAATTCATACCGCTGATTCTTTCTACCAAGATCTCAGCCAGCGTAAAACCGTCATTACAATACACTGAGAACGCGCCAGGATCTGCCTTCAAGTTTTGGTTGGACAATTGTTGCAACAAGATATCATGGGCATAAGTATCATTATCTTTAAATAAAAATGAATTATTGAACGTCGAACCTTGCAAACCCGAGGAGTGATTCAACAGCATACGCGGTGTAATATGCTTATATCGTTTATCTTTCATTTTGAAATCAGGAATATAGCGGGCAACAGGAGCATCCAAATCAACTTTTCCTTCGTCTACTAGTTTCATAACAGCCGCAGCCGTATATACCTTACTGGTTGAACCAATTCCGTATAGAGTATCTTTAGTTAGTGGTTCTTTCCCTTCTATGTCGTTCTTACCTGTCTGCCCCGACAAAATAAGTTTACCATTATCAATCAGCGCATACTGTACGCTAGTCGTCTCATAGGACTTCGTGAGCAGTGCAGCATTCTCTGCAGCAATCTTCTCCAAATCTTTGCTAGCAACTTCTTGGCTAGATACAACCGAAGTCTTACTGCTAGAAGACGCTATTGCTCCTGTTGGTAAGCTCATCGTTAGAGCCAAAGTAGCGGCTAACACCCCAGATAATTTATTTTCCATAAAAAAATGCCCCCTTAGATAAATGATCAATTTTATCTTTTATTTGTTCAATTACAAACATCACATAAACTACTATTCTGGTTTTATCCATACTGTCGTAACAAACGGTAAAACCTCTCTTTTTCACATGTACGTTAGTACCATAAATGATTTTTTATTTAGAATGCGCTTATTACTAGTTTGGTTTTCGTATAAATAAATCCTATTTATCCTCCCTCTTTTGTGCTTCCCTATATTTGTATCCTACACAATAAAAATTTCTTTTTTCTTATGCATTTCTTACAATTTCCTTACGTTCAAATCACTTCTATAATTAGATAGGTTTTATTTTAAAATCTTCAGGATAATAAATGCTTATATAATCGCACGTTATGCATCATTGATTACTGATAATGCTGCTTTATGTAAATCATACAGACAGATGGAAGTATATAGCTCTTCTTTTATGGTACACTTCAATAAAAGGGGGACAAATTTTGAAAAAGTGGATTAAAATCACATCAAGCTTAGTTATTGCTATAGCAGTTGGTATTTTTACTGGTTACAAAGTCGGTACATATGCAGGTTCAGACGTTAAGGAAAAGCAGACTGAAAGAATTAAAGGGGAAGATGTAATACTTGACCTCAATTCTGATCGTCATATAATCAATGCAATGCACAAAATGACTCATCAAAAAGTCTTATCTCACGAAAAACAAGGATTTATTAAAATGACTCCAGAAAACATCGAAACAGTACGTCGAGTAATTGATGAAAGTAATAGTGGAACCTTACAACATAAAGAACAGTACCTCAAGATTTTGGTTCGTTGGTATGAAGGCGATTTCTCTCAATCGGTTGAGGAGCATAATTTATTATGGGAATGGGACAATAACAGCACTGGTAAAGCATACGAATTAGCGACACCGGAACAAGAAGAAGCATACATTCTAGAACAAGCGAAGTCTGAAAAACAATAACAAAAACGGACCTGTTATCAGGTCTTTTCTCACATTTTCTCTGTTATAACCCTTTAAAAACAGCTTAATTCATCCAATCTTCGTTATCTTTAGTTACTAATCAACAGATATGTTCACATTTTTGTAACATGTATAGACAAGCGTACGTGTTATAATCAACTTAGCAAATTACAAATAAATTTGCATTTCCTGTGACCCTTACCTCCCAGTAAGGGTCTTACTCTTTTATAAATAATTATTTCAGTCCAATTTTCACAACGACACTTTCACAAATGTAAGAATTCTCATATATTAGACTTCATACAACCTTTTCCAAGGAACAATATACCGATACACAAATCCCTATTTATATAGGGATTTTTTTGTACGAGTTCCTCACCATCAATGTAAGAATAAAAAAAAGAAGGGGATTATCCCCCTCCTTTTACGCTTGCTCCGACTGCCGGAATTATTTCGTATACCCACGATTCAGTTCCGTTAACTTTTCATTGATGTTAAAAATTCTTACTCTAATATCTTTTACACCAGCTGCTTCAAGTCTGTTCTTGTGCATTTCAGCGTATTTTTCAGCATCTTGTTTTTCTTCAAATACATAGATACCTCCAGCTTCTTTTGTTTCTTCATTCTCTGTCCATATTTTCCAGTGGAATCCTTCTTCTTCGTTAATACTTTTTGCTAAATCCCAAAATCCTTTTTCCATTTCTTCACCAAAAGGACCTTCAAACGGAAAATCAACTTGTAATAAATATGCCATCTTTACTCACTCCTATTTTTAATATAAAATTCTTACCATTTCTTTTACTAATTATAATTTTTTTGATTCTAACGATGATACTGTTTACATTCGTATTGCTATTATTCCACCACTAATTTGAAAATCATACTATTTATAAAATACCCACAAAACGGTAGCAATTTGAACGCAAACAGTTTTAAGTTATGTTTAAAAAATATGATACAAACTTATCCCTAAACTAAGAACAAACAAAACAAGCGCAGGTATTGCTTTCTTAAAGGGATCTCTCGCTAGTACAATTAGAGTTAATGCAGCTGCCAGCATCGTACCCCCTAACAACAATCCTGCTAATAAAGCTACTGTTGGAATCCAAATTCCTATTAACATTCCAATCGCTCCTACAATCTCAAAAGCTCCAGTTAAGAAATTAAAAAACGAAGGTAAACCAAATCGCTTGAACTCGTCTGCCATTTTCCCAGAAATAATTTTCGTACCTGTCATTAAAAAGAACAGAAATAATACAACTTTTACTACATTGATTAATATTAAAATAGCAATCACATCTTTCTTATTTATTTGATACATTTACATGCTATAGCATATACAATACAAAATTTTGACTGGTACTAGGAAAAACGTGATCCTGAATCGAATCTCATACAAAATAAAGATATCTCCAACATTCCTTAAAACAAAATTATATGCTATAGCATATACAATACATAAAATAAAGTTTGTTCCTTATGAATAGCATCAATAAGGAACAAGTATTAATAGCGTGTATCATACAATTTGTTTAATAATGATTGTAATACTTTAATCTCTTCTTCGCTCAAATTACTCGTAACGAAATGGTGAGCGTCTGTCACTACAGGCAAGATTGTTTTCTTTAACTCGTCACCTTTTTCAGTTAAAAACAGGTTGTGTGAACGTCGATCTTGCTCATTCAAATCCTTCTTTACAATCCCTTTTCTCACCATTGACTGTATCATTCTTACGACAGTAGTTTGATCTTTATCAATCGCTTCTGCTAACTCTTTTTGAGTAGTGGCTCTTTGGCTACAAAGAACACTAATAATCCCCCACTGCTCTGGCGTAACTCCAAAAGGCTTTAATTTCTTCGTAAAATAATTCGTCATTTTCACATCAGTACGATGAACAAGATAGCCTATTAAATCATGTAAGTTCATATATCACCTCTATAAATTAATATATAAAAGAGTATAGCATACCAGTCAATTATTCACAGTGAATGTATTCATTTTATTAATTATATGCTATGGCATATATATTATAGTAGGTCATTTTAATTGTCAAATGAATTACCTATTATTTTTTTATGTCAAAACCACCTCTATACATTATAGAAGAAATGAATAATTTGATATATTCCTCTGACGATTTCTCACTTGTCGTTTTGTAATGCTCTAATAACATTTGATAAAATATGAAACTTACAGACAACCCAAACACCTCTAAGGATATCTCACCCAGTTCTTATTGCCACAAGATAAGAAACATATAATTAATTAATCACCTACATTAGCAACTAAAACATCAAGAAAAGACATTCCAAATATGGAACGCCTTCTTTTTTATAAAATCATTCACTTAAATCTATTTTCAAAATATACTATTCAACACGCTTAAATCTTCTATTTAACATAATCACTCATTTATCTAAAGAATTTGATTACGTGCATAACGCCCTTCTAACGTTTCCTGCAAAAATTAGTGAATCATCAATGTCTTTGATATTAACGTAAATTAAATTCAAATCATCACATAACCACTCATGGTGTATAGACGAAACAATTATTCCTTGTTTAAGAATTGTAGCAATAAATCCGTTGACTTTTTTTGTAAGAGCGCTACCCGTCCTAGACATAATGCCCTTCCAGTGTTATTATCTCTTGATTTAAATGAGGAGGAATTTGTTATTCTAAAACGTTTTCCTAAGATAGTTGCCTTTATTTTATGCTGATTTATTGTTGCCACGCATTTTCCACCAACGAATCCTTCTTGGCCACTGATAATTCTGGCAAGCTGTTGAGAAATTGGTTCCTCATTAAACACCATACTTTCAATCATCCCCCTTTTACTGTAAGGTTATGAATGAATACATACATTTGAAACAGCAATAAATCTTTTCAGTTACAAGAAGAAAATAACAATCTAATGAAACCTGTTAACCTAATTATATTAATGGAGTTTAATGGTATGATTTGAATAACCATCCTTTTGCATTTCAATCATCTTCCACCTTACTTCTTCTAAATAATGAACTCTTATTTTCAAATGAAAAAACTTGATTAACTTTGCATACTTAGCATGCGAATTCAATCAAGTTTTTTTTCATACACCACTATTCGGGTTCACTTCAGTTATTTGCTTTGTTGCTTCTTTTTTACACTTTAAATTTTGATTATTTTTCTGACAATTTAACACAAATTACATTGTTTTGTATGAAACAATCCTAACGTTATTAAAATCTCTTGTTTCAATAGTAAAATGTATACTAGAGGCTTTCTCATAGCCAAAAGTTTAATGGTGGTTTGTCTTTTAGCGAACTAGAATCATAATTTGATTTGGTCCTGTACGTTTCATAACACGATATCCTTTAGTTGATGTTGTAGCAATTCCCTCATCATTGGACTTACAATAACCATCTACTTGACAGGTACCATCATCTCGAACCAGAAGTTTACCAACAAGACCAACTGGAACCCATTCAGGTCTTTGTAGACGTGGGATATACTCTTGTGAAGAGTCCCACTCAGGATTTAATATAGGTTCACTTTTTGTAAAGGAAGGGTGAATCACTCTTCCTTTGTCATCTTTTATTTCTGGCACAACAACTTCATGATATTGAGTTCTTCCCCATTCGTCTGTTACGAAAAGATTATGCCAACGTAAATCACTTGCATCTGCAATCATTGCTGGATTCGCACTTACTACTCCTAGGATATAATTATCATTTGCGTTTGCTTTTCGTATTTTGTCCCCGTCTAAAGTTACAAAGTATCCGACATCGATTGGATTTTTATCAACCGTCTCAAACATTTCTGCATAATCCGCAGCAGCAGAAAAGAATACAGTACCGTCGAGATAAAGATTTCCTGTTAGCCCTTCAATTACAGCGGAATTTAAGGATGGTCCAACAGCAAGACCATTTGCTAAATGCCAAGAAAATGGGAATCTGGTGACTCCATTTTGCCCCATAATATGAGAACCTAGATGAATTGAATTTACTACGGTATTTAGCCCTTCCGCATGGGAGTAATTTGCATTTGCTATTGTGTTTACTCCCTCTGCATGGGAGGAAATTCCAAGCGCTGTTGTGTCTGTTCCCTCTGCATGGGAGGAAATTCCAAGTGCTGTCGTAAGGGATCCCTCTGCATGGGAGGCAGTTCCAGCTGCTGTTGTTTCTACACCTTCAGCGTGGGAGGCAATCCCTCTTGCTATGGTATTTTCTCCTTCCGCATGAGAGTAAAACGCAGCCGCTGTTGAGGAAACTCCTTCGGCATGGGAAGCAAACCCTCTTGCTATGGTATTTTCTCCTTCGGCATGAGAGGCATTCCCACTTGCTGTTGTGAGAGTCCCTTCCGCATGAGAGGCATTCCCACTTGCTGTTGTGAGAGTCCCTTCCGCATGAGAGGATTCTCCATCTGCTACTACATCTGTCCCTTCCGCATGAGAGCTTCTTCCATTTGCTCTTGTGTTTTCTCCTTCCGCATGAGAGGCAATTCCACCTGCTATTGAGGATACTCCTTCCGCATGAGAGGCAAATTCAAATGCTATTGTGAAGTTTCCTTCCGCATGAGAGTCATCTCCACTTGCTACTGTGTTCTCCCCTTCCGCATGAGAGGCAAATCCCTCTGCTAATGTGGCTATCCCTTCTGCTACAGAACATCCGTTATTCGGATCAGTTCTAATACAGATTGTTGCGGTTGGTCCGGTGTTTCCCGTTGGGCCGGTGCTTCCTGTTGGCCCAGTGTTTCCTGTTGGGCCAGTGCTTCCTGTTGGGCCGCTGTCTCCCGTGGATCCGGTGTTTCCTGTTGGGCCAGTGCTTCCTGTTGAGCCGGTGCTTCCTGTTGGCCCAGTGTTTCCTGTTGGCCCAGTACTTCCTGTCAGTCCAGTGTTTCCTGTTGACCCAGTGTTTCCTGTTGGCCCAGTACTTCCTGTCGGTCCAGTGTTTCCTGTTGGCCCAGTACTTCCTGTCGGTCCAGTGTTTCCTGTTGGCCCAGTGCTTCCTGTTGAGCCGGTGCTTCCTGTTGGTCCGGTGTTTCCTGTTGGTCCAGTACTTCCTGTCGGTCCAGTGTTTCCTGTTGGGCCAGTGCTCCCTGTTGGCCCAGTGGTTCCTGTTGGTCCAGTGCTCCCTGTTGGCCCAGTGGTTCCCGTTGGAAATGTTATAGAAGGGATAGGTGGTAATGTAGGACCAATCAAATTTGGATCTAATGCAGCTGCACTCAAAAAATCATCTGATATAAGACCTTCCCATTTTTTCTTATTTAACATGATTCACCTCCAAAAAAACTTTTATCATAACTAATAGATGCACCGAATCAACAAAATAAAATCAATAAAAAAACATTCCATCATTTTTATGAAAAATAAGATATTTAAATACTTAAATATTATATTCATATAAGATTAATGTAATATTTCATTATCAGTAGCTAGGAAAAAGGAGGAACGATACTTTCACAAAGGAACCTCCTTTTTTATTCTATGAATCTATTCATTTTTTATACATTCCTAATCTAACGTAGTTTTATGATTCTCGTTTGTAACTGGATTATCCGAAAAACTGTATAAAATCTTGCATGTTCCTAGCATATATTTTTTCGGAATGCTGACGGTATTCCATGCCCATTAACTTAAGAAAAGTACACACCCCCAAAATAAAAAATGAGCTCATTTCTCAAAATAACTAACTATAGAGAAATAAAATTTCCATTTAGGAAGTACTGTAAAACCTTAACTTGATAGCAATGTGGCGATACCCCTATATACTAAAAGGGGCAGTAGAATCAAAATACACGTTAAGATAAGCGGGTGATTCAGTGACGTCCACCGTGATTCAAATCTGACTCTGAGTTCATCTCATACGTTATAGAAAGTATACCTAATTTAATAAATTCCCCAGCGATTTAACAATGTGCTAAAAACTGTTCAACCAGTGCGCAAAGGTTTATATTTTAAATGACGTGTTTAACACCGTACTCATCAAACTAAGATTATATAGCTTTAGTTTCATATGAGATTTTTTCTTTTCCTACAGTATCCGTCCAGCTTATTAAAAATAATAAAATCCCGTATTGAATAAAAACACGGGATTGTTATAAATGAGTTATTCACTTATTCGAAAGAAGTTCATTCGTTACATATTACTTATTTAATTAAGAAACATTCATATACCAGCCCAAACATCTTTTCCATATCGCCCTTCATCTTGCAAACGATCCAACCACTTCCTTGCTTCTTGTTCACTAACTTCATGAATTTCTTGATAGGCTTGACAAAGGGTATCTTCTACGTCAGGAGCCATTTTACTTCCATCACCACATATATAAAGATGGGCCCCATTATCTAATAACGAAATTAAATGGATTCTATCTTCTTTTATTATATGCTGTACATATGTTTTAGGATGTCCCTCTAAGCGAGAGAAAGCTGTGTGTAAAGAGATTAACCCCTCTCTTTCATCATTTTCTAGTTCTGTAAGATAGAGATAATCCTTTTCAGGGTGACGACAACCAAAGTATAGATGTGCTTCTCCTACCTTCATACCTTTTTGCTTTTGAACACGTCGTGCTTGCAAGAATCCACGGAATGGTGCAATTCCAGTGCCTGGTCCAACCATAATAATTGGTGTTTCTGGATTTTCAGGTAATTGAAAGTTTGATTGTGGCGTTCGAATGAAACAGATAATCTCATCTTTATTATGACGCTGAGCTAAATAATTAGAAGCGACTCCTTCATATGTCCCTTCCCCGCTCCATGCAGGCGCATTTACAACACCAACCGTAATGCTTAGACGATCCTGGGCAACGAGTGGAGAGCTTGAAATTGAATAGTAACGCGGTTTGAGCGCCGGAAGAAGTTCTAAAAAGCGTTCAAATCGGATTTCACAAGCCTCATACTTTTCAAGAAGATCTAACATTGAAATACGTTTCTTTAATATTTGTTCTTGATAAACTCCCTCTTCCAATAATGATTCCAATTCCTTTTTATGAGGAGGGCATACTGTGAATGTCACCATTTCTCGTATTTGTGCTCGAGTGGCTGCTTCTTGCACTTCGACACTGTAACTAAGAAGGTCATATAAACGAACAGGACTGTCTAAAGGTATGTGATTTACACTGCGCCCACTTGCGCTTAATATGACTTGATCCTTCCCGTTTAATCCAAAGCGTTTTAAAATTCGGTTGACATTTTTCTCACTATTAATTGGTAGTACCCCAAGGTGGTCTCCTTCTTTATATGTAGCCCCTTCTGGCAAGGATATTTCAATATGTCGCGTGCTTCTTTCACTGCTAGATGATTGAAGTTCACGATTTTCTAATATAGATGCATAAACTGCTTCATATGTTCGCGCAAGAGGAGATCCTCCAAGACGGCTGACAAATTGTAGGCTCAAAGTACTGCGTTCTTTCTCCATGTTTTTGTTAAGTTCCAATCCAAATGCCTTCATCGCATCAGACCACATACTTTGTTTCCATTGCTCGAGCTGTTCCTCGAAATCACCACTTGCATCTGCTTCTCCGCGTTTAGAAAATCTTGTTGCTCCTTTTTGAGCCATTTGCTCATCAATGTATCTTGGAATTCGCTGATAAGTACTAGCCCAATTATGATCTCCACAACCAAAAACTGCGTATTGAACACCTTTTAGCTCATCCGGTTTTAATTCCTCCAGCCACTGCACAAACTGCCCTGCATTACTTGGCGGTTTTCCATTATAAGAAGAAGTTACAATAAGAACCGCTCCTTCTTTCGGCAAACTTCCAATTCGATCGTTAAGAGCTGCCACTTCCGTTTGAACACCTTCTAAACTAGCTGTATCTGCTAGTTCTCTTGCAATACCTTCTGCTACCCCTGTATCCGAGCCATACAGAACAAGAAGTGAAAGATTATCGGCTCCAATAATGGAAGGAGTCTTCTGAACTTGCTGCTTGGTTTCATGGTTTTTCAGTTTCTCCTCTGTAGGCGCAAGAACAGTAGTATGGCTAATAGTTTCATTTCGAGGTACAATCCTAATTTTAAAATCACCAGGCTTTAGCGTTAATGTTTGTTTTACGTCCAGCTGATAGTCTTCATAATCGATGAATTCAAAATGTTGAAGAAGCATTCCCATTACGAGTGTCGCTTCATGAAGTGCAAACTGCATACCGATACATGCTCGCTGACCATTTCCAAATGGTTTATAAGCATGATGAGGAACCTTATCCAGCTCTTCAAATCGTTCAGGTTGGAATTCTTCCACATTGTCTCCCCACGCGTCTTTATCCCTATGTAGCTGCGGAATAAGGACAGAAATACGATCCTCGCCTTTCTTAATTGGATATTTCCCACCAATTACTGTATCTTCTTTTGCATAGAGACTGAATGCTGGAGCAGTCGGCCATAGACGTAGTGATTCATTTAAAATCATCCGTATATACTTAAGCTTCATAACTTGTTGGTATGTTGGAGTGGGATCTGTCAAAACACGGTCTACTTCTTCATAGGCTTTTTTCAATTTATCCGGATTCTTTAATAAAAAATAGATTGCAAAAGATAATAATCCACTTGTTGTTTCATGCCCAGCTATTAAAAAGGTAATAATTTGGAAACGAATATTTTCATCATCTAATTTTTCACCCGTTTCCGGATCCTGCACATTTAACATACGGGAAAGTAAATCATTTTCTTCCTGATTTCCACTACTTTTACGTTCAGCAATAATATTATCTACTAAAGAAAACATAGATTGAATATCATGCTGAAATTGACGTTTCGTTCTCCACATGAGTTTGTCTTCTATATCCAGTCTCTGCAATTGGTGCATCGCCTCATCTAGAGCACGGGTCATGCTAGTGATAAAAGGATGAGAGGTCTCACGATAAAAGCTATTAAATCGGTAATTAAAACCACATAGACCAATTGTATCTAATGTAAGGCGAGTCATATCCCCTGGGACATCTACATTTTCATTCGGATTCAGTCTTGCCCATTTTTGAACGAGTTGTACAGCAATATCGACCATCATAGCATGATAATCTTTCATTGCCCGTTGACTGAATGTAGGCATCAAAATATTATGAGCTTTTTTCCAGTTAGGCTCGTCAGTCTCGCTTGTAAATAGTCCGTCTCCAGCAAAGGCACGAACCTTTGCTAAAGCACCCTCTATACTTTTATCAAATCTTGTTTCATCACAAACTTCCGCTACCAGTTCATGTCCAGAAACGACAATGATCGTATCACTTAAAGTTTGAATTTGAAAAATAGGACCATACTCTTCTGCCAGCTTAATAAACGATAGAGTCGGTTTATCTTTATCGATTAATGGGAGATTCCCTAGCGGTCCATATGTTTTCGGCTGAGGAATGGCAGATACTTTTTTATCCATTACAAACACCCTTTCAAAAAATACTAAAATATCCCATTCAATAAAAAGAAGATAGCAATGAATCGCCTGGGATAAAGATATGTAATTGATTACCTTATTTTATCTTTTCCATAACTATTCACGATTATGATATTACTTATAAGGTTGGTAATCTAAACCGTCTATTGACATTAGATTTATACCTTGCAGAAAAAATAATATATTACAATGAGGCGTATTATTATAATGTTTATTAGAAATTGAGAACTAAAGATTGTAGTATTAGGAAAACCAGTAGTTTCTCATGTCAATTCAAACAAATACGATAAGCAAGTATACTCTGTTGCTAATGAAAAAGGATTTGATATTCATATCAAATCCTTTTTCATTCTGTGTAATTATTTCACTTTTTCTTTCATCTCTTTTCCCCTTTTAGTAGAAATCATCATCTCGATTTTTATTTTGCTCTATCGATTTAACCTCTCGACAGCTTCCGCGCTTGTATCTACACGTTTAACGAAAAAAACTAATAGTAGCGCAACAACATTCATGCCCAGCGCTACATAGAATGAATGCTGAATTCCGGATAACAAAGCCTTCTGCGTTACCATTGCCTTCGTAGCTTCTGTGAAGGTTGTTGGATCTACATGAGCCATTAAACTTTCAGCTTTTGTTTTTGTTACAGAATTCATAATCGTAACAAGAATAGCAGTACCAATTGAACCGGATACTTGTTGAGCTGTATTATTAACAGCTGTACCGTGCGGATTTAAGCGCGTTGGCAATTGATTAAGGCCATTTGTCATAAGTGGCATCATCACCATCGCCATCCCAAACATCCGCAGTGTGTAAATAAGAATAATATGTGTGTGACTAGAGTCGAGTTGTAGGTTTGCTAGCATATAAGTTGAAACGGCTGTAATGGAAAGTCCTACTATACCAAGAATACGAGGGCCATATTTATCAAATAGTTTACCTGTAATGGGTGACATAATCCCCATTATTACGGCACCTGGAAGCATCATCAGCCCAGAGCTCAGCGGCGAAATACCACGGACATTTTGTACATAAGCCGGTGTTAAAATCATCCCCGAAAACATAGCCACCGCATTAACAATTGCAATTACAGACGCAAGTGCAAACATTGGGTACTTATAAACACGTAAATCCAATAACGGTTCATTCATTTTTAATTGACGAATAATGAATGCAATTAGGGCAATAGCGCCTATGATTAAGGTTATTACGACAACTTTATTTGTCCAACCATCGGAGCTTGCAGAACTAAATCCATATAACAAACCGCCAAAACCGACAGAAGATAATAGTAATGAGAGATAATCAAGTTTTGCATTTTTGTTTTGTCTCATGACATTCTCAGATTTCCAAATCCCTAACAGTAAGCTAATGATTGCTAGCGGTAAAATCATTTCAAAAAGCAAACGCCAGTCATAATACTCTACAATATAACCTGATAGTGTCGGTCCAATTGCTGGAGCTGTAATCATAACTAACCCAAAAATCCCCATTGCTGTTCCCCTTTTTTCTCTCGGAAAGCTTACTAGCATAATATTCATTAACAAAGGTCCCATCACTGAAGAACCTGCTGCTTGAACCATCCGACCAGTAAGTAATAAACCGAAGTTCGGTGCTACAGCCGCTAAAGCCGTACCAAGGATAAAAATCAACATGGATGTAATAAATAAACTCCTATTGGAGAAGCGGGTTATTAAAAATGCTGATGCCGGAATTAATATACCACTTACAAGCATATATCCTGTAGAAAGCCACTGGATCGTTGAATAATCTTGAATTTCTAAATCCTTCATTATTGATGGCAAGGCCACATTTAAAAGCGAGTTATTTAGAAATGAAACAAATGCCCCAATAAAAAGGATTACAAGCATTACATATGGTGGTTTTCTTTTATGTAACGTTTCACTCATAGATTGATTTACCCCTTCATTATCAATTCCATTGATTAATTTAACTCGTTTGCATATTTGCACGAGAATTTATTACCCTTGCAGTATTTTGCCAAACTCTTCGAATGGATATTCTCTTTTTAGCAATTCTACTTACCCAGCTTAAAATTTTGAATGAATATGTAAACACGTTTGTTAACCGAAATTACATTAGGCTAAAATAAACAAAAAGAGCTAATGAAAATACCCTTCTAAAATAAAGCGAAACTTTAATCCATGTTTTTTTACTGACAGCCCACACACCCATTCCTTTAAATACAGGCTTGGAAATCTAGTTATGTAACCATCCATAAAAAGAAATATTACATAGGCTAAGTCTAACATTACATTTTTAAAGTAAGGGGAATAAGCTTATGCACCAATATTGGTATGTGAATTCAAAGGAAAACGAGGAACAATATAATAACCAAAATTCAATGTCATCATTATATTCACAGCCCCAAATAAATAAAGCTGACGAAATGAGTGGTTTGAAGATTTGTGAGGATTGGAGTTGTCGCTTCTATCCAATTGGTTCGGATTCACCAGCCAATTATATGACTTTCACTCCCGATCCTCCTCCCTTCTCTTTTGGTCAGCCAATCCATTATGCAGGGATGATGCCACAAGGACATCCTGCTAATTGGACCCCATTACCAAGCCATGCAGGTTTTAATTATCAAAAACCTCCCATCCCCTGGGCTCAACCATTCAACCATACAGGGATGTTCGCACAAGGTCATCTTGCCGCCTTACTCTCACCGCCAGCTAAAGCTTTTAAATTCAGTAACAATAACTGGAGTATTTTCGGAAACTCTCCAGGATGGGGCGGACAGATAAGTCCCATGGGATGGGGGAATAACGGAGGTTCCGGTCAGCCAGGAATGCTTGGAAACTTACTTACAGTAGGAAAAGGCACTATGAATGGAATTGGAATGCTTAGTAGTCTAATGGGTATGGGGAAGTTCTTTTTTTAGTGGATTAGAACGAGAGGATAGGTCCATAGCCCAGACTTAAAAACCAGTTCCTTTTCTCCATTGATTTCATCTTCTTAAACATGCTTCTAATACTCCCTCCAAGTTCGTTTCCTCGTCTTTCAAATTATAAAAACATCTATTTTGTATCTGATAAATCAATAGAGGTGTAGTAGCACCAACAAAATGCAAAACCCGGTTCCTTTACGAAAGAACCGGGTTTTTTAATTTATTTGAAAAGTAGTCAAATCTTTTTTTCATTATTTAACACTTTGAACACGGCCAATTTGTCCATCTTGTAAGCGAACTTTAATGCCGTATGTATGTGTTTCACTATGTGTCAAAATATCTTTCACAACGCCACTTACAGTTTTACTATAGTCATTATCCAATTGAATAACTACATGTGAACCAACTGAAATTTGTGATCTTGTTGGTTTCCCACCTGTTGCTTGTGTCGGTTTTTCTTGTTTTTGTGTTCTCTCCTGTTGTGTAGATTGCTGTTGCTGAGCCTTCTTCTCTTCTTGCTTGCGTTTTTCTTCAGCGACTCTTTGTTGCTCTTCTTGCTTACGTTTTTCTTCTTCTACTCTTTGCTGCTCTTCTTGTTTACGTTTCTCTTCTTCTGCTTTTTGTTGCTCTTCTTGTTTACGTTTTTCTTCTTCTGCTTTTTGTTGCTCTTCTTGCTTACGTTTTTCTTCTT
Source organism: Bacillus sp. FSL W8-0519 (assembly GCF_038005585.1). Classification (NCBI taxonomy): domain Bacteria; kingdom Bacillati; phylum Bacillota; class Bacilli; order Caryophanales; family Bacillaceae; genus Bacillus; species Bacillus sp. FSL W8-0519. The sequence continues at coordinate 3,056,315 of NZ_JBBOTL010000001.1, forward strand.
CTACTCTTTGCTGCTCTTCTTGTTTACGTTTCTCTTCTTCTGCTCTTTGTTGCTCTTCTTGTTTACGTTTTTCTTCTTCTGCTTTTTGTTGCTCTTCTTGTTTACGTTTTTCTTCTTCTACTTTTTTGTCTTCATCCACTTTTTGCTCATTTGGCGCGCCCTTTAACTTTTCTTCATTACCTTTACAAGCACTTAAAGCAATTACACATAAACTCATAAGTGCAAATAATAACAATTTCTTTGACATTTAAAAATCCTCCTATATACACATTACAAATCAATAACTTTCATAGCATAACAAAAATACAATCCTTTCTTTGTCAAAATTTGTCGTATATATTTATTTTCTACTAAGCACTGATACTACGATAAAAATGGAGATTATTATGTCGATTCTTGCAAAAAATACGTTCGTCTGCTAGTCAAGTAAACCTAATTCATAAAAATCTTCATCTTATGTATGAAAGAACTTGAAGCAAAAAATGGAAAGAGGCTTTCTCAAGTATTTAGTGAAACCATTGAAAAAGCATTAATAATCCGAGATATTTTAATTAGCATAATCTATTACTTACGAATAATAGGAAAGGATTTTCCATCGAAAGATCCTTTCCTATTGCTCATCTAACTTAATAAATAGGTTAATTGCATAACGCTCTTCTAACTTTCCTTGCGAAGCTTAGTGGATCATCAACGTCTTCAATATTAACGTAAATCAACATACCTTCGCCGTGGATTAATTATTAACCCATAAGCTTGCCATAAATGCTGTTGGTTTGTAATAAAGTTTGATCAAAAGCATGCTACAAAAATTGATTTTTTGATATAAAAACAAAATATTCCGAAAAAAACTCGGTCAAAATGCTTGGTTTTTTTGTTGTTAGTGAATCATTTTTCATAAAAAAGTTTAATCATTTTTCTACCTGTGTTTGCTCAACAATCGCGCCCAATTGCGATATTATTAAATTGTTACCCTTTTTTCCTTTTCGGCCAAATAAAATTGCTTATGGCAATCAAAAGATCGATACCCAACACAAGTGTCCATACTTTTAGAAAGCCAGCCAACACTTCTGTTCGCGAAGAATCGTTAATTAAATAGATTAAGACAAATAAAATTCCGGCACCTATTAGAAAAGCAAGCACATGTTGTCCCCAGCTTTTAAAGTAGTGTTTTGCATAATCCATGCCAAATCTTTTAACTGGTTTCGCTCCTTGTTTCATCACATAATATTGAAAGCGTATATCAGCCCACTCAATCATACTCCTACCGAATGCGATTGAGATTCCAATATAAACAGCAGCTATTGCATGCACTTGGGTAGCAGTCGCACCACGATACAAGTCCACACCCGTAACAACTAATAAAATTAAATCAATAACAGGTGTTAAAGCTAGGAAAAACAATCCTAATTTATTTTTCTTAAGGATATATCGTGTGAGCAGACCTAAAGTTATAACAACCCAAAACCCTATTTCACAAGCAACGATCAACCACGCAATTACATTCACCCCAACACCCCCTTGTACAACGCAATTACTCGCTTTTCCTTAACAGTACCACAATATGGCCCTTTAGTGGAGTAACTTTATTGCATAGGATGGTTAATTATTTTGCGTAGTTTTAGTACTTTCAGGGAATTCATAAGATGTAGAGATTGAGCCACTTAAATGAATGGCAGAAAGATAATTTTATTATTTATATTACAATACCTTAAGAGCTATGGAACAAATTCTTCAACTAAGCAGCTAATAGAAGCCTGGAGATTTTCCACAATCAGTAGCTCGTCGCTATCAAACTAAAATTTCATTTTAGGGAAGAATGTATTTCTTTACATGATAGCAATGGGATTTCTCCAGTATTTCGAACAAAAACCACACTAAGCACATTTTCATACAAAAAAGCCAATTTTTGTCCTACTAAGGATAAACCGGCTCATTGTAATTGATTTTGAAGGACTCGTTATATAAACTCGTCATTTTCATCAAAAAACATGGCTCTAGCTAATACATTTTTATTCGATTTTTGGTTAATAGAGACATGTGATTTAAATTATCCTTTGTTATATAGACCAGTCATTTGCCACATTTCTTTTTACATATATTTTTTTAAAAGAAGGTTTCCATTCTGAGAAATCCTCATAAACAAACGTTATGTTGTTACATATTTCCTCTGCAACTTCATACATATGTTTTATATCATTAGCCATAAATAATATAGCCCCTTTGCGTTGCGTGCTATCTATAATAGTTGGTATGGTATCGCCCTCTTTTACTACTAGATCAATTAATACGACCTCGGATATGTTAGTTAGCCCTTTATACTTGATTTCTTTTAAGCAACCTGGTTTTGGAATCAAGCTTAAAGACATAGCATGACATTTTGAAGGTACACATCTAAATTCATCTATAGTCTCAGTATTTAGCGCATCATAATAGTATCCAAATTGAGATATGCCAGTTGTTAGTTCCACCATCTTCCAGATGTTGCCCCCACCTATTCTAACTTGAGACTCTATAATTATTGGCTTATTTTGTTTGTCTAACTTTATTTCTGTATGAGTAATGCCATTTTCCATTTGCATGTCGTTCAAAAACATCATTACTTTCTCCATAATTAATTGTTTTTGAGATTCATCTATAGGTGCCGGCATAATCGTATAGTTTATTAGAAATGTATCTTCTTTACATACTTCAGCTGATATAGCAAGTATAGAATGTTTTTTGTTATAAGAAACGGTTTCAACCGTATAAACTATATCACCTGCAATATACTCTTCCACTAAAACAGGTAGTTGAATACCATTTTCTTCAATAAATACCCCTACGTCATCTCCCGAGTCTAGCTTACATACTCCTTTACCCCCTGCCCCAATCGGCGGCTTTATTATAACACTATCTTTTTTATTCAAAAATTCATTAATGTCTTCAGTATTATTACAAACTGTCGAATCTATCGAAAAGTCTTTACCTGCTAGAATTTCACGCATCATGTCTTTATTACGAGTTATCATATTAGCATTGTAAGAAGGTCCTTTAACATTAAAAATCTTTGCAATTATACAAGCCGTATCTAATGCTGTTTCGTTGAAAGATACAACCACATCAAAAGGTTTCTCTTTAAATAATTCTTCAGCATAGTATATAGATAAGGGTATGTTTGTTGTATCTATTTCTTTTTTATAGAAACATTTTTCTAAGATAAATCCATCAAAATATATGTGTCTAGCGTAAGATCCTATATAGGAAACAGTGTACCCACTGTCTAATGCATCTTGTATAGGCTTTGTCCATCCCCCTATAAATAAAATATGTGGTTTATTTTCTATGTCAGTTCCTTTTAATACCTTATGCATCAATATCAGCTCCCCTAAAATGAACTCGTATATTCAATGTCAGTTCCTTTTAATATGCCTCGTCTTAACAACGCCACTAAACACAATGTTGTTCCAAATCCCCCTATAAATAATGTAATTTGAAGCCCGAATATAGAAATTAAAGGTGCACTAGCAAAACTTCCCAATGCCCAAGCTCCCCAATTAAGCGTGCGCTGTACAGCATTTACTCGGCCCAGCATGTGATTTGGTGAGGCAAGTTGTCGTATAGTTGCGGCGTAAGGGCCAAATACACCTTCTCCCATACCATGTATAATACTTGCGGCTACTATACCGTAAATTGTTCCCATATATCCCATTATCGGTATAAAAGCCAAACCGGTAACTGATACAGTAGCGCTATAAATAAGCATTTTTGTATTATTAATTTGTTGACTTTTTTTCATGAGAACCGTATTACCTATTAAAAATCCGACCGCTGCTGAACCTACAACAAACCCTATTTCAATTTCAGATAGACCCATTACCTTATAAAGGAATATTACTAAAATACTATTTAGTATGTATTTAAAAAAACCGTAAACAGCACCACATGTCACAATTGGCTCTAATACAGGGTGTTTTTTGAAATATATCAGACCTTCATATATGTTTTGGTATATGGATTTTATATTTACGTCTTTTAAAGAACCCTCTGTATGCGGTTTAAACTTTGAAATAAATAATACAAACATAAAACAAACAAAATACGTTACTGCGTCAACAGTGAATGAACCTGTTAATCCAACTAGAGTAATGACGATTCCAGCTAGCATAGGACCAATTACTATAGAAAGAGACTCTGAAAGTGCTAGTTGAGCATTTCCTTTTTTTAAGTTGTCTTTATCTGTTACTATTTCCGGTAAGAAAGAAGGAATAGCGATGTTGTAAAATGTGGTGAATATTCCATTTAAAAACATGACAACTACCAATAAGGGGAACGTTATAATATTTGTTACAGTCAGTATGAATACTGATAAAAACAATACTCCTTGACATATACTACAAATTAGCAAAATATTTTTCCTATGAAAAATGTCTATTAAAGCACCGGCTACTAACCCAAAAATTAGATAAGGGACGAATATAACCCCACGAAGTATAGCAGCATTTGCTTCACTTGTTTGTAACACCTCTAATGCAAAAAGCGGCAAAGCTACTATTGTAAACTGAGTACCTAATAAACTTATAGACTGTCCTAACCAAAGCTTGTGAAAATTAAAATGATTGCTACCTTTCATAATATCCCCCCGTCAAATCCAGCTTTATAAATTATCAAGTTTGCGATATAAGTCAAAGCAGGCGAAACCTACCTTTCAACTAATGTCTGTACCACATAAAAATTCGAAACCTAATATAAAAACGATTTTAGTTTCAAATGATGACTAGATGTTTAAAAATCTTCTAGCTAATGAAAAGCTCATCTTCCGAAAGATACTTCCACATTCGTTTATAAACCAAATGGTATACTGATGGAATTCACTTGTAAAAATCTGATTGTGAATTAGTTTGTTTCGAATTCATTTTCCAATCGTATGTCACTTTGAATCACCTCCAGCATCAGTATAACCTTGAAGGCACGCTATTGTACGCATTTTGGAATGTAATAGCAAGATAACGAAGCTACGATGACGAAATGAATGGATTTAACCTTGTCATTGGAGGACATATTCACATGACAATTGATTAAAATAGATCATTCACTATAAAATAAATTTTTAGATAAACCAAAATAACATGCAAAAAACCCCTTCAAATTTGAAGAGGTTTTTAATATATAGAAATTAGCTTAAAGCAAAGATAACAACTCTTGAAGGGGGCATTTTTTTTTATTCATGTTTATTGAGGAGCCTTTGTTTGAAGCAACTTTAACCCCATCCCAATAAAAATCAGTCCTGTTACTTTATTTAGAATCATTCCTACCTTTTGATTTCCTCTTAATTTTTTGGTGACATAGGAAGAGGAATAAGCAACAAATAAACACCACAATAGTCCAGTTACTGTAAAAGTAATTCCTAAAATGATAAAAGGTATAGGACCTGAAGCCTTTGTATCTATAAACTGCGGCAGAAACGCAATAAAGAATAAAGAGACTTTTGGATTCGTAAGACTTGTTAAGAGTCCTTGTAAATATATCTTTCTTTTGATTTACAACCGATAAAACTGATGGGGTGTACCATTCGTATCACGGAGCCAAAACTTACTATTGAATAAATAAAACCCCAGAAATCCAAAGGTCTCTGAGGCTTCCTTATATATTTAGCTCTTTTTGCTTTTTGTTTTGTTTATGTCTATACAGTAATTTTCGACTTATGAGAGAAATCAGTAATAAGATCAATATTAGTACGAAAAGTTGCATAAATGACAAATCAAAATATTTAGCACCTGTAACGATTAACAGTGTAGAAATTGTGCCTTTTACAATGAAAAAAATAATAACCCATAATCCGCCTTTTTTCCAATTCATTTTATATTATCCTTTCCTACGTTTAAGTTCTTAAAAGATTTAGTAATAGTTCTTGAATGTGATACCTTAATAGAAATCTATTATATGAATATAAGAAATAGAATTTTTCACGAAAATCATGTCCAATTACATACGACGATTTCATCATAAATGAAAATGATATTCAGTGTCAATTTTATTGACTATTTGAAAACCTGTTTCTTCATCTGAATCTCTCTCCACTTTACTTCTTATAAGCAATAAACTCTTGTATTCAAACAAAAACACCTCCATTGCATTTGCACACTTAGTATGCGAATGCAAGAGGTGTTTTTTCATGTACCATCAGGTGCTTTATTTATTTTTAAGTTCTTAATACGTACCTATTTTCTAGTACACGATAACTGGATCATACGTATTCAAACTATCATACACAGTTTTTGCAACGTTAGGAAGAAGGTTTACACAACCGCCTGATCCTCCTGTTAAATAAGCATTACTTCCCCAGTCTTTTCGCCAGCCAGCATCGTGGAATCCTTGACCGCTATTTGTGAATGGAACCCAGTAATCTACTTTCACTGCATAATCAGCTTTCCCTACTGCGCTACCTCTTAGCGTATATGGTGTTCGTTTGTATAGAACGTACCACACACCTGGTGATGTATCTTCACCTGTGCTATGTTTACCCGTTACTACATTTGTTGTGAGGACTAATTTCCCATCTTTGTAAATCCAAATTTGTTGATCTGCAATTGAAACTTCTGCATATGTGTCTCCGATACCATTATTCGATGTTGTTTTATAACCGATCCCTTCTTTCTCCCAACCATTCCCGTGAATGTTAGAAGCAGAAAGTGATTTTTCGCCTTTTTCAAAGGCTTGCCCAACTTGTTTTGTCTCTTTTTCCACATCTAGTGCCCAGCCGTATCCTTGTCCTTTTACTGATATAACCGAACCAGAATGTGTTTTAAAAGCGAAGTCTTTATGTAATGTAGATTTAGCCTTATTAATTTCAGCAACCTTATTCTTAATATCGCTCGCATCGATTGTCACTTTCATATCCTTTGACATAGTGGCATTTTGAATTAAATCTTTTGCTTTTAATGAATACACTTCATTTTGCACTTTATAATCAACAGACTGCGTAAGAAGATTCTGTAATGCTTTCTCTTCTTTTTTAATAATCGGATCGTTTTCTTTAATAGGCTGTATGTATGCAGACTTTAAATGAATTTCGCTTTTATGCTTCTGCTTATCGTAATCTTTTAGTAAACTCGTAACGTCGTACTGTTTTCCATCAACGCTCTTCGAAATAACAATTTTTCCTTGTTCAAGCTTTGCCATAGCATCTTGAGGTGCCTTTAATTTTTCATTCATAGACATGAGCTTTTCTTCTACAAGTTTTTTCATCGTTTCACTACGATACTGCTCTGCCTTTTTTGGTAGCAATGAATAATCTTTTTCCTTTGAAGAAGGGAAAAATGTCCACTGGCTTTTTAATAGTTTCTTAACTTGCGGCAAATCTTTTTCCGTCAGTTCCGTTTTTGTCTCTTTTTCATCTAAAATTTGTTGTTGATCAATATAAACTTTGTTTGCTAGTCCAGATGTTTTTAATTTCTGTATTGCCTCATCAGCGCTCATACCACCGACTTTTGTATCATTAATCGTAACATTAGAATTGAAGTGAGTTGCCTGATAATAACTCATTCCCCCAAGGAGAAGTGCAAGTACACCGCCACCTGCTGCGATAAGCTTCCAATTTGTAAAACGTTTTTTTGATCTTACCCGTTTTTTCTCAACTTCTTCAACAGATTCATTTACTGTATTGTTGTTCATCAATCTTTCCCCCGTATACATTAACGTCAATTGATTTTAAACCAAAACCATTGAATAGTGTACCTTATTTTTCCTGAAATTTCATTGTTTTTAACTAGGTTTTATCTCATTTAATCTATTAAAGTTAGATTTTTTAATAGAAAGATATATAAAGATAGTAAATAACGCGAAAAAGGACCACATCAATCGAGTTATTATGGGACCCACCGCATTTTGAAGGATGATACTCTATAAACATTTTAACCTAGTAAAGTAATTTTTAGAAGGTCCAAGTTAGAGACAGGCAGCATAGAATATCTCTTATTTATGAAAAATATCCACAAAAAATGACCTACATGTAGACTCTTTTTTGTGAATATTTTAATGCCGCATATTTTATTAATTTAAATGCGAACCATGCTTCCTGCTTGTCACCAGGTTTCACAACCTCTAATCTGCCTAACTAATTTCACCTTATGATATCTTTATCATCAACAATTTCAAGTTTCTTGAAAACTATTATATATGTTTATACCACGCTTTATTGATACGTTTAATCTTTACAGGTGTTGAATTTTTAGACTCATCCTTTGTTGTAACCCTATTATTAGAACATCCTGCAATAGTGAGACAGCATGTAGCCAATAAAACTAATACTATTAATTTCTTCAAATAGCCACTCCTATATAAGGGAAATATTATATTAAGAAAACTAAACATAACATCGAATCTTTATAAAAACAATATATTTCCTAGTTTTATTATCCGTTGGCAGATTAAAGCACACCTTAAGGAGCATGAATCCAATGTCTAATTTCCATTTTATCCGATTCTCAATGTTTATTCCAACATAAAAAGATAGCTATTATTGTTGAAAACTAATTATCTCTCAAAATGAAAAATATGAACTGAATCCCTATAATCCAATATAGTTTACTCAGCTAACTTTTCCCCTGTAACAATCCGAAACAAAATAGCTGCATTTTTTTCTTCTAATTGAGCGTACCGATTACCACCCGAGATGATTTCCACTGTATCCTTATTAGGGCTTATCCAAATTTGATACAACACAGCTTTCGCCTCTATTTTCGGATTTTTAAATTGAAAAATAAAATGATAATCAGCTGGACGAGACATTTCCACTTTTTTATTTTCAAAAATAGTATCCTTTAATATTTTCTTTACTTGCATCACTTCATTATTATCTGTCACTACCTTAAAATCTTCATATTCATTATCACCAATATCTTTTTGCACTTCAATTCTTTGCTCTTCATTTCCTAGTATATTTGAACAGCCAGTTACTATTAATATACAGATAATAATAAAAACTAAAGACACATTTCTATCCTTCATATTCATCTACCTCATTTCATAACAATCCAGATTATTGTAAAATAAAGGTAATTAATTTATGGTTAAAAATATAAATAATATAAGGAAAGGAGTATGATCCATGCAGTTAAAAACATACACTTGGAAAAGCTATACGTTTCTCATTGTAAGTATATTCGTTACGATTAATCTCTTTCTTTTCACACCTATTTTAGACAGGGTTGGAGTAGAATATGTTGTGCCTTTCGCTTACTTCATATTAGCTTCCGCTGTCATAGCGATCCTATTAGCGGTCATCTCTTTTTGTAGCCGAGCTGAGAAAAAATTTTAGCCATCATCGGTTTATGTTTTACTCTATTTAATACAGCAATTATTTTATTCTTCCTTTGGTTCGGTTACCATTTCACTTAAGTGAAATATAAATAAACTCCATAAGCTACAAATAAAATTAATAAAATAAAAATACCGAGTATCGTGTATATCATCCATTTTAAGTTTGAACTCATATACTCCCCCTTCTGGCCTCCTAATAATTCCAGTATATAACAAAAAGCATTGGATACCCAATGCTTTTTCATACTTACGCGAATAAAGATGTATTCGCATATAAAGCTGGTGAACCACCTGAATGTACGAATAAAATGTTGTCCTCTTTATTAAATGTACCTTTTCTAATTAAGTCGATTAATCCCGCTACTGCTTTACCTGTGTATACTGGATCAAGTAAAATACCTTCAGTTTTTGCTAACAGCTGCACTGCTTCCACCATTTCTGGCGTTGGTAACGCGTAACCTGGCCCTACATATTCATCAAAGCATGTAACAGCTTCGCGCGGGATAAAGTTTGGAATACCAACGTGAGCTGAAGTTTCATCTACAAGTTTTGCTACTTTCTCTTCTTGCTCTGCTTTTCCTCTACTTACGTTAATTCCGATTACTGGGATGTTACTTTGTGTTCCAGCAAAACCTGTAATTAACCCAGCGTGCATGCCGCCGCTACCGCTTACGCAAATGACTGAACTGAAATCAATTCCTTGATCGAATGATTGCGCCATAATTTCTTGCGCACAAGCAACGTATCCCATTGCGCCAGTAGGATTTGATCCACCAACTGGAATGACATATGGTGTATTCCCTTTTTCACTTACTTCTTTCGCAACCTTATGCATCTCTTCCATAAGATCTGCTCCGTTTCGTACAACAATGACATTTTCAGCACCTAGTAAATGATATAAGAAATAGTTTCCATTAAAGTCTGGCTTCTCTTCTGGCTCAAGCCCTTCTTCTAATACAAGAATACATTTCATTTTCTCTTTCACCGCAGCTGCCAGTGTTAGGCGGCAATGATTGGACTGAATACCACCAGCTGTAATTAACGTATCTGCACCCTTCGCCTGTGCATCCGCAACTAAAAACTCTAACTTTCTCGTCTTATTACCACCAGCTGTTAAACCAAGTAAATCATCTCGTTTAAAATAAATAGTCGGCCCGCCAAGTGCCTCAGAAAAATTGTTTAATTTCTCAATTGGTGTATATGATTCTGTATATTTTTTTCTCGGGAATTTAGCTAAATTCATGAATAACGCTCCTTTGTACTTCTTTCACAATGTATGTAACGATACTATTATTACATGTAAAAATGATGAAGTCATCTTTCTGGGGTAAAAATGTGTTGGAATTCGGTTTTGGCGAATAGAATTATAACTTCAATACGGTACATGAAATTTATATCAGCGATTCTTAACTTATATCGGCGATTTTCAAATTATATCGACCGATTCTTAATTTATATCAGCTATTTTTCAAATATATCGACTTATCGACAAAAAAACAACAAAATAAAAAGAGCCCACACATTCAAATGCGGGCTCCCTCCAATCACTTATTTGCCGAAAAACGGAGTAACTGTGTTAATCCTGGTTCTAAATTCATTTCGCCTTTATGGCGTACGTATACGATTTTGTCCCCGTCAAATTTGGGTGGGTTTCCTGGATTATAAGTATGCCACTCGTCCGTTCCTTCTATAGAGTACTCCATATATTCTGTTGCACCGACGATTACGTTTTTACTATCATCTGCCGTTACATTTGGTGCCATTTGTGCAATTTTCGAATCACTAATTAATAATTTCTTTATTTCCTTATCACGTTTGTAATCGTAAGCTGTCACCATTACATCGCTACCATATGCTTTCACTTGCAACCCTTGTTTAAATGAATAACCATCAGGAGCAGTCTTCTCTCCTCCATTTGGTCCAGCTGACATCCAGCCCGTTTCAATCCCGCCCGTATTTACAACAGTAAATCCTTTTTTATCTCCGCCTGCAATTTTCTTTTTACCAGCCCAGTCCGGTAAGTTTAAATCCCAGTGCGTGTGACTCGTAAAGAAAACAACTTGTGGATAGTCTTTTAATATATCATACAACTTATCGACATTTAAATAATCTTGTAAGTACGGTGATTGTCTTGATCCAGACACCGTATCAGGTAAAACGTGATGAGAAAAAATGAAAATCGGCTTGTTTTTATCTTTTTGGCTGTACTCTTCTAAATTTTGTTTTAACCAACCCAATTGTTCATCACTCATATATACTTCATCCCACATTTTTGAATCGTGGTATTTCATATATTTTTCCGTTCCTAAAAATAGAAGCGGATAACCGTCTAATTCTTTTTTATGATATACCTTTTCTTGTCCGCTAAATTTCAGATAGCGGTTAAATAAAGTTTCCTCAGTTACACCATTTGGCCATGTACTTTGAGATAACTTCCCATCAGCTGTCCATTTACCAGCATAAAACTCATGATTCCCAACAGTTGACCATACATTCTCGGGATGCTTATTTTTGTTTAATACACGCTTCACATCATCATATTGGGACTGTTGTCCAGTTGGCGTTATATCCCCATTCATAATAAGCGCTCTAGAAAGTGGCGTTACTTTATTCATATCTTTTAATACGTGATCAAAATCTCCTAAATCACCTTGAATGTCACTAATAACATTAAAAGTTGTAGCTGATTTTCGAACTTGCTCTTTCCCTTCCGCATGTGCTGAAAATGTCGGTAATAATGCCGCCATAACTGCTAACGAAGCAACTGTCTTTTTCATACAAATTCTCCCCCTAATATTAGAATGTACAAACTGACATGTTCTGCTTTCTCTTAGGTGCTTGTCCAATTCACATTATAGAGAGAGATTGTAAAGATAGATGGAGTTAAAAGTTAAGTGTTTTTTAAGAGATTTTGTCGTTTTTTGCAAACCACAATTAGCGATTCACGCCAATCTAGCTTTCTAGCTTTTAACATTACATACATGTAAATTTTGATGTTAAATTTTTTCGTTTCATACGTTGTTTTTATTACTTTTAATTTTCGGGAAAAATCCACTAATTAATAATGTTATAATCCATACCATTATTAGAATGAAATTTATTGTATTACCGGAATTCAAACTAAACACTCTCCACAAATCGGCAGCACAAAAAACGAGAACAGCAGTAATAATAAGTAAAAATGTCCTAACTACTAATTCGATGTAAGATTTCTTCTCTTGCTTAAAAATGAACGTTCTTCTACCTTTGTACAATCTAAAAACAAACAGCAGCAAGTACATACCAAGCGCGGCTTCAATAACAATTGATGTAATAGAGTTGTTTTTTCTCTGCTCAGCTAGAGCGAAGTAACTTTCAGGTAATTTTCCCGTTTCATATTCAATCCATGCGTGGTAAATATCCTGACGTAAGTCTATACCACCTTCACTATTTGTAAGGATTACCAATCCATCCTTTGTATTAGGAATGAAACCATAAAAAGAATGCCAGCCTCGATTGTCACCAGAATGATAAAGTAATTTCCATTGATTAGATAGTTTTTTTTCAAATATACCTAAACCATTCTCCCCTAATACTGGCTTTTGCATTTCCTCAACACGTTCACTTTTGATGACACCATTCCCTTTATTATTTGCATCCATGCTTGCAAGTATCAATTTCATCATATCCGTAACATTTGTCTTGAGACCTGCAGCAGCCTGTTCGGTAAATTGGTAACTAGGGAGCTCCTCCCCAAAATATCCATAAGCTTTCGAAAGGTTATGGTTTTCAGGACGTTGTAAGAATGAACTAGATTTCATTTCTAAAGGTTTCATAATTTGTTCTTCCATATAACGATCAAACGCTATTCCGGTAACCTCTTCAATTACAAGTTGTAAAATTGTATATCCGCCACCAGAGTAAATTGTTTCTGAACCTGGTTTATTAGTAACCTCCACTGGTTCGTTAAGCCATCCTTTTCCAGACAGAGACTCCTGGATAGAATCAAGATGTTTCCCTGGTGCAACCCCAAGGTATCCTTTATGTGCAGATAGCCCTGCTGTATGACTTAATAATCTTCTTATCGTGACTTCATTATTATTAAACTCTGAATTAGGTAATTTCCATTTGGTCAGATATTTTCCAACGGGATCATCTAGTGATAAACGACCTTCATCTACAAGATGCAAGATTCCCCACGCTGTAAGACTTTTAGATATGGAACCAGCCTGAAACAAAGTATCATCACTCACCGCTTTTTTTGTCTTTTTATCTACATAACCATAGTTAAGTGTATAAGCAATACGCCCCTCATGTACAATTCCTATTGCAACCCCTGATACATTATAATTCCCCTGCCATTTTGGTACCTGTTCATCTAGCTTTTTTTTGAAATCCTCTATACTCCTATCAGTCAGCATGCCCGATTCTGCCCTCACCACATTTATAAACCATGCTTCATTCGTAATCAATATGCAAATGATTAAACATAAAATGCTTTTGCATATTATCGATGCTTTTTGTCTATTCTTCATTTGTCCTACCCCTTTTTTCAGAATATTCTACCCACCAATCAGAGTATCCCATTCCAATATCCCGTTCTATCGATTTTCATTACTTAACCTTACAAAATTGTAATAAAAATCAAAGTTCTACTATTATTGTCCTTTATCCGCGGGCAATGAAATTCATAAAAAAGATAGACATGCAGTTATATTTATGGTTTCAGTTAATGTCCCTAAAATACTAGTTTGGTTAATCAATTGGATATATTCTACACTACAAATATTCATTTTATAAAAAGAAGAACCCCACACATTTTGAGTAAAATGTGTGGGGTTCTTCTGGCTTCCCTAAGTTTTTATGAAAAAGATTGATTATTTTATGTAGCCTACTAAAAAAACATTTTGTTCAATCAACTAACAGAACAAGATTAAACACTTATAACTCCTACAATTTACGAATCTTATCTTTTTTTGCTTAAAAGCGATGTTTTTTTGCCATCGGTTCTATATATGTATTTAATATCCACATTAATACTTTCCATACCTTTTGTTGGCTAGGTGGGAGATGAGCGTTATATACATAACTGTATTCAATTTGCTGTGTTGCACCACGATTTCGTTTGAACTCTCCAGCCCCAGCACTACAATGACAAATTAAATCTTTTTCAATAGAATCCATTGTAATAAGGAGGGACAGTATACGGTATAAACCTTGTTGCTGGTCAGTGTTTGTATGATAACCAAGGATCGGCGTTGTCATAACCCCATCCCTAATAAAATAAGCAATGACACCATCAATTGTATTCCCTTTTTTTATGGCCTTTATCTCAAATAAACGATGCTGAAGAGCATTCCATAAATAAGCGGGTGTAAACATTGGGTTATGGGCAGAATATTTTTCAATATATAGTTGGTTGTATAGCTGAGAAATTTGTAAAATATCATCTTTTGTTAATTCTTCATTTGTAATGATTTCATAATTGCTTTTCTCTAATAAACTTTTATCATTTAGTAAATCTTTTCGTTTTTTTCGATTCATTTTTTTATACTGTTTCGGATCAAATAAGTATATAGAACGAGACATAATTTTATTGTAACCGACTGTAGATAGTGCTTCGGTCGTTGCGGGATATAATTTGTTATTTAAAGAGCGAAATAGAATGGTATGCTCTGGAAATTTCTCAACTAATAATTTCGTTATTTGTTCGATTTGTTGTTCGTTGATAGAGTGATACAGATTTGTTGAAAGCATCCAATTATTTACGACAATGACTTTATTTATATTCGTTCGTCTTAGCCAATTTCCCATAAGATGAATCGGATAGGTTAGTAGCTTCTCAAGCCATGGTTTTTTCAACTCCCATAGCTCTTCTAACGCATAAGATATGTAATGTGTATAAGGAGAACATACATATGAATTTTCGAACTCTGCGTTATTAAGAGTGACTGGTAAGATGAGATCATCAATTTCTAATAGAAAGAGCTGCGTGTTCACATTTTCAATAAATGCTGTAACGCCCTTTTGAAAAAGAGGCAAGAAACTATCTCGTACATACGCTCCATCTTTTTTGGATTCCCAATCAATGCTATGTAAAGAATGAACATCATGTAACTGAATCATTTATGTTCACCACGCCTTACAAAACTTTCTATTCTTTTTAATTTTTTATCATATACTTGAATATCGTAATGTGAAAAGAAAACATGTGGTATCGCACACTTTTTCGTAGACCATAGTGTATGTAATTCTTGCATTACCTTTGATTGACATAATTCTAGATTTTCAGGTAGTGCTTTAAGTTTAATTTCAATTTTATCTACGCTGTGCTGTATTACTTTAAATTCTTGAATTTCACTGGATGCAAACAAAATTGCTCTTCTAATGAAATCTGGAAAAATAAATATTTCGCTATGATCCACTTCACTTATTCCAATAAATATATCATCACATCGACCATCAATACGTTCTAATGCTAAGAAAGGTGAGCCACAGCTGCACGGCGTCTTTTTCTCAATTAATATGTCATTGAGACGATATCGTATAATCGGCTGTGTTTTCCTCATGAAATCAGTAATAATGGGAACGAATATCCCTTTCTCTTGATCTAAGTATTCTTTTTCAATATGAACGAGGTCTTCATTCATGTGTAATGTCCCCAGCTTGCAGGTGGTAGCAAGAAAACCTTCTGTACATTGGTAAACTTGGTGTACTGTCTGCTTGAAAGTTGCAGAAATAAAGTCTCTATCAATATCTTCAAGCACTTCTGCTACAGAGATAATTTTCTTAGGACAAATTGTAATCAGTCCTTCTTGCTGCCAGTAAGCAATTTTCCGTAACATAGACGGAGGTGCAATTAAAATAGATGGCTTTACTTCATTTAATCGCGTGATATGCTGTTGAAACGAATCTAGTAAATCAAAAAAATGAAATGAGATTCGCTTATTTTTTGTCGCTTCGTATAAATTGCTATTTGCACGTAAGAAAAAAGCAATCGTGTGTTTATGTAGAATGCTAGAAGGAAGCACCTTTCCAATAATCGAGCCAGCCCACAACGTTTGTTCTTCCTCAGAAACGAGAAAAACCCCACGATTTCCACTAGTGCCCGATGATAAACCGACAGTTATATTACGAATGGTTGGTGTGAAATTCCGGGTCTTCTCTGCTTCAAATGCTACATGAAACGCTTCTTTCTTTGAAATATGTACTGTATTTAGTCTATCAAAATGTTCCATCATTACTTCTTTATCAATAATGGGGAGTGCAGACAAATTCCCTTTTTCAATTTCATGTAAAAACGGCTTATATAACTGGCGATAAAAAGGCGACGCCTCTATCGTGAACAAAAGTTGTTTTTCTATTTGTCGTTTATGAAACTGTTCCAATTGTTTGCGATTTGAAAATCTCAAGCCATATTTTGTTTTCAAGTATTGCTTGAGAATCCGTAGTTTATTCATAGTACACCCCTGCTTTAATTTTATCCCATGTATGTTCACAATGAGTTGGTACAATTTCAATCTCAGGTGATGTTTGTGATAAATGGTGTAACTTCTCAATATTCTTCTGGTAAGACTTTGGATCGCTCGTTAAAAGGTTGGCAATTTTACTAGGAAATACAAGGTTTTGATACGTTTTACTGAGCCACACTGCGTCTGCACAAAGAAAGACAATTTTATTACTCTGCAAATGGATGAATATACCAAATTGACCGGTTGCATGTCCTGTTAAGTCAACAGCAAATAATGAGCCATCACCAAATACATCATACCCCTCTTCAAACTTTCCATATGTAGAAGGTAAGTTAAGAGATGGAGTTCGATCAATGAATGTCATCCTCTGCTCTAAATCCACTGGCAATGTATCTTTTAGGCACCCTTTTAATAGAGCTCCAAATTTACTTCTCTTTTTAATATCCTCATAAGCTTTTGCGAAGGTTAGTATTTTCGCTTTTGGAAAATCGGGTAAACCAGCTGTATGATCGCCATGAAAATGAGAAAGAATAATATATTTAATTTCTTCTGGCTGAATACCATCAAGAAGAAGTTGCTGTTTAATAGATTGTTCTTCCGTAAAATGAACAGGCGTCAGTTTTGCATATACAGAGTAAGGGAATTTTTTTGTCGCTTCTTTAAAGTGTCCTGCATATCCAGTATCAAATAAAATATATCCTAATTCTGGATGCTGGAGTAATCCTACTGTTGCTGGAAAACAGATTTGTTTCCAACTGCCCTTGGAGTATGCGATTTTTTCTGGATGTGTGCAATATCCTGTATCATATAGCTTTAAAGATTTGATTTTCATTGTATTTTCCACCAGTCTACAAATTTTGTAATTCCTTCTTCTATACTGACCTTTGGAGCATATCCTAGTTCTTCTTTAGCTTTATCAATACTTAACGTCTGGCTTTTTGAAAGGACGCTAACAGTATACTTTGTAAGAATAGGTTCTTTTCCGAATAAAATAGTTTTTGAGATTCCTTCTAATATAGCTGCTAGTGTAAAAGCAGTTTTGTAGGAAATTTTTTTATATCGTACTTCCTTATCAAGGCGCTTCATTACATTTTCTATGACCTCATATAAATTGATACGTTCGTCATTTGTTATATTGTACTTTTGCCCTAATGTATGTTTTGGGGAATGCATACAAAGAAGTAAAGCATCTACAACGTTCTCAACATACGTAATATCAACAAGAACATTTTCTGTACCAATTCTCGGTAAAGCCCCTTTTTCACATACTTTAATAAGACGGGGAAGAATCGCGTTATCTCCTGGTCCAAATAAAGCGCGCGGGCGTATTGTGATAACTGGTAAACCATGCGCGAAAGCTTGATCAATAGCTTGTTCAGCCATGTACTTCGTTGTTGCATAATGATTTACAAACGTATCAGGAAGTTTCGCATTTTCTACTACATTTTGTCGCTCATCATAATAAAAATAAATACTTGGCGTTGATACGTGGATAAGGCGTTTTATACCATACTTTTGACTTCCCTCGATAATATGTTTCGTTCCTAACACATTCGCATTATAAAAATCTTCATATTTGCCCCAAGGGGAAGAAAGTGCGCCACTATGAAAAATATAATCTTTATCTTTACAAACTTGTACCACACGCTCCCTGTCTTCAAGAGGACAATGAACAAACTCGATCCCATTTTGTTCTAATACCTTACCTATTGTTTTATTTCTTCCCGTTGCTGTTACTTCATAGCCCATATTTTTCAGTCGAAAGGCGAGTTTTTGTCCTAGAAAGCCCGTTCCACCAGTTACTAGCATTTTCATAAATCTTCACCATCCCACGATATGTCATATGTTGTTTGCTCTAAAATAGTCCGTTCATGTTTATAACTTTCACGCCATAATTTATACATGCTAAAAAACTGATAAAAAAATGGTTTCCAATCATTGTGACGATAAACGATATCTGGATAAGAACATAGAACTTTTAACCATCGTTTACGTTTTTGTTTACTTTTTAAATAAGGAAATCCATATAGAAGCATCGCTAACCGAATTGCACACTCCGAATTTTGTTTTGGAACGAATGAATTGTTTACTTTTTCATTAAAAAACGCGGGCAATATTTCCTCATCGAATAAATGTAATCCACTTGTAGTACGTGGATTACATTCAATTGGAATCGCATCTCTATTCTCTGTAACGATAAAATCAAAGGCAATTTGTCCTGAGAAATTTAACTCTTTTACAATATGCGTAACAAACTGATCAATTTTAGGATGATTCATATGCTGAAACGCAATGGTAGCACCTAAGCCTGCCGTGAATTCCGTTTTATACGTAGAGTGAGCTAACACTTCCCCAGATTGTGCAATACTATAGGAACAATGCTGCGTCCCTTGTATAAACTCTTGCATAATATAATTCGGCTTACGTATCACGCTTTCTTTTATAGCAGCCTCTTTTGTAATAAATTCCACTTTATCAGAAAACCGGGAGTAAATCGGCTTTAATACAAATGGAGTATGAGCTGGTGTTTTGTGCATCATTGACCTTATCGCTTCTTCATTACTTATTCTGCATGTCGCAGGTACTTGCCACCCTAAATTCGCTACGAACTGAATAAATTCCCACTTATTATGCAGTAATGAAAGTTTTTGAAAATCATCTACTAATACATGACAAAATACACTTAATTCCTCTCTATATTTAGATATATAAAATACTTCTTCACAAGTAGGAATAAGCAAATCTACATTGTGACGTTGAATAATGGATAGTAGCGTACGAATACTTTCATTTGTTTTCCACTTTGGAGATGGGATTTCATAAAAGTAATCCGTACTTTTTGAAACTTTACTTAACGGATAAGGAATACTATCTGCAATAATAACGGTATGTCCAGCGTTATGAAACAGTCTGCATAAATGCAAAGTTGCTGGTGCACGTGCCCCTGTAAGTAATACTGTTTTCTTAGTATTCAAGAAGGATGCCCCCGATAGAAAGTCCCGCAGAAGTACCTAATAATAATATTTTATTTCCGCGTTGCACTTTCTTTTGCTTAATCGCTTCGAAAAGAGCGACTGGAATAGATGCGGAAATCATATTGCCGTAGTCTTCAAAAATAGTCATAAAGCGTTCTTCATCTACCCCTAATTTTTTACGAATGAGTCTCATAGCTGGTCCACTTGCTTGGTGAGGAACAATTAAATCAATATCGGCTAGAGAATAACCAGTATCCATAAGGAGCTTGTCGATAAACTTCATTAAATACTTAGAAGATAGTTTAAAAATGGCTCTTCCATTCATATCGAACAAGAAGTCTTCTTTTCGTTCCTCACTATACTCCCTAGGATGAATCATCGTTCCACCGCCACGAATTTCTGATAAATGCGCACCAGAGCTATATGTTTCCATATAGGAAGCAATAATAGAAGATGAATGATCACCTTTTGTTATGACAACAGCTGCCGCACCGTCACCGAATAAAATACTGCTTTCATTTTGTCCCCAATTTAATCCAACAGAAGAAATTTCAGAAGAAATAATAACAACATTTTTGTATCTCCCGCATTCAATTGCGTATGAAATTGTATCAAGTGCTGTTATGAAACTTAAACATGTTGAATTGATATCAAAACACGGAATACCAGAATGCTGTAGCCCGAGATGTTCTTGAATAAGTGATGCAGTAGAAGGAATCGCCTGTTGAATCGTTCCACTTCCGCAAATAATACAATCGATATCATCCCAAGTTAACTTCGCATCTTCTATAGCTTTTTTTGCAGCCTCAGCCCCCATATAAGAAGACGTTTCCCCATCAACAAAGTATCGTGTTTTTACCCCAGCTTTTTTTAAAGTCCAGCCTTCTGGTACGTCTAGCATACGATCTATTTCAAGAGAATCTACTTTTCGTTTTGGAAGATATGTGCCAATGCCTTTTATACTAATATATCTTTTCATTTTCTATCGCCTCTTAATCTTTTTATAAGTTCAAAAATTCCGTCATATATAACTACTGTTGTAGATACATACAGATTCTTTTGTGGAATTCTGCTATCCCATTATGTACATCTAACTCTATTTTTCTTCAACAAAGAGCCAGTTCTCTACTTGAGAACTGGCTCTTTTCGCATGAGAATTCTTCAAATACATAAACTAGAAAAAACTTTTCTATCAATTTAATTATATTATAACAATTATCCGAAAATAATTAATAGTATTTTTTGTAAATAAAAGTGAATATGTGGTACAAACTTATGTGTGATACTAGTTTATTGAGCAGCAAATATAAATATATGGAACGTATATACATGTAATTTTAACATCTTCTATTTTCTCTTTTTTTTTTTTTAAAAGACACAGAGATTCCTCCCCATGTCTACTAATTCCTTACTTCTTCACCGCATGCACATAATGCACCGTCTCAAAAGCTTCTAAATAATCATTTCGTCCTTCAAAATAGAATGTATTTATGTCCTCTGGTGATAAGTGCTCATAAATGAGTAAGCCCGCCTTCGCTAACAGTGCTTCCATTTCGCGATAAGAATAACACGATTTCATCGGTTCTCCGCCTACTGCAGCCATTTTCACCATGTTTTCCACTCGATTAGACAATCCCTTTTCCGTAAATAAGTTTTCATCTGGATAATCGAAAACGATAGAGCTCCCTTCTGGAACCATCTCGAATAGACATTCTATTAAACTAGAAAGTTCCTCTTTCGTTAAATAATATGAAACACCTAAAAGGCTAAAGAAAGTCTTTTTATTTTCAAATCCTTCATTCCGTAACTGTTCATAGGAAAATCCTTTCGTAAAATCCATTGAAACAAAATGAAGGTGATTTGGAACTTCAAGTTCTGCTTCTTTTATTCTCTCCTTCTTAAACTGCTGCGTAGAAGGATGATCCACTTCAAATATTTCTATTTTATTCTCTAACTCTCGGTTTCTAAAGCTAAACGTGTCTAAGCCTGCACCGAGTATAACGTATTGTTTCGTTCCCAGCGTAATCTCGTGTAGTAATACTCTTTCACAATATGCCGCACGCGCTAAAGGTGTTGGTGATAATTGCACTTGTGTAATCCATTTTAATATTTCTTGTGGATTATCTTGAAACTGCTGTGCAATGTCTGTATTGAAAAAATGTATTCCTTGAACCATATTCATTTCAATGTCGTTACGTTCTTTTTGAGAAATGAACTCTTTAGCTACATAATCATCAAAGATTTTCGGATTATCAAATTCACTATGATATGCCCTTCCGAAAGCTGATACTAACGACGTTATACTGGCTTCACCTTTTTTCACGCACATACACTCCTTCATTTTCACAACAAAATAGGGTTCCCCTGGCCAGGAGAACCCTATTATACACTTTATTTTTATATTGGTAAATTATAGCATAAATAAGTTTTTTTGTCAAGTTTCCAGCCTACTATCACTCCGACACTTTGTATATTCTCTAGCAGGAAAATTGTCGATTCACACAGAATATTCCAGATTATAACAATACACATGGAGGCCAATATGAAACGATTCGTCATTATTACAGTAGGAAAAACACACAGCGGAAAAACTACATTTGCAAAAGCTTTAGAAAAAGAGTTACCCCACTCTTTCGTTATGGATCAAGATAACCAAGCTGAATTTATTAACACGCATTACGAAAAATTACAGCCGGCTGAAGGCCCTAATACATTTAAGCACGGTCTTTCGAAATTCATTGTTGATTATGCAAAAGAACATACAAATTTACACCTTATTATTAGTAACTCCAATCGCAGTAAAAACGGAAGGTTATATTTACTAAACGAATTATTTCCACAAAATGAATATGTACGCATACTCGTTCATTTTGACATTCCAGATGATGTACTTTACGAAAGAGTGGCTCGAAGCACACGTAGTACGAATATTTTTAGAGGTGGTTATTCTAGTTTTAAAGAAGTGCTAGATCGACAACAGGCTGAATCACTTCACAATGATGTGATAGATCCTGTAGAAAACGAGGCTGATTATTTGTTTGTTATTCGCAATAGTAAAGATGTAAGCTTTACTATTGAAGAAATTGTTCATCTTGCTAAAGATTTGTCCCCTACCCCAAAATAAAAGAATTTAAAAATTACATAATGATAGATTATTATGCAAATCCTTCCTCTAAGCGCCTAACATAGTATATAATGATAAGATAATCTACTTCTATATGCTCATTTTTACACAAAACAGTTCATGCATATGAAAGAAAAGAGGTACAAAAATATGAAAACAAAACAAACAATTGCTGCGTCTACACTAGCTTTAGCGATGATGGCTGGCGCAAACTCTGCTCATGCGGAAGTAAATGATGCTACTCCTCAGCAAAGTACGGGAGATCGATTAGCTGAAATTAAGCAACATAAACAAGAGTTAGATGCGAAATTGCAGCAACACAAAGAAAACGTGGATCAAACATTGAATGAACTTAACAAAGTTAAGGAAAATGTTGATACGAAGGTGAATGAACTACACGAGCGTAAACAAGTTGCCGATGAAAAAATTAACGAAATTAAGCAACGTAAAGAAGAGTTCGATGCAAAACTTCAGCAAGATAAACAAATCGCCGAAGATAAAATCGCTGAAATAAAAGAGCATAAAAAACAAGTAGAAGATAAAGTTGCTGAAGTGAAAGAACATAAGCAAAATATCGATAATAAGGTTAATGAGATTAAAGAACATAAACAAACTGTCGATGAAAAAGTGAATGAAATTAAGCAGCATAAAGAGAACATCGATCAAAAGGTTAATGAACTTAAGGAAGTTAAAAAACAAGTCGATGAAAAGTTAGCTGAGTTAAAGAAAGCGAAACAAACTGCTGAGGACAAACTTGCTGAGCTAAAAGAAAACAAACCGAATACTGGTAACACGTTAGAGGAACTTAAGAAAATTAAAGGTAATTTAGATAGCCTTTCCGCTAACTTAGAACTAGCTAAACAAGATGTGAAAAACAAACTAGCCGCATTACAAGAAGCTAGACAAGATTTAATCAATAAAATTAACGAGATTAAGCAATCGAAACAAACTGTTTCAGACGATTTATCAAAGAAAAAACAAGACTTAGATATTAAAATCAACGACTTTAAACATACTGAGAAAAAAATTGATGACAAATTAGCTGAGTTACACACAACTAAGCAAAATGTAGATAACAAGATCAACGAAGTATCTCAATCGAAACAAACAGAAACAAAGACTGGTACTACAAATGCAAACAATAATGCTAGAGAACTTCCTAATGCTGGTAGTGAGCAATCAAATAATATGGCTTTAGGTATGTTATCTGTATTAGGCGGCGTTTTATTAATTGCGCGCAATAAAATTAAAACGTTATTCTCAAAATAAAGCCATTATACTTATTAGAAATAATTATACAAAGGCCAACCGCATGTACGGTTGGCCCTTTTTCTTTATATTAATTGTCCATCTCTTAGCGTCAATATACGATCACATACATCAAGCATTCTTTCATCATGTGTAATCATAATTGCTGCTTTTTGGCTCTCCTTCACTTCACGTTTCATCATTTCCACAACTTCACGTGCGCGTTTTGAGTCTAAGCTTGCCGTTGGCTCATCCGCTAATATTAAATCTGGGTTATTCATGAACGCACGAGCAATTGCTACCCTTTGTTTTTCCCCACCAGATAGTTGATTTGGATAATGATTTTTTCTTTCTCCTAATCCAAATGCTGCTAATAAATGATCCGCACGCTTTTCTGATTCTTGTTTACTTTCTTTTTTCAGCTTAGCAATGTAAAGTAACTGTTCCTTCACATTTAAATATGGAACAAGATTTGCAAACTGGAAAATGAAGCCGATTTTTTTCAAACGAATGTCTGTCATTTCCTTTTCTGATAACTTCGTAATATTTTGCTCACGAATGTAAATATCCCCTTTTGACGGTGATAATAGTGCACCCGCGATTGATAATAACGTACTTTTCCCTGATCCAGAAGGACCGACGATTCCGATAAATTCTCCAGCTTTTACATCAAGCGATATCGGATGAAGGGCTGTTACTTCCGTATTCCCTTCTCCGTACACTTTACTTACTTTGTCTAATTTCAATAATGAAGTCATTACATCCCGCCTCCAATTGCTTCTAGTGCATCAACTTTTAATACTTGATATAACGAAATAAGTGTTCCTAAAATACTAATGACGATAAAGATTGCTGCATATTGTGCAATCATCGGTGTTGTTAATAAGAACGGCATACCTGTTGGTAAAATTTGTTCTAATCCTTGTACAAGAACGATGCTAATTATCATCGCAACGACTGATAAGAATAACGCCTGCACGACTAAGCTATTTGCTAAATACGAGTTCTTTGTACCAATCGCTTTTAATACGCCTAATTGCTGTGTTTTTTGCAGCGTAATGACATAGAAGAATACACCGATTAATAGCGCAGCGATAACAAGTAAGAACGCAATGATCATCGTTAATGTTCCTTGCTCTTCTTTAAATCCTGGAATACTTTGCAGTACTTCTTTTTTGTCGATAACATGTGCATTTTTAATTTCTTTATCTGTATTCAGTGCAATTGCACTATAATCTTTTTGATTTGGTTGTGAAATAGCACCCCATACGTCTTCATTTACATATACAACTGGTGTATGGCTAAACATTTGATCTTTCGTAAATCCAACGATTGTAAATTCTTTCTTTGAAACAGGATCAATAATTGTATCCCCAATATCAATTCCTTTTTCTTTAATTGATTCATCAGCAACCATTTCATTGTTTGCTGTACCTAATTTCTCACCTTTTACAATGTTCGGTTCCAAAAATGTATCGCGTTCACTTGAGAAAATAGCGATATCAACCTTTTTTGAACTATCTTTCTTTTCATATGTTGAAACTTTCACGCGAAACGGAACGGCCTCTTTCTCGCCTACTTGACTTACTACGTTATCTACATCGTCTTTCTTAATTTGTGAACGAAGTAATTTATTTTCCGCATCATCCGCTAAAACGAACTTATTTGCCTCCATATTTTGAATCGATGAAGCATTATCATATGATAATCCATTTGCTAATCCTGAAATCACAAGGACTAAAAATGATAATAAAACCATGATAAGTCCGATTAATCCATATCTTAATTTTGATTGTTTCAATTCACGCAGAGCTAAAAACATTTCGCTCGCTCCTTCCTCTTTCTTTCTATGCACTTATCATAAAAAAGAAATATGAACGGAATATGAACAGAAGATTACAGAGGAAAGATTAAATTTTCAGAAAGTATTGAAAATAAATAGAATCCTTGATACAATTCAGTCAAATAATATTGACCGAGTAATTTAATTCAAGGAGTTGATCATATTGAAGCCCGTATTAACACTCACTACTTATAGCCAACTAAAAGCATTAAGCGATCCACTACGTGCCGAAATGATGATACGTCTATGCGAACGTCCTTATACTGGACAATTACTATCTGAGAAATTCGGCATTTCAAGGGCGAAAATTCATTATCATTTAAAAGAATTAGAAAAGAATGATCTTATAGAGATTGTTTATACAGAAGAAAAGAATGGCATTGTTCAAAAGTTTTATCAATCTGTCGCTAAAGGCTTCACCCCTGCCACAGATCTATTACCTCATTTAGAAATAGTAAGCGAATCAGGTCGCCAAATCTTTTTACAAATGATAGAAAGAACGAAAAGCCAAATTCTCGCTGCACCAGAGGAAGCTTTTACATTACGAAATGCAAGTGAAGACCCAGCTAAGTGGAATTACGTTTCATCTTGCTGGGAGTTTGATGCTACGCCAGAACAATTTCAAGTGTGGGTAAAAAAGTTTTATGAATTAATGTCTGAATTAAACGAAATCACAAAAGGTGCAGATAAAGATCCGAATAGTAAACCTTATTATATTTCTACTACTGCACTTCAAATCGCAGAGAGAACAATGCAGCAATTTGTTAAAGAAGAAGAAAAATCGTAATACGATTTTTTTTACATAAACGGTCAAATTTATTTTACCGAATAAATTTATTATAAAGGAGTAGATAAAGTGGACATATTAAAAAACCGGAATTTCCTCTTATTATTTTTAGGGAGAATTTTTACAAACATAGGAGATAGCTTATATTACGTAGCAGCAATGTGGCTCGTATATAAGCTAAGTGGTAATCCTTTTTATTCTGGATTGGCTGGTTTCCTTACGTTACTACCTTCTGCATTACAATTTCTTACCGGCCCATTCGTTGATAGATGGCCAATTAAAAACACCCTCGTCATCACACAAGTTTTGCAATGCATTCTTATATTAATCATTCCTATTACACACTACTTCGACCTATTAACAGTCCAACTACTACTCATCATCATGCCCATCGTAGCCTTTATCGAACAATTCGCCTATCCTGCACAGTCAAAAGCTTTACCACTTCTACTGCATAAAACACAATTATTAAAAGGAAACTCACTCTTCTCATTTGCGTATCAAGGCATCGATTTAATTTGTACGACTCTTTCTGGAATATTAGTAGCACTACTTGGCGCAATCTCTTTATATGTAATTGACTCTTTCACATTCGCGATTACTGCCCTTTTGTTCTTTTCATTGAAAATGCCACAGCAAACTGCAGCAAACACATCACTTTCAACTAAACAATATTTCTCTGATTTAAAAGAAGGTTTTTCAATCGTCTTTCGTTCATTAATGAGCGTATTCTTAATCGGTTCAGTTGTTGCCAATTTTTCTATCGGTATGACGATGGCCATACTCCCTTCTTTCGCTGATTCTTTAGGAGGCGTGAAATCATACGGATTCTTCTTAGCTGCTATATCAGCAGGTAGTCTCATCGGCGCATTATTCAGTTCATGGGTAGGCAAACGTAACGTTGGCCGCGTCTCCATTATTAGTTTTGCGGCTGGCGCTACCTTTTGGTTTCTCTCTACAATCGTACCGTTTCAATGGCTATCTATTCTCTTATTCGGCCTAGCTTGGATTCCAATTGGTGCAACCAACATATTATTTGCGACAATTAGCCAAATTCTAATTCCAAACCAATATATTGGCCGCATCAATTCAGTTATGCGAAGTATGGGCACAATTGCTATGCCGTTCGGTTCTTTAATTGGCGGATATGCTGCAAATGTATTTAGTAGCCAACTCATTTTCGCACTCGCTAGCATCGGGATTTTATTTATTTCTCTCGTATGGCTACTCCATCCGAAATTACGAGCATTGCCGAAAGCTGATGAAATTACAGCGGATACTTTTGGGGTTCGGTTTAAGGAAGAGCGCGGGAAAGGTGCGGCTTTATAGCAGGAATGAGAGTACGTGAAATTTATATCGGCGATTTTTCAAATATATCAGCGCAACTCGAATTATATCGGCGATTTTCACAATATATCGGCGCAACTCAGATTATATCAGCGATTTTTCGATTATATCGACTTAACGACAAAAAGAAGAGGCCGTTCCCAAACAGCCTCTTCCCTCTATTTTGGAAGCTCCACCCGAACAGTCGTCCCTTCCCCTTTCGTGCTATAAACTGAAACAGTTCCGTTATGCAGTTCAACAATCTTCTGCACAATCGATAATCCTAAACCGCTACCTTCTACATTTCTTGCTCTTGCTGTATCCACCTTATAAAAACGATCAAAAATACGATCCATTTCTTCTTGCTCCATACCGATTCCGTTATCGGATATAGAAATTATAATGCTAGACTCTAACTCTTCGACAAAAAACTCAATGGTCTCACCGTCGTTTGAAAACTTAATGCTATTCGTAAAAATGTTACTCCATACTTGATGAAGTAAGTTTTCATCACCTTTTATAGTGATATCTGGCACATCAAATTCAACGGCGATATCTTTCTCACGCCATTTCCACTCGAGCATAAAAATGGCGTCTTTAATTTGCTTCTGCAAATTGAATTCTTTTATTTGTAAAACTTTCTCTTCTTTATCTAATGACGCTAGCGTAAGTAACTGTTTACATAAACTAGACATTCGCTTACTTTCGCCCTCAATAATTTGTAAGTAATGGTTTCTTTCTTCCACGCTCATCTTTTCTGTTTGTAATGTCTTCGAAAATCCTTGTATGGAAGAAAGCGGTGACTGGAATTCATGTGAAACGTTCGAAACGAATTCTTGTCTCATTTCATCCAGTTCTTTAATACTTTTCGTCATCTTTTGGAAGCTTGTAGATAACGTTCCTATTTCATCTTTTCGTTTTACATCTAATTCAATTTCATATTCCCCACTCGCAATTTTTTGCGTAGCATTCGTAAATTTACGAATGGGACGAACGATGTAACCTGCTGCAATCGCTATAAAGATAATACTTAATAGTACGATAAACCCAAGTAATACCGCTAAGAAAATTCGCATCTCGCCAAATTGGTTTTGAATGTCAGGACGAATAAATAATGCGTACTGTTTATCACCGTGCTTTACCGGTACACCGACACTATTAATTAATTCATTATCGAAAAATCCTGTAATAAAGAGACGTGTTGGATATGTAGAAACACCATTAAACGTTTCCCCTTGCAATACTTTATGAACGGTATCATCACTAATAGACGTCTTACGAAACGCATTGCCGATACGCTTTCCATTCTTTTGATCATCGACAATATAAATTTCATACCCTAGCTTCGCAATAGATTGTAAGTACGCCTCTTGATTTTCTTCGCTTTGCTTTTCATATAACGATTTAACTTCTTCCGCATACTTTAAAATCTTTTCACTATTATACGGTTTTAACTTCACTTGATAATATACGTTCGTTAATAAAAAGCCGATAATACTACTGAGTAGCATAATACCGACCGTCATAAAAACAAATCTAGAGTATAATGATTTCATTTTATTTCAGCTCCAACTTATACCCGAGTCCGCGTACTGTCGTAATTTGAAAATCATCCGTTCGTTTTGAGAAACGATCTCGGAGCCTTTTCACATGAACATCAACTGTTCGTTCATCCCCTTCAAAATCCATTCCCCATACTAGCTCAATTAATTCTTCTCTTGAAAATGTTCTCCCAGGATAACTAGCTAATTGTGATAATAATTCAAATTCCTTTAATGGAAGCAAAATCGTCTGCCCGTTACACTTTACTTCAACACCTTTACGATCAATTGTCGTCCCGTGAAGTGTAATTATGTCCGCACTTAGCATTTGATAACGGCGTAATAAAGCTTTCATACGGAAAATGACTTCAGCTGGTTCAAATGGTTTTACGATATAATCGTCTGTACCAGAAATAAATCCTTTTTCTTTATCGACTAACTGATCCTTTGCTGTTAATAAAATAACAGGAATATCATGATACTTCCGAATTTCTTCACATAACGTATAGCCATCAACGAACGGCATCATAATGTCTACGATCGCAAGATGAATATTTTCCTTCTCTAATACTTCTTGCGCTACCTTTCCATCTTCTGCTTCAAAAACTGTAAACCCCTCTTTTTGTAAATGATAATGTAACAACTCTCTAATATGCTTATCATCATCAGCTAATAAAATATGTATCATCTTCATTAAACCCTCTCTTATTCATCCTTCTACATCACTACATTAAGAAACAATTGGATTTTTTGCAAGAAAAAGAAAAAGAATCTATTTTGAAAAAAGACTATTCAAAATAGATTCTCACGTTTCAGTATTAAGATTATTTTAATCAAAAACAACTTTTAAGCCTTAGAAATATCAACAAATCCTTCTCCGAATACGTCACGAACATCGTGTATAGCAATGAACGCAGCTGGATCTGTAGTTTGAACAATCCGCTTTAGCTTCACTACTTCTTGCTTATTAATAACAACATATAGAATGTCCTTCGGCGTTTTCGTGTAATAGCCATGACCTGAATACACGGTAACCCCTCTGCCCATTAAGGTTGTTACCTTCCCGGCAATTTCATCCGGATTATCAGAAATAATTGTAATGGCCTTTTTCGGATTTAAACCTTCAATTACAAATTCCATTACTTTCGTTCCTACATATAGCATAATAATTGTCAGCATCAGTTTTTCTGCACCAATGATGAAATAAGATGAAAATGCAACGATTAAATCGAAGAACAGTAGGCCATAGCTAATGCTCCATCCTAAATATTTATGCGTCATCCGTGCTAAGATGGTAGTACCTGCTGTCGTTCCACCAACGCGAATGATGAGACCAATCCCGCACCCGATAAATATTCCACCGAAAATAGCATTTACGAGCATTTCATCCGAAGCAATCGTCCATCCTTCTGTTAAATGAAGAAATAGCGAGTTCGTAACTACAGCGATAATCGTATAAATCGTTGTGATTTTATTCAAAAATTTATAACCGACTATTAACAAAATCGCATTTAAAATTAAATTAACTAAACCTGGTGACCATTCAAATAAATAGTACGTAATAATCGTAATACCTGTTACCCCGCCCTCACCAAACTCGTTCGGGATAACAAACAAATTGACACCTAACGCAAAAAGAAATGCACCGATAATAATAAAAATAATGTCTGTCGTTCTTTTTTTCATACAGTACCTCACTTCTTATGTAAATATTTATTCTGTCATAAACTCTCACCATTATATCGTGGAATATTCAAATCGAACAGTGGTTTATTTTTATTTTCATATAGGATGATAAATCAACTTTATTCTATATCCACATGTAATTTTAAAAGGGTAACAACTGTATTTATTATGTACTACAAGTAAAGTTTTGATTTCACATGTTATTCATGCTAAAAACCGAATAGGAACACGTACTCGCATGAACTTCGAGTACAAAACAAATAGGCGAAGCTATAGAATAGGCTTCGCATTAAGCATTTGATTGTAGAGATTTATATTCATACATTCCAAAATAAATTTACTTATCTTTCTCCATATATTCTTTAATCTTTCGTTCTTCCCACTCTTTTCCGAATATCCCGAATGGAAAAGTTGTCAAACCATGTATAACGATACCAATCCCCCAGCCTGCAAGTGGATATAAAAACCATAATTTACTTGAATCAGAGCTTATATTTATAAAAAAAAGCATTAAGTTAACTAGTATATATAATGCTAAATGAATATAAAACGCTTTTAAATTCTCCACTCTTTTTTTAGCTCGTAAATAATTCTCATCTCGCTCCATATATAAACACCTCTTTCATTATTGTATTTTTAAAATTTACTCCGATTTAAACATCATATTCTAGTCAGGAATACCTTATTCTCAAAAAATACAAAACAAAAAAGTACCTAGCAAATGGTCATGTGTATGACCATTTGCTAGGTACTGAATAATCCATTTATTATTTACAGAAATCTAATTAAGACCAAATCCAAACATCGTCATTATTTTCAACGTTGTTTTTTACTTCATGCACTTTTTCGATATGATCAACTGTGTTCCAATTAATAGAACTTCCACCCCAGCCCACATAATTCATATCAATTTTCACTTTCTCACCCACATGAAATACTTGTCCCTTTGTTAAGAAAACATCAATAATATCTTTCTTCCCGTTTAACGATGGATACCCCACTACGACATATTTAGTAGCACCGTCTATTCCTACTTTTGATACTTCACCAATTACATAATCAGGTGAGCCATCTTCTTTCATGTGCATGCCTAACTTGTTTGTTGTATTTTCAATTGCAGTTGCAACCATATATTCTGTAAAATTACGCATCATAGATCCAGTAGCTTTAACCTCATCTCCTACTTTCACATTTGAGAAAGTATCCATGTATACACTAACAGGTTCTTCGTATTGCTTAGATTTTACGACAATTACACCGTTATCTACTTCTACTACTCGTCCTTCTAACGTCGAGAAATTCGATTCAATAGAAGCTGCACTCGCTGTTGTTACTTCTAGTCCTGGTACATTTGTTCCTGATAATGCTGCGATTCCTAAAGCACCTGCTAAAATTAATTTTTTCATACCCATTATGAAACATCTCCATTCATGATGATTTTATATTTGATTGGATACGACCAACCTGTAACTATTATAGTTACAGGTTGTAGAAAATAGCAACCCTCTTTCTTATGCAATGTTGCATACTGTGATTTTTAAATATACAGTAAGAGGGCTTTAATTTAATTCAAAGCTAAAATAATCTTATGACCACGGTATAAAGAAATTAAGAACTACTTTCGGTCCTAAGGTTAGCGAATAGCTTTATAAAAACTCAATCAAAATTTATTCAACTAGTTGAATAATGAACCATGTCGAATTTTATTTTCACAAAATTCAAATTTCAAGGAGGTTTTACAAAATATTACACAGAATTATTCGTATATCGTAATATATTTGGAATTTTTTACGATTCGTTTCATTTTATCTACCACGTTTAGACAAAATGAAATAAAACAATAAAAAGGAGAGAGATAGATTGAAAAGAAAAATTAGTACAGCTGTTGTAGGGTTATCAGTGTTTAGCCTTGGTCTTTTTGGTGTAAATATTGGGGATGGCGGCGTTGTAAAAGCTGAGCACGGTGAAACTTTTGCTCCGAAATTAGAAAATCATGGTGACTACGGTGGCGCTCCTGCTTTCAATGTTGGGGATACTCCTGCTTCGAAATCAGTAAGCATTGGAGATGGCGGTGGCGCTCCTGCTTATGATCATGGCAGACCTCCTATTTCATCATACAATATAGGGGATACTTGGGCTCCTTCTTATACAAATACTCATGGAGAAGGAATGGCTCCTAAACAAGAGAGTCACGCTGACTTCTTTGCTCCTACGTTAGAAGCGCATGGTAATACTGGCGCTCCTGCTTTAAATGGTGGTGATACGCCGACTCCGAAACTTGAGAGCCATGCTGATACTCCTGCTCCAAAGCTTGAAGGACATGGTGATTTTCCTGCTCCAAAATTAGATGCTCATGGCGATACTCCTGCTCCGAAGCTTGAGAGCCATGCTGATACTCCTGCTCCGAAACTTGAAGGACATGGCGATACTCCTGCTCCGAAGCTTGAAGGACATGGCGATACTCCTGCTCCGAAGCTTGAAGGACATGGCGATACTCCTGCTCCGAAGCTTGAAGGGCACGAACATTTCCCTGCTCCGAAACAAGAAGCTCACGGTGAGACTATTTAACACAAAAATCCTAGCTATTGTAGCTAGGATTTTTACCTTCTTACCCTATTCACACCTCATGCATACTTTCTCAACTTTTATTTTAGCATTGTACATGTGGCATCATTTTATTAAGATTCTATAGTCAATTGTGTCCTTTTCTTCATAAAAACACATGGACTGACAGGTTTTACCGACTTATATAATTCTGAATATTTTTTATCAACAATAAATTCCATATAATTACTTTTAATCGTGTTACCATTATAGTTACAATTATATAAAAAAATATACAAGGGGGCTAATATGAACATTTCATTGAAGGGACATACATATACAACAAAACATTTAGAAGCTTGGTACCATGCAATCTTAACGCAAAACGTTAAGGAAGCACAAATTCAGTTTCAAGAAGCTAAAAAAGAACATGAAGAAATACTTTTGAAAGAAACAGAAACGATTCCACTTTATCAGTTATATTATGCATTACTGCAGTTCCGACATACAGCTCTGACAGATGGACTATCAATCTCGAAAGATAGTTTTCAAATCATAGAAGACCAAGAAAAACCAGAAGATAAACACCTATCTTATCTATATCATTATTATAAAGCGATTTATTTTGCAGCAATTAATCATTATCAAGAAGCAGAAGAATATTTCTTAAAAGCACATGCACTTTTATCTGGACACAGTCAAATTGAACAAGCTGATTTCTATTACCGATACGCTGCTTATCATTGTCACCAACAACAACCAAGTTTTGCCATTGTAAATGCTTCTAAAGCATTAGAAATTTTCGAATCGCAACACGGATGTGAAAGAAATATTTCATCCTGTTTAAGTGTACTTGGTGCTTCTTATGTAGACGTAGGACACTTTGAACAAGCTGAAGAAAGCTATAACAAAGCGTTAGATATTCTCCAAAAATTAAATGAAGAATCATTACAACTGTATGTACGAGGTAATCTAGGTCATCTATATGCTAGCCAGAATCTTTCTGAAGAGGCAGTTCGTCACTTGACACAAGTTGTTGAAAAGATCCCATCTCACTACAAAGCTATATTCTTACTTGCTCAAGAACATGATAAATTAGGACTTATAGACAAAGCAAACCACTACATTAAAATAGGGAAACAACTTATTGCTGAACTTGGTAATGAAGAGCACAAACATCACTTTGCTATACTAGAAGCTTTCACAAATCAAACTGAATTAGACAAAATTGAACCGATTGTTTTAGAAGGAATTGAATACTTCAATAAAGAATCTTTATATATCTATGTTTCTGAGTATCTTGAAAAACTAGCTCTTGCGTTTTATAACAAACAACAACATGAGAAAGCAAGTTTATACTTCTTTAATAGTACAGTAGCAAAAAAATCAAATGAAAGAGGGTTAAAGAAATGAAAAAAACAATTGGTAAAATCGCTGTAGGTATTGCATTTACGGGTATTGCTGCATTTGGTTTAAACGCAAGTTTCACAAATCAAGCTGGACATACTCACTTCCCGTCTCCACCAGCTCCTTCTTTTTCTGAGGGCCACACTGGCGGCGCTCCTGCATTAAACATCGGTGACACTGGTGGAGCTCCTAAACAAGAAGGGCATGCACATTTCCCTGCTCCGAAAGTTGAATCTCATGGCAATACTGGCGGTGCTCCTATTAATTCTTAACATAGTACAGGTATTTAAGTTACCAATATTGAGATTTATTTAGTTTTCAATTTCCATATTTATCTAGAAACCATTCAATATAGCAAATATTATGTATACGCATGATTTCTGTTGTGATACGCTGTACCCGAGAGAAATCTCCAATACATATGTGGTTTTCAAATCTAAAAAATACACCTATTAATTAGGTGTATTTTTATTTTACCTCTCCATTTAATAATTAAAGAATGACCCCCAAAAAACCCCAACAAAAAAACGAAGAAACTACCTATACTTCGGTCACTTAAAGTACCACGAACGTTGCGATTTTTAGTGACACTCCGTATCCAACTTCCCTTACCTCACATGCCTAAAGGCGATAGCTTTCTTGTTCAGGAAAAGCTGTAACCTCTCCATTCATGATGATTTTATTTTTCGGATTGAATACGATCAACTTATAATCATTACAGTTACAGATTGCAGAAAATAGCAACCCTCTTTCTCATGCAATGATGCATACTATACTTTTTAAATATAAAGCGTTTTTCCCTATATTCAATACTACTGCTAAATTCTTGTACACCAGCAGGTAAACGAATTGATGATGAAGAAACTAATGTCATGCATCATATTTTTCAATACTACAGTTTGATAATCGTAGTCCATTACATTATGTAGGAGCGGAGTTAACATGTTAATAAAACCAAAGAGATTACAGGCAGGAGATGTTGTGGCAACAGTAAGTCCTTCATGGGGAGGAGCAGGTGATCCTGAAATAAGATGGCGATATGAGCAAGGGGTAAAGAGGTTAGAAGAAGTTTTCGGTCTTACCATTATCCCAATGCCAAATAGTTTAAAAGGTAGCGAATTCATTTATAACAACCCACAGGCTCGTGCGGAAGATTTAATGACAGCATTTAAAGATACGCGCGTGAAAGCAATTATTGCGAATATTGGCGGTCAAGATAGCATTCGCTTACTTCCTCATATAGATTTTAATGTAATACGTGAAAATCCGAAAATTTTTATGGGATACTCTGACGTTACTATTTCACATTTATTTTGTCATAAAGCAGGTCTTTCCTCTTTATACGGTCCGGCAATTTTGACCGACTTTGCTGAAAATGTAGAGATGGATCCATATACGGTTGAAATGGTAAATCGAACTCTCTTTTCCAATGAAGTGATTGGCGAAATTCAACCAGCTCCTGAATGGACGAGTGAACGTTTAGAATGGATAGAGATAAATAAGGATACAAGACGGACGATGCAGCAAAACAATGGATATGAGGTACTTCAAGGTTCTACTACTGTACAAGGGCGTTTAATTGGCGGATGTATAGAAGTACTGGAATTTGCAAAAGGAACGGAACTTTGGCCTGAGAAAAAACATTGGGAGGATAGCATTCTCTTCTTTGAAACTTCTGAAGATCATCCAGAACCAAGTTATATAAAGTATTGGTTACGAAATTATGCAGCGCAAGGCATTCTGCAAAAAGCAAAAGGTATCATTTTCGGTAAACCGAAAGATGAACAATACTATGAAGAATATAAAGATGAAATACTGAAAGTTATGAGAGAATATAACTTAGAAGATTTGCCGATTCTTTATAATTTAAATTTTGGCCATACTGAACCGAAGTTTATTTTACCTTACGGCGCAATGGCAGAAATTGATTGTGGAAATGGATCGTTCTCTATTTTAGAAAGTGGCGTGGAATGAATAAAATCACTCCTATGAGATATGAATGTGAACGGATACTTTTTAAAAGTATATAATTGGAGGGAGATTACGTGTATGGAAGTAACATTTACAGTAAGTAAATGGGATGAAAAACCAATTGATGACACTAGAAAAGATTTTCCTATTAATATTGCTCATGTTGAATATGATATTGATGGGGAATTAAAAGGAAAAGCTTTTGTTGAATACTTATTATATTATTTAGACTCAAATATAAATGATGGTCACTTGGCTACTGCTAAAATTTCTGGTTTTTTACACTTTGAAGGAATTTATAAAGGGCAACAAGGGACATTTACAGCTATAGAGCAAGGAATATTTGATAAAGGAAATTTAGATTCTCCAGGAACAATTATTAAAGCTACCGGTAACTTAGAAAACCTGAGAGGATCCTATCATTATCAGTTTGCAGGTCAAACTAGTAAACTAATTTTAGAGTTTGAATTTCAGCAAAATATCCTATAATTTAGTGGAAAGGACATTTCTTGTAATACTAGGAATGTCCTTAACTCTTTTAAAATAAGAAAAACCGAAACTAAAATCATTTCGGTTTTTCAAACTAATGAAGTCTATATTTATTTTAAAGAATGTACAAACAACCCACTGCGCAGTTTCGGTTCAAACCACGTTGATTTTGGTGGCATAACTTCTCCAGCGTCTGCGATTGCTAATAAAGATTCCATTGATGTCGGATATAGCGAGAACGCCGCTTTATATTCACCGCTATTTACAAGGCGTTCTAGTTCTTCTAATCCGCGGATTCCTCCGACAAAGTCGATACGTGAATCAGATCGCGGATCATGTATTTCAAGTACTTGGCTTAATAAGTGATCTTGCAGAATAGATACATCTAAACCTTTCACAAGATCATTCGCATCAAACGTTTCCTCTTTCACTGTGAGCTTATACCACTTCTCGTTCACATACATGCCAAATGTTTTTGGTTCATTTGGTTTATACGGAGATACAGATGCTTCTTCTACATAAAAGTACTGCGCAATTTGATTTAAAAACTGTTCCTCTGAAAAGCCATTTAAATCTTTCACAACTCGGTTATAGTCCCAAATTGATAATTCATCGTGAGGGAATAAAACTGATAGGAAGAAATTAAACTCCTCTTCTCCTGTGTAGTTCGGATATTGCTCTCTTCGCATGAGCCCTACTTTTGCAGCTGATGCCGAGCGGTGA
Source organism: Bacillus sp. FSL W8-0519 (assembly GCF_038005585.1). Taxonomy (NCBI): domain Bacteria; kingdom Bacillati; phylum Bacillota; class Bacilli; order Caryophanales; family Bacillaceae; genus Bacillus; species Bacillus sp. FSL W8-0519. The sequence continues at coordinate 3,094,727 of NZ_JBBOTL010000001.1, forward strand.
TGTCCATCTGCAATATAAAGATTAGGAATATCTTCAAATAAGTTTACTAAACTTGCAATTACTTCTTCATCATCTATTTTCCAAGCAATATGCCTAACGCCGTCTTCCGCTGTAAATGTATAGATTGGCGTATGTTCTGCTTTCCAGTTTGCGATGAAACGTTTCACTTCTTCTTTTGTACGATATGTTAAAAAGATAGGACCTGTATTTGCGTCACACACATCTACGTGGCGAATACGATCAAGTTCTTTTTCATGGCGCGTTCTTTCATGTTTTTTAATTGTATCGTCTTCATACTCATCAATAGATGTACAAACGACAAGACCGGACTGCGTTCTTCCCTGCATCGTCAGTTCATAAATGTATAACGCTGGCTCTTCGTCTTGAATGAACACTTCTTCTCGTATCAATCGATTTAAATTTTCACCCGCTTTTTCATATACGCGATCATCGTACGGTGAAAGCGCTGGGTCTAAATCAATTTCTGCTTTATCAACGTGTAAGAAAGAATACGGATTCCCTTTTACAACCTCTCTTGCTTCTTCACTATTTAATACGTCATATGGTAAAGCTGCAACTTGTGCTGCTTTTTCTTCTACTGGACGAATGGCCCGAAACGGTCGGATTTTTGCCACATTCCTCTCTCCTTTACACAATCATTCGAACGGCTACAACACCTGTAATTTTGCTTATATTTTCCACAATGTTCTCTTTTATTATATCATCAATTCCGTTATCAATATCAATCATCGTGTACGCCCAAGAATGTTTACTACGATTAATCATATCCGCAATATTTATATGATGTTCTGCTAAACATCCTGTAATTTGTCCTACCATGTTCGGAACGTTTTGATGCATGATTGTAATACGTTTCTTTCCGATATACGGCAATTCTACGTTTGGATAGTTGACTGAGTTACGAATATTTCCTGTCTCTAAATATTCACGTAATTGACGCGCTGCCATGACTGCACAATTTTCTTCTGATTCAGACGTAGATGCACCAAGGTGAGGCGTCGCAGTTACATTTTTCATCTTTATCACATTTTCATTTGGGAAGTCCGTTACGTAATGTGCAATAACCTCTTCTTCTAACGCTTTTTGAAGAACCTTTTCATCTACAAGTTCACCTCTAGAAAAATTGAATAGACGCATCCCTTTTTTCATCTTCTCTACAGCGTGTTCACCAATAATCCCCTTCGTTTGATTCGTAAGAGGAATATGCAGTGTAATATAATCACACGTTGCAAAAATTTCATCTAAACTAAATGCTCTTTGCACATGTGTAGAAAGGCGCCAAGCTGTTTCAACTGAAATGTAAGGGTCATATCCGACAACGTCCATCCCTAAAGCTAACGCATCGTTCGCAACTAAAGCACCTATTGCACCAAGCCCGATAACTCCTAGACGTTTTCCCGCAATTTCAGATCCAACAAATTGTTTTTTTCCTGATTCAACAAGCTGCGGTACTTCTTCACCTTCTAAATTTTTCGTCCAGCTTACTCCGTTAATAATGTTACGTGAAGACATAATAAGACTGGCGATAATAAGTTCCTTTACTGCATTAGCATTCGCCCCTGGCGTATTAAAGACTACAATCCCTTTTTCTGTACACCGCTCGACAGGAATATTATTTACACCAGCACCAGCTCTGGCAATCGCCTTTAAATCTTTTGAAAATTCTTCTTGATGTAAAGAATAGCTGCGAAGTAAAATACCGTCTGGGTGGTCCATTCTCTCCCCTACTTCATAGCGCTCTCCGCTAAGCACTTGCAAACCTTTTTCTGCAATTTGATTTAACGTTTGAACACGAAACATATCCCCATCTCCCTATCTATTCTCAAGCTCAAATTCCTTCATATAATTTACTAATTGCTGTACGCCGTGTGCTGGCATCGCATTGTAAATACTTGCGCGCATACCACCGACTGAACGATGTCCTTTTAGTGTAACAAGTCCTCGTTCTTTCGCTTTTTGTAAAAACTCACTGTTCAGCTCTTCTGACGGTGTTGTAAACGGAATGTTCATAAGTGATCGATACGTAGGATCAACTGGTGAAGTAAACAATTTTGATTCATCTAAGAAATTGTAAAGAAGTGAAGATTTTATTTTATTTTGTTCTTCAATCGCAGATACTCCGCCTTGCTCTTTCAGCCACTCTAGTACAAGTTTTGTTACGTAAATACTAAAGGACGGCGGTGTATTATATAAGGAGTTATTTTTGCTGTATGTTTCATAGTTTAACATTGTAGGACAAGAGCGATCTGCTCCCCCAATTAAATCTCTTTTTATAATCGCAATCGTTAAGCCTGCTGGCCCTAAATTCTTTTGCGCTCCCGCATATATAAGACCAAACTTCGAAACATCATATCGTTCTGATAAAATATTTGAGGACATATCCGCAACGAGCGGTACTTTATCTACATGTGGAATGTCCACATACTTCGTTCCCTCAATTGTATTGTTCGTTGTAATATGTACATAATCTAGTTTTTCATCGCCTAGTAAACCATCCAGTTTAGGAATTGTAGTAAACTTCTCATTTTCAGAAGAAGCAATCACTTGCACTTCTCCTACTTTTTCAGCCTCTTGCAGTGCCTTTTTAGACCATGAACCAGTCAATACGTACCCTGCTTTTTTATACGTATTCATTAAATTTAACGGTATCATAGAGAATTGTAATGAAGCACCACCTTGTAAAAACAATACTTCATACTCATCAGGAATGTTCATTAATTCACGAAGTAAGCTACCCGCCTCATCTATAATACTTTGAAAATAAGAAGATCGATGACTCATTTCCATAATAGACATGCCTGTCCCGTTATAATTTACAAGCTCCTTTTGCACTTTCTCTAAAACTGGCAAAGGGAGTATTGATGGTCCTGCTGAAAAATTATACACTCTTTCCATCACCCTAATAACCTCCCTATTTCTCATCTTTTATTTTTTAAACTTTCTGAATTATACCTCACAATACAAGACACGGTCAATTTGTTTTCTATTATTACGGCGTAAGAAGCAATGGAATCGCTTGCAAGTGCCAATGTTTTTATAAACACACAAAAAAGTGTTAAGTACATAATCGTACTTAACACTCTAGTAATAAAAGAATAATAGCTAATTATCCGTAAAGAACCGATCAAAAATTTGATAAATTGCAGAAAGACCAATGAGCCAATAAATAGTGTCCACAAGCGCCGGCATAGAACCAAACCATTTCTCAACTACATTGTAATCTAACGCTACAAATAACCAATTCAAACCGCCAAGAATCACCAAAATTACTGTAAGGTAAGACAAAAATTTCATTATGATTGCCCCCTAGGTGATAAGATGGTGAAAGACCTTTCACTAGAAATATATGTGCCAAACTTTAAAACTTACCTATTTTATAAAAATTATTTTCGGTACCAGCTGTTAATAACTGCCGCCGTTTCTTGACTATGTATTTGATACGCATGCGTACTATCATTAGAACCAATAAACCAAATTGAAAAACCTTTAAAATATGGCTTTGGTTCTAATACGTCACGGTAAGCGCGCCATCCGTTTAATTGTACGTCTTTTGAAAACACATTAGAAACATCTGGATTCCACGGATTTTGCAAGCCTAGTTCACGCGCTGGAACGTTAAATCCGCCAAAATAAACCGGTTTTCCTGTTGCTTTATGTAATTGTTCTAGTTGTTGAACAACATTTTGTCCACGGTTATACACTGTCGTCGCAAATAAACTTTGCTTCACTTCTTCGTATGATGGATTTCTTTTTTCCGAAACTTCAAACCAACTATCGATACTAACAATGTCTACCTTCTTTAAATACGGACGATTTATTTTCTCAACAAACTTCGCTTCATATGAAGGATCCCAGCTTGCTGTTAACCACCAATTCATTTGATACAAAACATTTCCTTTATACTGCTGGCGAACAAAATCAATCGTATCGCTCCAATATCCTTCTGCATATTCCATATTCACGAAATTAGAAGCAATCTTGAGCCCATACACATTGTATTTACTTGTAATCGAGTTAAAGATGTCTTGCAAAATAACCGTTTTCCAATTCCAGAAGAAATCATTAATATTACTTGGATTCCATTCCGTTTCTCCAACATTTCCTTGCTGAATATATGGGAACGGTTCTACTATAACTTGAATATTACGCTTTAATAATTCTTGAATTAAAATAATAGCCTGTTGCTTTTGCGCTTGATTAATTACCATGTTCGTAGAAGTCACATTCGGAATATCTACCTGAATCGGTACATTTACTGTATTTAAATTTAAGCGCTCTACATCAGCTAACACTTTCGCTACATTTCCAACTTCCCATACCGTTACATTTCCTGATTTAATTTTTCCAGATTGAACAGTATTTACATCTGCCTGTACATTTCCTTGAAAACAAAAAGAAAACAGCATAATAAACACTCCTAAAAAACTTATTAAACTCTTATTTTTCTTCACAACTTTCCCCCTGTAATTTTTGGCTTTCTTGATTATTTTATACAACATTTCATATATATTCCACAAAAAAACCAATAAATTTTTATTGATAAAAATGCTATTCATCCCTTATTCACATTTTATTCACAATAAGTTTCCAAAAATAGTAAGATAAATAAAAAAGGAACGGATTTCCGCTCCTTTTTTATCTTTTTACGATTATCAATCCATTTCCCTTTTAGGCTCTACCAACATAATGTGGGATTCCTTTTCAGTGAACGGTTTATGCTCAACGCCCCTCGGGACAATAAACATCTCGCCTTTAGAAATTTTCACCTGTCCATCACGAAAATCGATGAACATCTCCCCTTCAAGCACAATAAATAGCTTATCTGTATTAGGATGCTCATGCCATATAAAATCTCCATTAGCTTTAAAAAGCTGAATTTGATCGTCATTCATTTCACTAATCACTTGTGGATACCAATAATCGTTAATTTTAGATAACTCGTCATTTAGTTTAATAGGTTGGTAATGGATAATGATCCCTCCTCATTTTCAACTTCCGCTATATTACAGTAATCTAAGTAAAAAAGTCGTTATTACGCTTAAAAAGAAAATGCTCAGGCCAGAACTTTTCATTCAGATAGTACAAAGGAGTGATTTCAATGAAAGTACTTTCAATCTAATGTTTCCTTTAACTCTCCATAAGTATAGAACAGTGATTTTCAAATAAGAATGGACCTCTGTTGACATTAGTATGGATTATTGATGAACTTCTCGCGATATTTAGTAGGCGAAATGCCAACCCGCTTCTTGAAAACTCTACTAAAATAAAAAGGGTCTGCGATTCCAACAGCCTGCGCAATTTGTTGTACGGGCACACCACTTGTACATAACATTTTTTGAGCCATCTTTATACGATAGTTCAATAAATATTCTGCTGGCCCCATACCTGCATGCTTTCTAAACACGTAAGAAAGACGATTTCGATTAACATTATTTTGTTCTGTAAGCGTATTTATTGTAATATCTTTATAATAGTATTTATGAACGTAACTAGATATTCGTTCGAATAAAGTATGCGATTCATAGTTGTTTTCTCTATTGACAACACTTAATAAAGCTTCATTCAACGCTTCGCGAAACAGCATTTCAGTCTGAAACATCGAAATGCCTCCTCGCTGATTATACACATCCCAAAGACGCATAAGTAATTCGACAAGACGAGGAGATTGCCCTGTTAACAATTCAAAATGCTGATGAGTAAAGCCAGAGTCTTCTCGTTCTGAATTGCTTATCCGATATAAAACAAGAATATATTCCCAGTTTATTTCACCAAGCATTTTATGGGCTAATGTCATTTTTGCACCCCCATGTATAACTTTTCCTGGGGAAAGGATATACGGCGTACCATTAAATTGAAATTGCGTCTTCCCTGTAAGTGGAAATACAAATCCTGGGAAAGAATCTGTAGACTCAGCACAAGGCACACCTGGATTTTTAGCATAACGATATACTCCTTCTACTCGGAAAGGAGTATTGGCAAGATACTCTGCTAACTCATTCACGTCCAACTTCACAATGCAAGCCTCATTTCAATTATAGTTTTCTTGTAATTCGTGAGATTAATTGGTGTACATTCTGGGCAACGCTAAACTAAAAATAGTACATACGACTTAACAACATCTAGTTATTAACCTATAAATATATTGTTTTTCATTTATTGACAAAAATATCCTCCCTATATTATTGATAATGATTTTCATTGTAGTTTGATAAAAAAACATTTGTCAAGTTGGATGGCCTAGAAAAATGATGAAACAAGGGGTACAGAGGAACAGTTCTGTTGCAAATAATATCTGGTCTTTGTTAACTAATTCCCCTTAAAACTGGAATGATCATGTTAATAGTTGTAATGGCTTTATTAGTTACAGCACTTGCAGCATGTAGAAATAATCGTAATCCTGAAGAGGTTGCTACAGCGTATTTCGAAGATGGAAACAGCCTACTATCCAATTAAATGATAGTAGGCTGGCTGTTAAAATGATTTAAGAACTGGGTTATGTTCTAAATGATAAGATTTCATTATCAAAAAGATTATTACTAGTCCTCTCCACAAACAAAAACACTCTATCACTTCGGCTCCAAATTTAACACCTTCCCTTCTATCCCCTCCGTATTCAATGTAGTCGTATGATACGTGCCATTTACCCAATCATCTATTTGATCATGATACCAATCACTTCTAAAATGTCCTGATTGTCCTGGTCCTACAATATGATAACCGTTTGACATATCTTTCGTATCAATAACGAATCGCCAAGAAGCTCCGTGATTGACAATACCGTTATCTCCGTAACTCGCCGCTTGAACGGTAACTTGACTTCCGCCAATTGGAACTGGTTTCTCACGATTAAATGCAAGTAGTGCTAACATACTAGATGATTTTGAAATTGGATGTGTAAAAGCAAGTTGATGGTAATCGCCCCACTTCCACTCTGTAACATCGGGCCCATATTCCTTCTGTAATTTCTTTATTACATTCTCGTACGATGTATGCACAACTTTTGTGAAGCCCCCGTATTTCTTAAACCAAGCGCTATTTTCTCCTGCTACTTCTTTTCGAATCAATTCATCCACAACTTGTGACTTCCCTTCAAATAACTCCATCACATCTTTCGGAATTTCTTTTGAAAATAACGTATTTGAAATCTCTTTCATTAATAGATGGAATATTAACGGTGCCGATTCATCTTTACTATCGTAAAAATTCCACTTCGTTAATTGTTTTACGCCCTCTTTCTCTACTTCATTTAAAGATGCTTTATTTAACTCTTTTAAAAATATAGGAGCAAACTCTTTCCCGTATAAATTTTTTTGATCCATCTGTAACTCTTCTAAATCTTTCACTGTATATTTTTCCTTCTCTTGTAAAAACTCTTGAATACGCATTTGCCTATATGGCTGCGCCCACGTATTACTAATATGGTACGGATAATTATCATCTACAATTTTATTATTCGCAGTTGAAATAAACCCTTGTTTTGGATTGATTACTTTTGGAAGTTGATCATACGGGATATACCCTTCCCATTCATATTCATCTGTCCATCCTGGCACAGGCAGACTACCATCACCTTTTTTACGCACTGGTATATTTCCATTTGCTTTATAAGCAATTGTGCCGTCGTTTGATGCAAATACAAAATTTTGAGTTGGTGTATGAAAATCTTGCAGTGCCGTTTCAAACTCATTCCAGTCTTTCGCCTTATTCATATTTAATACAGCCTTTAATTCAGCGGAAGGCTCCAAAGCAGTCCATTTCAAAGCAAATACTGTTTTCGTCTTCTCTTTCCCTTTATCCGCAAACTCTGAAATGACTGGGCCATGCCTCGTAACTGTAACATTATACGGAATTGTTTTCCCGCCTTTTACTTTAATAGATTCATCCACAACGGTAGCTTTTTCCCACTTATCGTTATACAGAAATTCATTTTCATTATTAGGATTTCTCTTCTCAATATATAAATCTTGCACATCAGGACCTGTATTCGTAACGCCCCATGCTATTTTGTCATTGTGCCCTAATATAACCCCTGGTACGCCAGCGAAAATAACGCCACTCACATGTAAATCTTTCATTTCAAGTTTCGATTGATACCAAATAGAAGGTGTCGCAAGAGATAAATGAGGATCATCCGCTAAAATCGGCTTACCAGACGCACTCTTCTCACCGCTTATAACCCAGTTATTACTACCATTAAACTCTGGTGGAATGATTGTTTTTGCAAAACTTTGTGCAACATTCACATTTGTATTCTCGAGTTCAGCTAGCAATCTAGGCGCATCTTTCGGATATGTAGGAAATAACTCATTTGCTTGCTCTTTCGGCAAATTTTTCAGCGCCCAATATCGAAATGCCTGTCCATGCCAATGTCCGCCTAAATCAAACGCCATATACTTTCCAATTGTTAATGTATCAACAATAGACCATTCAGCAGGTTCGTAGCCTAATATAGTAAACTCAACCGGCAATTTCTTTTCCTCTTTTGCCTCGCGTATAAAAGCGTTCACCCCATCAGCAAATGACTGCAGAGCAAATTTTGCTTCTCCATCATATTGGCTAACAGACGCTTCGGCTGCTCGCCGTAAACCGAGCGTTCGAAACAACTTATCTCGGTCAACAGCTGCTTCCCCCACAACTTCACTTAACATCCCAGAAGCCTGCCTTCTACTTAAATCCATTTGAAATAATCGATCTTGCGCTTGTACATACCCTTGCGAAAAATATAAATCATGTGCATTTTCCGCTTTAATATGTGGTACTCCTTTACTATCTCGCTTTACCGTAACAGCACGTTGTAAATCCTCTAGTTTTATCGTTCCATCTATCTTTGGCACAGATTTCAGCGTATATATGTTTAAAAAAATCGCTGTACAAATAACTAATAAAAGAACGATACTACTAGACCAAATGAAAATTTTCTTACCCCTAGTTCGTTTCTTTTTTATAACAACTTCCATATAACCCCTCCTTTCTCAAACTATTCGCTTCTATTTTGAAAGAACCTTTTTGAAAAGTTGAAAACCCCCTTCATTTTCCTACAAATGAAGGGGGAATTTTTATCGTTTATTACGCCAGCTTTCATTATGACCAAGATTTGAATCGGTCGCTAATTGTACATCATATAATATTTCACTAAAGAAATACTTATCTACTTCTTTTGGCACAATGCGTCTTTTATCATCAATTTCATCGTATTCATATGAACCACGATTCACTGTACCTGCTTTATAAAATTCAATATCATACACACATATATCTTCTTCATCTTCATAGCCAATCGGCGCTCCGCTAAATGACAGTTGTGCCCCTAATCCAGTGCGAGTATCTTCTTTATAAAACGTATAATACACACCGCCATCTTGAACTGATCCGCGAATCCATCCAAGTTTCGTCATCTTACCGAATAACGAGCGACCATTTAATAAAATACCACCAAACCTCTCAACAGTAACCTTATCATTTTCCTCTACTACAAACACTGGACGTTCCATTTGTAAGAACGGCTGGACAATCTTAGAATGTTCCAGTTGCTCTTTCCACAATTCCTTTTCCGTTTCGGATAATTCTAACGGATGAATGAAACCAATCACGGTTCCAGACGAAAATTCATGATTCTCTCCTATCACCGAATAAAACGTACCATCCTCCGCATAACGGAACATTTCCAGTAACTTTCCTTCCGTATATTCACCCCAAATAAGTGAAGTTGCAAATTGCTTCATAATTGGATTCTCCAGAAATAGCGCCTTCCACGAATCGTATGACCAATAGCGCTTTCTTGATAGAGCAGCTTCCAAACGTTGTTTCTGCATGGAAAGAGCACTTCGAAGCTCTTTCTTTAAAGTGGATACCTCTCTCTTAGCTAATTCAGCTTTTTCTATATCATCTTTTGCATTCGGCTTTGGAAGTGACTTCATACGTTTCCCTTCTTCTGTCTCTAATTCAATTTTTGACTCTGCAGTTAATATGGCCGTAAAACACCTATTCCCAAAATCAATCTCCTTCTCACCACGTATATTGAAACCAAGATTTGGTACCAGTTGATCTTCCAGCTCCTCTTCCGTTATACTACGTGTTTTTGCAGCGAGACTTAGTGCTTCTTTTGCCGCATTACGCACTTGTTTATGTTTATATTTAAAGGCCATTGCATGAATAGACATAAGTGCAAGCTTAGATGAGGACAAGCCTAAAGCCCGAACAGCATCAGCTGCAATTTTCCCTCGCATATCGAGCACCCATTCATCGATTTGCTTTTTCAGTATGCCGACCATTTTGTCATCACTATATATTCCATATAACGAAAGAATACCGCGTTTCTTCACATCTGCATCTTGAGAAATCCATGTTTGATATATTTCTTGCACACATTCTTTCAAGTCCTGTTCATTTAAAGTACTCCCAATCGCTTCAACTTCTTCTTTCTTCTCGATAACAGAATCTGAAATGTACTGCCGCAAATAAGCTAATGGAATTGTAGCATCGGCAATTTCATTAGAATGACGAAGACGGATTTGTGGTTCATCCCCAATCAATTGCAGAAGTGAATTTCTTTTTTGTTCCGTTACGATACGGCCACAAAGTTCTTCTATATTTTCTGCGCTTCTCCCCACTTCAAGTAATGGAGCAAATTTCTCGGCCAAAGAGGCATTCTTCTTATCTTGCAAAGCTTCCTGTACAAGTTCTGTATATTTTTCGATCTTATACCCTATAAGCAGTTTCATCACATTTTCACGAACAATTTTCTTTTTATTATGAAGTTCCAGCGCTACATCCTCCGCAGCTTCTACATCTCTTGAAAGAAGTTTAATTACAGACTCACGCATTTTTTTAGATGAATCCCCTAAAGTTTTAATTAAAATGGGACGCATTTTAATCATGTTATCCTTTGCTAACTCTTCTAAAATATATGCTTTGGCAACAGCAGAATACTCATCAAACTGTTCAATTATATACGCTTGTTCTTTTACAATGACATGAACAAGCGCTTCCTTCGCCTCATTTCTCTCTTCACTGTAGCATGCAGCTTGTTCAACTGCATAGGCAATCAGCTTTTCCTTACTTAGCCCATACGAAAGAAGTTCTTCTAATACTTGTTTCGGTTCTATCCCTCTGACAGAGCATTCGTAAAGAAGTTCATATAAATTAACACTATATACATCTCCAAATTGCAAGGTAAGTGCCACTTCTCTTTTTGCTACATCATCTATATCCCAAAGAAGTACAACTTCTAAAACTGGCATATCCCAATACATATTTCTATATTTCGGGTTTGTAAGTATTTGCTTCATTTCATCAAATGACAATTTCCCGAGTAAATAATCACGATACGTATCCCGCACCGTAGACAACTTAAGTTGCAAAGCAGCGATAAAAAATTCTTCTCGCATTCTCCCTCTATTTAACTCATGTCCTTTTTCAGCTAACGTTCGTGCGATTATGAGGTAATTACTTTTACTTATATACTGCAAAGTACGTTGAACAAATTCAGGATTTTCTTCCGCCACGGAGCATAACATTTCATATTCATACGCTTTACAAAATTCTTCATTATTTAAATCATGTTGCCTCAGGCGGTGCGCAAAGAATCTTTCCTCAGAAATCCAAAACTGTTTACAAAAACTTTGAATTTCATTATAGGTTTTCTTATTTACACTCCCTGTTCGTTTATAGTTTTGGGGCTGATTGAGAGTTTGACACACGTAACACGTAGCATGATTTATAAACCCCCACACGTTTTTCTTTGCTAATATTTCCACATATCGCCTCGCAACGTTTGAATACTTATGGACATGAAATAACAGTCGCCAAATATAGTCCGGTAAATTTCCACCTAAAAATAATTCCCTATCACTTTCATCTTTTATATATCTTTCAGTTGCTTCAATCTTTTCCTTTTCCCCATTCAAATTCAAAATAAATTCAGCATGTTCTTTTAATCTCTCTTCCAATAAAGAGCTATACGTATGGAACCTCTCATAATCTACTTCAAACATTACGAGAAGTAGTGATAGTTGTTGCTTATTTAGTAAAGTATGTAATTGTCTCTCTATATAGTTCGGATTCTCTTTTGTTAACTCTTTCAGAAAACTATACGCCTCATTCACATAACTAGAGATATTAGTTAAATATTTACATGCAATGACTACAAGTTGATCCAATGGAAGTGCACTTTTTTCTAAATAAACCTTCATATTAGAAAAATCTACATATTTAAACCTTATTATAAGAACATTTAACAACTGCTCCCCTAACAAGTAATAGAATAATCGTAAGAAAGCTGGATCTTGCTTATGCACTTTCCTAAAATCATTTATAAACCGCTCAGCAAAATCGCCTCTTCTTTGATCTCGAATTGTCGTTAATTGAATATCTTTCAAAATCTCTTCTTCTTTTGTTTGTAAATATAGCAGTGATAATTGTTCCTGTTTTTCTGTCATATGAATATATTGAAATAATCGAGTTGTATTTGTAGTCAAACTTTGTTCCCCCGCATCTTTTATCCATTATAAAAACATCCTTATTTAATGGTAGTATAGCATAAAATCTACCAAAACGAACATGTATTCTATATTAAATTAATGTAAATTAAAACACACTACTCAAAACACTTCTCCTTCTCTCTAAACTACCCATTACACACTTCTCTCCACCATATTCGATACACCAATTCCTCAAAATCCCCTTCACATAAGCAAACGTTCGCTTATTCTGTTCAAACGCAATTTTAAGTGCCTCTAGTACGGTATTTCCTGAAACTTTTCGTATCCACCCCTTCAATTCCTCCACAATATATGGAGATAGACTACTTATATTTTGTTCGTAAAATTTGTAAACTTCACTATGTTGAGTATCCTCTTCTACTTCCATATCTTCTATTTTTTCAACAACTTCTTGTAAACTACTAGTATCCTCTTCCTCTGGCATACCAAAATGTTGCAACAACAATGGAATCTTCCATTCTTCTTCCAGACATTTACGTAAAAACATATGTATGAATTCTTTATTTTTTATAGTCTTTAACTCACGTAACACACATTTTTCTACATTCGTATTTAAAATAGGGTTATAGTGTAACCAATTTAGTATGTATAACTCTTTCGTTTCCGCATCGTATAAAATTTTCCCATATGCAACAAACCTATTTAACAGCTTCTCAACAGTCTCCATACTGTAGCCTGTTTCCAGTTCTGCTAAACGTTTCGGTAATACGTAAATTCCACATTGCTTCGTTTTCGTACCAGTTAACAAATATATGTAAAAATAACGCTCCTCTGGCGTTAAATCTAATATGAATTCATCTTGCCAAAAGTTCACTTGCACATTACGGTACACCGCCATATGTTTACCTCCCCCTCGCACTTATAAAAAGGCAGATTTCAATCCTTCAATATACATATAGGAGTGAGGGCTTGGTTTTTGCAGTTGAATTCCAAATTTTTTTAACTACTACAACGACGGTTTTATTTTTTCGCGCTTTTTTGTTCTTGTAGTTGTTTTTGTTTTGTTTTTTCTTAGTGATTTATTACTTGGTAGGTGCTTATAAGGGGCTTGCAAGGGGCTTAATAAGGGCTTATATAAAAAGGAGCTGTTCCAAATTCTCATTTTGGATAGCTCCTTTATCATTCTTTCTATTTTTGACTTGCATCTAACATCTTCACTAAAAAGGCAGCTGCCTCACCACGAGTTGCTGTCCCTTTAGGATTAAACTCATTATTTCCAACACCAGTAACTACTTTTAAGCTATATAATCGTTGAACAGGCTGTTTATATGTGATCAAATGTTTATCCCTAAATGACAATGCAACTAATTCACCTGTAACACCTTTATACTGTAATGCGTTGTCAATCATGATCGATGCTTCTTCACGTGTGATAGATGCGTTAGGATCAAAAATCCCGCCGCCACGACCGTTAATAATTCCTGCACTTGCACTACGTTTAATACCGCTATGAAGTGATGGATGCGCTTTGTTAATGTCTACAAATGACTTATCTCCTTCCGGTAGCTTGAGAGCATTTGAAATTAATGCAGCAAACTCAGCTCTCGTTACATTACGATAAGGCGCAAATACACCATTTCCTTCACCGTGCATAATTCCAAGGCTGTTCAGCTTACGAATGTTCCCTTCAAACCATCCACCTGTAATATCATCTTTTGGTTTTTGTACTTCTTTATGTGGCATATTATAGTTTATTTTAATCCAACTTGGGTTATAGAAAATCCACTCATCGTTACCTACTTTATACCAACCATTTTTAACTGCTAACACTTTGTAACGATCTCCGTTTGAAGCTTTACGAACGATATGATGTTCAAGTCCCGAACCACTACGTACGTTTATACCATCACCATTCACTACAAGCTCCATATTAGGTTCAGCTGGATTATATTCATTTGAATCAAATAGCTCATTTCTTTCTTGTAAAGGCGAATCAATTTGTGCGTTAACATTTGCATACCATTGAATCCCTTGTACGAAGCCAGTCCAATTCCCACGAGAAATTAAAATATCAGGACAGTTTTTCCCGCTCCATTGTTGATGCCTATAAATGTGGTCCGCACTAATACCTTCTTTGTTCATTAAATAACCTGCAAGTCTCTTTGCATTCTCTAGCGCTTTATTGTAATCTCCATCTTGGTTAACCGCAATCTCGATACCGATTGATTCTCTATTTCCGGAACCATCGCCATCTCCTGCATGCCAACCGTTTTCATTTGTTGGTAAGTGTTGATAAATTTGTTTATCGTCTACAGTAAAATGCCATGAAGCTGTTCGGAACGTACCTTCCGTTGCTTGTTTATACAAATATTTAGCATGATTTTCAGCATTTGCACCACGGGCAGTGTTTGCAGTCTCGTGAATTGTAATGTAGCGTGCTTTCATCGGATTTGCAGGGCGAATATCAGGATTTCCTGCTGGAACAATCCACTCTACAAACGGGACACCTGCAAGTGTTCCATATTTCTTCGTAGTCATCGATGCGCTATACTGAATAGCTCTTCGCTTTTCAACCGGCTTCATTTCGCGAGTAGAACCATCATTTCGACCATCTACATGTTCAAAAGCTTTTTCAATGTTTGAAATAGCTTCTTCTTCCGCTACTTGGCCTTTTTTCGCTTCTTTCATTTTATGTAATTCTTCTGATTCAGAATATTTATGCTTATATTCTTCTAGAAGAATTTCCTCGTTCTCTGATACTTCTGCTTCATTAATTTGCATGTGATCTGGAGTTTCTAGATTGAAATTAGAATAACGTAATACGTTCGTTCCACGTTCCCCTTGTGCAATACGAAGCTGGTCAGTATGAGATTTATTTATCTCTTCTGCTGATATTGATAAAGGTGCACTCCCTAACATTACTAGACTTGTTGATAGTGCGATTACTCGTTTTTTAATATTCATTGCTGTAATCGATATCTACACTGTTCGTGTAAATATCTCAACCTCCCTTTATTTTCTCATTCGTGAAAGACTATGAATCTACTATGTATGAAAATATGGTTATTCCGCCTTTTCATTTTATCCCCAGCAGGCGAATGATAATTTCTAGAAAATCCCTTAACAGACATTATTTTATAACCAATTGCTATTGCCGTCAAAAGAACTTGTCCCCTTTTGCACACTACTACTTCTCAAAAAATAGATTAGGATACCTTTTACTGTTTTGCTTCAACAAGAAGGATGTTTATAATTTTTCATAACTATCAAGTCTCTATTAAATAAATGCTGTTTCCTTATACTTTTCTCTTTGAAAATATTAACATTTTTACATTCTTGCGATAATATAGATGTAACCTTTTACATTGAAATGAGTTTTATTTGGAAAGACAACTTACAAAAAAGATAATTAATAAAGTCGATTTCTTATCTCCATAAGAAATCGACTTTATTAATAGTAAATTTAAATATTTTTTCATTTTAGCTTCTATTACAAATTCCCTTTAACATTTTCGACAATCTCGTTTATCGTATTTCGATCAAACTTATCACTAATTTCGTATGGCTCACGATCTCCTACTAATTGTCCACCTACAATATCATTGCGGTCCTTACCATATTGCACTTCAATAATCGATCCACGCTCTATTTGCTTCCAAACAAGACCTGCTTCATCTTTATTATCTAACACAATACAGTCCTCAATATTTTCGTCAATCCCAATTAACTTGTTATCATCCATATATCCAACCTCGTATTGTTGACGTTCTTTCGCTTTTCCGCTTACTACTATACCTTTGCTTCCATATGAGTAATCCGTATAATCCTTTTTCTCCGATTGTATCGCTTTCGGCTCTTTTGCTTCAGTTTTTTCAGTATTTTCACAACCCATAATCATACTAATTGGCATCACTGCAGTTAATACTATTCTCGTAAATGTCTTCATCATTTATAACCAACCTCACATGTTTAACTTTACATTCCATTTATCCCCTTACCAAATAATAACATGATAATACCGAGAAAGAGTCAAAGTTAAAGTGAAATTTTAATCATTAGTTTTTTTATGCTAAAACTCTATGTAAAAAGCTAAATTTTCAAAATCACTAACTGAATTATCAACAAATGATAGAAAGTAGACATCCTACTCACATAAGATTTAAAATTAGGAAGTATGGAAAACATGATAAAAAATATAGGTTAGTTGTTCGCAATTAAAATGGTTTTTACATGAAGAAAGGAAGTGCACAGCTTTGGATTTTAAAACAGTTATGCAAGAGCTTGAAGCTCTAGGCAAGGAACGAACGAAAAAAATATACATATCTAACGGTGCGCAGGAACCAGTTTTCGGCGTAGCTACAGGTGCTATGAAACCAATCGCAAAAAAAATAAAAATAAACCAAGAGTTAGCAGAAGAACTTTATGCCACAGGCAACTACGATGCTATGTATTTTGCAGGCATTATTGCGGACCCGAAAGCTATGAGGGAGTCTGATTTTGATCGATGGATAGACGGAGCGTATTTTTATATGTTGTCTGATTATGTGGTGGCAGTTACTTTATCCGAATCAAATATCGCTCAAGAAGTTGCTGATAAATGGATTGCAAGTGGTGAAGAGCTTAAAATGTCTGCAGGCTGGAGTTGCTACTGCTGGCTTTTAGGAAATCGCAAAGACGATGAGTTTTCTGAAAGCAAACTTTCCGATATGCTTGAAATGGTGAAAAAGACAATCCATGATTCGCCAGAGCGAACTAAATCCGCTATGAATAATTTTCTAAACACTGTAGCAATTTCCTATGTACCACTACACGAAAAAGCAGTCGAGATTGCAAAAGAAGTTGGTATAGTTGAAATAAAACGTGATAATAAAAAAAGTAGTTTGCTAAATGCTGCAGAGAGTATTCAGAAAGAACTTGATAGAGGAAGACTTGGTTTCAAACGTAAATATGTAAGATGTTAAAAAAGAAAAAGGTGGTAGCAATCTTTCGTGATTGCTACCACCTTTTTCTTTGACTACTGAACTCTCTTCTTAGAAAACATTCGTTTGCCTCTGGACAACTTATATGTTAGAAGCTTCTTCATTCAATTTATAAACTCTATCTCTTTTCTCATCGTCTTTAATAAAAATAAGCTTTCCTTCTTTAACAAATCCTTCTAATAGTAAGCATACTTCTCCATATGCTTTCGGCTTATTCGTTGTGAATCTTTCATCTGATATTTTTCCAGCTCGTATTAATTGTTCACACAGCTCAAGTGCACTTATTTCTTCAGAATCCATTAATTCTAATATATCTCTTTGCAATGGTGATAAAGGTACTGGTATTTCAGCTACCTCCACTTTTTCTTTCGCGTTTTCTTCTTCAAATAAATCTTCAAATGAAATTTGATTCATTACTTCTTTTCCTTTCTAACGATTGATTTGTATAAAGCGTAGTTATTGTTATGTAGTACGTACCTTAATACATACATGTCAAACTCATGTACATCGTTTCATATAGTATATTTCGATTATACCAAATATACGTTCTGTTTTCTATCGTAGAATGGAAAACAGAACATTTTACTGTATGTATCATCATTAAATAACGCTGAATATCAATTATCCACATTTTTGGTTATATTATCAAAATTCCATCCATATTACGGAAATAAATGACAAATAATTATAACTTACATGTTACAATTACGATGCATGCATTTAGTTGTATTAAATGCATGCATCGTAATGAGTATATTTAATAAAGTTAAATGAAACTGGGGAGGCTTGCGCAAATGGGGAAGAAAACAAGCAAAGCTAAAAATTTTTTCGGATTCGTAATCACCGCAGCACTAGTAACTACAACGATGGTAGGCACAGCTAATGCACAAACAACTACGAATAGCTATAAGGTAGCTAGCAATACGAACACTGTATTTACAGATGTACCAAAGGACCACTGGTCAAAAGATGCTATTGATTACTTAGCAGCAGCAGGAATTTATAAGGGGTATGGAAATGGGAAATTTGGTTTTGGCGACAATGTTACTAGAGGACAGGTAGCTTCTTTAGTCAATCGACATTTAGGTTTAAAAGTAGACGATAAACAAGGAAATATGTTTAGTGATATTACAAATCATATGTTTGAAAAAGATATTAAAGCCATTGCGCAAGCTGGAATTATGACAGGTGATGGAACAGGTACATTCCGTCCAGATGATGTATTAACTCGATATGAGATGGCAGTAATATTACAAAAAGCATTTCATTTAGAATCAAAAGAACAAGGAAAATTTAAAGACGTACCAAAAGGTCATTGGGCTTATGAAGCTGTAAATACATTGCGTAGTAACCGTATAGCACAAGGTGACGAGTCCGGTAATTTTAACGGAAACACATTTGTGAAGCGTGAGCAGTATGCACAATTTTTCTATAATGCAATAGCAAAAAACAGACATTATAATTTCAACATCAATTCAAAAGAAGAACTGAAACAAATGTTAACAACCGCTTTACAGAATGGAACGTTTGGTCCATTTACATTAAATTCATTGCGTAAAGATATATCTGAAGTAAAAAAAGAATATGGAGTGCCTGATGTTTTGAAAAAAGCACCATGTACAGAATGTGATGCACCTAATATAGCGGTATACGGCGATTATAATATTGATATGTACCCTTGGGACGCTAGATATATATGGGTGAAAATGGATATTTCTATCGATGAATTAAAAGAGTGGTTTGGTGAGCCCGATTTAATCGGAGAGGATATGACTAGCGAAGGCTTTATATACAATCGAGGAAGCTATTCTCTTTATTTCAGCTTCTCTGATGGTTATATTCAACGCGCTGAAATATCTAAACGTGAAGATCGTTAATAAGTTACAAACAAGAAAAAGATCCTTCCATTTACTTTTACATGCAGTTAATCCCTCTCCATACTACCTTTACAAATGAAGATCATTTAGCCTAGTCTTTCATTGGTCAGTATAAAAAAATCCACCCAACTCAAATGAATTGGGTGGCTCTATACCACAAAAAGAATTTGCTATTCGGATTACTTCAATTTCCCCTCAAAAACAATCTTCCTACCGCACGGTTCAACTACTGTTTTACCGTCTTTCTTCACTTCATGAAAGATTGGCTCTTCCATGCGACGAGACGGTGCGTAGCCTTCTTGTTCCATACGTGCTAAGCAGTCTGTAATTGTTTCATTTTCGAGTACTTCAAATTTCTTTTTATTAGGTTGTTTTGTCATGCCCTAACCTACTTTCTATTTTTCTTGATGCGAATTGATTCTTCATGTAAATCATATATAACATTGCGAGAATTCCCATTATAATCATAACCGCAATAAAAAAGCTTGTATACTGTATTTTTTCTATAAATACGCCTCCTAATACAGGTCCCAGTATACTTCCTAAACTAAAGGCAATTCCAGATAATATATTACCTGCTGGCAATAAGTGTCTCGGTAATAAATCTGTCATAAATCCAAGTCCTAACGAGAAGCACGATCCAATGACCATACCCGCTAACAACATGCAGGCAAAGACGATCCAATAATATTGATCAAATACGGCTGCAAGCAAGAAAATGCCCGTACTTATGCAGAACGTCCACGTTAAAATACGATCCCTTCCGTATTTGTCACTTAATATACCGAGCGGAATTTGTGTAATAATGCCCCCAACTGCAAATGCTGGTAATAAGAAGGATACTTCTGAAACAGACCATCCTTTTCGAAGCGCGTATACTGGTAAGTTACTGTTTAACATTGCTTCCAGTACGCCATATGCAAGTGGTCCCAGCAGTGCAATCCATCCTAATCCAACAACTTGTTTATAACGAGAAAATGATGATTCACTCTTCACTTCTCTTTCATCTTGCGCCGGGAATGCATTTTTTGTTGGTAATAATAACAGCCAACCTATTAGACAAAGTATAGTAGATATAATAAATGGCGTTGCAAGACCGTACTGAACTGTGCTTGCTAAATACGGACCGACGGCAAAACCAATTCCGAAGAATACACCGTATATCGATACTTGTCTACCTATTTTACTCGGATCCGATGTTGTCGTAATCCATGTTTGTGTTCCGACATGTAGCATATGATCTCCCACGCCAACTAGAAATCTAAGGATAAACCATACCCAAAACGAAAATGTTTGTGTAAAAAAGAATAATGAAATAATAACGAGAAACCCACCAATCACAATAATTGGCTTCATTCCAAACTTTTGCATCGGTTTTTCAAGAAACGGTGAGATCACTAATATCCCAATGTATAGTGCTGTCGCATGAATACCGTTAATACTTGAACTAACCCCTTCTTGTTCAAAAATCATTGCAATGGCCGGTAAAAGCATTCCTTGTGACAAACCCGAGATTGCTACAATCCCAACCATAATCCAAAAAGTAAAACGTATCGACATCCCTTTCCCTCTCCTTCTCACGCTTTCCACTTCTCATTATAAACTGTTTCTGCAAATGCGTGTACGAATATTCGCAATAAAAAAGAAGCTAAAAGAATGAATCTTTTAGCTTTTTATCCTTCCCAAACTTGTGCTTTCACATTGTTATGGAATTGCTTGAAATACGGATGTTTATAAAAAGCAGTTTCATACAAATAATGATGCGAATGAACAATTGGTGGCTGTTGTATTTGTAACGGAACTACAACTGGTGAAACTTGCATATACAGCGGAGCTATCATCATTTTTGTATACACATGATGATTATATGGAGAATGCGCAATGAAGAACGGATGATGCATGGATAATCTCCCCTTTTACTTACAATGTTATAGTATATGCAATACCTTTCATTTCGGGGATTATTTCTGTTCTAACCAATCCTCTACATGCTTTATAAATACATCTAAACAATCAATAAACGGCGAATGACCGCAATCTTCTAATACCTTCAACTCTGCATTTTGCAAATGTTTTGCTAACTCCTCACCGACTACTTGTGGTACGACATAATCTCTGTCACCTTGTATGACGAGTGTTGGCGCTTTAATATGATGAATTTGCTTACTTCCCTCTACAACCCCATTATGTTCATCTGAAATATTAAATGTAATGAGCGCATAATTCACATCTACGAAATTACGTTGCGTTAACATATCGTCTAAATACTTTTCATAACGGTCTGGTTCAGGTTGATTATGTGTATATATTAATAAATTCCATACTGTACGGTAATATAATTTATTCATATTTTTTATCGCATCTAACACTGGTGCAATCTGTACGGGATCTTGTGCAATTTCTTCTTTCGTCTTTACTAAGCTTGATACGATTGGTTGCCCGTTTATATCCTTTTTAAAAATCGGATACCCTTTCATGCCCACTGATTCTACTAAAATTAACTTTTCTACAAAAGTTGGGTGATTCGCTGTAAATTGCATTGCAACACCACCGCCCATTGACCAGCCCATTAATGAAAATTTCTTTAGTTTTAACCCGTCGATAAATAATTTTACATCTTCTGCAAAGTCTTGTATTGAATCTATCGCTTTATTATACGTTGATTGACCAAATCCCCTTAAATCGAGAGCGTAAATATGGTATTGATCTTGCAGCTTTTCAATAACTAAATCAAAGTGTTGTGACGATGTCATGTTCCCGTGAATAAGTACAAGAATATCTGTATTTTGCCTTCCAACTTCCTGATACGCAATCGTTTCTCCGTTCGATAGTGAAACAAACTTCATTGTTGCAGGCTTAATCATCACAAGTTCCCCCATTCTATTTAAATAGAAAGAAAATTCTTTACTTACTTAAAGAATAGCACGTAGAATATACGTTCGCAACATAAAACCTATAAGAATTTTTTACATAAATCAACATGTCTATTACTAGACAATTATAATAAAAAAGTATATAGTTAGCTAGGTAACTAATTTGAAAGGATCAACATACATGGACGAAAAACAACATTTTTTTCACATTGTCAGCCAGACTTCTCGCAAGTTTACGAAGAAATTTAATGAACGCGTATCTCCCACTGGGTTATTTAGTGCGCAATGGGCTGTAATTTTCCGTATTAATCAAACTGGTTCTTGTACGCAAACAGAATTATGTCAGTATTTAAATGTTGAATCACCAACGATGACTCGTACGTTAACACGTATGGAAACGATGGGATGGATTATTCGTACTGAAGGAAAAGATCGCCGTGAGAAGCTCATTTCTTTATCAGAAACAGCGATAAAAATGATTCCGGTATGGCAAGAAGAAGTTGATACTTTTGAAGAAAAGACGTTAGAAGGTATTAACGAAGATGATTTACATCAAGCATTTCAAGTGTTACAACAAATTATTAAAAACTTAGATTAACTTGGAGGGATGACCATGCAAAGTGAGAAACTTTGGACGAAGGATTTCCTCGGAACTTGTTTTAGTAGTCTATTTCTCTTCTTAACATTTTATATGCTTATGACTACTTTACCCGTCTATGTAATAGACGGCCTAAAAGGAAAACCTGAGGAAATTGGTTTAGTTGCAACTGTTTTTCTTATTTCATCTGTTTTGTGTCGACCATTCACAGGAAAATGGCTCGATGATTTAGGAAGAAAGAAAATATTATTTATTTCACTTTCACTATTTTTAGCCGCTACCGTTATGTATTTCGGTGCACAAAGTTTATTTTTATTACTAGCCCTTCGCTTCTTACATGGTATTGGGTTCGGTATGGCAACAACTGCAACTGGTACGATTGTCACAGATGTTGCGCCAGCTCATAGACGAGGCGAAGCACTTGCCTATTTCGGCGTATTTATGAGTCTGCCGATGGTAATTGGTCCTTTTTTAGGTTTAACAATTATTTCTCATTTTTCGTTTACTGTATTATTTATCGTTTGTTCCGTATTTTCATTACTTGCATTTTTATTAGGACTACTTGTCAATATTCCGCATGAAGCACCTGTAAGCAAACAAAAACGAGAAAAAATGAAATGGAAAGACTTACTTGAACCATCTTCTATTCCAATCGCTCTTACAGGATTTGTTTTAGCCTTTTCTTATAGTGGTATTTTATCCTTTATTCCTATTTATGCAAAAGAGCTCGGTTTAGCTGATATTGCAAGTTACTTCTTTATTTTATATGCACTTGTTGTTGTCATTTCTCGTCCATTTACAGGTAAGATTTTTGATCGCTTCGGTGAAAACGTACTTGTTTATCCAGCTATTATTATTTTCACAATTGGGATGTTCATTTTAAGCCAAGCACAAACTTCATTTTGGTTCCTTGGCGCAGGTATGTTAATCGGTTTAGGTTATGGAACATTAATTCCTAGCTTCCAAACGATTGCGATTTCTGCTGCTCCAAACCATCGACGTGGTTCTGCGACAGCTACGTACTTCTCATTCTTTGATAGTGGTATTGGCTTTGGTTCTTTCATTTTAGGTATCGTCGCAGCGAAATCAAGCTATCATAATATGTATTTTATCGCAGCTATTATCGTTGCGTTCACTTTACTTTTATACTATGGATTACACGGACGAAAACAAAAATTCAAGAAACAACGTACAGACGGACAAATATCCGCTTAACTTTTATAAGGAAAGTAAACTTCCCCGTTTACTTTCCTTATTTTGTATTTCTTTCAATAGACGCGTATACTAATAGTAGAAATAAAAAGGAGGGACCGATATGAAACTAAAAAAATCTCCCCTACTCTTACTCATAATCACATTCATATTTGTAATTACAGGGCTCGGTTTTACATACTTCAAACACAATAAAACAATCCCATCGAAAAATAACGTGACGAAAAAAAATTGGCTAGATGATCCCTACTTACGTTGGTCGTATACACATATGAAAGAATTCACTTTAATTAACGAGGTGAAAAATAACCCGGATCACGTTTTTCACTTCTCTACCGCATTGCAAAACTTAGACGATTTTGCTGTAGAGCGTAGATTTGGAAATACAACTCCTCTAAAAAAACTTTTAGATGATAACAAAACAGATGCGTTTGTCGTTGTACACAATGGACAACTTGTTTATGAACGATATTTCAATGGATATAACGAGAGCGAACCGCATGGTATGGCGTCATTAGCAAAGGTTTTTACTGGAGCAATGATACAATCTCTCGCTGAAGAAAACCGTATTGACTTAGAAAAAACAGCTGACACATATATAAAAGAATTAAAAAATACACCGTTCGGAAAAGCAACACTGCAGCAATTAATGGACATGCAAGTTTCTGTGGAATACCCCACTCACGGCTATGAACACCCAGCGTTAGAAAATCAAGATGCACAACTATACTTGGCAAGCAATATTTTACCTCGAGGTAAAAATTACGATGGTCCCATGAAAATTTATGATATGTTACAAGAAGCAGAAGAAACTGCACCGCCTGGTTCCGATTTTTCTTACGATAACGGATCAACAGAAACACTCGCTTGGATTATTCGAACGATCACAGGTAAATCATTAGCTGAAAATGTTAGCGAGCGCATATGGTCTCAAATTGGTATGGAAGAAAACGCGTATTACGTTACAGATGAAACAAAAATAGAACAAGCGAGCGCTGGTTTAAATGCAACTGCTAGAGATATGGCGAGATTCGGACAATTATTATTAAATAACGGGGAATATAACGGAAAACAAATTCTCCCTTCTTCTATTACTGAAGATATAAAAAATGTTCAAGAAGGTGAACTTGCAGTTGGCCCTGGAGCTTCCATTTCTTATCATAATCAATGGTGGATTCCGCACAATGAACAAGGTGCTTTTGAAGTGTTAGGTAGTTACGGACAAACACTTTACATCGATCCGAAAGCGAATATGGTAATTGTCCACTTCTCTTCTAACGCTACGCCAAGTAATGAAATCCACTCCGTTTACTCTAATATGTATATTGATATTGCACATCATTTAGAGAAGCTTCCACAGTAGTGGAAGCAGGAGTTTAAACCTTACATGTATGACTATTTAATTGAACACACAATCTGTTGTGTTGAAACATAAATATATCTAAAAAAGGAGCTCTCTTCATAAAGAGAGCTCCTTTTTTTATTTCTTCTTCTTTTCTGTCGGTTGACTTTGTTTAGCGAAATTAGATGAATCATCGAAATTTGGTTGCTTTTTACCAGCATTATTACTTCTACCTTTTCCCATATGTAATACACCTCCCCTCCTCCTTACTATTCCCAATAAAAAAATCCTCTTGCATCCAGAATTTTTTTATTGTCCCTTATTCATATGGCACTACTGTTCTCGTAGTACTTCCAACACTTTCAGTTAGAGAAGCTTCCACAGTAGTGGAAGCTTTTTCTTGTTGGGGTGTTTTACTTAAAACCATTACCCTCATAACGGTTATTCATCATTAAATTTTTTATTAGCAATCCAATAATACGTTACGAAGAGTGTCAATAAGATCCAAACTATAGTTAGTACTCCTGTAATTATTGCGTTTGAATGTACGCCCCCCGTAACTAACGTTTCCATTGCATACTTACTCATACTTGCTGGATTAAGCAAATCCATTATTGGATTCAAACCGACGATTACTCTACAGGCTAAAAGGAAAACAATTGAAATTAATGCAATCATACCTTGACTGTGAAAAATAGTACTTATCATTGTTGTGAAAGATACGATAAAAAGAATCCAAATTAGATACAATAGTAATCCAGTAATTAGGTGCGCAAATGGAACGGCAGTAAAAAGAGAATTTACATATAGATAAGAAGTAACGTATCCAATTGTTACACTACAAGCTACCATTAAATAGTTGGCCACTATTTTCCCACCTACATATGAAGTAACAGTAACGGGTCTTGTTAAAATAAAAGCCAACATACCATTGGCTTTATCTGTTTGAATAGTACCCATCATAGATATCACTAGAATCATAAGTCCGAGCTGATCAAACTGGGATCCCAAAGTACTTGCTAATACTTCGCCTCCTTTTTGTGTTGCCATATTTGGATCAATGATAATTCCCTGCCCTCCACCTAATGCTTCTAGAATTGATGGTAAATAATGAGTTACTATCGGTTGTGTCGCGCCTAAAAATATAAAAACAATTGGTAGCCAAATGATCTTAAAATCACGTAACATTTGAACATATTCTTTTTTTATCAATACCATTGTGTTATTCATTTTTGCACCACCAATTTCAAAAAAATTTCTTCTAAAGTATCGTTGCTCATTTCAAATTTAACGATGTTCACTTTATGTTCGAGTGCATTTTGCAGTAACATATTTTTATTTATTTCAATACTTTCAACCTTTACTTTGATTTTAAGCCCAACCACTTCTACGTCCTTCACATACGGTAATTTTTTTACAACTTCAATCCACTTTTGATCTTTAGTTGTTATTTCAATAATCAATTTATTTTTACTATTACGGTGTAAAAGTTCGGTAATCGTTGTGTCTTCTATTTTTGTTCCATCTTTTATAATGACAAATCGTTCACAGATTTCTTCTGCATCGCTTAAGATGTGGGTTGATAATAAAATGGTTGTATCTTTTTTTATTTCTTCAATCAGATTCAATACTTCTCGCCGGCCGATTGGATCTAATGCGGATACCGGTTCATCCATGACAATAAGCGAAGGTTTATGCAATAATGCTTGTGCAATACCAAGTCGTTGTTTCATTCCACCAGAAAATGTACTAACCTTTTCGTTTTCTTCCCCTTTTAGTCCAACTTTCTCTAAAATTTCTGGAATTGACTTTGACAATTCTACTTTATTCAATCCCGAAAGTTGGCCCATAAACATAAGCGTTTCTCTCGCTGTCATCCAATGAAAAAAATTAGGATATTGAGGTAGATAACCAATTTCACTTTTCATTTTTGATATTTTTATCCCATTCAATAAAACTTCACCAGCAGTTGGATTAGTAATATCCGAAATTACTTTTATTAATGTAGATTTTCCTGCTCCGTTTGGTCCAATTAATCCGACGCATTCCCCCGCTTGCAGTTCCATCGAGAAATTATTGACAGCAGTTTTTCCTTTAAATGATTTTGTTACATTTTTAATCTCTAGTTTCATAATTTCTCACTGTCCTTTCTCCCTATAACGAAGTAGAAAATAGGTCCCAATACATTAACGAAAAGAATAATGAACGTCCATACAAGTACATTTTTTCTTGTTTTTCTATGTCGGTATAAATCAATGAATGCAATAAAAACTAAAAGTGCCCCCACTGCAATAACTGGCAATATAATAGGTAGAAAAGTCATAATATCAATGTCTTTAAGATCATTCAATCCATAATGTAGTTGCATTATTGTCATTCCTCCCTAAATTCATTCTCATTATTGATAATGATAAATCATAAACGAATGAATTGCAAACATTATTCTCATTATTTATAATGAGAATAAAAATATATGATAAATAAGGTGAGCGAATGAGTAATAAAGTTGAAATTTTAATGCATCCAGTAAGAATGAAAATTTGCCAAGTGTTAATGAGAAATAAGGAAAATGGGCTAACACCATTAGAAATGGTAAAAATCATTAAAAATGTACCACAAGCTACACTATATAGACAGCTACAAACTATGGTTGATTCTGGTATCGTCCATGTAATTAAAGAAAAAAAGGTAAAATCTGTTTCTGAAAAATATTACGCAATCAATGAAGAAGATGCAAAAATTGAAGGAAGTGAATGGAAAGGCTTATCTGATGATGAAAAATTAAACTACATTTCCTATTATCAGTTATCACTTATGACACAATATCAAAGTTACCTTAAGAAATTAGAGGAACAAAACAGTCAAGAAGATACTGCTACTTTTTCTGTAGTGGAATTAAAGCTAGATGAAGAACGCTTTGGAAAATTTCAAAGCGAACTTAACGAATTAATGATTAAATACTACAATAGCCAAAATAAAGATGAAATAGAGGCTCCGGTTCGGACCATCGCTATTACAATTATTCCAGAAACGTGAACTCACTCAACATACATAATACAAGCCGATGATTCCTTACCGTAGGAATCATCGGCTATCTTCATTTTGACTTTTGCTGTATGGCTGGCGAAAAAAACGGATCTAGAAACTGAAATGTTTTAAAATCTAGAATTCGAATGTGCTTAAAGTTGCTATCTATATTACATGAATTCTTTTCTCGTGTTAATCTCATACGATCCACACTCTCTCCAAAAACTTTTAAAAAAGAAGCATGGGTAAACTAACAAATATAAATTAGGGATCCACCAAGACATATCAAAATCTAAACGAATTGTCCAAAATGCTAGAGCTTGTAACCCTGAGCAAAAAGTTAAAATTAATGATAGAAATGCAAAGTGGCTCCAAGTATGTTTTTGTTTAGAATGCAAATACAAACTTAAAAATCCCGTTAACGAGATTAACAAATCTAGAGGCAGGAAAGACCAATTCCATGCTACTAAAATAGGATCTTCATAATCTTTAAACAAATATTCTTGCGGAATCATATGAAAAATTGTTATGAGCCAATATATAACAAACCCAACATCAGTAATAAAGAAAAAATACTTTAATCGATTCAATGTATACGTTCCTCCACCATTTCTTTTTTCTTCGCTTCATGTGCCGTACTATTAAAATTTAATATTACGACTCCAACTAAAATAAAAAGAATTGCTAGTATCTTAATTATATTGATACTTTCTCCAAAATAAATAAAACCAATTGTTGTAATCGTTACAATTCCCATACCTGACCACACCGCATATGCTACGGACATTTCCATCCCTTTTAATGCAAATGACAGAAATGCAAAACTTACTACATAAAATACAAAAATAAGAATGCTTGGTACAAGTTTCGTTAATCCATCAGATAGTTTCATTGCAGTTGTACCTGCTACCTCAAATAAAATTGCTAAGCATAAATAAATCCACTGCACTACTCTCCCACCTTCTATTTCGAATTAGAAATGCCATATAGTAACATGTCCATAATCGATTCAAGCATACTTCCCAATGTATAATCACTCTTTTCAATAAACATAGGATCATATATGCGATTCAGTGCCCCTAAATACACTTCAATAAAAAACGGAATTTGAATTTTTCTTATGCTACCTTCTCTCATTCCCTCTTCTATTAAACCAATTACAGTAGACCAGCCTTCACGTAAAAACTCATCTAATTTTAACCATTGGTAATAATGATGTTTTTTTAGTTCTACTAATAAACGTGCATCCATGAATGTAAATTGTTGTGGAATGCAAATTAAGATGAGTCTTATTTTTTCAACTATTTGTAACGTATCATCTTCAGCGATATTTTTTTCCTTTTCTTGAATACTTTCTATTACATTACGAATAACTTCATCTACTATTTCATCTTTTGAAGAAAAGTGCTCATAGATTGTCCTCTTACTGACAGCTAATTGTTTTGCTAAATCACTAATTGTAAATGTAAACCCCTTCGTTTGAATTTGATGAATGGTTTCTGTTACTATTCTTTGTTTCATAATCCGCCCCCTAAACCCTTGGTACCAATTTAGTTTTTTTGGTACCATTCCATTTTACAATATTTAACACAATGTATACAACTAACATTTCAAATTTTCTTATTTTTAGCTCAAAACAGGTAAACATAAGAGCGTTGAGAATCATACCTGCATATTTAACAATCAAGTGAATGTATAAAATAACACTCATACATGAAAGTTTAACTAAAGTTAAATGCAATTGTATAAGGCTATGTTGGTAAATATTCTTTTTTAGCTTGATGGGGAGAAACGCCGATCTACCTTTCACCTAATTAAAAAAGCGCCCTATAAACAGGGCGCTTTGCTCCAACCTAATGACTAATACTAGCCGTCGGATATAATGTTGTTCCTCCAATTGAAACCTTTATTTCATTTGTTAATGGAACATTTTGTTCATTAATAATGGTTCTCCACCATTCCCATGCAAGACCTGTACATTCTCTTGCTACGATTTTTATATTTTTTGAATTTGGTGGAAGAGGGATTACTGTAGAGTAATGGGCTGTTTTGTCTTTGCCACTACCTTCCCATGTTTTATGTGTTAGTACTTCTTTCCCATTTTGATCAAATGTGAATTCATCCCAAGATACATCAAATTGTGCAACGTAAGCACCGTAATGATCAAGTGTCATTTTTGCACTTGAATATTCTGTAGTTGTCGTCTCGATATAATCTGTATTGTTATGAACAGCAGCAGTTGCATTATCTTTTAAGAACGTGCTTGTATATGAAATTGGATATGCTGGATTTTTAAAACTTAATTCAGCATTATCTTTAATGATATTTCGGATTTCATTGAAATCTTTTGTAACAACCTTGTTATGCTCTTTCGCATCTCCACCTAATACGACAGCAGTAAAGGTACTTTCTTCAAAAATATCTTTGTACTGTCCACTCGTTTCGACGCTGTTATTCTTCAGTAAAGCTTTAAAAGCAGCTTGTACATCTTTACTCTTAGATGTTGTTTCTAATTTTACATAAACCGTTCTACCATAAGCTACATTTGAAACCATAACAGGTGGAGCCGAATTACTTACTCCTTTACGAGTTAGCTCATCAAAAGTAACACTATTATCAAAGAGATCAGATGGATTATTAGGTAGTTCAGCACTTACAGTATAAAATATTTGTTTATATGCCGCCACCATCACTTTCTTTTCTCCATTTGCAACTGCATTAAAGTCAATATTTAGACTGTTATCAAGATATTTAGCATTAACATTAAGAGCACTTGCGATTTGTGATTTACTATAAACCATAGATTCTGTATACTGCATTCTTGCAGGTAACGTATGTGTTGCGGAATACTTTTCATTCCAAGTAGATACTAAATCATCTACTGCTCCAGCTACATTACCATATGTCGGATTTTGGACAGTGATTGTATTTTCTTTTCTCATACCAGGTAAGTCTATACTAATATTCAAAGGCTTTCTCTTAGCCACTAATAAACTCGGTTGATTGTCTGCAAAAGCTTTATTGGCAAGTTGTACAGCTCCTGGATACGTACGATTCGCTACAGAATCAATAATCGAAATATCGACTGGTGACGTTGTAAGTGATTTTTTCTCACGTTCCACTACTACAAATTTACCATTTGAATTGATACTTTCTTTCGGAACAAAACTCTCTATTTTATCACCATTTACAGCTAAAACCTCTTGATTATTATATGTAAGATTCCCTATACCAGTATCAATGCTACTAGCATTTTTATTTATATCATTTGCATGACCGATTTGTGTTTCTGCGAAAGAAATAGATGAATAATTAAGAGTGCATAGACTAACTAATACACATGTAAGGAACTTTCTTTTCTTGGTATTTCTCTTAATGTTCAGAAAAATCACCCCGTTCTTTTTTTAGTAAGATATAATAATGATAGATATATGATAGCTAACGAATAAACTTACATAAACGCTTTTAAAAGTTCTTGAACTAAAGGAATTACTCCACCTAAAAATTTTAAAACTGCCATTGCGATTTCCATATTCCTTCCTCCTCTTTGCTGTATTAAGATGTGTTGTATATTTATGCTTTCATTATAATAAGCTTTTACATTTGCATCAATTCATTTTTATATGCAATATTTCATATTAGGGAAAAAGCAACTTTTTCTGTCAGGGTGATGATGCTACCACTCTTCTTGAACATATTTCAATCCTTCTAAAAATATCAGAATTTTCTACTTTTAAGAGGTTATGAACGAAACAACCTCGAATAATTGTAATACATATACATAAGGAGGTTGATCTATTTTGTTTCGTTCTTTTACTAATGGTTGCGTCGCCTTAGTGCAACGCTTCTTGCCAGAACCGTTTATTTTATCATGTTTATTAACTGTTTTCGTTATCTTCTTTGGTATGTTTGCAACGCATCAAACACCTGTGGAAATGATTAATCACTGGGGTAATGGCATTTGGGGACTTCTCGCCTTTTCTATGCAAATGGCACTTGTACTCGTGACAGGATCTGCTTTAGCAAACGCCCCTCTTATTAAAAAAGGATTAACGAAAGCGGCAAGACTACCGAAAACGAATGGACAAGGTATTATTGCCATTTCAATCGTAAGTTTACTAGGGGCGTACATAAACTGGGGATTTGGTATTGTTGTATCTGTTTTATATGCAAAAGAAGTAGCAAGACAGCTGGAAGGATTAGATTATAGACTGGCAATTGCTTCTTCTTACTCTGGATTTCTCATTTGGCATGCGGGGCTTTCTGCTTCTATCCCTCTTACGTTAGCAACAGGCGGAGAAACGTTAATGAAAACGACAGCTGGAAGTATTAAAGAAGCGATTCCAATCACTGAAACGTTATTCTCACCATACGCCCTCGTTCCAGTTATTATCTTTTTAGTTACGATGCCTCTCATTAATAAGGCGATGCATCCAGATGAAAAACATACGATTACAGTAGACCCTAGCGTGTTTCATGAAGAAGCTGCCGCTCAAGAGGTAGGGAAAAATACGTTCGCTGAGAAAATGGAAAATAGTATCATTATTACACTTTGCGTTGGATTGTTAGGTCTCATTTATATTTTCAACTACTTTTATACGAAAGGCTTTAACCTTACGCTAGACATCGTTATTTTTATGTTATTAATTGCTGGACTCGTTTTCCACCGTACTCCGATTCAATATATTCGCGCTTTTTCAGACTCTACGAAAAGCGCTTCTGGCATTCTACTTCAATTTCCGTTTTACGCAGGAATTATGGGGATGATGATTGGAGCAAATAGTGAAGGCCTTTCACTTGGAGGAGCTATTTCGAATTTCTTTATTAGTATTTCAAACGAAACGACTTTCCCGCTCTTTACTTTTTTAAGTGCTGGCATCGTTAATATTTTCGTTCCATCTGGTGGCGGTCAATGGGCTGTGCAAGCACCCATTATGATTCCCGCTGGCGCT
This sequence comes from Bacillus sp. FSL W8-0519, assembly GCF_038005585.1. NCBI lineage: Bacteria > Bacillati > Bacillota > Bacilli > Caryophanales > Bacillaceae > Bacillus > Bacillus sp. FSL W8-0519. The sequence continues at coordinate 3,128,048 of NZ_JBBOTL010000001.1, forward strand.
GAACTTGGTGTACCTGCTGCAAAAACAGCAATGGCCATTGCGTGGGGCGATGCTTGGACAAATTTAATTCAACCTTTCTGGGCATTACCAGCATTAGCGATAGCTGGTTTAGGTGCTCGTGATATTATGGGATTTTGCGTTGTGAACTTACTATATGCAGGTTTTATCATTAGTCTATGTTTCTTATTTATTTAAACGAAAAGCTAGTTTTATACTAGCTTTTTTACATAATAAATCATTTATTTCCCACGCAATTTATTATGGTCTTCCACTCTATCTCCGTAAGATATAATGCCTCAAATGCAAAAAAATCTTCACATACTTTTTCAATTAAATGTGGATTGTTCTTAAGGAAATCCCACTGTAATGCTTTAGGAAGAAAATATGTATCATATTCTTTACTTCCCCTTACTACTTCATCCACTTCTCTTTCACAAATTCCTCTTATCAAGTAGTCATTTCTTAATTGTATTTGAATTTGCTGAAATGTTTCGCTACATTTCTTCAATTGAAGTAAACATGTAATATACGTTCGAAAAAGTTCGTTATCATACCCACAACAGTTTATAATTCGATCGATTTCATTCATAATGTACGAGCCTTTTCTTCTATTTGTAATAACCACTTTTCTCGCTTCTCTCGTTTACTCGTTTTCACAGATTGAAATACTGACCGTTTTATATCGCGAATGCCGCAAAAACGTAAGACACCTCTCTTCATTATAATCCAATCTGCTGATCGATATAATAGTGCGACGTACCATAACGGTGAATCTAGCGTATTAATCACCCACGCCTTCTTCCCTTTCAATAACCCTTTAGGCAGAGCACCTTCATATTTATAAGCAAATCCAGCAACGAAAATACGATCAATAAATCCTTTTAAAATAGCTGGCATCCCCCACCACCATATCGGATAGATGAATAGAAGCATATCCGCTTCTTCTACTAATGTCCTGTACCGAGCTGTTTCTTCTTCATTTACTAAGTCACGTCTTTTCTTCTCTTCATTAAATACAAGGACTGGATCAAATTGCTCCTTATATAAATCAAGTACGGTAACTGAATGATTTGTTTCCTGTAGTCCTTTTTGCACATGATTTAAAATTGCCGCGTTAAAACTTGAAGGACTAGGATGAGCGTATACAATAAGTACATTCACTACAAAACAACTCCCTTTATAAGTTAAAGTTTCCCCTTCTTTAACATCTTCTCTACAATTTGCACGTTTTTTGAACTTTGTAACAACCGGTTTAATACTGTAAGTAACTCTTCTTTTTCTAAACCTTGCAATTTCGATTTAACCGTACTCTCACCAGCACTTTGAATATCATAAACAACTGCCGCCATATGTTTGCAAAGATTCTCATACGGACACTCGCAGCTACTTTCTGTAAAATCTTCAAGATCAATAATCACTTCATAGTCTCCTGCATTTCCAGTAACGAAAGCAAATATTTTCTTGTCTTGTATTTCAACATCTTCTACATGTCCTTCTTCATAATATTCATACCCTTTATCCATAATGTACTTAGGAATCCATTTTGTTATATCATGTAACAAATAAGCGTACATAACAACACCTCTTCCTTTAATTCCCTTTTGACTTCCAAACCTGTGCATGTTATTCTAATAACTGTCAAATAGCAAGTCTATATGACAAAACGACTGACACCTATTCGGCGAAGGTGTCTCTTTTCATTTGCAGCCGATATGAAGTGCCTCTTTCAGGCACATTCAATCTTTGACACTACACACTCAACACCATTCCCTGTATCAGGCTGCTTAAGCAGTCTTTTACTCTACATACTTCAAAAAAAGAGAGCTTAGCTCCCTTTTCTCGCCTTATAAAATACCCCTTTTTCAGTATAGAGATATTCATCAGCTAATGTAATTTTCCCATCCAGTTTCAGTTCATCTAATAGTCTTGATAAATAAAATTGATGTAACATCTTTTTCGTGAATTTTCCTTCATGATGCGAAACGATATGTTCTTGAATATCTAACAATGATATCGGCTTATCTTGCTCTATCATATATTCATAAACTGTACTACGCAGTTTTACGTATTTTTCGAGTGTCACAGTAACGCGCAACCCCTTTCTTCTTAATATAAATTTTCGTAATCGGTTTTTTTGCAATAAAAAAACCTCTCCGATAAGAAGAAGTTACGTATATATCTTCGTCTTATCTCCCAGAACAAATTTGTTCTGCTGGAATTAGCACCTGCATCGCGGTTGCTGGGTTTCATCGGGCCAGTCCCTCCACCTCTCTGGATAAGAAAATATTCACTTAATTCTTACTATACGTAATTTCATTTCAATTGTCAAACAAATATAACAAATTATATTTTCTTCTTTACTGTTCATACTATACATATATGAGTATGCAAGGAGGATTATGAAATGCACGAAAATGCCCGCGGATATGTCCAAGACTCTTTTCAATCATTACAAGAAGCAAAACAATGTTTAGAAGCAGCATTACAGACTGTTGAAAAAGATTTTAATCGCGCTCGTATTGAGCAATCTCTTTATGCGATCGAACAAGCTATTCAACGCTGCGATTACACCGTTCACATTTTAGAACAAGATTGAAAAAACTTCCCATCATAAGGTGGGAAGTTTTTTCAAATGGCATACTTCATAATTATTGCCGTTATGATTAAAAAATATACAGAATTCACAATTTCTAAAATCCCTACTTTTATAATAGAAATTTTTTTGCCATACAATATAATGGCTCGAATGACACTTGGTATAAAAATAAGAGAACACAACGGATTAATAGCAAATACGATGACCGTTAACATGATATGATAACCCCAAGATATATAACGATACTTCGGATTATTTTTCTCACGTATCATCGTTTTCACATAAAACGTACTTCCTAAAAAATATAAAAATGAAATAAGCGCAATAAATAATGCAGTTTTATCTATCAGTTTCATTGAAAAATAATAACTAACTAAACCACCTATACAGAAAACAATAATTGCACTAACGTCATTTAATAATGCTCTTTCATTTTTTTGACGAGCGTAATACATATTTACTATAAAGAATGGAATCATGACTATTACGAATAAAAGAATGCGCCATTCATATAGTAGAGAAATCATCCCAAATATGACCGCAATAATAAAATATACAATTGAAGCATGTAAATACTCTTTTTTCCGTTTTTGTTTTATGTACATAAGAAATGGATACGTAGCTAAATAGATAAAGAACCAAGCTAAAAACAATGGAATATGATACATAGTAGGTTTCCCAAGTATGACACTTAATAGAAATGGTATAACAAGCATCGCCCATGCACCATGTTGCTTCGGAATAACTAACTTCATTAACTATACACCTCCCTTTTGAAAATAATTCTCACCTACTATTATACAAATAATTTTATATAGTAACGGATATATATTGGACTATTTTTTGACAATAAAAAATGCTCCTTACAATATGTAAGAAGCATGAAAGAGGCAAACGAATATGTAAGTCGCGACCCTACCTTATATGAGTATGCTTTTCTATACCATGTTATGCTTATCCAATATGCCATATTTCTTTTTAAATCTTGTAAGAATCGTAATCCAAGACGTACTAAATAATAGTAAGAAAACAACATTCGAAATTGCATGGCTCAAATCGAAATAAAAACTTGCGATATAATACGAAATGACTGTTTCCCACGTTGCCTCTCGTATAAAACCGAGAAGTCCCCAGAAATTCATGATCCAGCCAAATAAAAATCCAACAAACAATCCGTATAGTAGTCTTCCCCATAGCTTTTTCATTAAGAACGTATTACGTAATAATCCAGCTATAAAACCAATCATACCCCATGAAAACATTTGCCACGGCGTCCACGGACCTTGTCCTAAAAAGATATTAGACACAATCGCCGCTGTTGCCCCGATCATAAATCCAGTTTCACTTCCGAACACGATTGCAGAAACGATAATAACAAAAGAAGTCGGTTGTACACTCGGTAAAATAGAAAATGGTACGCGGCTCACTGCTGCAATTGCTGCTAACACGGCAACGAGAACAATTTCACGTGAAACAAACGCCTTTCTTTCAAAGCGGATATAGAAAGGTAACATAATAACGACTAATAAAAACAAACTACTTAACATGTAATACCCATCCATGATAAGTGTAGTAAAGAGTAATGTGCCTATTATTACTGCAAAAATACATATTATGAATGCAACATATCGTTTGGACACGCTTCGTACACATCCTCCCACGTTAATGCATATGGCAATTCTTTTCGAATGAATCGATTGATAGATGTTGTATAAAAGAAGTTGCCACTAAAAAATTCTTTCGGTGCATCATTCATAATGACTGCTCCATCAAATAACATCATACATTGATCCACGTATTTCGCTGCAAACTCAATATCATGCGTTGCCATTACAATTGTTGTACCTTCTTTTTGCAGTTTCCTAAATAACTCTCCTACTCTCTCTTTCTTCCATGGATCGAGTCCCTTTGTCGGTTCATCCAGTAATAATAAAGTCGGCTTTGATAATAACGTTGTACATAATGCAAGTAGTTGTTGCTCTCCCCCGCTACAATCATGTGGATGGCGTTCTTTAAGTGCATATAGCCAAAACTTTTTAAGCTGATGTTCTGCTATTTCGTTTCCTTGTTCTCCATATAATTCACGCGCTCGTTCATACACTTCGTCCCACACTGTATCAAATGTAAAATGATAATACGGATGCTGTGATACATACCCAATACTTTTAAATCGTTCTTTCGAATCAACTTTATGTATCACTTTCCCATTCCACTTTACTTTCCCTCTTCTCGCTTTTTGCAATCCAGCTAAAAGCGTTAACAGTGTAGACTTCCCTGTCCCATTCTTTCCAACGAGAGCTACCCATTTTCCTTTTTCAATCGATACTGTTAAATCTCGTAAAATGAGCGGACTATTTTTTTCATATTGGAATGAAATATGCTCGGCACTTAAAATGACTTCTTGCTTTTCACTTTGTGCTATTGGCTCACTTACATATGACATCGCTGAAAAATCATTCATTTTCATTTGCGCTTCTCGCACTGTAAACGGAATATCTTTCGTATTCCACTCTAAAAACAATCTTGGAATTTGCGGAATAAATGGCCGGAACTTTTCTACTTCCCACATATTTGCTACAACCGTTTTCGGACTACCGTCATACACGATTTGGCCGTTACTCATACAAATAACGCGCGTTGCAAGTGGTATTACTTCATCTAAACGATGTTCACTTAAAACGATCGTAATTCCAAGTTCTTCATTAATACGCTTTAACAATCCTAAAAACTCTTTTGCGGCAATTGGATCTAACTGCGCTGTCGGTTCATCTAATAATAATAATTTCGGTTGCATTACTAATACGGCAGCTAAATTAACAAGTTGCTTCTGTCCGCCAGATAACGTATGAACAGATTGATGCAATAAATCTTGAAATCCTAAGAAACTAATAAGCTCTGCTATTCTTTTTTGAATAATATGTGATGGTAATCCAATATTTTCTAAAGAAAACGCTAATTCTTGAATTACTGTATCCATTACGAGTTGATTTTCTGGATTTTGAAATACCATACCAATTTCTTGAGCAGATAACAAATCCGGTACATTTTCTAATAAAGTACCATCATAATATGTATCCCCAGTACGCTTACCGATTGGAAGTAATTCCTTTTTAAAATGTTTTAATAAAGTCGTCTTTCCAGATCCTGATCCTCCAGCAAGTGCAATAAACTCTCCTTTTTGAACAGAAAGAGAAATATGCTGTAACGCTTCTTCGTTTTCATCAGCATATACAAATGATAAATTGTTTATTTCTGCATGCGCCACCATATCCATTCCCTTCCTTCCATTATGATTGGTAAACTAATAAACATCGTAAATACAACAAACATCATCCCATCATATTGCTGAAATAAAATAGATTCAACTTTCGGATAAATGATTAACTTTCCCCCACCATACGTACTACATATAATAGCAACTATAAATAGAATACTTAAATAACTGAGCGTATACCAATCTCGTTTTTCCATTCTATAGCGAATATATGTCGTACGTTTCGTTACACCAAATCCACGAGCTTGCATAGAATCTGCCGTTTGCAGTGCATCTTCCAATGAACAAATTAATAATACTTGCAATAGTTGCATACCATTTTTCACACGTTCCACAATGGAACCTGCATCTACCTGTACACCTTTCGTCTTTTGGACGAGTGTTATTTTCTGTAATCTTCTCATAAACAAAGGAACAAATCTCACTGTAATCATCGTTAACAATGCTACTTTCGGTGAAATTCTAGAAAACAAATATAAAAATTTATGACTTGAAATAATATCATTATACGAAGCAAACGTAAACATAATCGCCACTAGTAATAACCCCATTACTACTCCAAACATAATTGCCTCAAGTTTAATACGGCTATCACCTAACCAAAATAACGTAGTTCGGCCTCTATGTGTTAATAGCGAATTAAATAAAATGACCATAAAAAAGAAAACGATTGTGCTCGGTAACATCTTTCTTACCTTTTCGCTATTCCCTTGCATCACATTTAAAATAACAATTAATAGTATTGCTCCAATTAAAAAAAGAGGATGAAGACACATCATACATAGTATCATCACCCCGATATAATAGAAAAAATTCACAAAAGGATGTAAAGAAGAAAAACTTATTTTCATAGTCCTTTACCGAATGCCTTTCTTATTTTAATACAAACACCCACTCGATTGTATCGCCTGGTTTTACTGTAACTACACCTGCACTATGGTTTGGAAACGCACCGTTCACACGATATTTCCATCCACTAGTAGCGGTAATATCTTTTTCATATAAATCATTAATACCTTTTACATAAACTCCATCTTTAGAGCCCATTGCATCCACATCTAATCCTGTACGCTGCAATACTTTATAAACTGTATCACCTTCTTGTACATCCACCTTTTTTGCACCTAATAAATATCCTTCATTACCTTTTACTGAGATCGTAACTTGTTTTGGTTTTGGTATTACTGGATCTGGCACTGGCGGTACTGGATCTGGTACTGGCGGTACTGGATCTGGTACCGGTGTTGGTGGAGTTGGTACACTATTGTTCTCTTCTGGTTTTTTCTTTTGCTCCTGTTTCGGTGTTTCCTTCGGCTGATTCACAACCTTTGCTTCTTCTTTTACTTCTTGCGCTTTCGGTTGTTGCTCTTGTTGTTTCTCTTGTTGTTTCTCTTCTTGTGCTTTTTGTTGTTCTGGTTGCTTAGTAGCGACAGGCTGTTCCTGCGTTTTTTCTTCTTTCTTTACTTCCGGTTGTGCTTGTGGCTTTTCTTCTTTCGGCTTCTCTTCTACTTTTTGCTCTTGCTTTTCTTTCTGTTCGTCTTGCTTATTTTGCTCTTGTTCAGCTTGTTTTTCCTCCGGTTTTTCTTCCGGCTTCGCTTCATCTTTTTTCTCTTCTTGTTTTGCTACTTCTTCTTGCTTCGGTTCTACTTTCTTCTCAGGCTTTACCGCTGCCTCTTCACATCCGGCAAGTAGCCCAAGTGAAAGCAGTAAAGAAATAAACCATTTCATCTTACTCATGTTGCCTCTCACCTTTCATATTAAAAATTAGGAGCAAATGATTGCTCCTAATTTTTGTTAAGCTGCTTTACGTCTCCATAATACATATGCAGAAGCAATACATAATACACCCATACCTACTTCTGTCGCTGCACTATGAGAAGATGCTCCTGTTTTTGGTAATGTGCTACCGTTTCCGGATTTTTTATTTTTAACCGGTTCGTTATCCACAACAACTTTTAAAGTGTCATCTTTTGTTTCTTGTTGCACTTGTTTTTGTTCTTCTGGTTGTTCAGTAACTTCTTTTTCCACCACAACATTTTCTGAATCTACATTTGGTTTTGGATTAATTTCAGTAACAGATTCAGTTGACCAGTCATAAATCGATTTTCCAAGGTCTCTAAACTGAAGTAAAGCTAATAATGCTTGCTCTGTTGCCATTCCGCTACCGGTTTGATCGCCTGGTAACCATTTAAATTCACCATTTGGAAGTTGATATGACAATAGATTTTGCACTGCCTTATGAAGACGGTTTTGATCTACATCTTTCACAAGGGATAATCCAATAATAGCTTGCGCAGCACTATTAGAATTCTCTTGTCCATCAGCAGAGAAACCGCCATTTTCTAGTTGTTCATTATATAAGTATGCGACAGCCTTTTGCACTGCTGGTTTCACATCTGCTCGGTCTTGATAAGGAGCTAATGCTGATAAAACCATACCTATTACATCAACGCTACTAGCACTATCTTTACTGCTTGCGCTATCATAAGTCCAGCCGCCATCTGTATGTTGCGCGTTTAAAAGTGCATCTACTAAAGCAACTCGATTCCATTTTGAATCTACTGGAATTTCATATTTTTTCGTATCAAATGCAAGTAAAGCAAATGTATAACCTGTAACAGAATTCACTTTATCTGATTCGTACAATTTTTGAACTAAATTATGTTCGCCTACCATTTTTGGGTCTGCATTCATTGCATTCATCATAATAATCGTTCTAGCTAAATCTGTCGCTGAAAAACGATTAACGCGCTTTTCTACCTTTTCAGTTACAGCCTTAACATAATTTAATTTCGCCTCGATTGGTATATTCTTTCCAGAACGAGAAAGACCTAGCGCTACCCAATCACTTTCAATTCCACCTTGTAACATCTTTTCAGACGTCTTAGAGATCGCGTCATTTACTTGTGCTGCTGGAATTTGAATGTTCTCTTGCTTTGGTTGTTCTGGTTTTTCTTGTTTTGGATCATCCGTCTTCGGTTCTTCTGGCTTTTCTTGTTTTGGATCATCCGTTTTTGGTTCTTCTGGCTTTTCTTGTTTTGGATCATCCGTCTTTGGTTCTTCTGGTTTCTCTTGCTTTGGATCATCCGTCTTTGGTTCTTCTGGTTTTTCTTGTTTTGGATCATCTGTTTTTGGTTCTTCTACAGTTTTACAAGTACCAAATTTATCTAATGTTTGTTGTAATGTTTCTTGACTCATATTGTTCCAGTCTGAAACAAAGCGGAAAACAACAACATCTCCAGATTTTAATTTATAACTATCCGCTCCAACTTCTGCAGATTTATCATTTACATCATACAGCCAGCCACTTGTAGCCCCGGCCATTAGCCCATCAATGCCTTTTACATACGTTCCAAACGACATCGTTTCAGCTTCTACTTTGTCCCCCATGACTTTTTGTAGCAAGCTTAAAGCTGTTTCCCCATCTTTAATTTGCTCTTCTTTCGGACATAACATAATGCCCTTTTGTGATTCACCAATAATTGCAAGTTTTGCTGTATTTCCTTCAGCAAACGTAATATGTACTGTATTCGCAAAAGAAACAAATACAAGTGTAACTGCCATTAACGACGTAAGCAGCCATTTTTTTAATATTGCCATCCCAAAATTTCCTCCCTTACTACTATTCACACAAAAAAAGGCCCTTCAAGGGCGTGCAATTGACACTCTTTTTTTGTAAGTGTCGAACAAACTGTGCAACACCTCCTACCCGCATCATTCGCGGCTATATTTGTATAGGAAAAATAATTTTGTTCATGAACGTATCATTGTGATAACATTCACTTTTCTAGGCACAACTTACTTCCATTTAAGTTATCGTAAAACGATAAACCTATACATTCTGTTAATTTTAAATTTCTGTATTATTTTACTATTGACAAAGAATTTTGTCCATGCTTTATCGGATTTATTTTCTAAGAATAGTAACTTACTAACCTTTAACGATGCAAACTCTTTTCACTAATAATGACGCCATCTTCATCCACATACACATATTCATTCGGCTTCCATTCAACTTGCCCAAATTGCAATGAAATATTTCGTTCTCCTTTCCCTTCTTTTACACTTCTATTCGGCATTGTCCCTAACGCTAAAATACCTATATTTATATTCTTTAGTTCACTAGAATCACGAACGTATCCATATACAATAATTCCTGCTAGCTTTCTTTCCTCCGCAATAGCTGCCAAATTATCACCGAGTAACGCACAATTCGTAGACGCTCCCCCATCAACAACTAATACCGTTCCTTCCGGCAATGTTTGTAACCCTTCCTTCACTAGTACATTATCATCCTTCACTTTTACCGTTGCAATTTTCCCGTGGAATTGTTCTTTCTTCCCAAAAGATCGAAAAGACTGGCGACATATTTGTAACTCATTTTCAAACTCATCACATAGATCCGTAGTTTTCCACATCTTTTTCCCTCTTTTCCTTTTACTTTCTATTTAACATATTCTTGGATTATTTTCGTTTCCCTGTCTAATGTTGCAAGAATTTGTATGTGCGGGAAAAGGACAGAAAAACTATTGCCTTACGAAGCCACCTTTATTATAATCTATTTCACAGATAAATTTCAGAATATTAAAAATTAATCAAGTGAAAAAGGAGGGGTTTTATGCAATTACAAACTGAAGTAAAAAAACAACCTAGTAAACGAAAGTTTAAAATGCCTGATGCGTATGTACTACTATTTTTTATTGCTTTACTATGTGCAATAGCTACTTATTTCGTTCCTGCTGGAGAATTTAAAAGAGTTACAAACGGGACTGTTACAACGACAATACCAGGAAGTTACCATTCTGTTCCACAATCGCCAGTAGGATTTGTTTCTTTTTTTACCGCTATTGAAAAAGGAATGACACTTGCTGCTCCGATCATCTTCTTAATTTTATTTACGGGCGGAGCTATTGCTATTCTTGAAAAAACAGGTGCTCTTGACGGTTTAATCTATCATGTTATTAACAAATTTCGTAATCAGCAATTACTTTTCATATGTATTGTCGCCGCACTCTTTTCCATTCTCGGAACGACTGGCATTATCGTTAACTCAGTTATCGGCTTTATCCCCATCGGCATCATCGTTGCACGCACATTAAAATGGGACGCTATCGTCGGCGTAGCCATTATTTATTTAGGTACTTATGCTGGTTTTAATGCTACTATATTATCTCCTTCACCTTTAGGCATTTCACAAAAAATTGCAGAACTCCCAATGTTTTCAGGAATTGGTTTACGCACAGCAATTTATCTCTCTTTTTTACTTGCTACCATTCTATATATTAATTGGTACGTAAAACGCTTAAAAAATTCGAATAAAGGAAGCATACTCGGAGATAACTGGTTTCCAAGTAATGCTCTTTCAAGTGAAAAAGAAGCGCAGAAAACAGAAGTTCCTTGGACAATACGTCATAAATTAATTTTACTCGTTTCAGCTTTATCATTAATTGCATTTTTAATCGGCGCTTTTCGTCTACATTGGACAGACGCAGAAATGACTGCTACTTTTATTTTCATCGCAATTACAGCTGGAATAATAGGTGGTATGAAAGCAAACGATATCGCTTCTACTTTTCTAGCAGGCTGTCAAAATCTCATATACGGTGCTTTGATCGTCGGAATGGCTCGTTGTATTTCAGTCATTTTAGAACAAGGAAAATTACTTGATACAATCGTTAACCAACTCGCACAGTCTCTCGAAGGACAAAGCCCGGTATTTGGCGTAATCGGTATGTATGTAAGTAGTGCCGCATTACATTTCCTTATCTCATCCGGTACAGGTGAATCTGTTATTTTCATTCCGATATTAGCTCCGTTAGCTGATTTCATGCACATTACACGCCAAGTTACAGTACAAGCTGTTATGCTCGGCGAAGGTGTAGTGAACTGCCTCAATCCAACTTCCGGTGTTTTAATGGGCGTTCTCGCAGCGAGCGGTATTTCTTATGGAAAATGGATTCGATTTATGGCTCCACTTGCATTCATTTGGTTTATTATTGGACTTATTTTTCTTATTGTTGGCGTGAATATTGAGTGGGGACCGTATTAAAACTATGAAACTTTCTCTCTATTATTTCACCGTTATCTTATAATAATGAAAAAAAGGATTGATTATAGTAATCAATCCTTTTCACTTGCATCTCTCAAAGCTAAATCTCTGCAGCTAATAAATTGTACTCATTGTCAAAAGAAGCATGAATTCTATGGCCACCAAATACATCTCCATCATTGTATTCACAATATATATCATTTTCTCTCATTACAATGTCCATAAGAGTAATAGATTGCTCAAATGTTTCTTTCGTCATATCATATTCTCCTGCATCTACAGCATCCCAATCTAAATGTTCATCATTCTCATCATATTCAGGCCAAAAATCATTTTTATACTCTATTAATTCTTCCGCTATAGCAAGCTTAGCTTTTTTATCAAATTCCTCTAAACATACATAAAGCTTTTCTGCTCTTTTCAGCATTTCATGTACTTGTACACGCTCATTTCTAACATCCAATTCCCAATGTACTTTTCCTTCGTTTTGTTCATATGTATGTAAAGTTTCATTAAAGATAAACATTCCAATCAATTCACTATTTATTGATTTTTCCATGATTTCATTTCCTTTCTATCCCTGAAAAAGAAACTTTAATTAGTTTGATAGACATGGGACTGAACTCCTAATGCTTTATTTTTATGCTGACTTTTTTCATGAAATAAAACTCAGTTATCAGTCTAAACCATTTTTTAGATTTAACAATAATATGTGTGCATTTGTAAAATTCCAATTAAGTTTGTTAAAAATGAAAAATTCTGAAGTTAGTATTTTATTAAATTTTATTTCAACCCAATAGCATTTTTATCCTTCAAATAGCCCCTTTCATTCTAATTTCTGCATTTCTTTCAGCCGTTCTATATCCTTTTCTGAAGCCTTTTCTATTTTATACAATTCATAGCTACCCTTTATCTCATTTATCACTACAAATTCGATTTCATTCCGAACATAGCTTTTCGTTTTTCCTTTTTTATAACCAATAACATTATCTAATATAGTTTCCCCACTATCTTTTTTATATAAATTATAGCTAACAGGTGGACGACCAATTACATACTTATTATCAGAAAATCCGACTATATCATCCCTTCCTAATCCTGTCGAAGCACTCCAGACAAACATAATCTGAAATATAGAATAAACAACAATACCGCATAAGAAAAAAAATAGGATTGATTTAAAAAATAACTTTACAGGCATGCTTCTCAAAAGACATTCCCTCCCATTTCACCTCAGGATAGCAAGAACAATACGTGAATTTTGTATGCTAAGGCACCAAAGTTTTTATAATGTTCCACAGCTAGTTTAAATAGTGCATCCTTACCTCAAAAACTATCGTAGAGAGTAGCTCGGCTTATGACCTTTCTCCCAAAATAAATACATAGCTTTATTTAAAGCTTGCTCTTTATTAAAACTAATCTTTCTACCCATTAACCACACCCCCGTATTATATATTTTAGTATAAATATTTTGGAACGATAAGCCCGCAAAATATTTTAAAATTAATTCTTCCGTTAGAGGGCGCTTTAAAGGTTTATATAACTGTATTAATAATAATCAAAAACACTTGAAGTTGACGTTGGGTCATTTTATATACTGTTAAGTAGCTACTATTTCGCAATTTCATAAAAGAAATTAGAAAAATAGGAGGTTTTCATATGAAACAGGGCGATATTATTATTTATGGATGTGTCATTATAGGTGCAGGTATTGGACTGCTACTGGATCATGGATTTCCTGGTGCACTAATTGGATTAGGAGCAGGCTACTTACTTAAAAATCTTCTTAGTAAAGAAGGTTAGAAGCGAAATAAGAAAATAATCGTTAAAGATAAAATCTTAACGTACAGAAAGGTAGGTTTATCAGTTGATACACATTAATAAAGTTGCAGAACTGACAGGCGTTACAGTAAGAACACTGCGTTATTACGATAAAATCGGATTATTAAAACCAGCATCCAAAACAGAGGGTGGCCATCGTTTATATACAAATGAAGAAATAAAAAAACTTCAGCAAGTTCAATTTTTAAAAAAGGTTGGATTTCCGTTACAAGAGATTAAACATATGCTCGACTTCAATGAGTGGGATTGGTCGGATAGTTTACAAAGTCAATTATCTTATGTAATAAATGAGCAGGAACATTTAAAGAAAATAGAATTATCCTTACGGGAATTGATAAATGGAATTGCGCTAGAAGGAGAAGAAAGCTGGATTGCGATTCAAAAGATTATGCAATTATCCAGCAAAGATAAAGAAATACAACAGTATTATCGCGAATCTATATTTAAAGAAAAAGAAATAAAACTATTAGAAAAGGTTCCTAAGATGGCAAGTGACTGTTCTGATTCACTCGAATGGATTGCTCTCATCGGCCAGTTAAAGCGTTATATGAAGGATGGCCCAAAAGCAACGAAAGTTCAAAATATCATAAGACGAATGGAGGAAAAACGCTTAGAAGAATTTGAAGGTGAGGATGAATTTCTAAATAAGCTTTGGGAGATAAGGATGGCTCCCGAACAATCAGAGAAACTTAGTTTATATCCAATCGATCAAGATGTGCTTCAGTTTATGAACGAGGCATATGCCATTTTTATGACTAAAAAAAATAATCCTGAGCCGGAATAAGGGGGAAAGCACAATGGGTACAGAGCAACTTCTCCTAATAGGCGGATTAGCTATATTAGACACGCTAAGCCCTACTACAATAGGAGTAACAATATATCTACTTTTAACAGATAAAGAACGTCTCACGAAACGTTTATTCGTTTATTTATTGACGGTAGCAGGATGTTATTTTGCTGTTGGCGTTTCACTCATGTTAGGATTAGATTTTTTGTTTAAGTTTATTTCTGGCTTATTTCAAAACCGAATCGTAAGCTGGTCGTTCTTCATTATTGGTGTCATATTATTCATTGCAAGCTTCTATATTCCACCAAAGAAAAATTCAGAGATCCCCTCACCAAAATCAAAAAGCATTTTTTCAATGATCGCGCTAGGATTCACTACTACATTAATTGAAGTGGGTACTGCATTTCCTTATTTTGCGGCAATTGGTATACTTACTACTTCTAATCTATCCTTGATACAATGGTCTTCTATTTTAGCGGGATACAACTTGATCATGGTACTGCCCTCTCTCCTGCTGTTTCTCTTCTATCTCCTATTTGGTCGGTGGATGCAAAAACCTCTCGAGAGGCTTCGAATGAAAATTGCTAATAGTACAGGATCAGCCCTATCATGGATTATGTGTATAGTTGGCTTCCTCCTAATATTAAATAGCCTGGATTATTTATAGGGTATTTATAGAACCTACACTCAGGGGAATATGTTTGAAACTACAGAAGTACTTACACCTACCATTCCCCCACACCAGTTTGTCTTTTACAGGCAGTTACTCTCCCTTCCATCTTCCTCATATTCACTTAATTTTGATGTAAGAGTCCTACTACCTGGGATAAAATATGATGCCATCCAATTCACAATTATTTCTTCCAACTCTGGATGAAGTGGCTTTCTTGCTCCTTCTTCATAATTCTTTTTAAAATCTAATGCTTTAAACTCACCTTCAAAAACTTTCAAACTATGATCCATATTTTTTATTACATATACTTCAGAATCACCTTTCACATAATCACTGATCCGCTTAGCTCTTTCAGGGTCAGCCTGAATATCTTTATCACCAGCGATAGCTAGCACTGGACATGTTACTTGTTGTAAGTCTTTATAAATGTCATGCTGAAAATGCTCTCTAAACCATTTTGCGTTCATCGGTTTAAACCCAACTTTAATCGTATCTTTTTCTGTGTTCATCATTTTCTCTTTTATTTTTTCCATCTGCTTTTCTCCACGTTTCTCCACATTGAGAAGGCGCATTAGTTTTCCCTTTATTCCTTTTTGTTCTTTTAATTCTTTATAAGCAATCTCTCTTTGTCTTTTCGTAGCTTCTTCTAACGATTCCGCAGCTCCTGTAAGAAGGATGAGTCCATTTACTGGTGTTCTTGCGTTTACTACAGTTGCTAACATACAACCTTCACTATGACCAGCTAAAATGATATTTTCCGGATTAACAAATGGTTGTTCTTTTAAATACGTAATCGTAGACTCTATATCACTAACTAAATCCCACATTCCAGTCTTCAGAAATTCTCCGTCACTCTTTCCTACTCCGCGTTTATCAAAGCGGAGCGTCACTACCCCAAGTCTCGCCATTACATGCGCTAAATCTTTATATATGTTCGCCTCAAGCTTTAGCGGTACGACCGTTCCATCACGATCAATCTCTCCAGATCCCGCGATAATGACAACAGCCGCATACTTCCCATCAGCTTTTGGTTTAGTGAGTGTACCTTGCAAAGTAAACTCACTATTGATCGCTACTTCATATTCATCAAAAGTCATCATTTTGTCCCCCTATTCTTTTATATCCAATTTAAATTTCAAACTCGTTATTATATTTTTATACTCTCTTACATCTTTCATTGGAGCAAAAACTGGATTCTCTGCAATACTTTGTAACATGCTTCGCTTTATAATCTCTTCATTTCTAACTGTTTTAGCGCCGAGCGGAAACTCTGCAAACCATCCGTCAATCGCATCAAAATAGGAATCACCGTGTAAATGCAGACTATTTACTGTGAAGCTTGCCGCACAAACTGCTGCATATTTCCGTAACATTTCTAATGCTCTTTCAAAATTGCCTTGCATACAATATACTTGCGCAGCAGCATAGTATACTTTTAAAGTCATATTAGGATGTAATGTTTCTATTTCATATATGTCTATTAACATAAAAGCTCTATTCAAAATCACCTCTACTTTTTCAACGCTTGAGGCATTTACTACTACATAATTCGGTATTGTCGCAACGAGTTGTATTAAATGTTGATACATGCTAATTTGCATTATTTCATTCGCCTTTTTAGTATTTCCAAGCATTTGATACGCCTGTGCGATTAAATCTTCCTCTGGAACGTTAGGACGTATCGTTTCACCAAGCAATTGCAATACTTCATTCGGTTTATTGAGTATAAGATAGCAAGTTGCTTGAAACGATACCGCCTCTTTCACAAGAGAAACATCATCACTTTCTTCCTGCACTCTGCTAAAGAGAGACATTGCTTCTTCTAAAATTTCAATTCTTCTATCCGTGTCCTCCGTTAACATGTGATGATTAATAAAAAGTATTCCTATTTGATTTAATAATGGAAAACAAGAATAATATTTTTTAATTATTTCTCTGCACTCCATCATTACTTCATCAAATGGTTTTTCACTAAAAGCTTCCGCTAGTCTATGATATAAATCCTTAATATCTTCCTGTTCCATTTGCGGTGTATAACAGATTAGTTCGTCTATACTTATATTAAAGTACGATGCTAGCAGTGGTAAAAATGTAATATCCGGATAACTCTGCCCCGTCTCCCATTTGGAAACAGACGCCTTCGTAATACCGATATACGCCGCTAACTCTTCCTGCGTAATCCCCCTTTCTTTTCTCTTATCCGCAATTACTTTATGAATGTTTATCTCCTTCACATCATCACCTCATACTTTTATTATATGCTTTTATTTCACACAAAATATGGATTTAAAGTCGACTTTCGTTAACAAAATCAACTGTTAGGAAACCTTCATCTAAAATAAAAAGAAGCTCCAAATTTTATCTTATTTAGGTCATAGATATTAAACTTAATAAAATTAAAAGCAGGGACATATTTGATATGTTCCTGCCTTTTTATTGTAGGTTACCGATACATAGCCATCTAGCTAAGAGTTTGAAGTGCTTCAAAATCAAACATTTCATCTCACCATAGTTTTCTATGGGAATCCATTGAACAGCTTATTTACATAACTTTCGAAAGCGGAAGTCAATAAATCTATCATATATCTTCAGCGATTTATTGCTGAAGATACAACTGTTTTGATAATGGAATACCCTTATTGAAAAATTCTGAGTAATCGTTTAAATAATAATCTGCTACATCACTTTGACCTTGAAACATGCATGTTATGATTCCTAATTCTTTTGCAGGTAGCAAATCTAATTCTCTATCTCCAATAGCTAGATCAATTTTGTGTTTTTGATGCAAGTAAGTATATGCTGATGGGTTGGGTTTGCGAGGAAAACCATTATCAATCGTAACCATATCTACAAAGTATTTGTCCCATCCATAATATTTTAAAATTGCTAAAACTCCATCTCTGTGTTTATGTGTCATGATTACATTCTTATCTGCAAATTTCAAAATTTCTTCCACGCCATCAAATGGTTTCATGTCTTTTGGAGACAATTCCTTTTTTAAGCTTTTAATTTTCTCTTTCTGGTCACTAGAAACATTATAGTAGTCTAGTGCATGTGAGTATGAAATCTTTAATTTTTTATAAATCTCCTGTTTATCTATCTCTTCTCCAAGTACTAGAGAGAGTATTTTGGTATAGGCAGGATATGTATTAAAAAGTGTTCCGTCAAAGTCCCATAAAATATTCAATTAAATCACCCTTTCTATTCCATTTTATCACAAGAATGTGGTAGCCATACTCTTGTTTTCTTTGTATACTCCATACACTATCAGTTAACATAACGTCTCATTATCAGTAGCAATGAAAAAAGGATAACCCTGCTCTCACAAGAGAATCTTCTTTTTTAGTTCTATAAATCTATACATTTTTTATACATTCCTATCCTAACGCGGTTTTAGTGTTCGTGTATGTTACTGGATTAGCAAAAAAACTGTATAACATCTTGCAAACTCTTAGCGTAAGATTCCCCCAAAATATTGGACCCCAATACGTGCTTTCTTATGGGTATTTCTTGCCCCCATTAAACAATCTTCTGTCACTTGTCTATCTTTAAGGGTAACGCACCGAGCCTTTGTCCTCCTCCCAAATCCAAACAAATGATTCATATTACAGTCTATTTCAAACTGAATATTTAATCTTTATTCATTTTAATATAGGTATGTAAATAAAAGGGATAATCAGCCCCATAATGGACTAACTATCCTATAAATCTTTATCTAAAGTTAATAAAACTAGAACTCCTTTCCCTATGTATATTTACTTCGTTACCTCACCAAACTGCGCTCTCGTCACTTTCGCCAAGTCATCCACTTTCAGCTCAATTTGTATACCTATTTTTCCGCCGCTTACTATCATCGTTTCAAGTAATTGGGCACTCGCATCAATACATGTAGAAAATAACTTCTTCATTCCGACTGGTGAACAGCCGCCGCGAATATATCCTGAAACTTTCGTAATATCTTTAACAGGAATCATTTCAATTTTCTTTTCACTTACTGCTTTTGCGGCAGCTTTTAAATTTAGTTCCTCATCTACCGGGATGATAAACACATGATAATTTTTACTATTCCCTTGAGCGATTAACGTTTTATATACTTCTCTCACTTCTCGTCCAATTTTCTCGGCTACTGATACGCCATCAATTTTCCCATCGTCTGGATTATATGACATCATCGAATATTCAATTTTCTCTTTATCTAATATTCGCATCGCATTTGTTTTATCTTTTTTCATAGTGATCTCCTTAAACGGTTATTTCATATTATTAAGTTTTATTATACACCCTTTTCCATTTCTCCTACATAACTTCACGTATATTTCAAAACTAAAAATATTGATAATTCAAAAATCATTTGATATAATTTGGAAAAACTTATTGTTAAGGAGAGATTTGTAATGCAAAATTTTAATATTTCTTTCCAACTTCATCATCATACGTAACGCCGTGTATCCGAAGAAAAATTTTTCTTCGTGGGTACAGGGCTTTTCCTGTTGACCCACGAAGCGTTTATAAAGCTATGTGGGTATTTTTATACCTGTATAGCTTTTTTTAATTTAAAAAGGAGTGATTACAATGGAAATGAGAAATGTAAAAGGAACGAAAGACTATTTACCAGAGGAACAAGTACTGCGAAATAAAATTAAAAGAGCTTGTGAAGATACATTTGAACGATACGGATGTAAACCGTTAGAAACGCCGACATTAAATATGTATGAGCTTATGTCTTACAAGTACGGCGGTGGTGATGAAATATTAAAAGAAATATATACACTTCAAGATCAAGGAAAACGCGGTCTTGCCTTACGTTACGATTTAACTATTCCATTCGCAAAAGTTGTGGCAATGAACCCGAACATCCGCCTTCCTTTTAAACGGTATGAAATTGGGAAAGTGTTTCGAGATGGCCCCATTAAACAAGGAAGATTTCGTGAATTTATACAATGCGACGTTGATATAGTAGGTGTAGAATCAGTCATGGCTGAAGCGGAACTCATGAGCATGGCGTTTGAGCTGTTCCAAACGTTAAACTTAGAAGTAACAATCCAATATAATAACCGCAAATTGTTAAATGGTATTCTTCAGGCCATTAACATCCCTACTGAATTAACAAGTGACGTCATTTTATCATTAGACAAAATCGAAAAGATTGGGATTGATGGCGTACGAAAAGATGTATTAGAGCGCGGAATTTCTGAAGAAATGGCTGATACGATATGTAATACCGTATTATCTTGTCTACAGCTTTCAATTGCTGACTTTAAAGAAGCTTTCAATAATCCACTCGTTGCCGATGGGGTAAACGAATTACAACAATTACAGCAATATTTAATCGCACTTGGAATAAATGAAAATGCTATATTTAATCCGTTTTTAGCGCGAGGACTCACAATGTATACAGGTACCGTATATGAAATCTTTTTAAAAGATAGATCAATTACATCTAGCATCGGTAGCGGTGGTCGTTACGATAATATTATTGGAGCATTCCGTGGTGATGATATGAACTATCCAACAGTCGGTATTTCATTCGGTTTAGACGTTATTTATACAGCACTATCACAGAAAGAAACAGTATCATCTACAGCGGATGTATTTATCATCCCGCTCGGAACAGAATTACAATGCTTACAAATCGCCCAGCAATTACGTTCTACCACTTCCTTAAAAATCGAACTTGAACTAGCGGGACGCAAATTAAAACGCGCCCTTAATTATGCCAATAAAGAGAATATCCCTTATGTGCTTATTATTGGGGAAGAAGAACTTAGTACAGAAACTGTTGTGCTGCGGAATATGAAAGAAGGTAGTGAAGTGAAGGTTCCGCTTTCTTCTTTGAAAGACAATACACTAAATAAGTACTTTACTACGCCTACTACGTTATGACTGTGAAGTATTCTCAAAATGTAAATGATAGAATAAAAAACTCCATTAACAAATAATGGAGTTTTTACACACAATTTAATTTTGTTTAAATGTAAATGTTTGTTTATATTTTCTTTCCGACTCACAATCTTTTTGTCCATCTTTTAGCAACCTAGAAGGCTTTTCTTGCCAAGTTATAATAACTTCAAGTTCATTAGACTGAACGGATATAGGAAAATTCGCATGATTAAAAGCAATTTCTTTACTTAACACATGATCTTTTTTAGAAGTGAAAAGTTCATACTTCGTTTGAGAATGTGGTTCATTTCGAAATACTTCAACCGTTACATGATAAGCGTCCTTCCCAATATCTTGAACCTCGAAACCATACGTATCAAAAACATCCTTTTTAGATGTAACTAAACTAGTTTTTTTATCAGGTTGCTTAATTTCTATTTTCCATCGATCTGACGTTTGAGAAACCGGCAACTGCTTTGGAGAAAAAGCATGAACAGTGAAAGAACTTCCAATTACGAAACAAAATATACAAAAGAAAGAAAAAAGTACTTTTTGCATTAGTATAACCTCCATTGTTTTAAGTTTTGAATTACTGTTCCCTAAAAGCAATGGATGTATTATGGTATTAAACTAAAAGTGCCTTCCTACCATTATAGAATCACGTATACAAGTTTTTATATAGATGAGAGCAACTCAATAATTAGTTTACATAAAATAATTACACTCTACTCAAAACTACGCGTATTTAATATATTTGTGAAATTTGATAATAACCACCTGAAAACGCCAATAAAAAGAGGAATCAGCAGTGCAATAATATTATTTCTTAACATCACTTCTCATCCGTTCTCTCTACTATACCAAATTCAACTATTTACTATTATTTTGTGCATTCCTACTCTCCAAAACTTTCTCCATATTATGAGTCGCCCACTCCATCATTAATAGAATCATTGGACGAAGCGATTCACCAAGCTCCGTTAACGAATATTCTACTTTTGGAGGTACTTCACGGTACACTTCACGATGTATGATACCATCTGCTTCAAGTTCTCTCAGCTGTAATGTTAACATTCTTTGTGTGATATTAGGTTTTAATCTTTTTAATTCATTAAACCTCTTCGTCCCATCTAATAGATGATACAAAATTACCCCTTTCCATTTCCCTCCAATGACCTCAACCATCGCTTCCACTGGACAAGAATATTTATTTAAAAATGGGTAATTTACATTATTTTCGTTTGAACAATCCATAATAAATCCCTTCCCTTAACATTAGTATCTTTTTTGATACTATACCAAATAAATGTGCGTACTTGTTTCTATGTTACTTTAAAAATATAATTTGGTTACAAAATAAATTAATGAAAAGAGGAACTTTTATGACAAATACAAATCAAACTACAAAAGAAAAAATTATGGATGCTTTTCATTTCAGACATGCATGTAAAGAGTTCGATCCTATGCACAAAATTTCAGAAGAGGATTTTAATTTCATTTTAGAAACAGGAAGATTATCTCCTTCTTCTTTCGGATATGAACCTTGGAAATTTATTGTCGTACAAAATAAAGAAGTAAGAGAAAAACTACAACCATATTCATGGGGCGCTGGTGGGCAACTTGCAACAGCTAGCCACTTTGTCATTGTTCTTTCAAGAAATATTAAAGATATGCATTATGATGCAGAGTATATTAAACATATGATGAACGATATTATTGAATTACCTGAAGACGCGCAAAAAATTAGATATGAATTCTTTAAAAAGTTCCAGGAAACAGATTTTAACTTATTACAATCCGACCGTGCTGTATTTGATTGGGCATCTAAGCAAACTTATATTGCTTTAGGTAATATGATGACGAGTGCAGCTCAAATTGGCATTGATTCTTGTCCAATAGAAGGATTTGATAAAGAGAAAGTAGATTCTTTACTTCGTCAAGAAGGCATTATTAAAGAAGATAATTTTGAAGTATCTGTAATGGTTGCCTTTGGTTACCGTAAAGAAGAGCCAAAGCGTGATAAAACAAGACAGACTATGGATACAATTGTTGAATGGATTTATTAAGATAACACGCGCTCCTTATAGCTGTATACTCATACGAAAAAAGTAGAATTTCATTTCTCTTATGTATGAAATTGGTTTTTCATGGAAAGATATATTAGTATGTATGCAGTTTAAACACTCTATTTATTAGAGTTGGACAGGAGGAGAATGAATATGTCTGATATTGAAGTTGGCGAAGTGTTTACTCTTAGTGATGAGAATAACGAAGAGCAAGAAGTAGAAGTGCTTGGAGCGATGGATGTCGAAGGCGCTGAATATATTGCAGTTGCCTTTGTTGAAGACATTCAAACAGAAACCGAGGAAGACATTGATATTTTCTTTTTAAAAGTAGAAGAAGATAGTGAATTCTCATATATTGAGAATGACGAGGAATTTGAAAAAGTATCTGCTGCGTTTGAAAAGATTTTGGATGAGCAAGAGCAAGAATAGAATGAAACACACGAGGACGGATGCATATCCGCCCTCTTTTTATTTTTCACTCATCCAAAGATTTATGCAGCAATTCCAGTACATCTTTCATCACAAAAGGACCGTCTTTTTTTACATGCTCAGCAAATTCAGAAACGAGACGTAGTGTACTCACACTTTCAACCGGATGCTCTCCTGAAGCACTTTCAGCAGAAAGCATAACAGCATTCGTTCCGTCCAGTACAGCTTGAAACACATCAGTTACCTCCGCCCTTGTTGGAATAGAATGATCTACCATAGATTGAAGCATTTGTGTTGCTGTAATAACATATGTATTCGTTCGATTACATTCCTGAATCATCATTTTTTGCAAGAGCGGAATAAATTGAAACGGTAACTCAACTCCTAAATCTCCCCTTGCAATCATAATTCCATCTGCTTCTTTACATATATCTTGAAAATTTTCAATCGCTTCCATCGTTTCTATTTTGGCAATTAAATTAGGTGACGTTTCTTTATATTGTTGTATGAAATCTCGTATTTCTTTTATATGACTAGGTTTTCTTACGAAAGAACATGCGATAAAATCAACACCTTCTTCTAAAAGAAACTGAATATCTTTTTTATCTTTCTCTGTAATAGCTGGTAAACGAACGATTGCGCCTGGTAAGTTCACCCCTTTATGAGAGGAGATATTACCACCTGTTTTCACCTTCGTTTCTATTTTATCCGTACTTACTTTCTCAACGATTAACTCAACTTCACCATCATTAACTAAAATTCTACTTCCGACTTTCACATCATTCGCGATTCCTTCATAATCAACACTTGCTTCCGTACTACTCCCTGTAACTGGTTGCGTATGCAAAATAAAAGAATCCCCCGCCTGAAGTGTAATTTGTTCTCCTTTCATTTCACCTAACCTTATTTTAGGACCTTGTACATCGCCTAAAATTTTAATAGAATCATCTAACGATTTCACTAAACGAATGATATCTTTATGACTTTCATGCGTCCCATGTGATAAATTTAGCCGAACAATTTTCATACCATTGCTTATTAACTGCGCTAACGTTTCTTTATTATTACTTGCTGGCCCAATTGTACAAATTCGATCGATTGTCATTTTTATCACCATCCTTTTTCATTATGATTCCCATAAACTTTCATTACACTCTCAACATAAAAAAAGCCTACTCCCACAAGTAGGCTTTTAAAACTACGAAAGTTTTGTTAATAATTGATTTAAATCTTTTTTCGTTTTCGTCGTTAATGATTTCATTTTAGTAATATCTATCTTTTCTTTCTCCGCCCCTACAATTAACGGATACATACTTTGTCCAATTGTTTTATATTCAGCTGGGTGTGATGTTTCTAACTCTTTCTCAATTACATCCCACTTTGCATTAATTTGTTTTCCAAGTTTATTTACTGTATCCAATTTCGGATTAGCAGCTAACTGCTTATCTAAGCTATCCACTAATGCAGCAACTTCTTTCACACTCGTTTTCACAGCTACACTTTTCTTCGGATCTTTCGTTGTTTTTCCGTCTGAGTTTGTACTTGTACTTTGATCTGTTGTTTTCCCGCTAGTCGTTTGATCATTCGTCTTTCCTGTCGTCTCTTTTTCTTTTGTTTTTACATTCTCGTTTTGAGTTGACGTTTTACCGTTACTTTCTGTTCCCGATGATTCTTTCGTGTTTTTTGTATCTTTATCTGTTTTTTCATTTGAAGAAGTATTTGTTTCTTTTTCAGTATCTTTCGTTGTTTTTGACGCTTCATCTGCACTTGTCGTTTTTGATTCTCCTTCATTTTGCGCTGTTACTTGCTCTTTCTTTTCTGTTTCTTTATCTGCTGACGGACTACAAGCTGCCATAGTAAGCATTGTACCAATTGTTATCGATGCGATAGCGACCTTTTTCATTTTCATATAAATCCCCCTATGTTTACGTTTTTATCCTCCCCTTTACGATTCGATTTCCCCTTAAAAAATCCCTTTTCATACGAATTACCATCTTTCCGACAGTAATCTTCATAATAATACGTACAAAAACTGATAAATCAATTTGAATATTCGAGTTTCTTCTACTTCATTTTTCTTCTCTATAGTAAAAGAAAAAGAGTATATTGTCACATGAAGAATTACGATCTTCATATGACGATATACTCTTCTATCAAATTTTTATCTTTCTTGACATTTTATTTATACAAAAAAATAAAATTTTCTTTCGTTTTTTTGTTTCTCAACAATTGTTAACATAATATATTTATGAGTACCCACCATTCGAATGAATAACTTGCCCAGTAATCCATTTCGCTTCTTCACTTACTAAAAAAGATATTAAGCGCGCAGCATCCACCGGCTCTCCTACTTTACCTTGCGGGAACTTCCATACTAAATGATGCTTCAGCTCCTCTGTAATCCATCCTGTATTCGTCGGTCCTGGATCAACAGCATTTACTGTAATCCCCTTCTCCATCGCAACTGGTGCTACTGATTTTGTAAATGCTTCAATTGCCCCTTTCGTTGCTGCGTATGCCAGTTCATCAGGCATTGGCCCGAGTGACTGCCCTGAAGTAAGATTAATAATACTCCCACTCGTCTTGCTTGCATAATGTTTTATAAATAATGAACTTAATAACATAGTAGCTCGAACATTTACTGTATAATGTTTATCTAACTGTTCTACATTTAATTCTTCGATTCTCGTATGAGTAGCATACGCTGCATTATTAATTAATATAGATGGATCACCTAACCGTTCTGATACCATATAAAACAAACGATTGGGCGAATACGACTGCGATAAGTTGATTTCTGCCATTTCACATCGAACACCGTAACTTTCAATCTCCTCTTTCAACAAAAAGGGCTCTTTGTCATGCATTCCCCACGGCATCGCTTTATCATACTGAGACCAGTACGTGAAAAAAATGTCTATTCCTTTTTGAGCAAGCGCCTTGCATACAACTGCACCAATTCCATTCAGACGAGTGGCCCCTGTTACAATTGCTATTTTCTTCACCTTTTCTCCTCCACCTATGGATAAATCCTCTGCACGAATACAGAGGATCTATCTTTTTATTCAATATTTGACAATATACGTTCTGCACCTAATTTTAAAATTTTAATAAAGATATAATTTACAATCGTAAACATTACAAATAAAACGATAAACATAACCCACAGTCCGACATGAAGGAAGAAGTATAATAAACTTACTCCCGCTACAATAACTAAAGCTATTAAAATATTAGCTAAAAAATTCCACAAAGTTGTATAGCGGCTCTTAAATAATTTCTGCTCTGTATCCCAATGTATATCTGCAGTTTGTGCATCCCAGCGTGTACCAATTAAATTAATTAACAGTAAGCCGTTCGCACTTAGTAAAAACCACAGTAACATGAAAACAGGAGAAATTCCCGCTACAACTGCCATCGTAATACCGAACACTGCTAAAATAATTACATTAATTAACCAAGCCGTGATTGCTTTTGCAAAAAAGATATCCGAAGCTTTTACAGGTAAATATCGATTCACAAACCAAGAGCTTCCATCACGTGAGAATGAAGTTGTTGCGATGACGTTACTTCCCATTAAGAATAGAGAGGCACAAAGGCCAACGCCAATCGCAAGCCCTGCTGATTTTGGATTATTAATATAACTCATAACCCATTTTAAATTTCCATCTTGTACAAATAAAACGAAGAACAACATAATCGGCATAACGAAAGTTTGTACGATACAATTCAAGAAAAATTGTGGTGTACGGAATAACGTTTTAAATTCTTTTTTCACATACGCTTTCAAATGTGAACTTTGTACCGTTGATTTTTGTAAACCTTCTGCTGAAATGACTTCTTTTTTTGCTGTACTCGTTGAAAGTCCAATAACCCCTTTTAAATATGTACGCTCTGCAATGTAATAAAACAACACAAAAAATACAAATGAAATAACTGCAAAGATTATTACGTATAAAGGACCCTTCCAATTTGCATTTTCTACTAATGCTACTGCTCCAAAATATGTAGTTGGAAAATAGTTTGTCATTTGTACTAAAAGAGAAGACTGGTTGTTTGCAAGGTAATCCGCAATTGCATCTTCAGAAAACGAACTTTTATTTTTCCACTGCAAAAACACGTTAATTCCTACAATAAATAGTATACTTACGATTCCGATAAATATATTTCCTCGGTCTTTATTTTTCGCTATATTTGTATACCTCATAATAACTGTCATGAGTAACGAAGCTAGTACTAACGGCACAATCGGGAAGAGTAAGTAAATGAAAATCATATATATGTAATATGTAATAAACGCTCCACTTTTTAATCCGTAAGTAATGAAGATTGGTAGTAAAATAAATGAACTCATTACGTATTGTGTAATTAATACCGTTAAAAATTTGGCTGAAATAATTTGCGCTGGTTTTAATGGTAATGGTAATAACATTTCAATGTCATTGCTGTAGTAAAATACAGTTAAAATGTTCGTAATACTCATTAAAAATACCCATATACTCGCAATCGCAAGTCCCATTGCGATAATCATTCCTGGATCTTGCCCTAAATGTATCATTCCCTCATACATTGCATGCGTGATAGAACCAAACAGTAAAAATCCGACAAATAAAATAGCCGCAAATGAAAATACATACGCCCATCGCTTCTTCTTATCTGTTATAAAATCTGCATAATTTAATTTCAATAATACTTTCGTTAACGTCCAAATTTTACTCATTGCCCGTCATCTCCAAGAACATTTTTTCAAGTGATTCGTTGGATTTAAAATGATCTCTCATTTCATCTAAATTCCCTTTAAACTGCAAATTCCCCTTATTAATAATCGCGACGCGGTCACATAATTTTTCTGCCACTTCTAATACGTGTGTAGAGAAGAATACAATCTTTCCTTTATCCGCATGTTCTCTCATCATTTCTTTTAAAATATATGCAGATTTCGGATCAAGCCCCGTTAACGGTTCATCTAAAATCCATACATCTGGCTCATGCACGAGCACACCAATAATAACAATCTTTTGTCTCATACCGTGCGAGTAACTTTGAATTTGATCTGATAAAGCATTATAAAGATCAAATTTCTTCGCTAAGGACTCAATTCGTTCTTGGCGTACTTCTTTCGGCACTTCATACATATCTGCCATAAAGTTTAAATATTCAATTCCCTTTAATCGTAAAAACATATCTGGACTATCTGGGACATAACCAAACGTCTTTTTCGCTTCCATCGGATTTTTCATAATATCTATACCGTTAATCGTAATCGTCCCTTTGTCCACCCCATGGATACCAGTAATCATCTTAATTGTCGTTGATTTACCGGCACCATTTGGCCCTAAAAATCCAAAGATTTCTCCGCTAGGCACAGATAAACTTAAATCTTTTACTGCATAGGTAGAACCATTATAACTTTTTGACACATTCATAATTTCAATCATTCCATCCAATCCTTTCCTTAATTACCAAATAACTATATTAACATTATAGCATACTTATAATTTTTATATTTTTGTATTTTTCAGTTTTTAACCTTTAAAATAAATATACAGACCTAACCCAACGATTAAAACGACAGCTAGTATAATATAAATCATCGTAAGCCTTCTAATATTCCCCTTTGTCGCTTTACTATAATTTGCATCACCCTTTCGCCCAATTAACACCGTCGCGACTACAGTAATGACTACAAGTAATACAACGATCATGATCCAATTTAGCATACCTTCCTCCCC
This sequence comes from Bacillus sp. FSL W8-0519, assembly GCF_038005585.1. Classification (NCBI taxonomy): domain Bacteria; kingdom Bacillati; phylum Bacillota; class Bacilli; order Caryophanales; family Bacillaceae; genus Bacillus; species Bacillus sp. FSL W8-0519. The sequence goes on from NZ_JBBOTL010000001.1 coordinate 3,157,376, forward strand.
CTCCTTACAACCATTTTACAATATTATCCTCTTTATTTCGCAGTATATTTCCTCTTTTTACTATTATTATGAAGCAAACTAAAAAACTATTATTACCATTCCTATCCATATGTGATATATTTATAACATAACGTGATTTATTTCTAACATGATAAGGAGGAACTATCATGAAAACAACTTGGATAAAATATTTAGGATTTCTCGGTTTCTTCGGTTTTCTTGGCTTTTTTTATGAAAAAGGATTGTTCACTATGTTTTGTTTCTTCTCCTTTTTCACCTCATATAGAACGGTTCAACACGATGAACTGTTTGAACAAATCGTCAATAAATCGTGCCGCAATGCCTTTATCGTTACGTTACTAACTACCGCTATCATTATGTTCATTGAAATGTTATTTCCAAACCCGGTGCTACAAGAGATTGATATCGCTCTTATTTTCGGCACACTCATTCTTACGTTTGGTTTTTCTATGTTCTTTTACGATAAACCTGTTGACGAAATGGAAGATGCACCATGGCGTTCGTAACGAAAATAAAAGAATACCGCGCCAAATTGAATATGACGCAAGAAGATTTAGCGAAACAAGTTGGTGTACGTCGTGAAACAATTAACCATCTCGAAAAAGGAAAATATAATCCTTCCTTGCAGCTTGCTCACGATATTGCGAGGGCACTTCATAGTACGATTGATGAAGTTTTTATTTTTGAGGATAAATAAAAATACCGGCATTCTTTTCACAAAGAATACCGGTATTTTTCATTTATACAACGATCACCCATACAAAACCGCATGAAATACGCCCAACAGTAAATATTGGTCTTCTATATAATCTTCATCGTATACATTCATCTCGATGTGATACATATCTTCCTCAAGACGAATATTCCAATCTGCAATTACATAGCCTTTTCGTAATAACTTTCCCATCCCAAAAGTAGTTTTATGAACAACAAATTCTTCTCTCTTATATGTAAAGGTAAATAAGAAATTTGCATCCAATAACTTTCCGTCACATACAAGTATTTCATGCTCTGCATCATGATTATCTTTATATGTTACTAAAATCTTTCTTTGGCGCTGCCTACTTACATCCTTTGCAATGACGCGAATATTGTCCTTGCTATCCTTTATTTCATAAATGATATTACTACCGACTTTCGGAATGAAATCTAGCACTCTCATCAACGTATTTTTATAATAGCCTCGTACTGTGCCTACTCTGTCACTTCCATTGTAAACCTCAATAGGCACCGTATCCGCTTTACTATCACACAGTCGTTTGTAAGAAAGCTGCATCACCCGCTCTCCTCTTAAGTACTGATCAAACGTCACAGGATATTCTAACGCGCGCAGTTCTTTATTTAACTCATATAAATAACGCTGAACACTCTCCACTAATGCTGTAGTAGAAATACATTCCTGAACCTCAAATTGTTGCCAACTGGAAGAAACTCTCCATTGATTGTCCTCTTCATAGAAGAAACTAAGAATTGTCTCATCACGGTCAGGCGTTTCATAATTCATATGTACATTCTGCCCGTGCTGCACTTGCTCCATCCACTGCCCTAAATAAATGCCAAGCTCTGCGACCTTCATGCATGACTTTTGAAAAAGCACGCTGTCACTCACGCGAATCGTTACATCCCCTTCGATAAAGCCCTTTGAATAAGCATCATACCGCCGCTCATCTTTCTGTGGGATATTCTTGTCTAACTCAAATAAAAATGTTAACATCTTTCACTCACCTCTAGTTATTACACCGATCGTACCTATAAAATGAACGCAACTCAAATTATATCGACGATTTTGCCAATATATCTACCGTAACTTAAAATATATCAACGATTTTTTCGATATATCGACGATTCGACAAAGAATATCGACTTATCAACAAATATCGACACGATTAAAATGAAACTACCTTTTCTTCCGCCACTTCTACAAGTTCTAAAATTTGCAGCAGACTCTTCACTTCATAAGTCGGCTTAACACTTGCCTTATTCTCTTTCAAACTCGGATTATACCAACACGTATCAATGCCGTAATCTTCTCCGCCTTTCATATCAGAAGTGAGCGAATCTCCAACCATTAGTACACTTGATTTATCCGTAATCCCAAACTTTTCAAATGCATAATCAAAAATCTCACGTGCTGGTTTTTGATGACCAACCTCTTCTGAAATAATAATATGATCAAAGAAATTACATAAAGGCGAATTTCCGATTCTAGATTGTTGCACCTTCGTATATCCATTCGTAATGATGCCTAGCTTGCAATCTTGTAGATTCTCACATAATTGCACTGCACCTTCTATAAGATGTACTTCTTTCCCTAAGTTTTCAAGATATACATCACTAAATTGCTGTGCATCTACTTCTATATTATGAAGTGCAAATAATTGTCTAAATCGATCTACCGCTAATTCACTTAACGTAATCATTTTATTTTCTAAATCTCTCCATAACCCATTACTAATCTCTTTATAACTTGCAAGATAATCAGTATACCCTGTAGGCATACCAAACTGTACAAACGCATTATGTAATGCGTGTCTTTCCGTTTCAGGGAAATCTAATAATGTATCATCTACGTCGAATAATATAACTTTGTATTTCATGATGTTCTCCTTAGTTCCTATTTTAAAAGCTTCGTTCTCATTGCTTATAAGTTTTTATATATTTCTTGATGAAGCGCTTTAACCCGCTCTTTATAGAATACACCTTTATCTTTTATTTTCAAATGTGCTATAAATAAGTTTGCTAGCATGACAGCTGTATCTAGTCTATAAAATAAACTAACGATATGAGGGGTAACATTAAAGATACTATCATTCTTATATCCATCTTTAAATTCATCCCAACTAATCTCATTAGTTTCAGCTATTCTCATTAACTCCAGCAATGGATGACCAATTAAAGCGTTATCCCAATCAACTATTGCTTTAACTTCTCCATTATACCCGATTAAATTGGCTGGTCGAATGTCCATATGTAATAAGCATTTTACATGATCTGCTGTACTAAGAATATGTTCAATTGTTTTTGTATCTGGAAGTTTAATTCCACAGTTCGTAATTGTATTAAACCCTTCTATCCGTTTCACAATTCTTTCTGCTATATACTTACTAATCGGCTCTTTAATATTTTTCTCGTAATGCAAACCATCAATTGGCATGCTATGAAGCTTGCTCACTAACTCTCCTATTTTGTGCGCAGAAATTGGCATATGATCAGTATACACACAATCCGAAATTAAAAAATCAAGTTCGACAGAAAGATGCAATCCGTGTATCTTTGGCACCGAAATACCTTTTGAATGACAATACTTAGAAAGCTCTGCTTCCTTTTTCAATGAAATCCGACTATTAAATAAATCTTCATTTATATTTTCTACTTCTCTTTCCCACGGCACTCGAAATGCCAAAGACCCCTTTTCTGAATCTCCTCGAAAAACAATATTTTGCACTCCCGTTCCAATCACCTTTAAATCCTGAACAGCTAATTCCTTATAATCTTGACTTAGTATTGTTGCTAGCTTTTCTCTTAACCCCTCTGCTTTTCCACGTGTATGAATCATTTTATCCCCCGATTCGTAAGTTCTTTTCATTCATTCTCTCTTCGTTGCACAACATTCTCATTAGCAAAATTATAACAACAATAAGAAAAGGAGGCTAATCCAATCAGCCTCCCTCCGCTTTATTTATCTTCTAACAATAAAACTTTCATTTGTTCTAACGACTCTTTCGTAAAGCCAAGTGCTTTTTCAGCATACGCTTCAACTGAACCATATTGCTTTTTCACTTCATCAATCGCAGCTTGTAAATACTCAGCACGTGCTTCGAACATCGCACCTAATATCGCTCTACTCTCATCGTTTTGTAGTTTTGCACCTAAAAAGGCCATCATTTTCTCGTTTAACTTTTCACGGAAACCGTTACTTAGTAAATAATCTTCCATTACTGTTTTCTCTGGTACACCTAGTAAAAGTAATAATAATGCTGATCCAAATCCAGTACGGTCTTTCCCAGCTGTACAATGGTTTACTAACGGTAAGTTTTCCGGGTTTTGCGCTAAGTTTAAGAAGCTTACGAACGCCTCGTTACCACTTACGAAATCTTGATTCATTTTCACAAGGTATTCGCCTGGTTTGCCTAACATAGAAAGGTCACCAACTTGGAAAAACTCATTTATGTTCAAGTCTTTTGCTAAGTCTTGCATAACTGGTAAACACACTTGACGAGCTCCTGTAATCTCAGGGTTTGGCTTATGCTTCACTTCAAAGTCTGTACGGTAATCGCAAATTAACTTTAAGCCAGACTTTTGTAAATACGCAATATCCCACTCTGTTAATCCTGCTAATTCTTCAGAACGGTATAATTTACCCCATTTTACTTTACGGCCTTCTGTCGTTTCATATCCTCCCATATCACGGAAGTTAAACGCGCCTTGTAATGGCAGTCTACGCTCAGCTACTGTTACTACTTGTCCATTACTACCTACTAGTCTAAAATATGGACGCTCATTTTCGCTCAGGTTTTCAATTGTATATGATGATTCTCCATTTACCGTTGCAAGTAATTCTCCATTTTCTTCAATATGATCTGGCGAAGTACTCCAGTAAATGCGAACTTCCTCTATATTATTTTCCCACTTTATTTGTAACGTATTATCTTCATTTCTTTCTACAGTTGCTTGTAACCAATGTCTTTGCTGCCCCATTCTTTCACCAACGCTTTCTCTTATAATCGAATCTTACTCTATTGTATTATACAAATATCTACTTTGTCGTTCTCATTTTTCTTTTTATCTTACAAACAGGCAAAAAGTTCTTTTACTTGTTCATAAGTTGTACATGGATTCCCTCGAAATGAGTTCAAGAGAGTACATCGTTCATCCTCCTAAAACTTCCACACATACCGCTCAGTAGAACTAAGCAGCTGACATCCGTTATTTTCAAAAATATCCTTCATCCACTCATTTTGTACATTTGTCTCACCGATATAATAAGATGCTCCTATTTCTTTTAATACAAACATCGCTCCTGTAAAGAATGCTGCTTCGTATCCTTTATTTCGCATATTTGGAGCGACTGCGAAATACATAAGTTTTCCTTCTTCTAACGTCCCCTTTTCAATATATGGGATTACAATTCCGATCTGCTCTTCATTAATACTCGCAGTTAAACAATGTTCTTTCCATTGCTCTCCAATTTCTTGTAGCATCATATTTACAAATTGATCATAAGTGACTTGTTCTTCCGTCATCTCGTTCCAAAGTGAATAAAAAGCATCTTCTCCTACTTCTTCAATCAACTTAAAATCAATTTCACTTTCTACATCTTCCACTTCATATATATCCTTACATACAATGATGTTTTCAGTAACATATTCAAAAGAATACGCTTCGAAACATTTCTTATACACATCATAATTTGGGCTTTTTGAAGAAACTTCAAAAAGTAAGTTTTCAATTCCCTCTTTTTCAGCCTCAACAACACAATATTGCATGATTCCCTTTAATTGCTCTTCTGTAAAAATCTCTGCATTATTTTCTTTTATCATGATAGAAGAAGCATTTCTTCTTATTTTAAAATGTTTTTCTAACTGTTCTATCGTCGTCATATTCTTCCCTCATCTATGTCATACTTGAATTTCTACTTGTTCTCCTTGCATGAGCAGGATTGTCCTTGAATATATAGAATACTAGAAAACATCGCATCTTTAAAGTGCGGAGGAGGTTCTCCATTGGATATTACAGCGCTGCAACAACAGTTAGAGCTTATACAACAAAATGACTATACGCAACTGCGACATATAGATATAAATGAATTAACGCTCCATATGCTTCAGTATATCGGAACAACTGATAGTTACGTTCGTTACCAGCTTATATATAAATGTTTTGTGCATTTTATTCATCATGAATTCCTTATGGATGATCAACTAAAATTACTGTTGCAAACTTGTTTAAGTGATGAGTATTTATATTGTGACATTTACTCCCCACATACAGATGGGGTTTTCACACGTTCTTACACTGTTTCGTTAATTGCGTTAATACTCCAATTCGCTAATTCGCACTACTTTTGTACAGAGGAGGATATTGAAGAAATAAAAAACAAACTCATTACATACACAAACTTAGAAACAGATTTCCGAGGCTATATTGAAAATAAAGGATGGGCTCATTGTCTTGCTCACGTATCTGATGCCTTTACGGAAATTGTTCATAATACGTATACAACTTTTGAATGGTACGAAGAGTTAATTCATTGTTTATTAAATAAAATCTTCATTCCATCTGACCTTTTTCATAATAACGAAGATGAACGCATCGTTACTCCTTTACTAGCGATGTTGTATCATGACTTTCCGCAAGACGAGTTAATTTCTATTATTCATAAAAAAATAAAAAGGCTTCCTCAAATTAGAAAACGCCTTTCACTTAATGAGTATTGTATTTTATGTGCCAACATTAAAACCTTTTTACGCACATTATTTTTCAGAACGAAAGATGATCATAACTTAGCCTTTACAGCACGTAAAACAGAAAGAATGTTAAAAGAACTTCCTAATTACTATTAAAAACAAGGAGTCAAAATATGGGTTATATTGAAGACATTAGAAATTTAGTAGGAAATCATCCACTTATTTTAATAGGTTCGCACGCCATTATAGTAAATGAAAAAGGTGAAGTATTACTGCAGCTCCGCACAGACTTTAACCGCTGGGGCATTATTGGCGGCGCTTTAGAATATAACGAAACATTAGAAGACGCTTTAAAGCGAGAAGTATATGAAGAAACTGGACTGATTATTAAAAATCCAGAACTATTCCGTACATACTCTGGACCAGATTACTTTCAAATCTATCCAAACGGCGATCAAGTACACGGTGTACTCGTTGTTTATATTTGCCGCGAATTCCACGGTGAGCTTGTATGTGATCAAACAGAATCAAAAGAATTACGTTTCTTTCCGCTTGATGAATTACCTAGTACTCTTCATCCAGTTATTGAGGGGATTCTTCGCGATTTTCATCACTCCAATTAAAGATAAAAATAAAACAGCCTCATCTCCCGTCATGATAATGCGAAATGAGGTTGTTCATGTTAGATCGTTATCTCAATCTGATTTCCTTCAGGATCACTTACTACACTTTCATAGTAACCATCCCCTGTAGTTCGTGGGCCGTTTAACACAGGGTATCCTGCTTCTCTTAATGTATTCGTTAATTCGTTCACCTTTTCTTTACTACCTACAGAAAAAGCAATATGTGCATATCCTATTGTTTCTGTTTGTAATGCATCCTCTATCCCTACCCGCTTCATAAGTTCTAGACGCGCACCACCTTCAAAAGTTATAAAATAAGATTTAAATTGCTTTTTTGTATTATGATATAAGCTATTTTCTTCACCATTAAAATATTGTTTATAAAAATCACGCATTCCTACTAAATCATTCACCCAAATTGCTACATGTTCAATTTTCATAATCGACACCTTTTCTTTTATGTTATTCAACTGGCAATTGGATGCTTCATTGCCAGCACATTTAATTTTCGTTATTTGTTCTCGTAATCATAAGATCAAGTCCTAGACTTTTTAATCCATATAAATAATCTTCTTTCCAATTACTCACTGTTATTTTCGGAATATGTTCCGCCGGGATGTACTGCGGACAAGTTTTTACAATTTGATCTATTACAAATTGATTCACTTCATCATCACAGAAGATAAAGGCATGCGGGTTAATAATAGCTATACATGTAGCGATTAAACGAGTAATAGCATCTATATTATATTCCTCTGGATTATTCGAATCTTCACTTCTCAAAGCTTGCAAGAAATTTTTATTATTATACTGCGGGACGAAAGATATCTCTCCTGAGAAAAATGTGCTTCCGCGTACGACATCTCCATTTACCATAATACCTGCACCTGGACCATTTTGACCGGAATACAAATATACAAGAGAGGAATTGTCATAGTTTCCAGTGTTTTTATAATAACCAAGCACAGCAGCATTCATATCGTTTTCTATTACTACTGGTATAGAAAACTGTTCCTCCAAATGACTTTTCAAATTAAAATTTTGGAACTTTTCATATCCAGGAATATAAAAAATACGACCATTATCAACCGAACCAGGCACACCAATTGATATAGAGCTTATTTTCGGGAATGTAGCGATAAGACCTTCAATATGTTTAGATAATACATTTACGCCCGTATCAATTAACATACTTGAAGTACTCCCCTGTTCTTTTACTTCCCCTAAACAGTTGAAAATTGTATAGTTTGTTTCATTTTTTTCTAAAAATATCGCTAAACCTAACATATATTCTGGATTATATTCATATCGTTTCGCTCTTCTTCCACCACTTGAATCATCTAAACCAGCTAAAGTGACTTCACCGTCTCGTTTCATTTTTTCTATAAATTTACTTATCGTTGGAAAACTAATTTCTAATGTATTACTAAGCTCAACTTTCGTTGCACTACCTCGCTCTAAAAGAACTTTACGAATGCCACGAAGGATTGTCTCTTTAATCGATTTTTGAGTAACAAACTGTTCACTCAAATCGTTCACCACCTTAATCAACATACTTATTAAACACTTTTAATAAGTTGCGTTGACAATATATCATACATCATTTTCTAAAGCAATAAAGATGATATATTTCTACTAGCAGTATTCCGAATGCTTCCCCTAGTATACTTAGAAATTGTGTATAACCTATGATAGAAACTTACAGCAAACGAGAAAACCAGCAAAACAAATAAGAAAAAGAGCGTTTCAAGAAGTAAGTAATGTCTTCGTACGATTTTCCGCACTATTTTTCTTTATATGAAACACCTTTCACATTTTCTATACGATACAACATCCGTTTATTCATGCACTCATAAAAAACGATTTCTATAAGTCTATCGTTTTAATAACTTTAGCTGGGTTACCACCAACCACTACATTATTGGGTACATCTTTTGTCACAACTGCCCCTGAAGCAATTACAGCGTTATCTCCAATTGAAATACCAGGGTTAATAATAGCTCCCCCACCTACCCAAACATTGTTACCAATCTTTACAGGCTTTCCATATTCTTTACCAGAATTCCGCTCTACCGGGTGTAAAGGATGAGTAGCAGTATAAATGTGAACACCAGGTGCAAACATACAATTATCCCCAATTCGCACTTCACAAACGTCTAAAATCACACAATTGAAATTGGAGAAAAAATTCTTTCCAATATGGATATTGTAACCATAATCACAACGAAAAGTAGGTTTAATATGTGATGCCCCGTCAGCTGAAGAACCTAAAAGCTGATTTAATAATGTAAAACGCCTCTCATCTCCTGTCTCCATTGCCTCGTTATAAAGACGTGTTAAACGTTTTGCCTCCACCCTATCAGCTACTAATTCTTCGTCATCCGCAATATACATTTCTCCCGCTAACATCTTTTCTTTTTCTGTTTTCATACAATCATCTCCTTTGTAATCAAATGAACCCTACTTATTAAACATCTTTATTAAGTGACTTTCATTATACTTATTAAACATGTTTAATAAGTAACCCTATAGTAGCATACTTTTTAATATATGCAACTAATAAGTTTCAAAAGAATATGCGAACTCCTTGCTTTACTCATCGATATGACGAATAAGTTATAGGGAAAAAAGAGGGAACGCTCAGTGCTCCCTCTCAAATCCAATCCGTTTCTTAATTTCTGTTAAATTTACCTTCGCAATAGTCCGCGCCCGCTCAGCACCTTTTTCCAACGCTTCATATAATAAATTCGGTTCATTCATATACATAGCATATTTCTCACGTGGCCCAGCTAATTCACGGTCTACAACGCGAAACAACTCTTTTTTCACATCGCCCCATCCAATGCCAGTTTCATATTTTTCACGCATTGACTGCATTTCATCTTCCGTTGCAAATTCTTTATAAATTGTAAATAACGTTTCTAGTTCTTTCGGTTCATTTGGAAGTGAAGAATCTGTTTTGATTTTAAATATTAACTTGCGTAGTTTTTCTTTCTCTGCAAATAATGGGATCACATTCCCGTAACTTTTACTCATCTTTCTTCCATCAAGCCCTGGTAATATTGCTCCTTCTTCTTGTATGACATACTCCGGAAGTGTAAATGTCGTGCCAAAAGTATGATTAAAATACGTCGCAATATCACGCGCGATTTCAATATGCTGAATTTGATCTTTTCCGACAGGTACATGCGTAGCCTGAAATAGCAATATGTCAGCTGCCATTAAGATTGGATACGTATATAATCCCATATTCACTCCTGCATCGACCTCTAAACCCGCTTCTTTATTTTGCTCTACTTTCGCTTTATACGCATGAGCACGGTTCATAAGCCCTTTCGGAGTTAGGCAAGCTAATATCCAAGCTAATTCTAGAATCTCCGGCACTTCTGTTTGCCTATAAAAAATAACATCTTCTCCAAGTCCAAGCGATAACCAAGTAGCTGCTACCTCTTTCGTATAACTACTAAACTGGCTCGGATCATGCACAGCATTTAACGCGTGATAATCAGCTATAAAATACAATGCTTTCCCTTCATTCTTCTTTGACATTTGCAACGCAGGTTTAATTGCACCAATATAATTTCCTAAATGCGGATAACCTGTCGGCTTAATTCCTGTTAACATTATTTTCTCACTCATCCTAACTCCTCCTTTCTCAAAACAAAAAGAGCCCCTCATCCTTAAAAAAGGACGAGAGACTCCCGCGGTACCACCTTAATTAGCTATTGTTAGCTCACTTCAACTTCTTAACGTGAAGCAACCGTCTTTACCTACTCATTTCAGTTAGAAGCTCCAGAGCCCATTCCATATTCATCCCTTACTGATTTCCACCACATATCAGCTCTCTGAAAAGTTTCGAATATGTACTCTTCTCTTTCATCGCTTTTCGTTATTTTTTACAGTTTATCACATTTCACTTCTAAACAAACCAAAATTTTCTATTTTATTTAGCAGGAATTTCCACTTCAATTGTCTAATATTATATAGGTTTGCAGAAATACTCGAAACAACTTTGGAGGTTTTTTCATGGTAAAATATATATCCATTTTAGGTTCAACAGGATCTATCGGCACGTCTGCATTAGATGTCGTTTCAGCTCATCCCGAACATTTTAAAATCGTCGGTTTAACCGCAAATTATAATATCGAGCTTCTTGAGCAACAAATCAAAACGTTTCAACCTCGCATTGTAAGCGTCGCGACAAAAGAATTAGCAGACACGCTTCGTACGCGTATTTCAACCAACGTAAAAATTACATACGGAACAGATGGCTTAATTGCGGTAGCTACTCACCCTGATTCAAATCTTGTATTAAGTTCCGTCGTTGGTGTTTCAGGATTACTCCCAACAATTGAAGCATTAAAAGCGAAGAAAGATATTGCCATCGCTAATAAAGAAACGTTAGTTGCAGCTGGTCATATTGTAACTGAACTGGCCAAACAAAACGGATGTCGTTTAATTCCAGTCGATAGCGAACATTCAGCTATTTTCCAATGTTTAAACGGAGAAAATAATAAAGAAATTGACAAATTAATCGTTACAGCTTCTGGCGGTGCATTCCGTGATAAAACACGTGAAGAAATGAACACTCTACAAGCAAAAGATGCTTTAAAGCACCCAAACTGGTTAATGGGGGCAAAATTAACGATTGATTCTGCCACATTAATGAATAAAGGATTCGAAGTAATGGAAGCAAGATGGCTATTTGATATTCCTTATGAAAAAATTGATGTAATGATTCATAAAGAAAGTATTATTCATTCTTTAGTAGAGTTTATTGATGGATCAGTTATAGCGCAGCTCGGTGCTCCTGATATGAGGATGCCGATTCAATATGCGTTTCACTACCCTACTCGGCTACCTTCTTCCTATGAAAAATTAAATTTATTAGAAATCGGTAGTTTACATTTTGAAAAACCAGATTTAGAGAAGTTTCCTTGTCTACAATACGCATATGAATGTGGCAAAATTGGTGGTACTACTCCTGCTGTATTAAACGCAGCAAATGAAATTGCGAATGCACTATTCTTAAAAAATGAAATTGCCTTTTTCGATATTGAAAAAACAATTTACAAAACAGTTGAAGCCCATCATAACGTAAAAAATCCTTCACTAGATGCTATATTAGAAGCGGATCAATGGGCACGCCAATATGCACATCAATTGTTAATAAAAAAGAGCTAAAACAGATAATACTGTTTTAGCTCTTTTTCCTACGTATTCAACTTAACAAATCGATAACCATGCGTTACTAACACCTTTAATATCGCATACCCTGGAATTGCTAAAATAATCCCCATAATTCCAAATAAATTTCCGGCAGTTAAAATAATAAAAATGATAGTAATCGGGTGAATATCTAGCTTTTTCCCCATGACTTGCGGAGAAATAAATTTACCTTCTGCTAATTGTACAACCATCATTACAATAATTACCTTTAAAACCATCCCCGGCGAATCAATAAACGCAATAATTAACGCTGGTGTAATTGCGATAATTGGTCCTACGTACGGAACGATATTTACAATCATCGCTAAAATAGCGAGTAGTACTGCATATTTAATACCGATAATAAGGTAACCAATTAATAGCATAATACCGATAAATAAGCTAACAATAATTTGTCCTCTAATATACGAGCTAATCGCATAATGCATATCGTCTAGTATTCTCATCGCTGCTGGTCGTCTTTGTTCTGAAATAAACTTTAAAAAGTGATTTGGTAATTGCTCACCATCTTTTAAAAGATAGAACAATATAAACGGAACCATTACAAACGTTAAAACGACCTCTGTAATAGTACTTAAAAATCCAGTTACATTTCCTGTTACTGATGATAAAGATTTCGTAAAATCAACTGTATAGTCTTTTACCATATTCGCAACATTAATATTTAAATTCTCCTGAATTTTACCGAGTAAATTGCTTTCCCCAAATCTACGTGCTGCTCGTTCAATTTCATGACCGAAATACGGTAAGTTATCTATTAATGCATCAATTTGATCTTTAATAATTGGAATAACCGTTAAAACTAAAAACACAAATAATCCAATTACGATTAAGTATATCGAGGCTATTGATACGATTCTTGAAACACCTTTCTTTTCTAAAAGCGAAACGAATGGATGCAAAATGTAAAATAGTACGCCCGCTAATAATACTGGGAAGAAAATTGTTTTTAAAAAGACGATAAACGGCGTAAAAACAAATGATATTTTTGTTAGTAATAAAATATTAATGAACAATAGTGCAAACCCAAGTAACACTGCTAAATAATTGTGTTCTCTAAAAAATTTTTTCAACTTATCTCGTTTTCTTAAACTTACTTTCTCCAATAAAACCACCTCTTCGAATGATGAAAAGCCCTTATATAGGGCTTTTTATCATAATATAACTCTTTATTTCCTTGCAGATTTCACTACAAATGATACAATAAGAACGAGAACAATTGATCCTAATAAAGCTGGTACAATATGAATACCACCTAGTGATGGACCCCAATCTCCAAATAATTTACCGCCTAACCAAGCTCCTAATAAACCAGCAATTATATTTCCAAACATGCCAGCAGGAAAGTCTTTACCTGTAATAGAACCTGCAATTGCACCTATAATAGCACCAACTATTAATGTGATAATCCACCCCATCTTTAGTCCTCCATTTCTATTATAGTGTAATTCAATTTAGCTACTAACTTATTGTGTAACTATGTAATTATTATATCCAAAAAAGAAAAATCTTGTCAAATCTATGAAAATACAGCCAACAAGGAGGTTTCTATTCTATGATTCAAAAATTAATAACAACTTCTCACAAAACTGCAACTTCTATTTTAAGCATTCAAATACCCGCTTATGAAATTGAGGCGAAATATATAAATAGTACAGCTATCCCTCGACTTTATGATACTGTAGCCGATATTCAATCTTGTGATGAAATTTTTTACGGCTATTTTTTTGAAGATACACTTGCTGGTTTTATTTCTTTTAAAATAGATGAAGAAGAAGTGGATATTCATCGTTTAGTAGTATCCCCTGATCATTTTCATAAAGGGATTGCAACAAAACTACTACTTTATGTATTTGACATGTTCTCCCCTTCCAAAACATATATTGTACAAACAGGGAAAGAAAATACACCTGCTTTGTCTTTATATAAAAAACATGGCTTTATTGAAGTAAAGGAGATTATATTACCCGATGGAGTGGTTTTAACTTCACTCAAAAAATCAGAAAACAACAAATAGTTTGACTCGTTAATTTATTTATGTTATCTTTTACTTTATAAAACCTTTTGCTGAGTCCAAAATTTGGAGCGGGGGAACCATTTTTGTAGCTTTGCTACTTGGGGCGAATCTTATTTAAGTAGGGAACTCTCACTTCCCGAGTCCGACAGCTAACCTCGTAAGCGTAATGGGAGAGGAAGGTGCTTTTTGCCTATGTTACACATTTTGCCTCCTTAGTTATAAATATGGGATCGATACCAAATAGTCACCTATATTTATAGAAAAGGAGAAATGCACTATGTTACGTTTATCTGATCACGCAATCAAAATGATGGAGCAAAGACTTCGACTCGAGCAACATCGCACATATCAAGCAAATAAAATTGTAGATAACTTACATCACAAATACTTCTTTCAACATATTTTTCAACCGAAGAGATAAGTACTAACCTTTAATAAAATACAGCGTACGCTTTTTTCAGTGTACGCTGTATTTTTCATTTTCTTGCCTTAATAATAAAAGTAGTTGGCACCATCCTAGCTTTATATAAAGAATAATATTTCGTAGACGGCTCAGCTAGTTCTTCATCAAACAAGCTCGATGGTTCAGGCTCTTCTATTCTCTCAATTGTAAATCCTGCTCTATTTAACTCATTTATGTACGTACTTATTTTTCTCTTATATAATGTCGCTTGTACATCCTCCCCCTTAAATGTTTCAAACGTAATAGGAGTTTCTTCATGATAAGACGAGCTGAAAGCAATCTCCTCTGTTCCATACATTAAGTTTGAATATACGGGATGCTCCCAGCTAAAAATAAAGCTTCCTCCTGGCTTTACATATGAATATATTAGTTCCAACGTTTTTCTTAAATCTGAAGTCCAACCTAATGCATAAATGGAATATACAATATCAAAATACCCTTTCGGAATATCCACTTCCTCTTCCATTGCTCCACATATTAACTTCGGATTCCACGACTGTAACGTTTTATGTGCCGTTTCAATTTGTGTGCTCGAAAGATCAAGTCCCCACAATTCTTCTGCGCCATGTTCCGCCATATATTGCAACGAATGCCCACTTCCACATCCAATATCAAGAACCTTTTTACCTTTAATTGAATCAAACAAATGAATTTCATCTTCAGACGCTGTATATGGGCCATATTTCGGTAAACAATCCACTTGAAAGAAATAAGGTGCAACTGTATCCCAACACTTTTTATTTAATGCTATCATTTGTGTACCTTTCATATGCTACATTCCCCCATCCATTTTTCTTCCCCTAATAGTAATTACACATTATAACCCGTTCTTCCTTTTCTCTTCGCGCGGTAATTTTTCACTTTTGCAATTGTACCGCATGCTCTGCCTCCTTCTTCACCAGCATACATACCGCACCATCTTTTGCTTCCATTTCGCGAATGATCGTAAAATACCCAACGGCAATCTGGACATGCTTTTAACCTTCCCCACAAATTTTCTTGAATCGAGATAAACACAATGCTTAATATTTTTGTATACACATTCTCTTCGTATACTGGTTCATATGTAATACCTTTCATATCTTCCTTTATATGTACATGAAATGGGTATTTCTCTAACCATTTTTGCAATGATCCTTCCCCTTCAATTGCCGCCCGAATATCTTCTCGAAAACTTTTTAATTCCTCTATCGTATGAAATAGAAGCTCTTCATGAAAAGATTCTTTCATAAATTTCTTTATACCCTCTTCTGTTTGCAGCAAATCAATTGGCTCTCTCGTATCGTTTGGTATTCTCCATGTATTTAAAAATTCTCGAATATACTCTAATTCGTTTGGTGCGTTTTGACTCAACTCTATTCACCTTCTTCTTAAAATTTACTTTTTTCTGACTTTATGTATAATTATAATATAAAATAGTTAACCACTAAAAAGATTTACTGGTTACAATATTAGGAGGAGTTCTATGAAAAGTTTCTCAACACCGATACGTTTCATGCTTATTTCTTCATTTTTTATGTCTTTTGGTTATTTTGCAGTATACGCATTTTTAGCTATTTATCTATTAACCTTTCTCCATTTTTCAGCTTTTCAAGTAGGAACAGTGTTGACGGTTATAATAATTACATCACGAGTTATCCCTTTATTCTCAGGATTAATTGCTGACAAAATAGGCTATATCATTATGATGATAGCCGGATTATTTTTGAGAGGAATCGGATTTATCGCTTTAGGAATATGCTCTGATTTCTATACAATTTCTATTTCTTCTGCACTTATTGGCTTCGGAACAGCATTTTACGAACCTGCCGCTCGCGCTATATTTGGCTCACAGCCAGCTCATTTGAGAAAAAATTTATTTACATATTTAAACCTTAGCTTTAATTGCGGTGCAATAATCGGACCAATTGCAGGAGGGTTTTTACTCTTACTCGATCCAATCTATGCTTTCTCTCTAACAGGATCTCTTATGCTGATATTTGCTTTAATCTTTTACTTACTTAAAAATCACTTCCAAGTCACTACTGAAAACACGTCTATTACATTAGGAATACAGGCCATCTTACAAAACAAGTCTTTTCTTCTGTTTTCCTTTATCATGATCTTCTTCTATATTATGTTTACTCAGCTTACTGTCGCACTTCCACTTCATATGAAAAACATTAGTAATAGCAATCAACTTGCTACATTAGTCATTACGATAAATGCAATAACAGGCGTCATATTTATGGTGCTATTTCGAAAACCCTTTCTTAAATACAACACCCTTTCCTTTATTAAATACGGTGTTTTATTAATGAGTATTTCCTTTTTACTCATTCCTTTATTTCAACACCCATATTGGCTATTTATTTGTGTAATTTTCTTTACAATCGGTGAAACACTCGTATTACCTAACGCTGATATCGCTATTGCAAATTACAGTAATGAATCATATACAGCCACTTTCTTTGGATTTTATCAACTATCACTCGCATTTGGTTTTATCATCGGTAATTATACTGGTACATCTTTTACATCCAACTTAAGCGGAGTGTATACACCATGGCTTATTTTTGGCGGAATAGGACTTATTGGTTTTATTTCATTACATATTTTAAATACGA
Source organism: Bacillus sp. FSL W8-0519 (assembly GCF_038005585.1). Classification (NCBI taxonomy): domain Bacteria; kingdom Bacillati; phylum Bacillota; class Bacilli; order Caryophanales; family Bacillaceae; genus Bacillus; species Bacillus sp. FSL W8-0519. The sequence continues at coordinate 3,174,742 of NZ_JBBOTL010000001.1, forward strand.
AAAAGGGTTTCCTAAAGAAGATATATGCCTACTGTAAAAATACTAATTTACAGCAATAAGTAAACTTTCAATCTCCTTTAAATTGGAGATACAGCCTGCATCATTTTACATATTATGGTACAATCAAAAAGAATGCTCACTAAACGTTTACATAAAACACTAGCAATCTAACAATGCCAAAATCAGAAATCACATAGAATCGGGGGGATGTTATGAAAAGGAAATTACTTGTTCTTCTATTCACCGGAATCATACTATCAGGATGTTCAACTATAGCAGAAAATTCTTTAGAAACCGGAAACGCCAGTATGGAATTATTAACACCAACGATTACAACAAAAGATAATGAATTAGAAATTAAGACTGAAGGTATTGATGAAAATAAAGTGACTTTTATTTATGTTGCTAATAAAAAAGTGTTGGAACAAAAGCTAAAGAATGGTGAATCCTACAAGCTTAACATTAAAGATATCGAACACGCTCATCGGACAGACTACAAACCAAAAGTTCAACTTTTGCAAACGAAAGATAATAATGATGATGGAGAAATAGTCACCTTCAAACAAGTTAGATATACAGTTAAAAACTAATTTTAAAGTTGTTTCATTATAAATGTAACGAACGAAAATATACTTTTAACAGTAGATACATGTAAGGGGTGCTAACATGAAAAAACGATGGATTTCTTGGTGGATTGGTAACCTATTTTGGATTATCGTTTTTGGAATATGGGCAGCTATTATTTGGCTACGAGATGTGGATGGTGCTGGTGTCATTCAAACACCCGAAATTAAATCCATATCACTTATCGTTATATTAATCGCGTTTATCATACCTGTATTTTTTCAAGTTATATGGCTAATCATTAATTTGAGGATGAGTAAAAAAAATAACTTTACGACTTAGTTTTTTGAATTAACAGATGAATATTTTTCATAAAAAAGAGAGGAATCCACTTCAAAATGGATTCCTCTCTTTTTTATATGGGATTATGCCATACTTTTAAAACTGCACTACTCCCTTTTCTTTACGATGCATGATGATCTTTCTTCTTCATTAACGCTCTTTTCTTCATCGCCTTCGTTAAATATCCGCCTTTAAATGAACGAATTTCATAAGAAGACATAAACGCTTTCGGTGCAATTTCATTAATGATTTCTAATAGTTCTTTTTCTCTAGAACGTTTTGCAACGATATCTAAGCGATAACGTATCGAATTAATACCTTCACCTTCAAATACTGTAACGCCAAATCCAGAGTGACGTAACTCATCTACTAATTCATTACAACGGTCTAGTAAACTAACTTGATACGTAATATAACCAATTGCTAATTTATTCTCTATATAACCGCCTAATAACAGTCCCGCACTAAAGCCAATGACATAGGCAACGATGTTCATCCAATTTGATAAATCTTGAAACACAATACCTAAACTGACAATGTAAATAGCTCCTTCTAACAATCCAACAGCAGCAGCGGATCTTGTTTGATTCTTTACAAGCAAAATCGTACGGATTGTTAAAATGGGAACGTAAATAATTTGAAGCACAAAAATAAGTAGCGCTTGTAACATTGGTATCCACCTCTTTCAAAAAGTCTTTTGTCATGATAACATACATAACCTTTAGAAATCGATGGGTTTTTAAATTTTTTTTTATTATTTTTCATACTATTGAAAAACGCAAAAAAGAAGCGTATTATATTTGTCGTTAATTTAATTACTTGTATCATATCGCTAAACTAAAAAAGGAACCCCATTAGGTCCCTCTCATCATAGCTCTATGTTTTTCGAAGCATGTTCCCTTTTCTTCTCTTCTTCTTTCACTACCTGCATATTTGCATAAGCTAAATTCGCAATCATTAAAAAGTGACCACCTAAAATGCCTGTACCAAATGCCCACATTTCCATTTCATGCTCAATTTCATACATGATAATAGCTCCTAAAATGGCCGCTGCAAATCGGTTTAGAACTCCTAATCCCGGAGCCTTTTCCTTCATTACAATACTTTTCCCAAGTTTCTCCACTCTGCGAGCTAATAACCAAAGGCAATATGCACTTACAGCTAATCCGATCCCAAACCCTGTTACTTGTTTTCCAAACGGAGTAATCGTCCACATAAGTAGTAAACCACTAAAGATCACATACAATTGTAATCGATATACACGTAAGGCTACTTGAATCAAAATATCCGCTCCTAATTTCTCATTTTTTATACTTTAGAAGAAAAGCAGCAACTTACACAGTTGCTGCTTTTTCTTCTTCTTGTTCCTCTTCCATCTTACGAATTTCAACACGTTTAATTTGGTAAGCGTCTTTTTCTAACACTTTAAATTCATAGCCTTCCGCCTCAACGTGTTGTCCTTCTTCGATTTCATGATTTTGCATCATAATCCATCCACCGATTGTATCCACATCATCTTCTTCAATGTGTAATCCAAATAAATCTTTCACTTCTGAGATAAGCACTTTTCCATCAACAATGATATGTTGCTCGTTCACATGTTGAATTGGTGGTGCTTCATCTTCATCATATTCATCACGAATTTCGCCGACGATTTCCTCCAAGATGTCCTCAAGTGTTACAATTCCAGCTGTTCCTCCGTACTCATCATATAAAACAGCCATCGGAATTCGCTTCTTCTGCATTTGAAGTAATAAATCGTGAATTGGAGTCGTTTCCATCACTTCAATAATCGGACGCATATACGAGCGAATGGATGATAAATCTTTTTGATCCTCGGTCATATATCGAATAAAGAAATCTTTTACGTTGACCATACCGATAATATCATCTTTATCTTCTCCAAAAATCGGATAACGTGTGTATCGCTCATTTTGGATTACTTTCATGTGTTCTTCTACTGAATCTTCCAGGTAGAAACCAACGATTTCTGTTCGCGGTACCATAATCTCTTTTGCAATACGATTATCAAATTCAAAAATGTTATTTACATACTTGTATTCAGCCTGATTAATTTCGCCACTTTCATAGCTATCTGAAAGGATAAGGCGTAATTCTTCCTCTGTATGAGCTACTTCATGTTCTGAAGCTGGTTTTAAACCGAATAAGCCAGTTACAACACGAGCTGAACCGTTCAATACCCAAATAAATGGATACATTACTTTATAGAACATCATTAATGGACCTGCCAATAATAACGTTACCTTTTCAGCCTTTTGAATTGCCATCGTTTTCGGAGCTAATTCTCCTACTACAACGTGTAAATACGTCATAATCATAAAAGCAAGACCAAATGTTAATACTGATGAAATAGAAGGGTTTAAGTTCCATTTCTCAAATAACGGGTGTAATAACTTTTCAATTGTCGGTTCACCTAACCAACCTAATCCCATAGCTGTAACTGTAATACCTAATTGACAAGCAGATAAATATTCATCTAAATTTGTTGTTACTTTTTTCGCTGCTAAAGCACCGCGTTTTCCTTCTGCAACAAGCTGATCAATACGACTTGAACGTACTTTTACAATCGCAAACTCAGCTGCTACGAAAAATCCAGTAAATGCGATTAAAATCGCAACCATGACTAAATTAAATATTTCCAATGAATCCCCTTAGTTAAAAAACTAAGGTGTCCACCTCCTGTATACTATAATGTTTTCTTATTTCTTTCTTAGAAAACATAGCCCGATACAAAAATTAAAGAGGTCGGATTTCACTTGTTCTATAATAATAGAGCAAGTGTCTGTATTAAAGCTGTCGTTTGACCAGATAAAGATTTCGATATTTTTTCACGTTGTGAATCAGTCAATCCATCTAAAAGCGGCTTTAATTCCGTTAGCTCTACTTCTAATCGATGAATATGGTCTGTCACTTCATTCACTTGTTTCGAAACGTGTTCATTGATACCGAGCAGCTTCTTCTTCTCCTCGATTTTCTCTTTAATCTCACAAAGCGGCATATGCATTTCTTTGCACTTCTCAATAAATTGTAATGTCTCAAATGCTGTTTCGTCGTAATAGCGATAATTAGATTGAGATCGCTCCGCTTTTAAGATACCTAGATTCGTATAATAATCAATCGTTCGTTTCGACACGTGAGCCATGAGAGCCAACTGTCCGATTCGATACACCTTCCCAACGATCTTCCCCCCTTGTTTATATTACTAACATCATACAATACATAAACTGTACAGTCAAACGTGACGGTTTATTATTCATAATTTATACACAATTCCACTTACCATTTTATCATTTTGTAAATTAACAATACATTACTTAATTCTTATAATCGAATTATTTTTCCCATACTACATTACTATGAAAATATCATCATAGAATCGCATATTCCTTTCAACCTTTTTTAATACAAAACATATGATAATAATATTTAATTAAAATTATTATTCATGCTATTGGAGGAGATTGAAATTACTAAAACTATTATCTCTCACTTTTATAACGAGGAGTATTTATTACCATGGTGGCTTATGCATCATACAAAAATATTTGATCACGGTATATTAATTAATAGAGGTTCTACAGATCGTTCCGTTGAAATTTGTAAATTATTTGCTCCCCACTGGGAAGTACGAGATTCAAGATTCCTTGAATTCGATCCCACTAATACTGATATTGAGGTAATGGAAATTGAAAGAGAAGTTTCAGGTTGGAAGATGGTATTAAATACTACAGAATTTCTTTGCTGTAACAATGTAGAAGAATTTTTCTCATCACTTCATACGTTAGGTCAAAATATGTATGCGATTAGAATGATTGTCATGATTGATAAGCATGATTACAATTATTCAAAACTAAGATATTCCATTCCTTTAGTAGAACAACGATATCATGGGCTTTTTCCTTATAACCCAGAAATCGGCTGTGCCTGGAGATTTATACACAACCATCTTGATGGCGCATATTTACCTGGTAGACATTTTACCCGGCATCAACATGTCGTTTATAACTCCCCTTCATTCATTGTTAAATTTTACTTTAGTCCTTGGAACGAACATACAAAGGCAAGAAAATTACAAATTACACCCACCCTTTCAAAAAAGGGCGTTCGAATGGGACTTCAAACACATTATGGTCAGTCCTCTGATCAACTCGAAACTCGATTTTTAGAGCTTAGTAGCATAACCCAAGATCTTCGTAACCACCCTGAATATCAACAATTATTCCCTAAATTTAAACCTTAATATTTCTCACACCATCATTTTCCACACATTTTTACGCACTTAGTCAAAAACAAAACCATTTGCATACAATATGAATACTGTATATATTATAAATTTTTATTTTAGGAGGAAAAAATGAAAGCTGTTATTCTTGCTGGTGGATACGGGACAAGGATTGGGGAAGAAACACATTTAAAACCAAAACCTATGATTGAAATTGGAACAAAACCTATTCTATGGCACATTATGAGTTTGTATAGCCATTACGGCATTACAGAGTTTATTATTTGCTTAGGGTATAAAGGATATGCAATTAAAGAGTTCTTTCTAAATTACAACTTACACATGTCAGATTTCACGATACATTTAAGCGATAATACAATTACTAGCCATTCTCAACGTGTAGAACCGTGGAAAGTTACACTAATCGATACTGGTGTAAATACCGAAACGGGAGGACGAGTGAAAAAGATTCAAAATTTTGTTGGCGACGAACCTTTCTGCCTCACTTATGGCGATGGATTAAGCAACGTAAATATAAAAGAACTTATTGCATTTCATAAAAAACATGGAAAAATGGCAACTGTTACCGCCGTACAACCTCCTGGTAGATTCGGTTCTCTCATATTAAATAAACAGTCTGTAACATCTTTTCAAGAGAAGCCACTCGGGGATGGCGGATGGGTTAACGGTGGATTTTTCGTTTTAAACCCTGAAGTTTTCAATTACATTAGTGGAGATAAGTCTGTTTTTGAAACAGACACTTTAGTTCAGTTAGTAAACAAAAACGAACTATCAGCATATCAACATACTGGTTTTTGGCATCCGATGGATACATTGCGCGATAAAAATAAATTAGTCGAGCTATGGGAAAGTAATAACGCTCCGTGGAAGGTTTGGTAATATGGCTTCTTCATCTTTTTGGAATAAGAAAAAAGTATTTATTACGGGACATACTGGATTTAAAGGCTCTTGGCTCACCCTTTTCTTAACTTCTTTAGGTGCAGAAGTAGTTGGCTTTTCTTCTCATCCCCCATCGATTCCTAATCTTTTTGAACAATGTAACGTAGCAAAAGAGTGCATAACAATTAAAGGCGACATTACAGATTACGATTCTTTATTACACGCCCTAAAACATCATAACCCTGACATACTATTTCATTTAGCTGCCCAGCCAATCGTCACCACTTCATACAAAGATCCTATCGAAACATTTAAAACGAATGTTTTAGGCACTGTTCACGTATTGGAAGCTGCAAAACATACAGAAAGTATACGTGGCATCATTAATGTTACAAGTGATAAATGTTATGAAAATGACGGGAGCGGTAACCGGGCATTCGTGGAAATTGACCGGCTAGGAGGTATCGACCCTTATAGTGCTAGTAAAGCTTGTGCTGAAATAGTGGCAACATCCTATCAAAAATCATTCTTCCACACTAATACTCAGAAACTCGCCTCAGTAAGAGCAGGTAACGTCATCGGTGGTGGTGATTGGGCCGAAGACCGATTATTCCCAGATGTCATTCGTGCATATTTACAAGATGGTACATTAACGATTAGAAACAAAAAGGCTATTCGCCCGTGGCAACACGTATTAGATCCTTTACACGGCTATATCCTTTTAGCTGAAAAACTTTGGACAGACGCTGCATATGCAGAAGCATGGAATTTCGGCCCGTTGAACGAACCTAACAAAACCGTTCATGATGTCATTCAATCTGTAATAAAATTATGGAATAAACAACTAACAATCACTTCCCCCTCTACAAACACTCCTTATGAATCGCCTGTTTTAACACTCGATAGTACAAAAGCAGTAACTAAACTCGGCTGGACTCCTAAGTTATCAACAGATAAGGCTATCACTTGGACTGTTGATTGGTACAAAAAATATGCATCTGGTGAAAATATCGAATCTTTCACGCGACAACAAATCGATGCATTCAAAAATTTATAAGGGGGCTATAAAATGGAACAGAAAAAATGCCGTTTTTGCCACTCATTACTCAGCAACACTTTTTTAGATTTAGGTGTTTCTCCTCTCGCTAACTCATTTGTTTCTGCAGAAAACTCATATAAAATGGAACCATTTTATCCATTGCACACATTTGTTTGTCACTCTTGTTTACTCGTACAATTAGATGAATTTGAATCTCCGCACAATATTTTTCATGACTATTTATACTTTAGCTCTTACTCATCAAGCTGGCTACTGCATGCTAAACAATATGTAGAAATGGCGATTAAGCGTTTCTATTTAAAGAAAGACTCCAAGGTGGTTGAAATCGCGAGTAACGATGGGTACTTATTACAATACTTTCAAAAAGAAAATATCGAAACATTGGGAATTGAACCTGCAAAAAATGTAGCAGAAATCGCTATCCAAAAAGGAATTCCTACTGAAGTGAATTTTTTCAGCAACGACTTAGCAAAAAAATTACCGCAAGCAGATTTAATCATTGCTAATAACGTATTAGCACACGTTCCGAACTTACATGATTTTGTGGCAGGTTTAAAAACGTTATTAAAACAAGACGGAACAATAACAATTGAATTCCCGCACTTATTAAATCTCATATCCTTTAAACAGTTTGATACGATATACCATGAGCACTTCTCCTATTTCTCACTTATAAGCCTGCAAAAAGTTTTATCTCACCATCATTTACAAATTGTCGATGTAGAAGAACTTGCAACGCACGGTGGTTCCTTACGTATTTTTGTAAAACATCATAGTGACGAATCAACTATCCATTCTAGTGTTACAAAATTAATTCAAAAAGAAGTGGATCACGGGCTAAATACATTAGACTGTTATCTCCTTTTTTCTAAACGCATCGAACAATTGAAAATAAATATTTTACAGTTTTTTATCGAAGCGAAAGCTTTAAACAAACAAATTATCGGTTACGGTGCGCCAGCTAAAGGAAACACCCTTTTAAATTATTGCGGGATAGGAAAAGAATTTCTAGCTTATACAGTAGATAAAAACCCTCATAAACAAAATCTCCTTCTACCAGGAACCCGCATTCCAATAAAATCTCCAGAAGAAATAAAACGTACAAAACCTGATTACATTCTTATACTTCCTTGGAATTTAAAAGACGAGATTATGAAAGAATGCTCTTTCATTCGTGAGTGGGGCGGCAAATTTTTAGTAACAATACCAGAAGTTGAGGTAATTGAGCCATGAAAAAAATCCTTGTAACAGGCGGTAGCGGATGGATTGGTAAATATGTTGTACATTCTCTTATTCAAAAGGGCTATGAAGTGCACGCCACTTACAATACAAATAAGCCTTCCCATCTTTCTTGCCATTGGCATAAAGTCAACTTACTTTGCGATGAAGAAGTAAAAAAACTCATTTACGACATGAAGCCTAGTCATCTCATTCATTTAGCTTGGGAAGCAGTGCCGCCAGCGTGTTATGTATCTATCAATAATTACTATTGGCTTACGTCTAGTATCTCATTGATTCAACACTTCACAACATGCGGCGGAAAGCGAGTCGTCGTTGCCGGGACTGGCGCAGAGTATGAATGGTTTAACGGTGTATTATTTGAAGATTCACCGCTTCTTTCTTATAAAACCCCGTATTCATTATGTAAAAATGCACTACACTCCTGGCTCCAAACGTACGCTGAGCAATCAGGCCTCAGCATGTGTTGGGGCCGCATTTTTCATATGTATGGCCCTCACGAACAAGGGAATCGACTCGTTTCTAACATCATCACTTCTTTATTAAAAAATGAGGAAGCACTATGTACACATGGAAAACAATCAAGAGATTTCCTCCATGTGAGCGACGTCGCTCATGCTCTCGTAACGATATTAGAACATGGCGTTACAGACACAATCAATATCGCTTCTGGTCAATCTGTACAAATTAAAGAGTTAGCTTCTATCATCGCTAAAAAGATAGGAAAAGAACATCTAATTAAACTGGGTGCAATCCCTTTCTCTAAAGATGAACCTTTATTTGTCGGCGTTCATGTAGAGCGTTTAAAAACTGAAGTAAACTGGAAACCGACATACGATCTAAATACAGGAATCGAAGAAACAATTTCATGGTGGGAATCATTTATACAAAAACATAACGGTACGCATCACTAAAACGTAAATCCTTCGTTCCTCTCGCTAATTCCTTATACCATTCTTCTAATCTTTCCGGCGTAATAATATGATGCGTCCCCATTCCCCCATGCTTACTAGCTTCAGAAAGAGTCGGACCAATTTGTAACTTTCTCTTTCTCATCGCATCGTTCCACGGACTAAATCCAAACCATAATATACAAGCAAGAGGCGGATAAATCATAGATTCATGCGCGGATAAATGTCTTCCAACTGTATAACTTCCGTGTTCATGATTATGAATAAATCTACCTCTTCTCCACAACGGCCAATCTTCTGGTAAATAACCATGAAATCGCTGTTTCATTAAAGGGAGTCCAAAGTTAAGGTCCGGATAACTGTAGTTAGGATCATCAACCATAATAAGCCCTTCTAGCCAATACATCCTCCCTCCCAATTCATTTAGTGATTTCCAAAACTGATTTTTATCTTGCACACAAAGAAACTCAGTCGTATTTAAAATCATTTTCCATCCTTGTATTTCTTGTTCTACCCTCATCACTTCATGATCCGTCGCATATGCATCAAACTCTGGATTTACAGAATCTCGCACTTCCCAATGCGGTGCGAATTTCTTACAAATCTCCACCGAACGATCTGTTGAGCCTTTATTAATTAAAATACCATGATCAAACAGTTTCGTATGATGAGCAAGCCACCACGGTAATAAATACTCTTCATTATAAAAATGAGAAATAACGGTTGTAGTTATAATAATCTCCTCTTTCTCTATTAATCTATTTTTCATCCTACAACCAATATACTCATAAACTAAAAATATGTTTCCTATATTAATAACCAAATCGTATTACTAATATTTTTGTAAGTTTTCCTTTGGTACCCAGCCATCCTCACCACCTGTTTTTTTACACCAAATCCATCCATTTAATTCTTCTAATGCAATCACTCTTTCTCCAATACTTACATTTAATTCTTTGGCAGTATATTGTTTCGTAATGATTCCTACATCAGTTATATTTTTCATTATAATTTGCTCCGGAACCCACCCTTTCCGGTCATATTTCTCTTCGTGACAAAACATCCAGTTTTCCCAATTTTCAGGACCATCGTAACTCTCTATCATTTTCACTACATCCCCCTCTTCTAAGCGAATTGGATCAGGATAATTGCTAACATGTGATTTTATCACGATATATTTCATAACAGCCTCCAATAATCAGAAAATTAAGTTATAATATCATTATAACTTAAGAAGGGGGAATACACATGTACTACAACACTTCATTCGAAAACGATCAACCTGTAGGCCGTCTATAAACTAAGACGGGCATTCATATAACACGTGCACTATGCCTCGTCTTAGGGACTCATCATACCCTAAAAATAGACGGAGGTACTTTACATGAAACAAACCATTTTAGGAGCTATATGTTTATCACTAGCAGCTAGTATATGGGGCGGTATGTATGTTGTTAGCAAATATGTACTCAACTTTATCCCACCACTCACACTCGTTTGGCTACGCTTTATCATTGCTTTTGTTGTTTTGTATATGATTTTAAAAATTACTGAGAAAAAGCAAAAGAAAACAGTAACCATTCGTAAAAAAGATTGGCTATTATTCGCTTGGATTGGATTTATCGGATATTTCATTTCGATCACTTGTCAATTTATCGGAACAAAATTATCCGACGCTCATACAGGATCTTTAGTAACATCAGCTACACCTGCATTTATGGTTATATTTGCAGCGATCATTTTAAAAGAAAAACTAACCGCTCGTAGATTACTATCTACCATCATAGCGACAATCGGTGTCATTATCGTAATCGGATGGGATATTGAAATTGGCTCCTATTTTATCGGTACAATCATATTAGTCGGGGCAGCTATTACGTGGGCTTTACTATCTATTTATGTAAAAATTGCTTCAGCTCGATTTTCATCTTTAGTGATTACAACGTACGCTATATTCTTTTCACTCTTTTTTATTACACCTTTTATGATATGGGAATTTCAATCAAACCCTATTGAACATATGAACCTATATGTAGTATTAGGCGTACTTTATTTAGGAATCGTCTCAACGGCAGGTGCCTTTTTCCTTTGGAATAAAGGATTAGAATTAATGGACGCAAGCATCGGCTCGTTATTTTTCTTCTTCCAACCTATTGTTGGGTCATTGCTTGGTTGGCTCTTATTAAATGAGACATTAAATAGTAACTTTTTTATTGGTGGTATTCTTATTATATGTAGTGTTTTTATTACTACTTTTGAAAGGAAATGAAAAATAGGCAGAGATACTTAATCTCTGCCTGTTCGTATACACTCTTTACGCACTCCAATGCGATGGACGAGACAATAATTTCGGTAATTTCGTATGTTTGTCCCCTCTTGCCGCATTAACTTGAACTTGCGTCAGAAAAATACTATTTGTAAAATCAGCCCCACGAATATCTGCATCTCGTAAATCTGCTCCAATGAGATCCGCCCCTCGTAAGTCTGCACCATTTAAGTTTGCCGCAATTAAATATGCTCCTCTTAAATTCGCCCCTTGTAAATTTTTCTTTTTCAGGTTTGCTCCCATAAGATCTGCGCCGCGGTGTATGATTCGTTTCCTACGCGCAGTATTCATTTCTTTCCATACTAGTTCGCTCGTTTCTACAAGTAAAATATTCACTTCTGCACGATGTAATGGGATATTTACTTTCATTAACTCGTCCGCATTTAAATTCGAAAGTCGCTCCGTCTCTTCAATTGCTTTACTTAATTCTTTATGGATCGATTGTGTCGCCTTTAATAAAATAGCCTCATTTAAATACCAAAGCATTTCATGGAGCTGATGCATAACTGGAAAAGCATCATACATTTTTCTCGCATGCTTAGCATCTTTCCGCCAATCCATCCCGTTAAAAGTAACTTGAGAAATTTTCTGTCCAGCGCCAAAACATTCAAATACTGTACAGCCTTTATAACCTTTTCCTCTAAGATTTTTATGTATACTGCATTTAAAATCTGATTGTAAATTGGAACATGGTTTACCACCATCTTTATTCACTGCAAAATCTACCGATGCTGCAAACGGTAACGCCACACAACATAAACCGAAGCATTTTTCGCAGTTTGCTTTTAAATGATCGTTATGATTAGTCAAAATGTATACCCCCTGTTGTCTTTTGACTATTTCATAATATTCTAACTGCATGAAATAATCAATTTAAAAATAAACGAGCGCCTTTCATTTCAAATCACAACTTTATCATTCTATTTCCTTTCAATTGAAAAGGACTAACTCTGCTCATTGAATTATAATTAAATTATAAATATTCAAACTAAAAGGAGAGTTACTATGGCACTACAAATGAAAACAAACTGTCAAATTTGCGATCAATCGCTAGAACAAGATTCTGAAGCATACATTTGCGTATATGAATGTACATTTTGCGCACCATGTACAGAAGAAAGACATAACGTTTGCCCAAACTGCGGCGGCGAGTTAGTACGTAGACCGAAAAAGAAACAGTAAAAAGCAAAGCGATATCGCTTTGCTTTTTTTAGGCATATGAAATTATATCAACGATTTTCCAAATATATCGAACACAAATTCAATTATATCAACGATTTTTTCAATATATCGACGTTTCGACAAAGGATATCGACTTACCGACAAATAACGACACCTCTGCATGCATTCAGCTTCAACACAACTTAAACATTTAAAAACTTAACACAAACAGGCTCCGGCACAACAACATCAGATTGTAAAAGTGTTAACTTCCCTGTCGTTTCATTTCTTGAAAATAATACAAGATTATGCGACTTTTCATTTGAAGCAATAAGGAACTTTTCAGTAGGATCTAATACAAAGTCTCTTGGCCAATTTCCTTCTGTAGATGTGTGTTCCACAAATGTAAGCTCACCTGAGTTTTGATCCACACTGAAAACAGCGATACTATTATGACCACGATTGCCTGCATATACAAACTGGCCGTCAGAAGAAATATGAATCGCACTTCCTTGATTATTTTCATCAAACGCGGCAGGAATAGTAGAAATATACTGTACTTCTGTAAAAGCTCCTTCTGCCGGATTATATGTTAACACAATAACCTCTGAACTAAGCTCCGTCATCACATACGCATACTTTCCATTCGGATGAAAAGTAATATGTCTCGGACCACTTCCTGGATTTACAGCCAAGCTATTCACTTCTTTTAATACACTATCTTTTATTTCATACGTAATTATTTTATCTATCCCTAAATCAACACCTACCACATATTTTTCATCAGGCGTATATCCTGCGTAATGCGCATGTGGTTTCTCTTGGTTTTCCTTATTCAGACCTGAACCTTTATGCGTTATAATAGAGGTCGCAGGATTTACAGATCCATCTTCTTCATTTACTGCGAAAGACTCAATCGTTCCTTTATGATAATTTGCTGTAACTACCGTGTGAGTCCCACTATCAACACTCACATGACAAGGAGAAGCCCCTTCTACCACTTGTCTATTTTTCTCCTTTAGCTCTCCAGTTTTACTATCAATCAAATGAGCAGCTACACCACCAGATTCTCCTTCCTTAACAACGGAATAGAGATATTCATTATTTCGGTTAATCGTTACATATGTAGGATTATCCAACTTGGCCGCAAGTGTTACATTACTAATTTTCTTTGCTTCCGTGTCTAAAATAAACTTATATATTCCTTCACTTTTTTCTTTCGTGTAAGTTCCAACATATCCAATAAACTCTTTATTATCCTTCATTTTCATAACCCTCTCTCCCTATATTTTTCATTCATCTTACTTCCTATAATATTTTATGTTGAAAGAGTATCCTAAAAAATTAGAGTACCTCTTTATACGTTACCATATTTTCTTGTTAAATAGCTTTTAAACCCACTTTTTTTGGTACGCTGCTATACTTTCATATTCTTCTTCCAATTGACGAGACAGACGAATATAGATTGGTGTTAAATCTTTATACTTTTCTACACTTTCCATGTTTGGTTCATGGTGGAAATTCGCCCCTACCATTTCAGAAACTACATGCAACGTATCTACTTCACCTAAACTATATAAACCGAGGATTGCTGCTCCTAAGCAAGAGCTTTCAAAACTTTCCGGAACATATACGTCTTGATGGAAAATATCTGCCATCATCTGTCTCCAAAGTTCCGATCTTGCAAAACCACCTGTCGCTTGAATTTTTTTCGGTTCACCAATGAGTTCTTTTAAAGCGAGAAGAACGGTGTATAAATTATAAATTACTCCTTCTAAAACAGCACGGATAAGATGTTCTTTCTTATGATGCAATCCAAGTCCAAAGAAAGATCCTCGCGCATTTGCATTCCATAAAGGCGCTCTTTCTCCTGCTAAATACGGGTGAAATAATAAACCGTCGGACCCCGGACTCACTTTTGCTGCTATTTCAGTAAGCACTTCATATGGATCTTTTCCTAAACGCTTCGCAAGCTCAATCTCTGAAGTACCTAATTGATCACGAGCCCATCTGAAAATCATACCACCGTTATTAACCGGTCCACCAATTACCCAATGGTCTTCAGTTAAGGCGTAACAAAAAATTCTACCTTTTGGATCTGTTACAGGACGATTTGTTACAGCACGTATCGCACCGCTTGTACCAATTGTCACAGCAACAACGCCAGGATCTATTGCATTTACACCTAAATTGGATAGGACTCCATCACTCGCTCCTACTACAAATGGAGTAGAAACAAGTACATTCATTTCTTTGGCAAGCTCTTCATCTAATCCTGTTAAGCTGTGCGTCGTTGGAACAAGTTTAGAAAGCTTATCATCTGTAATGCCCGCTACACGTAAAGCCTCTTCATCCCATTTTAAAGATTTCAAATTGAACATTCCTGTCGCTGATGCTATAGAATAATCAATTACATACTCCTTATATAACTTATAAAAAACATACTCTTTAATAGAAATAAATTTATAAGTTTTTGCGAACAATTCTGCCTGCTCATTTTGTAGCCAAACTAATTTCGAAAGTGGTGACATCGGATGAATTGGTGTCCCAGTCCGTAAATAAATTTCATGACCATTCATATCATTCTTTATTTTCTCTGCCCAGCTTGCACTTCTATTATCTGCCCAAGTAATACATCTCGTTAACGGCTTTCCCTTCTCATCTACAGCAATGATACTATGCATTGCCGAACTAAAAGAAACACAAAGAATATCATGCGGCTGTACACTACTTGACTGTACAGTTTCTTTAATCGTATGTATTACTGCACGAAAAATTTCTTCTGGGTCTTGTTCTGCTGTTTCCGGCGTAGGAGAATATAAAGGATATTCAATTCCATGACTTGCAATAACAGATCCATCCGTAGAAAATAGAACTGATTTTGTACTAGTTGTCCCAATGTCTACACCAATCATATATTTTGAACTCACCATTTCTTCCTCCTAACAAAAAATTACTACAGTATCCCACTATAAAAACATCCTTATTTTAAACAAACATATCGAGTAGTAAAACTCCTCCAAAAGCGATAAATGAAAGTAATGTTTCTAATACTGTCCATGTTTTAAATGTTTCTTTCACTGTTAAACCTAGGTATTCTTTTACCATCCAGAACCCAGCATCGTTTACGTGAGAAAACATTAATGCTCCTGCACCCGTTGCAATGACGAGTAATTCTAAATTCACACCTGTCGTATTTTCAACGATTGGCGAAACGATACCCGCTGCTGTTGTTAAGGCGACTGTCGCTGACCCTGTCGCAATTCGAATTAATCCAGCTACCATAAATGCTAATACAATTGGAGATAGTGCTAAATGCTCAGACATTTGAGCAATAGCATTCCCTACACCACTATCGATAAGAATTTGCTTAAATCCCCCGCCGGCACCAATAATCGCAACGATTGAACCGATTGGTAATAAGCTATCTTCTGTTACCTTCTTAATAGCCTTTTTATCGATACCTTGACGAAATCCAAGAAAATAAAACGCTGCAAAACATGCAATCAAAAGTGCAATGATAGGACTACCGATTAAGGTGACCATCTTCATCAAAGTAGTAGAAAGCGGAACATAAGGAGCTGCTGCAGCTAACACCATTAACAATACAGGTAACAATATAACTAAAAACGAAACTCCTATTCCTGGTAATTCCGTTGATTTTGTATTTACACGAATCAATTCTGGCTCATTTTCAGGAATTACACGTTTGTGAATCCATTTAGCGAATAAAGGACCTGCAATAATCGCTGCAAAAAATGTAATAATGAGTGAATACAATAATACCTTCCCAAGATTCGCTTTATAAATACCTATTGCAACGATTGCCCCTGGATGCGGAGGAACAAGACCGTGTACGACAGATAACCCAGCAATTGCTGGTAATGCTATCAATAAAATATTTTGTTTCGTTGTTTTATGAATAGAAATTACTAACGGCAATAATATTAAAATACCTACTTCAAAAAACACCGGAATTCCAATAATAAAACCCGCAATTAACATCGCCCATGGTAAGTTTTTTATTCCGAAGGATTTAATAAAGAACTCTGCCACCTGCATTCCAGCACCTGACTCTGCCATCATTTTCCCTAAAATTGTACCTAATACTAAAATACCTACTAAATGCCCAAGAACACTTCCGACTCCCGTTTCATAAGCACTCACTATTTTATCCATTGGCATTCCAGACATAATTGCTAAAAATAAACTTGCAATCGTTAAACTAATAAACGCATGCCATCTCCACCACGATACCCCTAAAATAACAATTACAATTGATAATAATGTAATCATTAAAAGGTACATATTCATACGCAATTCCACCCCTTTATGTAAACCCTTTCAAAAGTGATATACAATGAAAAGAACCTATATAGTTCTTTTTTGAGTAAAAATTTATATATCGATATACAACTCATCTTCACAACATAATAATTTATATAAAAAGAATCTCCCTTATCAGAGATATACTTTAACTCATCTCTCTGATAAGGGGATTTCTCTTTCATAATTGTAATGTTATTGTGATAAACACTTCGCGTAAGCAAATTTTCCTTTTTTAAAAGTGAACGACACTTTCTTCTCTTGCTGTTTTCACATAGTAAGACTACAAACTCGGGATCCCGTTTAAACGATGAAGTTACTTAGGATTTGTCCTCTCATGAAAAGCAATTTTCGGAAAGCTCCTTCACTTTTATGCATTATAATTTAGGAGCTTTCGCCCAGTCCGCAGCAAACTTCTCAATACCTTGATCTGTTAATGGGTGCATAGCAAGTTGTTCAATTACTTTATAAGGGATTGTTGCAATGTGAGCACCTGCCATCGCTACACGAGTTACATGATCTGGATGTCTAACAGAAGCCGCAATAATTTGTGTATCTAATTGGTGAACATCGAATAATTCAGCAATTTTAGCAACTAATAATACGCCATCTTCAGAAATATCATCTAAACGTCCTAAAAATGGAGAAACATACGTTGCACCTGCTCTGGCAGCTAAAAGTGCTTGGTTCACAGTGAAAATAAGTGTAACGTTCGTTTTCACACCTTTTTCAGTAAGATAGCGACAAGCTTCTAATCCTGCTAGCGTCATTGGAAGTTTTATTGTAACTTTCTCATCGCCGCCGTTAATCTTAATCAACTCTTCTGCTTGAGCAATCATTTCTTCAGCCGTCACAGCATCTGGCGTTACTTCTGCCGAAACAGATTCAACTTTCGGCACTGCCTGACAAATTTCTGCAATACGGTCTTCAAATTTAATCCCCTCTTTTGCTACTAAAGAAGGATTCGTTGTAACACCAGCTAAAACTCCAAGTTTATATGCTTTTTTTATGTCCTCAAGATTTGCAGTATCAATAAAAAATTTCATGATCTATTCCCTCCATTTTTTAAACGTCAATGAGTTAAATTTTTAAGATGTTTATTTCTTTTCTACTGCATGTCCGCCAAATTCATTGCGCAGAGCTGCTACTACTTTTCCTGTAAATGTATCATTGTCTAATGAGCGGTAGCGCATTAATAACGACATTGCGATAACAGGAGTTGCTGTTTGAAGGTCTAATGCTGTTTCTACTGTCCATTTTCCTTCACCAGAAGAATGCATAACACCCTTAATTTCATCTAGTTTTGCATCTTTAGAAAATGCATTTTCTGTTAATTCCATTAACCATGAACGGATTACTGAACCGTTGTTCCATACTCTTGATACTTTTTCATAATCGTAGTCAAATTCACTTTTCTCTAGAATCTCAAATCCTTCACCAATAGCAGCCATCATACCGTATTCAATTCCGTTGTGAACCATTTTTAAGAAGTGACCACTACCAGCTTTTCCAGCATATAAGAATCCATTTTCTACAGCAGTATCTCGGAAGATAGGTTCAACGATATCCCAAGCTTCTTGATCTCCTCCGATCATATAACAAGCACCATTACGAGCGCCTTCCATTCCGCCAGAAGTTCCTGCATCCATAAAGTGAATACCATCTTTCTTTAGTTGCTCATATCGGCGAATAGACTCTTTATAATGTGAATTACCCGCTTCAATTAAAATGTCTCCTTTTGATAAAAGTGGTGTAACCTCATCGATAACAGAATCTACAACAGCGTGTGGTACCATAACCCAAAGAACTCTTGGTGATTGTAATGACTGAACAAGTTCATTTAAACTAGATACACCTGTTGCCCCGTACTCTTTCATTTCTTCCACTGCACTTGCATTCAAGTCAAATGCTGCTACTTCATGTTTATGATCGATTAAATTTTTCCCTAAGTTTAATCCCATTTTACCTAAGCCAATTAATCCTACTTGCATAATATAATTCCTCCTCAAATCATCTTTTATTAAAAATTCATATCACTACAATCTGGAATACCTTGCAGCACTGATATGTACGGAAAGGTATTCACAGTCATAGCTTAAGAATTCAATACATTTTTTGTAATTTGAACAACATTTTCTGTCGTAAATCCAAATAGATTCATGACTTCAGCACCAGTTCCTGAAGCTCCAAATGTTTCAATTGATAGTACTTTTCCTTCTTGTCCTACATAACGCTCCCACCCGAGAGATACACCCATCTCAAGAGATACTCGTTTCGTTACAGAAGACGGAAGAACGGATTCTTTATATTCATTCGATTGACGATCGAATAACTCCCAACTTGGCATTGCAACGATACGAACAGAAACTTGATCTTCTTCTAGTTTCGCTTTTGCACTAGCAGCTAAGGATACTTCAGAACCTGTCGCAATTAAAATTACATCCGGATTTTCATTCGTTTGTGTTAATACGTAAGCCCCTTTAGAAAGATTCTCTATGTTTGCTTTCGTTTCATGAAACACCGGTAAATTTTGACGGCTAAGTACTAAAAGAACTGGACCATCCGTTTGCTGTAAAGCATATGCCCACGCACTTGCTGTTTCATTGGCATCTGACGGGCGGATAACTGTTAAACCAGGAATTGCCCGAAGAGCTGCTAAATGTTCAATTGGTTCATGCGTTGGACCATCTTCTCCTACAGCAATCGAATCATGTGTAAATACGTACGTAACAGGTAACTTTTGCAATGCAGCCAGTCGAATAGATGGACGAAGATAGTCATTAAATACAAAGAATGTACTCACGAACGGTTTTACTCCTCCATGAAGAGCCAGTCCATTCGCTGCCGCGCCCATTGCATGTTCACGTACACCGAAGTATATATTTCGACCAGCATACGATTCTACTGCATACACTGCTTCACCTTTTATATCTGTCATCGTAGAATGAGAAAGATCCGCACTTCCACCGAAAATAGAAGGAATCGATTTCACATAATGATTAATAGCTTCCCCACTTGCAACACGAGTTGAAATCGTTTTTTCAGTATCGAAGGATAAAATGTCTTTCGCTTCGATTAAAACTTCACCTGTAATCGCTTTTTCTAATTCATCTGCTAGTGCAGGGTTTGACTCTCTGTATAAGTTGAACTGCTCATTCCAGCCATTTTCTTTTTCAATACCTTTTTGTTTCAGTTCATTAAAATGAGCTGTTACTTCTTCAGGTACAAAGAAGTCTTCTTCATAATGCCAACCATACACTTGTTTTGTCGCTGTCGCTTCTTCTACTCCAAGCGGATTACCATGTGCTTTGTTCGTTCCAGCAACTTTTGGACTTCCGTAACCTATAATGGTTCTAATTTCTATAAGAGTAGGTTGGTCCGTATTATCTTTCGCTAATTGAATCGCTTTTGTAATCGCATCAACATCGTTTCCATCTTCAACTCTTACATATTGCCAATGTGCAGATTCTACTCTTTTCTGCATATCTTCAGAGAAAGCAATGTTTAATTCACCATCAAGTGAAATTTCATTTGAATCATACAGCACAATTAACTTGCCAAGTTTCATATGTCCTGCCATTGACATCGCTTCATAAGCGACACCTTCCATTAAATCACCGTCTCCAACTAAAGCGTACGTATTGTGATCAATAATAGAGTGACCATCCTTATTGAACTTCGCCGCTAAATGCGCTTCTGCCATTGCCATTCCGACAGCATTGGCAATCCCTTGTCCTAACGGTCCTGTCGTCGCTTCAACTCCAGAAGTGTGACCAAACTCAGGATGACCTGGTGTTTTACTATTTAACTTTCTGAAGTTTTTCAAGTCATCAATTGAAACGTCATATCCAGCTAAATGAAGTAGGCTATATAATAAGCTAGATCCATGTCCCGCCGATAAAACGAAGCGATCACGGTTAAACCATTTTGGATGATTAGGATTATGATTTAAATGATTCGCCCATAATGCATAAGCCATTGGCGCTGCTCCCATCGGAAGACCTGGATGACCTGAATTTGCCGCATTAATAGCATCAATTGATAACGTACGAATTGTATTCACTGCTAATTGATTTATGTTTTGTGTCATAGTAATCGTCCCCCTACATGCTTTCATGAAAGAAAGTACTTATTTTTTCGTTTCTTGATCTAACCACCATTTAAATCCACTTTCTTGCAATAATTCATTAGATGCCTCTGGACCATATGAACCAGACTCATATTCATGAAGTGGTAATAAGTTTTCCTCGAATGCTTCAAGAATTGGTTGTACCCATTCCCATGACAATTCAACTTCTCTCCAATGTGCAAAGAATGTAGCGTCTCCACTCACAGCATCGTGAATGAGTCTTTCATACGCTTCAGGTACTCCCACATCCGCTTGCTCACAAGTAAAGTTAATACGGATCGGTTCAATTTCTCCATTTTTCAATGGATTTTTACTATTTAACTGTAATGAAACGTTCTCACCTGGGCTAATTTCAATTATTAACAAGTTAGGTGCTGCATTTGGATTACTATCTTGATATTGCTGTTTTAACGTATTTTTAAATTCGATTACAATACGAGTAGACTTTTCTTTCATTCGTTTGCCTGTTCGTATATAAAAGGGAACGCCAGTCCAAAATGGATTATCGATCCACAAGCGAGCAGCGACAAATGTGTCTATATTAGAAGAAGGATTTACTCCTGGCTCCTCTTTATATGCTACAACTTGCCCGCCATTTATCTCACCTGCACCATATTGTCCGCGAATGATATGGTTTTGAACGTCTTCTTTTTTCACTTTACGAAGCGCCTCCATTACCTTTCGCTTTTCCTCTCGAATTTCACATGCATTAACCTTTTCCGGCAAATTCATAGCAGTCATCATTAATATTTGTAACATATGATTTTGAACCATATCTCGAATGGCTCCTGCCTGATCATAATATCCTGCCCTTTCTTCAACCCCAACTGTTTCACTCGCTGTGATTTGTACATTTGCTATATGTTCTTTATTCCAAATCGATTGTAAAACAGGATTTGCAAACTCTAGTGCTTCAAGGTTTTGAATCATCGGCTTACCTAAATAATGATCAATACGATATATCTCGTCTTCTTCAAACGTGCGACTAAGCTTATCATTCAGCTCACGAGCAGATGTAAGGTCGTGCCCGAACGGTTTCTCAATCATTAGGCGTTTCCATCCATCCGTTTTATCAAGTCCGCTTTCCTTAATATTTAAAGCGATTGTCTCAAAAAATTCAGGAGCAACGGAAAGATAGAACATTCTATTCCCTTTTATATGTAGTTCTTCTTCCCTTTCACGAACGACTTGTAATAATCTCTCATAGTCTTCCGGCTTACTCACATCTAATGGACAATAGCGAAAATTATCTAAAAAACCTTCGAGTTCTGGAGTACCTTCTTCTCTATGACGAGAAAACGTCTCTATTGATTCTTTTATTCTTTTTTGAAAATCTACATGAGATACTTCACGTCTCCCAAGCCCGATAACGGATATTTGCTTTGGAAGCTTTTGATCTCTATATAAGTTATATAGTGCGGGGTAAATTTTGCGTTTCGCTAGGTCCCCTGTCGCTCCAAATAAAACAAAGGTCATTGATTCCAATTTCAGTCCCCCTCTTGTTGTATAATCCTGGTCAATATATTAAAAATGAATTGTACAGAAGCTCATGTTTTTATAAAAACAAAGAGTTATCAAATTCCAATTCTTTTTATACCTTTCGCTTTCTAATTGTCCCCAATATTAATAGTGGCAATTCAAAGCGTTTCTACCACGACTTACTTATTTATAATACTTTACGAAATAACATATATTTAATTACTTTTAGTAATTAAATAATCTTATGTCTAGTATATTAACCACATATATTATTATCGTCAATAAAAATGTCTTAAATTACATACTACTTATTTCGTATTACTTTTCTAAGTTTATCCTTAGTTACCACTCATTTTCAAAGATAATGATCGATATAAAAAATATCAGTTTCATCAAAATCTTCAATTAATTTTTCGTTAAACTCGTGAGCAGACGTTACATGATGACCAAAAGGCTTCTCTATAATAAGACGGTTCAATCCTTTTGTAGCCCACAATCCAATTTCCTTAATATTTAAAGCAATGACATCAAATACTTCTGGTATAACAGATAGGTAAAACATGCGGTTTTCAGGAATGTTTAATTCTGTTTCACGTCTCTTTACAAGACTCAACAAATCTTGATAGTCCTCTATATTCGCTGTATTTAATTGACAATAACGAAATGTGCTAATAAATTCTTCTACTCCTAATTCGTCATCAGCAGATCTTCTAGAAAATGTAGCAAGGGATTGTTCTACCTTTGTTTGAAATTCCACATCTGACATTACCCTTCTACCAATACCGATAATAGAAATAGATTGCGGTATATTCCCATTACTAAATAATTTGTATAAAGCAGGGTAAATTTTGCGTTTCGCTAAATCCCCTGTCGCTCCAAATAAAAGAAATGTCATTGAATCCATTTGTTCTCTCCCTTTTAAAACAATTTCTAGAATAGAATATATAAGTTCATTCGCTACTTAGCACAATACTGTCTCTAAAACCTCATACTTTACCAATGTTTCTTCAATACTATTTTGCCACGAGCACGCTCTGACTCACTTATGTGGTGTGCTTTTTTTACACCTTCTACATGTAAAGGCAACACATGCGTTACAACGGGTTTAATCTTCCCGTCCTCAATTAATTCTGTAATAAGAGAAAGTTCATATCCGTTAGGTTCAGTAAATATATGGTCACTCTCAATATTTTTCTCTCTTGATATCTCGGTTTGCGGAATTTCCATACCTTTCGGACCATAAATAGACGCTAACTTTCCATTTGGTGCAAGCACTTTATAACTATCCTTTAGTACATCTCCGCCTAACACATCAAAAACAATATTGTAATTATGCAAAAGCGAAGAAAAGTCTTCTGTTTTGTAATCGACGACAGTATCAGCGCCTAGATCCTTTACAAACTGCATGTTTTTCGTACTAGTCGTAGTTGCAACATGTGCACCGAAACTTTTGGCTAGCTGAATAGCAAACGTACCAATTCCGCCAGATCCAGCATGAATTAAAACCTTATTACCTTTTTGAACATTTGCGAACTTCACTAAGCTTTGCCAACTTGTCAAACCTACAAGAGGGATTGATGCCGCCTCTTCAAAAGATAAATTCCTCGGTTTTTTCGCCACATATTTCTCATCTACAGCCACGTACTCTGCATAAGCACCGTTTCGTTCAATATCCGGACGACTATATACTTCATCCCCCACTTTACATGCTGTTACGTTTGGCCCTATAGCAGCAACTACACCTGCAACATCCCATCCTAAAACAAGCGGGAAGTCATAAGAAATTACGTCTTGCAGTAAACCTTCACGTATTTTCCAATCCACGGGATTTATACCAGCTGCATATACTTCAATTAGTACATCGGTGTCTCCTAATAGCGGTGTCTGCATTTCAATCTCTTGTAGTACGCTTTTATCTCCATATTGCATAAGTCCTATCGCTTTCATTCTTTTCACTCCTTTACAATGCTGGGAAATGAGGTAGTACTTCTTCTCCTAGCTCATCCAATACTTCGTCAGCTGGACGTTGACCATCAAATAGAGCAAGGAATAAATGATTCACACCAATACTTTTATATATATCAAGTAATTCAATTAGTGCCTTACGCCCTGTACGGTAACCTAAACGTATCGGTGTAGGACGTTCATTTGGATCTTCAGATAAGTCTAAATGCATCGGTTGGATAAATGGTTTAAATACATCTGGATGATAATCCTCTACTAGTTCTCTCCATTGTCCAATTGCTGCTGCCTGATGCACTGGACTACGTGGGTAGTACATCCATCCATCACCATGTTCAGCGAACCAATCCATATTTTGCTGACTAAAACCTGTAATAAAGGTTGGAACACGTTTAGACGGTTTTGGAACCAAATTCGCTCCATTCACTTCTCCTAGTGTCGACTGGATAGACGGGAAGTTTTTATACAAAATCTCTTCCAAGTAAGCAAACGCTTCTCTAAACTTTTCACCTCGTGTTTCATGACTAACACCTAGCGCTTTGAAATCGGCACGTCTGTCACCGGATGAAACGCCAAGCATAATTCTTTCTGGAAATAGTTGATCTAATGTAGCAATTTCTTTTGCTACACGCAATGGATGACGAAGTGACAATACGGTTGCCGACGTTCCAAATGCGATTTTCTCTGTTTTACTTGCTAAATACGTTAAATAAATCATCATATCGTAAATTTGACCTGTTGCAGGATCACCAAAGTCAGGGTCTTGCAGTAAAACATCGCGAAGCCATACACCTGTAAAACCATATTGTTCTGCTTTTTGTACTAACTCTACTTGTTTTTCCATCGTTGGAGCATGAAACTGATAATTTTCAATCGGAATGTGAACTCCTAATGTAAGCTGATCTTTCGCAAACATACGATTATATCCAAAATGATTCGCAAACTTTTCCATTTGTTTCACTCACTTTCCTTTATTTATATAAATCTATACTTTTCATATTTCTTCTCAAAATTCATAAGCAATACTGTAGCACCACATTGTTGCCGATTGTCATCGTCATAACTTTCTTTGTGCTACGAGTGTTATTATAAATCGGCCATAACATGAATAACAGTACGTACTTTAAAGTGATGTAGGCACTTAAAAGTACCTATACTAAGTAAGTAGTAATAAACATAATGAATAAATCGTGCTGCAAAAATAACATCTATCCTTTCTTCAAAAAACTTTACTGTTGCTTTTGCAAGTACGTTACATGATCCCACGTACTTGCCTCTTCTTTATATAAAATTCTCACTAACCAAATTCAAAATATTATACTTATTTTTCGTACTTTGCTATGCTATAACCATAAACAGGAGGTATAAACTATGAAAGCACAAATTATCCATTCTTTTGGGGATTCATCTGTATTTCAATTAGAAGAAGTTTCAAAACCAAAACTTTTACCAGGTCATGTTCTAATCGATGTAAAAGCAACAAGTGTAAATCCAATCGATACGAAAATGCGTAGTGGTGCCGTTTCAGCAGTCGCTCCTGAGTTTCCAGCTATATTACATGGCGATGTAGCTGGTATTGTTATTGAAGTAGGAGAAGGTGTTTCGAAATTCAAAGCTGGCGATGAAGTATACGGATGTGCCGGAGGTTTTAAAGAAACTGGTGGTGCACTTGCAGAGTTTATGCTTGCTGATACGCGATTAATTGCTCACAAACCTAACAATATAACAATGGAAGAAGCAGCTGCTCTACCATTAGTGGCAATTACAGCTTGGGAATCTTTATTTGATCGTGCAAATATTAAACCTGGTCAAAATGTTCTCATTCATGGAGCTACTGGTGGCGTAGGACACGTAGCCATTCAACTAGCTAAATGGGCTGGTGCTAAAGTTTTTACAACCGCTTCTCAGCAAAGCAAAATAGAAATAGCCCATCGTCTCGGAGCTGACGTAGCTATTAACTATAAAGAAGAATCTGTTCAAGAATATGTGCAAAAACATACGAATGGCAACGGATTTGAAGTTATATTTGATACAGTAGGTGGCAAAAATCTCGATAACTCTTTCGAAGCTGCTGCAATCAACGGAACTGTCGTAACAATTGCAGCTCGTTCAACCCATGACCTCTCTCCTTTACACGCAAAAGGACTCTCTCTGCACGTTACTTTTATGGCGTTAAAAATATTACATACAGATAAACGTGACGCTTGTGGGGAAATTTTAAATAAACTAACGCAAATAGTAGAAGAAGGAAAACTTCGCCCATTGCTAGATTCGAAAACTTTTACGTTTGATGAAATTGCACAAGCACATGAATATTTGGAATCAAATAAAGCAATAGGGAAAATAGTGTTGAAAAACGTTTGGTAACTTTCACTAAATAATACAAATAACAGCAGGATCACTTCGCCTTATCTTTGTCTTAAGAGGCGTGCCACAACCTTAAAAGCTTCCCATCCTTTACAACAAATAAAAAAATAACAGCCGAATTTTTCTTATAGTAGAAAATCCGGCTGTTTTCATATCACAATTTGCTTTATATATATTTCTGTTAATAAGTAAAATACAACTCATTTGCCTTACCATCTTTACCTTCAACAGCATATTATATTGTTTTAAATTTATTAAAATACACTACGTACTAATCCCCCGTCTATTCGCAACGCGGAACCATTAATCGCTGAAGATAGTGGGCTGCTTAAGAAAGTGACAAGATTGGCAATTTCTTCTGGTCGAATAAGTCTTTGAATAATAGAGGTTGGTCGATTTTCTTTCATAAATCGCTTCTCAGCTTCTTCTATTGTCAATTGCTCATTAGGATAAAGACTATTTAACATAGTCTCCACTCCTTCCGTTAAAGTCGAACCAGGCATGATAGTATTAACAGTCACATTCGTTCCTGTCGTCAGCTCAGCTAAACTACGAGAAAGTGAGAGTTGCATCGTTTTAGTCGCACTATAATGAGCCATTTCTTGAGATGGCATAATAGCTGCTTCGCTAGCAATAAAGATAACTCTTCCTTCTTTTCTTTCAATCATTTTTTTCAAGTACGAGCGAGTAAGTCGAACACCACTCATAATATTGACTTCAAACAATTTAAACCAATCTTCATCAGGGATATCAAAATATTCTACAGGTTCAAAAATTCCTAAGTTGTTAATAAGAATGTCTACTTCAGGGTACTTTTCAATCACATTTTGGCACCCTTGTTCTGTTCCTAAATCAGCTACTACGGGTTGAAGGATAGCATCTGGATACTGCATTCGAATTTCTTTTATCGTTTGATTAACATTTTCTTCACGGCGTCCATTAATAAGTACAGTAGCTCCTTCCGCTACTAATGAAGTGGCAATTGCTTTTCCAATGCCTGCCGTAGATCCAGTAACCAGTGCTGTTTTTCCTTTTAATTGCATATGCATATAGATCCCTCCAAATTCATGTGCTACATGATTGACTTACGTTGGAATAAATAATTACGTTTATATTGTGGTTCATTTCTCTTATCTTTAACAGAAAATAAGCTGATCCACCCTTTTTTCAAAAGAGTATAAACGAAAATTATGTAGCTATTGCACTCTGTACGGAATTAAAAAATCACATCAACAGCAGAGTAAAGCTAAAACCAACTAATAAATACCATTATGATATATATTAACGATAAAGAAAATTACGCACTTTAAAGTTCCATAGGAACAAAAAAGTGCCCTATAAACTATAATTTCTAACTCTTTATATTTACTAACGTAGTATCCTTTTCTATCATAGAAAAGAGTGTAAAATTATATATTCTTACATACAGTTATAGGATTATTTTTATCCTAATTAACTACAAATTATATAACACATCTATAAGATAACGTTCAAAAAACCTCGCAGAAAAATTCGAGGCCACTGAAAAATCTCCATCTCTAACTACTTTTCTTAATAATTGTAAATTTTGTATATTAATTAGATATAATACGGAGAAACCTTCACATTATAAAAAAATATTATTAAAATAGAAACACGCAGATTGCTTTCCCCCGCTAATTATTTATAATTCCCTACATAAATAACGGAATTATCCTATTTGTTTGATATAATTTATATGGTTACAATACATATATAGAAACACACAATTACAATTTATTGGCACGGAGGTGTGAGAAATGAATAATCAACGAGACATAGAACCTAAAATAGAAAGAAGCTTTGAATTAATAGGAAAAAGATGGACGGGATTAATTATTTATGTACTAATGAGTGGTCCTAAACGTTTTAGCGAGATTCATACAATAATTCCAGATTTAAGTAAACGTATGCTCACAGAAAGAATGAAAGAACTTGAGGATAACGATATAGTGGTAAGACATGTACTCGCAGAACGCCCTGTAAGAATAGAATATTCACTTACCAAAAAAGGCGCAGCATTAGGGGAAATTCTGGGACCAATTAGTCAATGGGCAGAAAGCTGGATGAAAGAATAAATGTAGATCTCCTTTCATATTCACAAGCGAAATAACTCTCAAACAAAGACAAATTATAATTCACTAAAAATTATACTTAATAAGTTCAATAAATGGACAATTTATCTTATAAAATTTACACTGTTTAATATTCAAGTAATAACTGACCTCATTTTAGAAAGGCTGGAATAAATATATGGCAAATCTTCTTTATATTACAGCCCATCCATTTGATGATACTCAATCATACAGTATGGCGGTTGGAAAAGAATTTATTAAATCTTATAAAAAACTAAACCCTAATGATGAAATCGTTCATCTTGATTTATATAAGGCTGATATTCCATATCTGGATGCTGATGTCTTTAACGGATGGAATAAACTTAGATCCGGGACCCCATTGAACGAATTAAAACCTATTGAAATTTCAAAAGTCGGACGTCTAGCTGAATTAGGTGGGCAGTTTGTCTTAGCTGATAAATATGTATTTGTTACTCCTATGTGGAATTTCTCCATCCCTGCCATTTTAAAAACATATCTAGATGCTGTAGCTGTATCTGGAAAAACATTCAAATATACAAAAGAAGGATCAGTTGGATTATTAACAGGTAAAAAAGCATTGCACATTCAAGCGAGTGGCGATATTTATATTGACGGACCAGAAGCATCAAAAGAAATGGGGCACCGCTATTTAAAAGTTATGATGGAGTTTTTTGGAACTTCATCTTTTGAGGGTATCTTTATCGAGGGGCATAACAAGTTTCCTGAAAAAGCATTAGAAATTAAGGAAAATGCTATTCTTAAAGCGAAAGAAATTGCTAAATATTTTTAAATACGAAACTCTAAAGAATAAGGTAATTTCAAAATCAGATCCTTGCAGTCTACAATTAGCTACTGATTCAAATAATATGTACTCGCTATTTTGCACTATAGATAAACATAAAAAAGCTATCAATTCCTAATAGCTTTTTTATGTTTATTTAATTCCGATAACCTAACTATCTCGTGCAACTTGGGATATCTTCAGCATTTAGAAAAAACACGATACGCAAAAAAAATAGCCCCCACAAAAGAGGGTATTTGAAGTGAAATCCGAAAGTGGCATTTAATATGCTGTGTACAAAATTTCTTTGTACGTTCCATTATGTATTGAAATTTATATAAGTAAATCACCCCATATTACCCTAGTTGTCGGATAATGTAATCAGCCGTACGAATAGACAATGCAATTGTAGTTAGAGTAGGATTAGCTGCTCCAATGGAGGGAAGTACACTATTATCAGCTACATAAAGACCCGGAATGCCATGAATTTGACCAAATTGATTGGTTGCAGAAGTTAAAGGATCATCACCCATACGGCATGTACCTGACTCATGATAATCATTTCCAGGAGACATTAGAGAGATTGGAGGCCTATTCTCTTGTGAAGTCAAGGATAATTTCATTGCTGAGGTAGCTTGTATCTTAGCTTGTGCCATTTGTTGGATGATCATATTGTCTCTTTCACTGTAGGAAAAACTGACTTGAATCTGTGGTATACCATATTCATCACGTTCGGTAGGGTCTAAGTAAACACTATTTTCAAATCGGGATTCTACTTTACCGAAGGTATTTAACGCAATTTTCACTTCCTCAAGAAATGGTTTTTCCTCAAAAGGCTGATAAGCATAGTATTTTTCCGATCCGAGCATTTGAATTTGAAAAGGAGATTGTTTTGTTTGAGGGATATTTATTACTAAGTTTCCTAGTTCCTCTGAAAAGTTTCTACGGTTTATTTGCCCTATAGCTCTAAGAAGAGAATGATTCGTCAAATAATGGCCAATTGCTGGTCCTTGAATTCCTGAGTAAAGCAAAATTCGAGGTGTTTCTAGAGCACCCGTTGATAATACAACTGTTTTTGCTCTAATGAAATAGGACTTTTTATCAGGAGAAATCACGTGAACTCCGACTGTTCTTCCTTGATCGATTACTACTTGAACGACACGAGAATTGACTGCTAAATCAAAAGCCCTCCAATTCAAGGCATAGGCTAAAAAATGGATTGAGCTAAAAAAAACATCGGAACCAATTTGTCCTTGTTGTGTTCCTTTAAGATTAACAGCCATTGGTAAGTCTATAGCTTCCGGAAATCCATTTTTCTTAAGACGCTCTAACATGATGTTTTGCATAGATGATCCTCGGGCGAAAAACGGAGTGACATTCATTACTTTTTCTGCGATAACATAATAGAATTTCATCTCGTTTGCTGTCACAGGCCATTTTTCCATTTCAAAAGTAGGCATTCGGGGAGATGCCGTACTCCAAAACAAGGTTCTACCTCCAAGAGCAAAAACCAGTGTTGCTTCCGAATATTGAGGCAACCGCTTCCCAATAGGTGTTGCGACTTTAGGAAAATAATTGTTTAAAAGCCGATCAATATTCATTGTGGGAAGATTTTGCCCATGAGTTGGTAAAAGCAAATCCCCTGCTTCCAGAAGACCAATTTGTTTTTTTTTATTTTTCCATTGTTCACATAATCTCCATAGAACCGCCCCGCCTCCTGCTCCACTGCCAACAATCAAAACGTCATATTCTTTATTAGTCATTTGCTCCAACGGTATAACCGAAATCCATTCGTTTGGATGTGATTGCACAGTCTCACTTCCTTTAGAATTTTTACGCATTTATATAACTGTATTACTTTTCTCTTTTATTTATCTTGAATTGAGAATTTTTTTTACTGGGAAGTATATTTAAATCATTCAAAAATTGAAAATTAATTCTTGACATAAAATTATTGTGTAGTTATTATTGGTTACATAAAGTAACCTGTTAACAAAAATATATTTAATATAAATTAATTTTAAAACATATTTTTAAATAGGTGCTTATTTTTAATAAAAGGGGGACGTAATTAGATACCAAACAAACTAAGCTTGCTGTCTCTTATATGAATTCAGCTAAATAAATATGTTTTAGGAAGGTTAAAAAATGGATATTTTATTAGCGATTTTACCAGCATTATTTTGGGGAAGTATTGTACTCTTCAACGTTAAACTAGGTGGTGGACCCTACAGTCAAATACTAGGAACTACCCTTGGCGCTCTAGTTTTTTCTATCGGTGTTTATATTTTTATGAAGCCCGTTTTGACGCCAATGGTTATAATCATCGGGATTATTTCAGGCCTATTTTGGGCAGTAGGACAAGCCAATCAATTGAAAAGTGTTGATTTAATAGGGGTTTCTAAAACAATGCCTATTTCAACCGGAATGCAATTAGTGTCAGCTACTTTATTTGGAGTAATCGTATTTCATGAATGGTCCACAACAACGTCTGTTGTATTAGGTGTTCTGGCACTTATTTGTATCATTGTTGGAATCGTTCTCACATCTCTTCAAAGCAACGAGGAGAAAAACGAAGAACAAACAGGAAATTTCAAAAAAGGGATTGTGATGTTATTCATCTCAACTCTTGGTTACTTAGTGTATGTAGTAATTATCCGCTTATTCGATATAGACGGATGGTCGGCGTTATTGCCGCAAGCGATCGGCATGGTGTTAGGTGGACTGATGCTAACATTTAAGCATCAACCATTTAATAAATATGCCATTCGCAATATTATTCCTGGCTTAATTTGGGCAGCCGGAAATATGTTTTTATTTATTTCACAGCCACGTGTAGGGGTAGCTACAAGCTTCTCCCTTTCCCAAATGGGGATTGTAATCTCAACTTTAGGTGGCATTTTTATTTTAGGTGAAAAGAAAACAAAACGTCAGTTTAATGCGATTATCATTGGGATTATCTTTATTGTCGCAGCTGGAGTTATGTTAGGAATTGCAAAAGGATAAAGAGGAGGAAAAAATTATGTATACAGATTTAAAAGGAAAAGTAGTTGTTATTACAGGTGGTGCAACTGGTCTTGGAAGAGCGATGGCAATTCGTTTTGGAGAAGAACAAGCGAAAGTTGTAATTAATTATTATTCAAACGAATCAGAGGCAAATGAAGTAGTACAAGCAGTTAAGCAAGCTGGTGGAGAGGCCATTGCTGTACAAGGAGATGTCAGAGTTGAATCAGATATGATTAATCTAATTCAATCTGCTGTGAAAGAATTTGGTACGCTGAATGTAATGATTAATAATGCAGGTATCGAAAATCCGGTACCTTCACATGAAATGCCATTAAGTGATTGGAATAGAGTAATTGATACGAATTTAACAGGCGCTTTCTTAGGAAGCCGCGAAGCAATTAAATATTTTGTAGAGAACGATATTAAAGGGTCAGTTATTAACATGTCAAGCGTTCACGAGCAAATTCCATGGCCATTATTTGTTCACTATGCAGCAAGTAAAGGTGGTGTTAAGCTAATGACAGAAACATTAGCACTAGAATATGCACCAAAAGGAATTCGTGTAAACAATATTGGACCAGGTGCTATCAATACGCCAATTAATGCTGAGAAATTTGCAGATCCAGAAAAACGTGCCGATGTTGAAAGTATGGTTCCAATGGGATATATCGGAGAACCAAAAGAAATTGCAGCGGTAGCAGCATGGCTTGCTTCTTCACAAGCGAGTTATGTAACAGGTATTACACTGTTTGCTGATGGCGGCATGACTCTATATCCATCCTTCCAAGCTGGACGTGGTTGATTAATCAATAATTGAGTTGTTTGGTTTTAATAAGTTTAAATGAAGCAGTTAGCCTTCGCTAACTGCTTTTGTATTGAATAATTTTTTAAATACATGGTAATACTATAGATACACCAAGGTCGAATACGAATAACCATTGTGTTCTTCTTATTCACGAAGCAGTTAGCTTTTACTAACTGCTTTTCCTTTAAAAAAATAAATGAATTTTTATTAGATTCATTTCCGTATAACATTTTCATTCTCATTACACTATAACTGTAGCTTTATGTTCCACCTCTATTACAGGCAGGGCCTAATTTTCGTTTTTATAAACATATACTCTAATGAAATTAGGTATTTATTAGCGATTTATGCATCTTCTTAATCAAAGCCTCAGTAAATCACATGTATACTACAAATACTTCTGAAAACTGACACGAACATAAATTATTAATGGTATTTACACTTTAGCTTCTAATGTCGAAGTACTTAACCTCCCCCATGTAATCTTTTACAAATCATAACTCTGAATTCCTTAACAATAGTTATTACCTTCCAACCTTGTTCTTTTGGAATATGTTTAGTAATTGCTTTTTCCTTTGTTCAATCATCTACGTAAGTACGCTAGCGCAAGGTGTCATTACTGATGCCGTTCTCTTCTATTTTTTCAATTCTCTTTGAGATTAAAATAACGTTTTTATTCATGTTTTCTCTATTCATTTACTTCACGATTAAACCATTTATCTCTAGTTAACTTATCGAGAAGAAAATAATAATTCTCCGCTGTTACAAGCTCATAATTATTATTTTCCCAATAAATTTCTTTTAAATTATCTTCTGTAACCATTTCAACTAAATCCCCAGCTCATCGGGTTCTAATGCAAGATGCCCATATTATACAGAAACAAGCTCCTTAAAAGTAAAAAAACATAAAATATATAGATTCTTTATAAAGGAGCTGATAATTCAATGTACCCTTCCCATTATGTACCTTGGGGACAATGGCATCAACACCACCCTCATCAAACATGGCAACAATGGCATCATACAATGTGGCCACATTATATGAATTGGAATCAATGGCATCAACATTATCCTCATCAAACATGGCAACAATGGCATCAACAATTTCCAATACCTTACCATCGTTAAAAATAAAAACTATAAAACAAAGGGTACCCTCTAATTGGATGCCCTTTTGTTTTAATATAAGAATTTTATATAAAAATTAATCCATATTTTTTGCATGATTTTTTATATGAGATTCATTATATCCGTCACTCTGAAAGATATTCCTAAAGTAAAAAATCACTTTAAAGACTGATTCTATAATCTCTGAAAAAATCCTGTTATACAATTACTCATCCGCGTCCAGCTTGGAAGGATGGATATAGAGTCATGCCGCCATCAGCAAACAGTGTAATACCTGTTACATAACTCGCTTGCGAAGAAGCAAGCCATACCGCTACAGCTGCAATTTCTTTTGGTTCTCCGATATATCCCATTGGAACCATACTTTCAACATCCGCACGTTTTTCTGGATCTGCAAATTTCTCAGCATTAATTGGCGTATTGATAGCACCCGGTCCAATATTATTTACACGAATTCCTTTTGGTGCATACTCTAGTGCTAATGTTTCTGTCATTAGCTTAATACCACCTTTACTTGCTGCATAGTGAACAAATAATGGCCATGGAATTTGCTCGTGAACGCTTGACATATTAATAACTGACCCTTTAATATCGTTCTCTACGAAATATTTAATTGCTTCGCGGCTTCCTAAGAAAGCGCCTGTTAAATTCGTATTAATTACTCTATTCCAATCACGTAATGGCATTTCATGTGAAGGTACCGGATTTTCGATACCTGCATTATTAATCATGACATCTAGTGTACCAAATTCTTTCACTGCTGACTGCACGAGATTGATAACATCCGATTCGACTGTTACATCTCCTTTTATCGCAATAGCTTCCCCCCCTACTTTTTTAATCTCGTCTACTAATTCTTTCGCTTCCGATTCATCAGATCGATAATTTACTACAACCTTTGCTTGTTCTTCTCCAAAACGAACTGCCATTGCTCTTCCAAGACCTTTTGCAGCACCTGTAATAACAACTACTTTTCCTTTTAAATCTGTATACATAATTTTTTCCTCCTCTTTATCCTTTTGCAATTCCTAACATAACTCCAGCTGCGACAATAAAAATAATTCCAATGATAATCGCATTAAACTGACGTTTTGTTTTCTTTTCACCTAATATAAAAATGCCACCTAAAGTTGAGATTACAATCCCCATTTGGGAAAGGGAGAAGCTTGTAGCTACCCCTACACGCGGCTGTGATATAAATAAAAACATATTTCCGGCTGCCCAAATTAAGCCAGGAATAATATTACGAATGGCATATTTATTGAATGGTCGATGCTTAAATGTTAGCAGGATTCCACCTAACACCATGCCGATTGCTTGCGGCAATAATGCTGACCATCCGTCTATATTAAATAATCGTATTACGACTACATAAACTAAATAGCCAAAAGTAGATACCAATAAAATTAAAATCCCTCTTTTTAAGTTCCCTGCTTGTGCTTGTTGTTTCTCTTCTGAATTTGGGAGTGATGTAAGAACGATTCCGATTATGATACAAATAAGTGCCAGAACACCTAATATAACAGACGTTGTTGTGGACCATTCATGAAATACGATTACTCCAAATAAAGTAGCTGACACTAATTGCATCCCGGTTGAAATAGGCATTGTTTTAGAAACTCCAATTAAATCAATACTTTTTAATTGATTAGCTTGTCCCAATGCCCAAAATAACCCTGATACAATTCCTACTCCAATTACCATTGGCGTTAACACTGGTTTTACAAAAATATAAATACCTATTGAGAAAAGAAGTGCACCAAAAGTTGTTCCAAGTACTTGACTATAGGGTCCTCCGCCCAATTTAACGTTAAAGAGTACAATACTCCCCCAAAATAACGCTGGTAAAATCGCTAATAAAATATCCATTTTTTCATCACCCCTATCCCTCCTACATAGTTACTATTACACCCCGTCCCCAAAAATTATTGTTTCTCTCCTATATAAAATATATACATCTTAAAGAATTACTAATTAATTTATAAATACGAATATTTTCCTATTACCTAAAAAAGAATCCATTTTGAAAATGGATTCTTTTTTCACAAAAATATTTGTATGTATCCTAATTAGGATATGAATTTTAAATTATCCTTTAGAGAACAGTTAATTATTTATGAAATTTCACACGCTCTTCAAGCGGTTGGAATTCTTTTTCTCCTGGTGCAGCTGTTGGATTACCAAATGGCATTTGTGCAATGAGTTTCCAATTAGAAGGAACATTCCATTCTTGTTTTACCTCATCGTCGATTAATGGATTATAATGTTGTAAAGATGCCCCTAATCCCTCTGCTTCTAAACCTGTCCACACGACTAGTTGGTGCATACCTGATGCTTGGTGTGACCAAATTGGGAAGTTTTCAGCATATGCAGCAAATTTTTCTTGAAGCGATTTCACTATTGCCTCATCTTCAAAGAATAGTACTGTTCCATAACCAGCTTTAAAGGAATCCATTTTTTGTTGCGTTCCTGAAAAATCTCCATCTCCTACTACTTTTCTTAATGTTTCAGTTGTAATATCCCATAGTTTATCATGAGCTTCACCAAATAATACAACTAATCGCGCAGTTTGAGAATTGAAAGCAGATGGAGTATATTTCACAGCAAACTCCACGATTTCTTTAATTTTTTCATCCGATACTTTTACCTCTTTATTAATCCCATAGTAAGTACGTCTTTCTTTCAGTGCAGTATAGAAATCTTTTGTCATAATTCAATTCCTCCTGAGTTTTAATATTCTTCAAAATCATACATCTCATAGATAATATGCGTTTAAAAGAGTTCATTTTTAAATCATTGAACTTCTTAACACCCATTGCCAGTCATTCTAAATCTAAACACACTGCTTTCTTCAGTTTCCCTAAAAAGCCTTATAACATTATTCGGTACTATTTTACCCATTCTCCATTCAGATATTCTACGTGTTTCATATTTACACAAATATGAAAATAACCTTAAATTGATAGTCAAAAAAGCCAGGTAACACGAATAACGCATTACCTAGCTTTTTACATTTTCAAATTCAATTCAAATAACCATACTTAATGAATAGTTGTAAAAATTATACTCATTACTTATTTAATAATTAACATCTCATAAGGATGTTGTTCCATAAATCTGTTCTCCCATGGAATATCTAATGACGTCCAATTTGAACCGCCATCTACCGACTTATAAACCCCTTTATTACTAAATAAATAGAACGTTCCATCACTTGTTGCCTTTAATACTGGTATGATTGTGCCCTTAGGAGTTGGTAAACCTGCATTCATTTCTGACCAAGGCTGATCTTTTTCTTTCTTATAAATAAATGATTCACAATTTCCATTATTGTAATCGTGTGCTACGTGTGGATTTGAAGATGTCGCGATAATAATATTTTCTGGATCATTTGGATTAACTGCCATTTGATATGCGTAATGATGCTTTAGCCCACTACACATATAGTTCCACGTCTTACCTCCATCATTACTCTCCGCATACTCTTGACCTGGTTCTTTCAAGAATGAATCACCTAACACCCCGTATAAACGATTTGGAGCATTGCGATGTGATGTAAGAATGTGAATATCTTGAGGGTAGTTCCCCTCTTTTTCCTCAGTCCACGTCTTACCTCCATCTACACTTTTAATTAATCCCCCAACCTCAATCGTTGTATATATAGTTTCTGGATTATTAGCATCAATTTCAATATGTTTTACGTGGTGCGTATATGTTCGTTGAGGAAAGAACCATGATGAATACGATGGCATTTGTCGATAATCCGTTAGCAGTTCAAAGCTGTCTCCTCCATTTTTAGATACAAACATGGCGCTCGGTTCAGTTCCTACATATACGATCCCGTTACCGTCATCTCCCTTTGCTGGAGATACAGCAACTGCTGTAATAGCTCTCATATGAATGGCATTAGCCGGGAAGACTTCACCGAAGGAAGGTAACGTACCAATCGCTTCCCATGAACTTCCCCCATCTTTACTTCTCCATAATCCCCTATCAAAAGTACCACAATACATTCTTTCTGGATCGTATGGATCTAAAGCTAACGCAACTGGATTCGCACCTACAAACTGTGATTGGACACTCCATGTTGAGTCTTTTTTTTCTGCAATTACAAGCTCTCTATCAAACGCTAATATAAATTTTTCCATAACTAAAATCTCCTCGTTTCATAATATATCTACTGTATTATTTAAATTTTCGCCATTACAATTTAAGAGGCGAATTTTATATGCTATAGCATATAAAAGTTAAAATTTATAATCAATATGTGATTAAAAACTTACATTATATATTTTGTTAATTTCACATCAGTGCGATGAACAAGATACCCTGTTCACTCATATAAGTCCATATGCCACCTCCAAATAACTTACAATATACATGCTATAGCATACATATTATAGAATGCATGATTACATGTCAAACTTTAATACTGTCTTAGAGTAAGTTCTCTACATAGCCAAAAGCAATTCAACAGCCATAATATAAACGCTAATCAAATAAACAGAAACATTTTATTGAATAGAAAATAAAAAGAGTGCAACTTTGCACTCTTTTTACTCATTCTTTAATCTTAGAAATCAAAGTTATCAGGATCTGGACCAACGCGGTGATTTTGGTTTAACGCATCGATTTTTTCCATATCTTCTTTCGTTAATTCAAAGTTAAATACATCAGCATTTGCAATGATACGGTGTTCTTTCGTTGATTTTGGAATTGTAATTACTCCATTTTGAAGATCCCAACGTAAAATCACTTGCGCTGTTGTTTTGCCGTGTTTCTCAGCAATCTCTTGTAATGTTTCGTTATCTAATAATTGACCTTGCATTAATGGTGACCATGCTTCCATTTGAATACCTTGTTCTTTACAGAAAGCTTGTAGTTCTTTTTGTGTTAAACGAGGGTGGTATTCTACTTGGTTGATCATTGGTTTAATTTCTGCATCTTTCATTACATCTTGCAGGTGATGAATTTGGAAGTTACTTACGCCAATTGCACGTACACGCTTTTCTTTATAAAGCGTTTCTAACGCTCTCCACGTATCTTTATATTTCCCTTCTACAGGCCAGTGAACAAGATATAAATCTAAATAATCTAGTTTTAATTTTTTTAAGCTCTCTTCATATGCAGCAATTGTTTCTTCATATCCTTGATCTGCGTTCCATACTTTTGAAGTGATAAATAATTCTTCTCTTGAAATTCCAGTCGCTTCAATACCAGCGCGAATTCCTTCACCTACAGCTGCTTCATTTCCATAAATCGCAGCTGTATCGATGCTACGGTATCCTGCCTTAATTGCTGATTTAATTGCTTCTACAAGTTCTGGTCCTTCTTCTACTTTAAATACGCCTAAACCGAACCAAGGCATTTCTACACCGTTATGCAATGTTGTTGTACTTTGTAAGTTTTTCATTATATTTTCTCTCCTTTTATTTTACTTGATCTCGTTTTTCTAATGACATACTCCATGCTGTTAAAATAACAGCACCTACTACCATAATGCCGCCTACCCAAGCCGTATGAATTAACCCTAACGAATTCGTTACAATACCACCTAAATAAGCACCAAGAGCAATCCCGGCGTTAAACGCCGCAATATTAATTGCCGATGCAACATCGACAGCACTCGGTACAAATCGTTCAGCTAACATTACGACATATACTTGTAACCCTGGAACATTCATAAATGCGAATAGTCCCATGAAAATAATTGTAATTAACCCAGCTACTTTAAATGGCGCTGTAAATGTTAAAACAAATAATATAATCGCTTGAATAAAGAACATGTAAAATAGCGCTCGAATCGGATTATGATTCGATAATTTCCCGCCAATCACATTCCCTATTGCAATGGCGATTCCATACACTAATAAAATGATCGTAACTGTATTAGCTTTAAATCCTGTTACTTCTTGTAATAACGGAGATAAATACGTAAATGTTACGAATGTTCCCCCATATCCTAATGCAGTAATGATGAAAACTAGTAACAGTCTTCCGTTTGTAATCAATTTAAACTGATCGCGGAATGATACAGACGCACCTTTTTTCATATTAGATGGAATGAGAATACTATTTGCGATTAAGGCAATAATTCCAATTACTACAATTGCTAAAAATGATGTTCTCCAGCCAAATTGTTGACCAATAAATGTTCCAATTGGTGCCCCTGTAATAGTTGCAACTGTTACACCAGTAAACATAATGGCAATCGCGCTAGCACGTTTATTTTCTGGTACAAGTGCCGCAGCAATCGTTGAACCAATTGACATAAACACACCATGCGAAAGTGCAGAAACAATTCGCGCAATAAGTAATACAGTGAAACTTGTTGCGACAGCTGCAATTCCGTTACCAATAATGAAAATAATCATAATCCACATTAATAACGTTTTTCGTGACATATTAGCTGTTAACGACGTTAATACTGGAGCACCAAATGCTACGCCTAACGCATATAAAGAAACTGTTAAACCAGCTGTTGTCACCGACACATGTAAATCTTCCGAAATAGATGGTAATAAACCGACACTAACAAATTCAGTTGTCCCAATCCCGAACGCACTAATTGCTAGCGCTAATAACGCAAATATACTTCTTCGATTCGTCTGAACTTCTGAAGACGATGCTGTATATGAATTCAATTGATTTCCCCTCTTCCCTATAATTCCTATCATAATAGTGCGATAAAAAGGCCCTTTTATCTTTCAAAACATATATTTAATCTCTACAAACGCTATTATGAATGGTCTCATTCTCTTTTTAAAGAACGCACTTTAAAGTACGATAGATACTTTTTAGTACCGTAAAGCTTGTCTCTCTCCTACATGTACTATTATGAAATATATTTAACATAATGAATAGTACGCACTTTAAAGTGCTGTAGGTACTAAAAAGTAACATAGTTAATTACTAGTACCATAAAGCTTGTTTCCCTCTCACATGTGCTATTATGAATGATATTTAACATAATAAAAAGTACGTACTTTAAAGTACTATAGGTACAAAAAAGTAACATTTATATAACCTAGCTTATTTTGCTCCAAAATTAACATCTACATTCAACGAAGAAAGGTTTCATATGGAGAAATACTCTCTTCCTAGAGAGGCGACTTTAGAGGCTATTACTTGAAAATGTAAAGGATCATGTTCATTATCACAAACAAATAATAAAAAAGGCAAAAACGAACAGAAATATGTTCATTTTTGCCTTTTTATTAATTCATTAAAATGTACGACTTTTGGAAAGGAAATCTTTATCGGCTCCCGTTACACCACTTTGCCCCCAGTTTCCTGGAATCATTTCACGAATAAGAATTAGCACTTTATCCAAAGGTGCATGCGTATATTTAGAGGTTAATTGTGTAAGCTCATTTACCCACTTATCCTTCGTCTCTTGATCAAATGTATTCCATATATCAATCTTAATAATAGCCATTCCATCAACGTTACCAGACGATGTATCGTAGGACTCTTTTGTCTCCCAATTGGACACCCTACTTTTCTCAGCAAAGGTAGCATCACTTGCTACAGCTCCAGCTTTCCCCCAATTTTCTTTCTCAAGTTCCGTTATCAACACTTGAATTTTGTCAGGGACAATTTTTAATCGTTTTATTGTAAGTTCCGTTACATTATAAATGAATTCTTTCTTTTCTTCTATTGACATGGTTGGCCAAGTATTTAGTTCAATTAATGGCATAGTATTGCCCCCTAAAGTTAATTAATTATTTATTCACTAGCTACAACTATTGGTTTAAATGATTTTTAACTGCCCTTACTACCAATTCGTGATCTTCTTCTGGTGGTAATCCTGATACTGTTATCATTCCAATAACCCCTACGTTTTTTATTCTGATAGGAAAACATCCACCAAATGCAGCATATTCCGAAGTATCTAAAAGATATTTTTCATTATATGAGATTCCAGTTATTTCACTTTGTATCTGCATATAATACGAGCTACGATCATGCAGGGAAACGACTCGCTTTTTACGCTCAATCCATTTCGTATTTTCCGCATTTGTCCCTGTCATCTTGAAATGAAATAATTGCACACCGTTTTTCGTTATATCAACAGCAATCAATTTTCCTTCTCGCTTTGCTGTTTCCACGATAAATAAACCTAGTTGCAACGCATCTTCATTTGTAAAAGAGGTAAATTGAAGTGTTTCCTCCTCTTTTAAAATTTGTTTACTTATTTCATTTAAATTTGAAGAACTCATATCTTTAACCTCCATAATTGTTTTATGCCACTGCGGCATTTTTTGAAATTATTAGGCCACATAG
Organism: Bacillus sp. FSL W8-0519; assembly: GCF_038005585.1. Lineage (NCBI taxonomy): Bacteria > Bacillati > Bacillota > Bacilli > Caryophanales > Bacillaceae > Bacillus > Bacillus sp. FSL W8-0519. The sequence goes on from NZ_JBBOTL010000001.1 coordinate 3,217,874, forward strand.
TACAACCTTTCAATCAATTTGATTCTAAATAAAATGCTGTAACATCGGTGGTAACTAGTACCGAAAAGCTTGTTTTCTTCTTACTGGTGCTATTATGAATGATATTCAAAATTATAAAAAGTACGCACTTTAAAGTGCTATAGGTACTTTAAAGTACTATTTTACTTATCCCTATCTTACAGAGACTATTATGAAATATATTTAACATCTTAAAAATGTATGTACTAAAGAATAATATTTTTCATATCAAACTTTTTTGCTCAATGGCTGTAATGCAAGCCCATCAAATTTTTGTATAAAAACAAACGAAAAAGAAAAGAATCTAGCCGATACTAGATTCTTTTCTTATCTACAAAATACTCTTATATTTCTTTTGAGTTGTTAAAAACGAATTAGAATAGAACTTCAACTAAAGGCCCATTTTAATTACAGTAAAAGATTGGTGAAACGATACATTACACCATCTAAAAATAGGAGGTAACAAAAATGAGTGAAAAAACAGCAGGCTTTTCACAAGTAAATCACGTCGGAATTACAGTAAGCAATTTAGAAAAATCTATCGTTTTTTATGAAGCATTAACAGGTAAGAAAGTATCAAACATCGATGAAATTGGCGGGAAACGAATGGCGCAAACACAAGGACTTGAAGATACTCGTATTAAATATGCCAATCTACACTTAGACAATTTGAACATCGACATTCTAGAATACGTTGTCCCTAAATCAGATAAAGTATCTTACTCAAATGATCAAATTAGTGCGATGCATCTTTGTTTTGAAGTAGAAGATATTGATGCCGCTGTAGAACGTCTAAAAGCAATTGGGGTAGAACCAGATGGAGAGCCAATTATCTTCCAAGAAGAAGACGGCTTGAAATCTGGATTTGGTACAGGCGTTGCCTACTTCCGTGATCCAGATGGTACTAATTTAGAGCTCATTGCTCCAAAAGGCCCATTTAGACGTGAATAGTAAAAATAAATTAATACCGAAACAGCCACCTTATCTCTGAAAAGGTGGCTGTTTGTTGATAGATTAAATAAAAAGGACAAACTCTCCAACGTGAGAAGTTTGTCCCAAAATAGATATTTCATATTCCACTACTTTGACACTAAAATCAAAAATCGTGAATTAGAATAATGACTTAATACTTGCTAAAACAGTAAGTACACCTACAATAATAACAAATACGTTACTCATTTTCCCTTTGTACTTAGCTAATACCGGTACTTTTTGAATCGCATACATCGGTAATAGACATAAGATAGCAGCAACTAATGGACCGCTTAGAGAATCAATAAGTCCAAGAATACTTGGATTTGTATAAGCAACAAACCAGCATGATAATACAACAAAAGTAAGGATTATTGTCTTAATTGTTTTTTCTTCAATATCTTTTCCACGTGATTTACCAAACTTAATAATCATGTCACGCATTACTTCAAATGCTCCGATATAATGGCCAAGGAATGACTTTGTAATAGCCACAAAAGCAATAATTGGAGCTGCAATCGTGATTACAGGCGAATTAAGCTCATTCGCAAGATATGAAAGAATTGATAAGTTTTGTTCTTTTGCCATTTTTATATCCTCTGGAGTCAAGCTCAATGCGCTACTCCAAACGAAGAACATAACAACAGCGAATGTCATGATATAACAAACCTTTTGTATTTGCGCACATTTCGCATCAGTGGCTTCGATTCCATACGTAGCTCTCTGTTTCACAACAAATGATGAAATCATAGGTGAATGATTAAATGAGAATACGATGATTGGTAGAATCATCAATATCGTCCCAAAATAGCCTGTTCCTGTTGAAGCAGTTGAAACAGCTGAAAAACTAAGCATTGACGTATTCCACTGTGGAATTAAAGATATTGCGATAAACAGTAGAGAAACGATGAAAGGATACACTAACATACTCATTACCTTTACAGTAATATCTTGACCAAAATTTAGTATAGCGATAAGACCAAGAACTAATACAAGTGATAAAATTGCTCTTGGAGGTTCTGGCATGTGCAATTGATGCACGATAAAACTACTTGCAGTGTTTGTAAGCGCAACCGAATACATTAGTACGATTGTATAAATTGAACCGAAATATACGATGTTAAAAATGATACTCGCTTTATTTCCAAAATACTCTCTAATTGTACCTGTGATCCCCTCATCAGCAGAATTAGAAGCGTATATCATTTTAGCAAGCGCCCTATGTGAGTAGTACATAACTGGATATGCAAGCAATGTAATTAGCAGTAAAGATAATAAACCACCTGAACCTGCATTAATCGGTAAAAAGAGCACCCCTGCTCCAATTGCAGTTCCAAATAGACTGAGTGCCCATGTAGTATCCTGCTTATGCCACTTTTTCGGATCTGCATATTGCTCATTGTTTAGTGCGGTATTTTCAGCTTGAACTTCTATTTTCTTTGCAGTATTCCCGTTCATATAATAACTCCCCCTTGTATCTATTCCTGCATCTCTCTTTGCATCTAACAAATATTCCCTTTCCGGAAAATGAATTCCTTACAAGTTGCCCCACATTGTATGTCCTTCATCATAATGAATCCAAATTGAAACATTCGCTAATTAGCGTCCTAATATAATTGTTAGCGTTCACAAAAAAGTTTACTCGTAATATCCGCTCTTTATATAAAGACCCCTTAAGAGAACAATATAGAATAGACTTCATAAATACGTTGCAACATTTCTAATAACAGTGTATTACTTCATGGTTTCTCTTTTTTACTTTTAACAGTAATTTTAGCTAAACCGGCCTCTCTTCATTTGCGAGGCATTTCTTTCTCAATTCTATACATTAACTTTCATAACTTCGGTAGCACTGATGATATTGCTTACACAAGCCACTGAAGTACTTTACATACATTTCGCCTCTAATCACACACCTTTCTTACTAATAATCGCATTTTTTATATTTTCTCCAGAGATAATAAAATTTCTCTCGACGCCCTCATTATAACGTGTATATTTATAAAATTAATATTTTTATATTTTCTGAAATATTTAACGGATATAATTTTATATGGATAATAAGTTACAGTTAGCACGAAACCCTTATTCCTATCGCTTAAAACCGAATGAAGCAGCATAAAATACAGTCATATATTACTTATTCAAGTTATCCATTATAAAGATACTTATATTCTTCTTTTTTGTTTTAAATTTATTTTAAACAAAAAAGATATTCTAATAAATAATTAATGTGGTTAAAAAGAAATATCTTTTTAAATGTATAAACTAATTTTCAGGATATATATTATCAACATTGCATTCATATACATTTTTAGGAAGCTACCTTTTTACTTGATGGCAATAAGAGGACCGCTAACATTTTACAAAAACCTACGCTAAACGCAAAAATACAATAAGCTGCCCATATCGGGCAGCTTATTTACATAACAATTGTTATCAGAGGTGTGCAAACAACTCAATGCAATGTAATCTTAATTCGAGTTTTTTCAACTCTTCTTCAGGAATATTTCTATATTTATAATGAATCGTTTTTACATCATTTCCTTAGAGATGATATTATTGCTTATTGCACGTTTCAACCTATTAAAAGCCAATCATTTAATCTTTAAAACCCCTCGTTAACTAGCTCTTTTATCGAGTTTAATTTTGAAGAGAGCTCGATAAACCATTCTTCGTCTCCTGTTAATAATGCAAGGTCTATCAGATAAAGGATTTGCTCCTTATTGATTACCTTTGATTCAGGAAGTTTGTTAACATGTTTACTAAAGAGTAAAATCGCTTCGTTTTTTGTGTACTTGTCATCGCGTTTCACAATACTAACTGTAACTACATCTTCCACTTCATCAAGCGATACAACATAACCAACTATAAATTCGCCCTCATTTGATATTCCACGAACCCAATCTCCTACTTTTACAACTTGATTATTATTTGACATCATACTTTTTCACCTTCTTATAAATATTTTTTGTGACGATAAAAACGAAATTAAACTGTAATATTTTCCATTACATTTCAATGGTAAGAACTTACGGCTCTATATAACAAGTAAGCCACTTAACGTTCTTGATTGATAAGATCAACAACTTCTTTCATTGTATAGTTCTTTAAATATTCACCTAGATGTTCTTCCGCACCTAAGAAAATAGTGAACAGCACTTTTCGCATGTTTGAACCTACAATACACTGATCATTTGATTCTGGGCACTTAGGCTGCAATGCACCTTCAGAGGTTATTTGATAAATATGCCAAAGATTAACTTCATCTAAATCTCGGGCGAAAATAAAACCGCCACCAGTCCCCTCTTTCGATTGTATAAACTTATGTTTTTTTAATAAACTTAGTACTTTGCGAATACGTACTGGGTGAACACCTGCACTTTCTGAAATCGCATTACTTGTTGACATCCGGTCTGGCTGTAAAGCTAAATAAGTTAAACTGTGTATGGCCAAAGTAAAGTCGCTGCTCATTGTTTTCCTCCTACGATCAAAAATATTGTTTCTCCTATATTAACATACTGTAGCCATAAATATTACAGATAGGTTAGTCAAACGTTAAAATATATAAGAACCACTCTTAGCATAAAGAAATAGATTCCATAACTCCCTTTAGCTTTTTAAGTTAAACATACATTTAAAGACTCCATTGTTTCTTCACTTGCTCTTCTGCCAATTGTTTAATTTTTGTCCATATCGTATCTTTGCTTACAATAACATTTGTTTGATAATTTCTATCATTATAATTGACTGTAACACATACTTCTATCATTTCCTGCTTCCTCCTTTCAAACAAATTTCTTATCTATATTTAAGTCCTGAAAAGTCTTGGGTTTATTTAAAGCCTCTAACTTGTAACTTCACTTTTTAAATAATCCAATTTAAAAGCCCCACTGCTTTTTGACTTGTTCTTCTGCCAATTGTTTAATTTTTGTCCATATCGTACCTTTACTTACAATAACATTTGTTTGATAATTTCTATCGTTATAATTGACTGTAACACATACTTCTATCATTTCCTGCTTTCTCCTTTCAAAAAACTTTTCCTAAAAAATATTACTTATTAATTAGCCAACTTTTGCAGTTCAATATTTAAAAATGTTCGAACGCTACGTGGTAAAAATTTACGAATTTCTTCGTCATTAAAACCAATCTGTAATCTTTTCTCGTCCAGCATAATTGGGCGACGCAACATTAGCGGATGCTCTATTATTAATTGATAAAATTCATTCAGCGAAAGCTCATCTATATTTATATTTAAGTCTTGAAAAGTTTTGGATCTAGTTGAAATTATTTCAGTGGCACCCTCTTCAGTTAAACGAAGAATGGATTTAAGTTCATCCACTGTCATAGAATTGGATACGATATTTTTTTCAGTATAATCAATTTGATTCTCCTCCAGCCATGCTTTCGCTTTTCGGCATGAACCACAGCTTGCTGTTGTATATAAAACCACCATATTTCACTCACTCCTTTAATGTTCTTTATAAAATGTACACTTTAAATATCGTTTGTTGAAATGTATTAAAAAAAATTACAGTTTAGAATCAAATTCACGTAATGTTAGTTATTCGGCAATGTTTCGTTTATTTTTTACTACTCAGTTCTTTGCATGCTTCTTTTATAAAATAGTTGAAACTACATTTTACAGATGATGACAACTCACTTCTTAAATCTATACTGTAATTTTAAACCTTACAGTTCTATTAATCAAATGTTAAGTCTTGGATTAATTAATCATTTTTTGTGAATGTCCCCATAGTGTTATGCCGACCCATTCCAAATGCACTTCAAAGTACATTTTATTCATTTCTTACTTACATGTGTTAGTATGAACGATATTCCGCATAATAAAAAGTACGTACTTTAAAGTGTTATAGGTACTAAAAAGTAACATATAAACTTTCTAGTACAGTTCTACATCGGTTATTATGAACGATATTTCGCACAATAACTAGTGCGCACTTTAAAGTGTTATAGGCACTAAAAAGAAATAATTTTATTATTAAAGCGTATGTAAGTCCAAAACTGTAATCTACATTCATCAAAGGAGTTTTTTTATGAAGACATACAATATTCCTGTAGAAGCGACTTTAGAAGTTATTGGCGGAAAGTGGAAGGTTGTTATTCTTTGCCATTTAAAAAAAGGAACAAAAAGAACGAGTGAATTAAAACGTTTAATGCCTGGTATTACACAAAAAATGTTAACACAACAATTACGGGAACTAGAAGAAGATGGTGTAATCCAAAGGAAGGTATATGACCAAGTGCCACCGAAAGTAGAGTACTCTTTAACGGATTACGGTTCGTCTTTAGGAGCCATACTTGATTCCCTCTGCACTTGGGGAGAAGTTCATCTTGAAAAAAACGGGAATACTTCCATGCTTATAACAGCAGATGAATAATAGCTGTTCCTACTATATTGAAAACAGAAAATAGGTTGAGGCAATACGTGCCCCAACCTATTTTTTATACCTCTTTATAACTTTTTGCAGTAATAACTGTTTCAAATTCAAAGGTTTCTGGCAGGTGATCAGCATAAGAGTATTCAAAAGTGCGTCCATCCGTTAAGTAGGCCACTTGTTCAACTCTCATTAAGAAATCTTGATTTGTTAAGTTCATAAACTGCTTTTCTTTATCATCCGGGCGAATTCCTTTAACCCTAACAACGGATGTTCCCACTTGAAGACCTAGTTTATTTTGAATGTGGGAGTAGATTGATTCCTCTAAAACAGAAACCTCAATACCTGGAATGACCGAGATCGGCATCCATGTATGCTCCATAATCGTTGGAATACTGTGAATGATGCGGAGGCGAATGATTTTATATACAAAATCCCCTACTGAAATACCCAATTTTTCAGCAATGACTTCATCGGCACCGACAATCGTAAACTCAATAATTTTACTTTCTACCTCACTGCCATAAACAGCTTTTGTACCTGTTAAAGTTTGAATCATTCGCGCCTTTTCTTGCTGACGCCAATCTTGAACGACCGTTCCACTTCCGCGCCGGCGAATGATGTAGCCGTCTCTAACTAACAGATCCAGCGCCTTTTTTATAGTAAGGACAGAAACATCAAATTCTTCAGCAAGGACGGGGCTACTTGGAATTTTTTCTTTAATCTTATATTCGCCGTCTAAAATTTGCTGTTTCATTTTTTGATAAATGCCGAGGTATTTTACTTGTGTGGATCCGCTTGCCATTTCCATACCTCCTTTATGCTGTATTCCCTCTTCTATTCATTTAAGTTTAAAGCCTCAAGTTTGTAAACGGAAGGTGATGGCGCAGCAAATCCGTTTTCTAAGATTTCAATATTCGTTACCGCTTCTTCGTCTTTCACAAGCTTTGGTGCACCATTTACAATTGTTTCATACGCTGCATCATAAAAACGACCGTAATCACCAAGTGGCGTTTTAATTTGTTTTTCAATCCAATCACCGTTTGCGTTGCGATATTTCGCAATTCCATAGTACATCGGTGAATCTTCACCAAATCCTGCACTCTCAGGCATAATACCCGCTTTCAAATCATTTTCCTGCTGATCTTCACCATATTTAATAAACGATCCATTTGTTCCATGAACGATAAAGCGCGGATAATCTTTCGCTACAACATGGTTCGTTTTCAGTTTAATTTTCAACTTATTTCCGTAATGTAGACCAACATCGAAATAATTATCAACCGCACCTTCCACTTCATTATTACGAATATCGTATGTCACCGTATCTGGACGGCCAAACAGTGAAATCATACGGTCCATCGTATGAATACCTAAACTGTAAAATGAACCTTCTTCTTTCGGACCTTCGTGAGTGATTGAACCAGGACGGAAATAATCAATATGTGATTCAACCTCAACAATATCACCAAGGAATCCTTGTTCCACAACTTGCTTCACCGCTAAGAAATCACCATCAAAACGGCGGTTTTGATAAGGCATAACTACTACACCTTTTTCTCGTCCTAAAGCTAATAATTCTTTCGCATGTTCCACTGTATCGCAAAATGGTTTTTCAACGATAACTGATTTTCCAGCAAGTATAACTTTTTTCGCTAATTCGTAATGCGTATGTGCTGGCGTACAGATTGTCACTACTTGGATTTCTTTATCATTCAACAATTCGTTCAAATCAGTAGTGAAACTAACACCTTTTTCCTTATATGGAGCCGCTAATTCTTCATTAATTTGGCGAGCAAAAATCGTTTTTACTTTTATATTTTTACGTATATTCACATACGGTAAGTGATAGCGGTTAGCTGATTTTCCAAATCCAATAAAGCCCATTGTTAATGTCATATTCTTCAACTTCCTTGCTCATAAATTTTTGATTCTATTTTTATTATATATTTTTATTATTAAAAGTATATAGTTTTGTTTTTAAAATTATATACAAAAAAGTCGAGATCGGAATCATTTTCTGATTCCGATCTCGACTTTAAGTTATAGACTTATGTCCTACCATCATTTTATTTACACTCGATGAGTAGTTACAGAGCTGCTTCATTACATGCTCTTATTCATACATATAAGAACGTGTCATCGGAATTGTATCGTTAATACCTTTTGTAAATACAAATTGATGTAAATCAATATTACCTGTAAAGAACGAAGCTGCACATGCATTTAAATATAAGCGCCACATACGAATGAATCGCTCATCTTTCGTTTTGCGAACTTCCTCCAGTACGTTTTCAAAATTTCGAGCCCAATGCTGTAATGTTTTCCCGTAATGTCTACGTAAGCTTTCCACATCAACAATGTAAAATTGTTCGTTTGTCATGTTCGTGATTAATTCGTTAACAGCAGGAACATATCCGCCAGGGAATATATATTTTTCAATCCAACCATTCGTAGCACCACCATTGGCCGGGGAAGTAATACAATGAAGTAGAGAAATCCCACCATCATTTAGTAGTGCATTCACTGTCTCAAAGTATTGTGTAATGTTGTCTTTTCCTACATGTTCAATCATACCTACACTAACAATTTTATCAAATTTACGATTCTTAATATCGCGGTAATCAAGTAAAGATACTTCAACTAAATCCGTAAGTCCCTCTTGTTTAATTCGCTCGGAAGTCTTAGCATATTGTTCCTCACTTAACGTTACCCCCATCGCTTTCACACCGTACTGCTTAGCGGCAGCTGTAATGAGCTCACCCCACCCGCAACCAATATCTAATAGCGTATCACCTTTTTGAAGGTTCAACTTTTTCAAAATATGATTCACTTTATTATGCTGAGCTGTCGTTAAAGAATCTTGCTCATTTTGGAAATACGCACAAGAATACGTCATTGTTTCATCTAGCCATAATTTATAGAAATCGTTCCCAATATCATAATGATGAGCAATATCATCTTTATTTTTTTGTTTTGAGAAATTCCATTTACTTTTGAAATATTGCAACTTACTATCACCTAAAAAGCTATCCTGCCTTTTATAAATTGATTGAATTGCTTTTTCAAGATTCCCTTCTATTTCAAGATCTCCATTCATATATGCTTCACCGAATGCGATAGAAGGATCCTTAGCAATCTCTTTTTTTGAAAGCGGCTTATGGAATGTTACATGAAATTGAGGTTCCCCTTCTCCATATTGTATTGTTTCTCCATTCCAAAGTGTAATTTGAACTGGATCTGAAAAAAGATTTTTAAGTATTTTTTTATAAAAAAGTTCTTCAACCATATAAACATCTCCTACTAAAGAAATTGAACAAAAAACTATACTAGTTAATAAGTCTTTTTGAACATAGCTTAAAACCGTTATGACTTCTTGCTACGAGTGTCATTATAAAACGGTTATATTATGAAGCATAGTACGTACTTTAAAGTGATGAAGGCACTTTTAAGTACCTATGAAAACTTTAATCCATTATTCATCACGGCTAAAACAACTGCTATTCTGGTATAGATCCCTACTTTTCACCGTAGTAACTTTCTAAAGTTTTATACTGAAAAAACACCACCTCATCAATAGGTGGCGTTTCAATATTACATATATAGATTTCACTTAACTTTACTATTTTTTCTATCTATGCATCGTTCTCCCCATACGGTCAATTGATTTAATACATTTTGCAAAGACCACCCATAATCAGTTAAGGAGTATTCTACTCGGGGTGGAATTTCTTTATAGATTTCACGTGTAATCACACCATCATCTTCTAGCTCACGTAATTGTTGCGTCAACATTCTAACAGAAATTTCAGGAATTAGACGCTGCAACTCGCTCGTTCGCTTCGTTCCTTTCGTTAAGTGACATAAAATGACGACTTTCCACTTTCCCCCGATAATTTCTAAAGTTGCTTCTATCGGTATATTGTATTGTTTCACGCGATCTCCCTCCTTTTTTCTAAATTTCTTCTCTATTGTTACGTAAAAACAAATAATTTTCTATACGGCACATTTTAGTTCCTACAGCACAAAAAAGTACCTATATTACCAAAAAGTAATTATGCCGTTTAAAAATATTCCTATATACAAAAAGAAAAACGAACGTATTCTCGTTCGTTTTTTTCTTGTTTATTCTGCTGTAATGAGCATAGACGTGTTGCCATTCTTTTCAAGATGATGTTCTCCCCAGTTACAAAGAGAATCGAGTATAGCATCTAAAGAATGACCGTATTCCGTTAACGAATACTCTACTTTTGGCGGCACTTGGTTATACACTTTTCTCTCGATTACACCATCTTCTTCTAATTCACGTAATTGTTGCGTTAACATCTTTTGTGTAATACCAGACATTAATTGTTTTAATTCGCACGTTCTCTTTTTATCTTTCTTTAAATGACAAAGGATCACTACTTTCCACTTCCCACCGATAACCTGTAAAGTCGCCTCTACAGGAATATTGTATGTTTTCATATAAAAATCTCCTTTAATAATGTGATAAGGCAAGTAAGCTAAAGATTTAAATATTACTTTTAAGTATCTATAGCACCTTAAAGTACGTACTTTTTATCCTATTAAACATGTTTCATAATAGCATACGTAAACAGCAGATGAGTAGTACGGCACTAAAAAGTACCTGTATTACTTTTTAGTATCTATATCACTTTAAAGTACGTACTTTTCATTATGTAAAATACATTTCATAATAGCATTTGTAAGAGTTGAGTGAGTCATGCAGTATTAGAAATTACATTCTTGTCCCGGTACTTTAAAGTGAGTATTTTTATCATACATTTTGTCCGACGATGAAATGACATATTTTCATTTTCACATCCATTCACAATGATGAATTAATTTTCAAATACATTTTAGGAGGATATTAATAATGAGTAAATTACTAAAAGAAAAAATTGGTTTTGGTACAGCACCACTAGGAAATATGTACCGTAATATTCCAGAAGAAGAAGCAATCGCTACAGTGGATGCTGCTTGGGATAATGGCGTTCGTTACTTTGATACAGCTCCACTTTATGGATCTGGCTTAGCAGAAATTCGTCTTGGCGAAGCACTATCAAAAAGAAATCGTGATGATTACTTTTTAAGCACAAAAGTCGGTCGAACGATTTCAGATGAACTAGAAGATCCATCTGCACGTGATTTAGGTGAAAAAGGCGGACTTTTCGAATTTGGCCGCAAAAATAAAATGATCAATGACTATAGTGCAGATGCAACACTTCGTTCTATTGAGCAAAGTTTAAAACGTTTAAAAACAGATCGTCTAGACTTTGTTTTCATTCATGATTTAGCTCAAGACTTTTATGGTGATGAGTGGATTTCACAATTTGAAACAGCTCGAACAGGAGCATTCCGTGCACTAACACGTTTACGTGAAGAAGGCGTTATTAAAGGCTGGGGACTTGGAGTAAACAAAGTAGAATCAATTGAACTAATGCTTGATTTAGAAGAAGCGCAGCCAAATATATCCTTACTAGCTGGTCGTTATTCATTACTAGACCACGAGCGTGCATTGCAACGAGTAATGCCTGCAGCTGTTAAGCATAATATGGATATTGTTGTTGGTGGCCCATATAGCTCAGGTATTCTTGCTGGGGGTGCTCACTTCGAATATCAAAAAGCATCACCAGAAATCATTGCAAAAGTTGAGAAAATCAAAGCTCTTGCAGATCGTCACGAAATCAGTATCAAAGCTGCTGCATTACAATTTTCACTAGCGAATCCAGCAGTTGCTGCCGTTGTTCCTGGTGCAAGTAAACCGGAACGAATTGTAGAAGACCAAAACGCCTTAAATACAGTAATTCCAGCAGCATTCTGGGAAGAAATGCGCGAACAAAAACTAGTAGCACCTAATGCACCACTACCAATCAACGTAAAATAAATTGAAACCTTAATCAGTGGGGCAATCCCCACTGATTATTTACCCGCAAATACCGGGATGAAAAGGAGCGTAATGAACATGGCACAGACTACTACATCTATGGAAATTTTCGGTTCACCTGAACAAGTATGGCAATTAATCGGAGGTTTCAACTCCCTTCCAGACTGGTTACCTTATATACCTAACAGTAAATTAACGGAAGGCGGTCGTGTACGTCACCTAGCTAATCCAGATGGTGACACGATTATAGAACGATTAGAAGTATTCAATGAGAAAGAACGATACTACACGTATTCAATCATGAATGCACCATTCCCAGTCACTAATTATTTATCTACAATCCAGGTGAAAGAAGGTACTGAAAGTAACACATCGGTAGTAGAGTGGTCTGGTACGTTCACTCCTGTTGAAGTTAGTGATGAAGAGGCAATAAACCTTTTTCATAGTATTTACAGTGATGGACTGAAAGCATTGCAACAAGCATTTCTAGATTGAGCTATTAAAAACAATGAAAAGCAAAGCGATATCGCTTTGCTTTTTTATAAAATCCCTTTTAACTTTTCACCAATTAACTTCGCTACATACTCATAGCCTTCTGGTCCAAAGTGTAGCCCATCTCTTTCATCATTTTCTACAAACCTTTTATAATTCCGTTCTTGAATCATTTCAGCATACAAATTTAGAAAATAGCTTCCTGTTTCTTTCGCCACTTCCTCTACCACGTCTGCATACTGACCGAGTACTTCATTTGTTCTATTATGCTGTCTTTCTTCATCAACTGGGGCAGGACTAATAAGCAGTACTTTACCTGAAGAAATATGGTTCACAATCTTCTCTAAATTTTCTTTGTATGCTTGTAATGACCCTTGCGAAAAAGAGACTGCATCATTTGTACCAAGAAAAACTGTTACGAAATCTGGTTTATGTGATAATACATCTTCTTTAATCCTTTTTAACGCATCAAACGTATTATCACCTGGAACACCTGCATTCACTACGTTCCAATTCGGAAACATCTCTCGCAAACGTGGTGTTAACCTCGGTGTTCCATTGAAAAACATTTCATCAGCTGTAATACTATCCCCAAAGCATACTAACGTTTTCATAAAACTAACTCTCCTTTTACGTATGAAACAACTTTCCTTCTACCGCCTTAATATATCTTTCAGCAGAACGTTCCACTGCCTCAATTGCATTCTCTTTTACTACTCGATGAAAAGCGTTGTATAAACGATTAAACTGTAACGGCTTCACTCGATTCACCATTTCTTCCACTTTTCTCGCTGGTAATGGAATTAAGTTTGGATAGCTGTACATAAAGCTTACCCATCGTTCATCCGCTACAACTTGAATAATATCACCTGTTAACAAAATTCCTTTCCCATCATTACCTTCTTCCCAATGTAAGACAGATCCACCTTTAAAATGACCACCTAAACGATGAATAACCAATCCATCCGCTAATTGTAAAGACTCACCAGACCAATAAATAATACGACTACTCGGGCGCATCACCCACTCTTTATCATCTTCGTGTATATAAATCGGTACATCAAATGTCTCTGCCCATTCTACTTGTGTTGAATAATAATGAGGATGAGACAAGGCAATTGCATCTAGTCCACCAAGCTCTTTTATTTTCGCAATTGTCGTTTCATCTAAATAAGTAATACAGTCCCATAGTAAACGATATGATTCTGTTTTCACTACATATGCCGTTTGACCAATCGCAAATCCTGGTTTTGTTGTAATACTAAAAAGCCCATTTTCCTCTTCGATTATTTCATTTTTATATGTATCACTTGTTTGTAAGCTTTCTAGCGTCGTCCAAGACTGCCCTTTCGGATTCACATATTGTCTCTCTTCATCACAAATATGACAACTCACTGGTTCTTCTACACCCGCTGCATACTGCACGCCACACGTTGTACAAACGAAATTTTTCATCATAATTTCCCCTATCCCTCTATTTTTATTAAGCTGATTTTTGTTGATAATGATCTGCTTTTTTATTTTCAATTAATAAACTGATAAAAGTAAGTAAATAAACACCTGTAACGGATAATGGAATGACAGTAAATCCTTTTTCTGCAAAAAGAATCCCGCAAACTGACGTTACGAATACAGTCCCTACGGATAATAAACCATAACTTTTGCTTTCATAAATCCATACGTACGGGATAAAATGAACACCTATTAACATCGCTACTACAAAAGGTAACCATTCTGGAAATTGAAAATAGGCAAGTAATACAAGCGGAATATTCAATACATTTATCCCACCAATTAATCCTGCCAAAACCCCTAACGGGTTTCCTTTCGCAAACATATCAATTTTCAATATAGCAGCTATCATTAATCCAAAAGGAAACACACATCCCATACCGATTAAATATACCCACACCACTTGTTTTTCAGAAAGAACAAAGCCCATTATACTCATAACTATCCAAAATAAAACACCAGCTAATATAATCGGTAATCCTCGCTTCGTTTTGATTGCTAAATCCTTTTTCGCTTCTGAAACATTCATTTCACGATCCCCCCAAAAATATTTGTACTATAAAGTCACCTCAACCTCGTCCATCCAATAACGCCAAGCTACTAAATAATCTTCTAAATCTTTCGGGTGATGTCTTAAACACGTATCTATACGCAAATATAATCCTATAACTATTTCTTCATATAAATCACGTTCTTTTTTATGAAATACACATTGTTTCATCGCATAATCAATCGTTTCTTTCGTTACATCTTCCGGGGTTGAACAGAACGCATAAATTAAATCGTATATAGGATCTCCTAACACTGGTAGGGGATCAATTACACCATGCAACTCATTTCCTTGAAATATAAAATTATGAAATCCAAGATCACCATGTAATAAAAATGGCTGATTTATTCCAGCATCCCTATTCGCTAACTTAAGAACTTTTCTATACTCTTCCTCACTTATGTACGGTCTTACATTTTTATGAGCTTCCACCACATTTGTCGTTAAAAATTCATTCCAAGATTGAACCGGACTTTCTTTCCAACCCCAGCCATCTATACGTGAAACTATTTCATACTTATTAATAACTTCTTTTACAAGGGTACTAAGCGTAATTCTTTTTTGTCCTCGTCCGCACGAAGTACTACCTTCAAGGAAAGAATACACAATATATGTATGTAAAGGTTCCTTATACAAAAGATTTGCAAACAAAGTATTCCTTTCATAAAAAGAAAGAAAAATAGCTTCTTCACGTATTACTTCCGCTTCATTAAGTTTTACAACGTATTTTTCGTCCAACAAATACACAGTACTTGTCGTTCCTCCGTTTAACACTTTTACGCTAGTTGGATAATGTGAAATCACGTTCTCCTTAACTAGTTGTGCAGCGATTGTTGAAATGTCCATTCCCTCACCCTTTAATCCCGAAGATTTCTTCAATTCAAAAGACAACTTTACTATTATTTGACAAACAAATAGTAAATACCTTCCAAAATCATAATATAACAAAAATTCATTCACTTTTACATTTCAAAAATAAGGAAATACTAACAACAACGTTACATACATATAGGAGGACAATATGAAACCTGAATTTTTAAAAGCTGTACATGATGCCATCGGAAATGTCGAACACATTCATATAGAGGAAAGCGGTGCTGACAGCTTACTCATCCATCATGATGATGCACAGCAGTTACAACAAGTCGCTAAAACGTTAGAAAATAACAATTTCCGCTCTGCTTTAAGAACAACTGGAGATGCTTCGTATATTGAAGTATTGAACAGATAGTGAAAGTCCGGATGTATGCTGGGCTTTCTTTTTTATCCCGCATTAACGGGCAGTAAGACCCTCACCTCAAAATTCAACGGAAGCAAAGAAGTTAGGTTGGGGATCAACTGCCCGTAAAAGCCCGATTGGTTCAACTAATAATCAGTGGGGATGCCCCACCCACTGATTAAAGTTTCACTTTATATTAAAACTTCAAACTCTTTCACATATACCGCTGTTCCAGCAATATCTATTTGTAACTTCTCACTTTCTACATCTTTCGTTAT
Source organism: Bacillus sp. FSL W8-0519 (assembly GCF_038005585.1). Classification (NCBI taxonomy): domain Bacteria; kingdom Bacillati; phylum Bacillota; class Bacilli; order Caryophanales; family Bacillaceae; genus Bacillus; species Bacillus sp. FSL W8-0519. The sequence goes on from NZ_JBBOTL010000001.1 coordinate 3,234,207, forward strand.
ATATACCGTTACACGACCATCTTTATGTATTTCTTGCCCTTGTTCAACGATTAACTCCATTTCATGGTCAAAATCTTTCTTCACATACGTCGCATAATATGCTCCCATTACACCTGAAGCTGTTCCTGTCACGGGATCTTCAATCGTTCCAGCATAAGCTGATGAGAAATGACGCCCATGCATATGTACCTTCTCGTCATAAGTTTCTAGACAAATTGGGTGAATAGAAGCGTTAGGTATTTCTTTTAATACCGATGGAAACACCTCATTGTTAGGTTTCATTCTCTCACATACATCTAGATTTTTAACCGGTACAATTACGGTCCAGTTCCCCGTACTTCCATATACAATCGGTAAACTTACATCTAAATCATTTACTTCTAAACCGATACTATGAGCTAATTCTTCTTTTGAACCTGTAAATTCTTTAAACTGAGGTGCTGCCTGCCTCATTTTAATAAAGGTTTCTCCATTTTCATTTACACCTATTTGTATCGGTAAAATCCCGGCCTTCGTTTCAATCGTAAGGCTTGCTTTCTCTTCTAATAAACCTCTTTCACGCAAAGCAAATATTGTCCCAACTGTCCCATGACCACATAAATCCATTTCAAAACCAGGTGTAAAGTAGCGCATTCTTATATCTCCTACTTCTGAGGAAAGAACAAAAGTTGTTTCGTTAAATCCAACTTTTTCAGCAATACGCTGCATTTCCTCTTCTGTTAATCCATCTGCATCTAATACAATACCTGCTGGATTACCCATATTCGATTTATTCGTAAATGCGTCATAATGAAATACGTTTATAGTCTTCATTTTCTTTTCTCCTAACCTTCTTTAAAAATTTTATAATAAAGCTCTATCTCCGTTTTCAACGAACAATTATTTCTCCAAAATATTCTCTGCATCTTTTCATTTGAAGTATGTGTGCTTCCGATGTAATAAGTAGCCCCTATTTCCTTTAACATATGTAAAGATTGAAGATGCAGCCGGGAAGCAATTCCTTTCCCCCGATAATAAGGCATTACCCCAAAATAAAATAATCGTCCTTCACTTTCTGTTCCAGTTTCTATATGCGGTATGGACATACCAATCGGCTCATTTTTATCATAAAAAACAATACATGACTTTTCCCAACCCTTACCTAACTCTGTTTGTACGGAATAAAAATGTTCATCGATAGTTAAAATTGAAGTTTGATTCCCTGAACCCGACATACATTGTTCCCAAATATATTTAAATTCTTTTTCCGATAACGTTCCTTCTGCTATTGATCGATATGTATATTGTCTTTCAAGTTCTTCTATATTGTTCAATTCTCTACATACTTCTATCTTTGCTGCGTGCAAAGAAAAACCGGCATCAAGTAACACTCTCACACTTGAGTTATAACTACTAAACCTTTTGTTTAATACAATACTCGCTCTTTTTAACTCCCAATTAAAACAAACCTCTTCAAATCTACTTATCTTTTCTTTATATGTTTGTACGTTATACAAAACGTCTTCTTCGATTTCTTCAATCGTTACTGCATTTGGTAAGCCATTTAATACTTTTTTAGAAGGGCCAAACAAATTCTGAATGATTGCAAGATCGTATATCACCACTTTAATTCACCTACACCTGGCTCAATAAACTTCCCTGAAACATCCTCATTTGAATCTATTATCCAATCATATATATTTTTTGCTCCTTCAGCCGGGGTCATATTCGCATCAAAAGCACCAATTTCAGTCTTTAATTTTCCAGGGTGAATAGCAGTTACACGAATTCCTTTATCCTCAAACTCTTGTTGTAAACAGAGTGTTAGCATATTTTGTGCAGCTTTAGCAATTCGATATGAATATGAGAAATGGCCTTGCGAAAACTCTTTGTTGGCCATTTTATGCAATGAACCTAACCGAGAGGACACATTTATGATTCTCGGATGATCCGATTTAGCTAAAGCCACATATGTACCTTTTACAGCTCGAATTACACCTAAGCAATGAATATTAAATAAGTCCGTTAACTCTTCTGAATTCGTATGTAAAACCTCAGTCTCCTTTCCAGTAATTCCTGCGTTATTTATAACTAGATCAATATACTCTGTATATTCCTCAAGCTGGTTTTTCATTTGCTCCGTACTCTCATCAATCGATAAGTCTGCCAATATAGGAAAACATCTGCAACTAAACATTTTCTTCAATTGTGTTAACGCAACCTCAGTTCTAACTAACGGATAAACGATATGTCCATTTTCATGAAACACTTTTACTAACTGTAACCCTAATCCGCGATTTCCACCTGTAATTAGAACTCTCATATATTCATCTCCTTATTTTTAAAATAAATAAGAAAATCCATCCACTTACCATTCTCTAATGAAAACGCCTCTCTCTTGCATTCAAAAGAAAAACCGGCTCTTTCCGCAAGACGAACGGATGGTTCATTACCAACATGTATATGTAATTCGATTCTATGAAAATGAAGACGATTAAAAAATAACGATACTGCAGCTTTCACACTTTCCATGCCATATCCGTTTTTCCAGTATTGATTATGTATGGAATATCCCATCATCGCCCATTGATAGTCCATACGTAAAATTTTAATCAGCTCTAGCTTACCAATATTAGCTCCGTCTTCTTTACGAAAAATACCTAATACGTACATCTCATCTCGATGTGCTGCTTCATCAAAGCCTCTAATCCATTCCGTGAACCATTCTTTCGTTGATGATGCCATAACTTGATAACCATCGTCATATTTATACTGCGATGGTAACCTCTTATGAAATCCATCTAACCAACTTTCATAATCATCATTTTGGAACGGACGGATCATCAATCTCTCTGTCTCTACCTGTAATAGCGGTAGCTTCATTTACATCTCTTCCCTTAATTAATATTTGAATATTCTTTATTATCTTACACAAAATACAAAATCTAGTAAATTATTATGTTTTGATAGACAAAAACCCAGTCATGCTTTATACATAACTGGGTTCTTCATCGTTTAATAACATTTTTATTTCACAAGAACTACATCCCTTAATTCCCTCTTCAACACTTTCCCTAAAGCGTTTTTCGGTAATTCTTCTACGAATACCACTTCTGGAATTTTGTAACTTGCTAACTTCTCCTTACAATACTGAATAATACTTTCTTCTGTTACTGTTGTTTCGCCATCCTTCACAATGTAAGCTCTTGGAACCTCTCCCCAAAATTCATCTGGAACTCCAACTACTGCCACTTCTAAAACACCATGTATTTCATGAATAACATCTTCTACTTGGTCTGGATATACATTGTCACCACCGCGTATAATAACGTCTTTATATCTTCCCATAATATGCAAGAATCCGTCATCATCTATCATGCCAGCATCGCCCATGTTAAACCAATTATCTTTTACTACCTTCTTTGTCGCCTTTTCATTATTCCAATACCCTTTAAACATGTATGGACTTCTTACATGAATCTCTCCAACTACATTTGCTTTAAGTTCATGTCCTGTTTCTGGATGAACAATTTTCACCTCTACATTTTTCAAGGCTTTTCCAACAGAAGACATCTTTTCTTTTCCCATCATTGGATGCCATGATGTTACAACCCAACCTTCTGTACTACCATAGCCTTGCACCATATAGATTCCTTTTTCCATATATTTTTGGATGAGTGTTTCTGGCACTTTTGTTCCACCGCTTTGTGCTACTTTAAAAGTAGAGATGTTACGTTCTTTTTTATTTAGTTCATCAAGCATATAGCTATAAACAGCCGGGAATGCAAGCATCGTAGTAATTTTCTCTTCTTCAATCTTATCCCAAATAAGAGTAGGATTCGAATCAGCTAAGAAGATCATCGTAACACCATGATAAATACAATTTAAAATAGAAAGCACGCCACTCATATGAAATAATGGATGCACGGATAAAAAGCGTTCACCTGCTGGAATTTCTCTTTGTCCTGCAATCTCATCAAAATAATGATGTAAGTTTTTATGACCAATTACACATGCTTTTGCCTGTCCAGTCGTTCCTGAAGTAAATAAATAAATGGCATCGTCTTCTTCATGAACTTCTACGTTCGGTTCTGTCATTGGCTGTTTTTGCAACTCTAATTCAAATGAACCAAAGCCTTCTTTTGTCGTTTGAATTACATAAGGAATTTCTTTAACAGCATCAACATTTAATAACACTTCACTAAATTCTTCATCAATAACTAACACTTTTAATTTCGCTTCTTTTACAATCGTTTCTAATTCATATACAGTAAGCTGATGATTTAGCGGAATACATACCGCTCCAATTTTTAAACTTGCCATCATAACGCTTGGAAATGGGTGATTATTTTTGCATAGTATTCCTATACGATCTCCTCTTTGCACACCATTATGTAATAAATAATGTGCAAGCTGATTTACTCGTTCATTATATTGCTGAAACGAATATCTTTTCCCTCCGCCTACAAGCGCTTCCAAATTTGGTGATTGCATTGCTCTTTTTTGTAATAATTTTTGCATCGTTCTCAAGTAAAACTCCCCTTTATATATGTTAGGTTTTTTATTTTACCAGATTAACTATTAATTTACTAAAGATTACACTTAGTGAATATAACAAGAATATAAAATAGCCATTTACTTCACAAGTAAATGGCTATTTCCTCTTATATATTAGAATACTTCTTGTTCATTACATATTGCACATACTCAGGTGCACTTTTATCAATCTCTTCATCACTTAATTTATATTCGGCACCATATAAATAAAATGAAGGTATAAATTTCATGTCTGTATATAAGCATGTAGCTTGGAATGGTTTCGTCAACTCATCCATCGTAATTCCGCTATTTTCATAATCTTTTTCTAATCCACCTATAGAAACTGCTACACCAAACTCTTTTCCCTTCACTTTATCCCCTTTTGATCCGTATGCAAATCCATATGTTAATACATCATCAAACCATTTTTTTAATAATGGCGGTGTGCTGTACCAGTAAAGCGGAAATTGGAATATATATCTGTCATGTTCTACTAATAACTTTTGCTCTTCTTCAATATTAAACTCCCAGTTTGGTGCCACTTTATATAATTCATGCACCGTAATTTCATCTGAATGTTTCTCAAGTTCTTCTATCCATCTTTTATTAATTTTTGATTTTTCAATATGAGGGTGTGCTACAATTACAAGTGTTCTCATCATTTTCCATCCCCTTTATAAATGAATCAATCCTTTACATATTAGTATGAATGCATTACATATAATTGAAAAGTACGTACTTTCAGGTGCTATAGGAACCTTGAGGTACCTTTGGAGGTGTTATATGAATCAAAATGATAACTGTCCAATTGCAACGACGCTCGATGTAATCGGTGGAAAATGGAAAGTTCATATTTTATGTGTTTTGATGGATGGAAAAATGCGAACAAATGAAATCCGACGAGAAATCCCAAACATTACGCAAAAAGTTCTGACTCAACAACTTCGGCAACTTGAAGCTGATGGGATTATCCATCGTACTGTATATCAAGAAGTACCACCAAAGGTTGAGTACACAATAAGCGAATACGGGAAATCTTTAATGCAAATTATGAATGAACTATTTGAATGGGGAAAAGATCATCAGCTCAAAAGATTACATGACTAAAAAGGCACTATATACTTTGTTTAATCCTCAATGTTTATATTTTGTGTTTTTATAAATTTTATTTTTATCGTTTTTGGGCTAACTTGTTTTCTTAGATTGATGGACGTGACCCCACATCCATCAATCTAAAAAGATATAATTAGAAAAATGAGATTTCTATACAATTTCGCATATAAACACTACTTCTACCTCATTAAACACTTGCCCGACTTTTTCTAATCTCAATTGTACGTAAACTATAAAGGAGCACACCTAAACCGAGAATTTTTTCGTTATTAGACGCATTAGAACCTAAGGTAATAGTAGGTACATTTAAACCCATAAACCTTTCACTCCATTCTATAGGCATATATCCCTGCTTACCAATTACTAATGTACGTCCATCTATTGTACGGAGAGTACTTTGAATAAAATCAAACTCAACTTCTACATCTGACAATTTTGTGGCTTTATCTGTCATCAAAGTACCTCGTATCATAGTAAATCCTTGTATCATTTTTTCTTTAAACATACCAATCTGATTATAATTTGAATCATAGACTACCCAATCATATCCGTCCACTTCAGTATGAAAATAAGCTAGAATTTCCCCGCTACTCGTTTCTAATCCGTAAACATCTTTATTATGTAAAAAGGGTATTACTGAAAAAAGAATATTTGATGAAACCATCTTTGTTCCTGCTATATACTTACCATCAGGATGATATAGACCAAATTGCTTGTTTCGTTTTGGTAATTCTAATACAACCAAAGTATCAACATCCCAAAATGTTGCATTACTTTTTATCATATTCTTTTGTATCAACTTTCCTTTTCTTAACTGCCAAAATCCAATCCCAAAAAAGATAGAAGCAGCGATAACAAAAAAGATAAACTGCTCCCAATTAATATGTCCCCAATCTTCATATACAGCGCATAAAGCAAGAATAAAAATACCCGTCCCAATTAACAGTTTCAACTTTCCTTTTCGTTTATAGTAATCAAATAATTCCATTTCTATATCTTCACCCCTTATTTGTGGTTCCTAACTATTAATATATCAAAAACATATAATTCCCTCTATTCAAAAATATAAGTTCTTCCACTGTCCACTGCATTGGAAACAAAGTGATAGTCGGCCTTTTGAGCTCAAACTCCTGAGAAAGAATAAAAGCGAAATCAATATTTTTTTATTTTAGAGATAATACCATATCACCATCAAGCTAATAAAAAGATACTCCTTAAAAATAAAAAACGCTATTCTCTCTGTAAAATCATAGAAAAGAATAGCGTTTCTTATTTTGAAATAGAAGTCAGCATTTAAACTAAACATGCTAATATTGATTTTGTGCGATTGTCAGTTACTTCATAATAAATTTCTAATCCTTTCCGAGTACCTGTAACCATTTTAGCAGCTTTTAGTTTAGATAAATGTTGACTAATTGTACTTTGAGGCATTTCCAAATCCCCATACATTGTTGTTACATTAGTAGGACCTTTTGCAAGCATTATTTTTACTAATGATAAACGAACAGGATGCGCCAATACCTTTAGTACTTCAGAGATTTCTTCAAACATTTCTTTTTGTTCTTTCATCTTATTGCTCCCCTTTTATATACATATTTATGTTATCCATATATATAATTCGAAGGTATATACGATTTTATGTCCGTCATTTTAAAAAAATATAAAAAAACTTTTTCTCGAAACTAAAGGAGTATCTTCACATAATGTCTCACTATTAGAACTCTTATAGATACAGATGTATGTACTCTACACTCAGCTCACTAAAATCAATAAAAAAGAGAGCAGATAACCTGCTCTCTTAAGATGCCTCCTTTTGTTCTGTAGAATGTTTAACACTTCCCATTCTCTTTAGCTTATTCCACCCTACAGCTACTCCTCGAATCGATGAGAATATAGATTTAATGACAACATAAGTCATAAATTGGCGATAAATAAAACGTTGTAAAATTAACCATACTAATGGTTTCGGATTCTCTTCCTCTAATTTAAATGCAAACAGAGAAGCGAGAAGATCCATTAAAAAGAATACAAAATAAAATCCTAAAACTTTTAGCGGATCACTACTAAATAGCCCCATAATCATTAATATATCTGCAAAAGGAGCAATAAATTGGAGAACATATTGGAATAACCACATGTTAGGCAATGCAATAAATCCTAACGTTTTTTGTTTTGTATGAAACAATGCTTTTCGATGTTTCCAAAGACATTGGAGTGTACCATATGACCAACGATATCGCTGTTTAATGAGACTTTTCACATCTTCAGGTGACTCCGTAAAAGCATACGCTTTTTCTTCATATACAATTCTATGTCCTTGACGTAAAAATGTAATAGTAAGATCTGTATCTTCTGCTAATGTATCTTCGCTTAAATATCCCGATTCAACTACATTCTTCTTACGCCACGCCCCAATAGCCCCTGGAACTACTGTAATACAATTTAATTCATCAAAAGCTCTACGTTCTAAATTAAATCCTGTTATATATTCAACATGTTGCCAAGTAGTTAACAAGTTTCGTCTATTCCCCACTTTGACATTACCTGAAACTGCTGCTACATTTTGATCTTCAAAGTGTCTAACCATGAGAGAAATGGCGTCTTGCGCAATAATAGTATCCGCATCTAAAGTGACAATAATCTCTCCTCGCGATTGTTGAAACCCTAAGTTCATTGCCGATGATTTCCCGCCGTTTTCTTTCTGAATGAAACGAACTTTAGGGTGTTTATAAAATGTTTCTTGCATTACTTTTGACGTACCATCTGTCGATCCGTCATCCACAACAATAACTTCAAATTCTCCATACTTACTATCCAAAATTGAGCGAATCGTCTTAGCTATCACCTTTTCTTCATTATATGCTGCTATGACAACACTAACAAAAGGTTGATAGGACGAATGAATAGTGCGAGATAGCGTTTTTCTTTTCTGCTTCCATGCAAAATAAATTAAGAATAAGAATCGAAAAATCCCTAATCCAATAGCGATATAAAAAATAGTTGTTAATATATGTTTAAAGTATCCCGCCCCTGAAAAGACAGCTTTATTGTAAAGTAAATATTGCTTCCCCTCAGAAGAAACAGGAGGCATAATTTCATCACGTTCTTTATTCATTAAATCTGAAATTGTTACAAAACTATATCCATGCTTTTTTAAGTCTTTAATAATGATCGGCAACGCCTCTACCGTATGGGTACGATTCCCTCCCGCATCATGGAGAAGAATAATATTTCCCTCTCCCTTATAAACGGGATTAAGAGCACGCTTTACTAATTCATTTGTTGATGGTGTTGCCCAGTCCTCAGGATCCACTTTTTCTGCTACCATTGTATAGTTCATATTTTGTGCCCGTAAAATAGGCAATATTTCATTTGAGGAATCCGGGTTCGCATCCGCTTCGTATGGTGGCCTAAACAAAACTGTAGAATGCCCAGTTATTTCCTGGATCAGACGTTGCGTCGTATTAAGTTCTACTTTTGTTCGTAGTAAAGACGTATCAGCTACGTTAGGATGCTTGAAAGTATGATTGCCAATTTCATGCCCTTCATCGTATATTCTTTTCACAATACTAGTATTTAGTTGTGCGTTTTCACCAAGTACAAAAAAAGCAGCTTTGATCTTACTCTCTTTTAATATATTTAAGATTTCCGGCGTATATTTCGGGTCTGGTCCATCATCAAATGTTAGTACTACTTGTTTCCCTTTCGGTTTTCCATATCGTTGCACTTCGTATGCAGATGGTAAGGATTGATATACTTCATCTGTAAGATAACCATCTTTACCTACTTTAAAATCTCTCAATCCATTTTGCTTTTCATTCTCAATCTGTAAAATTTCACCTTGTCCAGAATAATTCACTTCATCTAAACTAGTGATTTTATGTAATACATCAGGATTTTTTTGTGCCTCAATCCGATTTTTTAAAACTTTCCATATTGTAGGATCTTCTGCTCCTAATCTCCATAACGCAAACCCCTTTGCTTTGTTGTCCATTGCGATTTTCACTTGATTATAGAGAGTAACGCCGTCTAAGAACCAAGCAGTATGTTCTTTATCTCCTGTTTTATATCTAAAATAAGGATTTCCACTCATCTTATCCCATTGAATATTCATATCTGAATTATGAGCCATTACCATAACTTCTGAAAAAGTTAAAGATTTCGCCGGTTCCTTACTATTTACTTTCCAATCATATCCATAGTTACCGAAAGCAACTATAAGTTTATTAGACGGAATATTCAGTTCTTTTAATGTATGTTGAAACCATTTATTTGAAGCAATTGGTCCTGGCTCTCCTGCTCCATAGTGCTCATCGTACATCATTACAATCATTCGATCTATTATTTTTGCTAACGCACTATAATCAAAAGCCTTATCATTAGCTGGAACATCTTGTGTAACGAGCAAATCATGTTTATGAAAGACCGTAGTAAGTTCTTTCATAAAATTTGTTACGTTTTCTCTATCACTTTCAGGTACGGCCTCAAAGTCAATATTAATACCCGCAAATCGATTCTTTTCAACTTGCTTTACTAAATCATTTATAAACTTTGTCTTTACATCATTTGAGGAATTCAGCAACTTATGAATTAGCCTACTATCCGGACCAGAAGCTTCCTCAGTATAGTTAGTTAGTAAAGGCATAATTTTCACTTGATTTTTTTCTGCTAACTTTACTATCTCAGGTTTTATCTCATTTCTAATCGTTAAATCTGCTTTTAAATGATACCACTCTGGTACTAGCGTGGTTAATGAATCGATATTTTCTTTTAAAGAAGCGGTACTATTTTCATCCCAGTTTACATAAAAACCATACACTTCTTTACGTTGTTTACTATCCTTCGGCGAATTCACCAAATTTTTATTATCCTTCGTTTCGGTATTTGGTTTAAACTCTTCCTTCTTTAACTGCTGATCACTAAGTTTTTGATTAATTGGTACAAGTTTATTATCTTGTTGTACAGCGGTATTCATATTTGGAATTTCTGGTGTTGAAAAAATACTTTGAAAGAAAAAATAAAATACAATACTTACGCTAACTATTGAAATACATAGAAACGAAATAAAAGCTATGTTTCTTCTTCCTTTCGGATCATAAAAAACAGGTTTTACTTTATCTTTCTCTTGTTGAATGTTTTTCTCCATTATATTTTTCACATACTCCTTCTTAATAGAACGATAGAATAATAAAGTGCAACTTTAAGCAGCCCAACTCCCACCTAACTTCTTTACCCTAGCCAAATTTTGAGATGGGAGTTTTACTGCCCGCAATAGTGAGATAACTCCTTTTCACTTTAAAATGAATCTCCCACTTCTATATTTCTATTAATTCTTCTTTTCATTACCTTGCTGATGGCCTCTATTCTCTTGTTGAGATCCCCTACCATTGTTTCCTTGCTCGTTTCCAACATTTTCTTTTTGGGATCCTCTTCCATTGTCACCTTGCTGGTTCCCATTATTTCCTTGTTGAGATCCCTTACCATTGTCACCTTGTTGATTCCCATTATTTCCTTGGGGTACTCTTCCGTTGTTTCCTTGCTGGTGCCCATTATTTCCTTGGGACCCTCTTCCGTTGTTTCCTTGCTGATTCCCATTATTTCCTTGGGACCCTCTCCCGTTATTTCCTTGCTGATTCCCATTATTCCCTTGCGATCCTCTTCCATTGTTCTCTTGCTGGTGCCCATTATTCCCTTGCGATCCTCTTTCGTTGTTTCCTTGCTGATTTCCATTATTCCCTTGTTGGGATTCTCGACCGTTGTTTCCTTGCTGATTCCCATTATTTCCTTGTTGGGATTCCCTACCGTTATTCTCCTGCTTAGTCCCTCTATTTTCTTGCTGAGATCCTCTACCATTGTTTTCTTTTATTTGCTTCGTTGGCTGTTCCTCTATTTTCTTTTGTTCTTTATGCTCTGGCTTCTCATATTTTTTGTCTTTTACAGAAGACAAATCTGGCGCTACATCAGGAGATGAATCCGGCTGCGATTGTAACTCTTCTTCGTTTTCCACCGGATTAGACGGCGTGGCGGGCGGCGTAACCGATTTGTTCTTCTCATTCTCTTGCTTTATATAGACACCTGTGCCCATTCCAGCTTTTCTAGCATTCTCTCGTACTTGCATCGTGCTACTTTGATATTCGACTGTAATATGTTTTAGCTCATATTCTTTCTTTAATTCTTTCATTACCTTTTCCAACTTCGGTTCTAGCAACTTATCCTTTGCAATAGCGGTTAGCATAACTTGCTTATCATTCGTTAAATACTTATCCTCTTGACTCTGCTTTATAATTGTACGTATTACTTCTTGCAATTGTTTATTTTCCCATTGCTTTAATTCTTTTAAAATACGCCTTCCATCATCATTACAAGCTTGTAAATCTATAACGCGAAGATCCTTCGTTACACTCACTTCTAAACTTGGATTTATATCAACTGAGACGTAAGCGAATACTTTTTCTTCCGGTTGGTTGTAGAAAAATAACAGCGCACATAGAAAACAAGCAACAAGTAATGATGCCGGCTTTAAGAAATAAGGGATTGAAAAACGCGATGCTTTTTGTTCTTGCTCATCAAATGAAATTTCCTCTCCAATCATGCAAGAATCCCCTTTTCTTTTACACGTAATAAACTCTCCATTTGGCGTTAAAACAACTACGCTATGTTTTTTTATATCCATCACAATTCCTTTATTCATCATGCTTCCCTCCCCTTATATAATCAAGAATGTATGTATAGTTGTTTGCGAAGATAATACACATTGCAATGATATATTTTCTATGCCGTTCCAACGTTTTACGACTTACCCTAACACGCGGTTCAATATGTTTAAGCGGTAACTTTTTCTTCCGGAACAGCTCCTCCATCATTTCCTCTTCTTTTATAATCATCTTTACAATTTCTATTAAGTGTTCACGCGTATCACGATGCTTAGGAGATTCTTTAGCAAGCTCTGAAAATGTGATTTTAAACTCAGCTAACACACTTTGAAAATGGAGAATTTCTTCCTTACGGTTACCATTTTCTATTTCCTTCATATACTCCGTAAGCGATACTTGCATTTCTAACATTTCCTCTTGCTCATCTTCTTTTAAAAAGACAAGGTTATGCTTAGACTCCTTGCGTATATAGTCAATTACATCTCTTTTTATAAGAAGATCAGCAAACGCTAGAAAAGATTTCCCTTTTTTATATGAATACTGTTCAATTGCTTCGTTAAACGCAAACAATCCAATACTATATTCATCATCCTGTTCTGTAATATATCGGCGGCAGACAGACGAGATTGATTTTCTAATAAACGGCTGATACTGTACGATAAAAGCTTCTTTATCTTCTTCATTATTTTGTATGTTACATACGATATCTTCTATTTTCGGTTTTCTTAAGATCTTCATTACTAAACTCAACACGGGTAATCTCTCTCCCTCCTTCTGCTTGAAATAGAAAAATGGTCACTAAACAAGTGACCATTCAACCACAGTTTCTTTAGGCTTGTCTTCTTGTTGTTCATATTTTTCAAAGCCAACTTTTCTATCGTTCTTACAGTTAGGCTTACATTTCACTCTACTTTCTTATTTTCTTCCGCTTGTTTTGCTTGCTCTGTTTCTATTTTATCTGCAATCCTTGCATAACTCTTCTCTATATCATTGGTAATTTCACCCTTTTATTTCGGATGCCCCACTTAATCTAGTAATTTTATTAACACGTCAATATTCTTTCATAATCAATTTTCTTCTATTTATTTTCTTCACTATACATATTCGGAGGAATACAAAGTTTTATGGGGGTCAAAAAATATTTTTTATAAAAAATACATATTTATTTCAAAAATAAAAACCATTGATTTGAAAAAGGACTAATCAAATTGATGGTTTTCTTATCATATCTATTAAATTAAGTTAGGCTCTCATTATGTATAAAAAAATCTGCTGTTCTCCCTATTTCCTGCCGCTTTTCTCCATCGTTATCTTTCTTGATTATCATAATATGTCTTATCTGCATATTTTTGATCATTTCCTTTTAGATAAGCTAATATTACTTTTGGATTTTTAAGTAAAGCCCAGTCTCCATATGTATCAAATCTTCTGCATGAAGTTATCATGCCATTTTTAATGGTACCAAATTTCTTATTATTTCGTTTTCCCCATTCTTTTAAGCGTTTCGCGAAATCTGCATCCTCTGCCATAAGCATGTTTTCATTAAATCCGTTAATTGCCATAAAATCTTTTCTATAACACCAAAAAATCCCCACGGATATAGCTCCGTACTTAAAAAGTAAGGGAATTATAATTAGAATTGCAGAAAAGAATATTCCAAAAGACATTCTTTCGAACTTCCCATTCACCCCACCACCAATATATTTACCTGAAGATAAATATTTATCTACATTAGATAACAAAGACTCTGTCATTATCGTATCAGCATCTATAGTAACAATTATTTCTCCACTAGCTATTTCTGCCCCTGCATTTCGGATTTTAGATAAGTTTTTATCTTCATTTTTTAATGTAATACAATCATAAGATTTTGCTATTTCCTCTGTTTTATCTGTGCAACGATTTAAAACAACTATAACTTCCGTTTGCTCTTTATATGCCACTGATGCTTTTGCAATTGAATCCAAACATTTTCTAATGTACTTTTCTTCATTATGTGCAGGGATTATAATAGAAAACTTCACATCTTTTTGTAAATCGCTCCCTGAAGATTCGTTTATTTCAGTCATGATATTCCCCCTTATTTTAGATAAATATATGTTATACATAACATATATTAAAATTGATTAAGTTTTATTATAAAAAAGTACTTAAAACAATATAGACATATTATTTTAATTGTAATAGGGCTACTATTAAGCTAACAAAAATTGACGTTGCATAAGCTTAGCTTAATAGGGACGTGTTGGGGCCTCTATATAAAAAACCACAGTTTACACCCAAACTGTGGTTTTTTGACGTACAATGATTTATCAACTTCTGTTTTTAGTCTTAAAATCTGCAACAGAACCAGGATCCCTCCTGAAAGTATAAATTCCAAGGAGGGAATCCGTTTTTTTATTTACTTATATACGTACAGCTGTACCACTTACAGCAACCATTAACATTCCATCACGAACAACTTCGTAATCTACGTCAATACCAACGATAGCGTTCGCACCTTTTTGTTTTGCAAGTTCTTTCATTTCATCCATTGCGATATCACGAGCTTCTTTTAGCTTACTTTCATAAGAACCAGCACGACCACCGACAACATCACGAACAGAAGCGAATAAATCGCGTACAATGTTGGCCCCCATAATAGCTTCACCATTTACAATATCAATATAGTCAATAATTTCTTTACCTTGAATTCCAGACGTTGTTGTTACAATCATGTTTGACACCCTCCTAATTTTTTATAATATTCAACTGCATGTGTCTCTCTATGACATATACAATTAAATAAAAGGAATAAAATTGTTTAACATATGTATCGCTATAACATATGCAAGGGATCTATTAGAAATAAGATAAGCTGCAGTAAGCATCACCGCGCCAGGTAAATAGATAGCAATATCCGAAAGTTGGTTCGTGTGAAGAAGTGTAAAAATTATAATCGAAACGATGGATGCAATAGCAGTACCAACATATTCCGAAAAACGATTTACTAATATATGGCGAAATATAATTTCTTCAATTATTGGTCCTATAATCCCAAATACAAGTAATGTGAATATAATAGGCATCTCTGCGCCATTTGTAAGGATCTGTTCTTGGTTCTCTGGCTGACCTGTATTTAGAAAATGCATAATAGAATTTTCCACAATTATCATAAGTAAAACTACCATAGGAATGCTTACTATTTTCAAAATTGTTTTCTCTTTAAAATAAGTAAAACTTTCAATAATTTCTTTCCTAAAGAAAATGATTCCTACAATAGCAGGTACAGTCACACCGATGGCACTAAGAGCAAATTCTGATTCAACTAAGTTGCTGTTAGTTAAAAGGGATATGCCAAATAATATGAACAAGCCAATTTGAAGTAGTGCAAACAGTATATAAACTATTAGCATAATAAGTTCTTTTGTATTCGTTTTTATAAAGCTCACTTTATTACCTCCATAATGAAATTACTTAGAATCTTTGATTTTTCTTTCTGCATAACGTTCTCCTTCTAAATATACTTATATAAATTCCAGACCGGACGGTTCGGTCTGGAAACTAATGATACTATAAGTTTCTAGTTTTTTAAACCCCCTTTATAAATTATTTACAAAATCAAAACGGTACAAAGCAAATAAATTTATATTTCAGCTCCTGATTTACAATCAAATTCCAGTACTCATTCATTATTAACAATTAATCTTTTATAGTATGAAGTGATACGGCTTTTAACCGCAAGATCTCCTAATTAAACGAAGTGAAAATGAGAGTAGTTCAAACATTTTAGCTAAACATATTAATTAAAATTATATATAATACTCATATGTCGATACGGTAAAATTAGTTGCATGATATGACTGAATTAACCAACTGGTCATATTGTTTTTGACAGAAAATTCATTCGAATAGTATGGATAATACAGTTTGAGGTTTCCATCAGATAGGAATTGATAAGATATTTTTTGTTCCAAACTTATTTATACTCACAAAAAATCAAGAAAATAGAGGGTAAACATTACCTGGAATATTAAGCTCGTTTTTATTAGGAGGACTATAAAGCATGACTAAAGTTGATAAGGTAAAAGAAAAAATTATTGAAACATCTTTATATTTATTTAATACTAATGGGATAACTCGCACATCCATTCAGGATATAATGACAGCCACTGAACTACCGAAAGGATCTATTTATCGTAGATTCAAAAATAAAGAAGAAATTGTTCTTGCTGCCTACGACAAAAGTGGTGAGATTATGTGGAGTCATTTTCATAAAGCAATGGAAAATAAAAAGACAGCAATCGATAAAATCCTTGCAATTTTCCTTGTATATCAAGATGCAGCTAATAACCCCCCTATCGCCGGAGGCTGTCCATTGCTTAATAGCGCAATTGAAAGTACTGGAGTATTTCCAGAATTACAAAAAGCAGCAGCAAAAGGCTATGATGATACAGTAATGTTAATGGCTTCTCTCATAAAAGAAGGAATAGAGAAACAAGAACTTAAAGAAGATATAGACATTATATCGCTCGCTTCTTTCCTTGCCTCTTCAATGGAGGGCGCTATTATGGCAAGTCGTGTATCTAACGATAATATACACCATCATTATTTTATTGAACAAATAAAACATCATCTTTTCTCTTATTCTAAATAAGTGAGAACTTGCATTTCCTTTTTATAGACTTAAATTGAATACCCTTCCCATAAAAAGTATTTACTGTTTATGAGAAGGGTATTAGTTTTTTTGACGTTGTATATTATACATACTACCAATCTCTTTTTCACATACCTCTTCTTTTTACTTTAAAAAATATCCACTTTGGTTTCTCCATTTAAAGCATTACCTATCTCCTTTTCCCTATAGATGGACAAAATATTGGGCACTAAATGAACTTTCCCAGAAGTAAAGTTCTAAAAGTAACCTATCCATAAAGCTACTAAAACTACTACTAACAAAGCAAAACAAAATGTGATATTTCGAATCCACTTTTGTATATCATGAAAATACTTTTCTATAAATGCGGTATAAGTAGAAAGCATAAGAAATAGCACAATGAAAGTAAAGGATCCCAATTTATCGTTAAATTTTTCATTAGTAAATGTGCTTACATGGAGGAAAAGAAAAACAAATGTTACTATGGATAGCTCAAATAATCTTTTTTTATTCACTCCGCCACCACCTTACAATAATTACCTTTCATTCCAGTTTATCAGAACATAATGTGTAGTAGTATATGAATATTATACTCACGTCAAAAAGGCCAACAATTCAAGATTGTTAGCCTCCATATTCCATAATCGTGCATTTTAAAATACTACAAACGACTGGATTCTTCAACTTACACTATATTCTCCTTTAATTACAAAAAACGAACCCCGAATTGTTCCAGCTAATTTAGACTTCTGCCTAGCAAACTTAAATTTCTCTGCCAATTCTGTTGGTACCTCCATTCCATCAGAAAGCTTAAATCCAACAGCCCTCTTCTTCGGGTTATCCAATGTATACATGACGTTAATCACAAGACCATCTTCATAAAAGACGTATGCAAACTTAATATTTTCCACTTGAAAATACGATGTTTCTAAAGGTTTCGCCGCAAATTCAATATCACGTTCTTCCTTCAAAATGCGGTTCACATAATCAAGAGTCTTCTGGCTTGCACTAGCTGGTACAACTATAAATTCATGCTTGTATTTATTCATAAAGTAACGGGCTTCATGAGCACGTAAACCAGCTAGCGCTTCTACTATAGGTGAAGACTCTAAACCAACTGTAGTTACATTTTTAAAATCAACGATACAGGACAATTTCATCTCTCCTTTTAACTATTTACTTCCTAACAACCGGAATCCACATTTCACCAAACACTAAACCGTTTCTTTTCCCCATCTCAACCGTCGTATTTGGTCCACCAACATAAGCAAAATCTGTTGCTTCTCGTAAAGCCTGACCGAAGGCGATACCAGTAAGCTTATTACTTAGCTCTTCAGCTGTTTTGTCTTCCCCTTTTACTACTAAGTATTCTCCCTTAGGAAACTGAATCACTCTAGATTCTTCTTCTATTTGTGCTTCTGTCATGACACCCGCATAATACATCATCTTGTTATTCACCGCTTCGCTCACAGAAAAAATGTAATCATTTGTAGCTAGAGCTTTTAAAGTATCCAACCTTCCATCTTCTTTAACAGCCGACCAAAAGTCTTCCTTTTCTTTTTTTATTCCAACAAAATCTGTATATTCACTCTTAATTTCAGTTCCAATACCTAACACAATAAAGCTATCTTTTTCTTCAATCGTATAATTTTTCATATTCAAAACCTTCCTTCTTTTAAAATGAATCAAATGATTTATCTTTTCATCTGATGAGTTTATAATAACTTTAAATCATGTCAAAAAATGATACTATTTAGGAGAACCAAATGAAAAAAGTTGAACGGATTAATACAATTATGCGTTATATCAACAACCGCTCCCACTTTACAATTTCAGAAATCATACGAGAATTTAACATCTCTCGATCGACAGCTATTAGGGACATTAGAGAAATAGAATCTATGGGCATGCCACTTGTTGCTGAAGTTGGGAGGACTGGGGGATATTTTGTTATGCATAACTCTATCCTGCCCGTTGTTCGCTTTACTGATAACGAAGTGAAAGCTCTTTTTATTGCCTTTATGGCTACAAGAAATCAACAACTTCCCTATTTAAAAAGTCGTCAATCTTTAGCCGAAAAACTGTTAGGACTCATCTCAGAAACCCAGCAAGATGATATCGTTCTTTTAAATCAACTCTTGCTGTTTGAAGGGACTAACCCATATAACCCTGATCTACTTGAGCTTTCTGACCTCCCTCACCCTATGTTAGAAAAACTCATCCAAATCCTTCTTTTGGATAGACATTTATTGATTTCCATTAAAGAAGAGAAAGAAATCAAGTCTTATTCCATTTATCTATTACACCTGTATCAAGAAAAAAGTCAATGGATCATTGAAGGTTTTGACTTAAAAGAAGAAAAGAAGAGAATGTTTCCTGTCGATCATCTCATCCATATCGAACCATACACGACGAAAAAAAAGCTAAATAAGAAAAAGATTTTAGAAAAACTAAGTAAGAAGGATGAAGTGATTAACCTTATACTTGAACTTGGTCCAAAAGCAATTGCCCAATTCAAAAAATACCACCCTTTCAAAATTTCAATATCTTATACAAATCCTTACCAATCCACAGCCATTTTAAAAACATTTATCAATGTTAACAATTCGGATGAAGTAACGGAAATAGTAAATTGGCTACTTTTCCTAGGGAAAGATATTACAATTAGGGAAATGCCTGAAGAAATACTAGAGAATTTACAAAAGCAATTGTGCTTTTACACTCCATAAGCAGTGAGCCATTGTCACTGGGTAGATATCCTTTTTTAATATCATTTTATTTACTACAGCGAGAGCACAACAAATAATAAAAGCACGGAAAATCTTCCCGTGCTTTTTCAAAGATATATATTATTTCGGAGGATTTGATTTACTTACCCTAACTGACGTTTAAATGCTTTACTAGCGAAAAAGTAAGAGATGATCATGATCCCTACGCACCAAGCGAGCGCAATCCAAATATCGTTTCCAACAGATCCTTCATATAAAAGAACACGAATCGCATTCACGATTGAAGTTACAGGCTGGTTTTCAGCAAATGCACGAACAATTTTCGGCATCGTTTCGGTAGGTACGAAGGCCGAACTAATAAATGGAAGAAAAACGAGTGGGTACGAATATGCTGTCGCCCCTTCCATAGACTTCGCTTTCAGCCCTGGAATGATAGCCAACCATGTTAGCGCTAACGTAAACATCCCTAGTATCCCAGCTACTCCAAGCCAATCTAGAATATTCGCACTGGAACGGAAACCCATTAAGAGCGCAACAAGAATAACAACTAAGATAGTAAGTACATTCGCAACAAGAGAGGTTAAAACGTGAGCCCACAATATCGATGAGCGCTTAATAGGCATCGTAATGAAACGTGCCATAAGCCCACTCTTTACATCCGTAAATAATCGTACAGAAGTGTAAGCGACACCAGATGCGATAGCCATTAGCAAAATTCCTGGCAATAAATAATTGACGTAGTTATCTGTTCCTGTTTGTATAGCCCCACCAAATACGTATACAAACAATAGCATCATCATAATCGGTGTAATCGCTACCGTAATAATTGTATCTGGACTACGCATAATATTGCGCATTAAGCGCCCAAGTAATACCCCTGTTTTGCTTTTCATTTACATCTCCTCCTTTTTGCCAATGATCGCAAGGAATATTTCTTCCAATGTAGGCTGCTTCTCGATATACTCCACTTTTGCTGGCGGGAACATCTCTTTCAGTTCAGTAAGAGTACCTGTCGTAATAATTTTTCCACCATGTAAAATAGCGATACGGTCAGCTAATTGTTCTGCTTCCTCTAAATACTGGGTTGTTAGTAAGATAGTTGTTCCTCCACCAGCAAGCTCTTTAACTGTATCCCACACTTCAATGCGCGCTTCAGGATCAAGCCCAGTCGTTGGTTCGTCAAGAAAAATAACTGCTGGCGCCCCGATCAAACTCATCGCGATATCAAGCCGGCGCTTCATCCCACCTGAATACTGATCTGCCCTTTGATTGGCCGCATCTGTCAGGCTAAATCTATCAAGCAAATCGTCAGCAACTTGAGCAGGATTGGAAACACCACGTAACTTGGCAATCATGATTAAGTTTTCCCTCCCGGTAAGCATGCCGTCTAAAGCTGCAAATTGTCCTGTCAAACTGATACTTTGACGAACATGATCTGGTTGGCGCTTAATATCAAATCCGCAAATACTTCCTTCACCGCTATCTTGTTTCAGTAGCGTCGAAAGGATGTTAACCGTTGTCGTCTTTCCCGCTCCATTTGAGCCTAGCAGCGCGAAAATTTCTCCACGCTGCACCTCAAAATCCACTCCCTTTAAGACTTCTTTATCTCTAAAAGCTTTTTTTAACCCTTTTACAGAAATCGCTGCATTACTCATACTTTTTCCCCCTTATAAAATTAAATTACCTGCACCCTCTATTTAGTACCACTGATAATCTGTATTACTTAGTAGTGGTTTAAAAATATAACTGAATAGCGATGGCGTTAGTTCACATTTATGACCAGCTAATCAGTCGGTATTACTTGTTGCATTTATTTTTTTCTCAATTTCTTCATAATACTTTCATTCAAATCTTCACGATACTTAGAAACATACGTTTTAGCGTTTGCCACTAGTTCGTCAGCAAAAGATGCCACATCTTCCCCAGTAATATCTAACACTTGTCTGCCTTCCGCTGCACCAGCTTCAAACAAATCGATTAATTCGTACTGAATGTGCAGCATATCCATCCCGTTTCCGGTCGAAAAATTCCACATGTAGTTTTGAATTTTCTTAAACACAAACTGATAGTCCTCTGGCAGTGCTGCAACACGTGCCATCATCATTCTGTACTCTTTTTTATCACCAATTAATTTTTTGAATATTTCCAACATCTTATTTTCCTCCTTTTTTTATAAAGCAGAACCAGAAACTCTCCAAATATGAGCCGAAACATTTTATATTATGAGGCTAGTTTGACTTCAAGACATTAATTTTTGACGATACAAAATCCCATTTTTTCCAAAACAATTCAAGTTCCTGACGTCCAGCTTCATTTAATGAATAAAACTTACGAGGCGGTCCCATATCTGATGGTTTCTTTTCAATATTCACAAGCTTTTTCTTCTCTAATCGTACGAGGATAGTATAGACTGTTCCTTCCACGACTTCTGTAAACCCAAGATCATTCAGGTGGCGAGTAATCTCATAACCATACGTTTCACGACGACTAATGATTTCCAGCACACACCCTTCCAGTGAACCTTTCAACATTTCAGTTAAATTTTCCATGTTCTGATCCTCCTTTACCCCCTATTCTGTCTGACTTATATTCAGTATTACAGAGTACTAAGGCGAATTTTTACTGAATAGCTTTTGAGTAAAACCACACTATTCAGTATTACTTATTACAACTACATTGTATGACTAAGTAGCGGTACATGTCAACTGATTTTCAAATTTCTTCTAAAATCCGCTATTACCTATTATTTAGTGAAAAGTTTTTTAAGAAACAACACTACTCAGTATCACCTATTACAACTACATTGTATGACTGAGTAGTTGTAAATGTCAACTCGATTTTTATATTTTTCTAAAATCAACTACTACCCACCCCGCTAAGAAAAGAAAATACCCCAAAACAATAATTCTATATTTTTGTTTTGGGGCGCTATAAGCTAGCTCTTCTTCTGAATAAGACCAATCATCCTCTTGTTACGATAACATCATATCCATATCTTCTGCTGCAGTTGTAATTAATTTCAAACCGAATGTTTCTTGTAATACATCGAGCACGCCAGCTGAAATAAATTCAGGTGCCTTTGGACCGATGCGAATATCTTGAATTCCAAGACTAAATAGCCCAAGCAAAATAGCAACCGCTTTTTGTTCAAACCAAGATAAGACAATGCTTACTGGCAATTCATTCACTTCGCATTGGAAAGCATCAGCTAAAGCAGCCGCTATTTTCACTGTAGAAATGGAATTATTACATTGTCCTAAGTCGATGTAGCGCGGAATCTCGGTACCAGGTACAACGCCGTAATCCACATCATTGAAGCGGAACTTTCCGCAAGAAGTCGTTAAAATCACTGTTTCAGGCGGAAGTGACGTTGCTAATTCACGATAATATTCCCCGCCTTTTCCTGGTGCATCACAACCTGCGATGACAAAGAAACGCTTAATCTTTCCTTCTTGTACTGCCTCAATAATTTCTGGGGCTAATGATAATACTGTATGATGATGGAACCCTGTTACTAACTGTTCATCCGATTCCATATGTACTTCTGGAAGTTCTAGCGCTTTTTGAATCAATGGTGCAAAATCATCATTTTCAATTTTTTCTACGCCCTCTAAACCTGCAATATCATACGAAAAGAATCGATCAGAGTATGATCCTTTAATTGGCATAACACAATTCGTTGTCGCTAATATGGCACCTGTAAATTTTTCAAAAAGGCGTCTTTGATCATACCATGCCTTACCGATGTTTCCTTTTAAATGTTTATATTTTTTCAGCTGCGGATAACCGTGCGCTGGTAGCATTTCAGAATGCGTATAAATATTAATTCCTTTTCCTTCCGTTTGCTTTAATAGTTCTTCTAATGCAAATAAATTATGGCCTGTAACTACAATAGCTTTACCCTCTACATGGTTTTGTGTAATTTGAACAGGCTCTGGCACACCAAAGTGATTCGTATGTGCCTCATCTAACAACTCCATTACTCGTAAAGCTGATTTCCCAACTTTCATAGCCATATCAATATGTTCTTGTTCATTAAAATTAGAATTTGTTAATGTCATGTACAGTGCTTCTTGCGTCGTAGCATCTACAAAAGCATCCGTATACCCTAGCTGAGCAGCATGCGTACGATAAGCCGCAATTCCTTTTAACCCAAAAACAATCGTATCTTGTAAACTCGCAATCGTTTCATTCTTGCCACAAACACCCATTACTTTACATCCGCCTGTTGGGGTTTGCTCACATTGATAACAAAACATATCATCCCACCCTCTCCCAATCATTCATTACACCCTAAGCATAATATCCATTGAAAAAAAGTGATGTGATATCAATCACAATAATATATAAAGATTTGTGACAGTTCATATTGTTGACATAATATTTTTACTATATCCTGGCATTCATACTTGCACATGATTTATTTGCATCATATATCGGTACACTTTTAAGGAATACAAATATCCTATCCACCTAACATTTCACAAATTTTTCCTTACTAATGGTACAATTAAAGTTATGGAGGGACAATATGATGGTATATATGATGTTTTATTACGGAATACTGTTTCTTATACTTGGTATTGCAGTATTTCTGTTTATTATGGCTGGGGCACGAAAAATTAGGAATAAAAATCTTTCATTCGTATTGATCGGTTTAGGGATAAATATACTTGCAAGTCCAGTGGCACTTTTTATAGGGGGGATGGCAACAGATTCTCCATATAGTACTGCACTTGATTTTTGGAAAGGATTTTTCTTTATTCAAGGAATACCTCTTTTCTTACTACTTATAGCTTTCGTTTGGTGGTTTATTTGCCCGCCAAAAGTAACAGTTCAAACGAGTATTGAAAAAGAACTTGAACAAGATAGTAAAAGCACTAAGAAAAAAAGGAAAAGAATCCGTCCAATTACTGCCTTACGTATTGTAATTTCGATTATTTTAGTAGTGGGCTGTTTGTCTTACATTTTGTATTTACAGGACATTACACTAGAAAAAAGTCATTCTCCAAATAATAAAAATACGATTAAAGTAGTGAAAATAGATTCAGACTCTTCTCATGGTTCCTCTCCTGTCAGAATTAAATACGGCTTATGGGAACATTTTGACATAAGTATTGCAAATGAGGGAGAACGCCTCGATTCCTCAAACGTTTTCGTAGATTGGAAAAACGATTATGAAGCAACGATAACACTACGAGGAAAAGAATCCGTACCTGAAGTTGTGGAATTTAACATATCAAATAAATCCAATGGTCCTGTTTTTAAGAAGGTACAAAAAGTGGTCAGTTCCTTTACCTTTCAAAAAAGTGAATCTCCAAATCTCATAAATATTATCGAGCTTAGAGAAACAATAAAATCAAAAGGACCAAGTCCCAGCTCAACTGTAAGAATCTATTATGGGAAAAGAGGTAGCATTTTAGAAAAATATAAAGAGGTCACTCTTAAGGAAATGTATACGACAGACAACTTCAATATCAATTGGAGAAACGATGAACAAGTACAGGTAGAAGTAATAGAGGAAAATGTAGTAACATCTAGCATCGTGATTGATTTATCAAAATGAATCTATTTTTCACATATTATAACTGCGTTCTATCCGGCACACGAGAGATACATAGTATTTACAAATAAAGTGAAACTTTAATCAGTGGGGGGGGCATCCCCCACTAATTATTAGTTGAACCAATCGGACTTTTATGGGCAGTTGATCCCCCACCTAACTTCTTTGCTTTCGCTGAATTTTGAGGTGGGGGTCTTACTGCCCATTAAAGCGGGATAAATAAATTTATAGACTGATGAGTCACCCCTTTCTTTACAATACATTTACACTATCTTAACATCGTTTACATTATTTATATGATATATTTATATAAAATCTACTTAATAAATTTCATGTACATTGTTATCTTTATAATCTCTGATTTAATTGATAAGAGATTATGTTATATTTTTTATACCAGGGGTGAATGAGGATGACTGAAACTTTAAAAACACTTATTATGCTTGATGCTACTTACGTTGTTATCGCAATTATGACGGTACTGGTATTTGTATACTTGGAATTAAAATCTCAGTAACGTATGCGGACTTCGCATTTAAATATAGTTAGAAGAAAGCGAGGAGAAAATTGTTTCTCCTCGCTTTTTTTATTTCAACAAATCCAATGTATGTAAAAGTAATCCTCTATCCCCTACTTCTCCATGACCAGGCACTACTAAATTTATATTTCCATATCGCTTCAGCACATTTTCAATCGATGTGGACCATTCATTTACATAAGCATCAGCAACATTTCCTAAATCTTTCGAGGACGCAGACTTAACTAAACAGCCTCCAGCTAAAATTTGATATTGTGGCAACCAAACAACAATATTATCTTCTGTATGTCCCTTCCCTGGATAAAATGTTTCTACTTTCATATTTCCAAACTTCAAATTTGTAACGCTTTGTAAGTCTCCAAGTGGTTCTTCATATCCATTTTTCTTTGCTAATTCCGCAGTTAACGCTGTACTATGCGCTTTAATGCCTCTTTCTTTCAATGTTTTCATTCCACCAATTCGATCAGCGTGTGCATGTGTAATAATGACATCTGTTACGCGCTTCTTAAATTTCTTTTCTACCATCTCTATTAATTCCTTCGTTAACTTATCATCCCAAGAAGAATCAACAAGTACTAACCCTTTAGAAGTATTAAGGACTAAACCGTTCGAAGGAACTGCTTCTCCGCTAAAATAACCTAACTCCGTATGAACCCATACATTTTTGTTTAACTGAGAAATCAAAATAGTTCCTGCCTCATTTTTTATTACTTTATGCTCTACCGTTCGTTCTGCTTGTACAGAAGAAATTTTACTAACAAATGGAGTTATTCCTAGTAAACTAACACATACCCCTAATTTTAATAATGTATTTTTCATTTTCTCCACCCTTTCTTTCAAACAAAATAGTTATTACCTATAATAGACAATTCATCTTCAGTGTTTGTTCCATCTTTTCTTACATATTTTTTTCATACCATTAATAAAAAGCGCACAAAATTTTGTACGCTTTTTAACTTCCCTTTTACCATTCACGTTTTTTATTAATCATCATTTTTTCTTCAAATGCCTTCTCCAAATCAATTTCTAACTTGTTTGCTAAATCACATATATTCCAAATGACATCAAACATTTCTAAACCGATTTCTCTTTTTGCATCTTGTATTTTATCGCGCTTTAATATAACTTCCGCTAATTCCCCTAATTCCGCCATTGTATACATTGTACGCTCTTCAATTGTTGTATCTTGAAATCCTTTTTCTTCACTGAAATTTGATACATATCTCTGGAATTCCACAATATTCATACTTAATCCCCCTTCATGATACATACTCCATTTTCTATTACACTTATATTTTGTTAAATTATAACATTCATACTATAATTGATTTATAGCCCTTTAACGGAGGTGTTCTCAATGACTCTCTTCGCTTCCCCATCATTATTCATACTAGCAATCATTTCATTTGCACTAGCTTATTTCATCGGAGTAAAACAATACACTTGGCTCTTATCAGGATTCAATGAACGCCGTGTACCAGAAAAAGATAAGTTATCAAAAATAGTTGGTCTTTATAATTTAACTGCTGGTGTTATTGCCACAATTGGTAGCGTCTTCCTTACTCCTAATGTAAAAATCTTATTTCCTATCATTATAATTGGACACTTTATAATCGCTGCTTATGTAAATACACGCATGGTGCAGTGAAAAAAGATCACCCACACGGATGATCTTCTTATAATTTATCAACATATTGCTTCGCTTCTAGTAAAGAAAAACCAAAAGCTTCTCTTACTCTCTTAACTGCTGTAACTGTTTTTCCTTCTTCCATAAGCTGCCGCAACTCTTTATTAATTTCCGGTTCTCTATCTACAATTCCCATTTCTTTCGTAATTAGCTGTAACCTATCTTCCATTCGCTTTAAACGCGCATCCGTTTTCTTTTCAATTTTATTTAACTTTTCAACGATATAAATAAACCCAAAGATCGCTATCGGTATGATCATCCAAAATTCCATGACTATCCCTCCTCACTAGCTTTCATTTGTTTTATTTCACTAACTTATGTAAATTTTACCACGAAACACATTTAATGTATAATAGTAATATACAACACTGTTGATAAACCTTTTATTTCAGGGGGACACTTTATGAAAAGATTTTTTAAGACGTTACTACAATTTGTAGTTCTTTCAATTGCACTACATTTATTATTTGATATCGTTGGCTGGCTTGTTTTCAAGGCGCCAATTCAAAACAAACAAATCATTATTTCATTAATTACAGCCTCATGGCTTATGTACATGTACCGCGATAAATTTTTTAAAACATTCACTTCGAATTAACTAAAACACTTCATCTTTGATCGATGAAGTGTTTCTTTTTCTCTCATTCTCTCTATTTACTACTGTATAATAGAACTAACATTCTGTCTTTTTCGACGAAAGGAGTCACTATGAAATTAAAAAGTAACAATATATACGAGAAAATGAACCAATATTCCATTGTAGGTTTAAGTCTTGCTGTTATACACGACGGCAAGCTAAATGAAACAGCTGCTTTCGGAACACTTGAATCTGGAACAACTAGAACTGTTACTACAGATTCCATATTCAATTCTTGTTCTATTAGCAAATTTATCACCACAATTCTCGTACTAACATTATCCGATCAGAAAATCGTACATTTAGATGAAGACGTAAATGATAGACTCACATCTTGGAACATCCCTACTAATCTATTTACTTCACAGAAAAAAGTCACATTGCGAAACTTGTTAAGTCACCAATCTGGAATCATTGACCCACCTAATAGTTTTGAACATTATACACTTGCACATGGGCAACCAAGCATGTCTAAACTCCTTGCCGGTAAAACACCATATTGCTCCGTACCTATAGAAGTAACTTATAAACCAGAAAGCGAATTTCACTACTCGGATGCAAACTTTTGTATAATCGAAATACTACTTGAAGATATAACTGGAAAGCCATTCAACCTTTTACTAGAAGAATATATATTTCAACCACTGCAAATGGAAAATAGTACAATCTTCTCTCCTGAAGACATAGATAAAACCGATGCTTTTGCTTGCGGACATAATAAAGATGGCACCGTTACAAATGAGAAGTATCCATTTTATCCATTCGCAGCTTCTTCAGGTATTTGGACAACACCAACTGACTTATCAGCTTTAGTTATTGAAATCATTCATTCCTTACAAGGAAAGGGTAAACTAAAACTTTCTCAAAAAACAGTACAAGATATGATTTCTCCTCAAGGTTGCTCAAAATGGACGGGACTAGGTGTTTTTCTGGATGATTCAAATGAAGACTTACAAATATATTCACTCGGATGGGGCGTGGGATTTCAATGTATGATGGTTTGTTATCCATACCGGGGTAATGGTGCTGTTATTATGACGAACACTGACTTAGGTGTTCATCAAATGGAAGGGATTATTGGTGAGATTTTAAAAACGTTATCCTTATAATGAAAAAGAAAGAAGCTGTTCCTTTCAGCTTCTTTCTTATATAACATTTTTCGCAACAATTTTTATATGTTCTGGTGCGATAATCTCCGTTATACTTTCTTGGAAATCTTCCTGCAACATTTCTTCAATATGTTCTAGCTGCACTTCAACATGTGTGCATTCTAAATTATGTATATTTAAAAGTGCATAATGATCTTTTTTCTTTATTACTAAATATTGATTTTCTTCTGTTACAAGTACAGAACCTAATCGTACTCCTAGTAGGCGTTGATCATCAAACTTCACAGCCATCCCCCTTACTTTATATGTAATAAAATAACATTTTATGTAATCTACTCTTTATAAACTATATCATAATTTATTAAAATATAAATATCATATTTCTTTTTACTAAAAACTCCCTATTCTTTTATATATTTCGATACAAAAAACTTTCTCAACACGAAATTAGAATTTTCAGTTTTTATTCTTATGAAAATCAATTATAATAAAGTCAATAAATGTTTGACCTCTCCTAATTCATGTACATATGGATGATCAGTAGTCGCTGCTACTGATCTATTTTTTTGATTTCAGAAAGTAAATACGCCGCATCCTTTCCTACACCACAAATAAGTGCAGAACCTCTTTGAGACTGCCATGGCAAGCCGATATAATATAATCCTCTTACTGGACTTATTCCTTTTACATGATTAGGCAATCCATTCTCATCCACTGCCTTTTCTATTTCAATCCAGTTATAGTTCTGAATAAAGCCTGTTGACCATATAATGCTTTCTGCACTATATGTTTCACCGTTCTGAAACATAATGTTATTTTCTGATGCACTTACTACTTTTTCTTGTAGTTGTATTGATCCATTACGAATGAGTTCCTTACCTTCAAATCCAAAAATGGGATCCTTTCTCTTTTGAAACCATTTCCCCCTCTTTGTATTTACTTCGGCGTACAATAAACCCAATTTTTCTAACCAATTGAAAATACTTTTTCTAAAAAGATGTAACGGTAAATACGTTAAAGGATGACTAATAGACAGTGTAACTTCATGAGTTTTTGCCAGTTCTACTGCAATTTGCATTCCTGAATTCCCGCCACCTACTACGAGTACTTTCTCCTTAGGAATTTGTGATGGTGATTTATATTGTGATGAATGTATTTGAAAAACATGTGATGATAGATTTGCTGAAACTGAGGGAATAAACGGTTGCTGAAAACCACCTGTTGCGATAATAACTTTTTTCGTTTGTAAAATTTCTGTAGGGGTATGTAATTCGAATATATCTCTTTCTTTCTTTATTTTAAAAACTTTAGTTTGCAATTGGATCGGTAATTGAAAATGTCTTGCATATTCTTCTAAATACGTTGCAATTTCATCTTTATATGGAAATTCATTTTTTTCATCTATTAACGCCATACCTGGTAAACTACTGTAAGGCCGCGGAGTAAAAAGCTGTAAAGAATCATATCGATTTCTCCATGAATCACCAACTCGGTTTCCTGCCTCAAGTAATAAAAAATTATACCCTTCTTGTTTCAAGTAATATCCCATTGTTAATCCAGCTTGACCCGCTCCAATAATAATTAGATCTTTCATTCTAATCCCTCCTCTTCTCAAATATATGAATACTTGTTCATATATTCATACGTTTCCATAATCATAACATTTTATTTTTATATAATTCAATATGTACTCAAAATAAAAAAGAGCAGTTTACCATAAAGTAAGCTCCCCTTCATTCTATCTTCCCAGTCTTTATCGCCTGTGCCCAATCATGCCTTTCATGTTGAGTAGCTAACCGAGCAGCTTCTTCCCAATTATACGGAACTGAAATTTGTTCAATTATCCATTCTCCCAAAACCTCTTCTATCACTACATATTTTGCATGCGGAGTTCCTGATTCCATTTTATGCATAACAGGTAACTCATCTTTGTATGCTGGAAGTCCTACACTCCCCGGATTTATAACGATTTTTTCGTTTGCTAAATATACAACTCTAGGAATGTGCGTATGACCGCATACTATTATTTTTTGCTCAATATTTTGGAGTTGATCCATTATATTTTTTTCATTCTTTAATATCGCACCATTTTCATTCATCTCTTCTAACAAATACACTTCATCTGAAATTGGCGTACCATGACAACATAACATATCTTCTATAATAAATTGTGACGGATGTTGTTGTAACCAATCTATATGATTTTTTGTTAATTGATTTTGGACAAAAGTTAGTGTAGCCGACTGCTCTTGTATAGGTTCCCAAAGCATGCGATCACAGTTCCCCTTAATATGTACCATCTCGTTCTTCATTAATATTTCAATGGTCCCTAAAGGATCTAACGGCCCATACACACTATCTCCTAAATTTATTATCATTTCGACCTTGCGACGTTCCAAATCTTTTAATACTGCTTGTAAAGCGTGACTATTTCCATGAACATCTGAAATGATTGCTATTTTCATCTAAATCCCCACTTTACTATATTATTTATAAACATCTGCCGCCAATTCTCTCAAAACATCCACATTCACTACTTCAAAGCATCCATTGTTTTTCTTTATAATCTCTTTATCACAAAAAATATTTAATGTACGTAATAGATGCCGATAACTCGTTCCTAACAATTCCGCTGTTTCCGTTAAATTCCCACTAAATACAATTCTATTTCCGTGCTGTACTGCCCGTTCTCCTGCTGCTAACATGTAACTCGCAAGTCTATTTTCAAGAGGATATAGTAAATTAATGGTACTATTTTTTGAAAGCCGATTTAACTTATGCGCTAACGATCCGCAAATACATCGTAAAAATTTCGCATCATGAAATAGTTGATTTCTCACTTTCCCTAAAGGCAAACCAACACAATATGAATCTGCCATCACTTGTACGTTTGAAGTTGTCTTTTGAGAATGAATTAACTCTACATCTCCTAACAGCTGCAAGCTATCATAAAAGCATAATAATACAGATTTCCCGTTACTTAATGTATTAAACGCTTTCGCTTTTCCTTCAACGAAGAAAAATAAATAATCTATCTCTTCATTTTCTCTACAAATAAACTCATTCTTCTTAAAAAATATAAGTTCCATATATGGTTTCATATCATTACTAAAAAATGAGTCAATATTATTTTGTTTCATATACTCTGCTAATTTAATAGAATTACATATTTTCTTCATAGTTCCCCCGCCTTTACAACTACTCCCCATTGTAATCAAAATTTTCTCCTTCCACTATGACATATGTCATAGTAATACACAATTTTAGCATGATACAGTCATTACAAATATGAAATACAAAGGGGATATTACATTGTATAACTTTCTTTCTGTCTTTATTGGTGTGCTCATCGCCGTTATGCTTCCATTGAATGGGATTTTATCTGAGTTAATTGGCAAGTATACAGCAAGTATCGTCATTCACCTTGTCGGTTTAATTGCAGTTATTTTCGTTTTAATCATAAACAAACATAAAATCCATTTTGATAAAAGCATTCCATTTTTTTTATATAGCGCTGGAGCGATTGGAGTATTCACTGTTCTTTTTAACAATATAAGCTTCTCCGTCCTTGGTGCCTCTATTACGATTGCATTAAGTTTACTCGGTCAATCCATTGCTTCCATCGTTATTGATCATTTCGGCTTATTAGGAATGAAAGTTGCAAAGTTTGAAAAGAAAAAACTAATTGGATTATGTTTCATCTCTTCTGGAATTATAATCATGACAATTTATTAATGGGGGCAAGAAAATGTTATATGTTACGATCGCTATTTTAGCTGGTGTTTCTATCGTCGTTGCTAGAATTATTAACGCGAATTTAGCAAAAGAAATTGGAAATTGGGAAGGCACTTTTTTTAATTATATTACTGGATTATTTTTCTCTATATTATTTTTAATGTTCAGTTCAGATTCATTGTACATTCCAATGCATACGTTACAGTCCATTCCTATCGCTGTATATTTAGGCGGATTAGTAGGTGTTATTGTCATTTCATTATCCAACTATATTACCCCTAAAATATCAGCATTCTATTTAACGTTACTTATCTTTATCGGACAATTATTTGCAGGAACTATCATTGATTTCTTCCTAACAAATGAACTCTCAACTGGAAAGATTATCGGAGGTGTTTTCGTATTAATTGGGCTTACTTACAATTTACTCGTTGATCGCCCTCTTAAAACTGTTAAGAATAGCCACGTTCAACTATAATACTTTACGCTTACCTATCATATATTAATAGAAAAGCTCTTCATACGAAGTAATAGAGAGGAGAATATTCTATTAAGAAAATTATTTTACTGCTTTGTAGCACATTGATTATTTGTGGGATTATATGGTTTGTAAACTCTGGAAAATCTATTCAAGACTTCTATACAGAAAATAAGCCAAAGAAAAAAGCTACTATTATTTCAACGCAAAGGGATTCAAATGAGCCCCCTGTCTTCTTAGGAAAACAGGAAATAAAAGATATACATGTCGAATCCATTAAAACAAAAAAGGATATCTTCCTCACAAAAACAGATGAATTAAAAACATTTATTAATAGTATGGATACCGCAAAAAAAGGAAAATTAACATTAGATGAAGAAGGATCAGATTTAATAGATTGTGATATGTGGATTACCTTTGAGGATGGAACTTATAAAAAATATTTCATATGGGTAGTTGATCATCACAGTAACGAAGTGATGATTGCTCAGCAAGATACTCCTGATGATGTAAACCTCAAGTACTATCAATTAAATGAAGATAGCTCAAAAAAGGTTTATAACTTATTCAAAAAAATTATTTAAACGAAAAAGTCATGAGCACGTAAGCTCATGACTTTTTGCACTATACATATTCAGGAAACACTTTACAACCCTTTTCCTGTTCTATATCATGTCCAAAGAAAATAATTGGTTTCTCTTTTGTCACAACTTCTTTTAAACGTTTAATTGAAGATAAAGCTAATTCCGAATCAAATCCCGCAAACGGCACTTCATCTTCAAAATTCTCTTTCGTATAAGATGCATCAATCGTTAATAGTACAGGACCGTTTTTTCCGTCTCAATTAATAATGACTGATGTCCTGGAGAATGTCCTGGTGTATACAATAACCGAACACCAGGTACCACTTCATAATCACCTTCAATAATTTTGCAGTTTAAATTTGGCAGATATGCTATTGTTTTTCCACTGTAATATTTCCGTTATGTGTATTTAATTTAATTACATTTTCTCCTTTTCCAATAACGGTATTTCCATTATATTTATCAAGGATATTCGCTCTACCATTATCAACAGCAACATTAAATTGAACATTAGTTGGTTCTTTTTCCGTTTCAATATTAATTTTTCCATTGTGAGTCGTAAAATTGAGATTTCGATCCAGTTCATTCGTTTTCAGAGTAAGACTTCCATTTTTAGTTTGCCCCTCTATTTCACCTTCAACATGGTCTAGCATTATTCGTCCGTTGTTCGATTTCACATGAATATTTTGTGCCAATACATCTTTGAAATCCATAATTCCATTGTTTGTTTCCGCGATAATTTTTGGCGAATTGATTTCTCTTAATTCAACACGTCCATTGCTTGTATTGATATTAAAATTTGTTGCGTTTAGTTTTTTAGCAGAAACATAGCCATTATTATTGGAAACTTTTAATAATTCATATTGTTTTTCAGGTAGATACACATTTAATGTTAATGGCGCCAACACTTCAGAAATATTAAAGTTGAACCAACTCTGTTGTTTTTCTTTATAAGAAATAAGAAGCGTTGAATCTTTCTCATCCGTAGCTAATGTTCTTTTTACGTTTGGATTAACCTCACCATCTAATTTTACTTTCACGTTACTACCTGTTGTAGGGTTGATGTTAACACGAACATTATTCGTATCGATAATGACGCTTGACACATTATTATTAATGACCTTTTCTTCTGAAATTGGTACCCCAGCAATTGAACGATAAGTGAATAAACTTCCGATAATACCAATAATGAAAATAATACCTGCAATGATTGAGAAACTCTTCTTATTTATCATGCTTCAAACCACCTTTTACTAGTGCTATATTGAACTTTAAATAACGAACAAATCCTTTCGTTGCTAACTTCGTTAAAAATAACATAGCAATAACAATGAAATATCCAAGTCCACAAAGTGCTAAAGAAACGAAAAGATTAAATAACAAGAATGTATTTGGATGTATAATCGTATCAACTAAAACAAGTAATGGTGCACCTAAAAATGAGATACCTAGAACCCAACCTGAAAAAATCAATGCCGCTAATGTAATTGCAGGTGCAAGTACGATTAACAAATTGAAAAAACCTAATCCAATTACTGCCCAAATTGCACGAAAAACATTTCCTGTTGTTGCACTTGTTGTTACTTTCTCAATATGATAATCTGCTAATAACTCTTTGGCGATTTGAGCTGGAGAACCTAATGAAGCTACAATTTCTTCTTCCCTTTTCCCTTCCTCTAATCCGAAAGTAAAATGTTCTTCATAATCTTTTAAAATATCTGCACGCTCTTTTTCAGATAATCTTTTTAGAGATGCATTTAATTGTTGTAAAAATTCATTTTTCGTCATTACTTACACCTTCTTTTATTAATTGATTGACACCTTGTGAGAACTCATTCCATTCCCTCAAAAGTTGGTACAAATACGTTCTACCTTTATCCGTCAGCGTATAATACTTCCTTGAAGGACCTTCTGAAGACTCCTGTAAATACGTTGTAAAATATTCTTCTTTAGTTAATCTACGCAGTAGAGGATAAACAGACCCTTCTGATATTTCAATTCGATTGGAAATACTTCGAACTAATTCATACCCATAACGGTCTTGCTTATCAAGTAAGACAAGAACACAAAGTTCTAAAACTCCTTTTTTAAATTGTACATTCAATATTCATTCACCCTATTCTAATTGATGTTCACTACTATTTATTATTCAGTACTGTTTTATAATAAGTAACCACAAGTATAATATAACACTCGGTATTGTTCATTGCAAGGTACACTGGAAAAATAAGTATAACTTTCATCCAACGCCTATAAAATCAAAACGATGGCGGATCCTCTCCAGTTACACGGTACTACATGATGCTGAAACAGGCATTTTACAAAATAGAAGAGACTTAACTTTTTTACATAATGACACTCCACCTACTATAATAAAAATAAAAGAGTAAATGACTCTTACTTTAATGGAGGGAATACAAATGAAAGCAATTGGTTTACATGAATACTTACCTATTGAAGAAGAAAACAGTTTAATTGATATGGAAGTTGAAAAACCTGTTGCTACAGGAAGAGATATACTCGTTAAAATTAACGCTATTTCCGTTAATCCAGTTGATACAAAAGTTCGCTCTCCGAAAGATAAAAAAGAAGAAGTAGCGAAAATACTTGGCTGGGATGCGAGTGGTGTTGTTGTACAAACTGGCGAAAGTTGTACGTTATTTAAAGAAGGCGATGAAGTGTTTTACGCTGGAAGC
Source organism: Bacillus sp. FSL W8-0519 (assembly GCF_038005585.1). Taxonomy (NCBI): domain Bacteria; kingdom Bacillati; phylum Bacillota; class Bacilli; order Caryophanales; family Bacillaceae; genus Bacillus; species Bacillus sp. FSL W8-0519. The sequence continues at coordinate 3,270,883 of NZ_JBBOTL010000001.1, forward strand.
ATTACGAGACAAGGTACCTATAGTGAATACCACCTAGTTGATGAAAGAATTGTTGGTAAAAAACCAAGAACGTTAAGTGATGCTGAATCTGCAGCACTTCCGTTAACAGCTATTACAGCTTGGGAAGGTTTATTCGAACGTTTAGGTATTGATTATAATAAGAAAGATACGAACTCCTTTAAAAACATTTTAATTATAGGCGGTGCTGGTGGTGTAGGTTCAATTGCCATTCAACTTGCGAAATGGGCCGGACTAAATGTTATCACAACTGCATCCCGCAATGAAACGATACACTGGGTTGAAAAATTCGGTGCCGATTATATCATTAACCATCACCAACCTTTACAAGAACAAATATTAGAGTTTGGGCTAAAAGATGTAGATTATATTTTCTGCCTAAACAATACAGATCAACATTGGCAAGCAATATGTGACCTCATTAAACCACAAGGAAAAATTTGCTCTATCGTAGAAAATGAACACCCTCTTGAGATGGGCATTTTAAAAAGTAAAAGTGCTACACTCGTTTGGGAATTTATGTTTACAAAAGCGATGTATGAAACTGGAGACATGATTACGCAACACGAACTATTAAATAAAGTAAGCGAACTACTAGATGAAGGCATTTTAAAGACTACTTTAAATGAAACATTCACACCAATTAACGCTCAAAATGTAAAAAAAGCACATGCCCTGCTTGAAAGCGGAAGTACAATTGGGAAGATCGTTTTAGAAAAGTTTTAATAACAAAAAGTCCGATTTCCAAATAAGAAATCGGACTTTTTACTATCTTTATTTACTTGAAATCTCTTGATCATTTTGAACGTCTAACGGAGTTCGCTTCCCTATTCCGAAAGCATAGAAACTAATTGTAACGATAGCTAAGAAAATAATACCTACAACTAGTGAAATGCGCGTATCATCGTTAAACCACATTCCGATTAATACCATAATTAAAAAGGCAATTGTTAAATAGTTTGTAACAGGAGCAAACGGCATTTTGAACGGATGATCTTTCATCTCTGCTCCCTTTTCTTTTCTAAAATTAATTTGGCTAATTAAAATGACAAACCATGGTACCATACCAGGAAGTACACTCGCACTATATACATATACGAATAAGTTTTTTGGTGCAATATAACTTAGAACTACACCGACCGCTAAACCGATAATTACGCCAACTGTACCGAATAAAGGTACACCATTTCCAGAAAGTTTCGTGAAATATTTCGGTGCTTGTCCATTTACACCTAACGTATATAGCATACGACCAGCACTATAAATACCACTATTACAACCAGACATTGCTGCTGTGATAACAACGAAGTTAATAAGTCCCGCAGCTGCCGTAATACCAACTTTCGCAAAAGTTGCTACGAACGGACTTCCAATTGTACTTAATTGATCCCACGGATACACAGTTACAATAACGAAAATCGCACCGATGTAGAAAATTAAAATACGCCAAATTGTACTTTGAATCGCTCTTGTAAGTGTCTTCTTCGGATCCTTCGCTTCACCAGCAGTAATACCGATTAATTCCACACCTTGATACGCTCCAACTACAAGTGATAATGCAAAGAAGAATCCAGAAAAACCACCTGTAAAGAAACCGCCATTTGACCAAAGATTCGATATGCCAATCGCTTCTCCACCGTTACCAATTCCAAAGAAAATAAGTCCAAATCCCGCAATAATCATTAATAGAATCGTAACGATCTTAATCATCGCAAACCAAAATTCAAATTCACCAAATGACTTAACAGAAATTAAGTTAGCTGCGCCAAGAATAACCATTGCGATTACACCTGGTATCCAAGCTGGTAAATCCGGGAACCAATATTGCATATACGCCCCCACCGCGATAATCTCTGACATCCCAACGATAACCCACTGGAACCAGTTACTCCACGCTGTCATGTAACCAGCTAACGGGTGAATATACTTATGACCGAACGTTGCAAATGATCCTGTACTTGGCTCCATATACAACATTTCTCCCATGGCACGCATGATGAAAAAGATAAAAATACCTGCAATTGCATACGCAAGCATAACTGACGGACCTGTCCATTTAATTGTGCTGGCTGACCCCATAAACAAACCAACACCAATTGTTCCGCCTAAAGCAATCATTTGAATATGACGTGCTTCTAAACCTCTTTTCAATTCTTTGTTTGCCACTTCACTTCCCCCTCTTAGATGATTCATAGCCGCATTTTAAAACAAGATGCTTTCCCCTAATTCCTTTCGGCCCTGAAAATGATGAAGCAAACGTCATTTTACACTAGCTTTAAAGCTATCCTAAAATCGTTTTTCTGCTTCTTATAAAATTCTCAAAACCTTTCATCTTCCAACATTCTATAAATCTTAAAATTACTTACCTTATATTAATTCATTAATCTGAAAAATTCAATTATTTTTTCAATAAATTATTATACATAAGTCTGATTAATTTTTAAATAAATTAACAATAAAATACATCTATTCAATATGATTCCGGTATAAATATTATTACAATATAAATAACCGAGGAAATCATATCCTCCTCAGTTATTTCACTACTTATAGTTTGTACTGTAATTGCTTACACATACAATTAACGCACCACGCCGAGACTTAATATATTAATAGAACTACAAAGTCACTAGCTTCTACACCTCTTATTTATTCCATCTCCTATTTTAAGAAAAATATAACTACACTTAAAACAATCAACAATACTCCGGAAAGTGGAAAACTTTTCTCTTCAAATTTTATCTTTTCCTTAATAATATCTTTTATTTTTGTCTTTATATCATCTGGGCATTTTCTAAATAAAATATTAGTTGTATGTAATGGTCTATTTAATATTCGAATTTTAACAGGAGAACCTAATAAATATATATTATTTTTCTTCACAGTAAATTCTATGTTCGCTTCAGTTAACCCTTCTTTCACTAATATATTCACTTGGCTAGAAGGTAGATTAAATACTGTGTAATCGTTAAAAGCTAATCCTCTAATGTCGAAATGTGAGTATACAAGAATAAAAGTTATAAACAACAAACATAGTATCAATATAGTTTTTGTCAATGAAAGTTGCTCTAATACATAGGAAGATGTTGTCATATAAGCACAAAAGAATGCCATCAAATTACAAAGATAGTGATTTACAATGAAATTTTTTCGTATAACTATTATAAATCCGGAAATGATTAGTAGAATGCATACTAAATTCATTAACATATTTTCACCCTCCAAAAACTATAATTATACAACTTTGTTATATTTTAATACCTATTACATATTCATACCTATAATTATTTTCATAAAATATAAAAGAGTCTCATTAAAAAATGAGACTCTTTTATAAATAAACTTACGGTTGTTGTAAAAGCAAACTATTTTTTCTATACTCAAGTGCCAAATCATGTACCCTTTCCATATTTTTAAAGTAGAATACATCTTCTTCATTAAGTCCCACTAATGTGTATGCAATTTTCAGTGAGTATGGTGCAATTTTTCTATTTAATTTACTCCCTACATATACCCCAGCTACTACACCTATCACTGTACCGATACCAGGTATTGCTATTGTACCTAGTGATGATCCCACAACACCTAAAATTGTATTGATGCCAAACCTTGAAAACAGAATTAAAGCTTTCACTGCTCCTAGACGTGCTTTGTCAGTAGCTTGTACTTGTTTAAAATCTCTATTCACCGAGGCTAAATCAAAGAGTAGTCTTATCCCTAAAACTATTTCTGTTGAATATGGTGCTAATGCAAAAACTTCATCTGGTAAATCAATTCCTAAGTTTTCCCTCAATGTTTCCAATCCATCTTGTACATCTTGTGTAAATTCATAACTTGAGATATCGATTGGAATAAATTGTTCCTGTAATTCCGGTTTTGCAGCGAGAATTTTTTCTCGTATTTCTGAACTAGTAGCATAATAAACATCTGGATTAGATTGCATAATATTAGACAAATGGTTTGCTTGCGCAGTATCCATCATTTTCACCTGAATTAACATTTCTTCCCCGTTTTCTTGGCTAATACCTTTTATATCCCATATAGGTTGGTTGGCACTCTCTGCGATAGTAAAATCATAGTCCGGATATCTTTCTGATAAATTATTTTGGACATAATATTCAAATTGCTTTCCTTTAACCCCATTTACAAAACCAGTAATAGAACTTTCTCCCTTTTCATAAACTTCTACATACTTTTCATAAAGAGATACACCACTATTAGAAAGTTGTGGATACTGGGAAGCATATGCAGCAAACAACTCATCTGGAACATTTCTTGTTTCAAGTATTTGATAACCTATTATTGATGAATATATGCCTGCTTGTAGCACAACATCCCTATCTTTTAGTGTTTCTAAATGAGAAAACATCTCTTCTTTTGATAAATCACTTGATGTGGATGCTGATTTCGGTATCTTTTTTAATGACTCCAACATTTGATAAGATTTCATACGTACACCTCATAGAGTAATTGCAATCATAGATAGTATTATTGCAATTAAAACACCTATATTGACAGCTACATTCCCTTTATTATTCCCTGTAACTCCTAAACTTTTATTCACTTTTTCCAGAACTTTTTTTACTTCTCTAATCTCTTCCTCTTGATTCATCAACATACTTTTCATTTCACTAATATGTATATCTTGTTCTTCTATTTTAGCAGTTAATTTACTTATTTGTTCCATCCGTTTAGATGATTCGTTTTTTAACTTCTCATGTAAACTATCAATTTCCTCATTATTTTCATCTATGTTTTCTTGTAACAAAGACATAGATATTAAATTTTTATCAAATTGAGCTGCCAAGTCTGTAATCATTTCATGGTTTTTTACAACTCTCGGTATTAATTCTTTATTTATTTGATCTTGCTCTTCCCAAAATTTTAATTTCTCGGCTATTTTAATTTCTTTAGATACTTCACTCAACAAACGTTCGCTCCTTCTAATATATATATATATATATATATCAATTCTAATATATAAGTAATTATAATAAAAGAATATCCTCATCACAACTACATTACCCAAAAAATGTTAAACTTAGGAATCTATTTGAATGAAAAAACTATTTTAGATGTGCTAAAACAAAAATGCTCTCCAAAAAAATTTTGAGAGAGCATTTTTATCTTTATACTTAAGGGTTAATACCTTTACACAAAATAACGATTTGTTCCCATTTTATTTTCAAATCGTTTTTGAAGTTTGTTTACCTAAAATAAACACTTTAGTAAACACCATCATGATAACGACTATAGCTAGAAAATAAAGTGGCATCACTATTAATGAGCCTGTATGAAGCTCGCTCATTCCCAAAATTATCATTGTTACTACTATATAGTACCCTAGGCTAAACAATGCGCCCGCTGTACCAATGACATCTTGAAAATCTACTAATGCTAAACTTAAACAGTTAGGTAGCGCTACTCCGATTCCTAATAGCAATATAAACATCGCTACTAAAAATACAACCATATATATTGCATTCGGATTTGGTCCAACAAACGTAATAACAGATAAAAGGATAGCTCCTCCTGTCATTACGAGACAACCGATATATATAATTTTCTCTGGTTTATAAGTAGCAAGTAAACGTTTCGAAACTTTCGCTCCAACAATAGAAGCAGACGCTACAACAATTCCTAGAAATCCATACATACTAGGCGATAATTGAAAGTATTCAATAAAGATAAACGGTGCTTCTGCATAATAGCTAAATAAAACACCATTTGCTCCTCCAATTAATAGCCCATACGTTACTACTTTCGGATTTGTAATTAACTTCTTTAAGACTGCAAACACATTTATTTTATTCGTTACCGAGTCCGTTTTTGTTTCTGGAAGAGAAACAAACGTATACAGAAAAATACCGATACTCATAACTACTAAACTTAAAAATACGATTTTAAATCCAAACATTTGATCAAGAAAGCCACCAATTAACGGTCCTATCGCTGGTGTAAAAGCAATAACTGCCGAAATTTGAGCAAACATAACGTGGCGCTTATGCCCCTCTACACTTTCACGTAGAATCGTTTGTGTCACAACTGATCCTGCACTTGCTCCAAACGCTTGAATAAAACGACTTACCAATAAAACTTCAATGGAATTTGTAATAAAGCATAAGAAACTCCCAACGCCATATACGACAATTCCAAGTAACATTGCTGGGCGACGGCCAATTATATCTGATAACCATCCAATAAAAAATACACCTAAAGCAAATCCAGCAAAATACACACTAAGCGTTAACTGTACCTCATTATTACTTACATGTAACGCCTTTGAAATGTCCGGTAAAGACGGTGTGTAGATCGTTTCACTAATTTGCGGAAATGCGACAAGAATAATCATTAACAAAAGTGATGGTACTGAGACTTTTTTCATTTTTCATACCCTCCTATAACTTTGAAAATCTCAGAAATAAAAAGACTTTCCTTAGCTACGGAACAGGAGGGGCCATGATAGAAATTCGCTCATAAAACAACAAAGAAAACACCTCAATTACGTATGTTAATACTTATAGGAGGGTAATATTAACATTGATTTTTTAAATACACTTTTTCAATTATATTACATATTGCGTTTCTTTTTCTATTATTCGGCCTTGGCAGATTTATTAAAGAGATACCTTGAATCAACAACCTTTTTACGGAATAATTAGAAATAGTTTGAATCAATAGATTTAATTATTAAACGATAGACTAGCATATTTCTAATTTCGCCAAGCTTACAAACAGGAGGACTTTCGTAATGATTGAAATTTTAAGGACAGTAATAAATTTCCTAATCTCTCTATTCTCAGGAGAATTACCAATTGTATATTATGTATGGATTATCGCTTTATTTGTCATTCAAATAATCCAGGCTACTCTCAGCTATAAGCTCTTTAAAAAGAAAGACAATTTCAGCACTTATATATCGGAAGGATTACTCGCTTTTATTATTTTATTGTTTGGAGGAATATTAGTATCTAAGTTACTTGCCTACATAATAGACGATCCTACTATTAGTATGACGAATGTAACACATTATTTTGTTTCTCTTATCATATTAACTATATTTATCGTAATAACCTGTGTTAAAGACTTTATAGAGACATCTATAAAGAATAAAAATATATCTCTTTTGAGCTTTTTAGTAATTTCCTTACTAACAAGTATACTTTCGTTCAAGTTTTTATTACCTTTAATTGAAGGTTCTTTTTCTCTTTCTAAATCTTTTATCACTACTTTAATCATTCTTGTAACTATATCAATCCCTCTATTAATTTCCTTAGAGGATAAGTATGCAGATGAAAAGGAAACGGAAAATTTATAGTTTCTTATTTATTTAAAAGAAAGAGGGAGCTCCCCTCTTTCTTTTAAATCATCCCTTTTAATATCAATCCTAAAACTGACATTATTATCGCACTAATAATAATTCGCAAAATCCAAGTTGTATTTGTACTTATTTTTTCTAATTGCTTATTAATTGTTGCTATGTCTTTCTCATTAATAGTGGTACGCGTTTCTAAATTTCGAATGTCTCTCATCATTTCTTTTTGCTCCGCCTTGAGATTGTCAATTTTAGCGTAAACATCTTCCATATATCCACACCCTCTGTTCATCTTAATAGAAAAATCTATATATATTATGAGACAACCCTCTTACCGGTGAATACATTCCGTATATGTGCGCACCAAATTATTTGTACAATCTAATTATGTTTCCATTCTTCTATATTTAAATTAGCGTTAGGATAAATTAAATATAGAAAAGGAATCCCTTGTTTATGTAACAGCAAACAAGGTGCTCTCCAGCATATGAGAGCACCTAAGATAATTTCTATTGTTTTCATCACCATTTTCATGTTTACTAACTCAATATAGTCAGTATGATTTTATGAAGAGTCTACTTTGTTAGCTGCTTAATGTATACTAATAGTAATACGAAATAGTTCCATTGATAAACTCTCTAGAACAATAAATATACTGGCGGAAACAGACCTATACCCAATATTTTTTCCAGTAACATGAATGGTTATTTCTGATAGATGTGTTTGTATATCATTGTTTTCAAAAATTCCATCCTCAACCTTTACAATATCTGCTTCACAATCTACTTCTTTAAAAGTTTTCAGTAATTTTGTTTTTAATAAACTACAGTCAAAGTTTTCATCTTTTATTACAGCAAATTTAACCTTCATATCGATTTCCCCATTTTTAGCAAACTAAAATCATTAAATCTATATAAATATATATTATTCTATTAAACAATTCAAAATATATGTTTCTTATAAACCATTACTAAATTCCAGTTCTAAGGCTTTATATAAAAAAGAAAACAAAAAAAGTGAAATTCTAATCATTAAGAGGGGTATCTATCCCCCACTAATTGTTTAGTTGAACTAACCAGACATTTACAAGATTAAAAAATTACTCTTTCAATCGCTAAACTAATTAATATATAATCCCCCTGTTTTCAGTGGCTCAAATTTTTTCATTTTTAATTCATGGATTCTGAGAACTTTTTGCTTTAATATTAATTAGTCGCTTCTTAAATTCTGTAATATTGGAAATAACTATATAGTGAAACAAATTAACTATTAGGAGTGCTATTGATGTTTGATATACTTCGTCTCTTAATTTTTTTTCTCATTGCTATCTTTTTATTTTTCTCCATAATAATGGAATTTAAAAAACCTCAAAAAAGTGTATTTTGGTTTTCGATTGAAGTCTTATCTCTTCTAGGAATTGTAATGCTTTTTAAAGATTTTTTATCAAAAATATAACTTAACCCACGAATAATCACGTGTTTCAAATACGATATCTTTATCTGTTGAACGACCTTATCTCTCGTTAAAAAATCTTGTTTTCACCCTATTTCTTAACAAGGGCTCTAGCCTTAAGTTGTCTTTTCTTTATAAAAAATAGCCTGCCTATTTCTGTAGGCGGGCTATATCTTTATTACACCATACAAAAAGTATACTCTCTTCTCCACTCGAACTTTATGTAATAATACAGATTCCAAATAATGATAAAAGCAACAAACTTTCTTATAACATCCTCATTCTAGTAAGAAAGTAGCTAAAGCTGTCCTATCTTTAGAAAGGGATGATGCTAATATTGTTAATAGCACAAAAAAGCACCGTCACAAATGACGGTGCTTTTTCTATGTAAGAGCTACTAGAAGATACCCTTCTAGTCTACTCCCATTTATAAGTCCAAAATTGTTCCAGTTGCAGCCATTTTAATGTTGCTGCATCTTTGTTTTTGATTTTTACATGCGTTTCTTCAAGCATCGCTTCTGTTTGCGAACGGTGCGCACCTAGTGCAGCTAATTTATGCTCGAATACTTCACTAATATTATTTACAACATCCGGCTCACCTAGTACAGCTTCGCGATTTTTCGTAATCGCAACCGCATGAATAACTGGACGTTCTTCTTTTGACATACGTGATACGGCGCGAACGACAGCGCGGCCAAATGCATCATGATCTGGATGTACGCCGTGCTCTGGATAAAATGTAATAATTCGAGATGGATTTACTTCTTGAATGATCGCTTCAATTTTATCTGCTACGAAATCAACATCTTCAAATTCTAACGTTTTATCATGGAAACCAAGCATTCTTAAGTCTTGAATCCCCATCGCTTCACATGCATCTTTCAATTCTTTTTTACGGATATTCGGAATCGTTTCACGGTTAGCAAATACGTTCTTACCCATGTTACGTCCCATTTGTCCTAGCGTACCGCACGCATACGTTACAGGTACTCCTTGATCTGTTAATAAGCGAATTGTTCCTCCCGCCGCAAATGCTTCATCATCTGGATGCGGAAATACAACAAGTACATGTCTCTCCATAAGTTTCCCTCCTTCTTACTTAAATGGCGTTAAGCTTAACTCAAGCGCTACTGCTAAGCGGCCTTGGTTATCGTGCCCTGCAAGTAATAAACGCTCTTTATCGTCTACTTCCCAGTGCGTAATACCTTCTGCATATACCCAGCCGTGATCCATCTTTAAACCAACTCGGTATGGGTTTGTTCCAGTTATTTTCCCGCGCTCAAAGCGAATCATTGCATTTCGAATGAATGCTCCAACTGTCATCATCTTTTCATTAAAGTGTGACGCGTACGCTCCGTTCGTCGTTTCTAAATGAATATATACATCTTTATTTACAAAACGTTCAATTTCATTTTGAATAAGAGAACTATCTTTTACTATTTCCATCGGAATTCACCTCTTTAAACCATTTTACGCAAAAATAATGTAAATTGCTATCTCTATATTAGAGGACAACGCCCACTTTTCCTAATAATTTGCACTGTGTTTCTTCATTTTTTTATATCATATTTGACACTCCCACGGCTAAAGCCGCAAGCTGACTAACGTCAATGGGATTCTTGCTACCAAAGGCGACGTCTATTTCTAGTATCGCTGACGTGCAAGATTGCGGTGTGCCATCACCACTCCGTATCCAGTGCATCTAGCAGATACGGCACTCGTTCTATTACCAAACGAGTCAGATTGTGAGTTCTCAAATGTGTTTTAGCGTCTTGTACTTGACGACTCAATACATTTTACGGAGTAGAAGAATTTGTTACTCCAACCTCATATGTATTCTGTTTTCAGAGAACAAGATTGTTTTAGAGACTTTTACTTGTCTGTTATGAAAATTATACCATTTCAAATACTTGATGTACAGAACATACTTTCGGTATTTTATCTGTACATCGCATTTGACCTCACTATCATCCACCCCTAAAGGGGGTACTATCGCACCGTAGTGGGCTTTCCTATTCGGAAAATCTGTAAAATCATCATTTTTTCCTTCACTTTGTTAAATAGTTTTCTTTCTTTTTTGAATTTGCTACAATATAAATTATGCAGAAGGATGCATGTTTACAATTGAATACATACTTTAAAGAAGGTGACATGATTGGAACAATCAGCACATGAAGTAGCAAATTGGCAATATTATTTTGCAATTGCCGTATTTTTAGTCACGTACGGATTTATTATTTCTGAGAAATTGAATCGTGCTGTAATTGCACTATTCGGTGCTGCTATTATGATTATTTTTGGAATTGTAGATTTACATACCGCTTTCACATCACATATTCAATGGGAAACAATCACCCTTTTAATTGGGATGATGATTCTCGTACATATTACGAGTCAATCAGGCGTCTTTGAATTTGTGGCCATTAAAGCAGCGAAGGCAGCTGGTGGAAAACCAATCCGCATTTTATTATTGCTATCCCTATTAACTGCTGTCGGATCTGCATTTTTGGACAATGTAACGACTGTCTTATTAATCGTACCTGTTACACTATCTATTACACGTATTTTAAAAGTAAATCCTGTTCCTTATTTGATTTCAGAAGTATTATTTTCAAATATAGGCGGAACAGCAACATTAATCGGTGACCCACCTAATATTATGATTGGATCAGCAAATAAGCATTTAGACTTTAATGCCTTTTTACTTAACTTAGCTCCTATCGTAATTATTATTTCTATCGTGACACTTGGCATTATTTACTTTATGTATCGCAATAAACTAAAAACAACAACTGAGCAAATCGAAAAACTTATGGTATTAAATGAAAAAGATTATATTAAAGATCAAAGCCTCCTTTTAAAATCGATCACAATTTTGGGACTAACTATTTTAGGGTTTATCCTTCATTCTGTTATTCATGTAGACGCTGCGGTTGTCGCGATGACAGGCGCTACACTTCTTATGTTAATCGGTGTGAAAGAACATGATATTGAAGATGTATTTGCCCACGTTGAATGGGTAACTATTTTCTTCTTCGCTGGACTATTTGTTCTCGTTGGCGGGTTAATTGATATCGGACTTATTTCTTCACTCGCAAAAGAAGTACTCGACGTAACGAATGGTGATATCGGATTCGCAGCTATACTTATTTTATGGGTATCTGGCATCGCATCTGCAACAATTGACAATATCCCATTTGTCGCAACGATGATACCACTTATTCAAGACTTAGCTACAGGGCTCGGACTATCTGTCGATTCTCCGCAAATCGAAGTACTATGGTGGGCATTATCACTTGGAGCTTGCTTAGGAGGAAACGGAACGTTAATCGGAGCGTCAGCAAACGTAGTCGTTGCTGGTATTGCTAAACGTGAAGGACATGCTTTCTCTTATATGGACTTCTTAAAAATTGGTTTGCCGTTAACAATCATTGCATTACTATTATCACATACTTATATATATTTACGTTATTTAATGTAAAAGTTGTATTGCATGAAATTATATCGACGATTTTTAAAATATATCAACGATTTTCTAAGTATATCGACGATTCGACAGAGAATATCGACTTACCGACAAATAACGACAACGAAAAAAGGTATGCAGCGCTAAACTGCATACCTTTTTTCTTTCACCAAAATATACCGATAATTGCTAAACCACCTAAAATCATACCACCAATTTGTCCAACGATTGCTGGCGATAATTGGACACCTTTCCTCACTTCAACAACCGGTCTTTCGTGCCTTAGTTGCTGCACTTCGCTTTGCAATTGATGTACACTTCCGTGCAATTCTTTAATTAACTCCTTTAATTCAGCGACCTCTTCATTTACTGGTTTTGCTTTTTCTAAATTCATCTCACATAGCTCCTTATCAATGCAATCAGTACACTGTAAAAATTCGCCAATTATTATTATATCTCCTGCATACTACATATATAATTTCGAATATACTTTCTAACCTTGTAGCTCTATCCATTCATCCCGCAATATCTCCATAATCATACGGTCAAAACACTTCCCATCTCTTTGAACTGCTTCTCTCATAGCTGTTAATTTAATCGTTTTATGTTGATAAGATTCATCGTCATTTCAAACTCCCCCTTTTTTAATAACGGGGATACTTATTTTAGCCTATTTATCCCCTTGTTCCATAAACTGCTTTATAAACGGGATACTTACAATAAGCGCTGACATTGGCACATCTCCTCTACACGAAATTAACTTCATTGTATAATTTTTCGTTTATTCTAACAATAATAAAAAGCCCTCCAAATTTAGAGGGCCTTCCCTAATAGCAAAACTATATTATTTCGTAAACATTTTCTCCGCTTCATCCATTGCCATTTTGTTTCCTAAAGCAGAATAGTCAAGCCATGGTTGGTCATTGATAATGTATACGTGCTTGCCTTTAACTGCTTTTAAGTCTTTCCAGATTGGTGTTTCTTGAAGTTGTTTAAATGCAGCTTTTGCTTTATCGTCTCTGTTTACAACAACGAAAATAGCATCTGCATCAAAGTCAGGTAATACTTCTTGTGAAATGACTTCGAAAGGACGGTTTCCATCGATTTTCTCTACACCATTTGCAGGTTGTAATCCTAAGTCTTGGAATAAAATTGGTCCCATCGGTCTTTTCGTACTAAATACACGTAATTCTTTGGCAGTAACGCGAATTGCCATTACTTTTTCGTTATTACCTAGCTCTTTATCTATTAAACCTTTTACTCGTTTTGATTGCTCTTCGTAATCTTGAATATATTGATCCGCTTCTTTCTCACGGTTTACAAGTTTACCAACTTGTTTTAAATGGTCTCTCCACGTACCTTCATCTAAATTGAAAGTATGCGTTTTTGCAATTTTTTCGTATTTCGCTACATCTTTACCCGCGTATTTTTCATCCACATAAATGTCAGTAGGCTTTAATTGAAGTAATGCTTCCATATTCGGATCAGTTACAACACCCAGTTTCTTCGTATCTTTCAGTTGTTCTTTTGCGTGTGGTAAGAAATCTTTTAAATCTCCACCAATTACAGAACCTAGTGGTGTAATTCCTAATGCAAGTAAATTATTCGTTAAATGAATAGACATTGAAGCAATTTTTGGGTCATTACTTTTTTCCGTTTTTTTCGTTGCCTCTTCATTAGATTTCGTTTGACCACATGCTGCTAATACTAAAATACACATGATGCTAAATAAAATAGTAAGTTTCTTTTTCATATGTTCTCCTCTTTGAAGTATTTATTTTGTTTTTGTAAGTAAATAAAGAAAATACGGTGCTCCTAATGCGGCCACTACTACACCAGCTGGAATAGAATTTGGCTCAAATATAGAACGACCTATCGTATCTGCTAGTACTAAAATAATCATTCCGATAATACCAGCCAGTGGAAGGAAATGTTGATAGGTAGTACCTACTAACTTTCTGGCGATATGCGGAGCAACTAAACCGATAAAACCAATCCCTCCTGCCATCGATACACTCCCGCAAGATAATCCAACCGCTGTAGCTAAAAGTAGTAACCGTTCTTTTTGAACAGAAACACCAAGCCCCGCTGCCACACTATCACCTAGTGACAATGCATTTAACGTTTTAGATTTTAACCATGCATACGGGGTAAGTATGAAAATCCAAGGTAATAATGCTAGGACATGAATCCAATCCCTTCCCCACACGTTACCAACTAGCCATCTAGAAGCGAATGTATACGTCTCATCATTTAACTTGAGAGAGAAAAATAACGAAATTGCACTAAAGCCAGCTGAAACAGCAATACCAACGAGAATAAGTCTAATGGGAAGTAAGCCTTTTGACCGATCACTCGCAAGTAAAATAATAAGAAATGCAGCTAATACTCCTCCGCCAAATGTAAATAACGGTATTAATATCGATGCATTCTCATTAATAGAGTGAAAGAAAGTAACGAATATAATTAGCCCGAAAGATGCACCTGAATGCAATCCAAGAATACCAGGATCGGCCAACGCATTCCTTGATAACCCTTGCAAAATCGCACCGGAAATCCCAAGGCCAATACCAGCTAACATTGTGATTATAATTCTTGGCATACGATAATCGTATAGCACGGTTGCACTCTCAAAATCACCATGACCGAAAAGCGTTTGAATTACTTTGAGCGGTGCAATGCTAAGTGTCCCCGTATTTAAGCTAAGCAAAATGACAGCGATACCAATACAACCAAATATTGTAGTTACAATAACGGCTCTCGTTTTATCTGTGTTTAAAATCTTCTTCACTTACAACTCCCTCCCAACTTTACGTGCTATATAGAGGAAGAACGGAACTCCAACAAGAGCCACCATAATTCCTATTGCAAGTTCTTTAGGAGGATTTACTGTTCTTGCCCCTAAGTCAGCTACAACTAATAACATGGCTCCTAAAAATGCTGACATAGGAATAATGAGGCGATAATTAACACCAACTAATTTTCTAGCAATATGCGGGATAACTAGTCCTACAAATCCAATAGAGCCAACAGCTGAAACAGATACACCTGCAAGAATGACTACTATAATCATCCCTAGTATTCTCGTTCGGTTCGTTTTTACTCCTAAATTCGTAGCGACATCATCCCCCATTGATATGAGTGAAATAGACCGCCCTAAAATTGTCGCAAAAACAATTGTTATGAGAATAATAGGAACTAAAAATTTTAAGTGTTCCCACTTAACCCCTGCAACACCACCAGCGTACCAAAAAGCTAAATCTTGACTTAAGTCATAATAAATCGCGACACCTGAACTTAACGAATGTAAAAGCGCAGCCATAACTGCCCCAGCGATCGTTAATCTCATCGGTGTTAATCCGCCTGATGTTGCTGATCCGATAATAAAAATAAGCACTGTACTTAAGACCGCTCCAATAAAGGAGACAATCATTAAATAGGAATACGGCATATGCGGGAAAAAGGCAAAACTAAGTGCTACTACAAACATCGCACCTGCATTTATACCCAGCACACCTGCATCCGCTAAAGGATTTCGTGTTACTCCTTGCATAACAGCTCCAGCCACTGCAAAAGCGGCTCCTACAATTGCTGCACCAATTACCCTGGGGAGCCTTAATTCATAAATAATTTGGTGCTGCGTTAATTTCGGGTTATAATCAAAAACCGCTGTCCATACGGTTTGCAAATGGATATCCTTTGCACCAAATGCAACAGCTAAAAATATAGAGCCAATTAAACATACAATTGTTAAGCTCATGAAACATATGAACTTAATATGTAGCCAGCGATTATTGCCAGCATATACAGCAGGCTTATGTAACATGTTTCATTTCATCCTTTATATTCAGTTGTTTTTTATAATTATTTTTTATTTGTAATTATTATCGATAATAATTATCATTTTCATTTAGATATTATATCGCCACTTTTTTTAAATAGCAAACTATTTTTTCACTTCGCTAAATATTAAAATACTTATTACAATTCCCTTCCAAAACTTACAAATACACGCAAAATAGACTACTAGCTTATTTTTAAAAGTGTAGTATACTTAATCATTATTTTGAGTTTTCAAATAAAAATATCTAAGGTGATACAATGTTATATATAAAACAACTACTCTATTTTACCTATGAACAAGCATTATCCTGCTTATTCCCAGTCGTTATTTTCTTAACACTAGCCCTTTCAAAAATCGTTTCGATCCCAGGGTTATACCGCTACGATTTCATACTCATCGTATGCCTTCTTATGCAGTGGGTTATGTACAAGACTGGCCTTGAGACGAAAGACGAATTAAAAGTCATTACTGTCTTCCACCTTATCGGCCTTTTACTAGAAATATATAAAGTTCATTTCGGTTCATGGAGTTATCCGGAAGAGGCATATTCAAAGGTTTTTGGAGTTCCACTTTACAGCGGCTTTATGTATGCAAGTGTTGCAAGTTACATATGCCAAGCGTGGAGAAGACTACATTTACAAATGTATCATTGGCCGAAAGCTATTTTTGTAATACCTCTAGGAGCAATGATTTACTTCAATTTTTTCACACATCATTTTCTATACGATTTTAGATGGTTCTTAACGTTACTTCTATTCATCGTTTTCTTTCGAACATTTGTGGAATTTTCATTACGAGGCGTTACATATAAAATGCCGCTCGTTCTCTCCTTTTTTCTTATCGGATTCTTTATTTGGATTGCAGAAAACATCGCAACATTTTTCGGTGCATGGCAATATCCAAACCAACGGGAAGCTTGGAATCTCGTTCACTTAAGTAAAATCAGCTCATGGTTTTTACTCGTTGTTATTAGCATTATGATTGTTACACAACTCAAACATTTGAAGCAGTTGAAAAGATAATACTGATTATATAAAAATAGTTAGCCCATCACTCATTAGAGGGTGATGGGCTTTTTTTAGTAATATTTTTTAAACCATCCTTATCAAAGGAGTTATAATTTACAATAGCATAAGCAGTTGCACATTATGAACTACTACTAGCTGAAGATGTTGCTGCAGATGAAGCGGCAATCGTTGCCATCATAGCTGCTTGTTGTGCTTGGATAAGGACTTCTATCATAGTTTGTAAACCTGTGTTAGTAGCTTTACTTTCCTCACCTTTCTGACTTACGAACAGTTGAATAGCAATAAGAATATTCGTATCTGTATGCCAACGGAATAATTTCTCTCCCTGCAATTTTTCAATCAACGCTTTAATAGAATGAATCTCTTTTTCTCCATCCTCAAGTAACGCTAATAGCCCGATTGCTGGGTAATGCATCTGTTTCACTTTTACCTTTTCTTGCTTTAACAAATTCCATATGTTTGTGCATGTTGCAACTAATATTTCTTCCCTGACATCCTTCTTTAGTGAAAGAATATGGCTTAGAAATTGGAGGTCATTCCCTTTGCGCAAGCCAGCTTTTGCTAGTTTCTGATAAAGACGCTCCACTCGGTCCATAAGTGTTTCTACATGCTCTGATTGTCCTGCTAATAAAACGGAGAGCGGATAATCATTTGTACCTGTTAGGAAAAGATGATCCTCTTTCATACGTTTATATACTTGCATTGAACGCTGAATGTGCGTGCCATGATGCTCATTATCTTCTGTTAAAAGCACAGCTGCTGCAAGATAAGTAAATATACTGCGGCTAAAGCCACCAGCGACCAATTGTTCATATAAGTCTAAAAACTCTCGAAAAGCTTTCTTATAATCTGTAAAGTGAATATCTAATGTTGCGGCCACTACAAAGCGATGATAAGACTTTAAGTATGAAAACATCCCTACCTCATTCTTAATATAACTACTAATTTCTAAAAAACGTCCGAGATCAAGCAATTTATCACTACTTGCATACATAGCAGCAATCATCATTCCTGTTCGAGAATCACTCGTTTTCCATTTTAGTTCTCCCTTTAACTGTGCATATGTATGTGTATATTGCTCCAGCTTTTGTTCTAATGTAATCATAGTATTCACCCCTATTTCTAGTTCCTCTCTATTATTATACGCATATTCCATATTTAGGAATACTATAATTAATAATCCATCATAAAAATAATAATTTATTTATCCTTATATATTGTTTTTCAGTCCTTCTTCATCAGCATCACGATGATAATCCCTAATCCTTCAAGAAGTTATACAAAAAAGGTAGATAATAATTTATCTACCTTTTTTGTATATATTATTTAACATTACACTTGTATTGCTTGTTATATGCAATTAAGACTAAAGAGCTTTAATAATACGTTCCATCGCCTTCATTTGCCCAATATGATCAGCTTCATGATAAAGCATCATACCGTAAAGTTCCCCTACTGTTTCCAATCCTAGGAACGGCTCTGGCAGTTTATTTTCAAATGCTTCTGCTGGAATTTCTTTAATACGTTTTGCTTGTTCTTTTAATTGAACCGTTAACACTTCTAACGATGGTCCTGCTGTTGTCCATTTAGATGGTCTTGATCCATATCCAAACATACCTGGATATTCTGTTGGTAATTGTTTGAATTCTTTTCCAAACATGAAAACTTCTGCTGCCGTTAACACATGACCGATATGCCAGCGAATTGTATTGTTAAAACCCTTTGGCTGCGTATCTGCAGTTTTATCATCTAGCGTCTCCATAAATGTAAGTAACGCACCGCGCGTTATTTCAAATTGTTTTAAGCCAACTAGTCTATTCATTTTATCGTTCCCCTTCTTCATGTACCATTTATTATGAACTAAGAATGTTCAACTTATTAAAGTTTTACCTTGTTTAATCTATCAGAAACAAATAAGAAATACATCTAATATGCTTATTAAAAATAATAAAAAGGTTCACTCCTCGTAAATATAGAATTACTTACTAAGTAAATAAAGGAGGAGTGTACTTGCATGTTACACATTTTAAAACAACAATATAATCTTATTAGCTCTACAAGAGAAACTCTATTTTCGTTTTTGGAAGAAATTCCACTAGAAAAATTACATAGCACAATTCCGAATTTCGGGAGCGGTAGCATTATAAAGACACATATTCATGTAGCCGATTGCTACCGATACTGGCTTGGATCATTCGCATTCAAGCAAAAACGGGCAGATTTTTCATTTGCTAGCGATTATGAAATTGAGCATGCAGATGTCACGAAAGTCCGTGCTAGATTTAAGTTAGTAGATGAAACTGTACAACGCTTTTTAGATGAATACAATGACCGATGGCTCGACAATATAGCAAATGAAGTAAAATGGCAAAAAGAATCTTGGAGTACAACGCCGCTATGGCTTTTAACTCATACGGAGACGCATGAGTTTCACCATAAAGGACAAATTGTATCTATGGCTAGACACCTTGGATATGTTCCTCCTGATACAGACCTGATTAGTTGATATCAAAAAGCTTAGGATGAATACAAATCGAGCATGTTTTGAAAACCAATCAAAACATGCTCTTAAAATATTCTACCTTACAATCTCCATATCCTCATCAATACCAAATAGTCTCGGCATAATTATAAGCATCACTATTTGGTATAGCATGTTTCCCTTGTGCTTGTGCCTTTCTTGGATCTAAATCATATACCATTGGTGTATAGCATGATGTTTGCCCTTTATTTACAACACCATTTCCTCCAGCACTTCCGCAAGTATATGCCTTTCCATCTGTTTTTCTAACAATTCTTGCATCAGCTTCGTTATTATAAACTGCCAGGCGAGTTATAGTAACTTTTGCCCATGCTGTTTTACACGTCGTGCTAAATTTTAATTCCACATAAGAATTTGAATCAATCCACTTCTTCTCTTTCGTTACTGCTGATTGATCACAGCTATTATAATAAGGACTTTTCCCATCATATGAGTGGTCTTCTGCGTATGCTTTATCGCTATTAGTCGTACTAAACATATTAGTTACAACGAGTAAAGATAACAATAAACATGCACTCACCTTTTTTAATAGCTTCATATAATTTCACTCCTTTATTAATAACGTGCTGTTTTCCCGTAACCGTTATTAAACGTAACTGCTTCAGCATCTGCTGTGTATCCGAAATCAGCAGTTAAATCAAATACCATTCCTGTATAAGTACTCGTTTGACCAGTTTTAATTGTGCCATTTCCTTGATTGGAAGTGACTGATTTTTGAAACACACCATTTTTGTATTTATTCACAACAGCGTATGCATACACTCCTCCTGAAACAGCTGGTGCTGGTTGATCTAAAACAAACTTAGCCCAAGCTGCATGACATTTATTACTGTAACGTAAATACACTGTCCCTACTTTTTTACTACCTTCGTATACCGCTGTAGACTTTGCATTAAATCCATCTGCATCACACGTTGTACTTCCCCCGTATACTTTCGTTGTTGCTGGATTTTTCCCGTCATAATAACTACTCAGATCGGTAGCTGCAAATGTACTTCCTTGAAAACTAAATAATACCCCTACACTCGCTACACTTAACACACATACTTTCATTAACTTTTTAAACATTGTAAATCTCCTCCCTCAAAATAAGTACGTATATCTATCCCCTATGTACGCCCCTCCTTTCATGCTGCCTAGAGGCATCTTACAGAAACGAATAAAAGTTGTAAATTCCCTTACGATTATTGGAATATACGAAGAAATTTACTTACCCTTGTAAGAAAAAAAGTTGAGAAATACACATTTGAAAACATCCTTTATTTAAAACATAAAGAACCGATACTCGTTTCATGCAAGCATCGATTCTCAATACAAAATTACCATTTCTTCTTTTATAGAAAATAAATATTTCTCCACTTAATCCGTTATAAAAAACTCCCTCGTCACATCAATAAATTGCTGCAGTGACACTGTCATCCATTTATCTTTATGCCAAGCAATTTGTGTGAAAATTGGATTGATAGTATTTTCTAGATGTAACTCTTTTATCGTCCCCTCTCGTATATCTTTTTCTACTACTATCGCCGGTAAAACGGCTATACCTAAATCTGCAATAACACATTGTTTTATTGCCTCTACACTAACAAACTCAATCTTATTTGCTGGATATATATCTTTCGCACGAAATAACTCCTCAAATAAAGTCCGATATGAGCACCCTAGTTCTGTTAATAAAAGTGTTTCCGTCTCTAAATCTTTTATCGAAACAGAAGTTTGCTGGAGTAAATGATGCCCTGGAGCAGCTACTACTTTTAATTCTTCTTTCATAAGCGGCTCAACATGTAAAGCATCTTCTGTTTTACATTCATCCAAAATAAATGCAAGATCGACTTTTCCTTCCATCAATTGTTCCTTCGCATCTTTATTGGAATGTGCGGGTTTAAATATAAGTTTTATTTGAGGAAATTGTGCTTTAAATCTCTTTAATATAGAAGGAAGTCTATATGTACATTGGCTTTCTTGCGCACCAATCGTTAACGTACCAGCTATTTCTTCATCATCTTTCACAGCCGTCTTCGCTTCGTTACTAAGTGCGATTATCTTGTCCGCGTATAGTTGAAACTTTCTTCCTGCTTCGGTTAAGAAAAGACGTTTCCCTAATCTTTCAAATAACGGCGTACCTAGCTCAGTTTCTAACGTTTTAATTTGCGCCGTTACGCTTGATTGAGCAAAGTTTAATTTCTTCGCAGTTTGGGTAAAGTTCAAAGTGTCCGCGGCGATTTTAAAGGTAATTAATTGTTTTATCTCCATTTATCATCCCTCTTTTCAATCGGAATTCCCGATTGATTTCATCGAAATAATCCTCTTTGTCTATTGATATTTGTATTGTATGATAAAGAGCATCGACAAACAATATAATGGAGGTATTCCATATGAAAGCACTTTGTTTCGAACAGTTTGGAAGTCCAGATGTACTACAATATAAAGAAATACATGATCCAATCATAAATCCAAATGAAATTCTTCTCCGTACAAAAGCAATTGGATTAAACTTTGCTGATATTTACAGACGCCGCGGTGATTATCATCTTGCTGGCAATCCACCTTATATATTAGGTTATGAAGGGGCTGGTATTGTTGAAGAGGTAGGAGCTAACGTTACAAATATCAATCCTGGAGACCGTATTGCATTTGCTGATGTTCCATTTGCAAATGCAGAATTAGTTGCCGTTCCATCAGAAAAAGCAATCCCGCTTCCAGATTCAATTTCTTTTGAAACAGCCGCTTCTGTCTTATTACAAGGCTTAACAGCACATTATTTAACGAAAGATAGCTATCAAATAAAACAAAGTGATATAGCTTTAGTGCACGCTGCAGCTGGCGGTGTTGGGCAACTTCTTATTCAAATGATTAAACTGCTAGGCGGAAAAGTAATCGGCCTAACTTCATCAAACGAAAAAGGAAAAGTAGCCACATTAGCTGGTGCCGATCACATATTTTTATATACGGAATCATGGGCTACGAAAGTACTTGAAATAACAAATGGTACCGGGGTAAATGTTGTATATGAATCAGTAGGCTCTACACTTGAGGAAAGTTTTAACGCTACTAAAGTTGGTGGTACTGTTGTATTTTTCGGAATGGCTGGCGGTAATCCTGCTCCCGTTGATCCGCGTATGCTTATGGATACTTCAAAAACTTTAACTGGCGGAGACCTTTGGAACGTGCTTACTACTTTTGAAGAACGAAAAAAACGCTCTACTCAATTATTTGATTGGATCGCTACTGGAAAATTAAACATTGCAAGTCCTACTACATTCTCTTTACAAGACGGTGCCCGTGCTCATAAATTATTAGAGAGCAGAAAAAGTACAGGGAAGATTTTATTGATTCCATAATTCACAAAATGAAAAGGAATCTAGGTTAAGTTTTATGAAAACCTATAGTAAAAAAAGTTGATAAATGAAAGGACATAACTAATACGTTATGTCCTTTCTTCTTCAAATCGCTCGGATAATTTTCGATCTCTTTTCTCAATTAAAAGCATATGTTTTTTATTTGTATATCGCTAGGAAATTATCATTTTATTTATGAATAAGGCTATACATACCCATTTAAATTAAAAACTAGCTTTCGAACCTATAACAACAGTAGCATCTAATTCCTCATCTCGAGCCACTTTCGTGGTAAGCCCAGCACCAGCAAAGATTTCAAAGGTCTGATTTGCCTGCATTTCGCTCGTCTCTATTAAAAGATGACCTCCAGGTGCTAGCCAGAGAAATGCTTCTTTCGCTACTCTTCGCTGAATGTCAAGTCCATCCTCTCCCCCATCAAGCGCCACCTTTGGTTCATATAGGCGAGCTTCCTGTGGGAGCAGTTTTATTGCATCAGTAGGAACATAAGGTGCGTTTGCAAGTATGGTCTTCACGTTGCCTTTAAGTGAATGAGGCAACGATTTATACAAATCACCTTCAAAAACATGGCCACCGAAACTCGTTACATTGCGGCTTGCACATCGTACCGCAATAGGGTCAATATCAACACAATATAATTCAACTCTTCCTAAAGCTGCCGCTAGAGCTGCACCGACAGCACCTGAACCACAACAGAGATCAACGACAATATCACCAAAACATGACAGCGCTTCTGCTTGGTGAACAAGAAACTCGGTTCGTTGACGAGGCACAAAAACACCCCGCTCCACTTCTATCCGCATCCCACAAAATTTTGCGTATCCAACAACATATTCAAGTGGTAAACCATCGGCTCGCATTTCCACCATTCTCTTGAGGTCCTCTGGAGTTTGGGCTACTGAAATAAGTAACCTGGTCTCTTCTTCTGCGAAAACACACCCCGCGCTCTGAAGCCTGTTAATTATACATTTTTCTGTTTTATTGTCCAAAAAGGAATTACATTCTTTTCCTATTTACCTCACCACTTTTCTTATTTATAACCCTGTATTCGCTAAAAATTGGATGTATCCTTTTTAACAAAGTGGTCCTATTCAAAAAAATACGCCCTTATTCAATTAAATGACCCAATTGTTGAACAAAGAAACATTCTACACATTAAAAAACAAAATCATAATATAAAGATACAATATTTCAAATGATGCACTAAAAAATAAAAAGGAAGCTAGATTTTACTAACTCCCTTTTCTTATATCTATTTGAGATAGGATTATATTTTCACACTTTCTTTCCCTTTTGCAACATAGCTCATATCTCCAACTGACTCGACTGTATATGTTCCATCTTGATATAAAATCTTCGTCACACTAGCATTTTCCACTCCAAGTTTTGTTTTACTACTGTCTAGCATTTCTATTAAGGTAGTAATCAACAGCCCATGAACAACAACTAAAACGTTACCGCCGCCATCTTTAGCTACTTCTTCACTAATATTATCTATCTCTGCTTTTATACGAGTAGAAAATAATTCCCAATCTTCCGCCTGTTTCGTAGGATCTGCTGCTCTAATAAGATCAATAACTTCTTGAATAGAAAACTTCATAAGTTCTTCTGGTGATGCAACGCCTGCAGCTTTTCCAACCGCATCCCACATATTATCAAGTTTTTCACCTTCAAAAATACCAAAATTTAATTCTCGTAATTTTTTTCTTTGCTCAAGTTTCAATTTTGATTGCTCACTATATTTTAATACTAAATTAGCAGTTTCAATCGCGCGGCCGCTATCACTACTATACGCACTTGTAAAATGAATATCTTTTAATCCCGTTCCTAAATTAGAGGCAACTTCCACACCTTTTTCTACTAACGGAGAGTCTGCCCAACCTTGCGCGCGATGGTTCGTATTTAATATTGTTTTACCATGTCTTGTAACATATAACGTAACTACGTTGCTATCTGTTTCTCGATTCTTCATTCTTTTTTCTCTCCCTTTACATTTCTATCTCAATTTTAACACCTCAATTATTCATTGAGCAAAATATATGTAAGTAGCTTCGCTTAATAAAAAACGCTACCTTTCTGTATATCCATACCAAAAGATAGCGTCTTTTATGATTATATTTCTTAACCGATACTCCTACTCAGCAAATGCACTCGAATATTGTACAACTCCTTCTACACTTTCAAGAGCATTCTCTGTTAATTCCATTACCATAAACACTTCTTCAGGCACTTCAAATGGTGCTTTTATATTCCACTCACTGGCTTTCTTAAAACCAAATTTCGGATAGTACTCTGGATGTCCTAATACTACAACTGATCCGTATCCAAGTTCTTTCGCTTTTTCTAACGCAGCTACTATAAGCTTTCCACCAATTCCTTTTTTCTGATATCCCGTAGCAACTGATACTGGTGCAAGCGCTAATGAATCTACAGAAGCTCCATCTTGTTCTATCGTAATTTTAGATAACATAATATGACCGACTATTTCTTCATCTACTGCAACGATTGATAACTCTGGAATAAATGCGTCACACTCTCTAATACGTTTTACAAGTTCATGTTCCTTTTTATCACTAAATTCTTCATTTAAAAATGCTTGTTGTACAACTTCTTCCGTTTTTCTATAATCGGTTTGTCGTTCTTGTCTAATCGTTACCACTCTGGATTACCCTCTATTCTTTCTCATTTCTTTTTGAATTTTACGAAGTGCTTTTTTCGATCCCCGCTCAATATCATGTTGCATTTTTCTTTCTTTATAATCGACAAATAGCGTATTTAAATCGTATCCCTCTGGATATAATTCTTTTGCTGATACCTCTAAAGTAATACGTTTTACATTCACTTCAATGAATTCACCGTTATAATATACAACGACATTATAGAAGTTATCTTTTTCCTTATAGATGATACCAAAATCATCATGATCCAATAAATTTACACGGTCGCCAATTTTATACTCGTAATGATTTTCTCTTTTTTCTTGCAGGAATTTCGGCTTTCTAATTTTACTTTCATTCACTTTTTCTAAAGTATATTCTTTATTTTCCATGTACTCTTTCGCTCTTTTCAGTACACGTTCTCTTACGTTCATTTTATTTGCAATCCAAAGTGCATTACTTTCACCTGATTTACCGATCACTAATTTATAAAGCGGTTCTAGCGTCTCACTATTAAATTGCATGGCTGCGTTCATGAAATCATCGTGCATTTCTGAGAAGCGTTTAATTTCACCGTAATGCGTACTCGCAACTGTAATACATCCTGCAAGATAAAACTCCTCTAAAATAGAAATTGCAAGTGCTGCTCCTTCATTCGGTTCAGTCCCGCTTCCTATTTCATCAAATAATAGCAACGTATTATTATTTGACATCCTCATAATCTCAGATAAATTTTTCATATGTGATGAAAATGTACTTAGTGCATTTTCGATACTTTGATTATCACCAATATCTACAAATACATTTTCGAAAATAGCAATTTCTGTTTCTTTATCTCCGGCAATATGCAAACCTGACATTGTCGCTAATGTTAACAATCCAATCGTCTTTAACACAATTGTCTTCCCGCCCGCATTCGGCCCTGTAATAATTAAACTACGATAGTTTTGACCGATTTCAAAGTTTAATGGTACTACTTTTCCACTTAAAAGCGGATGCTTACAATTTACTAAATGAACGTAGCCATGATCATTTAACTTCGGCTCTATTCCATCAATCGATTTACTAAACTTCGCTTTCGCAAACACCATATCATACTGACTAATTAATTCCATATTAATTTTTATATGATATATATTTTCTACTACCATTCCTGATAAAGTCGCTAAAATTTGATATTCTTCCATCGCTTCTTCTGCTTTCAAACTTGCCAGTTCCGCATTTAACTTTGTAACCGTATGCGGTTCTATAAATACAGTAGAACCTTTAGCCGACGCTTCAACAATACTTCCGGCAACTTGATTTTTATAAGAAGATTTAATCGGAATCGTATAACGATCATCTTTTTTACTAATAAAGAACTCCTGAATATACTTCTTATTTGCACTGCTATTTAAAAACTTCGTTAAACGTTCTTTTATTTTCCCATCTACCGAATCCATGTTATTTCGAATTCGTTTTAACTCTTTACTAGCGGCAGAATCAATACTATTACCTTTTATTGAAAAATTAATTTCCTCTTCAATACTTTTAAATTCAGTCATTGAATTTGCATAAGAAGCTAATACTGGCGCAAAAAATTCTTTATCTAACATAAACTTTTTAATTTTTCTACATCCACGTAAAAAGTCTGAAACACTTACTAATTCTTCCGGATCTAAAATCATCCCTTTTTCTAATTTTTGAATTGTACTAGCAATATTTGAAATACCGAAAAAAGGCACATGCCCTTCTGCATCTAATATAGCTCGTGCTTCTGTCGTTTCATTTAATCGATTCCTTACTACTTTTATACTCGTACTCGGCTCTAATTTATTTATTAATTCTTTTCCTAATCCACTTACACAATAAGATTTCACTATATCCTTTAATTCGTTATATTGTAACTTTTCAAAAGTCATCGTATTCATTTTGTTTCTCCTCACTATGATTGATTTCTATCATAAATGAAGATACCTACTCATTAGATTCCAATGAGTTCTACATTATTCAATTACCCTTTTTAAACATTAAAAATATACACAAAAAAGCTGCGGGGATACCGCAGCTTTTACATTTACAAGGCATGAGTAATAACATATGGGGAAATAAACCATAAAAAACGGATGGCAATCCCCTTATTACACGCTTTATAAAGTATTGTAGGTATCTTCATAGGTATCGAAATAAATCCATGACAAAATTAGGGGTATGGTATACATAAAAATCCCCTGTTCTTATCCGATTTATTTCATTCAATTTTTCCTATTTAGTACCTACCGCACTCACAAAAAGCACCTCTCATTATTTTATATTATGGTCATTGAAATCTAATTTACTGAAATCATCATACTATATGTATAGCAAGAAGTAAAGGTGTCATACTTTAGTCGTACGCACATATGCAGATGTTTCCTCTTGCGATATTAGATACAATATATATAAATCGTTTAACGGAGGGGTTTCTATGACAGACTTTCAAAAACAATTTTTCGCACGATTACATATAGAAGAAAAAGACAAAGTTTCATTTGAAGATTTACCTAACATTATGTACGCGATGGCACAAACTGTCCCATTTGAAAACTTAAATGTTCTCGAAAAGAATTTTAAGAAAATATCAAAAGAAAATCTAAAAGAAAAAATTTTAGTAAACAATCGTGGTGGTCTTTGTTATGAACTCAATCCTACTATGTATCACTTCCTTAAAGACGCTGGATTCGATGTTCATCTCGTTTCAGGAACAGTGTATAACGCTGCAAATTCTATATGGGCTGTTGATTCTGGCCATATCGCAACCGTTTTAACACATCATAATGAGCTTTATTTAATTGAAGTTGGATTCGGATCATACTTACCACTTGCACCTGTTCCTTTCTCAGGTGAAGTCATTCACTCCGTTACAGGAGATTATCGTATTCGTAAAGAAATGACCGAAAAAGGAAACTACATGTTAGAGATGCGTAAAAACAATGAGTTTTTGGATCAATCTTCTACTGATGATTGGACGTTAGGCTATGCATTTTATATAGAAGAAGTGGATGAAGAAAAAGCAAATGCAGCACAAAAAATTATCGTTGAACATGAGTGCTCACCATTTAACAAAGTACCTCTTATTGTAAAACTAACTGAAGATGGGCATGCTTCTTTAACGAAGGATAGTCTAACAATAGCGAAAAACGGTAAAAAAATGAAAGAAAAAGTTACAGATGTGCAATATAAAAATCTTTTACATTCAAAATTCGGAATTACATTATAATTTGTTTAGCCTTGCCTTTTAGCAAGGCTTTTTAATTTTCAGCAGGGATTTTTTGCAATTTGTTGTATTTCATAGTTATATAGAAATATAACTACATATTTAGAAAGGAAATGATTATGACAGAACTTAAAGATCGACTACAAGTAGATGATAAAGAAAAATGGGATTTAACGGATATTTACGATACCATTGAAGATTTGGAAAGTGATTTTCATAAAATTGAAGTATTAACGAAAGAACTACAAGAGTTTAATGGAAATATTCACGATGGCAATAGTTTATTAGCCTATTTAACAAAGAGTGAAGAAATTTCTAGCATCATATCTTTACTATTCGCTTATGCACGATTACAATCTGATCTTGATACACGCGATACTGACGCCCAATCTCTTGTCGATAAAGTATCACAATTACACGTGAAAGTAAGTGCGGCTAAATCTTTCTTTTCCCCATTCTTACTTAGCGTAGATGAAAACACATTACACACTTACATAGAAGAAGCTGAAGGCTTACAATATTATAAAGAAGATTTATTTGAATTATACCGTTATAAAAAACACGTATTGAATAAGGACCAAGAAGAGATTTTATCACAAATGGGCGAAGCACTCTCCTCTCCGCAACATACATATGGCATGCTAAATAATGCAGATATACTATTTGGTGAAGTGACTACTAATGATGGAGAAAAAGTTACTTTAACACGAGGAATGTATGCAAAGTTAATAGAAGATGAGAACCGCGAAAAACGTAAAGAAGCCTATAAAGCTTATTACAAACCATACGTTCAATTAAAGAATTCTATCGCTTCTACTTTATCTGCAGCTATTAAAAATAATGTTACTGTTTCTAAGCTAAGAAAATATCCATCAGCGTTAGAGAAATCATTATTTGGCGACATGGTTCCGAAAGAAGTATATGAAAATTTAATTGAAACGACGAAAAAAAACATTCAATCTTTACATACATATAATGAACTTCGAAAAAAGAAATTAAATGTCGATGAACTAAGACAATATGACTTAAGTGTCGATTTAGTAAAAGGTGTAAAACAAGATATTCCATACGATAACGCGTTTGACATCATGATTGAATCACTAGCTCCTTTAGGTGAAGAATATATTGAAACATTAAAAAGCTTTAAAGATAAACGTTATATTGACGTAAGAGAAACGCCAGGAAAACGTTCCGGTGCTTATAACTTTGGTGTATACGGCGTTCATCCATTCATTCTTTTAAATCATCACGATGATTTAAATAGCCTTTTCACCCTTACTCACGAATGTGGGCATGGCATGCATACGCACT
Organism: Bacillus sp. FSL W8-0519; assembly: GCF_038005585.1. Classification (NCBI taxonomy): domain Bacteria; kingdom Bacillati; phylum Bacillota; class Bacilli; order Caryophanales; family Bacillaceae; genus Bacillus; species Bacillus sp. FSL W8-0519. The sequence goes on from NZ_JBBOTL010000001.1 coordinate 3,301,107, forward strand.
ACTCACACGGATATCAACCAAGAATTTCTGCACACTATACTATTTTCGTCGCAGAAGTCGCTTCTACAGTAAATGAAGTGCTATTAATTCATCATTTATTAAAAGAAGCAAAAGATGCTAACGTGCGTAACCATTTAGTAAACCATTTCATTGAGAAATTTAAAGGCACTTTCTTTACACAAATCATGTTCGCTGAATTTGAAAAAATCACGCATGAAATGGCACAGCAAGGTAAACCATTAAATGCCCAAACCTTTAGCGAGGTTTACGAAAACTTGTTTAGAGAATATAATGGCGACTCCCTCGTATTTGACGAAGAAGTAAAATACGGATGGGCTAGAATACCGCATTTCTACCGTCCATTTTACGTATACAAATACGCAACTGGATTCGCTTCTGCAATCCAAATTGCTGATAAATTATTAAGCGGCGATCCAAATGCACAGAAAAACTATCTCGAATTCCTTAAAGGTGGAAGTTCAGATTATCCATTAAATCTACTGAAAAAAGCTGGCGTTGATTTAACTACGCCAGAACCGATTGAAAGTGCATTAAATCGTTTTAGTGAACTTGTTGAAGAGTTTTCAACTTTATAAAAAAGAAGAGCCTCTCGCTAGAGGCTCTTTCTCTTTCATGCTCCCTTTCCTTCTATTAAATCACTCGCCATTTTCCTAAACTCTTGATTAAATGCATCATTCATACCATTTTGGACGTTAGAGAACAATATGACAAACGTTCTTTTATCCCAGTTAAAATTATTAAAAGTATTCCACCCTGCTAATACCCCGTGGTTATGATAATAATCTGGATACGTGTAGAAACTAAATCCATATTTTCTTGCAGGTGATGCAGTAAACATATCTAATACACTTTGTTTAGATAACAGTTTTCCATTCATAATAGCTTCATCTAGCCTTTTCATATCTTCAACAGTCGTATACATTTCACCACATCCATACAACCAGTTCATTTTTAAGCGGGGTGCGGCTATTAATTCATTATCTTTTCTCGTATAACCTTCTGCTAAAAAAATATCTTCTGGGAGAGTTGCCCCCATTCCAGATTCATGCATTTCAACAGGATTGAAAATATTTTCTTTCACGTATTCAGCGAGCGGTTTATTCGTAATTTTTTCTACAATATACGCAAGCACCATATAATTATAGTCTGTATATTTCCATCCTGTCCCTGCAGGAAATTGTAACGCTTGCGAACCAATCCACGTTACTAACTTTAAACGTGACGCCGCATCCACCCTACCTTTTCCTTGATCTGGTAACCCTGATGTGTGCGTTAATAAATTTCGTAACGTAATATTTTTATCTGCCGGAAACGATGGAATATACTTATTTACATTGTCTTCAATATTTAATTTCCCTTTTTCTTTTAGTTGCATAATAGATATTGCAACGACCGTTTTCGTAATAGAACCAATACGATATTTCGTTCTTGGCGTTGTTACTACTTTATCTTTCACATTCGCATATCCATAACCTTTTCGTAAAATCACATGATCTTTACTAGCTACAAGAACGCTCCCATTAAATCCTTTATCTTTTAAATATTGATCTAGTTTTCCAGCTACAGCTTCATAGCGTTTTTTCTCAGTTGCATCAACTTCTTGCATATCGTCCTTTTGCTTACTATTTACATTAGAAAATGCCTTTATATCATATTTCTTACCTTTATTTGCATGTATTAGTGCAACGACACTCCCACAAAAAATAGCAAAAATAAAGAAAACGATTAACCATTTCTTTAACATAATAGGAACCCTCTTTTATATAGTTTCACTTAACGTACATCCATTCTATTCTATATCTATTAATTTTTAAATTTTTTATAATACTACCTATTATTCACCTAAATGAACTAGATTCCTTTTTCTCATATTCAGTTTTCGACTACTCTCTATTGTATTTCTTTCTCGCAAAATTTCCACCATACAATCGGATGCACCCTACTATAATTTCAACATCTTATGTAACATTTGTTACACAAGATAAGAAACGGAGTTGTTAAGATGAAAAAACACAGATAGAAACAATCGTTTAGATGATATGACGTTTCATTATCCTACAATAAAATATAGTTATAATTTAATATTAAGTAAAATAGATTACAACTTTAAAAGGAAATGATACTAAAAATTTTCAAACAAAATAAATCATGTAAATAACGATAAAGAAAAACAAATCATTATAGCTAAAATTACAGGCAATGAACTTCATTGAAAATGAATCTCATTTATACTTTGATTATACAACAAATAAAAAAAGAAATGTCGCTCACTCGGCATTTCTTTATATTTTCTTCATAAAAAATTTACATTGCTAACTTTCTTTTATTTTCTTGTTTTTTCTATATAAACTGACTGCCGAGATACTTAACAATACTACTATACATAACCACGCATACGCATACCCCTTCTCATCCACAATATAACCAAATAAAACAGGTGCAACAATAATAGCAATTTGATTTAATGTAAGTGCTACACTCACTGTTATTCCTACAGATTCTTCACTTGCCAATTCAGCAACTTCGGCTATAAAAAGACTAAACCATCCAATTGAAAAGAATCCTAACAATGCACTTACACCATACAATACTCCACTCGTTATTGTATGTATATTCATTACTAACAATAAAATCAAGCCGATAGAAGCGCAGACAGCTATAAATAAAGGTATACGCCGATTCCCCTTATACAACACATCACTAATAGTTGCTAATGCAATACGACCAATCATTCCAGAAAAGAACATAACTGAAAATACTGTTCCGGCTACAATAAATGTAATCGATTGTTCCCCTGCTAAAAATTTCATGAAGTGTCCAACTAACACCATTTGTAATGAAATCATGCAAATACCCGTTATATAAATTGGATACAACTCTTTTTTGCATATCACTACTTTTAGCTCCATCCAAAAGGAAATGTTATTATGTCCTTTCCTCGCTTCCTCCTGAACATATGGCTCTTTGTAAAACATAAAAAATAATAGCCCTCCAATTATACAAATGCATGCGATACTATTGATCGCGTAAGTCATATTATATTGTACGGTAAGAAACGGGATTAACACTCCCGCTAACGCCCCACCAATCGGTATACCCGCTTGCCTTATTCCCATCGCTAATCCGCGATTTTCTTTTCGGAACCATTTTAAAATCACTTTACTTCCTCCTGGCTGGGAAACACTATAAAACATTCCTATTAATAAAAGTACAAATAATAACCCATTAAATCCATTTACTATATTAGTCAGTAAAAGCGAACTCCCTAGCAAAAATGAACTGATAGAAATTAATATTTTTTCATTATATTGATCAAGTAGCCGACCGACAAAAAGCATACAAAATAACGGTCCAACATTTACAACACTTACTAATAATCCACTCTCCGTATTCGTAAGTGCATATTCTTCTTTCCAAAATAAAGCGAAAACCCCGACACCATACGTTATAAGTGTCGCTGTTGTTTGAGCAATCGTCGCAACAATTAACATAACCCATTTATAAGTACTATTCACCCTTTCTTCAATCAACATAATAATCCCTCCCCCTTCCATTGTATGAAAGTTCTGATATCATATAAAATAAAGATTCATCATATAATCCATCAAAAAAATTGATACCTTTTCGGAGGGATGATACGTGGACATAAAAGATTTAACTGTATTTTACGAAGTCGCGAAGGAAAATAATATTTCTCACGCAGCGAAAAATTTGAACTATGTGCAATCAGGCGTAACGATGCGTATGAAACAACTAGAAAATGAATTAGGTGTTCCTTTATTTTACAGAAACGGAAAAGGTGTAACTTTAACTTCTAACGGTGAGATTTTATTAACGTACGCCAAACAAATTATCCACTTAATGGATCAATCTATAAAAGCGGTTCAAAGTAATGGAACTGATCCTAAAGGTACTTTAAAAATTGGGTGTACAGAATCTACAACTGCGGTAAGGCTTCCCTCTATATTAACGGCCTACTATGAGAGGTACCCAGAAGTCGAATTGATTTTGGAAACAAATACGACTGAACAACTAATTAAGCTTGTATTAGAGCGAAAACTAGACGGAGCGTTTATAGCTGGCTCTACTCAGCATAATAAACTCCATACAACTGTATTTCATGAAGAAGAATTGGTTCTCATTAGTAAAAAACCTTTATCCTCTCTTACAGACATAGAAGATATGAATTTACTCGCTTTTAGTCACGGGTGCTATTATAGAAGTTTATTAGAAGACTGGCTTCAAGAAGAAGACATCTCGCCTAAACGAGTATTAGAATTCGGAACAATCGAAGCGATACTTGCATGTGTAAAATCAAATATAGGCGTAGCGATTATGATGAAATCAATTTTAAAGGGACATGAACATGACGTATCATTCAACCCTTTACCAAATAGCTTCAAAAAGGTTCCTACTACTTTCGTTACTAGAAACGATATATTTCGCTCAGCTGCATTACAAAAATTTATGGAGATGACTCACAATGCATGAAAAGAAAATACGTGGGATGAAACGAAAAACAAACACTATGATTAAACGCATTGAGGAACATACAAAAATATTCCCTTCTACTTTCTATAACGATGAATATTGGTATATGCCTTTACCAGTTTCTCAAGCTTTTATCGAGTCTCATAAAACACCTAGAAAAGTAAAACGATTATGTATACAAACCTTAATAGATCGAGTGAATCATTTAATAAAAATAAAACCGAATGATACACATACATATCGAGTTGTTGTTTTCATTTCTATAGAAAGTTTGTGGAATTCGCAAATTATTATATTTAAAAATGAAAGGTACTTTCATAATTTCTTTAATAGAAATAGTGAATTTCAAAATTGGGTCCCTCTTTCAAATGAAATTAATTTTTGGGAAACATGGGGGATTTCAATTCGCCCTACTGCCCAACTGTTTCACTTTCAAGAAGTCATTTATGATGAAGATACAATCGATAAAAAAGAGATTTGGTTTATTGGAGAGTTATCTTAAAAGGGGTACTTTCAAATGAAAAGCTTCCCTTTTTCCACTTATTAAAATCGCTATATGATGAATTTGTCATTTTATTATATAGGAGGTTTTCAAATGGTAATACCTAAATATCCTGATGTCCCTACTCTTACGAAAAAACAAATCGATCAAATTACAGAAATCACTTTTCTAAAAGAAATAACACCACAAAAATGTGATGCAATATTCGTTTTCGGCGGTTCACACCCTGGCAATTGGCAAGCTCCTCTAGAAGCTTATCAACAAGGTTTAGGAAATAAAATTATCGTTACAGGTGGTACTAGTTTACATGGCATGAAACATCCGAGCTGGAATTACGGGGATTTGTCAGATGCAGAAGTAATTGTAAATAAATTACTTGAACATGGCGTACCAAAAGATGCTATCCTATTCGAGAAAAACTCCCTCCATTCTATCGCTAATGTAATGGAAGCAAAAAAGATTTTTGATTTTACAAAGATTAATCAGCTACTATTTGTTTGCAAAAGTTTAGGCGCTGGTCGGCAATATCGAGTATTAAAAAAACATTTACCTAAAACTATTACGTGTATCCCATATACATTTGATACAAGTTTCGATGGTGAGTTTATCATTAATAGATATAATTGGATGGAAAATGAAAAAAGTCGCTCTATGATTTTTGGAGAATACTTGAGAAATATTTGCTACGGTAGAAAGGGCGGCATTGAGCCACCTGAAAATGAGGTTGAAGGTTTAGAAGAATATGTATCCTATTACTATAATCTAGCATAATAAAAAAAGGTATACCAAAATGTCGGTATACCTTTTCTCCTATTTATTTTTCTTTTAACACACTATGTAATCGATCAGGATAATTTGTAAACATTCCTGTAGCACCCCATTTTATTAACAATCTCATATCTGGTTTCTCATTAATTGTATAAGGATGAATTAGCAGTCCATTATTTCTAGCTATTTTCATATATGACTCATCAATAATTAATTCTCCGTTATCATTACGTAAGTTTGGTCCAATACCAACTGCATACTTTTTAATTTCTTGAAAATCTTCATTCGTTACACGTTTCGGTTCATGTGTAATAGCAGACCATTCAACAATCTCATTGTTTTCATTTGGATAATACCAAAGCAGTTGAACTAACGGAATATTTTCATTCATACTATGAATCTTTGTTAAACTATCTTTACTAAATGATTGAATCATCACACGGCTAGAAGACATGTTTTGACCTATTAAATTATATTTTTCTAATAAAGCTAATAATTTCTCTTCCATTCCTGGATACACATCTGGTGATTTTGTTTCAATGTAATACTTCATGCTTCTTCCGTACTTTTGGAAAATTTCTTCAAGAGTCGGAACTTTTTGACCAACGTACTCTTGCTTAGCCTTTTCTGGATACGCTTTATTGAACCACGATCCTGCATCTAAACTCTTTATTTCACTTAATGTTTTATCTCGTACTTCACCTGTACCATTTGTCGTGCGATCAACTGCCGTATCATGCATTGCAATCAACTGGCCGTCCTTAGTTAATTGAATATCTAACTCCAAATAATCCGCTTTCATTTTTTTCACTAAATCATAAGAAGCAAAAGTATGCTCAGGTGCATGTCCACTTGCTCCGCGATGTGCAATATTTAAAAACTTATTCTTATTCCACTCATGCTTTCCTTCTGCTTTCGCATGAACAGCTCCCCCAGCAAAGATACTTCCCGTCATAAAGAAGATAACTAAAACGCTAATAATTTTTCTCATCCTTCTAACCCTTCCTACGTTACAAATTTCAACAAGTTAATGAGATTTACACGAAATAGAAGATATACTTTCATCATTTTTATAAGTTTATATTAAAATTCCAATCTTACAAATATAATTCCCCTATGTTATTACTATACTATTTATTTTCCATATCCCCCTATTCACATGTAACTTCCTATTGATTACATTTCATCAATAAAAAAAGCCATAAATTATTTAGAGGACACTTCTGTATCCTTAAATAAATTTATGGCTTATCTCAAATATCTCCGGCCTCGATTAACTTGTCGAAATTAATCATACCAAACCTATTAATATTTGTGAATATTATTTTTTCAGTACGGTAAAGCTTTAATCAGTATAAGTTATATATCTATCTTATACTAATTAGTATTTGAACACATCGAATTTTTCCGAACAGCCCGATTCCTATCTAACTTCTTTAATTTCCATTCATACAAGATAAAATTCTATTGTCATTTGACATGATATTTACGTAAATCTAGGCTTTACTTAATTACAAATTCTTAATTTCGTATATCCTTTCTTGCAAGTTTAGGTTTCTTTTGAGAATGTGGTATATTTACATGTCCCAAAGCAGCCACGGATTGTCTCCTTTCCTTCCTTGACAGTTTAGGCTTCTTTTGAAAATATAATTCTTTTAAATGTCGCGAAGTAATACCTTGTTTTTTGAAATCAAAGTAAAAATACAAATGTGTACTTAGCGCTAGGAAAACAACTGAAATAAATGAAAAAATAACGATTAGCACAATCGCCATAGCTTTTTGGCTCAAAATTCCAATACTAACTTGACCAATCATATAACCTAAACCCGAAAAATATACAATTTTAGAGATTTTCACATCTTGATCAGTGATCCCCCTTAAGCGAGCTGTAAAATATTTAATCCAGAATAATTCAGATTTATAAACAATTAAACTATATGCAATAAGCGATAGAATAAAAAATAAAGGAGATTCTATTTCTACGAATTCGTAAGCTAACTTTTGCACAGCTATAAAACTACAAAATGAAATACTTAACGCAACAAATCCAGAATATAATAAATGTTGCAATTGAGGCTGCCGAGGCTTATGAATAGAAACCCAAATTCCCCATAGATTACATATCACATAAAATGGTAAAGCTACGTAAAAGTATATATTGTACGGTGGAAATATGAATAAAATGATGAGTAGCATAAAATTCATGATAACCCACACAAAGGCCCCTACAATATTTCTTATATCAAATGGTATTAATATCCGCATACAATCATCTATGCTGTTGCCATTATATTTGTCCATTATACACCCCATAAAAATTTAAAAATTTTATCTAATACATTTCCAATTCCTGATTTAACTCTATCTTTTACCGAATCCTGTTTGCCATCATGATTCCAATCACCTTTGTTAAATTTGATTCCATCTGTTAACCAACTTATCCCGATAAAAACACCAAAGCCAATTCCGGCCCCAACTACAGTTCCAATTGGTCCCCTAATTACTGTACCTATTGCAGCACCAGTTAATGCACTAGCAGCAGTAGAACCAACCCCAATTGCTGCATCACCAATAATATCACCAGCTAGCTTAGTTTTTGACGCTTTATTTTCAATATTTTCCTTTGTATCATTAATTACATCCCATCCTACAGCTGCATAACCTAAAGCATTTGTTTTTAATTTCAATGAACCTTTAAAAAATTCTTTTGGTGATAAAACATGTCTTTTTACATCATTTATTTGCTTTACTTCGGCTAAAGGTAATGTAGTCTGTAACCTCTAGGAAATATAATACAATAAAAAAATGATTCAATCTAGTAATTGCCAACACTTATAACTAAAAACTAAAAAAATTCTAACAACAAAAAATAAAGGGAATTAATTTACATATATTTTTATAATAGTAATGTCTCTTCACTACACAATCTTTATTTTGTAAGCTAAAAAAATAGAAGTATCGTCCTATATAAGACAATACTTCCGTAGTTACTTAAAAATCACATAATAAATTACCCATTACCTCTTCCAGCATTACATCTGGATTTACCACTGCTTTTGCCAAACGCCATCCTATAAAGCCATCTGGTCTAATTAATACAGCTCCTCCATTCTCTATCCTATATAATTCACGAAAAACATTTTCTTGAGCAATAAAGTCTCCACTTCCACCTACTCGATACAGTTTAATATTTATTCCTAATTTAGATGAAACATCAAATACAGCTTCAGCCCAAGAGCTATTGTCTACTCCAGTAAGTAATACAAAATTGTTACCAAATAAGTCTAATATAGAAGCTTCTTTCCCTTTATACATCCCCCAAAAGTGTGGCGCTCGCGTTCCAGGTCTCCCGTTCAACTCTACGCTATCCATTCTATGTGGAGTGACTGAGTCATCTATAATCGCTTCTGAACAATACTGATATCCAACTGTAACAGCTAAACCGTCCATATTATTTAAAATACCTTCTTCTCTATTCGCAGCACGAAACAGTAAACTACTCGCATAATCTGTCGTTAATTTTGCAACAGGATATCTCTCTTCATGATATGTTTCTAACAATTTTGGTTTTGCCTTTCCTTTTATAACAGCCGCTAATTTCCAGGCTAGATTGTGTGCGTCTTGTATTCCTGTATTGGAACCAAACCCTCCTGTTGGCGGCATAATATGTGCAGAATCACCAACTAAAAAAATGCGATTATCTTGAAATTTTGTAGCAGTACTTTCAGTCGCTTCCCACGGTAAAACACTTACTATTTCTGACTCAACATTTGTACTTCCTATTGCGGTTTGAATAATTTGTTTACAACGTTCTATAGTGAAATCTTCTGGTTGCTCTCCTTTTAATGGATCGTAGGATACATGGTAAATCCATCTTCTTTCGTTATCAACTGGAATAAGCGCACCAAGAACTTCAGGATGAAGTACCATAGTAAAACCAAATGCATCTCCTTGTATAAATTCACTTAAATCCGCTTCAAAATAAATATTCATATAATAACCACCAATTGTTCCACGGCCCTCGGTACTAATCCCTAGCTGCTCACGTATTTTACTTTTCGCTCCATCCGCTGCAATTACGTAGTCACAATGAACAACGCTCTCTTTTTCCGTTTCACGATCTCGAATCGTTGCAATTACTCCGTTTTCCTTTTGTTCAAATGAAACTAACTCATGATAAAAAGATAGTTGCCCACCTAATGTTTTTGCTTCTAGTAACATCATCTCTTCTAAAGTAATTTGATAACAAGCAGTTTGTTTTGATGGACTAATCTCTTCTATTTTCTGAAGTAACTTTTCATCATTTTCATACTGATTTACCCTCATTTGTGCCAATTCTTCCTGATTCGCCTCAGCTATTGTATGAACCGCTATTCTTCCGCGGCAATTTTCTAACGCTTTACCCGCTGATCTAATTCTTTGTTCTAAACCTAATTCTCGAAATAACTCCATCGTACGAAAAGTGATTCCACCTGCTTTCGGATGAATTGCAGTAGACGGATGCCTTTCAATAAGTAAGTACTCAATATTATGTTTTGCAAGGAATAACGCAGACGCTAATCCTGATAATCCCCCTCCAACAATTAAAACTGGTACATCATTCGATTCCATATACTTATCCTCCACATCATTGTTCTGAGCTCAGTGATATAAATATAATCAAAAAAACAACAAAGATATAGACTTATATTTCATTTTAAATTATCATATAGATAGATTACGCCCCAAATTACTTTTACTTTTTCATACATCTATAATCCGTTTGAATTGTGCATGTATGCAAGAGTAAAACGAAACAACTCACTTCAAAATAATAAAAACATGATAAGCGGTCGTAACCCTATAAATTATATAGGGTTACGACCGCTTAATTTTTTGCCCAATGACTTAACCATTCTCATTTGGAAACAACGTATTATTACAGCCTTTTTTATCCCCTACCATTTTCAACTCATAAAATTTCATTCGTCTCGATTTTCTTTCCCAATATTGCAGCTCATACAACAATCATGTAGCATTACCGTATCGAAGTAATGGTCCATCATCTTAAACCTTTCGACTCATTACCAGGAGGTATAGTGATTAAAATGAATAAACAAGAACAATTAAATGTTATAAAAAAAGATTTTGTTGATTCTCAAAAAGTATTATTGGCAATTGGTGATGAAACACGTCAAGCTATTTTGTTAGTTCTCATGGAAACGGAATGTCAAACCGGATTACGTGTAGGAGAAATTACGAAACAAACACACCTTTCTCGACCCGCGGTATCACATCACCTTAGAATTTTACGAGAAGCCGGTATTATTTTAATGCGAAAAGAAGGTACAAAAAACTTTTATTATATTGATATACGTACAAAATTAAGTTTATTAAAAAATCTTGTATTAGATATCGAAAAGCTATTGCACAACTTTTATCCCACTTTAACGGGCAGTAAGACCCCCACCTCAGAATTCAGCGAAAGCAAAGAATTTAGATAGGGGATCAACTGCCCATAAAAGTCCGATTGGTTCAACTAATAATCAGTGGGGGATGAAGAACCCCCCACTGATTAAAGTTTCACTTTATTGAAATTTGGAGGTATAAGAAATGAAAGCGATGATAATTGATAAGTACGGAAAAGTCCCAATGCGTATGGCCGAGGTACCTATTCCTGAAATAAATGAGCATGAAGTGCTCGCAGAAATTCATGCAGCTAGTATTAACCCAATTGATTTTAAAATACGCGATGGAAAAGTAAAGGTGTTACTTAAATATGAAATGCCCCTAATCCTTGGGAATGACTTTGCTGGTGTCATCATAAAGGTTGGCTCAAAAGTAACTCGTTTTAAAGTCGGCGATGAAATATATGCACGTCCAAGAAAAAATAAGATTGGTACTTTTGCGGAGTATATAGCCATTCATGAAGATGACATAGCTTTAAAACCGAAAAATTTAAGTTTTGAAGAAGCTGCTTCAATTCCACTTGTTGGCTTAACATCCTATCAAGCATTACATGACATTATGCAATTACAAAAAGATCAAAAGATTTTAATTCACGCTGGATCTGGTGGTGTTGGTACTTTCGCAATTCAGTTAGCAAAAATAATGGGCGCTACCGTTACAACAACTGCTAGTGAAGCTGGTTCCGATTTAGTAAAGTCTCTTGGAGCAGATCAAATTATTAATTACAAAACAGAAAAATTTGAAGAAATACTAAAAGATTATGATGCAGTATTTGATACCATTGGTGGTACAACACTTGAAAAATCATTCAATATTATAAAAAGCGGCGGCAACATTGTTTCCGTTTCAGGAATGCCAAACGCTCGTTTCGGTAAAGAATTTGGTTCTGGATTTTTTAAAACATTCTTATTTTCATTAGCAAGTAAAAAACTTACTGCACTTGAAAAAAAGCATAATGCTCAATATTCATTTTTATTTATGAAGCCAAGCGGAGATCAATTACGTACTATCGCAAACTATATTGAAGCCGGAAAAATCAAACCTGTAATCGATCGAGTTTTCCCTTTTGAAGATGCGCAAAAAGCAATGGAATATTCAGAGGCCGGAAGAGCAAAAGGAAAAATAATTGTAAAAATGAAATAATAATAAAGACTCCATTTTCTTCAAATGGAGTTTTTATATTTACTGTTAAATAGACATAGTGCAGTGAAGTCCTTACAATAGATTGCAAGGGGAAATATCATATTATACTTTTAGCTAATTTTACAAAGAATACATACGTACAAATACATAATAAAAAAAATAAACAAGGAGGAGATAAAATGACTAAAAATAATGAAGCTGGTTGGAATTTAGACCATAGTTATACGACTTTACCACAATCATTTTATACAGAAATCCCCCCTACTCCCGTAAGTTCACCGGAGTTAGTTAAGCTAAACCATTCACTTGCGATATCTCTTGGCTTTAATCCTGAAGAATTGAAGAAGGAAGCCGAAATCGCTATTTTCGCTGGTAATGCACTCCCAGAAGGAGCTCGTCCATTAGCACAAGCATATGCCGGTCATCAATTCGGACATTTTAATATGTTAGGCGACGGTCGTGCTCTTTTAATTGGTGAACAAATGACTCCTTCAGGTAAACGTTTTGACATTCAACTGAAAGGTTCTGGTCCTACTCCGTATTCACGCCGCGGTGATGGTCGTGCTGCACTCGGTCCAATGCTACGTGAATATATTATTAGCGAAGCAATGTATGCACTTGATATTCCAACTACCCGCAGTTTAGCAGTTGTCACAACAGGCGAACCAACATATCGTGAAACAAAGTTACCTGGAGCTATTTTAACTAGAGTAGCAAGCAGCCATATACGCGTCGGCACATTTCAATATGCTGCAGCTCGCGGTTCTATCGAGGATCTTCAATCACTAGCTGACTATACAATAAAAAGGCATTATCCAGAAATTGAAGATCATGAAAACCGATATACTGCATTGCTACAAGAGGTCATTAAAAGACAAGCAAGTCTTATCGCAAAATGGCAACTTGTTGGATTTATTCACGGCGTAATGAACACTGACAATATAACGATTAGCGGTGAAACGATTGATTACGGCCCTTGTGCATTTATGGACAATTACGACCAAGGAACTGTATTTAGCTCTATTGATACACAAGGTCGCTACGCATATGGAAATCAACCATATATGGCCGCATGGGATCTCGCGCGACTAGCTGAATCCTTAATACCAATCCTACACGAAGATGAAGAAGAAGCATTAAAGATTGCTCAAGACGAAATTTCAAAATTTAGCGTACAGTATGAAAACCATTGGTTCCTTGGAATGAAAAAGAAATTAGGACTATTTAGCAACGAAGAACAAGATCAATCACTTATTGAGCAACTTTTAAAAATGATGGAGAAATTTAAAGCGGATTACACAAATACATTCCGTTCATTAACTCTTAATACGTTAGAAAATACCCCTCTATTCGATAGCCCTGAATTTAAAGAATGGTACAAACTGTGGCAATCTCGATTAGAAAAACAAGATGAATCGAAAGAAAATGCCTACGAAATGATGAAAAATAATAACCCATCAATCATCCCAAGAAACCATCGCGTAGAAGAAGCACTAGAAGCCGCTGTCACAAATGGCGACTATAGCGTAATGGAAAAACTTCTTGAAGCTCTAGCAAATCCTTATGCATATTCTACAGATCAAGAAGAATACTGCCTTCCACCTGCGCCTACGAATCGCCCTTATCGTACTTTTTGTGGGACTTGATTGTTTAATCTGTAAAAAGGTGTGTTCATACAAATTGTGTGAACGCACCCTTTTTTATATTTTCACCTCTCAACTAGAAATTTAAAATGCCCCCTCCCCCGACACCTTTTCTTTACTCCAAAACAAATTAATACTATTCCAATCGGCTTACTGAAAAGTTTGTTAAACAAATATTGAGAAATAAAAATCGTATTTCTAAATATTGTTATTTTTGATACTATATTTTATAAGAATATTCAAAAAGCGAGGGGATTTCATGAACGTTCAACTACAAGGTAATGAACAAATTACGAAATTATTTAATGATTGGTATTTAGCTATGCTAAAACAAGATGTGTCCCAGGCAACAAACTTAAAGCATGAAATTGAGGAAAAAGAACTAAACTTTGAAGAAGATGAAAACTTAGCATTATACTATTCTCTACTAGATTTTCGTTTCAAAGTTTTAACTGATGGTTTAAGCATCACAAAAGACAGTTTCAATAAAATAGATTCTTACGCGATTTCACCTAATCACCAACTTTCTTACTACTATCATTTATTTAAAGCGATTCATGCTACTTTAACAACAAATTATAATTTAGCAAGTGAACATTATGAAAATGCTGAAAAGCTATTAGTTAATGTTTCAGATAAACTAGAGGAAGCTGAATATAATTACCGATTCGCTATCTTTAATCAACATTTTTATAAACCGATTGATGCAATTCAATATGCTAATAAAGCTCGAGAAATATTTTTCATGTATAGAGATTATGAAAAAAATGTCGCTTCATGTGAAAGCGTTATAGGTGCATCATGTGTACAATTAAGACAATACGAGCAAGCTGAAGAACACTATAACTCCGCAATCAATATTTTACAAAAACAAAATGAAGAATCTTTACTTTTAAGAGTTCGTAATAATTTAGGCTGGCTATATGCCAATCAAAACCTATCAACACTGGCTATTCGCCATCTATCTGAAGTAACGACAAAAATGCCTACCCATTTCAAAGCAATTTTCTTACAAGCTAGGGAACATTCTAAACTCAGTGAAATAAATATCGCTTCAGAACTTATAAAAAAAGGATTAAAAATTTGTACAGAACTTAACAATGAAGAATATATGCTTCACTTTAAAATTTTAGAGTCCCTTAACAATAACGAGTCAACTGAAGACTTAGAAAAAATTATTCTTGAAGGAATTGCGTATTTCGACAAAGAATCTTTATATAACTACACTCAGGAATATTCAGAAAAGTTAGCCGTTAAACTTTACGATGAAAATAATCATATAAAAGCAAGCGAGTATTTTCATAAAGCGTTACAAGCAAAAGAAAAAACGTTTGAGAAAGGAGCATTAAAATGATAAGAAAAATTGGTTCCATCTTATTAGGATTATCTGTTATCGGAATTGTGTCTATTGGGGTAAATAGTTCGTTTACATATCAAGCAAGTCATGCAGATTTCCCTGCACCACAAAGGCCTGACCTTGTTCAATCCGTTGACGTAGGTAAAGACTACAACCCAATAACAACTGAAAAAACACTTTAAAAACGAAAGACCTTCCATTAAGAAGGTCTTTTTTAATACGCTTATTTAGAATGTTTCCCTTTCAAGTAAACTCTATTTTCTCATCAACCCTGCAATCCCCCTACTCCCCTCACTACCAACTTTCTCAAGTTCCTCCACAACTAAATTCCGTCTCTCCACAGAATGATTTTGACTTAACTTCGCTTTTCCTTCTATTTTATTTATCTTTATTTTAAAGCCCACTATTCCCTTACTTAATCCTCCCATATAATTCGGGTCTACATCATTAAGTGAGTAGGTGCTCTCCGGATCTTCATACTTATGTACTAACTCTTGAAGAGAGTCTATTAATTCCTGTCCATCTTCAACAATTTCTAATTCACCATATACATGCACTGCAACGTAATTCCATGTTGGTACTGCATTGTTTGTTTCATACCATGACGGAGAGATGTAACTATGTGGTCCTTGAAATATAGCTAGTACTTGCTGATTCCCAATATCTTTCCACTGTTCATTCGGCCGTGCGAAGTGACCATGTAAAGTAAGGGTCTCCCTATTTAATAACAACGGTAAATGCGTCGCATATGGTTCCCCGTTATGTTGGGAAAATAACGTTGCAAAGCTATTTTGTTCCATTATTTCATACTTCATTTCTTCATCTTGTATTGCGAAATATTTTGGTATATACATAAGTTCCCTCTTTTCCGATCTTTTATTTCTCATTATATTTAAGTATCGTAGCATTCAACAGGGCCAGTTTGTATTTGTTTTATAATGGCAGCGTTCTATTTCAAAAGAATAGGCAGCATGTATTCCATGCCGCCTTAGTTTATCTTTTCTAATATATTTGTAATAAATGCCGTCTTACCTTCACTATAACCCGCTCTATTTTTCGATTCTCTTACTAATTCTTTCTTTAAACGTCCATATTCAACAGCAACACCTTCATGTTCACGAAGATAATCCCGAAACGCTATATGTCTCCTTAGCTCTTCACTTTCTTTATCACACACATACAAATGATGTTCCATCCAATCTGTACTTTCTCCGTCCCACGGAACGAAAGCGTCCTTTCTGCCAAACGCCTCTCTCCCTTTGTAGCTCCATTCTGCCTGATGATAGTATCCTATCGCTTCAAGCTTTGTTACTACTTTAGGAAAAAACCCATAATCTTCTATTATGATATCAATATCTAATATTGGTTTTGCTGCAAGTCCTTTAATAGATGTACTCCCAACATGTTCAATGGATAAAATACTGTCTTCCATTACATCGTTAATGAGAGTTTGTAACTTATTAAATTCACTTTCCCATTTGATGTTATACTCTTCGATAGTAATTCTCTGTTTCAAAGTATCCCTCTCCTCAAAAGCAACTATAACCTCTGAATATGAGTATCCTTAAAATCCGTCTCATATTTCAATCCATATCCAAACATTCGATCCATTCCAATATGTGCTGTCCATATTAGACCTATCATAATAACTATATCTATCTTAAAATAAGCACCTATGATAACAATTAATATCGATATGATATATGTGTGAAATAAATTATAAATGTTAGCCCCAACATGATTATTTATACCATACGCTAACATTGATAAATCCGGAGCTAAAAGGAACAGAAAAAATATTATCCAACTAAATTCATATAATGAATACGCATAAATCGCAGCTATGAAAACAACTAGCCCTTCAAAATGTACAATACGTTTTTGCATTCTTTATCATTCCTATTTTTCTATATTTACCGATAAAGTTTCATCACTGAAAGTATCCTTTGCATTTTTTGACCAGATGGTTGCTAAAATCGGTCCTGCAATGTTATGCCATACTGCTGCTAACACATTTGGGAGGGCGGCAGCTGGTCCAAAATGTGCTGTTGCTAGCGCAACACCTAAACCTGAATTTTGCATTCCTACTTCTATTGAAATAGCTCTTCTTGTCCCTTCGTCTAGTCTAAGTATGAATGCTGTTATATATCCGAGTAAAAAACCGAAAGCATTATGGAGCATAACGGCAATAAAGATAAGAAGGCCTGAAGAAGTAATACTACTTACATTCGCTGAAACAACTGCAGAAACAATAATGATAATTGCTACAACCGATATGAAAGGGATAACGGTCATTCCTTTCGTAACAGTTTTAGGGAATAACTTCTTCACTACTAATCCTAAAATAATAGGTATGATAATAACTTGTACGATAGAAAGAAACATAGACATAGGATTAACCGGCATCCATTGTCCTGCAAGTAATAATAAAATAAGAGGTGTAGCAATTGGTGCTAGTAACGTTGATAATGATGTCATTGCAATAGACAACGCTAAGTTTCCTTTTGCTAAATAAACCATAACATTTGATGCGGTGCCACCCGGTACTGAACCGAGTAATACTAATCCAGCTGCTAATTCTGCTGGCAGATTCATAACGTAGGCTAGTACGTATGCGACAAGTGGCATAATAATAAACTGAGCACATACACCGATAATAACTGGCAATGGTTTTGTAGCAATAATTTTAAAATCAACAGCCTTTAATGTTAACCCCATCCCAAACATAACAACCCCGAGTAAAATCGTTATGTAACTATTTAACCCGAGAAATGGAGCGGGAATAAAATACGCAATAGTTGCAATACAAATAACCCAAAACGCAAAATACTTTCCAGCTATATTACTTATCGCTTCTAGTACTTTCACCCCATCATCCCCTATCCTTTAACTGAAAAACTTTATTCGGATTCAAAATATTTTGCGGATCAAGAGCTCTCTTTATTTTTTCCATTACGAATAATGCCGCCCCATGTTCTTCTTCCTGATACTTCCGTTTTCCAATACCAACGCCATGTTCCCCTGTACATGTTCCTCCTCGTTTAAGAGCATATAGAACGATACTTTCATTTATTTCATCTGCTTTTTCCACTTCTTCTTTATCGTTTGGATCGACCATTAAGAGCACGTGGAAATTCCCGTCTCCTACATGACCAAGAATACCACCAACAAGCCCAACCTTATCTAATGTATCTTTCGCATGTTGAATTGCCCCAGCCAATTCTGAAATTGGTACACATACGTCTGTACTCATAAGCTTTTTACCAGGATAGCTATGAACGTAAGCGTATGCTAGGTTATGCCGTGCATCCCATAATTTATTTCTCGCTGCAGTTTCCGTTTCAAAAGCAACTTCTTTACATTTATGATCAAAAACAATTTCTTTCGTAAACTCAACATCTTGCTTTAACCCTGCTTCATTACCGTGAAACTCTAAAAACAATGTAGGTTCTTCTCTGTAACTTGTTTCACTGTAATGATTGACTTGTTTCATAGATAGTTCATCAACGAGTTCAATTCTCGCAATCGGAATACCCGCTTGCAATATGTTAATAACAGCTTCTACTGCATCATTTATAGTTGGAAACGATGCTCTTGCAGCCATAACATGCTCTGGTATGCCGTATACTTTTAATGTTAACTCTGTAAAGCATCCAAGCGTACCTTCTGATCCTACGAAAACACCATTTAAATGGTAACCTGATGACGACTTCGCAGCTAAATTCCCAGTATGTATTACTTCCCCATCAGCAAGAACGACTTCTAAATCACGAACTTGATCACGCATTACTCCATACTTAACCGCTGTCGTTCCGCTTGCATTTGTAGCAGCCATTCCCCCTAACGTTGCATCTGCTCCTGGATCCACACTAAAAAACAATCCGTATTTCTTCAATTCTTTATTGAGCTGAGAACGAGTCACTCCTGGCTGTACTTTCACCAGAAAATCTTTCTCTCTTATTTCAAGAATTTTGTTCATTAATGAAAAATCAACCGTAATTCCTTTTTCATAAGGAATTACATGTCCTTCTAAACTAGAACCTACCCCAAACGGAACGACGGGTGTCCCGTGCTCACTCGCTATTTTCATTATCGTGCTAACCTCTTCGGTCGTTTTCGGAAAAACTACTACATCAGGTAAACTACTAGCATGATAAGATTCATCTTTACTATGTAACTCTCTTACTGTTGTATTAATTACTACTCGATCTTCGGGAAGTACACCCTTTAATTCATTTACTAAACGCTCTACCGTTATTTCCATCTTACACTCTCCTACTTTCTATAAATTTGAATTACAAAATATGTTAACTATTTTATACATAATAATCCGAAAAATTAAATAATTCAAGTTTTACATATACGAAATTCATTTCTTACTTTCGAATAAAAAAAGAACTTGCAACAATTACTGCAAGTTCTTTTCTATAAAACTATATTTTAAATGACTTCTTTATTAACAACATAAACCAAATTAAAGTAAATGCCATCAGCGAATGAGAAAACCCAACAATATAAGTTAACCCTTTAAAGTCCGCTCCATTTAACTGAAGAAGCCCTCTTGCTGCCAATGAACCTAACATTAATATTAATGCGATATTATGTACAACAAACCACTTATTAAAACTTTTCGCTTCATGAAACGCGAATACTTTTGCTAATCCTAAAGCAATTAAAAAGAAGAAAAAGCCGAGTACAAGTGTATGTGTATGTAAAAGGTTTAACAAAGTAGATCCTACAATCCCTTTATACTTTCCATACTCCCTAGCGAAAATCCCTGATAATAAACCGATAATCAAATACGTAAACGATGCATTATATAATTTCTTCATTATGTACCTCCTTGAGTAGAATGTGTAGTGTGTCATATTTAGTAATAATGATAGTTATATAGTAAAAACTCCTAGTCACCTAGGAGTCATTGTATAAGCATCTCACTCTTTACAATCAATTCTAATTATAAAATATCCCTTTATACAAAACAAACGAACTTTATGTGAACAATCCGGGCTCTTGTAAAATATGTTGCGATTTTGTATTACACAATCCATACTAATGATTATAAATGTTAAAGGTGGTGCAGTAGATTGTGATAGTTCTTGAAACGGAACGACTCGTTCTTCGCTGGTTTCATCTAAAAGATGCTCCATTTATTCTCGAGTTAGTAAACGATCCTGCATGGATTCAGTATATCGGTGATAAAAGGATTAAAAACTTAGAAGATGCAAAAAAATACATCTTAAACGGCCCCGTTGATATGTATAATAAAATGGGCTTCGGCCTTTACTTAGTAGAACGAAAAGAAGATCTCACTCCGCTCGGTATGTGTGGTCTTATTAAAAGAGATTCATTAGAAGATGTTGATATCGGCTTTGCCTTTTTAGAGAAATTCCGTTCGAAAGGATATGGCTACGAGTCAGCTTCTGCTGTAATCGAATACGGAGTACAAAAACTAGGTCTGAAACGAATTGTAGCCATTACTACTACTGATAACATCCAGTCAGGAAAGCTTTTAGAAAAAGTAGGATTGAAGTTCGAAGAGATCATTTCGAACTCAGGGGAAGATTTAAAATTATTCGGCTATAACGCGTAAAAAGATTTTGAAAGAAAAACCCTTGATTTATCTACGCTAAGCAGAAAATCAAGGGTTTTATTTATGTTCTAAGAGGCGTAATAATCCAATAGAATGCTCTTCAATATGTAAATCTGTTTCGTGATGTAGTAAACCATCAATGACATGAACGGCATCCCTAGCATTCGGATTAATCACTTTTGTATGAAAGCTAGAGAATTGATCACTCATAAAGCGATAAAGTGAAACTTTAATTAGTGGGGGTTTTCTTCATCTCCCACTGATTATTAGCCTTCACTAATCGGACTTTAATGGTAGCACCTTTACCTGTTCCGTACTGTGGATTTGCGTCTGCATGTAAAGATGAAACCTCCATTTGCATGCCCATCCCATCTGAAGACGAAGTGGTACCATCTCCCCAATAAGAAGCTAAATCTAGTTGGTGCTGGTAATTTACTAATGTTGCTTGTGCCTTATTCATTGAATCTTCACCACTCGTTTTTTATCGGACTTCTTTTTATACTTTTATTTTCTTTATGAGTTATTAGAAAAATAATTGTCTATATAAGTCTTTATTTTTTCAAAATCCTTTTCCATAAATAAGTTTGCTGGTACTTCAATTATTGGAAGATTATTTTCATTATCAAAAGGTGGACACGGTTTGGGAACTACCAAATAGTCAACTGAGTTTTTATCCCTAATATAATTGATCGAAACATCATAATACTCAGAAAAATACGCCTTCAAATCATCGTGATTCCTTAAAAATGGTAGAGAAAATATTGAACCATAATTTATACCAGCGTCGACAATTAATACAAAGCATATTTTTTTCATGATACACCCTCCTAGTATAATAAGTTTTAAGTTAATAACTGTTCCTTGAAAATTAAATAGTTTTTATCTTCAAGAGCTACATCAAAAAATGATGTATGGGTAAAATTTAGTCTTGGATACCAGGGGTTTCCCTAAATAATGGAAGTACAGAAATGGATCCATCGGGAATATGCTTACTCCTCCTGTAGTTCGAGCACATTAAAAGACTGCGACCCAGACCAAAATGCACTGCATACGCACAAGCTGTATCGGTTTCCTTTTTCTTTATATTCAATTAAATCATATCATTATTTTACATAAATTTACAGACTTTGTTTTTTATTTTATTGGTAAACTTATGCTTAGCGTATAATTTCCGCGTTTCGTCGGCAGAACCCCTTATATGGAATCTTGTACAATACCGTATTGAAATTAAATATGCCTAAATGGACTGCACATATGGTAGCTACGTTATTTTCTCTTGGTAGTGCCTATCAAGCTTTTGTAAATTTTTTTGTATAACACGCAACAAAAAGGTCGCCACTTACGGCGACCTTTTTACTATTTCACTTCTACCGTATAATTCCCTGTTCCCCCGCCATACTGATACACATGTAAATAATATTTCCCTGGATACGTGTAGTAACTTCCTACTAACTTATTTCCTTCTTGCTGGGCATACGTAACGTAATTATTTAAATCTGCTTCCGAATAAAGAACCCAGTTTACTCCAATATTATTTTCCTTCGTTACATTAATTTGCAGGTTTTTCGCCGTTTCCACATTTATTTCAAAGTAATCACTCGTATCACCGTTTCCTAAACTAGCACGTAAAACTTGATTGAATTGCAGTTTATTTGCTGTCTGGAATGAGTTATTCGGCTCTTTTTCTACACTATTATCTTCTTTCTTTTGAACCGTTACATTCGTTGTAGCAGTATTCTTTAATCCTTTGTCATCTGTTACTGTTAATTTTGCCGTATATGTTCCTTCTTTTGTGTATACATGAGTCGGATTTTGTTCATTACTTACAGTACCATCACCAAACTCCCATTTATAAGCAACAATTTTTCCATCTTCATCTTTCGATCCATCGCTTTTAAACGAAATTGCTTCATTTACATTTCCACTATAGGGCCCATTTATAACCGCAACTGGCACTTTATTCACAGCACCTTCTTCTGTATTAATACCATGGAATACAACATCATACTCAAATTGTCCTGCTGCATTCACACGGTAATTTATGAAATAAGCTGTTACTGTTTTATAGCCTGTCCATTCTTTCGCACTTAAACGTTTTAACGTATCATTTACGTTTTGTGTAATTGATTTCCAGTCTTCATATTCTCCTTTTGCAGTCGTACCTGTATATGTTCCTTGTAGTGTAAATGTATGAAAGAACTGTGATTTGTTTTTCTTAACTGATACATTACTTAATTTTGCTTCTGCTGTAATTTCTGCTGCAATATCTGAAACTGGTTTCGGTGCGTGCGTCGCTAAATAATCATCTGATACTAATGGAACATTATATTTCTCACGGTTATCTACTAACATTTGCATATAGTCTTGATACTCTTTATTTAAATTCGCATCTTTACTTAAAGCAGAGCGGTATGCATCATATGCTGTTACATCATTTTTCCTAATAAGATCATGAATTTTGTCAAACATATCATATCTCTTATTGTACATGTACGATTGTAAAGCGAAGGAATAATTATAGAAATCCCACGTTCCATATTTTGCGTTTAACGTTCTCTCTGCTGTATAACGTTCTGCTGGATTTGAAGATATGCCTCCTATAATACTCTTTCTCGGTACAACATTATCTGTTCTCGTTGCACCTGCAAAAAACTCCGCATTCCCTTCTTCAAACCAAGATAATCTCTCATTCTCATACATCTTCCCTTGTCCCCAAAGTCCTGGCACTTCATATCTACCTTGTAAATAATGCGTGAACTCATGTCGGAACAATTCTTCCAAACTATAAATGCTTTCTTCTGGCGTACGTTCATAAGTAAAGAACGTACCTGTTCCTTCTATATAAAGACCGCCGTTATTCGTTTCATATCCGTATAATTGACGGTTAAATTGATATTCAGCTGGGCTATTATAAATAACCATCGTTAATACATCATCAGGGTTTCCTTTTTCTAACGGCTGGTCACTTTCAACCGTACGATGGAATTGTGCCTTCACTTCTTTTGCCGCCCAATATAGACGTTTTACTTTTTCCTCAGTCACCTTATCTCCAGCTTTTAACACAATTGCTCCATCATCGAACGTATACGTTTTCGGTAAATATTTTTTCTTACCATCTTCTCTTATTTGATCTAGATCAACCACTTTACCATTCGCATCTTTCCCGCCATAATTCGTCGCAATTTGCTCAGCAGCTACGAAATATTGCTCACTTAAATACGGATAGATTTTTATGGCATCTGTTACAACTTGTAACCCTTTCGTTTCTGTACTATGGAACGTACCAAGTCTACCTGTATAATAAATACCATTATTAATTAACCAACCATTTTTCGCTGTCACCGTTCCAATTAAGGCAAAACGACTTAATTCATTAATATAGCTATCAATTTTTTGATACCATATTGTATCTTTCGGTGCTTTTCTCGTATCGTACAAATACGATTGAATATCGTAATCAACACCTTGCATAATATCGTAAATCGCATTTCCAGCTGAAAGATTATCTACCAATGTAGAAAAATTATCATTATATTGTTTAAAAATCTTTGCAGCTGATGTGATCGTTTCCACATCACTTGAAGCATTCCCAATTAATTTTCCATATGATGAGACAACTCTATTTTGTTCTAACGTACCGAGTTTAAAATTCGGGTTATTCGCAATCCTTTTTAGTGCAGGTAAGCATTTATCATGATAGCTTCGCTCATTTAGTTTACTTAATTCTGTATGATAAAATCCTAAATAAAAACCAGATCGTAACACCTCTACTAAAGTCTCAATCCCTTTTGAATCATCTTTCGTATAAGCTTGTCCTTGCTGGTTCAATTTATCAATAATTGCCTGCATTCTACTATCATTTTGATAGAATGCAAGACTATCCTTATTAAACTGAAATAGCCCAGTAATTTGCTCCCAATCAATTGTTACAAGTAAGTCCACTAACTGCTGATTGCTCAATTGATTTAATTCAGCAATTGTATACGTTTTCGCTACAGCTAATTGCTTACTTTCCTTTTTCACTTCAGGCGGTCTTTGTGACAAATCAGCAAATTGTAGCCTTTTCTCAAAAGACTTATTTTCCAACACTTTTGATGAATGAGCTAATTCTTGCACTGGTAATTGTAAACCAATCGGCTCCATTTTGAGCACATTCCGATATGAAACTTGCTCTCCCTTTGTACCTTCTGCCAATGCGTCCCCTTGAAAACTCCCTAACATGAAACTAGCAAAACTTACCCCTACTAACACTTTTTTTGAATAGCCTTTCATGCTCTCCCCTACCTTACATTTTTTAGTGTACCGCACCATTATTTTACTATTTTCACTTTTTATACTGTATTGAGAAAAAATAAGGTAACGTTCACACATGTATCCATACCATGCAAAATTAACACTTGACTTTATGTGCGTTTTATATCAAAAAAAGATAGATAATAGCGAAATTCCCGCTACATCTATCCTCGTTTTCAAACTATGATTTTAACTTTATGAATGTAACTTCTGGTAATGTTTGCATATGCTGAATAAACTCATTCTTTTCTTCTGACGATATGTTTTTCAGTTGCATCCCTACCTTATAAACAATTTCTATCCCTTGCTGTGAAGCTTCCACTTCATATGAAAGTATTGGAATGCCTTTCATATGAAGTGTTTCTAATATTTGTTGTACTGCTTCACGTTTATTTATACACATTTGCACCATTATATTTTGCGGAAATAAAAATTGCACCTTAAAAATACGACTTACAATCTCTAAACCAATTAAAACAAGAATCGTCGCTCCAATTCCTACTACATACATACCAGCACCAATTGCTAATCCAATTCCTGCTGTAGCCCATAAACCAGCTGCTGTCGTTAATCCTTTCACCGCCTGCTTTTGAATAATAATTGTACCTGCACCTAAAAAACCTACTCCACTAACAACTTGCGCTGCAATACGACTCGGATCTAGTGCCATATGATCTTCATTCATAATATCTGAAAAAGCATATTTCGAAACGACCATTATTAAAGCACTTCCTACCGCTACTAGGAAATGTGTTTTTAAGCCCGCTTCTTTTGATCGAATTTCCCTTTCAATACCGATTATTGCTCCTAACAAACCAGCAACACCGATTCGTATAATGAAATCAATATTTACACTCACGAGCCCTTCCCCCTTTCATTCATTATAGATAGATAAAATAAAAATTATCACACACATCCATGTATCGATATGAAGGAATTTTACTAAAATACACTTAATACCTAGGCCATTTTATGTTAATATTTTAAATATTAACATAAAATAAATAACTTCTAATTTTAAACATCCACTCATTTTCTTGAAAAAACAAAGGTGGATAACATGAAATGAGGTTGAGAAAATCAAGAAAACGTTTTCATTTCATGTCGTGATTTTTTTATACATACTACATAAATAAAGGAGCTTACTCACAATGAACGTCTCTTTGCTTACACCTACTACCGATTTACAAGACGAATACTTAGATTTTTATAACGAATGGAAAGATAGCGGTGAAACGATGATTCCGTGGGTTATTTCAAAAGACCCTTCTAACTTCCCCGCTATGGTGCAAGAACTACTCGATGCACATAACGGAGTAAACCTTCCTGAATCTTGGGTACCAGACTCTACATATTGGCTCGTTACAGATAATAATAGAATTGTAGGAACTGTTAATATACGCCATAGTTTAACCGAACACTTATTTAACGCTGGCGGTCATATCGGTTATGGCATTCGCCCTTCTGAAAGAAGAAAAGGTTATGCTACGAAATTACTAGCATTATCACTGGAAAAAGCGAAGCAATTAAACATCACGAAAGCACTGATCGTTTGCGATGAAGTAAATACTGCTTCAGAAAAAACAATTTTACATAACGGCGGGCTTCGTGATGAGGATTTCATTGAGGAAGATGGGAATGTAGTAAGACGTTTTTGGATTGAGCTATGATGAAGTCCTCCAATGAAAATAATCTTGTTATAGAGAAGTATAGTAAAAATAATGAGCTACAAGTAAAACAACTTATTGATTTATACAATGAAGAATCGTACGTATTTCACTTATTACGAGATAATAAAACAAAATGTGCGTATGTTGCCTACTATAAAAAAGATGTAGTAGGCATCTTTTTCACCTGGGGCAGTAACTTCCATCCATACTGCACATACTTTCGAATATATACGAATCCTTTCTATGCAGAGCTACACATTGAAGAATTTTTATTAAACGAGATTCAAAAGCGAGAAAACTTTAAACTCCCATTACAAACCTCTATATGGGAAACATCAGCTCATTTAAAAACGTTTTTTGAAGAACATAATTTTACGGAAATTCGAAGAACATATATGCCGATATTAGACTTACAAAAAATAGTTTCTATCGATATAGTCCCTAATTCAAATTATCATGTACAAACTTTATCGAACATCGTATCAAATAATAATTTATTAGAAAAACTAGCCTACTTAGTAAAAGAAAATTATGAGCAAACCCACCTAGCAAATCCCGTTGCCTCATTCCCACTACAAACTTGGCAAGAGATGATTTTAGCTGATGACGTACTACTAGATGGGAGCTTTCTCATTATAAATGAAGAGCATCAAATTATGGCATACTCTTTCCTCCATACATCAGAAAAGGATAATACGGTAGAACTAGGATGGTGCGGAACTCACACGAAAGACGATTTATCCTTACTGAAACTGCTCGTTTTCGAACAATTTATGTATGCAAATAAACACGGCTATTCTTTCATTCAAGGTGAATTCGATTCAACAAGTATATATGCAATGGAGATATTAAAATCCGTTCCTTTCAATCCTTGTGCTACCTGGATTACGTATCAAAAAGAAGTCGGAAGGTAATTATACACCTTCCGACTTCTTTTATGCTGTTTCTATTTCAAACTGTACTGTAATACCACTCGGGTCTACTACAGTAAATCCAGTTAAAATCTCATTTATTCCATGTTGTTTTTCTATTAATCTTTCTTTCACTTCATCTAATGCTTCTTTATGCGGTAATACAATCGTATATACCTTAAGTCCAGTTGCATGTGCTGGTGAATGCGGGTTATTTACTCCGTTCCACGTATTTGCGCCTATATGGTGATGATATCCTCCTGCAGAAATGAATAAGCAGTCATCTTCACGTTGGTGCACTTCAAAGCCTACTGTATCTACATAAAAGTCATGTGACTCTTCTACATTAGCTATTCGTAAATGTACATGTCCAACGACAGTATTAGCAGGTAATCCATCGAACTCATAATCAACAAGCGTTGCTAGTTCTTTTAAATCAAGCGGGGTACTTCCTCCTGGCCCTTCTCCCCATTGATCGCGCGGACGATCCGCATAAATTTCAATACCATTTCCCTCTAAGTCTTGTAAATAAAACGCTTCGCTATACGTATGATCGCTTGCGCTATTAAACCTTGAAATTGGTAAAATTTCATTTGAATATGTATAACGTCCCTCTTGCTCAGCCGGACTATCAATTACATTCTTATTACGAATCACACCAAATAATGCCGACGCAAAAGCCTCACGAGTCGGAACCAAAAAGGCTACATGATATATACCAGTCGTACGCGGCTCTTGCAGTACCCCGTCCTCTAACTTTTCAAGAACAAGTAATGTATTCTTTCCACCTTTTCCAGATAAATATGCTTTATTCCCCTCTTGCTTAATTACTTCTAAGCCTACAACATTCTCATAAAAGGAAATTTGACGTTCTAAATCTATCACCTTAAATTCAACATGACCAATACGTGTTTTCGGATGAATCTGTACCATAAATAACTCCATCTCCTTATCCCAATATTCTTCCATTACATATAACCGTTACTATGAAGGATACAACTAAAATCATCCTATGTAAATAAGAAAAGTCAGAATTTACACTTATTTTTATGTTCATAATAAAAAGTCACCTCTTCTAACTTTCAGAAAAGGTGACTTTACAAAAATAGTCTGTTCTAATTCTTATCGCATTTTATGTACTTCAGCAACTAACTTTCCGCCCTGAATGCCCATATAAAGCTTCACAGGTGCATCATTCGTATTTTCAAACACTAAGTCTAAGTATGGATATGCAATTGTAGCATCTCTTCCTTGTGGAACGTAACCTACCGTTTTAGAATGTGTTGTTCTCTCTACCATTTTCAAACCAGCTTGATCTGCCGCATTGTATAATGTTGATGATGTTTGACAAACACCACCGCCATATCCATCTACTAATTTACCATCTACAATTTCTTTTCCTAATTGATATCCTTTATCTGGCGTTGTATCACCAATTAATGCATTGAAAGAGAAACGGTCTCCTTTTGCTAATACAACTCCATTTATGCTCGCTGCTGACAAACGAATATTTTCAATACGGCCACCTGTTGAGCCACCTAAATTCGTTTCATATCTACCAATTACCGTACCACTTCCTTGCGCATCACTTAATGTTGCAGTAGGCTTCTTCTCAACAATAGGTAATTGATAGGAAGAATCCCACATACCTACGTTTAATAATTTATCTACTAATTCTTTTTCCATTAATTCATAAGAAGGTTTCCCTTCTTGCCAACTTCCATCAGATCCTAGACGTGAAGGGACCATCTTTTTGTCAACATTTTTCCCAACTTCCCTAGCAACCTTCTCAACTGATTTTTTAAATTTCGCTTCATCTTCAAAATAACCTAGACTCGACAAATCTAACTTTTTTACTTCCGTACCTGTACGCCCATCTACTAAACTAATAGAATCCTGTACTTCTGCTTTAGCCTCTACCGTGTGGCCACCAATATCACTTACTAATGCAACATCACTTACTTTTGTACCACAGCCACTCACTACAGCTACACATAAAACCCCAACTAATATACCCTTTACTTTACGGAACAATATACTCTCCCCTTTTCCCCAATACTACTTTTATGTATTATTTCATTTTTATGTATGTTTTGTTACAATCATTTTACAATATATTTATAAATTGTTACAAGTTATTTTTTACTCTATATAAATTACTCTTTTCTTTTCCAAATGTCTATATATATTTACATAAAAGTTTGAGTTTGATAGAATTGTAACCTTTACGTAACCTCTCCCTATTATCCAGTATATACCATAAAACGAACGAAATACAAATGTAAAACTCCATATTCGTATTTATAAAAAACATCCTGTGAACATAAATAGGTATTTGCCGTGCCACACTCCGCTTTTACACATACATTATGGTGAATTAACCTATTTTAAAGAAATGGAGGATGTTTTTATGTACCCCTACAATCCATACGATCCATATAACCAAACTGGTTATCAACCTCAATATGATTTACAAGCACAATACCAACAATATATAGATCCAGTAGAACAAGTTAATCCATATGATCAAACTCGACAATTCCAACTTCCAATCTCTTTTCCTGGTGCTGGAAACCGTCAATTAGAAAGACGAGTAAATGAGCTTGAACAAAGAGTACGTCAATTAGAAAACACGGTTGAACGTCATACACGTAGATTAAACCGCTTAAACCAACGTTTACGTACAGTAGAAAACAGACTGAACATTCCATTTTCAGCATTAGAAGACGGATTTTAATTTCGGAAATAAAAAATATATGAAGGAAGGGGGCTTCCCCTTCCTTATATAAATTGACGAAAGTTTTTTCCATCTCTATACTGATAAGAGTTAATGAAATGAAACAAGGTGATAAATATGGATTTTGAAATAAATTATCTTTCCTTTTATGTTGTACAAGTAGAAGGAAAAGGTGAAGCTGTTGATAAACGCTACAAACATTTTCAAACATTAGACGCTGAAGAGTATGAAGATAGCTCCTTAAAAGAATTTTTGAATGGAGAATTATTAAAAATTTCAAAGAGAAAAGTAGAACGTCATGCGAAAACAGAGCAAGCTCCGACAAAGATCGGTCGCTTTATTGTAGAAGAAGGGCACGAACTTGATTCAAATCCTCATTACAACTTATTTAATCGCATCCGCTTTGCAGAAACGAAGGAAAACTTCAAAGATATGAGCGAACCTCTCGTTTATACATATCTTGACACAAGTGCTGTACGCGGTGGTGTATTTTTAATTGCGCAAGCTAAACTACGCAAATACTTTGATGATCCATTCGTTTTCGTTATGAAATGTGACTTTGAGCCGAAAGTCGCTTCCATTTCCGATGAATCCACACTAATTCGTAACGTTGAAATGGCCATCACAACAAAAAATATGAAATCTATCCAATATCCGTACATGCCCGAAGAAGGTATGGTCGAAGTGGGCGAGCTAAAGATTCACCAAGCATCACACGCCCGTTACTTTGAAGACTTCTTAAAATTCGTCGAATACGAACGCTCTATGCCTGAAATTATGAAAACACAAGTAATGGACATGGTATACGACCAAATTGAAGATGTATTTGAAGAAGGTACGGAAGAGCGCGAACAGTTCGACCAAGCAATGGAAGTATGGGCTGCCAGTCCGAAACGCGAAATTATGGAACAATTTTCAACCGAAGAAGTAATGGAAGCTACCGCTCAAATCGTCGAGCATGCGCCTGAAGTGGAATTGAAGCTAAAAGCGGATCATATCTCTGTGAAAGCCCTACTTGCTGATTTCGGGGATCAAATACATATCGCAAAGGTAAATGACCGATACGTATTAATGATTGAGGCTGATACACTTACATTTGAGAAAGGCTTCTCTCCTATTGAATTTCTGAAGCCAGACGAGTTGCAAGACGTAATTGAACGGATTGAGAATAAGCAGCAGTATTCTTATGATCCGAACGGGATTGAATAAACCATTCTATATCCCTATTTTTACAGAGCACTATTAACAAACGATCTTTTATTTGTGACACATTTGAAAGTTATGTAAAAAACCGATTCTACTAAGAATCGGTTTTTCTGCTTTATAATAAAATATGCTTATTTTTGATCCAAGAGGACATTTGTCACAGGATTCAGTAGATTTGTTTTTTGGTGTACAAGTGTATTTCCATTAGAGTAGTCACTATGTATATTGGTAAAATGAAATTTTCACTTTACTACCTCAAATTTATTGTACTCGTAAAAAGATAATTGAAAACGATATTTTGGATGCTCTCTCACCCAATCGTAAGCTTCTTCTAAAATATCCATTTTGTTTTGCAAGTCATTCAATTCACTACATTCGTTCCTTTTCTGTTTGCATAGCGGACAGAATCCATTCACTATTTCAATACTCGTCGCCCTAATCGTTTTCCTTTCTAAATCAACTACTAGACGAAGAATAAGAGAATGTTCGTCTTTTGTAGTCACCGTCATTTCAGCAATCCCATCCTCATTCCAAAAGACTCCGTTTAATTCCATCTGTACGGTAACATCGTTAATATCCAAGTCTATCACTATCACACCTCCCATATATATATATAAGACTCTTAGCTTACTCTTCTATTTTAATCTTTAATACACCACGATTTAAAGATATATTAAGCCTTTTCCAATTCTTCTTCTGTGCTATGAAAGGAAGTGTAATTACCGCTAATAGCGTGGTAAATATTATCCCAAAAACTAAAACTGTTACAATGTTAAAGATTGCTTCCATTCAACTTTACCCTCTTTCATTTCTATGGGCTCTAATTTTATGAATATATTAAAAAATTTCTTACCACACCTTAAATTTCAAAGTAGCACAACAAATCAATTCCTATTTATATGAATACTTTATTCGTCCATCAATACAATGACAGTAAATTTATGTAGCTAGAAATAGAGAAGAATGTCATTTAACCTCTGCATTCTTCTCCATCTCAGCCAAATACCTAATCTGCCTTTCCGCTTTTCGAACCGCCGTACGAAAATGTTTTTTCAGAAGTTCTATTGTTGGTTCACTTATATAATATCTTTCCGTTATACTTTCCCACGTGTCGCTACTTTCAAATGTACTCCAAACGAAAGGACGCTCAGTATTTTTTCTCATTTCTTTAAATACCCATTTTCGCATCTTTTTTTTCGCTTTTTCTGTTAGTTTTCCGTCCTTTACAAGCTCGAGTTCACCATGTCTTTTATATCTTTTAGTAATATCTCTCTCACTATATGCTTTAAGAAGTATGTTCGCTGTATTCTCAGCATCCGCTAAAGCACGGTGCTGCTTCCCTTCCCATATTAAACCGAGCTGTTCTACTGCAGATTGTAAACTTGGTGTATGCTCAAACAATTCTTCATACGCTTGAAAAACAAATTTTTGTAAATCAATTCTTCTTTCTTTTTCCATACAAGGGCATTCTACAGCATGTAACGTACAATCATGAGATAGAAATCGATAATCTTCTTTTCCCCATGTAACAAATATAGAATCTTCTCCGATAAACTGAATAAATCTCTCTATAATTTGCGGAAATTTCTCTACATTCATTAAATCTTTCTTTGTAATTCCCGTTAATTTTGTCGTATGACGAGTAAGTCGTGCACCGGGTTTTACTAACTCCGAAAATTCTCCAATTATCTTCATTGTACTTGCTTCTATTTTTACAGCTCCGATATCAACTATCTCTGACGGATCTTCTGATTTATATGGCCTAAAATTTCTCTCTATATCAAACACAATAAAATGTGTAGCGTTTTTCAATTTATTTACCTCTTTCTACATTCCTTTTCACACACATACTTTATTTTCAGTATTTATTTATTCATACACTTTATGCATGTAATACTTCATCTAAAAAACGAAAATTCAATCTCATTATGCTATGTACATAGGAGGTTCTTCAATTAAAACGCAAAAAAAAAGAAGGGCAAGCCCTTCTTTCTTCCACAATTACTTCTTGTTAACGTTTGTAGCTTGAGGTCCACGGTTACCTTGTTCTACTTCGAAAGTAACTTCTTGACCTTCTTCTAAAGTTTTGAAACCTTCGCCTTGGATAGCTGAGAAATGAACGAATACGTCTTCTCCGCCTTCAACTTCGATGAATCCGAAACCTTTTTCTGAGTTAAACCATTTTACTTTACCGTTTTGCATGTAAAAAATCCTCCTACAATGTACCTATATGTACATATTCATTTTCAACCACTTTACAAAAATAAGTCAGACATTAAAAAAACTGCAACTCTGAGGAGATTTAACATTGCTATCCTCCTCGGAAGTTACAGCTCATTTAAATCTCTATATTATTAAAAGTAAAATGGTTTAAATATAATATATCATATCAATATAATAAAAGCAAAGTTTTTTTGCTATACAATTTTTTTCTTCCACTGCATCGCTTTTGATTCACCTGATCCCGCTACAAAATAGGCTTCTTTTTGGTTCACAATGCGCCAGCCATGCCCTTTAACTGAATCACATACTGTTACAATTCCTTCTTCTAAAAGTACACGACAAACAGTACTAATCCCAGCCTTATTTTGCGTTGACGTTGTATATAACACATGTTGATCTACACTTAAGTCTAAATAGCTACTTGCTTTTTGCTCACTTTGACATGTGTGCCAATATGGTTTTTCACTCTCAATACTTTCATTTATTTTACAAAAAGAAATATTCCCGCTAATGCCTTTGCATGATCCACTGGCTGCTACTAAATAAGAGTTGTGTAAAGTCAACGCTGAGATCATTTGATTCATCACGATTTTAATCCTCTTTAATTTAAGTGTCTCCAAATTAAAGAGCCAAACACCACCATATTTAGCATGTATTTTCGTACCGATAAATAAGTAATGTTTATATAAAAACAACGATCGAATAGATGGTGCTCCGCCACCATATTCAAGAAATGGATGAATGGTTTCCCATGTCGAACCAAAATCATTCGAATGATACAACGTTTTATCTCCATGAGCAATGACAGTTCCTTCTATATTACTACATACATTCCAACTCGTTGCCTTTGTTGGAAAACGTTGAACCGTCCAATTCTCTCCACCATTCATACTACGAATAAAAATTCCTTCGTCACCTACACCATACACTACATTATCTTCGCTATGTAAATCCCTAATTCGTTTTTGAAAACCATTTAAAATTTGTTTCCATTCTCCGTCTTGTTCAATAAATAAACCATTATATGTAGTAGCTAACATAAGCTTTCCATCTCTTAACTTTGTAATAGCGGTCGCACTTAACATTGTCTCCACGTTGACACTCCCATTCTTAGAACTTCTCAGCAAATGCAATTGCAAAATTACTGCATTTTTCAACATCCTCTTCATCTTCTGGAGCTAGTTCGATTTTCAACCCTTCTTGTACAAGCTCTGCACCGCGCTCTACAAGTCTTTCTTCAAATATCGTTACCGCTTCACAAAATAGTTCATACGCCGTATCACCTGATCCGAATACCGCTACTTTCTTCCCTGATAAATCTATATTTTCTAAGTCATCATGGAAATCTTCCGCTTCAAATGGTAATTCCCCATCTCCCCACGTATAAGATCCTAAAATGATTCCATCATAAGCTAATAATTCTTCAGCATCCATGCCTTCCATTTCTTGCAATACTACTTCATGATCAAAAGCATCTAAACTAACTTTAATTAAATCAGCAATACTCTCTGTATTTCCTGACATACTTGCATAAGCTATTAAAATTTTCGCCACTTTGGCATCCCCCTCTTTCAATAAATGATTCTCATTCTCATTATATTAATAATGAGAATCAATTTCAATTGTATTTTTTATTTTTATTTATTCCATATAAAAAAGCACAGATGACTATACAATCATCTGTGCTTTTTATTACTTTTTAAAAATACCAAACGGCTTTCCAACTGGTAAAACAACTTTACCAAAGTGTGTGTTTAACACTGCTGCTGCTGAACCATAGAAAGATAATAATGAAATAAGAAGTTCAGAATATGCTGCTAAATTATGCATTGCATGCGGCATAACACCTAAAGTACTTAATGAAAGACCGATAAATAAGAAATCAATAAGGACGAAAATCATAAATAATACTTTATGTGTTTCCATTGCACCAATTGTCATAAAGATTGTGAAAATTAAATATCCGATAAAGGCTACACCAAGTTGTTTTGAATCTGCAGCTTGTGCTAATTTTTCGCCAAATACTCCAAGTTGAATTAACCAAGTCATTCCAACACCTAGCCAAAATAGACCGTATGCACCGAATGCTGTTGTACCGAATGTATTGTTATGCTTTGCATCGTGAATGCAAGCAAAGATTTGTGCAAATCCTCCTAAAAAGATTGCCCATGGTAATACTAGTGAAACGCCATCTGTTAAGCCTAACTTTTGAGATGATGCTACAAGTGTTACCATCGCTAATCCAAATAGACCGATTCCAGATGGATCTGCTGTTGTCATTTTCACATGATGTGTAGTTGTTTGATTGCTCATATAAACCTCCTGATTATAAACATACTCGAATACAATACTTAAATCAGAAGACTATGTCAATGGTTTTTTTTGTATGTTGTCAGACCTTATATTTTATAATGTTCTAATATACTTTCAACCACTTCATACGGTTTTATATTCACTTTTTCCAACTCATATATCGGCAACCATAACGGAATATAAATCCCTCTATCTTTCATTTCGAATTCTTCAGCTTTACCACTTCCAAAAACTCCACCTACAATATCGGCATTAAAATAATACTCCGTACCCTTATACTCCACCTTTGCAATTAGATGCTCCACTTTTATATGTACCCCTAATTCTTCAAAAATTTCTCGCTTTGTTGCTTCTTCAGGTGTTTCTCCTTCTTCAATTCCTCCACCTGGAAAAACATAGTACGTTTCATCTTCTTGGATACGTTTTATAAGAGCAATTTTCCCTTCCTGCACAATGATAGCTGCGCCGCGATTTCTTGTCATTTTATTACCTCAATACCGATCGCAACTGTTCCCCACTTTTGTTCTTGTTCTTTCGTATATATTTTGTATGTACTTTCTAACATTTCCTCTAAACTATCATTTCCACAATCCAATAATTTTTTATCAATTTGTTCGTACATTGCTTGAAAGTTTTTATATCGTTTTATCTCCGTTACTTTTACAGCCATCGTTGCTGCTGTCGTAAGGTTCGTAAATACAATATGATCGCCTTGTTTTATGAGTTGACGCTTTTTATCGTATAAGCGCACTTCATACACTTTTTTTCCTGATTGAATTGACTGAAAAGGTTTATTATATAATCCCATTTCATATCTCATACATTCCACTCCCATTTATTTATTTTACCTATTAACACTGGTCACCTTACTACACCTTGCATATAATATTCCACGCTTATTTCTTGATTGAGAAAGAAGGTTGAAGAATCATGTTATATTTAAATCAAAAACCTGAATATAGTAAGTATGATATCGGTGATTATACTTATAGTAAAGTAGGTCCAACTATTTTTTCTTGGAATGATGAAACGAAATTAAAAATAGGTAAGTTTTGTTCATTAGGAGAAGAAGTTGTTTTCATACTTGGCGGAGAACATCGCGCGGACTGGATAACGACTTATCCATTTAACGCTCTTTTCAGCGAAGGAGCCCATATTACTGGTCACCCCTCTTCAAAAGGTGATATTGTAGTCGGCAATGATGTATGGATTGGTTATCAATCCTGCATTTTATCTGGTGTTACGATTGGTAACGGTGCCATTATTGGCGCAAAGAGTGTTGTTACAAAGGATGTACCGCCATATGCAATTGTAGCTGGTAATCCTGCAAAATTTGTTCGATATCGTTTCCCACAAGAAACAATTGACAAACTAGAAAATATCTCATGGTGGGACTGGGACATTTCTGTTATAAAAGGAGCTATTCCATTTCTACTCTCCGACAAAATTGATGAATTTTTCAGCTCACCCGAAAAAGAATCTACTTGATTCATACAGAAAGAGCATCCTTCTCTTACAGGATGCTCTTTCTGCATTTATTTTCTCTTTATTTGCAAGTGATCACACGGAGAACATTGAAAAGAAATTTTCCCTAAACAATTAAGATTCGTTTCGCAAATTTGTTCTATCGTTGGAACAAATGGAATAACAACTATATTACTTTCTACTATTTGTATAACAGGTGGTAACACTGTGCCTACTTGATGTTCGAAACGAATACTTGCTTGATTTATATAATTCCCCGAACCACTTGGGGCACTCTGAACTACTACTTGGAACGAAACTGTTCGTGCTTCACCTGGATTTAAATTCCCTATAAGAAATCCTGATACCGGGCTTACATTTGGTACTGGTGTATTATCAACCGTTACACTTCCAAGGACAAATCGAACACTACTATCTAACATATCTTGAAAACGAATATTTTGTATGACAGTATCACCCGTATTTGTAATAACTGTCGTAAAGGTAATAACATCTCCAATCGTTGCTGCCTGTAAATCTGCCGTTTTTACGACTGTCGTTGAGACATTTTGAGGAATAAACGGGATAACAACTGTATTGCTATCACCTTCCACTACTACTGGTAACTCATTCGGATTTACAATTGCTAGCCCATTTGCTATAGCAGTATTTGTAACTAAATTATTTATTTGTCCTCCTGTTATGACAACTTGGAAATTAATAATGGCTGCATCATTTGGCTGAAAATCACCTAATGGAATACCGGTATTTGGATTAGCAAATGGAAGAGCTACATCGTTTACCGTTACCGTGCCATTTATAAATAACGTATTTGGATCAATGATATCCGTTAACACAATGTTGGTCACAGGAACTGTACTATCATTTATAACGGCAATTCCGTAAGTGACAACATCTCCTACCATTGCTACTTCAAAGTTTGCTCCTTTTGCAACAAATAAGATTGCAGTATTTACCGTCACTATAACTGTATTGCTCGTGTCCATCACTGTAACTGGAGGCTCTCCTGGTACTAAAATATATTCTGCTAACGCCCCAGCAACGTTTACTACTGTACCACCATCTGGAAAACTTGTAATCGTAGCTTTATATGTTACAAGTGCCGTCTCACCAACTGGAATATCTGGTATCGTAAATCCAATTTGCGGATTTACCCCCGGTTGCAGAACCCCATTTATCGTTACACTATTTGGAACGAAATCAGCTTCCTGAGATAGCACATCGATAAATTGAACATTCATTGCATCAGCAGTACCAGTATTTAATATACGAACCGTATACGTTACCGTTTCTCCTACGCCAACAATTGAATGGTCTACTTCTTTTAGCATATCTAAGCTACCTCTATTTACCGGCGTAACCGTCGTATTACTTGAATTTGTAATTGTAGACGGAGGTTCTCCTGGAATCAATTCGAAATCACCCGTTACTCTCGCTGTATTCATAATGCTACTAGAAGACGGAACCGAGATTACATTTACTTCAAATGTAATTAATACGCTATCCCCTACAGCAAGATCCGGTAATGAAAAGCCTACAAATGGATCTAATCCTACTTGCGGAATCCCATTTATTTGTACACTTCCAGGAACGAATTCTAAACTAGGTGACGGAAAATCGATAAACTGAACATTCGTTGCTGTTACCGTTCCCGTATTTGTAACTTGCACACTATACGTTAACGTATCTCCTAAACGTGTCGCTTCTTTATTTACAGATTTTATAACGCTAAATCGTCCTCTATTCACTCTAGTTATCGTCGTATTACTCGGCTCTGTTACTACAACTGGTGGTTCTCCTGGCACTAAAGTAAAGCTTCCTGTTATATTTGCAACGTTCGTAATTGTTCCTGATGACGGGATGTTTGTAACTGTCGCTTGAAACGTTACTATAACCGTTTCACCAACTGGTATATCTCCAACTCCAAATCCAGTAATCGGATTTAAGTTTGGTTGCGGGGCTCCATTTATCGTTACACTATTTGGTACAAATGACGCTCCTGCTGAAATGGTATCAATAAACTGAACATCATTAGCTGTTACTGTTCCTGTATTCGTTATTTGCACTGTATACGTCAATACATCTCCAACTAGAGTAGCGGCTCTATTTACTTGTTTAATAACATTAAAGCGTCCTCTATTTACAGTTGTGAGTGTTGTATTACTTGGCTGATTTACTATAACTGGTGGTTCTCCCGGTACTAATACAAAACTTCCAGTTACATTTGCCGTATTGGCAATTGTTCCGTTTGACGGAACACTAACAACAGTTACTTGGAATGTGACTTCTACACTTTCACCTGGGTTTATATCTGGAAGCGGGAATCCATTATTCGGATTGAATCCAGGTTGTAACACACCGTCTATCGTTACACTGTTCGGCACGAATGCTATAGAGGAAGGTAGTACATCACTATATTGAATATTCGTTGCTGGCACTGTCCCTGTATTTTGAACTACTGTTGTATATGTGATTGTATCGCCTACTGCAACAACCGGCTGACTTACTGATTTTAAAACATTCAAACCAGGCTCATTGATTTCTGTTAATGTCGTATTACTTGTCGTCGTCTCCGTAATCGGTGGTTCTGTTTCACTTACAGCAAATGTAGCTGTAACGTCTACAAAGTTAACAATCGTACCACCTTCTGGTATGCTTGTAACCACTTCCTGATATGTGACAACTACAAAATCATCTACAGGTATATTTGGAACTGTAAAACCAATGAAAGGATCTAATCCTGGTGCAGACACCCCGTTGATGCTCACACTTCCTGGTACAAATGCTACACCAGCAGAAGTCGTATCGATAAATTGAACATTGGTCGCTGGCACTGTTCCGAAATTAAATATCAATACATCATACGTTAATATTTCTCCTACAGTGGCTACTTCCTTATCTACTAGTTTTAACGGAAAAATAGACGCTATATTAATTGTCGTAACGACTAAATTCGTTAATATCGTTTCTGTAATCGGTGGTTCCTGCGGATTTGGTTGTGAAGTAAATGTAACATCTGCATCATTTAAGATGACTTCATTATCTGGAATTTCCGTAATGGTCACTTGGAACGTGACCTCAATACTTCCACCAGCGATTAATAATGGAGTAACTGTAAATCCTATTTCCGGATTTAAACCAAGTTGCTGCACTCCACCTATCGTTACACTACCTTCTATAAATGTCGTTCCTTCTGGGATGACATCTTGGAAGAACACATCTGTAACTGGTATAATTCCTACATTTGAAATGAGCACAGTGTACGTTAATACATCCCCAACCGCTCCAGCTGCAACGTCAACTGTTTTTGTTGCTGTTACTTCACCAGGAGGAGGTAACGGTATTGTAACTACCGTTGTATTACTTGAGTTCGTTGTTGTTACTGGTGGTTGTAAAGGATTTAATAAGAAAGTGGCTGTAGCAGATGCTGTATTTAATACTGCTCCACGTGTAGATGGTGCAACCACAGTAACTTGGAACGTTACGGTCAATGATGTTCCAGCTGCAATATTA
Source organism: Bacillus sp. FSL W8-0519 (assembly GCF_038005585.1). Lineage (NCBI taxonomy): Bacteria > Bacillati > Bacillota > Bacilli > Caryophanales > Bacillaceae > Bacillus > Bacillus sp. FSL W8-0519. The sequence continues at coordinate 3,342,424 of NZ_JBBOTL010000001.1, forward strand.
GGAAGCGGGAATCCAGCATTTGGATCAAATCCAGGTTGTGGTGTTCCATTTATCGTTACACTATTTGCTACAAATGTTGTTTCTGGAGCAATTGGATCAATGAAAGAAACGTTCGTTGCTGTTACTGTACCATTATTACGAATGACAACAGAATACGTGTAAGTTTCTCCAAGTGCTGCTTGTTGTACAGATGAAGTTTTTTGTATATTTAACTGTGCTGTGTTTACTTGCGTCACAACGAAATTACTATTTGTAACAGTCGTTATTGGAGGGTTTGCTGGGTTTATAAGAAAACTGGCAGTAACGTTAGATTGGTTTCTTATATTTCCACCGCTCGGAACACTCGTCACGGTAACTTGAAACGTAACCGTGGCCGTTTGCCCGACCGGAATATTTGGTACTGGGAATCCTGCCATAGGATCCGCGCCTTGCTGAACGACTCCATTTATCGTCACACTATTTGCTACAAACGCAGTACCGGACGGAATTGAATCTTGAAAAATAATATTCGTTGCAGGAACAGTTCCTGTATTTTGAATAAGAATCGTATACGTTAACGTATCCCCTACTCCTGCTTGTGGTGTATTTACACTCTTCATTATATTAAGTGATCCTACATTCACTCGCGTCACAACAATATTACTAATCGTTACAATTGTAATTGGTGGCTGGAGAGGACTTACTTGGAAATCAGCAGTTACATTCGCATTATTCGGAAGAACTCTATTTGGTGGTACACTCGTGATTGTTACTTGGAAAGTAACTGTTACCATCCCTCCTACTGGAATATTAGCAAGTGGAAATCCAGTTGTCGGGTTTAAACCTGGTTGAGGTGTCCCATTTATTGTTACACTATTCGCTACAAAAGTGGTTCCAACTGGAATCGGATCAAGGAACGATACATTAGTTGCTGCTACTGTCCCACTATTTTGTATACGTACTGTATACGTTAACGTATCTCCTACACCAGCTTCAGTAGCGCTTACACTTTTTATTACATTTAATCCTGAAGAATTTACGACCGTCATAACAGTATTACTTGGTTCTGTTACAGTAATCGGTGGCTCTGTTGGATTTACAAGGAAATCTCCTGTAACATTCGCACTGTTTACAACATTATTTCCAAGTGGAACTTCATCAATTAATACTTCAAATGTAACAATTACACTCGCACCAGCGGGCAAATTATTTAATGGGAATCCGAATTCTGGATCTGCCCCTTCTTGTAAGATCCCATTCACAAAGACACTGTTTTCAATAAATAATGTACCTTGTGGAATTGAATCTTGGAAAAATACATTTGTAGCTGGTACACTACCTGCGTTTATGACTTCTATTGTATATACTAAAATATCCCCTACCGTTGCAACATCCGTATTTACTGATTTCACAACTTCAAAGTTACCTGATTGTACAGTTGTATTCACAATGTTACTCGGAACATTGATTGTTACGGGTGGTTCACTCGGATTCACTTGAAAACTTGCTGTTACATTTGCTTGATTTAAAATATCTTCATTTTCTGGATCCTGTATAATTAATACATCAAATGTGACTACAACGGTTTGAGCCGCAGGAATATTCGGAAGAGAAAATCCTGTATTCGGATTCAATCCACTTTGCGGTACTCCATTAATTGTTACAGAATTTGCAACAAATGAAACAGCGGAAGAAATAGCGTCTTGGAAAAATACATTTGTTAACGAAACGTTTCCTGTATTTTGAACGGCAATTGTGTACGTTAAAGTGTCCCCTACTGCGGCTTGCGTTGTATTCACTTCTTTTATTACATTTAAACCGCCTGTATTAACTTGTGTCACAACTGTATTCGTTTGTCTATTAATCGTTATTGGTGGCTGATTTGGAATAACGACGAAATTAGCAGTTACATTTCCGCGATTCGCAATCGTGCCTCCTGATGGCGTCGATGTAACTCGTACTTGAAATGTAACAGTCCTACTTCCGCCGGGAGATATATTAGCTACTGTAAACCCAGTCGCTGGATTTGCTCCAGGTTGTGAAATCCCATCCACAGTCACACTATTTGCGATAAATGTCGTTCCAATTGGGATTGGATCTTGAAAAATAACGTTCGTTGCAAGTACATTTCCTGTATTTTGAATTGTTACCGTGTACGTAAGAACGTCGTTAACCGTTGCAAAAGCTTTATCCACTGTTTTTCTCGTTGTTATATCAGCTATATTAATTGTCGTAACTACAGTATTACTTGTCGCTTGCCCAGAAACTGGTTGTTGACCAGGCACTGGAGTAAAGGTAAATGTTGCACTTGCACGGTTCGGAATTGGATTGACAAGAGGGTTCGATGTTACTCGAACTTGAAAGCGCACTACGGTCGTTTGCGAAGCATTAATACTGCCTAGATTAATACTACTTGCTGGATTCGCTCCTGGACGTGCTACTCCGTTTACCGTAACGCTGTTTGCTACAAATGTTGTTCCTGCAGGAATACTATCAACAAAAATAACATTGTTTGCAGTAACGTTTCCATTATTCGTCACATTAACCGTGTACGTTAATACATCATTAAGCGTTGCCGTCTGTAGATCTACAGATTTTTGCATACTTATAGTTGCTTGATTCACTGTCGTTTGTACTGTATTCGAAGAAGACATACTAGTAATAAGTGGACTACCGACGAAAGGACGGAATTGATATGATACCATTGCACGATTTGGAATAGGATTGGGGTTCGGAAACGATGTTATTCGCACTTGAAAGGTAACAATTCTTTGCGTATTATTTGGGATTGTACCTAAATTAATTCCAGTAGCAGGGTTCGCATTCGGCTGTGTTACCCCTCCTACCGTTACACTACCTGCAACAAACGTCGTTCCGCTCGGAATACTATCACGTAATACAACGTTTTCTGCACTTCCTGTTCCTGTATTTGGGACCGTAATCGTATAAGTGAGAGTATCCCCTACCCCTGCGACTGTTCTATTGACCGATTTAACAGGATTAATAATTGGACCTGTTGCATCAATTTGAACACCAAAACCAGCTGCAGCGTATCCATCTCCATTTGTAACAAATCGAACAGTTGCTGACGTTTGATTGTTTACTAAAGATGCGGAGGCATCTACATTCGTAATATCCCACCCCTGTCTTCGGACAGCCAAAGCTACCCCTAACGGCTGATTTAAATCTCCAAATGTACCGCTCGTATCTAAATTTCCGCTGTCATTACAAATTTGAGACTGGAAGAAATTATTTGCAGGGTTTCTCGGCCCGAATAATGCAACTGTAGCACTCGCATTCGGTCCAAAGCGAAGTTGATCTCCAGAAATGTTAGAATCACCTTCTTGAGCAGTTACAAGTACCCTTCCTGTTACAGCTCCTGTAGCTGGCGTAGCAAATCCGGAAATAGTAGCATCAACTGGTGGTGATGAAGCATCAATAATTTCTTGACCTGCATATACTGACAAATTTCGAAGTGGTAAACTTGCATTTTGATACACAACCTCAAGCGTCCAGCCCGCTGAACGGCTAATTGTTGGGTCAGCTGAAGTTCTTGCAGCTGGCACGGCACCTGTAGTATATGTGCCTGCTCCACCTGCACTAACAAGATTCGTTACATTGGCAGAGCGAGCATAATAAAACTGGTTTCCTACTGAACCTTGCTGCGCGGTAGCAGGATCTGGCGTAACAGAAAACGTCCCTGCTGGCGTTGTAAATGTAATGTTATCATTTAAAAATGGTAAAACATCTTCCGTATCAGTCCGGAAAGTACCAGCCCAAACTAATTCTGCATATAACACACTGCTTCCCGCTGGAAGATTTAAAATTGCACTTGAAGAATTCAATTGCCACTCATCTGTTGTCCCCGCTGGGAATCCTGGTACTTGCAACGCTGTATTTACTGTCGTAAACACAGCAAGTGTACCAAAAATATTACCTGGTGCAGGCGATGTAGGGCTAAGTCCCAGCGTATTCCCAGTAAACGTGACGGCACCAGGTACTGTTGTCGTAAACCGATTTATAAAAGGCACACAATCATCTCATTTCAATTATAGTAAAAAGTGCTCTATACTATAAAATGTAGACAAACTATACAATGTACGTTGTCCAACAAAATTCCGCACATATGAGAGGGGTTTATAAAACTATGCGCTACGTTATTATAACAGGAACTTCACAAGGTTTAGGTGAGGCTATTGCCACACAATTGTTAGAAAAAAATACAACTGTCATCTCTATTTCTAGAAGAGAAAATAAAGAGCTTACGAAACTCGCAGAACAATATAATAGCAATTGTGTTTTCCACTCCTTAGATCTTCAAGATGTACATAATTTAGAAACGAACTTTAACAAAATCATTTCATCTATTCAAGAAGACAGTGTATCTTCTATTCATTTAATTAATAATGCGGGTACGGTTGCTCCTATGAAGCCAATTGAAAAAGCAGAAAGTGAACAATTCATTACGAACGTTCACATTAATTTACTTGCACCTATGATTCTCACCTCTACTTTCATGAAACATACGAAAGAATGGAAAGTAGATAAACGTGTTATAAACATCTCATCTGGTGCAGGAAAAAATCCTTACTTCGGATGGGGCGCTTATTGTACAACGAAAGCTGGCGTAAATATGTTTACACAGTGCGTGGCAACGGAAGAAGCAGCAAAAGAATTTCCAGTAAAAATCGTCGCTTTTGCACCTGGTGTTGTTGATACAAATATGCAAGCACAAATTCGGGAAACAAATAAAGAAGACTTCACAAATTTAGATCGATTCATCGCATTAAAAGAAGAAGGAAAGCTATTATCACCTGAATACGTTGCAAAAGCTATTCGTAACTTACTAGAAACCGAAGACTTCCCTCAAGGCGAGGTTATTAGAATTGATGAATAACAAAAAGGCGTGCTATTTTAGCACGCCTTTTTGTTCTACTTCTCTAAAAATATAAGCACAGACTCCGCAATTTGTTCATAACCAATTTCTTGATAAATTTTATTCGATGTTGGATTTGCCAGGTCCGTATATAATGTCGTTGTTTTGTAACCTTCATCTAACATACGTTGACTAAGTGCCGCTACACAATTAGATGCGTATCCCTTTTTCCTTTCTTCTTTCGGCGTATATACGAAATTAACTGTTATATTATTTTTAGTTGGACGTGTTTTTGCTGCTACAGAAACAAGTTTTCCATCTACTTCTAGACCAAATAAACGATGATTAGTAATTAATGTATGTGCCGTTTGTTTTGCTTCCTCTTTCGTAGTAGGAAGATTCACATCTTCGCAAAATTGGTATATCCACTGTTCTATTAATGTTAGCTCATCACTATTTACTTCTCGAAAGACTTCATCTCCGTTCCACTTTTTCTTCACTTGTTTTAATTCATATATACCTTGCTCCATCGCAACAGTAGTTTTCTTATTTGCTAACACTGCAATCTCTTCGGCTAATCTCTGTACAATTTTCTTATTACCGATTAATCCAGGAACATTTGGATATACTTCCGCTAATTTTTTTGCAAGTTCCACGATGTCCTCTTCCGCAATTTCAGACGTAGCAACAATAATTTGTTTCTTCTCTTCTGTTTGAAGAAATACAACCGCAATTTCTTCTCCTTGTTTCGCTATCCCCATAAATATCGGTTGGTGGACCATTTGTAATACGCCTAATATGAGATTATTTTCCTGCTCATTCTTTTCTAGAAATGGTGTAACCTCTTCTTTAAAATTAACAATCTCTTCATATACATGCAATTGAATCATCGACAATCTCTTCTCTCTATTTATAGTTTTATTAAGGTATTGGCGATTAATTCACTAAATCCCTCTTTTACGATTCAATAATATTCGAAGCTAACGTATTCAAATTATTTTCAGCTTGTAAAATTCTCTGTTTTTCCTTTTCAAATACCTCTTCTTCTTGTCGAAATAACTCTTTTCGATTGTTAATCATGCGCTCCATTTCTTTTTTACTCGGCCCACCGTATACATTTCTTTTTTGTATAAAAGCTTCTGGCGATATAATTTCTTTCCACTCTTTTTCTAATAAAGTTATATTAAATTTTTTTTGTAAGTACATATTCACATCTTTCAAATGTAATTCATGAAGCTCCTTTTTCTGCTCCAATAACATATTTGCAATAGCACTCGCTGCATGATGCGCATGCCGAAATGGAATGTCATAGTTTTTTGTTAAAGCATCTGCGAAATCAGTTATCGTAATTGCATGTTTATAGGAACGATTTTTCAACGTTTCTTCCTCAACCTTCATCGTTCGAATAACTGCATTCATAATAGAAAAAACACGAATAGTCTTTTCAATCCCTTTATATAAGTATGGCTGCAAGTCATCCTCTGTATCAACAATATCACCAAATGGTGTATTATGAATCATTTGAAATACTGTAAATGCTTCTCCTAAAGCACTACTCGTAATTGCACGGGCGTGTTCAATGGAAACTGGATTTCGCTTTTGCGGCATAATACTACTAATTTGCACATATGGCTTCGCCACAGTAATACCATCATATTCTTTCGTCGCTAATAGTAAGAAGTCATGGATCCATCTGCTCGTATTCGTCATCATTACCATAAGTAAAGAGCTAACTTCTAATAAATAATCCGCTCCAGCAACAGCATCATATGAGTTCTCAATTACATTTGTAAACCCAAGTAACTCGGCAACTCGCTCTCGTTTAATTGGGAAACTTGTTGTAGCTAGCGCAGCGGCTCCCATTGGGGACTGATTTAAAAGTTTGTACGTTTTTTTCATGCGTTCTAAATCTCTCTGCATCGTATCATAAATCGCTAACGTATAATGACCAAATGTCGTTGGCTGCGCTGGTTGTGTATGGGTATAAGCTGGCATAATCGTTTCCTTATGATCAGCAGCAAGTTGCAATATACTCTCTTGCAATAACAAATGATGTTCCATTAATCGTAATACATACCGTCTTAAACTCATGCGATACATCGTGACACCCATATCATTTCTACTTCTACCAATATGCATATTACTTACAAAATTGCTTTTTGCTTCTTGAGAAATTAAATGTTCTACTAAAAAAAAGAGATCTTCATGCTGCTCTGTATAGAGCAATTGCTCTTCTGGCATTCCCTCTACCTTTTTTAACGCGTGTAATATAACTTTAGCTTCTTCCTTTTTCATTAAATTTTCTTCCATCAGCATCGTAATATGCGCTTTATGCACTTGAAACATATCTTTCAATAAGTAATTTCGTTGAAAATTAAATACATGTTGTAATACACAATCCACATATGTTTTCCCAGGGAAATCAGCGCCTTCACTCTTTATAAACTCTTCTTTACTTTGTTTCATCACCTTTTCCCCTTTCACCTAAGTATTACTACCCATCATACCCAGAGATAGCAAAAAAGTGCTTGTACACAAAAATAAACTCGGTGCTCTCTGCACCGAGTTTATTTAATAAAAGTCGCATCATACTTATCACTTTGCAACACTTGGAAATGCAAGTTTGCTAAATGTTTCCGTATTTCTGCACTGTCGTCCTCATTTAAATTATTTGCTAAAAACACTATTTCTGTACAGTTCCCCCGTTTATCCATCGCATAAACTGCTTTTGTAACTGTCCATGGCGTATAGCCGTTTTTTTGCCCTGCATGTCTAAATGTTTTACGGTATTTCTTAGCGCTCATATCTGTTTCAACGATGTTAGCCCATACTTTTTCTTCTGCTTCTGTCAGTCCACCCTTATGATTTGCCTTTTGAAGCAGTACCATATAATCGTTTGCAGAAGCAGCTGGCAATCGATCTGACCAAATTTTATCGTAACGTTCCTCTAAATAAAGAGGAATTTCCTTCTGTAATAATGGTCCCTTCTTTTTTAAGCGCTCATGAATAATCATCGCATATTGACGATATTGCTCTTGAGACATTTCTTTTAACTTTTTCTCTATTTTATATTTCGGAACGTGTAGTTCTTTATGCAAATATCCTGGAATGTACAAAGATGAAACAATTGGAAATAGCGGCTGATGTGCTGGAAGCGATAAACTTTGTAAATTCCGATTAATATTATCTAATCCTAACACTTCCATTAAATATTCAGCATTCGCATTCGAACTAAACTTAACCATTCCTTTTGCCACTTCTTCTAAAGAAATCGCTCCTTCAGTTATCTTACCTGTCTTCTCCAAATACCTTTGCCATCTATCTTGCGCACCACCATCTGTATTCGGTACATAATAACGATTCACATCATTTATGGAAACAAAACTAGACGAATCAATTTTCCCTTCCGTAACTTGTTTCGTAAATTCAAGCGCCACAATTAATTTCATTGTACTAGCAACTGGCAATACAACATTCGGATTTACAGAATAAACGACTTTATCATTTCTTTTTACTAGAAGCGCGCTATTTTTTTCATCTTTATGTTCTTCAATAAAGGATGCGATATACTGCGCATCATCATTATTCGAACTCCAAACTTTTTTCACTAAAAAATTACCCGATATTAGCAAAACGAAAATACCCACAATCACTGCGCATACTATAGTTTTTTTCAAGTAAAATTCCTCTCCTATTGTGTAGCTCTTCTCTATCTATCTCTTACAAACAAAATAATGGAGATGATTATTTTAGTAATCATCTCCATTATTTTAACTTGTATTCTCCCATTATGTCTACGTCATAATTTTAACGAAATCTTCGAGGAATTTTTTATAGTGTAACGACCAACCAATTCGAACCCAATTCTTTAAAGCTTTTGCATCAGGTTGAGGACGAAAATCAGCAATACTCTCTCCTTTTGCAATCCCTACTGTATCTACATCGACACGGCGGTATACATAGTCCAAAATAGAGGGATTTGCCGCAACCATCATTGTAACGACGTCATGTACTGGACTCCCTGTTATTTTCGGATTTAATTTTCTATAAGCTTTATAATAATACGTAAAAATCGGTTCAATTAATTTATTAAAACTTGTTTTAGAATGTTTCGTAATGTACTTTACCATCTCTGGCGTAATTATAGCTTCAGATGTAACATTAAGCGGCACCAATGTCACATTCTTGGCATTTTGCATTACTAATTGTGACGCAATAGGATCACCATGAAAATTAGCTTCTGCGACTGGTGTCACATTGCCAGGCATTAAAAAAGCACCGCCCATTATATAATATTCCTTCACATACTTCATCAATGGTTTTTCTAAAATAAATGCTGTCGCAAGTGTCGTTGACCTACCAGCATCAACTATAATTAATTCTCCTTTATATTTTTCAAGTATGTCAAAAAACTCACAAAAAGGCTTTATATTTGGAGAAAGATTTTTTGGCGGTCGAATTGGTCCTAAACCTTCCGCCCCATGAATTTCTGGATAGTATGTTGTAATATCTCCAGATAAAGGGATTTTCGCACCATTAATAACAGGTATGTCTTCCCGCCCTGCCAGTTGCAATAAATATGCCGCATTACTTGTCGCCTTTTCTTGCGTTACATTTCCATATCCAGTTACTACACCAACAATATCAATATCAGGATGTAACAATCCATACATAATTGCCAAAGAGTCATCAATTCCCGGGTCTCCTAAAAACAATACTTTTTTCATCACCCTCAACTCCATCCCCTCAATTGTTATTAATTTATGAATATTCACAGGATTACAGAATAAAAAGAACAAATTTATACGAAAAAACGCAGTCCTCTAAGGACTACGTTCTCCCACTAACCTATACTGTTTTCTTTACAGCACTCATACTTCCAACAATATAAGCGATAAACGCAAAACAAATTGGGAAGACAACTGTATGTATACCGAACGGATTTGGATAGAAAAGATGGATACACATATATGAGCTTACCCCAACTAAAATAGATGCAAGCGCTCCTGTTGCATTTCCTTTCCTCCAATATAATCCTAATACGATTGGCCAAATGAATGCTGCTTCTAATCCACCGAAAGAAAATAAATTTAACCATATTAAAAAATCAGGTGGTTTAATTGCTGCTGCATAAACGAGCAGTCCTACGATAGCAGTAATCCATAAACTCCCTTTTCTAATCGTACTATCTGCCGCATCTTTATTTATGTAATTTACGTATATATCTTTAATGATTGATGAACTTACAAGTAGCAATAACGAGTTTACTGTAGACATAATCGCTGCCATTGGTGCAGCTAAGAAAACCCCAGCTAACCAAGGTGGCAACACTTCCATCGCGAGTAGCGGCATTACTTTATCTGGTACCGTTATACCTGGAAGTACGACTCGTGCGAACACACCCGTTAAATGCATACCAATCATAATTGTACCGACAACAATCGTCCCAATTATTAACGCTTGATGCATCGCTTTTGAATTTTTATAAGACATGGCACGCACACTAATTTGCGGTAAACCGACAACGCCAATTCCAATTAAAATCCAAAATGATGTCACATATGATTTCGTTAAACTACCATCTGCTCCGAATGGTGTAATTAAATTCGGATTGATTTGAACAAGTTCCTGCATAATCTTTTCAATTCCACCACCGGCAACGACAGTAGCAATTAAGATGATTGTCGTTCCAACTAACATAATGATACCTAATAACGTATCTGATAAAGCAACTGCACGAAATCCACCAATTAATACGTACACAAGTACAGAAAAAGTAAATAAAAATAGTGCTGTTGTATAAGAAAGACCCGTTAGCGACTCGATTAATCGGCCACCGCCGACCCACTGAGCTACTGTTGCTGAAAATAAAAAGATAATAATACATAACGCAGAAAGTATGACAACTGCTTTATTATTATATCTTCCCTTTAAATAATCGATAAGAGTAATGGCTTCCATCTTCCTAGCGATAATTGCAAACTTTTTACCGATAACTGTTAAAACGATATAACCTGTTACAACTTGAATCGCAGACAACAATACCCATCCAAGCCCCATATTGTAAGCAATACCAGGACCACCAATAAAGCTACTAGCACTACCGTATGTAGCAATCATTGTCATCGCTAATAATAAACCACCGAGCTCACGCCCACCTAAAAAATATTCTTGCAAAAATTTATTATGGGCAGTCGCTTGTACACGTCTTGAAGCATATACACCAATTAAAAATACAACGATAAACGAAATTATCATTGGAATGATTACATACCAATTCATCTATTATTCCTCACTTTTTTCTTCCTCATCGAGTGAAATATCTTGAAATACAAAACGAACAACTAAACTAAGTAAAATAACCATAACGATAAATCCAACGATACAGCTATAAAAAAACCATGCTGGAAAACCAAATACATATGTATATTCACTTGGATTTTTACTACCAAGCCCATAAGCAAATCCGTACCATATTATAAAATTGATAATAGCAAGTCCAAGACCAATTAACGCTTCTCTATGGGCGATTCGAAAGCGTGGATCATCATGATAATTCTTCATTTTTCTCCCTCCTCTCACGATGTATTATTGTACCATTGTTCTTCTAGTTTTTCCTACTAGAAAGCAAAAACAAGCAGGATTTTTTATAATCATATAGAAGACTTTCTTACATTACATATTTTTTACAATTGTAACACAAATGAAATTTGAATTTTCAGTATTTGTTAATTATGATTTTAATTAGAGGCTTTCCATCTAGTTTCCACATCCTTGATTTCGGAATAAACGCCGTCTCGTACTGCGTTTACATTATATTTTCAAGGGGGTTATACAATGAGTCAACTAGCTGTAAATCTTCATGAAAAGGTAGAAAAGTTTCTTCAAGGTACAAAAAAGTTATATGTGAATGGATCTTTCATTGAAAGCGCTTCCGGTAAAACGTTTAACACACCTAACCCAGCAACTGGCGAAACACTTGCCGTCGTTTCTGAAGCTGGTCGCGAAGATATTCATAAAGCTGTCGTTGCAGCTCGCATAGCTTTTGACGAAGGTCCTTGGTCTCGCATGAGCACTGCTGAGCGAAGCCGGCTTATGTACAAGTTAGCTGATTTAATGGAAGAACATAAAGAAGAGCTTGCACAGCTTGAAACGTTAGATAACGGAAAGCCAATCCGTGAAACAATGGCAGCAGACATACCACTTGCAATTGAGCATATGCGCTATTATGCTGGCTGGGCGACGAAAATCGTTGGTCAAACAATCCCTGTTTCCGGTGATTATTTTAACTATACACGTCATGAAGCTGTTGGTGTCGTTGGTCAAATTATCCCTTGGAACTTCCCACTTCTTATGGCAATGTGGAAAATGGGAGCAGCGCTTGCTACAGGATGTACAATCGTTTTAAAACCTGCAGAACAAACTCCACTATCTGCCTTATACTTAGCTGAATTAATTGAAGAAGCTGGATTCCCGAAAGGTGTTATTAATATCGTTCCTGGATTCGGTGAATCAGCTGGACAGGCTCTTGTTAATCATCCACTCGTTGATAAAATTGCATTTACTGGTTCTACTCCAGTCGGTAAGCAAATTATGCGCCAAGCATCTGAAACATTATAGGTACGTTTTTTCTTGGTCACTTTTAATTTCCCCTTGTGCCTCATAGGTTATTTACATTTCGCCCAACACCTATTGGTCGAAATGAATTATTAACGCCTTCTAAAACCTCTATTTTCAACTCACTTTTAAGTACAAATACACATATACTATTATTGGACTGGGCATCCTGTATTTTGTTAGGATACTCTTTATTGGTAACACATATAATGTGTACTGTGGAGGTCCTGCATTAACACTGGGACACTTTTTACTGGTAACGCATATACTGTTACTGGGTTGGTCGTCCTGCATGACTAGGAGGGACTTTTTATGTCTCTTAATGAAGAGGACAATTTTCTAGAAGAAGACGAGGATGAAGGAATTGAATTAAAAACAATCCCCATTTCAGAGTATGTAAAACTACGACGCGAACAACGAAAACAAGAACAACAAGTATTTGAAGACAAACTAAAAGTCCTCAAAGAAAAAACAGCTAGATTAAAAAAAGAACTAGGATACTAATATTAAAATGCCTCCGAATAATTTAATTCGAAGGCATTTTTTCTTTTTATAAATCAATATTTTTTTCCATTGCCATAACATCAACAAATTCTCCGTCTAACTTACCTTGATTTTCAAAAACACCTACTTCACGATAACCCATAGAACGATATAAACTTTGACCTAATGCATTAAAAGGAAATGTAAACAAAACAATTTTATAAAATGTATTTTGTACAGCAACCTCTTCAATCTTTTGTAATAGCCGTTTTCCTATCCCTTTTCCTCGTTGCTCTCGGTCAATGTAAATAGATAAATCAGCAACACCGTTATACGCACAACGGTGAGAATAGGGGTTTAAAGACACCCACCCTACAATTTCTCCTTTCATTTCCGCCACTAATACGGCATATCGTTCTCCACGATTTACAAACCACTCTTCCATATCATGAATAGTCTTCTCATTTTCTTCTAATGTAGCAATTCGATCTTTTATTCCTTGGTTATAAATGCGTGTGATTGCTTCAATATCAGTACTTTGACACTTCCTTATCTCCATATTCATACCCCTTTTTCAAATTTATAAGAAAATTATAAAGGAAAATAGTTGCATTTTGCAAATATTATTGTATAGTATAAATATAGCAAAGGAGGAATTCGTAATGAATGATGCAAGAGAACTATTTCAAGTATTCGCAAGACGTTTTGGTTTTTTAAATAAAAACTGTTGTAGTATTGGCGGGGTAGAGATTTCACTTGTTCAAAGCCACATCTTATATGAAATTAGCAAACGTGATCAACCCTCTATGCAAACCGTATCAGAAACTCTAGGCATGGATATTACAACATTTAGCAGACAAATCCAAACACTTGTGAAAGAGAAATTTGTTACAAAAACGCCTTCTTCACAAGACCGAAGAATTCATACTTTATCCCTAACCACAGAAGGAACATTTGCTGTTGCTACAATCAATGAACAAATGAATCAATATTTAAATGAAGTGTTCTCAAAAATGAGTCCATTTGAAAAAGATATGATATTAAATTCTATTCAGTTGTTAAACAACGCAATGCAAGATACTGATGTTTGCTGTAAGCCACTTGCTTGAGCAAAGTATTTTGCTCTTTATTTTAAACTAATACTTGCAAAATGCAACTATTTTAAAAGGGGGAATTAACATGTGGGAAACCATTCTTCGCGATTTCTTTTCTATCGCACTTGAACTAACTCTCTTATTTGTTGGTATTTCATTCTTTATTCAAGTCATTCAAAGCTTTTTGCCATACGACAAGCTAGACGTATTGCTCTCTAAATCAAACTTTCTATACAGTTCTTTCATTGCTATCGTATTTGCTTTTATTACACCATTTTGTTCTTGTTCAACGATTCCAATTGTTGTGAACTTATTAAACAAAAAAATTCGATTTGGAACAGTTATGGTATTTCTGTTTTCTTCACCAGTCCTTGATCCAACGATATTAACACTTATGACTGCAACGCTAGGTGTAAAAGTGACGCTTACATATACGGTCATTACATCCCTATTATCCATTATCATTGGCTACACACTTGAAAAATTAGGATTCGAAAAAGAAGTCAAACAGGTAATTATGAGTGGATATGAAGAAAAAACGCAATCATTTAGCTTAAAAAATGCTTTTGTTGAAGTGTTTCAATTAATGAAGACAGTATATCCTTACCTAATCTTTGGTGCACTAATTGGAGCTGTTATTCACGGAGCTGTACCTACTGAATGGATTACAAACTATTTAGGAGGTGATAATTGGTGGCTTGTTCCGATTGCTGCTATTATTGGTATCCCATTATATATTCGTCTTTCTACGATGATTCCAATCTCGCAAATCATGATTGCAAAAGGAATGGCATTAGGTCCAGTTATGGCATTAATGATTAGTTCTGCGGGTGCAAGTTTACCAGAGATAACATTGCTAAACAGTATTTTCAAAAAGAAATTAGTCGTAGCATTTATTCTTTCAGTAATGAGTATGGCAACACTTTCAGGATTTTTATTTTATTTCATATAAAACAGAGGAGGAATTACCATGAGTATCTTTAAAAAACTATTTCAGAGCAAAGAAAAAGATTGTTGCAGTATTAAAATTGAGGAAGTAAAAGAAGAAAAGAATGATTCAACTTCTAACAACACTGATAATAAATCAGAGTGCTGTAAATAAAATAATAAATATATAGTAAGAAAAACATCTGCCTATGCGTCAGATGTTTTTCTATTGCGTAATATCATTTCTTATATCATTACTCAATCATGTTTTAATTTACTTTTTTCTACACGGAAAAGAAAGGAATCCTGCTGTTTTGCACAACCACTTACAAAGAAATCCACTTGACCTTGTTCATTTTCCTTCTTAATTATTTCTGTGCAAACATCTTTTTCTATACCTTTATCGTTTCCAGCATACGCATCGTTTGAATTGTCGTGAGTATATTTCAAGACTTTCCCATTAAATTGCAAATCTTGAAATATGGGGTCTCCTTCATGTGTATAGCTTGTCACTCGTATCGTATCTTCTTTTTTATTAGAGAGGTTTGTTAAGAACTGTTCAAATCTTGTTAAATTAGCAACTTTGCTTTGTTGATACACAATGTCACCTCTTTTTATTGCTTCCTTGGAACTATAGCTTTTATTATTTGAACAACCGAAGGCAGTAATAACAATCAAAAATAGAATCACAGCGAAGAACAATTTTTTCATTTTCTCCTCCAAACTGATTATTTAGGTTCATCCTCTTAACCTTTTGATATAATATATTCCAACATGCATCCTTCATTGATTTAATTCTAAAATATAATTACATTTCCCTTTAACCGTTTTAAATAATGATTTAATAACATTATCCTATTAAATGGGAACAAGTTATCCTGTTGCAACTTCTTATCATTCACAGTAGCAAGTAATAACTTTGAATTAGCTATCGCTGTTGCAGTCTGGTATTTGGCATTCATTCAAGTGCGGCTTTTACGGCAGTTATTGGTCCATTAGTAGAAGTCCCTGTATTAATTGTTCTTGTAAATGTAGCTCTAAAGTTCCAAAAAAATTCTCAAAATAAATACTAAAGCCTACTCATATAAGCGAGTAGGCTTCTTTCTATAATTAAATTCAGTTGTTTTAATATTATTAATAATTTAATTTGTTATTTTGTTACTTTTAATCCTATTTACGAAACTTGCTTGCAAACGAAGACTTTACTGGCTTCTTATCGATTGACAGAACCTTCGGCCCTTCTTGTACCTCTTCCTTCTCTTTAAACGTCTCTAAGAAAGCCGTAGGGTCCTTAAACGCCGTTTTCATGGCATAGTCCACCTTTTTATCCACTTCTTCGTTAGAATGTCCCATTAGCGTTCTATACAGTCTGTATACCACACCTTGTAGCTTGTCCTTACTTTCTTTTTCTTTCTTCAAATCTTCTTTTGCCTTGTCATGACTTTCTTGTAACTTAGATAAGTCTTTCTGTAATTTCTTCTCTCTATCTAGCGACTCATGAAATTGCTTTTCCATGAAGAGTAAATGCTTTAACAGATCATCTTTATCTTTATATCTTTTATTGACCAAATCAACTACGTTTGGCACTTTTACTTCTTTTCCGTTGGAAACAGTTACCGTTTCACTAAAAACCTCATTTGCTTTTTCTACTTCAATTCGACCGAGACGACCTTCTTTTCTCCAAAATGCATCAGAGGTAGAAGCTGATATGACTCCTTGTTCATGAAGTTCATTCGCATAACGGTGAATCTCTGAATAACTGATATTCCCCATACCTTGTATATTCTCTCTAAACATCAAGATTACTTTTCGTACTTCTTCCTCAGTTAATTTTGATTTACGGCCCACTCTTTTAGTCATGTGACATTCTCCCTCCGTCCATTTCTTCTAATTTAGAACTTAGTAATGCCATTTTGTATATATCGCTCTGGATAGCATTTGCTTTCGTTTTTATCTTCGTTAACATTTCTGGATTTCTTCTTGATAATTCGTCTTGTAGAAATTGTTTATTTAGGTTTTGTAAGGCTGCTGTCATTTCATTTACGTTGTTTCTCATTTCAAGTATTTCCTTTTGGATTGTGTCTTTCTTTTCCAAATACTCTTCTAGTTCAATTCCCCAATGAGAACAGAAATAACAACGTTTGGATTCACATTTTTGTTCTTCGTCTTTACAAAATCCTATGTTCATTTTTTGTTTATACGTTCCTTCGTTTCCATATACTTTCAGCTTTACTTCATCAGGAATAGTACCCGCTGACACTGTTGAGAGACTAGTGTTTTTTACTTTTTTCATTAGCTTAAACACTTCACAATCCACCCAGTACTCTTTATGGTTAGAGTAATGCAATTGTGTTTGAATTGTTTTGTGTCCTCCTAAACGTGCGATTTCCACAGGACTATACCCTTGCATCATCAATGACATAAAAGCCAAATGTCGTGTATCGTTAGGTCGAAGCTGATGTTCTGGTTCTACTTTAAAATCATATACTTGTTCTATTGTTCTATAAAAACTAGGAATTAACGTTTCTAGATTTTGTCTATTGAATTGACTTGTATTTTTTTGCATATACCCACGATTATCGTTTTCCACACTCATAATTGAACGAAATGAAATCAAAGTATCTGTTTTACCATATTGATTCGTTAAATCAATATAACGACTAATTAATTGATACATTTCTTCATCTATTAACACTTTATCCATAATTTGTACTCTCTTTGTATTCTGTTTCGTTCTCGGCAAGTGTAGATAATATTTATCTTTATCTACACTTAAACAATCTCGTTTTATCAAACAAAACTCCGAAGCACGCATTGGAATGATTGTTGTTAACCTCCACCATATTGCGAGTGGATATACCATAAGTAATTCCTTATCAAATTTTTCTTTATCGATAAAGCTTTCCATCAATGTTTCAAAATGTTTTTCCAAGTAATACGAAAAAGATAATACATACTGTGAAGGTGGCAATACTCTTATATTACTTTTTTGTCTAGGCATTTTATCTTTTAGTTCTACAAGAGCAGGAAGGTAATCATCTGCTATTTCTAAATCACTATAATCAAAAAAATTACACAACGTACTTACAATCTCTCGTCTATAATTATGGCTGTATCCCCCATATTCAAGATAATTCATAAGAGTTTCTACCTCGATTGCTTTGAAACCGTTGGTTACTTCGTAACCTTTCGTCAAATGAATCAAGCAATGAATTGCCATTGTTTTATGTCGATCAATAAGATTAATAATCCAGCACTTTATGATAGTTTTAAACTCTTGTGGCAATTTATGATTAAATTGTGCGGAATCAAAAGCATTAAATTTATAATGATTAGACATCTCACTATACAAAACCGTATTAACTACCCAATGATCGTCTTCAAATTCCCCTTGAAGCCAACGATTTTCTTCTACAAGTTTTTGTATAATTTCTTTAGCCTCAATAACACTTTGTTTTATATTAAATCCTTCATCAGAGAAAACATCTATATCAAGTTCTATTTCTTTTACTGTATCCGTTACGGACATACTAGTTCCCCCTACACTACGATAAATAAATTGGATTGTATGTTAGGTACGCTTCAAAATCTTCACCCGTTTTTGTTTGTACTTCCCCAATCAAATCTACTAATTCGTTATATTCTTCTTTTCCTCTTTCGAAGAAATGAAATACTTCCTCTTCCCCAAACTTTTGCATGGCACGTTCTACATGGTCTAAATCTTTATATAACACGTTCATAAGACGCGTTTTTTCACCGTCAAAGGTATTTGGGTCGAAATCTTTAACAAACTCCAAAATGGACGTTTTAAAACCTTCTACGAGAGAAGAGAGTGAATAAAAGTTTGGAATAGCGAATGGGCAATCCTTACAAGATTCCAAATGTGGTTTTTGACAGTTTGGAGAAACAAGACATTGGTAATTTTCTTCATTGCTCGTAAGAGCATTGACTTCCAAATCAAACATTAAATCTGTAACTTTATCTATACCCATGTTGAAAATTTGATCCGCTACTTTTTTTCTTTCGGTTAAAACCCTATTCATAAATCCAGACGTTGATTCGAGTTTATGAATGCCACCAAACGTTGTATTGATTGCTACTATTTCTTGTGTTCTTCTCTCTCTATCTTCGGTATACCCAAGTAAAATATCAGCCATTAAATCAGGAATGTAGCCAAAATTTTTGCGGTTAAACAAACTTTCACTTAATGCATCGAGTTCATTCTGTGGAATCACCAGATAGATGTTAGTAGTTTCAAAATTCTCATGTGCTCGTAATCTTTGAGCCATTTCTAAAGCTGCGCTACCTTTCCCTTTCTTTACAAGAACCATGTATATTAATACTAATACTGTGCGATTCATTTTTCGGTTTTGAAATTGAAATCCTTTGATTTCAAAATTATCAAAGAAAGCTTTGTGAGCCTTTTGACCGAACTTGTCATCAACTTGTATACCAAAATCTATGATTCTTGCATCAGTAGTATTTGCAGAAATGATAAGACTTGTCCGTTCTTTAGCAATAATCGAACAGATAATAACTGCTGTAGCAAATGGAATAACCAATTCCTCTGGACAATTGAAACGATTGGTTACCCCAGTTTTATTCACTATCAATTTTTTTCGTTTGATTTGGTTAATGATTGAATTTGCTTCTTCTTTTGTCAAATCTCTTACTTTTAATGTATCTAGAGAATTAATACCAACTGATTCGAAATCAACCATCGGTATGTCCATTATATCCCCATGTCGCCAGGCATTTCCCATATGTGCCAGTACATATAACCAAGCAGAAGCGTAATAAGTTATTCTTTTTTCATCATCGCCATTTATAATCTTTTCTGCATCAGAAATCGCTTTATGCTTATGTTCCTCTTTTTGGACATACTTGTATACTTTTATGTACTCGTCATACTCATATACTTCTTTTGTACGCTCCTCAGATTCATACTGACTAGGATTAATAACCTTATCTATATCAAATGTTTTTTTTCGTTCTTCTTTTTTCTTTGTATATACACTTAATTTCGCATGAAATTCTCTTAAAAAAGCATATAACCGCTCTTGTTTTACTACACCTATTGAATGGTTAAACAATTTTAAGTTGATTTCATTAGAAGTTAACGAATATAATTCTTTTTCTAGTGTCAAGTTTGATAAATATTCTGTGCAATCAACAAAATCTCTTATTAAACACCTCATAGATTTTCGACTTCTTGTAGCCAACATTAATTTTTCTTTACAGTGTGCATACCATTCTCGTTCAGTGTATTGACTATTGTTAGAAAATGAAATTTCTTTCAATGCTAACCACTTTTCAAATGCTCTTATTGGTGTTTCTTTTAAAAGTATTCTGTTTATTTGATCTTGCATATCAATTTTCTTTTTATATTCTTGCACTTCATCCACCGAGTAAACATATTTCCCTATCGTCCCAAAAACATGTCTCATAATGGCATTTGTTTTTATCGGTGTGAAAATTTCCGCATGTTTAACTTGCATATCAAATTTTTCTTTAATTTCTTTTGGAGAACAATACTTTTCTTTCATTTCTTCTACCTTTTCAGTAATCTTTTTTACATCTTCTTTCGAATAGTAAATTTTCATACTGTTCATTTTAATTGGTTCTATCCCTTCTTCCTTAGTAATAGACCGAAGTTCATGTCTACTCATCCCAAGAATGTCGAACGTTTCCTCTAATGTATAATAATCATCTAGGTTTGTATCATAAATCTCAAAGTATTTAGCGTCCTCTATACGATAGAACCATATATATTTAGTAAATCGTATTCTCTTAAAATTATTTTGTTTTTCTACAACATCAAATTGTTTAAAATTTATATTATATTTTTTTGCTAACTCTTCACTTTTTATATGAGTTTCGAAAAAGTAAAACAATTGCTTCTTATTCACATATAAAAAATATTTATTAAAACCCTTTTCATAGTACTTGTACTCAATTTTTGCAGAATCACAAAAAGCAATAAGTTCAGCTATTCTTTTTCGACCCCCAACACTCTTTCCTGTAAATGTTTCTTTTAAACCAAAACTCTGCATAGTTTCTTTTTCGTTTAAATAACCCTCTTCTATTTCTTCTATTTTCACTATCAAATTATTTAATTCATTTACATTTAAAAAGGTTGCGGAGTGTCCATTACTTGCTTTTCCTTCTTTTGCGGTTAAGTGTCCCTCTTCAACCCAACGCTTAAAACCATTATTATATGTTGAAATCTTTCTGTATTTTCCACATTCGATTACTTGTGATTTTATAATCCATTCTTGCCCCACCAGTTCCCCCACCTTATAGCGTTTTTTTCCATTTTTTCACATGGTCATAATCAATAATCCCTAATTTTTCTGTTGGATACTTTTTAAAATCGTTTACAGCTTGTTCTATTTGCTGCGTTGTAAGCGTTTGGTCAATGTATTCCATAGCCGAAGTTAGGCTTCGATCACCACGCGCTATGGCTAATTGCGTTGGAGTGAATCCCATATCAATTAACATGTTCGTAAAGACTCCTCGACCGATATGCGTTGACCAAAACGTATCTGCTAAAAGATTATAATCCTTATGCCCCATTAATGAATCTAAAAATGCCTTTTTCACTTTCTGAAAACGTCGATCATACACTTTCCCTGACATTGTTTCTCCGTCACCGTCAAGGAACAAAGCACTCGGATTCTTACACTTCCCACTCTTAATCATGTAATCTAGTCTTTTTTTATGTTTTCGATAGACTTCCCAAACAAGATCATTATCTAAAATCGTTTGCCGACACATATCTGTTTGTAAATAGTTAAGCCTCTTTGGATTCTCTGTTTTTGTATCCTTTAGACGAGAAAAGAAATTGTTACGATTATCCCTTATTTGTACTTCCATTGATTCGCCTTCGCTTACAATCAAATCCCCTCTAGAAACATTAACAACTTCCCCTCTTCTCAATCCGCCATAAAATTGAAAACATAATCCTAGAGCTATATCTTCTGCAACATTCATAGCTGTTCGAATAAAGTGTGTTGTTAATTGATTTCGGTCTTCTCCAAAATCTTTCAACTTAGCCACTTTTCTTTTACTAGTATTTCTCGAAGGGAATCTTGTTCCTAGACTTGGGTCTCTAAATACTGAATGATAAGCCTTTTTATCACCATTAAAATTCTTTTTCTCCTCTAAAGGAAAAGCTTCTTCTATCCAATTCATTTTCTTCAAAAATACATACAGTCTAGAAAGATATTTTTCATACTGTTCTACTGTTGTTTTTTGCAATCCCTCTAAAGAACAATGTGTTAAATATTGACTACCATGTTTACGTTCTAATCCATTGATTCCCTTATCTTTCAAATCAATAAACTCTTCATGTCCTTCTTCAATCTTTCGTAAACAAAAATTCAAGAAGCGACATACTACCCTTGCAGGTGCATCCGAACTGTTTAATGATTTTCCATAAAACTCATACTGTCTTTTTATGAATTCTGATATAGGGTGTGGATATACAATACCTGTACTTTCCTCTAGTACACCTATTGTAATCACTTTTATATTTCTCATTTTCCCTCTAATCATTTCATTTACAGTAGTTTCTTTACTTACAAATTTATAATCCATTACTTCATTCACTTCCCCTTATTCATAAAAGAAATTCTCCCTATGTACTCTCTTTTATTTTTGTTTAATATGATTACTTTTACTATTATCTTTTCTCTTAAATAGTATCTATCTCTATCTTATTTCATTACTTCTATTTTGTCCATTAAATTGTATATTGGGCTATTTTAAAAATACTCCTTTATTCCTTTTATATCAATACTTCTTTTATCTTTTTTATATTTGTTTTTTATTATGACCTATATCGTGTATATATGAAACATTAAAGCGTGTTACACTTGAGTTAGGCGGTAAATCACCAAATATCATCTTGCCAGATGCTGATTTATCTCGCGCGATTCCTGGTGCACTTTCTGGTGTTATGTTTAACCAAGGACAAGTATGCTCTGCTGGATCACGTTTATTTGTTCCGAAGAAAATGTATGATAATGTCATGGCTGACCTTGTCCTTTACTCTAAAAAATTAAATCAAGGTGCTGGCTTAAGTCCAGAAACTACAATCGGTCCTCTCGTTTCCGAAGAACAACAAAAACGTGTAATGGGCTACATCGAAAAAGGGATTGAAGAAGGTGCTGAAGTACTTTGCGGAGGAAGTAATCCATTTGATCAAGGCTACTTCGTTTCTCCTACAGTATTCGCTGACGTAAATGATGAAATGACGATTGCAAAAGAAGAAATTTTCGGTCCAGTTATTTCTGCTATACCGTTTAACGATATTGATGAAGTAATTGAACGTGCAAATAAATCACAATTCGGCTTAGCAGCTGGTGTGTGGACAGAAAATGTTAAAACAGCACACTACGTTGCAAGTAAAGTACGTGCTGGTACAGTATGGGTAAACTGTTATAACGTCTTTGATGCAGCATCTCCATTTGGAGGATTTAAACAATCCGGTCTTGGCCGTGAAATGGGATCTTATGCATTAAATAACTATACAGAAGTGAAGAGCGTTTGGCTTAACTTAAATTAAAGAGAAAGAACCTGACCGGATAGGTCAGGTTCTTTTCATTATGTATGTCTTTAAACTTGCAGTCCCCCGCTCACATTTAATACTTCTCCTGTAATATAGGATGCGTATTCTGATGCTAAGAAGGCAGCTGCGTTCGCAATATCTTCTGGCGTTCCAATTCTACCAACCGGAATCGCGCCGACCATCTTTTCTTTCACTTTATCTGGTATCGTTTTTGTCATATCTGTATCCATAAATCCTGGGCAAATCGCATTACACGTAATACCGAAATTTCCAACTTCTTTCGCTGCCGTTTTCGTTAAACCTACAACGCCTGCCTTCGTAGCTGCATAGTTTGCTTGACCTATGTTTCCTTCTCTACTAATTGAAGATATATTAATAATACGTCCATACCCTTGTTGTCTCATGTAAAGCAGCGCTGGTTGCATACAATAAAAAACTCCAGTTAAGTTCACTTGTAATACTTGTTCCCAAGCAGACTTCTCCATTTTATGTAACATTGCATCCCTTGTAATCCCAGCGTTATTCACCAAAATATGTAATGTCCCGAATTTTTGAACGGCATATTCAATTAACGACTTTGCTTCATTTTGATTACTCACATCACATCGATATAAGCTCACTTCATATCCTTCATCCAAGAACTCACGTGTCGTTTTTTGTAATTTCTCTTCATTTACATCGCTAATTAATACTTTCGCCCCTAGTTTTGCATACACCCTTGCAATCTCTTTTCCAATTCCCTGTGCAGCTCCTGTTACAACAGCTGTTTTCCCGTTTAAAAACTCCATACCTATCCCCCATTTCTATTACTTATACTGTATATTTCGGCTTTTTACTTTCCAATTCCTCTTTGTATAAAAAAGTCTATTTGTGTCAAACTAACTTTGCAACGTCGCATAAAGTGCAACTTTAATCAGTGGGATTTTCTTCATCCCCACTGATTATCAGCCCTCACCAATCGGACTTTTATGGGCAGTTGATTCCCCACCTCACTTCTTTGCTTTCACTAAATTTTAAGGTGGGGGTCTTACTGCCCATTAAAGCGGGATAAAGTGCAAGGAGATTGTGTCGAATGAACAAAAAAAATTTCAAACAAAACAAAGCTACTGATGGCATTGATGTAGAGTTCTCTCGTGAACTTGCTGACCACAATGACTTAGAAGCAAACGCACGTGCAAATGCCGCTGATGCACGTCAAAAACGCCAGTCAACTGAAAAATAAGGAAAGCACAACCTTATTCTTTTCAACAGGGACCTACTACCCAACAAAATAAACCGAGAGATATCTCTCGGTTTATTTTCTATATTTTTTTGTATAATGTGCCAAAGTAAGTAGCGAATAAATTTGGGCATAGCTATGATAACGAATATAAAACCCACCAGGTAAACCTGTTCCAGTAGGATATTTTTCATTCACATAAGGATTCGCAAGCAAATATGAAATGCCTTTTCGAATAGCTGGCGTTTCTGTATCATAGTAAGAAATGAGAGCATCTAACGCCCATGCTGTTTGAGATGGTGTACTAAATGGTAAAGTAATGAATCTTTTCTCCATACTACTTTGGCATGATTCTCCCCATCCACCATCTTCATGCTGTATATGTTCAAGCCATAAAGCTGCTCGTTTCAATGATGGATTGTTAGATGGAATTCCGAGTGACCGTAAACCTGTCATAACAGCCCACGTACCATATATATAACAAATCCCCCATTTCCCATACCATGATCCATTTTCCTCTTGTGCATTCATTAACCAATTTATCGCACTTTGTTTTTGTTTCTCAGGTAATTCATTTTGCGTATATGTCCCGAAAAGCTCTAACACTCTTCCTGTAATATCTGGTGTGGAAGGATCTGTAATCATATCACTTGCATTTTCGATTGGTAAATTTGCTAATAATTTGCTCGTCACACCTTTTTCAAACGCTCCCCAGCCCCCATCATTATTTTGTAATCCTTTAACCCAATCAATCCCTTTCTGCCAAGCATTATTTACCTTTTCATTCTCTCTACTTCTTGCCAACACTCTTAGTACAGCAGTTGTATCATCAACATCTGGAACTGTCGTATTTACATCCGAAAAACCCCAACCGCCAGGAGTAAGTGCGGGAGCATGTACGCTCCAATCAGCTTTTTTTGTATGCTGTTTTTTTAATAAATATGTTATTGTCTGTTGAATCATCTTGTGATCTTTCGGAACTTGTGCCTCTTGTAACGCATAGCTGAGTAAAGCCGTATCCCATACAGTTGAAGGAGAGTTTTGCAAGTGACTCCCTCTTTCCATCTTCCATATATAAGATGTTATACCAGCTATAGCCTTTTGAATCATTGATGATTGAAGAGAATGCCCTAACGCAAGTAAAGCATAAATCATATAAAACGAGGCAGTTGCGTAACTATATAACGTTCCATTTTCATCAATACGCTCTTTCATGAAACGTTCGACTTCCTCATATCCTTTATGATGTAACGAAAGTGGATACGAGATAATTTGTTTTACATCACTTAATAACGTTTGAAACAAAGGAGACCGATCCTCCCGAAACCATTCTCCGCCCCCGCCCGCAATGTGATTTAAATTTGGCAATAACTTTTTCCCTACTCGAAATCTTTTATTTAAACACACCATCATCGGAATTAAATGGATACGTGCTGAGCTACTCAATTCAAATATACTGAGGGGGGAATCATTCTGTAGAAACATGATTGGTGTTGGTACATGAAAGAGTGAAGGATATTCATATTCTCCATGAATTGCTAATAAAAACTTTGTCATAAAATGAGCACGCGCCACGCCTCCGCGTTCCTTAATGAAATTTTCCGCTCGCTTCATATTCGCATCTTCTTTTGTATATTTTTGCGAAGCAAGTAAGGCGGCATAAGATTGAATGGTAGCTGATAAATTACCTCCCACTTCATCTTCATACAATTTCCACGTTCCTTCATTTGTTTGAAGTGATGCTACTCTTTCTACGAACGGTTCTGTCTCTTTATCTCTACCTAATAATTTTAATAAAAAAATCATATGGCAATCTGTTAATGGAGCTCCTTCAAAACAAAATCGCCACGTACCATCTTGCCATTGCATTGTTTGAAGTGCAGTTGCTCTTCTCACTATTTCTTCATGCGCTTTTTCGTATAATAACAAGTTACTCACCCACCCTTTCGAAATCCGTATAACGATATTCAAGAAGGTAGCTGAATATGTATGAATACAAAGAAAAGCAGAACATATAAAATGTTCTGCTCATAAACAATATCCTACTCCGACAATAATCCCTAATAAAGCACCAACTACTACTTCATACGGTGTATGCCCGACAAGTTCATTTAACTTCTTATATTCTGTTTGTCTACCGTGAAAAAACTCATTCAATATTTTCGCCTGTTTACTTACTGCAAGCCTTACTCCTGAAGCGTCATACATAACTATAATGGCAAAAATAGCAGCAATTGCAAATAAAGTACTTTCCACACCTTCCACAACGCCAACACCTGTCGCCAGTGCTGTAACAGTTGAAGCATGAGAACTTGGCATCCCACCTGAAGCGAAGAACTTTGCAAAATCAAATTCACCCGTTTTAAATAATTTAAAGACTACTTTCGTTAATTGTGCTAAAAACCATGAAATTACAGCGGCCATAAGCGGATCGTTATGTAAAATCGTTTCCACGTTCTCAGCTCCCTACTAGCTATAATGGAAATCCTATAGTATCAGTATAAAGAAAAATGCGTAGAAAATACTACGCATTACGATACTTTTGCTGATTTATTTTTTATAAATTTCGGTTGTTTCTGCACCAAGAACTTTGTTTTCGCTACCGAGAATACAACTAATGCAACCCATATACAGAAAAATGCAATCATATGAGTAGATGTGAAATGTTCACCAAATACGAATACACCTAAAATCAAACTAATTGTTGGTGCAATATATTGTAAAAAACCTACCATATAAAGCGGAATAAGTTGGGCTCCTTTTGCAAAATAAAAAAGTGGCAATGCTGTAACAATGCCCGCTCCTATTAATAGTAATGTCGATGACATTGAGATCGAGCCAAATGAGCCGAAACCATGTACTCCTGTCATTACTAAATAAATAATCGCAAACGGCGTTACTAACATCGTTTCCATCGTAAGTCCAATTGTCGCATCATAGTTTAACATTTTTTTTGTTAATCCATATAATCCAAATGAAAGGGCAAGTGATAAAGAAACCCACGGAATAGCCCCGAAACGTACTGTTAAAATGATAACCCCTACTCCAGCTAAGCCAACTGCAACGTATTGCCAAAAGTTTAACTTTTCCTTTAAAACGACTGTACCAAGTAAAATACTAATAAGCGGATTAATATAATAGCCAAGACTTGCTTCAATGACATGATTATGATTAACGGCCCATATGTAGACAAACCAGTTTCCGCTAATCAAGACTGAAGCTATTGTTAATGACATTAATAATTTAGGTCGTTTAAAAAGATTCACGAACTCTCCAATAAACTGACGAAATCTCTTCGTAACACCTAATACGATTAACATAAACACGAATGCCCAAACGATGCGGTGTGCTAATATTTCATCTGCTGGGACTTCCTCAACCCATTTCCAATAGATTGGTAGTATTCCCCACATCGTATACGCACCAGCCGCATATATAATCCCTTTTTTTTGCTCTGCTGATTGACTCCCCATCTTCCTTTTTCTCCTCTTCTCATTTTTTCTCCATTATACGTTCCCACGTGCTCACTTTACCAATAATCAATCTGCATTTCTTTCGACATTTCTCATACAACGAATAATAAACATACCGTTATTACAACAAGTAACGGTATGCCGAAAACAAATTTCTTTTTATGAGTTTTATGATGAAACATATACATACCAATCCAAGCTCCAACTGCTCCCCCAGCTGCTGCTGATAAAAACAACGTACTTTCTGGCGTTCTCCACTGTTTCTTCTTCGCTTTTCGTTTATCAAGCCCCATAAGGCTAAAAGCTATAACATTAATAAGAATAAAATAAATCCATTTCATCGCTTTCTCTCCCTATGAAAAATTCGCTTAATGGTAACATGAAAAAACGATGGAAACAACTGAAGAACACTTTTTATTAATTCGTTACCTTCATATTTACATAGCCAATCAAAAGACTAATTATAGCTATTAAATAGAAAGATGTTATGGGCAAGATCCTTATATTTCATTCCCTTCACCCACTACCATAGCATCAAAAAAACTTCTCTCAATCACTTTTTCATCAAAGTGAAGAACTACAATTAGCCCTACATATAAAGAAACGAAATGTAAAAACCATTCCCCATTATCATCCTTATTAGCTAAACATTTAAATATCTCTTGAAATTGCATACGCTCGTCTATAGCAACAACCGGTCGCACACCAAAATATTTCAATACGAAATGTAAATCAAGCTGCACGGATAAGGATAAAATATATTTTAATAACTCCGTATAATGAGCAACATTTTTTTGACTATATAGCTTCACGAGCTTTTGATGTAAATGAGCAATCGATAATTCTTCATCAGTCATTTTTGTTGCTTCTATCGTTTCAATCATCTTCTTCATATTCATTACATTTACCCCTCCTGTTACAAAACAAAAGCCAAAGCTTATTTATTTTATAATCAGCAATAATTGAGTATTTCTCGTCTCTCTTTCTTCTTCACTAACTAAGTCATACTTTTTTAGAAGATGAAAGACATCATTTAATATTTCTTGTGAGTGATTACCTTGCAAAAAATTTTTTAATCCTTTAAAAATCTCTTCAGATAAAAAACTCTTTTGACTTTCAAGTTTATTCATTACATCTTCAATAGAATGATCAATATTACACCCCATAATAAAATTCCTCCTCTATCCTTTATAAATAATATCTTCTGCTAACGCTGTAAACACTTCTCCAACAAGAGAATCTTCATCATATACAGATGAACCGTTATTTTCTTCACGTTTTGCAAAAGGTACTTGTGCGATTACTTCTGTTTGCAATTGTTCTGCTAACATTTCGCCGCCGCCTTTTCCAAACAGATAATTTTTCGATCCATCTTGTTCTTCATAATAAGCCATATTTTCCACAATACCTAAAATCTCGTGTTTCGTATGTTTTGCCATTACGCCTACTCTAGATGCTACGAATGAAGCTACATTATGTGGTGTTGTAACGATAATTTCTTTCGCCTGCGGAATCATTGCTGCAACATCAATAGCAACATCTCCTGTACCAGGTGGTAAATCAAGAAGTAAATAATCTAATTCTCCCCAGTGCGTATTCGCAAGGAAATTTTGAATCCATTTATTTAACATCGGTCCGCGCCACATAACCGGATTATTTCCTTCTGTAAAAAATCCCATAGACATAATTTTAACACCGTGACTAATAACTGGAATTGCTGTTTGATCAATCATCGTTGGTTTTTGATTCGTTTCCATCATAGCTGGAATGCTAAAACCATATATATCTGCATCTAATATCCCCACTTTTTTGCCCATACGAGCTAAAGCTGTTGCAAGATTAATTGTTACAGTTGATTTTCCGACTCCACCTTTTCCGCTCGTTACAGTAAGAAATTGTACTCCTGAATCAGGACGAAGCATGCTTGGCATACCAGTTTCTGTTCTAGTATTTTTCTTTAACTTCTCTGTTAAGACTGCACGTTCTTCTTTTGTCATAGAACTAAATGTTACAGCCACTTTAGAGGCACCAATTGCGTGAAGCGATTCTTCAATATCTTGTTGAATTTTTGATTTTAACGGACACCCTTGAATCGTTAGCACTACTTCAAGTTTAACCTCTGTTCCATTCATTTGTATATTTCTAACCATGTTTAACTCCACAATACTTTTGTGTAATTCTGGATCCTCTACGTGTTTTAACGCATTCATTATTTTTTCTTGAGTAAGCATAGAACTCATCCCTTCTCGTATTCGAATTTATATATAGCATCTTCTTATCGTTTCAAGAAACGCTTATTATCCACCACTAACAGGCGGGATGAATGCGACAATATCTCCAGCTCGTATCATCTCTTCATTCGTTACAAACTCTTCATTAACAGCCACCATCACTCTATCAAGCGATTGTAAACTATAGTTTGCTTTGAGCCATTCTTTTAATTGCTGCACAGTCATTTCTTGTTTTTCGGAAATTACGAATCGATCTAACCCGACTTCCTCACGCAAATTTGCAAACAGTAAAATTGTAATCATTTTCTCATTCTTCCTTCTTCGGTTTTCCTGCTGGATATGGTGTATTTTCAAGTTGATCGCCAATCCACATCGTCCCATCTTCCCAAAATTCTTTTTTCCATATTGGGACGATTCGCTTTATACGTTCAATTGCGTATTCATTCGCTTCATAAGCTACTTTGCGATGCGGTGATGAAACTGCGATGACTACCGCAATATCCATTATTTCTAGCCGTCCTACTCGGTGCGTAATTGCTATTTTTGCGTCCGGCCATCTTTCACTAATTTCTTCACCAATTCTCATAAGTTGTTTTACTGCCATCGTTTCATATGCTTCATACTCTAAATGTAGCGTTCGTCTTCCTTTTGTTAATTCTCTCACTGTACCAATAAAAGTTGTAATCGCACCTGCGTCTCTTCTTGCAACCTTATTTGTTACTTCTTCAACTACAATCGGTATATCTACAATTTCAAATAGCACTTGTCCCATTAGAATCACCTCTCACTTTATAAAATGTCCAAGGCCATTCACTACCTTCGTTATCTTCCAACAAGAGAACATCTACGAACATATCTTTTTTATACCCTCTCGTACCACCTGGAAGTACAATAAATATATTTGTCTCTGCTAGAGAAGAAACTGAGCTAGATTTATCAAACCCTGACGGATAAGCGATTAACTGCCCTTCGTTATATGTTAGTTTTCCTCGTACAAATCTTGTAAATGGATTTGGCTTTAAAAAGTCTTCTCCTAATAACGCTTTTTCTCTTTTCACATGTGCTTTTTCACTAAACATATACGTTCGAATACAAGGTCTTACAAACAATTCAAATCCTACGTAACAAGCAGATGGATTTCCTGATAAACCGAATAATAACTTGCCATTTAATTGCGCTACAGTCGTAACACTTCCTGGCCTCATTGCAACTTTATTAAAAAGAACTGATGCACCTAATTTTTCGTATATAGCTGGCAAATAATCGTAATCCCCTACGGATACACCACCTGTTGTAATGAGCATATCTACTTGGCTTAATGCTTCTTTTACAGCCGTAAAACACGTATGAAAATCATCGCTAAACTTCCCAAAATATTTTACTCTTCCGCCTGCTCTTCGGATTTGAGACAATATCATATACGTATTACTATTTCGGATTTTCCCTGGCTGTAATGAATCGTTTACATCCAGTAATTCACTGCCAGTCGCTAATAGTCCAACTACAGGCTTTCTCGCAACTGGCACCTCGCTATACCCGAATGTAGCAAGAAGAGCTGAAATACCTGGATTAATGTATGTTCCTTTCTTTACAAGAACCGCTCCTTTACGAGCATCTTCACCTTGAAAAGAAATATTATCGCCCGCTTTGAATGACCGCTTCAATTCCATATACTTACTGCCAGCCTCCTCATATTGACGAGTCAGCTCTAGCATAACAACTGCATCACATCCATTCGGAATTTGCGCTCCCGTCATAATTCGAACTGCTTGAAACGGACCTACTTTCTCATCGAATAGCGATCCTGCACCAATTTCACCCACTACTTCAAATACAATTGGCGTTTCATAACTTGCTAAATTCGTATCTTCTGCTCTAATAGCAAATCCGTCATACGGGGAACGATTGAATGAAGGTACGTCATAGTCAGCTACTAAATCCTCCGCTAATACACGTCCATAAGCTAATTCAATAGGTAGTAGCTCCTTTAAACCCTCATTAGCAAATTCCATTACTTTACGAACAGCTTCTTCAACCGTAATTGGCACTCTTCTTTCCATTATTGACAACCCTTTCTATTAACCGAATACGCGATAATATAACTGTTTCGCTTTTGAAATATCATTTGTACCATGAATGAAAACACGACCATCTCGAAAAATAACGACGCGGTACTCATCTAGTTGGCAAGATAGTAAATACGGATTCCGATCTACTTCCCCCAGTTTTTTTAATACTTTTTCTATATCATCAAAATTGTACTGTCTACTTTCTACCGTTCTAATTTGAACTGTATTTCTTCCGCACAAAACAGCTACCTTCGTTTGATTTTCGTATGATAAATAAGGATAAGTTCGATTCAAACCGCACGAAGGGCAATCGTCTGTCTTGATTTTTCCTAGTTTTATAAAATGGTTTTGATTACTCCATATATCAAACATAAAAAATGGTTTTCTAATTGCTGCAAAATCTTCTACTAAAATTTTGAGTGCTTCCGCCACTTGATATGCTGCAACGATTTGAACAGTCGGACTAATAATTCCAGCTGTATCACACGTCACACCTGTAACTGGAACGTTCTTCAGCACACAATGTAAACACGGTGTCTCTTGCGGAATAATTGTATAACTCATACCGTACGAGCCAACGCAAGAACCATATACCCACGGGATATTATATTTTTGTGATAAATCATTTATTATAAATCGGATATCGAAATTATCTGTTGCATCAATTATTACATCAACATTTTCTAATAGTCCTTCCAAGTTTTCTGCACATGCATCCATTACGAAAGCATCTATTTGTACTTCCGAATTAAGTTTTTCTAGCCGATTTTTAGCAGCGATTGCTTTTGGCAATTTCTCTCTCGCATCTTCTTCAGAGTACAGTTGTTGTCTTTGTAAATTACTCCATTCAACATAATCACGATCAATAATCGTCAACTTCCCAATGCCTGCACGTACGAAACTTTCAGCACTTGCACTTCCTAATGCGCCTGCCCCTACAATTAACACATGTTTATTTCGAATCTTTTCTTGTCCTCTACCCCCAATCGGTTTGAACAACTGTTGTCGTGAATACCGCTCAGCCATTACATACCCTTCCTCTCACGAACTCTATTTCATATTAGAATGCTGTTTTTGATAACAAGCATAGTAAGCAAACCCAACAAATCCAGCTCCTCCAATTACATTCCCGATAAAAACAGGAACAAAATTTCTAGCAAGATCCATCCACGTCAGATGCCCTGCAAAAATGACTGCTGAGATGACGAACATATTTGCTACTACTTGCTGAAATCCAATCACTACAAATGCCATTATTGGAATCCAAATTCCGATTATTTTTCCGACAAAATCACTCGTCCCATAAGCGAGCCAAAGCGCCAAACAAACGAGCCAATTACACCCAATTGCTAAAATTAAAGTTCTTCCAAAAGATTCATGTAACTTGCCTTCTGCTATCGCTACCGTTTTATTTAAATAATCCCCCTCTGTTAATCCGCCAAGATGACCGAAACAATACGCTACGAAAATAGCTCCTACAAAATTCATGAAAGTAATCCAAATCCAGTTATTTAGCACACTAACCAATGTAATTTTCTTTGCATAAAGCGCCATAGACATTGACATCATATTTCCGGTAATTAATTCTCCTCCTGCTAATACGACGAGCATGAGTCCAACAGGAAAAACCGCGCCTCCTAAAACATTTACTAAACTCCCCCAGCGCTCAGGTAAATTACCTAAAACGCGAATGTTAAGTAAAAAACCGAGCGAAATAAATGCTCCTCCTAAAAAACCGAGAATAAGCATTGCTGGCAAGGTCTGACTTACTTTTTGAACACCGGCCTCAATAACAAGCTCAGCAATTTGTTCCGGTTTATGAAATGACATTACCAATTCCTCCATTTTCTCCAAATAAAAAAGCAGCTTCAAAAAACCTCTTCAAAATAAAGGTTTTTGAATGCTGCTTAATTTCTCTGCACATCTTTTACAGAGAGATCAATCATCACTTTTACTATAAAATAGAAAATCTACAATTCTTGTACACCTTCCATTTTTCACTTTTATGTCAACTTTATATTAACCACCGATATGTGACATTTCAATTTTAGGCATAGCTTTTTTATTACTATTACTTAACCGTTCATCTGAATAACGATCTTCTCGTTTGTTCCATATATCGCGTACGACATCTGTTATTTCCTCGTCAGTGTATTCTGATCGAAGCAGTTCTCTCAAATCATTTCCTTTAGAAGCGAACAAACAAGTATATAATTTTCCTTCTGCAGAAATACGAGCTCTCGTACATGAGGAGCAGAAGGAGTCTGTTACTGATGAAATAATACCTATTTCTTCATCACTTCCAATATAACGATAGCGAGTCGCAACCTCTCCTGCATAATTCGCTTCTATTCGTTCTAATGGCATAACTTGATGAATCGTATCTACTATTTCTTGTTTAGAGACAACCTCTTTTAAATCCCAACCGTTATAATTTCCAACGTCCATATACTCAATAAAACGAAGAATATGTTTATTTTCCTTAAAGTATTGCGCCATCTGCAAGATATCCTGTTCGTTTTTCCCCTTTTGAACGACCATGTTTATTTTAATTTTCATACCGACTTCAGCTGCAGCTTGTATTCCTTCCAGAACCCTTTGTACTTTGCTTCTATTACCATTCAAATAGAAAAACCGCTCTTCTTCTAAGGAATCTAAACTAACTGTCACACGTGATAAACCCGCCTTATATAAATCAGGAGCAAACTTTTTAAGTAACGATCCATTAGTTGTTAAACCGATATCCTCCACACCATCTATTTTATTCAGGCGCTCGATAAGCTGCGGAAGACCTCTTCGAAGTAACGGTTCTCCGCCTGTAATCCGTAATTTTCTAACACCTAAAGAAACGAAAATACGCGTTATCCTTTCAATTTCATCAAAAGATAAAATTTTATCATTAGACAAAAACGAGTAATCAGGACCAAATATTTCTTCTGGCATACAATATCGACAGCGAAAATTACAGCGATCAGTAACTGAAATACGTAAATCCTTTAACGGACGTTGTAGTTTGTCTAATGTGACAGATTTCATATTTATTGCCTCGCTTTTACTTATTTTATATTTAAAACACGCTCCGGATGCGTATATACATTTAAGGATTCATTCCGAATAAATCCTATCGTAGTAATACCTAATTCTTCAGCTAGCTGTAAAGCCAACTCAGTTGGAGCTGATTTTGACAGTATAATTTCACAACCAATTTTTGCAACTTTCAATAATATTTCCGAAGAAATACGACCGCTAAAAACAATGATTTTATCTCTTATAGAAATATTATTTTTTAAACAATAACCGTAAATTTTATCTAACGCATTATGCCTTCCGATATCCATTCGACTTAAAATAATACCATTCACATTGCACAAAGATGCATTATGAACGCCCCCTGTATGACGAAATGTCTCCGCAGATTGCTGCATTTCTTTCATTAATCGAAAACAATCTTCTGCAGTAACCTGTACATGGACGCCATCCATTTTCTTTGCGCTTAGTGCATCATTTGCAAAAACAAATCCTTGTCTACTCATACCACAGCATGAAGTAATATAACGTTTATTTTGCATTTGTTCGTAATACGGATTTACTTTTGCCGTCGTGACATGTACAAATCCTTCTTTCTCTTGTACCCATATGTCATCAATATCTTCATACTTCCGAATGATTCCTTCAGATGCTAAGAAGCCTATTACCATATCTTCTATATATTCTGGAGTACTAACCATTGTAACAAACTCCTGTCCGTTCATTTTAATCGTGACTGGAAACTCTGTTACAATGCTGTCCTCTATATGTTTAAACGCCCCTTGTTCATAACGAAAGATTTCTCTTTCTACCTGTATCGGTTTCACGATCAGTATCCTTCTCTCACGTTATATTTTTATCAAAAACAAATACCGAAACTGCAATATCTTCTTCTACTTTCATATCTGAAAATAGGTTCACTAATTTCGCTCCAACAAGTTCCTCCAAATGTTCACGGGAATTCGCGGCATATACTTCTTGAATCATTTTCGTTCTAGCCATATGAACCATTTCCGCACCGTCCATCGTACTTGAAATGAATTTTTCAGTAGGTGTTAAGTTTCCATAAAGAGTCGCAATCGCCATATTTTCAGCAAAAACAGTATGAATTCGTTCTGGCCCTTTTCCGAAAAGTTCCTTTCGAAGTTTTCGAATCATATCATTAAATTCATGTACTTTTTTTGACATACAATTATACCTCCCAAAAAGCCTCATTTTACTTTATTATATATTTTACCAAAATGAGCCTTCCGCCCAAACTATTTCGTACACACATTTGGGCGAAAAGATTCACTTCGTGAAGGTTACTCGTCTTTTAACCCTTTACCCATACCTTTTAAGAAATGAAGCCCAAATCCGATAGCACGGTTAATGTCTGGGTCTTTCAATACTTTCATAAGATCGAATACCCCTACCTTTTTATTACTCTCTAGATGTTCATTACCTTCTTCTAGCCCTACCAATAAGCTACCTATAAGCTTTTTCGTAAGCTCCGGATCAAGTTCTGTTAAAGCACCCGCAGCCCCCATCATATTATTAATTAAATTTGTAACGGGCTCACGAGTCACTTGACCAAGAACAATCTTTGCGATTGGTTCTTTCGCCTTTAGCATAGAATTTGCTGCTTCTAGCATGCCAATATCATTCAATTCCCCTACTATATTAAACATTTGATTTAGAGCGTCTTCATTATTAGCTAGAAGCTCTTTTAAATCGTCTAATTTTTTCTGTTTTATTTCTTCCTCAGTTAATTCTTGTTTTTGAATCATTTTTATAGGTGCAGCCATATTTTTCTCCTCCTACTTATCCGTTAAATGCACATACCCTGGACGTGCCCACTTACGATGTACCTCAATACCAGATTGAGGATGACGTTTTTTATTACGCGGGTTCGCTTTTGGCATCGGATTTTCGCCATCAACTTCCAGCACTTCCATACGCACTTTCGTCTGTTTATAAGCAGGTGTGTTCGTACGCGTATCAACGGCAGGACCTGTTAAGAAATTAATTGCTGTTTCATTATCTGTAGAGTTCATCGGTAAATATAACTCATTCGCTTTTACACGATCTGTTACAAGTGCACGTAATTTTAACGCTCCAAACGGAGAGACAAGACGGACTAATGAACCAGTTTTTACTCCACGTTCTTTTGCAAGTGCTGGAGAAACTTCAACGAAAACGCCAGGCACTTTCGTTTGAATACCTGTTGATTTATTTGTCATATTCCCTTCATGGAAGTGCTCAAGCATACGACCATTGTTAATATGAAGGTCGAACTCAGCTGGGAATTCAGCTGGGCGCACCCAGTCAGCAATCGCAAAACGAGCTTTTTTATCCGGGAAGTTAAATCCATCTTGGAAAAGAAGCGGTGTATTCGTTCCATCAAAACTTCCCCAATGGAAACTATTCCATCCTTCCAATACTTCATAGTTTGCTTGTGAAAATAGTGGTGATAAACTTGCCATTTCAGCAAAAATTTCACTTGGATGACTATAACTCCAGTTTGCACCTAATTTATTCGCAACTTCCTGCACAATCCACCAGTCTGGCTTCGCATCTCCAAGCGTAGGAAGAACTTGATATAGTCTTTGAACACGACGCTCTGTATTTGTAAAAGTACCTTCTTTTTCAAGAGATGGCGCTGCTGGTAATACAACATCTGCATATTGAGCCGTTTTAGATAAGAAAACATCTTGCACAACGAAGAAATCAAGGCTTGATAATACTTCATGTACATGATTCGCATTAGAGTCTACAAGAGCCATGTCTTCTCCGACAAGATACATAGCTTTCATTTTCCCTTCGTCAATCGCGTGAAGCATTTCAATATTATTCAGACCTGGTTCGCTATTAATTTTCACTCCATAAGCCATTTCAAATTTCGCACGTTCCATATCGTTCGTAACGTGTTGATATCCAGGAAGCCATCCTGGTAAAGTACCCATATCACAAGCACCTTGTACGTTATTATGACCTCGAAGCGGATATGCACCAGCGCCTGGACGACGATAATTACCTGTTGCAAGTAGTAAGTTTGAAATCGCAGCGGAAGTATCAGATCCACCTGTATTTTGCGTTACCCCCATTCCCCAAAGGATACATGTACCATCTGCATCACGAATCATTTCAGCCATTTGAATCAGTGTTTCTTTTGAAATACCAGTCATTTCTTCTGCATATTCAAGTGTATATGCTGTAAGGCTCTCTTTGAAATCTTCAAAGAAATTTACATTCTCATCAATAAATCGTTGATCGTGCCAGCCTTGATCAATCATATATTTCGTAACAGCCATTAACCATACTTGATCTGTTCCTTGTTTTGGACTAATAAAGACATCTGAACGCTCTGCCATTTCTGTTTTACGAAGATCAGCCACAATTAATTTTTGTCCGTGTAATTTATGTGCACGTTTAATACGTGTAGCTAAAACAGGATGACCTTCTGTCGGATTACAACCTACAATAATAACAAGACCAGATTGTGCAATATCTTTAATCGTTCCAGCATCTCCGCCCATACCAATTGTACGGAATAATCCGTCTGTCGCTGGTGATTGACAATAACGTGAGCAGTTATCAATATTATTCGTTTCAAATACTTGTCGAGCTAATTTTTGAATCACATAATTATCTTCATTCGTAATTTTAGATGAAGAAATAAAACCGATAGCATCTTTACCGTACTCTTCTTTAATCGATCCTAATTTACTTGCAACTACATTCAACGCTTCTTCCCATGTTGATTCAACAAACGTTCCATTTTTACGAATTAAAGGTTTCGTAATTCGTTCTTTAGAATTTACGAAATCCCAACCAAATTTTCCTTTTACACAAGTAGAAATTGCGTTAACTGGCGCATCAGAAGAAGGTTGTACTTTAAGAATTTTACGCCCTTTCGTCCACACTTCAAATGAACAACCTACACCACAAAATGTACATACTGTTTTCGTTTTCTTCGTACGAGTATCACGCATGGCCGCTTCCACTTCTGATACCGCAAAAATACCGCTATATCCAGGCTCTACTTCTTTAATTAAATCTACCATCGGTTCAAGAATATCTGGCTTTAGTCCCGTCATAAATCCAGCTTCACCGAGCATCGTTTTCTCCATTAAAGCGTTACAAGGACAAATGGTTACACATTGACCACAACTAACGCATGAAGAATCATTAATATTTACTCCTTCATCCCAAATCACTCGTGGGCGTTCCGCTTCCCAGTCTATCGATAATGTTTCATTTACTTGTAAGTTTTGACACACCTCTACACATTGACCACATGCAATACATTGATTCGGGTCATAACGATAAAACGGATGCGTCATATCAACTTCACTTACATCTACTTTCGGTTCATAAGGATATTTTTGATGTTCAATTTCCATTAATTCTGCTGTATTATGCAGTTTACAGTTCCCATTGTTGTTGTCACATACTGTACAGTATAATAAATGATTTTCTAGTAACCGATCCATCGCCTCTGTTTGTGCTTCTTTCGCACGAGTAGAATTACGTTCAATGTTCATACCTTCTGTCGCTACTGTCGAACAAGAGCGCATTAACTTTCCGTCAACTTCTACAATACAAGTGTCACATGTTTGAATAGGATCTACTTCTGGCACGTAACAAATTTGCGGATGTTCAATCCCGTTCTCATTTATAACACCCAATATCGTTGAACCGGGCTCCGCTGTATACTTTTTTCCGTCAATTGTAATATGAACCATGTTGTTATTCATGGTCTTTCCCCCTTTTTGAGAATAAAAAAACTCCACCACGAAAATATACGCACCACATTTCGGCACGTTATTATCATGGTGGAGTAGTTTATTAGCACATCTTGCTAAAATACCAATCCATTTATTCATAAATAAAACGATAGAGTCATAACAGGTCATATCACGATTCCATCTTTAACACTATAATTATAGCGTTAAAGTTAAAAATATACAATATAAAATTTAAACTACGCATATGTCCGTATGGAACTATCCATAATAACCCATATAAAGTGAAACTTTAATCAGCCCTCTCCAATCGGGATAAAACATAACAAGGAGTAAGTAAACAAATGGGGTCTTTTAATAAATGGATTCGTGGTGAAAAATCTTTTTCTAACCAAGAGCAAGCTGATCACACATTAAATAAATCTATTTCTTCTTCCCTTTCCCTTAATTTAAAGCACTTGTCCAAACTGTTTAGCGGTATTCCAGAATTAATAACACGCAATTTTCCATTAAAAAACGGACAGGAAGCTGCACTTATATATATGGAAGGACTTGTAGACAAAACTGTTATTAACGTAAACATCCTTCGTCCTCTCTTATTTAAAGAGTGGAATGAAGACGATTTTTGGGAAGCCTCTGTTTCTATCGGAAATATTAAAAAGATTGAGCAGTGGACAGACATTGAACAATCTCTTTTACACGGCAAAAGTATTTTATTTATAAACGGGCAATTATCCGCTTTAGAGCTTGATACGCAAGCGGCACCAAAAAGGAGCATTGAAGAGCCTACAACAGAGAGCTCCATAAAAAGCTCACACGAAGGATTTAATGAAGTAGCGAGCGACAGCCTTGCACTTATTCGTCGATATATTCCAAATCGCGAATTGAAAGTGAAGGAATTCACTGTTGGTGAACGAGCTACTTCAAAGGTTTTTTTGCTTTATCTAGCAGATGTTGCGGACGAAGATGTCGTAAAAGAAATGGCATCCCGTATCGAATCAATAAAAGTGGATGCGATTCTTACTACCGGAGAATTAGAAGGATTTGTTGAAGATAATTCCTATACTCTCTTTCCGCAATTATCAATAACTGAACGTCCTGACACAACAGCACATCATATTCTAGATGGGCGAATTGCTGTTGTTGTAGATCGTTCACCAGGCGTATTAATAGGACCAATGACTTTTTCAGCTTTTTTTCAGACGATAGATGATTACAGCTTCAGACCAATGATTCCATCTTTTATACGATTACTTCGTTTCACTGGATTATTTATTGCAATTTTTGCTCCTGCTCTTTATATTGCTATGATTTCCTTTCATTATGAAGTGATTCCACTTAAATTATTGTTAACGATTGGAGAATCTCGAGCTAAAATTCCTTTTCCTCCTATATTAGAAGCACTTTTGATGGAATTAGTACTTGAAATGCTCCGCGAAGCTGCAGTTCGGCTTCCGGGTCCCGTTGGACAAACCATTGGCGTCGTAGGAGGGATTGTCATCGGACAAGCTGCAGTTCAAGCAGGAATAGTAAGTAATGTCATGGTTATCGTCGTATCTATTACTGCAGTCGCTTCTTTCATCATCCCTAATCTAGAAATGTCTGCAGGAATTCGACTTCTTCGCTTCCCAATGATGATAATTGCCTCTTTATTTGGTGTCATTGGCATTATGGTTGGGATGGCAATCATTATTATTCATATACTTTCTATGGAATCTCTCGGTGTTCCTTATGGTAGTCCTTTTTCTCCGTTATTTGCTTCGGATTTAAAAGATATTCTTATACGTTTACCATGGAAAATAATGAAGAAGCGCCCACTATCCCTTAACTTAAAACAAGAGAATCGACAACGCGATATAGAAGGAACGGAGGAAGAGAAGTGACAAAGCGTGCAAAGAGGGAGATTAGTTTATTTCAATACATTTTAACGATTAGTGGTGTTCAAGTAGGATTCGGTGTCCTTACACTTCCTCGTGAAGTTGCACAAGGGGCGAATACAGATGGATGGATTTCTATTATTATTGGATGC
The DNA here is from genome assembly GCF_038005585.1 of Bacillus sp. FSL W8-0519. Lineage (NCBI taxonomy): Bacteria > Bacillati > Bacillota > Bacilli > Caryophanales > Bacillaceae > Bacillus > Bacillus sp. FSL W8-0519. The sequence continues at coordinate 3,384,747 of NZ_JBBOTL010000001.1, forward strand.
GCTATCACTACTTTAGTCAGTCTATGTATTGTAAAAATTATGGAAAAGCATCCTGGGTATACTTTACTTGATGTGCTGACTCGTTATCTTGGGAAGTGGCTAGGAAAATTCGCTATGCTTCTTTGGATTTTATACGCTATACTTGCTGCGGTCTCCTTAATCTTTTCTCTTTTATATGTCATTCACATTTGGATTTTACCTAGAACTCCAATGTTTTTAATTATGATTTTGCTTTCTATTCCAATGCTTATGCTTGCATGTAAAGGTGTACTTATTATTAGTCGCTTTTCCGTTTTCACTGTGCTTTTTACCCTCTGGATACCATTACTATTGTTTATCCCTCTTAAAGATGGTCATTGGATATATCTTCTTCCCTTTCTAAAGGAAGGATGGCTACCAGTTGTAACCACAGTGAAATCAACTATCATTGCGTCTCTCGGATTCGAGTTTGCATTCGTCCTTTATCCCTATCTAACTAACAAATCAGCTGCAAAAAAAGGCATCGTTCTTGCAAATATGATTACGTTATTCGTCTACCTACAAGTTACGTTCGTTTCTTTCGTTTATTTTAGCCCAGATGGTATAACTAAGTTTTTATGGCCGACTCTTTCTCTTATTACACCATTTCACTTTTCATTTCTGGAACGGTTTGAAATTATCTTTTTGTCATTTTACCTCTTCATTATTTTCGATTCGTGCATTCCTTATATTTTTACCGCTTCAGATGGAATCAATCAATTACTTAACAAAAAAGGGAGTTCGTTACCTGTTTGGATTTTATTATTCGGATGCATTTTCGTTCTATTCTTTTATATCCCTTCCTCTTACCAAATAAGTGCGTTGCGAGAATTTTGGGGAGCTGCCAGTTATTTTATCGTTTTTCTATTTCCAGTCGTATTTCTCTTATACATGACACTATATCAGTATTGGGAAAGGAGAAGAGTTTAAATGAGGCGCTTTATTCATTTCACTATACTTTGCTTTCTCATAACCTTTTTAACAGGCTGTGGAGATCGTCTAGACTTAGAAAAACAATCGATTTCATTAATTTACGGCTTTGACGCAAAAGCAAAAGGTAAATTAATTGTGTACCACGTAAACCCTATTTTTAATGAAGATGTGGAGAAAAAGTACGAAACTCATGAAGCGAAAGTACGTACACCCCGAGAAGCAAAAGCAACGTTTAATAGTTCAAGTAGCGGTTTAGTGTCTACAGAAAAGTTACAGCTCATTTTATTTAGCACGAAATTTTTAAAACAAGAAGGTGCTATGCCTTACCTTGATGTTTGGTACCGCGATCCTAAAAATACCGGAAACATGCGCATGGTTGCAGTAGACGGGCCAATTTCTTCTGTTATATATAACAACTTTAAAGATAAACCTGCTCTTCCTGAGTATTTAACAGATTTAATTAATACAAATAAATTATACAATCGGACAGTTTTCACACCATTTCATGAATTTCATAGACAAACGTTTAATAAAGGTATAACACCTGCTATTTCAGAAATAAAAAAAGGAAAAAAAGATGTTATCGTTACAGGCTCTGCACTTTTAACTTCTCGCGGAATTTATAAGATGTCTTTAAATCGCTATGAAAGTGCCCTTCTGCTCATGTTGCAAAAAAAAGCTAATATACCTGTTTCACTTACAATGAAAATCCCTTCGCATTCAGTTGAAAGTAATAGTCATCTAAAAGATACAGAAGGTGAAGATTTCGTATCAATAAACGTTCTTAGCATGAATCGTGATATCCGTACAGGCTATAACGATAACCACTTCAAATTTAATGTTAAAATGGATTTAAAAATTGCCGTATCTGAACTTACATTCAATATGGATATAGATAAAGATAGGAAGAAATTAACTTCTCTTATTACAAAACAACTAAACAAAGATTTGAACAATTTAATCCACAAAATTCAAAAACAACAACTCGATCCATTCGGATTTGGTGATTATGCGAGAGCGTTTCAATATGAAGAATGGAAAAAAGTTGAAGACGCTTGGCCGAGTGTCTTTTCAAAAGCTAACGTGAAAGTAACACCTACGATTAAAATTTTAGAAAATGGGATTATTAAATAGCAAAAAAACACGCTACTTGCTCTTATACGTTTAAAGAGTAAGTAGCGTGTTATCATTTTTATTTTGAAGCTTCTTATACAGTTACACTTCTGTTTCTTGTTCTTCACTTTCCGCTTGTTCCAATCTTTGCTGCTCCGCAATTTCAGCTGAAATCATTCCATAATAAATTTCTGGATACAATCCAAATATTTGATATACACTTCCTAAAAATGGCATCGGAATCCCTCTTTTCTAAAGTTGTATTGCCACTTTTAAGGATTCCCTTTTCATTCATTATACATTCGTTTTTGGCGTTTCTTCTTCATCATGAACGCTTAATAAATTTTGCCATTTTTTATAAGGCGCACTATTTGGATCTACGTATCCTTTCGCGTACGAACGATCCCACAATTGTTTAATAAACATTTCTTTCTCTTTCTTGGCAACCATATCGGCACCTGTACCGTAATAGTTTTGGAAATATAACTCAATTTCATCAAGGAATAACCTTAATAATTCATCAGAAGTTTCTTCTAACGTTGGATCATATTTCGCTTCACGGTCATACATTAAAATCATATCTAAAATATTATGAACATGCTCTTTACGTAGCCATCTAATATCTTGAGCACCTAATACAAATGGATGTGTATATAAATGCCCACCTTGTATCATCGCCTTTTCTTGTTCTTCTTCAAACCTGGATAAGATGTTTTCATAAATGAACGGATTATGAAGTAACGCTCTGTGCAATTTATAACTTTCGCTTGAAATATTTTTCCCCATCGACTGAATTAAGAAACTACGTCCAACGCCGTTATATTGATACACGAATTGACCATCAACAGCAACTAAACTAATCCAGCGATATATATACGCGTATAGAAGAGCTCGATTACATTTATCATAATCTAACTTCGTTTGCGTTGCATTTAAGTCTGGCATGAATGCTGGTAAGTGCCAATACTTATCTAAATGCGGTGTTAAACTAGATTTTTTACTATTCAACTTGTTTACACGGCGATAGTACGACTGAAAATAATCACCTTTATCATTCATAAATCCATTTGCAATATGTCCAGACGAAAGCTTAGGAAAGTCTTGTAGTGATAAACCGTAATGTGCACGATAACAAATGACTTCAAATGGCGAGAAAGCTTCATTTACTGTATCTTTTTCTTTAAACATTTCTTGCATTAATTCCTCTTGCAGTTCTTTCTTTAAAGATGGGTGTATACCCCAATATTGTAATTCCCTATGATGAGAAACTTTCGGCACGAATGGACTTGCTAAATGGAACAAGTCTTCAATTTTTTCACGAACATATTCATCACGATCACGATTCTTATAATCCGCTTCTTTTCGTAATGCCTCAACGATATTCAGCTCTAATTTATCGCGATAGCGTATTTGTAATTCATCATAGCAATAACTTAGTATGTGCTCACGATAAAAGTCTTCTACCTTTTTCGATTGAATTTCTTCTGTTTTCGCATCCCGGCAATATTCCCCGTATAAGCTCATATAAATTTCTGCTGATATATCTTTCGGTAATACACCTAAATTTAAATGTTGTTGCATATCTTGCCATATCTTTTCTTGTAACTTCTCTTCCGCTAATACGTATACATTCGTTGGGTTTGTTTTCCCTTCAAATTCTTTGCTTCGTTTTTGAATTTCGAACAATAAATTTTCACGTGTTTCATGTAAATTATCAAAAAACCTTTCCCAATATTGAATCATTTTATTAACCGCTTGATATAACGATTGATAAACGAGTTCTAATAGCATTTCTTTACGGTATTCGTTTAATTTGTGTACGTACTGCGTTACAATATCCTCAAATTCCTTTTTAAATAAACGCTGCTGGTTATTAATCATTTTTCCGAACCAACCTTGTTGTTGCGCAATTTCTACTCGACGTACAGCTGTTACCGTTCCATCAATGTTACTCACATTAAATTTCTTATCGTAATTTTGAATTAAATTACGCTTTTGTTCATTATTTTCATGTAGTCGATTCATTTTTTCCACTAACTGCTTTCGAATTTCATACAACATAAAACGAGCTGCTACTGGATGAACTGGATCTGTTTTCTTTAAAAACCATGTATTTAATTGATATGACTGGCCTTCAGAACCACTTGGTGAAAAACGGTCTGATTCAATCATGTCATATAAAAGTGTCGTTACATGTTCATGTACACGGCTCGGAATCGCATACGCATATAAACGAACCGCATGATCGACCCTTGCTACTTCACCTTTCATTTGTTCCGTCATTTTTAGCTTCGCAGCCGAAATTTTACACTCATGCTGCAGACGATTTAATTCCTCGTCTTTTTGTACCGTACGCTGTACATAACTCTCTACAGCTTCTAAAAACAGTTTAGATTTCGCAACACCAACCTTGCCGCCTTCTGCTCCTTCACGCGTTTCATTGTACATTTGTCTATAGAAAATATGAGCCTGCTCTGGACGAGTAGCAAGATGTTCTAAATCTTCTAAATAACTTTTCCCGCGCTCTGGCTTTTCACGCTGCATACCACGTTTTACATCTTGGTCATATCTATGCTTCTTCTCTTGAAACAATTGATCTAAATGAAGCCACGATTCATCTAAACCTTGCACGGCCCATTTTAAAGCACAATATTTTAACACATGCTCATATGGATAAATAATCTTTGCCGTTCCGGCCCCGCAATATCGCCCTTTCCCGCTTGATTCTGCTAATTGCTGAATTTGATTATCTTCCTGTGCAAAATGATTTGCAGACATCGGACTAAATAATTGTAAATAAATCGTATTTGCCATTTGCTCCATATAATCTGATAAATTATGCAGATGGTGTCCATGTAAATTTTCGTAATCGTATAAAAAACAATAATTGTACGGTAAATGGTGTTGTTTAATCGTGTGATTTGTTCTCCCATCCTCATCTACTTGATCCGGTCGATACTCTAATTCAATCGTAACCCCGCCGCGTTTGGATAGTTCTCCTGTAGAACCGAGCGTAATGGCATGTAATTCTTTTAACGAGGCATAGCCGTTTGCTTGCACCGTTTCAAACTCTTTCGCACTAACTGTTCTCGTCTTCACTAACACATCCGGCATTAGAAACGCACCACGTATTAAAATGTTGTGATGTTGCAGTTTTTTTCGAAGCATTTCACGTAAATATAATGCAATTTGTAGAAACATTCCTGAACCTGTTCCGCCCGCTAGTGATGTTACGATAATGACACGTACTCCATATTCCGTTTGATCGCTTGTAACTGGAAAAATCTTCTCGATTTCTTGCCAAAAGGACGTTAATTTATCTTCTTTCATCGCAGCACGTAACGCTAAACGGGAAATGACGCGTAACTGTCCTGCTCCTTCTGTTAATGGTTTATCAAGTATAGTTGGATCCATCGGAAACCACTCTGGAATCGTCGGATCTCCCGCAATATACTCCCTAGGTGTTTTACTAGAGCTCGTTTGCGTCTTAAACTTTCGAATATGATCGAATTTACTCAATGTATTCACATCTGTATCAAATACGTGCATTGCTACTTTTTTCCGGCGCTCCTCAGGTAGTCTTTCATATATTTGATGTGTCACAGTACTACCGATTCCACCTAAACCAATTAATATTGTTGGAACTTGTAACGTCATGTGAACCACCTTCCTATTCTTGCTTGTTTGAAAAAAGGAGGGAAAAATAATACTCTCCTCTTTTCCCCATCTACTATTCACACTCGTATTTGTAAATCTCCTTACCATATCCTCTATCAATTACTAAAAGTTCATTTGGATATAGTGTCTTATGTTCCATTCCAACCTCATCCTCTGTTATAAACATCCCATCAATAATCATTCCTACTACTTGTGACTCTTTCGCTACAAATATCGATTTCGATCCTTTCTTTGCTATAAACGTAACGGATTGCACAGTCTTTCTTTCTGCTCTATACGGAATACCAAAATAATGTTTCCACCATTTATTTTTGAGTAACTCTGGCTCAGATTGATATAACCAATCTTTCGCTACCTCTTGATCCCATTCGTAATACAATAATGCTTTCCGGTGAAATCTTGGACGGACAATCCATCCTAAAACGATTATTCCTACTATTAACAGTAATAAAGTGATAGGAATAACAAGCTTAAAAATAAGCGCATACTTTTCATAAAACGGCGCATTTTGAATATGGAGTGTTATATCTTTCTTTACTTTTGGTAATTTTGAATCCTGCACTACGATGGTAGCTTCTACGGTGCCGGTATCTGTAAAATTGAACGTGTCGGAGTAATGCGGTCGAGGATAAATGTAAATTTGATTACCATGCTGTTTTATTTCATAGTTGATTGATTGTTTAGATGTGACACCAGTAGATTTTAATAGTTTTTTTACAGCCTCTTCTGTCATCGGCTTATCATCTAACTGTGGTTGTATAATAAATGGTTTACTATTCTCTAAATTTGTTACTTTTTCTTCATAATCTTTCGTGACAGTTTGAAGTGATAATTTAGGCTTTTTCGTTGTTTCGATTTTAAATTCTTTCGTCTGTCTGTAAAACCCCTTTATGTTCATATGAACTTTCCCGCGTACTAATCCTTTAGTAAGCTTCGTTTCGTAATAAAATACATGTCTTTTATCGTCCCACTTCATCGCATATTGCTTCCCGTCTATTTCTACTTCGGCCTGAAAGTAAGAAGACTGAACTGGCAACTCAGTAGGTTTTGCTTCAATAACAGCTGTCACATCTTCATACATTTCCTCAACATTTTTTCTATCCTTATCCTCTTTGTCATAAGTAGAAACAGTATAATTAAGTGCCGGTTCGACTAGTACTTGTAATCCTTCTTTCTCAATATCTCGGTCCACTTCTATCGTATACGTTCCTGGTTTAATAACTTCTTCATTTTCCGTACTGATATGAACTATATTTCCGAACAATTTCGCTTCACCTGGTGCATGTATGGAAAAAGAAGATTGTAATTGTAATGGTTTAGAAATTTGTGTGACCTGATAATCGGGCAGAGAAGGCGATTGTCGCACAAGCGTCATACGCTTTAACGGAAATGGTGTTGTAATCTCTACTTTCTTCCCTACTACTTTCGTTTTTACAATCGATTCAACAGAGGAGAACGGATCACGATTTGCAACTAATGCCGCCACTTGATTGACGCTTTTTACAATACCATCCTCTCCACTAGATGGCATCGTAACTCCATTTATCTCTTTCTTCCATATTTCTTTAAACGTATTTAGTTGTGCCTTTTCTTGCTGTCCTAAATCCTCTTCCATCGTAATTAAAATTGGATGTAATGATATCTTTTTTGCATCCATTTCTTTCTTAAACTGTGCTAGCTTCTGCAAAATTTGTTCTTTTCCGCCAATCTTATCTTTCTCTAAATCATTAAATGCCCCGTCAGTTAAGACAATAAGCCAAAATTCACGTTTCCCATCTATATCTGCTTCCTTTTTTATAGATTGCATCGCCGTTTCTACTGCGCTAAACGGAGTATTTAAATACGTTTTCCACGCTCCAATTCCCTCAATTTCCGTTTGTCTCTTATCCTTCGTTAACGAAATGTTTAATGGATCATTCGGCTTGCTCATTGGAACGTAAGAAAATGTATCTTTTTCATCTAATAGCGCAACTAAACTTTGCAAAGCATAATTGGCATATTTCCAGCGATCGTTATTTCTCATGCTGCCCGAATCATCATATACAAGTGAAACGACCCTTTCCTTTGCCTCCTCTCCTTTTGCAAAAGTCCAAAAAGGATGTAACCATATAAATAGAAACAACATGAATGTGGCACAAATTCGAATTTTCATGATGAGGCTTCGCCACCTTTGTAGACAAATTCCTATGTTTAAATTTATGAGAGGATACAAGATATATGACTTGTATTTTAGGACAACGAACGTAGCATAACTTTATTATGTAAACAGTTATAAAAACTGAATATGATTCCTTCTAGCGTTTTCTATCCGATCATATAAGTAAAAAAGCCTGTTTAAGCTTTACACTTAAAACAGACTTTTCCTACTTTTTATTTTAAAAACACATAACAAAAAGTTTGATTTTTGACTTAACACATCACTTCTATTGTAAATCCACCAGGTGCTTCAACGTAAAACGTATACGCATGTGCACGTTTAGGAGCCTCAACCAAAAATCCATCTTCCTTCAATCTTTGATTTATCTTATCTACTTGTTCTTCACTTTCTTGTGGAAATCCTACATGAAATGTTTTTGGATACTGAACTTCTTTTCCTTTCATTAAAGTTAGTATAAATCCATCATTATCACGCATAACTGCAAAGCCATTTCCCCTTGTTCCGCTACAAGTTAAGCCAAAATACTTTTCTAAAAACTCTCTCGCGGCTACTACATCTGCAACTGTTAAATTAAGATGTTTAATTTTCAAACCACCACCATCTTTCTTAATTTTCTAACATTTTATCATAAAATTAAAAAACACGCCTTTCACAGCGTGTTTCATTTCTTCACATACACTTCAACAATCGGATTATCTTTATGATCCGCATGTAAGCGTATATTCTCTTCACTTGTACGATAAATGCCAGCTAATAACATAATCGTTAACACGTTAGGAGTTTTTGCATCACTCCCGTATTTCCTTTCCAGCGCTTCCTTATATTCAAAATCCAAATCCCCCTGCACATATGTATACACTTCAAAACCATCTTCTAAATTGCAAACTACTGTATCAATAATATCTGTCCCTACTTGCTTTTTCATTTCCTCTCGCAATGCTTCAATAAATTCTTCCCACGGTACTTCGTATGTCTGAAACTGATCTGTAGATTTCATGCCTTTTCCTCCTTATATATCCTCTTCCTATATTTCCCCTTTCCTATAACAATTATGATAGTTAGGGCATTCGTACAAGCCGCACTTGTCCCCCTTACATATCGTATTACTGTAATGGGGAAGGAGGAATGAATATGCATAGACAAAAATGTTATGATACATGCCGACGTTACTTCGGAAAAGTGGTTCGGATTGAAGACCGTGATGGCCGTATACATTTAGGTAAAATAATCGATGTGACACAAAGCTCTGTATGGATTGAACCGGTGCAACAGCGCTCATCTTTTGATTCAGGATTCGGATACTATGACGCTTATGCAAATGGTGGTTGCGACCTTTGCGGCGGCCTTAGCAGATGTGATAGTTGCGGATTTGGTTGTGGTGGTGGATTCAGCGGCTGTGGATGTGGCGGTCGTGGTTGTAGTAATTGTGGTGGCGGCGGCTGGGGTGGCGGCGGTTGTGGCTGGGGTGTTGAACTCGGATTTGGTTTCATCTTCGGAATTACATTAGCTGCATTATTTTTCATTTAACATAAGTAAAGAGTTGACTATCTTTAGCCAACTCTTTTTCTTTATTTTTCACATATAAAAATACGATGACCTAAAATATGTTGATACATAAGTCGTACATTTTCATGTTGCACCCATGCCTCATATAACTCATTCGGAATAAATTGTGATACATTCCATTCCGGCTCTTCTATATAGCTAGAGATTGTTTCTGCAATTGTACCACCGCCAGCAATAGTAACCCGCCGAAAATTTGCTTTCTGAAATAATTGTACCCACTCGCTCTCAGTTAATAGTTCTTTCATCCCGTATAATTGAGCGATTTTTTCTTCCTCTCCCTTATCAATGTGCCTATCAATAATCATTTCAATGACAACAAGCTTACCGTCTTTCTGTAATACACGATAGCACTCTGAAATAACCTTTTCTTTTTCTGTAAAAGCGAGTATCGATTCTCCGAGTACGAACTCAAATGAGTCATGTAAACAAGGTAATTGCTCTACACTTCCTTCAATTAATTGAATATCTATTCCCTCAAACGACCATCTATCTTTCGCCTTTTGAATCATAATTTCATTCTTTTCAACCGCTGTTACTTTATAACCACACTCTTTTGTCATATACGCTGCTGTTTTCCCCGTACCGCAGCCGAGTTCAAGGACATTTGCTCCATATCTAAAAGGCAATTGTGCTAACAGTTGTTTTGTTAACGTAAAACCACCAGGATGAGCACTCCCTATTCCATAATAAGCTAGGAAATCGATGTATGTGTTTCGTTTCATAAAATTCTCCTTTAAATTTTCTATAATACATATATTCACCCATCCATAATTAGTGCACATAAAAAAGCATTCCCAAGTGCGATACCGCAACTTGAAAATGCTCTTCTCTTTTTTATTTCTCTTCAATATACGCCCATTTAAAGCTATATTCCGGACTAATATTATGTTTCACAATTCCCTTTACATTCGGTTTCATAACATATGATTTAGCACTTTGATATAAAGGTACAAGTGCTACATCTTCCTCAAGTAACAATTTCTCTGCCTTCCCTAATTCTGTCCAACGTTTTTTTGCATCAGCCATCCATTCTGTCTTACTTTTATTAATAACGTCATCATATTTTGAATTTGAGTAGCTCATCTGGTTTTGCGAATTTTTTGTTTCAAACATATCAAGGTATGTCATTGGATCCGCATAATCTGGATTCCAGCCACCATATGAAAAATCATAATCTTGGTCTGATTCTAATTTTAGTTTTTGCTTAAATGGTTGCAACTTAATATTTACTGTCACACCTTTTAAATTCTTTTCAACTTGATCTTTTACATACTCCCCAACTTTTTTCGCATTACCAGTATCATAATTTAAAAGTTCAATTGTCACTTGATCTTTTCCAAGTTCTTTTTTCGCTTCTTCCCATGCTGCTGCTGCCTTTTTGGAGTCTTGTTTTAAACCATTCTTAAACGTTTCTGCGAAATCTTTACCGTCTGGTCCACTTGCTAAACCTTTTGGTACTAAGTAATCCACTGGTTTTGAACCATCATTTAAAATAACATTCGTTAAAGCTTTCTTATCAATTGATAATGCAATTGCTTCACGTAGTTTTTTGCTCTTTAACGGTGTATCTTGCCCACCACGTTTTTGATTTAGACGTAAGTAAAACGTACTTGTTTCCGAATAGGCCCCAAACTCTTCTTTATTATTTCTATACTTATCCACGAATTCACCTGATAATAGCGCGAAATCAATTGCACCTGTATCAAATAAGTTTACTCTTGTAGCTACTTCTTTTACTACACTATAATTGATTTCTTCTAGTTTGACAGTCTTTTTGTCCCAATACTGCTCATTTTTCTTTAATTTCCAACCTTGCTCATGCTTCCAATCAGTAAGCACAAATGGACCATTATAAAGTGTTGTATCAGACTCTAAACCAAATTTATTCCCTTTTTCTTTCACGAACTTTTCATTTAATGGATAGTATGACGCAAATGCCATTAAGTTCAAGAAATATGGTACAGGTCTTTCTAGTTCTACTTCAAGCGTATAATCATCTACCGCTTTTACACCTAATGTCGAAACTTCTCCTTTTCCTTGATTAATCGCTTCTGCATTTTTAAGATAGTAAGCAATAAATGCATACTCAGCAGCTGTTTTTGGATCTACTAGACGTTGCCATGCAAATACGAAATCTTTCGCTGTTACAGGATCACCATTTGACCATTTTGCATCTTTCCGTAATTTAAATGTATATTTTTTGCCATCCTCGCTTTTTGTGCTAGATTCCGCTACAGCTGGGATTGGCTTATTATCTTTATCTAATCGATATAAACCTTCCATTGTATTCCCTAAAATTTGTGAGCCAAGTGTATCTGTATTTTTTGAAGTATCCATCGTCGGAATTTCATTCGTTTCTGTACGATTTAGCACTTGCTTTGCCGCATATTTAATATCAGATTTCTTCTCTTCTCCACCATTATTAGATGTCGTTGTCGTTTTCTTCTCCCCACCTGAAGATCCAGAACACGCTGTTAACGCCATACTCATCGCTAAAACTGGTGCTACAACCGCCGTAAACTTTTTCATCTTTTTCTTCATTCTTGTACCCTCCCCAATTTATATGTACGAAACTAACTTTGAGAGATTTCTAATTTAAATTATCAGAAAATTATTACTAATTATTATTCTACTAATTTCCCTTGGAATGTAAAGTGTTTTTAAAATATTCATAATAATTAATTTATTTACTTCGATAACAATCTATTACTACTATACGAATTCTCCCCCATCTACTATATGTAAGTACCACTTTTCTTATTCTTCTCTATCTATTTAAATTTAATTGGATAGCAAAAGAGCGTTTTAAAAAAATAAATAATATATTTTTCAAACGCTCTTTTTTCTTATTTCCCTTCCGTTACATACGCCCACTTAAAGCTATATTCTGGACTAATATTGTGTTTCACAATTCCTTTAACAGTCGGTTTCATTACATACGCTCTTCCTGTTTGATATAAAGGAACTAGCCCAGCATCTTCTTCAAGGAATAGTTTTTCAGCTTTTCCTAACGTTTCCCAACGTTTCTTCGCATCACCCATTAATTCATTACCTGCTTTTTGTACCATTTCGTCGTATTTTGCATTTGAATAACTCATTTGGTTATATGGACTCTTCGATTCAAACATATCAATAAATGTCATTGGATCCGCATAGTCTGGACTCCAACCTGCATAAGAAATTTCATAATCTTGTGCAGTCTCTAATTTTAATTTTTGTTTGAACGGCTGAATTTTTGTATTAATTGTTACACCTTTTAAATTTTTCTCAATTTGATCTTTAACATAATCAGCAATCTTTTTCGCAGTTCCATCATCATAGCTTAGTAATTCAATTGTCACTTGATCTTTTCCAAGTTCTTTTTTCGCTGCTTCCCAAGCTGCTGCACCTTTTTTCGGATCATATTTCAGGCCATTTTTAAATGTATCTTGGTAATCTTTACCGTCTGGTCCTGTCGCAAGTCCTTTTGGTACTAATTGATCTGTTGCTTTTGAACCATTATTTAAAATAACGTTTGCCAGTCCTTTTTTATCAACCGATAATGCAATTGCTTCACGAAGCTTTTTGCTCTTTAACGGCGTATCTTGTCCGTTACGCTTTTGATTTAAACGTAAGAAGAATGTACTTGATTCTGCATACTCGCCATATTCTTCTTTGTTCGATTTATATTTATCTACAAACTCTCCTGATAGTAGTGTGAAATCAATTGACCCTGTATCATATAAGTTTACTTTCGTCGCAACTTCTTTCACTACACTATAGTTAATTTCTTCTAATTTTACAGTCTTCTTATCCCAATACTTATCATTTTTCTTTAGCTGCCATCCTTGTTCATGTTTCCATGAAGACATCACGAACGGCCCGTTATACACCGTTGTATCTGCTTCTAAACCGTACTTATCGCCTTTTTCTTTTACGAATTTTTCATTTAACGGATAGTATGACGGGAATGCTAGTAAATTCAAGAAATATGGTACTGGCTTTTCCAATTCTACCTCTAGTGTATAATCATCTACTGCTTTTGCCCCCAAATCTGTTAGAGGTTTTTCACCTTTATTAATTGCTTCTGCGTTTTTAATATAGTAAGCAATAAATGCGTATTCTGACGCTGTATTTTTATCAAGTAAGCGCTGCCATGCAAATACGAAATCTTTCGCTGTTACAGGATCACCATTCGACCATTTTGCATCTTTACGTAATTTAAATGTATATTTTTTTCCATCCTCGCTTTTCGTACTAGATTCTGCAGCAGCTGGGATTGGCTTATTATCTTTATCAAGACGATATAATCCTTCCATCGTGTTCCCTAAAATTTGTGACCCTAACGTATCAGTAGATTTAGACGTATCCATCGTCGGAATTTCTTGATTCTCTGTACGATTTAATACTTGTTTTGCTGCGTATTTAATTTCGGATTTGTTCTCTTCCCCACCACCATTAGACGTCGTAGTTGTTTTCTTCTCCCCACCAGATCCAGAACAAGCTGTCAACGCCATACTCATCGCTAAAACTGGCGCTACAACCGCCGTGAACTTCTTCATCTTTTTCTTCATTTTTGTACCCTCCCCAATTATATGTACGAAGCTAATTTTGAGAGATTTTCTAATGTTTATTTATCAGAAAATTCTTATTAATTAATATTCTACTAATTTTTCCGGTTTTGTAAAGTTATTTTTAAAATATTCTAAAAATTATTTTTTTGTGATAGTAACGAGTATTCTTTACAATTATCACGATACAAGTTCTTTCCTACATCTATCTATTTATTCGCATGTATTCTCATAATAAAAGAGCATTCCAAAAGTAAATAGTCTACTTTTAGAATGCTCTATCATTTTATCTTTCTATAGTGGATAATGAGATTCTCACTACAAAATAAGCTAAGAAACCTATATACATCCACTTAAATATAGCCTCACTGCTTAAAAATTATTTTCCATCTTTTTCAGTCATGTACGCCCACTTGAAGCTATACTCTGGGCTAATGTTATGGTGAACGATGCCTTTTGCATTTGGTTTTTGAACGTATGCATCACCACGTTGGTATAAAGGTACAAGTGCTACATCTTGCTCAAGAAGTAATTTCTCAGCTTTTCCTAGCTCTTCCCAACGTTTCTTCGCATCACCCATTAATTCTCCGCCAGCTTTTTTGATCATATCATCATATTTCGGATCAGCGAAGCTCATTTGGTTATGAGAATGATTAGACTGGAACATATCTAAGAATGTCATTGGGTCAGCGTAGTCAGGTCCCCAACCAGCATATGATAAATCATAATCTTGCTCTGTTTCTAATTTCAGCTTTTGTTTGAATGGCTGAAGTTTAATATTAACAGTTACACCTTTTAAGTTTTTCTCAATTTGATCTTTTACATATTCCCCAACTTTTTTCGCATTACCAGTGTCATAGTTTAATAGCTCAATTGTAACTTGGTCTTTTCCAAGTTCTTTTTTCGCTTCATCCCATGCAGCTGCTGCTTTTTTTGCATCTGGTTTAATACCGTTTTTAAATGTTTCTTGGAAGTCTTTACCGTCTGGTCCAGTTGCTAATCCTTTCGGTACTAAGAAGTCCGCAGGTTTAGATCCATCATTCAAAATAACGTTTGATAGATTTTTCTTATCGATTGAAAGTGCGATGGCTTCACGTAATTTTTGGCTCTTTAACGGTGTATCTTGTCCGCCACGTTTTTGGTTCATACGTAAGAAGTAAGTACTTACTTGTGAGTATGTACCAAACTCTTCTTTATTATTTCTATACTTATCAACGAATTCACCTGATAATAGCGCAAAATCAATTGCATTTGTATCATATAAGTTTACTCTTGTAGCAACTTCTTTTACTACACTATAGTTGATTTCATCTAGTTTTACAGTCTTTTTATCCCAATATTGATCGTTTTTCTTTAGTTTCCAGCCTTGCTCATGCTTCCAATCAGTAAGTACGAACGGTCCGTTATATACTGTTGTGTCAGACTCTAAACCGAATTTATCTCCTTTTTCTTTTACGAATTTCTCATTTAATGGATAGTAAGATGGGAATGCTACTAAGTTTAAGAAATATGGTACTGCTTGTTCTAATTCAACTTCTAAAGTAAGGTCGTCTACTGCCTTTACTCCTAATTCTGCTACAGGTTTTTCACCTTTATTAACCGCTTCTGCATTTTTAATTGGGAATGCGATAAATGCATACTCGGCAGCTGTTTTTGGATCTAATAGACGTTGCCAAGCATATACGAAATCTTTTGCTGTTACAGGATCACCATTTGACCATTTTGCATCTTTACGTAGTTTAAATGTATATTTTTTACCATCCTCACTCTTCGTGCTTGATTCTGCCGCAGCTGGGATTGGTTTGTTATCTTTATCTAATCGATATAAACCTTCCATTGTGTTCCCTAAAATTTGAGAACCTAATGTATCTGTATTTTTAGAAGTATCCATTGTTGGAATCTCATTTGTTTCAGTACGATTTAGTACTTGTTTCGCTGCTAATTTTTCTTCTGATTTGCTATCTCCGCCAGAGCTAGAATTTGTGCTTGTCTTCTTATCTCCACCTGATGTAGAACATGCTGTTAATGCCATACTCATTGCTAAAACTGGTGCTACAACTGCTGTTAGTTTTTTCATTTTTTTCTTTTTCACTTTCTGTACCCTCCCTAATTCTTAACGCTCTCATTTAAGAATTTTCTGATAATTCTGTTTTTCTTTATATATTTATCAGAAGATTCTTATTAACTATTATTCTACTAATTTTTCGAGTTTTGTAAAGTGTTATTATTGAAAATTTTTAAAAAATTATTTTATTACAGTAATATTCATAAAAATTCCATAATCTTTCGAAACACTATGTCTTATTGAATCTTATGTATTGATTTAATAGTCTTTATATCCTTCCACTATAAAAAACCTGTAAATTATTGTTAATAAATAATGTATATCGTAACAAACCTCTTTTCTACAAAAATAAAAAAGTCAGCAAAGCTGACTTTTTATCCGGCCATTTTCTCTTTTTTCATTTCCTCTATTACTCTCGTATACTTCTCTTCATCAAATTCATTTTCACTTTTTGCAACAACTACAGTCGCAATACCGTTACCAATTAAATTAACGATAGCACGTGCTTCTGACATGAAACGATCTACACCAAGTAATAGCGCTAACCCTTCTAATGGAATAACATTCATCGCAGATAAAGTAGACGCTAGTACAATAAAGCCTCCACCTGTTACTGCGGCTGCTCCTTTAGATGTAACTAACAAAATAGCTATTATCGTTAATTGTTGACCTAGTGAAAGATCGACGTGAAAGACTTGTGCTAAAAATATAGTGGCCATCGATAAATAAATTGTTGTTCCATCTAAATTAAAAGAGTACCCCGTCGGAATGACTAAACCTACTACCGGCTTCGAACATCCGAAGTCTTCCATCTTTGTCATCATTCGCGGTAATACTGATTCTGATGATGATGTCCCAAGAACAATAAGTAATTCTTCTTTAATATGCGCTAAATATTTCCACAAACTAAATTTATAAAATTTACAAATGAAATTTAAAACAATAAAAACAAATAATGCCATTGTTGCATATACACAAATCATTAATTTACCAAGTGGAATAAGTGTACTTAAACCATATTTACCAATTGTAAACGCCATCCCGCCGAATGCTCCAATTGGTGCTAATTTCATTACAATTGATAAAATGTTAAAAAATACTTTCGATAATCTTTCAAAAAAGTCGATTACCGGTTGTCCATTTTTCCCTAACATCGTTAACCCTGCACCGAATAAAATGGAGAAAAACAAAACTTGTAAAATATCACCTTTTGCAAATGCTTCAAACATGTTAGACGGCACAATATGTAAAAAGAAATCCATCCATTTCATTTCTTGCCCGCTTTGTACATATTGTGAAACATCTCCGCCTTTTAGTTTTGAGGGATCTAATCCGTCTCCTGGACGCACAACATTCGCTACAATGATACCAATTATTAAAGCCGCTGTTGTAACAATTTCAAAATATAATAGTGCCTTCCCGCCAACACGGCCTACCTTTTTCATACTTCCCATGCTTGCAATACCAAGCACAATTGTTAAAAAGATAATCGGTGCAATAACCATTTTAATCATATTGATGAACGTTTCACCAATTGGCTTCATCTCTTGTCCAACACTCGGCCAAATCGCTCCTACTGCAATACCACAAATAATGGCCACAATAACTTGAAATGTTAAATTCTTTACAATTCTCATTTTTAATACTCCCTTATTTTTTCATTTCTCCCAAACTATTTTCATCAATAACATTTATTCTATGTGATGGCCCTCTGTTATGTAACTTAAACCTTAACTTTATGTTACACTATTATGTTAATTTTGAAAATAGTATATAACATTTGTATATAAACGACATACTATTTAACGTAATAAAAAAGCAGACATCACATCTGCTTTAATTCTCCTCAATCTGCTTTTCACTTAATCCTAGATGTGTTCTAAGAGTATTGCTCAAACTCTGTAGATCTTTTTTATTAGGATTATAATAATATACACGTTGGCCGTTTGGGCCATTAGGTAAGTATAAATCATCACCAGCTAATTGTATTTTTTCAACTGAACTGTTTAAACCGTATTTATAAAAAGATAAAATATCATCCATTACTAAATTTGTTTTAAAATCACCGTCAACCGCCTCAACTATTTTTTCTAGCTTCGTAATCGATCCTACACTTTTTAATTTACTTAAAATCGCTTCCATAACAAGTTGTTGGCGCTGTCCTCTCATTGCATCACTATCAATATGACGCGTTCTTGCTAAGGCAAGTGCCTCTTCCCCTGTTAATTTTTGTAGTCCTTTTTTCAAATGGATCGCGTCAGGTTCATCTTTACTATTTTGCTCCGTAAATTCAACTGGGACATCTACTTCAATCCCATCTAATCCATCAACAATTTTAGTAAATGAATTAAAATTAAACTTTACAAAATAATCAACAGGCACTTGTAATAACTTTTCTACCGCTTCCACTGAAGCTTGCGGCCCTCCATCTTTACCATTTTTAACGAAACCACTTCCATATGCATGCGTTATTTTATCTTTTTTCTTTTCAACCGGAACATATGTGTATGTATCACGTGGTATGCTCGTCAATTTCACAGTCTTATCATCTTTATTAAAAGTAGCTAACAGCAGTGCATCTGTATGAAATGCACCATTATACTCCTTTTGTCGCTCTTGATTTTCATCAATTCCCATAATTAAAAGTGAAACATTATTCGTAATCGGTTTTACCGTTTCCTCACGTAAATTTGATTTTTCACCACGTGCCAAATTAACATTTGATTTTTGTACGAGATTAGAAGTTTTCATATATACGTAAGTACCATATCCAAATCCGCCAAATAGTAATATTGCTAACAATACACTTATTATCGTTGTCTTTTTATATTTTCGTTTATTTTTCTTTTCTCTTGAAGAAGAATGATTCTCCATATAGTTTCCTCCGTTTTCTATTCATCTAATATATTTTTCACTTTCTCATAATTAGTGCTTTCCTTTTGAAATGTATTCTCTTTCAATCCTTTGTTTATTTGTATCCATTCAGTTGTAATCGAATATTGAATCATACCTTCGTGGAAACTAAGGAATTTCAGCATAATCCCTGTATTTTTCTCTACAACCATTTCAAATTTCCCTCTTAAATCTTCAGATGTACTTACAGGCATTTCTATATTTATTGTCCCTTCTATTTTGTAGCAATCCAGTCCAAGATACTTCGTTTCTTTATAATTCCAATCTTTATATCGGATTAATAGATCAGCAAATTCGGATTGAATACTATACTTCGCGAATCCCACATATTCATCATCATATCTTTTTTTCTCACCTGATTTTCTCAATAACCTTCCCGTAGGATTTAATTTTAATAGTTCATAGTTTCTTTCTTTCGGGCTCCATTTTGTTTCTTTGTACGTATACTTCTCATCATCAAATTCTTTTTTCTTGCCCTCGTTATATATAATGGTTCGTTTTTTCGCTAGTTTATCTTCTTTCGAAGAGATACCTCTTTGTTGCTCCGTATCAATCGCATATTTGTATGTTGTAGCAATTCTTGACGAACTAGAATATTCCTCAAATTGTCCTGAAATATTATTAAAATGATCAATGGAATCTAGCATCTTTTCATGAATCTTTTCTTTATCTGGATAATTTGCATTTGCTTTTATTTCCTCTTCGTTTTCGTAATCAGAAAATGCCTTTTTCTTTACATATTCAAAAACTCCGCCGTTTTGAGCAAAAATTTGATCAGAAAACTCCGACATAGACACAATGGAAAGTGCTAGAACAGCAGCACTTATAACCATCATATAAACTCTGTAACCTTTCTTTTTTACCGGAAGACTATGTAGTGTACGATTAATCTTTTCATTTAACTCTGGCGGTACTATAACATTCTCTTCGTTTATTCTCTTTTTTAATTTCTCATCAAATATTTTTTCATTATCCATCCTTTGCACCTCCTATTCCATCTTTAATCGTTTCTGTAGTTGTTCCCTCGCACGTGCCAATCTCGATTTCACTGTTCCTTTTGGTACTTCTAAAAGCTTCGCTATACTCTCTTGATTCATATCTTCATAATAATAAAGCACCGTAACAGCTCTTAACTCTTCATGTAACGATTGAATCGCATTACACAAATCTATATCTTCATACTGATCGCACGCACTCATATTGTAATCATTCTCTTCTGTCACAATTACCTTTTTATACGTTCTAATAATGTTGTTACATTCATTCATTAAAATTCGAATTAACCAAGTTTGAAAAAACTCTTCCTTCTTTAATTTTTTTATATTTTCATAGGCTTTTAAAATTGTTGTTTGTATCGCATCCTCTATATTTGTCTCATCACGTAACATAGCCTTTGCAATACGATACATCTTCACTTTTTCTGTATGTATAAGAGTCATAAAAGCTTCATGATCACCTTTTTTCGCTAAGGAAACATCTGTTTCTTCTTTTACCAACATTTTATATAAAGGGATTACTTTCACAATTGCTCCTCCTGTTTCATCCTCGCTTCAAATTTAACTTTACATGTATTAGACGTATGAGCCTAGAAAAAGGTTCATTTTTTTGAATATTTTCATAAAAAAGGTAAACATTTTTCATGTTTACCTTTTTTATACGTAACTCTGAGGAGATATCCATTTGGATCGACAACTTCAAAGCAATTATTTTCTTATAAAACAATAATGACTTTTCTACATCATTTACATATAGCTGCAACCCATTCGTTTCCTCCTCATCAAAAAAAGTCCACTCATATAGTGGACTTTCTACTCTACAACGGTAAATCCCTCTTCTTAAACAATACAATCGCTACTATAAAAATACAAAGCGCTCCCGCAGCTAAACCTATACTTACCGGCCATATATTATACGTTCCTTCCGCAATTTCTTTTGGACGAAACAGTGTAAATAACGATAGACTTTTCATCCACTCTAACTTATCACTTAATTTACCTACCATATTTAGTACAAAAAATAAAATAGTTAAACTTGCTGAGTAGCTAAGTGCTTTTCTTTCATCATTACATATACAAGAAAAGAAAAATGAATATGCACTAACGACTAAAAATATGAGCCCTCCTACTATATTTATCTTTATGAATAATTCTTTATTTAAGTTATTATCACTTAAAAACCATGCTGCACCTACTATGCCCGCTACATACGTAACAACTACAATAATTAGTAGTCCTAATATGAGAACAGAGGCTTGTGTGATTGCAATTTTCACTCTAGATACAGGTGTCGCTAATAAATATGCCATCGCCCCTTTATCTACATGCCGGGCAATTAAATGTGTTGCAACTGTAACGCAAAAAATTGTTAATATGATAATAAACAATAGACTATAGTACTCACCAGCTAAAAAATCCATTACGTTTTGAATCGGACTTTCCATGCCAACAATTTTTTTCACACTATCAGGCATAGCGCTTATTAATTCATTTAAACCTTTCGCTGATACCATTGAAGGGAATATCCAAATTAACAACCATAAATATAGAGCTGCACCAGTTGCGTAACTCAAAATACTTTTTTGCGTCTCTTTCAAACTAGCTAAAAACAATTGCTTATTCATGCTTTACCCCTTCTTTCTTATCGTAATAATGCATAAATAAATGTTCTAAATCCATTGCTCTCGTTTGAAGTGCCGTTACATTATAGTTTGAAAGTATTTGTAAAACAGTTTGATAGTTTCCTTGTACAATAATCGATGCCTCTCTACCTTTTACCGCTTCAAATTGCAAATTACATTTTGTAAGAGAATCAATCTCTTCCTCTGATGATACGGTTACATCTATCACTTGTCGTCTCATCCCTTGTAAATCATGAATATTTTCAACCGTTACAAGGCGCCCATCTTTAATAATCGCTACTCGGTCACATGTACGCTCAATCTCAGTGAAAATATGTGAAGACATAAGAATCGTTTTTCCCCTTTGCTTTTCCTCTACTATTAAATCTATAAATACTTGCTGCATAAGTGGATCGAGTCCTGAAGTCGGTTCATCTAAAATTAACACTTCCGGATCGTGCATAAATGCAGCAACAATTCCTACTTTTTGTTTCATTCCTTTAGACATTTTGCGAATTGGTGTTTTCACATCAAATTGCAGACGTTCTATTAGTTCATCTCGTCTTTTCGTATCCTTTAGCCCACGCATTCCTTGCATTAACTTCAGAAATTCTAATCCGTTCATTCCTTCAATAAAAGAAATTTCACCCGGCAAATAACCAACTTCCCTTTGAATTTTCGCTGCTTCATTCCAACAATCCAATCCAAAAATTGAAGATTTTCCAGATGTCGGTTTTATAAATCCCATTAAATTACGAATCGTCGTTGATTTACCTGCACCATTCGGTCCTAAGTAACCGAACACTTCTCCTTCTTTTACATCAAATGTAATATGAAACAAGCCCTTTCCGTTCGAAAATTGTTTTGTAACATTTTGAACTGAAATCATAAATCCACCTCATTTTTTGAAATATTTAATGTATGATATTTCAAAATTATTGTACTCCTCCTCTTCCATATTCGCAACAACTTTTTGAAATATTTATATGTCCATATTTCAAAAATATTGTTTTCCATTATTTTTTCTTGTATATTTTAATTGAGGTGATTGCATTGAACGGCTTTGAAAAAGTGAAAGAAAAGAAAAGACGCGCCATAAAAGAGGCAGCCTTCTTATTATTTTCAGAACGTGGATTTAATGAAGTGAAAATAGAACATATTGCAAAAGAAGCAAACGTTTCTCAAGTTACCATTTATAATCATTTCGGAAGTAAAGACGCGTTATTTAGAGAACTTATACAAGAATTTATAACATCTGAATTTCAATATTATAAAGAGCTTGCTGAAGAGAAATTACCTTTTCATGATATGATGCAAAAAATGATTGTAAGAAAAATGAATACTGGCGGATTATTTCAGCCGGATATGTTACTACAAATGATGCAAAGAGATGAAGAGCTCCGAAAGTTTATTTATAGTTATCAAAACGAAAAAATCTTGCCTTGGTATTTAGAAATATTAGAACAAGCACAGCAAAAAAATGAAATTAATCCCCACCTTACTAAAGAAATGATGTTACTTTACATTCAAA
Source organism: Bacillus sp. FSL W8-0519 (assembly GCF_038005585.1). Lineage (NCBI taxonomy): Bacteria > Bacillati > Bacillota > Bacilli > Caryophanales > Bacillaceae > Bacillus > Bacillus sp. FSL W8-0519. The sequence goes on from NZ_JBBOTL010000001.1 coordinate 3,407,889, forward strand.
TGTTTACTAAATTAGGTGATGATTTCGGGGCACAGCTTCTTGAAGGGGATCGTGAAAAACATATACAAGATATAGTCACTATGTTCTTCTATGGTCTTTCTGTTCCACAAAAATAAAAAGACACGAAATTCTTAAAGATATATAAATATTAACAGTAAAGATAGTAAGGATTGATTATCCCTACTATCTTTTTTTATCTAAACGGATAAATTTAAAATACATAGTAATAATAGATAATCCATGTTATTATCAGAATATTAATTATATTCTTTTGATAAAAGGGGGAATGTAGCCTCGGTGCGAGGATAGCACTCCGCAGGACGGTAGTCCGAGGACCTTGATTTTAATAAATGGGTTAAAGGAGTTAATAGTTAGATGAATATACCTAAAAAAGAAAAAACACTAAAAGGTAAATGGCATGAAGTTATATCTATACGAGAGGCACAAACAAAAAATGGTGTAATGTATTATCTCATGGATGAAAACCTTGATTTCATACCATTAGTAAAAGAATATCTCGATATAATACAGGCAAGAGCTGAACGAGAGGTATCTCCTAATACAATAAGAACATACTGTTATCACTTATGGTATTTCGTTGTATTTTTAAAGATTAAAGGATTACAAATTCTGGACACTGATGGTAAACCTGATATTTTAACAAAATTCAAATTGTGGTTAAAGAACCCATATAGGTTTTATGAAAATGTAGACATGTTAGATTACGACTATGAGGATGACGACATAAAAGTTACAACTGTTAATGCAATTATAGATAGAGTAAGCTCTTTATTCCTTTGGCTCAAAGCCAGTGGCAGGATAAAAGATAATCCTGTTGTCTACCGTAATGTAATGATTACAAATGCGATGAGGGACAAAGATATGTTGGCTCATACAAGAAGGAATAAAACAGTACAGAAAAATACTCTTAAATCAAAGGTTCCTCAAATTATCCCAAAGACCATTGAACAAAAGGACTTTAAGAAGTATTTAGAGGCTGTTAATCTCTTACGAGATAAGATTATCCTTCTTGTTCTAAAAGAGGGTGGTGTAAGGTCTGGTGAGCTGTTAGGCATCAAACTTGAAGACATTGATTATGGTGAGCAAGGTATTCATGTTCGTTTCAGACCTGATAACGAAAACGGTTCGAGAGCTAAAGCGGGGTATGGAAGAGACAGGTTCGTTCACTTACCAACTGACCTAATGGTTTTAATAGATAGATATATTAGTAGTGATTGGGTAAACAGTGACCCTGATAGCGACTTTCTATTTGTGGTGGTTAATAGTAATAATCCTATTGAAAATGGTAAACCAATGAAAAAATCAACCCTCTCATCAATCCTTAACTATTACAACAAAAAAACAAAGATTAAGTTAAACACCCACAAATTAAGACATACTCATGTTACCGAATTAGCAAGAGAATACATCATCAAAGGTGAACCGATAAACTGGAAATACATTTCCGAAAGAGTTGGTCATAAAAACGTGTCGACAACGATGGGTATATACGCACATTTAAATGTAGAAGACCATAAAAAAGAGTACAAGCGAATGAGTGATTATAGAGAAGAAAAACGTAAGGAGCGAGAAAATGGTAAAAATTAAAGCAACAATTCATCCTATTTCATCAGGTTCGGAAAACTTAGAAACAAAAGCAACTGTAACTCCTTTTCCCGTTGGAGCTATTGATACATCTTGGATGAGTAAGGGGCAGAAAACATTTTTTGAAGTCTTACAACAACCTGAAAACCGAGATAAAAAGTATGACGAATTATCTACTATAGCAGGATATAAAAGTACATTTACCTGGTATAACGCTATTAAAGATGAACGGTTCACTGAGCTTTTAGAAAACATGGGTGTTCAGGTAAGACACTACGAAGATGACTACCCTGCCCATCACGAAGTTGAATACATTAAAAACCCAAAAGAACGAGAAGAATATCTCAAAGAAGATGTGTGGGATGTAAGAAGGTTATTGAAGAATTATCCAAAACATCTTTCTCCTGTTCAATTTATCGTTAAATTGACTAAATTGGAAAATACTCATTTACGCCAAACGGTAAAAAGGTATTTTGTAAATATGCTTGGAACTTGGGAAGCTAAAACGTTTAAAGAAAACATCCAATATTTGAGTGATTTTTTTAGTATATTGCATGATAAATTTCCAAATATCAAATCTTTTAAGGAGCTAAATAGACAGGAACATATCGAAAAAATTCTTCCTGACATATATTCACGTTCTAACTACAAGTCTATCAGAGCAATAATAACTACCCGTTCTATGTTCCGATATATGTACGAAAATAAATGGTCCGATGGACCAAAAACAGACACTTTATTGATTAGTTATGATACGCCTAAAACGGTAGAAATCCTACCAAGACCCATTCCACCACATATTAAAATAAAATTGGATGATTACTTGGAAAATACAGTAATCCCCCTATTGGAAGATGGTGAGGAAACTCCTATTATATCCCCGACTTATTGGGATTTAATTGTCATTTTAAGATATACAGGAAGACGTGTTGAGGACATAGCTCACTTAATTGCAGATGGAAGTGATATTGATTGTCTGAAATATGATTTGGATGGAGACCCACAACTTTTTCTTGACCATCGCATTGCAAAAATCAAAAAAGATTTGGTCGTGCCATTAGCACATTTAAAGGACTCCAAAGGAAGAAATATGGTGGAACGGGCAATTTTACGCCAAAAGGAACGGGTAAAAGATTTACCCCCTACTTCTGATAAGCAAAAGTATTTATTTAGGGAAGTTATTACTTTCGCTCAAGAAAAAACTCCGATAACGAAGTCTATTAGTTATGCCACCATTTATCAATATGTACTGTCTAAAATATGTAATCAAATCCCATTATCAGATATTGGTGCAGAGTCTGGAGATATTTATAAAATATCTCCACACCAGTTCAGGCATACAGTAGCCACCGAAATGATTGATGCAGGAGTCGATATATACGCTGTTAAAAACTTTTTAGGGCATTCATCAGTTATCATGACAGAAAAGTATATTAAGGTCTACCAACAACGTTTAAAAAAGGAGTTTAAAGATAAACTTCTTAAATCTGATGCTACAGCAATTAAAGATAATCTCCCAGAGCAAGAAGAAATTTTCGGTGATAACAAATGGGTCAAAAACAAAATTATCGCCATTTTCGACCAAGGTGACGGATGTTGTGAGCATCCTTATAAAATGCCTTCCTGTCCTCACCAGGTAGCTTGTAAAACGTGCATTAAGAAAAAGATATTGCCGAGACATAAAAACGCAGTTATAGATACAATAGATGCCTTTACAACGCATTTAAACCAAGCGAAACAAATTGGACTAAATGAAAAAATTGAGGAATTTGACAAGGTAGTTCAGTTCTATCAAACCGCATTGGAAATCATTGAAAAGGGTGAAACATTCGATGCCTCAAAACATTTCTACACAGGAGGTGTCCATTAATGGCTAATATGAGACCAAATACCGCCAAAATGGTTGAATCAAAGAAAATGGAAAGCGAGTTAAAGAAACAAGCTGTTTTAGCCGTTCTTAAGGAACTAACGCTCCTTGATGACCCTATAAGTAACCCTATATCAAAAGCTGAAATATGCCGAAAGGCAGGAGTAAGTAAAACATTCCTTTACTCATACAAAGAGGAACTTCTTAAACCAATTGATGAAGCAATAATGAAACAAAACCAGAGATTAAAGGTTATCACAAAAAAACAGAGATTTAGTGAAAGTTCAAAGGACAAGCTGATTGAGTCACTGAAAAGAAGAATAGCTGAATTAGACGAAGAAAATAGAAAACTAAAAAAGGACAATGCCCTTTTACTTGGGAAGTTGGCGCATAAATAATGATGGGAATAGTTTCTTCTTCAACTAACGGTGCAGGACAATTGAAGAAAGATTGCGAAGTTATAATGTTGGATGTGTGATTAGAAATAACAGGAGGTTGGAATTTTTGAGACTTAGACAAATGGCAGTCGCTTTCCTTTTAAGTGAAGAAGAAGAAGTTTTGTTTCTTCAAAAAAAGCAAAAAGATACTTTTCTCGCAGGGTTTTTAGTTCCAATTGGTGGACATATTGAAGGTGATGAAATCAATGAACCCCAGGAAGCATGTTTAAGAGAAATTGAAGAAGAAACAGGTTTAAAAAGTGATTGCATAAACAATCTAACACTTCGATACATTGTACTTAGAGTAAAGGGAAAGCAAGAAATTCGAATACAGTATGTGTTCTTTGGAAATGTATTTAAAAATGCTACTTTAATTGAAAGTGATGAAGGTTCATTAAAATGGATAGATTATAAGGATATTCCAAACCAGAATGTTTCAGCCACTACCAATGAAATAGTTAAGCATTTCAACGAAATAGGTAAATCCACTGAAAAAGTATATGTAGGCTCAATGAAATCTTTAAAAGGAAACCCTGAAATTACTTGGGGACTTTTAGAGGATTGGGAACTGCCGATTTTTAACTAACGGGTGCTTTAATTAAAAAAGGAATACACAATAAAAATAGCCTGTATCTTTGATTACTAAGTAATCAAAGATACAGGCTATATTTTTAGGTGATTAACTATCCTTATATATATTTAAGAATTTCGTGTCTTTTTTATTTTATAGTGATAACTCTACCCGTTTCACTACTTTCAACCGCTAATTGAATCAACTTAATAACTTCTAAACCTTCTTGTGCTATCACAGGTAATTTCTCACCACTTATAATACTATCTCTTACACCTTTATAGTACATGTCATAACAGCCGACTTCTGTTGGAATACGTACTGACTCTTCTTCTGTTTCTAGAGTAGCAAAATTCTGTTCAATGTCTACCCCATAACCGTTATCGCCTGGCTTCATTCCATTTTTTAATTGTTCTTCCTGTGAATCCATACCGTATTTCACGATAGAACCTTTATCTCCATGCAGTGTAAAGTGTGGACCTGCCTTTTTCACATAACTGCTACTACGTAAAATGACACGTTTAACTCCGTAATGAAGTACTATGTGGAAATAATCATCAATTTCTGCACCTGGTCGTTGTTTGATTACATCTGCACTGATTGCATTTGGTTTCCCAAATAATGATAATGCTTGGTCAATTAAATGCGAGCCTAAGTCATATAATATACCTGATCCTGGTAAGTTTTTTTCTCTCCATCGATCACGTACATGTGGACGGAAGCGATCGAAATGCGCCTCATATGCGTATACATTTCCTATTCTATCCTCTTCTAATAATTTCTTTATCGTTAAGAAATCATTATCAAAACGGCGATTATGATATACACTTAATACCACATTATGTTTCTTTGCTAATGAAATAAGCTCTTCTCCTTCTTCAATTGAAACAACAAATGGTTTCTCTACAACAACATGCTTACCGTTTAATATTGCTTCTTTTACATATGGAAAATGAGTTGTATTTGGTGAAGTAATAACAACTAAATCAATATCAGCTCGCTTCACCAATTCATCAATTGTACTCAAGACGTTAGCATTCGGTAATGTTTCTTTTACTACCTCTTCTTTTGAAGATAATACGGCACGAATATCGTATTCTTCTATCGTTTGTAATAATGGGATGTGAAATGTTGTACTAGAAAATCCAAACCCTACAATCCCTACACCTATTTTTTTCATGTTGCCCCTCCATTTATCCCGCTATTTGTGGGTAGTAAGTCCACTTCATGAGAACGATTTCATTCAGTTATTATAACAAGATTATTATTATTTACATAATAAGTTGCCTAGAAAAAAGCATCTTGCCATTATTCATGGCAAGATGCTTTTTTTATTCCGGTCTTTTTTTCGTCCATGTTTCAATAACTTCACCAGTATCGTTAACATCTAGCACTAAACTACCGTTACTATACCGGTCTTTATTTCGATACGCTTTCGGATCAATTTCTTCTACGATATGTTTCTCTGTCTTCATATAAACTAGTTCATCGTCTCGAACGATTTCAATACCGACAATGCGGTATGGATTACGTTTTAATTCTTTGAAAATAACAAGACCTCGCTTCGCCCTCGTTGATTTCTCAATTTCTGATGCTTTTAGGCGTTTTACAGCACCGCGCTGCGTTACGAGAATAAGTTGATCTTTATCAGCATTTAATGGTTTACCAGAAGCGACATAGTCATCTTCTTTTAAATTAATTGCTTTCACACCAGCGGCTCTTACACCGACTGGACTTACTTCATCTTCATGGAAAATAAGTGCATATGCACCATGTGTAGCAAGAACGATATCACTCGTTCCATCTGTCGCAAATATATCAACAACTTCATCATCTTTTTTCAAGTTTACAGCAACGAATGCTCTAGAGTAACGTTGTACTTTATATTGGTTTAATTCTGTCTTCTTAATCATACCGTTCTTCGTTACAAATACGATAAATCGCTTTTCTTCCTCAAAGTTCGGTACGACAGTTGCCCAAATAATGGTTTCATCCCGGTCGAGTGAAACGATATTAGCAACGTGCTGCCCTAAATCTTTCCAACGAATATCTGGCATTTCGTATACTGGCAGATATATATAGTTTCCTTTATTCGTAAATAAGAGGACTGTCTCTGTCGTATTCGTATCGAATCGTTCAAGTAAGATGTCACCCTCTTTCATACCGAAGTCTTTGCCATTTGAGGCATTATGTGAGCGCCATCCAGTACGTTTCACATATCCTTCTTTCGTTACAGTAACGATGACATCTTCTTGTGGGATCATCACTTCTACATCGATTTTAATTTCCTCGATTTGATCTTCAATAATCGCGCGTCGATCATCACTATATGTTTTCTTAACTCTCTTTAAATCTGTTTTAATAACTTGAAGTAATCTTTTTTCACTTTGTAAAATTGCCTGTAGCTCAATAATTTTCTTATTAAGCTCATCTGCCTCTTGTTGTAGCGCTGTAATATCTGTATTCGTTAAACGATATAATTGCAAGGATACAATTGCTTCCGCTTGCGCTTCTGTAAAACCAAATTTCGCACTTAAATTATCTTTTGCATTACGCTTATCTTTTGAAGCACGAATCGTTTCAATAACTTGGTCTAAAATCGATAATGCTTTCTTTAAACCTTCTACAATATGTTGACGATTTTCTGCCTTTCGTAATTCATATTGTGAACGTCTCGTAACAACTTCTTTTTGATGGCCAATATATGCATCTAAAATTTTCGGTAATGTCATAAGCGTTGGGCGACGATTATTAATCGCTACCATATTAAAGTTATATGGAATTTGTAAATCTGTATTTTTATATAAATAATTTAAAATACCTTCAGAATTTGCTTCTTTTTTTAATTCTACGACAATGCGAAGACCTGTACGATCTGTCTCATCACGTACTTCAGCAATGCCATCTAATTTTTTATCTAGGCGTAACTCATCCATTTTCTTAACAAGGTTTGCTTTATTTACTTCGTATGGAATTTCAGTAATTACGATTTGCTGTTTCCCGCCACGAACCGTTTCAACCTCTGCTTTCCCGCGAATAATAATTTTACCTTTACCTGTTTCATACGCCTTTTTAATACCATCAATCCCTTGAATAATACCACCTGTTGGGAAATCTGGTCCTTTCATAACTGTTAATAAATCATCAACAGTACTATTCGGTTTATCAATACGCATCATTGTAGCGTCAATAACTTCTCCAAGATGATGCGGAGGAATTTCTGTTGCATAACCTGCGGAAATTCCTGTAGATCCGTTCACTAATAAGTTCGGGAACGCTGCTGGTAAAACAACCGGTTCTTCACTCGTATCATCAAAGTTTGACACGAATTCTACTGTTTCTTTATCAAGATCACGTAATAACTCCGATGCAATTGGTGATAATCGTGCTTCCGTATAACGCATTGCTGCTGCCGGATCCCCATCAACACTGCCGTTATTACCATGCATTTCAACTAAAACATTACGTACTTTCCAAGTTTGGCTTAAACGTACCATCGCCTCATATACAGAGGAATCACCATGCGGATGATAATTACCAATAACGTTACCGACTGTTTTAGCTGACTTACGGAACGCTTTATCGTGCACGTTTCCTTCTACATACATAGAATATAAAATACGTCTTTGTACTGGTTTTAAGCCGTCACGCGCATCTGGAAGTGCGCGATCTTGAATAATATATTTACTATAACGTGCAAAGCGATCACCTAACACGTCTTCAAGCGGGAGGTCATGAAACTTCTCTGCTTGCATGTTATTCCACCTCCGTCTCCATAATCATTTCATTTTCTAAAATATTTCCTTCTTCTTGCATACCAAACTGTACATTGCGCTCAATCCATTTACGGCGCGGTTCTACTTTATCGCCCATTAATGTTGTTACGCGGCGCTCTGCTCTTGCTGCATCATCAATTTTCACGCGAATTAATGTACGCGTTTCAGGATTCATCGTTGTTTCCCATAATTGATCCGCATTCATTTCGCCAAGTCCTTTATAACGCTGTAACATGTAACCTTTTCCAACTTTTTTCGTTACTTCATCTAATTCATCATCTGACCATGCGTATTCAATTACTTCACTTTTTCCTTTTCCTTTACTTACTTTGTATAAAGGAGGAAGTGCGATAAACACTTTACCAGCTTCGATAAGTGGTTTCATATATCTGTAGAAGAATGTTAATAACAATACTTGAATATGCGCTCCGTCTGTATCGGCATCGGTCATGATTACAACTTTATCGTAGTTAATGTCTTCCACATCGAATTCATTGCCTACACCGCCGCCAATCGCATAAATAATTGTATTAATCTCTTCATTTTTAAAGATATCAGCAAGCTTTGCTTTTTCTGTATTAATTACTTTACCACGTAACGGTAATACCGCTTGGAAGCGTCGATCTCGCCCTTGTTTTGCAGAACCACCGGCAGAGTCACCCTCTACTAGGTATAGTTCATTTTTCTGCGGGTTACGTGATTGTGCAGGTGTTAACTTACCACTTAATGTACCTTCTGATTTCTTTTTCTTTTTACCAGTACGCGCTTCCTCTCTCGCTTTACGAGCAGCTTCACGTGCTTGCGCTGCTTTAATTGCTTTTCTCACAAGAAGTGTGGCTACGTCCGGGTTTTCTTCTAAAAAGTAAGCCAAATGCTCTGATACAATGGCATCAATTGAAGAACGAGCTTCACTTGTACCTAGTTTCCCTTTTGTTTGTCCTTCAAACTGAAGTACTTCTTCTGGTACACGTACAGAAACGATAGCCGCTACACCTTCACGAATATCTGTACCTTCTAAGTTTTTATCTTTTTCTTTTAATAGTGAAACTTTGCGAGCATACTCATTGAACACACGCGTCATCGCTGTCTTAAATCCAGCTTCATGTGTTCCACCATCTTTTGTACGTACATTATTTACAAACGAAAGAATATTTTCTGAGTAGCCATCGTTAAATTGAAATGCTAGTTCTGCTTCAATCCCATTTTGTTCACCAGTGAAGTATACAACTGGGTGAATTGAATCTTTTTCTTCGTTTAAATAGGAAACGAAAGCTTCAATTCCTGTTTCATAATGAAAGACATCTTCTAAATCATTTCTTTCATCTTTTATTGAGATTTTCATCCCTTTTAATAAGAATGCAGATTCACGTAATCTCTCACATAATGTTTCATAATTGTAATTTGTTGTGCTGAAAATCGTTGTATCTGGTTTGAAATGCATTGTCGTACCAGATTCTTTCGTCTTTCCGATTTTCTCAAGCGTCGTTACAGGAACACCGCCATTTTCAAAGCGTTGTTCATAAATATTTCCGTCACGCTTAATCGTTACGACTAACCATTCAGATAAGGCGTTTACAACTGACGCCCCAACACCGTGTAAACCACCACTGGTTTTGTAACCACCTTGACCAAACTTACCACCGGCATGAAGTACAGTTAAAATAACTTCTGGTGTAGGTTTTCCAAGCTTATGCATTCCCGTAGGCATTCCTCGCCCTTTATCTATAACGCTAATACTATTATCTTTATGTATTACGACAGAAATTTCGTCGCCAAATCCCGCTAACGCTTCATCAACGGAGTTATCTACTATTTCGTATACTAAATGATGCAATCCACGGCTGTCCGTGCTCCCGATATACATACCCGGGCGTTTTCGAACGGCTTCAAGTCCTTCTAACACTTGAATCGCATCTTCATTATATTGGAACTGATGCTTCGCCAAACTCCTTGCCCCTTTCCTAATCCAAAATCAGAACATATGTTTCTATTATAGAATAACGCCTCGACTATCGTTTTGGCAAGTTATCTTATCTCTTTTATATACCATTTTCAATAGAAAAATCCTTGTTTTTTCACAAGGATTCCTCTAGGCTACTATTTCAGAAAAATAATCGTTTGTCAACGAGAAATGGATATGTATTCCAAGATTACACATTCCAAACCTTTATTATGATCCAAATGATCAAGATCCAAAACGGGATTACAAGTAACAATCCCCAAAAACAGCCTTTAAAAAATCTCATGATGAACACCTCGTTCATCGGCCCTACTTATTATCATGAGGGCTGAAGCAATCTTCCTACCTTTACAATCTATACTATTTTGTCATCGCATGTTCTACTTTTATACAACGATCCATTATTACAGTATAGTCTTTTTCTTTTAAAAGTTTGTATGTATCTTCATCTTGTACTCCTAATTGTGCCCAAAAAACATCTGCATCAATCTCTACAAATTCTTTTGCAACATCCATTAAAAACTCTGAGCGACGAAATACATTTACAATGTCAACGTGTTCCTTAATATCCTTTAGTGAAGCAACTGCCTTTTCTCCAAGCACCTCATCTACTGTTGGGTTAACTGGAATAATGCGGTATCCAGCATCTTGCATTGCTTTTGAAACCATATACGATGTACGTTCTGGCTTATCCGATAAACCAACAACTGCAATCGTTTTGCTTTTCTTTAATACTTCACCAATTTCCGTACGAGTTGGGTTTTCAATTGTCATAAATTATCCCTCCTATTCCTTTAGTATAGCCGATAAAGAAAGTCTCTTTCAATATGAAAGAGACTTTCTTTTATTCCGATTATTGATTCTTTGTAGCTGAGTTATCTGCTAAAGTAGCTGTTTTCGTCATTTTTTGACCGTTACGATAGAATGTAACTTCTACCTTCTCTCCTACTTTTTTCTTTTCATATAAATATTTACGGAATTGAAGTGAATTTTCTACTTTTTGATTATCTAATGCTACTACAATATCATATTGCTCTAAACCTGCTTTTTCAGCCGGTGATATTGGGTAAATTTTACCTAATACAACACCGTTTGTTACTTCTTTCGGTACTTTCAATTGATTGACTGCATAAGCTTGCACATCTTCTAATGAAACAACACCTACTCCAAGCGCTGGACGTTTTACTACTCCATCTTTTTCAAGAGATTCAATAACTGGTTTTGCGATATTAATTGGAATAGCAAATCCAATTCCTTCAACTTCTTGTTGTGCAATTTTACTTGAATTAATCCCAATTATTTCTCCGTTTTGGTTAAATAACGCACCACCACTATTACCAGGGTTAATTGCTGCATCTGTTTGAATAACTTGAGCATTCCAATCTGCACGTTTATCGCCATCGATATCTACTGGAATTTCACGTTCTTTACTACTAATAATACCTTCCGTTACACTTCCGTCAAATCCTAATGGGTTACCGATTGCAATTGCTTTTTCACCCGCACGGATTTTACTAGAATCACCTAAAGTGGCAACTTTATTAACATTAGCACCATCAATTTCAACAACAGCTAAATCTAACCAAGGGTCTTTCCCTACAAGCTTTGCATCTACCTTCTTGCCATCACTCAGTTTTACAGCAAGTTTATTTGCACCATCTACTACATGATTGTTCGTTACAATATATGCTTTATTTCCTGCCTTTTTATAAATAACACCTGATCCTGAACCAGCTTGTTGCTCTTGACCTGTCGGTTGCATTGCAAATGGATCAATGCTTTGTTGCATGTTAATAACACCTACAACAACATCTTTCGCGCCTTCAATCATACCAGGTAAATCCGTTTCATTTTTTGCTTTATTGACAACAGGAACTACAGTACCTTCAACTTTTGAATCTGAACTAAAAGATGATACAGTCGCTCCATTATTTTGAGCCCATGGCATATATGGTGCCGCAAAACTAATTGAAACAGCCCCAACTACAGCTCCGACTAAACCTGTGAAAAAATAGCCTTTTTTACTGCCCGATTTTCTCACTTCTCTCGTTTCACTATGCTCTTCATTTAAATTTGGTCCGTCGTAATATCCCATGTTTACTTCCCCTCTCTGGTGAATTCGTATTTTCAGTATAGTCACGTTTTGTGTCCTTCTTGTGAACTCATCGTGAAATCCAATTAAAAAAATACGCTTATTTAACATTGTAGACAAAAAAAGCATTTTTTGTACATTCTACCTGCAAAAGAGGATATAAAATTGTTATTTTCCTAGAGTGAAGCACACAATACGTTCCGAGTTATTCTTCAAATTTATAACCAACACGAATAACAGTACCGATATGCTTCGCTTTATCTCCTAGCTTATTTCGTAGTTTTTTAATATGAGTATCAACAGTTCGGTCATCACCGTAATAGTCATATCCCCATAACTGATCTAATAAATGTTGACGTGACAACACAATTCCTTTGTTCTCCATTAAATAAACGAGAAGTTCAAATTCTTTATGTGTTAATATAATTTCTTCTCCATCTACTAAAACAGTTCTAGATAGACGATTCACTTCTATTCCAGCTAAAGACATAGCATTTTCTTCTGCTACCCCTACCACGCCATCCGCACGTTTCAGTAACGTCTTCGCGCGAGCTACTAACACTTTCGGGCTGAAAGGTTTCGTTACATATTCATCTGCACCTAATTCGAACCCTAGTAATGTATCATCCTCATCCGAACGTGCTGTTAGCATAATAATTGGTACTGCTGATTCTTTTCTAATTCGTCTACAAACAGACCATCCATCTATTTCTGGTAACATAATATCTAACATAATTAAATCAATTTCATGCTCTGCAAATAATTCTAACGCTTTTTTTCCGTCTTCTGCTTCGATTACTTCAAAGCCTTCATTGCGAAAATAATCGCTGACAATTTCACGTAATCTTCTTTCATCTTCAACAAGTAATACTGTTTTATTCATAATAATCTATCCCGCCTTTTTACTCTTTCAATCGAATAATACGTTGATTGGAGCTTCCGCGAAATGGAAGTGTTAAATCTTTTTTCTCGATTTCAAATCTTCCATCGACTAAAACATCCCCATAATGTAACAACTCTATCATATCATTATTTTGAGAACTCTGTATCTCTTCTAACGTATAACCTGTATACATCCATAGATTTTTTTTCAAATCTTTCACAGCTTTTGCTACTTTTTTCACTTCAGCAGCTTGGAAAAATGGATCTCCACCTGAAAATGTTACATCAGTTAATGGATTACTTGCAATCTCTTTCACAATTTCTTCTACTGTCATTTCAGTTCCATTACAAATATTCCACGATTTCGGATTATGGCAACCGAAACAACGATGCGGACAGCCCGCAAAAAACACGACTGTCCGCAACCCTTCTCCATCTACTACACTATCATGAATGATGTTCATCACTTTCATTTATGTTTCACCCGATCCATCTCTTCACTACGTTTCGCACTATTCCACTTCGACATATCTCCTACAAGATAACCTGTTATACGGCGAATTCTTTCTATATTAGCCTCATCTTCATTTCCGCAGCTCGGACATTCATTTCCAATAACTCCGTGATAACTACAGCACTTACAACGGTCAACAGGGTGATTAATTGAACCGTATCCAACGCCATGTTCTGCCATCGCTTGTACAATTTGTTTTAATGCCTTTTTGTTATGCATTGCTGCTCCATCTAGTTCAATATACGTAATATGTCCCCCGTTACATAGAGCGTGGAACGGGCCTTCTAAACGAATTTTATTTATCGCTTGCATGTTATAATAAACTGGAATATGGAATGAATTCGTATAGTAATTATGATTTGTTATACCGCTAATCACGCCAAATTCTTCTCTATCTTTTTTCACAAACTTCCCTGATAATCCTTCTGCCGGAGTTGCAATTACCGAGAAATTCAGTTCATGTTCTTCTGTCGCTTTATCCATTCTATCTCTCATAAAGGAAATGATTTCATACCCGAGTTTCCATGATTCTTCATCTTCTCCATGATGCTTTCCTGTTAAAGCTACTAAACACTCCGCAAGACCGATAAAACCAAGACTTAACGTCCCTTGCTTTAAAATGGATGCTACAGAATCTTCAGGCTGTAACTTTTCTCCACCGCGCCATACACCTTGTGAGTATAAAAATCGAAAATCTCTTGCTCGTTTCGTACATTGATACTCAAATCGCTCTAATAATTGCTTAATTCCTAAATCTAAATAATAATTTAACGCTTCAAAAAACGCTTCTTTTGAACCACTAATTAATGCTAATTTCACTAAGTTAATAGATGTAAATGATAAATTCCCTCTTCCAATCGCCGTTTCTTCTCCATGTATGTTCGACATAACACGAGTACGACATCCCATGTAACATACTTCACTTTCCGGTCGTCCATCATAATGCACAGCATTAAATGGCGCATCTAAAAATGAAAAGTTAGGGAATAATCGTTCAGCCGTTGTCTCTAACGCTAATTCAAATAAATCATAGTTCGGATCACTTTCTTCAAAGTTCACACCTTTTTTCATTTTAAAAATTTGAATAGGAAAAATTGGTGTTTCTCCTTTACCAAGACCAGCTTGTGTCGCTTTTAAAAGTTGTTTAATTAAAAGTCTTCCTTCTTTTGATGTGTCTGTTCCATAATTAATAGAAATAAACGGTACTTGCCCGCCGCCCCTACTATGCATACTATTTGAATTATGAATGAAAGCCTCACAAGCCTGATACGTATCATTTTCTGTTTCTTTCCACGCAAATTCTTCTATTTGTTCTTTCGTGAGCGGATATGACTGTAATCGTTTCTTATGTCTCTCTACGGTTTTTCTCACATATGGAGCTAAATCAACATCAAAGAGTGCAAACGATTGACCACCGTGCTGCATATTTTGATTCGCTTGAAAAATAATAGATGAAAGAGCTAATGCACTTTTAATGTCTTGCGGTTGTCTCATATGTCCATGTCCGGTATGAAAACCGTTCGCAAGCATTTGCGCTAACGGAATTTGTGAACAAGTCGTCGTTCCTGTCGCATAAAAATCTAAATCATGTGGATATAATATATTTTCATTTATCGCTTTTTTCACTTGATCTGACAATAAATTTTCCACAGCATAATATTTTGCACTCTCAGATGCGAACGTTCCCATTACTCCCATTGGAGAGCGGCCGTCTACATTTGCATTTTCTTGCATTAAATCTTGTTCATTGCCGTGGACAATCGTCTCAAACACTCTCATTAATTCTTCTCCACGTGTATTTTTTTGTAACATTTATAACCCTCCACCAATATGTTGTTGTCTTTTGATTAAAATGTTACTACATATAGTCTTATTGTTTCTGTGAGAAATGTAACATTCCTGTGAAATTTTTTGCACGAAATAATGAATTTTTCATTTACAAAAAAGAAATGTGCTCTTTACAAATGTATGGTACAATATACGGGAAAAACTCTTTTTACCCTTTATCAACACATTTGAATAAAGGAGACTGAACTTATGGTTACTACATATCTTTTATTTATCGTTGCCTACTTACTTGGCTCGATTCCATTTGCACTAGTCGTTGGAAAGATTGGTTATGGAATTGACATTCGTGAGCACGGAAGCGGTAATTTAGGCGGAACAAATACATTCCGCACATTAGGGAAAAAAGCAGGTTTTATCGTTACAATTGCTGACATTTTAAAAGGTACATTAGCAACGAGTCTACCGATTATTTTCGCGTTAGATGTTCATCCACTATGGTTCGGATTAGCAGCTGTTCTTGGACATGTGTATCCGATTTTCGCGAAATTCCGTGGTGGTAAAGCAGTTGCAACTTCTGCTGGCGTGCTATTATGCTACTCACCAGTTGTTTTTGCAATTTTAGCTGTTGTCTTTTTCAGCCTTTTATTTACAACAAGATACGTATCACTTTCTTCTATGGTAACAGCTGTCGTTGCCGTTATCGCATCAATTGTTAGCGGGGATAAAATCTTCATTATTGCGATGTGTTTATTAGCAGGTATGGTTATTTATAAACACCGTGCAAATATTGGACGAATTATAAATAAAACTGAACCGAAAGCAAACTTTTCAAAAAAGCAAAAATAAGATCGTAACCCACATAACGCAAAAAGAAAACGTGAAGCATATTAATAGCGTCTTTTTGCGTTATTTTTTATACTAAAGAAAAAGCAACATAATTTGGAGGAACTATACATGAATCTTTCCGTAACAAAAGAAGCAGCACAATGGTATAAAAACGAATTAAACTTACAATCAGGTGAAACACTACGCTTTTTCGTACAATACGGTGGTTGCAGTACTGTGCAAAAAGGACTTTCTTTAGGTATTCGTAAAGATGATCCTGCACATCCTGCTGTGCAAATTCAAGAAGAAGATATTAACTTCTTTATTGAAAGCGATGATGAGTGGTTCTTCGATGGACATAATTTAGTTGTTACATTTAACGACGGTGATGATTTCCCGCAATTTAATTATGAAAAATAAAAAAACGTGGCTTCCGCCACGCTTTTTTATTTTTTCTTAATTTCCTCATATTTCGCATACCACTCTGGATAGAACTTTTTAAATGATACAGGGCGGAAGCCTTCTTTTTTTGCACAAATATTCGTTGTACTTGCAGTAATACAAAGTTCGCCATCACCATTATAAATTTCATATCCATATACAACGCGAAGCGGGCTCACTGTATCAACCCACGTTTTTACAATTGCTTTTTCCCCGTAGCGCATCGCTTTACGATAAGAAATTTGCAAATCTAAAACAGGAGAAATAATTCCTTCCTTCTCCATTTCAACATATGAAAACCCTAAATCTTGTATAAGTTTCGTGCGACCTAGTTCAAGCCACACTAAATAGTTTGAATGGTAAACAACACCCATTTGATCTGTTTCCGCATAACGGATTTCAACTTCATGTTCTGCTACAAACATATGTATTCGCCTTCTTTCACTTCTGCTACCTTGCATACATTTAATCATAATACAGTGACATCAAAAATAAAATAAAAATAGTGAATCTTTTACCGAAAGGAGCAAGCATATGATTCAAATTGTAACGGTTCGTAGCGGTGATAGCGTATATAGCTTGGCATCAAAATATGGATCAACACCTGACGAGATAGTAAAAGACAATGGATTAAATCCAGCTGAAACACTCGTTGTTGGTCAGGCACTAATTGTGAATACGAAAGGAAATAATTATTATGTACAGCCTGGCGATAGCTTATATCGAATCTCTCAAACATATAACGTTCCTCTCGCTAGTTTAGCTAAAGTGAATAATTTATCTTTAAAATCCATTCTCCATGTTGGCCAGCAATTATATATTCCAAAAGGGACGAAACGAGCAGTAGAATCCATCGCTTATTTACAACCTTCAACTATCCCCATTAAAGAAAGTTTAGTTAATTCAACACGTGCTATTAATCCATTTTTAACATACTTAGCCTACTTCAGTTTCGAGGCAAAAAGAGATGGTACGTTAAAAGAACCAACTGAAACAGCTAAAATTGCTAATATTGCAACGCAAGGAAACACCATTCCTATGCTCGTTATTACAAATATTGAAAATGGAAACTTTAGTGCCGATCTAACATCCGTTATTTTACGTGATGCAACGATTCAAAATAAATTTATTACAAACATTTTGCAAACAGCTGAGAAGTACGGTATGCGAGACATTCATTTTGATTTCGAGAGCGTGGCACCTGAAGATCGCGAAGCGTATAATCGTTTTTTACGAAATGTGAAAACACGCTTACCTAATGGGTACACACTAAGTACAACACTTGTACCGAAAACAAGTTCAAATCAAAAGGGAAAATTTTTCGAAGCTCATGATTATAAAGCACAAGGTCAAATTGTTGATTTCGTCGTCATTATGACATACGACTGGGGTTGGCAGGGCGGACCACCGATGGCTATTTCTCCTATCGGTCCTGTAAAAGAAGTACTTCAATACGCAAAATCTCAAATGCCTCCGCAAAAAATTATGATGGGACAAAATTTATACGGATTCGATTGGAAACTTCCATTCAAAGAAGGAAATCCGCCTGCAAAAGCAATTAGCTCTGTCGCAGCTGTTGCACTAGCTCGTAAATACAATGTTCCGATCCGCTATGATTTCACAGCACAGGCTCCTCATTTTAATTATTTCGATGAAAATGGTGTACAACACGAAGTTTGGTTTGAAGATTCACGGTCTGTTCAAAGTAAGTTTAATTTAATGAAAGAACAAGGTATAGGTGGTATTAGTTATTGGAAGATTGGTTTACCATTCCCGCAAAATTGGCGTTTACTCGTTGAAAACTTTACGATTACGAAAAAGGGCTGACAAAAGTCAGCCCTTTTTGTACATTCTGTTAAGATTCATCTTTGATTTCACTTTTTAATGAGTCAATACTTTCTAAACGTCTTTGATTTTTTGCTTCAATAGCAGAACGATCTTTTTCATTAGAAAGTTCCGCTGTTTCTTTCGCTTCATTAAAGTTATCAATTGTATTTTGCACCATTTCTTGTAACTTTTCAGCGTTATCACTTCGATTATCTGGATTTGGCATGTACTTTCCTCCTAATATTGTATATACACACCATCTTAAATTACCTATCTTCCCTCAAATTTATACATAAAAAAGGAGAATACAATATTCTCCTTTTCTTTAACCGTTATCAACAATCGGTTGTTTACCCGTTTGGTCTTGCATTTGCTTCCCTTTATTGCCACCAGCTTTTTTTGATTGTGTTCCAATATGATTCGGTACAAAGTCTTTTGAATTCTTTTTCGGATTACCCATTACTATCGCCTCCTTAACAGTAGTATCGTACTAGTGTTAAGAATTATTCAGCTTGCTTAAAAAGTTTCATTTCATAACGTTTTTCAATACGCTCTTCAATGCGATCGATTGCATCGCGATCGCTTAATAATTGTTGTTTATTTTCTTTCACAAGCTCGTCAAATGATTTGCGACGACTTCTTCTCATGCTGTTCACCCTCTCTCCTTCTCATTCTTACTATACATAGTATGAGCAAAGGAAAAACTCTTTAATCAGATTTGCAAGAAAATTTTATGTTTTAATACTCCTAAAAAAACTCCGTGTACAATAAAATGTACACGGAGTTTTTCATACCATAATATTTAAATACTCTTTTAACTTTTCATCTGCATTCATTTCACTTTGTTTATAATCATGCAGCGCTTGCAGTACGAAATCATACTGTTCTAAAATATAACTTTCTAATTTCAGGACGTCCTCTAAGCAATTCAGCATAATTCTCGTATTACCAACTTCACTTTTTAACGCCGGTTCACAGGCTAAACTCGTACATATTTCTTTCACATCATCTTCTAATATGTCTGTTAATACGTATTTCTTTCGCCCTTTTACCTTTAATCTCATAACTGGATAAAAAGCTTTTATATCTAAATAGCTTCCTACATTCATGCAACGAATCCATTCGATATCACGTTTATTTCGTACAAGTATCTCTTTTACCGCTTCATATACTGCTGTCTCATCAAGTACTTCTGTATTCGATTTCTTTTTCGCCTCTTCTTCAATAGAGGCACATTTTTGATAAACTGCTGCACAAGTAATACAATCATCAAATGCATTATGAGAACTCAAACGAATTCCAAGCATTCGCTTTAACGTTTCAAGTTTATGATTAGGAGCGTGCTTCATATATTTCTTCGCTAAAAATACAGTATCAATCACTTTATTTTTCGGTTCCGGCAACCCCAGCATATTCACATTACTTTTCAAAAAGCGCATATCAAAAGATGCATTATGAGCGACAATTACATTCGTATGTAAAAATGCTAAAAATAAAGGTAACACTTCTTCAATCGTCGGTGCATCTGAAACACGATAATTTGTAATACCTGTTAAACTCGTTATTCGGTCTGGAATTGGACGCTCTGGATTCACATAGGAAACAAATTGATCTACTAGTTCATGATTACGATATTTCACTGCTGCCACTTGAATAATTTTATCATTATAAGGGTTAAATCCTGTTGTTTCAAAGTCAATTACAACATAATCTAACGGTAAGGATATATTCCCCACTCCAAATACACTCCTTTATCTCTCAACGTTTATATTTCTTTTATCATATCATGAAGCTTTCACTACGTGAAAAAGAAAAGGCAGAAATGATTATATTCCATCTCTACCTTTTCACTGTTATTTTAATTTAGCAATTCGTTTCTCCATCTCTTTTTGCGTCATCGGTCCAATAAACTTATCTTGAATGACACCTTTCGTATCTATAAAATACGAAGTTGGGATTGTAATGACTTTATACGCTGTTGTCACATCAATATTCTTGTCCAATAAAATAGGAAAAGTAATTCCTTTCTCCTTAGCAAAATTACTCACCTTTTCTATCCCTCCGCCTTTTTCTGAAGGCGTATAATTTATTGCTAAAATTTCTACATTTTCTTTATGTTCTTTATAGAAAGCCTCCATATCTGGCATTTCTTGCTGACAAGGTCCACACCACGTTGCCCAAAAATTTACAATCACTTTCTTTCCTTTTAAATCCGATAATTTTACATTCGTTCCATCTAACTTCGTTAATTCAAAGTCTGGCGCACTCTTTCCTATTTCAATACCGTTACTTGCAATCATCTCTTTCATAGCAGCTTTACTTTTTTCTTGCTCTCCTTGGGCCGCCTGATCGCTTTTACCAAACTGTTCATAAGCTGCATATCCCGCTAAACAAAGTAATACTACAATAATCGTAAGCTTCCGCCACATTTTATATCACCCTAACGTGTTTGTCTTCTAACATATTCACCAAAATGCTATATACCTTATTTTAGCTTATACGGACAAGCTTGGAAATATTCACAGTCGAAATAATTAGAATATTCTTATTTAAAGTGCATTTTTTTCCTTTTTATCATATAATTAGAAAAACAAATGAAGTATTACCTATCTTCTTCTAGACCCATTCACCTTTTATTTTCATGGTTATATAACCTTCAACAAAAGGGGGATTGTTTATGAATTCATTCGAAAAAATAACATTATATATTCTTAGTTTTCTTTTATATCCAATCGGTATTATTACATGGATCATTTCACTCTTTAATAAAGATATTGAAAAAAAGAAAGTAGGGCGTATTTGTCTTTACATCTCTCTAGTCTCATTCGTCCTTTTCTTAATTCTTGGAATTACAACTTTCCTTATGACTGCTACTTTTAATGTTGATCTGAATCATTCCGAATCTATCGAGTATCAAATAAATGACGCTGAATAAAGATAAGAACAATGCTCTTATCTTTATTCACATCCCTTAAAAAAACAAATGACTATTTATTAATTTTTCAGGACTTCCACATGCTACAATACTTCCTTCTTTCATGATGACAACGCGATCTGCTAGTATCACTTTCTCTACATCATGCGTTGCTACAATTCTCGTTACATCGCTTCCTAGTCCTTCTATCATATTCCAAACAAATTCTTGATTGCCCGGATCTAATCCCGCAGTCGGTTCATCTAAAATAATAAAATTCGGATTTGAACCAATTGCTCGCAATAATGCAAGCCGTTTTCTTTCTCCTCCCGAAAACTCTTCACCGCTTTTATGTAGTACAGTTTGAAGACCTTCAGGTAACCCCCTAATAATCGGCGTTACATTTACAAGTTCAGCACTTTTTTCTAACTCGTTTTCTAAGCCCACTTCCCCGAAATACATATTCTCTTTTACTGTCGTCTGAAAGAATCGAGGTTCTTGCCACACTGTAGTCAATCGAGCCTCATTTCCATAATAAGCAATGCTACCGTTAGATGGTTTATACAAACCTGTCATTAATTTTAAAAGCGTTGTTTTTCCTGCACCACTTTCTCCCACAATCATAACGAGTTCGCCAGGATTAATTTGCAAATCAATATTCTTAATTCTGCATTTCTCTTCACCATTCTCCTGAAATGAAACATTTGTTATTGTCATCCCCATCGCTTTTTCTACATTACTATTTGCCACTCGTTTATCTAAAAAGGAAAAAACTCTACTTGCCGAAGCAGCTGCAACTTGTGTCATCATTAATAAATCCCCCACATAACGGACAGGGAAAAAGAGCATCTCAATTGTCGCTAACACTGCAACAAGTGAACCAACCTCCATTTCGCCCTGCATTATTTTTTGCGCACCTATAATAAGAACAACGATATATGCTCCTGTTTCAATCACTGTTCCAACTACTCCAATGTAATGCTGCATCATCGTCTTCTTTACTTCTGTTTTATAAGATTGTGCCGTTACTCCTTTAAATAAGCCAATAGCCCATTTTTCTTTTTGCAAACTACGTAAATCTTGCGCTCCTTTTACAAACTGTGACACCATCTCTACAACAGTTGATTGATTTTTTTGAGCAATACTAGCAATATTTCTTACCTTCTTCCCTAAAAGCATCGGAACCATTGCACTTAAAAATAAAAACGGAGTTATCCACAATATGAACTGTATATCTATATGTTGTAGTGCTATGATCGCACCGATAAATTGCGCAATGGCGTGTATATATTCTATTAATATAGAACCATATAGCCTGACCCAGTTCGGAATATCAGATACGACTAACGTTTCTAGCTCTCCTTGTTTGATTTTCTCACTCTCTTCAAACGGTAATAGGAAAAAATGGCGCAATACATCTATACGCTTCTCTCGTAATATTCGCTGGCTCGCTTTTGAGCTTACATAATCAAATGAAAGATTGTTCACCCACATCAATAAGCGGGTAACTGTAAACAAAGTAATGTAAAAATACGCTCCCTTCAGCTCTCGTTGAATTAGGTTATCTACAATTAGTCCCATGAATAGTGGACGGGATAGATTTAAAATAGCTGCAAAAATCCCACTGCATACAGCTGCTATTACTAATATTTTTTCTTTCTGTAACGGTAACAAAATTCTTTTATATTCTTTCATAGTATTCCCTCCATTTTTATAGTAAAAAGAAAGGGATGAAACCATTTGGTTTCATCCCTTTCCATAAAATAAGGAAGCTAACAGTTGTTAGCTTCCTTATCATTCATTTCAATTGTTTAGTTTGACACTTTAGACTCTTCAATTTTCTCACGAAGAACCATTTGTAAGATACCACCGTGACGGTAGTAGTCAATTTCAACTTCACTATCGAAACGAGCTACTACTTCAAATTGTTTTTCGTTGCCATCTGCATCAGTTGCAACTACTTTTACAAGATCGCGTGGTCTAACTGTTT
The DNA here is from genome assembly GCF_038005585.1 of Bacillus sp. FSL W8-0519. Taxonomy (NCBI): domain Bacteria; kingdom Bacillati; phylum Bacillota; class Bacilli; order Caryophanales; family Bacillaceae; genus Bacillus; species Bacillus sp. FSL W8-0519. The sequence continues at coordinate 3,431,378 of NZ_JBBOTL010000001.1, forward strand.
TGTCAATTTGAATTTCAAATGACTCGTTACCAACAAGACCTAACGTTTCAGCGCTTTCGCCATCTTTAAATTGAAGTGGTAATACACCCATTAATACTAGGTTACTACGGTGAATACGTTCGAAGCTTTCTGCGATTACTGCTTTAATACCTAATAAGTTTGTACCTTTCGCAGCCCAGTCACGAGAACTTCCCATACCGTAATCTTTACCTGCAATAACTAGAAGGCCTGTGCCATCTTCTTTATACTTCATAGCAGCATCATAGATTGATGTTACTTCACCAGTTGGCCAGTATGTTGTATATCCGCCTTCTGTTCCTGGTGCGATTTGGTTTTTAATACGGATGTTCGCGAATGTACCACGCATCATAACTTCATGGTTACCACGACGAGAACCGTAAGAGTTAAAGTCAACTGGTTGTACGCCGTTTTCTAATAAGTAGCGTCCAGCTGGTGTATGCTTACCGATTGAACCTGCTGGTGAAATGTGGTCAGTCGTTACAGAGTCACCAAATTTACCAACTACGCGTAAGCCTGATAACGTTTCAACTTCACCTGGTTCTTTAGATAAACCTTCAAAGAATGGTGGGTTTTGAATGTACGTTGAATCATTATCCCAAGTATATAAAGCTTCGTTTGAAGTTTGGATTTCATTCCAACGCTCATTGCTGTTAAATACTTGTGCATATTCTTTCTTGAACAGCTCAGATGTAACAACGCTTTGAACTACATCTTCAATTTCTTTAGCTGATGGCCAAATATCATTGAAGTAAACAGCATTGCCATTTGCATCTTTACCGATTTCATCATTTTTCAGGTCAATATCAACAGTACCTGCAAGTGCATATGCCACAACAAGTGGTGGTGATGCTAAGTAGTTTGCTTTTACAAGTGGATGAATACGACCTTCAAAGTTACGGTTACCAGATAAAACAGATGTTACTAGTAAGTCGTTTGCTGCGATTGCTTCTTCTAATTCCGGTGCTAATGGGCCAGAGTTACCGATACAAGTCGTACAGCCGTAACCAACTGTTTGGAAACCTAATTGATCTAAATACGTTGTTAAACCTGATTTATCTAAGTACTCCGTAACAACTTTAGATCCTGGTGCTAATGATGTTTTTACGTATTCAGGTACTTTAAGTCCCTTTTCAATTGCTTTCTTCGCAACTAAACCTGCCCCAATTAATACGTATGGGTTTGATGTATTTGTACAGCTTGTAATTGCAGCGATTGCGATTGCACCTGTTTTCATCGTTACTTCTTTATCTTCTAATGTAACCTTCACTTCTTTATCGAACTCTTGCTCATTAAATCCAAGTCCTTGTGTTCCAACTGGTGCTACAACAGCTTTGTGGAACGCATCTTTCATATCTGAAAGTGGAATTAAATCTTGTGGGCGTTTCGGTCCAGAAAGGTTAGATTCGATTGTATTTAAATCAATTTCAACAAGATCAGTGTAAATTGGATCTTTGCTGTCTGCTGTATAGAATAAGCCGTTCGCTTTACAATATTCTTCAACAACGCGAATTTGCTCCTCATCTCTACCTGTTAAACGTAAGTATTCTAATGAAATTTCGTCGATTGGGAAGAATCCACAAGTTGCGCCGTATTCTGGTGCCATGTTTGAAATTGTTGCACGGTCAGCTAAAGGCATGCTCTTTAAGCCATTACCGAAGAACTCAACAAATTTACCAACTACACCTTTTTGACGTAATACTTGTGTTACTTTTAATGCAACGTCTGTTGCTGTAGTACCACTTGGAAGTGTACCAGTTAATTTTACACCGATTACTTCAGGTACTGGGAAGTACGAAGGCTGTCCAAGCATTCCCGCTTCTGCTTCAATACCACCAACGCCCCATCCAAGAACACCGATACCGTTAATCATTGTTGTATGTGAGTCTGTTCCAACTAACGAATCTGGGTATGCAACTAAGTCACCTTCAGCATTTTTCACAGCATGAACAACTGGTGCTAAATATTCAAGGTTTACTTGGTGTACAATACCTGTAGCTGGTGGAACTGCACGGTAGTTATCAAATGACTTTTGTGCCCAGCTTAAAAATTTATAACGTTCTTCATTACGTTTAAACTCTAAGTCCATGTTGAATGCAAGCGCGTCTGCCGTACCCGCTCTATCAACCTGTACAGAGTGATCAATTACAAGGTCTACAGTAATTTCCGGATTAATTTTATCAGGATCCCCACCCATGTCTGCCATTGCTTTACGAAGCGAAGCCAAATCAACAACAGCTGGAACACCAGTGAAATCTTGTAAAATTACACGAGATGGTTTAAATGGAACATCGATATCTTGCACATCTTTCGTTCCCCATTTCGCTAAATTTGTAACATGCTCTTCTGTAATTACACGTCCGTCCACTTGACGAAGTACTGATTCAAGTAAAACTTTCACGGAATATGGTAATTGAGATACGTTGCCAACCCCTGCATTTTCAAGCGCTTTCAAATCATAATAATGATACGTTTTTCCATCTACTTCAAAAGTTGCACGTGATTGAAATGGATTATGTTTGACCATTATGTTTCCCCCCTGTTAAACGTGACTAAGTTGTCTGAATATAAAATGTAGACAAACTTTTCAATACCTTACGATAATATCTTATTACAACTTTCTAAATAAGTAAATAATAAGAAACTTATAGATTATCATAAGTTTTCTTTATGTTTCTAAATTTGAATAGTGTTCATGTTCCTTATGAATACTATTACCATAAAGTAAAGTGCTCTATTAGCGCTTTCTTTACAGTTCATACATACTATGAACTGCTCATCATGCAACTTACAAAAAAAGTTATAGAGGTGAAATAAAATGGGTAAAAGAAAAGCAAATCATACTATTTCAGGAATGAATGCAGCATCTGCACAAGGACAAGGTGCTGGTTATAACGAAGAGTTTGCAAATGAAAACTTAACTCCTGCAGAACGACAAAATAATAAGAAACGCAAAAAGAACCAGTAACGAAAAATCCCAAAAGGAGCATTCACCTTTTGGGATTTTTTCTAATGTTTATAACGTAACAATTCCGAAACCGTTACAAATCGATAGCCCTGCTTTTTCAGTTCAGGTAATATTTTTGCTAGCGCTGCTACTGTTTGACTACGATTATTTCCTCCATCATGTAGCAATACTATATCACCACTTTTAGCATGTTTCACTACATGATTTACAATGGATTCAACCCCTGGATTTGCCCAATCACGTGGATCTTGATGCCACGACCATAGAACCGTTTGATAACCAGCTTCTTTCGCTGTTTTAAATACAGCATCGTTAATATAACCGCCAGGAGGACGGAATAGCAAAGGCTCTTTCACCCATTTTTCGAAAAATTTCTTTCCATCTAAAATATCATTTTCTAATTTTTCATCCGATGAATTACTTGCATACAAATGGTTCATCGTATGATTTCCAATTTCATGCCCCTCTTTTAACACTTGTTTCACTAAATATGGATTACGCTGAACTCGAAATCCAATCATAAAAAATGTCGCTTCTGCTTTATATTGGCGCAATAAATTTAAAATTTGTGGTGTATAAGTTGGATCCGGTCCATCATCAAATGTAATAGCAATAATCTTTTCATTATTAGGTACTTCCCATGTTACATAGCCAGTTGGTTCTAGCTCTTTTCTGAGCAACATTTTCGCTTCCACTTTTTCAACTTGAAATATATGTACTGCGCATAATAAAGAAAAAATGAGTAGAAAAACTTTCTGTTTTCGCATAATATTCGTTAAAGTAAGAGGTTGTCGAATACACAACAACCTCATTTACTTTTCTAATTGATCTACATGCTGCATAATATTTTGAAGATTATTTTCGTATTGCTCAAGTTGTGGGCGTTGTGTTTCCGAAGCTACTTCTAGTGCATTTTGAATCTGTTCATAGGCTTCCTGAACCTCTTGGCGTAATTCTTTTAAATCATGACCGTAGTTTGGATCATTTTTTACAATGTTGTTAAATGCATTTTCTGCTTGTGTAACACCTTGCTGAGCCGCTTGAAAAGCTTGTTGTTTATCTTTATGATATGGCATTATACAATCCCCTTTCCATAATAGTTAGTCCCAATTATCTTTACCTTTTTTTCTAAAAACATTCTCGTATAAATTTGCAAACTTCTCTCATTCTAAAGAGAAAGAGGAGGTGTCACATACAATGGGAAAAAACAATCGTGAAGCGAAAGAGAAAAAGGGACAACCTGAACCGTTAAGCGGATCTCATAAAGTAAAAAACCGTAACCATTCACGCCAAAAACATCATGCGCATCATGATATGTAACACAAAAAGTGCACACTAGCTACCTTTTCCACATACAATATTTATATTTTTCCATTTATTCTTCACCCCTACTTCATTCATGCATAACATAGTATGAATTGAGATTTTACGGAGGGTGTCTTACATGGGCAAGAAAAAGAAGGATTGTCTTTTTCATGTTGATGGTTTCGAAGAATGGATGGATCAGTTTTGTTCTGATTCTTGTAGCAACTTTAGTTTCCCAAATCAAATTCATATTGACCTTTGTGAAACGGAACAAGAATACATTTTGGAAACAGATGTACCAAATGTGACAGAACAAAATGTAGTCATTAAAAAGATGAAGACAGGCCTAAACATTTGCATACTTCATAAAAATATTTCTTTGCAGAGGATCATTCCTTTACCCGATAATATTATTTATAAAAAGATGCTAGCCTGCTTAGAGAATGGATATTTAGCCATTCATATTTCCAAAAATGAAGTAGCTCATAAACATGAGGAAAAAGTTCTTTTTCAAATTGAGAATTAAAATAAATACAAAAATAAGCCCCAGTCGTTGACTGGGGCTTATTTTATTTCGCATGTACTTCCATATTAGAATTCCCATCATATCTTTTTTTCAATAAACCTTTCGTAACTAACAGTACTGGAAACGCTACAGTTGAAAATATAGCTAGCGCTGAAAATACTACAAATCCATTTTGGTACCCGTAATAATCGAGAAGTACTCCCCCAAACCATGGACCAATTACTGCTCCAATTCCTGAAAATCCCATTGCTCCAAAGTACGTTCCTTTTAGATGCGCAACAGCTATATCATCAATAAATACATCCGTCATCGAAAACATTAAGACTTCTCCAATTGTAAAAATAATTGTGCAAATAGCAGCACCTAGCATAGATTCTACTATTCCAAATCCAAATAATCCCCCGCTCACAAATAAAGTTCCAACCATAATGGATGCTAATGGTGTATACTTTTTACACATTTGAATAACAGGATATTGAATTACGACTACAACAATCGCATTTAATACTAACATATATGAAAATAATTTCACTCCATCCTGGAATATATGTGCATTTGCAAAATATTGTGATACTGTCGTCGTTAAGTGAGAAAAACCACAATTACTCAAAATAATACCAACTAACGCAACTAAAAATACGACATCCTTTCGTAATATACGCAGCGCATTTAGCATTGTAACAGGCTTTTCTTTATTGATTTTCTTTTGTTCCACTGGATATTTCTTAAATTGGAACGCTAGTATAACTGTATATAGAATATATACTCCAGCTGCTACTAAAAAAGGAATTGTTGATTTTGCGCTTCCAATCTGTAATCCGACAAGTGGCCCAATCGCTACTCCAACATTGATTGCACCGTAACGCAAATTATATACGAGTAAACGATACTCTGGTTTCGTTAAATCTGATAATAACGCTCTTGACGTCGGTTCAAAAAAGGACCTACATAATCCATTTAAAGCATTTAATAAAAAGAAACTTAAAACATGATCTGCAAGTGAAAATCCTATGAATACAAATACCCAAACGATCATGGACCATATTAGAATCATATTTCGACCGAATCGATCAGATAAATTCCCTCCGATAAAACTAGCAAACACTCCAACAAGTGCACTCGTTCCAATAATAGCACCCGTCATTCCAGCTGATACGCCTTTAACAGTCGTTAAATAAATTGCTAAAAAAGGAATACTCATTGACGTGGCGAACCTCGCAAATAAAGTCCCTATTATAATTGTCATTCCTAACGGATGAATATTTTGTAACTTCCCCTTCATCTTAAAAACCTACTCTCCCTGTTATCACATAAAAAAAGAAAGCAAAGGATCTGCTTTCTTTTCCCTTTTTATACTTGAGCTGTTGATACTCGAGCTGTTCTCGTTATATCCATATCTATGCCATATGTAAACTGTAATTCTTTACAAACGTCTTTAATTAAAATTGCGACATTATACTTTTCATTAAATTGTAAAACGATGTTTTCTACTTCTTCATATGTATACTTATATTCCCCTGTAATAACACTTTTTAAATCAAAGCATTCATTTATACAAAGTTGCACAAGTAACTGGTCATATTTCTCGATTACATCTTCTTTCTTCCACATTACCTCTTTTACATATAACCGATCAAACTTCACACTTTCACGGTTACAATCCGTTAAAATCCGGGTCATTTCGTTTAATTCTCGATACAATTCAGAAATATTTTTGCTTAAACTAAGCAGTTTATCTACGCCGTTTTCATACAACATATTCATTCCACCCCCGCATTTTCTTTTTCTTATTATAGCAAGAAAATTCTAAAAATAGTTTCTTTCTTCTGAAATATTAGGAAACGAATTTCAATTGCTTTACAATGAAACTAGTTAATGCGAGAGGAGAAAGAAAATTGGAGCACAAATTATATTACACTGACGCTTATAAGCAAGACTTTACTACTAAAGTTATAAAGCAAGATTATGATAAAGACGGTAACTTATACGTTGTTTTAAACGAAACGGCATTTTACCCAACAGGTGGCGGGCAGCCCCATGATACTGGAACTTTAAATGGCATTACTGTATTTGGTGTTGAAGAGGTCAACGAAGAAATCCGCCACTTCATTACAAAACAATTACATACAGAAGAAGTAGAAGGTAAAATCAATTGGGAGCGCCGTTTTGATCATATGCAACAACATGCGGCTCAGCATATTTTATCTGCTTCTTTTTGGGATCATTTTAACATACCTACGATTGGATTCCATCTTGGTAGAGAAACGGTAACAATCGATTTAGAAACAGAAAATCTGCATACAGAAACAGTTGAAAAAGCAGTACAAATTGCAAACAATATAGTTTTTGAAAACCATCCAATCCGTATAGAGTGGATGGACTTAGAAGAAGCGAAAACATTACCTCTTCGTAAAGAACCGAATATGACAGAAAATATACGCGTTGTTATGATCGAAAACTTTGATTATAACGGCTGTGGCGGAACACACCCGAAACGTACTGGTGAAGTAGGGCCTATTCACGTACTAGGATGGGAACGTAATAAAGGCAGCATACGATTAACATTTATCGCTGGTTGGCGCACACTTAAATTAATGGGACAACAGCAACAAATTATGAAGGATGTTTCTAAACAATTAAACAGTAGCGAAGCTGATATTCCAGTAAAGGTAGCACAGCTTCTAACTTCTCAAAAAGAAACCGAAAAAGCTATGCAAACAATGAATGAAAAATTATTATATGCAGAGGCAAACGAACTACTTCAACAACCTACCAAAATACATGCTGGCATACTTATTTCTAAAGTGTTTACAAATCGTTCTATGCAAGAAATCGCAAAGCTATCCACTATTATTACAGAACAACAAGAGCATGCCATTACATATTTCGTTATTGAAAACGAGGACAAATTACAATGTATTCTTGCTTGTGGAAAAACAGTCACGCTTGATATGAATGCTCTTTTAAAAGATGCACTTCCTGCAATTGAAGGAAAAGGTGGCGGAAATAAAAAAAGTGCTCGTGGCGGTGGGAAAGCGATTATGACTGGGGATGAGTTTTTAAATCAACTTGTTTCTTCTTTACAGTCAGCAGTGTAAAACATGTTATGAAGGATAGCGAACGGCTATCCTTCCACTATATTTACAGACCTATATTTTGTTTCAAACCTTGATAACTCCCTGCATTTACAAAACCTTCACTTATAAGATTGATAAAAGTTTCCGAAAAACCATAATAACTTAAATCTTTAATTGGCACCATTTGCACATCATGAATCGGATTATGATCAAACTCGTTAGAAGGTAGCATAATTTCACCTTCAATCCTTTCAAGCAAAAACGTTATATGTAATAAAGACGGGCGTGCATCTGGTTTATCACAAACATAGAGTAGCTTCTGAATGTTAACTTCTAACCCTGTCTCTTCTCTCATTTCTCGAATCATTGCTTCCTCTAACATTTCACCATTCTCCACTCTTCCTCCAGGTAAAGACCAATTCCGATTAGCAATTTTTTGCTTTACTAGCAATACTTTTTCATCTTCAATTAAAATTCCAGTAACACGAACTTGCATTACATTTTCCATATGTAATCTCCTCTTCCCATTATATTTACAAATTAATCCTTCCATAAAAAGAACGTACGTTTTATAATTAAAGAAAAATATGGAAGAAAGAAGTTGTTACATTCATGCGTCCACCTTTAACAAAGTCTATATCACTTGAAGATTTCCAAAACTATTATTGGTTAAAAGAAGAACTGCAAACATTTTGTCGTGAGCATGGGTTGCCAGCTAGTGGCTCTAAGATTGAAATAGCCAATCGTATCTCCCATTATTTACATACTGGTAAAATATTAAAAAACAGCTCTGGTCCAAAAGCGAGTAAAACTTCCCTCTCTTATAAAGACCTTTCTCTTCAAACGATTATTACTAACAATCACCGCTGTAGCGAAGATGTTCGTGCTTTTTTTAAAGAAAAAATCGGAACAAAATTCCGCTTTACAGTAGCTCTTCAAAAGTTTTTTAAAGAGAATATTGGAAAAACATATGAAGATGCGATAACGTTTTGGTATGAAGAAAACGAACGAAAAAAAGACCCTACATATAAAACAACTATCAGCGCGCAGTTTGAATACAATCGCTTTACTCGTGACTTTTTCGAAGATCCAAATAACAAAGGAAAATCAAAAGCTGATGCTATCGCTGCTTGGAACGAAATAAAAGCAAAGCCTGGTAGCAATGCTTATGTTCCTCAAAAAGTAGAGAACTAGTTCCTTGCTAGTCTTCTACTTTCTCAAATAATAGTGCAAGCCCTATTCCGCCCCCTATTCCTAACGTCGCGATTCCGTATTTCATACGTTCTCGTTTCGCCTGATAAAACAAGCGCGTTACAAGCATAGCCCCAGATGCACCGTACGGATGACCGAGCGCAATTGCACCACCATTTACATTTAATTTTTCATACGGAATTTGTAATTCCTTTGCACAAGCTACAACTTTTGAAGCAAATGCTTCATTTATTTCAAAATAATCAATGTCCTCTACTTTCATATTCCTTTCGTTTAGTAATTTGTTCACCGCAAATATTGGACCAGTCCCCGGAAGGTTGGGATCCACTCCAACTACAGCACTACAAACAAAACGAAGAATAGGCTTGTATCCTAATTTTCGAGCTTGCCGCTCTTCCATTACAAGAACTGCACACGCCCCGTCGTTTACACCACATGAATTCCCTGCCGTTACTGTACCATTTTGTAGAAATGCGGGTTTAGTTCTTTTAATCATTCGTTCATAATTCATTTCTGGCTTTATAGACTCATCTAACAATCCATTAAAAGACAATATTTCATCATGTATATATCCTTTTTCTAACGCTTGCAGTGTTCGTTTGTAGCTGAGGCAAGCATACTCGTCTTGCATTTCTCTCGTGATGTTATAACGTTCTGCAACATATTCAGCCGCTACTCCCATATTAGGATCACCAATTGTTTCTGGTGAAAATCGCGCTCTATTTTGAAATGGTGATGTACTTGTACTCTCTACTCCTCCTGCAATATAACAATTACCGGCCCCGCCTTGAATAAAATGACATGCGGTGCGGATCGCTTCCAATCCGGCACCACATTGCCGGTCAATCGTTACACCAGGAATACGATATCCAAGTCCTGCTTCTAAAGCAGATAATCTTGCAACATTCCCTCCTGGCCCAACAACATTCCCTAATATGACCTCGTCTATTTCTCTCTCAATTCCTTTACTTAAAAATGTAAGAAGAGGTGCTGCTAATTGCTGAACTTCATACCCTTTTAACATCCCATTCTTCTTACCAATAGGTGTCCTTTTTGCTTCTACAATAACTGCTCTATTCATATATTTTCTCCTGGTTTTCAATCATATCTTTTGCTTCCATACGAGCGATTTTCCCGCTATTTGTATAAGGTATTTCATCTACAAAATACCATTCTTTCGGTATTTTAAAAGAGGATAATCGTTGTAAGCAAAAACTTTTTAATTGTTGCTTCGTAGCACTTCCTTTTACGATGGCGACAGGTTTTTCACCCCAGTAACTATCTTCCACACCAATTACAACTATTTCATCAACAGCTGGATGTTCATGTAATACGCTTTCTATTTCTTCTGGGAAAATATTAATTCCTCCAAATAAAATCATATTCTTCTCTCTACCGACAATATAAATAAATCCTTCTTCATCTTCATAACCTACATCTCGCACTGTCATCCAGCCATCTGCATTCAACTCCCGTGCTAAAACCCCATCTATTATGTATCCCATAAAAAACTGATCACTTTTCACATAAACAGTTCCTATCTCACCTTTCTGTACTTCTTTTCCTGCCTCATTACATACTCGAACTTGCACATTGTGACAAGGTTTCCCTACTGAATTTGGCCTTCTTTCGCTCTCTTCATCAACTAATGCTGTTACAAAACTCAGTTCCGATGCACCGTAAAATTCATATCTTTTCGCATAAGGAAATATACTCTTTATTTTTTCTTTCGCTTCAGCTTCCCACTTCGCTCCTGACGAAATTATTTTCATTTCATTTTCTATTACTCTATTTTCTTTATATAAAGATTCCAGCATTGTTGGTACGGTGTACATGACCGAAATATTTTCAGTTTCTAACTTATCTAACACTTGATTTGGAATAAACTTCCTCATAATATGTACGGTTTGACCTATATATAATGCACTTATTGCACCGTATAAGAAAAGAGAGTGAACGAGCGCTCCAGCTATTAAAATAGAGTCTTCTTTTTTCATATGAAAGTCATGTATATTACAATTAAAACTATGAACCCACGATTGTTGCGCACGTAAAAATGCCTTTGCCTTTCCTGTTGATCCTGATGTAAATCCCATATAAAAAGGAGCATCTTGTAAACTTTCTACAATGTGCTCTGTAGGAAGATAGTTCTCTATTATTTGTTTCCATTTATCAATTTCAATTATTCTTCCTTCTTCATCGGAAATATCATTTAATTTATATCGTTCCGCAATAATCATATCTGAATTACTGATTGCTAGTCTTTCCTTTAGCTCATCCTTTTTCCATTTTATATCTAATGGCACACAAACCCATCCGGCCATAGCGGCACCTGCAAATAGTTGTAAAAACTCCATGCGATTTTCTAATACAATTGCTACTCTTTTACTCTTCGATTCTGTTGCGTGCAACCAATTCGCTACTTTACATACTGACTCGTACCAATCTTCATATGTTAAAACTCTATCATTTTCCTTAATTGCTATTTTATTTGGTTGTAAAGAGGCATGCTTTTTATATTCTTTTGTAATACCCATATGAGACGTCCTTTCTTTCCAAAATAATAAAAAGAAACACGCAACGAACGTGTTTCTTCTCTTTCTTATCCCGCATTTGTATATTTGCTTCTCTTTAGAGTAGGCGTAATAATATATTTCAATGAACGGTGTAATTTTGTTACAAGAACTGCTGCTATAATCGCTTTTATGCAATCACCTGGTAAAAACACAACACTCACTTTCATCGTTTCCCATACAGAAATATCCATTACGAAAGCTTGCACAAGGATACCAAATACATAAACTACGAAAATACCACCAATTATATTAATACATAATACTTTTATAATAGAAACTTCACGTAAACGCTCAATTAAATAGCCAATGACAAACGCTCCAACGATATAACCAAGTAAATATCCTGCACTTGGCCCAACAAATACACTAAGGCCACCGCGTCCACCAGCAAGTAATGGTGCTCCTACTCCTACAATAAGTAAGAAAATAAGCTGACTTAATGCACCTAGACGTGATCCTAACAACCCACCGGCAAGCATAACACCGAGTGATTGCAATGTAATTGGAACTGGTGTAATAGAAAGAGCAATCGGAGGTATTAACCCTAACACTCCCATAATAGAACTAAATAAAGCGACGAAAACTAAGTTTTTTGTATTCATATTTGCTTCTCCCATTTGTAAACTTAAAATATTTTTTAGGTAACATATTATAGGAGTTATATTATCTTTCTATCTAGCGTTTGTCAACTTATTTTTAAATTAGGTTTACAAATATAAATTCCATTATTTCTCTTTATGCAAATGCTCAAGTTCTTTCCGAAGCGCTTGTTTTAAAAACTTCCCAACAGATGTTTTCGGTATTTCTTCCATAAATACAATATCGTCTGGTAACCACCACTTCGCAAACTGTGGTTTTAAAAACTCATATATTTCCTCTTTCGTAACTGTACTATTTTTCTTTTGAACGACGCAGGCAACAGGGCGCTCTTGCCACTGCGGATGAGGAACAGCAACGACAGCTGCTTCAAATATAGCATCATGTGCCATTAAAGCATTTTCAAGGTCTACTGAAGAAATCCACTCGCCTCCGCTTTTAATCACATCTTTCGTACGGTCAACAATTTTTACGCAGCCTTCCTCGTCCACTGTGACAACATCACCAGTATATAACCAACCATCACGAAAACCTTCGACCGTACGCTCATCGTTATAATAGCTTGCAGCGATCCATGGTGCTCGTAAACATAGCTCTCCCATCTCCGTACTATCCCACTTCACTTCACCATTTGTACCGACTACTTTCATTTCTACACCAGGGACAAGATACCCTTGCTTTGATCTAATTTCTAATTGCTCTTCATACGATAATTCTGTTTCATAACTTTTTAAACGTGCAAGTGTTACGAGTGGGCTTGTTTCGGTCATACCATATGCATGGATGAAAGGAACATTGTGTTTCTGTTCAAATGCTTTAATAACACTTTTCGGTGCGGCTGCACCACCACATAGTATTCTCGTCATACTAGATAAATCATAACTATTATTTTCTAACTCTTGTAATACACCAAGCCAAATTGTCGGCACACCGGCAGCTAACGTCACTTTTTCAGATTGAATCATTTCTAATAAAATTTTCGGCGTAAACATCGGTCCTGGAAGAACTTGTTTTGATCCAAACCAAGTAGCAGCGAAAGGAAGTCCCCAAGCATTCACATGGAACATCGGTACAATTGCCATCGCCGCGTCACTTTCCGATAAAGCAGCTGTATCCGCTAAACCGAGTGCCATACAATGCAGTACAGTACTACGATGCGTATATACAACACCTTTTGGATTTCCTGTAGTCGCTGACGTATAGCACATACCAGCAGGTGTATTTTCATCAATATCTTTTACAAATTGGAAATTTGGATCGCCTTCTTCTAATAGCTTTTCATAATGATATACAGGTTCTAGCGTAGTATTTGGAAGTCCATCTTTATCAGTCATAATAATGTAGGCTTGTACAGTTGATAATTCAGATTGAATTTTTTCAACAAGTGGTACAAGATCTTCATCAATAAGTAGAATTCGATCTTCTGCGTGCTGAATAATGTATGAAATATGTTGAGGAGATAAACGAATATTAATTGTGTGTAAAACGGAAGCAATACCAGGAATAGCAAAATACGCTTCCACATGTCGATGATGATTCCACGCTAACGTTCCTATACGCTCGCCTTCTTTAATTCCTAATTTTTTTAACGCACTGGAAAGCCTTCTCGTTCTTTCACCTAACTGCTTATACGTTAATGTCGTAACTGTGTCATGTGTCCGTGAAACAATTTCTTTCTTCGAAAACAGTTTTTCTGCTCTTTCCATCATAGAACTAATTGTTAGCGGTACATTCATCATCATATTGGTTACATCCCCCTTTAAAGCGTTTTCATTTTTTTGTTTATTATAACAGACTTCCACAAATAATCACGATATTTTTCTGTATTTTCTGAATTATTTCTTTGGAAATAATTCAGAAAATACTAAGAGAAAACACATTAAAACTCCTTCTTACGATATATAAATACCGAAATAACAAAAGAAAAGATATATATAATAACGCCAAATATTGTATATATAATGGAAACGTATACAGATAAATTTAAATTTGATATTGGAAATTGTTCTATTAGATAGCCAATTACACTTTGTAATCCAAAATAAGTTACAAGTCCCCCGCATGCGCCTCCAATTGTAATAGCATCAGATTTTTCTGCTCCAAAAATATAGAGGAGTGGATAGGCTATTGCTCCGGCATTAAGGATGATAAACGTCCCTAAAGAAACACTCTTAAATATCCCATCATCAATTGGTGTATCTGAAACGAAACTATGTATATAAAATATGCCATACGACAATAAAGTACCAATAATTACAACTAAAAAATAGAAAAGGTAATGACTTTGTACAATGTTATTTCTAGTAACCGGTAAAGTAAGTACATATTTTTCATAACCTGACTTACTCTCATATTTAATAACTTCAAGTGCAGGAATTGCAGCAAAAAAGATAATAAACGTAGCAATTAAACGGTACATTGAAGCATTACCAAAATAAAAAACAAATCCCGATCCTAATATCGCTATTCCCATGAACGTAAAGAAAGTTCGATACACTAGATAATAGTTTGTCAATAATAAACCTCTCATTTATTTTTCACTCCTCGTTAATAAGACACTCATTTCTTCTATCGAAATGGTTCTATGTGCAATCCCATTTGGTAGTTTATGCACATCTGATACAAGTACATTGAAATAAGAGCCATTATTCTTTTTCACCACAACTATATCTTTGTTGATTAAAGTTAGTTGTTCCTCATCAACATCTACAATGGCATAATTGTTCAAAACCTTATTCTTTTCTTCATTCAATAAAATTTCTCCATCTTTTATAATGATAAGATGGCTAGCTATTTTTTCTACATCACTCATAATATGAGAAGAAAGTAGTATACCACCATTACTTTTACTCACAAAACTTTTTAATTCCTCTAACACCTCTTCTCTAGATGAAGGATCGAGACCACCCGTCGCTTCATCTAGGATTAATAATTTTGCATTATGCGATAACGCAACAGCTATAGTTAGTTTCATTGACATTCCACGCGAGAATTTACCTACTTTCTCATTAGTAGGTAAAGAAAAAGTATGAACTAATCGATAAAAATTATCTTGATCCCAAGATTCAAACATCTTTTCAAAAACTTTGTTTAGTTGCTTTATCGTAAGATGAGCCGGTAGATTCATAGCATCAAATACGACTCCTATCTTTTCCTTAATCTTGGCATCTTTATTTATATTTTCTTCACCAAATATTTTTACTGTACCACTATCTTTAGAAATTAATTCTAGTACTGTTTTAAAGGTTGTTGATTTCCCAGCTCCATTGTTACCAATGAATCCAACAATTGATCCAGACGGCACATTGAAAGAAACATCTCTTAAAACAACTTTGTTTCCAAATGATTTACTTAAATTTTCAATTTCTAGAAGATTTGACATCATTACACTCCTATCTTAACTTTTCATAAAAATATGTTTTCTCCTATTAAAAATTATCCACTTTTTCTCTCACTTTCTTTTTCAGTTTAAAAATAAGACGATTACTATATTCTTTATTTTCTACTAAAATTCGATACGCCTCTAATACTCCTAACACACGAACAAAAAGATAAACTCCGATAGCAATAAGTACAACACAGTAAGGGTAATACTGCACTAATTCCCCTGAAGTGATATGCTTTTTCTCAAACAAAAACGGGATTGCGCCTGCAGCTATAAAACAAAATCCAACGATCATTACTGCAGCATACTTTTTCTTAATAATCGCATATCTCTTTGTGAATTCTTTTAGAAAGTTTTGATCAAATAATAGTTCTTCCTTTTTCAATACATTGTATCGACTCTCTTCTATCGTTACAGGTACCATCATCGCTCCAATTCCAAGAACAGCAACAATAATGACAAGGAATGTCGACATTGTTGCATTTTCTTTAAATAATAAATACGGTATTGTAGATAAAATGAGTAAACTAAATCCTAGCGCTATATATTTAGAAATTTTTTGTCCATACGCTATATACCCTTCTGCCATTTCCTTGCTTACGTAATAACCATTTTCCTTTTCGTTACTTTGTTCAGCATTTTCTTTTAATAAATAATCAAGAGATACTTCGAATACATTTCCAATCATTATTAATTTTTCAGTTTCAGGAAACCCTTGACCATTTTCCCATTTACTAACTGCTTGCCTTGTTGTGTTTAATTTCTCAGCTAATGCTTCTTGAGAAAGACCCTTTTCTTTTCTTAATTTAAAAAGCTTCTCACCAAATCCCATATGTGTGTCCCCCTTCGTTTTCTTAACTAAATTGTATGTAAACATAGCCCTTATCTCTATCTTCCTGCGGTTGCACTTTGTCAACTTACGGTTGCGATTATGTTATATAGCGGTTTTCTATAAGATTTAGCTAGTTTTCTTCTATGATTATAGCGTTTATAAAACACCCCACCTCGATAACCAATTATAACAATCAAAGGTAATTATTGTTATAAAAAATAAAAAACTCCTTTATTTATAAAGGAGTTTTCGATATGAAATATTCTAAGATGAGCTAATTTTTCTTTCTCATACTAATTCACAATTTCTTCTATACATTTTTGTACGTTGTGCAACGATTCATAAGCATCCCACACAGTATATGTTGTCATCTCTTTATATAAGGCATATTCATATATATGTAAATATTTCTCCTATTAACTTCCCTAATAAAAACACTTTTTAATAATCATAACGGCTTCTGCTTAAACTTTTCATAATGTCGTACTTTTAATAAAAGGACATTCCCGCAATCTGTACAAATATAAGCATCTACTGGTGAAGATGTGAACATCGTCTCCTTTTTCCGTATTTGTGCATAACCGACAAACTCACCTTCTCCTATATTTTGAGAACCACAATTAGAGCATGTCTGCACGTCTTTCTGTTTCATGAGAGCACCACCTTTAATCTGTTTCTACTCCCTTCGACAGTTCACTTCCATTTCCCTTCCAAAAAACCTCTTATTCTCTTACATTTCAACAGGAATCTCAGAACAAACATCGTATATGTACTATGAAATATATTTATTGACGGGGGAATCTCATGAGTACAATTATGACAATCAATACCGCACAAGAAATTGAAAACACAGAAATACATATGCTTTCTTCTAGATTAGCACTATTACAAGCAATGGACGGAAATCCAATGCAGGTACAAGTGAAAAAGTTCGGTAGTGCCACTGCCTTTTCATCAAAAGTAATTGCTGGTCCTGCTTTTAATACAGTAAAAGGCGTTACCTTTACAAATACAGATGAGATAGATGCGATTCTCTCTTATTATCAATCACTACAAATTCCTTGCCGTTTTGAAATTACACCAGCGCAAGGTACAGCTGAACTATTTCAATACTTATCTCAAAAAGGTTTTTATCAATCTAGCTTCCATACCGCTTTATATAGTACACCGCGAGAAGATCCGTCCCTTCTTCCTTCTAACATTTCAGTACGCAAACTAAAAGAAAATGAGTTTGATGTTTTTGCAGACATATATGTACGTGGATTTAACATGCCATCCTTTACAAAAGATGGCGTGCGCCAAAATAACGAAATTCTCCACAATAAACCAGGATGGCATTTTTTCATAGCTGAAGTTCAAAACATTCCTGCGGGCATTGGTGTCCTGTATATAAATAAGGGTGTCGCATCATTAGCTGCTTCTGCTACTTTGCCAGAATTTCAGCGTAAAGGTTGTCACACTGCATTAATTCAAAAACGAATTGAAACAGCTATTGAATCCAATTGTCATTTAATAGTCGGACAAGCAAGATTCGGTAGCAGCAGTCAAAATAATATGGAACGTGCCCATATGAAGATCGCTTATACAAAATCAATCTGGACCGCCAAAAACATATAATTAACATCCTTTCTCTTCTCATTACTACTTTATACACTTTATGACAATTCCTTTTCAACTCTATTAACCATTTGAATATTCAAACTAAATCTGTTACGCTATTGCTAGATACATCATTCAACTTGCAATATGAAAAGAGAATTCTAATCAAACTACAAGGAGGAGAAATGTATGACAAAGCATGATCATGGTTTAAAAGAAAAAGTAGAAGGTGCTATTGATAAAGTAAAAGGTGAAGTAAAAGAAGTTGTCGGGAAAGTAACTGATAATAAGAAATTACAAGCTGAAGGAAAATGGGATAAGGTAAAAGGCACTGCTAAAGATACTGTCGGTAATGTAAAAAAGAAAGTTAATGAATATAAAGAGAATAAAGAAAATAAATAAAAAACGAAAATGTAGGGTTGTGCAAGTAGTAAGTTACTAGATTTGAGAAAAGAGAAATTGCACCCATAAAAAATCATTTTAAAACGACAAATAGATGCCTCAAGGCATCTATTTGTCTATAAATAACTATTTTAACTACCCAACCCTTAAGCTTTTCCTTACTAACATTTTCTAACATAATGCTTTGCTACAGTAAAGGCTTACTTTGTGAAATTTGGTTTTAGATCACCTGTATACGGTTCATGCTCAACAAAGATTTTTATATCTTTTCCATTCGCATCTTTCCCCATTCTTGTATACGTAAATTTTTCTTTATTTAATTCTGTAAGTTCAAGAACTGCACCGTATTTATTATTTCCTAACGAAACGTGAGCTCTTATTTTATTACCATGTACAACATCAAAGAAACCGTAGTCTCCACGACTTTCTCCAGTATTCACATTGAAAAATTCGTATTTATTTGTATTTTTATCGTATTTTGCTAGACTGATTAAGTTTGAGTTATATTTTGTTACATCATTACCTTGGTCGTCTAATACCACCGTTCCGTTCCATAGTGTACTAGATAAAATTTCATCTCCATCAACATCTTTAACTATTTTACCTGTCGAACTTTCTAAATTTTTATCAGGCCGCGTGAAAGAAAGTTCTTTTTCATGGTACGGAATATGTTCAACAAACACCTCTACATCGTTCCCTTTTGTATCTTTCCCCATTCTTTTATATGTAAATTTCTCCTTATCTAATTGCGTTAATTCAACAACTGCTTGATAATTTTGCGTCTCAGAAATTAGTACTCTTTTCTTTCCATCATTCGTTATAAAAAAGGTACCGCTATCATTACGACTCTCTCCTGTACTTGCATTAAAAAATTCATACCTTGCCGTTTTAGCATCATATTTTGCAAGCCCGATGAAATTTTGATTTTCTTTCGTTACATCATTATGATCTTTGTCATAGACTTTTGTCCCTTGCCAGTTTGTTTCACCAAGTATACTAGCTAGTTGTTGCCCCTTCGTCTTTTGAGTTTGCTTAGTTTCTTGTATTGCATTGTATAAAAATTGTGCATACTGTTCACGCGTCACATCCATATTTGGAGCAAAATTTCCTCCGCCTACTCCTTTTGCAATATTATTTGTTTGAACAGCACTAATTGCATTGCTTGCCCATGAGTTCGTTGAAACGTCATTAAAAGTGTGATCACTCTTTGCCTTTAAATGAAAAGCATTTGTAAGAACTTGTGCCATTTCTGCACGCGTTAAGGAAGCCTTCGGTCTAAAATTCCCATGCTCGTCACCCTTAAAAACGCCCATTTCTGTTAAAGACAAAATCTCCTTTATATAACTTGTCGAATCTTCACTTACGTCTCCATATGGGTTCTGATAATTTTTGTCTTCTGCCAAATTAAAATAACGATATAGTAAAGCTGCAACTTGTTCGCGTGTCACGTTATCTCCAAAACCAAATCTTCCATCATCATAGCCGAAAATGATTTTCTCGTCTGTTAATTGCTGAATCGCCTCATATGCCCAGTGCCCCTTTGGAACATCTTTGAATACCCCAGTATGATTCGTGTTTGGTGTAACTACTTCTGCTTTCACCTCTCCAGTCGTTTCACTTAATAGACTTCCACCTAAAACTGCTGATATGATACATGTTTTTAAAATTGTTTTATTCATAGCTTCCCAATCCCTTCCTTCATTTAACAAATAATTACACCACTTTTCTTTCAAAAGAAGATTCTATGTGCGCAATTTATGTTATAAATTTTGATTACAGCTAATGGAATACAAAGTGTTACACATCCAAATTTCTTATTTGTAGTATCAATAGCTGCTATATATAGGAATTATAAATAGGAACTATAAATTGCCCATAAACAAATTATTAAAAAAAGATAAAATTAAGATAATATATTTTTAATCTCAATTTTTTTATAAAAAACGTTCCTTTTGGCAAAAAAGATGGCTTGAAATTAAAAGTTCATTCTATTTTTTTGTTTATGTTATCATGATAAAAGAAAGAATATTCCGAAATAAAAAACCCTGAATTTGGGCAGAAATGAGGAAAAGAAATTGAATATTGAGCAACAATTATATGATGTGGTGAAACAGTTAATTGAACAAAGATATCCAAACGATTGGGGTGGAGCCGCAGCGATTCGTGTAGAAGATGGAACAATTTATACAAGCGTTGCTCCGGATGTAATAAATGCTTCAACTGAACTTTGTATGGAAACAGGTGCAATTTTAGAAGCTCATAAATTTCAAAAGAAAGTTACACATTCTATTTGTCTTGCGAGAGAAAATGAGCATTCTGAATTAAAGGTACTCTCGCCTTGTGGTGTATGCCAAGAACGTTTATTTTATTGGGGACCAAAAGTACAGTGTGCGATTACAAATGCTAAACAAGATATTATTTTTAAACCTTTAAAAGAGTTGCAACCATATCATTGGACAGAAGCATATCATGATGAAATGGCAAAAGAATGGAGTACGAGATAGAGGAATAAGTTTCATTATTTCCCTGATGACAATAAAAAAATGTCACGGCCTTTTCCAAATAAAACATCGAAAAAGGCCGTGACATAACACTTATTTTATAATTGACGAAAGCTTACTTCCCTTCATTTTTCTCTAACACATACAAATCTTCTTCAATATTAGATAGTTTCTCTGTTACAAGCTTTCTTGCCTCTCCAATTGCTTGATTGTATGCAAATGGTCCAACTAATTTAATCATTTCTTCTATTAAACGCTCTGCTTGGAAACGTCCAATTTCATCTAAATCTTCTTCAACGAAAAATTGCTGAATTTGTGCTACAAGCTCTTCTTTTTTATCATTTGGTATTTTTATATTCATCATCGTTTATTACTCCTCTATATGTAAGATAGTATGTTTCTTAACTCTACCATAGAAAAACGCTTTCCAGGACAACTTTTTGTAACGCCTTCTAGCTCCCTATGACCGAGTATATTTTCTTTCTTTATAGCAAACCGATTCATAAACATTTTACATAAAGAATATAATGCATTCATTTGTGCGGTAGTTGGATCATATTTATCAAAATTACCCGTCATACATATTCCAATTGTATCTCTATTATGATCTTTCGCATGTGCTCCAATATGTAAACCACGTCCTTCGACTACAGTTCCATCTTCTTCAATAAAATAATTGTAACCGATCCCGCTCCACCCTCTTACTTTTTGATGAAATTCATGTGTTTTATACACATCCCATCCATCTTCGGATGTATGGTGAATAATCAGTTTGTTTACTTTTTCTAAAGGAACTAATTCATCTTGAAATGCTAAATTTACACATTTAATTTCCATTTGAATATCCCCCTTAAAAATCAATCATCATAATTGTTTTATCATCTGGTCGTATTCTCTTTTCCCCTTCTAACTCTTCAATAATTGCTACATATTCATTTATACTATTCTTTCTTATATATGCAACAGTTTGTTCGAGTGGCCAATCTGGGTGGAATAATCCGTCTGAACAAATAAAAATCCCACTCACTTCATCTACATGTAATTCCCCATGCTGCAAATAATGAATTGCTTCTTTCATTCCATTCGCAACGGAATATCCCCCCTTCACATTTGCAAGATAACGATTGTATTTTAACTGTTCTCGCACATCTTGAAAAACATGTTCTTCTGGTACAGATAACCCTTTTTTACGATCTTCTTCTCTTTTCTTTTTTGCTCGTTTACTAATTCCTTCAACCGTATCTTTCGTTAATACTTGCATCGTTCCTTTTCGAAATATTGTGACAATCATACAGTCCCCTAACTGTGCGTATTCAATTTTCTCACCAACTATTTGGACTGCCGCGATACATGTGCACCACAAATGCTCTTTCTTTCTCGTATCTACTCCATATGCTAACATTTTTCTTTGCAATGCTTCATTTGCTTTTGCAACTGCAACTTGTAAACTATGATTTTCGCGGAATGAATTAAAATAACTTGCAAATAAATGTGAAGCGATGTATGCTCCATTATGTCCCTTTTCATCACGAAATGAGACAAGTGGTGTTGCACCGTCACATACACCATAAATCTTTTTTTCTTCATTACAAAAATAAGAATCCTCACATTCTTGCTTCAACGGGCTTTTCTGTTGATATGTTTTTATCTTCACAACTGTATCCCCTTTCAAATGGTAAAATACTCAAATTCTTTTGATTAATCTAATTTTCCGAAATAAACTGTTTTTACCCAAAACTTTCAATATCATATATAATCTTGAAATAATATGAATTTTTCAGTGAAGGACGGGAAAGAGATGGTCAGATTTCTTGGTGTTATTATTGGTTCTATTATTATTGCGATTGCCTTTAATCTTTTCCTTATCCCCCACAAAATTTTAAGTAGTGGAATTGGCGGAATTGCTATTATTTTAGGGATTGTAACTCCTGTAAACACAGGTATTATTAACTTTGTATTAAACTTACCTATCCTTATTTTAGGATACATAGGTCTTGGAAAAAAAGTCATTTTTAACACGATTGTCTCTGTTATTGTATTATCTGTTGCATTATACTATGTTCCAGTGAAAGTCGTAGCAACAGATCCACTTTTATCATCTATCTTTGGTGGTGTTATTGCCGGAGCTGGTATCGGTCTTGTTTTTAACTGTAATGGATCAACTGGTGGATTTGATATTATCGGTATGTTGTTATCTCGCAAAAGAGATATTAAACTTGGCGGATTCCTTATTATTTTAAATGCAGTCGTTGTAATCATTGCAGGATTCTTCTTCACTTGGGATGTTGCTCTTACAAGCTTACTTTCGATTTATGTAACTGGTAAAGTTATTGATGCTATTCATACGAAACATCGGAAGGTTACACTTATGATTGTAACAAATGAAGCAGAAAAAATGAAAAAACAACTTCTTTCAACTGTTGTACGTGGCATTACATTACTTGATGGCGAAGGTGCTTATTCTAGCGAAAAGAAACGTGTACTTATGACAGTCATTTCTCGTGAAGAATTAGCAAGTATGAAATTAACAATTTCTGAAATTGACCCTCATGCATTTGTTAACATTACAGAAACGGTTGAAGTATTAGGATTGTTTAGAAAAGGTTAAAAAACTAGGTGGATTTCCACCTAGTTTTTATTTTCCATAAATTCAATTCGATTTCCGAACGGATCTGACACATAAAATCGAATTACATCTGGTCGTGCATGATCATCTATTACTTCAATGCCTTGCTGTATTAACGCTTGTTTAAATTCATCTATGTTTAAAACATAAAAAGCCGGATGTGCCTTTTTAGCTGGGGTAAAGTTTTGCTCAACTCCGATATGAATCTCTTGATTTCCACACTTAAACCAGCACCCACCGCGCTTCTTTAATTCCTCTGGCTTTGGGATTTCCTCCATACCAATTTTATTACTATAAAACTCTCGCGCTTCTTCTTCACACCCTACAGGCGCAGCTACTTGTACATGATCGATCCCTTGAATATAAGTTCTCATTTTCTCTCCCCCTCTTCTACCCTAATGTTATAAGGAAAACCTACTCCTGTAACTTACAAATGATTTATAAAACAATATAAGCTCCCCTTATTACCACCCTATACGTACTTTTCCAAAATAAAGAAAACAAAATTTATTATATAACTTCCATTTTTTATAGAAATACACGTTACATCTATATTATAGTTATGAATAGACAAATCTTTTTAGATGCTATTTGTACGGAGGAACTATTATGAGTCGTAAAAAATATTCATCAACTCAAAAAAAACGTCATCCGAACATTTCTAGACGTTTGCGAAACCATATACAAGATCGTTCATTAGCAGAAATGTACGCATCTCTGTTCGAACACAACCCTGATGGTATTATTTCATTAAATTTAGAGGGAATTATTATACACACTAATCCTTCTGCTGAAAGAATACTAGGTTACACTTCTTCAGAATTAGAGCGAAAAAGCATTACCTCGATTTTAGAAGCTCATATTTCTGAGCAAGTATTACAAAATATAAAGAATACGGAAGCGGATAATCAACAAGAGTATATTTTATCTATTTATCATAAAGATGGATTCTTATTAGATGTCGTGACAAAACTAGTTCCTATTTTTGTCCAAAATCGTCTAACTGGCGTATATGCCATTATGAAGCCTCTTGAAAAATCAGAAAGAATTGAGAAAAAGCTGAAAGAAAGTGAGAAGAGATTACGCACATTAGTAAACTCCATGCCTGCGTTTGTTATATTTAAAGATCATGAAGGGCGCTGGCTTGAGGCAAATGACTACGCACTTTCTTGCTTCAATTTCCATCATGTACCTTACCACGGAAAAAAAGATAGTGAACTCATTCAATATAATGAAGCGTACCGAGAAGCTTTTTTACATTGTGAAGAAGTCGATGAATTAGCATGGCAACAAAGACAAATTCTTCATGGTGAAGAATTTATTATTCATAGAGATGATTTCGACCTAATCTTAAGTATATCGAAAGTTCCTCTCTATCACCCTGACGGCTCCCGTAAAGGTCTTATCGTAATGGGAAGAGATATTACTGAGCTAAAGGAAACGGAAAAGTTATTACGAAAATCTGAAAAGCTCGCAGTAGTCGGACAACTGACAGCTGGAATTGCTCATGAAATTCGAAATCCACTCACTTCTCTAAAAGGTTTTCTAACATTGCTACTCCCTGAAATAAATGAGGAGCAGAAGTGGTATATCGATGTTATGTTAAGTGAAATTTCACAGATGGAATCTATCACGAGTCAATTTATGGCGATGTCTAAACCACAAGTATTAGCAATCCAAACTTGTAACATACAAACTTTAATTGAAGAGGTAGTTACATTTATTTTACCAACCGCAATTATGCATAGCGTTCATATCATTATGGATCATTTTGATTACGTATATGACATTCAATGTGACGGTAACCAATTAAAACAAGTTTTTATAAATATATTAAAAAATGCGATTGAAGCAATGCCAAATGGCGGAAATATTTTCATCCAAACAAAACCATTAGAGGGTAATTTCATCTTAATACGGATCATCGATGAAGGTTGCGGTATCCCAGAAGATCGTATCTCCCGTTTAGGCGAACCTTTTTATAGTTTAAAAGAAAAAGGCACAGGGCTAGGATTAATGATGTGTTACAAAATAATTGAAGAACATCATGGTAAATTACACATTTCAAGTGAATTAAATAAAGGTACGGTCGTTGATATTCACCTACCACTTTCTTCACCTCACCTTGCAATCCAGTCTTAAATAATAAAAGAAGCATCTGCTAACGATTAGCAGATGCTTCTTTTATTATTTATACTTATAGAACTGTTTTTCCATACCATTCTTTTGCTTTTTCTACTTCACCCATCGTTAATTGATGTCCTCTATTTTCCCAATGCATTGTTACATTAGCGTTTGCATTTTCTAATAGTAGCTTCAATTCCTCTGACTCAGAAGATGAACAAATTGGATCATTTGTCCCAGCAGCAATAAACACGGATTTCCCAGCTAAATTAGGCAATTGTGTTCCTCTTCTAGGCACCATTGGGTGATGAAGCACAGCACCTTTTAACGCATTTTCGTAGTGGAATAATAAGCTTGCCGCAATGTTTGCTCCATTTGAATAACCGATAGCTACAATGTTATTTCTATCAAATTCATATGTTTTTGCAGCTTCGTCTAAAAACTCATTTAATTCCTTCGTACGGAAAATAAGATCCTCTTCATCAAAAATACCTTCTGCTAATCGACGGAAGAAACGTGGCATCCCATTCTCTAATACATTTCCACGGACACTTAATACTGAAGCTTCCGGATCCATTATTTCTGCAAGTGGTAATAAATCTAATTCATTACCTCCTGTACCATGAAGTAATAGCAATACTGGTTTTGACGTATCTTTTCCTTTTTGAAAAACATGTTTCATCATAATCCTTTTCCCCTTTCAATCACTTTAATCTAAATTTCTCACTTCAAATGGTAAAAGCGTTTGTTCAATCTGTTTTCTATGTTTTTCATATTGTTCCGGTAACTTTAATTCCTCACCCATCGTCTCTAACGATTCATCATGAGCGAAACCAGGGGGATCTGTTGCAATTTCAAATAAAATTTCACCGTGTTCTCTAAAATAAATTGCGTTAAAATAATTTCGATCTTGTACAGGAGTTACGTGGTATCCAAAACGGGACACATGCTCTTTCCAATCTAGCTGATCAGCATCGTCACTCGCTCTCCAAGCAATATGATGAACTGTACCAACACCCATTTGACCGCGTCCGATTGTCGATAATTTCAAATCAATAATATTGCCAATATTAGCAGAAGAACGGAATCGAACAAATTCACCCTCTTCTCCAATTTTCTCAAGACCCATGATATGTTCTAACAGTTCAGCAGTTTTTTGAGGCTGCGTTGATAAAAGAACTGCACCGCCAAATCCTTTAATTGCTACTTCTGGCGTAACTTCCCCAAAAGTCCAATTATTTAATTCGCCTTCTTCTCTTTCTACTAATTCTATATGCAAACCATGTGGATCATCAAATTCTAAGTACTGTTCCCCAAATCGAGTCATTTTTGTATACGAAACATCGAATTTTTCTAATCTATTTTCCCAAAACTCCATTGCCCCTTTTGGTACAACATAAGAAGTGATTCCTACTTGACCGTCACCAATAACTCCTTGACGAGCACCTGCCCATGGGAAAAACGTAATAATTGTTCCCGGTTTTCCTCCTTCATTACCAAAATAAAGATGGTACGTACCTGGATCATCAAAATTCACTGTTTGTTTCACTAAACGTAAACCTAACACACCAGCGTAAAAATCTACATTTTCTTGTGGATGCCCTACAATCGCTGTAATATGGTGGATGCCCATTGTTTTCTTTTCCATTTCTTCCACTCCTTTTTTATTCCATTATAAAAATTGCTTTACATTAAGATTCATTATTCATTTTGTCCATACTGACTAGTAAAATCCGTCATGATAATTTTATCTCGAATTCGAGATATTGATTTTAAAATTACACATTAACTTCCAGTTCCTTAAATTATCTCAAATTCGAGATAATTATTAAAAAAAATATTTAATCCATTTGAAATCTTTATTCAAAGTACAAATTAACTCGAACTCAAATTTATTATAAGTTACTTACTTTTAGTTGTCAACAAGTTCCTTATTTTCATTTTAAATAAAAAGAGAGTAAACGCCAGTTTCGTTTACTCTCTTCGCTGATCATTTCGTTTCTTCTTCCAGCACTGCTTCCATCTCATTAAATTCACGATGAATTGCTTTAACTGGTTCTTTCGTTAATAAACTTATAACAATCACAGCTAATAAGCTACAGAAGAATCCAGGTACCATTTCATACATAGTCGCTTTTAAACTTGGAATTTGTACCCAAGTAATTACAACTACTGCACCAACAATCATTCCAGCAAGAACGCCCCATTTGTTCGTTCTCTTCCAATATAAACTTAATAAAATGGCAGGTCCGAATGCTGAACCAAATCCTGCCCAAGCATAACCGACGAGTGTTAAAATTGTATCACTTGGATGATACGCTAAAACAACTGCGATCATAGCTACTACTAAAACTGACAGTCTACCGATAAATACAAGTTCTTTATCACTTGCGTTACGACGGAAAAATGTTTTATAGAAATCTTCCGTTACTGCACTTGAAATAACAAGTAATTGCGAGGAAATACTACTCATAATCGAAGCCAAAATAGCTGATAATAAAAATCCAGTAATGTACGGATGGAATAAAATATTTGAGAATGTTACAAAGACCATTTCCGGATCTTGTAATGTCGCATTATTTTTAGCGTAATAAGCAATACCAACTAGACCAGTAAGCATTGCACCTATAATTGAAATCGTCATCCAACCGATACCGATTCTACGAGAAGTTTTCAAATCTTTAATAGAGGTAATTGCCATAAAGCGGACAATAATATGTGGTTGACCAAAATACCCAAGACCCCATGCTAAAAAGGAAATAATACCAAGAATTGTGGTCCCTTTAAACATATCTAAATGCGATGCATCAACTTGCTTAATCGTATTGAATGTTTCTGTTACACCACCGACATCTGTAAAAGCAACAATTGGTACTAATACGAGAGCAATAAACATAATACACCCTTGCACAAAGTCGGTCCAACTTACTGCTAAAAAACCACCGAATAGTGTATAAGCAACTACGACACCAACAGTTACAAATAAACCAATTTTATAATCAAGGTTAAAAGAATTTTCAAACAAACGTCCACCTGATACTAAACCAGCCGACGCATAAAATGTGAAAAATACTAAAATAACGATAGCGGAGACAAAACGAAGTATTTTCGTACGATCTTTAAATCGATTCTCTAAAAAGTCTGGAATCGTAATTGAATCATTAGCCACTTCTGTATACGTTCGCAAACGCGGGGCAAGAATTAAATAGTTTACATAAGCACCTATTAATAAACCTATCGCAATCCACACACTTGATAACCCTGTCGCATACATCGCACCAGGTAATCCCATTAGCATCCAACCACTCATGTCAGAAGCACCAGCTGATAAAGCTGTAACTGCTGGACCGAGTCCCCTTCCGCCTAACATATAATCTGATAAATCGGATGTCTTCTTATAAGACCAATAACCGATATACAACATACCTGCCATATAAATAGCAAGCGAAACCATAATCTCAATCTTCACCAAATCTCTCCCTTAGTTACATAAGCCATTCAAAATTTCGAAAAATGACTTTTTCTATTTTCTTGTTTTCGCTTATGGTTCCCTACCTTAACAAACATTTTTTGTTCTTTCAAGTGAACAGGTGTTTTTTACTGCATGTGAAAACCTTCATAAACGCCTTTATCCCAGTGGATTACCCGGTTTTTAAAAGAAATTAAAGTAAAAATATTCAGAAAACAAAAAAACACTTTTCCACTTCTTATTTTCATTTATTTATCCGACAAATTTCCAAAAGAAAAAGCCATACAAATGCATGGCTTTTAGCTTATTGGCATCGTAATTTTCTCTTTCTCTACGTAAACTTTACGAAATTTTATATAGCAGCCAATACGCCAAGGTACTATATAACAAACCGCAAGAGTGTAGAAAAGAATGCCGATTGACTTTGGATCTAAACCTTGTAAATGTCTTCTAAAATAAGCACGTAAAAGAACGATAACTAAAAATGTAGCAATAAAAGCAATACTTTTTTTCGCATAAATTTGACCATCTTCTCTCACTTCATACCCACTTAAAATAATAAGTGGAATTGACAATAACAGTCCAATCCCAGCAGCTATCCCAATTTGCCAACCAGCAAGTTGTATCGGTGCAGCATATAAAGAAAAACCTGGTAATAAAAAGAATAATGGCAATAATAGTCGTCTTCCTTTATTTTTAATTGGCCGATTCATAGAACGCATACGTCTAAATATAACGAGCCCTATGACGAGTAAAAAAATTGTAATACTGTACGAACCTTGCTGCAAGTGAATCTCTCCCTAAAAATAGTCATTTTTAAAATCTTTTCCCATTATACTCCTAATATTTCCTAAATAATATGATTATCCCTTCGAAAAATCTTACATTTTCAATATACTTTTAGGTTTGATTTATTATAGGAAATAATTCCAAAAGAGGCACCACCCGCCCCACCTCATCTTTAAATACAATATGCTCCCTCGTTAAATGACGCGGACTCTTTACTCCCGCTGCTGCTGCTAACGAAAACAAACTATATCTCATACTAATAATATAATTCATAACTCGCCACTTCTTCTCATACGGATCTAACGCTTTTTGATAGTGCGGATTCGTCGTGGCCACACCAGATGGACATTGGCCAGAGTTACATTGAAGCGCCATAATACAACCGCTTGCCATCATAAAACCACGTGCCGAGTTTACAGCATCTGCACCAATCGCTAAAGCAATTGCCACTTTATCTGGTGTAATTAATTTCCCCGAGGCAAACACTTTGAATTTATCACGAACACCATACTGATTCGCTGTATCAATACATGTCAGTAACGCTGGAATAAGCGGCATCCCCATACTATCTGCCATCGATTTATATGTTGCTCCTGATCCACCTTCTGAACCGTCAATTGTAATAAAATCCGGATAGATATTTAACTCTTTCATCGTTTTAAATAAATCTTCCAACGGCTCCTGCTGTCCAATTACAATTTTCATACCGATTGGTTTCCCGCCAGTTTCTTGCAAACGCTGAATAAAATAAAGTGTATCTGCCGCATTGTTCAAAAATGAAAATCGATTCGGAGAATTAATCGTTTCTCCTACTCGTACATTCCGAACAGAAGCAATTTTCTCATTTACTTTTTGCCCCTCTAAATGACCACCACGTATTTTCGCACCTTGCCCAAATTTCAATTCAAATGCTTTAATATTACTTTCTTTCACTTTCTCCATAAATTTCTCCATTGAAAAATTCCCGTCCTCATCACGGTATCCAAATAGTCCTGGACCAATTTGCGCAACGATATTCGCCCCTGTATGTAAATGTTCTGGAATAACGCCACCTTCACCAGTATTAATCCACGATCCGCCTGCCATTTTCGCTCCAAAGCCGCTCGCTAAAATATAATTTTCGCCAATCGCACCGTAAGAAGTTGCTGATGCCCCAAACATGCCATACAGTTTCCACGGATATTTACGATTTTCGCCGACGATAATTGCATCGTCTTCTTCGTATAACCAAAGATTCGTTGTATCCGCTGTCAATTTTTCTCTCCTTGAAAATAATCCTTCTTTATGAATCACATACTTTTTCCCTTCACGTTCTTGCGTTACGTTCGCACTTAATTCTTCTGTTAATACCGGAAACAACGTATTAGCAATATAATAACCAGATGCTTCAAAATCTCGTTTCGACCCAAAACCAAGTATTTCAGAGCGATACTTCGCTAAAAACATAACACTTTGAAAGTCGTAACGTGAAAAAGGTTTTCCATCTGTATCGTGATCAAACCAATATTGCCGGAATTCCGGCCCTATCTTTTCCAGTAAGTAACGCATTCTTCCTAAGTATGGATGTAGTTTTAAAATAGAATGATGCGTCCGTTTTTTTATAAAAAATGTGATAATAAAAAAGACGATTAAAAGCAACATTAATAATAGTAATATACTAATAATAACGAGTAGCGTTTCACTCATCTCGCTTCCCCCTATGAAATTCCATAATAAAAGGAGAACACTCCATGTGTTCTCCTTTTATCTTTATTCAAATTAATGTAGCAAGATGCTCTTTCGCGTCATATTCAACTAAACTTTCAGCATGTTTAATTCGATGAACAAAATCTGGATTAGCAATTAACGGTCTTCCGAATGCAGCTACGTCAATTGTTCCTTCTTGCAACGCTTCTTCAGCTTCTTTCGGATTCAAATTACCAACCCCAACAATCGTACCATCCCAATATTTTCTTACTAATTGATGAAAATTCTTTCCGTCAGCAATCACTTGCGTATAATTCATCGTTGAAGGATGAATCATCGTTAATCCAACTTCTTTAAACATATTTACAAATGTTTCAATTGCCAGCTCAGGGTTTTCCCACATATAAGTAGGATTATCCCCTTTAAAAGCAGAGAAACGAAGAAGTGTTTTATCAGCTCCAACTGCTTCTATTACAGCCTCAGTTACTTCTTTCATAAACGTTAATCTTTGCTTTAAGTCACCGCCATATTTATCAGTACGCTTATTAGCAAACTCATAAGTAAATTGATCAATTAAATATCCGTGTGCACCGTGAATTTCTACCCCATCAAACCCAGCTTCAATCGCATTTTTTGCAGCTTGTGCGTATTGACTGATAACTTCTTGTATTTCTTCTAATGTCATTGCTTCTGGTGTATCGAATGGTTTGCGAAAACGTGGAACATTCCCTTCTGCAGCGATGGCAGAAGGCGCTTGGGGCATTTGCCCACCAATTATTTCATGATGACTCATACGACCAACATGCCATATTTGAGCAATAATTGTCCCGCCTTCTTTATGTACTGCCTCTGTAACAGGTTTCCATGAATCAATTTGTTCTTGCGTATAAATCCCTGGTACTCCTGGGTTTCCTTTTGCTCTTGCGCTAATAACGATTCCTTCTGTAATAATTAATCCAACTCCGTCAGCAGCACGCTTTCTATAGTACTCCACTACATCAGCACCAACTACTCCAGTTTCATTGTCTGCAAAGCATCTTGTCATCGGTGCCATTGCTATGCGATTACGAAGAGACCAAGCTCCGACTTGAATCTGATCAAACAACTTCGTTTCTTCAATATTTTCAAAAGATCCCCAAGCGTTTACATTTGTTCCTTCATAAATACTTGCCGCTTTCTTGTTCGAACTTGTCATGTTTCTTCCCCCTAAAAAAATTCTTACTACAATCGCATCATACTTACTTTTAGATAGTAACGTCAATTTATACGACTTTTCTATAAAACATTCGAATATCCCAAAAACAGAATGCTATAAATAAACTAAAAAGGTTTCCTTAGTAGGAAACCTTTTTTAGTTGATCATATATGGCTGTCAATTTCTTCATCTCTTTAATATAAAGAATCCCTTATCAATAGAAGTGAAAATGGTTCAGTATTCTTCTAAAAATAATAACTTATATACCTAAAACAATGAAAGCCCTACCTCTCTTTCATCCTTACGGCTCCTCGTCCGTGCCAGTGTGAATCAGGATTGCAAAAATCAAGTAACTATTTTATCGAAGTATTGAATTAAACTTCGAACATTCGTAAAAGAATTAAAAAATAAAAATGGATTTGATTGTAGTAATAACAAAAGAGGTTAATGCTCTAAAAGTGGTTTGAAAGAGTTGAATGTCTTTGAAATGATTGATTGTCTATAATTATGTTCCCAAAAAATTCAAAACCTTTTTTTGGGATGCCATATATTATTTGTAATGAACCTTAACAAAAGCTTTTTATTTGATTTTCTGTGATACCTTCAATTAATCCCAGTTCACTAATCAAAAATTCATGTGCGTTATCTAACATTTTCTTTTCGCTTGCATTAAGTGCCTTTTCTTTCTGTATACGCATTAAATCACGCACAACTTCAGCACCTTCTTGCATTTTACCCGTTTTTATTTTATCAGTGTTCAATTTATATCTTTGTTTCCACGTAAGTAATCTATCTGATTCTCCATGTTGAAAAATATCTATTATGTGTATTAATGCCGTGATATCCGTTACTGGTCGTATATTTGAACTCAATATTTTCCCTTCAGGAATCATTATTTCCATATTACTAGCCGACATTTTTATAACATAATACTGTTGTTTTTTTCCTGCGATTTCCTTCTCTTCTATGGCTTTAATTATACCTGCTCCTTGCATTGGATAAACAATGTTATCGCCAATTTGAAACAAATAATCCACCTCCATATATGGTAACCTTCTCAAGTTTAACACACTTTTAGTTTTTTAGCAAAGTTTTTATTTTATCACAAAAATATTTTACACGTCAACACTTCAGAAGCAAGAAATTAAATTCACACAATACACTATAAAAAACCGCAATTTTATTAACGGTTCCACACACATTCATTCTCTTTTAACATAAAAACACATCACTACATTTGAGTAGTAATGTGTTTTTGATAAAGCGTAAATAAAAATCTACTTTTCCTTCTATATACTAACCTGCTTACTAACTGTTTCCCTCGCTAAAAGAAAACTCATAATCACTTGCGCAGCTACTCGACTCGTCATATCTCTGAAATCAAGAGTTGGATCAATTTCTACAATATCCATCCCTTGCACAAGCGGTTCTTTACCAAGCAATTCAATCGCATCAAGTAAAGTCATACTGTCCATTCCGCCAGGACCGATTGCTGGACAACCTGGTGCGAATGCTTGATCTAGTACGTCCATATCAAGAGAAATGTAAATAGAGGTCACGCCTTGCTTTCTTAATACTTCAATACTTTCTATAATAATATCTTTGATTTCTCGCTCTCGTACATCTTTCATTGTGTACACTATCACACCGTGTTCTTTTGCATATTCATGGTACGCTCGTGCATTTGAAAAATTACGAATACCGATTTGAACGAGTTGTTTTCCTGTAATAACACCATTTTCTAATAAACTACGGAACGGTGTACCATTTGACGGACCACCATCTTCTAAATTGCGCAAATCATGATGGGCATCAAATTGAATAATACCGACCTTCCCTTTACTATTTGCAAATCCTGTTATACTCGGAAAACTAATCGAGTGATCCCCACCAAGAACGATTGGTATCATGTTCGGATTTACTTTCGTTACATGACCAACTGTTTTCGCAATTCGGTTATGACTTTCTTTTATATCCGTCACATGCATCGTAATATCGCCGCAATCATATAAGACACTTTCTTTCATATCATGTTCTTCTGTAATTGCGTACGTGCTATATGCATCTAACATCGCACGAATTGTTTTTGGAGCAAAACTTGCTCCTGAATGACTAATAGACGGTTTAGAAAGGGGTGCTCCAATTAAGGCCGCACCGAATATTTCCACGCCTTCCTCCCAATCTTTAATCATTTCACTCCATTTTGTCACTTCACGATCGATAAACTTGGCATTTTTCTTTAAATAGTGGCCGTGCTCCACGATTGTTCACCTCTTGTATATGCGATATTACCATTCTTCCATACTGTATTTACATGACTTACGCCGTAATGATACGGTACGTAAGCATAATTGTAAGCATCCCATAAGACTAAATCTGCCTTGCGACCTACTCTAATTTTCCCAGCTACGTCACCACGATTAATTGCGTAAGAAGAGTTAACTGTTACGGCATTCCAAACTTCTTCTGGTGTCATTTTCAACTTCAGCATTGCGATGCTCATAATAAGCTGAATGTTTTCCGTTGGACAGCTGCCTGGGTTAAAGTCTGTAGCTAAAGCTACCGCAACACCTTCATCGATCATTTTACGACCGCGAGCAAAGCTTTCTTTATTTAAATAGAAAGTTGTTCCTGGTAATAAAGTGGCTACTGTATTAGAGTTTGCAAGCATTTCAATTCCTTTATCAGAAGCACCAACTAAATGGTCCGCTGATGCTGCACCAATTTCAGCTGCCGCTTCCGCACCACCAAGAGGATCAATTTCATCCGCATGAATTTTCACATCAAAGCCAAGCTCTTTCGCTTTTAATAAAAACTCTTTTGACTCTTCAACAGAGAACACGCCTGTTTCGCAGAAAATATCAACAAATTCAGCTAATTGCTTCTCTTTCATTTCTGGCAGTAAGTCTAACATCCATTGTAAAAATTCTTTCGATCTACCTTTATACTCTTTCGGAACTGCATGAGCACCTAAAAATGTAGAAACTAAATCGATTGGATGCTCTTTTTGTAATTGTGCAGTTGCCTCTAATTGTTTCCATTCTGTCTCATCATCTAATCCGTAACCACTCTTCGCTTCTACAGTTGTAACTCCGAAAGATAGCATACGGTCTAAATGGAATTTCGCTTTTTGAACGAGTTCTTCTTTCGACGCCTGTTTCGTTGCATTTACCGTCGAAAGAATACCTCCGCCTTGTTCCAAAATTTCTAAGTACGGAACTCCTTGTAATTTTAGCGCGATTTCATTTTCACGAGATCCACCAAATACAAGATGAGTATGCGGGTCAACAAGACCAGGAGAAACCATTTTCCCGCCGCAATCAATAACTTCTTTCGCTTGTAATCCTTTCGCTTCTTCCGCTGTTCCAACGAAGGTAATTACGCCGGTTTCAATTCCAACCGCACCGTTTTCGATAACAGGAAGCGTGTTCATCGCTTCCCGTCTTAACAAGCCATCTTCTTGATCCATTGTTAGCAATTGACCGATATTTATTAGTAAAGTGTCCAGCATGTTTTCTCCTCCTTATTTCATCATTGGAATGTTAACGCCTTTTTCTTTCGCAGTTTCCACAGCTAAGTCATATCCTGCATCCACGTGACGAACAACACCCATACCAGGGTCAGAAGTTAATACGCGCTCAATACGTTTTGCTGCTGCTTCTGTTCCATCTGCAACGATAACCATTCCAGCGTGAAGTGAATAACCCATACCAACGCCGCCACCGTGGTGAACAGATACCCAGCTTGCACCGTTTACACTGTTAATTAATGCATTCAAAATTGGCCAGTCAGCTACTGCATCACTACCATCTTTCATCGCTTCTGTTTCACGGTTTGGAGATGCTACTGATCCGCAATCTAAATGGTCACGACCGATAACGATTGGTGCTGATAATTCACCATTTGCAACCATTTCATTAATGATGCGACCAAATTTCGCGCGCTCACCGTAACCAAGCCAACAAATACGTGACGGAAGACCTTGGAACTCAACTTGCTGACGAGCCATACGGATCCAGTTACATAAATGCTCATTATCAGCAAACTCACGTAAAATTACTTCGTCTGTTTTATAAATATCTTCTGGGTCACCAGAAAGCGCTACCCAGCGGAATGGTCCTTTTCCTTCGCAGAATAATGGACGGATAAATGCTGGAACGAATCCTGGGAAATCGAATGCATTTTTCAAACCTTCATCAAAAGCAACTTGGCGAATGTTATTTCCGTAATCAAATGTAATTGCGCCTTTTGCTTGCATAGCAAGCATTGCTTCTACATGTTTTGTCATGCTTTCTTTTGATAATTGTACGTAGCGCTCCGGATCTTCTTCACGAAGTTTTGCTGCTTCTTCTAATGTGTAACCTACTGGAATATAACCGTTTAATGGATCATGAGCAGATGTTTGATCTGTAACTAAATCTGGCGTAATATTACGCTGCACTAGCTCTGGTAAAATCTCTGCCGCATTTCCTAATAAACCAATAGAAATCGGTTCTTTCTTCTCTTTATACTCGTTCGCAACCGTTAATGCTTCTTCTAATGATTCTGTATACATATCACAGTATCTCTTTTCAATACGGCGATCGATACTGCGCTTATCAACATCAATAGCGATAACAACACCGCCATTCATCGTTACAGCAAGAGGTTGTGCACCGCCCATACCACCTAAACCAGCAGTAAGTGTTAATGTACCTTTTAATGAACCACCGAAATGTTGGCGTGCCGCTTCACCAAACGTTTCATATGTCCCTTGTAAAATACCTTGTGTTCCAATGTAAATCCAGCTACCTGCTGTCATTTGTCCATACATCATAAGACCTTTTTTCTCTAGTTCACGGAAGTGATCCCAGTTCGCCCACTTCGGTACTAAGTTTGAGTTCGCTAAAAGAACGCGAGGTGCATCTTCATGTGATTTAAAGATTGCAACTGGTTTTCCTGATTGAACAAGTAATGTTTCATCGCTTTCTAACGTTTTTAATGAATCTACAATTGCATTGTAGCTTTCCCAGTTACGAGCTGCACGGCCGATTCCACCATATACAACTAATTCTTCTGGCTTTTCAGCAACTTCCGGATCTAAATTGTTCATTAACATACGAAGTGCAGCTTCTTGCACCCACCCTTTCGTTTGTAACTCAGTACCTCTTGGCGCGCGAATTGTTTGTTTAACTTTTTCCATTTCACTCTCTCCCTTTTCTCATTTTATAGTGCTGCGTTTACATCTAATCTTTCTTTTATCGAATAATTCGTTTTTAACCAATACGCAATATTTTCAATATCCGTTGAGAATATACGGTCATTAGTAATAGAAGGTACTTGTTGACGACCTTGATGATAGAAGCTCTTCGTCACTGTACTCATGTTTTCAATACCGCGATATTCTGCTGCTTGCATCGCACAAATCATCTCAATTGAAAGAACACGTCTTACATTTTGAATAATTTGATGTGCATGGCGTGAAGCAATTGTTCCCATACTTACGTGATCTTCTTGGTTAGCTGATGACGGGATTGAATCAACACTCGCCGGATGTGCTAACGTTTTATTTTCAGAAACTAGTGACGCTGCAGCATATTGCATAATCATTGCACCAGACTGAAGTCCTGGTTCTGGACTTAAAAATGGTGGTAAATCGTTTAACTGTGGATTTACTAAGCGTTCAATACGGCGCTCTGAAATATTTGCAAGTTCTGCCATTCCAACTTTTAAGAAGTCCATCGCAAATGCAATTGGTTGACCGTGGAAATTACCACCTGAAATTACTTTTTCTCCGCCATCAAAAATAAGTGGATTATCTGTCGCGGCATTCATTTCAATTTCTAATTTTTCTTTCACATAATTTAAAACTTGCCAAGAAGCACCGTGTACTTGCGGAATACAGCGAAGTGAATAGGCATCCTGCACACGTAGTTCTCCTTGTTTCGTTGTTAATTTACTATCATGAAGGATGTCACGAATTCTGCTTGCTACTTCCACTTGCTCTTTATAACCACGTGCTTTATGAACATTTTCATCAAATGCATCAATAATGCCTTGTAAACCTTCAATTGTCATAGATGCAATTAATTCAGCTTGATAAGCCGTTGCTTCTGCTTCTATATAAGAAAGAACTCCTTGCGCTGTCATCGCCTGCGTACCATTAATTAACGCCAGACCTTCTTTCGCTTCAAGTTCAATTGGCTCAAGACCTTCTTCTGTAAGAGCGACCATTGCATGAACGCGTTTTCCTTTATAGAACACTTCACCTTCGCCTAATAATACGAGCGCAAGATGAGATAAAGGTGCTAAATCGCCACTCGCACCAAGTGAGCCTTGTTGTGGAACAACTGGGTGAATTTTACGATTTACAAACTCAAGAAGCATATTTACAACGAGCGGTCTAACACCAGATACTCCTTTAAGCATCGTGTTTGCTCGTAAAATTAACATACCGCGTGATACTTCTTCAGGGAATGGCTCGCCTATCCCACATGCATGTGACTGAATTAAATTATGTTGAAGTGCCTTTACATCATCTTTTTGAATTAGCACATCACTAAACTTTCCAAATCCAGTTGTAATACCGTAAACAACTTTTCCGTCCTCTACAATTTTCTCAACTACTTCGCGGCACTCCGCCACCTTTTGCATACTAGTTGGACAAGCTGTTACACCTTCTCCTTCAAGTAACAACCTCTTCATTTCTTCAATTGTCAATGTGTGTCCTGTTAACGTAATCATTGTTTTTCCTCCTTAAAAAGGCAAAAGGGGACCTTATCTTTTTAAGACAGACTTCTGTCCTAAAAAAGTAAGGCCCCCTTCTAACTAATAGACTATGGGCAAATCATATGTGATTAATTCCTAAACCAATCGCCTCATGCTCAGATCCTTTTACAGGTGCACCAATCGTTCCATATAATGCAACAGCAACCCATTCGCCCTCTTTTTTTCTGTCGTATGGTGTACCGCGCACAATTGCAAAGCGAAGTCCTACTGTACGAAGAACGTCTGCTAACTGAATTTGACCTCTCGTCACTCCGTACAAAGCTTCCATAATTGCGTGATAAAGTGCATGTGTTTCTCTGTAAACGTCTGTTTCAATAACTTGGTTGCTCTTAGCCGCTGTTTCCATTGCTGCGACAACCTTTTGCGAATTCATCGAACCCACTTTCCCCGTACAATACTTCCAACCTTTTGGGATAGATAATACAGGGCTTTCATTCTCATCCGCAAGTGCCAACAGCATGGCCATACGACCAATTCGATGTGTTCCTTGAAGAAGCATGTGACTCTCTCATTTCTTTTAATTATTTGAATATTTCTTAATTTAAGAATATATGAAAACGGTTAAATCGTCAATAGTTTAAACTCACATTCAAACAATTTTTTCATCCCCTCCATTTGTGTACACAAATGATTTACACAAATTTTTCAGGCGTGTTATAGTCTCACTAACCGATACAAAGGGGAGAGATTTCAGTGACAAAGCGAAAAAACATTCATTTTCGAATTGAAGAAAAATTACTTGAAAGGTTTGAAGCTGCACTCCATTACGAAGGCTTAAAGAAAACCGACGTATTAACGCACGCAATTCAGCAATTTTGCACGAAGGTGGAATGCGAAAAGATGAATGATGTAAAACGCCAGTACAATGTAAGCAACCATTTACAAATACGTATTGATACGCATAAACATTACGAAGAAAAACAAGTGAATTTAGATGAAGTCGTCATGGATCATTTACAACTTCAAGGAGACGAGAAAATATTAGAGGTTGGGTGCGCTAACGGAAAATTTCTTTCCTTTTTGCAAGCGAATGGACATAAAGGTCAATTAACAGGTTTTGATCAATCAGAAGCCATGCTCTCTGAAGCCACTAAAACAAATACTTTAATTGAATGGAGACTAGGTGACGCTGAAAAACTTCCTTTTGAAGCCAATTGCTACGACTGGATCGTCGCAAGACATATGTTATATCATATGAAAGATGTTGAAAGAACTATCCAAGGGTTCCATAAAGTAATACGTCCTGGTGGCTCACTTTTAGCTACTACAAATTCTGACGTTACATTACCTCGTATAGTTGAAATGTGTAATCGCATGTTAGACGCATTTGATTTACCGAAAACAACATCTTCAGTCACGCCATTTTGTTTGGAAAATGGTAAAGAGATATTACAGTCTGTTTTTTCAACTGTTGAAGAAGCAGTTATTCATAATGCTCTCGTTTTTCATCATGCTACTCCAATTGTAAACTATATTTCTAGCATGTTTCCGTCGCTAAATATACCTGATAATACACATCTTCACGCCGAAATGAAGGAATGGCTAAAAGAAGAAGTAGAAAATGAATTGGCAATTCATAACGGTATATGGCGCGATCCGAAAACGTTAGCCATTTATCGATGTCAAAAAGAAAAAAGCTAGCAAATGCTAGCTTTTATACATTCTCAGGCAAAAGCTCCTCCATCATCACATTCCCCTTACCACTGTAAAAATTTATATTGTGTTCGTTCGCTATCCCAAAATAAGAGGCAATCGCTATTCCAAATGGTACAAATGCATGCCCCTGCGCTGTAATAATGTTTGAATGTTCCACAACTTCTTCATACACAAAATTTTCTACTGGAAAACAATCTAATTTTCTATAATCCATAGTTACTGTATACGAGTTTTCTTTGAATAAGCCTGCTTTTGCTAGTGCATACGGTCCCGCACAAATAGCAGCTACTAATTTTTCTTGTTCGTGAAACTGACGGATGACTGAAAAGAGTCCTTCTGCATCCTTCATATGTATCGCATCTCCGCCTGGAATAATAATCCCCTCATATTCTTCTACACGTACTTCACTTAATTCTATATGCGGTTGCACTTGCAAACCTGTTTCACTTATAATCAATTCTTTCGTTAAACTCGCTGTAATAATTTCATATTTATTTTTCAACAATGCCGTTGCTACTGTTATTTCAAACTCCGCAAATGTTGGGTATACAAATAAAAGTATTTTTTTCATATCCCTCTCTCCTTTAACCAATCCATAAAATATCCCTCTAATTCTTCCGCTGTTAATCTATTCGTGTCCACATAAGTTACAGGAAATTGTTTATACCAGTCTTTTTCAGTTTCTACTAATTTAAATTGCTCCTCAAATGTACTTCTGTTTCTTGTTCTATCATTATTTTTTCTATTATATAAATTACTTTCCGAGCCATCTAAATAAAAAATAGCATCTGAACGACATTCTCTTAATTTATATAATTCATCTCTTAATGCAGTTTCTATATCCCACTCTTCTCCTATAATCTTTGGATAAAAGAGCGTAAAAAACTCAATATCTTCTGGCCCGCGATCAAAAATTACAACTGAATCTTTTACATTTTGAAACTCCTTTATTTTTGCTTCCATAAACATTTTTTGATTTAGAATAAACCCTTCTTTTGAATTTATATCCAAATTTAATACTCTTCGCTTTTCTACAATTGGATAAGGGTTTTCATATATAACTGAAAACCCACATCGCTCTAACCTTTTAGCCAATGTCGTTTTTCCGCTTGCCATCGGTCCTTGGAGTGAAATTACATATGCCATTCCTCTCATTCCCTTGCGCTTTAGTAAAACTATAATATACAGAATCTTGAAAACTATCAACAAAATATATATCATCTTGTTTCTTATTCTTATCTAACATATAATAAAAAATAGAGATTATGACGGACGCATTAATAATGTAAGCTTGGAAATCCAAGCTTACATTATTTTTTGCTTTCCCTTTTCAAATAAAAAGAGTATACTAGATTAGAACGTATGTTCTTAATGATTACATACAGTAAGGAGATAAGACAATGGTATACGATACAAAAGCAATTTCTTGGAACGAGTCTTTAAAACAACTTCAAC
Source organism: Bacillus sp. FSL W8-0519 (assembly GCF_038005585.1). Classification (NCBI taxonomy): domain Bacteria; kingdom Bacillati; phylum Bacillota; class Bacilli; order Caryophanales; family Bacillaceae; genus Bacillus; species Bacillus sp. FSL W8-0519. The sequence goes on from NZ_JBBOTL010000001.1 coordinate 3,474,144, forward strand.
GCCGCTATACAAACAAACAAGTTGACCGAAAAGAATTTGAGGATATTGAACTGATGGAATTCTTCCGCGATAACGACTACATTTCTTTACCTACACATATAAGCGGCCTATCAACAGCACGTTTTACTTCTTACTCTATTTTCACAACTGAAGATAAAGATCGTAAAGTTGGCACATTAATCATTGAATATGTAGAAGATGATAATAATAATTTATGTGTGGAACAACTATACTTCGTTTAAATGATAACGCTTGGTCAAAATGACCAAGCGTTCTTGCTTTCTATGAATCTCACTGTTTATAATATAAATAAAAGAAAACCGCAATCATTAAGGGGGGATACTCTTGCTCGAAGGATGGTTCAGTTGGTTTATTGTACTGTGGACTGTTATTTTATTAGGACTTATGTCTATCGGTGGATACTTTATGTTCAGAAAATTTTTAAAACGACTACCAAAAGAAGATGGTATGTCCATTTTAGATTGGGAAGAGCACTATATTAATAAAACGAGGCATTTATGGGATGACGAACAAAAACAATTGTTAGAAGAGCTCGTAAGTCCTGTTCCAGAGCTATTTCGCGATGTTGCTAAATCAAAAATTGCTGGCAAAATCGGTGAACTAGCCTTACAAGAAAAAGCCTCTCAAATTACACAAGATTTAATTATTAAAGGGTATATTATTGCTACACCGAAGCGTGATCATAAATTTTTAGTAAAAAAACTACAAGAAAAAAAGATTGATTATTCTCATTATCAATCTTTACTAACAAAATCTACCTCATAAAAAAAGATTGCTAACTTATAGCAATCTTTTTTAACTTACAGTTACTGATTTTACTGCTGTTAATTTAGCCTCCGCCAAGTCTATTTGTAATCCAACCGCACTTGTATAAATTGTATCTCCAGTACCTGTAATATTTACTTGTGTAGATGTCGTATTTGGTGCAATAGAACCTGTTGCATTTACATTTGTAATATCAAACTCAGCTCTTGCATTTGCAGTTGTAGTCGTTTCAGAAAAATTCCGATCTGCAAAACTACCAATTGTATTTAAATTTCCATTAATATCATTTACTTGCCCTCTAAAAAAGTTCCCTATTGGATTATTTGGTCCTGTTAATGTCACAGAGTTCAATTGAAAATTATCACCTGTAAAATTCGGATCACCATTTACCGCCATTACAAAAGCTCTTGCTGTCACCGTCCCTGTAGCTGGTGTAAAAAATCCTGAAATGGTTTGTGGTGTACCGGATAATAAAAAACCTGGAAATAAACTCACATTTCTCATCGGATATGAGGAATCACGATATACAACAATCAACGACCATCCTGCACCATAACCAACTGGCTGACGCGTAGGTAATCTTGTCACACTATATCTTCCTGCTGCTCGATTCGGTAAACCTTGCAGTAAAGGTGTAACGTCTGCTGCTCGATTATAAACATTGGCTATAAAAGGGAGATTTGTCCCTTCTGATGACCATGCTGAATTAATTGTCACTTGTGTACTCGTTCCATCAGGCGTAACTAAATTTGGAGGATTCGCATCAACAACAGCAGTTGTAACAGCCGTATCCAATCCACCTGACCAAACAAGTAACGCAAAATCTACAACCGCCGTAGCTGGAACGATAGTAGTTGATGGATTTAATTCAGCCCATGAGCCATCTAATGTCCAATCATTTGTTGTACCTCCAAATGTATTCGGGTCCGTCGATGAAGGAACTCCTCCAAAAGTAGAATCTGTATTTAATGTTATAAGTGCATTGTAAGCAAAGTTTGTATTTGCAGTACCGCGCATTCCCATCGTATTACCCGTATGCATCATAAATAAGTTATCGTTTTTACCGTAAGCTTGAACAAAAGCCAATAGAATTCACTCCTATTAGGATAAAAAATTTTATTAAAGTTTTCAATTTTTCAACTCACTATTACTGATTTTGTAGCAGTTAAACGTGCCTCCGCTAAATCTATTTGTAAACCGACAGCACCAGCGTAAAGATAATCAAATGTATTTGGGATATTCACGGTAGTAGAAGTAGAACCGGCTGTTAACACGCCATTTGCGGGTACATTTGTCACATCAAACTCTGCACGCCGATTAGTCGCAGAAGTACCAATTGGCATATTTCTATCCCCAAAACTTCCGACTGTATTTAAATTTCCCAAATAATTATTTACTTGTGAAGCAAAAAAGTTATTTATTAAATTATTAGGTCCTGAAAGTCCCGTACCGTTTAAGTTAAATCTATCACCTGTCGCATCAGTATCACCATTAATTGCCATTGTAAATACACGAGCATTAACCGGCGCTACAGCTGGAGTGATAAAATTTGAAATCGTTGCTGTCTCACCCAATGTAGAAATGAGTAAACCAGTATATAAACTAACATTCCTAATAGGATATGAATTATCGCGATATACAACAACCAATGCCCATCCTACGCCTGTCCCTTGCGTCGGAGGATTTGCCGTGGGAACCCTTTCTACAAAATAATCCCCCGCTGCTCGATTTGAAAGCCCTTGTAGAATATTTGTTACATTTGCAGCACGTGTATAAATGGTACCTTGAAATGTTCCGCTTGATCTCGTCTCTCCCCATGCAGGAACACTCGTAATTGTATGAGTGACCCCATCCGGTGTTTGTAAAGTAGGTATATTGTTATTTACCACCGTTTCTGTCACAGTTGCACTCAATGTTCCTTGCCATACTAGCATTGCAAAGTCTACAGTTGCTGTTGCTGGTACATCTGTTACTGAAGGATTAAGTCTTGCCCAAGAACCATTTAATGTCCAATCATTTGTCGTTCCCGCAAAAGTTAATGGATCTACCGAAGAAGGAACTCCTGCAAAACTTAAATTTGTATCTCTTGTTATTAATGCATTGTATTGATACGCCGTCGCTGTTGTAATACCACGCATGCCAACTGTATTCCCTGTGTGTACCATAAATAAAGAGTCCGTTTTCGTATATGTTTGTACAAAAGCCAACAATTCCACTCCCCTTCCATATAAGATAAATATTTATTCGCTATTTCATTTAATGCAAACAAGTAAAAAAAGTTCCATTTGTATATGCACAGACTAATTTGGGCAAAAAAAAAGCCTTTGCCTATTCCTATTCATTTAAATTTGAATAGGATGCAATGACGAGCTCATTTTATACTAATATTTACACATAGTATTGTTTCTAGATTATTAAATAATGCTATTTGTAAATATTCCATGCCTTGACCGGATTTAAATTTATACAGAAAGGACGAATCTAATGGCAATAGCAACAATAGGAAGTCGTTTAACCTATACAATCGTTGTCCAAAATACCGGAACACTTCCTGCCCAAAACGTTACATTTACAGACCCCATACCCGCTGGCACTACTTTCGTTCCAAACAGCGTTACAGTTGATGGCGTTGCAACAGCTGGAAATCCTGCTACTGGTATTCCCATTAGCAACATTCCTGCTGGCGGCTCTGTTACAATTACCTTTCAAGTAGATGTTACAAGTGTCCCTACCCCACCAGTTGCAAGTAACGTAGCATCATTTGGATACGAATTTCAACCTGCACCTAACGCACCCACTATCACACGTACGACAACAAGCAATATTGTTAATACAGATATTTTCACAGCTAATGTCGCATTAACAAAAGCAGTAGATAAAACAATTGCTACTATCGGTGATACGATTACGTATACAATTACGGCCACAAATCAAGCCACATTAGCTGCTAATAATGTTATCATTACAGACACGCCTCCTGCCGGCACATCGTTCGTACCGGGTAGCGTTACAGTTAATGGTACTTCTACTACAGATAATCCTGCTACTGGAATAAATGTAGGAACGATTGCTGCAAACGGGAATGCTACAATTACGTTTCAAGTTCAAGTTAATACTCTCCCTACACCTAACCCTATTCCAAATAGTGCAACTTCAAGCTTTCAATATAATCCACCAAACCAACCACCAATTAACAGAAACTCTACAAGTAATATAGTTGAAACACAAATTAATGCTACTATCATAAATCCAACTAAAAGTGCAAACCAACAAATTGTGAATATTGGTGACATCATTACGTATACGATTACTGTTCCAAATAACGGTAATATTTCAGCGACAAATGTTTCCATCACCGACCCTATCCCTACTGGCACTACTTTTATTCCAAACAGTGTTACAGTTAATGGAACGGCACAATCTGGCGTAACTCCAACAAATATTCCGCTAGGTACAATTCCTGCTGGTCAAACTACAACTGTCACATTTCAAGTCCAAGTCACTTCCCTCCCAGCTAACGGAACGATTACTAACGAAGCAAATGTAACATTTACGTCGCAACCGAATCCGGCTGAACCCTCAACAACCACTACGATAACACCACCTCCAACAACTACTTCTGTACGAACTGCAATTGTAAATCCAACAAAAACTGCTAGTCCACAAATTGCTGATATCGGTGATATTATTACGTATACGATTACTGTACCAAATACAGGAAACATCGCTGCAACGAACGTTATTGTAACTGATCCAATTCCAAGTAGCACTACATTTATTCCGAATAGCGTCACAATTAACGGTACTTCACAACCTGGCGTAAACCCTTCTGGTGGTATACAAATTGGAACAATCGCAGCTGGTAATACTGTCACTGTCACTTTCCAAGTTCAAGTTACCGCTCTCCCAGAGAATGGCCTAATCCGAAATATCGGAACCACAACATTTACGTATCAACCAGATCCTACAAAACCAGCTATTACAACAACAAACCCTACACCACCTACTACTACTCCTGTTAACACCGCTATTACAAACCCTGTTAAAACGGCGGATAAAACTACTGTTGATATTGGTGATGTTATTACGTATACGATTACTTTCACTAATGATGGTACGATCCCTGCTACAAATGTAGTTTTTACTGATACCATTCCTACTGGTACAACATTCATTCCGAATAGCGTAATCTTAAATAATGTACCGGTTCCAAATTCAAATCCCGCACTAGGAATCCCGGTTGGAACAATTAATCCCGGTGAAACCAAAACACTATCTTTCCAAGTTCTTGTTACACAAATTCCAGCTGGCGGTGTTATTGCAAACGAAGCTTCAACGACATATACGTACCAGCCAGATCCAACAAGACCGCCGGTTACCACAACCGAACCGACAGCACCTACTACAGTCTCCGTTAATACCGCTACAGTTAACCCTACAAAATCTGCTGATCGTACTTTCGTTGATATTGGTGATGTTATTACGTATACAATTAGTTTACAAAATAACGGCACTGTTCCCTCAACAAATATTGTACTAACAGATCCAATTCCAAACGGTACAACATTTATTCCAAATAGCGTCACGATTGATGGTGTCTCACAACCTAACAGTAATCCTGAAAACGGTATATCGATTGGTACTTTAAATCCAAATCAAGCAAAAACAATTACATTCCAAGTTCAAGTTACAAGTGTCCCGCCAAATGGAATTATAGAAAACCAAGGCAGTGTATCATTTAATTATATTGTTAATCCAAATGAGCCTCCTGTTACAACAACTACCCCAACTCCTAAAACAGAAACTCAAGTTGGGACCGTTATTACAGCGCCTACAAAATCTGCCGACAAACAAGTTGCTGATTTAGGAGATACGATTACCTACACGGTCACATTTACAAATAACGGGACCGTTCCGGCTACAAATGTAGTCGTTACAGACCCTACACCTAACGGAACTATTTTCGTTCCAAATAGTGTTACAATCGATGGCATTACAACGCCAGGAGCAGCCCCATCACTTGGTATACCACTTGGTACCATTTCTGTCGGAGAAACGAAAACAATCACGTATCAAGTTGTCGTTACAAACTTACCACCTGATGGAATAATTAGAAACCAAGCATCCTTCACTTACCAATATCAACCGAACCCAAGTGAGCCTCCTGTCACAACAACTACCACCACTCCAAGTGTAAACATTCCAATTAATAATCCTAATCCAACGACTACAAAATCTGCTGATCGACAAGTTGTTGATATAGGGGATACGATTACTTTTACTGTAACATTCCAAAATAGAGGGACCGTCCTCGCTACAAATGTTATTATAAAAGATGCACTTCCATCTGGTGTTTCTTTCGTTCCAGGTAGCATTGTCGTAAATGGCACATCACAACTTGGAGAAAACCCTGAAATTGGTATACCCGTCGGCACTGTAAATCCCGGTCAAAGTATTACAGTTACGTTCCAAGGTGTAGTAAATAGTATCCCGCCCGGAGGAGTTATTAGAAATCAAGCAAATGTTACATTCACATACGAGCCAAATCCAAATGAACCTCCCGTTACGACAACTATTACAACTCCTGAAACAGAAACAGCAGTTAATACCGCTACACTAAATCCACAAAAAACAGCAGATCGCTCCTTCGTTGCATTAAATGATGTCATTACCTATACTCTCTCATTTCAAAACACCGGTACTGTTCCTGCTACGAATATAACAGTAATAGATTCTATCCCTGCCGGTACTGTATTTATTCCAGATAGTGTTACGATTAATGGGATTCCTCAAGCAGGAACAAATCCATCATCAGGAATTTCACTTGGAACTTTAGCGCCATCCGAACGCGCAACGATTACTTTCCAAGTACGAGTAATAAACATCCCTGCTAGCGGCGAAATCCGAAATCAAGGTAGTGCAACATTTAATTATCAACCGGATCCAAATTTACCTCCAGTCACAAAAACAGAAACAACTCCTGAAACAACAACTCCTATCCAAACTGTAGTCATAAGTCCAACAAAAACAGCAAACCTTACGTTTGCAGAAATTGGCGATATTGTAACTTATACTGTCACATTTACAAACCAAGGAACTATACCTGCTACTGGTGTAACAATTACAGATTCTTTACCACCGGGTACAACTTTTATTACGAATAGTGTTACTGTAAACAATGTCGCTCAACCCGGCGTAAGTCCAGTCACAGGAATTCCTGTTGGAACAGTTAATACCGGCGAGACAGTTACTGTTACATTCCAGATTCAAATAAACGCTATTCCTCCTAATGGAAAAATAGAAAATACAGCAAGTGTTACCTACACTTCTCAGCCTAATCCTAGCGAACCTCCTATTACAACAACAGAAACGACTCCTACCGTAACTTTACCTGTTCGTACCGCTAACCCGAACCCGCAAAAAACAGTGGATCGTGAGTTTGCAAGTATTGGTGATACGCTCACTTATACAATCACCCTTCAAAATACTGGTAATATACCTGCAACTAATGTCATTATTACAGATTCTATCCCTACTGGAACTACATTTATCCCTGGTAGCGTTACGATTAATGGCATTCCACAACCTAATTTGACCCCTGAAACAGGAATCTCAGTTGGCACATTAAACCCTAGACAAGTAGTGACTGTTACTTTAGAAGTACAAATAACAGCTTTACCACCAAATGGCATTATCTCAAATGAAGCAAATGTCACTTACACATCTCAACCAGATCCGACACTCCCGCCTATTACAACAACCACACCGACTCCAATCGCAGAAACAATTGTACAAAATGCAGAATTAGAGTCAACAAAAACAGTAGATTTGCCAATCGCTAACATTGGCGATGCACTCACTTATACAATTACCCTTGAAAACACTGGAAATATTCCTATGACAAATGTATCTGTCATTGATCAACCACCAGTAGGCACACAATTTATTGTAGATTCTGTTACAGTAAATGGCCTTTCACAACCAGGTGTTGATCCAAGCATTGGGATACTCATTGGTACAATACAACCAAATCAAATAATAACCATTACGTTCCAAGTAACGATTACGAATATACCGCCTAACGGGGTTGTTACAAATGTCGGTTCAGTCAGCTTTACATCTCAGCCTAATCCAAATGAACCTCCTATTACGGAAACAGAGACAACACCACCAGTTAATACTGAAATCATTAATAGTATTATTAATCCATCGAAAACGGCTGATCGAAACAACGTTGATATAGACGATATCATTACGTACACCGTTACATTCCAAAACTTACAAACTGTTCAACTAACAAATATCATTTTTACAGATTCGATTCCAGTTGGTACGACTTTCATTCCAAATAGTGTAACAATTAATGGTATCCCAACTAGTGATGTTGATCCAGCTCTTGGCATTCCTCTTGGCACATTAAATCCTAGTCAATCAGTTGTTGTAACTTTTCAAGTTCGCGTTGTTTCCATACCACCTAACGGAATTATTATAAATGAAGCTACTATCACCTACACATTCCAACCTAATCCTGGAGAACCTCCAGTAACAGTGACTACTCCAACGCCTCCTACTACTACCAATGTCAACACGGCAACAACAAACCCTACAAAATCCGCTGATAAAGTATTTGCTTTATTAGGTGACACAATCACCTATACAATCTCCTTACAAAATACAGGAACTGTCCCTGCAACAAATGTACTTGTAACCGATCCTATTCCAGCTGGTACTACTTTCATTCCGAATAGTGTTACGATAAACGGCGTCACGCAACCAGGTATCGTTCCTAGTTCCGGAATTCTTATCGGTACATTAGAACCTAACACTTCAGCCGTCGTAACTTTCCAAGTTCAAGTAACTTCGATACCACCGACAGGCTTTATCGAAAATGAAGGGATCGTTTCATTCCAATATCAGCCAGATCCTACTAGACCACCTGTATCTGTTACTACGCCTACACCTACTACAAAGACGCAAGTAAGTGAAGTTACTATTAATCCTAACAAACAAGGTAACCCTCAAACTATTAATCTTGGTGATACTGTCACATATACAATTACGTTCCAAAATGTCGGGAATATTAATGCGACAGATGTTATTATTACAGACCCTACTCCATCTGGTACTACTTTCATTCCGAATAGCGTTACGATTAATGGCGTCACGCAACCTGGAACAAATCCAAATAATGGTGTAAACGTTGGGACTGTAACTCCAGGACAAATTGTTACATTAACTTATCAAGTTACTGTAACTGAACTCCCACCAGACGGTATTATTAAAAACACTGCAACTGTCACTTACACATTCCAGCCAAACCCTAGCGAACCCCCTATTACTATTACAGATCCTACTCCAACTGTTGAAGTATCCGTTATTACACCTACACCTAACCCAAATAAACTAGCCGACAAACAAATTGTAGATATAAATGAAATCATAACGTATACTGTAACCTTCCAAAATCGCGGATCAGTCCCTGCAACTTCCGTTATCATTACTGATCCGTTAGCAAATGGGTTAACGTTTCTTCCAGGTACTGTTGTAATAAATGGCATTTCAGATCTTGGAGCAAATCCTGTTGTAGGTATACCTGTTGGAACAGTCAATCCAAACGATACAATTACTGTTCAATTCCAAGCAAGAGTCACAAGTGTACCACCTGGTGGTATTATTCGAAATCAAGCAACTGTTACTTTCACATATGAACCAGGTCCTGGTGAACCTCCTATTACAATTACAGACCCTACTCCAATTAACACAACGAATGTAACTACAGCTATATTAAATCCGAAAAAAACAGCCACGCCGGAAACAGTTACTTTAGGTGATATCATTACGTATACGATTTCTCTCCAAAATACAGGTACCATTCCTGCTAATCATATACTTGTAACTGATACAATTCCTATCGGTACTTCGTTCATCCAAAATAGTGTAACAATTAACAACGTGCCGCAACCAACTGCAAATCCATCAGCAGGCATCCCAATTTCAACACTTGCTCCTTCTGAATCCGCAACGATTTCTTTCCGTGTCCTAGTTACTTCAATTCCACCAAGCGGAGAAATTCAAAACCAAGGTAACGTTTCCTTCCAGTACCAACCCGATCCTACTAAACCACCTGTATCCGTTACTACGCCTACACCTACTACAATTACTCCTGTAAACGTTAGGACTATTAACCCGATAAAAACCGCTGATAAATCCATCGTTTCAGTAGGTGATACGATTACATTTACTATCACATTCCAAAATGAAGGTACGATTCCTGTCACTGACATTTCTGTTACAGACTCACTTCCTGTCGGCACATCATTCGTTCCAAATAGTGTCACAATTAATAACATTCCCGTTCCAAACGCAAATCCATCCACAGGCATTCCAGTCGGAACTCTTAATCCAACAGAATCCGTAACTATTTCATTCAAAGTACAGGTTATTACACTTCCAGCTAATAGAATGATTACAAATATCGCATCCATTACGTATACTTCTCAACCCGACCCTACTAGACCACCTATCACAACAACGACTACAACACCACCAATTACGATAGAAGTAAACCCTAATGAGCCAAACACATTTATTAAGACCGCAAATGTAAATAGCGCCCATCTCGGTGATTTCATCACATATACACTTACCTTTACTAACAATGGCACCATCCCAGTAAATAACGTACTCATTACCGACCCACTTCCTCCTGAAGTTACTTTCTATCCAAATTCAGTAACAGTAAATGGAGTAGCACGTCCCGGAACTAGCCCAACTATCGGTATTCTTATCAATACTGTTAATCCAAGTGAATCCGTTGTTGTTCGTTTTATCGTTCAAGTAACAGCAGAGCCACGAAATGGTCTCATTCAAAATACCGCCCGCATTCGCTATACACTCAGACCAGATCCTACTAAACCACCGACTTTCGTTGATGAAACTTCAGAGCCAAACATTATTCCGTTTATCGGTCCGTTCGTCTCACCAAATTTAAATTGTTTCTTTAATGGGGAACGTTTTATCCGGCGCGGTTGGAATAGAAGATGTTAGCAATATAAAATAAAAAGACAGCGTCAAAAAACGCTGTCTTTTTATTTTATACATATACAGTTTTTAAGTTAATTTCATATCTTTTTCATTATAAAAACCATCTTCTTTTTCCATTTCCTTCTGTAATTTCGTAAAGGAACGGTACATGGCAATTCTCCATGACACAATCATCGCAAATGCCAGCAAGAAGAACATCCCACTAAGTTGTCCCAAATCAAGCGATTGGCTTAAATATGTTTTAAATACAATACGCACGACAAGTAATCCGATTAAAATAAAGACAAATGCTTTCGAACGCTTCAAATAAATCTCTTGTCCTCTAATCTCAAATTTAGATGTTTTAATAAGAAAAATAGAGAAAAACAAACCGACGCCAATTGCTTCTAACATTTCTGCTGGAGTTAATCGAAATTCAGGAAAAACATACATCAACGCTCCCGTACTCATAAAAAATGGTGGAAGTATAATTTTTTTCAATGTTGCAGGTTTCTTAGCTGCTTTTAAACGAATAAACATCGCACCAACAGCCATACAAACAGCAACGATACTGGATAAAACAACTATGTTCATATTTTCTCATCCTTTTTTGTGGCTATATGCAAAATATACTTTCATTATATGCTTTTCCGTTAGTATTTCCAACATTTTCACAGAATAATACTAAAAACCCGTAAAACCACCAAATAAACTTGAGAAATATACGATAATTTTTGTCATCCAGTTAAAGTATAAGAAGATACCCATGATAATCATAATGTATCCCCCGATTTTCATGAACTTCATACTGTTTCTTTTAATCCAAGACATTTTCGTAATAAAGAATGATAGTACGAAGAACGGGATAGCGAATCCAAGTATGTATGCAATCATATAAATCATTGCTGATTCTGGATTTGTTGCTGCTAATCCGATTACAGACACTAAAATAGGTCCTGTACAAGGCGTCCACCCTGCAGCAAATGCCAACCCAATTAAAACAGATCCAAAATAACCACTCGGACGATTTTTAAACGTAAATTTACGATCTTGCATTAAAAACTTCGGCTTAAACACACCGACAATAATAAGACCGAACACGATGATAAATATACCACCTAACTGTCTAATTAAATCTTTATAATTTGTAAAAATGCCTCCAATAAAACTTGTACCAAATCCAATTGCAATAAATATAATTGAAAATCCAAGTAAGAAAAACGCTGTATGTATCATACTTCTTTTGCGAAGCATTGCATTTTCTTCTTTCAACTCAGAAACCGACATACCTGTTATGTACGATAAAAATGCCGGATAAAGCGGTAAGCAACATGGGGAAATAAATGATAAAAACCCAGCACCAAACGCTAAAAAAATACTAATATCTTGCATTATTCCACTCCTCTCCTTACATATTGTAGCAAAAACATATAAAAATACTATGAACAATTCGTGAAATCACTTTTCCAACGTGATAATAAGAAAAACTACCCTTTCACACTTTTTCTGAAAAAACGTTTTCATTTCCTTCTATTTATATAGAAAAATCTCAATTACACTACAAAACCTCTCTAATGTTATTAACATAACAAAGGTAATATAGTTTCTCAAATGATTAGCATGTTATTCGTACGTTTATATACATATTGATTAAAAAATATTTTTTTCAAATGCTGTCTTTATACAATACAAACTTGATTTTACAATACTTCTATTATTACTAATTTCAAGATTATGCATAAATATCATACTTTTATTATTATTCTATAAAATGTCACACTTTTCTTTTATTTGACCCTTCATTTTTAATTTTGTATACTTCCCTCTAGTTATATATGTCCGTTACGGAACAATTTCATATAGATGGGAGGAATATTTCATGCTTCGTTATTCTCTTTTAGTTTTATTAGGAGCGTGTAGTTATGGAATTTTAGCTATTTTCGTTAAACTTGCATATGCAGAAGGATTTTCACTTGGAGAGGTAATTGGCAGCCAATATTTGTTCGGTTGGATTATTTTGCTTGCTATTACACTTCTATTTTCTAGACATCGTGTTCCATTAAAACAAGCTTTAATTTTATTCGTTGCAGGTACATCTGCAAGTTTCACTGGAATTTTTTATTATGCTTCATTAAAAACTGTACCAGCATCTATCGCCATTATACTTTTATTCCAATTCGTTTGGGTCGGAATTATTATTGAAGCAGTCGCAACAAAAACTTTACCTTCAAGAGAAAAAGTTATTTCTGTTATTTTCTTACTTGCAGGTACATTTTTATCAAGTGGTTTACTAGAAAAATCAGCAGGTGATTTCGATACGACTGGAATTATATTAGGCCTATTATCTGCTGTTACATTTGCAACATACATTTTCGTGAGCGGAAAAGTTGCTGTTGAAGTACCTTCATTACCACGCGGTGTTCTTTTAATGGCTGGTGCTTTAACTTTAGTAATGATCGTATTCCCTCCAACATTTATTTTTAACGGTGCAATTTCTGAAGGACTTTGGAAATACGGTTTAGGTTTAGGAACATTCAGTATCGTCATTCCTTCTATCGCCTTTACAATTGGTATTCCAAAGATTGGTTCTGGCTTAGCGACTATTCTTGGCGCTGCGGAACTACCAGTTACAACAATTATGTCTGTATTCGTTTTAAAAGAAGCTGTACTATCTTCACAATGGTTCGGTGTATCACTTATTTTAATCGGGATTGCAATCCCGCAAATTGCTTATGCAATGCGTGGACGTTATCGTAAACATCATACACACAAAAAATTGGCAGCATAAACGAGAGGGGATTTTCATTTGAGAATCCTCTCTTTTAATATTGTATACTTAATGTAAATACTTTATTTAAGAAAGAAGGCATTATAAGTGGCAGCAAATCTAGAGCAATTAACTGAGACGCTAATTTCTATTCGTCGAAATTTACATGAGCATCCAGAACTATCATACGAAGAATTTGAAACGACGAAAGCTATAAAGAATTGGTTAGAAGAGAAAAACATTACGATTATAAATTCTAATTTAGAAACGGGCGTTATTGCTGAAATTTCGGGGAATCGTAACGGACCGCTTATAGCAATCCGTGCTGATATTGATGCCCTTCCTATTCAGGAAGAAACAAATTTATCCTACGCTTCAAAAATCCATGGAAAAATGCACGCTTGTGGGCATGATTTTCATACAGCTGCTATTATAGGGGCTGCTTATTTGCTAAAAGAAAAAGAATCTTCTCTTAGCGGAACTGTACGCTTTATATTCCAGCCAGCTGAAGAAAGTAGTAATGGTGCTTGCAACGTCATCGAAGCCGGGCATTTACGTGGTGTACAAGCTATTTTCGGTATGCATAATAAACCTGATTTACCAGTAGGTACAATCGGTATTAAAGATGGTCCACTGATGGCCGGAGTTGATCGATTTGAAATTGAAATTCACGGAGTTGGTACACATGCAGCTGTACCAGATGCTGGGGTAGACCCTATTGTCGCATCTTCTCAAATTGTGATGGCACTACAAACTATTGTAAGCCGAAATATAAGTTCTTCACATAATGCCGTCGTTAGTGTCACAAACATCCACTCAGGAAATACGTGGAACGTTATTCCTGAAAAAGCAATATTAGAAGGTACTGTTCGTACTTTCCAAGCTGAAACACGCGAAAAAATTCCAGCCTTAATGGAACGTATCATTAAGGGCGTTTCTGATGCACTAGGTGTAAAAACAGAATTCCATTTTCATTCAGGTCCTCCTGCTGTCCATAATGATGAAAGTCTTACTCATTTATGTACACAAACTGCACAGGAAATGTCACTAGACGTGATTACCCCTACTCCTTCCATGGCTGGCGAAGATTTCTCTTTTTATCAACAACACATACCAGGATCATTCGTCTTTATGGGAACGAGTGGTACACATGAATGGCATCATCCAAGCTTTACAGTAGATGAGCGAGCGTTACCTATAAGTGCAGAATACTTCGCTTTGTTAGCTGAAAGGGCACTTAAACATTTTTCCTAAAAAAGGAGCCGTTAAGAAATGCTTAACGGCTCCTTTTTTTAAGTTAAATCACGTTTTAAAAATACTGTATAGGAAATGATTAAAAATACAAATAAATACAGTAATAACATACATGATGCAAACGGGAACGTTACTCCATCAATAAAACTTCCATTCTTTGCAATACTATATAAATCTGTGTTTGCTGGCAATAAATATTTCGCCCAATCATATCTAGTTGCTGCTAGTAATGCGATGTTTCCTGATAAAGCGAGAAATAGTGAAATACCAATCGCGCCTCCGCTAGATCTTGTTAGCACAGAAATCATAAATGCAAACGCTGCGTACACAATCGTCGGCAACCACGATAAAATATAATACTTACTAGCTTCTACAAAAATATTTTGTTTTATAATATTTCCATCTTGGAAAATAAACTCGCTCCATGCAGGCTGCTGGAATTTATAAATAACAAGCCCACATAAAATGGAAAAAATCATATTAAATATAAACAATAACGCTGCAAATATGACAATTGCTAAAAACTTAGCTGTCAAAATTTTAAAGCGACTCGCTGGTCGTATTGTTAAAAATTTATATGTTCCCCAGCTATATTCATTCGCAAAAATTGTACTTGCATACACGAGGATAAACGGAAGTAATATTGGAAATACGATAAAGCCTGTATCTCTCATGAAAGAAATTGGAGAACTACTTGCCGGTGCTGTATCTGTATCTAAATGCTTCATCTTAAGCTGATATTCCTTTACAAGCTCATCCCCAGATCGTTCCGCTAAAATTGCTCCTTTTTCCATGCCTAGCTTTTTCTCAATTTCTACAGTTCGTTCTGTATAATCAGCTTTCCATCCTTTTGTTTCCGGCTCCAAATACTTTACAGTAACCCATCCTAATCCGATTATTAATACTGCAATAACTGCAAATGGAATAATCGTTCGCTTTCGCTTAAATATTTTATACAATTCGTTATACACTAAATTAAACAATATCTTTTCCCCCTGTTAATTCTAAAAATTGCTCTTCTAACGTTTTTCTCTCTTCATATACACGATACACTTGAATGTTTTTCTCAAGCAATGTACGAATAACATTTGGGATTTCTTCATCTTTTACATGAATAAGTAAATCATTACCTTTTATTAAAACATCTTGGTCTAACATTTCTGCCGCTTTATTCGCATCATCTACGCGTATACGGATTGTCTCCATCTCTTCACTTTGATTATGCTGAATATTTTGCGTCGCGACATATTCTCCGTGCTGAATAATGATAACTCTATCACACATTAATTCAACTTCCGAAAGTAAGTGACTAGATACCAGTACCGCTTTTCCTTGTTCATGTGCAATTTTCTTTATGTACATTCTCATTTCATGTATTCCACTAGGGTCTAATCCATTCGTTGGTTCGTCTAATATTAATACATCTGGATCATGAATAAGCGCTTGGGCAATTCCTAAACGTTGTCTCATGCCGAGTGAATATGCTTTTACTTTGCGATCAATGACTTGTCCCATACCTAGCAGTTTCACTACTTCATCGATACGTTCTTCTGTAACGTTACCATTCATGCGTCCGAAATATGTTAAATTCTCATAGCCACTCAAAAACGGATAAAATTCCGGTGTCTCAATTACCGCTCCAATTTTCGAGGCAGTACTTTCAAATTGCTGTTTTACAGATTGACCATCAATCCAAACTTCGCCCTCTGTCATACGAATCATGCCGACCATCATTCTCATTAAAGTCGTTTTTCCAGCACCATTTGGTCCAAGCAAACCAACTACTTCACCTTTTTTAACTTCGAAACTAATATTTTCTACAAGTGTCTTTGAACCGATTCGCTTCGTTAACTGCTCAACCTTTACAATCGATTGTTCATTTGTCATGCTATACAACCTTTCCTTCCCATTCTTTGTCAGGTCTTTACACTGTAACATGATTATTTTTATGTGTAAAATGGAAAAAGGCATGATTTCTCATACCTTTTCTTTAAACTGAAATGAATTTTCACCTTGTAAACTTTGAACAAATCGAATACATTGCACCATCGATAATAGAAGAATAACAATCATAATTATACTCACTACTACTATTGCATATATTGTAATCGGTGCACTATTTATCCCTTGTATTCCTGTTATTTTCATAAAGATAATCGTAAATAATTTTAAAAATAACATCCCATTAACTAATCCAAAAACAAACGCTGCTCCATAAATAAATAATTGCTCCTGACATAATAAACATAGTACATCATTTCTCTTCCTATTCTCTGCTACATAAGATTTAATTTCTTCTTTCCTCGCTTGCAAAAGAGAATAAGTCATTTTATATGTAATAAACGTACATATGAAAATGACTACGATAAACAACGTGTAAAAACACATTTGAAATAAAAGTGTAGTCCCTAATTCCCCAGCAACTACTTCATTAAATTGTAGCGATATCATAAAAAACAAAATCATAATACTCATAGCAATCCACATAAATTGCTTCATCCTTTTGGTAGCAAATGTTCTTATATTTTTTCTCGCTAACCGACATAAAGACATAAAATTCTTCCCCTACCTTATTACATACGCATTCTATACTACTAGTGTATAAAAATATGACATTTTAAACATCGCACTACAATCGGAATTTTCTCTAAGTCTTTAGTCCTAGAAAACAAAAATGAACATGTTTATCTCTTTCGTATAGAACTAAAAAAACACTAAAGCGGAAATGCAATTACATTTCCGCTTTAGTGTTTAACGAGGTGTATTTTTCAATAACTTAATTAATCTCATCCTCAACTTCTATTCTTTTCTTCTCTCTTGCAATTTTTAAAAACTCTAAAAGCTCTGGATTGCTATTCATTTTTTTGTAAGCGACTGACATTTCTGCAACAAAATTAGAATCATATAGCTCTTTATATACAACTTCCGTTTTATATAATTTATTTGCCGATACCGGTATGACTGTAATTCCAATCCCTGCTGCTACAAGTCCCATAACTGTTTGATATTCCGTTGCTTCTTGCACAATACGCGGGCTAAATCCAACTTCTCTACAAAGGGATAAAATTGTATCATACAAAGCTGGCCATACTGGTCTCGTAATAAATACAAACGGTTCATCCCGTAAATCTTCTATATGTATTTCATCTTTCTCTGCAAGTGGATGAGCCTTCGGTAAACATAACGTACAAGATAGTTTTTGAATTGGCTCTAATTCTAATAATTGTGTCGGGATTGGTGGACGCAAAAATCCAATATCAATACGATTATCATGAAGTGCATGCACTTGATCTGGAGTAGATAATTCATGTAATGCAACAGACACCCTCGGAAATTTCTTTCTATACTCCCTTACGATAGATGGTAAAATATCATATATCGCCGCACCTACAAAACCAATTGAAAGTGAGCCCACTTCTCCCCTTTGGGCACTTTGTGCAATTTCTACAGCTTTTTCAATTTGTTCAAACGCTTTTTTTACTTCTTTCAAAAACATTTCTCCAGCTTCTGTTAATTCAACCTTTCTCTTCGTTCTTGAAAATAACATAACTCCCATTTCTTTTTCTAATTGCTGAATTTGTTGACTAAGCGGTGGTTGTGTCATTTGTAAACGAGCAGCTGCTCGTCCAAAGTGTAACTCCTCTGCCACTACAACAAAATATTGCAAATGCCGTAATTCCATTTTGGACACCCTTTTCCATTTCAATTAATACGTCTAATATATTAATAACATATAATTTATATATTAGACAAATTTTTTGAATGAACGTATAGTAGAAATTGTTAATTCTTTTTTACAATTTTTATGTAAAAAAAGAAAGAGGTGGTTACTGTATGAAATGGTGGAAATTAAGCGGACAAATTTTACTATTATTTTGTTTCGCTTGGACAGGTGAATGGATTGCAAAACAGGCACACCTCCCAGTTCCAGGAAGTATTATCGGTATTTTTTTATTATTAATCTCGTTAAAATTTAACCTAGTGAAAAAAGAGTGGATACAAGACGGTGCAGACTTTTTATTAAAAGAACTTATTTTATTTTTCATTCCTTCTGCAGTCGCTGTCATACGCTACAAAGATACACTATCACAATATGGAATCGATCTCATCTTAATTATTATGATTAGTACACTTTGTGTCACTCTCGTTACAGGACTCTTAACAGAATTGCTACTAAAGCGGAAAGGATCCGTGCAATGATCGGCTTTCTTTGTTTACTATTAACACTATTCACATATTGGATATCGAAGAAAATGTATCAACGCTGGAATTGGAGCTTACTTTCTCCTCTTCTCGTATGTCCTATTATTTTAATCGCGTTATTACTCGGACTAGACACATCTTATGAAACGTATGAAACTGGAGGCCACTGGTTAACAGAATTATTAAAACCTGCAACAGTTGCTTTTGCATGGCCAATCTATAAATACTTTGATTTACTTAAGAAACATGGAATGGCTATTTTACTTAATGTCATTGTCGGTTCGTTTCTATCAGTTATTACTTCAGCACTACTAGCAAATTATTTTCAAATTGATTCATCGTTAGAGCATAGTTTAGCACCTCATATTGTAACGACACCAATTGCAATGGCCATTTCAGAAATGATTGGTGGTATGTCACAATTAACAGCAGTATTTGTTGTTTTAACTGCGTTAACAGGAGCATTGCTCGGACCTTCTCTCATTCGTATATGCCGTATTAAAACAGCAATTGCAAAAGGTATTATGTTAGGAACGAGCGCAAATGGAACTGGTACATCAAAAGCATTCGAAATCGGTCCTGTAGAAGGAACGATTGCAAGTTTATCTATGCTTTTAACTGCAGGAGCTAGTTTAGTTATCGTTCCGCTTTTCTTATCGTGGATACATTGAAAAAGCAAGTGTTTACACACTTGCTTTTTTATTTATGTATTTGTTTAAAATCTCATAATCCTCCGGGAAAGATAACGTTAATTCCTTCATTTCATCTATCCTCTTCCAAGCAATTTCATGTATTAACTCATCAGGATCTTGGATTTTCATACTACCGCCTATTCTTTTTACGACATAATAATGAACGTATACAGGAACCCCATATGTAATCGCTTCTTTTTCGTATATTTCACTTACAACTTCCACATTGTAGCCTGTTTCTTCCCAAACCTCTCGGATACAACATTCCTCTAATGTTTCTCCTTTTTCAAGTCCTCCACTTGGGACGGACCACCTTTTTTCTTCATCCTTTTGTCCTTGTAATACCATTAAAACTTCATTTCTTTCATTTACACATACTGCTGCGCAACCTATCCATCTTTCCATATACACCCCTCCCCTACTACTATTCGTCTCCTTTTGTATTTTCTCCTTGAAAAAAGAGGAAAAAAGGAAAACAATGACGAAATTTTACATCAACTTCATAGGCAGTTCCTTCTTAGAAATTAAAAACGGAAGGATGAAAGCATGATTTTTAAATATGTTGTGGAATGTGTCTTTTGTGAAGAAAATCGAAAACCTCGCCAAGCTATCGTCACAGTTCCTGCTACTACTCAGCTACTAGCCATTGAAAAAGTGCGTGCAGAATGTAAACGTCGTTTCGGAAAAGCTTTATTATTACAAACTGAAATTAAAGAAGAAATAGTTTTTGAACAAAAAGAAAGCTGACCATAAATTGGTCAGCTTTCATATCCGATCATATTTTCACATGAAGATTAGGGGCATCCTCTTTAAGGATCGGGATTTTCCCATTATGTACGTTCCATAATGGTCATCGAACAATATATTTCTATACAATTAAATATTGAATAGAATAGGGCAAAACTTGTTCGCATTTTTAGAAAAGGGATAGGGATATAATTCAAGTAGTACTTCGAATACTCGAACTTTACACTCATTATATTAAAGCAAATCCTTTTATATGGGAAATATGAATTACTTACATAATTCATTCGTAAAACATATTAGTTTGCTATATTATTTTTATCCCATTAATAACATACATCCAGCGAAAACTGGTGTCATAATCATTGAAAACTTCAAAAGCATACGTGGTGCATAATTTGTAAACTTCGCACCGATATAAGCTCCTAGCATCGTCCCAATTAATACTTGCAATAATAATATATAATCTAGATACCCTTCTGAACTATACCCTAACCCACCCCCAATCGCAATGGGCAATATAACAAGCATTGTTGTTCCTACAGATTGCTGAATCGTCAATCCTAATAGAACCATTAATCCAAGTTGAATAAATGGTGCAGAACCAATCCCAAATGAACCAGCCATCATTCCAGTGACTAATCCAAGACATATACATTTCATTATGTTCTCTTTCGAAAAATCTTTAATCTCTGCTAAAAGTAACTCTTCCCTATTTTGAAACTTAATTAATTTAATAAACATAAAAATTGCAGATAAAAATAACATCCCAGCTGTAAACCAATGAAGAAGATGTCCTGGTATAAGTGAACCAATTTTTGAACCGATATAAGAACCAAGCGCTCCACATCCCCCAACAATCCCGCCTATAGTAAGTACTACATTTCCTTCACGATAATGACTTATAACCCCAGATAATGTCGTAAATGCCATAGCAGTTAAAGACGTTGCAAGTGCAACGTGAATAGGAATATGGAATACTAAAGTGAGTATCGCGATAATAAACCCGGCTCCCCCAGCTCCAACAAACCCTAATAAAATCCCCATTACTAACATCGTTATAATAATTGCCACATACTCTCCCTCCAGTAAGGCAATTATCCACCATATTCTTTCTTCTACACAAATAAAAAGCATCCATCTAGGATACTTTTTATTTCAATACTATGTACTTAATCTTGATTAATCAAAATAACCGCGGGACCAGCGACTACTACTCCAGCTACTTCGATTTTTTCAAATTCCTTTACTGTAATAGATATAACGCCTTCTCTTTCCATCAATTCTTTACTCAGGACATCAGTCGGTATAGCTTTCACCGTCTTACCTCCTTTTCATTTATACAATATGCAAAAAACAACTTAACGCATCTATATATATGCATCACCTCCGCTTTCATTCCTTATTCCCTTCAAAACCCTTCTCTCCCTTCCATAACGTATTGAAAAATAAAAAAAGCACTCGCAATCGCGAATGCTTTTTCATTATTTACTTTCTATTACTTTTAACATTCTATTAATAAATGCTGCCGATTCTCCACGCGTTGCAGAACCTTTCGGCATAAATTCATTATTTTCATTTCCTTTTACAATACCTAATCCATAAACACGTTGTACAGCTTGTTTATCATATGCTAAATCTTGATCTGAAAATGGTAACGAGACTAAGTTACCTTTAATTTTTTTATATTGCAGTGCACGGTCAATCATGATAACAGCTTCATCTCGTTTAATCGTATCGTTTGGAGCAAATATACCATTTCCTCTACCACTTATTATCCCAGCACTTGCTGCACGATTAATACCATCTATTAGCGATGGATGTGCTGTATTTAAGTCATTAAAATTCGATGATCCTTCAGGTAGCTGCAATGATCTTGATATTAAATTTGCAAATTCACCACGTGTCACAAGGCGCTCTGGCCAATAAGAACCTTTTCCATCTCCAACCATAATACCGCGCTTATCTAATTCACGAATGTCTGCTTCATACCAACCACCCGTTATATCATCTTTATGGTTCGCATCATAATAAACTTTCGTTCCTTGCAAGAATGGTTCCCACCCATTATTTTTAATCATAATGGCTGGACAAATCTTCCCACTCCAAAATTGATGTTTTTTCACATTTTCTAAAGGAATATTTAATTCTCCCATTAAATAAGCTGCTAGTTTACGAGCATTTTCAACAGCTTTATTATAATCACCATCTTCGTTTACAGCAATTTCAATCGCAATTGATTCTCGATTCCCAGTTCCTTCAGCTCCATCTCCAGCATGCCAAGCATTTTCATTTAGTGGGAGATGCTGATAAATCTCTTTATCATCTACCGTAAAGTGCCACGACGCTGAACGATCTTCCGTTCCCGTTGCTTGGTTATATAAATATATCGCATGGTTTCTAGCATTTGCCCCAACATTATAATTATCGGTCTCATGAATCGTAATATACTTCGGGTTCATCGCATAACCTGGACGAATATTTTCATTTCCTTTTGGTACAATCATTTCTTTTAAAGGTACACCATAAATATCCGTTGTTTTCTCTTCTATTGGCGCAGCATACATAGCTGCTGCACGTTTTGTACGTGTTGGTGCTGCATCTTGTATAAGTGAAGCTTTTGTTCCTTCAAATTTTGCTGAAGGTGAATGAATCCATTTCATCTCATTATTTATTTTTACTTGAAACCATTCTCCCGCCTGTCCAATTGCTTGAATAGTTTGCGGCTCCAGTACATTTTCTTCTTTGTATGAAGTAAATGGTTGAGAGTAAGTAGAGCTTTCTTCATTAATAACTAACTTTTCACTTAATAACGGGTGAATTTCTTTAACCTCTACATTTCCATCACTATTTTGTATCCATCCCGTTCCCGATGAAGTTTGAACATAGTAAGCGTTTCCTTTTCTCTTCTCAGCTTTTACGACTTGATTCGAAATACGAATCCCTGTCTCTTTTTGAAAATTACTAGAATCGTATAAAGGTACTTCTTTCACTATATGTACAAGAAACTCACCTTGCACTTCACTTCTTACTCCTTTATCTTCCCCTCGACCATCTTCATCTTTCATATGGTTTTCAATACTTTTTAAAGCTTGTTCTTCAGATGAAACTGTAACAGTTTTTCCAAGTTCATTAGCATAGGAATAATTTGGAATCGTTACCATACTAAATACAATTGATGCAGCTAAAACATTATGAAATCCTTTTTTCATCATACTACTTAACACGCATATCATTAAATTCGTGTTAAAATTCCCCTCCTCAACCAAAATATAGATTATCTACTAAACTATTAAGCAACATAACCATTTACAATATAACAGACTCATTCCAATTCGTATAGATAGGAATGACTACTATTTGCCTACATTTACTATATTGGAATATAAAAAAGAAGCTATAATATATAGCTTCTCTCTACGGTTCTTTAATCGGTATGCACCTTATATTCCAAAACTTTACCATCTCTATCAAATTGTAAAACAAGATGTTCACTATCTATGGGAATAAAGCCACGTTCAGTTCCAAGATAGTACGAAGTGATAACCCCGTTTTCTTCATTTCTCGTTTCAGTAGGCATTCCTAATAATTGTGTAATTTCTTCATTTGATTTTCCTGTTAATTTATATTTTTGCAATAGATCATCTACCATATGTACCCGTTTATCTTCAGCGTGTAACCACCGATCTTGGTTAAACTTGGAAGTGTACGTATTCATACTTAATTGTGCAGTACATACTACTAACGGAATAAGTGCTACTATTAATACTCCCGACATTTGCTTCTTTTCTTCATTACGATTTTTAGCAACATATAAGATCGACTTTAGAATCATAACTAATAAAACAAATGGCATGACTATTATAAAAATGCTCGTTACACTTAATGACGTATGAGCCATACCAATAATAAACATAAGAGCAAGATACATGAGTATATACAAACAAATATAAACATACAAAATACCCCTTAATATAGCACTCAGAAAGCCCACCTCTTTTTAATTCATTATATAATTCATTCGATTAATGGTTTCTCGAAGTTTTTCTAACTCTTGACCTGTATATATTACTTTCCCCGTTAAGAATTCATTTCTGAAAAACGATACAAGTTGCTCTCTATCTTTTAATCTCGCCGTTTTTTCTTCAGAAAGATCTAACACTTCTTTCCCATTCTCATTATAAAAATATACAATCGGATTTATGTTTTCCTTTACAATATCAACTTGCATTTCTTTCAAATAATTGTATAGAATATGAGATAGTTTCTTCGCTCTATATACTGGATTCCCTTCATTTTTCACTTGTATCGTTAATGAATCTTCACCTGTAATATATTCAAACGTCTCTTCTTTCTCTATCTCTTGTTGATACTTGCCAATTTCATCAATCATAAATGAATATATACTAGCATTTTCTTTCGTTAAGCCATGAATTAATTTTCCTGTCCATTCTTTCGTCTCAAGTACATACATACCCGTTTTACTTAAAACAAGATGATGAATTCGAAAATCATTTCTTCCATGCTGATTTCTCATAAAAACATTCGGCAGAATATGAAATTCATTATCTAGTATTATGCCTTGCTCTACGAAACCACGCTTCATATATTGTAATGTTTCGTGTGTACTCACTTCAGCTCCATTTTTCGTATACTCTCGCAAATCTGCAATTAACTTTTGAAACATATGTATTTCGTTACTATGTTTTTCTTGCATTTCACTGCGTTCTTTACTATGTTGCACAGCTAATTGATTTTTCATCATGCGCATATTTTCAAGTTCTCTCGCTGCACTTATTTGTAAATCATTGTATTTTTTCTGTTCTATATTTTTTAATGTATTTTGCTGCTCTTTATGTTCTGTAACCGTAGCTGCAATTTCATTTTCGTACGTTTCAATTGCTTGTTTTTTTTCAAATTCCGCTTGCTGACTCTCTGATTCTAACTGTTTATTTTTATAAAACAGCACGAATACTGCAGCTAATAATAATAAAATTACACCTATTAGCACATATTCCATATTTTTTCTCCTTTATTGCATTTTCAATTATTTTTATAAACATCCATTATATTATACTATGCTTTTAATATACACTTTGTAAAAATTACATATTTATAATAAAAGGCATCTCAAGCGAGATACCTTTTACGTTCATTTTATTGTACACTATACTGAATATAACTCGGATCATAGTATATCCATTCGCTTGCACCTAAAGCAAGCCAACTATCTTGTTCGTCCAAAACTTCATATGATTCTCCTCTATTTAGCTGACGGATTACATTTGACTGTAAAGATGGTCCACCCCATAAATTTACATTATCGCCATTAATTACAGTAACACCATAGACTGCAGTAGCACTACTGGGCAGGGAAACATTTCCACCACCATTTGTTCCATTTCCTTGCAAAGCTTCTAATGAAACCGCTGCTGTGACGACGTTTATACTATAGACATAAAGAGCAAACATATTTTATAAACAAAGTAAAAAAGCCTTGTAATTACAAGGCTTTTTGTAAACTTCCTTTATTTTGTAGTAAGTACATATTATAATACAATCCTTGTTCACTCAGTAATTCTTGATGTGTCCCTCTCTCTACTATCTCTCCATCGTGCATAACAAAAATTTGATCTGCATCTTGTATGGTAGATAATCTGTGTGCAATCGCTATCGTAGTCCGTCCTTTTCGCATTTGCTGTAACGCTGTTTGGATTGCATCTTCAGTTTCTGTATCAATATTTGCTGTTGCTTCATCTAATACTAACACTTTCGGATTCGTTGCTATCGTTCTAGCGAAAGCAATTAATTGTCGTTGACCACTAGAAAATGCAGCTCCTCTTTCTACTACTTCCGTTTCATACTGCTCTGGTAATTTTTCAATAAACGTATTCGCTTGCACAAATTGTGCCGCTTCTTTTACTTCTTCATCCGTAATTTCTTCATTATACATACGAATATTTTGCTTTACATTTCCCGCAAATAAAAATGCATCTTGCAATACAAGTCCTATTTTCTTTCTAATTTCTTGTTCTTCAAATTTCTCTAACTCTACACCATCTATTACAATATTTCCGGACTTAATATTATAGAATCTCAGTAATAAATTCATAATGGTACTCTTTCCGCTACCAGTGTGCCCAACGAAAGCAACCGTTTGCCCTTGTTTCACGTGAAAAGATACATTTTTTAAAACATCACGTTTTCCATCGTACGAAAAAGTAACATTTTTAAATTCAATATCTCCATTAATAACTTGAGGATTTCCATCCCCTTTTTGAACTGGCGCTAAATCTTTCTCATCCATTAAATGAAATACACGTGATGATGAAACCAGTGCCTGTTGGAAAAATGATAATTTCATCATCATCTCATTTACAGGCTGGAAGAAACGATGGATATAGTTAACAAACGCATATAAAACGCCTACTTCAACAGGACTCTTCAAAGCATCAATTCCAAATAAACCAAGTACTAACGCAATAGCTACAATATGAACTAAATCAGTTGCTGGACGTAAAAGCAATGCATCTAACTTTAATGTACGTCGCCCTGCACTATAATGTTTATTATTCACTTCTTCAAATTCTTTTCTCATGCGCTTTTCTTGTCTGAACACTTGAACAATATTCATCCCTTGAATGGACTCGTTTAACTTTGCATTTAACACACTTAATTGATTACGGACTTCTAAATAAAAAGCTGCACTTTTCCGGCGATATAATACCATAATCGCAAACATGATCGGAATTAATACGAGAGAAAATAGCGCTAATTTTACATTTAATAAAAACATCGCTACTAAAATCCCTACTAAAAATACGATATTTTTAACAAATGTTGATAATACACTGACATAAAAGTCTTTAATTGCTTCTGTATCATTCGTTATGCGCGATACAAGCGTACCAATCGGCGTACGATCAAAGAAACTTAATGACAACTTTTGAACATGCTCATATACTTCAACACGCATATCTTGAACAATTTTAAAAGCGATATTTTGAAAATATAACAAGTCTAAATAAGTAAATAATACTTTTAATAAGTGAGCAACAATATACACTACAAATAGAGTAACAAGTGCTGATTGATCAAAGTTACGTGGTACTAAGTGTTCATCAAGGAATTGTTTAATTAAAAAAGGACCCATCATTTCTGTTACAGTTGCACCAACTAGAAATAAAAATGCTAATGCTAACAGTCCTTTATATGGCCTCATATAAGACAGTAATCTTCTTAAATCGCTCTGTTTTTTCTCAGCCATCATACGCCTCCTTTCTCGACTAATGCTTCTAACTGCTGGCTCTCATACATTTCTTTATACCAACCATGTTCTTTCATTAGTTGTTCATGTGTACCTCGTTGTACAATTTTACCTTCATCCACAACAAGAATAAGATTGGCATGCTGAATTGCACTTAAACGATGGGCAGTAATAATTGTCGTTTTCCCTGCTCTCTCCCTCTTTAAAGCATTTAAAATCGTTTCTTCTGTTTTTGCATCTACCGCTGATAAACAATCATCTAAAATTAATATTTCAGCATCCGTTAATAAAGCACGCGCAATAGAAATTCTCTGTTTTTGACCTCCAGATAAAGAAACGCCTCTTTCCCCAACTACTGTTTCATATCCTTCTGAAAATTGAAGGATGTCATTGTGAATACAAGCAATCTCTGCAGCACGGGTAATTTCATTATATGTAGCATCCGCCTTTCCAAAGGCAATATTCTCCCCAATACTCGCTGAAAATAAAAAATGATCTTGCGGCACATATGAAATAGCAGAACGGACACCGTAAAGTGTTACATCGCGAATATCCCGCTCTCCAACTTTTAATTCACCATTAAAATGATCATACTCACGGATTAAACATTTTAATAAAGTCGTTTTCCCTGCACCTGTACGTCCTACAATCCCTAACGTTTCCCCTTTCTTCAAATCAAAATGAATATCTGTTAAATGTAACAGTTCATTTTTCTTATACGAAAACGAATCAACCGCAAATGAAACATCACCGCTCGCTATTGTATGCACAGCATTTTCTCTATTTACTACATCTGATTTTTGTGAGAGAATTTTTTCTACACGGTCATACGAAGCACGCCCACGCTCCATAATATTAAACAGCCATCCAAACGCTAACATCGGCCAAACGAGGGTACCTAAATACGTCGTAAATGTAACGAGATCACCTACTGTTAATTCATCTCTCACAACTAATACTGACCCGTAACATACTGCGATTAAAAATGAAAATCCTACGATAAGAGCGATTGTTGGATCAAATAACGAATCAATACGTGCAACTAACATATTTTTATGTACGACATCTTCTGATTTTTTTCGGAACGCTTGCAAATCTTCTTTTTCTTGTCCAAGCGATCGAATTACCTTCATCCCACTCATACTCTCTTGCACTTTATCATTGATTTCCGAAAACGATTGCTGTGCTTTATGAAACCTTTTATGTAATAAAGTGCCGTAATAATTTGTCGATATTGCTACAATCGGCATTGGAATTAAGCTTAACAATGTTAACTTCCAACTAATTGTAAAACCCATTGCTACGAGTACACATCCTCCAACAGCCAATGAATCAACAAGTGTTAAAACACCCGCCCCAGCAGTTTGCTGAATTGCTTGAATATCGTTGGTCGCGTGCGCCATTAAATCACCTGTGCGATTTGACTGATAGAAAGATGGACTCATCTTTGTAAAATGTTCATACAAATTTTTCCGTAATTGGCGAGCTAATTTTAATGAAGATCCGAAAATCATAATACGCCACACGTAACGTAATATGTACATCGTAATACCTACGAGTACTAAGAGTACAACCCATTTTAGTAACTTATCAGTCGTTAATGTTCCCTCATTAATTTCATCTACAACAATCCCAATCACTTTTGGTGCTACAAGTTCTAAAAGTGCAACGCCAAATAATAAAATAATTCCGGTTATGTACGCTCGTTTTTCTTGTTTAAAAAACCACGCTAAATTCATAAACACTTTCATATTTTTCCCCCTCTCTTAAAATGAGCGATGTTTTCAGTTTACCAAAAATACAGAATTTTTAAAAGTTTTAAACTCTGTCCATATCAAAAAGAAAAGACACTCTTAGCGAGTGTCTTTTAGCGCTTATTTCATTTGTTGCTTATTCATCGCGCTCATCATTTGATTGATTTTCTTTTGGGAAGGTTTTTGTCCCATTTGCATCATCATCATTTTTAACATTTGTTCGTTAATTGGTGGATTTTTTTGTAAGTAATTCATCATGTATTTGCGGGCAATGAAAAATCCTAACGCCACGCCTGCTACTAGTGCTACTACGCCCACTAGAATACCTAACCAAATTGGCATATATTTTCCTCCTTCATGTTGTCTACCTTACAGTGTACTAAAACCTTTTCAATAAGACAAGATACAATTCGACATTTTTACACATATGTTCGTACTTGTTTTAGAGGATTCAGCCATCCGTACTTTGTATTTTCATAATCCATAGCTAAAAATGTTAATTCACACTTCCGAAGCACCTCAAAGAAAGTCGTTTCCATAGAAACATTTCCAGAGGTATTCATGCGAATATAGTGTGGTTTCACCATTATTTCGCCATATTCCGCCCCTGTATAAAGTGTATGTGTATGATGTGTTCGATCATATTTACCAAGAACGCGCAAAGCTTGTTCTAATTTATGATGAATTTTCATTACTTGTAATGGCATCGTTATATACATCATTTGTTTATATAACACTTTTTTCTCCGAAAGGGACCCAGATTCTGAAAATCGAGCAAATAAATCAAAAAACAAATATTCACGACCAAAGTAAGCTTTCGCAATATCCTCTTGAATTAAATACAATTCATACGTTTTCATCTTTCGCCTCCCAATCTGGACAACCTTTTCTCTTCATTATATAGAAGAAATTTTGCAATGATTGTCTGACTGCGGAGAGAGAAAAAACTTTTTCTGTCGAAAAAACTCATTTACATAGAAAAACCTCTCCATGCCGGAGAGATTTTTCTAAAATCATTAAAGCATTTCTTTTACTTTACGAACAACGTTCTCTACAGTAAATCCATACTCTTCCATAATCTTCTCACCAGGAGCAGAAGCACCGAATGTATCGATACCTAACACATCTCCTTCAAGACCTACGTAACGGTGCCATCCGAATGTAGCACCCATTTCGATTGCGAAACGTTTTGTTACTGCTTTTGGTAATACAGATTCTTTGTACTCAGCAGTTTGAGCTTCAAAGCGATCCATAGATGGCATGCTGACAACAGATGCGTCAACACCGTCTACTGCTAATGCTTTTTGAGCTTCAACAGCTAGACTTACTTCTGATCCAGTTGCAAGTAAGATTACATCAGCTGTTTCTTTCTTGCTTGCAGAAACTACATATGCACCTTTTGCTACTTTTTCATACGTATCGTCTTTTGCACCTTCTAATGTTGGAAGATCTTGACGAGTTAATACTAAAGCAGTTGGTTTGTTTGTAGATTCAAGAGCTAGTCTCCAAGCTGCAACAGATTCGTTACCATCAGCTGGACGGATAACAGATACATTTGGCATCGCACGTAGCGCTGCTAATTGCTCGATTGGTTCATGTGTTGGACCATCTTCACCAACAGCGATACTGTCGTGTGTGAATACATATGTTACCGGCAATTGCATTAATGCTGCAAGACGGATTGCTGGACGTAAGTAGTCAGAGAATACGAAGAATGTACCACCGTAAGTTTTTAAACCACCATGTAGTGCAATACCGTTCATTGCTGCACCCATTGCGAACTCACGTACACCGTACCAAATGTTCTTACCGCTGTAATCATCTCTTGTAAAGTCTTTTTCGTTATTCATGTATGTTTTGTTAGAACCAGCAAGGTCAGCAGACCCACCGAAGAATGATGGCACAGACTCTGCAATTGCATTAATTACAGCACCTGAAGAATTACGAGTTGCTGCTTTTGATCCTAATTCATAAGTTGGTAAGTTTTGCTCCCAACCTTCTGGAAGTTGACCGTTCATTGCTGCTTGCAGTTCGTTTGCTAATTCTGGGTATGCTTGTGCATATTCACCTAGCATCGTGTTCCACTCAGCTTGCGCAGTTTCACCAACATCTTGTACTGTTTTACGGAAGTTGTCATATACTTCTTCTGCTACATGGAAGTCTTGCTCAGCAGTCCAAGCGTATGCTTCTTTCGTTAACTTTGTTTCTTCTACACCAAGTGGAGAACCATGTGAAGCTGATTTTCCTGATTTGTTTGGAGAACCGAAACCAATTGTCGTTCTTACTTCAATTAGCGTTGGGCGTTTTTCGTCAGCTTTCGCTTCTTCGATTGCTTTCGCGATAGCTTCAATATCGTTTCCATCCTCAACACGGATTACTTGCCATCCGTATGCTTTGTAACGATCTTCTACACTTTCAGAGAATGAACGATTTAAATCGCCATCTAATGAAATATCGTTTGAATCGTAAAGCACAACAAGACGACCTAATTGTAAATGAGCAGCTAATGAAGATGCTTCAGCAGAAACGCCTTCCATTAAATCTCCATCACCACAAATAGCGTATGTATAATGATCTACTACATTATACGCATCACGGTTATATTTAGCAGCTAAATGTCTTTCTGCCATTGCCATACCTACAGCAGTTGCAATACCTTGTCCAAGTGGACCAGTCGTTGCATCTACACCAGCTGTATGACCGTACTCAGGATGTCCTGGAGTTTTGCTTCCCCATTGACGGAAGTTCTTTAAGTCATCCATTGTTACATCATAACCAGATAGGTGAAGTAGGCTGTATAATAACATTGAACCATGACCTGCAGATAATACGAAACGATCACGGTTAAACCACGTTGGGTTATTTGGATTGTGTTTCATAAATTGAGTCCATAATGTATAAGCCATTGGTGCTGCACCCATTGGCATTCCTGGGTGACCAGAGTTTGCTTTTTCAATCGCATCGATGGATAATGTGCGAATCGTGTTGATAGAAAGTTGTTCGATTGAATGTGACATGCTATTCTTCCCTTCGCTTATATTAGTAAACGTTTTATACATTTATATGATAGCTTCCCACGCAAGATTATACAACATGTATCGACAAATATGTTGATGTTTTTTTGATTTTTTATAAAAAAATCAATGTTTTCGGGAATGTATGGGTATTCAATATGACATACTTTTTCATTATTTTTATTTTGAAAAGAAAGGGAATTATCTGTATATTTATACAGATATACAAAATTCTTCAATACTAACTTTTTTTAACCCACTTGTGAACTACCCCCACTTAACATGATTATTATCTACTTTCATTGTTATACCAAACTTTACCTCTTATAAGACTGATTATATCAGGGGTCAAATAAATAGGAAAACCAAATGTTTGGCTACGCCAAACCGAAATTCGTCTTTCACACGCCCCAGGAAGGAGATTTCTTTCGGATAATGCGTTAAAAATACAAAAAAGCATCTAAATTCGATGCTTTTCAAATCAGTTAAACAATCCGTTTCCGAATCGAACTTGAAATAAAATCAATGATAATGACCATTAAAATGATGCCCAATAAAATAATTCCCACACGAGACCAATTACGTGAACTCAGTGCAAAAATTAGGGGCGTACCAATACCACCTGCTCCAATAACACCTAAAATGGCAGCGGATCGTACATTAATTTCGAACCTGTATAATGTATACGATAGAAAATCTGGTAATACTTGTGGCAATACTGCATACCAAAGTATTTGGAACCGGTTTGCGCCTGTAGCTATTAACGCCTCTGTCGGCCCCTTATCTATATTTTCAATTCCTTCTGAATATAATTTCCCTAACATTCCAATAGAGTGTAATCCTAAAGCTAGGACGCCGGCAAAAGAGCCTGGTCCAACAGCCTTTATAAATAAAAGGGCCATAACTAATTCAGGAAATGTACGAACAAAACTAAGTACAAATTTCCCAGTTCCTGAAGTTAGTTTTCCACTGCTCATATTCGTCGCCGCCCAAAAAGCAAATGGAACAGATAAAAAGGCAGAAATAAATGTACCTAATATTGCTATTGCCAACGTATCAATTAAACCATGTAATAAATCTTCACCATCTGGCAAAGATACATACGCCCAATCTGGATTCAATACACCTGTCATAATTGCTTTTGTAATTTCTCCTGCCGTATCCTTAATTCCTTCTAGCGGTACTCCTGAAAAAGCCCATACGTAAACAAATATAAGTGCTATAAAAATAAACAAGCGATACACACTCGGTTTCTTCGGTTTTGGTACGATTATCGTCGTTTTACTCATTATAATTTCTCCCGCAACAATGTACTTACATAATCAATTAACAATACAACAACAAGGGTATAGATAATAATAGATGCAGTTTGCTGATATTGTAAAAATCCAAGTGTACGATCATAGTATAATCCAATACCACCTGCTCCTACTAAACCTAAAACAGCTGCTGCACGTACGTTCACCTCAAATGTATACAGAACATAAGAGACAAAATGCGCTTTCACTTGCGGAATTACTCCATAAACAATCCATTGCACTTTATTTGCTCCTACTGCTGTCATCGCCTCTAAAGGACCTGGATCAATTGATTCAATTGACTCATACAACAATTTCGCCACGAGCCCAATCGAGAAAAAAGTAAGAGCCAGAATACCTGGAAGTGGCCCGATTCCAAAAATCGCTACGAAAATTGCCGCTAATAATAAATCTGGTATCGTTCGGATAAAATTTAAAATCAATCGAGCTGGACTGTACAAAAATGCACTAGTAAACACATTGCTTGCCGCAAACAGTGCCAGTGGAATAGCTAAAATCGCTCCTAAAGTCGTCCCGATAATCGCCATACGTATTGTATCTAACATTGCTGTTGTAATAACTTGAAAATAACTCCAATCTGGCGGCACCATCTCTTTTAACAAATCCATCATATTAGGAAAACCAACTACTAGTTTTGACAATGATGCATCGACCTGTACACTACTTCCCCACAACAGTAAAATGACTAGAACAGCCGTTAACATATGTTTCAACTTACTCGGTGGCTTCGGTATCGATTTCGAATATATCGTCACGTCATTCATTTAACTGCCACCTCTAACAATTCACTTTTCTGTACTACGTCACCATAAATTTCAGCAAACTTTTCATCCGTTGCCTCTTCTACTAAACCATCAAAAACAATTTCTCCTGCATGTAATCCAATAATGCGCGTCGCATATTGCCTAGCTAAATCAATAGAATGTAAGTTTACAATTGTTGTAATTCCAAAATCTTCATTAATTTTCTTCAAATCATCTAATACTTGCTTTGTTGTTAGCGGATCTAACGATGCAACAGGTTCATCTGCCAATATGATTTTTGCTTCTTGCGCCAACGCTCTAGCAATCGATACACGTTGCTGTTGTCCTCCTGATAATTCATCAGCACGCGCATATGCTTTTTCTAAAATATTTACTCTTTTTAACGATTGAAAAGCAAGCTCCAAATCTTCTTTCGGAAATAGACCTAACGTTGTACGCAACGTCGAATGATACCCAACACGGCCAGCTAATACGTTCTTTAATACTGTTGATCGCTTTACAAGGTTAAAACTTTGAAAAATCATACCAATATCCCGGCGCATGCGGCGTAATCCTTTTCCTTTCGCAGCCGTAATAGACTCACCTTCAATCATGATTTCTCCTTCTGTAATCTCATGAAGACGATTTACCGATCTTAGAAGTGTAGACTTTCCAGCTCCGGAAAGCCCTACCATTACAACAAACTCACCTTTTTGAATTTTCAAGTTTATATTATTCAATCCTTTTGTACCATTTGGATACACTTTGGAAACATTTCGAAACTCTATCACACATCTTACCTACCTTCTATGTATTCAAAACGGCAAACTAACTGAAAACATACCTTTCCAGCTAGTTGCCATTTCCATATGTATTATTGCGTTTTTACTTTCTTTCCATATTCACGAACGATATCAAATTTACTATCATCAGATTTAACATATCCTTCATGTGAATATACTTCTTTAATGATTTTGTGACCTTCCTCATTCTTTCCAATTTCAATGAAAGCATCCTGTAATTTCTTGCTCCACTCTTCATCTAAATCAGAACGTACCGAAATCGTATCGTTTGGAATTTTCTCCGTAAATTTCACTATTTTCGTTTGATCGAATATATTCGGATAATCTTTTTTTACAATATTACGAGCATCTTGGAATACAACAGCTGCATCTACGTCACCATTTAAAAGAGCAATAAGCGACTGATCGTGACCTTTTAATGTAACAGGTTTCACATCTTTTAACGGATCAACGCCCTCTTTTAATAGTACAGCCGCAGGCCACACATATCCCGCTGATGACGTTACATCTTGATAGCCAATTTTTTTACCTTTTAAATCTTTTACACTATTAATATTTGAATCTTTCTTAACAACAAACTCAGATTTATAAAAGTCTACTAAGTCCTTTGTAGGAGCTCCCGTTTCATCATCTACACCAAAACGTTGCGCTTGTAAAATTACGTTTGCTGCCTTTTTCTCATGTGCTAACACATACGCTGTTGGGGGTAAAAATCCCACATCTACTTGCTTAGATGCCATCGCTTCTACAATTGTATTATAATTCGTTGAAATACTAACTTTTACTGGAATATTTAACTTATCACTTAATAGCTTCTCAAGTGGTTTTGCCTTCGCCTCTAACGTATCTGCATTTTGAGAAGGAACAAATTGAACATTTAAAGTCTTCGGTACATACCCTTTTTTCGTATCTTCATTTTTACTTGCGCTTGATTCCTTCGTTCCACAGCCACTTAACAAACCCGCTGCTAATACAACTGTTGTGCTCATTGCAAAAACTTTTTTCAACATGTTAATGCCTCCATTTTTCATTGTTATAAAATAACCTTACATAAACATGAAGAAATATATCACACATTTTTACAAATAATTGATTATTTACAGAATCTTTACACATTCTATACACTCACATTAAAATTCTCTCCATATATTTGATATGCTTAATCAGTAGATAATAATAGAAAAGGTGAATGATATTGAATCAAAATCAAATTGTAACTTTAAACATCCTATTAACAAGTGATATACATGGTACTGTTTATCCAATTCACTACCAAGATAACTCTCCAGCAGAAATTGGTTTAGCTAAGATTTCTACTCTTATAAAAA
Source organism: Bacillus sp. FSL W8-0519 (assembly GCF_038005585.1). Classification (NCBI taxonomy): domain Bacteria; kingdom Bacillati; phylum Bacillota; class Bacilli; order Caryophanales; family Bacillaceae; genus Bacillus; species Bacillus sp. FSL W8-0519. Next base: position 3,510,841 of record NZ_JBBOTL010000001.1, read on the forward strand.
AAGAACGGTCCCAAAATAAAAACGTTCTTTTAATTGATAACGGTGACTTCATACAAGGAACACCATTTACTTACCATTACGCTACATATGAAAAAGATAAGAAAAACCCAATGTCATTAATAGCAAACTATTTACGTTATGACGCTGCAGTGATTGGGAATCATGAATTTAATTATGGAATGGATGTATTAAACAATGCTATTTCTACTGCAAACTCCCCATATTTATCAGCAAATATTTTAGACAAAAGCAGTAAAAAACCTTATTTCGGGAAACCATATATAATAAAACATATTGAAGCAAATATAAAAATTGCTATTTTAGGGGTGACAACGCATTATATTCCAAATTGGGAACAACCCCATCACATTAAAGACTTGCAATTTGAAGATGCGTTAGAAACAACAAAAAATTGGGTTTCTTACATTCACGAACATGAGAAACCAGATTTACTAGTCGTAGCGTATCATGGGGGATTTGAACGCGATTTACAAACTGGAGAACCGACTGAAGTTTTAACAGGCGAAAACCAAGGGTATGCTATGTGTCATGAAATTGAGGGCATAGATATTTTATTAACAGGCCATCAGCACCGAGAAATGGCTCAAACAGTGGGTAATGATGTAACAATTTTACAGACTGGATGTAACGGACATTCAGTTGGAAAAGTAACTGTAACATTTGAAAAAATGAAACAAGAGTGGGTAAAAAAAGAGAGTTATTCCGAACTATTGACTGTGCAAGAAATCGAGGCAGATCCAGATGTTCTTTACTTGGTAACTGATTATGAAGAGAAAACACAAAAATGGCTTGATCAACCTATTGGAACCATCCACGGTGACATGCAAATTTCAGATGCTATGCAAACTCGTTTGCAAGACCATCCTTTTATTGAATTCATAAATAAAATACAGATGGATATGGCTAATGTTTCTATTTCTTGTACAAGCTTATTCCATAATACATCTCCAGGTTTCCCGACATATGTAACAATGCGTGACATCGTTTCTAATTGTATTTATCCAAATACATTAAAAGTAATTAGAATAACTGGAGCTGATATAAAAGATGCTCTCGAACTCTCTGCTTCTTATTTCACATTAAAAGAAGATGGAACCATCATCGTAAACCCTAGCTACATAGAACCAAAACCGCAACACTATAATTACGATATGTGGGAAGGAATTTCGTACGTATTAAACATTTCCAAACCAATTGGCGACAGAGTAGAATCTTTACAGCATAAAGGCACTCCTCTTAATATGAGTGAAGAATATGATGTCGTTATGAATAATTATCGCGCGAGCGGCGGAGGGAACTTCTTTATGTTTCAAAATAAGCCCGTAATAAAAGATATACCAACAGATATGTCTGAACTTATCGCTAACTATATATTGAAGCATAAAAAGATAGAAGCAACAGTTAATAACAACTGGAAAGTTATTAAATAAATAAAAAAAGATGAGCTTCGCCCATCTTTTAGTTTAATTTTGCATTATCTTGCTTTTTTAAAGCTTTTAATTTCGCCGGTGTAACATCAGTACCTTGTTCGTTAACGACTTTAATTCCTTTTAGTTCGTTTAACATATTTTGACGAAATCCTTTTAAATATTGTTCACGTAGCGATTGACGCTCACGTTGTTCTTCTTCAGTTAAACCTTCAGCTTTTGCTTTTTTCGCTAAGAAGTTAATGCGTTCAACGAGTTCGTGACTAAGCATCTCGAATCCCCCTTCTACTCAAAACTGATTATTATCATACAATAGTTACTCTTCTTTATCAAGCAATTGCTTTGTATACTCTACATATCTACGATGTACCGTCGCTTTTGAAACATTATGACCAAAGCCACGTAGTGTTGCTGCAATTTCTTCGAAAGTAAGTTCACTCTTACGCAAACGTACAATTTCCTCAATTGGCACTTCTTTCTTCTCTCGTCCTACACTTAAATGACGATTCTTTAAATTATTTTCTGGACGATAGCCTTTTTCTACTGCTCGTTGCATACCACGTTTAATTTTTAAATTATGAATCTTTCTTTGATACTCTTCAACAATACCAATAATATCTAATACCATTGAATCAGAATCCGACAATTGCAATTCACCATTATGTGTATGCGTATATACTTTTATTCCTTCTTTATGTAAACAGTGCATTAACGCAATCTTTGCATTCCCCCTACCAAGGCGCGTTTCATCTTGTATAAGTAGCACATCAATTTGTTCGTCTCGAATTGTATCTAGCACTTCTAATATGCCATCACGTTCAATTGTATAGCCACTAGCCTGCTCTTCAATCACCTTAGTAACATTCATTTGATAGCGCTCCGCTAAATGCAATAATTCATCTTTTTGACGTAATAATGATGTTTCTTGCGCTTCTTTTGTTGTACTCACACGCGCATAAATAATTGCATTCATTATGAACCCCTCTTTCTCACTATAATTTCCCTTTAGTGTAACATAAATTCGCCTTTTGTTCGAACTTATGTTTGTAGAATGTTTTTTCACATGTTATACTTATTAATAAGAAAAATGAAAGAAAACGAGGTGTTAGAAAACATGGAAAAGTTAACGAAACGCCAGCAAGACATTCTCGACTTTATTAAGCTAAAAGTACAAGAAAAAGGATATCCACCTTCCGTACGTGAAATTGGCCAAGCAGTCGGCCTCGCTTCTAGTTCTACAGTGCACGGACATTTATCAAGATTAGAAGAAAAAGGATACATTCGACGCGATCCAACAAAACCACGCGCAATTGAAATTTTAGGTGAAGACCGAATAGATACAGAAACACAATCTGTTATTCAAGTTCCAATTGTCGGGAAAGTTACTGCTGGATTACCAATTACAGCAGTCGAAAGCGTTGAGGAACACTTCCCTCTTCCAGCTAGCATTGTCGCAGGAGCAGATCAAGTGTTTATGTTACGTATTTCTGGAGATAGTATGATTGAAGCTGGTATTTTCGATGGAGATTTAGTTGTTGTTCGCCAACAACAGTCTGCATATAATGGTGAAATTGTAGTCGCTTTAACAGAAGATAATGAAGCAACTGTTAAACGTTTCTATAAAGAAAAAGACCATTTCCGTCTACAACCGGAAAACTCTTCATTAGAACCTATCATTTTAAAGCAAGTGTCAGTTATCGGTAAAGTAATTGGCGTATATCGTGATTTACATTAAGAATATAAAAGAAGATAATTACCTTATTTATATAAGGTAATTATCTTCTTTTTTGTATTTTGATAGATTTTCACACATTCTATTTCTTACGAACGCGTTTCAATCGTCACATCGCCCGCAGCTGTTTTACCGCTAATCTTTTTACTCCCATTACCAATCGTTACGTCTTTATTTTCTTCATTAAAAATTGTTACATCCCCGGCAGCACTTTGCCCAGTAATTACCGCATCTTTTGGTTTTTCCGATAAAGTAATATTTATATCTCCCGCAGTTGAACTTACTTCTAGGTTGTACTTAGAATCATGATCTAGAATATTTATTTCCCCACTGGTCGTTTTTGCAGTCACTTTCCCTATTACTTTTTTAAAGTTTACTTCACCAGCTTTTGTAGATCCCTCCACATTCTTAGCCGTTACATGTTTCAAATCCACTTCTCCAGTAAGTGTTCTAGCACTTACACGGTCACTTTTCACATCACTTATTTCAATTTGTCCCGCAGATGAATTTACTTTTACATCTTGGTAAGAGCGTTCAGGCACAAGGAGAGTCAATGTAGACGTTTGAAACCTAAAATCGTAAAAAGAAAAATCAAATGAAGCACCTTTTTCTCTTTCCCCAATGATTTTTAATGTGTCACCATCTTCAGTAATATGAATCTCTTGTTTACGCGCATCTCCTAATTGCTTTACATAAAAAGAAGCGTCAGGAGATTTTTGGACAACAATATCCCCGACATCTAACTTAACTTCTATATTTTTTAGTGTTTCGTTTTTAATTATATCTTCTTTGTTTCCTTTTTCTGCAGTTTGCACTGCTTTTTCATATGTTTGTGAAATTCCTATTACTCCAATAATGATACAAGCGATCGCTACTAACAATATTTTTTTCATCATCTACTCCCCTTTTATCATTTTGAAGTTCCATATGACATAACGTACACATAACCTTTTAAACCACTTCGTACTATAATAAGCGATAATACATAACAACAAACCTATCCCAACAAATGTTATACTTACGAATACATCTAACCATATAAATGTGCCCATAAATACTTTTCCAATAACGAAAAATGGTGTCACTACACTAACAATCCCACCGACCCAAAAAGAGAATATAAAAGCGATAATTGCAACTAACGGGCCTAATACAATAATGAAATTAAACAAACTAAGTCCAATCGCTGCCATGACAGCTCTTGTCACATTTGAAGTTGACGGATCTTTTTTCATTTCATCAAATCGATACATCGCAAGTAATTCTTTTGCAATTACTTTCGGAGAGCCAAGACCCTTTATTATTTCCGATTCAGTTTTTCCCTCTTCTATCCCAAACTGAAAATGCTCTTCATAATCAAATAAAATATCTTTCCTCTCTTCGTCCGGTAACTTTCTAAGATGACTTGATAATTCCTTAAGAAACTGTTCTTTACTCATCCCATTCCACCCCTTCAATAATTTCTTGTACACCTTTCGCAAAATCACGCCACTCTGTTACTAACAAATTCAGTTGCGTTTCCCCTTGCTCAGTTAGTTGATAATATTTGCGAGGTGGTCCTTCCGTAGATTCTTTTAAATACGTTTGAAAATATCCTTCCTTCGTTAAACGGCGTAATAAAGGATATACTGACCCTTCCGATATTAAAAATTTATTTGAGATTTGCTGAACAAGTTCATAGCCGTAACAATCCTTACGTTTCACAAGTGCCAGTACACATAGTTCTAACACACCTTTTTTAAACTGAACGTTCAAGGACAATCCCCCTTTCTCATTTCAGTACTGTTCAATACACAGTACCTTCCTTATCCATAATATACCACTTAGTATTGTTTATTGCAAGGTACTATATTTTTAAACACTCGAACTTTAGTATGAAACATATCCAATACCGAACACAACATATCATTCAATTTTTTATATCCATAGATATTACGCATGTTACTTTTACTTATCCACCCTTTTGGAACACAAAACAATTCGAATTTCACCACGTTACATTAAAGTTATGGAATAGAAATTTAAATACCGTCATAATTTTTTCAGACATCTATTCAATTCATTTCAACTAACACCTATATTGCCAACAAATAAAAAAGCCCTGATACCGTAGTATCAGGGCTCCTCACCTCTTAGTAAAGAGACATATATTGATCGCGTTCCCATTGGTGAACTTGTGTACGGAAGATATCCCACTCAATTTCTTTCGCTTCGATGAAGTGCTCAAGTAAGTGATCTCCTAATGCGTTACTAATTACTTCGTTAGATTGTAATGTAACTAAAGCTTGCGCTAATGTTGCTGGTAAGTCAACGATACCTGCTTCTTCGCGCTCTTCTTTTGTCATTACGTAGATGTTACGATCTACTGCAGCTGGTGGAGTTAATTTGTTTTTAATTCCATCAAGACCTGCTGCTAATAATGTAGCCATTACTAAATATGGGTTTGCAGCTGGGTCAACACTACGTACTTCTACGCGTGTACTAATACCACGAGATGCAGGGATACGTACTAATGGACTACGGTTTTGTGCAGACCATGCTACGTAACAAGGAGCTTCGTATCCAGGTACTAAACGCTTGTAAGAATTTACAGTTGGGTTTGCCACCGCTGTAAATGCTGGTGCGTGTTTTAAAATACCTGCGATGAAGTGACGAGCATCATCACTTAATTGTAAGTCACCGTTTTGATCATAGAATACGTTCTCACCATTTTTGAATAGTGATAAGTTACAGTGCATACCTGAACCGTTCACACCGTATAATGGTTTTGGCATAAATGTTGCGTGTAAACCGTGTTTACGAGCAATTGTTTTTACAACAAGTTTGAATGTTTGAATGTCATCACATGAACGAATTGCATTTGCATATTTGAAGTCAATTTCATGCTGCCCTGGAGCAACCTCATGGTGAGACGCTTCAATTTCAAAGCCCATTTCTTCAAGTTCAAGAACGATATCACGACGACAGTTTTCCCCTAGATCCATCGGCGCAAGGTCGAAGTATCCACCGTTATCGTTTAATTCTAATGTTGGATTTCCTTTTTCATCTACTTTGAATAGGAAGAATTCTGGCTCTGGTCCAAGATTGAAATCTGAGAATCCTAAAGCTTCCATTTCTTTTAATACACGTTTTAAATTGTTACGTGGATCCCCTTCAAATGGAGTGCCATCTGCATTGTAAATATCACAGATCAATCGAGCTACTTTACCTTTTTCAGCTGTCCAAGGGAAAATCACCCAAGTATCTAAGTCTGGATATAAGTACATATCAGATTCTTCAATACGTACGAAACCTTCAATAGAAGATCCATCAAACATCATTTTGTTATCAAGAGCTTTTGTTAATTGGCTCACTGGAATTTCTACGTTTTTAATTACCCCTAAAAGGTCCGTAAATTGTAAACGTATATACTTTACATTCTCTTCTTTCGCCAAACGGAAAATATCTTCTTTTGTGTACCTAGCCATTATAAATTCCTCCTTAGTCCCTCTAAACACCTTCAGAATCAGTTCTCTTTAGTGAAAAAACCTTGAAATATCACCTTGTCGCAATGAAGTTCGATTAAATCTACCTGTATGTTGTAGTTCGTCTCGAAGTATTTTGCGAAGCTCAGTTTTTGAAATTTCTTTCGTTTCTTCTTTTACTTTCACTGCTTCTGTTTGATTTTCTTTCATTAGTAACACTTGTTTAATACCAGCCATATTCAAGCCTTGATCTAATAAATCTTTAATCTCTAACAACTTATCTACATCGTTAAATGAAAATAATCTACGATTCCCCTTTGTACGGGTTGGAGAAACAAGATTATGCTCTTCATAGTAGCGAATTTGACGTGCAGATAATTGTGTTAAATCCATAACAATACCAATAGGAAACAGCGGGGCAGAACGTCTATCTTCTTTCATCGTTTCAGTTCCTCCTTCGCCTTAACTGCTTCTCATTTTATACCATGTTATGTTTGATGTCAATAGATGTTAGCTTTTCTTACATGATTTTTTTAAAAAGTTTTTTCATTCTTTTTTCTAATGAAATAAATCATTACTTTCACGCGAAAAAAGCTGTCGAAATCGACAGCTTCCCTTTAAGAAATTGTTAATAATTCTTTTTCAATTAATGCATCAATTGCAGAACAAATCGCAATCTTCACATGCGAATAAGTTAGCCCACCTTGTACGTAAGCAACATAAGGCGGACGAATTGGACCATCAGCCGACAATTCAATACTTGCACCTTGAATAAACGTTCCCGCAGCCATAATTACATCATCTTCATACCCCGGCATATAGTTGGCATATGGAGTGAAGTGAGAGTTAATCGGAGATGCATATTGAATTGCTTGGCAGAATGCAATCATGCGATCTTTATCATCAAATTGAACAGATTGAATTAAATCTGTTCTTGGTGCATTCCACGCTGGTGATGTATTCATTCCTAACTTTTCTAAAAATGCAGCTGTAAAAATCGCACCTTTTAGCGCTTGTCCTGCTACATGCGGCGCTAAGAAGAAACCTTGATACATTTCTTGCAGACTGTATAAAGATGCCCCTGCTTCCGCACCGATTCCTGGAGATGTTAAACGATAGGCGCACGCTTCAACATACTGTTCTTTACCAACAATGTAACCACCAGTTTTAACAATTCCCCCGCCCGGGTTTTTAATAAGCGAACCTGCCATTAAATCTGCACCAACATGACATGGCTCTTGTTCTTCAATAAACTCGCCATAACAGTTATCTACAAACACGACAACATCCGGTTTAATTTCTTTAACAAACGCTATCATTTCTTTAATTTGAGAAATAGTAAAAGACGGACGAGTAGCATAACCTTTTGAGCGCTGAATACCGATCATTTTCGTATTACTATGAATGGCAGCCGCAACAGCTCCTAAATCAACAAGCCCCTCTTCAGTAAGCGGAACTGCATTATAACCAATATTATATTCTTTGAATGATCCTACACCTTTTCCGCGTACACCAACGATTTCTTCTAACGTATCATACGGCTTACCAGTGATGTACAATAACTCATCTCCTGGACGTAAAATACCGAATAGCGCTGTAGAAATAGCGTGAGTACCTGAAATAATTTGCGGACGAACAAGACCAGCTTCCGCTCCAAATACATCCGCATACACTTTCTCTAACGTATCACGACCAATATCGTCATAACCGTAACCTGTCGTTGGAATAAAATGTGAATCGCTAATTTTATGTTTACGAAAACTTTCTAACACACGAAACTGATTACTTTCAATTACTTCATCCGCACGTTTATGTACTTCTGTAATTTGGCTCTCTACTTCTTTTACGATTGGAGCAATTTTTTCTCCATTTTTCAAACGATCAAACATTTTTATTTTCTCCTTCTTCCACTAAAAATCTCTTTAATTGTACATTAAGCGATGAATGAGCAAAAATATACCCCGCGCAATCATATACAAATTTATCTTCCAAAAACTCCATTTTTGTTAATAGCGTCTCCGTCTTTAATAGAGTTAATAACTTACCTTCACTCGGAGGAATCTCCACTTGATAACGATTCATTTCTTCCTTCATTTTCGTTTCTATCGCTTCTTTTATATGTAATAGATCCTTTTCTTCAAAAGCACTAGTCATTAAGAAGTCATTTTTCGGAAACGGAATAAAGTTTTGATGTAATTCATCTTTTTTATTATATAACGTAATAATAGGAATATGATTTATTTCGAGTTCTGACAATAATTGTTTTACTGTTTTCTCATGCCCTACATAATTAGGATCTGCAGAATCCACAACATGTAAAATAACATCCGCTTCACCAGCTTCTTCTAACGTCGAACGGAATGCAGCAATTAATGACGTAGGTAAATCTTGTATAAAACCAACTGTATCAGTTAGTAATACTGTATAACCAGAAGGTAGCGGCATCTTCCTTGTTGTCGGGTCTAGTGTTGCAAACAACAAGTTTTCTTCAAACGTATCAGCTTCCGTTAATCTATTAAACAGTGTAGATTTTCCCGCATTCGTATATCCTATTAACGAAACTTGAAATACTTTATTATCTTTTCTTCTCTCACGATATCTTTTTCGATGTTCCACAACAACTGCAAGTTGCTTCTTTATTTCATCAACGCGCGCTCGAATATGACGACGATCAGTCTCAAGTTTCGTTTCACCTGGCCCTCTCGTTCCAATACCACCACCAAGACGTGATAAAGACAATCCTTGCCCCATAAGACGCGGCATTGTATATTGCAACTGAGCTAATTCTACTTGAAGCTTCCCTTCTCTCGACTTCGCACGTTGCGCAAAAATATCTAATATGAGTTGCGTTCGATCAATTACCCTCGCATCTAATACTGCGGATAAATTCCGAATTTGACTCGGTGTTAATTCGTTATTAAATACGATAACATCCGGTTCTAGTTCTTCAGTTAACATTGTAAGCTCTTCTAATTTACCTTTACCTATATAAGTCGCCGGATGAAACTTCGGTCGTTTTTGCGTTGTAGACACTAACAATTCTGCTCGTGCAGTTTTCGCTAATGATGCAAGTTCTTTCATGGAATGCATAAATTTTTCATCATCATCTTGCGGCAATTGACAGCCCACTAATATGACTTTCTCTTTTTCTTCCATCAAATATGTTCACTCATCCTTTTCGAAATTTAAACCTTCTAATATAATAGCAGAGGAAGCACATTTCATCTAGTTAGCGGGGGAGAAAATTCATGGCATGGGAGATTTTTAGCATCATAGGCACAATTGCTTTCGCATTAAGCGGGGCTATTGTTGCAATGGAAGAGGATTATGATATTTTCGGGGTGTATATTTTAGGAATGGCAACCGCATTTGGGGGAGGTGCCCTTCGTAATTTATTAATCGGTTATCCGATTGTCGCGTTTTGGCAACAAGACATGTTATTCCAAATCGCACTTTTATCAATGACGATTATTTTTCTTTTTCCAAATAAATTAATTAGACACTGGAAAAAGTGGGAAAACATCACTGATGCTATCGGCTTATCAGCATTTGCCGTACAAGGGGCATTATACGCTCAAAAATTAAATTTACCAATTAGCGCTACAATCGTAGCAGCCGTTTTAACTGGCATTGGAGGCGGTATTATCCGCGATCTTTTAGCCCGTAGAAAACCTCTCGTTCTTCGAGCTGATGTATATGCTTTTTGGACGATTCTGGCAGGTTTCTTAATCGGCGCTCAAATTATTGTTAGCGATTGGGCTCTATACACCTTATTCATTTTAATTGTTTGCTTCCGCATGGTTTCTATTCATTACAAATGGCATTTACCGCATAGACGCATCGACACAAACGAACGTTCAATGCATAAATAGCAATCCAACCTCTTTACAGATCGTAAAGAGGTTTTTCTTTTCTAACGAGTTTTTCCTTACATAATGTTTATACTAATTCTCAAAGCGAGGTGAACACAAATGACAAACCATGTGAATAAAGGGGCTCAAAAAAGCTCAGTAGGTCAAATTGGACATGATCCTAATTCTGCACACGAAAAAAGCGCTAAAATGGAACGTTTCCATAAATCTTATCAAGAAAAAGCAAAAAAATAGTAGAGCACTTATATAAAAAAACAGACGCACAGTTTACGTACTGTGCGTCTCCTCTTCAAGCATCAAATCACTACTTGATATTCCAATCAAATCATATTTATCATACGCATCCTCTTGTAACAACCGCATAGCTTGTGTACGAATTGATTTTTCAACAATATTCCGGACATATCGTCCATTACTAAAGGATGTAATTTGCGATGAGTACTTTACAGCATGTAAATGATCTCTAAATTTCCATTCAGCCTCTTTCGATAACTGATATTCACGTTCTTCATACATCCTCTTCCCTATTTCTAACAGTTGATTTACTGAGTAATCCGCAAACTCAATTATAAACGGAAAACGAGATTGCAGTCCTGGATTCAATGAAAGAAAGTGATTCATCTCTCTGGAATATCCAGCTAAAATCAATACAAAACCGTGTTGTTTATCTTCCATATGTTTTACGAGCGTATCAATTGCTTCTTTTCCAAAATCTTTTTCTCCCCCTCGTGCTAATGAATAAGCCTCATCAATAAACAAAATTCCCCCCATTGCTTTTTTTATTAAATCTCTTGTTTTTTGAGCCGTATGACCGATGTACTCTCCTACAAGATCTGCACGTTCAGCTTCAACTAAGTGCCCTTTTGATAGAATATTCATCTCAAATAACAATTTTCCTATCATTCTAGCAACAGTTGTCTTCCCTGTACCCGGATTGCCTTTAAACAACATATGGAGTACTTGCTTCTCAGACTTCAATCCTATTTCTTGTCTTTTTTTATTCACATAAATCCAAGCATATATTTCTTTTATTATCTTTTTTATATCATCCATCCCAACGAGTTTTCCCATCTCTTCTTCAATTCTTTGCAGCATCTCATGTTTCGTAGTAGTTTCATTTGAAATTACTGTTTTATTTTCTGCAGCCGGTAAAGAAATTTTCTTTCGATGATTTAACACAATGTTAATTTGATTATTATTTTTCTTTCGCATCGATTGTTCCATACAATCACCTCATTTTATCCACTCACCAAATATTATTATTCTTGTCTCCTTTGCAAATGACTATTTTCAGAAAAGTTTGCTATAATAAAAGAAATAATGAAGGTGGTGGGACTATGGAGACAACGGAATTCCATGATACAATACAAGCCTTTTCTATTTTTTTATTGAATAAAGGCCGAAAACCTTCAACCATTAAACGTTATGTTTATGACATTGAAGATTTCGGACATTGGTTAGAAAAAAACAAAAAGCTCCCTTCCAGTAATATATGGGCTACACTTTGTACAAAAGACTACGAAGATTACTTTTCCGACTTAAAAAAGAATCGACATTACTCAGAGAAAACGATGCACCGTGTATTCATTGTATTAAATCGAATGCATCACTTTCTAAATATTCCCAACCCATTAAAGAACATGGAAATTTCTATTCAACCAGACCGCACACTCCGCAATGAAGATTTCATTTCATCTGATGAAGAAAAAAGATTAAAACATATAGTCACTTCATTAGAAGGACTTTCAGAAAAACAACGTCCTGTACGCCCTTTATTGATGGATCGTAATATCGCTATTTTAAATTTATTAATTGACTATGGATTATCCTTACAGGAACTTACAGCATTAACTATGCATCACGTCCACTTTGAAACTAACACATTATCTATACCTGCAACCGCAGGAGTAGAAAGAACAATTACTTTAACTAGCGAAGACAAAAAACAACTATATACTTATTACAAAAGCATCCCCGAACCCGTTCGTCCAAAATATCATAGTAATGACCCATTATTTGTCGCATTCGATTTTAATCGCGGAACATATAGATGGGTATACGAAAATGATGCACCGAAGGGATTAACAGAAATCGCTATCCAAAAAATGATTCGCCTTGAAGTATCCAGAGCTAATTTACGCAAAGGAATCTCAGGACAACACTTTCGTAACACCTATATTTTAAACTTAATAAAAAAAGAAACTCCGGAGTCAGAAATTATAAAGCTAGCTGGCTTCAAATCAAAGATTTCACTAAAACGATATTATCAATACGCAGAAAATAGAAAAAACGCCTTATTATAAGGCGTTTTTTCTATTTTTTCTTCAAACAAACGATTTTACTATGACCATTTAACTAATTTTTGCATCTACTATGATGAGTTTCGTTCATATCCTCATTAGAAAGGAGAGATTTAATGTCTCATTATAACGACAGTCAGAACAAATTCTCCAAACCATGCTTTCCAAGTAGCGCTGGACGAATTCCAAATACTCCATCAATCCCAGTTACTAAGGCACAACTTAGAACATTCCGCGCAATCATTATCGATTTAACAAAAATAATCCCAAAACTTTTCGCAAATCCATCTCCCCAAAATATTGAAGATCTAATTGATACATTGAACCTACTAAGTAAATTTATTTGTTCACTAGATGCTACTTCCTCCCTGAAAGCACAAGGGTTAGCTATTATTAAAAACTTAATAACTATATTAAAAAATCCAACTTTCGTAGCAAGCGCTGTATTTATCGAGCTTCAAAATCTAATTAATTATTTACTATCCATTACAAAACTATTCCGAATTGACCCTTGCACACTTCAAGAGCTTCTTAAATTAATCGCAGCATTACAAACCGCTCTAGTTAATTCTGCTTCATTCATTCAAGGACCTACTGGACCTACTGGGCCAGCAGGGGCTACCGGTGCTACTGGTGCTACCGGACCTCGGGGTAATACGGGGGCTACTGGTGCTACTGGACCTCAAGGTAATACGGGGGCTACTGGTGCTACTGGACCTCGAGGTAACACGGGCGCTACTGGCGCCACTGGACTAAGGTGGCGCTACTGGTGCTACCGGACCTCGAGGTAACACGGGCGCTACTGGCGCTACTGGACCTCAAGGTAACACACTGGTGCTACCGGACCTCTGGGGCTACTGGTGCCACTGGACCTCAAGGGCCTCAAGGTAACACAGGCGCTACTGGTGCTACCGGACCTCTCACGGGACCTGCTGGGGGCTACTGGTGCCACTGGACCGGGCGCTACTGGCGCTACTGGACCTCAAGGTAACACGGGCGCTACTGGTGCTACTGGACCTCAAGGACCTCAAGGACCTCAAGGTAACACAGGACCTGCTGGGGCTACTGGTGCCACTGGACCTCAAGGGCCTCAAGGTAACACGGGCGCTACTGGCGCTACCGGATCTCAAGGACCTGCTGGGGCTACTGGTGCCACTGGACCTCAAGGACCTCAAGGTAATACGGGGGCTACTGGCGCTACCGGACCTCAGGGACCTCAAGGTAATACAGGGGCTACTGGCGCTACCGGTGCTACTGGTATAGGAGTTACAGGACCGACCGGACCTTCTGGTGGGCCTCCTGGACCGACTGGACCTCAAGGTAACACGGGGGCTACCGGCGCTACTGGACCTCAAGGTATTCAAGGGCCGGCGGGTGCTACCGGCGCTACTGGACCTCAAGGTATTCAAGGACCGGCGGGTGCTACCGGCGCTACTGGACCTCAAGGCGTTCAAGGTAATACAGGTGCTACTGGTGCTACCGGACCTCAAGGGCCTCAAGGTAACACGGGCGCTACTGGACCTCAAGGACCTCAAGGTAACACAGGTGCTACTGGTGCCACTGGACCTCAAGGTGCTCAAGGACCGGCGGGTGCTACCGGCGCTACTGGACCTCAAGGCGTTCAAGGTAACACAGGTGCTACTGGTGCCACTGGACCTCAAGGTGTTCAAGGGCCAACGGGTGCTACTGGTATAGGAGTTACCGGACCTACTGGACCTTCTGGTGGGCCTCCTGGACCTACTGGACCTCAGGGACCTCAAGGTATTCAAGGACCGGCGGGTGCTACTGGTGCCACTGGGCCTCAAGGCGTTCAAGGACCGGCAGGTGCTACTGGTGCCACTGGACCTCAAGGTGCTCAAGGACCGGCGGGTGCTACTGGTGCCACTGGGCCTCAAGGCGTTCAAGGGCCAACGGGCGCTACTGGTATAGGAGTTACCGGACCTACTGGGCCTACTGGACCTAGCTTCCCTATAGCAACAATTGTTGTAACAAACAACATTCAACAAACAGTACTACAATTTAATAACTTTATCTTCAGTACTGCAATTAACGTAAATAATATTATCTTTAATGGCACAGACACAGTTACAGTTATCAACGGTGGTATTTATGTAATTAGTGTATCCATCTCCACAACTGCACCAGGATGTGCGCCACTCGGAGTAGGAATTTCAATAAATGGAGCAGTCGCAACTGACAACTTCTCTTCAAATTTAATAGGCGACTCACTTTCATTTACTACAATCGAAACATTAGCTGCCGGAGCAAACATTTCTGTCCAATCTACTCTTAACGAGATTACGATCCCTGCAACAGGAAATACTAACATTCGTCTAACTGTATTTAGAATCGCTTAAATTTCACTATTTATCGTTTATGGCAAATAAAAAAAGAGCGAGAAACTCGCTCTTTTTTTGTTATGTACAATAATTCATTACTATTCTAATTCAATTGAAACATTTTTTTGTGGTACAAATGTAGAAATTGCGTGTTTATAAATAAGCTGTTGCTTACCTTCTGTTTCCAGTAGGACTGTAAAATTATCAAATCCTTTAATTAATCCACGAAGCTGGAAACCATTTAATAAGTACAGCGTAACAAACGTATTCTCTTTACGGAGTTGATTTAAAAACTGATCTTGAATATTGATTGATTGCTTCATGTCGAATCCTCCTCTTTTTCTCTACTTACTATTATTCGACTTTAGTTGTAGCTTTCCTTCTATGTATCGTAAAATTTCTGACGTTTTTTCACCGTCTGTAACATCAAACCATGTGACATCCATCTTATTACGGAACCACGTTAATTGACGTTTTGCATAACGACGTGAATTCGTCTTTAATTGTGATACCGCTTCTTCTAAAGAGACACGATCCTCAAAATAATCATATATCTCTTTATACCCAATCGCTTGAATAGATTGACAATCTCGTATCCCTCGATTATACAACCCTTCTACTTCTTCTAATAAACCTTGGTCCATCATTATATCAACTCGTAAGTTAATGCGATCGTATAGCATTTCACGATCCATTGTCAAGCCAATTAAGGAAACATCGTATAATAACTCGTTTTCTTGTTTTTCAAGTTGATCACTCATCTTTTCACCCGTCGTGTGGAAAATTTCTAACGCCCTAATGACACGGCGTACATTATTTGCATGAATACGCTCAGCGCTTTCTGGGTCTACTTCCTGTAATTTCTTATGTACATATTCCACACCACGTTCTAATGCTAACTTTTCCATTTGTTCTCGGTATATAGCATCACCAGCATCATCCGTAAACTGATAATCGAATAAAACAGATTGTATATACAGACCAGTTCCACCAACGATAATCGGCAATTTACCACGCTCTGTAATCTCGCGAATATGCTTACGAACACGTTCTTGAAATTCGGCAACCGAAAATGATTCTTCTGGATTTTTTATATCAACCATATAATGTGGAATTCCGTCCATCTCTTCTTTCGTCACCTTTGCGGTTCCAATATCCATCGTACGATAAATCTGCATGGAATCTCCACTTATAATTTCACCATTTAACGCTTTGGCAAGATCAATACTTAACTTCGTCTTCCCAACAGCAGTTGGTCCAATGATGACAGCAACTTTTTCACGTTGCACTTCTCCCATATCATTCAACTCTCTTTATGTAATGTACTCCATCTATTGATTATATCCAATCTTACCAATTTTAACGGCATGATTGCAAGTTCTTTCATTACGGTACATGAAATTATAAATAAAAAAGAACATAGTTTGTCCAATTCCGCATATACATGATTAAAAATACCTTCGAGAGGATGAGTTAACTATGAAACAATCCACTATCAATTTTTCATCTTTGACAAAAGACCTCATTTTAGCTACTGCTACAAAAGAACACAATTGTTCACAAGAAGAATTATACTTCGCCTTAAATTGTTTACTACGTTCTTTTCATTCTGCTCTCCAAGAAACAACATTACATCTAGAAAATAAAGATACAGAGTATATACAAAACCAATTTTGCAGCGCATATAAAATTATTACAGGTAAAACTATTTATCCTTTTCAATAATCCATAAAAGGCGATTGCTTACATACTTTCAAGCAACCGCCTTTTATATTAATACATATATACTACTCTATAACTTTCACTTTTACAGATTTGCGCCCCCAGCTATTCGCACTACCATCTGAGCCAACTAAAACATCAATACGATTTCCTTTAATCGCACCACCAGTATCTCCAGCAATCGCTTCTCCATATCCTTCTACCCATACTTTTGATCCAAGTGGAATTACTTTAGGATCAACAGCAATTACTTTCATATTTGGATTCGCTGTTAAGTCATGCCCCATTGCAGTTAATACACGACCACCATACGAACCATTCTCACTCGGATCTGCTGTATATGCTGTCGCTTCTACCGTTATTTCACGTCCACTAGTCGGTGCACTTGTTTCATTAGATTTCGCAACTTGTTTCGTAGTTGACTGCTGTTTTGCCACAGGTTTACTTGATTCTACATTCTTAACAGATTCTTTACTCTTAACTACTTTATTACTTTTAACCGGCGTATTTACTCTTTCCGGCGCTTCTTCTTTCGTTGCAACTTCTTTCTTTTCAATCACTGGTGCCGTTCCTGTTAAAAATGGCACATGAACATATCCTGTTTTTCCATTATAGTCAAATTGCAACCATTCATTTTGAACTTGATTTGTCGTTTCAATTACATCATTTTTATTCAGTTTTCCAAGAATTTCCGAGTCAGTATTCGCTCCAGCGCGAACATTTAACACACCCGCCGTCACATAATATGTACTTTTTGTAAATTCAGCACTTACAAACGCTTCTTGACCATTTAATTTAATTTTTGTCCATCCGTTTTCTGTATTTACAACATCTAATTTATGTCCACTTAACATTTTACCTACAAGCTTAGACTCTACAGTTGGGTTTTCTCTAACATTTAATACGTCTGTTGTTACAATCGTTTCCGCTTTCGCAGAACCTGCAAAAATCCCAAGACCAAAAACTGCCGCCGTTGCTATACCTAATAATTTTTTCATGAATAGCCTCCATTTGCTTTGTTTTCGTATTTTTATTATAGCAACGGATTTTTAAGATTTTTAGAAAACACACAATTACAAACCATTCGTAATATACGATTAATGAGCTGTAACATAAATTTCCATATTAATGAATTACATTTCCAATAGAATTCCCAATAGTTTTCATATATTTTCCACATACAAGCACCAGAATTTTTTTCCAAAAAAAATTACAGTATTACTTTTTTGTTACAAAAAAAGCATATTTCATTACATCTTTTACCAAAATTCATCATTATCCAATTATCAACCTCCTTTTTTGTAATAAAAAGGAGCAGCTAATAAAAGCTACTCCCTTTACACGTATTATTTAACTTTCTTTTTCCAAATTCCCATCATAAGAGCAGAAACAACTGCCCCTATCAATATCGAGAAAATATATAACACTGGTTTATTTACTAAAGCGATAACAAACAATCCACCATGCGGTGCTGGTAATGTAATTTGGAATAACATTGATAATGCACCTGCAATACTTGAACCGACAACACAACTGGCAATTACCCGAACCGGATCTGCTGCTGCAAACGGAATCGCACCTTCTGTAATAAACGATGCCCCCATAATATAATTTGTTAAACCAGACTTACGTTCCGCTTCTGTAAACTTCGATTTAAAGAAGGTAGTTGCTAACGCAATTGCAAGCGGTGGCACCATACCACCAGCCATAACCGCTGAATGCACCCCAAAGTTCTTCGCTTCTATCGCAGCAATACCAAACGTAAATGCTGCTTTATTAATTGGACCACCCATATCAATTGCCATCATCGCACCTAAAATAAGACCTAGTAATATAGCATTTGTACCGTTCAAACCATTTAACCATCCTGTTAACATTTCATTCAATGCTACTACAGGCGGAATTACTACTTTTTGCATAACAACTCCTGTAATCAATAATCCAAAGACTGGATATAACAAAACAGGCTTAATTCCTTCTAACTGTACTGGTAACCCTGAAAATAATTTTTTCAATCCTAAAACAACATATCCGGCTAAGAAACCAGCAATTAATCCACCTAAAAATCCAGCATTCGCATGTGCCGCTAAAAATCCTCCGACAACACCAGGCATAAAACCAGGACGATCAGCAATAGAACTAGCAATAAATCCTGCTAAAATTGGTACAAGGAATAAAAATGCCCCTGTTCCCCCTCCTCCAATAGACATGAACAATTCAGCTAAAGGACCTTCTGCTTTTATACCACCAAACGAAAACGCTAGCGCAATTAAAATCCCGCCACCAACAACGAATGGAAGCATATTACTTACGCCGTTCATTAAATGCTTATAAATTCCTAATCCATTTTCTTTCTCCGTATTTTCTGCCTTTCCATCCTCTTTTACACCTTTAAAGATTGGTGCATCCTGTTTTACAGCACGATTAAGAAGTTTTTCAGTTTTTCTAATCCCGTCAGCGACTGGCACTTGAATAACATGTTTACCAGCAAAACGGTTCATTTCTACTTGTTTATCTGCCGCAACAATTATAGCCGTTGCGCGTTCAATATCCTCTTTCGTTAAACCGTTTTTTATACCTGTTGATCCATTCGTTTCAACTTTAATTGCAATTCCTAGCTCTGCTGCTTTTGCTTTCAAGCTATCTGCAGCCATATATGTGTGAGCGATTCCAGTCGGGCAAGCTGTAACAGCTAATACGTACGGTTCATTCCCTTCTGGTTTTGCAACTTCAACCTCTTCTTCTTCTTTTTCATTTTCTTTTTCATCAAATAAACGAAGAAGTTCTTCTTCATCCTTCGCTTCTAACAATTGCTTACGAAACCCTTCATCCATTAATAGTGTAGATAGGCGTGATAACGTTTCTAAATGCGTATTATTCGCCCCTTCACTTGCAGCAATCATAAAAAATAAATGCGCAGGTTGTCCGTCAAGCGATTCATAGTTGATACCGCTTACACTTCTACCAAAACAAATCGCTGGTTGCTTAACAGCTTTTGTTTTCGCATGAGGTATAGCAATCCCTTCACCAATGCCGGTTGTACTTTGTGACTCCCTCTTTAAAATAGCTTCTTTAAATTCAGCTTTGCTATTTAAACGATTTGCCCCGTTTAATTTCTCAACTAACTCATCTATGACAGCTTCTTTATTTGAAGCTGTCAAATTCATAATAACTGTATCCCTTTTTAATAGTTCTGTAATTTTCATATGTTGCTTCCCCCTATCGCTTAGTTACAATTACTTGCGACAATAATTCTTCTACTTTTTCCTTTTCACATAAATCGGCTGAAAATGCTGTTGCACTCCCTGTTGCAACGCCATATTGAAATGCCTTTTCAATATCTTTTGTCTGTTCATATCTTCCTACAAATCCCGCAACGAGAGAATCTCCAGCCCCAACCGAATTAATTACAACGCCTTTTGGAATAGTTGCTTCATATATACCTTCTGCCGTAAATAATAAAGCTCCATCTCCGGCCATTGATACGATAACGTGCTCTACACCTTGTTCAACTAATTTTCTTCCATATGGTAAAACATCTTCTACTGTGGAAATCTCTACTCCGAATAACTCACCAAGTTCATGATGATTAGGCTTTATTAAAAATGGTTTATTTTTAACTACATGCTGCAGCGCACTACCACTTGCATCTACTACTACACGAATGCCTTTTTCAGCTCCGAACGCTGCGATTGATTCATAAAAAGTAGTTGGGATAGACGCTGGTACACTTCCAGCTAGTACAACACAATCTCCCTTTTGCATACTTTCAATTTGTTTCATTAATTGTTCAAATTGTTCCTTAGTCACACTAGGTCCTTGCCCATTTAATTCTGTTTCTTCTTGCCCTTTTATTTTCACATTAATTCGAGTATCTTCATTTACTTGGATGAAGTTTGTTATTACACCTTCCGTCTGTAATACATCTTTAATAAATCGACCGGTAAATCCACCAGTAAATCCTAGCGCTACATTTTCCACACCTAAACGATGAAGAACGCGAGAAACATTAATCCCTTTCCCTCCAGGAAACTTCATATCTTTTTCCGCTCGATTTACTGCGCCTAACTCTAAGGAATTAACTTGTACTATATAATCAATAGATGGGTTTAAAGTTACTGTATAGATCATTGTTTATCAGCCTCAATTACATTGGTTTGTCTTTTATATTTTTCTAAATCAATTTCTAAATGGTTTGTAATAATATTCGCCTCTTCCACATTGGCAATTTTCGCAAACGCAACTTCCGAAAACTTACTTTCATCAATTAAGAAATATCCTTCATTTGCTAATGTTAATGCCATTTGCTTTAAAAGTGCCTCTTCTGGATCTGGTGTTGTAAAACCAAGCTGTTCATGTACACCATTCGCTCCTAAAAAACATTTATCAAAACGATACTTTTGCATGCTTTCCTGCGCCATTGCACCGATTAAAGCTTTCGTCCTACTCTTCATCATTCCGCCTAGTAAATATGCACGAATATTATTTTCAACTAAAGCTTCAATATGCATAAGTCCATTCGTAACAACGGTAACATCCTTATTTATTAAAAATGGAATCATTTCAAATGTTGTACTTCCTGCATCTAAATAAATGCAATCACCTTGTTCCACAACGTTAGCCGCATACTTCGCAATTTGTTGTTTTATTTGAATGTTTTTGGATGATTTTTCAACCATCGTCGGCTCCTGTCCTTTTCCTGTTAAAACAGCTGCACCACCGTGAACTCTTTTTAATAACCGTTGTTTTTCCAATTGCGCTAAATCACGACGAATTGTTGATTCAGAGCTTTCTGTTCTTTCCACTAATTGTTGTAATTTAACAACCTTCTGCTCTTTTACAAGTTGCAATATCATTTGATGACGTTCAGGAGTTAACATTTTATTCACCTCTTCTTTGATTACAGTATAATGAAAACGATCACAAAAATCAACCATAAACATTCACAAATAACCAAAAACAATCACAAACAGTTATAAACAACAAAAAAGAAACCCATTGGATTGTTATATCAAATGGGTTCCTTTACTCGCTTCACTTATAAGGAAGCTTTATATATGCTTAAAACATCGTCTTTATTTAATTTTTTAAAGTTACCAAATTCGCCATAAGCCATCGCTTTATCCGCCATTACATCAATTTCATTTTCTCCAATAGCATAATCAGATAACGTTACTGGTGCTTCAATTGAAGTCCAAAATTGACGTAACGCCTCAATTCCTTCTAACGCAATTTCTCGATCAGTCTTTCCATCTGTTTCTACATCGAATACACGAATAGCGAACTGTTTAAAACGACTTACATTTTCATCTACAACATGCTTCATCCAGTTCGGGAATAAAATCGCAAGGCCACCTCCGTGTGGTATATCATGAACCGCTGAAACCGCGTGCTCAATATTGTGTGTTGCCCAGTCTCCTTTTACTCCCATCGCTAAAATACCGTTTAGCGCCATAGTACCGCAGTATAAAATCGTTTCTCTATGCTCATAATTTTCTAGATCATTTAAAAGCTTAGGAGCTGTCTCAATGACTGTTTTTAAAACAGATTCACAATAACGATCTTGTAATTCTGTATTTGTTCCATGATGGAAATATTGTTCTAATACGTGTGACATAATATCTACCATACCGTAAATTGTTTGATCCCTCGGTACAGACGCAGTATGAGCTGGATCTAAAATTGAAAACTGAGGGAAGGTAACTGGGCTACCCCAGCCATATTTTTCATTCGTTTCCCAGTTTGTAATGACAGAACCAGCATTCATTTCAGATCCTGTTGCCGCAAGAGTAAGCACAGTACCAAATGGTAATGCCTCACTGGCAAATGTTTTTTTCGTTACAATATCCCACACATCTCCATCGTACTTACTACCAGCTGCAATTGCCTTCGTACAGTCGATTACACTACCTCCACCAACTGCTAAAATAAATTCAACACCATTATCTTTACAAATTTGAATCCCTTTCTTTACAGTTGATACACGTGGATTCGGTTCAACACCTGTCAATTCAAATACTTCTGCATTTATTTCCTTTAAAATAGAAATTACATTATCATAAATACCGTTTCTTTTAATGCTGCCTCCCCCGTATACGAGAAGAACTTTTTTACCGAACTGTGGAATTTCAGTTTTCAATTGCTCTAATTGACCTTTACCGAAAATAAGTTTCGTTGGATTACGAAATACAAAATTTTGCATATCCCTTTACCATCCCTTCTATATGAAAAGCAACTATACTTTTGTATACCATATTTTTTTCATTTTACAAAAACATTTGCCTAACAAAAAAATCCCAGCCTATAGGCTGAGATTTTTTATTGATAATAAGGTGAGATCATTAAGTAAACAATAACACCAGATAAACTTACATATAACCAAATCGGCATCGTCCAACGTACAATTTTACGATGACGTGTTAATTGATTTGTAAAACCAAATACAAGTGCAAACAATGCAAGTGGTACGATAATTGCTGCAAGGATAATATGTGTAATTAAAATGATGAAATACACATATTTAATGAATCCTTCGCCACCAAAATGTGTTGCTGGCGCCAAGTAATGATACGATAAATAAGAAACACAAAATAGCAACGTCGTTGTAAATGCTGCTAGGATGAAGCCACGATGCATTTTCACATTCTTCTTAATAATAGAGAATAACGCTGCTAATAAAAATACGAACGTAAAGCTATTAAAAATTGCGTTTAACATTGGTAAAATCGTTACATCAAAATGTACTTCTCCTTCATAGCCAACAGGTCCAAAGAACAAAAATAAAATAATCGCATTTACAATTACAGAAAGCGTTATCACAATAGGAGCATAGCTTTTCTGATTTGTTGATTGATCCACCAAAATGGTCACACCCTCTTCCTTCAAATATGTATACGTAACCTCACTATTTTAACATACTATTCACAGTGTAAATGTGACAATAGTTTGACACAGCAAGACAAAACAAAGAAAAAATCCTTCTTAATAAAACTTCTTAAGAAGGATTTTATCGCTTTATTATTCAAATAGCAATGCGATTAGTTTTTGTTAAAAAATGTATCGCTATATGCTTGAAAAATTTCAGACACTTGATATCCCATTAAAGAAATTGCTGTTAATGAAAAGAAACCAATCATAAGAAATCGAAACCACATATAAATCTCCTCCTTGTATTTAGCTTAAAGAACATTCGCTATATTACAAGTTGAGTGGCACTCTTCATCGTCACTTTCCTTTTTCTTTACAATTGCTGTAATAAATCGAATCATAAAGAAAAATACAAAAGGAAATTGTTCGTAATTTACCTTGGCATAGTTCAGCAACGGCTCGCGTTGCATATCGAACGGGGATGAGAAGGAATAGAACATACCTTGCTCTTCCATATATACAATTACAATTTTCATACAAAATACGATTCCTAGAAAAGAAACAATATCTTGCCATTCTGTCGTATATAACAGGTTATACAGCTCTAATACATACTCTTCCATCGTCATCCCCCCTTCCTTTTTTACCATTCTGCTCGCCTTCGTATAAAAAGTCAAGAAAAAAGTTTATATTCACTATGACAATAGTAATTACTCTTTTCTTTACTTATATATGAATCTTTTCTACCAATGATTGGATGTAGCATTTCTTAGAAAACAAGAAATTAGAATCGAACAGATTTCTCATTCTTACTTTTAGTATTCAACACCGTACTATTTTTATTTCTATTAAAAATAAAATAAGAAAGTATTATAAGAACAGTAACAAGCATCGTCAAAAGTGCTTGTGAACGTAAAGATTCAATTGCAAGCATCGCAACTAAAACAGCTATAATAGCGGCAATTGTAACATACGTTACATACGGGAAAAACCACATTTTCACTTTCAAATTTTGTTGTTCTACTTTCCCCATTTTTTTACGGATCTTTAAATGCGAAACAGCTATAACGAGATAAACGAGTAACGCAATTCCGCCAGATGCATTGACTAAAAATAAAAAGACTTTATCTGGAGATATATAACTAAAAACAACTCCAATATAAGCGAAGAACGTTCCGAATAAAACGGCCCGAACTGGAACACCACTACTATTCAATTTCAAAAATGCCTTTGGAGCATCTCCTCTTTCTGCCATTGAAAAAAGCATTCTTGAGTTCGTATATAAACCAGAATTTAAACAAGAAAGTACAGCTGTTAAAACGATAAAATTCATAATTTGTGCTGCCGCTGGTATCCCTATATGTTCCAGTACCGCTACAAACGGACTTTTTAATATGTTCGCTGAATTCCATGGAAGAAGTGTAACAACTACAGCAATCGATCCAATGAAAAATACGAGAATACGCCAAATTACACTATTTGTTGCTGTTTTTACTGCTTTTACAGGTTCAGCAGACTCTCCAGCAGCTACTGCAACAATCTCAGATCCCATAAATGAAAATATTACGACAGTAATTCCAAGTAGCACCGAACTTATACCGTTTGGCATAAATCCTCCTTGTCCTACTAAATTCGAAGTGCCAGGTGCTTCCGTTCCTGGTACAAATCCTAAAATAACAGCTAGTCCAAGACAAAGGAACAAAACGATACTTATTACTTTAATAAAAGAAAACCAATATTCAAACTCTCCAAATGATTTCACCGAAAAAACATTCGTCAATGTTAATAAAATCGTTAATATTAGGCTTAATAACCAAAGAGGGATTTCTGGAATCCAGTATTGAATAATACCAGCACCTGCTGTGGCTTCTATCGCAATAACAATTACCCAGAAAAACCAATATAGCCACCCAATTGTATAACCGGCCCATGGACCAATTGCTTCTCTTGCATATGTTGCAAATGACCCACTTGTCGGGTTAATAGCTGCCATTTCCCCAAGCATTCTCATAACGAAAACGACTAGAAGTCCTGCTAATGCATATGAAACGATAGAACCTGGTCCTGCTGAATGCACAACTGCCCCACTTCCAACAAACAAACCAGCTCCTATTACGCCGCCAATTGAGATCATTGTAATGTGGCGTATTTTGAGGTCTTTCTTAAGATTTTTATCCAACTCTTATACATCCCCTTCCAAACGTAATTTTGAAATTTATGTAAGAGTATTATGTGAAAACTTTGCCTACACTTTAAAATATATCAAAATATTCTGAATTTAACAATTGTAATGCAAGCTCCCATAAAAATTATTACATTAGGTTTAATAATTTTCCATATACAATTGTTGAGAAAATTATAGCTACCTTACGAAAGAACGAATTTTCAGATATCATTAAATAAACAAGATTATACATCTAGACAACTTTTTGTATAGGAGTGTTGATATGTTAAACAAGTTCAAATTCATTTGTTGTACGTTAGTCATTTTTTTACTGCTACCACTAGCCCCCTTTCAAGCACAAGCAGCAAACAATTTAGGATCAAAACTACTCGTTGGATACTGGCATAACTTTGATAACGGTACTGGCATTATTAAATTAAGAGACGTTTCACCAAAATGGGATGTAATTAATGTATCTTTCGGGGAAACTGGTGGTGATCGTTCTACTGTTGAATTTTCTCCTGTGTATGGTACAGATGCAGAATTCAAATCAGATATTTCTTATTTAAAGAGTAAAGGAAAAAAAGTAGTTCTTTCAATTGGTGGACAAAATGGAGTCGTTTTACTTCCTGACAATGCCGCTAAGCAACGCTTTATTAATTCCATACAATCTCTCATTGATAAATACGGTTTTGATGGAATAGATATTGACCTTGAATCAGGTATTTACTTAAACGGAAATGACACTAATTTCAAAAACCCAACTACTCCTCAAATCGTAAATCTTATTTCGGCTATTCGAACAATCTCAGATCATTACGGTCCCGACTTTCTATTAAGCATGGCTCCTGAAACAGCTTATGTTCAAGGCGGTTATAGTGCATACGGAAGCATCTGGGGTGCATATTTACCGATTATTTACGGAGTGAAAGACAAACTGACATACATTCACGTTCAACACTACAACGCTGGCAGCGGGGTTGGAATGGACGGTAATAACTACAATCAAGGTACTGCAGACTACGAGGTCGCTATGGCAGATATGCTCTTACATGGTTTTCCTGTAGGTGGTAATGCAAATAACATGTTCCCAGCTCTTCGTTCGGATCAAGTAATGATTGGACTTCCTGCAGCACCAGCGGCCGCTCCAAGTGGTGGGTATATTTCTCCAACTGAAATGAAAAAAGCTTTAGATTATATCATTAAGGGAATTCCTTTCGGAGGAAAGTATAAACTTTCAAATGAGAGTGGCTATCCTGCATTCCGCGGCCTAATGTCTTGGTCTATTAATTGGGATGCAAAAAACAACTTTGAATTCTCTAGTAACTATAGAACATATTTCGATGCGATTCCCTTGCAAAAATAATGAAAACAACAATAGGTTTTATATGACCTATTGTTGTTTTTTATTTACCACCAATTAACATCGCTCGTTCATCAAAATCAAATTGAGAATGATGATGTGGAATTGAATACATTAGTTACTATTTTGCTTCAATACAAATACTGAAAGTTCAGGTACACTCCAAAATCTAACAGGCATTCGGGTTGTCCCAATACCACGATTTACATATAAATATAACGGCTTACTCTTCCCTTCTACTTCATACATACCTTCAACATGACTCTCAGCTAGTTTTGTCGTAATGAATGGACCGATAAAAGGAATTTGAACTTGTCCTCCGTGACTATGGCCTGACATTTGAAAATCAACTGGGTAACGTGCTACTTTGTTTACAACATCCGGCTCATGTACTAATAACATATTGAAATCTTGTTGCCTTACATGTTTTAAAGTTGAGTCTATTTGCGGCTTACCTAATAAAAAATCATCCAAACCTGATATTGTAATATATTTGCCGTTTTCCGCTTTAATTTTCTGCACTTCATTGACTAACACAGCGAAACCAGCTTCCTCCATATATTTTTTATAAAATAAACTACCTCCGCCGCCCCTATCATGATTCCCAAACACTGCATATTTCCCTAAGGGTGCATGTATTTGCTGTAATATGCCTTTTGCTTCTTCTTTTTCGGCTTGATACGATCCAAATTTATCTATTAAATCCCCTGTAAAAACTACTACATCCGGACGTAACGCATTCATCTTCTCCACCAAATTTTCTAGTTGTTTCAGTGTGAATTCTGGTCCTAAATGTACATCTGAGAACTGCAATATTTTTTTATTATGAAACTCTTTAGGAATTGTAGAAGATTCTATTTCATTCCACGTAACTGTTACTAGTTTTCGTTCTATTTCTGTCGCATAGAAATACAAACTTATAGAAATCATTACTACACTTACAAAACTGATTATAGATACCTTGACGATTGATTTTTTTTGTTCTTCTTTTACGTGATACGTATTCATGTTCTCACCTCTAGAAGTACTTTAAAACCTTATTGTTACATGAATGTGACAACACGAACAATGTTAGTTATATTTAATTCCAGCCCTGCTCACTTTGACAAATTTATACAGAAGTCATAACATATTTTTATAATACATAGATTCTTAAAAATGTTCCATTTATTCTTTTATCATTTTATTAAGGAGAGATTATTCATGTCTGTATTTACACCAGAAGAAATTACGGAACTTGCTGCTAATTCCGGAAGAAAAAAAGCTCATTTATCATTACTCCCTATGCTAATTCTCGGTTTTTTTGGCGGTGCTTTCATAGCATTAGGGTATTTACTCGATATTCATGTTATTGGAACAATGCCAAAGGCTTGGGGATCATTTACTAGTTTTCTAGGCGCTGCTGTATTCCCTATCGGTCTTATTCTCGTTATTCTTGCAGGCGGTGAACTAGTAACTGGTAACATGATGACAGTTTCCATGGCCTGGCTTCAAAAGAAAATTACTTTATTTTATTTCATACGAAATTTAATTATTGTTACATTGAGCAATTTCATAGGTGCTGCATTCGTTGCTTATTTTTTCGGTCATATCGTCGGATTAACAGAGGGAGCTTTTTTAGCAAAAACAGTTTCTATTGCGCAAGCTAAACTACAAGATACACCACTACAAGCCTTCATTTCTGCAATCGGATGTAATTGGCTCGTTTGTTTAGCTGTTTGGCTTAGTATGGGAAGTAAAGAATTTATCGGAAAGATTATCGGCATTTGGTTCCCAGTTATGACTTTTGTTGCAATTGGATTTCAACACGTTGTAGCCAATATGTTTGTCATCCCAGCTATAATTTTTGCAGGTCATTTAACTTGGTTTGAATATTTTCCAAACTTCATTTTTGTTTTCTTCGGAAACTTAGTAGGAGGTATGTTATTTGTAGCGTTACCTTATTTCATATCTTATAATAAGAAACTACCTTCTACTAAAGAACAAACGGAATTAAAGAAAAAATCTGTATCCGCTTAAATGGAACGACTATACAGCAATCCTGAAAAATATTACAAATTCCATTTTTTTTATGAATATATGTGCGTACACTTGTTCTCGAATGTTTTATACGTTATAATAACAACTTAAATAGCATTATTTACATATGAGGTGAAAAACATGAACAAAACAGAATTAATCAAAAACGTAGCACAAAATGCTGAGATTTCTCAAAAAGAAGCTACTGTAGTTGTACAAACTGTAGTAGAATCAATCACTAACACTTTAGCTGCTGGTGAAAAAGTACAACTTATCGGATTCGGTACATTCGAAGTTCGCGAAAGAGCTGCTCGTACAGGCCGTAACCCACAAACTGGTGAAGAAATGCAAATCGCAGCTTCTAAAGTACCTGCTTTCAAAGCTGGTAAAGAACTAAAAGAAGCTGTAAAATAATGAAAAATAGCCTTCTCGTTTACGAGAGGGCTATTTTTTTCATTACATAATTAATAAAAATCTGACCATTATGCTCTTTCTTTTGTTCCTTTATGCAAATAAAGCCTTTACTTTCAAAGAAAGGTTTTGCTGTAATACTTGCTTCTGTATAAATCCCCCTATGCCCCAAGTTCACTGCTTCTTGTTCTAACTTTTGTAGTATGTATGAAGCTATCCTTTTCCCTTGATAATCTTTATGTGTAAATAAACGATCTACGTAATGATCCTCATTATAATCCCCAAATCCGACTATCATACCGTTATAATCCGCTACATAACTAATATTCTTTTCTAAAGACTTTAACCAGCTTTCCCTATCTAGTTGATCTGGTGCCCATGCCTGTAGCTGTAACACGTTATAATCTTTTGCATTAATTGTATGAACTGTTTCATAGAACAACTGTAATACTTGTTCTAAATCCTCTTTATGGAATGTTCTAATGATCATATCTTTTAACATATATGAACCTCCTTACTACACTATCATTTAACTTTTCTACCATCTAGTATTCAATATTTCTGCTTTATTATATCTTTTTTCTTTCTATATAAACAAAAAACAATACTTATTTCAAAGTATTGTTTTTTGTTTAAAAGCATATGCAATTACTCTATAGATTTAAAGTTTTATTATTTTAACTTCACTCTTTGCAATCGTAATGCATTTAATACAACTGATACAGAACTAAATGCCATAGCCGCTCCTGCAACCCAAGGTGCTAAGAAACCGAACGCTGCAATCGGGATTCCTAAACCGTTATAAGCTAGTGCCCAGAATAAATTTTGCTTAATATTTCTTATCGTCATCTTACTCATAAAGATTGCATCAGCAATACTATTTAAATCGCCACGAATTAACGTAATATCTGCCGCTTCCATCGCTATATCCGTTCCTGTTCCAATTGCCATACCGATATCCGCCGTAGCAAGTGCTGGAGCATCATTTATTCCGTCTCCAACCATTGCTACTTTCTTACCTTGTGCTTGAAGTTTTTTCACTTCTTCTGCTTTTCCTTCTGGTAATACTTCTGCAATTACATGTTCAATACCAACTTGCCCCGCAATCGCCTGAGCAGTTTGCGTATTATCTCCTGTAATCATCACAACGTCTAGACCCATTTTCTTAAGCCTTGTAATAGCTGCTTTTGAAGTATCTTTTACAGTATCTGCAACAGCCACTATACCAGCATATTCTTTATTAATTGCAATAAGCATTGCTGTTTTACCTTCTCGTTCTAACTCTTCCATCGATTTAGAAACTTCTTCAATATCAATATTGAATTTCTTCATTAATCGGCGTGTACCAATTAATAATTGTTTCCCTTCTACGACTGATTCAATACCGAATCCAGGAATCGCTTCAAACGTTTCTGAACTTGGAATATCAATTTTCTTTTCTTTAATTCCTTCTACAATCGCTTCTGCAAGTGGGTGTTCAGAATTTTTTTCTGCCGCACCTACTAAACGTAATATTTCTTCTTCATTGAATCCATCTGCGACAATTACATCCGTTAACACTGGCTTTCCATTTGTCACAGTACCTGTTTTATCTAGAATAACTGTATCCAATCGATGCGTTGCTTCTAAATGCTCTCCGCCTTTAAATAAAATACCATACTCAGCTGATCTTCCTGATCCAGCCATAATAGATGTAGGTGTCGCAAGACCTAATGCACATGGACAAGCGATAACAAGTACTGCTATCATTTTCTCAAGTGCTCCGCCAAAATCACCTGGTGTAACAAATATCATCCACACTGCAAATGTAATAATAGCAATCACAACTACAACCGGTACGAAAATACCTGAAATTTGATCTGCTACCCTTTGAATAGGAGCTTTTGAACCTTGAGCCTCTTCTACTACTTTAATAATTTGAGCTAATGCAGTATCTCTTCCTACCTTAGTTGCTTTCACTTTTAAAAATCCATTTTTATTCATTGTAGAACCGATTACTACATCCCCAATTGTTTTATCAACTGGAATACTTTCACCTGTTAACATCGATTCATCTATTGCTGACTTTCCTTCTACAATCTCACCATCTACCGGAATTTTTTCACCAGGCTTTACATAAACGATATCACCAGCTACTACTTCTTCGATTAAAATTTTCATTTCTGTTCCATCTCGCACAACTGTAGCTGTCTTTGCTTGTAAACCCATCAACTTTTTAATTGCTTCTGATGAACGTCCCTTTGCTTTTGCTTCAAATAATTTACCTAAAATAATTAGTGTAATAAGTACCGCGCTCGTTTCAAAATATAAATCTGTCATGTGTTCCGAAGAACCGATAGATTGAATGCTTAAATATACACTATAGAAATAGGCGGCCGACGTTCCAAGTGCCACAAGAACATCCATGTTAGCACTTTTATTACGTAACGCTTTATAAGCCCCAACATAAAACTGTCCACCAATGATAAATTGAACTGGCGTTGCAAGAGCTAGCTGCACCCAAGGGTTCATAAGCATATCAGGTAAATAAATAAACGATGTAAATGAGAAGTGACTTACCATTGCCCACAGTAACGGGAATGATAAAATAAACGAAATAATAAACTTCTTCTTTTGTCGCTCAATTTCTTGTAAGCGATGATCAGTTGATCCATCTTGCTCATCTGATTTCACTTCCAATTTATATCCTAATTTCGTAATTGCACTCTTCATTTCATTTACATTAATTTCATCAGGATTAAAATCTACTGTAGCCGATTCCAAAGCGAAATTTACTGTCGCCTCGTTCACACCTTCTAACTTATTTAAACGCTTTTCTACTCTATTGGCACATGCTGCGCATGTCATTCCTGAAACAGTAAATTCAGCTTTATCACTTACAATTCCATATCCTAACGATTCAACTTTTTCTTTAAACTGTTGCGGATTTGTTTTTTGGGGATCATATATTATTTTCGTTTTTTCAAGTGCAAAATTTACATTTGCATCATGAACACCTTCTACTTTTTTTAGGCCTTTTTCAATTCTATTTGCACATGCGGCACATGTCATTCCTGATATTTGAAGATTGGCCTCTTTTTGTTCATTCATGTCTCTCACCTCTATATACCCTTATGAGGTATAATTATTAGCAAAATAAATCGTACTTCCTATAAAGTACGATTTATTTCCATATCTAAAAATAATTATTGAACATCGTATCCTTGATCTTCAATTACAGCAACGATATCTTTTAATGTTACAACTGACGAGTCGATAGTAACTTCAACAGTTCCTTCTGCTAATTGAACTTTCACTTGTTCAACACCGTTTAGCTCTTTCACACTGCTTTCGATAGCATTTACACAATGTCCACAAGACATACCTTCAACTTGTAATGTTAACTGTTCCATTTAAAATCCTCCTCTTGTTTATTCATTGTTTGTTAATCACAGTTACATCTTACCATACCCCCCTAAGGTAATCAATGGTTTTTTATCATGATTTTTCAATTATTTTCTAAAAGTTTATTTTACACACACTTTTTCACACCAATACAAGGATAAACAAAAAACAAGCTAGTTACACACTAGCTTGTTTTTACGCTTTTGAAAAACGTTCAAATACTGTCATTAATTCTTCGATTGCTTCGTCACCATTACCATTTTTAATTGCACCTGAAACACAATGACTCGTATGGTTTTTTAATACACCCATTCCTACTTTTTTCATCGCTGCATTAATCGCTGAAATTTGCACTAAAATATCCACGCAATACCGATCATTTTCAATCATATTTTGAATACCCCGAACTTGCCCTTCAATTCTCTTCAATCTATTTATAATTTGCTCTTTTTCTTTTTCTGATCTATGTGTTACTGCTTCATGCTCTTTATGCCCCATATTATCACCTTCTTAAAGTTTCTCTTCATCCAATAAAACAATTACTTTTACGAGTATACCAATTATAGCATTAAATATCTATGCATGATACCCCATATGAGTATATTTCCACTTTATGATTATTCTTAACACATTGTTAGCTTCTCAGTCTTAATTTTCATTATACCCTTTCCTTTTTTCAAAAAACAATAATAAGCGAGGGTTGTCCATCCCCGCTTATTATTCATTCCCAAATATAAAAGCCTCAATCTTCACACATGTAAATTGAGACTTTTTCTTCCTATATATAATTATTGCTGATCACATACTTTTGTATCATTCACTACTGAAGTTCCTTCAACGGTTACCGTATGAAAACAGTCATTTACACGAACTGTCACAACATTATCTTGCCGATCAATGATATGATATTCATTAAAATTTTTATTTAGAGCACTGCGAATTTGTTCTCCTTCATAAATTGGGATACCATGCGATAAAACCCAAATAAGTCCAGCGATAGCGAGAATAGTTTTCATACGATCTACCTCCTTGAGAATATAGTGAACTTTTCATCCGTGCTTTTTCAGCTCTACGAATCATAATTGGAATGAACCAAGCCTTTTCGGAAATAAGTTCATTTCGTCTATTTTATGTTTATGCTAATTGTGAACGAATTGTGACAACTTTTTGTCTCTTTAGACGAAAAATTGAAACAAAACTTTCAAAAAGGACAATTCTACTTACGCAAACAAAAGGCTATGGAGAATTTCCCCATAGCCTTTTGCTTACATTTAATTAGACGATCATTTCATTATGTTTAATAGTAAGTGTTTCAATTTGAATGGTAGCATGTTCAATATGAAACTCTTGTTTTAACATATCAATAATATTTTGAAGTACTTCTTGATCATCCTGTTTTTTATCAATCATTACATGGACGCTTAATGCGTCTAGTCCAGATGTAATTGTCCAAATATGAAGATCATGTAAATCACGTACACCTTCTACTCCTTTAATCGCTTGCTTCACTTTCTCTAGTTCAATTGCAACGGGTGTACCCTCCATAAGTATATGAATGGAATGTTTTGTTACTCCCCACGCGCTCTTTAAAATTAATAAAGCAACAACTACTGAAATAATTGGATCTGCTATATACCATGAGAATAACGACATAAGTACCCCAGCTACTAATGCTCCCACTGACCCTAAAGCATCTCCAAGAACATGTAAATACGCGCTACGTAAATTTACATTATTTTTCACATCACCTTTTCTCATCAGTGCCCATGCACTAATTAAATTTGCTAGTAAACCAATTGATGCGATTAACATCATTGGACCACTTGAAACAGTTGGTGGTTCAAAAAACCGACCAATTGCTTCCCATACGATAAGCCCTGCTACAACAAATAACGTAATTCCATTAATTAATGCCGCCAAAATCTCAAAACGATAATATCCATACGTTTTTTTAGAAGTAACCGTTCTAGCTGCTAATCCAATAGCAATTAAACTTAATAATAAGGAACTTGTATCGCTTAACATATGTCCTGAATCAGATAATAAAGCCAAACTATTTGTAACTAGTCCCCCGAAAAATTCAAGGAACATGATAGTTGCTGTAATCACTAAGGCTGTAATTAATCCTTTTCTGTTACCTTTCCTACTTTCCTCAAAATGATGATGGCCATGGGAATGCCCGTGAGCATGCCCATGATGTTGGTGACCGTGATGATGTCCCATATAAATACCTCCTTTTAATTTTGTTTGTCTTTCATAATTCCACTATTAAATTTTTATTTTATTTACAAATGGCTCTTTTCTTATTTGAATCGAACTTGTTGGACAGCCGTCACTTGCCGCCAACATTGCTTGCAAGAAAGTTTTTGGAATACCCATTATTCCTTGGTTATTATCTAATACACCAAATGATTTTCCTCTTCCGTCTACCTGATATATATCAGGTGCTATAGAAATACATAGTCCACATGCCTCACAATTCTTTTTATTTACAACCGTATAATATAACACTATAAATCACCTCCGATATAAATATACAATACGTAGGTAGGGTATATTTATACCAAACTTCCTTCTAAAGTTTCTATTTCTCTAGTTAAATAATAATAGCATATCGGTTTTAAATCGCTATCTAATTCATAAACCAATGGTGTTCCTGTTGGAATGTTCACATTTTCTATATCTTTATCTGAAATTTGATCTAAATGTTTTACTAAAGCACGTATTGTATTGCCGTGTGCTGCTATAATTACTTGTTTACCAGCTTTTACGTTAGGAGCTATCTCTTCATTCCAATAGGAAACAACTCGTTTTTCTGTATCTTCTAGATCTTCTGTAAGAGGAAACTCATAATCTTTTACATCTCTATATTTCGGATGTGCTGCTTCATATCTTTCGTCATCTTTTGTAAGTGCTGGTGGGCGTACATTTGTTGAACGTCTCCATAATGTTACTTGTTCATCGCCATATTTTCTCGCTGTTTCTTCCTTATTTAATCCTTGAAGCGCACCGTAATGTCGCTCATTTAATTTCCATGTTTTATGAACAGGTATCCACATCAAATCCATTTCTTCGAGAGTAATCCATAAAGTACGCATCGCTCTTCTCAAAACAGATGTATATGCGATATCAAACGAGAAACCATTAGCTTTCAGCATTATTCCAGCTTCTCTTGCTTCTTTCATACCTTTCATTGATAAATCAACATCTGTCCAACCTGTAAACCGATTTTCAACATTCCATTCACTTTGTCCATGTCTTATTAATACAAGTTTAACCATACTTATTATCTCCTCTCCTTTGAAAGTTGCATTTTCATAAAGAAGTATCTTTATGAAAATGCATTGTTACATATTTAGTTCTTTTTTGTTTATTTCACTACTATGACTAAACGCTAATTCAATTAATCCATTTACGTGAGAGTCATCTAATGAATAAAAAACAAGTTTCCCCTCTTTACGCTTTTTCGCCACTCCTATCGTTTGTAATAGTCTTAAGTGATGTGAAGCTGTTGCAATACTACTATGAATAATACTTGCGACATCACGTACGCAAAGTTCCTTTTCTGTATACAACGCATAAGCAATTTTTAAACGTGTTTCATCTGCAAGTGCCTTAAACATCTTCGCTACACTACTTATATTCTCTTTCTCTAGCATATCACTTGCATGTTTTACTTTTTGCTCATCATGATAACAAAGTTCACAATACTCTTCACTCATATGTAACACCTCTTATTCAAATATATATTTGATTATGTATGTAGTATACCTTATAAACGAGAAACATTCAAATGTTCATTTGAATGTTTCTCGTTTATATTAAATTACTCGCTTTCTCACTAGCTTTTTAATTGATGGATACGTTGCTTTTAAACAATAATGAAAAAAAGGTAAGCAATCGCTCACCTTTTCCCTCTTCTATATGTGACTAACAAACCTCAATCCTTTACTTAAAGAAGTCGGTACAACAGATGCATGGTTCTCCCCTTCCGCCTCATAAAACGTAAATCGAAACTGATCGTGTTTTACTTTGAAAAGGCGCTCTGATAATTCGTTTGCCCCTACAACCATATGCTCTCGTTCAAGTGAACCAACTGTAAGAAATACTCCTGTTTTAACCTTTGCCTTGTTTAATTCATTTATAAGATTCCCTTCTTTTTCAAGCACAGATTGGTTATTCCACCAAATAGATGGACTACTAATAAAATAATTTTGAAAGGCATTTATGTTTGTAAATAATATATGTAAAGCAAATAGTCCACCTAAAGAATGCCCAAATAGTGTTTGCTTTCCTTTATCAATTTCAAAATTCTTTTCAATTTGCGGCTTTAATTCTTCTTCAATAAAAGTAAAGAAATGATGTGCTCCTCCTGTTTTAGGCCAAGGTTTACCATCTGGTTTTAAAGCCGCATCTTTTGAAATTACGCTAGGCGTAAAATCATAACATCTTTCTTCACCTGAAAATGCCCCTTCGATTGGATAACCAATACCTACTATAATGGCTGGTGAAACACCTGTTTTTTCCGCTCTAACTGATTGTATTTTAACCGCTTCATGGAATGTTTGAAAAAAGGCATTACCATCTAATACGTAAATGACAGGATATCCTGAATCCAGTGCTGGTTGCCTCGGCTTTGAAATATGAATTTGATATTCCTTACCATCTAATTTTGAATACATGTTCCACTGTTCAGTATTAGATGTTACAATCTGCTGTTTTTCAATCGTAGTGTTCATCTTATATCCCCCCTTCTTAACTCGTTACATATATTTCTACTTTTTCTTCTTGAGATACAACGCTATCATAACCGAAACAAACAGGAGACCCATTATATGGATCAATCATGACACGTGCATCAATATGAAATACTTCTTTTAACACTTCATTTGTAATAATTTCTTCTGGGATACCAGTTGTAACGATTTCTCCTTCCTTCATTGCAATAATTTCATCTGAAAACCTTGCTGCATGGTTAATATCATGTAATACCATAACGACCGTACAATTATGGTCTTTATTTAATTTCTCCACAATTTGTAATACATCTAATTGATGAGACATATCAAGATATGTAGTTGGCTCATCTAATAACAACACTTCTGTCTCTTGTGCCAAAGCCATCGCTAGCCATACCTTTTGTCGTTGACCACCTGATAGATTTGCAATTTGTCTCGTTCGAAATGCAGAAGTTTTCGTTATATCTAATGCCCAGTCAATCATCTCTTTATCTTTTGAAGTTAACTTATTTACATTATTTCGATGTGGATAACGTCCATAAGAAATTAATTCTTCTACTTTAAGCTCTCCTGGTGCAATTGGAGTTTGCGGAAGTAGAGCTAACTGCTTCGCAATTTCTTTCGTTGGAATTGTATGTAAATCCTGTCCTTGCAAATATACTTTACCACTCTTTTGCTTTAAAATTCTTCCCATCGTTTTTAACAGTGTCGATTTACCGCACCCGTTTGGTCCTATAATTGTCGTTACTTTTCCTTCTTGTATTTCCACATTTAAATCGCGAAACACTGTAAGCTTTTCATAACTTGTTTCTAAATTTTTCGCACTTAAAATACTCACTTTTATTCCTCCTCTTACGCTTTCGCCTTATAAAGTAAATATAAGAAATAAGGTACACCGACAATAGAAATAACGATTCCAACTGGTAACTCTACAGGTGTGAAAACTGTTTTTGCGATAAAGTCTGAAGCAATTACAAGAAACATTCCAATTACTCCGCACGTAGGAATGATATACTTATGCTGAATACCGACAAGTCTTTTCGCTATATGCGGTGCCATTAATCCGATGAAACCAATACTTCCTGAAACTGCAACACATGCGCTTACAAGTCCGATACTACTTAGTAGTAAAATTGATTTCTCTCTTTCTACTGAAACACCTAAACTTGTAATACTCGTTTCTTCCAATTGAAATAAATCTAATAAATAAGCTTTCTTTTGTATAAGTGGAATCAGTATGATAAGCCACGGTAACATTGCAATAATATACTTCCAGTTTGCACTATATATACTGCCTGACACCCAAACTGCAGCCATCTCGAAATCGGTTGACTTCATTTTGAGTGATAAATACATAGAAAAGGCTCCAAATCCTGATCCAATCGCAATCCCTGTTAATAAAAGACGCTGCGAATCTAACTTACCATTTTTCCAAGAAAACAGATAAATGATGATAGCTGCACCTAATCCGCCTACTAAACCAAACATTGGCATCATCATAATAGAAACCCAGTCTGTGCTTTTTAATTGCCCTTGGAAGAAAAACATAAAAATGACGATTGCTGTTCCTGCTCCTGCATTAACTCCTAAAATACCTGGGTCTGCCAATCCATTTCTCGTAATTCCTTGAATAACAGCACCTGCAACACCGAGACCTACCCCTACTAATCCCGCAATTATGATGCGCGGGAGACGAAACTCAAAAATAACTAAA
Organism: Bacillus sp. FSL W8-0519; assembly: GCF_038005585.1. Classification (NCBI taxonomy): domain Bacteria; kingdom Bacillati; phylum Bacillota; class Bacilli; order Caryophanales; family Bacillaceae; genus Bacillus; species Bacillus sp. FSL W8-0519. The sequence goes on from NZ_JBBOTL010000001.1 coordinate 3,550,379, forward strand.
TCATGGTCTGGTACTGGATCTATTCTAAGGAGTGTTTTACATACATCTGTAATCGTAATATCAAACGTACCATTCGTTAAACTAATATAAATAGCACATAGTATTAAAAATATACTAATCCCCATCGTCATTCCAAAACGTTGACTTGAACTTTTAAGCATGTCTCTCTCCTCCTCTTGTACGGATTAAATAAAGGAAGAAAGGAATTCCAATTAAGGAGGTAACGACTCCAATCGGTGTTTCAAATGGATAGTTTACAAACCTACTTAAAATATCACATAACGCTAGAAAAACGCCGCCAATAACGCCTGCGCATGGCAAAATCCACTTATAATCTACCCCAATTATAAAGCGAGTAATGTGCGGAATAATTAAACCTACAAAACCAACTTTCCCCACTAAAGCAACTGCCGTTCCTGTTAAAAAGATAACTGATAAAATAGCCATCGCTTTAACTAGTTTTGTACGCTGCCCTAGGTTAATAGAAACTTCTTCTCCTAAAGAAAGAATCGTAATAGATTTTGATATTAACAGCGCTAAAACTATTCCAATTATCCCAAACGGTATCGTAATTTTAATGATATTAGGGTCTACTTGGTCTAATTTTGCATTAAACCAAAAACTAACATTTTGAGAAATTTGGAAGTATGAAGCCATTGCAGCAGACACACTGCTTAAAAATGTTCCAATAACTGTCCCAATAATCGCTAACCGAACTGGCGATAAACCATTTTGAAGGAGCGAACCAAAACCAAATACGATACCGGCTCCTAATGCAGAACCAATCATTGAACATACAACCATACCAATCGATGACATTCCCGGAAGAAAAATCATACAAAGTGTAATAACAAAAGCTGCCCCATCCGTCACACCCATAATAGAAGGGGATGCAAGATAGTTTCTTGTCATCCCCTGCATAAGTGCTCCTGATATGGCTAGAAATGCTCCAACTAAAAGAGCTGCAACTACCCTTGGTAAACGTGAAGTAATAATAATATTATGATTTACATCACTTGAATCAAAATGAAATAACGCGTTCCACACCGTTTCAGCATCAATACTTTTCGCCCCATACAAAATAGAAAGTATAACTGTAAATAAGATGAGTATGGGTGCTATACATAATATAGTTACTGGTACTGCATTTGTTTTCTGCATATCATTCAACGCACCTTACTTATTGTATTATTTAGATAAATTTTTCACTGCTTCTTTTAAGAACGCTGTTTTACTCCAAGCAGTACCACCTTGTGCCATTGGATCAACAACGTTTACAAATACTTTCTTTTCTTTCGCAGCATTCATACTTTGCCAAATTGGATTACTTTCAATTTCTTCTAGCACTTTCGGGTTTTTATTTTCAGTTGTTTCATATTGTAAGAAAATATAATCTGGGTTTAGTTCAGCAAGTTTTTCAAATGAAATTTTCTCTTGTGCTTTTACAGTTTTCAATTGTTCTGGAACAGTTAATCCAAGATCTTTATAAATTACAGGGTTGAAGTATACTCCTTCTGGGTATAGGAATAATTCGTTTGCTCTTAGTCTGATTACAAGGACTTTTTTGTCTTTTAACTTATCTCCTAGTTTTGCTTTTGCTTTTTCAGCGTCCGCATTGTAATCTTTAATAATTTTTTCTGCTTTATCTTTTTTGCCAGTTAATTCTCCCATTAACTTTAAGTTATCCTCCCAATTTGTTGAAACATGTGATACCGGGAATGTAGGAGCTACTTTCGTAAACTTTTCAGCTGTTTCTGCTGGGAATTTCGTACTAGATGTAATAACGTCTGGTTTTAATTGAAGTAATGTTTCGAAATTTGGTTGCATTTTCTCACCAACAGATTTCGCACCTTCTAAATCTTTCTCCAGATACTTTGGTAATTTACCACCAACCGTAATCGCACCAACTGGTTTAATTCCAAGTACTGCTGCATCTTCCATTGACTCTAAACTAGCTGTTGCAATTTTATCTACTTTTGCTGGCACTGTATATTCTTTACCTAAATATGTAATTTTTCGTTTTTCGTCGTTTTTCGTCTCACTAGCCTTTGTCTGTTGAGTTTTTTCTCCTGAAGTTTTATCCGCACTATTACATGCTGCTAGTCCTACACTTAAAACTGTTACCATACCTAATGTAAATAACTTCTTATTCATCTTTAAATATCTCCTCTCGAATTTCCAAACTATATTCTCAATAAAATTTAACTATATGAAACTTGTCCTACATATATATTTTATTAGATTAATAATTCTATCCAGAACTCATTCTCGTTCACTTCCCCTAAGCTATAATTCTTTTATACCTCACCCATTGATAATATTTTTCATTGATAATGATTATCGTTACTAATTATATATTTAATATGCAATTATTTCAAGAAAGATTTGAAAAATTTTAACAAACTGAATTAAAAAAGAAGTATCCGCCTCATGTTAGGTAGATACTTCTTTTTTTAGAAATTTATATGTAATTCAACTGGGCAATGGTCTGACCCCATTACTTCACTATTAATTTTCGCCGCTGTTATTTGGTCTTTCATTCTCTCGGAAACAACAAAATAATCTAAACGCCATCCAATATTTTTTGCTCTCGCTCCCATTCGATACGACCACCACGAATATGCGCCTTCCTGATCAGGATATAGATAACGATACGTATCAATAAATCCTTCTTCTAAAATACATGTAAACTTCTCTCGTTCCTCATCAGAGAATCCAGGGTTTTTACGATTACTTTTCGGATTTTTCAAATCAATTTCTTTATGAGCAACGTTTAAGTCTCCGCAAAAAATAACTGGTTTTTTCTCATCTAATCGTTTAATATACACCCGGAAATCATCTTCCCATTTCATTCTGTAATCTAATCGTTCTAATCCTCGTTTTGAATTTGGTGTATATAACGTAATGATGTAAAAATCTTCGAACTCTAAAGTAATAACTCGTCCTTCTTGATCATGCTCTTCAATGCCTAAACCATAAGTAACTGAAAGCGGTTCTTTTTTCGAAAAAATAGCCGTCCCTGAATATCCTTTTTTCACAGCATAATTCCAGTATGTATAATATCCCTCTACATTTAAATCAATTTGCCCCTCTTGTAATTTAATCTCTTGTAAACAAAATATATCAGCATTTGATTCCTCTAGATATTCTAAAAATCCACCTTTTGCGATAACTGCACGTAAACCATTTACATTCCACGAAATGAACTTCACTTATAGTCCTCCTCTTGATGTTTCTTTCCAAATTTCATGCTATCACAAAATAGAAAAACAATCATATTTTCACCTTTGTAATCTTGCTCTTACATTTATGAATACATACATACACACTTTATTCAGGTTATACTAATTTCAGAGGTGATGTTCTTTGCACAATGAAAGAGTTACGTTAACAAATGAGCATTGGCAAGCAATTATTCATAATGATTCTTCCTATGATAGCAAATTCTTTTATGCCGTGAAATCAACCGGGGTTTTTTGCCGACCGTCATGCAAATCAAGAATACCGAATAAAAACAATGTACGAATTTTTCATCATGTAGAGCAAGCATTAAATGAAAACTTTCGCCCGTGCAAACGTTGTAAACCAAATGGGCTCACTTTACCTAATGAAGAGTGGGTAGAACAAATTAAAGAGTATATCGAAAAACACTTTGATGAATTATTAACTCTAGACATACTTGCGGAAATGTGCCATGGTAGCCCCTTTCATTTACAACGCACTTTCAAAAAAATGACAGGAATAAGTCCGATAGAATATATACAGCAGTTCAGAATTGTTAAAGCAGCAGAACACCTTTTACACACAAATCAACCCATTAAAGAAATTAGTACTGCCGTCGGGATAGAAAACCCAGAATATTTCGCAACTTTATTTAAAAAGAAAACTGGATTTACCCCTACTGAATATCGAAAAAAGAATGAAATGAAAGAGGGATACAATAATGAATTCTTACAAAAATAATTATATATATTGGACGCTACTTACACATGCAAATTGGAAGTTTCATATTGCTGCAACTGAAACTGGACTATGTTTCATTGGATCACAAAACGAAACCTTTGAAGAAGTAAATATATGGGCTAGAAAAAAACTGCCTCAACATATATTGATCCATAGTCCAGATTACTTACAAGTATATACAAAAGAAATGATCGAGTATTTAGAAAACAAGAGAGCAACCTTTACATCCCCTATCGCTGCTTACGGAACTGCATTTCAATTATCTGTTTGGAGTACGGTACGTGAAATTCCTTATGGAAAAACATATTCTTATACAGAAATTGCAGATAGAATTCAAAAACCTACAGCGGTACGTGCCGTTGCGTCTGCTATTGCTGCCAACCCAATTCTCATTATGATTCCTTGCCACCGTGTTATTGGAAAGAATGGTAAACTAACTGGTTTTAGAGGGGGATTAGAAATGAAGAAAGAATTGCTTGCATTAGAAAAATTACAGGTGGAATTCATATGACAGCCGAATATAGTAACGCATTAACTTTAACAGTTCCAACAGAATTTAGTTTTCAAGAAAATTTACGCTATCTATCCCGTTCTAACAATGAATGTATGTTCCACATTGAAGATAACAAAATTTATAAAGTTATCCCTGTTCACGATGTAAATCCTTTAGTTGAAATTAGTATGAATGCGGATGATACTATTCAAATACGTTTTTTAGGAGAAGCCTATATCTCTGCAAAACCGATACGCGATGCTGTAGCTAACTATGTAACTGAATGGTTTGATTTAACTACTGATTTAGCTCCCTTTTATACATTAGCTAAACATGATGTACTCCTTCAAAGACCAATTGAACAATATTATGGCCTTCGTACTTTAGGTATTCCAGACTTATTTGAGGCACTTTCCTGGGGAATTATCGGGCAGCAAATTAACCTCACTTATGCTTATACACTAAAAAGAAGATTAGTCGAGACATTTGGAAGTTATGTAGAATGGAACGATAGAAAGCATTGGATATTCCCATCACATGAAACAATTGCCAATTTACACGTAGAGGATCTCAAAAATTTAAAAATGACGACTAGAAAATGTGAATATTTAATCGGTATTGCAAAGCTTATTACAGAAGGAAAACTATCAAAAGAATCTTTACTACAAACACAAGATGTAAAGATTGCTGAAAAACAATTAACTGCTATACATGGTGTAGGTCCGTGGACTGCCCACTATGTTTTAATGCGCTGTTTACGATTCCCTTCCGCTTTTCCAATTGACGATGTTGGTTTGCACAATGCAATTAAATATATAACAGGTTCCGAAAGTAAACCGACTAAAAAGGAAATAAAAGATTTTGCGGCAAATTGGATCAACTGGGAGTCTTACGCAATATTTTATTTGTGGCGAGTATTATACTGAAAAACCAAGTAGCGTGTTTGCACTACTTGGTTTTTTTTAAGCTTGTTCTTCAAATCGTCTTGCAATTTCTATAATAACTTGAACCGCTTTTTCCATAACATCTACCGAAACATACTCAAATTTACCGTGATAGTTTTCACCACCTGTGAAAATGTTTGGGGTCGGTAATCCCATATACGATAATTGTGATCCATCTGTTCCACCACGAATCGGATGAATATTTGGTTCGATATTTAAACTTTTCATTGCCTCATATGCAATATCAACAATTTCTCTCACTGGTTCGATTTTTTCAAGCATGTTATAGTATTGATCATTCATTTCTAAAACGACTGCATCTTGTCCATACTTCTCTTGCATTTGCTTCACAATATTTTCAACGTTATGTTTACGCGCTTCAAAATTTTCACGATCAAAATCTCGAATAATATAATACGCTTTACTTTGCTCAACATCACCATTTAAAGAAAGTAAATGATAGAATCCTTCATACCCCTCTGTATATTCTGGTGCCTCTTCTACTGGTAAATAGCTATTAAACTCCATAGCAAGTTTAGTTGCGTTACGCATTTTATTTTTCGCTGTTCCAGGATGTGTATTCGTTCCGTTAAACGTTAACTTAGCACCTGCAGCATTAAAGCTTTCATACTCTAAACCACCTAATGGACCTCCATCCATCGTATAAGCAAATGAAGCGCCAAACGCTTCTACATCAAAATGCGCTGGGCCGCGGCCAATTTCTTCATCCGGCGTAAACGCAACTCTAATTTTCCCATGTTTAATTTGCGGATTATGTATTAAATAATTCATTGCAACCATAATTTCTGTAAGACCAGCTTTATCATCTGCTCCTAACAGTGTTGTACCGTCCGTTGTAATAATCGTATGTCCTTTATAAGACGGTAATTCTGGGAACTGTTCTGGCGTTAATACAACATTAAGCTCTTCATTTAACGTAATTGCGTTCCCGTCAAAGTTTTCATGAATTTGTGGTTTTACATTTTTTCCAGTAAAGTCTGTTGCTGTATCTAAATGTGCTAAAAAGCCGATTACAGGAACATCCTTATCCGTATTAGCCGGAAGTGTTGCCATTACATATCCGTTATCGTCCATCGTTACTTCTGTTAACCCAATTTCTTTTAACTCTTCAACTAATAACTTACCAAACTCAATTTGTCCTGGTGTTGTTGGCACTGTATGACTGTCTTCATTTGATTGCGTATCAATCTTTACATATCTCGTAAATCTTTCAATAAGTTCTTGTTTCAAATTCATTCACTCCCTTTTATACTTCTTTCTCTATTATAATCCTTGAGACGAAATATTTTAACTTTTTTGACTGTGAATACATATATTTCATTTGTATTTTAGCTATTTTAAATACCAGCTGAAAAGTCGTAAAATTCGTACATTAAAACCCTTACATGTAATATACATAATTATACAATATGGGAGGTTTTAAAAATGAGGCTAACTCTCTTTCGCTATTTTCTTTTTTTCTTAGGGTTAATCTTCTTTGGGCTTGGAAATGCTCTTGCAGTCAAAGTAAAATTTCTCGGTTTACATCCTTGGGAAGTTTTAAATATGGCTCTCTACCAAAGGTTTGGATGGACGATTGGTACGTGGAGTGTCATATGTGGGTTATGTCTCGTTCTCATTTCTTTACTAGTAGATCGAAAATATATAAATGTGGGAACATTTTTAAATGCACTACTTATCGGTCCCATTATGGACTTTTTCTTACAATCAAATATTCTTCCAAACGCTAGTGATTATTTATGGATAAACTTACTCATTTTATTTTCTGGTATTGCCATTACAGGTATCGGTGGAGGTATGTATGTTGCGGCTGGAATTGGTGCTGGACCTCGTGATGGATTCATGCTTACTATTTCCGACAAAACAGGTCTATCTATTAGCCGTGCTCGAATCATTGTAGAATGCATTGTACTAGTTATTGGATTTATGCTAGGGGGTCCTGTTTTTATCGTAACTTTTCTGTATACCTTTATTCAAAGTCCAATCTTTCAGCAATCATTTAAGGTATTTCAAACACTTTTACATACTCTACATAACAAAAAGAAAATTAGTGAACATGTTTAAAGTACAATTTAATACAAATAAATTCACCCTATTTACGATTCTCACCGCAAATAGGGTGTTTCTTTTTTATTCCATAATTTAAGAAGATATACTAACCATTCACAATAAAAGTATATACATCGTTATAAATACAACCATTTACCCTAATAACGTACTTCCCGGGTTTACTAAAACGAATTGTGTATTTATTTAGCTGAATTGCTTCTTTATCTCCAGAAAGAATATCAATGCTTCTGCCACTTAATACATATAATTCATTTAGATTCATCGATACATCAATTGCATTGAAATTCTCCTCTTTCACTTGCTGTGATTCCGCAGCGCTTATACTTGGTTCTAAAAACAGTAGTCCACTTAATCCAATCGTCCCCGCTAAAGCAACTCCCGCAAACTTTTTAATTTGTTTCATTACAATGACCTCCTTATAGATTTTGCGTAAAGGTGATGTCCTCCCTTACACCACAAAGCCTATATGTAATGAAATAAAAAGTAAACGAGGACAGTAAGACAAACTTCTACATCTTTTTCTCCTATTGAATATAAATCCAACGTTTGGAGTTTTGTCACATTTAAAATTGTTTACTTAAACCAACTTTTAATTATATTATTCAGAAACTGAATAATTACTTATTGATTTAACATTCTAAAAATAGTTGATAAAAATGCTTTCTATTGAAATAAAAAAGATTTTGCTATAAAAGTAACTTTTACAACAAAATCCATACAACCAACTTTATTCCGCTTTCCATAATCTCTCTACATTCATTAATTGTTCTTCATTAAATTCCATCTTATATATATCTGGTTTTGACGTATTCATTAAAAATTCAAAATCATATTGTTCATCAAAATAGTTCATCATTAATGTCATGACAAGCCCATGTGTACCAATTACAATTTTTTGTCCTTGAAAATCCATTAAGATTTCTCTTAATACTTTCACTACTCTTCTCTGGCAATCCGTATATGACTCTCCTTCCGTTCGTGCAAAATCCGGATTAGAGAACATCTTCTTTACAAGTGGATACACTTCTTTATCTGATATAACCTGATCCTCACTTAAAAACATACACTCTTTGAGATTTTCATATATTAATACTTCTTTTTCATAGAAATTGGCTGCTTTTTCTATCGTTAACACAGCCCTTTTATACGGACTTGAAATAAAAGTATCAATTGCCTCTGCTTTTAATATGTCCGTTACTCTATGAGCGTCTAAACTTCCCTTTTCAGTTAATCCCCGTGTTCTTTCACTCCCTTCTAATTTTGGTGATTCACCATGCCTAACCATATAAATATATGTATTCATACTTCCTCCTTGAAAATATTCATTCGTTTTTTATAAACTTTGCTGATTTGTTCGTCTAATCCATTCTCCTACTAAACTCTCAAATAATTCAGGCTGTTCAATTTGCAAATTATGCCCTGCCATATCTAACACCGCTAATGTCGCTCTTGGGTAATCATCAATAATTTCTATAATATCTTGATAACCTACCGATATATCTTGTCTTCCGGCTAATAACAGAACAGGTTTCTCATATTTCTTACGGTGAAAATCTATAGTAAGAGAGTAATTTTTTTGCAACCTTTCAATAAACTCATAATTAGCAACATCTAACCCCGGCTTAATTTCCTCTTGAAATCGCTTATATGTATATTCATTTGCTACTACTGCTAACTCGCTAAATTCTTCTCTTTCGGTAGAAGTTAACGTATTTAAAAACTCCTTATCTTGTACAATTATCTGTTTATCCGGTAAACATCTTTCTTTTTGCATCGCAACAACCACAGGACATATTAATAATAATCCATTGACTCTCTCAAACATTTTTGAAAGTATCCCTCTAGCTAAATATCCACCGAAAGACTCTCCTACTAGTAAAAAATCTTTCTTTGGAATGATTTCTTCAATAAATATAGTTAATACTTCTAATATATGATCTGAACTATTTATCCAATCTGGAGCATTCGACTTTCCCATTCCAGGTAAATCAATATATATTCGCTTATAACCTTCATATTTTTGAAATACTGATTCCATACATTTCATCATTAACCTATGTGTATGATAATGACTGGTTTTCCTTCTCCAACGATTTCATAGTATATTTCTGCATCTTTAATTCGAAATAACATAAAAAGTCCTCCCTATTTATACATTCCTTTTGAATGGCAACACTATCAAATTTATAAGAATACACGTTCCCAATTTACATCCCCTACAATTGATTGTCAAATTTAAATTTTCAGACTAAAAACAAATCAGCTTCCTTCTATTTTTATTTCCTAGAAGAAAGCTGATTTATTTTACCCTATCCAATTTGAAACCTTGTTCTTATCAGTTTTGTTACCCCTTATTCTTCTATTTTCATCAACACAATTCTCCAACCATCTGGGTCCTCTATCGTTATCCCCTTATCTTTCCAATATGGATTTTCTGGTTCCACTTCATCGTATCCCAATGTATGCAGCCTTTTACTCACCTTCTTCATTTCACTATCTTCACTCATATAAAATACAAGTAAATTATCTTTTGTCGGAGCTGGACAAGGACTCCCATCAATATGTCTTGTAAATTCTAAATGATACTCTTCATCTGGGAGCCCAAACATGCCCCCATCATAACCTTCATGATCGTAAAATTCACCTATACGTTTTAAGCCTAATCCTTTTTCATAGAATGCTATAACCTCTTCAAACTTATCCGTCGGACGTGCGATTCGAAACTTCACTAAATTTTTCATGATTTTCCTCCCATACTAAAAATTTCATACATGATTACGTATTATTGTACATACGTAACACATTTTTGAAATCACTCATTAGTATAAGAATAAATACATACAAAGGTCTTACTTAAAATAACCTCTATTAGCCAAAAATTAAAATTCAAAAAAGCCTTTATCATTTTATATGCAATTTTGCATCTCTACTTTCAAATCACTAAAAAACCTTTACAATTCAAAAGATGACTAAATATACAATTTCTATTTAAAATCTTTATACAGTATATACTATCAAATGCAATATTTTTCATTTTTTAGAGCAATTACACTTTTCAAAACTTCCTTATAAACATGATTTTTATAGGGAAATCTGATACAATTCTTAAATAATATTATTATGTATAGATATTACGAATATAGTGCATAATTAAAGAAGGTGATTTTATTGAAATTAAATAAAAATTTACAGCTATGTATATTAATTGGAACATTAATGTGTTATTCAATCTATTTTATGTTTTTCTATCTGTTCCCCACTCATTTTTCAAATTCGGATGTACGCTTCGCTTCACTTATTGTTGAAGCCATTACATTTGTATCACTCATTTATTCTATATATTCTAAAAAAGTTAGTTCAAATCCGTTTTGGATATGTATCACGATAGCAATTGGTAGTTTTTTATTAGGAAAAATAGTATATACATATCAAGAGAGCTTCTTCAAAATTCCAATACATCGCTTTACTATTTCTGATGTGTTTTATATGCTTTTTCTACTCTTCTGTCTTATCGCTTTCTGCTATAAAATCCTAAAAGAATGCGATAAATGGGAAAAAGCGTTCTTTATTTGTGATATATGCATAGTACTTACTTCCATATTCACATTGGAGTGGTATTTATTTAATCAACCAAATTTAAATATATTCTCTCTGTCACTAGGAGATGTTTTCCTTTCATTTCTATATCCAATTGCAGATTTATTATTTCTTCTACTAGGTGTTAGTCTCTTTTTCCGTCCAACAATTTTTAATTCTAAACGGAAAATTTATATCTTTATTTTTGTATTAATAAGTTCTGCAACTTTTAACTATATTTATTTTTACTTACATAACCATTTATCAACTGAAACGATAACATTATTACGTCTTTTATATAGAATACCTATATTACTTATTGCAATAGCTGGATCTATTTCAGAAGATCATAATAGCCATAAAAATTATTTCATTGTTAACCCTATAATAGGAAAGAAAGCTTTAGTTATATTTCCTTATCTTGCTGTTGCAATACTAATCGGGTTTACGTTAAAAGAACAAACAGCATCTTCCATTCTCATTACGGGAAATTGTATTGCTTTTATTTTCGTACTCATTCGTCATTCTATTGTACGTATGCAAAACAATTCTCTAACCAAACGTTTCCAAGTATTCAATGCCCAATTGGAAGAAAAAGTTAGATTACGAACTTCAGATTTAGTTCATAAATCAGAGGCTCTATCTCAAAAGCAACAAAAATTCAAATCATTATATGAATATCATCCTGACCCTATTTTTACAATTGATTTAAATGGCGTATTCTTAAATGTAAATAAAGCTGGAAGTATACTACTCGGTGCACCAACGGATGAGTTACTTGGTGAAACTTGTTTTTCGATTATTTTAGATGAAGACAAATATAAACTAGCATCTGCATTAGAAAAAATGAAACAACAAGAATCAGCATCCTTACAACTTAGTTCTCAATATAAAGATGGATTTACTTATTCTTTATACGTTACCATCGTCCCTATTATGATAGACGGGCAAATTTCAGGAAGCTATATTATGATGAAAGATATTACTGCGCTAAAAAAACAGCAAGAAGAAATAAAATATTTAGCATTCCATGATACTGTAACGAAAATTGGGAACCGTGCCTTTTTTCATAAGAAATTAAAAAGAATTATAAAAAATGCTAAAACGACAGAAAGCGAGTTTGCATTATTATATTTGGACTTAGATCGCTTTAAAGCAGTTAACGATACACTTGGACATTCGGCAGGAGACTACATATTAGAAGAAGTAGCGAAGCGATTCCAATCCTGTCTTCCATCACATACTCATCTATCAAGAATCGGTGGCGATGAATTTACAATCTTAATTGAAAACTATACTGACGAAGATTCCTTATTCCAGTTATGCAACCAGTTATTTAAATGCATGGAAAAATCGTTTGTCATATATGAACATACATTAACTCTATCAATAAGTATCGGCATCGCTATTTATCCACATTCTGGAATCGATACCGCTACACTTCTGAAAAACGCTAATGTTGCAATGTATGATGCGAAAGCAAAAGAACTTAATTCTGTCTCTATTTATGATGACGTAATTGCAAAAAAAATTGAAAGACGATTACGATTAGAAAAAGATTTACCAAATGCAATTCAAAATGAAGAATTGTTCCTTTTATATCAACCTCAAGTTGATAGCAAATCTAACAAAATTATCGGTGCTGAAGCTTTAATTAGGTGGAATCATCCTGAATTAGGTGTTATTTCTCCATACGAGTTTATTCCCATTGCAGAAGAAACGCTACAAATCATTCCAATAGGAAAATGGACACTACAACAAGCTTGTGAACAAATGAAACGTTGGCACACAAGCGGATATTCACATTTGAAAATAGGTGTAAATTTATCTGCTAAAGAATTTGAACAAGAAGATTTTGTAAAGTCTATTTCTGCTACATTAACAAATACTGGTTTACCAGCAAGTTCTCTCGATCTTGAATTAACAGAGCGAATTGCAATGATGGATGAGCGAGAAACATTAATAAAACTACGTACACTAAAAAGTTTAGGGATTCATATTTCAATCGATGACTTTGGTACAGGCTATTCTTCGCTAGCTTACTTACCTTTATATCCAATCGATACGTTAAAAATCCCACGAGAATTTATTACAATGTCTGAAACATGTGACGATGGAATGGAAATTATTAAAACAATCATCACATTAGCAAATACATTAGGAATGTCAGTTATCGCGGAAGGTGTAGAAACGAAAGAACATGTGAGTTTCCTTCAAAAAAATAAATGTCAGTTTATTCAAGGGTACTATTATAGTAAACCTATCCATACGCATGCATTTACTGAACTATTAGAAATCGGGATTCACCCATAGTACATGGCTAATTGTTATAAGTAATAATGAATTTGAACAACTATAGCAAAAAGGAAAGAAGAGATCTTCTTTCCTTTTGTTTTTTATTTACATTTCTATTACTTCACTACTTCATTTATTATATCTATTAATTGATGAATCCCCTCATTATTAGTTTTCTTATATCCATTCATGTTTTGAATATATCTCTCCTTATTTGTATACAACTTATTTACTGCATGTATAAATGTATTCGTACTTACTCTGTCTTGGAGTATAACTTCCGCATATCCTTGCCGAGAAAAATATTCAGCATTTAAAACTTGATCTCCCCTACTGGAACTGTTAGTTAACGGGATAAGCAACATCGGTTTCTTCAAAAATAACAATTCAGAAATAGCAGTAGAACCCGCTCTGGAAACTACAACACTCGCCATATTTAGTATGTGCGGCAATTCTTCCCCTATATATTCGAATTGCATATAACCTTCCATGCCAACAGATGAATCTACCTTCCCTTTACCGCACATATGAACAATATTAAAATTTAATAACAATGTTTCCAAACTTTTTCTTACCATATCATTTATCCATTGAGCGCCTTGACTCCCACCCATAATTAACAATACCGGTTTATCTTGCTTAAATTTACAATAGCTTCTTCCCCGCAATACGTTGCCTCTCTCAATTTCTTCCCTTACAACTGGTCCTACATAAACCTTCTTCTCATTACTTACATTTTCTCCTGTCTGAGGAAATGTTGTACATAGTTTTGTAGTAAAAGGTAATGCTATTTTATTTGCTAATCCTAACGTACTATCTGGTTCACGTATTATTACGGGTACTTTATTCATCCATGCTCCTATTACTACAGGAACAGAAACAAATCCTCCTGCCGAAAAAATAACATCTGGTTTTATTCGTTTCATTAATTTATAGCTTTGAATGCAACCTTTTATTATTTTAAAAGGATCTTTAAAGTTCTCCAAATCCCAATATCTCCTAAGCTTCCCTGTTGAAACAATATTGTATTTAACATTTTGAACTAATAGTTTTTCAATTCCATTTTGAGATCCAATATACTCAACTCCCCATCCTTTTTCCATAAATTTAGGAATCAATACTATATTAATCATTACGTGTCCCGCTGTACCGCCCCCAGTAAAGAGAATCTTTTTATTCATAATTTATATCCACCTTTATGATTAAAAAATCTTATTTTATACTAATCTATTACATGTAAGTAACCTTAGCATTATTTATATAAACCTTTAACTCAAATCCTATATCTTGCAAAAAATCTTTCATGAGGTCATAAAAATCATTTCCATACTCACTACATTCATACTGAGCAAAAACTCGGATTACAGGCCTAGTTCCTGCATCTATTACTGGATTTTTCCGATCACCCTTTTTCCCTTCCACATAGGCTCGACATTTATTTATCGCCTCATAGATACGCAAAGCATGCTCTTCTTCATTCTTCCAGTCCAGCGTATCAACAATTAAAAGAAATAGTGTATTTTGATTATTTATTGTTTCATAGCCATTCATATATTTCTTACACCCTTTTTGTTTTTCATTGCATGCAGATGTCACTACACTTCGCATACTCAAGTACATCTTTTAATGATTGATGGAATTGAATTTCTGGGATCCAACCTAACCTTTTTATTTCCTCTATTACTAAACTATCATTTGAATCACTGCCACTTTTTTCTGTTTCCTCTATGAAAAAATTCAGCTGAGTTAATTCTTTATATTGTTCTAGTACCTCTAATAAAGATCGTTTCACTCCTGATCCGATATTATACTGTTTTCCATTTATTCCATCTCGTAATAACACATGATACGCTTTAACCGCATCACGTACATCTAGAAAATCCCTACTATCTTTCAAACTGTTTACTTCAATAATGGCTTTACTTCTACCTGATTCTATATCTATCATTTTTTTTGCGAGAATCGAACAAATACCATTTGATACTCCTGGACCAATTAAGTTTGAGGGCTTTGCAATGATAATATTTGAACCCATTAATTCGCCCCAAGCCTCTGCAATAATGACTTGCATCGTTTTACTTAAACTATATGGATTTGAAATTTTTATTTCGTTTATACTATCTGCTTGCAAAGCAGATCCTATAACTAATGTTCTACAATGCGAGGCTTCTTGCTTAATTGCTTCTAATAAATATAACGTCCCTATTGCATTAATTTCTACATATTCAAGAGCAGCTGTCCAAGACTCTATGACTGAATTCCTACCGGCTAAATGTAATACATAATCTGGCTTTATTTGTTTCATTACCTTCATTACTTCGCTCTTATTCGTTAAATTACAAGTAATACCATTTTCATTTTTTTCTCTATGTGTACGATTTTGAAACATAGGAATTACATGAAAGCCCTGTTCTAAAAAATATTGGCAAGCATGGCGTCCTGTAAAACCATTTGCACCAGTTATTAAAAGGCTCGCATTTTTTTTCATCGTAAAAATCCTCCTTTTAATAGCATTTGTTTCACTTCATGTTTTGCAAGTAAGTCTTGTTGTGAACTAAAACTCTTCACATCCACAAGCGGAAAACTAGCATAATATTCTTGAAGCCCTTCTATAGGAATAGTAGGTAGTACCACAAAATAATTTTGATCAAAACTTATACTCGTTTTACTCTCTACCTCAGATAAAAGCATTTCACTTAATTTTTCACCCGGCCTAATCCCTACCTCTTTTAACTTCACATTTTCTTTTTTCGAATCTTCAATTAACACTTCTGCTAAATCTGTTATTTTACATGCCGGCATTTTCATAACAAAGATCTCTCCGCCTCTGCCTTGATATACGGCTTTAAATAACAATCCAACAGCATCTTCAATTGATAAGAAAAATCTAGTCATATTCGCATCGGTAATCCCTACTTGTGAAGATTTTTTAATTTGTTTTTTAAAAAGCGGTACCACACTTCCACTCGTCCCTAAAACATTTCCACCACGAACACAAATAAATTTTGTTTTCTTCGTTTGTACATTCGCATGAACCATTAACTTTTCACCAATTGCTTTTGTCATCCCATACGTATTTGATGGATCGGCTGCTTTATCCGTTGAAACATATATAACTTTCTCAACTTGCATCTGTAAAGATGCTTCGATTACATTTTGCGTACCATGTATATTAGTTTTTATAGCTTCATAAGGATAATACTCACATACTGGAACATGTTTTAAAGCTGCAAGATGGAATACATAATGTACACCTTGGCATGCATAAACTAATTGATCCTTGTCACGAATATCTCCAATAATAAATTTTAATCTATCATCATTTATAAACTGTTGCTGCATTTCAAACTGAACCGTTTCATTTCTTGAAAAAACCCTAATTTCTTTCGGTGATTTTTCTAATAGTTGCTTTATAAGCTCATGTCCCCACGAACCTGTGCCACCAGTGATTAAAATTATTTTATTTAGCATTCCTTTTCCTCCTACCAAGCATTTCAATTAACATTTATTGAATTATTTTCAATTGATTCAAATCATAATCGTCGTTTGTTACATTTAATTGACAAAATAAAAAAACAGAAACTATTAAAAATAGTTTCTGTTTTTCATTTCACCTCACAACAGTAAGATTTTTTATACTGTTTGTATGATAAATTCCTTGTAATAAACAGCGCTCATTTATTTCTTATACTCGTAATAAAATAAATAGAATGATTCATAGCCAATAGTCATTTTTAAATTTATGAAAAAGGGAGGTAACGGAATGTACCGAAGCAATTCAAATCATACATATAACGGACCTTCCAAGGCACTGCCTCTCTCCCTATTTGATGTGAAAAATGAATTGAAACAAAAAAGTAAACTCACTCATTCTGGCACGATGTATAAATTAACGAAGGAAGAGCAAATCATCATCAACAACATAAAAATGCAGACAGAACAGCTAAATAAAAATAATGTCACAAGAACACGTGCATACTACCAATTTTACGTTCAATATCCGGAAATACATTGGGCACTACTTGGGCATATGGTATCACGTAACGGCGGTTGGAATATGACTGATTTAAGGGGAGATTTATATACGAAAATTTTATCAGAGAAAGAGCAAATCACATTTTTTTCTTTTTTAGAAAGAGGAAATTGGCTTATTTTTCAAGATGTCTATCCTCAATTTCTGCTTTATGAACAAAGTGTAAAAAGAGCACAAAAGCTATTTCACCTTCTCCCTCACCTAAATGTTTCTACATTTATGGAAACGATGTGGAACGATTTTTGGAAAACAGGTAACAAAAAAACATTAGCAATTGCAACTATTATTAATGAACAAAACTACTTAGAAAAAAGAGTGATTCAAAATGTACACTTTAAAAAGACTGTACTAAATAGTATTGGATTTAAACTATTTGATTTCTTTCAGTTTAATCATATCCTGTTCCCATTCTACGCAAATGATAAGAAACAAAACGTATTACTATTTGGTGATACAATGAAACATTTCACTTCCTTACACGAACGGATCTTAATTGGAAAAAGGTTGTATTCATTATTATTTCGGGATACACATGTTTTATCTCAAGTAATAAGCTGGGCCCAACACCATCCTCATACAGGCTCAAGGAAAGATTACTGGCCTCATTTATTTTCAAGTGTGAATGAATCTTTTTCTCGTGAGTTTTATAAACGCCGAATAAAGAAATGCCAGTTGCGTAATGGCGCTTATCGTATATACAGTCCTGCACTCATCTACGCATGGCGAGATATAGAGCATGAAGAAGTTGACAGTGAAGATTGGTTTACGGACTGGCAAGTCGTAAATTACTTAGTTGATAAGGAGGAAAATATAAATGGACAAATTACAGAAGACTACTGTAAAACACTCGAAAAAATTGAACTTGCCATTCTTGCAAAGAAAAATGTTCTCCTTCGAGAAGACGAATAACCTTTTCGCATTAGTCATTACAATCTTACTCTCTTCTATTATCGGAACTTACTTAGATGCATTTTTTGTTGCAAAACAATTATATTCCTTTCCGGTTAGACCCTTTCCCTCCATATTTTCAGTTAACATCGGCTTTACTCTCTTTGTACTACCGATTTTAACAACGATTTTTATACAAATTTCAAAAAGATTATCTACAGTTTCTAGAATTCTTTTTATTATTTCAATCGGTATTTGTGCTAGCATTTTTGAACAGATTGCTGAAAGATTCAGTTTCTTTATTCATAGCTTAGATTGGAATCATACATATTCTTTATTTGGCTATATGATTTTCTTTTCTTTTATTTGGAAAGTATATTATTTCATACAAAAATAAAGAGATCCTTATAGATCTCTTTATTTTCAATCAATATTTTCTACATTTAAATACTTAGTTTCACAGTAATAGCCTTTGCCGCCAACATAAACTTTTTCTACTTTATTGTTGCTATTGGTTGCTAATTTAACTAATATTTCAGAAGGCGAGTGTAAAGAATAACCTTGTTCAAATACATAGACTTCTTTTTGCAAGTTGTGCTGTTCATAAAGGTAGCAAGCTAATGCACCGTTTGAAGTTCCAGTCGCTGCTTCTTCATTGATGTCGTATAGTGGAGCAAAATTTCTGCATATAATTCGATTGTCATTAAAAGTATATAGATGCATTCCGACAACATTATAATACTTGCTAATTTCTTTAATTTTTTCAAAATTAGGTTGCAGTGTATGTAATCGTGTTTCGCTTTTTATAGGAATTAAAATATCTTTTAAGCCTGTGGAGACAATTTGAATTGGATATTTATCGTCTATAGCTTTCATGTCAAAACAGTCGATGAACTCGTTTGGAGATACAACATCATAGAATATCGGTTTGTTTTGTTCCATAAATATGATGTCATCTTTTATGGTAATAGTAAGAACACCGCTGTTCGTTTCAATCGTATAGCGATTCTGGCAAAGTTTATTTAAATGCATCAGTATCACGAAAGAGCCAATTGTCGCGTGACCACATAAATCAACTTCTTCTTTTGGTGTAAAATACTCAAATTTATAATCAGCAATTTCAGATTCTGATATAAATGCGGTTTCCGCATAGCCCAGTTGTTTAGCTATTGCCATTTTTTGAGTTGTGGTCAATGTATTATTCTCAGTAAATACCACTCCTGCTTTATTTCCGCCTTTATGATCCTTGCTAAATGCACTTGCAACATAAACGGATATTTTCATAAGACACCTTCCTTCCTCACTTATAGTAAATTGTAGCATAGAAAACACTACGTATATATCTCATTGGATAAATTCACTATAAAGTAAGAGACAAACTATTTTTAGCATCTGCACTCTTAAAAAATAGTTTGTCTACAGTCTGAAAAATCCTTATAGATCTCTTCTTAAGCATACTCTTCGGTTATTACTAATGGTGCAAGAGTTTGAAGACTTTTTGAACGTAAACGATAGGCAACAATTTTCTTTTTATATTGCTTTATTACATCAATATGTTCTTCATGGCTATATAAAGAAAAGCTAATCTCTTTATTCCCTTTCTTCGTTTTAATCACGATTGGTGTTCCTTCCCCGTGCGGCGGAAAATAATGCTTATCTAAAAATAAAGCCTCATTAAATTCATGAATAACTTGTAGTTTCGTTTCTCCCTCTATATTTTTTCCATCTATCGATATAGAGGTATTCTCTTCCTCAAGTTTTTGATGCAATTCAAATTTACTAATAATTGATTCTACAACAGAAGTCGGCATACTAGAAACTAATACTTTAATAGCTCCAAAAACAAATAATGTAACTATAAACCATGTTGTCATTTTCATCATCTCCATTACATGTCAAAATATAAATTTCGTTCCAAACGGTATGAATATACTAATAAGTATTCCCGTAACAATCATCGTCACCGAACCGATTGTCGCTTCTCTCTCGCCTTCCTTCACGAGACGACTTACCCCGATAATATGTGATGCGCAGCCCATTCCCACGCCTTTTCCAATCGTACTTGTTATACGGAACAACTTAAGTACTGTTGGTCCAATCATAGCACCTGTTATTCCCGCAACAACTACAAAACTAGCAGTCATAGATGGAATGCCACCAATTTGCTCCGCTATTGAAATAGCAATAGGCATCGTTGCTAATTGTGGTAGGGTGGTTAGTATAAGTTCCTTATCTATATGTAACATTCCACCAATCACTACATTCATAGTCGTTAAAGCCAGTATACCTGTCACTACGCCGATTAGTATCGATAAAAAGTTTTTCATCAGTATCTTTCGCTCTTTAAATAGTGGTATCGCTAACGCTACGATTGCAGGACTCAATAAGCTTGAAAGAATGTCTCCCCCATTTCCCCTATACTCATGATGAGAAATACCAAAAATCAAAAATAAACAAATCATAATTGTAGTAACTGTTAACACCGGTAACGTGAATGGAAACGTAAATTTTTTATATAACTTTGTCGCCAATAAATAAATTACTACTGTAATAATAATTAAGACCATTTGCATCTTGCACCTTGTCGATTTTATTTTTTGGATGTTACTACTAATTGACTTATATACCCTGAAACAATCAAAGTTACTACCGTACTTGCAACTACTAAAAGGAATATACTACTTCCCTTACTAAAAAGAAAAGACCCGTATTCCATCAGTCCTGTTGTCGAAGGGATTAAAAATAACGGTAAAAATACGATTAACTTTTCCGCACCTTCCTCAAACCACTTTAATGGTAAAATACGAATAGAAAGGAGTAGAAAAAGCATTAACATCCCTATTAAACTTCCTGGCATTGATAGATGGAATACCCCTTGAATCCACGTACCAACTAAGCTAAATACATATAGCACGCCTACTTGAAGTAAAAGCATCACGTACTTCATTTCTTTCCCTCATTTCAATATTACGCATTACTATTATGAAATTTCATTTAACGTTTCCGCAAATCTCGTCATTCCCAGCTGAATTTGTTCGACATTTACTCTCCCAAAAGTAAAACGAACATATTCACTTTTAGTACCTAAAACACTCCCCGGGACAAACGCTACACCATTTCGTATAGATTCACCTAATAAATGATATTCATCAAACGTTCCTTGCACTTTGCACCATAAATGTATTCCACCCTCTGGAACAAAGAATTCCACCTGGTCCCCTAATATTTCTTCAAGCTTTCTAATTAACGCATCTCTTCTTTCCTTCAATTGTCCACGGAGCATTGTAATATGTGCATGAAAATCTTCTGATTCTAAAAATTGATTTGCCACCCACTGCGTAAATACGCTATGGCCAAAATCAACTTGCTGCTTTGCATCCGCTAAACGTTCTATTACACGCATTGGGCCAATTACCCAGCCAATACGTAATCCTGATGCAACAATTTTTGATAATGAACTTATATAAAGAACATTGCCGTTTTGATCCATTGATTTTAATGTTGAATTCACTTCTCCATTAAATGAAGTTAAGCTATACGGATCATCTTCTACAATCGGTATACCAAATTCAGAAGACAGTTCTAAAATCTTTTTACGTCTTGCTAATGAAAGCACAGTTCCAGTTGGATTTTGATAATCCGGATTTAAAAATACCATACGAATACGATGCTTTTTATGCAAATCAATTAAGTCTTCTGGATTCATTCCATGCTGATCAACAGGTAAATGGAATATTTTTAAGCCAGCAGATTTAAACATCGGCAGTGAAAAACAATACGAAGGGTCCTCAATTGCAATCGCATCGCCAGGTTTTAATAAGCATTGAACGATAAGATTAAGTGCCTGTTGTGCGCCTGATGTAATAAGGATAGAATTCGAATCTGATTCAATTTGTTTATATTGCTGAACATGTGCCGCAATTGTTTTTCTCAACATTTCATTTCCAAGTGGATGGTCATAACCGAGGTTTTCCATAAATGTTTTCTCCGACAAAATTGTTCGGAATCTATCACTCGGAATTAATTCTGGTGACAATTCACCACTCGCTAAATTAATTAAGTCTTCTTTTTGTGTTTCCGTTCTAATTTGTTGAACGAGTGGTACGTTAGGTAAGAACGATCCATCCTCAACGTACCTACCCCAGTTCGGTATTCGTTTATGTGAAACACCCCATATGTCTGTATTCACCCGTGTTCCGCTTCCTTTTTGCCGTTCTACTACTCCAAGTGATTTTAATTCTTCATATGCAGCTACTATCGTACTCCTATTCACCTGTAATTCTTTTGCTAACATGCGCTCAGAAGGTAACTTACTGTCAGAAGGAAACTCACCTGAAGAAATACCTCTTTCAATATAATCCGCTATTTGTTTATATACAGGCGTCTTATCTGCACGATTTGGTTTCCATTCCATATAGTTGCCTCCTTTCAAAGCTAACTACCCTCAATTTATTACTAACAGTATTTACCGTAAAAATAGTATTAATTAGTCACATTTTCTCATCCTAAAATGGATATATTAAAATAGCTCCGTTTCTGATTACTCGATAGCTTCTGAAATTCCAGCTTCATACTCTCGTTGCAGTTCTGTTACAAACTATCAAATTATTACCGCATACCATGTTACCCCTAGCAGTAGAACAAAAAGAAGGAGAATATAGATTACAGATAAATTTTTCACATTTCTCTTTGTGGACTTGCCGTAATTCTCCTCCACATTTCGCGCAACTAGCACGGTCCCAAACAGCGATCCAACTACAATAATAACGACTAGTGAAATTGCAAAAATCATTGTATTTCCACCTCTCTAAAGACAATCTATTTTAATAAAGAATTTCCTCTTTAAAATGTTAATAACATACTACCTTTCTTCTCTTATCATAATGGATGTTTGCCAAAAACGGACCAACCACTTTCATGTTTTTTTGCTCATCCACTTTAAAAATAAAAAGCAACTGATCACTTATAATCAGTTGCTTTTTCGTAAAGTTAATTATATTCATTTTTCACTTAAAATTGATCCGATTTAAAAGTTTGGCCTTTTCATAATGAAACATCGATTGAGATAATTCGAAAATTGTCCCGTTTACAAGACAAACTGTATTTTTAATAAGAAGCGCCGTATTTTATCGCTTCTTACTCTCATCATCTTTATTCTTTTATAAGTGACTCATTCGCTCTTATAACTTCTTGATACAGTAATGGTGACCACTTTTCATTTATATAATCTTGAATGATCCAACCTACTCTTGTAGGATTCTTTTGTTTTATATGGTTTGCAATTTCAGGATTTATGTAAGAGGCGTAGTAATATGGACTATTCCATGCTGTACCACCAGAAGACAAACTTGTAAAATTAATATATAGATGATGTAAATCCTCACTATTATTCATCGTTTCATTGATCGTATCTTTAATAGATTTTACTTTCTCATCATAACCCACTTTATATTTATCTTGTACCGTTACATTTACGTTTTGATTTACAGTTGTCGTAAACGTCTCATTATCTGGCCAATAAAAATTATTATATCCTCCAGATTCATTACTACCGCCATATCTTTTTAGTAGTACAATTTTCCCACGAGCATCTCCCAATTTTATATTTCCTTCTGTTTTTAAAAAGATAGGATCAACAAAATATTTTTTTTCAAACACATTACTAAAGGAACCTTCTGCTCCTTTCATATCCTCATACTCTTTTTTTAAAGACATAATAATTGTTTCACTCGGGTTATCTTTTAAAAATTGTTTCGCTTCGTTTATGAATTCGTGCAGGGTTACATAAAGATATAATGGCCCATGATGAAGAACTATCGTATTATCATCTGTTAAACGTCCTCTTATATCAAAAATTCTAGCTCCATGATCCATTTGGTAACGAAAATCATATTCTTGCGTCATTCCCCATACTTGCTTAATCGGATTTTGCAACTTAAACGTTCCACTATCATGTGTTCCTGGAATTGAAATTCGTGCTAACGGGATATCATCAGGTATAGGTTGCATCCATTTTGACCAATTTTCAAGCTCATTAACAGAGCTAGCCGCAACGACTCTCTTCTCATGTAAAGCAAATACAAATGTGATAAATATCGTACTACATATGAATAATTTCAAAATAAATTTCTTACTGCTCATTATTATTCCTCCTTTTTTTGTTTTATATCAAACTTATTGAATATAATATAATCTGGTGAGTAAAAAATAAATATCATTTCATAAGTATGAAATATTGCATAGAAGTAAAATTAAAAAATCATTCACATATACTAAATTAGAAAAATTCAAAGGAACTTCATCTGAAGTTCCTTTTGCTTATTTTATGTTCAATACATATGAACCATCTTTATTCTCATATTTATAGACGTATAAATAATATTTACCTGGCTTTGCATTATAAGTTCCTTTAACTACATTCCCTTCATTTTCACCATATGCTACATAGTTATTTAAATCTGATTCATGATGAAGTACCCATGTCATTCCGATATTTTGTTCATTTAGTAGGGATATGTTAATATTTTCCGGTGAGTCAATTTGGAAAGTAAATACATCTACTCTATCACTATTATGTAGCGTTCCTTTCACCGGTGTATGAAAGTTAACTTTATTTGCCTGTCTAGGCTCATTATTTGGTTCATTTTCTATTACTTGTAACTCATTCCCACCGTTTGGTTTTCTTTGTTCATAACCTAAGTTAACTAGTATAGACTTCAAATCTGGTAAAACACCTATTTTATCTACATGTGGATCTTTAGATTTTGTTCCTGTGTTCTTGTTGCTTAATATTGCTCTTAGTTCACTCGGTCTATATGGTTGTCCTAAATTTTCTTTAGCAATGCTTTGTACTAAAGTCGCTGCTCCGGCAATAATAGGTGACGCACTCGACGTTCCACTAAAGCTAGGTGTATAAAGATTTATAGCACTTCGACTTTGCTCAGCTGTAGTTGTATCTACGTTTTCTCCCCAACCATAGACATCAATACGGCTTCCATAATTCGAAAACCACATACGCTCATGAGGGAGAGATGAAGAGCCCGCTCCTACCATAATTGCACCTGAATCTTTAAAATCTTTACTATTACGATTTAAAATTTGTTTACCATTTCTATCTTTAAATTGATCTAAATCATTCCAACCATTTGCTCCAGCTTCTATAATGACAACACCTTTATCTGTACCAGCACGGATCGCATCAAAGATATCTGGTTGTACTTCAACAGGTAAATATTTATCACCATATCCATCGAAAGATGCTTGTGCCTCTAACAATAAAACATCCCCAGCTTCTAACTGATTTACAGCACTTAATATTGCATCAGCCGTATTATACTGTCCGTTATCTCTTATTTGAGAGATAACTTTTGCTTTCGCTTTTGGCGCAATCCCAATATTTCCAACTTCATTGTCCTCAGAGGAGACAATTCCTAGTACAGACGTCCCATGACCGACATGCTGATCTATATTTCTTCCAGACATTAATTCAATATTTTGATTTACTAAATCCTCATGATTTAATAGCCATCCGTATTCCATATCAACAAAAGTGATACCATTTCCATTACCACCTTGAATTCCCCAAGCGAAAGGCGCATTAATACCGTATGGGGCTGCTTCAAGATAACCTTGTTTTTTAAATCTAGGATTATTATTAGGATTAAGAGCTACACTTGATGATTGCACTTCAGGTGGCATTATTTTCTCTTGTTTCTTCATATAGACATCTTCTATTAAAGAAGATGCCTTTAACTTATCTACTATTTCTTCTTCATACCCACTATTTTGATTTTGAAGAATATAGTAGTTTAATAAACTTGTAGATACATGATTAGGTGCTTTCACTTCAAGGTTTTGTATTTGTTCCGGGCTTACAGATGTGAATAAACGAGTAAATGTTACATCTGGGTATTCTGCCAAAAGATTTTTTATTACTTTATCATTCGTTTGAGATGGTATTTGTTTTTCAATACCATCTTCATATGGCAAATCCAAATCCGCTTTAAATTTTACAATGATTTGCTTATCTGTTTCTTGTTCTATTCCTAATTTACTCTGCTGTTCTATAGAATCAGCATGTACACTATTGATAGCGCCTCCTGTTCCTAAAAGTGTTGTAATGATTATAGTTGACGCACACATTTTTTGAAATATTTTCATTACTTCAACCCTCCTATTAATAATAACTAAATCATTATATTAATCTATAATGATTTGATTTCTATAACATATTCCCTTTCTACTAAATAGATTATAGTAATCAAAAATATGAACTTCAATGTATTTTCATATGCAATATTTCATATTCGGGCTCTACACTACATGAATAAGAAACTTATAATGATTATTTATTTTATATGTGCTAATATACTTACATTAATATATTACGCATATACACATCTCAAACTACATTACTTAAAATTTTTACCTTAATTTTTTCTTAGGAGGATTTACAATGAAATTACTAAAAATAAAACATATAATCCCTATATCTGCGGCTGCAATTACATTCGTATGTAGTCAAAGTACAGCTGAAGCTTCTACCATTCATACAGTAAAGAAGAATGATACACTTTGGGGCATTAGTAAACAATACGGCGTTTCAATACAATCCATTAAACAGGCTAATCATAAAGGAAACGATCAAACTTTCATTGGCGAACAGTTACATATTCCAGGTTCCGTCAACTCAAATGAAATCACTGTTCGCCAAAACGCCAAACCTGCGAACATTTCTGAGCAAATTATTTATCAAGTACAACCGGGAGATTCATTGGAAGCGATAGCAAAGCGTTACAATGTTACCGTTCAATCTATAAAACAAATTAACAATACAGTCGGAAACAAGCTTTATACAGGACAACATATAAAAATAAACTCAAGCATTTCAGAAAAAGAAAAAGACTTAATGGCACGCTTAGTTACTGCTGAAGCAGGTGGCGAATCGTATAAAGGAAAAGTAGCAGTAGCGAAAGTTATACTAAACCGTGTAAACGCAAAAGGTTTTCCAAATACAATAACAGGCGTTATTTATGAACCTATTAAATACGGATATGCATTTACTCCTGTTACAGATGGAAGAATTAATCAACCTGCAAGCGCAGAAGCAAAAATGGCTGTAGAAGAGGCTATCTCCACAAATGGAATACATTCTGATTGGCTTTATTTCTATAATCCGAAAACATCAACAGACAAATGGATTACGACACGTCAAACAGTAGCAGTAATCGGTAACCACGTCTTCGCTAAATAAGATTTAAATGCATTAACAGACCTTTTCACTTAAAAGGTCTGTTTTTTATATATAAGTTTTTATTAATCATATGACATAGTGATCTTTTAAAACTATCCCTTCTTTCAAATAAAAACATTTGTATTTACTCCACCAGTCGAAGAAATGAAAAAGCATCAAGTTCAAAAACTCCCTCTTTATTAATAAAAGCTATTTCTTAACTTCATAAAATTGTTATACACTAGAAAAATAAAAAACAAACTATTCGTTAGCAGGTGAAAAAATATGTATGATGTTACAATTATCGGCGCTGGAGTAAGTAGCATTTTTATGGCTTATTCACTAGCTAAAAGTAACAAAAAGGTTTTAATTCTTGATAAAGGTAAAGCGCTAGAAAATCGCCATTGTCCTTTAGACGAAGGAAAAGCTTGTAATTGTACTACATGTGATAAATATTTCGGATTTGCTGGTTTAGGAAAATCTGAAGGGAAATTTAATTATACAAACGGATTTGGTGGAGAACTTGAGCAAAAAGTTGGGAAAGAGGGTTTTATACAACTTATGGCTGAAGTAGATGAAATTCTATGTCAGTTCGGAGGAAATTCAGTTTCAAAATATTCTACAGAAAATCCAAATCTCAATAAGAGAGCTGAATCGTGTGGTTTACAAATGCTAACAACAGAAGTACGGCATCTTGGTACTACCCTTTCAAGTGACATTTTTCAGCAACTCTATGAATTTTTACTTACGAAAATAAATATACAATTTCATATAGATGTACAACATATTATGAAACAGAAAGATCATTTTACTATAGATACAAATGAAGGAACATTTCAATCTAGACAACTAGTATTTGCAACTGGGCGTTCCGGAGCAGATTGGTTAAAGGAGATGTGCACTTCTCTACATATTTTTCAGGAACAAACTCGTGTAGATTTAGGTATCAGGGTAGAGATGAAAGAACACCAATTACGTTCTATATTAAAAGATACATTTGAGACAAAACTTTCGTATGAGCATAAAGGTTTCACAGCAACTACGTACTGTATGAATCCAAAAGGACGCATTATTAGAAAGTACGAAGAAGGTCTAGTTATGCCTGACGGTCAAAATTTTCGGGAGAAAGGAACTGGTACACCTAACTTAAACTTCACTTTATTTATCCCGCTTTATTTTCCAACTCTCAAAGAAGCAAATCTGTATGCAAGCTCAATTATTAAAGGCATTAACCAAGGACAAGATCGGATTGTTATACAGCGCTTAGAGGACTTATTAAAAAAAGAACCTACAATAGCGAACGATATGAAACATAACCGTATACAACCTACACTACAAGGAGATTATGGAGATTTGCATACAGAAATTCCTCCATTATATATTGAAGGACTTAAAGAATTTTTATTACGCTTAGAACAATTTATCCAAGAACCGATCGATAAAGATACTTTATTATATGGAATTGACGGAAAGTTTTATGCTCCTACGATAAAACTCAATAATCATTTTGAAACAAATATACATGGACTATTTTTAGTTGGGGATTGTTCAGGCGTCACTCATTCATTATCTCAAGCTGCTGCAAGTGGATTGTATGTTGGAAAATATTTATCTGACATCTAATTGCATAATTAAGATACCAATCAAATATTTTAAGTTTCACAACGCTTTATTTATGTAGTAATAGCATAAATCACTATCCTCCCTCCGCTAACGATTATCCCACAAGGAATCGAGATTTCATGAGATACATATGTAATATAAACGTGTATATATAACTATTGACATTCAATTCTAACAAATTGAATGTCAATAGTTTTACAAGCCTCTATTCAGTTCCACCTTCATTTGTTCGATATTTTGTAACATCACCATAGTGTTTAATATGTTAGGATGTCTATAAGTATTTTTTACTACAACTATGACTTTTTCTGCTCTGTTCTAAAAAATAGATTTACGCTTGAAAATTCTCCATTGTACGTATGTGAATACTTTATTTTTTTACCTTTAGAAACCATTAGCTAATTGATTCATTACACTCTAATAGTTATAAAAATATAATATATAACACAAGTTAAATAAATTATATAAAGAAGGAGTAAAAATGAAAAATAAAATCAATTTACAAATGCAAAATATAAGCTTTGTTTTAATAATTGCTTTAGCAGTATGGTTAAAAACATATCTTATTACAAGATTCAGTTTTGATTTAAAAATTGAATCTTCTACACAAGAGCTTATTTTGTTTATTAGCCCTCTCGCTGCTTCATTAGCTTTTGTCGGATTCGCATTATTTGCAACCGGTGAAAAGCGAAATTATATCGCGCTATGTATTAATTTCTTATTAACAATTGTACTTGTTGGGAATGTAATGTTCTATGATTTTTATAGTGATTTCGTTACGTTACCAGTACTTGGACAAACATCAAACTTTGGCCAATTAGGCGGTAGTATTATAGAAATATTGAACTACAAAATTATACTCGCATTCGCAGACATTATTTTCTTCTTTATTTTATTAAAGAAGAAGGCACTAGTCTTCCAAACGGGGCGCGTAACTCATTCGACACGCTTGTTATATTTTCTCTTAACGATTGGTGTATTTTTTGCAAATCTACATCTTGCAGAAAAAGAGCGACCTGAATTACTAACGAGATCTTTCGACCGAGTCATGCTTGTTAAAAATTTAGGACTATACACGCATCAAGTATATGATTTAACACTACAAGTAAAAGCAGGATCACAAAAGGCACTTGCTGATAGTAGTAAATTACAAGAAACAGAAAACTACGTGAAGGCAAACGAAAGTGAGCCGAATCCTAACATGTTTGGTGTAGCGAAAGGAAAAAACGTAATTGTTGTTACTCTTGAATCCTTACAAACCTTTTTAATAGGCGCAACAGTTAACGGACAAGAAGTTACACCATTTTTGAATGAATTCATAAATGAAAGCTATTACTTTGATAACTTTTTCCACCAAACTGGGCAAGGAAAAACATCCGATTCTGAATTTCTAATTGATACGTCGTTATATCCATTAAATCGAGGAGCTGTATTCTTCACACACGGTAACAATGATTATACTGCGACTCCAGAAATTTTACGTCAGCAAGGTTATTTCACTTCTGTATTCCATGCGAATAACGCAACATTTTGGAATCGTAATATCATGTACTCTGCTCTCGGTTATGACCGTTACTATAATGAACTTGATTACAAAATTACGCCCGAAACAAATTTAAATTGGGGATTAAAAGATATCGAATACTTTGATCAATCAGTAGATATATTAAAAACTGTTGATCAACCATTTTATGCTCGTTTCCTTACTTTAACGAACCATTATCCATTTACGTATGATGAAGATACAAAATTCATTGAACCATATAACTCTGGTAATGGCGTATTTGATCGTTATATCGTAACAGCACGTTACTTAGACGAATCAATTAAAAAATTTATTGAGCGTTTAAAAGCCGAGGGAATGTATGATGATTCTATTATTGTATTATACGGTGATCATTATGGCATTTCTGAAAAACATAATCGTGCAATGGCACAGTTTTTAGAAAAAGATCAAATAACAGAATTTGATACTTTAAATTTACAACGTACACCTTTATATATTCATGTCCCTGGACAAACAGAAGGTCAAACGATTTCAAAGCCTACGGGACAAATCGATATGAAACCTACTATTCTCAATTTATTAGGGATTGATACTACGAACGATATTCGTTTTGGTCATGATATGTTTTCAGATGAATATACCGGTTTTGTTGTTTTACGTGATGGTAGCTTCATTACAGACAAATATGCATACAAAAACAACACTTTCTATGACCGCATAACAGGTGAAATTGTAGATTTACCAAAAAAAGAAGCTCAAGCACTCATTAACCGTGCACAAAATGAATTACGAATGTCTGACAAAATTATTGAAGGAGATTTACTACGTTTCTCAGAAAGTAATAAAATTAAAACTGGCGAAGTACAAACTAAAATTAAAGAAACTGAAAAATAATGTGAATATGCAAAGGGAGCAACTCATTACAGTTGCTCCCTTTTACTCTCTTATAACATGTGATGCAATTTCACATAAAAAATCTTAAATATTTTACTTTTATTCTGCACTTGTTTCTAAAATTACATCTGTATAAGTATGATCATCACCCATATGTAAAATTACTTCACATTGACGTAATCTCAATTCAAAGAGCATGATAGAATCATGATAAACTTCAGGATTTGATTTCATTTTATGTAACATCTCTTGTTTTTCTTGTATTTCTAATTGCATATTTTCTACAGCTTGTTTCAAGGAGTTAAATGGATTCCTAAAGAAGATATGAATATCTCGCTCTTGTGTGTTTTCGAATAGCTCAAATTGCAAGAAAAATTTCTTCATAATAGAATCCGTTACCTCAGTATAATCTTCATTTTCTACATACTGTTTGTATTTGTTATATAACATAGTTTTATTTTTAGGAAGAACTCCAAATAATTTACCCGCACTTTTCAGTAAAAATTGTGCTGGCGTAAATCGACGTAAAATATTTACTTCATCCATTTGTATTCTAGTCGTCATTCTGTCAGTATCTCTGCGCCAGTCATCCAGCACTTTAAAGTCACATTCTAACTGTATTCGATTTTCTCCAAATAAAGAATTAAGTCCTTCACTAAGTTCTTCTAAGTACGATTGACTTTGAAGGAGCTCATTATGAGAAGTTGCAATCCAATTTTGCATAGAAAGAGCAAGATGAGGTAATACCGTTTGTTCTAAATATTTATGCACTCTTTCATTCATTGCTTTATTTAGTTGCGTATCCATGTGACCGAAATCGCTTTCTTCACTTATTAAATCAGAACAACTCTGTAATACCTTCGGTATATTTTCAGTAAGATCATTCGTAATTTCCTTTTTCATTGTACGATATGACTCTGTAATGAAATGAATTTTTTCCCTCTCAAATGCAGTAAGGTTATTCATGCTACCGTTTAGTTTCACTAGCATATCTTCATTCCACTTAATCGCATCCACTAGATTGTTTTCTTTCTCAACGCGTTTAGCTAAAAGATATGTAATTGTTTTTCGGATGAAGAACAATAGCTTTTCAGTACGTTCTGCATCAATATTTTTATAATTAAAGTTAAAATGAATAAAATCAGTTAACTCATTCAATTGTTGATTACTCGTATATAACGAAGAATAAGGGAAAATCCTCGCATGCGGGAAATATGTGTTTATTCTCGCTGCCGTATCATGTAATACTCTTTTCACTTCTGCTTCACTATAAATGTTATCGATTTTATTTAATAAGAAATGCACTTGTAAATTTGGTGTATGTTCTTGAATGCTTAATAGAATATCACGCTCTTTATCAGTAAAAGGTGAATCCGCATTCAATACAAACAATAATTCATCCACGGAATTTAGATATTCAAATACCTCATCCCTAGTGTCGTTATTCCTATTAAAGCCAGGTGTAACTACAAATGTAAGTTTATTTTCACTTAAAAATTTGCATGGTAATTTAAATTCAACACATGCTCTATCCCTATACGTTTGATGGTGTTGAGACATCATATTATGATAATCAGAGATATCTTCCGTTGTTGTAATTGCAGCATCTGTTATGGCGTTAATTTCTGTATGAGCATCATTTTTTAAAACTACTACATTTGAAA
Organism: Bacillus sp. FSL W8-0519; assembly: GCF_038005585.1. Lineage (NCBI taxonomy): Bacteria > Bacillati > Bacillota > Bacilli > Caryophanales > Bacillaceae > Bacillus > Bacillus sp. FSL W8-0519. The sequence continues at coordinate 3,583,582 of NZ_JBBOTL010000001.1, forward strand.
TTGATTTTTCTAATAGATTTTCTCCTAATATAGAGTTGATAAATGTAGTTTTTCCGTTCCCTGAAGTTCCTGTTACTAAAATACGATTTGTTCTTAAATCTGCAAGTTCGTCAACTAACCATCTAAATCGTTGACCTATTTCTATATTGTTCTTTTGTGCCCACTGTGTAATAGATTCAAAAAGATGTAGACTGTACTCTAAACCATTCACATGATTCATAGAATATAACAGTAGCTTTTCCGCATGTTGTATATCGCCTGAATCTATTTTAGATGGAAAAATCTCATCCCATGCCAATACAGCTGCTGATGGAAATACAGCATAAGACGGATTGACTACTTTTAACCAATTTGTTAAAAGACTTGGAATGATATCGTGTAATTGTTTAAGCATATATTGCCCTTGAATTAATGCAAAGTATGTTTCTTCGTAAAGAGAAGAAATTTTGTCCCATATATCGGACGACTCTATTTCAATATGTAAGAAAAATTCATTTATTGTGTTAAGCCACAATAAGTAATTTTGTTCATTTTTATAACTGTTCCAAAGTGATGAAACCATTTGCGTAAATTGTACTTGATCTACATTATTTAATGTAACTAATGCATCATAAAAATAATCTGGTGAAATATGTTTAGTAAATCCTTTATCGATATATCCTTTTAACACCTCAAACCAAGGATAAGATTCTATTCGAATTAACTCATTCACAGCAAGCTCTACTGCACTATCAAAATCTTGTTGTTCCTCATAAAAGGAACGGGCAATTTTTGTGACATTCGGATAATCCGGATTTAAAGAAACCGCTTCTTTAATAACAGCGAAAGCTGCTTCAAAATTATTTTGCTCTATGTAAAGAGAAAGTAATTGTAATCTAATTTCTGTCATCAATATTATATTATCAGTAGCAATGGAAGTATAAACATTTTCAGCAACTGCTAATTGATTCAGTTCGAAATAAGCATCCGCAATATTTTTTTGTGCCCATGGTGCTAATTCATTACTAACCTTCTCCCATTTAAAAATAGCTGCTTCAAAATCTTGATGCTGATAATAAAATTCACCTTGCGCAAAACGAATATAAGATCCATCAGAAATCTCATTTTTTTCTTCGTTTACATAAGCTTCTCCAAGTACGTCAAGAGGTGGTTTTGTTACATTCTCCATTAGGAATGTTTCATAATACATCTTTTTTATTAATTGTTTTTCTATTCTCATCTTTTCCCCCACTATATCTTGAAAATACATTTTTAAGATATGTCAACACTTTATTTATGTATGCTTTTTATCTTAACAAAGAATATCTTTTGGAAAATTTCATTTTCCTTTCATTTTTCAAGTTAGATTGAATTTTTATGAGAAAAGTTTCAGTTTTTTTTCAATTCCCTTTCAGTTATGAAACAGCATTAAATGTTCCTAATAACATAATAACACTATAATATTCCGCATTATATTATCAGGAAAAACCTATATGAATCATATTATAAAAACAATTTATAACGAATATATATGCAAAAACACCTCCCAAAACAAATAACAAAAATCAATATCATATATTTCACAAATTATTTTCCTTTAAAATATTTCAGTAGTTTCGTAATTAAATTCCATTAACCTCTATAAATAACTAGTCCAAAAAAAATCTATATGCATATCATGTTATAGTAAAGAATTCAGGAAATCCTAAAAGGAGGCATTTTCATGTTTGAAGATAAATCTAAAATAAACTACCCATATGAATTTACCGAAACTACAACAATCCCGCTAAAAAACCCTATCAATAAAAATTTCAAAAACGGCTCTGGTACACATAATTTCCCAATTAAGAAGCATTATAAAGAGCAGGTGCTATATACGGAAAAAATTAATAATAATAAAAATAAATAAGCGTATAGGCTCTTATAACAATTAATCAAATAAGAATCTATATTAGACCTTGTATAGTTATAGGTAATATATAAGTTTTTCTTATACAACTCATGTACTTTTAAAAAGTGCTGATATACAGCGCTTTTTTATACATAGATAATAGAAGAACCAAAAAGGTATGGATATTTTCCACACCTTTTTGGTTCTTTACTATTTATAAATAAATTCCACCTTCACTGCTCCTTAGCTAATGCTCCTAGCAGCAAAATTCTACTCGTTGGAGTCATTGAAGAAAGGAGTAGATTTATGATAAATCCCAAAGTTAAAGAAGCACCCAAGAATGATATAAACCATTATTGCTCTATTATATATATTCAAAAATGCACCAAACATTGTTTCAAAGCTACTTAGTTTTCATAAAATATTTTTTGTTTTCGTTGGAACGGATAGGCTTTAATCTCATCTGTATCTAAATTTTCATGAAATAAATGAACAGCTATAATTTGTCTACAATCGTAAGTATGATAATAATATGTTCCGGACTCCATACACATTACGCTTGTATATATGGTATTATCTAATGCCCCTTCTTCTGTTATTACTCCGCCTTTAGGTACCTCGCAATTTGATAAGATATGAAAAAGGGCGGATACTCCCTCTTCTTCACTATCTATACCTTGAATGTTTTGTTTGCCATATGCTGCCCGCACAAACCTCGATGGCGGGGTGAAATCCCCTGGAAGTCCCATTGAGCCTGAGCCCTGGCCAAAAGCACTTAATGGTAAATTACTCCATTCTGTTGGCGCGAATGGCTGCGATTTAAGGCCAATATATTGTCTTAAATTTTGCAAATGCCAATTAAACTCCGGACTATTCGTCATCACTCCTAGTGGGTTATCATACATCTTTAATCCTTCATTTGTCGGCTCCAGTACAATGCAATCTCCCCATTTATCGGCTAAGATCCAATGTAGCGGTGGCGTAAGTCCTAAATCCGGTAATGGTATATCCAAAAAGGTAAGGCTATCTACAGATTTCTTTAACTCTTTGACAGAATTGAATTGTGTAAGACTCCAAGCTACAAAATCAAATGGAGCTAAATTCGTTTTATTTTCATCTATGCTTTGACTATAAGTAGCGAATCCTGGAAAATAGAGTGTTGCACATGTCATACCTGCTTCATTTACTCCGTCCGCCATAATGATCCTTCCTTGATGATTAATTCCCATTCCGACCATAGCATGTTTCGTATTAATGATTTCACCAGTTATATTATTCCACTGGTAATGTCGAGGAATAATTATTACTTCTTGATTCATATCTAATGTGAAGTCCATCGTTCTTGCAAAAAGATGCTGACCGTTTTTTGTCTCTAATGTCAAACTAGTACACATAAAGAACACCCCATTTTATGGTTTTATCTACACTTTACATAAATCCGATAAGTCTGTAAATTAAAAACCTCTTTCCTTACAAACAAATTAAGAACGTACATATAAATTACAAATAGGTTGAGGTTATCTCTAGTTTATATTTGATCTTTTTTAATAACTCATTTTCAGCTTTTAGTAGGTTTCGCTCCGCTTCTAAACGTGCATATTTTTCTTCTAACGTAAGCTCCTTCTCTACTACGCTGATATTTCCAAAACAACTTTTGCACCGTGCAGCTTTTCCGAATTACTTAAGTAAAGGTTTCCACCGTGTTGCTTTGCAAAGCTTTTAGCAATGTATAACCCCATTCCATGATGATCTTTGGAGTTTCTACTTTTATCTCCCCTATAAAACTGCTCTGTAGCTGAATGCATTTCCTCTTCTGTAAACCCTCTTCCCGAGTCCTCTACAATAAATTGCAGTTTTTCACTAATCATTTCCACTGAGAACATCAAGTCACCCTTTGTTGGAGAATATTCAATTGCATTCATCATTATATTCATAATTGCTCTTTTCAAAGCGGTCTCGTCAATAGGAATATAATTTGGTATGTCCTGAACATTTTCAATTAGATTTAACTGTTTGCCTAAAACACAAATTGCACTTTCTTCTATAATATTACCAATAAAGTCGCGGAGATCTGTTCGCTTGAATTGAAGTGAAGCGCCTTCCTCACATTTCGTAATATCGAGTAAAGATTTCATATATATTTCCATCTCATCAATACTTTTCAAAATATGCTCATTACATTTCTTCTGATTTGAATCTAGCATTGATTCATTTAATAGCTCTGCATTCCCTCTCAATATCGTTAATGGCGTTTTAATATCATGTGCCAAAGCAACAATCTGCTCTCTTCTATTTGTTTCCATATTCCACTGTGTACGTAATGAATGATTTAATTCATCTTTCATTTTTACTAAAGAAGTTAATACTTCATTCACTTCTTTTATTTTAGATTGTTCCACTTGAAAATCTAAATCTTCCTTTTGAATTTTATCTGTTACCTTTCTCAAAATCAGCATTTCCTTTGACAATGATTTACCAAAAGAGCGAGATAGAAATATCACTTCGGCAACAAATAATAGAATAAAAAGAACAATTTCACAAACTTCCGGACTCGGTAAATACTTCTGCAAAAAAGGATTTTTAAAAGTAGCATGTAGCGTATATAGAATGACACAAATATCTTTATCACGTTCTATAACTGCATAGTAGTACGTACTGTCACCTTTTTCATCCTTATGTATGTTATTCCATATTTGTCCCGCATAATCTTTATTAATACTCCCTTGAATAACGTTTCCAGAAAAATCATACACAACATATTTATATTGCTTTAGAATTTGATCATCGTCCTGCTCTACTTTAACTATAGCATCTCTTTGCGACTCAATCTGTTTTTCATAATAATTTGCTGGTAAGATTATTTCTGCGTTAACTCCAACTTGGAATAGAATCATAAAAAAAGTCACTAAAGCAATCGTCCCTATTGAAAATGCAAAAATATACTGTATTAAAATCTTACTAAGGTTGACTTGCTTTTTCACTTTCTCCATTTATAACCAATTCCCCATACTGTTTCTATTGGATTCATGCCATACTTAGATAATTTATGACGGATATTTTTAATATGTTCCACAATTACTTGGTTATCACTTTCTCCCTCATAACCAAAAACATTTTCATAAATCTTTTCTCTTGAAAATACTTGTCCATGATTCAAAGCTAAATATTCGCAAATTCCATACTCACTTTTCGTAAATGCGATAGATGTATCGTCATGCCATATTTCTTTACATGACAGATGAAATGTAAGACCTGACAGGAAAAATGCATTTTGCTTTTCTCTATGCTCACGCCTTACATGTGCGGACACCCTCGCACGTAGTTCTCCAATCCCAAAAGGTTTTGTAATATAGTCATCTCCACCGAGACTAAGCCCTGTGATCAGGTCCTTCTCCATTGTTTTGGCCGTTAGAAACACAATTGGACTATCGACCAAATCCCGTATTTCCTTACAAAGTGTAAATCCATCTATTTCTGGCATCATGACATCTAATAGAATTAAATCAAAATGACAAAATTTTTCCTTTGGTATAGTAAGAGGATTACTAACGGCTGTTACCTCATGACCTTCTTTCTCTAAAGCACTTTTTATAATGTAAAGGATGCCGTCTTCATCATCAATTGCTAATATTCTTGCCATATAGAATCCCTCCCCACTCTTCCATTATAATACAATTATACTTACATTTCTTTGCGTCCTTCATAAAAGGAAAACCACATAAGAGAAATAACAAATGCAATGATCGTGAAACAAACACAAATCACTGCTCCAGTTGCTGCTTCTACTGGTAAGACACGAATAGAACTAGGACTTAATTTGTATCCCAAAAAATAATTGCATAATCTCGCGCCCCATGCACATGGAATGTATTTCCAAATCACATCCCCCATCCCTGTAAGCATTAAAGCTACCAGCAAGCTGTCTATAATTCCAATCCCAATGGAAGCACCTTTACTAAAGCGAAAATTTAAGAACAGATGCCATATATACATAAAGATTTGACAACTAAAAAGAATGAAGGAAATTTCAACATACAAAGCAAATGGAATTTCATTTTGTCCTAACAGAAAATGAAAACCTGTAGCAAATCCAAAAACTGCCAACATAGTGGAACAAAACCCACATATTAAAAGTAAACATACTTTACTAATTAACGCTTTACGTCTTCCGTATTCCGTTGATAAAAGTTCTTTAAAATTTCCTGCCAAAGCTTCCTGTTCCACGACAGAAGAACTCACTATGCTAATTAGCAACGGAAAAGATATCGATAATACTTGTATATAGCCTGAAACTTTATTTATAGAATCAAATTTTGAAAAGGAATAATAACTTAAAAAAAGAGCAATACCGATGATTGGCATCGCTACATGTATCCCGAAAAAAATCGTGTGTTTCATTTTTATAAAATCAGCTCTTAATATCCTCGACAAAACCACCATATTATTTTGCCTCCTGCTTTTCAAACCACTTTGCCGTCACATAAGTGAATAACAGGAACAACACAACAGAAATTACTATGCCTGGCAAAATTGCATCGTAGGAAAGTAGTTCTGGTTTAAACGTTACACTTCCGGTTTCTGCATACAAACCATTTGGTAGTATTTTTAAAATAGGGATCATCAGTCTACTTGGATATGTGTATGGACTAATCATCCAAATATTTTTTGTTGCCAATACAACTCCAAAAATTCCATTTGCCCCTACATTCAACAGAAGCGTCGGAAATAGACCTATTTTGTTACCTAAAAACAAGCAGATTGGAATTTGCCACATAAAAGTAACGATTAAAAGAACGCTTCCTAATAGTGCATTTACCGTAGGAATGATTCGGAAATTCTCTTTATTTACTAGTAAACTAGATAACTCGATTTCACAGAAAAACAGTATGCATGAAAAACTCAAAATCCCTAAAATTAGTAATACTTTAGAAATCCATACTCGCTTTAATGAAACTGGTAACGATAAGATGGAACGATTATTCATTTTTTTATCTTTCTCCGCAAGAAGTACACAACTTAAAGAAACCATTCCCGGAAGCATCGTAATGTACCACCAGTTGTAACTAGATAATTGAAAATAATCCGCCGATAATAAAAAGGCAATTAGTATTGTAGCAAATGGAACTAGCCATATAAGTTTATTCAAAAAAGTATGTCTAATTTTAATTTTTTCAGATGCAATATATAGATTCATTTCTTATGCCTCCCTTCTATACTTTCCAGCCACTTGTACAAATAAATCTTCCAAGTCATCATTCTTATTCAATTTCCCCTGATACCCCAATACACCACCTGATATAATCCCAACATGATCTGCAATTTGACTTACTTCGCTTAAAATATGACTCGATAAAATGACCGTAATTCCTTTTCCAGGAAAGGATAGAATGAGTTTTCTTAATTCCTGAATTCCAAAAGGATCCAGTCCATTCATCGGCTCGTCTAATATTAAAAACTTCGGATGGTTCAGCAATGCAATCGCAATTCCCAATCGTTGTTTCATCCCCATAGAAAAATCCTTTGCTTTTTTCTTTTCTGTATTCTCTAGCTCCACAACATGCAATACTTCATCAATCCTTGATTTAGGCAAACCTAAAACAGTCGTACGAACCTGCAGGTTTTCTCTTGCTGTTAAATTTTCATAAAGCGGAGGAGACTCAATTAAAGCACCAATAGAATGTAGATCGTGCCGCGTCCATTTATGACCATCAAAGTAAATCTCACCAGAAGTAGGTGTAAGCATGCCTGTTATCATTTTTAAAGTGGTCGATTTCCCCGCTCCATTAGGACCTAACAATCCATAGATTGAATATTTCGGTACAGAAAGCGAAATGTTTTTTACCACACTTTGCTTTCTAAATGTTTTACAAAGATATTTTGTTTCTAACATAATCTCATTCATCCTAAACTTCCTCCTCGTATATTGTAATTCTAGAATAAACGACAATTATAAGGATTCTATAAGGAAAATGAAAAAACATATGGTCAAAGAAAAAGTTCTTCTCTCACGGAACTTTAATCTTTTCCCCATATGTTTTTCGTATTCTATTTCTAAAACATTTAAAGTTCATACAATTTTTAAATATAACATGTGTGAAACTGTGGATTCACATGATTTTTCGACACTTGCTATTACTGGCGCCTTGTTTGGACTTAAAATTGCGATTACTCCAAATGAAATCGTTGTTACCTAATTTAAAATCGAACTATTTATCGATTTAGTTATATAGAGAAGATGAGAAAACACATAAGTTTTTGTAAATATCGAATAAATTTTGATTAAATTGATACTAATAATGAACTGAAATAAAGAGCACAATTCTTGTTTTAGAATTGTGCTCTTTTGAGGAATAACTTCTCTATATAAATTATGATCAATTCCTTTACTCGGTGCTTAATATCGTCTATTTTTGGTAGATGCTTGTCCATATGGTTCCTCCCATTATAAATTCTTATGAATAGGAACATAAATATAATCAATTTCCCTTTTATATTCACAAATCACATCATCCAAAGTATCAACGCTAGTCTGAAGAGTAACTGATTTTAATTTTTTCTTTTATAAGCATTGTGGTAATTTGTCTAAACTAGTAGTCTATTTATAAAAAATGGGAATCCCCTAATACCAAATGTTCTTATAATGAATTAGTTCACCCTATCTGATCCATTAATAATCAAATAACATTTTAACACTATTTTACTAATATATTCTAAATATTGCCAATTACTCTTATTATTATGATATACTACCTTTAAAAATACACAATTTGAACAGGAGAATGATTAACTTTGATTGAAAATCAATTACTAGACTTTTATAAAAATAAACTAACTAGCTGGAATTTAATATATAAACCTATTTCTTTAAAATATAAAATTTTCAAATCTATTTTCGCCATTATTTCTTTAATTTTTATAGGATTATATCTTTACGCTGTATTTTCGACAAATAATAATAAAACTATTTTATATAACCCTTTTGTACACCTTACTATATATTGTTTAATTGTCTTGACATTTTTTCAACTTTTCAAAAAAACAGTGATGATACCTGCCCAAAATCAGGCTTATAAAAAATATAAGATAGAAGTTAAAAGCCCTTATTGGAATGAATCCATTAGTTTAATAATCAAATCTTTTTTAACTCAAAACAACATATTAACTGGTAAACCAGAAACAGATGAAAAAACATTAGACTTTTTAATAGACATTTTTCATAATCGTATTGATCAACTCGAGAAAAAAGGATGGGCATCCATCCTTTCAACCTATGGTGGATTAGCTTTACTATTTATCATTCCTGCTTGGACAGCCTTCAACCAATGGATGAATAATCCTACTAATAAAACATTGATTACTAGTTCTCAAGCAATAGGCTATTTTTTAGGAATTAGTTCTCTTATACTAATAATTATATTTTTCATTTGGGCGCCTATCCGTCAAGGGGTTTTAGAAGAAATGTTTTCTTCCCAATTAAAGGACACCCGACACCTTACACAGGCTCTAGAAAATATAAAGCTTGCAATACACACTCCAGCATATTATCAAAAAATCGAATCCAAAATTATGCAACCACAGATAATAGATTCAATCATCCAAGAATATATGAATGACAGTCAGGAACAGACAAATATTTCCCCTCTTCCTAACAACATGTTTGTCGCAGATGAAATTGAAAAATTAGCGATTTTAAAAGATAAAAAAATCATTACAGATGCAGAATTTATTAAACAAAAAGAAAAACTTTTAGACTAAATCCAAACAAAAAAGAAGCGATTTATTTCATCGCTTCTTTTTATTAAATCATATTATCCCTACATAACCCTCTTAAACATCTTTTCCAACTCATAAGTAGAATGATGCACAAGAATTGGTCTTCCGTGCGGGCATGTGTATGGGTTTGTTGTTGTACGAAGTTCTTCCAGTAAAGCAAATATTTGATCGTTTGTTAAATATTGATTTGCTTTAATGGAAGCTTTACAGCTCATCATGATGGCTGCTTCTTCACGTAATTTTTTAATATCAACTTTTTTTAGTTTAACGACTTGCTCCATCATTTCATCGATAATTTCTGTTTCTTGTCCTTTCGGGAACCACGTTGGATGCGAGCGAACGATAAAGGATTGATGGCCGAATTGCTCCAAGAATAGACCAACTTTCTTTAGTTCTTCTAGCTGCTCTTCGACACGTAAAAATTCAGTAAGAGATAAGTCAATACGATATGGCACGAGTAGCTCTTGTACTTCTTGCGCTACTCGCCCTACTTTATCACGGAAGTATTCATAATTAATACGTTCCTGCGCGGCATGCTGGTCAATCATATATAAACCTTTATCATTTTGAGCGAAAATGTATGTTCCGTGCATTTGTCCAATTGGATAAAGCGGCGGTAAATCATTACCGTTCATTTCAATCTCTTTTATTTCCTGAACTTCTTCTTCTAATTCCTCTAGTTCAAAATCCTCTTCGTTACTGTCCCACGATTTCTCTTCTCTAATCGGTTCTTCCATTATCGGTTTAGTAGATGGCTGCCAACTTTGTTCTTCTCTTACGAGCGATTGTGGTGGTTGCCATTCTTGCTTTGGCGGTTGCCACAGTTGTGCTGGTTGTTTCACAGCCAGTGGTTCTTCTTGTTTTTCATCCATGCCCGTCGGTAAAATGATATCCGGCATGGATGGTTCTTTCGGCTTCGCATGCTCAAACTGAAACTGTTCTTGCACACTTTCATCTTTTTCTTTTTTCTTCGTTGTTACACCTGCATCTGGAATGAGCTGTATTTTTTTGAATGCTGCTTGCAATGTTTCTTCGATCAACTTTAGTAATTCTTGTTCTTTACTAAAACGAACTTCTAATTTCGCTGGATGTACGTTAACGTCAACAAGCATTGGATCCATTTCAATCGATAAGAAGCCGATTGGATATCGTCCGACTGGCAGTAATGTATGGTATCCTTGTTGAATGGCTTTCATTAATACGAAATTTCGTACGTAACGGCCATTTACAATCGTTGACATATAATTACGAGATGCTCTCGTTACTTCTGGTAATGTTACATAACCTTTAATCGTGAAATCTAAAGATTCAGCTTCAATTGGAACAAGCTTCTTTGCAACTTGAATGCTATAAATTGATGCAAGTACTTGTCTTACATCACCATTTCCTGATGTATGAAGCAATTTCTTTTCATTGTGAAATAGCTTTAATGATACTTCTGGATGTGACATTGCAATACGATACACGATATCTGTAATATTACCAAGCTCTGTATGAATGGTTTTCATATATTTAAGACGCGCTGGTGTATTAAAGAATAAGTTTTGTACTGTAATATCTGTTCCTTTTCGGCTCGCTGTTTTCTCCTGCTTTATAATGTCTCCACCTTTAATAATAAGGTGCGTACCAGGTGCATCACCTGTGCTAGTGATTAATTCTAATTCACTAACTGAGGCAATACTCGGCAATGCCTCGCCGCGGAAACCGAGTGTTCTTATGCGAAACAAATCGTTTTCATCTTTAATTTTGCTCGTCGCATGTCGTTCAAAAGCGACGATACAATCTTCTTCTGCAATGCCATCTCCATTATCAATAATGCGAATTTTCGATAAACCAGCTTCTTCTAAGTGGATTTCAATAGATGTACTATTCGCATCGATAGAATTTTCCACAAGTTCTTTTACGACTGAGGCAGGGCGCTCTACTACTTCCCCTGCCGCAATTAAGTTAGAGAGTTGGTCATCGAGTTTGCGAATTTTCCCCATCTACTTACTCATCCTTTCTTTAACTTTTTCTGTAAACGATACAGTTCATTCATCGCTTCTAAAGGTGTCATATCAAGTAAATCAATTTTTTTAATTTGCGCAAGTACTGCCGTTTCTTTTGCATCTAGAACTGGCTTGTCTTGTTTTTTCGAGGACTGTTCTCCACCAAAGAATGATAGTTGTGATTCTTCTTCATTCTCTACCTTCGTTTCTTCTATTTCTACTGGATCTTCTTTTACAACTACAGGTTCTGGAATTACTTCTTGCTCTTGCGCTTTCACTTCTACACGCTTTGGAATAATAATTTCTTCTTGTCCTTCTAATTGTGCTAACACTTCTTTCGCACGAGCAATTAAGCTATCTGGAAGCTCCGCAAGTTGCGCAACGTGAATTCCGTAACTTTTATCTGCTGCCCCGTCTTGAATTTTGTGAAGGAATACTACTTTTCCGTTCTCTTCAATAGCTGAAACGTGTACATTTTTCAATTGATCTAAACTTTCTTCTAACACCGTCAATTCATGATAATGCGTAGAGAATAACGTTTTTGCACCAATTTGGTCATGAATATGTTCAATGATTGCTTGTGCGAGTGCCATACCATCATACGTAGATGTACCGCGTCCAATTTCATCAAATAAAATTAAACTTCTTTCCGATGCGTTTGCAATTGCATTTTTCGCTTCTAACATTTCGACCATAAATGTACTTTGACCTGAAATTAAATCATCCGCCGCGCCAATTCTCGTAAAGATTTGGTCAAATACAGGTAATACTGCTTCTGTTGCTGGTACGAAACAACCAATTTGCGACATAACCGTTACAAGTGCTAATTGTCTCATATACGTACTTTTACCAGACATGTTCGGTCCTGTAATTAAAAATACATCCATATTCTCTGGCATAATACAATCATTCGGTACATACAATTTCCCGTTCAATACTTTTTCAACGACAGGATGACGACCATCTTTAATAAAGATTTCGCGCTTCGTTGTTAGTACAGGTTTTACAAACTGTTCTTCTTCACTAACTGTTGCAAAACTTTGCAGTACGTCTAATTCACTAATTACTTTCGCTAAATGCTGTAATTTCGGAATAAATACTTTTACTTCTTCACGAAGCGCTGTAAATAAATCGTATTCTAGTTGTACAATTTTTTCTTCAGCTTCTAAGATTAATGTTTCTTTTTCTTTTAGTTCATCTGTAATGAAACGTTCCGCATTAGCAAGCGTTTGTTTACGCTCGTAGCGGCCTTCTGGTAATGCTCCAAGGTTCGCTTTCGTTACTTCAATGTAGTAACCGAAAATACGGTTGTATCCAATTTTCAACGATTTAATTCCTGTAATATCACGCTCTCGTTTTTCAAGCTCAGCAATCCACGTTTTTCCGTTTTTACTCACATAGCGATATTGATCAAGCTTGTCATTATAACCATCTTTAATAATATCTCCATCTTTAATAGAAAGCGGTGGATTTTCTTGAATACTTCTTCCTAGTAATTCTGTTAAGCTCTCACATGGATCTGCACCTTGAATTAATCTCGCTGCATACGCGTTATCTAACAAACTAATCGCTTCTAAAATAGCTGGTACTTGCAGTAAAGATCGTCTTAACTGTAATAAGTCCCTTGCATTGACATTACCGAATGCAACTTTCCCTGCTAAACGTTCTAAATCATATACTTCTTTTAACTTTTCTTTTAAATCTTCACGCAAGAAGTAATCATTTACAAACGTTTCAACCATTTCTAAACGCTCTTCGATTCGTTCTTTCTGTATAAGTGGACGTTCCATCCACTGTTTTAACATACGACCACCCATAGCCGTTTTCGTCTTATCTAATAGCCATAATAATGATCCTGTTTTTTCTTTCGTTCGAAGTGTTTCTGTCAGCTCTAAATTTCGCTTTGAATGCACATCAATTTTCATAAATTGATTCGTATAATAAATTTCCACAGGCTGTAAATGATCTAATGAACGTTTTTGCGTTCTTATTACATAGTTAAATAAGCGTCCAACTGCTTTAATTAACTTTGCTTGTGAAACATTTTTCACAAGATGTTCTAACCCTTCTGGGATTGCCGTTGCATCTTCATATGAAATCGTCATTTTTAACGTTTCCGTTAACTTGTTTAGTTCATCTTTAGAAAAGGAAGAATCTACAACAATTTCTTTCGAACCAGTTGCATACACTTCTAATAAAATATCCTCTACTGAACCAGTCAATAACGTTACTGTATTTTGCCCAGTCGTTAAATCGTTACAAGCTAACGCATATGATCCATCTTCAAAATGTGTTAATGCGGCTAAAAAGTTATTTTCTTTCTCATCAATCGTACGCCCTTCCATCATCGTTCCTGGCGTAATTAATTGTACGACTTCACGGCGCACTACACCTTTAGCTGTTTTTGGGTCTTCTACTTGCTCACAAACCGCTACTTTATATCCTTTTTCAACAAGTTGTTCAATATAGTTTTTAGCCGCATGATACGGTACACCGCACATCGGTATACGTTCACTACTACCACCGTCTCGGCTCGTTAATGTAATTTCAAGTTCGTGGGCTGCTTTAACCGCATCCTCAAAGAACATTTCATAAAAATCACCTAAGCGGAAAAATAAAAAGGCATCTTGATAGTCTGCCTTAACTTTTAAATATTGCTGTATCATAGGCGTATATTGCGTCATACTTATCCTCCATAATTCTTACATAATAATCTATATTCATATATGTCACATTTCACGGACACTCTTATCTCCTATTTCAGGAGTCTTTCTTCATTATAGCACATTTCATTAGCAATCATGTTCATCTAAGCACCACTTATGTAAAGTAAAAAGCTAGGAAGAACTTCTCCCTAGCTTTCTATTACTCTTCTTCTGCATCAACGATAAAGTTCGGATCTAACTCTTCAAACTCATCATCTTCAATTTGGAAAGCATCATCTGATTCTACACAACCTTCAGGGTTTACACTTACACAAATTTTCGTTTCGCCAACTACTTCTGTTACAAATTCACGTTCTACCGTTACAACAATTTTATTACCATTTGGTGATACAAGAGCTTCTAAACAATTTGGTGGCTGAATGACACGAGCAATAATTTCTAAATCATCACCAGAAAAGTTTTTATCACGATATCCAATGCTTACTTCATCTGTGTAGTTTACACGTTCTGTTACAACTTCTGTCTTTGTATTGCCATCGAATGAATACCAAGTGTTCACATCATAGAAACCTTCAATTTCCACATGTTTTCCATTCTTTCTTGCTTCGTACGAGTGGTTAATTACCCAGCACCCTAAAATACTTGTTGGCTCATTATTCGATTCACATGTATGCGTTGACTTTGTATACTTACGTCCTTTTCCAACCACTGCTTTTGTAATAATCTCTCTAAATTCGGACATTCGTAACCCTCCTCAATCACTATTCACTTAATCATATGCGTGACAATAGCGGAATGTGTCATTCTTTTTTTGAGAAGAACTTACGTTTAATCCACTAAAAAAAGAGATGTCAATTCGACATCTCTTTAACAACCACAATTTCCTTTTTTACTTTCTACCGCTGCGCCCGTTTCACCCTTCAATACATCGCCATTAGTTGAAATTAATATTTCATCTGTTACGTTGTTAGAAATCGTACTTGCAACTAGCTGTAGTAAGTCATTTACATATGTTTGTGAAGATTTAAATTCTTGTACAACTGGGATGCTATCTAACTTATCTTGCAGGGCATCAATTTCAGCTTCTACTTTTTTCAAAGCTTCCCATTTCCCGTAATGTTGCAAGTTTACTGCTTGTTTTTGCAGTGCTTTAATTTCATCAATTGCGCGCTTCACATTTTCATTTTTATGAATTTGTGCCTCTGCTTTCTTAAAGAAATCAACTTCTTCTGTTTCAGAAATCATTTTTGCTAATTCTTTCGCTTGCTCAACAATTTCATCTTTCGAATATACTTTCATCTATTATTCCACCTCAATCGGCTCTTCAACTAATTCTCCGTTAAGAGACCAAGTTTTTGCATCCGTTACTTTTACTTTCACAAGCTGACCAATTAAAGACTTTGGAGCAACAAAGTTTACAAGTTTATTTGTACGAGTATAACCTGCAAGTACTTCTGGATTATTTTTACTCTCTCCATCAACTAACACTTCTACAATTTGACCTTTATAACGATTATTCTTTTCAATTGCCAATTTATTTACTAATGCATTTAAGCGTTGAAGACGTTCTTTCTTTACTTCCATCGGTACATTGTCTTTCATTTTTGCAGCTGGTGTACCTTCACGCGGAGAATAAATAAAGGTAAAGGCAGTATCAAACCCTACTTCACGATATAACGACATCGTTTCTTCAAATTGCTCATCTGTTTCATTCGGGAAACCGACAATAATATCAGTTGTTAATACCGCGTTTGGAATTGCTTCTTTAATTTTTCTTACAAGCTCTAAATAATGCTCACGTGAATATTTACGCGCCATAATTTTTAACATTTCTGTGCTTCCAGATTGAACTGGTAAGTGAATATGTTCTACTAAGTTGCCACCTTTTCCAAGCACTTCAATTAAGTGATCATCGAAATCGCGTGGATGGCTCGTTGTAAAACGAATACGGGCAATATCAACTTTACGGAGCTCGTCCATTAAATTGCCAAGACCGTATTCTATATCTTCAAAGTCTTTACCATATGCATTTACGTTCTGTCCAAGTAACGTAATTTCTTTATAACCATTCGCAGCTAAATGACGAATCTCTTGGATAATGTCTTCTGGACGTCTGCTTCGCTCTTTTCCGCGTGTATACGGTACGATACAATATGTACAGAACTTATCACAGCCATACATAATATTTACCCAAGCTTTAATATCACCACGACGTACTTTCGGAAGATTTTCAATTACGTCTCCTTCTTTGGACCAAACTTCAACTACCGTCTCCTTCGAGAACATTGCATCTTTTAGAATGTACGGTAATCTATGAATATTATGCGTTCCAAACACCATATCTACATGCTGATTTTTTTGCATAATTTTATTTACAACAGATTCCTCTTGGGACATACAACCACATACACCAATTAAAAGATCAGGATTTCTTCGTTTTAGTGCCTTTAAATGCCCTAGTTCACCGAACACTTTATTTTCAGCATTTTCACGAATAGCACAAGTATTTAATAATACTACATCTGCTTCTTCAGTTGAAAAGGTTGGTTCATATCCAAGTGCAGTGAAAATACCCGCCATTACTTCTGTATCGTGCTCATTCATTTGACAACCATATGTACGAATATAAAACTTTCTTCCTGTACCGAAATTGCGAAACTCTTCAGGTAAGCCAAAATCCCGTTCAATTTTAACTTCTTCTTTCCCTCGCTTTTTCGCGTCTTTTAAGGAAGGTGGTTGGTATACACTTTCAAAGTATTTGCTATAATCTTTCTCTTCTTTTTTCGTAGAGGAATTCACTTGTTGACTTGCTAATCGTTGTTGCTCGTTCATCGGTAATCTCCTTTCACCCTTAACTATACACACTTTATAGTCCATTTTAATGCGCTTAGACCCACCTCAAAAATGGTTAGATAGCTTGAGAGATACTTGTCCTTTGAAACTTGAGTAATCAATCTAATCATCTATAAGAATGAAGTCTTCCCCACACAAATAGACATTCCCTTTTTGTATTTCTTTTGTCCTACTCAAAAGCATATTGCTTTATCCCTATACACATTACCATAGTATGAAGTGTTTCGCCAATTTTTACAAAGAAGAAGGCTTATCCTATTATTACATTTCCTAGTTAATGAACATGCAATTTTCATACAACGATTTATATATTATTTTACCATTCTGAATTTTCTAAGTAAATAAGACTACCTTATATTTTCACTCATAAAAAAAGGTTGCCAAATGGCAACCTCCTCTTCTTATATTACATAAATTCAGCAACAAGTTCATCAAACATTTTTTGATCCATATTTAAATCAGATTGCACTAAAGGCTTCTCACTATATCCTTTTACTAGTTCTTGGTATGAAGGTTGCGCTGTATTTTGATAAATTAACCCTGTTACTAATCCGTTGTTTTCCATTAATGTTTGCATAGCCATCATGCGATTAGACGGATCATATCCCTCTACCGTACTTAGTTTTGTTAAATTCTCTTTAAACCAATCGTAAGTATTTACTTTATTGTAAGTAACACATGGGCTGAATACGTTAATTAATGAAAATCCTTTATGGTTAATACCAGCTTCAATAATTTGTGTTAATTCTTTTAAATCACTTGAAAAGCTTTGTGCCACAAATGTTGCACCAGCTGTTAAAGCCATTTCCATAACATTTAGTGACGGTTCAATTGAACCTTGTGGTGTACTTTTCGTTTTAAATCCAGCTTCACTACGTGGTGAAGTTTGCCCTTTTGTTAATCCATAAATTTGGTTATCCATTACGATGTACGTAATGTCAATGTTACGACGAATAGAATGGATCGTATGTCCCATACCAATCGCAAATCCATCACCGTCACCACCTGATGCGATAACTGTTAAATCACGGTTTGCCATTTTTACACCTTGTGCAATTGGAAGGGCACGACCATGAATACTATGCACACCATATGAATTAATATAACCTGAAATACGACCTGAACAGCCGATACCAGAAATAACAGCAAGTTCATCTGGATTTAAGCCAACGTTAGCTGCCGCACGTTGAATTGCAGCTTGCACCGAGAAGTCTCCGCAACCTGGGCACCAGTTTGGTTTTACACTGTTACGAAAGTCCTTAAATGTTGCCATTTAATACAACCCCTTTTTTGCATTCGTTGTAAATCTCTTTCGGCAAGAATGGGTTCCCATCATATTTTAAAAGACTAGAAATTTTCTCACCGTTACCAAGATTCATTTTCATAATGTTAGCAAGTTGACCTGTTGCATTGTTTTCTACCACTACAACACGCTTCGCATTTTTCACAAGTGGATCGATTTCAGCTGTTGGGAACGGGTGAATTAAACGCACATGAGCATGGTTTACTTTCATACCCTCTTGTTCTAAGCGCTCCATTGCTTCTTCGATCGCACCACGAGTTGAGTTAAATCCAACAAGCAATACGTCTGCTTCTTCATGCTTAACATTTTTATAAACAGGGGTATTAAACTTCAAGTTCTCCATTTTACGGAAACGTTTGTCCATTTGATCTTTACGGTTTAATGCTGATTCAGATGGTTTACCAGTTTCATCATGTTCTACACCTGTAACATGGTGAACACCATTTTTCATACCAGGTAAAACACGTGGTGAAACGCCATCTTCTGTTACTTCATAACGCTTGAAGTATGCTTTATTTTCACGTTCTGGTAATTCCGCTTCTAAATCAAGCTTACCACGACGAATTTCCACTTTATCTAACTTAAGTGGTTCTACTGTCTGTTTCCCTAAAGAAAGCTGTAAATCTGTTAAGAAAATAACAGGTACTTGATATTCTTCAGATAAGTTAAACGCTTCTACAATATCATAGAAAGCTTCTTCCACTGTACTTGGCGCCATTACGATTTTTGGAATTTCACCGTGCGTACCGTAAATCATTGCCATTAAATCAGACTGCTCTTGTTTCGTTGGTAATCCTGTACTTGGACCACCACGTTGTGTATCAACAATTACTAATGGCGTTTCTGTAATACCTGCTAAACCAATCGCTTCCATCATTAAAGATAGACCTGGACCAGCAGATGCAGTTAATGTACGAACACCAGCATAGTTTGCACCGATTGCCATTGTACAAGCTGCAATTTCATCCTCAGTTTGGATTACTGTTCCGCCGACTTTTGGCAATTTTTTAATTAAGTATTCCATAATTTCAGATGCAGGTGTAATTGGATATGCAGACATAAAGCGAGCACCACCAGCTACTGCACCAAATGCGATCGCATCGTTCCCAATCATAAACATGCGCTTCTGACCATCAGCTTTTTCAAGCTGCATCATGTTTACTTTCTCACCTAGTAACTCTTTCATATATTGAGAGCCGCGCTTAATTGCGTCCATGTTCTTTTGAACGACTTGCTCTCCTTTACGACCAAAGATCTCTTCAACAACATCTAAATAAGCTGTTTCATCTAATCCTAATACCGCACTTGATGCTCCAACAGCAACCATGTTTTTCATTAATGATGTGCCTAATTCTGATGCAATATCTGTAAACGGTATCACATATAGATTTACATCTGTATTGTCAGGTATTGTCGGATTAAATTTCGCATCTGCAACTACAATCCCGCCCGGACGTAGTTCGTGGAAGTTAAAATCAATTGTTTCTTGATCAAAAGCAATTAAAATATCTAAATCATCTGAGATCGCGCGTACTTCTGTTGTACTTACACGAATTTTATTATTTGTATGGCCGCCTTTTATACGTGATGAGAAGTGGCGGTAACCGTATAGGTAATATCCTAATCGGTTTAATGCAATACAGAAGATTTCTCCTGTACTTTCAATTCCTTCACCTTGTTGGCCTCCAACTTTCCATGAAAGTTGACTAATCATCTCCTACACCCCTTTTGGCTGCATTCATTGTAGTGTATTTTTTTACAGTAATAGTTTAGCATTTTTTATGCAAATAAACTACAATGGACGCAAATTATGCCTCTTCTGATTTCCCTGAATCTTTAGTATAAAGCTATTTTGTTTTTCATTCTAGTATTAGGTCTTAAAAAAAGCAATAATATCAAATGAATTAATTCTAATTTTTCTGGATTTTTAAAACAAAAATTTTAAAAGCTTATATGTTCAACAAAATTATCATATAAAAATCGCTCTACAGTAGATGCAGCATAGTGTTTACAAAGCTCGTTCATTACATTTTCATAATCTCGATACGCTGATACATTTACAACTGTTTCTACTATCCCATCAAAATCAGAACCAAACCCTATATTGTTCTCTCCACCTAATGAACAAATATATTCGATATGTCTTACTATATCTGCTACATTCGCTTGTTTTTCATTTGTTAGAAACTGCGGTACAAAAGTGACACCGATCATGCCATTTCGCTTTATAAGAGCTTTAAGTTGTTCATCGTTTAAATTACGTGGGTGCTGACAAAGTTTCATACAATTTGAGTGGGAAGCAATAGGATTTTTTGCAATTTCAATCACATCCCAAAAACTTCTTTCATTCAAATGAGACACATCAGTCCATACATGTAACGCATTCAGTTCTTGTACAACATGTTTACCAGAAGTCGTTAAACCTGCCCCACGTGTCTCTAGCGCACCATCAGCTAATAGATTGGCATAATTCCATGTTAGTCCAAAGGAACGTACTCCTAGGCGATACAACAACCGTAATTTCATTGCATCTTTTCCAATTGCTTCGCATCCTTCTAATGTTAATATCGCTCCAATCTCGTCCTGTTTTAACATGTTCATATCATCTTTTGTCTGAATAAACTTCACACCTGGTAAGGATAAAATTTCATTATAAAAAATATCTACCATTTGCAATGCTACTTCAAATCGGTTTTCATATGCCACTGTTTCTGGCACATATATAGCAAAACATTGTATACTTCCTTTTCTGTTCTTTAACTGTTCAAATGTAATATGTAATTGCGAATCATGTTTAAAATCCTTTCTCCCTTGTGCACTCCATAACTGAAGAAGCACATCACAATGAGCATCAAAAATTTTCATTTTCATTCCTCCATTATAAAAACAACCTGTTTGCATACTGCAAACAGGTTGTTTAAACTTAACGAGGTTCTACAATTAATTTTATTGCTGTACGTTCTTCCCCATCAATCATGATATCCGTAAACGCTGGGATACAAATCAGGTCCAAACCACTAGGCGCTACAAATCCTCTTGCAATTGCTACTGCCTTTACCGCTTGGTTCAATGCACCTGCACCAATGGCTTGAATTTCTGCTGTTCCGCGTTCGCGAATAACACCTGCAAGTGCACCAGCTACAGAATTAGGGACCGACGTTGCTTTAACTTTTAATATTTCCATTCCGCGTTTCCTCCTCGTTTCTATAAAAAGTATTAGCAATTATTTCACTTTAACTTATATTCACGAGGAATGACACGTATTCCTGCTAAATTTCTGTAATTTTTCTAAAAAATTAAAAAATAATAATTTATCTAAATTTTAATAGGAATTACTCAAAAAATGGCTGATCATCATTAATTAAGATACGCTCAATTTTCTTCGCTTTTCCCGTATTAGGGTCCACATCAATTAGCACTGCACTTAATTGTGTTCTACCATTTGTCACTTCAAATCGTACTGGTAAGTTTGTTAAAAACTTCTTCAATACTGCTTCTCGGTCCATACCTAAAATTCCATCGTACGGCCCTGTCATACCAACATCTGTGATATATGCCGTTCCGCTTGGTAAAATGCGATTATCTGCTGTAGGAACATGCGTATGTGTACCTACTACCGCTGTAGCACGACCATCTACATACCAACCTAACGCTTGTTTTTCGCTTGTAGTTTCCGCATGGAAATCAACAAAAATAATATTCGTACGTTTTTTCGCAATGTTAATTAATTCATCCACTTTACGGAATGGACAATCAATTGGAGGAAGGAACGTACGTCCTTGTAAGTTAATAACTGCAACTTCTGTTCCATTACAGTTCACAAAAATAAGCCCTTTTCCTGGAGTGCCTTCTGGGAAGTTAGCTGGTCTTGCAAGATATTTTGCATCATCAATAAATTCAAATACTTCACGGTTATCCCAAGCGTGATTTCCAAGTGTAACCGCTTGTGCTCCGCATTCTAAAAAGTTTCGGTATATTTTTTCCGTAATTCCACGTCCACCTGCTGCATTTTCCCCATTAATAATGGTTACTGTAGGTGTATATTTCTTCTTTAATGCCGGTACGTATTGTTGAATCATACCTCTACCAGGAGATCCTACTACATCCCCAACAAATAATATTCTCATATGTCTTACCCTTCCTATGTACTACATTTTTTATTACTATAGCTTCAAGTAATTATCTTACAATATATTTATTATAAGTTTGTTTCACTTGTATGCTAGGTATAACTAATTTCCTTTATTTTAACCAATTCCAACACAAAAAAATAAAGTGGTGTTTCACCACTTTATTTTGCGTATTCCACTGCGCGTGTTTCACGAATAACAGTTACTTTAATATGCCCTGGGTAATCCAGTTCATTTTCAATACGTTTTCGAATATCACGAGCTAAACGATGAGCTTCTAAATCATCAATTGTATCTGGTTTTACCAGAATACGAACTTCTCGTCCTGCTTGAATTGCGAAAGATTTTTCTACGCCTTCATAAGACTCTGAAATCTCTTCTAACTTTTCAAGACGACGAATATAGTTCTCAAGTGTTTCACTACGAGCTCCAGGTCTTGCAGCTGATAATGCATCTGCTGCTGCAACTAAAACTGCAATGATAGAAGTTGGTTCTGTGTCTCCATGGTGAGATGCAATACTGTTTATAACTACAGGATGCTCTTTATATTTCGTTGCGAGTTCAACACCAATTTCAACGTGGCTACCTTCTACTTCATGGTCAATCGCTTTACCGATATCATGTAATAGACCAGCACGTCTTGCTAGTTTTTCATCCTCACCAAGCTCTGCTGCCATAAGTCCAGTTAAATATGCAACTTCCATAGAGTGTTTTAAGACGTTTTGCCCGTAACTTGTACGGTATTTTAAACGACCTAAAATCTTAATTAAATCTGGATGTAAACCGTGAACACCCACTTCAAACGTTGTTTGCTCTCCGACTTCACGAATATACTCGTCCACTTCACGTCTTGATTTTTCGACCATCTCTTCAATACGCGCTGGGTGAATACGTCCGTCCTGTACTAGTTTATCAAGAGCGATACGAGCTGTTTCACGACGAATTGGGTCGAATCCAGAAAGGATAACCGCTTCTGGTGTATCATCGATAATTAGGTCAATACCTGTTAACGTTTCTAACGTACGAATATTTCGACCTTCACGTCCGATAATACGTCCCTTCATTTCGTCATTTGGAAGATTTACAACCGAAACGGTTGTTTCAGCAACATGATCAGCTGCACATCTCTGCATTGCAAGAGATAAAATCTCTTTTGCTTTCTTATCTGCTTCTTCTTTCGCACGAACTTCACTTTCTTTTACCATTACGGCAATTTCATGAGAAACTTCACTTTCTACTTTACCAAGAATAATTGCTTTCGCTTGTTCGCGTGTCAGATTGGAAATGCGCTCTAATTCTGTTTGTTGCTTTTGAACTAACTCTCCCACTTTGCTTTCCAACTCTTCAATCTGTTGTTGTCTCGCTACAAGAGAATCCTCTTTCTTTTCTAACTGTTGCTCGCGTTTATCGAGCGTTTCGTCTTTACGATCAAGGTTCTCTTCTTTTTGCATTAAACGATTTTCTTGTTTTTGTAATTCGCTTCTACGGTCACGAATTTCTAATTCAGCTTCTGTACGAAGTGTATGAATTTCATCCTTTGCTTCTAAAAGCGCTTCTTTCTTAAGTGCTTCAGCTTCACGATTCGCTTCATCTATAATACGTTTCGCTTCATTAGCTGCACCATTAATCTTCGCTTCAGCAATAGACTTTCGAACAAAAAAGCCAACAACTGCACCGACTGTTGCAAGCAAAATGGAGATGAGTATCCAAACTGCAGTACTACTCATGATTTCACCTCCCCTTGCTATGAATGAAAAAAGACTGTCGGCATGTACATTGAATAACAACATACAGCAAAGACCGTCGTCCCGCTTTTTTAAGGGACTTTCTTCATTTCACAATTAAAATGTCATATTATTATTTCGGCAAGATTTAAGTCTTACTCCGAATATTACTTCTCTTCTTGAGAAGAGTGTTTCGTATATAAGAAAAAATATACATTCTCATTGTATCTATCGCAATTTTCATTGTCAAGCGTTGTCTACTTTTACTTTCTTTACCTTCAGCTCTAATTTATATAGGAATTTAAAAAGCAGAGAGCATATTATCCTGGAAAACCTTAGTAAATTCCAGTTTATTCATGTAAAACACGCATATATCCCTCTGTACACATACTGTTTTAGATGGATTAAATATTTTATCTCCAACGATATACAACGCTTTCATAATGATACAAAAATAAAAGACACGAAGCCGTGTCTTTTATCCCACTTTAATCAAGAAGACTTGGATCTTCCATATCTTCAGCACCTGAATCTTCGCTAATTCCGTGATGCTCACGAATAAAGAAGGCAATTTCTTCTCTTAAATCCGTATTTTCTTTTAAGAACTGCTTCGAATTTTCACGACCTTGTCCTAAGCGTTCTTCATTATAAGAGTACCAAGCACCGCTCTTTTGAACGATATCAAGTTCAGAAGCCATATCTAAGATTTCACCTTCTCTTGAAATACCTTCTCCGTACATAATATCAACTTCCGCAACACGGAATGGTGGTGCCACTTTATTTTTAACTACTTTTACTTTTGTTTTATTACCAACAATGTCGTTACCTTGTTTTAATTGCTCCGCACGACGTACTTCAAGACGAACAGTTGAATAGAATTTCAACGCACGACCACCTGGAGTTGTTTCTGGCACTATCTATAGATTTTCCATCTCTATAGTCCGGACTATCTCTTCATCTCTTTACAGAGAGCCTTGCACTTCCAGCAGTAGCCTATCATCTGCCGTACCCTACTCAGTTAACTAAAAGTTCTTTTCGGTAGTCTCTACACCTTCCCCATATCACTATGGAGCTTGGCACGGTATTACCCTAAATAATGGTGGGCTTCACCGTTAGCAACTATATGGATAGTTACACCCTTAGGCAATAAGGTTCACAAGGTTTTTAACATGCTATCACTAGCAAGGGAAACCCATGGTAAACTCCTTAATCTTTACGATTAAGCAACTTGTAGTTGATTTCCGAACATAACCCCAACTTTTTCACGAATTTGGTTAATAAAGATTGCGATTGTTTTTGATTTATTGATTGCACCTGAAAGTTTACGAAGTGCTTGAGACATTAAACGAGCTTGTAAACCTACGTGTGAGTCACCCATGTCTCCTTCAATCTCAGCTTTCGGTACAAGAGCTGCTACAGAGTCAATTACGATAATATCAACCGCACCACTTCGTACAAGTGCTTCTGCGATTTCTAAACCTTGCTCCCCTGTATCAGGTTGTGATAATAGTAATTCATCGATGTTAACACCTAATTTTTGTGCATATACAGGATCCATTGCATGCTCCGCATCGATGAATGCTGCTTGTCCACCTTGACGCTGTACCTCTGCAATTGCATGTAATGAAACTGTTGTTTTACCTGAACTCTCAGGTCCATAAATCTCGATAATACGGCCACGTGGGTATCCGCCTACCCCTAATGCCACATCAAGTGCTAAAGAACCACTAGAAACTGTAGAAACTCTACGCTCCGCTTGTTCTCCTAATTTCATAATTGAACCTTTACCGAATTGCTTCTCTATTTGTTTTAACGCCATATCTAATGCCGCTTGACGATCACTCATTCAAAATTCCTCCTTAACTGAATTGCTAATCTTATTATACCTATTTTCAATTCAATTTGCCAACAAAAATCGAACATTTATTCGATTTTTTTATTTTTCATTAAATATAACCACATTTAACCATTAAAAAAAGCTAAAAGAGACTTATATCTCTTCTAGCTTTTTATACAAATGATAAAATCCATATTTTGCTGAGCGTTCCCTAATTTGTTGACGACTTCCGCTTAAATTTAGAGGAAAGACTACAGTTGGTTCATCTTTCATCGCCAATCCAACAAATACAGTTCCCGGCTCTTTATGTTCTGAAGCATCTGGTCCTGCTACCCCAGTGAAACTAATTCCGATATCCGCTTTTAATAATTCTCTAACATTTTCAGCAAGATAACGAGCACATTCTTTACTAACTGCACCGTCAGTAGACAAGACTTCCTCAGGTACATGTAATACATGTTGCTTCACATCATTATGGTAACAAATGACACCGCCTTTAAATACGGAAGACACACCAGCGTTTTCTGTTACTTGATTACCAAAGAGACCACCTGTTAAACTTTCCGCACACGCTAAAGTTAATCCTTTTTTCTTCAATAACTCTATCGCCTTATAATGTAGAAACTCTTGGTCATACCCGTAGAAAAATTCTCCAACTCTTTCTAAAATCAAATCTTCCACATGCTGAATGAGTTTCTCCGCTTCATGAACATTTTGATGTTTAGCCGTTAAACGTAATGTCACTTCTCCATCATTGGCAAGCGGGGCGATTGTCGGATTCGTTTGTCCATCAATTAAATCTTGAACTTTCACCTCTAATTGAGATTCCCCAATTCCGAAAAAGCGAAGCACGCGAGAATAAATGTTTTCTCCTGTTGTAAAGTTACGTAAAAAAGGCTCCACATAACTTACATACATCGGCTTCATTTCTTTCGGTGGTCCTGGTAATAAAATATAAACTTTTCCGTTCTTATTTAATCCCATACCAGGTGCCATACCGTGATCATTTGCAAATACAGTCGCTCCATCCAAAACGAGCGCCTGCTTTTTATTATTCTCCGTGAACTCTCGACCTGTTCGCTTAAAGTAATCGCTTATTGATGCCAATGCCTTTTCATCATATACAAGCTCTTCCGCTAAGCTAGACGCAATTGTTTCCTTCGTCAAATCATCTTTTGTCGGTCCTAATCCACCTGTAAAAATAAGCATGTCCGCACGTTCTTCTGCAACTTCAATCGCCTGCTGTAATCGTTTGTTATTATCTCCAACTACAGTATGGTAGTACACATTAATGCCAATTGAAGCTAACTTTTCAGATAAAAACTGGGCGTTCGTATTTGCAATTTGTCCAAGTAATA
The DNA here is from genome assembly GCF_038005585.1 of Bacillus sp. FSL W8-0519. Classification (NCBI taxonomy): domain Bacteria; kingdom Bacillati; phylum Bacillota; class Bacilli; order Caryophanales; family Bacillaceae; genus Bacillus; species Bacillus sp. FSL W8-0519. Next base: position 3,611,084 of record NZ_JBBOTL010000001.1, read on the forward strand.
ATTCTGTTCCAACCGCAATAATTTCAGCATTCATCCCAATTCCCCCATAAACTTCTATTTTGAGTTTACAAAAGCAGCTCTATTTTTCCAGAAATAATCCCATCCTGAAATAACAGTAAAAATTAATGCAATCCATATAAAGATATCAGCAACTGGAATATGGATTAAATTTAAAGGTACATCGTGTAATAAATATGCCGCAATCGCGATGATTTGTGTCCACGTCTTAATTTTCCCTAGCTGATTTGCCGCAACTACTTCCCCTGTTCCAGCAAGTACAAGACGTAAACCAGTGACCGCAAACTCACGGCTTATAATGACAATAACGATCCAAGCAGGTACGTATTGCATCTCAACTAACGTGATAAGTGCCGCTGAAACAAGTAATTTATCAGCTAACGGGTCAAGGAACTTCCCTAAATTCGTTACAAGATTATACTTTCTTGCGTAATGTCCATCAATCCAATCTGTAGCCGAAGCAACAATAAAGATAAGCGCTCCTATTAAATGTTGAATTGGTAAATCAACATCACCAATTGTGTATGAACCCCAATCAAAGGGCGCTAACATAATTACCATAAAAATTGGAATTAAGCAGATTCTAGATATTGTAATTTTATTTGGTAAATTCACAGCTATTCCTCCATCATATCAAAAACATTTGTTCATTGAAAAAAGTCATCGAAGCGATGACTGTTATTGTGCAGGTTGCTCTATCCCTAGATTTTTAATCAAGAATTTTTGATGATAATTCTCTTCTGGATTCAACGGGAATGTAACCACTTGGCCATTTAATTTAAATTCAACATTCGGTGCACTTCCTATATTAAGGTTTACCACTTTCGCTGTTGATAAATCATATTTTTGAGTTTGACCTTCCTCTATTGTTCCACTAAAGATATCATTTCCTGCCTCATTTTTAATACCTACATAACTTGCACCTTTTGTTGTAATTTCTAATTCTAACGTTTTATTGTTATGAATTTCCAAAGTGGACTCCTTACCAGTTGTCCCAACTACTTTGATTTCTTGTTGTCCTGTTGGTTGCGCTGGTTGTTCTTCTTTCTTTGGCTCTTCTTTTTTCGATTCTTCTTTTTTTGGTTCCTCTTTTTTCGGCTCTTCCGCTTTCACTTCATCTTTCTTCGTATCTAACGGAGAATTTTCCGCTTTTTTAACTTCAATTTTCTCACTTTGAGCATTCGGAACCTTCTCATCACCTTTTCCAGTTAACGCTTGGAAAATAAACCAAATTACCACTCCAACTGCGATTACTAGCAGCGCAACTAAGATTTTCGGCATATGATCTGCAATTGGCCATGATGAAGATTTCTGCATTGTTTCTTGTGTTTTTTGTCCGGTTGACACTTGTGGAACGTCGCGTTTTTCAGATTGTGGTATCGTACTCTGATATTCTACAAGCAGTTCCTCTCCATTTAATCCAACCGCATCTGCGTATTGTTTAATGAATGCACGCGCATAAAAAGCTCCTGGCAATACATCATAATTGCCTTCCTCAATTGCTACTAAATGGCGTTTTTGAATTTTTGTAATCTCATGCAGCTGATCAATAGACAAGCCTTTCGTTCCTCTTGCTTCTTTCAGCTTTTGTCCTAATTCTGTCACTACTAACACCTCAATATTTCTTTAAAAGTCAAACATAGAGAAATTATTTTGCGTACCTTGCTCAATTTCATCTACTAAATTATATTGAATTTCTTCATCATAATCGTTACGCAACTCGATAATATAATCAAAATCATCCAATGTGTATTCTGACTGACTCACAAATACGTCAGGATGTTCCACAACTTTCGTTGCAGGCAATCTCATAATTTCACGAACAAGCTGCCAATGCCTTTCGTTAGCACGCTTTGTTGACACGATTCCATCTAAGATGAAAATATTGTCGTCGCTATACTCATCTTCAATCAATTGACTACGAACAGTTTGCTTAATAAGAGTAGACGATACAAATAACCATCTTTTATTTGCACAAACACTTGCGGCAACAATGGATTCTGTTTTTCCAACACGAGGCATTCCTCGTATACCAATTAGCTTATGGCCTTCTTTTTTCATTATTTCAGCCATAAAGTCTACAAGTAACCCTAATTCATCACGCACAAACCGAAATGTCTTCTTATCATCTGCATCTCGTTGTATGTACCTACCATGTCTAACCGCTAGCTTATCTCTTAGCTTTGGCGGACGATATTTCGTTACCGTTATGTTATCCATCGTATTTAAAATTGATTCTAGTCTAGAGATTTGCTCTTGATTATCACACATAAGGAGTAATCCACGCCTTGCATTATCTACACCATTAATTGTGACAATATTAATGCCGAGCATACCGATTAACGAAGAAACGTCACCAAGCAAGCCAGGTCGGTTTTTATGTATTTCATATTCAAAATACCATTCAATCATCCAAGATCACTCCCCTTGCTTACTTTACACCTACGTACTATATTATATGATTTCACCTTAATAGGGAAGCTAAATGTATAATCTATCCCTTTCAATTATTATACAAAAAAAATAGAGAGGAGAATCCCCTCTCTATTTTTTACTTATGTTGTACAAACTTTACCATTAAGTTTGCGATTGTATGTTGCTCTTGTTCGTCAGCAACTTTCCAAAGTTCAGCTAATAATTTCTCTTGATCGTTGCGTGCTTCTACTTCATTTGCTAAATAATCACCAACACGAAATGCCATATCTGATACAGCACCACCATCAAGACCTTTTCCTTGCGCTTGTTCTAAACGTTCTCCTAAAAAGCTCTTCCATTGATCAAAATTATCTAAAACTGACATGTGTAAGCACCTCACTACTTAGTAATAGAATCATGCTTAATTTGTACAGTTTTTCATTTTTTATGTAAGAAATTTTTAGCAATGCCACCCGCCATTTACTCCAATAATTTGTCCAGTTATATAAGATGCACCTGGTGATACGAGAAATGACACAGTTTTTGCTACTTCTTCCGGTAATCCTAATCGTCCTAACGGAATCTCTTCCGCAATTTCATTCTTATCCTCTTCTGAAAATACGTTTAACATTTCCGTTTCAATTGCACCTGGCGCCACCGCGTTCACTCTTATTCCACTTAATGAAACCTCTTTTGCTAAAGCTTTCACATATGAATTTTGCGCACCTTTTACCATCGAGTAAAGAACTTCACATGACGCGCCAATTTGTCCCCATATAGACGAAACAAGTACAATATTACCGCTTCTCCGTTGAATCATAGATGGCAATGCCATCGATAATAATTTATAGATACTCTTCACTTGAAGTTCTACCATATCATTCAATTCATCGTTCGTTACATCTGTTACGAGTCCAAAAATACTCTTCCCAGCTGCATATACGATAACATCAAGAGGATGTTCAATTTGTTTCCACAATTGCTCTGCTCCATCAGTAGAAGCTAAATTTGCTTGAACAGGAATTACTTCACCCCATTCTTTCTGCAACTCATTCACTTTCTCTTCACTGTTATTATAATGAACATATACTGTATATCCATCTTGAATTAATTGTTTCGAAATAGCAGAGCCAATCCCTCCGCTCCCTCCAGTTACTAATGCATACTTTTTCATACAATTCCTCTCTTATCTCAACAAAATCTTTTTTCTACAAATAAATAATACCCTCATCTTACAATTTATCAATGATAAGATGAAGGTATTATTATAAAATCTTTTATTTTTTCGGTAAAACCTGGCAAACACTCATTTTTTCTTCTGATAATAGTAATTTGGCTACTTCTTGTAAATCTTGAACAGTTAAACTTTCTAATACAGTCAATGCATCAAACAGACTCGACTCATTAAACGCATATCGTGTAAATTGATTTGCAATATATTCCGGTGAATTCAAGGAACGTAAAAAGCCGCCTATTTTCTTTTTCTTTACTCGTTCTAATGCCGCCTCATCTAATTGATCATAATTTGTATTTAATAAAATACCTTTTAAACGCTCTTCCAGCTCATCAGGTTGCTTCGTATCGCCGCCAACCATTGCAAAACCGAAGTTATTCTCTTCCGTATAATCATATGAGAACGAATCATCAATGAGTCCTTCGTTATATAAAGATTCGTAATGAACGGAGCTTTTTCCAAATAAATAATCTAGAAGTAACGTAAGCGCAATTTCTTGTTTTAAAAGGGCTTCCCCTTTTTCTTTTAAGTTTGTCGCTTTAATACCAACTAAACATTTCGGAGTTTGTACAGGCATTGAAATAATTTTCTTCTTTTCATTTACCGCATCTGGTTCTTCTTCAAATGAACGTACTATTTCTGGTTGGTTTTTGTAATCTTTTTTTGCTTGATTTTCACGTATCAAATCCATCGTTTTCTCTGGATCAATTGCACCTACAACAAACATCAACATATTACTTGGATGATAAAATGTTTCATAACATTCATATAGTAGGTCTTTCGTAATTTTACTAATAGACTCGATTGTACCTGCAATATCAATTTTAATCGGGTGCTTTACAAACAAGCTATCAATTAATCCAAAGTATAAGCGCCAATCTGGATTATCTTGATACATTTGAATTTCTTGCCCAATAATACCCTTCTCTTTTTCAACTGTTTTTTCAGAGAAGTAAGGCTCTTGTACGAAATTTAACAATGTATTTAAATTTTGTTCTACATTTGATGTACACGAAAAAAGGTAAGCTGTTCTTGTAAAAGATGTGAAAGCATTTGCCGATGCCCCTTGTTTACTAAACAATTGGAACGCATCATGATCTTCTTTTTCAAATAGTTTATGCTCAAGAAAATGAGCAATCCCATCCGGCACACGAATCATTTCTTCTTTACCTAGTGGTACGAATGTATTATCCACAGAACCATATTTTGTCGTAAACGTTGCAAATGTTTTATTAAATCCTTGCTTCGGTAAAATATATACATCTAATCCATTAGGAAGTTTTTCATAATAGAGTGTCTCTTTTAATTGCTCATAAACAATTTTCTCCATTTATTCTCCCTCCGTTCCGTGTAAAAAGTAAATTGTATCTAATTCAATATTTTTAGCAACTTTCACAATCTCTTCTTTCGTCACACTTTCAATACCTGTAAGCCATTCTTCAACCGGACGCGTACGATCTGAAATAATACCATGATACAGCATTTCCACAAATCCACGCGGTGTATCAATTGCTTCTAATATTTGATTTCGAATAACACTTTTCGTTTGATGCATCTCTTCTTCAGAAAAATCACCATTTTGCATTGCAAGCATTTGCTCTTTAATAATCTCAACCGCTTTTTCATAATTTTTCGCTTCGATTCCTGACATGACAAATAATAAACCTTTATGACTTTCAAAGCGAGATGCTGCATAGTACGCTAAACTATTTTTTTCACGAACATTAACGAATAACTTCGAATGAGAAAATCCTCCAAACAATCCATTAAACAATTGCAGCGCAAAATAATCTTCGTCTTTATACGTAATAAATGTACGATATCCGATGTGTAATTTACTTTGTTTTAATTCTTGTTTTTCCACAACTTCTTTTTCTTCATTATTTCTCTTATGAAGAAGTACATTTCTTTCCCTCACAGGACGTGCTGAAATAGAAAAATACTTACTTACAAGATCAACTGCGTTTTCTGAAATATCACCAATAATGTATAGGTCCATTTCATCTTCCGCTAACACTTTTTGATAATATTGATACAAACTTTCATTTGTAATAGAAGAAACACTCTCTTTTTTCCCATTTGCGCTTAAACGATACGGTTCTACTTTGCACATTTCTTCAATTAAACGCTCGTTTGCATAACGCATTTTATCATCATACGTCGCTTCAATTCGTTGTAAGAGCGCTCTCTTTTCACTGTCTACAATAGAAGGCAGAAAACCATTCCCCTCTTTCGCTGGATGTAAAACGATATCCGATAACATAGAAAGCGCTTTTTCAAATAACGGTGGTGCATCATGTAAATATACTTCATTTGCAATGTCTACATAAATAGAGATGATATGATCTTCTCCTTTTTTACTTACATCTACTGCCAAAGAAGATCCGTATAATTCTTCTAAATATTGACGAAGACGAATTACAGAAGGAAGCTTTTCTGTCGCACTTTGCAATACGTATGGCAATAGGGCACGCTCTGTCACCGTCTCCTCATTTAAAGGTGCTTTCAAACGAAATACAAATGTATTTGTTTTATATTTATCAGTTGGAATAATATGTACTCGTAAACCACCTAACTCATGTAACTGTTGTTCCATCAGTTTCATTTATAGCCCTCCTTTACGTATATAGGAATATTCCTCTTCAATATACAGTTTTTAGAAATGAAAAATCAACTTTTCTTCCTCACTATACTTACATTAGGCCCTTTCTAAAAACTGTAATATGTAAGGAACATAGTAAAATTCCGTATTAAATATAGTCTATGTAAAAAAGCCCGCACTAATGTGCGAGCTTTTTTTATACTTATCGTTTTCCTTTTTCATAAGGAGTTCCTAATGCTTTTGGAGCTTCAGAACGACCTACAAAACCAACAAGCGCTAATATTGTGAATACATACGGCAATATCGTTAAGAATACACTTGGAATTTCTTTTAGTACTGGAATTGTACCGCCTGTTATTCCTAATGATTGAGCAAATCCGAAGAACAGAGCCGCTCCAAGAGCACCGAGTGGATTCCATTTACCGAAAATCATTGCTGCTAACGCCAAGAAACCTTGTCCAGTAATTGTAGCACCTGAGAAGTTACCAGAAATCGACATAGCGAAGACCGCTCCACCAACTCCTGCAAACATTCCAGATATAGCAACTGCAATATAACGCATTTTATATACGTTAATCCCCATCGTATCCGCTGCCATTGGATGCTCACCAACCGCACGAAGACGAAGACCGAACGGCGTTTTATAAATGATATACCAAACGACAAACGCTAAAATAATAGCAATATATGATGTTAACGGTACATTAGAGAAAAAGATTTTTCCGATTACCGGAATATCCGAAAGACCCGGAACATCGATTTTTTCAATGCGGTATTGAATGAAATCAGTTTGTCCTTTGCCAAAGATTTTCTTAATCGCAAATACTGTTAAACCAAGTGCTAAGAAGTTAATTGCTACTCCGCTCACTACTTGATCTGCACGGAATGTAATGGATGCTACTGCGTGAAGAAGTGCAAACAATCCACTACCAATTGCTGCAAATAATAATGCAATCCAAGGAGTCATCGATCCCCACGTATCACCCATTAATAACGTTGTAACAATACCAATAAATGCACCAAATAACATTAAACCTTCTAACGCTATATTTACAACTCCAGAACGTTCACTGAACACTCCACCTAACGCCGTAAAAATAAGTGGCGCTGCCGTATATAACGTACCCGTCACAAGAATGGCTAAAATATCTAAAAAGCTCATTTATTTCCCCTCCTTGCTCATGCGTGTAAGTGCCCAGCGTAAAACATAACTGCACGCTACAAAGAAAATAATACATGCAATAATAACGTTAATTAACTCCGAAGGTACATCTGCTTCGAAATTCATTTGTGGTGCTGCACTTTTCAAACCACCAAACAGTAAAGCTGCTAATAGTATACCAAATGGATTATTTCCGCCTAAAAGTGCTACCGCAATCCCATCAAATCCAATACCAGTAAACGAAGACATTGCTGTCATACTTTGGAATGTCCCTAATCCTTCCATAGCTCCACCAATTCCTGCAAAAGCACCAGCAATTGTCATTGATAATACAACATTACGCGATACTTTCATTCCTGCGTATTGAGAGGCATTTTGGTTAAAACCAACCGATTTTAATTCATACCCTAACGTTGTTCTATCTAATAAGAACCACATTACAATCGCAATGATAATAGCCACAACAATTCCCCAGTGTAAACGAGATCCATCTGTCAATGAAGATAACCAATCAGAAGCTAACGAAGCACTTGCTTGTACGTCATAAGATTTTTCATTACCTTCGTGGATAAAACGTTTAATAAGATCATACGTAACATAAAGTGCAATGTAGTTCATCATAATTGTAACAATTACTTCATTTACTTTAAGTTTCCCTTTTAAATATCCAGGTATAAAGCCCCATAAACCGCCGACAATTGCCGCCACTAAAATAGATAACGGAATATGCAAAATTGCTGGTAACGACACTGCATATCCAAACCAAACAGCAGCGAGCCACCCAACTAATAACTGTCCTTCCACCCCAATATTGAAAAGACCTGTACGAAATGCAAATGCTACTGAAAGACCAGCTAATACAAGCGGAATCATCGTACGCAACGTCTCACCGATAGCTTGTGGATTGCCAACCATCCCTTCCCAAAGCGCGGCATATCCAACAATTGGATCATATCCACTAACTAACATTACAATGGCACCAACAAGTAAACCGAAAACTACGGATAACACAGGTACTAAAATATTAATTGTTCGTTCTGTTAAAAATTTTTTAGCCATTTGTGTTCACCTTCTCTTTCCCTGTCCCGCCGGCCATTAATAATCCAAGCTGTTGTTCATTTGTTTCTTTCGCATCCACAATTGCTACAATTTTCCCTTCATATATAACAGCCACTCGATCGCTTACATTTAAAATTTCATCCAGTTCTAAAGATAAAAGCAATACTCCCTTACCATTATCTCTCTGCTCAATTAATTTTTTATGAATAAATTCAATCGCACCTACATCTAAACCACGTGTCGGCTGTGCTGCAATTAGTAAATCTGGATTACGATCTACCTCACGTGCAATAATTGCCTTTTGTTGGTTTCCACCAGATAGAGCGCGAGCTAACGTTTGTTCACTAGGTGTACGTACATCAAACTGTTCAATAAGTGCTTTCGCTTTTTCTGTAATTTTACTAAAATTTAAAATCCCTTTCTTTGAAAATGGATTTTTATAGTATGTTTGTAAAACAATATTGTCCCGAACAGAAAAATCGAGAACAAGCCCGTGTTTATGACGGTCTTCAGGAATATGACCAATCCCCTCTTCTGTTATTCTTCGAACAGGCCAATTCGTTATTTCTTTTCCTTTAATTGCAATAGAACCTGACTCAACTTTTCGTAAACCAGTAATCGCCTCTATTAATTCACTTTGACCATTTCCATCAATCCCTGCAATCCCAACGATTTCTCCTGCACGAACAGTTAAGTCAAGGCCTTTTACAGCAGGTAACTTGCGCGTATCATGAACAATTAGGTTTGCAATAGATAGTACTTCTTCCATTGGTTTAGCTTCTATTTTTTCTGTTTTAAAATTCACTTGACGTCCGACCATTAACTCTGCAAGTTTATGCTCATCCGTTTCCGCTACATCAACAGTACCAATCCCCTTACCTTTACGAATAATTGTACAACGATCGCAAACTTCCATAATTTCTTTCAACTTATGTGTAATAAGGATAATAGATTTCCCCTCTTGCACAAGCTTTTTCATAATTTGAATCAACTCATGAATTTCTTGAGGAGTTAACACCGCGGTTGGCTCATCAAATATTAAAATCTCAGCACCACGATAAAGAGTCTTTAATATTTCAACCCTTTGCTGCATCCCAACAGAAATATCTTCAATTTTCGCATGTGGATCAACAGCTAAACCATACTGTTCAGATAATTGCTTAATTTCTTTTGCAGCCTCTTCAACAGCAATTTTCCCGTTTTTCTTCGGTTCATTTCCAAGAATAATATTCTCTGTAACTGTAAAATTATGAACAAGCATAAAATGCTGATGGACCATCCCAATACCAAGGTCATTTGCTATATTCGGATTTGTAATTTTAACAGGATTTCCTTTAATTTTAATCTCTCCCTGTTCTGGTTGATACAAACCGAACAACACATTCATCAGTGTTGATTTCCCTGCACCATTTTCTCCAAGTAAAGCATGTATCTCTCCCTGTTTTACTTGCAGCGTAATATCGTCATTCGCTACAATGCCTGGGAATACTTTTGTAATATTGTTCATCTCAATTACGTATTCCATTTTGTTCCTCCTTTTAGCAGGGAACACTCCCCAATTACACTCTATTAAAGATATTTTTATATATGCAAAGGTTAGTTCTATGAACTAACCTTTGCTATTTCTCTATTATTATTTCTTTAGAGAAGCTTCATATGCTTTATATTCTTCGTCAGTTGCAGGTACTTTAATTTCACCGTCAGTAATTTTCTTTTCGAACTCTTCTACTTTTGTTAAAATTTCTGGATTTACTTTTTTCACATTGTCAGTAGTTTTCGCGATACCAACACCGTCATCTTTTAAACCGAATTCTTCTACTTTACCGCCTTTTAATTTACCATCTTTCGCTTCTTGTGCTACTTTTGCTACTGCAACATCAACACGTTTTACCATAGAAGTTAAAGTTACGTTTTCAGGCATACCTTCTTGATTTTGGTCACGGTCAACACCGATTACCCAAACATTTTCACCTTTTTTCTTACGGTTTTTCGCTTCTGTGAATACACCGTTACCAGTTGCACCAGATGCATGATAAATTACGTCAACGCCTCCACCGTACATTGCTGAAGCTAATACTGATCCTTTTTCCGGCTTATCAAATGCATCAGCATATTGTGATACGATTTCAATATTTGGGTTTACTGCTTTTGCACCAGCTTTGAAACCTGATTCAAATTTTGTAATTAATGGACTCTTCACGCCACCAACAAAACCAACTTTATTTGATTTTGTCGTCATTGCTGCTACAGCACCAACTAGGAATGAACCTTCATGGTCTTTAAATGTAATACTTGTTACGTTTGGCTTTTCTACAACTGTATCTACAATCGCAAATTGCTCTTTTGGATACTGCTCAGCCACTTTTTCGATTGATTTTTCCATTAAGTAACCAATACCAAATGTTGTGTTATAATGATCTTTCGCAAACTTCGTTAAGTTCGGGATATAATCAGCATCTTTACTTGATTGAAGATAACGATATCCTTCATTTTTCTTTAAATTATTGTCTTTACCGAATTTCGTTAAACCTTCCCAAGCTGATTGGTTAAATGATTTGTCATCAACGCCCCCAACATCCGTAACCATACCAACTTTAAACTCTTTTTTGTCGCTACTCGCTTTATCCGAGTTACCACATGCACCTAACACCGCACTTGCTGCTAATGTTAATGATAATAAAAGACCTGTTTTTTTCTTCATACTAGAACCCCTCCTGAAATGATTTGTCTATTTTTTTATACGCTGCTGTCCCTAACTTCTTGCTGTCACCTCCCTAAAAAGGAACCTACCTACATACGTTTTCTTAATACGTGGAAGCTAAACTTATCAGCTCTAAAGTAATTGATAGAATATAAGATTGGCTCATCATTTTGATCATAGTGCATTTGTTTTAATACTAGCAGTGCCGTTTCCGGTTCACATTCCAAAATCGGTGAGATTTTCGGATGATAGCCAATTGGCTCAATATGAGCAACTGCGTATGTGATACGTTTGTGCGTATTGTTATGTATCACTGTAAGCAATGATTCTTCGTTGTATCCCGATAAATCTGGCAAGATTTCTTTTGCAAGTTTATCGATACAATATACAACAGGTTCCCCATCTGCTGTACGCACACGCTCAATCATCACTGCATTAAAACCATCTTCACTATTAAACTTCTCTTTTTCTTCTTCTGTTAAACTTGTTGTAGATGATGATAAAAAGATAGTTCCTGGTGTTTTCCCCACACTAGAAATCATATCTGTAATACTAGAAAGTTGTTCAATCCCAGAAGAAAATAACGGTTTTGCATTTACAAATGTTCCTACACCATGTCTACGAATGACAACATTTTCTTCTTCTAGAATACGCAGCGCTTCCCTTAAAGTCGCTCTACTTACGCCAAGTTCTTTCGCTAAATCAAACTCTGATGGCAACTTTTGTCTTTCTTTGTAAGCCCCATCTTTAATCTTTTCTTTGATGTGATCAATCACCCGTAAATATAGGTGACGACTATCGGATTTTACTGACATAAGACTCCCCCGCATTTCAATTATTCGACCTCTGATGTAAGACTTCTTTTCTCTTTTTTCAACTTACAACATAATAAAAATTGCTAAATACTAAAAATAAGCATAATTGTCGAATAAATATTAATAATTTTTTAAAATAAAATTTTCACTCTTTACTGCATAAAAAAAACTTTGCACCATAAACATTCCTCATAGCGAGAAAAAGTTCGGCACAAAGATCTCTTACATCCTTTGTTACACACTTTTCCCCTCATAGTCTAGCAATTCATGGTTGCCAGGTAGAAACTTATGGACCTTATCTCCAAGATTATATGAGGCAGTGATTCTTTTCGAAGTAATCTTACCACTTGCTCCCATACGTGTCAACAAAATTTAACATTTTTCTACATTAAATATCGAACGTTCACAAAAAACCATACAAAAGTATTCGTATTCTAAAGAACCACCTTAAATGTAAGCCCTTTCTTTAACGCTGAATATAGTATATAACAAAACCAGCATATAAAAAAGCCTAATTGTAAAAACAATTAGGCTTTTTTTATGAACTTTTTTCTTGTACATCATTAATGAGCACTTCACGTGGTTTACTACCTTCATACGGACCTACTACACCATTCATTTCCATTGCATCAATTAATCGGGCAGCACGGGTATAACCAACTCTAAACCTACGTTGCAACATAGAAACAGAGGCTGTTTGCATTTCCACTACGAGCTGAACTGCTTCATCATATAATTCATCTTCTACTTCCTGCTTCGTATCAGGAACATCTTGCGGAATCATATCTTCTTGATATTGCGCTTTTTGCTGACCAATAACATATTCTACAACTCTCTCAACTTCATCATCTGATAAAAACGCACCTTGTACACGTACAGGCTTCGATGCACCAATTGGTATAAATAGCATATCCCCACGACCTAGCAGTTTCTCTGCACCACCGCCGTCAAGAATTGTACGAGAATCTGTTTGAGAAGATACAGCGAATGCAATACGTGACGGAATATTCGCTTTAATAACTCCCGTAATTACATCAACTGATGGACGTTGCGTTGCAATAATTAAATGAATACCGGCAGCACGAGCCATTTGCGCTAGACGCATAATCGCATCCTCTACATCCGACGAAGCAACCATCATTAAATCTGCTAACTCGTCCACAATTACGACAATATAAGGTAATTCCGGTTGTTTCGCTTCTGACTGATTATTATGCTCTTTTATATAATCATTATATCCTTCAATATTTCGCGTGCCACTATGAGCAAATAACTCATAACGGCGCTCCATTTCACTTACAACTTTTTTCAATGCTTGCGATGCCTTTTTCGGATCCGTTACAACTGGTGTTAACAAATGAGGCACACCGTTATATACATTTAACTCTACCATTTTCGGATCAATCATCATTAATTTTACTTCATGTGGTTTTGCACGCATTAAAATACTAACAATAATACCGTTAATACATACACTCTTCCCGCTACCTGTAGCACCTGCCACTAGTAAATGGGGCATTTTATTTAAGCGGGCTAATACAGCTTCACCTGTAATATCTCGTCCAAGGCCTATTAACAGCTTCTCTTCCGGATGATTGTTAGCTTTAGAATCAAGAACTTCTCTAAGCGTTACCATGGAGACTTCTGAGTTCGGAACTTCAATTCCTACAGCTGATTTCCCGGGAATAGGCGCTTCAATACGAATGTCTTTCGCCGCTAACGCAAGTGCTAAATCATCACTTAAACCGACGATTTTGCTTACCTTTACTCCCATATCAGGATACACTTCATATTTTGTAACTGCAGGACCTCTATGTACTTTTGTTACTTTCGCTTTCACTCCAAAACTTTGGAAAGTACGTTCTAATTTACGAGCATTCTCATAAATTTCCGCATTTTCATTTGTAACTTGCTTATTCTTTGGAAATTTCAATATATCAAGCGCAGGAAGCTTGTAATCTTTATTTTCTACATTTGAAAATTGCATAGGAGGTGCTTGTGTTTCCCCCTCTAGCGATTCAACGATTTTTTCTCCACGCTTTTTCTTCGGCTCTTCAACTGGTGGAGCCTCTTCAATAAACGGTGAAGTGATTAACTCTTCTTCCTCTACTTCAATTCGTTTATCCTCTTCTTCATTTACAGGATAATTCTCAGTGAAATTCGAAATAATCGGAGGATCAATTGAGATTTCTTCCATCGGCTCAATAATTTCTTCATGTTCTGCAGCACGTTTGCTCCTTGTGCTTCTTGTTGTTTTTTTCTTTTCTGTTTGTTCAGCTGTTCTTTTGGCTCTCCAATCTTTATAGTCCCCTTGCATCACTTGAAATTGACTTCTAAGAATTCTACCAACTGGAGCTAACACTTCTCCAATATGCTTATTTGTTATACAAAGTATACCGAGAATAACTAAAATAATACCAATAATATAAGCTCCTACTTCGTCAAATAAGAAGTAACAAGTGGCGAACATAAGTGCACCAAACATGCCACCACCTAAATGAACGCTATCTGGCCCTTTTTTCATTTCAAGAAAGAAATTATCTTTCGTACTTACAATAACAGAAGTATTTTGCACTGCTCCATCTTTCGTAAGAAGGTTAAATAATGTAATATGACTAAACATTAATATCGCCAATACTATTAAATAAAAACCGATTAACCGTTTATTTAAAAGGTTCGGCCATCCACGTTTTATAACGAATGAAACGGATAAAGCTATTACACCTAACACACCAATTATGTACCACTCACCAAAGAAGAAGCGAAAAAATAACACAAACGATTTTCCTACAACGCCTAGCTGTAAAATCGTAATGATTGAAAGTGCAAAAAGAGTTAAACCGACGATTTCATAATACAAAGTTGGCTTTATCGTACGTCTTGCCTTTGCCTTCGTCCCTCTTTGCTTTTGTTTTGCCATTTCTTCACCTCGTGATCTACATATAAGTAAAAATTCCTAAAAAACTCTGCTTATATGTTTGTTTTCTCTATTTTTTCAGGTCTTTATATCTTCTATTTTTACACTTCTTGTAAAATGTTAAATAAACAGAAGAAAGCAGCCCTCTCATGGCTGCTCAACCGTCTTGTTTTTTATATTATACCATAGCTTCTAAACAAAATCCTTCTTTTTGCTAAAAGGTTATTTTCTGTCCCGGCTCAAACTCTAAGTAGTGAAGCGGATCCGTACTTAACACGCGTACAATAGAATAATACCCATGTTCTTCCTCTGAAACCATTAATTCAACACCATTTATATTTACGACTTTTTGACTTTCACATTGCGAATAATCGGCTGGATACACGAGTTGCTCTGGCATAATTGTATATAAAATCATTGTAACATTGTCCCTTCTGCATGATCATCCGCGCGATTATCTATTAATTCGTTTAATTTTCGAATCGCATTTCCGATACCACCGACATCATCTATAAGACCATACTTCACTGCATCTCCACCAATTACATTCGTACCAATATCTCGTGTCAAATTCCCTTTCGCAAACATAAGCTCTTTAAAACGATCTTCCGTTACTTTCGAATGCTTCGTCACAAAGCGAATGACTCTTTCTTGCATTTTATCTAAATACTCAAATGTTTGCGGCACACCTATAACAAGACCTGTTAGACGAATCGGATGAATTGTCATCGTCGCAGTTTCTGCAATAAATGAATAGTCTGTAGAAACTGCAATCGGTACACCGATAGAATGCCCTCCGCCTAAAACTAAAGATACTGTCGGTTTTGAAAGTGAAGCGACCATCTCAGAAATTGCTAGCCCAGCTTCAACGTCACCTCCAACTGTATTTAACACTAAAAGCAAGCCTTCAATTTTCGGATTTTGTTCAATCGCAACAATTTGCGGAATAATATGCTCATATTTTGTTGTTTTATTTTGCGGTGGCAACTGAACATGACCTTCCACCTGTCCAACAATTGTTAAACAATGAATACGTGATTCATTCATTTGCGGTACATTCGTTTGTCCAAGCTGCTGAATTTTTTCCACTATTGAAGCTTCTTTTCCGGTTTCTTTCGGCTCAGCCTCTTTCTCTTCATTTGTATAACGATCACGTTCTGTCATATCGCATCCCCTTTCACTCGTATATAATTAGTATTTCTTAAGTTATAAATTTCATTCGATAGAGTGAAAAAAGAAAAAAATCACCCGTAAAGGTGATTTTTTTTATACTTCCATAATAATCGGTAAAATCATAGGTTTTCTCTTCGTCTCTTCGTACAAGAACTGCCCTAATAATTCACGAATATTTTGTTTTAACATAGACCATTCAATTGAATATTCTTTAATTGATTGCTCAACAATCATACGTACAATCTCTGTAGAGCGGTCAATTAACGCTTCTGATTCACGTACATATACAAATCCACGTGAGATGATTTCTGGACCAGAGATAATTTTCTTTTCATCTTTACCCAGTGTTACAACAACTACTAATATTCCATCTTGAGATAACATTTTTCTATCTCGAAGAACGATATTACCAACGTCACCTACACCTAATCCATCAATTAACACATTACCAGCTTGCACTTTGCCAACTAAGTTTGCTTCATCGTCACCAAAAGCAATTACATCGCCTTTTTCTACAATAAAGATATTTTCTCTTGCAATACCTACATCTTCAGCTAAGTATGCATGTGCTTTTTGCATACGGAACTCACCATGTACGGGTACAAAATATTTCGGTTTCATTAAATTTAACATTAATTTTAATTCTTCTTGGCTACCGTGACCTGAAACGTGAACTTTTCTTTCACCGTAATAAACAACTTCAGCTCCCGCTCTAAATAACAAGTCAATAATTTTTGATACAGATATTTCATTACCTGGAATTGGAGATGCCGCGATAATAACCGTATCACCTTTACGAATTGAAATTTGTTTATGAGCTTGCTTTGCCATTCTAGAAAGGGCTGCCATCGGTTCACCTTGGCTACCTGTCGTTAAAATAGCTACCTTTTTCTCTGGGAAATTGTCTACTTCTTGTAGTGAAATAACCATACCTTCTGGAACATCTAAATAACCAAGACGTCTTGCGATATCTACCACTTTCACCATACTACGTCCTACAACCGCTACTTTTCGTCCTGTTTCAGCAGCTGCATCAAATACTTGTTGAATACGATGTACATTCGATGCAAATGAAGCAACGATAATACGTCCTTCTGCGCCGTAGAACACTTTAGAAATTTCTACACCAACTTCTTTTTCAGAACCTGTATAGCCTGGACGCTCAGCATTTGTACTATCAGATAATAAGCATAGAACGCCTTCATTTCCGATTTGAGCCATTTTCCCAAGGTCTGCTCCACTATTTCCAATTGGAGTTTGATCGAATTTAAAGTCTCCCGTATATACGATCGCACCTTTTGATGTATGGAAACAAACACCAACAGAATCTGGAATACTATGTGTCGTTCCAAAGAATGACACCGTTGTAGTATTGAACTCTACTGTTGAATTTGAATCGATTGTTTTTAAATCTACACGGCCTAACATACCCGCTTCGCCAAGTTTTTCTTGTATAAGTCCTACCGTTAATTTCGTTGCATACACTGGAATTGATAATTTACGAAGTACGTAAACAATGCCACCAATATGATCTTCATGACCGTGAGTAATAAATAAACCTTTTACTCGCTCTTGGTTTTCTACTAAATATGTAATATCAGGAATAACGATATCAATTCCAAACATTTCATCTCCCGGGAACATTAACCCTGCATCTACAATAAAGATTTCAGAATCAATTTCAACACAGTACATGTTTTTCCCGATTTCACCTACTCCACCAAGAGCAAATACTTTAACAGACTCATTCTCTTTTCTCTTCATGTTGTTGCCTGGTTTAAAAATCTTTCAAACACTGATTTCACTAAAATTGCAGAGACACCAGGGGAAACTCTACAACCACCATATATTCACCGTCCAAGACGAATGTCCTTACCGTTATGCGATATCATGTCCTTGTTTATTTTTTAAACCAGGTTTCACCTCTCTTTCATTATATAAATCAAATATCTTATTCGATATGATATGAAAATGTAATCAAATTATAATTTTTACCAATTTTGCTAAGCATACCCGTACTAAGCTACTTAGCCATATTATACCTGATACAAGAAATAGAACACAAGTTAAATCGTGCGAAAGAAAAAGGAAAAGAACGCATTCCCAACAAACTTATCGAACTGATGTCCTTTATATTTACTCCGATTTCGTACCCCATATCGTTTTAAAGAAATAGCTATAAATACTCTAAATTTATTTCATAATATAGATTTTAAAGACTTATTTTTCTAGAATTGAACAAAAATACTTATAAAATGGAGTTTTTTTATGAATTACGTCATATTTGAAGTAATTACTCTCAAAAATAGAATTGGTACTTTATTACGTTTATATAAGCGTTCATTCTATAAATAACTATGACTTTTTAATTCCTTTAAAGGGTTAAGATTATTTTCTTTTACATGTTGCAATATATAATGAAAAACCAGTTAATGATCTTATAAAAACATATATAGGCAAGATAAGAAAAGAGAGGGAAAGACTTTCATACAAATAAAAAATGACCTAGTTCTATACTAGGTCATTTTTTATTAACGAGGGATAGATTGCATAACAGATTGTAACGTTACTCTTTCTTCTTCTGTTAATGGAAGAAGTGGTAAACGTACAGAACCTACATCTAATCCAACCATTTGTAACGCTGTTTTTACTGGTGTTGGACTTGGCGCCATAAATAATGAATCCGTTACTCTTACAAGTAATTGATGTAATTTTTGCGCCTTCTTAAATTCACCTGCTTGGAACGCTGCAATCATTTCTTGCATTTCATTTCCGATAACATGAGATGCTACAGAAACGATACCTTTCGCTCCAACTGCCATAGCTGGTAGCGTTAAACCGTCATCACCGCTGTATACTGCAAAGTCGTCCGCTGTTTTTTCAATGATTTCTGTCATTGTTAACACATCGCCGCCTGCATCTTTAATCGCAACAATGTTTTCTATTTCTGATAAACGAACAACTGTATCAACGGAGATTTGTACAATAGATCGTCCTGGAACGTTATATAGCATAACCGGAAGCGGCGTGCTTTCAGCAATTGCTTTAAAGTGCTGATACATTCCTTCTTGACTCGGTTTGTTATAATACGGTGCTACTAGCATTACTGCATCAACACCAACCTCTGTTGCCTTTTTTGTTAAGTCAATAGAAGCATGCGTATTATTACTACCTGTTCCAGCGATTACGGGCACCCTTTTATCGACAACAGATACGACATGGCGATATAACGCTACTTTTTCTTCTGAAGTTAATGTAGGAGATTCTCCTGTCGTTCCTCCTACCACGATTGCTGTTGTACCGTTATCAATTAAATAATTTACCAATTTCGTTGTCTTTGCAAAATCGATATTGCCGTTTATATCAAACGGTGTTACCATCGCGGTTGCAATTGTCCCAAAATCTATCATGGTCTCACTCCTTATTGTTCCAGTTGCTTTTCTTTTGAAAGCTCAAACGCACTATGTAATGCATTTACAGCCTCCACTAAATCAGTTTCTTTTACAAGAACCCAAATAGTTGTATGACTATCTGCTGATTGCAGAATTTGAATACCTTTTTCAGCTAAAGCTGTAACGATTTTCGCAGTAACCCCTGGGTATCCTGCCATTCCAGCTCCTACAATAGATACTTTCGCACAATGCTCTGTCACAATTGGCTCATATCCAAGGTTTTGTAATAGTTCAACTGCACGATTTGATACATTATCACTCACCGTATAAGCTACCCCAGTAGGTGAAATGTTAATTAAATCGACACTGATTCCTTCATTCGCCATTTCTTTAAACACATGCTGCTGCAAATCATATGCTGTTTCTTTTGCAAGTACTTTAATTTGCGTCACATTTGATACATGTGCAATACCTGTAACAGGACGTTCTTCTACATCACGGCCTTTTGTAGCGCCGTCAGATGCTGAAATAAGCGTACCTTCACTATCAGAGTACGTAGAACGTACACGAAGCGGTACTTTTGCATGCATCGCAATTTCAACTGCACGTGGATGAACGACTTTTGCACCTTGGTATGCCATGTTACAAATTTCGTTATACGTTACAGTTTGAAGATGACGTGCATCTTTTACAATGCGAGGATCCGCAGTCATCACACCTTCTACATCTGTGAAGATATCGATATATTCAGCATGAAGCGCAACACCTAAAGCTGAAGCTGAAGTATCACTACCTCCGCGTCCAAGTGTTGTCGTATCACCTTTTTTCGTTTGTCCTTGGAATCCTGTCACAACGATTACATCTACATTTTCTAGCTCTTCGTGTATACGATCACAATTCATTTCAATAATCTTAGCATTTGTAAAATCATCATTTGTTACAAAACCAGCTTGTGCACCATTTAATGCCGCCGCTTTTATACCGTTCTCATTTAACATGTTAGAGAAAACGATTGCTGAGATTAATTCTCCGCATGATAATAATAAATCTTGCTCACGATTAGAAATATGAGATTCCTCTTGATTTACAAGACTTAACAACGTATCAGTTGCATATGGTTCACCTTTACGACCCATAGCAGATACGACAGTCACTACTTTATAACCCGCATCTAGCGATTTTTTTATATGATGAAGCGCATGCTTACGTCCATTTTCATCACGTACAGATGTCCCACCAAATTTTTGAACAATAATTTTCATATTTTGCACCTTCTCTTAGCCGTTTACACTAATTGTAATTTTACTAAGCGCTCTGCAATTTGAACAGAATTCCATGCAGCGCCTTTTAATAAGTTATCAGATACGACCCAAAGATGGAATCCTTTATCGTTATTTAAATCTTTACGGATTCTTCCAACGAATACTTCGTTTTTACCTACTGCAGTAGCTGGCATTGGATATAATTGCTCTTCTGGGTTATCTTGCAGAACGATACCTTCCGCATTTGCAAGTAAGTTCTTTAATTCCTCTACTGTTACGCCCTCTTTTTCTACTTCAATGTAAACAGACTCAGAGTGACCTGATACAACTGGTAAACGTACACATGTTGCCGCTACTTCTAGCTCTGGCATATGCATAATTTTTTTCGTTTCATTAATCATTTTCATTTCTTCAAATGTAAATCCATTATCTTGGAACTTATCAATCTGTGGAATCGCGTTGAAAGCAATCGGGAAATGTTTCTTATCACCTGATACAGGTAAAACATTCGCCTTCACTTCTTCACCATTTAAGATTGCTTGTGATTGTTCATGAAGTTCTTCAATCGCTGCCGCACCAGCACCTGATACAGCTTGATATGTGGAAACGATTACTCGTTTTAAACCATATTGCTGACGAACTGGCTCAAGAGCTACTACCATTTGAATTGTAGAACAGTTTGGATTTGCAATAATACCGTTATGTTCTTTTAAGTCGTTTTCATTTACTTCAGGTACAACAAGTGGCACGTTTTCTGTCATACGGAATGCACTTGTATTATCAACAACAATCGCACCGCGCTTTGCTGCTTCTGGCGCTAATTGTTTTGATACAGATCCACCAGCACTAAATAGTGCGATATCTACTCCTTCAAAACTTTCAGGAGTTGCCTCTTGAACTGTAAATTCTTCGCCTTTAAATACAAGTTTCTTACCTGCAGATCGTTTAGATGAAAGTAACGTTAACTTCCCGATTGGAAATTCTCGTTTCTCTAAAGTATTTAACATTTGTTCACCAACTGCGCCGGTTGCTCCAACTACAGCGACATGAAAAGTTTTTTGCTTTTCCATCACTATGCCCCTTTCTAGATACCAATCCTTCTATAACTTAGAATGAGAAGGAGTATAGAATACCCCTTCTAATCTTAATAACGTTAATTTTATCATATTCTACAGTAAGAATGATGGTTTCATCAAAAATTGTCCGTTTTTTTTCGTTTTTTAATTCATATATCTGAATTTTTCTACGACAACCGGTTGCAATTGCTTCCCTTGCAGTGCTTCTAATACTGTATCTTCAAGCAGCTCCATGCGTGCTACCATTGAGTTCGGTTTTTTCTCTGGTGCGTCTTGACCGAATGGGACGAAGTAGATGTTTTTTGTGGCCATTAGGCGCATGAGATTTACTCCATTAAGCCCTAAAGCATCATTCGTCGAAACGGCTAATACGACAGGCTTGCCATTTCTTAGCGTCGCTTTCGCTGCCATTAATACCGGAGAGTCTGTCATTGCATTCGCAAATTTACTCATAGAATTTCCCGTTAAAGGAGCAATTACCATACAATCTAATGGGATTTTAGGTCCAAGTGGTTCTGCGCCAACGATTGAATTAATCGCTTTAAAACCTGTTACTTCTTCAATCTTTTTAATCCATTCTGCCCCTTCGCCAAATCTCGTATTTGTTGATTGAACAGTGTAAGAAACAACTGGACGCACTTCAGCTCCCTCAGCAATTAACTTTTCTAAATGAGGCATTACTTCTTCGTACGTACAATGTGAACCCGTAAAACCAAACCCTATTCTTTTCCCTTTTAAATTCATTCCCCATTCTCCTTTCTTGCGATTACATCTTCTGCTAATAACTGAGAAAGAACGTTCGCTAAAATTTGTCCTGCTGTTTTTGGAGCAACAATACCTGGTAATCCAGGTGCTAACAACGCTTTGACTCCTCTTTTTTCTGCATATCTAAAGTCGGTACCGCCTGGTTTAGAAGCTAAATCAATTACTAACGTATGAGCCGGCATTTTTGAAATGACATTTGCTGTCACAACGAGATGTGGAATTGTATTAATGACAATATCGATATCCCCTACTTCTTTCTCAATGTTCTGCATATGAAAAGGAGAAAACATCATTTCTGTAATACGTGCAATATGTTCCGATCGTCTTGCTCCAACTTTGACATGGGCTCCTAATGATTGAAATGCTCTGGCAACGCTCATCCCTGTTCTACCAAATCCTAAAACCATTACATTAGAACCATGAATTGTATAGTCGGTATGTTGAATTACCATCATTAATGTACCTTCTACAGTTGGTATAGAATTGTAGATTGCCACATCATCACGATCAAATAATTTAATTAGTTTACGGTTTGTAGTAGATACGAGATTTTCCAAGTAAGGCGTACCAATACCTGAATATATAGTAAAATGTTCTGGTGTATTTTCAATTTGTTCTTTCGTTATAGAAACTTTTTCATTTGAAAAAATAGTATCTACTTCTCCCTTGGCATTTGTACCTGCAACTGGCAAAATAATTGCATCTAAAGAAGTGAAATCTAAATTTTGTATACTTTCTTTTGCTGCCCCTGTGAAGCCATGGTCTAACTGATCAAACCCTATCAATGAAAGTTTCGCATCCAATTCAACGAGCTTGCGAATTACTTCTAGCTGTCTTGCATCTCCTCCTATGACAGCAATATGCATCTCAGTCAACATTCCCTAATTCACCTTCTTTTTCTGTCATTTATAAGAAAAGTGCCTACTTTTTCTTTTTCCTCCACATCATATGTAATGTACGAGTTTTAGGTGATTGAAAAACAAAAAGCACCTATCATGTATCCCGCTATTTGTATGTAGGAAGGCCCTACCTCAAAATTCGGCATAGGAAAGATATTCTGTTGGATTTTGCTCTGAGTAAAATGAACAAAAAAAGATGACCAAAATGGCCATCTTTCACTTCGAATTTGAACGATCTGTAATATCACAAAGAATCATATCATGCCCCACTTTTTTAATTTGCCTCCATGCTACTCTTATTTCTTGTGGTTCCTTTTTGAAACCTCCCCATTTCCCAGCAGGTATAATAAGAGCCTGTATTTGTCCATCCTTCTCATCAACCTCTAAATCCACATAACCTAAAACCCCCATTTTTTCTGCTCTTTCTAAATTAACAATTTCTTTCCCACTTAGTTCACTTAATCGCATACTCTCTCCCCCTACCCAAATTATTCATTTAAGTTATCCATAATTAGTACCTATTCTATATACCCACAAAAAATAACCGTATCTCATTTAAAAGAGATACGGTTATTTTTAAATCATATATAGTAATTACAGTTTTATTCCTTTTGGAAGTTTTCCATCTGGACTAATTAATGCTGCAGAAAATTCATCTGTAAACATGTTACGAATTAACTCATCTACATTTTCTTTTGTTACCGTGTTTACACTTTCAATAATCTCATCAAGTGAACGGTGCTTACGAAGTAACAATTCATTTTTACCATTACGGCTCATACGACTATTCGTACTTTCTAAACTTAACATTAAGTTTCCTTTTAATTGCTCTTTACTATTCATAAGCTCTTTTTCTGTAATACCTGTATTTTTCAATGTTTCTAATGTTTCTTGCATTGTTTCATACAGTGTATCCAATTGTTGGCTACCTGTTCCACCATACAGCGTTAACATACCTGTATCTTCATAAGAAGAATGGTAAGAGAATACTGAGTAAGCTAACCCGCGTTGCTCACGTACTTCTTGGAATAAACGGCTACTCATACTACCGCCTAAAACGTTATTTAATACAATTAAGTTATAAATATCTTCGTGTCCCATTTGTAAGCCTTTATATCCTAAACATAAATGAGCTTGTTCTGTTTCCTTTTTACGTGCTACCTTATTAAAATGGAAAATTGGGCTATGTACTTGTTCACGGTTTGTCGTTCCTTCATAACTACCGAAATATTGCTCTACTGTTTGTAAAAAGGCTTCATCAATATTTCCTGCAATTGATACAACTACATTTTCAGGTGTGTAGTGATCCTTAATATATTGACGTAGCGTATCACCTGTAAACGTATTAAGCGTTTCTTCTGTTCCTAAAATAGGATATCCAAGCGGATGCGTTTCATATGTTGCTTTCGTTAACATATCATGCACAATATCATCTGGAGCATCTTCGTACATTTTAATTTCTTCACATACGACATTCTTCTCTTTTTTCAGTTCTTCTTCATCAAATGTTGAATTAAAGAACATATCTGCTAATACATCTAAAGCATATTTAGCATGCTCATCTAGCACTTTTGCATAGTAACAAGTGTATTCTTTTGAAGTAAAAGCATTCACTTGCCCACCAATGCTATCAAATGATTCTGCAATTTCACGTGCACTACGTGTTTCTGTTCCTTTAAAGAACATATGCTCTAAAAAGTGAGAAATCCCGTTATTTTTTTCATTTTCATTTCTTGATCCTGCATGGATCCAAATACCAATCGCAACCGATCTTACAGTTGGTATATTCTCCATAACTATTCTTACACCATTTTTACAAGTATATTTTTTAATCAAAAACTTTCCTCCTACTGCCAGTTTCTCTAAATAAGTGCTATTATTTAATGATAACAAGTTTAAGGATGAATGTCATGCAAATGTATTTAATCTACACGTTTTTCATCCAGTAATTCTGTTATATTCCCTACTTTATATCCTTGTTCCTTCAATTTTGTAATCATTGTATCTAATGCTTCTGTTGTGGACGAAGTAGGATGCATTAATACGATAGCACCTGGATGTATTTTTCTCATTACTCTCTGCAATAGTACACCTGGCTCAGGTCGCTTCCAATCAATTGTATCAACAGTCCACATAATCGTTCCCATTTGAAAATCATCTGCAATTTTCACGACTTCATCCCGAAAACTTCCACTCGGCGGTGCAAACCATCTTACCTTTTGATTCGTAGCTGCTTCGATCATTCGATTTGTTTTTTGTAACTGATCTCTTATTTCATCAGACGATAACGTTTTCATATTAGGGTGTGTGTAAGAATGATTTCCAACTTCTTGATTTGCATCGACAATCATTTTTGCAAATCGTAAATTTTCTTTCACCCAACGTCCTTCTAAAAAGAAAGTCGCCTTCACATCATGCTTTTTCAATATTTCTAATATACGAGGCAAATATTCATTTCCCCATGCCACATTTATTGTTAACCCGACCATCTTTTTATCCGGATGACCTCTATAAATTGGTGCTGGTGATAAATCTTCTAAGTGGACACTCGGTGATACTTCCTTGAATTCAAGATGTTTTTGATCAAACTGCTTTAATTTCTTCATATTGTTATAGGATGCTTCCATATCAACTTGTCTTCCATTATATCCTGGTGTTGCTTTCCATATCTTATCAATCATCGCATTTTGCGGTGCAATCTCATATTGTTTTGCATGCTTTTGAATTTCTTCATATAAGTAATCCTGTGCAAAAACAGAATAAGAACCTGCACTGACATATAAAAAGAATATACATATGTATGCCAATATACGAGTTTTCATATAAACCCTCCCATTAACTATATAAAAAACCATTTTTCTTCTTATCTTTGTTAATTTGAGCGTTATAATGAAAACTATACCTATACTGACATAAAAATATATGCAAATCATATTTTTACATAACAAAAAAAGCCAGTTAAACTGGCTTTTGCTTATTGCTGCTCTTGTTTGTTTTCTTCTTTAGCAGCTTCTTTTTCTTGCTCTTCTTTTAGCAATACTTTTCTAGATAAATTCACGCGACCTTGCTTGTCAATCTCGATAACTTTAACTGTAATTACATCACCGATTTTCACAACGTCTTCTACTTTACCTACACGCTCAAGTGCAAGTTCAGAAATGTGAACTAATCCATCTTTACCGCTGAATAATTCAACGAAAGCACCGAATTTCTCAACACGTTTCACTTTTCCTTCGTAGATTTCACCTACTTGTACTTCGCGAACGATATCCTCGATAATTTTCTTAGCTTTATCGTTCATTTCTTGATTTATTGAAGAAATGAATACTGTACCATCTTGCTCGATGTCAATTTTAACGCCAGTTTCTTCAATAATTTTATTGATTTGTTTACCGCTTGGTCCGATAACGTCACGGATTTTATCCGGGTTAATTGTCATTGTAATAATCTTTGGAGCGTACGCTGATAATTCAGTGCGTGGCTCTGCAATTACAGATAACATATGATCTAGAATGTGCATACGACCAACTTTCGCTTGTTGTAATGCCTCTTCTAAAATTTCACGAGATAGACCATCGATTTTAATGTCCATTTGTAGTGCAGTTACACCGTGTGCTGTACCTGCTACTTTAAAGTCCATATCACCTAAATGATCTTCCATACCTTGAATATCAGTTAAAATTGTGTAATGCTCACCTGATTTAACTAGACCCATTGCAATACCTGCAACTGGAGCTTTAAGTGGAACACCAGCATCCATCATTGCTAAAGTACTACCACAAATACTCGCTTGTGAAGTAGAACCATTTGATTCTAATACTTCAGATACAAGACGTACTGTGTATGGGAAATCTTTTTCAGACGGAATTACAGGCTCAAGAGCACGTTCTCCTAGTGCACCGTGACCAATTTCACGACGACCTGGTCCACGCATTGGTCTTGTTTCACCAACACTAAATGATGGGAAATTGTAATGGTGCATAAAGCGTTTTGATTCTTCTACACCAAGGCCATCTAAAATTTGCACATCGCCTAATGCGCCTAATGTACAAATACTTAATGCTTGTGTTTGTCCACGTGTGAATAAACCAGAACCGTGTGTACGAGATAAAATGCCAACCTCTGATGCTAATGGACGGATTTCGTCACCTTTACGGCCATCTGGGCGGATTTTCTCAACTGTAATAAGACGACGTACTTCTTCTTTTACAATTTTATATAAAATCTCATTTACTTGTCCTAATGTATCAGCATCAGCTTCTTGCGCTTCGTAATGCTCAATTACACGCTTTTTCACTTCGTTAATTGCATCTTCACGTGCATGTTTCTCATGTACTTGAATTGCAGAATGCATATCCTTCTCAGCCATTTCACGTACAGCTTGGTTAAGATCAGCGTCAACTTCATAAAGTTTCACTTCTGATTTCTCTTTACCTACAGCTTGTACAATCTCTTCTTGGAATGCAATTAGACGTTTAATTTCGTCATGACCAAACATAATTGCTTCTAACATTGTTTCCTCAGGCACTTGATCTGCTCCTGCTTCAACCATGTTAATTGCATCTTTCGTACCAGCTACAACAAGGTGAATATCACTTTGTTCTTGCTGTTCTACTGTTGGGTTGATAACGAATTCGCCGTTAATACGACCAACTGTTGCACCCGCGATCGGACCTTCAAATGGAATGTCTGAAATCGATAACGCTAATGAAGAACCAAGCATAGCTGCCATTTCAGAAGAACAATCTTGATCAACACTCATTACGATGCTGACAACTTGTACTTCGTTACGGAATCCATCTGCGAAAAGTGGACGAATTGGACGGTCGATTAAACGACTTGCCAAAATTGCTTTTTCACTTGGACGACCTTCACGTTTAATGAAACCGCCAGGAATTTTTCCGACTGCATATAAACGCTCTTCATAGTTTACTGTAAGTGGGAAGAAATCTACATTTTTTGCTTCTTTTGATGCAGTTGCTGTAGATAGAACCGCTGTATCGCCATATCTTACTAATACTGCTCCGTTCGCTTGCTTTGCAAGCTGACCTGTTTCAACTGTTAGCTGGCGACCAGCTAAATCTATCGAGAAGACTTGCTTTTCTTGACTCATTTAAGTACCCCTCTCAATTTAAAGTATTCAATTCTTCTATGTAAATGGATAGTATATCACAATATTCTACCTCTAGTATTACCGAAAATGAAGTAAGCTATAAAGAGTAGAAGATATATTTTTACCTAACAAAAAAGCGGGAATATTCCCGCTTCTTTGACTATCGACGTAAGCCAAGCTTTGTGATTAATTCACGGTAACGTGTGATATCGCTATTACGAAGGTAAGTTAGTAAGTTACGACGTTTACCAACCATCTTTAATAGACCACGACGTGAATGATGATCTTTCTTGTGAGTACGTAAGTGCTCGTTTAGAGTGTTAATTTGCTCCGTTAGGACAGCAATTTGAACCTCTGGAGAACCAGTATCAGTCTCATGAGTTCTAAATTGTGCAATGATTTCATTTTTACGCTCTTGTGTTAAAGCCATCCTATTTCACCTCCTATTAATTAAACCCCCGATTACCTAGCAAGCGTCGGTGAGTCGCAATGCCAAGCAATGGTTGTCATAAAGTACATAACATAGAATACTACTTTTCATTTGAAAAAGCAAGTATATTATTTTCGTTCGCAAAATATTCTTGTGCTGTTTTCTTATCTTTTGCGATTTGTTCAACTAACTCATCGATGCCATTGAATTTCTTCTCTTCTCTTATACGCATATGCCACTCTACTGTAACATTTTGATCATATATGTCTTTGTTAAATTCAAATAAGTGCACTTCAATAGATAGTTGGCGCTCATCTTCTTTAAAGGTTGGTTTATATCCAATATTACATACACCATCGTACCATTCATCGTGAACTTTTAATCTCACTGCATAAACACCTACAGGTGGTAATAGATACTCATCACTTAAACCTACATTAGCTGTTGGGAAACCAATTTGACGTCCACGTTTATCACCGTGTACAACCGTTCCTCCTACTGTATATGCTCTACCTAAAATAGATGGAATTTGCTCCATTTCGCCATTTCGAATTAACTTTCGTAATGCCGTAGAACTTACTTTCTCTTCTTGAAATTCAACTTTTTCAATCACAGTCTGTGTAAACTCCCCTCTTGCATGAAATGGTAAAGTCTCCATCTTTCCTTTTCCTAAACGTCCATATGAATAATCAAACCCTGCTACTACATGCTTTACATTTAAACCAATAATATAATCATCTACAAATTGTTGTGGCAATAAGCCTGCAAATGATTCATCGAATTTAACAACATATAATATATCGATTCCTAAACTCTCGACTATTTTTTCTTTATCACACATTGGTGTAATATACTCCGCATGCGCTTCCTTTTTACCTAAAACAACAGATGGATGCGGATAAAATGTCATCACTGCACTTTTATATCCCTTTTCATCCGCTATTTGTTTCGCAGTTCGAATCACACATTGATGTCCTAAATGAATGCCATCAAAAAATCCTAATGCCATTACAGTAGGTGGTAATTCTAATTTATTTTGTTCATGTGGATGAGTTAAATGAATAAGTTTCACGCTTGAATTCACCTTTTTCTGTAATAATCCTTCCAATAATTCATTATAGCTTTAGTTCTTGATTATTCACAAGTACTTTCATCGGCTTTAGCATACCAGGGTGTTTTGGATGGTGCTCATAAATTGCAAGGCAACGATCGTTTTTATCAAACACTGTTATAAACGGCGCCGTTATTTGCAATTCATTTTTTAAGAACATACCATTTTTTATTTTTTCTGCTTGCTTTTCATCTACAACCATTTTCGGGAACTTACTTAATGCTTCATCAATTGAAATGAAGATAGACTCTACTGTTCCATTTTGCACGTTTTCTTCAATTTCTTCAAATGATATGCAATCTTCTAATACAAATTCACCTGAAGCCGTTCTTACAAGGTGAGACATATGTGATGGAAAACCAAGTTTTTCACCAATCATTACCGCTAACGTTCTTACATATGTCCCTTTACTACACGTTACACGGAAACGGAATGAAATATTTTCTCCTTCAAACACTTCACGATCATCTAGTAATACAAATTCATGAATTGTAATTGTACGAACTGGACGTTCAACCTCTTGTCCTGCTCTTGCATATTCATATAATTTTTTTCCGTTAACTTTTACAGCCGAAAACATCGGAGGCATTTGCTCAATCGTACCTGTTAATGTCGCAAGAGCCTCTTCCACTTCTTTACGAGTAATAACACGGTCTACATGTTTCGTTTCCACAACTTCACCAGAAGCATCTTCAGTTGTTGTTGAAAACCCTAATGTCACTTCACCTTCATATGTTTTCGTCTCACTCGTTAAAAATTGTGCAATCTTTGTTGCTCGCCCAACACAAATCGGCAATACTCCTGTTACATCTGGATCTAATGTTCCTGTATGACCAATTCGTTTTTCACGCAATATCTTTCTTAATTTAAATACACAATCATGTGATGTCATGCCTTTTGGCTTATGTAATAATACTACACCTTCCATATATGCTCACCTCATCGTAATTCTTTCATAATACTTATTCAAAACTTATTTTACATTGAAAAAATGGATAGACAAATGTCTATCCATTATTCTTCACGTTTACCTTCTTTATTAATTTCATGTAAAAGTGTATCAATTCGATGACCATATCCGATAGATTCATCAAATTCAAAGGAAATTTCAGGCGTTTTACGAAGACGAATACGTTGGCCAATTTCTGAACGAATGAAACCTTTTGCCTTCGCTAAACCTTTTAGTGTACTTTCTTTCTGCTCTTCATCACCTAAAACAGAAATATACACTGTAGCAATTTGTAAATCTCCACTCACTTGTACATCTGTTACAGTAACAAATCCGACACGTGGATCTTTAATTTTACGACTGATGATGTCGCCTAATTCTTTTTTCATTTGCTCGCCTACACGGTTTGCACGTAATTTCATAACTCTTCACCTCATTCAATACCATTCCAATTGTGTTATCGTACGTTCAATTTCAGGAAATGAATCAATATACTCAAGTACACGATTCATTTCTTTTTCACAAATAACACGATTTGAGGATACGGAAACAATCGCAATTTCTGTACGTTGCCATACATCTTGATGCCCTACTTCTGAAACAGCTACGTTATAACGCTGTTTCACACGAGTTAACACCCGTTGCAAAATTGCTCGTTTCTCTTTTAAAGAATGCACATCGTAAATCATACACTCAAATGAGAGAGAAGCGATAATCATCGCTTCACTTCTTCCATAATGTACGCTTCAATGATGTCCCCTTCTTTAAGATCGTTGTATTTCTCAATTGTAATACCACACTCATAGTTTTGAGCAACTTCTTTTACGTCGTCTTTGAAACGTTTTAACGTATCAAGTTGACCTTCATAGATTACCACACCATCACGGATAATACGCACGCCGCTATCACGTGTAATTTTACCATCTGTTACGTAACAACCTGCGATTGTTCCAACTTTTGTTACTTTAAACGTTTGACGTACTTCAGCTTGACCGATTACTTTTTCTTCAAATTCTGGATCTAGCATACCTTGCATCGCTGCTTCGATCTCTTCGATTACTTTATAAATAATGCGGTGTAAACGAATATCAACGTTCTCTAATTCAGCTGTACGCTTTGCATTTACATCTGGGCGTACGTTAAATCCAATTACAATTGCATTAGATGCAGAAGCTAAAATGATATCAGATTCTGTAATCGCACCTACGCCTGTATGGATAATTTTAACTTTAACACCTTCAACATCAATTTTACGAAGTGATGCTGCCATTGCTTCTACAGAACCTTGTACGTCCGCTTTCACAATTAAGTTAATTTCTTTTACATCGCCCTCTTGGATTTGTTGGAATAAATCTTCAAGGCTTAATTTAGATTTCTCACCACGTTGAGCAAGTAACGCTTCTTGTGCACGTGATTCACCGATTTGACGAGCTTTCTTCTCATCAGCGAATGCCATGAAACGATCTCCTGCTTGTGGTACTTCATTTAAACCTGTAATTTCAACAGGAGTTGATGGACCAGCAACTTTTACACGACGACCAATATCACTTACCATTGCACGAACACGACCGAATGTAGTTCCAACAACGATTGGATCTCCTACTCGAAGCGTACCGTTTTGAACAAGTAATGTCGCAATAGTTCCTTTACCTTTATCAAGCTGGGCTTCGATTACAGTACCAGTTGCATAGCGGTTTGGATTTGCTTTATACTCTTCTACTTCACTTACAAGAAGAATCATTTCTAGTAAGTTGTCAATTCCTTCGCCTTGAATCGCAGAAATTGGTACGAAAATTGTGTCTCCGCCCCATGCTTCTGGAACTAATTCATATTCTGTTAGTTCTTGCATTACGCGATCAGGGTTCGCAGCTGGTTTATCCATTTTATTCACAGCAACAATAATTGGTACTCCTGCTGCTTTCGCATGGTTAATTGCTTCAACTGTTTGTGGCATAACACCGTCATCAGCTGCAACAACAAGGATTGTAATATCCGTTACTTGTGCACCACGAGCACGCATCGTTGTAAACGCCGCGTGACCAGGTGTATCTAAGAATGTAATTTTCTTGTCATTTACTTCAACTTGGTATGCACCAATATGCTGAGTAATTCCACCCGCTTCACCAGCAGTTACTTTAGAGTTACGGATAGAGTCAAGCAATGTTGTTTTACCATGGTCAACGTGTCCCATGATTGTAACTACAGCTGGACGCTCTTTTAAGTTCTCTTCATCATCTTGCTCATCGATGAATGTTTCAAACTCAGTTTCGCTTACAATTACTTCTTCTTCTACTTCAATACCGTAGTCGTTAGCAATTAACTCAATTGTATCTTTATCTAAATCTTGGTTAATTGTTGCCATAATTCCAAGCATGAAGAGCTTTTTAATAATTTCAGATGGCTCTTTGCTTAATTTCTTAGCAAGATCACCTACTGTAAGACTTCCAGAGAAAGTAATTTTATCTGGTGTTTCTACAGTTTGTGTTTGTTGTCTTCCAGCAAAGTTCTCTTGACGCTTATCTTCATTTCCTTTGCCTTTTTTCTTTTTCTTATTGCTGTTCTTTTTACTACGAACAACTTTTTCTTCTACTTCAAACTCATCTGCAACAGAAGGTTTTTCAGCTTGATACTCATTATCTAATTTGTTTACTACTTCATCGTCTAACATTGTCATATGATTCGAAACCTCGATATTCATTTCTTTTAGTTTTGTCATAAGATCTTTACTTGAGATATTATGTTTTTTCGCATATTCATGCACTCGAATTTTACTCATACCTTCACCCCCGGTAATTTGTATCGAGCATGCTACGCAGCTTTTTCGCAAAGCCTTCATCTAACACAGCTACAACGACTCGCTCATCTCTCCCAATCGCATGCCCTAATTGTTGTCGATTTTCGACCTTTCTCATTGGTACGTTGTAGTACGTCGTTTTATCCGTGATACGCTTTGTAGTATTTACTGACGCATCCTCAGATAGCAACACAAGTTTTGCCTTGCCACTTCGTACTTCCTTTAAAACGAGTTCTTCACCCGAAATAATTTTTCGAGCCCGGTTTGCTAGTCCTAAAAACGATTTCCAATCGGACACTTATTTCGACTCCTTCTCAACAAGCTCAAGAAGTTCTTCATAAAGAGAACTGTCGATTTTCGCTTTTAGATGATGTTCCAAAACATTTTTCTTTTGAGCTTGAAGAATGCTTTCTTTATCTTTTGATAAATAAGCACCTCGTCCTGATTTCTTTCCAGTTAAATCAATAGACACTTCTCCCTCTTTGGAACGAACAATGCGAACGAGCTCTCGTTTTGATTTCATTTCTTGCGTTGCAACACATTTTCGTAACGGAACTTTTCGATTGCTCATACTCATCACCTCTATTCGATTTCGTCTTCAACAGAATCGAATCCGAATGCGACTACGCTATCTTCTTCTGTTACAATACCAAGTTGTTTCGCATCAGACTCACTCTTAATATCAATTTTCCAACCTGTTAATTTAGCTGCAAGACGTGCATTTTGTCCACGTTTACCGATAGCTAATGACAGTTGGTGGTCTGGAACAACAACTGTTGTTGCTTTTTCTTCTTCATCTACAAGTACTTTCACAACTTGTGATGGGCTTAAAGCATTGGCAACATATTCTACTGGATCATTTGACCAGCGAACGATGTCAATCTTTTCACCTTTTAGTTCGTCTACAATGCGTTGTACACGTTGTCCTTTCGGTCCTACACAAGAACCTACTGGATCCACATCAATGTTCTCTGCATGTACAGAGATTTTAGAACGATCTCCTGCCTCACGTGCTACAGAACGAATTTCAACCGTTCCATCATAGATTTCAGGAACTTCCATTTCGAATAAACGTTTTAAAAGACCAGGATGTGTACGTGATACGTAAATTTGTGGTCCTTTTGTTGTTTTTTCTACTTTCGTAATGAATACGCGAATACGATCATGTGGTTTGTATTGTTCGTTTGGCATTTGCTCACTTACAGGTAATAAAGCTTCTACTTTTCCTAAGCTTACATAGATGAAACGAGCATCTTGACGTTGTACGATACCAACCATGATATCTTCTTCACGGTCACTAAACTCAGAGTAAATAACACCACGCTCAGCTTCACGCACTCGTTGTGTTACAACTTGTTTTGCAGTTTGTGCTGCAATACGACCGAAATCTTTTGGTGTTACTTCAATTTCTAGTACGTCACCATCTTGATAGTTTGGATTAATTTGTCTTGCTTCTTCAACAGAAATTTCAAGACGTGGATCAAACACATTATCAACAACGTCTTTACGTGCTAAAACTTGGATTGTTCCCACTTGTGGGTTAAAGCTCACACGAACGTTTTGTGCTTGGTTAAAATTGCGTTTATAAGCAGAGATTAACGCTGCTTCAATCGCATCAATAATAATATCTTTGCTAATTCCTTTTTCTGACTCTAATACGAGCAAGGCATCTAACAACTCAGTGCTCATGAAGATCCCCCTTCTAACTAAAACGTAACAGCAAGTCGCGCATTTGCAACTTTGTCCATTGGAATTTGGATTTCTTTTTTACGTGTTTTAATTGTTAATAATAGTGTAATTGTAGTACCATCGTAGGAAAGCATTTTTCCTTCAAACATCTTTTCACCATCAATCGGCTCATATGTTTTAATTGCCACTTGTTTTCCTACCGCTTGCTGGAAGTCTTTCTCTTTCTTTAATGGACGTTCTGCTCCAGGAGATGACACATCCAAAAAGTAAAGATGAGGAATTGGATCCTCTTTATCTAAAGCTTCGCTTAAACGTTCACTCACCGCACCGCATTCTTCAATGTCGACTCCCTTTTCAGAATCGATGAATACGCGTAAGAACCAGTCTTGTCCTTCTTTCACATACTCTACATCTACAAGTTCAAGATTTAACTCTTCAACAATTGGCTGCGCAAATGCTTCTACAACTTCTGTGACTTTCTTATCCATAAACAGCCTCCTTCCTGCCGCCATGTACCATTCACAAGAAAAGACCCCGTCCATAGAACGGTCTATCTTATTCTTTCTCGTTAGCTAACAAAAGCCCCTGCCGTTAAGCAGGGAATATCTGTCTTAGTATTACCAAATTTAAGAAGTAAAACTTGTAACAAAATATGTATATACGACAGAAATTTCTTACCTCTCCACATCAATAAAATGTAGATAGTAACACGAAAGAGTGGGTTTCCCCACTCTTCTTTTCACACAATATACATGACATGGTTATCTCGGTTAATAGTATACCATACCAAATGTTGATTTGCAAAGACTTTTCCTACCTATCAGAACAGCGATAACTGGTTTTGATCCGGCAAATCACCTAAACAACCTTGACTATCTAAATACTCAATAATTGTTTTCGAAACCTTACTACGCTGCTGCAAGTCTTCTTTTGATAAGAATTCTCCATTTTTGCGTGCTTCCACAATACTTAAAGCTGCGTTTGTACCAAGACCAGGCACCGCATTAAATGGAGGGATTAATGAGTCTCCATCAATAATAAAGTCTGTTGCATGTGAGCGATATAAATCCACCTTTTGGAATGAGTATCCACGCTCACACATTTCAAGTGTCATTTCTAGTACAGTCAATAAACTCTTCTCTTTCGGTGCTGCATCTAAACCTTTTTGCGCAATTTCATCAATTCTTGCACGTATAGATGCTGAACCTTTTGCCATCGCTTCTACGTCAAAGTCATCTGCACGAACCGTAAAGTATGCCGCATAGAATAAAAGCGCGAAATGTACTTTAAAGTATGCGATACGCACAGCCATAAGTACGTAAGCAGCCGCATGGGCTTTCGGGAACATGTACTTAATCTTCTTACATGAATCAATATACCAACCTGGTACATTATTACTTTTCATGTCCTCTTCCCATTCTTCTGGTACACCTTTACCTTTACGTACTGACTCCATGATTTTGAAGGCTAATGATGGGTCTAAACCTTGATAGATTAAATATACCATGATGTCATCACGACAACCGATAACTTCACTCAGCGTACATGTACCGTTATAAATTAACTCGTTTGCATTACCAAGCCATACGTCCGTACCATGTGATAACCCAGAAATTTGGACTAACTCTGAGAACGTCGTCGGTTTCGTCTCTTCTAACATCTGTCTTACGAATTTCGTACCAAACTCTGGTATACCAAGTGTACCTGTTTTACAGTTAATTTGTTCCTCCGTTACGCCTAACGATTCTGGCCCTGAGAAAATTTTCATTACTTCTGGATCGTCCGTTGGGATTGTTTTTGGATCAATACCACTTAAATCTTGTAACATA
Organism: Bacillus sp. FSL W8-0519; assembly: GCF_038005585.1. NCBI lineage: Bacteria > Bacillati > Bacillota > Bacilli > Caryophanales > Bacillaceae > Bacillus > Bacillus sp. FSL W8-0519. The sequence goes on from NZ_JBBOTL010000001.1 coordinate 3,648,489, forward strand.
CGAATAACTGTCGGATCATCGTGTCCTAGTATATCAAGCTTCAGTAAATTATCATGAATAGAGTGGAAGTCAAAGTGTGTTGTTCTCCACTCAGCACCTATTGAATCTGCTGGATACTGTATTGGTGAGAAATCAAAAATGTCCATATAATCTGGCACAACGATAATACCACCTGGATGCTGCCCTGTTGTACGTTTTACACCGGTACATCCTGCTACTAAGCGGTCAATTTCTGCATTTCGAATTGTTAAGTTATGATCATTTGCATAACCTTTTACATATCCATAAGCAGTTTTTTCCGCAACTGTACCAATCGTTCCTGCACGATATACATAATCTTCACCGAATAGTACTTTCGTATAGTTATGGGCACGTGGTTGGTATTCCCCGGAGAAATTCAAATCGATATCGGGTACCTTATCTCCTTTAAATCCAAGGAACGTTTCGAACGGAATGTCATGTCCATCTTTTACATATGGAATATTACAAGTTGGACATTCTTTATCCGGTAAGTCAAAACCAGAACCTACAGAACCATCATTAAAGAATTCTGATTGCTTACATTTCGGACATACATAGTGTGGTGGTAATGGATTTACTTCTGTAATTTCCATCATCGTTGCAACGAATGATGAACCTACCGATCCACGCGAACCTACTAGATATCCGTCTACTAACGATTTTTTCACAAGCTTATGTGAAATTAAATAAATTACGGCGAATCCATGCCCGATGATACTTTTTAATTCTTTTTCTAAACGCGCTTCTACAATTTCAGGTAACTCTTCACCATAAATGCTACGCGCCATTTTATAACTCATATCACGCGTTTCATCATCTGCACCTTCAATTTTCGGTGTATATAGATCATCTTTTACTGGATGAACATCACCAATTAATGATGCAATCTTTTGTGTATTCGTTACGACTATTTCTTTCGCTACGTCTTCACCTAAAAATGAGAAACACTCTAACATTTCATCCGTTGTACGGAAATGTACAGGTGGTAATGAATGTCGGTTTAACGGATTCGCTCCACCCTGTGAACTTACTAAAATTTTACGATACATTGCATCTTCTGGATTTAAGTAATGCACGTTTCCTGTAGCCACAACTGGTTTATCTAACGTCTCACCTAGTTTTACTAAGTTAGAAATAATTGTTTTTAATTGTCCCTCATCTCGAACGAGTTCACGCTCTACTAAATGACGTAACACTTCTGGTGGCATTACTTCAATGTAATCGTAGAACTGCGCAATTTCTTCTACCTCTTCAGGAGCTTTTTGCATCATCGCCTCAAACACTTCACCTTTATCACAAGCCGTTCCTACTAAAATACCTTCACGATACTTTTTTAATAGTGATCTTGGTACTCGTGGTACACGGTAAAAGTAATTTAAATGAGAATATGAAACAAGTTTATATAAATTTTTCAATCCAACATCCGATGTAGCAAGTAATGTCATATGACTTGGACGCCCGCGCTTATATGCATCCCCTTGTCCCATACTATCGTTTAATTGATCGTGATATTCAAAACCTTTTTCAATTACATCTTTTAACATTTTCACTAGTAAGTATCCCGTTGCTTCTGTATCATAAATCGCACGGTGATGCTGAGTTAATTCAATGTCCATCTTTTTACACAACGTATTTAAACGGTGATTTTTCATTTCTGGGAATAAGAATCGTGCAAGCTCTAACGTATCTATTACTGGATTTTTTGTTTTTTCTAAACCAGCTTTTTTAAATCCTACGTTAATAAAGCCCATATCGAAGCTTGCGTTATGAGCAACAAGTGTATGGTCGCCCATCCATTCTTCAAACTTTTTAAACACTTCGTCCACTTCTGGTGCGTCGGTTAACATATCATCTGTAATACCTGTTAATTCAATGATCGTTGCCGATAATGGTTGGTGCGGATTTGCAAAAGATTCAAAGCGGTCAATAATTTCGCCGCCTTTTACTTTTACAGCAGCTAACTCAATAACTGTATCATATACAGCTGATAAACCTGTCGTCTCAACGTCGAAAACAACATACGTTTCCTCTGCAAGTAAACGATGCGCTTCGTTATACGCTATTGGTACACCGTCATTCACTAAGTTTGCTTCCACACCATATATAACTTTAATTCCGGCTTTTTTCCCAGCTGAATATGCTTCTGGGAATGACTGTGCAACAGCATGGTCTGTAATGGCAATAGCCTCATGCCCCCATTTACCAGCTTGAGCAACAAGCTTAGAAACTGGAGTAACAGCATCCATTTGACTCATTGGCGTGTGAAGATGGAGCTCTACTCGTTTTTCGCCTTCTGGTGCTTTATCTTTACGAGACGGTCCTGTTATTTCATTAATATCATTTGCAATCATTACTAAATCTCGAACAAATGTATCATTTTGAACAGAACCACGAGCCTTCACCCACATTCCTTTTTTCAAGGATTGTAGCATTGGAATATCTTCTTTATCACGTGAGAACATTTTGATCATAATCGAATCTGTATAATCCGTTATTTTTAAAGTTAATAACGTACGTCCACTACGAAGCTCTTTCGTTTCCACATGGAAGACATATCCTTGAACTGTTTTTCTTCTTTCTTCATCTTGAATTTCTCGCATTGGTGTAATCTCTTCATCTGGCTTAATAAGATACCCGAGTGTGATCGGCCCTTCATGCACAACGCTGCTTTCTTCAGCTTGCTTCTTCGCCATTTCTTCCATAGCTTGTATAACACGCTCGCGGTCTTCTTGCTGCGTTTGCTCACGAAACTTTTGCATTTCTTCTGTATTTTGCTGTATATGTGTGTCTAACTGGAAACGCGGGAATCCAAAAGCCTCGTATTGATCCCCTACTGGTTTCGCAACGTTTTTCTTTAAAGCAGTAGATTCCAGCTCATTATTCACATTTATAAGTAACTTCACTCCATTGACCTGCGGAAGCTGCTTCTTTAAATAAGCAAACATAGGTGAAAATGTAATTCGTTCCGTACAAAGTGGCCAATACGCCCTCACTTCTTCTTCAGTAAATTGTTTGTTCTCTGTTTCTAATGCAAATGTTGTTCTTGCAATATGAGAAAATGATTGCTTAAGCTTTGTTTCTAGCAATTCATATAATTCTGTAGGCAAAATACGTGGCACTTGTAAATTAAAATGCCAACTTTTATTCGCTTTATCGATAACGAGCCTTTCAATACCACCGCCTTGTAAATATTGATTTATAAGGTCGTCTGGTATTTGCAACTGCTGGAGCAAAATTTGAAATCGCTCTTTTTGTTCATTTGTTAAAGACATAAGCACTCTCCTTCCATTTGCTATTATAAATTGAAACGTACTACAAAGAAAGATTTCTCCCTTCTTCTTTTACAAAATACGTTTACAAAGAAAGAGAAGGTACCTCATTACGAGGTACCTCTTCCTATTTTAAAATATTAGCAATATATGTTTGAAGTTCTTCTACTTTTACTTCTTCAGACTCACCTGTAGCACGTACTTTCACTTCTACAATACCTTCGTCTGCTTTTTTACCAACTGTCACGCGAACTGGAAGGCCGAATAAATCAGCATCAGCAAATTTAACACCTGCACGTTCTGCACGATCATCTAGTAATACTTCATATCCTTGCTCTTGTAATGAGTTGTAGATGTTTTCACCCATTTCACGTTGTGCATCAGACTTCATATTCACTGGAATTACATGCACATGGAACGGTGCAACAGCTTTTGGCCAAACTAAACCGTTCTCATCATTAAACTGCTCTGCAATTGCTGCCACTGTACGAGACACACCAATGCCGTAACAACCCATAATAAGTGGTTGTGTTTTTCCGTTTTCATCTAGGAATGTTGCGTTCATTGCTTCACTATAACGAGTTCCTAATTTAAATACATGACCAACTTCAATTCCGCGTGCGAAAAGAATTGTTCCGTTTCCGTCTGGAGATTGGTCTCCTTCTTGAATGAATCGTAAATCCGTATATTGACTTACTTTAAAGTCACGTTCTGGATTTACATTTACATAATGGAATCCTTCTTCGTTCGCTCCTGAACATCCGTTGACAATTGATGCTACAGCGTGATCAGCAATAATTTCGATATCACCTGTTACACCAATTGGACCTAATGAACCAACTTCACAATTTAATAATTCTTTTACTTCTTCATGAGAGGCAAGCTCAACAACGGAAGCACCGTATACATTTTTCACTTTTACATCGTTTACTTCATGATCACCACGAACAAGTACCACTACTAATTTCTCATCTACTTTAAATACCATAGACTTAATGCACTTTTCAGCTTCGATGTTTAAGAATGCAGATACTTCTTCAATTGCTTTTTGGTCTGGTGTTGCTACTTTTTCAAGCTCTTTTTCTGCTTCGTCACTCTTCGTATACGTAGCTACAACAGGAGCCATTTCGATGTTCGCTGCATAATCAGATGTATCAGAGTATGCAATTGTATCTTCACCAACATCAGATAATACCATAAATTCATGTGTATCTTTTCCACCCATTGCTCCAGAATCAGCAATAACCGCACGGAAATTCAAGCCACAACGAGCAAAGATGTTAGAGTATGCTTTGTATAAGCGATCGTACACTTCATCTAAGCTCTCTTGCGTAGCATGGAAAGAGTATGCATCTTTCATTAGAAACTCTCTTCCACGTAATAAACCGAAACGAGGTCTTTGTTCATCACGGAATTTTGTTTGAATTTGATATAATGTTAACGGTAATTTTTTATACGATTTCACTTCATCACGTACAAGATCCGTAATTACTTCTTCATGTGTCGCTCCTAATGCAAATTCACGAGCGTTACGATCTTTCATACGCATTAATTCAGATCCGTAAGAATACCAACGACCTGACTCTTGCCATAATTCTGCAGCTTGCATCGCTGGCATTAATAATTCTACAGCACCTGCGCGCTCCATTTCTTCTCGAACGATACGTTCTACTTTGTGTAGTACTTTTAATCCAAATGGTAGAAAACTATAAATACCAGAAGCATTTTGACGCATAAAACCTGCACGAAGTAATAACTGATGACTCTTAATCTCCGCATCAGCTGGAACTTCACGTAATGTAGGACTGAATACCATACTTTGTTTCATTTATTCGCACCTCTTCATTTTACTCTTACACGCAGGAAAACCCCTCACCTCGAGTTAGGTGAGGGATTTTATTCTACGAGCTCTATTTCATTATAAGTTTCACTTTATTTTACAAGAAAAACTTACGAATGTCATTCCAAGTTACAACTAACATAAGTAACATTAATAATGCAAAACCAATAAAGTGAACCATTCCTTCTTTTTGGCGATCAATTGGTTTCCCACGCAATGCCTCAATTAAGAAGAAGAACAAACGTCCACCGTCTAAAGCAGGAACTGGTAGTAAATTAAATAAACCAAGGTTAATACTTAAAACGGCTGCTAAATTTAATACACGCGTAAATCCATAATCTACCACTTGATCTGTAAGATTATAAATTCCTACTGGACCTGACAACTCATTAATAGAGAATTGACCCGTTACTAATTTCACAAGAGATTCAAAAATTAGTTTCGTCCAATAATATGTTTGTTCAAAACCTGATTTAATCGAACCCATTACTGTTTTCTCTACTGGAGTGTAAACACCAATTCTACCAATTTCTTCTTTACCTTCTTTATCAAGCGTTGGCGTTACTTTCACATTAAACTGTTCACTATCACGCTTTACTTGTAACGTAAGTTCTTTATTCGGGTTTTCACGTACAATGGTAACAACATCTTTCCATGTACTTGTGTTTTTCCCATCAATAGCTTGAATTGTATCATTTTCTTTTAATCCAGCTTGCTCTGCTGCACTATTCTCCATCACTTTTCCGACCATTGGTTTGTCAACAGGAACACCTTGTACAAATCCAAGAATCACAAAAATAACAAATGCTAAAATGAAGTTCATTGCAGGACCCGCAAAGATCGTTAAAGCACGTTGACCTAATTTCTTAGAGCCAAACTGTCTATTATACGGAGCAATTTGAATTTCTTCACCGGCAGTAATAATACGAGCCTTCTCATTCACTCGGAATGTTTGAAGCTCTTCCTCGTACTCTTCATAACCCGAAATTGTTAAATTATGCTCTAAATCAGATTGTTCGACTTCAATAACGCGAACATTTGGATACTTTTCATATCCATCAAAAACTAATTTTACAACTTCGTCTTTTTCGTTTAATACAAGGCCAACCTTTTTCCCTGGCTTTAACTCAACTGTATCTGCATCCTCGCCAGCCATTCTTACATAGCCGCCAAGGGGCAGTAATCGAATCGTATACACCGTTTCATTCTTTTCAAATGAGAATATTTTCGGACCAAAACCAATCGCAAACTCACGGCATAAAATACCTGCTCGTTTTGCGAAATATAGATGCCCTAGCTCATGGAAAAATACAAGTGCACCGAAAATTAATATAAAGGCAATCGCTGTATTCAATTCCATACCACCTTTGCTAAATTTGTTCCATCACAAACCGTCTTGTGGCTGCATCAATTTCCAGAATTTCCTCTAAGCTTGGACGTGCAATGACATTGTGATGGTTCATTGCTTTTTCAATGAGGTCTTCCACTGTTAAGAAACCAATTCTCTTTTGTAAAAAAGCTTCAACAGCTACTTCATTCGCTGCATTCATTACAGCTGGCATACTTCCACCTGTTTTTCCAGCTTCATACGCAAAGCGCAAGCAACGGAAACGTTCTTGATTCATTTTCTCAAAATGCAATGTACCCATTTCCCATAAATTTAACTGCTTTGTGTCTGAAAGAGGCAATCGATCAGGATATGTAAGTGCGTATTGAATTGGCACTCGCATATCAGGTGAGCCAAGCTGTGCCATCACACTACGATCTTCAAATTCAACCATAGAATGAATAATACTTTCTTTATGTAAAACAACATCGATTTGCTCATAAGGGATACCGAAAAGCCAATGTGCTTCAATTACTTCTAGCCCCTTATTCATCATTGTAGCAGAATCAATTGTAATTTTCGAACCCATTGACCAGTTTGGATGTCGAAGCGCATCTTCTACGGTCACATGATGCAATTCATCTCTCGTTTTATCACGGAAACTTCCACCAGAAGCCGTTATAATTAGTCGAGAAATTCTTTTTTCATTTTCACCATTCAAGCATTGAAAAATAGCTGAATGTTCACTGTCTACTGGAAGTAACGAAACATTATGTTTTCGCGCTGCTTCCATTACAAGATGCCCTGCAGTTACTAACGTTTCTTTGTTTGCAATTCCAATTGTTTTTTTCGCCTCAATTGCACGAAGTGTCGGTAACAACCCTACGCTACCTACAACAGCATTTACTACAATCTCCGCATCTGGATGTAATGCTACTTCTAAAAGTCCTTCACTACCATATACAATTTTTGTATTACCAGAGACAGCTTGTAATTTTAAAACATCTTCCTCTCTTTGCACAGAGACAATTTGCGGAGAAAATTCTTGAATGACTTTTACTGCATAGTCAATATTTTTCCCTACAGAAAAAGCAACGAGACGGAATTGGTCTGGGTGCGAGCGTAATACATCTAAAGTTTGTGTACCAATTGATCCGCTTGCACCTAATAAACTAATGTTTTTCATGACTCCAACCCCTCGTTCATTTATTAATTGTATTGTAATAAGAAGTAGAGAATTGGTAAAACGAATAACCAACTATCTGTTCGATCTAATATACCACCATGTCCAGGTAAAATTGTACCTGAATCTTTTACGCCATAATGACGTTTAAATGCAGATTGTACTAAATCACCAATTTGTCCAAAAATAGAAATGATAATTGTCAGCACAATTAAAATTACTACATTCGATTCCACTGGGAAGAACATGTTGTAAACAAGCGCCACAATAATTCCACAAACGATGCCGCCTAATGAACCTTCAATCGTTTTATTTGGACTAATTTCTGGCCATAATTTTCTTTTTCCTAATGCTTTTCCTACGAAATATGCACCTGAATCAGTAGCCCATATAACAAATAATGCGCAAAACACATATTTAATTCCTAAAATTCTCGTTTCATTCAAATATAAGAATCCCATTGCAACATATGTTGTCGCCATTAGTAAAAATGAAGCATTATCAAAAGTAAATGTATTCTTAGAAAGGACTGTATATGATAAAAGTAATAGAACAATCACAAATGTGATTTCTAATTTACCTAATCCAATCCAAGTAAACAGTTCTGATGCACTACTTGGAATTAAAATAATCCATAATAATACTGCAGCTAAAACTGTTGGTACTGAAATAAGCGTAAGCTTATTCATACGAATTAATTCATATAAACCTATAGAAGCAAGTGCATACACTAAAACCGTAAAAGGCACGCCACCGTAAATTACGATGGGAATGAATAGCGCGGCAGCAACCACTCCAGTAATAATTCTCTGTTTCACTACCAAACCCTCTCTTTCTACACGCCTCCGAATCTGCGCCCTCTATGCTGAAAGTCTGTAATCGCATTTAGCAAATGTTCCTCGGTAAAATCTGGCCAATACACATCTGTAAACCAAAATTCCGAATATGCAATTTGCCATAACATGAAATTACTAATACGTAGCTCTCCGCTCGTACGGATTAACAATTCTGGATCAGGTAAAGAACTCGTCATTAGGTAGGAAGAAAGCATTTCTTCGCTTACATCTTCAACACGAACTTTTCCTTCCTCACTATCTTTCATCATATGTTGCACAGCAGAAACGATTTCATCTCGACTTCCATAGTTTAACGCGAAATTCAGAATTAATCCCGTATTCTCTTTCGTCTCTTCCATGGCCTTCTCCATCGCTCTGCGTGTATGCGTAGGAAGACGATCTTGTTGCCCTATTACACGGACTTGTACGTTCTCTTCAATCAATTCTGGTAAAAATGTACCTAAAAATTCTTCTGGAAGCTTCATTAAATAATCAACTTCCTTTTTTGGTCTTTTCCAGTTCTCAGTTGAAAAAGCATAAAGAGTTAATACTTTCACATTAAGTTTGCTTGCAAATTTTGTGATTTTCTTTACAACTTGCATGCCTTCATGATGTCCCGCAATACGAGGCATCGCTCTCCTCTTTGCCCACCTTCCATTACCATCCATAATAATGGCAATATGTTCTGGGATGTATCCTTTTTTCACTTCTTCAACGAGATGATCAAACGATGTGTCCTTTTTACCTTTAAAAAAAGGAAAGTTTTTAAACATCATTCATACCCTCCAACAAGCAGACGTATGCCTAAAAGTGTAAAAAGACCCCCTTAAGAAGAGGGTCATATTTGCGAAAGTATCGCTATTACACTTCCATGATTTCTTTTTCTTTGTTTTTTGCGATTTCGTCAACTTTTGCAATATATTTATCTGTTTCTTTTTGGATATCTTCAGTATATCCTCTTAAATCGTCTTCTGTAATCTCGCCAGCTTTTTCAAGCTTCTTAAGATCATCGTTACCGTCACGACGTACGTTACGAACAGCAACTTTTGCTTCTTCAGCATATTTTTTCACAACTTTTACAAGATCACGACGACGCTCTTCTGTTAATGCAGGGAATGCAATACGAATTACAGTTCCATCATTAGAAGGGTTTAAGCCTAAATCTGCTTTTAAAATTGCTTTTTCGATATCACCGATAGAAGTTTTATCATACGGTTGAATTACAAGTAAACGTGCTTCTGGAACTGTAATGTTCGCTAATTGCACAACTGGTGTTGGTGCACCATAGTAATCAACTTGTACTTTATCTAATACAGACGCGTTTGCACGACCAGCGCGAACTGTTGCTAATTCGCGTGAATAAGCAGCAACCGCTTTTTCCATTTTTTCATTTGCAGACTTCAATACTTGTTGTCCCATATTTATTTCCCCCTTACAACTGTTCCGATATTTTCGCCTAACACGGCACGTTTAATATTCCCTTTTTCCATAACTGAGAATACAATTAATGGAATATCATTATCCATACATAGAGAAGAAGCTGTAGAATCCATTACACCTAAACCTTCTTTTAATACATCTAAGTAAGTAAGTGTTTCGTATTTCGTAGCTGTTGGGTCAATAGATGGATCTGCATTATATACGCCATCCACATTGTTTTTCGCCATTAAAATTACGTCAGCTTCAATTTCCGCTGCACGTAATGCTGCCGTTGTATCTGTAGAGAAGTATGGGTTACCAGTACCTGCTGCAAAGATAACAACACGTTTTTTCTCTAAGTGACGAACTGCTTTACGACGAATGTAAGGCTCTGCCACTTGACGCATTTCAATTGAAGTTTGTACGCGAGTTTGAATTCCGATGTTCTCCAAGCTATCTTGAAGAGCTAATGAATTCATAACTGTCGCTAACATGCCCATGTAATCCGCTCCTGCACGATCCATGCCCATCTCACTTCCAATTTTTCCACGCCAAATGTTACCGCCGCCAACAACAACAGCAACCTCTACATCTAGTTCTGCAATTTCTTTCACTTGTTCCGCAACTGACTTAATAACAGCTGGGTTGATTCCAAATCCTTGCTCGCCAGCTAAAGCTTCTCCACTCAGCTTTAAAACGACACGATTATATTTCGGTTTACTCATAATGAACCTCCAATTGCTTACATCTTTATTTTAAAAAAGGGAACACAATGTGTTCCCTAATCTGTATTAGTTACTACCTTTTACTTGGTTCATTACTTCTTCAGCAAAGTTGTCTTCGCGTTTTTCGATACCTTCACCAACAGCGTAGCGAACGAATCCTTTTAATGTTGCGCCTTTAGACTCAACGAATTGACGAACTTTCATATCAGGGTTTTTAACGAATGCTTGGTCAAGTAAGCAAATCTCTTCGAAGAATTTGCCTAGACGGCCTTCAACCATTTTTGCAACGATTTTTTCAGGCTTGCCTTCGTTTAATGCTTGTTGTGTTAATACTTGACGCTCATGCTCAACTTCTTCAGCTGTTACAGCATCACGATCGATGTATTTTGGGTTAACTGCAGCGATGTGCATTGCTACGTCTTTAGCAGCCGCTTCATCAGTAGAACCTTCAAGAACTGTTAGAACACCAATGCGTCCACCCATGTGTAGGTAAGCACCGAATGCATCTGCATCAGTTTTTGATACGATTTCGAAACGACGAAGTGTAAGCTTTTCACCAATTTTAGCGATTGCTTCGTTGATGTGCTCTTCAACTTTTTTACCGTTTTCCATTGTTTGAGCCATAGCTTCTTCAACGTTAGCAGGCTTCTTAGCTAATAAGTGAGCAGCTAATTCTTTAATTAATGTTTGGAAACCTTCGTTTTTCGCAACGAAATCAGTTTCAGAGTTTAATTCTAAGATTAAACCGTCGTTACCGTTTGTTTCGATGAAAGTTAAACCTTCAGCAGCGATGCGGTCTGCTTTTTTAGCAGCTTTCGCGATACCTTTTTCACGTAAGAAGTCAATTGCCTTCTCCATGTCGCCGTTAGTTTCTGTTAAAGCTTTTTTGCAGTCCATCATACCTGCGCCAGTTTTTTCACGTAATTCTTTTACCATTTGTGCAGTGATTGCCATACTTTTCATCCTCCTAAAATATGTATTTATACCTTTTATAAAGGTGTTTATACCTTAAAAAAGGTGATAAAAGGCCGAACCCCTTATCACCTTTCCAACTTTGTTACGCAGTAACAGTTTCTTCACCTTGTTTTGCTTCAAGGATCGCGTCTGCCATTTTAGATGTAAGAAGTTTTACAGCACGAATTGCATCATCGTTCGCTGGGATAACGTGATCGATTTCGTCTGGATCACAGTTTGTATCAACGATACCGATGATTGGAATGTGTAATTTGCGTGCTTCAGCAACTGCAATACGCTCTTTACGAGGGTCTACTACGAATAATGCACTTGGAAGACCTTTCATATCTTTAATACCGCCTAAGAATTTCTCAAGACGCTCTAACTCTTTTTTAAGTTGAACAACTTCTTTCTTAGGTAGTACTTCGAAAGTACCATCTTCTTGCATTCTTTCGATGTCTTTAAGACGCTTGATACGCTTTTGGATTGTTTGGAAGTTAGTTAAAGTTCCACCTAACCAACGTTGGTTAACGAAGTACATACCAGCACGAGTTGCTTCTTCTTTAATAGCTTCTTGTGCTTGTTTTTTAGTACCTACGAATAAGATGTCTCCGCCTTCAGCAGCGATGTCACGCATAACTTTGAAAGCTTCCTCAACTTTTTTCACAGTTTTTTGTAAGTCGATGATGTAGATACCGTTACGCTCTGTGAAAATGTAACGCTTCATTTTTGGGTTCCAACGACGAGTTTGATGTCCGAAATGAACACCAGCTTCAAGCAATTGCTTCATAGAAATTACTGACATAATATAGTTCCTCCTAAATGGTTTTTGATATCCTCCGTTTACTTCATCTCTAAGCGAAACTACAAACGTAGCACCAACACTTAAATCAGTAAACGTGTGTACTTTGTACTGACACCACTGCTTACTATATCATACTGAAATATTACAATCAAGTCGAAAATGCGAACAATGTAAAACTTTCTTTGTTCATACTCGAATTCTAGTATTACCAACCTACATTTCTTTTAAGCAAAAAAGTGAAATGCAATTCATGGCCTTTCAAAAAAATGCGATTATGACGCTATGTACGAACAACATCAATCTGTTATACAAAAAACTCTCCTCAAAAAATGAGAAGAGTTTTATAAATTAGTTTGTTTTTAATTTAGCAAGTTCATGTAAGAATTTGTCGTTTAGTACTTTAATGTATGTTCCTTTCATACCTAAAGAACGCGACTCAATTACACCAGCACTTTCTAATTTACGAAGTGCATTTACGATTACCGAACGAGTGATTCCTACGCGGTCAGCAATTTTACTTGCAACAAGTAAACCTTCTGTTCCGTTTAATTCTTCGAAGATATGCTCGATTGCTTCTAACTCACTGTAAGATAATGAGCTGATCGCCATTTGAACAACAGCTTTGCTACGTGCTTCTTCTTCAATTTCTTCTGCTTTTTCACGTAAAATTTCCATACCTACAACAGTTGAGCTGTACTCAGCAAGAATTAAATCATCATCTAAGAACTCTTGACCAAGACGAGCTAAAACTAATGTACCTAGACGCTCACCGCCACCAACGATCGGTACGATTGTAGTTAAGCCTTGACCAAATAATTCTTTATTTTCTACTGGGAATGCTGTGTAAGCACTGTTTACATCTAAGTTTGAAGATGTTTCTGTAATGTTGAATAAGCTTTGTGTATACTCTTCTGGGAATTGACGCTCTGCAAGCATTTGTTTCATACGCTCATTCTCGATTTGTTGGTGAATTGCATAACCTAGTAATTTACCACGACGGCTTACTACGAATACGTTCGCTTCGATTACTTCACACATTGTGTCAGACATTTCTCTAAAGTTTACAGGCTTTCCTGCTGCGCTCTGTAATAACGCATTTAATTTTCTTGTTTTTGCTAATAATTCCATTTCAAAAGTTCCTCCTACATGTTACTCACATATTTTTTCATCACTTGGAAACTAGGGCGAGTCACCTGATGACACTATTACAAAATAAACTGGCTCACATCTTTATTTTTAGCAATCGTTGCTAATTTTTCCTCAACGTATTGAGGCGTTATCGTTATTTTCTCTAACGTAATTTCAGATGCTTCAAACGATAAATCTTCAAGGAGCTTCTCCATAATCGTATGAAGTCTTCTTGCTCCAATATTATCTGTATCCTGATTAACTTGATAAGCAATCTCAGCAATCTTACGAATAGCTTCGTCTGAAAATTCAATTTCTATACCTTCAGTCGCTAATAAAGCAATATATTGTTTAATTAACGCATTATCAGGCTCGATTAATATTTTAACAAAATCATCCGTCGATAATTTTGTTAATTCTACTCGAATCGGAAATCTCCCTTGTAATTCCGGAATCAAATCTGACGGTTTAGACATATGAAACGCTCCAGCTGCAACGAATAAAATATAATCCGTTTTTACTGATCCGTATTTTGTCGCAACATTTGATCCTTCTACAATTGGTAAAATGTCACGTTGCACACCTTCACGTGATACATCTACACTATTCGACTGCTTACCAGCAATTTTGTCAATTTCATCGATAAAAATAATCCCGAGCTGTTCAGCACGATAAACAGCCTCTTGTGTAACTTCATCCATATCAATTAAGCGCTGTGCTTCCTCATTTGTCAAGACTTTTCTTGCTTCTTTTACAGAAAGTTTACGTTTTTTTGTTTTTTTCGGCATAAAACTTCCTAATGCATCTTGAAAATTCATCCCCATTTGTTCCATGCCAGTTCCTTGCAGCATATCGAACATGGAAGACTGTTGTTCAGTCACTTCAATCGATACAATTTCATCTTCAAGAAGTCCTGCAGCAAGCTTTCTTTCCACATCTTGACGTTTCTTTTCGATTTCAACATCTTCCTGTGAATCTGTTGTTTGGTTCGAATTTTGAGCGCCACCAAATAGCATTTCTAATGGGTTTTTAAATCCAGATTGCTTCTCCGGACTCGGCACTAAAATTTCAACAAGACGTTGGTTCGCTTGTTCTTCTGCTTTGTCTTGTACTTTTACTACCATTTCTTCTTTCACAATGCGAACTGACGTTTCCACAAGGTCACGTACCATCGATTCTACATCTCTACCTACATATCCAACTTCTGTAAATTTCGTAGCTTCAACCTTAATAAAAGGTGCTCCAACGAGTTTCGCCATTCGTCGTGCTACCTCTGTTTTACCAACACCTGTCGGTCCAATCATTAAAATATTTTTAGGTGCAATTTCATCACGTAGATTTTCAGCTAATTTACTTCGGCGGTATCGATTTCTTAAAGCTACAGCAACCGCTTTCTTCGCATCCTTTTGACCGATAATGTATTGATCTAATTTTTCCACAATTTGACGCGGAGTAAAATGTAAATGCATATAAAATGCCTCCCTTACGATTCTACAATTCTTCCACAATTATATTGTGGTTTGTATACACACAAATATCGCCTGCAATGTCTAAACTCGCTTTCGCAATTTGCTTCGCTGTTAAATGTTCACTTGCATATTGTTTTAAAGCACGACCTGCTGAAAGCGCATAATTTCCGCCAGATCCAATTGCTAAAATACCATCATCCGGTTCAATCACTTCTCCCGTACCTGAAACAAGGAGCATCGTTGTTTTATCCATGACAATGAGCATCGCTTCTAGCTGACGTAACATTTTGTCACCGCGCCATTGCTTCGCCATCTCAACAGCAGCACGCTGCAAGTTTCCATTATACTCTTCTAATTTCCCTTCAAACATTTCAAAAAGAGTAAATGCATCAGCAACTGAACCTGCAAAACCAGCTAAAACTTTCCCTTGAAAAAGTTTACGAACCTTACGAGCTGTATGTTTCATTACAACAGCATTTCCCATTGTCACCTGGCCATCTCCAGCCATTGCACATTCTCCATTATGATGAACTGCAAATATCGTTGTAGCGTGGAAATTTCCCATAGAAAAAACTCCTTTATATGTTTTTATAGCTTTAAAAGCAATTTATGCCCGTGGGTGATGCTTCATGTAGACAGAACGCAATCTTTCTTTAGAGACATGCGTATAAATTTGTGTCGTAGACAAATTTTCATGACCGAGTAGCTCCTGTACAGTACGTAAATCTGCCCCTTCATCTAACATATGTGTAGCAAATGTATGCCTTAACATATGAGGACTTATACGCATTGTCAGTGAAGCTTTCTTAATGAGTTCATTTAATACATAGCGTACTCCTCGACTTGTCAGCGGCGTGCCTTTCGCATTTAAAAATACCATATGAGATTGTTCTTCAGTTTTCTTGGCTAACTGTTTTCTCCCGTTCTCTATATAAGTAATTAAAGCATCTTGTGCATAGCTCCCGAACGGAATATACCTTTGTTTTTTTCCTTTTCCCATTACTAAAATTGTTCCCACCGCAAAGTCAATATCGGTAAGTTGTAAATTGACACATTCACTCACACGGATCCCGGTCGCATACATCAACTCTAATAAAGCTTGATTCCTTTGACCTAACGGGGTTTCCGTATCAGAAACTTCAAATAATTCCTCTAATTCTTCAGCATATAAAAACTTTGGGATTGACAATTCTTTTTTGGGGAGTGACGCAAGTGCAAACGGATTATCCTTCCGATAACCTTCACGCATCAAAAAACGATATAAACTTCGTAAGCTTGATACTTTTCTTGCGACAGATTTACGGGCTAACTTTTCATCGTGCAACGTCGTTAAGTACAAACGAACATCCGCGTATGTAATATCTAAAAAAGAGGATATGCCTTCTCGCTCCATAAATTGCACAAAATGTTCTAAATCATTTTGATAACTTGCAATTGTATATTTTGAATAATTTCTTTCAATTTGTAAATATCCAACGAATAATTGTAACAATTTCTTCACATTCACACAATTCACCTCAATAAAGGCTACTAAATCGTATCACAACTTAGTAGCCTTTGCAAGAAATTTGACTAAATATTTACAAAATTTCGAATCGTTTCTAAAGCGCGTGCTGCATAGGCTTCATTACGTTCTGCTTTTTTCTTAATTTTCTTCTCTAACGGTGCAAACAGACCGAAGTTTGCATTCATTGGCTGGAAGTTTTTCGCGTTTGTCGCAGTAATATAATTCGCCATACTTCCCATTGCAGTTACAGGTGGCAATACAACCGGCTCTTCACCTTTTACAAGTCGAGCAGCGTTGATACCTGCTAGCAATCCTGAAGCCGCCGATTCAACATACCCCTCTACTCCAGTCATTTGACCAGCGAAGAATAAATCATCACGTTGTTTATATTGGTATGTTGGACGAAGTAAGTTAGGTGAATTAATAAACGTATTACGATGCATTACACCATAACGTACAATCTCTGCGTTTTCCAGTCCCGGAATCAACTGTAACACTTCTTTTTGCGGTCCCCATTTTAAATGCGTTTGGAAACCTACGATATTGTATAACGTCCCCGCTGCATCATCTTGACGTAACTGAACAACAGCATATGGCGTTTTCCCTGTTTTTGGATCTTCTAATCCAACAGGTTTCATCGGTCCAAATACTAGTGTTTGTCTTCCTCTACTTGCCATAACTTCTACCGGCATACAACCTTCAAAGAAAATTTCTTTTTCAAATTCTTTTAAAGGTACTGTTTCAGCAGCGATTAAAGCCTCGTAAAAACGGTCAAATTCCTCTTCCGTCATTGGACAGTTTAAATATGCCGCTTCACCTTTATCGTAACGAGATTTTAAATACACTTTATTCATATCAATGCTGTCTTTCTCAACAATCGGTGCTGCTGCATCATAGAAATAAAAGTAGTCTTCACCCGTTAATTCTTTTAATTGCGCAGAAAGATCAGGCGACGTAAGTGGACCTGTCGCAATAACAGTAGGACCTTCTGGAATTTCAGTGATTTCTTCATTCACCACAGTTACGTTCGGATGATTTTTCACATATTCCGTTACTTTTGCTGCAAATTCATGACGATCTACCGCTAAAGCCCCTCCTGCTGGTACAGAACACTCATCAGCTGCACGAATAATAACAGAATCCATTAAACGCATTTCTTCTTTAATAACACCAACAGCATTTGTTAATGTGTTTGCGCGAAGCGAGTTACTACATACTAATTCTGCAAATTTATCTGTGTGATGAGCTGGCGTTTGCCTTACCGGTCTCATTTCGTATAATCTTACTTGGACACCACGTTTTGCAATTTGGTAAGCTGCTTCACTTCCTGCAAGACCTGCGCCAATGACGTTTACTACTTGTGTTGTCATATATTTATCACCTTTCCTTTTCTTCCCGAAAAAAATGTGAGCAGTTACGCTCACATTTGTTGTTCTTCTTCATAATCACACGAAATACATTGTACTTGTACGCCTTTTTTCAACTTCTTCTCTACTAGCATACCTTCACACTTCGGACATTTACGGCCAATCGGCTTATCCCAAGATACAAAGTCACACTCTGGATACGTACCGCACCCATAGAAAAGACGTTTCTTTTTATTACTACGACGTTCAATAATTTGACCTTTATCACATTTCGGACAAGTAACACCGATTTCTTTCACAATCGGTTTTGTATTACGACAATCTGGGAAATTCGAGCAAGCCATAAATTTCCCATATTTACCCATTTTAAAGACCATTGGGTGATTACATAATTCACAATCTTCCCCAGCTGGTTCATCTTTAATTTCCACTTCACGCATTTCTTTTTCCGCTTTTTCTAAACGCGGTTCAAATCCTACGTAGAAATCATCAACAATTTTTACCCAATTCGCATTTCCTTCTTCTACTTCATCGAGGCTTTGCTCCATGTTAGCAGTAAATTCAATGTTAATAATTTCCGGGAAAAACTCTAAAATAAGTTCAATTACTATTTCACCTAGTTCAGTTGGAACGAAGCGTTTATTATCCAAACCTACATATCCACGTTTTTGAATCGTTTCAAGTGTCGGTACGTAAGTCGACGGTCTTCCAATTCCAAGCTCTTCAAGTGTTCTTACTAAACGAGCCTCTGTATAGCGCGGCGGAGGTTGTGTAAAGTGTTGCTTCGGTTCTAAATCCTTCGAAAATACGGTTTCCCCTACTTCTAAAGGTGGCAACATCTTATCCTTTTCTTCAGCCCCATCATCTTTCGACTCTACATACACTTTCATAAATCCTGGGAACTTTACAACCGATCCACTTGAACGGAACTGAACATTATTATTAATGAGTCTCGCTGTCACAGTATCCATTATAGCAGACGCCATTTGACTTGCAACAAATCGCTCCCAAATCAATTTATACAATCGAAGTTGGTCACGACTTAAGAAACTCTTTAGTTCCTCTGGCTTTCTCATTACCGAAGTAGGACGAATTGCCTCATGCGCATCTTGTGCGTTCGACTTCTTCGTTTCTTTCTTCTTTTCTGTTCCTATGTATTCCGTACCAAACGCCTCAGTAATGTACGTACGTGCCTCTGTTTGAGCTGTTTCTGAGATACGTGTTGAATCAGTTCTCATATACGTAATAAGACCTACAGTTCCTTGTTTTCCAAGATCAATTCCTTCATACAATTGCTGCGCAAGCATCATCGTTTTCTTTGCTCGCATGTTTAACTTACGCGCCGCCTCTTGTTGCAAGGAAGATGTTGTAAATGGTAATGCTGGATTACGTTTTCGCTCTTTTCTCGTTACATTTTCAACTGAGAACGCATTATCTTTCAGCCGTTCAATTATTTCATTCACTTGTGTTTCATTCGTTAATTGAACTTTTTCACCATCTACACCGTAAAAGCTTGCTTCAAATGTGTCTTTCCCTTTCACAAATTCTGTCTTAATTGTCCAGAATTCTTCAGGCTCGAAACTTTGTATTTCTCTTTCACGTTCGATAATTAAACGAACTGCTACAGATTGTACGCGTCCTGCACTTAATCCTTTTTTTACTTTCTTCCATAATAAAGGACTAATATTGTAACCAACAAGACGATCTAGTATACGTCTTGCTTGTTGTGCATCTACTAAATTCATGTTAATCGCGCGAGGATGTTTGAATGATTCTTTTATTGCATCTTTTGTAATCTCATTAAACACAACTCGGCAATCTGATTCAACGTCCACATTTAACGTATTGGCTAAATGCCAAGCAATAGCTTCCCCTTCGCGGTCTGGATCGGCCGCGAGATAGACTTTCTTTGCTTTTTTTGCTGCTGATTTTAAGTCTTTTAAGACGGGACCTTTACCACGAATGGTAATATACTTCGGGGTGAAGTTGTTCTTTACTTCTATCCCCATTTGGCTTTTAGGTAAATCGCGAACGTGTCCCATAGACGCGACAACTTTGTATTTTTTCCCTAAATATTTCTCAATGGTCTTCGCCTTAGAAGGCGACTCCACGATTACGAGGTAATCTGACATGCTAGTGCCTCCTTAAGAGGTGGATTCAAGTCTTCATTAATCTTATTGATTTCTCTTGTTTTTGTCAATCAAGAATGAATATACCATACAGTGCCTATCTACCATTTGTCAATAATTGTTTAATAAAAACATAAAAATATAAGGTTAATTTAAAATCTCTTCCAGTATATCTTCTGCATTTCTTACTAGTTTCGCTCCTTGTTGAATGAGATGATTTGTTCCTGATGCACTATCTATAAATATAGGTCCAGGCAGTGCAAATACCTCTCTATTTTGCTCTAGAGCAAGGTCTGCGGTAATAAGTGTTCCACTTCTTGATTTCGCTTCTACAACTAAAACACCTTTACTTATGCCACTAATAATTCGATTCCTTTTTGGAAAATACCATTTTTTCGGTGCATAGTGCGGAGGATACTCTGTTAATAACAATATATATTCATTCCACACTTCATATAAATATCGATTCTCTCTTGGATATATATACGATAATCCATGTCCTAGTATCGCAATTGTTGGGCAATGCCGTCTTACTGTAATTTCATGAGACATCGCATCTATCCCTCTTGCAAATCCACTGACAATAAGCCATTCTTTTTCTAATAATGGATGTAAAATAAATTTCAAACTTTCATATCCATATAAAGTCGGCTCTCTCGTTCCAACAACCGCTAATTTATTCACTTTATCGAGAAAATCTTTTTCTCCTTTTCCATATAATACAAAGGGAGGATCTTGTATTTCACGTAATAATTTTGGATAATCTTCATCCCATATTGTCATATAAAAGAATCGATTTTTCTCTAAATAAGATATATATTGTGGGAGATTTGAACTTTGAAGAAAATTTACTAATTCTGAAGATTTTTTCGAGGATATTCCAGTGTAACATTCAATTTGTTTTGCATTAAAATTGTATATTTCCTTCAATTCTGGATCGACATGTAATAGCCTCTCTATCGCCTTCCAATGGTCTGCTAACAAGTAATGAAGATGTAATAATCGTTCTCTTTTCATCCCAATTCTCCTTACCCATAATTTTTATTATGTTAACAAGAAGTTTGTAAAAAGACACCTTCAAGCAAGAAGGTGTCTTTCAACAGATTAGTAGTTTTTACAAGTCTCAAATAGACCTTTTTCTTTTAAGACAGAGATTAGCGTTTCACCCATAACTGCTGGAGTTTCCGCTACTTTAATACCACAAGCTTCCATCGTTTTAATCTTTTCTGCAGCAGTTCCTTTACCGCCAGAAATGATTGCACCAGCATGACCCATACGTTTGCCAGCAGGCGCTGTTTGGCCGCCAATGAAGCCTACAACCGGTTTTGTCATATTAGCTTTCACCCATTCAGCTGCCTCTTCTTCCGCTGTACCACCGATTTCACCAATCATAATTACAGCATGTGTTTCTTCATCTTCATTAAATGCTTTTAACGCATCAATAAAGTCTGTACCGTTAACAGGGTCTCCGCCGATACCTACAGCCGTAGATTGACCAATACCTTCTTGTGTTAACTGATGTACAGCCTCATACGTTAATGTACCAGAGCGAGATACGATACCTACATGACCTTTTTTATGAATGTACCCTGGCATAATACCAATTTTACATTCATCAGGTGTGATAACACCTGGGCAGTTCGGTCCAAGTAAACGTGTATGTTTACCAGCCATATATCTCTTTACATTTACCATATCTAATACAGGAATTCCTTCAGTAATACATACTACTAAATCAATTTCTGCATCAACTGCTTCCATAATTGCATCAGCCGCAAAAGCGGGTGGAACGTATACAACTGAAGCGTTTGCGCCTGTTGCTTTCACTGCATCTTCTACAGTATCAAATACTGGTACACCTTCAATATCAGTGCCACCTTTACCTGGCGTTACACCACCGACAATTTTCGTACCGTATTCTATCATTTGCTTTGTGTGGAATAACCCTTGAGAACCTGTAATACCTTGAACAATAACTTTTGTATCTTTATTAACTAATACGCTCATTTTTCTCCCCCGCTTTCTATTAGCCCACTAGTGAAACAATTTTTTGTGCACCGTCTGCCATAGATTCTGCTGCAACAATATTTAAGCCAGACTCATTTAAAATTTTCTTACCTAACTCTACGTTTGTACCTTCAAGACGTACAACTAAAGGCAATTCAAGACCTACTTGTTTCGTTGCTTCAATAACACCTTCTGCAATAACATCACACTTCATAATGCCACCAAAAATGTTAACGAAGATACCTTTTACATTTTTGTCAGAAAGGATAATTTTGAATGCTTCTGTAACCTTTTCAGCTGTCGCACCGCCACCAACATCTAAAAAGTTAGCTGGATCGCCATGGTAATGTTTAATGATATCCATCGTAGCCATCGCTAAACCTGCACCATTAACCATACAACCGATATTTCCATCTAAAGGAATGTAGTTTAAGTCATATTTAGAAGCTTCGATTTCTTTTGCATCTTCTTCATCAAGGTCACGAAGTTCTAAAATATCCTTATGGCGATATAAAGCATTAGAATCAAAGTTTAATTTCGCATCTAATGCCATAACTTTACCATCACCTGTTGTAACAAGTGGGTTAATCTCTGCGATAGAGCAATCTTTTTCGATAAAAGCACGGTATAAGCCCATCATAAACTTCACAGCTTGTCCTACAAGCTCTTTTGGAATATTGATGTTAAATGCAATTCGGCGTGCTTGGAAGCCTTGTAAGCCTACTGCTGGATCAATATATTCTTTAAAGATTTTTTCAGGTGTTTTTTCTGCTACTTCTTCAATTTCTGTTCCGCCTTCTTCAGAAGCCATTAAAACAACTTGAGAAGTTGCACGGTCTAAAACAAGACCTACATAATATTCTTTTTTAATATCGCAACCTTCTTCGATAAGTAAGCGTTTTACTTCCTTACCTTCAGGACCTGTTTGATGTGTCACAAGTGTAGTTCCTAAAATGCTCTCTGCATATGTACGAACTTCATCTAAATTTTTTGCAACTTTTACTCCGCCAGCTTTGCCGCGTCCACCAGCGTGAATTTGTGCTTTCACTACACATACATCCGTTCCTAATTCTTTCGCCGCTTCTACAGCTTCTTCTACTGTAAATGCAACCTTCCCGTTCGGAACGCTAACCCCATAGCTTCTAAGGACTGCCTTACCTTGGTACTCATGGATATTCATGGTCCCATCCTCCCCTGTTTTCCTGTTTTACTCGAAAAGTTTTTTAATGTTTAAAAAACATTACATTGCCATTGTATAAGATGATTGGCACGCTGTCTACAATAAAGTGTCAGAAAACTGAAATCGCTTTATTCTTTTTGGAAAATAGTAATGTTTATATGTCAAAATACAAAATAAGCTGCGTTTTCGCAGCTTATTTTTGAATCATATCTTTAATTGGCGCAAACGATTTTCGATGTTCTTCTAATATGCCATGCGCTTCAATCGCTTCTAAATGTTGTTTTGTGCCATATCCCATATGTTGTTCAAATCCATATGCAGGATACTTTTCTCCAAGCTCTTTCATCATACGATCTCTCGTTACTTTCGCAATAATGGATGCAGCTGAAATAGAAATACTTTTTGCATCACCTTTAATAATAGATGTTTGCGGAATTGGTGTAGGGAGTTTCATCGCATCAATTAATAAATATTGTGGTGTACAAGATAAATTCGCAACAGCATCTAACATCGCTTGTTTCGTCGCTTGATAAATATTTATTTCATCAATAACTTGCGGTGATACAATTCCAACTCCAATTGCAATTGCTTGCGCTTTAATTTCATCATAAAAACGCTCACGTTTCGCTTCACTCAACTTTTTCGAGTCATTTAACCCTGGAATATAAAAATCCTTAGGAAGAACGACAGCTGCCGTCACAACAGGCCCAGCTAACGGTCCACGACCTACTTCATCTATACCTGCGATATATGTGAGACCTTTTTCACGTAATGCATTTTCATATTTAGACATTTCTAGAAATTTTTCTTTTTCCTTTTGTGCTAACTCTTTTTGTTTATACCACTTCGAAATGAGCTTTTGTACCCCTTTCCGCTCATCTTTCATTAATATCTGAAAGCGGTCGTCCTCTTCACTCATAATTTCTTGTAGTAAATGTTCCGCCTCTTGAATCGTCACTTTTTGCATTCATGCCACTCCCTTTATATACAAAAAAGAAAAGACGTACAAACGCACGTCTTATACTTCTTCTACTTTTTCTGCATCTTCTGTCTGCTCTGCAAACTCTTCTGGTGTTTCAAACGTCATTTTTCCAAGTTTGCCACCACGAAGCTCACGAAGTACAAGTTCAGATGTTTTATCATAATCAATCATTCCGCCGCCCATTAAACAGCCTCTATTTTTTCCAATCGCATCAAATAACTCCACGATATCTTCTGGAATGTCATTTAAATTATAGCGCTCTTTTAATCGCTCTGGGTAATGTTTCTCCATAAAACGTAGCGCATAAACAGCTACGTCTTGTAGATTTAAAATAGAATCTTTAATTGCACCAGTCGTAGCTAGACGTAATCCAACTAATTGGTCCTCAAATTTAGGCCATAGTATACCTGGTGTATCAAGTAATTCCATTTCCTTCCCAACTTTAATCCATTGCTGAGCTGTTGTCACACCAGGACGATCTCCTGTTTTAGCAATATTTTTCTTCGCTAACTTATTAATCAACGTAGATTTACCAACATTCGGTATCCCCACAATTAATGCACGAATCGCTCTCGGTCTAATACCTTTTGCAACCATTTTATCAAATTTCTCTTTCACTAACACTTTACAAGCCGCTGCAATTTCCTTCATACCTTGTCCAGCCTGTGCGTTAATTGAAATTGCCATATGGCCTTTTTCTTTAAAATATGCGATCCATTGCTTTGTTAAACGATCATCTGCCATATCCGCTTTATTTAAAACAACAAGCCTCGGTTTATGTGTAATAATCTCATCGATCATCGGATTTCGAGAAGATAAGGGTAATCGAGCATCTACAAGCTCAATTACAACATCAATTAACTTTAATTTTTCTGTTACTTGGCGTCTAGCCTTTGCCATATGTCCCGGGAACCATTGAATTACCATGTTGCCACCTTCTTTTTCTTTTATTTCACAATACGAGCATCTTTTAACGGCCAATATAGTATATTTGCCTTTCCAATCACTTGGTCCATTGAAATTGTACCAATCGAACGGCTATCTTTACTAAAACGACGATTATCGCCTAAAACAAATAATTGACCTTCTGGAACAGTTTTCTTTCCTGTCATTTCTTCAAGAGTGAAATCATATGTAAGCGGTCCGTCAGCAATTTGTTTTTTCTGCTTGTCTAAATACGGCTCCTCATAAGCCTTTCCGTTAACATATAGTTTATCATTACGATACTCTATTTCATCGCCTGGCAGGCCGATAATACGCTTAATATAATCTTTATCTTCCGTTGCTCGGAATACAATAATATCAAATCGTTTCGGATCTCCTATGTGATAACCAATTTTATTAACAATCATTCGATCGCGATCATGTAATGTAGACGCCATCGATACTCCATCTACGAGAATTGGCGCAAAGAAAAACTGTCTAATAACACCTGCTAATACAACAGCTATCAAAATTGCCTTGATCCATTCCCAAAGTGAACTCTTTTCTTTCTTCATGCTTTTCCCCTCCACGATTATGTAAGCTGATCGTATTATATCAAAATTTTATATAGATTGGAAAAAGGGAGCTTGTGCATTTACAAGCTCCCATACATGTCTTATCGAATTTCTTTAATACGTGCTTTTTTACCGCGAAGGTTACGTAAGTAGTATAACTTAGCACGACGTACTTTACCACGGCGAAGTACTTCGATTTTCGCGATTCTTGGCGTGTGAACTGGGAATGTACGCTCTACACCTACACCGTAAGAAATCTTACGAACTGTGAATGTTTCACTGATTCCGCCACCACGACGTTTAATTACAACACCTTCGAAAAGCTGAATTCTTTCACGAGTTCCCTCAACTACTTTTACGTGTACACGTAAAGTGTCTCCAGGACGGAATGAAGGAAGGTCAGTTTTTAATTGGCCTTTTGTAATTTCTGCGATTAATTGTTGCATATTAAATTCTCTCCTTTAAACAGATGCTCTTATAAAGTCTAAATAAATTACAGCGGAACATCGTTAATACGGCTACTGATTTCAGCAGCACAAGTGTTATAATAGCATATTGCTAAGGCTGTTGCAATAGAAAATATATCAAGCACTTATTTGCCTTCTTTAATCTGTTCTAGCCACTTCTTTTCTTGCTTAGACAATTCTCGTTCTTCTAGTAAATCCGGTCTACGCGTGTACGTACGACGCAACGATTCTTTATGTCGCCATTCATCAATATTTTTATGATTTCCCGACATTAATACATCTGGCACTTTCATACCACGAAAATCAGCTGGACGTGTATAATGAGGATGCTCTAATAAACCTGTACTAAACGAATCCTCGACTTGTGAAGCATGATTTCCTAGTACTCCTGGAAGGAGACGTACGACACTATCAGTTATAACCATAGAGGCTAACTCTCCACCCGTTAATACATAGTCACCGATAGAAATCTCATCTGTTACGAGATGTTCACGAATTCGTTCGTCATATCCTTCATAATGCCCACATACAAAGATTAAATGTTCTTCCTCTGCAAGCTCTTCCGCTTTCTTCTGAGTAAACCTTTCACCTTGCGGACACATTAAGACAACTCGCGGCTTCCGCTCTGTCTCTTTCGTTAAATCTTCTACAGCATCAAAAATAGGCTGAGGAGTTAACACCATCCCAGCGCCGCCACCATACGGATAATCATCCACACTATTATGCTTACTCGTTGTATAATCGCGGAAATTGACAACACGAAGCTCTACCGCTTCTTTTTCTTGTGCTTTCTTTAAAATTGAAGATCCAAACACACCTGTAAACATATCTGGAAACAAAGTTAAAATGTCAATTTTCATTATAGTAGCCCTTCCATTACATGAATGGTTACTAATTTATTCTCAATGTTAACTTGAAGCACAACATCATCAATATAAGGAATTAACAAATCTTGACCTTTTGGACGTTTAATTACCCAAACATCATTTGCACCAGGAGATAGAACTTCTTTTATTGTCCCTAGCGCTTCTCCTTCTTCCGTTACAACGTTGCAACCAATAATTTCATGATAGTAGTATTCACCTTCAGCTAGTTCGCCTAATTGATCTTCAGGCACTTTTAAAAGAGAACCTTTAAACTGTTCTACTTCATTTACATTCCCATATCCTTCAAATGTCAATAAATCAAATGTTTTATGTTGACGATGAGAAGTAATCTTTACTGGGAAAGGCTCTCCACCTTTTTCATTCGATATGTATAACGTATTCCCTACTTTATATCGCTCTTCTGGAAAATCCGTACGAGAAACCACACGAATTTCTCCTTTTACGCCATGAGTATTTACAATTTTTCCTACGTTAAACCATTTTGTCATAAACAGTATGTCACCCCTGGTTTCTATATAAATTAAGCATCCCCATTTCACATATGGAACATGCAACTTCTCTTTAAATGTTAAAAAAGGGAGAGGAATAACTCCTCGCCCTTTTTACGTTTATTGAATTTCCAGTGTTACTTTTTCACTATTGTGATGTCCCACTGAATACAAGAGCATTCGAATTGCTTTCGCAACTTTCCCTTGTTTTCCAATGACTTTTCCAACATCCTCAGGATGTACAGTTAATCGATACTTTATCTCTCCGTTGTAAAGTTCCTGTGTAACTTTTACATCTTCAGGATAATCGACAAGAGGCTTGACAATCGTCTCGACTAACTTCTTCATAGTCATTGCCTCAATTACTTACCTTGTTTAGATAAGTGGAATTTCTCCATGATACCTTGGTTAGAGAATAAGTTACGAACTGTATCAGATGGTTTAGCACCATTTCCTAACCATTTTAATGCTGCTTCTTCGTTGATCTTAACTTCAGCTGGTTGAGCAACCGGATTGTAAGTACCGATTTCCTCAATGAAACGTCCGTCACGAGGAGAACGAGAATCTGCAACAACTACACGATAGAAAGGAGTTTTTTTAGCTCCCATACGTTTTAAACGAATTTTAACTGCCATTTATAAAGCACCTCCGAATTTATTTCACACAGATAATTATATTAGCAAAAAGACTATTGCTTTGTAAAGTATTTTTTCTTAACAGAGCCATCTTTTTTCCTTACATGAATGGAAACTTCAATCCACCTAGTCCTTTTTTCTTACCTTTTTGCATTCCAGTCATCGTTTTCATCATTTTTTTCATATCATCAAATTGCTTGATTAAACGATTGATTTCTTGTACCGTTGTACCGCTACCTTTGGCAATGCGTTTTTTGCGACTAGCATTGATTATTTCCGGTTGTTCTCGCTCTAATTTAGTCATAGAACGAATAATTGCCTCAATATGCCCAATTTGTTTTTCATCAACTTGTGCATTTTTCAGCCCTTTAATTTTATTTGCACCAGGAAGCATTCCTAACAATTCATCAAGCGGTCCAAGTTGACGCACTTGTCCAAGTTGTTCTAGGAAATCGTCAAGTGTAAACGAAAGCGTACGCATTTTTTGCTCAAGTTCTTTTGCTTTCTCTTCATCAACTGTAGCTTGCGCTTTTTCAATTAATGTTAAGACGTCTCCCATCCCTAAAATACGGGATGCCATACGTTCTGGATGGAACGCTTCAAGTGCATCTAGTTTTTCACCCATACCAGCAAATTTAATTGGCGTATTTGTAACAGCTTTAATAGACAATGCCGCACCACCGCGCGTATCACCATCCAGCTTCGTTAATACAACCCCTGTTAAACCTAGCTGTTCATGGAAACTTTGTGCAACATTAACCGCGTCTTGTCCTGTCATCGCATCGACAACAAGGAAAATTTCATCCGGTTTCGCAACTTCTTTCACTTTCGCTAATTCATCCATTAGTTCTTCATCAATATGCAGGCGACCTGCTGTATCAATTAAAACATAATCATGATGATCTTCTTTCGCTTTTGCAATCGCTTGTTTCGCAATTTCAACAGGACTTACTTGATCTCCTAAAGAGAATACAGGCATGTCCAATTGCTTCCCTAATGTTTCAAGCTGTTTAATCGCTGCAGGACGGTAAATATCCGCCGCAACAAGCATTGGTTTACGATTATGCTTTTTACGAAGCAAATTCGCAAGCTTACCTGTCGTCGTTGTTTTACCTGCACCTTGCAGACCAACCATCATAATAACAGTCGGTGGCTTATTAGCAACAGCAATTTTGCTTTGCTCTCCGCCCATAAGTTCTGTAAGTTCTTCCTGTACAACCTTAATTACTTGTTGTCCAGGTGTCAAACTTTTCATTACATCTTGTCCGACAGCACGTTCAGATACACGCTTTACAAAATCTTTTACTACTTTAAAGTTAACGTCCGCTTCTAAAAGAGCTAGACGAACTTCTCTCATCATTTCTTTCACATCGGCTTCAGAAACTTTTCCTTTGCCGCGGATTTTTTGCATCGTCTGTTGAAGTCGGTCGGCTAATCCTTCAAATGCCATATTGCCGCCCTCCTAATCTAATTTTTCGATAGCTTCAACAACTTGTTTCATTTCTTCATTCACATGCTCTTCTTCGCTGATTAGCTGTTTTAGCTTTGCAACAAGTCGCTGTCGCTCTTGAAACTTTTGAAGTAATACTAATTTTTCTTCATATTCTTCAAGCATCGCTTCAGTCCGTTTAATGTTATCATACACGGCTTGGCGACTTACATCAAATTCTTCCGCAATTTCACCAAGAGATAAATCATCTAGATAATAAAGCGACATATAACTTCTTTGTTTTTGCGTTAACAACGATTGATAAAAATCAAATAAATAGTTCATTCTCGTTGTTTTTTCGAGCATGTTGGATCATCCTTTGTTAAGTGATTTCCCTTTACATGAATTAGTTTACATGGAGTACAAAAGAGTGTCAAGTTTTTTTCTTAACATCTCATATTTTTATAGAAAAAGAAGCGGAAAATACCGCTTCTTTCACTTATACTTCTTCTGTTTCTACTAAGTTCGCAAATAAACCATATACATATTGTTCTGGATCGAACTGTTGCAGATCATCCATTTGCTCTCCTAATCCAACGAATTTCACCGGTACATCCATTTCGTTACGAATTGCTAATACAATACCACCTTTAGCAGTTCCATCTAACTTCGTTAAAACAATACCAGTCACATTCGTTGCTTCACGGAATGTTTTCGCTTGACTTAAACCGTTTTGTCCTGTTGTTGCATCAATAACAAGTAATACTTCATGAGGAGCTCCTGGTACTTCACGCTCAATTACACGCTTTACCTTCTCTAACTCTTTCATTAAGTTTACTTTATTTTGTAAACGTCCTGCTGTATCACATAGTAATACATCTACTTTACGTGCTTTTGCAGCTTGTACAGCGTCATACATAACCGCTGCTGGATCAGACCCTGATCCTTGTTTAATCACTTCTACCCCAACGCGATCGCCCCATACTTCTAATTGTTCAATCGCTCCAGCACGGAATGTATCTCCTGCTGCTAATAAAACAGACTTACCTTCTGATTTAAACTTATGAGCCATCTTACCAATTGTTGTCGTTTTACCTACACCATTCACACCAACAAATAAAACAACTGTCAAGCCATCCTTTTGCTCATTAATTTCATTAGTAAAATCACTGTCACCTTTATAAATCTCTATTAATTTTTCCGAAATAACAGCTTGTACTTCTTTTGGATCTTGAATATTACGACGTTGCACTTCTTCTTTCAGCTGGTCGATTAATTCCATCACTGTCGAAACGCCTACATCTGCACCGATTAAAATTTCTTCTAATTCTTCGAAGAAATCTTCATCTACTTTACGGTAACGAAAGAC
Source organism: Bacillus sp. FSL W8-0519 (assembly GCF_038005585.1). NCBI lineage: Bacteria > Bacillati > Bacillota > Bacilli > Caryophanales > Bacillaceae > Bacillus > Bacillus sp. FSL W8-0519. Next base: position 3,679,411 of record NZ_JBBOTL010000001.1, read on the forward strand.
TAAATCATTTACTTTATCTGCAAACGAATTTCTCGTTTTTTCTAATCCTTGTTTAAACTTCTCTGTTACCGTATCTGTTTGTTTTGAAATTTTTTCTTTTAGTTTTTTAAAAAAGCTCATACTGTCCCATCCTTTCTATTTGCTTGCAACTAGTTCTTCTCCATCATCTAAACGAACCGAAACAAGTTTAGATACCCCTGACTCTTGCATTGTTACACCGTACAATACGTCAGACTCTTCCATTGTACCTTTTCTATGTGTAATTACAATAAACTGTGTCTCATCACTAAATTTCTTTAAATACTGAGCAAAACGGGCAACGTTTGCCTCATCAAGAGCAGCCTCTACCTCATCTAATACACAGAATGGGACTGGGCGTACTTTTAAAATACCAAATAGCAGCGCAATTGCCGTTAAAGCACGCTCTCCACCTGAAAGTAAACCTAAGTTTTGCAGTTTCTTCCCTGGCGGTTGCGCTACGATATCAATACCCGTATTTAATAAGTCCTCTGGATTCGTCATAACTAAATCCGCTCTACCGCCTCCAAATAATTCAGAGAACACCGATTGAAACTCCATTCGAATTCCTTCAAACGTAGTAGAAAAGCGTTTTTTCATTTCTTCATCCATTTCAGTAATAAGTTGGTGCAATGTCGTTTTTGCTTCTTCTAGATCATCTTTTTGCTCTAGTAAGAATGTATGACGCTCTGCCACACGCTCATACTCATCAATTGCTCCTAAGTTTACTGTACCTAGCTCTTCGATGGAGAGTTTAATTAGTTTCACCTTTTTACGTGCATCCTCAGCAGGCATCACCATTGTATACTTCAGTTTTGCCGCTTCAAATGAAATCGTATATGTTTCACGTAAATGTTGTAATCTATTTTCTAACTCTACATCAAGTCGGTTTATTTTTACCTCTTGATCTTTCAACATCTCAAGAATGTATTTATGTTTACCTGTTGTTTCTTTCAGGTTACGCTCTAACTGTTCTACTCTCTCTTGTAACGATACACGTTGTTCACGACGAGAGCGAATTAACTCTGAAGTTTGATTACGATCATATGCTTTCTTCTCAATCATATTCGTAATTTGTTCTTCACCACTTGAATTCGATGTCATTTCTTGTTTTAAGAATGCTAAATCCTCTTTCGTTTTGACAAGCGTTGCATCGGTTTCTTCTTTTTCCTTCGTCAATCGTTCTACTTTTTCTTTTTGATTAGATAAGCGTTGTTGCTTTTCAGCTGCTAACACTTTTAACTCAGTCATTTCTTTTTGAACTTTTTCTTTCGAAGAATGTTGCTCACTTTTTTGTTTTGTTAAAGCTGTGATTTTGCTGTCTAATTCCGTAATCTCTGCCTGAAGAGTCGCTAAAATCTTTTCTAACTCTTCTTTACGGCCTTGCATTTTCACTTGGTCTTGCAAGAACCCTTCAATCTCTAAATCGTAAATAGATAACCGATCATTAATACGATGTTCTTCTAATTCTAAGCGACTAATTTCTTCTCTTAATTTCTGTTCATCTACACGCTCTGCTTCTACACTTTGCCTTAGTTCGCGTATTTGCACTTCTTTTTCTTGAATCTCTTGTTTTACTGCTTTAACAAAGTTTTCTAACTTCGTTGTTTTTTCTTCCATATCAGTTAACTTACTCGTCCACTCTTCTAGTTCACGTTGACGTCCTAATAAAGATGATTTCGCCTGTTTTACCGCTCCACCCGTCATAGAACCGCCAGGGTTTACTACATCACCTTCGATTGTTACAATGCGATAACGGTATTGCAATTGTTTCGCCAACTCATTCGCTCCGCGTAAATCTTTTGCAACAATAACAGTACCTAATAAATTTGAAACTACATTTTCATATTTATTGTTATATTGCACGAGTTCTGCTGCCACACCTACAAACGATGGGTGCTGATTTACAATACGTAATTGCTCAAATGATAACGATCTACCTTTAATAACAGCTTGCGGTAAAAACGTTGCTCGTCCATGTTTATTTTGTTTTAAAAACGCAATTGCATTACGAGCATGTTCTTCTTTTTGTACAACTATATGCTGCATCGCTGCACCTAGAGCAATTTCCATTGCAATTTCATATTCTTTCGGTACCGTTAGCAGTTCTGCAACAGCACCCTCAATACCTTGCAACCTATTTTCTCTAGCTTTCAATACTTCACGTACCCCTTGATAGAAACCAGAGTAGTCCTCTTGCATCTCTTCTAGCATTTCTTTTCGAGAACGTGCCTGTTGTACAAATTGATATGCTTGATACAGTTTTGTTTCGTTTTCACTATACTGCGCCTTGCATTTCCCAAGTGCCGCTTCTGTCTTTTGTATATTCGAAAGGATTCCAGCTACTTTTTCTTTTACTTGTTCATAACTTTCCACAAGTTTTGTCTTTTTCGCTGTAATTTCCATACGCATTTCTACATATTTCGCATTTTCTTCATCAAGGCGTTCATTTTTTGAGTTTTGTTGTTTAGATTGTTCTTCAATCATAGATAACTCATTACGATGACTAGCTTGTTGATTTAAAAGTTCAATATAGTCACCTTTTAAATTCTCAATTTGCTCTTCTAAATTGTCAGCAAACGTTGCAAGTAATTGCTCATTATCATGCAATTTCGTCTCCAACTCTTTTACATGATTTACAAATTGCATCAATACTTCTGTACTCGATTCAATTTCACCATCATAACTTGTAGCTTTCTCTGTTAATTCAACAATTAACTGTTCGAGTTGTGCACAATGCGTCGTTGCATTTTGCTTTCTCTCTTTTAATAGCTCACGCTGTCCTTCTAACTTTTCTAGTTCTTTACTAGAAAGCAAAAGTACTTCTTGCAGGGAATCTACAGACTCATCTACTGCTTGTAATTGGCCTCGTAATTCCTCTAGCTCTTCTTCACCTTTTTGTAAATGCGTTGACATTTTCGCTTCTTCGTTTTTATTATGCCCAAACTGATTTCGAAGCGCTTCCCATTTCTCATGTAATTCTTCAATTTCATGTACAATAAGCGCCGCTTCTACTTTCTCTAATTCTTCTTTTTTCTCGAGATAATCCTTTGCAATAGAAGCTTGTCTTTCTAAAGGTTCTACTTGACTACTTAATTCGTGAATTATATCTTGTACACGATTTAAGTTTTCTTGTGTGTCTGCTAATTTACCTTCAGCTTTCTTTTTACGAAGTTTGTATTTCAGCACTCCCGCCGCTTCTTCAAATACACCACGACGTTCTTCTGATTTACTACTTAAAATTTCTTCAACTTTCCCCTGGCTAATAATCGAAAAAGCTTCTCTTCCCATACCAGAGTCCATAAATAAATCGATAATATCTTTCAACCTGCATGATTGTTTATTAATATAAAAATCACTATCACCAGAACGAGATACACGACGCGTTACACACACCTCATTATATTCAATCGGTAAACGTTGATCTTCATTATTTAAAGTTAATGTTACTTCAGCAACATTAACCGCTCTTCTCGTATCACTACCTGCAAAAATAATATCTTCCATCTTTGCACCACGTAATGATTTTGCCGATTGTTCACCAAGTACCCAACGAATGGCATCAGTAATATTACTTTTCCCGCTTCCATTAGGTCCTACTACAGACGTTACACCTGGGACAAAATCGACAGATACACGCTCAGCAAAAGACTTAAATCCTGCTATTTCTAATCTTTTTAAAAACACGAAAGGCCTTCCTCCTATTCTCCATTGCTATAAATGTTGTTTATACAAAAACAAACGATTATACGGATTTCATTTCCTTACATTTATAAACGAAAGGAAAGTTTCATTCTATGCACAAGGAATCCCCCTCATTCAAAGGGGGATTCCTTATAGTTGTTCTTTTAACTTTTTCAACGCTTCTGCAGCAGCTTGTTGCTCTGCTTCTTTTTTCGACTTGCCACTACCAAGACCTAAGGCCACGTTATTTAACGTAACACGTGACACAAATTCCCGATTGTGAGCCGGTCCTTTTTCTTGCAAAATTTGATACTCAATATTGCCACTACCATCACGCTGAATCAACTCTTGTAATTGACTCTTATAATCCATCACATGAGAAAAAGCACCTTCATTAATTTTAGGGTATACAATTTCTTTTAAGAAGCCCCATACTGTTTCTAACCCTTGATCAAGATAAAGGGCACCAATAAACGCTTCAAAGACATCCGCTAATAAAGCTGGTCGTTCACGTCCGCCTGTCATTTCCTCACCTTTTCCTAATAAAACTAGGCTACCAAATGACAACTCGTTTGCAAAACGAACAAGAGATGGTTCACATACAATAGCTGCACGTAGTTTTGTTAACTCTCCTTCGCTCATTGTCGGATATTTTTGAAACAGATACTGCGATACAGTAAGTTCCAATACTGCATCTCCAAGAAATTCGAGACGCTCATTGTCTTCATGCGGTTTTTTTCGATGCTCATTCACATACGATGAATGCGTAAATGCTTGAATCAATAATTTTTCATCTGTAAACGTAATACCTATTTTTTCTTGAAATACTTTAAACGCTTCACGATATTTTGTTTCGTATTTTTTTTCTCTATATTTACGGTACGGCATAGGTCCCTCCAGATATAAGCCGAGAAGCCCCGCTAAAAAACGGGACTTCATTCAAGCATTATAGATGACTCTCTATGTAAGTCACAGCATCGCCAACAGTAGCAATCTTTTCAGCATCTTCATCAGAAATTTCCATTTCGAATTCGTCTTCTAATTGCATTACAAGTTCTACTACATCTAGGGAGTCTGCTCCTAAATCTTCCTTGAAGCTTGCAGCTGGTACTACTTCTGTTTCTTCTACTCCTAAACGATCAACGATAATTTTTGTTACACGCTCTAAAACATCTGCCATTCCATTCACCTCCCCTCAAATATTATATTAAATATTGTCCAAAAAAACTAGCTGAAATCGATTCTTTTATTACATTACCATACCGCCATCAACATTTAACGTTTGACCTGTAATATATTTGCTTTGATCAGAAGCAAAAAACGTTACAGCATTTGCGATATCTTGCGCTTCACCAAACTGAGCTGCAGGAATTAATTTTAACATTTCAGCTTTTATATTTTCATCTAATACGTCTGTCATATCTGTCGCAATAAATCCAGGAGCAATTGCATTTACAGTAATATTGCGGCTTGCTAACTCTTTTGCTGATGTTTTTGTTAATCCGATTACACCTGCTTTAGCAGCAACATAGTTTGCTTGTCCTGGGTTTCCCGTTACTCCGACAACAGAAGCGATATTTACAATACGTCCATGACGTTGACGCATCATATATCGAGATACTGCCTTTGTACATAAGAATACACCTTTTAGGTTTGTATTAATAACTGTATCCCATTCTTCTTCTTTCATACGCATTAATAAATTATCTTTTGTTACACCTGCATTATTTACAAGAATATCAACTTGTCCAAATACATCTACAGTTTGTTTCACCATATTTGTAACGTCTTCAGCATTTGCAACATCTGCTCTTACTGCAATTGCATCCGAACCTAATTTCTTTATTTCATCAACTACTTCATTTGCCTTTTGCTCGTTACCAGCATAATTTACTACAACATTTGCCCCTTGTTTTGCTAAATCAATCGCAATTGCGCGACCAATTCCACGTGAAGCACCCGTTACTAATGCTACTTTCCCTTTTAACATCAGTTTTCTCCTCTCAAATTCGAAATGGTATCTTGTAATGTCTCTTCATCGTATATCGCGTATGCTTTCACTGATGAATCAATTGACTTCATAAGTCCAGCAAGTACTTTCCCAGGTCCAATCTCAATAAATGTATCTACCCCTTGACTCACCATATATTCAATGGATGGATACCATAAGACAGGCGAATAGAGCTGCTCGATTAGCTTTTCTTGAATATGTGCACCACTTGTAATAACGTCTGCTGTTACATTTGCGATTACCGGAATATTCGTATCTTGAATTGTAATTTCATTTAAGACACTTTGGAATTTCTCCGCCGCTGGCTTCATAAGCGCAGAGTGGAACGGTCCACTTACTTTAAGCGGAATTGCTCTCTTTGCACCATGTTCTTTCGCTCTTTGAGAAGCAATCTCGACTCCTTGCTTTGTTCCAGAAATCACAATTTGCTTCGTACTATTCATATTAGCAATTTGTACTGCATACCCTTCACTTGTTACTTCTTCTGTAACTTGTTTCAGCATATGTGGATCAGCACCTAAAATAGCCGCCATTGCACCTTCTCCGCCAGGAACAGCTTCTTCCATATATTCCCCACGTTTCCTTACAGCATATACTGCATCCTCAAAAGTTAATGCACCTGCTGCTACAAGAGCGCTATACTCACCTAAACTATGCCCTGCGACAAAGTCTGGTGTAATATCATACTCTTTTAAAGCTGTCAAAATAGCAAAACTCGTTGTTAATAAAGCAGGTTGCGCATTTGTTGTTAACGTAAGCTTTTCCTGCGGCCCTTCAAAAATCACTTCTGAAAGTGAGTCTTGCAACACCTCATCTGCTTTTACAAATACATTTGCAACCTCTTTATTATTCTCTGCTAACTGTTTACCCATTCCAACTGCCTGTGAACCTTGGCCCGGAAAAAGAAATGCTAGTTTTCCCATTTCAAATCCTCCTCTTATTGGAGTGGCTCTTTCTCCATTACGCTTGAAATAGTAGGAATAACTTCTTTCGCTACCATTTCTCTCGTTTGACGAATCGCACTAAATATTGATTGGTCATTGGAAGAACCGTGAGCCTTAATGACAGGAGCTTTCAATCCAAATAACGCGGCTCCTCCATACTCCGAATAATCCATTTTATCTTTTAATACCATAAGTTTTGGTTTTAATACCGCCGCTGCTAATTTGCTCGTAAACGAACTCATTAACTGCTCTTTTAACATAGAGAATAATGCAAGTGCTGTTCCTTCTAATGATTTCAGTGCTACATTCCCTGTAAAACCGTCACATACAACAACATCTGCTACACCTTGCAATAAATCTCTTGATTCAACGTTCCCAACAAAATTAATTGGCGCATCTTTAAGCATTGCAAAGACTTGTTTTGAAAGCTCGTTACCTTTACCATCTTCTGTTCCAACGTTTAAAAGTCCAACGCGAGGATTTTTAATTCCTCTTACTTTCTCAGCGTATACAGATCCCATTACTGCATATTGATATAAATGAATTGGTTTTGCATCAACGTTCGCTCCAACATCTAACATAACAAAACCTTCTCCATCAACAGTTGGCATTGTAGGGGATAAAGCTGGTCGCTCAATTCCTTCCATACGACCTACAACAAACAATCCAGCCGCCATTAAAGCTCCTGTACTACCAGCTGATATACAAGCATCCGCTACACCGTCTTTCACTTGCTGCGCCGCAAGTACCATTGAAGCTTGTTTTTTTCGACGAACCGCTCTTACTGGTTCATCTGTCGATTCGATTTTTTCGTCTGTATGAAGTATAGTAATTCGTTCTTCACTCGTTAAGTATTGACGAATTTCCTCTTCTTTCCCCACTAACGTAATATGTAAATCAGAATATTCCTTAATAGCTTTCATTGCTCCTAGTACGACAGCCTTTGGAGCATGATCGCCGCCCATTGCATCTATTGCGATTTTCATAAGTTGTTACCTTCCTCACTATAATTACTAGATCGATACATTTCAAAAGTGCCTGTAAAAACAAGTTCTTCTCCAACGAAGCTACGCACTTTGACAACCGTCCGCCCTTTATCATTCTCTACATCTTCCACGCGCGCTTTTGCAACAACACGCTCTCCTAATTTTACAGGACGAATGTATCGAATGGTAGACTTTGCAGTTAAAGCTAATTCTTCATCAATAACCGCAACAGCTAGTGAGTTTGCTTGTGCAAACAAATGATGCCCACGGGCAATTTGATTTCTTTTAAATACGTGTTCTACCTTCACTTCAAAAATAGAAATCGCATGTCTATCTAATTCTATATCAATAATTTCTCCGACAACCTCTTCTAACGGTAAAGATTTCACATCTTCTTCATGTTGCTTTGTAGCTACATGTTTAATTCTTTCTCTTAATTCAGGAATAGATAATTCCATACGATCAAGACGTACAGTTTGTATACTCACTTGAAATTTTTCTGCTAAATCTTCATCCGTAATAAAAGGATTCGTTTCTATCGTTTGTTGTAATAATTCTTGTCTTTCTTTTTTACTTCTTCTTTTTTTCATACCGCACCATCCATTTTTATGACTAGGTACTAACAGTAGTATATAATCATTAAAAGTAGAATGCAACAAAAACTTTTGTTACCTCCCTTTAATCGAGCTTCTCTCCCTGGAACACACCTGTCCCGTCAAGATACGTACGCAACGACGCATATTGATCATTATGCCAAAACGCTTCTGAATCTACTAGTAACGCCGCATCTTGTCTAGCTGTTTCTAGCGCCCGATAATCATGTACCATATCAGCAACCTTGAATTCTGGTAAACCACTTTGCTTACTCCCAAAGAAATCTCCAGGACCTCGTAATTCTAAATCTTTTTCTGACAATACAAATCCATCATTCGTTTCGGTCATAATACGCATTCGTTCTTTTCCCGTTTCCGATTTTGGATCCGCGATTAATAAACAATACGATTGTTCACTACCACGCCCAACACGGCCTCTTAGCTGATGAAGCTGTGATAAACCGAAACGCTCTGCATCATAAATAACCATTACAGTCGCATTCGGTACGTTCACACCCACCTCAACAACTGTTGTCGACACAAGAATTTGCACTTTATTTTCACTAAATTGCCCCATTATCTCTTCTTTTTCTTGAGATGATAATCTTCCATGCATTAATCCGACTTGACATTTCCCCTGATAATGATGAGTCAGCATACTATGTAAGTCGATTGCATTTTGTACATCAAGTTTCTCAGATTCTTCAATTAGAGGACAAATAACATATGCTTGTCTTCCTTTTTTTATCTCTTTCTCTACAAAACCGAGAACACGATCTAACATGTCATGTTTTGCCCAGTATGTTTCAATTACCTTTCTACCAGCCGGCATCTCATCGATTATAGAAACATCCATCTCTCCAAATGCAGTAATTGCTAACGTACGTGGAATTGGTGTTGCTGTCATAAATAATACATCTGGACTTTCACCTTTCTCACGTAAAACTCGTCGCTGCGCTACACCAAATCGATGTTGTTCATCAGTAATCACGAGACCTAACCTATGAAAAATAACTTCATCTTGAATTAAAGCATGCGTTCCAACAAGGATATCTATTTCTCCTTGTTCTAATTTTGCCAAAATCTCTCGGCGTTTCACACCTTTAACTGAACTTGTTAACAATTCAACCTTCATACCAAAGTGCGAGAACGTCTCTGCGAGCGATTGATAATGTTGTTCTGCTAAAATTTCTGTTGGAACCATTAAAGCACCTTGATAATGCGCTAATTTCGCTGCATAAAGACCAATTGCAGCGACCACCGTTTTACCAGAACCTACATCACCTTGCAACAGACGATTCATTCGATAAGGAGATGTCATATCTTTCATAATTTCATCTACAACTCGGCGTTGCGCACCAGTTAATGGAAACGGAAGTGCATCGATAAACTCTTGCAATTCTTCTGAAGGAATTTCTTTTTTTGTCCCTTTCGAATTTTCCCTCTCCATTTTTCGTAACGTTTGCATTTTTAACTGAAATAAGAAAAACTCCTCATATACAAAACGGCGACGCGCTTGCTTCAAATCTTCCTGACCTGTTGGAAAATGCAACGCCCGAAGCGCTTCATAACGCGGCAATAATTTATATCGACTTAGCAATCCATCAGGTAACACTTCAACTATAGAATCTCCATACTCTTTTAACGCTTGTGCAATAAAACGGCGCATCTGTTTTACTGTAAGTTTCCCTTTCACTGAGTACACAGGCTCTACTTCTTGTTGACGTACAACCGGTCCAAAATGAAGTTCTGATACCGCAATCGTTTGACGATGCTGATCCCATTTACCAGTAATCGTTACCGTTTCATCTAAATTTAACTTCTGCTTATAGTACGGCCTATTAAAACATACAGCTGTAATTAAATAACGACCTACGAGGACACGAACCGTAAGACGCGACTTCTTCTTCCCATAATATTGCAGTAAAGGAGCACTATGAACTTTTCCCTCTACTGTTACACGTTCATCATGCTTTACTTCAGCAAGATCTTTCATCGCATAGTCTTCATAACGGTACGGAAAATGTTCTAATAGATGAGAAACTGTATAAATTCCCATCTCGTGTAGTAATTCAGATGTTTCTCCTCCGATTCCCTTTACATCCGTAACAGGAACTTGTACAACTTCATTCAAGATTCTCACGCTCCGTCACATTATTTTTTGATTCATTATCCATTAACATGATTGACATCTGTAATCGCTCTCTTTCACCCTATATATTCTATCATAGGCATTCTAAGAGAAACTACTCAAATCCCTCATAAACAACACGAAAGAAAAGAGCCTCACTATTAGCAGCAAGGCTCTTTTTTATCTTCAATATGCTAGCCTTTTGAATAAAAACTAGTAATAAACTTCATATTACTACTTATTATCCATTAGCAAGTAAGTAATCCATTTATTTTCAAAACGAATTTTTTCTTATTCTACAGAGAAGATGAAAGAATACACCGGTTGGTTTCCAGCATGTACTTCTACTTCTGCATCTTCAAAATTCTCTTCTACAAATTCAACTAATTCAGCTACCTCTTCATCAGTTGCATCTTCACCTTGTAGAATCGTTACGATTTCAGAATCTTCATCAATTAGTGCTTCTAGTAATTGCTTCGCAGCCCCTACTTTTTCAGCATTTGTTGATACGATTTTTCCATCTGCGATACACATGAAATCATCTTTTTGAATTGCCACACCATCAATTTCCGTATCACGTACAGCATACGTAATTTGACCTGTTTTCACATGAGATAAAGCTTCTTTCATGTTTTCTTCATTTTCCTCTAGCGTTCCAACTGGATTAAATGCTAACATTGCAGCCATACCTTGAGGAACTGTTTTTGAACGAACTACAATCACTTCTTGATCCACAACTGACGCTGCTTGTTCTGCTGCCATTACGATATTCCCGTTGTTCGGTAAAATAATGATTTTTTCAGCGTTTGCTTCTTCAATCGCCTTCACGATATCCTCAGTACTTGGATTCATCGTTTGGCCACCTTCGATAACTTTCGTCGCGCCAATGCTTTCAAATAAAGTTTTAATACCAGATCCCATAGCTACAGTTACGATACCGTACGGTTGTTTCTCTTTAGGCTGGCTAGTTGGCTCAGGCATCATAGCAGGCTCATCTAATAAAGCGGTATGCTGTTCACGCATATTCTCTACTTTAATCTTGATTAAACTACCGTAACGTTGTCCGTAGTTCATAGCGTCTCCAGGATGTTCTGCATGAATATGAACTTTTACAATTTCATCATCAGATACAACTAGTAGTGAATCACCATACACACTAATATCTTCACGGAATTTTTGTTCAGAGAAATTATGTTCTTTCACTTTATCAGCTTCTAATTTCACCATGAACTCCGTACAATATCCATACTTAATATCTTCTGTACTCAATTGGCTTTGTACACTACGGTGATGTTCTGCGCGCACCATTTCATTCATAGATGGTTGGGCAGGTGCATCAGAAGAAATCGTTTCTCCTTTTAAGTCAGCTAAAAACCCTTCGTAAACTACTACAAGACCTTTACCACCGCTATCTACAACGCCAACTTGTTTTAATACAGGTAATAAATCTGGCGTACGATTTAACGATGCATTTGCTTCTTTCACAACGTCTTCCATAAACAAAACAAAGTCGCGCTGTTTTTTCGCAACTGTTACTGCATATTTACCCGTTTCTCTTGCAACCGTTAAAATCGTTCCTTCAATCGGTTTCATAACCGCTTTGTAAGCCGCCTCTACTCCAGCTTCTAAAGCTGCAGCAAAATCAACTGTTGTTAATTCTTCTTTTTGTTCAATGGATTTCGAGAAACCACGGAACAACTGAGATAAAATAACTCCAGAGTTACCACGAGCTCCCATTAATAATCCTTTGGCTAAACTTACGCCGACTTTACCAGCATGTTGTGAAGGATTTGCTTTCACTTCACGTGCGCCTGAAGTCATAGATAAGTTCATGTTTGTACCGGTATCGCCATCTGGAACTGGAAATACGTTTAATGCATCAACAAGCTGAACATTATTCGTTAAATTATTCGCTCCTTGAATGATCATTTGTGATAAACGTTTTCCATCAATTTTTTGAATTGACACAGATTTTCCTCCTTAATGCACATTACAAGTTTATTACTTTAACTCCTTGTACGTAGATGTTTACAGAATCTACTGCTAGTCCTACAGTTTGATCTAATGTATATTTCACTTTCGTCTGCACGTTATGTGCTACTTCTGAAATTTTCGTACCATAGCTCACAATAATATACATATCAATATGTACTTCATCTTCATCTTTACGAACAATAACACCTCTAGTGAAATTTTCTTTTCGTAAAATGTCTGTTAATCCATCTTTTAACTGATTTTTTGATGCCATACCTACGATACCGTAGCAATCTACCGCGGCACCTCCAGCAATTGTTGCAATTACATCTGTACTAATATCAATTTGACCGTACTTCGTTTTAATTTCAATTGACATCTCGTTTTCCCCCTTCATAAATGGTGAAAGTGAGTTAGACTACTTTAGTTACTATCATATAATCTTTTTAAAGAAAATTCCATCGTTCTTTCTTTTTCACTCTCATATTTTATGTTGAAAACTACACTTTTTTATGATGAGCAAAATAGTCCATTGTTATTATACAACATGTATCACTATAATATGTCAAGCAATTTTTCTTGATTTCAACTTTTCTTCATTGACATATAGTGTCAAGTAATTTTTCTTGATTTCTTTTTTCTACAGTGTTGCATTCTCTTTTTAGTTGTGTTAAATTATAGTAGTGTTTTTAGCATCGCATAAAAGACTAACATTGAAAAATTACGTATGGTAAGGTATCAAGGGAGGGAAATATAAATGGCTCGTGTTTGTGCTATTACTGGAAGAAAAGCTCGTTCTGGTAACTCTCGTTCTCACGCAATGAACGCTACAAAACGTAAGTGGGGCGCTAACCTTCAAAAAGTTCGCGTACGCATCGACGGAAAAGTTCAACGTGTTTACGTTTCTGCTAGAGCATTAAAATCTGGCAAAATCGAACGTGTTTAATAATAAAAAAAAGAGCCGCTAGGCTCTTTTTTTACTATACCAATGGAAAAAGCACCGGTAATAGGTGCTTTTTTTAATCTTTTTTGAAGGTATTTAACATGGCACGAACAATTCCACCAAGAAATTTAGGTAACTTAATTGTATAAAATCTCATGGTTTCCCTCCTAATCCCCATTACTCCACTTGGTCACTATATGATGTAAGGAGCAAAATTGTTTCTTTAATCAGTGCTTCTTATCACCATTAATATGCCAGAAGTAAATGAAAAAGTACCTTTTTCCTCAACGAGTTCATTACTAATACAAAGTGTGGATCCCCACTCTATTTTTTTATTCGTTAGAGGATATTTAAAACCAAGTAATGTAATCCCTTCCACTATTTCAGTAACAGGCACAAAAGATACATAAGGGAAATTTTTATTTTCTTCAATTATATGTGTACCTACTCTTTTTACACTTATTTCATTTTGATTGTCTACAATACACATCTCTATTCCTACTTCTAATCCTTTTAAAAGCATTTGTATATTCGCTAAACCGTGATCAAGTCTTCCGCCAGTAGCACCAAAAATACGAATGAGTGCCGGCTTTTGTTCTAACGCCCAGTTAATCGCAATTTCTAAATCAGTTTGATCTTTTTCACGAGGAACAATATGTAAATCATTTGTTTGTTGCCCCATCCATGCTAATTCTTCTTCCGTAACCGAGTCATAATCTCCAAACGCAACAGCAGGAGTAATACCTCTTTTTAATAAACGATATACTCCTCTATCAACTGCCGCCCACACTACTTTCTCATTTTCATATGAAGAAAAATCTGCACAATATTCCGCGGGTCCTCCCGCTAAAATATGAATAATCATGTTTCCTTCCCCTTCTATTGTAAAAAGGCAATCTGCCATTCGGTAGATTGCCTTTTTATATATTTTTTCTCTACCCTTTATAAATAGTGAAAACTTACTACACTAGAAGATTCACTGGGATAAAGACCCGTTCATTCATTATCCACGAATGACACGAATTGCTTCACCGCGGTCTTTTTGATTGTATACTGCTGACCCAGCTACAAGTACATTTGCTCCTGCTTCTACACAAAGTCTTGCTGTTTCAGCGTTTACACCACCATCAACTTCAATTTCTACTTCTAGATTGCGCTCTTTAACCATTTCTGCAACTTGTTTAATTTTCGGTAATACAGAATGGATAAATTTCTGCCCACCAAATCCAGGGTTTACTGTCATAAGTAATACCATATCAATATCTTCTAATACATGCTCAATCACTGAAACTGGCGTATGCGGATTTAATACAACTCCTGCTTTAATGCCATGAGATTTAATTAACTGAATTGTACGATGCAAATGAGGGCACGCCTCTACATGAACAGTAATAATATCCGCTCCCGCTTTTGCGAAAGTCGGGATATAGTTATCAGGATTTTCAATCATTAAATGTACATCTAACGGTAACGATGTGATCGGACGAATTGCTTCTACAATTAATGGTCCAATCGTAATATTTGGTACGAAATGTCCATCCATTACATCGACGTGAATGTAATCCGCCCCGCCTTTTTCTACATCTTTAATCTCTTCCCCTAATTTTGAAAAATCTGCTGATAAGATCGATGGTGCAATTTTAATCATAACTAATACCTCGGCTTTCTCTCTCTAATTTCTTCTACAAATTGTTTGTAATTCTTATAACGATATTCTGTAATCTTCCCCTCTTCAACCGCAGCCTTCACAGCGCATTTCGGTTCAGAAAGATGTGTACACCCTCTAAATTTACAGTATTGGCTCGCTTCTTTCAACTCTGGAAAACAATATGTAAGATCTTCTACCTCTATATCTATGAAATCGAGTGAACTAAAACCAGGTGTATCTGCAACTAGTCCGCTTCCAATCGCAATTAATTCTACGTGTCTTGTCGTATGTTTCCCGCGTCCTAAATGTGAGGAAATATCATTCGTTTTCAGTTCTAATTCTGGACGTAAGACGTTAAGCATAGAAGATTTTCCAACACCAGATTGCCCCGCAACGACGGAAACACAACCTTCTAAGAATGGTTTTAAAATGTCAATACTTTCCGATGTATTTATAGAAGTAAATAATACATCATATCCCATCTCACGATAGTCATTTGCATAAGATTCAACAGTCTCTCTCATTTTTTCATCCACTAAATCCATCTTACTAATGCAAATAATCGGCTTAATGTTATGATATTCAATCAGCACTAAAAATCGATCTAACAGTCCCGGATTAAAATCTGGTTCTACTGCAGAAAATACGAGTATCGCTTGATCAACATTAGCAATAGGAGGCCTAACAAGTTCATTTTTTCGATCAAATACTTCAAGCACGTATCCTTCACTTGGATTATCAGCCTGAAAAACAACTTGGTCTCCTACCAATGGTGTAATTTTATTTTTTCTAAACACACCACGCCCGCGACATTGTGTAATCCCTTCTTCATGCTGCACATAATAAAATCCACTTAGAGCTTTTACAATTTTTCCTTCTGGCATATAATTCTCCTTTATTCTGTATAAAGTGAAGCTGTAATTCCTATTGAATGGATTATCATTCTTTAAATAAAGATTTCAAAACCCGTCATATATACAAGTTAATACGTTTAATCTACCATTAAATTTAAAATATTATTTATAACAGTATCACTTTTATAGCTTTTTGAACCATATATTTTTGCCTGTTATACGGTCCACTATATGTAGACAGCATAACAGGCAGGAGTAATACATTCCATTCCCTCTAGAAAGAAAATGGAATTCATTATTATTGAGTTGGATATGGTACTTCTTTGTCAATAATCGTTACACCATCTCGTACAATTTTATAGTGTCCTTTTGTACCTTCTTGAATTACAAATTCTAATGAAATAGTTGCCGACTCTGAAATTGTTCTAGTTTCAATTGGTCTATCCATTTTTTGTTGCATATCTTCTTTATAAATTTCTATCGTTTGCGGTTTTTTCTCACCTATTATAGAAGACTCATACGGAATAGAAATATTATCCACTTTCACTGTTTTCGTTACTTTCGGCTTAGGACCATCTGAAATAACAATCGTCACTTTATCTCCTTCTTTTAACGGCGTTCCTGGTTTTGGAGATTGCGAAATTACAAGTCCTTTATCAACAGTATCGGAATACTCTCGTTTTATATCTGGAGTTAGTTTCCTCTCATTCAAATAACCATTGACACTATTTTCAGTCCATCCTGAAAAGTCACCTGGTCTAATTTGATAAGGACCTTTACTTACCCAAATTTTCAGGTCTTGTTCCGCCTCTACTACCATTTGATCTGGCGTCGGAATTTGCTCAACGATTTCACCTTTTGGTCTATCATTTTCAATATAATTTATTGTAACTTGTTTATATTTTTCTTCTAATTCAGACCTTATGCTCTCAAAATCTTTCCCTGTAAGATCACTCATCTTACTTTTCTTTTTTCCACCTGATTGATAGATAGTAATTTTAGAGTTTTCTTTCACGACTCTTCCTGCCACAGGGTCTGTTTTTATGACATCACCAGTTTCAACATCATCTGTATATACAATATTAGGTTCCGTAACCTCAAAACCTTTTTCAACTAATGTATTTACTGCTGTCGTATATTTCATACCAGACACATCAGGGACTTTTACATCTTTTGGAATAAAGAATCCTGGAATAACAGTAAGCGCTAACGTTATTCCGATTGCTAAAAGTAAAAATATTGTAATTAAAATTTTGAGCCATTTATTACTTCGTTTTTTCTTCTTATTTAAATCCGTTTCTTCTTTTCTTGTCTGTTCATCCACTTTACTTCCTTTTAAAACAATTGTTTCATCAGTAACGTTTTCAAATAATTGTTCTTGTTGAATAATCGGAATCGCTTTTGTCGCTTCCATATCTTCCGGTATGTAAAATGGCTGCTCATTTATCCTCTCTGGATATAGCGCCGTTTCAATATCTCGTTTCATCGCATTGGCAGATTGATATCGATGAAACGGATCTTTCGCAGTTGCCTTTAATATAATATTTTCGACACTTTGCGGAATATTTTCATTCCATCTTTTTGGAGACGGAATTTCACTTTGTAAATGTTTTAAAGCTATAGCAACAGCAGATTCACCAGAAAACGGTTGTCTTCCTGTTAACAACTCAAACATAACAATCCCTAGGGAATAAATATCTGATTGTTTATTTGCTATCCCGCCACGTGCTTGTTCTGGTGATAAGTAATGCACCGAACCGAGTACTGAATTTGTATGTGTAATTGTTGTTGCACTTGTAGCTGTCGCAATTCCAAAATCTGTTACTTTTATTACTCCATCAGCTCGAATTAAAATATTGTGCGGTTTAATATCACGATGCACAATTTCAAAATGATGGGCGTGTGCCATGGCGGATGTTAACTGCTCCATAATATCAAGAGCTTCTCCTATCGATAACATCCCTCGCTCAATTATGTATTGCTTCAATGTTTGTCCTGGTACATACTCCATTACAAGATAATATATACCATCTTCTTCTCCGACATCATACATATTCACAATATTTGGATGCGACAACGTTGTAACAGACTGCGCTTCTCGATGGAAACGTTTAATAAACTCTTCGTTATTTGAATAGTCGAGTCGTAATATTTTTACCGCTACATCCCGGCCCAGTATATCATCATGAGCTAAATATACATTGGCCATTCCACCGCCACCAATCATTTTCAGCAGCTTATAACGGTCATTTAAGCGTTTTCCAATCAGCACGTTGCACTTCACCTACTTTCGTTTGTCGAACCCGCATAATCAATCAGAACAAGGGTAATATTATCTTCCCCACCACGATCATTCGCCAATTGAATGAGACGTTGCCCCTTAGTTTCTAGCTGTTCATTTAACTGTAAAATTTGTTGCATATCAGCAATAGAAACTTTGTTAGATAATCCATCAGAGCAAAGAAGTAACTGATCATCTTCCTCTAGCACCAACGTTTTAACATCTAATCCGACTTTCTCTTCTGTTCCTAATGCCCTTAATAAAACATTCTTTTTCGGGTGATATTCTGCGTCTTCTTTTGAAATTTCACCATGTCTCACAAGTTCATTTACAAGTGAGTGATCTTCCGTTACAAGCGAGATTTCTCCCTCTGATACCATATAACAACGACTATCCCCTATATGACCTATTGTCACAAAGCTCGGCATACAAATTGCTATTATAAGTGTTGTTCCCATGCCATTACATTCTACATGTTGCTTAGAGTACTCATATATACGCTCATTAATAATCCCAACACTAGTATGTAACCACTCTTCTACTTTTTTTGGCTCATTCATATTATGCGTTTGCTTCCAATAATCATGGAATAATTGAATGGTCATCGAGCTAGCTACATCACCAGCTCGATGACCTCCCATTCCATCTGCTACTACCGCTAAAATATTTCCATCTAAATTATGAAAAACTCCTGCACTATCTTCATTATGTTGACGAACTTTTCCTTTATCTGATAGAAACACGGCTTTCATCTCGTCACCTCGTCTCTTCTTTGCGCTCCTTCGCACGCAACTGACCGCAGGCTGCATCAATATCATGACCTTGTTCACGGCGAATCGTTACATTTACTCCACGATCTTTTAACGTTTTTTCAAACAAGAAAATTTGTTCACGTGGCGTACGTACATAATCACGTTCAGGTACGTAGTTTACCGGAATTAAGTTCACATGACATTTTACACCTTTTAAGAGCGCAGCAAGTTCTTCAGCGTGCTCAACTTGGTCATTTTCTCCTCCAAATAGTCCATATTCAAAAGTAATACGACGCCCTGTTCTATTTACATAGTATTTAATAGCTTCCATCAAATCTGGTAGCTTATAAGCACGGTTAATCGGCATTAATTTTGAACGTAATTCTGAGTTTGGAGCATGCAGTGAAATCGCAAAATTAATTTGTAAGTCTTCTTCAGCGAACTTATAAATTTTCGGGATAATTCCACTTGTCGAAACTGTCATATGTCTCGCACCAATATGAAGTCCTTTTTCATGGTTAATGATGCGTAAGAATCCCATTAAATTATCGTAGTTATCAAATGGTTCTCCAATTCCCATAACGACAAGAGAACTTACACGTTCTTCTGATTCATCAAGTGCACGTTGCACTTCTACTACTTGCGCTACAATTTCTCCAGCTTCTAAGTTTCGCTTTAAACCGCCAAGCGTTGAAGCACAGAACGTACATCCAATACGACAACCTACTTGCGTTGTTACACAAATGGAATTTCCATATTCATGTCGCATTAATACCGTTTCAATAGAATATCCATCGTATAATTGGAATAAGAATTTAATTGTTCCATCCGAAGACGTTTGTTTTACTAACGTATTTAAAGTAGTAATATCAAAGGAATTCGACAATTTTTCACGCAATCCTTTAGAAAGGTTTGACATATCCTCATAATTTTTTACACGTTTTTTATATAACCAATCAAAAATTTGTCCAGCACGGAACTTTGGTTCTCCTTGCTCCTTTAACCAATCTTGCATTTCATGAAGTTGTAAAGAGTAAATTGATGGTTTTTTCGTTTCTAAATTTTTCTTTTGTTTTCTCACAGTCGTTTCCACGATGCTACACCTTCTTCCTTAAACAAGCAATATAAAAGCCATCTGTTGCAAAATAATGCGGTAAAATTTGTACTTGACCTTCATCAATATACGGACTTAACTTTTCTGGCATACGCTCTTTTATCGTAGTATCCCACTCAAACTCAGGATGCTCTTGTAAAAATCGTTCTATTACTTGTTCATTTTCTATTTTTTCAATTGTGCACGTACTATAAACAAGGCGACCACCTTGTTTTAATAACGGTGCGATTTTTTCTAGTATTGCAAGTTGGATCGTCGATAATCTTTCACTATCGCCTTTATCTTTACCTAACTTAATATCAGGCTTACGTCTAATTACACCAAATCCAGAACATGGGGCATCTACTAATATTTTATCAAACGTTTCATTTGCAAAATGTTCTTGCACTTTTCTAGCATCTAATGCCTTTGTTTCGACATTTCCTAGACCAAGTCGCTCTGCTTGTTGTTTAATTAAACGTACTTTGTGTGCATGTAAATCAAGGGACATGACTTGACCAGTTCCTTTTAATCGCTCTGCGATATGTGTTGTTTTTCCACCTGGAGCAGCACAACTATCAAGAACTACATCTCCCTCATCTGGTTCTAAGGCACGTGCTACCAGCATAGAACTTTCATCTTGAATAGAAAGAAAACCTTTTTTAAACGCATCTGTGTGCGCTACATTCCCTTTTTCAATTTGAATTGCATCATCTGATAAATCGCCACGCTTCGCTTCTATACCTTCACTAGCTAATAATGCAATTGCTTCTTCTACTGTTATTTTATCAACATTTACACGCGCTGTTGGTACAGGCGGTAACATGTTCACTTCACACATTTTCTCAGCAGTTTCTAAACCATATTCTGAAGTCCACTCTTGGACAAGCCAAATTGGATGACTTGTTGCAATTGCCAAACGTTCTACTGGATCTTTGATTTCATCTACAGAAGGTACACCTTCTCTTTGAATCGAACGTAATACACCGTTCACCATACCAGCAATTCCTTTATGCCCGCGACGCTTTGCAATCTCAACGGCTTCATGAATAGCCGCTCTTTCAGGCACTCGGTCTAAATAAATCATTTGATATAAAGATAAGCGAAGTAATACTCTTACCCACGCTTCAACTTTCTTTTTTAAAAAAGGCTGTAAATAATAATCTAATGTATCACGACGTTGGATTGTTCCATATACAATCTCAGTTAGTAAACCAATATCTTTTCTATCAATTGTACTTTTTTCAATTAGATTATTTAAAAGTAAGTTACTGTATGCACCACTTTTTTCTACTTGAATTAAACCATCAAGAGCTAATTCACGAACATTTTGTCTCATGCATTTTCTCCTAACTTTGTTCCAATTTCAGGTTTTGTTCCACGTAAAAATTGTGAACAGCTCATACGCTTTTTACCAGAAGGTTGCAATTCTGTAATTTTAACACCCGTTTCATTACCAGTTGCTACAACGAAACCATCTTCTTCGATCGCAACAATCGTACCTGCTTCAGCTGATTTCGTTACAGGGACTTTTTCTCCCCACCATACTTTAACAACTTGTCCTGCTAAAGTTGTATAAGCAACTGGCCATGGATTCAATCCGCGAATGTGATTGTATACTTCTTCACCTGTTTTTGTCCAATCAATTTTCTCTTGCTCACGTTTTATATTATATGCAAACGTTACTTCTTCCTCGTTTTGTTTAATTGGTTCTAACTTACCTTGAATTAGTAAAGGTACTGTTTTAGATAGAAGATGTGCCCCTGCTTCACTTAACTTATCAAATAACGAACCTGTCGTTTCACGCTCTTCAATTTCCACTTCTACTTGCGTTAAAATATCACCAGCATCCAATTTTTCTACCATATACATAATTGTAATACCTGTTTTTTCTTTCCCTTCCATAATTGCATAATGGATTGGTGCACCGCCACGAAGTTCAGGAAGTAAAGAAGCGTGGACGTTAATACATCCATACTTCGGTGCTTCTAAAATTTCATTTGGTACAATTTGACCGAACGCAGCTGTTACAATTAAATCTGGCTCTAATGCCAATACTTTTTCATATTCGTCTTTTTCACGAATTCTTAACGGCTGTAACACCGGAATACCATGCTTTTCTGCTTCCACTTTAACAGGTGTAGGTGTTAATACTTTTTTTCTGCCTACCGGACGATCTGGTTGCGTAACAACACCTATTACATCATAGCCATCTTCAATAAGACGACGAAGCACCGGCACTGAAAAGTCCGGTGTTCCCATAAATACTACTTTTATCATTTAAAAACCGCTCCTTTTAATACCTATTCTAATTCATTTTCCTCATAATATCTTGTCACTTTCGATGTAAATAACACACCGTGTAAATGATCGATTTCATGTTGAATTGCACGCGCTAAAAACCCTTCTGCTTCTAGTAAAAATACTTTGCCTCGACGATTTTGCGCACGCACTTTAATATAATCCGCACGTTCCACTTCACCATAAAGTCCCGGGAAGCTTAAACAGCCTTCGGGACCTACTTGTTCACCACGTTTTTCTAATATCGATGGATTGATTAACTCAATTTTCCCAGTATCATCACCGATATCAACTACCGCCACTTGCAAGCTTACCCCTACTTGAGGCGCAGCTAAACCGACTCCGTCCGCAATTAACATTGTTTCATGCATATCTTTCAACAATTTCACTAACTTTTTATCAAAGTTAATTACTCTTTCACACGGTGTTTCTAACACTTCATTTGGATGCTTTACTATTTCTAAAACTGCCATATTTCCCTCCGCTACATTAACATTGTTGGATTAAAATCAATTGAGATTTGTAGCTCTTTTTGCATTTCTGCTTGATAATGTTCATTTACCATTTTGAGCACGTTCTTTAAGTTTGGTTCCCGTTTGTATTTTATCATGCATTGATAACGATATCTATCTTTTATCCTTGGAATTGCTGAAGCAACCGGTCCTAACACCATCGTTTGCTGCGAACAGTGCGTCCGTAAATGACCGACAATTTTTTCCGTCACTTGTACTGCTTTTAATAATTCCGGATGAGATACCGTCACAAGTACAACATAGTAATAAGGTGGGTATTGTCTCGTTCGCCTCATTTGCATTTCTTGATCAAAAAACACATCATATTGTTGGTTCTTTGCTAACTCTATACTATAATGTTCTGGCGTATACGTTTGAATTATAACTTCCCCTGGCAATTCATGTCGGCCTGCTCGTCCACTTACTTGCGTCAATAACTGATAAGTCTTTTCACTCGCCCGGAAATCAGGTAAATGAAGCATCGTATCAGCAGTTAAAACACCAACAAGCGTTACTTTCGGAAAATCTAACCCTTTTGCAATCATTTGTGTTCCAAGTAATATATCTGCTTTTTCTTCCCCGAACGCCTTTAATAATTTCTCATGCATCCCTTTACGACTCGTCGTATCTACATCCATTCGAATGACTCGTGCCTCTGGAAATAGTTTTGTAATTTCTTCTTCTACCTTTTGCGTACCTGTACCAAAGAAACGAATGTATGTACTTTGACAAGCAGGACACGCAGTCGGCATATTTTCTTCGTAACTGCAATAATGACATTTTAAACGATGATTCATTTTATGATATGTCAGCGAGATATCACAATGCGGACATTGTACAACGTACCCGCAATCACGGCACATAACAAATGTAGAATGACCTCTTCTATTTAAAAAGAGCACCATTTGTTCTTTCTTTTCTAACCGATCTGCTATTTTTTCATGCAGTGCCTTTGAAAACATGGAGCGATTCCCGTCACGAAGTTCTTCACGCATATCAACAATCTCTACTGTCGGTAAAGCTTGTTCGTTCATACGTTTTTCCATCGTCAGTAATTCATACACACCTTTTTTCGCTCTTGCAAACGATTCAAGCGTCGGTGTTGCACTACCAAGAACGATAGGACATTTATGATATTGTCCTCTCCACACAGCTACATCCCTTGCATGATACCTCGGATTATCTTCTTGCTTGTAGCTCGATTCATGTTCCTCATCAATGATAATAATCCCTAAATTTTCAAAAGGAGCAAATACAGCTGAACGTGCACCAACTACGACTTTCACTTCTTTTCTTAAAATCTTACGCCATTCATCATATTTTTCTCCAACAGACAGCGCACTATGAAGAACTGCAACTTGTGAGCCAAATCTACCTTTAAAACGATCTACCATCTGAGGCGTTAGTGCAATTTCAGGAACAAGTACAATAGCTTCTTTTCCTTTCTCGAGCACCGCTGCTATAGATTGTAAATATACTTCTGTTTTTCCGCTTCCTGTAACACCATATAGTAAAAATGGATTGTAAGTTTCATTTGTAATTGATGATAAAATCGGTGTAATAACTTGCTTTTGTTCCTCAGTAAGTGGGAATGGTTTCGTTTGTTCAAAATCGTCATCGTCATACGGATTTCGGTACACTTCCACATACTTTTCTGAGAGTAGTCCCTTTTTAACAAGTGCTTTAATTGGAGCATCTGTTATTTGTAACTCTTCTGTTATTACTTTCAACGGTACACTTTTATAATTTTCCACAAAATAATAGAGGACATCTTGTTGTTTTTTACTTTTCAGTTCAAATGCTGCTAATTCTAATTTATCTTCTGGCAACTCCGGTTGAACGACTCTTTGTTTCTTCTTTTGTACCTTATCTTTTACTTGATAAACGACTTCAATCGTGCCATGTTTAATTTCTTGTTGAATCGTGCGGTATAGCTGTGGCTGCGTCTCAATCGCTTCCCAATCTATCGCTTCTTTGTCCTGAAATAAAAACAGTAGTTCAGGTGCTACTTCTTCTTGTTTACGAAGTTGTAGACGTTTTTTATATGTTGCTTTTATCGCCGTTGGAAGCATAACTTGAAAAGCTGAAATCATATAACATAACGTTTCACTTGTAAGCCAATACCCTAGCTTTAACAACTCTTCATTTAAAACGGGTGTTACATCTAAAATTTCATGAATTGTCTTTAACTTCTTACTTTCTACTTCAACCGAATCTTTAATCCCAATAATAAAACCTTGCAATTTCCTTGGGCCAAACGGAACTACTACACGCATGCCTGTCTGGACAATATCTTCCCATTTTTTAGGAATAATATAATCAAATGGTCGATCTGTCTGACGTGCAGGTACATCAACAATTACACTTGCAAATTTCATAGACGATCATCTTCTAACATTATTTCAATTTGCTTTAATATTTCACGAGCAACCTCTTTCTTCGTTAAAAGTGGCAACTCTATAACTTCTCCATCTTTTCTATACATTGTTACAATGTTCGTATCTGTACCAAATCCAGCTCCTTGCGCCTTTACATCGTTTGCAACAATCATATTCGCATTTTTCTCACGTAATTTTTTCGTTGCATATTCCTCTACGTTTGTCGTTTCAGCCGCAAAACCGATAAGTAACTGTTTGTCTTTCATCTCACCTAACGTTTTTAAAATATCTACTGTTCTCTCAAGTTCAATTACAGCATCGCCATTTTTCTTTTTCATTTTATTATCATGAACATATTTCGGACGATAATCTGCAACCGCTGCTGTTTTAATGACAACATCTACGTCTTCATAATGTTGAATAACCGCCTCTAACATATCTTGTGCAGATTCCACTTGCACCGTAGTTACATGTAATGGTGGATGTAATGCTGTCGGTCCCGAAACGAGTATAACATCAGCGCCTAAGTTCGCTGCCACTTCCGCAATCGCGTATCCCATTTTTCCAGAAGAAAAATTAGTCATAAAACGGACTGGATCAATCTTTTCACGAGTTGGGCCAGCAGTTATTAATATTCTTTTTCCTTGCAGTGGTTTTTGCTCTGAAAAAGCCTCTTCTAACCGTGCAATAATGGCTTCAGGTTCTTCTAATCTTCCCTTCGCTACATAACCACACGCTAAAAAACCTTCTCCAGGCTCAATAAATATATATCCTAACGTTTTTAACGTCATCATATTTTTTTGAACAATTTTATTTTCATACATATGCACATTCATAGCAGGTGCAATCCACACTGGGGCTGTAGTAGCTAACAAAGTAGTTGTAATCATATCATCTGCAATACCGTTAGCTAACTTTCCAATACAATTGGCTGTAGCAGGTGCAACAAGTACAACATCTGCCCAATCTGCTAAATCAATATGAGCAATAACAGCTGAGTCTTTCTCATCGAATGTATCCGTATATACATCATGGCGAGAAAGCGCCTGGAATGTAAGAGGTGTAACAAACTTCATTGCCGACTCACTCATCATTACTTTTACAATAGCACCAGATTGTGTCAATTTACTCGTTAACGCAGCCGCTTTAAAGACCGCAATGCCTCCTGTTACACATAAAAGTATCTTTTTCCCTTTTAGCATATGGCTCGTCCTCTTTCTTTTTCAAACTTATAATACTGAAACAAGATTATCAGCTCATCAGTATCAATATTTCTTCACTACCGTAAAAAAATAACAACCTACTTGTAAATAGGTTGTTACCGTTACATAGAAAATTATAAAGTCTATGTTTTAAATTGTCGAAGACAAAGTCTTATTCAGTTACTTTATCTTCACTTGGTACGTAGCTTAACGCTTCCATATCGATTTCTTCTAATGCTTTACCTACACATTTATGAGAAACTGGTTTTTCTACAACACAGTTATTAGCAAGTTGCATTTCGCGCGCACGTTTTGCAGCCACTGTTACAAGTGTATATTTAGAATCGATTTTTGTTAATAATGAATCAATTGATGGATTTAACATAATTATAGACCCTCCGTCATTTCTTTATAATATTTTGCTACTCTTTCGCGGCGGCAATGTTCGCCAACCACAATTGCTTTAATTCTTTCACAAGCTAGTTCAACTTGGTCGTTTTCTACAACGTAGTCGTAAGCGTCCATCATATCAATTTCTTCTTTCGCTACCGTTAAACGATTTTCAATAACATCTTCAGTTTCTGTACCACGACCGACAATTCGGTTCTTTAGTTCAGATAAACTTGGAGGTGCTAAGAAAATAAATACACCTTCTGGGAAAGCTTTCTTAACTTGAATTGCTCCTTGCACTTCAATTTCTAAGAATACATCTTTTCCTTCTTGTAATGTTTTTTCAACATAGTCAATTGGTGTTCCGTAATAATTACCTACGAACTCAGCCCACTCAAGTAATTTTTCATTACGAATCATTTCCTCAAATTCTTCTCTCTCTTTAAAGAAATAATCCACACCATCCACTTCACCTTCACGTGGCTTACGTGTCGTTACTGAAATGGAGTACTGAAAACGTGTATCCTCATGACTAAACAGCTCTTTTCGAACCGTTCCTTTACCAACCCCAGAAGGTCCTGAAAGAACGATGAGCAATCCTCTTCTACTTCTCATAAATATGTAAAACCTACCCTTCCTCACTTAACTCTTCTTTATTATTCAAACGATGTGCAATCGTCTCTGGCTGAATTGGACTTAATACAACATGCCCATCATCCATAACAATAACCGCCCTTGTTTTTCTCCCATACGTAGCATCAAGCAAAGCATTATGTTCGCGTGCTTCCTGTACTGTTCGTTTAATAGGAGCTGACTCCGGACTTACAATAGCAATAATTCGATGAGCAGATACAATATTTCCGTATCCAATATTTAAAAACCGCATGGCCATAGTTTGCGCCTCCTAGTAAGTCTATCCGATTTCTCCACCACGTATAACTTTATATATTTTTTGAAAGCTACTCAATATTTTGTACTTGTTCACGAATTTTTTCAAGGTTATTTTTCATTTCTACAACATATTTTGAAATTGTTAAGTCATTTGCCTTAGAACCAATCGTATTAATTTCTCTATGCATCTCTTGCACGATGAAATCCATTTTCCTTCCAACAGGCTCTTCAATCTGCAGTGTTTCACGGAATTGTTCTAAATGACTTTGCAAACGAACTAACTCTTCGTGAATATCACAACGCTCAGCAAAAATTGCAACTTCTGTTAGCAATCTTTGTTCATCTAGATCTTGATTATGTAATTCCTTTAAGCGATTTTCTAATCGTTCACGATATTTTTGTGTAACAATTGGTGCATGCGGAATAATAGCATTTACACAATTATGAATCTCTTGTAAGCGATACGCTATATCTTTATGTAATCGTTCTCCTTCGCCATCTCTCATCGTTTTTAACATATGAGCAGCTTGGCGAACAGCCTCATATAAACTGTTCTCAAATTGTTCATTTACGTTTTCTACCTCTTCAATCGCTGTTACTTCTGGCATTGCCATTAATTGCTCGAGTGTAATAGAATCTTGTAATTGAAATTTTCCTTTTATATCTTCCATAATCGATTGGTACTGCTCAAGAAGCGACCAATTCACACTTAATTTTCTTTCAACAAGCCCTTCACCCGCTATACTAATAGACACTTCAATACGTCCACGGCGAACTTGCTGTGCAATTATTTTACGAATTTTGTCTTCAAATACCGTCATTTGCTTCGGTAGTCGAATACTCATCTCTAGAAAACGGTGGTTCACCGATTTCATTTCTACTGTAATTTGAAAAGTATCACTCTCTACTTTCGATCTTCCAAATCCTGTCATACTACAAATCATTTTTTATCACATCCAAGCCATGAAATAACTCAATGAAAAAGGTAATAGAGACAAGGCTCTACTACCTTCTGTAAATTATATCACATTTTCATATCATTGACTATTTCAAGTTTAATCCCTTCTTATATAATATTGGCTTTTCCTTCTTCCCCTTTTTCCCTGTTAATAAAGAGCCTACTAATAAGAAGGTCGGAATTGACGATAAACCTCCAATTAACAACCAATCTCTCGCTTGTATTGGCATCGTGCTAAAAATCGGTTGTAACGGTGGATAATATATAACGACTAGCATGAGTAGTAATGAAATGATAACCGCTCCTACTAAATACACATTTCCAAACGGATTGCGGTGGAAAACAGAATGCTCACTTCGGCAATCAAATACATGAATCAGCTGAGCAAGTACCAATGTTGCAAACGCTACAGTTTGTGCATATTTCAGTTCATTTGGATGTTGATTATACGCAATAATAAATGCTACTAGCGTCACTGCCCCAATTAGAAAGCCACGACTTATAATTTTCCAGGCAAGCCCTCTAGCAAATACCCCTTCTTTCGGATGACGCGGCGTTCTCTTCATCACGTCTCCCTCGGCCTTATCCAAACCTAACGCCATCGCCGGTAAACCGTCAGTAACTAAATTCACCCATAAAATTTGAATTGGAACCATCGGCAGCGGTAGTGCAAGTAACATGGCAAATAACATGACCAAAATTTCTCCAACGTTCGATGCTAATAAATAACGAATAAACTTACGTATGTTCTCGTATATATTTCTACCTTCTTTAATTGCTGATTTTATCGTAGCGAAATTATCGTCCAGCAATACGAGAGATGAAGCTTCTTTTGCAACATCTGTCCCTGTAATTCCCATCGCTATCCCAATATCCGCAGTTTTTATAGCTGGAGCATCGTTTACTCCATCACCTGTCATCGCCACTATATGTCCTTTATTTTGCAACGCCTTAACAATTTTTAATTTATGTTCTGGTGATACACGAGCAAATACATACGTATCTTCTACAACATTTTCTAATTCTTCTACATCCATAGTTGCGAGTTCTACCCCTTCAACAACGCGTCCACCTGGTGGTAAAATGCTTAATTGTTCTGCAATCGCCATTGCAGTCACTTTATGATCCCCTGTAATCATCACTGTTCGAATACCAGCTTCTCTGCACTCTTTTACTGCCTGCTCTACTTCTGGTCTTGGCGGATCAATCATACCTTGTATCCCAACTAACATAAAATCCTTTTCAACGTCTCTTTCATGTTCGGTAGAATCAGTTACTTTTAATGGCTTAAATGCAACTGCAATTGTTCGCAGCGCTTGACTACCTAAACTATGAATAGCCGCCTGTACTTCTTTTCTATACAACTCACTTAATGGTTGCTGCTTATCTCCCCATAAAATCGTTTGACTCATTTGCAGAAGGACATCTGGTGCTCCCTTCGTAACGACAAACTTTTTCCCCTCTCGATCTCGTACAATAACACTCATCATTTTTCGAGTTGAATCAAACGGAAATTCACGAATAATTTCAAATTTCCCTTTCAGCGCCTCACGCGTTATCCCCGCTTTCATTGCTGCAGCTACAAGCGCCCCCTCAGTTGGATCTCCATCTAATACATACGCCTTTTTCTTTTGAATAATATTTGCGTTATTACATAGCGAACCAAATGTAAGTAGTTGATAAAGTGATTTCGTCTTAGCTGGATTAATTTCTTTTTCACCTTTCATAAAAGAGCCATTAGGTTCATACCCTTGGCCTGTCACTTTCCACAATTCTCCACCTGACCACATATGTGTTACCATCATTTTGTTTTGCGTCATCGTTCCTGTTTTATCAGAGCATATGACAGAAGCACAGCCTAACGTTTCTACTGCTGGTAACTTCCTTACAATTGCTCTCTTTTTTATCATACGCTGTACACCAAGCGATAAAGCTACTGTAACGATTGCTGGTAACCCTTCTGGAATAGCAGCAACAGCTAGCGACACGCCAGCTAAAAACATATGATATACTTCATTCCCTTGATACACACCAGCTAACACGACAAGCGCTGTCAAAATAAGAGCCACAATAATTAATATTTTTCCAAGTTGCTCTAATCTTCTTTGCAATGGTGTTTCCATTTGCTCTGCATTTTGCAACATATTTGCAATTTGGCCCATCGCTGTATTCATACCCGTTGCTACAACGACTCCTGTTCCAGACCCTCGTGTAATCATCGTACCCATAAAAGCCATATTTTTTTGATCACCAATTGAAACATCTTGCCCTTGCAACGCTTCTACTTTCTTCTGCACTGGAACTGACTCTCCTGTTAAAGCTGATTCTTCAATATATAAACTCGACGCCTCAACAAGACGTACATCAGCTCCAATACGATCGCCACTAGAAAATTTAATAACATCACCTAAAACGAGTGCTTTAGACGGTGCCTTTACCCACTTTCCATTTCGCAGTACAGTTACTTGCGGGGCGGCTAGCTCTTTTAAAGCTTCCAATGACTTTTCAGCCTTTCTTTCTTGAAAAAATCCGAGAATACCATTGATAATAACAATTGCCACAATCGCAATAGAATCAATGTATTCCCCTAAAAAAGCCGAAACGATTGTTGCACCAAACAAAACAAGCACCATAAAATCTTTAAATTGCGCCAAAAATACCATTAGTGCAGAAGGCCTCTTTGCTTCATCTAGTTCATTTGTACCAAATTTTTTAATTCGCCCTTCTGCTTCTTTCTCTGTAAGTCCAACCTTCACATTCGTATTCGTTCTTTCTTCCACTTCATGTGCACGCATTCCATACCAGTTCATCCTGCTATCGACCTCCTGATTCCAGACATACTCTATTGAAAGCTTATTCAGCCTCGTCCAAAAAAATGCTATAATTAACTTTTAGTTAGAAAGGAGTGTTCATTTATGGCATTCGATGGATTATTTACAAGAGCGATTACACATGAAATTGCAAATTCTCTTTACACGGGAAGAATTTCAAAAATATATCAACCTTCAAAATACGAGATTTTATTACATATTCGAGCAAACGGAAAAAATCAAAAGCTGATTCTTTCCGCTCATCCGACATATGCACGTTTACACTTAACAAATCAAAATTATGATTCACCTGCACTTCCGCCAATGTTCTGTATGCTTCTTCGTAAGCATTTAGAAGGTGGATTCATTGAAAAAATTGAACAAATTGATTTAGAGCGTATTATTCAAATTACCGTTCGTAGCAGAAATGAAATTGGTGATGAATCGCTAAAAACATTAGTAATTGAAATTATGGGACGACATAGTAACATCATTTTAGTAGACACAAAAACAAACAATATTTTAGATAGCTTAAAACACGTTTCCTTAGCAGTAAACCGACATCGAACTGTATACGCTGGAGCTGAATATATTGCACCACCAGCACAACATAAAATTAACCCACTTCAGATCGAAACAAATGATGAATTTATTAGACCGCTGGACTTTCTATCTGGAAACATGGATAAACAGCTAGTCGGAACCTTTACCGGAATATCACCGTTATTCGCAAAAGAAGTAGTGAAAAAAGCAGGTATGGTAAATGAAAAAGCATTAGCTGACGCATTTTTCTCCATACAAAAACCATTATTAACTCATACATATTCACCAACAATGACTACTTCAAATGGGAAAGAATTCTTTTATCTTTTCCCTCTTGCGCACTTAGCTGGAGAAGACAAGACATTCTCATCTGTTAGTGAATTGCTAGACCGTTTCTTTTTTGGAAAAGCAGAGCGTGACCGTGTAAAACAACAAGCTCATGATTTAGAGCGCTTTATGCAAAACGAAAAAAATAAAAATGAGAAAAAACTCATTAAACTAGAAAAAACATTACAAGATGCTGGAAAAGCAGATAAATATCAACTATTTGGAGAACTACTTACAGCCAATATGTACGCTTTGAAAAAAGGCGATAAAGATATTGAAGTCGTTAACTATTATGATGAAAATGGTGGAACTGTAAAGATCGCATTAGATCCTTTAAAAACGCCATCTGAAAATGCACAACGCTATTTCCAAAAGTACCAAAAAGCGAAAAATTCCGTTGTTGTTGTAGAAGAACAAATCGAAAAAACAAAGGAAGAAATTCTTTATTTTGATAGCTTACTTCAACAAATGGAAGCTGCTTCTTCAAAAGATATTGAAGAAATTCGTGAGGAATTAGCTGAAGAAGGTTATATGCGCAATCGTAAAACGAAAAACGGAAAGAAAAAGCCTACTAAACCAGTATTAGATAAATATGTAGCAAGTGATGGCACAGAGATTTTCGTCGGTAAAAACAATAAACAAAATGATTATTTAACAACGAAATTTGCCCGTCGTGATGAAATTTGGTTACATACGAAAGATATACCTGGTTCTCACGTTGTCATTCGTTCTTTAGAACCTGCTGAAGAAACTTTACTAGAAGCTGCCAAAATTGCTGCTTATTACAGTAAAGCAAAAGAGTCTAGTTCTGTACCTGTTGATTTCACCAAAATACGCCATGTGAAAAAACCGAGTGGTGCAAAACTTGGTTTTGTTACGTACGACAATCAGCAAACTGTTTATGTAACACCCGATGCTGATACTGTAATGAAATTAAAAGCTTAAATAAAAAAATGCGTTGCTTATAAGCAGCGCATTTTTTTATTCGTTCCAACTAGTTCATATACCCATTCACTAATTCATAACACCTTTCTTTTGTCATCTTGTATTTCTCTTCTGAAGCATCTATACGTCTCATCGTCCCGTTATTTGTATCAGTACCAATTGCTTTAACCTTACTTTCCTTTTCTTTAACCCACGCAATTTGTTTCGTTTTTAATGACTGAAATGCATCAGGGGACATCGTATTTTTTAATGTACTGTAAATTTCATTTAGTTTATTATCCCACAGTTCATAATTTCCTTCTATTTCATTTACTATGTCATTTGTTGACATGACATTTGTATGTTTTTCTTGGTTTTCTAGAGCCGCTAACTCATTTAAAACTTTAGTTTTACCTACTGCTGACGAAGTTTCTTTTTTAGTCTGCTTCTCTTCTTTAGAAATAGCATGCGTACTCATGCTATTTTCCTTAATGTTTTCATGTTCTTGACTATTATTTTCTTTCGTTTCTTTTTCCTGCTTTTGCTCATCTAAATCATATGTAATAACCGATGTTTTTGCATCTACAGCAATTAATCTAGCATTTTCTTTAAAAATATATTTTTTGTCACCACTGTTCTCCTCTTTAACAAAATCGACATTCTTAAAGCCTCGAATTTTCAGAAACTCACTAGCTTCTTCCTTCGTAAGTTTTAAATCTCTCGGTGTATGCGATGACCATTTATCCATTAACCATTTTCCATCTTTATAAACGAAAATAAATTCCCATATCTCTGCTTCATTTCCCATATCATTTGAAGGTATAATCGTTTCAATCGTTAAATTTTTATCTTTCTGTGTATACGTTAATCTCATTTCTGGTTCAATATTAATAGGGAATGGCAACATATCTGTCTCTCTAGATCTATTAAATGTTTCAAGCGAATTAGGAAGCTGGTTCTCTACAAATTTTTCTGTAACCAATCCCTTAACTCCTTTTTTCGCTGTCGCCAAATCTCCTGGATTATTTCGACTCCATCCATTTTCTTTTTCCATCTCACTAAATGCATTTGCTATTGCATCTACACTCTTTCTTACAATCTTTTTCGCTTCTTTTTCTGTCACTTCTGGGGCTTCATCAAGCTGTTCAATCGTTTCATTTGCTTGAACTTTGATTTCACTTTTTTCACACCCTGTTACAACTAGCATACTAGCAGCGAAGCAAAATGACATGACTTTACTTAATTTCTTCATATACTCACATTCCTTATTCCTATTTATTCGTTACGCACCTTTATCTACAAGAAAACATAACGACCTCTTATTATACCAATTATCACCATTTATTTATACAAAAAATATAATATTAGAATTGAAAGATTATAATATGCAAGTTTACATTACTGTATAAATTTTTGACATCCTCATTTTATATTTGTCTAGTTTTTTTGACACAAAACTCCCGCTTCTCTTTTATTGTCAATAAGTATATTGGCACAAGTTTTGCTTTATTAAATATAAAAAGGAGGCATTAAAATGAATATAAGAATAACTAATATCCAAAAACAACTACATAAGTACGGAATTGACGGGTTACTTATTACAAAAAAAGAAAACCGCCAATATGCAACAGGCTTTACAGGTAGTGCTGGCGCCGTCTTAATCTCTGCCGATCAAGCTGTTTTTATAACAGATTTCCGCTATGTAGATCAAGCAAAATCACAAATAAAAGATGCTGAAATTATTATGCATAAAGGAAATTTAGAGGAAGAAGTTGCAAATCAAGTGTCAAAATTAAACATTCAAAAACTCGGAATTGAAGAAAACAACATGACATTGCAACAATATAAAAACTTGCAAAAGTACGTACAGGCGGAAATGATTCAAGTTTGCGAAATTATCGAAAATATTCGTATCATTAAAGACACGCCTGAAATAGAAATAATGAAAATTGCAGCTAATATTGCGGACGAAGCATTTTACCACATTCTTACGTTTCTAAAACCAGGAATAAGTGAAAATACTGTACGAGATGAATTAGAATTTTTCATGCGAAAAAAAGGTGCTGCATCTTCATCATTTCAAATTATTGTAGCTTCTGGTGTTCGTTCTTCTCTTCCACATGGAGTCGCATCAAATAAAATAATTGAACGAGGCGACATCGTTACATTAGATTTCGGTGCACTTTACGACGGATATTGTTCCGATATAACACGTACTGTAGTAATCGGGGAACCATCAGAAGAATTCAAAAAGATATACAATATTGTACTTGAAGCATTAAAACGCGGGACTGAAGCGATTAAACCTGGAGAAACTGCAAAACGTATCGATGATATAACGAGAAACTACATTACTAAGCATGGATACGGTCAATATTTTGGACATTCTACTGGTCATGGTCTTGGATTAGAAATTCATGAACCTCTCCGCCTATCCCAAGAAAGTAAGGCTACTTTAGAAGAGGGTATGGTCGTTACAGTTGAACCAGGTATTTACATACCGAACTGGGGCGGTTGTAGAATTGAAGATGATATTGTCATTACAAAAGACGGATATGAAGTTATTACAAAATCAAATAGAGAACTAATTATAATCCCTTGTTAATATTTCGAAATTTCCAACAGGATTTTTTCTCTGCACATAGAATTCCTTCTCTGGAGTATTCGTTTCAAGAGGGGGAATTGTAATTGAACTTTGTAATAGATAAAATCGATAGTTTACATCCTGAATTTTCCAAACTAGTTTCCATGATGAATTACGCTCGCTATACAACAATGCAAGCGGTGGAAGATTTAACAATGGAAGAACTTGATTATTTATATGATGAGGAAGCAAATTCAATCGGCATGCTATTATATCACATGGCTGCTGTTGAATTTTACTACCAGATTCATACTTTTGAAGACCGTGAACCAACGGAAGCTGAATTAGAACGTTGGTTACCTGCTATTGAGTTAGGAGATCTTGGGCGAGAGAAAATAAAAGGAAACTCTATAGAATTTTATATCAATACATTACAAGAAGTACGTTCCAAAACAATTGAAACATTCCAATCGTTACCTGATGAATGGCTGTTTAAAACGACAGACTTTTGGTATGACAAACAAGCAAATAACTATTTTAAGTGGTTTCACGTATTTGAAGATGAAATCAATCATCGCGGACAAATTCGTTTAATTAAGAAGATGCAAAAAGCTCATTCAATAAAATGAGAAAAAGCCACCTTATTTGGTGGCTTTTTCTATTCGTTAGCGAATAGCTTTTCATTTACTTTTTTAACGACTAGCGCTACCACTATTAAAATGCATATTAAATATAACAATTTCGCAAAAAATAACCATCCTTGAAACATTACATTTCCATCTATTATTTCATTTCCCTTCAGTAACAAAAATGGAATCACGCTAATTATAATACCAAACTCGATGCTGAAAACAATTTTCTTTTTTCGACTGTATACTTTCCACTCGTCCCAGCGATACATAGGAGCAAAAATCAATACTCCTATACATAATATAACTGGTACCCATTCACTTTTAAAAAATTGCCCTAAAATAACTGATAATAGTAAACAAACGAGCACACCATAATAACCTATTTTCTCTCTCATTCGTACTCCCCCATTCTACTTCTCCTTTAATATGTAACTTGCTATGCTTATAACAATTCTTAGAAAAATAACTACTACAATTACAATATAAAGACTTTTTGCAGACGACATCCATTCTTGAAAAATAGACATTTTCTCCATTTGTTTCTGACCCTCTATTAAAATAACTCCTACGAATAATGAACAAACAACGATGATACCTATCATAATTCCAATACTTTTCTTGCTATATTGTTTCATATCATCCCAGTTATATAAAAGTATAAGTACAAACCCAAAAACAGGTATAATACTGATCCATTCATTGCTTGTAAACAAATTTAAAATGATTAATAGACTACAAGAGAGAATAAAGCCCCAAAACCCAATTATTTTGCGCATAAGCCCTCCTTTAATTCCATTTTTAGGATTAATTGTATTTTAACATCCATTTTTCAACCTTACCACTACGGTACATGAAATTTTGGTTTTTCGGTTTCCTATACTCACATACTTTCACTGCTTTCATACAATAAACTACACGAATGCCTAAAGGATGTGAATGTTATGGGAGTTGAATTAACGCTATTACACGCTCTCTATGTTATTTGTTTACTCACCATTATTACCTTTTTTATTTTCCGAAAGGATACGACGATTATTTGTATCGTTTTCATCTTTTTATTAGCATTAACTGCTACAAGTTCTATCCCTCTTGCCGTTAGCGGCATTTTTCAAAGTTTTATTTACGCTATTACTGAGCTATTACCAACTATATTAATCATTTCCATTATCGTATCCATGAGCAATTTACTCGTTCATACTGGCATAAATGATACAATGATTTCACCATTTACAAAGATGATTCGTACCCCTACCCTCGCCTACTGGATTATCGGTCTTTTGATGATGACAATTTCTTTCTTCTTTTGGCCTTCTCCAGCTGTTGCCTTAATGGGAGCTATTTTATTACCAGTTGCTGTACGCGTCGGTCTTCCTCCAATTGGAGTCGCGATTGCTATGAACTTGTTCGGTCATGGGATTGCTTTATCCGGCGACTTCGTTATACAAGGCGCACCAAAATTAACCGCAGACGCTGCTGGTCTTCCTGTTTCTAGCGTTGTTTCTGCAAGTGTTCCACTCGTTATCGTTATGGGCATTGTGACAACTTCCGTCGCTTTTTTCTTCTTACGAAAAGAATTTCATACAGGCTTATCTATACAAGAGTCTATTTCATCAACTGCGTCTTCTAAAACGCTCACTTCATTATCTACTCGGACAAAAAAATGGCTCGCTATTTGTATTCCGATCGTATATGCCATCGATATCCTTTGCATGATTCAATTTAAACTACAAGGAAGCGACGCAACTGCACTTATCGGCGGAACAACTGTTATTATGATTATCATCATTTCTCTCATCGCCTACAAAGGTAATGGACTGAATAAAACGACCGATTACTTTATAGAAGGGCTCCAATTTGGCTTTAAAATTTTCGGACCAGTTATTCCTATCGCTGCACTCTTTTATTTAGGAGATAGTGGCTTTGTGAAAATTATCGGGGACTATTTACCGAAAGGTTCACACGGAATCATTAACGACTTAGGCATCGCTTTATCTCAAACTGTTCCTTTAAATCAATATGTATCGGCAGGGACATTAACTATCGTTGGTGTCATTACCGGCTTAGATGGATCAGGTTTTTCAGGTATATCACTTGCTGGTTCCATTGCCAATCTTTTCGGAACAGCACTTGGCCATGGAACAGCTACATTAACAGCACTCGGGCAAATTGCAGCTATATGGACCGGGGGCGGGACGTTGATTCCTTGGGCACTTATTCCTGCCGCTGCGATTTGTAAAGTCGATCCATTTGAACTTGCACGTCGAAACTTTTTACCAGTTATGATTGGCTTAATTGTCACCACGATCGTTGCGATGTTTATTCTATAGCGTAAGCAAGTGTTCTCTTGCTTACGTTTTTTGCTTGTAAAATTCATCATGAATGATCAGTTTTCAAAAGGGATTCGTTATTACTTAGCGAAATTATATTAGGAGAGTAATTATTTCAAAACGTTTATAAGAAACAGATTACTGCAATTAGAAAAGGGGACATACCTATGAATGAATTGATTTTCGTCTTATTAATTTGTCCGTTATTTATCTTTATCGTATCTGTTATTGGAACACGCAAAACGAAAACGTATTACGTAATGCCGATTGTAACGTTTGCTAGTTTTTTAATAATAGGTGTTATCGCCTTTACTCCAAAATTTTTCTTTTGGGTTGGCATGTACAGCATCTTCTCATTTATTGTTTCTTATATGACGCTATTGTTTGTGAAAGGATATGAGGTTGCTGAAAACGCTAAATAGTTGTTAGCAAGGAGACAGGAATATGATTTTCTTTGATATTGATGGAACTTCACATGAAGTTTTAACAATAATATAAAAAAACGACTGCGTTCCCCCGCAGTCGTCTTTTTTCGTGTTACGCTGTGATCCAAGCTTCGTTAGCTGGATTTTTACGCCACTCTTGTAATTTTTTCGTTTCAGCTTGTCCGATCATACCTTTTTCTGCTGCAACTTCAGTTAATGCACTGTAATCACTTAAAGAATATGATGCTACGTTCGCTGCTTCTAACTTTTCTTTTCCTGCTTCTAGCTCGTATGTGAAGATTGATACGATTCCTAATACTTCACAGCCAGCTTCGCGAAGTGCTTCTACACATGTAATTGCACTGCCGCCAGTTGAAATTAAGTCTTCTACTACTACAACTTTTTGACCTTTTTCAGCTTTTCCTTCGATTTGATTCCCTTTACCGTGACCTTTTGCTTTACTACGTACGTAGCACATTGGTAAATCCATACGATCACTTACCCATGCAGCGTGCGCAATACCAGCAGTTGCTGTTCCTGCAATAACTTCTACAGTTGGGAAGTGCTCTTTAATTAACTCTTCTAATCCAGCTGCAATCGCTTGACGTACTTTCGGATAAGATAAAGTTAAACGGTTATCACAATAAATTGGTGATTTCATACCTGAAGACCATGTGAATGGATCATTCGGTTGTAAAAATACTGCTCCAATTTCTAATAAATGCGATGCGATTTCTTTTTTCATACTGTTACACCTTCCCACTGTTGTTTTACTGTTTTATACGCTTCAAGCGGATTTTCTGCTTTTGTAATACTACGTCCAACTACGATATAGCTTGAGCCAAGTTCCCTCGCACGTTTCGGTGTTGCTACGCGCACCTGGTCATTTACATCATCGCTTGCAAGACGAATCCCCGGTGTTACTGTTACAAATTCATTTCCGCATACTTCACGTAATTTTGGAACTTCAAGCGTTGAACAAACAACGCCATCCAGTCCACTTTCTTTCGTTAATTTTGCATAATGAGCAACCGCTTCTTCTAACGTTTTCTCAATGCCGATCTCTTTTTTCATCATAGCTTCCGAAGTGCTTGTTAGTTGTGTAACTGCAATACAAATCGGTCTCTCTTTTCCTTCTTGCTTACCTTCCTCTAATCCCTCAATCGCAGCTTTCATCATGCTGCTTCCCCCAGCAGCATGAACATTTACCATATCAACATCTAGACTAGCTAGGCTACGCATAGCGCTTTTTACCGTATTTGGAATATCATGAAGTTTTAAATCTAGAAAGATCTTATGCCCTTTTTCTTTTAAGTACGTAATAATCGCAGGGCCTTCTTTGTAAAATAACTCCATACCAACTTTGACAAATAACTCTTCCCCTTCAAAGTGGCGCAAGAATTGTTCTACATCTTGTTTCCCCGGAAAATCTAGTGCAACGATTAACGACTGTGACATGTTTGCTTCCAGCTCCTTCCTTGACATTCCGAAATGTGATCAAATCCTAATTCATCTAGTAATGCTGGTAACTCTTCAATAATTGTCGGACATACGAACGGATCGATAAAGTTCGCTGTACCAACTGCAACTGCGCTTGCGCCAGCGTAGAAGAATTCAATTACATCTTCCGCTGTTTCAATACCACCCATTCCGATAATTGGAATGTTAACCGCTTGGCTTACTTCATGTACCATACGAATTGCTACTGGCTTAATCGCAGGACCTGATAATCCGCCTGTACGGTTTGCTAAAATTGGTTTAGCTGTTTTTAAATCTAGACGCATACCAAGCAATGTATTAATCATCGTTAAACCATCTGCACCTGCATTTTCAATCGCTTTTGCAATTTCCACAATGTTTGCCACGTTCGGTGACAACTTCACATATACAGGTACTTCAGAAACCTCTTTTACTCGCTTCGTTAAATCAGCAGCAATTTCAGGATTTGTACCAAAGGCGATACCACCTGTTTTTACGTTTGGACAAGAAATATTTAATTCCAGTGCATGGACATTAGGCGCTTTAGAAATTTCCTTTGCAACCGCTACGTAATCCTCAGCTTGTGAACCTGCAACGTTTGCAATGATTGGAAGGTCAAATTGTTCTAACCATGGTAATTCAGAATTCATTACTTTTTCTAATCCTGGGTTTTGAAGTCCGATTGCATTTAACATGCCACCCGGTGTTTCAGCAACACGAGGCGTCGGATTTCCATAGCGTGGTTGTTCTGTCGTCGCTTTGATCATGATTGATCCTAGTACACTTAAATCGTAAAACTGTGCATATTCACGACCAAATCCAAAGCATCCAGATGCCGGTATAATTGGATTTTTTAATGATAATCCTGGTAATTCAACTTGCAATCTGTTCATAGTACAACCTCCCCGATTGGAAATACTGGTCCGTCGCTACACACCTTCTTGTAAGAATGTCCACTTGGATCTTCTTGTAAGTGGCATACACATGCGAAACAAGCTCCAATACCACAGCCCATACGTTCTTCTAATGAAATATAGGCTTTTTTCTCTTTGTAACGTCCTTCTAATGCACGAAGCATCGCTAACGGACCACATGAATAAAGAATATCAAAGTCAATTCCGTAATGATCAATTACATCTGTGACAAATCCTTTTGTACCGTGTGTACCGTCTACTGTCGCAACGTACGTATCACCAAGTTCTGCAAATTTTTCTTCATAGAAAACAACATCTTTCGTTTGAAAACCTAAGATGTGAATTACGCGTACACCTTTTGCAACGAGGCGCTGTGATAATTCATAAAGTGGTGGTACACCAATCCCCCCACCTACTAGTAAAGCTGTTTGACCAGCTTCTGCTTCTTCTACAGGAAAACCGTGCCCTAATGGTCCTAGTACGTCTACCATTTCACCTTGTTTTTTAGTGGCTAATGTTTTTGTTCCTTGTCCTTCCGCACGATATAGCATTGTAAATTCGTTCTTCTCTTGATCTACATTACAAATACTAATTGGGCGGCGCAGAAGGGGCGCAATGCCCTCTGCTACCTTAATGTGTACAAACTGCCCTGGTTCGTTCATTTGCTGTACTAAAGTTCCTTGAAGCACTAATTCGTAAATGTTCTTTGCGATTTCTTTTTGATTAACGACGATCATATTTTGCTTTTGCATCATGCATGTACCACCTCGTGACGCTTTGTTTGCGTAATTTCTTTCATTGAATGAGCTGAGAATGTCATAGATTCTAATACTCGTAAGATTGCTCTCGTTGTATCAAGTGATGTTAAGCAAGCTACACCATTTTCTACTGATTCACGGCGAATGCGGAAACCATCACGCGCTGGTTGTTTGCCTTTTGTTAATGTATTGATTACAAACTGTGCTTTTCCTTGGCGGATAATATCTAGTAAGTTGTAGTCTTCAGAATCAATTTTGTTTACAACTTGTACTGGGATATTTTGCTCTGTTAACGATTTTGCTGTTCCAGCTGTTGCTAATAAGTTATAGCCGATTTCATGGAAACGTTTTGCAATTTCCATCGCCTCTTCTTTATCTTTATCCGCTACAGTAATGATTACTGATCCGTGCGTTGGGATGTTAATTCCAGAAGCAACTAAACCTTTGTATAATGCTTTTTCAAGCGTTAAATCTTTACCCATTACTTCCCCTGTTGATTTCATTTCAGGTCCTAATGTTGTATCCACTGAGCGTAATTTCGCGAATGAGAATACCGGAGCTTTTACATACACTTCTTTCTCTTCTGGATGATAGCCCGTTCCGTATCCTTGCTCTACTAGGTCTTGCCCTAGAATAACTTTCGTTGCAACGTTTGCCATTGGTACACCTGTAATTTTACTTAAGAATGGTACTGTACGGCTCGCACGTGGATTTACTTCAATTACGTACACTTGATCTTCGAATACGACAAACTGGATATTTAGTAATCCAACAATGTTTAATCCTTTTCCAAGTGCAATTGTATGTTCAATAATTTGTTCTTTTAATTTTTCAGATAAGCTTTGTGGTGGATATACTCCAATTGAGTCACCAGAGTGAACTCCAGCGCGTTCAATATGTTCCATAATACCTGGAATGAATACATTCTCACCGTCTGAAATTGCATCTACTTCAATTTCTTTACCGACCATGTAACGGTCGATTAATACTGGGTGATCTGCGTGAACTTTAACTGCATTTTTCATGTAGTGCAGTAGTTCTTCTTGACGATATACGATTTCCATCGCACGTCCACCTAGTACGTAAGATGGTCTTACTAATACTGGGTAACCAATTTCTTCTGCGATTGCTACCGCTTGTTCTACAGTCGTTGCTGTTTTACCAACTGGTTGTGGGATACCAAGTTTTGTTAAAGCAGCTTCGAATTTATCTCGATCTTCTGCACGGTCTAAGTCTTCAAGTGATGTTCCTAAAATCTTCACACCATGTTCTTCTAATTTTGCCGCTAAGTTAATCGCCGTTTGTCCACCGAACTGAACGATAACACCTTCTGGTTTTTCTAAATCGATGATGTGCATTACATCTTCAATCGTTAATGGTTCAAAGTATAATTTGTCAGAAATACTGAAGTCTGTTGAAACAGTTTCTGGGTTATTGTTAATGATAATCGCTTCATATCCAGCTTCTTTAATTGCCCATACTGAGTGAACTGTTGCATAGTCAAACTCAACACCTTGACCAATGCGGATCGGACCAGATCCTAGAACTACTACACTCTTACGATCTGTTACAATTGATTCGTTTTCCTCAGCGTATGTGCTGTAGTAATACGGTGTTGCAGATTCAAACTCTGCCGCACAAGTATCTACCATTTTGAATACTGGCGTCATATTATTTTCTTTACGCATATCGTAAATTTCGCGCTCCGTTTTGTTCCAAGCTGCTGCGATGTAGTGATCGCTGAATCCCATTTCTTTTGCGGTTTGTAGTACTTCCATATTTCCTACATTCGCTTTTACTTCGCGTTCCATATTTACGATGTTTTCAACTTTTTGTAAGAAGAAGAAGTCCATTTCACACCATTCGTTAATCTCTTCTTTCGTTACACCTTGACGAATTGCTTCTGCTACGATAAACAGTCGCTCATCATCTGCTTTAATAATGCGTTTTTTCATTGTTTCTTTATCAAGTTCTTTTAAGTGGTCTAATTCTAAGTGATAAATGCCAAGCTCTAAAGAACGAACCGCTTTTAATAATGATTCTTCTAAGTTACGTCCGATTGACATAACCTCACCAGTTGCTTTCATTTGCGTTCCAAGTGTTCTGTTCGCTGATTCAAACTTATCAAATGGCCAGCGTGGAATTTTTGAAACAACATAGTCTAATGCTGGCTCGAAGCAAGCGTAAGTTTTTTGTGTTACTGGGTTTACGATTTCATCTAATGTTAAGCCGACTGC
Organism: Bacillus sp. FSL W8-0519; assembly: GCF_038005585.1. NCBI lineage: Bacteria > Bacillati > Bacillota > Bacilli > Caryophanales > Bacillaceae > Bacillus > Bacillus sp. FSL W8-0519. Next base: position 3,723,915 of record NZ_JBBOTL010000001.1, read on the forward strand.
AATTTTCGCTGCTAATTTCGCAATTGGATATCCAGTTGCTTTAGATGCTAATGCAGATGAACGACTTACACGTGGGTTTACTTCGATTACATAGTATTGGAAGCTATATGGATCTAGTGCAAGCTGAACGTTACATCCACCTTCAATTCCTAGTGCACGAATAATTCGTAATGAAGTATTGCGTAACATTTGGTATTCACGGTCGCTTAGCGTTTGGCTCGGTGCTACAACGATAGAATCACCTGTATGAACACCAACTGGATCGATGTTTTCCATGTTACATACTACAATCGCGTTATCATTTGAATCACGCATTACTTCATATTCAATTTCTTTACAGCCAGCAATACTTTTCTCTAATAAACATTGTGTTACTGGGCTATGTTTTAAACCACTTGTTACGATTTCAATTAACTCTTCTTCGTTATGACAAATTCCGCCGCCCGTTCCGCCTAATGTGAATGCTGGACGAACGATTACTGGATAACCAATTTCGTTTACAAAGCCATATGCTTCATCAAGGTTATGAATAATTTCACTTGGTGGTGTTGGTTCATTTAAATCTTGCATTAATGTACGGAATAAATCACGATCTTCCGCTTGCTCGATTGCTGATAATTTTGTTCCTAAAATTTCAACTCCGCACTCTTCAAGTACGCCTGATTTTGCAAGTTCAACAGCCATGTTTAAACCTGTTTGACCGCCTAATGTTGGTAAGATTGCATCTGGACGTTCTTTACGAATGATTCGGCTTACGAATTCTAATGTTAAAGGCTCAATGTATACTTTATCTGCAGTTGCAGTATCTGTCATAATTGTCGCTGGGTTAGAGTTAACAAGGATTACTTTGTAACCTTCCTCTTTAAGAGATTGACAAGCTTGTGTTCCAGAGTAGTCAAACTCCGCTGCTTGCCCAATTACAATTGGTCCTGATCCGATTACTAAAATTGTGTTAATGTCTAGGCGTTTTGGCATAACTCTTCCCCTTCTTTCTTGAAGTTTTCAATCATTGTTAAGAAATCTTCGAATAAATCATTTGCATCTTCTGGTCCTGCTGAAGCTTCTGGATGGTATTGAACTGTAAATGCTGGGAACTTCTTATGACGAAGACCTTCTACTGTTCCATCATTTAAAGCAACATGTGTAATTTCAAGTTCTGTATTTTCAACTGATTCTTCTTCTACTGCGTAACCATGGTTTTGAGATGTAATTGCTACTTTTCCAGTTGCAAGATTTTTTACTGGATGGTTTAAACCACGGTGACCGAATTTTAACTTACTTGTATTCGCACCAGATGCTAAAGCAAATAGTTGGTGTCCTAGGCAAATTCCGAATAAAGGAACTTTACCGATAATGTCTTTTAACATTTCAATTGCTTCTGGTACATCTTTTGGATCCCCAGGTCCGTTACTTAACATAATTCCATCTGGACTAAGGCGTAAAATTTCTTCAGCTGTCGTGTTGTAAGGAACTACAATTACATCACAATCACGTTTATTTAATTCTCTTAAAATACCATGTTTCATACCGAAGTCTACTAATACAACACGATGTCCGCGGCCTGGGCTTGGGTATGGATCTTTCGTTGATACGCGTTTTACATGGTCTGTAAATACTGTCGCTTTTAATTGGCTTACGATGTATTCTACATCTGCATCCATGTTACAAAGGCGTCCGCGTAATGTACCGTATTGACGAATTTTTCTCGTTAATTTTCTCGTATCAATTCCTGCTAATCCTGGAATGTTTCTTTCTTTTAAGTAGTCATTTAACGAAATTTCATTACGGAAGTTTGATGGGTGATCACAAATTTCGTTTACGATTAAACCATTTACAGATGGGTGAATCGATTCAAAATCGTCACGGTTGATGCCGTAGTTTCCGATTAATGGGTACGTGAATGTTACAATTTGACCGCAATATGATGGATCAGATAATGTTTCTTGATATCCAGTCATTCCTGTTGTAAATACAACCTCACCTGACTTTTCGATTTCTCCTCCGAAACCTGTTCCAATTAATACTGTTCCATCTTCTAAGATAAGTTGTCTTTTCATACTAATGCACTCTCCTTTTGCCATGCGATCTTACCACCAACGATTGTCATTACCGGCCATCCTTGGCATTTCCAACCTGCGAATGGTGTGTTTTTTCCTTTTGATAAGAATGTTGTTGGATCAATCTCTTCTTCTTGTTCTAAATCAATGATTGTAATATCAGCTGTTCTACCTTCTTTCAGGCGACCTGCTTCTAAGCCGAATGTATCAGCTGGCTTTTCTGTTAAGAATTGAATTAATTGTTCTAATGTAATAATTCCTTTTTTCACAAGGTTTGTGTATAGAAGTGGGAATGCTGTTTCAAAACCAGTAATTCCGAACGGTGCTCTTTCAATTCCTTGCGCTTTCTCTTCCGCTGTATGCGGTGCATGATCAGTTGCAATCATATCGATTGTTCCATCTAATAAACCTTCAATTAATGCTGCATGATCCTCTTTTCCACGAAGCGGTGGGTTCATTTTAAAGTTAGGATCAGCTGATGGGATATCATCTTCACATAACACTAAGTGATGGGGTGTTACTTCTGCTGTTACTTTAATTCCAGCGCGTTTCGCATCACGTATTACACGTACAGATCCTTTCGTACTTACATGACATACGTGATAGTGACAATCTGCCGCTTCAGCAAGCAGTATATCCCTTGCAATATGTACAGATTCACATACTGATGGGATACCGTTTAATCCGTGTTTCTCAGAAAACTTCCCTTCATGTACACAACCTTTATTAATAAGAGTATTCTCTTCACAGTGCGCAACTACTGCCATATTTAATTTCGCTGCACGTTTCATAGCAGCTAACATCATGCTAGCATCTTGTACGCCTACACCGTCATCAGTGAAAGCAAATGCTCCAAGTTCTTTTAACGTTTCGAAATCTGTCATTTCAGAACCCGCTTGACGTACTGTAATTGCTCCATATGGTAATACGTTAACATGCGCTTTTTCTTTAATACGATTTTGTAAGTCTTCCATATGTTCTCTACAATCTGGTACTGGGCGTGTATTTGGCATTGCACAAATTGTAGTGAATCCACCTTTTGCCGCTGCTAGTGTACCTGTTTCAATTGTTTCTTTATGTTCACCACCTGGTTCACGAAGGTGTACATGTACATCTACTAATCCAGGTGCGATTAACTTTCCGTTCACATCGATTACTTCAGCATTATCTGCCGTAATTTTTTCTGCTACCTTAGCGATTTTACCGTCTTGTACGAGAAGATCTGTTGCTACGATTTTTCCTTCTTCATTCATATAACGACCATTTTTAAACAAATAATTCATGTTTCATTCCTCCTAATACATTTGGTAAGGCGCGTTTTAGTACAGCCATTCTTACGTAAACTCCATTTTCCATTTGTTTAAATATGCGTGAACGCTCACACTCAACAAGTTCACTTGCAATTTCAACATCTCGGTTTACAGGAGCTGGATGCATAATAATGCTTCCTTCTTTCATACGCTTTTCTCTTTCTACTGTTAATCCGTGTTTCTCATGATACTCTTTCATAATGTCTGTTTCATAATGATCATGACGCTCATGTTGTACACGAAGTAGCATCATTACATCCACTTCCGGAACAAGTTCATCTAATGGTTTGTATGTTCCAAATGTGTTGTCTTCATCTTTCCACTCTTCTGGACTTGCAAAGTAAATTGTTGCACCTAGCTTCGTTAATGCTTCTGCATTAGAACGTGCTACTCGGCTATGACGAACATCTCCTACTATCGCAATCTTCAAACCTTCAAATCTTCCAAACTCTTGTTTAATTGTAAGAAGGTCGAGTAGGCACTGCGTTGGGTGGTTTCCACATCCATCTCCAGCGTTTAAGATCGGGATATTCACCTGATCTTTTAGTTCATCGAAGTAGCGATCTTGCTCATGGCGGATGACCACTGCTTTTGTTCCGATTGATTCTAGTGTTCTTATCGTATCGTATAAAGTTTCTCCTTTTTGTACGCTAGATGCATCCGCTGAAAAGTTTAAAACATCAAGTCCTAATCTCTTCTCAGCAACTTCAAAGCTAAATCTCGTTCTCGTACTATTCTCAAAGAACAAGTTTGCAACAAAAGTTTGCTCTGTCGTTTTGCTCTCTTTTCCATTCGCAAAATCTTCTGCGTCTTTTAGGATTTCTGAAATTTCTACTTCCGATAATTCACTCATCGTTAACAAATGGCTCATCGTCATCCCTCATCTTTCTGATTTTTATGTTACCACTTTTGTATTTTTATAACAACCTTTGCATAAAAATACCCTAGTCATGTGAGACTAGGGTGCAAGAAAGAAGCCACCCTTTCCGGTCTCACAGGACTGAATTAAAAGGTTATTATTATGAAGCAATCTGCTTAGATTGTTTTATTTGTTTCGTTTCCGGTAGTAGTAGATTTAACAGTACACCTACAATTGCTGCTAGTGCCATTCCTTCTACTTGGAATGATTCTCCTACGTGAAGTACCGCTCCACCAATACCGATTACTAGTATTACTGATGCAATCATTAAGTTTCGTTTGTCACTTAAATCTGTTTTATCGTCTACCATCATGCGTAATCCGCTTGATGCGATTACACCGAATAGTAAGATGGATACACCACCCATAACTGGTGTGGGGATCGAATGAATCAGTGCAGAAATCTTACCGATAAATCCGAACATGATTGCGAATACCGCTGAACCGATGAATAAGTATACACTGTACGCTCTTGTAATTGCTAGCACACCGATGTTTTCACCATACGTTGTATTCGGTGGTCCACCGATTAGTGATGCGATTAATGTGGCTACTCCATCACCGAAGATTGAACGGTGTAAACCTGGTTTTTTAATTAAATCTCTTTTAATAACATTTCCTAATACAATTTGATGTCCGATATGTTCTGAAATTGTTACTAGTGCAACTGGTACCATCAAGAGTACAATCTTCCATGAAAACTCTGGTGTGTATGTTACAAATGGTACTGTGAAATCTGGTACAACAAACCATTTTGCCTCAGCTACCGGCTTTAAGTCTACTAACCCTTGGAAGTAAGCGAAGATATATCCGCCGATAATGCCAAGTAACACTGGTATGATACTGAAAAATCCTCTTCCGAATATTGAGCATATAATTGTAATTGCTAATGTTACTAATGCTACTGAAAAGTGTGTAAAGCTATATTTGCCATCCGCACCATTCATCGCCATGTTAACTGCTGTATGTGCTAAAGCTAGCCCGATTACCATTACTACTGGACCAACTACGATTGGTGGTAGTAATTTCATAATCCACTCTGATCCTGATTTCTTAATTCCGAGTGAGATTAAGATGTATACAAGTCCTGCTAGCAAACCACCAAGCATTGCTGCTCCAGGTCCCCCTGCCGTTTTTGCTGTTATAATCGGTGCGATAAAGGCGAATGATGATCCTAGATAGGCAGGTACTTGACCTTTCGTTATAAGAAGAAACGCTAACGTTCCTAATCCACTTGATATTAATGCTACTGACGGATTCAATCCTGTTAAAAACGGAACAAGCACTGTTGATCCAAACATCGCGAACAAATGTTGTATACTTAAAAATAACCATTTTCCCGGTTTCGGTACTTCATTAACGTCTAACACTGGCTTTTGTTCCATTGTTACATCCTCCTTCAGTTTAAATCTTTGCAATAAAAAAACTCTTTGTGCCTGTGCACAAAGAGTCCTACACTTTCGTATGCCAAATTTGACATATGAAAGCCAAGACCCTTTGGCAGCCTCACAGGACTACATTTAAAAGGGCTTTACTTATCGTATATGCTTACTCGATCTTGTTGATCTGTCTCTTGCAAATCAACTTCGATACGCTCTTCACTTGATGTTGGAATGTTCTTTCCTACATAATCAGCGCGAATTGGTAGTTCACGATGACCTCTATCAACAAGAACCGCCAGTTGGATTTGTGATGGTCTACCTAAATCCATAAGAGCATCCATTGCTGCTCGAACTGTTCTGCCTGTATATAATACATCATCTACAAGGATAACTTTTTTCTTCGTAATATCTACAGGGATATCAGAACCTTTTACAAGTGGTTCTTTATTTTTCGATTGTAGCGTTAAATCATCACGATATAACGTAATGTCTAGCTCTCCAACCTCTATTTCTTTTCCTTCAATTTGACCAATTCGTTCTGCCAAACGTTGTGCAATAAAAATTCCACGAGTTTTAATTCCGACAAGAACACAATTATCGACACCTTTATTTCGTTCCACGATTTCATGACTAATTCGTGTTAAAGCGCGGCGAATCATTTGGTCATCTAAAACGACAGCTTTCTCTTGCATGCTCTACACCTCCAAGCTTTTTTCTTGCGTGAGAGTAATGGTATAAAAAAAGTCCTCTCAGCGTGTGCGAGAGGACTTTTGAAAAAGGGTATAGCATACCCTATGCATTTCAAACCGTTACCTTCTCAACCTCACGGGGCTGTGTTAAAGGATCATTATTTAACTGTTGTCAGTATCTCAGTTTTCTTATGATTTGTCAATACTATTTTCGCAAAATATTTAATGCGTCTTCAAACACTTTTGGAATCGGTGCCTCAAACTGAATATATTCACCAGTACGAGGATGATCAAAGCCTAAAATACCTGCATGAAGTGCTTGTCCGTTCATATCTAATGTTTTCTTTGGTCCATACTTTGGATCTCCTGCAAGTGGATAGCCAATATATTTCATATGAACACGAATTTGATGTGTACGCCCTGTTTCTAAGCGACATTCTACAAGTGTGAAATCTTTGAATCGCTCTAACACTTGGAAATGCGTAACAGCATGCTTACCATTTTCATCAACCGTCATACTTTGGCGTTCTTTCTTATCACGAGCAATCGGAGCATCAATCGTTCCCTTATCGTGCGGAATAACACCGTGTACAATCGCTTTGTAACGTCTCGTTACTGTTTTTGCTACAAGTTGATTTACAAGTGATTCGTGTGCCATATCATTTTTAGCAACCATTAATAGACCAGACGTATCTTTATCAATACGATGTACGATACCCGGACGCATCACACCATTAATGCCTGATAAGTCTGTACAATGGTGCATAAGACCGTTCACAAGTGTACCACTTGTATGACCTGGTGCTGGATGCACAACCATTCCACGCGGCTTATTAACAACAAGTACATCTGCATCTTCATAATAAATTTCTAAATTCATATCTTCTGGCTGAATATCTAACTCTTCTGGCTCAGGAATCGTCACTGTAATTTCATCATTTTCTCTAACTTTATAATTCCCTTTTACAGCTTTTCCATTAACTGTAACAACGTCATCTTTAATCCATTGTTGTACTTGTGTACGTGACCATTCATTATTTATTCCTGCAACGAATTTATCAATTCGCTCATTTTTTTGTTCTTCTGCAACTGTTACTTGTACTACTTCACTCATTCAATTACTCCTTCGTTTTCTTGCCTTCTAATAATGTTTGAATAATAATTAATACAACACCAATACATAATGCTGAATCAGCGATATTGAATACTGGATAGTTGTACGAGAAAATATACACGTGAATGAAATCCACTACTTCTTGTCTAAATACACGATCAATAAAATTACCAATTGCTCCGCCTAAAATTAGACCTAATGAAATTCCTAGAAGCTTGTCTGTTTTTGCATATTTTTTCATATAAAATACGATAAATGCTACAAAAACGACTGTAATAATGTAGAAAAACCACATTTTATTTTCTAAAATACCCCAAGCAGCTCCTCTATTTCGATGTGATGTTATGTATAATACATTATCGATAATCGGAATACTCGTACCCAATTCCATGTTCTTTACAATTAGCCATTTCGATATTTGATCGATGGCAATGACAAATAACGCTATTACATAATATATCATTTTCATTTCCCCCACAAAGACAGTGTACCTCAAAATTTTAGCATAGCTGCAACCTTTTCACAATGAACCTTTATAGAAGAATAAAATAAATTAAAAAAAGGTAATATAATATCGTTGTGCACATTCATACATTTACTTTTTCATAGAAAAATTCATGAATGGTACGTGCAGTCGGCATCGTTTTCATTTGTTTTACCGACATTACTCTCCCTGTGTCTTCACAAATACCATACATATCTATTTCCATTTTAAATAATGCACGTTCTACATCTTTTAAATCCTCTTTTATATCATGTAATAAAAGTTTTTTCTTTATCTCTTCCTTAATTTCATACCCAAGCTCTTCGCTAAACTCTGTATTATATTTGTACATAACCTCTTTAGCTAGCCTCTCTTGTAACTCTTTTCGCATCAATTGCAATTCTTCTTTGATTTCCATATACATTTCATTCACGTGTACATTCCTCCCAGTTGCAATGTACGATTAGTGTGTCCGAAATTTATATGCTTACCTCTCACACATTTTTCCTTCATAGGAAAGAGAGTGAAAGTTATTTCAATATACTGTTAACCAAAAAAATGACTGCACTTTACGTGCAGTCACCCCTTATTATTTTACATAATTTTCTTTAACAACCGTTGCACAACGCTCACATAATGTTTCATGTTCAGCATCTTTACCAATTGTTTCTGAAACTACCCAACAACGTTCACATGTTTCACCAGTTGCTTGAACAACAACAACCGCTGTATGTTCATACTTCGGTGCATCTGCTGGCGCTTCTTCCATCATGCCACCAAGTTTGTACTCAGAAACGATGAATAATTGCTTTAAGTCTTCGTTAATAGACTCTAACATAGCTTTCATTTCTGCAGTTGGATATAGCGTAATGCTTGCATTTAATGACTTACCGATTACCTTTTCATTACGAGCTACTTCTAACGCTTTTAATACGTCATCACGCAATGTCATAAATGCATCCCATTTTGTTTTTAATGCTTCTGCACCATCTAATTGTACAGCTTCTGGCATATCAGTTAATTGTACACTTTCTTCTGTTACACCTGGAATGTATGGCCATACTTCATCAGCTGTATGCGGTAAGATTGGTGTTACAAGTTTCGTCAATGCAACAAGAACATCATATAATACAGTTTGAATTGCACGACGATCTTCATGGTTCGCACCTTCAATGTATAAAATGTCTTTTGCAAAGTCTAAGTAGAATGAACTTAAATCAATTGTACAGAAGTTATGAATTGCATGATATACAGCAGCGAAGTCGTATGTCTCATATGCTTCTTTTACTTTTGTAATTAAGTCATTTAATTTCACTAACATGTAACGATCTACTTCACGAAGTTCAGCTACAGCTACTGTATTTTCACTTGGCTTAAAGTCGTCTAAGTTTCCTAATAAGAAACGGAATGTGTTACGGATTTTACGATACACTTCTGCTACTTGTTTTAAAATATCATCCGAAATACGTACATCAGATTGATAGTCAACAGAAGATACCCATAATCGTAAAATATCTCCCCCTAATTGATCCATAATTTTCTTCGGTACGACGATGTTTCCAATCGACTTACTCATTTTACGTCCTTCACCATCTAATACGAAACCGTGGCTTAGTACGCCTTTATATGGCGCTTTTCCTGTTACAGCAACTGCTGTCGATAATGAAGAGTTAAACCAACCACGATATTGGTCAGATCCTTCTAAATATAAATCTGCTGGACGTTGTAAGTCATTGCGCTCTTCTAATACCGCTTGGTGAGAAGAACCCGAGTCGAACCATACATCCATGATGTCTGTTTCTTTACGGAATTCACCATTTGGGCTACCTGGATGTGTAAATCCTTCTGGTAATAGATCTTTCGCTTCACGCTCAAACCATACGTTAGAACCGTGTTCACGGAATAAATCAGCTACATGGTTAATTGTTTCATCCGTAATGATTGGATCACCATTCTCAGCATAGAATACAGGAATTGGCACACCCCATGCACGTTGACGAGAAATACACCAGTCACCACGGTCACGAACCATGTTATGAAGACGAGTTTCGCCCCATGCTGGTACCCATTTTGTTTCCGCAACAGCTTCTAATAACTCTTTACGGAATGCTTCAATAGATGCAAACCACTGTGCTGTCGCACGGAAAATAATAGGTTTTTTCGTTCTCCAATCATGTGGATATGAATGCGTAATGAATGTTAGCTTCAGTAATGCGCCTACTTCTTCTAATTTTTCTGTAATTGGCTTGTTAGCTTTATCATAGAATAAGCCTTCAAATCCAGGTGCTTCCTCTGTTAATACACCTTTATCATCAACTGGGCAAAGTACTTCTAAGCCATACTTTTTACCAACAATAAAGTCATCTTCCCCGTGTCCTGGTGCTGTATGAACACAACCTGTACCTGCATCTGTTGTTACGTGATCTCCTAGCATAACTAATGAATCACGATCGTAGAATGGATGCTTTGCAACTGTATACTCAAGCTCGCTACCTTTTACTGTTTTCACAACTTCAGCGTTTTCCCACTCTAACGTTTTTGCAACTGTCTCAAATAGTTCAGAAGCAATAATATATTTTTCACCATTTACTTTTACAATAGCGTATTCAAGTTCTGGGTGAACAGAAATACCTAAGTTTGCAGGCAACGTCCAAGGCGTTGTTGTCCAGATAATGTATTTCTCATCACCTTCTAATACGTTCTTTCCATCTTTTACAGGAAATGCTACGTAAATAGATGCTGATTTCTTATCTTGGTATTCAATTTCAGCTTCTGCTAAAGCTGATTCACTCGTTGGTGACCAGTAAACTGGTTTTTGCCCTTTATAGATATAACCTTTTTTCGCCATATCACCAAACACTTTAATTTGTTGTGCTTCATATGCTGGCTCTAAGGTAATGTATGGGTTATCCCAATCAGCACGTACACCTAAACGCTTAAATTGCTCACGCTGACGTTCTACTTGTTCATATGCATACTCTGCACATAACTTACGGAACTCAGCAACTGTCATTTCTTTACGCTTCACACCTTTATTTGTTAAAGCTTGTTCAATTGGTAAACCGTGTGTATCCCAACCTGGGACATATGGTGCACAGAAACCAGTCATTGATTTATAACGAACGATAAAGTCTTTTAATACTTTATTTAATGCATGTCCCATATGAATGTCACCATTCGCATATGGAGGTCCATCATGCAGTACAAATAAAGGACGACCTTTCGTATGTTCTTGTACCTTTTCATAAATATTCATTTCCGCCCACTTTTCTTGCATTGCAGGCTCACGTTTTGGTAAATTCCCACGCATCGGGAACTCTGTTTTTGGCATTAGTAATGTATTTTTGTACTCCATGCTCAATTCCTCCTTACATGTATAAAAGAAAGACCTAAAAAACGGAATAAAAAAGAGACTTTCTCATCCCAAAAAGGGACGAGAAAGTCTCCCGCGGTACCACCCTAGTAGATTCTATACGTATGTATACAATCCTCTTTATATTCTTAACGCGAATATACGCCTACGCTTACTCTATTTGTTCAGCGCGGAACTCCAGGGTGATATTCCCATTATCTCCTTATCCTGAGCTTACACCATCCTCAGTTCGCTATATAAGGTATGAAAAAGGTACTTATCCCTATCTTCGTTTTTCTTAATAAATATGTTGTTTAAAATTATATGTAATAATGAGAAAAACGTCAAGCTTACACTGTTTCTTCTTTTTTCAACAGCTCGTCTACTTCGTCTTCTAACTCAATTAGTTTATCCCAATCATCGTTGTTTAACATTTCAAGCTGTGTTTCTAATAACATACGGAAACGAGTGCGGAATACTTTCGCTTGTTTCTTTAGCTCTTCAATATCAAAAGCAACTTTTCTTGATTTTACTAAAGCTTCGTTAATAATACGGTCTGCATTCTTTTCAGCTTCACGTACAATTAATTTCGCTTCTTTTTGGGCATTACGTTTTACTTCTTCCGCTGCTTCTTGTGCAACAACGATAGATTTGTTTAACGTATCTTCAATATTAGAGAAATGATCTAACTTCCCTTCTAATTGCGCAACTTGTTCTTCTAAAGCTTTTTTCTCACGAATGACTAATTCATAATCTTTGATAATTTGATCAAGAAACTCATTTACTTGATCCTCATCATAGCCACGGAATCCGCGACCAAATTCTTTGTTATGAATATCTAATGGTGTTAACGGCACAACGCCACCTCCAAGTAGTTATCTAAATTTCCTCTTTCAATTATATCTTTTCTTCGACAAAATAGGAGGATTTCCTTCTAAAAAACCAATCATTTTAGTATACCATACAAAATTCTCCATTTGTCGCGCTTTGTTCTACCTTCTACAGAAAACAATTTACTGCGTCCATATCCTCTCACTGAAAAAACATCTCCTGGATAACATTCATAAGAGGTTTGCTCCACTGTTTTCCAATTCACTTTTACTAAACCATTTTTTATGAAAGGTTGTACTTTTTGCCTAGATATATGTAACATTTCAGCTAACATAACATCTAAACGAAGTGAAGAAACCGTTCCGGATTTCTCCCCCCACGTTTCTTGTATCTGTAGAATTTTTTCCCCTTGCACTGGTGATAAGGAGACTTTCACTTTTCCTATAGATTGTAAGTTCATCTCAATATAAGATACAACTTCTTTCGCGACTACAATTTGGGCACGATCTTCTTGAAGCAAAATATCACCACATTTTTCTCTCGTTAAACCAAGAGACATAAATGTACCTAATATTTGCCTATGCTCTAGCGTATAAAACTTGGAAGGATAGTCAATTTCCAATACTTCTACTTGAAATTCCTCTGCATTTATTACTAGATAGTCCGGATAAATGAGTGCTCTTTTGCGCTCTGCTTGAGACGTTGCACCATCAAATTGTACAGCAACATCCCCTTGGCCTATTACCATAGTAACAATTTGTTGTTGCCTTGGATCAAGGAAATCTGTTAATTTCACTTGATGGTACTCCGCTGCTCGCTTCCACTCTAACACTTTATCCACAAAGACCACTTCATCAGGTCTAAAATGCTCGTAGATGCTCATACATATAACCTCTTACTATAAGAAATAGCCGAATAAACTTATTAAACCATTTGTCGCAAGTCTTAAAGCAAAGATCGCAACGAGTGGCGAAATATCAATCATACCAAGCGGCGGAATAAATCTGCGAAATGGTTCTAAATATGGTTCACAAATACGCGCAAGAAACTCTCCGAAAGTTGATTCCTTTGCACCTGGGAACCATGATAGGAGAATGTAAATAATAAGTGCCCACGAGTAAATCTCGATAGCATAAACTAAAAGTCTTAAAACGGTTTCCATGGCGTATTACCACCTCTTTATATTTGTGTCTTCTTCTTCACCGAATAACTCTGAAATTGCACCAACTATATCTACATTTTCAGGCGTACACATAAATGTTTTCGGTCCTATTTTTTGAATGTCCCCGCCTATAGCGTATACAGTACCACTTAAAAAGTCAACGATACGTACAGCTTGATCCGTAGACATTCGTTGTAAATTAATTACAACAGCTCGTCTACCTTTTAAATGGTCCGCAATTCCTTGCGCTTCCGAATATGTGCGTGGTTCTAATAAAACAACTTTTGAGGATTGCTTCGCTGTTTCAATGCTCACAACATTTTGTTTCGTTTGCGCTTTTGGAAACGTAACATCTTGTTGTTCTGGCGGATCTTGCTGCTTCTTCATGTCCGTTTGCTCCTTTTCATAACTATATTGAGCTGCTTCTTTTTCTTCAGGTGTATCAAAAAAGAAGTATTTTACTTTTGACCAACTCATAATAAGATTCTCCTTCCTTTTACGCTTTTCCTACTAAAATCGTCCCCAAACGAATGTATGTAGCACCTTCTTCAATTGCAATCGTGTAATCATTAGACATTCCCATTGATAATTCTTTACATGGCGCATGTAATAATTCTAACTCCTGCACCTCTGTTTGTAGCATACGTAATGTCTTAAAACAGCGTCTAATTTCTTCCTCTTCTTCTGTAAACGGAGCCATTGTCATTAGTCCAACCACTTCAATCTTATCCAATTCTTGCAAACTTTGAATAAAAGAAACGGTTTCTTCTATTGCCAATCCTTGCTTTGATTCTTCAGATGATGTTTTCACTTGAATAAAACATTTCACTTTCTTATCCGCACGTTTTTGAATTTCTTTTGCAAGTGAAAGACGATCTAATGAATGTAAATAATCGATTTCATTAATGATTTCTTTTACTTTTCTCGTTTGTAATGATCCAATAAAATGCCAATTCACTTTTGAACCGAAATGTTCATACTTCTGTAAGAAACCTTCATTTCTATTTTCACCTAAATCGATAATTCCTGCTTCAATTACTTCGTTTGTTTTTTCAATTCCTACCGTTTTTGTAACTGCAACGAGTTTAATATCTTGCAAAGAACGTCCCGCTCGCGCGCAAGATTGTTTAATTGCTTCGTTTACAGTTGTTAAATTTGTTTGTACTGTCACTTGCTTTCATCCTCCTTAAAACCTATGAAACTCAACATTCTCCCTGTCTTACCTTGATCACGACGGTGAGAGAAAAACAGTTGTTCTTCACAGCTTGTACAAAGAGATGACATTACAATATTCTCTTCTTTTATGCCTGCTTGTACACATAATATACGATTAATTTCTTTTAAATCAATTGCGTACTGTCCGTCAGAAACTTTTTTATAAGGAACAGAACCGTTTACTACTTGCTCTGCTGCTGTTAACACTCGATTATCAACAACATAACAACAAGATCCAATTGCTGGTCCAATCGCAACATGAATTTCATCACTCGAAATCCCTTCTGCATTCCATTTTTGAATCATTTCTTTTGCAATCTCTTTTACAGTCCCTTTCCATCCAGCATGCGCAAGTCCTATCATACCATGTGATGGTGCATAAAAATAGAGTGGAACACAATCAGCATAACAAGATGTTAAAAGAACATCATTATTAGTCGTATAAATGCCATCTGTTTTTGAAATGCCGTCTTCATATGAATAAACGCCACTTCCTTTTTCCTGTTGTCCTACTTTTTCAACATGATGATCATGAACTTGTTCAGAGCAAATCCAGTTTTCTAATGGTTTTTGTAACTTATTTGCTAAAATGCGTCTATTTTCATGAACGTTCTCGGCAATATCATTCACATGTAATCCTAAATTCATTGCATGAAAGGAGCCCGTACTTACCCCACCATCTTTTGTCGTAAATCCAGCAGTAATGTTTCCAAGTTCTTTCCACGCTTCTAAATACAGTATACCGTCCACATATTTAAATGGTTCTCTCATAACAGCGGCTCCTTTTAATTAAAATAACATAAAAAAGCATGGTACTTCCTGTCTATTTTACCATACTTTTATTTTTTCATAATCCTAACAGAAAAAAAAGAGGAATTTGTAATATTCTTTATGAAATTGTCGGTGTTTGTATTGATTCTGTTACAGAATTAACAGGATTTACTCTAACAAGTATGACATCTTCCCCAATTTTCACAATTTCTTTCCAAGGAATTACAATTTCTACGTCTTTCCCAAAAATCCCAAACATACGTGCCTGTTTAGAAATAATAATAGAATCGATCTTCCCTGTGTTCATATCAATTTCAATATCACCAATATTACCCAGCCTTTTTCCGTCTGAAACATTTATTATATCTTTCATCTGCAATTCCGAAATTTGTATCACTTTCATCCTCTCCCTTATATATGACGAATCGAAAAAACATTGTTTCTCAAATGAACAGGAAGCAACCTCTTACCAACTTCATATTATTTTCATTATATGAACACAGCTACCCTACTATGAGCGCAAACAAACTATATGACATATAAAAAGGTTTCACCATAAATGGTGAAACCTTATCCTTGAATTGTCTTATTCATTTGTTTAATAGCTGATTTCTCTAAACGTGACACTTGTGCTTGAGAAATCCCAATTTCTTCTGCAACTTCCATTTGTGTTTTCCCTTGGAAGAAACGTTTGCGAATAATCATTTTCTCACGATCATTTAAACGCTTCATTCCTTCTTTTAGTGCTAGCTCTTCAACCCACTGCTCGTCCTTTTGTTTTTCATCACTTAACTGATCCATAACAAAGATAGGATCTCCCCCATCGTTATAAATCGGCTCAAATAATGAAACTGGATCTTGAATTGCATCTAAAGCAAAAACGATTTCTTCATGAGTCACTTCAAGCACTTTTGCAATATCCATTGCTGTTGGTTCTTTTGAATTTTCTGCAATCAACTTTTCTCTTACTTGTAACGCTTTATACGCAATATCTCGTAATGAACGAGATACGCGAATCGGATTGTTATCACGCAAATATCTGCGTATTTCCCCAATAATCATCGGCACAGCATACGTTGAAAATTTTACATTTTGGCCTAAATCAAAATTATCAATGGATTTCATAAGTCCGATGCAACCAACTTGAAATAAATCGTCAACATATTCTCCTCTGTTATTAAATCTTTGGATGACGCTCAGTACAAGACGTAAGTTTCCATTCACTAATTTCTCTCTTGCGCTTATCTCTCCACTTTGCATTTCACGAAATAATTTACGCATTTCATCATTTTTTAGTACGGGAAGTTTAGCTGTATCAACACCGCAAATTTCTACTTTGTTTCTCGTCAAAGTGTTCCCTCCTATCGGGAGTTGCTGTACAGTGTAAAGTATTTCCTTTGAAGGAGATTTTATGCATGCGGTTTTCTCTTCATTTTTCATTTTCGTTGTCCTTCCTCATACAACGAAAGAGAATAAGACCAGCCTACATAACGGCTGGTCTTATTCTTTACACCATTTTATTAAATTCTTTTCGTAATCTTTTTATGATTCTTTTTTCTAAACGCGAAATGTATGACTGTGAAATCCCAAGCATATCCGCTACATCTTTTTGCGTCTTTTCCTCTCCTCCAGCAAGCCCAAACCGAAGTTCCATAATTTGTTTTTCACGATCATTTAATTGATGTAATGCTTTCATTAGAAGATGACGATCAACCGTAGCTTCTAAATCTTTTGTAATAATATCATCGTCTGTCCCTAATACATCTGATAATAAAAGTTCATTCCCGTCCCAATCGATGTTAAGCGGTTCATCAAAAGAAACTTCTGAACGATTTTTATTATTCCGGCGCAAATGCATTAAAATTTCATTTTCTATACAACGTGATGCATATGTTGCTAATTTTATTTTCTTTTCTGGATTAAATGTATTTACCGCTTTAATAAGCCCAATTGTTCCAATGCTAATTAAATCTTCAATATTTATCCCTGTATTTTCAAACTTTCTTGCTATATATACAACTAGCCGTAAATTGCGTTCAATCAGTAACGACCTTGCTGCCTGATCTCCTTTTGGCAATTTATTCAAAAGAACTTCCTCTTCTTCTTTCGTTAACGGTGGTGGTAACGCTTCACTTCCACCAATGTAATAAATTTCATCGGTCTTAATTCCTAATTTCAACAATACTTTATACCAAAGGTATACTAAATAAAATTTTAATTTCATCATATTATCCCGCCTCCCATTATTAAGCAATTACCATTTTTTGCGAAATTAACATTTTCGGATGCACAATACATTGATACTCTCCATTGGTTGACAACTGTTGTGTATTTAATCCAATCAATACTTTATTGACGACAATAGAACTACCTTCATGATAAATTTGTACACTTTCTGGCTTAATTGCCCATAAAAATTGATTCTCTACTCCTACTGCTCGGAAAGGAATTAAGCGTAATTTTGTCGCCCACCCAGAATCATTTTCTGGTATTTGAGGAATCTCTGTTTTGGAATAAATTTGTTCTGTTAACCAAGCTGGTAAACAATGTTCTAACGATGAAATATGCATAATCATAACAGGTGTTTTCGTTAACGGGTCGTAAAGTTGATTCCCACTATCAATTAAACCTGCGAGTTCTAGTTCCTCTTCAGCTAATTGAATTTTCAATTTCACAATTTGATCATAGTGTATTTTTGTAACCTCTACGCTTTCAATACGCTTTTTAGAAAAATAATAAATGACTGGAAAACCAAAAATAACGAACAACCAACTAATTGGGTCACCATAAGAAATTGATTGAGATTGAACCAACCCATTTACCATTTCATTCGTTTGCAAAAAGAAATGAGTGCCCATTAATCCTCCGCCAACCATAAAGGTTACAAAGTAAAAAGTAAAAACAGTTTGTGCATAATTTCTAAATGTTGTAAACCCAAATGCTGTATACACAATAAGTAACGAGTACAGTAGTTTCATAATCGGATGTGTCATCATAGAAGCAAAAGGAGTAAAGGCAAAAATAACAATGGTTGAACCTATCAATGCCCCTAACACAAGCCTCCATCTTTTGATCTTCTTTTTTAACACGGTAGCCGTTAATAAAAGTAAAAGAAAATCAATGCAGGCGTTTAACAACCAAACAACGT
The DNA here is from genome assembly GCF_038005585.1 of Bacillus sp. FSL W8-0519. Classification (NCBI taxonomy): domain Bacteria; kingdom Bacillati; phylum Bacillota; class Bacilli; order Caryophanales; family Bacillaceae; genus Bacillus; species Bacillus sp. FSL W8-0519. The sequence continues at coordinate 3,742,348 of NZ_JBBOTL010000001.1, forward strand.
CGGCGTAAACAACCAAACAATTCACCTCTTTTTTTAAGTTGAGACTAGTATAATGCATATCCAATAGGAAAGTGTGTCAATTTGCGGAGGTGTTTTTTTGTTATTTTGTGCTTTCTAGACATAATCTGTCGGTAAAAAATAAAAGTATATGTTTCATAGAATGCTATATACTTTTTACTTACATATAAAGTGAAACTTTAATCACCACGCACCAATCATGTTATCCGGCAAATAGCGAAATAGATTAAAATATATAAAATAAAAAAAGACCTGCTTAGGCAGATCTTTTCCCCGTATAAAACAAAAAAGGAGCATAAATGCTCCTTTTCTTTTATCGTCTACGACGATTACGTAAGAATGCTGGAATATCGATATCATCTGAATCTGAATGACGCTCATGTACAACTGGCTCTTCACGCTTCATTTCACGTTTTACTTCACGTTGTTTTGGTGGTTGAGCTACTGGCTGTTGCTGTTGTTGCGTGTGATTCACATTCGGACGGATAATTGGTTTTGGTGGTTGAGTTGCAATTGTATCATCAAAACCAGTTGCAATTACAGTTACAACGATATCATCTTTTAATCCTTCATTAATAACCGAACCGAAGATCATATTTACTTCTGGATCTGAAGCTGAAGCTACAATATCTGCCGCTTCTTGTACTTCATATAAGCTTAAGTTAGCTCCACCAGTAATATTCATGATAACACCTTGAGCTCCATCAATAGATGTTTCTAATAATGGACTAGAAATCGCTTTTTTCGCAGCTTCAGCAGCACGATTTTCTCCATTACCAGAACCAATACCCATTAAAGCAGAACCTCTATTAGACATAATTGTTTTTACGTCTGCGAAGTCTAAGTTAATTAAACCTGGTGTTGCAATTAAATCAGAAATACCTTGAACACCTTGACGTAATACGTTATCCGCTTCACGGAATGCCTCTAACATTGGCGTGTTTTTATCAACAATCTCTAATAAGCGATCGTTTGGAATTACAATAAGTGTATCTACATTTTCTTTAAATGCTGCAATACCAGATGCCGCTTGTGTTGCACGCTTACGTCCTTCAAATGTAAATGGACGTGTTACAACACCAACTGTTAATGCACCTAATTCTTTTGCCACTTGAGCAACAACTGGCGCTGCACCAGTTCCAGTTCCGCCGCCCATACCAGCAGTTACGAATACCATATCAGCACCACGAAGTGCTTCTTGGATCTGTTCTTTACTTTCTTCTGCAGCTTTTTTCCCTACTTCAGGGTTTGCACCTGCACCAAGTCCACGTGTTAATTTTCCACCAATTTGCATTTTTGTTTCAGCTTTTGATAGATTTAATGCTTGTGCATCAGTATTCACAGCGATAAAGTCTACACCTTGTACACCGTGTTCAATCATACGGTTTACAGCATTGTTTCCGCCACCGCCGACACCGATAACTTTTATATTCGCTAATTGATCTTGAGTAGTATCAAACTCTAACATGTCGAAATCCCCCTAGAACCTCATTTTTCGTGTCCAATTTTAATCCCATAAATAACGGAATACACGTTTTACTTTTGACATCATACGGTCATCATTTTGATTATTATTGTTTTGATTACGAGTTTTTTGTTTCGCAGGTTGCTGTTGTACCGGCGCTGGAGCTTGTGCTGGTACTGGTTCAAAATGCTCTTGCTTTTCCTGTACATTTTTCCCACGTAATTTAGCTTTTTGATAAGAATGTTTAATTAATCCTACTCCACTTGTATATTGTGGCTCACGCACACCAATATAATCAGGAGTTGCTATACGAACATTTTCATGTAAAATATCATATGCAAGATCAAGGACACCTGGCATAGAAGCAATTCCACCAGTTAGTACATAACCAGAAGCTACTTGCTTTACTCCTAACTTACGCACTTCATCTTGAACAAACATTAAAATTTCCTCTACACGAGCCTCTATTATATCCGATAATTCCAACTGAGAATATTGTTCTGTTTGATCGCTTCCCATAATAGGAACCGTAAACATCTCTTCTTCAGATGCTGTATCATAAAAAGCATGTCCATATTTCAACTTAATTTGATCTGCATTTTCTGTTGAAGTTTTCAACCCAATTGCAATATCCTTCGTTATATGGTCTCCACCTAATGGTAATACGCTCGTCGCTTGTAACTCTCCATCTTTAAAAATAGATAAAGTTGTAGATCCTCCGCCCATATCAACAAGGGCTACTCCTCTATTTTTTTCATCTGAAGATATAGCAACTGTTGCAGCCGCTAAAGGTTGAAGACAAATATCAACAATTTCAAGACCTGCTTTTTCTACACAACGAAGTAGGTTATGTAGTAAAGTTCTCGAGCCTGTAATAAGTGTACCTTCCATTTCTAATCTTACACCGATCATCCCGCGTGGATCGTTAATCTCGTCAAGACCGTCTACAATGAACTGTCGAGGTACCACATCAATAAACTCACGTTCTGGAGCAATTGACACAACTTGTGCTGCATCTAGAACGCGTAAGACATCTTCATTCCCGATTTCACGATCTTCATTTGAAACAGCGACTACTCCGTGACAAGGAAGTAGCTGTACCTGGTTTGCATTGACACCTACTACAACTTGCTCAATGTGGATTCCCACCATGCGCTCAGCTTGTTCAATTGCTTTTTTAATTGATCGAACAGTCTCGTCTATATCAACTATCGATCCCTTCTTTAAACCATTTGATTTTACATTTCCAACACCAATAATGTTTAAGCTGTCATTAACCATTTCACCAATGATGACTTTAACATTGGATGTACCGATGTCAAGACTAACATATATTTCATTGCTGTTCATTCTTTGGCACCTCCTTCTTTATTTATACCATACAACTCAATATATGGAACAACAATCGCAACTTTACTATTTATAAGAAAAATATTCAACGTCTTTATACGTTTCCCTTTTTTAACCCTATATTTTTCTTATTTTTATTTAACATTCATTTAAGAATATCGCAGTAAACTGTGAATAACTGCTTATCTTGAAATAATTCCATTTCAAGTGTAAAGATTACCGCCAAGTATAAGTCTACACTAAGATGTACTCATAGAAAAGTGAAACTTGTACCAATCCTAGTATGAATCTAAGAATTTTTACATCTTTTTCATCAAATGAACCATTCTTGTAAATTCAGGCACACCCAATAGAACGTTCGTTTCGTTTTTTCTACAATAACGTAGCGAACACTATCTTTCTATTCTTTTTTTTCTTCCGCCCCTAATTCTTTCGTATATGCCCCTACTTCTAAGTCAATTAATACCTTTTTACCCGGCTCAATTGTTTTTAAGATAAGTGGATAAGCTTCCATACGTTTTGCGAAATTTTGAATCGTAGTGCTCACTTCATACCCTTCATTCATATATAAAGTAAGGTGGTCTTCATTCGCATTCGTCGGTGAATAACGAATTTCAGAAATAGACCTTAAAATAGTTGGGGTTAATTTTTCAAGCTCAGCAATTAACTCCTTCATTTTTTCCTCTTTAAAAGGTTCAAAAATTGGCGCTGCAACAGGAAGTTTTCCGTTCGGGAGTACATCAAGTGTTTTCCCATTCTCTAATAACGGTTGTAATTTCCCTTCTTTGTTTATATAACCAATCGTTAAATATTCTTCAATATGAACGTCAATTTTATTTGGAAAACGTTTCTTTACATTTACTGCTTTAATTTCTTTTCGTTTCGTTAAATTTTCTTCAGCTTTATGTGCTGTCACCCGGAAATAACTTGTATCATACGTCACACCTGATTCCTTCATCACTTGTTCATCTGTCATATAATGATTTCCAAACACACTTATCTTTTTTATATTGCTAAGCGGAGACCGAAAATAAATTAAAAAGAGAACTAATAGAAATAAAATTGATATGTATAAAATCAACCGATGATTAACATTTTTCTTCTTTTTTTTCTGTTGATTTTTTAACTTTGGTACACGATCCTGTAGTTTAATTACTTTACTATTTTTCATGTACGATCCCCCTACGTAACATAAAGAACGGCATGTTCCTCATGCCGTTCTTATCTTCTTATTATAACATAAATGATAATGAGCGGAACGAATAACCGTTATCTTCCAATGATTTCTACTTCTGTATGCATTTCTACGCCAAATCCATCCTTAATTGTTTGTTTTATTAATGCAATTAAAGATAAGACATCTTGCGCGCTGGCTCCCCCAGTATTAATAATAAAATTCCCATGCATTTCAGAAATTTGAGCTCCACCTATTTGATAACCACGAAGCCCCGCCTTCTCTATTAAATCTCCTGCAAAGTATGGAGTTGGATTCCGAAACACACTTCCTGCGCACGGATGATTCCATGGCTGTGTTTCACGACGGTAATCTTTATTCTTTTGCATAACACTTACAATTCTCTCACGCTCACCTATTTGTAATTGAAACTCAGCCTCCAAAACAATACCAGGACGTTTCGTTTGCAATACAGATGTACGATAGGAAAACTCCATTTCTCCATGCGTTAACCAGTCAATTGTTCCGTCTTCAAACAAAATAAGAGCTTTTGATAATATGTTTGATATATCCGAATTATGTGCTCCTGCATTCATATACACTGCACCGCCAACACTTCCTGGAATACCACTTGCGAACTCCAGACCGGCTAACCCTTGCCGACTAAGTAAAGTTGATAATTTAATTAGGGGATACCCACCACCAACTCTTACTCTATGTTTTTCGACTTCTAAGTGGTCTAATCCTTCTCCTAAACGAATAACGACACCTTCTATACCTAGATCAGATACAAGAAGGTTCGAACCGCGACCAATTACAGTCCACTTTGTTTTATATTTCTTTACTAACTGCAACGTTTTTTCAATACCGGCAACATGCTTTGGCACAATTAAAATATCAGCTGGTCCACCTATTTTCATAGTTGTATAACGTGCTAACGGTTCATCCACTAACACGCGACCAACATTTGCTTCTATAAGCTCATTTACTAATTGCTCCATAAACAATCTCCCCCATACTAAGCATCCTTATTACAGTAGTATGCAGGGCGTTCACCTAACGTTATTTTTTTACAAGCTTATTCATTACTTCATACAACTTATTTGCTGCATCTGGAATACCTAATTGCCCAGCAGCAAGCTTCATATTTTGTAATGTTTGTGCATCTAATAAAATCTCGTCAATATCACGAATAAGTGTTTCAGCTGTTAAATCTTTTTCAAGCAACATTTTTGCTGCTCCTTTATCGACAACAGAACGTGCATTTTTTTCCTGATGGTTATTTGTTACATAAGGACTCGGAATTAACACACTTGGCTTACCTAACGCTGTTAATTCTGCAAGTGTTGTTGCTCCAGCTCTTGAGACAACAAGGTCTACACCTGTAAGTACTTCTGGCATATTATGAATGAAAGGTTTAATAATAACATTATTCGGGTTCCCTTTTTGCTTCACTGCATCCATCACTTTGTCGTAATGAACTTCACCTGTTACATACAATATTTCGTAACTTTTATTTCCAAACTGTTCAATTGCCTCTACGAAAGCATCGTTAATTGGTCTAGCCCCACGGCTGCCACCAAAAATAAGCACGGATTTTTTAGGAAGAGATAAACCTACTGAACGTTTTCCTTTCATTCCATTTTGATCCATTACTTCTGACGCTCGTGGGTTTCCTGTCATGACCACTTTTGACTGCGGAAAATGTTCTGCAGCCGCTTCAAAACAAACTGCAACTTTATCAACATAGCGGCTTAAAAATTTATTCGTTACACCAGGTACACTATTTTGTTCATGTACAATAGTTGGAATACCTAATTTTGCCGCAGCATATACAACAGGTCCACATACATATCCACCTGTTCCAATTACAATATCTGGATTGAAACGACGAATATATCGTTTACTATCTTGTACACCTTTTAGAAAACGCATCACCGTTTTCACGTTGTCTAACGATATTTTACGCTTAAATCCACTTATAACAATAGATTGAAACGGTATACCTGCTTTGGGCACGATTGTGCTCTCTAATCCATTCTCCGTTCCAATATATAAAAACCTTGCTTCCGGATTCAATTTTTTTATTTCTCTTATTAAAGCAAGAGCCGGATAAATATGACCTCCAGTGCCCCCACCACTTACTAATACACGCACTACTAACTCCTCCGCTTCTCTTTTTCTTATTACAGTCGTATTTATTTCTATATACATATTGTTTCTTCGTACACATACGAAAAACCCTGTCTTATAAAACAGGGTTTAGTAGCGAGAATGGCGACTTATATTTAATAATACACCTACTGCCATTAACATTAATGTCAAACTTGATCCACCATAACTTAAAAACGGCAAAGTAATACCCGTAACAGGCATCAATCCTGTTACAACACCAACATTAATCATTACTTGAATCGCAATCATCGCCACAATACCTACTGCTAAAAACGTACCATATAAATCTGGCGCTCCTAAAGCTATACGAATCCCACGCCATAATAATAGACTAAATAATAATAACACAAATGAACCACCAATAAAACCTAATTCCTCGGATAAGATTGCAAATATAAAGTCTGTTTGCGGTTCAGGTAAATAAAGAAACTTTTGTCTACTTTGTCCAAGTCCAAGCCCGAATAATCCACCTGGTCCAATTGCGAGTAACGATTGAATAATTTGAAATCCACTTCCAAGCGGATCTGACCACGGGTCTAAATATGATGTAATACGTTTCATCCGATACGGTGCTGATGCAATTAGCCCTACAAATCCTGCTACACCAAGCAAACCAAACATTGCAAAGTGAAAGACTCTTGCTCCTGAGATAAATATCATAATGATACATGTCCCAACCATTACCGTCCCTGTACCAAGGTCGGGCTGTAACATAATCATTCCGAAAGCAAGAAATACAAAACCTAAAGCTGGTAGTAAACCACGTTTAAAAGAGGTAATTAATTTTTGTCGTTCCGCTAAAAATTTCGCTAAGAAAATAATCATCGCAAACTTCATAAATTCGGACGGTTGAATGGAAAATGCCCCGATTCCAATCCAACTTCGCGCTCCTCCTCGAACAAGACCTACTCCAGGAATAAGAACGAGAATAAGAAGAATGAAGCAAACTAGCAAAATTACTTTTGAATACGTACGCCACACCCAATAATCAATTTTCATAATAAAAAACATAGCCACTACACCAAGACCTGCGAATAGCAATTGCCTTTTTGCAAAAAAGAATGAGTCCCCCATTTTATAAGAGGCCCAAACCGCACTCGCACTATAAACCATAATCATTCCGATTGTTAACAACGCAAGTGTAACGATGATGAGAATAAAATCAGGCGTTTTCTTCATTACCCATAAACACCACCTCTTTAGGCAGAAACTTTTGCCCTATGTAACAAAACATCAGTAGGTGTTAGCCTACTGATGTTTTGATTTACTTTATATAAGTTTATGCACAGCTTGTATAAAAATGTCTCCTCTTTCTTCAAATGTTTTAAATTGATCCCAGCTTGCACATGCTGGAGAAAGAAGAATTACATCGCCATCTGTAGAATGAGCATAAGCTTTCACTACAGCTTCATCTAAAGTATCGACACTTTCAATTGTATCTAATCCCGCTTTTTCTGCAGCTCTTACTAATTTTGGAGCTGTTTGTCCAAATGTTACAATCGCTTTAACATTTTTGAAATACGGAATTAAATCATCGAATTCATTTCCACGATCTAGCCCACCTGCTAATAACACAGTCGGTTGTGTAAACGCAGATAAAGCTTTCTCTGTCGCTAACATATTCGTTGCTTTTGAGTCATTATAAAACTTACGGTTGTTTATAGTTGTTACGTATTCTAAACGATGTTTTACACCTGTAAAACGTTTTAAAACTGCCGTAATTGCTTCATTAGAAACACCCAATAATTTTGCGATACTCATCGCTGCTAAAATATTTTCTAAATTATGTTGACCAGGTAAAACGATATCGCCTACTTCAACAACTTTTTCACCTTTAAAATAAAGAGCATTATCTTTTATACACGCACCATCTTCAATTTCTTTCGTTGTTGAGAACAGTACTTTTTGACCTTTACTATAAGCAGATAAAGCCATCACATCTGCATCATCTGCATTTATTACACTATAATCATTTTCTGTTTGGTTTTTAAAAATATTCGCTTTTGCTAAACCATATTCTTTCTTCGTCCCATGATAATCTAAGTGGGCCTCAAATAAATTTAAAAACGCAGCAATTTTAGGTTGGAACAATTCTACTCCCATCAATTGGAACGATGAAAGTTCTGTAACTACAACTTCATTTTCTTTCGCATCCTGTGCAACTTCACACGCTACAGTTCCAATGTTCCCTGCAATTACGGGATGCTTTTGTCCTTCTTTTAGCATTTCAAATGTAAGCATTGTCGTCGTCGTTTTACCGTTAGACCCCGTAATCCCAACAAATGGTGCTTCTGAAATACGATATGCTAATTCAACTTCCGTAACAATTGGAATTTGCTTTTCTTTCGCAGCAACTAATATTGAATTAGAATACGGGATTCCTGGATTTTTTACTACAAGAGAAATATTTCTCTCTAATAATTCTAAAGGATGACCACCGCATACAACATCCATTCCTTTTGCTTGTAATTCTGCAGCAAGTACATTCTCTGCTAAAGGCTTTCCGTCATTTACAATAACATTTGCCCCTAACTTTTGTAACAATGTAGCTGCTGCATAACCACTTTTTGCAATGCCTAATACAAGAATATTTTTATTTTGAAATTCAGTTACAGTTTTCAATTACATCCACACCCCGATATAAATTCCTAACACAGCTAATAAAAATCCTACAGACCAAAACGTCACAACGACACGCCACTCTGACCAACCACATAATTCATAATGATGGTGTAGTGGACTCATTTTAAAGACACGTTTTCCTGTTGTTTTAAATGAAATGACCTGAATAATAACCGATAAAGTTTCCATTACGAATACTCCGCCAATGATTACAAGTAGCAATTCTTGTTTTAATAAAATCGCTACAGCTGCAATGGCTCCACCTAAAGCTAATGAACCTGTATCTCCCATAAACACTTTTGCTGGATTCGCATTGAATACTAAAAATCCAAGTACAGCTCCTACAACTGCCATACAGAATATCGCTACTCCAAATTGCTCTTGTGCCACAGCAATAATACTAAATGCTCCAAATGCAATAGCAGCTGTTCCTGATAATAAACCATCTAAACCGTCAGTTAAGTTAACTGCATTTGATCCACCAATAAGCATAAATAGTACAAGTACAAAATACGCCCAACCTAATTCAAACTTAACATCCGTTCCCGGAATCATGATGTATGTGTGGAACGCTTGCCCTTTTCCAATTAAAAAGAACGCAATAGCAATAACAAGCTGACCTACTAATTTTTGTTTTGATGTTAAACCAAGATTTCTCTTCTTAACTACCTTTATGTAGTCATCTAAAAATCCAATCAATCCGTAACCAAATGTCACTAATAGTAATAACGATACCTCTGCACCTAAATGATTAAACTTAATCGCCATAATAAGTGAAGTTACCATCATAGATACGTATATGACGATACCACCCATTGTCGGTGTCCCTGATTTTTTTTGATGTGATTTTGGTCCCTCATCACGAATACTCTGTCCGAACTTTAATTTTCTTAAAAATGGAATAAACAATGGCGAAAGGGCAACAGAAATTAAGAATGCTACCCCAGCCGTTACTAATAAACCTTGCTCAAGCACATGTAGTCCTCCTCTCACGTTGTTACTCTTCGTTGTTTAAACGCTCTGTAATTGCTTCTTTAGCGATTTCACGATCATCAAAATGATGAACATCTTTACCAATAATTTGATATGTTTCATGACCCTTACCAGCAATAATGATAATATCTTCAGCTTTTGCGTTAGCAATTGCATGGTATATCGCTTCTTTTCTATCAATAATTACTTCATAATTATTTCCATTTGCACCATGTACCATATCATCTAAAATAGCTCCTGGCTCTTCACTTCTTGGATTATCTGAAGTGTAAATGGCGTGAGTTGCATATCGTGTTGCAACACTTGCCATGATTGGCCTCTTCGTTCTATCTCTATCACCGCCACAACCGACGATGCAATATACGTCACCTTTTGCAAACTGTTTTGCTGTTTTCAATACATTTTCTAAGCTATCTGGTGTATGTGCATAATCAACAATAACTGTATAATTTTGTCCACCATCAACTACTTCAAAACGTCCTGGAACTCCAGCTAGTTCCTTTATTACATCAATGATTGTTTCTAAACTTACACCAGAAACAAGTCCTGCCGCTGTCGCAGCTAGTACGTTATATACATTAAATTTCCCAATTAATTTCATCGTAACATTTACACTCTCATACGGTGTTACAAGCGTAAATGTAGTTCCACCACTTGTCATAACGATATCTTTTGCCATAACATCACTTGTTGTATCAATTCCATACGTTACAACAGTTGCTGCAGTACTTCTCATATATTCCGCTGTTACAGCATCATCGTTATTCAATACCGCGTATTTTTCACGATTATGATTATAACTATTGCCAAGTTGCGCAAATAGCAACCCTTTTGCATGTTTATATTCTTCCATCGTTTTATGATAGTCTAAATGATCTTGTGTTAAATTTGTAAACACTGCGACATCATAATCACATCCGTGTACACGGCCAAGATCTAAAGCATGTGACGAAACTTCCATTACTGTGCTATCCACACCGTGTTCAACCATTTTTGCAAACGTCTGTTGAAGTGTTAGTGCATCTGGTGTTGTATTTTTCACCTCAAATGTTTCATCACCGATTTTCATATTAATCGTTCCAATTAGCCCGGTTTTATGACCATGTGCGCGCATAATCTCATCCATAATATGCGATGTTGTTGTCTTTCCATTTGTACCTGTAATACCGATTAAATGTAACTTGTGTGTTGGTTGACCATAAAAATAATCAGCTAAAACCGCTAACGAACGAAAAGTATTTTTCACAAGTACAACTGGAACGTCAACATCAATTGGTCTTTCCGCAACAATAGCAGCCGCTCCTTGTGCCGCTGCTTGCTTAGCAAAATCATGGCTATCAACCGTATATCCTTTCATACATACAAATAAGCTTCCTTCTTTCACTTTACGTGAATCAGCTTCTATAGATGTGATTTCTGGATTTTCTTTTGGAACAACTGGAAAATCATGCAAACATGATACAAGTGTATGCAACTTCATTTCACTAAACCCTCTCTACATTGTGTATTTATCTCTTTTATTAATAAGCAACACGTTACCTCCTAATTATGTAAAATAGGAGGTAAGTGCTACTGTGTCTAATAAATAGACCTATTTATAACCGAGACTCTTGCGGTCTCAAATTAAGTAACTCTTCTATAAAGAACTCACTTCCACCAATTGTACCATAAAACGTACTAGGTTACCTTTAATTCCCGAAGTAAATTCTAATTTTTGAGCCTTCTTTCACTTTAGCTCCTGCTTCTGGGGACTGTTTAATGACTTTCTCTCCTTCTCCGCTTATATCAAGCTTCAAATCAACGAGTTGTGTCTGTAAGTCTTTCTTTTTCATACCAATTAAATTCGGAACTTCCACAGTTGGTGTATCGCCCCATTTATATTCTCTCTCAACTTGTTCTTTTCTCGGTTTCACTCCCATAACAGGAAGTGCATCCCGCAGAATATTTCCAACAATTGGAGCTGCTACTACTCCACCAAATTGCGTTACACCTTTCGGATTATCAACAGCAACATATACAACAATTTCCGGATCATCTGCTGGAGCAAAACCGATAAAAGATACGATATAATTATTCTCTAAATATTTACCATCTTTCACTTTTTGGGCTGTACCTGTTTTTCCGCCTACACGATACCCATCAATAAAAGCACCTTTACCAGATCCCTTTGCTACAACATTCTCTAATGCATACCGAACTTTTTCTGAAGTTTCCTTGGAAATAACTTTTCTTTTTTCCACAGGTGTCTTTTTACTTACAACTTGATTGTTTTTCGGATCAATAAATTCTTTAGCTATATACGGTTGATACAATGTTCCACCATTTACAGCTGCTGCTACCGCCGCCACTTGTTGAATTGGCGTAACAGAAACACCTTGACCGAATGAAGTTGTTGCTTGCTCGACTGGACCGACTTTGTCTAAATTAAATAAAATCCCACTACCTTCACCTTGCAGGTCAATTCCGGTTTTTTGTCCAAAGCCAAAATTACGAATGTATTTAAACAATCGATCTTTACCAAGACGATCACCCAGCTCGATAAATCCTGGGTTACAAGAGTTTTGAACTACTTCTAAAAACGTTTGGCTACCATGGCCTCCTGCTTTCCAGCATTTCAATCTTGCTCCACCAACTTCAGCTGCTCCATCATCATAAAACGTATCTTTCTCTAAGTCTACTAAATTTTCATTCAAAGCTGCGGCTAACGTAATGATTTTAAATGTTGAACCAGGTTCATACGTACTCCATACTGGTAAATTTCTATTGTACACTTCTGGAGAAACACTTTGAAAATCTGCCGGATCAAAACTCGGCCGACTCGACATACCTAAAATTTCACCATTTTTCGGATTCATCGCAATCGCAATCATACCATCTGGATTATATGTCGACTCTGCGATATTCATTTCTCTTTCCATAATTCTATTAATACGTGCATCAATTGTTAAGCCTAAATTCAAACCAGCTTCTGGTTTTTTGAAATCATCGCCAACATTAGGCATCCTTTGCCCTTTTGCATCTGCAAAAAAGCGCACATGACCTTCATCACCATTCAGTTCTTTATCATAATATTTTTCTAGTCCCATAAGACCTTGGTTATCACTACCTGCAAACCCTAATACGTGTGATAAAAAGTTGCCAAATGGATAGTACCGGATAGAGTCCTCTGCGATATAAACACCTTTCAAACTTAATCCTCTTACCTCTTTCGCCTTATCATGTGATATTTTCCTTCCGCCTTTATCTAACCTTACAATTGATTCTTTTTTTGTAATCCTCTTATAAATCTCATCTTTTTCCACACCTAATACTGCAGCTAACTTCTCTGCAGTCTCTGCTGGTTTTTCAATTTGCCTCGGTACAACAAAGACAGTTGGAGCACTTTTATTCGTGGCAAGTTCCACACCATTTCGGTCTAAAATTTTTCCACGTTCAGGTTCAAAAGTAATATTACGACTCCATGAATCTTTCGCACGATCCGTTAACATATTCCCAAGAAAAAATTGCACATATCCAAGACGAATATCGATGATAGTGAAAATAAGTATACCTGATATGAGTATAAAAATAAGTCGTTTTCTAACTGTTACATTTGATACACGCATATTGGAACAAGCCTCCCTTACGCCTAGCTTGTTCCAATATATGCTTGTACTTATTTAATTAGAACTTCTTCTCTTTTAGCATTACGGCTTTTCTGCTTCTTGTTGTGGTTCAAGTGGCGGTACAAGTGTTACACCTAACTCTGTACCAGGTTGCAACAATGTTCCTTCTGGTACACTTTGTTCGGTTACGTATCCTGTACCAGTAGGTTTTAGATTAAGCTTTAATGTTTTTGCTAAATTCATAACATCACGAAGTGCCCAGCCTTGTATATTTGGCATTGTAGGTTTATCTCCCACTAAGAAGACTCGGTCACCCTTCAATGTTTGTTCAGTTGCTTTCGGTACTTGATGCTGTACTTTCCCTTCACCTAATACGATTGGGCGAAGTTTTGCTTTATCAATGGCTTTTTTCGCTTCTTCCATCGTTTTTCCCGTTACATCTGGAACAGCAGTTTGCTGCTCTTTCACATATTTCTTCGGATCTTTCACTTCATTAGGCTTAATCTTTAAATACTCTAAACTATTCTTCGTTACATATTTAAAAATATCAGCTAAAGGTTGTGCGCCGCTCTCATCATCTTTCAATTTCGGCTTTTTAACAGCTACATACACAACAAGTTGCGGATTGTCCATAGGTGCCATACCTAAGAATGAGAATATATAATTCTCTCTTCCCGTCATATAGCCTCCTTTTCCATCCGGAATTTGCGCCGTTCCTGTTTTACCACCAACTGAATAGCCATCGACTTTATAAGCAGTTCCTGTTCCTTTCGGCGATGTAACAACGCGTTCTAATAACTGTCTTACTTGCGCTGCTGTCTCTTTTGTAACAGGTTTTCCCACTTCTTCTGGTTTATGTTCTAATTTTACTTCCTCTGTTATCGGATCTACAATTTTATCAATTGTATAAGGTTTCATCATTTTCCCATCGTTCGCAATAGCAGTTGCAGCCTGTACAAGCTGAATTGGTGTTACAGTAGAACCTTGTCCAAAAGCTGTTGTTACTTGCTGTATTTGCTGATCGAATAAAATGGTATTTGAACCTTCACCAGGTAAATCAATATTCGTTTTTTCATCTAATCCGAAAGCATGGATATATTTCCGGAAACGGTCTGGACCAAGTTTTTGATCCCCTAAAATAGCAAACGCTACGTTGGAAGAGCGCTCTACACCTTCATCAAATGTGATAGATCCCCATCCAGCACCGCCATTATGATCTTTTATTTTGCGGTTCCCGACTTGATATGTACCAGACTGATAATAATCTTGTCCCTTATACACACCTTCATTAATAGCTGCTGCTAGCGTAAAAATTTTCATTGTTGATCCAGGTTCAAATGCATTTGCAATTGCGTCATTATAAAAATAATTATTATTCTCTTGGTTCGGATCATAACTAGGCTTACTAGACATCGCTAATATTTTCCCTGTTTTTGGATCCGCAACAATTCCTATTAAGCTTTCTGGCTCATAATGTTTACTCGCTTCTTTCATTGCATCTTCTAAATAACTTTGAATACGCTGGTCGAGTGTTAAATATACATTATCTCCATTTTTAGGTGCCTTCACATTCACTTTTCCACCGTCAAGAGATACGCCTCTACGATCGCCTGTATAAGCTACCTCTCCATTGGAAGCACCTAAATACTTATTCAAACTCTTTTCTAAACCAAATTGACCTACAGCGATTCCCTTTTCATCAGGTCTCGCATGACCTACAACATAAGATGCAAAATCACCGTTCGGATACACTCTTGCATTTTCAGTAATAAAAGATATACCTGGTAATTTCAATGCTTCTATTTGTTCTTTCTGTTCTTTCGTCAAGCCTTTACCTAATTTCCCAAACTCTACTTGACTTCTACCCTCTTTATTTAAAGTAGCTAAAATCTTCTCTTCATCTTTTCCGAGTACGCCCGCAATTTTCTTAGCAGTATCCTCTTTATTCTCAACAGGCTTCGCACCTTTTAATTCCGCTACAAGTTTATAAGAGTTTGCATCTTGCGCTAACACATGGGAATTTTGATCATAAATCGTCCCACGATTCGCTTCCAGAACTCCTGTTTTACTATGTTTTTGCTGAGCGAGTTTATCCAAATCCTGATTATGCACTGTTCCTGTCGCTTGTATGTAAAAAAATCGGGCTAATAACAGCAAAAAGAGCAGGAGGAATAAAATCATAAAATACCCTGCTCCCTTATTGGTATGAAATTTAGTCATATTTCTCTTCATTTTCCCTTCACACCTATTGCCTTATTTGAGGCCTTTCACATTATTCGCATTAATTTCTAGCCCGTGTTTTTTTGCAACTTCAGCGATTCGTTCATAACGACTTAACTTCTCTACTTCAGCCTGTAACTCTTGATTTTCTTTTTGCTGCTGTACAATTTTTTGTTCTATTGTCGCAGCTTCTACATTAACTTGATAAAGGCCTGCTTTATTTCCAATAAACGCTACACAGGCATACAATAAAAAGCCAATAAACGCTACATACAACAGTTTTTCGATTCTTGTAATCTTCGCTTTAGCTTTTGGTTGAACCATCTGCTGTGGGGGCGTTTGAATCTGAACCTCTTCTTGCGCTTGTTGCTTGTACTTTACAGCTAAGTTACTCATACCTCTCTCCCCTTTTTATCGTTTTTCAGCGATTCTCAATTTCGCAGAACGCGCTCGATTATTTTCTTCTAACTCTATATCAGAAGGTAAAATCGGTTTTCTTGTAATAAGCTTTAATTTCGGCTTAAATTCATCAGGAATAATTGGTAATCCTGGTGGCAATTGTGGCGTTGTACTATTTCGCTTAAACGTCGTTTTACAAATACGGTCTTCTAAAGAATGGAATGTTATAACGCTAACTCTTCCGCCTGGCTTAACCATCTCAATTGCAGATTCCAACGCTTCTTCAAATACTTTCAATTCATCATTTACCGCAATACGGATCGCTTGGAACACTCGCTTCGCAGGATGTCCACCCGTTCTACGAGCAGGAGCTGGAATACCCTCTTTAATTAGTTCTACTAATTCCCCTGTCGTTTCAATAGCTTTATTCTCACGATACGCTTCAATTTTTCTTGCTATTTGTTTTGAAAATTTCTCTTCGCCATACTGGAAGAAAATTCTTACAAGTTGTTCATATGACCAACTATTTACAACATCATAGGCTGTTAATGGGGCATCTTGATCCATTCGCATATCTAACGGTGCATCATGATGGTAACTAAAGCCACGCTCTGGTGTATCTAATTGCGGGGATGAAACACCTAAATCAAATAAAATACCGTCTACTTCTGTTATACCTAATTCCTGTAGTTTTTCAGATAGGTAACGGAAATTACTCCTTACTGTTATGAACTGCTCACCGTATGAAGAGAATTTTTCTTTCGCATTTTGAATTGCTATCTCATCTTGATCAAACGCGATTAATCTTCCGCCTTCAGTTAATTGGGATAATAAATAAGAACTATGTCCTCCTCCCCCCAGTGTACAATCTACATATGTACCACCTGGCTTTATATCTAAGCCATCTACTGTTTCCTTCAAAAGCACTGTTACGTGATTAAACATTGTTGCACCTACTCTTTTTCCAATTAATTATGTTGAATGTATCTCCTCCTCTAAACGCATATTTCACGACTAGAGAACGAAATACTATGAAAGAACGACTCATTTAACTTGCCTACAAAGGCAGCATACTATACAAATCGCCATTTTCTTTTATTATATACTAAATTTTATCATCTTTTGCGGGAATTTAAATAAAAAACTGTCGAAAAAGATAATAATACGTTTACATTTTGTGCTATTTTGTCATATATTTAAGTATCCTGCATAATTACGATATTAGCTTTTTTAAAATTAATAATTCAGAAAAATTTCACTTCACAGTAAATTCAACGGAATAAAAATAAAATCCTGCTCCTAAGAGCAAGATTCTATAGTTTTATAACGTGATGTTTTCCATTCCAAGAGAACGGTTTTTCCATTACACGATCAACGAAATCTAAACCGAACTGATTTAAATAGTAACATACATTCCACACACGCTCTTGTGGCGCTCCCAATGGGCGTAGTGCAAATTGTATACGACGGAATTTATTTAGTTCCACTTCATGTTTTTTCTCAACATTTCTTTTCAACATTCTTTCCAACAGTTCAATTTGTTCATTAATTTTGAACTCGTTTTTCCCTGCAAACGAACTTAATCCAGGATCTATTTTCTTCACAAACTGTTGTAATGACTTATGAATATCAATTATTTCTTTTTTCGCCTCTACAAATCGTTCATCTATCGGTTCCTCTATTTGATTAGATAGCCAGTTTTCACGCAACTTATCTACGTTATTCAAAAACGGGTCACTCTCTTGCAATTGTAAATCGTGTAAATCTGTCGCTATATCCCTCTCAATATAAGTAATTGTAATACGAGGAACGACAGGAGGCATTCGGAAGCCGATAGTATGGAAGACTTGTTGTAATTCACTCCAGTAAGCTAATTCCCCTGGACCTCCAATAAACGCCAACGTAGGAAATACATACTCTTGCATAAGAGGGCGCGTTACAACATTATTACTAAAGCGCTCTGGGCTTCTTTCCATCTCTTCAATCAATTCCTCATATGAAAAGGAATACGTCCCATCTTTCCCAACAAACTTCCCTTGATTGTCTTCAAGCAACACTCGCTCATTATCAATTTCCATAAATATATGTACTGCATTAGACTTTGTTTCAATAATTGGCTTATATCCTAATTCTTTAATTACTTCCTGTTGGTTATGAAGCCCCTCTTGCACTTCTTTATACTTACTTACAATTTGTTTAAAAAACGGCACTTCTAATTTTCTTAATTCAGGATGATGCGAATCGACAAGAATTAAACCAGAATTCATGAACATTTTCATAATAAGGTGACCAAAGAAATCTACATACGTATTCGATTTCCGTAAAGAATCATCAATAAATCGCAGTACATCCTTTGTAAAATTCGTTTCAGGGTATGTTTTAAAAATTTCTTCAATCCACTTTCTACAGTCTTCCAAAGAAAGCTCAGACTCTGAAGCACTCGCCTTTTTCGGATTACGATCATGAAAAATGGTCTTTTTTATTTTTTTATTCTTCGTTACAAAAGTATGATTAATTTCATCCATATCATGGTCTTCACCAGCAATCCAGAAAACAGGAACAACTTTAACGCCTAAACTTTCTTCCTTTTCCTTCGCAAGCTGTAAAACTGAAATAATTTTATGAATCGTATAAAGTGGCCCAGTTAATAACCCAGCTTGTTGTCCAGCTATAACAACATATGTATCTTCATCTTCAAGCGCTTTTACATTTTGAATTGTAGCTTCTCCCGCTTGTAATTTTGTATTATATTCTAATAAACGCGCTACTAAATCTTGGCGGAAAAACTCCCTCTCACGCAAATCTTGTACACGCTGTTTAAAAGCATCTTCTGTTAACATATAATCAAAACACGACTGTATCTCTTTTTTACCGTTCATATAGTCCGCTACAACACCTTGTTGCGGAACAGAGATTTCTTTTATCTCCATATAATTCTTCCTTTCGTATCCTGTTCTCTCACCAATCCACATTGTAGTCAATGTTTCACGTAAAAGCAAAGAATTACACTTATACTTTTACTTCTAACCCTTTTATTGCATCGAACAAAAATTGAAGTGTCGGAACGGATCGTTGCTGTTTCTTAGCTTCTTCTAATACATACCCAACAATCGCACCAATCTCTGTTTGTCTATTCGCCCTTACATCTGCCAGCATAGATGATGTATTATGAGATGTTCTTTCACATACATGACGTACCATTTCCCATACCATTTCTTTTTCTTCTTTAACGAGAAAAACGACTTCCTTGAATACTTGCTCCATCATCTGATAAAAAAACGGGTTCGTGATCAATTCTCCGTTCTTGACCTGTAATAATGCCGTCAATGGATTGATACATACATTCACTACTAATTTTTTGTGCATAACATCCTTCCAATTATCTTCTATTCGAATTGGAAAATGCGGAAAAGGAAAGCAATTAAATATTTTTTCAAAATGTATAGACCGACCGCGCACGATTCCAAACTTCGTTACACCTATCCCTGTATGATAAACGGTATGTCTTTCTTCTTTTTTCGCACCATGCTCTACAATTCCAACTGCAATATTTTCATTCTCTATTTTCTGCATAGCATGAAGGTGTGACATTCCGTTTTGCAAAAAGACTACTGAGGATTTCCCTCGCACAAAAGGTAGTATGTCAGTTATATGATATTGCTTAACAGCAATAAATATATAATCTAGCTGCTGGTCTAGCATGCTTTCTATTGGTAATACTGGCGGGAATACCGTTTCACGTTTCCCCTCCCTAATACAAGTTACACCCGTTATATTTAATTCGTCAGCCTGCTTAGCTGTCCTTGTAAACAACGTAACATCTTGATTACTTTTTTGTAAATAAAATGTATACAATAGACCAATAGCTCCTGGTCCCACAACTCCAATTTTCATTTTCACACAAGGAACTCATTTGAACACGATACATAAGTCCCTTTTTCCCCTCCTCTTTTATTCCGCGAACCCCCGATTCATACGGAATCATAATTAACTAAAGATGATCAAATGCCACCTCTTCTTTCAATATGTATATACTACTTATTACTATACTTCTACTCTTAGTTTAGCAAATCCTCAAAAAAATAATAAAAGAAATACACTATCATCTTCATAAAAATAAAAAAATGAGTTATAATATTATTATAAATATTTTCACTTTTCTGCATTCAACGAGACAAAAAGGATGTGATGTTATGGGATTCCCAAAAGTTGAGCGCTTGCTCATCAATTATAAAACATTAGACGAGTTTAAAAAATTTAAAGGCTGCGGAGCTCAAGAACTATCCATGTTAGAAGAATTACAAGCAAACATTATTGAAAACAATAGTGAATCTCCATTTTACGGTATTTATTACGGTGGATCACTCATTGCACGTATGAGTCTATACATGAAAAGGAACGGCGGGGAACCATTCGAAATTACAGGTACTTACCTAGAACTTTATAAACTTGAAGTATTACCAACTTTCCAAAAACAAGGATTCGGAGAAATGCTTGTAAATTATGCGAAGGGACTGCAGTTCCCAATTAAAACGATCGCACGTATCCATTCAGCTGGTTTTTGGGATAAATTAAATTTCCAACCTGTGTCAGTACCTGATGGTGATTTTTACGTTTGGCACCCAGAAACAAATTTGAATGCGGTTACAAATGAAGAGTCTGCATAAGAAATAAAAAAACAGCTACATAGCAGCTGTTTTTTTATTTCTTTAACTTCTCTAATTTCCCATTCGAACGAGCGCTATTTCTTTCCGCTACCATTACACTTCTTTTTTGATCGATATAATCAAGCAATGTTCTATATTCTTCCTCATATACTGATAATCGCTCCAACAGGCTCTCTTTCTCTGTTTGTAACGATTCAATTTGCTGTTGCAACACCACTAAAGAGTTTTCATCTTTATAATTTTGCAAGAAATCAATAACATCATTCAATGTAATTGACGTAGGTTCTAATACCTTCGTCTCTTTCACTTCATAATTTTCCACTTTACGCAGTTGCTTCGCTTCTTCAATACGTTCTTTGTATTGCTTTCTAACGTAAGAATTCCATCTAAAGCCACATGCTGCTGGTGTACGAGATAAATGTCTTCCCACTTCTTTAAAGGCAGATAATTGCGTTCCACCTTCTCGAATATGCCGGAGTACTACTTCTGCCAGAAGCAAATCTTCATCATCAGTCCAAGCATCTTGTCTTGTTGTCGCCATCTCTCTAGTCCTCCCTATGCATTTTTTATTAAACATATGCAGTTACTAGAAAAGATAGAATACAACAAATGAAGAATAAGACAAAAAAAAATAAACGTAGAAGATATCTTCTACGTTTATTTTCCCGCAATTACTTGCTGATTACTTCTTTACCTTTGTAAGTACCGCATGCTTTACATACACGGTGAGCTAATTTCGCTTCACCACAGCTTGGGCACTCTACCATACCAGGTACTGATAATTTGAAATGCGTACGACGCTTTCTTTTTACTGTTTTAGAAGTTCTTCTAAAAGGTACAGCCATTCTTCCCACCTCCTTAAAAGAAATAGTTATTTTCATATGAAGGCCTGAACCAGTCTTCCGATTATTTGTCAAAAAACTTTGCAAGTCCTGCCAATCTTGGATCAACAGGCTTTTCTTTGTCTTCTTCCGAAATCACTTGCCAGTCTTGACCTTGCGTCGGTGCTCCACCAGAAACATCATCACTGAAAATTTGCATTGGAATCTCCAAAAGTATATTTTCCTTGATTACGGGCAGTAAGTCAAGTACTTCTCCTTCTAAACAATGAATTTCAGCTTCAGTTTCAAATTCTTCTTGTGAAGTTTGGAACACCTCAGTTGTTTTAATGTCAAATGGTAATGTCACATCTACTAAAGAGCGAGAACATGGTAAAACCATGCTTCCAGTTATATGTAGATGGAACGTAAACTTACCGGAGCCAAAATCAACTCTTCCTGTTACGTGAACAGGATTAATTTCACGAATATCTTTCTCGACCTCTTTTAGCTCACTTACATCTACCATCTCATCCAATGTCAATCCTTTATTTCTCAATTTATTCAATTGATGGATGGACCATTTCATATCATATCACCTCAAGGCAACAAACAAAATTATAGCTAGCCATTTTATATTTGTCAATGTTTTTTCTTTACACTATAATGAAGTCATCATAGTAAATAATATATAGAGTATCACGTTTTTCAAAAAGATGCTACATCGAAAGGAGAGATTACCATAAAAGCCAGTGGTATTGTTGTTGAATATAACCCTTTTCATAACGGTCATGCTTATCATGTGCAACAAACAAAAAAGTTAACACACTCTGATATTACAATCGCTGTTATGAGTGGCCCTTTTTTACAACGTGGTGAGCCAGCACTCGTATCCAAATGGTATCGTACCAAAATGGCCTTAACATGCGGTGTAGACCTCGTTGTAGAGCTTCCTTATGCCTTTTCAACGCAAAAGGCCGAAACCTTTGCAAATGGCGCTATTTCTATTTTAAACGCCCTACACGTTTCTGAAATTTGTTTCGGCAGTGAAGATGGACAAATCGAAAATTTTTATAACACCATCTCTGTGCAGAAAAATGAAGAAGAGACTTTTAATCGTCTTGTAAAGCAATTTATGAACGCAGGTAATAGTTACGCAAAAGCTACATCTGAAGCTTTCCTACACATTTTATCTTCTGAAAAAAATATAGACATGTCACAACCAAATAACATTTTAGGCTTCCAATACATAAAAGCAATTCTAATGCAAAATAGTTCTATGCAAGCACAAACGATAAAAAGATTCGCATCTCATTATCATGATGAAACATTTAACGACCAACATATTGCAAGCGCAACAAGTATTCGCAAACAACTTTTTAGTGAAAATAGTTCCTTTACAGAAATTGAGCCTTTCATCCCAAAAGCGACTGCTTCTCTTTTAGCGAGTTATAAACAAAACTACGGGACATTACATAATTGGGAACAATACTTTTCATTTTTTAAATACAAACTTATGACGATGTCTCCAGAAGACTTACGACATATATATGAAATTGAGGAAGGTTTAGAGCATCGTATTTTATCAAAAATACAAACCAGTTCCTCCTTCCATTCATTCATGGAAGCGTTAAAAACGAAACGTTATACATGGACTAGATTACAAAGAGCTTGTACACATATTTTAACAAATACAACAAAAGAAGAAATACATTGCGCAAATATAGAGCAACATGCACCATACATTCGTCTATTAGGCATGTCACAAAAAGGACAAACGTACCTTTCAAAAAACAAGAAAAAAATAGAGCTTCCAATCCTTACCCATACAAAAACATTTGACCATCCTACTTTACACATAGATCGAAAAGCCAATTCTGTATATTTCTCCATCATACAAGAACCATTACGAACACAACTACTAAAACAAGATGCAACACATCACCCAATTCGTTACGATGAAACAACTGCAAAATTCCTATAAAAAAATCTCTCTGAAAAAGAGAGATTTTTTTATTTATTGCCCATTTTTTCCAAATACATTAATGCATCATCCAACGTATCAACTGGCACAACTTTCATTTTCGTTTTAATATCTTTCGCAGCCTCAAGTGCATCTTTATAATTCGATTTCTCTGCACCTTTTTCATTTGGTGCAAAGAACACTTCAGCACCAGCATCACTTGCAGCAACCACTTTTTGCTGAATACCGCCAATCGGGCCAACTTCTCCCTTTTCATTGATCGTCCCTGTTCCAGCTATTTCATGCCCTCTTGTTAAATCATCTTCCACCAGTTGATTATATATTTCTAATGTAAACATTAGGCCTGCCGATGGTCCGCCTATTTCATGAGAGTCAATTTTCACTTTCGGATCTACCACTAATTCTCTTTCCGTAACGATAGAAACACCTATACCAACACGTCCATTTCCATTCGGAATAGTCTTTACATTTAAATTTTCTTTTAACTGTTTCCCATCCCTCTTGTACTCAATATTTACTGTATCTCCTTCTTTTTTCCCTGTCATATATTCAATAAATTGTTCTGTCTTTTCAAATGTTTTTCCGTCGACGGCAATGATAACATCTCCAAGTTTAAGCTTTCCTTCTGAAGGCATCCCTTTCGCTACACCAGCAACCAACACACCTTTATTTTCAAAAGAAACAGTACGATTTGCACGTTTATAAGCATTATAAATCGCTGCATTTTGCGAATCTTTCATCGCATAATTTTGGCGAAATTGATATTCTTCATCACTTTCACCTTTTTGCAATATTTCTTCCGCTTTTGAAATATGTGTATATTTATTAAACTGTGCCGCTATTAAATTCACTACATTTGCCGGTCCCATTGAAACCGTAACAAGCATAAAATCACCTGATTCTTTTGTTCCCCCTTCAACTTGAACGTAAGGCTCTAATTTGGCAGCCATTCCTGGTTTCGTTACATAATACGGCAGACGTACATAAACAAGTAACATTGCCAATATAACCCCTATTAAAATTGCATATATAAACCGAAAACGCTTAAACATTATGTTTCTCCTTCCACTGCTCAATTAATAAATGAATATTTGCAACATGCTTTTCCGCTTCTACCTCTCCAACTCGAATAATGTCTTCAATGTTTGTAAAAGCCCGGGAACTAAATTGTTCTACAGCTGGTCGCATCATTAAATCAGATGCAATTTGCCGATTTATCACAAGCTCATGTTGCATAATTTCAATACTCTGCATAATTACATCATAAATAGACGTAACCTCTCCATTTACTTTAATCGGGGATACATCAACAGCAATGACAATATCGGCACCTAACTCTTTCACAACCGATACTGGGATGCGATCAATTACTCCGCCATCTACCAATAATCGTCCATCTATTTTCTCTGGCACAAACACTCCAGGTACAGAAATACTTGCTCTCACCGCCTCTGCAACTGGACCACTTGTAAAAACTACTTTTTCCCCCTTTAAGATATCAGTAGCCACAACAGCCGTCGGGATATCTAATTCTTCTAAATTTTTATTATATGTAAACATTTTAATCATATCTTTGACACGTTTTCCAGAAATAAATCCCATTTTCGGAACCGTAAAATCTAAATAATATTTCCTCTTAAAAACATTTGCCAGTTTATACAGTCTTTCAACGTTTGAACTAGCCGCATAAAATGTACCTACTAAAGCCCCCATACTACTTCCTGCAATCATATGAATCGGTATATCATTTTCCCTTAAAACCTTTATAACACCAATATGAGCAAAACCTTTTGCGCCCCCAGATCCAAGAGCTAAGCCAATTTTCGGTTCTTTCACTTTTCTCACCCTTTAATTTTTTTCGTTCCTTTTTCATACTTATGGTCTAAATTCACTACGTATCCACGTATACTGAAATGAACGTTTTTTGGGACAAAGGGGGATTTACTTACATGTATGAAAAATGGAAAACGGCTTTCCTTACCATATCAACACTTTTTTTAACCTTTTCTCTTGTACTCCACCCCCAAGCTGCTTTACAAGCTTCCATTCGAGGGTTAAATATATGGTGGGAAGTTGTATTCCCTTCACTTTTACCGTTTTTCATCATTGCCGAACTTCTCATTAGTATTGGTGTCGTAAAATTTATAGGCGTTATATTAGAACCACTTATGCGACCACTTTTCCGCGTTCCAGGAATAGGCGGATTTGTTTGGGCAATGGGAATGGCTTCAGGCTTTCCCGCTGGCGCCAAATTAAGCGCTAGACTGCGCAAAAGCAATCAGCTAACACAAATTGAAGCAGAGCGCCTCGTATCTTTTACAAACTCATCCAATCCACTTTTTATTTTTGGCGCTGTTTCTATCGGTTTTTTCAATAATCCGAAATTAGGAATCGTATTAGCTGCTGCACATTATGTAAGTAATTTTGCCGTCGGGTTACTGATGCGTTTTTATGGCAATAACAACAGTTCCACGCATGATAAACATGTTACTAAAAAACACCCTTTTCAAAACCCTTTTTCAATTCTACACGAGACACGTATGCAAGAAAAAAGACCAATAGGAAAATTACTTGGGGACGCTATCGTTTCTTCTATTCAAACGCTACTTATGATTGGTGGATTTATTATTTTATTCTCTGTTTTAAATAAAATGATTACTGTATTTCATATTACAGCAGCCCTTTCTTTTATTATGCAACATATTTTATCATTCTTCCAACTAACTACTGAATTTAGTATCCCAATATTATCTGGCATGTTTGAAATGACACTTGGAAGCCAAATGATTAGTCAAATAACTGAAACACCCCTCCTGCAGCAAGCTATGGTAACAAGCTTTATTTTAGCATTTAGCGGCCTTTCTATTCAGGCACAAGTCGCTAGCATATTAGCTGAAACAGACATTAGATTTAAGCCCTATTTTTTCGCACGAATTATCCAAAGTATTCTTGCCCCTATTTTTACTTTTATATTTTGGAAACCATTTTATGAAAAAGTAAGCTCTTTCTCACCTATGCAAAAAGATATCCCTGTCTTTTTATCGAATCATTCTTCTATTCTGCATGAATTTTGGACATCTTTTATACACTACGGACCGATATTTACATTATTTTGCTTATATGTATATGTCATCTTATTATTTTTTCGGAGCAACAAAGAAAAACCCCGTTCACTTTAACGGGGTTTGAAACTTTTCTTTTAAAGCACGTTCTACAACAGGAGGTACAAGATCTACTACACTTCCTCCATATCTCGCAACTTCTTTCACAATGCTCGAGCTTAAAAATGAGTATTGATTGTTTGTCATAATAAAAAAGGTTTCAATGTTTTCATCTAACTTTCGATTCATAGAAGTAATTTGCATCTCATATTCAAAATCAGAAACTGCGCGTAATCCACGTAAAATCGCGTTCGCATTACGCATTTTTGCATACTCAACTAATAGTCCACTATGTGAATCTACTTTGACATTAGGAATATCCTTTGTTGCTTCTCGAATTAAATCTAAACGCTCTTCCACTGAAAAGAACGGTTTTTTTGACGAGTTGTTTAAAACTACTACGTATACCTCGTCAAATACTTTTGCTCCCCTTTTAATAATATCCAGATGCCCAAGGGTAATTGGATCAAAACTTCCCGAAGAAATAGCTATACTTGTCATTCCGTCCCCTCACCTTCATACTTATAAATCGATATCGCTGTAATGCCATAATTTTCAGCTCGCACTTTTACAAGTCTTCCTATAGCCTCAGGTAAAACTACATCATTACCATGCTCCGCCATAATTAAACCATCGTTATGTAGCAATCCATGTTGATCCATTACACTAATTAAAGATACAATTTTTTGATCTTTATATGGAGGATCAATTAATATAAGATCAAATGATATTTCACGTTTTATAAGTGCTTTTATCGCACGTTCTGCATCATTCCGATATACTTCAGCTTGTTCCTGTATTCTACAACTTTCTAAATTTTGATGGATTACCTTTATCGCTTTATTGTCTCGATCAACAAAAATCGCTTTATTAATCCCTCTACTTATAGCTTCGATTCCAAGACCACCGCTACCACCAAATAAATCAAGAGCGACACCCCCATCAAAATAAGGGCCTATCATATTAAAAATGGATTCTTTTACTTTATCAGTCGTTGGACGTGTTGTATTACCTGGCACCGCTTTAAGTGGGTGTCCTTTACATTTTCCTGAAACTACTCTCATCTGTTGTCACTACCTTTATTTCAATCTATAGAGCAATTATAGAAAGCCCTTCTCCATTCGGTAACCGCTACCAAACTTTACGATTCCATTCATCTTCCAACGAAGACTAGAAGAACTTAGCTTAAAATAACCGCTCTGCATTTTTATGTATTCATCTCACCATTCGCTAACACGAACTATTCGTTTCACTTTATCTTTTTTATCCTATCATAAAATAAAAAAAAGAAAAATAAAAAGCCCAACATAAAATTTAATTTCATCATGTATATCTTCATTTAGATTGGACATAAATAACTATAACAACATCACCTTCGATGTTGTTGCCAACCGCGGAGAAGACTTACGTTTCCCCATAAGTTCTTCCTCCGGTTTCTCCTCTCCCTTTGCCTTCTTACTAGTACATGCTAGTATAAGAAGGGCCCTGCTTTGCAGGGTTTTTTTTCTTTGTCTACTTTTCATTTAAAAAGTGAGATGGTACAGTAAAAGAAAGAGGAGGAAAAGATATGATTCAACGCTTTATAGAACTCGGAGAGGGCTACTCTGATTTATATGAATTACTTGAAATTGCCAAAGCAAATCAAGAACGTATAACACATATGTTACAATTTGAAACAATTAAAAATGAAAAAAAAGTGTGCTCACTTGTTGTAATATTAAAACCAACTACTACTGGTGATTTCCAACCATTATACATATGTCGTGAAGGCATTCCTGTACTTGAAAATAAAAAAAGTAAACGCGTCATTTTATTTGAAGAAACGGCAGAACAACTTGGAAAAAAAGTGACTACCTTTACGGTAAAACCATCCACAACTTTCCCAGAAAAAGAACTGTTTTTCAATCATTTAATTGGTATTTTACGAATGAATAATTTTATTCCTCCAATGAAATAATGTGTTATTTCAAATAAAAAATCCCCTGTTAAAATTAGCAGGGGATTTTTTCTATTAGCTATAATCGTATTCTTTTGCCCGATCAGGACGTGAATTTTCAAATTCCGTTTTTAAATACGGGCGGTACGACTGTTCTATCTTTTTCACAAAAGGAAGTTTGTTCAACTTTTGCATCATATGCTCAATTTGTTCCATATCACAATATACTACTGCATATTTTAAACGTTTTGATATGTAATGTATGTTACCATATTTTCTTAAAATCTTGGCATGTTTCAATGAATGTAAATAAACAATCATACTTTGTCGTTGCCCGAACATAATCTTCTCCATCTTCTCCTTTTAAAAACATATATTTTATATTTTATGAAAACCAATCAGAAATTTATGACATTACAGGACAAACTCTGTATACGTTTTCTTCTACCTTCTAAAAAACGGGGTGATTTACCCCGTTTTTTTACAACCGCAACCTCCGCCGGTACCACAACCGCCACCACAGCCACCAGCATCAAAAAATGGATTTCCTGTTGGAACTTTGATGGAAGAGGACACCTCAGAACCGATTGCTACACTAACTTCATCTAACAACTTTTGTAAAGCCGTTTCTACTCGTTTAAAAGCTGCAATCTTATCATGTAAATCTACAGAACGCTTCAATTCCCTCATTTTCGTCGAAACGAAAGTATAGTCAGGATGATATTTACCGAAACGTTGCACTTCCTCATATCGTTCTTTCATCGCTGTAAATTGCTGAATTAACGCCTGAACTTCCATATCTTCATGCAAGTCTTTATAACATTTACGGTAATCTTCTGCTATATCTGAACAGATGATCGCTTTTGCAAGCTGCTCTGCCTTATCTAATATTAATACGCTTTCTAGCGTCGCTACAATCATGAGAGACACCTCCGAGTATTTATCATACCACATTTAGAATAGAACTACTAATTGAAGTGTCTCACTAAACAGAAAGATATCATTCTAACTATTTTTTAATAATTTCAGTACACATTTATACATTAATATGTTCCGCGATGTTGTATTTAACAACATCCCACTTCCCACTATTTTCATTCACATAACTAATACATGCGTTTTTTAACGGTGTTTTAAACGAAATATCTTCCGGAGCAATTGCATGTAAAATTGCTTTTATCGCATGAGAATGGGCTACAATAATAATACGTTTGCCAGAATGAGTTTCTGCAACATCTTTTACCGCAGCAAAACAACGAGCTACAATTTCTTCATCTTGCTCCATACCTTCTACTTTACCTTCTGCAATTAATTCCCTAACAGTCGCAACTGGCTTCCCAGAAGCTTCACCAAAATTACGTTCAACAAATCGCTCATCTAATAAAATTGATTGTAATCCAGTTGCCTCTGCAATTTCCTTAGCTGTTTCTTGCGCTCTAATTAATGGGCTACTTATAATTATATCCCATGCCTCCGCTTGCAAAGCAGCTGCACTTTGACTCGCTTGCTTCTTCCCCACTTCATTAAGCGGAATATCTTCACGCCCCTGAATAATCTCTTGAAAATTCCAATCAGTTTGTCCATGTCGTACTAAACAAATTTCCGTCATGCTCATGCTGCAACTCCTTTTTAAATAATCCGCTTCTATTGTATCAAAAGTTCTGCATGACGGACATAGTTTTCCCTTCCAATTATGTTGCATTTTGCTGCTTCATATACTGAAACATATCAATCATAATGGAAGCAACTGCCAATTGATTTTGAAATTTCTCAACTTTATCTGGTATCGTTTTTTTGAAATGTTGCATAGCTGCTAACTCAAATGCCTCTTTTTCTTCAGGGTTTCGCGTTAGTTTTCTATACCAGTAAGGTTGCTCCCTAATATAGCGAGATAAATCCTCATCAGCCTTTATAAACTCCATAATTTCTGCTCTCATCCGCTTTCCTCCTAATCCTTCTGAAAGAAAAATGGATTATTTTCGGAAGTACTCTCTTCTTGCTGCGTGCGTTTTCCTTGAAATTGTTGAAAAACTTGTTGCACACTCCCAATAGCACTCGTCACATTGGCTAAATGATGTTGCATTTGTTCCACGTCTAACTTTTTAAAGAAAGAAAGCATTTGTCCCATCACATCAGCAGTTTTTTCCTCTTCAGTTCGAGTATCCTTTTCTTTTCCATTTTCTTTTTTCTTTTCTTTTACCGAAGAAAAAGCAGGCGCTCCATCCGGTCTAAAAGTTGCCCATATTGGATCTTCTTCACCAAGTAAGTACCATTCCTCATAAAACTGTTGCCAAGTTTTATGACCACTTCGAACTTCATGAACCATTTTAGGGTGATGGTTTACAAACTCTTTAAACTGTTGAACCGATGGATGTAACGGTCCTTTTGTTGTCGGCATAATCCTCACCTCTTCATGTATATCTACTATATAATAAGAAAAAAAAGGCGCATGGTTCGCCTATTTTTAGACGATTCATGCACCTTTTTATCCTACTATTTGCATAGGGGAAGATTCCCATCCACAATTTACAGTTTCATTTTATTTCCGAATAAAGTTTTGTGTATAAAACTTATCGTATACGCCAACACCTAATCCTGTAAATTGTTCATTCAATAAATTTTTTCGATGTCCCTCACTATTTAACCAACCTTGCAATGCCGCAACCCCATCACTATGTTGCGCCGCTATGTTCTCACCGGCAAGTTGAAACCCTACTTTCCCGCGCTGTAAACGATCTCCTAACGTACCTAATGTAGGTGAATCGTGTGAAAAATAATTATTATCCTTCATATCTTTACTATGACCGATTGCCACCTCTGCCGTTTGTTGGTCCCACGCTAATAACGGTAAATTATGACGACTTCGAATAATATTTGTTAAATCAAAAATTTGTTGCATATTCCCATTCTCTATTTGTTTCATTTTGTCTGGAGTTAATGGTTGTTCTGCTAATAATTCACCCGAATAAACGAGCTGATACGGTCTTTGACGCAATAACGTTTCGTCATCCATATAACGAACACCGACAAGCTCATGCGTAAAATGATCAAAATATAATTGTGCCCAACCATCTTCTACTGGTACTAATGGTTGTTCCATCACTTCGGTATCAGATAACTCAAATTGATAACTATTCTTTCCTCTTTTTAACGAAATCTCATGAGAAAGTGGATTCTTTTTATACACATCTTCATACTTTTCATTTATATAATAAGGTGGCACCTTAACTTGCTCACCAGCGACATACGCCGTTACAATTTTACGTTCAGCAACCCCAAATTGAACATACTGAGCTAAATCTTGATTGTATACCCACCATTCATATCCGTAAGCAGATGGTTCTATTCGAGAAGGTTCGCCCCATTTTGCTAATAAATTTTCAGAGTCCCCACCAATCATATTTAAAACCGTATCAGAAGAGTCTTCATTTACTTGTTTTTTCTTTTTCACAATTTTATTTTCTTGCTTTGATTGAGATGGGGTTAATATATATTGTGAAACGAGTAATTTCCCGTATAAATCAACAGCTAAAATTAAAATTGTAATCATTACGATACGCAATAATTTCTTCAATCGATATACCTCCTGCAAAAAACATAAAATTGAGATATACACAAATCCTTTTCTTTCCTTTTTTTGTGTGTACCGTACTCTTTTCACTATATCATATTTTCGCAAAAAAAGTCTGGATTATCCCTTTTCTCTCAATATGAATTGCACTTTCTTATTATTCATACTATTATAAAAATAATGGTGTAACATTAAAAAAGGAGGTATTTTATGCAATTTACAAATACGAAATTTAATGGGGCAGTCGTTGATTTAACACTATTAACAGAGATTATGGAAAAGAACCATTTTGTACTTGCTGGACAGTGGGATTATGAACGAGTTACATACGATTATAAATTCGAAATATTAAACGATGTTTATTATTTACGTGTACAAGGTTTAGCTGTTGAAGGTGACATTGGCAGCAGACACGCTGAAATAAAGCTACTCCCTCCCTTATTAGGTAAACATTATTATCCTCACGGCGTTGAATATGGTGATGGTGAAACTTTCCCAACGAATGTAATTCAAAAAAGCGAACAACTCCTACAAAATATCGAAAAAGAGTTAAAAGAATTCCAAATCATTGAGTAAATAGAACAAGCGCATCAATATGATGCGCTTGTTCTATTTATCTTACTTAAGAATGAATCGTCTTTTTGACTGGATACCCATAAATAGTTCCATCCTTTACTTTAATCTCATCTTCCCAAGGAACCTTATATTTACCTTCAGCTAAATCTTTTACAAACGTATATGGGTTTTCTTTCACCCCACCAGGAGTCGCTACATATCCCCTTGAACCTAGATTATATATATTATTTTCGAGACCCCATCCTAATCTAGCTTGATCTGCTAGCTCTGGATATACTTCAGCAGTAACAATCTCCCAAGGATTTCGGTGTCCCTGCACTAAAGTAGTCCCATCAAAATTACATACTTGTCCTTCACCAAAATAATAAAATACACCATCATAACCGGCTAAGTTCACCGACAATGTATACATTAAATTTTGCCATGCATTCGAACGATTAGTTAACATCCATTGTTCACTAACTTGTGTGCTATATCCAGAAATACGAATCAAGACATTTGCACCTTTATAAGCTGCTTCACGAGCTACTTCAGGAAACATACCATCATGACAAATACAAACAGCTAATTTACTTCCTCCTGGCCCATCACAAACAGGTAAACCTAAATCTCCAGCCTTCCAAGGTTCAACTGGCACCCAAGGATTTAGCTTACGATACTTCAAAATCATTTATGATGATAGGTAAGGCTTTGATGTAATCTCCACCTTTTCCCCCACCTCACACCGTACGTGCTAGTTTCCTAGCATACGGCGTTCCATCGTTTCCAACTGACTTTAAAATCAAATTATGTTACTATCGGTTCATTTCCAGCTTTAGTTCTTAGCACATTCAGTTTATCCATTTGTTTCTTGTTAAGTTTAAAAGACCGAAGGTAATGTGTAATCTTATTAAGATTCGTCATGTGAATCAGTTTGTGTATAAACCAATCTACAATTACCAAGTTGTTGTACTTGTCATCCCCACCTTGTTTAATGGGAACAATGTGATGACAATGAACACGTTCAATACCAATTTCCTCACCAGTTACATAACACTTACCATATTGAGCAACGTATTTTGATATCCTATTATCGTTGTACTCAATACTTTTATTCTTCGAATAAGTCCTCATAACTTGGTTGAGAACATCCTTAGGTATTGCCTTAAGATT
Organism: Bacillus sp. FSL W8-0519; assembly: GCF_038005585.1. Lineage (NCBI taxonomy): Bacteria > Bacillati > Bacillota > Bacilli > Caryophanales > Bacillaceae > Bacillus > Bacillus sp. FSL W8-0519. The sequence continues at coordinate 3,776,234 of NZ_JBBOTL010000001.1, forward strand.
ACTATGTACTTTATTACGCCCCGTTTCCGTATAGTTACAGATAACCTGCGAAAAATTCCACGGGTTTTTATGATGTATTCCTGTAACTGGTAAGAGTGGAGTGTTCTGTACAACGTAAATCTTAGTGTTAGGTTGTATTCCTTTGGTCTTCCTTTTAAAATTCACAGATGTTTCACAGAACTTCATGTGCTTCATATTGTTTCTAAGTCTGGTTCTTATGACTCTTCGCAGAGAGTAATTTACCTCCGTTAAATCCATGTAAATTGTAACCGCATATTTAAAGTAATTTTGTATACCAAGAAGGGTTGAATTAAATTGAGTAACTTTCTCTGAAGTGGGCTCCTTTTGAATTCCTTTGATTCGTTCTTTTAGTTGTCTTTTAGCTTTTGTAATAGCTTTGTCGGACATACTGGTTTTTGCAATATATCCAAATTTAGCTTTACCTTGTTTAACCACTTTGATTTTGAATCCAAGGAAAACTGACGAGTTTTTCTTGAGATTAACCACTTTGGACTTTTTGGGGTTAATTTCTAATCCCAAGCGGGATTTGAGAAAATCAACTGTCGCATGATAAAAGCGTTGTGCTTCATCATAAGTCCGACACATTATTTTGAAGTCATCCGCGTATCTCACTACATAACCACATTTTAGATTCGTGTACTTCCTAGCATATTGTCGAAACCCTAAATGCCGAGTAGAGATTCTGTGAGGTTTGTAGGTTTCCCATTGGCTACTTATCCACCAATCAAGTTCATTTAGAACAATGTTGGAAAGTAAAGGAGAAATAATTCCTCCTTGCGGAGTACCCTTATTGGGAATACCCTCTCCTTCTATCTCAGATTTAAGGATTTTTGAAATAACACATAGAAGTGATTTGTCTCTTATTCCCAGAGTCCACATTTGCCTTAATAGCTTTTTGTGGCATACATTATCAAAGAACCCCTTAATGTCAATATCAACACAGTAGTGTTGGTGACCTATGTTAATAAGACTTACAACTCTACTTAGTGCATGGTGTGTACTTCTGTTCGGTCTAAATCCATAACTATGGTTATGAAACTTAGCTTCACAAATAGGTTCCAATACTTGGAGGATAGATTGTTGTACTAATCTGTCCCAAATTGTTGGAATCCCCAGGGGTCGCTTCTTATCACTGCCCTCTTTTGGGATAAGGACTCTTTTAACTGCTTGTGGTTGATAGTTATTTAATCGTTTCCTAACTTCATGAATAATCTTTGTATCGTTTAGGTGCCAAATATCTTTAATGGTTAAATTGTCAACTCCAGCCGTGTTACTCCCCTTATTAGTTTTGATGTTGCGGTATGCTAATCTAATATTTTCTTCCGAACCGATAATATCAATTAATTTATAGAAATTGTTACCATTAAGGCTATTAGAATATAACTCATCATACTTTCTTTGCATGTCGTAATATTCACTGTGCCTTAGTTTAGTTTTCTTTAACATGGGCTGTAACCTCCCCTTATTTACTGGAGGTTTACATCTCTTTAGTCTTACTCGAAACCATGTCAACCATAAGTAACAGTCAGTTTTCAATCGACTAGTGGCTATCCCTCCACGTTCATTACACGTTTCATAGGTACTGTGCCACCACTTTCACTGTCATAAACCTAGGTTATACAATTTACAATTGTTTTCCCTAGAACCACTTCATCGGAAGCAAGCCCTCAGTGTTGACAGCTTACCACGTTCCGTCATTCCTATCTGTGCATATACCGTTAGGTTTCTCCTATGAGCCTGCTACCTTGATATTGCCTGTAACAATATATGGACTTTCATAAAGGCGAGTTTTACTCATCCACAGTAGCGACACTAATTGTGTCAGTAAGCCTTTCGACTTACTTCCGATATAGACCCGTACCATCAGAGATTCGTCCGCACATACCATACTCTATTGGTTCATAGTGCATACTAACCATAGGTAATTTATAGACTTCCGGTTTATAGGTTACACCACCCACCTCTGAGTGACTTTCGTATCCTATAGGATTACGGTAACTCTCAACCGACTTCACCGAGCTTCATACAGTTCAGTTCTTGCTAACTTCACTGCATGTCGGAGTATTAAAGGAAGCCCTTCAAGGCGTTACCCTATCATTTGACTTCTTGGAATGACAGTTCACTGTTGAACTGTAAGTTCGACAATGCCTAAGCTTTTCACTTAGGAACGTGTCGCACCACCTTGTGGATCAATAATTATTGCTGTATTATACGGTTCTCCACCATCAGGATTTCTTTCCATTATAGAAAAAACACCATATACTTCAGACTCTTTACATGCCTCAGCAAACAAGTCTGTTTCTGGCCCAGGGACCGTACATAAAAACTCTTCTGTAGTCCATTTTTTTGTATTAAGCCCTTGCGTACTATATTCTGGAAATACTATCAATTCCAATCCAGGATACCCTGCTTTAGTTGAATGAATTGTTTTTATGATCTGTTTAATTTGTTTATCAATGTCTGCACGTGACTCTACTACCGGTACTGGATATTGTATTAATGCTGCTAAAAAACCACTAATTGGCTTTACCATACTTCCACTACTACCCATTTAAATTCCCCCTTAAAATAGTCCTTGTTTTATTAAAGATAACAATATAAATTTGTAACTCTCTAAAAAACTTGTACTACACATGGAATTATTATGCATTAAAGCTAGTAGTAAATCTTATATCCACTTTAGTACATGCCTACACTAACTTAACATAAATAATTAGAAAATTCAATCTATTAAAGTTTAGTAAAACTAAAAAAGTGTATGGAAACCCATACACTTTTTTACTTCGTTTGTAAATACGGCGGCAATTGTTGTAACTGCTCTTTATCCTTTTCACGCTCTCGACGCGCCCATCGAAAGAACACATAACCAATAATTGTACCGTACACTATTTCCTGGACAATTTTCATAATGATGCCGCCTGTTTGTTGGTCTTGTACGATCGGCATCCAGTGTAAAAATTCTGGTCCAGTTATATTTAAATCAGATAAAGTTCCCGCCGGTACACATAGTTCCATCGCCTTCATCCAAGCAGCCGGATCCGTATACGTTGCAAACAACGGCGCCGTTGCAAAAATAATTAACGCGCAAGCTGGCGTTAATAATATACCGTTAGCAAACATATAACCAAGTTTCTTTATATCACTTAACGTTTGATATTCTGGTAATGGATTTAGCATCGGCCACCACATCATGATTGCCGTAAAGAACAATATAGCGAGACAGATAGGATGAGCAATTTGACTTTGTTTTACTGCATCAAAAACAACTGGTAAATGATAAAAAGAAAACAGGCCATTAAATACAAACAATGCAATAAGTGGCTTAGCAAATATCTTTAATATAATTTGAACGAACTTAAAAGAAGTAATATAACGATATAACCAAACTGGTATACCAAGCAACAACAAAGGCGGAACGGCAATATACATAACTGCCATTTCAAACATATGTGCACTAAATATAATATGACCAATTAAATCAATAGGCCCTCCCTTTACAAAATACAAAAGAACAATTCCAGTCGTAAAATAAAAAACTTGCTTCTTACTTACCTTTGTCGCATGTTCAAATCGCATTCTATACGGCCCAATAATTAAAAAATATCCAATGAGGATCGAAAGCATAAATAATAAAAAGATTGGACTCCATAGCGCTTGAAAACCAAATATCCACAAGTTACTCATTTTCACACCTACCTTCTTAAGGTTATCCGTTCACATAATATGAAGAGGGAGCTGTGTCAACACAAGCTCCCTTATTCGTCACTTTTCAAATCCACACAATTGTCATAAAAGCTAAAATTGTAATTAATCCGATCAACAGACCAGAATAAAGAAAGAAACTTGCCGCTTCATGTCCTTTATGACTCATATGCATAAAATAATACAATTGAAAAATTACTTGTACCACCGCTAATAGTAAAATAAATGGTACTGAAAAAGTCGGACTAAAAGTTTTCGGATATGCTACCGCTGCAAATGCAACTAATGTTAAAAAAATCATTAATGCAAATGTAATAACTTGATGCTTCATTTCCTCCGCACTTTTTCTTTTCCGATAAACAAGATCAACTTTAGGATTATTCGTTTGCTTTATCGCCATTGTTTATCCCACCATTCCCATTAAATATACTACAGTGAAAATAAACACCCAAACTACGTCAATAAAGTGCCAATAAATCGATGCAACATAAAACTTCGGTGCATTGTATAAATTTAGACCTCTCTTCGCATTCCTAAAGATTAATGTTAAAATCCAACACAATCCAAACAATACGTGGAGTCCATGTGTACCAACAAGAGCATAAAACGCGGAACCAAATGCGCTACTTCTCATAGTATGCTTAAATTCATGCGTATAATGATAAAACTCATATATCTCAAATCCTAAAAACCCTAAACCTAGCAACACTGTTACTAGTAGCCAAAGTTGCATTTTCTTAAAATTAAAGTTTTTCATATGATACATCGCATATACGCTCGTTAAGCTACTCGTTAATAAAAGCATCGTCATAATGAAAACGAGTGGCATTTGGAACATCTCTTGAGATGTTGGTCCGCCATTTGTAGAATTCTTTAACGCTAAATATGTGCCAAATAAGGAAGCGAACAATACTGTTTCGCCTCCAAGAAATAACCAAAAACCGACAAACTTATTTTTCCCCTCAAGGGTTGCTTTTTCAGGCTCTGCTGGAAATGTTTCATTCGTTAATTTTTCATCTACATGCATTACGCCTTGCCCCCCTTATCTTCTAAATCTTCTTTATGAATATGATATCCATGATCATCAATTACTGAACGTAGGAACATTGTACCAAACGTAATAATTAAACCAATAATTGCTACTAATAACCAAAACTTATCTTTTCCACCCTGCATATACATTGCACCGAATGCCGCTATAAACAATCCTAAAGAAATGATAAATGGTGAAAATGATGGATTTGGCATATGAATATCACCCACTGGTTCCGCCGCTGTCATCTCTTTATTCCCTTCACGTTTTTCAATCCAAAACGGATCTAACCCGCGAACAAATGGTAATTGTTTAAAGTTATATTCTGGTGTAGGTGCTGGCATTGTCCATTCTAATGTACGCCCATCCCACGGATCACGACCAGCCTTTTCTTTTGATACTGTTGTTTTAATTACATTGAATAGAAGAACAATCGTTCCAAGAGCCATAAATACCGCTCCAATAGAACTAATCATATTGCCCATTTCCAACCCTTGACCTTCAAGATATGTGTAGTAACGACGTGGCATACCAATTAAGCCAAGGAAATGCTGAATAAAGAACGTTAAATGGAAACCGATAAAGAATAGCCAGAACGTTATCTTTCCTAATGTTTCATTTAATACTTTATTAAACATCAGTGGCCAATAATAATGAGCTCCTGCAAGTAAACCAAATACAACACCGCCAACGATTACATAATGAAAATGCGCTACTACGAAATAGTTATCATGAAATTGATAATCAGCTGGTGCAGATGCTAGCATAACACCTGTAACTCCTCCCATTACGAATGATGGAATGAAGGCTACTGCCCACATCATCGGTGTCGTAAAACGAATACTTCCGCCCCACATTGTAAAGAGCCAGTTGAATATTTTGATACCAGTTGGAACCGCAATCGCCATTGTTGCGACCGAGAAAATAGCATTAGCAACTGGACCAAGTCCAACAGTAAACATATGGTGCGCCCATACCATAAACCCTAAAAATCCAATTAATACAGTCGCAAACACCATCGATGAATAACCAAACAATCGTTTTTTCGAAAATGTCGCGAAGATTTCTGAGAATATTCCGAAAGCTGGGAGTATAAGAATGTATACTTCTGGATGACCGAAAATCCAGAATAAGTGCTCCCATATAATTGTATTCCCGCCCAGTGCTGGATTAAAGAAACTTGTTCCAAATAAGCGGTCTAACATTAAAAGTCCTAATCCTACAGTTAACGGCGGAAAAGCGAATAATATAAGCGAAGATGTTACAAATGTCGTCCATGTAAACATCGGCATACGCATGTACGTCATTCCTGGCGCCCGCATATTAATAATGGTTACAAGGAAGTTAATACCTCCAATTAATGTACCAATACCTGAGATTTGCAAGCCAAGCACATAAAAATCAACACCATGGCCTTTAGAGGCTAAAGCTAAAGATGCATAAGATGTCCATCCTGCATCAGGCGCTCCACCTAAAAACCAACTTAAATTTAAAAATACTCCACCAAAGAAAAATAACCAAAATCCGAGTGAATTCAAAAACGGGAACGCTACATCACGTGCACCAATTTGAAGTGGTACAGCGGCGTTCATAAATGCAAACACGAGTGGCATAGCTGCGAGGAAAATCATTGTTGTACCGTGCATAGTTAATACTTGATTATAAGCATCCCCAACAAGAAAAGCGTTGTTAGGAATCGCTAATTGAAGGCGAATAAATAGAGCTTCTATTCCGCCTATTATAAAAAACAATCCACCTGCAATTAAATAGAGAATGGCAATCTTTTTATGGTCTACTGTCGTTAAATAATCCCATATGACAGCACCCATCCCCTGTTTTTTTGCTACAGAACTCACGTTTTCAACCTCCCCTTCGCGAATAATCCCTCTTTACTTTTCAACTTTTAACGTTTGTAAGTATGCATTTAATGCATCAATTTGATCGTCTGTTAAGTTGCCATATTTACCAGTCATTTTATTTCCTGGTTTCATATTTTCAGGATCTTTCAGCCATTTTTTTAAGTTTTCTTCATTGTTTTCAGCAATGCCGGCAACTGTATCGCGATCCGCAAAGTTTGCTAAGTTTGGTGCGATACGAGCGGAAGGTGGTCTACTATCATTAGATCCAACTGCGTGACAACCAATACAGCTTTTATTAAATATTTCTTGGCCTTCTTGCGCCTTTGTTGAAGCTACTTCTTTCTTCCCATCAATTTTCTTCATATCAGCAAGCCACTTTTTGTACTCGCTTTCATCTAAAGCTTTCACTTTGAATTGCATTAAAGAATGTGATGGGCCGCAAAATTCTGTACAAAAACCATTATAAGTGCCCGATTTATCTGCCTTTAACCACATTTTGTTCACATTATCTGTATTTGTATCCATTTTCCCAGCTAAAGATGGAACCCAAAACGAATGTTTAATATCGGCACCCTTCAAATTCAAATACACTTTCTTACCTGTGGGGATGACTAAATCTTGGGAAGTTACTATCTTTTCTGATTTATAAGAAAATTCCCACCAATAAAGATTCGCTGTTACATCAACAACGATAGTATCTTTATCAATATTCTTTTTCTCCATCGCACTTACATCAGCAAGTTTGAATGTATATGTAACCGTCGGAACAGCTAAGATTAGCAAAAGAATAATCGGAATAACTGTCCATATAATTTCCAGTTTGTGATTCCCTTCAACTTGCTCCGGAATATAATCTTCCTGACCTTTCTTTTGTCGGAAACGCACAATTACATATAAGAAAATAATAGTAACTACTAGTACTACTCCTACCATGATCGCACTTGCTAGTAAGAGCAGATCATATTGCATTTTTGCTACTTCTCCTTGCGGAATTAAAGTAGATTGAAAGGCTTTACCGCATCCCCCTAACAGTAAAGCCAGCAGTGAAACGAACGAAAGCAGTCGCCACTGTTTCTTCATACAAACAACCCCCACTTTCCTTGTGAATTAGATTGTACTTTATAGTTAAGTAAAGTAAATCTCAACGTAAAGAAATCCAATTATGTCGTTGTCTTAGAAGAATGTAACTACAATCATTGATACAAATAAGATTGTTAAATAATTTAGGGAATAAACAAACATTTGCACAGACCATTTGATGTCATCTTTCTTACGGAAGCCATAAAAACCTAAAACGATCCATCCGATGTTAAGCAGTGTTGCAATTACCATAAATGTTATCCCTAGTCCACTCATATAAAATGGTAGTGGTAATAAACATACTGTCCAAATCATAATTTGGCGTTTCGTAATTTCAAATCCATGAACTACAGGAAGCATTGGAATTCCTGCGTTTCGATATTCATCAACACGTTTCATTGCTAATGCAAGGAAATGTGGGATTTGCCAAATAAACATAATTAAAAATAACATCCAAGCAATTGGATGGCCTAAAGATGGATCGATTGCTGCCCATCCAATTAAAGGTGGAACTGCACCAGATATACTACCTACAACAGTATTTAGTGTATACTTTCTCTTTGTCCATAAACTATATAGAACAACATATGTGAAAGCACCAATAAATCCCATTAAGACTGCCATTGGTGTTGTTAATAATAAAAATACAAAACCAAGAAGTAATATAACTAGTCCAAATGTAAGTGCAAATCCTGGTTTATACTTTCCAGTAACCGTTGGACGGGTCTTTGTTCTTTCCATTAATGGATCGATGTCTCGATCAATGTAGTTGTTTAAACAACATACCCCTGCCATAACTAATCCAGAACCAACGATTGTAAAGAATAACTTATCCAGATTGTCCATTACACTTAATCCATTAAAGTGTAATGCCAACCAAAATCCTGTAAATACAGTAAGTGTATTTGAGTTTACAATCCCCATTTTAACGAGCGCTTTTAAATCTTGTAACCGAGTTGTTTCCGGTACGCTTGTAACAGCAGACTCATCATGCAGCTCACTTGTTGCATGGTTCATCACTTTAACCCCCTCTTAAAACTTTCGTCTTTCTTTTTTGCGCCTATTTCAAATTGAAATATTTCGCTTCTATATAGCAATATTATTACAGTAGAAACATTGTTAACCCATTCTACTACTAATCTACGCCCATACTCCAATATATTAAATCATATTTCCCGAACATTTTGTGAAGAAAACATGAACTTTTTGTGTCGAACATAAAAAACTTAATTGTTACTTATCCATATCATAACATGATGTTACCTTCTATAATAAACTTTTTTGTCATATTTAACACGTATTCTCCCCATTTCTTTTCAAAATAGCCTATTTTTCACCTAAAAATTTCCTTATAAACCTTATTTCCACACCCGTTTTCTCTTCCCTGTCTTCCCCCTCCATTTCTTTGCTATTTTATTATTTTTTATATATCATAGGAACTAGCGCGTTTTATTCTATACATAATGGAATGAAAATATTTCGCAATAACTTCATAGCAGAAAGATGGTGAAAGAGATTGCAACGCTTTATTAAATGGTTAGCAGTCATTACGAGTCTTGATTTATTAATAGTTTTATTAGGAGGCGCCTTAGTTACAAAAACAGGCTCTGGCCAAGGATGCGGTAAATCATGGCCACTTTGTAACGGTGAATTTGTTCCATCTAATTTATCAATGGAAACTATTATTGAACTAAGTCATCGCCTTACATCAGGATCAGCAGGAATTCTTGTCACTCTCCTTTGTATTTTGTCCTGGAAATATTATAAACATGTGCGCGAAACAAAAACGTTAGCAATTTTATCCTTCGTATTTTTAGTTGCACAAGCATTAATGGGAGCCGCAGCGGTTGTTTGGGGGCAAATGCCAGCTGTACTTGCTATCCATTTCGGTATTTCCTTAATTTCATTTGCTTCTGTCATTTTATTAACGTGTCTTATCTTTGAAATTGACCAAAAATTCGATGCACGTTCACTTATTATGGACAAAAAAATGAAATTTCATATTTATGGTGTAACAATTTACAGTTATATTGTCGTCTACACAGGGGCTTTAGTACGTCACGAACGAGCTAGCTTAGCCTGTCCAGACTTTCCTTTATGCAGCAAAAATAGACCTATGCCAACTCAATTACATGAATGGGTTCAAATGGGACATAGAGTTGCAGCGATGTTAATTTTCGCTTGGATACTATACGCGATGATTCTCGCTATCCGCCATTACAAACAGCAGCCTGTCGTATACTGGGGATGGATCATCTCATTTATCCTTGTTACACTTCAAGCTATCGTAGGAATTTTAGTCGTATTTACAAATGCTAGTTTATCAATGGCATTATTACATTCCCTATTCATTTCTTGCTTGTTTGCTGTACTATGCTATTTAGTTATGTTAGGTACAAGAAGTAAAGTGAATGCAAAAGAAGCTGCATCAATTTCTAAACAAACAAAATAAATGAAAATACCTTGCCCGAATTGGCAAGGTATTTTTTCGTAATAAAAAAGAGTTGCGTTTCCGCAACTCTTTTTTATTTTAGTGATCTAATTCAATGAGTAAGTCACCCGTTTGAATTGCATCTCCATCGTTAACATATACTTTTTTCACTTTACCATTAAACGGCGCTTGAACTGTCGTTTCCATTTTCATCGCTTCTGTAATTGCCATAGAATCGCCTTTTTTCACTTCATCGCCTTCTTTTACAACTACTTTAATAACCGTTCCTGGCATTGTTGCGCTAATGTGGTTTGGATTTTCACGGTTTCCTTTCACACGTTGTGCAACTGTCGCTTTCACACTTTCGTCTTTCACAACAATCTCACGTGGTTGACCGTTAAACTCCAAGTAAAGCACACGATTTCCATCCGGCTGAGGCTCTCCAATTGATACTAATTTAACCATCAATGTTTTACCTTGTTCAATTTCCACATCGATTTCTTCACCAAGTCTCATACCATAGAAGAATGTCGGTGTATCAAGCACAGATACATTTCCATAAATCTCAGCAACTTTTTCGTAATCCATAAATACTTTTGGATATAATGCATATGCAACTACATCAAACATCGTCACTTCGCGTCCAAGTTTATGGAATAGCTCTTCTTTTAACGCGTCGAAATCTACTGGTTCTAATAATTCACCTGGTCTTACTGTTAATGGTTCTTTCCCTTTTAAAATAATTTCTTGTAACTTTTTCGGGAAACCACCATATGGTTGTCCTAAATCTCCAGAGAACATTTCAACAACAGATCCTGGGAAGTCCATAGAATGTCCACGCTCTAAAACATCTTGTTCTGTTAAGTGATTTTGAACCATGAATAATGCCATATCACCAACAACTTTAGATGATGGTGTTACTTTAACAATATCACCAAACATGTCATTCACACGGCGGTACATTACTTTCACTTCATCGAAACGATCGCCTAAGCCAACCGCTTTCGCTTGTTGTTGTAAATTACTATACTGTCCGCCTGGCATTTCGTGCATATATACCTCTGTATGAGGAGCATTCATACCACTTTCAAACGGTGCGTAGTATTTACGTACATCTTCCCAGTAATGAGATAATTTTTCTAATGAATCTATATTAACATCTGGCTGTCTTTCGTTTCCACCTAACGCATAGTATAGCGTGTTCGCACTTGGTTGTGACGTTTGACCAGCCATAGAACTTACTGCTACATCGACAATGTCAACACCTGCTTCAATTGCCTTCGTATACGTTAATATACCATTTCCACTCGTATCGTGTGTGTGCAGGTGAATCGGAATCGATACCGTCTCTTTTAATGCTGAAACTAAATCATATGCTGCATTTGGTTTTAGTAAGCCCGCCATATCTTTAATACCTAAAATGTGAGCTCCTGATGCTTCTAATTCTTTTGCTAAATTTTTATAGTAATTTAAATCATATTTACTACGCAGTGGATCATGAATATCCCCTGTGTAACACATCGTTGCTTCTGCAATTTTACCAGTATCTCGTACAGCATCAATCGCAACTCTCATACCTTCTACCCAGTTTAAGCTATCAAAAATACGGAACACATCAATTCCAGCTTGGGCAGAACACTCCACAAACTTTTGAATTAAATTATCCGGATAGTTTTTGTAACCAACCGCGTTTGAAGAACGAAGTAACATTTGGAATAAAACATTTGGCATTTTTTCACGAAGATCTAGTAATCGTTCCCACGGATCTTCTTTTAAGAAACGATATGCAACATCAAACGTTGCACCGCCCCACATTTCTGCTGAGAATAAGTTCGGTAACATTCTCGCTGTCGGCTCTGCAATTTGGTGTAAATCTTTTGTGCGAATACGCGTTGCAAGTAATGACTGATGCGCATCACGGAACGTTGTATCCGTTAAAAGTACACGTTTTTGATCTTGTACCCATTTTACTAATCCGTCTGCCCCACGCTCATCCAAAATTTGTTTCGTTCCATTTTGGATTGGCTCTGAGTGTAATACATTCGGTATACGAGCATCTGGGAAAATTGGTTTCTCTTTTTTCCCTACCCCCGGGAAGCCATTTACTGTTACTGTCCCGATGTAATTTAACATTTTCGTTCCGCGGTCTTTACGTTTCGGGAACAAGAATAGTTCAGGTGACGCATCAATAAATGAAGTGTCATATTCCCCTGATAAGAAGTTTTTATGTTTTACTACATTCTCTAGGAATGGAATATTCGTTTTAATACCACGGATACGGAATTCTTTTAAGTTACGTTCCATTTTTGCAGCAGCTTGTTCAAAAGTAAGCGCCCATGTTGTAACTTTTACGAGTAAAGAATCATAGTACGGTGTAATAACAGCACCTTGGAAACTATTACCTGTATCAAGACGAACCCCAAATCCACCACCTGATCGATATGCCATAATTTTTCCTGTATCCGGCATGAAATTATTTAGTGGATCCTCGGTCGTTACACGAGATTGTATTGCAAATCCATGTACAACAACTTCCTCTTGCTTTGGAACACCTACCATTTTACTATGTAATGCATGTCCATCAGCTATTAAAATTTGTGATTGAACGATATCGACTCCTGTAATCATTTCTGTAATTGTATGTTCTACTTGAACACGCGGATTCACTTCAATGAAATAGAAATTATCATCTTTTACAAGAAATTCAACTGTTCCTGCGTTTAAATAATTTACATTTTTCGTTAACTTTACAGCAGCATCACAAATACGCTGACGCAAATCATCTGAAAGCGACACACTAGGTGCAATTTCTACTACTTTTTGATGACGACGTTGTACAGAACAGTCTCGCTCGTATAAATGAACAACATTGCCCTCTTCATCTGCTAAAATTTGAACTTCTATATGTTTAGGTTTTTCAACGAATTTTTCTACGTATACTTCATCATTACCAAAGGCTGCTTTTGCTTCTGACTTTGCTCGATTATACGATTCTCTTAATTCTTCACTAGTACGTACAATACGCATACCACGACCGCCCCCGCCAAGGGAAGCTTTAATAATAATCGGGTAATCATACTTTTCAGCAAATTTTTCGACTTCTTCTAATGAATCTACTGGCCCATCACTACCAGGAATAACTGGAATTTGTGCTAGCTGCGCTTGTGTTCTTGCTTTTACTTTATCTCCAAACATATCTAAATGCTTACTTTTTGGACCGATAAAGATAATCCCTTCTTCTTCACAACGTTTTGCGAATTGAATATTTTCTGACAAGAAACCATATCCAGGGTGAATTGCATCTACATGATTACTTTTCGCAATCTCAATAATGCCCTCAATATCTAGATAAGCATCAATTGGCTTTTTTCCTTCCCCAACTAAATAGGATTCATCGGCTTTATAACGATGATAAGAACCACTATCCTCTTTAGAATAGATTGCAACTGTTTTTAATCCCAGTTCCGAACAAGCTCGAAACACACGAATTGCAATCTCTCCACGGTTAGCTACCAATACTTTTTGAATACGTTGCAGCTTTGTCATGATTTTCCCCCTCTACTTTCCTACCACTCTAGAGATAAAATATATACACACCATAAAGAGCGTGAAGTTCTTCACTTTCCACATTATATTATACTTAGAAAGCTTCACTTTATTTTTATCCATCATACCTTATTTTTTAACAAATGATAAGTTTTCTGAGCAATTTGTCTCACAAAAATAGTATAGCATACCTCTTCCTTATGTAACAACCTAATTGTATATCACATTAATTTAAATGTGATATATTTTTTCGTTAAAAAACAAAATGGTATATCCTATTTAAAAACAAAAAACACATCGCGCTCTAAAGCACAATGTGTTTTTATTTTACAACTACAAGACGTGGTCCATCTTGTTCTCTTTCTTTCATTATCGTATTTTGCTCTTTCTCTTGTCGTTTTACATTGCTGGCTACATTTAACAATATACCCATCGCAATTAAATTAGCCAATAAAGAACTACCACCATAACTAATAAACGGTAAAGGTACCCCTGTAAGCGGTATTAATCCAGACATACCACCGACATTAACAAAAGTTTGTATTCCAATTAAACTTGCAATTCCGATTGCAATTAAACTTCCAAATGGATCTTTACATTTTTGTGCTACTCTAAACGAACGAATAATAATAAGTAATAAACAGATTAAAATAATAGCTACCCCTATAAAACCTAGTTCTTCAGATATAATTGCCATAATAAAATCTGTTTGCGGCTCTGGTAAGTAGCCATACTTTTGTATACTATTCCCTAATCCTCTACCATTTAACCCACCTGAGGCAATTCCAATAAAAGAATTAACTAATTGGAATCCATCATTTTGAGGATCGTTAAACGGGTCAAGAAAAACTGAAAATCGGGCTTTTTGGTAATTATTCAATTTATAATTCCCAATAAAATACAATGCAGGAACCCATACGATAGATGTTAATATAAACCTTTTTATCCACAGGTTAACATTAACTCCTGAACAGAAGAACATAATTAACACTGTTCCACCTATTAATATGTCAGTCCCTAAGTCATTTTGTAATAAAATTAATACCATCGATCCACCCACCACAAATAAGGGGGGGATTATCCCTTGTAAAAAAGGGGTTTGCCTCTCTTGTTTCTTAGCAAAAAAACTTGCTAACGTAATAATTACTGCTATTTTTACAAACTCAGCTGGTTGTATACCTAGTATCCATCCTTTTGCACCATTGATTACCTTACCGAAAAGGAAGGCTGCTGTTAGTAAGCCAATCCCCCCTAACCCCATAGCTGCAAGAACTATTTTCTTCCTCCAAAATTTGTAAGGTACTACAGCGACAATCACTAGCATTACCGTTCCAATAGCAAGAGAAACTAATTGTTTTTTAAAAAAGTGATCTGCCGGCCAGTTATATTTCGATGAAATCGCAACAATGGAACTAGAACTATATACCATTATAACTCCCAGCACACATAAGATAACAAGAGGAAGTAATAATGAATAATCCATTGATTTCCATACTCTTTTCATTTCATTTCCTCTCTCTGTTTCAATTTAATTATTGTTGTATTCCATATGTACATTGATTCTTCCTGCTTTATTATACAAATAAAAAGCTCAAACTTTTTCAGTTTGAGCCCCCTTATTTGAACCCGTTATTGTTGTTTGTTTGTAAATGCTTCATGAAGTGCAGATAACTCACGTTCAAGCTCTCCTAACATTGCTTTCCCTTGTTCTTCTGCAATAAGACCAAGGCGAACTGCAAAATCGACTTCGCGGGATAGTCCAAACATTTGTGTGTCTAACACTTCTTCATATAATGGACATTGCGGCATTGTAAGATGGTCCATTTGCACCTTAATAAGTCTTAAAATCTTCTCCGCATCCGCTTGTAGAAGGGCTAGTGCCTTTTCCTGATGATTTGATACTGTCTCAGACGCCAAATTGATTCCCTCCGTTTCCGTCCTACTCTCTCCTATCTATTAATATTAGCGATAGTTTTAATAAATTGCAATAGAAACATTTTTTGTGACAATAGTGTCTAATACTATTATACTGAAAAGTGGGAGTATAACACAAATGGGGGAACAACAATGAGCGAAATTTTATTTATTAATGGAAAAGTTCGTTTTCCAATCACTATCGATCCAACCGTTTGGATCTTTGATGATCGAAAAGTAGATTTGACAACTTACTTTGATGAAACGAGAGAAAACACTTCAGAACTAGAAGCTTATTTAAAAAACACTTCGGAACATTGGGATCGCGAAATCCGTGATGGTGCTGCTTTCCCGCCGATACAACAAAGTGTAAAGAAATTTAAAAAAGAACAGCTAATTACTGGAACGTTCGGTATACCATTTCAACCTTTTCTTGCTAATGCCGAAATTTCAGATGACGCTACGCAAGTCGAGATCGAAACAGTAGATGATACAATAACGCTTCCACTAGAAACTGTCAAACATGCTATTCTTGGTTTTTCAAAAGAAGGAAAACCATTAAAAGAAGATGGACCTGTTCATTTATATTACAATGATGGATCTAATAGACAAAATCCAATCCGTAACATCCGCAAATTTACAATTATTTAAAGAAAAGGAGTGAGCTTTTGCTCACTCCTTTTTATAGTAAATCTGCGGCTAGTTGAGCTAAATTAGATCGCTCCCCTTTAACAAACTTTACATGACCACTAATACGTTGCTCTTTAAACTTCTCTACAACGTATGTTAAACCGTTATTATATTCATCCAAATACGGATGATCAATTTGCTGAGGATCTCCCATTAATACGATTTTACTTTTTTCTCCTACCCTCGTTAGTATCGTTTTCACTTCATGCTTCGTTAAATTTTGTGCTTCGTCAATTATAATGAATTGATCTGGAATACTTCTCCCGCGTATATACGTAAGAGCTTCTACTTCTATCGAACCCATTCCAGCTAAAATAGCATCTAACTCTCCTGGTTTTTTCGTATTAAATAAATACTCTAGATTATCAAAAATCGGTTGCATCCACGGTCTTAACTTTTCTTCTTTTTCTCCCGGTAAATAACCGATATCTTTCCCAACTGGAACAATTGGCCGTGCAACGAGTAGTTTTTTATATAACCCTAAATCTTCCGTTTGCATGAGCCCCGAAGCTAAAGCTAGTAATGTCTTTCCTGTACCAGCTTTCCCTGTTAGCGTAACTAGTGGAATATCTTCACGAAGCAACAATTCTAATCCCATAATTTGCTGCACATTTCGTGGTCGTATTCCCCATACTTGTTCATTTGGAAAAATAAGTTTCTTTACCTTCTTACCTAAATGATCCACAATGCCTAGTGCTGAACTAGATCCACCTAACGCATCTTTCATTACTACAAACTGATTTGGATAAAAAGGATGATTTGCAATTTCGGATAAAGGCAATTCGCCTTTTTCATAAAAATAATCCAATTGTTCTTTTGATATATATCCTTCTAAAAATCCTGAATATATATTTTCCACTTCAATAACCCGATCACTTAAATAATCTTCCGCCTTTAAACCTATTGCATCTGCTTTTACCCTTACGAGCACGTCTTTACTTACTAAAATAACAGACTTCCCGTCCTCTTTTTCTTGTTCTTCTAAAGATAGATTTTTTGCTACAGCTAAAATTCGATTATCATTTGTTTTTTCTACAAAAATATCTTGTAGTTGGACAAACGAACGATGATTTAATTCAATACGAAATGTACCGCCGTTTTCTAGCGGAATACTTTCATGCAGTTTTCCTATTTCACGAAATTTGTCTATTAACTTAGATACATAACGAGCGTTTCGTCCTACTTCATCCATATAACGTTTTTTCGAATCAACCTCTTCTAATACAACTGCTGGAATCACTACTTCATTGGTTTCAAATGAAAAAATAGATAAAGGATCCTGCAAAAGTACATTCGTATCTAACACATAAATTTTATCCAACCTGTTACCCCCTGACTCCACTTTTAAATTTGTAGAACAAGGGTTTCATCCATAAAATATGGACGAACCATTGTTATAATTATATGTACCGTATAAACGAGGTAGAATCGAAATTTATAGCCATTAAACCTTTTATTTATTTTTTATTCATTTCTATTCAATATATTACTTTTAATTATAATTATTAACATAAAATCACAATAAGCGATTACAAAAGTTAATAACTGACTTTCTTATTTATCACATTTATAATTCTTTCATTCCTGCTAGTACTTGGTTATCGAGCTTTTTAGCTGCACGAAGATCATACGTTTTTTCATATGTTGGCTCAATTGCAAGTTTTGCACCATAAAACATAACATCACGTACTTCTTGTACATTTACTTCTATTACAGTTAATTTTAGAGGAATGCCTTCCATTCTATCAGTCAAAATTTCACCTGCACCACTTATGGAAAATACGGATTCATTCGCCATTATAGTCAATACCACTCCAGTACTATGTCTTATATTTTCCACAATACGTGAACGTTGATCTACTGCAAATCGAATACTAGTTTTACTCACTGCATACACCCAAGAAATAGCACTTACGTTAGGAACTTGTTTTTCAAAATCTGTTGTTGCTACCATAACAATACACTCTTTACGTAACGTTTGTACTAAATCATCTGTTAATGTGGGCTCTACTACATTCGCCATATTTCCACCTCCAAATATACTTCATATATCCTTATCATAACCTATTTTTCGAATTGCGAAAATATTATTTTTTCCCACTATTATTCAAAAACATTACACTTCCATGATATACTTATACTGATAGAATTCGTATTGAGGTGACGAAATGAGAGTCAAATGTATGATTTGTGATAAAAAAGATATGTTAGATGATGAAAATCCTATGGCAAAAAAGCTGCGTAATCGCCCTATTCATACATACATGTGCATGGAATGTTCGGAACGAATTGCTGAACGTACGATGGAACGTCATGCAAGTGGTAATTTCCGATTATATCGTGATAAAAAAGTCGAAGACGATTGGTAAAATATAAATAAGTCCTTTATCAATATGATAAAGGACTTATTTATATTTTTCAGGTTCGCGATTCATTTGATCCAAAAAACAATCAATAGCTTCTAATGGAAACCTTGCAGATTTTCTTTCTCCATTTATTTCATATGTAACTAAATACATTTCCTCGTTCTTCTTAACTTCCACATTTCTCAATTTATGTTCTTCATATATCATATTTTGAAATAACAAATACGTTTCTTTTGCAGCACTATCATCCGGACGTGCTTCGGCAACTGTTTTAATTGTTAACCAATTATATAACGCATCTTGTACGGAACGCATAAAACTCCCCCTCATCCTGCTTTTTGTTGTCTTGCTTGACGTAATCGCAACCTATAAATCCCAAGTACAATTGCTGCTACAACAAGCCCCTCTCCAACAGGTAAAAAAACTGCAAAGAAAGTTAACACTGTACACCCAATCGCTAACGATATATATATCACTATATTTTTTATTATAGATAGTTTTCTTGCAAAACCTAAATTATACACAAGTGCACTTAATATAATAATGACGCCATACAGTAACCACATCCCTAGCTCTGGATTTTCATCGACTTTACATAACTTCGCAAAAAACGACATTCTTTCTAACACCATTTATCCCCCTTCCTCATAAATCAAACCATTTTTCTTTATGTACTTAATACAAGAGTAACCTGTGAAAAAAATACTGTCCACAAAAAGAGTAAATATTCTAAAAAATAAACATAAAAAAACAGCTACCTTAATTAAAGGTAGCTGTTTTACTATTTTACGCTTCTACAGATTTCTTTTTCTTAGCAGCTCTTTCACGTTCGCTCTTATCAAGAATCTTTTTACGTAAACGAATTGATTCTGGAGTTACTTCACAGAACTCGTCATCGTTTAAGTACTCTAATGATTCTTCTAAAGTCATTAAGCGTGGTTTTTTCATTGTTGAAGTTTGATCTTTCGTCGCAGAACGAATGTTAGTTTGTTGTTTCATTTTCACAACGTTAACTGTTAAGTCATTCTCACGAGTGTGTTCTCCGACAATCATACCAGCATATACTTCTGTACCTGGTTCAACGAAGATTACACCACGATCTTCAACTTGCATAATACCGTATTGTGATGCTTTTCCTGTTTCAAGTGAAACTAGAACACCTTGACGACGTCCACCAACTTGTCCAGCGTGTACTGGTTGGTAGCAATCGAATGTATGGTTTAAAATACCGTAACCACGAGTTAATGTTAAGAATTCTGTTGTGTAACCAATTAAACCACGTGCTGGAACCATGAAAGTAAGGCGAACTTGACCGTTTCCGTTATTCACCATATCTAACATTTCACCTTTACGAGCACCCATAGATTCCATAATAGAACCAGTGTATTCTTCAGGTACATCGATTTGTACACGCTCTACAGGCTCACATCTTACGCCATCAACTTCTTTAATAATTACTTCTGGCTTAGATACTTGTAGTTCATAACCTTCACGACGCATGTTTTCAATTAAGATAGATAAATGTAGTTCCCCACGTCCAGATACGATCCATGCATCAGGAGACTCTGTATTATCTACACGTAAACTTACATCTGTTTCTAATTGTGAACGAAGACGCTCTTCAATTTTACGAGATGTAATGTATTTACCTTCACGACCTGCAAATGGACTGTTATTTACAAGGAACGTCATTTGTAGTGTTGGCTCATCAATACGTAATAATGGTAACGCATCTTGATGTTCAACTGGACATACTGTTTCACCAACGTTAATGTCTTCCATACCAGAAACAGCTACTAAGTCTCCAGCTTTTGCTTCTTCAATTTCTTGACGTTTTAATCCCATGTAACCAAATAATTTTGTTACGCGGAATTGTTTTACGCTTCCGTCTACTTTCATTAAAGCAACTTGTTGTCCAACCTTCATTGTACCGCGGAATACGCGTCCAACTCCAATACGTCCAACATAGTCGTTGTAATCAAGAAGTGCTACTTGGAATTGAAGTGGCTCTTCGCTGTTATCAATTGGTGCAGGAATATGTTCAATAATTGTATCAAATAATGATTTCATATTCTCTTCTTGATTTGCTGGGTTTGAATCTAAGCTTGCTGTTCCGTTCATTGCTGATGCAAATACAACTGGGAACTCTAATTGATCTTCATTTGCACCAAGTTCGATGAATAAGTCGATTACTTCATCAACTACTTCATCAGGGCGAGCGAAGTCACGGTCAATTTTATTTACTACTACGATTGGAGTTAAGTTTTGCTCAAGAGCTTTCTTTAAAACAAATCGTGTTTGTGGCATACAACCTTCATATGCATCAACAACAAGTAAAACACCATCAACCATTTTCATAATACGTTCTACTTCTCCACCGAAGTCAGCGTGACCTGGTGTATCTAAAATGTTAATTCTTTTATCTTCATAGTGAATCGCAGTATTTTTCGCTAAAATTGTAATACCGCGCTCTCTTTCTAGATCATTTGAATCCATTGCGCGCTCTTCAACGTGTTCGTTCGCACGGAAAGTCCCCGCTTGACGTAATAACTGGTCAACAAGTGTTGTTTTACCATGGTCAACGTGGGCAATAATTGCTATATTACGTAAATCTTGTCGTTTTTTCAACATGTCCAACTCCTAATGTCTTTTTAATCCTTCTCTATTATAAGAGCGAAGGGGATACAATAGCAATTAAAATAAAATCAAGAATGAAAATATAGTTGTATTCTTACTTTTGTGAAAGTAAAATGAGATTGGAGGGTGAAGAAATGGAACACATTCAATATCGCTTTTTATTAACTGCAATTATCGGTGTTATTTTCTTAATTGGTATCGGCATTATGATTGCTGAAAATAGTCCAATCGGTATTATTATTTGCATTATCGGCACATTTGTTACAGTTGGATACGGTTTTGTAACAAAAAGAAAAATGCGTAAATCGCAATAACGTCAAAAAGTAAGAAGCCTGTATACAGCCTCTTACTTTTTTTGTTACTTGGATATAAAGTTAAACTTTAATCAGTGGTTTTTTTCTTCATCTCCCACTGATTATCAGCCCTCACCAATCGGGATAAACGATAACACTTCTTCATACACCCCTGGCTTCGCAACTAATACGCTACTCTTCTCTACGATAGAAAGTGGCGCTCCGGAGAATGTTGTTACCTTGCCTCCAACTTCCTCTACAATTATCTGTCCCCCGCCAAAGTCCCATGGCGATAACCTAGGCGTTACATATGCATCGATTCTTCCAGTTGCAACGTATACCATCTCTAATGCTGCACAGCCATATGATCTCGTGCCTCTTGCTTTCTTAACAAGTGCCATCATACTTTCCATATTAAGCAATGGATTGTCGGTAAGCCATATCGCATTTAAAGCTACAATACCTTGCTCTACAGTACCTTTTTCTAATAAAGGTATCGGTACTTCATTACAAAATGCTCCAGCCCCTTTTAACGCATGATATAATTCATCATGAACTGGATCATAAATAAGTCCAATCTTTCCGATACCGTTCTCATAAATTCCAATTGAAATTGCAAAATTTCTTTTTTGGTGAACAAAGTTCATCGTGCCGTCAATTGGATCAATTAACCAAACAACCCCGTCAGAAGAAGTTACCTCGTCTCCATAGCCCTCTTCACCTAAAATATGATGATGTGGGAATGTTTCTTTAATTTTCCCAATTAAAAACTGTTCTATTTCTCGGTCCATATTTGTTACTAAATCAGCTGCATTTGATTTTGTTTCTATAATAAGTGCTTTTTTCATTGATGCCATTAAATGCTCTCCCGCATCCCGAATCCACTGTTTGGCGTGTGCATCGATGTCTTTCCATACTTCTTGCATGTTTAAACACTCCGATCTATACTGTTCACAGAAAAAACGAACCCTTTATAAGGTTCGCACCAACTAATTTTTTATACATATACTATTATTACGCTTCTAAACGAATCATTTCAAGTCTTAACACTTCTAACTTTTGTACACACTCTTCTTTTTTCTGTTTATCATCTTCCATCATTGCATCATATAAAGTTGCTAATTCATAATCTAGCTCCAAACGTAGCACCGGTATTCTCTTTTCAGCATCTGTTCTCTTTAACGCATTAATCACCTGTCTCATAATATTTGCCTCCTCCCAATATTCGTCTGCCCTCGGACTAGAATTAATTAAATTTTCTGATTTTTTGTTTTATACTATACTATGTTGGATAAATCATCTATGCAACAAAATTATATTTTTTTATTTAAATTTTTTTGTGCTGTTTTTTTTATGAATAGTACAAGCTATGCTAAAATAAAAGCAAAATAGGAGTTGGAGGAACAATCATGACACTACAAACATTCAAATCAACTGATTTTGAGGTCTTTACAGTTGATGGTCTCGAAGAACGAATGAGTGCAATTAAAACGAACATTCATCCTAAGCTAGAAGCTTTAGGGGAACAGTTTGCAGCGTATTTATCCAAACAAACTGATGAGAACTTTTTTTATCATGTAGCAAAACACGCACGTCGCAAAGTCAATCCACCAAACGATACTTGGGTTGCTTTTTCAACAAATAAACGCGGATATAAAATGCTACCACATTTCCAAATTGGATTATGGGGTACTCATGCCTTCATATACTTTGGTTTAATCTATGAGTGTCCACAAAAAGTGGAGACGGCTCACGCCTTCTTAGAACATATAAATGATTTAAAAACAAATATTCCAAATGACTTCGTTTGGTCCATTGACCATACTAAACCAAGTGTAAAATTACATAAAACACTTGAAACAAATGATTTACAAAAGATGATTGAACGTCTAGCTACTGTAAAAAAAGCAGAATTATTAGTTGGTATTCATATATCACCAGAGGAGTTTTCAGCAATGACCAACGAACAATTCCTTGCTAAGATTGAATCTACGATGCAATCACTCCTTCCTTTATATGCACTTTGTAATCGATAGTAGAAAACGGACAATTTATATTGTCCGTTTTTAGTTGTTATCACATTATATCACTTCAGTTTTTATTTTTCAAAATATTTTTTACATTTTCACAAGCTTTTCTTCTTCAATTTCTTTAGCCTTCTGAATCGCACGGTATATAGAATATCCACTTACTTCTTGAAACTCTTTATCAATTTTCTTTTCTTCTGCTTTCGATGGAACAATCTCTTTAAAACGACGATATAAACCCATTAATTCTTCTCTTACAATTCCTTTTTCATATGCTTTCTCAATCGCTTCATAAAACTTCACAATTGTAACCATTTCCTCATTTGACCAATCATAATCTAACGGATATTGATATTCCATTTCGCACCTCATTTATCATTTCTTCTTATTTCAATACGCTATCTTAAAGTGATTTTTTCTACTTCACTATAGTCACTTTGCATTATACACTATTTATTCATTTTAATGGAATTGCCTTCCACTAGAAGTTAGTAGGCAGCTACTATTTAACATACTCACCGTAAAAATATTTTTTGCTATACATCTATAATTATTGGTGATATAATGCTTTTGTTTTATAGGAAATAAAGTGAAGCTCCCATCTCAAAAAAGCTTTTGTGAATGGCAGAAAAACAAGTCTCATTCTAAAAAAGAACGTAACTTTTTTAGAACAAGATTATATAAAACAAACTCTAATAAATATAAAAAAAGAAGGGGTGTATAGATTGTCCCAATACGAAACACCATTGTTTACCGCTTTAGTTGAGCACAGTAAGCGAAATCCAATTCAATTCCATATTCCAGGTCATAAAAAAGGGCAAGGCATGGATCCTGAATTTCGCGAATTTATTGGGCATAATGCATTAGCAATTGATTTAATTAACATTGCGCCGCTCGATGATTTACATCATCCAAAAGGTATGATTAAAGAAGCACAAGATTTAGCAGCCGCTGCATTTGGTGCGGATCATACTTTCTTTTCTATTCAAGGTACAAGTGGCGCAATAATGACAATGGTGATGAGCGTTTGCGGTCCTGGTGACAAAATACTAGTGCCACGAAACGTGCATAAATCAGTAATGTCAGCTATTATTTTCTCAGGTGCAAAACCTATTTTCATGCATCCTGAAATCGATCCAAAACTTGGTATTTCACATGGAATCACAATCCAATCTGTCAAAAAAGCACTTGAAGAGCACTCAGATGCGAAAGGCTTACTTGTTATTAATCCAACATACTTTGGCTTTGCTGCGGACTTAGAACAGATTGTACAATTAGCACATTCTTACGATATCCCTGTACTCGTTGATGAGGCTCATGGTGTTCATATTCATTTTCACGATGAACTGCCGATGTCAGCGATGCAAGCCGGTGCAGATATGGCAGCAACGAGTGTTCACAAATTAGGTGGATCTTTAACGCAAAGTTCTATTCTTAATGTAAAAGAAGGCCTTGTGAACGTAAAACATGTTCAATCTATTATTAGCATGCTTACGACTACATCAACGTCTTACATCTTGTTAGCCTCCCTAGATGTTGCTAGAAAACGTCTTGCTACAGAAGGAAAGGCGCTCATAGAACAAACAATACAATTAGCGGAACAAGTTCGTAATGCTATAAATGATATTGAACATCTTTACTGTCCAGGGAAAGAAATGCTAGGTACGGATGCTACTTTTAACTATGATCCTACAAAGATAATTGTATCTGTAAAAGATTTAGGTATTACAGGCCATCAGGCTGAAGTATGGCTTAGAGAGCAATATAACATTGAAGTAGAACTCTCAGATTTATACAACATACTATGTCTTGTCACTTTTGGGGATACAGAAAGTGAAACGAATACACTTATTGCGGCATTACAAGATTTATCAGCAACATTTAAAAATAAAGCTGATAAAGGTGTTCAAGTGCAAGTAGAAATTCCAGAAATACCTGTGTTAGCACTTTCTCCTCGAGATGCTTTTTATTCGGAAACAGAAGTCATCCCATTTGAAAATGCAGCAGGTCGTATTATAGCTGATTTCGTTATGGTTTATCCGCCAGGGATTCCAATCTTTACTCCGGGGGAAATTATTACACAAGATAACTTAGATTATATTCGTAAAAACTTAGAAGCAGGTTTACCTGTACAAGGTCCTGAAGATATGACATTACAAACATTACGCGTGATTAAAGAGTACAAGCCTATCAGTTGATAGGCTTTTCTTTCACCCTTTTGGCCTTTTCTCATACGATATTATGTAATGTAACGTATAGGTGGGGATACTATTATGATTGTAATAGGCCGTTCTATTGTACATCCTTATATCACAAATGAATATGAGCCATTTGCAAATGAGAAACAACAAATTTTATCTATAATGGCAGGAAATCAAGAAATCTATTCCTTCCGAACATCTGGTGAACTCAGCTTTGATCTAAATTTGCGTGTTAATATTATTACTTCTGCATTAGAACTTTTTCAAAGTGGTTTTCAGTTTCGTACATTTCAACAATCTTTTTGTAACCCTCAGTATTGGAAAAGAACATCTCTTGGAGGATTCGAGCTCCTTCCAAACATACCCCCTTCCATTGCCATACAAGATATTTTCAAAAACGGAAAACTATATGGAACTGAATGTGCCACCGCTATGATCATTATTTTTTACAAAGCTTTACTAGCATTATATGAGGAAGAAACTTTCAACCGTCTCTTTGCAAACCTTTTACTTTATACGTGGGACTACGATCAAGATTTAAAGCTCATAACAAAGACAGGTGGCGATCTTGTCCCAGGTGATCTCGTTTACTTTAAAAATCCACAAGTGAATCCAGCTACAATCGAGTGGCAAGGAGAAAATACTATCTATCTAGGAAATTTCTTTTTTTATGGGCATGGCGTAGGTGTAAAAACAAAAGAAGAAATTATATACGCATTAAATGAGCGACGAGTCCCTTACGCTTTCATTTCCGCTTTCTTAACCGATACTATTACCCGTATTGATAGCCGTCTCATGAGCTACCATGCTTCTCCTAGCACACCACAGACATCCATAGGATTTATTCCGATTAGAGATGATGCAATTGTTGCAACAGTTGGCAACACAACTACAGTTTATTAAAAAAAGCACCTACATATGTAGGCGCTTTTTTTATTTAAGCTTTTGAATGTTCTTTATGGTCACAGTCGCAATGAGATCCACATTTCCCGTATAGTACTGTTGATTTTTCATCTTCAAAATGTCCGATTGTTCCTTCACATACTTGGCATACGATTGTTCCCATTTTTCATTTCCCCCTGAGTTTTAATAGTAATCTATTTATTTATCATTAAGCTTTCGCATTATCTCTACTAGCACAGTCACAATTTGTTCCGCATTTTCCGTAAAGCACTGTCGTTTTTTCATCTTCAAAATGTCCGATTGTTCCTTCACATACTTGGCATACGATTG
Source organism: Bacillus sp. FSL W8-0519 (assembly GCF_038005585.1). Classification (NCBI taxonomy): domain Bacteria; kingdom Bacillati; phylum Bacillota; class Bacilli; order Caryophanales; family Bacillaceae; genus Bacillus; species Bacillus sp. FSL W8-0519. The sequence goes on from NZ_JBBOTL010000001.1 coordinate 3,803,267, forward strand.
TTCCCATTTTTCATTTCCCCCTAAGTTTATGGTCCTAAAAACTTTCAGCTGTCCATTTCCTATCAATTATTGGGCTTTTGTATGCTCTGTGTGATCACATCCGCAAGATCCACATTTCCCGTAAAGTACTGTTACTTTCTCATCCTCGAAGTGTGCAATTGTACCTTCACAATCTTGACATACGATTGTTCCCATTTTTCATTTCCCCCTAAGTTTATAATCCCAAAAACTTTTTGTAACCGCTTAACTTTCTGTCTTTATTTTAATATGTTATACTTTTTACGTCAATAGGTTTTTAGTATAACACATTAAATATTTTAAATTTAAATTAGTGTGCGATATTCAAATAAAAAAACAGCCATATTTATACGTACGACTGTTTTACATTATTTATTCTTCGTATTCCGCATGCAAAGATGTAGATGGAACTAGAAATGAGAAAAACTGAGATAACTCAGCTGCTTCCTCTTCTGAGCCTAATTTGAAAACTTCCTGTAAATGTTGAACATTCTCTACATCATCTCGTCCAAGTAAAGTAGACCTTCCTGTTTGCATGCAAACAATAAGTGGCTTTCCAAAGAACATATTTGTATAAATAACACCAAAATCATAACGATTATCATGTGTCATAAACCCCAAAAATCGTACCTTCACACTTTCATGCTCATCATACAATTTTTCAAACATCGGTTTCCACCTTTCTACATCACCTTTCATTAGTATATTAAACAAAAAAAGGAATACTCCTTTTAATTGTCAAAAAATTCAGTAGGATGTAGAATGAGAGTATTCTACTAAGTTAGGGGGAACTTATATGCAACATGCCTTTATTACGCTTGTACCTAAATCCAATCAACAATCTGTTTCAATAGATGATATAAAACAACTTTTTCATTATTATAAAACAGTTACTTCCAAAACCGGTGTTCAAATTAATTACGCTTATACAAATACCGCTTTTCCGTATGAAATTTTAGATACATCAGCAACAACATTCAAACTACAATCTACTCACGATCGATATGACTCCATTTATGTTGGTGTCGGTATAGAAAAGGAACAAACTTATATTCAAGTTTCTTTACCACCTAATGCAACATTTGGTGATAAAGGAAAAGCAAATGAATTTTGCCGTTTTCTAGCGAAGAAATTAGAAGGAGAGTTAAAATTATTTAATGGAAGAACAATGTATTTCTATAAACGTTAATTTAAAAAATAGAAAATATAATTAAGAAAAGTATGCAATTTGAACACGTAAGGAATAATGCCTGCTTTCTAATTTGCAATACAAAATATGCGATCACATATGCTAAATAAAGAAATACAAAAAATAGAATAACTTTATAATGCAACTTATCACCATTTGACAATGATAATACAACGGAAAAACCACTCCATAATAAAAAATGATAAAATATAACATGTAATATTCTCATGGAACCTTCTCCTTTGACATGCTCTATTTTATTAATATATGGTATTAAGTTTGAATCAATTACATATTACACGAAAGCATATATATGGCTTTTGGATTTATATATGTTTTAACAATTCAATTAAATTATTATATATTCATTCGACAAGTACGTATAAAGACCTTGCAAGCCACTTTTATTATAAAATAAAAAATAGCCCATCTCTTTAAATAAGAGATGGGCTATTTTCATTACTTAAATTATTTTACAATGTGAATTGGCATTCCAAGAGCAACTTCAGCTGCTTCCATTGTGATTTCACCTAATGTTGGGTGAGCGTGGATTGTTTGAGCGATATCTTCTGCTGTCATTCCAGCTTCGATAGCTAAACCAATCTCAGAAATAATATCAGAAGCGCCTGCACCTGCAACTTGAGCACCTACAAGAAGACCATCTTCTTTACGTGTTACAAGTTGTAAGAAACCGTCAGTGCTGTTTAATGATAATGCACGACCGTTAGCAGCGAATGGGAACTTAGATACAGTTACAGTCATTCCAGCTTCTTCAGCTTGTTTCTTAGTGTAACCAACAGATGCTAATTCTGGATCAGTGAAGCATACTGCAGGAATTCCGATGTAATCGATAGCTGACGCATGGCCACTAATTGCTTCTACAGCTACTTTACCTTCGTAAGAAGCTTTGTGAGCTAATGGTGGTCCAGGAACGATATCACCGATTGCATAGATGTTTGGTACATTTGTACGACATTGCTCATCGATTTCGATGATGCCGCGGTCAGTCATTTTAACTCCAACTTGCTCAAGACCGATTTCTTGAGTGTTTGGACGACGACCTACAGTTACTAATACGTAATCTGCTTCTACAGTTTGGATTTCACCTTTAACTTCGAAGCTAACTTTTACGCCAGTTTCTGTTTCTTCAACGCCTTTAGCCATAGCTTTTGTATGGATTGTTACGTTACCTTTTTTCTGTAGAGCACGTTTAACAACAGAGCTCATAGCTTTTTCGAAACCAGCTAAGATTTCGTCGCCAGCTTCTACTACAGTAACTTCTGTACCGAAGTTAGCATATGCAGTACCTAATTCCATACCGATGTAACCGCCGCCGATTACAACAAGTTTTTTAGGAATTTCAGGTAAGCTTAAAGCACCTGTAGAGTTGATAACACGTTTAGAGTATTTGAATCCTGGAATTTCGATTGGTGTAGAACCAGTTGCAAGAACAGCATTTTTAAACGTATAAGTTTGAGCTGCATCTTCAGTCATTACGCGTAATGTGTTAGCATCTACGAAGTAAGCTTCACCGCGAATGATTTCAACTTTGTTACCTTTAAGAAGGCCTTCAACACCGCCAGTTAATTTCTTAACTACGCCGTTTTTCCATTCTTGAACTTTTGTAAAGTCAACTTTTACGTTCTCTGCAGTGATACCCATGTCATCAGAATGCATTGCATTCTCATAACGATGACCTGCATTGATTAACGCTTTTGAAGGAATACATCCAACGTTTAAGCATACGCCACCAAGGTTAGCTTTTTCAATAATCGCTACCTTTTGACCTAATTGTGCTGCACGAATTGCCGCAACGTATCCACCAGGACCTGCACCAACAACGACTGTATCTAATTCAATTGGGAAATCTCCTACTACCATTGTTATTACGCCTCCATTACTAATAATTGTGGGTCATTCAATAGACGTTTAATTTGGTTTAATGCTTTTTGAGCAGTTGCGCCGTCAATTAAACGATGGTCAAAGCTTAGAGATAATGCTAATACTGGAGCTGCAACGATCTCACCGTTTTTCACAACTGGTTTCTCAGCGATACGGCCGATACCAAGGATTGCTACTTCTGGGTGGTTGATAACTGGAGTGAACCATTGTCCACCTGCAGAACCAATGTTTGTAATTGTGCAAGAAGCGCCTTTCATTTCAGCAGGAGCTAAACGACCTTCACGTGCTTTACCAGCAAGATCATTGATCTCGTTAGAAATTGTGAAGATAGACTTGCGATCTGTATCTTTAACAACTGGTACTAATAGACCTTTGTCTGTATCAGCTGCGATACCGATGTTGAAGTAATGTTTATGAACTACTTCTTGAGAAGCATCATCTAAAGAAGTGTTTAACATTGGGTATTCACGTAATGCAGATGTTAAAGCTTTAACAACGTATGGAAGGTAAGTTAATTTAATACCTTTGTCAGCTGCCACAGCTTTGAACTTCTTACGATGAGCAACAAGTTCAGTTACATCTACTTCATCCATTAATGTTACGTGAGGAGCTGTATGTTTAGAGTTAACCATTGCTTTCGCAATTGCTTTACGGATACCACTCATTTTCTCACGAGTTTCTGGATATTCACCAGCTGGGATTGGTTGTGCTTTTGGTGCTTCTTCTTTCGCTGCTGCTGGAGTAGCTTCTACTGCTGCTGGAGCCTCAGTTGCTGCTACTGCTTGTCCACCATTTGCAAATGCATCGATGTCAGCTTTTACGATACGACCGTTCTTACCAGAACCAGCTACTTTATGAATGTCTACGCCGTTTTCACGAGCATATTTACGAACAGATGGCATAGCGATTACGCGCTCATTTACTACTTCTGCAGTTGCTGCTGGAGTAGCTTCAGCTTTAGGAGCTTCTTCTTTTGCTTCTTCAGCTTTAGGAGCTTCGTCATGATCGTCGCCTTTAAATTTAAGGTTTTCGTATCCAGGAGCATCAAATTTAATTAATGTATCTCCAACTACTGCAACCGTACCTTCTTCTACAAGTACTTCAAGTACTTTACCTTTAACAGGAGAAGGAATTTCTACTACTGCTTTATCATTTTGTACTTCAAGAAGTACGTCGTCTTCGTTTACTTCGTCGCCTGGTTTAATAAACCATTTTACGATTTCACCTTCGTGGATACCTTCACCGATATCTGGTAGTTTAAATTCAAATGCCACGGAATTCAGCCCCCTGATTCATTTCTTTATTATGGAATATGGCAAAAGAAATCAGCATGTGCTGATTTCTTTTGCACATGAATAAGTAAAAATTAGAAGTTCATTACTTTGTTAACAGCTTCAACAATATCTTTATGGTTTGGTAACCATACGCTCTCAGCTTGAGAGAATGGGAATACTGTATCAGCAGCTGCAACACGTACAACTGGAGCTTCTAAGTTTAAAATTGCACGGTCGTTAATTTCCGCTACAACGTTAGCTGCAATACCAGCTTGTTTTTGAGCTTCTTGAACTACAACTACGCGGCCTGTTTTTTCAACAGAAGCGATGATTGTTTCGATATCTAATGGTTGAACTGTACGTAAGTCAACAACTTCTAAAGAGATACCTTCTTTTTCAAGTTCTTCAGCAGCTTTTAATGCAGCGTGAACCATAGCACCGTAAGCGATAACAGATACATCTGTACCTTCACGTTTGATGTCAGCTTTGCCTAAATCAATTGTGTATTCACCTTCTGGTACATCTTGACGGAATGAACGGTACAATTTCATATGCTCTAAGTAGATAACTGGATCGTTGTCACGAATCGCAGAGATTAAAAGACCTTTTGCATCGTATGGAGTAGATGGAATAACAACTTTTAGACCAGGTTGTTGAGCCACTAAACCTTCTAAGCTATCAGCATGTAGTTCAGGAGTATGAACACCACCACCGAATGGAGAACGAACTGTTACTGGAGCAGTCCAACGTCCACCAGAACGGTAACGCATACGAGCTAATTGACCAGAAATTGAATCCATTACTTCATAAACGAAACCGAAGAATTGGATTTCTGGAACTGGACGGAATCCTTCAAGTGCAAGTCCAACTGCAAGTCCACCAATACCAGACTCTGCAAGTGGAGTATCCATTACACGGTCTTCACCGAATTCAGCTTGTAAACCTTCAGTAGCACGGAATACACCGCCGTTTACACCAACGTCTTCACCAAACACAAGTACGTTAGGGTCATTTTTCATTTCAACGCGTAAAGCATCAGTGATTGCTTGAATCATTGTCATTTGAGCCATGGCTTACTTCGACTCCTTTTCTTTGTAAATTTCATATTGTTCAGCTAAGTTGTAAGGCATTTTTTCGTACATGATTTCCATTAAATCAGTAACTTTTTGTTTTGGAGCTTGGTCAGCCTTAGCAATTGCTTGTTTGATATCTTCTTTTGCTTCTTCGATTACTTTCTCTTCAACTTCTTGAGACCATAGGCCTTTGTTTTCTAAGAATGCACGGAAGCGTACGATTGGATCTTTTTGTTCCCATTCGTTCTCGATATCTTTTGTACGGTAACGAGTTGGGTCATCACCAGCCATTGTATGTGGACCGTAACGGAATGTTAAAGTCTCGATTAAAGTAGGACCTTCACCATTTACTGCACGCTCACGAGCGAAAGCAGTTGCTGCGTATACAGCTAATGGATCCATACCGTCTACTTGAATTCCGTAAATACCTGCTGCTACTGCTTTTTGTGCTACAGTTTTAGCTGCAGATTGCTTTTCTACTGGAGTAGAGATTGCATAACGGTTGTTTTGTACAACGAAGATTGCTGGAGCTTTGAATGCACCCGCAAAGTTCATACCTTCGTAGAAGTCACCTTGTGAAGCACCACCGTCACCAGTGTAAGTAATTGCAACAGATTTTTTACCACGTAATTTCATACCTAACGCAACACCAGCAGTTTGGATGATTTGCGCACCGATGATGATTTGTGGAGCAAGTGCATTTACGTTCTCAGGCATTTGGTTACCCATGAAATGTCCACGAGAGAATAAGAATGCTTGGTATAATGGTAAACCGTGCCATACTAATTGTGGCACATCACGATATCCTGGTAAGATGAAATCTTCTGCTTCAAGTGCGAAATGACTTGCTAATTGAGAAGCCTCTTGTCCAGCTGTTGGTGCGTAGAAACCTAAACGTCCTTGACGGTTTAAAGAAATAGAACGTTGATCTAGTACGCGAGTATACACCATACGGCGCATTAATTCTTTTAATTGATCATCAGATAATTCAGGCATAGCTGCTTCATTCACAACTTCGCCTTTTTCATTTAAAATTTGTAATGTTTCAAATTGAGCTGCGATAGCTTTCATTTGCTCATCAACATTAAATAGGGTCTTTTTTGTTTTAGTACCCATTCCGTTCACCTCTTCCTCTCTTGAACCATATTCTGAAACGCTTTCACTATCTATTAGCTAGATGGAAACCGCAACAATGTAAACCAACAAATTTATTTGTCGGTTGAGAATAATTTTGTGTACCTAACAATCTGTACTAATGTTTTTTCAGAAACATATTAATACAATCTTGATCACGTTTTTTAGTTTACAACTATTCTAATTACGATGTCAATTACTTTGAATACGTTTTTTTATAAATAATCTGCAGGTTTCTCCTACACAAACGTGTTTTTATTTTTCACATCTGTATTAGTAAGCATTAACCTACTGTTATATTATTCCCTTTTTAACTTGTTTTTTCTCTTAGAATAATATGTAAACGATTTAATTCCCTTTAGTTTTTCTCTCTTCTTAGCAAAAATATACAAACTCTTCTTCCTTTTATAGGTAATTACCCATACATTTCTACTCTTCCCTCCATACATTATAGTAACCGCAGTATTAGCGGGAAATGATAAAGGAGGTCATCTCATGTACGGATATTCATATTGCTATCCAACTTGTTCATATCCTTCCTACGGTTATGGCGGTTCTTGTGGCGGGTCTGGACGCGGCTTCGCCTTAATCGTTGTGTTGTTTATTCTTTTAATTATCGTTGGTGCTGCTTGCATTCGCTAATGTAAAATGAAACAACTATGGAAAGAAAGAGACGGCTCTGCCGTCTCTTTCTTTTTATTCCTACATAACCGATCTATCTTCCCCTTACTTGCCGATGACTTTTTCCATCTCCTTTGGTAGACTAAAAAGGAAAGGAGAGATTACATATGCTTACAATGAAAGATGTAATTCGCGAAGGAGATCCTATTTTGCGAAACGTTGCAGAAGAGGTAGTACTACCAGCGAGCGAAGAAGATACAAATACTCTTAAGGAAATGATTGAATTTGTAATAAATAGCCAAGATCCTGAAATGGCTGAAAAATATAGTTTACGCCCTGGAATCGGATTAGCGGCTCCGCAAATCGGTATTTCAAAAAGAATGATTGCGGTTCATGTAACAGATACGGACGGTACGTTATATAGTCATGCATTATTTAATCCAAAAATCATTAGCCATTCTGTTGAACGTACATATTTACAAAGTGGTGAAGGCTGTCTATCAGTAGACCGTGAAGTACCTGGTTATGTCCCTCGTTATACAAGAATTACAGTGAAAGCAACTTCTATTAACGGCGAAGAAGTAAAGTTACGTTTAAAAGGGTTACCAGCAATTGTATTTCAACATGAAATTGACCATTTAAATGGTGTTATGTTCTATGATCACATTAATAAAGAAAATCCATTTGCCGCTCCTGACGATTCAAAACCTCTAGAGCGATAGTAAAAAAGGCGGAATATACTCTTCCGCCTTTTTACTATATGAAATAGATTCCATATTCACTTATAGCAATCCAGCCCATTTTAAACCATGATATATACCGTCTTCACTAACATCCTTTGTCACATGATTTGCAAGTTTTTTCAAGTCTTCATGACCATTCCCCATCACAATACCTGTCCCAACTGCTTCAATCATTTCTAAATCATTTAAGCCATCCCCAAATGCATACACTTGTTCACGGTTAAATCCTAGCTTTTCAATGAATTTCTCAATCCCTTTTGCCTTAGAACCACCATTTGGAATAATATCCATTGAATACGCATGCCAGCGAATAAAATGAAAGTCTGGGTACTGATTTATAAACTTTTCTTCTTCATTTACTTCACAGAAAAGAAGTGTTTGATAAATATTACGCTTCTCATAAAAATCAGGTTCATATGCCGGATGCTCAAAATGTAAACTGCCAAACCCTTCTTTCACATAATCATGATATTCCACTGATGCTCTCATTTCTTGATGATCAAGATATACAAGTGGATATCCTTCTTGTTTTGCAAACTGAGTAAACTTATGTAGAGCAGCTGGATGTAATGGGTTATTAAATACTACCTCATCTTCAAATACAACGTACTGTCCATTAAAGCTAACATAATTGTGGATATTAAGTTCCTTACGAATATCTTCGAACATAAATGGCGCACGTCCTGTCGCAATTGCTACATGCACGCCTTTTTCTTGTAACTGCCTTACTGCGTCTCGCGTAGATTGCGGAATCTTCTTATCATGATCTAATAATGTTCCATCAATATCAAAAAAGACAATTTTATCATTCATTTGTCAAAATCCTTTCTGTTACTCTATATTCCTATTTTGATTATCGCTTTTCAAATACTAAAAAAAAGTATAACATATTAAACATCTGTGAAGAAAGCGTTCACTTTCTGACCTTATTTATGAAACCTGCATATATATATTAGTAAAAAATGTGGATACTTGTTCGTATGAATTTTCTTTTCTATTCTTTCTCATACTATAGCTATAACTAACGGCTACTAATCGTTACTATAGAATAACTTTCTCTGTATGAGAAAAGACAAGATTCAACATTCACTTTTGTCCTCTTTCTTATATCAGAGACGGCGTTTTCACTAGTAATATGCATGTTTAAAATAAGGAAAGGAAGGAGTAATCATGCTGAAGAAGCTGAAGAAAAAGCTGAAGCGTTATTTAAAAGATCTAGTCCGTAAAAAGACGATCGCTTAAATTATGCCCATTTCGGGCTTTTTCTTCATTCTCATTCGAAAAAACATGAAAATCGTGACTGTTTGCTTTATAATAAGTAACAGATAATGCAAAACATAGACAAGGAGAGGTTTTCCAAATGATTTTTAAAGTATTTTATCAAGAAAAAATGACTGAGGTTCCAGTACGTGAAAATACAAAAGTTTTATATTTAGAGGCTACGTCTGAGAAGGATGTTCGTACAAAATTAAATAAGTTCGCATATAATATCGAATTCGTTCAGTCTGTGACTGGCAATCATCTTGAATATGAAAAAGAAAACGCTGATTTAACATTAGCGGAAATCGTATAGTCATATGAAATTTCTAAAGAATGATCAAGCAGCCGTTTTTGCTTTAGGTGGTCTTGGTGAAATCGGTAAAAATACATATGCTGTTCAATTTCAAGATGAAATTATTATAATTGACGCTGGAATTAAGTTTCCAGAAGACGAACTCCTCGGAATCGATTATGTAATACCAGATTACACTTATTTTGTGCGAAACGAAGATAAAATTAAAGGGCTATTCATTACACATGGTCACGAAGATCATATCGGTGGAATTCCTTACTTATTACGTCAAGTGAACATTCCGATTTATGGCGGAAAATTAGCAATTGCACTAATCAAAAACAAATTAGAAGAGCACGGATTACTTCGTAAAGCAAAGCTTTATGAAATTCAAGAAGATGATGTTATTAAATTTAAAAAGACATCTGTTTCCTTCTTCCGTACAACTCACAGTATCCCAGATTCATACGGAGTTGTTGTGAAAACACCTCAAGGACAAGTGGTTCATACTGGAGATTTCAAATTTGACTTCACACCGGTTGGTGAACCAGCGGACTTAACAAAAATGGCTGAAATCGGAAAAGACGGTGTACTTTGTCTCTTATCTGACAGTACAAACAGTGAAGTTCCAAACTTTACAATGTCTGAGCGCCGTGTTGGTGATAGTATTCAAGATATTTTCCGCAAAGTAGAAGGTCGTATTATCTTCGCAACCTTTGCATCAAATATCCATCGCTTGCAACAAGTCGTTGAAGCGGCTGTTGAAAACAATCGTAAAGTGGCTGTATTTGGCCGAAGTATGGAGGCAGCGATTGAAATCGGACAAAACCTCGGTTATATTCGCTGTCCGAAAGATACATTCATAGATGCATCTCAATTAAATCGTCTACCGGCTAATAAAGTTGTTATTTTATGTACAGGTAGTCAAGGGGAGCCAATGGCAGCACTTTCACGTATTGCTAATGGTACCCATCGTCAAATTCAAATTATTCCTGGCGACACAGTTGTGTTCTCTTCTTCACCAATCCCTGGTAATACAATTAGTGTAAGCCGTACAATTAATATGTTGTACCGTGCTGGTGCTGATGTAATCCACGGAAAACTGTCAAACATTCACACGAGTGGACACGGTGGACAAGAAGAACAAAAACTAATGCTTCGTCTAATTAAACCGAAGTATTTCATGCCAATTCATGGTGAATATCGTATGCAACGTATGCATATGAAATTAGCAAATGATTGTGGTATTCCAGAAGAAAACTGTTTCATTATGGATAATGGTGATGTTCTTGCCTTACGTTCAGATGAAGCAAGTGTAGCTGGTAAAATACCATCTGGATCTGTTTATATTGACGGAAATGGTATTGGAGATATCGGTAATATCGTATTACGCGATCGTCGTATCCTTTCTGAAGAAGGACTTGTTATTGTCGTTGTAAGCATTGATATGAAAGAATTTAAAGTTGCAGCAGGGCCTGATATTATCTCACGTGGTTTCGTTTATATGCGCGAAAGTAGTGATTTAATTAATGATGCTCAAACATTAATTACAACTCATTTAGAAAAAGTAATGGAACGTAAAACAACGCAATGGTCTGAAATTAAAAATGAAATTACAGATACATTAGCACCATTCCTATATGAGAAAACGAAACGTCGCCCAATGATTTTACCAATCATTATGGAGATATAAGAAAAAGGACAATACCTTTATGGTATTGTCCTTTTCTCTTATCTTAAAAAGTGCTTGAAACGATCTACTTCATCGTCATGACCAATTACAATTAATATATCTCCCGCTTGAATGTTTTCCGTAGCTCGAGGAGATACAATAACTTCTTTACCACGTTTAATCGCTACAATATTCAATCCAAACTTCGCACGAATATCTAATTCGATTAAAGAATGACCATCGATTTTTTTATTTGCAATAATCTCTACAATACTATGCTCATCTGAAAGCTCAAGATAGTCTAATACATTACTTGATGCAATATTATTAGCAATCCTTTTTCCCATATCACGCTCTGGGTGCACAATGTGATCTGCTCCTATTTTACTTAATACTTTTTCATGGTAATCATTTTGAGCTTTTACAGTAATATTTTTTACACCTAACTCTTTCAGAATTAACGTTGTTAAAATACTTGAATTCAAATTGTCCCCAATCGCAACGACTACATGATCAAAATTACGAATACCAAGACTTTTTAATACCATCTCATCTGTTGAATCTGCAATTACAGCATGTGAAGCTATATTTGCAAACTCATTAATTTTATCCTCATCTGAGTCAATTGCCATTACTTCCATACCTAATTGAGCAAGTTCTCGACAAATACTTCCACCAAAACGCCCAAGCCCAATGACAGCAAATTCTTTCTCTTTTTCACCCACAGGAATTCCTCCAATAACATCGAATACTATGTATTTTTATTGTAACATACTTTAGATTTGCTACAAAAACCTGTATATCATTCTTTATTTTTGTTTTTGCATATAAAAATACTGTTGTAAATAAAATGCGATACTGAAAATTAACATACCAAATACAAATATGTTTCCAAATGAACTAAACGTTTCAAAAACGAATAATAACGTTTCTTGTCCGAAGAAAGCAAATAATAGTTGTGTGAATGCGAATAGCAATGCCAATATATAATGGTGTTGATGAAATAAATAATGCGTTGCACCTAAAAAAGCGATAAACGAAAGAATAAAAATCCACCAATTTTCTAAAAACAGTTGCCAATTCGTAAATTGATACCCATTTACTAATATCGCAATAATTGCTATAACCGCCATCGTTGGCACACTCCATAACAATGCACGCCCTCTAAAGAAATGCGTACCTTTTACATCTCCCTTTTCATTTGCAATGTATGTTAGCACGACAGTACTTATATACAACACAGAGAGAATTGTTAAAACAATTATGAGCCAAAAATGCAACTGATAATATTCATGTTCTATATTCGTCACGATAGCAGCTAGCATACACGGTATTAGCATTCCCGTCCAACCATCTACTTTTCTCTCATTCCAAAATACCGTATTACCAATACGAATTCCTAATAGCATAAAAATAATGATACCTAGTACAAATAATGTAGTCTTATTTCCTACTAAGCTCGTTGAAAAAGCAATTAATCCAATAAATAAAAAAAGAACGAACCCATTCATAATTTCTAGTACAGGTGATAAATACCTTTTCACCCAGTTGTATGTCTCTTCATATTCATTATTATTCGCTAAACGGTAGGCATAAAAACTTATCCCAAAATAAACCGCCGCAATAATAACATATGTATATAAAACAAAACATAAAATCGCACTGCTAATCTGCACGTAATTCCCCACCCTTTTTTCTACGTTTCACCTTGATTTTACACACTTTCCACACGAATTGTAAACATATATAAGCTAGTTAACTAATCATCTTCTCAATAAGCGATAATGAATAATGAGCAGCGGCTCAAAACCACTGCTCATTATTTTATCCATTTGTATGCCGATGTGTACTCAAAACAAATATGAAAGATGTTTTCACCTTGGAACTAACGAATACCCACCAAGTTGGCGAGCAAATTTACTTTCTAGTTCCCTTCCATTTTACATATTGATCTAAAAATACGATAGCTTTCTCAATAGCCTCTTCATCTGGCTTTAATTTTGCGTGATGTAAACCATATTCTGAATTTACCCCAAGCCAAAACATAAATCCAGGAATCTCTTGAAGCATATAACCAAAATCTTCACCTGTCATTGCCTCAGTACATGTAATTACTTTCATATCAGTTTGTTCACTTACAAATTGCATAAACTCTCTCGTTAATGCTTCATGATTGTATACTTGATGATACATCGCTCCGTAGTCAATAACGGCTTCACATTGGAAGGAAGCTTCTATACCTGCAACAATTGCCTCAATCCTACTTTTAACACGGCTCATCGATTCCACTGATAACGTTCGGATCGTTCCCTCTAATCGAGACTTTTCTGCTATGATATTTTGAACTGTACCGCCTGTTATTTTTCCGATTGTAATTACTGCACTATCAAGTGGGTTTACATTACGACTAATAACAGACTGAAGCTGTGTAACAAGGTGACTAGCTGCGACAATCATATCATTTGCAGTATGAGGATAAGCTGCATGTCCACCTTTCCCCTTTAAATCAACATATAACTCTGATGTATTTGCAAATAATAGCCCCTCTTTTGTAGCAATTGTCCCTACAGGGTATTCAGGTGCAATATGAAGGCCGAGAATAATATTTGGCTTCCATTCTTTTAACTCTTCACTCTCTAACATAGGAAGAGCCCCTCCAGGCCCTTCTTCAGCTGGTTGGAATAGAAATACAAGGTCATCATCTATTCTTTCTGTTACAGCTGCTGTTAGAAGGCCTAAACCGATTGTCGTATGTAAGTCATGTCCACATGCATGCATCATTCCTTCATGAACAGAAGCGAACTCATATCCAGTTTCCTCTGTAATTGGTAAACCGTCTATATCTGCGCGATAACCTATAACTTTTTCTGGATTTTTTCCCTTTACTTTAACAATGACACCCGTTCTCCATACTTTCACTTCCACATGTTCATTCGAAAGCGTTCCTATGTAATCTAAAATATACTGTTGTGTTTTCCACTCTTTAAATCCAATTTCCGGTATTTTGTGTAAGTCTCTACGAATTTGAACGAATTTGCTTACTGCCATTTTTGCACCTCTATCTATAAAAAGCGTAAGAGCCTGTTTATGCTCTTACGCTTTTTTGTTTTTATTTCTCTGGGTTTAATTGACGAAGTTCTTGTTTAATTTCAGTTTTTGCTTTTGTCTTCTCATCAATCTCTTTAATTACACGTGCTGGAGTACCTGCTACAACTGTATATGGAGGTACATCTTCTGTTACAACAGCTCCTGCTGCTACAACTGCACCTTTACCTACTGTAACTCCCTCTAACACAACTACGTTAGCACCAATAACAACATCGTCTTCAACGATAACTGGTTTTGCTGAAGGTGGCTCAATAACACCTGCAAGTACTGCGCCTGCACCTACGTGACAGTTCTTACCAACAGTTGCACGTCCACCAAGTACCGCGTTCATGTCGATCATAGACCCTTCACCAATTACAGCACCGATATTAATTGTTGCATTCATCATAATAACAGCGTTGTCGCCGATTTCAACGTGGTCACGAATAATCGCACCTGGCTCAATACGAGCTTTAATACCTTTTAAATCAAGCATTGGAATTGCAGAATTACGACGGTCATTTTCAACAACGTAATCAACAATGTACTTGCTATTTTCATCTAGAATTGTCTTAATTTCAGACCATTCTCCAAATAATACACCAGACTTTTTATTTACAAATGCTTGTACCGTTTCAGGGAATGTTACTTCTTTTAAATCCCCTTTTATGTATACCTTTACAGGAGTTTTCTTTTCACTTTTTTGAATAAACGAAATAATTTCGTTAGCGTCCATCATTTTCATTCTTGTTGCCTCCTAAATCCATTTATAATGTTACTCTACCAAACGATAGGGCGAGTAGCAAGATAATAATCCTATTTTTCCATTTGAATTTCTTCTATAATTTCTAAAAATGCTTGTACTTGCTTCAATTGTCTAGCTGATTCACTCGTCAACAACCATGTTTCTCTCGTTAATTGGACAGGTGTTTTATACATATTTTCCTGTACTTCTTTTAGAACAGTAGAAGGTAAAAGAGCATAACCTATACCATTTAAAACGAGTTGTTTGCAAGTCTCAATTTGATCAACGACAATCGTTCTCTTAGGTGGATTAGAAAATAAACCATACCACCAATTTTGTATTTGTCCATAATAAGTCGAATCACTTTTAAATTGAATAAATGGTCTATTTGTTTCTTTTAACATCGAAATATCTTTTATTTCTTTATCCACTAAATAAAGTTCATCTTCAAATAATTGTTGCTTCTGGCCTTTATATTCTTGTGTTCCTCTCAATATAGCAACATGCACGTCTCCTTCATAAAATTGCTTTTGCACTTCACTACTCCAGCCAGTAAACAGCGATATTTTTACAGAAGGATATTTATGTACAAACTTCTTCAAAACAGGAGGAAGCCAATATTGACCAATAACTGATGCGACAGCAATTTTTAACGTCCCGTGAGTTTCTGTTCTAAAAACAGCTAGTTCACTTTTAATATCCTCTTCCCTTTGTAGCATTTCTTTTGCGTAATTTGCAACTTTTTCCCCTTCAGGTGTAATTGTCAATCCTTTTTGCGAGCGAATAAAAAACTTCATTCCCCATTGTTTCTCCATAGATTGTAATCGTTGACTAAGCGCAGGTTGTGAAACAAATAAACGTTCCGCCGCTTTTCTCATATTTGATTCCTGTGCTAACACAACCATCATTTGAAAATCATCAATTTGCAACTTTCTCCCTCTTTCCTTAGCTTCCATACACCTTATCTCAATAAGCTTTTCATCCGTAATTTAACTACATACGCTTATATTTTTTATCTTTTTAAATATAATACATACACAACTGATATGCACGAAAAAAAAGTGACTTCTTCGGTTCTATGAAGTCACTTTTCTCACATTATCGATTATGTTGCCTTACTTTTTTATTCAACAATTTTAAAATCGCTCGACGTGTTAAAATCCCCTCAAAATACCCATCTTCATTGACAGCGCAAATAAATGGATGATCAATAGTCATTTCTAATGCTTTTGCAAACGAATCTTCTAACTTAAGAACCGGAATATCTTTCTTCATTACTTGCTCTACTTTCATCTCTTCAAGTCTTTCAAACTCAATGCGTTCTAGCCCTAACATACCGTCTAAAATCATAGCAGTACTAATTAACCCGTGCAATTTGTACATCGGGTCCAAAACAGGTATCGCCGAATATCCAGATTTCACAAGTACGAGTAAAGCATGCTCTAAACCATTCCCTATTTGAACGTGTGCTACTTTTTCTGATGAAATCATTAAATCTTTTACAAAAATTTGTTGAAACTCGTCTTTTGGAATACTAATCATATTACATCCCCCATTTTCCCTTTTTCCTGCTTATAATCACCGGCTCTATTCACATTTTATGACAGCGTTTTCATATTATTATTTTGTCCTTACATTCTTTCAGTAAAAAACAAAATTACACAGCTATTTTAGCATATAACACAAAAAAAAGACTACCATTCCGGTAGCGCTTAATACCCTTTATTTTTTAATCTGTAAAATAACCTTGTGATTTTTTTATATTGCATCACGTCTGTCTTTTTTAAACCATTCTCGATATCTGTAAGTTCCACAGCTAAAATTTCACTCGCATAATTTTGCTGAAATAAAATATCTAGTAACAAACTTTCCTCTTCTTCCGTTAAAACAAATTCCCTTTTCATATACCCCTCTCCTTATACTCGCATCGTTACCATTATTATATAAAATTTTCAGCCTATTTAATAGATGTAATATTCAGTTTTTAGTGAAAGAAATATATAAATTGTTTTTATTTCGTATATCGATTCGCATAACTAAACGCCGCATAAGCATCTGGCTTAATTTTTGCAGTTAATCCCATCGCTTGAATTTTCGCTGTCATATCTAGAATAAATTCTTTTGTTAAACCATCATTTCCGATATCTAAGTGAATCTCCATTATAAAACCAGCCCCATCTTGAGCATATGGATGCAATAAATCCCATATTGTTTGTATATGATTTGGAGTAAATAGGCATGCAATTTCTTGACTAAACTGCGTCTCTAAATATATTTTCTCACGTAAAGTTTCTGGCTTATCTTTTACTGATTGATGGTGTAAACACCCCCAGGCTCCTTTTCCAACGCGATGAATATGAATTGCCGTAATAAACCTCGTATCCTTTTGATGTGCTTGTGAGTCTGTCCCAATGGATAAACGATATAAATTTCGCGGATCCTTTTCAATAAAGTTACAAATACGGGTAAAGACCATATCAAAATTTAAATGTCTCTCTGAAACATTATAAAATTTATGTTCACCGGCCACATAGTCACGTCCTTTCAATTAGACAGACTTTTCGTATTCTCATTGTATGGGACAAAAACAAAAATTATAACTCCCTACCCTTTATTCGTTTCAATATTCCGAATTACATAATGGCAAACTTGGCACGTATAAATTACGTTTTGATTCGATTGAGCCGTTAGTACATGAATAATCTCAGCAGAATTGTGACAATTAGGACAAATCACAACTGGTAAACGTTCCATATAACACACCTCCTCACTATTTTCATCCCGCTATTTACTATCCGTCCTCAATTGGTGATGGATAATAAGCTGTATAGGATGAAGGAACCCTACTAATTACACTTTCACTTTATTACCATTGTAGGAAAAATGAAAAATCCTTATACATATATACTAAAAGTAATAGAACTAAAAAAGGTGTTGCCCCATGGCAACACCTTTTTTATATGTATCAAGAAATGATATCGTAAATCTCAATTGCAACCATGTCGATATTATCGAATTGATACACTTGAGGTTTTTCACCTTGTTGATACACTTCTAACTCATACATTTCACTTTTATCGAAAAATTTCACGCTACATTTGCGCTCACCGTTCACTTCAAAATAGCGTTGTGCTACTTCACCGCTTTCAGCTTGTTCTTGTAGACTAACAAGTCGAGTTAAAATTCCTTGGAGTAGAGACATGAAATCTCTCCTTTCTCTGATCTTCCTACCAATAGGTTTTACAGCTATACTCATTCTATCCGTCATAACAGAAAAAATGTTCCACACTCTAGGATAAAGGTTATTGGCCAGAAACTCAACTAAAAATTTGTCGAAATACGAAGGAAAAAAACAGAAAGAACATCTTTTCCCTTCTTTATTGCGATTTTTATACTGGAAGAATATAATAAAAAAACAGTAAAAAGGAGGAATTGCAATGAAAAAAATTGAGGTTTACACACAACCTGATTGTCCGCCATGTGTTATTGTGAAAGAATTTTTAAAGCATAATAACGTTGTATACGAAGAGTTTGACGTAAAAAAAGACGCCGCTGCTCGCAATCGTCTTTTATATGACTATGATTCTTATTCAACTCCGACGGTTGTAATTGATGGAGAAGTTGTTGCTGGTTTTCAAATTGAAAAATTACAACAACTTCTGAATATAGAATAGGAATAGGTAAAGACCTATTCCTATTTTTATCCCGATATATTTTGGAAGTATGCATCCGATTGTGGCAAGTTCATATTAAACGGGATATGCCCCTGATTAAAGTTTCACTTTATAATTGTTGTAACCTTTTTATTTCAGTTAAAAGTTCTTGACTTTCATGATATCCAGCCAATTTCCACTTCCCTTGATCTCTTTGCAATGTTACAATTTGATATTGTCCACTTTTCGCCCGCTCATAAACATATAAAATTTTATGCTCTTCATCATATGACATTTTCGTTTCTGAATTAAAAGAAAATGGCGCTTCTTTTGCTGGAAGTAAATATTCACCACTTTGTTTATCACTTCTACTATTTTCATCTGTAAATACTTGAAGGAAATTCTCTGTAAAATATGGTGATAACGTTTCTATCATCTTATTCATCGGCAAACGCTTCCCACGAATTGAAAATTGGCTTTCATAGCCTTTTTGTATCGTTACAAACACTTCTTTCCGATCGACTTTCACTTCCTCTTTTCCTAAAACAGTTGTAACACTATAACCAACTAGAAAGGCAACGCATACAAATAGAACTAACCATATTCCATATTTTCTCATTTTTTCACCTTCCTTTTAAGAAAACTTGTCTTTGTAGTATTCATTGTAACAATGATTATGCAAAGAAAGGGCTGGTTTCGTTCGTAAAATCTTTACAACGATAGACAGCATTTTCGGCACCATTTTCACTATTACCAATTTATGATAAAAACAAACAAAAAATGCACGAATCTCTTCGTGCATTAAAATAAAACATCTTCTTCATATAAATATTCATACGATAAATCTATAAATAAAAAGTTTTCATCATCAATCGGGAAAGAAAATGTTCGTACCATCTCACCGGTTTCAATATCAGCATATAAATCTGAAAGTCTTGCCTTATTCTCAAAACGCATTTTCATAATATTCTCTAGAAAATACGGGCGCCAACTCCAGTTCTTCATATAATACTCAGGCATCACAATCCATTCCCCATCTTTTTTCATAACGTTTCCTGATTGTTGGAAACCATCTTCGTTACAAATAAATATACGAAAACTACATTGTGATACACTTTGGCTAAATTGTAATAACCAATCATTTATATCTTCATTCTTTTTCTGTTTGGCTAAAACATCGCCAATTCGATCACGTAACATTTCTGTTAAATTATAAATCTTTTGTAGTTTTTTCTTCTCATGTTGAATAAATTGATGACACTCATTACCAAGTCGTTCTTTCAAAACGTTCGTTTCAATAAAATCAGGTAAGCATTCTTTCAAATAATTCCCTTGATAGTACCTACCACCGTTTTTCCATGCATATTGTAATTGATAAAAAGCATCTATTTCTTCATATAACAATGTCGCACCAATTCTTCTAGCAAGTAATGATAAAGAATATAAAATATCTTGATAAGATTGTAAAAGTGCAGTTTGCCTTAAATTTGTTAAATCTACTTTTAAAATATCAGGTGCTAACACGCTAATACGTTCTAAATTACTTGTACCTGTTCCGACTTTATTAATCGAAATTTGAATACCATATGTACGATAATACATAAGCAAATGATTAAATTGCTCTATATCTTCTTTACATTCATGTTCTGTAATCTCTAAAACAATGTTTTTCAAATTTAAACCTTGTTTTTCATACATCAATAAAAGTTGAAGCAAACTTTCATCATCATCGTTCATTAATACGTTAGCATTTCGATGTATAAATAATAATAGTTTTTGATCACTTTCTAAATAACGATTTAAAGCTTTTTCTACTATAATGTTATCCGCTTCTAGTTGAAACTCACTTGGAATAGAGTCATCATGAAAGAAAGAAGCTAAACTTTGTATGCCCTCTTCTGTTTGAATACGCCCTACTACTTCATATCCAATTACAGTATGTTCATCAGCACTAAAAATTGCTTGATAATAAGGAAGGACTTTATCCAAGTTACTCATTACATCTAATGCATCTATCAACGTGCTTCCCTCCCTTTACTTTTCAAAAATTATAACATGATATTTACGGAAAAATAATAAAAAATCCCTTCAGTTTTCCTGAAGGGATTAGAGGGGTAAAATGCTAAGGGGAATTAGCAATTCTACTATGAAGAAAAAAGAGGTCTTAAATATAACGTATATATGACCTCTTGTAAACACTTTTCTTTCATATGTCACAATTCCGTCACATTTTTCTTATCCCTTTTAAAATGGATATTGATGTAAATGTTGTCCTCCATCCATTGTCATGCACGTTCCATTTATGTACGCAGCTTCATCTGAACATAAATAATAAGCTAGACCTGCAATTTCTTCTGGCGTACCCAGTCTTCCAAGCGGAACACTTTGTATCGTACGCTTAGCCATTTCTTCTGAAATCCATAATTTATCAGCACCGCCCGTACGTTCAATTGGTCCTGGCGCAATAGCGTTAACTCGGATTCCATATTTACGTCCCCACTCAACAGCGAGTGTTTTCGTCATTGCTAATACTCCAGCCTTCGCTGCAGCCGAATGAATAACTCCCGGACCTGCATCCCACGCATATGTTGCTACCATGTTAATGATATTTCCTTTTATACCTTTTTCAATCCAATATTTTCCGACAGCCTGGCTACAGTAAAATGTACCGTTTAACACAATATTAATAACCGAATTCCAGCCGTTCACGGATAAATCTTCTGCTGGACAAATAAAGTTTCCAGCTGCATTATTTATTAAAATATCAATTCGTCCAAACTTCTCATCAATCTGTTCAATCATTTTCTGAATATCATCCGTATTTCTTACATCCATTTGTACCGGTAATATTTGTCCTGGAAATTGTTCAATTTCCAATTTTGTTTCCTCTAGTTTTTCCTTTGTACGTCCTGTAATAACAACTCGTGCCCCTTCTTTTGCAAAACGAGTCGCCATTCCTTTTCCCATTCCACTCGATCCACCTGTTATAATAACTACTTTTTCTTTCATATATATCCCCTCCAAAAAATGAATACACATTCATTTTATCATTTTATTTAATAGAAATCTTTATATTTTTAAACTTTTCTGATATTTTAACGTAAAGAGATTTCTTTTCATTCGTTTTTTCGTAATCAATACTACTTTTTTATTATTTAAAATATATTTCAAATAAACTGAAAAGGAGGTTTGAGTAACCTGTAAATAGAGCGAACATATATGATATAAGTCAAATAGGTATACTCATATTTTTATGAAGAAAATTACAAGAAGAGATTTTTTAAAAACTGGAATGCGAACTTGTCTATATTCATTTATAACGACTAGCATCGGATACTATTACGCTAAATATATTGAGCCTCATCTACTCTCTTTTACAGAACATACACTGAAATCACAACTCATACCAAAAAGTTTTCATGGTATGAAGATTCTTCAATTCAGCGATTTACATCTCGGATACTATTTCTCTCTCCACCATTTATCTAAAATCGTTTCTAAAATTAATGCTGTAAAACCCGACATTGTTCTTTTTACTGGCGATCTCATTGATAATTATCAAACATATACTGACACTCCTTTCGTTGCATCCATTTTAAAAAATATACAAGCTCCCTTCGGTAAATTTTCTATTTATGGTAACCATGATCACGGCGGATATGGAACGGAGTACTACGAACACATCATGCGTGAATCTGGATTTGAACTATTACTAAATAGCGAAAAGAAAATCCGTCTGCTGGATAATAGTGAGATTTCCATTTTCGGTCTTGATGATATACTATTAGGCAAACCAAAAATAAAGGAGACACTACAGCGCGCTCGGAAAAACACTTATAACATTGTTCTTGTTCACGAACCAGATATTGCACCGCAAATCGCTAACTATCCAGTTAACTTACAGCTTTCTGGTCATAGTCATGGCGGACAAGTACAAATTCCTTTTTTGGGCGCTATTATTACCCCAGCACTTGCTAAAAACTATGTAGAAGGTTTCTATACGATCCAAGATTTAGCTCTCTATGTCAACCGAGGCCTCGGAAGAACTCGTGTCCCCTTCCGATTTATGTCAAAACCTGAAATTACGATTTTCACGCTCCAACATTCGTAATCATTCGCCTATTTTCTTACATATCCTTTCTTGTACGCGCTCATCCACGTTTCATTTACCATATGATAAAAGTGAGTCCAATAAAGGAGGTTTGTTCATGTATCCATATTATCAACCAATCCCAGTCCGTTCAGCACCTATTGGTCCAGTAGGCGACTCACGCTTCTTTCCATTTTTTGGAGTTCCATTTCTAGCTGGTATTGCTGGTGGACTGCTTGGCGGGGCATTAGCTTTCGGTCCTAGACCATATTACCCACCATATCCACCACCTTTTCCACCGCCAGCACCTTACCCTTGTTATGGTGGACCTTGTCAACAGCCATACTATTATTAATGTACCGCAACAATTCTACCAATGTTATTCCCTCTCTTAACCGATTCATAATCCATTAACATGCTTACAATAAAAACTATTCTCTCTACGCATGCTTCTATTTTGAGAACATACAATAAGTAGAGAACAAAGTAAAAACCTCTTTTTAAAAAGAGGTTTTTACTTTGTTCTCATTATTCGGCATCTGTGTTTTGATACGCCATCTTAAATAACTTCACTTGGCTATCAATCTCTTCTGCCCCATTATTAATAACATAATAATAGTCACCGTCTTTATTTTGTTCACGTGTTTTCACATTATCAGCTAAAGTAAGCTGTAAAATCGCCTTAATTCGTGCCTTCATTTCAATATCTAATATCGGGAAAGATATTTCTACACGTTTCTCCATATTTCTTGTCATCCAGTCAGCTGAAGATAAATATATTTTCTCTTCTCCATTATGATGGAAATAATAAATACGGCTATGTTCTAAATATCTCCCGACAACACTAACTACCCGAATATTTTCACTTACATTTGGAATACCAGGTCGTAGGCAGCATGTTCCTCGAACGATGAGCTCTACCTTTACTCCAGCTTGTGATGCTTCATACATTTTTTTAATAAGTGGTTTATCAGTTAATGAATTCATTTTAGCAATGATATATCCATTTCCATATTGTCTATGATAACGAATTTCTTCATCTATTAAATCGATAAATTGCTCTCTTATATCAAATGGTGCAACCGATAAATGATGAAAATGCGGCTTTGTTGTATAACCACTCAAATAATTAAAGAAATTTGTTGCATCGACCCCAAAGTCTTTTCGTGATGTAATATAGCCAAAATCAGTATATAGCTTTGCGGTTGCATCATTGTAATTTCCGGTTCCAAGATGTACGAACCTTTCAATTTTTCCGTTTTTTCTTCTTACAACTAGCGTAATTTTACTATGTGTTTTCAAATGACTTACACCGTAAATAACATGACAACCCGCCTGTTCTAATTCTTTAGCCCAATGCACATTATTTTCTTCATCAAACCTTGCCTTTAACTCAACTAATACCGTCACTTGTTTCCCTTTTTCAGCCGCTACCTTTAGCGCCTGAATAATTGGAGAATCACCACTTACTCGATATAATGTTTGTTTGATCGCAAGTACATTCGGGTCGTCTGCTGCATCACGAACAAAATCAACTACTGGCTGAAACGATTCAAACGGATGATGTAATAAAATATCATGCTCAATTGCTTTTTCAAATACATCTTCCGCATCCCCTAAATCTTGAGGTCGTTGTGGAATAAGAGCCGGATATACTAAATGTTCATATAAAGGCGCTAGTTTTTTATATAAAGAAAATAGACATGTTAAATCTAACGGTCCATCCATTATATACACATCTTCATCTTTTACTTCCAACACTTCATATAATAACGCTAATACTCTTTCATCAATGTGTTCTTTGCCAACTTCTAAACGTACAGCAGCTCCCCACTTACGCTTTTTTAATTCTTTTTCAATTACTTTTAATAAATCTCTCGCACCTTCTTCGTGAATTGTTAAATCCGCATTGCGTGTAATACGGAAACGAGTAACAGATGATACTTTATATCCTGTAAATAATTTATGAGTAAAACTACTAATTACGTCTTCTAATAAAATAAATTTATGCTTTTGTCCTTCACTCGGTAAAAATATGAAACGTTCCAGTAGTGAAGGAACTTGTACAATTCCTAACTTCGTGCGGTTTTCTTCTTCCACTTGTTTCTCATCATATAAAAGAGTAGCTAAATTTAAACTTTTATTTAATAACATCGGAAATGGACGATATGCATCGATAGCCACAGGTGTTAAGACTGGGAAAATTTGTTCATCAAAATACTCTTCTATAAATTCTCTCTGTTCTTTCGTCAAATCATGGAATGTTAAACGCTCAATCCCCTCTAACTCCAGCGCTGGCAACACATAATTTTTAAACGTACCATACTGTACGGTCATTAATTCATGTGCTTTTATCGCAATTTTATTTAGTTGCTTTTTTGGTGTTAAGCCGGCCTTATTTTCTGGTTGGTTAAAACCAGCACTCACTTGATCCTTCAATCCTGCCACGCGTACCATAAAGAATTCATCTAAATTTGAGCTAAAAATGCTAATAAACTTTAATCTTTCTAAGAGTGGATTCGTTTCATCTTGTGCTTCTTGTAGTACACGTTCATTAAATGCTAACCAACTTAACTCTCGATTGTTGTAATAAGCTGTATCATTTAAATTTACTATATTCCCCTTCGATAATTCCATTCTCTTCACACTTCCCCTTGAAACTTTTTTACTATAATTTAGTTACTTTCATTTTAGCAAATTACAATATTATAAAGTGTAAATTTTTTGTAAAGACATCCGTACAACTCAATGCTTTAATTTAAATAATAAGTTAATATTTGTTTTCAATACTCTTTCTAGCTGTTTCTTCTGCTTTTCAGCTTGCACTTTTTCCGCTAACGCCGATTGTTCACATACAATTTCAAATGTTAATCCTTCTTTACTTTCTGTTATAGATATTGATTCAACAAGCGATCTTTGTCTTATATTTAAAGCTGCTGAAAATTGTAAAACAGCCCCTAAAAGGCGAATTTTCTTTTGTTCATTTTTATCAAACCATCCTTCAAATGGTGACAAATGTTGTTTGAATAACATTTTTGATTTATAAGACGCAATAAGCGCTAATCTTACTCGCTCTTTGTGCATCATACCATCAATTGTTTTATTCGCTAATAAATAAAACGTATGTAAGCGGCTCGCTTCTTCGTCTATATATTTGCCTATATTAAATACTTTCGCTGCTTGATGGAATACTTCCCAGTCTTTTACTGACATAGAAATCAGCCCTGTTTGTTCAAGTTGTTGACAAATCAATCTTCCATGTTTAATAAGCTGTATTACAAATTCCATGTCCATTTCATATTCATGTGATAATAAATACAAACTTTCTTCGACCACGTTCGGATAATATGAAATCCCCAAATCTTTTGTCAACTCTTCATAGAAAACACCTTCTCTTAATCCTTTTCTACTTAATACAAATGCTGGTGCCTCTATAACATTAACAAGCGTATGAAATACTTCGACTGCGGGAACAATTGTATCCGCTCGATCTTTTGCCAATCCTTCCAATTTTTGAAGTTCTATGAACGACAAGCCTTCCAATTCTTCTTTCACATTTTTAATATCTTCTTCTTTCATCTTGTATAAATGTACTCCTGCTATAGGATAACAAATTAAATTTTGATGAATTTTCACTAAGTTCCTCGCACTACCACCAATTGCAATAAGGGGTAATTTCTTATCAATTAACCATGGTAATGTTCGAAATTGATATTCTAAGTACGTTTGAAGCTTTTCCAACTCTTCTTCAGTAGGTATGTCCCCTTTAATAAATTGTTGCTTTAAAGAAAGTGCTCCAAAAGGAAAGCTATGATACTCTAAAATCTCTCTATTTCGAAAGTATGTAACTTCCGTACTTCCTCCACCAATATCTACTGTAATTCCTTCAGAGAACGAAGTTGAATTCATAACTGCTAAATAGCCGTAACGTGCTTCTTCATATTCTGATAATACTCTAAGAGTAAAGTCTGTTTGTCCTTCAACAAGTTTTTTAATTTCCTCTTGATTCTCAGCCTGCCTAATTGTTGCTGTTGCAACACAAAGTACATGGCGCAACTGATGGAATCGTGTACTTTCTTGAAATTGAAATAATGTTTGTAACAATACCTCTATTCCTTCTTCAATCAACACACCATCGACTAAGTAATTCCTTAACCTTGCAACCACTTTCGTATTTTCAATCTCTTTATAAAAACCTCCGTTTTGCTTTTCATAAATAACTAAACGCATTGTATTAGATCCAATATCTATAATGGCATATTGCTGTTTTAATATTTCTTTCAAACTTCTCACTCTTTCATTATCAAATTTCTAAAACACATTCTATTACTATTATACAAAATAGTTGTTTTTTGTAACAATATTGCTTTAATATTGAAAATATATACAATCACTTTTTGCATATAATAAAAATCGCTTTTTACTTATGGTATAATAATGAAAAATTGAAAGGAGATTTAATATGAAACCTTCACAACCACAATCTCAATTACAAAACCAACATTCTATTAATCGACTAGCTCAATCTATTTTCGTTGTGAATCGTCATGCTAAAGCTGCAACTAATCCGAAGTATTTATACTGGTTAAAAAAGACAGCTTTAGAACGCTTAATTACTGAAAAAAAAGCTATTAAAGAAGGATTACATTTCTCTAGAAATCCACGTTTTAGCCAACAACAATCTGATGTTCTTATACGTTTAGGTGATTACTTTTTCCATATTCCTCCTACAAAAGAAGATTTTCGAATCCTACCACATCTCGGTCATCTTGAATCCTCCTATCGAAATCCGAAAACAACCTTATCTTTAACAGTAGCAAAAAAAACACTTCAAGATTATATTGGTCCTGAAGCGCTAAAACAAGAAAAGAAATTAAGTGAACCTGTCCCATGGTATAGTCGTACCTATACAAAAAAATAAAACAGTTTGGCCAATTGTAGGCCAAACTGTTTTATTTTTTCTCTTCTTTAATTTTAATATTTGCTTGTTTATAAAAAGCAATTTTTTCTGTATTATAAGACTTCGTAAATTCATTAAACTTGTCTTTTTCTGATTCAATATCTTTATAAGACTGATTTACTACTTTTACTTTTTCACTAATATCTTTTAATTTCGTACCTTTATCTTGTAACATTGTATATAATTCTTTTTCTTGTTTTAACGATTTATTATAGCTATCATACATTTTGTTAAATGAATCATGTCGTTTCTCATATGTGCTTTTCACTTTATCCGCTTGATCTTTCAATTTCTTATCTTCAATTTTCTTCACATATTTATCTGCCGATTTCACTTCTTCTTGTGCCTTATTTAAAGATTCTTTTTCTTTTTTAAGCACTTTTTCTCGTTCATCTGTATTTTTCACTGCTTGGTTTAGTTTTTCCTTAACAGTTTGATTATTATCTTTTCCTTCTTGAACAATCTGGTTATATAATTCTTGTCCCTCTTTCTCTAAAGTTTCAAGTTTTTTTGCATCTTCAAACATTGTTTTTTCTTGCTTTGCAGCATTTTCAAATGCAACATATAATTCCTCTTCTGGTTTCGGCCCGAAACAACCCGCTAGTAAAGTCATTGATAATGCAGTTACAATTGCTAATTTACTATATTTCAACATCTTTTTCCTCCTACTTATATACGATCATCGTGTAAAAAGCTATGAAATTATATAACCTTCTATAAACTCCACACTCGCACCTTTTTCACGAAAATCATTCATATTGTTTATAATGCTTGTACAAATTGTATTACTTGAAATTACATTTTCCGTTTTTGAACTAAATAGCAGTTCCATATCCATCTTTTACTTGGCACTTTTTAAAACCTATTGATATTATGTATTACACAAAAGTACAACGGAATTCATCACAACCATAATAATTTGAAGAACAACAGTAATCATTCACCTGATAAAAGATGTTCGTTGTTCTCACACGTCTATCATTCTATCATTCCCTTTCCCGCTTTCTATCAAATAATCTCTTCGTTCATTTTACACAGTATAAATGCTATCTTGCAACAACTTACAATTATTCTTGCCATTCCCTAAAAAGGAAAAGTGTAGAGTATACTTTCCTCTACACTTTTAAAATGAAACACATTGTGCAAAATGCATTGACACATCCATCATAATTATATGCCTATTTCATATATTTTTAAAGACTTTTATTACAAAAAAAGTTCTTTTTGTAATAAAAGTCAAAAAAATGTTACAATAAAAACTTCTTCATATCATATTTCTTCAAATCAAAATTTCACTTATTTTTTTACAAATTTCTATGCTGGTACAATTGATTTTGTGCCTTTCTTAACAATTCTTCAAACGTTTTTCCTTCTATAGGATAACTAGCAGCCCCAAATAATAGAGTCATACTTAACAAACCATTTTCTATTTCACTTTCAATATTTTTCATTAATCGGTTTGTTATTGTCGACTTTTCATGTCCGTTATCAATTGCCACAATCACATACTTATTTTCATCCCACTTCGTAACGACATCGCCTTTACGAATTGTCTTTACAATCGTGCCCTCCAATTTTTGTACTAACACCTCCAATTTTTTTTCTTGCACTGTTTCTTTTAGTCCTTTCCATTCTTTCACAGAAAGAATGTACACTGTAATATTATGAGAATCTCGTTCTGATAAAGCAGCTACTTTCTCAAAAAAATCAACTACAAAATCATTACTTGCCATTCCTCCTACTTCCGTATCCATACGCCCACTCGCTTTTTTATCATACCAATGTCCAAAATAATAGCTGAGTATCATTTGCAATATATAAATAATAAAGACGGTATAAAATGATCGCGAATCCAGTTTTGTAATTACATCCTGAAGCGCAATCCATTCTGTAACTGCCACTGTATTCCCAAGTAATAATCCACTAATTTTCCCTTTATGTTTCATACTTCACCTCCCTTCTATACCAATATATGTTTCTATAACAATTATGTTTTTCTACAAAATAAAAAATGTACATATTGAGTGTACATTTCCGCTTAAGCTTGTCTACCATTTCTATTCTATTTCATATATATGCCATGCATCATTTTAGAAATATGGTGACCTACATGCTACAAAAGAAAAATCTATCAGATATTATACGTTTACTATCGGGGTTTCTGTAGTCGCTAAAATTACTATTTAATTCTTTCGGAGTAAACTTCATTACATACAATCAAATCGACGCTATTGTAAATATGGATCGAACAAAAAAGGGAATCAAAAAGGAACCTTTCATACAGGTTCCTTTTTATCATTGCCGTACAACAACTTCATTTGTTTGCAACGGACCATATGATACTCCGTTATATTGAAATGTATATGTAGCCTGAAATAGTGTGTTTTTGAGTTCTTTATCTTTATTTGCTTTTATTTTACAAATTAACTCTACCTTCTCATTTGGTAATAAATTATCGATTCTCCACCTTACAAGCTGGAACAGAAACTCGCTCATCCCCTTATCAACCTTTAATGAATTTGGAATATAGGCAAAATAATCTCGAATCATATGACTTACTACAACTCGTGAAATCATTTCCATTCCTTTATTTTCAACTTCAATTCGAATAATAAGTATGTCGTTTACATCATAGGTCAGTTCATATGAAAATTTTTCTTTATACATACTACGGATTTGTAATGTAACTGCTACGTTAGGACATTCATTTTCCTTTTTTGAGCCATCAATCCATAATACCGGTTGTAGCGGTATTGAACGCCTTCCTTGATCCGGAATTCGTTTCCATATTTTCATAATAATATTCACCCCATTTCAGATGCTTCATATCCATACGACCTTATTCTGCCTCTCTACACAATATTAATAAAGCTCGTTACAAACGATATATAGTTATTACTCTTCCTTTTATCCTATTCGACAAAGTAAAGAAAAAACCATTTTTCATCTGTTAACAGCAGGTATTCTTACTGAAATATTTTTTTACAATTTCCTTCATTGACTTTTTACCAATACTAAGTATTACTCACTCTTTCGCTGTCCATACAACAGAATATTTTGACGGAAGAAAAAGTTTGCCTTTTAGTCAAACTTGACTATAATATTCTTTATGGCTTTGTCAGTGCACTTGTGTAAATTGATTTTTAAAAATATATTTATAATTTTTATGCGCTGCACTCAAAACTTAATATAGTTTACTTATTATTAAAGGAGGGTTATCTTTGGAATCTCAATTATCAAAAAAAGACTCCAGCAAGACAAAATTTGTTGTTGCGGGTTTACTACTTGGTATTTTAATGGCGGCAATGGATAATACAATCGTTGCAACAGCAATGGCAACAATCGTTGGAGACCTAGGAGGATTTGACAAGTTCGTTTGGGTCACGTCTGCATATATGGTAGCAACAATGGCAGGAATGCCTATCTTCGGAAAACTTTCTGATATGTACGGACGGAAACGCTTTTATATTGGTGGCCTTATTCTTTTCTTGTTCGGTTCTGCACTTTGTGGAACAGCATCTAGTATTGAGCAATTAAGTATTTATAGAGCAATTCAAGGAATTGGTGGCGGAGCTCTTATGCCTATCGCCTTCACTATTATGTACGACATATTCCCACCAGAAAAGCGCGGAAAAATGACAGGGCTATTCGGTGCTGTTTTCGGAACATCTAGTGTATTCGGCCCTTTATTAGGTGCTTATATTACAGACTATATAAGTTGGCACTGGGTCTTCTATATTAATATTCCATTAGGACTTATCTCCTTCTTCTTCATTACGAAATATTATAGTGAATCTCTAGAATTTAGAAAACAAAAAATTGATTGGGCTGGCGCTATTACACTTGTTATTAGTATCGTTTGCTTAATGTTCGCATTAGAACTTGGTGGTAAAGAATACGCATGGAATTCCACTGTGATTATCGGCTTATTTACAACAGTTGTTATTATGCTTATTATTTTCTTCTTCGTAGAACGAAAAGCAACCGAGCCTATCATTTCTTTCCATCTATTTAAAAAACCTTTATTCGCAGCTAGCCAAGGTG
This sequence comes from Bacillus sp. FSL W8-0519, assembly GCF_038005585.1. Lineage (NCBI taxonomy): Bacteria > Bacillati > Bacillota > Bacilli > Caryophanales > Bacillaceae > Bacillus > Bacillus sp. FSL W8-0519. Next base: position 3,835,024 of record NZ_JBBOTL010000001.1, read on the forward strand.
TTGCCTTTTTCTATGGTGCCGCTTTTATCATCTGTACAGTTTATATCCCAATCTTCGTTCAAGGTGTTCTCGGTGGTTCAGCCTCAAATGCTGGATTAATTTTAACACCTATGATGATTGGCTCTGTAATTGGAAGTCAAACGGGTGGACAGTTAGCTTCTCGAACAAGTTATCGTAACATTATGATGGCATCTGGAGTTTTCTTCGTTCTTGGCATTTATTTACTAAGCACTTTAACAATGGACACACCTCGCCTACTCGTAACACTATTTATGGTTCTCGCTGGACTTGGTGTTGGTTTCTCATTCTCAGTTTTAAGTATGTCTTCGATTCACAAATTAGAAATGAGAGACCGTGGTTCTGCTACATCAACAAACTCATTTTTCCGTTCACTCGGTATGACTCTTGGTGTAACGATTTTCGGTACAATTCAAAATCATATTTTTACAGATAAACTAAACACTCTCTTCCCACCTGAACTAGCAAAATTAGCTCCAAAGGGTGGAGACACAAGTTTCTTATTATCACCAGGTGCTACCGATAAAATACCAACTGAAATATTAACTGGTATTAAAGAAGCTCTAGCTACATCTATTGCCAGTACATTCTTCTGGGCACTGATCCCGGCTGTACTAAGTATTATTTGCATTTTACTTATGGGAAATGAGCGTCTTTTTACAGGACCAAAAACGAAACAAAAACAAAAGCAGGTAAGTTAGTATAGAAAAAAGAAACGGCATACCCTTTATGAAAAAGGGTATGCCGTTTATAATATATAAAGTAAATCTTTGATCAGTAAGGAACCATTCCTACTGGTTATTATCCCTCACCAATCGGGATCAAGTTTCTATATACAGGAGAAAGAAACAGTAAACAAAAACATAGACAAAAGTGTGCATATATAGCAAAAAAGTAATTATGAAACAATATAAACCAAAAGAATTTTCAGAAATGCTTAATGTCTCTGTTAAGACATTGCAAAGGTGGGACAATCAAGGTGTTTTAACTGCTTACCGAAACCCAAAAGGAAGATATTTTGTATCTGTACTTTGCGAATTGGAAGAAATGGCAACAAAGTTAGCACTCAATAAAATAGGTCTAGGGATTGATTTAGGAGTGAAGGATTTTGCTACACGTAGCGATGGTATCGTTCATGAAAACATCAACAAAACAATAAAAGTAAAAAAGATAGAAAGACGGTTAAAACGTGAACAACGCTCTTTAGCACGTAAATTTGAAAATCTAAAAAAAAGAGGTGAAAAATCTGTTACTAATAAAAGAGTGAATATAGATAAAAATGTTCTTAGAGTGCAAAAGTTGCATGCTCGATTAGCGAATATTCGAATAGAGTATGTAAAGTCTATTGTAACGAGTGTGGTGAAAACCAAACCAACGTTTATTACAGTGGAAGATTTGAATGTGAAAGGTATGATGAAGAATAAACATTTATCTAAAACAATTGCCAAGCAGTCTTTTTTTACTTTTAAAACGTGGCTTTTGACGAAATGTGAGGAATATGGAATTGAATTACGTCAAGTAGACCGGTTTTATCCATCGTCAAAGTTATGCTCATGTTGCAGTCAAAAGAAAGCGGATTTAAAGCTATCTGACCGAGTATATACATGTGAATGTGGCAATGTAATGGATAGAGATTTGAACGCAGCGATCAACCTTTTACAAGCAAAAGAATATACAATACTAACGTAAATAGTTTGTATATATGTACGGTGGGCTACATCGGAATTTACGCCTGTGGAGTGTCACAGCAAACTGTAGTAGCAAGTGATTAGCGAGGCAGGGCACGTAGAAGCAGGAATACTCTAAGAATATACATTTGTCTATATTTTTAGTAGCAGTTGAGACAGAATGAGCATGAAATTAGTCATTCTCGGCTTACTACTCGAAGGAGATAAACATCCATATGAAGTGCAACACATCATGAAAGAAAGACAAATGGATTGTTATATTAAATATGCAAAAGGATCACTTTATTACGCCTTCGAGCAATTAGAAAAGCAAGGTGCAATTCGTGTTACAACTATTGTTCGAGATACAAATAGACCAGATAAAACAATTTTTCATATAACAGACGAAGGTAAACGGTTATTTCACACGTTACTATTAAAACAATTCGAGGCAAAAAATCAAATATATAAACCAATTTATTCGGCACTCTCTTTCGCTCATTTTGGTGATGACCAAGAGTTAGTTCCGATTTTAGAAAAAAAGAAAAATGATACCATTCAATATTTACATAACATGCAAACTATTTATGACTGTAGCAACGGACAAATTCCACGTGCACAACTATATATTTTGCAAAGCGTTATTGAACATATTACAGTCGAATTGCAATGGTTAAACACCCTTCTTGCAGATGCTGTTGCCGGTCGACTTTCAGAAATTGATATTGATACGGATTAAACTTTTAAAATAGAAACTGTAAAATGACAATATAGTTATTTTATTTCAAAGTCTAAAACAAGTATAACCCCATTCTAATTTAGGTTGAGGTTATGCTTGTTTAATTTTCTATATAAGATAAACCAATTATTTAATAACATAACTGGCATCTTATGTATGTATAGGTACCCATTTCTTTATAAATTTAATTGCACTTTATTTCAATTCTCCTCATGTTTCTTCACTCTAAAAAATCAGAAAAATACAAATAATTAAAATAAAAAACTTTAGAATTTTCTTATTTCAAAACAGTAGACAAAATTCCAAAAATTGTGTTAGAATTTGTTTCAATATCATATCGCTTGTTAAATTCCTTTCAAAAGGAAAATGGGTACACGAACAGTTTGTTTCGTGTTTAAAAGGGAAGCTTGGTGAAACTCCAACACGGTCCCGCCACTGTAAATGCTGAGATTTCTTTTTAATGCCACTGTGAAAACGGGAAGGTGAAAGAAATCATATGAAGCATAAGTCAGGAGACCTGCCTGTTTTAACAACACTGATAGATTCACGGATGATGATGAGGTGTTAAAACAAAAAGGAAGGCTTATTTTCTATGCCTATATGCTTTTTGTTATAGGTATTTCCTAGTAAACGGAAATGCTTACTTTCAATTAGGGAGGAATTTGAAATGGCAATTCAAACAAGTAACTTAGGTTATCCACGTATCGGACTACAACGAGAGTGGAAAAAAACATTGGAAGCTTTTTGGTCTAATAAAATCGATGAAGAACAATTTTTAACAACAATGAAAGAAATTCGTCTTCAACACGTTAAAGCACAGCAAGAAAAAGGGATTGAACTTATTCCAATTGGCGACTTTACATATTACGATCACGTTTTGGATACTGCTTATATGCTAGGATTTATCCCATCACGTTTTTCTGAGTTTACATCTTACCTTGATGTATATTTCGCAATGGCGCGTGGCTCTAAAGATCACGTAGCTTCCGAAATGACAAAATGGTTTAATACAAACTATCATTATATCGTTCCAGAATATGAAGAGGGATTACAAATCTCTTTAAAAGATAATCGTCCACTTCGCTTATACGAAGAGGCAAAACAAGAATTAGGAGTAGATGGAAAACCTGTTATTTTAGGGCCATATACTTTCTTGAAATTAGCTAAAGGCTATACACAAGAGCAATTTGCTACTATTTTAAAACAGTTAGTTGCACCTTACGTACAACTGCTTTCAGAACTACATGCAGCTGGTGCACAAATCATTCAAGTTGATGAACCGATTTTCGCTTCTTTAACGAAAGAAGAAGTTCAACAAGCAAAAGAAATTTATGAAGCTATTCGTAGAGAAGTTCCAAATGCGAATCTTCTTTTACAAACATATTTTGATAGTGTAGAAGAAAACTATGAAGAAATCATTACATTCCCAGTATCAAGTATTGGATTAGATTTCATTCATGGTAAAGAAGGTAATCTACATGCTATTTCAAAATATGGATTCCCAGCTGATAAAACTTTAGCTGTTGGTTGTATAGATGGCCGTAACATTTGGAGAGCCGATCTTGATGAAGTTCTTACGTTATTTACAACGTTACAAAAACAAGTCCAAACGAAAAACTTCATCGTTCAGCCTTCTTGTAGCTTATTGCATACGCCAATCGATAAAACAGAAGAAACTCACTTATCGACTGAGCTATTTGACGCGTTGGCATTTGCAAATCAAAAATTAGAAGAGTTAGTTCTTATTCATTCCGCTCTAACTCAAGGTACAGAAAGTATTCGTAATGAGCTGGAAACATATCGAAATGTACATCATACAATTCGTTCATCTGCTGCACGTAACCGAGAAGATGTCAAAGCAGCACGAACAGCACTAAAAGAAGAAGATTTTTCACGACCTCTTCCATTTGAAAAACGATATGAATTACAACAAGTTGCTTTGAAGTTACCGTTGTTACCAACAACAACTATCGGTAGCTTCCCGCAAACAACTGAAGTTCGCCAAACGCGAAAAGAATGGCGTAACGGTGTTATTTCAAATGAACAATATGAACAATTTATTGAAAAAGAGACAGAAAAATGGATTCGTTACCAAGAAGAAATTGGTCTTGATGTTCTTGTACATGGTGAGTTTGAAAGAACTGACATGGTCGAATATTTTGGTGAACGCCTTGCTGGTTTCTCATTCACTAAAAACGGTTGGGTGCAATCATACGGTTCCCGCTGCGTAAAACCACCTGTTATTTATGGTGATGTAGCCTTTATTAACGGAATGACTATTAAGGAAACTGTTTATGCACAAAGCTTAACAGAGAAAGTTGTAAAAGGCATGTTAACTGGACCTGTTACGATTTTAAATTGGTCCTTCGTTCGAAATGACATTCCAAGAAAAGAAGTTTCATATCAAATTGCATTAGCTCTTCGTCATGAAATTGAACTACTTGAATCTTCCGGAATTCGAGTAATTCAAGTCGATGAGCCAGCACTTCGTGAAGGAATGCCACTAAAAGAAAAAGATTGGGACGCTTATATTACATGGGCAGTACAATCCTTCCTTTTAGCCACTTCATCTGTAGCAAATGAAACACAAATTCATACTCATATGTGTTACAGTAACTTCGAAGATATCGTTGATGCGATTCGCGCATTAGATGCAGATGTGATTTCTATCGAAACATCAAGAAGTCACGGTGAATTTATTGATACATTAAAACATACAACATATGAAAAAGGCATCGGTCTAGGTGTATATGATATTCATAGCCCACGTGTACCAAGTAAAGATGAAATGTATAAAATCGTAGAACAATCTTTAAAAGTATGCGATCCTAAATATTTCTGGATTAATCCTGATTGTGGTTTAAAAACGAGAAGAACAGAAGAAGTTATTCCAGCTTTAGAGCACATGGTGCAAGCGGCAAAAGACGCTCGTTCCTTGCTAAAAACAAACGCATAATAAAAATGGGGTATCCTTTTTGAGGATACCCCATTCTTTATTCTTTACTTTCAAAAAAGAATTCATATTGTATTTTATATAATTCATCATCCGTTGGTTCTTCAAGGGGTGTTGCCTGTAATACAACCGTATACTCACCATTTGGAATAGGAATTTGAAATTTATTTGAAAGAATACTTGTTACAACGATACATTCATTTTCAACTGTAAAAGGAACTGTAACCGTTCTAATTACTTCTTCTTTCTCAATATGTTTCCCTGGGGTCACTTTTACTTCACAAGTATAATCAGAAAGTGCTTCAAAAATAACAGTTCCATCCGTCTTCGCATAACCTCTCTCAAAATCTTCATCCGTCCAGTCAACGTAAGGCTGATCACCGTCATAGTTCATCAACATTAATTGCGAATACGAAATTGTTAACTCCATCGTTTCCCTCCTCCTTCATTATGAAATATACAACTACTACTTTACGTCAAATTTTACACGCGTACCATCTGGGTATTTATCTAACTTATTTCCTACCCAAGAGCCTGCTCCGCGATTATCTGCTGGACTTATATATTCGATGTGCGCTCCTTTTCCGCCTTCTTTACACATCGCCATTGGCCATTCATCACGATCATACCCTTTTTTTGATGGGTATGGAGCTAACGATAATTTTCTTCTATCCGCAGCGCCACCACGGTCGATTGTACACACTTCTGAATGCCCTTCTTTTATAGCATCCGTAATATGTTTCCCTGTCTCTGGGTATCGATCTTTCGGAAATTCTAGAACTTGATCATACGCATTTGTTTTTTTAATACTTGTTTCCTCTGGAACAAGCACTTCATACACCGCTACTACAATAGAAAGAATTGCAATAATTGAAATGATAATACCTTTTAATTGCTTCATGTATACCTCCATGATTCTACCAGTTTCTTTTCCTCAGTTATTATAACAAACTTCTCCTGTATATGTTTTCAGACATTATTTTAGCTCTTCTTCGCCATTCCGCCAAAAACTCTCATTTTTCTTCATCTTTTCACTAATGCTGTAGAAAACTAATAACCTTCCGACATTCTTTTTCAAAGGAAGTCCTCATAAAAGATTGAAATGATATATACGATACTTTTTGGGGAGGAAATATTATGGAAGCTACCTATAAAACGAAAGATGTGACGAATAAAACAGGCATCCCAAAACATATAGTCCGCAAATATAGTCAACTGTTAGAAGAACATGGTTATATAATTTCCAAAACAGCTGATGCTCGTATTTATAAACTTGATGATTTAAAACTATTGAAATCTATACATGAAAGAGCTGCTACATTGCAGGAAGATATTTCAGAAACGATACCAATTATTTTAAAAGAAAAAGAGGCCCCACCTGTACCAGTTATACAAAATACGCAAGAAATACAACCGAAAGAAAAAGAAGATGGGCGCAACTTCGAGGAATTCATGTTAAAACTTGAAATGCTCGCTCAACTAAATGAAGCCATTATTCATCAAAATTCTACCCTTATTACCCAAAATCGTTTAAAAGATGAAAAGCTAGATGAGTTGATGCAACAAGTTTATGTAAAAGAAGGATCTCAGGAAAAAATGCTACAAGAGTTAGTGGATCATGCCGCTCAAACAGATGCTCTGCAAAAAGAAAAGATGGACTTATTAATGAATCATATGTATAAACGAGAATCTAAACAAGAAGAAAAAATGAATAAACTCGTAAATCAAATTTATAATAAAGATAGCAACCGTGATGCACAACTTATGCAAGTCATTCGCGAAATTCAAGAAACAAAAAGATTAGTCGCCGCTTCAAAAGAACAAAGCTTTTTCCAATCATTTAGAAGTTTATTTAGCCGAACAAAACAAGAAAAAACAACTGAATAGCATAATATATTTTTTCTAATATAAAATAAAAAGTTACCTTCTATCGGTAACTTTTATTCCTTATTTCTTACAGCTGGCAATATAATAATCGCTTCAGTTCCTTTCCCACTTTCACTTTTATATTCCAGCGTACCATTATGCGCTTGTAAAATACTAAATGTTACCATTAGTCCTAATCCTGTCCCTTTTTCTTTTAAAGAATAATACGGTTGTCCGAGCCTTGCTAATTGTTCTTTCGTCATTCCAACACCACTATCTTTAACTCTTATTACAATCGTTTCATCTTTTTGTATAGCCGTTACTTTTAAATATCCTTTATTTCCTTGAATTGCTTCAATACCATTTTTAACAACATTCATAATAGCTTGCTTCAATTTCGTTTTATCACCGATCGTATAAAGACTTTCAGAAATCTCAACTTGCAAATATACACCTTGCATCGCTGCAAATGATGACATAAGAGTCGTCATTTCTATTAATTGAGCTGATAAGCAAATATGTTCTTTTTTCTCAATTTGTGGCCTTGCTAAATTTAAATAATCTGAAATAATTTGTTCTGCCCGGTCCAATTCAGCTAATACGAGACGCATATAATCCTTGTTCTTCACATCTTCCGTACTTTCTAGCAATTGAATAAAACCACGAACAACAGTGAGCGGATTTCGAACCTCATGTGCAACACTTGCTGCTAACTCACTTACAATATTAAGTTTCTCTGACTTTTGCATCTCTGTACGTAGTATTGCATTTTCATTTAAATATTCTGTTAAGTACACCTGAAATACCATTGTCATAACCATAATAAGCGAAGCAAATATATATCCGCTATATAAGTGCGAAACATATGGTGTAAACCCCGTTTCTAACAGAACGTTAATCATACCAATCACTAAAGAAACAAGTACGTACAATGATGAAATCATAAATGCTAAAATTAGCTTCTTATCCCTTGAAAATAGAGACCATTTCTTTGATAAAAATAATGGAACTATCAATAGAAATATTACTTCTATGACTGGAAGAAGGTTTATGCCCTTTAGCGCCCATTCATAGATAACAAAAATAACGGCCGGGATTAAACCAACAATCCCACCATATAAAAAACCACTAACAATTGGGATTGGGTGAAAGTTATACCCGCAAACGTCCCCAAAACAAATAGAATATGTCATAGAGAGAACGAGTGTAATGCTAGATAAAAACATAATAAAGTAGCGGTTCGGCTTCGGAGGCATTTCTTGATAACGATTTAAACGAATCGCTTCGTATAAAAATAGTGGCAAAATAATGATTGCAATTTGGATCATTAAATCACGGATAAGCTCCATAGCCTCTCATCCCCTATATGTATTTTGATATGATTATATCATTTTACAGGTTTGTTTGTTTTAAAATTTTGATTTTTCTTAACATATTTGTTAATTCTTTGTTAACAACACATAATAATTGTTACAGATTTTCGAAATGAATGTAAACCCTGTACCAAATTTCTGCCCGACAGTATACAATGAATACGGATTACAAAGAAAATAAAAAATACTTCATAAGACGGACAACTATAGCAAAATACAGCATATAATCCATACTATCTATGTTTACAAATAAGTGATCATTATTTTAGTAGGAGGAAGATAAATATGGCGGGTACTACGCTTGTTTTAAAAGAAGAAAATTTGGTCGTTCTAGAAAACGTTGAAAAATCAGTGTATGAAGAGTTACAGCATAAAACAGGAGAAGAAAATTGCACATGCGCTGTGAATGAATCAGTTGTTCACCTTGGCAAAGTATCCTCTGTACTTTGGAATGAAGATGAAATAGATTGGGAATACGGATATTAAAAAGTCGCTTACAGCGGCTTTTTTTCTATTATTCCTCTCTTTCTACATACCATATACGCAAGCGAAATGATAGAAAATATGTTAAAATGAACTTAATTTTCAAACGGAAGAAAGGGAGATACAATGGAACAATTCATTAACCCTAGAGTAAAGGACATCCAAATTTCTGGAATCCGTCAATTCTCTAACATGATTCAAAACTATGATAATCTTATCTCTTTAACAATTGGACAACCTGATTTTCCTACACCTTCTCTCGTAAAAGAAGCGGCAAAACGGGCTATTACAGAAAATTATACAAGCTATACACATAACGCTGGTTTACTAGAGTTACGCAAGGCAGCTTGTAACTTTGTAAAAGATAACTATGATTTACATTATTCACCTGAAAACGAAACCATCGTTACAATCGGTGCTAGTGAAGCAATTGATGTTGCATTTCGAACGATTTTAGAGCCAGGAACAGAAGTCATTTTACCTGCCCCTATTTATCCAGGGTACGAACCGATTATTCGATTATGCGGCGCAACACCTATTTTTATCGATGTTCGTGAAACTGGCTTCCGTTTAACAGCCGAAGCACTGGAAAAGGCCATTACAGAAAAAACAAGATGCGTCGTACTGCCGTATCCTTCTAATCCAACTGGTGTAACTTTATCAAAAGAAGAACTACAGGATATTGTAGATGTTTTAAAAGATAAAAATATTTTCGTTCTTTCTGATGAAATTTATAGCGAACTTGTATATGAACAGACACATACATCGATCGCTCATTTCCCAGAAATGCGTGAAAAGACTATCGTCATTAACGGTTTATCAAAATCGCATTCTATGACTGGCTGGCGTATCGGTCTATTATTCGCACCAAACTATTTAGCTGGGCATATATTAAAAGTTCATCAATACAACGTAACGTGCGCTACTTCAATCGCTCAATATGCTGCAATTGAAGCTTTAACAGCTGCTAAAGATGCACCAAAAATGATGCGTCATCAATACAAAAAACGACGTGATTACGTATATAATAGACTTATTCAAATGGGCTTAACAGTTGAAAAGCCAACAGGTGCATTTTACTTATTCCCATATGTTGGCCATTTAACATCTTCATCATTTGATTTTGCACTTGATCTTGTGAAAGAAGCTGGACTTGCCGTCGTTCCTGGAACAGCATTCTCTGAATATGGTGAAGGCTACCTTCGCTTATCCTATGCATATAGTATTGAAACTTTAAAAGAAGGCTGTGACCGTTTAGAAGCCTTTCTACAACAAAAAGCTAAGAGTTAAACTCTTAGCTTTTTTTATGCATAATGATCGCAAGTTTGACGCTTCAGTAATTTATGCGGAATAATGATACACTTTGCAGTAGACTCCGCATTCTCTACTTTATCAACTAAAGCTTTTGCTGCCTCATATCCTAGCTGATATATATTCACGTCAACTGTTGAAAGCGGAGGACTCGCAATTTCTGATAATAAAGCATTATTAAAGCTTACAATTGAAACATCCTTCGGTACAACGAATCCTTTTTTAGAAAGTGCACTTAGCACACCAAGTCCAATCAAGTCATCCGTTGCCATAATTGCTGTCGGTGGTTGCTTTAGCCCCATTAATTCCTCCACGGCTTGTTGACCACTTTCTCTTGAAAAATCAAAATGTAAAATATACTCTTTCGGCAATACAATGTCTGCTAATTTTAAAGCATCACTCATACCAGCCAAACGATCTCTCGTCACAAGTAAATCTGATCCACCGCCGATGAACGCGATTTGTTTATGACCTAATGAAATCAAATATTCTGCTACTTCTCTTGCAGCTGTATAATTGTCATTATCTACATATGTAATTTCTTCTTTACGATCATATGGTTTCCCGATTAATACGAACGGGAAATTTTGTTTATGTAAATATTGAATAATCCGATCATTCTCTCTTGAATATAAAAGAATAATGCCACCAATTTGGCGCCCCTGCACCATCTTTACAACACCATTAAAAATTTCATCTTCCGTTTCACCTGTCGACATATAAAGCGCATACCCTTCCACATGTGCAAACGAACTAATCCCTCTTATAACTTCTGGGAAAAACGGATTTTGAAAAGCTTTACTTGCAGAACTTGGCATAACAAGGCCAAGTGTTTTTGTTGTTTGGTTAGCTAGGTTTCTTGCGTTTAAATTAGGATGATACCCTAGTTCACTCATTACTTTCCGAACACGACGCTTTGTTTTTTCACTTATACTTGGATTATCAGCAATTACACGAGAAACGGTAGATGGTGCTACATTCGCCTTCTTCGCCACATCTTTAATTGTAACTGTCATAAAAATCCCCCTCCTTTCACTTCTCTGCCATTTTATATATTTTCATCTTGCACCCGTTGCAAGTAATAGGGGAAGTCATAAACTTTCATTGATTCTATCTTGTAAAACCTATCATATTCTCCCTCTCCATGTATTGTAAGGGATAGAGCTCTTTTTTCCTATACTATAATATACTATTTATTTCACTTCTTTTCATATGGGATGTCAAATCTCTTTTCATCTCCCTATAAAATGTTTTATAGGAAGATGAAAAGAAAAATGGGACATACTGTCCCATTTTTCATCCTTTCGTACCTCCAGCAGTTAAACCAGAGATAAAGTATTTTTGTAGTGATAGGAATAAAATTGAAATTGGGATTGCAATCAATACGGAACCCGCTGCGAACGTTGTAAATTCATTCCCAAATTTCTTCGCCACCATTTCATATAATCCAACTGCTAACGTATAATTTTCTGGTGTGCGCAAAATAATACTCGCTAAAATAAAATCTGTAAATGGGCCGATGAAAGTAAATAACGCTACAACCGCTACGATTGGCTTTGCAAGTGGCATAATGATTTGCCAAAAAATACGGAAATGCCCTGCTCCATCCATACGAGCTGACTCATCCAATTCTTTCGGAATCGTATCAAAATACCCTTTCATAAGCCATGTGTTCATTGGAATTGCCCCGCCTACATAAATTAAAATTAATGCAAGGTGCGTATCAATTAATCCTGTTAACTGTGCTAATACGTATAAAGCGATTAACGCTGCAAAGTTTGGAATCATTTGCAAAATTAAAAATGTTAATAAACCATTTTTTCTTCCAACAAAACGGTATCTCGAAAATGCATAAGCAGTAAAACTAATTGCTAACACTGAAAAAATCATCGTTAAAACACTTACTTTTAATGTGTTTTTATACCATAGTAAATAATTACTATTCTCTAAATCTAATAACTTACGATAATGATCTAGTGTTGCATTTTGCGGAATAATACTTGATCCAGATAAACTATCACCCGGATTAAACGATGAGCCAATAATCCATAATAATGGATAGAAAATGATGGCACACATTACGAAAATAACGAGATAACTTAATGAGAGACGTAACATCTTTTGTCTTTTAATATTCATTTACATCATATCCTCTTCTTGGAATGATTTTGTTCTCTTAAATTGCCATAACGCAACTGTAATAACGATTAACGATAAGATCATTGTAAGAGCTGCTGCTTTTCCGTACTGCGCGGAAGTCATCGTTAACTTATAAATCCATGAAATTAAAATATCTGTTCCACCTGCGTCTTGTCCAGCTACAGCAGGACCTCCGCCGTTAAATAGATAGATGATACTAAAGTTATTAAAGTTAAACGTATATTGCGTAATTAATATTGGTGCTGTTGCATATAGAACAAGTGGCAATGTAATTTTACGAAACTGTTGCCAAGCTGTAGCTCCATCTACTGTAGCCGCTTCGTATAATTCTCCTGGAATCGATTGCAGTATACCTGTTGTCATTGCAAAGACGAACGGGAATCCAAGCCACGTTTGAATCATAATTAAAGCAATCTTCGCCCAAAATGGATCTGTCATCCAAGCAATCTTTTCAATTCCGAATAAAGCTAATACTTGATTGTTAATCGCTCCAAATGTTTCATTAAACATACCAGAGAAAACAAGAATAGATACGAATGCTGGGACCGCCCACGGTAAAATGAAGATTGTTCGAATAATCGCCTTCCCTTTAATACCAGGCTGATTTACGATAATCGCTAAGAAAATACCAAGTGCAACTTGTAATGTCGTTGCAACGAATGTCCAGATGACAGTCCAAGAAAATACACTTAAAAACGTTTCTCTCCACATCGGTAATGTAAAGATATCAATAAAGTTTTTAAATCCTACCCAATCTACTAATTTAGCTGGAGGAGAATGATATAAATCATAGTTCGTAAATCCAATTAAAATTACGAAAATGATTGGAAATACAACGACAAAGATAAGTAATAAAAACCCTGGTGAAACCATTAAATACGGAAAACCTTGGTCTAGTAAATTACGGTATTGCTCTTTTACAGAGTTTAACGGTGTTCCTATATCCCGTTTCTTTCCGTTTTGGTATGCATCATATAAATTAAATGCATATATTCCGAGTCCAAACACGATGACAATGAGTGCCAAGATTCCTTCTACTAATAGAAAGACAGAATGGTCACGTGGAACTTCTGTACCAAGCGTTACAATTCCCCATAATCCCATATTTAATAAATCAGCAAAGGCTACAATAAATGAACCTGTTAATACTAGAAAAATAAGACCTTTTACAAATTGTTTATTATACATTTGGCCCACGCCTGGAATGATTGATAACATGGTTGCCATTTTCCTATGTTTTGAACCGTTTAAGCCGTTTGCTGGTTCCATAGATGTTTGCATGTTCCTTCCCCCTTTTTTCTTGGGAGAGAATTCGTGCCCCTCATATTAGAGGCACGAATTTCACCTTATTTTTTCTTACTATGATTTGCCTCAATATTACCTTTAATTTGCTTCACTGCATTATCAAGTGCTGCTTTTGGTGCCTCTTTATCCGTAACAACTAATTGAAGCGCATCTCCAGCTGGTTTCCATACTTCTTGCATTTCTGGAATGTTTGGCATTGGAATTCCATTTTCAGATTGTGTTGCAACTGCTTTTGCAGCTTCGTTATCTTTAATAATTGGATCTTCCATTACTGCTTTTACTGGAGGAATTTCTTTCGTCTTCTCAAATCGAATTTTTGCGTTTTCTTCATTCGTTACCCATTCAGTGAACTTTGTAGCTAAATCATTTTGTTTAGAGAAACTTGTTACATGCCATCCTTTAACCCCAACAAACGTTTTCATTGGTTGACCATTTGGTAATTTCGGCATTGGAGCAACGCCATAATCAATTCCGTTCTTTTCCATTGCTTGGAACGCCCAAGGGCCGTTCATGATAGATGCTGCTTTTCCTTCATTAAATAGCCCATCAGCAGCAGGTCCACCAGATTCACCGATAATACCTTTCGGGAATAACTTTTCTTTGTACCATTTTTGAAGATACTCAGCACCTTGTACTGCTCCGCTATTATTTAATCCAACATCACTTGCATTTGGCTTTCCATCTTTTTCACCAAACACATAACCACCCATACCTGCCATGAATGCATTAGCAAAGTAGAAGTTATCTCCTAATGCTAAAAATCCGTACTTGCCATCTTTCGTAAATTCTTTTGAGAAGTTAAACAGCTCGTCCATCGTTTCTGGCGCTTTTGGCATTAGTTTTTTATTGTAAATAAAGACTGGTGTCTCAATTGCTTTTGGTAAACCATATAATTTTCCGTTATATGTCTGTGCTTCTATTGATGAATCAGTAAATTTACTCTTTACAGCATCATCAGCTTTCACTTCAGAAAGTAAACCTTCTGTTACTGCATTTCCGATTTGATCATGTGGCAATGTTACAACATCTGGTCCCGTCCCCGCTGGTCCATCAAGGCGTAACTTCTTCACTTGATCTGTCATTTGCATTTCAACAACTTTTACTTTTACTTTATATTTTTCCTCAAAGCTTTTCACTGCTGGTTCTAAACCAACACCTTTTTTATCATCTTCCCAAACGAGTAGATCGTAATCTTTCTTTGCTTTACTTTCTTCTTTTTTCCCTGAATCTTTCGGTCCACATGCAGATAACATACCAATTGATAATGCTGAAACCGTTAATAATGATAATGCTTTCTTCATCCCAAAAACCTCCCTGAATTGTATATGTACCTTACTAATTGAAAACGTTTGCATTAAATAGTTTAATAGAAGCGCAAACGATATCTCAATCTATGAAAACGTTTGCGCTATTTGTCTATCATTATACATTCTTTTATTCATTTTGCAAATATTAATTTTTAAAATATTATTACTACACTCTTTATAGATTGACTTTATATGAAATGAATACTACTCTTATAAGCAATATTAAAGCTATGCAAAAAGCAATCGTTTGCAACATATGCTTTATTATTATACTTAAGGGAACAATATGCATAGAGATAGTAAAGGGGGATTTTTTATATGCTTAAAGACGCCATCTATCATAGGCCAAAAGATAATTACGCATACGCTTACGATGAAAAAACGATTCATATCCGAATACGTACGAAAAGAGACGATGTTCAAAGCACCAATCTTATTTATGGTGATCCTTATGAATGGACAGACGGGAAGTGGATTTCTTCAAGTGCACCGATGAAAAAAACTGGTTCTACTGCATTATTTGATTATTGGTCCATTTCCATCGAGCCAAAATTTAAGCGCTTACGTTATGGATTTGAATTAAAAGCAGAGACAGAAACGCTTATTTATGCAGAACGCGGATTTTTTTCTAGCATTCCAAATGATGACGTTGGTAACTTTTTCTGTTTTCCATTTATTCATGCAAATGATGTATTCAAAGCACCTTCCTGGATTAAAGATACTGTTTGGTATCAAATTTTCCCAGAACGGTTCGCTAATGGAGATCATACGTTGAATCCAGAAAACACCCTTCCTTGGGGAAGCGCTGAACCAACTCCAACTAATTTTTTCGGCGGAGATTTTGCTGGTATTATGCAAAACCTCGATTACCTTGTTAAGCTTGGAATTTCAGGAATATATTTCACACCTATTTTCAAAGCACATTCAAACCATAAATATGACACAATTGACTACATGGAAATCGATCCTCAATTTGGCACAAAAGAAACATTCAAAGAACTCGTTGAGGCATGTCATACACACGGTATAAAAGTAATGCTCGATGCCGTATTCAATCACAGTGGATACTTTTTCGATAAATTTCAAGACGTACTAGAAAATGGTGAACAGTCAGCATATAAAGAATGGTTTCATATTCATGAGTTCCCAATTAGAACTGAGCCACTTCCGAATTATGATACTTTCGCGTTTACACCGTATATGCCGAAATTAAACACTGCACACCCGGATGTAAAAGAATACTTACTTGAAGTAGGGCGTTATTGGGTAAAAGAATTCAATATAGACGGTTGGCGCCTTGATGTAGCAAATGAAGTCGACCATAAATTTTGGAGAGAGTTCCGAAGTGAGATAAAAGCATTAAATTCTGAAGTATATATTTTAGGAGAAATTTGGCACGATGCACTTCCTTGGCTACAAGGAGATCAATTTGATGCTGTAATGAGCTACCCTGTTACAAACGCTCTACTGTCTTACTTTGCTAACAATTCCATTAAGGCAAATGAATTTATGAAACAAATTATAGAATCTCTACATTCCTACTCTATGAATGTAAATGAAGCAGCATTTCATTTATTAGACAGCCATGATACACCAAGAATATTGACAACATGTAACGGAGATAAAAATAAGTTAAAGTTACTTTATGTATTCCACCTTTCTTTCATCGGCTCTCCTTGTATTTATTATGGAGACGAAATTGGTATGGATGGCGGTATGGACCCTGATTGCCGCAAATGTATGGTTTGGGATACGAAAGAACAAGATCATCTATTATTTACACATGTACAAACATTAATTTCGTTACGAAAGCAATATAAAGCATTTGGAGGACATGGTACTTTCCAATTCATTGAAGCAAATGATGAACATAATTATATTTCTTATACAAAAACATATGAAGATGAAACTATCTTTTTCGTTTTAAATCCGACTAATAGTGATATTACAGCTTCACTGCCTCTCCATGTTACCGGAAAGAAAATCATTAATATTTATACAAACGAAGAATTTTCAGCGGAAGCAAGTGTATTACAAGTTACACTTCCTCCATATGGATTCTCCATATTAAAATGGTAACCAAAAAAATCCTTATACCAAAGTGGTATAAGGATTTTTCTTATTTCAATTTGAACACGATTGCTTCATACGGACGTAATGTCATGTTATCTATCGGTCCATTCTCTACGTCGTAATTGTGTATAAATAACTCTGCTTCACTATAACTAATGTCCTCAGGCAATTCAAATACACATTCTTCCGCAGTAAAGTTTGCAATAACAAGAAGTTTTTCTTCTCCATACGTTCTTACATATGCAAAAATAGATGGATTATTCTCCAATATTAAATCATATGATCCATACACAACTATTTCGTTATTTTTGCGTAACTCAATTAACTTTTTATAATAATAAAAAATTGAATCTTTATTTTGGATCGCTTGTTTCACATTGATTTCTTTATAGTTAGGATTTACCGTAATCCAGGGCTCACCTGTTGTGAATCCAGCATGATCTTTATCATCCCACTGCATCGGTGTTCTAGCATTATCTCTGCCTTTTATATAAATAGACTGCATCACTTTATCTATATTTTCACCGCGCTCTATCACTTTTTCCTTATACATATTTAATGTTTCAATATCTCGATATTCATCAATCGATTCAAATCGAACATTTGTCATTCCGATTTCTTCGCCTTGATAAATATAAGGTGTTCCTTTCATCATATGAAGCACCGTCGCTAACATTTTCGCAGATTCAATGCGATACATTCCATCATTACCAAAACGAGATACAACACGAGGCTGATCATGGTTATTCCAATACAGACTATTCCAGCCTGTATGTTCTAATGCTTTTTGCCACTTCGTTAAATTCTCTTTTAAAGTAAGAAGTGAACATGGTTTTACATCCCATTTTCCGCCTTCTCCTGAGTCTAAATCCATATGTTCAAATTGGAATACCATCTGCAGTTCTTTTCGTTCTTCCCCGGTATACAATTTCGCTTCTTCTGTCGTTACACCAGGCATTTCACCAACCGTCATAATATCATAATGAGACAATACTTCTTCATTCATTTCATGTAAATATTTATGAATGTTTGGACCGTTCATAAAATACTTATGACCTGAAACATACCCCTCTTCTTCTGTTTCAACAGCTGGTAATCCCTCTTCTTTAGAAATAAAATTAATAACATCCATACGGAAGCCATCAATTCCTTTTTCTAACCAAAACTTCATCATTTCATAAACATCTTGTCTTACCTTTTCATTATCCCAATTTAAATCTGGCTGTTTTTTAGAAAACAGATGTAAATAATATTCATCTGTCATTTCATCATACTGCCATGCAGATCCGCTAAACGCTGCTCCCCAGTTATTCGGCTCTTTTCCTTCTTTTCCAGGGCGCCATATATAGTAATCTCTATATTTATTATCTTTTGATTTACGTGATTCAATAAACCAATTATGTTCATCAGAAGTATGATTAACAACTAAGTCCATCATAAGTTTCATATTACGTTCATGCATTTCATGTAATAGCTCATCCCAATCTTCCATTGTTCCGAACTCATTCATAATTTTACAATAATCACTTATATCATAACCATTATCATCATTTGGAGATTCATAGACTGGTGATAACCAAATTACATCAATCCCTAATTCTTTTAAGTAATCTAACTTTGAAATAATACCGCGAAGATCCCCGAGGCCATCACCGTTGCTATCCATAAAGCTACGAGGATAAATTTGATATACTACGCTTTCTTTCCACCACTGTTTTTCCATTATGCTACCCCATTTCATTCATAATTCGATTTTCTCTTTTTCAAGGCGCAAACGTTTTCATTAATGAATGATAACAGATTCTATCTTAATTTAAAATAGCGCTTACAACTTTTATTCTTATTTTTCTAAGAAAACATACGAAATTTACTAATATTCTTCCAATTCATGAAAACGTTTTATTTTTTTGTTTATTTTTTGAATCTATTCGTTTATAATGAACTCAAAGAAAACGTTTGCATAATTATTTCTAGGGGGAAATACCATGGCAGAACTGAAATTAGAAAACATTTATAAAATATATGATAATAATGTAACAGCTGTAACAGACTTCAATTTACACATTCAAGATAAAGAATTTATCGTATTTGTCGGTCCTTCTGGATGCGGAAAATCTACAACATTACGAATGGTTGCTGGACTAGAAGATATTTCAAAAGGAGAGTTTTCAATTGATGGTAAGCTAATGAATGATGTCCCTCCAAAAGATCGCGATATCGCAATGGTCTTCCAAAACTATGCCCTATATCCACATATGAGTGTATATGATAATATGGCATTTGGATTAAAACTTAGAAAAATACCAAAAGATGAAATTGATCGTCGTGTAAAAGATGCAGCAAAAATTTTAGGACTGGAACAATATTTAGATAGAAAACCGAAAGCATTATCTGGTGGACAACGTCAACGTGTTGCGTTAGGGAGAGCAATCGTTCGAGACGCGAAAGTGTTCTTAATGGATGAGCCATTATCTAACTTAGACGCTAAATTACGTGTTGCAATGCGCTCAGAAATTTCTAAGTTACACCACCGCCTTGGTACGACAACAATTTATGTAACGCATGATCAAACTGAAGCGATGACAATGGCTTCTCGTCTTGTTGTTATGAAAGACGGAAAAATTCAACAAATCGGTACTCCAAAAGAAGTATATGAAACACCTGAAAACATTTTTGTTGGTGGATTTATCGGCTCTCCAGCGATGAATTTCTTCCGTGGTAAATTAACTGAAACCGATTTCGTTATAGACAATGCTGCAAAAATTAAAGTAACTGAAGGAAAAATGAAGATATTACGTGAACAAGGCTATGTAAATAAAGACATTGTTTTAGGTATTCGTCCTGAGGACATTCATGATGAACTATTATTTTTAGAAGCTTCACAATCTACTGCCTTCACAACAAAAATTGAAGTTGCTGAGTTATTAGGTGCTGAATCTATTTTATATATGAAACTTGGAAATCAAGATTTTGCAGCACGTGTTGATGCAAGACATACATTTTCACCTGGTGACCAAATTAAACTAGCATTTGATATGAATAAAGCGCATTTCTTTGATAGTCAAAACGAACAACGCATTCGTTAAAAAATAATTTTCATACAAAAAAACCGTCCACATATATTGAGGGCGGTTTTCACTATTATACGAGGGCTTCTACTGTATGAAATGATTGTCCTTTCGTGCTAATAATACCGAAAATCGGTAAGTCACTTAGCACCACTTCTTCTTGCTGTTTCATAAAAGATGACGTTAATTGTTTTATCTCTATCCATACGTCATTAATACAAAGTACATTGGAATCGTTCTCTTGTTGGCGTGAAAATATAGAATCTATTTTATATAAACCAGCATTTTGAAAAAGCATATCAATGCGACTGAATGCATTCAAAGTAATGCTGATTACGCGTTGCCAATCTCCTTGTTTTTCCATATTATAGGATACAAAAAGTGCTTCTCCGCCTAGATTCGTAATTTCCTCCACTGTTGCTTGTCCACTTTCTTGATCAATGTCCGTCACAATTACTTTTGCGCCTTGTTTAGCCAACAAAAGAGCTGTATTACGTCCAATACCGATGCCACCGCCAGTTACGATAGCAACTTTTCCTGCAAGCTTCATTTTCATTACCCCTTCTATAAGTCTTACCGTCATTCAGTATACTCCTTTATGAGATTAGTCTGCAAGCAAGAAAAGTTGCTTATTCATTTGTAAACGGTTACTTTTTTATTCCTTCTTTTTTCTTACTATTACGCTGATCGAAAACTAAACCGATGAAAATTAAAATCCCCCAAAAGATTACGCTACCTCCAGTCATTTCAATTTCCCCCTTATTATATAAACATATTATTTTAATCATTATAACATTTTCTTAATTTTCAATCTATTAAATCCGAAAATGATATAGATTAACTTTTTCCCTATTATATATCCATTAAAATATATTTGTATAACCAAAAGAGACCTTTGTATATACAAAGGTCTCTTTTGGTTATACAAGACTTATCACTTTCGTTTTTGTAATTAAATCCTGAAAACCACAATTATCTTTGCGGAATAACATCATATATACGTTACATAATATCGGAATTCCAAGCAGTAATATGTTCGGTAATAACAATACAAAAAAACGAATCGTTAATGTTTGTAATGTTAACTTTTCACTCTTCAATGAAATTAATTTTATTCTCGTTACCTTTTTACCAAGTGTTACACCGTTCCAAATAAAGGGTAGCAAAATAAAATATATCGCCATTAATATAAAAACTACTGCAAGATCATATCTATAATCGCCAAAACTAATATTAAAGCGATTAAAAATAGCACTATAATTTCCAGTCATAACAGCTACTACTGCACCATACATAACCGAGATTAAAAACATGTCAATTAGGGAAGCACCTATGCGGTTCATTACAAGCGCTGGACGATGCATCTTTAACTTCATTTTTATGTCGACTCCTTCATATCCTTCTTTACCCGTCTCATCGTACCACTTCTAAAAAACATTGTAAACTAGCGTTTCTCTTACTTTTCTTGTACAATGTGTTACAACAGCATTGTAAAGGAGGTTCCCATATTGAAAAAATGGATAATCCTATTCGTCGCATTCCTATTAGCCGGTTGTGCTGGAAATACAAATCATATAACATATACGATTAACGATGAATACGAACTCATACGTACTTCTGGAAATGCATTTGAACTTTTCCCCACGCAAGATGCTGTATATGCCACACAATACATTCCTGCAAAAATTACAGACATAGCCTGGGATGATAAATACATTATTGCAAAACAAACTGAGGAAAAGTCAGATCCTAATAATCCTGACGCAGCAATTGCAAATAAAAAAAGCGAGCATTATTGGATTATTGACGTAAAGCATAATAAACGTTTTGGCCCCTATAATGAAAAACAATTTCATGAACAAAAAGATGCGTTTAAAATTAAGGTACCTTTTCAAAGTGTAGATTCATACATAGAAGAACAGAAAAAACAGTCAGCATAATAGTTTGAGCACTGACTGTTTTTTCTTGCATATATTTAAAAACAACTTACTCAGAAAGTGAGATATTAAAAGTTTGTGGCTCTTTTACAACATCTTGCGTTTCTGTATTTGCTGCGATTACATTATCTGTTGTAAATTTAATATCCTTTACCTTTTCTTTTCCATCATCAAGTATTAGGCCGATAATACCATCTCTTGTTTCACCTGGCTTATAGTCTTCCCTTGATACATTTTTTGTACCAACGAGCGTATCTTCATCATATAAAAAGTTTTGCGTTGCTACTTTAAAATGTTGTTTATCATTAATCGCAACATCATTCATAGAGAAAAATTGTATATTTTTATTCCCGCTATTTTCCACCTTATATGTAATTTCAACGTAACGAATCGTATCACTAATCTCTGTACCACTTAGCGATGCATATAACTCCGCATCTTCTTGACTGACTTTATCTCCTAATCTACGCTTTACTTCTTCAGGAGTTAATGCCGTATATACTTTTAATGTATTTTTTGCATCTTTACTCATCTGCGATAAAGAGATTACTTTCACATCTTGTACGTGAATTTTCATTGGTGCTACTTCAAATGTTTGATTCACAGAATGAATTTGTTCTAATTTAAAAGTACCCCATCCTGTTTCTTTCACTTTTTGTCCTACTTTTTTCAGCTCACGCCCACCATATTCTTTTGTTTCAGGAATAGATTCTTTCTTCTTCGGTTCAGCTTTCTTTTCTTCTTGATGGAAGCAACCACTTAACATAAGAAGAAAACTACATAAAACAAAAATACTTTTCCATGCTTTCATCATATAATTTCTCCTAACACTATCATTCATTAATATTAATTAGTCCTTTGCTTTGTAAACTATAGAAACAATGAGAAGTCCACAAAACGAACTTGTCAGTCCAGATACTATTATACCCCCTATTTGGAAAATATGAAAATAGGGATCTACGAACGCGTGCACGATAAATATAATAGTTGCCACAACAATTACCGAAATCCAATATTTTATTTTTTCCAAAGCTAAAATAAGGTCTTTACCCATTGCATTTCTACACTTCCATAAAACGTATACTAATAACAGAAAACCAATACATGTACTTCCATGTTGCATATATTTATAAACAGAGATACCGTACCATTCTCTTTGCAATAATGGTATTTTCATAACAAAATAGCCTGTCTTATGAGTGAATGCATCCCAAACAACATGCGTTAACATACCGAATAATGCTGAATAACAAAATACAAAGAAATCTTTCCTTGTGTAAAGCCCCCACCTCTCATCTACTGCATATGTATAGTAGCCAGCAAATGGTTTAGGTAAATGTGTTATAAACGGCTTTTTTAAAATGTAGTGATATATGTATGCTAATAAAAATACGAGTGGTAAATTAAAATATAAGAATCCAAGCCACGTATGCCCAATTACACCATACGGTCTAAAGTGTAGGAAATATTCAAAGTCAGGCGCCATACTACCTAATATAAGAGCCGTTACTGAAATATGTTGAGAATACTTTTTTGCAAAAGGAAGAACTGCTGCTGGATGTGCAAATGTAAACGGCATGTTTTAACTCCTTTTTATAATTACAATAGATTACATACTATCATAACGACATGAATAATCTCCATGCAATATTTATTTTCACATTGGAATATGATAGTTTAAATGATATAATCCACATAAAATATTCAGAAAATAAGGAGGGATTCACGTGTCATTAACACTTGTCTTTTTTCTTGTTCTGTTTACCTTGTTTTTAAGTACATACATTGGCTTCTATCTATGGAAGCACTACAAAATTATAAAATATATACCTGCTCTCGTTGGTTTTATAAGTATTCTTTTTATTTTCATATGGAAGAGAATGACTTTCGGCTGGGAAGGTCTTGGCTTTGGCGCACTTCAATATACAATACTATTTGCAAGTTGTCTTACCCTTGTATTTGCTGCTTTTTTAGAATCAAAATCCGTTATGAATTGAGGTTTCTATATTGATTGACGTACCCTTTTTACAAAATGTCACATTAAAAAAAGAAAATATCCCTAGTTTCTCCGCATATCCTTACTGTTTACCCGCTATTCGAACATTACAATCACTAGCTTTCCATCCAAATGTAACATTCATTATTGGAGAAAACGGAACGGGGAAGTCAACATTACTCGAAGCGATTGCAATTGCTTTAGGATTTAATGCAGAAGGTGGAACGAAAAACTTCCGTTTTAGTACAAACGATTCACATTCATCTTTACATGAACATCTTCGAATTTCCAAAAGTTTCAATACACCAAACGATGGTTTCTTTCTTCGTGCTGAATCGTTTTATAATGTTGCTTCTTATATTGATGAAATGGATGCCGATTCAGAAGCACGTGGAAATCCAATTATTGACTCATATGGTGGTACTTCACTACACGCCCAATCACACGGTGAGTCATTTTTCTCCTTATTTATGAATCGTTTTTCAGGACAAGGCTTATACATTTTAGATGAGCCCGAGGCCGCTCTATCACCAATGAGACAACTTTCTATGCTCATTCGAATGCATGAACTAGCGGAACAAGGTTCACAATTTGTTATCGCAACGCATTCTCCTATTTTAATGGCTTATCCTGAATCCACTATATATTCTTTAACACAAGAAGGGATTCATGAATCCACATTAGAAGAAACTGAGCATTACCAAACGACGAAACTTTTCTTTGAAAATCGTGATCGATTATTTCATCATTTATTTGAATCATAAAAAAAGAAGCAGCGATTGCTGCTTCTTTTTTATAGTGCTTCTATAAATAATGCTACTCCAATACCGCCGCCGACGCATAGAGAGGCAATTCCTTTTTCTAACCCGCGTCTTTTTAATTCATGAATTAAACTTACAGTAATACGAGCTCCTGTACAACCGATTGGATGTCCAAGTCCTACACCACTACCGTTTACATTCACTTTTTCACGATCTAAACCTAATTCTTTCTCTACAGCTAAGTATTGTGCAGCGAAAGCTTCATTAATTTCCAGTAAATCTGCATCTTCTAATGACCAATCTACTTTTTCTAACCCTTTACGAATTGCTGGTGCTGGTCCAATACCCATAATTTTAGGATCTACTCCAGCTACTGAATATCCAACAATTCTAGCTAACGGTTGTAAGCCTTTTTCTTTCGCTTTTTCTTCGCTCATTAATACTAGAACCGCACTTCCGTCATTCAGGCCAGATGCATTCCCTGCCGTTACAGATCCGTCTTTACGGAAAGCTGGTTTTAATCCTGCTAATTTTTCTGCTGTAATGTCAGCACGTGGATGTTCATCCTTTGAAAATACTACTTCTTTTCTACGTTCTTTTATTGTAATAGGAACAATTTGATCGTCAAAGTATCCAGACTCGATTGCCTTCAATGCCAATGTATGACTACGAAGCGCAACTTCATCTTGTTCCTCTCTTGTAATTTCATATTGTTCAACTAAATTTTCCGCTGTTTCCCCCATCATAATATGATGAATTGGATCTTCTAATACTTCCCACACCGTATCACGAATTTCTCCGTGTTGTAGGCGTTGTCCCCAGCGGTGTTGTTTTAATGCATAAGGGCTTGAACTCATTGCTTCTACTCCACCTGCAACGACAACTTCACTTACACCTAATTGAATTTGCATTGCAGCCGACATAATTGCTTGCATACCTGAAGAACATTGGCGTTGGATTGTATAACCTGTAACTGTGTCAGGAAATCCTGCCGCTAATGCAGCCGTTCTTGCCGTATTTGCTTCATCAGTTCTTTGAATACAATGACCTAAAATCACTTCATCAACTTCGTGTGGTTCTACCCCGCCTCGTTTTACAGCTTCCTGAAGTACAGGAACAGCTAATTCTACTGGCGTTACATTTTTTAGCGCTCCCCCAAAAGTTCCAATTGGCGAACGAACTGCAGCTGTAATAACAACATTATGCATTTTGCACTTGCCCCTCTCTTATGTACCCTAGTCAGTTTTTAGGTGAAATTCCATAAGATGTATGTCTACACTTATCATACTATAAACATACTAAAAAATCAAAATATTTAATATAATAAAAATAGAAGGAATTAACCTTCTATTCTGTTAATGCGTATAGAAATTTTTGTAAAATTCTCTCAGTTGTTTTATTCAAATTCGGTAACTTATCTACAGGAAAATATTGAAGCTGTAATCCTTCATGGTCAAGCCTTAATTCCCCGCTCACATGATGCCCCTGATACAGATGAATGACATTAAAAATTTCATCTCCATTTGGATATTGGAAGTACACTTCTTTTCCCGAAAGAACCCCGATAAATTGCATAATTTTCGCATTTAGTCCCGTCTCTTCAAATAGTTCTCTACGAGCAGTTTCTTCTGTAGTTTCTCCTAGCTCCATCGCCCCGCCAGGTACACCCCAATCATATGTATCTGAACGATATTGAAGCAATACTTCTTGATTATCATTTAAGATAATAATTGCTGATCCTACTAGAATAAGCGGCCTTGTACCAACGACTTTGCGTAACTCTTCAATATACCCCAATATGTAAACTCTCCTTTCCTCACCCTCCCTTATCATAACAAAATTTTTCTCCTTTTGTTGATGTAATTTTAAAGAAAAAAGGAAGCTTTCGCTCCCTTTTTTCACCTTTATTTCTTAAAACTTTCATATTTTACAGCTTCAAAAGCTTCTTCTATTTCATCATTACGATAATGGACATATGTAAAACGCCCTAATTCTACTAATCTTGCTATTTCTTGTAACGCTTTATGTTGCTCATATGTTTCCTCAAGCTTAATATGTACATAAAATTTCATTAAAGGATGTTCATATAAAGGTTCTCCCACCTCTACATATACATCTTCCACCCCTTGTACAACTCTTACATAACTTGCAAATTGATACAGTGCTTCTCTGTCTGAAACGATTTTTAATGTATACATATATTCTCCCCCTTTCCTTTACTATATCAAAAAGACAGCCAAACCATGTTATAGAACTATGAAATTTTTTCGACTTGTAATAAACAAGGCGTTTATCCATACATAGGATCTTTTCCCAACATATATTATAGAAAGAATTTTTTCAGTTGAGGTGTTCCTTATGGATCCATACGTCAATATATGTATTTGCATTACGCCAGGCGCCGATATTTCTGATGACCGTATTGCAAAAGATTTAGCAGTTGCAGAGTCAATTTGGCACCCCATTACATTTCAAATTCAAGAAGTAATTGTTTTAAATGAACTTTTTCGTTTTTCTGACCGTGAAATTAGTTATAAAGATTCTATTCAAAGTCAGGAAAAATTAGCATCCTTTTTTCAAACTTGTGTAAATGAAGCTCCTGCATGCGACCTTTACATTTGTTATATTGGCAGTGATTATTTCAAAGAAACAGCAGTAATTGCCTGTGCCTACTCTTTAGCAAAACAACAGCAACTTACAGGGTATATCGTTTTAACAAACTCGGCTGCTCCTATGAAAAATATATATACGCTCGCTCATGAAATTGGTCATATTTTATTTACAAGACGTGTTCACGGAAAACTTACTCACGCAGATCCTCATTCCCCAACTGGCTCGGAGCACCATCCTTCTCCAACAAATCTTATGTATCCGATCGTCCCTCGCCCTGAAAATGTCCATATTCAGTCTCTATTAACGAACGAACAAAAAGCTCTCTCTTTACAAAGCTCTTTATTGCAAAGAAAAAAACAGTAACGATTTTGTTACTGTTTAAAACAATAGATTCCAATCAATAAACCACATTCCGGCTGCAACGGATGCAAATATACAACTAAACATAAATACAATTACTTTAAAAATCTCTATATAATATTTCTTTGGAAATAATTTTTTGCATATCCGGAGCAGCCACTTTCCTATTAAACTGAAGAACAAAACATAACCTGATGTGTCATCTAATAAAGTATCGAAATAGTCATCGTGTACCTTTTTAGAAAAGGTAGTATATAGCCCAAAAATCGTTAAACCTAAAAATGTAATAGACAATATACCTAGAAATATACTTTGCATATTTGTTCTCCTCTTAATAAAAAATTCAGTTCGTTCGCTATTAATATAAAGCTAGCTTACAGTTTTTTTCTCCTCAATTTTCAAAGACCATCTCATTAATACATATAAACTTCCGTACAGAAGTAACGGCTCTAGCATTCCCCAATATGGGTTGTTCTTCCCTAATTCTTTAAATACAAACATAATGAATAGCGGGACAATAACAGCTAATATCCCAATCCAGCCAAGTATGTACGCTTCCCCAATTAACAGTACTAACAAGATAACTCCAGCTAGTATATAACTTTGTATAGTCGTTAATTGTAATACAGGTGTCCCATACCATTTATTCATAAACATTAATAATACTAGTAATAAAATTGGTAGCAAAGATGCCACATAAAGAATGCTAAATTCTTTTATTTTACTCTTAAATGAAGACATTTTAAAAGCAAATATAATTCCTACAATCGTAATCATTAAAACAATTGGGTATCCAATTAATTGTACATTCGTTAATGTAAATTCATGATTTGGGCTTTCAAATAAAATATTTGTAAGTAACCAATACCCGCCAATACCAATTATCATTCCTAAAATATTCTTTATACTCCCGCCTTTATCTTTCTCCATCTCTTTCGCTAATTCTTCCGCATACTCTTTTGGTGAATCACCAAATATATCACTTACCGTCTTTCCCTCTTTCTCACCTTCTATTAAATGAAGCTCTGCATCTTCTAAAAAGGCATCCACATCTTCTTCTTTCATTCCTTTTGTTGTTAAATACACTTTCGTATCGATTAAAAACTTTTCTCCTTCTTTAGAAATCTGCATGATACTCCCTCCCTTATTTAATCGCTTCTCTTCTATTCGTCTTCATCATAATTTCAACAAAAATTAAAATAAACAAACTTCCGTATAAACATATAATTTGAAATAACATTGGAACAAGGTCTTCTGATGTAAATGTTTTAAACACTAACATAATAGAAAGCGGGATGATTAAATATAAGTTTTTAAACCATCCATTAAAATATATATTTATTGCTACTGTAATGATGAAAATACTACCAGCTAATATATAACTTTGCATTTGGGTGAATATAAACATTTTTGTAGGATAAATCACATCTAATATCGTTACAGCCCCTATTAGAAACATTGGTGCGATTATGACTAACGACCACATAGCAAACCATGTTTTTGTAAAACTTGTTACGAAAGTCATTTTGCGAAGTAGAAAATTAGGACCTATCACAACTAAAATTAATGACAAACTATATCCAACGCACTGAATAAGTGACATCTGTAATAGTCCGTTATTTACTATTAGAACAGAAGCAATAATCCAAAACGATACGATATTCATTACTGTAAAACCAATTTGCTTCCACGTTTCCTGTCTATCTCTTTCCATCACTTTTACAAGTTCATTTGCGTATTCTTTCGGTGAGCTTCCGAAAATTTCTTCTACGCTTTTTCCATTACTCTCACCTTCTATTAAATGAAGTTCTGCGTCTTCAATAAAGCTTTCAATATCGCTTTCTTTCACACTCTTTGCAGTCAAAAACAACCTCATATCTAATAAAAACTTTCGTGCTTCATTTGATAGCATTATTTTCTTCTCCCCTTCCCTTCAAGTAGACGTTCCACACTACTTTGCATCGCTTCCCAGCGATCCATAAATTCATCCAGTGCATCTTCGCCATCTTCTGTTAACGTGTAATACTTCCGTTTTGGACCAGATGGGGATTCCTTCATTACACTTTTTATGAATCCTTCTTTTTGCATTCGTATTAATAACGGATAAATACTTCCCTCACTCGCCATTGTAAAGCCATACTTTGCTAGCTTCTCACTCATTTCATAACCGTATATTTCACCTTCAGAAATAATAGCAAGTAAGCATCCTTCTAAAATCCCTTTCAGCATTTGACTTGTCGACATAATTCAAATCCTCCTACTATCTTGTTTTACAAGATAGATAAGCGTAAGTATCTTGCTTTACAAAATAGTATAGCAGAGACTATTTTGCAAAACAAGATAGCCAACAATATTTTTCCAAATCTTTGCAGGATTTTTCTTATCCACTCTCTAAATAGAGCAATATGAGAACTTTATTACGAAGGGATGTTTTTCATCATGGTTACAAATCGAGTTGTTTTTTTAACAGGTGCTGCAAGTGGTATTGGATATGAAATGGGAAACGCTTTTGCAAAAGAAGGGGCAAAAGTTGTTATTACCGATCGTCTTGAAGAACGTGCAAAAGAAGCTGCTGAACAACTACAAAAAGAGGGCTTTCAAGCTATCGGCTTAAAATGTGATGTTACATCCGAAGAAGAAATAGAAGCATCCATTTCTCAAACTGTTACTCATTTCGGTTCATTAGACATATTAATTAATAATGCAGGCATGCAACACGTTTCACCAATTGAAGATTTTCCAACCGAAAAATTCGAGCTACTAATTAAAATTATGCAAATCGCTCCTTTTATCGCCGTTAAGCATGCCTTTCCCATTATGAAAAAGCAAAAATATGGCCGAATTATTAATGTAGCTTCCATTAATGGCCTCGTTGGATTCGCTGGAAAAGCTGCTTATAATAGCGCAAAACATGGTGTAATTGGATTAACAAAAGTTGCCGCTTTAGAAGGGGCTACTCACGGAATTACTGTTAATGCGCTTTGTCCCGGTTATGTCGATACCCCTCTCGTACGGAATCAATTACAAGACTTGGCCACTACACGAAATGTACCACTTGAAAATGTTCTAGAGGATGTCATTTATCCACTTGTCCCACAAAAACGCTTATTACAAGTACAAGAGATTGCTGATTATGCGATGTTTTTAGCGAGCGAAAAAGCTAAAGGTATAACTGGACAAGCTGTCGTTATCGATGGTGGTTATACTGCTCAATAAAAAATAAAGTTTGCTCACGAAGAGCAAACTTTATTTTTTATCGCGAGGATCATCATACTGTAGTAATTGCCGTGGCAACTTCTCTATTGCAACAATTACCCCATCTAATTTACTTTCAATTCGATGAAGTAAATATAATGTTACAACAATTGGAAACCCTACATTACCTATCATCTTGATCCACTCTTCCATCTTTTTCTCCTCCTTTCATTATATAAATAAGAAAAAAGAACACATTTAGGCATAGAAAAACAAGCTATTATGTATTAGCTTGTTTTTTCGAACAATGATGCAATTTCTCGCTTATAATCTCCACGTATAATACCTTGCTCAGTAATAATACCTGTAATTAATTCATTCGGTGTTACATCAAATGCAGGATTATAAACAGTAGTTCCAACTGGCGTTACCTGTTTCCCAAAAATTTTCGTAACTTCTGTTTCATCTCTTTCTTCAATAACAATTTCTGCACCTGTTTGTTTCGTAATATCAAATGTAGATAGTGGAGCTGCAACGTAGAACGGGATATCGAAATACTTTGCTAATATAGCTAAATTCATCGTTCCGATTTTATTTGCTGTATCCCCATTTGCGACAATTCGGTCCGCTCCTACAATAATTGCGTTGATTTCTTTCGTTTGAATAGCATGAGCTGCCGTATTATCTGTAATAAGTGTTACATCAATACCTGCCTGTTTTAATTCCCAAGTCGTTAAGCGACCGCCTTGTAAAACCGGTCTCGTTTCACATGCATATGCATGTAAATGTACACCTTTTTCTTTCCCAATATAAAACGGTGCTAATGCAGTACCATATTTAGCAGTTGCAATACTGCCAGCGTTACAAATTGTTAAAATGTTATCACCGTCTTTAAAGCATGTTAATGCATGTTCTCCAATACTCCGGCATACCGCTTCATCTTCTTGCTGAATACGAAGCGCTTCTTCTTCTAATATTTTTTGCGCTTCTTTTATTGTAGTAATTTCTTGAATAGATTCTCTCATACGATCGATTGCCCAAAATAAATTGACTGCTGTCGGGCGTGACGTCCCTAAATAATTACAATCTCTATTAAACTTCTTTTGAAATTCTTCAATATGTAAAGTAGTATATTTTTTTGATGCAAGCGCCAAGCCAAATGCAGCTACAATTCCAATTGCAGGTGCTCCTCGTACTTCTAGCATGACAATACTTTTCCATACCTCTTCAATCGTCGTTAATGTTTTGTATTCTGTGCTATGCGGCAACTTTGTTTGATTTAATACTGCAATGGCATCACCTTTCCAACTGACAGACCTCGGAATCGTAACAACTGTACTCATGCTTTTACCCCTCCAGAAACTGTCTGTTGGAATAATGATCGGAACAGTTGAATATCAGCGTTTTTAGATTCATATTTTATTAGTTCTCTACCTAAGGATAACGCTTGTTTCTTAGCTTGAATTCTCGTTTCTTTATTTGCTATTTCATCTAAATCAGCTACATGTGCTAAGCCAATTGTTCTTCGGATAAGCTCACATCCAGCAAATCCGACCACATCCGTAAAAATATTTTGCAAAATAATCGGCAACCATTGTTTCTCTTTCGTATATGCTTCTACACCTTCTCCAATCCATAACTTCGTAAAAGTGTCTACGAAATAGCTCCATGTTTTCTCAATATGGAAAAATAGCACACTTCTCTGTTCTTCCTCTCTAGATAGAGCATTTAATAATAGATTTGCAATAAATTGCCCGATGTCAAATCCAAATGGACCGTACGTTGCAAATTCTGGGTCAATCACTTTCGTTTCAGAAGGTGATGAAAAAATACTTCCAGTATGTAAATCTCCATGAATGAGTGCCTCTTTTCTCGTTAAAAATTTATATTTATATTGCGCTACTTTTAGTTTTAAAGTTTTATCACTCCATAGTTCATCTACAGCCAATTGTAACTCCGACTCATAATCATTCGTATCGTAATGCCCAAACGGATCTGTAAACACTAAATCTTCTGTAATTTTGCAAAGGTCTGGATTTACAAATGTACCTTCTAGTACCCTTTTCTCTTCTGACTGTAAACCAAAATCTGAAGTATAAAATAAAACATTCGCTAGAAAACGACCGATATGCTGGGATAGAAGTGGATACTCTTCTCCATCTATTAATCCTTTTCTTGTAATAGTTAATTTTGATAAGTCTTCTATGATTGTTACCGCTAATTCTTCATCATGACTATACACTACCGGCACATATTCCGGCACATACTTTGCAAAAATTTGCAGCGCCTTACTTTCAATCGTCGCTCTTTTTATAGACAACGGCCAGCTCTCACCAACTACTTTCGCATATGGTAGTGCTTGTTTTATTATAATAGACTTCTCTCCATCATCTAATTTGAACACGTAATTTAAATTTCCATCTCCAATTTCATGACAAACTACATTTGCTTTCTTTTCAAAATAGCCATGTTCTTTCGCATATTGTACAGCGGTTACTTCTGTTAATGAATAATATCCCATCGTCTTCTCCCCCTTTTTTTAATTCAGAGGTTTTTCTAACACAGAAAAACCTCTTTCCACTAAGAAAGAGGTTTGAAGTTTATCTTCTCCCCTCTTATCTGCCAGAAAGTTTTACTTTCTGCTGGAATTAGCACCGTGCCTTTTGGCGTCATAAACGCCCCATTTCACAATGGTATTACGGTCGGTTGCTGGGCTTCATCGGGCCAAATCCCTCCACCTGCTCTTGATAAGAGTTGTATAATTTTTTAGAATTTTTAACTTTATGTTGAAGACTATACCAAGAATAAAAATCACTTGTCAACATTTTATTTGTATAATTCTGGACGTCGATCCGCAAAAACTGGAATTCCTTTGCGTACTTCTTTAATTTTCTCGAGTGTAAGCTCTCCAAATAGAATTGATTCTTCTTCATTTGCTTCTACAACAACTTCGCCCCAAGGATCGACAATTAAAGAATGGCCAGCAAACTCATTATTTGGATCCTTCCCTGCCCTATTACATGCTACAACATAACACTGATTTTCAACTGCTCTTGCTTGTAATAGTAAACGCCAATGCGCTAAACGAACTAATGGCCATTCAGCTACAACAAATAAAACTTTTGCACCTTTAGCAGTATGAACGCGCATCCACTCCGGAAAACGAATATCATAGCAAATGGTGCCGGCGCACTCTACATCATCTAACTTAAATTCACCAGTACGATTTCCAGCGATTAAATATTTATGTTCATCCATAAGCTGAAATAAATGCACTTTACTATATTCATTGACTAGTTCTCCTTTATTCGTTACAACATACATTGTATTTGTAACACCTTGTTCTGTTTGCCTTGCTATAGAACCACCAACAATATGTACACCATATTGTTTCGACCATTCTATCAACTTTTCTTTCGTTTCCAATCCATCCCTATCTGCAATTTCAGAGAGTCTCGTTAAATCATAACCTGTTGTCCATAGTTCTGGTAAAACAATAACATCTGGTCTTTCTTTCATCGCTTCACTTATTTTATTTTTAGCATTCTCAATATTTTTTTCTACATCTCCAAAGACAATATCCATTTGAATACATGCGACTTTCATTTTTTCAGCCCCATTCTTATTTTTTTCTTTACAAAATACTGGAAAGATTATATCATTTGTCACTAGAATTGTAACAACTTTCAAAAGAGGTGGAAAGTATGAAATCATTTCAACCTTCT
This sequence comes from Bacillus sp. FSL W8-0519, assembly GCF_038005585.1. Classification (NCBI taxonomy): domain Bacteria; kingdom Bacillati; phylum Bacillota; class Bacilli; order Caryophanales; family Bacillaceae; genus Bacillus; species Bacillus sp. FSL W8-0519. The sequence goes on from NZ_JBBOTL010000001.1 coordinate 3,869,934, forward strand.
GAGATAGTAACATCATTGCCAACACAATTTTTCGCTTCACTTGTTGCAAAAGTTAACAAAGTTGTAGCAGCTGGTCACGATGTTATTAATCTAGGTCAAGGTAATCCAGATCAACCAACACCGCAGCATATCGTAAAAGCTTTGCAAGATGCTGCAGAAAAGACCATTCATCATAAATATCCGCCATTTCGCGGACATGAAAGCTTAAAAGAAGCCGTGGCAACATTCTATCAACGTGAATATGATGTAGTAGTAAATCCGAAAACTGAAGTTGCTATATTGTTTGGTGGAAAGGCTGGATTAGTAGAATTACCAGTTTGCTTTACAAACCCTGGTGATACAATTCTCGTTCCCGATCCAGGCTATCCAGATTATTTATCAGGAGTTGCTTTAGCGAAAGCACAATTTGAAACAATGCCGCTTATTGCAGAAAATAAGTTTTTACCAGATTATACAAAAATTGACGACTCTATTGCCGAGCGTGCAAAATTAATGTTTTTAAACTATCCAAATAATCCGACCGGTGCTACTGCATCAAAAGATTTCTTTGATGAAACCATTCATTTTGCTAATAAACATAATATATTAGTCGTTCATGATTTTGCTTACGGTGCGATTGGATTCGATGGTCAAAAACCTGTTAGTTTCTTACAAGCAGATGGTGCCAAAGATACAGGAATCGAAATTTACACATTATCGAAAACTTTCAATATGGCTGGCTGGCGCATCGCTTTTGCGGTAGGGAATGAAAGTGTCATTGAAACCATTAACTTATTACAAGATCATATGTATGTTAGTATTTTTGGTGCCATTCAAGATGCTGCCCGCGAAGCACTATTAAGTTCACAGTCTTGCGTCATAGACCTTGTAAATAGTTACGAATCTCGAAGAAACGCTCTTATTTCAGCTTGTCACTCAATTGGTTGGAATGTAGACATTCCAACAGGGTCATTTTTTGCATGGCTTCCTGTTCCAAAAGGATATACTTCTGAGCAATTTTCTAATATTTTACTAGAAAAAGCACATGTCGCAGTTGCTCCTGGTGTTGGATTTGGTGAGCATGGTGAAGGGTACGTCCGCATTGGTCTCTTGCATACAGAAGATAGATTACGAGAAGCCATTAATCGAATCGATAAATTAAATTTTTTCAAAAAGTAATTGACAACATGAAAAATATCTGACAAAATTCAGTTATCTTAAAAATTTAAACATTTCTAAATACTTCTTATCAAGAGCAGGTGGAGGGACGAGCCCGACGAAACCCGGCAACCGATCTACAATTGTAGACACGGTGCTAATTCTCGCAGCATTACGCTGACAGATAAGGAGCTGGTTGTAAAAAAACCTCTCCTTAGCTGAGAGGTTTTTTTATTTAACTAGGAGGTTATAACAATGAGCGGAATTATAGCGACATATTTAATCCATGATGATTCACATAACTTAGAAAAAAAAGCTGAACAAATTGCACTCGGTTTAACAATTGGCTCTTGGACTCATTTGCCGCATTTATTGCAAGAACAATTAAAACAACATAAAGGCAACGTCATTCATGTTGAGGAATTAGCTGAACATGAACATACCAATTCGTATTTACGTAAAAAAGTAACACGCGGGATTATTAAAATTGAATATCCGTTATTAAATTTCAGTCCAGATTTACCAGCTATTTTAACAACTACATTCGGAAAGCTATCCCTTGATGGCGAAGTAAAATTAATTGACTTAACTTTTTCAGACGAGTTAAAAAAACATTTTCCTGGTCCAAAATTCGGGATAGATGGTATTCGAAATCTTTTACAAGTACATGATCGTCCCCTTTTAATGAGTATTTTTAAAGGAATGATTGGACGAAATATTGGGTATTTAAAAACGCAATTACGCGATCAAGCAATTGGTGGTGTAGATATCGTAAAAGATGATGAAATATTATTTGAAAATGCATTAACACCACTTACGAAACGCATCATATCTGGAAAAGAAGTTTTACAATCCGTATATGAAACGTACGGACATAAAACGTTATATGCCGTAAATTTAACAGGACGAACTTTTGATTTAAAAGAAAATGCGAAACGTGCAGTGCAAGCTGGAGCCGATATTCTATTATTTAACGTATTCTCTTACGGACTAGATGTACTACAATCACTTGCAGAAGATGATGAAATCCCAGTTCCTATTATGGCACATCCTGCTGTAAGTGGTGCTTATTCAGCATCCAAGTTATATGGAGTTTCATCACCATTATTACTTGGAAAGCTACTCCGTTATGCTGGGGCTGACTTTTCATTATTCCCATCTCCATACGGAAGTGTTGCGCTAGAAAAAGAGGAGGCTCTTGCTATCTCAAAATATTTAACTGAAGACGATGTATTTTTCAAGAAGAGCTTTTCTGTTCCGTCTGCTGGTATTCATCCTGGTTTCGTTCCCTTTATTGTACGAGATTTCGGTAAAGATGTTGTTATTAATGCTGGCGGCGGGATACATGGACATCCAAATGGGGCGCAGGGCGGCGGTAAAGCTTTCCGTGCTGCAATTGATGCTACTTTGCAAAATAAACCACTCCATGAAGTAGATGACATAAATTTGCATAGCGCACTACAAATATGGGGAAATCCCTCTCATGAGGTGAAATTATGAGTATTCAAGTATTTTGTGATTTCGATGGCACGATTACAAATAATGATAACATTATGTCCATTATGGAAAAATTCGCACCACCAGAAGCTGAAGAAGTAAAGAATAAAATTTTATCACAAGAGCTATCTATTCAAGAAGGTGTTTCTCAATTATTTCAATTCATACCTACTAATCTGCACGATGAAATTATTCAATTTTTAATAGAGACTGCTGAAATTCGTAACGGTTTTCATGAATTTATACAATTTGTAAATGAAAACAATATTTCCTTTTATGTTATATCAGGTGGAATGGATTTCTTCGTCTATCCACTCTTACAAGGACTCATTCCAAAAGAGCAAATTTACTGTAATGAAACAGATTTTTCAAATGAATACATTACGGTGAATTGGCCTCATCCTTGTGATCGTCTTTGTCAAAATCATTGCGGATTATGTAAATCATCACTCATCCGTAAATTGAGTGATACGAATGACTTCCATATTGTAATTGGAGATTCAATTACCGATTTACAAGCTGCGAAACAAGCGGATAAAGTGTTCGCTCGTGATTTCCTTATTACAAAATGCGAAGAAAATCATATTTCTTATACAGCATTTGAAACGTTTCACGATGTTCAAACTGAATTAAAACATTTGTTGGAGGTGAAATTATGAAACAACTTTTTCGTCAATGGTATGACTTAAGCGAGATAAAAAAAGAATTAACAACACGAAATTGGTTTCCAGCAACGAGTGGTAATATTTCTATAAAGGTTAGTCATGAACCACTCACTTTTCTCATTACAGCAAGCGGTAAAGATAAAACAAAAACGACTCCAGATGACTTTCTACTAGTAGATCATCTAGGGGTTCCCGTATTAGAGACTGAATTACGCCCTTCAGCAGAAACAATCTTGCATACACATATTTATAACAATACGAATGCTGGGTGTGTCCTTCATGTTCATACAACTGATAACAATGTTATCACAAATTTATATAGTGATGCAGTCACACTTCAAAATCAAGAAATTATTAAAGCTCTCGATATTTGGGAAGAAGATGCAACAATTCACATTCCTATTATCGAAAACCATGCTCATATCCCAACGCTTGGAGAAAACTTCCGCAAGCATATACAAGGAGATTCGGGGGCAGTATTAATCCGTAACCATGGTATTACCGTATGGGGCCGAGATAGCTTTGATGCAAAGAAAAGATTAGAAGCTTATGAGTTTTTATTCCAATTTCATATAAAACTATTATCAATTCAAGGAGGCGTTTCTAATGGCGCAAATTCGTATTCATGAAATAAATACTCGCATTGAAAATGAAGTGGAAGTATCAAAATTTCTACAAGAGGAAGGCGTTTTATATGAGAAATGGAATATTTCCAAACTTCCTACTCATTTAAAAGAAAATTACTCATTAACAGATGAAAACAAAGCTGAAATATTAGCTGTGTTTTCAAAAGAAATTGCTGATGTTTCAGCACGCCGAGGTTATAAAGCACATGATGTAATTTCACTTTCAAATAGCACACCTAACCTTGACGAATTATTAATTAATTTTCAAAAAGAACACCATCATACTGATGATGAAGTTCGCTTTATTGTTAGTGGTCATGGCATCTTTGCCATTGAAGGAAAAGATGGGACATTCTTTGACGTTGAACTTGAGCCAGGCGATCTCATATCTGTTCCTGAAAATGCAAGACATTATTTTACCTTGCAAGATGATCGTCAAGTTGTAGCTATTCGTATTTTTGTTACAACTGAAGGTTGGGTTCCAATCTATTAAGGTAGTTAGTTGAATAAAAGGTCTTGGACCCCCTTTTCCAACCTTTTATTCACTCTACATATATACATCCTCCTATGGAACAGGCTTATTTCATTTTGAAATAAGCCTGATTTTTTATGGTTCTAACCGTATTATTCCTTCTTTTCAGTACAATCTCTCCCTTCAATTTTTCAAGTATATTTATTAATACTTTTTGAACATTTATTGAACTTTTTTTGAATTTTTTCTGAAAATTCTGTTTTATATATGATATACTACAACTAACTAAGAAGGAAAAAATATCGCAAACAGAGGGGGATAATCATGAGTTTACTTATCGCACTTATACTAGGGGTTACGTGTGGAGCACTTCCTATTATTCTAGGAGCTATTATGGAAGAATTAGAAGTTGGTGTTTTAGGTTTTGTTGCATCTTGTGTAAGCGCTTTATTTTTCGGGTTGTTCGGTGCTATTCCTGTTTCAATTCTGTGTGCATTTTATATAATACGCCATGCTCGTACAAAACAATTTGGTCCTAATCACATCGCGCAAGTTATTCCATTCCCAATGGAACGATGCCGCCGGGCTTCTAGCTTATAATTACAAAATTAAAAATAAAAGTCCTCAAATGAGGACTTTTATTTTTTTTCTTCTAGAAATTGAAACAATTCTTGTAGGTGCAAAGCGTCTTCACTATAGCTAACAGATACATGATATATACCATCAATCTCCGCTTCCATGTAAAGGTCAACTCCATCTCGATCATATTTCAATGCCAAATAAAATTCCATTTCTTCTAGCATCTTTTTTGAAGTTCGAATAACGTAATGCCCTTTCTCATCTCTTCCATATTCGAAATTCGGTTCAAAATCATATTTTTGTTTAAAAGCTTCTTTTTGTTTTTCATTAATTTGTATACATGTTGCTCTTTGTACAGTATCAATCATCTCATCAAATTTTTGAAGATCCATCTCATTTACCCCCTTACATATTTTTTGTATAACACTTGTGTTCCGCTATTTTCTTCCCCATCTTTTATTAGCTCTTCATACAATTCCTTCGCCAAACTTAAACCTGGTACTGGTAATTGTAATCTTTCAGCCTCATCTAACGCGATCTTCATATCTTTCATAAAATGCTTTACATAAAAACCTGGTTCAAAATCTCCCTTTAACATTCGAGGAGCTAAATTACTTAATGACCAGCTACCTGCTGCTCCCGTTGAAATACTCTCCAATACTTTATCAGGATCTAATCCAGCCTTTTTTGCATAAGCAACAGCTTCACATACTCCAATCATATTAGAAGCAATCGCAATTTGATTGCACATTTTTGTATGTTGTCCACTTCCAGCAGGCCCTTGCAACTGAATATTTGTTCCTAGTTTTTCAAATAACGGTAAACATCTATCATATATTTCTTTCTCTCCACCGACCATAATTGCGAGTCTTGCTTCTTTCGCACCAACGTCTCCTCCAGATACAGGTGCATCTAACGTATATACATTCTTACTTTTACCGGCTTCATTAATACGTTTTGCCAATGTTGGTGTAGATGTCGTGAAATCAATTGCAATCGTACCTTCATTTGCATTCTCCAAAATTCCATCTATCCCAAAGTACACTTCTTCTACATCATGTGGATACCCAACCATAGTCATTACAACATCAACTTGCTTTACTAACTCTTTCGGTGTATCACACCAATTTGCACCATCTTGTACTAAAGAGTCTGTTTTCGATTTTGTTCTATTATATACATATACTGTATGACCGTCTTGCATGAAATGACGCACCATACTTTTTCCCATTACACCAATACCAATGAAACCAATTGATACATTTTTATGTTTCATTTTCTCATCCCCTTTGTTCTAATAAATCACTTACCATCTTTCGGAAATCTTTATTGAAGTCATCATCCATACTATTTTTCACATTTGAAAATAAAATAACAAAAGTCCCTTTTTCTTTATTAAAATTATTGAAAGTGTTCCAACCAGATAGTACACCATGATTATGAAAATAATCCGGATATATGTAAAAACTAAATGCATATTTTCGTTCTGGTGAAGGTGAAAACATCGCTTGTATACTTTGTTCAGAAAGAAGTTTTCCATTTATAATTGCTTCGTCTAATTTCTTCATATCTCCAACTGTCGTATACATCTCACCACAACCATATAGCCAATCTATGCCTACCTTCTGCGCTGGTACAAGCTCTTGATTTTTTTTCACATAACCCTTTGTAAAATTTTTATCTCCAGGTACCATATTTCCCATACCAGATTCATACATATCTGCTTTTGTAAATATATTTTCTTTTATATAATCTCCTAAAGGTTTTTTCGATATATGTTCTATTATATAGGCAAGCACCATATAATTATAATCTGTATATCTCCAACCTGTTCCTGCAGGAAATTCTAAATTTTGACGTCCAATCCAATTAATTAACTGTAAACGGGAAGCAGCATTAACATTGCCTTTTGCGTGTTCAGGTAAACCAGAGGTATGCGTTAATAAATGATATAACGTAATATTTTTATTCTCCGGAAATGAAGGAATATATTTATTTACATTATCTTGAATATTTAGCTTACCTTGATCCTGCAGTTGTAAAATAGATGTAGCCACAACTGTTTTCGTAATAGAACCGATACGATATTTTGTGTGAGGCGTATTTTCTATTTTATTTTGAACATCAGCATACCCATATCCTTTATTCAATATAACATGCTCTTTATCTGTTACCAAAACTGTTCCATTGAATTGCTTTCCGACTAAATATTGATCTAATTTTTGAGATATGCTAGCGTAATCAATTTGCTTTTCTTTTTCTTCTTCTATATTCTCTTGTACTTCTGATTCAACAGCAGGATTCACCTTAGTTGTTAATTCTTTATTTTCCTTTATATTAGAATTATAGAGAAAATAGTATACTCCTCCACAAACTAAAGCACATATTGAAACTATCATCATTATTTTTTTTATCATTTTGTTCCTCCATAATTCCTTCGTTCAAAATCCCCCCTACACTCTATTATCAAGTAATAAAAAAAAATCGCAACAATTTGTTGCGAAAAATCACTTTTTTTCTTTTCTATATACACACACTTGATTTTTCCCATTTTTTTTCGCTTCATATAATGCAATATCCGCTCGTTGCATTAATTCTTCTCTTGTAATCCCTTTTTCATATAATGCAACTCCAAAGCTCGCTGTTAATTTCGAAATCCCTGAGAATTGCTTTGTTTCAATGAAAAATCGTAATGATTCCGCAACTTGAAATGCTTCTTTTTCTACTGTATTCGTTACTAAAATAATAAATTCTTCTCCTCCCCACCTAGCAAATACATGTTGCTGCTCCACTTTAGATTTCATGAGCTCTGCAAGCTCAATTAATGCTAAGTCACCAAAATCATGGCCATACGTGTCATTTACTGCTTTAAAATTATCTATATCAAATAAAATAAGTGCTATGTTTTCATTATTACGCATCGCATTATCCCATTCTGCCTCGAGTATTTGTTGGAATTTCAAACGATTATAAATCTCTGTTAACGAATCTATCATAGCAAGTCTTTCTTGTTCTTGATAGATTTCATCTAATTCGGTAATCTCTGTACACTTCACAATAAATCTTGATAAATCTTCTGGCAATGGTGTCGCACGCAATAAAAAAGTTGACACTTCCCCTTCATAGTTGGACATCTTAATTCTTCTATCATATGATAATGTATCATCTAACCATGTTATATCATGAGTTGTTGAATAGTATCCATTTTCTCTAATAAGATGTTCAGCAAATACTAAATGTTGCTCACGATAAGCAAACAAATTTTCATATCCGAAAAACTCTAAAAAATTTGTATTACAATCAACAATCTCATCGTCTTCTACTATAAATAATAGATCATTTCGAAAATCAAACATCGTTTGAAGTAGTTCTTGTTGCAAACTTACTTGTCGCACTAAAGAAAGCTGATATAAACTTTTATTTACTTCCTCTAACACCATTTGCGGAGTCACAGGGGCTATCACAATATTACGTATTCCTAACGTAAGCACCTCTGCAAACTCGCTTGTTATTTGTTGATCCCAAATGACAATAAATGTACTCTGTGGATTATACATATTCTTTATATATTTTATTTGAGAAAAATCTGTTACATACATAATTACAATATGTGGTTTAGTCCTCTGAAATAATACTTCTCCTTCTTCAAAACTATTTGCTATAAACATACATTTTGGATGGATATTTTCTATCGTTTGTTGATGTGTGCATCCATTTTCTATATAAAGGACATTTAACTGAAGATCTTGTAATACATTTTGGAAAACCGTATTCTCTAATAAAAAATGTAGTATGTTCATCACTAGTCTTCACTCACTTCATATATCTTGTTCTACAGAATTCCTCACAAACATTTTATAAAAAACTGTTCTCTAAAAACTTTAATGAGTGAGGGATACATGTTAACAAGCTAATTGAGAATGTTATCTTTGCTTTTTCACTCTATAAATTCCTTTTTTAGTGTATGATTATAGGAATTGTATCGTTTGTATGAATGCCCTAGCTTCCGCTTGAAAACTTGACAATTAAAATAAAGATATTATATTCTTAAATTCGATAACTTACAAAATGTAAGTAGAATATATTACATGTATTTTTTTCATAATTTGATATGTAATTTGGAGGATATATAATGACAAATGAAAACTTTTTTAATGTTTTATATGAACGCACATCTACACGTGCATTCAACCCAGAGAAAGAAATTTCATCTACAGAGTTACACGAGATTTTAAAGGGAGCTGCTCAAGCACCTTCCGCTTGGAATTTACAGCATTGGAAATTCCTTGTATTCCAAGGTGAAGATGTACAGAAACGATTACATCCAATTGCTTATAACCAACAACAAATTCTTGATGCTTCTGCTGTAGTCGCTATTTTAGGTGATTTAGAAGCTTATAAAAACGTTGAACCCGTTTATGGTCCAATTGTAGAACAAGGATTTATGAAAGAAGAAGCAAAAGAACGCTTAGCTAAAAATATTGAGTCTGCATATGCCCGTGAGCAATTCCCAAGAGATGCAGCCTTTTCAAATGCATCTTTAGCAGCAATGCAACTTATGCTTGCAGCTAAAGCAACTGGCTGGGATACTTGTGCGATTGGTGGTTTCAACCCACAAGCACTTACAGAAGAATTCAATGTTTCATCTCGCTACGTACCAATTATGCTTATTACAATTGGGGAATCAACTTTAAAAGGCCATCCTGCACCACGAATGAGCGTAGAACAAGTGAGTGAATGGGCAAAATAATAAAGCGAAACTTGAATCAGTGTGAGGGTCTTACTGCCCTTTCATACGAATAAAAAAGAAACGAAGGTAATTTCATTACCTTCGTTTCTTTTTTATTCTGTCACACATCCGTAATACTAAAATGTATGATTCGACATCCACACATAAAAAACAGTAAATTTCATGCTATTCACATACATATAAATGACGTTTCGTGTCGAATTTTGTTAAAGCATCGAAATATAACCGTGTGTTTTTGTTACAATTATGATACAATGATAACAAATAGATAACAAGAGAGGGATTTTCATTGAGTTCATACGGAAGCTTTATTGCACTTTTATGTTACATAGTAACTGTACTGCTTCTATATTTTATTGGCGATGCTGCAAATATTTCAGTTTTACAATTTCCAAAAGAAGAAGCATTCCAATTAGAATCAGAAAAACATACTGCACGATCCATTGTACCGCTACTGTTAGCTCTTCCTGTATATATCATCGTTTTATATAAAAGCAAAAAAGTGTAAAGGCTACCTATTTCATTCATTTCGGTGGTCTTTACACTTTTTTGTGATATCTATCCTATTTTAAACATCATTCCGTAATAAACACCCAGCTAGTCTTTTAAAATGAGAAATTCCCCTAGAAAAAATTCCACTCTCTGTCCAGTCACTCACTACCGAACTTACATAGATTATAAGTGTGAAGGGGGTGATGAGGATTATGTTTGGATCATTTGGATGCTGTGATAACTTTAGAGACTGTCATCATCATGAAAGAGAGTGCAGACATCATGAGAAAGAGAAAGAGAAAGAAGTAGTTAGACCACAACAACCAGCTGTATGTAACGTACTTGCTAGCATTTCAGTTGGAACAGAGCTTTCTCTATTAAGCGTTAAAGGTGTTGGATCTTTCAACAATGTAATTTTTGAAGGTTTCTGTAACGGTGTTGCTCTTTTCTCTGCTTTAGCTCGTAATAACAATGACAAAGATAACAAAGATAACAATAAAGACGATAAGCACAATCAAAACCGAAATACTTTTACTGGTATTTTACGTGTATGCCCAGCTGATATCGTTGCTATCGCTATCTAATTTTGTTCCTTATCTTCAAAAGTAAGAAAATAAGTTTTACTTTTCTCATAGAAAAAACCTGAGACCGATTTCAAATCGACTCAGGTTTTTTTATTGATTATATACTTTTAACTAGTTCAACAACTTCTTCAGCAGTTGACATCATTAATGCTTTTTCTGCTAATGTTTCCATTTCTGCTTTTGACAACTTGCTTAGTTGTGTTCTTGCAGGAAGAATAGATGTTGCACTCATACTGAACTCATCTAAACCTAATCCTAATAATAATGGGATCGCAAGTGAATCTCCCGCCATCTCACCACACATACCAGCCCATTTGCCTTCTTTATGAGCAGCATCGATAACCATTTTTACAAGACGTAAAATAGATGGGTTATATGGTTGGTATAAGTAAGATACTTGTTCGTTCATACGGTCTGCAGCCATTGTGTATTGAATTAAGTCGTTTGTTCCGATAGAGAAGAAATCAACTTCTTTTGCAAATTGATCTGCTAATACTGCTGAAGCTGGGATTTCAACCATCATACCAACTTCAATAGAATCAGAAACAGTTGTACCCGCTTCTACAAGTTTTGCTTTCTCTTCTAATAAGATCGCTTTCGCTTGACGGAACTCATCAAGAGTTGCAATCATTGGGAACATAATTTTTAAGTTACCGTATACGCTAGCACGAAGTAATGCACGAAGTTGTGTACGGAACACATCTTGCTCATCAAGACATAAGCGAATTGCACGGTATCCTAAGAATGGGTTCATTTCTTTTGGTAAATGTAAGTATGGAAGCTCTTTATCTCCACCGATGTCAAGTGTACGAACAACAACAGGTTGACCTTCTTTTACACCTTCAAGAACTGCTTTATACGCTTCGAACTGCTCTTCTTCTGTTGGAAGATTGTCACGGCCCATGTATAAGAATTCTGTACGGTATAAACCAACGCCTTCTCCGCCATTATCGATAATACCTTGTACATCATTTGGTGTTCCGATATTTGCAACAAGCTCAACGTGATGTCCATCACTTGTTACAGTAGCTTGATCTTTTAATTTTGCCCATTCAGCTTTTTGCTCTTCAAATTTCGCTTTCTTTTCTTCAAACGAGCGAAGAGTTTCTTCTGATGGATTAACAATTACTTCTCCATCTAAACCATCGATGATTACGATATCGCCGTTTTGGATTTTCTCCATAACAACTTTCGTACCAACAACAGCTGGAATTTCCATAGAGCGAGCCATAATTGCAGAGTGAGATGTACGTCCACCGATATCAGTTGTAAAACCTTTTGCATACTTACGGTTTAACTGAGCTGTATCAGATGGTGTTAAATCTTCAGCAATAATGATTACTTCTTCAGAAATTGTACCAGGATTTGAGAAGTTAATGCCTAGTAAATGTGCAAGAACACGTTTTGTTACGTCACGAATGTCCGCAGCACGTTCTTTCATATATTCGTTATCCATGTTTTCAAACATAGAAATAAACATTGATGCAACTTCATCCATTGCAAATTCAGCATTTACTTTTTCACTATTTACTTTATCTTTTACTGGGTTTACTAGTTCTGGATCATTTAACACTAATAAATGTGCTTCAAAGATCGCAGCTTTGTCAGCACCTAGCTCAGCAAAAGCGTGGTCTTTAATAGCTTCTAATTCAGTTTTTGCTTTCTCAAGCGCAGCTTCTAAGCGTGCAATTTCTGCAGCTTCGTTTGTAATTGATTTCTTTTCGATGTTAAATTCAGGATTTTCAAGTCTGAAAGCCTTTGCAATAGCAATCCCACTTGATGCAGCGATCCCTTGAATGTTAAGAGTCATTATTCTCCTAATCCTTCGTTTTTCATAGTTTCTTCGATAGCTGCTAGTGCTTGAGCTGCATCATCACCATTTGCAGTGATTTTAATTTCCGCGCCTTGTTGAATACCTAAAGACATAACGCCCATGATTGATTTTAAGTTAACGTTCTTTCCGTTATACTCTAAGTTAATGTCAGAACCAAATTTGCTTGCAGTGTTTACAAGTAGAGTTGCTGGACGAGCATGAATTCCTGAGTCGCTAGTTACTTTAAAGATTTTTTCCATGATAATTTATCTCCTTTAAATTACAGTATTTTTTTAGTTGTATAGACGTGAGTACTACATCATCTATTGTATATAATAGGCGATGTTCGGTCAACCACATCACCTATTATAATTATAAACATTTTGCGTCAAATTCCTACTGAATGTCAATAATAGCGTTTTCGCCCTTCTTAACATTTCCATCTTTTTTCAATTCGACTTGCTGCCCTTGCTGTAAATTCGTAAATACAATTGGTGTAATGATAGATGGTGCATTTTCTTTTACAAATGCAAGATCTACTTTTAATAATGGTTGTCCTTGTTTCACTTTGTCACCTTGCGCTACAAGTGCTTCAAAACCTTCACCATTTAATTTTACAGTATCAATACCAAAGTGGATTAAAATTTCTTTTCCACCTTCAGATTGAATACCAATTGCATGCTTTGTAGGGAATACGTTGACAATTTCACCATTAACTGGAGAAACTACTGTTCCTTCTGTTGGCTCAATTGCAAATCCATCTCCCATCATTTTTCCTGAGAATACTTGATCCGGCACTTCTGTAATAGGTAGGATTTTCCCTTCAATTGGTGAAACGATTGTTTCGTTTTCATCAACTTTTTGAGGAGCTTCTTCTACTTTTACAGGCTCTGCTTTTTCAACATGAGGTGTACGACCTGACATAATATCATGAATTTGTGATTTTAATGTGTCAGATTTCGGTCCAAAAATAGCTTGAATGTTATTTCCAACTTCAAGTACACCAGCTGCTCCAAGTTCTTTCAAGCGATCTTTATTTACATTCTTTTGTTCGTTAACTTGAACACGTAAACGAGTAATACAAGCGTCTAAAGAAGCAATGTTTTCTTTACCACCAAGTGCTACTAATACTTCACGAGGAAGTTCACCAGCTTCTGCTTTTCCTGTACCTTCATTCCCATTTGCAACTTCACGGCCAGGTGTTTTTAAATCCCATTTACGGATTGCAAATCGGAATCCGAAGTAGTAAATAACCGCTAGTACAAGACCAACAATAATTACCCACCACCATGCCGTACGGCCTGGTAGCACACCGAATAATAGGAAGTCGATTAAACCACCAGAGAATGTCATACCAATTTTAACACCTAAAATTTGCATTGTCATAAATGATAGACCAGCGAATACAGCGTGAATTCCGAATAATACTGGTGCTACGAATAAGAATGAAAATTCAAGTGGCTCTGTAATACCTGTTAAGAAAGATGTTAATGCAGCAGAACCTAAAATACCAGCTGCTAATTTTTTATTTTCTGGACGTGCTTCATGGTACATTGCTAAAGCTGCCGCTGGAAGACCGAACATCATGAACGGATACTTACCAGTTGTAAATGTACCTGCTGTTAATTCTACACCGTCTTTTAACTGTGCCATAAAGATTTTTTGGTCACCACGAATTAATTCGCCAGCCGCATTTGTATACTGACCGAATTCGAACCAGAACGGTGAATAGAAAATGTGATGTAATCCAAATGGAATTAGTGAACGTTCAATTAAACCGAAAATAAATGCTGCTAACGTTCTATTTGCATCAATCATTTGATGTGAGAACGTGTTTAAGCCACCTTGAATGTATGGCCAAACGAAGCACATGATAATACCTACTATTAAAGAGAATGTTGCAGTTGCGATCGGTACGAAACGCTTACCTGCAAAGAAACCTAAGTATGATGGTAATTCAATGTTGAAGTATTTATTATAGCAATATGCCGCTACTATCCCGACGATAATACCACCAAACACTCCAGTTTGTAGCGTTGGAATTCCTAATACGTTTGCATACGCTGGATCTGCAAATCCAACTTTTACTGGGTCTGCTCCAGAACTTGTTACTTTCACTAGCTTATCTACTTCTAAGAACACACTCATCGTTTTGTTCATAATTAAGTAGCCAACGAATGCTGCTAAACCAGCTACTCCGTCTCCACCAGCTAAGCCAATTGCTACCCCAACTGCGAATAGTAATGCAAGGTTAGCGAAAATAATATCACCAGATTGTTCCATAATTTTTGCTACCATTACGAACCAATCTGCTTTTAAAGCAGGAATAACATTTGTTAACTGTGGATTTTGAAATGCATTACCAAATCCAAGTAAAATACCTGCTGCCGGTAAAATCGCTACTGGAAGCATAAGCGCTTTTCCGACTTTTTGAAGAACACCAAAGATCTTCTTAAACATGGAAACCCTTCCTCTCTTATCTATATTGATACCTTCCGACAAACGCCAAAAAGGCATGAGGAAAAAAAGATAGAACGATAGCTATACAAAGGGTAGTATATCCCTTTCTCTAGCTTACATTCCTTACTTTTCTCCACTCATGCCTGATCGAATCAGTAACACGTGTCAAAAATAGGTTTACGTATAAGTTCACTATAATTAAGGCAAACGTTTTCGTTTTATACCTTAATGTGTTTGTCGAAATTTGTATAACTTTGCAATAGTTATTATACATAACTATTGTAAGCGATTCAATGATTTTTTTTAACGTTTTCATTTTCGACAAAAATATATGTCATTTTACACATGCTCTGCCTTCACTAAGCGCTGCAGGTGCATCGTTAAATATATACTCTCTGCTTCATAAACAGGAAGTTGCAATTCTTTTTGCATAACCTTAACTAGCTTCCAAGCTAAATTATAACAGACAGGATATTCCGCCTTTAATAAATCAGCAAAACTTTGCGATTCCTCTACTTTTTCTCCTTTTTTCACCCTCTCAATAGCATATTGAAGATGACGAATAAGGCGTAAATAGTGAATACTTTCTTGGTCTAATGTAATTTGTAAGTTCGTCTCAATTAAAGATACAAGCTGTGCGATGAGACGGGAGTTTTGATTAACTGAAGATAAATCTGAATTTGTAAGTGAACTGTAAATATGCAGTGCAATAAACCCGATTTCTCCTTCTGGCAATGTAATTTGCAAACGAGAATTTAAAAGGTTTACAACACCTTCAGCAATTTTATATTCCTCTGGATAGAGCATTTTCGTTTCAACTAAAAAAGGATTATCAATTGTAAACCCTTGTTTTAAACGCTTAATTGCAAAAGAAATATGATCTGTTAAAGCGATATGAATATGTTCATTCAATGGGGATTTTGCTTTTTCTTGAATATAGAACATAATATCATTCATTAATTCAATTAATTTTTCACTCACATGTGGAACTAGCAGTTTGTATTGTTCACGATCACGTTCATTTTTTAGAACAAACATTTTTTCAATTTGTTCTTGCTCCAATACATCTTTCGCTTTTTTCCCAAATCCAATTCCTTTACCAATCACTACTACTTCCTCATGTTCAGGATGGCTAGCAATGATGACATTATTATTTAAAACTTTTTTAATTTCTAGATAATTACTCATATAACACCACCCTCGTACTTAAATAGCCTGCTTTTATGTTACAGAATATTCTTCTTTGTCGTCAATGTAAAACATCTACCATTTCATAAAAATTCATTTTTTAGACATGTTTATATATGATGCGTATAATGTAAGAGCAACTGTACATAGAAAGGAGATAACAACATGATTAAAATGTTTGTAAGTGATATCGACGGTACAATGATGCAACACGGAGGTTTAATTGACGAACAGGATATTGTAGCACTTCGTAGTCTTGCTGAACAAAATGTGATTCTTTGTTTCGCTTCTGGCCGACTTGATAATGAAATTGCAGACTTAATGAAAGCTGTAAATACAAATTTCCACCGCATTAGTGTTAATGGTGTTTTTGTATATACAAATGAAAATAAGCAGCTATTATCTGCAACTTTTGATTCCAGCATTCTTCCTGAATTGTTACACATGACGAATGAAGATCCTTATTTCCGTTATGTTAGTGATGAACATAATTACTACATTGAAGAAAAAACACCGTTTATTCACGAACTTGAGCAACAAGTAACGATGACTTCTGTCGAAGAACCAAATTTATTACAGAAAATAGATGATACAATTTTCCCGAATAAAATTTCTGTCGGTGGCACAAAGGAGAGCTTACAACTCCTTCAGAAAAAAATTGATGAAAAATTTCATGGAAAAGTTAGTACGTTCATTTCAGCAGAACAATGCTTAGATGTAATGCCACCTAATATTAGTAAAGGTTCTGCTATTTCTGTTTTATTAAAAGAGTTTCAATTACAACCAGAGGAAGTTGCTTGCATAGGGGATTCTTATAATGATATTCCAATGTTTGCTCTAACTCCTCACAGTTTTGCTATGGCTCAAGCAGATGACGCAGTAAAAGAACACGCTCACTATGTAGTAAATACAGTTAAAGAAGCTGTTAACCACGTAATTGCTCATAATAAAAATACGACTCACTCCTTGTAAGGATGAGTCGTATTTTTTCTTTACATGTTAAACAATTTGACATTTACTGTACTTCACAAACTGAAATATATTATTTGTTACGTGCGATGTTTGTAATAAACTTATAACGATCTCCACGATAAATACATTTCACATACTCTAACGGTACTTCACCTTCTGAATATGACCATTGACGCATGACAAGCACTGGCGCCTTTTTAGGAATATGCAGATGTTCCGCTTCATTATCCGTTGCAATTGAAGCTTCAATTGATTGAGTAGCGCTAACAAGTTTGAAGCCCAGTTTTTTCTCTAAATGTTCATATAAAGATTGTTGCAATATTTCTTCGTTAATATCTTTTACAAGAGCTGGCGACAAATATGTCGTCTCAAAAGCAATCGGTTCATCGTCAGCTAAGCGAATACGCCTCACTTCATAAACCGACTCTCCCTCCTGTATTCTCAGCCGGTCTGCTATTTTCACAGTAGCTGGAACTAGGCGGAAACTTAATAATTGACTACTTGGGTTCATCCCACGAGAAATCATATCTTCCGTGAATCCTGTCATTCCTTGCAGTTTTTGTTCCACTTTCGGAAGTTGGACAAACGTACCGATTCCACGTTTCCGATATAAATAACCTTGTTCCACTAAATTATTAATCGCCTGTCTGATTGTCATACGACTCACTTCGAACTTATCGCAAAGTTCATTCTCAGATGGGATTTTATCTCCCGGCTTCCATTCGCCGTCCTCAATTAGCTGTTTCACCCACTCTTGAATCTGATAATAGATCGGAAATGGTGAATACTTGTCGATGTTCATCAGCAATCGCCTCACTGCATAAAGATAGAGCTTCTTGATCAGCGATTACGGTTACATTCGGATGACGTTGTAAAACTGTAGCAGGACACGCTTCACTATATGCACCTTGCAATAATTCTTTAACAGCTTCTGCCTTTTTAGAACCCATAGCAACAAGTAGAATTTGTTTCGCTTTCATAATGCTTCCAATTCCCATTGTAATTGCATGAGTTGGCACATCTTCTTCTTTTTCGAAGAAGCGAAGGTTTGCTTGGCGTGTAGATTCTGTTAATTCAACAATGTTTGTTGGAGAATTAAACGGTGTTCCTGGTTCGTTAAATCCGATGTGACCGTTTTCACCGATTCCAAGAATCTGTAGGTCAACTGGGTTAGCAGCTAGAATGCCCTCGTAACGTTTGCACTCTTCCTCTAAATCACTTGCCATCCCGTTTGGTACATAAGTTTGTTTAAATGGAAGATGATCAAACAACTGTTCTTGCATGAAATAGTGATAGCTGTTTTTATCTTCATGTGGTAAATTTACGTACTCATCTAAGTTTACAGTGGTTACACGGCTTGTATCAAGTTTATTTTTTCGCATTTCTGCATAAATACCTAATGGAGAGCTTCCTGTAGCCATTCCTAATGTTGGATTTTCTTTTGTTTTTACAACTTCTTCAATTAATTTATAACCTGCTTCTGCTAGTTCTTCTGGAGTTTTTACAACAAGAATATTCATTTCATTACTTCCCTTCCTTCATATGAATTCCTAAACGAACCGTATCATATACATGTAAATCTTCATTCATCACAACAAAGTCTGCATCTTTTCCTACCGCTAATGCACCTTTATTATTTAATCCAAACTCTTCTGCTTGGTTCACTGATGTCATTAGTACTGCATCTTCGATTGAACAACCTGTAAATTCAATTACATTTCGGAAAGCTTGATCCATTTTTAGAATACTACCAGCTAACGTTCCATCTTCTAATCGAGCACTACCATCTTTTACATGTACTGGCTGTCCGCCAAGCTCATATAATCCATCTTCAAGACCTTTTGCACGCATTGCGTCAGTAATAACACTTACTTTTTTCGGTCCTTTTAATTTATATGCTAATTTCACCATATCTGGGTGAATGTGAATACCATCTGTAATTACTTCAACCATTACATCTGGATTTAATAACACATGACCAACAACTCCTGGTTCACGGTGATGTAATCCACGCATTTGATTGTATAAATGCGTTGCATGTGTAATGTTTCTATTTTTTAGTTGCGCATCAATTGCATCTGTATGCCCCATTGTGCCGACAACACCAGTTTCAGCAAGATACTGCTCAAACTCTAACGCTCCTTCTTCTTCAGGTGCGTATGTTACTAATTTAATTAAATTTCCGCTTGCTTCCTGCCATTGTTTAAATTGTTCAATATTCGCAGGAACAATATGTTCAAGTGGTTGTGCACCTGCACGTTTTTTTGAAACATACGGTCCTTCTAAGTGAATATATTCGAAATGCGCTCCTTTTTCTTTCGCTTCCTTCGCAGCATGTAGTGCTGCTTCAATTGCTTCTGGAGCTTGTGTCATTGTTGTTGGGAAGTAAGTTGTAACTCCTTCTTTTAACATTTCTTTCCCTAGAGTTACTAACCCATCGCTATTTGCATCCATCGCATCAATATCGTATCCACCATGAATATGAACATCAATCATACCTGGAATCACAATTTTCCCTGCCGCATCTAAAACAGTTTCATTTTCTTGTGATACATATTGAGCCATCAAACCAATTTCTTTAATTGTTTCTGCGTAACGAATAAATCCGTTTTCTACTACTTCTTGACCTGTATAAATTTTGGCATTGATGACAACTTGCGTTTTCATTTTCATCGATCCTTTCCCATGAAATACCTACTTGTTATTATTACCTTATTCGCCTAATTCCATCTTAATATATGCACGAGTAGTTGTCTATACATTCTAATGAAATTTCCTCTTTGCTTAACAAAAAGGAAGCTTAGTACGTCTCTCGCAATTATAATATATGTTATTCATTTTTTCCAAAAAGGAACTATATCATCTAACGTATGAATCACTTAAGTAATGGCATTAATCCGCTAGACCCTATTGTAATATGTTCGCCGTCTGTTTCCATTTCTACCGTACGTCTATTTGTTCCATACATCATTATACCACGCCGTTTTAATCGTCTCACTACACTTTGATGCGGATGCCCATACGGATTTTTGCTACCATAAGAAAGAATCGCGAACTGTGGTTCTACCTTCTTTATAAACCTTTCACTTGTTGAAGTATATGAGCCATGATGTCCCACCTTTAGCACATCTGCATGTACATCAAATTGCTTTAATATTTCAGTTTCCGTCCGCACATCAGCATCACCCATTAGTAAAAAATCTGCCTTACCATACCGAACCTTTAATACAATTGAAGATTCATTATTTTCATCTTTGGACTTCCCATTGTTTAATACTTGTATGGAAACATGCGGATCTAGCGGTATGTATTGGCCCTCTTTTACTGAAATGAAAGGGATTCCCCTTTTCTTTATATGATTTCGATACGTATGATAAGTAAGAGAACTATATGTTTTTCCACTATCTAATATAAGTGATACCGGCATTTGCTCTACAATCGGAATGAGCCCTCCAATATGATCCATATCAGGATGAGTACTGACGATAGCATCTAAATGGTTAATTCCTTTTTCAATTAGCTTTTGGATGATAACCTCACCAGCTTCATAAGGTCCTCCATCAATTAACATCGTTTGTCCATTTGGCAATATAATAAGTGTTGCATCACCTTGCCCAACTTTTAAGAAACTCACTTTCATTTTACCAAAATGTTGCCGCTGCATATGTAAAGGAGACGCGGTATGAATAGACATCATATACCTTTTTGCCGATGCACTATTTAAAGAAAAGCATAACAAAACAGAAACTAATAATAAAATACTTCGTATACCTCTCATAACTCGTCTCCTTTTTTCAATTAGTATGGCACGGTATATAATTGATATACAAAAAAAAGCTTAGCAAAATGCTAAGCTTTTATTTCGATATCTCTTGTAAAGAACCAAAGAATAAATCCGCTTCATTCATTTGTTCGTTTTCTTCAGAAAGCGGAGGTAAATCATCTAATGTTTTTAATCCAAATGTGTCTAAAAATTCTTTCGTCGTTCCATATAAAATCGGACGCCCAGGTCCTTCTGCTCTTCCCATTTCTTTTATAAGTAAGTGTGATACTAACGTTTGTAACGCCTTATCAGTTTTTACTCCTCTAATCTCTTCCATTTCTGTTCTTGTAATGGGTTGACGATATGCAACAATTGCTAACGTTTCTAGCGCAGCCTGAGAGAGTGAAGCAGCTGTTGGGATATCTATTAGTTTTTGATAGTACGACGCATGTTCTTTCTTTGTAGCAAAACGATATACTTTTGCATACTGTACAATTTGCAAACCTCGGTGTGCACCTTCACATTCTTTTTGCATTTCTTCTAAAATATCGATTACTTCGTTTCCTTCAATTTCAAGGACTTTTGCTATTTGTTCAGGAGAAATCCCTTCATCACCAGAAACAAATAAAAGCCCTTCAATGATTGATTTCTGTTCTGTTCTATCCATCTTACGAGCTCCTTCCTCCTATTTTCTCCATAAAAATACACATCAAAAAACCGAATCACAATCAATGCGTTCGGTTCAATATTTTTTCTCTTGTTCCAAACGATACATTCAAACCTAGCATGAGATATACTATTTCTATCCCATTTTCCATACTAACTCTATGCAGATTTAGTATAGCTTGATACGAAAATTTCATCAAAATTATGTTCTTGTTCAATTACGATTTGTTGATTTTTCATAAGCTCAAGAACCGCTAAAAATGTTACAACCATTATTTCCCGTTCATCATCAACAAACAAATCATAAAAACTTTGACGACCACCTTGTATTTCTAACAGCTTTAAAATATCCGTCATACGCTGTTCAATTGGTATTTCTTGACGAGTAATACGTGTTGTCACAGGTTTCTTTGCTTTTTTACGGCGCATTAATTTTTGAAATGCCGCTAGCATATCATATAACGTAACATCAAGAGGCAAGCTTGTCTCCTCTTCTTGTTGCAACGATGTAAAATCAATTGGCGGACGTGTATATAGCTGTGCTCTTTCTTGTTCTCTTTCTTTTAGTTCAGTAGCAACTTGCTTATATTTCTTATATTCAATTAACCTCTCCATCAATTCTTGACGAGGATCATCTATAAAGTCATCACCGTTATCAAGTACATCTTCTTCATGTTTCGGCAACAACATTTTACTTTTAATTTGTAATAACGTTGCAGCCATTACTAAATACTCACTTGCAACATCTAATTGTAGTTCTTTCATCGTATGAACATAAGATAAATATTGCTCTGTAATTTCCGCTACAGGAATATTATATATATCAATTTCATAACGATGTATTAAATGTAACAATAAATCTAAAGGCCCTTCAAAAGCCTCTACTTTAAAATTATACTGCACAAAGCATCCCACCACATTTTTTCTATAACAACATAAGTATAGAGCATACTCATGTTCTATCCAACCTTTTTAAGAAATTTAATTAAAAATAGACCTATGCCTATGGCATCATGCCCACCACTTCATATGATAACAGTGTAGTAAGAACAATGTAGGAGGTCAAAAAACTATGGGTCACGTTGATTGTGGTTTTAGCGGTGGGTTCGCATTACTTGTTGTATTGTTTATTTTACTCATTATTGTAGGGGCAGCTTGCTTCTGCTAATATGAACAATAACGACTAGGGAGAAATTCCCTAGTCGTTTATTGTTCATATTTCTATGATAAACTTATACTTATAACCGTTAGATAGGGGCGAAGAAAATGTATCCTACGGAATACATACAGTTTTTAATTCATTTTCACGGAGATTATGATTATTTTGAATGCCACGAAATACTGGAAGAATATTGGAAAACAAAACCGAGAGGAAACCGGGATCATTATTTAGTCGGCCTCATTCAAATTGCAGTTTCTTTATACCATCACAGACGCTCTAACTGGAATGGCGCAGAGAAGATGATGAAAAGCGCCATAACGATTTTAGAAAAAAACAGTGCACATTTACTTCGTTTAGGAATAAATGAGGCACAACTTCTGTTCTTACTCAAATATAAATTGCAATCTATCCAGAAAAAAGAAAGTTTTACACCGTTATTTTTACCATTGTCGGATACAACATTAGAAAAGTACTGCATAGAATTATGTCAGAAACAAAACCTTCCTTGGAAAGACGTGAATGCTACTTCTAATGAATTTATAATACATAAGCATACATTACGTGATCGAACAGAAGTCATCGCTGAACGAAACGAACAATTACAAAAAAGAAAGCAGAGATAATAAACTACTTATCTCTGCTTTCACGAATGTATATTTTGTTCAAGCCCTTTACACTTTTTGCAAAAACTTGCTGTTTGCTCATTTCCGCAAATTGTAAATTCAAGAAATTTACTCTTTAACTCTTGAACCATCTTCGTCCCAATACCCATATGACGGTGAGATGGATTCACACTCAAATGCTGAATTTCCAAAACTTGATTCTCTTTTTTTACAATCCCCATTATCCCAACAAAATCTTCGTTTTGTTTCCACAAATACAATTGCCAATCATCCTTTGCTTCATAATCTTTCATAGTCAATTGTAATGTTTTCACATCTTTTTCAGTTGGCATAAATGAAAGAAGCCCCATTGCAATCTTTTCATAACTTTTTTTAAAACGAATTAACATAACCCTTATCCCTTCTTACAAAAGTTACAAACTATTAAATCCCCTCAATCACTCTTTTCATATCACATTCATTTTACAATATTTTCAACAGAGTGAGAAGAGCTTAAAACAACTTGATAATCATACAAAGCGAAAAGAAGAAAGTCAAATATACGTTTCATTACTATTTTTGTTAAGTAGATAAAAGAAGAAACACTGTTATATGAAAGTGAAAAAAACATCCACCGCTCATTATCACTTCACTATTCATCACCTTAGAGCAGATGAATTCTAGCAAAATGAATGTAATAAACAACTTTTATTGAAATGTGTAATCTAATGTATTCTATGTAATTTGTTAATATTTTGTTCTCATAAGCGACTTATTTTCACTACAATCACATTACTACTTGTATCATGTACCGTAAACGAAATACCCATTCCTATTAAAAAAAGAGAGCAATAGCTCTCTTTTCTCATTCACTTATTCTTCCCAAACTTTAACTTCTTTCATTACATCACCTTGACGCATGTTTAATACTGTTTCAATACCGCTTGTTACTTTACCGAATACAGTATGTACACCATCTAAGTGTGGCTGTGGCTCATGAACGATAAAGAATTGGCTACCGCCTGTGTTACGGCCAGCATGAGCCATAGAAAGTGATCCTACAAGGTGTCTATGAGGATTTCCATCAGTTTCACATGGGATAGAGTAACCTGGGCCACCCGCACCTGTTCCTGTTGGGTCTCCACCTTGGCTTACGAAGCCAGGAATAACGCGGTGGAATGTCACACCATCATAAAATCCTTGCTCTGCTAGTTTTTTAAAGTTTTCTACTGTTTTTGGTGCCTCTTCTGGGAAAAATTCCAAATCGATTTTTTCACCATTTTCCATTACTATGTATCCTAAAGTTTTCATACGTATATGTCTCCTTTCAACTATCTCAGCACTATATTACCACATTCATGACTAGAAACAAAAAGAATCCGACAATCTACATACTTCTTTTTTGAAATGTGGAAAAAGCTAGGTGACAAATAAGAAATATATACTATAATAACTGTGTTGCCCGAAAATTTTAGAAAGAGAAAGGGAGCGATTTTTCGTGAAAACGAAATTACTAGCTCTGCTATTAGCTGTAGCAGTATTTATTATGCCAACAGCTTCGTTTGCAGACATCATCGAAGGAGAATCAATTGTTACACTAGGAGAAAACTTGTCTGAACAACAAAAACAAGATCTGTTAAAAGAAATGAAAGCACCAAAAGATGCTACAATTATTACTGTGTCTAATGCGGAAGAACATAAATTTCTAGAAGGGATTGTTCCAAAAGCGCAAATTGGTACGAGAGCAATTTCCTCTTCTATGATCACATACACAAAGCCAGGTTCTGGTCTCATTGTACGTTCAAAAAACATTAATTCAATAACAGATGCAATGTACACAAACGCACTTATTACAGCAGGTGTGAAAGATGCAGAAATTCAAATTACTGCACCATTTAAAGTTTCTGGAACTGCTGCTTTAACTGGTTTAATGAAAGCCTATGAGACAACATCAAACAAAGCAATTCCTGAGGAAGTAAAAAAAGTAGCCAATGAAGAAATGGTGCAAACATCCCAGCTCGGCGATAAAATTGGTGAAGAAAAAGCAGTTCAACTTGTTGCGAAAATTAAAGAAGAAATTGCGAAAGAGCAGCCAAAAACGACTGAAGATTTACGTTCATTAATTAAAAAAATTGCGGATCAACTTGGTATTACATTAACGGATGAACAGTTAGATAACTTAGTTGCTCTATTTGATAAAATGAAAAATCTTAACATTGATTGGAATCAAGTTGGCAGTCAGTTAAATAAAGCAAAAGAACACGTTTCTGCCTTTTTAGGATCTGAAGAAGGGCAAAGTTTCCTAGATAAAGTGAAAGATTTCTTCTCAAGTATCATTGATTTTGTTAAATCGTTATTCAAGTAAAAAGAAGCTCGCTAGTAGCGAGCTTCTTTTTTATACAAGTAACGGCAATTTCATAATAGCTTCTTCAACCGAACGAACAATATGATTCGCTTTCTCCTTCACATATGGATGAGCATGGTGCAGAGTAAATGAATGCGGGGTTACTTCAAACATAGAAATATCATTGAAAGAATCTCCAATGCATGCAACTTCATTTGCTTCAATTTGCAAATGTTCCATTAGTCGTCTTAAAGCACTCCCTTTACTTACTCCCCTTGGCATAATGTCAACATAGCGTTTACCAGACATAAAAACTTCCGCTTCATTCTGAAATGTATCTCGTAATTCTTGATCTAATGCTTCAATTGTCTCTTCTTCCCCAAAAACAAACAATTTCGCAGGATGTACAGTTTTACCAAATTCCTCTTCTAACGCTTCAATTTCAGCGATATGCACGCCCATATACGCTTCAAAATTATGGTGATGTTCATTCTTCCTTTTTGTATATCGCTGCTCATTTGCACAAACAATATCCGCTAGTCCTTTTTTATGTATATATCGATATATTTCCTGGGCAACCGTATTTTCAAAACTCGATTCATAAAACAAATTCCCATCCGGAAGTAACATTGTCGCTCCATTTAAGCCAGTTGTGTAATATGGGAATTCAAACCTATTTACGACTTCATCAATTCGATGAGTAAAGCGGCCTGAGGCAAAACAAATATTTGTCCCTTTTTCAGCTAACCAACAAATTGCACGTTCATCTTCTTTTTGCATATGATTTACATCGTAAACGAGCGTGTCGTCTAAATCACTTACAAATAATTTAATCATGTCCTCTTCCCCTTCCATACACAATATCTACTCTAAGTGTACACAAAAAATGTTTGATTTTTGTTAAAAAACAATAAATTTTTGCTAAAAAAATAAACGGGTGTATAATCCCGTTTATTTTTGTCTTTTTACATTTTGAGGTCTTACAATACTTGGTCGTACTTTTAAACTAGACATCGTCGGACGGAGTAGAATTTTTGTTAATGCGCCCCAATCAAATGGTAAAAACGGCCATAAATAAGGGGTTTGCAAACTTTTTATAGACGTTAAAAATAAAATCAATATCGTCATACCAATTACAAAGCCCATCTCATGGAAGAGACCTGTTAAAATAATAACAAATAATTTTCCAACCTTATTCCCTAGCCCTAATTCATAGCTCGGTGTTGCATAAGCACCGATCATAGAAACTGCTACATACAAAATAACTTCTGGTACAAACAAACCTACATCGATTGCTATTTGACCAATTAATATGGCAGAAATTAATCCTGCTGCTGACGATAACGGCGTTGGAGTATGAATGGCTGCCATCCTTAAAAATTCAAGTCCTACTTCTGCCATTATCACCTGTAATAAAATTGGTAAATGTGTCATCTTAGTCGGTCCAATAAAAGCAAGATTTTCTGGTAAAAGAGTTGGATCAAATACAAACACTAACCAAAACGGTAGTAAAAACAAGGAGAATAAAACACCTAAAAAGCGTACCCAACGTAAAAATGTTCCGACAGCTGGATTTTGTCTAAACTCTTCTGCATGCTGTAAATGATGAAAATATGTTGTTGGCGTAATCATAGCACTCGGTGATGTATCAACTAGTACTAGAACATGTCCTTCTAATAAATGATTTGCTGCTACATCCGGTCTTTCTGTATATCGAATAAGCGGGAATGGATTATAGCTTTGCTTTACAACAAATTCTTCCACTGTTTTATCCGCCATCGTAATGCCATCGACATCGATGTTATTTAATTCTTGTTTTATAATCTTTACTAAATCTGGATTTGCAACATCTTGTACATATGTAATACAAATATCCGTTTGCGATCGATCCCCTACTCGAATAATTTCATTTCGAAGACGTGGATCTCGAATTCTTCTACGAATTAACGCTGTATTTACAACGATATTTTCAACAAATCCATCCCTCGCACCGCGTACTACTTTTTCAGTATCTGGCTCTGTCGGTGTTCGTCCTGGATAGCTACGAACATCTATCACGAACGCTTCTGTTTCGCCTTCCACAAATATAACAATAAGCCCTGATAACGCTTGAAGCATTACTTCATCCATCGTTTTCACTTTACTTACTTGCTGATGAATTAAACGATTCTCTAAAAGCTTTACAGTATCTTCTTCAACATCCCTTATTTCATTCGTATCCACAGCTTCTTCTAAAATAGGAATAATATAATTTGTATCACAAAGTCCATTTACGAATAACACTGCAATTTCTTTATTCAAAATTTGAAATTTACGAATACCAACATCAAATGTGACGCCTAATCCAGCCGTTTGTTTTAAATAATTTTCATTGTCACTTATGAAAGTTGAAATCGGAATATCTATTTTTTTAGGCTTCGTCATAAAATCCACTCCTTTCCAAAATTAACTGAATTGCTTTTTTCGTAATTGGTGAGCCTCTCTCCCATTCATCGTTTCCACACATCTTACCAATATCACCCACACCAACAATGACGGGAACATTCAAATCATCTAAACAATAAATTGTATCTCCGCTAATTCTGCCAATTTCACCATCTGGAAGTCCAAATTTATCAACACCATATTCCGTTAAATTCCCGTTCCGATCTACACTTACATCTACACGTGCCCATTCCCAATGGTGTGTATTAGACGCTACTGCCAAAATCCCAAGTACATCAATTTGTTTATGCGTGGCTACATATTTTAAAGCTTTTTCACCAGATCCTTCTCCAATAAATCCACTGTCATCAAACATGACAAATACAGGGTCATATGGCGTTTGCATAATAAGCTCAACAACTTTCTTCCCTGTCAATTTGGTTGGATTACTTTGTGATGCTGAAATACACCTTCCCCCAAATTCCTTCGTTAAAAGCTCAATTGTTCGCTTTGCATATTCATCTCCATCTGTGACCAAAACAACCCTTCGTCTCATTTGATTTATCCTTTCGGTTTACATATAAGTGCTACAAAAAATGAAAATAATATTGCTGCTGAAATACCTGCAGACGTTAAACTAAACATACCCATACCAATCCCTATATATCCGTGTTTCTCTGCAGCATGCATTGCCCCGTGTAATAGGGAATGTCCAAAACTTGTAATAGGAACTGTCGCCCCAGCACCAGCAAACTTTATAAGCTTATCGTACAATCCGAATCCATCTAAAACTGCTCCTATCACTACAAAGGTAGCCATTAAATGGGCTGGTGTTAACTTTGCGAAATCTAACAATACTTGCCCAACTACACAAATAGCGCCTCCTACAAGAAATGCATATATATAATCCACAATTCACT
Organism: Bacillus sp. FSL W8-0519; assembly: GCF_038005585.1. Taxonomy (NCBI): domain Bacteria; kingdom Bacillati; phylum Bacillota; class Bacilli; order Caryophanales; family Bacillaceae; genus Bacillus; species Bacillus sp. FSL W8-0519. The sequence continues at coordinate 3,899,050 of NZ_JBBOTL010000001.1, forward strand.
CTCCCTTCACTCTCTCAAATACGACACCATGTGCAATTGTTGGAATTGTTTCTTTTTGCTGCATCATCATCGGGCTTAATAACGCACCAGTAGCAACGACAAAAATTCGTTGTAAATTCCCTTTTTGCATCTCGCTTAATAAATGACCATATGTGACAACAGCTGAACAAGCACAACCACTACCACCAGCAAATACTTCTTCTTGACCGGGATCATAAATCATTAATCCGCAATCGTTATATATATGCCCAATATCATAACCTTCTTCCAGTAACAGTTGTTTCGCAATTGGTGTCCCAATAGCTGATAAATCACCGGTAACAATCAAATCGTAATCGGCTGCACTTCTCTTCAAATCCTCAAAATGTTGCTGAATTGTATGAGCTGCAGCAGGTGCCATCGCCGATCCCATATCTAAAGGGTTCGCAATTCCTAAATCTTGCACTTTTCCAATCGTAGCCGCCTTGATTTTAATGGCACTTTTTTCTTTACTAATTAATATGGATCCCGCACCTGTAACAGTGGAATTTGCTGTTCCTGGTTTTTGTCCCCCATACTCTGTTGGATAACGAAACTGTCTTTCAGCTGTTGCATTATGACTACTTACCGTCGCTAAAACACGATTTGCGAATCCGCCATCTATAAAGGCTGATCCGACCGCTAAAGTCTCCATCGAGGTCGCACAAGCACTAAACATGCCTAAAAAGGGAATTCCCCACTTACGCGCAACGTAATTTGCTGTTACTGTTTGATTTAATAAGTCACCCGCTAAAAAGAAATCAATTTGTGATGTTTCTACATTTGCTTTTTGCATGACTTGTTGAATAGAATCTGACATTAATCTTCGTTCCGCAAGCTCCCAGTTTTCCTCTCCGCAATGTAAATCATCATATGAAATATCAAATTCCTTTCCAAGAGGGCCTTCAGCTTCTTTTGGACCGACGGCAGTACCGGTTGCATTCACATAAATATCATTTTGAAATACCCACGTTTGTTTTCCTGTCAACCTCATACTAGCCCCTCCTTTAAGACATAAAAATTTTAAAAGTATATCTTATTAACCCAATAATGTACGCACCGACAACACCAAAAACGATTACACTTCCCGCTAGCTTAAACATGTTTGTAGCAACCCCAAGTACAATTCCTTCACTCTTATGCTCTAGCGCAGCACTTGCCATAGAATTCGCAAATCCCGTAACAGGTACGGCCGAACCTGCTCCAGCAAATTGACCGATTTTATCATATACACCACAACCTGTTAAAATCGCCGATAATAGTACAAGAGTTGCGACTGTTGGATTCCCTGCCTCTTGTTCACTAAAATGAAAATAATGTATATAAAATTTCATCAATACTTCTCCGATTGTACAAATGAATCCACCTACAAAAAATGCCTTAACACAATTTATAAAATAATTTGGCTTCGGATGGTATTCCTTCACTTTATTTACGTAATCGTCCTTTAGTTTTCGCCCTGTCATTTATATATTGCCTCCTACTTTACGAAATAAATCCAGTGAAACAACGAGCCTATTACTTTTCCAAGTACAAGAGCAACGAGTAAAACAACAATCTTCCCCTCTACCCCTACTCGTTTCGCTAAAATAGGTAGAACATTTAACACTTCCGTTAATGCGGCAGCGAGCATTCCAATGAATGTACCACAAAATATTCCTAATATAACAAGCCAATATTGCGATGTTTGAAATGTAATGTTTTTCAAACTACACCAAGCTCCTGTTAATGTACCTGCAATAACTGCCCACTCAAAATATTGAATGTGCTTTCCACTTCTCGTTAATTGAGCTAGACGAGGGATTATACCAAGTACAGCTAAAAACGCAACATATCCGCTACCTACAGCAATTCCTCCTGCTAAAGCAATTAAAATAACGAATCCAGACTCAATCATCGGTAAGTTGTTTCATATTATCCTTGTTTTCATGAACAATTACATATTGGTCAAGTGATTGCTGGTATTGGAACATCTCCACTTCTAACGGACTCGGCTCTTCATTAATACGCTTTTGAAATACATGATTAAAAAATAAAACCATGCCTAGCCCAAGACCTAATGAATAAGGAATTTGAAATAAAAGTGGTTGCGCCTTAAATTCTCCCGTAATCATGTAATATAATCGTTGGTGCACTTGTTGCATGCTTACATCTTCATGAAAATATATGATGGCAAGAGCTGCTCCAATGAAAAGTAACAACCATACAAGTCCGAAAAAAATCGGATGTACTTTCTTTTTTTCATATATAATTTCAACAAGAGTTTGTCCAGAACCGAGTAAATTAATTTGTATATGAGCGGTTTTTCGCCTAATAATCTCAATTATTTTCATAACATCAATTACAACATGCGTTTTATCACGCGCTGTAATTTTATAAATTACCTCATCCTGTAACGACTGAACTACTGCAGCATCTCCGGCAAGTTGAGCAACATCTCCCAGCTTTACTTCATACGTAGGAGAAACTTTTAATCGATTACGCATTTTAATATAAATTGTTTGTTCCAATTTCCATTCACCTCTTCACTCTTCCTCGTAGTTGTAGTATGGTTATTCAATTTTTTTCTAATACAATTTTTTCATAAAAAAACATCTGTACCATTTCGGTACAGATGTTTTTTAGTTTATGCTTTTTTCTTAAATAAATTTGCAATGCTTAATGCGAGCCCTCCCCAAATGACTACTATTCCAATAACCATCATCATAATCGCTGATCCACTCATTATGAAACACCTCGATCTTTCCATTCTTTTTCAAGCTTAGCAGAATCTGAATGTATTTGTGCATTCCATTTCTTTAAACTAATGATTAGCGCAATGATAAGGAACGCTGCTGCAATTGACCAACCATATGTTACGACAAACTCCGTTGGGTAACCTCCATAGTTCTTTTTAATATTTTGGATTGTACCATCAATTAACATGTACCCTAACATAAGCGGAGTAATAACGAGTAAACTCACTCTCCAAAACGTCCCTAACTTAATATCAGATACGAAGTTTGCGTGATTTTGATAAACTGGTAAACGACGTAAAATGAGTCCTATCGTAACTACTTCCGCTAGAGCAATTGTAATTAATCCGAAGTTATTAGCGAAGTAATCCACAACATCTAGGAACATAAGCCCGCCACGTGTCGCAAAAACGAGAGAAACGAGTACGAGAAGCGTCCCCATAATTCCAATTGTTTTTTGGCGACTTAAGCTGAACTTTTCAGATACAGCAGCAAAACATACTTCCGCAAGCGAGATGAGGGATGTAATTCCGGCAACCGTTAATGATAAGAAAAATAATACGCCAAATAAAGGTGACATCGGTAATTCATTAATAATTTGCGGGAATACTACGAACGCAAGCCCTACACCAGCACTTGCCACTTTATCAACTGGTACTCCCATATTATTTGCCATAAATCCAAGAGCCGCAAAGACCCCAATCCCTGCTAATAATTCAAATCCTGAGTTTGCAAATCCAGTAATAAAGGCATTATTTGTTGTATCTGAGTTTTTCGGTAAATAACTAGAATACGTAATCATAATTCCAAATGCTAAAGATAAGCTAAAGAAGATTTGACCGTAAGCAGCAAGCCATACTTTTCCGTCAAAAATACGACTCCAATCTGGTTTAAAGAATGCATCTAATCCTTGCATTGCACCTTCCATCGTCACTGCACGAACTACGATAATAAGGAACATAACAACTAGTAAAGGGATGAAAATACGGTTCACAACTTCGATTCCTTTTTTAACTCCTTTAAAAGCAACACCAAGCACAATAATCCAAACGAGAGCTAGTGGAATTAATACTTCCGGTACGAGCCCTCCAAACTGTCCCGGTTTATCTGCAACATGTAAATACTCTTTAAATAAAAATGATTCCGTATCTTTCCCCCATGCGCCAGTAATTGCAAAATACGTATATGAAATAGACCAAGCAATAATTACTGCATAATATGTTGAAACGATAAATGTTACACACATTTGCCACCAACCGATAAATTCAGCACGCGGATGAATACGGAAGAACGTAAGTGGTGCTGAACCACGGTGACGGTGCCCAAGAGCAAATTCAAACGCCAATAATGAAATACCAGTCGTTAATAATGCGAATAAGTACGGTAAAAAGAATGCGCCTCCCCCATTTTCATACGCCGTATAAGGAAAACGCCATATGTTTCCTAATCCAACGGCAGAGCCGACCGCTGCAAAAATGAATCCAGCCCTCGTTCCCCATTGTTGCCTCGTTTCCATATTTCCTTCCCCCTTTGTGACAAGTTCATAATTGGATTATATTTTAAATTTACTAAATTATCAATAAATTCTGTTAATTTTTAAGAAAGTTTACAATCTCCTCCTATTAAAGTCATAAAAAAAGATCGAATAGATAACTATTCATCTATTCGATCTTTCATCTGTTTTAATATTTTCTTTTCAAGTCTTGAAACTTGCACTTGCGAAATACCTATTCGCTCTGCTACTTCTGATTGAGTTTGGTCTTTATAATAGCGTAAATATACAATTAAACGCTCTCTCTCATCTAATTCTCTAATTGCTTCTTTTAAAGCAATTTTATCAAACCATTTCGTTTCAGATTGATCTGCAATTTGATCTAAAATAGTAATTGGATCTCCGTCGTTTTCATACACCGTTTCATGTATGGATGAAGGGGCACGACTTGCTTCTTGCGCCAGAACCACTTCCTCTGGCGTTAGTTCTAACGCTTCAGCTACTTCATTAATCGTTGGAGCCCTTCCGAATTCTTTCGAAAGCTCATCTCTCATCTTTCGAATTTTGTTTCCTGTTTCTTTTAAAGACCTACTTACTTTCACTGATCCATCATCACGTAAAAATCGTTGTATTTCGCCAATAATCATGGGAACTGCATATGTTGAAAATTTCACGTCGAAAGATAAATCAAATTTATCTACCGATTTTAAGAGTCCAATACATCCAATTTGAAACAAATCGTCTGGTTCGTATCCGCGATTAAGAAAACGTTGCACAACCGACCATACGAGACGCATATTACTTTGAACAATTGTATCTCTTGCTTGTTGATCTCCATCTTGACTTTTTTGAATTAACGCTTTTAGCTCGTGGTCCTTTAACTGAGGTTTCTTCTTCTCATTTTTGACCTCTATGTCCATAGGCTATTCTCCTTAATTGCATAGAGCGTTACTATTTGATAAGTATTTTGTCAAATGGATTGTTGTCCCGAAAGATTCGTTTGAAATAACTTCTACTTCATCCATAAAATTTTCCATGATAGTAAATCCCATTCCGGAACGCTCTAATTCAGGTTTAGTTGTAAAAAGGGGTTGTCTCGCTTCATCTAAATTAAAGATACCAATCCCTTCATCTCGAATCGTGAGTTTCACCATTGCTTCTTCCAAAATTACAGAAATATAAACAACACCTTCTGCATTTCCTTCGTACCCATGAATAATTGCATTCGTAACCGCTTCTGACACAACTGTTTTAATCTCTGTAAGTTCTTCCATCGTAGGATCTAGTTGTGCAATGAAAGCAGCTACTGTAACGCGAGCGAACGATTCATTTTGACTTAACGCTGAAAATTGAAGGTTCATTTCATTTCTCATTTATGCCACCCCCAACGTCGCGAGCGCATGCGCTTCACTTTCTTCTAAGCGAACAATTTTAAATAAGCCCGACATTTCAAATAAACGTTTAACAGGCGGTGAAATTGCACAAACAACCATTTCTCCACCTAATCCCTTTACATGCTTATATCGGCCTAATATAACACCTAAACCAGAACTATCCATAAACGATAAGTTCTCTAGGCTCAAAACAATATGATGAACACCATGTGTCTCAATCATATCTGTTACTTTCGTTCGCAACTCTTCAGCAGTATGATGATCTAATTCACCCGCTAGCCTCACACATAGGACGTCACGTTTTACTTCTAATTGCATGGAAAGACTCACACGATTTCCTCCTTATGCTCAAACTTTACTCATTTACATACATAAAGATTTTCGTGATACAACATAAGAATCCTTCCTACTGACAAAAGAAGAACTATTTCGCCATAAAGTGAAACCATTCAGCAATTATTTACTTACATACGAATAGAAAAGCGGCAAAATATTTGCCGCTATTTTGATGTTGAAAACATCCCAAAACTTCTTTTAAATAACTCCCACCAGCTCGCTGCAGCAACATCTTCTTTTGCTACAATTGTTTGTTTTAATAAAACATCTTGATCTTTTTTTATAACAAGTGTACCAAGCGCATCGCCCTTTTTAATCGGCGCTTTCACTTTCTTTTCAGCAATTACTTCTTGCTTTACCTTGTCCATATTTTCGCCCTTCTTCATAAGAAGAGATACATTATCTGACGCAACTAAATCTACTTTTTCTTTTTTCCCTTTTCCTACTTGGACAGTCTTAATTTTTTCGCCTCGTGTATACAATTTCTTTGTCATATATTGACCAAATGCGTAGTCAAGAAGCTTCGTTACTTGATTGTTCCGTTCTTTCGATGTAGGTGCTCCCATAACAACTGAAATAACACGCATCCCATTCTTTTCAGCCGATGCTGTTAAACAATATTTTGCTTCTGTCGTAAAGCCCGTTTTTACACCATCTACTCCAGGATAAAAACGCACTAACTTATTCGTATTAACGAGCCAAAACTTCTTATCCGTATCTTCACGTAAATAGTCTTCGTATTTTCCTGTGTATTTGCGAATAAGTGGGTACTTCATCAATTCTTTCGCCATTATAGCCATATCATTTGCTGTGGAATAATGATCTTTAGCCGGAAGACCTGTCGGATTTTGAAAATGAGTATTTTTCAGTCCTAAATCTTTCGCTTTTTTGTTCATCATATTTACAAAACCTTCTTCTGAACCAGCGATATGCTCTGCTACTGCAACAGACGCATCATTTCCAGATGCAATTGCAATACCCTTTAGCATTTCATTTACGGTCATCTCTTCTCCAGGCTCTAAAAAGATTTGTGATCCACCCATTGAAGCTGCATGCTCACTTGCTCTCACTTTATCGGTCAGTTTTAGTTTTCCTTTTTCAACTTGTTCCATAATTAATAGCATTGTCATAATCTTCGTCATACTAGCAGGCGGTAATTTCTCATTTGGATTTTTATCAAACAAAACTTTACCTGTATCTTGTTCAATTACGATTGCTGACGACGCTTGTTCTGCTAACTTCGGCGTTGTTTCTTCTGTTTTATCCTGCTTCGTCTTCTCAGATTGTGCGAAACTAACTGAAGTACCAGAAAGCAATAACATGAAACAAACAAGTATTCCAAAAACTCGCTTCATGACTAACCCTCCATTCTATATCAAACCTATTTTTTCCAATTCGCTGTTTTTTAATACCATATTTTTCTAACATTTTCAGTTGACAAACAAATTCATCACCTTTATTGTATTAAGTGTATTACTCGAAATAGTACACTTAATACAAGTTAGAAAGGAGACATTGCTCTTGCATATTCAACTTGATCCAAGAAGCAACACTCCGATATGGGAACAAATTGTTCAAAATATAAAAGAACTCGTATTAAAGAACATGTTAGCTCCAAGTGACAAACTACCTTCTGTACGAGAACTCGCTTCTTTACTCGTTATAAATCCAAATACAGTGAGTAAAGCGTATCAAGAGTTAGAGCGACAAGGGATTATTGAAACATTACGAGGAAAAGGAACATTTGTATCCCAATCGATTACCCCAACATTAGACGAAAGGAAAATCGCTATGGTTGAAAAGCAATTTCATCAATTACTATTAGAAGCCTCTTATCTTGGTGTTACGAAAGATAAAATTCATGATTGGATAGATTCATACTATAAAGAGATTGGAGGAAATGCGGATGCTGAAAGTGACAAGCTTGAAGAAAACAATTGATAATCAAACGATTTTAGATGATGTTTCTTTCACATTGCAAAGAGGGAGTATCATCGGATTACTCGGAAGAAACGGTGCGGGGAAAACAACTTTATTACGAACGATGGTCGGCATTTTAGACCCTGATGAAGGGACTGTTACATATGAAGATACAAACGTTCATCAGTGTCCTGAAATAAAGCAAAAAATCGTATATGTTCCGGATTCTACTAACATATTGAATGGATATACGGTAAAAGAAATTGTAAAGTTTTACAAAGAGGTTTATACCGCATTTGATGAAGCATATTTCTATGAACTGTTAGAACGTTTTAACTTACCAAACAAAAGAATTCGTAGTTACTCAAAAGGAATGAAAGCACTGCTCGCCATCATTTTAGCTGTTTCTACAAAAGCAGAATATATCATTTTAGATGAACCGACAAATGGACTTGATCCTATCGTGAAAAGGAAAATTTTACAGTTTCTCGTTGGAGAAGTTGCAGAAAAAGAGATTACCATTTTCATCTCCACTCACCATTTAGATGAAGTGGAACAAATTGCAGATACAATCATTATATTAAAAGGCCATACTATTTCGTCTATTACATCACTAGACGATGCCAAATCACGATTTGCTAAAATCCAAGTAGCTTATGAACGTTCACTACCTCAAAAACTAGAAAACTTAAGCAATATTAAAATATTAAATCAAACAGGAAAAGTATATACAATCTTAATCGAGGGAAATGTAGCTACAACACTGGAAAAGTTTTATAAAGAACAACCACTGCTCATTGAAGAATTAACAATGTCGCTTGAAGATGTCTTCGTTACGACACTGGAGGAGGATGGGTATGTTTCATAAGGCGTTATGGATGTGGAATTGGAAGCGCGGGAAATATGCTGTGTTACTATTCTTCTTTAGTTCGCTTTATCTTTTATCTTTAGGATACTATAGAAGTGCTCAGATGGAACTCGATAAATATTACGAATTACAAGAAAAAGGTAAACAGTATTATTATTTTTATATCTTTTCTTCAGGAGAAGGTAATAGTTTTTGGTTAACTGTTCTTATCATTGCTTTAGCCTGCTTATTGATAGGATGGGAACGTAGCAACCAATCTAATACACTACTTATGACGATGCCGTTTAAAAGAAAAGATGTTTTCTTATCTAAATGGGCTTTTGGTTCATTTTGTATTTTAGTCTCGTTACTTATCAATTGGATCCTTATGTATGTTATTTATAGAACAACGATTCATTTTGATTATCAATCTTTTAGTCCATTTCATCGATACTTTCTTTATGCGATTGTTTCTTATGTAGCAGTATACACAGCTGCATTATGCATCGGTACTTTTACTGGAAGTGTTGTTTCACAGCTTGTTTTTTGTATTCCGTGGCTACTAATGGGACTTACATTTATTCCGCTAATATACACTTTTACGCTAAACCATTTAGAGGCTACCAATACTAAAAGTAATAAATTAGATCAACACCTTTATGAATTCAACCAAAAAACAAATATAGTTGCACCAATATATCGTTTTTCTATTGATTATAATTATAATCCAGAATACCGAAAGCAGGACAACGATTCAACTACTTTAAGAGATCCAGCATCTCATCACTATTATTCAGCTAAATCGATGTTAGTCCCTATTTTTTATACAATAGTTTACTTACTACTTGGAACATATTTATATACACGATCGCCAAATGAAAACAGTCAAAAGATATTTATTTTCCAAAAGCATTTACGAATATGTATATGGGGGACAACCATTTACTTTGCATTACTAGGTGGCTATAAAATCAATCAATTTTTTTTCTTACCTAACTACTATATCAGTTTGTTTCTCGCTGGAATCATTACTTATATTGCATTATCACGCTTAACAAATTATAAAGTTTTTTAAAGGAGAGATCCTATGTTTCAAAAAGCACTGTGGCTAAGAACGTATCAACAAAGTAAATATGTTATATGGTTATTTTGGCTCGTCAGCTTCTGTACTTTATCATATAAATACTATATGACTTCTATTCAACAGCAATATTTTCTAAATATGAACAAAAAATGGAAAGCTATATATCATTACAATTTTGATTTAACACTTCTAGATTCTATCATGCTGTTAGGTAGTTTGCTAATCGTTCTAGCTTGTACGTTAATTGGATGGGAAAGACAAAATAACGCTAGCGACTTGTTATGGTCTATGCCCTTTAAACGTTCGCACCTTTATATAACAAAGTGGTTGTTTGGAATCTGTAATATCGCCGCTGTTGTCGTTCTAAACTGGGGACTATTTGCTATTATGAAAAAGTTGACTTTTCATAATAAATATCAAGTATTCTCCCCCTTTCATCGTTACTTTATATACATGTTAATTGTATTAATTGCTATTTATACACTTGCCTTATGTATAGGAACAATCGCTGGAAATGTGATATCGCAAGGATTTCTTACTGCAGCTATATTAATCTTCCCAGCGTTACTTCCATCTCTAATATCAGGAGTCATTGCTGTTCACTCGAGTGCCGACTTTCATGAGAACAATGGTATTATACATAATGTTATGGAAAACATACGTATTTCTAGTCCAGCAGAAGATTTTAATATTTACTTTAATTATGATCCACAAAGCGCTTATACTGATCAAAATGGAGTACGTCATAACGAACCAAACTTTACAAAAATCCCCCCGGCAAAAACATTGCTTGGCCCTATCGTACATACCATTATTTTATTACCACTCGGTATATATTTATATGCCCGTTCAATCAATGAGCGAAATGGTAACTACTTATTATATCCAAAACTACAAAAAGTAGTTTTGGCTTGTGCGATTTTCTTTGGGGGGATCGTTGGAGGTTTAATACTAAGTCGAGCGCACTCATTGTCCAGCTTTTACATCGGATTTTTAGTGACTAGTTTCATTACATATTTCTTCCTACCTAAAATATTAAAATGGAAAGTCTCTTGGAATTTTAAATAAAATAACCTCCTCTTATTGAGGAGGTTATTTCACATTCTCTCTTCTTTTCCCATACCCTTTTTCTTGTTTCGTTCCAAACCCGTCACCATTTGCGACAATTTGATCTGTTGGAGCAACTATACTTTCAGCAATTCTCCATTCTCCACCTTGTTGAATAAACACTTGCATAAAATAATTCATTCCATTTAATTGATACGGATTTTCTTTTTTTACTTCATAACGCGCTGCAACATAATACACTTGCACATTCTCAGCCTCAAACTTAGAAATATATTGTGATAATCTCGGGATGTACTGTGATGCTTTTTGAAGTGGAAGTTGTTTTACTTTTACAAGAGAAGACTTCGTTACATTGCTTATCGTATCTTCATGCCGAATGTTATCACTGTGATGAAATAAAATAGCATTCTGCATAGAGCGAATCCATAGTTTTGAATATAAAACAGGTTGCTTATTTGAAATATGTTGTAATTCTTTTTGAACGACTTGAAGAGGTGTTGCGGCATCCGCGAATTGATGAAAGCAGAAAAAACTTCCAATCATAATGAAAAGCGTACAAATACGTTTCATTATTTTTCACTCCGATTCTTTTTAATTAAAGTATTGGAGTTTCAAAATGTTTTTATTCAAAAGAAAAAGGATAGGAAAGCTGTCGCTCCCTATCCTCATTTATTATAATACGCGGCCAAATAGCTCTAACACCATTTCTATTTCTTGGTCGCTCCAACCTTTAAATCTCTCTTTATAATATTCTTTTCGTACAGCTTCTAGTTTTTCAGTTACTTCTCTTCCGTGTTCTGTAATTTCTAAGTACACGATACGACGATCTGAATTAGAACGTTTTCTTTCTACTAATCCTTTTCGTACAAGACGATCTGTAACAGCTGTAATATGACTGGAGGTTACGTTTACTTCACTCGCAATTTGCGAAGCCATCTGTGGACTGTTTAAAAATAACGCGCGTAATACAGAAAATTCATTATATGGCATATGTTCTGCAAAACGTGTATTAATATCATTTTGTAATAAACGTATCATCTTTCGAAATGATCCGGATAACTCTAAAATCAGTGTTTCTCTTTTTTCGTTCACTAGCCTCGTCCCTTTTTTATCATATTTACACATATTATAATCTATAAATACCCTCGTTGTATATGCTTTCTTTCTTTAACATTCCCATTTATGTAACTTTTTCATACAAATTTCTTTTTTATTCACACATATACATATAAAAAGGATGGTGATGGAAGATGCAAGGTGGAATGAATCCTTATTTACACAATGTACGCACAGCTAATACTGGTAAAGAAGCGACTATTACTGTACAAGGTGAGGGTATTGTCAAAGCGAAACCAAATGTCGTTATACTAACACTTGGCATTCGAACTGATAGTAAAAATGTGAAACAAGCGCAAGAAGAAAATGCAGTACAATCAAAACAATTGCTGGATGCACTTAAACAGCTTGGTATCGCTGATAAAGATATAGAAACGATTTCTTATACGATCACTCCTCAATACGAGTATGTAAATGATAAAGCATTACTACAAGGATATCGGGTGGAACATTTGTATGAAATTACCGTTTTAAATGTACAAAAAGCAGGGGAAGTATATGATATAGCCGTTTCAAATGGAGCAAACGTAGCAAAAGGTTTACGGTTTCGAATATCTCACCCAAATAAATATTATGAGCAAGCTCTCATTCAAGCCCTGCAACAAGCTGTAGAAAAAGCTCGTGCTATTGCGAGTACATACAATTTAAACATTAATCCCGTTCCACTCTCATTCGTTGAAGAATCTGCTCAATTACCAAGGGAAGTCGCTTCCTATGCTACTTTACATGCACAAGCAGCTCCTCCCATTCAATCGGGAGAATTAGAGATCATTTCTACAATACGGGCGATTTTTACGTATTTATAAATAATTCTATTTATAAGTAAACGTTATCATTTTCCTTGTTGTAAAAACATGATGTTCTGATATAATAAAGGACGGTGAGCTCTTACGAAAGAGATATCACGGGTGGGAGAGGGATATGAAAAAGAAGGTTTAACATGAAAGGAATACTTGAAAGAACATTTAAATTAGGTTTACACGAAACATCACCAAAACAAGAAGTTTTAGCTGGAGTTACGTCATTTTTTACGATCGTATATATTATGATTGTAAATGCATCCATTTTATCCGATGCTGGCATTCCTCTTGAAGCTGGAATTTTAGCAACTGTTTTCAGTTCATTTGTCGGATGTCTGCTCATGGCATTTTGGGCAAATGCACCTGCTATTCTTGTCCCTGGTATGGGTGTAAATGCATTCTTCACGTACACTGCTGTCCATACGCTCGGATTAACTTGGCAGGAAGCATTAGCAGCTGTCTTCATCTCTGGTATTATTTTTGCAATTGCTGCGTTTACACCAATCGCTCGCGTGCTTTCAGTATCGATTCCAAAGTCACTAAAGGAAGCTATCACTGTCGGCATCGGATTATTTTTAGCATTTATCGGATTGCAAAAAGGTGGTTTAGTCGTTTCGAATCCAAATACTGCTGTTGCAATGGGTAAATTAAGTAGCCCTGTCGTTCTTGCGACCGTGCTTACTCTTATCGTTGCACTCGTATTATTTATTCGTAACGTACGTGGAAACTTTTTATGGACGATTGCAATAGGAACTGGTATTGCATGGCTGTTTGGCCTTGTTGATACAAGTCAAATCGGAAATAGTTCATTCTCATTCGCTAATTACGGCGATGTGTTTGGGGCTATGTCATTTGGCAAACTTTCTTCCTTACCATTTTGGATTGCAACATTCTCCTTAAGCATGGTGCTTATTTTTGAGAACATGGGACTTCTGCACGGTTTATTAGAAGATGACCGTAAATTCCCACGTGCTTACCAAGCCAATGCAATTTCAGCAATGACATGTGGTCTATTTGGCACAAGCCCTACCGTATCAACAGTAGAGAGTGCCGCAGGTATTACTGCAGGCGGAAAGACAGGTCTGACGTCTATCGTTACAGGGTTGTTATTCTTTGCATCACTGTTTGCACTTCCGTTTGTCAAACTAATTCCTGATAGTGCCATTGCACCAATCTTAATTATTATTGGCGGCCTGATGATTACAAGCATTCAACAAATTCCTCTGAACGATTTTTCAGAAGGATTTCCAGCATTCTTAATTATCGTCATGATCCCGCTCACATATAGTATCGCTGATGGCATTGCGTTCGGATTTATTGCTTATCCTATCTTAAAAGTTGCTCTTGGAAAGCGTAAAGAAGTCGCACCGTCTATGTATATCATTACATGCTTATTCTTAGCCATGTTCGTATTACATGCTATTGGTTAAGTAAAAACACCGAGGAATTTTCCCTCGGTGTTTTTTACTTAAACCATCCTTTTTTATAAAACCAAGCCATCATGCCGCCACCAATTAGTGCCATAATAAGTAAACAAATAAAATAACTATATTGTCCACCGAGCTCTGGCATATGCGTAAAGTTCATTCCATATACTCCCGCAATAAATGTTAATGGCATGAAAATAGTCGAGAATACAGTTAATGTTTTCATAATGTTATTCATATGATGCGAGTTTAATGAAAAATAGCTATCTCGAATATCTGCTGTTAACTCCCGGCTTGCTTCAATCATTTCGGTCAATTTAAGCAAATGATCATGTATATCTTTAAAATAAATTTCATGATCACTTATACCGTAAAAACGAGTCGAATTTAAAATACGATACAATAAATCACGCATCGGAATAATTGTACGTCTTAACTTCGATAAATCTGCACGTATATCAAATACTTCTTCTAGTACACTTCCTGCCGTTTCACCCGTTAAATTATCATCAATTGCATTTAAATGATCCTCAATGTAATATACAGGCGCAAAATAGTCATCTACAATTTGATCGATAATTGTATGCGCTACGTGCAGGGGACTATTTTTAATACGCTTCTTTTCTCCAAGCGTTTTCCATACTCTTTCAATTGCATTGTTATGAGAAAAGTGGAAAGAAACAATATAACGATCACTAATAAATAAATCAATCTCGTGAGGTTCTAATCCATCCTCACCAAATGCATGAAGAACTAAAAAGTTATATCCATCATAAAAATCAACTTTTGGCCTCTGTACATATTCTATGCAGTCTTCAATTGCAAGGGGATGGAACTTAAAATGATCTTGCAAAATGTATGTATACTCTTCTTTCGTTGGCTTATATAAATCTAGCCAATACCATACAATATGGTCTTTCTTTGTTTCCTCTAGCGAAACATCATATAATACTTCATCTGTTTTTGTTATTGCACAAATTCTAATCATATTTTCACCCATTATTATTATAAACAAAAAATAGTAAAAAAAGCCAAGGAGAAACACTCCCTGGCCCTTCTTTATTATTCAGTAACGATGCCGTGCACTAATGTTGGTGCATCTACATGCTCTTTAGAGATCTTCATGTTCTCATAAATTTTTGCTTTTACGTCTTCTACATTTTCACGGTTTGCGTAAATGGTAACAAGGGATTCACCTTTTTTCACGCTGTCCCCTACTTTTTTACGAAGCATTAAGCCAACTGCTAAATCAATTTCAGATTCCTTCGTCGCACGTCCTGCTCCTAAAAGCATTGCTGCTGTTCCGATTTCATCTGCAACGATTTCTGATACATAACCGTCTTCCTTCGCTTCCACTTCAATTTTAAATTGTGCTTGTGGTAATTTAGAAGGATCATCAACAACAGATGCATCGCCGCCTTGCGCTGATAAGAACGTTTTAAATGATTCTAGCGCCTTACCGTTGTTCATTACTTCGATTAATTTCTCACGTGCATCTTCTAGAGATGAAGCTTGTCCAGCAAGGTATACCATTTGACTTCCAAGCGTTAAACATAACTCTTCTAAATCTTTCGGTCCTTTACCTTGTAATGTATCAATTGCTTCTTGTACTTCAAGTGCGTTACCAATAGCCTCACCAAGTGGTTGACTCATATCAGAAATAACAGCCATCGTATTACGACCAACGTTATTACCAATGCGCACCATTGCTTCTGCTAAACGTTTTGCATCTTCATCTGTTTTCATAAATGCACCTGCTCCAGTTTTTACATCAAGAACAATTGCATCTGCACCAGCAGCAATTTTTTTACTCATAATTGAGCTTGCAATAAGCGGAATTGAGTTTACTGTTGCCGTTACATCACGAAGTGCATACAATTTTTTATCCGCAGGTGTTAAGTTTCCACTTTGACCAATAACTGCGATTTTATTTTCATTTACAAGACGCATGAATTCATCATTTTCGATTTCAACATGGAATCCCGGAACTGCTTCTAATTTATCAATTGTACCACCAGTATGTCCTAGACCACGTCCAGACATTTTTGCAACCGGTACACCTAAAGCGGCTACTAATGGACCTAATACAAGTGTTGTTGTATCACCAACGCCACCTGTCGAGTGCTTATCTACTTTTACTCCTTCAATAGCTGATAAGTCGATTGTATCACCGCTATTTACCATTGCCATCGTTAAATCTGCACGTTCTTGATCGTTCATATCTTGGAAGAAAATTGCCATTGCAAGTGAACTTACTTGATAATCAGGAATATCACCATTTGTATATCCTTCAACAATAAAGTTAATTTCTTCTGTCGTTAATGCATGTCCGTCACGTTTTTTTGCAATTAGGTCCACCATTCTCATTGTGAGGTCACCCCTTCATTTGTTTTACGATTGCTTTTACTAATGCTAAGAAGTTAGCTTTAACACGTTCTGTCGTTTCGATTACTTCATCGTGGTGAAGTGGCTGATCTAAAATACCAGCTGCCATATTTGAAATACAAGAAATACCAAGTACTTTCATACCAGCGTGACGCGCTACAATTACTTCAGGTACTGTTGACATACCAACTGCATCTCCACCAAGTGTGCGAAGCATACGAATTTCAGCAGGTGTTTCATATACAGGACCTGTCATTCCAACGTATACACCTTCTTGTACTTTAATATTTAAGTCTGCTGCAACTTGTTTCGCCATTTCGCGAAGCTCTACTGTATATGATGTAGACATATCAGGGAAACGTACACCCATTTCAGAATCATTTGGTCCGATTAATGGATTTGTACCCATGAAGTTAATGTGATCTGAAATTAACATAAGATCACCTGGTTCGAATGATGTATTTACACCACCAGCTGCATTTGTTACAACAACTGTTTCTACTCCTAGTTCTTTCATAACACGAACTGGGAATGTTACTTTTTGCATATCATATCCTTCATAGAAGTGGAAACGTCCTTGCATTGCTACTACTGTTACACCTTGAAGTGTACCGAATACTAGTTGACCTGCATGGCCTTCTACAGTGGAAACTGGGAATTCAGGGATTTCACTGTAAGGTACTGTTACTGCATTCTCGATTTCATCCGCTAATACACCTAGTCCAGATCCAAGGATTAGTCCTACTTGTGGTGTCTCTTGAAATTTCTCTTTTAAATATGAAGCTGATTTTGTAATAAGTTCACGATTCATTTGTTTATCCCCCTATTTCTTTAGCTCGTTTAAGAAGCTTGTTCCGTATTCTGGCATTTTCACACCGAAGTTTTCTGCTACAGTTGCACCAATATCAGCAAATGTTTGACGAAGTGGTAACTCTTTTCCGCCTTCTTTCATGCTTGGGCTATATGCTAATAACGGTACATATTCACGTGTATGATCAGTACCATGATGCACTGGGTCATTACCGTGGTCTGCTGTAATTAATAATAGATCATCTTCTTTTAGTTTTTCGAATACTTCTGGAAGACGTGCATCATATTCTTGCAGAGCTTCTCCGTATCCTTGTGGATCACGACGGTGACCGAATAATGCATCAAAGTCAACTAAGTTTAAGAAGCTAAGACCTGTAAAGTCCATATTTAATGTATCTACAAGCTTATCCATTCCATCCATGTTAGACTTCGTACGAAGTGATTCAGTTACCCCTTCACCATCATAGATGTCAGAGATTTTACCGATAGCAATCACATCATAATCACTATCTTTTAATTCATTCATTACTGTACGGCCGAATGGTTTTAATGCATAGTCATGACGGTTCGGTGTACGTGTAAAGTTTCCAGGCTCACCAACGAATGGACGAGCAATAACACGGCCTACCATGTACTTCTCATCTAACGTTAATTCACGTGCAATTTTACAAATTTTATATAACTCATCAAGCGGCACTACTTCTTCGTGTGCTGCGATTTGTAGTACACTATCAGCAGAAGTGTAAACAATTAAAGAGCCTGTTTCCATTTGTTCTTGACCAAGTTCATCAAGAATTTCAGTTCCAGAAGCTGGTTTATTACCGATGATTTTACGGCCTGTTTTTTCTTCTAATTCATCAAGTAATTCTTTTGGGAATCCTTCTGGGAACACTTGGAATGGTGTATCAATGTAAAGACCCATGATTTCCCAGTGGCCTGTCATTGTATCTTTACCAGTAGATTTTTCTTGCATTTTTGTATAATATCCAAGTGGTTTTTCTACTTTAGAGATGCCTTTCATTTCACGAATGTTACCAAGACCTAATTTCACCATGTTAGGCATTTGTAACCCATTCATATGTTCAGCAATGTGACCAATTGTGTCAGATCCTAAATCACCAAATTGTTCAGCATCTGGTGCTTCACCGATTCCAACAGAGTCCATTACGACTAGGAATATACGTTTATATTTATTCATAACTGCGACCTCCTATAAGTTCAGTTCTACTTCTTGTAGTATGTTCAAAACGCTATAAAGTGAAACTGTTCTCCATAAG
The DNA here is from genome assembly GCF_038005585.1 of Bacillus sp. FSL W8-0519. NCBI lineage: Bacteria > Bacillati > Bacillota > Bacilli > Caryophanales > Bacillaceae > Bacillus > Bacillus sp. FSL W8-0519. The sequence continues at coordinate 3,917,759 of NZ_JBBOTL010000001.1, forward strand.
AATTATCTTTCGTTCTCATTATCAAACAGTACTTCTTTAAATCATTCTCTAACCTATTTCGTTTACCTTGAAACGACTCAAAAACATTTCTAGTTTTTTCTAAGTCAGATGTCAGACATCTGATACTGATATCATAACATGTTTACGCTTTCTTTTTAATACATTTTCGTAGAATTTCTCATTTTCTTCACACTTCTATTGTAATCCATTATGCACAGAAGTGCTAATCATTTTATGATTTATTTCTTCATATAAAGTGAAATTTTAATCAGTGGCGGTTTTGTTCTTTCCCACTAATCATTTTCAGAATAAAAATAAAAAAAGCAGCTCTAAAGAGCTACCTTTTTATTTTACTTCTACTGTTTCTTCTTTATGTTCATGCAATTCGCCTTTTTTAACATGAACTTTCACTTTGTAAGAACCCTTTTCTTTGAAAGTATGTTTCGTTTCATACTCCCCTTTATTTCCTTCTTTTGCTGGAATGAATTCGTGTTTTTCCACACCATCTTTCCAAATCTCAAGTTGTACTTCAGCACCAGTTAAAGCTTCTTCTTTTTGTTTTAAATGAACTTTCATTGTTGATTCAGCATTTGCTTTTATGTCACCAGCCATAAGGTGAATCATTGTATCGCTTTTATGATCACCATGTCCTGCACCATGATCACTATTTTCTTTTTTCGCATCTTCTACTTTCGCATTTCCTACAGCCACTTTTACTTCTGGCATAACATGCATTTCACGCGCATTTGTGTGAGCAATAATATGGTATACGCCATCCGTCTCGAACGTTTTCTCTACAGCATAAACACCTTTTCCTTTATGCTTACCTTCTAGCATCTCGTGCTTTTCGTCGCCAGCTTTCCAAATTTCAAACTTTACATCATCAGCATCTGTTACCTTTTCTCTTCCTTGTGTAACAAGTGCTTGTACTTCTGTTTTTTCACCAGGTTTAATTTCTTTCGGATTTGTTTGAACTGCTACTTTTACAGCTTCTAGTTTCTGTTCTTTTTTCGGTTCTTCTTTGTTTGTATTACAGCCAGCCAATGCTAGCATCGCGATAAATAAAGTCATAATAAGTTTTTTCATCATCATTTCCTCCTTCATACTTTATTTAGTATAGAGGAAATACATTGTAATATTCTAGTCTTCTGCTGAAAACAATGTACGAAATGTTTGTGAAGTTTCTGTGAAGTGCTATAGCCTTTTGAATCTATGAAAAAAGAGCATAGTACCTATGCTCTCGGATGAAACTGTTTATATACATCTTTTAATCTAGTTTTTGAAACATGCGTATAAATTTGTGTCGTTGAAATATCTGCATGTCCAAGCATTTCTTGCACAGCACGTAAGTCTGCTCCATTTTCTAATAAATGCGTAGCAAAAGAATGACGCAATGTATGAGGTGTAAGCTCTTTTTCAATATTTGCTTCTTTCGCTAATCGTTTTAAAATTTTCCAAAATCCTTGTCTTGATAATCGATTGCCATGATGGTTTAAAAAGAGTGCATCTACTACTTTTTTCCCCATCAATTCTCTTCTTCCCTTTTCAATATACTTTTGAATCGCTTCCGTCGCTAAACTTCCTAGTGGAATAATTCTTTCTTTATTCCCTTTCCCTATGCATCGAACAAATCCCATCGTTAAATGTACATCTTCTAAATTTAATGCAATTAATTCTGAAACACGAAGTCCTGTTGCATATAATAACTCTAGCATCGCTTTATCACGAACCCCAAAAGCGCTCGTCATTTTTGGTGTCTGCAGTAACGCCTCTACTTCATCAACTGACAATACTTTCGGTAATTTCCGTTCTCCTTGCGGCGTTTCAATATGTACGGATGGATCGTGCTCTACCGCTCGTTCACGAAGTAAAAATTGGTGAAACGAACGAATCGATGCAATATGACGTGCTAATGTTTTCGAAGATTTTCCGTTTTCTTTTAAGTGCTGCAGAAAGTTAACAATGTGCAATCGTGTCACTTCGTGAAAGCTTTTCGCTTGTTCTACATTTTGCAAATACTTTACATAACTTTTTAAATCACGTTCATAAGATACTACTGTATTTTTCGCTAGTCCTTTTTCAACAACCATATAATGAATAAAATCTTTTAATTGATCTTCCAATCTACACTACTCCCCATTTTCATAGAAAAACATCATTCTATTTACGAAAGCATCCTTTGCCGGCTCTTCATTCCCTGATACTTTTTCTACAGTCTCTTCTTTTGGCTTTTCATAACGATGATAGCTTTCATATTCTTCATTTATCCATAGTATAGCGAAATAAAACAAAATCGTACAACTTGTAAATAATAAAAATACTTTTATCCCATCAAAAGTTAATTTTAAAGCTCGGCGCATTGTAAATTCCTCCAAAATATAAGTTATTACAACATATGCCAAGCTTTCACCAATTTATACCTTATTCAAATAAAAAACCTCTTCCTAGTTAAATAGGAAAAGGTTATTTTTCATCCGTTTCATTTTCTTGACAATTTTTACAAATCCCATGGAATGTTAAACGATGATCCTTCACCTTAAAGCTCCAGTCATGTTCTACTTTCCTTTCCACTTCACCAAGTAAATCTTCTTGTATTTCTTGTACAGCACCACATTGTGTACAAATCAAATGATGGTGGAAACGCTGCGCACCTTCTTGGCGTAAGTCATAGCGTGAAACACCGTCTCCGAAGTTAATCTTATCGACAACTTTTAACTCAGATAATAGTTCTAAAGTTCGATAGACGGTTGCTAATCCGATCTCTGGCGACTTTTCTTTTACAAGGAGGTAAACATCTTCTGCGCTTAAATGATCTTCTTCATTTTCTAGCAGCACACGAACTGTTGCTTCACGTTGCGGTGTTAATTTGTAGCTCGCTGCATGTAATTGCTTCTTAATTCGTTCAATTCTTTCTTCCATTCGGTACTACTCCCTCCTCGCCACTCTTACACCATTATATCAGAAGAAGGGCTTCTGTCAAAAGAAAAACAATAAAAACAAATTGATAATTATTCTCATAAAGTATTTATTGTTTATTAATAGCCTCAACGACTTCTTTCATTAAAACTGGTGATGCATAAGCCTCTACACTAGAAGCAAGAGCTAACACCGCTCCAATTACAAGAAAGAAGCATGTATAACGGATCAATAATGGTAATAGCGGCTCAGTTATTTTTCGGATAAATTGATGCCTAATCATGCGTAAGGAAAAACTTGCGGCAATTGTTGTCATAACGAGAAATACTGGGATGATAATGAGATTTTGTGGCAATACAGAAACGAATGCTAATAATAATCCATTCCATCCATGCTGACTTACTAAGAAACCTACTGTAAATCCGACAACTACTCCTTTTGCAAATAATAAAATAAAAATGAGTGGCAATCCAATAATTGAAATCCCTAAAATCCAAATAAATCCAATGTATTTTAATTGTGAAAAGTAACTTTCTCGAAACATTTCGCCTGCAATAGCAAATTCTCCTTTAGAAACTTGTCCAAAAAAACGTTGCAAATAAAATGATAAATCTTGTTTTTGATTTAATTGTAAACTATTTACAAGAATTGCTCCAAATATTACTCCCATCAATAACAAAACAGCGTTAAATATATATAATGAAGAGTTTTCCTGTATGTGAGACATTACACGGTCTTGCCAAGTTTTTCTCCACATTTTTCTTCCCTCCGTTCACACTCTTACTAAAAATGTATGAAAGAAAGAAAAAAGTATGACGAATTAACATTGAAATTCCGCTCTACTTTGCTAAACTAAAAAGTAGAGAATAGGAGGGATTTCTCTTGAAACCATTATTATTAGATTTTCCAACATTATTTCAAACTGAACGCTTACAGGTTCGTAAGCCATTTCCAGGTGATGGTGCAGAAGTGTATGAAGCAATACAAGCTTCTCTAGAAGACTTAGTACCGTGGATGCCAATTAACGCTGAAACAGAAGAAAGTGCTGAAGAAATCGTTCGTAACGCTCACGGACAGTTTTTACTTCGTGAAACACTTGATTTTCACTTATACGATAAAGTATCTGGTACATTCATCGGAGCTATAACGCTCAAGCCTGAAAACTGGGATATTCCAAAGTTTTCACTTCACTTCTGGCTACATAGCGCTTATACAAAACAAGGCTATATGACCGAAGCTGTGAAAGGTGCCATTCAATTTGCCTTTGATAAGCTAAGCGCTCGAAGAATTGAAATTCGTATTGATGCAACAAATACAAATGCATGTAACTTAGCAGAACGTTTAGAATTTATTCTAGAAGGTACAATGGAAAATGATTTCATAGCACCAGATGGTAGCTTACGTGATGCACGCGTATATGCAAAAATTAATTAAAAACACTCGCCTTTGGCGAGTGTTTATTTTTGTAGTTGTAAATATTGTACTGCAAACATCGTCTTCGCATCGTGAATACGAAGATCTTTCATAAGAGTAGTTGCTTCTTCTAATGATACTTCCATTAATTCCACAAACTCATCTTCATCTAACGCAGCTTTATTTTCTTTTTTCGTCAAACCTGTCGCTTTATATACATATAAAATTTCATCTGCAAATCCTGGGGATGTATAGAAAGAAGTAATAAGCTCCATATTTTCACATACATAACCTGTTTCCTCTTCTAATTCACGAACTGCTGTCACCTCAGGTTTTTCACCTGGTTCTAACTTGCCAGCCGGAATTTCTATAATCGCCTTTTCAAGCGCTTTACGATACTGCTCAACAAGCACAATTTTCCCCTCATCAGTAATAGCAATAATAGCAACTGCACCAGGGTGATTTACAATTTCACGTTTACTCATTGCTCCATTTGGTAATACTACATCATCAACACGAACTTTTATAACTCTACCATCAAAAATCGGCTCAGTTTTTACTGTTCTCTCTGCAAGATTACTCATACTACTTCATCTCCCTGTTCTATTTCCTATTCTTTCCTCATACATTTTACCACATTGAAAGGAGCGTGATAGAAATGAAAGTTTATATTTTACCAAATCGCGTCACTTTAGTCGGAAAAGCATGGCAAATTCGCCATAAGCTAAAACAATATGGCAAAGAGTATACAACTGTACAAGAGTGGATTACAGCAACTAAAAAGTAAACGTTTGTCAACCTCTTTTCCCTTGCGTACAATAAGAATAAGGAGAAGGAGGTTGACTTATGAAAAAACGTCAATTAGGAAACTCAGATTTATTTGTGACAGAAATGGGACTTGGCTGTATGTCTCTCGGTACATCTGAAAAAGAAGCCTTGCGTATTATCGATGAAGCAATCGATGTAGGAATCAATTTTTTTGATACAGCGGATTTATATGATTATGGATTAAACGAAGAATTTGTTGGAAAAGCCTTAAAAGGAAAACGAGACCAAATTATCCTTACAACGAAGGTTGGGAATCGATGGACAGAAGAAAAAAACGGCTGGTCTTGGGATCCTTCTAAAAATTACATAAAGGCTGAAGTGAAAGAAAGTTTACGTAGACTTCAAACTGATTATATTGATCTTTATCAACTTCACGGCGGGACGATTGAAGATCCTATAGATGAAGTAATTGAAGCCTTTGAAGAATTGAAAAAAGAAGGTATCATTCGCCATTACGGTATTTCTTCTATACGTCCAAATGTCATCCGTGAATATGCACAGCGTTCAAATATCGTTAGTGTTCTAATGGAATATAGCCTTTTGAATCGTCGCCCTGAAGAATGGTTCCAGCTTCTTAATGAACATCAAATTAGCGTCATTGCTCGCGGACCACTTGCGAAAGGAATATTAACTGATAACAATACAAGAAAGATAGAAAGAGTAAAAGAAAAAGATTACCTTTCTTATTCTTACGATGAATTATATGCGACGCTTGCGAATGTAAAAGAAATAATTGGAGAAAACTCCTTAACTGGAACAGCTATTCAATATTGCTTACATAACGAAACTGTTGCAGCTGTTATACCTGGTGCAAGCTCTATTGGGCAATTACGAGAAAATGTACAAGCTAGTAAACAAACACAGTTAACAACAGCAGAATATACACAGCTTCAGCAAATTGTGAAATGTGATGCGTACGCATTACACCGATAAAAAGACGCTACCATACTGGTAGCGTCTTTTTATAACGTATCATATTTATCAGGATTCGTTCCTACATGTAAATTACGATTTAACGTATTAATTTGAGTCATCTCTTCTTCTGTTAATGAAAAGTCAAAGATAGAAAAATTCTCCTGAATGCGAGATGGTGTAACAGACTTAGGAATCGTCACAATCCCGCTTTGAATATCCCACCTTAATATAACTTGCGCAGGTGTTTTTTCATATTTAGTAGCAATGGCCTGAATAATCGGGTGCTGAAATACTTCTCCGCCCCTCATTAATGGACTCCATGCTTCCATTTGAATTTGCTCACCTTGACAGAAATTACGCAATTCAAATTGTGTTAACATCGGATGAAGTTCCACTTGGTTTACCATCGGCTTTATTTTGCAATTTGGTAATAGCAGTTCTAAATGATGTTTATGGAAGTTAGAAACACCAATCGCGCGCACTTTACCTTCTTCATACAGTTTTTCTAATGCTCGGTACGTATCAACATACTTCCCTCTTATTGGCCAATGTATTAAATATAAATCTACATAGTCCATTTGTAATTTTTTTAAGCTTTTCTCAAACGCCTCAAGTGTTTCCTCGTATCCTTGATCATCGTTCCAAACTTTTGTTGTAATAAAGATGTCTTCTCTCGGAATCCCTGATTCACGAACTGCTTCTCCGACACCGCTTTCATTTTCATATACAGTTGCTGTATCAATCGAACGGTATCCAACTTCTAGCGCTGTTTTTACTGCTTGTTTTACTTCGTCGCCTTCTTTCGCTTTATAAACGCCTAAACCAATCATCGGCATTTTTACGCCATTGTGAAGTGTAGTTGTTGGAATGTGCACAGTCGTCTCCCTTTCATCATTACATTTTTTTATAAGCCACCACTTTATTTGAACAAGATTCAACCAAAAAGTCAAAACATATGTACAGTTTACATAATAAGCTTATATACTTTCTAAAATAATGCGAACTCATTAATTAACATTATTTTCCATCCATTTCTTCGCTTTTTCATCAACATTACGTACAAACTCAGTTTTCCCTTCCGAATATAACGCACCATCATATGTATACTTTTCAGCTAATTCTTTCTTTAAAGTTGCATATGCCTCAGCTTCTTCACAATGAGCCATCATATAATCACGAAATGCTAAATGCCTTACTATCTCAGGGTTTCCTTTTTCAAACACGTGTAAGTGATACGAGCGTTTTTCCTCCGTTCCATGAATAAAATAACGGCGTCTTGAAATACCATTCTCCCCTTTTACGATATAGCCAAGCTCTTCAAAACGTTCATTCCACCTATCTACTCTGTCGATACTCTCTACTTCCATAATCATATCTATAATTGGTTTCGCTGCCAGTCCTGGCACCGACGTACTTCCAATATGATGGACCTTCACCTTTTCTGGCATCGCCGCTTTTAATCTTTCAGCCTCCATTTGAAATTTTTCACCCCAATGATTTTCATGCGGAACAACTACAATTTTTCTCATTCTAACTCCCCTTTTCTTACAAGCTCGTCAAAAAAATGATCAGCGTTATTCACTGATCATTTTCGTTATTATTTAAAGTCTTTCCAAGTAAGGTTACTTTCACTTAACAGTTCTTCAAATGATTTATTCTTTTCACGTTCTTTTTGTTCTTGGCGCTTTCTTTCCTGTTCAGCTGCCACTTTTTCCTCTTCTCTCACTTGCAACTCTTTCTTCTTATTCTTTAATTGCTGCATGAGTGAATCATTTAATTGATCACCTAATGTAAGCGACTCTTTCTTTTGTTGATTCACTTGCGCCTGTCTTTGCATTTGTCTTTGTTTCTTTTTCTTCATACTACTCACCTTTTACTTTTTTCTCCATTATAGTAGATACACAATGAACTCGACAATAAAAAAGGTCCTTTACTCTATTATTCACTTTTTGTAAATATGTTAATTTTTCGAAAAAACTATTTTTTTGTATAGATATAATCCTATGAATCTATTAAAATTATGTCGTATGATGTCAGATTATAAAAAAGGAGAATTAGATTATGTGGAAAAAAATCATTCCTGCTGTTGCCGTTTTAAGCACCATTACTTTTTCAACCGTATTTGCTGCTCCCCCATCCCAGACTCCAGCTGAACAAAACCGCTACATAGACGTACAAATGCTTGGTATTAATGATTTCCATGGACAACTAGATACTGTTAAAAAAATTAATAACAAAGAAGCTGGTGGCGCTGATTACTTAGCTACTTATTTAAAAGAACGTAAAAAGCAAAACCCGAATACACTTCTCGTACACGCTGGCGATATTGTCGGAGCTAGTCCACCAGTTTCAGCATTGTTACAAGACGAACCAACGATTGAATTTTTAAATGACTTAAAATTTGATGTTGGTACAATCGGAAACCACGAATTTGATGAAGGTATTGATGAAATGAAACGTCTCATTTACGGTGGCTATCACGAAAAAACAGGGAATTTCAAAGGTGCAAATTTCCCTTATGTCGCTGCAAACTTCTATAATAAATCCACTGGCCGCTTATTTTTACCGCCATTTACTGTAAAAATGGTAAATGGTGTGCCTGTAGGATTCATTGGCGTAGTTACAACTGATACACCAAATGTCGTGATGCCTACTATGCTTAAAAATGTAGAAATCACTGACGAAGTAGAAGCAATTAATAAATCAACGCAGCAATTAAAGCGTCTTGGCGTTAAATCCATTGTCGTCCTTGCTCATGTCGGTGGAACAACAGATGAGTCTGGTGTGACAAATGGAGACCTTACTCGAATTGCAAATGAAACAGATCCGGAAGTTGATGTTATTTTTGGTGGGCATAGTCACACGTATGTAAATGGTACTGTAAATAATAAACTAATCGTCCAAGCGAACTCTTACGGAATGGCTTTCTCAGATGTAGATGTAACAATTGATCGTAAAACAAAAGATATTGTAAAGAAAAAAGCTGAAGTTGTTACAACATACCATGAAGGTGTAGAACCTGATAAACAAGTAAAGAAAAAACTAGATCAATATAAAGAAAAAATTGCACCGCTTGTAAATGAAGTTGTCGGAAAATCTACAGCACCTATCGACCGTAAACAAAATGATGCTGGTGAGTCCACTCTTGGAAATTTAGTTGCCGATGCCCAGCGCCAAACGATGCAAACTCAAATCGCACTTATGAATCCGGGCGGCATTCGTAATGACTTAGATGCTGGCGATATTACATGGGGCGAATTATACGGCATTCAGCCTTTTGGAAACCAATTAATTAAAGTAGATTTAACAGGTCAAGATATTCGCGACATTTTAAATCAACAATGGCAAAAAGGAACGACGAGAATGCTTCAAATTTCAGGTATTCAATATACGTGGGATGCAAATAAACCAAACGGTGAAAAAGTTACAAATATACGTTTAACAAACGGTGAAGAATTATCTCCATCTAAAACGTATAGCGTAGTGGCAAATGCCTTTTTAGCTTCTGGCGGTGATGGATTTGTATCATTTAAAAATGGTAAAAATCCAGAGACTGGTCCAAACGACTTTGAAGCGCTAGTCGATTACGTAAAACAATTAAAAGAACCTATTCAGCCAATTATCGATGGTAGAATTCAAAAAACAAATTAAGTACACTCATAATAAACAATCTTAATTTTTCATCGTAAAAGATACACATAAACCTTTTATCCGTCATATATGTGAAACCTAAAAAGGATACTCGTTCTTACAATGAACATAGTATCCTTTTCTTTATTTATCAATATGTGATGTGTTGTTAAAATCATATTGTTGTAAAAATTGTTGTAACGCCTCTTCTACAAGTTTAGATTTTTGAATTCCTTTCGATTCTGATATAACGTCTAGTTTTGCTAATATTTCTTTATTAATAGAAAAGGTACGTTTCTTTTTTTCTGTACTTATATTCATCATGGGGGCAATTACTTCTTCTTTCTTTCTTAATAACTCATAAATACTTTGTAATTGTTCATAAATTAATAGTTGATAATCCGTTTTCGCATATTGAAGGGCTGTCGCTTCTTGGAGTTGTAAGTGACGCGGTTCTTCTCCATCTCCTACAAAAATACGCTTTTTCTGTTCTCCATCATATTCGTATCCAATCAATCTTAATTTCTTCGATAATGTATACGGGCTTATTTCAAGACGTTTTGCTATAATAGCGATGGATTCACGCCTATTTAAACAATCGATAATTTCTCCAATCGTCACAATTTCCCTCCTCCCATATTGAAATGACACTAGTATGGTATGTTACAATGATTTTCTAACAGTATATGCAAAACGAATAGCCTGTGCGATTCATACGATTTTAGAAAAGGAGGTTTTCAATATGCTTTTTCGTAGCAATACCCCGCAGTTCTATAATGAAAATAAAAAACTCATTCCCAATAGTATCGCTACGATGGAAAGCGTTATGATTAACAACCGAAAACAAACTCTCCTTATGCGCGGGCAAAACGTAGAGCAGCCTATTTTATTATGCTGTCACGGTGGACCAGGCATGGCACAAATCGGATTTATTCGTCATTTTCAAAAAGAATTGGAGAAACACTTCATCGTAATTAATTGGGATCAGCGCGGGGCAGGTAAATCCTTTTCAATGAAAGATTTCGGAGCAAATTTTACAATCGAACAATTCATTTCCGATGCAAAAGAAGTGATTCAATATGTACTTAAAAAGTTCAATAAACAGAAACTATTTCTCGCTGGTCATTCTTGGGGAAGTATTATCGGGCTTAACATAGCACACTATTATCCACAATATATCGAGGCTTATATCGGTATTGGGCAAATTGTACATATGAAACAAAACGAGGAATTACTATATCAGCATTTAATTCGTTCTGCAAAAAAATATAATCATAAAAAAGCATTAGCGTCCCTTTTAAAATTAGGAAAACCGCCATTTTTAGATACGAGACGCCTTATTATTCAAAGAAAATGGCTTGGCACATTCGGAGGTGCAATCCAAAACGGATCTTCCTTTTCTTTCATACGAAAAGGCTTCTTTTCTCCCGAATATACACTATTAGATTGGTTCAAGTTTCTCGCAGGAAATTTAAAATCTGGCGTTTTATGGGAAGAAATGTTGACAATCGATTTCTTTTCTTCTATTACGAGTTTATCTATTCCAGTTTATTTTTGTTCTGGTCGCTATGATTATCAAACTCCTTATGCACTCGTTCAGGAATATTGTGATGTAATAGAAGCACCGATAAAAAAGATGATTTGGTTCCCAAATTCAGCACATTCTCCCGATTTAGAAGAGCCAGAATTATTCGCTCGTTCTTTACAATCCATTAAACAAGAGCTAGCTTTTCACCATTAGTAACAAAAGGCTCTTTTACATTTCATAAGAAACAATTTATAATAATATGTCGCAACTATGTATAAATCTAGCAAGGTGATTCATATTTCCTTGCCTTAACACAATAAAATTTTGGGGAGATTACATTTATTATGAATGCTGTACTCATTGCAGTAGCAGTTATGCTATTGCTTAGTTTGTTACGTGTCCAGGTCATTGTCGCCATCATTGTTGGAGCTTTAACAGGCGGACTTATCGGTGGACTCGGTATTTCAGAAACGATTAACACTTTTACAACTGGTCTTGGAAACAGTGCTCCAATCGCTTTAAGTTATGCAATGCTTGGTGGTTTCGCTATTTCTCTTTCCAAAACCGGACTTCCAGATGCTATGATTCAAACTGCATTAAAGTGGATTGGCAATGAACAAGACACGAAAAAACAAGTTTACTCTAAAATACTTATTCTATTTATCATTTTAACGATGGCTTGTTTCTCACAAAATGTGATTCCTGTTCACATCGCTTTCATCCCCATCTTAATTCCAGCACTTTTAAAAGTATTAAATGAGCTGAAAGTGGATCGCAGACTTGTTACATGTATTATTACATTCGGATTGATTACTCCTTATATGTGGATTCCAGCAGGATTCGGAAAAATTTATCATGATGTATTACAAACAAATGCTGCGCAAAGCGGTCTTACATTTGATGTCGCACTTATTCCAAAAGCAATGACCATTCCAGCAATCGGTATGATTATCGGATTATGTGTGGCAGTATTTATTACGTACCGAAAACCTCGTACGTATGAAACAGAACAAATTCATACTACTGAAAATGAAATCGTTCCCTATACAAAACGAAGCATTACTTTCGGGCTAGTATCTATCTTAGCTACATTAACTGTTCAATTAGCAACAGAATCAATGATTTTCGGCGCTCTAGCGGGGATTATCGTTTTATCAGTTAGTGGTAGTCTACCTCTTAAAGAAGCTGATGCAATTTTAACAAGCGGAATGCGTATGATGTCCTTTATCGGATTTGTTATGATTTCTGCCGCTGGGTTCGGAGCTGTTCTTCGAAAAACAGGACATGTTGAATCTCTTGTACAAACGAGTGCACATATAATTGGGAATAACAAACCACTCGCTGCATTTCTTATGCTTGTAATTGGACTGCTCGTTACGATGGGGATTGGATCATCTTTTTCAACCATCCCTATTTTAACAACAATTTTTGTACCTCTTTGTATTCAGCTTGGATTTAGTCCAATGGCCACCATTGCAATTATCGGTACAGCCGGAGCGCTAGGAGACGCAGGATCTCCAGCATCAGATAGTACACTTGGACCAACATCCGGTTTAAATGCTGATGGTCAACACCATCATATATGGGATACGTGTGTACCAACTTTTTTACATTACAATATACCGTTACTTATATTCGGCTTTATTGCCGCAATTACATTATAAAAGGTGCGTTTTATACGCACCTTTTACTTTTTTATTTTTCCCTTTAATTGTTGCAATGCTATTTTCCCATTTTCTTCGATACAACTTTCCATTTGCATAAATGACGGACCTGCCCACTCACTGTCTATACTCCCGTTCAGTCCAATAATTTTCAATTTATCCGGTATACGGATATTTAATTTTTTTGCTGCTCGAATTAACTCAAAGGTAATCTTATCACTTGAAGTTACAATTCCATCTATATACGGATAAGTTTGCAATAATGTAACAAACTGTTTATTCGTATACCCTTGTACACATTCTTCTCGATAAGAGATTCCTTCCTCCCAAACAGCGTCTAAAAATCCTGATATGTACTCTTCCATTTCTTCACTATCTTCGCCCTCACCGAAATAAGCAAGAAAGTGACAACCTTTTTCTTTTAATAAAGAGACCGCTCTTTGGCCACTTTCATAATAATTTGCATAAGATTTTTTTTCATCAATCACAACAAACGGAAGTGGGATTTCTCCTATACTTTTAAAAACGGACCTTGTTAAAATAACACCTGCAACGTTATTTTCCTTCAACATATGTATGTATCTATCTTTATTCTCTATATTACAAACAATAATTTGATATCCTTCTTTATACGCTATTTCCTCAATACAATGTAGCAAAGTGATGTTTGATGGGTCATATAGATTATCTACAAGTAATGCAATTATCGTTGAATTCTCTTTAAATAGTGGCTTTGCTGCACTATTTGGCCTATAACGTAATTCCTCAATTGCTTCCTTTACTTGTTTTACTGTGTCCTCATGAACGTATCCTTTTTCATTTATAACTCGTGAAACGGTTGCGACTGAAACACCTGCCAATTTTGCAACATCACGTATAGTTGCCACATCGTCACCCCTTAATATGGTAATAGATTACAATTTTACGGTAACCTAAATTACAATATTCGTCAAGGTTAATAATTTATATTTCTGAAAATTGTTACATCATTACACTAAACTATATTCTAATTGAATTTCATGTAAAATCGGGATATTATCATACCCGATGCGCGGAATTTCTTTCTTTATTTTTCGTGCCTCTTCCACCGCATTTACATATAAATTCGTCATCAAAAAATTACGTTTTTGGTAAAAACGTAACGCATTCATATTATCATTTGTTGTTATAAGCCAAACCTTCCTGCACCGTTCTTCTTCTGCAACTCGTAATACACAATCCACAAGTTTTGTCCCTATTCCTTTTCTTTCTTCAAAGCTATCTAACGATACAATTTCGCACATATTTCCGATCAATTCATACGTTACAATTCCGATTATTCTGTCTTCTGAGAGCGCAACAAATCCTGGCAACTCTTCTAATTGATGTCCCTTACCACGTGAAACCATCAATGAACTCCCCCAGTTCTCACACATGAACATTCGGATTGTTTCTTTCATCGCTGGCGTAATTTTTTGTATATGCACCATTTCCTATTTCTCCCCTTTTCTATCCTTGTGATACAATATAAGTGTATCACATGTAACGGTATTTGGAGGATGAGGTAAAGTATGAAACGTTTTTTTGCAGCATTGTTTACTATACTAGGTGCGATAACTGCCCTTGGGATTTTCTTTACAAATAAGGTGATGTACTTAAAGAAAAAAACAGAGGAAGAAATACTCGAAAGAGAAACGAAAAAACATTTTCGTATAGAAGATTTTGAAGCTCTTCATAAAGAAGAAATTCATATTCCTTCGCAATTCGGATATGATCTTCACGGATATTACATTCCTGCTGGTCATTCCAATAAGTTTATGATTTTCTGTCACGGCGTAACTGTAAATAAAATGAACTCTGTAAAATATGCAAGGTTATTTTTAAACAGAGGATATAATGTCGTTATTTATGATCATCGTCGTCATGGTAAAACTGGCGGAAAAACAACAAGCTATGGATACTATGAAAAGCATGATTTAAAATCTGTAGTTGACTGGCTAAAAAGTCGTTTTGGAACAAATATAACACTCGGTATTCATGGTGAATCGATGGGAGCTGCAACACTTCTTCAGTACGCAGGACTTGTAGAAGATGGTGCTGATTTCTATATTGCAGATTGTCCTTTTTCTGATTTCTACGGACAATTACAACATCGTTTAAAGGTTGAATTCCATTTACCGAAATGGCCTTTATTACCTTTAGCAAATGCTTTCTTAAAAGTGCGTGACGGTTATACGATTCGTGAAGTTTCACCAATCGATTGTATAAAAAACATTAACAATCCCGTCCTCTTTATTCATAGTAAAGATGATGATTATATTTTAGCTGATATGACGAAAGCGCTCTATGAAGCGAAGGAAAACAATAAACAACTTTATATTGCAGAACACGGCGCACACGCTTGCTCTTATAACGAAAATAAAGAAGAGTATGAAGCAGCCGTTGATCAATTTTTAAACTCATATGTAAAAGAAACAAAAAACAGGCTTGCATAAGCCTGTTTTTTTATTGCGCTAAAACGTCTGTAACTTGTTCCATATTTTCAGAAATCCACTTTATTGCATCATCTAGCGTTGGAAATTCTGTCGTTTGAAATGTTACCTCATCTTGCAGTAACCAAACATCCTTTGACTCTTGTCCTACACCAGCAATGGACCAGTGTAACAAACTATATGGATGATTATCATTCAAAAATGAAGCCCACGTGCGCTCATTTGCAATATTTCGTAATGTACGTAATTGTTTATCCATCTTTCGTCACCTTACTCTAGTCAGTTATAAAAAACATTATAACACTCTCTTCTCTTCCAAAGAAAGTGCTCTTTTCATATTGTCAAGTACTTCTCTTGATTATATGATGAAATTAAGCGTTTGGGAAGGAGGGATAGCGTTGGCTAAAGTACAAATTAAAGTAAATGATAATGGCTCTTTTCGCGTTACAGGGGACGTGGAATTAGTTGATTCACAAGGGAATGTATTCCCAGCAAAACCGGCATTTTCTTTATGCCGTTGTGGTTTATCAAAAAATATGCCTTATTGCGATGCTTCGCATAAAGGTAAATTCGAATCTGTTGTTAGAGCACCAGAGGCAGAATAATTTTACATGTGACATGCACATTTTTTTGTGCATGTTTTTTCTTTTTAGCAACTCCGTTATATCCCTTCTCCTTACAACATTTCTAATACTTTTGTCTCCATCTCAGCCTACATATATTTTCACACAATTCTTCACATTCGAATACTTTTTACTAGCCTTTTATTTTTTTTGTGCTATAATTTGAGCAAACAGCATCCTTCGGGGTCGGGTGAAATTCCCAACCGGCGGTGATGAAGTGCAAACTTCTAAGTCCGTGACCCGTTTTCAACTCGAAAACGGTGGATCTAGTGAAACTCTAGGGCCGACAGTATAGTCTGGATGGGAGAAGGATATGTTTTCTAGTAATTTTATATAGCGAATACACTTTTATTTCAGTATGCATATTTTTATAGATTCAATTCAAATCTATATATATGTTTTATTTTGTATACTTATCTTTCTATGCTGAAATAAAAAGATACGACTAGCGTTTGAAAAATTTGATATTTTTGCTAGGTTTCTTCCTTATGCCAAAATATCAATCATCGTTAGGTTTCTTTCCTATACTTTCGTATTCGAACTATATTTCTAGAAATCACGTCTCCCAAACCCCAAGGATATTAAAATCCTTGGGGTTTTTTGATTTTTTTTAGGAGAGGTGAAGAAAATGACAGATCAAGAATATATGAGGATTGCTCTGCAATTAGCAGAAGGAACATCTGGGCAAACAAGTCCAAATCCTATGGTTGGTGCTGTTGTTGTAAAAGACGGAAACATCGTCGGTATGGGAGCTCATTTACGTGCTGGTGAAGAACACGCAGAAGTTCATGCTCTTCATATGGCTGGTGACAAAGCAAAAGGAGCCACCGTGTATGTAACACTTGAACCGTGTAGCCATTTTGGAAAAACACCACCTTGCTGTGATTTACTGTTAAAAAAAGGAGTTAAACGGGTGGTAATTGCTACTCTTGATTGCAATCCTCTCGTTTCTGGTAATGGAAAACGGAGATTAGAAGAAGCTGGCATCGAAGTAACTACCGGTGTTCTTGAAGCAGAAGCGGTTTTATTAAATCGTTACTTTTTTCACTACATGAAAACGAAACGCCCATTTGTAACAATAAAAACAGCGATGAGCTTAGATGGAAAAACAGCAACTGTAACTGGTGAAAGTAAATGGATTACAGGTGAAGAAGCACGGGCTGATGTTCATCAATATCGTCATGCACACGATGCAATTCTTGTTGGAGTGAATACAGTTATAGCTGATAATCCGCATTTAACAACAAGAATTCCTAACGGGGGGCAAAATCCTATACGCGTTATTTTAGATACCCATTTACGAACGCCACCATCTTCTCATGTCATAACAGATGGTTTAGCACCGACATGGATTATAGTTGGTAAGGATGTAAATCCAGAGAAAATAGCTTCTTATGAATCTGAAAATATAGCTATATTCCAAATAAAAACGAAGCAAATTGAAATACAGGATGTTTTACACCTACTCGGCGAAAAACAAATTCTTTCTCTTTTCGTCGAAGGTGGGCAAACAGTTCATGCAAGCTTCTTACAAACAAAGCATTTCAATGAAATTGTAACTTATATAAGTCCCAAATTAATTGGTGGAAGTAATGCCCCTACTTTATTTGGTGGAAATGGTTTTTCAACATTACAAGATGCACTTTCCTTGGAAATTCAAGAGATGAAACAAATTGGCGATGATATAAAAATTGTTGCAAATGCTCGAAGTGAGGTGACGGAATGTTTACAGGAATTGTAGAAGAATTAGGAACGATTGCAAACATGCAACAAAGCGGCGAAGCGATGAAGTTAACGATTCATGCCAATAAAATTTTATCAGATGTTCACTTAGGTGATAGCATCGCGGTTAACGGTATTTGCTTAACTGTAACAAGCTTTACACCTACTTCATTTACAGTTGATGCAATGCCCGAAACGATGCAATCAACATCACTTCGCCTGCTCAAATCACACTCTAAAGTAAATTTAGAGCGAGCAATGGCTGCAAACGGACGATTCGGTGGACATTTCGTTTCAGGACATATCGATGGCATCGGAACGATATTAAACAAAAAACAACACTATAATGCCGTCTATTACAAAATAGCTATTTCTGATGAATTGCTACGCTATTGTTTGCATAAAGGGTCCGTTGCTGTTGATGGAACGAGTTTAACAATATTTGATATAGACGAATCTTCCATTACAATTTCACTCATCCCGCACACAGTAAGTGAATCTGTTATCGGAGAAAAGAATGCCGGTGACATCGTAAACATTGAGTGTGACATGATTGGTAAATATATCGAACGCTTTATTTCTAAACCAGTAAAACGAACAGGTTCAATGACCGAAAGCTTTTTACAAGAAAACGGATTTCTATAAGGGGGAAGCATTATGTTTCATCGTATTGAAGAAGCTCTAGAAGATTTAAAACAAGGAAAAGTCGTGATCGTATGTGATGATGAAAACCGTGAAAATGAAGGCGATTTTATCGCTTTAGCAGAGTATATTACGCCAGAAACAATTAACTTTATGATTACACATGGACGCGGTCTCGTTTGTGTACCAATTACAGAAGGGTACGCAGAACGTCTACAATTAGAACCAATGGTAGCTCATAATACAGATTCGCATCATACTGCATTTACAGTGAGCATTGATCATGTTTCTACAACAACTGGGATTAGTGCCCACGAACGTGCAACTACGATACGAGAAATGTTAAATCCTGCATCAAAAGGTGCTGATTTCAATCGTCCCGGACATATCTTTCCATTAATTGCGAAAGAAGGTGGTGTCTTGCGCCGGGCTGGTCATACAGAAGCTGCTGTCGATTTAGCACAGCTCTGCGGAGCAGAACCAGCTGGCGTCATTTGTGAAATTATTAATGAGGACGGTACGATGGCACGGGTACCTGATTTACTACAGTGCGCAAAACAATTTGATATAAAAATGATTACAATAGAAGATTTAATTGCTTATCGCCGCCACCATGAAACATTAGTGAAGCGAGAAGTGGAAATTACATTACCTACAGATTTCGGTACTTTCCATGCAATTGGCTATTCTAATTCCTTAGATTCGAAAGAGCATATTGCACTCGTAAAAGGTGATATTTCAACAGGAGATCCTGTACTTGTACGCGTTCATTCAGAGTGCTTAACAGGAGATGTATTTGGCTCGTGCCGATGTGATTGCGGACCACAACTCCATGCTGCACTTGCTCAAATTGAGCGTGAAGGAAAGGGCGTTCTTCTTTATATGAGACAAGAAGGACGAGGCATTGGGCTTCTGAATAAGCTTCGCGCTTATAAGTTACAAGAAGAAGGATTCGATACTGTAGAAGCAAATGAAAAGCTTGGCTTCCCTGCTGATTTGCGGGATTACGGTATTGGCGCTCAAATATTAAAAGATTTAGGTTTACAACATTTACGATTATTAACGAATAACCCAAGAAAAATTGCTGGCTTACAAGGTTACGATTTAGAAGTAATCGAGCGTGTACCGTTACAAATGCCAGCAAAAGAAGAGAATAAAACGTATTTACAAACGAAAGTAAACAAATTAGGACATTTACTAAACTTATAATTAAAGGAGAGATTTATTATGGTATTCGAAGGTCATTTAGTTGGTACAGGATTAAAAGTTGGGGTTGTTGTTGGACGTTTTAATGAATTCATTACAAGTAAATTACTTGGCGGCGCTTTAGACGGATTAAAGCGTCACGGTGTAGAAGAAGCTGATATCGATGTTGCTTGGGTTCCTGGTGCATTTGAAATTCCTTTAATCGCTAAAAAGATGGCGAATAGCGGGAAATATGATGCTGTTATTACGTTAGGCACTGTCATTCGTGGTGCTACAACACATTACGATTACGTTTGTAATGAAGTAGCAAAAGGTGTTGCATCTTTATCACTACAAACAGACATCCCCGTTATTTTCGGTGTATTGACGACTGAAACGATCGAGCAAGCGATTGAACGCGCGGGCACGAAAGCTGGTAATAAAGGCTATGAATCCGCCGTCGCTGCAATTGAAATGGCTCACTTATCAAAACAATGGGCATAAAAAAAGAGGCTGCGGCCTCTTTTTTTATTTCTTCACTTTTCTCCGTACATCTTTTATTAATTCATCCATTGTCTTTCCTTCTGTTTGTATACGAAGCGTCTGTGCTGTTTTCCATACATTCTCTCTTTTCTTCGCTTCTTCTATAATAGTAATTTCTTTTCGTACTTCCTTTAAATCTTTCCCTTCTGTTTTCAATCCAAAATGTTCAGCTTTCGTTCGAAAATGTTGTTCAATTCGTTGTTGCATCTCTTTTTGTTCAGGATTTTCGGCGGCCTTAACTGGATCAGCGCTTATCGCTTTTAGTAAAATGAGACAAGTCATAATCGCTAATATATATTTGTGCATGTAAAATCCTCCAACCCAATGTAAATTACATATTTACTATGTACAATTGGGGCTTGGAAAATTCGTCCACCAAAATTCTTTTTTTCGCTCAAAAGCCACTAGTATCAAGCATTCACAACTATTTATTACATTTTATTTACAAAAAAAGCAAACTCTTTTATAAGTTTGCTTTTTTCTATCTTATAATGCACATTCCTCAATCTCAAATCCTAAATCTTCAATCATACCCCAGTCTGCAGTCGGTTCTTGTCCAGCTGTCGTTAAGTAGTCTCCAACAAAAATAGAGTTTGCTGCAAATAAACCAATTGGCTGTACAGAACGTAAATTGATTTCACGCCCTCCTGAAATACGAATTTCTTTCGTTGGGTTTACAAAGCGCATCATCGCCAGTACTTTTAAACATTCTACTGGTGTTAACTCTTTTTGTCCTTCAAGCGGCGTACCCTTTACAGCAACAAGGAAATTACATGGAATTGAATCGGCATCTATACGTTGTAATTCGAATGCAATTTCAGCACGCTCTTCTATTGTCTCCCCCATTCCAAAGATCGCTCCTGAACATGGTGAAATACCCGCTTGTTTCGCTTTTTGAACTGTATCAACACGATCGTCATACGTATGAGTGGAGCAAATACTTTCGTAATTATTCGCATGTGTATTTAAGTTGTGGTTATAACGGTGTACACCCGCTTCCGCTAAACGTCCTGCTTGATCTTCGTTTAAGAAACCTAAACAACAACAAATCTTTAAATCTGTCGTTTCACGAATCTCTTTAACTGCTCCAATTACGTGATTTACCTCTTTATCAGTCGGACGACGACCAGATGCCACAATACAATACGTACCCGCTTTACGGCGAATTGCTTCGTGCGCTCCTTCTACAATCTTTTCCTGCGTTAGCCATGCATATTTATCAATCGGTGCTTCTGAAATAATAGACTGTGAACAATATCCGCAATCTTCAGGGCATAATCCAGACTTCGTATTAATAATCATATTTAATTTTACTTTCTTACCAAAGTGATGGTGGCGAATGATATACGCAGCATTCATAATTTCTAAAATCTCTGTATCGTCAGCCTCTAATATCGCTATTGCATCTTCTTTCGTAATCACTTTCTCTTCTACTACGTCGTATGCAAGTTTTTTCCAATCTCTCTTTGTTTGTACTTGTTTCATTTCATCTCTTCCCCTCTTTTGTTATATGCACAAATAAAGCATGATACGTTGCCATTATCCCTTCATTTCCCGTGAAGTCTCTTTCGTATATGCGAAGCATCGCACGAAAGAGTGAGGGACTTTGACAATATGATTCTTCATTACTATTGGTCGCTCCTACTTTACGAATAGAATGTAGAAACTCCCTAACTTCTGTAAATCTCTCTATGTAACACGTTTCAGAAACATGTACATCCCCTGTTTCCATCTCACATATATGGCGCAACTGATTTTCCGAATAAAAACGTTGCCCAATCGATGTTTCATTTTGTATATTTTTTTCTTCTTTCGCCCGCTGGAACGAAGCATGCAATTCTTGAAATGTTTCCTGTCCAAATGTTGAAAAGAGTAATATCCCCTCTATAGATAAATGACGAAATAAATTTCTTATCACTTGTTTTAAATCATTTAGCCATTGAAATGTGGCATTTGAAATAATGACATCATACGTTTCTTCTAGTCGTAATCTTTCGATATCCTCACAATAAAATGTTACATTGTTTATATTTTGTCTAGTTCTCGCAACTGCAATCATACTTTCGGCAAAATCAATAGCTGTAATTTGTGCTTTCGGAAATAAGTTTGATAATTGCTCTGTAACATATCCTGTCCCGCATCCAAGTTCTAAAATACGTATCGATGAATTTGCACTATATCGCCGATTCAATGTAGAAAGTAATGAATGCGCCATCTTTTTTTGTACATTTGCATATTGATCGTAGGATACAGCTGCCACGTTAAATCGTTTTTGTAGTAACGTTTTGTTAATCATGTCGTATCCCCTCTACAAATTGAATGATTTCATTTGCGCAATATTCGAAATTCGTTACGCATAATGCATGTCCAGCCTCACTTACTACCTTGAGTGTGGCAGTTTCATTCTCAGCCATACTACATGCTGCAGACAATGGGCATATTACATCCCTCTCTCCGTGAATAAGTAGTATAGGGACGTTAATTTCTTTCAATGCTGCTCTCATATCTGTTTCTATTAAATAATCCAAACCGAATTGTAAAGACTGCATAGAATCACCTTTAAAATGTTTTACGATGTCTTCAAAACTTTTATTCTCTTTCAACTCATCTTTCGTAAACATATTTTCATAGAACCGCTTGAGCGTATCTTCTTTCCTTCTCTCCAAATTTCTTTTCAGCCGTTCTACATGCAAAGTATTCCATCCACTACTATAGTCACTTGTATTTGTAAATTTAGCAGTACCACCAATTAGCACGATACCCTTTGCCTTAATTTTTTTATAAGCTTGAATTGCCGCTAATGCTCCTAGTGACCATCCAACTAAAATTACATTTTCATCCTGTGCTACATCTATAATCCTGTTCGCAAACTCACTTTGTTCTTTCACGTTACGCCAATTAATGCATTGAACAGGATATCCTTTAAAATGGGGAAGTACTAAATCCCAAATATTTTCTTCCATTCCCCATCCAGGGATAAAAATAATCTTCAGCTCTTTCATACGAAAAGCTCCTCTTCTTTCGCAATGTGAGTAATTCGGTCAATAGCCCATTTTAAATCAGCTATTGTATGTTGCGATGTAACTGCAAAGCGAATTCGAGAACTATTAATCGGTACAGTTGGCGGACGAATTGCAATAGCTGCAATACCTACCTCTTGTAACCTTTTGCTAAACCGTAAAGCATTTTCATTTGAACCGACTACAATCGGTATAATATGAGTTGAACTATTCCCTATATCAAATCCAGCTTCTCGTAATTTGCTCCTGAAGTATTCTCCATTTGCTATAAGATTCTCTCTTCTCTTATGATCTTCTTGTACAATTTCAATTGCTTTTTGCACTGCTCCTAACGTACTTGGCGGTAAAGCTGTAGTAAAAATAAAGCTTCTCATCATATTTTGTAAATAATCTATATAAATTGCATCACCTGTCAAATACGCACCATAACACCCTAAAGCCTTGCTAAACGTCCCCATATGTATATCAATTTTTTGAGAAAGATCTTTTTCTATATGAGACAACCCTGCTCCATCAATTCCATATATTCCACTCGCATGCGCTTCATCCACTAAAATAATTGCCCCGTATTTCTCTTTCAGCTCTACTAACTCCCTCAAATACGCAGTATCACCATCCATACTAAAAACAGTATCTGTTACGATTAATTTCCGCTTTTCAGGTGACGCTGTTTTCAATAACTTCTCTAAATGATCCAAATCATTATGACGATACCTTTTATGCTCTGCCCCACTTAATATAATTCCATCAACAATGCTTGCGTGATTTAATTTGTCACTAAACACAATATCGTGACGACTCACTAATGAAGAGATCACTCCAATATTTGCGGTATATCCACTATTCACAACTAAGGCTTTTTCAGTGCCTTTCCAATCGCATATACTTCTCTCAACCTCTTCATACAGTGAATAGTTTCCTACCACGAGCCTTGATGCTGTCGCCCCAGTTCCATATTTTCTTGTACATGCGATAGCAGCTTCTTTTAACCTTTCATCTCCAGCTAACCCTAAATAATTATTTGACGCTAAATTTAGCATCCTTTTCTCATCTCGAATAAGCCATGTCTCTTCTGCTTGTTCTGTTACATGCAAATTACGATACTGCTCTCGCTCATGTAATTGTTGCAATTTAGATTGAAGATGTGTGCGCCACGTTTGATTCATTTCGGATAAGCTCCTCTAATTTTGAAATCATTATATATTCTTTAGCAGATTCCAAGACTTCTTCTCTTGTAAACTCACCTGCAAAGAATGGTAATAAACCTAAAACCGGTACCCCACTTAGCTCTTCAATCATTTCTTTATTTTCTTGCACTCTTTCCATTTCGCATTCTTTGCAGCCAGATAAAATGACACCTGCTACTGTTAAACCATATGCCTTTGCGTAAGCGATCGTTAAAACTGTATGATTTACTGTTCCTAATGTAGGGCGTGCTACTACAATAAGTGGAAGTTGTAATTCTTTTGCGAAATCAATTACTAAAGCATCCTCTGTATATGGAACAGCTAATCCACCTGCTCCTTCTACAAGTAGACTATTAAAATCTTTCAATCGTTCATTATAGTGATGAATAATGTCTTTTAACGTTACTGTCCTTCCAGCTCTTTTCATGGCAAGTCTCGGGGCAAGCGGCTCTTCAATAGAGTAAGGGCAAATTTCATCTTCTTTTGTCGGTACACCTGATAATGCCTTTAGCCTTGCTGCATCTCCTTCTGGATTTGATGCAACATGTCCACTTTGTAACGGTTTATAGACCCCTACGTTATACCCAAGTTCTCTAAATACACCTGCTAATGCACCTGCAACTACAGTTTTTCCCACTTCAGTATCCGTTGCTGTTATAAAAAAACCGCTCATTATTCTCCCTCCGTAACATCCGAGATTGCTTTATACAAAATACGTAACATATCATCAATCTCATCAATTGTAGAAGCAAGAGGGGGCATAAACACAATCGTATTACCGAGCGGGCGCAAAATCATACCTAGTTCTCTTGAGCGTTTACATACTTGAACACCGACTCTCTCTGTCCATTCAAACGCTTCTTTCGTTTCCTTATTCTTCACAAGTTCAATTCCAACCATTAACCCGCATTGACGAATGTCCCCTACATGTTTATATGCAAAGAGGTCTTCTAATTGCGTCGCCACATATTCTGTTTTACGTGCCACCTCTTCTATTAAATTTGTTTTCTCGTATAGTTCTAGATTTGCAATTGCTACCGCACACCCTAACGGATTCCCTGTATAACTATGTCCGTGGAAAAATGTTTTTTGTTCTTCATAGCCTCCTAAAAAGGCATTATAAATTTCATCTGTCGTTACAGTAATTGCAACTGGTAAATATCCGCCTGTTAAACCTTTTCCGGCTGTCAAAATATCCGGTGTTACATTTTCATGTTCACATGCAAACATTTTTCCAGTACGCCCAAATCCAGTCGCTACCTCGTCTGTAATAAATAGAACATTATATTTTGTACATAAATTACGTAGCCCTTTTAAGTATCCTTTTGGCATTGTAATCATACCGCCAGCACCTTGCATTAAAGGTTCTACAATAACCGCCGCAATCTCTTCATGTTTATCTTTCAGCAGCTCTTCCATTTCTTCTAAATGTTTTTTTACAATTTCCTCCTTATTATTTCCATAAGGAGAACGATATGTATATGGATAAGGCATTTTAATTGCTTCAAATAAAAGCGAACTATACACTTGGTGAAACAAGTCTATTGCTCCCACTGAAACAGCTCCAATTGTGTCACCATGATACGCTTCTTTTAATGTAACAAATCTTTGTTTCTTCGGTTTTCCTTTATGCTGCCAATATTGAAAGGCCATCTTAATTGCAATTTCAACAGCGCTAGAACCGGAGTCTGAATAAAACACTTTCTTCAAACCTTCTGGTACAACTTCAATTATTTTTTCGGCTAATAAAATAGATGGAACGTTAGCAAGCCCTAACATAGTAGAATGGGAAATTTTATTTAATTGCTCACGAATTGCCTCATCTAGTTCTGGCACTTGATGTCCATGAACATTTAACCAAATAGACGAAACACCGTCCCAATATTCATTTCCATTTACATCGTATAGCTTTCTTCCCTCTCCCCGTTCAATAATGACAGGATCTTCTTCTAAATAATCCTTCATTTGTGTAAATGGATGCCATACATAGGCTTTATTTTTCTCCGATAACTCTTCATATGTATATGATGGTTTGTCAGTCGTACTCTTACTAAAAGTCACAATTGTCACCCCTAATGTTAACTAGTTTATAAATATAGTTAACATTAAATCTAAATGACTGTCAATTATTTTTAAATCAAGTAGTTCTTAAAAAAGAACAACTTATCATAAGATAAGTTGTTCTACTTTCCATGTTGTATCTTTCCGATTTCTAAAATAATCTCTTCGTCTTTTTTTCCTTCTGTTTCAATTCCAAGTTGTTTTGCATGTTCAATCAATAGATCATGGCGCTTCTCAAATCTTGCGGTATTTACTTCTTTCGCAACCTCTTCTTTTGTTTTTCCTTCCGTAGAAACCCCTAGTTTATCAGCTGCTTTTTCCATCGACTTCTTCTCTTCAGCTTCTTTCGCTTTCTTCACTTCTAACTGCTGTATTTGCTTTTGCTTCGCCTGCTCTGATTCAGCTGCAAAAGCTGTGTAAATGCCAGCACTTCCGCCAATGACTAGTAAAGTGGTAAAAAGAATTATTTTTTTCTTCACTCTTTCCTCCCCTTTCAAATTCATTATAACGCACATTTTCATAGGATTAAAATCGTTCTCCTTTATTTCCCTAAAAAATCATTGAATATTTTTATTGACATGTGAGACGAATATATGATAAAAATTTAACTAACATCATATGAATCGGCATTGATAGGATTTAGTAGTATTTCGATTTCTGCTTTCAGAGAGCTGGTGGTCGGTGCGAACCAGTACAGAGCGAATTATGAATTACCCCCTGGAGCTTCTTTTGCGAAACGTAAGGAGTAGTGAAAGACGGTTATAGACCGTTATATCTAAAGAGTGGTGAAACGACACTGTTTCACAATTTAGGGTGGTACCGCGAACTTTTCGTCCCTGCATATGTTGCAGGGGCGTTTTTATTTTATGAGCGCATATCATACGACCCTTTATTTTGTGATACATTCATTTCACAAGCTAGGGTGGTACCGCGATTTCTTCGTCCCTGCATAATTATATGCAGGGACGTTTTTTTATCCATTCATTTCCGTATCATATTAAAGAAACAACAATTACCGGTAATTTGTCACAAAATTCTAAAATTTAGAAGGAAATAAACAATATTGGCGAATTTTATATAAAAAAGAGCTATTTTAGATTACTTAGGAGGGGAAAACAATGGTTTCAAAAATTGAATCTGTTCTTTTAACAGTATTTATCTTTTTCTGCATTGGCTTTAGTGTTATTCAATTAGAAGTTTCACCACACATCCCAATTTTATTTGGTATCGTTTTTTTATTAGCATTTGGATTTATGAAAAAAATTGATTGGTCTACGATGGAAAAAGGAATGATAAGTAGTATTTCAGCTGGTATTCCATCTATTTTTATATTCTTACTTGTAGGCGTATTAATTAGTGTTTGGATCGCTGCTGGAACAATTCCAACTTTAATGGTATACGGCTTCCAGCTTGTATCCCCAAAAATTTTCATTCCAACTGTTTTTGTTGTTTGTGCAATTGTTGGAACAAGTATCGGTAGTGCCTTTACAACTGCCGCAACTGTAGGACTTGCCTTTATGGGCATGGGTAGTGCTCTCGGATACGATCCTGCTCTAATCGCTGGTGCAATTATTTCTGGTGCATTCTTTGGAGATAAAATGTCTCCTTTATCTGATACAACAAATTTAGCGCCAGCTGTAACGGGTGTGGATTTATTTGAGCATATTCGTAACATGCTTTGGACAACAGTTCCAGCTTTCATTATTGCTTTTATCGCATTTTTCATTTTAGGAAGCGGTACTAGTGGAGACGTTGACTTCACAAACTTCATTAGCACATTAGAGAAAAATGCAACGATTTCTATCTTTACACTTATTCCAATTTTATTACTGTTCCTATTCGCATTTAAAAAAGTTCCAGCAGTTCCAACATTACTTGCTGGAATTATAGTAGGGATCATTATCCTATTTATATTTAAACCTAGTACTTCTTTAACTGATTTAATGAAAATTATGCAAGACGGTTACGTTTCTAAAACGGGTATGAAAGATATTGATAGCTTATTATCTCGCGGTGGCCTGCAAAGTATGATGATGTCAATCGCTCTTATTTTCCTAGCTCTTTGTATGGGAGGATTATTACAAGGAATGGGTATTATTACGCAGCTAATGAATATCATCTCTAGCTTCGTAAAAACTAGCACACGCTTAATTATTTCTACTGCTTCAACTGCAATCGGTGTGAACTTCTTACTTGGTGAGCAGTACTTATCTATCGTTTTAACAGGACAAGCATTCGCTAATAAATATGATGAAGTCGGTTTAGAACGTCGTAATTTATCACGTGTATTAGAAGATGCAGGTACAGTTATTAACCCGCTCGTACCATGGGGAGTAAGTGGCGTATTCTTATCGAACGTCCTTGGCGTTCCAACTTTTGATTACGTTCCATTCGCAATCTTCTGCTTAGCTTGTCCAGTTGTAACAATTATCGTCGGCTTTACTGGATTTGGCCTTTCATGGAAGAAGGAAAAAGCTGTAACACTTTCATAATATATCAAAAAGGATTACCTGAATCGGTAATCCTTTTTATATTTCTCCACTATCTATTTGCTTTCTTTCTTCTAAATAACAGAAGGAATCCTGCTCCAACAAACGCCAAACCTGCTCCAATTGTAGAAACAACACTTGTACCTGTTTTCGGTAAATCACGTTCTTCTTTCTTTTCACTTACAGTTGTTGTTTCTTTTACGTTTTGATTATCCGTTGTAGTTTGTCCAGATCCTGTATTATTACCTTCATCTGTTGGTGGTGTCGTTGGATTTTCTCCATTATTTCCTTCACCTGTTGGTGGTGTCGTTGGATTTTCTCCATTATTTCCTTCACCTGTTGGTGGTGTCGTTGGATTTTCTCCATTATTTCCTTCACTTGTTGGTGGTGTCGTTGGATTTTCTCCATTATTTCCTTCACCTGTTGGCGGTGTTGTTGGATTCTCTCCACCAGTTTCTTTATCATCATCGTTCTTCTTCGTTATATCAATTGCATATTTAGCAAATTCATTTTCAGATGGTCCAACATATGATATTTTTCCATCTTTCTTTATATACTTTTGTGCATTTGGTGAAGAATCGAATGTTGTATGTAATTTATCGGCAACAATCGGTTTAAACGTCCAATTTTTATCTGCTGCTGGATCAATAACTGGCGTTTCTTGCATATACTTCACAATGATTTGACGCGTTTCATCTTGTGATTGGTATACAACCTCCCCTTTGCTTACACCCGGGAACGTTTGGCTACTTCCACGATAGTTATTTGTAGCGACGATAAACTCTTGATTGTCAGCTACTGGCTTACCTTCATATGTCATATTTATAATACGATTCGTATTAGCATTTATAACTTTTCCATCTTTATCGTATTTCGCTGGTTGTGTTACATCAATTTCGTATTTTAAGCCATCTAAAATATCAAAGTTATATGTAGGGTATCCGATATTTACTAATGGCTGTTCTTCTGTTTTCTTTGGATCAATTTGATTAAACTGACCTGCAGACATTTCAAGCCATTCTTTTACTTGTGCCCCATTTACTTTTACAGCATATAACGTATTTGGATATACATATAAATCTGCCACGTTTTTAATCGCTAACGTTCCAGCTGGAATATCCGTATAATATGTAGCACCGTTTCGGCCACCCGCTTTAAATGGTGCTCCTGCAGATAAAACTGGAATTCCTTTATATTTGCTGTACTGTCCATTTTCAGCAAATAACTTTTCTACATACCATTTTTGTGCATTTGTCACAAGTTGTACAGAAGGATCATCTTGTACTAATGAGAAATAACTATTAATTGGCGCTGTCGTTTTTCCTACAGCAGTATTCACATAATCAATTGTCGCTTGGTGATCATCTTTAATTTCATTAACTAAATTTTGATCAGATTGTACGAGTGGGTTTCCTTTACTATCAGCAATCGGACGAAGTTGCGGCTTCGATTGCTCTTTTTGTACTTCCCATTTTCCATTTACTTTTTTCAATTGCATATCTATAATACCTAAGTTACTTCCAAAGACACCAGGCATTACAACTGGAACACCATTAAATACGTCCTTCACTTCAGTATGTGAATGTCCCATTAATACCGCATCTACACCAGGAACTTCTGTTAAATAATACGATGCGTTTTCCATGCCAACGTTGTAACCACTCTTATCAACACCTGAATGCGCTAGTGCAACGATAACATCGGCACCTTCTGCTTTCATTTTTGGCACCATTTTTTTCGCTGTTTCAACTATATCTTTTGCTTTCACTTTTCCTTCTAGATTTGCTTTATCCCAGTTCATAACTTGAGGTGGAACAAATCCCATTACGCCAATTTTCACTTTTTGTTTTTGACCTGATTCATCTTCTACTTCTTTTTCAAAAACATGATATGGTTTAAAGTAATTTTGATCATTCTCTTCATTATTATCTTTATCATCTTTATAGACGTTCGAGTTAATAACCGGGAATTCTGTTTTACTAATTACTTTGTTTAAATAATCTAAACCGTAGTTAAATTCATGATTCCCAAGAGAGATGACGTCATACTTCATTAAATTCATTAAACGATATAATGGGTGCGTATAACTAGGATCCACAGGCTTCTTCGGATCATTTATTTTATTCGCTACATAATCTCCAAGCGGTGTCCCTTGTAATGCATCCCCATCATCAAACAGGACAGAGTTCTTCGCTTCTTCACGCGCTTTATTCACAAGTGTTGCAGTTTGCACGAGACCTACTTTATTATCGGTTTTCGTTTGATAATAATCGTAATTCATTAAGTTAACGTGAATATCTGATGTTTCTAGAATTCGTAAGTTAACCGTACTCTCCCCAGTTTGCTCATCCGCATGAGCTGTTGCTGGCAATACTTGCGGCGCTATAACACCAATAGCAAGAGTTGCTCCAGCTAGCATTTTTTTTGACTTTTTCACAAAAAATCCCCCTTATACAATTACCAAAGAATAATGAAATGAATTTCTAGCATTCTCTAACCACATACCTTTTTTCTTCTAGTAGATACACGATTTTCATTTCACCCTACGCTAACGAGTAGTCTCCTTAAACGATCCA
Organism: Bacillus sp. FSL W8-0519; assembly: GCF_038005585.1. NCBI lineage: Bacteria > Bacillati > Bacillota > Bacilli > Caryophanales > Bacillaceae > Bacillus > Bacillus sp. FSL W8-0519. Next base: position 3,949,172 of record NZ_JBBOTL010000001.1, read on the forward strand.
TTAATGGAGACTAGCAATTAACGGGAGATAAAGCTCCCACTATGTAGAATTTCACCTTATCTGACATTATCATATATAATGTACTTTCATATCGTCAATATTTTTTGACATACTTCTACAAATTTTCTGTAAAGTTATTGTAAACTTTTCATAAACATATAATATGCCCTTACATTGTTAATACTGCTGAATATGATACAATTACCAATTACAAGGAGGATGAATTATGAAAAAAGTCATCTTAACAATTGTTTGTCTCCTCCTTCTAATCATTTCTTATTCTTATTTTGAAAAGAACGATGAGACAAAACAAAATGAACCCGAAGAAAAAACAGAAAAAACATCTACTCCAAGTTGGATTGATAAGCAAACAAACGATTCCTTTTATCATCTCGTACTAGGTGATTCGCTCGCCAAAGGATATGGATCGACACAAGGTGGATTTGCTGAATTAGCCTCTAAACAAATAGAAGCACAAATTCATAAACCAATTACTGTAGAAAACCTTGGGATAAACGGTCTTACAACAGATCGTCTCGCTAAAAAGGTTGAATCAGAAGATGTAAAGCAAAAAATTAGAGCAGCCAATATTATTACAATTAACATTGGGGGAAATAATTTATTTCGCTTAAATCGTGATGTCGGTGTTATAGACGGTATTAAAATGTTAAATAAAGAAAAAGCTCATTTTGAAGCGGATGTAAAAAATATTGTAAAGACAGTCCGAGATCAAAATCCGGATGCTTTACTCATTCTTTCTGAACTCTATAACCCGTTACAACTCGATGACTCCATCGCAAGTTATGCAGATATGTTTTTAGACGGATGGAATGAATCCGTTTATTCCATTGCAAAAGCAAATCAACCATCTATCGTTTTACCAATTCGCAAATTAATATCGAATGATAAGAAAGATTTACTCTTTGACCAAGTACACCCAAATGATAAAGGCTATTCGATTATTGCCGATTCCTTTACAAAAAAAGTGTTGGCCTACAAATATTAAAATTCGCATGAAACAATTCTATTTTTATAACATGTCTTTTTTGTTACAATGAGAGTGGAAGGGGGCCTTTATATGGAATCACGCGAGTGGGAACGTATTGTTGATCATCTTCTTTCGCTAGTGCCTCTTTTTTATCGCAAATTTATGCTTCCTGGAGAATTTTCTTCTCAAAGACATATGCCGCCATCACATACACAAGTATTACTGCTTCTGCATGAAAATGGCACATTAGCAGTTTCCGAAATCGGCAAGCGGCTAGCGATTTCACGGCCTAACATGACACCTCTATTAAACAAACTGATCCAAGAAGAACTAATAGAGCGTCATTATAGCGAAAAAGATCGACGGGTCATTTTAATTTCCCTGACAGCTGAAGGGAAATTGTTAGTAAATCAGTATCAACAATTCATTTTAGACAAATTAAAAGAAAATTTCCAAACGTTATCTGAGGAAGAACGTGAAAAACTCATTCACTCTCTTCAAACCATTCAAAATTTAATTTTGAAAACAAACGTATAAAGCTGCTTCTAAATAGAAGCAGCTTTATGATTCGTAATAATTGCCATAGTATACATTTGAATATGGCCATGTCGTTAAATATGGTTTTTGATCTTGCGTAGGTTGTTGCGATGGTATTTGCGGTAGTTGTTGTTGTCGATATAATTCATATTGCCTACTCGTATCATAAACCGGATAATAATTTACATATGGATATACTTGCGGTACGTAATAATAATACATTCATTCTCTCCTCCTTTTTCTTAAACATATTCAAAGGAGAAAATGAGTGTGACACTCTTTATATTTGCATGAGTGGTTCTCTCGCTCTTTTCTTTCTGTTCTTCAAACGTAACTTACGGTTCTTTTCATATAAATAATGCACAACGAAATATGAAACTACACCAAACACAACCCCTAAAATCGTCATTCCAATTAATACATACACTTCACTCTGTAATAAGCTCTTTAATATCGTAAAAATGTGACTTGAAAACAAGTCCGATATTGTAAAGGGTTCATGATGTATTTTTTGCACATGAAATGGATAAATCATTTTCCCTAGCGCATACGCAAGCGGAAATAAAACTACTGGGAGAAACGATATTTTTCCAATAATATTGCCAATCACCGCGGCAGGAAAAGATCCCTTTGCTAACCTGACGATTGGATAAAATATTAAATAGACGAGCGATGCTGTATATATAACCAACATCTCTAAACCAAAACCAATCGCAAAACCTAACGATACTTTCTTCGCTCCTTCTGGTGATCGAAGCAACTTATAATATTGAAACTTTAATATTCTCCACATCCGCTGAAAAAACGAATATGTTTTCTTAGTTGTTTTCACTCTCATCATCTCTTTAACTATATTTTTATACCTAGTATGCCCTTACACACCCCGAAAAACAAATTTCATTTCCTCTTTTATTATAGATGATATCGAAATAGTTAACTAAATATACATATGACATTTCACTGTCAACCACCCCCACTGAGATAAAACCTTTCAGTGGGGGCTTGAGTTCGAACGCTAGGTCTTTTCGTCTATCGCTAGACAGTTTGACGCTCTAGCATTCATGCTACCCTAAGGTAACACCCCAAGTATGTTTTTGGTTGGTACTGACAACAAACGATTGTTTTCCCACTTGCACCACCCTTTCGAAAAAGAGCCGTTCTCCCTTATGGAAGAAGCCACCACTGGGATGAATCCAGCGTGTGCTACAAGCCCCGACAAGTCGCGTACACATGGATGGTTGACGCACCCACTAGGCTATGCGCGAAGCAATAGCCTTACGTTTTTGCACTTCTAATAGAATCGGCGTTTTCACTTTCAGATTGTCATCCAGTTCTACAATTTTTGATTTTTTCAATGTATTCAGCGCACCATTAATATCAGCATGGATACATGTTCCTGCTTTACTTTGGTACAAACCACGCGTAATTCGTTTGCCACTAAAGCGATACTGCGTCTTATCATCCTTAGACCAAACTGGAACCGGATCCTTATCAAGAAAACTAGCTTTTGAAGTATAGCTTTCTTCTTGTTTGAAAAAGCGGATGCCTTCTTTTATGCATTTATTCTCAATTGCTGCCATCAATTTCTCAAATGGGATTTGCACAAATGTTTGATTATTCTTTTTCCCCATATGAGATTTTTGTTTCCAACCAGCGTTATACCCTACAACAATCGTATCTATATCGAATTCTTTCACTTTTTTGAACAATAGGCCTACTGTTTGTGCAATGTAACCGTTTATTTGTCTTTCTCGTTTATGCCAAAGTGCAGCAATTTTATTCGTTACAAGACGTTTAGAAAGCCCGTTTTCCATATTTTTCAGTTGTAGATTACGTATCGTTTTGTTGAAGTACTGGTTAATGGATTTTAGTTTTTTTCCATCAATTAAGAAGGCATAACCTGTATTGGTTACGCAACTTACTAATCTATCTACACCTAAATCGCAACTCAAAGCGTTACTCGTAGTCGTGGGTTGTTTCTTCACTTGAGAGACGTGCATTTCATATGTATAATGCACCTCAAAGAACCGACCTTTTTGCTTTGGTACAATCTCAATGTAGGAGATGTTTTTATTTCTTAAGTTTTTTGGCATACGTATTTTAATGGAACCGAATTTTTTTCTAAATGCAACATTCATCGGAACCATCCAATATCCGTTCTCATCCACTTTTGGCACTTGATAGATTTCAATGATTCGTTTGTCAGTGGAACGAGAATAATTCGGAAACTTCGGACGACCTGTGAACTTATCAGGATGTTTCTTCCACTGTTCCAACGCTTTAAAAAAGCTCTTCATTTCTGTAAATAAGGCTCTACGAATCGCTTGAACAGAGTTTGATTGAACGCCCGAGTAGTTCATATCAGCCTGCATGGCATTGTCCACTTCTTTTACAGTAGCCATTTTATTATCGTTCAAATAACTTTGTTTTATCGTGTACAACCCAACATTTCGCAGTGCTTTTGAACTATGCGCCATGCGCTGAAGTAAACGAAATTCTTTTGCAGTAAGGCAAGCTCGTCCGATATTCTGTTTCTGCGTGAACCGTTGCATGGTTTCTCTTTTCTTTTGTTTCCGTAATACTTTCACTACCTTCTTTCTAGCCATTGTTTTCACCACCTTTCTTAGAAAGTTCATTAAGCGTATTCATTACTTTTGGCTTAAGTAGCTGAATGATAATCATTATCTAATTTCGTTGCCTTACAATCTATTCCCTTCTTATCTACATAATATTGTAGGACAAAAAGAAACAAACATTCGCCCTCAAAAATTGTTATGAACGAAACAAAAGCGTTCAGCCTACCTACTGACGGCAATTCATCTCCACCTGAATTATTGGGTTTCACCCGTAACACAAATCAGATGGAGTCTTCTTGCCGGAAGAGATAAAAAAGTGCACCTCAAATTGTTATTCGTGTCTAACAATTGCGGTACAGTTCAAGTTGAGCAGCTTTGTTCTTATTTATTCTCCTAATGTTTGTCCCATTTCATTTATTTTTATATCAAGACGAAAAAAGCACTTGTTGCCTTTAATCGACAATCAAGTACTTTCAGTTCATATTGTTTTTAAGTTGCACTAGATTTTATCTTAACCTTAAAACTTGTATATCTTAACAATTAATATCCATTTTCTTTTCTGTTCACTTCAAATATATTTTGCTTTAGCTGTATTAGTATTTATGTTTTTATAGCTGTACAGTAACAGACACTTAAAAAACATGACTGTATAAACTACCCCTTTAAAGCTAATATCTCTTCTCTATTATAGTCGATCATTGCTAAAAAGTACTCGTCAAAATTCTCAAATCTATCTATTTCTTCACCCGCAAACCAAATTATCTCTCCTGGTCTAGAAGAATTAGGTAAACATAAAACAAATAAATCCCTATCAAATTCCGAAACTGCTATTGGTAATAGCTCCGGCCTTAAAACACCGCTTTCTTCTAAAACAACATCATCTATAGCTTCTAATAGTACCTGAGCATAATCCATTATAGCTGATTCCTTTAATTGCTCCGTACCAAATAAATCCACCGTTTGATAAAAACCTGCCCATCCATTGGCATATTGAAGAAATTCTCTATACATTAAATCAAGTTTATATCCCAATTCTTGTTCAATAATGCGAATAGATTTTTCATTTGCTCCCACCTCCGGAAAATGGTTTGGCCATATTTTTTCTACATCTTGTTTCATTAGCTCCTGCTTCACTAAAATCATTGTAGCTATCTTATCTTTCCAATTATTCATCGTCTACTCCTCCTCTACAAACTTAAATTTTGTAGGTTTATAACCAATTGAACATATTTTTATATTCTACACCCACTATAATATTTTCTGCATATAAAGGCTTAATCATTTAATTCGTTATCCTCTCTTACTTAATAAGTTTAGAGTTTTTTAATAATATACCAACTATCGACTAATGGGGGGAGGTAATTCTTATGCAACACCTTGAAATACATATTTCCCAATGCATTGTCGTCATATTTGAATATTAATTTAAAATCATAAGTTTTTATGTGAAACTTTTTAGATTACTAAAAAACCTTGAAAGACATATAGCCAATCAAGGTTTCAATAGAATTTTACCCAATTCCATAGTATAGATTATTGATTCTTTTATTTTCTTAAAATATATACTTATATGCATAAAGTTTTATGCTAGTAGATATATAGCTGTACTAATCACTAAAATACCTTCTTAAAAATCTACTTTTTCTCCCGAATCAGTATAAACAAAATACTTTTTATTATTTTCATTTAGTAAAGTAATATCTGTGCCAATTGGCATATTAAAAATATTCATTACCGCTGGTTCTATTTCAATAATAGTTCCCCAATCACAAACTGACATATTTGATGCATCAGCAAGATATTCATCTGTATCTATTTCCGACAAAAATCTCCATCCATTATCGATAGCATTAACTGGTTGTTCTTTAATACACCATTTCACATTCCCTTTATTTTGTAAAATATTCTTAGATACAACGCTACCACCTAATCCACTACTCTTTTTCAAACAATCATCTCCAAAACTTTTTTCATATCATCTGTTCCACGTTCTTCAATTAAATCTCTTAATGAATATCCATATTTATTTTCATCATTAATATTCGGTCGTTTTCCCAAACATTTTACTATTAAATCATTTCCCTCCTTTGTTCTTTTTTTTAATACTTCTTGACATAAAGACCATATTGCAGAATTACCAAATTTTTTATCTTTTAAATTCAAATCTACCCCCATATCAACCAGCCTACAAGCTACTTCAACCGCACCTTGACAATTAATATTTGCTGCTAAATAGTGAAACTCATTACAGCCATCATTAGAAATTATATTAACCTTTGCACCATTATCCAATAGAAAGTTTGCTATATCAAACTTTCTACTAATTAATGATTTTTCAAGTAAACTAATACCATTTTTATCAATTGAATCTACAATCTCTTCAATACAGTTTCCCTCAATTTTTAGCTTCTCTAAAAATAATTTAAGATTCCCGAATTTTATAATAGTCCCATAATCAGCTTTATTAATATCCATTTATACTATCACCCTCTCATTCATACTTATGACTTCGGTTAGTACTTGGCAATTCCGGTCGATAGTTTTCAGGGTTTCTATACCACTTTAAGAACTCTTCTTTTGTAATAATCTCATTCATATACAATTCATGCATATCAGAATATTTCTCTCCTGGTATATGCCCCATATCCCATTGACCACTTCTTGTTTTAGATTTATCCCAAATTATTTCTACACCTGATGGATCATAAACTTTCCCATCGATAGAATCTTTCGCATTTTCCCACACTTCTTCAACCTGACCTTTTCCATAACTAGGCCTGCTTTTACTATATGGTTTTTTAGTAACGATACTATCCTCTGTAGCTTTTACAGTATCCTTAACTCCATTGACTTTCTCCACAGGTACTTTTTTAGCTTTATTCACAGCCTCAGCAGCCTTAGCTCATTTTAACTCCTTTACCTACTTTAGCTATCTTTCCAAAGGGTGTAAGCCCTGCTACTGCCATTCCTCCAGCAAATACTCTATCCAAAGTAGATAGTTTTTCGCCAGTAGATGGATCAATCCCATCCCAAGCACGACGAATATCATACTCACCACTTATTTCACCTACTATATCCCTAGCAAGTTTTTCACCATCAAAATCCTCTTTTTCTGACGATAGTGGTCCACACATCGCTCCTTGTTCCATTGTAACATTTTGATTATCTGTATTGCGGAATTTTTCAGCAATTCTTTTCAAATCTTCCTCTACTTTTACAAGTGAATGAATAGATGCAAAAGCTTTTGGTCTCGCATCATTGAACAGTTGAATGAACTGTTGATTAGAGGCACCAATCCACTGAAAACACAACTGATCTATTTCATTACATAAATTATTATGTATAGATTCTAATGCGATTCGGGTATTACTTGCACGATTCGCAACTTCTTCTAGCATTTCAGGTGTTACTTTAATTTGAACCATTTTTTCCCTCCCTCTCCCCATTAAAATTATGAGACAAAAAGAAAAAAATGTAAATATAGAAATTTCAGAATATTTAAAAATCTTCATGTTACATAAAACCTGCTTAACGGCAAACGAAGTGTATGTGAAGTAAAAGGCCTTCCTGGTAAACTAGGCACAAATGAAAAATTTAGTAGCTGTTTCTCTAATAGATATCCTCCCTCTATCCATGTAATTAAGTACATTCAGTATATACTCAAAGTAATATCTTTTTACCGTATTTACTTTCTCTTCTAAAAAGAATTTAACCATAAAAAACACCCCAGTTTTTATTCGTATCTAGCAACTGGGGTATACATCCTTTAGGAAAGCTCTTCTACATTTTTAAATAAACTTACTAATAATGCTTTTTGCGCATGCAATCGATTACCAGCTTGCTCAAATACGATAGACTGTGATCCATCTATAATCTCGCCTGTTACTTCTTCTTCACGATGGGCAGGTAAACAGTGTAAGAAGCGATATGTTTGCTTCGCATGCTTAACAAGTTCGTTATTAATTTGGTATGGTTGAAACAACGTATATTTCTCTTCTTCGCCCTCTTGCCCCATGCTCATCCAAACGTCAGTATAAATGAAATCTGCTTCATTCACCGCTAATTCAGGGTTATGTAAAATTTCAATTTCAGCTCCTGTTTCCTTGGCAATCGCTAACGCTTTTTTTACAATCTCTTCATTCGGTTCATACCCTATAGGCGTTGCAACAGTCATATGCATTCCAACTTTTGCACTCGCTAACAACAATGAATGACATACATTATTTCCATCACCTACGTAAGCCAATTTTATTCCTTTAAATGTATTTGTTTCTTCGTATATTGTCATTAAGTCTGCCAATGCTTGACAAGGATGATGGTCATCCGTTAATCCATTAATAACAGGTATGCTCGATTCTTTTGCAAGCTCTTCTACATCCGCATGTGAGAATGTACGTATCATAATCCCGTCAATATACTGCGATAATACTTTCGCAGTATCTGAAACAGTTTCTCCTCTTCCCATTTGCATCTCTTTTCCACTTAAAAACATACCATGTCCCCCAAGCTGTACCATTCCTGCTTCAAAAGATACACGAGTACGAGTTGAATGTTTATCAAAGATAAGACCTAATATTTTGCCTTGCAGTAAAGGCTCTTGCTTATTCTTTTTTAAATATATTGCGAACTCAATTAAAGAAATAATTTCTTCTTGCGTTAGTTCTTCTAATGTTAAAAGGTCTTTCGTATTTAATTTCGGTACTTGTACAGTTGACATGAAAATTCCCCCTTATATGATTGATACGTTTTTTGTACAAACTACTTTTTTTATCATATATACTGCCTGTTCTAGTTCTTCATTCGTTACAATAAGTGGCGGTAATAGTCTTATAACATTAGGTCCTGCTTGTAATACGAGAAGTCCCTGTTTTTCTAGTTGTTCTATAAAACTTGCAACTTCATGCGTACATTCAATTCCAACCATAAGCCCCTTACCACGTATATTTTGAATACATTCGACATGTCGTAATTCCTCTTGCAACTTCTGTAATACGTACTCGCCCTTTTCCTTTACTTCTTTTAAAAACGATGGTCTTTTAATTATTTGCAATACTTCTTTCGCCGCAGCCATTGCAATATAATTTCCCCCAAACGTTGAACCATGTGACCCTGCAGGAAACGATATTCCAAGTTCTTTCCGGCCAATCATTGCTCCAACTGGAATGCCATTTCCAAGCGCCTTAGCAGTAGTAACGATATGAGGCGTTATTCCCATTTGTTCGTAAGCAAATAATGTCCCTGTTCTTCCGATTCCTGTTTGGACTTCGTCTATAATAAATAAGGACCCGAACTTCTTACATAATGCTTCAATCGCTTTCAAAAAAGATAGATCAGCAGGTATGACTCCTCCCTCTCCTTGAACAACTTCTATCATTACTGCCGCAACTTCTTCATTCATTACTTCCTCTAATGCCTTTATATCGTTAAAAGGCGTATGTAAAAAAGAGGGAAGGAGCGGACCAAATCCTTCTTTCACTTTATTTTGTCCCGTCGCACTCATCGTTCCGAATGTTCTACCGTGAAAAGATTGCTCGCATGTTACGACGAGAGATTTTTCAGTATGCTTACGGGCTAGCTTCAAAGCAGCTTCATTCGCCTCTGCCCCGCTATTACAGAAGAACACATAATCTAATGCTATGTTTTCTGTTAATAATGACGCGACTTCTTCTTGTAAGCTGTTTGTAAACAGGTTAGATATATGCCATATTTCATGCAGTTGCTCTTGTACAGCTTTCATAACAGTAGGATGACAATGTCCTAAATTACATACACCAATTCCTGATGTAAAATCTAAATATTGCTTACTGTTATTATCAATGACTTTCGTTCCTTTTCCCTTTACAAACTCAATCTTTCTTCTCCCATACGTTTGAAAAAGATGACTTATCATGCAATACTCACGCCCCTCGTTACCGTCGTTCCGATACACTCACCTGTAACCTCGGTAAAATCCTTCATCCCATTTACGATACTAACCTTTTGCACTCCCATTTTTAATGATGCTAGTGCTGCCTGTACTTTCGGAATCATCCCACCGGTAATAACACCGTTTTCTATAAAATTAACAATCTCAAATTCGTCGGTTTTCTTTACTAACTTTCCTTCATGCAATACCCCATCTACATCTGTAATAAAAATGAGTTCTTTTGCAGATAATGCGGCCGCAATCCCAGCTGCAGCGGTATCCGCATTTATGTTATAAATCTCATTATCATTTATGCCGACCGGAGCAATAACAGGAATATAATTCATATTTATTAATCCTTTTAGTAAGGCCGTTTCGACATACCTTACTTCTCCCACATATCCTATCTCCTCACTGACAGGTTGAACTTGAAGTAGATTGCCGTCACATCCTGAACAACCTACCGCTCGTAAATTATGCTTTTGTAAATTCATTACGAGTTTTTTATTCGTACTTCCACATAACACCATTTGAACAACATCCATAACTTCTTTTGGTGTTACCCGTAATCCATCTCTTTTTTCTACGTTGATGTTACAATCTTTTAATTGGGCATCAATTTCTGGGCCACCACCATGAACAATCACTACTTTATACTTCTGTTGTAATTTCTTTATGCAATCAAAAAACACATCATTTAATTGATCCAACATACTACCGCCGCATTTCACTACAATATAATCGCTCATCTTCCCTCTCCTTATGTACGATAACAAGCGTTTATTTTCACATATTCATAACTTAAGTCACAGCCCCAAGCTGATCCGGTCTCTTCACCTAAATGTAAATACACATCAATGACTATTTCATCTTCTTGTAATCTCTCTTTCATTTCCTCTTCAGAAAACATTTGAGGTTCACTATTTTTCAGCACAACGATAGATTGAAGAGTAATATCAATTGTATTTGGATTAATCGCTACTTCACTTTGTCCAATGCTGCTAATAATTCGCCCCCAGTTTGGGTCTTCACCATGTATTGCTGTTTTCACAAGACTCGAACCGACTATTTGTTTTGCGATTTTCTTTGCCTCTTCATTCGTTTGAGCTCCTAGCACATTTACTTCTATTAACTTCGTAGCGCCTTCACCATCTTGTGCAATTTTTTTTGCTAAATCTTCACATACCTTCTGTAAGGCAAATATGAAAGTTTCCCAATCTGCATGTTCCATATCGATTGGTTTCGTTTCTGATAATCCACTTGCCATAGCGATGACCATATCATTCGTAGAAGTATCGCCATCCACCGTAATTTGATTAAATGTATGATTCGTTATTTGTGATAATGCGGTTTGCAATACGTCATGCTCTATATGAGCGTCTGTCGTAATAAAACTTAGCATCGTTGCCATATTTGGATGAATCATCCCTGAACCTTTCGCAACACCAGCAATCATCACTTTCTTTCCATCAATCATCATCTCATAGCAAGTTTCTTTCGTTATAAGATCCGTCGTTAAGATTGCTTCAGAAAAAGAATGAGCTTCATTTTCTTCCTTCGCCGGGATAAGAGTTGCAATTCCCTTTCGGATTATATCCATCGGCAACGGAACACCAATTACACCTGTTGAAGCTACTGCAACATAATTTTCTTTCACTCCAAAATGTTCCGCCCCTAATGCACGCATCTCGTATGCATCTTGTAATCCTTTCATCCCTGTACAAGCATTTGCATTTCCACTATTGACGATAATAGCTTGTAATTTCCCCTCAGTCGTTATACTATCCTTCGTTACTTGCAAGGGGGCTGCTTGTATTTGATTTGTTGTATAAACAGCAGCACATGATGCCGGTACATCACAAATGATTGCCCCTAAATCCTTCTTCTCCTTTTTCAAACCAATTGCAGTGCCAATTGCCGAGAAACCTTTTGGTGTTACAATCGAACCATTTTCTAATTTTGTAATAGACGCTACTTTAACCATCATGTCCCCCTTATAAATAAAGCGGCATATATTGTAAACCTGTTGTTTCTTCTAGTCCCGCTATTATATTTGCATTTTGAATCGCTTGCCCAGCCGCACCTTTCATCATATTGTCTATAACAGAAACGACTGTCACGCTTCCTGTTCTTTCATCGTAAGCTATCCCCATATCACAATAATTTGAGCCCCTCACTTCTTTCGGACTTGGAAACTCTCCTTGCATGCGAATTCGAACAAAAGCTGATTGTTCATACGTCTCTTCATATAATTTTTGAAGTTGTTCTATTTCCATTTCTCGTTTTACTTTCGCATAAAGTGTAACCATAATCCCCCGTGATATCGGTATTAAATGTGTACTAAACGTGATTGGCTTCGTTTCCCTATTCCACTCCGCAAGCATTTGCTCAATCTCAGGAACGTGTTGATGCTCATTTACTTTATAAATACGCAAGTTATCGTATAACTCAGGAAAGTGAGTCATCGTTGTTGGCGTTTTTCCTGCTCCAGATACTCCTGATTTCGCATCAATAATAATGGAATCTTCTTCAATTATGCCGCTACGAACTAACGGTAATATCGCTAATAATGCAGCTGTAGCAAAACATCCTGGATTTGCAATTAAATTTGCCTTTTGAATTTCGGACCTTTTCCATTCACTTAACCCATATACAGCTTCCCTAAGGACTCCTTCTTTTGCAGCTGCCCTTTTATACCACTGTTCATATATGAAAGGATCTTTCATACGAAAGTCTCCAGATAGGTCAATTACTTTTAAGCCTACTGCTAATAATTTGGGAGTTAACTCTGCTGATACTCCTGCTGGGGTTGCTAAAAATACAATTTCTGCTTCCTTCTCTATTTCCTCCACATCAATTTCTTGTAACGTATGAACAAGAACATTTTGAAAATGCGGATATACATTTGTTATACGCTCACCAACTTGTGAAAAAGAATGGAGAGATACTATCGAAAAATATGGATGTTGCTCTAATAACCGAATTAATTCAATACCTCCATACCCAGTTGCTCCAATAATCGCGACCTTCATATGCTCCTCCTCATATCGATTCTTTAAATTAAGTATGATTATAATATTGTATATTTATAGAGTCAATTAAATATTTATAAATTTTATAAACTTAAAAAACTTAATTTTACTAGAAAAATAATATGCACAACCGAATTTTTATACAAAAATAGTGCATAGTAGTTTTTTTATTTCACTTCAAGTACAATAAAACAATACATACGTACATACAGGCGGGGAAAACATGAATGAAAAATTAATTGAGAAAATGATTATAAAAAGTTTTCAGCAATATCAATGTAGTCCTATGTCAAATGAGGATCAGGAAATGCTTGTTAAACATATTCAAGCAATAATTCATTCAAATACTAAAATTGATGTATACGAGGCAGTTGAGGATATCGTTTACGATTATGTGACTGGAAAATAAAAAAATAGGAGATTTCCATATGGAAATCTCCTATTTTTTACTTAATGCTTTACCTGCAACACGCTCAAATAAACCTGGGAATAATGCATAAAGTTTCGGACCAATGCCCATCCATTTCGGTAAATTTACTTCACGCTTTTTCGTTTGCATTGATTTTACAATTTGCTCTGCTACATATGTTGGTTTTAACATGTATCGTCCCATATTTTTCACATATGTACCGGATTGATCAGCTATTTCAAAAAAGTTTGTATCTATCGGACCTGGATTAATCGCTGTTACGAAAACATTCGTACTGGATAACTCCATGCGTAAACTATTGGTAAATCCTAATACTGCATGTTTCGTCGCTGCATACGCACTTGATTTCGGCGTTGCAATTTTCCCAGCAAGTGAAGCAATATTAATAATATGCCCTTCGTTTCTTTTCACCATATAAGGTAGAACTGCTTTCGTACAAGCTACTAATCCAAATACATTTACTTGGAACATATCTTTCACTTCATCCATTGACGCATCTTCAAACGTTTTAAAAATACCAAATCCCGCATTGTTTACTAATATATCAATACGTCCCACTTCTTGTAATACCTTTGAAAAAACAGATTTTATCCCCGTCTCTTCACTTACATCTAATACATAATAATAGCAAGGCGTATTATAAGTTTCTTTAATTTTGTCTGCTAGCGCTTTTAATTTCTCTTCTGTTCTAGCCATTAATACTGGAGTCGCTCCCTGCTCTGCAACTTGCATTGCAACTTGCTCTCCAATTCCACTAGAAGCACCTGTAATGACGATTACTTTATTTTGTAAACGTCCCGTCATTGCTGTCACCTACTTTGCATAATAAATCAATTGTTGCGAAGATTCATCAATCATCACTTGTTGATTATATGCTAAAAAGTCTAATTGTCCAACCGTTTCTGAAATAGTAAGTGGCAATTGTTCCTTATATAATACCGGAAATAGTTTTACACATACTTCAAATGCTGTCATTGGTTTTTCCTTTAATAACTCAAGCACTTTAAATGCACGTGTTTCTTGCTTTTGTAATCTCGTTTCAATAAGTTGTTTCACATTTAGAACATCTTCTCCATGTCCTGATAAAATGCGCGAAATATTCATTTCACTTAAACGCTTTAACGTTTGATTGTATTGTAATAATGGGCGTGCCCTTTCTGTTTGTCCTTCATATGGTGGTTCTAATATTGGATTCGAAGAAATATGACTAATGAGAGCATCCCCGCCAATTAATATTCCATCAGATTCTCTATATAATGAAATATGAGTGGAAGCATGACCTGGTGTTTCAATTACTGTAAAACCAGGCATTGAATCAATACGATCTCCCTCTCTCACAGTATGCGTTAACGATCTATTACAAGAATATTTCAATGTCCTTGTCGTCAATAACGCCTCGTCTTTCAAAAACGCTGCTGGAACACCAAATTGCAAGGCTGTCTCTCTAAAAAACTCATGATACCGCTTTAAAAACTCTGGATTTTGCGTAATCCACGGCTCGTTCCAAGGATGTCCAATAATGTTCGTTTTCTCAGAAAATATATTTAAAAGCCCACAATGATCCGCATGATGATGCGTAATGACTACTGTTTCAATATCTTCTAGCGCATATCCTAATGCACCTAATTGACTCTCTAACGCACTTCTTGCCTCCTCTGTATTCGTCCCTGTATCAATTAATGTTAATGTCTCCCCCTCAACTAAAAACACATTTACAGTTTCAACTGCAAATGGCACAGGAATCTCCATTCGGTGAATCGCCGTCATGCTTAGCCCCCCTGTCTCTTTCCGGTTCAAAAATGAATACTTCTTCAGTTTACAACTTCCTTATATATTTGTCATTATTTTCAGATAAAAAGAGGTGTTTCCTAGAAAAAAACGAATGTATGTACATTTATAAGAATTTCTAACCAAAATTAAAGGAGGAACATCATGTCTATTCAAAACATTTCCTTTCTCGGTGCGGGCTCTATTGCTGAAGCGATTATTGGTGGCTTGTTACATGCAAATGTTGTGAAAGGCGAACAAATTACTGTAAGTAATCGTTCTAATGAGACAAGGTTACAGGAGCTACATAACAAATACGGTGTCAAAGGTACACATAATAAAAAAGAACTACTTACTAATACAAATATTCTTTTTCTAGCAATGAAGCCAAAAGATGTTGCAGAAGCGCTTACCCCTTTTAAAGAAGACATACATAATAACCTGCTTATTATTTCGTTATTAGCAGGTGTTTCTACTCATTCAATTAGAAATCTACTTCAAAAAGACGTTCCGATTATTCGTGCCATGCCAAATACATCTGCAGCTATTTTAAAATCAGCTACTGCTATCTCATCTTCAAAACATGCAACAAAGGAACATATTCAAACTGCCATAGCTTTATTTGAAACGATCGGTCTCGTCTCTGTTGTAGAGGAAGAAGAGATGCATGCTGTCACTGCATTATCCGGAAGCGGGCCTGCTTATATTTATTACGTAGTAGAAGCGATGGAAGAAGCTGCAAAAAAAATCGGTTTAAAAGAAGATGTTGCAAAGTCACTTATTCTCCAAACAATGATTGGTGCTGCTGAAATGCTAAAAGCAAGTGAAAAACACCCGTCTATTTTGCGAAAGGAAATTACCTCTCCTGGTGGAACGACCGAAGCGGGCATTGAAGTATTACAAGAACATAAATTTCAACAAGCGCTTATTTCCTGTATTACACAGGCAGCGCAACGATCACATAACCTTGGGGAAACGTTAGAACAATTAACAAAAGAAAAATAAAAAATGGAGCTCAATCTTACTTGAGCTCCATTTTTTATAAACATATATTTTTAGTTATTCGTCTTCCCAAAAATCTCTTCTTGCAGACGGCGACCAGTCGGTGTTGCTGCAAGTCCACCTTCAGCTGTTTCACGAAGTGCTACTGGCATCGTTTGTCCGATTCTAAACATCGCCTCAATCACTTCATCACATGGAATCGTACTCGTTACACCAGCTAATGCTAAATCAGCTGAAATCATCGCATTTGCAGCTCCTGCTGCATTACGTTTTACGCAAGGTACTTCTACAAGTCCTGCAACAGGATCGCATACTAAACCAAGCATGTTCTTTAATGAAATTGCCATCGCTGTAGCTGCTTGGTCTTGTGTTCCACCAGCCATTTCAACTGCAGCTGCAGCTGCCATTCCACTTGCTGAACCAACTTCAGCTTGGCATCCTCCCGCTGCACCAGAAATACAAGCGTTATTCGCAACAACCATACCGAAAGCTCCCGCTGTAAATAAGAATTCAATCATTTCTTCACGTGTAGGCTGCAATTTTTCTCTTAGTGCAAATAGTACACCTGGCACTGTTCCAGCAGACCCTGCTGTTGGTGTTGCACAAATAATTCCCATCGCTGCGTTTACTTCATTTGTTGCAACAGCTTTACTCACTGCGTCCAAAATCGTATCTCCAGATAAGCCTTTTCCACTCTTCATATACGCCTGAACTTTTACAGCATCTCCACCAGTTAAACCAGTTGGTGATTTCACTCCGCGAATACCACGTTCTACCGCTTGCTCCATCACGACTAAGTTCTTTTCCATACCAGCAATTACTTCTTCACGTGAAATACTTCTTGTTTCCATTTCACATTGAATCATAATTTCTGCGATTTTTACATTTTGTTCTTTAGCTTGCGCCACTAGTTCCGCTGCGTTCCGAAACATGGTGTGTCCCCCCTGCAATTATTCCATAATAGTTACTTGACAAATATTTTGTTGCGCTTTTATTTCTTCAATCACTTCATCTGCTAATATTTCATCTGTTTCGATGACCATAAGCGCTCTTCTTCCTTTTTCCTTACGAGAAACACTCATTGTACTAATGTTAATCTCGTGTTTCGCAAGGATTGAAGCTACTGCTGCAATAGCACCGAAGCGATCGTTATTTACAATAAGTAGTGCTGGACTCGTGCCTGATAATTGAAGATCGAATCCGTTTAATTCTACAACTTCAATTTTACCGCCACCAATTGAGCAAGCAACAACTTCAATTTCTTCTTCACCTTTATACAAACGAATTCTCGCTGTATTTGGGTGAGGTGCATTGGCATCCTCTTCAATAAATTCCACTTCAATTTCGCGCTCTTTTGCTATCTCTAGCGCCTCTGGAATACGTAAGTCATCTGTTTCAAACCCTAATATCCCACCTATTAGCGCTACATCTGTACCATGCCCACGATACGTCTTTGCAAATGATCCATATAATGAAATGCTTACTCTTTCTGGTTCATGACGAAACAGCTGGCGAGCAACTTGCCCCATTCTTGCTGCGCCTGCTGTATGTGAACTTGATGGACCAATCATAACTGGACCGATAATATCAAATACTGAGCGATACTTCATCATAACTCCCCCTAAACCTCTATGAAAAAATTTTTTACTATTCTATTAAGCTACCAAATCGGTTGCTTTTCCAGTTGTACTACGAATTTGTTCCGCTATACGAATTGGATCGTTTTTGAATAACAGTGAAGCGATATATCCTGAAATAATACCAGTTATAATATGAAATAAGAAACTTAGCATTACCTTCATTTACACATAATATAAGATAATCTACAGTAAAGTCTTGTAGCAATCCAAAGTTTAACACAGAACCCCTTACAAGCATAGCATAAACAAGTGAAACGCCCATTGCTTTCATACCTTTTGATGCCTTAAAGCTAAAAAGTGAAAAAGGCTTCATACAAATAATAGTAATGTCCTTCCTATTATAATTTCCATGTTGCCCTCTCACAATTTATTCAACTTCACTTGTTATGATAAACGTCTCAAACACATGTAGCCTACAGTAAATTATAATCTGTCCTCATTATAGCTTGTTTTTAATAAAACGCTTACTTTTAATGAATTTTAAAAGTTCTGAATAACAATCCATTTTTGCTATTTGTACTACTTGTATGTCGTCCGACTTATATAACAGTTTTTCTAAACAATCGATACTATGTTGTTTCATCTTATATCTTTACATCATTAAAACCTTCTGTTTCATCCTATATAAGCATAAAATGATAACAGTTTTATTTTTATTTTTTTTTAGAAATAAAAAAATGGCAACCTTTCGTCACCATTTTTTCACAACATTATTATCTGTCCACTGGAAATGATTTTAAATCTGTAGCTATTTCTGTATTAGAAAATAGCTCTCTTGCCTCTTTCAATAATTCCTTATATGTATCCCCTTGATAACGAGAACTAATATGAGTTAATATTAATCGTTTTGCATTTGCCTGAAGTGCAATACTCGCAGCTTGCTTAGATGTGGAATGAAAATAATCATAAGCTTGTTGTTCATCTTCTGCTGCAAAAGTTGCTTCATGAACAAGTACGTCAGCGTCTTGTGCTAGCTCTCTACTCGCTTCACAATATCTCGTATCACCTAAAATGGTAATAATTCTTCCCTTTTGAGGTGGGCCGATAAAATCTTTTCCGTTTAGTATCGTACCATTTTCCAATTCAACCACTTCTCCATCTTTTAAACGTTTAAAGAGTGGACCTGGTTTCACGCCCATCTCCAGCAATTTATCGACTAAAAGGGCGCCTTGTATATCTTTCTCTATAATACGATACCCAAAACATTCAATACCGTGTGACAATCTTTTCGTTTCCACATGAAATTCATTATCTTCAAACACAGTACCTTCTTCTGTTATCTCAACAATTTCAAGCGGGTATTTTACATGTGTCGTACTTACTGATAATGCGACTTCAATAAATTGTTTAATTCCTTTTGGTCCATACACTGTTAAAGGTGTAGTCCCTCCTTGGAACGAACGGCTTCCTAATAAACCAGGCAATCCAAAAATATGATCACCATGTAAATGCGTAATAAATATTTTTTCAATGCGGCGTGGACGTACTGATGTATGTAATATTTGATGTTGCGTCGCCTCGCCACAATCAAATAACCAAGTCTGTCCTCGTTCTTCTAACAATTGCAAAGCAATTGCTGAAACGTTCCTTCCTTTCGAAGGAACACCTGCACCAGTTCCTAAAAATACAAATTCCACTTTCTTTCCTCCAGCTCTTTATATAATCTACCTTTCATCTTACGGAATGTTATTTCAAATGGCAAATCGAATTTACATAACCAATCATCTAGACAACTATATATCACGAACGTTATACTCAAAAAACTTAGCAATCGTTCGTGTTTTATGTTAAAATGATTATACTACATTTTAAGGGAGCGTTTTATTATGAAAGAAGCATTTCGCTTACAAACTGATTTTTCATCTTCATTTGATCGCTGGGTAAGTTCTTTCGTGTCTGATCACCCAGCACAATTAGAATGGACGACTTTGAAAGAATTAATCCATGAATATACAACAACACATACAAATGACTCGTTACCAACATATATTTCTTCAGCTTTAACATATTATGCACAACGTGTTTCAACAACAAATCGTTCAGAAATTGTTATTTTTGAAAATGCTACAATCTCATAATCTATAAAAAAAGCACTGTAATCAGTGCTTTTTTTATGTTTATTACGGTATTTATTTTCCAAACTTATTTCCAAAAACCCCCTCTTATTTCCTACTATATAGCCAAGATGAATCTATTTGAGTTTTCAAAAAAATATATTGACACTACAAAATTTCAGTGCTAACATTCAACGTGTAATTGAATATGGTCTCTGTTAGGTGAGGCTCCTGTATAGAGAAACGCTGCTGCCCAAAAATGTCGAGAGACGCCAATGGGTCAACAGGAAAGGTCGGAATGAAGGCCTTTTTTAACGTAGCTGGTTTCAGTACCTATGCTATACAGTGCTAAAACTCAACGAGGGAGAGGTGCGTATATTTTGTCATACACAAAACTGTTTTAATCTATATTTACTAACAGTCTTTGTCGTGGACTCTTTTAACTACAAATTCAGACCTTTACTCGTTTTGAGTAAAGGTCTTTTTACGTATATATGCACCTTACTATGAAACAAACATAGCATATTCAGAAACTACTAAATTGTACGGAGGTGAGGAACAGTTGGCAATTGATGATTCGGCCCAGATACCCATATGTTTTACGTTAATATTTCATCATGTAGGTAGGAAAGAAACTGTTCCTCCTAATTTTAAATAGTCGAGTAACAGCTTGTTTCCTCCTTCATGAAAAAGGAGGAACTACCGATGTTAAATTTACAAAAACAAGAAACGAAACATTCATACGATCAAGATTGTATGAAAACAAATCACAAATTATTAGTGGAAGTCGCAACGCAGGATGCAAACAAAGCGTTACGACTTTTAGAAACAACAGAAAATGGACTCTCTAAAGAAGAAGCGTCTCGTAGACTTTCTTTATATGGCCTTAATGAAATAGCTCATAATAAAACATCACCGTGGTACATTCAATTTCTGCTGGCATTTAAAAATCCATTTATTTTTGTTTTATTAGCTCTCGGCGCACTTTCTTTTTTCACAGATGACATACAAGGAACGATTGTCGTATCTGTAATGGTAATGCTAAGTGCAACGATTCGCTTTTTACAAGAATTTCGTTCTCAAAAAGCTGCAGATCAGTTAAAGGCTATGGTTCGAACAACGGCGAGTGTCTTTAGAATAGATGGATTTGTACACGAAACAAAAAATGTAAAAAATTTAAAGCAAACTGATACAACGGAAATTCCAATTGAGGAACTTGTACCTGGCGATATTATTTCACTTTCAGCCGGAGACATTGTTCCAGCTGATGTGCGTATTTTATCGGCTAAAGATTTATTTGTGAACCAATCTTCTTTAACAGGAGAAGCACTTCCTGTAGAAAAATACGAAAACTGCTACCATACAGAAAATAAACATCTATTACCGAAAAGCACGAAAAAAAATTACAATCCACTCGATATGGAAAATCTTTGCTTCATGGGGACAAATATTGTAAGTGGTAGCGCAAGAGCGGTTGTCATCTCCACAAGTACCGATACGTATTTTGGCTCTTTAGCAAATAAAGTAATCGGTAAGCGCGTAGAAACAAGCTTTGATAAAGGTGTAAACAAAGTAAGCTGGCTTTTAATTACATTCATGCTTATTATGGCACCTATCGTTCTTCTCATTAACGGATTCACAAAAGGGGATTGGCAAGAAGCTTTCTTCTTCGCTATTGCAATCGCAGTTGGTCTAACACCTGAAATGTTACCAATGATTGTGACTGCTAATTTAGCTAAAGGTGCCGTTAACATGTCTAAACAGAAAGTAATTGTAAAACAGCTGAATTCTATTCAAAACTTAGGTGCTATGAACATTCTTTGTACCGATAAAACAGGAACTTTAACAGAAGATAAAGTTGTACTTGTTCGGCACTTAAATCCTAATGGTAATACATGTAATCGTGTATTACACTTTGCCTATTTAAATAGCTTCTATCAAACAGGATTGAAAAATTTAATAGATAAAGCCGTTATAAAACATACAGAAGAAAATCAAAAATTTGATCCATCTGTTTTTCAAAAGCTAGATGAAATTCCATTTGACTTTGCTCGTCGGCGTATGTCCGTCATTATAAAAAACAATTCAGGTGAACATACAATGGTCTGTAAAGGGGCTGTAGAAGAAATTTTATCTATTTGCAACTACACTGAAATAGATGGCAAAATTGCTTCTCTTACCGATGACATGCGCTTACATGTAAAACAACTAAGTGAAACTTTGAATAGTGAAGGTATGCGCGTTATTGCTGTAGCTTATAAAAAAAATAGACCAACAAATAATAAAGAGTACGCCGTACAAGATGAAAATGATATGATTCTCGCTGGATATATTGGCTTTTTAGATCCACCGAAACCATCTGCCGCTACTGCCATTCAAGCATTACAAAAACATGGTGTACAAGTAAAAATTTTAACTGGTGATAACGAAATCGTGACAAAAAAGGTATGTAAAGAAGTTGGATTAAATATTGGCGAGCCTATCCTTGGTTACGAAATCGATGCTTTACCTGATAAAGCATTAGCAAAGCTAGCCGAAGAAACAACTGTTTTTGCTAAACTAAATCCAATGCAAAAATCCCGCATTATACGAGTATTACAAGGAAATGGACACACTGTAGGTTATATGGGAGATGGCATTAACGACGCCGTAGCGTTACGGGAAGCTGACGTTGGCATATGTGTTGATACTGCAACTGATATTGCAAAAGAGTCTTCCGATATTATTCTACTTGAAAAAAGTTTAATGATATTAGAAGCAGGTATTTTAGAAGGACGCACTACATTCGGTAATATTTTGAAATACATTAAAATGACAGCGAGCTCTAACTTCGGAAATGTATTTAGTGTGTTAGTAGCAAGTGCCTTCATTCCTTTCTTGCCGATGCTTGCCATTCACCTTTTAATTCAAAACTTACTTTATGATATTTCACAACTGTCTATCCCATGGGACAAAATGGATAAAGAGTTTTTAGAAAAACCAAGAAAATGGGATACTGCAAATTTACGGAACTTCATTATTTGCATCGGTCCCATTAGTTCCATATTTGATATCATCACCTATGTGGTCATGTGGAACGTCTTCGGTGCAAATACAGCTAGCGAACAATCATTATTCCAATCTGGTTGGTTTGTCGTTGGATTGCTAACACAAACTTTAATTGTTCACATGATAAGAACACAGAAGATTCCGTTTATTCAAAGCGCTGCATCAGTACCGGTTCTTTTATTAACCGCTTGTATTATGGTAATCGGAATTTATATTCCATTCTCGCCACTTGGAGCAGCCGTTGGATTACAAGCATTACCACTTAGCTATTTCCCTTGGTTAGTAGGGATACTATTAGGCTATGCTTTCTTAACACAATTCCTGAAAAATCTTTATATTAAAAAGTTTCATAGCTGGTTATAAAAATGAGAATGAGCGGGTGCTTCCCGCTCATTCTCAAAAACATAACTTGGACTTATATGTATGGAGGTGACCATGATGGTATGGTATGACATTGTACTAAGATTATTTATTGCAATTATTGTAGGTGCTTGCATCGGAATGGAACGACAATGGAGACATAGGATGGCTGGGCTACGGACAAATGCTCTCGTATCACTTGGTGCCTGTATATTTGTTTTATTATCCGTCATGATTGATCACGATGCTAGCCCTTCACGTATTGCCTCTCAAGTCGTCAGTGGGATTGTTTTTTTAGGAGGCGGCGTTATTATCCGCGATGGTTTTAGTATTAGGGGGCTTAATACTGCGGCTACCCTATGGTGCGCAGCTGCTGTTGGTACTCTTACAGGCGCTGCTTTCCTCATTGCAGCTATATTAGGTGCAGCTGGTGTTTTACTAGCAAACATACTACTTCGCCCAATCGCTCTCTTTATGAATCAGAAATCAAAAGAAGAATCACCTGAACAAACGAACTACTTACTTTCTCTCACTTGTTCAGAAGAACATGAAGCCCATATTCGTTTTTTACTTATGCATATGGTAAGTTCTGAAGGCATTGGTTTAAAAGAATTGTATAGTGAAGACGTAGATTCTAATCAAAAAGTATGTATACAAGCGACATTACACTGCAACACAAATACAGCAGTCTTAATTGAAAAAATAGTGAGCAGAATGCTATTAGAATCTGGCGTTACTGCAGCTGGTTGGAAAACTTTATTAGATTTAGAAGCAAGTTGAACATAAAAGGTGTCATGATATTTACAGCTTCATGACACCTTCTACATAAACTTATTTTCTAATTGTTGCTGAAAAGACTTTTCTTGCTTACGTAATAATTGACTACCTCGTTGTAAAAGCGGCATTCCATACTTATCATTAATTTGATCAATGACAGCAAGTAGCGGCTCTTCTTTCGCATCTTCTTCAAATGAAAACAAATCTAATTGCTTCACCGATTCAGTCTTCCACTCTATTTCAGTAGCTGTAACACCTAATAAACGAACGGAATCGCCATCCCAATGTTGCTTCCATAAACGAGAGGCCGCTTGAAAAATATCTCGTTCTTCCCAAATGGCATTTTTCAATTGCTTACTTCTCGTTACTGTCCGCCTATCATGATATTTAATCATAATTTGAATATTATAGCTGACAAGAGTTCGCTTTTGTAATCTTTTACTCACTGATTTTGATAGCCTTTCTAACATATCAAGTAATTCTTTTTCTTCATCCATATCCTTTGAAAAAGTCATCGAATTACCAACGCTTTTATGTTGTCCCATTTGACTCGGATCAACTTCTCTATCATCCACACCTTTTGCCCTTCTTTGTAAATCAACACCATGCTTTCCAATTTTAGCGCGAATGATATGTTCATTTCCTTTTGCTAACTGTTCAATTGTTTGTATATGAATATCTTTTAATTTCTCAGCTGTTTTTTCTCCAATTCCATGCATCGCTCCAACCGGAAGTGGCCAAATCATTTCTGGAATATCTCGTTTTCGGAGCACGGTAATACCGAGAGGCTTTTTCATATCAGAAGCTGTTTTTGCTAAGAAAAGGTTCGGAGCAATCCCGATGCTACACGGAAGCTGCAATTCTGTTAATAACGCCTGCTGAATCATCTTTGCTATTTCAAGAGGTGAACCGAGTGCGTAACAGTCTGTAATATCTAAATACCCCTCATCTATTGAGACTGGTTGTATTTTTTCCGTAAAACGGGAAAGAATTTGAAACATTTGAAATGAAGCTTCGCGATATAATGTAAAATTAGGGCGCCTTACAATTAATTGCGGACATAACCTTTTCGCTTCCCAAAGTGGCATCGTTGTACGTATTCCATATTCTCTCGCCTCATAACTACATGTTATGATAATTCCTTTTCTTTCTTTTTCATTTCCAGCAACCGCTAACGGCTTCCCTTGTAACGATGAGTCATGAGCAATTTCAACAGATGCGAAAAAACAATTCATATCTACATGTAAAATAACACGACCTTTTTTTGGATACATTTCTCGCATAGTACTCACCCCCTAATCAGAACGTTCGTTCTTTTATTATAGCAAATTTTGCACAATAATTATAATTATTACTTGTTCTTTTCCATCATATTTATTGCTATAATTTAAATGAAGTGGATATTTTTGTAATTAGGGGTGATTATTATGAAATCAACTGATAAACTCAATTATACGTTTCTCATAATTATACTAATCGTCGCAATCAATTATTTACTTCTTCCTATATTTGATATAAACATAGCTGGTTTCTTTCCTCGTCTAGTCCATGTAGTAACAACTTACATACTGCCATGGATTTTCTTGTATTGGCTTATCCGCCTTGTAAAAGCAATCGAATCAAAGTAAAAAGCGTGTAAATCACAATTGATTTACACGCTTTTTTGTTATATTATTTCGCTACTTCCTCTATGATTGCAACAACTAATTCTGCTGTTTTCGCTAATTCTTCAACAGGAATCTTTTCGTTTGTTGTATGAATTTCTTCATAACCAACTGCTAAGTTAACTGTTGGAATTCCGTGTCCAGCAATTACGTTTGCATCACTTCCGCCACCACTTTGGTGAAGAGAAGGTGTACGACCAATTTTTTCAGCTGCGCGTTTTGCAACTTCTACAACATGATCGCCATCAGCAAATTTAAATCCTGGATACATAACCTTTACTTCAACATCTGCTTGGCCGCCCATTTCTTTTGCAGTTGTTTCAAATGCTTCTTTCATTTTCGCAACTTGTACTTCCATTTTTTCATTGATTAAAGAACGCGCTTCTGCAAAGATTTGTACATGATCGCAAACGATATTCGTTTGTGTACCACCTTCAAAACGTCCAATATTTGCAGTTGTTTCAGAATCAATACGACCAAGTGGCATTTTCGCAATTGCTTTCGCTGCGATAGTAATTGCAGATACACCTTTTTCTGGTGCTACACCAGCATGAGCTGTTTTCCCGCGAATAATCGCGTTCACTTTCGCTTGTGTTGGAGCTGCAACAACGATTTCGCCAACTTTCCCATCGCTATCTAACGCGTAACCATATTTCGCTGTAATGCGCTCACGATCTAATGCTTTTGCACCAACAAGACCAGATTCTTCTCCAACTGTAATAATAAATTCAATTGTACCATGAGGGATATTTTTTTCTTTTAAAACACGGATTGCTTCGAACATGGATGCTAATCCCGCTTTATCATCCGCCCCTAAAATCGTAGTACCATCTGATACGATATATCCATCTTTAATAGAAGGCTTAATTCCATTACCAGGAACTACTGTATCCATATGAGAAGTAAAGTAAATTGTATCAACACCATCTTTTGTTGCTGGTAATGTACAAATTAAGTTACCTGCGCCATGCCCAGTAACAGCCATTGTATCATCTTCAAATACTTCTACACCTAAATCTGTAAATTTCTTTGTTAATACTTTGCAAATTTCTGCTTCAAATTTCGTTTCAGAATCTACTTGTACTAACTCCATAAATTCATTTACTAAACGTTCTTGATTAATCATAAGACTGCGCCTCCTGCACTACCATTATGTATGTAACACTATTAATTATAACAGAATTTCGCAAAAGTTTCGAAATACAAGACAAAAAACAGACGGTTTATATGTCTAGATAACCATCTGCTTTCTATTACTCATTTAACAATACCCAGCGCATATGATCTTCCCACACTCCATTAACCATTAACATCTTCCTAGACACGCCCTCATACTGAAAACCTATCTTCGTTACGACTTGTATAGATGCTAAATTTCGTGGCATAATCGGTGCTTCTATACGATGTAATTGAAATTCCTCAAAAGCAACTTGAATCGCTTTTCTAAGCGCTTCTGTCGTATAACCTTTGTTTAACTCTTCCTTATCTAATTTATAGCCGAGTACACAAGATTGGTAAATTCCACGAACAATTAAATTAAATGAAATACATCCAATTATTTTCGTATCATCACCTTTTTTAAAAATCCAAAGTCTGATGATTTTACCTTCTGCGATCTCTTTTCTATCCTTTTGTAACTTTTTCTTTTGATAATCTAACGTAAAAAAATCATCCGGTCTATACTCTTCCCAGGCTTTTAAAAATTCACGATTTCTGTCGTAATATTGAAGAACTTTTTCAGCATACGACTCATCAATTTCCCTTAAATGTAAACGATTTGTTTCATATATTTTCATCATCGTATCTCCATTCTTCAGCTTGCATAACAAAAAACTTATACCCTATCATTCTTATATATTCTCTATGTACATACAAATTTCCTGTTATACTTTACACACACTTCTCGAATTTTGTCATTTCTCTCCCTCTTGTCCACAATATCATTTCTCGTTACAATGATATTGTACTGATTTGCAAGGAGGTTTAACGATGCATAAAAAAGCTCAAAAAGTTATGATTTATGTAATGCTAATTTCTATGCTTGTAACAACATTACTTGCTGGCGCAAGTATGTTTTGGTAAAAAGGACGATCTGTTCGTCCTTTTTTTACTTTTTACACATAATAAAATAAACCATTTCGAAATCGAGATGGTTTATTTTATGTAAAGCACAATCGCTACAATACTAAAGAAAAATGACATTACAAGTGCTATCACAAAACTTGTATATTGTTTCTGCTGAAATGCCCCAATAACAAAAGTAAGATTAAGTAATGCCATACATACAATCGCTACAAGATAAGAACATATATTAAAAGTTGCCAATATGAATGTAATAATAAATAGAAATCCCATAAAAAACTGCATATACGAAAGTTTTGGATTCAAGTACATATGAGCAACCCCTTTATCTCATTTTATCTTTTTATACTCTCATTAACGCATGGTTATGTACACATGTCAAGACAACTTATTACAATAGAAAAAGCCAACTTTTTCGTTGACTTTTTCATATGCAATGGCTCCTTTTTCTTTTGCCAATTGCTGAAATGACTTTTTCGATTTTACAATCCATACTTTCGTTCCAATTGGAATGCGATCAAATAAATATTCCACATCATTTTTCTTCATTCTTATACATCCTTGTGAAATATACTTTCCAATTGAACTCGGTTGGTTTGTTCCATGTATTCCATATTTACTCCCATCAGTTCCTCTTGCATTAAATCCCATCCACCTAGATCCAAGTGGATTTTTCGGTGACCCCCCAGGAATATTCTTCGCAATATAATATGGGTCCTTTGCTTTCATTACAATATCAAAAGTTCCCTCTGGGGTTAATTCATTTGTTTTTCCTGTCGCGACTGGAAAAACCTTTTGAATCTTTCCATCGTCAATATAAGCTAGTTTATTCGTCGCTTTATTTACAATAATGAAAGGATCACCGGCACGCGGATTATCACCAAGAGGCCAAATAGGCGATAAAGAAAGACATAATAGGAAAGAGAGAAGATACGGCATAGATAATTCCTACCTTCTATATAAGTTCTTTTATATTATCCTTTCCTTTAAAGCGACTTTTAATGAGTAAATATTGTTCCATTTCGTATACAAGTTGAACAAGTTTCGCACGTATCTCAAATTCTTCACGTGTAGCCGGCAATGGCATATCTCTAAATAATTCTCGCATTTCTTGAAGCTGCCTTAAAGAAATAACCCCGGTACTCTGAGGGCTAATAGCATTTCCAATGTTTTCAACCACATCCGCAATCATGTCCGCTTGTTCATATGTCCATGATAAAGAAGCTGCTAACGGAATCATTCGCTCTAAAATTTCGAATTGTTGCATACGCATATTGAAATAGCGATAGTAATAGTCATCTTCTCGCATAAATGCATTCTCAAGTTTCTTAAACGATAAATCTCTAGCTTCATTTAGCATCTGTTCAGTTTCAATAAGTTCTGCCCCGCTCCAACTACTTTCTCGGTTTCGTAAATATACAACCATTTCAAACAAAATCGTTTTAAAATTATTTTCTATTTTACCTTGATACTCTTTTAGCTTATTTTCACTACTTGGCATATACATATTTACTAATAGAGCCACGCTAATCCCTATCGTTAATATCGCAATTTCATTCCCAACAATAAGCCATGTAATTTGTTTCAATGAATATAGATGCATCACAATAACTGAACTCGTAACAATACCTTCTTGAATTTTAAACATGACTGCAGTCGGAATAAATGTAAGTAATAGTACGCTAATTGCTAGTGGTGTATATCCAATTGTTTCAAAAATACAAAACGCGAACACCATTGATAATACACAGGCTAAAAAACGGTGTAACGACACTTGAAGTGATTTACGTTTCGTATTTTGTACGCATAATATAACTAAAATACCCGCTGAACTATAAAATTCCAACCCTAATAACTGTGCAATAAAAACGGCTGCGCCTGTCCCTATTGCTGTTTTTACTGTACGGTATCCAATTTTGAACATAGCATTGCTCCTATATGTATAAACGTATTTACAGTTAGTATAAAAAAAGGATGACACAATGTCATCCTTTTCTACTTATTATTCACGTAACCTTTACATATTACAATATCTTTTGTAAAAATTGTTGCGCACGCTCACTTTTCGGTGCTGCAAAAAATTCTGCTGGCGCACTATCTTCTACAAGCTTTCCACCATCTAAAAAGAGAACACGATCTGCTACTTCTTTTGCAAATCCCATTTCATGTGTAACAATCGCCATTGTCATTCCTGTCGTAACTAATGATTTCATAACTTCTAACACTTCTTTTACCATCTCTGGATCTAGTGCTGATGTCGGTTCATCAAATAACATTACTTCTGGTTCCATTGCTAACGCTCTTGCAATTGCTACACGTTGCTTTTGTCCTCCCGAAAGACGATTTGGATACGTATCTTTTTTATCTAATAAGCCGACCTTTTCTAACAGTTTTTCGGCTTTCTTTTCAGCTTCTTGTTTCGTTACTCCTTTTACATTGATAGGAGCATACGTAATATTTTCTAATACAGTCATATGAGGAAATAGGTGAAAATGCTGAAATACCATTCCGACATTTTCACGAACGTGCATAATATTCGTTTTTGGATTCGTTACTTCTTCCGTTCCAATCCAAATGTGACCATTTGTCGGTGCTTCTAACACATTCATACAACGTAAAAATGTTGATTTTCCTGATCCAGACGGTCCAATAATTGCTACTACTTCCCCTTTTTCAATCGTTGTTGTAATTCCTTTTAATACTTCGTTTTTTCCAAATGATTTATGAAGGTTTTCAATTTTAATCACTTTTCTTCATTCTCCCTTCAATTGCCTTCCCGACTAATGTAAGAATAATGACTAGCATATAATAAATGAGTCCAACAAAAAGTAATGGTTCAAGGTATTTAAAAGTCTCCCCGCCTACGATATAAGCACGACGCATTAAATCCGTTGCTCCTATTACTGTTACTACAGCCGATTCTTTCGTAAGTGTCGCAAACTCGTTTACAAGTGCCGGTAATATATTTTTTAAAGCTTGAGGAAAAATGATATTTCGCATCATTTTTCCGTATGGAATTCCTAAAGCCATCGCTGCTTCTGTTTGTCCTTTATCAACCGCTTGAATGCCGGCACGGATTACTTCTGACATATATGCACCTGAATTTAAGCTAAATGCAAGTACAGCTGCTAAGAATGCCGGTATTTCATAACCAATTATTTGCGGGACACCGAAATAAATAATCATTAATTGCAATACAAGTGGTGTACCACGGAAAATTGATGTATAAAGATCTGCTGCTATATTTAATGCTCGTATTCTAGCAATTTTGCAAAGTGCTAATAACGTCCCTAAAAGAAACCCAGCTAAAGCTGATACTGCTACAATTTTCAAAGTAACTTCTAGACCTTTTAATATATACGGTATCGAAGGCGTAATCGCCGAAAAATCTAAGTTCATTCTTTTCATTCCCCTCACAGAAAAGTGAAAGGCAGCTTATTTTTCGCTGCCAAACCATTTCTTCACTAATTTATCCATTTCTCCATTTTCTTGCATTTTTTTAATTACTTTATTAAATTCAGCTGTTTTATCACTGTTTTTCGGAAGGGCAATTGCTGCTCCAACT
Source organism: Bacillus sp. FSL W8-0519 (assembly GCF_038005585.1). Lineage (NCBI taxonomy): Bacteria > Bacillati > Bacillota > Bacilli > Caryophanales > Bacillaceae > Bacillus > Bacillus sp. FSL W8-0519. The sequence continues at coordinate 3,980,599 of NZ_JBBOTL010000001.1, forward strand.
TCTTCTGGAGCTTCTTTAATTTCAATTCCTTGTAACTCTTTCATTTTCTCTAAATAATTTTTAGCAACTGTGTCTTCTATAATTGCAGCATCAAAACGACCAGCTTTAATTTCTTGTACGATTTCTGGTATACGGTCACGTCCCTCAACTTTGAAATCTACTTGTTTTTTAAATTCTGCTGCTTTCTCTTCTTGAATAGATCCTGTTTGTACCCCTACTTTTTTCCCTTTTAAATCCTCTACAGATTGAATGTTAGAGTCCTTTTTAGAAACGACCATGTTTTTCGCAACAAAGTAAATATCTGTGAAATCAACATTATTTTTACGCTCTGCAGTTGGCGTCATACCTGCCATTACGAAATCAACTTTTCCTGAGCTAAGAGATGCTAATAAACCACCAAAATCCATATCTTTCACTTTCACTTCATAACCAAGTTCTTTTCCGATATATTTAGCAACATCAACATCAAAGCCGATAATTTCATCACTCTTTGAAGCTTCTACGTATTCATATGGTTTATAATCTGCTGAAGTCCCCATAACGAGTACTTTTTTATTTTTTCCAGTAGCCTTTTCTTCCCCATTACTACAAGCACTGAACATACTTACAATTAAAATAAGTGCAAACGATATTGATAATAACTTCTTCATCTTTCTTCCCCCTAATAATGTATATTTAAAAGTTTAATAGAATATTTATTCGATGTTTGTATTGTATCAGCACTTTTATTTTTATGCAATATATAAAATAAAAATAAATATAAAACGAGTTAAAACAAGTTAAAACACAGTTATCCATGTATGAAAAGTTGCATAAAACAACAAAACTATGCATATCCCACAAATTTTAATACGAAATAAAAAAGGCGGTACATCCACTTGAGTGTGGACGTACCGCCTTTTCATTTATTTTTATAAGGACTTATAATCAGTTGGGATGAACCACCTCCACTGATTATAGTTCTTCGCAATTCTCTTCGAAATACGATTGTAGTTTTGCAATAACTTGCATCGGTTCATGACCTTCAATTTCATGACGCTCTACCATCGTTACAATTTTTCCATCTTTTAATAAAGCAAATGATGGAGAAGATGGTGGATACCCTTCGAAATATTCACGAGCTCTTGCTGTCGCTTCTTTATCTTGACCTGCAAACACCGTTACAAGGTGGTTAGGACGTTTATCATAATGTACAGAATGCGCAGCAGCAGGACGAGCAATACCGCCTGCACAACCACATACAGAGTTTACCATTACAAGTGTTGTTCCATTTCTTTTAAACGCTTCGTCTACTGCTTCTGGCGTCGTCAATTCTGTATATCCAGCAGAGACAATCTCTTCACGCGCTTGGCGGACAACATCATTCATAAAAAAGTTAAAATTAATCAATCTTTTCCCTCCTCTAAAACTACCTATTTGTATCTTACCAGTTAATGTTTATGAAATACAAGTAAGTTTACTTGTATTTGGATATAGAAAAGGTGTTAGAACCCTGTTCTAACACCTTTTTGTCACTTTTCCATAATCTTCATATATTCAGCAATCATTTTTTTATGCGACCCAACAATATAGTCAGGTAGTTCTGTTAGTGGGAAGAATTTAAGCTGAACCGCTTCTTCTTTGTTCATAACAAAATCTCCATCGTATTCGTCCGTATAATAAGCGGTCGTTACAGATTGAAATTCATCACCGTTTGCTAATTTTGTAAAATAGTTCGCTCCAGAAAACACATTGATTAATCGTAGGTTCTTCACCTTTATTCCTGTTTCTTCGTATACTTCACGAAAAGCAGTTTCTTCTGGTGATTCACTAAGCTCCATTAATCCACCAGGCAGCCCCCATTTTCCGTAAGGCTCTGTTCTTTGTTGTAATAATACATATCTATTTTCATTTATAACGAGTACAACAGCACCAACTAAAATTAAAGGGCGATGACCAACTATTTTCCGTAATTCTTCTACATATCCCATCGTATCCCTCCTTTTTCGTTGTCCACACTATTGTATCATATGTATGAAACGACAAAATGCGTATATTTTTCATTTTTTTAACAAAATATTTATTTTATGTGTTTCATCTACTGTAGCTAACAAAATGGATTCAACTTCTGCGTTTTTCTCTAGAAATTCTCTCGCCCATTCTTCTGTTTTCCCTAATAAAGCAAGAACATCTTGCTGAATGCTCCCATCCTTTACTAATACAAAAGAAACTGGAGATTTTTTTCCCGCCACTTTTAGATCAAGTCGGGAAACTGCCTCATATTCTGGATACCGAAATATAGAAACGACACCGTTCGCTTCCCATAATGCTAATTTGATTGTTTGAATATCGCTCACATTTCGCATACGAAGTTCTGAAAATAAATATTCCACGGTAATTCTCGCTTTTTTCAAATTGCTAAAATCAATGGAGCCGTTGTGTATAAGAATGATAGGTGCTGGCTCTAAAAAGCGTCTCCATCTATCCCATTTCAACATTAAAACTGAACTTATAATATGAAGTACAACGAGTATAAACGTTGTAATCATCGAGCCCATTAATCCTACTTTTTCATCAGACAATGCGTTAGAAATATTCCCGCCAAGCAATAACACCAATACAACATCTAAAAAGCGAAGTTGTGCGATGGACCTTTGCCCCATCGCTTTCGCAACTAATATTAAAAATATGTATGCTATAATAGCCCGAATAACCCATTCACTATTAGAAAGATGCCGTGCTCCCTCAAAAATATGCATATGCATCACTTTGCACTCCTTACATCCTAAACTGCTAGTCTGTTTTAGTTTGCAACGTTTATGAGTATATATGTAAAAAAGCTGGTTCGTTTAAAAACGAACCAGCTTTTTTTACTTAACGGAAAACATATACTTTTTATACGTTTTTCGTACCGATAATATGAGACCCATCATAATCATATTCGAGAACAAGGAACTTCCCCCATACGATAAGAAAGGTAATGCAATCCCTTTTACAGGCATTAATCCAACAATCATACCGATATTTTGGAATATTTGAACCGTTAATATCCCAATTGACCCAGCACATAATAATGTACCGAATAAATTATCAGCAGAATAACCGATAATAATTGTTCTATATAGTAGTAATAAGAACAAGAATACAACTAACGCTGCTACGATAAATCCACCTTCTTCGGCAATTGTAGCGAAAATAAAGTCTGTATGCTTCTCAGGGATATAAACATTCCCTTCGCCAAACCCTTTCCCTTCCATACCGCCACTACCTACAGCTAAAATTGATTGCTGTGTTTGATAACCTTGATCTGTATGTTCAAATGGATCTAACCAACCTAAAATACGTGATTGTTGGTGCGGTTTTAGTAGCGTAACTAACTTATTAAAGAAGAAATCCTCATACCTTACGTAAATAAATATTAACGTGGATAGTATGGTGACTGGAATAACTGTACATAACGCTATCAATTTCTTCTGAATACCTGACATAAATAAAATACATGCAATGGCAGCAGCGTATAAGAACACCATCCCCGTATCCGGTTGGCTATATACAACAGCCATAGGCGGGAGGGATACTAGCATAATTTTACCTACTAATTTTAAGTCCGTTTGAAATGTCCTTGCCATATACTGCGCATTATGTTTCACTGCTATACTTGCTACTACGAGAAGCAATGAAATTTTGAAAAACTCAGATGGCTGAATTTGTCCAACTAACGGAAATACAAACCATCTTTTTGCACCTAATTTTTCAGGTGTGAAATTGGAAACCGGTAGTATTTTCAAAAGAATAAGTGAAGCAAATCCAACGATATAAAGTGGCCAAGACAATTTTTGTAATTGATCTAAGTCGATGCTTGCAACAAGCAATAACAATACAACCCCAATTATGTAGTTCAAACCTTGTTTCATCGCAAAGTTTGCCTCTCCATATTGGCCAGTTTGCTGACTGCTATATATAGCAGCTATACTTGTAACACATAATGCTAACAAAATTAAAATTAATTTTACATCTAAACTTTTTAGAAACTCGGTACTTCTTTTCATGACATCCTCCTGAAACATTGTTACAGCAAAATAAAAAACCAGGAGTCAACATTCTTCATGTTTTGACGACTGATTACACATTATCTATAAAACACTTATATAGAATAACTCTCTTTTTCATACAATACAATATATTATACTACAGTTTCGTCAGTAAGATTTGCCAAAAAAATTATTCTTTTCTTATTTTATATCCATATACCATATATCAGCAATGTATTTTCATAAATTCCTAATACATAATGGTTCATTGTAAGATTACTGGGAAAGGTATTATACATATAGTAGGATGTAGATGAAGAAATAAGATGATAAAAAGCTCGCATAAGCGAGCTTTTTATTTAATATACAGATGTATTATTTTCTGACGTATTTTCTAAAATTTCTTTTACACGTCCTAAGAACTTACCACAAATTAAACCATCTAGTACACGGTGATCAAGTGATAAACATAAGTTAACCATGTCGCGAGCACCGAACATACCATTTTCCATAATTACTGGGCGTTTTACAATTGATTCAACTTGTAAAATAGCCGCTTGTGGGTAATTAATAATACCCATAGATTGAACAGAACCGAATGATCCTGTGTTATTAATTGTAAATGTTCCGCCTTGCATTTCGTCCGCTTTTAACGATTTCGTACGTACTTTTCCTGCAAGTTCTGTAATTTCACGAGCGATACCTTTAATTGTCTTCTCGTCCGCGTGTTTAATTACTGGTACAAATAGTTCGTCCTCTGTCGCAACAGCGATAGAAAGGTTAATATCTTTCTTCTGAACGATTTTATCGCCAGCCCACATTGAATTAATTTGAGGATACTCTTTTAACGCTTGTGCTACTGCTTTTACGAAGAAAGCAAAGAATGTTAAGTTAAAGCCTTCGCGTTTTTTGAAATCACCTTTAATTGAATTACGGTATGACACAAGGTTTGTCACATCTACTTCAATCATCATCCAAGCGTGTGGCGCTTCGTGTTTACTACGTAACATGTTCGCTGCGATTGCTTTACGTACACCTGTTACTGGAATTTCGATATCGCCAGGCATTGTTGGTACAGAAACTGGTTTCGCAGCTTCTACTTTTTGTGCTACTGGCGCTGCTTTTGGTGCTTCCGGACGCGCTTCTACTACTGCCGCTACCGCTTCCTCTTTCTTCGCCGTACCTGCTTGCGGAATATTTCCTGATTCCACTAGCTTTAAAATATCTTTACGAGTGATACGGCCGTTTGCTCCCGTACCTTCTACTAGATCTAAATCAACGTTATGTTCACCTGCAAGTTTTAACACAGCTGGTGAAAAACGAGGTTTTCCATCAGTTGGTTGTTTTGCTTTCGGTGCTTTTTCAGGCGTAGCTACTTCTGCCTTTGGTTCTTCTTTTGTTTTTTCCTCAACAGCTGTTGCTGCTACTTCATCTGCGCCTTCTACTTGAATCACACAAACTACTTCACCTACAGCTAACGTATCACCTTCACCAGCGATCAACTCTTTCACAATACCAGTGAAAGAAGATGGTACTTCAGCATTTACTTTATCAGTCATTACTTCTGCAAGCGGATCATATTTGTTTACGTGATCGCCAACATTAACGAGCCATTTACTAATTGTACCCTCTGTAACGCTCTCCCCGAGCTGAGGCATTGTAATATTTTCTACAGCCATGTATAGTCCCCCCGATTAAAATTCCGCAAGTTCACGCATTGCTTTTTCAACTTTATCTGGATTTACCATAAAGAATTTTTCCATTGTTGGTGCATATGGCATTGCTGGAACGTCTGGACCTGCAAGACGCGCAATTGGTGCATCTAAATCAAATAGACAGTTTTCAGCGATAATTGCTGCCACTTCACTCATAATACTTCCTTCTTTATTGTCTTCTGTTACAAGAAGAACTTTACCTGTTTTAGAAGCTGCTTCAATGATTGCTTCTTTATCTAATGGATATACAGTACGTAAATCAAGAATATGTGCAGAGATGCCATCTTGCGCTAACTTTTCAGCTGCTTGAAGAGCAAAATGAACACATAATCCGTATGTGATAACAGTAATATCATCACCTTCACGTTTTACATCTGCTTTTCCGATTGGTAATACATAATCATCTTCTGGCACTTCACCTTTAATTAAGCGATATGCACGTTTATGCTCAAAGAATAATACTGGATCTTCATCACGAATTGCAGCTTTTAGTAAGCCTTTTGCATCATATGGTGTAGAAGGGATAACGATTTTTAAACCAGGTTGGTTTGCAAACATCGCTTCTACAGATTGCGAATGATACAATGCACCGTGAACACCGCCGCCAAATGGCGCACGAACTGTGATTGGACAAGTCCAATCATTATTAGAACGGTAACGAATTTTTGCTGCCTCAGAAACAATTTGGTTTACTGCTGGCATGATGAAATCCGCAAACTGCATTTCAGCGATTGGACGCATTCCATACATTGCTGCACCAATTGCAACCCCAGCGATTGCAGATTCTGCAAGTGGTGTATCTAGCGCACGATCTTCACCAAATTGATCATATAATCCGTGTGTCGCTTTAAATACGCCACCTTTTTTACCAACATCTTCACCTAAAACGAATACTTTCTCATCGCGTTCCATTTCCTCGCGCATTGCTAATGTAATAGCATCAATATAAGACATTACAGCCATGAAACGTTCCCCCCTATTCTGCGTATACGTGCTTCAATGCATCTTCAGGTGCTGCATACGGAGCATTTTCTGCATATTCTGTTGCTTCGTTTACGATATGCATAATTTCGTCTAACATTTGTTTTTCTGATTCCTCAGTTAACACGCCAACCTCTTTTAAATAAGCAGCAAATGTTACAATTGAATCATTTTTCTTCGCTTCTTCTACTTCTTCTTTATCACGATAAACGCGATCATCATCGTCACTTGAATGTGCTGTTAAACGATATGATACTGTTTCAATTAAAGTTGGACCTTCACCACGGCGGCCACGGTCTGCTGCTTCTTTTACAGCTTTATATACTGCAAGCGGATCGTTTCCGTCTACTGTATATCCAGGCATACCATATCCAATTGCACGGTCTGATACATTTTTACATGCTAATTGTTTTTCAACTGGAATAGAGATTGCGTATTTATTATTTTCACACATAAAAATAACAGGTAACTTGTGTACGCCAGCAAAGTTTGCACCTTCATGGAAATCACCTTGGTTGGAAGAACCTTCACCGAATGTAACAAACGTTACTAAATCTTTCTTTTCCATTTTTCCAGCTAATGCAATACCAACTGCATGTGGTACTTGCGTTGTTACTGGAGATGAACCTGTCACAATACGATTTTTCTTTTGACCGAAGTGACCAGGCATTTGACGACCACCAGAGTTTGGATCTCCAGCTTTCGCGAAACCAGATAGCATCAGTTCTTTCGCTGTCATACCAAACGCTAGTACAACACCCATATCACGGTAGTATGGTAATGCATAATCTTTCTCTCTATCAAGAGCAAATGCTGCTCCAACTTGTGCTGCCTCTTGTCCTTGACAAGAAATTACGAATGGAATTTTACCAGCACGGTTTAATAACCACATACGTTCGTCGATTTTACGTGCAAGTAACATCGTACGGAACATTTCTAATACTTGCTCATCACTTAAGCCAAGCTCTTCATGGCGCTTTTCTTTTACTTCTGCCATTTTTCATAACCTCCTAAATCCACATTTTTATGCGTGTAACGCTTTTCCATCTACAGCTAATGCTGCTTCACCAATCGCCTCAGATAATGATGGATGCGGATGAATTGTATGTGCTACTTCCCAAGGTGTTGCATCAAGTACTCTTGCAAGACCCGCTTCAGAAATCATATCTGTTACATGCGGTCCAATCATATGAACACCGAGAATATCATTTGTTTCTTCATCAACTACAAGTTTTACGAAACCATCTGATTCGCCGTATACAAGCGCTTTTCCGATTGCACGGAATGAGAACTTACCTACTTTTAGCTTATAGCCTTTTTCTTTCGCTTCTTGTTCTGTTAAACCGACAGAAGCAACTTCCGGACTGCTATATACGCATTTTGATACCATAGAATAATCAATTGGTGTAACTTCTTTACCAGCAATATGTTCTACTGCAACAATTCCTTCATGAGAAGCAACGTGAGCAAGCTGTAAGCCACCAATTACATCACCGATTGCGTAAATATGAGATTCTTTCGTTTGATAAAACTCATTTGTTTGAATGTATCCTTTTTCCACAACGATATCCGTATTCTCTAAACCAATATTTTGCGTATTGGCTTGTCGTCCTACAGATACAAGCATTTTTTCTGCTTTAAATTCTTTATTCTCACCGTTATGTTCAGCTTGAATTGTTACTCCATTATCTTTTACCAATGTTTCTGGTAATACTTTTGCACCAGTTACCACTTTAATACCTTTTTTCTTGAATAGACGTTGCATTTCTTTTGAAACGTCTTGGTCTTCTAGTGGTAGTATCGTTTTCGCATACTCTAATACTGTAACTTCTACACCGAAGTCAGCAAGCATAGATGCCCACTCAATACCAATTACACCGCCACCAACGATAATAATCGAGCTAGGAAGCGTTTCCATTTTTAGGGCATGATCGGAGGACATTACATACTCTCCGTCTAATTCTAAACCTGGTAATGAATTCGGACGAGAACCTGTTGCAATAAGTACATTTTTTGGAATTAACATTTCATTCTCTTCTCCACTTGCAAGTTCAACTGAAATTGTCCCTGGCATCGGAGAGAAAATAGATGGGCCAAGAATACGGCCAATACCTTCAAACACATCAATTTTACCTTGTTTCATTAAGTGCTGAACACCTTTATGAAGTTGCGTTACAATCTTCTCTTTACGCTCTTGTACTTTCGCAAAGTTTAGTTCTACATTACTTGCAATAACTCCGAACTCTTCGCTTTTTTTAGCAGTTGCGTATACTTCCGCACTACGTAAAAGGGCTTTACTAGGAATACATCCTTTGTGTAAACAAGTACCACCAAGATTTTCTTTTTCAACAAGTGCAGTTTTTAACCCTAGTTGTGATGCACGAATTGCAGCAACATATCCACCAGTACCGCCGCCAACGATGACTAAATCATATTCTTTTGCCATTATCTCAACCCCTAGCTACCGTTTCTTTTTCACGTACAATATATTCTTTTGGAGCTTCTTCTTCACGTAGTACACGAAGTGCCCCTTCTGCTAATGCTTGTAATTCATCTTCTCCTGGATGTACGATAACATCTGCAATCCAGTCTACTCGTTCTTTTATTTCATCAACAAGGATTTTACTGTAAGCAAGTCCACCAGTTAATACGATTGCATCGATTTTCCCGTGAAGTACAGCGCTAGCTCCGCCAATCTCTTTTGCAACTTGATATGCCATAGCTTTATAAATAAGAGTTGCTTCAGGATCACCTTTTTCAACCATTTGTTCTACTTTAATCGCATCATTTGTACCGATAAGACTTACAAGTCCACCTTGTCCGACAAGTTTTTTTATCATTTCATCTCGGTAATACTCACCAGAGAAACACATTTCTACTAGTTGCCCTACTGGTACTGTACCAGCGCGCTCTGGACTAAATGGGCCTTCTCCGTTTAAACCGTTATTTACATCGATTACTCTTCCTTTTTTATGAGCACCAACTGTAATACCTCCGCCCATATGTGTAACTAATAAATTTAAATCCTCATATTTGTGATTTAACTGTTCAGCTACTTTACGAGCAACTGCTTTTTGATTTAATGCATGGAAAATACTTTTGCGTTCCATACCAGCAATACCACTTATACGAGCAATAGGCTCCATTTCATCTACAACGACAGGGTCTACAATGAATGCCGGAATATTTAATCCAGAAGCTATTTCATATGCTAAAATGCCCCCAAGGTTTGAAGCGTGATGACCGCTAAAACCATTTTTTAAATCTTCTAACATCGCATCGTTTACTGTGTATGTTCCGCCTTCGATTGGACGAAGTAATCCCCCACGGCCACAAACTGCGTTTAATTTTGAAATGTTAATACCGTGAGAATGTAGAACTTCTAAGATCGTTTCTTTACGAAACTCATATTGGTCGATAATTCGCTTATATTTTCCAATCTGTTCTTCGTCATGACGAATAGTTTCTTCTAAAACGGGTCTTTCATTATCAAAAACACCAATTTTTGTGGATGTACTACCCGGATTAATAACAAGAATTCGATTTACAGACACTGTTGCTACCTCCACTAATAAATTCAAAAGGAAGTGGAAACCTCATAAGAGGTAACCACACCTTTTGTAAAAGTAATATATGAATGATTAGCGACGGCTAATAATGTCGTGACCGTTGCGTAAGTATGTGCTACGAGAGTTTTTCAAGCTTGCAATGCGCTCTTCAGCTAGACGATCAGCTGCTACATAAGTTGCAATGCCATCGCGTTTTGAAATTTCGATTACTTTTGCAATTGTGTCATAAATTGATTCTACGCGTTTTAATGCGCGTTCTCTATTGTATCCATATAACTCGTCTGCTACGTTAATTACGCCACCTGCATTAATTACATAGTCTGGTGCGTATACAATACCCATTTCATGAATGATGTCGCCGTGACGATCTTCTTTTAATTGGTTATTTGCAGAACCTGCAATTACTTTTGCTTTAAGTTGTGGAATAGTTTCGTCATTAACTGTTGCGCCTAATGCACATGGTGCGTAAATATCACATTCAACACCGTAAATTTCATTTGGCTCAACTGCTGTTGCACCGAATTCTTCTACTGCACGTTGTACAGCTTCTTTATTAATATCTGTAACGATTAGTTTTGCGCCTTCAGCGTGTAAATGTTTGCATAGGTGATATGCTACGTTACCAACACCTTGAACAGCAATTACTTTTCCTTCTAAATTATCAGTACCGAAAGCCTCTTTCGCAGCAGCTTTCATACCACGATAAACACCGTATGCAGTTACTGGAGATGGGTTACCAGAAGAACCGAATGATGGTGAAATACCTGTTACAAAGTCAGTTTCTTCGTGGATAATATCCATATCATCTACTGTTGTACCAACATCTTCAGCTGTAATGTAACGTCCGTTTAGTCCTTGAATATAACGACCTAATGCACGGAACATTGCTTCGCTCTTATCTTTACGTGGATCACCGATAATTACTGTTTTCGCACCACCTAAGTTTAAACCAGCTGCTGCGTTTTTGTATGTCATCCCTTTTGCAAGACGCAATGCATCTTCAATCGCCGCTTCTTCAGAATCATATGTCCACATTCTTGTTCCACCAAGAGCAGGTCCAAGTGTTGTATCATGAATTGCAATGATTGCTTTTAAACCTGATTCTTTATCTTGACAAAATACTACTTGCTCATAATCATATTTTTCTAAGTATTCGAAGATTTCTAATGCCATTGTCGTTTCCCCCTAATGTTTTACCCTATTTGGTTTATTTTGAAGCAGTGGCAACTGCCAATGCTAATGAATATACTTTTGTTTCTGCTGAATCAGCACGAGATGTTAAAACAATCGGTGCTTTTGCGCCAGCAATCATTGCTCCTACTTTTGCATCCGCAAAGTATACGAGTGATTTATATAGTACATTTCCAGCTTCAATTGTTGGGACGAGTAAAATGTCTGCCTTACCTGCTACATCACTTACTATGCCTTTATGTTCTGCTGCAATTTGTGATACTGCATTATCTAAAGCAAGTGGTCCATCAACGACACAATTTTTAATTTGTCCGCGGCGATTCATTTGAGTTAACATCGCTGCATCAATTGTCGCTTGCATCGCAGGATTCACAACCTCTACCGCTGCAATTGGTGCTACCTTCGGCAAATCAATTCCTATTGCCCGGGCAACTTCTACAGTATTTTGTATAATAGCAGCTTTTTGTGTTACATCAGGTGCAATGTTCATCGCTGCATCTGTAACAAAAATGAGACGATTGTAGTTTGGAACTTCAAATGCTGCAACGTGTGAAAGTACGCTACCTTTACGAAGTCCCCACTCTTTATTTAATACAGCCTTCAAAATATTTGCTGTTGGGATGTTCCCCTTCATAAGCACATCTGCTTCGCCATTTCTTACAGCTTTAACAGAAAGTTCTGCAGCCTCAGCACTTGACTGTGTTGCAATCACTTCAATATGTTCTGAAGTTTGTAAACTATGTTCTTGTAGCATCCCCATTATTTTTTCTTGATTTCCATATAGACGAAATTGAGCTAGCTGTAATGTAATTGCTTTCGCTACAGCTTCAATTACTTCATGATCTTCAGCTACTGCTACAGCCACAGTTTTTTTAGGCTGGCCTGCCGCTTGATCAATTAAGTGTTCTAACTTCATATTTTGTAATCAACCCTTTCCGTCGTCCCTCGTCTTTTTATTAAGCAAATACCGTGCCAACTTTCAAAAGTGGTCTTACCAATAATGAAAACGCATTCAAAACACAGTAAAATCAATACTTTGGAAAATAACAAAAGATTCTGTCTTATTTTGTCGCTTTTTGTATACCATGCAATAAATTGCACGGTACGCAATTTATTGCATGCTATTTTTTGCACACTCATACTTTTCTAGCTTGTAATATAAATTTCGAACCGAAATTCCTAACGCTCTTGCTGTTTGTGTTTTATTTCCACCAAATCTCTCTAAATATTCATGAATGATATTCCCTTCAAACTCCGTCACTAAATGCTCAAGTGGCTTTTCTTCTAACTCAGGCAATAAATGAGCTTGTTTTGACTCCACTTGCTCTTCGTTATGTAATGGCGGTAAATGTTGTACATCAATATAGGTCTCGTTATAATTCATAAAGATAATAGCTCTCCCCAAAATATTTTCAAGTTCCCTCACATTCCCTGGCCATTCATATGATTGTAAATATGAAATAGCAGAATTAGTGAGCCCCTCTATATTTCGGCCATAATCTTGGTTGATTTTTTGAATTAATCTGTCTGCGATTGCCGGTATATCCCCTTTACGCTGACGAAGAGATGGGATTTGAATTGGAATTTTATTTAATCGATAATATAAATCCTCCCTAAACTTCCCTTCTAGAATGGCTTTTTCTAAATTCACGTGCGTCGCTGCAATTACTCTGACATTGATAGGGATCGCTTTCGTTCCACCAACTTTTACAATTTCTTTCTCTTGCAAAACGCGAAGGAGTTTCGCTTGCGTATTTGCAGATAGTTCCCCTATTTCATCTAAAAAGATGCTGCCGTTATTCGCTTCCTCAAAGAATCCACGTTTTCCCCCTCTTTTCGCGCCAGAAAACGCCCCTTCCTCATAACCAAACAATTCACTTTCTAACAACGTCTCCGAAATAGCTGCACAATTTACACGAACAAACTTATTATATTTCCGATTACTTCCATTATGGATAGCATGCGCAAACAATTCTTTACCTGTCCCTGACTCCCCGCGTAACAACACTGTTGCTGGTGTATTCGCCCCCAGTTTCGCCTGTTCAATAGCAGCCGTTGTTTCATCTGAATTTCCGACAATGTCATCAAATGAATATTTCGCTTCTAACGTTCGAATAATTTGCCTTGCTCTATTCAATTCATTTGTTAATTTTTGAATTTCTGATACGTCGCGAATTACACCGACGCTCCCTTTCAATATTCCATCCACAATAACTGGTGCTACGTTTACAATTACATCTCGCTTTTTTTGTCCGATTTTCATATGTATGCCTCGTACCGCCCTACGCGTTCGAAGTACTTTCATATGCATACTTTCACCTTCTACAATATCAGTTGTAGCCGGCTTTCCAATAATGTCCTCTTCTGTTAAACCTGTTAATTTCGTATATGCAGGGTTAATTACTAACCCTCGACCTTTTTCATCCACGACCGAAATGGCTTCCTCAGACGAGTTAATAATCGCCTCAAGTAACGTTTGAATCTCCTTTAAATCTGTAACTTCTTCCGCAAGATCTACAACCTCTGTTATATCTTTAAAAATCGCAAATGCCCCTTGCACTTCTCCTCCCTCTTTTAATATTGGAATACGGGTTGTAATAATTTTCTTTCCATTCTCAAGCGTCAGTTCATAATTTACTTCTATTTGTTTCGTACGTATAATACGAAGCAACTTACTAGTCGGAATAACTTCTAAAATATATTTCCCTACCGCATCTTCTTTTTTATATCCGATAATACGTTCTGCACTTTTATTGAATAGGCGAACTTGTCCTTCTTGATCAATCACTATCATACCGTCATGCGTAGAGTTTAAAATTAAATCGCCTTGCTGCGTCTGCTCTTCTAACTTCCCAATTAAATTTTCCTTCTCATGTGCTAATCTCGTAACAATTTTTGCAATATCACCTGGTATAAGAAGAGTATCTTTATGCTTTTTCTTTAATAAATCTTTATGTAAATCATCGTCACCTGTCATATCAAACATTACATCAATGTGCATAGAAAGAAACGGAGTCACACTCTCTCCAATTGCAATCCCGTATTCCTTTGCCATCTGTAACCCTTTTGCTATCGGATTTATATCAATAATCCCTATAATTTGAAATATATTCGAACTCTGTAACAGACGCAGCAGTGTACTACCACCTTCACCTGCACCAACAATTAAAACTTTTTGTTTCATATATTACACTTCCTCTCGGAGTATCTCTGCAAAATTTTTCACACCCTTATCTTACTCGTTCAGCCCCCTCTTGACAAACCCCCTTTTCATATAACATCATTAAAATAAACAAAATAATCTGAAAAGGAGCGTTTATATGCAGCGTTACCTTGCTCTATTATTAGCACTCATCCCTATTTCATTAGCTGTGTTTGGCATTAAGTTAATGAGAGATACCGTATTCGGGATTTTATTTCCTCCACTCTCTATACTATGGTTACAATTTTTAATCGGGGCTCTCTGCTTCGCGCTCGGATTTTATATCTTTGGTGGTTTCGTCTTACACCGAGATCGTAAACGAAATAAAGTACA
This sequence comes from Bacillus sp. FSL W8-0519, assembly GCF_038005585.1. Taxonomy (NCBI): domain Bacteria; kingdom Bacillati; phylum Bacillota; class Bacilli; order Caryophanales; family Bacillaceae; genus Bacillus; species Bacillus sp. FSL W8-0519. The sequence continues at coordinate 3,995,600 of NZ_JBBOTL010000001.1, forward strand.
AGCTCGCTTTCGAAGATAGGAAAGACCTACTATTTACAAATAAAAAAATGAGACCGTTACAAGCGGTCTCATTTTTTTATTGGCAATAATGCTCTTGCCGTTTCAGGATAATCCGTAATAATCGCCGAAATATTCATATCAAAATATTTACGCATAAGTGTTTCTTCATTAATTGTATAGGGCCGAACCTCTACATCACTTTCCATCGTTAGTTCGGCAACAGCATCTTGAAGATAACGATAATTAGGATGCACTGCTGTAGCCCCCATTTTTTTTGCATATGCCCACGGACTATGCAAACCTTCGCGATATAAAATCGCTGTTTGAATATCTGGAGCCATCATATGACACCTTTTCATACTGTAATGATTAAATGAAGAAAATATAACACGATCTTCTAGATTAAATTTCCGTACAAGCGTTATAACTTCTTCTTCTAAACCTCTGTATGGAATTTTATTATTTTTAAGTTCAATATTAAGTAACAACTCTGTTTTTTCAATCCATTTTAACACCTCTTCTAAAAGAGGTATTTTACAAAATCCTACTTTATCACCAAATTTATAACTCGCATCTAATTTACATAAATCCTCATATACATAATTTCGAACCGCACCTTTTCCATTCGTTGTCCGATTCACTGTTTCATCATGAATGACGACAACCTTTCCGTCTTTCGTTAATTGAACATCCAGCTCAATTCCATCTGTCTTAAAAGATTCAGCTGCTTCAAATGAAATCATCGTATTTTCTGGGTACGTTCCCGCTGCACCACGATGCGCAAATATAAGAGTCATCCTCACTCCCCCAATCTTATGCTATACTATACGAAAAAGGAGGTACTTCTATGAGACCATTACAAATTTCTCCAGACACTGCAGTCCGCCTATCAAAAGCACTAGGTGTTCCACTTGAACAACTTATGCATATGCCGCAGCACATTTTAATTCAAAAGTTAGTTGAATTAGAAAAACAAAATAAAGACGAAGAATAATACAGTCCTGTTTCGCAGGACTTTTTATTATTTTCTATTATATCATGGATGGCTTCCTTGCTAAAATCCCTCATTGGATATACCATGATTCAATTTAACCTTCACTTCGAACATGTACAATAAAAAGACCAACGAATTCTAACATTCATTGGTCATTAATTAAAAAGTTCATTGGTTTTAAATTTACTATCGAGTATACATTTCAAGAATTATTAAGCTTTATTAAAACTTAAATCCCTTACTTCTTCTATTCTCAGCTAGCCTTATGTTCAAGTCTCAACTTATCCGCAACCATTGCGATGAACTCAGAGTTCGTAGGTTTTGCTTTTGACATAGATACTGTATAACCGAATAAGGACGAAATAGAATCGATATTCCCACGACTCCATGCTACTTCAATTGCGTGACGGATTGCACGCTCGACACGGCTTGCTGTTGTATTATATTTCTTCGCGATATCTGGATACAATACTTTCGTAATAGATCCCAGTAATTCGATGTCATTGTACACCATAGAAATTGCTTCCCTTAAGTACATGTACCCTTTAATATGAGCAGGCACACCAATTTCATGAATGATACTCGTAATGCTTGCATCTAAGTTTTTCGGTTTTCCATCTACTGTTGTTGCTGATCGGAAAGATGGCAGTGGACGTTTAATAGTAGCGTTCGCTTTACCGCTCACTTGACGAATATGACTCGTTAAATTCTCCATATCAAATGGTTTTAATATGAAATATGACGCACCTAAGTCAACTGCTTTTTTCGTCACATCTTCTTGTCCAAACGCTGTCAACATAATTACGCTAGGCTGTCTTAACCTTTCAATATGGCGCATTTTCTCTAGTACAGCTAACCCATCTAAATGTGGCATAATAATATCTAATACAAGTACATCCGGCTGCTTATCTTTTAATAAATTTAAACACTCTTGACCATTATAAGCAGTACCAATTACTTCCATATCCTCTTGAGCAGCTACATAACTCTCTAGCATTGATACTAATTCTTTATTATCATCCACAAGACATACTTTAATTTTCTCCACAGCTTTTCCTCCCTTACCGAATCGATTCTCCGACATGTGTATCCTTCTAGGCTACATGAATTGTTCGACAATTGTGTGAAAATTCCCTTTTAAAGTTTGTTACTTTCCGATAAAATCACAAAAAAATATGTTTATCGTTTAATTATTCCTTTTCGCAACACATTCCATCATAGAAAAACAACGAAACGTTCAACCCTTTCCTTTTATTTTACAACAAAAAACACCTCTTGCGGAGCTTTTACAAAATTTCAACGAATTTTTCAATAGAAAAACGAGCTAATTATTAATTAGCTCGCTTTTCTTTCTTGATCATAAATGTTAATTCCAGCCTCATGTAACATCCATTCAATATGAACACCATACCCTGATGTTGGATCATTTACAAATACATGTGTAACAGCGCCAATTACCTTTCCATTTTGTACAATTGGACTTCCGCTCATCCCCTGTACGATACCACCTGTTTTCGCTAATAAACGTTTATCTGTTACTTTTATTACCATGCCTTTTGTTGCCGGAAACTTTTGCGGTACTGTACTCACAACTTCAATATCAAACGCTTCCACTTTATCTTGATCAATAACCGTTAATATTTTTGCTGGTCCTTCTTTTACTTGATGAGATAGTGCAATAGGCATTGCTTTATCCATTACGCCATTTGTCATATTTGTATTCAATTTGCCAAAAATACCAAATGGACTATTTATTGTAATATTGCCAATCACTTCACGATCAGGTGAGAACCTCGCTAATTTCTCCCCTGGATTCCCATGACTACCTCTTTCAATTGATGTAACTGTCGAACGCATAATTTGTCCATCTTCGACTTGAATCGGCTTTTTCGTATCATTATCAGAAATAACATGACCAAGTGCCCCATATTTCATAGAATCAGGATGAACAAATGTCATTGTTCCGATTCCAGCTGCCGAATCACGAATATATAAACCAATGCGATAAGACGATTCTCCACTGTCTTTTTGTGGTGTTAGTTTAGTGCGGATATGCTTTCCATCCCTTAGCAAAACGAGATTAAGCGGTTCGCCTGTTTCCCCACTATTATGAATAAATGGTGCTACATCACTCATTCTTTCAATTGTTTTACCATTAATTTCAGTAATCATATCTCCAATTTGCACACCAGCTGTTTCACCAGGAGATACTTTCCCTTTTTCAGTTTGAATTAAATGATGGCCTACAACAAGTACCCCTTTTGTGTTTAACTTTACACCAATTGATTGTCCACCTGGAATAACTTTGAAATCTTTTAATACTCTCACATTTACTTTTTTCACTGGAAAACCAGCAAGCTGAAACACCATATCTGCTTCACCATTTTGATGAGAATTTACCATAAGTCCTTGTTTTTGTTCATTTGAACTTACTGTAAACACATGACGATCTGTAGATGAAGCTTTAAATACTGGTAATGAAGCTATTTCTGATTGTTGTCCTTCAAAAACAACAAGTTGCTTCGGAGATGAAATAAACGTCCGAAGCGGTTTAAAACACCCAATAAAAACTAAAGAAACAAGGAGAAAAATACCTATTATTTTGCGAAATCTTTCTAATTTCAATTTGTTCACTCTCCTCGCTCCTACCCCACATTCAGCCTTTTGGCTTCACTTTTTAATCTCTCCTTGCAATGCTTTATTTATAACCGGAAGAATTAAGAAATCATCATTTGAGAAAAAAAGCTATCCATTACTGGATAGCCTCTGCTGTCTGTTTAAAATGATGCGCTTGCGTAAGTAATTCTTTCGCATGTTCTGTCGTTAAATCTGTAATTTCCACACCAGAAATCATTCGAGCTATTTCTGTTACTTTATCCTCCATAGTTAAAACGGTAACTGATGTAATTGTTCGATCATTTGCTACTTGTTTTCGAATAAATAAATGCGAATCCGCCATTGAAGCTACTTGAGGTAAGTGCGTAATACAAAGTACTTGTGAGTTTACTGATACTCGATAAATCTTTTCCGCAATAGCCTGTGCGACCCGGCCACTTACACCAGTATCCACTTCATCAAAAATAACAGATGCAACACCTTGATGCTTAGAAAAAATGCTTTTTAAAGCTAAAATAATACGGGATAACTCTCCACCAGAAGCAACCTTTGAAAGTGGTTTTAGCGGCTCACCCGGATTTGTTGAAATATAAAATTCCACATGATCGTAACCATCCGCTGTAAGTCTTACCGGTGCTCCCTCCACGAGAGGCTCTTCTGCATTTCCTTCTCGCTTCATAATTCTCACTTCAAATTTTGTTTTTTCCATATATAATTCTTTTAATTCCTGATGAATGGCATTTGTAAGATGCTCTGCAAGTTCATGACGCATATTACTTAACAACGTTGCTTCTTTCAGAATAACACTTTCTAATTCCTTCAACTGTTTCTTCGTCGTTTCAATATGAACGTCTTTATTTTCAATCGTAAAAATTTCTTGTTCAATTTTATCAGCATACGCTAAAATCTCTTCTACAGTATTTCCATATTTTCTCTTTAGCATACGAATTTCATTTAAACGCGTTTCAATTTCATCTAAGCGATTCGGATCATATTCCATCATATCGAGCTTTTCTCTTAGTTGATAGGCAACTTCTTCTAATAAATAATAACTATTGGCAATGGAATCATGATTTTCTTGATACACTTCATCTAAATGTGTAATACTCTCCATTTGTCCCATTGCGCTTCGTACATTATCTAACCCTTGTCCGTCAGCACTTAACGAGCGATACGCATCCCCTAATGCTTTGTAAATTTTTTCGAAATTAGAAATTTGCAATCGTTCTTCAGTTAAGTCATTTTCTTCATCTATCTTTAAATCCGCTTTACGGATTTCTTCATGCTGAAATTGAATTAAATCTAAACGATGTGCCATTTGTTGTTCATTTTCACTTAACGATTTCAACTGTTTTTTTAATTTCTCATAGTCAGCATATACGTTTTGGTATATATCTAATTGTTTAACGATACGCTCTCCATCAAAATGATCGAGCATAAATAGATGACGTTCTTCATTCATTAAGTCTTGCGTTTCGTGTTGTCCATGAATATCAACAAGTGTTTTTCCAATTTCTTTTAATACACTAAGGGTAACTAGTTTTCCATTTACACGACATACACTTTTTCCGTTTGCAGCGATATCACGCTTCAAAATAATCATGCCGTCTTCTATTTCTATATCCAACTCTTCTGCTTTTTCAATACATGGATGCTTATCATCTTCCACATAAAATAGCCCCTCTATCTCAGCTTTTTCTGTTCCGTATCGAACAAATTCTGCTGAACCACGGCCACCTACAAGTAAACTAATCGCATCAATAATAATCGATTTTCCGGCCCCTGTTTCACCACTTAAAACCGTTAATCCTTTTTGAAAAGAAATATTTAATGCCTCAATAATAGCAAAGTTTCTAATCGATAATTCCGATAACAATGCCCCATTCACCTCGTTATAAACTAATCCCCTATGAAGGGCTTTTCTCAGTTCTTTATTCAAATAGTCATACTATATGTTTGTATGTATAAATTACTTTTCTAACCGCTCCATTGTACCAAACATTTGTTTTACGGGTCAATCCACCTATTTCCTAATTTTATTCAAAGAAAATATTATATTACAATTAAGAATTCACGTTTTTAACCAATAAAAATATCCTGTTCGCTTTCCACTTTACAGAGGAAAGCAAACAAGATTTTTTGTTACAGCATATTTAAGAAACGATCAGAGACAACACCTGTATCTTCAGGTGTACGGCAAATAATTAAGCAAGTATCATCACCACAAATGGTTCCGATAATCTCATCCCACTCTAAATGATCAATAAGTGCCCCAAGTGAATGAGCGTTACCAGGCAATGTTTTTAGCACAAGCATATGTCCTGCCGTGTCTAATTTTACAAATGAATCCACTAGATTGCGTTTTAATTTTTGTAACGGGTTAAATCGTTGATCTGCTGGCAAGCTATATTTATAGCGACCATCATGTAATGGCACTTTCACTAAGTGCAATTCTTTAATATCGCGCGATACTGTCGCTTGCGTTACATTAAATCCCTCATTACGTAGAATATCAACTAATTCATCTTGTGTTTCAATTTCTTTGTTCGCAATAATTTCCCTGATTTTAATATGGCGCTGACCTTTATTCATACATTTGCACCTCACACTATCTCTTACCATAGTTTAAACATTGGTATACTTCACTTATTTATGTTAACTTATAATTCGTTACTTGTACACAATTGTTTTTACAATCATTATACAATTACAACAAAAAGAGGAACAACATATGTTATTCCCCTTTCCCTTTTTGTTTTAGGACATCATGTGCCTCTGTAACTACTTGCTCAACAGAAACTGGAGAATGATTTTCGCCATTCTCACGTTCACCATGCCATTTCAGATGAATTAAAAATTCAATATTACCATCCCCGCCCGTAATTGGTGAGAATGTTAAGCCTTCTACGTCGTATCCTTCTTTTATAGCAAAGTCGACAATCATTTCTACGACAGCCTCATGTACTTTTCGATCGCGAACGATACCCTTTTTACCAACTTGCTCTCTTCCAGCTTCAAACTGCGGTTTAATTAACGCTGCTACATCCCCATTCGGCATAAGCATTGTTTTTAAAACTGGCAATATAAGTTTTAATGATATAAACGAAACATCGATACTAGCAAATTGCGGTAAACCACGTTCTAAGTCTGCTGGTGTTACGTAACGGAAGTTCGTTCGTTCCATTACGACAACACGCTCATCTTGACGCAATTTCCAAGCAAGTTGATTGTACCCTACATCTAATGCATAAGATAATTTCGCTCCATTTTGAAGCGCGCAATCGGTAAAGCCACCAGTTGATGAACCAATATCTATCATAACTTTATCTTGTAAATCAAGATGAAATGTCTCTAATGCCTTTTCAAGTTTATAACCACCACGGCTTACATACGGCATAACTTGCCCCTTCACCGTAATCTCTGTATCTTGTGGGATTTTCTCCCCTGGCTTATCCAATCTCATCTCATTCGCATATACAAGGCCGGCCATAATGGCGCGTTTTGCTTTCTCACGTGTTTCTATAAGCCCTCGCTCTACTAATAGTACATCTACTCTTTCTTTTTTCGCACTCATTTGTTACGCCCTTTTTTGTTTTGATGGAATCATTGTATGAATACGGTCTACAACAGCATCTGTCGTTAAACCGATTTCTTCTAATAATTTTGTTACACTACCGTGTTCTATGAAACGATCTGGAATACCCATTCGTTCAACTAACGCACTATGGTACCCGTTCTCAGACGCAAATTCAACTACTCCTGTTCCAAAACCACCAATTAAGCAAGCTTCTTCAATCGTTAAAATTGGTATATTTTTTCCTAAGAGATCATGTAAATATGCTTCATCCATTGGTTTAATGAAGCGAGCGTTCACTACTTTCACTGAAATACCAGCCTTTTCAAGACGCTCAGCCGCTTCCATTGCCATTGGTATTGTCGTACCAAATGTTAAAATAGCTGCTTGTGTACCTTCTTTTAACGTTTCCCATGAACCGATTGGAATCGCCTTTAATTCTTCATCCATATGAACGCCAAGTCCATTACCTCGCGCATAACGTAATGCGATTGGTCCATCTTCATATTGCATCGCCGTGTATACTAAATGTTGCCCTTCATTTTCATCTTTTGGCATCATAAGTACCATATTCGGCAAGTGGCGTAAGAATGAGATATCAAATACACCTTGATGCGTTTCACCATCTGCTCCTACTAAACCAGAGCGATCAATTCCGATGAAAACATTTAAATTTTGGCGGCATATATCATGAACAACTTGGTCATAAGCTCTTTGTAAAAATGTTGAATAAATCGCTAAGAATGGTTTCATACCTTGCGTTGCCATACCCGCTGCCATTGTTGTAGCATGCTGTTCTGCAATACCTACATCAATCATACGATCTGGGAATTCTTTTTGGAATTTCTCAAGTTTCGATCCAACAGGCATTGCAGGTGTAATTGCAACGATACGCTCATCCGTTCTCGCTAACTTAAGTACTGTTTCACTAACAACAGCACTCCATGCTGGTGCAACTTCTTTCGGTTTAACGAAGTCACCTGATTCAATTTTATAAGGTCCTGTTCCATGCCAAGTGCCAATAACATCACTCTCAGCTGGTTTGTAACCTTTTCCTTTTTTCGTAATAACATGAACAAGCACTGGGCCTTTTGTTTTCTTTGCATATTGCAACGTTTCGAATAACTTTTCATAATCATGTCCATCGACTGGACCTAAATATGTAAAGCCTAACTCTTCGAAAAAGACACCAGATACTAGTAAATATTTAAGACTATCTTTTATTTTCTCTGCTGTCGCAGCAACTTTCCCACCGACAGCTGGGATTTTCTTCAAAATATACTCTAGCTCATCTTTTACCCAATGGTATTTTCCTGCGGTACGTAGACGTCCAAGCACATTATGAAGCGCACCAACGTTTGGCGCAATTGACATTTCATTATCATTCAAAATAACAATCATGTCTGTTTTTTCATGTCCAATATGGTTCAATGCCTCTAAAGCCATTCCGCCCGTTAAAGCGCCATCACCAATGATTGGTATAACATATTCTTTCGTTTTCTTTAAATCACGTGCTAGAGCCATTCCCATTGCAGCAGATAATGATGTCGAGCTATGGCCAGTTTCCCATACATCGTGCTCACTCTCACAACGTTTTGGGAAACCACATAGACCTTGATATTGCCTTAATGTGCCGAATTCTTTTGCACGTCCAGTTAAAATTTTATGTACATAGGATTGATGTCCTACATCCCATAAAAATTTATCTTTCGGACTATCAAATAATTTATGCAGAGCAATTGTGAGTTCTACTACACCTAAATTAGGCGCAATATGTCCACCTGTTTGAGAGAGCTCTTCAATTAAAAACTTACGAATATCCTCACTCAATCCCTCTAGTTCACTGATAGACATCTCTTTCAAAAAACTAGGGTTTTGAATTTGCGTTAGATCCACATGGATCACTCACTTTCATTTCATAATCTGTCAACATGTCAAATATTATAAAAAACATTTACACAAAACAAGAAATTCTCTTTTTTTATTTTTCACCTTGTCCTGCTATTAACCAGTCTATTGCGCCCTAATCTTATTATAAACCATATTTCTTTAGGCGATGAAAAAAATAGCCGCTAACACGAAGTGATAACGGCAATGTAATCTACATATATTTTTGCCAATAACAAGAAAAGAAAAACCTTTTCCTACATTTATATCATAAAATGATGAATGACTCAACAAATGAAAACGCTGTTATATTAGTTATTACGTTTTGCAATCAAATCGCAAATAGATAGTAAATATTCATCTTGTAATTGCAAGGAACTAATAGCATCTTTTGCTTTTGCAATCGTTTCTTCTAAAATATCCTTTGCTCTATCTACAGTAAATAACGTCGTATATGTGCTCTTTTCGTTAGAAACATCACTACCAATCGGTTTTCCAATCTCTTCTTCGGTTCCTTCCACATCTAAAATATCATCTCGGATTTGGAAAGCTAGGCCGATATATTTCGCAAACTCAAGTAATTTTTCTTCCTGTTCTTCTGTCGCATCAGACAGTATCGACCCTGCAAGTACAGCGAATTCAAGTAGTTTTCCAGTCTTATGCTTATGAATATACTCTAGCTCATCGATCGTAAGCTGTTTCCCTTCCGCTTCCATATCTGCTACTTGTCCGCCAACCATTCCTTCTGGCCCTGCCGCTTTTGCAAGCTCAAGTACAAGTCTTACTTTTTTCTCAGCAGAGATTTCCTTTTGTTCATATGCCATAATAACTTGAAAAGCATATGTCAACAAACCATCTCCTGCTAAAACTGCCATCGCTTCACCAAATACTTTATGATTTGTGGGCTTCCCTCTTCTTAAATCATCATCATCCATACAAGGTAAATCATCATGAACTAACGAGTATGTATGTATCATTTCAAGAGCACAAGCTGCACCTACACCAAGATTTTTTTCTTTACCAAACGCTTGTAATGTTGCAAATAAAAGTAACGGGCGGAGACGCTTTCCACCCGCTTCCAAAGAATATGCCATCGCTTCACGAAGTACATTTGGACATTGTAATTCATTTGCATAGCTTACAAGCTTCTCTTCTACGAAAGTTTTACTTTCTTTCAAAAAAGTATCAAAAGCAATTGTCACTATGCTTCATCTCCTAAAGCAGTAAACGGTTCAAGCTCTCCATCTTCCCCAAGAATAACTGCCATTTGTTCTTGTACGTTCTTCAACTTCTCATCACAAAGCTTAGATAATTCCATACCCTCTTTAAAATAAGAAATTGCTTCTTCTAAAGGTACGTCACCTTGCTCTAATTTAGAAACGAGGTGCTCAAGTTGCGAAATTGCCTCTTCAAAGCTTAATTTATTTTCCATTATTCAATTCACGCTCCTCTATTCCTGATACGCTACAATCTAATATTCCATCTTGTAATTGAACTGAAACAGCATCTCCAAGGCTAACATCTTTCACACTTTTTAACACTTGCTTCTCTTCATCATATACAAGCCCGTACCCTCTCATCATTACTTTAAGCGGACTTAGCGCTTCAAGTTTTTGAGCAGCTCTTACAAAGGCAAATTCTTTCGTTTGGAGTAACGTTTGCATTTCACGTTGCAATTGCTTTTGCAATGTTTCAACTGCTACCTTTGTTTGCATAATTTTTTGAGATGGGTGGTGCTTCTCTAAATAAAATGAAAGCTGTTTTAACTGATTTACCTTTTTATCAATATAGCGCTCTTTCGCTAACACAAGCTGTTCTAACGCTCTATCCAATTGCTCTTCTTTTTGCTCATATACTTGTCTTGGATAACGGAACGCATAAGATTTTTGCAATACTTGTAGTTTTTCTTCTTTTTTATGTACTAACTCTCTCATTGCTCTTTGCAACCTTAGAGTTCTTTGTAATACCTTTTCTTGTAACTCGATAATATTAGGCGCTGCCAGCTCAGCCGCTGCAGTTGGTGTTGGTGCTCTTAAATCGGCAACAAAATCCGCAATTGTAAAGTCTGTTTCATGGCCTACTGCTGAAATAATAGGAATCTCACTCTTGAAAATAGCTCTTGCAACCATTTCTTCGTTAAACGCCCACAATTCCTCAATAGAACCTCCACCGCGCCCAACGATTAGGACATCTATCCCTTCCATTTCATTCGCTGTACGGATCGCTTGTACAATTGAGGGAGCTGCTGACTCCCCCTGTACAAGTACTGGAAACACAATAACATTTCCAATTGGATAACGACGTTTAATCGTTGTTATAATATCACGAATCGCTGCTCCTGTTGGTGACGTAATCACACCTATTGTTTTCGCATAAGGAGGGATTGTTTTTTTATAAACTTGAGAAAACAATCCTTCTTCCTCTAAACGAACCTTTAATTGTTCGTAAGCTAAATGCAGGTTTCCGACTCCGTCAGGCTGCATGTCTTGAATATAAATTTGATAAGAACCACTCGCCTCGTAAACAGAGATTTTCCCTTTCACGAGTACCTTCATCCCATTTTCAGGTCTGAATTTAATATTACGATTATGACCCGCAAACATAACCGCTGCGATTCTTGCATTTTCATCTTTCAATGTAAAATACATGTGGCCACGGCTATGATTTTTAAAGTTGGAAATTTCACCTTTTAACCAAACAGACTGTAAATGCGGATCATATTCTATTTTTGTTTTTATATAGCGTGTTAACGCTGTAACGGTTAAATATTGTTTCTCCATTTCTCTCTCCTCATAGCCGACTCAAATTATTTACAAACGACACCTGCACGCTTAGCCGATTCAACAGTATTATGAAGAAGCATTGTGATCGTCATTGGACCAACACCCTTTGGCACAGGTGTAATGTAACCTGCAACATCTAGCACGTTGTCAAAGTCAACATCACCACAAAGTTTCCCTGTTTCTAAACGGTTTACACCAACGTCGATTACAACTGCTCCTTCTTTTATATAATCAGCTGTTACCATTTTAGGTCGTCCTACTGCTACGATTAAAATATCAGCTAATTTCGTTAACTCTTTCATATTTTGCGTCTTAGAATGACAGTATGTGACAGTTGCATTTTCATTTAAGAACAATTGTCCCACTGGCTTGCCGACAATATTACTTCTTCCAATTACTACAACATGTTTTCCTGAGATATCAAGATTTGTTTCTTTTACTAACTCTACAATACCATGCGGTGTACATGGAAGGAATGTATCTTGTCCCGTCATCATACGTCCTACGCTGATTGGGTGAAATCCATCTACATCTTTTTCTGGTGAAATTCTTTCAATGATAGCTTTTTCTTCAATATGTTTTGGTAAAGGTAATTGCACTAATATGCCATTAATGCGGTCATCGCCATTTAAGCGATCGATTTCAGCAAGCAAACGCTCCTCCGTAATTGTTTCAGGAAATTCAATTAGCTCTGAATAAATTCCTACTTGTTCACAGCCCTTTTCTTTTCCTTTTACATAAGAACGAGATGCTGGATCTTCTCCAACTAAAATAACTGCTAATCCTGGTACAATCCCTTGCTCTTTCAACTTCACAACTTCTTCTGTTAATTGTGCTCGTTTTTTCTCCGCAACTTCATTTCCTTTGATGATTACTGCTACCATTTTAAGATTCCCCCTTAAAGAAATTACAGTGTATCTTTTATATTAGATAAAACGCCGTTAATAAAACGACGAGATTCCTCATCCCCAAATGTTTTAGCAATTTCAATTGCCTCGTTAATTGTTACGTTGTGTGGAATTTCTTCCATGTATTTCATTTCATACACAGCTACACGTAAAATACTGCGATCAACAATACTAATACGCTCAAGCTTCCACTTTTTTAAATTTTGACGAATCGCTTCATCAATTACTTCTTTATTTTCTACAAAACCTACAACAAGTGATTCTAGAAACTCATTTGTTTCTTCACCTTCATCTAGCGTGTTTTCCACTGCTACTTTCGGTTCTAATTCACCTGTAATATCCATTTGATATAATGCTTGCATAGCTCTTTCTCTAGCCGTCCTACGTTTCATTGTAACTCTCCTTTATGCTTCAAGTCTTTCCTTATGCTTTGTTATATTATTATAATTTATAAGCCGTCAATTCACTTACTCTTACAGTTTTCATTGATTTTCCAACCTTATAATACAATGATAATAACACAATTTATCGTTTCACACACGGGTTACAAGGCTGAAAAATAATAAAAAGATTAACTTCAAGTTCCATATCTTATCACAATGTACGTTTTTTGGTAAAACGAAACATTTTCTTTTTTATTTCTCATTTTTTGAAATAGTATAATAATTAGAGGGTTGTAATTTGTGAAGAAATGAAACGATAAAAAAGATGCCTATGTTACTAGGCACCTTTTTCATTCTTACACTGGTTCGATTTCTGTTTTTTGTGTTTCGAATGTTACGCCAACGATGTGAACATTCACTTCTTTTGGCTCAAGCCCTGTCATTGTAAAGAGTGCTTGGCGAATGTTGTCTTGAATCTTTTGTGCAACAACTGGAATTGCTACGCCAAAATACATTACAACATAAAGGTCAACGATAATATCTTCGTTTGCTAATTCAACCTTTACACCTTTACCATGATTTTTCTTACCTAACTTCTCAACAACATCTGTAGCAAAATTACCACGCATTGCCGCTACGCCTTCTACCTCAGCAGCTGCAATACCTGCGATTACTTCAATTACTTCTGGTGCAATTTCTACTTTACCAAGAGTTGTATCTTGACCCATATCTAACATATGTTCAGCCATGAAAAAAACCTCCTTTAATGTATCACTGCGTCACAAGTTCATGCTCTTCCAAAAATTTCGTATTAAACTCACCTTTTACAAAATCAGGATGATCTAACAATTGCAAATGGAACGGGATTGTTGTATGTACGCCTTCAACGACAAACTCACTGAGTGCACGCTTCATTTTTGCAATTGCCTCTTCACGTGTTTTTCCGTGAACAATTAATTTAGCAACCATCGAATCATAGAAAGGTGGGATTGAATATCCCGGATATACAGCTGAATCGACGCGAATACCAAATCCGCCTGGTGGCAAGTACATTTCTACTTTACCTGGAGATGGCATAAATTTTTTGGCAGGGTTTTCCGCATTAATTCGGCATTCAATTGCCCAACCATTAAATTGTACTTCTTCTTGCTGTAACGATAACTTTTCTCCAGAAGCAACAAGAATTTGTTCTTTAATTAAGTCTACCCCTGTTACCATTTCAGTAACTGGATGCTCAACTTGGATTCTCGTATTCATCTCCATGAAATAAAAGCTTTTCGTTTTATATTCATAAATAAACTCAACCGTACCAGCACCTGTATAATCAACCGCTACCGCCGCTTTAACTGCCGCCTCACCCATCTGCTTACGCACATTTTCATCAAGTGCTGGTGATGGACTTTCTTCTAGTAGTTTTTGCAAGCGGCGCTGAATCGTACAATCACGCTCTCCTAAATGAATGGCATTTCCGTGTGTATCTGCCATTATTTGAATCTCAACATGGCGGAAATCTTCAACGTACTTTTCTAAGTATACACCAGGGTTCCCAAAAGCGGTACTAGCTTCTTGCTGTGTAATTTGAATTCCTTTTACAAGCTCCTCTTCATGACGCGCAACACGAATACCTTTTCCGCCGCCACCTGCAGTCGCTTTAATAATAACAGGATATCCAATTTGATTCGCAAGTTCGATCGCTTCTTCGGTATTTTTAATAATTCCTTGTGAACCTGGTACAATCGGAACCCCTGCTTCTTTCATTGTATCACGAGCAACGTCTTTTGTGCCCATCTTTGAAATAGCTTCTGGACTTGGACCGATAAAAATTAAGTTACACTCACGGCATAACTCTGCAAAATCTGCATTCTCTGCTAAAAATCCGTATCCCGGATGAATTGCATCGCAGCCTGTTAACTTCGCAACACTAATAATGTTCGTCAAATTTAAATAGCTTTCTTTCGAAATCGTTGGTCCTACACAATACGCCTCATCAGCAATTTGTACGTGAAGTGACTCTTTATCTGCTTCTGAATAAATTGCGACTGTTTCAATATCCATTTCTTTACAAGCACGAATAATTCGTACAGCAATTTCCCCACGATTGGCTATTAATACTTTTTTTATCATCACAAAGACTCCCTTATTACGCTTTTACAAGAAATAGCGGTTGTCCATACTCAACAAGCTGTCCGTTATTAACAAGAATCTCAACAATTTCTCCATCTACATCTGCATCGATTTCGTTAAATAACTTCATAGCCTCGACAATACATACGATAGAATCTTTCGATACTCTATCTCCTACACTTACATATGGAGGCGTATCAGGAGAAGAAGAAGAATAGAATGTACCTACCATTGGTGATGTAATTTTATGTAGGTTTTCATTCTGAACAGCTTTTTTCTCTTCTTGTTTTGGCACTTCCACTTGTGCTGCCGCTACTGTTGTTTCAACTTCAACAGGTGCTACTGGTTGTACGGCTTGTTTTGCTACAGGTGCTTGCACCGCAACACCTTCATTACCACGCTTTTTCATTTTGATTGTCGTACCATCTTTTTTGTATTCAAATTCATCAATATTAGAGCTATCAATTAATTTAATTAATTCACGAACTTCTTGAATTTTAAACATGTAAAATCCACTCCCATACTCTTGTTTGTCCCGTTTTTACAGATTTCTCTTCACTAAAACTAGATTGACTGTAAAAATACGATGTACTCTATTAGAAAATGTATTTCATTTACTAATAGAAATAGTTACTATTTCCATCTTACGATAAATTTTTTAAACATTCCAATTTATATTTCTTTATAATAAATCGAAACTCCTGTAAAAATATTATTCCAATAAAAATTTATTACCTAGTAATAATACCAAGTTTCACACAAAATTGGCAAGACCACTTCCGAAAAAACATTCCTTACTTTTCAAAATACTATAAAGTAAACCTACCATTACCGCTTTACTCGTCACCTCATCTATAGTCAATAACGTATTTTTACCAAATATTATTTTTTTGTTTACACGTCGTTCATCATTCCTTCATATAAGAATAGTATGTTCAAAGTGTAGAAAATATATCGTATCGAGGTGTGGACATATGATATGGCTCATTCTCTTCTTACCTGCCGTAATGGTCTGGGCATTCGTTCTCTTCATCCACGTCAAATCCGGAAAAAGTAATCATCACTACCATGAACCGCTAATCTTTTACTCACAACGTATTTCTCCGTTCCGAGTTGAACATAGTAAAAACAAAGACGAAATAGAAAAAAGCTATCGAAAATGATAGCTTTTTTCTATTATTATTTTTATCTAACTATTTTCAAACAATCCGATTACTAAAAACGAATAATCCGCGGAGGAATTCCCCGCGGATTATTCGTTTTATTTTGTTGGTGGATCAAATTTTACACCTACATCTTTTGATCCGCCTTCACTTCTTACAAGTTGTATAATTTTATTCGCTTCTTTTTGTGAATGTTTTGCTGCTTTTACAGTTACTTTAATGTCAGTTCCATCGGCTCTTACAAGGGCATCTTTATATCCACCTTGAGATTTAATTACTGTCTCAAGTAATTCTTGCTTCGTTTCCATTGTAGTGATTGCATCAAAATTTTCTTTCGCTTTATTCTTTTCTGTTGCTGAAGCTTTTGTTGAACTCATCACTTCTTGTAATTTTGCTTTTTGTTCACTTCGCTGATCTTCCATTTGCATACGTAATGCTGTGAAATTTTCATCACTTGATTGAACTGTTACGTTAGCTTCTTTTTTGCTTGTTTCTTTTGTAGCACTCTCTTTTTTATCTGTTTCTTTGTTTGTTTCTTTATTTGATGTTTCTTTATTTGATGTTTCCTTGTTTGTATTTTCTTTTTTAGGCGTTTCTTTAGGTGCTTCGTTTGTTACTGCTTTATCAGTACCTTGTTTTTCTTGTCCAATCTTTTCACCTGTTGCCGGCGATGCTGTATTCATTTTGTCTGGAGTTGTTACGTAATACACAGATAGTACAACAACTAAACTTAACATCGTTAATAGCCAAACCGTTTGTTTTTTTAACACTTTATTTCCTCCCTATCAATTTTTCGGTGAAACTGAAACGCGATGGGCTGGTACATCTAGTAGCCGTATGACAGCTTCTTTTACCATCGCTTTAACTTGTATATTATCCACTCCCTTTGCTACGACAAGAACACCTCGCACTTTCGGTTTCTCTGTTCGTAAAACAACGGGAGTTTCTTTATCCCCTTCACGTATAATGACTGTCTTTTCATCAAGAGACTCATCTTCTACTTCCCTCTTGCCACCTGTTTTATCTGTTTCACCTGTTGTTTGTGAACGTTTCACTGTATTTTTTTCTAATATTTTTTCCTCTGATGAGTCTAAATTTACATTAATCGTTACATCTTTTACTCCTGCTATTTCTTCTAAGGCTGCTTTTAATTCTTGTTCATACGCTTTTTCATATTTTTCTACATTTGACATATTATCATTATTTTTTTGTCCAAAAGTTGGTACGTCTTTTTCTTGTTTTTGAGTTTCTTGTTCTTTAAATACAGGTACTTCTTCTTTTTTACTTGAAAAGAAACTACTAGAAAACATAAGCAACATTCCAAGTATGAGTAGGACAAGTAAGAACTTAGGTGTTACCTTTTTTCCCTTCTCATTACTTTCTTTTTCATCTCCATTCAATAAGTTTCGAAAAAATGAGAACTTCGAATTTTTATCTTTATTGTCCATTTACTCTACCTGTCCTCCCTTCCATTTGAACTTGGATTTGTTTATTCTCTAGTTGCCACCTGCTTGAAAAGAAGTCTTTCATTTCTCCATTCGTTTCCTCTACTTTTTTCGGTGGTTCTTTCGTATTAATTTCAACTGGTTTTACTGTTTCGATTGCATCATTTTTACTACGTTCTTTTTCTTTCAACGTCACAACAACAGATTGAATATCTTTCGCTGACTTTACTTCCGCTGTGCTTTCCGCTGCGACTATTTGTATTTCAGAGACTGACATACCATACTGTTTCTCAAACTCTTTTCCTACTTCTTTTTTCATTTTGGTAGCCATCTCTTCTAAACTATATGCACGTGTTAGAGCTTGTATTTCTTTTTTCTTCGAATCTATTGAATTTTTTACAGATCCTTCTGCTACGTACTTCTCTTCATTAAAATTTGCGATTACTTCATTTACATCTGTTTGCAATAGTTTAAATAGAGGCGTTAAAATTAAAACAACTAATAATAGACTTACAACGAATTTAACGTACTTTTGCAAATTGGAATTTGGAAGAATAAGATGAAGCATTGTCGCTAAGAGTAAAAAAACGATAATATTTCTAATCCACTCTGTAACAAATTGCATACCCTTCACCTCCTACCGCATCATAAGTGTAATGTTCCCCGCAGCAATAATAATTGTGATACTTAAAAAGAACATAAACGATACGATAGCTAAGCAAGCAAATACATAAATGATGCTCCGTCCAATGATATCTAAACATTGAATGATTGCTCCGCCGCCAACTGGTTGCAATACTGCTGCTGCGAACTTATAAATAAATGCGATGCAAAAAATTTGAATCGCTGGAAAAGCGACAATTAAACATAGAATGACGAGTCCGATAATTCCGACTGTGTTTTTTAATAATCCCGACGCACTAATAACTGTATCCGCCGCCTCTGTAAACATTCTTCCTACTACGGGAATAAAGTTTCCTGTTACAAATTTAGCTGTTTTCACAGCGATTCCATCCGCAACAGCTGTCGCTGTTCCTTGTACAGATAATACGCCTAAAAAAATCGTTAAAAAAATACCGATAATCCCGACGCTAACGTTTTGCAGAAGCTTGGACAATTTCGTAACTTTATATTGATCACTCATCGTACTCACAATACTTAATATCGTTGCAAGTAATAAAAGTGGTAGCACGATATAATTCATCAAAAGCCCACTCGTATTCATTAAGAAGATGATAATCGGATGAAAAAACGATACGGATACAACACCACCACCTGTCGCTATGAGTGCAAGCAAGATAGGCAATAACGCTAATATGAAATCTACCATTGTTTGTATCGTTTCTCTTGCATATGTCATAACGACATAAAAGCTATTTAAAGCGAAAATAATTAGTACCATATATACAACTGCATCGGCTATTTTGCTTACGCTACTCTTTGAAAATGCAGATTGCAGTGATTGCAACAATGCACTAAAAATTGTGAGCATAATGAGCGTTCCGAGTAGTTTCCCATTTGCAACAAGTTCGTGAAATAAGTACTTTAATAAACCTAGCATCCACTCTTTTATAGAGATTTCTTTTTCTCCCTTTACAAACTCCATAAAGCTACCTTTTTGACTCTCTGGTAAGTAACCTCCATATTTTGTAACAAGCCCGTCCCAAAATTGCTTCACATCTTCAATTCCGAGCTTATCCAATTGTTGATCAACGACGTTTGTCTCTACAGGAGAAGCTTGTACAACAACCGGTAAAGAAAAGAAAAGGAAGCAAGCAAATAGCAGCTTAGCTCCAAACCCCCTCAACATTCACTCCCCCTTATCCCGTCGGTAAAAATCCGAGAATAGTTTCAATTACAACCGTCAAAATAGGGATCGCCATAACGAGAATTAAAATCTTTCCAGCTAATTCAATTTTCGAAGCGATTGCCCCCTGCCCTGCATCCTTTGTAATTTGCGCTCCAAACTCAGCGATATAAGCAATCCCAATAATTTTTAGCAACGTTTCTACATATACGTTGCTAACTTTCGCTTCACTCGCTACTCTCTCAATCATTTGTAAAATAGCGTGAATTTGATCGATTAAAAGAAGGAACATTACGCTACCTACGAACACAATAAATAATGACGTAATGCTAGATTTATGCTGATTCAATACAGCCGCTAAAAACGTAGCAACGAGGCCTAATCCGACAATTTGTATAATTTCGATTCGAACCGCCCCCTTTACTGGAAGAGAAAGACACTTTTAATCTTGTCGAATAGTGTATTAATTAAAAATGCGACATGAAATAAAATAACGACAAAACCGACGAGGATAACCCAATTTGCAATATCCTCACGCTTTAATTCTTTTAGTACAGTATGAATGAAAGCTAAAACAATGCCGATTCCGGCGATTTGAAATATTAATCCAACATCAATGGACATCGCCTTTCTCCCCCCTATAGCAGTAAAATTACGATAAGTAGCCCCGCTAGTACTCCTAAGCTCTTAATCATCTTTTCATATTGCAGCTGTAATGCTTTCGCTTCTTCTTCTTCTCTCTCTAAATGTGTAATACATAACCGAATATGTTTTTGTTGTGATTCACGATCATGTTGTCCGAGCGTTTCACCAAATTGCTGCAAAATCTCATACTCAGTTTGTTGAAATGCTGTTAGCTTCCAATTTTCTTTCAAACTATCTATCCAAGCTTCTCTAACTGTTTGTTCTCCACTTTCTAGCCTGCTAGCGAAACTTTGAAATATCCAATTTAACGGCTTCGGCATTTGTTTCACTAATCGCTCAGCAGCTTCAGACAACGGTGTATGCCCATACATAATTTCTGCCTCTAATGATTGCAGTGCCGCTTTTAATAATCTAAGTTGCCTCGGTCTCTCACTGTATCTTTTGGCGTATGAAAACCCGAAAAAGGTGCTGACCGCAACGATTAACACTGCACCAAATATTTTCACCATACGCCCTCAGCCTTTCTATGAGGTAATACCGGTTTTCCATATTTATCTTTCACTTGCATAACTGTTCCTGGCCCTCTTGCTTTTGACAATTCCACAAACCTATCAAAAATGCCGAGCTCTAGCACTGCCTTTAATGATGGGCGTTTCACAACATCATCATAGGAAAATCCATGTGCACTTATAAAAAGCTGAACCCCTGCATGTACAGCCTCCATAATTGCTTCACTATCTTCTTTACGACCAATTTCATCCACAATTAATATATCTGGGCTCATAGAACGGATCATCATCATCATTCCTTCAGCTTTTGGACATGCATCTAACACATCTACTCGTGTGCCAAAGTCATATTGCGGGATGCCTTTCACACAGCCAGCAATTTCTGACCGTTCATCAACAATCCCGACTTTACAAGAAGGAATTTTCGAAGTACTTACACCTTGACTCATGCAACGCGCTACATCTCTTAAAAGTGTTGTTTTTCCCGTTTGTGGCGGGCCAATTACCATCGTGTTTAACCATCGTGATTCATACAAATACGGTAAAAGTGGTTCAGCAATGCCTATTTTTTGACGAGCAATACGAATATTAAAAGAAGAGACATCTCGAATCATTTTCACTGTGCTTTTTTCTGTAATAACTTTTCCTGCTAAGCCTATTCTATGCCCACCTCGGAGTGTCACATACCCACGCTTTAATTCTTCTTCCATTGTATAAATTGAGAAGTGACTTAACTTATTCAATAAGTAAATAGCATCCTCTGCTGTAACGATATAGTCATAAAAAAACACTTCACCTTGAGCAATACACTCTAGCGGTCTTCCAATTCGAACACGGATTTCCTCTAGAGCATCGTACTGCTTACAATTTTCCACTAACTGCTTCATCGTTTTTGGTAAAACTTCTAATACTTCTTTCATCAGCTTCGCCCCACTATACTCGACTTACTTATTTCAACAACGCGATAAAAATGCAGCCAATTCCAAGCGCTAGAAAAAAGAGTTTCAAGAAAGAGATCTCACTTGCCACACTCGCTATGCCTATTGTCATTGTTAAAATTAATACGGTCGGTCCAACAAACGCCAACATACCATTTATAAACAATGCTTTCTTCGCATCATTCACATAAAGCATAAGCAAAGCGGCGAATATTTCCGCGCTACCTGAAAACAACCGAAGCAGCCCCATTACAAGCACAGATGTTTCCATTGCCGCTAGCCACTGTTTCATTCTCCCACCTTCTCCCATAACGGTTACTAGTGCATGTGCTAAAAAAGAATATATTTGTACAACCATATGCAGAGGTTGTCTATTTCAGAATTAAAAACATAATTTTTATCTACCGCCTATAATATTTTGAATATTCTTAATAACAATGGTATTTTATGGTATATTTATTGAAAAGGAGGGAAAATGATGCAACGAGTTACTTTACTACCACTCGATTTCCGTTATGCAAATGCGATTTTCAAGCTATCAAGTGATCCACATGTAAAAAACGCATTAGGAATAAAAGTAGAAACAATCGAAGACACGAAAGCATTCCTTCTTTTCGCCATAGAAGAAGAACGTCAAAAGAAGTCTTTATCGAGAGTGATTGTAAATGCAGAGAATGAAATAATTGGTCTCACCACACTTAAACATATTAATTATGAGAAGAAACAATCTCACATTGGCAGCTGGCTCGGCTATCCATACTGGGGAAAAGGATATAATGAGGCTGCAAAAAAAGAAATTTTTAAGATTGCTTTTTTAGACTTACAACTTTCCTATGTATTTGCTGGTGCTAAAACGAATAATATTCGCTCTTTAAAAGCACAAGAAAAACTACCTTATATTTCATTGCATGTGGAAAACAAATTTCCAGACGAACACGCTGCACTAGAGAAAGAAGTAAGGTCACCTTGCTCTCTGCACGTCGTGTCACGTGAAAAATTTTTAAACTGGTTGGAATTACAAAATGAGGAGGAAAAATATGAAGAGATTAAAAATTAGTTTAACAATCGTAGTAGAAGTAACTCTTATTTATCTTTTTTCATCATTGGTCGGCTGGTCATTCATGGAAGCCTTTTTCCTTGGTAGTTTAGCGATATTCGGGGCAATTTGGCTCGTTGCTTTAAATATAAGCCAAAATAACAACATTGATCACACTATATATAAAACAGGTACAGTAAAACCTTTTCAAATGACATGGGGTCCTTACACAACAGGTGCTGCTAGTCTTACAGCTTTCAGTTTTATAATAACTACTATTTATTATTTGCCCTATTTTCTATAAAAAAAGCACTCGTGATAATCACGAGTGCTTTTCTACTATGCACGAGAAACGTATTTACCTTCACCAGTGTTGATGATAAGTGTTTCGCCTTCGTTAATGAAGATTGGTACTTGTACAACAAGGCCAGTTTCTAATGTAGCTGGTTTTGTTACGTTAGAAGCAGTATCACCTTTAATACCTGGCTCTGTTTCTGTAACTTGTAATTCAACTGTGTTTGGAAGTTCAACACCAAGTACTTCGCCTTGGTAAGTCATAATAGATACTTCCATGTTTTCTTTTAGGAATTTAAGCTCGCGCTCGATTTGTTTTTCACCAAGTTCGATTTGCTCATAAGTTCCGTTATCCATAAATACGTGAGACTCACCGCTTGCGTATAAGTATTGCATACGACGGTTTTCGATGTGTGCTTTTTCTACTTTCTCACCAGCACGGAATGTTTTCTCTTGAACAGAACCTGTGCGAAGGTTACGTAGTTTAGAACGAACGAATGCAGCACCTTTACCTGGCTTTACGTGTTGGAAATCAAGTACTTGCCAAAGGCCATTATCCACTGCAATTGTTAAACCTGTACGAAAATCGTTTACTGAAATCATGTAAAAAAATCCTCCTGTGTATTACAAAATAATAAGTTCTTTTGGTGATTTCGTAATTACTTCATTACCTTCACTTGTCACAATGATATCATCTTCAATACGTACGCCGCCAATACCTGGAATATAAATACCTGGCTCTACTGTTACAGCCATACCTGGTTCAAGTACTGTATCAGAACGGAATGCTAAACCTGGTGCTTCATGGATTTCAAGACCGATTCCATGACCAGTAGAATGTCCGAAGTATTCACCGTATCCTTTTTCCGTTATGTAATCACGCGTTAACGCATCCGCTTCACGGCCAGTTAAACCAGCTTTAATACCGTTCACACCACGTAATTGTGCTTCTAAAACGATATTATAAATTTCTTTCAATTTATCAGATGGTTCACCAACTGCAATCGTACGAGTAATATCAGAGCAATATCCTTTGTAATAAGCGCCGAAGTCTAATGTAACGAAATCTCCTGTTTCTATCACTTTTTCAGATGCCACGCCGTGCGGTAATGCCGAACGAAGACCTGAAGCAACGATAATATCAAACGAAGAAGATGTTGCTCCTTGTTTTCTCATGAAAAATTCAAGTTCATTTGACACTTCAATTTCAGATACTCCCGGGCGAATGAATGATAGAATATGTTCAAAGGCAGCATCTGCAATCTGTGCAGCTTCCTTTAATATCTTAATCTCTGAATCAGTCTTTATCAAGCGTAACTTTTCTACAAGCCCAGAAGTTGGGATAAATTCAGCATCGATCGCTTCTTTATGAGCTGAATAAGAACTATATGTAAGAGTATCTTGCTCAAAGCCAAGCTTTTGAATTCCTAATTCTTTCACTTGCTTTGCAACTTCATCGATAATTAATCCCGCATGCTGTACAATCTCGTATCCAACCGCTTGTTTAGTAGCTTGCTCTACGTAACGGAAATCTGTAATAAATTGAGCGCGGTTTTTCGAAATGAGTACAACACCAGCTGTTCCTGTGAAGTTAGCCATATATCTACGACTATGTTCATTTGTTAATAAAATACCGTCAATACCAGCCTCATCAAATGCACTTCTTAATCTTTCGATTTTCTCCATTACTTTATGCCTCCCTCAATTTCTCCATTAATGCAAATAACGCTAACTTATAGCCATAAAAACCAAATCCAACAATTTGTCCCACACAAACAGCTGCCGTCACAGATTCGTGACGGAACGACTCACGCTGATGAATGTTAGAAATATGTACTTCAATAACAGGAATCGAAATGCTTGCAATTGCATCTCGAATCGCATAGCTATAATGCGTAAATGCTCCAGGATTTAAAATGATCCCTTCATATATATCTTCCGCCTCATGAATACGATCGATAATCGCACCTTCATGATTCGATTGGAAACATTCTAACTCCACTCCCATTGTTTCTGCTTCTTGCTTCATATCTGCTTCAAGTGTCGCTAGCGTGCCCTTCCCATATACATTTACCTCTCTGACACCGAGGCGATTTAGGTTAGGACCGTTTACGAGGAGTACCTTTTTCATATGCTTAAAACTCCTTAATATTAAATGTCTATATAACATTTTAACATAGGAGTTACTTGTTTGAATAGTTTGTCTTCTCTTCCCCTTCTCGCTCGGCCTTATTGGTATTTACTGCGTAAGAAACAGAGTATGCTATAAATACACCATACAATATAAAAATGCATATCGTCGTCACAATTGTTTCTTTCGGTAAATGGAGTGCACTTTTAATAGCAGGCGCTATTAATCCCACTCCGAAAAATAGTAACGCCCACCAAAATAGACCATAAATAATCCCTGGAAGAACTCCTTCAAACTTTGCCAAAAACGCTTTATACAAAAAAGCAATTAAAATCGAAAGTAGTCCCATACAAACAATTCCTGACACATTTCCCCATACCCCTTCTTTCCAACTTCCAAAGGCAAATGGTAGAAGTAAATAGTTCGGTCCCGCTTCTGTAAATGAAAATATATGAAGGAAATACCATATTCCTCCCCAAAAGAGTCCACCAAATAAACCAATTTGCACAAAATTTCTTGTTCCTATATGTTCTTGACTCACATCAACACCTCCGCTCAATAGTATGCCCGAAACTATTTTGAACCATGTTTAAATACTGCGAAATTTGTCTATAAAAAGAATAAGAAATGTCCGACTCTCGTAACATTTTTCCTTGTCATCTACTTGTATTTGTCGATAAAATAAAGGAAACTCGGTGATTGTCTTATTTCAAAACGACAGAACCCAGTATGACAATTGCCTCTTTTTCTACATAAGAGAGAAACAAATACAGGTTGGTGTTAACATGGCAGAAGAGTCAAAACAAATATATGGCGGGCAAGCAGTCATAGAAGGAGTTATGTTTGGCGGTAGAGAATATACTGTTACAGCGGTTCGTCGTAAAGATAAATCGATTGAATTTTATCGATTACCACGCGTTCGTAATAAAGCATTATCTATCCTGAAAAAAATTCCATTTTTACGAGGGATTGCCGCTATTGTGGATGCAAGCGCGAACGGGGCAAAACATTTAAACTTTGCTTCAGAACGATTTGATGTTCACCCAGAAGAAGATGAACAAATTGCAAATAAAAAAGAAGAACAATCGAAGTTAACGATGGTATTAGGAGTTGCAGCAGTTGGCGTTTTATCTTTCATATTCGGTAAAGTCATTTTCACAGCAGTTCCTGCATTACTAGCTGAATTAACGAGACCGATTTTCCCATCTCATACAGGGCAAATCATTGTCGAAAGTGTCATTAAGCTCATGTTATTACTGAGCTATATATACTTTATTTCTTTAACGCCACTCATTAAGCGGGTATTTCAGTACCATGGTGCGGAGCATAAAGTAATTAATGCCTATGAGAATAATCTTTCATTGACTGTAGAAAATGTTCAAAAACAAACTCGCCTTCATTATCGTTGTGGCAGTAGCTTCATTATATTTACAGTCATTATTGGAATGTTTGTTTATTTCCTTGTCCCTACAGATCCACTTTGGGCCAGGGTGGTAAACCGAATTTTATTAATTCCAGTCGTTCTCGGTATTTCTTTTGAAGTGTTACAATTTACGAATCGATTACGCGATATTCCAGTATTACGCATACTTGGATATCCCGGATTATGGCTACAACTATTAACAACGAAAGAACCAACAGATGATCAAGTGGAAGTAGCCATTGCATCGTTTGAAGAATTATTACGTTTAGAAAACAAACAATAATTATTTAAAAATGGTGTTCAACTCCTTTCCTCATCGTTAATATACTAATTTTAATATATGTTTTTAGGAGGTGTTCCTTATGAACGGTCGTTCGTTTACTTTCGCTATATTTGTGCTTATTATCGGATTAGCAATATTCGGCCTTGTTTCATCTGTCATTACAGATCCAATGGGAGTGTTAAGAAATATTGGTATCATGTTGGCTGTCGTTGGCATCTTTTATTTACTCTACAAAATGTTTACAAACTCTAGCGGTTCAGCAAATTCGCAAAGCTCATATAAGCGCGCTGCAAAACAATCGAGCCGCAAGCATGGGAAACAAAATGTAGCACCCCTAAGCAATTCTTTCTTTAAATCAAACGCTTCTAATGACAAAGGGAAAAAAGGGAATCTTTCTTCTTTAAAGCGAAAAAGAAAACAATCTCATTTAACTGTCATTGAAGGTAAAAAAAACAAAAAGAAAGACCGTGCTTCCTTTTAGGAAATACGGTCTTTCTTTATATTTTGCAGTACTTCTTTCAAGCTTTTATCTTTCATACTTTCAATTCGAAGATGATGATTTTCAAAGGGTAAATTCCGTGTTACATCATTCGGTACAACAACGCACGTTAACCCTGCCGCAATTGCTGCTTTCAATCCGTTTAACGAGTCTTCAAATACAACGGCTTCAGACGAATCTATCCCTAAACCTTCTATTGCCACTCGGTAAAGTGCTGGATCTGGTTTTACCTTCTCAACATCTTCTCTCGTTTTAATGACTTCAAAATAATCTCGAATTTGTAGCTCTTCCAAAAAAGGAATAACCCATTCTCTAGATGAACTGGAAGCTAATGCGATTTTTAATCCCATTTCTTTCGCTTCTTGTAAGTATTCTTTTACCCCGTCACGAGCTTCTGTTATTTTCATTTTCTCTTTATGTAAAGTTTTCACTTTTTCTTTTAATGCATGCTTGTTAAACTTCTCTTTTAATTGATCATTTAAATATGCATACAGTACATCATCTGTCGTTCCAATACACTTTGCAAATTCCTCTAAAGGTAAATCTCCACCATACTCACGAACGGCGTCTCTGAAAGAGTGAAACCATATTGTTTCTGTGTCCACAATTAATCCATCAAAATCAAAAATAATTGCTTTCATAATTCTCCCATCCTTTTCGATTGAAATAAAAAAGGAAACGACATACGTTCCCTTTAATTACTTTTCTCTTCATTTGCTTTTTGAACACCACGAAGTGTTTCCACTCGAACCTCATCTTGTTCAAAGTATTGCACTAAATCACCAATGCGATCAATTGCTTCCCAGCTTAAATGATGTTCAATTCCTTCTACATCATTGTAAATCTTACTTTCATCCACACCGATAATACGCATAAATTGCTCTAGCAAGTCATGACGGTATACGAGACGTTCTCCAATTTTTTTACCTTTTGATGTTAATACAAGCCCTCTATATTTTTCATAAATTAGATATTCATCTTTGTCTAATTTTTGCACCATTTTTGTTACAGAGGATGGATGTACACTAAGCGCTTCAGCAATATCAGATACGCGGGCATAACCCTTTTCATCAATCAACAAATAAATTTGTTCAATATAATCTTCCATACTAGGGGTAGGCATCGGTTTCCTCCATCCAATTTCATTTTGCTCATTCCGTACGAAGCAATCAATAAAATGATACACCAGAAAGAATAACGTGACAAGTTGAAAACAAGCCTAAATATATAAAACAAAAAAGAATCTGTATTTGTATACAGACTCCTCTTAAGTAAAGTATTGTATTTCTGCATCAGGAAAAAACTCATATATATAGCCTCTTATTGTTTCTTCCAATACTTCCGCATCATCTTTTTTATATACGTATTTCCCGATGCCGTACCGTCCCCATTTATATTTACGCTTCTCTTCATCCATTTCAAGCTTCGTACTCGGATAACGCTCCTGAATGACCTTTTTTGCTGGTTTTGTAAAGCGATGTTGAATTAATTCAAATGTTAAATTCGGTATGGACAAATCTTTTAGTGCATTGTACAGTCTTTCAAATAATTCACGGTATCCTTCTTCCCATCCTTCATGCATATAAAGTGGCGCAACTATAAAACCAAGTGGATAATCAGCGCCTGCTACTTTACGTGCTGCTTCAATACGCTCTTCAAAGGGTGACGTCCCCGGCTCAAAATTTTTAATTACATACCGTGAATTAACACTAAACCTAAAACGAGTTTTCCCATTATGTTTTGCATCTAACAAATGATCAACGTGCGAATATTTCGTAACGAAACGTAAACGCCCATGCTCACTTTCTCCAATGAATTCAATCGCCCGCTTTAATGCATGTGTTAAATGATCGATCCCAACGATATCTGATGTACAAGCAGCTTCAAACCTTGTTATTTCAGGTGCTCTTTCATCCATATATTGCTGTGCCTTCTCAAATATTTCATCAAGATTCACATACACGCGAACGTAAGGCTTACTCCCAAGTGTCGTTTGCAAGTAACAATAATGACAATGTCCCATACATCCTGTTGCAAGCGGAATTGCATATTCAGCTGACGGTTTTGACGTATCAAACTTTAATGTCTTCCTCACCCCAACGACAAGCGTCGCTTTTGCATTACGATACTTTTGCAAATCATTTTCACCCGGCAAATTTCGAATTTGATTATGGGATGTCGTTTCACGAATCTCTAGTCCCATCTTCGTAAACTTCTCATATAGCTCTTTTCCAAGTGGATATTCAAGTGCCTTCGGTTCAAAGTAAACGAGTTTTGGCATAAACGGTTTCATATACTTCCCTCCTCTCGTTAGTATGGGGAACGTGGAAAAATTAAAACGCATTAAAGTTTTCCACGTTTTAACAGCCTTTCAAAAGGCTGTTTTTCTTCTGTCTAATTTTACAAATTGAAAAATTTCATAAAGAAAATAAGAAAAATGCAAAATAATTAAAGTTAATTGTTGACGTGATGCTTTTATTATCGGTATCATAAATCTTCGTGAGCAATTATTTTTCGTTATACGATTTTTTTATTATTACTGAATTTTTGAGAGGAGAAATTAGATGTCAGTTAAGAAGAAAACGCAAGTACGCACCGGCAAAATGGTACGTGAACTAATGTTAGCAGACGAAGATGTAAATGCTTCGCTAATTATGGTATATAGTGAAAACGGTGTAAACGCAGAAATTAAAATCGAGGGCTTAACGCCGAAATGTAACGAAGAATTATTTTTGAGCGGAAACGTGGATTGGAACAAGAGTGTTATTTATAAAATTGTTGATTTCACTGGAAACGCTGAAGTTGGTAAAGTTACATTAACAGCGATGAACAAAAATAATGTTTCTCTAGAAATAGAACGCGTTATGTGGAGTAAAGAAAATAAAGAGGCTGCTGAACAAGAAGAAACAGTTGTAGAAACTACTCCGAAAAAAGAAGTAGTTGTAGAAGCTCCAAAAGCAGTTACACCTGCTCCAAAGCCTGTTACACGTGTAGAAACACCTGCTACAGCACCAACACCGAAGCCTACTCCGGCACCGAAGCCAGTAAGTGTAGAAGCAGCTGTGGAATTATCTACTCCAGCACCTGTGAAACGAGAAGTACCAACTCCGGTTACAAAGCAAGAGACAGCACCGGTCGCGCCTGCAAAACCGAAGCAACCTGCTTTGACTGAAACAAATTCAAAACTACAAGAAAATTATGTGAAACTCGTGAAAAAGACAATTGAAGTTTGTCAAGATTACGAGCTTGGCATCGACATAGATGATTCTATTGAAGGCTTAAAAGAAGAACTACAAAGCCAAGGTATTAGCGTTACATTTGACAAAGAAATTATGGACGTTGTCAATCGCCTTCGTTCTTTACAAGATAAAGGAATCAAAGTAGAAAAAGTACTTAATTTACTATAAAAAAATAAGAGGCGGCAATTGCCACCTCTTATTTTTTATAATTCCATTCTTTACTTTCATACTTTTCTTTTGCTAACGTTTGCACTTCATGTAATTGTTCTTCTGTTAATTCATACGGAACAAGCTCTACATCTAATCCTTTTTCAAACCCAACCTCAAACGCTTTAATTAACTGCTCGATTGTAAACGTACGGTCTGTTAATTCATTAATTGCTACCGCTTTAGATGAGAACATACTCTTCATACGTTCTTTCACACGTTCATTCGGGAATAAAAACAGATCATATAACTCATCTAAATCTATTTCTAATGGAATCGACCCGTGCTGTAAAATAACGCCTTTTTGACGTGTTTGCGCACTACCTGCGATTTTTCTTCCTTCTACTACAATTTCATACCAAGACGGCGCATCAAAACATACGCCTGAACGTGGATTTTTTAAATTTTCACGATCTGCTTCTGTTTTTGGAACTGCATAATACGCTTCTAACCCTAATGCTTTAAAACCATCTAATAAACCTTGCGAAATAACACGATACGCTTCTGTAACTGTTTTTGGCATATTTGGATGATCTTCAGACACAATAACACTGTACGTTAATTCTTTATTATGTAGTACACCCCTGCCGCCTGTTTGACGACGAACGAATCCATATTTCTTTTCGTTAACTACATCCATATTAATATCTTTTTCAACACGCTGGAAATATCCGACTGTTAATGTTGGTACTTCCCATTCATAAAAGCGAATAGTTGGTGGCATTTTCTTTTCACTTTGCCAATTTAATAGACATTCATCTAACGCCATATTAAATGCCGGTGAACATTGACCAGAGTTAATATAACACCATTTTTCTTTTCCCATCCTGCACCTCATATAACCAATTATTTTTCACATTCTCTAGTCTACCAAATTCGACAAAATTTGTGAAAGAATACGAAATTTCTTCTTATATACAAATGAATCTGTTGCATAAATACATACGGGCATTATAATATTGAAAGTAGGATAAGAAAAAAGGGAGCGATAGAATCGTGTCAACAACTTGGATTATTTTATTAGCCGTAATCGTAGCGTTCATCGGTTACACTGTATGGATGTATTTCTATCAGAAGAAATTAATTACAACACTTTCAGAAGAAGAGTTTCGCGCTGGCTACCGTAAAGCACAGCTTATCGATATTCGCGAAGCAGACGAATATACTGCAGGGCATATTTTAGGCGCACGTAACATTCCGTTATCACAAATTCGCCTTCGTCATAAAGAACTTCGTAAAGATCAACCAGTTTACTTATACTGTCAAAGTGGATTCCGTACCGGTCGTGCGGCTCAATACTTAAAGAAACAAGGCTACAAAGATTTCTACCAATTACAAGGTGGATTTAAAACGTGGACTGGAAAAATTAAAAAGAAATAATAACATACAAAAACTAGCTGAATAATTCAGCTAGTTTTTTCATTTGAAAACTTTCCACGTTATTCTCACACATTTTGACAAAAATTCTTTTATAGACGCAAGAAAGACCCCTATCATTCTCACGCCCAAATAAAAAGGTTACGCGAATAACAGAAGTCATATTTATAACATAGTTTGTGAAAAGCTTTTCAGGTCAAGATTTTTTTCATTCTTATTATTTTCCCTTTATAATAAGAGGAAGAGGTGATACATATGGCCAATATAAAACAAATTGCAAAAACCGCTGGTGTATCCATATCAACTGTTTCTCGCGTCCTGAATAATCACCCTTACGTAAAAGAAGAAAAACGTAAGCGTGTTCTAGATGCTGTTGAAGAATTGAACTATGCCAAAAATATAAATGCTATTCATTTAATAAAAGGAAAAACATATACGATCGGTGTTATGCTCCCTTTCATTAACCTTCCATACTTCAGTACCATTATTGAAGGAATCGGTAACGAAGCGTTAGCAGCTGGATATCACATTAATTTATGTCAAACGAATTACGATAGTATCGAAGAAATTCGTGTTCTGGAAATGATGAAAATGAAACAATTCGACGGGATGATTATTTGCTCTCGAACGAGTTCATGGGAACAAATTGAAACTTTCGCAAAATTTGCTCCTATTATTTCATGCGAAAAAATGCACCACCCCCTCATTTCATCTGTCTACGTAGATCATTATGAAGGCTTCCGTCTCGGCACCGCCTATTTACTCAATAAAGGTCATGAAAAAATCGGGATTTGTTTAGCAAGAAAAACAAGTGTAAATTCTATGGAACGTGAAAAAGCGTTTGCTGATACACTTCGTAACGAAGGCAAAACGTTACATCCCGAATGGATTTTTCACCAATGCTATACAATGCAAGACGGTGCACAAATACTCCATCGTATTGTAAACATGAAAAATCGTCCAACCGCTATTTTTACAGCGAACGATCAAGTTGCAGCTGGTTTATTAACAGAGGCTCGAAAGCAAGGTCTTCGAGTACCCGAAGATCTTGCTATCCTCGGATTTGATAATCATGAAATTTCAAAGGCGTTAGAAATTTCAACAATTGAACATCCCGGTCTCGAAATGGGCTCACATGCGTTTTCTTTATTCCATAAACAAATCCAAAGCGAGCAAATTATCGGGAACGCAAAAGAGCTTTCATTCCATTTAATCGAACGAGATACTGTCTAATAAGAGCGTTACCTATAGCGCTCTTTTTCAGCTCTTCACCTATTGACTTTATATTTTTACTCGCATATAATAAACCTAACGAACGGTAGGTAGGGGATGAAAATGACAGCAAACCGCATTAAAGCTGTAGCACTTTCTCATTTCGCACGCTACGGCTACGAAGGAACTTCATTAGCAAATATTGCTCAAGAAGTCGGGATTAAAAAACCATCAATTTACGCACACTTTAAAGGAAAAGAAGAGCTATATTTTATATGCTTAGAATCCGCTCTTCAAAAAGATTTACAGAGCTTCACAGGCGATATCGAAAAGTTTTCCAATTCGTCTACTGAAGAATTGCTCTTACAGCTACTAAAGGGCTATGCAAAACGATTTGGTGAAAGTGAAGAATCAATGTTTTGGTTACGAACTTCTTATTTTCCGCCTGATGCATTTCGCGAACAAATTATTAATAAAGCAAATGTACACATTGAAAACGTCGGAAAACTTTTATTCCCTGTATTTAAAAAAGCAAGCGAACGAGATGAGTTGCATAACATTGAAGTAAAAGACGCCTTAGAGGCTTTTCTATGCTTACTTGACGGTCTTATGGTTGAACTACTATACGCAGGTTTAAATCGTTTTGAGACACGTTTAGACGCTTCTTGGAAAGTATTTTGGCGTGGACTTTCAAACTGACGGATTGCTCCTTTGCAATGCGTCGTTTTTAAGCCCTTTACCTAACGACTGGTAGGAAGGAGAAATGACATATGGCATGGATTTATGTAATCTTAGCTGGTATTATTGAAATCTTTTGGGTAATTGGATTAAAACACGCGGAGGCTCCACTTGAATGGGCTGGTGTTGCGTTATTAATTACAATTAGTTTCGTCTTATTATTTAGGGCTTATAAAGATTTACCTGTTGGTACTGTATACGCAGTCTTCACTGGAATTGGAGCTGGTGGAATCGTTCTTACAGAAATTTTCGTTTTCGGAGAGCCATTCTCTATCGTAAAAGTATTATTAATTGGTTTAATCTTCTTTGGCGTAATTGGTTTAAAGCGAGTAACAGAAGAAAAAGAAGCGAAGGAGGCCGCATAAAATGGCTTGGGTATTTTTAATTCTAGCTGGTATTTGTGAAATTATTGGTGTACTCTTTATGAAAGTAGCCACTGAAAAGAAAGGCTGGGCACCAAAAGTTATTTTAATCGCTAACTTCGGCGTAAGCTTCTTCTTCTTATCCCTTGCGATGAACACATTACCGATGGGAACTGCTTACGCGATTTGGACTGGAATCGGAACTGCCGGAAGTGCACTTCTAGGCATCCTTATTTTCCGCGAATCAGCGGATTGGCGTCGTCTTGCTTTCTTAAGCTGCATTCTATGCGGCGCTGTTGGCTTAAAACTATTAAGCTAACGTGAGGTGAATGTCATGTGGAAAGAAAAAGGGAAGCAACTGTTAGCATGGATCACACTTAGTATCGTCATTCTATTACAAATAAGTTTTCACATAATAGAATGGTTGTTTCATAAAGTAGTATCCATTCTCACATTCCTTCCTAACATGACACTTGAAATAATATCAATCGTCTGGTCCATTATTGCCTCCATTGCAATCGTCATTATATGGAGTATCGCCAGGCTATGGAATAAGTTATTTAAAAAGGACAGTTCTTCTGAAAAAGAGTAACTGTCCTTTTTTATATTCATTCAGACTTTCTGTAGAAGTTTGATGTGATAAGACAAAGAAGACCAACTATGACAATACTTATACCAATCACTTTATGCAAACTAGGAAATAACGGTGGTATATCTGAATAAACATTTTCTAATATGAGACCGATTGAAACGAAAAATACCCCTATTCTATATAACCATTTTCTTTTGTTCATCATTCTCCCCTCCTAAAATTTTTCATACACTCCTTTCTTTTGGACATACTACCTAAAAAAGGAGTGGATAATATGCAAAATTCTATACATAAGCAAATCCTATTTTTATTTTTCCTCTTTCTTATTCTCGTTATCGTTTTCAGCTTTATATTACATACTCCAAAAGATGTTGTACCGAATAGCCTCTCTGTTTATAAAGTGAAACTTTAATCAGTGGGGGTTTTGTTCATCCCCCACTGATTATTAGTTGAACCAATCGGACTTTTACGGACAGTTGATCCCCCACCTAACTTCTTTGCTTCCACTGAATTTTGAGGTGGGGGTCTTACTGCCCGTTAAAGCGGGATAAACTTTTACTTTCCTATTGTCGCTATTGAAGAAGGTGCCTTACATAAGGCACCTTTTAAAATTCTCTCTTCTCATACAATTTCACTGAAACGAAGATAGATATTATAAACATGCATATTGAACTAATGAATAACACGCTGTTATATAGTTGAATTTGTTCCATGCTGATTTCAAAGAACATGGTACCAATTGCTGTCGGTGCTATTAGTATGAAAAACGTAATAAAAGTAGCTTTTTTGTAGCTAACCCAAAACAACATCGGTAAGACAAAACTTAAATATATAAAAACAAAACCAGAAATCGTAATTACTGTTGTCGTTATAAATTCAACAGTTCCATCTTCAAACCGATTAATTACTACAGGACTAGACACTATCATACTTATAATAAAAATAATAAGTGCCATTATGTATTTAGCTAACACAATTTGCGTTCTTGCTAGTGGTAAACTATTTACTATTACTTCACTATTATATTTTTTATCGTCATTAAATGTTCTTAAAATTGCTATAACTGGAATTATAGCTGACATAATTATGTAAAAACTTTTCATGTCTATTAATGTCATATACATGAAAAGAGGATATATTAAGTGCCATATTAAATACTTCCATTGCACGATAAAGTCTTTTATTATAAGTTGCTTCACAATCGCTCCCTCCTTATAAATCACGCTCATTGTATAAGTTAATTGAGAGTAACATGGATATAACATACAAAATAAGAAGCCCTGCTATAAAACAAATATTTACGACTAGACTCGTGCTCCAAGCATTTTCTACATCTAACCAAACGTTACTTACAATCAATCCACTCAAATATCCCAATGCAAGTCCGGCGAACGGAGCAATTTGTTTGGCACTGCTATATCCTACTGAGAATTCAATCGGAAGTACAATTATGCTACAAACAAACCCACCTGTTATACCTCCGAGAATTTCTCCCCATAGCATAAATCCAGTCATATGCTCATTCTGCAACTGTATGAAACCAATCACTAGTGAGAAACATCCACCTAGAGCAACTAAAATACTTACAAATATGTATTTCCCTATGACAAGATCTTTACGGTCAAACGGTAAACTATTTACTATCGTTTCACTTTTATTTTTCCCCTCATAACTCATTGACAGTACCGTGCTAAGAAAAGGTATAGATACGCTAATCGTCATAAGAAAACTATCACTACGAAAATCAACAATAGCAAGGAAAACCAAACATATAAGATAAACAAACCCTAACTTTCTTTGCATCATCATATCTTTTAAAACTAATTGCTTGATCATGTATTGCACCTCCTAATATGAAAATGTCCCTTCTATAACTCTGCCTGCTGAAACATTTTCATTGAGAGGAACATTGATATGAATATACTCACTAATACTCCAATACCAAGAACACCCATTGCTTGCGTAGCCTCTTGAGAGTGAAGTACTTTTAACATAATTGTTTTATCACCAAAAATATTGCACATAAGACCAATCATGCCTATTAAAGGAAACAGCATAATCAAATTCAAGACTGTAATAACTTTATATCCCCCAATGTAATTAGTCGGTATCGTTACTACACAATAAATCAAAGTTGCTACTATTGCTGAAAACACTGCATATCCAGGAATAACTATATCTCTGTCTAATAAAATATTTCCTAATATTATGACTATAAAAGTTATACTCAAACCAGCTATAATAAATAATGTGCTTGAAATATATTTAGATATAACTATCTCTTTTCTCGTTATAGGCAAACTCACTAATACTTTTTCTGTTTTACTTTTCTCCTCATGATAAAAAGAAATATAAATAATTGTACTACATGTTATAAATAATCCTATTGCAATCCCCATTGGTTCGACGGAATTCTTAAAAATAGATAAAATAGGGATTAAAAAATAGAAAGGAAACATCTTCTTCTGTAAAAAAAACTCCTTCAAAATCAACTGTTGCATATGAATTCTCCTCTCTATAAATCACGCGTTTCATAAATTTTAATTGTAAGAAGCATAGAAACGATATAGACACTAGCTAATATAATTCCTCCAATTATAAATACACCAATATGCACCGGGTTCATAATCCACTCCATGAATGGAGGCGTTGTTTCATCCAATCCATCACTAATAAATAGCCAAAGAATTACACCTACTCCCATTGATGCTGCTGATACTATACTTCTCACTACCTTTGATTTTGTACCATAATAACTGGGGAAAAACATTGCAACAAAAAGCAAGGCGTAAACAGCTCCATTTATTACTTCATACCATGGAATTTCAATGTATAGATTCGGATGGTATGTACCGATATCACCAATTACCACAATGCCTCTTATAAGAAAAACAACTAACATCGTAGAAAGAATGGCACCGACAATAAATATTGCACAGGAAATATATCTAGCAATAATGATATCCTTTCGACTTACTGGTAAACTATTTATAATAATGTCACTTTTATTTCTTTCATCCATAAAGGTTAACGTCATAACGGAGGAAAGGGTTATAAATAGACAACTCATCGGAAATAAAAATTCACCACTTGGCTCTAACATAAAAAACAAAAGAGGCATAACAAAATTCACTAACCACATTACCCGAAAAAAGAACAAATCTTTATATACGAGCTGACGCATAGGCACTTCTCCCTTTCGCGGTGTAAACGATAATATCATCTAATGTAGGCTTTTCTAGTACAACCTCATTTCCAAACCAGTCAATAATTGCTTGTTTATCCTTCGCTAAACCTTCAAAACCAAATTTATTTTTTCGTAATCCAACAAATAGTTCTTTTCCTTCTCGATCTAATAAATCATTACTTCCTTTTACGATTACGTAGTTCTCCATCAAGTCTTCTTTTTCACCAGTAAATATAATTTCTCCATCGTTGATAAACGTAATATAATCTGCAATGCGCTCTAAATCTGTTGTAATGTGCGTTGAGAATAATACCGATACTTCATCTTCCATTACAATTTCTTGCAACATATCAAGTAATTCACTTCGAACAACTGGATCTAATCCTGCTGTTGGTTCATCCATGATGATAAATTCTGCGTGGTGCGAGAGCGCGATGGCAATCGCAAATTTCATTTTCATTCCTTTTGATAATTCTTTAATTTTTTTATACTTCGGAACTTGCAATCTATGCATATACGATTGATACTGCTCTTCATCCCACTTTTTATATAACGGTGCAATAATACGCTTCATTTGCTCACACGTTAAATCTTCGTAATAATGATTTTCATCATATACAAAGCCGATATTTTGCTTTATTTCCTTTTCGGCTTTCTTGTTGTCCTTGCCAAAAATTTTTATATCGCCGCTATCTTTTCTAATTAAATTCATAATCATTTTGATCGTCGTACTTTTCCCGGCCCCGTTCGGTCCGACAAATCCCATAATATATCCGCGTGGTAATGTAAAACTTATATTTTTTACTGCAAAATCTTCATAGCTTTTACATACGTTTTTTAACTCTAACATCTCTTATTCCCCCTCATATAAACACGCAATCATCTGCTGTAATTCTTCAAGTGAAAGCTGTAACGCTTTACTTTCATTTACAATCTCTTCCGCTTTACTTTCCAATAGACGAAGCCTTTGTTCTTTTAATAGTTCATTATTTTTACGTGAAACATAAGTCCCCTTCCCAGCAACAGTTTCTATATATCCTTCTTTCTCAAGCTCCTCGTACGCACGCTTCGTAGTAATTACACTAATTTGTAATTCCTTTGCTAAGCTACGAATAGACGGTAATTGGTCTCCACCCTTTAAACCACCATTTAAAATAAGCTGGCTTAATTGTTTTCTTATCTGTACATAAATAGGGTCTTGGGAAGAATTCGAAATAATAATATTCATGTTTTCCTCCAGTGTGTATATACTGTATATACCTTATATATACAGTATATACACACCATCCTATTTTTGGCAAGAAAAAAAGACCAACATTTTCCTGTTGGCCTTTCGTATATGTATCACTTTTCAAAGCGATCTAACATCTCATCTCTCATTCCGAAACTCACTACCGCAATTCCTACATACATAAACAGAAGGAACGCCGGATGAACTGTGTTGTACCAAGTGCTATCAACAATTAAATAAATCGTTAATGCCACAACAAGAACAAACGCTAAGATAAACATATAAAAGTGTCTTGTACTACCCATGATAAACTCCTCTCTTCTCACTTCACCATTCAACAGTATATTTTATCGAATAATTCGATATGACTCAAGGTTAACTTTCTGTTATGTAATCAAGTTCCACCTTTACAATGTCCTCACATGCTATTGAAATGATCGTTCCTTGCTTATCAATTGCCGTCACTTCTCTATTATCCATTACACGATGCGCTACTCTTTCTAGTACTTTTCCTTGGTCTCGATAGCAAAATTCTTTTACATCTTTAATTGTTTCTCCATTTTCTAAATGGTATACCATTCTATAACATCGATATCCCACACTTTCACCCCCGTCTTGCTCGTTTTTTCACATATACATAAAAATGAGTAATTTTTGCCTCATCACATCTTCTTAATTTCAATAAAATTCTAACAAAAATAAATACTTTTATCAAACTGACTTTTTCAACAAAATCACCTATAAAACTGCCTCTTTACACCATTATGAAACAAAAAATATAAATTTTTAACATTTTCTTCACCACTTCTGCATAAAGTGAAACTTTAATCAGTGGGTGTTTTTGTTCCTCTCTACTGATTACCAGGCCACAAATTGCGGAACAAATTCTCCATACAAAAAAGAACTCGCATATAGCGAGTTCTTCCTTTGTTATTCTAATCAAACTTGTACAGGAGCTGGCTTTTCATAACGTAAAACTGGTTTACGTGCAGCCATCGTTTCATCTAAACGTTTAATGACTGTTGTATGCGGTGCTTCTTGTACAACTTCTGGATTTTCTTCTACTTCTTTAGCAATTTGAATCATCTTATCAATGAAACCGTCTAAAGTTTCTTTTGATTCTGTTTCCGTCGGCTCAATCATAATACATTCTTCCACATTTAACGGGAAGTAAATTGTTGGTGGATGGTAACCGAAATCAAGCAGGCGTTTTGCGATATCTAATGTACGTACACCAAGTTTCTTTTGACGACGACCTGATAATACAAACTCATGCTTACAATGTCTATCGAATGGAAGATCATAGAATGGTGCTAATCTTCTCATCATATAGTTCGCATTTAATACCGCATACTCCGTTACTGCACGCAAGCCATCTGGACCCATAGAACGAATGTATGTGTATGCACGAACGTTAATTCCGAAGTTACCGTAGAATGGTTTTACGCGCCCAATTGCTTCTGGACGATCATAGTTAAAGTGATAGCCATTTTCCGTTTTCTCTAAAATTGGTTTTGGTAAGTACGGAATTAAATCAGCTTTCACACCTACTGGACCAGAACCTGGGCCACCGCCGCCGTGAGGACCTGTAAATGTTTTATGAAGGTTTAAATGCACAACGTCAAATCCCATATCTCCTGGGCGCGCTTGGCTTAATACTGCATTTAAGTTTGCACCATCATAGTATAATTTACCGCCTGCATTATGGACGATTTCTGCCATTTCTAAAATATTTTCTTCAAATAAACCTAATGTATTAGGATTTGTTAACATAAGTGCTGCTGTTTCTTCATTTACAACACGTTTTAAATCTTCTAAGTCAACAAGACCATGTTCATTTGATTTTACTGTAATTGTTTCAAAACCAGCTACAGTTGCAGATGCTGGGTTCGTTCCGTGAGCAGAGTCAGGAACAATTACTTTCGTACGGTTAAAGTCACCATTTGCTTCATGGTATGCACGAATTAACATTAAGCCTGTCCATTCTCCGTGTGCACCAGCTGCTGGTTGTAATGTAACAGTATCCATACCTGTAATTTCAATTAAATGCTCTTGTAAATCGTACATTAATTCCATTGCACCTTGTACTGTCTTTTCATCTTGCAGTGGATGAATATTTGCAAATCCTGCGAAACGAGCTACACTCTCATTAATTTTCGGATTATATTTCATCGTACAAGATCCAAGTGGATAGAAACCAGAATCAACACCGTGGTTACGGTTTGAAAGTGCTGTATAGTGGCGCATAATATCAAGTTCAGATACTTCTGGTAGCTCTGCATCTTCTACTCGAATATAATCGCTCTCAAATACATCTTCTAGTTTCACTTCTTCTACATCTAATTTTGGCAGGCTATATCCTATGCGTCCTTCTTTACTTACTTCAAAGATAAGTGCTTGGTCTTGGTTCTTCATTGGATAGCCCCCATTTCGTTTACAAGTGTGTCAATTTCCTCTTTTGTACGAAGCTCAGTTACTGCTACAAGCATATGGTTCTCATGCTCTTTATAATCACGGCCTAGGTCGTAACCGCCGATAATATTCTTTTGTAATAATGCATCGTTTACTTCTTTCACTGGGCGCTTGCAATCTACAACGAACTCATTGAAGAATGGTCCAGCAAATGTAACTGTGAAGCCTTTCGCTTCAAATTGACGTTTTGCATATTGTGCTTTAGAAATGTTTTGACGTGCCATTTCTTTCACACCTTGTTTACCAAGTGCTGTCATTGCAACTGATGCTGCTAATGCATTTAACGCTTGGTTTGAACAAATGTTAGACGTCGCTTTGTCACGGCGAATATGCTGTTCACGTGCTTGTAACGTTAATACAAATCCACGTTTACCATCTGAATCTACAGTTTGTCCGACAAGACGCCCTGGAATTTTACGCATGAATGCTTTCGTCGTTGCAAAGTAACCACAGTGTGGTCCACCAAACTGCGTTGGGATACCAAATGGTTGTGCATCACCGATGACAATATCAGCACCAAATTTTCCTGGTGGTGTTAATGCGCCTAATGATAATGGATTTGAAGAAACGATAAATAATGATTTTTGTTGATGAACGATTTTTTCAATATCAGCTAATTTTTCAACCTGTCCGAAGAAGTTTGGATATTGAACGATTACACAAGCAACTGTATCATCTACTTCACTTTGTAATACGTCTAAATCTGTTACACCATCTTTATGATTAATTTCAACAACTTCAAGATGTTGACCTTTTGCATACGTTTCAAGTACAGCTCTTGATTCTGGATGAACTGCGCTAGATACAAGAATTTTCTTTTTACGAGTATGGCCAGCTGCTAGCATTGCCGCTTCAGCTAAAGCTGTACCTCCGTCGTACATAGAAGAGTTTGCTACATCCATTCCTGTTAACTCACAAATCATTGTTTGGAATTCAAAAATTGCTTGTAATTCCCCTTGTGAAATTTCCGGTTGGTATGGCGTGTAAGCTGTATAAAATTCTGAGCGAGAGATAACATGATCTACGATTACTGGAGCGTAATGGTCGTATACGCCTGCTCCTAAGAAAGAAGCATACTCTTTTAAGTTCGCATTTTTACTAGCCATTTGAGATAGCTCTTTTAAAAGCTCTGGCTCTGATTTTGCTTCTTTAATTTTTAAATCCCCTTTAAAACGAACACTCTCTGGAATATCAGAGAATAACTCATCGATCGTTTGAACGCCGATCGTTTGTAACATTTCTTTTTTGTCTTCTTCTGTCATTGGAAGATAACGATGCAACATGAAATCTACCCCTCTCCCCGTTACTTTGAACGTTTATAAAATGGTGTTGGAACAACTACTGCTTTGACGCGTTTATTACGAATTTCAATTTCTACTTCTGTATCAACTGCTGCGTATTTTACATCAATTAGTGCTAAACCAATGCTTTTCTTTAACGTTGGAGATTGTGTACCACTCGTTACTTCCCCAATTTTTTCTTCTCCAATAAATACAGGGTAATGCGTACGAGGAATTCCACGTTCAATTACTTCGATGCCGACTAACTTACGAGGTGCACCGTTTTCTTTTTGCTCTTTTAACGTTGCTTTTCCAAAGAAGTCTGCTTCTTTATTTGGTTTTACCGCAAAGCCAATTCCAGCTTCAATCGGTGTAATATCTTTTGATAATTCTTGACCGTAAAGTGGTAATGTTGCTTCGAAGCGAAGTGTATCACGAGCACCTAAGCCACATGGTTTTAAGCCTTCTTCTGCTCCAACTTCAAGAAGTTTCTCCCAAAGTTTTGCAGCATCTTCACTCTTACAGTAAATTTCAAATCCATCTTCACCTGTATAACCTGTACGAGATACAAGTGCTGGAATTCCATCTACAAGAATA
This sequence comes from Bacillus sp. FSL W8-0519, assembly GCF_038005585.1. Taxonomy (NCBI): domain Bacteria; kingdom Bacillati; phylum Bacillota; class Bacilli; order Caryophanales; family Bacillaceae; genus Bacillus; species Bacillus sp. FSL W8-0519. Next base: position 4,039,536 of record NZ_JBBOTL010000001.1, read on the forward strand.
TCGTTTTTAAATTTAAAGAACTTAATTTCTTTCAAATCTTCTGACACAACTTTTTGTAAAATGCCTTCTGCTTTTGGTCCTTGAATTGCAAGCTGTGCAACTTCACTAGAAACATTGACTACTGTCGCATCGCCAATTACATGGCTAGCTAACCATTCGTAATCTTTCTCGATATTTGATGCGTTGATAACTAATAAATAGTCTTCTTCACCACGTTTGTAGATTAATAAATCATCTACTGTACCACCATTTTCGTAGCACATTGCTGTATATTGTGCGCCCCCTACCTTTAAGGTAGATACGTCATTTGTAACAACACGTTGTAAAAATGCTAAACTATCTACACCTTTTACCTCAACTTCTCCCATGTGAGACACATCGAACAAACCTGCCGCTGTACGTACAGCTTCATGTTCTTCTTTAATGCTTGAAAATTGAACTGGTAACTCCCAACCACCGAAGTCGATTGTTTTCCCACCATACTTCGCGTATACATCAAATAACGGTGTACGTTGTAATGTAATCATGATCTCTCCCCCTTATGCTCTGACAAATCAATAAAAGTTGTTACTCATTTCTAAACATTTTCATTCTAAAAAGATAGGATATACGGAATCTCATTATATTTTTTTATGAAAGCGTAAATAAAAAATCACTTTCTTGGATAAAATACGAAAGATTCCACACATTTCACACCATTATCCTAACATTATTCGCTATATTTCATCAATATTCTAGCATAAAAAATAATTTAGAATTTTTTACGCTTAATCTTATTACATACAGTTTTTAAGATTTAGTCCTTTATCTTTACTTATTGTTTACCTTTCAGTAAGTGTAATAGCGCCTTATTACAAGGCTTATATAGTAAAGATTTTTTCATAATTACTTTAGTTTATAAAAGGTGGGAGAGTCGTAATGAATGTCGATATTTCCATAGATCGAACGTGGCAAAACAATTTTTTAAATAGAATTGATGAAGATGGTCCTTGGACAAACTGGGATTTATATCATTTAGCTTATGAAACAGAAAAATCATTACTTGTTCCTACTTTTGATGGATTACAAGCACCGAAACATTTATCCCATTTCACACCACTGCCTCATCAATTAGAAGTCGCTCAAAATGTTATTGAACAAATGAATGGTAAAGCGATTCTAGCAGATGAAGTAGGACTTGGAAAAACGATTGAAGCTGGACTTATTTTAAAAGAATATATGGTCCGCGGCCTTGTGAAAAAAGTACTTATACTCGTTCCAGCCTCTCTCGTATCACAATGGGCATACGAATTAAATACAAAGTTTTTCATTCCAGCTGTAGCTCAAAAGAAAAGCTACTCGTGGGAACAAGCCGATGTGATTGTATCATCAATTGATACTGCAAAACGTTCCCCACATCGTGATATCGTTTTGAACTTAGAATATGACCTTATTATTATCGATGAAGCACATAAACTTAAAAATAATAAAACAAAAAACTATGAATTTGCACAGCGATTAAAAAAGAAATTTTGTTTATTATTAACCGCTACTCCTGTTCAAAATAAGATTGATGAAATTTTCAACCTTGTTTCTTTATTAAAACCAGGACACTTAGGCAATCAATCCAATTTTGAAGAATATTACGCTTCAAAAAATCGTTCAGCCGAATCTGATGAAGATTTAAAAGCTCTTATTAACAAAGTGATGGTCCGAAATCGGCGCCATAATACTGGGATTGATTGGCCAAAGAGACATGTACGTACAATTTTTGTTGAGTTTAATAAAGAAGAGCAAGATTTATATAACAATATTGAAAATTGGCGAGGACAAGATGCATTCACATCAGCTTTCTCATCGTTAACTTTAAAACGGGAAGCGTGTAGTAGTCGTGAGGCTGTTTACTATTCATTAAAAAAACATGTAGAAAAACGACAGAAGGAAAATGAGAATTACGTAAAAGATCCGCATATTGATGTGCTAATGGACAAAATTAACCGTATTCCTTTTAACTCAAAAGCAAATAAAGCGCTAGAGCTTATAAAAGAAATTGACGATAAAGTCGTCATTTTCACAGAATACCGAGCGTCACAAATGTACTTACAATGGTTTTTACAACAGCACGGTATTTCTTCTGTCCCATTCCGCGGCGGATTTAAACGGGGAAAGAAAGATTGGATGAAGGAACTTTTCCAAAATCATGCGCAAGTGCTAATCGCAACGGAAGCTGGTGGTGAAGGAATTAACTTACAATTTTGTAGCCATATGATCAATTACGATTTACCATGGAACCCAATGCGCCTTGAACAAAGAATCGGACGTATTCACCGCCTTGGTCAAAAGAATGATGTTCATATTTATAACTTAGCTACAAAACACACTGTGGAAGAACATATTTTGAAACTGTTATATGAAAAAATTAATTTATTTGAGCGTGTGATCGGTGAACTTGATGAAATTTTAACGAGAATTAATATGAAAAACATCGACGCACACATTCAAGAAATATTTGCGCAATCAAAAAGCGAAGGAGAAATCCGAATTAAGATGGAAAACTTAACATCTATTATCGACTTTGCGAAGCGAAATGAAGCTGAGGTGCAAGGCTATGCAGCAACATGAAATTCATAATTACTTATACAATTTTTTTGAGGCGAATAACTGTGAAATTTTAGAACGTTCTCCTCATCTATTGGATGTGCAATTAACAATTGAGATGGATAAATTATTAATGAACCGTCCTTTTTATTGGCACTATCTTGAGAAGACAGGAGGCGTACCGAATCCGATGCGCCTTACTCTTATTACAAATCCAGAAAATGAAGAAAACGATGGTGAACTTATTCACTACGGTTCACCACGTCTTCATCAAATTTTTCAAACGACAAAAGAATTAGGCTCTTACATACGCTTATATGAGGAAGTACGGCATAGCGGAGCAACGCATACACCGCTCCATCCGTGGCTCGGTGTAAATATAAAAGTTTCCTATCAATGTGATCGAAAAAAAGATATCCTCCACTCGATTGGCATTCATCTTATTTCTGGCACAATGATTGCAAACTTTCATGAAACATTAACTAAAATTAAACTTACACCGAAAATACCTGACTTTTGTTTTACGCTCTCGCCTATTATTAAACCGCAAAGCGGTTTACAACGCATAGAGGATGCTTTAAAAAGCATTATTGCAGAAGATGACCATACGTGGGCGAAAGAAGCAAGAGTGCGCTGGAATCACGATTTGGACCTTTTAAATCGTTTTTATGAAGAAAGTGATGAACTTCCTGAAAGCTATGAAATTGAAAAACAAGCACTGCAAGAACAATATGAACCCCGCATTACAGTACAAATTATTAACGGTGGACTCTTTTATGTTACCGCGAATCATTTTCTAACTTAAAAAGCCCCTTCTGTTTTAGAAGGAGCTTTTTTGAGTTATCCTCTATCGCCATTACGCTCTTGTTGTTTTTGCTTTGCCATGCGTTTTTGATGCGCACGATCCTTTGCACTCACATGATTAGCATCAGTTGGAAGATTTTCTTTTGAACGACCAATTCCATTGCTCATTATTTCCCCTCCTTTTTATATCTTTCAAAATACACCCTTATTTTCAGCTAGAGACACCATCCTTATACAAAAAAATAAGAGCAGCCGTTAGCTACTCTTACTTCTTACTCACTCACATATTTTTGAAACATATCATGGATGCCTTTATTTACTAGGTTCGAGATCTGCTCGTCAGATTTATTCGGATAACGATCACGCAATCTGATAGATGCCTTCACCATTAAATTTTCTAATACAGAACGGCCGCCTTCTCCATAAATAATTTCAGCATATTCAACAAGCCTTCCATCCTCTACTGTTGCTGGATTATGATTGAAGAAAAATTTACTCATTGCCTCCACCTCTCTCTTTTGTTAACGTTTACATTTATATAAATTATTTATGTTATTTATTTCACAATATTGTATGCATGTATATTTAATTAGTTTCATTATAAAGCAACATATCGATAGTAAATATGTGATTTTCCGTCTATTTTGTGAACAAACTAAAAATGAAAGCGTTTCCTTTATTGTATACTAAAAAAACTTACTACGCTAGGGGTATTTTTTTCAATCTACTAAACATATACTTTTTCTTTTTCTTTTTCTTTTTCCACTAAACCTTATACAATTTTCAGAAATTATATTATAAAATATATGTATGACTTAAGGAGGCTGTATATGAATCAAAATAAAAAAGCTATATTAGATCTTGTCTTTTATCTCGTAATCCCATTCCTCATTTGGAAATTTGCAAAACCTTATATCGATCCTTATTACGCAATGTTACTTTCCTCTGTTCCGGGGATTATTTATACACTGTATACCTTTAAAAAAGAAAAACAGTTTAACGTAACAGGGTTCTTTATTTTAATTACACTCATTTCTAATACAACGGTAGATCTATTATCTGGATCAGCTGAACGAATGTTGTGGAACGATGCGTATTATCACATCGTACTCGGTATTATCGTTATATGCACAATTTTTATAAAAAAACCACTTATGTTATATTTCGCAGCAGATATTGCTGCACTGCAAGGCCATGACCGTGATAAAAGTCGTGAACTGTATCGTGATAGTCGTATCTATCCAGCATTGCAATATTTAACGCTCTTTTTCGGTCTACAATTCATATTAAAAAGCTTCTTAAAAATTTATTTCATCTCTGTTTTCGGTGTAGATGGCTACGGTGAAATGAGAGCAATTATGACCGCTGTTGGATGGGGCATTTCCATTTGTATCGGAATTGGATTTGTCTGGGTGAACAATAAAATACATGCCGTTACAGAAGAAAAAGAGTCTATGCAGTAAATGAAAATCCCCTAGTAGTATGATGCTACTAGGGGATTTTCATTTTGCTACACATATTACGAAATCTTTAACTTGATTTTTTTCTTTTATTTTTTACGTTTTGATAAAACAAAGCAGCACTTAGCGGCATAACACCAAACCACTTATTCATAAATGGCTCTTTTTCAGCACGACGTTGTTCTTTCTTTTGTTTACGATCTTCTTTTGGAGCATCCATATACGACACAAACTGCTGTGTCACAAAGCGAACATAATCATTAGTAGACATATTATCATCACCTCTACTTGATTAGTATGTCCACTTTTTTATTCATTAATCTTTTCTTTTAATTCATCCATAATTTGCTTTACAGACTTATTCGTCGTATCGATATGAATATGAGCCTCTTCATAATAAGCTCGGCGCGATTCGAATTTCGTTACAAATGCATCTATATCTTTCTTCTGAAATAGTGGACGTGTCGTATCTTCACGAAGCCTTTCTGCAATTACATGTGGATCACAATATAAATACACGACAGTTCCATTTTCCTTCATCCACTTTCGGTTTTCCTCTCGCTCAATGATTCCACCGCCAGTTGTAATGATTACATTTTCAACAGGTAGTGAACGTAACATCTTACTTTCATATTCCCGAAAAGCCATTTCACCTTCTTCGGCAAAAATATCACGAATCTCCTTCTCTTGCTTCTCTTCAATTTTTTGATCTGTATCTATAACATCCATATGAAGTTCTTTACTTAATGCTTTTCCAATTGTTGTTTTCCCAGCTCCCATATAGCCGGTTATGTATATAGATTTCATTTTCGTTCCTCTCAATCGTCATGTATTACTTGTTATTATAACGAAAGATGCTACTTTATTTAATAAAAAAACGTTTTGTTCTTCTTATACACTGAAGAACAAAACGTAACATACTCGCTTTATCTATAAGTACCTCTTCTCACCCACTGTGTTGCAATCCATTTCTCACCTTTCGTTACAGGTGCCCCTCCGTGTAACGTAAGCTCATTTAGTGATTGATCTTGATAGAAATACTCAAAGTATACTGCCATTCCCTTTCTAGGGTGCACAGAAAGATTTAATTTCGGAAAGAAAGTTTCTCCGCCTTCTTCTACATCATTTAAGTACATGACAAGCGTACTAATACGATTATTAGCAGCTGATCTACTATGTTCGGCAAAATAATCATAGTGTGCTTTATATTGTTGATCCACTTCATAATTTAAAATGTGTAATCCTTCTCCATGCGAAACAGGAACATTCATGATAGATGAAATTCGTTTTTCAATCTTCGCAGTAAGTTCATTATCATCTAAAAATGCACCACTACTCGTTCGAATATCATTTACATCACGTGATGAACCAACTTTAGAACGTGCTAATTTATTTTTAGACAATTCAATTAATTTATCGCACTCTTCATCACTTAATACATTTCCTAACACGACAATAAGAGGTTCTTCGAATTTTGAAATAATTTGTATTTCCCTATCTTCTGTCATAATTGCATTTCCTTTATGATCAAAAATAGTTTGTTCCTTATTTTCACCTATTTGATTGTTGTTTGTCATTTCCCTATTCTCCCTAAAAATAATGATTGGATAGCATGAATATATCATATTCTTTCTACCTTTCTCTTTTTTGAGAAAATTTAAACTTTTAATTGTTTTATTTATCCATTTCCTTTTAAAAAACAGCCTATTTTCAAATGATAAATCATGGTTTTTTATCCATATATTTCACATACTATCCTTCTATCCAATCGAATATTTTCTCATCTTTTTTTCTATACCGAAAGCTTACTTTATAGAAAACTTCCTGTTTTATTTTGCACTGCAATGAAACGAGAATAACGTCGTTTTCAAATACGTAATTTCCACTCGCTTCGCCCTTTTCATATGAAAAGAAAAAAGTATCTTCCTTTTCTTTTTGCCGTAAGTCTTTTTTTATATTTGTAATAGATTGATTTAGTATTTCCTCCAGTACAAACTTTTGCTCTATTTCAATATAAAATTTTTTATCTATAAGCAACATATTCGTTTCGTATATAAAGAACGAAGTTAATAATATAAGAAAAATGATTGTTCCTGGCATCGTAAATCCATCTTGTTTTATCATACATGTATTCCCATTTCGCTATACCTTATAGCTACACCTTCATATTTTTTCCCGCTCCTATCTTTCACATTGATAAAGAGCAAATGAGGTGTTACTTCATACGAAACCATTTCAACATTTTGTAATATAACTTCTCTTCCGCGCATGTTTACTTTTCTTATAAGGTGATTATTCAATTTTTCATACGTCACTTCATCTCCAGTGCGAAGACGGAAGCGCAACATACTCTCTCTATTTTCAGGAACTATTTTTTCCACAAATGATACTTCACGAAACTCTAACTGTACTTGTCCTACAAATAGATACACCCCTTTTATTTGTTTTTCTGACCTTTTAAACACCTTGTTATATCAAGGTTTTTATTAACGAGCTTTTCCAACTGTTTTCTAGTCTTTTCTAAAAAGTGGGGCAAAGGTGGGGCATTACTACAAAAAGGGGGGCAAAAGAGCTGGACTTTCATTCAGCTCTTTTTTATTGAAATTCCGGGACGACATACACCTTCACGTAAACGCCATTCTTTATTGCAAATTGTTCTAAAGTTTTTTGTCTGTATTCCGTTACTGTAAAAAAATGAACGATTGGTATTTTCCCCTTATATTTATCTTTGTAGTATGTTGTAAACTCACCATACCTTTTCATTTTCTCACTGTTTATATACATCATCTGCGTTCGATCTATCTCAACAGCATTTAATATTCCTTCTTCATCTCGGAATTTTACATCTGGAATAATTGTCTGCTTTTTATCATCTATTTTATAACGTATAGGTGTTTCTATCTGCCAGTCATCGGGACAAAACAGATAGAGCCACGCTTCATTTCTCATAAGGCTGTGAGCTAATCGACTATTTGGTACAATCTTTTCTGTATCATCGAACAGTTCACGGCCCTTTTTATTTAAGTAATACACGTACTCTTTTTGGTACACTGTGTTATTTACGTATGGACTGAGGTCCTTCAAAATACGATTTGCGTTACGTATACCACCCATATCGTGCACCGCCATTAAATGCCTGCGGGTTGCGAATTTCAACTTTCTAATCGAGGTCAGAATCGTCATCTGACGGTTGATTTTGATATGTGTCTGGATGTTCATCTTTCTTCACCTCGTATTGTTTTAGATGTGCCCACATCTGCTTATCACTAATAAAAGGTACCTGCAGTTCTGTTAATCGATCTGTTTTATAAATAGCTCTACCAGGTAACGACGGTAATGTCTCTAATCCTGATTCATCAATGACAACCTCAGACGCCTTGTATGTCGGTAATCTGAACCCTAACTTAGCGTCAGACATTTGCTTTACGACTGATGGTATTGAAGTAACCGTAGGATACTGTGTAGCCAAAATTAAACGAAAACCCAAGCCACCCGATACAGTCGCTATATAACTAAGCATATACTGACACTCTTCCCGAATCTTGTTAACATGACGCGGTAACCCTTTTGCTGGAGCAAGCACTGCACCTTCATCAACAATAATGAAATATCGATCCCTTTCTTTTGTTTCAACTATATTTTTATAGCCATTACTTTTCATAAACTTTCCACGCTCTTCAATTTTTTTCATAATTTTATTTAGTACATGATGTGCTTTCTCTACAGAATCAGCAACTTCTGACACTTGTTTCAAATTACTAAACTCGCTAAATTCCAATCCTTTTTCCTTTAAGTCAATTAAATACACATGAGCATGTTCCGGATTCGCCTCAATCAAGGTAGTAAGTAGTACTTTCAAAAACACCGTTTTCCCCATCCGTGTAAGACCGCCTAAAACCATATGAGGAGTTTTATCAAAGTCGTGATAAATCAATCTTTCGAGACTTTGCCCCATTGGTACACGCCATCTACCTTTTCCCACTAAATTTTCAGTCCATCCCCACTTCTCCGGTATATCTTTATGAAAAACACGAATCATCAATTTGTAATTATTGTATTTGATACGTACAGGTTTATTAAGTCCTTCACTAACAACGTCCTCAACTTTTTGTATTAATTTCGATGGCATCCCTAATGGTAATTTATATACATAAGTCGTACTACGATCATCTTCTTTTCGTTCAAGAAAGACTGGATAATGTAATTTCTCATCCTTCTTAATTGCAATTCCACTTACTTCAAAAAACACTTGTATCTTCTTTCTATCATCGTTTTTACTTTTAAACTTATCACTTACTAAGGCATAGGTAAGTGCTGCCGTAGGAATCACCAATAATTCCAACATATCAAATCACTCCTAATATATCCTTATAGGATATAGTTGCACTCTTTTGGAATATAACGGGACGGGCCTTTTCTTATACCCTTCCTAATGTCCAAATCTTCCACATTGTATTCCTTCATAGAAACGCAACTAGAACATAACGTAGAAGGTATAGAAACGAGCCTGTAAGTGTTGTATACAAGGTTACACGTGGAAGCCAATATGGAACACTTCTCCCCATTTTTTTTGCTGCCTTCATAGCAATTACTGACAACCCGGTTGCTGTCCAAACAATTACCGCTTCTCCTGCAAGAGTCATGTTTATTCCTCCTCTTTTTCACGGAATACAATACCTTTTCTTGTAAGGACTGCATCATAACAGTCCATTAAAGTTTCCCAATTTAAAATGTCTTCTTCCTCACCGTATAGATCCTCTTCAATAACCTGGGATAAACTGAAATACCTTTTATACTCCTTGTTATTAAACACTTCATGATTTTTCATGTGATTCATAATTGATTCCGTTTCTAGTCTTGATTTGGATTCGTTATACATTTGACGTAATTCTTTTGAAGGATGTAAATATGGAGTTGTATTCAAGTGGTTATACTGCCAACGCATGTAATCCTCTCCCTCTCTAGATGTCCTTAGTTCCACTTGGTATTCCTCGTGGTCTTGATATAGGTATATGAACTAGAATGAAATACATTGCCTGTCCATCTTAAATTTATTTTTTAAAAGGACAAAAATGATTTCACAAGAATATACATATAGGGGGTGGGAATTTGTTACGTAGCAATTTAAAACAAATTGTAGATGAAAAAGGATTACGTTACGGATTTGTAGCTAAAAAAGTTGGTATAGCTAATTCTACAATGACCAACTTGCTTCAAGGAGGATCACCAACACTTTTAGTTGCGATTAGAATCGCTAAAGTCCTTGATGTGCGAGTAGAAGATATATGGATAGAAGATACAAAAAAAGAATAATCTGCGTATCATTAAAAAATCTTACATTTTGACCAACAAAGAACGCGTTTTTTGATATACTATATATTGTAATTTTAAAACATTATTTGGGAGGACACACTGTGAAGAAATTATTATTATCTTTAGTTTGTGGATTAATTATTTTAGGTTCCGCTTGTTCAAAAGAAACGACATCAAAAGAAGAAACATCTAAAGGAAAAGGTACAGAAACACAAAAAACTCAATCTGAAAAAGTTTTAACTAAAGAAGAATTTGAGAAAATGTACTCAAACCCAAAAGAATATAAAGGGAAAAAAGTTGATTTTTATGCTAAAGTATTTGTTCAACCTGAAAGAGACAAAGACGGAACATACATACAAGGATGGGCTGGCCCTAACAACAGTATGAATACTATAATTGGTATTAAAGATACTAAAATTGATGTACAAGTCGAAGATATTATACATATAAAAGGTGAAGTTAAAGATACTTTCGAAGGAAAAAATGGATTTGGAGCAACATTAAAAACACCATTAATTCTTGCTTCTAGTATTGAGAAGTCTGATTATGCAACTGCTTTTGCTCCTGCGAAGAAAACAATCGAAGTCAATCAAGAACAAAATCAAAATGGTTACAAAATTTCAATCAAAAAAATTGAAATCGCCGATAACGAGACAAGAGTATTATTCTCAATAAAAAATGAGGCCGCTGCTAAGTTTAATTTCTACGAATTCAAGTCAAATTTAGTAGTAAATGGTCAACAATTTGAACGTACAGATAACTACGAAGCTAAATATCCTAAAATACCAAACGATCTAATGCCTGGAGTTACAGCCGATGCTACATTAGCATTCCCAAAATTACCTGTAGATAAAGGAGAGATTCAAATATCTCTTGAAGGTTCAAGTGAAAATTACGAATTAGAAATGAAGCCATTTAATTTTAAAATTCAATATTAATACAGAAATAAGAGCTGTCAGAAAGACAGCTCTTATTTTATTCATCAAACTATTCTTTTATAAAAATCACTTCACGTACAAGTAGGCTTCACTTGCAGTAATATAGTACGTTTTACCTTTACTATTGTGTACTTTATATTGCGGGGATCCATTTACGTTTATTTTTGCGTCAATTGTAAAACCTAAACCTGCATCTACAGAACCAGCAACATCTTTATCATGCCAAGATGGAGCATCATAGAATCGTAGATTATTAACTTTAGAAACAACGCGTTTACCTACAATAGAGGAATCCACTGTACTTTTCTTGCTAAATTTCACATAAGATGGATCATTTTTAACCCATTGTTCACCGCCAAGGTTTAACCAACCATCTTTTTCAGCCCATACAACATAAGCTTCTGGTTTGTTTAACTGTCGAATCTTAGAATAGCTTGTACCAGGTCCTTTACGTAAGTTAACGTTGTAACCTTCAATATAAGCAATACCATCTGTTACAGCCGTTGGAACCTCCGCTGGTTTAGATGGCTTCTCAGGAATAGAAACTTCAACATTAGAGTTATTGTATGCTCGTTGTACATCAGCGCGGAATTGAGCTTCTGATACACCATGAGACTTTAAGTAATCAAGTGGGTCTTCATGATCTGTACCGCCAAGATATTTCGTCACATCGTAGTGAGTCCACAATCCTTTTTCTACTGATATTCCACGGTCACGAAGGATTTTAGCCAATAATTTCACGTATTTATCATAGCTACGTTTGAATTTTTCATAATCTCTTGTTTCACATAACTCCACATGAACAAATCGTTTATTCGCCCCTGGTCCAGCTCCATAAGCAATGTATTTCGTATCAGCAATTTGGATTGTTTCATTCCAATCAACGGCGTAATGGACGAATGCTGAACGCCATGTACGAGACTCATATTTTTGAATATTAATAGCTGGCGCTTCTGGAGTTGCTGTACTATGCGCCACAACGCCTTCATACACACCAACACCATTACGGTATGGTTGTTTAGGTAAATCAGGAATAATAAGCGTTCTATCAGCAAAAGCACTTGTTGCGACAGATAAAACTAAAATAACAGTAAAGATTACAGAAGAAATATGTTTAAATGTCTTTTTCATTTCACATCAGCATCCTTTTTCATAATTTTTGTATGGTCAAATAATCCACTTGCTGATAGACCAATGATGATTCCTTGAAACACATTTGTTTTGATATCTCCGCCCAAAAATAAAACGCCTAGCACAATGCCAAGCGTTAAGTTTAATAACGGAATATATTTTGTTTGTAATCCAATTGTTTTTACAATCTGGGAAAGACCAACTACAATTCCAATCATTACAGCTAAACTAACCATTACATGCCACCTCCTTTCATTAAGAAAGTGAGAATTCCGCCAATAATTCCCCCTACAATAAGTCGTAAGATCCAAGTAGTATTGGCACTGATTTTATCTAGCTGTTTGTTAATATTGATAATGTCTTTTTCGTTACCAGTTGTTCGTATTTCTAAGCTTTTAATTTCTAAACGAATGTCCTTGATATCTTGCTTGATTTCTTGAACATCACTTCTTACTTCTTGTAGTCCATCCACTTCAATCACCTCATTTCAAAATAAAAAGAAGCCAAATTATGCTTCTTTACGCTGCAAAGCAACTCGGATCCATTCCGAAAATATCTGCAATATCTTCCTCGCTCCTATCTTTTAAATAGGATTGTGTTGTTGAAATATCCGAATGATTTGCAAGTGATTTTAATTTTTCTAGTGGTACACCTTGCACTTTTAAATTATCTAATCTGCTATGACGGAAACAGTGAGGATTAATTTTATATTCCTTACCTTCTTTTTCGTATAGCATCTTAGCAAATATTTTGCACCAATAATTAAATACGCTCTTATTTAACGTTTTTCGTTCACCATTCTTATAAACTCTTACAAACAAATCTGGAATAGCATCTTTACCTCGTTGATTTATATATAAACGAATACATTTCTGTACTCGGGGATTGTAGTATAATCTAAACTTTTTACCGCGCTTCCCTCGGACAACATTTGTATAATATTGTTCTGTCAGTCCTTCTTTTCGAACTTGGTAAACCTCATTTTTTCTAGCTGCACTGTAATAAGAAAGAGCTAAATAAGTTGCTAGCATATATTTCTCTTGTTCAAGTAACTCATCGATTAACCAATTGATTTGATCCTCAGTAATAAATGTAATTTCTCTAATTGGATTCTTAGGTAAACCTCGCACCCTCGAACCTACATTGAATTCATAATTATAGTCATCATCATCTGCGCAAAATTCAAGTGCTGAACGTAAAGCACTCATCAATCCATTTACACGCGCATTAGACATCCCCATATCCTGAAAAGTAATAGATAAATTTCGGATATCCTTTCGGGTTAAATCAATAAGATTTTTATTTTCGAAGTGTTCATGTATTAGAAACAAAATAATTCGTAAATCCCAATGATATTGCTGTAAAGTGCTTGCCGCTTTTCCTTGTGCTTTCTTTTCAATTAGAAAATCTTTGACTAGGTTTTTATTTTCTTGGCTAACATGCTTTTCATAAATTACTTGATCTACTATTCGTTTCACACTGATCATCTCCTCAAAATAAAAAGAGAAGCAAATTAATCAGCTTCTCTCATTCAAATAAACATATTTAATTATTTATTAAATTCATTTAATATTGAATATATCCCTCAAGGAAGGGGGTGTAAAACATGTCAGGTTCTTCAAAACCATCTGGACAACCTATCAAATTACCAGATAGTTCCGTAAAGAGACCAACCTTTGAGGCTCCTACTCCTCCCCCTCGCGATTAAATGGGATTTGTGGGTTTAAATGGTCTAACTCATTCACTATCATTCCAGATTTTACGTCTACATAACTTCGTTTGACTGGATATTGATAATACTCATGAGATTTTTTCCATTGCTCCGATTGGTCTAAAACTAAAGATCGTTCCGTCTCGTAAGGGCGGGACGTCCTTATTACTGCTCCATATATTTTTTCGTCAGGTTTATCTATTTTATACATTTCTACAATTAGAGCCTGCTCTTCCTCTTTTTCTAAACTAATAAAAAATGCATCCCAAACACTGGTTTCTTCTGAAAGTACTGACACCTTACGTTGAACTCTCACTTTATTCACTAATTTTAAAACAACCATATTAAAGTATCTTCCCCACGCATACGCTGTTACAAAACTATAGAATACACTGAATAATACATAAAACAGTAAAAATGAAAGATTCATAGATAAAGCACTTATTTCATTAAGGTTTGTAATATAAATCTTAGGTGACGCAAATATAAAAACAGTTAAGTTATATGTTGCAAGTGTTAATCCTGTAATAGGAACCCATAATAACGCAACAAGCCCCAGCATTTCAGTGGGAGTATGTTTCACAGTTGGATTCAATCCAAATAATTGTAACCAAAAATATGCTAGAATTCCTGGTAAAGAAAATATAATTATTGAAATAAACTGTTCCATCTATTCACCTCATATATTTCATTAACTTCATAAATCGGATATTCTCCTTCTATATTAAAGAAAAGGAGAGATGATGTCTCTCTTTTTCTCATCAAAGCCGTATTTTATAATAAATAAGCCGTTACTACGCTATCTGTAATTAAATCAGCTCGTCCATTGTCAGTTAGGTATTTATCAATACGCTCCTTGTACACCTTCATTTTGATAATAATAAACGTATACGTAAAAGCTCCATCGATAACACGTTGTGCCATGTATTCAGCCATTAGTTACTACCTCCTTCTAGTGTTTCTGGAGTATTAGAAATGATGAGATCATCAATCGCCGATTGCATAAGGATCAAGCGTTTCTTTAACTCTGCTAATTCATCTGGAGTTGGATTTTGTATAATCATTTCATCCATCGCTTGCTGCATTAATTCCTGTTGCTTCTTAATTTTTTCTAATTCAGATGGTTCTTGTGGTTGTGGTTCTTCTGGCTTAGGTTCAACCGTTTTCACCCATTTACCTTCCTTGAATACAGGATCATAAGCTAACCAAGGACAAACCTCTAGCGTGCAGTTAGGAGGTAGGTCAGGCTCATACCCTACAATGACGTCTTCTTCATACGGTACTTTAACCTTTACAAACTCCACGCTACGCATTACGCAGTTAGGACATTCGTATTTACCTTCTTCATCAGTTTGGTGTAACTCACATAACTTTTCTTCTATGACAACTCCTTTATGTTCTTCACGTTCGAAAGTTCTCTTCTCGTAAATCGGTTTTTCTTCAATAGGAATCATCTCCGTAAACTTGCCGTTTTCGTCATAACAATAACCGTAGTATTTAGCCATGATATTTCCTCCTTTTAGTCGACTACGTAAGTTTCTGAAATATACATATTCTTACCAGACGCGTCTATACGAATTCCACCATCGGGTTGTATCATCATATAGACGGGAGTGCCATCCTCAGATAACACGTACCTATAAAAGTTATCTATTGGTCGCATATCTACTGGTAGAGTTGCTACTATATTTCCAGTAGAACCAACATTTCGAGTTACAGCTAAGTTCACAGTAACTGTATTTCCTCTACGAGTTGCCACGTTAGGGTATCCGATTGGATTAATAGCAGTAGCATCCGCCGTCAAGACTAAATTAGCACGTCCGTCTTTTGCCATCTTGATAGTGCCATCACCTTTAAACTCAATTCCTTTAGCCCAGTCCCACACACCACTATCGGGTGTAGTCTCAGGGGCAAAAAGTAAACTATCGCTATCAGGATGATGAAGCACCCACGCTCTCTTCCCTGAGTCTGACTTATACACACTAGAGAAAGCATTTGTATAAGTAACTGTACCTGCCATCGCGCCACCATTTTTAGAAAGGAGGTTGTCTGCTTGTACGATTGTTTCGCCAGTCTTGCCGTTAACAAACCACAAATACCTACTTGCAGGGGAATTCCAAGCAAAGTAATTCCCCTCACCATCTATAGCTTGAGCAACTATAGATTTTCCTTCTCTCGTGTGAAATTGTAGTTCTTGGTTAGTAAGAAATCTTAGCCAACCCTCCATCGTACTGCCTGTTTTCTTCACGAGATTTGTCTGACCATTAACTATGAAATTATCGGGTCTGAACTCTATTTGCTTGCTCCAGTCCCAGTCAGAGTTATCCGCTAACCGTGGAGCCATTACGACACTATCATGAGCAGAGTCCCTAAAGACAAGCCAATCTCGTTTACCTGTTTCTCCCTTGAGTCTCATGATGATATTATTATCAATATCAAGAGGACCTGTCATCGTTCCGCCCGTTTTTGGTAATGCTCCCTTCGCTAATTCCCCTGCTGCAATAATCCCGTTAATATCTACACCCTCAAGTTTCTTACCTGCTTCAATTGCTTTTTGAATAATTGTAAATTCATTTGTACTTTCAATCGCTTCATCACTTGACAACGAATCATTTACTACAAAAAAGAACTTTTGTGTATCAAGGATTCTATCCTCTTCCTCAATATGGATCTGTGCAATTACATTACCAACTGAAGCCAAAGTTTGAGTCTTTAATACAATTTGATATTTCCCCTTCATTGCATTAATCGGTTGGCAATCGTTTTGGAATACACGAGTTCCATCCGGTTTTCTAAATGACATCCGCACCGATTTTGCTTGGCTTAAATCAAGCTCCGCACCTTTATTTGTTATTGTTACTAATAATTTAGCGGAGTTTCTATCATTTTGAGAAAAGTGGTTGGAATAAGTTGTTGATGTATCATGTACTAAATCTACGTTAATTTCATAGGTCTTGAATGTCATAAAATCACTCCTTTATGCAAAATAAAAAAGACCCATACTATGGTCTTAGTTTCTAATAATGTTATTTATTTGTGCGAATTCACGCTGCAATAGCTTTCTTACATCCAAACGTGTTGTTCCAAATGTTACTTTTAACTCCCGTTTGTTGTTCTGATACACCTCTTCCACATCTGTAACCCTAGCATCCATTTGAACACCGATTTTATCATCTTCACATGTTACGATATCCCCAAGTGTCCAATCCTTTTCATATTCCATTCCAGGTTTTTCAGTGACATAAGAAACAAATGAAACAATCTTACTAAATTCATTTTCTAATTTTTGTTTCCCACGATCTTTAAGCATCTTTATAATTTCAGATTCAGGTTTCTCTTGCTTATCTTCGGTTTGATTACTTATATCTCGAGCATCGATGAACACTTCTTTACGAGCAAGTCCAGTTGCTGCTTCTGTATACGTCTCAACAATTCGTCTATCCTCACCTTCACCCTGCCCACCAACATACGCTGTGTTTTTATAACTGGATGTATCTTTTTCAAATTCTCTTTCCAAGACATTTTCTAGACTTGTTGAAAAGATAACTGGCGGATATGTCTGTTGATTCCTAGTCAGATTTTTCCCTGCTTGTACATCAAACACAAATTGCCTTGCCTCTTCATCTAAATAAACATCCCAACCTAATCCAGAAGCCAAAGAAATTTCCTTTAGCTGTTCTGCTAAATTTTTAAGACGGCTTTCGACTTGAAGATAATTACCACGTTTCTGGTTTGCTTTTAAAACTAAATTTGGTATCAGTCGAGCGGAATCAGACGGATACACAGCATGTCTATCTACATAATGTTTCATAACCGTTTCAGCCTCAGCATACCTTCTATCATGAGTTGTATGAGAAGGTGGTATAATAATTCGATTTCTCAATATTGCCTTAATCTGATAGCCCTTAACGGTTCTTATATCATTCTTATCAATATGATAGCTAGTAATAATACCCGCGCGTTTTTCATCAATTAAAATGAAATTGTCGTCAAATAAAGCTATTGCATATTGCGCATCATTCGGAATTTTGAACTCAAACGTCCCAACATCTTCCCAAACTCTCTTAAAAGTCAGCGACTCATAATCATTAATTTCTCCGATTTTTTCTAATTCTGGTGTATATATAATCATGTTTTACCCCCTTACAATCTTGATGGTCTGAAACAAAACTCCGGTATAATTACTGTACTTGTCTCCGAAAAAATACTTGTAAATCGTAAGGATCCGTCTGGATGTAAATATAAGAATTGCGCTTTCCCATCAGAACCCCATGCAAATACCCCCTGAGCTTTTGAGGGCCCAACGGGTAGTTTGCAAATATCTTTATTTGTTCCGTAAACTCCACCGCCACAAGTTCCCTCTACGTGATAGACTCCGTACCCATCTACCCAGTATCTAAGAGGATTTCTGTAGTCACTCACCATCATATCCGACCAATAATTTAAATAATTAGGTACCATTTTTACACCTAATTGTTTTTTTGCATATAAACCTGTTTGCCCTTGTAAATCACAAAAACTACGATCATCTGTGATTTGTGTACTATCTATATAAGCCTTGCCTTTGGTAATTCGAACTTGCGCAATCGGTAATTCATAGATAATCCCACCATTGTTCATGTCATCTTGCTGTAAAGCTGGTGGCACTGGAACATCTGCTATAGCACCTTTTTTTATCATAAGATTAATCGATCTAGTCGCAAGATTTAACTGTAAGATAATCCGATCTATACGATCTAGCGTAGTATGTGCTGGGTCGTGAGTAAAAATCTTTACTCCATCTATAATGTATCCCCTGCCGCATATCACAGCACATCCTTTATTTACAACTACTTTCATTCCGTTAGTCAACGGTCCCATACTCAACTCGTCCATATAGCCTTTTACGACCCCAGTCCCAAAAAACATATCAAATAATTGAGCGAAATCACTAGAATTGTATAATTTATCGTCACCATCAAAGAAAAAAGAACGCTCTCCTGCCATGCGTTCTCACCCCTTTCCTTTATTTTATATTCCTATATATCTTTCTCTGAAACGTATTATAACTGTGGCGCTTTCTCTGCCTGCATTTGCACTATAATCTAGTATATTCAGTCCAATTTGTAATCTAAATTCATTCAATCGTACTCCTGGAGCAATCCAGTTGTATGCGTTTATTCTCGTTCCATCACTTTTTATTAGTTCTACTGTGTTATGCCCATATGCTGTATTGATTTCAAGACGTTCTCCTGCAAGAATATCCCGATTGATTTGTACAGATTTCATCGTTGTAAGATTCGTGATTTTTGGATTTGTACAAGGCCCAAACACCTCTATTTTAACGGGCGTTTCAACATCACCATTATTGATTACATTCTGTTTTTCCCCCTTGTACCCAAACTGCACTTTAGGACGGAATGAAAAAGGGAAACTAAATACCGGTTCCCAAGATAATAAAGGTACTTCAATATCCGTTTCGTTCTTCCAATACGGGTCTGGTGTAGTAATGTGAAGCAATCCTTGTTGTAAAATCATGAATTGTTCATCTTCTACTCTGTACTTAGGTAGATTTTCAATAATAATTGTGTTTTGAAATGTACCATGTGGCATTTGTACAGTGACTGTGAATGGCCCTGCCTTTGGATTTAACACACGATTTAAATTCCTGCGTAGTTCGAACAATTCTTTGGCGTTAGATGCTTCGATATAAAATTCAAGTGGATACTGCATCCCTTTCATCGTTACCGAAACAGGTGTAAAACCATCTTGCATATATCCTTGTGTTTGAGAAAATTCAGCTTCACTTCCCGACAGATCAATTGAAGTAAGGACATATGGTAGCAATGGTCCGAATTCCACTTTTTCTAGTCTTTGATTTTCAATTATCACTCGCTTGCTCATGATGTCCCTCCCCATGCGAAAGCAACTTCATTTAACACTCTTTGCTGCTGTCTAATCACTTCTGATGTGTCTTGATTATAAAAATGATTTACGATTTGTGCCGGCTGCCTTGTTGGTTTATCCTGGTTATTGTTGCTCTGTCTATATTGAACAACATTCGGGTTATCGGATAATATTTTTCTCCATCCAGACAGATTACCCAAATCATTGATTGAAAGACCTTCAAAACGCTCCATTTGACGCCCGATTTCCGATACCATCTTGCGTATACTCTCAGGAATGTGTGTTATCCAATCGTTTTGCCAATCTCCATCTTCAAAAATTGCATTAAAATACTTTGTTAGTGGATCATCACCTTTAAAACTAAATATTTCTTCTGGTTTAATAGAACGAATACCATCCATAGCATCCGATACTGTATCTTGCAAAGCATCTCGTACTACAGAATATTGGCTTTTAATTCCTGTAGCAATACCTTGCGCCATACGAACCCCAGCAAACGCTAAATTATTAGTATGTAGCGTATTTACAAGGGACTTATGGGCATTTTCTCCAAGAGTACGACTCTCATCTTCTGCCATGTAGGACATTTTTCTAATACCAAGCGCGAATCCCTCACTAAAAGGCTTACCACCCTGATCACGTGTTAATCTCGATGGAGAGTTTACATGAAGTGTAGCCTTTAAAGCCGAAAATGCACTTTGAGCTAAAGCTGCTGCTACATTTTTAACATTCCATTCTCCATTAGAAATACCTCGAGCAAACCCACTAGAAAACGCTTCGCCAGGGCTAATAGAACTAACACTTTTCAGACCAGAATTACCGCTTTCCGCTACATTAGAACCACTTGATCTCGCTTGACCTTTTGTATTTTCCATACCTTGGGCAAACTGGCCACCACCTTTTTGACCTTGTGGAGTACCATTGATTGTATTAAAACCAGTATGAGCCGAATTAACAGCCTCTAGAGCACTGCCCCTGATATAGCCTTTTTGATTAACAATACCGCTTCCAACACCTTGTCCACCTTGATTTCCTGCTGGGTTTCCGTTAATAGTACTAAAAGCTCCATGAGCGCTAGCAACAACCTGTAAAGCACTCCCTTTGATATAACCATCTTGACTTATTATTCCTTGTCCTAATTGGCTACCACTCTTGTTTCCACCGCCACCATCTGTAGTACTTCCCATAATACTTTCCACAGCTTGTTTCTTTCCTGTTGCCGCATTCTCAGGAGATGTATTACCAGAAATACCATTAGCTTGTGTTTGACTAATATCAAATCCAACTTGCGTTAAATCTAACTTTGCACCATTTTTAACTAGTAAAGCTATTGCTTTCGCCGCAAGTTCAGCATTAATGGATCCATTCTGCATTCCTTGAACGAGTGTCTGCACATTAAATTGTCCAGATTCCCCCAAATCCACTTGAACATTACTTTTAATGTCTAGTCCCATTGTTTGTGCAACTTGTGGTATAGATAACGCGCCGATTTGCATCCCGTTAATTAAAGTTTGAATGTTATTCTGACCTTCTTGAGTTGTATCTACATTCACACCATTTTTCACTTGCTGTTGGAAGAACTGAAATACAGTATCAAAAGATAAGGTTCCGGTTTGAAGTCCTGTAATCCATGAATCCATTGTCATTTGCCCGTAGATTCCTAAATCAATTGTGGTATTACCTTGCATGTTTTTACTTAGAAACTCTCTCACTTCACCAGTATCTTTTGTTTTAATACCATCAATCCATTTTTGCATAGACTCAATACCACTTTGTGATAGGTCCACTTTATAAACTTCTTTCAGTTTATTGGCATTTGCTATTGCTACAGCTGAAGAATCTAATTCTCCCTTTTGAAGCTTCTGTAAAAATGTATCAATTGTGAATTGTCCAGCCGGTCCTAAATCAATTTTCATTTTGCCGTCAATTTCCTTTGCCATTGATTCGGCTAATAATCTTGATGATTCTGTACCCTTTTGCAATTCAGAAAGATACATCCCTATGCTCTCAATTTTAGATTTACCATATTGCAACTCGTATCGAAGTAACTTATCTTGATAATCTTTTTCAGCTTTTTCTTGATCACTTCTAAAGCGCTGCTCCAAATCAGCCGATTTTTCACGGAATCCATATGCCGCTTTGAACCTTTCGCTCCACCCTTTATCCTCTGCTTCTATCCTTTTAGCTTGTGATGCTAAAACCTCTGAATCTTCTTCTTTCATATGTTGCTGTAACACTTTAAATCCATCATTTCTGATAGTCTGTAAGTCATTTACATGCTTTGATTCATAAAGTGCAATTGTATCTAATAAAGCTTTTCTTTTCTCAGGAAGTATATTTCCATTATTAAACATTTTTTCTACATTATCACGCCAGCCTTTAGTTTGTTTTTCTAAAGACTTCACACCTTCTTCATATACCTTTATAATGCTTTCAAAACGTTTTTTACTTGCATCTAAAGAAAGTGTGCCTCCTGACTCTATTTCTTTTGAAATAGACGTCAATTCTTTCGCTTTTGTATAAAATTGTTTAACATTTTTATCCGCCACTTGTAATGCTTGTTCGAATTTTTGAGCGAAATCCTTTGGCATTTTCAAGGTATCTCCTTGATACCTCTTAATTCCTTCTTCAAGAATTTTACCTGCCTGTGTAGCAACCTCCATTTCCTTGTCAATTGCCGCTATTACTTCATCCTTAACTTGTGTTAAAGTTTCTTTAGCGCTTTCAGGTACAACTCCCATCAGCTGACTAATCATATTATTAAAATCACTTTTCTTTCCTTCTAACTCTTTAATGACTTCATTTGTCATCCTTTGAAAAGCTTTAATAGTTTCGTCAGCTGCCTTATTTGCTTCTTCACCTGTTTTGAGTTTTAAATCCATCATATTATTAATGGCTTTATCTTTTAAATCAACATAAGCACCTGCCGCTTTACTTGTTGCATCACTTACATTCTGACCAAATTTAGCCATATTTGTTTGAGCTTGATTTGATTTTTCATTTAAATCAACTATCGCTATACCTAACGCACCTACCGCTAAAACAGCGCCTGTTATAGCTAGAGCAATCGGGTTCGCCAACAACGCCCCTATCCCCATAGCTAAGAACCCTACAGCTGTAGTTACGCCAGCTATACCAAAAGCTAACAAAGCACTTTTGGCGATCATTTGTTGCGTGGATTCGTCAAGATTATTAAACCAATCAACAACACCTTGCACACCAGATACTACATCAACTAAAATAGGTAACAACGCATCACCAAATGACTTTTTCAGAGTATCTACAGCGCCGCCTAATTGTTCAATTTTTCCTTTAGTTGTATTCATTTTTGTCTCGGCAACTTCTAATGCTGTTACCTTCGACATTTCTGTATACATATTTTTAACGCCATTAGCACCCTCTTTATAAAGTATATTAGCTGCACGAATAGCATCTGATCCAAACAATGTATACATATACGACTGTCTTTGCTCAGCCGTTAATCCTTGCATTGCCATTTGAAGAATTTCAGCAATATCGGACATTTCTTTCAAATTACCATTTGAATCGAAAAAGGCATTTGTCATAATACCCGTTTCAAAAGTTAATTTTTGAAACGCCTTCTCTGCTTTTTCAGACCCAGCCTTCACACCGGCTTGTTTTGCTGCGTATTCAGATAAAGCACCCGTTACATCTTTAAATGAATTTGAAGTTGGTTTAATACCTTTTTCTCCAAGAAACTGCATTGCTTTTCCAGTATCGATTGTTATTAATCCCAAATCACTAAACATATCATAAGCTTCATTAGATTTAGGGATTAAGTTTGCCAGCATAGTTTTTAATGAAGTACCTGCATCGGAACCTTTCAAACCATTCTGTGCAAATAACGCTAAGGCTGTAGTTGTATCTTTAAAGCTAAGTCCAACACCAGCTGCAACCGCCGAAACCATCGATAATCCAAACTTCATTTCTCCAACACTAGTGGCTGAAGCATTTGCCGCACCAGCTAATAAATCGGCTGCTTGAGCTACTGATAAATTGTCATCTTTAAATGCATTTAAAGCTGTAGAAGCAATTTCTGCTGCATCCCCCAATTCTAATTCTCCAGCTGTCGCTAAATTTAGAGCACCTTCTAAACCTCCATTTATAATGTCTGTCAGACTTACCCCTGCTTTAATTAGCTCTTCAATACCTTGTCCTGCTTCCACAGAAGAATATTTCGTTTTTTCTCCCATCTCTACAGCAAGTTCGCTAATTTTCTTCATTTCATCGCCAGTTGCGCCAGAAACTGCTTGGATATCAGCCATTTTCTGCTCGAAATTCATAGATTCTTTTACAGCCATCGCAAGTCCAGCACCAATAACACCAGTCATGGCCGCAAAGGTAGTTCCAACTTGCCCGCCAACATCCTGCATTTTATTTCCTGTATCGCGCATTCGCTCTCCAGTACGATGAAGACGATTCTGTTGCTCGGCTAATTCGCGGTTAGTTTCTCTTATTTCATTTTGAATCCGCTCCTGAGCTGTTTCAGCACGATTCATAGCAATTGTATTGTTATCAATTTGTGTATTTAATCGCTGTAATGCCTGACCATTTGATGTGTATTCAGCTTGAAGTTGCTTCAATTCTTGCTTCAACTGTTTAGCTTCTTGTGAATTACGTCCAAAGTTTTGTACAGCTTGATTATATTGTGTTTCAAGCCTTTCCATCGATGCTGCCAATGTTAAATTGGATGCTTGTAATTGTTCTTGCTTTTGTCTTGCTTGTTCAATTTTTTGACGGTAATGTTCTACCTTTTGCCCTTGCAAAGTGAATTTTTCATTCAGATGCGTTAATTTGTTTTGTAGCTGATCTACAGAACTCCCAAGTAATCTTGCACGTTCACTCGTTAAATTGAACTCTGAATCTATTAAACGTAAACCGCGATTAATACCTGCAACACCATTTTCAAATCGTTGGGTGTCAAGTGTGACCCTTGCACCAATTTCCATATCTCCAGCCATTTATTTCACCTACCTTTATAACCAAGCTGGTGCTTGATCAGCTGTTCGAACAACATTTTTATCTTCTTGCTGGTGCTTGTATCCCATTGTTTTAAAAAAGAGAACTAAATCCATTTGATTTATATCCGTTTGAGATATACCAGAATCTTGAAGCATACTATAAATACCCAACATCATTTCTGTTGGTTTGAATGGCTCCTTCTGTTTCGTGGTTTCTTTTTTTTTGATGAATTTGTCTTCGAATCAATTGCATTGATAATAGCAACCGCTTCAGCAATACGTCCTACAATTGCTAGACAAATAGAGTAAATAATTGACGTTAGAAACCAAGCATGTATGCCATCAAGAAACTCCTCTACGGTGAAGCGATTACCAAATACTTTAACCACAAATTGAGTAGCCTCTTTTAACAAATCAAACGGAACAGTTTCAGCATTTAGCTTTTCTGTCCACTCTGCCGCTGCAAACGCATCAGTAGCCGAAATAAAATTAGGTAGAAAGAATGTTTTTTTACCAATAGATAGATTTAAAATTAATTTAAACGTTTCTGTTTTTTGTGTTTCTTGCATAATTGAATCTCCTTCCATAAATAAAAGGCACAGCGTTATGCTGTACCTTTTTTATTAATTTATTAAGCGCTAGCTGGTGGGCTTGGTACCGTTTTGAACCAATTGGATGCAACTGATACATCGTAACCAACTTCTTCTTCATCTAAACGATGTCTCCAGTTCCCATCTGAACGTTGAATCGCTTTACATTTAATTTTAGCTGATTGGAAAGTTGGTTTATCTTCAGCTGTCTTGTGTTCATCTTCAGGAATTTCAAATTTAGTTTTATAGTAGCAATAAAAACGGTTTTTCCCATTATCTTTTGGAAGACGATATAATAACGCTACATATGGAGCAACGTCATTTACATTATCAATTACTTGACCTTTAATTATTTTTTTTCCTAATAATTCAGCGTAAGTAGATAATGAAATATCCGCCGTCTCTAATTCTATTTCTACACCACCAAAGGCACTAGCTGTTGCTAGTGGTCCACCTTCTGCATAAAAAGTTACAGATTCATTTTTAGGGGATGCTTTACCACTTACCGCATCTCCAATTTTCTTAGGTGTTCCATACGTAAACTTACCATCTGGTGTTTCTGTCAAAGGTGCATAATGCAAATCTCTAAAATCTACTGCAATTGCCATATTTGTTTTCCTCCTAAATTTTTAATTCCGTACGAAACCTCATACCATAATGATAGATTTTCGTATCTGGTTCATATAAATTTGCTGTTGTAATACGCTGAAACCCTATATTTTTCATAGAAGTATTTACTGCTTCTTTTAGATCACCCTTAACAGGGCTAAACGACCAGATATCTACTTGAAATAAAACAGTGCTAGCAGATTCCGCACCCTCCGCGTATCTGCTAGCACTGTTATCTAATTCAGAATAAGTAATCCATGTCTTTCCGTTATCATCACCACGAACCATATTGTAGATATATTCTCCACCAATTTTCTCTACAATAAAAGGATTCGTAAGAGCGCGTAACACATCTCTTTCTAAAAATCTCATACGATATGCAATGCCGATGCAAAGACATTTCGCATCTCATGAACTGCCTTTACTTCCGTGTGAGTTACTGTCTTTTCTATAAATCCTTTATGTGGTGGATGTGGCATTTTACTGGTTCCCCAGTTTTGGAATTTCATATAAAAGTGTGGAGAATTATCATCTTTCTCCCACCCCACACTAATTGATTTAACCCCATTCCGATTTTTTATTTTTCCGACAAGCACTTCGTCCTTTGCATGTTTACCTGTTCTCCATGATTCTTTTGGTGAAGGTGGTTTCGGATGTGCACTTACTGGACTTTCTGCCTCTA
This sequence comes from Bacillus sp. FSL W8-0519, assembly GCF_038005585.1. Classification (NCBI taxonomy): domain Bacteria; kingdom Bacillati; phylum Bacillota; class Bacilli; order Caryophanales; family Bacillaceae; genus Bacillus; species Bacillus sp. FSL W8-0519. The sequence continues at coordinate 4,066,219 of NZ_JBBOTL010000001.1, forward strand.
AAGCATCCCTTACTACCCCAGCACCTTTCTTTAATGCTGAGTTTTCAATTGTTTTTACACTTCTTCCTAAAGCTTCAAAACGCTGAATTGCTTCTTGTATTCCAAAGGTTGTTACTTCTGCCATATAGATCGCTCCTCGCACACCAAGCATGTCTCTTGATGTTGTTCATCAACATCTACAACAGCTTTTATTTCAAAGAGTCGGTCATCATATAAGACTCGCATTTTCGAATCAATTCCCTTACGAAATCGCATAAAAAAATTCACTGTACGCACGGCATTTTCAGTATTTCCAGCGAATATTTCATAGTTAAATCCCTTTCCAAATGGTGTTTTTGCTCTTGCCCAAACAGTGACAACATCTTCCCATTCTGGTGGAATTGGATTCCCTTCTTCATCTTTTTTATTTGTAATTTCCTTTTGAATTGTTATTCGTTTATTTAATTTACTTGGATTCATGATTATCACCGTTATTATAGTCCCTTAATTGTAATATGGTAGTTTCTAATGACTGTTTTAACGCAGGGACATTTAATGATTTATCTTGATTCTCATAGTTTAATAAAACATGTGTAATTATCGCTATTTTGTAAAGGGCTTTTTCACTTTCAGGAACACCACAACCTAGTAAAGCTTCTTTTGCTCCATCAATTAGAAGTTGAATAATCGTATCCTCTTCATTCCCATCAATTTTTAATTTTCCTTTTATAAGCTCCAGCATGCTATCACCTACGATCCTGAAGCACTTGTTTTCGCTGATAATTCAACGCTTAACGTTGAACTTAATCCGTTATTCCCAACAGCTTTCACTTGATAAGAATATGTTGTATCACCTGTTAATCCTGTATCTTTATAAGTTGTTGCTACTGACGTTCCTACTTGTTTACCATTACGTAATATTTGATATTCTCTAATGCCCCCATCATACACAACAGGAGACCAACTAATGTTGGCCGTTGTTACTGTTGTAGAATCAACTTTTAATCCTGTTGGAGTTTGGGGTGGATTAGGGTGTAGTCTGTACTTCTGCAATACGGAATGCGGATTTCAGTTTGATTTTATGGTCAAACCAAGCTGTTAACACAAATAGTTCAATACCTGTTTTCACATCTTTATCGCGATCATAAATCATATTTGGATCATAGTTGAAGTGGGAATATCGAAAATCACCCACAATAGGATTCACTGCTGAATCACAGAACTTAACTGGTTTTCCTAAAACTTGTTCTGGTTGAGCATTATATAAGGTTGCACTGCCATTAGCAAGCATTTCAATTATATCTAGATAATCAGCGTAACGCATTTTAATAGTTGCATTTGCACGGAAATCCTCATGTAAATCTGCAATTGCTGACTTAATAGCTTTGTATAAATTAGCACCTTTAATAGTTTTAATACCAGCTTTATAGAATGACATGGATTCTTCTCCTGCTTTAGGAGTTGTTGTGAATGCTACTTTTTTCTCTTTTGCTGCTAAACCACTTTCTAGTGCTTGATCTACTGTTTGTACTAAGTTTGTGTCAGTTGCTGCTAAAACAGTTTCTGAAATAGGGACAAAAATCTTGAATTTATTGCGCCCAAATATTACAACATCACCTTCAGCTTTTAATTCTTTCGCTGTTTCTGTATCAGCAATAAAATCGTCATCATCTAATGTAAATGTAACTTTGGGAATTTCAAGGTTAGTCACACTTGTAAATGTAGATACCTCTCTTAATGGATTTTTAACAAATGGCTCATGTAATAGTTCGTTCGTCATCGTACTTGGAAGAATTTTTTCTCCACCTGTGGAATTTTTATCACCAAGAGCCGCTCGCGCTTCTTGTGATAAGGTACCACCGCGAATTGTTGCCCGAACCAATTCTGCTTTCGCTGCAACTACCTTTTGTTTTGGATCTTCAATAGCTTGCAAACCAGTTCGACTTTGGAATTGTGCTTTTTGTTCAGCTTCCATCGTATCATGTTGTTCTTTAATTACATCGAAACGCATTTGTAGGTCTTTCTTAGATTGTTGTAACGCTTGAAGACTATCCATGGTTGCGGATGGATCAATTGCCTTCTGAGAAAGCTCATTCTCTACTTTTTGGAGCTGTTGACCAATAGTGGATAAATTTTGCTTTAATTCAAATAATGTATTTTTTGAAAAGTATTGAAAGTTACCAAGAGATAATCGAAATTTATTTTTCATTTTCATAAATGAATTCCTCCTAAAATTGTCTTTATATAGTCCGCATTAGCTTTCGCTTCTTCGGCAATTTTTTGTCTTTCTAACATTTCGTTGGATGGTATGTTAGCTTGTGCGTTTACTAATTGTTGTGGAACATTTTTGTATTCTTTCATCCATTTTTCATCTAGACATGCTGCCGCATTATTTTCTGAGATAATTTCATCACAAAGTCCATAATTCATTGCTTCCTCAGCTGATAACCATGTCTCTGCATCTAGTAATTGTTTTAATGTATCTTCATCTAACTTATCGCCAGCACGAGTTAAATAGTGTTGTACCATCGACTGGTTAATACGTTCAATGTCATCCGCTGCTTTACGTAACTGATTGGCATTTCCTGATGCGTATGTCCACGCATTATGAATCATCATCATTGAATTAGCATACATAATAATTTTGTCTGAAATCATTGGTAATACTGACGCACATGAAGCGCCTATTCCATCAATATAAGAGATAACCTTCGCCTGATGCCTTTGTAACATTGCGATAATAGCCATCGTTTCAAAGACAGATCCACCTGGACTATTGATGTAAAGGTTGATCGTTTCAATATCGTCACCTAATTCATCAAGTTCATTTTTGAACGTAATAGAAGATACTTCTCCATACTCTTCCCATGCATACTTTGTAATTTCTCCATAAATAAAAACATCGGCCGTTTTACCATTGGCAGATGCTTTCATTTGAAAAAACTTATTCTGTTTGTTCTTTGCCACCGTTTTTCACCCCCTTCCGTTGAGTTGGGTCCATATCAATCGGATATAGATCACCACTTACCCAAAGTTTTGAAGCATTACCACCCACAGGCGGTTCATCTTCTTTTTGACGAACATCATCTTGTGATAACCATCCACTCCTAATTGCAGCTTGATAATAAGCTGTTCTTGAAGCCGTATCACCTCTTAACAGCCCTCCAAGGTTAAATTTAAAGTAATGGCCTTCTTGCCGTTCTTTTTTATTCAGCAACTTACGGTTCATTTCTTGCTCATACTGGCGAACAATAGGAGTTAAAGTCATTTGAACAAACTGAATCATCAGCTGTTCATTACTGCTATAACTCTGTCCTTCCGTGTCATTTAAAAATGTAACCGGAACGTTAAAAACATTAGCAACCCTTGAACGAGTAATCCGTTCTGATGCTAACGTATCTGAAGCGAAGTATTTCCGCTCCATTTCTTCTATATTCACACCTGGTTCCCTGAATAAAATACCACCATTCTCTTGATAGAATCGTCTAAAATCATCAATGATTTTTTGTCTCTTGTCATTATCTACCTGTGTTGCATAATCCAAAATAAAACTATCTTTCTTCTGCATTTCTGACAAACTAAATTCTTGTACTGCCTTATCATATTCAAGAGTATTTCTCAATACATCAATTGGACAAATACCTTTCCATCTTGAAATACCTGTGATGTGTTTAACATGAAACATGTTCATATTGTGGATATAATATGTACCTTCAATCCCACGTACCTCATACCACAAATTATTATCATCAGTGTTTAAAAAAGGCGTTACATAAGCGGATTCAATAGGGATTAATGATTCCACTTGAAATCGAATGTCACGGATAATAGCTGCATATCCATTTCCAGTCTCATTTCTTGAAACTTCAATTTTATTTATCCATTCAAATCCGGTCATGTTTGGATTCGGTTCATTAATCACAACATCAGACACTTGGTTAAAAACCGTGTCATAATCCTTGTAAAGCTTTAATGGCAAAGATGCTACTGTATTAGATAATCTGCTAATCACACTAAAAATCGTCTCATTTGTAGCTAACTTCGCATTATCAATACCCCAAAACTTCCTTCCAAACCATGAAGTGAAGTCATATCCAGCACCTTTCCATCCCAATGAAGCTCCTTTAATTGCCCCCTTAACACGATTAATCAGTTTCAATTTCTCACCGCCTTTCTATTTAAAAAGATCGTTAACTGATATAAATTCAATATTTCCATCACCTTGTAATTGAGATAACATAGGGATTACTTCTGTGTGAGCATTTAAAAACGCTGCAAAACCATCAATTTTTCGATATTTACTCTGTTTAGATGGTAAAAAGTTCCCGTTCCTGTCTTCCACAAGCTTTACATTATTCATATACCAACGGAAAAGACGGTTTTTATTACTAATTATTTTTCCATCTAACAACAATTCTTTTACATCCTTTAATGCTGGGCTTAAAGTTAAATGACCTTGTCGAACTGGTTCAGTTTTAAATCCATATGCTTTCAAATCTTCATTTAAACGATAAGCATTGGCTGGATCATAAGTAATTTTCTTTATGAAATAGTGTTCAGATTGCTCAACAAACCAATCATACACATACTCATATTTCACATACTCACCAGGGATAATAGTGAGCCAACCTTTATCTTTAAACTCTTTAAAGCTAATATTTTCGTTATCACGATCAACTTTAGCCTGCGGAACCCAACTATGAGATAATACAAAAACATTTCCATCATCTAAAGGGAACTCTAAACAAGCACTTGTAAAATCTTCTGTTGCAGATAAATCATAACCTGCAACACATTCTTTACCAGCTAATCCCTTTATATCAATAACTCCTTCATTCCTTTTTAATATCTCAATACCAACAAAGGACATTTCATCATTATCAACAAAGATGTTAAATTGCTTTGTAATCCAGTCATTTTTTTCAGCATCCGTATGCTTGTCTGTATTCCAATCATCAATAAGCGATGGAAGGTCTAGCGAAACTCCCATATTAGGGTTTGCTTTAATCCATAGTTCAGGATTCTCAATTTCATCTACATTATCCATTTCAGCCATGAAATAAAACTTTCTATCTTGGTCGATAACCCCTTCCAAAACATCCGTTGCAATTTCATAGTATTGAACAAGCGGTCCTTCAAGCTGATACCCTGCTGTAGTGATATAAACAATCATTGGTTGTTTACGTGCACCACGTGATTTTTTAATAACATTGATTAACTTGAAATTCTTAAATTCATGTATTTCATCAAAAATACCAAGATGTGTATTTAATCCGTCTAGCTTCTTACTGTCAGATGCGCGAGGTTCAATTTTAGAATGCGTTTTATCATGAAAAATGCCTTTCTGATTTTCACGTAAATGCTTCCGAAGAAGGGGGGATTTTTGAACCATTGCACGACTTTCATCAAACAATTCTCCAGCTTGCTGTTTTGTATTTGCCAAAACATAAACACGAGCACCTGGCTCATTATCTTTAGCAACAGCATAATTAGACAAACCAGAAATCATTGTCGTTTTCCCATTTTTACGCCCAATAAAAATAAGGCCCTCACGAAAGCGCCTATAACCAGTATCCTTATGAATCCATCCATATAAAGAACCTATAACAAAGTGTTGCCACGGTTGAAGAACTAACCTTTTATAGTCACCTTTTGATGGACGACAAAATTTTTCGATATATCGTATTGGTCTATGAGCCTTTTCTTCATCAAATATCCAAGGAAACTCCTCAGTCCCCTGTCTCTTTAAATCATTTAGATGACGCTGACAAGACAAGATGTTTTTCTTACTAGCTATTATGTTTCCTTTCACAACTTGTTCGGCATACCATGTTGTTCTTAGTTCAGGAGATGGATCGATCAAAATATTAAAATGCTGTATCTGTTCATTTCGCCAATTTTTATACCACTTAGCTATTTCAGATGGCTTAGAAGTTGTCGTAATCATCATCAGAATCTCCAGTTAACTCTTCCTGAAGCTTTTTCCGGCTTGCCCCAGTCAACCCTAGCTCCCCTAAATATTGACGAATCTGCTGTAAATACTTAGGTATCTCTGGAATTAAAGTATGCTTAGTTAGATTTGTAGCGCCTGCTTTATTTGTATACTCCATTGTCAGACCTTCTTTTTTAACATTGGCTGCCATTTCCCTAAACATTTGATAACTGAAGGCAATCGCTTCAACTACAATTGGATCATTGATATCAGCCTTACCTTCTCCTTCTAAAACAGACCAAATACGAATCCAAGTGTCTTTTCCTACCTTCTTTAAATGAGTAGGCGGTTTCCTTTCATTCAATCCTTTATCCACGACATCACCCCACTTACATTTTATGGATAAAAAGTATCGATCTAAAATTAAAAAGCTCTTATTTTTAGGGTTTACCCCCCTTTAGAAAAACCACTTGCGCTGCACACGAAGGTGGCGTCCGGTCTGGGCGGAAGCGGATCTGAACAATAAAAGGAGGGGGGCTATATGAATTCTTTGTTCGCTTTTACTTTTACGAACTGAATCTTTCTTTTATTTTTCTTTTTCCCTCCACCCTTTTCAGGATGTTCTTTGTTGTGACATGCATTACATAAACTAATTAAGTTTTCTAATGTTAATGCAAGTTCAGGATATTCACTTCTTTCTTTGATATGATGGACCATATCAGCAGGCACTGGTATCAATGGATCATGCTTCATACACTCTTGGCAACGGTAGCTATCTCGTATCAACGCTAGCTCTCTACACCTTCGCCACGCTGTGCTATCATAGAACTTCTTCGCTTCTTTATCCCGTTTGTATTTATCGTAGAACTTTCGTTGTTGCTTGGTGTTATATTCATTCACTACCCTTTACCTCAATCGTACCTGTATCAATCCGCTTCTCTCGGCGTTGAATATCAAGGCATTTCTCACAGTAGAAAGTAGCCGATACATCTATAACATAACGATTATCTTCCAAGCAGAAAGAAGTAGTCTCGCTATCTAGTACTTGGTACTTATGCTCACACATCTACCTCACCTCATTTAAAAGAATATTCCGATTATATATTTACAAATAAATACAAGTTGTTATAATGAAATTAACATTGCCATCTGGAAAAGTGATTCGCCCCCATGCGAGTTGCTTTTCCTTTTTTTATGGCTATTGTTTTAAGAATTCATCTATTGTTTTATCGAGCAAACTAACCATTGCTTCTCTTCTTTGCTTTGGTGTTGTGTTATCTTCCATCTCATTAAAGATAGGAAGCACACTTTCTAATTTTTGTTTATCGATACGCTCATTTACAAGATCTGTCCCTAACATCGAAATGAATGTGCTGATTATAACTGCTTGTTCTTGTTTAGTTAGTTTCATTTATCTCACTTCCTTTAATTACACGACCTTGAATTGAATCAGCTGTATGATTAACTGTAGACTTCGATAACAATTTACCTTCACAATAGAGTTCCACTGTATCACTTCTATTTGTAAACTTATCCATAACCTTTTCCAACTTCTCCAACGCATCTGCACATTCGTTAGCAGCTTCAGTTACTTCTTTAATTCCTTCTAACGCCTCAGTTGTATCTACACCTACTTCAACCATTAATTTGTTATTGACCGTTCTAAAACACGCATCTGTTTCAATAGGTTCCAAGTCCATTAATATTCTTGCTTCATTGATACTTAACTTTCCTTCTTCTATTTTCTTTTGAATAAGTTCAGCTTTATTCATCAACTTTCACCACTTTCTTTCTAATTAATTCAGATTGTTTAACCACTTATTGAACATGAGTTATATCAGCTTTCGTTGCTAACGCTTCTTCTAACATATCGACCTTTCTATTCACTGCTTCTACCTTCGTTAAAACACACTCTAACGTTTGGATTAAACCTTCTTTATCTCTTTGTAAATCGTCAACTCTTTTTTCTAAATCAGCAATTATTTTTGTTATAGATTCCATCCCTCATCCTCCTCCAAAATAAAAAGCACCCGAATGGATGCTTTTCTCTCAATTATTCATTTGTATTTTAATTGTGGTACGTGAAGTTTTATTCTTCTTTGAGCTAACAACCACGACAGACACCATCGGAAAACTTATCAGGTTCTCCTAATTCTGTCTACCTAGGATGTTGTTAGCTCAAAGAAGAGCAAAAGCCCCTCTTCGCTTGAATAACATAAATTACAGTTGAATGCGAAATCAAGAAACAACTATTCATCCAATCTGCAACCATCGCCACCGGTCATGACGATCCATTTTCATTATCAGGAATTCTGTGAGAAATGTTTTCCGCCACTTCTCACAATACAAATATATCATGTTAAAAACCAAAACGTGTCCGTAAATAGTTCGCAAATAGTTCGCGTTTTTATTTCTGCGTTTTTCCGCACCGTTTTTCAGTCCCTTTTTGCATAGTTTTGAACAAATATGTTCTTTAATCCTTAGAAATGAATTCACTATAAACCATAGAGTGTTGAATTGACCTATTCCGTTTTTTCCTAGAGTAACAAGGCTTTGCTTTAATTCTTCAAAATGAATTTGACACTTTTCTTTTGTAGCTAATTCAAAAAAGACCTAAAAAAATATAGGTCTCTAGATTTTAAATTTCTTTTGATAATCATTTAGCGTATCTTGTTCTATCCCAATGTACCTTAGCGTTTCTTTTTGATCAGTATGGTTGAGCATTTGTTGTAACACTGCCACATCTTTAAACTGCTTATAGTGATGGTATCCATATGTTTTTCGGAGAGAATGCGTCCCAATACGTTCTAAGCCAAACTCTTTTGCTGCTTGGTTCAATATGATGTAGGCCATGGATCGAGTAATTGGTTTATTCTTACCATTCCTACTCTTAATAAGAAACTCATTTTTCGGTCGCCCTTTCGCATACTCACGTATTGCCTTCTTTAATTCTGGAGGCATCTTCACTTCCTTTACCTTCTTTGTCTTCTTTTCACGAATAAAGATACTCCAACCCTCCACATCACGAATGCGAAGACGTAATATATCCGATATGCGTAATCCTGTATTAATACCAAGAAGGAACAGAATGTAGTTTCTTTCATTCTGCTCCTTGAAAAACTCCTTCATTTCCTGGATTGCTTCCCTATCTCTAATGGGCTGAACAAGATTCATACATTCTTCACCTCCTCCTTACGTTTTGCTTTCTTCTTGTATACTTCCACTTTTAAATTAAACGCTAAACGTAGTAACGCTGAACCTTTTAACTTATAATACTTTGTCTTTCCTACACCTAATTCAAGCCAAATATTTAAATCTGATTCAATTTCTTCTTCCATATAGCTTTTAAAAATAATATATCTTTCATCAGGTTTTAACGTATTCACAGCTTGATGTACCCAATCCATGTATTCTTTTCTTTGTTGCTCTAGTTCAATTCTTTCAATAGCAATGTCTTCAGTAGAACTATGGAATTGATTTGTAAATGTCGGAGGAACCTCTGAAAACATTGTCGTTACTTTCGGCATTAGATTACTTGGCAATGTATTCAAATACTCACGATAATTCTCCAACACTTCTTCTACCGCTTTCTTTGTTTTCTTTGTATCAACAACTGGCATATTAAAAAATAACTGTTCTCTCATTTTGAGTTCCTCCTTAAATAATTTTACTTTTGTCTTAAAGCTCCGCGTCTACGTTCATAACGCGGACCACGAATCCCCATTAAATCTTCAATGTCACGAGTACTTAATTTTTCTTTTCTTTTTTTCTGGTTTTTCTTCTTTCCTTGCTTGGATTGCTTTTTCCATTCACGTAATTGATCTCTTAGTGCCTTCATTTCCCCATCTCCCTTTTCAAAATAAAAAGGACACCTATTCCTAAAACAGCCTTAATTGCCGCTTTAATGAATTGGTGTCCTCTAGTTTTCTAGCCGGACTATATTTATTTCGTCATACTTGTCTGCATGAAAAGGTTCCTCCATGCTTTATCTAATCTTTCTTTCTCATATTTTTGTATAGCCTTTGTACGACGAGAAATTGCTTTTTTCAATTTCTTCTTTTTTAAATTATTCAATCCTCTCACTCCTTCGTACGAAACAGTTTTACTGTCCATTTTTGGGTGTTTTCATTAATTTAATACCTTATTACATTCAAAAAATTGATTGAATATGCATTATGCCTATATAATTTCAAAAGGATTATTTTATTAAATTATTTTTCCTTAACCAGAAAAATTGTTCCATGCCTCTTACATCTTTCTCATACACTGGCATTACATATATCTCTTCATTTATTAACAGTTGAAACTCTACGCATTGTTTTTCATTATTCCACCCATAAGATGCCATAGGAACCATTTTAGGCTCTGTTTTTTCTGTCATTTTCCTCTTCCTCCCCTGAATAAAACTCAATATTCCGTCAATACTGTAGATGACACGGTAATCTTTTCTCCGATTTCCTTACGCGAGCAGTTAGCTTTTGCTAGCTGCTCTTTTATTTTGAAATGTATATTGTTTAGGGAAATCTAACTTGATCCATTCTCCCTTTTTAAACCATTCACTTACACTTACTCCGCAATCAGCACATTCATATGTTACGTAATCATATCCTTCTTTACGGTTAATCCCTTCTTGGCAACAACTCCAACCTACTGTTTCATGTTTACAAAACAATTGATGGATACGTTTATGTAACGGAATATTTAATTTCATTGTCTTCTCTCCTTTTCTACAAAATGAAATTTTTATTATAAAACCTTGATCATACGTCCATATCTTCTAAGGAAAGTTAATACCGTTTGCATCTCTTCAGCTGTACGACTCACTAAACAATCAACCGCTTCCCCTTCAGGTATTCCGTAAACTTCAACCAATTCCTTAACTGCTGCGATATCCTCTTCACAATAAGCATCTTCAGGTAAGTATGTTTTTTCTTTCATCATTCATCCGCTCCTCTTTCTCGTAATAGTTTCATTTCTTTTATATAGTGATCAAGATTCTCTAAATTTGAAAATTGTTTAAGCAAGTTACCAAAGTAAGGCTCGTCTTTTCCGTATTTGCAATTCCATAATTTTCGCGATTTATCAAATCGAATGATTAGATTTATATTGGATTCTAATACACTACATTTATGATACTTAGCTTCTTCATTGAATCCTTTTGTTTTCATATATTCCTGTTTCATTTCTAATAAAGCTTGAATAATTATATCGATGTTATAGAGATCAATCTCTTTCTTCATATTCACACCCTTTCTAACTAAAATAGCGTTTTTGTTCAAAATAATACTCCTATCCATTTGGACACATTTACCAGTATTTTTACCAAAAAATTCATGATATAGTTATTTAGTCGAGTACGTCATTACTTGACAATTACCCTTAGGAACTCCGCAGACAAACGGGGTTTCTTTTATTTAAATAACGATTTTGTTTAATTTCTAACTTTTATCACATTAGTTTTAAATGCTTCACCCTTACGGTTAAAAGATACAATATTCATACCATGATAATCTCTGTGCCACCGGAAAGTTGGATCTAATCTATTATTAAACTCTCCATCAAACTTTCGTATCGTTGAAATTTTGATATTCTTCATTCCCATAAAATTTTCTTCACCTATTTTTGTCATTTGTCTATTTCTTGTATGTCTCATCCGTTCCATTCCCCTCCATATCTTTTATCACTAAATGTAAATATTAAGTTGTAAATTTAATTTACTTAGTGCTATAATTCGAGAGATCGATAGTTACATTCACTGATCAACCTCATGTAATTTTAATAAAAGTTCTCGAGATTCAGCCCCTAACAGCGCACCGTTAGGGGCTGAATTCTTTCCAAATAAAGATTTTATTGTACAACTACACATACCTAAACAACATGCATACATTATGGTGTGTATTCATTCAATATAAGTTTTGGTAAGAGAGTTCTTTGGCAAGAGCTCTCTATTTTTAAAATAAGAATTTTGTTTTAATACTCTACGCAATCCTCACACCAATACAAAATTTTGTTTTTATAACTCCAATCATTTATGCCTCGGATCTGGTTTATATTTAATTTCTTGTCACATAAGTAACAAGTTTTAACTTTTGTTTTTCTCCATCTTTGTTTCTTCATCGCCGCTCCTCTTTTCTTATTCGAATAACTATTTTGTTTAAATTTCTATGCCTTTTATCGCTTTTTCGATTCGTTCGTCTAGTTCGTTATATTCTTCATAAATATCTCCGACTACATTATCGATAGCCTTTTCAACCTCATACCAAGGAACTGCCTTTTCTGTCCATTTCTGATGTAAGAGCCAAGATTCAATATCATTAGCCTTTTTCTTGAGTGCATCACGTTTCTTCAAAGCTTCCGAAAGAATCATATCCATTCCCCTTTTCGATTAAAATAACGCTTTTGTTTGGTTTTAATCTTCTACTTGCACAATATTTTCAACAAAGAATACTGGTATTAACTCGACGGATTTGAATCTTCCCCTCACAATGGCACATGCATTAGAATCATAATAAGAACAAAGCACAATTTTCAGATCGCTGATAACATCTTCTACTTTCATGTAAGAATCATTATCATCTTTTACACAATCACCTACTTTGAATTCATTCAGTTCACGCCCTGCATTTTCAAACATCCTGCGACGTTTTTCTTTTTCAATCTCTTCAGGTGTAGCTTTTCTTAAGCATTCAAATGGATAGTGTTGATAACAACCAGATGAATAAAAATCAGTGATTGCAAAATCTAATCCGTCTTTCGTATATTTACCTTTTATTTTGAATGTGTGTTTTAAGGAAGTAACCCAGTCTTCCATTTGTAATGGCTCTTCATAATCTACAAATTCATCGTCAAAGAAAGAATTAATTGTTATATTGCAAGGTCCCGCAAGACCTCCGCACATCATCCAAATTTCCCCTTCATTATATTTATAGGCACTGCCATTATTAGAGTTAGGTGTAATCCAGTTTGTTTTCATACGCTCAATCGCTTTAAATCCTGTATATGTCTCCATTCTTCTAAACTCCTTTTCTATTAAAATGACACTCTTATTCAATTTCTCCTCTATATTTCTTTATTGCTTGATCAATTGCTTCAATACCACTATCTGAACTGTCATACCATTCAACTGCCTTCATCACGCCTTTTAATCTTTCTTGCATTACATCTACCCTTATTAACGACTGTTGAATAGTGTATTTCATATTGAGTACTTCTTTCGCTGCATCTTCATAACCTAACTCAATTAAACGACTTGCCATAGCTTCAAGATCTTCTATTTTTCCATACTCAAACAATTCATTCGCGTCTTTAAAACATAAATAGTTAAAACTTCCGCCACTCATATTTTCACTTCTCCTTTTGTACAAAATTCAAATTTTATATTAATTTTTTATAAAGATTGATAAAATATATTCCCTTCACCCAAAAACCCTTATATACTAAAAGTGCAAATGTTATATTTGCCAACATTCCATTTTTTTGTACGACAACCTTTTGATTGAAGGCTAGGTGAAATCCTAGCCTTTTTTCATTTCACATCAACACGGTTTTGACTTGCTTCCCGACTAAATCCATCCGGATATCTTTTAGCTAGTTTTGCAATATTCATTTCAGCAATATCTTGTAACGTATATCCCAGTTCGTGCGCCATAATTGATACATAATACATAATGTCTCCAAGTTCTAAAGCTAATTTATAAGTGTTTCCATCCTCCTCTCCTGGACAATGCGATGGTTGGAAACCATGTCCATGATAAATTGCTTTTTTAACAATATCAGCAACTTCACCAGCTTCTCCTGTAAGCCCTAAAGCTGCATTTGAAACACGTCCTCCAAAATCAGTTTTGTTATTCCAAGTACGTAAAGTTGCTTCCTGATAATCGTTTAATTCACCGATTGATAAAATGCTTGCAATCTGTAAAACCGTAGCTTCTTTTATAACCTGTTCACCTTTTCTTGCTTCACTAATTAATTTAGTTGCTTCCAATACACCGTTTTCCATAACTTTCATTTTCATCTACTCCTCTTAACTAATATTTTTATTTTTGGACTTAGCTGGTGTTGTAGCTGCTTTTAACGGGTCCCATCCATAACTCAATCTAGATCTGAAAGTACTTACACTTATGCCATTGGATTCAGCAATCTTAACAAGTTCCTTCCTGTCCATTTGTTTACGCGTCGGAATACTTGCCGCATCTTTAGGATCCCAACCATTATTTACCCTGCTATAAAAAGTACTTGAATTAATTCCATTTTTTTCAGCTAACTTTAGCCATTTATTGTGTTTCCCCTCGCCCATATGCCAATATGTTCTTGGTGGTGTCGTTAATGCTTCTTGCAATTCCCAACCGTATCTGTACATCCTCATGTAAAGAACTCTTCTACTAATACCATTTGATTCAGCTTGTTTATATTCCTCATCAGTTAACCAACGATTGAAAGCCATCAATTTCCCCTCCTAATCGAGTGCCAAAAATTCGGCTCTGTTACGGTTCGAATAAGTTATCCTAATCTTCTGAATACCTTTCCCATGCTCTTCTATAGCTGCATTCCAAGCTTCAACTTCAGTCTTAGCATCAAAACAATCCATCTTTTGCCGTTCTTCTTTATCGTAAAAATGGACTTCATAGCTTGGATTCAAAAACTTTTCACTGGTACTTATCGCGTCATAGTTGAAACTACCCATAACATCATCAATAGTTAATTGCTTCATAATCGCATCCCCAGTTATTTTATTTTTTCCGTGATGGTAGTTGATACACGATCAACTTTCCCACCTTGCCAAGTGATTACTTGTTCCCCAAACCCTGTTACTGGAGGATTCAGTGGAGTAACTTCACCATTTTTAACCACATAAATTTTATTATCAGTAACATCGATTTCAACTTTCGTAGGCTTCATACGACTGAAATCCTCCTTTTTCTTGTTAGCTAACTTTTTGTTGCTGTTGCTTTGCTACTTCACAATTACAACCGTTCGTTTCAATTACACCTGGATAAGTTTCTTTACGAATGATGCCTGTATTACGACATGATACACACATGCTTATTCCTCCTTAGAAACCAATATCTAAATTTAAAATTCTTTTATCTGTTGTTGTTTTAAACACGATTGTTTCATCTTTTGATACTCCATTTAACAACCTACTTGCTAATTTCGGATCATACTTTTGAAATAGCTGCTTACTTGATAAGTTTGATGTAGTAATGGTTGTTTTGTTTGCTCCTTGCCGCCCATTAGCAACGCCATAAAGTATTTTATGAACAAAATCGCTCGCTTCTCCGTTTCTATTCATAGAGCCACTTTCAGCTCCTAAATCATCAATAACCAGAAAATCCGCATCGACCATCAAACTAATACAATAATCCATCGTGTATTTTGACTCCTTATTTCGAAATGAGTCTTGTATTAAACGAATTAGTTTTTCTATCTCTACAAACAAGCAACTTTTCATTTCTTTAAATGCGTATTCATCATTAAGGGCTTCGCCATCAGAGATTGTCCAATAATGTCTTACCAGTTCATATAGCATTGCATAAGCTAAATGACTTTTTCCTACACCTTGAATACCTGCAATATACACGTTTAGAGTTTCGCCATTTTTAATACGCTCCAAAATTGCTATAGCTTTTTTCTTATTTGCTTTAGTTTCTGGACAATCCGTTTCATAGGATTCTAACCTTGATTCTGTAATTGATTGATTTTCAATAACGCTATGTTTAAAAAGAAGATTCTTCTGCCGTTCTCTATTGATCTTCTTGTAATAGTTGTTGGCTTGTTGGAATAAGACTGAATCCTGCTGTTCTACTTTGCATCTTGGGCAATAAATTGAACCATCATTTTTATCAATCATCTTTCTTACTGGCTTTACAGTTACTTGCCCACCTTTACTAAATGTATGGTTTTCGCAATATTCATCTGCAAATTCTAATGCCGCTATCTTTTCAAATGACTTCTGCATTTTTTGCATTTCTGTTCACCTCATTAAAATGGCATGTTTCCTTTAAACCCCGGAATATCTATGTGATTACCGTATTGTTGTTGATTAGATTGAGGTTTACTAACCGTTTCATTCAAATAATTATCAAAGTGTTTTAGAGAAAATAATGTGCTTGGTCTTAAATATTGATCGAGAGAGTTTCCTTCTTTATCAAACTTTCCAAGCCATTGTGATACCTTGTTATCAATGACGGTTTTGAAGTTTTCAACTGTATAACCTTCATTCCATCTAGCTCTAATTAACTTTCTATGACTTTCAGCTTTATGGTTAAAGTTCTTATCCGCTTTTTCATTTAAGTAATTTAGGATTTCTTGATAAGGAATTGATACTTTTGTATCTGATTCGTCAGAAGAAGATGTATTATTTATTTCTAATTCTTTTTCTTTATCTAATTCTTTATCTTCTTCTATATCTGTATCGTCACGTGACGTCACGAAAACGTCACTTTCACTACCCTTATTTTCTAGTGATAATTGCTGTTGTTTCTTACGCTCACGGTACTTTCTATTCCGTTCTGCATTTAATTGTTTTACACGTTCTAGACCATCAACATTCTGGTGTTTCTCCCAATTCGAAATACAAATGTACTGATCCTCTGTTATCTCAATCATTCCAAATTGCTGAAATGTTTGAAGCGCCAACCTTACTGTCGCAATTGGTCTATTGAATAGAGTTGCAAGCATTTCATCTGAATAAGGAATGTTTTTACTAAGAAAAATGTACCCACTCGCATTTGTTTTCCCGGCTTGCGCTAATAATCTAATCCATATAATTAATAAGGTATCAGCTTCAGGCATGCTCTCAATTAAACGTATTTTTTCATCCTCAAACATACTTGTTGAAAGCTTTATCCATTTAACTTCTGCCATTATTTTTACCTCCTCGTACAAACTGCCACATATGCTTGTCCACTTTGGATAATGCGTTGTATTTCATAATGTGGATACCCAACCTTAAAGTACTTTTCAATCATTCGTTTTAATTCATCTTTGCTTTTTGCTAAATCCCAAAACTTATTAGGTAATAGCACTTGATATTCGATTAAATCCATGTACTATTTCCCTACTTTCCGTGATATACTTATAACAACTTGTTTTTTCTAAATGACCCATTGCCGTGGGTCTTTTTATTTTGTTTTACGTCACTCCAAGCCCATCTTTTTATCGGTTCGTAAGTAATGTAAAGTAGCAATTACTAAATGCGATAAACATTGCGAATGCTACTAATGATGTTGTATCTTCCACTAGATCACCTCCTTATTGTTCAGATATCCATTGCAACAAGAACTCTTTTACTTGTTGAGCTGGGAAATACCATTTACCACCTACTTTGTGTTTTGGAAATCTAGGGTCAAAAAAGAATGTTTTTTGTATGGTATTCCATCCCATACAAGTTCTTCTTTTTAACTCGTTAGCGTCCCAATACACTAACTCCGCATCGATTTCTTTAACTACTTCTTCAACTTTTGCAAGATAAAGATTTCTTACTTCTTTTTCATCGACTTGAACACTAATCATTTTCATGTCTCCTTTTCTATAAAATTTTAATTTTATTGGTTAAGAAATATAGTCATCTAATGCACTAGGTCTTTCTGGTGGATACCATCCTGCGATAAATCGCATAGCATTTTGATAATATTTTCTTGGTATTTTATCGTATTTAGCGACACCGAAATGTCTTTTTAATGCGCCGTAGATTCCCTGATACGATGCATTGTCATAACCTTCTTTTTTAAGTTCAAAAACACGTTGTTTTACTTTTCGTTGTACAGCTCCTTTGTGTTGCTCAGTAAGCCATAATTCGTTATCTACCAGAAGTTTTATTTTGTTCATTTCTTCATCCGTATGATCTTGTCGTGATTTTATTTGTTTGAGTTCAGTCATACTATAGATAATTGCATCTTCAACACTTTTCGGTTGTTGCTGTAACTTTTGAATATGTTCTTTCATTCGTTTAAACTCTTGTAAGAACTTAATTTTCATTTTCATTGCCTCTGGTGTTATGTAGCTCATTGCAACAATTGCAAATGCATCTTCTGTAAGATTGAATTTTGGATACCATTGTTTATTTTGGTGATGCTGATATTGGGTACGCTCAAAGTTGAGCTGCCCCCATTCCATTTCATTTGCTTCAATCAATTTTTCTATCTGGACCTCAACATCTCGGATTACATTTTTATGTTCTTTTCCAAACATTTGAGCCATTGTTAGACTGTCTGTGACCACTTGGCTTCCTTCAATAAAAACAAATTCACTTATTGGCTGCTGTAAAAGATGTAATTGATTCATTTTCTTCCCCTCTCTCGGTTCACATTTCGTGAACGTTTGATTAAAAAATAATAGTTAACTTTTCGTTAACCTTCTACTAGTTCACCTACCGAAACTCCATATAATTTAGATAGTAAACCTAGTCTATATAAGCTCGGTTGCCTCTTACCTGACTCAAGTTGTGAATAAGCAGACTTTGTTGAATATCCAAGATAATCACCTACATAAGCCTGACTATAACCACGATTCTTTCGTAACGCTTTGGCTTTTTCTATATTTAATTTCATGTTTATCACCTTTGTTCGTTTCGTTAATTTGATAATATCACAATGTTCACTATTTGTGAACCTGTAAATTTAATTTTCTTTAAAAAACTTAAAAAAGGTTGTCTTTGAGTGAACTTTTCTGTTACATTTTAAATATATATTGAGTATATATTTAATGTACAAACGCAAAAGATAATGGTATATGTGAACGTTATAAAGGGGAGGAAACAAATGAACCACAAATTAATTAGTAAGAGGGTAAAAGAAATTAGGACTGAAATATTAAAAATGAGTCAGTCTGAATTCATTAATGCACTCGGACTAAAAAGTAAATCTGCGGTTTCAATGTGGGAGAACGAAGAAATAGATAAATGCCCATCAAGAAAAACTTCTTTAGATATAGCAAAACTTGCAAATATATCTGTAGCTTATGTATTAGGTGAATCAGATGAAAAGAATCCTGTAACAACTGCTCAGGACGAATTCGAAGAACTAATAGCTCAATTTAGAGAAAAAGATCCAGAAAAGCAAAAAGAAATTATGAAATTATTTAAAGACTTAATGAAAATAACGGGCGATTGATAGCATCAGAAGCTACCGATCGCCTGTTTCATTTTTGATATAATTTCTAGTGATTTTTCATCACCTTCATGTGCTGTTTTCATAACATCTAATAATTGCAATTCGAATTCCAATACCTCTGCTGCTGTTACGTTTTCTAAACTCTCCTTTTTCATACCTAAAACCCCCGTTTTTATCTATATAGATTGTGAATTGTTCACAAGCGTAAAACTTTTACTTGTTCCCCTAAAAAGTTTTATAGCCTATAATGCACGAAAGACGCTACCGAAGTAGCGTCTTTTTAAAATCCCCTTATTTTAAGCTTAAAGCCCACCGGGATCCGTCATCATATATTGAATTGTAGGTGTAACATTTGAATTGGCACTAACTTTTGTGTCTGTCTTATATACTAATGTACATAAGGCAAAGGTACAGATTACTGTTACAATAATTTTTTTCATTTAACTCACCTGCTCTTTCGTTAAGGCTTCACGAATAGCCTGCATGTAATATATATTACCATTTTTGGCAAGCTCTAGCAATGCATTATTAAGATATTCTATTCTTTTTTCTGGTCTAGCGTAAGCATAGTAATACCATTGAAACCCAGTCAATTTTCCGTTCTCTTCTAACAACTCATTTAATAACTTAATAGCAAGGTTTCGATCGCCATATTTCGCTTCAAAAAAAGCAATTTCAGCCTTATCTATTGCTGTAAAATCAATTTTATCAAGATTAAAGTTATGTTCTATATAAAGAAAAGCTAATGTTGTATGAAATGATTTGTATTTTCGAGTTTTCTGTGCAGAAGATACTTCTTTTAATAAACTAATAGATTCTAGGATGTACTTTTCAGCTTTTAAAATTTCTCCCGAAAATATATAAGACTCTCCGATACAACATAATGCTGTAGCTTTTGTAATCAAGGCGTTAAAACTTGATTCTACGACTTTATTGGCTATTCTACGGCTTTCGCTAACATTGTTATTTAGAAGCTGTATATAGGCTTGACGCTCATAAAAATGTAATTCTACACATTGTTTTATAAACTTATTTTCCACTTTGGGTAGTGCATTTCTAGCATTATCAGCATGCGGAAGCATCGCACTATAATTCCCGTGGTCATACATGCATACTGTTAATAACAATTCAATAAGTATTTGGCGATCTACATCTTCTATTTGCGTCAGTTTATTGACCAAATAGCTTAATTCTTGTCCACGCATTTCATTACGGTTCCTCTTATTGAAAAGTTCAAATACATCAATATACCTTTGTAAATTTTCGTTTTCTTTATATTTTCTAATTAAATACTGAATAGTGTCATATTCCCCAGCTGCTTGACAATAAAAAAGAGATTTTTTCACATTTAAATCACTTGTGCATTTCATTGCGAATTTTTTTATTTTCAATCTAATTTCTCTTTGATTATCATAGACTTCATTCAACAGTTTCAAAAAGTTCTCAAATTTCATTTCGAATTTTCCATTTAGTCCATTACATAGTGTTGTATTACTAACACCTATTTTTATGGCTAAATCATTTCTAACCATATTGTTGGAATCAATAAAACCTCTTACCTCGTTCATTAACTTTCTCATTTTTGCTCCTCCTATTGGAACAAAGACTTCGCTCGTTTTCTCAACTTTTTTAAAGGGAAAATAATACCATAGTAATGATTTAGTAATATCGGCATGTTATAATGTAAGTGTTACTCGTGTAGTAACCGAAAAGAGACTTATGGCAGATGTTCCCCTCGTGAGTCGGGCGAACGGTGTAAGAGTGGGGCGAATCACTCTTACACACGCTGTGAGTCTTTTTTTCGTTCCGTGTATTTTATTATCATAATAACACAAATTTTCCAAAATTCTGTCGAACTGTTATCTGAAAATTATTGAGAAATTTGAAAAACTGTTATGTAGCAACGTTTCTTATGTTCGACAGAATAGGATATGCCATTTCACATAAAATCATACGAATTCTCTATATGAATATTTTACCACCAAACAAACGTTTGTCTATATGTTTTTTAAAAGTCCTTAAAGATACCATTAATAAATTTAAAAGTCAGGATATCGACCAATTATGGTATAGTAATAAGGCGATTATTATACTCAAACTATGAAAACTACAGTCGGACAAAACATTAAACGGTTACGAAAGTCTTTCGATTTAACGCAAGAACAATTATCTGAAAGAACAGGTTTATCGCGCGGACAAATCAAAAATTGGGAAACTGATCGTCATGAACCTGACCTTGAAAGTTTAAAAGTACTTGCGTCTTATTTTAACACCTCCACTGACGCACTTCTTAATTTTGAGAACAAAAAAGAAGATGCGTTATTAGAATTACTATTTAATGATATCCAAAGAGCCTATGAGGAACTTGATGGACGTCAGCAAGGCCGTTTCGCAAAACAAGTTTCATTGTATGTGAAAATGTTGCAAAACAACAAAGAAATACTTTAATTTGATTTCATCATAAAAGAAATCATTTCCAATTTCAAATTGTAAAATTTTCTTTCTTTTACAATTTAAAGAAGAGAGGGCATAAGGCTCTCTCTTCTTTTTTATTTTTACATTAATTAGGTTGTCGTGATATTATTCTAATTAAGTTCGACAGTAACATATCCCACATCAAGTATTATGACACGATATAAAGGAGGATTTTTGATGGCGACTTTCAGAAAGCGGGGCAAAAAATGGGAATATCGAATCCGATACGTTGATAAAACCACTGGTAAAAAACGAGAAATAAGTAAAGGTGGATTTGATTCAAAAAAAGAAGCTACCTTTCATGCTAATGAAAGAGAGCGTCAATTATTTCACGGAATGGCTGCTGACAGCAAGAAAACTCTATTAAGTGAATATCTAATTGAGTGGCTGGAGACTTATAAAAAAGGTAAAGTGGGGCAAAGCACTTATATTCTCCATAAAAACAATATTAACAATCACATCATCCCATATTTTAAAAATATCAAATTAGCGGATATGAATAAAATCGAATACCAAAAATTTATTAATCACCTTATAAACAAAGGCTATTCCAAACGAACAGTAGAAATTGTTAACTCAACAATGTCTAATTCAATAAAACGCGCTATAGATTTAGAAATGGTCTACAAAGATTTCACAAACAGAATTCTAATTGCTGCGGATCACTTCAACCAGCATTCGAAAAAGGAGAATTACTTAACAAAAGAACAAGTATCAAAATTATTGAATACGGCTCACAAAGACAAAATGATATATTATGTATTAATCTATACCTTAGTAGAGACTGGTATGCGTAAAGGCGAAGCAACAGCATTAGAGTGGGACACAAATATTGATTTAGATAACAAAATGATTCACATCGATAGAACTATAAATTATCACGCATATACTCCTACCGGACAGAAGAATAGTAAAGACCTAATAGGTAAAACAAAAACTTATGATTCTGTGCGTTCAATTACTATTTCAGATAGACTTGTCTCTGTACTAAAAACATTTAAAACTTATCAAAATGAGTGCAAGCTAAAACTCGGTGCTAGGTATGATAAAACTTATGATTTTGTATTTACAACTACAGGTAAACCAATACCAAAATCAACATTGAAAAATGTTTTAGATCGCATTATAAAAAACGCAGAATTACCTCAAATCGGTGTTCATGGGTTAAGGCATACTCATGCTGTTCTTCTTTTAGAAGCTGGAGTAGAAATGAAATATATCCAAGAAAGATTGGGGCATAAAAGTATCGAAATTACTTCTAATATTTATTCTCATGTCACACCTAAAATAATAGAAAATGAACAAAGTAAATATGAAGCTTATGTGGGGCAAGAATTTATTTTCTAGAAAAAGCGGGGCAAAAGCGGGGCAAATCAGTTTTCGCACAGAGAATTCACCTTCATAAACAACTGAAAACAAACCCGCAAAACCCTTATCTATCAATGTTCTTCATGTTCAACTAGATTGTAATCAAAACAATAAAAATAATTAATTGTATCTGTCCTACAAACACATCCCATTCCCAATTATTTAACCCTTTTGATTGCTTGTTTTCTATTCCAATAAAGCTTAAACGTGGTAAGAGTAAAAAGAAAAGTGATAACAGAAAAAAACATACGATCATTTCAATTAATGTAAATCCAACTTCTAATTCATTTTTTCTCCCGCATAAAAGCATTGTTCCATCATTTTTCCTTTCACATCTTTCCACATCGCACAAACTTCATTTCCTCCCCAATATGTGTAATATACATTTCCATTTATGACTTTTTCTTTCTGTTGTTTTGCCTCATTCTCATACATATATAAAGCTGCTTCTTTTTTTAATAATACAAATGCCTTATAACGAATTTGTATGTTTTTTCGTTCTTGCATAATCAATACTGTTTGCGGAAGTAGTAAAGATACCATCATCATTACTATACTTAATGCTACAAGCATTTCAGCCATCACTGACCCTTTTTGACATTTCACGATACGTAAATCTCCCTCTTCCAAGCTGGAATACAATCTCATATTTATAACTTCGATACGAAAGTAAAATCGTGCCACCTCTATTAATATTTCCACTCGGATTATATGTCATCGGATTTGGAAAAGTATTCAAATCCAATTGTATATCGCTATCATATTCTCTTTTAATGATAGAATGATCCGTACTCGATTCCCCTATATAATACATATGTCTATCTTTATGCCATCGTAATGTATAGTGTTTTTGACGATTTATAGCTAATTGTTGCATATACAAAATATCATTTGAAAACTGTCTTAAAAATTGTTCGATTTTTTGTTTTTCGTATAATGAATGTACATGAAAATACGTGACCATACTTAATACAGAAATGGCAAATAAAACGAGTAGCATTTCTAAAAGTGTAAAACCTTTTTGCTTCACAGTTTCCCACTTGTTACCGTGCCATCATTGGAAATATGAATAGCTTCACCATTCGGACACTCATCCTTTGTAATATATTTCCCATCAATTAGCTCTTTTAGCGAGGGAATTTTATTATGTTGTAGTTGATATACTTGTATTTGCGCTTCTATAGATTTCACATAGGCTTTACATCCTTTTCCTTCGACGGATGAGCGCTGCGTAACTACATTTGGAATAATTAATAGTAATAATACAGTGATGACGACCATAACTAATAACATTTCTAAAAGGGTAAACCCTTCCTCATTCTGCATGTAAATGCCTCCTATATAGAATTCATCATTTGAAACATTGGCATAATCATCGCTAAATACATAAGAACAACTATTGCTCCAATACACGTAAATAAAATCGGTTGAATAATCACTAACATACGTTTAATTTTTTGCTCCATCTTTTCCATAATCAGATCACTATAATCACCTAATTCAATCGCCAAATTACCGTTTGCTTGACCATGTGTAATAATATAAGAAAGTTCTTCCTCATAATATCCGCTTTTAGCAATAATAGATTGCAACGGTTCTCCCGCAATTAATTGGTGTTTAACTCGGCCCGCTTCATACTGAAAGAACGGCTGATACTTTTGCTCCATCATTATTGTTAGAGCCTCAAGTACTGATAGTCCTCCGTGTAATAAGCCGCTCAATTGAGTAGCGAAATAATGCGAATGCTTTAAAATAAGAAATGTTTTTACGAGGGGGATACGAAGCATAATTTTTACTCGCTTCATATGCGGGAGTTTCCGAAAGTACAATATATATACACTACAACCCACCATAACAATAAAAATAGTGCTAAAAATAAGATAGGGTAGTAGCTTAATTGTACTTAATATTTGTTCTGTGAGTAACGGTGCTGTAGAACCAAATGAACTATATACCATGTCAACTTGTGGTAATAAAATGCGGTTAAAAATCAAAATCATGATTATTAAAAAGAACGCCAAAAACATAGGATACTGCATTATTTTCATCATATCTTTCCTATATTTATCCTTTTTATAAAGAAGTGCACTCCCTTGTTGCAACGCAAAAGAAATATCACCATGTTGCTCGGCATAAAATAAATAGCTTAACATCTCCTGATGAAACTTTAATTGATGAAAAGAATCGTGTAGACTTTTTCCATTTTTTAATCCATCAATCATGCGCTGCAATTGTACTTTCTTTTCTAAAGGTAATTGAAACCGTAAAAATTCTAATGCCTGCAAAAGAGAGTATCCTTTTTCTAATAGTTCTCCTAATCGTTTCAGTAATATTACTTGATCACTTAAACTCCATATTTTCTTAAACATAAACATCCTCTTCTAAAAATCCTAAAGCGTATCCTTTTCGCAACGAAGACTCTAATGTCTCATGCTTGTACGTGACACATTCCCCGTTTGCTTCTTTAATCGCTTGTTTTAACTCATATCCATATAACAACTCATAAATACTCGCTTGCCTTACTTGCCTCATTGATTTACATACAGTTGAGCACTTTCTTTTACAAAACGGACACTTCAATTCAACAAGTCGCTGTGCAGCTATAGCCAATAAAGATTGTTCAATCTCTTGCCTTGTTATGCCAAAGTCCATAAACCGAAGTATTGCTCCTTTCGCATCATTCGTATGCAGTGTCGTCATTACTAAATGGCCAGTCAAACTTGCTCTTATAGCGATTTTTGCTGTTTCTTCATCACGAATTTCACCCACTAAAATAACATCTGGATCATGACGCAAAATAGCCTTTAGTCCCGCCTCATATGTGATACCTGCTTTTTCATTTATTTGAATTTGTAATACATCGTCATTTCTTTTTTCAACTGGATCTTCCAGTGTAACGATGCGGCGTGTTTTCTTTTTTCTAATTACCTCTAATAATGCATACATTGTTGTTGTCTTCCCCGATCCAGTCGGTCCAGTAAATACGAGTAACCCATGGGAATAATGTAAAAAAGAAAGTAGTTTCTTCGCTGTACTTGGAAATAACGAAAGATGAGATAACGGCTGAATAGATGCTTGTAAATGAAGACGAATAACGAGACTTTCTTGATATACAGTTGGAAGCGTGGAAAGACGTAAATACACTTCCTGTCCATCCATTTGTAAATACAGTGAACCATTTTGTGGCTTCCGCCTCTCCCCTATATCCATTGATGCTAAAAATTTAAAGTGTGAAACAAGTTTTTCTCCAAATTCCTTTTCAATGTATTGTTTCGTCATTAAATCTTTCCCTATGCGCAGTTGAATCACTACATCCTTCTTCCGGGGCACAATATGTAAATCCGAAGCTTGTACCCTACACGCCTCTTTCAAAATCGTATTCGCAAAGCTTTCAATTCCATTCATCATTTTTCCCTCCCCACTATGTATATAGCATGAAGAAATCCATCTGAAAAATCGGTATTTTTGCATTTTCACTAGATAAAAAAGGAAAAATATGTTTGTGAAATTATGAACAATTTCCGAATTATTGTCTAAAATTACCTATACCCATGTTTATCTGTATTATAATGTTATTATCTTGGATAAAGTGATAAAGGTGGAGATCCTCATGGAACAAGCTTTAAAAATTACAGGTGTTTTAGCTGACCCAACTCGTTATTACATTTATAAATATATTTCTCAAAAACATAGTTACGTAACTGTACAAGAAATTGCTGATGAGTTTGACATTCATCCAAACGTAGCGCGTTTACATTTATCTAAATTAGAAGATGTTCATATGCTGAAATCTGAAACGAAGAAAACTGGAAAAGGCGGACGACCAAGCAGATTATATGTATTATCTGAAGATGTTATCCAATTACAATTCCCATTCCGTGACTATCAATTGTTAGCAAGAATCGCGTTTAATTCTTTACTTAGCCTTGGTGCTGCTGGTGAAAAAGCGCTCTACGAAACAGGGAAACAATTCGGGGCCGAATTAATGCAACAACATATGCAGCGCTTAAATGTGAGCGAAGATGCTTTAACAGTGGAGCAAAAAGTTCAAATTGCAAAGGAAGCCTTTTCAACAGCTGGCTTATCACCTGCATTTGAATTAAGTGCAGATGGAACAAAAATTTTCTATGATGTACACAATTGTCCATTTAAAGAAGTTGCTGTCCATCACCCAACTGAAATTTGTAATATGCACGGAGATATGATGAAAGGGATTTTTGAAATCCTATTCCCTAACACGGAATTAACACGAAATGATAGTTTACTAGATGGATGTAAATCTTGTAATTATAAACTAACAATTTGATTTCTCATATAAAAAGAAGCCAATTATAATTGGCTTCTTTTTATATGAACGAATATTTACAATAGTAAGAAAAATAAACTATAATGAAGTGAGGTTTACTTTTTTTAGAAAAGGAGGGAGATGGCATGGAGCGCATGTTTCGCGTTCTCGGCTTTTGGACTGGAATTTTCTCGGTTATGTTTTACGTAGGGGATATGCATTCGACTGCACTACTATTTTTAGGACAAACAGGATTCTTCGTACTTTTAAGCTATTTAAATTTAACAGAGCGTATGTATATATACGTATTCGGGGCATATTTAACTGTTTTCTTCATAGGATTTACATACTATACGACATTTTTACTTGTCCCTGGGGCTGGACATTAAAAGATGGCATTTTGCCATCTTTTTTTTAATTCCGGAATTCCCTAGTTGACTTATAGGTTTTATTGATTTATATTCTATATAACAGATTGGAATTAGGGGGAATCATCATGAATACACTGCTTGTCGGAATTAACGTTGCAGTCATGCTCATTTTAGTTGGCGTATTATATTATATGCAACGTAAGCATGTATCTTTTAATAAACGTGTATTTACCGCTTTAGGAGTCGGAATTATCTTCGGTCTTATATTACAATTTATTTATGAGCCAACTTCTAAAGTAATTATTGAATCAAATACTTGGTTTGGCTTAATCGGTAACGGTTATGTGAAGTTACTTCAAATGATCGTTATGCCACTTATTTTAGTATCTATTATTTCAGCATTTACAAAATTACAGTTAACGAAAAACCTTGGTAAAATTAGTGGTCTTATTATCGGAATTTTAATTCTGACTACAGGAATTGCTGCAGCTGTCGGTATCGCTGCAAGTGCAGGATTTGATGTTTCTGCAACTGGTCTGCAACAAGGTGATGCAGAATCTGCTCGTCTGAAGCTAGTTGAAGAAAGATTTACTTCTATTGAAAAAACAACAATTCCAGATAAATTATTAGAGCTGTTACCTACAAATCCATTTCTTGATTTAACAGGTGCTCGTCCAACTTCAACAATTTCTGTTGTAATATTTGCAGCATTTATCGGTATCGCCTTTATAGGTGTAAAACGAAAATATCCAGAACAAGCAGAGCTATTTAAGAAAATGCTTGATGCTGTATATGCAATTGTAATGCGTATGGTAACATTAATTTTACGTCTTACTCCATACGGCGTATTAGCTCTTATGGCAAAAACAGTTGCTGGTAGCGACATAAATGCTATTTTAAAACTTGGTAACTTCGTGTTAGCGTCTTACGTGGCACTTATCGTAATGTTCGTTATCCACTTATTATTAATTGCTCTATCTGGTTTAAATCCAATTCAATATTTGAAAAAGGTGTTCCCTGTATTAACATTTGCATTCACATCTCGCTCTAGTGCTGGTGCAATGCCATTAAATATTGAAGCTCAAAAAGAAAAACTTGGTATTTCTGAAGGGATTGCAAACTTCGCAGCCTCATTTGGAGTATCTATCGGACAAAACGGTTGCGCAGGTATTTATCCAGCAATGCTTGCAATGATGGTCGCTCCAACTGTAGGAATTGATCCATTACAACCACAATTTATTTTAACTTTAATCGCTGTCGTTGCGATTAGCTCATTCGGTGTTGCCGGCGTTGGTGGCGGTGCAACATTCGCAGCGTTAATCGTACTATCTACAATGAACTTACCAATCGGTATTGTCGCTCTTGTTATCTCAGTTGAACCATTAATCGATATGGGGCGTACAGCTCTTAACGTAAGTGGTTCTATGACAGCAGGTCTTATTTCTAGTAAATGGCTTGGTGAATTAGATCAAGATACGTACAATCAAGATGATACAAAAACTGGTGAAATTGCTTCATAATGAAAAGGACGCTAACAAAACGGTTAGCGTCCTTTTTTAGTTCTTTTCATCTTCCTCTTTATCTTTTATACATAAGGCATAACATATTGTTTCAAACACTATGTACAGATATAAAGAAATTACACCGTTTTTCATTTTTTTAATAACTATTAATTATAAACTACAGATTAACTATTATTCCTCACCCGCAAACTGTAAAAATTCTTCCAACCGCTCCTTTAACTCCTCCTCTATCTCACAATAAGATTCATCAACAAGTTCACCACTTAACTTACTTCCCCAAAACCTTATTGGAAGCGGTACTCCTAAAAAATAACTACAACATTCCCAGATAGGAACTGTATAAAATTCAACCATCTTTCCTTCTTCATCTAATACAGCTATCGAAATTGATGAAGAATATCCTGTTTCAAAAGGATTTTCTTTATCTCTGATGAGTTCTATAAATAATTCCATGTTTTTTTCTATGTACAAATGTGAATAATCTTTAAAAAGTTTAAATGCTATTCTCTCTATTTCCTTCTCCATGCATTGAATGTTCTCTTTTAACTCCAATGTAAAATCTCGTTCTGTATACTTCATCTCCGTCTCCTTACACATAGAAAAAGAGAATACAATAACATATTCTCTTTCCTCACATATACTTCATTATCTCACAGCCCGTCCTTTTCACAAATAACCATTTTGTTCGCACCATTTATGAAATTGTCCTACGTCTACTCCAACTAACACGATATCCTTTAGCTCTACCTCAATGATTTGTTCTCCAATTACAATAGCAAACTGCGATTCTAATTTTGTCTCGTTTTTCTTTACAATTCCAATTCGGTTCCGATGCGGTCCATCTTTTATATATGCTTTTTGTCCTACAATATCAAAGTTCAAGATCTTCACCTCTTTTACTGCGCTCAAATTGGAAATACGATCTCCACCTCGGAAAATTTCCTTTCATTGCACTATTTCTCTATATATATGACGAAACAATAAAAGAGTCCTTCCTTCTTTACAATTATTTTTTCTTTGTTTCATTTTTGTGATTGAAACGTAAAGTTTATAATAAAATACACTTGGAAGCGCTTTCTATGTAATTTTTTATGTTATAATGTATAAGTAGAACTTCGTAAAGAGGGTTAAAAAAAATGAATACAAAAATGATAAAAAAAGTAATTGAAGCATTAAAAGTATATGGCTTTCAGAATGTATCATTCTGTGACAAAACGAAGCAATTTTTATTTCATAACGAAACAGATATTATGAGCGGCTATGCAGAAATAACATATAGTAGTCAATTTGAAAAATTCAACGTACAAATTCATCCTATTGAAACGCATCACCAAGCAGAGTTACAAGAGGTTGAAAGACATATACAAGCCTGTATAAGAAAAGTGGAATATTTAAACGCACTTCTTAGCGGACAAACGAAACTAGATGATAAAATTATTATAATGTAAAAAAAGAACGTGATAGTCTCACGTTCTTTTTTTACATTATACATTCATCTTTTCTTTCAGTTGTAATCCTGTAATAGACTCTAATACATCCATTGCTTCTCCAAATGTCATGTCAAAAATTGTTTTAACTTCTATGTATGGAAATTGTCTGAAACGCTTTTCTAACATTTTCACAGCATCCGACGTAAAGTGTGCACTATCGATGCCAAATTCTGTTTCAAGAAGAACGATCCAATCTAACACATGAAAACCTAATCCATTTACGAATGAAATAAGTTTTTCTTCTGACTGTGAAGATAAGAATACGTGTCGTTCCATCTCACTAAAAAGTTCTTCTCCTAAAATATCAGCTAATTCATCATCATGTTCGCGGTCAATGATTTCTTCATAACCATAATCATCTACAAGCTCCTCAACTTCTTCACTATCTGCAAAAAGTAATTGGCTAAGAAGTGCCTCTTTCTTAAATTCGCTATTTTGTACGACTTCTAAAAAGCTCGTTTCCCATCCATTTTCTAATTTCATATTATGTACTCCTTTATATATGTTTCTTATCATCACTGTACCCAAAAGATCACTTTTATAACCTTTTAGATAGTTACTATTATTTCACATGATTCATAACATAAGATGCAAATTCTGCTGCATCTCCTTCAAAAAAAATCCCCATCTTTAAAACTTATTTGCGTTTAAATGATGGGATGCCTCATGGTCTTCTTTTATTTTTTGTTTTTTATAACTTTCATCAGCTAACATTTCTAGTTCTGCTGTTATTTCTGATTTTTCAAGCTCTCTTTCTTGCGAAAACTTCCTTGAAATATAAACAATAACACTACCAACGTACAACACAAAGCATATAATAAGTGCAGTATTTTCATAGAGACTTAGCTCCAACACAGTCACTCCTAATCCATTCGTATTTTCACGCTTCATTAATTGGAATTTCCCTACTAATCCATTTGCTATTGTAACATAAAAACACCGTTTCTTGGAATCTTTCATCCTACTAAAAGAGGCATGATTGTTTCATCATGCCTCTGAAATATGTTGAATGATTGTTTGAATTGCTTCTTTTCCATTATATTTTTTTAGAGCTGTTCTATACACTTCATTATTTTGATTTAATTCTTCGACATGCCTTATAAGAGATTTCACAGTCACATCTTCTTCATACAATACGGAAGCATATCCTTGTCTCTCAAAAGACTCTGCATTTAGTATTTGATCTCCACGACTTGCAAATTTCGATAGTGGAATTAAAACCATCGGCTTTTGCAATGTTAAAAACTCAAAAATGGCATTAGAGCCCGCACGTGAAATAACAAAATCTGTTATGGCTAATATATCTGGCAGTTCTCCGTGTACATACTCAAATTGTTTATATCCTTCTTTATTTTGTAAACTATCATCAAGATTACCTTTTCCGCAAAGGTGAACAATTTGATATTTTTTCAGAAGTTCTGGTAACGCTTCTCGAACCGTTTCATTAATTTTTTTTGCGCCCAAACTTCCTCCCATGATTGTAATAACTGGCTTTTTACGTGAAAAACCTAAAAATGCTAAACCTTTTTCACGATTTCCCTTTAGTACTTCTTCACGTACAGGAGATCCTGTATAAATTACTTTTTCTTTCGGTAAATGTTTCGCAGCTTCTTCAAATGTAACAAATATTTTTGAAGCGAAACGGAGCGCAATTTTGTTTGCTAGTCCTGGCGTCATATCAGATTCATGTAATAAAACTGGTACCCTGTTTAACCATCCTCCAATTACGACTGGTACAGATACGAAACCACCTTTTGAAAAAATTACATCTGGTTTTAGTTTTCGAATCCTTACATACGCTTCCATAACACCCTTCATCACAAGAAAAGGATCTTTTATATTTTTTAAATCAAAATAACGGCGTAGCTTTCCGCTCGCAATACTATAGTACGGAATGCCTTCCTTTTCTATAATCGTTTTCTCAATTCCTTGATGAGAACCAATATAAGAAATATCCCAATTTTGTTCTTGTAAATGTGGAATGATGGCTAAATTAGGTGTTACATGCCCTGCCGAACCGCCACCTGTAAAGACTATTTTTTTCATACGTCTCCCCCTTCTAGACTATAATACACTAAAATATCTTGCCTCGGGGTGAGAAAATACCATAGCCGTTACAGACGCTTCTGGCTCCATCATAAATCCTTCCGTTAATGAAATACCTATTTCCTCTGGATGAATTAAGCGAAATAACTTTTCTTGATCTGCGAGTTCTGGACATGCTGGATAACCGAAGGACACTCGTATCCCTCTATATTTCGTACGGAAGCGTTCTTCCATCGTCAATTCTGGCGAATCTGGAATCCCCCAGCGATCGCGAATGAGCATATGTGTTTTTTCAGCAAGTCCTTCTGCTAGTTCAAGCGCTAACGATTGAATAGCATGACTGCGTAAATAATCACCTTTCGCCTTCCACTCTTCAGCAATTTCACGAACACCTTCTCCAACCGTAACAGATAGGAAAGCAACATAGTCCATCTCATCTCCAACTGGGCGTAAATAGTCACCTAAAGTACGATATGGTGCTTTTCCTTGTCTTGGGAATGTGAAACGCTCTATAACACGCGTATGATCTTCTGGATCATATATTACAATATTCTGTCCGTCGCTTTGCGCTGGGAAAAATTGATACACTGCTTTCGGTTTTAACCAAGATTGTCCTTCCTGCAATAATTCATCTATTAAATCATTTAATTCATGCGCTCTTTTATCTCCCTCTCGCAAAAGTTTCTTCACACTTCCCTTTAGGCCAAGGTGATGTCCAAGCAGCATTTGTCTATTTAGAAATGGCGCGAGATGTGAAACAGGAACATCTCTTAATACAATTCGTTTTGTTGAATCCGGTACGATAACCTCAGCCTTCGGTAATGGCTCAATTACTGCTGGAATTTCTACTTTCTTCTCTTCTTTTGTTACGATATGAAGATGACGTTCTTTTTTATCCTGCTTCATCTTCTCACGCTCTTCTTCTTTTTGAAGCTTATTAATAATATCCAGCCCCGTCATCGCATCACTCGCATAACATACGAGCCCTTTATAAGATGGCGAAATGCGATTATCTGTAAACTTTCTCGTTAACGCTGCCCCGCCTACAACAATTGGAATATCAATATCCGCCGCTTTTAAATCTTCAGCAGTCGTTACCATTTGTTGAGCCGATTTTACTAATAAACCAGAAAGACCTATAATATCAGGCTTCTTTTCTTGTACTTCTTGCACAATTCGATCCGAGCGAACATTAATTCCTAAATTAATAATCTCATATCCGTTATTTGCTAAAATAATTTCAACGAGATTTTTCCCAATATCATGCACATCACCTTTTACAGTTGCTAATAATACTTTCCCTTTTTTCGCACTATCGCTAGATTCCATATGTGGCTCTAAATAACTTACAGCAGCTTTCATACTTTCAGCACTTTGCAATACTTCAGCAACGATAAGCTCATTATTATTAAATAATCTTCCTACCTCATCCATTCCTGTCATAAGTGGGCCATTAATAATATCCAAAGGTTTTCTTCCTTCTGTAAGTGCGAGACTTAAATCTTCGTGTAAACCTTGTTTCGTACCTTCTACAATGTAATTTGCGAGCCTTTCATCAAGTGTTAATGTTTCTTGGACAACAACATCTTTCTTTTTTGCCACGCGATAGAAGTTTGTAAATTTCTCCAACGTCTCTTGCGTCGTTTCAAAAAGCAATGCATCTGCAAGGCGTTTTTCTTCATCAGAAATTGACGCATAGCGCTCTAATTTTTCCGTATTTACAATCGCATAATCTAACCCTGCTTTCGTTGCATGATATAAAAAGACGGAATTTAACACTTCGCGACCAGCTGGTGGTAAACCAAATGATATGTTACTTACACCTAAAATCGTTAAACACTCTGGTAATGCTTCTTTAATAAGGCGAATCCCTTCTATCGTCGCAGCCGCCGAGCCAATATACTCTTCATCACCTGTCCCTACAGGAAATACAAGTGCATCAAAAATAATATCTGATGGGCGTATACCATATTTCGTCGTCAATAACTCATAACTTCTTTTCGCAATTTCTAGTTTTCTTTCCGCACTTACTGCCATTCCATCTTCATCGATTGTTCCAACTACAATTGCAGCACCATATTTACGAAGAAGCGGTGTCACTTTTTTAAATCGCTCTTCTCCATCTTCTAAATTAATTGAATTAATAACAGCTTTCCCTTGAATATAAGTAAGAGCTCGCTCCATCACATGTTCATCTGTTGAGTCAATCATAATCGGTACTTTTAACACTTTCGTAACTTCTGCCAAGAAGTTTTCCATATCTTCTATTTCATCGCGGTCCGGGTCTGCCATACAAATATCAATAATATGAGCATTTTTCTTCACTTGCGCTCTAGCGATTTCAGCAGCCTCTTCAAATTTCCCTTCTGCTACTAATCTTTTAAATTTACGTGATCCAATAACATTTGTTCTTTCACCAACAAATAACGGTCTCATAGAGTCATCATATTGCAGTGCCTCTAATCCACTAACCCCATGTCCCGCTCTCTCTTGCTGTTCACGAGGTTTAAGAGACGTTAATGCGGATTTCATTGCTTTTATATGTTCTGGTGTTGTACCACAACAACCACCGATAATATTAACCCATCCTTCTTCTGCAAATCGCTTCACTTTCTCGGCAAGCGAGGATGGAGATTCATGATAATGTCCATCTTCATCAGGAAGACCTGCATTTGGATAACAAGAAATGTAACACTCCGATAAATCAGATAGAGAACGAATATGGTCTCTCATAAACTCCGGACCAGTCGCACAGTTTAATCCAACAGATAATGGCTTCATATGTTCTACCGATAAGTAAAAAGCCTCAATTGTTTGCCCAGCTAGAGTCGTTCCCATCGGTTCAATCGTTCCCGAAATCATGATAGGTACAACTGTATTTAGTTCATCAAAAGCCGCTTGAATTCCAATATAAGCAGCCTTCACGTTACGCATATCTTGACTCGTCTCAACGAGTAATACATCCACTTCTCCTTTCAACAATCCTCTTGCCTGCCGCGTATAAGCTTCAATTAATTCTTCAAACGTTACACCACCAGTAACACTAATCGCTTTCGTTGTCGGTCCCATTGCTCCCGCAACATATACTTCCTTCCCGCTTTCTTCGACTGCTTGCTTCGCTAAACGCGCTGCCTTCTCATTTAGCTCCTCGTCTAAATGAGATAACTCATAATCACTTAGTACAATATTGGTTGCCCCAAATGTATTTGTTTCAATAATATCCGCTCCAGCTTCAATATAGGCTTTATGAATCTTTAAAATAACATCTGGTCTTGTTTCTACTAAATACTCATTACACCCTTCGTACTCCTCTCCTCCGAAATCTTCCGCAGTTAAATCCTCTTGCTGGATCATCGTTCCCATTGCACCATCTAATAGTAAGATGTTATTTTGTAATTTTTCTTCTATACATTTCATCAATTAATACCTTCTTTCACTTCTTGCTTTTCTCTCACATATTTAACAAGATGTTCTGTAATTTCATATTTTAAAAATGGTGTAATAAGATAAATGCCGTTAAAGTATTTCATCGCCGCATCGATTAATTCTTGAGAAATACGAATCCCTTCCTCAATTGCTGCCTCTTTCGTTTCATGTCCATCCATTCTCTCTCTTACTGCTTCAGGTAAAGTAATACCGGGCACCTCAAAATGAAGAAAATCTGCATTCCGTTTACTTATTAATGGCATAATTCCAATAAAAATAGGTTGTTCTAAATGCTTTGTCGCTTCATACACTTCTTCAATTAACGCGATATCATAGATTGGCTGCGTTAAGAAATATTCTGCTCCAGCATCTATTTTCCGTTCCATTCGCTTAACCGCTGCTTTTAAATGTCTTACATGCGGGTTAAATGCACCGCCCACAGAAAACCTTGTTGCCGGTCCAATGGATTTCCCTAAAACGGAACGCCCATCGTTCATTTCTTTAATCATTTTAATGAGCTCGATAGAGGACAAATCATATACAGAAGTGGCACCTGGAAAATCACCAACGCGCGCTGGATCTCCAGTTAAAGCTAACACTTCTTCCATGCCTAACGCTGATAATCCTAGTAAATGAGATTGTAGTCCGATGACGTTATGGTCTCTACATGTTAAGTGCGTCAATACCGGAATATCATGCTTCGTTAATAATGCTCCCATTGCCATATTCGAGATACGGGGCGATGCTAATGAATTATCTGCTAGAGTAATAGCATCTGCTCCAGCTCTTTTCAATGCTCTTGCGCCTTCAAAAAACCGCTGCGTATCTAACGTTTTTGGTGGATCTAATTCCACTACTACGGTCGTTTGTTTTTTTGCTTTCTCTGCTAAAGTGACATGAGCTTTTGAACGTTTCTCATGTGTATGAACTACTTTCGGTCTTTGAACCGTATCCTTTTCTATTACAGGCGTAACATTTAGAGTAGCACGTTTCATACTTTCAATATGTTCTGGAGTCGTGCCACAACAACCGCCCAATAACCGAATACCTTGCTCAATAAATTTCGGTGTCATCGCTTCAAAATAAGCTGGACTTCCCTCATATACGTATCGTCCCTCTACATAATTTGGGAGACCTGCATTTGGATATGCTGACAAGTAACCATTTTTCGGAATCGATATCATTTTAAAAGCTTCCGTCATATGAAGTGGCCCTAGTTGGCAGTTCAATCCAACAACATTTGCACCGTAATCTAAAAGTTGTTTTAATATTTCATTTACATCATTTCCATTTTGAGTCGTACCCGCCTCATGTAACGCCAATTGCGCTACAATTGGAATATTTGTTTCTTTTCGTAACACCTGGACAGCATGAAGTAATTCAAACTCATCATAAAAAGTCTCTAATAGCAGTCCATCAACCTGTTCTTCTAATAATGCACTTGCCTGTTCCAGTAACATAAATTCTCGCTCCATATCAGTTGTCGTAACCGCCCCGATATGTTTCATACCACCAATTGTGCCTAAAATTGCATTTCTGTCTGTAACAGATGCTTTCGCCAGTTTTACTGCCGCTCTATTAATTTCAGTAACTTGATTTTCTAATCCATACATACGTAATTTCGCTTCATTTGCTCCATACGTATTTGTTTGAATCACATCTGCCCCAGCCGCTACATATTGCTTATGAATCGATATAATTAAATCTGGATCAGATATATTCAATTCTTCAAAACTACTTTGCAAACCATGTGAATGTAATAACGTCCCAACCGCACCATCACCTATTACAATTCCTTTTGATAATAAATCTAGTAATTTCACAAATCTCCCTCATTTCTATCAATATAAAAACCCCCTCTTCACTTTGAAGAGGGGGACATAATCGATCCTCCTCTTATTATGCAAAACATTCGTTTTGCAGGTATTAGCACCGTTTCAAACATTTCGTTTGAAGGTTGCCGGGTTTCACAGGGCCTTTCCCTCCACCGCTCTCAATAAGAGTTTGTCTTTATTATTTTATTTATGTAGCTAAAAGGAAATGCGTTCCCCTTTTAACAATGTTTGTTAATTTTTTTATAAATTTAGCACGCACAAATACAAAAGTCAATGACACTTGCGGAAAAATAAAAATTATTTAAAATAAAGTTGCAATTCAATTATCTTTTGTTGTAAAGTTAAAAACATAATAAAATTTCATACGAACATTCTTATCTAGAGAGGTAGAGGGACTGGCCCTATGACGCCTCAGCAACCATTAACATTTGTTAATAAGGTGCTAATTCCAGCAAATTGTGAAAGATTTGACAGATGAGAAGAAGACTCTATTCAAACCGAAAGCCTTCTTCTTAGAAGGCTTTTTTATTTTATATTCAACTAATGGTTCAATTTAAAAAGGAGGAATTTTCACATGTCAACTATCGAAACAAAATTAGCGCAAATCGGAAACCGGAGTGAAACTACAACAGGAACTGTTAATCCACCTGTTTATTTTTCAACTGCTTATCGTCACGAAGGAATTGGTAAATCTACTGGATTTGATTATTCACGAACTGGAAATCCAACGCGCGGCCTATTAGAACAGGCAATCGCAGACTTAGAATGCGGTGAACAAGGTTATGCCTGTAGTTCAGGGATGGCAGCCGTTCTTCTTGTCCTTTCCCTATTCCGCTCTGGAGACGAACTTATTGTTTCTGAAGATTTATACGGTGGCACTTATCGATTATTTTCTGAGCACGAAAAAAAGTGGAACGTTCGATGTAGATACGTAAATACACAATCTATTAAACAAATTGAGCAAGCCATCACAACGAAAACGAAGGCTATTTTCATAGAAACTCCAACTAATCCATTAATGCAAGTTACCGATATTGCCGCTGTTGCAACTGTAGCGAAAAGACACGGACTACTTCTTATTGTAGACAACACATTCTACACACCTTATATACAGCAGCCATTAACAGAAGGTGCCGATATTGTACTTCATAGCGCAACGAAATATTTAGGTGGTCATAACGATGTACTAAGCGGACTTGTCGTTGCAAAAGGAAAGGAACTTTGTGAGGAAATCGCTCATTATCATAATGCCTCTGGTGCGGTCTTAAGTCCATTTGACTCATGGCTATTAATCCGTGGTATGAAAACGTTAGCGCTTCGCATGAGACAACATGAAGAAAATGCAAAAGCAGTTGTTGCTTATTTAAATGATGAGGATGGGGTGACAGATGTATTTTATCCTGGAAGAGGCGGCATGATCTCGTTTCGTCTGAAAGATGAAACATGGATTAATCCATTCTTACAATCTTTATCCTTAATTACATTTGCCGAAAGTCTCGGTGGTGTTGAAAGTTTAATGACATATCCAGCAACACAAACACACGCTGATATTCCTGAAGAAATTAGAACAGCAAACGGTGTATGTAATCGTCTTCTTCGATTTTCCGTTGGTATTGAAAATAGTAACGATTTAATTCAAGACTTAAAGCAAGCCATTAAACTTGTAAAAGAAGGTGTAAGAATATGAGTTATTCTATAGATACACTCTTACTGCACAACCAATATAAACATGACTCGCAAACAGGAGCTGTTAACGTTCCCATCTATAACACATCAACATTTCACCAATTTGATGTAGATACGTTCGGGAAATATGACTATAGCAGGTCAGGCAATCCAACTCGTGAAGCTCTTGAAGACATCATTGCTTTATTAGAAGGCGGAACAAAAGGATTTGCCTTCGCATCAGGAATTGCAGCGATTTCTACTGCATTCCTCCTCCTTTCACAAGGTGATCACGTACTCATTTCAGAAGACGTATACGGAGGAACTTATCGAATGATAACTGAAGTTCTCTCCCGTTACGGTGTTTCACATACATTTGTTGATATGACCAATTTAGAAGAAATAAAGCAAAACATTAAGCCAAATACAAAACTCTTTTATGTAGAAACACCTTCCAATCCACTTTTAAAAGTGACAGATATTCGTGCTGTTTCTAAACTTGCAAAATCTATTGGCGCCCTTACTTTTGTTGATAATACATTTTTGACACCACTATTCCAGAAACCACTTGACCTTGGCGCTGATGTCGTTCTTCATAGTGCCACAAAATTCATTGCCGGTCATAGTGATGTTACTGCCGGATTAGCAGTTGTAAAAGATACCGATCTCGCTCAAAAACTTGGCTTTTTACAAAATTCATTCGGCGCTATTCTAGGCCCGCAAGATTGTTCTCTCGTACTTCGTGGTCTAAAAACATTGCATGTACGTCTTGAGCATTCAGCTGCTAATGCCAATAAAATTGCACACTATTTACAAGAGCACGCTAAAGTTCAAAATGTCTATTATCCAGGATTACAAACACATCTTGGATTTAACATTCAACAATCTCAAGCTACATCAGCAGGAGCTGTCCTATCTTTCACTTTACAATCAGAAGACGCACTTCGCCAATTTTTATCAAAAGTAAAATTACCTGTCTTTGCGGTTAGTTTAGGGGCTGTCGAATCGATCCTTTCCTACCCAGCTAAAATGTCACATGCAGCACTATCGCAAGAAGCTCGTGATGAAAGAGGGATTTCAAATTCATTACTTCGGCTATCCGTCGGTCTTGAAAATGTTGACGATTTAATATCCGATTTTGAAAATGCCCTTTCTTATGTAGAAGAGCCTGTAAATGCATAGAGCGAAAAGAAGATATGAAATTAAATTTTCATATCTTCTTTTTATGTTTTCGATTATACTTTTTACTTTTCGTATAGTTCATAAAAAAAGAAAGAGTACACCCATTTCCAAGTAATGAATTAATTGATATATTAAGAAGTAAAAAAGGGGCAAAAATAATGGATACTTGTGCAGATATTTTAATCGTTATCGATCTACAAAATGGAGTATGTTATAGCGAAGAACATTTATTTGACTTACAAAATTTACTTACAAAAGTAAATAAAAGAATTTCTTCATACAGAAAATCAAATAAACCAATTCTTTTCGTTCAACATTGTGATGATGATTTAGTACCTGAAAAAGAACTTTGGGCTATTCATTCAGATTTAGATGTTCAAAAACAAGATTTTTTTGTAAGAAAAACACATGCCAATTCTTTTTATAACACAAACTTGAAAGAGATTTTAGATCAATTATCTGTACATCGTATTGAATTTTGTGGTGCCCAAACAGAGTACTGTATGGATACCACGATTAAATTTGCCCATGGACTAGGGTACGAAAACTTCATGTTCCAGAAAGCAACCTCTACGTTAAATAATCCATTTATGTCCGCAAAAGAGACAATTGATTTTTATGAAAATATATGGAACCACAGATTTTTAAAATTGATGAAAGATGAAATCTAGAATACATAACTAACATCTTGGTAATTCTAAGATTTATCAGCTATATTCAAACATTTCATTTTCACCATAAAGAAGCTGACTACATTCGGCTTCTTTTCTTTTAACCTGTTTTATATTCTATATATAACATTATAATTCCTTTGTCATATTATTTTAAAAATTTCGTATATTCATTTGAAAGAATAAGAAAATCATGATAAAATTGTGTTACAAATATATCTATATCTTTCAATTTTTAAAACGCATCGAAATTTTCACCCAAAAATGTCATTTTACAAAACCGTGCTAAATTATCTACTTTATTTACATCAGGGTCTCTTTTCTTACAATTTCTTTACTTTAGGAATGTTTTTCTGCAACAACTGTTTTCTTTTCTTTAATTTTTTGGTATGTATAGTATGGTATAACAGCTCACACGGAGGTGGAAAAGAACATGTTAGAAACCTTTCAAAAAGAAATAGAACTATATGAAAGCAATGCAGAATTATTGAAAGTACTTGCTCATCCTGTTCGCTTATGTATTGTAAAAGGATTAATTGAACGCGGTCCAAGCAACGTTTCTACAATGTACACTGGCTTAAACATGCCACAATCTACAATTTCACAGCATTTAGCAAAGTTAAAAAGTGCTAAAATCGTTTCAAGTGAAAGAAAAGGATTGGAAATTTATTACAAAGTAGAAAACGAGACAATTATTCAACTCGTTCGCGTATTATTGGGTTAGGGACTCATAGACAGAAAAAAAGGATGTATTTTATATTTTTCATCTCATATCTTTAATATAAATATATATCATGAGAGGAAATATATGATGCTACATAAGTCGTATTAAAAAACAAGACACAGAACTATGCTGTGTCTTGTTTTTTATATTTTCAAATACCGATCCAAGTGTAACTGTTGCATATGTTTCGTATGTATAACAACATCACATGCACTCCCCAATCCTCCGCTCAAAATCATAGAATGAACTGCACGATTTTGTTGTTGAATTTCAGAAAAAGGATCCCGATCTTGATGATTCGTAAGCAGCTCTAGTATTCCTGCTGCTAACAAAAACTCAGATTGTTTCTTATGCCATACCATATTCATACCTTGCAGGCTAAACATTTCTTTCAGTTCGTCCCAATGAATATGAGTAGTAAGATCCATTTCACCTGGATACGCTAAAGGATTACGAATTAATTTATGCTCGTAATATCCTCGTAAACTACCTTCTTGATGTGCAGGATGCATCCATTCTTCTTTTGTATATCCATAATCAACTGTAATACATACACCTCGTTGAAACCATTTCGCAATTTCTTTTATATATTCTTCCATCGCAATTGGCACTTCAAAACGCTGGCCTTCAGCGAGATGAATATTATATTTCAATAAGTATCGACCAATTCTTTTATGTAACGGCCTACATACTTCTGCAAGTTTCCCTTCCTCTGTGTACGTAACACGTACTTCATACAATATTCCATTTCTCTTCTCAATTACTTCAACAGGAAATGCATCAAATAACTCATTCGAAAAAAGAATCCCCTCGAACGATTCTCCCATTTCACTATGCGACGTATAATATGACACATTAGAAAACGAACAAAGAGTCTTTTGCTGCAATTTTCTATGAAAAGGGCTCATTTCAATTATCGAATAGTTTAAATCAATAAAGGTTTCCGGTGATAATTGCTTCCATTCTTGTAAAACATCATAGGCAAACCTTCCTGTCCCCCCACCAATCTCACAAATATGTGGAGCAACTTCACCATTTTCAACAAGACGAATAAAAAACTTAGCAAAAGTTTTTGCAAACACAGAGGATACGTTGCTACTTGTAAAAAAATCCCCTTGTCTTCCTATTTTTTCACGTTCTTTCATATAATATCCATGTTCCTCTGCATATAATGCGAGGTTCATATATGTACTGTATGAAATTGAATAATCCTTTTCTTTTTCCATCCATTCTTTTAAAATGAGCTCCATCCCCATACTAGCTCCTTACTGTAAAAATGGATTATTTTCTTTTTCAAAACCAATGCTTGTTTCTGGACCATGTCCACATAACACCGCTGTTTCATCAGGTAATACAAATAATTTCTCTTCAATACTTCCAATCAACTCTGCAAAACTTCCACCAGGTAAATCTGTTCTTCCAATACTCATTTGGAATAATACATCTCCAGAAAATACAGCATTCGCCTCTTTACAGTAATAAGAAATACTGCCTGGAGAATGTCCTGGTGTCTCAAAAATTTCAAAGTTAAATGAACCAATTGCTAATGCACCTTCTGCATCAATAATATGATCTGCTGGTTTTGCTGTAATGCTGCGATTCATCATAAAGATTTGAGAACCATTTACAGTTGCATCGCCTAACCAATCTGCTTCTTCTTTATGTACGTACACAGGAATATGAAAAGCGTCTCTTACCGCATCAACAGCACCAATATGATCAAAGTGAGCATGTGTTAATAAAACAGCCAGTGGCTTTAATTGTTCTTCTTGTAAATATGTAACGAGCTTCTCTCCTTCGTGACCAGGATCAAAGATAATACACTCATTTTGCTCATTCGTTAAAATATAAGCATTTGTTTGTAATGGGCCTAACGGCATTTGTATCCATTTCATATGAAAATCTCCTCCAATTATTAAACTTACTTTCAATGATACAACATTTTTTTCTCTTAGGAAAAGAAAGGATGCTATCTCGACAATCATTTTTAAAACATGTACAATATAAAAGAGTAAATATTCCAAAAACTCATATTAAGGAATGGGTAGACAGAGGAGGATATTGTATGGGCCTTGTTATTATTTTTACGCTTGTCACTCTGTTAGCTGTATTTGCTACGCTTAGAACACTTCGCGAAAAGAATTTTCTCGCGGGCGGCTTTGCAATTGCAACTGTACTCGTTTTCGGATGGTTTACAATCATGACTGTTCTATATAACGGGTACCCACCAGCAGCTTAATTCATTTACATGCTCGTCTTCATCAAGATTTCGCACAAAAAGAGGAAGGGTTTCCCCTTCCTCTTTTCATACTTCACAACTTATATCATCTTCGCTTCGTATTTGTGCTTTTTTACAAGCCAAGCTCCTCCGATAACACCTGCATCATTACCAAGTGTTGCAATAGCTAACTTCGTGCTCTTTACAGCACGTGAGAAAGCATATTGCTCAAAATAGCGTTGAATTGGTTCTAAAAGTGCATCTCCAGCTTTAGAAACGCCTCCGCCAATAACGATTTTCTCTGGGTTCAACGTGCTAGAAAGGTTCGCTACAGCTAATCCTAAATAAGAAGCTACCTTTTCTACTACTTCGCCTGCTAGTTCATCACCTTGTCCATG
Source organism: Bacillus sp. FSL W8-0519 (assembly GCF_038005585.1). Taxonomy (NCBI): domain Bacteria; kingdom Bacillati; phylum Bacillota; class Bacilli; order Caryophanales; family Bacillaceae; genus Bacillus; species Bacillus sp. FSL W8-0519. Next base: position 4,110,919 of record NZ_JBBOTL010000001.1, read on the forward strand.
TGCTTCAAATACGTCTTTTGATGTGATACGTCCTTCTTCTGCTAACATAGAACGTAGAATACTTTCTTTATCAGTCTCTTGTATTTTTTGCATAGCAACACGCACAATACCTGTTGCAGATGCTACAGTTTCTAGGCAACCAGACTTCCCGCAATTACATGGGAAAGCATTCTCTGTAACGACTGTAATGTGTCCGATTTCACCAGCAGCACCGCTTACGCCGTGTACAATCTCTCCATTGGCAATTACACCGCCGCCAACACCAGTGCCAAGCGTCATACAAATTAAATCTTTTGCTCCTTCACCAGCACCTTTCCACATTTCACCAAGCGCTGCTAAGTTCGCATCATTATCAATCACAACAGGTAATCCTGTTTCTACTTCTAATAAATCTTTTAACGGATAGTTCTTCCATCCTAAGTTAACCGCTTCATAAATCATTCCAGACGCCACGTGTACAGGGCCAGGAGCTCCCATACCAATACCGATTAACTTACTTTTTAATTCGCCTAACTCCTCTAACTTTTTATCAATAGCTTTCGCTACATCAAGTGTAATATGTTTTCCTTGCTCATTTGTATTCGTAGGGATTTCCCACTTATGTAAAATTTCACCATATACATTAATAAATGCTAATTTAATCGTTGTACCACCAAGGTCAACACCAACTAACCATTTCTCTTCCATGTTACTTACCTACCTTTATCTAATTCTTATTTAGCTCTTTTTGAATTTCTTGCTTCAATAAAAATAAAGCTGTTTGATAGTCTTGTGAATCGATTAGCTGTGATTGATTTAATTCACGCAATTCATCTTGCATTAATTGTAAATCTGCAATTCGATCTCCCGTATAAATAATCGTACCAAATTTCTTTAGCAATTGCTGAATATCATATATAGATAACATTTCATCACCCTCTATGCTCACTTACTATAAAAAATTATAATAAGAAAACGTTCACATATTTTATTATAATCAAGAAGAAAAAGTCTCGTCAATTTTTATTTGTCTATACAAGCCCATTTTTAACCATTGTTCCTTTTTCTGTAATAATTTTTTCTACATTTTTATCAAACGGCTCTATTGGAATATGGTCTACCATTTGAAAACTATAAGCTAATGATAGCGTTTTCCCTTTATAATGCATGAGATAACGATCATAATAGCCACCACCATATCCAATCCGTTCTCCTCGCTCTGTATAAGCTACACCTGGTACAATTTGAAGGTCAATTTCATCTGCATTCACTTCTTCCGTAAGCGCTGGAATTGGCTCACGTAAATTCATATACACTGTTTCCAATTGATCAAAATTACTAATTTGCCTAAAGGACATTGTTCTTGTTTCTTTATTACACTTCGGAACAACAACTTTCTTTCCTTCTTCCCAAGCTTTTTCGATAATAGGATATGTATTCACTTCATTTTCCATTGAAAGAGTGATTCCAATTGTTTTAGCTTCAGTCCACTCTTTTTGTGCATACAACGAAAATGCAATTTGCTCTGATAAAGTTGTATACCGTTCTTTTGATAAAGAATTCATGTGCTCTATTATTTGTTTACGTAAACGTAGTTTCTCTTCTCTCACACATTTTCCCCCTCACAGTGATACTTTGCTCTACGATGATAGTGTATCACTTTTAAGAGAGGAATCGAATAAAAAAAGAAACAGTAGGAAAATATTCCTACTGCTTACTTTGTTTCACGGTGTAACGTAGACTTCTTGTCACGCTTGCAATACTTTTTAAGCTCGATACGCTCAGCGTTGTTACGTTTGTTTTTCTTTGAGATATAGTTACGATCTCCGCATTCTGTACATGCTAGAGTAATATTCACACGCATTCTTATTTCCCTCCAGTACTAATAACTTAAATCAGACTATACTATAATACCACTTTTAAAATAAAAATTCTACACCTTTTGATATTGTCTAATTTTTTCTATAAGATTTTTCATGTTTTCCCTTGCTATTACTGGGTTTCTAGCATGTGAATACACTAAAAATTTCGGTTGTTTTGTGTCAGAAACGATATAAGACCACTCTTTTTCGGTATATTTGAACTGTACTCCTTCAAATATGCCTTCTTCCTTCCTTTCGATATCAGCCAATAATTTCCTCATCACCTTCCCTTTTTCATTCCACGAACATACAACTTCATCACAAAGTAAATAAAGCGGCGGGGATTGCTCTACTATGCTGAGAAAGGTTTTTCCCTGCAATGCTATTAACTCGAATAATTTTCCAATTCGATATAAAATATCTCGCTTCCATCTCGCTTGAAACGATTTTTTTTCATCCTGCGTATAAAATAGAAGATAACATTCTCCTAATTTCAAAGACATTGGGTAAATATTTCCTGCCGATTCCAGTAATAAATCTGGAATATCAATCTCTTCAAAATCCGTCCCTTGGTAAATATTACTATGATTATCATATAACTCGAAATAATTTCCTTGCTCTGAAAACATAAGCGCCATATTTGCTTTACTTGATTTCATTAAAGCTTTCACATGATCCTTTTGTTCGCCCGCATAAATCCACGTAACTGTGCATCCGAGTCTTTGCAAAAAGAGCATAAGCAAATGTTGTAACATATCATTTCTCTTATTAATAAGAAGATGGAACTTCTGTTTTTTTATTTTCTCAATATCAATACGCTCTAATACAGCCTCTATATAATTATGTAAAGAAACGTGTACTAGCTTATTCCGCCCCATTTCCTTCTCACATACGTAATAAAACGACTCAGACATATACACTTGTTCTATCGCTTTTTGCTGCTTATACGTTAACTGTGCCCCATCCTTACCATACAACTTTATAACAATCTCTTTTTCTTTTTCCGCTTGAATGAAAACCCCGCCCGCACATTGCAAATCTTGAATGCTGTACTGAAAAAGTGATTCGTTCATTTCTTTGCATTCCATCGTATGAATCCCAATACCATGAATTGCATGAAGAAAAAGATTTTTATAAGAAGTCGTTTCTATATGTTCTTGACTCCCGATTAATATACTTTCCCCTTTTGTAAAAAGAGATCCGTACGCCATCGCAACCTTTACAATAAATTGAGGTGTAATCTCCACATTACCTCTTCCTACAATGCGGCTTTTTTGCAACCATCCTGCACTCTTCTCACTTTCTTGAACACCAGCCGATCCTACTACCGAATGACTATCAATCGCCTTATATGGCCATAGTTTTCCCTTTTGCTTAATTACCGTACTTTTCCCTATATGACAATGGTCCGCTACAATGCTTTTTTGAAACAATGTAACATCATCTTCCACCATTGTATGTTCTCCTATTGTCGTTTCTAGTAACTCACAATATTTCCCAATGTGCGCATTTGCAAAAATAATACTCTTTTGAAGATGAGAATAACTTGAAACAACACTATTTTTCCCGATAATAGAGTATGGCTCAATTACAGATCCAGCACCAATTCTTGCTCCTTCACCAATAAAAGAAGGACCGTGAATTTTCGTTCCTTTTCCAATCGTTACCCCTTCTCCCATCCATACCATCGGTAATACTTCCGTATATGGGATAGGTACTTGCAATTTTTTCGTTAACAAATCAAATTGTGCTTGTCGATATTGATCAAATGTACCGATATCTAACCAGTAACCTTCTGACAAATATGCAAATAATGCGTTCTTATTTGCCAATAACGGAAACACATCTTGACTAAAATCAAAAAATTCTCGGGGCGGTATGTAAGAAAAAATTTCTGGCTCCATAATATATATACCTGTATTCACAATATTAGAGACTACTTCATTCCAACTCGGTTTTTCTATGTATCGTGTAACCTCTTGTTCTTTGTTCATTACAACTAAACCAAATGAGAGTGGATTTTCTACTTCCTTTACAAACATAGTTACCATTCTTTTCTTTTGTTTATGAAACGTAATTCCTTCTGATAATTGAAAATCAGTTAACGCATCCCCACTTATGACAACAAACGGTTCATCCAAAAATTTTTCCGCTTGTTTAATACTCCCTGCAGTTCCAAGCGGTGGAGAGTCTTCAAAGTAGTACAAGTTAACGCCCCATTTGCTACCGTCACCAAAATATTGCTTAATAGCTGTACTCATATACTGAACAGTAATTGCAATCTCACGTATACCATGCTGACGCAATAATTCAATGTTGTATTCTAAAACTGGCTTTTCTAATAATGGCAACATCGGCTTTGGAGTATTACATGTTAATGGTCTAAGGCGTCGTCCTTTTCCTCCAGCTAAAATAACCCCCTTCATATACTTCAGCCTCCACTTATATAATGTTCAGTAACTTCATATACGATATGTATATTATCTACCCAGCATTAACTAGCAGTATAAAATAAAGTGAAACTTTAATCAGTGGAGGTTTTCTTCATCCCCTACTGATTATTAGCCTTGACCAATCGGGCCGACAGGCAGTAAAGTTCCCCTTATATACATTCACCTTTCAACAACTGAAGAAAGCGCTTACTATTAACTTTTAAAATATTACTTAATAAGCGAATAACATATACGCCCTATTTTTTCCATTATATTATGATACATCTTATCATCATAAACTAAAGGAAACAACGAGCTTTTTTTGTCATGTTTTGACTAAAAAAAGCAGGTGATGTTTCACCTGCTTTTTTCTTTATTCATTTAATAAGTAATGCTTTCCCTTTACTAAATAAAAAACATTTTCAGCAATATTTGTAATATGGTCTGCTACACGTTCGATATATCTCGCTACAAAGGATAATTGTGTAATTTGTGTAATTGCTTCTGGTTGTTCTGGAACTGAAGATATAAATTCACGAATCGCTTTCCCATATATTTCATCAACAGAATCATCCATTTCGGCAATTTGCTTCGCAAAAGTTAAATTTTCTTGCTCATATGCATCTAGCGCTAACTGTAACATCTTATTTGCAATCGCAAACATCTCATCAAGATTGTGCAAACTAACAGACACGTCTTTTTCCCCGAGACGAATGGTTGATTTCGCAATATTAACAGCATGATCTGCAATCCGTTCTAAATCTGTCGCTGTTTTAATTGAAATGAAAATCCTTCTTAAATCACTCGCTACAGGTTGCTGCTTCGTAATGAGCATAAGCGCAAGATCATTTATTTCCTCTTCTAAATTATCCATACGATAATCACCATCTATTACCTCTAACGCTTTCTCTACATCCTTTTTATGGAGCCCTTCCATAGCAAGCAATAAAGCTTCTCTCGCTAGTTCACCAAGCTCAATCACCTTTTGCTGTAACGTTTTTAAATCACATTGAAATTGTTCTCGTACCATTGTTTCTTCCCCCTCAATATTATGTGCCACTATATATAACTCTCCTACCTAGCCTACTTATAATAAACCTTAAGATAGGAGAAGTATTACTTCTCCTATCTTAAATAAGGTAAAAATAAGAAATACCCTCTGTTAAGAGGGTATTTGCTCTTAGCCTTGCTAGCGACATCAACCGAATCGGCCTGTAATATAATCTTCTGTACGCTTATCTGAAGGTGTCGTAAATAATTTATTTGTATCTGTATACTCCACAACTTCTCCACTTAAGAAGAAAGCAGTTTTATCTGAAATACGCGCAGCTTGTTGCATGTTATGCGTTACGATAACGATACTAAAATCTTTCTTTAACTCTTGAATTAATTCTTCTACTTTTAATGTTGAAATTGGATCTAGTGCTGATGTTGGCTCATCCATTAAAATAACGTCTGGTTCAATCGCTAAACAACGTGCAATACATAGACGCTGTTGCTGTCCACCAGATAAACCGTATGCATTATCATGCAAACGATCTTTTAACTCATCCCAAATTGCTGCTCCACGTAAACTTTTTTCAACAATTTCATCTAACGTTTTCTTGTCGCTAATCCCATGAATTTTCGGGCCATATGCTACATTTTCATAAATAGATTTTGGAAATGGATTTGGTTTTTGGAACACCATTCCTACATGTGTTCGTAATTCTTCAACTGGATATGATTTATCAAATATATTGCGCTCTCTATATTCAATTACGCCTGTAGTTCGCACGATTGGTACTAACTCTACCATACGATTTAATGTTTTTAAGTACGTTGATTTACCACAACCACTTGGCCCGATAATTGCTGTAACTTCATTCTCATGAATACTTAAGTTAATATCTTTTAAAGCATGGTCTTCTCCATACCATAAATTTAAGTTTTTCGTATCAAATACTACTTTCTTTGGCGCAGTCTCGATTTTCTCCTCGTTTTTCACCTGTACATTTACTACTGTTGCTACCATTTGAATTCCCCTTTCATCCATTTCCAACTTATTTTCGATTTCGTAACCATAGGACAACTATATTGATCAAGAGCAACAAACCTAACAAAACAATCATCCCAGCAGCTGCTACATACTGAAATTCTTCCTGTGGTCTACTCATCCAATTAAAAATTTGAATTGGTAAAACTGTAAATCTATCAAACATACTAAACGGAACATAATTTGCAAATGCAAGTGCCCCGATAACTAATAACGGTGCCGCTTCTCCAATCGCTCTTGATATCGCTAACGTACAACCTGTTATAATTCCTGGGAACGCATATGGCAATACAACTTGATACATCGTTTGCCACTTCGTAGCACCTAACCCGTAAGAAGCTTCTAATAATGACCTCGGTACAGATCGTATCGCTTCTTGACTCGCTACAACAACTGTCGGTAAGACGAGTAAGCTCATCGTCAGTGCCGCTGCAATAATACTCTCACCTAAGTGAAGAGCGTATACAAAAATGGTTAAGCCGAGTAATCCAAATACGACGGAAGGTACTCCCGCTAACGTTTGATTATTAATTTCTATTACCTTTTTAAATATAGATTCCTTCGCATATTGCTCTAAATAAAGAGCAGTTCCGACCCCAAATATAAAGGAGAGTGGTATAACAATACTCATAAATAATATTGTTCCTGACAAAGCTGCAGCAATCCCAGCTTCTTTCGGATTACGCGAAGCGAAGTTTGTAAAGAAATCTAACGAAAGGTAACTGACACCTTTTTCAAAAATTTGAAAAAGCAAAATAAGCAGGATTACTATTGAAAACAAAATTGCCATATAAAATAACAATTTGTAAATTCGATCTTTAAAAAAACGTGATGCCATATTTTCTTGTATTTTTTTATGATTCAACATGCGCATATTATGTGACCCTCCTAAAGCGGCGCATAATAAACTGCGAAATGATGTTCATTATAAAAGTAAACAAGAATAACGTTGCGCCTACAGCGTACATGCTGTAATAAGTAATTGTTCCATGCGGAGCATCACCTAAACTCACTTGCACAATATAAGCTGTTAACGTTTGAATAGAGTGTGTCGGATCGAGAGATACGTTCGGTGTGGACCCTGCTGCAATTACAACGATCATCGTTTCACCGATTGCTCTTGAAGCAGCTAATATAATCGCTGCCATAATCCCTGCGAAAGCTAAAGGAAACACGACTTGTTTTACCATCTCAAACCGAGTTGCTCCAAGTGCCAACGAAGCTTCTTTCGTTCCTTTTGCTACAGCTCTCATTGCATCTTCAGACAGAGATGCAATTGTAGGTATCATCATAAAGCCAATAACAATACCTGGACTAATCGCATTAAAAAACTGTAAATCAGGTATAATCCGTTGTAAAAGCGGTGTAACAACTGTTAATGCAAAAAAGCCATATACAATTGTCGGGATACCTGCTAATAGTTCTAACATCGGTTTTAATACTTTTCTTACACTGTTTGAAGCATATTCACTTAAAAATACGGCACACGCTAAACCGATAGGAACTGCTACGCACATAGCGATTGCTGTTACAAGTACCGTTCCACATATAAGTGGTAATATACCGAATTTAGGATTTTCAAAAAAAGGTAACCATTCTTTCTCTGTCAAAAAGGAGAGCAATGATATTTTTTTAAAAAACATTATTGTTTCATTAGAAAGCGTAAAAATAATTCCAAGTGTCGTCGCAATAGACACGCTAGCAATTATTTTTAGTAATAATGGAACGATTCGATTGATTCGCTGCGTTTTTTTTCTATGTTTTGTATTTCTTTCAATCAAATGTTGTACAGAAAATGTAATTTGACTTTTGTCATTATAAGCCAAAGATGAAAACCCCTTTCCACCCTGACATTACCTTTTTATTTCTGTTAACATCCGCAGCTGTTCATTGTATTTTTCTTTTGGTAATTTTACATATCCAACCTCTTCAGCAAGATTACCAACATGCTGAATCATAAACTCAATATAATTTGCTACATTCATTTTATTTCGGATAGATGCATGATTCACATAAGCAAATAGCGACCTAGATAACGGCTTATACTCACCTGATTGGATGGTATCTTTCGTCGGAAGTACACCATTCACTTTTATTGCTCTCACCTTATCTCGATTGGCCATATAATAAGCATATCCTACAAAACCAATGGCATTTTTATCATTCATTACCCCTTGCATAATAACTTGATCATCTTCAGACAAAGAGACTTTTTTTACAATGCGACTTTTTTGTAAGATGACATTTTGAAAATAATCATACGTACCAGAGTCTACACCTGGCGCATAAAACTTTACCTGTTCACGTGGCCATGATGAATGAATTTGTGACCATCGCTTTTCACTTTCATCTTCACTCCATAATAGACGTAACTCGTCTACCGTCATATTATCTACCCAAGTATTTTGACGGTTCACAACGATCGTAAGGCCGTCATAAGCGACTTCAAACGGTGTAAACTGAATGGAGTTTTTCTTCATTTCATTTTCTTCCACTTGTTTCATTACTCTCGAAGCATTATTTATATCTACTTCTCCTTTACTGAAACGATTAAATCCTCCTCCTGTCCCAGAAACACTGATGGAAATTTTCACGTTTGGATGCACCTTTGTATATTCCTCCGCTACTGCTTCTATAATAGGAAAAACCGTTGAGGATCCATCAACTCTCACTTCTCCCATTTCATTCACAGCAAATGCAGTAGACGTGCCAACATAAAAGAAACATGTCGACAGTATGAAAACTTTAATTGATGCACTTATCCATTTCACGTGTTCTTCCTCCTAGAAGTAACCGGAAATAACAGGATTACAGATATAAGAATACTGCTAAACTATTAATTCGGTTTTAATTGTTTGTAAAAGTTTTGTAAAGTTCCACAAGAATCAACATTAGGTAAATTATTAATCCGTAGCACTGTTCATCTTCACTGAGGATTGGTCCATAACTTCCATAGTGAATGCATACGTATTATTTGCAAGGTCCCTTAAAATTCCGATATGATCTGCTTGTCCACTTTATTAAAACGTATGCATGAATCAAAAAAAAAAGCACACTATCTTTTCAGATAGTGTGCTTTTTTTACAACTTTTTTATTCATCATCTTGCTTTTTATTTTTCTTATCTATTTCCTCTTGTGTAGCTTCGCCATTTTCTACCTTTTTCAAATCAAAGTACGCGTCCATAATGTCACGACTAATATATCCGTTAATACCTGATTTATCATCTACCCAAGGTACAACAACAGAAAATGCTACTTCAGGGTCTTCAAGTGGCGCATAACCTACTAATGTTAAGTTATATGTTTCTTTACGCTCACCGTTTGCTTTTCTACCAATCTCTTTATCTCCGCCATACACAGTTTGAGCTGTACCTGTTTTACCAGCAGCTTTATATGATGCGCCTGTAAAGTATTTCGCAGCTGTACCACCAGACTCATTAAATACTTGTCTAAATCCTTCCTGAACACGTTTAATTTGTGATTCAGGCATATCAATACGGTTTAGTACTTTTGGTTCCATTGAGTGAACGACTTTTCCAACTTCGCCTTGTTTCGCTTCCGGTTGACGAATTTCTTTTACAACTTGCGGTTGCATACGGTAACCACCATTTGCAATTGTTGAAACATACTGTGCTAATTGAAGTGGTGTATATGTGTCATACTGTCCAATTGATAAATCTAATAAGAAACCAGGCTGATTTCCTCTACCTATTTGACCCGCAGATTCGTTTGGTAAATCGATACCTGTTTTTACACCAAGTCCAAACTGTCCGAAATAATAGCGCATCGTATCAAATGCTTTTTTTGGTACATCTAACGTACCACCTCTCACATATTGAACACCTGCGATATTCATCGCTGTTTTAAACATATATACGTTAGAAGACATTTTTAATGCTGTCAGATCATTAATAGATCCCATCGTCTTCCAAGAAGATTTTTTCGGCGTTCCTTTCAATACGATTGGTTCATCCAGTTGGTAGGAACCCGGTTGAATCGCTTTTGTTTGATATCCTGTAAGTACTGTCGCACCTTTTACAGTTGATCCCATCGGATAAGAACTTGTCATCGTTCCTAATGCGAAATCTTGCACTTTCGTTTCGCCATTTTCTTCCACTAACTGTTTCCCTGCCATAGATAAAACTTCACCATTTTTTGGATTCATCATTACAACGAATGCGCGATCTAAAAGAGGTTGTCCCCCTTTATATCTCAATAAATTTTTCGTGATAATTTCTTCTACACGCTTTTGTAATTCCATATCAATTGTTAAATTCAGATTGTTACCACTTTGCCCTTTTGATACATTAATCGTTTCTAAAATATTACCGTTTTTATCCGTAATATTTCTCACTTCCGCTTTATTACCGTGCAAACTATCTTCATATTGCTGCTCAAGATAACTTTTCCCTACGCGGTCATTTCGATTATAATCACGAACAAGATAGTAATCTAGTCTTTCTCTAGGTAAACCTTCATCAGACGTTGACACGCCGCCAAGTACACTTCGGAATAAATCATCATAAATATACTTTCGATCCCAATCAACATTCGTATCTACACCTGGTAATGTTGCTAGATTTTCACTAATAATCGCATATTCTTGTTCTGTAGCATCCTTTTTAATGACTTGTGGCGTCATCGCATATCCGCCGTCCATTTTGCTTTTAATCGCTAGCACTTCTAAATCTTTTGCGGATAATTGATTCACTTCTTCTTCTGTCACGCGATTTCGTTGACGCTCATCTAATTCTTTATCGTCAATTTTTTTATCTTTAAACTCTTGACGATCTTTTTTCGTAATTTTTTCTTGCGCTTCTTCTTTATGAATAGCAAGCCAATAATCTTTTTTATCGCGATCTGTTAATTTATCTGTCGGTACTTCAATCAAATCTGCTAATCTTTTCGCTGTTTCTAAGCGAGCCTCTGCAGTTGATCCTTTCATTTTTGTAAATGTAATCGTACGTACAGCTGCATTATCTACTACAGCTCGCCCATAACGGTCAAATATTTTCCCACGTGGTACAGGATTACTTATCGTCGAGTTTTCTTTCCTCTCCACTTCATTCTTATATTCCTCACCGCGAACAATTTGTACATAACCAAGCCTTACAATAACCGCGGAGAACATTAAAAACACGCAGAAAAACAGCACGTTTAACCGAAAAGGCACGTGAGTCTTTTTCTTTTGTTGTTTCTGCTTCTTGCCCATACAAACCCCCTCTACCAACAGCTATGTAATTTGAAAGGGACACCTTCATACAGGTGTCCTCACTGCTGTCTTACATCTTTTTCTATTCTAGCATAAAACAAACGATAAGTTAACCTTCTGGTTCTGTTTGATTCTGCGTGGTTCCTTGCGCTACGACACTTGTGTTCCCTGCATTTCCTTCATCATATTTGACATTTTTAACTGCAAAATAAATAAGAAAATGTCCAGCACCTAAAATACATAGTAAGACAGGTAAACTCTTTTCAGGCGGAAAGAATAATACAGCACATAAAAAACTTAAAACTGAACAAATTCTCCCGGCATTTAACCATAATTCTCGGACAACAACATACTCTACACGCCACTCTCTCGCATTTTTCGCTCTACCAATTACATCATATGTCATCGATCCATATGGAACGAGTAAAATAGGGTATGCAATCGCAATGCATGCTGCATAAATAAGTAATTTTGTGTATGTAACATTGAATATAACTAAAAATACAACAGCATATAAAATAATGCCTCCAAGTAAAATTGCTTTTTTTCGCCACTCTTTCTTTAACATACGGGCGACTAAATAGTAACATACAAATGATACAGCAGAATTTACTAAGCTATATTTCCCTAATGCAAGCTCACTATCGGTTGCTAAGTACACATATACTGAAATAACAAAAATGAATGTCCCCTCTCTCAATCCTTGGAAAAAATGAGCGCGTGTAATTCTCCCCCAATTTTTATCAATCCGTCGCTCTTTCAAAACTTGTGTAACCTCATAACGACCTTCACATTCTCTCTTAGATACAAAAAAGCTTAAAACGACAGCAATTGCAAATAACAATAACGAGAGAAAGAATATGACCGTATAACCACTCCACTTCTCCATACGTGAAATTGTGTATCCAGCTGCTATCGGTCCAATCATGCCAGAGAAGGATGTAAGAAGCCCAAGAAACCCATTAAAGAAATCTCTTGTTTCTGGTTCTGTAATCTCAAATGTTAATAAGTTAAACGCGAGCCAGTAAAAACCATATCCGACTCCTAAAAGAGCCCCCATTAATAAAATATAGTGAGAAGCGCTTTTCCCCGCTACTAAAACAACGATAAAAAAAATCGCTAACGTGCCTACGCCTATTCGTAACAAGATCGAGCGATCAATACGCTTCGCTAATTTCCCACCTATAAGAAATGTGAGGGGCTGCAATACAACGCTGGCCAAATTATACAAGCCGAGATTCACATAATTTTGTGTTTGTTTCCATAAATAAATGTTAACAAACGTATTCGATAAAGAAATTGCGAGCGTGTATAAACCTCCAATAAGGAGTAATAACACTAAATCCCGATTCACTTCAACGTCACCAATTATATGTTTCCACTTCATACACAACTCTCCTTTACTTCATGTTCTAGTCTTCCAAAGACAAGCTCAATTATGTAAAAGGAAAGCATAGAAAAAAGCTAGGAGCATTCTCCTAGCTTTTTCTATCGTTATTACAATTATTTTGCTTCTTGGTAACGTTTTTCAGCAGCGTTCCAATCTACAACGTTCCAGAATGCACCGATGTAGTCTGGACGACGGTTTTGATAATTTAAGTAGTAAGCATGTTCCCAAACATCTAAACCGATAACTGGAGTTTTACCTTCAGTTAGAGGAGAATCTTGGTTTGGCGTGCTTGTTACTTCTAACTCACCATTATTTACTACTAACCAAGCCCAACCAGAACCGAAGCGAGTTGCGCCAGCTTTTGCGAATTCTTCTTTGAATGCATCGAAGCTACCGAATTTCGCTTCAATTGCAGTTGCAAGTTCGCCTACTGGTTGTCCGCCGCCGTTTGGAGATAAGATTGTCCAGAAGAATGTGTGGTTAGCATGTCCGCCACCATTGTTACGTACTGCTGTACGGATTGCTTCTGGTACTTCGTTTAAGTTTGCAACTAATTCTTCTACGCTTTTGTCAGCTAATTCTGCATGACCTTCTAAAGCAGCGTTTAAGTTTGTGATGTACGTGTTATGGTGCTTTGTATGATGGATGTTCATTGTTTCTTTGTCAAAGTGAGGCTCTAAAGCATCATACGCATAAGGTAAATTTGGTAATTCGTGTTTTGCCATTGTTATATTCCTCCCAGTTTATGTATTGCCACTTAAGTGACATACAACTACATTCTACCCTAATTGCCATAGGGTGCAAACAAATAAATCACATTGTCTTGCTATCATTAAAGTAGCAAAATTCCCACTTCTTTTCAATTAAAATGCTCATATATTTCATAAAAAAAGCTCCCTTCTACAAGGAAGCTTCCTACTGACATAATAAACATGTGAAATGGATATGGACCCTGTAGGACTCGAACCTACGACCGGACGGTTATGAGCCGTCTGCTCTAACCAGCTGAGCTAAGGGTCCACAATTATGTATGTAATAATACATCAAATAAAGGAATTCCTATCGGATATACCCTTTAAGAAATGTAAGATAAATTTACCATATAGAAAAGAAAACTGTCAATTGTATTTTTTTCATTTAAAAGAAGAAAATTAATAAAAAGAAATTTAGTTATCGCTACTATATGTAAATATAATATATCTTGAGATTCCCTAGATTCCTACGTTACAATGATTTTATACATATATAAAGGAAGTGAATCTATGTCCATATTTACCCAATTAGTCAAAAGCGTATATTCGCCTAAAGATATGGCGCTATTCCGTTTTCAAAAAATCGGAAAAACCATTTTGTATATTATGCTACTTTGTCTAATCACTACTATTCCAAGAACATTCTTTTACGGTAGCTTTATCCAAGATAGTGTTACTATGGTAAATCAAGCAATTGAAAAAGATTTACCTGATTTTAAAATCGAAAATGGTGAACTAAAAGCTGATATTGAACAACCTATTCAAAAAGAAGAGGGAGATGCTCTTTTCGTATTTGATCCAAATACAACAGATATCGAAAAGTATCAAAATAAAACTGGTTTATTTATTTTAAAAGATAAAGTAGTTTCTATAGGAAATGGCCAGACGCAAACATACTCCTACAATGATTTATTAGGGACATCTCTTGAGAAAAAAGATTTGCAAGATTTCATTTCTGTATTTGATAGTATTTATCCAATTTTATTAGCTGTTATCGGAGTGTTAGTATATCTATTCCAATTGTTCATTACTTTCTTAGGAATTACTTTACTTGCGTTTATCGGTTCTGCTATGAGTGGTCAACGTAAATTATCTTATAAGCAAGTATGGACGTTAACTGCCTACAGCTACACAATTCCAACCATCTTCTTTATGATTATGGATTTATTCAAAATCGTTGTACCTGGCTCAACATTCATTTATATCGCAGTTGTTTTAATTGTCCTATACTTAACAATTAAAGAAGTTCCAAAACCGAACGAAAAAAATGCCTAAATAGGCATTTTTTTTTTGGACAAGCATATATTCCTAGCAAAGGAGTGAAGAATATGAAGAGATTAGGTATATTCTTATTCGTGCTTGTTCTTGGTTATATATTTTATTACGATATAAAAATCGGCACTTTACCGATGTTAAGTTCATATAAAAAGACAAATGCGGCCGAAACGATAAAACAAGAAAGTACAAATACAAAACAAAAGAAAGAAAACAAAGCGGAAAAAGAAACAGATGTCACTTATAAAACAATTGAAGTCAAAACAGGTGATACGGTTCTTTCCATTACAGAAGCGATTAATAAGAAGAAAATTCCTTCTATCGAAAAAGTAATTGATGATTTTAAACAATTAAATAAAAATACACCTGCTACAAAAATACAACTTGGAAAGTCTTATAAATTCCCGTTATATCAATAAGCAATCACTTAATCCTTGTCAATTACATAAAGGCGCTGATACAATAGTAAAAGTGAAACCGAGCACTTCGGTTTCTATAGCCCTGTATCACGTATACTATCATTGATATAAGGGACTAAATAAGAAACTTCTTTTATAAGGAGAGCGATCTATTCGTGAATGAAATGACTCATCGTACAAAAACACGTCCAGTTAAAGTCGGTAATTTAACAATTGGCGGTAATAATGAATTAATTATACAAAGTATGACAACAACAAAAACACATGATGTTGAAGCAACAGTTGCTGAAATTAAACGTTTAGAAGAAGCTGGCTGCCAAGTCGTGCGTGTTGCTGTTCCAGACGAACGCGCAGCAAATGCTATTGCTGATATTAAAAAACAAATCAACATTCCACTTGTTGCTGATATTCATTTTGATTATCGTCTTGCTTTAAAAGCAATTGAAGGCGGCATTGATAAAGTACGTATCAATCCAGGTAACATTGGTCGTCGCCATAAAGTAGAAGCTGTTGTAAATGCAGCAAAAGAGCGTGGTATTCCAATCCGTATCGGTGTAAACGCAGGTTCATTAGAGCGTCACATTTTAGAAAAGTACGGATACCCAACTGCAGATGGTATGGTTGAGAGCGCCCTGCATCACATTAAAATTTTAGAGGACTTAGATTTCCATGATATTATCGTATCTATGAAAGCCTCTGATGTTAACTTGGCAATTGAAGCATACGAAAAAGCTGCACGTGCTTTTGATTATCCACTACATTTAGGTATCACAGAATCTGGAACGTTATTTGCCGGAACTGTAAAAAGTGCCGCTGGTCTTGGAGCAATCTTAAGTAAAGGCATCGGAAATACACTACGTATTTCATTAAGTGCTGACCCAGTTGAAGAAGTAAAAGTTGCGCGTGAACTATTAAAGTCATTCGGCCTTGCATCTAATGCAGCAACACTTATTTCTTGTCCAACTTGCGGTCGTATTGAAATTGATTTAATTAGCATCGCTAACGAAGTGGAAGAGTACATTTCTACACTACAAGTACCAATTAAGGTTGCAGTACTTGGCTGCGCCGTAAATGGTCCTGGGGAAGCTCGTGAAGCTGATATCGGTATTGCCGGCGCGCGCGGAGAAGGACTATTATTCCGCAAAGGGCAAGTCGTTCGTAAAGTACCAGAAGAAATAATGGTAGAAGAACTGAAAAAAGAAATCGACGTAATTGCTGCTGAAATGGCTGCTGAACGAGAAAAAGAAAAAGAAACACAAGAACAATAAAAAGAAGGTTGCCCACAACATTTGTGAGCAACCTTCTTTTCTACGTAAAAAAGCTCGTCAGTTATAGAACTAACGAGCTTTTACTTTGCACATTTTGGACAACGTCCGTATATTTCAAACTTATGACCTGTTACTTCATAACCATTAAAATCTTTATTCATAAAATCCATCGGGCAAGAAGTAATCTCTTTCGTCCCTCCGCAATCTAAACAAATAAAATGATGATGATGTTCCATAATAGAACATGTAAAACGAAAATGTTTTTCACCGTTTAATTCCGTTTGTTCTAAAACACCGATTTCAGCAAACACCGTTAAGTTACGATAAATCGTGTCAAAGCTAAGACCTGGATAATCATCCTTCATATGCTCTAAAACGTCCTTCGCTGTTAAATAACGATTGTGAGCTGCAAATAACCTGAGCATTTCTTCCCTTTTCCCAGTATGTTTGTATCCTTTATCTTTCATTAGGCGTAAAGCTTCTGTTAGATTCATATCTATCCCTACTTTATGCAGTTTTTTTCTTCTTCCATAAAATCGCACCAATTAAAATAAGAACTGCTATCATAACAATTGTACCACCTGGTGCTAAATCAAGTTGATACGAAGCAAACATTCCACCAATTACTGCAATTTCACCAAATAAAATGGAGAAGAAAATTGTTTGTTTAAATCCATTTGCAATACGAATACTTGCTGCAACTGGTAATGTCATTAATGATGATACGAGAAGAACCCCTACTACACGCATTGATACTGCAATGACAAGCGCAACCAATATAATGAAAATAAAGTGAATCCACTTTGCACTCAAACCGGTTGATACAGCGTATTCTTCATCAAACGATAGTAAAAATAACTCTTTGTATAATAAAGTAATCGTTACGATAACAACAATTGCTACAATGCCGATAATTATTAAATCCGTACTTGTTACAGCACTTACACTACCAAATAAATAACTAAATAAATCTGTGTTAAACCCATTTGCAAGTGAAATAAAAATAACGCCAATCCCCATTCCTGCTGAAAGAATAATTGGAATTGCTAATTCTTGATAATGTTTATATACAGTACGTAGTTTTTCAATAAGTAACGCTCCACCAATAGAAAAAATCATCCCCATATATAACGGATTTAAAAATCCCCCTGTGAAAATTGTTTTTTCTAGTAGTAAACTTGCAGCAATACCCGATAATGTCACGTGGCTTAATGCATCCGCAATAAGCGACATGCGGCGAATGACAACAAATACACCGATAAGCGGCGCAACAAGTCCTATTAAAATTCCTGCATATAAAGAGTTACGTAAAAAGTCATATTGTAAAAAATCTTGTATCATTATATCCTCCCGTGATGCTCATGCTCGTGTTCTAAACGATGAACATGGTGTCCATATAAGACGGACATTTCTGCATCTTCTAACTCTCGGAACTTTTCTACATTTCCATGGAAATGTAAATGTTTGTTTAAGCATGCAACATGTGTTACTTTCTCGGTAACAGCTCCCATATCATGCGTAACGAGAATTAATGTGATTCCTAGCCTTTTGTTTAAATCCTCTAATATCTCATAAAAACTTTCTACATTCTTCACATCAATTCCAACAGTGGGCTCGTCCAAAATAAGTAATTCAGGATCACTAACGAGCGCACGAGCAATAAATACGCGCTGTTGTTGTCCACCAGAAAGTTCTCCAATATTACGCCCTTGAAACTCACTCATTCCTACATCAGCAATCGCTTTTTCTACCTTTTTCTTATCGTTTTTCGTAAAAAAGCGAAACAGCCCTTTTTTCGAAACGAGTCCCATTGACACAACTTCAAACACAGTTGCCGGAAAACCAGAATTAAAGCTATTTGCCTTTTGCGACACATAACCAACTTTGTTCCATTCTTTAAACTTCTTACTATCAACACCAAACAAACGAATGCTTCCCTGTTTTGGCTTTAAAACGCCTAATAAACATTTTAGCAAAGTGGATTTCCCTGAACCATTTGGCCCAACTAAACCTAAAAAAGCTCCCTTCGGAACTTGCAAATTTATATCTTCTAACACATTTCGATCTTCATATCGAAATGACAATCCTTCTATTTCTAATATATTGTTCATAGCATCTCACCTATTTTAATTCAGAATGATTCCGATTTATATCTATTTGAATTATAGTACAGCTTATTATAGTTGTAAACCAATCTGCCTAAAATATATCTACTTTTTCAAGAAACCTTACTATTATAACAAAAAGCAGAGAAAAATTCTCTGCTTTCAAAAGATATTATAATTAATTTTTTAGTGAATAGCCGATTTAAACTTACCACCATTTGTCTCTTGTGTACTCATAATCGTAACAAACGCATTCGCATCAATTTCATACACAATTGATTTTAGCTTTGTCACTTCTAGACGTGTTACCACTGCATAAATAACTTCTTTTTCTTTATCCGTGTAACCGCCTTTCGCTACAAGCTTTGTAGTTCCACGACCAAGACGATGCAAAATCGCATTTGATACTTCCTCATATTGATCTGATACAATTAAAACAGCTTTCGTTTCATCTAAACCTTGAATGACTGTATCAATTGTTTTGAATGCAATGTAGTACGTCATAACAGAATACATCGCTTGTTCCACACCAAATACAAATGCTGCCCATGCAAAAATGAATAAGTTCACAAACATTACAAATTCGCCTACGGAGAAAGGTAATTTTTTCGTTAATAAAATACCCATAATTTCTGTTCCGTCCATTGATCCACCATGACGAATAACAAGCCCTACACCAAGCCCTAAAATAAGACCACCAAACACTGTCGCTAAAATTGGCTCTGTTGTAAATGGCGGAACAGCATGTAACGTTGATTCAATAAACGCTAAAGCTACAATACCGAACGCCGAAGATAACATGAACGTTTTTCCAATTTGCTTATAACCCGAATACATAAATGGGATATTGAGAATAACGACCAAAGTAGAGAAACTTAACCACCAAATATTAGGAGTAAGATAATCTAATATAAGAGAAATACCAATAATTCCACCATCAATAATTTTATTTGGCATTAAAAATAATTCAATCGCTACCGCTGCGCATGCTGCTCCAAAAATAATCATAACTAAACGATACATAAGATGGATAACACTTTCTTTTCGATGTTGCTTCTGCTCCATAAGTCCTCCCTTATACTCTTTTTCTATAGTTTTGTCCTTATATTATAACATACGCTTCTTTTTCTCATGAAAAAAGAAGCTCTATATGAATATGTACAAGCTACGTACTCATATATTTCGATAGAAGAACGTGTGAAGGAGGATAACTCGATGAACCTCATTAAACAACTTGTAAATAAAAAATTAAATCATATTTCTACAAAGGAATTATTGAAATATAGTAAAGAATATGATGTTCCAATTACGACTGCACAAGCTGATCAAATTGTTGGACTTATGAAAGGAAAGAATATTAACATTTACGATAATGACGAACGACTAGCGCTCTTAAAACAAATAGCTCAAGTAACCTCGCCCGCTACTGCCCAACAAGTAAATACTTTATTTCAACAACTACTAAAATAAGGAGGGGATATTCCCCTCCTTATTGCTTATTGCGCTTTAATTTTCTCAAGAAGTCCTTCATCAAAAGTACCATTTTTCAGCATTTCGATTTCCAATTTATATGGCGGCTTCTTGTCCTTTTTATCTTCACCTACATATGGTGTTTCCAGAATTTTTGGTACGTGCATTAATTGCGGATGATGCACAATATGATGCAATGCTTTATAACCGATATGACCGAAACCGATATTTTCATGACGGTCCTTTCCTGCGCCGCGTACATTTTTACTATCATTAATATGAAGTACTTGTAAACGATCGATACCAACAATCTTATCAAATTCGTTTAATACACCGTCAAAGTCATTTACAATGTCATATCCTGCATCGTGCGTATGACACGTGTCAAAGCATACCGATAGTTTTTCATTATATGTTACACCATCAATAATTTTGGCAATTTCTTCAAAGCTACGGCCGCATTCTGTTCCTTTTCCTGCCATCGTTTCTAACGCAATGTTCACCGTCTGATCTGGCGTTAATACTTCATTCAGTCCTTTAATAATTTGTTGAATGCCAGCGTCTGCCCCTGCACCAACGTGCGCACCTGGGTGAAGAACGATTTGTTTTGCCACACCTAATGCTGATGTTCTTTCAATTTCCATACGAAGGAAATCTACACCTAATTGGAATGTTTCTGGCTTCGTCGTATTTCCAACATTAATAATATATGGCGCATGTACGATAATCTCTTCGATACCGTTTTGTTCCATATGTTTTCTTCCTGCTTCTATATTCAATTCTTCAATTGGTTTTCTTCTCGTATTTTGCGGTGCACCTGTATAAATCATAAACGTCGTTGCACCGTATGAAACAGCCTCTTCACTTGCTGCTAATAACATTTTCTTACCACTCATAGAAACATGAGATCCAATCTTTAACATACAATCACCTCTTCAATATACAATAGATATAATGATAGCATAATTTGTAGAAATATGTAGTGAATTGTTTGTTCACAAAAAACGCACTACATAAATTTATACGACTATTTAAACAGACTATACTCTTCATTTACATTATCTAGATGAAGCGAAACTTTAATCAATATTTTCTATCCATATTGATTACGGCTCTCACAAATAGCTGGATAAAAAAAGATAAGGGAAATCCCTTATCTTTTTTTATTGCTATATTTTCTTTTCACTTTGTCACGTTCTGTTGCAAGTTTACGTTTATAGTTTGGTTTTACTTTTTTCGGTTTTTTAACAACTTTCGTTGCCATAACATCAAGTTCATCATTTGGTTTTTTACGGCTCTTACGACGACGACGTTCACCTAAATCCGCCCACTCATCTCCACGTAAATCTACATGTTTAAACTCGATATGACGTTGTTTTTCTAAACTATCTAACGCTTCTTCGTTTGCTGGATCATAAATCGTCACTGCAATACCTGAATAGCCTGCACGTGCTGTTCTTCCCACTCGGTGAACGAAGAAATCTAAATCTGATGGAAGTTCGTAGTTAATAACATGACTAATTCCTTCAATATCAATACCACGAGCTGCTAAATCAGTTGCAACAATATATTGGAATTCAAGGTCACGAATTTGTTTCATCATTTTTTTACGATCACGAGGTGATAAATCTCCGTGAATTCGTCCAACTTTTAAGCCGCGTTCCGTTAATCCGTCAGCAACTTGATCTGCCATTTTCTTCGTATTCGTGAAAACAACTGCTAAATACGGCTTAAATTGTAGCAACATTCTTTTCACTAAATCGATTTTGTTACGATGTTTAGAAGGCACTAAATAATGCTCGATATTTCCAGCCGCAACTTGTTTTGGATTGATATGAATATGCTCTGGATTCTCCATGTATTTCTTCAGAAACGGTTTTAGTTTTTGAGGAATTGTTGCAGAGAAAACCAACATTTGCAAGTTTTTAGGCATGCGTGCTGCAATCTTATCTACATCATGAATGAATCCCATATCAAGCATTAAGTCTGCTTCATCGACAATAATTGTATTTGCTTTATGAACAAACAGTGCTTGTTCTTCTACTAAGTCTTTAATACGTCCTGGTGTTCCAACTACAATATGAGGTTGTTTTTTCAACTTTTCAATTGATCGTTGTTTATCAGTTCCACCAATTAAACAACGTGCTGTAATCATTTGATCTTCCGCACAGAACTTTGTTAATTTCACGATTTCTTCGTAAATTTGTTGTGCTAACTCACGAGTAGGCGCTGTAATAACAAGTTGTACTTCTTCACGACCTGGGTTAATTCTGTTCAATGTAGGAAGTAAGTATGCATGTGTTTTCCCAGAACCTGTTTGGGATTGTCCAATTACACTTACACCTTTTTTCACGACCGGGAAAATTTTCTGTTGAATTCCTGTCGGCTCTGTAAAGCGTAGTTCACGAACTGCATCTATTAAAAATGGTTTAAAATCATACTGTGTAAAAGTTTGTTGTGTCATAAGTTACACCTTCTTTCTAAATTTCTACTGCGCGCACAAATCAGTCAAGTCTACATTATATCGAAATCTACAAGTAAAATCCATCTTTAGTTTAGGTTTTTACTTCAAAAACTAACCTTCTTCCCTCTTATTGCATATTGTATGTGTATATACCTAACTGAAGAAAGGAGGATTTCTCACATGTTTCCAAAATCCCCCATGAGGCAAATGTATCCGAATCCAGGGCAGCAACCTTATACACCATATCCAATTCCACAACTACCACCGATGGCACAAAAAAAGAAAGGATTTCTTGCTAAACTCTTTAAAAAACACGATCCAACCGAAGCTTTCATGCAAATGGTTCCGCCTTATCGACAAATGGAAGGACCGCCAATGATGCACCAGCAACCGCCACCTCAATATCGACAGCAATATCAGCAACAATACCAACACCAATACCCGCAACAATATCAACAGCAATATCAACCATACATGCAGCAACATCCCGAGCAAATGATCCCTCCTCAAATGTATGAATCAAACGACACGCGCGGCGGTGCAGCAAATACAGACACATCAAGTAGCGGCATCGGTAGTTTTTTTTCGAATTTAATTTCGAATCCAACTAATATGATAAATAATATCGAAAAAGTATCACAAGTCGTTCAATCTGTAAGCCCTGTCGTCGAACAGTACGGTCCCATTATGCGTAACCTACCAAGCATTGTTAAAATTCTAACCTCTGGAAAAAGTACGGAAGAAAATCCAACCGAAGATCAAACTGAAGACGTAACAGAAAAGGTTGAGGTAGCAACTCCACATCCTCCATCCAAAAAAAGAAAAAGAAAAAAAATGGTGATTGAGCCAGTCATAGAAAAAGAAGTACGAGAGGAGCCTGTTCAAAAAATAGCAACAAAACCAAAACTATATGTGTAACAATCCTTTGTTTTCTATCCACTCCTCCTTTATAATGTAAAAGACTATGCACAAAAGTATCCCTTGTTTAGAAGGAGAGGATTACTCGTATGAAAATTGTTAAAATTTCCCCTCGTGGTTATTGCTACGGTGTTGTGGACGCGATGGTTATTGCACGTAACGCCGCATTAGATACATCATTACCAAGACCTATTTATATTTTAGGTATGATTGTTCACAACAAACATGTAACAGATGCGTTCGAAGAAGATGGCATCATCACACTAGATGGTCCAAGTCGATTAGACATTTTAGATAAAATCGATTCTGGTACTGTTATTTTCACTGCACACGGTGTTTCTCCAGAAGTTAAACAACGTGCAAAAGAAAAAGGTTTAACAACAATCGATGCCACTTGCCCAGATGTTACAAAAACACATGACCTTATTGAAGCAAAGAAAGCTGAAGGTTACCATGTCATTTATATTGGCAAAAAAAATCATCCAGAACCAGAAGGCGCAGTTGGTATCGCACCTGACATCGTTCATCTTATCGAAAGAGCCGATGATTTAAAAACATTAGAAATTCCAACGGATAAAATTTTAGTTACAAATCAAACAACGATGAGTCAATGGGATGTTCAACATTTAATGGAGGACATTCAGAAGAAATTCCCAACAGCAGAGTTCCATAAGGAAATTTGTTTAGCAACTCAAGTTCGCCAAGAAGCGGTTGCCAAACAAGCTGATGTTGCAGACTTAACAATTGTTGTCGGTGACCCGAAAAGTAATAACTCAAACCGTTTAGCACAAGTATCGCAAGAAATCGCTGGTACGAAAGCATACCGCGTTGCGGACGTAAGTGAAATCAAATTAGAATGGCTACAAGGTGTCGAGAACGTAGCTGTTACAGCAGGTGCTTCTACTCCAACACCAATTACAAAAGAGGTTATCGCTTTCTTAGAGCAATATGACCCAATGAATCCTGCTACATGGGAAAGAGTTCGAAAAGTACCGTTACAAAAAATATTACCTCGTGTAAAAGTGAAAAAAGAACAATAATAAAAACCGTTGCCTATATGAGCAACGGTTTTTTATTTTTCTTATACAAATGTAAATGGATCTGTATGTAACTGCGAAGCATGAATATGTACATTCAGTTTCTTTGCATCTGCTTTTTCTTGTAATTGCTTTTGTACACCTTGCTTCATTACCTTTTCAACGTTATGTCCTGGGTCGACGATATTTAAACCGAGCATCATCGCATCATGGGCAACATGATAATACATGTCACCTGTTACATATACATCCGCACCTTTAAATTTAGCTTGATTGATGTATTTGTTACCATCGCCACCAAGTACAGCTACTTTGCGCACTTTATCCTCTAATTTCCCAACAACTCGTGCACCCTTTACATCTAACGATTGCTTTACATGTTCCGCAAACTGTCCAAGTGTCATTTCTTCTTGTAAATACCCTATTTTTCCAAGCCCTAACGTTTCACCTTTGTTATCAAGTGGATACACATCATAGGCTACTTCTTCATATGGATGTGCTGTTACCATTGCTTTAATCACTTTTCGTTGTAGTGAAGCTGGAATAATCGTTTCGATCCGCACTTCTTCTACGCGCTCTAACTGTCCAGTTTCCCCGATATAAGGATTTGTCCCCTCTTGAGGTACAAACGTACCTGTACCCTCGCTATTAAACGTACAGTGACTATAATTGCCGATATGACCAGCACCTGCGTCTCCTAATGCTTTTCGTACTTCTTCTGCATGAGTTTCAGGCACAAACACAACAATTTTTTTCATTTCTTCTGCATATGTCGGTGCCAAAACTTCTGTATTTTGCAATCCTAACGCCTCAGCAAGTAAATCATTTACCCCGCCCTTAGCAACATCCACATTTGTATGTGCGGCATAGATTGCAATATCATTTTTAATACACTTTTCAATAATTTTCCCATATGCCTTATCTGTATGAATCGCTTTTAGCGGGTTAAAAATTAAAGGATGATGCGCAATAATGACATTCGCTCCTAATTGAATTGCTTCATCCACAACTTCTTCCGTTACATCTAACGCAATTAATACGTGCTGCACGGGTTTATTAAGCGCTCCAATCTGCAAGCCAATCTTATCTCCTTCCATCGCCAAATGCTTCGGATACATACTTTCAAATAACGAAATAATTTCATGGCCATTTGGAATTTTACTCATGATAAAACCTCCCCTATCATTTTCATTTTCGCTTCTACTTCCGCACGCTTCGCTTTTGTTTCTTCAGAATCAGCCGCACGTTCTAACTGCTTTAAAATATTTTGGAAGTTTTTTAATTCTCCTTCCCACTTTTCAACGAAAGTTTCACTTTTTTCTTTCATTAAAAATGGTCCCATAAATAATTCAGCCTGTTTATTTTCAGAGTAAGGAACCGTGATATTTCCTCGCTCCCCTACTAAAATCTCGTAAATTTTCCCATCTTCTTTTACGATTTTTTCATGGATAAGCTCCCATCCATTCGCAATAAACCATTCACGAATGTGATGCGCTGCAATATTCGGCTGTAAGATTAAACGTGTTACACCTTCTAATTTTTCTTTACCACTTTCTAAAATATCACGAATTAACGCTCCGCCCATTCCGGCAACCGTAATTACATCTACTTCTCCTGGCGCGATAACAGCTAATCCATTCCCTTTACGCACATCTACTTTATCTTGTAAGCCACTTTCAGCTACAGTTGCCTGCGCAGAGCGAAATGGTCCATCTACAACCTCTCCAGCAACTGCTTTAGTAGCAATATTATTTATAATTGTATAACACGGTAAATACGCATGATCCGATCCAATATCGGCAACTGTAGATCCTACTGGTATTTCACGCACAACTTCTTCTAATCGTTTTGAAAGCTTTACTTCATTCATGTATTTCCATTACTCCTTCTCTTGTCAGTCTGTCTCCATGATAATGAATTTATAGTAGTTGTTGCAAGCCTATAACAACAATTCACTTCTCTATCATTCATCGTATTTTAGAAAATATAGAAAAACAAGCCTTTTACTTAAGCAAAAGGCTTGTCATACGGAACTTTATTTTTTCTTCGATAACCAATCAGCTACTTTAGCGGCTTGATCAGCTGGAACTATATTCGCTGGCATATTGCCTTTTCCTTTCGAAAGAATTTCTTTAATTTCATCCTTTGAAAGTTTCCCACCAATTTTTTGTAAATTAGGTCCTACCGCCCCTTGTAATTGATCACCGTGGCAGCTCGTACAGCTTTGCTTCACAATATCCTCTGGCTTGGATGCTGTTTGTGCTGGCTTCCCGCCATTTTTTGCATCAGCTAACTCTTTAGATTTATTTAGCCCCTGAAATGAAAATACAAACATAACGATAATACCCAATGCTGCAATAAGAGCGAACGGAATCAGCGGATTACGTTTCATATCTCTTCTCCCCCCTCTATACCCCTAAATAGTTAGATGATTCAGTCATTTCCATTGTACTTGAAAACGCTCTATCAGAAAAGAGTAAACTACTAATCGTTAAAAATATTCCATAAATTCAGTTTATTGTTTTTTATTGTTATATCGCTTATTATTTCGATAATTATTAACGTTTCTCATCATATTTTTCACTTTTCTACATATATTTTTGTATAGAATAAACAAAATTAATCGAAAAATCGAAAAATGAGCATTTGCAAATCAAAAGACAATTCTGTAAAATAAATTACAAGAAATTGTAATCGTTGCTGACAGCTAAAGTTTAACAAAAATTAACAAAATAAAAAAGTTTACTTCACAAAAGTGAAGTAAACTTAAAGGTAGCCTATTCTAAGAAATCCTTAAGACGCTTACTACGGCTTGGATGTCTCAATTTACGAAGTGCTTTTGCTTCAATTTGACGGATACGTTCTCTCGTTACGCCGAATACTTTCCCAACTTCTTCAAGCGTACGAGTTCGTCCATCATCTAAACCAAAACGAAGACGTAGAACATTTTCTTCACGATCTGTTAGTGTATCTAACACATCTTCTAATTGTTCTTTTAGCAATTCATACGCTGCATGGTCCGCAGGCGATGTTGCTTCTTGGTCTTCAATGAAATCACCTAAATGGGAGTCATCTTCTTCACCAATCGGTGTTTCAAGAGAAACTGGCTCCTGTGCAATTTTCAAGATTTCACGTACTTTTTCTGGAGCAAGATCCATTTCTTCACCAATCTCTTCAGGAGATGGTTCACGTCCTAAATCTTGTAATAATTGACGTTGTACACGAATTAACTTATTAATCGTTTCAACCATATGAACTGGGATACGAATTGTTCTTGCTTGGTCTGCAATCGCACGTGTAATTGCTTGGCGAATCCACCAAGTTGCATACGTACTAAATTTGAAACCTTTACGATAATCGAACTTTTCAACCGCTTTAATTAGACCCATATTCCCTTCTTGGATTAAGTCTAAGAAAAGCATACCACGGCCCACGTAGCGCTTTGCAATACTTACTACAAGACGTAAGTTTGCTTCTGCAAGACGACGTTTCGCTTCTTCATCGCCTTCTTCAATACGCGTTGCAAGTCGAATTTCTTCTTCTGCAGATAGTAAATCTACACGACCAATTTCTTTTAAATACATACGAACAGGATCGTTGATTTTAACCCCTGGTGGTACACTTAAATCATTGAGGTCGAATTCTTCTTCCGATTTTGCTATTTGGCGATTATTAGGGCCTTCGTCGTTGTCATTGTCGCCAACTAAGTCAATCCCTTGTTCACCTAAATATTCATAGTATTCATCCATTTGATCGGATTCAATTTCAAATCCATTCATGCGTTCTGCAATCTCTTCATATGTAAGAACGCCACGTTTTTTTCCGAGCTCAGTGAGTTGTTCTTTCACTTGCTCAAGGGTCATTTCAGTTTCAATTTGTTTAGAACGAGCTGGTTTGTCAGCCATCTGTTCCCCTCCTTACGCGAGATACAAACATTCATTATACTAAAAATTTATCAAAAAAGCTATTTTCTCGCTTTTTGATTTTGTAAATATGCTACATAATATTTAGCAGCCTCTACAGGATCTGTTTTTTCCATTTGTTTTATCTTGAAGATGATTTCCATCTTTTCAAGTTTTTCTTGATGACGTCTAAGCGTCTCCAAATGGCCTTGTAACACTTCTTCTGTGTATTCTGGATTAATAAATTCATCCGTCGAAATATCAGTAATAATATTTTTCAACTTTTCATCAGAGAGCCAACTTAAAAATGTTCCGACTGAAGGTTCATTTCCCTTTTCATAATATGCGTATAGTTCATATAAAATCCCTTTATGTTCTTCTGTATGAAAATCTTCTATGTGGGATTCCATACGAACGGCCACTTCTGGACTTTGCAACATATGGTAAATAATTTCTCTTTCTGCCCTTTCAAAACCTGTTAACTTCGGTTTTGTTTGAACAATTTGAGACGGCTTAGAAACCTGCTTTACTTGTTTTTGCTGTACCTTTTGTTCTTTGCGATATTGGTGCAATTGATTCAAAAGTGTTTCCATTGAATACGAAAATTCTTGCGATAATGACTTCAAATATGATTCTGCCTGCATCGCATCCTGTAACAACGATAACTCTTTTAAAACACTTTTCACATACTCTTCTTTGCCCGACTCATCTTGCAAATTTTTCCCTAAACGCAAATAATTTATTTTAAAACCAACAAAACTTATACTTGATTTCACAAGATTTTCAAAAGCAGTTGTCCCATATTGTTGCACATATTCATCAGGATCAAGCTTATCTGGCAAGGATGTAACTTTCACTTGGCAACCAACTTGCAACAATAATTGCCCTGCTTTCATCGTCGCTTCTCGCCCTGCTTTATCACCATCATAGCAAAGAACAACAGTTTCAACGTTACGTCGCAGAAGTTTTGCTTGTTCTTCAGTTAAAGCTGTTCCCATTGTCGCAACAGCTTCTTCCACACCACTTTTTACCGCAGCTAGTACGTCAGCATACCCTTCAAAAAGGACCACTTGCCCACGTTTTCTAATAAACGGCCTCGCTTGGTGGAAGTTATACAACAATTTACTTTTGTGAAAAATTGGTGTTTCTGGGCTATTTAAATATTTCGGAGTGTCATCTCCTAATGCCCTTCCACTAAACGCTATCACTTTACCTTGTAACGTATAGATTGGAAACATAACTCTTCCACGGAAGCGATCATAATGACTACCATCCTTCTCGCTTCTTATGAGAAGACCAGCTTGTTCCATACTTGATAGCGATAAACCTCTTTTTTGTAAGATTTTCGTTGCTGCATCCCAAGCAGGTGACGCATAACCAATTTCAAACTTCTCAATCATCTCTTTTGTAATACCACGTTTTAACAAATACGAAAGTGCTTCATTTCCTTCTTCTGTATTTACTAATAAATGATGATAATACTTTTTCAAAAGTTCATGAGCCTGTTGCATGATGACAGTGTCATCAGATATGTCTTCTTGTTGTCCTTGCCCTGATGTATACTCTGCAACCGCAATTCCATTTCTTTCACCTAGCTTTTGAACAGCTTCGGTAAAAGCCAGTCCTTCCATTTTCATTAGAAAGGAAAATACATTTCCACCTTCTCCACATCCGAAGCAATGAAAAATTTGCTTGTCAGATGAAACAGAGAATGAAGGAGAATTCTCACCATGAAACGGACAAAGGCCGAAATAGTTACGTCCCTGTTTTCTAAGTTGAACGTATTCACCAATCACTTCGACAATATCGGATGATGTCCGAATTTGTTCAACAACTTCTTCAGGAATTCTGTTCCCCATAACTCCATCTCCGTGTCGTATTTTGTATTCGATATAAATTAAAAAATTCCTTTATAATTCGACAATATTTTTTCTAAACTTATTAGAAAATGTTGTCGATCACGTTATCAAGCGATTTTGCAGACCCTTTTCTGCGTAACTTCGCAGATACGTACCTACTATATAAAATTGTATCCATTTGCTCATCTATTACAAATGTACCTCATGGAGACAATACATATGCACTTTTTCATAAGAAGACTAGCAAGCATCATATCCTATGTGATCACGAGATCTGTTTTTTGCATGTTGATACATATAAAGAAATCAACTTTTGCTTATTCAGCATCTACATAGATCCAAATTCCCTCGCTGCTTCCTTAAACGATGAGCATACGATGTGACAAACAAAATTTTGACATGAAATTTCGTTCCAGCTCGCACAATTGTCAGCCTTCACAGTATATGCATCTGCATCAACTCATACCATATTGATGTTTTGCATATTTCTGTATTCTACATCCCTTCTGCGAATCCTTCCATAATGTGCGTTTTCTTGTATAGATTTTGTCGATTTAACGTAATTACATGTCATTTCTTAAATCCTATCCCTAGTTTATTCTGAAAAATTAAAGTCTAAACGTAAAATATAGGTTTTTATCACAATTTTTTATTATAATATATTTTCTTCAACTACGCTACATATCCCTTTATTTTTTCATCTTCTATTTCAGGATAGCGAAACCCTACCTTTAGCATAATAAAAAGACCGAAAAATATAAGCATAACCACTTCGCTATCATCTATTACGAAATCAGCAGGCACTGTGTTTCTCACGAGCGAAAAAAGCACATTCACCTTTGGTAAATGTGCTAAAACATTTTTTGGTTTTGCACTGCATTCACAATAATGTTAGCTGTTTCTTCAATCGCTTTGTTCGATACATCAATTACTTGACAATTTATTTTACTAACTACATTCTCAAAGTGATCAATCTCTTCTTTAATACGATTAATATTGGCATATGTTGCTCCATCACTTAGTCCAAGTGATTTCAATCGCTCTTTTCGAATATGATTTAACTTCTCTGGCGTAATTTTCAAACCGAAGCATTTTTCTTTAGCCACTTGATATAATTCTTCAGGCGGATCTACTTCTGGTACTAGTGGTACGTTGGCAACTTTCAAACGTTTGTTATGAGCTAAATATTGAGAAAGTGGTGTTTTTGATGTGCGCGAAATCCCAATTAACACGATATCTGCTTTTAAAATACCACGTGCATCTCTACCATCATCATACTTCACAGCAAACTCAATCGCTTCAATCTTTTTAAAGTATTCTTCATCTAACCTACGAACAACACCAGGCTCATATCTAGGCACTTGCCCGGTAATTTCTTCAATTTGATCGATTAGAGGACCAATAATATCATATGCCTCTACACCTTCTTTTGCAGCCTCTGTCACTAAATATTGGCGCATGTCAGGCTTTACTAACGTAAAACAAATAAGTGCTTGATTGCTCTTAGCAATCGAAATCACTTCTTTTAATGTCCCTGTATCTTCTACATACGGCACACGTCTAATATCAGGAGCAAATGGGAATTGCCCCATTGCTGCTCGAACAACCAAATCAGCCGTTTCTCCTACAGAGTCAGATACGACATATACGATTTTATTATCCATTACATTACCTCACTTTAAACAAATTACACTTATTCGTTATTTACTAAGTTTACAAACGCACGTGTAATATTTGTTTTTGTAATTCGTCCAACCACTTCTAAACCTTGTTTCGTATCTTTTACAACTGGCATCGCATCAATCTGTCTTTCTATTAATTCCATCGCAATATCATATAAAGAATCTTCTCTACGACACATCGCAATGTTTGGCATCCTTGTCATGATAATATTAACCGGAAGTGAGGTTAAATCCTGCTTCCCTAAGCTAGCTCGTAATAAATCTTTACGAGATACAACGCCTACTAATAGAGTCGATTGATCTACAACGAATAATGTACCTACATCCTCTAAAAACATAGTACAAATCGCATCGTATACCGATACATTTTTATCAATTACAACCGGTCTAGATTGATAATCTTGTACTTTAATTTTCTTAACAGCTTCAGATAATAACTGCCCCCCAGTTTTACCCGTATAAAAATAACCTACGCGTGGACGTGCTTCTAAATAACCAGCCATCGTTAAAATTGCTAAGTCTGGTCTTAGCGTTGCACGTGTTAATCCCAATTGCGCAGCAATTGACTCCCCTGTAATAGGACCGTGATCTTTTACAATCTGAATGATATGTTCTTGCCGTTTATTCAGCTCTATGATAATCACCACCTTTAATGCACAACGAAAAAAGTTATACTATCTCTTAAATATTATATACTAAATATGCTATTCGAAAAAGAAAGGATGTAAAAAGGACCGTATACGGCCCCAAATTATATTTGAAACTTATCAAGTTGTTCTAAGAAACGTCTTGATTTCAAATAAATCCCGCAATATTCATCATAATATGTATTCAATACTAAACGCATTTGTTTTTTTGTGCTATCCTTCACTGATACATTGCCAAGTCTATGTAAATCGAAGTGGTAGAAAAGACGTAATAATTTATGAACGGCTTCCCCCACTGGTATACGATACTGATCTTGCTCAGCATGACGTGAGCACAGAAAACCGCCCTCCCTAACAGAGAAGGCGACAAAATCTGTTTCTTGATGACAAATCGCACATGTATCAAAGTACGGGCGCATCCCTAATACCGGAAGCATTTTCGTTTGATAAATTAATGATAATACTTCTGGATCAACACCCTCACACATATAATGCAACGTTTGATATAACATTTCAAATAAATATGGATTATGTTTTTTATCTTCTGTTGCTTTATCAGTTAACTCAACAATAAATGATGCATAAGCAGTTAAAAATATATCCTCGCGAATTTCTTTCATAGTTGAAATAATCTCGCCTTGTTGCAAAGTTCCAAGTCCAGATCCCATTTGAATAAGAAAATGACCATGTGTCATAAGTTGCGAAACAGATGCTAACCGGCTTTTCGGTTTTTTCGCTCCTCTTGCCATTGCACTTACCTTACCCAATTCTCTTGAGAATATTGTAACAATCTTGTTCGTTTCTCCGTAATCTGTCGTACGGATAACGATGCCCTCAACTTTTTGAAACATGTTCGTCACCATCCAAGGTTTGAACAAAACGGGTCAAGAAATTGGAGAGTCTAGATGCGCTAGCTCCTCTTCATGTTGATCCATCTCATCGTTTACGTCTTTTTCCATTTCTTTCAAAAGCAAATACGTCTCAATGCTTCCTG
The DNA here is from genome assembly GCF_038005585.1 of Bacillus sp. FSL W8-0519. NCBI lineage: Bacteria > Bacillati > Bacillota > Bacilli > Caryophanales > Bacillaceae > Bacillus > Bacillus sp. FSL W8-0519. Next base: position 4,144,622 of record NZ_JBBOTL010000001.1, read on the forward strand.
TTTTGGAGAAAAACTTCCAGGTAAAATCTAGCATAAGAATCCACCTTTCTCAATAAGCGTAGCCTATAAACCAATTTCCTTTGTTGTTATTAAATTGACCCATTTTGTCCATTTTCATGTGAGAAAAATTTTTCCTAATTTATCAAAACTCGTAAAAACCAATAATCAGCGGATGAACAAAACATCCGCTGATTACAGCTTTACTCTATTTTAATACTCGTCTTCGCGGAAACCAAGGTCACGAAGCTGAGACATTTTATTACGCCAATCTTTTTGCACTTTTACCCATACTTCTAAAAATACTTTAGAACCAAGTAATGCTTCAATATCAAAACGAGCTCGCTTACCGACTTCTTTTAACATCTTCCCTTGTTTTCCGATAATAATCCCTTTTTGCGACGGACGTTCCACAACAATCGTTGCATTAATATAAACTGCCCCGCCCTCACGTTTTTGAATTGCATCGATAACAACAGCTACAGAATGCGGCACTTCTTCACGTGTTAAATGTAGTACTTTCTCACGAATAAGCTCTGCAATAATAAATCTCTCCGGATGATCCGTTACTTGATTATCTGGGTAGTATTGTGGTCCTTCCGGTAAATACTTTTTAATTGTACCAATTAGGGCCTCTACGTTATTACCGTCTAATGCAGAAATTGGTACGATTTCTGCAAAGTCATGTAATTTGCGATATTGATCAATTAGCTCTAATAATTGTTCTGGGTGAACTTGGTCAATTTTATTAATAACTAAAAATACTGGTTGTTTCGTTTCTTTTAACTTCTCGATGATGAATTCTTCACCACGACCAAAGCCTTCAACAGCATTCACCATAAATAGAACGATATCAACTTCTTTTAATGTCGTTTGCGCCATCTTCACCATGAAGTCGCCTAGTTTATGTTTCGGTTTATGTATTCCTGGTGTATCAATAAAAATTACTTGTGAATCATTTTCTGTATATACACCTTGAATTTTATTACGAGTTGTTTGTGGCTTGTCACTCATAATAGCAATTTTTTGACCAATAATACGATTTAAAAATGTAGATTTCCCAACATTCGGTCTGCCAATAATAGAGACAAAACCTGATTTATAACCTTTTCTATTCATGTAAATCCTCCGCTAAAAATGCTCCTGGTAACAATTCCCCGACTGTTGTCTCTTGAACGTCACCATGTAAATTTGATAGGTATACTTTCGTATCCTGTTTACATAATTCTACCATAACTTGTCGACATGCTCCACAAGGAGGTACTGGACGCTTCGTATCCGCCACAATTGCGATAGCTACAAACTCTTTATCTCCTTCAGAAACCGCCTTAAATAAAGCTGTTCTTTCTGCACAGTTACATAAGCCATATGAAGCATTCTCAACATTACATCCACGATATACTTTTCCATCCTGCGTTAATAATGCTGCACCTACTTGAAATTTAGAATATGGTACGTACGCTTGTTTACGCGCTTCGATTGCTTCTTGAATTAATTGTTGACCATTCATATTCCCGCATCCTTCCTGTTCACAGCTGTGAATAGATACACTCTCTTATTAAAGGCCTTTACGGCACCTTCAAAGCTTAAGAAAAGCTTTGGAATGCAACTATACCACATACGGTAAAAAGATAATAGCACCAATTATAACGGCTATTATCGCAAACAATAAAACCGCTCCCGCCGCGACATCCTTTGCGACTTTCGCAAACGGATGTATATCGGTAGTCGCTAAATCTACTGTTTTTTCCACAGCCGTATTTACCATCTCTAAACTCATTACAATTCCTATTACAATAAGTAATACCATCCATTCTACTTTTGTAATATGGAAATAAAAGCCGCAGCATATAACAACAACTGCGGCTAAATAATGAATTTTCATATTTCGTTCATGACGAAGACAAAAGAATATACCGACTATAGCATACCCAAAACTATCTATAAGTTTTCCTTTTTTCATCGTCCTAATCCAAATGCTTCTAAAATTTCTTTTTGTCTTCCGAACATTTCTTTTTCATCCTCTTCTGTCATGTGGTCATAACCAAGTAAATGTAAAAAGCCATGTAACGCTAAAAAGCCAAGTTCACGATCAAAAGAATGTCCATACTCTTCAGCTTGTTCTTTCGCTCTCGGAATAGAAATAATAAGATCACCTAACATACGCGGCATCTCTACACCTACAATTTCCATTTCTCCTTCTCCCATTTCTTCCATAGCAAAAGAAATGACATCAGTAGGCTGATCCTTATCTCGGTAATCACGATTAATCTCGCGAATGCGTTCGTTATCTACAAATGTTACTGATAACTCTGCACCATCCTCTATTTTTTCCATTTGAGCTGCTTTTCCTAATATCTCACGAATTAAATTCACATACTCTTCTTTCACTTCTTCTGTTTCATCAATGAAATCAATTAATAAACTCATTCTTTCTCCTTATCTTCCGGTGGTTCCGGATATGTAATACGCGAATGGAAAATACCATTTAACGTTTCACATAACGTTTTTCCAACGATTTGTAGTTCCTTAAATGTCAAATCACATTCACTAAATTGCCCATCCTGCAGGCGATCTTTAATAATACTTTGTACTAAATTATTAATTTGATCTGGCGTTGGGTGATTCATAGAACGTACCGCTGCCTCAACACTATCCGCAATACCAACGATTGCCGATTCTTTAGAAGTTGCTTTTGATCCCGGATAACGGAACATCTCTTCTGTATATTTTTCTTTATCTTCTTTAATCGCCTTATAATAAAAATATTTCAGGAGCGTTGTACCATGGTGTTGTCCAGCAATATCGATAATTTCTTGCGGAATATGGTATTCTTCGAGCATCTTTACTCCATCGGTTACATGACCAATGATAATATCTTTACTCGTCACAGGATCTAATTTATCATGCGGATTTTCAATTCCCATCTGGTTTTCAATAAAGAATTGTGGTTGTACTGTTTTTCCTACATCATGATAGTAAGCCCCTACACGCGCTAATACACCATTTGCTCCAACTGCTTCACAAGCCGCCTCAGAAAGATTCGCTACCATTACACTATGGTGATATGTCCCTGGCGCTTCTAATAAAATTCTACGCAACAGCGGATGATTCGGACTTGATAATTCCATAAGCTTCATACTTGATACAATTCCAAGTCCACTTTCTAAATATGGTAATATCCCCATAGCCAAAACGGATGAGATAATTCCTGAAAGGGAAGCCATTAATAATTGGGTACCAATTTCAAGAGGCGAAAAATTCCCATTACGTAATAATAATAACGCCGCCAAGACGACTACATTTAAGATTGAAACGAGTATACCAGCTTGTAAAATCATCGTACGACGATTTTTTTCTCTTAAGAAAATGCTCACTGATAATGAACTTAATAACACATAAATGCCTACACTATAATTTAGTGTACTTGTTACTCCTTCATTAAACATAATACTTCCGCACACAGAAAAAATCATACTTGTTAAAAATACAAATCGATCGCCAATCATTAGTTTTACAAGTATCGTTCCCATCGCAACTGGGACAACATACGCAATTCCTGCATATTCAAGCTTTTGAAACAAACTAATAATTTTCATTAAAACAATCGTGATAGACAAAATTGTAATATACGCTAAAATGTACGGTTTGTCTTCTCTTTTCCGCTGTAAAAATACTTCAAACTGTTTATGCATAAAGTATAGTAACACACCAATGAGCACCGCTAATCCAACATAAGGCTGAAAACTATTACCTTTTTCTAATAAACCGACTAATTTCAACTGATTATACATATCACTTGAAATTGTTTCACCTTCTCTAACAATAACTTGTCCTTGAAGAATATAAACAGGTGGAACTAAATCTTCTTCTGCTTTCTTCTTCTCTTTCGTTACAGCCGGGTCATAGAAATAATTTGCTGTAATCGCATATGATCCTAGCGCATTCACAGCTTCTTTCAATCCGCTATTCACATTCAGGCTTTTCATTTCATTAACAAATCGCTCTTTCGCTGCCATTTCTTCGGACATTTTAATATTTCCACCCATGATAACGCTAACAGACGTTAAAGCCGCATTCTTTGCTAATTCTAATTGATCCGGTTCTGCATTAATAAAGTATAATAAATTCTCATCCGATAATTCCTTCGTTAAATTAGATGGCAACTTCTTCTTCAACTTTTCTAATTTATTCGCATCGGTCATCTTTTTTTGCTCTTCAGGTCCAGCAGCTTTCATCTCCTGAATTACTTCATTCACCTTAGCAAAAACATCATTTACAATATCTACTCTATTTTGTTTATATTCACTTCTATATGTATATTGATCCCCGACTTTTTGAGCGGCCTCTTGTTTTTTTCTTTCCGTTATAACCTTATCTTCAATTTTAATAGGAGAATGAATTGTTTTTTTCGCAATAGAATACATATCAACATCTAATTGCTCTGGTTTCACATTATTCATAAGTGCGAAAAACAGCACTGCTCCTAATAAAACGTAAGAAATCCAACTTAGTTTTTTCGAATGTTGTAAATTACGAAACCACTTAGAAATTTCTTGAGATCTTAACATGATTTCAATACCTTCTCCTCTCTAGAAATAAAGTGAAACTATTTATAGCTTTCATTTCTTCTAGCCAACGATACTTTTAGGTAACATTTTTATACACCAGTACCTATAGTTTATTTCTCTTATCTTTTATGATAGTAAAAAATATGCCGTTCGCCAACCTTAATACAAAAAGAAATGATCCTGACAAATAGGATCATTCCATTTTATCATATGCCTCAATAATACGTTGTACCAGTGGATGCCTTACAACGTCCGTTTGTTCTAACGTAATGAATGAAAGACCTGATACACCAGATAAAATGTTAGCGGCTAGCGTAAGCCCTGATTTTACCCCCTTTGGTAAGTCTACTTGTGAAGGGTCCCCCGTAATAACCATTTTAGAACTAAAACCTAATCTAGTTAAAAACATTTTTATTTGTGCACCCGTTGTATTTTGCGCTTCATCTAAAATAACAAATGAATCATCGAGCGTACGTCCTCTCATATAAGCAAGAGGCGCGATTTCAATTACACCTCTCTCCATCATACGCTGCGTATATTCTTGTCCAAGAATATCGTGCAGAGCATCATACAATGGACGTAAGTACGGATCTACCTTCTCTTTCAAATCACCTGGTAAAAATCCTAAACTTTCTCCAGCTTCTACAGCCGGTCTCGTTAAAATGATTTTCTTTACATACCCTTGCTTTAAAGCTCTTACAGCCATTACTACAGCTAAGTATGTTTTCCCAGTCCCGGCAGGTCCTATTCCAAATACAATATCATTTTTCTTCATTGCATGAATATATCTTCTTTGTCCCATCGTTTTTACACGAATGGATTTACCTTTTGCCGTTTTAAAGATTTCTTCTTCATATAACTCTTCAAATTGAGCAATTTTCCCTTGTTGTGCGAGCTGAATTGCATACGCAACATCTCTTTCTGTAATTAACACACCTTTTCGAATAACAACAAGTAGTTGTTGTAAGATTTTTTCTACGAGTGTCACAGTTTCAACTGCTCCAGATGCATGAACAGTTTCACCTCTAGTTACGATTGATACATTCAGTTCCCGTTCAATTACTTTCAAATGAGCATCATTGACTCCAAAAAGAGCGATTGCTTCGTTAGTATTTTCCAATTGTTGGTTCATTTCTACTAATTGTTCTGCCATTACTCAGTCTCCTTGAATATCGGATTCGGATATTGGTTGTGGCTCTGCAATATTTTCAATCACAGTATAATGCAAAGTGACTTTTAGTTGATCCGCCTCAACCTCTTTACTCAAAATCTTATCACTTACAATCATAGCATGTTCATCCAATTTTTTCTTTAGTTCTTTTTCGGCCATTTCTTTCGCTACTTTCATTGCCTGTTTTTCTGTATATTCTCGGTTCGCCTCTTCCTCTTCTCGCACTACATCTTTTTCATATGCAATCGGCAGTGTAAAACCAAATAATTTCACATCATGTTTTACACTTTCCGTACGAGAACGTTTATACTTATCATGCTGAAATCCCCATATTTTTATTTTTGTACTCCCAAATGTAAGGTAATGCTCATTATACGTATTACCAGTATATACTTGAAATTGCGTCTTGAGTGGTACATTCACCTCAGAGGTGTACCACGTTTCTCCATATACAATACCTTTCGCCGAAACAATGGTTGGACTCTCCTCATTACCGTATATCCCTGATACGAGAAGCTGCCCTTTTTCTACATGATCATTTTTTAAAACGACTGGTTTTCCAACTTCAACAAATGTTTTTGTAACAATCGCTTCTTTTTTTGCCACTAAATTTTGCGGCCTTTGTTCTTTTTCTTTTTTCGGCTCATTTTTTTCAACAATTTTAAAATGGTACGTCGTTCCCCTTACTTCTAGTCCTGCCCAAGTAATCGCATTAATATTGTCCGTCAAATGACGTTGTACATCTTCTACACTAGGCATTTGGAATTGTAATTTTCCTTTTTTAATACCCATTTTGTCCAATTCTTTCATCAATATATATTCTGTTTCAGGTTTCGCTCCTGTAATTTCAATTTTCCAAACCATATTCGATAATGCAATCATACCAAAGAAGAAAATTAAAAAACCAATTAAGAATCCACTATTTTTAATTAAGCGCTTATTCCAAAATGGAAAACCGTAACGCCCAATAAAATATAGTTTACACTCATTTTTTCTATAAATCGGCTTTATTTTTTTCACATCTCGTAATAGCATACAAAAGACTAACGTTTCATCGGCAATTTTCTTAACGTCCCAAACTAATAATTTTCTACGCACACATTCGTTAACAAACCGCTCCGCTCCTCTACCTTCAATTCGTACCTTCACATATCCAAGCCACTTTATAAACCATTTATTTTTCATCTACTACCTTCACTACCTTTCCAAAAGTAGACACACTACTTTTCACTTTAATTAGCAAAATAGCTCGTACGAAAATGAAATAAAGAGTTTTATTTTCCATAAATAGCGGGATAAAGTGAGACTTTAATCAGCCCTCACCAATTGGACTTTAATGGATAGCCCGACCCCCACCTAACTTCTTTGCTTTCGCTGAATTTTGAGGCGGGGGCTTACTGCCCATTAAAGCGGGATAAACTTAAATAGTAGGGACAAATCATTAGAATAAAGAAGAAAAACTTCACATACGGAAGTTTCCCTTACTTCTCTTTCTGTTCGTCTTCTAAAAACGTCACTTGCTCAATTATCCCTTCAAGCAAAAGTTCTTCCGGAAGGATTGTTTTAATAACAAAGGACTGCCCCTTAATCAATAACTGACCATGTTTTAACAACAATCTTACTTCTTTATCTGAAAACACTAATAAACCTCGATGATTTTCTATATAGATATGCACTTGCCCAACAAGCGTGATCCGAGGTAGATCCATTAGCACATCCACTGGTAGGTCTATTTGCTTCGTTAACCAATTCTTCATTTGTTCTAATTTTTTCATCCCAAAAGACCCCCTCTCATCCCATATGTATGAAAAAAGAGCTTGTAATATCACGTCCAAACTGAAAAAAGCATAAAAAAACGTCTCATACGAAATGAGACGTTTTTTTATGCTAATAGCTGGATAACCAGCTTATTCACAAGCGATCCATCTGTTTTACCTTTTACTTTCGGCATAACAGCAGTCATCACCTTACCCATATCTGCTTTAGACGTCGCACCAACTTCAGAAATAACTTGCTTGATTATATCAACTAGCTCTTCTTCCGTTAATTGCTCCGGCAAATATGCGCTTAAAATCTGAATTTCACTTTGCAGTTTATTAACAAGGTCTTCACGACCAGCTTTTTTAAATTCAAGGAGGGAGTCCTTATGCTGTTTTACTTCACGAGCTAAAACTGTTAGTTCCTCTTCTTCAGTAAGAGTATGCTGTAGTTTAATACCTTCATTTTGTAAAGCAGCCTTAACCATACGAATGACGGTTAATTTTTCTTTTTGTTTATTCTTCATCGCTTGTTTCATATCATCGTTTAAACGACCGAGAAGACTCATAACTTACACCCTCTCTTAGAATTTACGCTTTCTTGCCGCTTCAGATTTCTTCTTACGTTTTACACTTGGTTTTTCATAAAACTCGCGCTTTCTTGCTTCAGCAAGTGTACCAGTTTTAGAAACCGATCTTTTAAAACGGCGAAGTGCATCCTCCAAAGACTCGTTTTTACGAACGACTGTTTTTGACATTCTCTTTCCCTCCCTCCGAAACATCACACTTACATACTAACTCCAGCATGCAAAAAGAAACACTTCTTCAGCATGTCTTTTACGATTATAATACATTTTATCACTTCAGGTCAACTATTTGACAGAATAAAAGAAGAATAGATGCTCTTCCTTTTTCAAAAACTATGCAGATAGCTGTTATCTTTTCCCCTGAAGGCAACTATATTTTTGTCATTATACCTTTTTTCATGCAGAAACGTACGGAAAAACTACTCATTTCGTACATTTTCAGTACTTAACTTCTCCACTAAAAAAGAAAGCATGCAAATCGTTTCCGTTTGCATGCTTTTTTATCCCGATTGGTGCGGGCTAATAATGAGCGGGGAATGAATCCCACGCTCATTAAAGTTTCACTTTATGCGCTTGCTGATTCCTTTTTCACATCATCTTCAAGGACACGAACAAATTGCGCTTCGTTATATGGATAACCAGCTTTTGTGATTTTTACTTTCACTAATTTACCGATTAATTCTTCTGATCCTTCAAATACAATTTTCAAGTAGTTATCTGTATAACCTACATATAGGCCTTCACGGTCGCCCTCTTTAAATTGTTCTTCTGGAATAATTTCAAGTACTTCTCCTTCAAACTGTGATGCATACTCTTTCGCTAATTGATTAGATAGTTCAATTAAACGGTGAACACGATCATTCTTCACATCTTCAGGAACTTGATCTTCCATACGCGCTGCAGGTGTTCCTGTACGTTTTGAGTACGGGAATACGTGCAACTCAGAGAAGCGATTCTCTTTAATGAAATTGTATGTTTCCATGAATTCTTCTTCTGTTTCACCTGGGAAACCAACGATTACGTCTGATGTAATCGCAAGACCTGGTAACGCTTCTTTCAAACGATCTAAGCGCTCCTGGAAAAATTCCATCGTATATTTACGACGCATACGCTTTAATACAGTATTAGATCCAGATTGCAACGGAATGTGTAAATGACGTACAACTACTTCAGACTTATCTAACACTTCAATTACTTCATCTGAAATCTGACTCGCTTCAATAGAAGAAATACGAAGACGTTTTAATCCGTCTACTTCCGCTTCCATATCACGAAGTAATCCAGCTAAGTTATAATCTTTAATATCTTCACCGTATCCACCTGTATGAATACCTGTTAATACGATTTCCTTATAGCCTGCATCTACTAATTGCTGCGCTTGTTTAATAACTTCTTTCCCATCGCGAGAACGCATTAAACCACGCGCCCAAGGAATAATACAGAATGTACAGAAGTTATTACAACCTTCTTGTATTTTTAAAGATGCACGTGTACGATCCGTGAAATAAGGTACATCCAGTTCTTCGTATACACGTGTTTTCATAATGTTGCGGACAGCATTAATTGGCTGACGCTCTTTACGGAATTCTTCGATGTATCCTAACATCTTTTCACGATCTTGTGTACCAACTACAATATCTACACCTGGAATCGCCATAATTTCCGCTGGAGATGTTTGTGCATAACATCCCGTTACACAAATAACCGCATCTGGGTTTTGACGAACAGCACGTCTAATAACTTGACGACTTTTCTTATCTCCCGTATTTGTTACTGTACATGTATTGATAACATATACATCAGCTTTCTTTTCATATTCAGTTCTTTCATATCCACCTTGTTTAAACAATTGCCAAATGGCTTCTGTTTCATAGTGGTTTACTTTACAACCTAACGTATGGAACGCAACAGTTGACATTGATCATCACCCCATCAATTCAAAATGATACGAAGCAGCACTTAACGCGTATAACGGCGCCGTTTCTGTTCTTAAAATTCTTGGTCCTAAACTACATGGTACAAATTTATGTTCACGAAGCGCTGTAATCTCTTCCTCAGCTAAACCGCCTTCTGGGCCAAATACAATCAATAGCTTTTGACCTGGTTTCATCATCGTTAAAGCTTTCGCAAAATTAGATTTCTCGCCTTGTTTCGCTTCCTCTTCGTAAGCAACAAGGCAAACATCATACTCACCACTCATTGACAGCAATTGTTTAAACGATGCTGGGGTGTGTACTTCTGGAATTTCACTTCTATGTGATTGTTCCGCAGCTTCTTTCACAATTTTTCTTAAACGCTCAACTTTTTTATCAGCTTTTTTCGCATCCCATTTTACGATAGAGCGAGATGCTTGAAATGGTAAGAATGCAGCTGCCCCAAGCTCAGTTCCTTTTTGAAAAATTAACTCTAGCTTGTCTCCTTTCGGCAGTCCACTTGCAATCGTCACGAAAACAGGAAGTTCACTTGACGTCTCTACCCATTCTACAATAGCCGTATGAATAAATTCACTGGTAATTTCATCAATTGAACATACGGCTGTTTTTCCGTTTACACAGCAATAAATGTGATCACCAGCTGACATACGCATCACTCTTGCTATATGATGTACGTCATCACCTACAATGCGAATACTTGTCTCATTTACATATTTCTCTTCTACAAAATAACGTTGCATATAATCACCTTAGTAGAGTTTCGTTCCTTTCGTAAGCCAATACTTACGAAAAGAACGAAACGTTATCATTTTTCATATAACAAACGGCAAGTCCCTCACCTTATAGTGAGAGACTCCCCTTTTCATTATAGACTAAAATCTATATTACGCATTTCGTGCAATAATTGCTACCCAATCTTCCATTCGCAACACTTCTTCAATTGTAAATCCAGCTTTTTCTAGCGCTTCAGAAATTACTTTTTCCTTTGCAGCAATAATGCCCGATGTAATAAATAATCCGCCTGACTTCACAACTCTTGCTGCATCTTCAGGGAATAAAAGAATAATTTCTGCTAATAAGTTAGCTACGATTAAATCAACAGGACCTTCAATACCCTCTAAAAGACTATTTTGTCCAACAGTCACGATATCATCTGTTTTATTTAAACGTACATTCATTTCTGCACTTTCAACCGCAACCGGATCTAAATCATATGCTTGAACAGAAGACGCACCTAGTTTTGCTGCTGCAATACTCAGCACACCAGAACCTGTTCCTACATCAATGATTGTGTTACCTGGCTGTACTGTTTTTTCTAAAGCACGGATACACATCGTTGTTGTTGGATGAGTTCCTGTCCCAAACGCCATACCTGGATCTAATTCAATAATTTTTTCTTCCGGAGAAGATGGTGTATATTCTTCCCAAGTCGGTACAATTGTGAATGTATCAGAAATTTGTACTGGATGGTAATATTTTTTCCAAGCAGTAGCCCAATCTTCTTCATTGACTTCGTTAACGGTAATATTTCCAGTACCAATTTCGATGTCGTAAGATGGAAGCACATCAATAGATGATTTTACACCTGCAATTGTTTCATGTAAAGAATCCGTTTGCGGGAAATATGCTTTTATTAACACACCTTCTGCCGGATACTCATCTGGGTTCAATGCATAAATTTCACCATATTGTTGCTCGCGCTCTTTCGTCAACTCCGCTGGGTCCTCAATCGCAACTCCACTAGCACCAGCTTCATGTAAAATATGAGAGACAGCTTCTACTGCTTCTTCTGTTGTATGAATACTAATTTCTGACCATTTCACAATTTACCAACTCCATTTTTTATTTCCATTATTCCCCTTTGAAAGCACGTTTAAGCTTTCCGAATAAACTATCATCCTGCTCTTCTTGTCCTGCAAATTCACGCAATAAATCTTTTTGCTGTGAAGTTAATTTCGTCGGTACAACAACACGCACGACTACATATTGATCTCCTTGACCGTATCCACGTACGTTCGGAGCACCCTTTCCTTTTAGGCGGAATTCTGTTCCTGTTTGTGTTCCTGCTGGAATTTTCAGCTTCACTTTACCATGAACAGTAGGAACTTCTACTTCATCACCAAGTGCCATTTGCGCAAATGTTAATGGCATTTCGCAAATAATGTGATCTCCTTCGCGCTCAAAGAATTCATGATTTCTTACATGAACAACAACATATAAATCTCCTGCTGGGCCGCCATTTACGCCCGCTTCACCTTTTCCAGATACGCGGATTTGTTGACCATTATCGATACCTGCTGGAATTTTAACATTGATTTTTTTACGTTTACGAACTTTACCAGAACCGTGGCATGTCGTACATTTTTCTTTAATGATTTGCCCAGTTCCTGAACAATGACCGCAAGCTTGACGGTTTACGATACGACCAAATGGTGTATTTTGTTCTACACTTACTTGCCCTGATCCTGAGCAATGTTTACATGTTTCTTTTGAAGTTCCTGGTTTTGCCCCGCTACCTTTACAAGTATCACATGGATCTTCTACTGGAATCTCAACATTTAACTCTTTACCAAAAATAGCTTCTTCAAAATCTAAAGTGACTTGATATTGTAAGTCAGCACCTTGGCGCGGAGCATTTGGATCACGACGTCTGCCGCCACCGCCGCCAAAGAATGAACTAAAGATATCTTCAAAACCGAAGCCACCACCGAAGTCTCCTCCGCCGCCAAAGCCACCGAAGCCTTGATTAGCACCAGCATGACCAAATTGATCATATTGCGCACGCTTTTGATCGTCGCTTAATACTTCGTATGCTTCTTGTACTTCTTTAAACTTTTCAATTGCATTTTCTTCTTTACTTACGTCTGGATGGTATTTTTTAGCCAAACGACGATACGCTTTTTTTATTTCATCTTTTGAAGCACCCTTGCTAAGTCCAAGGACCTCATAATAATCTCGTTTACTCATAAATTTACAACCCCCGAATCTTTCACATAAACGTAATTTTAACACCGAAAGAAAGTGCTTTGCAACAAAGTTTCCTCACTTACAGTATGCAAAGTAAAAAACTTAAGACCCTTACACATTCCTTCTCATTCGTGAAAAAAGCCAAAGCCAAGGCACGCTTGACTTTGACTTTTTGTCATCTTACTTATTATGTTTAAAGTTGAATTACTTGTCTTCTTTTACTTCTTCAAACTCAGCGTCTACTACATTGTCTTTCTTCGCGCCAGCATCTTGTGCTCCTTGTGCACCTTCTGCTTGCCCTGCAGCTGCTTGAGCTTGCTCATATAGTTTAACAGTTAGTTGTTGTACGATTTCTTGTAAAGCGTCTTTTTTCGCACGGATTTCCTCAAGCTCGTTCTTCTCAATCGCAGCTTGTAATGCTTCTTTCGCTTCTGTTGCTTTTGCAACTTCAGCTGCATCTACTTTACCTTCTAAATCTTTTACAACTTTATCTGTTTGGAATACAAGTTGGTCAGCTTCGTTACGAAGTTCAACTTCTTCCTTACGTTTTTGGTCAGCGTCAGCGTTTGCTTCTGCTTCTTTTACCATACGATCTACTTCTTCATCAGAAAGACCTGAAGAAGATTGGATTGTAATAGCTTGTTCTTTGCTTGTTCCTAAATCTTTTGCACGTACGTTAACGATACCGTTCGCATCAATATCGAATGTTACTTCGATTTGTGGAATACCACGTGGTGCTGGTGGGATATCCGTTAATTGGAAACGTCCTAACGTTTTGTTGTCAGCTGACATTGGACGCTCACCTTGTAATACGTGAATGTCTACTGCTGGTTGGTTATCAGCAGCTGTTGAGAATACTTGTGATTTACTCGTTGGAATTGTAGTGTTACGCTCGATTAATTTCGTGAACACACCACCCATAGTTTCAATACCTAAAGAAAGTGGAGTTACATCTAATAATAGTACGCCTTCTACATCACCAGTAAGTACGCCACCTTGAACTGCAGCACCTAATGCTACAACTTCATCCGGGTTTACACCTTTATATGGTTCTTTACCAGTTTCACGTTTAATAGCTTCTTGTACAGCTGGGATACGAGTAGAACCACCTACAAGGATAACGCGATCTAATTCACTTGCAGATAGACCAGCATCTTTTAAAGCACGACGAGTTGGTTCTAATGTTCTTTCAACAAGGTTTGCTGAAAGCTCTTCGAATTTCGCTCTTGTTAATGTTAATTCTAAGTGTAATGGACCAGCAGCTCCAGCACTAATGAATGGCAATGAAATTTGTGTTTGTGTTACACCTGAAAGATCTTTTTTCGCTTTTTCAGCTGCATCTTTCAAACGTTGAAGTGCCATTTTATCTTGGCTTAAATCAATGTTATTTTCTTTTTTGAACTCAGCTACTAAGTGATCAATGATAACTTGGTCAAAGTCATCTCCACCAAGACGGTTGTCACCAGCAGTTGAAATAACTTCAAATGTTCCATCTGCTAACTCAAGGATAGATACGTCAAATGTACCGCCACCTAAGTCATATACTAAGATTTTTTGCTCTTCATCTTGTTTTTCTAAACCGTAAGCAAGCGCTGCTGCTGTTGGTTCGTTAATGATACGCTCAACTTCTAAACCAGCGATACGACCAGCATCTTTCGTTGCTTGACGCTCTGCATCGTTGAAGTATGCAGGTACTGTAATAACAGCTTTCGTTACTGTTTCACCTAAATATGCTTCAGCAGAAGCTTTTAAGTTTTGTAAAATGATTGCAGAAATTTCTTGAGGTGTATATTCTTTACCTTCGATTTCTACTTTGTAGTCTGTACCCATATGACGTTTAACAGACATGATTGTATTTGGGTTTGTAATTGCTTGACGCTTTGCTACTTCCCCAACTTGACGTTCTTCATTTTTGAAAGCTACAACAGAAGGTGTTGTACGGTTTCCTTCTGGATTTGGGATAACCTTTGGTTCTCCACCTTCCATAACAGCTACACAAGAGTTTGTTGTACCTAAGTCAATACCGATAATTTTACTCATGGCGAATCCTCCTACTTTTATGTAAATTATTGATTTACTTTTACCATCGATGGGCGAATTACACGGTCTTTTAATTTATAACCTTTTTGGAATTCTTCCACAACCGCATTTGATTCAAATTCGCTGTCTTCTACTTGCATAACAGCTTGGTGTTCATGAGGATCAAACTGTTTACCAACAGCTTCAATCGCTTCTACACCTTCTTTTGTCATCGCTTCTAACAATTGACGATATACCATTTCCATCCCTTGTAATAAGGACTTCATTTGCTCATCAGTTGCTTCCACTTGCATCGCTCTTTCAAAATTATCAAGAGCTGGCAAAATATCTGAAACAAGACTTTGTGCTCTATATTTTTCAGCAGCCTGTTTATCCATTTGAACACGACGCTTATAATTTTCAAAATCAGCTTGTAGACGTAGCATACGGCCTTCCGTTTCCGTCAGTTTCGCTTGCAATTCATCTACTTTTTCTTGTAAAAGAGCAGCCTCACTTTTTTCTTCAACAGTTTCTTCGCTGTCTTCAGATGTTACGGCTTCTTCAACTTGTGCTTCTTTTACTTCTTCTTTCACTTCTTCTACAACTTGTTCGTTACGCTCTTCCACAATTTTCACCTCCTTAAAAGGTATTAGGTATCATGCATAGCATGATTACCTAAGTATAGTTATATATTACACACAGTGATGTATTGCTTATCACTTGAGCGAATGTATTCTTCTTTATTCTTTATTTTTTTAGTCCATCTGTAATTTGCCTTGTAAATAACTGCAACAAACTAATTACACGAGAGTATTGCATTCTCGTTGGACCTAAAATTGCAATTGTTCCAAGTTGTTCTTCTCCAATCGAATATGTTGCAGAAATCAAACTACAATCTTCCATGGCTGTCGCAGAGTTTTCCCTACCAATTTTCACTTGAATACCAACTTGTTTATGACGCAAAATATCATAAAACTCAGCTTCGTTATCAATCATGGTAAGTAAAGATCTAACTTTTTGAATGTCATGAAACTCTGGTTGCGAAAGCATATTTGCCTTCCCTCCAAAGTATATCTTTTCCGATAACGGAACTTGAAATGTACCATCCAATATTTTTATTGCACTATCGTAATTATGAACATACCCACGCAATACCGTAACAATCTCCTTAAAGATTTTATTATGGAGTTCCGACATTGGTACGCCCGATAGCTTTTCATTTAAAATATTAACCATTTTTTCTAAATCTGATAAATCAACAGATTCCGGAACGGTAATCGTTTTGCTTTGTACATGCCCTGTATCCGTTACAATAATAGCGACTGCGGTTTGACGATCAAGCGGAACAATTTGTACGTTTTTAAGTTTATTTGTGCTTAACTTCGGTCCAAGAACAATGGCCGTATAATTTGTAAGCTCTGATAAAATTTGAGCTGATTGTTGTGCAATCTTTTCCGCTTCAAAAATTCTTTCAGCAAATAAATCTTTAATTTGTACAATTTCATCGTTCGGTAAATTTTGCGGCGCTAAAAGATGGTCTACATAAAATCGGTATCCTTTTTCAGAAGGAACACGTCCAGAAGAACTGTGCGTTTTCTCAATAAATCCTAGTTCCTCTAAATCAGCCATTTCATTTCGTATAGTAGCTGAACTAAATGTAATTTCATCTTTTTTAGCCAACGTCCTTGACCCAACAGGTTGCGCTGATCCAATAAAGTCATCAATAATTGTTTGTAAAATTAAGAGCTGACGTTCCGTAAGCATCTCATCATCACCTCTGTTAGCACTCTTTGTCTTCGAGTGCTAAATCTATTAATAACTTACCAAAATTGACATTCAATTGTCAACGGAAACGTCACGAAATAATGAAACTTTTTCACGTTAATGGAACATTTAATTAGTCAATCAAAAATGATTGGAATACTTCATTCCCTAATAATTTTCCTTTTCGCGTTAAACGAACATATCCATCGCTCTCTTCAAGCAATCCTTGTTCTTGGTTGTTTTGTAACTGCTTCGCGAAAACTTGATCCATTTCCATATTAAATTTCTTTTGAAACGCTATTTTAGATACACCTTTTGTTTTTCGGAGTCCTAAGAACAATTCTTCTTCCATTTTTTCTTTCTCCGTCACCACGTGAACATCTAAATACGGAAATCCGATTTCATCGATTTTATTGAAATATTGCTTGAGCGGCCCTACATTTTGGATACGTTCTCCATTTACATAACTATGCGCTCCAGCTCCAAATCCATAATACTCTTCATTATTCCAGTATGTGAGATTATGTCTACTTTCATTATTCCCTTTTGAAAAATTACTAATTTCATACTGGGTATAGCCATGTTTCTCCATTTCATCCATTACCATTTCGTACATTTTCGCTTCATGGTCTTCACCTGGAAGTCTTAATTTCCCTTTATTCATTAAGTTATAAAATACTGTTTTCGGTTCCACAATTAATGAATATGCCGAGAAATGTTGTACACCAAGCGTAAAAGCAATGTCTAATGTTTCTTTTACATCTTCTATCGTCTGTCCTGGCAGAGCATAAATAATATCTACATTTATATTTTTAAAGCCTACTTCTTGCGCTTCTCTAATTGCTACAAACGCATCTTCTCTCGTATGCTTACGTCCAATTTTCTCAAGCAATTCATCTCGAAATGTTTGCACCCCAAAACTAATTCGGTTCACTCCACCTTCTAGCAATACATTTAATTTCTCTTTCGGCAAATCACCTGGATTCGCTTCAAATGTTAATTCACAATTCGGGGCAAACGGACGTAAACGACGATTTATAATATTTAATAATTTCTTTGTCTGTTCCATATTTAATGCTGTTGGAGTTCCCCCGCCAACAAAAATCGTTTTCATACTATCAAACGGTACCTTTTGAACTGTATTTATTATTTCTTTCTCTAAATACTCTAAATATTGATCGACCGGCTGGCGTTCAATAAACACTTTATTAAAATCACAATAGTGACAAATATGCTGACAAAACGGAATATGAATATATGCAGCTTGCACCAAAACTAACTCCTACCTTTCTAAAAAGAAAACCTCCACGCTCGGGAGGCTTCTTTTACTTCTCTAACGTATTACGAATTTGTTCCATTCGCATTTTTCCCCAATCATACATCATTTCAACGATTGGTAAAAGCGACATGCCTAATTCCGTCATATAATATTCCACTCGCGGTGGAATTTCTGGGTATACTGTTCGATCAACAATCCCATCTTCCATTAACTCTTTTAATTGGTTTGATAAAACTTTATGAGAAATGCTCGGAAATAATCGCTGTAATTCACTAAAACGATGAGGCCCTTCCACACCAAGATGCCACAATATCACAACTTTCCACTTTCCACTAATAATAGAAAGCGTCAATTCCTTTTCACAATTAAAATTGCCATTTTGTATTTTTTCTTGAATATCTTTTCGAATATTTTCGGACATTAACAAACTCCTAACTTTATATGAACTAAAAAGCTCTCTCACTATTGTAAATGAGAGCTACTCAGATGTCTAAAAAGTAATTATACGTAAAAAAGAAGCCGCATAAACGACTTCTTTTTTCATTCCAACTATTAGTTGTCATCCATTTTCAGTACAGCCATGAATGCTTCTTGCGGTACTTCTACAGAACCAACAGACTTCATACGTTTTTTACCTTCTTTTTGCTTATCAAGAAGTTTACGCTTACGAGAAATGTCACCACCGTAACATTTCGCAAGTACGTTTTTACGCATCGCTTTAATTGTAGAACGCGCTACAACTTTGTTTCCGATCGTCGCTTGAATTGGCACTTCGAACTGCTGTCTTGGAATTAATTCTTTTAATTTTTCTACGATTACTTTACCACGGTCATATGCTGAATCACGGTGTACGATAAATGATAGAGCATCGACTTGCTCAGAATTTAAAAGAATATCCATTTTCACAAGTTTAGATGGCTTGTAACCAATTAATTCATAATCAAATGATGCATATCCTTTCGTATTTGATTTCAACTGATCGAAGAAGTCATATACGATTTCTGATAATGGGATTTCATATGTCAAAGTAACACGCGTTTCATCTAAATATTGCATATCAATAAACGTTCCGCGTTTACCTTGGCAGATTTCCATTACAGCTCCAACATAGTCATTCGGAACCATAATTGCTGCTTTAACAAATGGCTCTTCAACACGATCAATTGTCTGTGGATCCGGCATATTAGACGGGTTATCGACAATCATGTCTTCACCATTCGTTAAGAATACTTTATAAATAACACTTGGCGCTGTTGTAATTAAATCAATTTTAAATTCACGTTCAATACGCTCTTGAATGATTTCCATATGAAGAAGTCCTAAGAATCCACAACGGAAACCAAATCCTAGCGCTTGAGATGTTTCTGGCTCAAACTCAAGAGCAGAATCGTTTAATTCTAATTTCTCTAGCGCATCACGTAAGTCGTTGTAACGTGCAGAGTCAATCGGGTACAGACCACAGAATACCATTGGATTTAATTTACGGTAACCAGGTAATGGCTCAGCTGCTGGACGTTTCGCATGTGTAATCGTATCACCAACGCGTGTGTCACCAACATTTTTAATCGATGCCGCTAAGAAACCTACATCACCTACTGTTAACTCATCACGTTGCGTAGTTTTCGGTGTAAACACACCTACTTCTGTTACTTCAAATTCTTTTCCAGTTGCCATCATACGTACTTTATCGCCAACTTTTACCGTTCCATTTACAACACGGATATACGCAATTACACCGCGGTATGGATCATATAAAGAGTCAAAGATCATACATTGTAACGGTTCTTCTGAATCACCTGTTGGTGCTGGCACTTTTTCAACGATTTGTTCTAAAATCTCTTCAATGCCAATCCCAGCTTTTGCCGAAGCAAGTACAGCTTCTGATGCATCTAATCCAATTACATCTTCCACCTCTTGGCGTACACGCTCTGGGTCTGCACTTGGTAAATCGATTTTATTAATAACCGGTAAAATTTCTAAATTGTTATCAAGCGCTAAGTATACGTTCGCTAACGTTTGCGCTTCAATACCTTGCGCTGCATCTACTACAAGAATTGCACCTTCACAAGCCGCTAAACTACGAGATACTTCGTACGTAAAGTCGACGTGTCCTGGTGTATCAATTAAGTGAAGAATATATTCTTCGCCGTCTTTTGCTTTATAGTTTAATTGTACTGCGTTTAATTTAATTGTAATACCACGCTCACGCTCTAAATCCATAGAGTCAAGCAACTGAGCTTTCATTTCACGTTGTGTTAACGCGTTTGTTTTCTCTAAAATACGGTCTGCTAACGTTGACTTTCCGTGGTCAATATGAGCAATGATAGAGAAATTACGAATTTTGGACTGTCTTTTTGCTCTTTCTTCTTTGTTCATCTATGTTCTCAACTCCTAATAGTCTCGCCAATATACACTAGCACTGATTATATCAATAGAGCAGCAAAGATTCAATGAAAACTCGTGCTGCTTACAATACAAATCATTCTATTTATATCTTATGCGAACAAACCATAAGAGACAAACCTTTTTCAAATTAAAGAACGGCTGTCTTACAAACCTGTAAAACAACCGTCCTCCGTTTGACTCTTAACTAAAAATCCCTTTTACTTTCCCAACAACTATATCTGTTCCAAACTTTGTTATTTCATAGGCAACGCTTGCTATCGCCATGCCCATTCCTTCTACAATATTAAAACTTTTTAAGCTTTCTAATTGTTTTTGTTTTTCAGTGGCGGAAAACGAACTCTCCAAAATTTCTGATTCAGCAGCATCACCTTTTGTTCCTGTCATATGAGCGATTTGTTCATACGACATTTGCTGATATCCTTTCATACTTTTCAATCCGTGATTTGCAAGTGCCACCCCTGCTATTACCATAAGTAAGCATATAGCCGCACTACATATACATAAAAGCGAAAAGCGGCTTACATGATTATCATCTCTTCTCATCAATGTGTATATGCTCCTGTATTATCTTGATCAATTTGATGATGCAGCGCTGCATTTAAACCACTTGCTATTACATTTGCCATATCCTCTATGAAGGCATCCACTTCTTTCGGAGTCACCATTAAATTATGACCAAGAGGAGATAACACTTCATAAATTAATTTTCTTTTCTCTTCATCTTCCAGTGTACCTACAGCACCTAAAAACATATTTCGGCTTTTTTCATCCGGCATATCCTCTTCTGTTAATTTTTTCTTTTCTCCAAATGTAAAACCAGCTGGCAACAAAGATCGGGAAGGTTTGTTTCCCTCTTTCATCTCTCGGCCAAAATGTTTCAAAATAAAATCAATTGTATCGCTTGTAATCGAAACGGCATCCACCACAGTCGGAACACCAATTGCGATAACAGGAATACCTAATGTTTCTTTACTGAGTTCCTTACGTTTATTCCCAACACCCGATCCAGGATGAATTCCTGTATCAGAAATTTGTATCGTACTATTTACCCTTTCAATAGAACGAGCAGCTAATGCATCAATTGCAATGACAAAGTCTGGCTTTGTCTTCTCAATGATTCCATAAATGACATCGCTCGTTTCAATTCCTGTAATCCCCATTACCCCGGGCCGAATTGCACTAACAGGCCTAAAGCCTTCTTCTACACTTTCAGGCTGCAATTGAAATAAATGTCTCGTTACCAATACATTTTCTACAACTATCGGTCCAAGCGCATCTGGTGTTACATTCCAATTCCCAAGACCAACAATTAAACAGCTCGCTTCTTTCGTAACGCCAACCTCTTCTAAGAAATACGAAAATTCTTTTGCAAAAATACGCTCTACTTTTTGTTGCAGCTCCGTATCTTGTTGACGTATACCTTGTACTTCAAGCGTTAAATAATTTCCAGGTTTTTTACCCATCGATTCCGAGGCAACTTCATCAATCGTTACTTTTGTAATGGTAATACCTTCTTCTTCCCTCTCTTTTACAACAACTCCTTGTATCCCTTGTTGCTCTTCTTGGCGCTCTTGCAGCATTTGATGTGCCTCTACAGCAAGGTCCGTTCTAACACTATATTTACTTAAATCTAGTGGTTCTTTCATCGTATCTCCTCCGTCATTCATAGTAAATATCGTTAGATTTCCCAAAGTTATATAAGGTCATTCTTTCCTTTACGTGAAATTTCATGGATATACTATTGCAATTCTCTTCACCGTTTGATAGAATATCACTTGTTCTATGTTAAGAATCGAGTCATTCGATTGCACCAGGGAGGTGAAAAGTATGGCAAACATCAAATCTGCTATCAAACGCGCTAAACTTAGCGAAGAGCGTCGTGCACATAACGCTTCTATCAAGTCTGACATGCGTTCTGCTGTTAAAACTGTAGAAGCTTTAGTTACTAATAACGATCTTGAAAATGCTAAAGAAGCTTTCAAAACTGCTTCTAAAAAACTTGACAAAGCAGCTCGTAAAGGTCTTATCCACCAAAACGCTGCAGCTCGTCAAAAATCTCGCTTAGCGAAACAAGTAAACGCGTAAGGCGTTTAAAAAACGATCCATTCGGATCGTTTTTTTATATACAAAAAAGTTCACGCTCTTAGCACGTGAACTTTTTTTGTTTCATCACATATGATTTAACCGCATTAAGAAAAACTCGAGCACAAGTTTTTTATCCATTTTTCCCGTTTTCATACTATAATCAGCTTCCGCTAATTCCATTATCACTTTTTTTAATGCTTCAAAAGAGAAAAACTTCGTTTGATTCATCGCTAATTTTACACGATATGGATGCACACCAATATGAGACGCGATTTGATTTTGGCCGTAACCACGCTGCTGTAACTCTTTCACTTGATGCAGTAAACGGAATTGACTTACTAATAACGCAAGCAATTTAATAGGTTCCTCCTGCTGCGTAAATAATCCATCCAAAATTTGCATCGCACCCGCGATATCTTTTTTCACCACTTTTTCTGTCAAAGCAAACACATTTTGTTCAACTGATTTTGGTACAAGCTCTGCAACGAGTTTTGGTGTAATCTCTCCGCCCATACCGACGTATAACGTTAACTTGTCCATTTCCTTCGCCAACATTGTTACATTACTTCCCACAAGCTCTAACAACAAACTAACAGCCGCATGATCAATATGCACATGTACTTCATCCGCCCGAGCAACAATCCACTTCTGAACATCCTGCACTTGCATTGCATTCGCTTCTACTACATCCGCTGTTTTCTTTAATAGTTTTGTAATTTTTTTTCGTTCATCCAGCTTTTCGTAAGGCGCAACAAAAACAAGAATAGAAAAGGGAGAAGGTTCCCCGATATATTCTTCTAAAATTTTTATATTTTGTTCCAATTTTTCTTTTTGTGAAGTTAAAAAGAGTGGTGATTTTATTAATAACACTTTACGTTCTCCGAAAAAAGGAAGTGTACGTGCATCTTCAACCACATCTTCTAAATACGCTTCTTCTAAATCATATGTAACAACATTAAACTCGCGATCTTCCTCTTCAAGCGCTTCTGTTGTAATAAGCTTTATCGTTTCATTTATAAAAAACGCTTCCGTTCCATACAGTAAATATAACGGAGCAAACTGCTTCTTTTTAATCTTTTTATGTATATCACTCATACTTTTTCCTACTCCCTAACTTGGCAATATATATTTATACTAATGCCCTAGCTTTTGTTTTACAAGTACAAAGGAACAGGCAATATAACCCGTCCCTTTATTTATATTAAACGCCACGCAATAAGCCCCGGGTTTCTTATTGGTGTGCGGTAATCACCTTCCCTTTATTATTCGCAATAAAAATTCGAGTATAAGTGCCAACTGTTAACATGCTTGGAAACAAAAATTCACATTACTTCATGATCTAAAAGTAGTAAAAACGCTCTATTTCTCCTCACATGGAAATTGTAGATTTTTTTCTGACAATATTTTATACTAAAGTGGAATGTTGGGGAGGGATTCTAAATGAATGATTTTGAACAAAACGTTCAAAGTAAACGCAATGACGCTATTGATTCAGGGGTAGGATTTATCGTCTCATTTGGTTTTTTCGCAACACTTTTCATCATTGCAACTGTTATTAAATTTATCGGTTCTTAAAGACTGCTGCTTACTGGCAGTCTTTTTTATCTATTATGTGTTTCATCATATGTGATTTTGCTGCGAAAGGTTCCGTTTTCCCCTTTAAAAACATAGGAGATAGCCCCTTGCTTATCCGTACGCCATATTTCAATCCCCCTCTTCTCAAAACGCTCTATAACGTCCTTATGAGGGTGCCCATACCTATTACGCTCACCGGCAGAAATAACGGCTATATTAGGCTGTACGACGCTCAGAAAAGTTGTTGTAGATGACGTATTACTCCCATGATGAGCAACCTTTAAAACATCCGCTCGCAACTCTGGATACGTAGCTACTAAAAACTTCTCACCTTCTTCTTCTAAATCACCTGTAAACAACCACGTTAGTCCTCCTAATTTTGCCAACATTACAATTGAAGCGTTATTTTCACTGCTCTTCTTCCCTGTTGGCGCTAATACGAAAAATTCCGCTCCATTTATGCTCCAACTTTCTCCTTCTCTCACTTCTCTTATTTTCACTTCCTTTTCTAAAGCCTGTTTCTTTACTATTTTTTCTAATTCCGCATCTTGTTCCTTTCGGCCAAATACAACTTCTTTTACGGTTATATTTGATAACAACTCTTGTGCAGCACCTATATGGTCCGCATCTCCATGCGTTATAATTAATTTATCGATCTTTTTAATACCTTCCTTTTGTAAATAAGGAATCAAAATATCATTTCCGACAGAAAATTCATGCTTTTTACGTTGCCATTCTTCCTTGTTTGGACGAATTGTTCCACCAGTATCAATAAGGTAAATCTCTTGATCATACGGGAGGCGAATTAATATTGCATCTCCCTGTCCAACATCGAGAAAGGTAACACTCCCACTTTCTCGAAAATACGGATATACATAATGGCATGTACTAATAAAAAAAAATACACCCGCAGATATAAACAGAATCCCCTTCGTCATTCGCCTTTCCCAAACCATCAATATACTAATAATACTCACGCAATATAGGGCTACAAGAAGTATAGGTGTTTGTCCGAAATTAAGACGGGTAAATGGTAAGTTTTCGCAATAACTTAAAAAATCATTAGAAAGATTCAAACCTATTGATAATACATTCCCAAGCCTTTTTGCCAGAAACGGAATGATCGGTATACATATCAAAATAACAATACAGCACGGCAATACAACGAGAGATAAAAACGGAACGTATAGGATATTTAAGAAAATACTATATGGAGAAAAATAACCGAAGTGATATAACAAAATCGGAGTACTAACGAGCTGCGAAATAAGAGAAATATAAATAGAATTTCGAATTACTCCATTACCACTCTCTAGTAAAAGCGGGGCAGATAAAAGTAAAGCAAAACTACCGACGAAAGAAAACTGAAAACCAATATTAAACACGAGATATGGATCAAATATAAGCATACATATAGCTGTTATACTTAAAGCATCTAAGCTAGATAAACGAATAGAACACATAAAAGCAATTAACATGAAAACTCCTGTTATAGAAGCTCTTATAACAGATGGTGACGCTCCTGCTAAAATCATATATAGAGGAATGCAGAAGATAAGACATACTGTCGCTACCTCCCTTGTCACACCGCTTCTTAGCAAAATAAAATACACGATTACCATTAACAATACGATATGCGATCCTGAAATCGCCAACAAATGCACGAGACCGAATTGTTGATATTGCTCTTCAACTTCAAATGTCATTTGTTGTCTATCACCAAATACTAATGCATTCATAAAAGCACCTGATTGTTCTGGAAACATTTCTGTAACTTCTGAGATTGCTTGTTGCCTCAAAAGAAGAATCCACTGCACCAGTGACAACGATATTTTATGGCATTCAGAAATATATGTAGCGTCCAATATGAAATGAATATTTTGCTTATATAAATAATCACGATAATTAAAACCATGAAAATTCCGAGCTATTTGTGGTTCTTTCCTCTCACCTTCGAATACACATGATACTCCTGCATGTAATTGTCGCATTTGTTTCTTTTCCGAGGCTGATTTCATTTTGTAACTTAACTGCACTATATTTTTATTCTGATCTTCAACTTGAAATGAGAGGCGATCGCCGTTAATAAGAGGTGTAGTATGTATCACTCCTCTTGTAGCTTCATAGGACTCTCTCAGAGGCTTGTTTTGCCCTTGAACATACGCGGTGTACATAGCGCCACTAAAACACGCTATCATACAATAAAAGAAGGTTTTACGCGAAGTACGATATAAACAAAAGAAAACATATACAACGAGACAACAAGTTAGCCATACAACTGAAGAGGAGAAGGCAATTGCAATCCCTATTATAAATGAGATTGCAACATAGCCCCATTGTCCTTGCAACTCATACCCACTCCTTATAGCATCATTTTTGCTTTCGTGAATACATGCTGTAATTCTTCCATTGATAAGTTCTCTTTTTCTAAAGATGCAAATAGTTCTTTTAACTCCATATGACGTTTTTGATCCTCTAATGCTGCAATATCATATTCTAGCGGAACGTGTTTCACCGTTACATTCGCTTTTTCAAATAACTCTACGGCATACGGATGATTTTTATAATCCTGTGCATAATAAACTGCTGTAATACCACTTTGAATAATCGCCTTACAACATTGTAAACAAGGAAAATGCGTAACATAAATTTCCGCTTCCTCCGTTTTCACACCAAATTTTGCACATTGTAATAAAGCATTCATTTCTGCGTGAATTGTACGAACACAATGATTGTCAATAACGTAGCATCCATCATCTATACAATGTACGCCACCTTTAATTGAACCATTATATCCACCAGCAATAATTCGTTTATCACGAACAATTGTCGCTCCTACTGCAAGCCTTGTACATGTACTACGTAAAGATAACAAATGGCTTTGCGTCATAAAATATTGATCCCATGAAATTCGTTCCATATTCTTCACCTACTTTTTTGTCTACTTGTAGTGTAGCGAATGAAGAAAAACTTCGTCAATCTTTTACGGAATAATAATTTGATCTTTTATTTTCTCCAAAGACTTCACACCAATCCCATCAATCTCTAACAAATCTTCTATTTTTTGAAACGGACCATGTTCCTCTCGATATTTCAAAATACTTTCTGCTTTCCGAGAACCAATACCTGTAATTTTTTCAAGTTGTTCTTTAGAAGCTGCATTTATTTGAACTTTTCCCTCTCCCTTTGAAACAGCAGCTACTTCTTGCACTTGTTCGTTTTTATTCGGTACGTAAAGAATCATTTGGTCTTGTACCATTTGTGCTAAATTTACCTTCATCCTATCTGCCTCAGGCAAAAAACCACCTGCTTTTTCAATAGCATCCTTGACCCGGTCCCCTTCTTTCATTTCATACACCCCCTCTTTAACAACAGCCCCTTTCATATCAATTACAATTATTTTTTTCTGCTGCTTTGTATCCGATATTTTCGGTTTACTTTTCTTCTCTATATCTTTCTCTTGAACATCCGTTGCAATAACTGATCGCTCTGTATGCTCATTCGTTTTCCAGAAAATAAGAAAAAGCACAGTTCCAATAATAGCAACTAATCCTAACCATTTCTTTGGAAAATCCCACATCATTTTTCACCTCTAATCATAAATTTATAACATCATTCATATTGTTTAGGAGAAAGCTGTTACGAAGGAGGGATGAAACATTGAACATAGGAATTATAGGGACAGGAAACATGGGGAATATACTAATCGATGCATTTTTAGAAACCCGTGCTGTCAAACCTTCGTGCCTTACGATCATTAATCGGACGCCCGCCAAAGCATATCATATAAAGGAAAAACACCCTTCTGTTCATATAGCCAAAACTATTGATGAGGTAATCGAACGATCACATCTTATTTTTATTTGCGTAAAGCCGATAGATATATACCCAATCTTGCAAAAATATGCTGAACATTTTTCTGATGAAAAGTGCTTAGTTTCTATCACAAGTCCAATATCTCCATCACAATTAGAGACACTTGTACCTTGCCATGTTGCCCGTATTATTCCGAGCATTACAAACCGCGCCCTATCCGGCGCATCACTATTTACATTTGGAAGTAACTGCTCTGAAGAATGGCAACAAAAACTATTTCGCTTATTCAAAAACATTTCTACTCCCCTTGTAATAGAAGAAGATATAACGCGCGTTTCATCTGATATAGCAAGCTGCGGCCCTGCATTCTTTAGTTATTTATTACAATGTTTCATTAATGCTGCTGTAGATAAAACAAATATTACACATGAAGAAGCCACTACTTTAGTAAGTGAAATGGTCGTTGGAATGGGGAAACTACTCGAAAAAGGAATTTTCACATTGCCTACTTTACAAGAAAAAGTATGTGTGAAAGGCGGCGTTACAGGAGAAGGTATTCGGGTTTTAGAAGAACATGTTGGAGATATGTTTCATAAATTAATCGAGCGGACACACGAGAAATTTGATGAAGATTTAAAATGCGTTGATCAGCAATTCAATAAACACACATAACAAATACGTCATCGTCATTCCAAATCCTTTTTATAAATACTTAATTTTTCACATTACATTTTTACTTAAACTAGCTTTTTCACAATCCACGTATGTCATTTTCTTATTATCCTAGAACTAAAATTACAGCTTCTTCACAAAACAAAAGCAACCTTCTCGGTTGCTTTTGTTTTATCCGTTTTTCTTCGCCATGAAGAAAATACGCTCTGTTTGTTCTGTAACTTCAAGTCGCTCAAAGTCACCAGTTACACGAAGCACTGTAAAACCAGCTTCTTCAAGCCATTTCGTTAACTCTTCAACCGGATATGCACGTTGTACGTGACATTCGTCAAAACGATGGTACACATCTTCTTCTGGGTCTTGAACAAAGAATGTTAAATCATGTTCTACACTGTTTGGATCTTCACCAGGGAAGCAATTCCAAATAAGAGATATTTCTTCTCCATTCACTGTGTATGTTTCATTTTGAAATACATGATGTATTTTATATAAAGAATGTACATCAAATAAAAACAAACCATCTTGACGTAAATGATGAAACACTCTTCGGAATGTTTCTTGCACTCCATCTTCTTGCAATACATAGTTTAATGAATCACAAAAGATCGTTACACAGTCAAACTCACCTGGAACATCAAGCTCCCGCATATCTTGTTGGTAAAAAGGAATAAAATATCCTGCCTCGCCTAGTTTTTGCTGTGCGACTGCTAACATTTCTTCCGAAAGATCGACACCGATTACATCGTAACCCTTTTGTACAAGCGGAAGCGTTACATTACCAGTACCGCATGCTACATCAAGAATCTTCGCCTCTTTCATATCCGCTTGCTGCAAGCTTTCCTCTGTGAATTCCACCCATTTATCATAAGGGACATCATTCATTAGTTCATCGTACAGCAACGCAAATTGTTCGTAGTTCATTGGCCTAACTCTTCTGTAATATCTTCACGTGGCACATCGCCCCATAGACGCTCTAAATTATAGTGATTACGCTCATCTTTATGGAATACATGAGCAACTACATCTCCAAGATCAACTAATACCCAGCGAGCTTCGTCAAAACCTTCCATACGTTGTACGTCGATTTGGAACTCGTGTGCTTTCGCTTTAATTTCACGTGCAATTGCTTGCACTTGCTTATCTGAGTTACCGTGACAAATAATGAAATAATCTGCAATTGGTGAAATACCTTGCATATTTAGGACAACCATATCTTCTGCTCTCTTATCATCAGCTGCTTTTGCTGCTAATACTAATAAATCTTTATCTTTCATTTACTCATTTCCTCCTTGATAACTGCATTGTATGTTTGGAATGTTAATGGATAAATCGTTTGATCTTTTTCCATTAAAAATTGAATTGTTCTCTTTAGCGCAAATAATAAAGCTTGATCTATATCTGTATATGCGAGTTTACGAGCTTCCTCCACCCCTGGAAACTTTCGCCCAGGCTCAATGTAATCAGCTACATAAATTACTTTATCTAACATCGTCATTTTCTCATGACCACTTGTATGATATGTAATAGCTTGCAGGATTTCAGGATCTGTAATACCTACTTCTTTTTCTACTAAGTATGCCCCAACAGGTGCATGCCATAACTCTTTGTTATAACAAAGTAAATCTTTCGGCAAACCTTCACTTTTAATGATCTCTTCCATCTCTGAAATCGCTCTACACTTCGCATAATCATGGAATATAGCTGCAACTTCAGCCTTTTTTTCATCCACACCGTATAATTTAGCAAGTTCAATTGCCGTCTCCATTACACCAATTGTGTGTATATAACGTTTTTCATGCATTTGTTGTTTCACAATATGAAGTGCTTCCTCACGATTCATACAACCCATTCCTCTCGATATATACCTGTACTTTTTCAGGAAGTAAATATTTGCATGTTTTCTTCTCTTTATATCTCTCACGTAATAAAGATGAAGAAACTGCAAACTCCGGAATTTCCACAGTGGTGATAGGATAAGGTGTATGCAATGTATAACCCGGTCTTGCAACCCCAACAAACGTTACAAGATCAAGTAACGCTTCAATGTTATACCACTTCGGTAAATACTCAACCATATCTCCACCAATAATAAAGTGAAACTGCACATCCGGATGCTTCTTCGTTAATTGTAGCATAGTGTCATACGTATAAGATGGGCCCTTCCTGCTTAGCTCTTCTAAACAAATAGAAAAATGTTCCTCTTCCTCAGTCGCAAGTTCTAACATTTGTAAGCGACTTTCTACACTTGTAATATTCCGCCCTTGTTTATGCGGCGGAATTTGGTTCGGTAAGAACCATACTTCTTCTAAATTCAAAGCATGATATACTTCATTTGCAATGAGCAAATGTCCATAATGTGGCGGATCAAATGTACCACCAATGATGCCAATTTTTCTCAAAAGAAACGCCCCTTCCTTTTACATACAGCAACTCTCTTCATTTCCATCCGAAGAGAGTTTACTGTTAATAAAAGTTCAATTGGTTTCGATCTCTACACCATTACTAGTGATAAAAATAACATATGCTATTTTTATCGAGGAAGTTTAATTTGCTTGTTTTCTCTTGATTCTTTGTATAAAACAATTGTACTTCCAATTACTTGAACGATTTCCGCACGTGCACCTTTTGCAAGTTCTTCTGCAACTTCACGGCGATCGAATTCACAGTTTTGTAGCACACTTACTTTAAATAACTCACGAGCTTCTAAAGTATCTGCAATTTGTTTAATCATATTTTCATTTACTCCGCCTTTTCCTACTTGAAAAATTGGTGTTAAATGATGTGCTTGTGCACGTAAAAATCTTTTTTGTTTTCCTGTTAACATATATGTTAGCCTCCAAGCTTTCTTATAACTAATTGTTTCATTCGTTCAATATTCGGTACGCAACCTGTCCACATTTCAAATGCAAGCGCTCCTTGATAAACAAACATATCAATACCATTTTGAATGATTGCACCTTGCTCTTTCGCCTCACATAAAATTTTCGTTTCAAATGGATTATAAATTATATCTGATACAATCGTTCCCTTTTTCAACGAAGAAATTTGTAACGGCGTATGTTCGACACGTGGATGCATACCTATCGTTGTCGTCTGAATGATAATATCATAATTCTCTTGTTCTTCTGTTGCTTCCTCTAACGATAAAGCAACAGAATGAACAGTAGCCGTACATGCAGTAATAAGTTCTTTCGCCTTATCTACTGTACGATTCGCTACATCAATCTCTTTTACACCTACATCAGCAAGTGAAAAATAAATAGCTCGACTAGCACCACCTGCGCCAAGCAATAAAATACGTTTCTCTTGAAGTGGTTCACTACTAATTGACTGTAGCGCTTTGACAAAACCAATTCCATCTGTATTGTAGCCAATCAATTTCCCATCCTTATGAACCACCGTATTTACTGCACCAATTTGTTTTGCTAGCGGGTCAATCTCATCCAAATAATCCATAATCGCAACTTTGTGCGGAGTTGTTACATTAAATCCTGAAATACCTAACGCTTTTAAACCTCTTACTGCTTCCCCTAGCACTTCCTCTTTAACAAGAAAGGCATGATAATAGGCATCCATATTCAAGTGTTCAAATGCATCGTTATGCATAACGGGTGATAATGAATGTCCAATTGGATTTCCGATTACACCATATAATTGTTTCATAAATCCCTCTCCATATTAAATTAAAGATTTACGCAATGAAACACTTACTCCTTTTGGTACGTGTGCAACAATTTTTGCTCCCGGTTCGTTCACAGTAACCCATCCTAATCCAGAGAATACAACATCCGTTTTTGGTTCACGAATATTAAACTCGTATTTCACTAACTCTGGCATATTTTCTAATTCTTCTGGTGTTGGCGGGCTTAGTAAATCCCCTGCATGATTTTTATACAATTCATCTGCTTTCTCAAGCTTTGTACGATGGATTGTTAAACGATTTGAGAAGTGACAAGTAAATGCGCGACGACCGCCACTTACGTAATCAAAACGTGCCAATCCGCTAAAGAACAATGTTTGTTCTTCATTTAATTGGAATACCATTGGCTTAATTTCTTTTGTTGGTGTAATAAGCTTTAAGCTTTGTTTTCCAACATAATGAGCCATTTGATGGTGGTTAATAATACCTGGCGTATCATATAAAGAAGATTCTTCGTCTAACGGGATATCAATTAAATCAAGCGTTGTTCCTGGGAAATGAGATGTTGTAATTACATTTTCAGTCTCATCACTAAATTCTTTAATCATACGATTAATGAATGTTGATTTCCCTACATTTGTACATCCAACAACGTAAACATCTTTTCCGCCGCGGTAATACTCAATCGCATCTGCCAGCTCAGCAATCCCTTGTCCTTTCGCTGCACTAATTAAAAAGACATCTTCTGGCTTTAATCCTAGCTGCTTTGCACTATAGCGCATCCAATGCTTTACTTTATCATGTTTTACTGACTTAGGAATTAAATCCGCTTTATTCCCAACAAGTAATACTTTATTATTTCCCACGAAACGATGTAAGCCAGGTAACCAGCTACCATTAAAGTCGAAAATATCTACAATTTTAACTACTAACGCATCCGATTTTCCAATACCGTTTAGAATACGTAGGAAATCATCATCTGTTAATGAGACATCTTGAATTTCGTTATAATGTTTCAATCGAAAACAGCGTTGACAAATGACTTGTTCTTTTTCTAAAGATGAGGCAGGAGCATATCCCACTTCATTTTTATCTTCTGTTTGAATTTCTACACCGCAACCAATACATTTAATTGTTTCAGTCAAACTTTATTCCTCCCAGTTAATTAAACCTTTTTTCTTCATGTTTCTCATAATTCTTCGTTCAATTTTTCGATTAAAGCGCGTTACTAATCCGTCTGTTTGTGCTACTGGTACAACTAAAATTGTATGCAGTCCAACTCGGTTTCCACCTAGCACATCTGTCAGTAACTGATCCCCAATTACTACAACTTCATCTGGTTGCAACTGCATCTCTCGTATCGCACGCTTAAACGCACGAACAAATGGCTTACGCGCACTATGAATAAATGGAATGCCTAATGGATCAGCAAAATCTTTCACTCGTTGCTCATTATTATTTGAAACGACCGTTACTTGAATGCCTTGCTCTTTCATTTTCAAAAACCATTCTTCAAGTTGTGGCGTTGCATTTGGACGATCCCATTCAATTAAAGTGTTATCTAAATCAGTAATAACACCTTTAATTCCACGTTTTTTCAAATCTTCTGGTTGAACATGATATACATTTTTCACATATTCATTTGGTAAAAATAGTTTCAATTTCTTTCACCTCTTTGAGGAGTTTTCATAAAAATTTTTCGACAACATATTTCGATATATGGCCTGTGGATAAAATTGTACACATTTTCCACATTAATTTTTCGGTTAATTTGGAATTTACTAACAATCTATACACATTTTATCCACCTAGGTATGTGGATAACCACCCGTTTGTGACTGTCATATTTTTTTGGTACATTAAATGCAACAACGAATCAATCCTTATATTATTAGGAGGTGACTCACCTTGAAAACAAAACATATGGAACAGTTATCTACTGAGTTACTCACTGAGTCTTATTATAAAGCAAAAGAACTAAAATTAAATCCCGACTTCATTTTACTTATAAAACAAGAAATTATTAGACGCTCATTAGAGGACAAGCTCGTCAAATCGTCTTGATTACATATAAAGTGAAATTTTAAGTAACTAACTTGTAAAAAGAGCCATCCTGCGATGGCTCTCGAATAAACAAGTACTCCCATCTAGGGAATTTCATCATTACGCATCTTTGTCCATAAATCTTACTTACAGTTATAAAATCTTTTTTACTTATGAGCCAATCGAGTAGCAATCTTTTCACCAAGGCGAAGCTCTTGTCCACTCTTCAATTCTTGCACTACTTCTATCATATCTTTTTCAAACAATAACACAACTGTTGAACCGAATGTAAAGTATGCCATTTCTTCACCTTTTTGAACAGTGTCTCTTTCATGCAGCAGCTCAATACTATTTACGAACATAGCTCCTACTTTTACAAGCGCCATATGTTCACCGTCACTATTCACTTCTGTAACGGAGCGATAGTTTTTTGACAATGGTTCTTTCCCGTATTCCATACCAGCTGCATTTACCGGATATGATTTTCTACCGAGTACAAATCTTTCAATCACAGAACCAGAAAGCGGACTATGAATACGATGATAATGACTTGGGCTTAAATAAATAACCATATATGTACCACCTGCATATCGCTGTGCACGTTCTTCATTACCTAGCATATCCACAATCGAATAACGCTTGCCTTTAATATCAAATGTTTTTGTGTCCTCAATAGGACCGTGATCAGCAAAAACACCATCAACAGGACTAACGATACTCGATGCATCTGTATCAATACTACGCTTTCCTTCTTTTAGCTTACGTGTAAATAATTCATGCAATGTTCTATATTCCTTCAAACCCTTTTCCATCTCATCTTGATTAATTTGAAATACTTTCGCATACGATGGAATAATGATAGAGCTCAAACGAGATTGTGCAAATTTACGTAATATATAAGAAGTAAAACGACCATTTGTAAGTTCGATCATAAGTCGATATAATGTACGTCGCAAATTGCGGAACCTCCTAATCAGTCTATAACTTTAGCTTCCCCTTCTTTTCCTTCTATATCATATGTAAAATTAGTTCTTATTCCCACATATCATATAGAACCGCCATATTATACATGCAGAAAACTAAGTACGGTATCATTCTTAAATTGTTTAGCACCTTCTAATATTACAGATAGAATCCGTCATTTTCAACAGTGAACATGGATTTCTTCTGAACACAACTCTTTTTCTTTCCTTATTTCCAAAAAGAAAAGCAGCCCATTTTAAAATACAGCTGCTTGTAATGTACATTATTCTTTTACTTTTTTCTCTTTCTCTGCTCTTACAAATTCATGGAACATTTTCATTAAAGCGCGCTTTTCAATTCTTGATACGTAGCTTCTGGAAATACCAAGTGCCTTCGCAATCTCTCGTTGCGTCTTCTCCTTATCAAGCCCCAGTCCAAAACGCTTCACGATTACTTCTTTCTCTCGTTCGTCTAAAATATCGATATACTCTTTAATCTTTTCTAACTCCATACTAAGCTGGATCATATCAATTACATCTTCAGACTCTGATTTTAATATATCAATAAGCGATATTTCATTCCCCTCTTTATCTTGCCCGATTGGATCATGAAGTGAAACGTCCTTTTTCGTTTTCTTTAATACACGTAAATGCATCAAAATTTCATTTTCAATACAGCGTGCTGCGTACGTCGCAAGTTTTGTACCTTTTCCTGCCGAATAGCTCTCGATTGCTTTAATGAGCCCGATTGTACCAATTGAAATTAAATCTTCTGCATCTTCCCCTGTATTTTCAAATTTTTTAACGATATGAGCTACAAGCCGTAAATTATGTTCAATTAACAGATTCCTCGCTTGAGCATCACCTTGCTCCATTAACTCTAAGTACTTTCTCTCATCGTCTGATGATAATGGCTGCGGAAACGCATTGTTCTTCACATAAGAAACAAAAACAAACACTTCTCGAACCATATATCCAATTGCGGCGAATAGA
Source organism: Bacillus sp. FSL W8-0519 (assembly GCF_038005585.1). Lineage (NCBI taxonomy): Bacteria > Bacillati > Bacillota > Bacilli > Caryophanales > Bacillaceae > Bacillus > Bacillus sp. FSL W8-0519. The sequence continues at coordinate 4,180,860 of NZ_JBBOTL010000001.1, forward strand.
CTCAAACCTTTCACCTCCGCCAAAATAGTGGTCTTTACTAAGTGTATGTGGGCATGAGGTTGTTTGTGTCTGTACGATATCATTCCCGTATGTTTTTAAGCATAATAATTGTCTCATAAAGCTTCACTACGTATACTTAAACAAAAGATTGGAGAGTGGAATATGAAATATTTCATTTCCCTCTTGTACCTGAGTAGCTTGTAAGAGATGAACTCCTTGTACGCTCTTGCAAGCTACTTGTACTACAAGGAGGGATTACAAATATGAAATTTGAAAGAACACGTGCTTATACAAGACACCAACGTCAACGTACAATGCGTCGAAAAATGAATATTGCAAAACACACATGGGGATATACTCCTGAAATTGCCGGTATTTTTGCAAAAGGAAAAGTTCACTGTTCTTGTGGAATGTGTACAATAAAGTGGAGAACAGAAGGACCGCCTGCTAGTGTACAGAAGTGGTTATATAAAATTGATACATACGAAGAATAATCGTTCTTTCTAAAAAAGGTCTTCTCTCGAAGACCTTTTTCCCTATTTAAAAGTTTATTTACTCCAAATTTTCTCCCCAGTATGCGCATCAATATAACGAATTTCTCGACTACAGTCGAAGGATTCTTTATGATTTTCATCCGTTGTTTGTTTATACAATAGTTCGTAAATTGTTTCCTCTACCTCATTTTCTAAAAACCATTCTAAATGAACTCGCATGGCCCCTCTGTATATTTCTAACGCTTTTTCCTTTGTTACTTTTGGTGTTGTTTCGTATGTGAGCAATTCTTTTATAAAATTGCTAGACTCTCCAGAGTAGTGCATCACAGCACCATTCTCTGTATTAATATTAATCATAATATATTTTCCCTCTACTTGAATGTCATTTACATATATTGAAAAGGAAAATCTCTCAATTCCATCTTCCTTTTCATAATTATCCCAAAGTTGAACATAATTGGTTGCATCCGGAATAATATGCTCCAAAAATTGAAGTGCTTTGTCTAAACATTGGTCTCTAGATAAGAGCGTTTTCCTTTCTCGCTCATCCTTCCACATTAAACAGGAAAGTAATTGATTTGTTTCTTTATCTAAAGTAATTACAACGAAGTTATCATGTTTCAATATCGGGGAATACTTTTTATAGAATTCCTCCATTGAATATGCATCTTTCTCTTTTCTTTCTTTTTGTAATTCTTTCTCCAGTACAAATCTCATCTGAATTTCATACCTATCCTCTTTTTCATCTACTTTTATAAATTTTTCTTTATCCCAATCTAATAAATCGAGCACATCTTTTCTTTCACTGTTTTTTATCGCTTTAACAACCGGTACTGTAGAAGCTATTCTATAGTGATCTGGCCCAAACAAATCTTTGCCTGTACTTGCTTTAATAAACGCATGGCTAGGATCTGGTTCATATACAAGATGGTACCCTTTTACTTCTTCTCCATTTTCATACTCACATGAGGAGTGTGTTAAATCTACAAATGCAAGTCTCATATCTTGTCTAGCCTTCAAATTTTCTAAGACGACGTTCTCCTCAACAATATCACTTGGCCATAACGGTTTTTTCTCGATAGCTTTTTGTCCATTATAATGAAAATGCATCACATCACCTAATGGATGTACTAGCACAACACACCCCGTATTCGGCAATGGATAGCCATTCACTTCTTGCATATAATTTACTTCTTTCCAACCACGCCTGTCGTCCTTAACAGTTACATATGTATAAAATTCATATCCTTCTTTTGTATATTTTGTTAAAAATATATTTGCAATCTCTCTCGCTTGATTTTCCTCTAGAGCTTCCTTATCGTCCGAAAAAGAATTTTCATCATCTATACTAAATTCAATTAAATTACCAGTATGTCTATTCAGCGTAATTTGTATCGTTCTCTCTTCATCCTCTTTATGCTCCCACCATAATAGATGATACGGGTCATCTACGCCTTCTTGATCGTCTACAACAAGTCTATAATCATCTGGAATGTTGATCATATGAGCCACTTGCTCTTTTCTTTCTATATCTTTTTGATTCATCATACCGCCCCCTTGTTACAATTTAAGGTAATTATAACAAACAAAACCAAAGGATAATAAACAAAAAAGACTAGAGATATCTCTAGTCTTCTACTTCGTTTCACGATGTAACGTTACCCGTTTTAATCGTGGACAATATTTTTTTAGTTCGATACGCTCTGGATTGTTTCGTTTATTCTTTTTAGAAATATAATTACGATCACCGCACTCCGTACAAGCTAGTGTAATATTTACACGCATATGTAATTCTCCTTTCTTTTAAAGATCGCAAACTAAATCGTAATGATTACGATTTATATATTATATAACTTCATTCTATTTGTCAATTGCAAAATAAAAGGGATCTAAATAGAACCCTTTTATTTAAGTAATCTATACCTTGTATTAAAATGTCTCATATGTAACAAACTCACTAATTGGTTTTCTATATCCTCGTGGGCGAATTTTAGTAGTATCACTTTTTCCTATCGTAATCATTAAAACAGGTACTACATGCTCTGGCATATTCAATTCACCTTGTACTGCTTTCTCATCAAAACCGATCATTGGACACGTATCATATCCATAATACTTAGCTGCGTACATAAAAGTCATCGCACTTAGCGAAGCATTTCTAATCGCTTCCTCTTCCATGAAGCGTTCTCCTTTTCCTTCATATAACCCTTTCGTTTGCTTAATTGTATCTTCATACTCACATTCATCAATCATCTTTAAAACCTTCATACCGAAATAAATATTTTCGACATTTTGGTATGCTCTCTTGTCACCACAAACAAGTATTACCGCAGATGCACTCGATACTTTATATTGTCCGAAGGCTAACTCTTTTAATCTTTCTTTGCGCTCTTGATCACGAATTACAACATAATGTGTATGTTGCAAATTGTAACAAGATGGAGAAAGCTTTGTGAGCTCAAATATTTTTTAAAAGTCCTCATCTGGGATTTCTATTCCTTGTACAAATTTCATTGCAGAACGTCTAGCAATTGCTAATTCTTCAAAGTTCACCGTATAGCCTCCTTAATAACTATAAATTCAAATATACATTAATTTATAAAAATGAATAAATCAAATAAAAACACTTTAAATTATCGAGAATAATGATGATTTGCAAAAAAAAGACAAAAAGCTGAAACAATTAGTTCATACGAAATTCACACGAATCTATTACTATAGAAACTGTACATAGTGAACTTATTAACAATCACGTTTATTTATATAAAATTTTATTTGAAAGGAGTTGAAAGTATGAAAACTAAATATCGTTTTATGATCTCATCATTTGCTGCTTGCGCCTACATGATTTGGTGTTTAGTATAATAACAACCTCACTTGTAAATAGGAAAAGGTGTGTATATAAATGGAATATAATCAATCAACAGTTAACTACTGGAAAGCTTTTGTACTACCATATACATTTGCTTTAGAAGAGTTAAAAACTAAATTTGAAATTATGAACCGGGAAGCCCAATTTTTAGAGGATTACAACCCGTTTGAACATATAAAAACAAGATTAAAACAACCTGAAAGTATTATTAAAAAACTTGAGCGTAAAAATTTATTACCGACAGTTGAAAATGCGCAAACGCATTTACAAGACATCATTGGCATTCGTATTACATGTTGCTTCGTAGAAGATATCTATCATTTGAAAGAAGTCATTCAAAAGCGTGAAGATATGGAAATCATAGAGGTAAAAGATTATATCGCTAATCCAAAACAAAATGGATATAAAAGTTTACACATGATTATTAAATATCCTTTATCACTGAATTCTGGTACAAAAGAAGTCTTTGCAGAAATTCAGTTACGTACGCTCGCAATGGACTTTTGGGCAAGTTTAGAACATAAACTTTATTATAAATATGAAGGGAAAATACCTGATTATTTAAAAGATGAACTACATGATGCCGCAATGAAAGCTGAGGATCTTGATAATAAAATGGCAACCATTCGCCAAGATATTGATGATATCGAAGCATGCTCAGATCAAATTATGTTACCACTATAAAAAAAGGTTCTCGCCAATGAGAACCTTTTTGCGCTATTTACGGAAAATTTCACTTTATTTCTTCTCTATCGTGCGAACCTCTTCAATTTTCCAGCCATCCTCTTCTTTTCCAAGTGCATACTGTACTTTTTTCTGAAGAGTGATTTCTCCATCTATTTCCTTTTCTTTTGTTTCAACAACAACATACCCTGCTTTACTAGCTTTTATGTCTATATGTTCCAATTCAATTTTCTTATTTCCCTTTTGAAAAGCTGCTTCTTTTTGCGTTTTTAAGTCTTCAGCACTAGGCATGTTCTTTGAAAATAACTCCATATGTTCAGTAAGATTTTTTTCATTTGTCGTCCGTACAAATTTCTCTATCACACCTTGAATCGTTTTCTCTTCTTCTTTCGTTATTTGTACCTTTCCTTCAGCTTTTGTAGTAGCTTTTTGTTCTATCTGATTCTCTTTGGATTGACATCCAACTAGCAATAATACACCTATTAGAAAGAGTCCTATCCCCCTGAAAAAAGCTCTCATCTTCCCATCTCCTAAAAAGAAAAGTGAGGCATTTCGCCTCACTTTCGTTTATAATTAGCGTCTTCCTTTATTCGGGTCGCCACCGCCAACAATATCAAAGACACGTTTCGCGATATTTGTATTCTCTTGAACGCCAGAGAACAAGTATTTACCAGGGCCAAATGCATATACGTTTACATCTTCTCCTGTATGTCCACCTGTTGTCCATCCTGTAACCGAACGCTTATTGAAAATATCTTCAATCGCATTATCAATCTTTGTTACATCTTTTGAAGGAGCAATATCATTTACCGCTTTAATTTCTTCAGGTGTTAATTGTAAATCAATATATTTTTTCAATGTTTCTTCTACATTTGCACCGTTTGCAATCTCATTTGCCATAAAGTCTGGTGTGCGTTTTGCAGCTTTAATTGGATCTACTTTAAAGTTATACTCACCATTTGCACCTAAAGATAATCCACCAGTAGCGTGGTCTGCCGTTGCAATAACTAACGTATTTTTATCTTTTTTCGCAAACTCAATCGCAGCTTTAAATGCTTTTTCAAAGTCTTCCATTTCACTCATTGCACCAACGATATCATTATCGTGTCCTGCCCAGTCAATTTGACTTCCTTCAACCATTAAGAAGAAACCTTTTTTATTTTTGTTCAAACGCTCAATTGCTGCATTTGTCATTTCTTCTAATGAAGGTGTCTTCTCATTGCGGTCAATCATTTTATCTAAACCGCCTGGTGCAAATAAACCAAGAATTTGATCATTTTTATCATTTAACAATTGATCTCGATCTGTTACGTAACTATAACCAGATTTCTTAAATTCTTCTGTAAGATTGCGATCTTTTCTAACAAAGTTTTTTACGCCGCCGCCAAGCATAACATCTACTTTATGCTTCCCTTTAATTTTCTCATCAAAATAATCATTTGCAATTGCGTCCATATTTTTACGACTAATGTCATGCGCACCGAAAGCAGCTGGTGTTGCATGTGTAATTTCAGAAGTAGCAACTAGTCCTGTTGATTTCCCCTTTTCTTTCGCTTGTTCAAGAACAGTTTTCACTTCTGCTTTATCATTATCAACTGCAATTGCCGCATTATATGTTTTAATTCCTGCTGACATAGCTGTTGCTGCAGATGCAGAGTCTGTGATATTTTCATGTTCATCTTCTGGATATGTCTTTTGTGTTCCTACAAGATGTTTATCAAACTCTGTAGATTCCATCTCAAAAGTTTTTGGATTATCTTTCATATAACGGTGAGCTGTCATATATGAAGGGCCCATACCATCCCCAATTAATACAATGACATTTTTAATCTTTGCATTGCTTCCGTTCTCATCTGCACTCACTTCACTAGAACGTGTAAAATTCCATGTTGCTACCGAAGTAACTGCTAATGATGCCACAACTGCAAATGGCCATGCTTTTTTCACAAACTTTTTCACTGTCTTGTCCCCCTAATTAGGTTATTCATTTCCCACTATCAAATTTAATAGAAGACTATTAAGAGAAAATTAGTTATATGTAAATTTTTTGTTAACTTATGTAAATATCAGTTATAATTTGTATAAGTTTGTCTTTTCATATCAACCATCTTCACCTTTACAATCAAAATATAAACAAGTTGGATTTCATTTAACGTAAATCTCTTATTTAACATTTTCCATCTACTTTTATGAAAATTAATAGAAATGTGGTGAGCATGTATGAAAATAATAAAGCTTGATGAATCTTTTATTTTTGATTTACTCGACCTTTGTAAAGCTATTGGATGGTTACAAAATAAAGCATTTATGAAAAAACAATTCGAAATGTACCTTTCTCTCGGTACACTTGTCGGTTATATGCATGAAAATAAACTGATTGCAGCTGGAGGCGTATTTCCTTTTAAAGATAGGTTTTCTACTATTGGCATGTTAATCGTCCATCCTCATTTTCAAAGACGAGGTATCGGGCGTATTTTGCTTAATCACTGCTTAGAACACACTCTTACAAAACAACCAATTGCACTTATTGCAACAAAAGCTGGCGAGCCTCTGTATACATCATGCGGATTTCAAACAGTAACGACGATTCATCGTTTTGAAAAACAAACTACTAAGACACATATCACTCATACAAAACAAATAAAAGAAAAAGATCTTATATCGCTTATTTCCCTCGATCAAATTACAACTGGTGCCGATCGTTCTTTACTTTATTCATTACTATTACCAAGAACGAGCCACTCTTTTAAAATTGAGAGACATAACTGTATAGAAGCTTTTTCCTTATGCATACAAAAAGATAGTATATTATGTATCAATCCACTTATCGCCAAAAGAGAAGAAGATGCTATTCAATTACTACAAAACATATGTGAATGTTGGAATGGCACAGTAAGAATTGATGTTCCACATTCACAATTTTCATTTCGCAAATTTCTTCAAATAGAAAATTTCCAAGAAACGCTCCTTTCACCTCTTATGATAAAAAATGGTAGCGAACTTCCTGGAAATCGTAATATGCTATTTGCTATGATAGATACAGCGTTATGTTAGAAAGGGGACACCTAATTGAAGCGATTTAGCTATTTTATGGTAGGTTGTCTTACTCTTACACTATTAGTAGGATGTAGTGCAGCAGAAAAGCCAGTAGAACAAGTAAAACAAGTTAAAAATACACTTACAGCAAAACTAGCTACCGAGGAAAAAATGGTAGAAATAGATGGTCAAACCATTTACTTCAAAAAGATTGGCAATGAAAAACCACCTTTACTTATGATCCATGGATTTGGAGGATCGTCAGATGGTTTTCAAAAGATTTACTCAGACTTAGCAAAAGATCATACAATTATTTCTGTAGATGCTTTAGGATTCGGGCGCTCATCTAAGCCGATGGATTTTTATTATTCTTTCCCAACTCATGCAAATTTGTATTATAAATTAATGAAAAAACTAGGTTACGATTCGTTTGCAATATTGGGCCACTCAATGGGCGGAGAAATTTCTCTTAATTTAACATATTTATATCCAGAATCCGTTACCCACCTTATTTTAACTGATGCTACGGGCGGTCCTCATACACTCGTTAATAAACAAGGATCACCAAGACCACAGTTGTCGACTGATTTAAATACCGTTTCTGCCATTGCAGATTATGATGAGAGCAAAGTGAAATTTAAACGTAATGATGAAGAACATTACAATAAAATGAAATTATGGCCTAGACGTCTTCAAATCAATGCAAATGAAATACAACAACCGACCTTAATTATATGGGGAAGAAATGATAGTAGCGTTTCGTGGAAAGAAGGAGAAACGTATCATCAATTTTTAAAAAATAGTACTTTCCATATTATCGAGAAAGGCTATCACGCACCATTTCGTCAGGAACCACAGGAGTTTGTAGGGTATGTGAAAGATTTCTTTGGCAAAAACCCTATAATAACTGAAAAATAAACGGGTATCTCATTTTGAGATACCCGTTTTCATATATTAAGCAGCTTGCTTTTGGCGTTTTTGAGTTTTTGATCCTAATACTTTCGGGATAACGAATCCATCCATTCCAAATTTCCCAGCGTTCATACCGGACACAAGAACAAACATAGATAAGATAACCATTTCAGGGTTCACACCAATTGACCCACTAAACATATAGGAAAAGTTCATTACAAGACCGAAAAAGACCGCTGTTTTTGTTAAACAGCCTACAATTAAACCAATCCCGACTAAAATTTCTCCCCATGTTACAAGTGTATTAAATAGATCAACGTTTGGAATTGCGAAATCTTGTAAAAATGATGCCCACCAAGATTGAACAGCCGGTTGTGCACCTTTAGATTTTTCAATTGCACCTTGTAAATAACCCGTTGCATCGAATCCTTTTCCTTGTAGTTTACCGATTCCAGCCATTAACCATGTGTAACCAAGATATACTCGAATTACTGCTAATACAAAAGAAACTGCTTTGTTTTCTCTTAAAAATTGAATAACCATATCTTCCTCCTAAAGTTGTAATTAAGTTAGTTACAGATAATATAATAACATTAGTTACTTATTTTTCAAACGTTAATTATGAATAATCCGTGACATGTGCAGGAAACATTAAAAACTAACGTTTATATAGTAACTTTTATTACCTGTAAAAACTTGAACATATCATACCACAGGTGATAATCATTTTCATTGAAAAAATTGTAAAAAAAATGTGAGTTAAATGTGAAACACGTTTATTCGAATATAGAATAAACGTGTTTCACACTACTTATATAATCGAAATGTATGTGTCTCCTCATCAATTAAACTCGCTTCTTGAAACGCTTCTTCTAACGTTTTCCCATGGTTAATAACCCCATAAAATAAGCGTATAGTAAACATAAGTGCTGCATTTCCATCTACATAATCTATCGATCCAATATACGATTTCGCACCACTACGTAAGAAAGATTCTGCTAGTTTTTGTTCCCCTAACGTACACCCACTATTTACAATATTTGTATTATGCAATTTTGCATATTTATAAATTTCTTCTGCACCAAAGTATCCTCTCGGTTCATCTTGTTCATATATATCTTCACCTAACTCTTCCATGACAAACTTTCCTTCCTCACCATGAAAGCAAAAGACGACATAATTAATATCGTTATATAAACCCTTTCCAGAAAGAATGTCGATGAATTCTTTCGGTCTACCAATCCAGTACGTTATAACTTTCGCCCCAAAGTATTCAAGTGATGCTCGGATTGATTGTGCCTCTAAATCAGAATTAAAGCCAACTACTAGTGCAACATTCCACATACACCCACCATCCTATAATTAGATCTCCTCAATCAAAATTTTAAGGGATACATCCATTTCATATATACCCGTTTCTTGCAAAAAATCAGCTCTAGTTAAAACGACTTTTTGTAAATATTGCCGATACGCAGTAATTGTCCCGTCGTGAGATACAATGCAAATTCTTTCAGCGCCTAGCTGACAACACCAAAGAAGAAATTCATCTACGATTTGCTGAAAACGATTCTCTGGAATAGTATTTATACCTTCCGTCCATAGCTGTTTATTTGTACTTTTCTCTATCAAAAAATGTGGAAATAAATTTGTTATTACCCCCTGATCTACTATGTGATCACATGGTAATGTTGTCGCTCCTTCTCGATAAGGAAAAATACGTGGGGATACATATGGGTGGACAATTTTTTGACAAGCTACTTTCGCACTCCATATTGTTGCCGTTTGTAAAGTTCTAATTGTAGGACTAGCAATTAATATATCCGTTTCTTGCAAGGGTACATTGCATTGAAGTAATTTAGCCTGATTCCTTCCCTCATCCGTTAACGGTGGATGAGGCACTTGTAAACTTGATGGCGAATCTTTTGTATGTTCTCCTTCACCGTGCCGAACAAAGATGAGTTTCATCCCCATCCTCCTCTCACTATAAAATCCTCTTACATATTTCTTCCCTATTCCATCCTTTATTCCTGCTATATGAAACATCGATATGTAAAAAATATTTGACACAACAAATTGGAAAACATTACAATTATATGTGTAAAATACTTTTTACAAGAGAGAGGAGAAACATGCATATGAAATGGCTAACTATCTTAATTGGCATGATTATATGGGGGTATATAAACGGATTTTTTAGCAGTGATAAAACTGCTAACCCTTGGATTACAGATGATGAACGCGAAACAAAAATTAAGCAAAAGGCAATCATTGCAAGCTGGTCCGGTGTTTTTATGTTTTGTACCATTAATCTCTTAAACAAATGGTTAGGTATAGAAACGAGTAATACATCACCATACTTACCAACTTCTGTCGCAACTATTTTAAAAGAAAATGTAGAGTTACAAATTTTATTTATGCTATTTATTACGTATGGCATATTTTACGTATACTATCGAAGAAAATTAAGCGCTTAACTTTTTATCTCATGATTATCCTCCTAAATGGTTATAGTAATTAGGACAAGATGAAAGGAAAGGAGCGATAGAAAAATGAGTAACTCGAATGACTTTTTAGATACACTGCATGAAAAACAAGCAAAAGATGAACAAAATAGAAAACGTCAAGGGAACGGAAACCCAGCGAAAAAAAAGCCAAATAAAACACATAAATAATAATAAAAAATCTGCTTAAAATTATCTTTTAGGCAGATTTTTTATTGTTATTTCACCGATATAACATTTCCCCAATTCCATTTCTCATAATACCACTCTGGTACATCTATATTTTCAATCCACTTCATTTCATGCTTTCCATCTCTATGAGCAAGCCATACATCTGCTTTCTTACGGTCTGAACGTATCCATATTAATTGATTGCTCTTCTTCATAAAGATTGGATGATAATCACCCTGCTTATGAGGTGGCTTTGTGATTCGATGCTGTACATTGCTTGTACTATCAACCTCATATAAAGATGGTAGTGGCCTTTTTTCTGGCAATGTTTCAAATCCTCCCTCTTTTGCTCGAGAGACGATAATTACGTTATCGTTCTTCCATGTAAAATCCCAATCGACATATCCTTTCGGTGTAAATGTGTTCTGCTGAAGTGCTGGCAATTCTTTTACTTTCAAATGTTTATTCTCTAATGCAACTCTCCCGCTTCCTTCAATATAGGCCAATATATTGTTGGCTGGCGCCCATTTGAACCATTGTGTGTTTAATAACATTTGATCTACCTTTTCAAAACGACTACCATCTGCACGAACTAAGCAAAGCGTATTGCTATCAGCTGACCATGAAGCTGTCGGTACTGCTAAAAATGAAATCCACTTTTGATCTGGCGACCACTGAAAGCCACTTGCAACTAACGCTAGGAAATCATCATGTTCATTTGGCAATGCATACAAATGCTTCATTTTGTGAGGATTCATATGTGCATCTTTTTGTACTTCATATAGCTGAGCTCCTGTCCATCCAGTTGGAAGTAAGTGTGCTTCAGAAGATACAAGAAACTTCTTTCCATTCGGGTACCATGCATAATCACCTACACCAGCCGATACATTTTCAAAATCTGCATTCTTTTTTTCTACCTCGAAGGTATGTAATGTACCTGTAAATATAAATGCAATTATATTTTCTGTTGGTGACCATTGATAATTTGATACTTCTGAGTGAAACGGCGTAACTTTCTTTCCATCTTTTAGCCGATATAACTCAAGATTACTTTGTTTCTTTCCTTTTACATATGCCAGCCACTCTCCATCATGAGACCACTTTGGCCCTGTTATATACTCTCCTTTTGTAAGTTGTTTTTCTTTTCCATCAACTTTAATCCAGAGGTCATGATGACGAATAAAAGCAATTTTAAATTCATTATTTTCTGCGCTACTATTAATGGTTGAACATAAAAATACGACTAACATTGTACCAACGCTTACTATGAACCGTTTCATAACACCCCTCCATTTCCCTCATAGCATTCCTCAATGTCCACCTACAATATGTAAAAAATACCTATTCGACATAATCAGAAAAAATTTCCCAAGAAATTTTAAATTCATAGAGGATTGGTATGAATTATGTCGAAAATATAGTTTAGCTAACATCCGATTATGTAATTCGAGATCAATTTGTAAGATGTTTTTTCGGAATATTAGCACTTTTTATTAGAGGGAGTTTCAATGAAAAAAACTACATCTACACTATTAAGTATGGCGCTCGTCTTTTCCAGTTTTGGAGCTTTAAGCGCACATGCTGAATCGCTACAAAAGGAGAAGCAATTTAGTCCACAGTTAAAAGCGAACATTGAACAATGGGGAGAAAACAAAATTGCGCAAAATGTTGAAACAAAAACATCAAAAGAAATTTCTGTCATTGTAGAATTGCAACATGCTCCACTCGCTTCACAAAGTAACATTCAGCATGCTCCAGATTTACAAAATAATCATGCACAGTCTTATCATACCGAGCTTAAAAAAGCACAAGAAGATACAACTAAGAAAATAAAAGAAAAAGCACCTGGTGCAAAAATTAAAGAAGTGTATAATACGTTATTTTCTGGATTCTCTATTTCAGTTCCTGGAGATCAAATTACCGCTCTTGCTTCTTTACCTGAAGTAAAAGCAGTCTATCCGAACTTAACATATAAATTACATGAAACATCAAAAAGTACTACTAATGAAGAAGCACCAAATATCGGCGGACCAACAATTGGTGCAATTGAAGCATGGAATTTAAAAGACCCATCTGGCAAACCGCTTGATGGAAAAGGTATGAAAGTAGCGATTATCGACTCTGGTGTAGACTATACACATCCTGACTTAAAAGCAAATTATATCGGTGGATATGACACAGTTGATGAAGATAATGATCCAATGGATGGTAACGTACATGGTACTCATGTAGCTGGAATTATTGCTGGTAACGGAAAAATTAAAGGCGTTGCTCCGAATGCTTCTATTTTAGCTTATCGTGTCATGAATGACGGTGGTACTGGTACAACAGATGATATTATTCAAGGTATTGAACGAGCAATTCAAGATGGTGCTGATGTGTTAAATCTATCCCTTGGACAAGATTTAAATGTACCTGATCAGCCTGTAACTTTAACGTTAGAACGTGCAGCAAAGCTTGGGGTTACTGCAGTCGTTTCCAATGGAAATGATGGTCCAAAACCTTGGTCTGTTGATGCACCTGGAAATGCAAGTAGCGTGATATCAGTTGGAGCATCTACAGTTTCTATTCCGTTTCCAACATTCCAAGTAGCTGGTTCCAGCAAAACATACCAAGGATTACCGTTATCAAAATCAGATTTCCCAATAGGAAATGATTCTCCACTTGTATATGTTGGCTATGGTAATCCAAGCGATTATGCAAAACAAGATGTGAAAGGGAAATTTGCACTTGTTTTACAAGGTACTTCTAGTACGTTAGTAAAAGCAGAACAAGCGAAACAAGCTGGTGCAGTTGGTGTACTATTCATTTCTACAGAAAAAGAAATCAATATTATGCCAGAATATTTTATGCGTGAAAATCTTGCCCTTCCAGTTATGCAATTATCAAATGTAAACGGTGAAGAGTTGAAAAACTTAATTACAAAACGTAAGAAAAATATAAAAATTGGCCAGCCAAATCCAACCGAATTGATTGCTAACTTCAGTTCCAGAGGTCCGTCACAAGGTAGTTGGCTTATAAAACCAGATATAATTGCACCTGGCGTACAAATTACGAGCACAGTGCCGAGAGGCGGCTATGAATCTCATAATGGTACAAGTATGGCTGCTCCACAAGTAGCTGGAGCGGTTGCCCTCTTGCGTCAAATGCATCCTGATTGGACGACAGAGCAATTAAAAGCATCCCTTGCCAATACCGCAAAAACTTTAAAAGATGTGAATGAAAATACATATCCTATTATGACACAAGGGTCTGGTTTAATTAACATCCCGAAAGCAGCTCAAACAGATGTATTAGTCAAACCTAACAATGTGAGCTTCGGTCTTATTAAGCCAAACAGTGGGAAAGTAAAACTGACGCAAAATATTACGTTACAAAATCTATCTAGTAAAAAGAAAAGTTTTTCAACTCGTGTGGAATTGCTAGATACAAACACAAAAACAAAAGTAAAAACTTCTGTACCTTCATCGATTAGCATACAGCCGAATAGTAGTACCGAAAAACCATTTACTATCACTGTCGATAGTTCGCTACCCCAAGGTGTCTATACTGGAAATGTGTATATAAAAGAACAAGGTAAGAAGGAAGAAACTCGCATTCCATTTACATTTAGTATCGATCCTAAAGATTACAAACGTATAGATGGACTCGAAATTATTAATTCTACATTTAGTCCAAATGGTGACCAAATATTAGACGATAATCTCATCAACTACTATTTAGTTGCACCTGTGGATGATGTAACATTGCACGCAAATTTAGTTACAAAAGAACGTGTAACGTACCAAGGGATTATCCATCAAGCTAAAAATGAAACAGCTGGATACAAACCTTTCAAATGGAATGGTACAAAAGCAGATGGTACTCCGTTAGCTGACGGTCTATACCAAATCGAAGCAGTTGCCTCTAATTCTGGTGGGGAAACAAAACAAACAGCTGCTGTATTTCTGGATCGAACTGCACCTAAGTTAACATACGAAATTGACCAAGAAAACCTTGTAATCACAGGAAAAGTGGATGATATCTTACTAGATTGGATGACAGAATCTGGTTGGGTAGCACCTGGAATTCCAGTGAGACTACAGTATGAAATCAACGGAAATGGTGTATGGGAAAGTGCATTCCTAAATCCTTGGGAGAAAAATTACGGCATTTATTTAGATCGTACTCAATTACAAGAAGGTAAAAATACAATTCACATTGTAGCAACAGATGCAGCTGGAAATACATCTAATTTAAATGTTGATTTAGATGTGAAATAAGGTAGTAACCCGATTCTTTCGCCCCTATCGGATTTTCCGATAGGGGCTTTTTCTATTTCTCACAGAAACAAATATTAAATAATTCCGAATCTTATGATAAAATTTTATAAGCGCTTACAATTTTTGAAAGGGGGTGATACAAGCTATACGAAACCGATACTTAATTTTATTTAAAAAAAGGAGGATGTCTAAATGACAAAGAAAAGAGAAATTCCATCGCATTTAAAACCATTCGTATCCACACAGCATTATGATCAATACACACCGGTGAACCACGCTGTATGGCGTTACATTATGAGACAAAATCATAGCTTCTTAAAAGACGTTGCTCATCCAGCCTATGTGAACGGACTACAATCATCTGGTATTAATATAGATGCAATTCCAAAGGTAGAAGAAATGAATGAATGTTTGGCGCCAAGCGGCTGGGGCGCTGTAACGATTGACGGACTTATTCCTGGCGTCGCATTTTTCGATTTTCAAGGGCACGGATTGCTACCAATCGCAACAGATATTCGCAAGGTAGAGAATATCGAGTATACACCAGCTCCAGATATTGTACACGAAGCTGCAGGACACGCACCTATTTTACTTGATCCTACATATGCAAAATATGTGAAACGATTTGGACAAATTGGTGCAAAAGCTTTCTCAACAAAAGAAGAACATGATGCATTCGAAGCTGTTCGTACATTAACAATTGTAAAAGAAAGCCCTACTTCTACTCCTGATGAAGTTACAGCTGCTGAGAATAATGTACTTGAAAAACAAAAGTTAGTTTCTGGCTTATCAGAAGCGGAACAAATTTCACGTCTTTTCTGGTGGACAGTAGAATATGGATTAATTGGAAATATAGATGCTCCAAAAATATATGGTGCTGGTCTTCTTTCTTCTGTTGGCGAAAGCAAATATTGCTTAACAGACGCTGTAGAAAAGGTTCCATTCTCTATAGAGGCATGTACAAGTACAACTTATGACGTAACAAAAATGCAACCACAACTATTTGTTTGTGAATCATTTGAAGAATTAACAGAAGCACTTGAGAAATTCTCTGAAACGATGGCCTTTAAAACAGGTGGTAAAGAAGGATTAGAAAAAGCAATTCGCTCTGAAAATCATGCAACTGCTGAATTAAATAGCGGCTTACAAATTACAGGTACATTTACCGAGACAATTGAAAACGATGCAGGTGAATTGATTTACATGCGAACGAGCTCGCCAACAGCATTAGCAATTCACAATAAACAGCTAGCGAATCATTCTACGTCTGTACACAGTGACGGGTTTGGAACACCAATTGGATTACTCACTGAAAATATTGCATTAGAAAATTGTACAGATGAACAATTACAATCATTAGGAATTACAATTGGAAATGTTGCTGAGTTTACTTTTGCAAGTGGTATTCATGTAAAAGGAACAGTAACAGATATTGTAAAAAACGATAATAAAATCGCTCTTATTTCCTTTATCAATTGTACAGTTACTTATAACGACCGCGTTTTATTTGATGCTTCATGGGGCGCATTTGATATGGCTGTTGGTTCAACAATCACTTCGGTATTCCCAGGTGCCGCAGATGCTGCAGCATTTTTCCCAATGGATGAAGAAATCCAAGAAATTCCTGCTCCACTTGTACTGAATGAACTTGAACGTATGTATCAAACAGTTCGCGATATCCGAAATGAAGGTATTTTACACGACGCGCATATCGAGCAATTAGTAGCAATTCAAGAAGTATTAAATAAATTGTATCCGAAAGAATGGTTACTTCGCCTTGAAATATTAGAATTGCTTTTAGAGCATAACAAAGGGCACGAAACATCAGCAGCATTATTACAACAACTTTCTACTTTCACAACGGATGAAGCTGTAACACGTCTTATTAACAATGGTCTTACGCTACTTCCAGTAAAGGATGTGAAAAATGATGCTACGATTAACTGAAGAGGAAGTTCAAGAAGAATTATTGAGGTTAGATAAATGGGTAGTAAAAGATGAAAAATGGATTGAAAGAAAATATATGTTTTCCGACTACTTAAAAGGAGTCGAATTTGTCTCTGAAGCCGCCAAACTATCAGAAGAACATAATCACCACCCATTTATCCTTATCCAGTATAAAGCAGTCATTATTACTTTGTCATCTTGGAATGCAAAAGGTTTAACGAAACTCGATTTTGAGCTTGCGAAGCAATTTGATGAACTATTTGTCCAAAATGAAAAAGCCATTATAAGAAAGTAAAAAAGAGAAGCCTTTATTAGGCTTCTCCTTTTATTTTGAAATGGATACAATGTCCAAATGGATCCTCTACTTGTAATATTCCATCTTTGTACGTAGCAATCTTGCCAATATTTTTTAAGCTTTCACATACTTGCTCTTTTTGTTTTTCATCTGCTAGTACAATTGTGAAATATTTCAAGCCAACAGAATTTGGCATTTGCGGTAGTATTCCTTCACCTTGCCACGTATTTAAACCGATATGGTGATGGTAGCCGCCTGCCGATACAAAGAGCGCCCCATTACGGGCTGGGATCGTTACTTCAAAGCCAAGACCATCCACATAGAAACGTTTCGCTTCTTCCAAATCAGCTACATGGAAATGAATATGTCCCATCACAGTACCAGCTGGAAACCCACTCCATTTACTTCCTTGCTGTAATAATTCTTCACCAGCTAACGGGTTACTAACAAATGGTAGCTCTCCATTCTCATCACGCCAAACTTCTTTTTGACGATCATGATAAATTTCAATCCCGTTTCCATCTGGATCAGCTAAATAAAGGGCCTCACTAAAGTAATGGTCAGCTCCGCCGTGCAGTGGATATACCATTTCTACAAGATGACGAAGGATATTCGCTAAATCCTGTCTGCTCGGTAATAAAATTGCGTAATGATATAAACCCGTTCTCCCTCTTTGCTTTGGTAAGGCTTCTTTCTTTTCTTCAATGATAAGGAGTGGTTCGTTATTTTCATTCCCAAATGTAACGACCATTTCATCTTCTTTTAGCACTTTCATACGTAGTACTTCTGTATAAAACTCTAGTGATTTCTTTATATTTGATACATATAAATGAACAACATCAAGTGTTGTATCGGGATGAAGTTGAAAACTCATCTTGTTAGCCTCCCATTTAAATTAGTTCTTCTTTGACATTTTCTCTTTTAAGAAATTATCTACAAAACCATCCGCTTTCGCAACAAATAAGTACGCACCCATTGCTAACAATGCAAGCTCTAATTCGAAACCAGGATTTTTTCCATCTCCTAATAAACCAGCTGACCATTTTACTTTTACAATTGCTCCAACCATAACTAGTGCAAATAATGATCCAATATATCTTACACCTAAACCTAGAATTAATAATAGACCGCCAACTAATTCAACTGTTGCTACACCGTATGCAAGTCCTCCTGGTAAACCAATGCTTGTGAACCACCCTGCAATATTGTCAATTCCCGATTGGAATTTTGTTAAACCGTGCATAAAGAACGTTACCCCTAACACGATACGAATAATTAAGTTACCAATATGTTGATTCATTTCCTTCTCTCCTTTATAGTTTTCTTATACAAAACTTTTATTTACATTACAAAACATACACTAATTTTTTTTATTCGTCAATTCATTTTCACTGGGAAAATATATATTTTTTTTGCTATGATACAAATAGTTGTTTATAAAAAGGAGCTTGATTTTATGAATATTGGTTCTGCAATACGTGAAATTCGTCAACGTAGAGGCATAACAATTGCACAAATTTGTGAGGGAACAGGTCTTTCTAAAGGGTTTATGAGTCAGGTTGAAAATAATAAAACATCACCATCTATCTCAACTTTAGAAACAATCTCCAATTTTTTAAACGTTCCTCTTCCCTATTTATTGTTAGAACAAAAAGATCGATTGAAAGTTGTCAAAAAGGTAGAGCGTAAATATAGTGTATACGGAAAAGATGAACAAAGAATTGAACATGTTGCAGAGCAAGGTGGCCTTCGCCTCAATCTCGTAGAAATTCCTGCTGGGTTTCCGAAAGAAAACACACCAAATGCCCATGAAGGAGAAGAATGTCACCTTGTATTACGCGGAAAACTAGAAGTTCAACATGGAGAAGATGTTGCAATTGTAGAAGAAGGAGATTCTTTCTCCTGGAATGCATGTGTTCCTCATATCGTTCGTAATATAGGAGAAGAAACTGCATTATTACTCATCTCTAGTCATGCAGAAAATCGAAAACGTGTTTATTAAAAAAAGAAGCCTGTAAATCAGGCTTCTTTTTATCCTCTTATAACTCCATAGCTTGTCCCAACTAGTACAGTCTTTTCGTGTTGATTACGATAAACTGACTCGATTGAAACCTTTTTGTATCCTTCCATCTGTTCAACATTCGTTAAAGTTAATTCACAAGTGATCGTATCTCCTGTAAAAACTGGTCTAATAAACTCACTTACTAATTCTCTTGCTATGTAATGTAATTCTTCGCCTACTTTCGTTCCAATACTAGCAGTCAATAAACCATGAACCATTAAACGTCCATTTTCATCATATTCCATATGATGCCTACCTTTATCCCCTGTAATATTTGCAAATTCAAAAACCTCTTCCTCAGTAAATCTTCTTTCGTATTTAAATACATCCCCAACTTTTATACTCATTTTTATCCCCCTAATAATAAACAGAATTTTCTTTCATTTTATCATAAAATGAATCTTAGTTCAGTTTATATTATTAAAATAGTAAGCCTTTTTCTGTTCTACTTTTTCTCCTTATCGGTGCCCCTCTTTTTTAGCTATTTGATATCCATAGTACGCACATGTTCCATTTCTCGATAACTCTCTCACCTCAAAACCACAACTTCTATAAAAATCAAAATTACTCGCAGAAGTATGCGCAAACCAGTCACCATGTGGCAATTTTTGCAAACAAAGAGCAACAAGTTTCTTACCTAATCCCTTCCCTCTATATTCACATTTCACAACTAAATTTACTATGTTGGCTACCATGATTCCATCAGAAATGACTCTAACCATCGCAATCATCTCTTCTTCATCCCAAATTGTGAATGCCCATGTTGAATTTTCAAATGCTATCGTGAATTTTTCAATTTGCCAAGAAGGGATATTATCATTGCTCCAACCGGCATCTTCGAATAAAGTTTTAATTGCATATGCAGGTACACCATTCGTTCCCTCACGAATAATAAGTCCATTATGATAAATGTACATGTAATCCCCCCTTTATTTTTATATACCATTCTTCAAAAGATGCAATTCACCTTTTTTCATCCAATGCGCCTAATGGAATAAACGAGAACATCCATCCCATGAAATGAAGTTGTTTTCTCATAACTAAGCCCCGTTTTTCTAGCAACAAAGATTGAGGCGGGGTGATCCGGATTAATAAGAGAGATTAATTTATTCATTCGTAACGCTTGGAAGCCATAATCTCGAAATGCTGCCGCTGCTTCTTTCGCATACCCTTTTCCCCAATACTGAGGTAATAACCAATAACCAATTTCAATTTCCTCTTTTCCATCTATTTGCTGCTTTACTAATCCTGCATGACCAATTCCTATTCCCGTTTCCTTTTCAATCAATACAAATAAACCGAGACCGTTTTTATAGCTAGGAATCACCCACTCCTCCAAACTTTTTTTACACTGCATATATGTTTTTAACGTCCCATTTCCAATATAGCGCATTACCTTCTCATTTCCCCATAGTGAAGCGTAGAACTGTAAATCATCCATTGTATATTTGCGAATTTGTAAACGATCTGTATGAAACATTTCTGCACTCCTTCCCACGAATTTGTACTTCATTACACGCTCACGTCTTGTATCCATACTAAATGTTACTATCTATTATAAATGAACTAACATTAAAATACAGAATATTCAATCTCAAAAGAATTTAAAAAAGGCAGTAGACAAATATTGTCTACTGCATCCATATCATAACTAGCATAAAGAAAACTACAATTGAGGGGGGTGTAGGATTTTCAAATACACTAGATACTTATCCCGTTCTAACGGGCGGTAAACTTTCCAATTATATAAAAGTGAAAAGTTTACCGCACATAAGAACTTTGGCGGTCAGTAAGAAAGCACCGTTAAGTAGTCAAATACACGCTGTGCTTTTTCTCCACCCATTCGTGCATGTTGAAGAAGAGAAATACCATGTGGACCAGATGCACGTAATGCTTCTGGTTGTGCTACTAAAATAGCTTGTACAACTTCTAATTCCCCCAGCATAGCGGCCGCGAAAATATCCATTCGAGCACCCTTTTCTAATAAGTAAAGAGCAATATCTTTACGCCCTACATGTGCCGCTGCTCCTAACGCACTTTCCCAATCTGATCCACCCCAATTGTAAGAAGCATGAAGTAAACTTGACGATTCAGCCAACAGTTCTTGTACTTTTTCTAAATCTCCGTGAGCTGCCATAACAAATTCCCTTACTAACTCAGTGGTAACACGTTCTTCTGTTCGCATTTTGCTCCTCCTTTTTTAGAAATTCGTTTCGGTGTAAAAAATGGCTTATCGCTTCCTTGAAAAATATCTACCTCTATGCCAAATACATGTTGAAACATTTCATGACATAACACTTCTTCTGGTATACCATCATACTGAAGCTTCCCTCGCTTTAATACGAGTAAACGATCACTATATTGAGCCGCTTGGTTAATATCATGTAAAACCATTATAATTGTCATGCCAAATTCCTCGTTTAGTCGTTTCACAAGTTCCATTACTTCCAACTGATGAACGATATCTAAAAAAGTTGTTGGCTCATCCAATAATAAGACATTCGTACGTTGTGCTAGCGTCATTGCAATCCAAGCGCGTTGTCTTTCCCCTCCTGATAAAGATTGTAAAAGACGATATTCATACCCTTCAAGATTTGTAACAGACAATGCCCAATCAACAATTTCTTCATCTTCTTTATTTAAGCGACCTCTCCATAACTTATGAGGGCCTCTTCCAAATTCGATTAATTCTTTCACTGTTAAATCTAATTGATGATCATGCATTTGTGGTAACATCGCTAATTGCTTCGCTACATCGGCACTTTTCATCGTATGAATACTTTTTCCATCTAAAACGATATCCCCTTCGCTTTGTTTAAGTAGTCTTGCTATTAAACGAAGCAAAGTAGATTTCCCAGATCCATTCGGTCCAATCAAACTAACGACTTCTCCAGCTTTAATATGTACATTCATATTTTGCATTTGAAATCTTTCAGAATGTGCGTAAAACACTTTATTAACGGAAATCACGCTGTTTTCCCCCTCTATGAATTAAATATAAGAAGAACGGACCGCCTAAGAAGGATAATAAAATACCGACAGGCAATTCAATTGGATCAAACCAACTTCGAGCTATCGCATCCGCGAAAACAAGTAATATCCCTCCGCCAAGGCATGATAATGGCAGTAAATATTTATAGTCATTTCCAACTAATAAACGTAACATATGTGGTACGACAAGGCCGACAAATCCAATAAGACCAGAAACACTAACTGCTATTCCAGCTAATAATGTGCTTACTACTATTAAATAAAAACGACTTCTCTCCACGTTATGACCTAATAATTTCGCCATTTCATCTCCAAGCATTAATACTCGAATATGCTTGATACCGAAGAAGGCCAGTATAATAGCGAATATTGCATAATAAATAATCATGTTTAAATGTGCCCAACTTACACCGCCAATACCACCCGCTAACCACGGTAACACGGATTGTACTTTGTCACTATGTAATAACATTAATGCTGACGTCGCTGCACCTATTAATGCATTAATTGACACACCTACTAAGACAATTCTTGAAGGTGGCGCCCCTTTTTGCCATGATAAAGCATAAATGATCATCGCCGTTATGAAAGCTCCTAAAAACGCACCGAGTGGTAAAAACGCCATATGCTGAGGGAATAAAATCATAATTACAATTGCAACAAGGCCTGCTCCAGATGACACCCCGATAATACCAGGGTCTGCAAGAGGATTTCTCATCACCCCTTGCAGCATTGCGCCAGATGCAGCTAAACATGTTCCTACTATAAATCCAACGAGCACTCTTGGTATACGAAGGTCCCATACAATTCGATGAACTGTCGAACCTTCATCTTGTATCCCTGTTACAATATCTCGTAAAGAAAAGGATAGGCTTCCTGCGAAAAGACCGTAAAAAAGACATAAAACCGTTAATACAACTAAGGTAACTGCTATGATCCATCTTTTTTTCGCAAAAGGATGTTCCTTTTCCCTTACTACTTCACTACTTTCCATACTTATCATTTCCTTACATCTTGTATACTTTTATACATAAAGTCCATCGCTTCTGTAACTTTTGTTCCAGGATTTGATCCAAATAAGTCTGGTGGCAAAATAACTACGCGATTTTGTTTTACTGCATCTAAATTTTTCCACGCTTCATTTTTCATCATTTCACCTTCAAATGCTTTTTTAACGCTATTTGGATCTCCATGTGTAATTAAGTAAATCACATCAGGATTCGCCTCAATAATGCGTTCTACACTTAGCTGTGCATATTGCGGATATTCCTTCATTTCTGGAAAATCAGCGGCAATATTTTTCCCACCTGTTTTCTCTAAAATATCACCTGATAAAGAAGTTGGTAATGCTGCTAAATAAGTACCAGGTGCTCCATACACTAGCAATGCTTTCACATCACTCTTTTTCTCATATGTCTTCATTTGATTCGTAATTTTTTGGTTAAGTTCTTTTGCTTTATCTTCTTTTTTCATTATCGTTCCGTATAGTTCAATATTCTTTAGAATATCTTGTACAGAATTCGTAGAAGAAATCATTACTTTCGTTCCTTGCCCTTCAACCGTTGGAACATTCTTTTGGAACCCATTATTAGCAATAAGTACATCGGGCTTTAAGCTGGCAATTTGCTCAAAATTTGGCTGATGTGCATTCCCGATTACTTGTACTTTCTTTATATCTTCTGGAAGAGTTATTTTTGCATCCGGACGACCCACTATTTTTCCGCCTAAAGCATGAATAATATTCATGTCTCCCATACTTAATGTTGCAAAACTCTCTGGCACTTTATCGAATATTACCTTTCTTCCTGACAGGTCGGTAACTTCTATTTTCTCTTTTCCTTTTTCTGTTTTTGTTGCCGCTGCTTTTTCGTCTCCCTTTGCACTGCAACCTATTAATAAGAAAAAAATAGATAAAATCGCTGTAAATAGCGTAATAGATTTTTTCATTCTCCCACCTCTAATTGATAATGATAATCATTAACTACTATTCTACTTTAATTGATAAGGATTATCATTGTCAATATGAAACACATACATTTTCTAGAAAAAAACAAAAAGCGTTACAAAAAGATTCCTTCTTTTTGTAACGCACTATTTATCAATATTATTCACATTCGTTTCCCTCTAACTTGTCTCGCATCACTTTCACACGCTGAAAGAAAAAGAAAGATAAACTTAAAAATATAACGATGCTCCCCATCATAACAAAAAATTGTATCGTTTCTTTTGCTCCATTTGGAATCAATAAGCCAACCATTAACAATGTACTTACAGCGAGAAGAATTTGTCCGAACCGAGTATAATCTTCTATTTTCTCTTGTAATTCTTTCATTATATTCTCACTCCTCCATTTCACTGTATCATATTCTACTAAACTTAAAGACAAGTAAATACAGCCATTCTGGGAGATGTTTTCCAAAAGAAAAAGAGCCGCTTTATTGCGACTCTTTCATAACCATTACTCACCTTTATATGCTTTCATATAAATTTCTTTCAGCTCTGAAATGAGAGGTAATTTCGGATTAGCTGTTGTACATTGATCTTCAAAAGCTCTTTCTGCTAATAATCCAACAACCTCTTCAAATTGGTCTTTAGCAACTCCTTGTCCCGCAATACTCATATTTATATTTAAACTTTTTCCGAGATCAATAATTGCTTTGACGAGTGATTCTACACCTTCTGCCACCGAACTTGCTGGTAGCCCGAGCATTCTCGCAATATGTGCATAGCGTTCATCAGCTACAAAATGCTCATATTTTGGGAACAATGCGTGTTTTCTTGGCTTAATAGCATTATAGCGAACTACGTGCGGCATAAGAATTGCATTCGCACGCCCATGCGGAATATGAAATTCTGGTCCAATTTTATGTGCTAAACTGTGATTAATACCTAGGAAAGCATTTGCAAATGCCATCCCTGCAATTGCAGAAGCATTATGCATTTTTTCTCGTGCTTCTTCATCATGTCCATCTTTAAATGCTCTTGGTAAATATTTAAATACGAGATCAATAGCCTTTAATGCTAATCCATCTGTATAGTCATTTGCTAAAACAGACACATACGCCTCGATTGCATGCGTTAATACGTCCATCCCAGTGTCTGCTGTTACATGTGGTGGTACTGTCATTACAAATTGTGGATCAACAATTGCTACATCTGGCGTTAATTCATAATCGGCGAGTGGATACTTTATATTATTTTTCTTATCTGTAATAACCGCAAATGGTGTCACTTCTGATCCTGTTCCAGATGTTGTTGGAATAGCAACAAACTGCGCCTTACT
This sequence comes from Bacillus sp. FSL W8-0519, assembly GCF_038005585.1. Classification (NCBI taxonomy): domain Bacteria; kingdom Bacillati; phylum Bacillota; class Bacilli; order Caryophanales; family Bacillaceae; genus Bacillus; species Bacillus sp. FSL W8-0519. The sequence goes on from NZ_JBBOTL010000001.1 coordinate 4,206,370, forward strand.
TCCTAATTCCGGATATTTACATGTACGTTTTCTTATATCTAAAAACTTCTGTTTAATTCCATAGAATGTTGTTTCTGGGTGCTCATAGAAAAGCCACATCCCTTTCGCTGCATCCATCGCTGAACCACCACCAAGTGCGATAATGACATCAGGCTGAAAACTTCTCATCATTTCCGCACCTTTAAACACAGTTTCATCTGACGGATCTGGCTCGACCTCAAAGAAAACTTCAACTTTCACATCATTTGCATGTTTACGTAAATAATGCGTAACCGTATCTACATATCCGTGCTCAACCATTCCTGGATCCGTTACAATAAACGCACGTGAAATGTTAGGCATATTTGCTAAATATGATGTCGCATGTTTTTCAAAATAAATTTTTGGTGGTAATTTGAACCACTGCATATTCTTTTTTCTATTTGCCAACCTTTTTATATTTAATAAGTGCGTCGCTGTTACGTTTTGAGAAACCGAGTTTTTCCCGTAGGAACCGCAGCCAAGCGTAAGTGATGGAATAAATCCATTATATATGTCACCGATTCCACCTTGTGATGAAGGGGCATTTATAATAAGGCGGCAAGCTTTCATACGTAATCCAAATTGCTTTTGCACTTCTTTATTTACAGAATGGATAACTGCTGAATGTCCTAAACCACCGAGGTTTAACATTTCTTCACAATATGTAAACCCTTCTTCTAATGAATTTGCTTTTACACAAGCTAATACTGGACTTAACTTCTCACGAGATAGTGGATATGCAGCTCCGATGCCTTGTATTTCAGCTACAAGCATTTTTGTATTTTTAGGTACAGTAATTCCAACTAATTCGGCAATATACTGTGCGGATTTCCCTACAATATCACTATTTACTGCACATGTATTTTCATTAATAACAAGCTTTTCTAATTTACTTCTCTCTTCCTCGGTTACAAAATAACAATCATTTGCAATCATTTCTGTTTTCACATTATCATAAATTTCCTTGTCTACAATAATTGCTTGTTCTGATGCACAAATCATACCATTATCAAATGTTTTAGATAAAATCAAATCATTAACCGCTCGTTTTATATGCGCTGATTTCTCTATATAACATGGTACATTACCAGGACCTACACCTAGCGCTGGTTTTCCAGTAGAATAAGCTGATTTCACCATACCAGCCCCTCCAGTTGCCAAAACAAGAGCAACACCTTCATGGTTCATTAATTGTTTCGTTGCTTCGACAGAAGGTTTTTCAATCCACTGTATACAATGTTTTGGTGCCCCCGCCTTCACCGCTGCATCATATACTGTTTTTGCCGCTGCAATGGAACAGTTTTGTGCTGAAGGATGAAATGCGAAAATAATTGGATTTCTCGTTTTTATCGCGATTAATGCTTTAAACATTGTTGTCGATGTTGGATTCGTTACTGGTGTTACCCCAGCTACTACACCGACGGGCTCCGCAATTTCTATTATTTCTTCATGAGAATCTTCGTGAATAATCCCTACTGTTTTATCTTTCTTTATGCTATGCCAAATATATTCAGTAGCAAAAATATTTTTAATACATTTATCTTCGTATACACCACGACCTGTTTCTTCAACAGCCAACTTCGCAAGCGGCATATGTTGATCAACACCTGCTAATGCCATTTCATGAACAATGTTGTCAATTTGCTCTTGTGTAAAACTTTCTAATGCTTGTAAAGCTCTCTGACCGTTATTCACTAACGTATCAATCATCTCTTTTACTTCCTGCATTTCATTTACAACTTTCTCTTTGACTACCATGTAAATTCCTCCTATTCTGCTATCTTGGACTAAATAAGACCCGACAGGTCATAATTAGTCCTGATTAGCGCAAAAAAATAGAATTGCTTTCCTACATGAACCTCATTGTTTGTGAAATATTTCACAAGTTTGTTCGTGGGTAACACTTCATGAACTTAATATACATGAATTTATTTTATTTGTGTTTGTCTAATTTGTGAAATATTTCACAAATTAATATAGTAAAAATGCACTGCCTATACTAGCAGTGCATTTTTACTATGCTAACGCTTGTGCTAAATCTTCAATTAAATCTTCTCCGTCTTCAATACCGACAGAAATTCGAATTAATGTATCTGTAATTCCTAATTCTTTACGACGATCTGCTGGAATTGATGCATGCGTCATTTGAGAGGGAATAGAAATTAAACTTTCTACTGCTCCTAAACTTTCAGCCAGCGTAAAGTATTGTAATCTCTCAAGTACTTTATTTAATGTTTCTTCGCTATCTACATCAAATGAGATAATAGCACCAAATCCATTTGCCTGTTCTGTTGCTAATTTATGGTTTTGATGTGACTCAAGGCCTGGATAATATACTTTATTCACTTTTGGATGATTATTTAAAAACTCAGCAATTGCGCGTGAATTCGTTTCATGCTCTTCCATTCGAATTCCTAATGTTTTTAAACCACGAAGTAGTAAGAAACTATCTTGCGGGCCAAGAATGCCTCCTGTTGAGTTTTGTACAAAGTGAAGGTCTTCTGCTAATTGCGGACTATTTACAACTACTAAACCTGCAACTACGTCACTATGACCTCCTAAATATTTCGTTGCACTATGAAGTACAATGTCTGCTCCTAAAGAAATCGGCGACTGCCAATATGGCGTCATGAATGTGTTATCAATAATTGTTAATAAATCTTTCTCTTTAGCAAGAGTAGATATTTTTTTAATATCAGTAATTTTTAGTAACGGATTCGTTGGTGTTTCTACATAAATCGCTTTCGTATTTGGACGAATCGCTTCTTCAACTTCCTCTAAGTTTGTTGTATCTACAAATGTATGCTCAATACCGAAGCGGTTTAACACTTTCGTAATCACGCGGTACGTTCCGCCATACACATCATCTGTTAAAATAACGTGGTCACCTTTTGAAAACAACATAATTGTAGCTGTAATAGCCGCCATTCCTGAACCAAATGCGAAACCAGCATGGCCGTTTTCTAATACCGCAATCATTTCTTCTAAAGCTGCACGTGTTGGGTTTCCTGTACGTGAATATTCATATCCTTGATGCTTACCAACTGCTTCTTGTTTGTACGTACTCGTTTGATAAATCGGTACATTTACAGATCCAGTTGAAGGTTCTCCTATGCGAATACCATGAATTAACTTTGTCTTTGCTCTCATTTTTTATTCCCATCCTTTGTATATGTCTTTACTTAAATAGCGCTCACTACTATCAGGAAAAATCGTTACAATATTTGTACCTGGCGCCGCTTTCTCTGCTTCAAGTAAACTTGCATGAAATGCTGCTCCTGAAGAGCTCCCAACAAGAAGTCCTTCTTTTTGCGCTAATTCTTTCACTCGTAAAAATGCATTTTGATCAGAAATCGTATGAATTTCATCAAAATAAGATGTTTTCAAAAATGGCGGGATGAATTCAAGGCCAATCCCTTCTGTTTCATGTGAGCCAGCTTTACCACCATTTAAAATAGATCCTTCTGGTTCCACAATAACCGTTTTTATATCTACATTTTTTTCTTTTAAATAAGATGCAGTCCCCATAAACGTACCGCCAGTTCCTGCTCCAGCAACAAATATGTTAATCTCTCCATTAAGTGCCGACCAAAGTTCAGGTCCTAATGTTTTAAAATATGCACGAGGATTTGCCTCATTTGCGAACTGACTTGGAGAGTATGAATTCGGTATCTCATTTACTAACTCTTTTGCTTTTGCAATTGCACCGGTCATTCCTTGCTCAGTCGGCGTATGCACGACCGTTGCGCCTAGTGCTTTCATTAATTCTTGTTTTTCAATGCTAAATTTCTCTGGTACACAAACGATAACGTGTAAATCATGTTGTAACGCTGCGAGTGCCAGTCCAATACCAGTATTTCCAGCTGTCGGTTCAATAATTGTTCCGCCCTCTGTAACAAGCCCTTTTTCTAGCGCATCTTCGATTAATTCTCTTCCTAATCGGTCCTTAACGCTTCCGCCTGGGTTATAAAATTCAAGCTTTGCAAATAAACGGACCCCTTCTGGAAGTGAAAAACGAGTAATTTCCACAATTGGTGTATGACCAATTAACTCATGAACTCCACGATATACATTCATCGTGTTCTCCCCCTTATTTGCCAATAAAGAAAAGGCAACTGTATGTATTTTCTTTATATGAGACAGTTGCCTTTTTGTTACATTACTTTAACTCTTCTAATACTTTTACGATAAAGTTTGTAGAATGAAGAGCTGCTTGATCTAAAAATTGATCAAATGAAACATTTGATTCTTTACCAGCAATATCAGAAAGTGCACGAATGATAACAAACGGAACTTCATATTGGTGGCATACTTGTGCAACAGCTGCTGCTTCCATTTCTACTGCATAAAGGTTTTCAAATTTATCACGAATGGCTGCAACTCGGTTCGGATCACTCATAAATGAATCACCTGTTGCAATCATACCTTTTACAACTTGAATATTTTCTTCTGCCTGCATACATTTTTCAGCTAATGCAACTAATGCTTCATCAGCTTTAAATCCAGGCGGCATTCCTGGTACTTGACCATACTCATAGTTAAATGCTGTTACATCTACGTCATGGTGACGAACTTCTGTTGAAATAACGACATCCCCAACATTTAGAGAATGATGGAATCCACCAGCTGAACCAGTATTAATGACTTTTTCAGGCTTATATCTTTCTAATAAAATTGTCGTTGACATCGCTGCATTTACTTTACCAATACCAGACTTTAACAAGATTACTTCATGTCCTGCTAATTGCCCTTTCGTAAATTCACAACCCGCAACCGTTTCTGTTTCTGCTTGTTCTAATTTATCACGTAAAATACGTACTTCTTCTTCCATTGCTCCAATTACAGCAATTCTCAATCTAATCCCTCTTTCTATTGCTTAGTTGCCTCCATTACCCACACGAAATGATTTAATCTCGTAAACGTTACATGGAAGCCATTGTTTTCAAAAATAGTCTGCATAACTGGAATACGTGTATAGTATTCCGTTTGCAAATCGTTTGCTAACTGATGAAAACCTCTTTGTTTTGCTGCTTCAACAGTTTTATCATATGCATCTTGATCTGCAAATATCGTATCAGCAAACACTATTTTACCACCTTTGTTTAGCAATTGACTATACTTCGCAATCGCTACATTTTTTTCATCATCTGTTAAATGATGAAATGCATAGGTGCTTACTATGGTATCAATGGAATTCGGGACTTCAAACGAAAGAAAATCACCTTCTGTAATGGAAAACTCTTTTGGCAATTTCTCTTTTGCAATCATGCGCATTTCACGTGACGGTTCTATACCGTAAACTGTGCGGCCAGCAAGTAATAATTTATTTGTTAAATTACCTGTACCGACACCAAATTCTAATACGTTACCAAATGACTTGTTAACTACATCCTCTAGAATGTCCTCATAATGGGCGAAAACTTCTTTATATTGTATATCTTCGCCTTGTACAAATGAGTCGTACGTATGAGCCCACTCATCAAATAAACCATTAAATTCTGTACCCATAAAAATTCCCCTTTTTCTTATCGGTTTTATCAGTATGATATTCCCTCTTTCTAAAAATGTCAATTGAAATGTACATGGTATTTCCTTCTTTTCTTTGTTACACTATAGTTGATTACATAGGAGAGGGGCCGTCTTCATGTCATTTACCTTTGAAATGTTAGAAGATAAAGTAGAATTTTTTGAAGCGGGAGACTTAGCTTCTTTAGAACGTAAAATCAGTGAACAAATCGATAATAATAAAGCACTTATGCTTGAAGTTCATCACATCTCGCATCAAATGGTTATGGATCCTGAAAGTAAAAGACCATATTATAGCGCGGTTGTTCATTTTAAATTAAAGAAATTACGCTAACTAAAAAAGAGAAGCTCCTAAGGAGCTTCTCTTTTTTAGTTTAGAGTTTGAACAAGTACTGGTTTCCAGCCTTCATTGTCTACCCAATCAATATTTACATAATATCTTTTACCTGTTTGTTTATCTTGTACGTTACCGTAAGCTTTATTCTTACCGTTATTTCCGATTCGATGAATAATTAATTGCTCTACTGGAACGTCAATTGCAGCTGAAATCGCTTGATTCATCTCATTCCAATCTGCTGTACCTTTTTTAAACGTCATCGCAGGTGTTGCACCTTGCTCTGTGCCTACTGGCTTCCAAGAAGGTTTCGTATAAGCGTCAGTTGCCTTTGGCTGTGTTTTTTCAGCTGGTACTTTCTCGTTAGCTTTTGCTTCTTCTTCAGCTTTTTTCTGTTCTTCTTCAGCCTTTAGCTTCTCTTCTTCTTCTTTCTTCTTAGCCTCTGTTTTCTCTTGTTCATTCTTCTTCGTCTCTTCTTTGCCTTTAGCTTTCTCAGACTTATTCTCTTTCGTTGTTTGCTGAGCTACCTTTTTATCGCTAGAAGACGCTTGCTCTTTCGTGTCAGGAACAAACAATTGATATGCTACAATAGCTACTGCTACTAGTACAATAGCGATTGCAATATTTAAAACACCGTTTTGACGACGTTTTTGTTGTTTCTGTTGGAATCTAGATCCTCCTGCCATTCTTCAAACCTCCATGCAGTTTTTCATACTTGCTATTGTAACATTAAATCTAGAAAGGTTGAACATTTACAATAATATTTTCATGAAATGAAAACATTTTACTATGAATTGCAAGATTACTTTTCATTCTCTAATCGATAGATTGATTCTACGATTGCTTTAAAAATAGGTGTAACTGCATTTACATTGCTACTCGTTTCTATATCCACGACAACTAAAGCATATCTTGGATTTTCATATGGAAAATAACCTGCAAACCAACGATTCTCTTTCGTTCCTTTTCCTGTTTGTGCTGTCCCAGATTTTCCAGCGACACTTAGTGGTAACAACTTGAATGCTGCTCCTGTGCCTTTCTCCGTTGTTACAACGCTCCTTAATAACTGTTGTAATGTTTTCACTGTTTCATATGAAAGCTGTTTCCCACCTAATGTATGGTCTTCAAATGTATAAAAATCCGTTCCATTTTTGTACATTATTTTTTCAACAGCTTTCACTTCCATCTTTTCTCCACCTCTAGCAATCGTCGCCATCATATTTGCAATCGCTAGAGGTGACATACGTACATCTTTCTGTCCAATTGCTGTTTGCGCTACCGCTTTTTTACTATTCTTATTTCCTTCACTCTCCCAAATCGTAACACTTTTCTCCTCTGGCATTTGCTCAAAATGAGTTGTATGAAATACAGAACCTCTCCATCCAACCTTCTCAGCGCCTCCTAAAGCCTCTACATAAGTTTCTAACACCATCTTATCCTTTTGTATTAGCTCATTTCCTAACTCTGAAAATGTCCTGTTACAGCTTCTAGCAAAGCTCTCTTTAAAACTAAGTGTCCCCATCCTAACTTGTGGGTGATCTTCACCATATAAATCTTTATTACAATTAAATACGCGATTAAAAACATTTTCATTTTGATCAATCGCTGCGGCCGCAATTATTGTTTTAAAAACAGAACCGGGAAAGTGTGGTGTTAACATTTGATTTTCAAGTGTAGTTTTATATAAACTCTCATCTTTCACCTGTACAGATGGTTTGCTAACCATTGCTAAAATTTCATTTTTCTTTACATCAAGTAGCACTACTCCTCCCTTCTTAATTTCACTTGCTTCAACTACTTCTTCTGCTTTTTTCTGTAACTCGTTATGTAAAGTAGTTTGAATCGTCACTGGATAAAACGGATTTCCAGGCGATGTATATTTCGCTTGTTTTCCAAAAATCGGTTCTCCTTGCCGGTCCACTTGATACAATACTTTTGCCTCTCCATCGGTCAAAAGAAATTCATCAAATGATTGCTGCAATCCTGAAATGCCAATCGGTGTTTGTTTTGAAATTTTTCTAACTTCTCCGTATCGTTTTTGAAATTCTCGTTCATTCTCACCCACATCACCAATTAAATGATTCACCACGCTAGTTTGCCGCAAACGAACTTCAGCTGCTACAATGCCTAATACATTTAATTGATTCACCTTCTCCATCTGCTCTCGTTCCAAGCGAAGTGGTTCATTTCCTCTTTGCAGGATAAATGCACTTTTCTTATGTTTCATTTGACTTTCAATCTCTTGTCTCGACATACCAATGATATGCGCAATTTTCTCCAACATGTTATTTTTTAATTGTAGAAATGGAAAAACAATTAAAACAGGATACTTTTTCTCACCTATCTCCTTACCATTACGATCTATAAAATGGCCGCGTCCATCATCTACCGTAATGGATTGCGTCCGTTGTGTAACACTTTTTTCAATTAAGTTAATCTTACGATCCGTAAATGATTCCGTATCGATAATTTGTATTTGAATTAAACGACAAAGTAACATAAACATGACACATATAAAACAAATTAAAACAATTGTAATTCTCCGTTTTATTTCCATAAAAAAACACCTCGTCTAGTATAGTTTGGACGGAGTGTTTCATCTTTTATACAAATAAAAAAATCACTCGCTTTTACACGAGTGATTTTTAATTATTTTACAGAGATAATCTCTACTTGCATTTCTCCACCTGGAGTTTGGATTGCTACCTTCTCGCCAATTTGCTTACCTAATAAGCTTTTTGCGATTGGAGAATCGTTAGAAATTCTTCCTTCAAATGGATCTGCTTCTGCGCTACCTACGATTGTGTAAGCTTCTTCATCTCCATCTGGTAGTTCTTTAAATGTTACTGTTTTACCTAATGTAACAACTGTAGATTCTTCACCGTTATCTGTGATGATAACTGCGTTACGAATCATGTTTTCTAATTGTGTAATACGTCCTTCTACGAACGCTTGCTCATCTTTCGCTGCATCATACTCAGAGTTCTCAGAAAGATCTCCGAAGCTACGTGCAATCTTAATGCGCTCTACAACTTCTTTACGTTTTACCGTTTTTAAATCCTCAAGTTCGTTCTCTAGCTTTTGCTTACCCTCTTGCGTCATAGGGTATGTTTTTTCTGTTGCCATATTTTCCACTCCTTTTATATACCAATCCCCCGAAAAAAAGAGGAGTTCCATATGAAAACTCCCCCGCTTATATGTAAAGCGGAGGTTTCTAGCACGCCTGTACTAGCGGAGTTGTCACATACAACCCCGTATTCCCAATTCTTCTTTATATAAAGAAGATATGTATGGAAAGTTGATATAAATATGCCCTCACCTATATATAGATGAGGTTGCATGTTTCATTGTATTCGATAGGAAGGGAAAAAATCCCTTCCTACCGTATATCTTTTACTATGCTATTACAAATTTACTTTTTGTTCAAGAATTGTTGCAATTTTTGTAACCATAATATCAATTGCAACGTGGTTTTGTCCACCTTCAGGGATAATAATATCCGCAAATTTCTTAGAAGGCTCAATAAATTGATTGTGCATTGGACGTACAACATTTACATATTGATCAATAACTGAATCCATCGTACGACCACGTTCTTTAATATCACGCTGCATGCGGCGCAGGATACGAAGGTCAGCATCTGTATCAACGAATAACTTAATGTCCATTAACTCACAAAGACGTGGGTCTTCTAAAATAAGAATTCCTTCTAAAATGATTACATCTTTCGGCTCAACTGGAATAATTTCATCTGAACGCGTATGCAATGTATAGTCATATACAGGTTTCTCTACTTGTTTATATGCAAGCAACTGCTGCAAATGTTCAATTAACAAATCATTATCAAACGCTAATGGATGATCATAATTTGTTTTTAAACGTTCTTCCATTGGTAAATGGCTTTGATCTTTGTAATAATAATCTTGCTCTAAGATTAAAATGGAATGACCTTTAAAATGGTCAAAAATCGCTTTCGTTACACTTGTCTTACCTGACCCTGAACCACCAGCAATTCCAATTACAACAGGCTTATTCGTCCCCATTCGACTATCACTCTTTCTTATTGAAGTATGCTTTTGCGCATCATATTATTCACATACACTGGTTGATCCACTTTGAATTTCACGATCTGCAACGGATGTCTCGCTGCATCTAATTCGTTTCCATCCTCATCCCAAATTTTCTCCACCGTCTGCGTAAAGTTTTCTATTTCTGGTCCAAAGAACTCCACTTCATGTCCTGGTTTGAAATGATTACGTTGCTCAATCGTTACGATGCCCGTTTCTTCATTATAATCTAACACTAAACCAGCGAAATCATACGTTGTTTTCTTACTATGATTTCCAAACATTTGCTCTTGATGTCCTGGAACCCCTTCAAAGAATGCAGGAGCTGTATCACGATTTGCACATTTATCAAGCTCATCTAACCATTCTTGTTTAAACTCAAAGTTATCAGGATCCGCACAATATGCATCAATTACTTTACGATATACTGTCGCTACAGTAGCTACGTAATGGATTGATTTCATACGTCCTTCAACTTTTAAGCTATCAATTCCAATTTCAATCATTTTCGGAATTGATAAAATTAAATTTAAGTCTTTTGGACTCATTGCAAAGTGAGCATCTTCTTCTTGGAATAGAGGAAGCTCTTTTGCATCTTTATGTTGTGATACTGTTTGAACTAAATCATAGTCCCAGCGACAAGATTGACAACAACCACCACGGTTAGAGTCACGCGCTGTCATATGGTTACTTAGCGTACATCTTCCTGAATATGCGATACACATTGCACCATGGACGAATGCTTCAATTTCAATATCCACTTTTTCTTTAATCTCTTTCATTTCTTCATAGCTTGCTTCACGAGCTAATACAAGACGATGTAAACCTTCTTCTTTCCAATACTGTGCTGCTTTCCAGTTGGATAGTGATTGCTGTGTGCTTAAATGCACCTCAACAGAAGGCGCTACACGTTTACAAGTCTCAATGATAAGCGGATCAGCAACGATAATTCCCGTTACGCCAGCTTTTTCAATCCCTTTTAAATATTCCTCTAGCCCGTCCATATTTTCATTATGTGCAAAGATATTTGTTGTTACATATATTTTTGCTCCATATTTCTTTGCAAATTCCACACCTTCTGCCATTTCTTCCAGTGTAAAGTTACCTGCATTCGAACGAAGACCAAATTCTTGTCCACCTAAATATACAGCATCTGCCCCGTAATGGATAGCTACTTTTAATTTTTCTAAGTTACCCGCAGGGATTAACAGTTCAGGTTTCTTCACAATAACGCGTTTGCCATCGATCACTCGTGAAATTTCTTGTACAGTCATTTCCTACACCCTCCTCGTTTAGTAAACCGTCTCTTTAAAGAAGAATCCTGTATCTAACGGACGATTCACCGGTTGCATTTCTTCTATCTCTTTATATAAGTCGTCTTTCACGTCGTAATACGCATCACGATCTTCTACACATAAATCAATTGCTTTACGATATTTCTTCGTTACCTCAATAATGTATGCAGAGCTTTTTAGTACACCATCAACTTTTAAGCTATCAATTTCAGCATCAATTAGCTCTTCTAACTCATCAATGAAACAAATATCATTTGGACTCATAATGTGAGTACCATTTTCATCTTCATAAATTGGATATTTATTGTTACGCTCTGGGTCATATAAGAACATATTCTCTTCATATTTTTTCTTTTCAATGTCAAGATGACGTCCTTGATACTCAAAGTAGTTTCCTACTAACGAACGCTTCGACTGGAACATACAAGTCATACCGTGAATTTGCACTTCAAGTTCCACTTCAGCATTTTCTTTTAATTCAACAATTTCATCTAAGCTAAGCTCGCGAGCTAATACAGCACGTTTTGCTCCTCTTTGTCCCCAGTAGTTACAAGTAAACCAGTTTGTTGCTGTTGTTTCTGTATTCCAGTGCAATTGCATATTTGGCGCTACTTCGCGAACCACCATTAATACTGCTGGATCTCCGAAAACAATTGCATCTACATGTACTTCGTTTAAAAATGCAACATAGTCTGTTAATTCTTCTACTTTATCGTTGTGGAACATAGCGTTCATTGCTACGTATACTTTTACACCATTTTCATGTGCAATCTTCACAGCTTGTTTCACATCTTCACGTGAAAATTCCCCTGCTAAACGTAAACCAAACTTTTGCTCACCGATCATTACCGCATCTGCTCCTGCTTTCGCAAGAGGTTCGATATCCGCCACTGCTTTTGGTGTTACTAACAATTCTGGTTTCTTCATACCTTGGTCACCCTTTCTTTTTACTAACAGCTACTCCATCACCAATTGGGAAAATCGTTGTATCATATCCTTCATGGTTCATAAGCCATTCATTGTACGTCTTAATACGACGGATTAAACCACGTGTACGTCTGTTTTCAATTTTCTCTTTCGTCGTTACAAGGCCATGGTACATAACATTATCTGAAATAATTACGCCACCAGGATTTAATAACGGTTCATATAAGTCAAAAAAGCGACGATATTGTCCTTTTGCTGCGTCAATAAAAATAACGTCAAATGTTCCATGTTCTTCTACTTGCTCGCCTGTTTCTAACGCATCACCGTAAATAACTGAAATACGTTCTTTAACTGGTGAACGTTCTATATATTCAAGTGCTTTTTCATATCGATCGCGATTGCGCTCAACTGTCACAATGCGAGAATTTGGAATAGCTTGCATCATACGAATACTAGAATAGCCAATTGCTGTACCTAGCTCTAAAATGCTCTTCGGTCCAATTAAACGTAAAAATTGCAACATAAATTCCATTCCAAGTCGATCCATAATTGGCACATGATTTTCTTTCGCATAGTCTTCCATTTCAAGAATTAATTTATCTTTCGGATCAATAAATGATAATAGGTACTCGTTAACTGCATCCTCCATAATGGTCCTCCTTATTTACATGGAGAAGTGCCTCTATGACGTCTTTTCACACATAGAATGCAATAAAAATACAAGCCAGCTTTATCCTTAGCTTGTACGTCCCGTTTTGATATTAAAAACGATTCTTCTGCCAGTTTTTAACCCGATATATTTTACCACAAAAAAGAGGGATGTGCGACCTTTTTCGCTATCCCTCCCCATTTCACTGCTTTTTCGTAATATATTTTTGCTTTAGTGCATTATGCTCTTCCAATGTTTTCGCATAGTACACTTCACCAGTTGGTGCAGCTAAGAAATAATAATAATCTGTTTGCGCAGGCTCTAGCGCTGCTTCCACTGAATGTTTACCAGAGTTTGCAATCGGGCCCACCGGCAATCCTTTCACAACGTACGTATTGTACGGTGAGTTTATCTTTAAATCTTCGTATAATACACGTTGTTTATGCTTTCCAAGTGCATATAATACCGTTGGATCCGTTTGAAGCGGCATACCTTTTGCTAAACGATTATAAAAGACACTAGAGATCTTTTGACGATCTGTAAAGCCTGTTGCCTCTTCTTCAATAAGTGAAGACAATGTTAAAAGCTGATGCACATCCCAGTTTTTCGCTTTCATTTTTGCTTCGTTTTGAACAATGATTGCATTCGTTTTCTCAAGCATTTGGATAACAATTTCTTCTAAAGTTATATCTTTTTTATAGAAAGAGTACGTCGCAGGATATAAATAACCTTCTAATGGATATTTAATATTGCTATCAAAGATTTTATCCGTTAACAGCTTGGGATACTTTTGCTGCATTTTTTGAATAAATGCTTTATCGTTTAATTGACGTACAACATCATCTTTATTCCACTTTAATTCGTTTGCAACCGTTTCTGCAATTTCAGTTACTTGTGCACCTTCTTTTACCGTCACTTTATAAAGAGCTGGACGATGTACATTACCAGATGACATTTGCTCAATAACATCTTTTGCACTCATTGAAGGATTTAATAAATATGTACCCGCTTGTAAATTTTTAGATTTAGCCTTTGTATAAAAACTAAAAACTGTACCGTTTTTCACAGCACCTTTTTCTTCTAAAATCTCACCAATTTTACTAGTAGATGATCCCTTTGGAATTTCTACTTCAATCTCTTTTTTATTCCCGCTATCAACCGGTCCTAATGCGGATGAAATATACGCATAGACTGAACCACAAACTAAAAGCAGTGCAATTATCGAGAATAAAAAAATGCGTCTACGCTTCTTTTTCACTTGATTCTCTACCAAAACTCTTCCTCCTTATTCAATTGTAGGCCATATGTACATCTTTCTATACAAAACGATGAAAAATCACAATAAACTTACCTATCATTTTGACAGATACTTTATTTTTCTACAATCCGTCTCATTATACTACAAAGGATTACGCAGTTTCGACAAAAAATCTTTCATTTTACATATAAAAAAAGGTGGACTATATATCGTCCACCTTTTCAGTACTTATTATTCAGCTTCTTGCTCATCAGCTAGAGTGTTGAACATTTCTTGTACCATTTCCCACTCTTCTTCAGATTCGATTGGAAGTAAAGTTCCGCCCTCTTCTTCATTTTGCTCATAAGCCATTGCATCGTAAATTTGGTCTCCATCTTCGTCTACTTCACCGATTGGAGAGAAGACTACGTATGATTTTTTGCCAAATTTTTCAGCGTCAAAAGTGAAAATAATTTCACATAAATGTTCGTTACCTTTTTCGTCTACAATTGTAATTTGATTTTCTTCCATTTTGGTCACCTCTTATTTACTATCTAAAAATCCTTGTAAGATTACGACTGCAGCCATCTTATCAATTACTTGCTTTCGCTTCTTACGGCTTACATCGGCTGAAATGAGTAGACGTTCCGCTGCCATCGTTGACAAACGCTCGTCCCACATTACAACGTCTAATTGTAACAGCTCTCGTAGGTTTTCTGCAAATTGTTGGCACGCTTCACCACGCGGGCCAATTGTACCATTCATATTTTTAGGTAAACCTACTACTATCTTGTCCACATCATACTGCTTTACTAACTCAGAAATACGATCAAAACCAAAGTGACCTCGTTCTTCGTTAATCTTAATTGTTTCTAACCCTTGTGCTGTCCAGCCCATTTCGTCGCTAATTGCAACTCCGACTGTTTTTGTACCTACATCTAAACCTAATATCCGCATAAACTACTCCTCACGATGATGTTTCAAGTAAGACTTCACAAGCTCTTCAATTAATTCATCACGTTCAAGCTTGCGAATGATGCTACGTGCATCTTTATGGCGAGGTATGTATGCTGGGTCTCCACTTAATAAATAACCGACGATTTGGTTAATCGGATTATAGCCTTTTTCTTGAAGTGCATCATACACAGTTAAAAGTACATCATTTACATGGACACTCTGTTTTTCATCTTGAATGCTAAACTTCATTGTTTTATCAAAACCGTCCATTTCAAGCACCTCACTTATATAGTAAGTATAGGGAGAAGAACTTCTCCTCTCCCTACCATTGTACACTACTATCTCTTTATTTTGAAACAGATTTAACGTACTCTTGTACAAATGCTAAAGCTTCCTCAACTTGCGCTGGGTTTTTACCGCCCGCTTGTGCCATATCAGGACGGCCACCACCGCCACCGCCACAACGAGAAGCTACTTCTTTCACAAGTTTACCAGCATGGTAACCTTGGCTAATTAAATCTTTCGTTACGCCAGCTAAGATGTTTACTTTGTCATCATTTACAGACGCTAATACGACAACCGCAGATTCTAATTTATTTTTCAGATCATCCATCATCGTACGTAAGTTATTCATATCTGCAACATTTACTTTCGCTGCTAATACGTTCACGCCATCAACTGTCATTACAGAATCCGTTAAGTTTCCAGCTTCGATATTGCTTAATTTCGCAGCAAGAGATTCATTTTCTTTTTGCAATTGTTTCACTTCAGCAAATAGACCATCAACTCTTGTTAAAATGTCTTTTGGATTTGTTTTCATTTTTCCAGCTGCTTCTTTTAATAAACCTACTTGATCGTTCATTAATTCATAAGCAGACTTACCAGTTACTGCTTCAATACGACGAGTTCCTGCACCGATACCAGACTCAGCAACGATTTTGAAAATACCGATAGAAGCTGTATTATCAACGTGACAACCACCACAAAGCTCTAAGCTATAATCGCCAACTTGTACAACGCGTACAACATCACCGTATTTTTCACCGAATAATGCCATTGCGCCCATTTCTTTCGCTTCTTCAATTGCTTTTTGAGAAATCTCAACATCAATACTTTCCCAAATTTTCTCGTTTACGATACGCTCAATTTTTTCTAATTCGTCAGCTTGTACTTGACCAAAGTGAGAGAAGTCAAAGCGTAGACGTTCAGAAGTTACAAGAGAACCTGCTTGGTTAACGTGTGTTCCAAGTACGTCTTTTAATGCTTGGTGTAGTAAGTGAGTTGCTGTATGGTTCTTCACAACGCTACTACGGTTTTTCGTATCGATAATAGCTTTTACAGCCGCATCTTTCGTTAATGTACCTTCTTCAACTACAACTTTGTGCAAGTTTTGGCCGTTTGGTGCTTTTTGTACGTCTTTTACAAGAACTTTCACGCCATCAGCAAGAAGATAACCACGGTCTGCAATTTGTCCACCGCTCTCAGCATAGAATGGTGTTACATCAAGCATTAATTGTCCTTCTTCACCAACTTGTAAGCTGTCTGTGTATTCACCGTTTTTCACAAGTGCAACAACATTACTTTCTGTTGCAACTGTACCGTAACCAACGAACTCGCTCGCTACTTTCACTTCTCCAAGGACACCGCCTTGAACTTGCATAGAATCAACATCTTGACGAGCAGCACGTGCGCGCTCACGTTGTTTTTCCATTTCATTTTCAAAACCTTCATGATCAACAGTCATACCAGCTTCTTCGGCATATTCTTCTGTTAATTCAATTGGGAAACCGTATGTGTCATATAGACGGAACGCATCTACTCCAGAAATAACCGTTGTTTTTTCTTCTTTCGCTTTTGCGATAACTTCAGCTAAAATTGCTTCACCATCATGAAGTGTTTCGTGGAAACGCTCTTCTTCATTTTTCACAACTTTTGCAATAAAATCTTTCTTTTCAAGTACTTCTGGATAGAAGTCTTTCATTACTTCTCCAACAACCGGTACTAATTCAAACATGAATGGACGGTTGATGTTTAATTTCTTCGAATAACGAACCGCACGACGTAATAAACGACGTAATACATAACCACGGCCTTCGTTAGATGGAAGAGCACCGTCACCAACAGCGAATGTTACTGTACGGATATGGTCAGCAATTACTTTAAACGCCATATCTTTTTCTAAGTCACCATTGCGATATTTCTCACCAGAGATTGTTTCTGTTGCACCAATCATTGGCATGAATAAGTCTGTGTCAAAGTTTGTAGGCACATCTTGAACGATAGATGTCATACGCTCTAGACCCATCCCTGTATCGATATTTTTCTTAGGAAGTGGTGTATATGAACCGTCTGGATTATGGTTAAATTGAGAGAATACAAGGTTCCATACTTCTAAGTAACGCTCATTTTCTCCGCCTGGATATAATTCTGGGTCACTAAAGTCATTACCGTAAGCTTCTCCGCGGTCATAGAAAATCTCTGTATTCGGTCCACTTGGTCCTTCACCGATATCCCAGAAGTTTTCTTCTAAGCGGATGATGCGCTCTTTTGGAACGCCCATTTTCTCATTCCAAATTGTGAATGCTTCTTCATCTTCTGGATGGATTGTAACGGATAGTAATTCTTTATCGAATCCGATCCATTTGTCGCTCGTTAAAAATTCCCAAGCCCAAGTAATTGCTTCTTCTTTGAAGTAATCACCGATTGAGAAGTTTCCTAACATTTCAAAGAATGTATGGTGACGAGCTGTTTTCCCTACGTTTTCAATATCGTTTGTACGAATTGATTTTTGAGCATTTGTAATACGTGGATTTTGCGGGATTACACGTCCATCAAAATATTTTTTTAATGTTGCTACACCACTGTTAATCCATAGAAGAGATGGATCTTCATGTGGAACTAGTGATGCACTAGGTTCTACTGCATGTCCTTTTTCTTGGAAAAAGTCTAAAAACATTTGACGAATTTGTGCGCCTGTTAGTTGTTTCATTGTATTTTCCTCCTTAAATATAAAAAACTCCCGCCCCTATAAAAGGGACGAGAGTTAACTCGCGATACCACCCTAATTATGAATTGATTGCTATATGAATCAATTCATCACCTCATGGTGCCGTAACGTGGCAAGACGGCAGTGATTAGCTGCTCTCAGGATTAGCTTTCTGTTACCCTTCATTTAAAGCTTCTTTCAGCCATATGGAAGCTTCTCTCTATAAATGGACTGTAACGTACTTGTTCCGTCATTGATTTAATGTATTATATGACTAAATATAATAGAATTCTCTTAAGTTTGTCAATCTAGATAATCATTTATATTATATCAATTACTTATTAATCATAGCTATTCTACTATTCATTCTTAACAGCCTTTTCATATATTATGCATGTATTAATAAATTGTACTACTCCCACGCACTTTTCTGAATATTTTATTTTTGTTATAATTAAATTATTAATAATAAAGGAGCGATTATAATGACAACCTTATTGAACAAAGCTAAAAATATGTTAACGACTGATGAAACAATATTGTTTTACGTAGCCTGTTCACTAGACATATTTATTTATCGTTCCGTCGCAAGGCCAGGATTGCTAATTTTAACAGACAAACGGCTCTTCTTTTATGGACCAGATGTAAGTAAGAACCCTTTATTTGAAGAGTACGCTTTCGCAAAAATTTCAAATTTAAAAGAACAAAAGCGGCTTTTCAGCAATCAAATTGTATTTATGTATGATAATGAATGGAAAAAAATAAAACATATTCAAACAAATGATGTAAGCTCTCTCGTTCAAAAAATAAACGAGCAACTCTCTAAATAATGATAGCCCTCTACTTTTATAAGGAGAGGGCCTTCCTATTACACATCTTCTTTTTTCCAAAGGGGCCTTACATGAACGATCACTGTGCGAATGACCGCCAAAACAGGAACTGATATTAATAACCCTACAATTCCTGCCACTTCTCCCCCAACTAGTAGTGCAAGCATAATAATGACAGGATGCATGCGAAGCGACTTACCAACGATGTAAGGGGATAAAATGTTACTTTCTACGAATTGCAAAATAGCAATCGTAATCCCCGCTTTAATGAGTAAACTTGTTGATACCGTTGCTGCAATCATCAACGCTGGAATCGCTCCTAAAATAGGACCAAAGTATGGGATTATATCTGTTATCCCGATGATGATGCCAAGTAATAATGGATATTTCATACCGATAAACCAAAAAGAAAGAACCGATACTCCCCCTAATACTAAACAAACGAATAACTGTCCTCGAATATAACTTCCAAGTGACTTATCAATTTCTTTCGCCAGCATTTGCCCCGTACTACGCCACTTACTCGGAACTAGTTTCCAAAAGATATGATAAAACTCGCCGTAATCTTTTAATATGTAAAATACAATGAACGGAATTAAGAAAATAATGAGTAACGAATCTAGTACACCACGAGCTGTGCTCATCACTTTATTTAAAAGTGCTTGTATCTTCGTCTCTACTCCGACAAAAATTTGTTTCACCTTTTCATGAATAAATGACGGGAAATTCGCTGTTTGTTCTGTAACACCATCCATCCAAGAATCATACATTTTTGTAAACTGCGGGAATTGTTCATTGATTTCTTGTAATTGCTTAATCACAACCGGCGTTCCTTTATAAATTCCATAACCAATCCCGCCAAAGAAAAGGATGTAAATAAGCAAAATAGCGAGTGTACGCGGCATCCCTTCCTTATGAATTTTTTCAATTAAAGGATGCAATAAATACGCAATGAAACATGCAATAAGAAACGGTGTAATGGCCACTTTACATACAAAAATAATCGGTGCCCATAGCGGCTTAATTTTTAAAAAGACGAGCAAACAAAGAAAGACAAGTAACAATAATCCTAAACGGTATATCCAAATGATTTTAAGATTCTTCACACGAAAAACCTCCTCCACCTTTATTGTGAAAATAAATAGGGTAGGTTATGTGCAAAAGTTTTAAAATCTTTTTGTGCAGACCATACTGTTTTGTAAAGACGCACATATATATACATAACAAGGACAACCACCCCTGAGAACGCGGCATGAAACAATATAATCAGGAGGGCTCATAATGGTTTTATTTATGCTCATATTATCTGCACTTTTTATGATTCTTGAATGGATTTGTATCGGGTTTGGTATTTGGAAAGGCTTCTTTGTTCGTTCCTCACGAAAAGAAAGGGCGAAGCAATTATTTCATTACGGCATGCTTGGCGTTGGATGTTACGGCCTATCTTATCTCTTCTCTGAAATTGGACTTTTATATTTGCATACAAATGCATAAAAAAACTCCCTTGTTGATGAAGGGAGTTTTTTACGCTTATAAATAAGATTTAATCATCTTACGTGCTTTTTTCATATTGCGTTTTGAAAAGACATCTTGTTTGCGAGCATATTGATATGCTGCCGCTCCAACACCTAATGCGATTAATGAATTGCGTAGATTCAAAGTAAATCCCCCTTTTCGTTATCCGATCGTTCTTTCATTCTCATCAAATAAATCATCAAGAGAACTTAACGAACCATCTTCTTCTACTTGATGCGTATGGATTTTCCCCTTTGAAACCGATAATTCGATATAACAATTCCAGCAATAAAATTGGTTGACACCTATTTTCCCAATGTCTTTTCCTTTGCAATTTGGACAAATAAACATATGGCGTTCATCTCCTTACAGTCTCCCGGATTCTATTCGCCATTATTTCCAAACTGCATTCATTTATACATTGCTGGAGCCTTTCAACGTTATACGTTTGAAAGTTTCACTATATAATTTTACCTTTTTACATGAAATCATACGGTGAAATGTTTTCCACGTCCATTTCTTCGCCATTAACCGTTACCATCTGTACTTCTCCTTGTGATTCTTGCAATCGGCTAGCTAAAGTCGTTTGACGCATTGCATCATCAAGGCGATTTACACCAGACTGAAAAGCAGCTTCCTCCCCGCAAATAATAAGGAACTTCTTACTTCTTGTAATACCAGTATAAATTAAATTACGACGTAACATACGATTATAACTTTTTACTATCGGCATAATTACAATCGGAAACTCACTACCTTGCGATTTATGAATGGAACAACAATACGCATGTGTAATTTGATTTAAATCTGGTTTTGTATATGTTACCTCAATTCCATCAAATGAAACGATAATCATATCTTGTTGCTCAACGTTTTCTTTCGCATAAAACACCGAAACAATTTCTCCGATATCACCATTAAAAACTTGACTCTCCGGCTGATTAACGAGTTGCAAGACTTTATCGCCTCTTCGGTATACAACATCACCGTAAGCAATTTCTTTACTCTTTTCCCTTTTCGGATTAAACACTTCTTGCAACGCTTCGTTTAGTACATTAATCCCCGCCGGTCCACGATACATCGGGGCCAATACTTGTACATCTCTTGCGCTAAACCCTTTTGTCTTCGCATTCTCACAAACCTTCTTAACAACCTCAACAATTTGAGCTCCTGTACAACCGATAAATGAACGATCTTTTTGGTTTTGCGCTAAATCTGGTGGGAGCGTTCCATTTTTTATCGCATGGGCAAGTTGAATTACTGATGAACCTTCCGCTTGACGATAAATCTCAGTAAGCTTTACTGTTGGAACTGCACCTGCATTCAATAAATCTTTTAATACTTGTCCAGGTCCTACAGATGGTAATTGATCTTCATCGCCTACAACGATAACTTGAATGTTAGTCGGCAATGACTTAAACAGCTGATTTGCAAGCCAAATATCAACCATTGAAAATTCATCAATAATGAGTAATTTCCCTTGTACCGGATCTGTTTCATTCCGTTGGAAAGACCCTTCGGGCGTCCAGCCAAGTAAACGGTGAATTGTACAAGCTGGAAGCCCTGTTGATTCACTCATTCGCTTCGCTGCCCTTCCTGTTGGAGCCGTTAATAATATCGGAAATGGATTATCATCACTATATTCATTCGGATTTAACGATAGCCCGTGAAGTGACGCATACATTTCAACAATTCCTTTAATAACTGTTGTTTTCCCTGTTCCTGGTCCACCTGTCAATAACATCATCGGTTTATGAAGTGCCGTTTGAATTGCTTCTTGCTGAAACGGTGCATATTGTACGTTCAGTTGTTCTTCAATTTCACCTAATGTTTTTAACACTTCTGCCTCTGGAAATGAAGGTGTTTCTTCTTGATTCATAAGCCTGCGAATGGACTTTACAACACCTTTTTCAGAGTAGAATAACGTTGCTAAATACACTCGCTCTTCTTCTATGATGACTTTCCCTTCACTTTGCATCGTTTCAATACAGCCTACAATATCTTCCTCAGTCACTCTTCCTTCTTGATTGTTTAAAAGCGACATCGTTTCTCTTACAAGTTGGTCTTTCCTCATATAAACGTGACCAAGTTGTAATGAGACATTCTCTAACGTGTAAAAACATCCTGCGCGTACACGGTCGTCGTGATTACCCGATATCCCTAACGCACGCCCTATATCATCCGCTCTTCCAAAACCAATTCCGTCCACTTCTTCAATAAGTTGGTACGGGTTATTACGAATTACTTCTAATGTCATCTCTTTATATTGCTGATAAATCTTAATAGAAAGCTTCGTTCCAAAACCGTAGCCATTTAAAAAGCTCATTACTTTCTCTAATCCTTGATGTTCAACAATTGTCTCATATATCTCCTGAGCCTTTTGTTTATTAACAACACCATTTAAAGCCTCAGGATCATCCATAATTTTAGAAATAGCATGTTCCCCCAAATGGTCCACAATTTTTTCAGCTGTACGCTTTCCTATCCCTTTAAATAAATCACTCGCTAAATATTGCACCATACCGGCTTTCGTTTGCGGCAATTCTTTCTTAAACGTTTCAACTAAATATTGTTTCCCATACTTCGGATGGTCTTTAAAATGACCTGTCAACGTAAACACTTCATCTTCATGCATGCGGGGAAAATGACCGTTTATCATCACTTTTTTTTCGTCGTACGTTTCATTCGTTTCAATGACTTTCATACTGACAACGGAATAGAGGTTTTCTTCGTTGTGGAAAATGGTATGAAGAACTTGCGCTTTTATAAACTTTTTCTCTTCCTCAAACAAATCCATTGCATGTTGATTTCCCATCTTTCCTCTCCTTTCCGGTTTCGTTTCACTTTAATGAGCAGTACATCCCCCACCTATTTAGATGAGGGATAACTACTCATTAACTATATTTTCATCTTATTCAGCTTCTTGCTCTAATAAACGAACACCATTACCCGCTAAAAAGTGATCTGGCTGAATTTCAGTTGCTTTCTTAAATAAAGCGAGAGCCTTCTCATTTTTTTCCTCAAATACGTAGGCAACACCTAAATTATAATACGCATCTGCATGCTCTTCATCCATTTCTAATACCTTTTCAAAATAAGGTTTCGCCTCTTGAATATGTTCTAGTCGTGCAAAGCAAAGTCCGCACTGGAACAAAGCTTCTACATCGTTTTCATCTAATTCTGTTGCTCTTTGTAAAAACGGCAGTGCAAGACGATCATTTCCAAGTTGCACATGTGTAATACCTAACATAAACGTTACATCAGCTGATTGTAATCCAGCTTGCATCGCTTGTTCAAATACAGCTTTCGCCTCTGCAAATTGCTCTTGACCGTAATATACGTTTCCTAATCCATAATAAGCAGCCGCAGATTTATCATCTAACTCCAATGCACGTTTATAAAATAAAATTGCTCTCTCACTGTCACCTAGTACATCTAATAAGTTTGCAAAATTAATATATCCAAGCGCATCTTTCGGATTTTCTTCGATTGCTTCTGTGAAATTTTTAGCAGCTTCTTCCCAGTTTCCTTCTTGCATATATTGAATACCTGTTTCAAGTTTGTTTGACATGTCCTTCACCTCTACAACAAATTATAACAAAGAATGTATTTTCCAAGCGAACGAAAATTCGCCTTATGTAAAAGAAACCTCTAACCGCGAATCGGTAGAGGCTTCTCTTTTATCCTAAATAATCCAATTTCTTACCGCTACGGTACACTTCATCAATTGTAGCACCGCCTAAACACTCATCTCCATCATAGAAAACAACTGCTTGTCCTGGTGTAATTGCACGAATTGGCTCGTCACAAAGAATACGAACTGTATTTTCATCAACGATTTGAACCGTTACTTTATTGTCTTCTTGACGATAACGGAATTTCGCTGTGCACTTAAATTCTTTCTCTTTCGCTTTATTACTTACCCAGCCAACATTTGTAGCAATAACTTCGTCGCCATATAGAAGTTCGTTATGGAATCCTTGATCAACATATAAAATGTTTTCTTTCAAGTTTTTCCCAACAGCAAACCACGGATCACCGTTACCACCAATACCAAGGCCATGACGTTGTCCAATTGTGTAGTACATTAAACCGTCATGCTTTCCTTTCACTTCGCCAGATAACGTTTGCATCACACCTGGTTGTGCTGGTAAATAGTTACTTAAGAAATCTTTAAAGTTACGCTCACCAATGAAGCAAATACCAGTACTATCTTTCTTCGCCGCTGTCGCTAAACCAGCTTCTTTCGCCATTTCACGAATTTGTGGTTTCTTCAGTTCACCAAGCGGGAACATTGTTTTTGATAATTGCTCTTGGCTTAATTGATTTAAGAAATACGTTTGGTCTTTATTGTCATCAACGCCGCGAAGCATTTTATATTCGCCGTCCATATAAGCAACGCGTGCATAATGACCTGTCGCTACATAATCAGCACCGAGCGCAATGGCATGCTCTAAAAATGCTTTAAATTTAATTTCTTTATTACACATTACATCTGGGTTTGGTGTACGACCAGCTCGGTATTCATCTAAGAAGTACGTAAATACTTTATCCCAGTATTGTTTTTCAAAGTTTACTGCATAATACGGAATACCAATTTGGTTACACACTTCGATTACATCATTGTAATCTTCTGTTGCTGTGCAGACACCATTCTCATCTGTATCATCCCAGTTTTTCATAAAAATTCCGATTACATCATAACCTTGCTCTTTTAATAAAAGAGCCGCTACAGATGAATCGACGCCACCGGACATCCCGATGACAACGCGTGTTTCGTGAGGTAGTTTGTTCATCATGTCACCTCCCATGCTAATTTTGTGTTAATCGCTTCACGATTTTCACTGTTTCGTACGCCGCTTTCTCAACTTGCTCTTTCGTATTTCCAAGTCCGAAACTAAAACGTACGGATGAACGTATTTGATCGGAGTCTTTTCCGAACATCGCCACTAATACATGTGATGGATCAATTGAACCAGCTGTACAAGCCGAACCACTTGATACTGCAATGCCAGCTAAGTCTAAGTTCACAAGAAACGGTTCAATGTTCATTCCTGTAAAACTAATATTAAGCACATGTGGTAAGCGATATTCTAAGTTTCCGTTTACCTCGAAAGTAATGTCTTCATTTTTGAAGACAGATACCATTATATCTTTAAACTCTTCATATTGGGCATTTTTTTGCTCACGAGTTTTTTCAGCTAGCAAAATTGCATGTTGCAACCCAACGATGCTCGGCACATTTTCCGTACCAGCACGGCGTTTTCTTTCTTGCTCCCCACCTATTAATAACGGTTCAAATTTCACATTTGCACCAGCGTATAAGAACCCGACACCTTTTGGCCCGTTAATTTTATGAGCCGAAATTGATAATAAATCAATACAAAACTCTTTCACATCAATTTCTACTAAACCGTAAGCTTGTACCGCATCTGTATGGAAATAAGCTTGATGCTCTTTTAGCAGCTTACCTATTTCCGCAATTGGTTGCATCGTCCCAACTTCATTATTCCCAAACATAATAGATACAAGAATTGTCTCTTCTGTTAATGCCTTTTGTATGTCAGAAACTTGAACGCGTCCTGTTTCATCAACAGGTAAATATGTCACTTCAAATCCTTCACGCTCTAACAATTCACACGTATGCAAAATTGCATGATGTTCAATTTGTGTCGTTATAATATGGTTACCTTTATGACGGTTCGCACGCGCTACACCGATAAGCGCTAAATTATCAGCTTCCGTACCACCGCTCGTAAATATAATTTCATTCGGATTCGCATGAATGCTACGTGCACATGCGCGTCTCGCCTCATCTACTGCATGGCGCGTTTGACGTCCATAAAAGTGAATACTAGACGGGTTTCCGAATGTTTCTGTCATATATGGAATCATCTTTTCGACCACTTCTGGGTGAGTCGGAGATGTCGCAGCATGATCTAAGTAAATGCGTTCCATTAAATCTCCTTCTTTCCAAATCGTTTCACAAGGAATTAAATGTAAAACATATAGCCCCCGTGATTTTCTTCCTCATAACGTACTAAATCTTCTAACGTTGTACTATCTAACACTTCTTGCACCGCATCACGAACACGCATCCATAATTGGCGTTGTGCTGGTTCTTCTTCTTCTATCATTTCTACAACACTAATCGGACCCTCTAATACACGGATTACATCCCCAGCTGTAATATTAGCCGGCTGATCTGATAATACATATCCGCCATATGCCCCGCGTGTACTCTTTACTAGACGCGCGTTACGAAGTGGTGAAATTAATTGCTCTAAGTAATGCTCAGATAAGTCATGTGCCTGCGCAATTGATTTTAATGAAATCGGACCTTCACCAAACTTTTTTGCAAGATCGATCATAATTGTTAAGCCGTAGCGGCCTTTCGTTGAAATCTTCATCTATTTTGCACCTCTTTTCAAATTTTCACTTCTATTGGTTATATCTTATTTGTAAAAGAACACAATTTAAAATCCTATGAAATTATAGCATAATATAGTATTATAAGAAATTTCAACTTGTGTATCAAAATGATAACATAAAATCACATTGAAAAACTCGGAAATTATTACAATTGAAAGAAAAATGAAAATATTCATATTCATTTTTCCCACAAAACAGCATCCTATTTCAAATTCCACTAAAAAAAATGATACGATAGAAAGAGATTATACATTAAGGGAGACGGTAAAAATGAAACAACCACTCGCACATCGAATGCGCCCTACAAATATTCAAGAAATTATCGGACAACAACATTTAGTTGGTGAAGGAAAAATTTTATGGCGAATGGTCCAAGCAAATCATTTTCAATCTATGATTTTATATGGCCCTCCAGGTACTGGAAAAACATCCATCGCGAGCGCAATTGCAGGAAGTACCGGAACCCCTTTTCGCCTATTAAACGCTGTTACTCATAATAAAAAAGATATGGAAGTTGTCGTACAAGAGGCAAAGATGCATCGACACCTCGTTTTAATTTTAGATGAAGTACTTGTATAACGTTATCTGGTCTTAAATAAAAACTTTATAAAAAAACCAAACAAATCCTTACAAAAGAAGGATTTGTTTTTTTATCCACGAATATATAGAATGGATAAAAATAAATAGTAAATATTTTACACAGAATATAGATTATTGATATTTTCTTTTGTTTATATGGGGGGAAGAGTGAAATGAGGTTTGAGCATGGATATACATTTATAGTAAAAGAATATGACAATGTTCATTATATTAATGGAAGAGTAATAAAAGAGAGAGTTGTTGGTATAGGAATAAAGGACAAAAAAACAAATAGAGTATACCCTTCTCCTTTAACTCACTATATAAGAACATATTATAGGGGAGCATCTAAGTCTTTAAGTTCGCAAAGAAATGCAGCATATGAAACGATAAAGTTTTTAAATTATATAAACAAGCAAATAGAAAATGAAGCAACAGAATTCATGAATTTAAAACATGAAGGCTTATTTGGATTAAATCTAACGCATGGATCACAATATATATCCTATTTATCACTAAAAGCCAGAAATGAAGAATTATCTTCTGATTATATATATAGGATAGAAAGCTACTTAATTAAATTCTATCAATGGTTATCCACTAACCAAATTATTCACGAAAAGATTAATGCAGAAAAAGATTCCCCTTTCAACAATCTAGAGTTAGGGACAATTTATCCTGGCCGAGACGAAAGAGTATCAGAAAAGCTAGTGGATTTTGGTGAAAACAGATATGAACTAGTTCAAAGATTTATCAAGATTGCTCAAGACGTTGCGCCCGATATAGCTTTGGGGATTTGTTTTCAATTCTTTGGAGGCTTACGAGTAGGAGAAGTTGTTAATTTAACTAAAGAGGCAATCGAATCACCTTATTTTTGGGACGATACAAACTTAGGAGAAAGTAAATTCATTTTAAAAATAAGAGAAAGACACCTAGAATTATTCAAAGACAAAACAAACCTACAGCATGAAGGAGTAAAACGCCCTCGCAATCAAGCTTTATTAACAAACCCATTACTTTCTCAAGTATACAAAGAACACAAACAACATTTACAAAGATTGAACAATCGAGAAAACATAAAAAATCAAAATGCATTGTTCATTGCCAAAAGAACAGGAAAAGCCATGTCGGGGAAAACTTATACAGAGTTGTTCACTAAAGTGAAAAAGGAATTTTTACAGAGCCTAAGTGACGAAGGTCGCATGGATGATTATTTATTTCTCACCGATAAAAAATGGTCTACCCATATAGGAAGAGGTATTTTTACCAACTTTCTTCTTCAAATCAATGCTACTATTCCTGAAATTGCAATTGCTAGAGGAGATAAAAACCTAAGCTCGGTAATGAGTTATGTAGAAGAAAAAAACGCTCTACAACTAACAAAAGAAGCTATCGATAATATACGACTAGCGGCCGAATCACAGAATGCAGATATTAATAAAAAAAATATAGATACTTTTAATTTAGGGAAGTGAAAAAATGAAACTAGAGGCTATTTCTTATGTAGTTAAAGAACAAGTTGCAAAAAAACTAGGTATTACTGCAGACAATGTTGAAAAAGTAGCAAAAGAATACAACATTGAGAAAAGAAAAGAAAAAGGTTCTGTATACACCTATTTAAAAAAAGAAGATGTATTATTTCTTATTGATAAACAAAATGAATTATGGGAACAAGTACGCAATGATTACCTTACCACAGAAGAAACACTGCAAATACTCAATATCGCTCAT
The DNA here is from genome assembly GCF_038005585.1 of Bacillus sp. FSL W8-0519. NCBI lineage: Bacteria > Bacillati > Bacillota > Bacilli > Caryophanales > Bacillaceae > Bacillus > Bacillus sp. FSL W8-0519. Next base: position 4,235,456 of record NZ_JBBOTL010000001.1, read on the forward strand.
AAAACATTAGGTCAGCGAGGTTTTAAAGAAAACCTTCGTTCAATATTCGTCCCCCCACTTTTATGTACAATTCGTGATGGAATCAATTTTCGTCAGGGTCGAACGTTAATATATTTTAAAAAAGATGTATTATCTTTTAATGAAAAAAGAAAAAGAGAAAAAAATATAGAAAATATCATACATCAATCAGAAGCACCCATTTATGATGTATTACTAACTGCATTACAAGAAGCTGATATTGATTTCAATGATAACGGAAAAGAAACTGCACAATATTGGTTTACCTATGTAAAAAGAAAGAGTTCCAAAAGTAAAGCTTCTCGTGCAACAACAAAAAAAGAAATACGCATGCTTTTTAATACAACCATATTACTAACTGAAATGACCAACTTAAAAGAGCTTTTCACTTATACAGAAAGAGAATTAAATTTGGCAATATTTAATTCCAACGTAAACAAAACTGTACAAACAGAAATGTATAAGTTTTTAAGACAAGTTTCTGAAACAAGGGAAATTGCGGGTGTATCTACTAGTTATAATTTCAAAAAACTTAACAATGTTTATAAGAAACCAAATCGTGTTCAAAATGAAAAAACTATTTATTCCATTGAAGAATATATTAGTTTAATAGATTATACAAAAGATATTGTCCAACATAAAAAACGAGCAATTGAGGATATTCAATTACAAATAAAGAAGGAGAAGCATTCACACCGAGACTCTTCTTGGCTATATGTACTATTACATTTAAATAATGCATGGAGACATTATGATGTAGCATCTTTTCCAAGAATTAATTTGCAACAAACACAAATTGGAAAAATGGAGACATTAGATGCATTGGAATGGATAGAAAAGAATAGTTTAAGTGAACAAGATATTATAACGATCATTAATCAAGTAAGAGCAATGTCATTTGTACATTCGAAAACAAAGAAAAAACGTCATTTCTTTTGTTCACAAGAACTTATGGCGGCCTTCGCACATGCTGCCGTATTATGTGAACTTCGCTGCCAAATTAGCCAGCCATTATCACATGCATTAATAGATTTTAATAACCGCACAAAAACGTTTAAAGAAGTACTAAAAAAAGCTTTTTTTGAAGGATATGATAATAATTTTATTTTCAAATCTAAACAAATGAATCGCACATTAATTAGTTACGTTTATAGTGTGATCAAAAAGACAACCAATCGTAATCCTTTGGAAATCACCAAATTTATACGAAGCCATAGCAACGAAGAAACAACGAATATTTATATCGATATTCCCCAAGAGCAACTGGATTTTATAACAAACCAAATCTTTGACTTGGGTCACTTTGGCTATGCATATGATGCGTTAAGTGAATTGATACTGCAAGAACCAATTGATAATAGAGAAGAACGAACCCAAACTTCTCTAGCATTAAAAGAGGTTTTTGGTAATGTATATCACATTGAACAAGTGGCTCGCTATTTAAATAGATTAAGCGAGGAACAACAAATTGTTTATAAAGTCATTCGAGGACTTTCACTTGAAGAAAGAAAAGAAATCTATAATTCTATAAAATTAGGGCAACAGCCTGCAAAAAAGGAATATTTTCAGTGCATTTATCAAACCTGTAAATTTCCGAATCGAGATTGTGAAAAATGCCAATTTGCGGTTCCAAATTTTTATGCATTATCACAATTAGAAGAAGAGTTTCAAATGAATTTCAATGAATTCAAAGAAAAGTTTGATTCAACAACTAAACAAGGTGAAAAAATTCGTCTTTCTAATCTTTTATATAATTACCTGTATTTAATAGAAAGTGCTGTGAAAAAATTCGGCAAAGACGAAGTATCTTCTTTCTTTAAAAATGGGTTAGAAGGGTTTAAAAAAGAGTTACTTTCAATTCCTAATCTTAAAGAGTATGTAACTATTCAACGTTGAGGTAGGTGTATAAGCATGTCTGTTATAGAAAGCAAAGCAATTGAAGAATCACTTGAAGAATTCAATGATTTTCATTTCGATGTAGATAATATGATTCAACAAGCAATTGAAATTTTAGGTGAACAAAAGTCGAAAGGATTACTGCTCGAAGGTACTTTCGAAGATGATGAGTGGCGTTTTATATGTGACACTAGTCATTCGAAAGTTTACTTTAATTTCGCAACTATGAGAGAAAGAATGACATTCTGGAATGTAGATTCTACTCTTATCATTCAAGCTTTAAAATGCTGGATCGCCACTTTAATTCCTTATCGTTCCTTAGAATCACTTAGCAAATACTATAAATATGTAGAGAATTTCCTTACATTCTCTCATGCGTGTGAGGAAGATTTATTAGAACGAACTAATGAACATCTTCTATATGAGTGTGACGATAGAACAAGGTGGAATCTATGTATTCCTACACTCAATTTCATTGATTTTTATGAAGAAATTGATGTTAAACAAACTTATAAAAAAATGCTTGTAGACATAAAAAAAGACATTAATGTTCAAAAGGTTGGTGGAATGGTTCGAAAGCTTCCTCCTTCAAACGATGTATTAACATTTTCATGGGTAGTTGAAAGCTTTTTTAAAGAACTTCCGAAAGGCAATAAACATTTTTTCAAGTACTATCCAATTTACTTGTGGTGGACATTAAGCAATTTGATTCCAATGCGTCCTGCAGAATTTTGTGATATTGATAGACATGCACTTAGCGAAGAAAATGGACGGTTTTATATACGTTTACCTCGCTTAAAACAGAAAAAAAACCATCATAAAATTCAAATCATTGATAAAATATCTATTCCTCAAAAATTGTATCGAGAAATAGAAGATTACATTACAATGACAAATAAATTTGGTCCATCAATAACGTTAATTTCTGATGCATCAATTGAATTAAAAAGACAATATGATCGACCTGAATACTTTAAACAAAGATTTAGATATAACCATCTCCAACTTCTTTTAAATGAATTCTATGAGGAAATTGTAGAAAATATATATGAAGTAGCATATACACATAGAATTCGTCCTGGGGATACACGTCATTTTGCTTTTTTAAATTTAATGCGACAGGGCTACCACCCCATCGAAATCGCTCGCTTGGGTGGGCATACCTCTGTGCAATCACAATACCACTACCAACAGCATATGGAATACTGGGTAGACGTTGAAATTCTGCAATTGATGCAAAAATTCAAATTCCAGCAAGAAATAAATAAAGACGATTCTTCTACCTCCAGTTCACATCATAACTATTTAGATGATGATTTTGTAAGAGAAAAAGTACTAAAAAGTAACGATACAGGTTTCGAAATGGAACTTGACACAGGGTATTGTACAGACCCTAATGTATTTTGCCAAGTAGATAAATGCTATTTCTGTGAGTACTGGAAAATTAGTCAGGAAGAGTTTTTATTAAAAAAACAAGAAATAGAACTTGAGTTAAGCAATTGTAAAAATGAAGTCAGTTCACTCATAAAAACATTAAACAATCTTTATGGAATGGCTATAAGTGGGTCGTTTGAAGAGGATTTTTCAGAATTCAACCAGGAATTCAATAGAGATTTACTCATGACTAAAAATCAGTTGGATACAAGTGTGCACAAAATGTTGAACTTTTCTTCAAAGTTAGCAAATACAGTGAAAGGGACGAAGTAAAAATATGGAACAAAGACGAGGCAGACCTAAAAAAACATTTCCTACAGAACTCATACAAGATATTATCTATCGTTACACTAAAGAACGAAAGGTTACTGGAAAAATAGCGTATATGGATGTATATCGCTATTCCAAAGAGTTGTTTGAAAATGGTGAGATTGAATACAACATTGGAGAGTTTTTTTGGCGCAAAGGTGAAGGACGCGACACAATTGACAAAACAAATCAAGTCATGCAACACCACATTCCTAATGAAGTTCAAGAAGATGAGTCAATTATTAACACAAACGATATCGTAAATAAGTTTTTCACAGGAAAAACTTCCGATAAAAATAAAATAATTGGAGCTTTAAAAATGAATGAATTAAAGCTCCAACAATATATTAAAAAGTGCAAGAAGTTAGAGAAAGAATTACTTGAAACAAAATTAGCTTTGATACAAGCAAAAGAACAAAATAAAGACCTTAAAGATAATATAGAATCCTACCAAGACACCTTATTCCAATGGATGGAATTAAGCATGAACAAAGATATTCCACTAACAAATTTATTAACGGTAGGTAAAACACGAACACCAATCGCTGAAGAATTGTTAAAAAGTATGCTATCAGATAACCCTGTTGAGATTTTTAGTAAAATGAACGAACTCAAGAAAAATACTTCATTACGAGAAGTAAAACAAAGTGAAGTAGTACCTTTAAATCCTCCAAAACAAAAAGAAGAAAGCATTTTGGATGATTTTGATTTCTAAATAGTTCTCCCCACCTATTCATAAATTGGTGGGAAGAACTATTTTTATTATTAATTTTGTTTTTTTAAATCAGCCAGTCTCTGGTAAATATGACCGAATTTCTTCTCTTCTCCAGCAACTTTTGGCTCATAATATATCGTATTTTTCAATTCATTCGGCAAATACTCTTGTTTCACCCATCCATTTGGATAATTGTGAGGATATAAGTACCCTTGACCATGCCCTAGTTTTTCTGCACCTTGATAATGGGAATCTTTTAGATGTGCAGGTATGTCACCTGTACGTCCTTTTTTCACATCGTCTATTGCTTTGTCCAAAGCTTTATATGCTGAATTTGATTTAGGAGATAAACACAATTCAATTGTTACAACGGATAAAGGTATTCTTCCCTCAGGCAACCCTATTCGCTCTACTGATTCTATTGCAGGTAAAACCCTTGCACAAAGTTCAGGATTGGCTAACCCAATATCTTCATACGCCATAACAAGTAATCTCCTACAAATAGAAACCAAATCTCCCCCTTCTAACAATCTTGCCAAATAGTGAAGGGCTGCATTTACATCACTACCTCTGACGCTTTTTTGAAAGCTGGATAGTAGATTATAAAAAATATCCCCTTTTTTATCATGAGAGAATCCTTTATTTTGAATACATTGTTTCACGGTATCTTCTGTCACAATAATTTTGTTATTTTCATCTTTTTCAGAACCGAATACAATATCTTCTAACAAATTAAGTGCAGAACGCGCATCTCCTGTTGTTTGAGCAATTAACGTTAGTAGCTCATCGGATATAGTAATATTCATTTTCCCTAAACCGTTTCCTTGATCTTCTAACGCCCTTCTTAATAGTTTTAGAATAGAAGACGGAGACAAAGTTTTTAATTGCTTTACTTGTCCAATTCTTGATAAAATCGCACCTCTCACACTATGGTAAGGATTTTCTGTTGTTGCCCCAATTAGAGTAAATACTCCCTCCTCTAATGCCTTGAGTAATGAGTCTTGCTGTGTACGATTTAACAAATGAATCTCATCTATAAAACAAATCGCATTACGAGTTAATCTTGCTTCTTCGATAACGGCTTCTATTTCTTTTTTTCCAGCACTAATGGCATTTAGTGCATAAAATTCTTTCTTTGCTGTATTTGCAATTGCAAAAGCAAGAGACGTTTTCCCTGTACCTGGTGGCCCATAGAAAAGAAGGGATGGAATATGTCCATTTTGAAGCATACGGTATAAGGCTGTTTTGGTACCTATTACATCGTCTTGTCCAACTACTTCATCGATTGTTCGTGGTCTCATTCTATGTGATAAAGGTTCATTGTAAAACATTATATATATCTCCCCTTTAGTTTAAAGAACACTATTAAATAAATTATGTCTTTAATAAATTTATCATAAAGTAGAATGCGTGAAAAATTTATTAAATCCTTATTTAAGGCTAATCAAAGTTAAAAAACGAAAAAGACCTCTTCATATGCTTTTGTTCAAAACATATGAAGAGGACCTTTTTAGTTATTTTTTATGCTAATAACTTGTCCACTTCTTCTTTTGTTATCTTATTGTGTACGCATAAATCTTTAATTACTTTTAATGCCCATTTTTTCCTTTGTTCTTCTTGGCTTTCAGCCCACTTGGCTAATCCTTTTTCTGCTACATAAAGATCAATTAACTTCGGAAAAGTTATACCATAAATAGCTCCTATAAAAAATGGTCTATCATCATCTATACCAATCATTTCTTCCTTTTCATTCGTATATAATGACCGATCAACATCTAATATACACTGACCTTCTGAATTAAAACGGAAAATCAATGTTAAAGAACCTATTTTAAATTTTACACCCATTAAATAAACGTCATTATTACAGCCTAAACCCGACAAGGCGGTCAAAGACTCCGTTAATAAATCTGACCCCTCGTTACTGCTGTCATAAGAACTTCGATCTCCCAATAAAGAAAGTGCAGAAACATCCACAAGTTGCATGTTTACATCATTTTGTGAGTTTGTGTCGGTAAATTTAGCAAGAACAGATTCTTTTTTACCTAAAAGCCAATAAAAAAATTGACTACCAAAAGAAAATGGAAGAACCTTCTTATAAGTTATTTTCCCCCACGCCTCTATTTTATTACCTCGCTTTTGCCCCATTAGTACCGATCTAATACGACTCTCATTTGAAGCAGCGACTTCAAGTGTACAATATATACTACCAAACATCTCAAAGAATACTACTTTTGCTATATGATTGAATATACGATGGTTTCGCGGTAATACTTCACCATTTACAATAGAACGTTTTTCACCGTAACCAGTTTCAAAGATTGCGGTAACTTCTATATAGCGAAAAGCCTGTCCAAAAACATTTTTAGACTTTATTTGTATATCCGTTCCGCTACTCGGAATCCATTTATGTGTATACGTTTTCTCTTCTCTTGAAAGATGTTTGTATTTTTGTAAAAAATCAATCTCCTGCGAATAGTTTTTCTTCAATAATGGAATAATAGCTTCTAAGTTTGTTAATAAATTATCCATTTTCCAAACGGAGATGCGTGTAAATTTATCCGACATATACTCTGTTACCCCCTAAACACTTTTACCTCGTGAGTTTCAGTTTCATATTTTAATAACCTATTACATACAAAATGGTATAACCACTGTGGAGATCTTCCACTATTCTTTTTGATCTGAATAATAGGTTCTATCGTGTAAGTAGAAGCAGGTGGAAGTGTAATTTCTGAATGATTTAAAACAAAAAACTCGTATTTTTTCATAATAGAAAAATCTTTTTTTCTTCTTGAAAGTTGGACAAAAATATCTCTTATAAATAAATCAAATCCTTTGTCTTCATTCATTTCAATTTCGTTTATTAACACATCATCATTAGCTTGCACATATATATCAGAAGGAGCTGCTTGTACACATACATACACATCATTATGTTTTAATACCCACTTCATCAATCTCCACCAAATACTTCCTCTTCTTTCTATGCTTACAGAAATCGAAATGGTTCTGCGATGTTGTGGCGTCTTGAGTTCTTCATCCTCAATGTCTATTACGGTACTTTTATCTTCTGTTCTCTTATTACTAAGAGCAATTTTCATAAAAAGAGGACGGAAGAAAAAAGAAATTCCGCCAATAAGCCCAACCAATAAATACACCGATACCGTAATAACTAAATCGCGAAATTTATTCCCTAACCATTGGTCGAATCCTAAAAAGTAATAAAAAAAGACTAACACAATTGCTTGAACGACCTGTGTGATAAAAAATTTCTTCATGTATTTTATGCTCTCCTCTTACAGCAATGTCTTTTTAAGCCCTGTAATTAAAGCAATTGGAGAATTTATCAATAGGTCCTGCAATTCGTTCAAATTAGCATCAATTTCTGCAACTCCAAACTTTGTCACCCTAAATTCTCTACCTTGATATACAAATATTAAAGCTTTGATATCTGATCCTTCTTCTCGTATATCAGCAATAATATTAGAAACCTCTTTATAATCTCTTTGCTTTATTGCTTCTTTTAACTCTGCATTTAATTCATCGTCTATATATGCATCAAATTCAATAGAAATAATTCGAATGTTAAACTTATCAGAAGAACGAATTGTGTAATCATACAAGTTTTGTTGAATTTCAAACGGTCTCAATTTATATTTTTCAACTTTTTGTTTTTTTGTAAGCGCATATGGATCGTCGCTCTCGATGATAGCTACTAGCGGAGAATGCGATAAACGAAATATATTCTCATCTTCTATCACTTTATTCTTATCAATTAAGCGATACATATATAAAACGAAAGTTTTCATTCTCATCATCCCCCTTCCACAAACAGCTCTCATTTATATTTTAACTAAAATTTTACATCCTGTCACGAAATGTCATATTTTATCATCATAAATTTTGATAAAAATATACTTTTAATACTTTTATATTAACATCTTGTTCTTAATTATATGTATTTAAACGTAATATTTATTTGTTTCTATGAAAAAACATTTAACACCCCAAAAATTTTTACTATCTTCAGAATTATATGCTCTTAAAATCAGTAAATATGCTAGCATAAATATTATTACCACATTTTCAGATTGTAGGGGGAGCAATACAACGTCATAATTTAATGCTTACTGATACTGGATTAAGCAAAATAATCGAAAGTATTGAAGGGGAATTTACAAATAAACACTATTCTATTTCTGCTTTTTGGAATGAATATATGGCAGCAAAACAGTTTTTTTCTAATCGCTTTATAACTCTTATTGAAGTATATTAGAAATTACAGATACACTATTCATTGGTCACTTTTAATTTCCCCTTGTGCCCCGCAGATTATTTGCATTTCGCCCAACACCTATTGGTCGAAATGATTTATTAACTCCTTCTAAAATCTCTATTTTCAACTCACTTTTAAGTACAAATACACATATACTATTATCGGGCTCGGCGTCCTGCATTTCGTTGGGATGCCCCGAATATACTGTTATGGGTGCATCCTGTATTTTGTTAGGAAACTCTTTACTGGTAACACATATACTGTTACTGGGTGGAGGTCCTGCAAACACACTGGGACATTTTTTTACTGGTAGCACTTACACTATGGTCGGTGCTACCTTCATTATTGGGAGGGACTTTTATGTATTTATTTGAAGAAGAGGATGAAGAACAATACGAAATAGAAGAATTAAAAACCGTTACCATTAAAGAATCCGTACAAATGAAACGAGAACAAAGTAAACAACGAAAACAAGACTTTGAAGAAAAACTAAAGGTCCTGAAAGAAAAAATATCTAGATTAAAAAGAGAATTAGGATACAAAGATTAATATCAAAAAACCTTCGAATAATAATATTCGAAGGGAAATTAACGTATCCTTATAAATCTACAAATCAATAGTTTCAATTCATTTTTTCTTTTTATTATCTTTTTTAATCTCATCTTTTAATCTATTATCTTGTTTATATTTTGTGCGATTCGGTTGTCCTTCTGCTCGTAATATATCTAATTGATTTAAGTTCAACACAAGTGAATACAACGTTCCAAAATTGTGTTGTTTTAAGTTCAAACAAACATAACCTTTTGTATCGGACATAATCGTTTTAGCCTGTTCTTCATTTATATGATCGTTGTGTTTCAATCGATGTATCATTGTTTCATTTCTTTCATTCGTTTTACTCCAAAATGCATTTGGTTGATGCGATTGATGTGCGAAATGATTGGTACAAGCAATAAAAGATTCGTTTTCATTTGGTTTACGAACATGAAAATGATTAGGACCTACTTCGACAACTGCCATTTCTCCACTTTTATCAGCAATTAAATAATTATTGCTAAGAGAAGTATGGAAATGCTGTAATACTTCAATTGCTTCCGTTACATTTTCACAATGCTCTAATATGTAACGTATTGCAAAATAAAAATTAATACCAGGTCTTGTTGTCTCTTCTGGTACAAGCGTCATACCAATAAACAAACCTTTTTCGTTCAATCCATCTACCTTTCCAATAAATACATCGGATTGACCGACAAAACGAAATTTATTTTCCATGCAAATTAATGAACTTTCCGTAAATTGTTTTACACTCGTTAACATATCATAATTTCGACCAACGATCATTTCACCGTTTTGATAAGAAGCGAAAATACTACATTGAGCGGTTACATCAAAAATACCTATACTGAGTAAAAAAGAACAAACGTGTTCATATGGCACATGACAAGCTTCTGCAAAACCTTTTATTTCTTCGATAATATCAGGATAAAAGTCTTGTAGAAACGGAATGCTTTTCAATCCAAATGCTATCTTTTCTGGTGATACTTCAGGAAAACGAAATCCATTCTTATACAAAATACTTCCATAATGTTTTCCTGCATCATAATAATTACCTCGCAAACGTGGATGATACATATTACCCCTCCTTTTTTCCAATATAATACATATATTAGTACATACGTTCGTTTCAGTCAATCTATATTTGGATATTTTTGTAACAATATAAGTTTTTATTAAAATAAAAACTGGATTTCCTTTTTAAAAACCGAATTTTCACAACGATATTTCACCTAAAATAAAAAAGTATACCCACTCGTTACTTGAATAGGTATACTTTCTCATTGAATTCTCATTTACGAAACTTACTTGCAAACGCAGACTTTGGCTTCTTATCAAGGCGAAGAACCTTCGGCCCTTCTCTTGTGCCTCTTCCTTTCTCTTTAAATCCCTCTAGGAAAGCCTTAGAGTCGCTAAATGCTTGTTCCATGGCATAAATTTGTCTTTTGATTGACTTCTTCATTAGCGTAGCACATTAACGTCCTATATTGTTAACTAAAAATAAATGTACTATAGTACAAAAAATACAGTCTAATTTTATCGGGCCATAATTTTATCCGTCGAAATTTGGATAAAAATCATACAACCTTTTTAAAACAATATTTAATAATTTCATCCACATAAAATAAGTTATACAAAAGTACACCGTCTAGATAAAGCAAAACAGGATTTTCTATTACCTCATTTAGAAAGTGGACTCCTTACTTTAATTGGTGCGACGACGAGTAATCCGTTCCATGCTATTAATTCTGCTATTCGAAGTCGTTGTCAAATCTTTGAATTACATGCATTAACAGAAGATGATCTTTTAATTGGATTAAAACGAGCACTTGAAGATAAAGAAAAAGGTCTTGGAGAATATGATGTAACTGTTACACCTGAGGCATTACATCACTTCGCAAATGCATCAGGCGGAGATATGCGTTCCGCCTATAATGCACTGGAACTAGCTGTTTTATCTAGCTTTACAACTGATGATAAAGCTGCGGAAATTACGCTAGAAATCGCAGAAGAATGTTTACAAAAAAAGAGCTTCGTTCATGACAAGGGTGGAGATGCTCATTATGACGTATTATCGGCATTTCAAAAATCGGTGCGCGGAAGCGATGTAAATGCAGCACTTCATTATTTAGCACGTCTTATTGAAGCTGGCGACTTGCAAAGCATCGGTAGACGTCTTCTTATTATGGCATATGAAGATATTGGACTTGCTAGCCCGCAAGCTGGACCGCGTACGCTAGCCGCAATAGAATCAGCTGAACGCGTTGGATTCCCAGAGGCGCGCATACCACTTGCAAATGCCGTTATTGAGCTTTGCCTATCACCAAAATCAAACTCAGCTTATAAAGCACTTGATGCCGCCTTACACGATTTACGTAACGGTCAAACAGGCGATATTCCAAGTCATTTAAAAGATAGTCATTACAAAGGCGCAGAGGCACTTGGAAGAGGCATTGGATACTTATATCCACACGACCATCCAAATGGTTGGGTACCGCAACAATACTTACCTGATAAAATAAAAAACAAACAATATTATAAACCGAAAACGACAGGGAAATTTGAACAAGCACTTTCTACTGTATATGAAAGATTACAAAGTTCGAATAAAACGAAAAATAAAGGGTAACATAAGCGAAAACGTCACCATTATGGAGGCTTCGCTTATGAAAACACGTCAAGATGCATGGACAAAAGAAGACGATCTCCTTTTAGCAGAAACTGTTTTACGACATATTCGCAGCGGCAGTACACAAATAAAAGCATTCGATGAAGTCGGCGATGCTTTAAACCGCACTTCCGCAGCTTGCGGTTTTAGATGGAATGCTGAAGTAAGACCGAATTATGAAGATGCGGTGCAGCTTGCGAAAAAACAACGTAAAGAATTAAAGCGTTCTGAAGCTAAAATAGAAAAAAATCAGTTCACAAAAACGAAACAACTCGTAATCGACGCTGAGTTTTCAGAAGATATTGTACCAAGTAAACAAGAACTTACAATGCAAAATGTCATCTCGTTTTTGCAAAACTTGGAGCACAATAATCCTTCACTCGCAAAGTTACAAACTGAAAATGAAGTATTACAAACTCAGCTCACTTCCTTGCAAAAAACGAATGATGAGCTCGAAACTAAATTAGCCGCACTCACAAAAAAACAACAAGCAATCGAAGAAGATTATGCAATGCTCGTTAGAATTATGGATCGTGCTCGAAAACTCGTTTCAGTTGAAGAACAAGAAGAGCAGATCGCTCCCATTTTCAAGACAGATCAAAATGGAAATTTAGATATTATTTATTCTGCAGAGAATTAAAAAAGGATGTCACCTAGCCCAATTTTCCGGCTAAGTGACATCCTTTTTTTGTCTCTTCGGTGGATAGCATATTGGTAAATGAAATTATATCGACGATTTTTCGAATATATCTATCGTAACTTACAATATATCAACGATTTTTTAATTATATCGACTATTCGACAAGGAATATCGATTTACCGACAAATGTTGACAAAATAAGTCGATTAGTTATAAAAATAAATACCTAAGATTAATTGGATATATTTTACTTAAATGTTAATATGAATATATACGATCGAAGGGAGATGATTGCTATTTCATTAATAGTCTTCAAAATAACGCTTGGCATTCTCGTCCTAATATTAGGTCTTTTTACCATTCATAGTTTAAAAAAGACGTCAGCTTATAAATCGAACAAATATGATTATTTTTTATTAGGATTACTTACACTTGAAGTATTAGTATTGCAAATATCAGCAGTTCTTTAAAATATAATAGAAAAGCATATATCCGAAATGGATATATGCTTTCACTTTATTCTTGCCCTACACGCTTCACTTCTACGTTTTTAATGCGTTCACGTACAACGTGACTTGCCATAATTAAGCCTGCCACAGATGGTACGAATGCATTTGATGAAGGTGGTAATTTCGCTTTACGAATTTTTGCATTTTCGTCTGGTACAATTTCTTTACGTACTTCTTCACGAATTACGATTGGATTTTCGTCAGAGAAGACAACTTTTACACCTTTTTTAATGCCCTCTTTACGAAGCTTCGTACGAATGACTTTCGCAATTGGATCTGTATGTGTTTTAGAGATGTCCGCAATACGGAAACGAGTTGGGTCCATTTTATTTGCTGCACCCATACTTGAGATAATTTTAATTTTACGACGTAAACATTGTTTAATTAAATGAATTTTGAACGTAATCGTATCAGATGCATCCACTACAAAGTCTAAACCGTACTTAAAGAACTCTTCATATGTTTCATCTGTGTAAAACATTTCTAGTCCAATTACTTCACACTCTGGGTTAATGTCTGCAATACGCTCTTTCATTAATTCTACTTTTGAACGTCCTACAGTAGATACTAAAGCGTGAATTTGACGGTTTACGTTTGTAATATCTACAACATCTTTATCTACTAATACGAGACGCCCAACTCCAGAACGTGCTAACGCTTCAGCTGCAAAAGAACCTACGCCGCCAATTCCTAAAATACCGACTGTACTATTTTTTAATATTTCAAGTCCTTCTTTACCGAAGGCTAATTCATTACGTGAAAATTGATGTAACATTCAGCTCTACACTCCTATTACAAAAATGGTCTACCATGTATTCTAGCGTTTTTCCGACTATTTGTATAGAAAAAGTTATAGAATTCCTAAAAATACATATTTCGAAAATAAAAACATAGTGGAAACCGGGATTTTGTTTCTTCCTAAATACACGTTTAAAAAGGAGGATTCAGATAACCGAGCAGATCGAGGCACGTATGCTAGGAGGAGCGCAGTGTAGCTTTACTACTCGAGCACCAGACTAGCATACGTAACGACGAGATGCGACAGTTATCTGAACCGGACTTTTTAAACAACCTCTCAAAAAAAGCCTAGATGGTATTAGTATAACCATCTAGACCCTATTCTTACTTCTCTTCTTTTAAGCTTAATTTTAAGTTTAACTCTTCAAGCTGTGCTTCTGCAACTGGGCTTGGAGCTTCTGTTAATAAGCAGCTTGCGCTTGCTGTTTTCGGGAATGCAATTGTATCACGAAGGTTCGTACGACCTGCAAGTAACATAACAAGACGGTCTAAACCTAATGCAATACCACCGTGTGGTGGAGTACCGTATTCGAATGCTTCTAATAAGAATCCGAATTGCTCTTGCGCTTCTTCTTGTGAGAATCCAAGTGCTTTGAACATTTTTTCTTGTACGTCACGCTCGTAAATACGAAGTGATCCACCACCAAGCTCATAACCGTTTAATACAAGGTCATATGCTTGCGCACGTGCTTTTTCTGGTGCTGTTTCTAATAGCTCAACATCTTCACGGAATGGCATTGTGAATGGGTGGTGAGCTGCGAAGTAACGATCTGCATCTTCATCGTACTCAAGAAGCGGCCAATCCGTTACCCATAGGAAGTTAAATTTACTTTCGTCAATTAACTCAAGCTCTTTACCTAGACGTAAACGAAGTGCACCTAAGCTATCTGCAACAACGCTCTTCTTATCTGCTACGAATAGTAATAAGTCACCAGCAGTAGCTTCTAATGTGCTCATTAACACATTTGCATCTTCTTCACCGAAGAATTTCGCAATCGGTCCTTTTAAGCCGTCTTCTTCCACTTTAAGCCAAGCTAAACCTTTTGCACCGTATACTTTTACGAATTCAGTTAATGCATCGATGTCTTTACGAGAGTATTTGCTCGCAGCACCTTTTGCATTAATTGCTTTTACTTGTCCGCCGCTTTCTACAGCACTTGTAAATACTTTAAATCCACAACCTGCTGCAAACTCAGATAAGTCTGTTAGTTCCATTTCAAAGCGTGTATCTGGCTTATCAGAACCGTAACGAGCCATTGCATCAGCGTAAGTCATACGAGGGAATGGTGCACTAATCTCTACACCTTTCGCATCCTTCATAACTTTCGTCATCATGCGCTCCATCATATCTAAAATTTCTTCTTGTGTTAAGAATGAAGCTTCAATATCGATTTGCGTAAATTCTGGTTGACGGTCTGCACGTAAATCTTCATCACGGAAACAGCGTGCTACTTGATAGTAACGCTCAAATCCGCCGACCATAAGAAGCTGTTTAAATAGCTGTGGAGATTGTGGTAATGCATAGAATTCACCATCATGTACACGACTTGGTACTAAATAATCACGAGCTCCTTCTGGCGTGCTCTTCGTTAAAATTGGTGTTTCCACTTCTAAGAACTCTTCTGTGTCTAAGAAGTTACGAATTGTTTTTGTTACGTCATGACGCATTTTGAATGTGTTGAACATTACAGGACGACGTAAGTCTAAATAACGATATTTTAAACGCACATCTTCTGATGCATCTGTATCATCAGCAATAATGATTGGCGTTGTTTTCGCTGCATTTAATACATTTACTTTCGTTGCTTGTACTTCAATACGACCAGTTGCCATATTGTCATTAATTGCGCCTTCACCACGCTCAACAACTGTACCTTCTACGTGTAGTACGTATTCGCTACGAATTGTTTCTGCTACTTCTAGCGCTTCTTTTGATGTTTCTGGGTTAAATACAACTTGTACGATACCTGTACGGTCACGTAAGTCGATAAAGATTAATCCACCTAAATCACGGCGTTTTTGTACCCAACCTTTTAATTGAACTGTTTGTCCAACTGCTTCTACTGTTACTTTTCCACATGCATGCGTTCTTTCAGCCACTGTAAGTTCCCCCTATATTAATTTCTCTGCTACGTATGAAGCAAATACATCTAATGCTACTTCTTCTTGTTCGCCTGTTGCCATATCTTTTAAGTTAATGATGCCTTTATCTAGCTCATCTTCCCCTAATACAGCTACAAATTTCGCTTTTAGACGATCTGCTGATTTAAATTGTGCCTTCATTTTGCGATCTAAATAATCTTTTTCAACTGATAATCCAGCTTTACGAAGATCAAATGCAACTTTTGCAGCATGGTCTTTCGCTTTTTCACCAAGCGCTACAACGTAACAATCAATGCTATGTTCGATTGGCAATTCAATGTTTTCAGCTTTTAGTGCCATAATTAAACGTTCAATACTCATCGCAAAACCGATACCTGGCATTTCTGGTCCACCGATTTCTTGTACAAGTCCGTTGTAACGTCCACCACCGCTTAATGTAGTAATAGCACCGAAACCTTCTGCCTCACTCATAATTTCAAATACAGTGTGTTGGTAGTAGTCTAAACCACGTACTAAGTTCGGATCTTTTTCAAATGGAACATCCATCATCGTTAATAGTTCTTGAACTTTTTCGTAGTATACTGCTGAATCTTCGTTTAAGTATTCTGTAATAGATGGTGCTGTTCCCATTAATTCATGGTTACGGTCCTTCTTACAATCTAAAATACGAAGAGGGTTCTTTTCTAAACGAGATTGACAGTCAGAACAGAATTCGCCGATACGTGGCTCGAAGTGTGCGATTAATGCATCACGGTGTGCTTGACGGCTTGCTGCATCACCTAAGCTGTTTAATACAACTTTAATATTTTTTAAGCCCATGCCGCGGTAAAACTCTACAGCAAGTGCAATTACTTCTGCATCAATTGCAGGATCGTTACTGCCGATTGCTTCAATACCAAATTGTACGAATTGACGATAGCGACCTGCTTGTGGTCTTTCGTAACGGAACATTTGACCGATATAATATAATTTCGTCGGTTGTGTTGCGTCACCGAACATTTTATTTTCAACGTAAGAACGTACAACAGGTGCAGTACCTTCTGGACGTAATGTTAAACTACGCTCTCCACGATCTTGGAATGAGTACATTTCTTTTTGTACGATATCTGTCGTATCTCCAACACCACGTAAAAATAGCTCAGTGTGTTCAAAAATTGGTGTACGAATTTCTTTGTAATTGTAACGACGGCAAATTTCGCGTGCTTGCCCTTCGATATACTGCCATAACTCAACAGTACCTGGAAGAATATCTTGCGTTCCGCGTGGGATTTGAATAGACATATTCAGTTCCTCCTCAAATTGTTTTAATCTTAATAAAAATAAAAAAACTCCCGCCTCTACTGTTTGAACAGTAGGGACGAGAGTATTATACCCGTGGTGCCACCCTAATTGAAGCACGTATGCTTCCACTTTTTTAATAACGCTTAAATGTGCGTTCATCCCTACTAAGCGTATACGCCGTTCAAGTTGAAACCTCTAGAGTGTCATTCAATCAGTCATCATGTAGAAATGTTTTCAGCCTAAGACATTTCTTCTCTTTCCATGTGTGTCTCATTTACTCTTCTCTATCAAAGGTTATATTCATATGTAAATATAAAATTACTATACGTTTGTTCAGTAGGATTGTCAAGTGCTCTAAGAGCGTTCAATCTGCTTCTTTAGACGCTTTACATCTTGAAGAGAAATGCCAAACTCAGAAGCAAGCTCCATTGAAGTATTGTTTTGCTCTTTTGAAATAAAATCATGAAAATTTACGTTAAACAGTTGATTTGCACCATTTGTAACAGAATGCCCTTTTTCATTCATACGCATACGTATATCCCTCACATTCAATATGGATGTTTTACTTTTTATTGTTCCATATTGATTAGAGAGTTATACATAAACGAAAAAGCTATTGACTCAAAATAAACATTAGTATTGGATTTATAACAATGAGCTAGTCCACTTGCTAGCATATGATGCTTCAAATAATATAACGATACGATACAATACCTACCCCAATTACGAGAATTTCTAACATTACATGTAATACAACTTGCGCGGCCATTTCTTCTATAGGAAGTAAAGTATACATTAAATTACTTCTACACTCTGATTCAATATACGGACCAATGCCTCTGGATTAGTTTCCATTACCCAATGCCCACCAACTTCAATAGAAAAAACCTCCCATTTTCTATCTCTTGCTTTTTTTGCTGATTCTAAAAAGATAGACGTCATTGGCCAATGTTCTGGATTATCCTTTACTTCTACGTATATATGCGGTATACATTGTGCTTTAGAGTTTTTTATTTCAACCGATTGTGTAAAAGCCAACAATGGCATCGCTGATTTTCTCTCATCTATTGTATTTCTAGGAAGAACACGCCATCCCTCCCCGTATACTTTTACTTCTTCTATAAAATGCGCGGCCATTTCCGGTCCAGAAATATCCATAACAGAATCACCATCTTCCGGAAGCATTGCATCCACGTATACTAGCTCCTTAATGAACTCGGGAATTACTTCTGCCACCCCTGTAATTACCATACCAGAATAACTATGTCCTACCAAAATTACATCTTTTAGACCCTGATATTTGATAGTATTAACAATGTCTTGAATAAATGTCTTCAACCCTATATTAGGTTGCATAAGATGTGTTCGTTCCCCAAGTCCAGTTAATGTAGGAGTATATACACTATGACCCTCTTCCCTTAAAAGTTCAGCTAGTTTTTTCCAAACATAACCGCCATCCCATGCTCCATGAACGAGTACAAATGTTTCCATAAGTTTTACCTCCCATAATCCCCCGATTATATCGTTTATTTTCTTAACTATCATAACAATAATTAACAAAATATACCATTAAAAACCATAAAAGAAGAGAGGGGCTCATCCCCTCTCTTCTTGCAACACTATTTACTTTCCACAATTAAGGTAACCGGACCATCATTGATTAAAGAAACATCCATCATTGCTCCGAACTTCCCTGTTTCTACATGCAATCCTTGCTTACGTACTTCTTCATTAAAGAAATCATATAAACGCTCTGCATAGTCAGGTTTAGCTGCATCCATAAAGTTTGGACGTCTTCCCTTGCGGCAATCTCCGTATAATGTGAATTGCGAAATGGATAGAACTTGTCCTTCTACATCAAGTACAGAATGGTTCATCTTTCCGCTCTCATCTTCAAAAATACGTAAGTTCGCAATTTTTTCTGCAATGTAAGTTGCATCTTTTTCTGTATCTTCATGCGTAATGCCAACTAGTAATGTTAAACCGAACGGAATTTGTCCTACGATCTCACCGTCTACTGTGACAGACGCTTCTTTTGATCGTTGTAAAACAACTCTCATCTTTTCTACACTCCCTATTAATGCATCATGCGTCGTACTGCATAAATTTCTGGAACACGTTTAATGCGTTCTACTACTTTTTTCAAGTGCTGTAAGTTACGAATAGAGATTGACATATTAATTGTTGCCATCTTATTACGGTCACTTCTACCAGAAACTGCTGAAATGTACGTTTTCGTCTCTGTAACAGCTTGTAATACTTCGTTTAATAAACCACGGCGATCGTACCCTGAAATTTCAATATCAACGTTATACTCAATTTCTTTTTCAGGGCTACCTTCCCACTCTACTTCTAATAAACGTTCTATAGCTTCTTCTGTATGAACATTTACACAGTCACGGCGGTGAATCGATACGCCTCGGCCTTTCGTAATATACCCAACGATATCATCACCAGGTACTGGGTTACAGCATTTTGATAAACGAATTAATAAATTATCTGCACCACTTACTTTAACGCCAGAATCCCATTTTCGAATTTTCATCGGTTTACGAACTTCTTTAACTTCAACAATCTCTTCTTCTTCACGTTGCTTACGGAACTTGTCCGTTAGTCGCGTAACAATTTGCGATGCAGTGATACCATTATATCCAACTGCCGCAAACATATCTTCTTCATTTGCAAAGTTGAATTTTTCAGCAACTCGTTTTAAATTGTCAGGCGCTAACACTTCTTTCATCTCATACTCTAGGCTACGCACTTCTTTCTCAACAAGTTCACGGCCTTTTTCAATATTTTCATCTCTACGTTGTTTCTTAAAGAACTGACGTATTTTGTTTTTTGCATGAGATGTTTGAGCAAGTTTCACCCAATCTTGACTTGGTCCATACGAATGTTTCGATGTTAAAATCTCAATGATGTCACCTGTTTTTAATTTATAGTCAAGTGTCACCATTTTCCCGTTTACTTTTGCACCAATTGTTTTATTCCCAATCTCTGAATGCACACGATATGCAAAGTCAATTGGAACAGATCCAAGTGGTAATTCCATTACATCGCCTTTCGGTGTAAAGACGAATACCATGTCAGAGAATAAATCAATTTTTAACGACTCCATAAACTCTTCTGCATTAGAAGCTTCATTTTGCCATTCTAATATTTGACGGAACCATGTAAGTTTCTTCTCTAATGTACCTGTTGTTTCTGCTGTTTTTCCTTCTTTATACGCCCAGTGTGCCGCGATCCCGAATTCTGCAATCTCATGCATTTCTTTCGTACGAATTTGCACTTCAAGCGGATCACCTTTCGGTCCAATTACAGTCGTATGAAGAGATTGATATAGATTTGCTTTCGGCATTGCAATATAATCTTTAAAACGACCTGGCATCGGCTTCCAGCACGTATGAATAATTCCAAGTACTGCATAACAATCTTTAATACTATTTACAACGACACGTACAGCTAATAAATCGTAAATTTCATTGAACTGTTTATTTTGCAGTGCCATTTTACGATAAATACTGTAAATATGTTTTGGTCTTCCAGAAATTTCAGGTTGAATTGCAACTTCGTCTAATTTCTCACGAATACCAGTCATTACTTCGTCTAAATACTCTTCACGTTCTGCACGTTTACGCTTCATTAAATTTACAATACGATAATATTGCTGTGGATTTAAGTAGCGAAGTGACGTATCCTCTAGCTCCCATTTAATAGTACTAATTCCGAGTCTATGTGCTAAAGGCGCAAAGATTTCTAACGTTTCATTCGCAATGCGACGCTGCTTCTCTTGAGGCAAATGTTTCAATGTACGCATGTTATGAAGACGATCAGCTAGTTTAATTAAAATAACTCGAATATCTTGAGCCATTGCAATAAACATTTTGCGATGGTTTTCTGCTTGTTGTTGCTCATGAGATTTATATTTAATCTTTCCAAGCTTTGTCACACCATCAACAAGCATAGCAATTTCTTTATTAAATTCCCGTTCAATATCTTCTAATGTAATCTCTGTATCTTCTACTACATCATGTAAGAAACCTGCTGATACTGTAGCTGGATCCATGTGTAAATCAACTAAAATACCTGCAACTTGAATTGGATGAATAATGTATGGTTCACCCGATTTTCTGTATTGTTCGCTATGCGCATCGCGTGCATATTCATAGGCACGTGCTACTAGCTCAATATCTTCATCCACTAAATATTGACTTGCTTTCTCGAGTACCTGTTCAGCTGTTAGTACCTGCTCATTTGCCATCGAATCACCTTTTATTGAAAATTGACTTTATCTTTATTAAATAGAATAAATTATATTCTATCATTATAACCCAATGATTGTGAATTGTGAAAAGGAAAAGATTTTACTGACATTTCACCATAATTTTTTGTTCAATTATACAAAAGTACCCGCTCCTCTCCAAGAGATTCACGGGTACTTCTTATCACCGTAGTTTTACCTATATAGCGATTAGTATTTTTCTAATACTAATACATCGTAACCATCTAACATTTTACGACCATCTAAGTAAGTAAGTTCTACTAAGAATGCAATTCCTGCTACAACTCCGCCTAGCTCTTCAACTAGCTTAATTGTCGCTTCGATTGTTCCACCTGTAGCTAATAGATCATCTGTAATTAATACGCGTTGGCCTGGCTTGATTGCATCTTTATGGATTGTTAAAACATCTTTACCATATTCTTTACCGTAGTCAACTGTAATTACTTCACGTGGTAATTTTCCTAATTTACGAACTGGCGCAAATCCTACTTCTAATGCGTAAGAAACTGGGCAACCAATAATAAAGCCACGAGCTTCTGGACCTACTACAAGGTCGATGTCTCTCTCTTTTGCATACTCAACGATTGCATCTGTTGCTGCTTTGTATGCTTTACCGTCGTTCATTAACGGTGTAATGTCTTTAAACACAATACCTTCTTTTGGATAGTCCGGTACAATTGCGATATGTTGCTTGAAATCCATATTTCTGAATCCTCCTCAGATCTAAAAGGTTTGTAAATACAAATCCTTTACCCTAACTGTTCTACTTCTTTATGATTACGAATCGTTTCAAACCATGTATATAGTTGCTGATATGTGCTATAAACCAATTCTTTTTCTAATTGTAAGTGGTTCATTTTCTCACGATATGTGTTCGATTCAATTAAATCACGCTTTTGTTTTTTGTCTGCCATAAAAATGACGCCATCTTTTATTGTAACAAATTCTAACTCAAAAAACACCTGTGTCATGAAATTTACTGTATCTTTTGACCAACCTTTATGTTGACATAGTTGTTCTCCATATTGTCTTAAAGAAAATGGTGATTTTTGGCTCAAGAATGAATAGTACCATTTAAAGTGATCCCTCGTTGGAACAGTACTAAATAAATGATTATTCTCTTGATAAAATAGCGTATAAATTCGCGACGGGAACCCAACTTTAAATAGATCTCGTAATTCATCTGTTCCTTTTGGTAAATCAAGTAACACGATGTATTGCTCATCTAACTCGGTTACTTCTGATGCATGCATCATATGCTCTTTATAGTCTTCTAAAGAAAATTTATGCAATACCTCTTTAGAAAAATACACCATCGTTATTTTTTCTTTCGGAAGTTCTGCTAAATTTGCTTCTACGTTACGCATACTACGCCAATCAAATAATTGCCATGCCTCTACAGCAATATCTTGCACCATTAATTGCGGCTTCTTAAAATTATTCCATTCATTAATAGACGCTTCCCCGATTACAGATACTTTTGCAACTGGAGAAATTTCTTTCGCATACGCTCCAAATCCAAACCCGATTGTATCCAGTGTTGCCTGTCCATCACGAAGAGCCATTTTTAAATGAGAACCGTCTGATCCGATTGCACGAATACTTTCTAACTCCGCATCTTTCACTGCAATACGTGGCTTTGGATTTCCAACACCAAATGGTGCTAACTTTTGCATATCTTCAATTGCTGCAAGTGTTACGTCCTCCACTTTGCAAAAAGCATCGACAGCTGTAATTGGAATAAAATCTTCTTCCGTTAAAATTGTATCTGCCTGTTCATTTAAACGGCGGCGTAATTCATCTACATCATTCATATGTAGCGTCATTCCCGCTGCCATCGGATGTCCCCCGAAGTGTGGCAATAACTCTCTACAATCTGACAAGTTTGCAAACAAATCAAATCCTGCAATACTACGCGCTGAACCTTTTGCAGTTTCTTTTACAGGATCAATGCATAATACAATCGTTGGACGATAAAAACGTTCAACTAATTTAGAAGCGACAATTCCAATTACACCTGGATTCCATCCTTCTTTTGCAAGCACTAATACTTTATTATCTTCAGGAGGGAAATTCGTTTCCACCTCAGCGATAGCTTCTTCTGTAATTTGTTTTACAATATCTTTTCGCAGTTTGTTCAGTTCATCAATTTCTTCAGCCAGCTCTTTCGCTTCTTCCGGATCCTCTGATAACAAAAGATGTACAGCCGGCGTAGCATCTTCTAAACGTCCAACTGCATTAATACGAGGTGCGATTGAGAAGCCAATACTCTCTTCTGTAATTTCACTTTGCGAAACGTTAGCAACTTTAAATAGCGCCTTTAGTCCAATATTTTTCGTCATGCGCATATGTTTTAAACCGCGCTTCACTAGCAATCTATTCTCACCGTGAAGTGATACTAAATCGGCTACCGTACCAATTACTGCAATTTCTAATAAATGTTCTGGTACACGGCCTAGTAGTGCATGTGCAACTTTAAACGCAACACCAACGCCCGCTAAATAGTGAAACGGATACACACCGCCATCTAATTTCGGGTGAATAATCGCAAGTGCTTCTGGCAATTCTGGTGGTGGCTCATGGTGATCTGTAATAATTAGATCTATCCCAAGTTCCTTCGCCACTTTCGCTTCATGTACAGCTGCGATACCAGTATCGACAGTAATAATTAATGAG
Organism: Bacillus sp. FSL W8-0519; assembly: GCF_038005585.1. Lineage (NCBI taxonomy): Bacteria > Bacillati > Bacillota > Bacilli > Caryophanales > Bacillaceae > Bacillus > Bacillus sp. FSL W8-0519. The sequence continues at coordinate 4,259,619 of NZ_JBBOTL010000001.1, forward strand.
AATCCTGCGCTATGCGCCCAACGAAATGCTTCTTCGTTTGGTCCATAACCTTCTGTAAAACGGTTTGGGATATAAAATTCTACGTCTGCACCTAATTCTTGCAAGGCAAGATATAACACAGTCGTACTACTTACTCCGTCCGCATCGTAGTCACCAAATATTAATATTTGCTCTCCATTTTGAATCGCCTTATTTACACGTTCTACCGTTCTATCCATTCCTTCTAATAAAAATGGATCATGAAATTCTTGATTTTCTGTATTTAAAAAATCTAAAATCTTATCTTCTGTATCTAATCCTCTACCGAGGAATAACGAAACGACAAGTGGTGATAATTGTAATTTACTTGCTAATTCACTCACTCGCTCGCCATTATATTCTTTTTCTTTCCAACGCGTCTTCGGTTGTAACACGAAATCACCCCTTAACCTGTTCATTATACAAGACAGATTAAGGGGTGACAATATCATGCAAACTACGATGCAATATCTATATACTAAAATGTTAATAATGTTTAATTTGGAGAATACGGATTTATATGTACAAACACATTTTGTACGTTATCTTGTTTCATAAGCGTTTCTTTCACATGCTTTCCAATGCGATGCCCTTCTTCTACAGTAATGTATGGATCTACAGAAACTTTAATATCAACAATAACGTAATGACCATGTTCCCTTGCGTATAAAGAACCAATTTTTTTTACACCGTCTATTTGAAGTACTGCTTCTCTAAGCGGAATAACATCTTCCTCATGAAGAACATGATCAAGCGTTGCATGAATTGCTTCTGCCCCAATACTCCATGCCATTTTTGCAACGAGAAGTGAAACAAATAATCCTGCAATTGGATCGGCATACACAAGCCAATCTAACCCGAACTTACCACCAATAATCGCTGCACAAATACCGATTAAAGCTGCAATTGAAGAAAACACATCTGAACGGTGCTCATATGCATTTGCAATAATTGCATCACTATTTACCCTTTTCCCTAATCGGAATTTATATTGAAACATTCCTTCTTTCACAACAATCGAAAGAACGACAGCAAAAATTGTAATCCCTTTCGGTGGTTCTAGTTCCTGCGAAAAAGCTTTTATGGACGAAATCGCTATCTCGATTCCCACAATAAATAATAATACTGCAACAATAATCGCTGAAATCGATTCCGCTTTACCATGACCATACGGATGATCTTCATCGGGCGGCTGCTTTGCTGCTCGTAACCCAAACAGTACAGCTAGCGAACCAATTACATCTGATGCAGAATGCACCGCATCTGCTAATAGCGCTTTACTGTTCCCAATATAACCAATTACCGCCTTTATAATCGCTAATATAATATTACCAACGATCCCGACAATGGCACCAAACTCGGCCTGTTTAAAACGTTCATCTTTTTCCATCATTAAAATCCCTTCTTTTCTTAACCTATCTTTTTATTGTAACAAAAACAGCGATAACATCACCACTTTCTTCCATTTCATCATTTCAAAGTAACTATCTTATTGTATCCACAAACGAAAAAAGAGATGCCTCATAAAGAGACATCATCTTTTTTATACTTGCGGTTCAGATTCTACTTTCTCAACCTTTTTCTTGTTTTTGCCCTTTTTCAAACGACGGTTTTCAAGCATTAACCAAATTTGAGAAGCAACGAAAACAGAAGAATACGTACCTACAACTAGTCCAACAAGTAACGCAAACGAGAAGTTACGTAGTGACTCACTACCGAAGATAAGCAGTGCAATTACTGGGAATAACACTGTTAATACGGTGTTAATCGAACGACCAAGCGTTTGGCGAATACTTGCATTTACGATTTCTTCTAAGTCTTTTATATCGCGAACTCGTTTTTTCTGTTTGTATAATTCACGGTTTCTATCAAACGTAACAATTGAGTCATTAATAGAATAACCGATGATTGTTAACACGGCAGCGATAAACGTTAAGTCTACCTCCAATTGGAAAATACTAAATATAACAATCATAACGAATGCATCATGTAATAATGCAAGCACTGCAGATAATGCGTACGTAAATCGGAATCGAATACTTACGTATAAAATGATAACTGCAGAAGCAATTAATACTGCGATAAATGCATTTCTTGCAATTTCTTTACCAATTGTCGGCGAAACTGTACTTACGTTTGGATCTGTACCATATTTATCGTGGAAGAATGTTTTTGTTTTCGCAATTTCATCTTTTGATAGAACACCTAATGTACGAACTGCGAATCCCTTATTGTCATCTCCAGTCGGTACAATGTTTTCTTCCTTCACGTCAATGTTCAATTCTTTAAAATCTTTATGAACATCAGACACAGTAACTGATTGTTTTGATTGCAGGTCGATACGTGTACCACTCGCAAAGTCAATACCAAGATTCATTTTGAAAATTGGTAAAATAATTGCACCTGCAATTACAACTACAATCGAGAAGATAAGGAATTTATGACCGACATTTACAAAGTTAATACGATCAAATTTCGTTGGTGGATGTACTACACCTTTTGTTAACGGAATAATATCCTTTTGTTTCACACCAAAGTATCCTGGTTTTTTATCGAAGTAACGGCTCTTTACAAGTAAACTTAGTAAGAAACGAGTACCGAATACGTTCGTAATAAAACCAACTAAAATACTTACAATTAAACTTGTTGCGAATCCTTTTACAGAGCTATTACCGTAAACGAATAATACACCAGCTGCTGCAAGTGTTGTAATGTTCGCATCTAAAATTGTTGCTAATGAACGATGGTTACCAGCACGGAATGCTGACATCATTGACTTACCAATTTTCAGTTCTTCTTTTAGTCTCTCGTACGTAATAATATTCGCATCAACTGCGATACCTACCCCGAGCACTAACGCCGCAATACCTGGCAACGTCAGAACTGCATGCATCCAGTTAAAGACAAGTAATGTAACGAAAATGTATAAACCTAACATAATAACCGCTACAAGTCCTGGTAAACGGTAGAATACAAGCATAAATAAGAAAATAAGAGCGATACCAATCGCACTAGCGAAAATTGTTTGCTCTAACGCTTGTTGACCAAATTTCGCTCCAACAGATGTTGAATACATTTCTTTTAAATCAACCGGCAGTGCACCTGCGTTTAATAAAGATGAAAGTTGTTTTGCACTTTCAACTGTGAAGTTTCCACCTACGATAGATACTTCAGCTTGGTTAAATACTTGACTTACTGTTGCTGCTGATAAGAATTTCGGATTCGGTTTTGCAGATTCTGCTTTATACGAATCTTTTCCTTCTTCAAAATCAAGCCAAATTACCATTAAATTCGTTGGTGGTGGCATTTTTGAAATTTTCTCAGTTACTTCACGGAATTTTTCAGCGCTTTTTAGTGTAAGACCTACACTCGCACGGCCTTGCTCATCAAATGTTTGCTTCGCTCCGCCGCCTTTTAAATCCGTTCCATCCATAAGAAGATTGTCATCTACATCACGAAATGTTAATTTCGCTTGTGTTGATAACATTTCACGTGCTTTTTGCTGATCTTGTACACCAGCAAGCTGTACACGAATTCGATCTTGCCCTTCGATTTGAATGTTCGGCTCACTTACACCGAGAACATTGACACGATTTTCAAGAGCACCTACTGTACTTACAAGTACATCTCGATCGATTTTATCACCTTTTTTGGCTGGTTTTACTTCATACAGAATTTCAAAACCACCGCGAAGGTCTAGTCCTAGACTAATTCCTTTTGCTATGTCTTTTCCTGCCGCACCAATTACTCCACCGATTAATAAAACGATGAGGAAAAAGGCGGCAATTCTTGTACCACGCTTTGCCATATGTACCCTCTTTCCGCTACTAACACTTCAAATAAATCTTTTACGATTCACTTTTACACGTGTGCATACGCCTAGTTAGTAGACTTCCTTTCTATAATTTTGCTAGTTCCTCACCAGCTGTGTCGGTAAGTTTTTCACATTACCTACACTTTCATTATTTGTTTTCTCTCTTCACTACCTCCTTTATATATGATCTTAGACATAATTATTTCCTCATTATCAATACCTATCATTATACTGCAAAAGGAAGAACAAACCAATTGCAGTCGGTTATTTATTTTCATATTCATCAAATGACCAAAGCGGGGCTTGATATGCTTCAACAGTTAAATACGTCATATATTCATTAGCTGTTACTGTTAATACGTCATTAACTAATTCATACAATCTAACGTCACTGTCTATCTTCTTCCACTTTTTCACTTTAAGAAACTTCCAAATGTCATCATCTGTTACTCGGTCGTAGCCGAACATTTGGAACTCTTCTACTTTACTTTCTAAAACGACTTGTAACTGTCCGCGGTATGATTCTACCAAAGCCTCTCTATCTAACATATATAACATCTCCTTCTTATTTCAGCACGAAAAGTCGCTTTTAATCCCGCTCTAATGGACAGCAATAACTACTTTCAAGAGTACTCTCTTAAATGCTTGTCATTCTTGTCTCGTACGTGCATATAAATTATTGTAAATCATTCCACTGATTTTGAGAAGGTAGGAGAAGACCATGACGAGACAAAGCTTTTTAAAAGGCGCATTTATTTTAATGATAGCCGGCTTTATTACCAAAATTCTAGGATTTATTAATCGTATTGTAATGGCACGTATTTTAGGAGAAGAAGGCGTTGGCCTTTATATGATGGCCGTCCCTACATTTATTCTAGCAATTACATTAACACAAATCGGTCTTCCTGTCGCAATCGCAAAATTTGTAGCAGAAGCAGAAGCTGTGAATGATAAACAAAAAGTTAAAAAAATATTAACAGTATCATTAGCTGTTACATCTGTTATTAGTATCATTTTAACAATTGGAATTATGCTCCTCACACCTATTTTAGCAAAAACATTATTAACTGATGAACGAACGTACTATCCATTAATGGCCATTTTGCCTGTCGTTCCTGTTATTGCTGTTTCTTCTGTTTTACGTGGCTATTTCCAAGGGAAACAAAATATGAAACCTAGCGCTTACGCCCAAGTGATAGAACAAATTGTCCGCATTACCATTATCGCTATATGTATTCAATTATTTTTACCTTACGGCGTAGAATATGCTGCAGCTGGCGCTATGTTATCAGCCGTTCTCGGTGAAGTGGCATCGTTATTATTTTTACTTACTTTATTCCAGCGCGAAAAACATTTATCTATACGCTCTGGATTTTTCACTACTGTAAAGGAGAGCAAAGGAACATTTTATTCTCTTATGGATATTGCACTTCCAACTACAGGAAGTCGTTTAATCGGTTCCGTTTCCTATTTTTTTGAACCTATCGTCGTTATGCAAAGCTTAGCGATTGCCGGCGTTGCTGCCTCCGTCGCAACTCAGCAATACGGTATATTAAACGGGTATGCATTCCCGCTTCTTTCACTACCAGCCTTTATTACATACGCTCTTTCGACAGCACTCGTTCCATCAATTAGCGAGGCAATGGCAAAAAGACAACATAAATTAGTAGAACACCGCTTACAACAAGCTCTTCGAATCTCACTCATTACTGGCGGGTGGTCAGTCGTTATATTATACGTATTTGCTTCTCCTGTTTTAACTCTTATGTATGGATCGGATAGTGCAACAGCGTTCATCCAGCTTCTTGCACCTTGCTTTTTATTTCATTATTTTCAAAGTCCACTTACCTCTGTCTTACAAGCTTTAAACTTAGCACGTGCGGCCATGATGAATACGTTTATTGGTGCAATCGTGAAATTAATTGTTATTTTCGTACTAGCCTCAAGGCCAGAGTTTCAAATGATGGGGGTTGCCCTTGCAATTGCAGCAAATATCGTAACAGTAACATTTCTTCATTATGCTACTGTTTTAAAGAAAATTACATTTACCATTTACGCAAAAGACTATATTTTTGGCGGACTTGCCATCGGTATCGCAGGCTCCTTCGGTTTTTACCTTCATAAGTATATGGTTTTCTCTCATTCACTTGGCATACAAACATTATGGGAAATCACTTTAACAACACTCGTTTATATTGTGCTCCTCTTCATTTTCAAGCTCATTCGAAAAGAAGAGTTAAGTCGTCTCCCTATCATTCGAAAACTTTCATTTTTGAAGTAAATAGGCTTACTATTCCATATAGTAAGCCTCTAGTTTTCTTTCAAATCAACAAAAAATTTTCCATTTTGAAAACTACAGTATAAAATTTGTGTTACATCGTTATAGCCTAAGTTTTTTAATTTTTCAACAAGCCACTCGTCTGTATGTTCAATCATTTGTAAATGATTCGATTGAATTTCTCCATCGATAATAAGGGGAAGAGTAAACTGCAATGCATCCTGCCCGCCTTTTTGTTTTTGAAAGACAGATAACTTCCCAGATGGTTCTAAAATAGCGTATTCTACATCCCTAATATCTCCGACTCCCTGCTCTCTTAATTGCATCATTAAATCATCTATATTATATCGCTGGTTTCTCATCTTTTTTCCATCAATTTTTCCAGCATTAATAATGATTGCTGGTTCTCCTTCTATTAAATGCCGAAATCGTTGAAACTTTAAAGAAATGACAGACAAAATGATCTGTATACACATAAGAAAGACCATCGGAACTAATTGATGCCAAAGTGATTTATCCGTATTTTCAATTGCGACTACAGCCATTTCACCAAGCATAATGAATACGACTAAATCTAATACACTTAATTCTCCTATCTCACGTTTACCCATAAGACGAAAAATAATTAAGATGATAATATACAACAGCATCGTCCGGCCAATTACTGATACCCATTCCATTTTTACATCTCCTTTTTACGTATAGACTCCCCTATAAAAAAGAAAATAGTCTAACTTAGGCAAAAGGAAAATATGCTTGTATTAAAAAGGGGGAATGTATAAATGGATGGAACGAAAAAATTATCAACTGCAATCGGCTTCGGTATCGTTATCCTATTAATTCTCGCAACAGTTACTAGCATGATTATGGCTCTTTTATTAAAATTTACAGATATGAATGAAGGAACATTAGCTGTTACTATTTTTATACTCGCACTTTTATCTATGCTTATATCTGGGTTTACTGCCGGCAAAAAAGCACAAGGGAAAGGTTGGCTAGTAGGCTTCTCAACAGGACTTACATTCACTATACTTGTTTTTCTAGTTAACTATTTAGGCTTCTCTCAAACTTTATCGAACTCGCAGTTACTTTACCAATTAGCATTAATGGGCGCGAGTACACTTGGTGGCATTTTCGGTGTAAATATGTCCAAACAAAATAACTAAAAAAAGGCCCTGCACATTTCATGCAGGGCCTTCCTCATTAGTTTTTCACAACTTCACGAATCGCATTACGATCGAAAGTTAAGTGTGAACCACCAGATTTAATAACGATTTTCGTCTCATCTACTGATTCAATTGTACCGTGTAAGCCACCGATTGTTACGATAGCATCACCTTTTTTTAACTCACTTTGCATTTGAGCAACTGCTTTTTGACGTTTTTGTTGCGGGCGAATTAATAAGAAATAGAAAATCGCAAACATCGCAACGATCATAACGATATTCATCATACCTGGATTCATCTTTTGTTCCTCCTTTTAAATTATGTATTAGAAGTTTTTAGCATTCGGTTTATTAAAGCCATACTGTTCAAAGAATTCTTCGCGGAAATCGCCAAGACGGTCTTCACGAATAGCTTGTCTCACCTGCTCCATTAAGTTTAACAGAAAATGAAGGTTGTGATAAGACGTTAAACGAATTCCGAACGTTTCATCACATTTCATTAAGTGACGAATGTACGCACGAGAGTAATTTTTACATGTATAGCAATCACAGTTTGGATCAAGCGGACCGAAATCTCTTGCGAATTTCGCATTTTTGACAACAAGGCGGCCTTCACTTGTCATACATGTACCATTTCGAGCGATACGAGTTGGAAGTACGCAGTCAAACATATCAATACCACGAATTGCACCATCGATTAACGAGTCAGGAGAACCTACTCCCATTAAGTAACGTGGCTTATTATCTGGAAGAAGTGGCGTTGTAAACTCAAGTACACGGTTCATAATATCTTTCGGCTCACCTACAGATAAACCACCTACCGCGTAACCAGGGAAGTCCATTGAAACAAGGTCTTTTGCACTTTGGCGACGAAGCTCTTCGAACTCCCCACCCTGTACAATACCGAATAAACCTTGATCTTGTGGACGTTCATGTGCTTTTAAGCAACGCTCTGCCCAGCGGCTTGTACGCTCTACAGATTTCTTCATATATTCAAAAGTAGCTGGGAATGGTGGACACTCATCAAATGCCATCATAATATCTGAACCTAATGCATTTTGAATTTCCATCGCTTTTTCTGGTGATAAGAATAATTTATCTCCATTTAAGTGGTTACGGAAATGAACGCCTTCCTCTTCAATGCGACGGAAGTCACTTAAACTGAATACTTGGAAACCACCAGAGTCCGTTAAGATTGCACGATCCCAGTTCATAAATTTATGCAAACCGCCTGCTTCACGAATGATTTCGTGACCTGGACGTAGCCATAAATGATACGTATTACTTAAAATAATGCCAGAATCCATTGCTTTTAATTCTTCTGGTGACATTGTCTTAACTGTTGCAAGCGTACCAACTGGCATAAATGTTGGTGTATCAAATGAACCGTGTGGCGTATGTACACGTCCTAAACGGGCACCTGTTTGTTTACAAGTTTTAATAAATTCATAACGAATTGCTGTCATAATTTACTCCTTTTATTTGTTTCCCATTTTAGCGTGAGAGGCAACGAACATTGCATCACCAAAGCTAAAGAAACGATATTTTTCTTTTACTGCTTCATTATAAGCATGAAGTACATTATCTCTGTTTGCAAATGCACTTACAAGCATAATTAATGTTGACTTCGGTAAATGGAAGTTTGTAATTAAACCATCAATTGCTTTAAATTCGTAACCTGGGTACATAAAAATGTCTGTCCAACCAGAAGCAGCACAAAGCTTGCCGTCATGATCTGTCGCAATTGTTTCTAACGTACGAGTTGAAGTCGTACCTACCGTAATAATACGTCCACCATTCTCTCTTACACGGTTTAATAATGCCGCCGTCTCTTCAGACATATGGTAATATTCTGCGTGCATATGGTGTTCTTCAATCGTATCAGCAGAAACTGGTCTAAATGTTCCAAGCCCTACGTGAAGTGTAATAAATGCTAACTCAACGCCTTTTTGTTTTAACTTCTCCAGTAACTCTTCTGTAAAATGAAGTCCTGCAGTCGGCGCTGCTGCTGAACCGATTTCTTTCGCATATACTGTTTGATAGCGATCGCGATCTTCTAGCGTCTCTTTAATATATGGAGGAAGTGGCATTTCTCCAAGTTCATCTAAAATTTCATAGAAGATGCCGTCATATGAAAATTCAAGCTGACGTCCACCTTGATCTGCAGTTCCTGTGCAAGTTGCTTTTAATTTTCCTTCGCCAAAAGAGATAACAGTTCCTTCTTTTACACGTTTCGCTGGCTTAACAAGCGTCTCCCACTTATCGCCTTCTTCTTGTTTTAAAAGAAGTACTTCAATGTGTGCGCCTGTATCTTCTTTCACACCATGCAGACGAGCAGGCATTACTTTCGTTTCATTTAAAACTAAGCAATCCCCCTCATGTAAGTAAGAAAGAATGTCTGTAAAATGTTTATGCTCAATATCGCCTGTTTCACGGTCTAACACCATTAATCTTGATGTTTCACGCTCTTCTAATGGGACTTGTGCAATAAGTTCTTCTGGTAAATGAAAATCAAACAGATTAATATCCATAACTATATCCACCTATTTCTTATTTGAATCGATTTATTATATACATAATAAAAGATAATACAATACTTAACACAATACATGTAATGATAGGAAAATAAAAGGTAACGTTTCCTTTTTTCACAAAAATATCGCCTGGAAGTCTTCCAATGAACTTCCAAGCTAAGCCAACAACGATAAGTAAGATCCCTGCTGTAATAAGCAATTTTGGCATCTCCGTCATACTTTTGGCATCTCCATTCCGAAATGCTCATATGCAAGTGGCGTTACAATTCGCCCCCTTGGCGTTCGTTGTAAAAAGCCAATTTGTAATAAATACGGCTCATACACATCTTCAATCGTATGAGATTCTTCTCCAATCGTTGCCGAAACCGTTTCTAATCCAACTGGACCACCACGGAACTTCTCAATAATACCAAGCAATAATTTATGGTCAATATGATCTAGACCTAATTTATCTACTTGCAGTAGTTCTAACGCCATTTGTGTAATTTCCATCGTAACTGTTCCATTACCCCGAACTTGTGCGAAATCTCGTACACGTCGTAATAAACGATTCGCAATACGAGGTGTACCACGAGCACGTCTTGCAATTTCTAGTGCAGCTAATGAATCAATTTCAACTTCAAATACTTCTCCTGTACGTTCCACAATCTCAGAAAGCTGATCTACTGTATAATACTCTAATCTTGAAAGCACACCAAAACGGTCACGTAATGGCGCTGATAATGCTCCCGCACGCGTCGTTGCTCCAACTAATGTAAATGGCGGTAAATCTAAACGTACAGACCTTGCTGACGGTCCTTTTCCAATGACAATATCAAGGCAAAAATCTTCCATCGCAGGATATAGTACTTCTTCAATTGATCTATGCAAACGATGAATTTCATCAATAAATAATACATCCCCTGGTTGAAGCGATGTTAATACAGCTGCTAAATCACCTGGCCTTTCAATTGCCGGTCCTGAAGTTGTTCTAACATTTACGCCCATTTCATTGGCAATAATATTCGCAAGCGTCGTTTTACCAAGACCTGGTGGTCCATATAAAAGCACGTGATCTAACGTTTCTTCACGCATTTTCGCCGCTTCAATAAACACCTCTAAATTATGTTTCGCTTTATCTTGGCCAATATACTGACGGAGCGTCTGTGGCCGTAATGAATATTCTAAATCCGCATCTTCATATGCAGATTCCCCTGAAAGGAGACGTTCGTCCATTATACTCACCTCTTACCATTTAGTAAAAGACTAAGTGCCTTTTTAATATACTGATCCGTCGTTAATGATTCTTTTAATAACTCTGGTACAACGCGAGAAACTTCTCGTTCCGCGTATCCAAGTGCGCGCAGAGCTTCCAGCGCCTCATCAAGCTCAGCTGACGAACCTTTCTTCTCATCAAAACGTTCTGTATCTGAGAATAAATCAACAAATGCATCTGGTACAACGTCTGCTAGTTTTCCTTTTAAATCTAAAATCATTTGGCGCGCTGTTTTCTTTCCTACGCCCGGGAACTTCACTAAAAACTTCTCGTCCTCATGTTCAATTGCTTGAACGACCTGTCCTGTTTGACCAGAAGCTAAAATTGCAAGAGCGCCTTTTGGTCCAATACCAGACACACCTAACAACTTTGTAAATAATAAACGCTCTTCACGTGTTTTAAACCCGTAAAGCGCCATAATATCTTCTCTCACATAATGATATGTATAGACACGGATTTCTTGCTTACTTCTTTGAAATACATACGGATTCGGTGTGAAAATTTGATAACCAATTCCATTATGATCAATTACGACATATTCCGGTCCTACATACTCCACGTAACCTGTAACATATTCAAACAAAATACGATCTCTCCCTCTTAAATCATGTATTCCATTTTAACATATTTAATGATAGAAAAGCGAGACTGCCCCAACAAATGTTCTCTATTTGAAACTTCTGTTATTTTCATTGACAGAAAGGTTAAAGCACATTAATATACAGAGGTCGATAATGATTATCAATACTAATTAAAGGGGTTACATCAGGATGAAACGTAAGCTATTTATTTTATTTACTATTATGCTAGTTGTTCTTTCTATCGTTGGCTGTTCTTCTCAAAAAGAAGAATCAAAAGCAAAAGAACAACCGAAAACAAAAGTTGTAAAACACGCTAAAGGGGAAGCTACAATTCCAGTAAATCCAAAGAGAATTGTTGATTTATCGGGTTCAACAGAAGAATTATTACTTCTTGGACACAAACCTGTTGGTACAGCAAATACATATAAAGATAAAATCCAAAAGCATTTGACAGAAAAGCTAGACGGAGTAAAAGCAGTAGGTTGGTATTGGGCACCTAAAGTTGATTTAGAAGCTGTTACTGCTTTAAAACCAGACTTAATTATTTTGAACAATCGTCAATTAAAAATTTATGATCAACTAGAAAAAGTAGCACCGACAGTTGTTCTAGAAACAAACTTAGAAGACTGGCGCGGTAAGTTTAAAGAAGTAGGTAAACTATTTGACGAAGAAAAGAAAGCCGACAAATGGATTGCAGACTACGATAAAAAAGCCGACTCTTTATCTAAAAAGATTAAAGAGAAAACAAAAGATGAGAGCTTTATGTTCATCGCAGTTACACCACAAAACTTCCGTGTATACGGTAGCTTCGGGTACGGTGACATCATCTTTAACGACTTAAAACTTCCAGCAACAAAAGGTACAGATTTAAAACAAACGATGGCGCAAGTATCGCTAGAAGGTCTTGTTGCATTCCAACCTGACCAAATGTTTATTGTAAACTTTGGCGGTGAAGCTGATAAAGTTTACGAAGACTACAAAAACAGTGCCGTTTGGAAAGACAATAGAGCTGTAAAAAACAATCACGTATATGAAGTATCAAACGAAATCTTCAATACGAAAGCTTTCAATCCAATCGGAAAAGATATGCTAATCGATGAAATCGCAAAACAAATTTTAGATAAAAATAAATAAGAAAAAAAGCAGCTCACCATGAGCTGCTTTTTTTCTTATTTTGCACTGCATATTGTTTCATTTTTTCAATCGTCTTCACAAAACCTTCTTTTGATTTAATACGAATACCACGTTTCAATTTCGCACGCTCATAACTCTCAAGCTTTTTCATATCAATTTGAAAGAAGGAATGAATCGCATTATCGCTTTTCGGTACACCTTTGAAAATTTGTAATATCCCTTCCTCTGACACTCCAAAATAACCGCTCGTTTTTAATAACGGAGAAATATCGTCAACTTTCTTTTGTAATACGATTTGTACATCATCACGATCAACGAGCTGCCATTCTTTATATTGCTGTAAAAACTTTTCTAAGTCTGCTACTTTTTCTGTAAAGATTTCCTCACTTACTTCTCCATCAACATACATTCGCTCTAATAAAATTGTAACTTGAGGGTCTTTCTCTGTTACTTCTGGTACTGGCCCTTCCGCCTTCGCATTCGTTCCATAAACGAAACAAAACATCATAACGAAAGCTTGCATCGCAATCAGTATCCATTTCATTTCCGTTCACCTCTTTTAGGCAAGATCATACTTTCATTAGTAGTTTTTCCGGAAATGGGGGTTTTATCCCTAATTCATAGATTACTCTCATTAAGACTTATAGAGTCCAATGATTTCTACCTATTTCGAAACATATTGATTACTTGAAAGCTTTTTTATATCTTTATTGGATTGTACCGTCGCTATATAGACTCCAATTAATACGATTGCCATTCCAACTATCTGTTGCCACGTAACAGCTGCTCCATATAGGACAACTGATATACAAGTAGCTACAATAGGAGTTAGATTTAAATACATACTCGCTTTGCTTGCACCTAACTCTTCTACTCCTTTATTAAACACGATATATCCAATTAACGTCCCGCATATGACCATATACAACATTTCTATCCATCCCTGTAAAGAAAACGTCCCAACCTTTCCCCATCCATCTTCATATAGAGAAAGGCCTGCTAAAAACCCAGTACCCAATACCGTCATACTCATTGTAGTTAATAAAGGGGAGACACCACTCATAACTTTTTTTCCTGTTAAGCTATATAACACCCCACAGATTAAAGCAGCTATAAATAAAAGATCGCCCTTATTAAATGACAAAGACATAAGTGTATTTATTGAACCGCTCGTAATAACAACTATTACACCGATAAGAGACAACATTAAACTTATTCCGACTTTTATACTCCAAGACTCTTTAAAAAATAATATTGCTCCTAAGGTTACAAAAACGGGCATTGTAGCAATAATAAGCGAGCCATTCAAAGTGGAAGTATAGTTAAGTCCCATAAAGAAAAAAACATTGTAGCCAAAAATACCTGTTAATGATACAAATAACAGCCCTTTCCAATTCTTTAATAACAAACTTGTATTCCACTCAGATTTCATAAAAACTATGCCTATTAAAATACAACCCGCTAAACCAAAACGAATTGTTGCCGCTGTAATCGGTGGAATTTCAGTAATAACATGCTCTGCTGTTGCAAAAGAGCCACCCCAAAATAAAGGAACAAGTAACATAATGACATACATACGATTTATTTTTTTCATTTTTATTACCCCTTTCAAGTAAACAAGTTCAAAAGTTTAAACTTGTTTACTTATTAGTTAAAAAAAATTAATAATTCGATTCTATTGCTTGAAGTAAATCCTTCACCTGTTTTAAAAATTCTCCGGCTATTATAGAATAAAAAATTTCTTTTCCATGTCGATCCGCTACAATTAGTTCTGCTTGTTTTAAAATTTTTAAATGGTGTGAAACAGCTGGTCTAGAAATCCCCATTTTATCTGTTATTTGCGTTACATTCATCTGTTTGTTTTCTAACAATAGCATAATAATTTGCTGACGATTCTCATCCCCCAACGCCTGAAATATAGGTGTTACGACCTGAAATTTCTCTAATACAACTTCTGTATTTCTACATTCAAAATTCTCCATATCCTATTCATCCCAACCTTTTATATATAAAAAACATGTAATATATTACCATTAAATAGTAACTCTTTCATTCGCAGTTGTAAATAACTTTATTTTCAGACTCTTTTTCGATAAAAAAAGGAAGATTGGATTTCTCCACTCTTCCCATTACATTCATACAAAATGAAAGACGCCTGCAAAGCAGGCGTCTTGATGCGTTTACGGCGAGAGACCAGGCGACCACATTCGCGTGTTTAGCACTTAAGCATATCTCTCGTCTTACGTAAATTAGCTCATCGCTTTGCTAATATAACATTAATAAAGTATAAGTGCAACATGTTTATAAAAATATTTTATTTCCTCTTTCATCCAAACAAATTATATGTAAATTATAAATTGATAAATGCAATATATATGTTACAATTAATGTAACAGCGAAATCATCATAAACAGGAGATGGATATTGTGAAAAAAATAAAAGATGAACGTCTCATTCTGCAAACATTAAAAAATATACGTATTGCCTTTCTTTTTCAATCACTTGGTATAATTGGAATTTTAGGCTATATCGGATTCACTGAAGGACTAGATCAAATTACGAAATCTCCATTATGGCTATTATTTATTCTTACGAGTATTGTGCTTAGTTATTTACAGTTAAGCGTTTCAATTGATGTAGAAGAAAGCAAAAAGGACATCCAATTAATTCCTTACTATAAACTTGTCTTTCGCTCCCTTATCGTTGGAATTATTATGGCTATTATTTATATTATTTTCAGTCCAGAAAGACCTCTCTTTGAAGCTATTTTAACAGGTAGCATTCTCTTCATATGCTTTTTAGTCTCTTACTCCGTTAGTTATTTTATAAAAAAGCGTCGTTTACAAGACAACGATGAATAAAGAGGAAGGGCTATCCTTCCTCTTTTATTTTGCTATCGCACTGTACCAGTTAAACCGTAACGAATATCTCGGAACATATTCACTATGTCACGATTAAAATCGTTTGTAACTGTACCGTTACGCAAGCGTGTACTCATTGCATCGACACGAGTAAACATGTCATTTCTTACAGAAACATATACGTTTCTGTTTCCAACTTCATTTGCAACAGCTTGACGAATTTCGTTCGCCATTGCCGTTTCATTTGTTACTGTGTTACGTGGTTTTACCGCAATCGCCACATCGTTTCCATATACAACTGTAGATACGCGGTCTACGTTATTCATACGTTTCACACGATTTGTAATTCTTTCTGCAGTTTTACCATCATTGTTAATGTATGAATTGTTCATTGTAATATTACGTGTTGGATGCGGATTAGCAATTTGACCGTTGTAATTTACATCACGGTAATAGTTATATCCTGTATCGTTACGACCATTTCTATATGTTACATAGTCTGTATAACGATCGTTACGCGTCACATTATCACGATACTGGTGTGTATCATTATAAGATGTACGCTCGTAATTGTAGTTACGTCCATCCATTGCATTGTTTTTTGGTGTACCACATGCAGCTAATGCACTAGTAACTAACAAAGAAGCAGCAATCACTTTTACTTTCGTATTCAATACAAAAACCCCCTCTGTTAGAATGAACTTCTCTTCTGAAAAGCTCCCTCTTATGATGAGTAACAGAGAAGGTTTTTACACTGTTAATATTTCACTGGGGATTTTCTAACATTTGGTGTAAATCTTCCGTTTCCAGAACGAATCTACATACAAAAAAGGTGGGAATCATCCCACCTTTTTTAAACTTCTTCTTCATCCTCTTCTTCTGAAACTGGCTCCCCAAATACATTTGGTGGATCTGGTTGATAATACATCGTTCCTGGCTGTGGTGCATATGCGGATTGAGTTGGTTGATAATATAAAGGATTCGCGTATTGTGGCCCTCCAGGTTGCGGACTATATAGCCTACTCTCTCCTCCGCATCCACAATCTTCCTCTCCTTGCACGAGCGGCGGCATATTATTATCTATCGGCATCATATTTGGATTTGGCATAGACGTATATTGCGGTCCAAACGGTGCTCCTTGCTGATATGGCATTTGATATGGATTTTGTTGTTGATAATACGGATTCGGCGGCATCATAGGCTGTTGGTACGGCATTTGATATGGCATCATATTCGGTGGTTGATTGTTATCCATGATTGGCATCATATTTGGCATTTGATTGTTATCCATAATTGGCATCATATTCGGCATTTGGTTGTTATCCATTATCGGCATCATATTTGGCATTTGATTATTATCCATAATTGGCATTATATTTGGCGGTTGATTGTTATCCATGATTGGCATGATGTTTGGTGGTTGATTGTTATCCATGATCGGCATCATGTTTGGTGGCTGATTATTATCCATGATTGGCATGATGTTTGGTGGCTGATTGTTATCCATAATTGGCATTATATTTGGCACTTGAATATTTGGTGGTATTACTTGTGGAATCACTACATTTTCTTTCGATACATTTGGCGACACTATGTTTCCTACATTTTCTTTCTTTACTTGCGGTGATACTATGTTTCCTACGTTTTCTTTTTTTACTTGCGGTGATACTATATTTCCTACGTTTTCTTTCTTTACTTGCGGTGATACTATATTTCCTACGTTTTCTTTCTTTACTTGCGGTGATACTATATTTCCTACGTTTTCTTTCTTCACTTGTGGTGATACGATATTCCCTACGTTTTCTTTCTTCACTTGTGGTGATACGATATTCCCTACATTTTCTTTCTTTACTTGCGGTGATATTATATTGTCTTTTTTCGTTTGCGGAGAAATGATGTTATTAGGTTTCATTTTAGTAATTTGAGGAGCAATTAACTCGCTTCCTTTTTTAATTACATCTGAAATTTTATATTCTTTTTTCGTTTTTATTGGTGGTTGCGGCGGCTGCGGTAACACATTTACCGAAAACTTCGTATTTTCTTTTTCCGCTGGTTTTTGTTTTTCTATAACAGGTGGTTTTTGAATCACTGACGGTTTTTCAACTGGTTTTTCTTTTTGAATTGGCTGTTCTTTTTGCACCTCTTTTTGCGGTTTCACCTGTACTTCCTTTTGTGGCTTCACTTGTATTTCCTTCTGTGGTTTTACCTGTACTTCTTTTTGTGGTTTCACTTGCATTTCCTTCTGTGGTTTTACTTGCACTTCTTTTTGTGTTTGTTGCATGGCAGGCTCTTGTGTAATTGGTGCTGATTGATACGTAACTTCTTCCTCGTCTTCTATTCCAAGCGGCGTTGGCGTTGCTGCAAATTCTTTTTGTTGCACTTCTTTTACATATTGTTTTGGAGGTGCTGAACCTGCTCCAGCATGCTGTTTTACGTGTACACTGTTTGATGGTACTTTAATTTTCATACCTGGCATAATTAAATCTGGATTGCTAAGTTGTGTATTTGTTTTTTTCAACGTATCAAAATCCACTCCGTACTTTTTCGCAATTTTCCAAAGGGTATCCCCTTTTTGCACGATATGAATTTTCAAATTTTCCCCCTCCTGTATAACTTATCTATAAGTAACAAATCTCATGAAGTAACCCTTTCTAAATAACGTTAACCTCTTTTCACTTGTATCACTTCTTCGATTTTCGATATCATTAGAAGCGGAATAAGTATAAGATAATCGCAATGATTTCTTCAAAACAATGTATGCCCATTTTGTTCTCGTTATGATTATATGTACGAAAAAAAGCAACGGGAATCCGCTGCTTTACACACGCTCTAACATACGATTTAATGCAAGAACCGCTTCTTCAGTTACTTGTTTATCTACGCTAATGACGTTAATTTCTTCTCCTTTTTCTATCGTTTCAAGTGCCCATAATAAGTGCGGTAAATCAATTCGGTTCATCGTTAAACACGGACACATAAAGGGGTTAAGTGAAACAATTTCTTTATCTGGATGTTGTTGAATAATTCGGTTCACTAAATTCATTTCTGTACCAATCGCCCATTTACTTCCGGATGGAGCCGCTTCAATCATATCAATAATGTATTTCGTTGAACCTGCATAATCCGAAGCAGCTACAACTTCGTAGCAACATTCCGGATGTACAATAATATTCATGTCCGGATGATTTTTCCGTACGTTCTCAATGTTTTTCACTGTAAAGTTTTGATGAACTGAACAATGCCCTTTCCATAAAATCACTTGAATTTCTTCTATATCTCCATCGTACTCTAATGAATCAGTATGTGGATCCCATACTGCCATTTTATCTAACGGGATACCTAAATCGTACGCTGTATTTCTTCCTAAATGTTGATCCGGTAAAAAAACGAGACGCTCTTTTTGCGTAAAAGCCCATGATACCATTTGTTTTGCATTAGAAGAAGTTACTGTTGCTCCGCCATTACGACCACAAAACGCTTTAATTGCAGCCGTAGAGTTCACATACGTTAACGGAATCATCGTATCTCCAAATAATTTTGTGAGCTCTTTCCACGCTCTTTCTGTTTGTTCTATATCTGCCATATCTGCCATCGAACACCCTGCACGCATATCTGGCAAAATAACAATTTGATCATCTGTCGTTAACATATCTGCTGTTTCTGCCATAAAGTGTACACCGCAAAATACAATATATTTCGCCTCTTTATTGCTCGCTGCAACTTGCGCAAGCTGAAGTGAATCTCCTGCTGCATCAGAAAATTGTACCACTTCATCTTTTTGGTAATGATGTCCTGGAATAAATAGTTTTTCCCCCATTTTTTCTTTAATTTCACGAACCCGCTTTTCCATATTTTCTGTTGACATCGTGTAATAACGCTCTGGTAACATCGTTTCAATCGGTTGTACTTTTTCTAAAATACTCATATTTCTTTCTCCCCCTCTAAGCCACTTTCCTTACGCCTCAATATTGAAACTAATATCAAGTGCTTTCACTGAATGTGTTAACGCTCCAAGTGAAATATAATCTACCCCTGTTTTTCCGTATTTCGATAAATCTTCAATGGTAATACCTCCTGAAGCTTCTGTAACAATGGCACTTGGTACAATCTTTGAAAACTCTCGAATCTCATCTGGCGTACGGTTATCAAACATAATAATATCCGCACCAGCAGCTACAGCCTCTCTCACTTGTTCCTCAGTTTCTGTTTCTACTTCTACTTTCACCATATGTCCTAATTTTTCTTTCACCGATGTAACAGCTTTCGTAATAGAACCAGCAAAAGCAATATGATTGTCTTTGATCATGACACCGTCATATAAGCCGAAACGGTGATTAAATCCGCCTCCGCATACAACTGCATACTTATCAAACATACGTAGCCCTGGCATCGTTTTTCGCGTATCACAAATGCGTGTATGGCTGCTATCTAAGGCACGAACAGCCTCGTATGTCATTGTCGCTATCCCACTCATACGCTGGATAACGTTTAATATAACGCGCTCTGCCGTTAATAACGATGCGATTGGTCCTTGGACAGTTGCAATTATTTCGCCTTTTTCTACAAGATCTCCATCTTTTTTATGAAGCTCCACTTTAATTCTCTCATCAATTAATTTAAACCCTTCTTCAATGACTAAACGTCCCGCAAAGACTCCTGTATCCTTTGCAAGAAACGTTCCTTTTGAAAGTAAATTATCTGGAAAAATAAGCTGAGATGTTACATCTCTTTCTCCTATATCTTCTAGAAAAAATCGATTTAATGCTTCTTTAACCTTTATCGTATTCATAAAGCCCCTCTTCCCCTCATTACACAAGTTGTAGTTTTCTTTTCACTCGAACGATTTCTTTGTTTACGCTATTTCTATGTGGGTAATCACTTCGATAATGGCCACCAATGCTTTCTTCTCTTTGCAAAGCTGATACGACGATAAGCTCACAAACTGTTAACATATTCATAAGCGTTATCTCTTCATTTGTAAGAACATCATGTTGTAATATCATATTTCGAACACCGTACTTACTAAGCCATCTCTTTGCATAAGATAAACTTTGCTCTGTTCGCACAATCCCAACATATTTCATCATGCATTCTTGTATTTCTTCTTTCGTCGGCAAATGATTCAGAACGATAAACTTCTTTTCCTTCTCAGCAAAGTTGTTCAATCTGTCTTTTGTCGCTTTCGTTAAAAGATGCTGTCCTATTCTTTTTCCAAACACAAGACCTTCTAATAATGAATTACTCGCTAATCTATTTGCTCCATGAACCCCATTACAAGCTACTTCACCGACTGCATATAAATTTGGAATAGACGTCTCCCCATCAATGTTTGTTTTCACGCCACCCATATGAAAATGAGCACCGGGTACGACTGGAATGCGTTTTTTAGTAATATCAACACCATTCTTTTTACACAATGCTGATACAGTTGGAAAACGTTCTTCGAAATTTTGAATAGACTCGATATTCAAATATACTTTTTCACCCGACAAAAGCTGTTCATGAATCGCTCTTGCCACTACATCACGCGGTGCGAGATCATGATCTGGATGTATATCCATCATAAAACGCTGCCCTTTTCCGTTTATAAGGACAGCTCCTTCACCGCGGACTGCTTCAGAGACGAGACCGCAGCATCGCCCGCCCGCATATAACATCGTTGGATGGAATTGTACAAATTCTAAATCTACAAGCTCCCCACCCGCGCGGTACACCATCGCAAGTCCATCACCCGTAATTGTTTTGTCATTAGAAGTAAAAGCATACAAACCACCAATCCCGCCTGAGGCTAACACCGTATAATCTGCATCATAACGCTTCAACTTCCCTTCACTATCTCGCGTTAAAACTCCAGCACATTTTTCGTTTTCTATAATAAAATCAAGCACCATTTCCTGTTCCACTACCGTAACATGCGGAACTACTTCTTGAATGAAATGCTCTAATAAATTCTTTCCTGTTGCATCGCCACCTGCATGTAAAATACGCCGCTTCCGATGTGCACCTTCTTTTCCAAGGTGAGGGCCCGTTTCATCTCCATCAAATTTCATTCCATTTTCAATGAGATAATTCATTTCTTTCGGCCCTTCTTCAACTAAATAACGAACCGCATCTTCATTGTTATAATGACATCCTGCTACTAACGTATCTTCAAAATGATCATTTGGATTGTCATATGTAGCTACGGCTGCGGCAATTCCACCTTGCGCTAAATATGTATTATTATTACGATTCGTTTTCTTTGTGATAATAATCACATTCTTTTCGTGACAAATCTCTTTTGCAACACGAAGTGCCGCAACGCCACTTCCAATAATTAAGACATCTGCACTTGGCATAATTGTTGCCTCCTACTTTACACTTTTCAACTGTCTTGACACCTATATTTACATAGTTTTAAAATAATGACAAGAGTTTTTTTATAATTCTTATTTTCACTACCATTTAAAAAAATAAAAGAAATGTAACTCTTACTAGAGAGAGGAACTTACATGATGATATATCTTGATTATGCAGCTACTACACCTATGAGCGCGGAAGCATTACAAACATATACGAAAGCAGCATCGCAATACTTCGGAAATGAACAAAGTTTACACGATATTGGAGGAACAGCCTCTTCTTTATTACAAGTTTGTAGAAAAACATTTGCCGAAATGATTGGCGGAAAGGAACAAGGGATATTCTTCACGAGCGGTGGGTCAGAATCGAACTACCTTGCGATTCAGTCCCTTCTCAATGCCCAAAATAAGAAGCATATTATTACGACACCTATGGAACATGCATCCATTCGAAGTTATTTTCAATCCTTACAATCAAAAGGGTATACAATTACTGAAATTCCTGTTGATAAAAATGGACTCATTCGTTTAATAGATTTAGAAGCATCTATTACAGAAGATACTGTTCTAGCAAGTATACAGCACGGAAACTCTGAAATCGGAACCGTTCAAAATATCGCAGAGATTGGGGCACTTTTAAAAAAATATAACGTTTTATTTCATTCAGATTGTGTACAAACCTTTGGTAAACTTCCTATCCATGTTTTTGAGATGGGGATTGATAGTCTTTCTGTTTCAGCACATAAGATATACGGACCGAAGGGTGTTGGCGCTTGCTATATCAATCCGCAAGTTCGCTGGGCACAAATATTTCCGGGAATCTCTCACGAAAGAGGTTTTCGTCCAGGTACAGTGAACGTTCCTGGCATCGCAGCTTTTTTAACAGCTGCTGAGAATATATTAAAAAATCAACAAGAAGAAAGTTTACGTTTTAAAGGGTTACGATCTTACTTTTTAGAGCAAATACGAACACTTCCGCTAAAAATTGAAGTAGAAGGTCATTCTACTTCTTGTTTACCACATATTATTGGGGTTACAATAAAAGGAATAGAAGGCCAATATACAATGCTAGAATGTAATCGCCGCGGTATTGCCATTTCTACCGGAAGTGCTTGCCAAGTTGGTAAACAAGAACCTTCGAAAACAATGCTTGCAATTGGAAAAACGTATGAAGAGGCAAAACAATATGTCCGCTTCTCTTTCGGACAACAAACAACGAAAGATCAAATTGATACTACTATTCATGCACTACACACAATTGGAAATCAATTTTATAGAGGTGTTAAATCATAATGAAACAAAATGAACAAAAAAAGATTTTAGGTGAAGAAAGACGACAGCTTATCCTTCAGTGGCTTCTCGCTGCAAATGAACCGTTATCCGGAAATGAGCTATCGAAAAAGACAAACGTAAGTAGACAAGTTATCGTGCAAGATATTTCCTTGCTTAAAGCACGAAACGAACCGATCATTGCGACTGCTCAGGGCTATTTATATTTAAAACCACAAGAAAAACAACAAGCTTTCGAACGCGTAATTGTATGCCAACATAAGCCAGCAGAAGTACGTCAAGAACTTACAATGCTTGTTGACCACGGCGTTACAATTAAAGATGTAAAAGTTGAGCATCCTGTATACGGTGACTTAACAGCATCCATCATGGTAAGTAATCGCTTTGATGTAGAGCAATATTTACAAAAAATCGAAAATACAAACGCTTCCTATCTATCGCAACTAACAGATGGTATTCACTTACATACAATTGAAGCGGATTCTAAAGAAAAATTAGACGCTGCTTGCGAGGCTTTAGATAAAGCAGGATTTCTCGTTTATTAATGTAAAGCACAGAGTTTTTTATCATTCTCTGTGCTTTTTTAATGATATAATATTGTAATCAATTGTAAAGGAGATCAAAGATGGGAATTGAACTCGTTCACTTTAGCATTGGCAAACCGAAACAAATGAAATATGGCGAAGATAAAGAAATGATAACAGGTATATGTAAAGATTCTACGGAAGAAGCTTTTCTCTCAAAAGATGGCTTCCTTGGTGATGACGTAGCGGATTTAAAACACCATGGGGGACCTGATCGTGCAGTTTGTGTGTACCCACACGAGCATTACGCACTATGGGAAGAAGAATTCCAAACAACACTCCCCGCTTCTGCATTTGGCGAAAACATTACCGTAACAAATATGTTAGAGCGTGATGTTTGCATCGGAGATACATACAAATTAGGTGAAGCAATCATTCAGGTGACACAAGCAAGAGTACCTTGTAGCACGATTTCAAAACGCCTCGGTATTCCTGGCATACTGCCGCGCATTGTAGCAACTGGATTTACTGGCTATCTATGCCGCGTTCTTCAAGAAGGTACTGTACGTAAAGATTCTAAAATTACTTTACTAGAACGTCAACCGAGCAATGTTTCTGTCTTGTTCTCTAACGAAATTTATTTTCATAATAGAAAAGATAGAGATGGCATCGAAAAGATTCTTGCTGTTCCAGAACTAGCTGATGTTTGGCGTGGTCAGTTAGAAGATCGTCTTGCGAAGTTAAAATAAAGAATCCCACCATTTATAGGTGGGATTTTATTGATCTATCACACGGTATAACCTAACTCCCCTTATAACCAATAAGAAGAATAACTCCCCAGCACCGTAACAGAAAAACCGAGTGCTTCAAGTTCCATCGTTACGCCTGGCAATAATACATCATCATATGCTTTATCGACATCGATTAAGAAAAAGTAATTTCCAAGTCCTGTTTTCATCGGGCGCGATTCGATTTTGGATAAGTTTAATTTTCTCCATGCGAAAGCTGATAACACTTGATATAGTGCCCCTGCATAATCAGCAGGTAACGTTATCATAAGCGTCGTTTTCTCTCCGCGGTTTTCTCCATTATTTGAGAGTATTACTTTCTTTTTCTTATGGAGTACTAGGAAACGTGTATGATTATTTTTATGTGTATGAATGCTTCGCCTTACAATCGTTAATCCGTATTTCTCTGCAGCTGCTTCATTTGCAATGGCAGCAATTTTTTCTTCAGGATGTTCTTTCACATATTGCGCAGCAGCACTTGTTGATGTCATATCTCGAGCAGTTATCCCTTTTAATTCTTCATTTAAAAACTTATGACATTGTGCAATAGCGTGTGGATGAGAATGCACTGCATATACTTCTTCCCACACTTCTGCATACTGCGGATGTACAAGTAAATGTTGCTGAATGGGCACTGTAATTTCTCCTACAATAGAAAGTGGTTGCTCATGCACGAGATAATCAACTGTTATATTCACTGAACCTTCTATAGCGTTTTCTAGTGGTACCACTGCATAATCTACATTTCCATTTGCAGTTGCATCCATACAGTCTGGAATCGTTCGATACGGTACATGCTCTGCTTCCGGAAAAAAACGACTCACCGCCATATTTGTAAATGTTGCTTCTGGTCCTAAATATCCTACTCGAATCATCGTCTTTTCCCCTCTTTTTCGTTTTCTTACTGTTATACCATACTTTTTTATATTCTTCTATGTAAATTTCGAATATTAAAAAAAGACTAGCATTTGCTAGTCTAAATGTTTCCTATATTCTCTTTGAGCAAAAAAGAAATAAACGATGCATGCAACAATATAAAATAGAATAAACAAGCCTACTTTTCGTAATGAACCATCCATAAAGATTGTATTATGAAATGTATATAACGCAACCGCACTATGCATACTTCCTACTATAATTGGCGCAAAAAATAGCATACATAATTGCCAGCGAGAAATCTTCCACACTTCTTCTTTCGTCATTCCAAGCTTAGAAAGCGCCCCGTACTGCTTTCGATCCGATGCAATATTATGAAACCATTTAAAGTATACGATACTACACGATGTAAGGAAAAATAATATACTAATGAATGAGCCTACAAATAGAGTAATATCGCCGCCCTTTTTCATAGTTACATAAAATTCCATATTACTTCGAAATGCATGATCTTTATCTTGTTTCATATGTTTCCGTAAATCTTCATTTAATTCTTTCGTATTTTCGATACTTGGTAATGTATAGCCTCTATATATCATTTTTTCAGAATCAGGAACCTGATTTGCTATACTGTCAAAGTCTTTATCATTCATGACGAAGAACAGACCGTTAATGTGCGAAGGATGATAGTTAAATTGGACCCCTTCCTTTTGACCGTTAAATACGAAGGAATAAGTTTGATTCATTACTTGTAGTTGAATCTCTTTTTGATCATATACATTCGGATGATTGTATTTATTATAATAAACAAGTGTGACTGTTCCTTTTTTAGGATGATACGTTTTCTGTTTTTGTTTTCTTGCCTCCTGATTGTATTCACTTTCTTTAATGAGTGGCGCTACTTCTGTTTCTCCCTTATTGGTCTGAAAAGATGCATACACTCCAACAAAACTCATAAATTGAAAATCATCATATCCATATTGATGCAGTAATTGTTCAACCGTACCTTCCTCAAAGACTTCATGGGTAGAAACACCTTTTTCTATGTATGAAAATGAGTGTGCGCCCCCATCTCGCCACATATCTTGCATGCTAGAAAAATATAAGAACACCGTACCTGTTGCTGTAACTACAAATGTCGTTGCCATAGAAAGCATAAAGAAAAAGCGACCATTTTCCTTCATTCGATGTGACAATTGATTCACTATAAATAAATACGGATATGTATACATAATCTTTTTATTTCGTTTTATTATTTCTAATATTTGAGCAGTGCCGTGTGTAAAAGAAAAATACGTTCCGAAAGAGACAAGTATAGACACAGGGAAAAAATAGACCGCTATCGTTAGTATGGTCGCTTGTAACGCTAACGCATATCCTATACCTAAACAAATAAATCCGAATATACAAAGCCACATTGATGTTTTCTTCTCTTTTTTATCTGCTCGAAATTCTTTCAATAACCGAATGATTTTTATATTCCATATACGTAAAGCACTTATAAATGATAAGACAACAAATACGACCATATACGCAATAAATGTTCCCCCAATTGCTCTCAAGTCAAATATGACAGGGAGTTCTTTCGGAAGCCCCAGTAACATACTAAACACCATAAAGAAGAGCTTTAAAAAAATCATGCCAAGCCCAATACCAAAAATATTAGCAAATACCCCGATCAACATTTGCTCGGTCATAATTACGCCAATTACGTTAGATTTCGTTGCTCCCATTAACATATATAATCCTAATTCTTTCTTACGTGCCTCTATGAAAATAGAAGTAGAATACAAAATAAATATGACGAAAAAAGAAATGATAATAACATTACATATGATCAGTCCCCAGCGTACGTTTTGATACCACATCGTCTCTTGCATATACGGATGTACAATGACGGACATGTATGCAAAAGACGCAAATATCGCAAAACAACTACTTAAGAAAAATACTTTATAATTACGCCAATTTCCTTTTATATTTTGCAGCGCTAGTTGCCGAATGTTCATCTATCGTCCTCCTGTAACTTACTACATAGGCAAAAAGCTAGAGGTTCCCCTAGCTTTTTACGTGTTTTAAATATCCTCTTTGCGCGATCATAAAGTAAATCGCAGAAGCTAAAATGTATGCTCCAATTACAAGCGCACCTGATTTCCATAAATCGAGATAAAGCATTTTTCCTAACGTATGAAGAGCAAATCCACTATGAATAGCGCCGATGACAATTGGGATAAAGAAGATAACGCCCATTTGTCGAATTGCAATTTTACGAATTTCTTTATCTGTCATACCGATTCTCTTTAACGATTTAAATTGAATACGATCTTGTTCTTTATCGTTAAACCATTTAAAGTATGTCATACTACAAGCGAAGAAGAAGAATAGTACAGCTACAAAGAAACCGATGAACATTGTAATTGCACCACCTTCTCTTATAGCCTTATACGCAAACACTGAATTTCTCAATTCCCCTTGCTTTTCTGGTGCAATTTCCTTTTTCAAATCTAGCACAAGATCTTCGGTACTTTTCCAATCTTCAATATAATAACCATAATATTTCGTCTTTTCTTCATCTGGTACAAGCTTTGCATATTTCTCAAAGTCTTGATCATTCACAATAAGATATTCGCTATCGTTAAAAACAGAATATGACGTTGGCTCGTTTAATTGAACAGACTGCTTTTGTCCGTTAATCTTAAATTCATACGGTTTCGTACGATCTATTTTCATAAGTTCATTTGCTGCATCAACCATAACCATCGTCGCGCTACCTGGTGCATTATGAACCTCTGTAATTTGCTCTTTCTTTTGTTTACGCACTTCCGCGTTATATTCTTTTTCTGAAATAATCGCTATTGGTACTTCACGTTCACTGTTAAACAACATTATTTTCTGTGTTGCAGGTAGTTTTACATAGGTTACTTTTCGTGCATCTTCAAACCCATTTCTTTTTACAATCTCTTGTACTTTTTCTTCATTAATAAGGCTATGCGTATTTAATCCCTTTTCCTCATATGAAATAGCATGTGGCGTAAGCTCTATCGTTTTCGCACTCATATTTTCAAAATATACGTACAGTGTACCTACTGCTGAAGATACTACCGCCGTAATGATAGAAATTACAAATAAAAAACGAGCATTATCCTTCATTTTATAAATAAGATTGCTAAGTACGAACATATTTGGGTATGTATAAAAAGATTGTTTTCGTTTTTGCAATGCTTTTAATACAACTGTACTTCCTTGTGTAAATAGTAAATACGTTCCGCCAATGGTCAATCCTACAATTGGTAAGAAATATATAATAAAATTCATAATGGTTACTTGGAAACAAAGAACATATGCAGCAATAATACATCCTATACCAACTATGCATAACCATGTAAATGCAAAAGGCTCTACTTTTTGTTTTCTTGCTTCTCTTAATAAATCAATAATTTGCAAGCGCCCTACTGTCCAAACACTAAACAATGATAGGATTAAAAAGAGAATAAAGTACACACCAGCTGTAATAAGAACTGCTTTACTATTCCATACGAGCGGTAGTGTTTTATCAATTTTTAGTAATACACTCAGTGCTTGGAAAAATAGTTTTGAGCAAAGCATTCCGACCCCAATACCAACTACAATTGCAATACTACCTAACATCAGTTGCTCTAATATAATCATTCGGCCGAGCTGCGATTTCGTTCCGCCTATTAATGTTAGTAGACCAAACTCTTTTTTTCTTGCTCGTAAAAACGTTGAATTTGCATATAAAATAAAGAGTGCTGAGAAGATGACTACAATATAATTCATTGATTCTAACCCTTTTGAAATCATCTCCCTCATACTAATATTACCGCCTACAACATCTGGATGATAAATGAAGGAAGCATACATGAAAAATACGACTATCGATAAACAACTACTTATAAGAAACGCTTTATAATTACGCCAATTTCCTTTTACATTATTAAGCGCGAGCTGGCGAAAGTTCATGATATTCCCCTCCTAGCATCGCAAGTACGTCCAGAATTTCTTGGAAAAAGGCTTGTTTCGTTCTTCCCTTATGTATTTCTGAGAAAATCTCTCCATCACGTATGAAAAGAATACGTTCGCAATAACTCGCCGCTACTGGATCATGCGTTACCATTGCAATTGTTACTTTCTTTTGTTCATGCAAATCTTGCAACGCGCTCATTAATGATTTTGCCGACTTAGAATCTAAGTTTCCAGTTGGCTCATCTGCTAAAATTAGCGTCGGTTCATGAATGATCGCTCTCGCAGCTGCTGCACGTTGTTGTTGGCCACCTGATACTTCATATACCTTTTTATTTAAAATGCCCTCGATATTTAAAAACTTTGCAATCTCAAGCACTTTTGCATCGATTTCATTTACAGATTTCTTCGCCATTACAAGTGGTAAAATGATATTTTCTTTAATCGATAACGTATCAAGTAAGTTAAAATCTTGGAAAATGAATCCCAAATGTGTACGGCGAAACTCCGCTAATTTTGCAGCACGCATTTGATTAATTTCTTCCCCATTTACAAGCACATGACCTGAAGTTTGCTTATCAATTGTTGCTAATAAATTTAAAAGCGTTGTTTTTCCGCTCCCTGAAGGACCCATAATCCCTACAAATTCGCCTTCTTCTATTTTAAAATTTATATCATTTAAAGCAGTCGTTGCTACTGAACCTTTCGATTGGTACACCTTCGTTAATCCTTTTACTTCAAGAACACTCATTTCTAATCCCCCTATGTGTT
Source organism: Bacillus sp. FSL W8-0519 (assembly GCF_038005585.1). Lineage (NCBI taxonomy): Bacteria > Bacillati > Bacillota > Bacilli > Caryophanales > Bacillaceae > Bacillus > Bacillus sp. FSL W8-0519. The sequence goes on from NZ_JBBOTL010000001.1 coordinate 4,289,830, forward strand.
TTCTTCTTACATTTACTATAAGAAAAATAAGAAAAAGAAACGAGTGATTTCCCTTACAAAACGTTTTGTTATCTTACAGTTTTGTCATTTTTCTCATTAATGTATGATATTCTTCATCTTTTGCAAATTGGAACGTGAATGTTGTCCCTTCCCCTTCAGCCGATTGCACATACATACCGTGATGTAAATTATCACAAATTTCCTTCGTAATATATAAACCCATTCCAGTCGCTTCTCTCGTTTTCCGGCCATTTACCCCTGTAAAGAATGGATCAAATATACGCTTTACATCTTGCTCTGGAATACCGATTCCATTGTCCTTAATATGTAATAACACCTTTTGATCTTTCTCTTCAATTTGAAATTGAATTTCCTTTTTCTCTGCTTCCGAAATTTTTGTATACTTAATTGCATTTACAACAATTTGTCCTATAGCAATACTGAGCCATTTTCTATCAGAGGCAACCATACAAGTATCTTCCTCAAACATCACTTTCGGAAATACAGACGATTGAATGAAGGACTTTCTATTTTCATTAATAATACCTCTAATAATATCTATCACATTTACTACTTCTACTTTATAATCTTTCGCAAACTGCTCTAACCTTGCCATATGTAACGCTAAATCTAAACCATTTAGTATGCGATTATTTTCTTCACGAATACTTTCAACTGTTGCCCTTGCTTCACGATGCTCTTTACCAAACTTCTGTAATAGTAACTCAATAACAGATACCGGTGTTTTCATTTGATGAATCCATTGGTTCATAAATATCATTTGCTGTTGTTCTTTTGCATGTTGTTTATGAACTTCATTCATATATTGCTGTCTTAATAGCGTAAACGATTCAACGACCATCTCTTGCTCTGCCGTATAAGAAGTATCAATAAGTAAGGAATCATGTAATGTATTTCCGCCAGTAACATACTTTTCAATCCTCTTTAAAAACACACTTCGTTTTCGGTAATCGTAAATGAGATATACAGTAAAAACAACTGTCCCTAATAAAAGTCCGTATAACCACGTATTCCAATCAATAGATCGCTTTTCTAAAAGACTTTGCAACTGCAAAACGAGCCCAAATAAACAGAGGCTAACAATGTAAGAAAGAATTAAAGAAAAGCGGTCCATGAGGTAATCTTTAACCTTCATGTCCTTCTCCCCACTCTGTAAGAAGCGCATAACCGTATCCACGTTTCGTTACAATTGCATTTTTAATGCCTAGCTCCTCTAGTTTCTTTCTTACACGTTTTACATTTACGGTTAATGTATTATCATCAACAAAAGCTACCTCATCCCAGAGGGCTTCTAACAATTCTTCGCGCGTTACATATTGATCTGCTTGTTTCATTAAACACTCTAATAAGTAAAATTCATTTTTTGTCAGTTCTGTTTGTTGCCCTTGCCACTCAACAACGTGCTGAGATGGGAATAACAACAGTCCATTTACACCTAAACAATCGCTTTCTGCCGCAGAAGCATACTCACCATACCCACGACGAAGTGCACTTTTTACCTTAGCCATTACAATGTCTAAATGGAATGGCTTCGTAATGTAATCATCTCCGCCATTTTCAATTGCCATTACTTGATCCATTTCCCCCGTTCTTGCAGAAACAAAAATAATTGGTGCATTCGATACAGTGCGGATTTGACGACACCAATAGAAACCATCAAAATACGGTAAATTAATATCAAGTAACACGAGATGTGGATTTACTTTTACAAACTCATCTTTTATATGTCGTAAATCACTTGCTCGAAATGACTGATAGCCATACCTTTCTAAATGCTCCTCTAATATCCCCGCGATTTTTTCATCGTCTTCTACAATTAATATTTTATACATGTTCACTTTCTCCCCATAAAAAGTTCTTATAAAACCACTTCTTTTTCTATTATAAATTGAAAATTTAATTAGTGGGGATTTTTTCCTGTATAAATCAGACTTTTACGATATAAAAAAAGACTGCCATATTTCGGCAGTCTTAGTCGATAAATTCAAATTCATATTCAAGAATTTTTACAATATCTCCGTCTTTTGCACCGCGTGCACGAAGCGCTTCATCAATACCCATTCCGCGCATTTGGCGAGCGAAACGACGTACAGATTCATCACGTGAGAAGTCTGTCATCTTGAATGTTTTCTCGATATCGTAACCAGAGATAACAAACGTGCCATCACTTTCACGTGTAATGTCAAATTTAACACCTTCAGTCTCAAGTTTGTACATTACACTTGTATCAGACTCATCCGCAACTTCATGTATTGGGAATTCAGGTGTTGTTTCTAATAAGTTCGCTACTTCAAATAGTAAATCACGAACACCTTGTTTCGTTACAGCTGAGATTGGGAAGATTTTTACTTCGTCTCCCACTTTCTCTTTAAATGCTTGTAAGTTTTCTTCTGCATCTGGCATATCCATTTTGTTTGCAACAACAACTTGTGGACGCTCCGTTAAGCGAAGATTGTATTCTTTTAATTCATTATTAATCGTTACGTAATCTTCATATGGATCACGGCCTTCTAAACCAGACATATCAATTACATGCACGATTACACGTGTACGCTCAATATGACGCAGGAATTGATGACCAAGTCCAACGCCGGCATGTGCGCCTTCAATTAGTCCAGGAAGGTCAGCCATAACGAAGCTGCGGTTATCACCTGTTTCAACAACACCAAGGTTTGGAACGATTGTTGTAAAGTGATACTCTGCAATTTTCGGACGTGCTGATGATACGACAGATAATAATGTAGATTTACCTACACTTGGGAATCCAACAAGTCCAACGTCTGCTAGTACTTTAAGTTCTAGAATGACATCACGTTCTTGACCTGGTTCCCCATTCTCAGCAATTTCTGGCGCTGGGTTCGTAGCTGTTGCGAAACGTGAGTTACCACGGCCACCGCGGCCACCTTTTGCAATTACAGCTGTTTGTCCATGTGTTACTAAATCCGCAAGAATTTGACCTGTTTTTTCATCTTTTACTACCGTTCCTGGCGGAACTTTAACGATTAAATCTTCAGCTTTACGACCGTGCTGCCCTTTACTCATTCCGTGCTGACCACGATCAGCTTTGAAATGACGTTGGTAGCGGAAGTCCATTAATGTACGTAAGCCTTCTTCAACAACGAAAACAACATCTGCACCTTTACCACCGTCGCCACCTGCTGGACCACCTTTTGGAACATACTTCTCACGACGATACGCAACCATTCCGTTACCACCGTCGCCGCCTTTTACATATATCTTGACCTGATCTACAAACATTATTTCACCACACTTTTTTCAATTGGTTGTAATATAACTGAGACTTCTTCGTCTCTTACTGTATAAGAAATGGAATACCATTTATTGTTTTGGTTCGCAAGCCAATTCTGTAGTTCTTCTACACTCGTTAGCTTACCACGAAAATCAAAAAAGAAACGAGCATTCTCCGCGTCACATTCAATTGTGATACAAACATAATTTTCAACATATACGTCTAAACTATGCTGAAGCATTGAGAAAAATTGATTCGTCCATGTACATACAGTCTCATCTAAGTGAGATAAGTTATGTAAATTCCCTAATACTTCGTACTCCAATAAGCACGGCTGCTGTTTCCAATTATATGTTAAAATCCACTCTGAAAATAAAGGCATTGATAGCCCCATCAGATTGGATTCTTGTCTCGCTTCTTGGACAAAACGATCGATGAGACTATGAATTTCTTCCACTTTTCCAAGGGAAAGGTTTCCTTTCACCATCTGCATACGATTGAGCCAATCATGTCTTGAATGGCGCAATGCATCTATAATTGTCCATTTTTTATTCATTTAGATACTCCTTAATATAGAAAAACTCTAACCTGCACTCAGGTTAGAGTTTTCCGTGAGTTCTTATGCTTCTTGAGCAACAGGATATACGCTCACTTGTTTGCGGTCACGGCCAAGACGCTCGAAGCGTACTACGCCGTCAACTTTCGCGTATAAAGTGTCATCGCCACCACGACCAACGTTAACACCTGGATAAATTTTTGTACCGCGTTGACGGTAAAGAATTGAACCACCTGTAACCGTTTGACCATCTGCGCGTTTAGCACCAAGACGTTTTGACTGAGAGTCACGACCGTTCTTTGTACTACCTACACCTTTCTTAGATGCGAAAAACTGAAGATCTAATCTTAACATACGTTACACCTCCTGCACTTTTTCTATTAAACGGATATACTTTCCGTAATCAAGTTCGATCGTCTTAAGCGAAACAACCAATCCTTCTAAAAGTATCTGTGCTTTTTCTGCTGTATGAACGTCTAAATCATTAGGCAATTCATACGTTAAGAATCCACCATCACTTCCGAGTTCAATAGTTGCCTGCACATTACAAAGTTCTTCCACAGCATTTATGGAACCAAACACAACCGCTGTAGTTCCAGCACAGACAAGATCTTGTCCATGTGGCGCATAATCGGCATGTCCAGTCATTTTAAATGATTGGATACTTCCTAATTTCGTGCGACTTATCGTAATTTTAATCATGTTAACCAGAATTAAGCGTTGATAGCTTCAACAACTAGCTTAGTGTAAGGTTGACGATGACCTTGTTTCTTACGATTGTTCTTTTTCGCTTTGTATTTGAAAACGATGATTTTCTTAGCGCGACCGTGTTTTTCAACTTTCGCAGTAACTGTTGCACCTTCTACAACTGGGCTACCAACTTTCACGTTTTCGCCACCAACGAAAAGAACTTTGTCAAAAGTAACAGTTTCACCAGCTTCAACATCTAATTTTTCAATGTAGATTTCTTGACCAGCTTCAACTTTGATTTGTTTTCCACCTGTTTCGATAATTGCGTACATACTTGCACCTCCTCTTAATTACTAAGACTCGCCAAAAACGAGGTAGACATAAATGCCTTTAAGGAACCTGTCTTGTGCGGTTGTAGCATATAGCCGTTTAGGTGCTATAAACTATAACATAAAGATGTTATCATGAATCATAGACTATTGTCAATGAAAGTTCTAATAACTATTTTTTCCGTTCTATAATTTCTTTTTTACTTCCAAAACGGATAATAGCGTACTTTTCGATCATATCATCTTTGAAATAAATTTCAAATGGAATATTTTTTTGTAATTCTTTTTGCAAAAATTGTTTTTGTAATTCTTTAGGTGCAGAGATTAATACTGCCTCATCTTCTATATTGCCATATGTAATTAGCTCTCTCTCTAGCTCATACGCAATCGTTTCATATGACATGACATAACCCGTCGCTTTGCACGATGCACACTCTTCAAGTAATACGTCACGTAAAGAATGTTTTTTACGTTTACGCGTCATCTCTAAAATCCCTAACTCTGTAAACCCAAGCACCCTTGTATATGTACGATCATGTTGCATAGCAGCGATGAGACATTCTCTTATTTTTTCTTTATCTTCTCTTCTTTTCATATTAATAAAGTCAATTAATATCATACCACCAATATCACGCAGTCTTAATTGACGCGCTATCTCTTCAGCTGCCACTTCATTTGTACGAAGGACTGTATCTTGTAAATTCTGTTTTCCAGTAAACTTACCCGTATTCACATCAATTACAGTCATCGTCTCCATTTGTTCCACAATTAAATAAGCACCATTTGGGAGCCAAACAATTTTTTGAAGTGCTTTCTCAATCTCACGCTCTATGCCAAAATGGTTAAATATTGAAGACTTTTCATTATAAAAAGATATTTTTTCTTTGCCGACTTTTTCTTCTAATTCTTTTACTATACTTCTTGTATCTACAACTACTTTTTCAATCGTTTCAATTGGATTCTCTTGAAATACACGATCTAAAAAGGTTGCTGGCCGATGGACTAGTAACGGTGCCTTTCCTTGGCCCTCTTTTCTTTTTAACTCTTCATATAACTGCTGTAACCTTTGCATTTCAGCTTGTATTTCTTCAATTTCTCCTTTTTCAGAAGCTGAGCGGAAAATATAACCTCCTTTCCCTTCTACTTCAATTTGGAGTAATTGTTGCCTTCTTTTATTGTTTTTTATTTTCCGAGAAACCGCACGCATTTCATCATATGGCATATAAACGACATATTTCCCGGTAAATTCTATATTTGCTGTCAATTTTGGTCCTTTCGTATCAATTGCCTCTTTTACAACTTGTACGAGTACCGCTTTTCCTTCATGTATATGATAAGAAGATGGTACATCATCGTACGAAAGATAAGCATGTTTTTCTAAACCTATATTTACAAAAGCCGCATTCATTCCAGCAATCGTTCTTACGATACGTCCAACATAAATATGCCCAACAATCTCTTGTTCTTCATTTCGTTTCCATAAAAACTCAACAATTTTCTTCTTCTCTTCAATTGCAACGCGTTTTTCCGATCCAGCGTAGTTCATATATAACGTTTTCAAAATACTTTCCTCACTTTATAATCTTCTTTGCTTTTACAATAATAAAAGGTTAGTGCTAACGTCAACACTAACCGATTAATTCTTCAACAGATGAAGTTGTTCGTTTTTCAGTAAAATACGCATAAAGCAATTCATTTTCATCCAATGTGTAATGTTCTTTATATTTTCCGCGGACGATAATAGAATGCTTATAGCCTCTACGAAATTTTGTGAATATCTTATATAAATGATCTTCTGATTGCACCTCAATCGGTGCAATCTTTTCAATTCCTCTTTTGTTCCCATAATAACGTTCTAATAAAAAACGCATAAAGGCATACCGTCTTTGCTTCCATTCTTGATATAACGACACCGCTAAAAATATGAGTAGTACCCACATCATAATATTGTTACTATTCCAAAGTAACTGCCATCCTAGTATGACACTAAAAAAAACACATGATAATTTCATCATCTTTTCATGTGCTTGTAAATAAGGAAAACGATATGATAGTACGTTAAACAATACTTTTCCACCATCAAGAGGCCAAATAGGTAGTAAATTAAACGCTAAAATAATTATATTATTCCACATAAAGAAATAATATAATTCCGCATGAAGCCAACCAGCTTCAAACAACATATAGCCTACCGCCATCATCCAAATATGTTGAATAGGTCCTGCAATTACAACAACTAGTTCCTCTTTCAATGATTTATTCCCATGTTCCTCAAGCTCAGCCACACCACCAAACGGCAAAAGTTGAATCTTCTTAATACGCCAATTATAATGTGCCGCTGCAAAAGCATGCCCAAGTTCATGGATGAGAACGATACAAAATAACAGTAGTAACTCTTTAAAACGTGCCGTGAAAATACCAATGACAATAATAACCCAAAACAACGGATGTACTGAAATCTTTGTTAAAACATCTCTATATTTAATCAAATGAAATCACCTGAATCGGATCAATAAATTTTTCGTCCTTTTTTATTGCGAAATAAAACTTACCATTTTTATTATTCGCATCATTATTCACTGTTCCAATTTTTTGTTTCTTTGAAACGTAATCATATAATTTCACTGACATATCATTTAAATTTGCATACCATGACTCCGTACCATCTGCATGCTGAATTTGAACTGTATTACCAAGTTCCTCTTTCTTGCCCGCAAAAACTACTAGCCCTTCATTCACTGACTCAACAGTTGCATTTGTAGCTGTTTGTACAAATACACCTTGGCCATTTTTTTGAAACCCTTGCATTACCTTTCCGGAAGCAGGAATGGCATAATCTTTTTGCTGAATCGTTTCTTCTTTTTTCTCATTAGGCGAATAGAACACGAGCGGTTTTCCAAACTGTTTTTCGTACCATTTCGCTACAGTAGCAAACTGAAATTCTTCTTTCATCACTTTTTCTGTAACAGCTTTAGCACCGTCGAAAGAAGCTGGTGCATTCTTATATAAAATAGCGACAGAAAGAACTAATATTGCTGATAACAATACTTTGAAGAAAAATACTTCTTTTCGAAATAAAGGATGAATTTCCTTTTCTCCATCTTCAATAAATACTGTTTCACTATCAAAATTCTCTCCAGCAAAATACTGCTCTTCCTCCATCCTTTCTTGCTCTGCCTTCCTTTTCGCAATCCGTTTTTTAATTTCTTCTACACGTCTATTCTTCATACTGTCTCCCTTCTTTCGTTCAGCTAATGTACATAGAAACAGTTGTATACAGTTTGTACATATGTATGAGCTAGGAAAGAAAGATATTCGTGTGAAGAAAAAAGAAAGCACTCCGCAAATATGCGAAGTGCTTTTAACGGATTCCAAAGAAGTTTTTCATCTTTGTAAATACCGATACCTTTTCTTGTTCAAATGCTTGTAATGGGACATTCTCACCCAACAAACGTCTTGCAATATTACGATAAGCTAACGCTGCTTTTCCGCTCGGTTGCAACGCTACAGGCTCACCTGTATTTGTAGCACGAATAACTTCATCATCATCTTCGACAACACCAAGAAGCTCGATTGACAATGTACGTACGATTTCATCAACATCTAACATATCCTGTTCATGAAGCATATGACTACGCACACGATTAATAACAAGTTTCGGTGGTTCAATATCCTCTTTTTCTAAAAGCCCGATAATACGATCCGCATCGCGCATTGAGGATACTTCTGGCGTCGTAACAACAATTGCTTTATCCGCACCAGCTACCGCGTTTTTAAATCCCTGCTCAATCCCCGCAGGACAATCAATTAATATGTAATCATAATCTTGACGTAATACTTGTATTAATTCATCCATTTGTTCAGGTGTTACCGCTGATTTATCACTCGTTTGTGCTGCAGGTAATAAATAAAGATCATCAAAACGTTTATCTTTAATAAGAGCCTGAGGTAAACGGCAACGCCCTTCAACGACATCAACAAGATCAAATACAATACGATTTTCCAGCCCCATTACTACGTCTAAGTTTCGAAGACCGATATCTGTGTCAATTAAGCACACTTTCTTTCCAGATAACGCTAGGGCTGTCCCAATGTTCGCAGACGTTGTAGTTTTACCTACACCGCCTTTTCCAGATGTAATTACTATTGCCTCTCCCACAGCTATACAATTCCCCTTTCTAACTTTGTTAAATTAGGTCTAAGATGAGTGAGAAGTTGCAGTCGATCGACAACAATGTGATTGTTCTCATTAATATACGCACATTCTGCCGCCTCCGCTCCGTCTTCTTTCTCTTCCGGAGCCCGCATTGCCACATCACTAATTCGAAGTTGCATCGGGTTCATAACAGATGCAGCGATTACAGCATCTGAATCCCCATAATACCCCGCATGTGCAATTCCTCTTAATGATCCTACGACAAAAATATTCCCCCCAGCGATAACCGTTCCGCCTGGATTAACATCACCAATTAACAATAAATTTCCTTTTACATGTAAAACTTGTCCAGAGCGAACAATTTTGGAAATAGGGACGATTTCTGTTTCTTCTTTCCAAGCTATTGCTTCCTCTTTCGTTATAACATCACTTTCAATCGAATCCACAACGAGATTCTTTTTATTACGAATTAACGTACGAATCTCTTCTTGTTGGACTTCTGTTAAATAACGGTTTCCTACTTTCACATGCACTTCAATTAAAGAGCGTCCATCACCATCATAGTAATGTGTAGAAAGCTTTTCATCCAATTCCTTCAATAATTCAGAGAATGAACAACAATCATCTAAATGAAGGGTTATTCCGTCTTTTGTCCCTTTTATTGTTACATTTTGTTGCTTTTTTTCTTCCACTAAAGTTCACCCCACCGATTCAATTCGACATAAAATTAGAAAATCCTTTTTTCTTTTTCTTCCATCGCTTTTGAAAGACGCACTAAATATCGTCTCAGTGGGAAACAAACTATCAATAAGAAAATTGCATTTAGCAATAAAGTAGACAGGAGACGATCTGTGAAAAAGACATACGCCGACATATGAGTACGTCCTAACAAAGTTAAAAATCCATACACATAATACTCTAATGCTACTATGCTAGCTAGTACGATAGAAGTAACAATAAATAAATTCAATTGTAGTACCTTCATCACACTATAAACTAAATAAACTAAAATCGGATACGCAAAAATATATATACCAACAAGTTCCGTGTATACGGTATCAAATAAGAAACCAAATAATAGTCCGTAATAAATCCCTTGGACCGGACTATAGTACACAGTAATAAAACATAACACAATGATAAAGAAATGAGGTGATGCTATACTGTCTTTCCAAAAAACCTCTGTTGGAACAATAGTAGCAAACATATTTTCAAATAAAAAAGCAAAAAGGAGCAAAAGAGGAAGAGCTGCTCTTTTTAAAATCTTCATCATCTCTTCTCCCCCTCCTATTCTAATGGCGCTGAAGGCGTTTCACGTTTCGCAACTACAACATGCTCTACGTCATTTAAATCAGCGGCTGGCTTTACATAAGCTGTTTTTGTTAAACCGTATGGATCCTGCTGAACTTCAACGATTTTTCCAATTACAAGACCTTTCGGGAAAATATCACCGAGCCCAGATGTTACAACTAATTGATCTGCTTTTACTTCTGCATCAGAGCCAATCTTTGTGAAAAGAAGTAAGTGCTTTTCTTTATCGTAACCTTCAATCAATCCAAAGATTTTCTCATTTCCTTGTACGATAGCAGAAACACGATTTGTTCGGCTCATAGAACTTAACAATTCTACTGATGATGTAAACTGAGATACACTTTTCACTCGTCCCACTAAACCTTGTGGAGTTAATACAGCCATATCTTTTTTTATTCCTTGCTGTGCCCCTTTATCAAGTCCAACTAAATCGTACCATTTATCTGGATTACGAGAAACAACAGTCGCTGGAATTTCAGTATAACCGCTATTTAACTTATCTTTACCCGTTAACTCTTGTAACTTCTTGTTATCATCTTCTAATTGTTTTACTTTCCCTGATAGACCTGCATAATTGTCTAATTTTGCTTTTAATTCTTTATTCTCTTCATACGTGCGCTTTACATCCTCTACATTTTCGAAGAATCCAGCTACGTATTTCGCTGGCTTTTGGAATACACGTTCTACAACACCGACAGTGTCTTTAACAAACTGCTCTGGCCATGTTAAACTGTTCCGTTCTTTCAATGAGATTCCAATCAATGCCACGAGAAGAATAATACTAACTAACAAAACAATTAATCTTTTGTTTAAGAAAAACTGTGGCACGTTCACACCCTCTTAATTTCATTGATTTTTATTTTGCAATATTATCGAGCAGCAGTTTTGAAAAGATCGATATTGTCTAATGCTTTACCTGTTCCAATTGCTACGCAATCTAATGGGTCTTCTGCAACAAGAACTGGCATATTTGTTTCTTCACTAATTACTTTATCTAAGTTACGTAGTAATGCTCCACCACCTGTTAATACGATACCACGGTCCATAATGTCTGCCGCTAATTCAGGTGGAGTTTTCTCTAACGTATTTTTAACAGATTCTACAATTGCATCTACTGTATCTTTTAATGCGTCTGCAATTTCTTCTGGTTGAATTAGTACTGTTTTTGGTAAACCACTTACTAAATCACGACCGCGAATTTCCATAGGTTCGATACCTTCTGGCTCGCCTGCAGAACCGATTTCTAATTTTAATGCTTCAGCTGTTCTTTCACCGATCATTAAGTTGTAGCTTTTCTTAATGTACTGAATGATTGAATCGTCCATATCATCACCAGCAACACGAACTGATTGACTTGTTACAATACCACCTAAAGAAATGATTGCAACTTCTGTTGTACCGCCACCAATATCAACAACCATGCTACCAGTTGGTTCCCAAACAGGTAAGTTTGCACCAATTGCTGCTGCAAATGGTTCTTCGATAGGATAAGCATCACGAGCACCAGCTTGACGAGTCGCATCGATTACTGCACGTCTTTCTACAGCTGTAATACCAGATGGTACACATACCATTACATAAGGCTTACGTGAGAAGAATCCATTTGATTTTTGAGCTTGTTGAATGTAATATTTCATCATTGTTGCTGTCGTTTCGTAATCAGCAATTACACCGTCTTTCATCGGGCGAAGTGCCACAACGTTTCCTGGTGTACGACCAATCATTTGTTTTGCATCGCTACCTACAGCAACGATTTGTTTCGTATCAGTTTGTAACGCTACTACTGAAGGTTCACGTAAAACTACACCTTTTCCCTTTACATATACAAGCGTGTTCGCAGTTCCTAAGTCTATTCCAAGATCGCGAGTAAAGCCACCAAATCCAAACATATTATTTATCTTCCTTTCTTGTTTTCACGGACTCATTTTTTCTTACTTTATATTATAAAAACAGTACGTTTTTTATATCTTTATCCTTTTTGTAGATAATTTTCTACAAAAAACTCATAAATCACATTATAAAACAAAATAAGTAAAAAGCATAGTCTTAAATATGACCTTTTTCCTTTAAACTCACGAATTTATGGTCACCTATTATAATATGATCGAGCACTTCAATTCCGATAATCCGGCCGCATTCTACTAAGCGTTTTGTTACTTCAATATCTTCTCGGCTCGGCGCAGGGTCTCCTGAGGGATGGTTATGAAGACATATGATAGAGGCTGCTGCACGGCGAAATGCTTCTTTAAAAACTTCCCTGGGATGTACAATTGAAGAGTTTAAACTTCCAATAAAAATCGTTTGCCTATGTATAACTTGATTCTTTGTGTTCAAATAGAGACATACAAAATGCTCCTGTTGCAAGAAGCGCATTTCTTCCATCATATATCTGGCGCAATCTTCCGGGCTTCGAATGCTGTATCTATTTTGATATTCTAAACGCACCATTCTTCTACCGAGTTCAAAAGCAGCGATGAGCTGTGATGCCTTCGCAACTCCAACACCATGTATACTCACTAACTCTTCTAGCGTTGCGTCTTTCAACATACGTAAACCATCAAAATGATGCAAAATTTTATCCGATAACTTTAAAACTGTTTCTTCCTTAGAACCTGTTCTCAGTAACACTGCAAGAAGCTCCCGATTTGATAAACTTCCAGCCCCTTCTAACAATAAACGCTCCCGTGGCTGTTCTTCTTTGACAACATCACGAATACCGTTCATTTCTCCACCCCTTTATTTGTTCTCTCAAAGAAAATCCCATGCAGTTTTACGCATGGGTTACATCAATATTAAATTGTTTTAATTCCCGAACAAGACGTGAAATTGGTAACCCAACTACACTATAGTAGTCCCCTTGAATATGTTGAACAAAAATAGATCCTTTACCTTGAATCCCATAACTTCCTGCTTTATCCAAAGGCTCTTTTGATGCAATGTATGTGTCAATTTCCTCTTCTGTTAATTCCCAAAACGTAACTTCTGTACGCTCGTAAAAAGTGACTGTTTTGTCCTTTGCTATAATTGCAACACCTGTATACACCTCATGTGTTTTCCCTGATAATAATTGCAACATTTCTTTCGCCTCAGCCTCATTAGATGGCTTTCCAAGAATACGCGACTCATATGTAACAATTGTGTCTGCACCTAACACAATATAATCACTGTTATTTTCTGCTACCGCAGATGCTTTTTGCAGGGCAAGGGACATAACAATATCAGAAGGCGATGAATACGCACCAATCGTTTCTTCTACTTCACTTACAACAATTTCAAATGGTACACCCGCTAACTCAAGCAATTCCTTCCTGCGAGGTGATCCTGAAGCTAAAATAATTTTTTTCATATTTTCTCCTTCCTTTCTCACATGAAGCAGAATCATTTATATCAATCGTATCAAAGGAATAGTTTGTCCACAAATAAAAGAAATATTATTTTCTCTAAACAAAATAATACTTCCTTACCAAAACACGATTATATTCCTGTCATAGAGAAAGCACTTTACTCTAAATTCAAAAGAAAAGAAAGAAGCCTCTACACTTCTTCCTTCGTCATTTCATTATCCTATTATTTCACCTTTTGTGAAACAATTTTTTCGTATGAAAGTATACCATCAATGATAACTTGATTTAATTTCGCTAAAGATTCCTTATCATCTTTTCCGTCCTTCACTGTTTGCACAGCTACCGACGTATACATATACAATTTCTTCGCTTCTTCCTGCTTCATACTTTTCCCTTCTTTTTCAATCGCTTTCCACTCTTTTTCGATTGCACTTATATCTTTTGCATTACTTTTTTCACTAGCTTGTACGCTAGAAGCATATTTTGCTAAATGAGTATATAATGGCTGTACTTTTGTTAAAAACGCCCCGATTTCTTTATCATCTTTAAGTAACGCTTTATCTGTTATATCCCAGTCCTTTTTCAATACGGAGACATTATCTTTTTTATACTGCGTCATTAATTGGTTTATGCCTTGTTCATCGCTAGCAATACCAACAACTAATGCATACTTATCACCGCTCGGTTTTAAGGCTGCTACACCTCCATTACCTTTCCACTCTTCAAGAGCGGCCTGTCCCTTTTCTTCAGAAGAATAGATTCCTCCTTGAACAAAAAATAATTTCATTGGATCTAATGACGTTCCTGTCTGTGCTTTTGTTTTTTCCTCTTTTGGTGCTGTTGTTTGTTCTGCCGTTCCACCCACCTTTGATTCTTCCTTTCGCATCTGCTTCGAAGCTGTTACTTCGCTTCCTCCTGTCGCACCTTGTCCTTTCAGTAACTGTAGCATCCCCATCCCAAACGCCGTACCAATAATAATTGCAGTTGCAACGATTGCAATTAACGTATTGCTCCACTTCTTTCGATTTTTTTCCGTAGACGCTACTTTCGATTTTTGAAACGGAACAACGTTTTTTGGCCTTTCACTTTCTACTACCATCCAGTCAAATTCATCTTTCTTCTTCTCCTCATACTTCGCTTCTGTTCCATTCACTTTCACTGAGATCGTTCGTGATTGCTTGTCCATACACTCACACCTCACCTCTTATCGTTGTCCGCATCATATCATATTCATTTCACAAAAAAACGAGATATTTGTCAGAGGAATTCGCCAAATAACCCTATATATTTATCTTATATGTATGCATTTGACTTCATTTGTAGAACAAAAAAACTAGATAGCAAAGACTATCTAGTTTTTTTCGCGAATATATTTTCGAACTTCCGAAATGAAATAAAGAGAACCTGTTATGATAAAAACATCATTTTCTCCAAGCATTTCAACCTTCGTATCAATTGCCTCTTTCCAATTTTCAAAAACTAATTTTGACTCTTCCTTTGCATACGATGCAAGCTCGCCTGCTGAAATAGCACGATCAAAGGCGAATGTTGTAAAAATAATTTCATCGGCGATGCTTTCTAATTGACCTACCATATTGTGCAATTGTTTATCACCAAGGGCAGTAAATAAAACTATTACATTTTTATCTTTGTAATGTGATTCTACCGTTTTCACAAGACTTTCAATACCTTCTGGGTTATGAGCACCATCTATAATAATATCCGGATTACTTTGCAGTTTTTCAAAGCGCCCCACCCAATACGCTTCCTGTAATCCCGTTCTTATTTCTTCTTCCTCAATTAAAAATGATAAGTATGTTTTTACATACATGACTGCCATAAGTGCAAGTGCTGCGTTTCCTACTTGATGGCTGCCTTTCATTGTGATTCGCACATCTTCAAAAGAGGCGAAAGGACAAGTGAAATCGAACTGTTCTCCATCTTCACTAGACTGTTTATGTAACGCTGTAAAATGGTTGCCCATCTCGTATAAGTTTGCCTGATTTTCCTTTGCAACTTTTTGAATGACTTGCAACGCTTCCTCATCTTGCACACCAGTAATAACCGGAACACCAGACTTAATAATTCCCGCCTTTTCATATGCAATTTCTCCTAATGTATTACCTAAAATATGCATATGATCGTGACCGATATTCGTAATAATCGTGAGAACTGGATGAATCACATTCGTAGAATCAAAGCGCCCTCCAAGCCCTGTTTCAAATAAAACAACATCACAGAAATTAACTTTACCGAAGTAACAAATTGCCATAACAGTAATAATTTCAAACTCAGTCGCTTCCCCTAAATCCGTTTCATCTAGTTTTTCAACGACTGGCTTTACCATCTTTACAAGTTCAGTAATCTCTTCATCTGCAATTGGTGTTCCATTCACACTAATACGCTCGTTAAATGTTTCAATATAAGGGGAGGTAAATGTTCCTACCTTATATTTTGCATTTTCTAACATGTAGCGCATATATGTTAACGTTGAACCTTTTCCATTTGTACCAGCAAGGTGAACACATTTTATGTGACGCTCCGGATTTCCGAGCTCTTCTAGCATCCATCTCATTCTTTCTAATCCCGGTTTAATACCAAACTTCAATCGGCTATGAATCCACCCTATCGCTTCTTCGTATGTATGTATCACGTATGCTTTCCCCTTTCAAAAAACAACCTTCATAACCCTATTATACGCAAAGAAAAGAGACTCACCAATATAGTGAGTCTCTAAAAAGCATTTTATTTCTCAAGATCTGCTAGACGTTGGCGAACTGCTTCGCGTTTTTCTAGGTAATCTTGCTCTTTCGCACGCTCTCCTTCAATAACTGCTGCAGGAGCTTTCGCTACGAAACCTTGGTTTGAAAGTTTCTTCTGTACACGTTCTACTTCTTTGTCGAACTTCTCAAGCTCTTTCTCAAGACGCGCTCTCTCTTCATCAAGATTGATAAGATCAGCTAACGGTAAGAATAACTCTGCACCTGTTACGATTGCAGTCATTGCTTTTTCTGGCGCTTGTAAGTCCGTTTGAATTGTTAATTCGCTTGGGTTACAGAAACGCTCAATGTAAGAGCTGTTTTTCGTAAGTTGAGCAAGTACAGCCTCGTCTTTTGCTTTAATTTGCATTTGAACTTTTTTGCTCATTGGCGTATTAACTTCTGCACGGATATTACGAACAGAACGAATGATATCAACTAGAAGGTGCATTTCTGCTGCAGCTTCTGCATCTTGTAAATCTTCGCGTACTGTTGGCCACGCTGCTACTGTAATAGATTCGCCTTCGTGCGGTAAATGTTGCCAAATCTTCTCTGTTACGAATGGCATGAATGGGTGTAATAGACGCATTGTTTGGTCTAATACGTAAGCTAAAATAGAACGAGTTGTTTTCTTAGCTGCTTCATCTTCACCGTATAGAGGAAGTTTCGCCATTTCAATGTACCAGTCACAGAAATCATCCCAAATAAAGTTGTATAATGAGCGACCAGCTTCACCGAACTCATATTTATCCATGTTACGTGTTACGCTTTCGATTGTTTCATTTAAGCGAGTTAAAATCCACTTATCTGCAACTGATTTTTCACCAGTTAAATCGATTTCTTCATATTTCATGTCATCCATGTTCATTAATACGAAACGTGATGCATTCCAAATTTTATTAATGAAGTTCCAAGTAGATTCTACTTTCTCCATGCTGAAGCGTAAATCTTGACCTGGTGCACTTCCCGTTGATAAGAAGAAACGCATTGCATCTGCACCGTACTTCTCGATAACTTCCATTGGGTCAATACCGTTACCAAGAGATTTACTCATTTTACGTCCTTGCTCATCACGAACTAAACCGTGAATTAATACATCTTTAAATGGACGCTCGCCTGTAAACTCTAAACCTTGGAAAATCATACGAGATACCCAGAAGAAGATGATGTCATAACCAGTTACTAGTGCATCTGTTGAATAGTAACGCTTGAAGTCTGCTGCATCTTCATTTGGCCAACCAAGTGTTGAGAATGGCCATAGTGCTGAACTGAACCATGTATCAAGTACGTCGTTATCTTGATTCCAGTTTTCAATATCTGCTGGTGCTTCTGTACCTACGTATACTTCACCAGTTTCTTTATGATACCAAGCTGGAATGCGGTGTCCCCACCATAATTGACGAGAAATACACCAGTCGTGAATATTTTCCATCCAACGTAAATATGTGTTTTCGAAACGCTCTGGTACGAACGTTACTTTCTCTTCTTCTTTTTGCTGAAGCGCTACTGCCTTCTCAGCAAGTGGAGCCATTTTTACGAACCATTGTGTTGATAAGTAAGGCTCAACAACTGCACCACTACGCTCACTATGACCTACTGAATGCATATGAGGCTCGATTTCTACTAATACGCCCGCTTCTTGTAAATCTTTTACTAACGCTTTACGGCACTCGAAACGATCCATACCGTTATACTTACCAGCTTTTTCGTTCATCGTTCCATCTTCGTTCATTACTAAGATACGTGGTAAGTCATGACGGTTACCTACTTCAAAGTCATTCGGGTCATGAGCTGGCGTAATTTTTACAACACCTGTTCCGAAATCTTTTTCTACATACTCATCAGCAATAATCGGAATCTCACGGCCTACGATTGGAAGTGTAACTGTTTTTCCGATTAAATGCTTGTAACGATCGTCTTCTGGATGAACCGCTACCGCTGTATCACCAAGCATCGTTTCTGGACGAGTTGTTGCAAGACGAATGTGGCCAGATCCATCTGTTAACGGATAGTTCATATGGTAGAATGCACCTTGAACTTCTTTATGAATTACTTCAATATCAGAAAGAGCTGTGCGTGTTGCCGGGTCCCAGTTGATAATATATTCACCGCGGTAAATTAAGCCTTTTTCGTATAATTGAACGAATACTTTATTAACCGCATCAGATAAACCTTCGTCTAATGTGAAACGTTCGCGAGAATAGTCTAGTCCTAAACCAACTTTCCCCCATTGTTGACGAATGTGAGAAGCGTATTCTTCTTTCCATTCCCAAGCCTTTTCAAGGAATTTCTCACGGCCAAGATCGTAACGTGAAATACCTTCTTCACGAAGTTTCCCTTCTACTTTCGCTTGTGTTGCGATACCCGCATGGTCCATTCCTGGAAGCCACAATACATCGTAACCTTGCATACGCTTCGTACGAGTTAAAATATCTTGAAGAGTTGTATCCCAAGCATGACCTAAGTGTAACTTACCAGTTACGTTCGGAGGTGGAATTACAATTGTATACGGTTGTTTCTTCTCGTCTCCTGTTGCTTCAAAATATTTGCCTTCTAACCACCACTGATAAAGGCCTTCTTCAACGGACATATGATCATATTTAGTTGGTAAATTCTTTTCCGTGTTTGACATTATTTTCCCTCCTTAAAATAAAAAATGCCCCTCATCCAAAAAAGGACGAGGGACATCGCGGTACCACCTTTATTTACAAACAAATTCAGGAATTTGCTTATACTCTTAATTTGATAACGGACAAATCCGTCTTTTCCTAATGAGAACTATTCCGTTCAGAAAAGATGCTCCAGGGCTACCTTCTAACATAACTATCTAGAGAATCTCCCAGCTAATGATTCTCCTCTCTGAAGACGTTTCTTGTTATACTCTTCCCCTTCAAGGCATTTATATGATTGTTAATTATTATATACAATAGTGTAAAAAACGAAACCTTATTCGTCAAGATAAATTTAATACTACAGCTTTTTGAGTAAAAAAAAGAAGATAAGTAACATCCTCTACTTATCTTCTTTATCCGTTCCCTTGCTGGGCAGCTTGTAATTGCGAAAGAAAATATTCTATATTACTAACGAGCCAATGCGCTTGTTGCAAACTCTTTACTCCGAGAAGTTCATTTTCCTCATTACGCCGCTCTCTTCTTTTCTTATAAGACTGGATTTGCCGAATAAATTGCGATGGATACGTCATATACGCAAACATGAGTAGTTGCTCTTCTTTCGTAAAAGGGAAATTTTTTTGATACATTTGATACCATTCAAACCGATCACTTCGCGCAATTGGATATGTGTTTAAAGACCGAGAATAAAAGCCTACAATATCTTGCACAGGTGTTGCAAACTTCGATTTTTCTAAACTAATAAAATAGCCATTCCGTTCATAATCAAATAAAAAATGATTAAGCGATACGTTACCATGTACAAAAGTAATGCGCGTTGTTTCTTTTTCTTTCATTGCATCGTTCCACTCATTTAATTGCTTCGTCGCAAACTCACGCGCCCTCATTACATGATGATAGTACGTACAATATTGCAATTCAAACGGAGACATATACCACTTCGCTTCCGATTCTACAAGAAACTCTTCTAACATCTCTCCATCACTTTCCCAGCGATCGGATATATTTGTATAATGTTTTTCTAAATCCTCTTCTGTATACGTTTCTTCTTTTACCGTTTTTTGATGCAACGTTCCGAGAGTCTGAAACATTTTATGGTATTGATCATTATCCTCGCCGTTCCCTTCCGCACGCTCTAACCAAGGCATTAAATAATAATTATACGTACCGTCACTTAAAATATAATTTCCGTCCGTCGCATGATATATAGGTACATAATTTGAAAAACCTTTCTCCTTTAAATATTGAATATGATGCAAAAAGTTATTCCGCTCTAACTTCCTGCCTTCTATTTTCTTGAGCGCATATGGACCTTGATTCGTATAAATTTTCGTCACACTTCCGTGCTCTTCCATATGCTGCGTATCCAATCTATATTGCCTTACAATGGGTTCATAACGATTTCGTAATTCCATATCCATACGAATAACCCTTTCTATTCAAAACATAGCCTTTAGAAAAATAAGTGAGTGAAAACACTCACTTATTTCGCTTTTGCTCTTGAAACAGGAATATAAATAATTTGTCCTGTAGTTAAATATATATCTTCTGTTTGATTGACACGATATAAGTTTTGTACAGATGTTTCATAACGTTCTGCAACAGATTCGATCGTATCTCCTTCTTGCACGAAATACATTCTTAACTTTGTAAATTCTTCTTCCGGTTCTTTCGTAAATAATTTCGTTAAATAAAGCGCATTTTCATCTCGCTGTGAATACGTTTCTTCTTCTTGCTCTTCTTGTTTTTTCGCTTTTTCTTTCTTGAAATCTTTTCGTCCGAACAATTCAAATTGCGGCGTTGTTTCTTTCTCCTCTTCACGCTCTACAAATTCATGTTCTTCTATTTCCTCTTCTTCTACTTCCTGCTCTTTTCTTTCTTCTAGTTGGAACGGTTCAAACGCGTAATCTTCCCACTCATCTGATTCCTTATAAGCTGGTTCTTCTACTTGCGGCGTCGGTCTATTTTCATCCTCTTGCGCTGAATCAACTTCCAACTCAGCATACGCCGTTTCTTTCTCTTCCTCTTCATCCTCGATGCGTTCTTCATCACATAATCCTGTAATAGATATATCCGCTAATAATTGTAAGCAACCATTTTCCTTTAATTCATAATCAAATTCCTCGATGGATACATATAGTTCTTCAATTACTTTCACACGGTTTCTTGGGATCGATATTTCAAGCGGAAAGGAATGAACAAGTTCATTAACCCCATCTTCTCTCGTTTCTACATAATCAATTGACTTCGCTGGCGATAAATCTCTTAATGAATAAGCTGAATCATCTTGCCTTGCAACATACTCTCCCGTTAAATCTAATTGCCCTCTCACAATAACCTCATGATCAAGCTCTTCTATCTCAACGTCTGGATCTAACGAAATTGACAAAAGTTCTTCGACTTCCTGTCCTTTTTGGAACCAAACAGATTCTTTTAATGAAAAACGTAATGAATGATCTGTTGCCACTTCTTTTCCCCCTCCCAAACTATATGTCATTACAGATTTATGTACGGAAAGCTGACTTTATGAATAAAAAAAATCGCTCCCCTTACGGAGAGCGATTTTCTTTATTCAATTAAGCTTTTAATTTTGACATTGCAATTTCAGCCGCTGCAATCGTCGCTTCAATATCAGCATCACTATGTGCTGTCGATAAGAATAAACCTTCGAATTGAGATGGCGGTAAAAATACCCCTTGTTCTACCATTTCACGATAGTAAGCCGCAAAGAACTCTAAGTTTGAAGATTTTGCTGCATCGTAATTAATAACTGGTTCATCTGTAAAGAAGATACCAATCATAGAACCCGCACGATTGATATGATGTGGAATGCCATGTTTTTCAGCCGCTTTACGTAAGCCAGCTTCTAACATTTCAGCTTTACGCTCAAATTCTACATACGATTCTGGCGTTAACTGTACTAACGTTTCATAACCTGCTGCCATTGCTAGTGGGTTACCTGATAAAGTACCTGCTTGATAAATCGGTCCGCTCGGTGCAACTTGGCGCATAATTTCTGCTTTACCACCGTATGCTCCTACCGGTAATCCACCACCGATTACTTTACCTAAACAAGTTAAATCAGGTGTTACACCGTAATAACCTTGTCCACAATTATAAGCAACACGGAATCCTGTCATTACTTCATCAAAAATAAGCAATGCGCCATTTTGCTCTGTTACTTCACGAAGACCTTCTAAAAATCCTGGTTGCGGAGGAACAACACCCATATTCCCTGCTACTGGTTCTACAATGACACAAGCAATATCATCACCGAATTGTTCGAAAGCGTATTTCACACTTTCTAAATCGTTATACGCTACTGTAATCGTATTTTTCGCTACACCTTCTGGTACACCAGGGCTATCTGGTAAACCTAGCGTCGCTACCCCAGAACCCGCTTTAATTAATAACGAGTCACCATGACCGTGATAACAACCGATAAATTTCAAAATTTTGTTACGCCCTGTATAACCACGAGCTAAACGTAGCGCACTCATTGTCGCTTCTGTTCCAGAGTTAACCATACGCACAATCTCAATTGATGGAACACGCTCAATAACAAGTTTCGCTAATTTATTTTCAATTTCCGTTGGAGCACCGAAGCTCGTACCTTTTTCAGCAACAGCTTTTAAAGCCTCAACAACACAATCATTTGCATGACCATGAATTAATGGACCCCATGATAATACGTAATCGATGTATTCATTTCCATCGATATCATATACTTTAGAGCCTTTTCCACGCTCCATAAACAACGGATTCATACCGACAGACTTAAAAGCACGAACTGGGCTATTTACGCCACCAGGCATTAAATCTTGAGCCTCTTCAAACGCTGCAATCGACTTATCAAACTTTTTCATTATTTAGCGCCTCCTTCTTGTAACCATCTTGCTGCATCTTTCGCATGATACGTAATAATTAAATCTGCTCCTGCGCGTTTCATACTAATTAATTTTTCAAGTACAACTTCTTTTTCATTAATCCAGCCATTTTGCGCTGCCGCTTTAATCATTGAATATTCACCGCTTACGTTATAAGCAACGACTGGTAAATTAAAGTTATTTTTCACATCACGAACGATATCTAAGTAAGAAAGAGCTGGCTTTACAATTAAGAAATCTGCCCCTTCCATTACATCTGATTCTGCTTCACGGAATGCTTCCATGCGGTTCGCTGGGTCCATTTGATATGTTTTACGATCACCAAATTGCGGTGCACCATGCGCCGCATCACGGAATGGTCCGTAAAATGCTGATGAATATTTAACAGCGTACGACATAACTGGTACATGTCCAAAACCATTTTCATCTAATGCGTGGCGAATTGCTGTTACGAATCCGTCCATCATGTTTGATGGCGCAATAATGTCCGCTCCTGCTTTCGCTTGGCTTACAGCTGTTTTTGCAAGAACTGCAAGAGACTCGTCATTTAAAATAATACCATCTTCAATTACACCGCAATGACCATGGCTTGTGAATTGGCATAAACATGTATCCGCAACTACTACTAGATCAGGGAATTCACCTTTAATTTGCTGAATCGCACGTTGCACAATTCCATGATCACAATATGCTGATGATCCAACTTCATCTTTTTCAGCAGGTAAACCAAATACAATAACAGAACGAATACCTAAATCAACAACTTCTTGCATTTCAGCTTGCAATAAATCTAAAGATATTTGATATACGCCTGGCATAGAAGGCACTTCATTACGAACATTCTCTCCTTCTAATACAAAAATAGGGTAAATAAAATCTTCCGTATGTAAAAACGTTTCACGCACAAGCGCACGCATGCCTCCACTTTGTCTTAAGCGACGATGACGATTAAATTGTAAAGAGTTCATAGATTTCTATCCCCATTCTTTTATTTTATAGATTCACAAACACATTGTAGTAATGCTTCTACAGTGTACTCTTTCGGCATAATAATATGCGGAAAATAAAGGCTCGCCTCTTTTTCCGTAATAGGCCCTATACAAGCAATTGTACATTTTTTTGTCCATTCTCTCCAGTTTGTATCCTCAAGTAAACGAACAAAACTCGTAACAGTGGAAGGGCTCGTAAATGTAATAATGTCTACTTTCCCTACTTCTAACGCTTCTATAAGCTCTTGCTTTTTCTCTACATTTTCTTTCGTACCATATACGATAAGCTCATCTAGAGAAACACCCATTTCACGAAGCGCAACTGGAATTACGTCTCTTGCTAAATTCCCTTTCGGAAATAAAATACGTTCGTTTCCACTTAATCTTTTTACAAACTCTTCTGCAAATACTTCTGCAACAAATGAAGTTGGAACAAAATCCACTCGATAGCCTCGCTTTTCTAACTCTAACTTTGTTTTCACACCTACTGCAGCAATTTTAGTCGTTACAGGTAGCTTCTGTCTCAAACGATCTAGAAAAAAAGCTACCCCATTTTTACTCGTAAAAATAACCCAGTCATACGAATGTAACTGCCCTGCTATATGTTGAATTTGCCTATGAGACATACCTTCCATACGCAAAAGCGGAATTTCCAATGGAATTCCGCTCTTTTCTTTCACCGCTACACTCATTTGTTTTGCTTGATGCTGGGCACGTGTAATCAATACCGTTTTGCCAGCGAGAGCGTTCATATTTATTGTTGCCCCTTATTTGCAGCAAGAATGAGTTCTTTTGCGCCTTGGTTAATTAAACGGTCCGCAGCCTCTAATCCTACTTTCTCTGGATCAGTTCCTACTACTGTCTCTTTCAATAAAACCGAACCGTCCATAGACCCGACAAGAGCTGTTAATTCGATTGCATCGTTTTCCGTAAGAGTTGCATATCCAGCGATTGGAACTTGGCATCCACCTTCAAGTTTATGAAGAAATACGCGTTCTGCTGCCACTGTTTTTTCTGTTACTCCATCATTCATATGAGCTAACAACTGCAGTAAATCTTTATCATCCTCACGACACTCAATCGCTAATGCACCTTGTCCTACAGCAGGTACACATAACGTCTCATCTAAATGTTCTGTAATAACTTCATTATCCCAGCCCATTCTTTGTAATCCCGCTGTCGCTAAAATAATTGCATCGTAATCTTCTTCTTTTAATTTGCGTAAACGTGTATCGATATTTCCGCGAATCCACTTCACTTGTAAGTCTGGTCTCGCAGCGAGTAGCTGTGCACTACGTCTTAAACTACTCGTACCTAAGATAGCGCCTTCTGCTAACTCTTTAAACGACGCTCCGTTTTTTGAGATAAAAGCATCACGAGGGTCAACACGCTTTGGTGTACAACCAATCATTAATCCTTCTGGAAGTACGGCCGGCATATCTTTCATACTATGTACAGCCATATCAATTTCTTTCGTAAGTAGCGCATGTTCAATCTCCTTCACAAACAAGCCTTTGCCACCTACTTTTGAAAGAGTAACATCTAAAATTACATCGCCTTTTGTGACGATTTCTTTCACTTCAAATTCATATGGTAAACCTAGCGCTTTTAACTGATCAATAAACCAATTTGTTTGCGTTAATGCTAATTTACTCTTTCGTGACCCTACAATAATTTTGCGCATAATTTTCTCTCCTCATTATAAATACCAAAAGTGGAAGTTGGATAAACTGCTTAATAGAAAAATATTAATTAGCATTACGAGAAATGCTCCGATGTTCCACTGCACGATTTTCTTCCCTTGCAACACATCTGCCGCTCGTAAATATAGGCCAGCACAATATACAAATAGAACGACAAAGGACCCGATTACTTTCGTATCATACCAATGGAAATTGTCCAATTTTGTATATCCCCATATGCATCCTAATAAAATAGCTAGTAAGAAAAATGGAACAGAAAATAAATTTAATCCGTAAGACATCGATTCTAGCTTCGGTAAATTCCCTAACCTTCTTAATCTGGCATTCCATTTTTTCTTTTTTAATAGGCGATATTGCAATAAATACATAATAGAAAAAATGAACGATACAGTAAAAGTTGCATAAGAAATAATAGCCATACCGACATGTACATATACAAGCTCCGAAACTAATTGCTCTGCAAGTATCGGCGACATCTTTCCAAGCGGCGTAAAAATAGAAAAAGCGCTTACGCCAAATGCAACAACATTTGTAAAAAAGACTAAAAAATCGATTCTCATAAATCGATTAATGACTAACGACATCGTAATCAATAGCCAAACATAAAAATAAATACCTGATAATAAGGTTAAAAGGGGGTTCGTTTCTGAATCTGTAGCTCTAAGCAACATAAAAATAGAATGCAGAACCCATACAATCGAAAGTAACCAAAAAGCAAATCGGTTCGCCTTTCGGTTACTTTGGAAATAATCTATAAAATATAAACTAATGCTACAAGCATATAAAATAATTGCAATATGATAAATAATACTGTTATTTAAAAAACTCATCCGATCATCCTTCCAAATTATAAAGATGGAACGGATGGTGTCCACGCTCTTTTATGTTCTACTTCTTCCGCACGACTCTCTACGTCTTCCATTTCTAAATCGAAAATCTTTGCAAATAACGCTAATTTTTCGTCTGCTCCCTCTTCAGCAGCTATTTCTTTCGCTACCAAAATTGGGTCTTTTAATAATTGATTAATAATACTTTTCGTATGCTTACTAATTACTTTTCTCTCACGATCACTAAGATTCGGTATTTTTCGTTCCAGACTTTCCATCGTTTCACTTTGAATAGCAAGTGCCTTATCACGAAGAGCTGATATTAACGGAACGACACCAAGTGTACTTAACCACGTTTTAAATACAACAATTTCCTCTTCAATCATAAATTGAATTTTCTCTGCTTCTTTCAAACGCTCAGCACGGTTCGCTTCCACTACTCCTTGCAAATCATCAATGTCATACAAGAAAGAACCTTCTAGCTCATCAATTGCTGGATCAATATCACGCGGCACTGCAATATCAACCATAAATAATGGACGACCAGAGCGCATTTTCTCTACCTTTGTCATCATCTCTTTCGTAATGACATAATCCGATGCACCAGTTGAACTAATTAAAATATCAGCTTCTAATAATGCACATTGTAATTCACTTAAAGGTTTTGCGTGTCCCATATATTTCTCAGCCATTATTTCTGCTTTTGAAAGCGTTCTATTCATGACTGTTACTTTACGAGCACCACTTCCATATAAGTTTTGTAGTGCAAGTTCACCCATTTTACCAGCACCAAGAATAAGTACGTGACAATCTGTTAACTCGCCAAATATTTTCTTCCCAAGCTCAACAGCAGCATAACTAACAGACATCGCGCTTTCACCAATTGTCGTTTCTGAGTGAGCACGTTTCGCCAATGTAATAACTTGCTTAAACAATTCATTAAAAATTGTCCCTGTTGCTTTTACTTGTTGCGCTTCTAAAAAGCTATCTTTTATTTGACCTAAAATTTGCGTCTCTCCAACTACCATAGAATCTAAACCGCACGTTACGCGGAATAAATGATCAATTGCACCATCTTGTTCAAAAATAGTTAAATATGGTGCGACTTCTTCTATTTCAAGCTGAAACCAATCAGCTAAAAACTTCTTAATATAATACCGTCCCGTGTGTAATTGATCGACAACAGCATAAACCTCAGTGCGATTACAAGTTGATACAATAACATTCTCTAACACGCTCTTTTGATTTTGTAATGTAGTCATTGCTTGCTCTAGCTCTGCTGCCTGAAATGTGAGTTTCTCACGAAATTCTACAGGGGCTGTTCGATAATTTACACTAACAACAAGAATATGCACGCAGCATGTCCCCCTTCACCCGTTTTATCACTTTATCTACTATCATAATACAACTTTCCTCTTATGAATCTGACAATCGTGTGAACAACCGATTATTTTTTTATTTATTCTCCATATGTAAGAAAGGAGATTCAGTAAAATGAATAAAATTTTTCTACTTTATAATGATTATAAATTAATAACTCTATTTGTACGTTACCAAAAAAAGCCCTCATAATCAAGTGATGGAAACTATTCCATATAAATTATAACATCATCTTTCCTATCTTCTTTCATCATGAAGGAAAATATGTATGATTGTTCCAAATTGTAGCACAAACTTTCTCAATACAATGTATTTGACATTGTATTTCTTTTTCGTTATATTGATTTTACAAAATTAAATTGTGCACAACTTAATTAGAAAGGAGTCATTCATGACAGAAGATTCTTTGCATCTAGATAATCAACTTTGTTTTTCTATTTATGCTTGTTCTAGAGAGGTTACACGCTTTTACCGACCATATTTAGAAGAAATGGGCATTACGTATCCACAGTACATTACTTTACTCGTACTATGGGAGCAAGATGGATTAACAGTAAAAGAAATTGGAGAACGTCTATTTTTAGATTCCGGTACGTTAACACCTATGTTAAAACGAATGGAATCATTAAACCTTGTAAAACGCGTTCGTTCCAAAGAAGATGAGCGAAAAGTGTGTATTGAATTAACAGAACAAGGAAAAGATTTACAAGATAAGGCTTGTTCATTGCCGACAACGATGGCAACAAATTTAGGAATTACAGAACAAGAATATCGTTCTTTATTAATTCAATTAAATAAACTAATTGAAACAATGAAAACAATTAATGATAGAAAAGGGGAATAAACATGGATAAATTATATACTGCTTCAGTAACTGCTACAGGTGGAAGAAATGGAAAAGTAGTATCAGATGATGGCATATTAAATCTTGATGTGAAAATGCCGAAAGCACTAGGTGGTGCAGGCGGAGAGGCAACAAATCCAGAACAACTATTTGCTGCTGGTTACGCTGCTTGTTTTGATAGTGCATTACAACTTGTCATTCGTACGAAACGTGTGAAAGTAGAAAGTACAGAAGTAACTGCTCACGTTTCTATCGGAAAAGATACAGATGGTGGTTTCGGCCTATCTGCTGTACTTGATGTACATGTCGCTGGCGTTTCACATAGCGAAGCACAAGAACTTGTAGAAGCCGCTCACGGTGTATGTCCTTACTCTAAAGCAACACGAGGAAATATTGAGGTTACATTAAACGTACGCTAAAAGTGTATAAAGAAAAAAACGCGCGACATTCGTCACGCGTTTTTTGTTTTTGTAAATTTATGAATTGCTTTCCATGCTTCTTCTTTCCCAAGTCCTGTTTCAGAAGAGAATAGAACGACTTCATCGCCACTTTCAATATCAAGCGTTTCTTTTACAACTTTTAAATGCTTTTGCCATTTCCCTTTCGGAATTTTATCGGCTTTCGTTGCAATAATAATGGTTGGAATGTCATAATGCTTTAAGAAATCATACATCATTACATCATCATTTGTTGGTTTGTGACGTAAATCAACTACTAATACAGCTGCATCTAATTGCTCACGTGTTGTAAAATACGTTTCAATCATTTTACCCCAAGCCGCGCGCTCTGTTTTAGATACTTTCGCATATCCGTAACCTGGAACGTCCACAAAGTGCATCATCTCATTAATTAAGAAGAAGTTTAATGTTTGTGTTTTTCCTGGTTTAGAAGAAATACGTACTAACTTTTTACGATTTAAAATTTTATTAATAAAGGAAGACTTCCCGACATTTGAACGACCTGCTAATGCAATTTCTGGTAAGTCACCGTCTGGATATTGTTCTGGTTTAACAGCACTAATTACAATGTCTGCTTTTGTTACTTTCATTGTTTCACTCCTACTAATGCGTGCTCCAATACTTCATCTAAATGAGATGCAAGCACAAACGTAAGGTTTTCTTTTACGCTCTCTGGAATATCATCTAAATCTTTCTCATTTTCCGCTGGTAAAATAATCTTTGTTAAACCTGCGCGGTGAGCACTTAATGTTTTTTCTTTTAAACCACCAATCGGTAATACACGACCACGAAGTGTAATTTCACCTGTCATCCCCACTTCTTTACTTACAGGAATACCTGTTAGCGCAGAAATAAGTGCCGTTGCCATCGTAATACCTGCTGACGGTCCATCCTTTGGAACTGCTCCTTCTGGAACATGAATATGAATATCATTTTTCTCATGGAAATCAGGATCAATCTGAAGCTCTTCTGCACGAGAACGAATATAGCTAAACGCTGCTTGTGCGGATTCTTTCATAACATCCCCAAGTTTCCCTGTTAAAATTAATTTCCCTTTACCTGGCGCTACGGACACTTCGATCGCCAGTGTATCGCCACCTGCTGCCGTATACGCTAAACCTGTCGCCATACCAACTTGGTCTGTTTTTTCAGCTTGCCCATAACGGAATATGTGCTTACCAAGTAAATCAACAACGTTTTTCTCTGTTACTACAATACGCTTACGTTCTGCTGTAACGATAATCTTTGCTGCTTTACGACAAACCTTTGCAATTTGGCGCTCTAATGTACGAACACCAGCCTCACGTGTATAATAGCGGATAATTTCAAGAAGCGCTTCATCACGTACTTGTAAATTACCTTTTCGTAAGCCATGCTCTTTTAATTGTTTCGGCAATAAATGTTCACGAGCAATGTGAACCTTTTCAAGCTCTGTATAGCCAGCAATCGAAATAATTTCCATACGGTCAAGTAACGGACCTGGAATACTGGAAAGTGTATTCGCAGTTGCTACAAACATAACTTTCGATAGATCATATGGTTCTTCAATATAATGATCACTGAAGTTATGGTTTTGTTCTGGGTCTAACACTTCAAGTAATGCTGCTGAAGGATCTCCACGGAAATCGTTAGACATTTTATCAATTTCATCTAATAAGAAGACTGGATTAACTGATTTCGCCTTTTTCATACCTTGAATAATACGTCCTGGCATTGCTCCAACGTACGTACGACGGTGACCACGAATTTCAGATTCATCACGCACACCACCAAGGGATACACGGACAAAATTACGATTTAATGATGTTGCAATAGAACGCGCTAACGAAGTTTTTCCGACCCCAGGTGGTCCTACTAAACAAAGGATAGGCCCTTTTAATGAATTCGTTAACTTCTGTACCGCTAAATATTCAAGTACGCGCTCTTTCACTTTCTCAAGACCGTAATGATCTTTGTTTAAAATCTCTTCAGAATGAGCAAGATCAATCATATCTTCTGTTGCCTCTGTCCACGGAAGTGCTAATAACCAATCGATATAATTGCGAATAACACCGCTCTCCGCAGAACTTGCTGGTAACTTTTCATAACGATCTAATTCTTTCAGTGCGGCCTTCATTGTTTCTTCAGGCATTCCTGACTGTTCAATTTTCTCACGAAGTTCTTCAACTTCCCCGCCCTTACCTTCTTTATCGCCAAGTTCAGTTTGAATCGCCTTCATTTGCTCACGTAAAAAATATTCTTTTTGCGTGCGCTCCATTGAACGTTTCACTTTTTGTCCAATTTTCTTTTCTAAACTAAGTAATTCTTGTTCATCTTGAATAATTGAAATAAGTGTATGTAATCGTTCTTTCACAGATATGATTTCTAAAATCTCTTGTTTCTGCTTCGTTTTAATTGGCAAGTGAGAAGCAATTAAATCCGCTAATCTTCCTGGCTCTTCTACATCAGCTACCGTTGCAAATGTTTCATTTGAAACTTTTTTCGAAACTTTAATATATTGTTCGAAATGCTCCAGTAATGTGCGCATAAGAGCTTTCTCTTCTAAATCAGCTTCCACTTCTTCCGTTATCGTTTTAATAGAAACTTGCACTACATTTTCTTCTTCGATAAACTCTACTACTTCTGCTCTATGTAAACCTTCTACAAGGACACGAAGCGTACCGTTCGGCAATTTTAACATTTGCTTCACTTTCGCCACTGTACCTACACTATATATGTCATCTTCTTTCGGATCATCGATATTCATTTCTTTTTGCATTGCTAAAAAGATGATATTTTCATCCATTGCCGCCTGCTCTAGTGCTTGTATCGATTTATCACGTCCTACATCAAGATGCAGAACCATCGTTGGATATACGAGAACGCCTCTTAATGGTAGGAGGGGCACGATTCTTTCATTCGTATTCATACTAGACATAGCACCTCCATAATAAATTAA
Organism: Bacillus sp. FSL W8-0519; assembly: GCF_038005585.1. NCBI lineage: Bacteria > Bacillati > Bacillota > Bacilli > Caryophanales > Bacillaceae > Bacillus > Bacillus sp. FSL W8-0519. The sequence continues at coordinate 4,321,902 of NZ_JBBOTL010000001.1, forward strand.
ACTCCTGTTCAACTATTTTATATTACAATACATCTAGATGCAATTGCAGAGATTCTCCGCAACTGTAAATCCCTCGTTTTTTCTCCCTTATAAAAGAAAAAAGACTCCGCTTAAGCATACAAACTTAAACGAAGTCTGGCAAATACTATTATCGTTCATTCTCACATTGATTGTGCATCTGTTTCGTCTATCGTAGTATGTACATCGAGCTCTCGATGTATATTTTCCTGTATAAACGTTAGCTCAAATACTTCCTTCAACTTCCGAACAGGAATAATTTCAATTCCTTTTATTGTATACAAAAATGGTTGCATGTTTTCAGCAGGAATGATAACTTTCTTAGCTCCTGCCTTTTTCGCAGCTTTTATTTTTGCGTACACACCACCGATAGGTTTCACTTCCCCGTGTATACTTATCTCACCAGTCATCGCTACTTCATTATTCACATACGTATGATGCACTGCTGAATACACACCTGTTGCCATAGCAATTCCCGCCGAAGGCCCATCAATCGGGATACCACCTGGAAAATTAATATGTATATCGTACCCTTCTGGCAATACATCTAGAGATCGAAGCACTGTTAATACATTATCTACAGAACCTTTCGCCATACTTTTACGACGAATGGATTTCGTTTGACTACCAATACTTTCCTCTTCAACAATTCCAGTAACATTTACCGATCCTTTATCTTTCGCCTTGATTGCTGTTACTTCAATTTCTAATAACGCGCCTGTATTTGGTCCGTATACAGCAAGTCCATTTACAAGACCGATTCTCGGAATAGGGTAAATGCGTTTTTCATACTTCGGTGTAAGTTGACTAGAGTGAACAACCCACTCTATATCTTCATCTTTAATGAAAGGACGTTCTTCATTTATTGCCATTCCAGCAGAAATTTGTACAAGATTAATCGCTTCTCGCCCATTTCTTGCATACATCCCGATCATTTCAATACCATTTTCACCGATTTGCATTTCCACTTTGTCAGCCGCATTCTTCGCTACTTTTTGAATTTCTTCTGTATCTAACTCACGGAAGAACACTTCTAAACAGCGCGACCGAATAGCAGGAGGAATCTCCTCTGGCGAACGTGTCGTCGCCCCAACTAAGCGAAAATCGGCTGGTAAACCTTTTTGAAAAATGTCATGTATATACGTTGGAATCATCGTATTCTCTTCACTGTAGTATGCACTTTCCAAAAACACTTTCCGATCTTCTAGCACCTTTAACATTTTGTTCATTTGAATCGGATGTAATTCACCTATCTCATCAATAAACAAAATACCACCGTGAGCATCTGTTACCGCACCTTTTTTCGGTTGCGGAATACCTGCTTGCCCCATCGCACCAGCACCTTGATAAATTGGATCATGCACCGAACCAATTAAAGGGTCTGCAATACCACGTTCATCAAACCGAGCTGTCGTCGCATCCAGTTCAATAAATGTTGCATTTGTGCGAAATGGAGATTTTGGATTTCGTTTCGCTTCTTCTAATACGAGACGTGCTGCCGCTGTCTTTCCGACACCTGGCGGACCATATATAATCACATGTTGCGGGTTCGGACCACAAAGAGCCGCTTTTAACGACTTAATCCCGTCCTCTTGCCCTACAATATCTAAAAAGGATGTAGGACGCACCTTTTCCGCAAGCGGCTCTGTTAAAGAAATCTCGCGCATTTTACGAAGCTGTTCTAATTCTTTTTTCGATTCTCGATCAATTGAAACTTTTTGTGTTCGCTGATTTCGAAGTAAATGCCAAAAATACAATCCGACAATTACACCAAAAACAAGTTGAACAAGTAAAAATATATTTGTCCAGCTCATCATTTATTTCCTCCCGCAATGTTTTATCTCTTAGTATTTCCGCGGAGGAACATAGCTAAACATAAAGAAAAACAGCAATTATAAAAATTGCTGTTTCTCCTTCGCATTATGCAGATGTTTTTGTATCAAGTACAGTACCGTCTTGTAACACCAATTTTGGTGCTGCATTATCAGCTACTGTTTCTTTTGTAAGAATACACTTCTCGATATCTTTGCGAGATGGTAGCTCGAACATTACCTCAAGCATTAAGCCTTCAATAATAGAACGAAGTCCACGAGCACCTGTTTTACGTTCAATTGCTTTTTTCGCAATCTCAATTAGTGCGCCTTCTTCAAACTCTAACTCAACATCGTCAAGCTCCAATAGTTTTTGGAATTGCTTAACAAGTGCATTTTTCGGTTTCGTTAAAATATCAACAAGAGCATCTTCATCAAGCGGCTCTAGGTTCGCAATAACTGGAAGACGACCGATAAACTCTGGAATTAAACCAAATCTTAAAAGGTCCTCTGGTAATACGTGAGATAAAACATGCTTCTCATTTACATCAGCATTTTTCTTCTCAGAACCAAATCCAATTACTTTTTCACCAAGACGACGTTTAATAATTGGCTCGATGCCATCAAACGCTCCACCACAGATGAATAAGATATTCGTTGTATCAATTTGAATAAACTCTTGATGCGGATGCTTACGGCCACCTTGAGGTGGAACGCTTGCTACAGTACCTTCTAAAATTTTCAGAAGTGCCTGCTGCACACCTTCACCAGATACATCACGTGTAATTGATGGATTTTCGGACTTACGTGCCACTTTATCAATCTCATCAATATAAATGATTCCTTTTTCCGCTTTCTCTACATCATAATCAGCTGCTTGGATTAATTTAAGTAAGATGTTTTCTACATCTTCCCCAACGTACCCAGCTTCAGTTAAAGATGTTGCGTCCGCGATTGCAAATGGAACATTTAAAATACGCGCTAACGTTTGTGCCAGTAATGTTTTACCACTACCTGTTGGCCCGATAAGTGCGATATTACTCTTCGCTAATTCTACATCATCAATTTTGCTGTTAGAATTAATGCGTTTGTAATGGTTATATACCGCTACCGCTAGTGCTTTTTTCGCGTTATCTTGTCCGATGACATACTCATCTAAAATTTCACGAATTTCTACCGGTTTCGGTACATCTTTGAATTCTACTTCTTCGTCTTTCGCAAGCTCCTCTTGTACAATTTCAGTACAAAGTTCGATACACTCGTCACAAATGTAAACACCTGGACCTGCAACTAACTTTCGGACTTGCGTTTGTGTTTTACCACAGAAAGAACATTTTAATTGCCCTTTTTCATCATTAAATTTAAACATATTTTCACACCCCTTACAAAGTGCTAACCTCTTGCCTTCGTATGTACACGATAAATGTATCGTATGTAAATACATATTATGTCACTACGTGGCGAGAAATACAAATAATATGACTAGTTATGTACAAATAAAAAGTTTTTAAAACTTTTGAAATATGTATATTCGACTTATTAAGGAAGTTTTCCTTCTTCATCGAAAAGTTTTATAAATATATTTCTATATTTATAAAACAAGGCACGATTAAAATCGCGCCTTGTTATTTTATTATGCAGCGTTTTCTACTAAGAAGTCTACAGCTTTACGAACTTTAAGATCTTCAGCTAAAGCGTCTACGCTTCCAAGAGCTTGCTTGATAGCGTCTACTGGCATACCGTACATTTCAGCCATTTTTTCAACTTCTGCAGTTACTTCTTCTTCAGTAACTTCGATGTTTTCAGCTTCAATGATAGCTTCAAGAACAAGGTTGATTCTTACGCGTTTTTGAGCGTCTTCTTTCATTTGCTCTTTTAACTTGTCAGCATCAGTACCTGTGAATTGGTAGTAAAGCTCAAGGTTCATACCTTGTTGGCTTAAACGTTGCTCGAATTCACGAACCATACGATCTAACTCAGTGTCGATCATAGCTTCTGGAATGTCGATTTCAGCGTTAGCAGCAGCTAATTCTACTACTTCGTCACGTACTTTGTGCTCAGCTTCGTGCTTTTTGCCTTCTTCTAAGTTTGTGCGAAGTTTTGCTTTTAATTCATCAAGAGTTGCAACCGCTTCGTCAGCTTCTTTAGCGAACTCGTCGTTTAACTCAGGAAGTTCTTTTGTTTTGATTTCGTGAACTGTTACTTTGAATGTTGCTGGTTTGCCAGCTAATTCAGCAGCATGGTACTCTTCTGGGAATGATACTTCAACGTCTTTAGACTCACCAGATTTAAGACCAATTAATTGCTCTTCGAAACCTGGGATGAATGTACCAGAACCGATTGCTAGAGAGTAGTTTTCGCCTTTTCCGCCTTCAAATGCTTCGCCATCAACGAAACCTTCGAAGTCGATTACAGCTGTATCACCGTTTTCAACAGTTCCTTCTTCTTTAACAACTAGCTCAGCTTGACGCTCTTGTAAAGATTTTAATTCGTTCTCTACATCTTCGTCAGTTACAGTTGTTTCAACTTTTTCTACTGCTAAACCTTTGTACTCACCTAATTTAACTTCAGGTTTCACTGTAACTTTTGCAGTGAAGATAAGGTTAGCATTTTTTTCGAACTTCTCAATGTCGATTTCAGGATGAGCAACTGGGAAGATACCAGCTTCATCGATTGCTTCACCGTATGCTTTTGGTAAGATGATATCTAAAGCATCTTGGTATAAAGATTCAACACCAAAGCGTTGTTCGAATAACGGACGAGGCATTTTTCCTTTACGGAAACCTGGTACGTTGATTGTTTTTACTACTTTTTTGAACGCAGCGTCGATAGAGTTGTTTACTTCTTTAGCATCAACTTCGATTGTTAAAACGCCTACGTTACCTTCTAATTTTTCCCATTTTGCAGCCATTTATTCTTTCCCTCCAACTATAATAATGTATGCACATACCTCTATAGATTAAGATCTTCATTATCTCTTTTTTGAAATAACAAAAGTACAAATAATCCTCTAGCAAAAGCTTTCAGATATAATGTTCCAATCTACTAATTGCCTAAAAGACAACTACGGTATATTTTGTTCGAGAATAATATGAAACATATTAAGTAAGAGAATTACACTTCTCTTCTCTTACAAACAGGCAGATTTCTGCCTTTTGCAACCCTTACATTATAACATAGAATATGCTCGTTTCAAGAACCGAACGATTCTTTTTCATAATTATACGGGCAAATATCCTTCTCTTTCGACACGTAATAACCATTGATAGGCAATATGAAACTCTTCTAATTCAATATTATACGCTGTCATAAGCTCTTCTTCATCAATAGTCAACCCGAAACGCTTTCTACCAATTCTCTCTAAAACAGCAGCCCAAATCTCCACTTTATCCATTAATAGAGCGAATGGGAAAATGCTAATTTGCAATTCTTTCCAATATGTAACCATCGCATCAAATATATCAGGATAATTTTGCTCTAATCGACTTGATAATCTATGTATAATGTTATCGGATTGCTCCTCATTATGACCTGTAAATGCCGGAATTACCTTGATCGTATTCCCAAACTTTTCTACCTCTATCTCTTCTTCTATTTGATTTTCTATCATTTTATATAAAATAGAAGTTTTCAAATAAGGGTGCTGTTTTTCGTCTATTAAAAATTTCTTTAAAATAGGTAATGCAAGATCCAAGTCTTTTAACGAAAGTTGCTGAATCGCTCTTAGCTTTTGCCCAAAGTTTTCTCCAAATATTTCATTAGTAAATTCATCTAACTCAAAATTCGAATCAACTCGTGATGTATCTACTTCATGTAACATACCTTCTGCAAATAAAGCGAGCTGTGCTAATTTTTCCTTTTGCTCAGGCATTACATCTTTCGTTTGCAAAACTTTTTCAACAGTTTCAATAACGCCTTCATAATCATTTGTTTGAACTAAAATTGTCACATACGTTTCAAGAATATCACCAAATAAGACCGCTCCTGTTTCCAGTAACTGTTCACATTTCTCTTTCGCTTCTTCCATATGTTTTAATTCTAACAAACAAATAACCGAAGCTAGTTCCGTTTGTTCCGTTTCTGCATTATACTGACGTAATATTTCAAAGCAGCGCAATGCATCTTCGAATTTCCGCTCTTTCAGCGCTAAAAAACCTTCATCAATATAGCGCTCTGATAGTTGCGGAAACAATACGACCGTATTTTCTTTTTTATCCATACGTCCGCCTCTTTTTCTAGATTTTAATTATCTTTAAAGTAAATATATCAAATGAGTAATGAGAACACAACATCCCGAAACCCTTTGTTTGAAATATAGAAATATTTAATTTTTATATTTCAATACAAGTGAATTCCTACTCAAAATTAAAAATATGCAAATAAAAACCCTCAGCAATTCAAGCAGAGGATTCATCATTAATGGAAAGCTTTTATAATAGTGGGGTATATAACAAGGGTAATAATTTGGAGAACAATAATTGCCATAACAATCATGCTAAAGTAGAAGATTGGTTTACTTCGCTTCATTAAAAACATAATGATAAGCATCGTACAAGCAAACAAACTTAAGAAGAACAAACTCGTTGTCGAACTAAGTATACCACTCGGGACAAAGAACAATAACACTACACTACAAGTACCTATAATTCCAAATAACCATTCCATTCATTCACTCATTCCCTTTCCCTCTCATGGTAGTTTCCTCTAAGCGATTAAATGTTTTACAACATCAACTACATACGTTAATTTCTCATACGCTACAAATCCAAAAGCAACTGTTAAACCCGTTACGATTAATCCCTTCATTATTTCTTCCTCCTCGTTTTATCGTTGTTACCTTCATTATAGAGGATTAGCAATTTGTTACCATCGAACTACCTTACAGTTACCTTACAGAATTGTAAGATTTCAAAGAGAGATTGAAAAACACCCCATATCGCTTGAGGTGCTTTCACGGAATTTCTCTATAATCACTTGCAAAATTAACTTTTTTCTCTTGTTTATTTTTCGGAGAATCCACTCTTAAACTAATAGATTTACTAAATAATTTCGGATTGAAATAATAACAACAATCCGTTTGAGGACAATATACACAATACACGTCTATTTCTTCTTTATTCACTTCTTTTGTAGCGACTCCGCTTGCTGTAGAATAACTAGATCGGAATCTTACTTCCAGTATCCCTCTTGCATTCAACTCTCTATATTTCACTTGCACCGTTTTAAATACCCCGCCCTTATATACTACAAGATCAAAGGGCGAATGCTCTGTTTGTGGTATTAAAATCATATATCCTTTTTCATACAAATCAACTTGTGCCTTTAAAACAGCTAAATCTCCTTTTGTTTTTGTATGATGGTACACTTTTTCTCAGCACCTTTTTACATATTTTCAAAATAATATTCGTTCCTTTTCTTAACTTACCTCCCAACATTTTCTCATTAAAAGAAAACTCTTTGTTAAAACCATGTTAATATATTTTTGTATAATTAAGAATTTAATTTACAAGGGGGATTATATATGTTCAAAAAAGTAGCTGCTGATGTTTTAGGGTTAAGTGATGTAGGTTCTGTAATTACACCGAAAGATTATGACAAGGTCGATGCTGATGATTACGTAATGCATGAAGATGGAGAGAAAATTTATTTTCTAATTAAATCGAAATCAGATGAATATTGCTTCACAAACAAAGGATTACTTCACCTAGATGGTACAAGTGCGACAAGCAAAAAACGTACACTACGCCGCTTTAGCTATAGTAAATATCAAATTAAAAACGTAGCGCTTGAAACTGCGGGAACGATTGATTTAGATGTAGAAATTAAATTTCAAATGGGAGATGAACATTATTCAATTGATGTTCATAAAAAACATATCGAGGAATTAAAAGATTTATATAAAGCTTTACTTAAAATCGAAGAAATTTCATACGACAACGACATTACATTGCAGTATGCACATAAAAGTTTAGATATGGCATCTAACGCTTTTAGCCGTATTTCAAACGCACAAGTAAATTTAGCAGAGCAGTTTAAAGAAATGAATGAGATTGCCTTTAACTGGCTTGTTGATACGAAGAAACAATATAATGTGAAAGATTATGGTTTTGTATTTGAGAAGTTTATTAATAACTAAACAAGAAACCCTTGTTATCAAAAGATAACAAGGGTTTTTCAGCGTCCTAGAAGATGTTCAAACTCTCGGCCTGCTCATTTCCGTACTATTTTATATATTTTGATCGCAGTCTTAATATATCTTCCTCTTCTCGAATACCTGCCGATCCTTTCCTCACATTTTTTACGATAGTCCAATCCGGGTTGGTTTCATCACCGATGTTCTGTACTGTAAAGTTGCCATCACCATATTTTCGGTGACCTTCTGCCAATTTCTCCGTTAAATCGTTCTCATTTGATCTCGCCATCTTTGCGCCATCTCCCTTTTTTATACAACCTTCTTAAACTGTCTAACCAATCACAGGTCTAGTCAATTGGAGATTCTCGTTTTCCGCTTCTATTCATTGTAACACACTAACGGGGATAAGTTTCGATAACGGTTGCTCAATCGTACGAGGGCGGTAAAAAGTTTTATAATATTGTAAGTGAACAGTTAGGAGAATCTGGATATGGATTTGAGTTCCATCATAAACCTATTGATTCTTGAAATGAAATAAGAGGAATAGGGCGCATAAATGGCGCTCTTTTCTTCATGCACTTTAATCCGTTACACATAATAATTACCATATATTACGTCATATTTTTTACACCTTTTGCACATACATCAATTTGTAGACAAACAAAAACCTTGTTATCAAAAGATAACAAGGTTTTTTTTAGCGTCCCAGGAGAGATTCGAACTCCCGACCGACGGCTTAGCTTACCACCATAGCTTTCGCTACCAGCAATTACTGTTTGTAGTCTGGACTATATCTTCACCATTTCAGGTGCGACACGTGTAGTCTCTACGGAACCTCACGATGATTTTCATCATACTTCAGAGTCTTTACCATTAAGTTTTACTTAATCATTCAAAACTCCTTAATCTTTTTCAAGATCGTAAGTTTCCTCGGTATTACCATCAGCCGAACTGTTAAGGCTTCACCGATATAGTGTCGTCCACTTTATAAGTTCTTGTTTCCCTATAAAGGCTCCTATTTTTCTTGAAGGCCGTTGCTCTATCCTGCTGAGCTACTGGGACATGGAGCGGGTGAAGAGAATCGAACTCTCGACCAGAGCTTGGAAGGCTCTTGTTTTACCACTAAACTACACCCGCATATGTTATTTTATTTTCAATCGTTAGCGCCGTTGCCCTATCGACAATATTTATTATATGTATAACCATACATAAAGTCAACACCTTTTTTAAAAGAGGATAATTTTTCTTATCCTCTTTTAAAAACTGCTTGTTCAACTAGCTGTCCGTCTAGTGTTTCAAAACGAACTTCCATTTGATTTTCATCCATTTCTAATAAAGCAAATGTTTTTTCTACACGCTGACGCGGTAATAAAATACTGCCTGGATTAATAAATAAAACGCCGTCGATTAATTCCGCACCTAATACGTGAGAGTGTCCGAAGCATGCAACTTGCGCCCCTACCTCTTCAGCATGGTACGCTAATGTTTGTAACGTCATTTTCACGTTATGACGATGTCCGTGCACAACTATGAAACGAACACTATCTACATCAGTTACAATTTCGTCTTGAAAGTTAGCATAATCACAATTCCCTTTTACAACATGGAAACCTTGCAACTCTTCATGAGCAGGCGTTAGCTCTGAATCACCGCAATGAATCATGATATCTACTTTCCCTTCATACTTCTCTTTTAACTGCTGTAATTCCTTCACAGAGCTATGACTATCGCTTACGATTAAAGCTTTCATCAATCTCTCTCCCTTATTCTCCTAAAAACCATTCAGGGATTTTTTCTTCTAGCTTACGTAGAGCACGTCCGCGGTGACTAATAGCATTTTTCTCATCTGAACTTAGTTCCGCCATCGCTTTTTTATATTCTTCCACATAAAAAATCGGATCATATCCAAAACCGTTTTCCCCGCGGCGTTGTTCTAAAATAAAACCTTCGCACGTCCCATTTACAATGACAGGCTTTTTATCCCCTTCAGGGAAAGCCACTGCTAATGCACAGTAGAAACGAGCTTTACGCTTTTCAAACGCTACGTCATTTAATTCTTGTAAAACTTTATCAATATTTGCTTGATCATCTTTCGGCTCTCCAGCAAAACGTGCTGAATACACGCCTGGTTTCCCGTTTAAAGCATCTACAATAAGACCTGAATCATCCGCAATTACAATTGCATTCAATTGTCTACTCAAACTGTCCGCTTTTAAGATTGCATTTTCTTCAAATGTTTCACCAGTTTCTTCGACTTCTTCAATATGAGGAAAATCGTGTAATGATTTCACTTCTAAATCAAATCGCTCAAATAACTCAGCAAATTCACGTACTTTCCCCATATTTTTTGTCGCTACAACAACTTGTTTCATTTTTTCCACCTCTACTCTATATGAGATACGATGTCACCTAACGCTTCTTTTTGCATATCGATCAGTTGGAAAATGCCTTGTTCTGCAGCATCAAGTAATTCATTTAACTGCGCTCTACTAAACGTCGCTTCTTCTCCAGTTCCTTGCACTTCAACGAACTGACCTTTTCCAGTCATAATTACGTTCATATCAACGTCTGCTTTAGAATCTTCTGCATAGTTCAAATCTAAAACAACACCTTGCTCTTCAACAATCCCTACTGACGTTGCTGCTAAATAATCTTTTACTGGAATTTTAGATACTTTTTCTGCTTGTAATAACTTCTCAAACGCTAATACCATCGCTACGTATGCACCTGTAATAGAAGCAGTTCGCGTTCCACCATCCGCTTGAATAACATCACAATCAATCCAAACCGTTCTCTCACCAAGCGCTTCTAAGTCAACTACCGCACGTAATGCTCGTCCAATTAAGCGCTGGATTTCCATTGTACGTCCTGTTACTTTCCCTTTACTTGACTCCCTAATTGTACGTTGTTCTGTCGCACGTGGAATCATCGCATATTCAGCTGTTACCCAGCCCTTTCCTTCTCCACGCATAAATGGCGGGACGCGCTCTTCAATTGTCGCTGAGCAAATTACCTTTGTATCCCCAACCTCAATTAACACTGATCCTTCTGGATGTTTTAAATAATTCGTATGAATATGTATATGGCGTAATTCTGTTTTTTCTCTACCATCTACTCGCATAAAAATAACCTCCTCATAACTACTTGTTAGTATAGCCAAATTTAAATGTATGATATGTATACAATAAAAGAAGAGGAACCCAAAAAGCAATTCCCCTTTCTTACTTAAGTATATCAAATTATTGGCGATTAAAAACTACCTGTATTCACGTTTTCTGGACGATCTACAGGTTTTATTAACTTTCCGCCCTTTTCATCTATAAGATTTGCTTTACCATTTACTTCAATAGAAACGCTTTTCACGCCTTTCTTTTCTGTTAAAGATAAAACTAATGACTTCAATACGTAATTTGAAATCATATTTTTATCTGGGTTTATAAATATATTTTCATTAAAGTTTAATGTAAGATTTCCATCTTGTAATTTCGGATTCGTAATGAGCTTAACTCCTGGATTGAAATCGTTCAGAAGAGATTGATGAATCGGCCCTTTTACAAGTTCATCTACAATTGCTGCATAATCATTTTCTTTTCCTTCTACAACGCGGCGTGTTACTGGTACGTAGTATTGCTGTTTATTATTATTTTGTGCCATAAAATAAAGTGTTACTGGTTTTGTATTTGTTACATCCGCTACTTGCTCATCATCGAAGTTAATACCGTTCGCACGGCTCACCCCTTCACCAAGCGGTGTACCACCAACAGGCATCTTCGCTAATTTTTCACCATTTATTTGGAACTGCACTTGTTTTATTTCTTTAAATTGCGTCAACGTCCATGCAATAGATTCAACGATTTGACGTTCTTCCTCTTTTGCATAGTTTTTCATTTCTTTAGAAAAATCAATGACTGCCGTCCCATCTTTTTTCAAGTTTAGGGTCATCGATGTATTCGCCGGAATGACTGCACGGAACCCATTCGGTAACAAATTCGTTACCGGTCCATCTTTCACAAGGTACTCTAACGTTTGCTGAATAACCTCATTTGCTTTCGGAGTAGGTATAGCTAACGTTTGCGGTACAACATAGCCATTTTTATCAACAAGGTATAGTTCTCTATTCACCGTTTGTCCTTGCTTATCTTTCTTAGATACTTCTTTCTTTCCACCCTCTGTATACGTAACTTGTTTTGGCGGATCAATTTGCTCCGTTGCTTTCTCTTGATTTATAAAGCCACACCCTGTTAGTAAAACAGCGCTCACAGTAGCACCAACAACCCATTTAAAAGTGGATTTAGGCATGCCATTCCCCCCTAAAATCTAAGTTTGTACTATTATGTATACGAGCTGTTTCATGTTTTAGAACAAGCTGTGCTCCCTATAAACAAAAAAACTCCTGATTTCTCAGGAGTTCACTTATATGAATTCTATTATTATTCTTTTTCTAAATAAATATGTTTTACATTTTCAATCGGTTGACCGAACCATTTTGATGCAATTTCTTTAAATAGGCCTATTTTTCCTGTTGTTAAGAAGAGATGATCACTTTGTTCCTCTCCCTCATTCAACATTTTACTATGGTATAAAATGGTACTTACTTCACGTGCCGTTTCATCACCAGAACTAATGAGTTGCACTTTATCTCCCATTACTTGTTTAATAACAGGACCTAAAATTGGATAATGTGTACAGCCTAAAATAAGCGTATCAATATCAGTGTTTTTCAGCGGTTGCAACGTTTCTCTTACAACTTCATACGCCATTTCACTTTCGAAATTACCGCTCTCTACAAGCTCAACAAAAGGTGGACACGCTAAACTTTCTACCATAACACGATTATTAATAGACTTTAACGCTTCTTCGTATGCACCACTTTTCACCGTTCCAATCGTTCCAATAATCCCAACATGATACGTGTTTGTCATTTTTAAAGCTGTACGTGATCCTGGGTGAATAACTCCTACCACTGGAATTGGTAATTGTTTCTGCATCTCTTCTAATACAACTGCAGTTGCTGTATTACATGCAATAACTAACATTTTGATATTTAAATCTAGTAAATGCTCCGTCATTTCCCACGTAAATTGACGCACTTCTTCTCGAGAACGTGGACCATAAGGGCAACGTGCTGTATCCCCTAAATATATAATGCGCTCTTTCGGCAACTGACGAATTAATTCCTTCGCCACTGTTAAACCGCCAACTCCTGAATCGATAACACCGATTGCTCTATTCAACTTCATCACCCGTTTTCTCATTCATCATCTTATTTTATCATTATATTTTTCACACTTTAAGTTCGCTCACTTAAACTGCTTCTATATGAAAATTTTCATTTGTACCTGTATAGACTAGGACCTTTTTTATTTTGCTCCTTTTTTTCATAATTTGCAAGACAGAAAAACAACCGACCTTCTATATGAAAGTCGGTTTCTTCTATAATAAAGTACATCTTTAATGCTCCATCTTTTTTTGGAAAGAAGACATTCCTATTAATAAGAAGAAATGAGCAGAAATTAACATGACGATTAAAATAAAATTGAAACGATAACTATTTGTAGATTCCATAATTTTGCTCGCAACAGCTGGTCCAAATGCCATACCGAAAAAGTTAATTAAATTATATAAGCCAAGACCGACTCCAACTTTAGCTGCATGTAATGTTTTCGGTATAAATGTGTTCAATGATACTTGAATGGCAGAATAACTCATAAATGTCAAAATAATCGCCAATACAATAACGACTATACTTCCATTCGGAATAAACCCTAAAATTAAAAAGCCAACAATCATAATGACAGACGCTACATAAATCATATTCACATTTCCAAACGAAGGGACAATCTTTCCAGTAATAAAACTAGACACAATACCAAAGAGTGATGCAACAAATAATACAATTCCGATAACAAATGGAGACAATCCGTGCTCTCTTCCTAACAGTAATGGCAACAATAATAAATTAGCACATAACGCCACATTAATTATAAATCCGACTGTTATTAAACGAAGAAATGCTTTGTTCGAAAACAACTCAATATCGATAAATGGATGCTCCGCTTTCTTCATACGAACCGTGAATAAAAATAAAGAAATTATCGATAACACAAATAGCCAACGATTCATATTGATACCTAGTAAAACAGTCGTAATGAATGCAAATAGTAACGCCGCTCCAATATAATCAAAATGAAACGTTTCATCCGTATGCTGCATTTCTTCTGGCATAAATTTTATAAGCAAGAAAATCCCCACTACTGAAATAACCATAAATAAAAATAAATATGGCCACCCTAGTGTATTTGTAATAGCCCCGCCAACTAAAGGGCCAATACCTACTGCTAATGCAATAGAAGAACTAATCATCGCTAACGCACCAGGCTTCTTATGAGGAATAACTAATTTGGCCACTGCAATCATACTAAGCGCAATAAACGCTGCACCCCCGCTCGCTTGCACTAATCTTGCAAGAATGGTAATCACATAAGATTGATTCATAAATCCAATAATAGAACCCACTACAAATATGATAATCGAAATAATTAATAGTTTTTTTACACTGTAACGATCAGCAAGCTTCCCATATATCATTGAACCAATACCGACAACTAAAGAATAACCTACTACAACCCAACTTACTTTCGATTGACTAATAGATAAATCATGAGCAATATCCTCTAACGCAACATTAAATAAAACCGCATTCATCGGTCCTAATAAAACGATAAAACATAATGTGAAAACAAACCATTTTGAATGATTGTTTATATCTTCCCCCATGTGTAACACCTCTCCTGATTGTAGTAATTGAAAACGAAAAATGAAGTTGTTTAGCTCTTCTATTATCACTAGACAACTTCATCAAATGTATACATTTATCGCGCGACAAATTGAATTCGAAACGAAACATGTACGTTGTTCGATATTCATGGAACTATCATAGTTTCAGCATTACAGTTTGTCAACGAAAAATATACAAAGTAAACTAATTTAGTGTTTTTAGTTTACTTTGTTCAAAAATTGTTATACACTAATTTCGAATCCGATATAAGGAGGACTAACACGGTTATTCAAATTTGCAATTTCTAACTTAATAAAATAATGAACTTGTATACGGAAGAAACATTACAGGAGGATTATGATGAAGAAAAAAATGTTAGTTGTATTAACGAGCGTTGAAAAATATCCAAATTTAAATCGAGCTACTGGCCTTTGGCTTGGTGAAGCTGTTCATTTCGTTAAAAAAGTTGAAGAAGCTGGTTACGAAGTAGATTATGTTAGCCCACAAGGTGGTTATACACCGATTGATCCGCATAGTTTAGCAATGGCGGAGAGCATCGATTGGGAATGGTATCAAAAGAAAGAATTTATGAATCGCCTCGGTTCTACAATAAAACCGAGTGAGGTGAATCCAGAAGACTATGCTGTTATTTATTACGCAGGTGGTCACGGTGTGATTTGGGACTTCCCTGAAAATAAAGAACTCCAAATGATTAGCCGTAGCATTTATGAAAATGGCGGAATTGTTTCCTCTGTTTGTCACGGAGCTGCTGGTTTATTTCATATTACATTAAGTAATGGGGAACGTTTAATTAGCGGTAAAAAAGTAACAGGTTTCTCAAATGAAGAGGAAAAACTAGCTGAATTAGATCAATTCGTTCCATTTTTAACAGAAGATGAACTTATTAAAAATGGAGGAATTTACGAAAAAGCAGCGCAGCCTTGGGAAGCTTTCGCTGTAGAAGATAGTCGTGTTATCACTGGTCAAAACCCAGCTTCAGGTGGTCCAGTAGCTGAATTAGTATTACAACACTTAAAAAAGAACATGTAATAAAAAAAGCAGATTTTCCATTCATATAGGAAAATCTGCTTTTTTACGAAATCATTTGCAAAATAGCCATAACTTCTTTTTCAATTTCAGAATCATCAATCGCTTCTATATAATCCGGTTTAAACAGTTGATACTTCTTTAGTTGATAAAAATCAAGTATCGCTTTCTTTAACGTAATATCGTACTGAATACAAAAAGAATGATCTATAATACGCCTTAACATCACATCATCTTGCACCATAAATAATTGTGCGTTCATTTTATTAAAGTAACCTTGTTCCATACCAGCTTCAAAAAACATTTGCAAATTATGATTACGATTTTGTTGTGCAGCGACTAACCGATCAGATAAGTGCGGATATGCCTCTTTCAAATCTTGTAAAAAGACATCTGAAATGTATGTCACACATTTTAAAGAGTGAATAAACGTCTTTTGGAAACGTTCTGCAAAAGACATACTTTCATCTTGATTATCCGCATCCCCTTCAAGAAGATAGTTCATAAAATCTTCTACCACAGCTTCAATAATCTCATCTTTTGAAGAAAAACGTTTATATAAAGTAGCTTTACTAATATCCATATACTTCGCAATTTCATCTATTTTCAATTGACTAAAACTCGTTTTTCTAATAACGGGCTTTATTTTATTAATATAAGTATTTGCACACGCAACTTTTCTCATTAAAAGAGCCTCCCCTTTTGTCCATACAAAATAGTATAGCAAATTCACGATTAATTATAAATGAAGTCACTATACTCAATACATCTTTTTAGTTTAAGGGGTCATTTATCCTATAGAAAAAGTGCCCGCTACCTTTATGAGTAACGAGCACTTTTTCTATACTTTATTTACAGCTCTTCTTATAGCTTTCCCTATTTCCATACTAGACTGCGGATTTTGCCCTGTAATTAAACGCCCATCTACTACGACGTGCGGCGTAAAATTTGGAGCAACATAAAACAAAGCCCCTTCTTCTTTCAATTTATTTTCTAACAAAAACGGCACTCGCTTTTCTAAATGTACAGCTTTTTCCTCATCATTTGTATAACCTGTTATATGCTTACCCGCACTAAAAAACGAGCCGTCCTTATTTTTCACACCGACTAAAGAACTTACTCCGTGACAAACAGCCGCTACAATTCGGTTGTCGTTGTACATATTCACAATTAAATTTGCAACATATGGATTACCTGGAAAATCTACAATCGCCCCGTGTCCACCACCAAATAAAACCGCATCATAATCCGAAAAATGAACATTTGAGATTGGTTTCGTATTTTGCAATAAAGAAGCGACATGCTTAAATTCACGAGGTATCCCGTTCGGAATAGAAACTCTATCAATCGGCACTCTACCGCCCTGTATCGACACAATATCAACATCAAACTTAGCCTTTTTAAACAAGTTATAAGGAGCTGCGAGCTCTTCCAGCCACAAACCAGTCGGGTGTCCATTCATATCATGAGCGCTTGTTGAAACTAACAATATCCTTTTCAACATATCCCCTCCTTACTACTTATTTATGTATGGAGTGTTCTTATCATTCATATAACGCATGAAACAAAAAAATAGCCGACTCTTTATATAAGTCGGCTTTCTTTTTATAACTCGAGCTCTCCCATACGAAGAAGCTCAACAACTGCTTGTGAACGTCCTTTAACCCCTAGCTTTTGCATTGCGTTTGAGATGTGGTTGCGAACTGTCTTTTCACTGATAAAAAGTTCACCTGCAATTTCCTTCGTTGTTTTATCTTGAACCAGTAATTCAAATACTTCTCTCTCTCTCTTTGTGAGTAAAGGTTTAGATTGATACGCTTTTTCCTTCAACTGGTATAACCCTCCTTGCTTAAGCCAGAGCTGTGTATGTGTAAGTTGGGTGTTTATTTAGTCAAGATATTGTATGAACGAAATGTGCGGGTGGTGAATGAAAATGGGCTTTATTTCACATGTTATTTTAGACTTTTATACAGTGCGTTCACTCTTTGTATCCACTTACTTTTCGGTACGCCATATTTGTTCTAGTAATATGCTGACAACTGTACCTACGAACAAACCATTTCCAAATATATATTGTATGACAGACGGCAAGGATTGGAGCGCTCCAGACGGTAAAAACATAACGCCGCTACCAAATAATACTGCAACGCCTAAAATTGTTACATTCCTTTCATTAAGCTCCACTTGTTTTATATTATTTAACCCAATTCCAATTAACTGTACGAAAGAAGCCATTAAAACCGCAGATGCGACAGCGGATGGTAAAGATGCTAAATAACGAATAATACTTGGGAACAGCGACATTACGACTAGTAACATACATGCTAGTAAGAACGAACGTATATATTTTTGTTTCGTTAAACGTATAAATCCTGCCGTTGCCGGTAACGGCACGACACCTACAGTTGAAAATATGGAAGAAATGATATGTGAAATGCCTCCAACCCACGTTCCATCCTTCAACTGTTTCTGTTCAATAGTCGCTTTTTGAATGGTAGCTTGATTAATCGCTATAATAGCTGCCACTGTATTTGAAACTAAAATACATACCATAACGAAACTTGATACTGCCATACCTGTATTCCATTTTGGAAGTCCCCAAGCAAATATTTGCGGAAGTTGCACAAAATGAGTTACTTGAGATGGAATCGTCACTTTTCCTGCAATGAGAAAAAGAATCCACCCACTAATTAATCCTATTAAAACCGCATAACTTTTGACAAAACCTTTCCCAAAATTAGATAGTATAATAACGAAAAGAAATATACTAAACGCAATTATCGCTGTAAATGCATCAATTTGAGAAACAGTAGCAGTAATTCCTAGCATTCCTTTTAGGAATACACCGCTTAATTGTAAGCATAATAAAAGTAAAAACGTCCCTGTCACAAGTGGCGTAAATAAAAATAAAATACGTCCGATGAAACCAGTTACTCCTAGTCCTATTAAAATAACACCTGAGATTATCATTCCTAATTCTAAAATTTGCAATGTACTGTGTAATTGATCTTGCCCGACCGTTGCGTAAGCAAGTACGGTAAATACGCCAACCCATGATCCAGCTGGTCCATCTGCAATTGGTAGTCTATGTCCAAGCCACCCTTGTAAAAAAGAAGATATACCAACTACAAAAAATGTACGCTGCATTAAATAAAATATTTCCTCCGTCGTAAGATGAAATAATCCGCCAACGACAATTGGTAATGCGATTGAATTCGCTAATAAAAAGATAAACCATTGCAAAGTTCCCATAATATGATTTTGGTTATGTTGATTGTCCAAATTTTTCATCCCTTCCATACATTTCACATAGAAATACACACTATACTATTACGTAGCTTTTCGAAACAAAACTTTTTGTCCCTTCGATTTCTTCCCGTATCCAAATGTCGCAGTGTACACTCCACAAACGATAAAAACAGCTCCAATTATTTGAATAGCTGTTACACTTTTCTGCAATATAATATAGCCTACCACCATCGTAACGAATGGTTCTAAATTTAAAAACATGGCTGCTGTTGATGCTTGTGCTTTTCTCAATTGATTATTCCAAGCCAATGTACAAATTCCATGCATAAGTATTGCTGTCACAATAAGAAGCGACCAACTCTCTATAGAGTATTTCAACGTTATGTGAGAAAAGGTAAAAGCAAGAAACGGTAGCATAATTAAAAAACCAAAAATTGAAGAAAAGAATGTAATCAAAAACATATCTTCTCTGTTCCCCAATTTCCGAATTAAAACGATAGATAAAGAAAAAGATAGCATCGTTATAAAAATCCATATTAACCCTTCTGAAAAGACAAACCTCTGCCCAACACCAATTACAAAAAACACTCCAAAAGTAGCAATTCCCCCTCCTATTACTAACTTAGCTGTTAACGGTTCGTTTAAAATAAATACCGCTAAAATAGAAGTCATGACAGGAGTAAGTGCTAATATTAGCGCAGCTGTTGTTGGATCTGCTGTTTGTAACCCTTCATAAAAAGACCATTGATTAATCGCGACACCTATGACTCCAATTAATAATACACCTTTCATTTCATTCTTTTCTATATATAAGCCTTTCTTACACATAATAGCGTACGCTAGAAAAAACAAATTAATAAATAGTAAGCGAAGTGTCGTTAACAACACCGGATGAAATGTATTCACTAAAATCGCACCAAATATAAAATTACTCCCCCAAACTACTACACATATAAACAGTAATATATATGTACGTGTCATCTATTCCCCTCCTTTTCTCGTAAAAAAGAAGGATTCCTATTCTTTCATTAGGAACCCTTGAAAAAATATATATAAAGTGAAACTTTAATCAGTGGGGGTTTTGTTCATCCCCCACTGATTATTAGTTGAACCAATCGGACTTTTACGGACAGTTGATCCCCCACCTAACTTCTTTGCTTCCGCTGAATTTTGAGGTGGGGGTCTTACTGCCCGTTAAAGCGGGATAAATTAGGGAGATACGTAAATTAAATCAATACGCCTTGAACATGTTGCAAGGAACCTGCTACTATTTTTCCACCTTTCATCACAGCAGGTCGCTGTGCACGTCTAGCTATCGCTTCTGCTGAACAAGTAGCTTGTAAGAAAACAAAATCAGCTTTATCTCCTACTTTAGGCCAAACTTGATTTCCGTCTTGATCCAATGGCGTTTTTCCACCTGTAATATAAGTTAAAGAAGAAGCTAAAGACTTTTCATCAATCCAGCGATACTTTTCCGCTAAACGCCCTACTCTTTCAAAAATATCAGCATTTCCAAATGGTCCCCATGAATCAAACATACTATCGCAACCTAAAGAAACGGAAACACCCTTTTCTGTAAGTAATGGTACTGGCGGCATATTTCTGTTAATTGGTACCGTCGTAATAATAGACATTCCTCTTTCAGCTAATAAGTCTGCCATATCTGCTCCTTCTTCTTTAGATACATCTCCTAGGCTAAACGCATGACTGACCGCAACACGTCCGTCCCAACTAGCCTCCTCTGTATACTGAGCTAACTTTTTAATTGTATAAATACCTAAATGCCCTGCATCATGTAAATGCAAATCAACATCGGCATTTGCTTCTACAGCAATTTCCATCATATCAAAAAGTGATTTTTCAATATTATTATCTACAGTAGCTGGATCTACACCACCTACTAAAGTTGCGCCCATTTTCATCGCTTCTCTCATAAGAGAATGCGCTTCTGTACGAAGTAAACCATGCTGCGGGAATGCTACGATTTCATATGTAAACGCATCTTTCATATTCTCTAAAGTTTGACGTACAGATTCTAAGTTTTTAAGACCGATATACGGATCAATATTTACATGCGTTCGTATATGAGTCGAACCAGCATTTAAAATGTTGCTTAGTAATAACTCTGCTCTCTCTCCAGTTGTTTGAGCTAAAATTGGTAACTCTTGCTGTTCTAACTCTAATCTCTCAATAATATTTTTTACTGGTGTACATGCTTCCCATGGACCACCAAGTCTTGTCTTATCAAGGTGAAAATGATTTTCCACAAACGACGGAAGAACAAGCAATTCTTTCGCATCTTTCATTTCATATTCCGTTTGAAGCGGTACATCCGCAAGTACAATCTTTGCAATCTTTCCATCTTGTATAAGTAAATGATGCAAAGCTGTTTCTGTACCTGTAACTACTTCATTATTAAACTTGTAACCTGTTTCTAATCGTACATTCGTTAACCAATACACATTTTGCATTTCAATCATCCTCTCAAACAAGATTATTTATAGCCGTTTTTTCCAAACTACCAGCAACAACATTCCCTTTATATAAAACCGCACAGCGCTCTGTTTGTCTTGCTACTACCTCGGCTGAACATGATGCTTCTGTAAAGACGATATTTGCTTCATCCCCAATTTTTGGCCATTGACGATTTCCTTGATCATCTAATATAGATTTCCCACCCGTAATAAACTGAAGTGCTTTCCCTAAAGAGCGCTCATCAATCCATCTAAATCTCTCCGCTAGACAATTTGCCTTTTGCAACATATCTCCTGTCCCAAACGGAGACCAATGATCAGTTATACTATCATTTCCTAGCGAAACTTTTACACCTTTACGATTTAATAACGGAACTGGAATTACATGTCTACTAATTGGAACTGTTGACGTTATATCAATACCTAATGCCGCAAGTCGTTCAGCCATTTCCTCCGCTTCTTCTACAGATACATCTCCAAGTCCAAGAGCATGACTAATCGTAACTCTTCCTTGCCACCCTGCTTCTTCTGTTAGTGCAGCTAATCTCTTCATTGTAAATGTTCCAAGTTGATCCGCATCATGTAAATGAATATCAATGTCTGAATCAAACTCTACTGCAATATCCATAATTGTATTCAATGATTTTTCAATATTACCATCTACTGTGGCTGGGTCTACTCCACCTACTAAATGAGCTCCCATACGCATAGCATCTTTTACAAGCCCTACGGAATTACTTCTTAACAAACCGTGTTGCGGGAATGCTACAATTTTTGCTGATAACTTATCTTTATATGTTTCCAGTGCCGCAATCGTTGCTTCTAAATTCCCAAGACCAATTACAGGATCAATATTGCAATGTGTTCGAATATTTGTCGCTCCATTTTCAAGAAGTAATTGCAACATTTTCTCCGCTCTACTCTTTGCAGTTTCTAATTGCTTCGGAAGAATAGTTTGCTCCTCATGAATACGAGTGAATATACTTTTTACTGGTGTACATGCTTTCCATGGTCCACCATAATACGTTTTATCAATATGAATATGCATTTCTTCAAATGCCGGTAATGCCAGTAAACCATTTGCATTTACTACTTCACCATCTTGCTCTGATACAATTCCAGGTAATATGTTCGTAATCTTTCCATCTTCAATAAATAAACTACAAATTTCTGTTTCTGTACTTGTAATTCGCGCTTCCTCATATACGTACCCACATTCAAGTTTTACATTCGTTAACCAATATTGTGATTTCACACTCACTTTGTCAATCTCCCTTCGCAATATGATTTTTCTACTTACAAACGAAACAAAAACAGATAAAAATTTCTATCAGTGTAAAATCATTTTTACACTGATAGAATTTTCTATTTTACTGTAGTTCTACACCTTCCAGTCGCAAATACCCAGATGGATCAATCCAAAATCCTTTTATATTTTTCGTAGTTGCCGCAATATGATTAATCCCTCGAATTGGTACTAGTAAAGCATCCTTTAATTCAATCTCTTGTAACTGTTTATATAATTCTTTTCTCTTCGTCTCATCTTTTTCTTTTCTAGCTTCTTCTATTAATTTATCTACTTCCGGATTACTATAGAAAAATTGGTTACCAGTTGCTCCGTGTGAACTAGAATGGAATAAATTATATTGATTATAGTCACCATCACCTGTTGCGTTTCCCCATCCTCCAACAAACATCGCATGTTCTGATTTATTCGTTGCAGCTAAAAACGCACCATATTCCATAACTTTAATTTCTACATCAACGCCAATCCCTTTTAATTGAGATTGAATTACTTCCACTAACGCCATTCTAACTTTGCTGTCATTCGTCCAAATTGTTGTTTTAAATCCATTTGGATAACCAGCATCTGCTAATAATTTTTTCGCAGTATTAATGTCATACTTATATCCTTTTACGTCTTTCGTATAACCGAACACTTTAGGAGTCATTACGGAGTTTATTTCAGTCCCAACATTGTTATATACCCCTTTTAAAATCCCTTTCGTTTCAATTGCATGTGCAATCGCTTGACGAACGAGCGGGTTGTCAAATGGCTTTTTCTGTACATTAAATCCAATATATTCTACACCTAAACCTTCATTTTCAATTAACTCCATAGATGGTGAATTTTTCACACGTTCTACTTCAGTTACAGGTAAATTCTCTGCAATGTGAGCTTCACTAGTTTCAATCATTCCAATACGTGTTGCATCTTCTGGTACTACTTTGAATACCACTTCATCAATCTTTGATTTTTCACCCCAATAATTTTTATTCTTTTCAAGGCGAATTTCTTCACCTGGTTTCCATGATTTAAAAGTATATGGACCTGTCCCAACCGGATGCTGCGCTAAGCCTTTCCCTTTTTCATCAATTGCCTTCGGACTTAAAATACTTCCTTCATTACTTGCGAAAATAGATAAAAGAGGTGAGTATGGGTATTTCAATACGAACTGTACTGTATATTCATCAATTACTTTTATTTCTTGAATCATGGAATAAACAGTTGCTCGATTTGAACCTACTTTCGGGTCTAATACACGTTCAAAGTTTTTCTTTACTGCCTCAGCATTAAATGGTGCACCATCTTGGAATGTCACTCCTTGTTGCAACTTAAATTCCCAATTTAAATCATCAATTTGTTTCCATTCCTTTGCTAACATCGGCTTAAAATCCATGTTTTTATCTCGCTGTACAAGATTTTCATATACTTTATGGTACACAACACTTGCGGAAGGGATGTTTGTAATAAAATGCGGATCTAAATTATCAGCATCTGACAGTCTAGCAATTGTTAAAACACCGCCTTCTTTTGTTCCATTGCTTCCTGATCCTTCATTTCCTGTCTTCGTATTAGATGAACACCCCGCTAGAAAAACTGAAAGACATAAAATTGTGATAAAACAAATCACAAGTCCCCTTTTGAATCTCATCGCCCTTCCCCCTCCACTTTCTTTTATCTCTACATCCTAAAGTGAAACCTTACATCTAGCTTTCTATCCCCTACTTTCTAATAGCAGATCATTCCACCACCCTTTCTTTTTCAATTTCGTCTATGTATTTGTAATTATAAATAACTTTGCGAAAAAAGTTTTTAAACATCTTTACTTCTATTTGCACTTTCTTTACTTATTGAATTTTCTGAATTATTTTGAAACATCTTTACTTCTATTTGCACTTTCTTTACTTATTGTTTTAAACTCGTTGACTCGTTTTAATTTTCTGATAATTTAATCATAAAGAAAGAAAGAAAGGGAGGTATAAAAAATGGAAGTTCGTCTTTCTAAAGAAGAAAATACTTCTTTGCAAACAATTCAAACGAAGAACACATCGAAATGGATCATTAGCTATCGAAAACTGAAAAAAAATAAGATGGCATTTATCGGGGGTATTATCGTTCTTTTCTATATTTTAATAGCTATATTTGCCCCATTGTTAGCACCCTACAATCCATTTGATATTCAGTTAGTTAACAAATTACAACCACCATCTATGGAACATTGGATGGGAACAGATGATAAAGGCAGAGATATTTTAAGCCGCCTTTTACACGGGACACGCCTTTCGTTACTTGTTGGATTTTCTTCTGTATTTATAGGGGCATTGTTCGGCATTATTCTTGGTATCATTTCTGGTTATTACGGTGGATGGTTTGACACAATCATTATGCGAATCATTGATATTATGCTAGCTTTCCCTGGTATTTTACTTGCTCTTGCCATTGTAGGCGCACTAGGACCAAGTCTTGTGAACGTAATTATCGCTATTGGCTTTTTCTCAATCCCTATGTTCGCTCGTATCGTTAGAGCTTCTACATTAACAGTAAAAAAATTAGAGTATATCGATGCTATAAGAGCACTAGGGGCAAATGATTTTACTATTATTATGAAACACATATTCCCTAACATCTTATCACCTATTATCGTCCAAGCTACTTTACGCTTAGCTACAGCAATTTTATCTGCAGCTGGATTATCATTTTTAGGACTTGGAGCGCAACCACCTTCACCTGAATGGGGTGCCATGTTAAGTAATGGGCGCGACTTTTTATTTACCGCACCACATATTGCAATGTTTCCTGGAATCGCAATGTCTACACTCGTAATCGGTTTAAACATGTTTGGTGACGGATTACGTGATGCACTAGATCCGAGACTTAAAAAATAGAAAGGGGCATTATACATGCTAATGTTTATTTTTCGTAGAATACTACAATTAATTCCCGTTCTTTTCGGCGTTGTATTCGTCGTTTTCTTAATTATGCAAATGGTACCCGGTGACCCAGCTCTCCTTATCGCTGGTGAAGGAGCATCAAAAGAAACTGTCGAGCAAATACGCCATCAATTAGGATTAGACAAACCCTTTATCATGCAATATTTCTCTTATATCGGAAATATATTACAAGGAGATTTCGGGGTTTCAATTCGTTCTAACCGCCCAGTGTTAGACGAAGTATTAATCCGCCTTCCAATCACTATTGAACTCGCACTGTGTAGTATCGTCATTACAGTTGTAATTGGGATGATTGCTGGTATCATCTCTGCTACAAAGCAATATTCTTGGACAGATGTTTCTATTATGATTATCGCTTTGTTAGGTGTCTCATTACCAAGCTTTTGGTTTGGACTTATGCTCATTTTCTACTTCTCTGTCCAAATTCAAATATTCCCGGTTTCTGGTTGGGGAACTTGGATGCACATGGTTTTACCAGCACTTACACTTGGTGCATCTGGCGCAGCAATTGTAGCACGTATGACTCGCTCAAGTATGCTTGATGTTATACGCCAAGATTATATACGAACAGCAAGAGCAAAAGGGGTAAAAGAAAGAGTTGTTATATATAAACATGCTTTGAGAAACGCATTAATTCCCGTTATTACTGTTGTTGGATTACAATTTGGTGCCCTTTTAGGCGGTACAGTTTTAGTAGAATCAGTTTTTGCTATAAATGGACTTGGAAGATTGATCGTAGACGCCATCCGAATGAGAGACTTACCAATGTTACAAGGAGGCGTATTAATCGCCTCGGTCATCTTCGTTCTAGTCAATCTTATTGTTGATATTTTATACCGTCATTTCAATAAACGTATTGAGCTTAATTAAGGGGGTGCACAAACATGAATAAAAAGGAAGAGGTATTACAAGTTAAAGATTTAAAAACACATTTCTTTACAGACGAAGGTGTAAGCAAAGCGGTTGATGGTTTAAATTTCTCTGTTTCTAAAGGAGAAACACTCGGCATCGTAGGTGAATCTGGTTGTGGGAAGAGTATCACTTCTCTATCCATTATGAGATTAATTGACCGAGAAAGCGGCAGTAAAATTGAGGGGAGCATTTTATTTAAAGGAAAAGATTTATTACAACAAAACGAAGCTGAAATGCGTGCAATTCGCGGAAATCAAATCTCAATGATTTTCCAAGAACCAATGACATCTTTGAATCCAGTATATTCTGTTGGGGAACAGATCGCAGAAGCAATTCGTATCCATCAAAAATTAAATAAAAAGGAAGCTTGGAATAAAGCCGTAGATATGTTGAAACTAGTTGGAATTCCTTCTCCTGAAAAGCGTGCAAAACAAGAGCCTCATGAACTAAGCGGAGGAATGCGACAACGCATTATGATTGCAATGGCACTTGCTTGCAATCCAGATTTACTCATTGCAGACGAACCAACAACTGCTCTTGATGTAACAATTCAAGCCCAAATATTATCACTTATGAAATCACTTCAAAAACAACTCGGTATGGGAATTATCATGATTACACATGACTTAGGAGTCGTGTCAGAAACATGCGATAGAGTCGCCGTTATGTACGCTGGAAAAATCGTCGAATATGCAGATATCGAGCATATATTTACTAGTCCAAAACATCCTTATACAATCGGACTTCTTCAATCTCTTCCAAGACTCGATACAGACCAAGAAGAGTTACAAACTATTCCTGGATCCGTACCGAGTCCATACCATATGCCGAGCGGATGTCGCTTTGCTGATAGATGCACACATGCAAAAGAACTATGTCACAATACTCTTCCAGAACTTCAACTCACACAAGATGGAAGTAAAGTTCGATGCTGGATGTTTACAGACCTTTGGGATAAATCATCTTCAGAAAAATTGGAGGTATTATAATATGTCTACTGCTACGCAAATAAATAAAAAAGAGTTATTACAAGTACAAAACTTAAAACAATACTTCCCTATAAAAAAAGGAATTCTAGGACGCTCTATTAACTATATTAAAGCGGTTGACGATATTAGCTTTACAATTTACGAAAAGGAAACTGTTAGTATTGTTGGTGAATCTGGTTGCGGAAAATCCACCACTGGGCGTGCAATATTACGCCTTGATGAAGCAACAAGTGGAAAAATTATTTTTCAAGACAAGGATTTACTAGAATTAAATAACTCAGCAATGCGAAAGGTTCGAAAAGATTTACAAGTTATTTTTCAAGATCCCTTTGCTTCTTTAAACCCTAGGCAAACTGTAGGGAGCATTTTAGAAGAAGCTATAGCCATTCAAAACGTATGCCCAAAAGGTGAAAGAATGGCGAAAGTTATTGAGCTGCTCGGGAAAGTTGGTCTTCCACCTGATGCAGTGAAGCGCTATCCACATGAATTTAGCGGTGGTCAACGGCAAAGAATCGGAATCGCACGCGCCTTAGCTGTTAATCCAAAACTCATTATTTGTGACGAGGCTGTCTCCGCCTTAGATGTTTCAGTGCAAGCACAAGTTTTAAATTTATTAAAGCAGTTGCAACAACAATACGGGTTAACATATTTATTCATCTCTCACGACTTAGCTGTCGTTCGTCACATATCAGATCGCATCATTGTAATGTACCTTGGTACCATTGTGGAGATTGCCGATAAACATTCTCTTTTTAACAATCCGCAACACCCTTACACAAAAGCGCTTCTCTCAGCAATTCCTACCATTAGTGCAGGAACGAAAAAAGAACGCATTGAACTTAAAGGAGACCTCCCCTCTCCTCTAAACCCGCCAAAAGGCTGTCGTTTTCATACTCGTTGTCCGTATGCCATTGAAAAATGCGCTACGCAGCAACCAAGTTTTCAATCTATAAGCGAAGGTCATAAAGTAGCCTGTCATATCATTTGATCCGAGTCTGAATAATAGAAACATTTACAACGCTTTAGTATAATAATAAAAAACAAGATTGAGGTATGTATGTTAACTTATGAAGCATTTGCTGTATTAATAACTATACTTGTCTTAGCTCCAATTTTTGGAGCTATTATTTTATTATGTTTATTTATTTTTGAAAAACGAATCGATTTACTAGAAAGTGAAAAGAAAAAAATAGCACTGGAACGAGAGTTGCAACAGTCTTTATATCATCAACTTACGCAACAAATTCAGCCTCATTTTTTATTCAATACATTAAATACAATTTTGAGCTTAGCTCGTCTACAGAGAACAGATGAAGTTGTCAAATCACTCGAGATCTTTTCTCTATTTTTGAAAGGAAAATATAAAACAACAGATTTGTTAATTCCAATCTCTGAAGAACTGGCTTATACGAATTATTATATTGAGATTCAAAAAATGCGGTTTCGCTCGAGACTTTCAATAAATATTACTTCTTCTGAAGATTTACAGAATGCTTATATTCCACCTTTCGTTATTCAAACGTTAGTTGAGAATTCTTTTAAACACGGTCTTGAAAAAAAAGCTGGTCAAGCTATTTTAAATATTCATCTACACAATACAAATAACCGAATTACACTTCTAGTATCCGACAACGGTACTCAAAACGAACCATTTACTTCCCATACGGAAGAAAGCGGATACGGACTTGAAAATATAAAACAACGATTTCAGTTATTCTTTCAAGAACAAACTACATTCTCTTTCCTCTCTACAAAAGAGAATGGCACGAAAGTAGAAATCACATGGCCTTTCATCACAGAAAAAAACACAGAGGAGGTAATACAAAAATGAACGTGCTATTAGTAGATGACGAACCACTGGAACTGGAACAATTAGAATTTCTTATCCACCGTCAGTTCCCTAATTGGACATTACATCTAGCTTTAGATGCGGCTGAAGCTTTACGTATAAATGAAAAATTCTCAATTCATTTGGCACTTTTAGATATTCACCTTCCGGGCATATCCGGCCTACAACTAGGTGAGAAATTAAAAAATAATAACTCTAACCTCGATATCATTATTGTAACCGCATATCAAAATTTCGATTATGCAAAACAATCTATTCGTCTAGGCGTTATTGACTACATAACAAAGCCAATTATAGAGAAAGAACTCATCGATATATTACAAAAGTACAAAGGAGATGCTAATACCCCTTCCTACTCACGTATTATTCAAGATACATTAGACATCATCCATGAAACTTTTCATGACAAACTACACTTAGCAGACATCGCAACTAAAGTACATACAAATCCGACTTATTTAAGCCGAAAATTCCATGAAGAAGTAGGGGTTTCATTTTCCGGATATATCATGCAATATCGGATTGAAATGTCACAGAAATATTTAATGGAACACCCACATTGGTGTATCTCTCAAATCTCTGAAAGATCTGGTTTTAATAGTCAGCATTATTTCAGCACTGTTTTTCGTAAGATGACCGGAATGACTCCGAAAGAATATAGAGGCGAGGGATAAATTGTGAAGAAAAACAACTCAGCTTTCACACCTTTACAATTAGGCATTGGAACTGGTACTGTTCTTTTATTATCTAAATGGGTCGCAAGTATATCGACGCTCGCTTTACCTGAATCGATTATTAATTATGGGCTAATCGCTGGTATTCTTTATGCGATGATTGGCCCTTTTACTCTTATTTTATTGGGGATTTTAATAAAAAAAATACGTTCTACATTCCCAGAAGGAGAATCCATTCACGATTACTTATCTTATAAACTTTCTCGCAAAGGATATATAATTGTATGCTCTTTCCTTGTTCTATTAAGTATAGAAAGTATGTTCATTCAAACGAAAGTTGCTAGTATTTTACTTAATGTTTTTTTCCATATTCCATATACATTGGGTTCTTTCCTTTTCATTACCCTTTGTACAATATTCGTAATATTAAGTAACGCTAAGCTATTTACTAAAATGGCTATTATGCAAACTGTATTAATGTTTTCTACTATGATCATTATTCCAATTTATTTTTTTGTGCAAGATGGCATTACCCATGTATACGATGGAATCCGCTTATATCACCCGTACTTGCTATTTTATGAAAATAGAAATGGAATATATTTTCTTACTGCCGGTATTCTCATTGAAACAGGAAGAGTATTAATAAGCCCTGCATCTTGGGATAAAGCTTTCCGTATTCATCCTAAAAAAATTATTCCAACTTTTTTACTATCAGGATTTATATGGATTACTATCCCTTTGGCATTCGCTTCTCTAATTATGATAGTTATCTTTAGTGGGAGCTTAGATCACTTATACGATCTTCTAGTCCAGCTTCCAAAAAAAATAGAATTTACCATTTTATTTTATCTGCTCGTTATCGGTTCGTTAAGCGCAATAACTTCTAGTTTTATTTCTTGGATACATGGATTTACTAAACTCATTCGAGATTTTATACCGATGATACCTACAAAAATAAATTTCAAATTATATACAACTCATTTTATTTCTATCACTATCGGATTTTTAGCTTTTTTCATTACAATTACTACAAACTATACGATTTTAGAAATTATTTTTTTCTTTGGTATTCTTTATACATCTCTTATCATCACAATATTATTCGTTATTTTCAGCAAGCAAAAAATCAGCATCATTATACCGCTCATCTCGATTATTGGTGCTCTTACCGGTTATGTAGTTTACTTCTTAATCGGTCCTTTAACGAGCATTTGGGTTAGTATAGCGGTTACTCTTTCACTAAGTATTTGTTTTCTGTTTTCACATTGGATACATCAACAATTCAACTATAAAATGAAACAATAATATGAGGCCTTTTTGGTAGCTTAAATTTTGCTACCTAAGGCCTTTTTATTTTTATCGCAAACTATTATACTGCGCTATAAATTAGATTTATTGTTTATATGACCTCACATCTAAATTTTAAAATACGGTTCACTTTATAAAAAAATGTCATACAACCTCATAGTCTCCTCATAGATTTCCATATAGAATAGAAGTATATAGTTTGCTATAAAAAGGAGTTGATCGTAATATGTCAAAAAAATTATATAAATCCGAAACTGATAAAATGCTATTTGGTATATGCGGTGGTTTAGGAGAATATTTTGATATTAGCTCTACTCTCATTCGCATACTTTGGGTCATTGCAGTTTTATGTTTTGGGACGGGGTTTTTAGTTTATTTTATTTGTTTATTACTTATGCCACGCTCTTACTAATAACATTCTTTCGTATATTTGAGCATAGTGTATACAAAATCCCCTATAGATTTTTCTATAGGGGATTTTTTCATGAAGAATATTTCATCGTTAAATGTAATACCGCCACTTCATCTTCTTCATTCTTATAACTATGTTTCTTATTCGCTTCAAATTGAATAGAGTCAAACTCATTTAATTCGTAAACATCGCTTTCTACTTGAATCGATACTTTTCCTTTCATTACCGTTACAAGCTCAATAGCACCTTCATGATGAGCTTCTGGTTCATATATACTATTCGACCTTAAACAAGCACGATGCATTTCCATACCCGTTTCTTTCGTATAACGGAACATTGTTTCTAAATGCCATGCTTGTCCTACGTCTACTGCAAATCCTTCTCCGCAGCGCGCAACCGCTACAGGTTCTCCAACAACCATCAATCTCGATAAAGGAATCGATAACCCTTTCGTTATTTTCCAAATGACAGCTAACGTCGGATTCGTTTCGCCTCTTTCAATCTTTCCTAATGTTAATTTACTAACCCCTGTTTTTTGAGCTAATTCTTCTAAACTTAATTTTTGTTCATTTCGAATTTGCCTTAATAACTGACCTACTTGCTGAATGACTTCTTTCGTTTGCATATCTTCATGTTCTTTCATCTATAAAACCACCTTAAAATATAAAATAGTTTACTTTTATCTAGATAAAGTATATTATACTATACATAATCATTAAATTCCGAAAGGAGTGCTATACTTCATGCGCGCAATTTTATTAGGCCTTTTATCATCAGCCTTTTTTTCCGCAACTTTTATTATAAATCGAGCGATGAATGTATCTGGAACGAGCTGGGCTTGGACAGCTTCCTTCCGTTTTTTATTTGCTCTCCCTATTTTATTCCTTATCGTTTTATTTCGCAAAAACTTAAGGGAGTTATGGGAAGAATTAAAGAAACATCCATTGGCTTGGATCGGGTGGGGTTCTGTTGCTGGTATTGGTTTCTATTCTTTATTAAGTTTTGCAGCTGTCTTTTCTCCAGCTTGGCTCGTTGCTGGAACTTGGCAAGTTACTATATTAGCAGGTTTACTACTCTCGCCATTATTTTTCGTTAAAATAGAAACGAAATCAGGTACGAAACTTGTACGCGGAAAAATTCCACTTCGTAGTTTATACGTTGCATTATTTATTTTACTTGGTGTAATTTGTATGCAAGCAACTGCAGCAGGTCACATTACAATGACTCAGTTTATTTCAGGTTTTTTACCTGTCGTGTTAGCTGCTTTCTTATATCCGTTCGGTAACCGAAAAATGATGGAACTTGTTGGTGGGCGCCTTGATACATTCCAACGTGTATTAGGAATGGCAATAGGCAGTCTTCCTATAACAATTTTACTTGGTATATACGGATTTTCTACTACTGGTATTCCAACATCAAGCCAAATGCTACAAGGATTTTTGTTAGCATTATGTTCTGGCGTTATAGCGACAATGACATTTTTCTTTGCTACTGACTTAGCCAAAGATAATCTCGCTCTACTTGGAGCTGTTGAAGCAACGCAAGCTGGAACGATGGTCTTTACCGTGCTTGGCGAAATTGTTTTCTTAAATGGTTCATTTCCTGGCGGGCTTTCCCTACTTGGAATGATTATTATTATGTTAGGAATGGTTGCAAATAGCATTTTAAACCGTTCTGTTCCAGTCGTTAAACAGAAAAAAACAGCATAAAAAAAGAGTATGGTTCTGTAACAAAGAACTATACTCTTTTTTATTGTCCCCCTATTGCGCCTTATCAGAATAGTATTTCATTAACGGTTTATACTAAAACCTATGTTATAATACGGTTCATGCGCAACAATAGGAGGTAAATTATGTTAAAAAAAGCAATCGCTGAATTTATTGGTACGTTTGTACTAGTATTATTCGGAACTGGAGTAGCTGTCATTGGCGGCGGAATTGAAGGAATTGGAACATTAGGAATCGCTATGGCTTTCGGTCTATCTATTGTGGCTATGGCATATAGCATCGGAACAATTTCTGGATGTCACATTAACCCAGCAGTATCAGTAGCTATGTTCATCAATAAAAGAATGAACGCTATGGAACTTTGTTATTATGTATTAGCTCAAATTTTAGGTGGTTTATTAGGAACTGCAACGTTAGTAACAATTTTAAAATCTGCTAAAACACCTTTAGATAATTTAGGACAAAACGGTTTTGGAACTCTTGGTTTATCTGGAGCATTTCTAGTTGAATTTATTTTAACTTTCGTATTCATTTTAGTGATCGTTGCTGTAACAGGTAAAAAAGGAAGTTCTTCTCTAGCAGGATTAGTAATTGGTTTCACATTAGTTTTAGTTCACTTATTAGGTATTCCGTTAACTGGAACTTCTGTTAACCCAGCTCGTAGTATCGCCCCAGCTTTATTCGCTGGCGGAGAAGCCCTTTCTCAACTATGGGTATTCATCATCGCACCAATTCTTGGTGGTATCGTAGCAGCTATCGTAGGTAAATTCATTTTAAATACTGAAAAATAGAATTTTCAATATTTCTGAATAAAAAAAGGCGAGCCCTCATTATGAGGATGCTCGCTTTTTTACTCTTTCATTTTAGACTTTAAATTTGTAACTAGTTGATCTACCGTTACATTTGCAAGTACATTTTCCATCGCTTCTTGTGCTTGCATTAAAATAATTTCTAATACTGATTGAATATTAGCTCCTACTGGACATTCAATGTTGGGATTTTCATGGAAGGAAAATAGCTGTCCTTCTTCTACAACTTCCACTGCTTTATATACATCAAGTAATGTAATTTCTTCTAAATCACGAGCAAGTGTCGTACCACCTTTACCAGCTTGTACATCAACAAGTCCTGCTCTCTTCAACATTCCTGTAATGCGACGAATCACAACTGGATTTGTATTCACACTACCGGCAATCCATTCAGAGGTACAGCGAGAGTTTCGATCTATCGCAAGTAATGTCAGCATATGAACACCTACTGTAAAACGACTACTAATTCCCATCTGCACACCCTCCTTTTTATTCATTCTATTAAAAGACGACTCTTATTATTATATACTATTTTTAATTTATACATAAAGAAAAAGCATGATTTCATTAGGAAATCATGCTTTTCTCTCATTATTGACGCTTTATAAATTTCGCTAAGTCTTTAAATTTCACTTTGTCTGAGTAATTCATTACACCATTTACGTAAATGCGGCTTGTTAGCATATTGACGATAACAATAGTCACCAATAAAATGACTAACGTCACAATAATTTCTACAGTGCCCGCTTCACCAGATACAAGTCTTGAAAAAGTAACCATAGGTGTAAAGAATGGAATATATGAACTAACTATAGCTAATGTACTATTTGGATCAAATAATGATTTAAGACTAATAAAAAATGCCGCCATACCTAACATTGTAATTGGGAACGAAAGAGATTGCACATCCTCAATTTTTGATACAACAGCACCAACCGCTGCATATAGCATTGCGTATAGTAAGTAACCCGTAACAAAATACACAAAGAACATACTAATTACTACAGCATCCAATTTAGAAAAATCTAGTGTAAGTCCTATTAAGGATGCATTATCTAAATCCACCCACCCTAATAAATTTGGTACAAGAAAACCGAAAGAAGCAATAACAAGTAATAGTAAAGCACTAGAAACAATTGCTAAAATTTTGGCATGTAGCATTGTTAATGGTTTTACTTTCGGAAGCATTAACTCCATAACACGAGATGATTTTTCAGATGCCACAGTTGTTCCAATTGCAGCACCAAAGATAACAATAAACATATATAAAGCAAACGAGAAAACATAACCAATTCCAAAGGAAGATGCATGATCCTTTACTGCCTCTTGCTTTAACGGAATTTCCATCTGTAACTGTTTGGCTACTTCTGCAGATACATTATTTTTTTCGATCATTACCGCTGTATATTGTTCTTTTAAATAACTCGCCATAAGTGTAGCAGTTGATTGACTTGGAAAACCACTATACATATACGTCACTTCTGGAATACCATTCTTTTCTGTAATACGGAATAAACCGTCTAGATCCCCATCTTCTACTTGCTTACGTAACTCATTAAACTTATCCTTATTTTCTACCGTTACTTTAGCAGACGGGAGTAACTTTGTTACATCACTTTCTTGCACTTTATACGTATCACTTTCTGTTACTACAGCAAATTTATCTTTTCCTTTATCGTTATCAGCTGTGAAATGATTAAAGGCAAAAAGGCCAAACACAACTAAAAACAAAATCGCACTCGTAATTAATGATTTTTTAGATAAAAATGCTTCTCTAAAATAAAATGAAAATACGTGAGAAAATTTACGCATCGTTATTTCGCCCTCTCTACAAAGATTTCGTTTAACGTCGGCTCTAACATCTTAAATTGTCGTAAGGTAACACCTTGTTCTTGTAATTGTTGTAAAATGTTTAGAGCTTCTGCATCATCTTGTACTCGCACATAAAGAAGGCCTTGTTGTTTTTCATACGATACATGTATAGATTCTAATCCCTTCTCATTCACTTCTGTATCTTCAATCGTTAAATTACGAAAACCATATTGTTTTTTAATATCACTTAACTGGCCTTTTACGACTGCTTCGCCTTTTTTCAAAATACATACATGTTGGCAAAAAGCCTCTACTTGTTCCATACGATGACTAGATAAAATAATTGTCTTTCCGCTCTGTACTTGTTCTTCAATAATGCTAGCTAACATTCCAGCATTCACTGGATCCAGTCCGCTAAATGGCTCATCTAAAATGAGAAGTTCTGGATTATGAAGAAGAGCAGCAATTAATTGAATTTTTTGCTGGTTCCCTTTTGAAAGCTCTCCTGCTGTTTTAAATTTATATTCTGGTATTGCTAATCGATCTAACCAATGATCAATAGCAAGATCTACTTCTTTTTTCGTCATTCCTTCTAATCTACCAAAATATCGCAACTGGTCTATTACTCTACTTTTAGTATATAAACCTCTTTCTTCTGGTAAGTATCCTATCGTTACCCCACTAGTCCCAAATGGTTTTCCATCCCATGTAATAGAGCCTTCATTAGGCGTTAATAATCCGAGAAGCATTTTGATTGTCGTTGTTTTTCCTGCACCATTTCGTCCAAGTAATCCTAACACTTCACCTTTTGGTAACGAAATTTGCAAGCCGTTAACTGCTTTTGATTCCCCAAATTGTTTCGTTAAGTTTTGAATTTGTAAACTCAAAGTATAAAGCCTCCCCTTTAGTATCATTCATACTCTCTTTCAAAGACTATGTTTATTCAGGATAAAATATAGCACTACACTCCATCCTCTTATTATGTAGCATCTCTCTAATCCATCATTTGTTTCATTTAGTTAAAATTGTAAATAAAATTACATAGTTTGTCAATTATTATTGTCATTTCGACAATTAAACTTGTCAAAATAATTCCCATCATTTTTTCTCATCTTTCTAATATAGGACATACTACTATATATACAAAAGACAATATGCAAATGTTCATACAAAAAATATTATTTTTCGATATATAATATTAACTGGTTTTCTAACATCAAGGAGGGTACATATGAAGATGAAAAGGGGCATTACCACTTTATTATCTGTAGCGGTTCTATCTACATCACTTGTAGCATGTTCAGGAACACAAGAGAAAACAGTGGCGAAAGAAGAGAAAGTAAAATTAACAGACCAGCAATTAATGGCTGATTTATGGTATCAAACAGCCGGTGAAACGAAAGCACTGTACTACCAAGGATACAATATCGGTCAATTGAAACTTGATGCAGCTCTTGCAAAAGGAACCGAGAAAAAACCCGCTATCGTACTTGATTTAGATGAAACTGTTTTAGATAACAGTCCTCATCAAGCAATGAGCGTAAAAACAGGAAAAGGCTATCCATATAAATGGGATGACTGGATTAATAAGGCTGAAGCCGAAGCCCTTCCAGGTGCAATTGATTTCTTAAAATATACAGAGTCTAAAGGTGTAGATATTTACTACATCTCAAATCGTAAAACGAACCAACTAGATGCAACAATTAAAAATCTTGAGCGTGTAGGCGCTCCTCAAGCAACGAAAGAACATATATTACTACAAGACCCGAAAGAAAAAGGAAAAGAAAAACGACGTGAACTCGTTTCTCAAACACATGATATCGTCTTATTCTTCGGTGATAACTTATCTGACTTCACTGGTTTTGATGGAAAGTCTGTAAAGGACCGAAACCAAGCAGTAGCAGATTCAAAAGCACAATTTGGTGAGAAATTTATTATTTTCCCTAATCCGATGTATGGTGATTGGGAAGGCGCTTTATATGATTATGATTTCAAAAAATCAGATGCAGAAAAAGATAAAATCCGCCATGACAACTTAAAATCATTTGATGCAAAATAAAAGAGGATGGCATGTGCCCTCCTCTTTTATTGCATATTTCTCGTTAAAGGTAAAATAAACACTTCTACACGTCTATTTTTCGCTTTTCCTTCTTGCGTATCATTTGGAGCAATTGACCGATATTCTCCGTAACCAACTGCACTAAATTTTCCTGGTTGTAATTCTTTATTTTGCAGTAATACTTGCATAAAATTAACTGCCCGCTGCGTACTTAATTCCCAGTTCGATGCAAATTGCGCATTTGCAATAGGAACATTATCTGTATGTCCAGATACTGTGATTTCACGAGGTGATGCTGAAACCAGTAAATTAGACATTTCTTTCGCAATACTTAACGATTCTAATTTTACGTCCGCTTTCCCAGAATCAAATAGTACATTTTCTAATATCGTTACCTTCAATCCCTTTTCTGTTAAATCAGTTTTAAAAGAAGAAGATAATCGATTTTCCTCAATATACTTATCAATACCTTTTTGTACCGCTTTTAATTCGTTCATTTCTTGTTGCTTTACTTCAGCTTCAGCATTCTTTTTAATCTTCTCAGACTCTAAACTACTTGCTGATAATTCCTTTTCATCATTTGGCTTCTGATCACTTAAAAATTCTTTGTTACCTGTTCCACCAGCTAATTCACTTCGAAAAGCAACAGCCATCTGTTTAAACTTAGCAGCATCTATACTGCTCATTGCGAATAAAACGATGAACAATGCAAACAACAACGTTAACATATCAGAATAAGGGATTAGCCAAGTTTCATCGATATGTTCTTCGTGTTTTTTCTTTTTACTTCTTCTATTTTTTTTACTCCGCATTTTTTTCTGCCCCTTTTTCAAGCTTTTTGCGCTCAGTTGCAGAAAGTGCACCTAAAATGCGGTTCTTCATAATAAACGGATATGTACCTTCTTGTAACATTAATAAACAATCAATAATTAAACGTTTTTTCTCTAATTCAGCTGCAGATTTTTGCTTTAATTTATTTGCAAATGGATGCCATAGTATATAACCTGAGAAAATACCAAAAATCGTTGCAATAAATGCACCCGAAATAGCGTGACCTAACTTTTCAATATCAGTTAAATTACCAAGTGCAGCTACAAGACCAATAACAGCACCTAAAACCCCTAATGTTGGTGCATATGTACCAGCTTGAGAAAAAATTGCTGCCCCCTTTGCATGCCTTTCTTCAATTGCTTCTAATTCAGCTTCTAAAATCTGTTCTAAATCTTCTGCAGATACGCCATCAATCACAAACTTCATACCACGCAAAAGAAATTCATCTTGAATTTTGTCTAATTGCTGCTCTAAAGACAAAATACCGTATTTTCTACTTTCAGATGTCCAATGAACAAACAATTCTAGCAACTGTTCATAACTTAAATCTTTTTTATTAGAACCAAAAAGAACTTTAAATAATTTTGGAATCTTTTTTAATTGATCCATCGGAAATGCGATACATACTGCAGCAAATGTACCAACAAAAATAATTAATGCTGCGGCAGGATTAACTAAGGCCATTACGTCAGCGCCCTTGACGACCATCCCTACAACTACCGCCACTACTCCTAAGATGATTCCAATAAGTGTTGCAAAATCCATTCCCATTCACTCCTAGTCTATACAAGAAGTTCTTTATTCTCGATAATCGCTACATCTTCTTATGTATATATATTACATAAAAAATGAATTTCATGAAAGATAAGAAATGAATTATATAAAAAAATACTACAATTCCACACATTTTCTGACATTTTCTTTGCATTTCTATTACGTTACGACTCTTATATTTCTTTTTCAGTAAACTAGACTTATAATAAAAAACGATACATATTTTATTAAGAAAGGATTGTGATTACAAGGCATCATGAAAAAAATAATCCTTATTTCTGCCGCTACTATTGTAATCGGTATCACTTCTTTCGCTTACTTTGATTCTAAATCGCCACTACAAAATGAGGCGAAAGCGGTCGAAAGTCAACAGCATAATAATCACCAAAAAGAAGAGATTCCTGCTTTTCCAAAAGCTGATCATAACGCCAAGAAGCTAGACAATGATTTTTCCGTTGTAACAAATCCAGATTCTAACCTTGTATTAGTTAATAAACATCGAAAACTACCAGACGGATATACACCTGAAGACTTAACAAGACCAAATGTACCATTTACTAGTCCAAAAGATAAAGAAAAAACATTGCTACGCAAAGATGCTGCAGATGCGCTTGAAAATATGTTTGCAGCAGCAAAAAAAGAAGGACTTGAACTTACAGCTGTATCTGGTTATCGTTCATACAAACGCCAAAAATCATTACATGATACATACGTTAGACGTCAAGGAAAAGCTGAGGCAGATTCAGTAAGCGCCATTCCTGGTACGAGTGAACATCAAACTGGTTTAGCAATGGATATTAGTTCAAAATCTGCTAAATTCCAATTAGAGCCTATTTTTGGAGAGACAGCCGAAGGTAAATGGGTTGCAAAACATGCTCATGAATTTGGCTTTGTCATTCGTTATTTAGAAGATAAAACAGAAACAACAGAATACTCATATGAACCATGGCATTTGCGCTACGTTGGAAATCCATACGCTACATACATATATAAACATCATTTAACATTAGAAGAAGCGATGGAAGACAAAAAATAAGAGAGCATGTTGCTCTCTTATTTTTCTTTCACTCTATTATTGTAGTAATTTTTTCTTCCACTCTTCAGGCCACGGTTCGCCTCTTCCTGTTTTTTTCGACGCTTGGACCATCATTCCACGACCAACTAAACAAACCTCTCCTTCTGCATTCTTCACCATATAATGCAAATCTAATGAAGAATTTCCAACTGATCCCGCTTTTACATACACCTTCAACTGTTCATCAAAATATATTTGTTTAATAAAATTACATTGTAAATCCGCAACAACAATCATCGTTTCTGAAGATTCATGCGTCCATTCTTGCATAAATCCAAGTTCTTTAAACAATGCGATACGCGCTTCTTCAAAATAGGTGAAGGCAACGACATTATTTACATGTCCAAACATATCTACTTCACCAAAACGAACCTTTACAGGATTGTAAAACGAAAAACCACTTTCCCATTGCTCAAAGTCTTCAATATAAGAAATCCTCTTCATTGTTCCCTCTCCTTTTCGCTTTAAAATAAACAGAATAAACAGAAAAATATAGTTATAAATATTGCCCCTTCGAAATGAAGAGGCAATATTTTTTAATAGTTATTGTCGCTACCAAAGAAATCTTTGAACGATTGAATTGTTGTATCACGGTTTAACGCCGCAATTGAAGTTGTTAATGGAATACCCTTTGGACATGATTGCACACAGTTTTGAGAGTTACCACAGTTTGCAAGTCCTCCATCACCCATAATTGCACGTAAGCGATCTGCTTTATGCATTTCACCCGTTGGATGTGAGTTAAATAAACGAGCTTGTGATAACGGTGCTGGTCCAATAAAGTCCGATTTACTATTTACGTTTGGACATGATTCTAAGCAAACACCACATGTCATACATTTTGAAAGCTCATAAGCCCATTGACGTTTCTTCTCTGGCATCCTTGGTCCTGGTCCTAAGTCATACGTACCATCAATTGGAATCCAAGCTTTAACACGTTTTAGAGCATTAAACATGCGACTACGGTCAACTTGTAAGTCACGAACAACCGGGAATGTCTTCATCGGTTTTAAGCGAATTGGTTGTTCTAATTGATCGATAAGCGCTGTACATGATTGACGTGGTTTTCCGTTAATCACCATCGAACATGCACCACATACTTCCTCTAAACAGTTCATATCCCATGCAATCGGAGTTGTTTTGTTTCCTTTTGAATCAACAGGATTACGACGAATTTCCATAAGCGCCGAAATAATATTCATATTCGGACGATACGGAATTTCAAACTCTTGGTCAAACGCTTGCGCATCTGGTCCGTCTTGTCTCGTAATGATGAGGCGGATTGTTTTCTCAGACATGTTGTTTATCCCCCTTCTCTTCACTCTTAGCAGCTACATCGTGTTTTGAAGAATAATCACGTTTACGTGGTTTAATTAATGAAATATCCACGTCTTCGTAATGGAATGCCGGTGCATTTCCTTCTCCTTCAAATTTCGCCATCGTAGTTTTTAAGAAGTTTGCATCATCACGATTTGGGAATTCAGGTTTGTAATGCGCCCCACGGCTCTCATTACGGTTATATGCACCAATTGTAATAACACGTGCTAATTCAAACATATTTGCAAGTTGGCGTGTAAATGAAGCACCTTGGTTGCTCCATCTCGCTGTATCGTTAATGTTAATACGTTTGTAGCGAGCCATTAACTCTTCAATTTTTGCATCTGTTTCTAATAATTTTTTATTTTCACGAACTACTGTAACGTTATCTGTCATCCATTCTCCAAGCTCTTTATGAAGAACATACGCATTTTCGTTACCATCGAGCGTTAAAATATTGTTAAATTTCTCTGTTTCGATTAATTCATTTTGTTCATACACAGTAGATGAAACAGCATCTGATGATTTAGAAAGACCTTTCATATATTCAATTGCATTTGGTCCTGCTACCATACCACCGTAAATTGCTGATAATAGTGAGTTCGCTCCAAGACGGTTACCACCGTGCATAGAATAATCACACTCACCTGCTGCAAATAAACCTGGAATGCTTGTCATCTGCTTATAATCAACCCATAGCCCGCCCATTGAATAGTGAACAGCTGGGAAGATTTTCATTGGTAGTTTACGAGGATCATCACCTGTAAATTTCTCATAGATTTCAATAATTCCACCAAGTTTAATATCTAGTTCTTTCGGATCTTTATGAGAAAGATCTAAGTACACCATGTTTTCACCGTTAATACCTAGTTTTTGCTCTACGCAAACATCAAAGATTTCACGCGTTGCGATATCACGAGGTACAAGGTTTCCGTAAGCCGGATATTTTTCTTCTAAGAAATACCATGGTTTACCATCTTTATATGTCCAAACACGTCCACCTTCACCACGTGCAGATTCACTCATCAGACGTAATTTATCGTCTCCAGGAATTGCCGTTGGGTGAATTTGAATGAACTCACCGTTTGCATAATATGCGCCTTGTTGATATACAGCAGAAGCTGCTGTACCTGTATTGATAATGGAGTTTGTTGATTTTCCGAAGATGATACCAGGGCCCCCTGTTGCCATAATCACGGCATCAGCTCGGAAACTTCTAATCTCCATAGTTTGTAAGTCTTGTGCAACGATTCCTCGGCACACACCTTCATCATCAATAACAGCTCGTAAGAAATCCCAACCTTCATATTTCGTTACAAGTCCTGCTACTTCGTGACGACGTACTTGCTCATCTAATGCGTATAGTAATTGCTGTCCAGTTGTTGCACCAGCAAATGCTGTACGGTGATGTTGCGTTCCACCAAAACGACGGAAATCAAGAAGTCCTTCTTCCGTACGGTTGAACATAACACCCATACGGTCCATTAAATGAATGATACCAGGTGCTGCTTCACACATTGCTTTAACTGGTGGTTGGTTCGCTAAGAAGTCCCCACCATAAATTGTATCGTCAAAGTGGATCCATGGAGAATCCCCTTCACCTTTCGTATTTACGGCACCGTTAATTCCACCTTGGGCACATACAGAATGCGAACGTTTTACTGGTACTAAAGAGAACAGTTCAACATTTACTCCTGCTTCCGCCGCTTTAATCGTTGCCATTAAGCCAGCCAAGCCACCGCCGACTACTATAAGTTTCCCTTTCATGCTCTCCCACTCCTTACTGGTTTGCTAGCTGTGGATCGATGAACGCTAATAATGCACTCACACCTACATAAGATAGACCTAAGAAAATAGCTAATGTTACATAAGTAGAGATTCTTTGTGAACGTGGAGATACTGTAATTCCCCAGCTGATGCAGAATGTCCATAGTCCATTTGCAAAGTGGAAAATTGTTGAAACAACACCAACTAAGTAGAATGCAAACATAGCTGGATTGTTTAAAATATCTGCCATCATGTCATAGTTTACCTCTTTACCTAACGCTGCTTGAATACGAGTTTCCCAGACGTGCCAAGAAATGAAAATCAGTGTAACGATACCTGAAATTCTTTGGAAGACGAACATCCAGTTACGGAAATAACCGTAAGAAACCGCATTGTTCTTAGCTGTAAATGCAATATATAAGCCATATATAGCATGGTACAGTATTGGTAAAAAGATAATGAAAATTTCTAGCGCATACCGGAATGGAAGGAGCTCCATAAAGCCTGCAGCTTTGTTAAAAGCCTCTGCTCCTCGTGTTGCAAAGTTGTTTACAATTAAATGTTGCGTCAAAAAGACACCAACCGGGATGACCCCCATTAATGAGTGCCAC
The DNA here is from genome assembly GCF_038005585.1 of Bacillus sp. FSL W8-0519. Classification (NCBI taxonomy): domain Bacteria; kingdom Bacillati; phylum Bacillota; class Bacilli; order Caryophanales; family Bacillaceae; genus Bacillus; species Bacillus sp. FSL W8-0519. The sequence continues at coordinate 4,366,577 of NZ_JBBOTL010000001.1, forward strand.
TTACGAAACGTATACTCGCGGCCTTTCATGTCCCCATTACCCCCCTTGAATGATTGACTGCTGTTTTCAGATTAGTTTATGGCAATAATGTTTTTTCACTATTGGCATAAGAAAAACTGAAAAAATTATTCGAAATATTTCAGCATAATTTGATACCAAGTTCATTTTACTCCTATTTTTGTCGAAGCGTCAAGAAAACGTATACATAATTTGCATATAATTTGCCAATTCTTTTTTTCTTCTTATATATTCAGATTTTCCCAAAGAAAAATCTGTTTTTATAAATGAGAAATGTTATATAATAATCCCTATAGAAAGAGGGGAATATTGTGAGTAAAAATACAATCGATACAACATCTTTAGAAGATGTTTCATTGAACGCCTTCGCTTACGAATTGCTACGTGAAGAATTACTACCTGATTTAATCGGTAACGATCTAGATGGTATTTTATACTGGTCCGGTAGAAACCTTGCAAGAAAATATCCACTAGACACAATTGAAGAAGTCATTCAGTTCTTTGAAAAAGCTGGCTGGGGCACTTTAAGCATTATTGAACATAAGCGTCGTGAAATGCAGTTTCAACTTAAAGGCACACTCATCGCTGAACGTCAAAAACAAAAAAGACATTCTTCTTATCAATTAGAAGCTGGGTTCATCGCTGAACAAATTCAAAAGCAACGAAACGTCGTTGCAGAGTCCTACGAAGAAAAGAAAAAACGTTCAGACTCTATTACATTTCTCGTAAAATGGGATATAAAAGATCTCATTGAAGTGTAGCATTACCCGCGGTCAACTAGACATATCAGTTTAGTTGACTTTTTGCATTTTCATTCATTTGAATTTATTTTAAATCTTCAGAAATTATACCAAAAAATAGAAGACGTTGTAAACTACAACGTCTTCTTATCCGCTAAATAACTATAAATCGTCTCTGCGACATTTTTCGGCATACCCGCTTCGACAAATTCTGTTACAGAAGCCTCTTTCATCTTTTTTAGCGATCCGAAATGTTTTAACAATATCTTTTTTCGTTTATCTCCAATTCCAGGAATATCATCGAGTGCCGATTGAATGACAGATTTCCCGTGTAATTGACGATGGAATGTAATTGCAAATCGATGCACTTCATCTTGAATGCGCTGCAATAAATAAAATTCTTGGCTATTTCTCTCAAGCATCACAGGTTCAGGTGGATCTCCAATAATTAAATGAGATGTTTTATGTTTGTCATCTTTTACAAGACCTGCCATCGGAATATATAAACCGAGCTCATTTTCTAAAACATCACTTGCAGCCGCCAGATGACCTTTTCCGCCATCAATAATGATTAAATCTGGTAAAGGTAACCCCTCTTTCAGCGCCCTTGTATAACGGCGTCTCACAACTTCTCTCATAGACTCATAATCATCTGGTCCTTGAACTGTTTTAATTTTATATTTCCTGTATTCTTTCTTAGCTGGTTTCCCATCAATAAAAGCAATCATTGCCGAAACAGGATTTGTCCCTTGAATATTTGAGTTATCAAACGCTTCAATACGATAAGGCGTTTCAATTCCGAGCTGCTTCCCTAAATTCTCTACCGCTTTAATCGTTCGCTCTTCATCACGTTCAATTAAATAGAATTTCTCTTCCAAGGCAATCTTCGCATTTTTATTTGCCAGTTCTACAAGATCTTTTTTCTTACCGCGTTTCGGCTGTGTCGCTTCCACTTCTAAAAAGCGTTCTACTAATTCTGAGTCTATACTTCCTGGAACGACAATTTCCTTCGGCTTAAAATGACTGCTGTTTTCATAAAATTGACCGATAAACGTTAAGAACCCCTCTTCTGGTTCATCGTAGATTGGAAACATAGAAACATCACGTTCGATTAGCTTTCCTTTTCGAACGAAGAAAACTTGAACACACATCCACCCTTTATCAACTGCATAGCCAAACACATCACGGTCCACTAAATCACTCATAATCATCTTTTGTTTTTCCATAATCGCATCGATATGAGCGATTTGATCACGTAACTCTTTTGCACGTTCAAACTCTAGTTTCTCTGAAGCTTCATACATTTTTGTTTCTAATTCCGAACGAACTTCTTTATGTCCACCATTTAAAAACTTAATAATTTCATCTACAATTTCTTTATTTTGTTCTTCCGTAACTTCTTTCACACAAGGTGCTAAACATTGACCCATATGATAATATAAACAAACTTTATCGGGCATATTTGAGCACTTACGAAGCGGGTACATACGATCTAGCAGTTTTTTCGTTTCATGAGCTGATTGTGCATTCGGATAAGGACCAAAATACTTTCCCTTATCCTTTTTTACATTTCGCGTAATAAGTAATCGCGGTTGTTTCTCAGCTGTAATTTTAATAAAAGGATATGTTTTATCATCTTTTAATTGAATATTATATTTTGGGTCATGTTTTTTTATTAAGTTTAACTCCAAAATGAGCGCCTCTAGATTTGAGGAGGTTACAATATATTCAAAATCTACAATTTCCCCTACTAGCCGAAGTGTTTTTCCATCATGCGAACCAGTAAAGTACGAGCGCACACGATTTTTAAGCACTTTTGCCTTTCCGACATATATAACCGTTCCTTGCTTATCTTTCATTAAATAACAACCAGGTTGATCTGGTAAAATAGCCAACTTCTCTTTTAAATGTTCGTGCACTCGTTACCCTCCATTTCTACATGCTTAGCATTTTTATTTTCACATGAAAACATACTATGCCAAAACACCCAACATACGTTCTTTCATTGTAACGGAAAGGTGTAAAAAAGGAAAATAAAAAAGGCTACCAAATGGTAGCCTTTTTATTTTAGAAGTGTTTAGAAACTAATTCTACTAACGCTTCTTTCGGTTTGTAACCTAACGCTTGATCAACTACTTTACCGTCTTTTAATACGAAAAGAGCTGGAATGCTCATTACTTCGAATTGACGAGCAGTTTCTTGATTTTCATCCACGTCTACTTTTACTACTTTTACTTTTTCGCCTAGTTCTGCATCAATTTCCTCTAATACAGGAGCGATCATTTTACAAGGTCCACACCAAGGTGCCCAGAAATCTAATAATACAACACCTTCGCTAGTTTCTGCTGCGAAGCTTTGGTCATTTGCGTTTACAATTGCCATTTTATTTCCTCCTTCAAGTATATTCTACCAAGAGTATATCATTAACTTATATACGTGGCGAATAATATGTATCGTTATGTATTGTAACAAAAAAGTGTTCCTTTATACTATATAAAAATACGGATTAAATACTAAAAAGATGAGAGACAGGGGATCTCTCACCTTTTTCTATATATAGGGGTACTTCACTTGGAACTCAAGGGTACTCAAATCATGAATGTACTTTTAACTTTTTAAACTCTTCTGTTAAAAGAGGTACCACTTCAAATAGATCGCCAACAATACCGTAGTCAGCTACTTTGAAGATACTTGCTTCTGGGTCTTTATTAATCGCAACGATTATTTTTGAGTTAGACATACCAGCTAAATGCTGAATCGCTCCAGAAATACCGCATGCAATGTATAGGTCTGGCGTAACAACTTTACCAGTTTGACCAATTTGTAATGAGTAATCGCAATACTCAGCGTCACAAGCACCACGAGATGCTCCAACAGCGCCGCCTAATACGTCAGCTAACTCTTTTAATGGCTTGAACCCTTCTTCACTCTTCACACCGCGTCCGCCAGCGATAATCACTTTTGCTTCAGAAAGATCAACGCCTTCTGCCGTCTTACGGACGACATCTTGAATGATTGTACGTAAGTCTTTCACATCTACTGTAATAGAAGACACGTCACCACTGCGAGACTCATCTTTTTCAAGCGTTGCGATGTTATTTGGACGCACTGTCGCAAATAAGATGCCGTCTGTTACAATCTTCTTCTCAAACGCTTTACCAGAGTAAATTGGACGAGTAAAGATAACATTTCCACCTTCAACTTCTAAAGCAGTTACGTCAGAAACTAGACCAGCCTCAAGCTTCGCTGCTAATTTTGGTGATAAATCTTTCCCAAGTGCTGTATGTCCAAATACAATACCTTCTGGATTTTCTTCAGCATATACAGCTAAAAATGCTTGTGCATAGCCATCAGATGTATATGATTTTAATTTATCATTTTCAACTGTCACAACGCGATCTGCACCGTAATGAATCAATTCATTTGCAAAAGAAGCAACGCTGTCTCCAACTAGAAGACCTACTACTTCACCGCCTTCTGCAATTGTTTTTGCTGCTGCTACCGCTTCAAACGAAACGTTACGTAGCGATCCATCACGAACTTCACCCATTACTAATACTTTACGAGCCATAGATTTTCCCTCCTGCATATATAATTTCGTATTTTATTAGATTACTTTCGCTTCTGTATGGAGCAACGATACAAGTTCTTTTACTTGATCTTGCAGCTCGCCTTGTAACACTTTTCCTGCATCTTTCTTAGGAGGCAAATAGATTTCAATTGTTTTTGTCTTTGCTTCCACATCATCTTCTTCTAAATCTAAATCATCTAATTCTAATTCTTCTAGTGGCTTTTTCTTCGCTTTCATAATACCTGGAAGCGATGGATAACGAGGTTCATTTAAACCTTGCTGTGCTGTTACTAAAACTGGTAATGAAGTTTCAATCACTTCTGTATCACCTTCAACATCGCGCTCAATCTTCACGTTTGTACCGTCAATTTCAAGTTTTGTAATTGTCGTTACGTACGGAATATTTAACGCTTCAGCTACACGCGGACCAACTTGTCCAGATGCACCATCAATTGCAACGTTTCCGCCTAAAATTAAATCTGCATCTTTATCTTTTAAATATTCAGCAAGCACTTTTGCTGTCGTGAACTGGTCACCATTTTCTACATCATCTTCAATATTAATTAATACCGCTTTATCGCAGCCCATCGCTAACGCCGTACGAAGTTCTTTCTCACTATCTTCGCCACCAACTGTTACGACAGTAACTTCTCCACCTTGTGCGTCTCTTACTTGAATTGCTTCTTCAATTGCATATTCATCGTAAGGGTTGATGATGAATTCCGCTTCGCCATCGTAAATTGCACCGTTTTTAATTACGATTTTTTCTTCTGTATCAAATGTTCGTTTCATGAGTACGTAGATGTTCATTCCATTTACCCCCTTGTTTTTCAGAAAGATTCTATCAATTTTAATTTTCTGTTAATTTACATTAAAAAAATAATTGAACTACCTGCCGCTAAATGAAGGCTTACGTTTTTCTAAAAACGCCGCTACACCTTCTCTTCCATCTTCACTCGTAAATACTTCACCAAAGATTTGAGCTTCGCGTTGTACACCTTCATAATAATGAGACGATTTCGTCGTTTGCAATAACTCTAGTACAGCACGAGTCGTCGCTGGGCTTTTTCCAGCAATCTGTTTTGCAACTTTAAGCGTATCATCTAAAAATGTTTCTTCAGCAAAAACTCCGTTAACTAGTCCCCATTTTAATGCTTCTGCACCAGTAATCGGTGTACTTGTTAACATCATTTCACAAGCTTTCGCTTTCCCAACATAACGTGGTAATCGCTGTGTACCTGCAAATCCAGGAATTAATCCAAGTGTTAATTCAGGTAAACCAAGTTTTGCACTTTCAGTTGCAAAGCGCATGTGGCAAGACATAGCAAACTCAAGGCCGCCGCCAAGTGCCGCTCCATGAATTGCCGCGATAACTGGTTTTGAACATTTTTCAACGCGCTCAAACGTAACTTGTCCAAGCTGCGCTAATTCAGTCGCTTGCTTCGCTTCAGTAACAGATGTAAATTCTTTAATATCTGCTCCCGCCGAGAAGAAGCGCCCTTCACCGTGAATAACAACAACACGAATGTTATCATCCTTCTCCACTTGATCAATTAATTCAGTAACGTCATGCATAACTTGTGAAGACATCGCGTTAGCTGGCGCATGATTTAACGTAGCCACCGCGATATGATCTTCAACTCTTACAGATAGGAATTTCAACATGATCCCTCCCATTATTGACGATAACCACAAGCTGCAATAAGTAGCCCATGTACCGTTTTTGAAAGTGCGACCAGATCATACTTATGATCGCTCATTACCCAATTGGTCACAACTTCATCTACTGTTCCAAAGATCATTTGTCTTGCCACGCGAACATTTAAATCCGCTTGGAATTCACCTTGCTTTATACCAGTCTCTAAAATCTCATCAATAACTTGTAAGTAGCCTTTTAATACTTCATTTATTTTCAGGCGTAAGTCTTGATTGGACTGTCTTAGCTCTAATTGCGTAACGATAGCAAGAGGATCATTTTGCGACAACAGCAAGAAGTGCGTTTCTACCAACATGAATAACTTCGATACAGCGCTTTCAATTCCTGCTGTTTTTTGACGAATTGTTTCGACAAATTCTCCCATCTTCTCTTGGAATAAGGATATTAATATATCTTCTTTATTTTTAAAATATAAATAAATCGTGCCATCAGCTACCCCAGCTTGCTTTGCTATTTTAGAAACTTGCGCTTGGTGGTACCCATTCTCCGCAATCACAATGACTGCCGCATCAATAATTTGATTGTATTTCGGTCTATTTTTCTTCACTTTACTGTCCCCTTCAAGAAGATGACTGAATGAATAGTCATTCATATTCTTATAATACTGACTATTTAGAAAAGTGTCAATCCCATTTTTTCAAAAAGAAAGGGCCTTAGCCCGTTTGCTCATCCTCATTCTTTCTTTTCTCTTCCTCAATTAGGACACGGCGCAAAATTTTCCCAACTGTCGTTTTCGGCAGTTCATCTCTAAACTCATATACTTTCGGAACTTTATAGGCCGCTAAATATTTACGAGCAAACTGATTTAATTCTTCCTCAGAACACTCTGTACCTTCTTTTAACACAACAAACGCTTTAACTGTCTCTCCCCTATACGGATCGGGAACTCCAATCGTCACTACTTCTTGCACTTTTTCATGCTCATATAATACTTCTTCTACTTCACGAGGATACACATTAAATCCACTCGCAACAATCATATCTTTCTTACGATCTTTCACATAGAAAAAGCCATCTTCATCCATGTAGCCAACGTCCCCTGTATGGAGCCATCCATCTTGCAGTACAGCTGCTGTTTCTTCTGGCTTATTCCAATATCCTTTCATAATTTGAGGACCTTTTACTACAATTTCACCGATTTCTCCCGGTGGTAATGCCTCACCAGTTTCAAGCGACATAATCATTGCTTCTGTATCTGGCCACGGAACTCCAATGCTACCTGGCACTCGCTTTTCCCATAAAAAATTACTATGTGTAACTGGAGATGATTCTGTTAAACCATATCCCTCTACGAGTTTACCCCCTGTAACTGTTTCGAACTTTTCCTGTACTTCTACTGGTAGTGGTGCTGATCCACTAATACAAGCACGAATAGACGAAATATCGTATTCTTTTAAAAGCGGGCTATTTAAAAGAGCGATATAAATAGTTGGTGCTCCTGGAAACAATGTCACTTTATGCTTCTTAATCGCTTCAAAAACCATTTTCATATCAAATTTTGGAATAAGAACCATTTTGTATCCTTGCATAATACTTAAATTCATGACAGCCGTCATGCCATACACGTGGAAAAATGGAAGAACCCCAAGAACGACTTCTTCTCCTTCTTTGCAATTATATAACCATTGAACTCCCATCAAAGTGTTAGAAACGAGGTTTTTATGCGTTAACATAACGCCTTTCGGAAATCCAGTTGTTCCTCCTGTGTACTGTAAAAGAGCTAAATCATTTTCAGGATCACAAGGCACCTCAACATCCGTATTCACTTCTTTTTCTACTGAGTTCCAAAGGTGAATCGTTTCACTCTCTGATACTTTCACAACTAAATTTGACTGTTTTTTCTGCACAAATGGATACAATAGATTTTTAGGGAAGGGCAAAAAGTCCGCAATACGAGTTACGATAATATGCTCAATTTTTGTAGCAGATTGAACATTCGTTACTCTTGGGAACACTAAATCGAGGCAAAGAATGACTTTTGCTCCCGAGTCATGAAGTTGATATTCTAATTCTCTTTCTGTATATAATGGATTTGTTTGGACTACGATACCTCCCGCAAGTAATGTACCGTAATAACCGATTACAGCTTGCGGACAATTCGGCAACATAATGGCAACTCGATCACCCTTTTCCACACCGAGCTTTTGAAGATAATTTGCAAATCTCTTCACCTTATCATGAAAGTCTGAAAATGTAATATCCTTCCCTAAAAAGTGAAGCGCTTTCTTTTCTGGGTAGCGAGAAGCCATCTGTTCTACATATTTATGAAGCGGCTGAATATCATAAGAAATTGTACTTGGAATTTCCTCTGGATAATTTTTCAACCATGGTTTTTCCACCTTCATTCCCCCTTCAAATACATAAAAATAAATGAATGTTCATTCATGAGGTTGTTTTCATTATATTATAGTCACCATAACGTTACAATCATAATATTCTGACTTTTATATAACTATGCTTCACTCCATTAACTTCTTATTATATGTACAAACTCTCCTAATCTATAAAAAAATAAGAGAGTTATTATTTAGCTTAATCTTATTATCGTTAACACAGCTCCTGGTGTAGTTGTTGATAATGTTGCAACAGCTAACAAACCAAATAGTTGCAAACTAATAGCATCTCCTGCTGCAAGAGTTGTAATAATTGTTGCGCTAAATGATGTAGTTGCTAACGCAGGAGAATTGATCGTCCCAGCAAGTGGTGCTCCATTAATTGTAATCCGTGAACTGACTAATAACGAAGCCGTTATATTAATTGTATATGAAATATAATAATTCCCAGCATTTGCAACCGTAAATACTGTATTTCCACCAGAAACAGTAATTCCTGGACCGATGTTTTGATTATTCGGAAGCGGGACATTCGTTCCACCAAGAAGTACCGATATCGCTGTTCCCGACGTATTATTTGCAAATGCATACGTCGCCGTGATACTTGTACCTGTAGCTCCGGTTGCCCCCGTTGAGCCTGTTGGACCTGTTGCTCCCGTTATTCCTGTCACTCCGGTTGGGCCCGTTGCTCCCGTTGGACCTGTCGCTCCTGTTATTCCTGTTGCTCCCGTTGGACCCGTTACTCCGGTTGGGCCTGTTGCTCCCGTTGCTCCTGTCGCTCCTGTTGGACCTGTTGCTCCCGTTGGACCTGTTGCTCCCGTTGCTCCTGTCGCTCCCGTTATTCCTGTCGCTCCCGTTGCTCCTGTTATTCCTGTTGCTCCCGTTGCTCCCGTTGCTCCCGTTGCTCCCGTTGCTCCCGTCGCTCCCGTTGCTCCCGTTGCTCCCGTTGCTCCTGTTATTCCTGTTGCTCCTGTTATTCCTGTCGCTCCTGTTGCTCCCGTTGCTCCTGTTATTCCTGTTGCTCCTGTTATTCCTGTCGCTCCCGTTGCTCCCGTTGGACCTGTTGCTCCCGTCGGACCGGTTGGGCCTAGCTTAGGCACTGTCCCATCGCAACTAAAACAACACGAATCAACATGTACACCATTTTGATTATTACAACTACAATATCCATTTATATTATTTCTCCATGAAGACATGTTGATCACTTCCTTTACTTCGATCTTTTAAGTAAAATCATCTAGTTAAAAAACACCTATCTAACTAACAAAGAAATAATTTACTTAATAGGATAAACACAGATACATTCCATAGATTCTAGTAATTATTACATGCAATTTGCTCTCCTTTTGCTTGTACTTTCGCCTCATCTCCACAGATTATTAACTATACACATTTCACTTTGTATTGGGACGATTGCATATCCGAAAGAAATCCCTTCCAGCCTTGTCGTTGCTGTAATTGGAGCACCTTATTTCTCATGTTTGATGAGGAAGAGTGAAAAGAAGGTTAATTAAAAACCAGCTTCATATATGAAGCTGGTTTTTCTATTATGGCATAGAGTGAAACTATAATTAGACTTTTACAGGCAACCTGACTTCCATCTAAATTCTTCAATCTAGCCGAGTTTTGAGACGGGAGTTTTACTGCCCGTTAATGCGGGATAAAATTAATATAAGCTTTGTACATAAAATATATAACAAGTGAATACATGATTATATTGAACACACTTCGTTTTAAAGTTAACTTTCTCTTTAATTCCTTATCTTGTAATTTTAGTTCTATTCCGTTCGCTACTTTCAATCCACCTATTATTTGAAATAGCCCTCTGTAATCATCAGCATTCCCTAACAATACGTATTCCTTATCATTTTTATACTTTATATACAGAAATTCACTTCCATTTCTCTATTCATTACATATACGAATAAAAAGATCGTTTTTCTGACACTTTTATAAATATTTTCTAATTATTTTTATAATGTAGCAATATTTAACGAAAGCTTTTCTATTAAAAGGGAATGCATCACTTCTCTCGAATTTAATGTATGAACATAAATAGGGGGGATAACAATAATGTACCAAACAATTGAAGGCTTCTTGCAATCATGGACATACGAGGCTGCGTCTACTCAGAAAATGCTTGATTCATTAACCGATGCATCTTTATCACAAGGAATTGCACCTGAGCATTGGACGTTAGGCAGAGTTGCTTGGCATATCGTGACGGCAATTCCTGTTATACTATCTGGTACTGGGCTTAAGTTTGAAGGAGAAACGAAAGATTATCCTGTTCCAACTTCAGCAAAAACAATTGCAGATGGATATCGTAAAGTGAATACAGCTTTTGTTGAAGCACTTCAAAGTAAATGGGCTGATAAAGATTTAGCAACTATTAATGACTTCTTTGGTCGTCCTATGCCAAATTCTATATTTTTAATGACACTTATTAATCATCAAAATCACCACCGCGGACAAATGACGGTATTAATGAGGCAAGCTGGCTTAACAGTCCCTGGCGTATATGGCCCTGCAAAAGAAGAATGGGCTGCCGCTGGAATGGAAGCTCCTAAAATGTAACAGCAGAAAAAGACAAGGTGTTTACACATCTTGTCTTTTTCTGTAACTTGTTTCATGTGAAACTATTTTACGTATTCTTATCATACAGTTATATCTTCCTTCTCTATATTTTTAATTCCGTAATATGCAATGGCAACTCCAATTGCTGCCAATGCTAGTTGAAGGGGAAGAAAAGTTGCTGTGGGAAACTCTGGGTTGCTATTCATTGCAATTGAGACAACGATAAGAGATGAAACAATTGTAGTTGGCACTGAACGTTTACGCATTCCGAAATATAGAGGGATTAAACTCATTCCCGCAGTTGCAATGGCTAAAGGAACCAGTTTTATTCCTTCTTGCACCAATTGATCTACTGTGAATGAATTAGGAAGAATTGAAAAATAGCTATCTATCCCAAAGAAAATTCCTACTACTAAAATGTTAGATACAATAACTGTTATAAATGTGACTATCGCTGTAATAACCAACTTACTAGCCATCATTTTCTTTCGGTTAATAGGATAAGAAAACATAAGTAGTATTGTTTTATTTTTATATTCGCCAATTATTAACCTTGCGATTAAGACACTACCAAAAATAATAAATGTTGCTCTTACTATTGTGCTAGCCATTAACAATATCGTCTCTGGATTCCTTATTTCTGCATCCCCTTCTACTTGAGCGATGATGCTCACAAAGATCATTAATGCCAGTATAACAATATTTGCAATAATTGCCCTCTTCACGTACCAACCAAGCTTAAACTTTTTCAATTCTAGCTTCATTAAATGTAGCATGATAGTCCTCCTTCCTCCTAAGACTTAATCAATATAAATGACTCCTGTTTCACTTAAAATCTTCGCTTCATTTTTCGCATCACCAATCGTTCCTACTTTTATTTTTTCTGTATTTTTATCTTTCTTAAGTCCTTTTAAATCCACTATTACGTCAGCCGAATTACTTTTGGCCATAAGCTTCAATGATGCCGGGACACCTTTATACCGTACGCCAATATCCCCTGATTTTGTTTCTATAAATAATGATTTTCCTTCTGTCATATCTTTCAGTAATACTTCCCCAGATGTTGAAGTGATGTTCATATTTTCGTTTTTTACATTTTTCACATAATTATCGCCAGTAGTGGAAGTTATATTTACATCTTGTAATAAACTATCTTTTAACATTAAATCTCCACTTTCGGATGTGAATTCACCCTTCTCTGCCGATAGTCCTGTAATCATTCCATCTCCAGATTTGCCTTTTGTCACGATGCTTTTTACTACTATATCGTTTATTTTCACATCACCCGATTTATTATTTAATATAATTTTATCTATTTCTTTCTTCGGAATAGCTATAGATATACTATTTTTCTTCCTAAACGTAAAACCATAAAAAAATCTGGTCGCCTTTTGTTTTTGCTTAATCACAATTTTATTTTCATCATTTTCTATTTTGACGGGATCTATCTCTTTATCTGTTTGTTGACCTTGAGCGGAAATTACTATTTTATTAGCGTCTGTACTTTTAAATTCAATATTCCAATTTTCATTGTCTACTTCTATTTCTTTTATATTATTTATATCAAAAGACTTTTCTTTCTTAAAATCTTTCCCCTGAAATACCTTAAAACCAAAAACCACACTAGCAATTGTAATGAATAATATTGCAATTACTATTATTTTTTTCATTATTCATACCCCAGTTCGTTTTTGTTTTAAGCTTACTTCACGCCACATCGATCTTGTCGATTTTACGAAATGATAGATAACTAATGAAAATTCCTAATAAACAGAGCACGATTGGAATAGCTATAAAATCAAACATACTTACTTGACCGTTTCCAGCACCAACGTTACCACTAATCAGCATACCAATTATTACTGCCGAAGTAATCGTTGTCGGTGTCGATTTCTTTCTCATTCCAAAAAATAAAGGAATTAAACTTATACCAGATATCATAAATGCACTTATAATAGTACCTGGAACGATAGCTATTATTTCGCCTATCGTAGCAGGTGTTTCAATCAGTCCCATCATTGGACTCACAAAATATACGAGCAAGCTAATAATGAAAGTCGCGATAATCGTGCTCACAAAACAAAAACAGAAAACAATTGTTAATTTCGCACTCATTAGCATTTTCCTTTGCAGCGGATACATAAATGATAGTTGTATCGTTTTGTTCTTATACTCATCAATTACTAAACGTGATAAAATGACCGAACTAAAAATAATGAATGTTACCCTAATAAAAATATTTACTAAAGCCATGTTCTGTGTGAAGTCAGAGAAGAGCACGTCTTCCTCGGCTTTCATTCCCACTGCCATAAGGCTTACTACAGCGAAAATTGCTATAATACAAATTGCTACACTTTTAAAGTAACTAGATAATTGATGTTTCTTCCATTCGAGCTTCATTAATCTAAGCATACAAAACCACTCCTCCATTCTTTATATAACTGTCTTTATGCTGCTAACATTCTAATTCCAGCAGTAACTACGCTTAACATTCCTATCATTAGTAGAATTAACAACCATTTCCGCTCTGGTTTCCTATAATATAAAATCCCGCTTATGAACATTACGACCAATCCACTTACTAGATTCACTAACAATCCATTAAGCATGAATGCCCTCTCCATCCATTACATTTAAGAAATATTCCTCTAAGGAACTATGTTTCTTATTAATACTTTCAATTTCCACATCGTTCATAATAAGCGCTTTTGAAATGGCTTGCTGAGACACTTCTGTATCATACACACGAATCATATTTCCACTCATTATTTTGTAATTTTTTATACCAAGTTTATCTTCTAAAATATAAGCTGCACGCTTCACATCAGGAATAGTAATTTCAATGTACTCTGTTTGTTTTCCGTTAATACTTTTCATTGAAACTTCTTTTATTAGTTTTCCATTTTGAATTACACCAATTGTATCCGCCATTAGTTCCATCTCACCTAAAATATGACTAGAAACTAATAATGTAATGCCATATTCTTTGCAGAGCATTTTAAATAAGTCTCTTAATTCTTTAATACCAATTGGATCTAAACCGTTAATGGGTTCATCTAAAATGAGTAATTCTGGCTTTGTTACGATTGCCCTTGCAATACCGAGTCGTTGTTTCATTCCTAATGAAAAATCTTTTACTTTTTTATTATCTATGCCTTGCAGCTTCACTAAATGTAAAGCATGGTCAATTGCGTTTTTATCGTAATAGCCCATATATTCACAATGTAATTCTAAGTTTTCTTTCGCCGTTAATTTATCATAAAATATTGGATATTCAATAATTGTCCCCATTCTTTTTAATACTTCATAAGATGTATCTGTTAATTTCTCACCGAAGATTTCAATATCACCACTCGTCGGTTTTATTAAATTTGTAATCATTTTCATAATCGTTGTTTTACCAGCACCATTCGGTCCTAAGAAACCGTATATTTCTCCTTTTTTTACATGCATGTTAACACTAGAAATAACTTCTTTCCCTTTAAACACTTTCGTTAACTGATTCGTTTTTAAAATATAGGTCATGTCACTTTCCCCTTTCGCACTACTTTATATTTCTATAATAGACAACGGAAATCTCTTTTTTCTTACCCGTTTCTTACAAATTCCTTACGCTGCAAAAAAGCTTGTAGAATCTACTTCTCTACAAGCTAAAACTGCATCTTCTTTAATGCAACTGTAAAAATTGTTTTTTCATACGGCTTACTAGAAAGATGAATTTTTCCATCCATCGCTTCCACAAGCCTTTTCGTAATCGTTAACCCTAAACCGCTCCCTTGGTACAATCTATTTCTTGAATCTTCAAGTGTGTACATACGCTCGAACACTTTATCAATATGCGATTCATCAATTCCTTTTCCTGTATCCCATACGTCTATATACACATTCGTTTCATCATCTCTTAACGTCATACCAAGTGTCTTTCCATCGTCTCCATATGTAATCGCATTTGATATAAAATTGTTCAATACCCTACCTAATACTTCTACATTTCCAAGTGCATATATATTTCTTTCTGGTATATCAATATGAACATGAAAACCTTTCGACGTCACTAAATCATAAAAAGATAAAATCTTCTCACGACAAACTTCATTCATATTCACTTTTGTCATCTCGATTGCTTTGTCACCAGATTCTAATTTTGCTAAATCAAAAAACTTATGAATTAGTTCCATCACTTCTAGTGTTTTCGTATGCACTTTCTCAAGTAATATTTGTTGTTCTTCTTCATTTATCGTTTTATCCTTATTTAACATTTCTGTATATCCAAGAATAACTGTTAGTGGCGTCTTCAAATCATGTGAAATATTTGAAAGCATTTTTCTCATCGAAATTTCTACTTTCGCATGATCTGCATTTGTTTTCTGTTTTGCATCTAACAATTGATTAATTGCCACTAACAATTTTTGCAATTCTAGATCATCTGTCATAACAAGTAACTTCTCACCTGTTTTTTCATTAACAATACTTTCTAACTTTTCATATGTGTATCGCAAATTTTTGCTACTATTTTTCCTCATTTTATATTGTATATAAATGACACATAACAATATAAAAATAATACCTATTAACAAATTGACCATATTACATCACTTCCAACTTATAACCGATACCCCATAACGTTTTAATGTATTCTGGATTAGATGGATCACTTTCGATTTTCTCACGCAATCTTCTCATATGAACATTAATAACGTTATCGTCACCGTAATACTCTTCGTTCCAAATTAGCGTATATATTTGTGCTTTCGTAAATACACGATTTTGATTCTTTACAAACAGTTTTAAAATCTCAAATTCTTTTAAAGTAAGTTTGAGAGGCTTCCCGTTTTTTTCCACAGTAAAATTAATTGGATCAATCGTTAAATCACCAATTTGAATCATCTTTTCTGTTGTTTCTGTAGCTGAATATTTCGTAGATCTCCGAATTCCTGCTTTTACACGCGCGGCTAATTCAATCATAGAAAATGGCTTACAAATGTAATCATCTGCTCCAAGCCCTAATCCGACAGCTTTATCAACATCTGTATCTTTTGCCGACATCATTAAAATCGGAACAGCACTTTTTTCTCGAATAATTCGCACAACCTCTAAGCCATCTAACTTTGGCATCATAATGTCTAGGATAATCAAATCAAATGAACCTTTTAAATATGTGTTCACGCCCTCTTCTCCATCAGACGCGATTGTAACTTGAAAGCCCTCTTTTATTAAATACTTTTCCACCATCTCTTGAATTGAGAGATCATCTTCAACTAATAATATATGATGTGACATATGTCTATCCCCTTTTTACAAACGTTAACAATTCAATTGTATCGTAACTACTACAGACTTGAAACAAATATATGAATTTTCAAACCAACTTCCCTTCCTTCCTTAACAATGATATGATGAAATTCACTACGATTGTTCATAATTAACTTTATATAAAGGAGACTTATCATGTCAGAAAACAAAAAAGTAAGCTTAGCTGATTTAATGCGCGAACAACTTGCAAAGAAAAAGCAAGGTAACGGTAATGGTCAAAATGCCAAAAACCAAAGCCAAGAAACAAAAAAGTTACAAAACCAACAAACGAAAAAGACAAACAACCAACGTAGACGTACAGGTGTATAAATGAACGGACAAAAACGTTCTAATATCGCACCCGGCCTTGAAGTTGATATTGTATTAAAACAAGATCAACGAACTGGCAAATTAACACGTGGAATTGTAAAAGATATTTTAACGAACTCCCCTTCTCATCCGCATGGCATTAAAGTTCGATTGCAGGACGGGCAAGTCGGTAGAGTACAAAATATCGTTCAATAAGAAAAGGAGCTCAAGTAAACTCGAGCTCCTTTTCTTTATTACCCTTTAATTTTCTCGATGAAAACTACTTTTAAATAGTCTCCTTCTTTAAATTGATCAATGGTACGGAAATCTTCTGGTAAAGAATGTTCTTCTAATATTTTATATTTACCATTCATTTCTTTAAAGGCTGTATCGATAAAGCCTTTAAACTTTTTCATATCGAATGCACTACAATTTGTAGAAGCAACGATAATACCGTTATTTTCTGTAATGGCAATTGTTTCTTTTAATAAATTTTTATAATCTTTCGCTGCACTAAATGTATATTTTTTCGAGCGCGCAAAGCTTGGAGGGTCTAATACAACCATATCGAACTTCATCTTTTTCTTCGCTGCATATTTAAAGTAAAGGAATACATCTTCTACAATAATATCTTGCGCTTCATAATCAACTTCATTTACACTAAACTGCTCAATCGTTTTACTTAAACTACGATTTGCAAGGTCGACACTCGTCGTTTTGCTCGCTCCACCAAGCGCTGCAAATACAGAGAAGGCACCTGTATAAGAGAACATATTTAACACTGTTCTTCCCTTCGCATATTTATCACGAATTTGTTTTCGCACGTTACGCTGATCTAAAAATACACCAACCATCGCTCCGTCATTTAAATAAACAGCGAAATTCACACCATTCTCTTTTACGATAAGCGGGAACTCACCGCGCTCTCCTGCTACGAAATCATCGCCTTCAATGTATTTCCCTTTCGTATCAAAACGCTTCTTCTCATAAATGCCTTTAAAGTTTGCTACTTTTTGAAGAGCTGCTATAATCTCATCTCTGAAAGTATAAATCCCTTCGCTATACCAACTTACTACATAATAGCCGTCATAATAATCGATGATTAAGCCTCCAAGCCCATCACCTTCACCGTTTAGAGCGCGGAATGCTGTCGTATCACTTGATTTATAAAATTGCTTTCGTTTATGTAAGGCAGATTTAATTTTACTTTCAAAGAAAGATTGATTAATTTGTTCACTCTCTTTTCTCGTTAAAATCCAGCCGTATCCTTTATTTTGTTTTCCATAATAACCTTTTCCGACAAAATGGTTCTTCTCATCTACCACTTTAATGATTGTTCCTTCTTCCTGAACATCATTTAAATTTTGAATCGCATCTTTTAAAATAAGCGGATATCCACTTTTAATTTCTTTTATAAATTTCGGTTTTATTTTTACAGTTACTTCTGATCGCATATAAAAACTTCCTTTCCATTTGCATGCTTTCTCTATAGGAAGCACTTAAAAAACGAGACTGAAAAACAGCCTCGTTTCACTATACCATATTATTGCTTTGCTAGTACAACTAGCTCATCCCCTGGCATAACAGCT
The DNA here is from genome assembly GCF_038005585.1 of Bacillus sp. FSL W8-0519. NCBI lineage: Bacteria > Bacillati > Bacillota > Bacilli > Caryophanales > Bacillaceae > Bacillus > Bacillus sp. FSL W8-0519. The sequence goes on from NZ_JBBOTL010000001.1 coordinate 4,384,723, forward strand.
ATATATTTATACAATGTTGAAAAAGTAAGACTACCATCTCTATGGCGAATAAATAGTATTAAATCCTCTGAATCGATTTCTTCTTTATTAATCTTTTGTTCTTCTGCAACTTGTATCGTTTTAAACGTATAACCATCTTCAATTTTTCTATTTAATTCTTCATAAATTTCATTTTGACCAAACAGTAAATGAGCTTTTTTCGAAAGGGAAATGCGTTCTTGTTCAATCTTTTCCACATCATGGATTGGAAGTAAAAATGTATTATGATGTCCAAACTGCGGTACGTATGTATTTGCGACTAATACATTATAAGAATCCGTATCTGTAACTGCAATTAAGTATTCGTACTGATTCATATCAACTTCAAATTGTAATTGTTCAGAAAGTACTTGGCCATTATATGTATTAAGCCCTTTCCCCTTTACACATTGCAAATGCTCTTCTGATACATCTACAATTAAGCTCGGAATACCCATCTCTTTACAGTGCAATGCAAAAGCAGATGAGAATGTACTCGCACCTGAAATTAAAATTCCCGGTGGCTCCGTATTCGCCAATCCCAATCTTTTCGCTAAAAATCCAATTGAAAATCCATGAGCACAAACGGTCGTAATAACGAGTGCAAATGTAAGTGCCGTTAATATAGAAGCATCTTTATAACCTTCTTGTAATAACTCCGTCGCAAAGTAACTTGAAACCGTTAATGCAACAATACCTCGCGGCGCAATCCAGCCAACTAGCGCCCGTTCTGCTTTTGTTAACTCTGTGCCGATTGTCGATATCCAAATCGATAAAGGGCGTACAACAAATAGCATCATAAGTACGAAGCTTATAATAGGCCAGCTGAAAATCTCCATAATCGTTGTTCTTGGAAGGGATGCTGTTAATATGATAAAAACAGTCGACGTTAGTAGCACAGAAATATTTTCGTTAAAATGACGAATATCACCGATAGAAGAAATATATTTTTTCATCCGCGCAAGCGTAATCCCCATTACTGTCACAGCTAGCATACCTGTTTCATGCATCACTTCATCCGCAATGCCAAAACATAACAGTACCGTAACTAGCAAAATTGGGGCTTTTAAATATTCTGGTACTTTTCCCTTTAAAATCATATAGCTCATAAAAATACTAAATACATAACCGAGTACCATTGCAAATAATGAACCTGCAAAGAAGTACAGCAACGTATGTAATTGTACATTTTCTTTCGTTAAGAAATTTACAATTTGAAAGGCGAATACAGCAAGCAAAGCGCCAAATGGATCAACGATAATCCCTTCCCATTTTAAAATTGCAGCTGTTCTTGGTTTTAATCGCGCTTGGCGTAACAACGGAATAATTACCGTTGGACCTGTCACAATAAAAAGTCCTCCAATAATAAATGCAACCGCCCAATCTAATCCAGCGACGTAATGAGCTGCAAGTGAGCCAGCAATCCACGCGATAAACGCACCAAACGTAACGATACGAAATACTGGTTTTGATAGCCCCCTCAGTTCACGTACATCTAAACTTAAACTACCCTCAAACAATATAATCGCAACAGAGAGTGATACGAGTGGACTAAAAACATCCCCAAGCACCTCTTTGGGATTAATAATACCGAAAACCGGACCAATTAATAATCCAGCAACTGCCATAACAACAATCGCAGGAAGCTGGAAGCGCCATGCAGTCCATTGTGAAGCAATACCTAATGTAATAATAATAACGATACTAAGTAAAAGTGATTCAACCATAATGCCCTCCTTGTTCATAGTATTGCGACAGCAAAGTATAAACCATACTTTACTTCTATATATTTTCGATTGATTCTATTTGCATAATATATAACTAAGTTAAATATATAGTCAACAGGAGGATATTATACTACATAAAGTGAAACTTTAATCAGCCCGCCCTCCACCTAACTTCTTCGCTTTCGCTAAATTTTGAGGTGGGGGGCTTACTGCCCAACAAATAGCGGGATTAAAAATATTATCATAATTTAAGATTACCATTGACAATGATAATGATTTTCATTATCATTTAATGTATATGAATTCTCGAAAATAAAGGCTACAACTTATAGGAGGAATAAACATGATTATTGTTACAAATACAGCTAAAATTACAAAGGGAAATGGACATAAATTAATTGATCGTTTTAATAAAGTAGGTCAAGTCGAAACAATGCCAGGATTTTTAGGATTAGAAGTTCTTCTAACGCAAAATACAGTTGATTATGACGAGGTAACAATTAGCACGCGCTGGAATGCAAAAGAAGATTTCCAAGGTTGGACAAAGAGCCCAGCATTTAAAGCTGCTCACTCCCATCAAGGCGGAATGCCAGATTATATTCTTGATAATAAAATCTCTTACTATGATGTAAAAGTTGTACGTATGCCAATGGCTGCAGCACAGTAAAAACTGTTTTTTTAAAGTATAGAATATGAGAAGCGTTACCACTTCTCATATTCTATACTTTTTTATTTACTGTCTTTTTACTAGTTTCGCATGTACGACTAATCTTCCTGCTTCTGGATCAAGTGCATAGTCACATGTAGAAAGTGTTATAATTTCATCATTAGCCGTCAATTTCGTATCCGTTTTGTAAAGGGATTTATCTTGAATTTGCTTTAAGAATGCTGTATACGCTGCATCGCTTTCAAAATCCGTTTCAATGTAATAAAAGTCCGTCGTTGTCGTATATACTGAAAAAACTTCAACGTCGTATCCTTCAAATAATGTATCGTAATACAATTTACGATGGGACATGAAGAAATCTTCATCCAACATCTTTTTTAAACTTCCAAACATAGAACCGTCCTTCATACGATGACCATATAAAATAGTATTTCGGTTTTGAGATTTCACCTCATTACGATAATCCATAAAAATACTTCCCGCTCTCATATCCTCGCCTTTATAATTACGAAATAAATAGTAATCATTATCCTTCGCTTGAACGATTGGATAATTGATTTGTGTATCATCCATCGTAATCCATCCCACTATTTCTGGATTAATTTTTTGGAGAGCTTGAAACTGTTTACGTACTTCCCCATCTTCTGATTTTTCTTCCATTGGACTTCTCTTATAAATATGTTGCGCTTCAGCCATTACTTTACGATTTTCATAATAATCCATGAAAATCCCACCCAATTCATACATTGAATAGAAAAAGATTCCTAAAAATACAATTGTAAGTATTCGTTGAAAAAAAGAATTCTTTTTCCGTTCTTTCTTACTATTCAAATTATCACCTCAAAACGGATTATGCCCAGCCTTTAAATTCCCATTGGTACCATGTATAACCCTGTATCTTCGTCTTGTTTTACAACGACATCTACACCATATATTGCTTTAACCATTTCTTCTGTTATTACCTCATTAGGATTACCTTTCGTAACAATTTCCCCATCTTTCATAACGATAATATGATCACTATAACGAATGGCTTGATTAATATCATGTAGTACCATCACAATCGTTAATCCATACACTTCATTTAACTCTTTCACTAACTCTAATATTTCTAGCTGATAATAAATATCTAAATATGTTGTCGGTTCATCTAAGAAAAGCATTGGTGTACTTTGAGCTAATGTCATCGCGATCCAAACTCGCTGTCTCTCTCCGCCCGATAAAGCATGAATTGGCTTTTCACGCTTACTTTGCAAATTTGTACATGTTAGTGCACGCTCAATTGCTTCTCTATCTTCATCAGTTTGCGAAGAAAAAACATTTTTATATGGCATACGCCCAAAGCTTATTAGTTTTTCCACTGTAATATCTGCTGGCGCCTCATTTTGTTGATGGACAACAGCTAACTTTCTAGCGAACTCTTTCGGTTTATACTCACTAATCGTTTTTCCATCAAGTATTACTTCCCCACTATTAGGAGCATGATTTCTAGACATAACACCAAGTAATGTTGATTTTCCGCAACCATTCGGACCAATGATTGTTGTAATTTTCCCAATCTCTATTTCACTACTAACAGACTTTAAACGATTTGTTACATTATCGTATGAAAAGGTTACATTTTTAATTTCCATGAACTTTATCACTCTTTCTAAGCAAGAATATTAAGAATGGGCCACCAATAACTGCCATAATCGTCGCCGCTGGAATTTCGTTAGGTGGTACAATTAACCTTCCAATCGTATCCGCCGTCAAAATTAATAACGCTCCTGCAAGAGCAGAAAATGGAATTAATACTTTATGATCTGAACCGACTAATTGCCTTGAAATGTGCGGAACGAGTAATCCTACAAAAGCAATAACACCTGCAATCGCTGTTGATACTGCAGCTAAGAGTACTGCAATAGCAGAAATAATAAGACGAACTCTCGTCACGTGCAAACCTAAGTTTTTCGCAGTCTTATCTTGTAGCGATAATAAATTACACCAAGCTCCTACAAACAGTGCAAGAACCAAACCAATTGTTCCATACGTAACCATTATTTCTACATCGCCCCACGTCTTCATCGTTATATTAGAAGTCGTCGTTTGCTTAATACTCTTAATGAAATATCCACAAATCGTAATGAAAGATTCATTTAATCCAGTAAACATCGCATTAATAGCTATACCAACTAAAATAATACGAAGTGGACTTAACCCTGACTTCCATGAAAAGGCATAAACGAGATAACACGCAAACGCACCACCTAAAAAGGCGAATACTGGTGTCCAGAAAAAGAATTGCGGGAATAACGTAATAATAACAAGTGTCATAAAACTTGCTCCTGAAGATATACCGATTACCCCAGCATCGGCAAGTGGATTTTTCATTACAGCTTGAAAAAGAACACCAGAAACAGCAAGAGCCGCCCCAGTGAACAGTGCAATAATAATGCGCGGGAAACGTAAATCTTTAATGACCTCAACATCTTCATTTGCCCCTGTAAATATCCCTTGTACAAGGTCAACGATACCAACCTCTAAACTCCCTTTCATCGCTGACAATGACGTCATAACAATAAGCAATACAGTAACAATGAAGAAACTCCAAGTTTTTTTATTCATTTCACTCTTCCTTTATATGAAAATGCATCACGGATACATCATTTTCTTCAATTCATCTAAAGCTTCGATTGCTGCTAAATTTCCTGTCGTTCCAAATAAACGCTCTTCTAAATCGTAAACACGATTATTTTTAACTGCAGCGAAGTGTTTCCAAATATCATTTGTTTTAAATTCTTTATCAAACATTTTTACAACTTCCTCAGGCATACCATGAGCTGCTCGTAAAATAATATCCGGATCAGCTTTCTTTAAATACTCTGTATTAGAAGCTAAATATTCTACTTGTTCACCTTGTACAATATTTTTACCACCTAGTTGTTTCACTAAATCACCAATATAGGAATGCTCAGTTGCTACTAAATAGCTCCCCGGTACACCTAATAAAATAAGCACTGTCGGTTCTTTCTTTCCTTTTACTTCTTTTTGAATGCTAGCAACCTTTTTATCTAACTTCGTTACAACTGCTTCAGCCTGCTTTTCGCGTCCATATTGCTTACCTAAATTACTAATGGAATTTTGCATATTTTTTAAACTAGTTAAGTCCACAAAATTTGCTTTCATACCTACACCGTCAAACACTGGCTTTAATTCATATTCAAGTGTTGTCACGGATAATACTTCTGACGGCTTTAACGACTTTACTTTTTCCATATCAGGACTCATCGGATTCCCGACTTCAGGTAAACCTTTATATCGCTTCGGTAAGGTTTTAGAACTAGTTGGAACACCAACTAAATCTACTTCTAACACATCCATAATTTCAGTAACAGCGACTGTCGTTGCAACAATTCGCTCTTTACTTTCACTCTTTACTTGCTTCGCAGTTTCTTTTTTAGGTGATGAGCACCCAGCTATACTCACTAATAAAATGATAGCCATTAGTACACTTGCAATTTTCCTCACTCTCAATCACCACTCCTTTCCAAACAATATGAAACAAGTCTTGATGCACGCGAACATGCATCAAGACTCCAAAAATTACAATCTACCTGCTCTATATTTACGAACTAGTAAAGCAAGTGAACCTAGCAGTAACATCATGTATAAACCAAGTTGTGCTGTATCTGCAGTTTTTGAGTTTTTCTCTTTTTTCGAATCATTATTTGTAGCTTCGTTTTTCTTTTTACCATCTGCATTTCGGTTAAAATCAGGAGTTCCTACTGTTTTTACATTATCTACTTTTGGTGTAGTTACTGGGTTTTTCGGTTCATTCTTTGGCTCTTCTTTTACCGTTCCTACAGCGCCAATCTTCGTCGTATCAAATTGAATTTGTACGTCGTAGAAATGATGGTAATTCATTGAATCGATATCTACTTTTACTTTTGCATTTAATTTTGCAAATAAATCATTAGCTTCAAATTCTACGACTCTTGTATTGGCAGCCTTATCTTCACTTACTATTTTTGCATCTGCAAATCCACCATTATTTTCTGTTTGGAATTTCGTAATCCAGTCACTATTTTTCAGTGTCATTGCAACATACTTCTTGCCATCTTTCACTGTTAATCTTGCTGGACTTACAACATATTGATTCATCATTGAAATTTCTTCTGTCTTATCTTTTAACACTTTAAAAGCAATATCGTACTGACCATCTTTTAAATTTTTCGGATCAACTGTTGGGTTTTCATTTAGATTATTCGTTCCATCTTGGTTGTCGTTTCCACCTTGGTTGTCGCTTCCGCCTTGGTTGTCGCTTCCGATTTGATTACCATTACCATCTTGGTTAGTATCTCCACCTTGGTTACCTAAAGCTTTAATACTTCCTTTATCGAATGCAAATTGAATATCATAGAAATGATGATAATTCATTGCATCGATATCTACCTTCACTTTTGCATTTAACTTTTTCGATAAATCATCTACTTCCACTTCTACTACTCTTGTATCTTTCTCTTTATTTGTACCTAATACTTGCGCATCGACGAACGCACCATTCTTTTCAAACTCAAACTTCGTAATCCATGAGCTATTTGTTAATGTGAAGGATACATATTTCTTTCCATCTTTCACTTTTAATACACCTGGATTCTTCGTATATGTGTTCATCATTGAAATTTCTTCTGTTTTATCTTTTAACACTTTAAAACCGATACTGTATTCACCGTCTTTAAGAGCGTTTGGATCAATTGCTGTGTTATCGTCTTGGCTGTCGTTTCCGCCTTGGTCGTTATTTCCACCTTGGTTGTTGTTTCCACCTTGGTTGTCGTTTCCGCCTTGGTTATCGTTTCCATCTTGGTCGTTATTTTCGCCTTGGTTGTTGTTTCCACCTTGGTTGTCGTTTCCATCTTGGTCGTTACTTCCGCCTTGATTGTTGTTTCCACCTTGGTTGTCTAACGGTTGAATACTATCGTTATCAAATGCAAATTGAATATCATAGAAATGGTGATAATTCATTGAATCAATATCTACTTTCACTTTTGCATTTAGTTTCTTAGATAAATCAGCTACTTCCACTTCTACTACACGTGTATCAGCTTTCTTATCTTCACTTAATACACTTGCATCAACAAATGAATTATTCTTTTCAAATTCGAACTTTGTAATCCATGAGCTATTCGTTAATGTGAAGGATACATATTTCTTTCCATCTTTCACTTTTAATACACCTGGACTCTTCGTGTACGTATTCATCATTGAAATTTCTTCTGTTTTATCTTTCAATACTTTAAAACCAATACTGTATTCACCATCTTTAATGGTATCTACGTTTGATTGTTTATCTCCGTCTGGTTGTTTATCTCCGTCTGGTTGTTTGTCTCCGTCTGGTTGTTTGTCTCCGTCTGGTTGTTTGTCTCCGTCTGGTTGTTTACCTCCGTCTGGTTGTTTGTCTCCGTCTGGTTGTTTACCTCCGTCTGGTTGTTTGTCTCCGTCTGGTTGTTTACCTCCGTCTGGTTGTTTGTCTCCGTCTGGTTGTTTACCTCCGTCTGGTTGTTTGTCTCCGTCTGGTTGTTTATCTTCACTTTTAATAGCTTCCAATTTATCTTGTTCAAATACAAGTTGTACGTCATGCGTTTGTTTATAATTTCTTGATGCCATCTCAATAAATACTTTTGTATTAAGTTTTTTCGATAAATCAGCTACTTCAAACTCTACTACTCTTGTATCTTTTTCTTTATCTTCACTCACTACTTTTGCATCAACAAATGCACCATCTTTTTCCGTTTGGAAATTTTTAATTAATGAGCTACTTTTTAACGTTACAACCGCTTTTTTCTTACCATTTTCTACTTTCAATACTCCTGGATTTTCCATGTAACTATTCATTTTAGATTCTTCATCTGTTTGATCTTTTAACACTTTGAAAGGAATGCTGTACGCACCATCTTCAATTGTGTTAGAATTTGGTTGTTGATCTGGGTCAGGCTTTTGGTCGGGCTTCTGACCTGGATCCGTAGTTTCATTTGGATCTGGCTTATTAGCTGGGTCCTCTTTTTCATCTGGTTTTTCTACATGAATTGGTGTAATGCTATTTTGATCAAATGCAATACGAACATCATATTCATGATGATAGTTCAGAAAATCAATATCTACTTTTACTTTCGCTTTTAATATCTTCTCTACATCTTCCACATCGAATTCTACTACTCTTGTATCTTTTTCTTTATCTTCACTAATTACATTTGTCTCAACAAGTTGACCTGCTTTGTCTGTTTCAAATTTCGTAATCCATGAACTATTTTTTAATGTAAAGGACACTTTCTTTTTCCCATCCTTCACTTTTAAAGTTCCTGGACTTACAGAGTATTCATTCATCATGGATACTTCATCCGATGCGTCTTTAAGAACTTTAAAACCGATTGAGTATTCACCGTCAGCTAATTGAGTAGCTGCTTGAACTGCAAGTGGTTGTAGTGTTGATACGAATGTAAATATCATTAAAAACATAGCAACAACAATCTTAAGATACCTGTTCAATGAAATAACGCTCCTTTTTATTTATTTACTAAACTTCACGTTACGAATTAAGAAAACACCTGAAATAAGAATTAACACCGCAAATAATCCGATACGTGCTTCATCGCCTGTTTTAGGATTATCTGTTTTTTCAGCTTTACCATTTTCATTTTTTGTATCTTTATTTGTTTCTTTGTTCGCTTCTTTTGTTGTTTCTTTATTCTCCACTTTTGTTTTCTCTTCTTTAACTTGTGTACCTGTTTTCGTTTGATCATTGTTTTTTGTTGTAGTAGCCGCGCCGTTATCTCCACCTACAGCTTTTACATTTGCATCAAAAGCAAAACGAATTGTGTAGTGGTGGTCATAGTTTGCACTTGGTACGACAACATGAATTTTTACTCCTAATGGTTTTGATAAATCATCAATTTTAAATTCAACCGTTCTTTTATCAGCAGCCTCGTCCTTGCTAACTACTTTTGCATCAACAAAATTCCCGTTTTCAGGTGCTTTAAATTCTGTAATCCAAGCACTATGATTCATCGGGATTTGCACTCTCATCTCACCATTTTTCACAATTAGCTTAGCTGGTTTTTCAAAATAATCATTTGCCATTGAAGCTGAATCATTTTCCGCTTTTTGAATGACATAGTTAATATCATACGTACCGTCAGCTAGTTGTGCTGCAACTTTCCCATATGGCATGACAAGAAAAGCTAGCATACATACGAACGTTATAATAAAAGCGGGTAATACAGAAATCTTTCTCATTTGGCTTACTTCCTCCTTGTTTATCTTTCATCCATACTTTTTTGAAAATGATAATTATTCTCATTATATTAAAAAAAAATAATAATCTTCTATCCTTATTTAATTGTAATTTGTTTATGTAATACAGATATTATTGATTATCATTCTCAATTCATGTTAAAAATAATATCCCTCTCTATTCTTTATAAAGAGCGATTCTTATTTTAACATAAGTCTCTATTTATTTTATTGATTATCATTCTCAATGAAACTCAAAAAAAATAAAACTAACCATTTTCCTACTCTATCACCTCTATCTACCAAAATGATATCGTTATAGAAAGTCTTATACCTTTCATTCCTCACTTTCCTTCTAATATTTCCACAACTAAGTCAATCTTAGCCTACTCATAATTTTTTTGTCAACTATATTACGTATAAAACTTTAAATATCTGAATTTCCTTATATCCGGCTTTTTCTACAAAAAAAGAGGCTTTCTTTCATAGAAAGCCTCTTTTCTCTATTTTTCTACAGCAACTTCTTGCTTTTGAAACAATGAAATGACATATCCAATTACAATACCTACTAGAGCAGGAACAAACCAACCAATCCCAACACTATATAATGGAATTTTATTTAAAATTGGTGTTAATGCTGCAATCTCAAGATTTGCATTGTGTAATCCATCAAAGAAGCTAATCATGAATGCTCCTACAATACCACCTACATACATTACTAAAGGAAGACGAATATAGTTTTCAACAAGTGATAATATAATCAGCACGATACCAATTGGGTAAATTGCGATTAAGATTGGTAATGCTAATGCATTTAACTGAGTTAAACCAAGATTCGCTACCATAAATGCTAATACACAGAAAATGAAAACAACTTTTTGATAAGAAAGCTTCGGTAATAAAGAAGAGAAATATTCTCCGCAAGCTGCGACAATCCCTACTGAAGTTGTTAAACATGCTGCTGAAATTGCGATTCCTAATAATAAAGTTCCGTAACTACCAAATAAATGATTTACAACGTTTGTTAAAATAATTCCTCCGTTTGCTCCCATTCCAAGAGAGACACTAGAAGCTCCCAGATAAGCAAGCGCTAAGTAAACAAGTAGTAAACCAAGTGCTGCAATAAATCCTGCAAAAATTGTTACTTTTGCAATGCTATTTTTATTTGTAATACCTTTTCCTTTTAAAGCATGAATAACAACATTTCCGAAAACAAGTGCTGCAAGTCCATCTAAAGTTAAATATCCGTCAATAAAACCTTTAAAGAGCGGAGCACTATATGCTTCTGTCGGTGCACCAAATTCACCCATTGGTGTAATAAGTGCTTTCACTACAATAATTGCAATAACAGCTAATAAAATCGGAGTTAATACTTTACCGATGCGGCCCACTAATTTTGATGGGTTTAAAGCTAAATAGAAAGTGAGAGCAAAGAAAATAAATGTAAAGATAACAAGTGGATACGATTGACCAGCTATTTCACTTGGTAAAAATGGTGCAACACTCATTTCATAAGCAACCGTTCCTGTACGCGGCACGCTTACGAATACACCTAAACATAAATAAATTGCAGTAATAAAAACTAGTGCGAATATAGGGTGTACACGCCCTGCTAACTCATTAATATCTCCCTTAAGGGCTATAACGATAACTCCTAATAAAGGCAACCCAACGCCTGTTACGATAAAACCAAACAATGCGATCCATACATCTGTTCCAGCGCCTTGTCCTAATGCTGGTGGAAAAATCATATTACCTGCACCGAAAAATAGTGCAAATAACATTAAACTTATTGCAAACATCTCAGAAAACTTTAAAGATGATTTCATTTCTACTAACCTCCTAATTTAATTTAACAAAATATTCTGAATTAAAATCCGTCATATATCCTCTTTCAAGCATACTTCCCCGTAAAAGAACGCAAAAAACACCCGTCCCTAACAAAGGGACGAGTGTTGAAATCGTGGTTCCACCCTTATTCTAATAAAATGAATTTATAACGAAATAAGCTCATTTTATAGCTCGTGTAAATTGATAACGGTTTTATCCGCCAAGAATTACAATGCATTATGCATGCAGTTCACTCTTGAAGTTTAGAGGTGGTAAGTTCGTCTTTCCGTATTAGGAAGCTCACAGCCTAAGGCTTCCCTCTCTGAGAATCGTAAAAAACAACTCATGTCCTCATCATTACTTTTATAAAATATCTTGTCGAAACTTGTTGTTTTTTATTATATGGGCTATTTTTTAAAAAATCAATAGTTTTATTTTTTCTGACAAAAAAATATAGGGAGAAAATTTTTCCTCCCTATAACTGCCCTATTAAAATTTCTAACTCTTCAGCTGTAACGCTCCGCCACTTTCCAACTTCAAGCTCATTTAGCTCTATATTCATAATGCGTACTCGCTTTAACTTTGTTACAGTAAACCCGAAAGCTCGACTCATTCTACGAATTTGTCTGTTCATTCCTTGCGTTAAAACGATGCGAAATGTAGACTGATCCACTCTAGTCACTTTACATGGCTTCGTCATTCCATCTTTAATCTTTACACCGCTGGACATCTCATCAATAAACCAGTCCGTAAAAGGTTTATCGACTGTGACAACATATTCCTTCTCGTGCTCATGATCACCATGTAAAATTTGATTCGCAATCGCACCGTCATTCGTTAATAAAATAAGGCCTTCTGACGCTTTATCTAATCGCCCAACTGGAAAGATTCGCTCTGGGTAATTAATATAATCAATAATATTATCTTCAATATGATCAGCTGCTGTACAAGTAATACCAACTGGCTTATGAAAGGCGATATACACCTTTTCTTTCTCTTCCTTTACAATAACCCGTCCATCAATCGTTACTACATCATCATCACTTACAATTGCACCGTGCGTACATATTTCGCCGTTAATAGCCACGCGTCCAGCTTTAATAAGGCGATCTGTTTCACGTCTGGAGCATGATTTTGCTTCGCTTATGTATTGGTTGATTTTCATGTTTTATTCCTTTTCACATATATTAAAAGCGTCAATCTATGGCAATATCATTATGCCACGATTGACGCTCGTTTACTTCGCAAAAACAACTAAATAAATAACCCCAATCACCAAAAATATTCCGCAACAAGCTAACAATACTTTTGCAAGTTTGTCCATAAACATATAATGGTTTCCCCTTTGTTTCGTTGTTTTCTATTTTAATTCGACAACTGTTACGCCTAGGCCTCCCTCGCCCATGTCACCGTAACGGAATGTTTTCACACCACGATGCTTCTTCAAGTAATCTTGAACACCTTGGCGAAGCGCTCCTGTTCCTTTACCGTGAATGATTGATACGCGAGGATAGCTTGCAAGCTGGGCATCGTCTAAATATTTCTCGACGCGCGCCATTGCATTTTCAAATCGTTCACCACGAAGGTCAAGTTCTAATGAAACGTGATAATCTCTACCTTTTACTGTTGCAACTGCTTTTTTCTCTGTTTGTTTCGGTGTATTAATGTATTCCATATTAGATTCTTTTACTTTCATCTTCAGAATACCAATTTGTACGCTCCACTCTGTATCGCTTACTTTTTCAAGCAATTGACCTTTTTGACCGAACGTTAATACTTTTACTTCATCACCTGCGCGTAACTGTTGTTTCGGCGCAGTGTTTTTCACGTTTACTTTTTGTTTCTTCACAAGCTCTGGTGCTGCGCCTTCTAGACGGCTCTTCGCTTCAATTAACTCGTGATCTTTCACGTTTGCAAGTTGGGCTTTACGCAATTGACGAAGTTCTTGAATAATGCCTTCTGCTTCTTTCTTTGCAGCTTCGACTTTTTCTTCCCCTTCTTTTTGCGCTTTTAACAATCGTTCATCACGCTCTTCGTTAAATTCAATAATTTGACGTTGTAATTCACGATGAAGTTTTTCAGATTGCTTGCGAAGTGCTTCTGCTTCGTTCCAGTCACGCTCTGCATTCTTTTGACTTTCTTCTAACTTCGCAATCATATTTTCAATTTTGTTTGTATCTGTACTAATGTGATTGCGTGCTTGCTCAATGACGCGATCAGATAATCCAAGGCGTTTCGAAATTTCAAAGGCATTACTACGTCCTGGTACACCGATTAATAATTTATACGTTGGACTTAATGTATTTACATCAAACTCAACGCTCGCATTGATAACTTGCTCACGATTATATCCGTATGCTTTTAATTCTGGGTAATGCGTCGTAGCAACAACGCGAGCACCACGATTACATACTTCATCTAAAATTGAAATGGCAAGTGCAGCCCCTTCTTGCGGGTCTGTTCCAGCACCTAATTCATCGAATAAAACTAAGCTTTCAAAATCAGCTTTTTCTAAAATATCAACAATGTTCACCATATGTGAGGAGAACGTACTTAAACTTTGTTCAATCGATTGCTCATCACCGATATCAGCAAATATATTTTTAAATACACAAATCTCTGACTCATCCATTACTGGAATGTGAAGACCAGATTGCGCCATTAATACACAAATACCAACTGTTTTCAGCGTAACTGTTTTACCACCTGTATTCGGTCCTGTAATAACAATTGTCGTAAAATCTTTCCCTAACATAATGTTATTTGGCACAATAATTTCTGGATCGATAAGCGGATGACGTGCTTGTTTTAAATCCATGTAACGCTCGTTATTTACGATTGGTTTTGTTGCTTTAATTCGCTTCGCATAGAAAGCTTTCGCAAAAATGAAGTCAAGATTTGCAACTACTTCTACATTTGATAAAACGATATCGGCTTCTACTGCCACTTCTTCTGTTAACATTAATAAGATGCGTTCGATTTCTTGTTTTTCTTTCACACGTGCTTCTTGGAGCGCGTTATTTAACTCTACAATGACTTGCGGTTCAATAAATAACGTTTGTCCCGAAGCTGATTGATCATGAACAATACCGCCATATACGCCGCGGTATTCTTGTTTTACTGGGATTACGTAACGTTCATTACGAATCGTTACAATTGAGTCAGACAGCATCTTTTGCGCGTTTGAAGAACGCGTCATATTTTCTAACTTTTCACGAATACGGCTTTCCGCAGTACGAATTTGAGTACGAATACCACGCAGTTTATCACTTGCGCTATCGACTACTTCACCGCCATCACCGATGCAATTTGTAATTTTCTTTTCTAAATCATATAAAGATACAATTTGAGCGACATGAGTTTCTAAAATCGGAAGCTCGACACCATTATCAACCATATCTTCAATGAAACGTTTCATATTGCGACTACCATACATCGTATTTGCAATATCAAGTAGTTCATTCGGACTTAACATACTTCCAATTTTTGCACGCTTCACATTGGAGCGAATATCCGTAATACCACCTAATGGTGCACTGCCTTTTAAACGAATGACTTTCGCTGCTTCATCCGTTGTATCTTGCATCTCTACAATTTCTTCAAAATCAGTGCTCGGCACTAAGTTCTTCACTTTGTCACGACCAAGTGAAGATGCTGTATGTTCAAGTAATTGTTCTTTTACTTTATTATATTCTAATACACGCAACGTTCTTTCTAACATGTTGCAGGTCCCCCTTGTGTTACTTATTACGTTTAATATAGTCTAATAAACGTTCAATATCCCACGTGTTAATCACGTTATCTTTTTGAATCCAACCTTTACGTGCTGCCGCTACACCTGTTTCCATATCTTCTAACATTTCAAGTGTATGAGCATCCGTGTTAATCGCTACTTTTACACCGGCATCTTGTGCTTGTTTTAATAATTTCGCGCTTAAATCTAGACGGTTTGGATTCGCATTTAATTCTAAAACTGTATTTGTTTCTTTTGCGAGTTCGATTAATAAGTCTGTATCTACATCATAACCTTCACGGCGTCCAAGGAGACGTCCTGTCGGATGGGCAATCATTGTGACATGCTTATTCTCTAGTGCAGCACGAAGACGTTTCATAATCGTTTCACGGTCTTGTGAGAAGCTAGAGTGAATTGCTCCAATGACATAATCTAGTTCTGCTAATACTTCATCATCAAAATCAAGCGAGGCATCCGGTAAAATGTCCATTTCAATTCCGCGTAAAATTGTAATGTCTGGATACTTTTCGTTCATACGTTCAATTTCTTTCGCTTGTTCACGAAGGCGCTCTTTCGTTAAACCGTTCGCTACTTTCAAGTATTGTGAGTGATCAGTAATTGCCATAAACTTATATCCACGAGCACGGCACGCTTGTACCATCTCTTCAATAGAAAAAGCACCGTCACTCCATGTTGTATGCATATGTAAATCACCTTGTATGTCAGAGAACTGAATTAAGTTTGGATACTCTTTAATTAATTCAATTTCTTTTCCATCTTCACGAACTTCTGGCGGGATAAATGGAAGACCGAAATGAGCAAAGAATTCTTCTTCAGTCTCAAATGTTTTCACTTCCCCTGTTTCCAAGTTCTCTACACCGTACTCACTAATTTTCTCGCCTTTATCTTTTGCGATTTGACGCATTTTTACGTTATGGTCTTTGGATCCTGTGAAATGGTGAAGAGTTGTAATAAACTCTTCTGGTTTTACTAAGCGAAAATCAATTGAAATATCATATTCATATTGAAGACGAACAGAAACTTTCGTATCCCCGCTCGCGATTACTTCAATCATATTATCAAATTGTAGTAAATGCTCACGTACTGCAGCTGGTTCTGTCGTTGCAATAATAAAGTCTAAATCTTTTACTGTTTCACGAACACGGCGCAAACTACCAGCGCGAGAGAAACGAATTACCTCAGCAATATTCGACAATTTCTCCTCTATTTCCCCGGCAATAGGCAATACCATCGCGATTGGTAAACGCTCTGGACGAGATCCTACTTGATCGATTGCTTCTAATATTTTCTCTTCTGTTTTTTTGCCGAAACCAGCTAAAGCTTGTACTTTATTTTCCTCACAAACCGCTTTTAGCGATTCCATATCAACAACACCAAGTTCTTTATATAACTTAGCTACCTTTTTACCACCAAGGCCTGGCAATTTTAATAACGGTAATAAGCTACTTGGCACTTCTTGTTCAAGCTCTTGTAATACTTCAGATGTTCCCGACTCTATATATTCTTGAATAACTGCCGCTGTTCCTTTTCCAATGCCCGGAATCTTCGTGAAATCTTCAATCTCAGAAAGACTACGATCATCACTTTCTAATGCTGCTGCCGCTTTACGAAATGCAGATATTTTAAACGGATTCGCGCCCTTTAGTTCCATAAAAAGCCCGATTGTCTCTAATAATTTGATAACTTGTTTTTTATTTACTTTCATCATTACCCCGCCTTTCTTTCATAGAAAAAAACTTCTCTTTCCGAAAAAAGAGAAGTTATACTCTGCTACCTGTCTGCCATAGTTCCTTCACCTTTTCAGAGAGAATCGGTGTATCGTCTACAATTATTTTGCTAATTGATGATTGTTGTAATGGTGTTTGTAATTGTTCAATCGGAAGAATGTTTCCAATGATAATTAAGACAAACAAAATAATATATACTTCTAAAAATCCGAGGAGTGCCCCCGCAAACGCATTTACTTGCTTTAAAACCGGTATTTCTGCAAACATATTTAACAAATTACCAAGTAATGAAAGTGCAATTTTTGTGATAATAAACAATATGATAAACGCAAGCGCTTGATAAAATACTGTCTCAATATTATTTGCATCAATCCATTCTGGAACGGATACATTTTTATCAAATGGATACGGAATAAATTTCGCAAGTGCTGGCGCTAAATCTTTACAGTACCAGTATGCAACAAGGTATGCGATAATAAAGCTTGTTAACTTTACAAGTTGCAGAATAAACCCTCTGCGTAAGCCGAGGAAAAATCCCATAACAAGCAGTAAAATGATAATAATATCAATCATGTTATTCCATTCCTTTTTTTGTCATACTTTCTTTCAATTTCTCATGTTCTTCTTTTAATTTTATGTAATCGTGTATGACGTTTACCGCCGTCAATACCGCTAGTCTACTCGTGTCAAGCGAAGGATTCTTGGCATTGAGTTCGCGCATTTTATCATCCACAATCGCTGCTACCATGCGGATATGACTTGTACTTTCATCGCCAACAACTGAATATTGCTGACCATAGATTTCTACATTAATTCGACTTTTCTTTCCCTTTTGTTGTGACAACTCACCGGCCTCCAATCACGTACAGAATCCTAAAGTTTATCATACCATGAACCTTCATAATATGGAAACAGAAAGAACAATCCGATATGATAAAAATAACAATATAAAAAAAGGGGTGACCATTATGTCAAATTCTATCGTAATTCAAACAAATTCTACAGTAATTGAAGACATGAAACAACAATATAAACATTCGCTTAGCCCGAAAACTCCACAAGGCGGAATCTTCATGGCAAAAGTGCCATCTTGCACAATCACAGCGTATAAATCTGGAAAAGTAATGTTCCAAGGTGGACGTGCTGAAGCAGAAGCTTCTCGTTGGCAAACTGTCTCTCAAACACCGAAAACAGCTGTAAAAAGATCTGTTGATTCACACCGTTATGCACCGCCTGCTTCCATCGGTACAATGTCGATCGTAGGGTCAGATGAAGTGGGGACTGGTGATTTCTTCGGACCGATGACAGTCGTTGCTGTATATGTGGATGCGAAGCAAATTCCACTACTAAAAGAACTTGGTGTAAAAGACTCTAAAAACTTAAATGACGAACAAATTACTGCCATTGCAAAACAACTTCTACACGTTGTTCCTTACAGCTCTCTCGTTCTTCATAACGAAAAATATAACGAGCTATTTGATAAAGGAAACAACCAAGGTAAACTAAAAGCTTTGCTACATAATAAAGCTATTACAAACTTATTAGCTAAAATGGCACCTATAAAACCTGAAGGCGTCTTAATCGACCAATTCACACAGCCTGATACATACTACAAATATTTAGCAAAACAAAAACAGGTACAACGTGAAAATGTTTACTTCGCAACGAAAGGCGAAAGCGTCCATTTAGCAGTAGCCGCCGCCTCCATTTTAGCTCGTTACTCATTCGTAAAACAATTTAACGAACTAAGCAAAAAAGCTGGTATGCCCCTTCCAAAAGGTGCAGGTAAACAAGTTGATATCGCCGCCGCTAAATTAATTCAAAAGCTTGGTAAAGAACGATTACCTGAGTTTGTGAAACTGCATTTTGCTAATACGGAAAAGGCGTTTCGCTTACTAAAATAGTATCGACAAAAACAGGAGCCTACAAACTCCTGTTTTTTGTTTCATCCTACTATTATCCTTATAGTTTTGTTATAATTATAATATACAGATTATTCTAACATAGGAGGGGATCCCTATTGCTACTTCTACAAATGATTCTAAATATTTTACTAGGTAATCCACACGAAAGACAGTTCGAAATTAGGGAAAACATTCATCTACTAAGCGAACAACGAGAGTTCAACGATTTAATAGAGCGCTATGGCCGATCTTTCTTATTAAACTTTCGGATCCGCAGGTTTATCGGGAAACACGATGCTCGCTCGTTAATACATAATCCAACAAAACTACAACACTTCTGTGAGGAACTTGAATGTATGATTAGAAAAAGGCGGTCTTTCATATGAACGCTGTAAAAGTTAAAAAGGTACTTTATGCATTCGTACACATCGTAGGTCCTCTTTCTTATCTCACTATTTCTACCATTTGGGGCGCTTTTTTCACTACTAAATCTACATTTGAAAATATATCTGATAATCTTGGCGTGATGGCCATCTATTACGTGTTCATGAGTTTACTGTGGTTTTTCTATTTCGATCGATTAGACAAAGATGTAGATAACATTACAAAAGAGATTCATGATAAAAAGATGTAACACATAAAAAGGAGAGTCGCCAAGACTCTCCTTTTTATGTTAGCTTTGTTTCTGCTTCTTATTAGATGAAGGTACTTTATGAGAACCTGTTTCATGTGTCGTCGTTCCTTGTCCTTCTACTTCTGGAGAACCGAGGCCCGATCTTGAATGATCTTTTTTCACTTTTTTACTCATTTATATTCACCCCTTCGCGTTACTTTTTGCTACGAGGCAGTAAACTATACAAAATAAAAAGCGAGAGGAAATCCTCTCGCTTTTTTCATATTTTAGAATTCAGAAGAACCTGGAGTTCTTGGGAATGGAATTACGTCACGGATGTTAGCCATGCCAGTGATGTACATTAGGAAGCGCTCGAAACCTAGACCGAATCCAGCGTGTTTTGTACCGCCGTATTTTCTAAGTTCTAAGTACCACCAGTAGTCCTCTTCTTTCATGCCTAATTCTTTAATTCTATCTACTAAAACGTCCATTCTTTCTTCACGTTGACTTCCGCCGATTAATTCGCCTATGCCAGGAACTAGAAGGTCAGTAGCAGCTACTGTTTTACCATCATCATTTAAGCGCATGTAGAATGCTTTAATGTCTTTCGGATAGTCCGTTACGAATACAGGGCGTTTGAAGATTTCTTCTGATAAGTATCTTTCATGCTCTGTTTGTAAGTCAATACCCCATTCTACTGGGTATTTGAAGTCAGCACCTGATTCTTGAAGTACTTTAATTGCTTCTGTATAAGTGATGCGACCGAAGTCAGAGTTAATTACGTTGTTCATACGCTCTAGAACTGTTTTATCAACGAAGCTGTTGAAGAATTCCATTTCTTCTGGTGCATGCTCTAATACGTATTTCATTGCATATTTCAGCATATCTTCTGTAAGGTTCATTACGTCACCTAGTTCAGCGAATGCAATCTCAGGCTCAACCATCCAGAACTCAGCAGCGTGGCGAGTTGTGTTTGAGTTTTCTGCACGGAATGTAGGTCCGAATGTGTATACATCACGGAATGCTAATGCATAAGCTTCAGCGTTCAGCTGTCCACTTACTGTTAAGTTTGTTTCTTTGCCGAAGAAGTCTTTTGATTCATCAACTTGTCCGTCTTCGCCTTTTGGTACGTTGTTTAAATCTTGCGTTGTTACGCGGAACATTTCGCCCGCACCTTCTGTATCACTACCAGTAATGATTGGTGTATGAACATGTACGAATCCACGCTCTTGGAAGAATTGGTGAATCGCAAATGCTGCGATAGAACGTACGCGGAACGTTGCAGAGAATGCATTTGTTCTTGGACGTAAGTGAGCAATTGTACGTAAGTATTCAAACGTATGACGTTTCTTTTGAAGTGGGTAATCAGAATCTGATAAGCCCTCAATATCAATTTTTTCTGCTTTAATTTCAAATGGTTGTTTCGCTCCAGGCGTTACAATTACTTTACCTTCTACTTTAACTGAAGAGCTAAGTGGAAGCTTTGCAATTTCTTTGAAGTTATCTAATTCTGTATCGAAAACGATTTGAACGCTTTTGAAAAAGCTACCGTCGTTTAATTCGATGAAACCAAATGCTTTTGAATCACGTAAGTTACGAATCCACCCTGATACTTGTACTGTTTGACCTGCGTATTTATCTGTATCTCTATACAGACTTTTTACTAATGTGTTTTCCATAGTGAAATTCTCCTTTGCTGATATATTTAAATACAAAAAAACCTTTCATCCATAAAGGGACGAAAGGTTAAACTTCGCGGTACCACCCAATTTGTCATAAAGACCAACTTTAACTCGTATGTAATACATACTTCCCGGTTTGTAACAGGCCGGATTCCCGTCTAAGTCTACTCTTGAATACAAGATTCAATTTCGGTTAGCAACTCCAAGGTGTTCTTCACATATACCGCCTCATCAGGCTCTCACCGTCCCTGACTCGCTTTGGATTATAGTATATACTACTTTTCCTTATCATCGTCTTTCATTTTGTTAAACTAAAATTAATGTACTACATTCGAGAGAAAGATGCAAGATGTCGGAAAATATATCAGCGATTTTTGTAATATATCGATCGTAACTCCAAATATATCAGCGATTTTTATAATATATCGATCGTAACTCCAAATATATCGGCGATTTTTATAATATATCGATCGTAACTCCAAATATATCGGCGATTTTTGTAATATATCGACCGTAACTCCAAATATATCGGCGATTTTTGTAATATATCGACTTACCGACATTTTCCGACAACCAATCCACTAAAAAAATTGCCGGAATAGATCCGGCAATTTCTTATTATTTACGTAACTCCGCACCAAATTTCTCTTCTACCGCTGTTAACACGCGGTTATGTGCTTCTGTTACTTCTTCGTCTGTTAACGTACGCTCTGCATCGAAGTAGTTCATAGAGAATGCAAGTGATTTCTTGCCTTCTTCCATTTTTTCACCTTCGTATAAGTCAAATAGTGTTACGTCTTTCAGAAGTTCTCCACCAGCTTCAGCAATAACTTGCTTCATTTCGCCAGCTTTTGTTTCTTTCGTTACGACAACAGCCATGTCACGTGTCATAGATGGGAAACGTGGAATTGCTGAGTAGTAAGTTTCTTCAGCGTCTGCACCGAATACTTTTACAAGAGATAGTTCGAATACGAATGTATTTTTCACATCTAATTGTTTTTCTGCTTCTGGGTGCAATTGACCGATGAAACCAATTACTTCGCCTTCTAATACGATGTCAGCTGTACGACCTGGGTGCATACCTTCACGTTTTGCTGGTGCATATGTGATTTGGTTTGAAACGCCAAGTACGTCAAATAGACCTTCTAGTACACCTTTCACAACGAAGAAGTCTACTACTTTTTTCTCACCTTGCCATGCATGGTGAAGAGCAAGCCCTGTCATAACACCTGCAAGATGTTGTTCTTCTTTCGGAAGTTCTCCTTCTTCTGTCGGTAAGAAGATAGAACCTACTTCGTATAAAGCAACGCTATCGTTTTTACGAGCGACATTGTATGAAACTGCTTCTAACAATTGTGGCACTAAGCTTAAACGAAGTTGGCTACGTTCTTCACTCATTGGAAGTGCAAGAGCTACAGGCGCTTTTTCGTTTGGCTCCACCATATATTGTTTCGCTTTGTCAGCGCTTGTTAATGAATACGTAATTGCTTCATATAAACCAGCACCTTCTAAGAAGCGACGTACTTTACGACGTTTCGTTTGCGCTGCTGTTAATTTACCACGAGTCATTGTTCCAGAAGGTAATGTAACTGGAATGTGGTCATAACCGTATAGACGGCCCACTTCTTCTACTAAGTCTTCTGAAATTGTAATATCAGGACGACGTGCTGGTACATTCACGTGGAATGTTCCTTCTACTTCTGTGAATGGGAATTTCAAGTTTGTGAATATTGTACCCATTTCACTCGCAGAAATATTTGTGCCTAATACTCGGTTTACTTTTTCAGCAGTAACAGATACTGTACGCTCCTGTACTTGTAAGTTATCAACTTCTACGACACCTTCAAGCGCTTCTCCGCCAGCATATTTCGCCATTAAAGCGGCTGCGTGTTGAATTGCTTCAAATGTACGTGTTGGATCGATTCCTTTTTCGAAACGTGCACTTGATTCACTGCGAAGACCTAAGTCTTTTGATGTACGACGTACTGTTTGACCTGCAAAGTATGCAGACTCAATTAGAACGTTTACTGTTTCATTTGTAACTTCTGAATCCGCTCCGCCCATTACACCAGCAACAGCTAACGCTTTTGTGCCGTTTGTAATAACAAGGTGGTGGCTTTGTAACGTACGTTCTTGATCATCTAACGTTTCAATTTTTTCGCCTTCTTTTGCAAGACGAACAACGATTTCTTTTGAACCTAATTTATCGTAATCGAATGCATGTAACGGTTGACCGTATTCCATTAGAATGTAGTTTGTAATATCAACTACGTTGCTAATCGGACGAATGCCAGCTGCCATAAGGCGAGTTTGCATCCACATTGGTGATGGACCAATTTTTACGTTCTTCACCATTTTTGCAATGTATAATGGATTTTCTTCTTTCGCTTCTACACTTACAGAAATGTAATCGGCAGTTTTTTCTGCTGTTTCTTGTAAGTCGATAGCTGGAAGTTTTACTTCACGGCCGTAAATAGCAGCTACTTCATATGCAACACCTAACATGTTTAAGCAATCTGCACGGTTCGGTGTTAAACCAAGCTCAAGTACTTCATCATGTAAGTTTAAAATTTCAAGTGCATCTGCACCAACTTCAGCGTCACTTGGGAAGATGAAGATACCATCTGCGTATTCTTTTGAAACTAACTTTCCATCAATGCCAAGCTCTTGAAGAGCACAAACCATACCGTGAGAAGCTTCACCACGTAGTTTTGCTTTTTTAATTTTGAAATTACCAGGAAGTACAGCGCCAACTTTTGCAACTGGTACTTTTAAACCTTTTGCAATGTTAGCAGCACCACAAATAATTTGAACTGGTTCTTCTTCGCCGATGTCAATTAAGCATTTGCTTAACTTATCAGCTTCTGGGTGTTTTTCACATTCTAATACGTGACCAACTACAACACCTTTTACACCTTTATTTAATACTTCAACACCTTCTACTTCAATACCACTTTTCGTGATTTTGTCTGCTAGTTCTTGTGCCGTTACATCTTTAATATCTACATACTCTTGTAACCAACGATATGATACGAACATACTTATCCTCTCCTTCCCTTACGCTCGTTTGAATTGTTGTAAGAAACGTACATCATTTGTATAGAAATGACGAATGTCATCTACGCCGTATTTCAACATTGCGATACGCTCTGCGCCCATACCGAATGCGAAACCTTGATATTCTTTTGAATCATAACCAGCCATTTCAAGTACGTTCGGGTGAACCATACCTGCGCCTAAAATTTCAATCCAACCAGTTCCTTTACAAGTGCCGCAACCTTTGCCATGACACATCATACAAGAAATGTCCATCTCTACAGATGGCTCTGTGAATGGGAAGAAACTTGGACGAAGACGGATTTCACGATCTTCACCGAACATCTTTTTCACGAATACTTGCAGTGTACCTTTTAAGTCACTCATACGAATATTTTTATCAATTACAAGACCTTCAATTTGCATGAACTGGTGTGAATGCGTCGCATCATCGTCATCACGGCGATACACTTTACCAGGACAAATAATTTTAATTGGGCCTTTTTCTTTATTATTTTCCATCGTACGTGCTTGCACAGAAGATGTATGTGTACGTAGTAACGTTTCTTCTGTAATGTAGAATGTATCTTGCATATCACGCGCTGGGTGATCTTTCGGTAAGTTTAATGCTTCGAAGTTGTAGTAGTCTTTTTCTACTTCTGTTCCTTCCGCTACTTCATAACCCATACCGATGAATACATCTTCAATTTGTTCAACAACAGCTGTTAACGGATGGTGACAACCTGTTTCAACAGGACGACCTGGCAATGTAACATCAATTGTTTCAGTTGCTAATTTCGCTTCAATTACTGCTTTTTCTAAGTTGCTGATTTTGTCGTCTAGACGCGTTTGAATCGCTTCACGTACTTCATTTACTAATGCTCCCATACGTGGACGCTCTTCTGCTGATAATTTTCCCATGCCGCGTAATACTTCTGTAATTGGACCTTTTTTTCCTAAATACGCTACGCGTACGTCGTTTAAGCCTTTTAGCTCTTTCGCTTCTTCAATAAGCTCTAACGCTTTTTGCTTTAGCTCTTTTAAACGTGCTTCCATTTGGAACCCTCCTAATTTTAAAAATAAAAAAACCTCGCTCCCAAAAAGGGACGAGGTAAATTCGCGGTACCACCCTAAATTGACAGAACATGTCTGCCCACTCATTAGTTATAACGATCAATTCTGACCGGAACGCCTTTACATATACATGGTCCTGGCGTCAACTCCAGAGGTGAATTCACTTCCGTCTACCATAAGAATGCTTTCAGTCTACGGCATTCTCTCCCTATATGGCGATTTTGTAAGCTACTCTTCTCTATCAACGTTTTTCGTTATTTAACTTTTAATATAATGTACTTCAACTTATTATAAGAAGTTTTTTATTTGTTCGCAACCGGGCTTTGCAAATAATACGTTAAAATCCCTGCTGCAACTGCAACATTTAATGATTCTGCCCCGCCGTAAATCGGAATATACAAGTTTCGATCCGTTTTTGCAAGAATTTCTTGGCGTACGCCGTTTCCTTCATTTCCTACAATTAATGCAAAGCTACCAGCTGGTGTTACTTCCCCGTACGGAACTCCATTTTCAAGAGCTGTTCCATATACAGGAACGTTATTTTCTTTTAGCTTGTCTACCCATTCTTCTAAGTTCCCTTTTACAATTGGTAAGTGAAAAATAGAACCTTGTGTAGAACGGAGTACTTTACTATTATAAACATCAACACAACCTTCTCCAAGCACAACGGCATGAATACCAGCTGCATCAGCTGTACGAATAATTGTCCCTAAGTTACCTGGGTCTTGCAGGCCATCTAATAAAAGAAACTTCCCATCAGCAAGAGCTACTTCCTTCTCATGCTTTTCACAAACAGCAAATACACCTTGCGTCGTTTCTGTTTCACGAAGTACTTTTACGATTGCTTCCGGTACGATATACATTTCTACATCATTAACTGTCCAATCTTTCGGAAGGTCTGTCTGATCTGAAACGATAAGTTCTGTTACAACTCCTGCTTTTAAAGCTTCCTCCACTAAATGGAATCCTTCTACAAAAAATAAACCTTTTTTATCGCGCTCTTTCTTCGTTTGCAGCTTTTTCCACTGCTTCACACGCGGATTTTGTACTGAATCAATGTTTTTCATAATATGTATTTCCCTCTCTTCTTGTCTTATCATTATAGCCTATTTTTCATACATATTTACATAAAAAAGAACAAAAACTAACGTCAGTTTCAATTCTGAAGAAGAGGTGAAAACAATGAGTTTTAATTTACGCGGTGCTGTATTAGCAAATGTATCTGGTAATACACAAGATCAATTACAAGAAACAATTGTCGATGCAATTCAAAGCGGTGAAGAGAAAATGCTTCCAGGTCTTGGTGTCTTATTTGAAGTCATTTGGAAAAACGCTGATGAAAATGAAAAGCATGAAATGTTAGAAACACTAGAGCAAGGATTAAAAAAATAAGCAATTTAAAAATCACCTTTGCATAAGCTAAGGTGATTTTTTTCTTCTCCTAAACATTTCTACTTTACTAACGCTACTCGATGGAGTACAATGTTCAAAATACATTTAAACCGATCGATTTTTCTTCATATACACCATTAGATAAAAGGAGTGAATGTTTTATGCACCGTATTACGCTTGAACAAATTTTTAAACACCACATTACACAAAAATACGTAAATCGTTCTGGGATGGTCCACGCGATCGCTGTCGCTTACCATGCGTTTCACTTAGCTAAAAAGCATCACGCCTCAGTCGATGCTGCGACAAAAGCCGGTTTCCTTCATGATATCGGACATCATACGTGGTACACAGGCGGCGAATGGGACTATGATTTATATAAAAAGAATGATATACACGCAATTAAAGGAGCAGAAAGAGCTCATAAATTGCTTATTAGATTAGGAGAACACCCTAAACTAGCAAAAGAAATTTCTATCGCAATTCTTCTTCATACAGATTCTTTCTTAGTACAGCAAGAAATCGAAAGAACATCTCTGCAAAACATTATTAAATGGGCAGACGAAGCAGATGAAGAACCAGGCGGAGCGCATCATTATCGAACAATTTCTTATGAAAAAGCACTAAAAGCAATTCAACAGTTAGACCGATTGGTAGAGCGTGAATTACAAATAGAGCAATCGAAATCAAACAACAAAACAGAACATAGTTATCAATGAGAAAGAGGCATCACTATAGGGTGATACCTCTTTTATTATTTTATGGAAAATACACCTTTATATGTAATATTTAAATGTTACATTCAAAAAACAAATACTTTATAATTAAATATACAAATATAAAGAGGTGGTTTAAACATATGCAACTTACTACACAACTTCCGCACGAACAAAAACAATCCATGTCATGGGGACAATTTATCCCCTCTACTCTATTTGCATTTTGGGGCACTGGTTTTATAACTACATTCCTTATACTCCCACTAATAATGTATAAAAGTATATTTGCAGATAAAACACAAATCGCCTTATACGAATCTATTATAGATACGACAGGTACTGCACTACAACTAATTATTCTATTGTTTTTCATATTTAAATACGAGCCTGCCAAAACATTATTATTACCATCATTTGACTTTAGTGTATTAAAAAAATATCGTACATACGCATACTTGTTCATTATCTTTTCATTAAGTATCCTTTTCAATTCATTCGTATTACAACACGTATTTCCAGATGCATCAGAAGAACAATCGTCTGCGTTAAACTTACATATTTTAAGCCAATATCAAATATTGTTACTTATCGGGTCCGCAATACTTACACCCATTTTTGAAGAACTCATTTTCAGAGGTTTTATGCTTCGCTTCTTCTCAGAACGGTTCCCATTCTGGATTGCTGCAATTTTGACAAGTTTATTTTTCGGAGTCGCCCATACATACTCACTGGGGATAATGGTGAGTGCGTTCTTCGCAGGGCTAATGATGGCTTTTTTATACAGGAAAACAAATTCCATCATTCCAACCATACTATTTCATATTATAAATAATATAGTAGCACTTTTAAGTTAAAGAGAGATATCATCACGATTTCTCTCTTTATTCTTTTATAACAACTTCAAATTCCTCTTTCTTTAACATTTTTCAATAATTTGGATCGTTATTTCTCATTTATTTATTAATACTATCCAAAATAAAAAGCAGGGAAATTAATTCCCTGCTTTTCTATTTGGTTTATTGCCTGATGGTAAGAAGAACGATAACACCCAAGCAATCCCTGCAAGTATCGTTGCAATTAAGAAGGCATCGTTAATACCGTTAATTGCAGATAACTTTGAAATTTGTCCGAATAATAGTTGCGTGCTCATCGCATCTCCTGCTTGTGCTGAGCCGGCTAAGGCCGCTAAGCTTTGCCCCATGCCGTGTACTTTATCAACTAAAATTGGGTTTGACGTTGTTAACATATTTCCATAATCTGCTACGTGAGCCGTTGTTTGTTGCGTCATAAGTGTAATTAAAATCGCTGTTCCGATTGAACCCGCTACTTGTCTTGACGTATTTTGCGTTGCTGTACCGTGAGAAATTAATTTCATCGGTAGCGCGTTCATACCAGCTGTCATAATCGGCATCATAATGAATGACATACCAATTGAGCGTATAATATAATCCGTCATAATAACGCTATACGGTGTATCCATCGATAATTTTGTAAATTCATATGTCGCATACGTCGTAATTGCCAATCCAATTATCGCTAATGGACGAATGCCATATTTATCGAATAATTTACCCGCTACTGGTCCCATGATCCCCATAATTAATGATCCTGGAAGAAGTAGTAAACCAGATTCAATTGGCGTAAAGCCACGAATGTTTTGCAGATATACAGGAAGTAATAACATACCTCCGAATAATGCCATCGTAACGATTGCGTTAATTACTAAAGTAAAAGTAAATACCGGGTATTTAAATACTTGTAAATCAAGCATTTTATTATCCGTTGTTAACTCTCTCCAAATAAATAACGCTAAACCAATTACACCGATAATAAGTGAAATAACAACTTCGGCACTAGTCCAACTATTGTTTCCAGCTTCACTAAATCCGTACAATAAGCTTCCTAGTCCAATACTTGAACTAACCACACCGAATATATCTAATTTCGTGTTAGACACTGGCTGAGCTAGTGTAAAGAATTTTAAAGATAGGAACGTAATAATTAAACCGATAATAAACATCGCATAGAACATTAAGTTCCAGCTGTAATTTTCAATTACCCAACCTGTTACAGTTGGTCCGATAGCTGGTGCTAAAATCATTGCTACGCCTAGTAATCCCATCGCTGCTCCGCGCTTATGAGGCGGGAATAGTGTCATGAAGATATTCATACCAACCGGCATTAAAATACCCGCGCCAACCGCTTGAATAACACGGCCCGTCATCATCATTGTAAAGTTTCCTGAAGTAGCACAAATGATAGATCCTACCGTAAAGAATAACATTGCTGCTACGAATAATTTACGATACGTAAATCGTGAAACTAAAAAGGCACTAATCGGTACTAAAATACCATTTACAAGCATGAAGCCTGTAATTAACCATTGTGCTGTTGAAGTTGATACGTTAAATTCATTCATTAACGGAGGCAATGCAACGTTAATGATTGTTTGGTTTAAAATAGAAACGAACATGCCGAGAATTAATACAGCTACCACTGCTTTTACGTTCACATTCTCTACAGGCATAGACATTTGTTTTTTCGGCACTTCTTTTTCTTGTTTTACTTCTTCTTGCTTTCCTGTTTCCAACTCAACTACATTAGAAATTTCCGGTTCTTGCTTTCGTTCAATGTCTTTCTCTTCTGTTTCAACTTTACTTACTTCTATTTTACTTACGGCTGGGACTTGTTCTTCTCCCATTTTCGTTTTTTTCTTTCGTAAAAGACGATTTACAAGGAAGAAGACGATTATACAAAATAGTGCATATCCTGCAATTACAATTGAGGACATCTCATCTCCCCCTTACTTATGAATACGAACTGTCACATTCATGCCAGGAACAATATTTACTGATTTGCTATGATCTAAAGAAATTTTAACTGGTACTACTTGTGTTACTTTCGTATAGTTCGCTGTTGCGTTGCTTGATGGTAACATAGAGAATGTGTTCGCTGTTGTTAAGCCAACTTGTTCTACTTTTCCTGTTAACGTTGTATCTGGGTATGCATCTACATACACATCTACATCTTGACCTTTTTGAACATCATCAACATCTGTTTCTTCAATATTTGCTGTTACCCATAAATTGTTCATATCAAATGCATAAGCGATTGGGCTACCTGCTCCAACGAAAGCATTTGTTGTTGCGTTTGATTGTACAACTGTTGCATTTTGTGGAATTGTTACATCTACTGTTTGTTCTCCATTCGCTGCTGCTACAGTGACAGCACCTAATTTATCATTCTCGTTGTAGTTCTTACCTACTTCCGCTTTCCAGTCAGTTAATTTCCCTGCTACTGGTGATGCAATCGGAATTACCTTTCCATCAATTTTTGCATTGTCTGTTTTTAAGTAATTTTCCGCTTGATTGTAATAGTAATAACCGCCAATACCGCCACCAACTAGTACAATTAATGTGATAATGTTGATAATCACCATTCTTCGAAACTGATTCATTGCATTCCTCTCCTTATATCGCATATAATTTTTTTCTAGACTATTTACGTCCTTATTGTTTAGATTGTTTAATTGTTAATTATATTAACTTTTAAACAAAAAAATCACACCATCTGCGGTGTAAATCGAAATTTATCTACCTGCAAGCGGTGCTGATTTCTGAAGGACTATCGTTTATAATTATAAATAATTATTTCAAATCTACAACCGACAATTTACGTATGAAATGTCGCTTAAACAACAATATAATACCAATATGTTGTTTAAATACAGAAAATTAAACGAGGGGAAATAAAAATGTCTATTAAAAATACAAATGATCCACGTGTAAAACGGACGAGACAACTCATACAGGATGCTTTTGTCGCTTTAGTAGGCGAAAAAGGGTTTGAAAATGTAACTGTTCAACATATTGCAGAACGTGCTCCTGTAAATCGCGCTACGTTTTATAGCCATTACCACGATAAATATGACTTACTAGACAAAAGCATTGAAGAAATGTTAGAGAAGCTAACAGAAGTTATTAAACCGAAAAATAGAAATAAAGAAGATTTTCAACTTACATTTGATTCACCACATCCAAATTTCTTGTCTTTATTTGAACATATCGCAGAAAATGCGAACTTCTATAACGTCATGCTTGGTGATAAAGCTGCCGGAAACTTTACGTATAAAATGATGAAAGCCATTCAGACACATTTAACATTAAGCCTCTCTATTGCACAGCCTAACGATGAAAAACTAATGGTTCCACGTGATATTCTCCTTAGTTATGTTACTGGTGCCCACCTCGGCATGATTATGTCATGGCTAAAAAAAGGGATGATATATACCCCGCATTTTATGGCCATGCAATTAACTCGTTTAATCATTTTAGGGGCTCATACTGCCGCGGGATTAGAACGACCTTTTTAAAACACAAAAAAGCGAAGGAGAGGCTCCTTCGCTTTTTCTATTAATTAAATGTAATGTTATGTACAGCCTCTTTATCAAGACGTTTAATAACTTCTACAATTAACTTCACTGCATTTTCATAATCATCACGGTGTAACATTGCCGCATGAGAATGAATGTAACGGGTTGCAATCGTAATTGCCATAGACGGAATACCATTTACAGCAATATGAATTGCGCCTGCATCCGTTCCACCGCCCGCTACTGAATCATATTGGTATGGAATTTGTAATTCATCAGCAACATCAACTACAAAGTCACGTAAACCTGTATGACCAATAACAGAAGCATCATATAAAATGATCTGTGGTCCATCACCCATTTTACTTTGCGCTTCTTTTGACGTTACACCCGGTGTGTCACCAGCAATACCAACATCTACTGCGAACGCGATATCTGGTTTAATATAATTTGCAGATGTTTTTGCACCACGAAGACCAACTTCTTCTTGTACAGTCCCTACGCCATATACAACGTTTGGATGCTTTTCATCTTTTAATTGTTTTAATACGTCAATTGCAATTGCACAACCAATTCGGTTATCCCATGCTTTTGCAAGTAACATTTTTTCGTTCTTCATCACTTGGAATTCAAAGTAAGGTACAACTTGATCTCCTGGTCGTACGCCCCACTCCATTGCTTCTTCTTGGCTAGAAGCACCAATATCGATGAACATGTCTTTAATTTCAACTGGCTTTTTACGCGCTTCTGGAGGTAAGATATGCGGTGGTTTTGAACCGATAACACCTGTTACATCTCCTTTACGCGTTACAATTGTTACGCGCTGTGCAAGCATAACTTGTGACCACCAGCCACCAACTGTTTGGAAACGAAGGAAACCTTTGTCATCAATTTGCGTAATCATAAAGCCAACTTCATCTAAATGACCTGCAACCATAATTTTCGGGCCGTTTTCTTCCCCTACTTTTTTCGCAACTAAACTTCCTAAATTATCAGTAGAAAGTTCGTCCGCAAACGGCTCAATATATTTCTTCATTACTTCGCGTGGTTCACGCTCGTTACCCGCAATACCACGTGCATCTGTTAATTCTTTTAGCATTGTCAATGTCTCGTCTAATTTTGTCATTGCCAACACCCTCCTTTTTCTTCAGTCACTTCATTATACAAAAGGAAATTGAAATATTCAAAAATTAACTTAGTATCCTTGTGTTTGACGCTGATGATTTACTTCGTTTTTATCTAAATATGCCTTTTCAATCTCTTCTTGTTCAAACTCAAGTGCTTGTCCAAGTCGAAGGTAGCTTGTAAATAATTCAATATAGTTCGTAATAGATGGTTGATCTGTAAAACGAATCACCTTCGCATACGTGTCTAAGAAAATTTCTACTTGTGTTTTATTCGTCTGTGCACACTTATAGAATAAGAAGTTTTTATCAATACCTAAATCAATTCCGATTGATAAAATAAAATGTAAGCCATCTACGTATTCTTCTAGTATGACTTCACGTTCTGATGCTGGTTTGTTGCTCCAATATTTAAAACAACGTGTTTCATTTGCAAGTTCTCCAATTTCTACAAGAAGAGCTAACATTTTCTCTTTTAACAATTTTTTCGGTTGTAAGTCATGTTCTTTCGCAATACGGTCATCTAATTCTTTTTGTAATTTAAATAGTTGTAGTAAGTCCACTCTATTGTCCTCCTCCAACATCGCATTTTACGCAACAATGTTGTTTCATCTCAAAGTTCATTATTATTTTTCGTTTCTTATTAATAAGTCAGCCATTTACCTCTTTACACAAAATAGCTTGTCCTTAATTTACAAATACGTTTCAATCATCACGATTAGATTGTTCACTCCGATTGGTGATAGTTAATACTTATCCAGGAATTGCCCACTATTAAAAATATTATTTTATCTGATGAAAGTTCCATATCATCTTTCCATTATAGCAGTGTCGTTTCAGGTAGGAAAGATACTCTTCTTTCCAGAGGATGATAATTAAAAGAAGCCAGGAGGATTCTCCTGACTTCATATGCATATTCTTCTATATTGCTATAACTTTTATGTTGATTTTGTCATATCGATAACGACACACTTCTCTTTGCATACAAATAAAAAAACCTTAGAAGAAAAATCTTCTAAGGTTTCAACTAATTAATTAGTTAATGTTGTTTTTTGCAACTGTTGCTAATTCAGCGAAAGCTTTTTCGTCATGAACAGCTAAGTCAGCAAGCATCTTGCGGTTAACTTCGATGCCAGCATTTTTAAGACCGTGCATTAAGCGGCTGTAAGAAAGACCATTCATACGAGCTGCTGCGTTGATACGTGTAATCCATAATTTACGGAAGTCACGTTTCTTTTGACGGCGGTCACGGAATGCATACATTAGAGATTTCATAACCTGTTGGTTAGCAACCTTGAATAATGTATTTTTTGAACCGTAGTAACCTTTTGCTAATTTAATTACTTTTTTACGACGTTGACGAGTAACTGTACCACCTTTTACTCTTGGCATAATATTACCTCCTAATTGTTCTATATATCAGCCGAACTTATTTTAAGTTGTCAAGCATTTGACGAATGCGTTTGAAGTCACCAGCGCTTACTACACCAGCTTTACGTAGTTTACGTTTAGCTTTTGTAGATTTGTTAGCGAATAAATGGCTTGTGTAAGCGTGAGAACGTTTCAGTTTACCTGATCCAGTCTTTTTGAAACGCTTTGCAGCGCCGCGATGAGTTTTTTGTTTAGGCATAGGTATTTCCTCCTCTATCTATTACTTATCGTTTTTCGGTGCTAAAACTAAGAACATACTGCGTCCTTCCATTTTAGGCTTAGATTCGATTGTACTAACTTCAGCACAAGCTTCTGAGAAGCGATCTAAAACACGTTGACCGATTTCTTTATGAGTAATGGCACGTCCTTTAAAGCGAATTGACGCTTTAACCTTGTCGCCTTTCTCTAAAAACTTGATAGCATTACGAAGTTTTGTGTTAAAGTCGTGTTCATCAATTGTTGGACTTAAACGAACTTCTTTCATGCTAATTACTTTTTGATTTTTGCGCTGTTCTTTTTCTTTTTTCTGTTGCTCAAAGCGGAATTTACCGTAGTCCATAATGCGGCATACTGGCGGTTTCGCATTTGGAGCAACTAATACTAAATCAAGATTAAGATTTGCAGCTAAGTCTAAAGCGTCATTACGAGACTTGATTCCAAGTTGATCGCCATTTGCACCAACTAAACGTACTTCGCGTGCACGAATTTGCTCGTTAATCATCATATCCTTGCTAATAGTAAGCCACCTCCAAGGTTTTCTCAGAACATAGTTTGTAGTCATAGAACCCGACAAAAAAAGTGCGGGCATACGACACCCACACTTGTAAAATCTTAAGTAAGAAATACATTTACCTGTAAACTGCGAATGCGTCCATCAGGTGAGAAGCGGGTGCTTCTACTTGTTCCACAAAACAATATTCTATTATCCTTGATGAGTTTATCATAGGACATGACGTCTGTCAAGAAGACGCAATGTGTTTTACTAACAACAAGAAATATTGTAACAAACAACTAACATACTTGCAATACTTTTTTACGATAAGTGTTACATGGTTTTTTTTTCTAATTTCCCTTACTCATATTACATAGAAAAGCCGCGGTATACCGCGGCTTTTTCTTATCGTTTTCCTTCTACTTTAATCATATCAACAAAAGCATCTAATGCGATTGTTTCTGATTTTTGTTCACCGTATTTACGTACGTTTACGCCGTTTTCAGTTACTTCATTGTCACCTACTACAAGCATGTACGGAATTTTTTGCATTTGTGCTTCACGGATTTTGTAACCAATTTTCTCTTCACGAGTATCTAATTCAACACGGATACCAGCACGGCGTAATTCGTCTTGTACTTTCTTCGCATAGTCTAAATGTACTTGCGGAGAAACTGGAATTACTTGTACTTGAACTGGAGCTAACCAAGTTGGGAATGCACCTTTGTATTCTTCAATTAAGAAGGCTACGAAACGTTCCATAGTAGATACAACACCACGGTGAATTACAACTGGACGGTGTTGTTTACCGTCTTCACCAACGTAAGATAGTTCAAAGCGTTCTGGAAGTAAGAAGTCTAATTGTACAGTTGAAAGTGTTTCGTCTTTTCCAAGAGCAGTACGAACTTGAACGTCAAGTTTTGGACCGTAGAATGCCGCTTCACCTTCAGCTTCATAGTAATCAAGACCCATTTCATCCATAGCTTCTTTTAACATACCTTGTGCTTTTTCCCACATCTCATCATCAGCATAGTACTTTTTAGTATCTGCTGGGTCGCGATAAGATAGACGGAATGAGTAGTTCTCTAAACCGAAATCTTTGTACACTTCTAGAGTTAAGTTTACAACACGTTTTAATTCTTCTTTAATTTGATCTGGGCGTACGAAAATGTGAGCATCGTTTAAAGTCATTCCGCGTACACGTTGTAATCCAGATAACGCACCTGACATTTCGTAGCGGTGCATTGTTCCAAGTTCCGCAATACGGATTGGTAATTCACGGTAGCTGTGAATATCGTTTTTATAAACCATCATGTGGTGAGGGCAGTTCATCGGACGAAGAACTAACTCTTCATTATCCATTTCCATTGATGGGAACATACCATCACGGTAGTGGTTCCAGTGACCCGAAGTTTCATAAAGCTCTCTGCTTCCTAGTACTGGAGTGTATACGTGATCATAGCCTAAGCTTGCTTCTTTATCAACGATGTAACGCTCGATAATGCGGCGGATTGTTGCACCCTTTGGTAACCAAAGTGGTAAACCTTGTCCTACTTTTTGGCTATTAGTAAATAGTTTTAATTCTTTACCTAATTTACGGTGATCGCGCTCTTTCGCTTCTTCAAGCATACGTAAATGCTCATCTAATTCTGCTTTCTTAACGAATGCAGTACCGTAAATACGTTGTAACATTTTATTATTGCTATCGCCGCGCCAGTAAGCACCCGCAACGCTTAATAATTTAAATACTTTAATTTTCCCTGTAGATGGAAGGTGGACACCACGGCAAAGGTCGAAGAATTCGCCTTGCTCATAGATTGAAATAACTGCATCTTCTGGAAGATCGTTAATTAAATCTAATTTTAACTCATCGCCGATTTCTTCAAAACGACGAATTGCTTCTGCACGTGGTACTTCATGACGAACGATTTCTAAGTTCTCGTTCACAATTTTTTGCATTTCTTTTTCGATTTTCTTGAAGTCTTCAACTGTAATTGCTTCTTCCATATCAATATCGTAGTAGAAGCCATTTTCAATTACTGGACCAATGCCAAGCTCAACCTTAACATCTTTATATAAACGTTTTAACGCTTGCGCTAAAAGGTGAGCTGTTGAGTGGCGTAAAATATATAAGCCATCTTCAGAATCTAATGTAATGATAGAAACTGCACCATCTTCTTCGATTGGTGTAACAAGATCAATCATCTCATCATTTAATTTTCCAGCCACAGCTTTTTTCTTTAAGCCTGGGCTAATAGAAGCTGCGATTTCTTCAGTTGTTACGCCTTTTGGAAACTCCTTCACAGCTCCATCAGGGAAAGTAATTTTAACTACATCTGCCATCACTGGTCACTCCTCTTTTTCTCAAAATAAAAAACACTCATCCCGTAAAAAGGGACGAGTGTTGAATTCGTGGTTCCACCCTTGTTCCAATTAACATAATTGTTAATTGCTCAAGTTCAACATAACGGTGTTGTCCGTTAGCAATTACTAGAAAAACCGTTCACTGCTAAAGTTTAGAGGTGGTAAGTAATAATCCCGTACTAGGAAGCTCACACCCTAAGGCTTCCCTCTCTGAAAATCGTAGAAAACTACTCATGTCCTCATCATGACATTTCAATATATTTCATTTATGTAGGTAATTATATGCTCAAAAACTTAGAAAATCAAGGGCGTTACCTTTATTTTTTAAATTTTTCACATTGCGCTCAAACTCATGTAATCCATGTAATTGTACCCGTTCTTGAAATACATTTCGCAAAGTAATAATCATATTATGGTCTTGTTCTTTCGTATATAAATAAATTTTTTTCGGCGAAATAGAAAGAAGTGGTGCAATTACTTTCGTATCAATATATACATCCTTTTGTTTTAATAAGTCTTCATCTATATATTGAACCAATTTCTCTTGTTTTAAACGTCTACCTTTATCATCATAGAAAATAAAACTTTCATCAAAAATAAGATGTACACATGACAAACGTGATTTCCGGCTACGCACTTGTTGCCGGAGCGTCTCAATAAACATTTGATATTCTTGTTCTAACTTATACTCATCAATTGCCACTTCAGCAAGCTTAGCTACCATTTCCCTATATGTACGAAGACGAAAACGAACATATGATGAAAACGAGAATGAAAGCGGATCACAAAGCCAGTTATTTAAAGAGGATTTAATATATGATTCAAATGTGTGACGTGTTAATTCACGAGCAATTCCTTTTCTTCTTCCTTTTAAAATCTCTTGTGCCATATGCAATATTTGATGGCACTCTTCCTCTTCTTCATAAAAAAACTTCTCTTTTAAGATTGTATATATCCACTCATTTTGTTTCACATTCACAATGAAATATACCATTACTGGCAATAAAATCTTTTCAATATAATTTGATTCACATACTGGTATGTGAATCACCACTTTTTGTTCCTGTAAATACACACTCGTTTCCTTATATAACAGTTCCGCTCTTTTCAATAGTTGTCTATATACGTGCATAGCATCATTTTTTTCTTCGAAGCAAATTTCAATCACTTTTGTCCCCCCTTTTATCCCTGCTCTAAAGGACTGTATCTATACGTTACAAATCCTATAAGAGTCCGTCCCGCGTGAAAGTTCACTCTTAGTAGAATTACATTTCTTATCGTTAGAAAATCCACTCGATATGGCTTGCTAATTTTATATATATTAAGGGAGGGAGAAAAAAATGATACAAGCTACTAGGAATTTTCAATAAGAACTTTTCATTTTATCATTCGGCTACTTTAAAAAGCGTTTAACTACAAAAGAAGAGCAAGCTTCTCAGCTTGCTCTTTACTTATGACGACGGTTTTTCCCGCCAATCGGTATTGGTTTCGCCAAATATTTAATTCGCTCCATAATACGAGCTGCTTTCATTTCTTCCGCTTCACCGCGCTGCGTATATGTTAAATGATGTTCTAGTTGTTTAAAATCAAAGTTAGACGTAAAGAACGTCGGTAAGTTTTCTAACATACGGAATTGCAAAATTGCACCGAGTACATCATCACGCACAAAGCTTGACATCGCTTCTGCTCCAATATCATCTAACATTAAAACTTGTACGCGTTTCACCGCATCAATCTTTTCCCCAATCGAATTATCTTGAATTGAACTTTTAATTTCACGTAAAAATTCAGGGAAATATACGAGCATTGAACTTATTTTCTTTCGAGCAAGCTCATTCGCAATTGCTCCTAATAAATACGTTTTCCCTACACCAAATTTACCGTACAAATATAAACCTTGTACTTTTTTACCAGGTTCATATGTACTTAAAAATTCATTAGCTGCACCAATTGCATCAATACGCGCATCTAAATCTGAAGGGTCTAAGTTTTCCATCGTTGCTTGTAAAATATCAGTTGGCATATATACACTTTGAACGAGCTTTTCATATTTCTTCCTCTCGTCATATGCTACTTTTCTAACGCAACGATCATATTGAATATCAATCATCTTCCCTTGGATAACGAGCTTTGGCTCATATCCTTGCAGCATGTTTTTACACGAACCTAGATCCGGACAATCCGCGCAACCTACACTTTGTCCAATATATTCGTATAATTTCACAAGACTGCGTTCAATCATAGACGTTGTTACTTCCCCTTTATGTTCGTCTATAAATTCTTTCACACGCGGATGTGCCATTACTTCCGCCTTTAATACTTCATATCTATTTTTAAAATTTTCATTTTCCATTAACTTTGCAAATGAATTTTGAATATGCTCCATTTTCTCACCTCAAAGAGCGTTCATTCTCTTCTATTAATCACGCTTATATTTTTTTAACACTTCTTCTAATCGTTTTCGTTCGTCCTCTAACGTACTTGCACCTTTTTCAGCACTTACATCTTTTTTCACAGTTTCTTTCTCTTGTTCTTTCGGCTCTTCTTTCAGCCAATCTGGTACCATTTCTTTTCGTACCGTTTTCTTCGACGTACGGCCTTTCTTCTTCGTCTCAGCCCATTCTTGATATTGACGGTTTTCTTCTTTCGCTAACGCCATTGCTTCAGCTACTGTGCCGACCTTTTTACGTGCCCAATGTCCAGCAATCTTCTCCACATACGTTTTCGCAAGTTTCATATCTGAGCGTAGCATAACGTAATAAATAAGTACATTCACAACACCTGGCGTTAATTTTTGATTGATCATTACATCTTCAACGATTTGCAAGTCAGCCTTCGTTGCCTCTGCACCGCCAGAGATTTCTTTCAATAGTTGTTTTGGTGAGATTTCCTCTAACTGTTTGATTAACATCTCTTCTTGCGTAGAAGGCTCTTTTTCTTTCATCATACGTGCAGCGTGAGGCTGTACTCTTTCACTTAATACAGGTAACGCTTGTCCGTTTTCGAACTGATACCAATCACGCGCTCCTTTTCTAAGCCTTTCGATATCAATTGTCTGCAGCTCTGTCACCGCACCAAGAACGATATTTTGCATCGATAACACATCTACATCATACACGTAAGCAAGTGTAATGACACATTCTCGCACTTGATCTGTAATCGCCTTTTTAGGAACAAGAGCGGACAAGCCATCTACAAATAAGGAGAAATCAAAGAAATCATTCCAAACTTTTGGAGCGTCTCCCTTTTCATTACTTGGCATAGCTGTCGTTTTTGGAATACGAAGGTCTTCTTGCGCATGCTCAAGCTGCCCTGGATTAAACGAACCAAACACATCATTAAAAGAACGCGTAACATTTTCATAAGATGCAAAATCAAATTCTTCTTCTAAGAAATAATGCTTTACTTGATTATATTTTGTCCGACTCAATCGATTGTATAAAAAGATACTTAAAACAATATCATCAAAAAACTGCTTCGGAGATAAAGGTGGTTGCAGCTCATATATAAACATTCGAATATCTTTTTCTTTCTTAATATATACTTTCAAAAGTCCAATTGCCTCTAACTTTACTCGTTCCTCATATACTTCGGGAAGTTGCATTTGCATGGTCACCATAAGGGAATGATGCGTATTCTCTTTTCCAAATACACGATCTTGTTCTAACTCTCCCCATAGCGTCATGTACAAGCTAAAAGCTCTACTACCTATTAACGGCTGATATAACATCGTTAACACTTTTCGGTCGTAATTATGCAATAATCCTTTCGCACTTACTTTATAACGATCAATCGGCAATAGCTCCATCCATGACTGTTTTTCCATTCTTGCTTTCCTTTCTCTCATCCAATCTTCACTATATAATTTATTAGCGAAAAAGAGCTATTAGCTTTCGCTTCTAGCTCTCTTATCTCATTACTTACGGTATGTAAAGAGAATACGATACAGATTCTACTCTCTTTCTTTTTGCAGTATATCTTTTAATTCTTCAATAAATACATTTAAATCTTTAAATTGGCGATATACAGAAGCAAAACGCACGTAAGCAACATCATCGATATCACGTAGTTCTTCCATAACAATTTCACCAATCATATCACTTTTCACTTCTGATATACCTAAATTACGAAGTTCACGTTCCACACTTTGAGTTACTTCTTCTAATTGTCTTAAAGATACTGGTCTTTTTTCACACGCTTTAATTAAGCCACGTAAAATCTTTTCTTTATTAAACTCTTCTCGTGTTCCTTCTTTTTTTACAACGATAAGAGGTGACTCTTCCACTCTTTCAAATGTCGTAAAGCGGCTTAAACAGCTTTCACACTCTCTCCTTCTTCGAATAGAGCGCCCCTCGTCTACCGGACGCGAATCTAACACTCTTGTACCATTATGAGAACAGGATGGACAACGCAATATATTCACTCCTTTACACTATACTCTTTATTTTTTCTCTACTTACTTCATCTGACAATATATATACATTATTATATAACTCATTTTAACTCTCTTACCACTTTAAGTTTAAGCGCATTATTATCTCGTTTAAAAAAATACGATGATAGATGCGTTGTTAACTTATTCGTAAGAGCTCCATTTATTCAACTAACGAGTACATTATATTTTCCCTTTTTTATAAACTAAAAAAGAGGTGCATTATACACCTCTTTACATTTTAAATCAATTATGTTCTTTTTTAAAGAGCTTTTGTTTCTCTCTGCTTAATTTCGAAGCTACCAGTGCCTCGAGGAAGCTCGATGCTCTCACGCGTTTTCGCGTTTAAACCTTCTGCAATATATTCTGCAGCAACATTTGGATCAATACGATCCCCACAAGTATAAACATCAATACTTGCGTAACCGTGCTCCGGAAAGCTATGAATTGTTAAATGTGATTCCGAGATAATTACTACTCCACTTACACCTTGTGGTGCAAATTTATGGAAAGCAACCTCACGCACTTCAGCACCAGCTCTTAGTGCTGCATCCACAAATAATTGTTCAATATACGGCATGTCATTAAGCTTGTCGAAATCGCAATCCCAAAGTTCAGCGATCACGTGACGACCCATCGTATCCATAGTATCCATTCTACAGTTCCCCCTTGTAAATTTATTCTAACTGTTCGAATTGAAAACTAATTTGCAATTTGGCTTGCTCCACTACCACGGGGGAAAGTTAGTCCAGAGAGGTCCTAACCCTTTAAGTAGTGACTACGTACCTCAGCTCTTAAGTTTACGAGTGTTAGTATACTTTGTTTATTTTCATTTTGCAACAACAGTTTTTTCGATTTTCTGTCATATTTTCCTCTTTACTTTTCCCTAAAAAAAATAAATGATTCACAAATACAGTAACCCCAACGTTTCGTGGTATGTCCACTTTCAAAAATATACTCCTATAATTTTTTTCCTTTTCAGAAAAAAATAAAAAAAAGAGGGCAAATATTCCACTTGCCCTCTCCCTTATTCACTTAAATATGTTGCACATTTTCTTGCTTCGCTAATTCGTCAACAACTAACGTTACAAGATCTACAACACGACGAGAGTAGCCCCACTCGTTATCATACCAAGCCAGTACTTTCACTTTACGATCACCCATTACCATTGTAGATAAACCATCAATGATAGCTGAGTGTGTATTTGTATTAAAGTCAATAGATACTAAAGGCTCTTCGCTGAATTCTACAATGCCTTTTAACGCACCGTTTGCAACAGTTTTGAATGCATCGTTAATAGCTTCCACTGTCACATCACGTTTTACATCTACTACTAAGTCAACAAGAGACACGTTTGGCGTTGGTACACGAAGTGCCATACCATGAAGTTTCCCATTTAAATGTGGAAGAACTTTTGCTAGCGCTTTCGCAGCACCTGTCGTTGTCGGAATAATTGATTGTCCGCAAGCACGTGCTCTTCTTAAATCTTTATGTGGATTATCAATATTTTTTTGGTCATTTGTATAAGCGTGAACTGTCGTCATTAAACCGTTTTCAATTCCAAACTGCTCATCTAACACCTTCACAACAGGCGCTAAACAGTTTGTTGTACAAGATGCATTTGAAATAACAGTATGTTTTGTAATATCTAATTGGTCTTCGTTCACACCTACTACAATTGTTACATCTTCATTTTTACCAGGCGCTGTTAAAATAACTTTTTTCGCTCCAGCTTCAACGTGAAGAATTGCTTTTTCTTTTGAATTAAATTTACCAGTTGCTTCAATTACAACTTCAACACCTAAATCTGTCCAAGGCAATTCCTTTGGATCGCGGTTGTTTAAAAGGCGAATCATTTTCCCATCAACTAATAAGTGATCTTCAAATGCTTCTACTGTTCCGTCAAACTTGCCGTGAACTGTATCATATTTAATTAAATGTGCTAACGTTTCAGATGGATAGCTTGCATTGATTGCTACAATTTCGAATGCGCTTTCTTTTATTGCCTGACGAAATACCATTCTCCCAATACGTCCAAATCCATTAATTGCCACACGAGTCATAATATGTTATCCCCCTTGAATGCGTTATACTATTTATCTCCAATCCCAATAATAGTATAACACAAAAAGGGGATATGTCACTAAGCATTTTCATTAATTTCACAATTTTTTAGTCAATAATGTTCCATTTCTTTAAAATCCCCTGTAATTGTGTTTTCGTTCCCATAATTGTGCCATCATTATTTATCACTTCATCTGCATGTTTCACTTTTTCTTCTAACGGCATTTGAGATTGAATACGAGCTGTTGCTTCTTCTTCTGAAAAATTATTTCGCTTCATTAAACGTTCTAATTGCGTATGTGGCTTAACTGCTACAACTAAAGCGCGGTCAACGAGACTTGTTAATTTACTTTCAAATAAGAGAGGAATATCTAACACAACCGCTTGCATACCTTCTTTTATGTACATTTCCTTTTGCCTATTCATTTCCTCACGCACTGCAGGATGAACAATTTTGTTTAACTGCAATCGTTTCTCTTCATTATAGAAAACGACACTTCCTAGTTTTGGACGATCTAGTTCTCCATCTTCTTGTAATACTTCTGTTCCAAATACTTCTACAATTTTGTTATATGCTGGCTTTCCTCGTTCTACAACTTCTCGCGCAATAATATCTGCATCAATAACTGGTATATTTAGCTCGCGAAACATTTGAGATACTGTACTTTTTCCACTTGCAATACCTCCCGTTAATCCAATTACTACTGTCATCATATAATCCTCCTCATAATAAAAGGCGCGAAACTAATGTTCCACGCCCGTACTTACATTTTCCAAATTCCAATAATAATGAGTAATACCCCAGGCAGGAATGTAAATTTTTGCAACCATTTCATATTTGATAAAACCGTTCCAAGTTTCATTCCAATAAATAAAAACAAAGAACTCATCACTGCAACTAATATCGCCATCATAGCAGGTGCATACCCTAATAAAGATGCACCAATTCCAGCACCAAATGAATCTACAGAAAGAGCGATACCAAGAAGTAACGCTTCTCCTGCAGAAATGGTGCCTGATTTATCGAAATCTG
Source organism: Bacillus sp. FSL W8-0519 (assembly GCF_038005585.1). NCBI lineage: Bacteria > Bacillati > Bacillota > Bacilli > Caryophanales > Bacillaceae > Bacillus > Bacillus sp. FSL W8-0519. Next base: position 4,429,668 of record NZ_JBBOTL010000001.1, read on the forward strand.
CTACAGTCGGTTTCCGTAAAATTTGAATGACTAACCCTAGCGAGGCAATCTCTAATTTCCATACCTTCTCCTCTTGCTTCGGTTCTTCTTTTTTCTCACTTCGAAAAAATTGGTATAATACCCAAATCCCTATTCCAATAAGGACAAGCCCACCGATACGCGTTGCGATAACAGGTGAAAATACTTTCGCGATCATATGTCCAATTCCCATTGAAACAAGCATAACAGCCGCTGAACACATCCCGATAATTACAATTGATCTTAGTGGAATTCTTACGCTTCTTAAACCATATGTTAGCCCTACACTACAGCTATCTAAGCTTAATGTAAAAGCTAATAAAATAAGAGATAAATAAAGGTACATCGGTAAGCTCCTCCCTTATACATAGCTCTGCTGTATGTATATGACAAATGCCTATCCGATGTTATCTCTTTTCTATATTCTCGGCTGACAAATCGGGCAATAATGCGTTCCTCTTCCGCCAACAACTGTTTTTTCTAATATCGTACCGCAAGTCACACACGGTTCTCCTTTTTTTCCATATACATTTAGCAGTTCTTGGAACGAACCAATTTGCCCTTGTGAGTTGATATACGTTCGAATTGTACTTCCGCCACGCTTCACTGCTTCACCTAACGTTGTAACAGTCGCCTCATAAATTCGCTCAATTTCTTCTACTGTTAAAGACGACGCTTCTCGTTCTGGATGAATTTGAGAACGGAATAAAACTTCATCTACATATATATTTCCAAGTCCTACTAAAAGACGCTGGTCTAATAATACAACTTTTATTTTACGATTTGTCTTTTGCAATCTCTCTTGTAAATACTGTGGTGTCAATTCAGCATCAAATGGCTCCGGACCTAAGTCAGCAAGAGGCATTTGATTCATTTCCTCACCTTTTTTAAAGAGATGCATCGTACCAAACTTTCTCACATCTTTATAATGTAATTCAGTTCCATCTGTAAATAAGAAACGGACGTGCGTATGCTTATCAATTGGCTCATCCTCTTGATGCAGTAAAAACTTACCTTCCATACGCAAATGTGAAACAATGACATAATTTGTTACATATAAAAGCAAAAACTTTCCTCTTCGCTTTATATTTTCAATCGTCTCGCCTTTTAGCATTTCTTTAAAGATTTCTGCATCATCCGGTCGTTTTACGATTTTCGGATAAGTAACAATAACATCTTCAATCGTTTTTCCTGTTACAAGATTTTCAAGTGTCCGTCTGACGTTTTCAACCTCTGGTAATTCAGGCATTTCATCACTTCCTTATTTTGCGTCGTACCAAGTTGGACCGTAAGAATAATCAACTTTCAACGGAACTGTAAGTTCAATTGCATGCTCCATTACTTCTGGTACAAGCTTCTCTAATTTTTCAATTTCTTCTTTTGGTGCTTCAAATATTAATTCATCGTGTACTTGCAATAGAAGACGCGCTTGTAATCCTTCTTCTTCTAAACGATCTGCCATAATAATCATCGCTTTTTTAATAATATCTGCTGCAGTACCTTGAATTGGTGTATTCATAGCTGTACGCTCAGCAAAGCTACGCAAGTTAAAATTACGACTCGTAATTTCCGGAATGTAACGGCGGCGATTTAATAATGTAGCTACATATCCTTTTTGTTTCGCATCTTTTACGATGTCATCCATGTATTCTTGTACACCAGGGAAACTTTCTAAATACTTTTCAATAAATTCCGCTGCTGCTTTTCTTGTAATTCCTAAGTTTTGTGAAAGACCATAATCACTAATACCATACACAATTCCGAAGTTAACAGCTTTCGCTTGTCGTCTCATATTTGAAGTTACTTCATCTTTTTCAACGCCAAATACATCCATAGCTGTTTTCGTATGAATATCCATGTCATGTTGGAACGCGTCGACTAGCCCTTTATCATTTGCAATATGAGCTAATACACGAAGTTCAATTTGTGAATAATCCGCTGCGTACATAATCCATCCTTCTTCTGATGGAACGAATGCCTGACGAATCTTTCTTCCTTCTTCTAATCGAATCGGGATATTTTGTAAGTTTGGATCCGTTGAACTTAATCGGCCCGTTTGCGTTAATACTTGATTGAAACGAGTATGGATTTTAGATGAATCTTCATGTACAACTTTTAATAAACCTTCAATATAAGTTGAATTTAGTTTCCCTAATTGACGGTAATGTAAAATGTTTGGAATAATTTCATGGTGATCCATCAGCTTGTCTAGTACATCAGCTGACGTAGAATAACCTGTTTTCGTCTTCTTAATAACCGGTAAGTTTAAATTCTCAAACAGAATAACACCAAGCTGCTTCGGTGAATTTATATTAAATTCTGTTCCCGCCAGCTTATAAATTTCCTGTTCCATTTCCTTTAATCTACCTGCAAGTTCTTCTCCCATATTACGAAGACGTTCTGTATCAACTTTTACACCTTTTACTTCCATATCAGCTAATACACGTGCAAGTGGTAATTCTAACTCTGTAAACAGTTCATATTGCTCATTCTTTTCTAACTCTTCAACGAATGTTTGCTTCACATCATATAATACATGCACTTTACGAGCTACATGCTCCGCTACTATCTCTAACTCTGGAACAGCACGCTTCGCACCTTTTCCGTAAACTTCTTCATCAGATTTCACAGCATGTGTTTCTTTCATTTTCGCTACAGTACGGAAATCTTTATCTGTATCAGCCGGGTCAAGTAAGTAAGCAGCAATTAATAGATCAAAGTCAATCCCTTGCATATCTATACCGTTCCATTTCAGTGCAACGATCGCACGCTTCGCATCAAATGTATACTTTCTCATTTCTCCATCTGCAAGCCACTCTTTAAAAGCATCTGATTTAAGTGCAATATCTGTCTGAATAAAGTAACATCCATTTTCATTTTGAATACCGAAACCTTGAATGTCTGCTTTATGATAATTATCTTCTTGTACTTCAACGATAAGCGCACTATCTTGCTGAAGCATTTCTTCTGTAACTTCTTCCACAATATCAAATGTAATATCATCTAATTCAGCTGGAGCCGTTTCTTCTGGCGTAACACCTAATTTATTTAAAAGAGATGTGAATCCTAAATTCTCGAACATTGGAATGACATCACTTGGCTCATATCCTTTATACTCCATATCATCCACATGCACTGTAATCGGCGCGTCTGTAATAATGGTTGCAAGATCTTTACTCATAAGAGCTTGGTCTTTATTTGCTTCCAGCTTTTCTTTTAATTTCTTCCCGCTTACTTGATCTATATTTTCATACACTTCTTCAACCGTTCCAAACTGTGTTAACAATTTAATCGCAGTTTTTTCACCAACTCCTGGTACACCTGGAATATTATCTGATTGGTCTCCCATTAAACCTTTCATATCGATAATTTGCTTCGGTGATAAGCTGTATTTCTCAAATAAAGCTTCTTTCGTATATTCATCTACTTCCGTAATCCCTTTTCGAGGAATACATACAAGCGTGTTATCAGAAACAAGTTGAAGTAAATCTTTATCTCCTGAAATAACTTTTACACTAGCTCCTTGTTCACTCGCTTCTTTCGCTAGCGTTCCCATAATGTCATCCGCTTCATAATTTTCTAATTCATAACGCGGTACATTGAATGCATCAAGCATCTCACGAATAAATGGGAATTGCTCTGATAACTCAGGCGGAGTCTTTTGACGTCCTCCTTTATACTCACTATACGTTTTGTGACGGAACGTTGTTTTACCCGCATCAAATGCAACTAACATATGCGTCGGTTTTTCTTCCTCTAATATTCTCATTAACATCATTGTAAAACCGTAAATTGCGTTCGTATGTATACCTTTGTCGTTATTTAAAAGCGGTAGTGCAAAGAAAGCACGATACGCGATATTATTACCATCTACTAATACGACCTTTTTTTCCAAATCAGAAACCTCCCCATACAAATTTGAAATGATTTTTTTCACAGAAAAAAACCGTTTCTTTCCTCTCTCTATATTAACATGACTAATAGAGAGAAGAAAAATAACGGTTATTTTCTTTCATATATAAAACAGACTGATATTGGCATAAAGGGAAGTGACGAGAACAGCTTAACTATTCTCGTCCAAAATTACTCCTTGGATGAAGGGGTTTTCATGTATTATATTAACAGAGCTTTATTAATATTTAATTAAGACATTGTTAATATATTGTAAACATCCTTCATCCTATTTTTCAGTTGCTGATTTTGGTAAAACAACTGTAAAGGTTGTCCCTTCTCCTACTTCACTATCCACTGTAATCGTACCGTGATGGGCCTCGACTAAATGCTTTACGATTGATAATCCAAGACCTGTACCACCAGTATTTCTACTTCTCGCTTTATCCACTCGGTAAAAGCGTTCAAAAATACGCGGAATTTCATCTTTACTAATACCAATTCCAGTATCCGACACTTTTATATAAGCATTATATTTATCTTCTGCTAATTCTACAGAAACAACGCCTCCAGCCGGTGTATATACGATTGCGTTATTCATTAAATTAATAAAGATTTGCTGCAAACGACTTGGATCTCCAATGACAGAGACACGTTTTAATGCATTTACTTGTAAAGAGATTTCTTTTTCTCCCGCTTTATTATCAAGCACCATATGAATATCTTCAAGAAGTCCCTTCATATCAACGGTACCCATATTCAATTTAAATCCTTGTTGCTCAATCTTTGATAAATCTAATAAATCTTCAATTAATCCTTGCATACGTTCACTTTCTTTTAAAATAATGTGCAAGAAATGTTCGCAGAATTTTTTATTATCCATAGCACCGTCTAAAAGTGTTTCTGAAAAACCTTTAATAGAAGTAATCGGCGTTTTTAGTTCATGAGAAACATTCGCTAAAAAGTCTTTTCTCATTTGTTCTAACTTTTTCAGCTCAGTAATGTCATGGAATACAAGGACAATCCCTTTCCATTCATGGTTCGTCCCGATAATCGGTGCTCCATATACCTCGAAATGCTTTCGCTCAATTCCAAGTGGCAATAACATTTGTTTGCGCACTTTCACTTCTGTCATAAAGATTTCTTCCACAAGCTCTATAATTTCCGGATGATGAAACGACTCATAATATAAACGATCTAAATATTCTTCATCTGTGACGTGGAAAGTTTCCTTATACGAACGGTTTACAAGGTTGATATAACCGCGGCTATCAATTAAAATCATTCCGCTTCCCATATTTTCAATTAACGTATGCAGACGATCTTGTTGCATTTCTTGCTCAAGTGTCATCTCTTGTAAATTACGAGCTAAAATATTAATCGCTTTACTTAACATTCCCGTTTCATCCGAATGACTTTCATAAGCGCGTGCTTTATAATTCCCCTTGGCTAATTCGATGGCAACTTTCGTAACGGACTCAATCGGCCTAATATATTGCCCTGTAATTTTCATACCTAAAAATACGACTACAAGACACGCAATAACAAATCCGATAATTAATAATCCCCACGTTTTTTGATGAACGTCTTTCAAAGGCTCAATTGTGCTCTTCACCAAAATGTATCCTTGTTTCCCTGCTACATCTTGCACGAACACCGCATGGTAAAATTCATTATTTTGATCTGTTTCTTTCGTAATGACTTTATTTCTTTGTTTCGTTGTTACAGAGGAAAGTTCTTTTATTATCCCTTGGCTAAAAGCAGACGGTTCTCCCCCGCTATATTGAACTTTCTTTTTCTCATCTACAAAGGCAATAGAAGCCTGAATTTTTTCTTCTAGCTTTTTAAATATATATGGATTTTTTAAAACATCATCAAAACCTTGTTCTTCTGCTAATACCGCAACATACTCTGTCTCTTTTACCATTCTCTCTTTCGCATGATCTATATAATAGTTTTCAAACACGGTTTCCAGCAATAAACCGAGTCCGACTAAAATAAAAACAATAAGAGAAACAAATGTAAAAAGAAGCCTGGAACGAAATTTATTCATCCCCTTTTGGCTCCTCTAATTTATATCCTAAACCACGTATCGTTTTAATGTACGTCGGTTTTTTCGTATTTTGTTCAATTTTATCGCGCAAATGGCTAATATGAACGTCAACAATTCGTGTATCACCAGCGAAATCATAATTCCATACAGCACTTAATAATTGATCACGCGTTAATACGCGACTTTTATTTTTCGCAAGATAAACAAGTAGTTCAAATTCTTTTGGTGTTAATTCAAGCTTTCTTCCTTGGAAATAAGCCTCATAAAACTCCGGTAAAATTTTAAGTTCAGCAATTGTAATGCTCTCTTCATCTGACGATTCTGTAACTTGCTCTTCTTGTTGTAATTTCGTGCGGCGTAAAATTGCCTTCACACGCGCAACAACTTCCCTTGGGCTAAATGGCTTCGTCATATAATCATCCGCCCCAAGTTCAAGACCTAGCACCTTATCGAACTCATCATCTTTTGCTGTTAACATTAAAATTGGCGTCATAACGCGCTGCAATCGTAATTCTTTACATACTTCCATACCATCCATTTTTGGAAGCATTAAATCTAATATAATTAAATCTGGACGTTCTGTTGTCGCTTTTTGAAGCGCCATTTCTCCATCCATCGCTGTTATCACTTCAAAACCAGCTTGTTGTAAATTAAATTCGATTAAAGTTAAGATAAACTCCTCATCATCAACTACTAAAATACGATTGTTCATTCTTTTCCTCCAAGTTATAGACTTGAAACCTTCTTCATCCTAGTATTTTCCCCGTTATTCTCATCATACTAGAAAACAAGGTCCCTCTCAATATAATTGTCTATTCATGGATTCGGATTGCGCAATTAACTTGTAGTGATCCATACTTTATACACTTCTATATCTTTATTAAATTCAATACTCGTATGGATATGATATTCTCGACTTTGCGCTAAGAAAAAGATACAGCGTACGCTATTTTATAATCTAGCGTTTCATACCCATCAAATACTCTTCCATGCATTTCATTCGCAACCCCGTCCGCCCACACTTCAGCTTCTCTTATCGTTTCAAAGATAACGTCTTCTCTCTTCCACTTCATCTTAAAAAACCCCTTTAATTGACTTTAATTATCAATTTATATATTATTAATTTTAATATATAAATAAATGCAATAAAGGAGCTATTATGCGAATATTACTATCTATTTTAACTTTATTAGTAACATGTTTCCTTACTTTTAACGTACCGAGCTGGGATACAATTAAAACGGGGTGTTCAGATTTTGCTGAAGGATTCAAAGAGGGATTCTTCAACTAAAAATAGCGCTAGCCCCCTTATGAAAGGCATGCTAGCGCTATTCACATTTTCATGTTTTAAAAATTATCTAATGCTTTTTCCATAATAGAGACTGATTTGTAAGGTGGCGTTACTGTTAATGAGCCTTTCACAACAGTATCCCCTTTTTCATCATGAGCAGATACAAGCATATCAATTGTATGTTCCTCCTCAGAAACAGCCACAACTTCAAAGTGGATTTGTAACGTTTCATAATGGTGAACATGCTTCACGAACGTAAGGTCCTTTCTCGTAATATGACTACCTGGACCTGGTAAATATTTCGTAACTGCCGTTGTAATCATTCCCGTTAGCATAATGCTTGGTACAATCGGCTTTTCATACGGAGTTTGGGATGCGTAATCATGCTGAATATATAATGGATTGGCATCATTCGTTAACCCTAAGTACAATAACAAATCTTTATCCTCAATTTTTTCAGTGATAGATAATTTCTCTCCTACTGTAATTTCATCCATTTTACGACCAATTTGAACTTTTTTCTTTAACATGTTACAACCCCCTCCGATTTTTTCACCTTATTATCCTACTAAAAGCGATACTTGATCCGACATTTACTATGATGAGGGCAATGTATAGTATAAATCTACAGTTTCATTATAGGATATTACAAATGATAGCGTTTTCAAGTTATTTCAAAAAAACATTTGTATAAATAGTAGAAAAAGATTCGGGGCCCCGAATCTTTTTCTACTTATATTTAATGATTAAACAAGAACCTTCATAACATTACGTACAGATTCTACAGAGCGATCTAACGCTTCTTTTTCATCTGCAAGAAGTTCTAATTCAATAATTTTTTCAATTCCGTTACCACCTAGAATTACTGGTACCCCTAAGTAAAGGTCACTATAACCGTATTCACCTTCAAGGTACGCAATAGCCGGTAATACACGGCGTTGATCTTTTAAGATTGCTTCTGTCATTTCAACTAAAGAAGCAGCTGGTGCGTAATATGCACTACCGTTTCCTAATAAGCCTACAATCTCGCCGCCACCTTTACGGGTACGTTCTACGATTGCTTCTAAACGCTCTTTCGGAATTAACGTTTCTAACGGAATGCCACCTGCATAAGAATAACGTACAAGAGGTACCATATCGTCACCGTGTCCACCAAGAACAAATCCTGTAATGTCTTTCACAGAAAGATTTAATTCTTGTGCGATGAATGTACGGAAACGAGCTGTATCTAATACGCCCGATTGACCGATAACACGCTCTTTCGGGAATCCAGCTTCTTTAAATACAGAATATGTCATTGCATCAACTGGATTTGTTAACACAACAATAATTGCATTTGGTGAATGTTTTGCAATGTCGCGCGTAATACTTTTCATAATTTTGGAGTTTGTTGCTACTAAATCATCACGGCTCATACCAGGCTTACGCGCAATACCTGCTGTAATCACAACAACGTCAGAATCAGCAGTATCTGCGTAATCAGATGTTCCAATAATGTTAGCATCAAAACCTTGTACTGGGCTCGCTTCTAACATATCTAACGCTTTCCCTTTTGTTGGATTTTCCAGCTGTGGAATGTCCACTAATACAACATCTGCAAGTTCTTTTTGTGCTAATAAGAATGCTGTTGTTGCTCCTGTAAATCCTGCACCGATGACTGAAACTTTCTTGCGTTTGATTGTCATAATTTACCTCCCACTTTAATTATGCGTTTTTGATTATCGCTACATCCATGTTTTTAATAAGTTCATTAGCGAACTCAGAACATTTCACTTCTGTTGCACCTTCCATTAAGCGTGCGAAATCATAAGTTACTACTTTTGAAGCAATTGTTTTCTCAACTGAAGCAGTTACTAATTTCGCAGCTTCGTTCCATCCTAAGTGTTCTAATAATAATACACCAGAAAGAAGAACTGAAGATGGGTTTACTTTATCTAAACCTGCATATTTTGGAGCTGTACCGTGCGTAGCTTCAAAGATAGCATGTCCAGTTACATAGTTAATGTTTGCACCAGGTGCAATACCAATTCCACCTACTTGTGCAGCAAGTGCATCAGAGATGTAGTCACCGTTTAAGTTCATTGTTGCAACAACATCGAACTCACGTGGACGAGTTAAAATTTGTTGTAAGAAGATGTCTGCAATAGAATCTTTTACGATGATTTTTCCAGCCACTTCAGCGTCTGCCATCGCTTTATTCGCTGCATCTTTACCATCTTTCTCAACGATACGATCATATTCAGCCCAAGTAAATACTTTGTCGCCGAATTCTTGTTCCGCTACTTCGTAACCCCAGTTTTTGAAAGCACCTTCTGTAAATTTCATAATGTTTCCTTTATGAACTAATGTAACAGAAGAGCGTTTTTCGTTAATTGCATATTGAATTGCAGCACGAACAAGACGCTTTGTCCCTTCTTCTGAGATTGGTTTAATACCAATACCAGATGTTTCTGGGAAGCGGATTTTATTAACACCCATTGCTTCTTTTAAGAAAGCAAGAACTTTTTCTGCTTCTGGAGATCCTTGCGCATATTCAATTCCAGCATAAATGTCTTCTGTATTTTCACGGAAAATAACCATATCAGTATCTTCCGGACGTTTTACAGGTGAAGGAACACCTTCAAAATAACGAACTGGACGTAGACATACATATAAATCTAATTCTTGACGAAGTGCTACGTTTAGAGAACGAATACCACCGCCAACTGGAGTTGTAAGTGGACCTTTAATCGCGATTAAATATTCACGAATTAAATTTAAAGTTTCTTCTGGTAACCACTCGCCTGTTTGGTTGAATGCTTTTTCCCCTGCAAGCACTTCTTTCCAAACGATTTTCTTCTCACCATCATAAGCTTTTTCAACTGCTGCTTCTAGTACACGAGATGCAGCTGCCCAAATATCAGGACCAATTCCATCTCCTTCGATAAATGGAATAATCGGATTGTTTGGTACATTCATAACACCATTAGTTACAGTAATTTTTTCACCTGTCGTCAATGTGATAACCCCCATGTTTGAAATTTCATATGTATGAAACTGAGGGAATAACCCCTCAGTTCAAACCGTTAGTCAAATTAAAATATTCTAATCATTACATCTTTCCGAAAAAATCAGACTTTTGAAAGCGTATTTTCACTATCAAAATAGTGTTATTCGCTTATCGTTGTGCAATTGGAACATACACTTGATGTGTTGGTCCATTATAATCAGCACGCGGACGGATTAAACGGTTATTTTCATATTGTTCTAGAATATGAGCTAACCAGCCTGACATACGGCTAATTGCAAAAATAGGTGTAAATAAGTCATGGTCAATTCCTAAACAATGGTATACAGAAGCTGAATAGAAATCAACATTTGGTGGAAGACCTTTTTCTTTTGTTACAATGTCTTCAATTTTGATAGACATATTATACCATTTCTCTTCTCCTAAAAGCACGCATAATCTCTTAGACATTTCGCGTAAATGTTTTGCACGCGGATCACCCTGCTCATATACACGGTGGCCAAAGCCCATGATTTTCACTTTATTTTGAAGAGCATTATGAATATATGATTCTACATTTTCTTCTTCGCCAATTTCAGTTAACATCTTCATTACATTTTCATTTGCCCCACCGTGAAGAGGACCTTTTAACGCACCGATTGCTGCTGTAATGCCAGAATATACATCTGAAAGTGTAGCTACACAAACGCGTGCAGTAAATGTAGAAGCGTTTAACTCATGATCTGCGTGAAGTACAAGCGCCTTATCAAAAGCTTCAATTTCAACTTCATTTGGCTCGCGATCATTTAACATGTACAAGAAGTTTGCAGCTAATGATAAATCATTTCTAGGCTCAACAACATCTAAACCTTTACGGATTCTTGCGTAAGCAGCAACTAAAGTACCCACTTGAGCCTGTAATTTAACCGCTTTCAAATAATTGGACTTTTCATCCATAATTTCAGCGCTCTCATCGTATAATGATAGCATGGAAATTGCAGTTCGTAAAACAGACATCGGATGTGCGATTTTTAAATCTACTTGTTTCAAATATGCTAAAATCTCACCTGGAACTTTATAGTATTCCGATACAATCTCATTAAATTTCGCTAGTTCTTGCTCGTTAGGAAGCTTGCGATGCCATAATAAGTACACTACTTCTTCAAATGTAGCATTCTCAGCTAAATCATCAATATTATACCCAACATAAGTTAATGTATCATCAATAATAGAGCTCACAGATGATGTTGTTGCTACTACCCCTTCTAAACCTCGAATAACAGTCATGACATTCTCTCCTTTTCCTGAAAATTCTCCCAACCTTGCTTCTTATATCTATTTGCTCCCCTTTTGAATTATGAACGCCCGTTCACTCTTTAGGCAAGCAAAATGCACGATCATGCAAATTTGTTGCGATGTTCCCCTCTTATTGTCCATTGTCTACATGGAAAGCATGAGCGTGAATGTCTCCCCGAATCCTCACGCTCAAAACAACAAGTTAGTGAGGAAAATGAATTCCGAAGAGTTTTATGATAAAAACAACATAAAACAATATCATTATAAAATTGTTTTATGTTGTTTTTATTTTATCTGGTGTAAAGTCTCTGCTGTTATGTAACTTTTCAAAGTTTCTAATCCTATTATAAACAATTATCTGACTTTTGTGAACAGAAAGAATTCAAAAATTTTATATTACTATAAAATTCCTTATTTAAACATCTGTATAATACTCATTACTGCATAGGCAATTCCAGCCCCAATTAATGGACCTACAGCGACCCCATTAAATAAAGCAACTGCTATAATTGTCCCGAAAACGAGCGCAGTTGTAATATGAGGATCTGTCGTTAATAATTGTACGCCACCTTTTGCTAACAGAGCAACTGCTACCCCTGAAGCTAAAGCAATCCATGCATAATACGATTTCGCTGCTTCTCCAAGTTGCTTAAATCCTATTTCCCCCGTCGCAATCGGTACGAGTACTGCTATTGTAATAACCGTAACACCGAGGTTAATCCCTTTCGTTTGTAGATAAGGAAAGACTTTATCCCCTAGAAATGTAAATTTTAATAGAAATAACACACCAATAGCTACAGTAAGCGATTGGTTTTTCGCAATAAGTCCTATAATAAGTAGTATGAATAAAAATAACGTTGACTGACTAATCATGTTTGCACTTCCTTTCTGAAAATAATGAACTCATTTCCAAACAAAAATACCTTTAAACCTATCGTTATACATGCTATATCGATGCCTATTCAACATGAATCACTTCATTTTTTTACGCATTTTAAAATGACAAACTGAGACTTTCACCATCCAAATGTAAGCATGTATACATTTTAAAAAACGGGCGTCTCTCCTTTCTTTTCTAATTAGAAACAGGTAAAATAAAAAGAAGAGAAAATGAAGTTTTTACCATATAGTAGAAGCATCAACACCAAGCTTTCACAGTCACTCACATACTGAAAAAGCAGGAAAATCCATCATTCCACTATAACATAAAGTGAAACTTTAATCAGTGGGGCACACTCGTTATAAGTTGAACGAATTAGGATAATCCAAATTGGAATGGGAGGTATACATCTTTGAATCGAAACTTACTATATATGATATTGCGACTCGTATTTGTCATTGTAGCGACGGTAGCCGGGTTCTATGCATTACTATATATGTCAGGACTTATCTATCCTTTTATTATCGCTTTCGCATTTGCTTATTTAATTAATCCTGTCGTCAATTTCCTGAATCAAAAACTACAATTTCCTCGCGCACTCGCAGTACTCGTTAGCTTAATTCTCGTATTTGGAGCTATCGTCGGACTCGTTACATATCTTGTAACAGAAGCAATATCTGCCACAACATACTTACTACAACTTGTTACAGTAAAATTTCCGGATATCGTTGCATTCGCTCAGCAGTTTGCACTTAATCATATTATGCCTCTCTACGATGATTTAATCTCTAAATTTAATCATCTTGGGGAACCGCAGCGCTATACGATTACACAAAACATTCAAAACTTAGGAACCGAAGCAACGACGCAAATGAAAGAACTTTTAACCGCTATTATAAGCGGGTTAACAAATTTCATTAGTGCACTACCAACTACTTTAACTGTACTTGTATTCGTTTTATTAGCCACTTTCTTCATTAGTTACGATTGGCATCGTCTTGCTCAGAAAGTAAGAAAGTTTTTGCCCAACCGTGTTCATGGCTATGGAAAAACTATTTTTGTGGATTTAAGAAAAGCTTTATTCGGTTTTGTTAAAGCGCAACTTACACTCGTATCTATGACAACTGTTATTGTACTAATCGGACTTTTAATATTACGCGTACCATACGCCATTACTATCGCGATTATTACAGGGGTTGTAGATTTACTCCCGTATTTAGGAACAGGGGCTGTCTTCGTTCCTTGGGTTATATACGTATTTTTCACTGGCGACACTGCTTTTGCCATCGGTCTTCTCATTTTATACATCGTCGTGATTGTCCAAAGACAAATTATGGAGCCAAAGGTACTTTCATCTAATATCGGCCTTGATCCATTAGCAACACTGATTGCTCTATTTGTCGGCTTTAAGCTCTTTGGCTTCTTAGGATTAATCATCGGTCCAGTCACCTTAGTACTACTTAATACATTGCACAAAGCTCGTGTATTCCATGATTTGTGGAAATATATTAAAGGCTCACCTTCAAAATAATAGTTTCTAATTCATACACAACAAAAAACTTACATGTAATCAGTGGGAAATTCCCACTGATTATTCCTTGTACTTATTTTTCATACTCATTACATAAAACAAGAGAATTGCACTCAAAAAAGATAATTCTCTTGTTTTTTTGCATAAAAAACGCATATTTCGTGGTGTTTTTACATATTTATTCTATTAATTTTATAATTATTACTTACATTTATTACTTTTTATGTAAATGAATAAATATACAAAATAGCACAGAATGAGACTTAAACTGACCATTTACCTGCCCTTATTTAACTCTTTTCGTTCCAATTCATTCTTTTACATACAAAAACAATCTTAAGTTCAGATTCCCACTTTAAACACACTGATTAAGAGCTAATAACTCCTCAAATCGAAAAATACACAACAAATACAACAAAGTAAAACTTTAATCTACAAGGATCCTATCCCCATCGATTATTAACCGTCACATTCGCCGCATATTAAAACACATCTTTCATTAACTGAACTTTAACCACTCTCTCATCCTTTTACAGACAAAAAAATAGTGCTTAGATTGCTATAATCCAAGCACTATTTCTGCACAATAATAGTTGAGTTTTTTCTAAACTTCCATTCCATCCACTTCATAATAAACGGCTTCAATAAAGCCCTCGTCATCGGGATAACAAAGATTAAACCTATTATATCCGTTACATATCCAGGAAGTACTAAAAGAATACCCCCTACAAAGATAAAAATACCATCTAGTACTGCCGCTCCTGGCATTTCTCCTCTATTCAACTTAGATTGAATCTCTCCAAGTACTTTAAACCCTTGTCTTTTCGCCAAATATACACCTACAACACCTGTAAATACAATCATAGCGAACGTAGACCACAAACCTATTACATGACTCGATCCAATTAAGACTGTAATCTCAATAGCCGGTATTAATATAAACAAGAATAGTAACCACTTCATAGTTCTACACTCCTTTCATATTCTATCACTTTAAACACCCTCACAACGTCCATATACACCATATAAAAGCTAAACGCACTTTCCCATCAAACTTCATAACAAACAGCTTTTAAAAGCAATTTCAGACGTTTAAAGCTAGTTTCACCTCATTTTTGTGTAAAAAAAAAGAGAAGGACTCCGATCCTTCTCTCCGTATTACTTATAGCACTTCCGCATGTCCATTATAAACAATTCCGCGTGCTGCATCAACTGTTACTTCTTGGCCATTTTTTAAAGTTGCTGTTACGCCGTTTACACCAACGATAACAGGAATACCGATTGATACACCTACAACAGCCGCATGGCTTGTTAGGCCGCCTTCTTCTACAACTAGAGCAGCAGCTTTTTCAATTGCAGGAATCATATCTTTATCAGTGCTTGTTGTAACAAGGATATCACCTTCGTTTACGTTTGCTACAGCTTCAGCAGCTGTTTTCGCTACAACTACTTTACCTTTTGCAGCTTTACGACCGATTCCTTGTCCTTTAGCAACCTCTTCACCAACAACGTGGATTTTCATTAAGTTTGTTGTACCAGTTTCAGCAACTGGAACACCAGCAGTGATTACTACAGTGTCTCCAAGTCCGATTAGACCTGCATCCATACCTGTTTGAATCGCTGTATCTAACATTTCGTCAGTAGAAGCTGCACGCTTCTCAGCCATAAATGCTTGTACACCCCAAACAAGTGCAAGACGACGTCCTACTTGCTCGTCAGATGTTACAGCTACGATTGGAGATTTTGGACGGTATTTAGAGATCATTTTCGCAGTATATCCACTTTCTGTTGGAGCTACGATTGCAGCTACATCAAGAGCAAGTGCTGTATGCGCAACAGATTGGCTAATTGCATCTGTAATTGTTGGAGTGAACTCTTTAATACGTTTTTTGAACATATCTTCATATTGTAATGATTTTTCAACACGTACTGCAATGTTAGCCATCATTGTTACTGCTTCTACTGGGTATTGTCCAGCAGCTGTTTCACCTGAAAGCATGATTGCGTCTGTACCATCGAAGATTGCGTTAGCTACGTCACTTGCTTCCGCACGAGTTGGACGTGGGTTACGTTGCATAGAATCTAACATTTGTGTTGCAGTAATAACTGGTTTACCTAACACGTTACATTTTTTGATTAGACGTTTTTGTACTAATGGTACTTCTTCTGGTGGAATTTCTACACCCATATCACCACGAGCTACCATTAAACCGTCAGAAACCTCTAAGATTGAATCGATGTTGTCGATACCCTCTTGGTTTTCGATTTTTGGTACGATTTGGATGTATTGAGCGTTATGCTCTTCTAGTAATTCACGGATTTCTAATACGTCAGCTGCTTTACGTACGAATGAAGCTGCGATGAAATCAACTTTTTGCTCGATACCGAAGATGATATCTTTTACGTCTTTTTCAGTGATACCAGGAAGCTTAATGCTTACGTTTGGTACGTTAACACCTTTTTTATTTTTTACAGTTCCGCTGTTAAGAACTTTTGTACGGATGTTTCCGTCAGCTTTTTCGATTACTTCTAGCTCGATAAGACCGTCATCGATTAGAATACGAGAACCTGGGTTTACATCGTCATAAAGACCAGCATAAGATACAGAGAACTTCTCTGCAGTACCTAATACTTGCTCAGTAGAAATAACTACTTCTGCACCTGTTACAAGCTCAGCTTGTCCGTCTACGAAGTCGTGAGTACGGATTTCTGGACCTTTTGTATCAAGTAAGATACCAACTGTTTTACCAGTTTTCTTTGAAGCTTCACGAATGTTTTTAATACGAGCGCCATGCTCTTCATGGCTACCATGAGAGAAGTTTAAACGAGCAACGTTCATACCTGCTTCGATTAATTGCTCTAATTTTTCAATACTTTCACTAGCAGGACCTATAGTACATACAATTTTAGTTTTACGCATATTGCACCTCCGAAAATTATGAAACCGTTCCCAAATATCCGACATTACGCCGATTAGATGGATAATTCTTTAGATAATTGACACATATCTTTATCGATTGTATGTTTTTGAGCTAACGCTTCGATAATGTCATGATCAACAAGTTTATTATTTTGAATACCTACACAACGTCCACCTTTACCAGCAATTAACAATTCAACTGCTCTTGCACCAAGACGACTTGCTAATACACGGTCTTGTGCACTTGGTGATCCACCACGTTGTACGTGACCTAATACAGTTACACGAGTATCAAAGTTTGTTGCTTCTTCAATGTGCTTACCGAAGTCAATTGCACTTCCAACACCTTCAGCTACAACGATAATACTATGTTTTTTACCACGTTCACTACCGCGTTTCAGACGAGCGATAACCTCATCCATGTCATACTCTTCTTCTGGAATTAAGATTGTCTCCGCACCATCAGCTAAACCAGCCCATAATGCGATATCACCAGCGTGACGTCCCATTACTTCGATAACATATGTACGTTCATGAGATGTAGCTGTGTCACGAATTTTATCAATTGCATCAATAACAGTATTTAAAGCTGTATCGAAACCAATTGTAAAGTCTGTTCCAGGGATATCATTGTCGATTGTACCTGGTACACCAACACATGGGAATCCTTGTTCAGTTAATTTTTTAGCGCCTTGGTAAGAACCATCTCCACCAATAACAACAAGTCCTTCGATACCGTGTTTCTTTAATTGCTCGATACCTTTTAGTCGTACTTCTGGGTCTTTAAACTCAGGACATCTTGCTGTATATAATTTCGTACCACCGCGGTGGATAATATCGCCAACAGAACCTAGTTCTAATTTTTCAATGTGACCAGAAATTAATCCAGCGTATCCATGGTAAATACCATATACTTCAATATCATGGAAAATCGCTTTACGAACAACTGCACGAATGGCAGCATTCATACCAGGTGAATCTCCACCACTTGTTAATACACCAATACGTTTCATTTGTACTCACCTCATAAAGATTATTTGCCTTATAATAAAATAACACGAAAAAATATAAAAATACAATGGAGAAGATGTGTCTTTTCATAATAAAAACGTGCATTCGCGAAGTGGAACGCACGCTTTTCTTATTTTATCCAAATGGAAGCGTTTGAAAACGAAACTTGCCCAATTTTCATATATTTTTCATAACGTTTTTCGATTAATTCATCTTTCGAAATTCCGTTTAATTGTTCAAAAGTTTTTCTAAGCATTAAATCTATATTTTCTGACTGTTTCAAAACATTACGGTGTGCTCCACCTTTTGCCTCTGGAATAATTTCGTCAATTACACCTAATTCTTTCAAATCTGCTGCTGTAATTCTCATCGCCTCTGCAGCTTCCTTTGCTTTTCCTGCATCTTTCCAAAGAATTGCCGCTGCACCCTCTGGCGTAATAACAGAATAAGTGGAATTTTCTAGCATATGAATGTAATCTCCTACTCCAAGACCTAGTGCACCACCACTACCCCCTTCGCCGATAACGATACAAATAACAGGAACCGTTAAGCCTGCCATTTCAAATAAATTGCGGGCGATCGCTTCACTTTGACCACGTTCTTCAGCAGCTTTACCAGGATAAGCTCCTTTCGTATCAATAAAACAAATAATTGGACGATTGAACTTTTCCGCCTGCTTCATTAAACGCAATGCTTTTCGATATCCTTCTGGGTGAGGCATCCCAAAATTACGGCGAATATTTTCTTTCGTATCTTTTCCGCGTTGATGCCCGATTACAGTTACAGGCATCCCTTTATACTTCGCAATGCCGCCGACAATCGCTGCATCATCGCCAAATAGACGATCTCCATGACATTCAAAAAAATCAGTAAATAAGTGCTCAATATAATCGAGCGTTGTCGGTCGTTCTGCATGACGAGCAATTTGAACACGGTCCCATACTTTCATATTGCCGTATATATCTTCCTCTAAATTTTCTAGCTTGTCTTCCAAAATACGAATCTCCTCACTGAAGTCCATCTGGCTGTTTTTCGTATAGTCTTTCAGTTCACGAATCTTATTTCTTAGCTCAACAACTGGTTTCTCAAATTCTAGCTCTGCCATACGGCCATTTCCCCTCCTTGATGAACTTCTAAAATCTTACGAAGCGATTCTCTCATATCATCACGATGTACCACCGCATCTAATTGACCATGTTCTAGTAAGAATTCTGCCGTTTGGAAATCTTCCGGTAGTTTCTCACGCACCGTTTGTTCAATTACACGTCTACCAGCAAATCCGATCAGCGCCCCTGGTTCTGCAAGATTATAATCACCAAGTGAAGCGAAACTCGCTGAAACCCCGCCCGTCGTTGGGTGAGTCATAACAGAAATAAATAATCCTCCTGCATTACTATGCTTTTTCAAAGCTACGCTTGTTTTTGCCATTTGCATTAAACTTAATATCCCTTCTTGCATACGGGCACCACCCGAAGCAGTAAAGATAATAAATGGAACTTGTAAGTCGTATGCCTTTTCAACCGCACGGGCAATTTTTTCTCCTACAACAGAGCCCATGCTCCCCATTCGAAAACGAGAATCCATTACTGCAACAACAACAAGCATGTCATCAATTGTTCCTTCACCAGTTACAACCGCTTCGTTCAAGTCAGTCTTCTTACGATCGCTCTCTAGTTTCTCTTCATAATCTGGAAACTCGAGTGGATTTAATGAAACCATTTCTTTGTCATACTCACGGAATGACCCTTCGTCCAATATACTATCAAGACGTTCCCATGCATTCATAGGATGATGATATCCACAATTCACACATACTTTTAAATTTTTTAGAAGCTCTTTCGTATACATGATTTTTTTACATTTCGGACATTTTGTCATAACGCCGTCTGGTACATCTTTTCGTACTTGTTCTGAAGGTATTGCAGCGTACTTTTTCTTTTTCACGAATAAATCTCTTAGCACAATTTGACCCCCTTCGTTGAGAGCTAAGGTTAGCGTAAGAAGAAAATTGGGCTAACACCAAAGTTTGATGTTAGCCTTATCTTCTCAATCTGTCTAATAACCTCACTCTTTACGTTTAACTTTAACCGCTACGCGATAGAATGTTTGTCATAACGTGTCATGGTCATTTCGACAAATTTTATACATTACGAGTGAAACTGTATATTCTCTACTAATTCATCGTAAATTTTTAGTGCATCATTTTCTTGTTTTTCTTCCAAAATAGCGTAAAGCTTTCTATACATATCGATAGAATCTCCTGAAACTTTACAAGAAAGCGTTGATACGTAATCATTTACGATCATCCAAATGCGATATAGTAAATAATTATCGACTTGTTCAATAAGTGTTTTAAAGAACGTTTGGTGAAGCATTGGAACTGAGTTTTCATTTCCTTCAAGCACTTGATGTAATTTACTTAGCACTTTAGAAAACATTTCTTTCGGTAAATTACATACAATTCGAATCATATCTTTCTCAAGCAATCGTTTTGTTTGTAATAAATCACGAATTGTTTTCTCATCTTGCAGCAAGAACGGAGCAATCAATTGTACAAGACCGTTATCGTAAAAGTTTCGAATAAACGTCCCTTCACCACGTCTCGTTTCAATTAATCCTACAAGTTCTAAAGCACGCAACGCTTCTCTTACAGAGGAACGTCCTACGTTTAAACGTGAACTTAACTCACGCTCAGACGGCAAACGATCCCCTGCTACCAATCCATCCTCTTCCATAATGGAACGGATTTTTTTTACAATTTCGAGATATACTTTTGTATTTGATGATGTCAATGGAAATTCCTCGCTTATTCTTTACCAATCAGCGCTAATTGTTTTGTTTTCTCAGCAACTTCATTTGGATCTACTTGACGGCGAGCTACTCCTGTCTCCATTGCAGCTTTTGCAACGTAAGCTGCTACTTGAGGCGCTACACGCGCGTCAAACGGTGCTGGAATGATATAGTCTGCATTTAACTCATCTTCTGCTACAAGCTCAGCAATAGCTTGTACAGCTGCCATCTTCATTTCTTCGTTAATTTGTGTCGCATGTACGTCAAGTGCACCGCGGAAAATACCAGGGAACGCTAGTACATTATTTACTTGGTTTGCGAAGTCAGAACGACCCGTTCCAACAACAGCTGCGCCCGCTGCTTTTGCCAATTCTGGCATAATTTCTGGAACTGGATTCGCCATTGCAAAAATAATTGCATCGTCATTCATTGTACGAACCATCTCTTCTGTTAATGCACCTTCTGCAGATACACCAATGAATACGTCCGCACCTTGTACAACATCAGCTAAAGAACCTTCGATACGATTCTTATTTGTATATTTTGCCACTTCATCCTTCACCGGATTCATACCTGTAGGACGACCATCATAGATTGCCCCTTTACGGTCACACATAATAATGTCGCGTACGCCATAGCGATATAAAAGTTTAATAATTGCAATACCTGCTGCACCTGCGCCATTTGCGACAACTTTAATGTCAGACATTTTCTTTCCAACTAGTTTTAGCGCGTTCACAAGACCCGCTACTGTTACGATAGCTGTTCCGTGTTGATCATCATGGAAGATAGGAATATTTGTTTCTTTTTTCAAACGTTCTTCAATAATGAAGCAGTTTGGTGCTGCGATATCCTCTAAGTTAACGCCGCCAAAAGTTGGCTCCATTAATTTTACAGTTTCAACAATTTTATCTACATCGTTTGTATTTAAGGCAATTGGGAATGCATCTACACCAGCAAAGCTCTTGAATAATACAGCTTTACCTTCCATTACTGGAAGAGATGCTTCAGGTCCGATGTTACCAAGACCAAGTACAGCCGTTCCATCTGTCACAACTGCTACCATATTTCCCTTCATTGTATATTCATATACCTTACTTTTATCGTCATAAATTTCTTTACAAGGTTCTGCAACCCCTGGAGAATATGCAAGACTTAAATCTTTTGCATTTTCTACTTTTACTTTTGATACAGTTTCTAATTTTCCTTGATGCACTTTATGCATGTGAAGTGCTTCTTCACGAAGTGTTGACAAACTATCCACTCTCCTCAAATTATTCTTGCTGATATCAATTTCTCCAAGTGGTCTGACCACGAACACTACTACTATAATAATCGAAGTGTAGGGAAATTGTCCATTATATTTTCACAACCACATTTTCTTCCCCGACAATTTCACGAAGTGCTCCTAAACATTCTTCACTTGGATGAATCGATAAACTTCGTGATAATTGTACCATTTTATGTTCCTTTTCATAATAAATTAGTACTTTCGCAAAACCCGAATAGTCAAACAATATTTTAGTAACCTGATTTAAAAGCTTTTTCTCATATTGAGATGGCAATTTCACGTAAACAGACGCATCTTTCTTTTCTTCATACACATCCATTTCTTCTAACGGATATAGTCCATTTACAATCCATTGCAGCTTATGATTTCTAAGCTCAATCATGCCGTCAACTAAAACAATTGCTCCTTCTTGTAACTTATCTGAGAAATGTATATACGTTTCGGGGAAAAGAACTGCTTCCATTTCATCATTTTGATCACAAAATGTAATAAATGCCATCTTTTGCAACTTTTTCGTACGAATCACTCTCACGCTTGTTATGTACACGATAGCTCTTTGTACTTTTTTCTTATGTCGCATCGCCTGAGCGAGAGTTGGAATTTCTAATTCTTTCGCTAACTTCACATACTGCGCTGTCGGATAGCTTGATAAATAAAAACCTAGTACTTCCTTCTCTTTATTTAACTGTTCAATAAAAGAGAGCTCTTCTCCTTGTACGTATTTTGATTTCGGAACAGCATCTCCTAAATCACGTGCAAGATTGGCATACTCTAACGCTCCTTTAAGACTTTTCCATAAATTCGTTCTCGAAACACCGAAATCGTCAAAACACCCAGACCAGACGAACGCCTCTAAATTTCGCTCTGTTACAAACTTTGATGGCATGCGCAGACAAAATTCAAATAAATCTTCAAACATTTTTTTCTCTCGTTCTTCGATTAATGCTGTCACTGTAGCCATTCCGATGTTTCGAATGGAAAGTAAGCTGTAACGTATTGCATTTCCTTCTATTTGGAAATTGTAACCACTTCTCTGAAGAGACGGCGGCAAAACATGAAAACCTTTTCGCTTCGTTTCGCGTATATACTGCACAATCTTATCTTCATTTCCAATTGCACTCGATAATAGTGCCGTCATAAATTCCAGCGTATAATTCGCTTTTAAGTAAGCAAGCTGATATCCAATCATACTGTAGGCTACAGCGTGACTTCGGTTAAAGCCGTAATTTGCAAATCTTACAATTAAATCATAAATTTTCTCTGCAGATGTCTCGTCATAACCATTTTGTAAACACCCTTGCACAAAATGCTTACGTTCCTGATCTAAAATATCACGATTTTTTTTACTCACTGCACGGCGTAATAAATCGGCTTCTCCGAGCGAGAAGCCCGCCAACTTCGACGCGATTTGCATAATTTGTTCTTGGTATACAATTACACCGTATGTTCTTTCTAAAATCGGCTTTAAGTCCGGATGTAAATATTCAATTTGTCTTTTTCCGTGTTTTGATTCAATAAAGGTTGGAATTTGTTCCATCGGTCCTGGTCTATATAACGAGTTAACAGCAACAATATCTTCAAATTCATTCGGCTTTAACCCGCGAAGCACATTTCGCATACCACCTGATTCAAGCTGGAATACACCTGTTGTATCCCCTCTACCTAACAATTGGAATGTCTTTTCATCTTGAAGTGGTAAATTTCTTATATCGATTTCTTTTCCTGTTTTTTGCACGATAAACTTTATAATATTTTCAAGTAACGTTAAATTACGTAATCCTAAAAAGTCCATCTTGAGCAACCCAAGTTCTTCTAATGCATCAGCTGGGTATTGCGTAACATACACATCGTTATGCCCTTCTTGAATTGCAACACTTCCGGTTAATGGCTCTTGGCTCATAATAACGCCAGCTGCATGAATAGACGTATGACGCGGTAAGCCTTCTACACGTTTTGCAATTTCAAACACACGTTCATGCAGAAGATTCCCTTGTATAAATTCACGGAGTGATTGCGATTCCTCATATGCATCTTTTAACGTTATACCAAGCTTTGATGGGATAAGTTTTGAGAATATGTCGATATCTCGCGGCGGAAGACCCATTACACGCGCAATATCTCTAATTGCCGCTTTCGCTGCAAGCGTCCCAAACGTTACAATTTGCGCAACACGAAGCTGACCATATTTATCCTTCACATATCGAATCATCTCATCACGTCTTATATCCGGAAAATCAATATCAATATCTGGAAGTGTCACACGCTCTGGGTTTAAAAACCTTTCAAATAATAGATCGTATTCAATTGGATCAATATCTGTAATTTCTAATACGTAAGAAACGAGTGAGCCAGCCGCTGATCCACGACCTGGTCCTGTTAAAATATGATTTTCATGCGCGTACTTCATAAAATCCCAGACAATGAGGAAATAATCACTAAACCCCATGCTAGAAATCACGTTTAATTCATGATTCAAACGCTTTATATGTACTTCTTTCGGCGTACCATAACGTTTTTGTAATCCTTCTTCACAAACGCGGCGCAAATACATATCATTCGTCTCGTTAGATGGAACAGGGAATTTCGGTAATTGATTTACATGAAACGGTATTTCTACTCTACAACGTTCTGCAATTTCTACTGTGTTATAAATCGCTTCTTCTACGTGAGAAAATAGGGCTTCCATTTCATCTGATGATTTTAAATAATATTGATCTGTTTTCAGCCTCGGCCTATCAGGATCCGTCATTTTCGTTCCACTTTCAACAGATAATAAACATTCATGAACAAGTGCGTCACTTTGATTGATGTAGCGTACATCGTTCGTCGCTACAACCGGAATATTTATCCTATTCATAAATGCAGGTAATTTTTCTTGCAGAAGCAGTTCATCTTGAATCGCATGATGCTGTAAACTCATATAAAAACTGCCGAACATATTTTGATACATACGAGCTACTTCTTCAGCTTGACTCTCTTTGTCTTCTAATAATAATTGTTCGATTTCCCCATCTTTACCTGGTGAAATAGCAATTAATCCTTTCGCATAATGTGCAAGCCATTTCTTAGGAATACCTTCTTTTGACTTCGTCATAATGCTACTAGAAATCTTTAATAAATTTTGATAACCTATTTCATTTTCAGCAAGTAAGACAAGCGGATAAGACTTTTCTTCTTCTTCACTAAAAATAGAAGCTGTTAAGCCGATGATAGGCTGTATACCATGTTTCTTACATGCTTTATAAAACGGAATAACGCCATACATAACATTTTCATCCGTAATAGCTAGCGATGAATAACCGAGCTCTTTCGCCCTAACTACAAGTTCATCAATTTTACAAGCACTTTTTAATAAACTAAAAACGGTTTGACATTGTAAATGCACAAACTTCACTGTTGTACCCTCTCTTTACCTATTTGACTACTTTTATTATAGGTGAAGAGGAAAGAGGAAATCAAAACATACTTCTTATACTTTGTCCATATATATGAAGAAGAAAGGGGAATGACGATGGATGTAAGAGAACACACTTTTTTCTCTCTGCTTATTATTAGTTACTTTATTGCCTTTGGGGTTATACTTGGTGGTTCATTAATTGGTGGATTTGGTGCATTTCTTATCGGAAAACCAACTCTCACTTACATTAATCAATTCGCCCAAAATTTAAGAATTTGGGCACTCGTTGCAGCGATCGGCGGAACATTTGATACTTTTTATAGTTTTGAAAGAAGTTTCTTTGGCGGGGATATGAAAGATATCGTAAAACAAATTCTCCTTATTTTTTTCGCAACAGGTGGTATGCAAACTGGTCTTATTATTATTAAATGGCTAACGCAGGAGCATGTATGAGAGTACCAAGTGCCAATACAGCAAAAAGATGGTATTTAGTTTTAGCTGGTGCTGCTGTTGGGGGCGTGTTGAGCTGGTTTATTTTTTTGTACATATACGGTGTTTTTCAAGAAGAACAAGCTAGTAAAATAGCAGAACAAAGAGAAATTATAGAAAAACAAGAAGCAAAACTCCACGTCCTTCTCGAAGATCAAGAAAAATTAAATACTGAAAATAAACGGCTCTTAACCATTCAAGAGATTAAAATAAAACTTATAAATCGAGAAAAATACGATTTAGACAACCTTACAATTGAAAACATGACTACTTCTATCCATAATGACCTCCAGCATCTTTTAACGAAAAACATACAAAGTATCGCAAAAAATAAAGACCTACTCAAAAAGGTAATCGAAAACAAGACGTACAAACATTACGATCGGCTATACCGTTTTAAAGTCGATACAATATCTTTCGATACCGTGCTTGAAATTAGCATTACGATAGAGAAAGAAAAATAAAGAAGGAGGGGTTTAGCGCCACTCCTTCTTTTCGTTCTAACATATAATTTCTTATTTACAAATCTCACGTAAATCAGCAAATAGACGATCCGCTTCTTCCCAAGAAGATGCTTTTGCACCAGAAGCCATCGGATGTCCTCCGCCGTTATATTGCATTGCTAATTTATTTATAACTGGTCCTTTTGAACGAAGGCGAACACGAATCACATCGTCTTCCTCTAAAAATAGAACCCATGCCTTTAATCCATCAATATTACCAAGTGCTCCAACAACGCCGGATGCCTCAGAAGGAAGTACATCAAATTCTTCTAATACTTCTTTCGTTAATTTAATGTAAGCTGCTCCTTCTTCTACCATCGTAAAGTTTTGTAAAATATAACCGTTTAAACGAGCGATTTTTTCTTTTGTCTTATACATTTCATTGTATAAATCTGTGAATTTCACACCCATGTCAACAAGCTCACTTACGTAACGAAGTGTTTTTGCTGTTGTATTCGGGAATAAGAAACGACCTGTATCCCCAACAATACCCGCTAAAATAAGACGAGCTGCTTCTTTTGTTATTTTTAATCCTTTATCTTTTCCATAATTATAAAACTCATAAATCATTTCACTTGTAGAACTTGCTGTCGTATCTACCCACGTAATGTCTCCGTATGGATCTTCATTTGGATGATGATCAATTTTGATTAACATCTTCCCTTTTGTATAGCGTTGATCGTCAACACGTTCTTGGTTTGCTGTATCACAAACGATAACGAGCGCATTTTCGTATACACTATCTTCAATATCATCCATTACTCGTAAATATGCTAATGACGGTTCATTGTACCCAACCGTATAAATATTTTTCTCTGGAAACGATTCTTGTAGAATTGTACTAAGACCGCCCTGTGAACCTAACGCATCTGGATCCGGACGCACATGACGATGAATAATAATTGTATCAAACTCTTTAATTGCTCCTAAAATTTGCTCATGCATATGTATAATCTCCTTTTTATTCAACTTCTTCACTTTAACGTGCAGTAAAAGCCCAATGAATGTGGGCTAATCATTAGCACGGACACATCCCCACACTAATGAAAGTCTCACTTTATCCTCCATTATAACGGAAAGTATTTCATACATGCGAACAATTGCTTTATAATAAAAATTAGAAAGTTTAGATATTTCTTTTTTCTCTACTATTTTTTCATAAAGCGATGGGAGTGTGCATGATGCCAGTATTAGTCTTCTGTATTATCGTCTCATTTATGTTGTACCTCTTCTACAAAACAAAATACTTTCGTACAAACCGCCCAATGGAGAAAGGTTGGCTCTCAGGAAAATCCGCAATGGCACTCGGTTCATTCGTCTTATTCTTCGGGATAAACCAATTCTTTTTAGAACTTTCAACCGCTCGTATTATCGTTGGTATCTTATTCGTTCTATTTGGCAGTGCAAGTGTATTTAATGGATTTCGCCAATACAAACATTTCTTACCATTAGCAGTTGAAGAAGCCGAAGTCTATGAAGCAACGTAAAAAAGCATCAACATTGTGATGCTTTTTTACGTCCTCTAACTTTCAAAATCATATATGCGACAAACGCAGAAGGAATATTGAATGGATTGCCTTGCACATGGAGATGTAACTGTTCTTCCCCAAAAGACATTTTTTCATATAGCTCTCGCTGAGATAATCCTGTTTTTTTCTTTTTTTCATGTAAACCTTGTAAGTATAAATATTGAATCGGTATCATCACAAGGAAGTAAAATAGTGCGATACTACCAAAAAAGAGTACTGTCGATGACATCATGCATACCACCTTTCAGAAATCCATTTTCTTACAATTAAATTATAACATAGTCTAGAATCCAAATGAATTAATATTCTGTTTTTTTATCAGACAATTGTCTTACTGTATAACTCCTCTTCCGCATACTGAATATATCGGCGAATGAAATAATCAGGATTCTTTTTAATAGGTTCAATATCAAGTCTTAATGGTATTTTCCCTGCCATATAAAAGATTCTTAAAGCAGTTCCAAGTCGAATGGCTACTTCCGAAATATTTCCCCCATATCCCATCATGAAGTTCCCCCATGCCTCTTCTAACTGTCCAGAAGCAATTAAATGCAATCTAGGAACACCAATATCAAACTCTTTATACCCAAATCCACATTCATCAAAATCGAGTAAATACCAATCCTCTTTGTCTACAAGAATATTTCCAAAATGCATATCTCCGTGAACAAATTGTTTTTCTCCCAATTGAATTGAGTTTGTAAGTTCTTGTATTCTTTCTGCAATTCTCAAGCATTTATTTTTATCCTCATAAGATAAAAAAGAAGCATGTAATAAACATTGTAAAGGCTCATGAATCATCTTTTTCTCGCTATATATAGGTCTTTCATAACCCCTCCAAGTTTGCGGCACACTTTTAAGTACTCCATTTGCTTTTTCATGAAACATTCGCATGAGTGATCCAAGTTTTTCATAATCTTTATCCTTTGGTTCTATAATTTCACTTCCATTTATAAACCTAAAGACAACAAAATACTGGATACTTCCCTCATCTTTCATAACAGGTGTGATCCAGTCACCATCTTTATTTACAACTACTTCTGGTACTAACATTTGTTTTTGTATCGCTATTAACCAATGTATTTCAGCTTCTATTTGCTCGGCTGTATAACGTCCTTCTCTATACTGCCTAACTACAAATTTATTTTTGTCCGATTCGAACATATATGTTTGATTTTCTCCCCCATGCAACAATGAAACTTTCATAAGACTATTTAAATTATATTGCTTACATAACTGCTCTTTAATGTGAAAATCCATTCTTCTCCCCCCTAGTACATATAGTGCAGCATAGTTTCCCTTTAATAATTAGTAGTGTAAGCTTTTCTATCGACTAACAACCAATTCTCTAACCTGATATAGATTAGCTAAAGTCTCCAACATATACTGCTATTTTTGCACTTCACTACCCAAACTCTTACGCAGCTTAAATAACAGCTTCAAAATCCAATAAAACAAAATAAAGTTAAAGAAAAAGCCTAATGGATTAAAAGATATTTCCCATCCACCATAATAAACAAATGTTCCAGCTGGTACACCAAAGTATAGAAAATCGCCCTTATTTTCTCCGGCTGTAGAGATAAAGGAACAAACAATAGCGAAAATCAAACTTACTACATACAATTTCTTTTTCTTTATATCCATTCTTCGATGTGTTAACACATGAAAAGTTATTGCAAATACTACCCCTAAAAAGAAAATTATTACTCCCATTCGACACCTCCACAATTATTGTTCAAGCATCTTCAAATGATTGCACGCTTCTATTTATAAATATGAAACAGAACGTAATTTACCTTTTTCTTTTGCAATTCAAAACATAATAGATTCAGTTGATAACTAAATTTTAAAAAGCTCTACTATACCTTCTTAAAAAAAATGGAACAAACCAAAGCGGCTTGCTCCATCTTTTTATTTATCGATCAATTGCACCATAAGTAATGCTTTCCCAACAACATTACCTTCATGATGTACTTCTACATCAACCTTACCAAATTTACGTCCTATTTCTAATACTTTCGGATGAACCGATACAACATTGTCAATTTGAACTGGTTTTACGAAATAAATTGTTAAGTTCTCAACAATTAAATCGCTCTTCTTTTGCGCACGAATAACGCGATTCGTTGCTTCTGTCACAATCGTTGCGAATACACCGTAAGATAGCGTTCCGATTGAATTCGTCATTTGCGGTGTCACTGAAAATTGATATAGATGCTCATTTTTCGCTTCTTTCGGCGTCATAAATTGATTCGTTACAATATCATCGATTGTTTCACCGACTTGCGGTTGACGCTGAATCATTTGCAACGCCTGAAGTACATCTTGACGGCTAATAATACCTTGCAACTTATTTCCTTCATCAACAACCGGAAGTAACTCAATACCTTCCCACACCATCATACGCGCCGCAGCTGCGACAGACATTTTTCCATTTACCGTAATCGGATGCTTTGTCATCACTTTATCAATTGGTGTTTCTTTCGCTACACCGATCATATCTTTTGAAGTTACAATACCTAACACCTTTTTATTTTCATCAACAATCGGATATCTTCCGTGCATCGTCTCTTCGTTATACGCATGCCATTGCTGCACTGTATCATCTGGCTTTAAATATAACGTTTCTTCAATTGGCGTTAAAATATCTTCAACGAGTACAATTTCTTTCTTAATAAGCTGATCGTAAATCGCACGGTTAATTAACGTTGCAACTGTAAATGTATCGTAACTACTTGAAATAATCGGCAGTTTTAATTCATCTGCTAATTTCTTCACATGATCTTCCGTATCAAATCCGCCCGTAATTAACACCGCAGCTCCGGTTTCTAACGCTAATTGATGTGCGTTCGTACGATTACCGACAATAAGTAAGTTTCCAGCTTCTGTATAGCGCATCATCGCTTCTAATTTCATTGCTCCGATTACGAATTTATTTAACGTTTTATGTAGTCCTTCTCTGCCTCCAAGTACTTGACCATCGACAATGTTAACGACTTCTGCATATGTCAGCTTTTCAATATTTTCTTTCTTCTTTTGTTCAATTCGAATTGTTCCGACACGTTCAATCGTACTAACATACCCTTTATTTTCTGCATCTTTAATTGCACGATAAGCTGTACCTTCACTTACACTCAAATCTTTTGCAATTTGCCTTACAGAAATTTTATGCCCTACTGGCAGGCTATTAATATGTTCTAAAATTTGGTTATGCTTGGTAGCCAAATGGTTTCACCATACTTTCTTTTCCCTAAATTCTTCATGTGTTGTATTTTCAGTATACTATATTTTCAAAACTGTTACACTCTCTCTTTGTATATCTGTACTATTTTTTTTATAACAAAATACACCTTACATTACACCACTTCTTCTATTACAACAATGTAATGGTATTGTCATCTCGTTCGATAGTTTGTCCAGCCACTTCCATATACAATGAAGACAAGAAATGAAACAAAGGAGCGGATATATGATGAAAAAATTATTAGAAGTTGTAGGTGCTGTATTGTTAGCTTTCGTAGACGGAAAAAAAGTTGCAATGGAATTGAATGAAACACCTGAACAGCCACTTCCAAAAAGAAAAGAATCATCAAAACAAGTACAACCTTTACAAGCTGTCCTACACACGTAAAAAACCCTTCACTTGTCTTTTCAAATGAAGGGTTTCTTTTCTATAGTGTAATACTTTCTCCAGCTTCTAATACTTTCCCTGTACAATTTTGTAGCTTTTCTACAAATTGATATGGATCTTGTTCAATAACCGGGAACGTATTGTAATGCATCGGTACAACAGTTTTCGCCTGAACCCATTTTGCTGCTAAAACAGCATCTTCTGGTCCCATTGTGAAATTATCACCAATTGGTAAAAATGCTACATCAATGTTATTTAATTCCCCAATTAATTTCATATCAGAGAATAGAGCAGTATCCCCTGCATGGTACAAAGTCTTCTCTTCTGCTGTAAATAAAATACCCGCTGGCATACCTGTATATGTAATCGTCTTATTTTCTTCATCAATATAACTAGAACCGTGGAATGCTTGTGTAAACTTCACTTTTCCGAAGTCAAATTCATGTGAACCACCAATATGCATCGGATGTGTTTTTACACCTTGCCAACTTAAGAATGTCGCTAGTTCAAACGGTGCCACTACAACTGCATCATTTTTCTTCGCAAGTTCTACTGTATCTCCAACATGATCACCATGACCGTGTGATAAAAGAATCGCATCTACTTTTACATCTTCAGCCTTTAAATCTGTTTTTGGATTTCCTGTTAAAAACGGATCAATTAAAATTACTTTTCCATTCGTTTCAATCTTTACAACTGAATGCCCGTGATAAGATACTTTCATTATTACATTCCTCCCCTTATTACATTCTCACTTTTTATTCTACATGATTTTTCAATTCCCTGTCTTTTCTAACATCGATTTACTTGTCATAACGCTTTCTTCCGAGTTAAAGTTATATTTGTAATTAAATATCTCGGGGGTGCCAATCGATGAATGCTAGATTAGAAAATTTAATGCAATGGCTAAAAGAAAAAAACGTTGAAGCTGCGTTCTTAACTTCTACACCGAACGTCTTCTACATGACAAACTTCCACTGTGAACCACACGAAAGACTTCTTGGTATGTTTGTATTCCAAGAAAAAGAACCTATTTTAATTTGCCCTAAAATGGAAGAAGGCCAAGCACGTAACGCTGGCTGGGCACATGAAATTATCGGATTTACTGATACTGACAGACCATGGGATATGATTGCAAAAGCAATTAAAGACCGCGGTATCAATGCAAATGCAGTTGCAATTGAAAAAGAACATTTAAACGTAGAGCGTTACGAAGAATTAACAAAATTATTCCCAAATGCAGCTTTCACGTCAGCTGAGGAAAAAGTTCGTGAACTTCGTTTAATTAAAGACGAAAAAGAACTTTCTATTTTACGCGAAGCAGCTAAAATGGCAGACTATGCTGTTGAGGTTGGTGTAAATGCAATTAAAGAAGATCGTAGCGAACTAGAAGTATTAGCAATTATTGAACACGAATTAAAAACAAAAGGCATACATAAAATGTCATTTGATACGATGGTATTAGCAGGTGCAAACTCTGCTCTTCCACACGGTATTCCAGGTGCAAACAAAATGAAACGCGGCGATTTCGTACTATTTGATTTAGGCGTAATCATTGACGGCTATTGCTCTGACATTACACGTACAGTGGCATTTGGCGACATTTCTGAAGAACAAACTCGTATTTACAACACTGTACTTGCTGGACAACTACAAGCAGTTGAAGCATGTAAACCAGGTGTTACACTTGGTGCAATCGACAACGCTGCTCGTTCTGTTATCGCAGATGCAGGTTACGGCGACTTCTTCCCGCACCGCCTTGGTCACGGACTAGGAATTAGCGTACACGAATATCCAGATGTAAAAGCTGGTAACGAATCTCCATTAAAAGAAGGTATGGTCTTCACAATCGAGCCAGGTATTTACGTACCAAACGTAGGTGGCGTTCGTATTGAAGATGATATTTATATCACAAAAGACGGATCAGAAATTTTAACGAAATTCCCGAAAGAATTACAATTTGTAAAATAATAAAAAAGGCAGCGTGAGTGCTGCCTTTTTCTATTTCCGCTTTAACACCATCTTCTCTTCATACTTATCATCCCATTTAATCACAATCTCTATCGGTTCATCTTTAGATAGAGGCGCACAACTTACACAAGAAGACTTCATTTCAATCTTTGCTCCTCTATGATTTTCTGACGTTTGTGTCATTGTGCTAAAGGCTCCATTAATAGCAATCTCTAAATTTTTAAATTCTGTATTTCCATCTCCGCCCTTATACTGAAATGTAAACATTCCATCTTCACTGTCATCCTTAATATGGCCTTTATATTGTCCCGTCCAACTTTTGCTCTCGCTAGAAAAAGTAACATACCAAATCGAGCAGCTTCCTAAAAAGAAAATACTAATGAAAAAGAATAGTGCTCTCTTCATCATGCCCCTCCATTCAAATGCACTTATTTATTGTCTATTTCTTCCTTCTATTATACTATTAAAATACAGAATTTTCTAAAATAGGAGGTTTATATGTTACAACAACAGTTAGAAGAAATTCGTAATAATAATTACATGCTGGATAACAAAGTTAACATTGATTCTTTAAGTTCCAATATGCTTGAACATATCGGTGTTACTGATAGCTATTTAAGAGACAAACTTATTTACTCTACTTTTTATCATCTCATCAAAAAGGAATACCTTTCACACACGCAATTACAGAAACTACTATTAGAAAGCATCAGTGAAAAATATTTATTGTATAAGATTCATTCGGCTGATGAAGATGCGGTATTTACGCGAGCATTTACAACATTATTAATTGCCCTCATTATTGATGCTGATACAAATCATAATTTCTTATCACGGACTGATATTTCAAATGTAAAAGATCAACTAATTCTATATATGAACAACGAACATGATTTCCGGGGATATGTGCAAGACCACGGCTGGGCACATAGTATCGCTCATGCTTCCGATACATTTGAAGCGCTTGTTCGTAGTCCTAAACTGGAAACTTTATGTTACGAAGAAATATTACAAACTTTATTAAACAAAGTCTGTGTCCATTCTATTTACTACAAATATGAAGAAGACGAGCGTCTCGTTTATCCGATTGTGGCAATGCTACAAAATGGTCTAAAGGAAGAAGTACTCCTATTAGCCCTTCATGACTTAGTAGCTCAATTACCCGTCAAAAAACAAACATTACATATTGAATCGTACGAGTACTTATACGGAAATGTAAAATCTTTCTTACGTAGTTTGTTTTTCCGACTACGCACACTGTCTATATGTGAAGAAACCGAATGCAAAATTGAAAAATTGCTCCAAGAACTTCCAAAATATTATTAAAAAAAGAAGGCCACTTAAAAAGTGCCTTCTTCTATTTCACTAATATTTAATTGAAATTTCACGATCCAAACTGAGAAAAGGTGGACAAGAAGCGCAAACGCCATACATGCTCCGCTTAAAAAAGTTAGTATAGGATGCGAATACACGTGCCCTAATCCATAAGATATCGCCACGAAAAACATTGTTATGTAAATATAAATTGCTCCATGTATTTGCCTCATATAAACCTCCTTTTCATATAGTATAACATAAATTTTCTGATTATTCACATTAATAGACTGTAATTAATATTTCTCAACTGTTACACCTCTAACAGCCACTTTAATATATGGCGCTCCTTGTAAACTTTGTAAATCCTCTGTTTTACCTGTTACAATTACACCTTATATTGGTAGGTCTTTTGGTTTTCTGTTTTTTATTTCTTTATAGTCTGTCCTAAAAGATTCTTAATATCCCACTTTTATTTTCACTTAAAGATATCCAAATACAGCTTTTCTACATTTTTATCATAATAAAAAGCACATCTATTTTGATGCGCCCTTCACATATACTTTAGTAACATATAAATCACTTTTTTGAAATAAAGACTCTCACTCATCTCTCTCCATACTATCGTTATGACTTAGTTTCCATAATAATTGAACGAGGATAAAACCCCAGCTTTTCATAAAACGATACAGCTTCATTTCCGTACACTACTGTTAATTCAATTTCATCTATCTTCTTCGCTTTAAACCATTCCACTGCACTATTCATTAATTTCAAACCAAATCCGTTTCCTCGGTGTTTTTCATCAACGAATAAAACTTCAATCTTTCCGTTTACACTTTTGCTATATGCTATACAACATCCTAATATATTATCTGTTTCCGTCTCAACTAATAATTCAATTCTATACTCTCCGTACTTTGAATTTTGTTTATAATTTTCAATACGTTCCTCAAATGACATTCTTGGATAGTCACCAGAAAAATGTTTTGATGTATTATTATGATATTCATGCAATTTATTTAAAGGTTCTCTTATTACTTCTATTTCATCGAGAGTGATATATTTATTACTAATTCTCATCCTACAGCATCTCCAATAATGTATATTCAACCAAAAAGATGACCATTTTACGGTTACAAAATACCAATCTATTATTTCATCGCATCCTTCACAACATCTTGAATCATAACGACTTCTGTTTTCATATCAACAGAGGGTGCTTCTTCATCAATACATTCATACCAAAATTCCAAATGCTTTTTATCAATTTCATGATGAGAATTTTCGACAAGAGCCCCGCCTTCTCCTTGCACAGAATACCAATATAAGTACTCTTCTCCATCTCTTATTTCCCGGAAAATTGTCTCAACGTACATCTTTTCGTCGTTTAATGTCAAAAGCACTTCTTTCATATTGTCATTCAGAAGCTGCATCCATTCATCTACACGATGACTTTTACCAGGCTTCACTTTAAATCTCGTTAATTCCACATTCATTTTTATTCCCCCGTTTTCTTCCGTACAAATAATCTATATTCTATTGGATTATGAAAACTTAATTTGCTAGCTAATTTTCGCGAAGAAGTATTGTCTACATAACAATCCCAGCACGGTATAATATCATTTTGCATGCAATATTCAATAAACCTTGCTGCAACAGCTTGAGCTAATCCTTTCCCTTGATATGCTTTATGCGTCACAATATCAATTTCAGCAAATCCGTTTCCACTAAATATTGAAACACATTCCGCTACAATCATTCCCTCTAGTTCTATACAAAATCCAAAACCATCGTTTAAAAATGTTTCTTTTGATCCCCAATATTCTTTGTAGTACTCCTCAGTAAATTCACTGCTTCGTTCTATATATCTTCTATCAATACGCTTCACTTCATATGTATTTTTGTTACAATCTCGTTTTCTCTCTTCAAAGATTACGCTTTGAAACTTCATTCGCGGGATGTTTCGAAGTACATGACTAAAACGTTCTTCTATCATCATTTCCCACTCGTCACTCGAAGAGAACAATGTAAATCTCTTCTCTGTTTTTTCAATAGCCTTTTTTATAAAAGAAAATAAATCTTCGTTGTAATTTTGATCATCAGTATGACCAAATA
The DNA here is from genome assembly GCF_038005585.1 of Bacillus sp. FSL W8-0519. Taxonomy (NCBI): domain Bacteria; kingdom Bacillati; phylum Bacillota; class Bacilli; order Caryophanales; family Bacillaceae; genus Bacillus; species Bacillus sp. FSL W8-0519. The sequence continues at coordinate 4,466,578 of NZ_JBBOTL010000001.1, forward strand.
AATAATAAATGCCATTCGCTGTACGAATTAGTCCTGCTGTTAACTTCTCGTTTACAAAAACATCACCATCTATCACTTGATCACATACCGCATAAGCAAACGTCGTCGTTTTTGTATGGCTTTCTAAAATTGGAAGGATTTTTCTATACTCGGCTACGGATAATTTTTTCATAATTGCTCCACTTTAATCGTATCCGCCTCTATATGTTCAAAACAAAGATTTACCGTTCTCTTTAATGCTCTCGTTCTATGAATCGTACATGCTGGAATTAAAATAGAATCATTCGGCTTTAATACCGCTGTTTCTCCATCTTCAAAATCAATAAGTAATTCTCCCTCTAACACAATAAATAATTCATCTGAATTAGAATGATAGTGCCAATCATATTCACCAGTAAACACAGCGATTCGTAAGCAATGACTATTTACATTTGAAACGACGAAGTTTTTATGTTGCTCTTGAATGTCTTTTGTTAGCTCCATTAAATTTATTTTTCCCATAGAATCTCTCCCCTTTACACCCTTTTATATACTTATCTTAAAATTAGCATAAGAGGTATTTTACTAACAAGAAAAAAATCCCATATTCTGAAATCAAAAAAGATCCCTAATCTTTCCTAACTATAAGAAAAATTAAAGATCTTTTTTTATTTTATCGGAAATGTACTATCTCCAGCAGAAAGTACACCTTTCGTATAACCTTTTGCAAAATCAGGCAATCCAATAATAAGTACTGCGGTTACAATTCCAATACCAATACCTCTTAGTTTCGGATTATTCTTCTTTTTACCTAAAATCATTGTAATAATTCCTACTATAAGGGGTCACCATATCATTTCGGGAAAATTGTACGTTTAGATACAATCCAAGTGTTTTCTGTACGTTAAGAAATATTTGTCCAGGAAATCATCATTTATCCAACAAACCAATATACGCAATCTATATAATCAAACTATTATTTATTAGAAAACATTTGCAATAACAACAATAGAATTATGTAATGAGTGAATCAAAAAAACAATCCAAAAAGCAGATATTGTAACTTTAACTTTTTCATTCTTTTTTTGATATACCCAATAAGCGTAATTATATAATACCCCAATTATTGCTGTAGCAACTATATAAGTAATACCCTCTGGATGACTTAATCCAAATATAATTGATGCGATTAAAATAATAAGATAATCAAAATCTTTAATAAAAGGAATACAACTTAATACCCAAAATAAAAACACCTGGTAAATTACTGTTTCATATATAGGTGCCGCAAATACACCTACTAATATCTGTATGATAGCTGGTTCTTCCTTTATCGGATGTTGTTTTAATGGTGGTAAAAATAAATCTAATGGTATTACAACTAAAAATGTCCCCAATACTATAAGCAATACAAACCAAATTACAGGTAAATTAAACATAAATTTATTTAGTTTCGCTAACATATACCTATTTCTCCTCGTTTTTATTAAGTTATACTAATTAGAAGTCAAATCTAGTTTTCTCAATATAAATTTCCATATAGGTTCTTCTCCTATCACTATAGAAGCCCTGCCTACCATCCCTGTATGCAACTCATATAATTCTTTAGTATCAATTGTCCCTTCTAATTCATATACATAGGCTTTTGAATCTTTATCCAAAATTGGATGTGCTGATAAATATGTCACTTTTCCTATTTGTTTATCCGTCTTTTTTAACTTAAATGAATATTGAATTTTATCTCCTTTTTTAATCTCTTTTATATCTTGAGCTGACAACAAAATTCTTACCCTTTTTTCATCTTCCTTTGGAATAATTGAAACTATCTCTTCACCAGATTCAATCAAATCACCTGTCTGTATGATAGAAGGAAATTGTACAATACCATCCTTTTTTGCTTTTATAATTGTCATTTCATTTTGACTTTGTAATCCATCTATTTCTTGTTTATTCACAAATATTTCCTGATCTAAAGATTCAATTCGTTGATTAACTGAAGTAATAGCATTTTCTTTATATTGATTTAAAACATCTCTTTTTTGTTCTTGTTTACCTTTCCTAATAATATCAACCTTATTTCTTTCATTTTCTAAACCTTTTTTTCTCTGTTCAATTTGCTTTTCAATACCATTTTTTTGGGAATCTAAGGACCACTCTTTATCATCCAATAATTGTTTTTGTTCTTCTAATAATTTTCCTCTCTTTTTTTGTTTATCAATAGACTCTATTTCTCTTTGAACATTGTCTTTTTCCATAATTAATCCTTGTAAAATCTGATCTTGTTCATTTGATAATTTACTATTTTCTATTACTTCTATTTCATTTTCCTTTTCATTTTGTAAAGATTGGTATCCCTGTTCATATGTTTTATACTCTTCTTTAATTTTTGTATCTACTCCATTAGAAAAAGAAAATTGATGTACTTGAATACTTTTTTTTAATTGTTCCAACATCCCTCTTTTTTCTTCTAAATATTTCACAATTTGATTCACTTGATTTTGTCTATTAGTTAATTCTTGATTCTTTAATTGAATCAAAATATCACCTTTTTTTACCTCATCCCCTGATTTAACTTTAACATTATCTACAATACCTGCTATTTCAGTTTTAGATACACTTATATCCGTTTTACCTTGTATTATTGCAGTTCCTTTACTAACAACATCAAACTTCCCAACATATGCCCAAATCATAAAACCTATTAAACTCAAAAAAAGCAAGGATAATAATACAGCAATAAACCGAGGTGGTTTTCTTTCTAATAGCTCCACACTATCTGTAAATTGATCAAAAGAATAGATTTTACTCATATTGATCACCCCTCATTGCATAAAATTGTTGTTCTATATGCTCTACATGAACTGTTTGATTCTTCCAAAGACGATAATATTCACCTTTTTTAAATAATAATTCTACATGTGAACCTTCTTCTATAATATTACCCTTTTCCATTACAAAAATTTGATTTGCATGTTCAATTGTACTTAAACGATGAGCAATCATAATTACTGTTATTCCTTGTAAACCTAATTCTTTTAACATATCTGTAATATGTTTTTCAGTTGTAGAATCTAAATTACTTGTTGCTTCATCTAAAATCAATATATCCGGTTTTTTCAATAAGGCTCTCGCAATTGCTAAACGTTGTCTTTGTCCACCTGATAAATTCGAAGCATTTTCCTCCAGAGGGGTTTCATAACGCAAAGGTAAATCACTAATAAAATCATGAACACAAGCCTGTTTACATACTTGAATAATTTCTTCTAATGAAACAGAATTGTTAAGTCCAAATCTTAAATTATCATAAATAGATCCACTAAAGAAAAAAGATTCTTGTGATACATACGCAATTCGTTCTCTCAATGCTGTTCGATTTATCTCTTTAATATGATAATCATCATAATATATTTCACCTTGTTGCGGTTCATAGTAGGACATTAATAATTTTGAAATTGTTGTTTTACCTGAACCACTTTCCCCTACAAAAGCTACTTGACTACCTGGTTCAATAGAAAAACTTATATTATTTAAAACATTCTTACGTGTTCCATAGCGAAATGTAATATTCGAACACTTAATTTTCCCAGATAAATACTTTGGAAAAACTTTATTATGTTCTTTTTCATCTTTTTCTATATCCAAATCAAATATTTCATTTAATCTTTCCCCTGCAACCAATGCAGATTGCATAGTAGGTTGAATTCCTATTAAATTTTCAATAGGGTTTAGAAAATATGCCAAAAGTGCATTATACGTAATCAATTCACCTATTGTCATATTCCCCTTTAATACTTGCATAGCACCCACCCAAAGAATAATTGTACCACCAATCAATTCAAGTCCTGTCTTAATAGAACCCTGTAAATTCAATAACATTCCTTTTTTAAATATATATCTAAGTAAATTAACAAAACGACTTTCTGTTTGATAGAACACTTCTTTTTCAGCATTATAAGATTTTACAGTTGCAATCCCATTTAAAGACTCTATTAAATACGATGTTAACTTTGCATTACTTTCCATTTCCTTACGATTAATACGTTGATATGGTTTATGAAATACAAATATAATCCCTATATAAAATGGAATTAATAATAATGTAATTCCGAATAACATTGGACTATGTGCATATAATAAAATTGCACCTAATAAAACCATTACAGTATCAATCATTAATGTAATAGTTACATTTGATAAAGCATCACGTATTTTACCAGCATCCATAAACCTTGAAATAATTTCACCTACTTTTCTGGTTTCAAAAAAATTCATAGGTAAATTAATTACATGACGATAATATTCAAGTACTAATTGAACATCAATCCTTCGACTCAAATATAAAATTAAATGTGTTCTAAAATAAGAAAGTAAAACTTTAAAAATATACAAAACAATAACTCCAACAGAAATAATATGAAGTGACTGTATTAACTGATTAACTACAATATCATCTATTAAAAATTTAAAATAAAACGCTCCCAATAATCCGAATAAATTTAAGAAAATGGATGCTAAAAATATAGGAAAAAGCAAAGATTTTTGTGTTTTTAGTAATACTAAAAAACGTGATAATGTTCCTACATCCTTATTTCCCGTTTGAAAATTTTGACTAGGAACTAATAATACTAATATTCCAGTCCAAATTTTGCAAAAATCATCTCTCGAATATACCACTAACCCTTCAGCCGGATCAGCTACATATATTTTTTGCTTTTTTATTTTATAAACCACTACATAATGAAGTAATCCTCCTGGCATAACAACATGTGCAATTGCAGGTAAAGGAATTTCATTTAAAGCCTCTGAATCAGTTGCTTTAACACCTTTTACCTCAAAACCTAATTTTTCACCAGATTCAATTAATCCTTGTACATTTGTCCCTTCTAAATCTGTTCCAGCAATTTCTCTAATTTTTGATATAGCTACAGAAAGACCATAATAACGAGAAACCATTGAAAGACAAGCTGGCCCACAATCTTTTAAATCCTGTTGTTTGACACAAATAAATTTTCTTTTCAAGTTATATCCTACCCTCTTATTCCTATGTAAAATTTAATAAGTAAATTATATAATTATAAATTTCAAATTTTAAAAAATATGTAAAATTGCATATTAAAATATGTATATTACAATATATAATCAATATTGTTATTAATTTCAAAAATTAATGCAATTTCAACACATTATAATTAGGAGGAAATATCATGAAACTAAACACAACAAAATTACAGGAAATGAACAAAGAGGAAATTGAAAAAGTAAATGGTGGAGTAAGTCCTTTTGACATGTATACAATTGGATCAGAACTTTGGAAACTTGCTAAGGAATATGGAAAAGGACCAGGTCCATCAATGGAAATGCAATACAAACATGGCATGCCAGGCGGTAAATGGTAATAATAATTAAAAATATCCCTATCAATTTATATAATTGATAGGGGTATTTTATAAATTAGAACACATAAAAAATCTATATAATAAGGGGAATTTTAATCGTGGAACTAAAAAAAACAAAATTAAAAAATCTTAATAAAAAAGAAATAGAAAAAACTAATGGCGGAGCTATAAATGTTAACAAATGGATACGTGAACAATTCGAATCATACACAAAAGGACCAGGTCCATCAATGGAAATGCAATATAAACATGGTATGCCAGGCGGCAAATGGTAATAAATAAAAATGCCTCTATCAATTATATAAATTTAAAAAGAAAAAATACTAATATATTAAAAGAAGAAATAACAATGAATAAAAACAAATGTACTCTACTTTCAAAAAAAGAATTATTAAACACAAATGGTGGTAAAACAACATTTGTAACAACTTCAACTAATGCATCTTATTATCCTATAAAATGGGGTAAAGAACTTGGACGATGGATTGGATCAAAAATTAAATAACAAAAAGACAGCAATAACTCAGCTGTCTTTTCTTTCTTAGGCCTCATCACATTCTATTTTTAGGCATCTATGTATTACAAAATATATAAACTGAAATAAGATACGGATAGTATCAAAATAAGAAAAAAACTAAAATCGAAATTCTTTTTCTTATTCTCCAATGTAAAATTTTGAATATTAGTTTACTTTCATATCCTTTTAAACATTACTTTTCCACTGAATCCCTAATATCCCCAACTTATACAACAAAAATATACATTCAAATTACAATAAATAAAGAAGATTTTCTGGACAAATGTCTCTTAACGTACAGGAAACACTTGAAATGTGTCCAAATTGTGTTTAAACGTACAATTTTCCCGAAATGATATGGTAACCCCATGCCCATCAACTTAAGAACGAAAACAAAATGAACTTTCGTTCAAACAAACTAAAAAACACGTAATGTACTTTTGGTATTGAAAAGTACACACACCAAATAAACTCTAACGAGTTTCATTTTAAAAATTATGCAGCTTTCTTTTGTTTTCCAAACCCATTATACTCATAGACAACACCCATAATATCAAAGATAGTTTTCTTCTCATATCGATGAGATTTCCGTCCATTCTTCTGTAGGAGGTCGAACAAACGGATTAAAATCTTTGTTAGATTTTGGGTGTTTCTCTGTATCGCTTGATATAACAGCGATACATGATCTTGAATCATCCCAATGGCTTTATATTCACTTAATTCTCTTTTGTTCTTTTGCAAAAGAAGTTTACGCATCTTAAACATCGTAGAAGAACAGATAAAGATGGCAATAAGTCTTCCATACACATGACATTCTAATCGCTCTTTTTTGATAGTTTGCCAATGATGAATTTGAAATAAGGATTTCCACGTTTTAAAAATAATTTCTATTTGCCAGCGAAGGGAGTAAAAGTCATGTATTTGTTCCATCGGAACAACTCCTTCAGGCGTATTTGAGACATATATGTTGATACCCGTTAATCGTTTACTCTTTTCTGAAAATGTAATACCCTTTTTACTTTCAGTGTAACTTTGTTTTTTTCTACGTTCCTGTATCTGTTTGTCTGTTAAACGATAGATAATTACACGTGTGAATAGTTTTTGATTCTTTCCAATGTAAGCTTCTTTTATTTCGTATGTTTGACCGGGTTTTAAATTGTTCATAATATGTTCTAAATCAACTTGGATATACTGTGATTGCTTTTTTACGGTTCCGTTTCGAAAGTATTCTGGAAACGGATTTTTTACATACACGGTATGGTTTAATTTTAATCTGGATATATAATAAGCACCTCGTTGATCCATTTGATCTAAGTCTTCTAATGAAAAATAACCTAAATCACGGATACATAAATCGCTTGGACGTAATGTGTCTAAGCATTCTGTTCCAAAGGTCTTATCATTATTTTTTCCTGGACCTATCTGAAAGTTTAGAAACTGTCCGCTATGTAAGTCATATTCTAATTGAATCTTGATACCCGCTGTTTGTGCACAACCACCTGATCCAGGATATACATGGGCTAAATGTTTTGGTACTTGGAAAATCGTCGCATCTAAAATACGAATTCGTTGAAAATACGTGAGCGCCGCGCTTGAAATGGCCGATGTTTCACAGATTTTACTTTTCCATAATGCCGAAAAAATATATTTCAAAAATTCAACCGCTTTTTTATCAAAGCGTTTATTGAGTCCTTCTGGACTCATAAGAGTGCCTGTGGCCGCATGTAATTGACTGCATAGTCGAACAAGCGAGTCACTCGCTGTACGTTGACTTACCCAAATACATATGGTAGCTAATTCATTTCCAGAAAACTTTCGTTTTCTTTTTACAAAACCTAATTCTTTTGCGAGTTCTTCCAAAAGAGAAGGGGTTAAATGACGATACAGTTCTTCAGAAAATAGTTGTAATTCATCTTGAATCGAAAGATTCATAAAAAATGTCACCCTTTCTAGCTAGCTTTTTAGAAAGAATAACGTTTTTTGTCACTTGGGGGTAGTGAAAATTCTTAAGTTGATGGGCATGTATGGTAACCCCTATAAGCAAAACAAATGACAAAATATCATAAATATCCCCCATGTTGTGCCTCCCATTCTCATCCTAATTTCTTATTATATATATTATAAGATGTTTTTATTTTAAATAAAAGCCCTCCTAAAAAAAGGAAGGCTACATATATTTTAATTATGATAAAGCAGGAGCTTTTTCAAGAAGCTCTTTCGCATCAGCGTATTGTAAACCGTGAGCTTCTGCAACTGCTTCGAATGTTACGTATCCATCTAATGTGTTAATACCTTTTAGTAATGCAGTGTTGCCTAAGCAAGCATCTTTGTAGCCTTTGTTCGCAATTTGTACTGCATATGGTACTGTTACATTTGTTAATGCAAGAGTTGATGTACGTGGAACCGCACCTGGCATATTAGCAACTGCATAATGAACAACGCCATGTTTTTCGTAAGTTGGGTTGTCATGAGTTGTAATACGGTCAGTTGTTTCGAAAATACCACCTTGGTCAATCGCGATATCTACAACGACAGAACCTGGTTCCATTGATTGAATCATTTCTTCTGTTACAAGTTTTGGCGCTTTTGCACCTGGAATTAATACTGCACCAATAACAAGATCAGATTCTTTTACAGCTTCTGCGATGTTGTATGGATTAGACATTAACGTTTTTACTTGGTTACCGAAAATGTCATCTAGTTGACGAAGACGTTCTGCACTTAAGTCGATGATTGTTACATCTGCACCTAAACCTACTGCAATCTTCGCTGCGTTTGTACCAGCTTGACCACCGCCGATAATTGTTACTTTGCCGCGTTTTACCCCTGGAACGCCTGCAAGTAAAATACCTTTACCACCCTTGTTTTTCTCAAGGAATTGTGCACCGATTTGTGCAGACATACGACCTGCTACTTCACTCATAGGTGCAAGTAATGGTAATGAACGATTGTCTAATTGTACTGTTTCGTATGCAATTGATACAACTTTGTTATCAATTAATGCTTTTGTTAATTCTGGTTCTGGAGCTAAGTGTAAGTATGTGAATAAAATTAAACCTTCACGGAAATAACCGTATTCACTTGCTACTGGCTCTTTTACCTTCATAACCATATCTTGATTCCATGCTTCTTCAGCAGTTTCAACAAGTTTCGCACCAGCTTGTACGTATTCTTCATCCGTAAAGCCAGATCCTAAACCTGCTCCTTTTTGAACAAAAACTTCATGACCATTTTGTACTAAATGTACTGCTCCCGCTGGCGTCATTGCCACGCGGTTTTCATTGTTTTTAATTTCTGTTGGAATACCGATACGCATTATTAGTTCCCCCTTGAGTTATGAAATGACCCCTGAATCATTTTTTAAAGCGCTTTCTACGCTCTTATATTTTAACATAATATCTCAATATTTGACAAAAAATAATACAAGTTTTCCGATAGATTTAATTTTATATTAAAGGACAGTATTATCCGCACCTCTTTGCATAAAGGATAAACTGTCCAATTATTCGAAACTTCTCTTTATTTTTCTCTATCGATGTCTATGAATAACATCAACTGCACCAGTCACTTCAATAATTGTACCGGTAATCATATCGGAATCGTCCTCACATAAAAACGCAATCGTTCTTGCAATATCTTCACCTGTTCCAGATCTACCAACTGGTGTGTTACGTTCTTTCAACTGACGTGCTTCTTGAATCGTCGCTTCTTTCATTTCACCAATAATATCACCAGGACATACCATGTTTGCAGTAATACCATATTCAGCTTCTTCGTAAGCCACTGTTTTCGTTAATGAAACAAGTCCTACTTTCGCTGCGGCAAAAGCTGAACGATAAATCCATCCCGGTGCGCTATCCGCCCCTTGAAATCCGTAATTAATAATACGGCCAAAGTTCTGTTTTCTCATAATCGGAACGACAAGTTTCAACAAATGAAACACCGCTGTTAAATTACCCTGAATCATTTCATTCCATTCATCTTCTTCATAATCGACTAACTTTTTTCGTTCAAATACATATGGACCAGCATTATTAATTAAGAAATCGATTTTGCCAAAACGGCTTATCGCTTCTTCTACTATTTTATGTAAATCTTCCTTTTTCGTGACATCCGCTTGCACGAATTGTAGACGCTCTTCCATATTTTTATATGTTTCTTTCATCTTTTCCATAGCCGTGATATCGCTATGATATGTTACTGTTACTGAATAGCCTTTAGCCAATAATTTTTCTGTTACTTGCTTTCCTAAACCTTTCGTACCGGCTGTAATGAGCGCGTGTCTCACAAAACGGCCCCCTTTTAAATTGCTATAGTTCATATGTAACAAGTTCTCGCACCAATTACAACTAAAATGAATCAAAACAGAGTTTTCGAAATTCTGTAACGTTTCTGGCAAGCACATTACCAAAATTTGTTTTATAATAAAGTTGTAAACGGTAATAAAAATGATTGGGAGGAATTTACTATGAATAATACATATACAAATATTTTAATCGCGGTGGATGGTTCTAAAGAAGCAGAAAAAGCCTTTAAAAAAGCAATTCAAGTCGCAAAACGCAACAATGCAACATTAACTATTGCTCATATCGTTGATGTAAAAGCATACTCAGCAGTAGAAGCTTATAGCCGTGCAATTGCTGAACGTGCAAATCTATTTGCAGAAGACTTATTAGAAGACTACAAAAAAACTGCGCTTGAAGCTGGCCTTGAAAAAATTGAAACTGTATTAGAATTTGGTAATCCTAAATCAAAAATTTCAAAAGAAATCGCTCCAAATCATAAAGTAGATTTAATTATGTGTGGTGCAACTGGTTTAAATGCTGTTGAGCGTTTCCTAATTGGTAGCGTCTCTGAACATATTATTCGCTATGCGAAATGCGATGTCCTTGTTGTTCGTGGTGATGAGGAGCAAGGTGAGCTTTAATTTATAAAAATAAATAGGGTAAATAAGAGGCTTCTCTTATTTACCCTATTTTCATTTATACTTTTGGAATTCTGTAATCTGGATTATGCTGTTCCCAGCCACCTTGTGTATGTACACTCGTATCGCCATCACCATCTACCCATATTGTTCTCCCGTCAGGTAAAACTCTTTCATGGGGTGTTACATGATGCGTATTCGGGTTTTCCTCCGCTGTATATTCTGCATCCATTACTTCTGGAGCTGATGCTTGTGCTACACTATCACCTTCTACTCCGTCGGCGATTCCATCCACACCATCAACTATATCAATAACTCCAACTGAGAAGACGCCTACAGCTGCAACTTTAGCTAATTCTTTCCCTGCTTCTATTGCTTTATCAGTATCTCCTTCTCTTATTGCTTGTACAGTTTCAACTCCCTTTTCCGAAACATGTACAATCCCTTTTCCAATTGTCGTTGCTGTATCTTGAACTGTTCCAAGTATTTCTTCGTATCCTCGCTTCGCTTGCTGTTTATCATCTGTAATAAGACCACCTATAGCATCATACGTCCCATCAGCAAGATTCCCAACGATTTCCCCAGTTTTCACAGTAGCTTTATTAACACCTTTTCCAACATCCTTTATGAAATTACTATTCGTAACTTCTCCTACTGCTTCTATCGCACCGCCCACTACTTCGGCTGTAACTTTAGCGGCTGCTTTAGTTACTAATTTAATTAAGCTCATACCGCATCTCCTTTTTAATATCATTATATAAAACTATTACGATTATAATTATATAGCTGTAGTCTATATAACTACAACTTATTTCACATACTTTACTATAAACACAAAACAAACCACAACAACAATAACGATCGCCAACACATAAGGCGGAAGAAACTTCAAAGACCATAATGCCATCATAATCGTAGCTACTGTTAAATAAGATTGCCTTGCATCTTCTGTCATTTTTTTACGAAGGCAGAATACATACAAATAACCGATTGGCGGCGTAATAAAGCAAAGAACATATATAATTTTAGATTTCAAATACCATTTTTGTTCCCCAAGTTTCTGTATATCTTCTTCTATTCTCTTATGCTCTTGTTCTCTCGCTTCTTCTACAAGCGGATCTTCCTCTTCTCCTCGCTTTTCTTTCATATAAGGAAGAAAATGCATGAAAAAATAGTATGCAAATACGAACGCTCCAAATCCAATATTTAATCTTTCTATTGGAATATGCTCACTAAAAAAGACAGCAGTAAGCACTAAAGACAAACAGTACGTCATCATCCAAAATGAACGTTTTCTCTTTTTTCGTTCCATTTCTTTTTTATCTTGTACATGTTTTCTTTTCGAAAGCCATATCGAAATACAGCAGTCTACTACAAATAGAATAAAGATAAATATCCCGATATGTACTGTTTCTACATCCTCAAATGAAAAGATATTTGGGAATGCAACGTGCAATACAATTAGCGTATACAAAATTAACCCTATAAAATAAATACGTCTCATTTTCCATCCCTTTCTTATTTCCTAACATTAGGTTAACATACATTTTTTAGAAATAGATGGACAAAATATATATGTTTAAAAAAGGAGGGTGCCACATGGATGATTCTGAACGTATTATTTTAGATGTGAATGGGAAAGAAATCGAAATGTTAGATACGATTCGCACTCATTTTAAAGAGAAGCACGGCGTTGAACTAAGTAATGGTGCATTACTTCGTGATTTGATGGATATTGAGTATATTCGAATTACGGAAGATCGACATAAGTATGATTAAAAGAAAACGACTGCAGGCGAATGCCATCAGTCGTTTTCTTTCTTTATTTAAGCTCTTGATGTTTCCCGCCCATACCACCAGACTCATTGCTATCTTGGTGTACAGTTAGTTTATTTGTTTTCGCATCTTTTAAAACTCTATATGTATATGATTCATTTGGTTCATCTTTAAACTGTACATTCATACCGTAAGAACCGATTTTACTATAAAAGGCCGGTTTTATGTAAGAAATATCACTTTCTTTATATCCTTTTTCTTGCAAGTGCCACATCGTTGCAAGAATCGCTTCCTCTCGCTTTACTTGTTCACCAACAAAGATATATTTGTCTAGGAGAAACACTTTAACATTTGCACTTAAGCTAATTAACAGTAAAACGATAAATATTATTTTTTTCATAGACTTCCCCTAAATTATTCTTTTTTACTATATCATAACTTAAATACTAGTAAAAAAGAAAGTACGCCAGACTTTAACAGACTGGCGTACTTTTTAACTCAATTCTTGATAACTTCTTTCGTTAATCCCTTCGCCTTCTCCAAAGCCTTTTCAATCTGTTCAAATCCTGTTCCACCAGCACTGTTACGACGCTTTACAGCTGCATATGGTGACAGCACTTCATACAAATCTTCTTCAAATAACGAGCTCATTTCTTTATACGTTTCAAGTGGTACATCTACTAAATAAATTCCTTTTTGTGTACAGTGCAGAACTAGCTTTCCAACAATTTCATGAGCTTGACGGAATGGTAGTCCTTTGTTTGCTAAGTAGTCAGCAATTTCTGTTGCGTTAGAGAAATCTTGCGTTACAGCTTGCCCCATTTTTTCTTTGTTGACAGTCATCGTCTCTAGCATGCCTGCCATAATATGAAGGCATCCTTCTACTGTTTTTACTGTATCAAACATTCCTTCTTTATCTTCTTGCAAGTCTTTATTGTAAGCGAGCGGCAATCCTTTCATTACTGTAAGTAAGCTAAATAAATTACCGTACACTCTGCCTGTTTTACCACGAATAAGTTCCGCCATATCTGGATTTTTCTTTTGCGGCATAATGCTGCTTCCCGTTGCGTATTGATCGCTCATTTCAATAAATTGAAACTCTTGGCTACTCCATAAAATAAGTTCTTCGCAAAAGCGTGATAAGTGCATCATAAGCATAGATGAGTTACTGAGGAACTCCAATATGAAATCGCGATCGCTTACTGCATCTAAACTATTTTCATAGATTCCATTAAATCCAAGAAGCCCCGCACTATATTCTCGGTCAATCGGGAATGTTGTCCCAGCTAACGCTCCTGCTCCTAATGGTGAAATGTTAATACGCTTTAACGAATCTTCATAACGATTCACATCGCGCTCTAACATCCAAAAATAAGCGAGAATATGATGCGCAAATGAAATTGGCTGGGCACGCTGTAAGTGCGTATAGCCAGGCATAATCGTTTCAATATTATTTTCTGCTTGATGAACAAGAACAGTTTGCAATTGTTTTGTAGCTTTTATAATATGCTCTACTTTTTCTTTTAAATATAAGTGCATATCTGTCGCTACTTGATCGTTACGACTTCGGCCAGTATGAAGTTTCCCGCCTACTTCACCGATTTTTTCAATTAACATCTTTTCGATATTTAAATGAATGTCTTCCGCTTCAACGGAAAAATGCAATTTATTTTGTTTCGCTTCTTCTAATAAATATTGAAGACCTATCTTTATTTTCTCTGCTTCTTCTTTCGTAACGATGCCTTGCTTTGCTAGCATCGTTACGTGCGCAATACTCCCGTTTATATCTTGATTTACTAATTGTTGATCGAAGGAAATGGATGCCCCGAACTCTTCAACCCACGCTTCCGCTTCTTCTGTAAAACGTCCGCCCCAAAGTTTGCTCACGCTTCCACCTTCTTTTGATTCACTTGGCTGTATACTTTCGTCGGTAAACCGAATAATGAAATGAATCCAACTGCTGCATCATGATTAAATTCATCCTGAGCAGTATACGTTGCTAATTTTTCATCGTATAAAGAGTACTCAGATTTACGTCCTTCTACAATTGCATGACCTTTAAATAATTTCACACGCACCATGCCTGTTACATTCTTTTGCGTTTCTTGTAAGAAAGCATGAAGCGCTTGTTTTAAAGGCGAGAACCATAAACCGTTATAAATAAGCTCTGTTATTTTTTGCTCAATCATCGGTTTAAAATGTGCTACTTCTTTTACGAGTGTTAAATCTTCAAGTTCTTTATGCGCCGTAATTAATGTCATTGCTGCTGGGCATTCGTATACTTCACGCGATTTAATACCGACAAGACGATTTTCTACGTGATCGATACGTCCAACGCCATGTTTTCCAGCAAGTGCATTTAACGTTTTAATAAGTTCTGAAAGTGGGTATGCAGTACCATTTAAAGTCGTCGGTACGCCTGCTTCAAAGCCGATTTCTACAAACTCTGGTTTATTCGGTGTATCTTCTAATGCTAATGTCATCTCATATGCATCTTCTGGCGGTGCTGCCCATGGATCTTCTAAAATGCCACATTCATTACTGCGTCCCCATAAGTTTTGATCGATTGAAAATGGGCTGTCTAAATTAATCGGAATTGGTACATTGTTTTCTTTTGCATAGGCAATTTCTTCTTCACGTGACCATTTCCATTCACGTACAGGTGCAATCACTTCTAAGTAAGGATTTAACGCTTGAATAGAAACTTCAAAACGAACTTGATCATTCCCTTTCCCTGTACATCCGTGTGCCACTGCAGTCGCTCCTTCTTGTTCCGCAATTTCTACTAATTTCTTTGCGATAAGTGGACGAGATAACGCCGAAACGAGAGGATATTTCCCTTCATATAACGTGTGTGCTTGCATCGCCATCAATGCATATTCGTTTGCAAATTCTTCTTGAACATCAATCATATATGATTTAATTGCACCTACTGAAAGTGCTTTTTCTTTTACAAATGCTAAGTCTTTACCTTCCCCTAAGTCTAAACAAAGCGCAATAATATCATAATTCTTCTCTTGTAACCATTTAATTGCAACGGAAGTATCAAGGCCTCCAGAATATGCTAATACAACTTTTTTCTTCTCCATTTTGCATCCCCCTAAAGAATAAATATTCATTTTCTTTTATAATAATTCACACTTTAACACCTTTTACAAAATGTATCAAGAGTCATTTTCAAATTTTTTCAAACAATTTCGTCGAACTTCTTTCTGTTTTTTTGTACAATATAAGCAGGAAAACGGGGGTGAACTTATGGAAAAGTATTTCTTATACGATGAACATCTCGGAATTGAAATTCCGCATTTACAAGAAGACTGGGAAGATATCCCCCAAAAAATGCAACATGCGATTTTATTAAAATGGGAACAAGTTCGCGGAAAGATTCCTGATCGTATAAAAGAACTCGAACATTATATTAATGCAAAACAGCATCATTTAAATAACGAAGAAGACTTCGAAATTTCTTGCAAACTGAATTCAGAAATTGCCGATCTCGCTTCCATCATTAATGACCTTTGGCTTTGGTATCGACTCACTCAAAATGTATCTGAGGGGAAAGCACACCAATAAAAAAAGCATGCCCCTCAATTACTTTGGGTCATGCTTTTTTGTCGTAACACGATTTACAATATATTTCTTTTGCTGTTTTTGCCAAACATACATCAAATGGACCAACTAATATACTTCTTTCTTTCGGCAACTTTACAAAAGCAACAAGCTCTTCTTCATATTGAATCTTTTTCTGACATGAAACGCATATTAACTCTTTTCTTTTAAACATGTCTTTTAGCATATTCTCACTCTCCTCTTCATCTATCTATATTAATATAATCTCATAATAGTTAAAACTTGTAAAAAAATGACACATTATAAAGTAAATGATTCATATACTATGTACAAAAGGAGGCCTTACACTTATGCGTGCTTTCGTTATTATCGCTTTAACTTTTTTAAGTGTGATTAGCTGGGATGCGTTTTTTAAAGATAAAAATACAACTGAATAGAAACTCTTCTTTTCTTACTTATTGGACAAACTAAAAAAAACGGTCCAATTCTCCAAAATAACTTAGGCTTTTCTACAAAAATATTTAAACATAACAATTTTTGTAGATTTCCTCCGTTTATTGTCGGTTTCCATCCGCATACATTTTTTGAAAGTATGATATAATAATATAAATCTTGAAGGAAGGGATTTTGATATCATGATCGCTCGAAGGAGCATGTGGCATCGTATTGACGAATCATACACGTAGCGTATTTTCCAGCTCAGATACTTTAGTCTAGCGAAAAAAATACGAGAGTGGGGAAATTATGATTGCCCGAAGGATAATTTGGCAAAAAAAAGACTCTTCTTACACATAGCGTTTTGTTTAGGGCTTAATTGTTACTAGCTAAACAAAACAAAGAAGAGCAGGATTGCTAAATGAAGAATCCTACTCCACGTTTTGTTTAGTCGTTTTAAGACTTAAACTAAAACGAAAGTAGGGAGAATTGATGGACGAGAGGATTATTCGTTATTTCTTCAGCGACATATAGCGTAGTTAGTTTTTTCGTAAACTAACTGAAGCTACATGTGAGCTCGTAGTTAGTTTACAACACAAAAAAGGACTACTAACTACGGAAAGAAGGAATAACGATGAGGAATATCCAAAGTCGACAAATTATTAAAGAAGTTTTTATGGTTTTAATCGGTTCATTTATTTTAGCAGCAGCGCTATATCACATTCACTTCCAAAACCACTTAACAGAAGGTGGCTTTGTAGGTATCGCACTATTCATCCAAAATTTTTATGATATTTCACCATCTATTTCAACTGTAATGATGGATATCCCAATTATTCTACTATGCGCTTCATTGTTAGGTAGAAAAATGGTTGGCTATTCATTCTTAGGTTCAATTTCATTCGGAGTATTTTATTCTCTTATGGAAAATTATTCTCCATTTACGGTCGATTTATCAAACAATTTATTTATAGCTGCAGTAGTTGGCGGTGCGTTAGCTGGTATTGGACTCGGTTTTATATTGCGATTTGGCGGTGCAACCGGTGGAGACGATATTTTAACAATTGTATTAAGTAAAAAAACACGTTTTACAATTGGGCAAATTTTCTTCGTCTTTGACGCGATTGTTCTTGCGCTTTCATTATATTATTTAAATTGGACAGAAATTGCTTTTACTATTCTTTCGATTGCCGTACAGGCAAAAACATTGGATTTAATTTATTATCCCAAAACAGAAAAAGCAGAAGAAAAGCAGCCAGTATCTATTCCAATGTCCAAAAAGCATGCAACAAATTAAAAAAGCGAAAGGCTTCGGCCTCTCGCTTTTTTTATGCTCTTTTTTCCTTCTCGACTATGTGGCGCACTTGATAAAATCTATTTGCAAATTCAGTAACGTTTCTTGTTAAACGATAATTCACTGTAGACCCGATTGCCATTCCAATTACCGGAATACCTTGGAATAATTTACGACGAAGAGCATAAATCGAAAATGT
Source organism: Bacillus sp. FSL W8-0519 (assembly GCF_038005585.1). Taxonomy (NCBI): domain Bacteria; kingdom Bacillati; phylum Bacillota; class Bacilli; order Caryophanales; family Bacillaceae; genus Bacillus; species Bacillus sp. FSL W8-0519. Next base: position 4,484,668 of record NZ_JBBOTL010000001.1, read on the forward strand.
TTTCAAAATTTGTTTTAAAATAATTTCAGTCGAAGCTGGTTGTAACACCGCTTCGTCTCCTTCGTAGAAGAAGGAATCTTCTTGTTCCAGCTCTTGCAGTAAATTGTACCATGCGTATTGCTGAAGTCTTCCTGGTAGTAATGACGCATGAAATACCTTTAACGCAAGCATCATTTCATAAGGCTTGTTCACATCATGCCCAAATGACGTTGCAATAAGTTGGACAGCCTTCACATTTAACGCAATCATAACCGGAAAATCAGCTGTTAATAATAATAAACCTCCAGCACCCGTTGCTCCGCCTTGTACGAATGAATATAGGCGATGGCGTGCTGTTTGCTGCTCTGCTATGTATGTTAATTGATCGATAGATAATGCTTTTAAATCCTCTAGTTGCTCAATCGATTCATCAAATAATCTCGATGTTCCTAAAATACGATTACGCGCCTCTAACTGTGATTGTGAACTTTGAATCAATGCATGCAAATGAAAGAGCCATCCATCTGCTTTCGTAAAGAAATCTTTTCGTTTTTTCTCAGGTAGTTTCGCAATTGTATTATGTACCCATTTATCAAACAGTTTTTGAAAATCAGTCGCTTCTTGCTCAACTAATTGCGATTCCCATTCTTTTATATTGTCTAAAATGGCTTGTTCTCGCTTCGATCGCATCGTAACAACCACCTCGTTCGATTTTTTTCTATTGTAACATATTTCTGCTTATTCTTTGCAAATATGCTTGTCTATCTTTATTCACATACCACTTTTAGTGACATAAAATATTAACAAAAAGGATGAGATAAATCACATGAATCTATCCGATATAAAAAAAGAATATCATGCAGTATTCAGTTTAGGACAAAACTGCTGGCCTGCTTGGGCGTTATATCAATTCAAATTATCACCATTTTTTGGCGTTATTGATTTTATGCTAAGCCCATCATTAGAAAATGTGAATATATTATTACAAAATCGATTTGACCGTTTTTTACAGTTAGAAAACTTATCCTTCATCTCATTTTGGGATGATGATGCGAAATTAAGACTACGGGACAATCTATATGAAATCGACTCCTGCCACGACTTTAAAACAGATGTAAACACACCAACTTCTTGGCCTTCTTATACAGAAATTAAGTTAAATTATGAGCACCGAATTAATCGTTTTCTAACAACAATTGACACAGCACAATCCATATTATTTATTCGAACTGGAGGAACATACGAAGAAGCACGTTCCTTGGAACACATTTTATCTCAAATCGTTACACATACATTCTCTGTCCTATTACTCATTCCTGAAGATGTACCAACTGTTACGGAAGAAGATTGGGGATTGCAAAATATTTGCGTTATAAAATGTCCTATTATGGATGTATTTCAGTACAATGAAGCATTTTGGAATGACTTATTTAATGGCATCGTAATTCGACCACATTCTTAAATACACGACACTTTTATTACGCAATACATTATAATCATCCTTATACAAAATAAAGTGAAACTTTAATCAGTGGGGGTTTTGTTCATCCCCACTGATTATCAGCCCTCACCAATCGGACTTTTACGGACAGCCCGACCCCCACCTAACTTCTTTGCTTCCGCTGAATTTTGAGGTGAGGGTCTTACTGCCCGTTAAAGCGGGATAAATAAGGAGTGATTGTATATGTATCCACGTGCAAAAGCTTTCGGTCTTGCTTTACATCACGAGCGGCTTCTCGTACAAGAATATCATACAGACGATGAAACATATTACCGGCCTCTTGGCGGTTCAATTGAACTTGGTGAAAAATCAGCACATACTGTTATTCGTGAATTTCAAGAAGAGCTTCATACAGAAGTGGAAATCACTGCTTATTTAGGTTGCTTAGAAAACATCTTTCATCTTGATGGAGAAATTGCTCATGAAATCATTCAGTTATATTCTTTACGCTTATTAGACACGTCACTATATGGAATGGAAGTACTGAATATACAAGATGAACAAACAGTATCGTATGCGAAGTGGATTCCCATTACAGCATTCATTCAGGAGAAAAAAGCACTATATCCAGATGGAATTTTAAACTATATCCAAAAGAAAAAAGACGAAATCCTATAGGACTTCGTCTTTCTTTTCATATATTAACCGATGTTTCCAAGACGTAGTACGTCACGAGCGATCATAACTTCTTCGTCAGTTGGAATTACAATAATTTTTACTGGAGAATGTGGGAAGTTGATGAATGCTTCCTCACCGAATACGTTATTGCGTTTTGCATCGAAGTATACGCCCATGTATTCAAGGCCTTCTAATACGCGTTCACGAATAATCGCACTGTTTTCACCTACACCAGCTGTGAAGATGATTGCATCTACACCTTTCATACGAGCAGTGTAAGAACCGATGTATTTGTGGATACGGCTTACGAATACATCAAGTGCTACTTTCGCACGGTGATCGCCTTCTTCTTCTTTCGCAATGATGTCACGTAGGTCACTAGAGTAACCAGTAAGACCTAACATACCACTCTTCTTGTTTAATACGTTAACTACTTCTTCTACTGTTTGGCCTGTTTTTTCCATGATGTATGGAATTAACGCAGGGTCAATGTTACCAGAACGTGTACCCATTGTTACACCAGCAAGTGGAGTGAAGCCCATAGAAGTATCGATAGATTTACCGCCTTCTACTGCTGCGATACTTGCACCGTTACCTAAGTGACAAGAAAGTAAGCTTAAGCTTTCAAGTGGACGACCTAATAGTTCAGCCGCACGTTCAGTTACATATTTATGAGAAGTTCCGTGGAAACCGTATTTACGGATACCGAATTTTTCATAGTACTCATATGGTAAGCTGTATAGGAATGCAGATTCCGGCATTGTTTGGTGGAATGCTGTATCGAATACTGCTACTGCTGGTACGTTTGGTAATACTTCTTGGAATGCTTTAATACCAACAACGTTTGCTGGGTTGTGAAGTGGTGCTAAATCGCTTAATTCTTCGATATCAGCTAATACTTCATCAGTAATTAGAACAGAGTCAGCAAATTTTTCGCCGCCGTGAACAACACGGTGACCGATACCGCCAATCTCATCTAGAGATTTAACGATTCCGTTTTCAGTTAATTTTTTAAGAAGCATATTAACTGCTACTGCGTGATCTGGAATGTTTGTAATTTCTTTTTGTTTTTCGCCATCTACAGTAATAGTGAAGATACTATCTTCTAAACCGATACGTTCTACTAAACCTTTTGTTAATACTGTTTCACTTGGCATTTCAAATAATTGGAATTTTAAGGAAGAGCTTCCTGCGTTAATCGCGATGATTTTTGACATCTAGTCTTTCGCCCCTTTTTCTCTTGGTAGTTGTGTGGATGTTTCCACAAACCGCTCGATTTTATCTGATCAAATTTACTAAATATGAAAACGTTTCATCATTAGTAAATTTTATACTCACGATTTTAATTTAAACATCGTACGACATATATTTCAAGTGAAAAAATTGTAACACCAAGAAAAAAAATATATTACAGATTTCAAAAAAATTCAGTTAAATCTTGTATATATTTAAAAATATGACATATCATATAAAACTGTACTACATGAATTACTAACCCTGTTACATATACCTAGCCTTATTTATGCGTTGCAAACCAAGTATTTAATTGGTCCATAATGTCCTCCATCGCCTTCATGTTGGAGAATTTAGGTAACTCCACTAATAACGCCTGTTTTGGCATCGTTACACTAGGACCTTTCTTTTGGAGAACAAATATACTTTTTGCATTTTTCTCGTTTTTAAACATGGAAACAGGTAGCTGTAATAACCCCTGAATAAAGCATGTTTCTTTAATAAATGCATGTAATTTCGGTGCTTGATCACTTTCAAAAATGAAGTTCGGTACTAGGAAGAATAAGTATCCGCCTTCTTTCGTATGCTTCACACTTTGTTCAATAAATAGGTGGTGGGCATATGACATTCCTTCATCTGCTTTTAACTTATATTCACTTGCACCGATTTCATTTGGATAGTAACCAACCGGTAAGTCTGAAACGACTGCATCAACTGGATCGATATAAAGCGGTGCTAGTCCATCTTGATGGAAGAATTCGATTGCATGCTTTTGTAAATTCGCATTTACTAAAGCAAGTTTAATTAGCACTTCGTCCACTTCTACACCAAATCCACTCATCGTAACGTTTTCTTGAGCACTATTGAAAACTGTCGTCATCAAGTTACCTGTTCCAATTGCAGGGTCTAACACAGTAATTTCATTTTGACCCTTCATAAATTTATGGAATAAGTAACTCATGAACATACCAACTGCATCAGGCGTCATTTCGTGATTCGCTTGTACGCCTTCCTTCATTCCTTTTAAGATGGCTAACTGAAATGCTTTACGAATTTCTTCACCTTTATATGTTTCTTCATTAAACGTACTATATTCACGATTCAGCCTTTCAATTGCTGATTCTGATAATTCCTCTTGTAAAATCGCTCCTTCAAACAAGTTATCCCCTGTTTCTACAAGCGCCTCTAAATATGTTACATCTAATTCTTTACGTAAAACTACCGCAGAAGAATCAAAAATAGAAAATAAAGTTTCTACTGTCTGACTCACGTACATTCCTCCTTCTCTCTTTTACACATAACTTATATCATACCATAATCTGATTTTTTCCCAAAAGAAAAAGCGACCTCTTTTTAAGAGCTCCCTTTTTAGTGATGTATGATGTAACGTCTTCTCTCGTATATCGATTCCATATAGCAATATATGAGAGAAGACGACCTCTTACAAAGAGGTCATCTTCGTTCACATTATTTTGCAGCTTTTGCTGCTTCTAATGCTGCTTCATAGTTTGGATGGCTTGTACCTTCGCTTACGTATTCTACGTAAACTACTTTGTCATTGCTATCTACTACGAATACTGCACGAGCAAGTAAACGAAGCTCTTTCATTACTAAGCCGTAAGCTTCACCGAATGAAAGGTCACGGTGGTCAGAAAGTGTAACAACATTTTCTAAACCGTTTGCTGCACACCAACGTTTTTGAGCGAATGGTAAGTCAGCGCTAATCGTTAATACTTTCGCGTTTTCAATACCTGCTGCATCTTGGTTAAAACGACGTGTTTGTGCATCACATACACCTGTGTCGATAGAAGGTACAACACTAATTAATTTCACTTCACCTTTGTATGTTTCTAAACTTACTGGAGATAAGTCATTTGCTAACACTTGGAAGTTTGGCGCTTGATCGCCAACTTTAACTTCTGTTCCAACTAAAGTCATTGGGTTACCTTTAAAAGTTACGTTTGCCACTTGAAAATCCTCCCTTATTTAAACAAAATATGTACAATGTAAATGATAGTTTGTCCCTATCGATAATGCAAATAAAATCGCTTTATTTACAAAAAAATTAAAGAAGCTAATCTATTGATCAGCTTCTTTATTCGTTAAATTTGAAATTCAGGATCGTCTTCTTTTCGTTTATCCATCATTTCTTTCACTTTATCAACAGCTTGTGGCGCTAATTCAATTATTTTATCGATGACGTGTGTTTGCTTATCTAAGTGCAACACTTTTACGCCTTCTCCATTTATAACAAGAAAAGCAACAGGATTAATAGAAACTCCTCCACCGCTTCCCCCGCCAAATGGATGGCGGCCTGAATGTTCTATTTTACCAAATTCACTTCCACCAGCCGCAAATCCGAAGCTAACTTTTGAAACGGTAAGAATTACACTTCCATCAGCAGCTTTAATTGGATCGCCGACAATTGTATTTACATCAGTCATTTGTTTTAAATGCTGCATTGCAGTTGTCATTAAACCTTGAATTGGATGGTCCATTCTATATCCCCCCTATGCTTGAACAGATTTTTCTGTCGTACCAGATCTTTGTCTTCTCATAAACACGAGTAATTTCACCGCTGTTTTTATAGTACGGAATATACGAAAAGATGCTGTTAACTCACATCTTGATGCAAATCCTTTCCCTTGAAAAACAGGAGTAATTTCAAATTCTGGTACGTCGACAATATGCATATATTGTCCTACAACTCCAGCAGCCATTCCTTTTGTCCCCCATGCATATCCTGTGACAATTCCAGTACTAGCTGCGTCGCCTGCTCCAATTTGTGTATGCCATTTCCAACCATTGATTTTCACTCGTTTGAGAAAATCTTTAACAATAGTATGAACTTCTTGCAGCTTTTTTATCAGTTCCCCCATACTATCAAGTTGTGCCATAATTTTATTGTCTAGTCCGCCGTCCTCTTCAGCTTTTTCGATTTTTTGTCCTGTTTTCTTCTGCTGTTTCTCAATTCTTTCCAACACATCAAATGTATATCGGATCATCCATATTTTCACTTGAAGCAAACATTGCTTTTCCATTTCTGAATATAAAAATGTCACTTTAAGCTTTATTTTCGACAATAGTATAAACAAAATAAAAAGGAGAAGAATTATTATTCCAATTACGAGCCACTTCATACGTATCATCCTTTCACTCCGTACCCATTATCGACAACTTTATTCATCATTAAACAGCGTTTCATAAGATTGAATATAAAAATTTTTCTAAAAATAAAAAGGTATTTTGACAATTTATATCGAAATATATTATTTGAACATATCATCAGGGAACGGACTCTAATGATATGTAGCACGAAGCATAGAAAATTTAACTGCAGTGGAGGGATACATAATGGCAGATCGTCGCAATTTATTTTTCTTTTATGGTGATGACAAAGCAAAGCTCGTTGAAAAAATGAAACCAATCTATCGTATTTTAGAAGAGAATGGATTCACCATATTAGATCATCCAAAAAATGCAAACGCTATCGTCAGTGTTGGAGATGATGCAACTTTCTTACAAGCCGTTCGTAAAACTGGTTTTAGGGAAGATTGCTTATACGCAGGGATTTCTACGAAAGATGAAATTTCATTCTACTGCGATTTCCATATTGATCACGTTGATACAGCCCTTCAAGAAATTACAAAAAATGAAATTGAAGTGCGAAAATATCCAACAATTGAGGTAGATGTAGATGGTAGCACATCTTTCCATTGTTTAAATGAGTTCTCATTACGTTCTAGCATTATTAAAACGTTCGTTGTAGATGTTCACGTTGATGATTTATATTTCGAAACTTTTAGAGGTGACGGTTTAGTTGTTTCTACCCCAACAGGAAGTACAGCTTACAATAAATCGTTACGCGGGGCAGTTGTTGATCCACTTATCCCTTGCTTCCAAGTAAGTGAATTAGCATCTTTAAATAACAACACATACCGTACACTTGGTTCACCGTTCATTTTAAATCACGAACGTACATTAACTTTAAAACTAAGACCAGACGGTAACGATTATCCAGTTATCGGTATGGATAATGAAGCGCTTAGCATTAAACAAGTGGAAAAAGCTGTTGTACGCTTAAGCGATAAACAAATTAAAACAGTTAAATTAAAAAACAACTCTTTCTGGGAAAAAGTACAGAGAACGTTTTTATAAGATTAAAATAACCGCAGAATTATGGTAGTACATAATTCTGCGGTTATTTATTTACCCCGATTGACGCGTATAACAATCTCTTGCTATCCGGCCGATATTCTTGTCAGTTTTTGTCGGTAAGTCGATATATTTTAATAATCGCTCATATATTTGGAGTTACGTTCGATATATTTCAATAATCGCTGATATAATTCAGGTTACGGTCGATATATTCCGATAATCGCTCATATATTTTTACGCACCTTTTCTATAGACGACTTTGCCATCTATTACGGTCATCTCTGCTTGTACTTCTTTTATTTCCTCTGCCTCTATTTCAAAAATATCGCGGTCTAATATTGTAAAGTCTGCCTCATATCCTTTTGTAATTTGCCCTCGCTTCGCTTCTTTTCCGATTGCATAGGCACTTCCTGTTGTAAATAAAGAAACAGCCTCATATACCGTTAATCTTTCTTCTGGCATATAACATAAACCGTCAATAAAACTTCTACGTGTAACAGCGCTATATATGCCTAGAAACGGATTTACTTGCTCGATTGGAGCATCAGATCCCCCGTTACAGTGTAATCCCGCTTCCAGTAACGTCTTCCAAGCATACGCATAACGAAGACGTTGCTCGCCTAGTTTTTCAATGACTGATGGAAAATCCGATGAAACAAAGACTGGTTGTATATCAATAATGGCTTGTAAGTTTTTCATTCTTTCAATCAACTCTTCACGAGCTAGCTGACAATGAATAATACGGTCACGTAATCCTTCTGCTGGCGGATACAATTCAAGTGCATCAATGACATATTCAAGCGATAAGTCACCGATAGTATGAATCGCAACTGGCATATGTAAATCTCGTGCTTTCTTCACTAATTCCGCAAGTTCTTCACGTGAGAAAATCGCAACCCCATTCGTTTCCTTCGCATCTTCATACGGTTCACTTAATAATGCGGTTCTTCCGCCAAAAGAACCGTCAGAAAAAATTTTCATTGCCCCAAATTCAATATAATGCTCATTTTCATATTCCTTTCGTTCATGTGCTACTTCATGGTGAACGAGTAAATGTGCTTTAAATGGCATTTCCTTTATGACATGAGAAAACGCATTATGCGTCTTTCTAAAACCACCGTAATAATTTAAATCTTCCGTATGTCCACCAACGAGTCCGTATTGCCAACAATCTTTAATCGCTGTTTGCAAAGCGCTTTGTAAATAAGCTTCATCAATTTCAGGCTGCACATGTTTAATTAACTCTTGTCCTTGTTCATATAAAAGCCCTGTTAACATATTTGATGAATCACGGCCAATTTTCCCGCCTTTTGGATCTTCTGCCTTTTCTGTTATATTCGCTTCTTGCAGTATGTATGAATTCACCCATGTAACGTGACGACAAACTCTCTTTAATAAAATGGGATGTTCTTTCGAAATTTCATCTAAATCACGCGTGTGAACATCTTTCGTATCCTTAAAATTATTTTCGTTCCAGCCCTCTCCGATAATCCAAGAACCTTTCGGCGCTTCTTCTACTCGCTTCCGAACGAGAGTCAGCACTTCTCTATAAGATGTGCAGTTTGATAAATCTAAACGAAGTAACCTCTCCCCGTGACCAATAAGATGCATATGGCTATCAACGAGACCTGGAATCATCGTTTTGCCTTTTAAATCGCGCAATTTAGCCACAGCATATCGATTTTCTAACTCTTCTTTACTTCCATTATCAATGATCCTGCCATTTTCAACATAAATAGCTTCTACTTTTTCATTTTCTTCCCTCATCGTGTAAATGTTGCCGCCATACCAAATTTCCCCCATATATTTCATCTCCTTTGTTTTATTGTATAAAAAAAAGCACCATTTCAAAACATGGTGCTTTTCTAAACATTACTTTTGTTCAGTAGTAGACGTTGTAACTTGCCATTCAATATTAAATTTATCTTTTACTTGTCCGTATGCTGGGCTCCAGAACGTTTCTTGAAGGGGCATAATAACTTCGCCACCTTCTTGTAACTTATTGAATACTTCTTTCGCTTTTTCTGCGTTACTAATTTGAATTGCGATTGTTACTTGAGATCCAATTGCATGCCCTTGACCTGGGAATGTATCAGAAATCATAAGATCCGTATTACCAACTTTTAAAGTAGCGTGTAAAACGCGTTCTTTCGCTTCAGCTGGAACTGGGTATTCTGGATTTTCAGGCATATCACCAAAAGTTTGCATGACTTCCACTTTTGCATCTAACGCCTCTTTATAAAACTGTACAGCTTCTTGCCCACTACCATCTAAAACTAAGTACGGATTAATACCTAAAATCATACGGACACCTCTTTTTTCAATTTATAAAATCGAACTTGTGTTCGTTTTTATATTATCATTGTTTGCCATTTCATTCAACTATTTCCTTCACTGTTTTCAAATTTATTTTGACGGAATCTCCATCTCTTGTTTTCTAAGCTCAATACGGCGAATTTTTCCAGAAATCGTTTTTGGTAGTTCATCTACAAATTCAATTTTGCGAGGGTATTTATATGGTGCAGTAAGTTCTTTGACGTGTTGTTGGAGTATTGGAATTAATGTTTCTTCGTTCTTTTCTATATTCTCTCTTAATACGATAAATGCCTTCACGACACTTCCGCGAATTTCATCAGGACTTGCGACAACCGCACATTCTCTCACGTAAGGGTGCTTTACGAGCGCATCTTCTACTTCAAACGGCCCGATTGTATAACCAGAGCTAATAATAATATCATCACCGCGCCCTTCAAACCAGAAATAGCCGTCTTCATCTTTTTTCGCTTTATCACCTGTAATATAATAATCACCGCGGAATTGCATCGCTGTACGCTCATCGTCTTTGTAATATTGTTTAAAGAGGGCCGGCGTTTCAATGTGAACTGCAATATCACCAACTTCGCCTACTTTCACTGGAATACCTTCCTCATTTACAATATCAACGTGGTTACCCGGCGTCGGTTTCCCCATTGATCCTGGTCTAATATCCATCCCTTTCATTACACCAACAAGCAATGTATTTTCCGTTTGCCCATAGCCGTCTCTTACTGTAATATGAAAGTGCTTTTGGAACGTTTCAATGACTTCTCTATTTAACGGCTCACCTGCGGATACAGCGCTATGTAACGCTTCTAAATTGTATTCACTTAAATTTTCTACTTTTGCCATTAATCTATACTCAGTCGGCGTACAACAAAGCACATTCACCTTATTATCGTCTAATAAATTTAAATACGTTTTTGGTTCAAACTTACCGTGGTATACAAATCCTGTTGCCCCCGAGCCTAGAGTTGCTAAAAACGGACTCCAAATCCACTTCTGCCAGCCTGGACTAGCTGTTGCCCACACAACATCATTCTCTTCAATTCCGAGCCAATTTGGAGCGCTCGTACGTAAATGAGCGTATGCCCACGCATGTGTATGAACAACACCTTTTGGATTTCCCGTCGTTCCTGACGTGTAAGATAAAAAGACCATATCTTCTTTATCTGTCTTCGCCATTTCTAACATGTCACTTTCTGTTTCTAACGCTGTTTTTAAATTGATCCATCCATCTACTGGCTGCTCGCTCAGAACGAATTTTTGAAGGGATTCCATCGCTTCTATATCATCAAACTGTCCAATGTACGGCTCATAACTTACGATTGCTTTTACTTCCCCATGTCCAATGCGGTACTCGATATCCTTTTTGCGTAACATTTCCGAACTCGGAATTACGACAAATCCTGCTTTAATCGCAGCGATATACGTCATGTATGCTTCAATTAAACGCGGCATCATAATGAGGAGCTTGTCCCCTTTTTGCAGACCACTCTTTATAAAAGCGTTTCCAATTTTATTTGCACCTTTCATTAACTCCGCGTATGTAACTTCTCGGCGATTCCCTTTATCATCTTGCCAAATTAAAGCAAGCTTCTCTTTATCACCTGTATATTTCTCTATTTCAGAAACTAAATTATAAGACGGTGGTGCCAACAATTCCTCTCTCTTCATAAACATCCTCCTTTTTCTTTATGCCTCCCTTATATAATAAAGAATTTTCTGTAAATTTTGAACCCTCATCTTTTGACAAATTTTTTAGTTCTGTCGAATATATCGAACACAACTTAGAATATATTAACAAAAAATTAAATATATCAATTTACCGACAAATGGCGCCACAACATAAAAAAGAAAGAGCAGGAGAACCCGCTCTTTCTAAGCCATCATATGGGATTATTTTTGGTAACCGCCTAATTGTTGCTCAGCTAGTGAAACTAGACGTTTAGTGATTTCGCCACCAACAGAACCGTTAGCGCGAGCTGTTGCATCAGCTCCAAGTTGAACACCAAACTCTTGAGCGATTTCGTATTTCATTTGGTCTAATGCTGATTCAGCACCAGGAACCGCTAATTTATTTGTGCTACGTGCCATGTTATATCACCTCCTTGTGAGTATAGAGTGTGATAAATAACATGACTTCATACACGTTTTAGATATGGTAATTTATGGTTTTAGAAAAGTTCTTCGAATTTTTCTTCTTCCGCTACTACTTCTACCGTTTGTAATACCATTGTTTCTTTGTTCGCTACAGCTTCATCGATTAATGGTGTGAAATCGTATTTCGCTTCAAAACGATTCGCTTTTTCACGCTTCGGCTTCGTCGCTGGGCTTGCTGGTGTGAATACTGTACAGCAATCTTCGTACGGACGAATTGAAATATCATATGTGCCGATTTCTTCAGCGATTTTAATAATCTCTAATTTATCCATCGTAATAAGCGGACGAATAATTGGATAGTTTGTTACTTCGTTAATCGTATGCATACTATCTAACGTTTGACTTGCTACTTGTCCAAGACTTTCACCAGTCGTGATTGCTAGTGCGTTACGCTCCTCTGCGATACGCTCTGTAATACGCATCATCATACGGCGCATAACTGTCATTGAATAGCTAGATGGGATTTCTTTATTAATCGTTTTTTGCACTTCTGTAAATGGAACAAGGTGAAGTGTTACACGTTTACAGTATTTCGTTAACTCTTGTGCTAAATCGATTACTTTTTGTTTTGCGCGCTCACTTGTGAAAGGTGGGCTATGGAAGTGAACTGCCTCCACAGATACGCCGCGTTTCATCGTTAAGTACGCTGCTACTGGGCTATCAATACCGCCAGACAGAAGTACCATTACTTTTCCGCCAACGCCAACTGGTAAACCACCAGCTCCCATACGCTCATCACACATAATGTAGCTATAACCGCTGCGAATTTCTACGCGTACATTTACATCTGGATTATGAACATCTACAGTAATATCTTCTGTATTTTCTAGAATATGTCCACCAATCTCAGGTAATAATTCCATCGTTCTCATTGGGAAATGCTTATAAGAACGGTGTACAGTAATTTTAAATGTTTTCACATCGCCTTTTACTTGTAAGAAAGCTGCTAATGCACCTTTTTTAATGTCTTCTAATTCTGATGGTACTTTCATCGCTAAGTTAAACTTATGAATACCAAACACATCTTTTAATCTTTCAGATACCGCTTCATGATCTTCGCCATTTAATTGGATATACATACGATCATGTGTTGCATCGATTTTAATATTTGGGAATTTTTTCAGTTTGAACTTTACGTTATCTTTTAATGTGCTTACAAATTTAGAACGGTTCTTACCTTTAGTCGTCATCTCTCCATAACGAACTAAAATATATTCATATGTCATCATATTCCTTTACCTCATCACTTCATATAATTTTGGCATCGTCTCTTTCACAATACCTTCAAATTGCTTTACTTCTTCCATCGTGTTTTCTGGTGCCAAACTAATGCGAATAGCACTTGCAGCAGCGGCATGTGGTACTCCCATTGACACTAACACTCTGCTCACTTCATTTGCTTTTGAAGAACAAGCAGATTTCGTTGATACATACACACCGTGCTCTTCTAAAGCATGAACGACCACTTCTGGTTTTAAACCTACAAATGATACATTTAAAATGTGCGGTGCTGCATATGCAAGCGACGTATTAATCGTTACATCCTCCATCTCTTTAAAGAAACAAACAAGCTCTGCTTGTAAACTTTGCAAATGAGCTACCTTTTCTTTCACTTGCTCCATTGTCATGCGAAGTGCTTTCACCATCGCTACAATGCCAGGTAAGTTCTCTGTACCAGAGCGATACTTCAGCTCTTGTTGACCACCTGATAAAATTGGATCTAACCTTACGCCATCACGTACATAAAGAAGACCCGTTCCTTTTACACTATGGAATTTATGTCCAGATATTGAGCAAAGATCAATATGAGAAGCGTATAAATTAAGCGGTACTTTTCCTATCCCTTGTACATGGTCCACATGGAATCTTATTTTCGGATAATTCGATAATAACGTTCCAATTTCAGCAACAGGCTGAATTGCTCCAGTCTCGTTGTTCACGTGAATAATTGACACAAGAATCGTATCTTCACGAAGCGCTCGTTTTACATCCTCTACCGATACAACACCATGCTCATTAACCGGTAAATATGTTACATCAAAACCGAGATCTTCTAATTGTTTATATGCTTCAAACACAGACGCGTGTTCAATATTTGTTGTAATGATATGTTTACCGCGCGAACGATTCCTCATCGCTATTCCTTTAATCGCAAGGTTATTCCCTTCCGTTCCACCTGATGTGAAAATAATTTCAGAAGGCTTAACGTGAAGAAGCTGCGCTGCAATTGTTCTTGATTGTGTTAATAGACGCTCCGCCTCTCCTCCAAGCGAATGAATAGAAGAAGGATTCCCAAAATATTTCCCCGCAACCGTTACGTACGATTGAAGAGCTTCTGGATATGGCTTTGTCGTCGCACTATTATCAAAATAGATCATCGTTCTTCCCCTTTCAGCGCTGTCACATCATATAATCATATCACAAATACGTGTCATTACGCTAAGACTACTCAAAGGTTCCGTTATATTTTAAAACGAATAACCTTACTGTATTCCGCTATTCATTATAGCAACATCGCCTGCAAAATTACACAAAAAAACAAACCCTTATGAAAGGGTTTGTTCATTGTCTACATATTCAGCTATTTTTTGAACAACGCCAGGCTCAAGTTGCTCTAGTACAGAAGCCGCTTGTTCTAAAGCTGCATCGTATTGATATTCACGGAATAATTTCTCCGCATAATTTAAGCTCTCTGCAAGGTTTTCATCATGACTGCGGTAACGATTACCGTATTGAATTAATTTTTCAACTAAATACGCTTGTCCAATTAACTCTTCTGTCATTTCAGCAACACCATTAACAGTTGTGTAAGCTTCTTCTAAACTGCTATTTACAGCATTCATATTTAACGGCTTCACTTCTAATTGCTCATATACAGCTTGCATTGCCATTTGTCCTCTTTTTAAATCTTCCATAATGCTCTCTGGAAGACCTGGCAAATTCGACTTTTGCATAAAGCGTTTCGTTTCGAAAATAGTATTTCGCATTTCTTGTAACTTCTCACGCGCTTCAAATTCTTCTTTGCGCATCGTTTGCAGCATTTCTTTATATTCTGCATGAAGTACTTTTAATGTTTCACATTGCTCATAAATCTCTTCTAGTTCCTCACGAATAATAGAGAAGGCAATATCTTGTTCCGCAACCCGTAATTGCAACATTTCAAAACGTTTCATTAAAATGTGCATTTGCTTTTCAATTACTTTTTGAGACTCAATGTCCTTATCTTGTAACTGATAGCTTTGTTTCACGAGCTGTGTTTCTGCTTTTGTTTCAATCGTTTCAATGCGAATTTCTTCTAAGTCTTCATAAACAGAAAGTGTTTTTTGCTCCACATAATGTCTCGCATGTACTTCTTGTTCTAGTTGATCATAGAAGCTATCTAAACTTGTTTTTAAGTTCTCTACTTTTTCAGCCGCTTCTGTTATGTGAAGCTCCTGTATATCCATTAAACATATTTGTAGTTGTTTCTTCATATCGCGAACTTCTTTAGGAATTTCCAAATACTCTAATACATAACCTTGTCTTACCATATCATTATGTCCGTGTAATAAATCTTCCAACTGAACCGGTAACGTCGCTTGACACTCTACCAATAAATCTGGAATTTGGTGAATAATGATTTCTAAATCTGCTAAACCTTCTTCCAAACTAATAACAATTTCTCTCGCTTTTAAATAGTCGCCATTGTTTGTTGCTTCTTCAAAGGTTTTAAATTTCTCAGATTCAGCGTCTAGCATCTCTTCGATTTTCTGCTCTGCTGCTCCATACATATGTCTATGAGCAAGAACACTCTTCTTCATACTACGATATGTATCACGTAACCCTTCGATTTCCGAGCTATTTTTTTCATGGCTTTCTAACAATTGCTGTAATTCATTTAAAATGTCTGTAATACGATTATCAGCGTCATCTAAACCACTTATGGATTCATTCATCGCATGCTTTGCTTTTCGGAAGGAGAATTGCGAGGCGAATTTTCGCGCTTGCGCTAAATCTTTTTCAGCTTTCGGAATGGTTGTTGATACAATTTCATCCCATTCTTCACGCCATTTACCAAACAGTTCTTCTGTTTGACCCGTCATATTTAAATCTTTCACCCGTTTTAGCTCATCTGCCACAGGTTTATCTTTTATCTCTTGTTTCCACTGCTCAAGTGCTTCAATATCTTTATATGAACGATTTCTTATCACAAGCTCTATCATGAGCAGCACTAGAATAGAGCTTACTACAATGATAACGATCGTCAGGATAGAATCCATGCAAAAAAGCCTCCTAGTTATATCTCTTTTTTTGTCCGTTCCGTTTATGAAATGGAAGGCATTATGTATAAAAAGGGAATTCCCCTATATTTAACAACTAACAATGTACTAATCATACCATGTAATCGTTTGTTTTTGACCTAGTTTTTTTTAAAATTTCATGTTTCTTTCAATGCAATTGTAATCTTTCTCAATATTCCGTTTGGATTACCTCTCATCAGCAAATGAATGCAATACAAGGCCTTCTTCCATATGAGATGCGAAATAAATTTTGCGCAAAAGTGGCGGTTCAATAGAAATCGCATGCACATTTCCTTGCCTTACCGCTTGCTCTACTGCTATTTCTGGAAGTAACGTAATGCCAAGTCCAGCACTGACCATCGCAAGCATCGGTTCTGCATAAGAAGTTTCAAATGCAATAATCGGTTTCGCACCTATCCCTTGAAACATATTCGTAATCATTTTTCTTACATCGCAGATTTCTGGGTATACGATTAACTTTTCATTTTGCAAATCTTCCATTCGGATTACTGTTTTCTCTTTATAAAGATGATCATTTGAAACGACACACACAATTTTTTCTTCTCGTATTTCTTTTATACACGTAGCACCTTCTACTACTGAATCGATGAACATCGCTTCAATCTTCCGTTCTTTAAAGAGTCCCATCAGTACTTTCGTATGCTCAATTTTCCATTCTACTTCGAACCCGTCACCTAATACATCTTTACATTTTGATATATAATGTGCTGCTAAACTTGGCAATATGCCTATAGAAATGTTTCGCTTCTCTTGAAATTTCTTCATCTCGGCTTTCACTTCATGTATGTGTTCCAAAATCGGTAACATTCTTGTTATAAATAGCTCTCCAGCACTTGTTAATTCCACTCCTTGCGCGGAACGCTTCAGTAAAGTAACTTCTAAATCGGCCTCTAACCTTTGAATTTGTTTACTAAGCGCTGGCTGCGAAATATGTAAAATCTTACTCGCCTTTGATAAACTTCGCGTATTCTTCACTTCAATAAACGATCGTACTGCCTCCAAATCCATCGTACACACCTCTAACAAAAAGTTATAACTGTCATAAAAAATCGATATTTCCTTCTATAAACAATTACTCTTTATACTTATTTCATCAACTTACTATAACGAAATGTAAAGGGGAAAGATACTCTTGAACAAAAAACAAATGCTACTCGGATCCCTCCTATGCTTACTTGCCGTAACGGCTTGGGGATTTATGTTTCCTGTCATGGCAAACGCCTTACAGTTTATCGATCCATTCTTCTTCACAACGATTCGCTATGGATCAGCAGCTATTATTTTTCTTATTCTGCTATTACTTACCGAAGGGACAAAGTCACTTCGCTTAGAAAAGAAAACACTTTCGTTACTCTTTTACGGAACAGTCGGTTTCGCAGGATATGGTTTTCTTGTTTTCTACGGACAGCAACTTGCCGGACCGTCTGGAGCCATCCATGCCGCGATGATTCAGTCTCTTATGCCACTCATCGCTTTATTATTGCAGTGGCTAACAAAAAATAAACGCCCACAAAACTATACATTCCTTTGTATGTTTGTTGCATTATTCGGTGTTATGCTTGTCATTTCAAAAGGAAATATTCACTTATTATTTGGAGCTGCCAGTCACCTTTCAACAAATATACTTATGTTATGCGGCGTTACTTGCTGGGTCATTTATACAAACGGTGGTGCTAGTTTTCAATCTTGGTCACCACTTAGGTATACGACGTTAACTTGTTTATTTGGCTCAATTTCACTCATCACTATCGTCACTTTTTTAACTTATACAAACGTCGTTACTGTACCTTCACTATCGACAATTATGAACGTTCGTTTTGAACTCTTATATATGTCTATTATTGCAGGCGTTATCGCAGTATTTTGCTGGAACGCAGGAAATCGCTATATTTCATCCATTAATGGCATATTATTTATGAATTTAGTTCCTGTACTTGCACTTATCGGTTCCATCTTTCGAGGTTATACAGTCGACAAAATTGAAGTTGCTGGAGCCTCATTAACAATTATCGCGCTATTATGCAACAATTTATGGCAAAGAAAAGAAAGCACAAAAATCCCCACCTCAGTTCGTTAGGTGGGGATTTTTCACATATGAACAGCTCTTGGCCATTCATAATACATATTCGTTATACATAATGTTTGTTCCATCCATTGTTCAATTTCTTTCGTGTACATTTCTAAGAAAAAGGTCTCAGATGGAAAAGAATGCAACACTTCTGATATATATTGCGGATATAAAAACGGCATATTTATCATGCCTTTTAATTGCGTCATAAACATTGTAAAAGATACCTTCTTAAACTCTTGTTTCATTTGTCCCTGTCTAATCATTTGCTCTATATAATATCTTTCTTTAGAAAAATAAACGGTCATCACTTCGCGAATTAATGTCGTATCAAGCGAAAGCTCTCGGTAAAAAAAACGTGTCAGTTCCCTATTATCAAATTGATATCGTAAAATCCCGCGCACCATTTGCACCATCACATCTTTAGCCGACAAATATTCTCTCTGTTCAAAGGACGTTTCAATCACATGAATATACCCTTCTAAAAAATTAGTAATAAGCTGCTCTAATAGGCCTTGCTTTCCAGCAAAATAATATGAAATATTCGCTACATTCACATCCGCTCGCTTTGCAATGTCTCGCACCGACGTTCCATCATAACCTTTCGTGTTAAACAACGATATTGCCGCATCAATTACTTTTTGTTTCGTCTGTTTCATGCGCTCACTTCCTCTCACTGAACAGCTATAGTGTAAATTTCTTGACTTTTAAGACAAATTCCTTTAATTTTCTATCGACAAAGTCATGTGAAATACATCGTATTTTGCTAATATTTTACACATCTCGATAAAAAAGGAGCTGTTTCCATGTTTACTAAAGAAAGTTATACAGGATCTCGCGTGCAGCAATATGAGACAGTAATAAAACAACTGGATGCATTATTAACTGGCGAATCAAACGTAGTCGCAAACTTATCAAATGCGTCCGCATTATTAAACCAATTTTTGGATCGTGTTAATTGGGTTGGCTTTTACGTAACAGAAGGAAATCAGCTTGTTCTTGGACCATTCCAAGGAATGCCTGCTTGCGTGCGCATTCCATTTGGACGAGGCGTTTGCGGCGTTGCAGCTGAAACGAAAACAACGCAGCTTGTAGCAGACGTTCACCAATTCCCAGGACATATCGCTTGCGACAGTGCTTCAAACTCAGAAATCGTCGTACCGATTATTAAGGATGGGAATGTCATTGGTGTACTTGATATTGATAGCCCTGAAAAAAACCGTTTCGACGAAGTAGATCAGCGCTATTTAGAAAAGTTTGTGGAAACACTCCTAAAACATATGTAACAAAAAAGAGCTAGTTATCGATTAAGTACATGACGTACAAAACCGATAGCTAGCTCTTTTTTTATTGATTACTAACAGTAGATATTTTCTTTAACGCTTGCTCTAAATCAGAAACAATATCCTCCCACGATTCTAAACCGACAGATAAACGTATTAAATTATCATAAATGCCCATTTCTTGTCTTAACGCAGCTGGAATCGCGGCGTGCGTCATCGTTGCTGGGTGCTGAATTAACGTTTCTGTATCTCCTAAACTTACCGCAATTGTAATAAAGTGAAGGTCATTAATAAACGCCTGCGTCTCTTCTTTCCCGCCTTTAATTGAAAAAGATATAACACCGCCCCCACGTTTCATTTGGCGAGATGCTAACTCTCCTTCTGGATACCAAACACCTTCTACCGCATCATGATTTTTTAGGAACGATACAATTTTTTCTGCATTATCACAATGACGATCCATTCTTACTGCTAGTGTCTTTAATCCGCGTAACAATAACCATGCGTCAAACGGTGCCATAATACCGCCGATATCTTTTCGCATCGGGCGGATTTTTTCAGCTAACGCTTTCGTTTTACAAATTGTTACACCCGCCACAACATCACCGTGACCACCAATATATTTTGTCGCACTATGAACAACCGCGTCACAGCCAAGTTCAAGCGGTCTTTGTAAATAAGGTGAACAAAACGTATTATCAACAATAACAAGTAACCCATTTCGCTTCGCAACCCGAATCACTTGTTTTAAATCAATTAATTTCATTGTCGGATTAATCGGTGTTTCAACGAAAATAAGCTTTGTATTCGGGCGAATTTTATTTTCCATATCAGCCTCTGTCTCCATATCACAAAACGAATGCGTAATCATAAATTTTTCTTCTAACACTTCTAAAAAACCGTATGTGCAGCCGTATAATCCATTTGAACAAATAATATGATCTCCAGCTTTTAGAAAACCAATTAACGTTGCGGAAATAGCTGCCATACCGGATCCGAAAGCAAGCGCTTCTTCTCCTCCTTCTAACACCGCCATACGTTCTTCGAATAATTTCACAGTCGGATTTCCAAGTCTTGAGTAAATATAAGATGGATCCACTCCCGCAAAACTCGCCTCTCCTTGCTGCGCAGTCTCAAATGTAAATGTAGACGTTTGAAATAAAGGCGGTGTTAAACTTCCTTTATGTGCCCCTGATGTATAACCGTGATGAATTAACGCTGTCTCCATATGCTTCTTTTTCATAAAAACATCCCCTTTTATGTTTTTATTGCCGCATATTCATCATTAAAACTTTGATGAACGTTTTACTTCATTTTATGTAAGCGTTTTATTTGTGTTTCTATCTCTTCTTTTATATCGTTTTAAATTCCTTCTTGTTCATTTCCAAAATTTATATGCATAAAACAAAAACGTACTCGCTTGACGAAACTCTGGGTAAAAGATATAATAGCGTTTGTGTAAAATAAAAAGGCAGCCTTGTAATGTGAGTTTATCGTTTGTATTTTGTTCCTCTACGGAGGTGTATCTCGTAACTCCCTGCTGCTG
The DNA here is from genome assembly GCF_038005585.1 of Bacillus sp. FSL W8-0519. Lineage (NCBI taxonomy): Bacteria > Bacillati > Bacillota > Bacilli > Caryophanales > Bacillaceae > Bacillus > Bacillus sp. FSL W8-0519. Next base: position 4,505,834 of record NZ_JBBOTL010000001.1, read on the forward strand.
GAGCGAAGGTACATGAAAACAAAATGCCCGTAAATATCGATTACGTCTGTTTTTATTTTACGTAAATAAAAACATTTTAAAGGAGGAGTCAACTATGGCTCGTTATACAGGTCCAGCTTGGAAACTGTCTCGTCGTCTTGGAATCTCTCTAAGCGGCACAGGAAAAGAATTAGAAAAACGCCCTTACGCACCAGGTCCTCACGGTCCTAACCAACGTAAGAAACTTTCAGAATACGGTTTACAATTACAAGAGAAACAAAAACTTCGTCACATGTACGGCATGACTGAGCGTCAATTCCGTCGCACATTTGACCAAGCAGGTAAAATGCCTGGTAAGCACGGCGAAAACTTCATGATCCTTCTTGAAGCTCGTCTTGACAACTTAGTTTACCGTATGGGCTTAGCTCGCACTCGTCGTGCAGCTCGCCAATTAGTAAACCACGGTCACATCATGGTTGATGGCGCTCGCGTAGATATCCCATCTTACCGTGTAAAACCTGGTCAAACTATCAGCGTTCGCGAAAAATCTAGCAACCTTGTTGTTGTTAAAGAAGCGATCGAAGTTAACAACTTCGTACCAGAATACTTAACTTTCGATGCTGACAAATTAGAAGCTACTTACACTCGTCACGCTGAGCGTGCTGAGTTACCAGCTGAAATTAACGAAGCATTAATCGTAGAGTTCTACTCTCGTTAATGACAAAAAGCCAATCCTGTGGATTGGCTTTTTTCGTTTATATATAAAATATAGTTATTTATTTTCCTCTTTCTGAACATATACATAAGCATCTTTCTGCTCTTTATGTATATCCACCTTCGAATTCTCTGCAAGCTGACTCGCATTTAGCAAAGAAAAAATAATGAGTGCTTCTAGTGACATTTCGTTTTACCACTCCTTTCTAGTTGTTATACATTTATCATACCGCTTACATGTGATTTCCGTATGAACTCGAAAAGGAGATTACAACAAAATGGTTACAAGTATATGAATGCACGCTATAATAACCATAAAATAGGAGGTTGATTCATTTTGACAATAAACCAAATGGTTCAGTTAGGCAGTGCATGTATGTTGTTTATTACTTCCGCGCTTATTAATTGGTATCAGGGAAGTAATTTAATAGATGATCCTGATGAATGGAAATATAGCGCTAAGTTTACGAATTACTTCAAAGGCACCGTTTCAAATTACGAAGATATTTATCAAATCGACTTCTTTATATATGCAGCAAAATTTTATCCAACAGCATTTATCGTTATGCTAGCGAGTTTACTTTATATGCTCATATTAATTCTTTATATTCTATTTAAAAGAAAAGATGCGGCGTTTTAAATCCATACATAAAAACCCCGAATCATAGACTTTTCAACCTACAATTCGGGGTACTATTTGTTTATATTCGTTTCGGATTAGTAACGAATTAAGAAATATTTCTTTTTACCGCGGCGAATGATTGTGAATTTACCTTCGATGCGGTCTTTTTCTGTTACAACGTAGTCTAATGCTTGTGTACGCTCACCGTTTACGTAGATTGCGCCGTTCGTTACATCTTCACGTGCTTGACGTTTTGATGGAGAGATTTTGCTTTCTACAAGTAAGTCGATTAATACTGTATCTTCTGCAGTGCGTTCTACAGATGGTACGTCTTTGAATCCTTGCTCGATTTCGCTTGCAGTCAATTCTGCTACAGAACCGCTGAATAATGCAGCTGAAATTTTAATCGCTTGTTCTAATGCTTCTTCGCCGTGAACAAGTTTTGTCATTTCTGCACCTAATGCTTTTTGTGCTGCACGTTTTTCTGGTGCCTCGGCTACTTGCTTTTCAAGCTCAAGAATTTCTTCATGAGATAAGAATGTAAAGTATTTTAAGTATTTAACAACATCACGGTCATCTGTGTTAATCCAGAATTGGTAGAACTCGTAAGGAGTTGTTTTCTCTGGGTCTAACCAAATTGCGCCGCCTTCTGTTTTACCAAACTTCGTACCGTCAGATTTAGTAACAAGTGGAATTGTTAAACCGAATGCTTTCGCATCTTCTTCTGATTTACGGATTAATTCAAGACCAGCTGTAATGTTACCCCATTGGTCACTACCACCGATTTGTAGGCGGCAATTATGGTGTTGGTATAAGTTTAAGAAGTCGTATGATTGTAAAATCATGTAACTAAACTCAGTAAATGAAATACCAGTCTCTAAACGAGATGCTACTGTATCTTTTGCTAGCATATAGTTTAAACCGAAGTTTTTACCGATATCGCGTAAGAATGAAATGACATCTAAGTTACCAAGCCAATCATAGTTGTTAGCCATTGTTGCTGGGTTGTCCACGTTTTCGAACTCTAAGAAGTTTGAAAGTTGGTTTTTAATGCTTTCTGTGTAGTAAGCAACTGTATCTTTCGTATTTAATGTACGCTCTGCTTTTTTACCACTTGGATCACCGATCATACCAGTACCACCGCCAACAAGTGCGATTGGTTGGTGACCAGCTAATTGGAAGCGACGTAACATTAATACTGGTAACATATGACCGATGTGTAAGCTATCCGCTGTCGGGTCGAAACCACAGTATAATTTAACGCTTTCTTTTTCTAATAATTGCTCAAGGCCCTCAGCGTCTGTTTGCTGATTAATTAGACCGCGAAATTCAAGATCTTGTAAAATACCCATATCCTACATACTCTCCTTTAAGTTCATTACTGGCGTGAAGGTTAAAAACATAAAAAAATCGCCCCTTCAAATAAGGGACGATTTTGATTATCGCGTTACCACCCTAGTTGCAGACCAAAAAAGCCTACCACCTTATTTACATAACGGCTTAGCACCGTCTCTTCCCTTTTGAATACAATTCAATCGAAAAAAGATGCTCTAGGGGCGTAATTCGCGATCATCTATGTGCTGATTTTCACCGACCATCAGCTCTCTAAAACAGGGAAATGATCACTACTTCTCCCTTTCCACGCTCAATTATTCATATACTTTTCTTTATACCATCATTTATATAGGCGTGTCAAATAGAGGTCAGGTTTCCCTCCTTGCCAATCCTTTACAGCGTCATAAAGAGTATCGTAATAAGAGAAAGAATTGGAACCCCAACTAATAACGATACATGAAATACAATTGATAAATCATTCCCAATCGTAGCCTCCACAGGATCTTTCGCCGGGGAACCAAGAAACCCGATTAATCGATCGAATCGACTTACCGTTTTTGGAAAGTCCGGTACTTCTATATGGTCACTATCTAAATGCTGTTTTAATTTATATTCACTCTTAAAGGGATTTTCGCTCAATTTCGTCCACCTCCAGCAATTGTTTCAATTTCTTTATCCCGTTATGAAGTCTCGACTTCACCGTTCCGACTGGAATATCTAATACCTCTGCAATTTCTTTTTGCTGCATGTCATGATAATAAGACAGGATTAGGACCGCTCTTTGCTCTTCTGGAACTTTCAAAATTGCTTCTCTTACTGTGAGCCGATCTTCGTGAGAAAATTCTTTTTCCTGAATCGGCACTAAAAACGGCAAAAGCGTACGCCACTTTTTTCTCCTATTTAATTTATTAATCATAAGACGATAACCAATTTGAAATAAATACGTTTTTATTTTTCCCTTTTCAGGTTCATACATATGTTTCTTACGCTCTAGCGTCAAAAACGTATCTTGGACAAGGTCGATACTCAATTGTTCATCTCGGTTAAATCGATATAAAAATGTGTATAGCGCGGGTTTGATTAAAACGTATAGTTTTTCCCCAGCCTGCTTATCTCCACTTTGATACGCAAGCATAAGTTCCTCCTCAATCCCAATCTGCGCCATGATTTTTGATCTCCTTTATTCCTTTTAACGTTAATGAAATACGGGAAATTAAATAGCCACTTGCGACAATAATCCATACTTGTGATTGATTCGTAAAAAATTGAACGTACGGGTTTTGAATTGTCTCGCCGGTTGAAACTAAAATATTTAATGCTTGCACACATATACATGCATACACTGCCAGGCAAGCCGAAATCGTATCAAATACATTCCAGCGAAAATATACTTTTGTTTTCGTAAAATCAATTTTATATCCATTTTTTCTTACTATATGTTTTCTATCAAATGGAATAATGATTGAAAACATAACAATCATCATAACGCCAGCTGTAATCATTGATACTTTAAATCCGATTGGCATCGGTAATAGCAAACCACAAGAAAATACGACTATAACTCCAATTAAAGCAAAAGTAAGAAGTAATTTATTAGACATAAAAAAGCCTCCCTCATCTATTCTTTCATAAATGTATACAGACGAGGAAGGCACTTCGTTCAAATATTATTTTATTTTTTCAGCCATAACCTTTTATCCAAACCAGTCCTCTCTAAATAGTACATAATGGTTTTCCAAAAATAGTTCATTGTATTTAGGGAATAAGCGTTTCACTTGATTCTCTAATTTAAAGCCTATTTGTTCCATAGACCTGCATGAATTGATATTATTATCCCAAGCCTGCGCACGGATCTCATCCACATCTAAAGTTAAAAATAAGTAATTATATATTAAATTCCTTGCTTCTCGATTGACACCTGTACGCCAAAACTTACGTGCAATCCGCTGAGCCTCTGCACTCACAATTAACTTTTTATTTTCATCCACCGTTGGCACAGAGATCCAATATGTCCCTACCATTTCCTTTGTGTGTTTCGTTATAATTGACCAAGCTATAATATCTTTTAAATTTTTATAAGTATGTAACAAGTCCTTAATTTCATTACTATCTTTTGGAGTCACATTCCCTGTCCAATGGTGCATATCTGGATCTTTCATTACCTCATACCACTGTCTGTAATCCTTTTCCGGTTCCACAGAACGTAAGCATACTATGTTTCCTTCTAAAACAGGTATCTTCATCTACATTCCCCCTTTATTATTTACAAAAAGAAAGGTCTGAACGTTGTTTCGTTCAGACCTTTCTCTCTTAATCTTCCATCGTTGATAAGTCACCTGTTGGTAAGTTTAACTCCCACGCTTTTAATACGCGGCGCATAATTTTACCGCTTCTCGTTTTCGGTAATTTATCTCTAAATTCAATTTGTCTTGGCGCTGCATGAGCTGCTAGACCTTTCTTTACAAATTGACGAATTTCTTCTTTTAATTCTTCAGATGGTTCGTACCCTGCACGAAGCGCGATAAATGCTTTAATAATTTCGCCGCGCACCGGATCAGGAATACCAATTACACCAGCTTCTGCAACAGCAGCATGCTCGATTAATTTGCTTTCTACTTCAAACGGACCAACGCGCTCACCTGACGTCATAATTACATCGTCAATACGTCCTTGGAACCAGAAGTATCCATCCTCGTCCATATAGGCAGAATCACCTGATACGTACCAATCGCCCGGCATAAAGTAAGATTCATACTTTTGCTTGTTATTCCAAATTCCACGCATCATAGCTGGCCAACCTTTACCAATTGCTAAGTTACCCATTGTGTATGGAGGCACTTCATTTCCTTCATTATCAACAATCGCTGCTTTCACACCTGGAATTGGTTTACCCATTGAACCTGGACGGATTTCCATGCAAGGGTAATTACAAATAACTTGTCCACCTGTTTCTGTCATCCACCACGTATCATGAATACGAAGTCCAAATGCGTTCATACCCCAGCGAATTACTTCTGGATTTAACGGTTCACCAACGCTTAATACGTGGCGCACTTGTGATAAATCGTATTTTTTAATTGCATCTTGTCCAGCACCCATTAACATGCGAAATGCTGTTGGTGCGCTATACCAAACTGTTACACCGTAATCTTGCAGCGCTTCATACCACGCTTCTGGACTAAAGCGTCCGCCTAAAATAACATTTGATGCTCCGACTAACCACGGCGCGAAAATACCGTAAGCAGTTCCCGTTACCCAGCCTGGGTCAGCTGTGCACCAATATACATCGTCTTCTTTTAAATCTAATACCCACTTCGCCGTTTGATAGTGCTGAACCATTGCGTTTTGCGCATGAAGCACACCTTTTGGCTTACCAGTAGAACCAGACGTGTAATGTAGAATCAAACCGTCTTCACGGCCTAACCATTCAATATGTAATTCTTTTGAAGCTTGTTCGAATAAAGGATTGAATGCTACCGTTTTACCGCCTTCTTCTACATGATCTCCAACAAGGAAGACTGTTTTTAAAGCAGGTAAATCATTTAATGGTACACGCTCTAACAATTCAGGTGTTGTAATTAACACTTTTGCTTCGCTATCTTCTAAACGATCGCGAACTGCGCCTTCCATAAATGCTTCAAATAGCGGACCAACAATTGCTCCCAACTTCACTGCACCAAGAAGTGCGAAATATAACTCTGGGGAACGCGGCATAAAAATAAAAACGCGATCGCCTTTTTCTACATCGCCATAATTTTTTAGGACATTTCCTGCTTTATTAGAAAAATCCTTCATTTCCTTAAATGTATACTTCTCTTTTCGAGATCCATCTTGATAATAAAGGGCTACTTTATTCTTCCGATCGGATTTCGCATGCTTATCAATTGCCTCATACGCCATATTCACTCGGCCTGTTTCATTCCAAGTAAAGTTTTTATTAACCTCTTCCCAGTTAAAATTCGCGTATGCTTCATCATAATTCGGCAAATTATTTTCTCCTTTAATGACAGGAAGCGTTTCTACTTTCATACTTTACATCCCCCTCCTATGTATTCTATTATCTATTATAATAACATTATTTAAAATTTTCAGTATATTTGTTGATTTTTAGACAAATTTTTAATGACAAATTTCGATTCACATCGCATATATTATAAAGTACGATATGAATAGATTCACAAACCCTCAAGGTGGTGAGCAATACATTGATCCATAAAAAAATATATAATGCTAGAAACTTAAAAACAGCGAAAGGCACTTTAATTATTGAAGGGCCTGTCTCTACACATAACTTAGAAATGTATGAATTTCATCCAGATTTAGTTGCGTTTCGTCCTGCCGAGCAGCAATATAAAGCAATTGTCGAAATTTCTAAATTGCCAGAAGCTCGTCTCATTATTGCTAGACATGACCAAACGATTGTTGGATATGTTACATACTTGTATCCTGATCCACTTGAACGATGGTCAGAAGGAAAAATGGAAAACTTAATTGAGCTTGGGGCAATTGAAGTGGTCCCAGCCTTCCGCGGGAGTTCTGTCGGAAAGAACTTACTAGAGGTTTCTATGATGGACGATTATATGGAAGATTACATTATATTGACGACTGAATATTATTGGCACTGGGATTTGAAACAAACAGGCTTAAATGTTTGGGAGTACCGAAAAGTAATGGAAAAGATGATGAATGCTGGCGGGTTACAATGGATGGCTACAGATGATCCTGAAATTTGTTCACATCCTGCTAACTGTTTAATGGTCCGCATCGGTAAACGCGTTGATACGGATTCTATTCAAGCATTTGATCGTCTACGTTTTCACAATCGTTTTATGTATTAATAAAGGGGGCAACTGGAATGATTGTAGAAGAAATTATGAATCAAGATGTGGTGACACTACATCCAAACGATACAATCGAAACAGCAATCCGAACGATACGCACGAAAGGCATTCGGCACATTCCAATTGTCGATCAAAATAATCATGTTGTAGGCATTATTTCTGATCGGGATGTAAGAGATGCAAGTCCGTCTATTTTAGATGAACAAGTTTCACTCGATATGCTGAAGCAACCGCTCGAACTGATTATGAAACATCCTGTTATGACTTGCCATCCTCTCGACTTTGTTGAGGAAATTGCTACTTTATTTTTTGAAAATAAAATTGGCTGTCTTCCTGTTACAAAGGCAGGAAAGTTAGTTGGAATTATTTCTGAATCTACTGTACTGCACACGTTAGTGAAATTAACAGGAGCACATCAACCGAGTTCACAAATTGAAATTCAAGTAAAAAATGAACCTGGCATTCTCGGAAAAGTCGTTGCTATTTTTAGTGAGTTACAAATAAATATCGTGAGCGTTCTCGTCTACCCAGCAAAAGATGAGAATGATAAAGTACTCGTTTTCCGCATTCAAACGATGAATCCGCTAAAAGTGATTGATGCACTTGAAGCAGAAGGCTACCGCGTATTATGGCCAAACATCATGGGGATGCAAGCATGAGTAGCGCGTTTATTTATTCGGATGACTTTCGGGGCTATTCATTTAGCCCTGATCATCCTTTTAACCAACTGCGCGTCACACTTACGTACGATTTATTACAAAAGGGTGGTTTCATCTCTCCTTCTCAAATCATCTCACCACGGATGGCTACAGATGAAGAGATTGCCTACATTCATACAGAGGAGTACATAAATGCGGTAAAACGTGCTGGAGAAGGAAAGTTAGAAAAATCAATTGCAATGACATATGGACTCGGAACAGAAGATACACCGATGTTTCCAAATATGCACGAAGCAAGCGCATTACTCGTTGGCGGTACATTAACAGCTGTTGACGCTGTTCTTTCTGGAAAAGTAAAGCACGCCCTTAATTTAGGTGGCGGCTTACATCACGGCTTCCGCGGCAAGGCATCTGGCTTTTGTATTTATAACGACAGTTCCATCGCAATGAAATATATTCAGAAGAAATACGGTTTACGCGTTTTATATATTGATACAGATGCTCATCACGGTGATGGTGTACAGTGGTCCTTTTATGACGATCCTAACGTATGCACCATTTCACTACATGAAACTGGTCGATATTTATTCCCTGGAACTGGCGCTGTAAACGAACGAGGACAAGGTAATGGCTATAGTTATTCTTTTAACGTTCCACTCGATGCTTTTACAGAAGACGAATCGTTTTTAGATTCCTATCGAACTGTCGTAAGAGAAGTGGCCGCATACTTTAAACCGGATATTATTTTAACGCAAAATGGTGCTGACGCACATTACTACGACCCACTTACACACCTTTGCGCAACGATGAGTATTTATCGTGAAATACCGAAGCTCGCTCGCGAAATCGCTAACGAATATTGCGAAGGTCGCTGGATTGCTGTAGGCGGCGGTGGCTATGACCACTGGCGCGTCGTCCCAAGAGCTTGGGCACTCATTTGGCTCGAAATGAACAACATCCAAAACATCTCAGGTTATCTCCCTCCAGAATGGATTGACGCTTGGAAAGGACAAGCAGAAACAGAACTTCCCCTCACATGGGAAGATCCAGACAACATGTATAAACCTATCCCCCGCAAACCAGAAATTGAAGAAAAGAACGCATTAACTGTAGCGAAATCCCTTGAAATTATTCGGAATAATATGAAAAAATCTTTGTACTAAACGAAAAGGAGGCTCGTTTTTGAATAGCCTCCTTTTATTTATTGTCGGTTTCTGTCGGTAAGTCGATATATTTTAATAATCGCTGATATATTCCTAGTTGCGCCGATATATTTTGATAATCGCTGATATATTTCGAGTTGCGCTGATATATTTTTATGTACTAACGGACTTTATGGGAAAAGGTCGTGATATTATGTGGAAACAACAAATGGTCAACACGAAACGTGGCACATTCGAGCTTTTTACTAAAGGCAGTGGCGAACCGCTTTGCATTACACATCACTATTCGCAATTTAATGAGACTGGTGATTACTTTGCGGATGTTTTCACTGCTACGCATCGTGTATTGCTCATTAATTTACGAGATGCTGGTAACTCAGCAAAAGCCCAGGTAGAAAACGAATTAAGTATGATTGAAACAATTCACGATTTAGAAGCGATACGAGAAGCATTACAACTTCCAATATGGCATTTCGCTGGCCACTCAACAGGTGGTATGCTTGGACTTCTATACGCAATCACATATCCAAAATCCTTACAATCACTAGTCGTCGTTGGAGCCGCAGCAAGTAACTATACTGAAACACCATTTTGTATTTATCATCCGGAACATCCTCAGTTTCATTATATGCAACAGCTCATCGAAAATTTAAAAAGCCCTCACCTTACAAATGAGGAACGGAAAGAACTATCTACTGAGAGAACAAAATTATCATTGTTTAAACCAGAAAACTACAACTCTTATTTTTGTAAACCAATCAACAAAACAATGTCCATTAGCCGGATGAATGCTTTCGCCAATGAATATCCTTCATTTGATTTAAGAGAGTATTTACCTTCCATCCAAACAAAGACACTTATTATATGCGGAAGATATGATGTGCAGTGTCCTATTCAATATTCCATCGAGATACATGAGGATATATGCGATTCTACTTTTGTGACATTTGAGGAGAGCAACCATTATCCTTTTTTAGAAGAAACTACTCTGTTTACTTCTACCACTCAAACATTTTATAAATCATTACGCCAGTACCGTTATTATTAAAAAAAGCTCACAGCCTCTATGAGACTATGAGCTTTTTTCAAAAGAAATATTTCAACTAGTAACAATTAAAAGAAGAACACACAAAACCACTAAACCTAAATCAATAAATACTGCCTTTTTATCTCCTTCTTTTAAACTTATTAGAAAACTAGAAACTATTTTAATTGCAAAAAAGACCATCATAAACAACCCACCGAAATGATCATTCGTAGAATCTTCATCATAAAACATTTGTATTGCGCCTATTAGTAATAAAACAAGTATGATATTAGTTCCAATCTTTAAAATCTTGTTTGATTTATTATCTTTTAATATATCCCCCAAAATGTAGCACGCCCTCTCACACTCTCCTATGTTTTATCTCTTTTTATATTTTAACATAAATTACCTATCCTTCCCTTTTGATCACATAAAAAAACCTGCCAAAGCTTTGACAGGTTCCCTACACGTTAAAACGATAACCAGCTCCCCATACCGTTTCAATATATTGCGGGTGAGCTGGATCTCTTTCAATTTTTTCACGTAGCTTTCTAATATGAACAACAACAGTTGCTAAGTCACCAGCGGAGTCTAATCCCCAAATACGTTCAAATAGCTGTTCTTTATTTAATACTTGATTTGGGTTTGTGACAAAGAATGTTAATAAATCAAATTCCTTCGTTGTAAACGCAACTTCTTCATTGTTTATAAAAACTTTCCTCGCCCTTTGATCAATAGAGATTCCGTGAATATATAGCGTATCGCGTTGCTTACTTACATTTCCTAATAATCTTTCATAACGAGAAATATGTGCTTTTACCCTTGCGACTAATTCACTCGGGCTAAACGGTTTCGTTATATAATCATCCGCTCCTAAACCGAGCCCGCGAATTTTATCTATATCTTCTTTTTTTGCTGAAACAAGTAAAATCGGAATATCTTTTATAGCTCGAATTTGCTTACAAATTTCAAATCCATTCATTTTCGGAAGCATAATATCTAAAATAATTAAATCGTAGTCTTCTTGCAGGGCCATTTGTAAACCTGTTTCTCCTGAATGTTCGACATCAACTTGAAAATCATTAATTTCTAAATAATCTCGCTGTAATTCTGCAATGCTTACTTCATCTTCTATTAGTAAAATTCTTTTCAATTTACTCACCACATTTCTCTACTTTTTCCAATGAGAAGAAAATGCTTGTGCCTTCCCCAAGCTCGCTTTCCGCCCAAATTTCCCCGCCATGTTCTTCAATAATTTGCTTCGCTATCGCTAAGCCAAGTCCACTTCCACCTGTACTAGAATTTCTCGATTGCTCTGCACGATAGAAACGTTCAAAAATATAAGGAAGTGTATCAGATTCTATACCTGATCCGTTGTCCATTACTTTCACAATCACTTTATTGTTATCACTCGATACTGTTACAGTAATTTTCTTTTCTTCTTTATCCATGTATTTCACACTATTATGAATTAAATTTGATATCACTCTATTTATCTTTTCGCAATCAGCCTTTACATAAAGTGGTGATGCATGTAATTGTAAGTTAACTTCTATACCTTCTTTACTTAAATCCATCTGCATCTCTTCTATTAATTCTTGCATAAACATATTTAATTCAACCGTTTCAAACTGAAAGGGAACTCGATTCAAATCGAGCTTTGAGAATAAAAATAATTCATCAATGAGTGTATCCATATGTCTTGCTTTCGTATGGATAGTTGTCAAATACTTATCCATTTTTTCTGGCGTATTTGCTACTCCGTCTTTTATTCCTTCTACATATCCAATAATAGATGTAATCGGTGTTTTTAAATCGTGAGAGATGTTTGAAATGAGCTCTTTTCGATTTTCTTCATACTGCGTTTGCATCTCTATCGATTCTTTTAATTTCTTCCTCATTTCCTCAAATCCTTGATTCAATTGCCCAATTTCATCGTGCGATGTAACTGGTATTTGAAAATCTAAATTTCCTTCTTTAATTTTTTCAGTCGCATCTTTCAATACAAAGATTGGTTTTATAACACTTCTTGAGACGAGGTAACTTAATAATCCAATAAGTAAAATAGCTAACAGTAAAAGTGATACGAACAAAATCGGAAATAACTTTTGTGTAAGATCTACAAATGAACTTTGCTTCTTTAATACAAATATACTCCCCTCTTCTTCCTGAGGAAAATAAAAATCAAACTTTACATATCGATAAAATGTATCGCCTAATTCCGTTGTACCACGACTATTAATATTTGCTGATTCAAATTTCGGAAGAGCTTCCTTTAAAGCCCCACTTTCAAGTACTTTTGTAGCATAAGAAATGGTTTCTCCCTTTCTTACAACGATTTTCACCCCTTCTTTTTCAAGTGATGAAACGAATGATTCATCTAATAGTTGCGATTGATGTTTCTTTGCTGCCGTCTTTAACTCAATATACACATTCTCTTCTTCTGACGTAAGCGGCTTTTGAATATAGGAGCTTTTATAGAAATTTTTCACTGCTTCCAAATCACCTGTTATCGAAAAAACGATTAAAAATCCCGCGATTAATATAAGCGTAATGGAAACGAGAATGACAGCGATATAAGAAAATAAAAACCTTGTTTTAATAGACATATGTTACATCCTCACTTTATCAAACCTTATTACTCATAAGCATAAAAATATATGTTCAAATACTCAAGCGATTTTATAGTAATTTTAGCGTCAGTTTATAAAAATTTAATGTTCTTCTTTTACAGTTGAAATGAGGAGGTTGAAATTCCATGTTCAAAAAAACAGTAAGCATGATATGTTGCGTAATTTTTTTGCAAGGTTGCTCGCAAGAACAAGAAGTTAAAAAGGAGATGATAAACATGGAGACAGCGCTACTAACAGCTACTGAGAAACAAGAAACGAATACTGTTATATCGTTACTCAAAAAAGGGGCTGACATAAATATAACAGACAATAAAGGACGCACCCCTCTTATGATTGCTACATACAAAAATGATGTAAAAACCGCAAAAGCGCTTATCGAAGCTGGTGCTGACGTAAATATCCAAGATGATATGAAAAACAATCCCTTTCTATACGCCGGGGCAGAAGGTTACTTGGATATTTTAAAACTAACGATTGATGCCGGCGCAGATCCAACACTTACGAATCGTTACGGCGGAACGGCCCTTATCCCTGCCTCAGAACATGGTTATATTGATGTTATAAAAGAACTCCTCATGCGAACAAATATCGATGTAAACCATGTCAATAATCTCGGGTGGACAGCTTTAATGGAAGCCATCGTACTAAGCAACGGAGATGAAACACAACAACAAGTTATCCGCCTTCTTATTGAGCACGGTGCAGATGTAAACATTCCAGATAATGATGGTGTTACTCTGCTAGAGCATGCTCGTGCTCATCACTTTAAAGAGATAGAGAAGATTTTGTTAGAAGAACATAAGTAAAACGCTAATTTTTGCTTTCCTTCCCCGCCCTATGCTACATTTAAGCCGTTATATTAATATTAATAGGGTAACTAACTGTTACGATTTATTTAACCAATTATAACGAAAGTTAATTAAATATATCAGTAAGCCCTGCTAGTCAAGTGATTGGCTAGTAGTGAGGGTTAACTGCGGGCAATCCCTAAAGCTGATTGAACTACAACGTGGCTAGAAATAGCGAGCGTGAATGTCGCGAAAGCAGAAAAAATCAATCAGATTGTGCAAGGTTAAATCCTAAACACTAGAACAATGGGTCTTCCGCCTCGAATCATCTAAGTCAAAATGGATAAGATGAACGTTCAACGACTATCTCGTATAACTGGCGAGAGTACATCACAAGCCTATGGTGATGGAAAAATCCTCTATCTCTAAGTAGATAAACATATAGTCTGCGCTCATGTGAAAACATGAGAAGTTCATAAGAGAACTGGCTAAGGAATTGCGCCCTTAGTTGAACGAGATACATTTAATTAAATCTATCAAACCGCATTGAATTTATCGAACGTATGTGCTATTGTGAATTTAATGAGGTAAGAATGATAATGAAATTTTTACGAGTTAGTCAAGTATCAGAATTAACAGGTTTGCATCCGAGTAGTCTCAGGAGAATGCTGGTGGAACACGCTACGATTCAGAAGAACAAATCTTTCATTAAAGGAGTTACATTCTGATGATATTGGCGAAGAAAGTTAGACTGATTCCAACGCCTGAACAAGAAAAGTTGCTTAGAAACCATGCTGGCGCTGCAAGATTTGCTTATAACTATTGTAAAAGAATGAGTGATAGATACTATAAGCTATTTGGAAAATCTGTTTCACAGTTAGCTTTACAGAAACGATTTACAAAGATCAAGAAGCGAAAGAGATATGAGTGGTTAAAAGAAATTAATGCACAAGTTCCCAAACAGGCTTCAAAAGATTTTGATACGGCGAGAAAACATTCGTTCAAAAAGTACAAAAATGGTTATCACACTTCTTATAAATCCAAAAAAGATGTAATCCAAGGATTTTATGCCAATTATGAAAGACTGGTTATAGGAAAGAAAGTCGTTCATATTCAGTCTATTGGAGAAGTGAAAACAAGCCAACAACTACCAAGAAATAAAAAACCATCCAATCCAAGAGTTACCTTTGATGGTCGTCACTGGTGGATTAGTGTAGGGTTCCAAGAAGACTTTGAATCACAAGAACTAACGAATGAGTCGATTGGTGTGGATGTTGGTTTAAAAGAACTTTTTGTAGCTTCTAATGGTATGAAAGAACGAAATATAAACAAAGATGCTAAGGTTAAAAAACTTTTGAAAAGGAAAAAGTCAGCGCAAAGAGATATGTCTAGGAGATTTAAAAAAGGTGTGAAAATTCAGTCTGCCGGATATGAAAAAGCGAAAGCTGAGCACCTGCGGTTATCTAGGAAAATTATGAATATCCGAAATAACCATATCCATCAAGCAACAGCTAAATTGGTGAAAACCAAACCAATGAGGATTGTTGTGGAAGACTTATCTATTTCGAACCTGTTAAAAAACAAAAAACTATCGAAGGCACTTTCCTTTCAAAAATTAAACTTCTTCTTTCAATGTTTATCATACAAGTGCGAGAAGTACGGCATTGCGTATGAAAAAGCTGATAAATGGTTCGCCTCAAGCAAGATTTGCTCATGTTGCGGCGTAAAATACGACCATTCGGTTCAACCAGAAGGACAGTGGAGTTTAAAGATTCGTGAATGGCGTTGTGCTTCATGCAATAGCTATCACGATAGGGATGTAAATGCTGCGATAAATTTATCAAGATGGGTAAAATAAATGCTTGATAATAGGAGGTAACGATACTGCCTCGTGTGGAGTGTTATACCCCTCGTCCCTTTGGGGCTGCGAGAACACGATGAAGCACTAACTTGTATAAATTTGATTAAATTGTATAGATTTAGTTAAGTTTATCGTATCGGTGGGAATACACATGAACAAACCTAAAATTGGGATGATTGGACTTGGAAGTATCGCACAAAAAGCCTATCTTCCAACACTTACAAAAGAAACAGATTGGAATTTTGTAGGGGCGTTTACACCTAACGCAGAGAAAAGGAAACAAATTTGTCAGCAATACCGCATTCAAGAATTCCATTCTATTGAAACGTTAGCTTCAGAATGTGATGCAATCTTCGTTCATAGTTCAACTGCTACTCATTATGAAATCGTTTCTGAACTTCTGAAAAAAGGAATCGATGTTTACGTAGATAAGCCGCTAGCTGCTACAGTGGAACAGGCTGAAAAACTAGTCGAGTTGAGCGAAAAATATAACCGAAAGTTAATGGTCGGATTTAATCGCCGCTTCGTTCCTATGTATGTTGCGGCAAAAGAGCAAGCTCATCATATTTCATGGATTCGAATTGAAAAGCATCGTACAAATAAAGTCGGGCCCTATACGTACGACTTTACGATGTTAGATGATTACTTACATATTGTAGATACTGCTCGCTGGTTAGCTAACGATGAGCTTAACGTCGTTCATAATATGATGCAAATCAATGAAAAGAATGAACTTCTTTACGGACATCATACATATACAACGCCAAGTGGACTGTTACTTTCTACCGCAATGCATCGCCATGCCGGTACAAATTTAGAACAAATTGAACTTGTCACAACAGGAAAAATCATTCGCGTAAAAAACATGAACACATTTGAAGTTGAGCAAGAAAATGCAGTTTCTCAAATTGGTTCCCCATCATGGGATACGACGTTAAAACAACGTGGTTTTGAAGATGCTGTTCATCATTTCATTGAATGTGTGCAAGGAGATACAAAGCCTGTTGTAGATGGATTAGAAGGATTAAAAACGCAGCAGCTTTTGCAATCTCTGCTGAATAATGTAAACAAAAATTAAAACGGATACATTTTTCAGAATTTACTTTCATTCCCATTCCCTCTTTATTTCTCTCGAAAATTTCTATAGAATATGTTGATAGGAATTATAAATTTCATAATGAATCGTGGAAAGGATGGGATTAACACATGTGGAACGAGTTTAAGAAATTCGCGTTCAAAGGGAATGTCGTTGATTTAGCTGTCGGGGTTGTAATCGGTGCTGCATTCGGTAAAATCGTTAGTTCTTTAGTAAAAGATGTTATTACACCATTACTTGGTATGGTATTAGGTGGCGTTGACTTTACAGATTTAAAACTTACATTCGGTAAGTCATCTATTATGTACGGTAACTTCATCCAAACAATTTTTGATTTCTTAATTATTGCAGCGGCTATCTTTATGTTCGTTAAAGTGTTCAACAAACTAACATCTAGAAAAGAAGAAGAAGAAGAAAAAGAGGAAGAAATTCCAGAACCAACAAAAGAAGAAGTTCTTCTTGGCGAAATTCGCGACTTGCTAAAACAGCAAAACTCTTCTAAAGATAGAGCATAATTGAACGGATAAAAAGGCATGTCCCGAGAGGGACATGCCTTTTTTATATGCTATAACGTTTCCGAATTCATATGAATAAATAAAATAATACCAGCAACCATAAGTACCATAATACTACTTGCAAATAGTGTAATTCCCATAAACATTAAACTTGTGCTCATATCCACCGATACACTTTCAATAAAAATAGAAATTACATACGTGATAAGGGCAATTCCTGCAAGAATACTTCCTGGAACAAATCGCTTTAAACCATTTTGTTTTAACGTCATATATGCAAAAATAGCAGTCATACAAAGCGTAATTATCCAAAGAACGATCATCTCTTCTCCCCCCTCACAAGCCTTTTCTTTCTATTATACATGACATTGCCCTATAATAGTTATTTTTACACTTATGTGACATATAACAAGGAATACCCCCAATTGTAGCGAAAACATTACAACATACACTTACATAATGAGGAGCGGTTCATTTGGAATATACTACTGTAGGGGATTTAGATTTAGTCGAACGATTCGATTATGTTACGATTGACTTAGACAAACAGTTTTTTTATATCGAAGTTATAAATCTACAAAGCAATAAAGCTGTACTAAAAATATCAATGAACTTAGAAAAAGACGAAACGATGATAGAGGGAAATACAATTCAGTACGATACTTTGCACATAGAAGCATTATTACAAGGGTTAAAATGTGTTGCACAAACATGTATTGATCGCAATTTAAGCAACCAAGAGGAACTATTCGCATTTCTAGAAGAAAATTAGCCCCAATTAAAAATGGTTATTTTTTCTATTAATTAATATAATTATTATATACAAATATTCTTTATAAGGGAGTGTTCATAATGATTTGGATTTCACTAATCGTATTAGCCTATTTCATCATTCTCGTCCCAATACAGTATAACTACATTAAAATACTCAAAGAAAAACAGAAGAAAATGAATATGTCACAAAACGAACTATATGACAACATGTCTTATGAAGAATCCCAAATACATTACCATTACCAAAGTAACGTATTTACAATACCTGCTTCACTTGTCGCAAGTATTATTTATAGAGTGAAACATGCAGCATAATATGTACGCTGTAAAATTATTGTTTGAATCTGTTCATTCTGGTGAGCCTAATCCTACGAAAATGGATGAGCATTATGAAGAAAATCACGATACACTTTTTGAAGAAAGTATTATTCTTGTTAAGGCACACAGTTTTGAAGAGGCCCATACACTAGGTGAACAAATCGCTATACAGTCTGAGCATACGTACGATAATATGTACGGTGAGCAAGTAACGTGGACGTTTCGAAAACTATTACATGTGTTTGAATTAGACGATACACCATTTGAAACTGGAAAAGAATTATACGCAAGATTTTTACACGTTAAGAAAAATGAAACGGTGGATACTGTAGTAAAAGCATACTATCCTGAATACGAATAAAAGCTCACAGCAATCGCTGTGAGCTTTTTTTATACTTACTTCGTTGAATCTCTAAATTGGATACGGTGAGGTAAGATAACAGTGTGATCTTCCACTTTTTCTTTGTTCATATACTTTGTTAATAGACGCATTGCTACTGCACCGATATCATACATCGGTTGTACAACTGTTGAAAGTTGTGGACGAACCATTAATGCAAGGCGTGTATTATCGAAACCAAGTACTTCTACATCAGTTGGTACATTTAATCCAGTGTCTTGTGCTGCGTGGATTACACCTAGTGCCATTTCGTCAGAAGATACGAAGATCGCTGTTGGCTTTTCATCAAGGCTCCAAAGCTTTTCGAATGCTTCGATACCTGAGTCATATGTGTAATCTCCATCGATTACAAGATTTTCATCATATGAAATACCTGCTTCTTCTAGAGCTTTTTTATAACCTTGTAATTTCTTCGCGCTTCCCGCTTTATCAATGAAAGGACCAGAGACGAAACCGATACGCTTATGTCCTTGTTCAATAAAGTGCTTCATTGCGTCGTAAGCTGCTTGTGTATAATCAATGTTTACTGATGGCGTTTCATTTTGCTCATCAAATGACGCTGCTAATACGATTGGTACTGGAGACTTTTTAAATTCTTCAATGTGAATGTCTGTAATATCTTCACCCATGAAAACAATTCCGTCCACTTGTTTTCCAAGCATCGTATTTAATAAATGGAACTCTTTCTCTTTGTTTTGGTCAGAGTTACTTAAAATGATGTTATATTTGTACATTGTTGCGATATCTTCAATTCCACGAGCAAGTTCTGCATAAAACGTATTTGAGATATCAGGAATAATAACACCTACTGTAGTTGTCTTCTTACTTGCTAATCCACGTGCTACCGCATTTGGGCGGTATCCTAAACGATCAATTGCTTCTAATACTTTCTTTCTTGTTGTAGGCTTTACATTTGGGTTACCGTTCACAACGCGTGACACGGTAGCCATTGAAACGTTCGCTTCGCGCGCTACATCATATATTGTTACGTTCATCTCATCGCACACTCCTTCTATTTTTGCTATCTATTTTTATGTATCGGTTACTTGAATGAAAAAAAGACATCAACTCTATTTGCAGATGCCACCAATCGTCCCGAGTTCTTCCTTTTACTAATGATACGATAAAAACGCAGGGTCATACAATATTTTCCCGCAAAAGTTTCGAAAAAATTCGCTTCTTTTCTCGTATTTTCGTATTTTTCATGAAAAAAAGGGGATTTTTTGTAAAAATATAGATGTTTCATAAGTAGAAATCTTATTTTAAGCAGTACACTAGCTAGTAATTGAAATTTATATCAGCGATTTTTTGAATATATCGACTTACCAACAAAAATCGACAATGATAGGCATTTGATGCGCTGGATCTGGAAGTACTCTACAATTGGCAATAGAAGATCCCATCCCCCTGTAGAATGCGTTACATCGACAATACAAGGGGTAAATTGAAATTAGTACAGCGGAAATATGGAGCGTATTACGTGACGCCCTGTCCCATCGTCCCCTTTCATTTACAGTAAAAAAAGACAGTTTAAACACTGTCTTTTTTTATAAGAAGGAAACAAACGGTTTATCGCTGTTTTTCTCTTTTATAACAATTGCCTCAATTTTATTCTCGGACTTTATCTGCAATTGTACTTTTGCATCTTTCGGTAATTGGTCTAACATACTTTGAGCGGCGAGTTGAGTAAGAGCCATTAATTCTGTTTTACCGTTATATTTAATAACAATATCCATATTTAATGTATCCATTTGATTTTTCTTATAAGAAACTTTAGCATTTACTGGAATAAAGTCTCCAGGAGAAAAACCTTTCATTGCCTCAGCAAATTTATTTATTTTTTCATTATCTTCTCCATGTGCTTGTGTAAATTCATCGGAAGGATATGAATACGCTTTTTCTTCAATTGCATTCCAATTTCCAAGGTTCGTATCATTCTTTTGAACGGTAGCACTAGCAATATACGTGCCATTTTTTAAAGAACTTGTACTTTCTTGCTTAAAGATAGCAAACGTAATTGGGGATTTATTATACTTGTCATTTTTATGAATAGCTTCAATAAGTTGCTTAGCAACTTCAGTCCCCTTAGACATTGCCTCTTCATTGGATACACTTGAAGACATAGCTAACCCAATTACAACGCCAGATAAACTTAATTCATTTGAATTCTGTTTCCCGAAATAGTCTTGTTCTATAATATTTGTCAAAACGGGTGCTTCTACTTTTGCGACTAGTTCATCAACTAACTTCTCAGGAATATACTGATTTAATTGAAGCACATGGTTTTCTGTATCAAATTGCTCTTTTGCAATATTCATTAAACCATTTTCATACTCTGCTAAATCTAATTTAGAATTTGTTTTTACATTAGCTGTATTTATAACCTTTTGTCCTTTTAAAGGAATTACAGTTCTATAATAATCTTTAGAAACAGCAGTTCTCGGAATCATGCTTTTTTCTTTCGTATCTTTCTGTATAACTTCATCCTTCTTACTAATCGTATCATTACTACAAGCTCCTAGTAATAAACTTACGACTGCGAAGGATAATGCCATTTTCTTCATTACTTAAAACCTACTTTCAACAATCTAGTTATTTAGTTTGAACTATTAACAGTTTACCATTAAATATATTTCAACAAAAACAAAAAAAAGAAGCAAGCACCTTTTGCTTGCTTCTTTTTACTTAATATTCTCTTCTAAAGCATCTTTTTTTATGTTCCAATGAGACGTATTCCATACTACCATCCCATCTTTTATGTATAACACTTGCGGAGATTCATGTTTAATGCTGTACTGTTCTGCAACACGATTCGAAACATCTCTCGCATCTTGTACGTATAAGTAATACGCTGGTACCGCTCTTTCTTCACTACAATAAGCTTGAAATTCTGTATAGGCACCATGACTAATCGGGCATGTCGTACTATGTTTAAAAAGAACATAAGGCTCGTTTTTTTCTACTAGTACTTCAAGCTCTTCAATTGTTTCAAGTTTTGTCATATTCATTACGATTCACCTCTCATACGAAGTCTAGAGCGCTTTTCTTTCTTTTCAGCTTTTTTCTCGAGTCTTTCTAATTTACGTTCTTCTTTTTCAACCTTTTTCTCTTGTCTTGTCGCACGATAATGATTGTATACTTCAATTGCTGCGCTACTCCACTGTACAACTTGCGCTACTTTATCTGCATTATTTTCAATTTCATCCGTAACAGACTCTGATACATTACGAAGTTTCGTATTTAAAGAATGGATTGTCGTTCCAATTCCATCTACACCCGATACTACTTTATTTAATGATTGTGACTTCTGTTGAATGTCATCAGCTAACGCATTTGTTTTATGTAATAATTGCTCCGTCTCTACGCTAATCCCTTGCATTTGCTTTTCTAAACCTTCTAACGTGCTTGCAACGTTTTCTAACGTCTTCTGAACCGATAACAACGTTCTGCATACATACACTACTAATACAGCGAAAGCAACCGCGATAATAGCTGCACTTACATATAAAAGAACTTGCATTTCATCACTTCCTTTATCTTTTTCATACTTTCCCCTATTATACAATCATTTTCCGTTTCGTTCTAATCCCTATCTTTCCATTAGAATTTTCATACTTATTCGTTAACTTTAACATAAATGATTCAACAAATTCCACTAAGTAGGTTACAATAGGAGAGGATACATAATTAGTAGGGAGGCTTTACATATGAAAGATCCACGCATTGAAAAGTTAGCATACAATTTAATTAACTACTCTATTCGCTTACAAAAAGGCGAAAAAGTATTAATTGAAAACTTTGGCTTACAAAAAGAACTTGTAACTGCACTTGTTAAAGAAGCATATGCAGCTGGTGGTTTCCCATTCGTTTCTTTAAAAGATCATCAAGTAGATCGCTCTTTATTAATGGGTGCTACTGAAGAACATTTTGAACAAATCGCAGCCTATGAAGCAAACGTAATGAAAGATATGGACGCTTATATCGGTCTTCGCTCTGGCGATAACATTAACGAACAAGCTGACGTGCCAAGTGAAAGAATGCAAATTCACGGTCAAACAGTTGGTAAGAAAGTTCATAGAGACATTCGCGTTCCAAAAACACGCTGGGTTGTTCTTCGCTACCCAAATGCTTCTATGGCACAGCTTGCGAAAATGAGCACAGAAGCTTTCGAAGACTTCTACTTCGAAGTATGTAACTTAGACTACGGTAAAATGGATAAGGCGATGGATAGCCTTGTTACATTAATGAATAAAACAGATAAAGTGCGCCTAACTGGACCTGGAACTGACTTAACATTCTCTATTAAAGACATTCCAGCAATTAAATGCTCAGGTCATTTAAACATTCCAGACGGTGAAGTATACTCTGCACCAGTTCGTGATTCTGTTAACGGTACAGTTTCTTACAACACGCCATCTCCTTACAACGGTTATACATTTGAAAATGTACAACTTAAATTCGAGAACGGCCAAATCGTTGAAGCAACTGCAAACGATTCAGAACGCATTAACAAAATCTTCGATACAGACGAAGGCGCACGCTACGTTGGTGAGTTCGCAATTGGCGTAAACCCATACATCTTACATCCAATGGGAGACATCCTATTCGATGAAAAAATCGATGGCAGCTTCCACTTCACTCCTGGACAAGCTTACGACGATGCATGGAACGGTAACAACTCGAACATTCACTGGGATTTAGTATGCATCCAACGCCCTGAATACGGCGGCGGCGAAATTTACTTCGACGACGTACTAATCCGTAAAGACGGACGCTTCGTTGTACCTGAATTAGAAGCTTTAAACCCAGAGAACTTAAAATAATGAAAAACGCTCGGGATTTTTTCCGAGCGTTTTTTTATCTTCACTCTATATTGAGCTACTTTTCTCACTTTTTGTTTGCTGGAAGTGAAAATAATACAAAAGCGCCACTGCAATAGTACCAATCAATATAGGAACATATAAAGGCAGATCCCATTTCATATATACTCTAGTGCAACCAACAAGTACAAATAATATTTCCAAGCAAAACAAAGGTTTTACATATTTCATTTCTTCCCTACCATTTCTATTTTCACATGTGGATTCTCTTTCTCAATAAGTGCCAAAAATTCAGTCATATGTTGCGGCATCGCAACCATATGTACTTTGTATGCATTCGTCGTAATTTCAAGGTAGTTTCCAACTTGACGAACAACTCTTATATCTTTTAATACAACATCATCATTTAAAATACCGTACTTTAATACACCATCTTCTACTTTATGCTTTTTAATAAATACTTCCCAAACGAGTGGTACATTAACAAGGAAGCATAAACTCATCCCAATTAACGCTGTCATCCACTGCTCTTTATTTGCGACAATCATGACGAGTGGATACACAAACATAAAAGCTAACGTGAGACAAACGAAAATGACTACTGACTTACTTCTTTGAATCGGAAAGTTCATACACGCACCCCCTAACCTAAATTATACCACTTTTTCCATTTTAGTTCATAAAAAAAAGGCCATTTCTACATGACCTTCTTAAACAATATATCTATAAAATTTCTTATCCACCTGCAACACTGGAAAACTTTTTGGCAACTCATCTATACTCACACTTTCAAAACCATTCTTTTCATAAAAGCGATGCGCCGCTAAAAATTTCACTGTCGTTCCTAAGTAAATATCCTTCAGCTTTTTATTCTCAGCCCACGAAATTGCTGTTTGGAGCAACTTATGTGATGCACCCCACTCTTTTCCCCGAAATTCTTTTTTTACGAACATTTTTCTTAACGCTACTTGATGATTCCCAATATCTAATAAAGCTACTGTTCCAACTACTTTACCATCATAAATTGCTACCCAAAAGTTGCCATGATTCCTTTGATAAAATGTTTCTATTTCAAGCAGGTCCGGCTGCTCTTCTTTCATAATGGGGACATTGTACTCTTTTTGCTGAATATGAACGATAAGGTTTACTACTTCCTCTTGAAATGTACTTTCATACGGAACAATATGAATCTTCTCGTTCATCGAATCTCCTTCCACTCTGAAGCTAATAAACTATATACAGCGATATCGTGGAAGTGATCGTATAGCCATTCTTCATCTCTTAAAATACCATCTAACTTAAATCCTAAACGCTCTGGGATCGCGCGGCTTTTCACATTTTCAACACCGCATCTAATTTCCATTTTATTTAATTTTAAATTCTCAAATGCATAGTGAAGTACAGCCTTCACGCTACGCGTCATAATACCTTTCCCGCCAGCATCTTCTGCAAGATAATATCCAAGACTCGCCGCTTTCTTCCCCCAGCTCACTGGATGAATACCTACCATCCCAACGAGCTTTCCTTTATAACGTATACCACTTTCAAAACCGTCTCCCTCTGCAAACTTCTTTAACCACATCGGACAAATCTCATTATAAGCATCAGCAGATTTCGTCCCATCTACCCAAGGAAGCCATCTTCTTAAATGATTACGGTTTTGATTTATTAATTGATATAGTTCCTCTTTATGATGTTTTTCTAGTAATTGTAGTTCGATTTCGTCATCTACCCGGAGTGTGAACATGTTTTTTAGCTCCCTTTTCATTTTTCTTATTATTCTAACATTTCTAAACGAAAAATGTTAAATATTCACACTTTCTTTTGATTTTATTTGTATAAAACCTGATGAACACAATACTCCCGTAATAACCAATAGCATCCCTATACATTGTGCGGGTGCTATATTTACTCCCTCTAAAAAAGAAATAATCATTGTAACTACAGGCACTAGATTAAAAAATAAAGATGTCCTTGCTGCACCAATTTGAGCAATTCCATTATTCCACCATAAGTAACCAAGCACACTCATTCCAATTGCCATAAAGAGAATCGCTCCCCATGCCAACAAAGGAATTTCTAAAACTGTTACTATACTTTTTTGTGTAGAAGATATGATCATAAAGGCAAGTGCACCAATAGTCATCGTATATGTCGTCGTTTGTATTGGATTACCAGTTTTAATAAACTTTCTGCCTAGTACACCGTATAACGCCCAGCAAATATTTCCTAATAAAATATAAAAATCCCCTTTTGAAAATGATAAATTTTGTATTGCGGTAAACGAACCTTGCGTAAGCACAAAAACAACACCAATTAGTGCAAGTAACATTCCAATACCTTGGCGCTTTACTATTTTCTCCCGTAAAATAACACTTGCTAACAGCGTCGTAACAAGCGGGTTTGTCGCCATAATAAGTGCACCATTCATAGCTTCTGTATGTTTCATTCCTAAAAAAAAAAAGAAGTTAAAACCGAATATACACCAACAATGCCTAACAAAAGGTAATAGATCCTGTTTTGCCTCCATACCTCCACCTCAAAATCTTTTCGTATTTTTAACAGACATAACATCACAAATGCAGCAATCCCAAAACGCCATGCTGCTATATGAATCGCTTCGAAATACTGCACCGCATATTTCGAAGCATTAAATGTTCCACCAGTAAATATCGCAAATCCTAATAACTGCGCATATACTTTATTTTTCATTGTCGGCCTCCAAGTCTTTTCCTTCTAGAAAACCGTAATAGATTTCTAACTTCTCTTCTGTTAGCTGGACAACTTTTCGCAATTGTTCTTGCTGTTCTTTTAATCTTTCTAAATGAGTTGTTAAAATTGAAATTCTCTTTTTTACTTTCGCTGGCACTTCCTCTTTCCTCTGCCTAATTTCCTCTATAATGCATCCATCACTTGCAAACTCAGCCATCTCTTCTAATGACATTCCAGTTTGTTTTAATGAACATAAAAATTTTAATAGGCGCACATCACCTTCTGTATATTGACGAATCCCGCTATTTCGCGTTGGTGGTGGTAATAATCCTAATTTCTCATAGTAACGCAAAGTATGAATACCCATCCCTGTTAATTCTGCTACTTCACCGATTTTATACATGTTCTCTCCCCCTTGTTTTTACATATTCATCTTACAACCTAGAGTTAGCTCTAGGTCAATACAGAAATAAAAATCCACTATATATGATTGATATCTAGATATGAATCGTATATAGTTAAAGTATGGAAAAAAATGATAATTTTATAATTCAATTACGTAAAGGTGTTTTTGATCTCGCTATTTTATCCTTAATAAGTAAACAACCTATGTACGGATACGAAATTACAAGTGCATTACAAGAAATCCCTGTATTTCATATCCCCAATGGCTCGATTTATCCTATATTAAATCGAATCACGAAAAACAATTGGGCTGTTTCCTATTGGGAAGAGTCTGGTGATGGCCCAAAAAGAAAATACTATCGCATTACAGACGAAGGGAGAGAAATTTTACATAGTCGCTTACATGATTATGATGCCGTGTATCAAGCTCTAATGTTACTAGCTAAAGGAGAGGATAAAAAATGAACAAGGAACAATTCTTTGCAAATGAACTCATTATTTCTTTCTTACACGATTTTCAGAAAGGTTTAATGAACTTACCTACATCAGCACGCGAACAACATGTGCTAGAAATTAAATCTGATTTATACGAAAATGCATTAAGTAAAGAAAGTGAAGGGATACCATCAGCAAGCATCCCTTCACAAGTGATTGCAGAATTTCTTCCTCCAAAAGAACTAGCAAAGGAAATTGCAGCAGAATATATCGACGTTATTCAAGATGTACAGCAATCTACAAATACATTTATAAAATATTATTCTGGCCTATCTATCGGTCCACTTGGTGCTCTATCAGTACCTATTGTACTAGGCTTCATCAATATTTCAGCTAATTTGCCATTTGTACTAGCTTTTATAGCAAGTAACATTTGGTTCATCTGTAGAGAAAACCATTGGAATACAGACTTATTAAAATACTTTAAAACAATAATTTCCATTAGCTCAAGGCTTTTAATCGCTCTTCCATTTTCATTTTTCGCAATTCGCATCATCATAACAAAACAATTCGATATGTTTTCATTCTATTATTTAATTGGATATGTACTTTTTAGTTCAATTTATATCGTTTTGTTAAAACAACTCTACAAAAAGAATAAACAATACCAACCTATCCATGGTTTTTAAATATATCGAACACAACAAAAAAGACGCACAGCTAAGCTATGCGTCTTTTCTATTATTTCTCTGCAACTTGAACTTCTTTTACGTAAGCTGCTTCGAATTTTTGGATGTCTCCTGCGCCCATGAAAATGAGAACGCCGTTTTTATGTTTCTTTAATACATCCGTTGTTGTATCTGTAATTAATTCTGCACCGTCAATACGCTTTTGCAGATCTTCGATTGTTAATTCACCTTTGTTTTCGCGCGCTGATCCGAAAATATCACATAAGTATACTTGATCAGCTTTGCTTAGGCTTTCAGCGAACTCATCTAAGAACTTTTCTGTACGTGAGAATGTGTGCGGCTGGAATACAGCGACAATTTCACGCTCTGGATGTTTTTGACGAGCGGCTTCAATCGTTGCATTAATTTCTGTCGGATGGTGTGCGTAGTCATCAATAATAACTTGCTCTCCCATCGGCTTCTCATTAAAGCGACGTTTTACGCCTTCAAAAGTTGTTAACTGATGCTTAACTGCTTCTACATCAACATTTTCATAATGGCAAAGCGCGATTACTGCTAATGCATTTAATACGCTGTGATTGCCGTATCCTGTAATTTTGAACGTGTCATAGTACGTATTACGAACGAATACATCGAAAATAGTACCATCTGTTCTCTTTTGAATGTTACGTGCTTGGAAATCATTATCTTCTCCAAATCCATAGAAAATAACAGGTACTTTCGCTTGAATTTTTTGAAGTTCTTCATCATCTCCACATGCAATAATGCCTTTTTTCACTTGCAATGCCATCTCTTGGAATGCACTGAATACATCATTGATATCTGTGAAATAATCTGGATGATCAAAATCAATGTTTGTCATAATCGCATAGTCTGGATTGTAAGACAAGAAATGACGACGATACTCACAAGCTTCAAATACAAAATACTTACTATTTTCTACCCCATGCCCTGTTCCATCTCCAATAAGGTAAGATGTAGGGTGTGCACCTTGCATTACATGGGCTAACAAACCAGTTGTTGATGTTTTTCCATGTGCACCAGTTACAGCAACACTTGTGTATTGGTTCATAAGGTCACCTAAGAAGTGATGGTAACGATGTACTGGGATGTTTAATTCTTTTGCTGCTACGATTTCTTCATGCGTATCAGGAAATGCATTTCCTGCAATAATCACTTGTCCTTCTTTTACATTACTTTTATCAAAAGGAAGAATCGAGATACTACGCTTTTCCAACGCTGTTTGTGTAAAGAAACGCTTTTCATAATCAGACCCTTGAACAGTATGCTTCATGTCATGAAGAATTTGCGCTAATGAACTCATTCCTGTTCCTTTAATTCCTACAAAATGGTAAACTGTCATCTTAAAGAACCTCCAACATTTCGAACTAATACAACGGCCTATCTATAAGACAGTATATGAATCTTTTCTTATTTTGGTAATCATCATACATTTTTGATGTAGTGAAGTTATTCTTCCCTTCACTTATCAGGATAAACTCGTACGTACTTCTTTTTTATGTCCATAACAAATCCATTATAGCAAAAAAGAAGCCGCTATACTATGATAACAGAAAAACTGATAGGGTCAATCACCTATCAGTTTTTCTCTCTCTTACATATCTTCTCTTTTTTTTAATTGAACACGTTCTAGACGTGGGTTTGGACGATATTTACGACCAGCTTTCGCCTCTGGTTTTCCATTTAATTCTACGTTATCACCAGTAAAGCCAATATTCATTTTTAATAAGCTACTTCCTACTCCGTATATATCAACAGGTACGTTTTGAGCTTCAAATTCACGAATACGTTTCTCATCAAATCCACCAGTTACAACGATGTCTACATGCTGGAATCCTTCTTCATCAAGTGCTTTACGAAGTGCGAATACAAGCGATGGGTTTACACCACGTGGATCGAATGTTCCAAGTACTTCTGGGTGGCGAATGAAGTATTGATCAATCATCGTGCGAGACGTATCTACACGTACACCTTTTAATGTTGATCCAAATTCACGTGCTACGCGAAGTGCATCTGTAATGACATCATTGTTGTAATCAATTAATACAACTAATTCATCTTCTGGGAATTTTTTATGATATGCTTTTGCCGCTTCCACAACATCACCATTAAACATTTGAATTAATGCGTGAGGCATTGTCCCCATACCACTTTTGCCCCACCATTCATTCATCGCATGCGTCGCTTGTGCGCTCATACCACCGATGTATGCTGCATAACCGTCACCAGCTTGTTGTGTATAATGATCATCACGGTCTCCCATGAAAATAACTGGTTTTTCTTTATCTACGCTACGTGCAGCTTGGACAACGTTATATACGTTTGTCGCAACCGATGTACGACGAGCTAAAATCCCATCAATAACACCTTCTAAAAATCCGAAATTTTCATAAGGACCATGAATTGTTAACACTGTTTCAAATGGACTAATTTTATCGCCATCTTTTAAAGAGTTAATCTCAAGTTCCTCAGGATTTTTAGCGAATGTTTGTAGCAATGCAATAACTTCATCTGTTCCGCAAAGAACTGCATTTTCCTTTTGGAAAAATTGCATCGTTACAACACTTTTCGGGCGAAATTCTTCGATGATTTCTCTAGTCTTTAAAAAGTAAACGGCAGAGAACCAACCTTCTCCAACGCGTTCGTCAAATTTAAATGTTTTATTTGTTAGTCTATTTATTTCACCTTTTAATTTTAATTCAATTTCTTTCATGTCGCTTTACTCCCTACTTTACTATCCAACATTTTCTCTTAGTATACAGCAAAACCGTTTACTATACATTTGTTTCCTGCATAGCGGCAAATTCATCCTCAGAAATAAGGACATCTCTTGG
The DNA here is from genome assembly GCF_038005585.1 of Bacillus sp. FSL W8-0519. Lineage (NCBI taxonomy): Bacteria > Bacillati > Bacillota > Bacilli > Caryophanales > Bacillaceae > Bacillus > Bacillus sp. FSL W8-0519. Next base: position 4,536,475 of record NZ_JBBOTL010000001.1, read on the forward strand.
CTTCGTTCCTCGTGCTTCAGAAATAATTCCTTGCGATTCCATCTCTTCAATGAGACGTGCCGCGCGATTATAACCGATGCGGAATTTTCGCTGTACAGAAGATGTGGACGCTCCCCCTTGTTCTACAACAAATTGACATGCATCAAGGAACAATTCGTCTTCCGACTCAGCCTGTTCTGTTTTCGCTAATAAATCCTCTTGCTTAAATAAGTAATTCGGCTTCATTTGCTTTTTCACATGATCAACTGTCTTTTCAATCTCATCATCCGATACATATACACCTTGTACACGAACTGGCTTAGACGTACCGTTCCCTAAGAATAACATATCACCACGGCCAAGTAATTTCTCCGCGCCCCCAATATCAATAATCGTACGCGAATCAACTTGAGATGATACAGTAAACGCAATACGCGTTGGAATGTTCGACTTAATTAAACCTGTAATAACATCTACAGATGGACGCTGCGTCGCTACTAATAAATGAATACCACAAGCACGTGCTTTTTGCGCAATACGACAAATCGCTTCCTCAACATCACCAGGTGCTACCATCATTAAATCGGCTAGCTCGTCAATGACAATAACGATATAAGGTAATGTCTCTCCCGGAATTTCTCGCTCACTTACAATCGTATTGTAACGAGTTAAATCACGAGCTCCTGCGTGCGCAAATAATTCATAACGGCGCTCCATTTCTTCAACTGCCCATTTTAATGCAGCTGTCGCTGCTTTTACATCCGTAATAACAGGTGCTACAAGATGTGGAACAGAATTGTATGGTGCAAGCTCAACCATCTTCGGATCGATTAACATTAACTTCACTTCATGTGGTTTCGCTTTATATAAAATGCTCGTTAAAATGGCGTTAATACACACACTTTTACCTGAACCTGTTGCACCCGCAATAAGTCCGTGTGGCATTTTTCGAATATCCGTTACAATTGGATCACCTGAAATATCAAGTCCAAGCGCAACCGTAAGCGGTGATTCACTCTTTGTAAACACAGGACTTCTTAAAATTTCACGAAGAAATACTGGCTTACTTTCTTTATTGGGAACTTCGATTCCAATCGCACTCTTCCCTGGAATCGGCGCTTCAATACGAATATCTTTCGCCGCTAAACTTAGCTTAATATCATCACTTAAGTTTGTAATTTTATTTACTTTTACACCTGGGTCTGGCTGTACTTCAAAACGAGTTACTGCTGGACCTTGCGATACATTAATAACATGTGCGCCAACGTGGAAATTATTAAACGTTGTATCTAATAATTCTTTCTGTTCTTCCAACCATTCCGTATTATCTAACGCTGCTTGCTGCGGAATCGATAGTAATGTTAATGATGGAATCGTATACGTCGGTGGCGTTTGCAATACATTGCGCACATCATTCTCTCTTTGATTTACAACATATGCTTTCTCTTCTACTTCCGTACTTGAAATTGGCTTTTGTACTTGCTCTGCCACTACTTGTTGTACTGGCTGCACTTGTGGCTCCACTACTTGCTGCATTGGCTTTTCTTCCACTTGTGGTTCCACTACTACTTGTTGCATTGGTCTTTCTTCCACTTGTGGTTCTACCACTACTTGCTGCATTGGCTTTTCTTCCACTTGTGGTTCTACCACTACTTGCTGCATTGGTTTTTCTTCCACTTGTGGTTCTACCACTACTTGTTGCATTGGTTTTTCTTCCACTTGTGGTTCCACTACTACTTGTTGCATTGGTTTTTCTTCCACTTGTGGTTCCACTACTACTTGTTGCATTGGTTTTTCTTCCACTTGTGGTTCTACCACTACTTGCTGCATTGGTTTTTCTTCCACTTGTGGTTCCACTACTACTTGTTGCATTGGTTTTTCTTCCACTTGTGGCTGTTCTTCTACTTGATGTACAGGCTTATTCTCTACTCGTTCACTCATAGAAGGTTGCATTGCATTCGTTCTAGACGCATGTCTTTCCATTAATCGCGCTCTATCTTGTTTCAACATAACAACATTAAATGGTACGTGACGCTTTTTCTCACGTTTTGGTTCTTCTTTTTGTACAACTGGTTGTTCTTCTGCAACTGATTGTTCTTCTGCAATCGGTGCTTCTTCTACAACCGATTGTTCTTCTACGACCGATGTTTCTTCTGCAATCGGTGCTTCCTCTGCAGCTGGTTGTTCTTCTACGACCGGTGTTTCTTCTGCAACTGGTTGTTCTTCTGTAATTAAAACATCCGCAAAGCTTTGAACATCTTTTTTCGTTTGTTCATCAGCCTCAGCAACATGTATGAATTCATTCTTTTGTTCAATTGCTTCATTTAACACCATTTCTTGTTGCATTTCTTCAAGTGCTACAGGTTCTACTTCTTCTGGTGCTTCTGTTTCTGCAATTACTTCTACTTCTTTTCGCTCTTCCGCTTCCGCAATTGCTTCTACTTCTTCTTGCTCTTCTGTTTCCGCAATTACTTCCACTTCTTCTGGTGCTTCCGCTTCCGCAATTACTTCCACTTCTTTTTGCTCTTCTGTTTCTGCAATTACTTCTACTTCTTCTGACTCTTCTGCTTCTGCAATTACTTCCACTTCTTCTGACTCTTCTGCTTCTGCAATTACTTCCACTTTTTCTGACTCTTCTGCTTCTGCAATTACTTCCACTTCTTCTGACTCTTCTGCTTCCGCAATTACTTCTACTTTTTCTGACTCTTCTGTTTCTGCAATTACTTCTACTTCTTCTGACTCTTCTGTTTCTGCAATTACTTCCACTTCTTCTGACTCTTTTGTTTCTGCAATTACTTCTACTTCTTCTGACTCTTCTGTTTCCACAATTACTTCCACTTCTTCTGGTATTTCTACAACAATTGTTTCTTCAAGTTTTTCTTCTGCTTTGACAATCACTGATTCTTCTGGTGCTTGTTTTTCTACTTCAATAGTAGGTTGTTCTATTTCTGTACTACGTTTAATTTCTTCTGATAATATTGTATCCTCGTGCTCTACTTTAGAATCTACTAATTCCTCTTGTAGAATGTTTTTGTCCACTACATCACTTTCTTGCTTCGCATCTTCCATGCGCTCAGCAATTGTTTCATGAAGTAATTCAGCCGCTGGAACTTCCTGCGGTGCACTCATTTCTTGAACCACTTCTTTTTCTTCCACTATAGGCTCTTGGCGTTCGATTTCATAACCGTTTTTCTCTAGCCATTGATCAACAACTGACTTTTCTTCCTTTTTACTCTCTTCATATTGTTGCTCTCCTTGCTCGTTAGCAGCTCTATGACTAGAAGAAGTCGGTGCTTGTCCTTCTGAGAAATCAGATAATGTATATCCTTTTTTCTCTAACCATGCATCAACGACTGATTTGCCCTCTACAGATATTTCAAGGTCTTCTCTTTCCTTTACTTCCTCCTGCTTTTCTTCCTTTTTCTCTACTGAAGGACGGTTATATCCGTAAATTGGCGAAATCATTTCTGTTGGACGAAATGGTCTACGGTTACTTTCTTGCGCTGGTGTAGATGCTTTCTTTACGACAGGCTCTCGCTCCGGTTCATATTGTATTTCCGGCTCTTCATATGTAGAAACTACCTTCTCCACATACTGTCGTCTGCTTCTTTCCACTTTGATTCCTCTTTGAATAGGCTGATTCTCATATGTTACAGCTTGAACAGGTTGTTCTTCAAAACGCCCTGTTTCTATAACATCCTCTTCATCGAACCCATTATCCGGTACTAATGGAAAACGGCATTTACCTGCATTCCTACTTGCCATTTGTGCTTCTCTTGCTTCAGTGTAGTGGTTTACACGAGGAATTTTCGGCTGACTTTCAACTTGCTTTTGTACTTCTTTATTCATCGCTGTTTGTTCTTCCTCTTTGTTAAACAGCTTTTTCATCCAATCTAACATGCTTACCACTCTTTCTACTAAATAGTAACATCCTTTATTGTATCAGCATTCGGCAAAAAGTGCAGGTAAAATTAAGCATGTCATATTTATCCATAATATTCTAATTTACGAGTGTTTTCATATAGAAAAACGCATTCTTACATGTAAGAATGCGTTCAAGCTTTACTCTTCCGATACTCATCTACACTATCCGTTACACTTTGCACCGGTCTCAAAGTTTTTTATAATTGTTTTATAATCTCATCTATATTTCCAATATGAACGGGTTGCCACAATTCTGTACCACGCTCTGCCGTATACACTGGATACGCATCATCATCGATATTCACGAAAACTGGGTCTCCCATATCTGTTTCATATCCAATAACAATCCATTCATCTTTCCATTTTCCGTGTTCTTTACTTAGTAATGAATTTTTATGTTTATCATATCGATAACCAATTTGTCCTTTTTCTAATTCATTTTCACTAAACAAATATATCTCATAAGTACCTAACTCGATATCTTGCTGTTTTGAAGTTTCAATTCGTTTCAGAAGTTCTGCGATTTTTGGTTGTTGTTTCATACGTCTATCCCCTTCTTTTTTCTAAATTTTAACTAGTTTGTTTATAAAATACAATATAGATTCAAAGAAAAAAGGTGACATCCTTATAATATGAACGATTTTTTGAATATATCTGTCACAACTCGCAATATATCAACGATTCAATAGAAAACATAGATTACCCGGCGCAAAATGAAAATAAAGAAAAGAGAGGCTGCCCAAAAGGACAACCTCTCTTTTCTTATATCAATTAAAATTTAAACTCTTGTCCAACTTCAAAGCTATCTTCTAATACAAGAATACCTTTTTCTTGTGGAGCATCTGGAAGCTCTAATTCACGTGCTGAACAAATCATTCCAGCAGAAGGAACTCCGCGAAGCTCAGCTGGCTTGATTAACATACCGCTTGGCATTACAGCGCCGATTTTTGCAACGACAACTTTTTGTCCTGCATCAACGTTTGGTGCGCCACATACGATTTGTAATGTTTCTGTACCGATTTCTACTTTACAGATGTTTAGCTTATCGGCATTTGGGTGTTTCTCTTTTTCAGCTACATAGCCTACAACAAATTTCGGAGAAAGATCTGCTTCTACTGTTTCTTCAAAGCCGTTCTTCGCTAAAATTTCGTTAATTTTTTCTACAAGTTCTTTCGTTAATGTAAGGTTACCTGTTTCTTTTACTTCTAAGTAAGAAGATGCATTAAAGATGTTGAATCCTGCTGTTTCGTTGCTTTCACGGTCATATACGCGTGCAACATCTCCTTTGCGATCAAAAGTACGGTTCTCTAAAGTAATATCTTGTAAGGCAACAATTAGAGTGTCACCAATTCCTTCAAGGTTGTAAAAAACGTTCACTTCGTTCATCCTTTCTCTTTTCCATCTGTCTTCTTCCGATTCTTCGCTAAAATAAAGATTGGTTCAAAGTCCCCATCTTCATATACGAATGAAAGTGATGTAATCGGAACATGCCCTTCGGCAAAAAATTTCATTGTCATTTGTGCAATAATATCATAACCGATTTCGTTGACGATATCAGCAATAATTAATACATCTTGGTGAGGAACAGCAACAACCATGTCACCAGAAATCTTTTCACGCATCGATTGTAGTAATGATTCGTTTAAAATACGAGTCGCATCATACCCATCATTTGTGTTTAAAAAGTAGAATGTATTACCTGCCACTGTGTCTTGTTTAAATTCATAACCTAATGAGCGAGCGTTGAATAATGCCATTTCACGCACTTGTTGCTCTGTAAGCCCTAATTTTTGTAATAAACGCTCGTCAATGAGACGATATGTTTTATTCGAATCTAGCGCATAGTAAATACGTGTTTCCGCCGTATGATCCGTCATAATAAACGGATTTCCTTCTTCTGCTTGTTTCGGGAAAGAAGTAGAGCGAATAACAGGTAAAATTTTCGCCGCGCTATTTTCTTCCTTATGCATCGCAATTAACGCTTCTTGTACGTAGTAGGCAACCTCTTCAATCGCCTTTTCTTTATTCACTTCCCATTTTGCTACAACTCCTGGAAGCGATACGTTAATACCTTTTTTTGAGTCTTTCTGTTCTATACGTAGAACTTCTTTCTCACTATCATACTGAAAGTCCCATTCCGGGCGAGATAATTTCTTCATTAACTCGTCTTTCATCTTTTTACTTGTCATCTTCATCTCTTTTTCCTCCCTTCCAAAAAAATAACCTCCCCCGCGAAGGTAGAGGTTGTTTTACAATTCAATTGGCAAATTGCCTTATTTTAAACCTTCAATGAACTCTTCGATTTGTTCTTGTGTTTTACGATCTTTGTTTACATAGCGACCTGTTTCTTCACCTTTATTGTACGCTACAAAGCTCGGAATGCCAAATACGTCTAATTTTACGCATAAATCAATAAACTCATCACGATCTACATAGTAAAATGAGAAATCACTATATTTCTCTTCTACTTCTGGCATAAATGGATCTACGAAGCGGCAGTCTGGACACCATTCTGCTGAGAACATAAAGATTACATTCTCTTCATTTTTTAACTCTTGGAATTGCTCCATGCTTTCTAATGATTTCATCTATATTTCCTCCTCTAACGAGTGCATTTTTTCATGTTATAATCTTTCCTTTATACTACCATACATCGCGCACGGTGCAAGGTTTATGCTTGCTTTTCATCATACTTATATTGCCCAACAAGTAACTTAACAACGTGTACAAATAATTCCGTACGGTCCACATAATCATCCGTAAAAATACCGATAGCACCTTCATGACTACGAATATCTTTTCTCTGTACAAACTCTTCCATCACTTCACTTAACTCCTTGCCCTCTTCAAGAGGTGCTAAAAAATCATCCGGTAACGTAATACGCGCCCCGCCGGCAACGAATGTTTTACCATCACTTGTTGCTAGTGCGCCCCAATTACACATAAATAAACCGTACTCCGTTTTCATCACGCCGCCTTCTAGTCCAATGCCAATTTGAGCTTCCCCTTCCTCTAGCGCTCGCTTCGCTCTATTGATCGCTCCTTGCATCGTCTCTTCATCTGAAAACGGTTGTGCTGCTACTCCTGAAGGAACAGAAAGAGATGTAATTTCGGCATCTTTCCAAACCTTCTCCACAGCTCCAACCTTCGTTTTATTCTTCGATCCAACTACTACTTTCATTTCATTCACCTCTATAAAAATTTATCATTTTCCCTTAATCAAATTGTTCTTTATACACGGGAGCACGGCCACCACACATCGCTTGTTTGTCTCTTCACTCTGAAAAAGAAGAGTTTTTCTCACAACATTGCGGACCTCGAACTCAAAAGCAACCTTACTCTCACTTCCTACCCGGGGTTTTAATCCCCGTACGAGAATCAATTAAGCACTGACTGCTACCATATATCGCTCGAGCATCTATTCAATCTAAAAAAAGAAAGGCTCTTCAGCCCTTCTTCTCTACGCGTTATTCTTAATTGTCTCTAACGTCGTTTTATCTGTTGCTCTTACAAGCTTCGTAATTAGTTCTTTCGCTGCTGCATAGTCATCAACATGTAAAATAGAAGCATGTGTATGAATGTAGCGTGCGCAAACACCAATTACTGCTGATGGGATACCTGAGTTACTTGTATGTACACGGCCCGCATCTGTACCACCTTGTGAAATAAAGTATTGGTACGGAATGTTGTGTGTTTCTGCTGTATCTAAAATGAATTCGCGCATTCCTCTATGCGTTACCATCGTACGGTCATAAATACGAAGAAGAGCACCTTTTCCTAATTGACCGAACTGTGTTTTGTCACCAGATGCATCGTTAGCTGGACTTGCATCAAGCGCATAGAAAATATCTGGTTGAATCATATTTGCAGCAGTTTGAGCACCGCGAAGACCAACTTCTTCTTGTACAGTCGCACCAGAGTACAATGTGTTTGGTAATGTTTCGTCTTTTAATTCTTTTAGTAATTCGATTGCAAGGCCACACCCATAACGGTTGTCCCAAGCTTTCGCCATAATTTTCTTTTCGTTTGCCATCGGCGTAAACGGGCAGATTGGCACGATTTGTTGTCCTGGTTTTACACCAATCTCAATCGCATCTTCATAGCTATCTGCGCCTATATCAATTAACATATTTTTTATATCCATCGGTTTTGCACGTTGCGCGTCACTTAATAAATGAGGAGGAATAGAACCAACAACCCCAATAACAGGGCCATTCTTCGTCATAACTTGAACGCGCTGAGCTAATAGTACTTGGCTCCACCAGCCGCCTAAAGGTTGAAAACGAAGCATTCCGTTTTTCGTAATTTGCGTAACCATAAAACCTACTTCATCCATATGACCTGCTACAAGAACACGCGGGCCAGTTTCGTCCCCTTTTTTCAGACCAAATACGCTACCTAAACCGTCTTGTACAATTTCATCTGCATATTTGCTTAATTCTTGCTTCATAAAACGGCGTACATCATGTTCGAAACCTGATGCACCTTGTAATTCTGTTAACGTACGAAATAATTGTAATGTCTCTTTATTCACGAAGTCCCCTTCTTTCAAACCTTAGTAGAATACCTCTTTTATTGTAACGAAATTTTCGAAATGTTTCTAGTTTCTTCTTTTTTAGCTGTATTTGCTTTATAATTATTATCGGTACACTATTTTTATTTTATAGAATTGAGGTGAATATATGAGCTGGAAAGGTTTAGTAGCAGGTCTTGGCGTTGGGTTCGCAGCTGGTTATTTCGTTGCAAACAAAGTACAAGAACAATCCCATATTTCTTCAGAAAAAGCATTGAAAATGGTAAAACAAGCATTAAGTCATAAAGGTGAAATTACTGGCTCTTGGGTACATATGGTTCCAGAGACATTTGAAAAATATGATGTCGCGTATGAAGTGTATCGCGGCGGTCTTACAACGATGTTAAATGATATACAAGAACGATTTGAATTTTTAGTTGATGCTAAAACAGGTACTGTTTTAGAGGTTATAGCAGCATAAACAGGAGGGTTCCCATTAGGTGAACCTCTTATTTTTTAATTGCAGATAGTGATTGAAATTATATCGGCGTTTTTTCGAATATATCGGCTGCAACTCCAAATATATCAGCGATTTTTGAAATATATCGACTTACCGACAAAAAACGACAACAAAAAGGAGACTGCTCCAACAGACTGCTGGAACACCCTCCCATTTTTATGCTTCTATACCCGTTTTCCGTTCTATTTTTTCTACGATATGACCTTCCTCATTCCACTTTACTGCGCGATAATACGCGTCATGATAAAAAGTGAACCAAGCATCGTTTTCAGCACCATACTTCATCCACTTTTGCTTATTTTCAATCGATGTCATCGGATAATCATCATAAGCCATGACCCATAATACATTTTGATGGGCGTGCGTCGGCAATAGGTCTGCTAAATGCAGCATCGTTTCCCCTTTGCTTTCTAAAGCGATCACTGCGTGTCCGTCACTATGGCCGCCCGTATGCGCCATTTTTATTTCATCCGTAATTTCTATTTCTTGCTGAAACGTAACAACTTGGTCTACAATTGGCTCCCAATTTTCCTTCCAATATGTATTACGGGATCTAATATTTGGATTTCTCATTTCATTCCACTCTGTTTCACTTACGTAAACTTTTGCATTTGGAAAAGTTGGTACAAGTTGATCACCTTCCCATTTCGTTAAACCAGATGCATGATCAAAGTGAAGGTGCGTCATTAAAACGTAATGAATATCTTCAGGCTTTAGTCCCATCTTTTCTAAAGAATTCTCAACTGACGACTCTTCCGTTACACCTTGATTCCGCTTCATCTTTTCATTCAATTTACCATTTCCTATACCAGAATCAATGAGCATGTTGCCATCTTTCGTTTGTAAAAGTAACGGATCTGTTCGTAAATAAATATGATTTGTATCATTATGTTTATATTTACGTGACCAAAGTACTTTCGGCACAACGCCAAACATTGCTCCTCCGTCTAAATGTGTGTTCCCACCTTTTAGCCACGTCACTTTTATATCTCCAACTTGTAACTGTTCCATTTTTCATCCCCCTTTTCTTTTAATACTAACATAAAATTCTGATTATTTTAGACACAAAAAAACCTATGCATTACTGCATAGGCTCTGTACGATATTTTGCTTCTACTCGGTAAATGCGATGACCTTTACTAGAGAATTTCTCTTCGTACTCAGTCATAATGTTACCTTCAAAGTCGCTGTTATGAAGATCTAAGCTTAAGTAAGTTAGTAACATACCATACTCCGCCATACTCATAAGAGAATATTCAAATAAACCTTGGTTATCTGTTTTGAAATGAATTTCTCCGCCTTCTACTAACACTTCTTCATAATTGCGTAAAAACGTTTTGTACGTTAAACGACGCTTCGTATGACGTTTCTTTGGCCATGGATCTGAGAAGTTTAAATACACGCGATCGATCTCACCTTTTGCAAAGAAAACTGTTAAATCTTCAGCATCTTTATTAATTAACTTTAAGTTCGGCAATTCTTCTTCAATTAATTTATCCAGTGCATCTACAACAACACTTGTGAATTTTTCAATTCCAATATAATTAATATGTGGATTGGCTTTTGCCATATCATACATAAAGCGGCCACGACCTGTACCTACTTCGATGTGAATGGGTTGCTCATTTCCAAATACTTCTTTCCAGTTACCAGCGCGCTCCTCTGGGTTTCCGATTACGATATGTGAATACTCATTAATTCGATCCATTGCATATGGTTTATGTCTTAAACGCATAGATGTTTCCCTCTCTTTACATAGCTATTTTAAAGGAATAATTCCTTCTTTCTGTTTTTAATCAATCTACCAAACAAAAAACCAAGTACGTACGAGCACTCGGTCCGTTTCTTTCAAGTATAAGATGTACCATTTTGATAAAAACTACATACAGCATTAAACATTCCATGACGAAACAGCTTTTTCTCTTACTTTTCTAAGAAGAGAAAAACAATCGAAAGGATGATCCGTTCATGCCAATTAATCAACAACATCAATTAGAAGTGCTGAAAGATATTTTAGTCAATCACCAAAGTGATTGTTGCGGGACAGTTTCTGAATGCGAGCAATTAGAGCGTCTCATTCAATCGTTACTCGCAAACGATAATATAAGTAGTGACGCTAAAGCAATGCTAAACGATGTATATTCTTATAGTCAATCGGGTAAATCTTCCTCTAATTTGGACAACCACATTTCCAATAATCAAGAACAACTTACTCAGTGGATTGCTGGAATGGACAATTTTTCTTAAGTATTACTCTGAAGCAAGTAGTTGCTGTAAATATTGATGCCAATATTCAGCTTCTGCTTGCTGTTTTTTTGTTGTATGCCATTGAATAGACAAAATCGTTTGTGCTATCACATACCATCTCATACGTTTAAGCAGCGATTCATCCATTTCAATATCATAGTAACCGAGCCACTCACTCCATTCTTGGCGCGGAATGTACCAATATAATAACATACCGAGGTCTAGAGCTGGGTCAGCAATTACAGCTCCATCCCAATCAATTAAAAACAACTCATCTTCATCCGACAATAGCCAATTGTTATGGTTTACATCACAATGGCATACAACGAATTCGTTGTATTCAATATCTTTTAATGAATCCATTAAATATTGAAGACCTTGTTGAATTGTTTCCTCATCCCTTATATCTCCTCTTAACACAAGTTGCAGTTGTTGTAATAACTCTTGTGCGTGAAGCGGCTGCTTCCCAAGTCTCTGAATCATCTGCACAAGTGCTTTAGAGGAGTGTATTTTCTTCAAAAGTTTCGCAACACGTTCTAGTTTCATATCCTCTGGCTCTAACTTCTGTCCCGGAAGCCATTTTTGAGCAGAAATTACATCACCGTTCGTTACCCTTCTTGTCCAAAGTAATTTTGGAACAATTCCTTCTGCTGACAATACCGCTAAAAAGGGCGATGTATTCCGCTTTAAAAATAACCTCTGTTGTCCGTTTTGCGCAATATATGCATCGCCCGTTACTCCACCAGCCGGTACAAGACTCCACTCTTTTCCTAATAATTGTTCCAACCATTCCATATTCATTACCCGTTAACAAATCCTTATCTTTTATAGTTATGAAAAGAAAAACCGCAACATTTCTACACATGTTGTGGATTCATATATATTTTACTGTAAATGAAAAGAAAATTTGGCATAAGCCAAAAACTCTCTATTTTATTTTACAAAACCAGCCATAGAATGACAACTTATCAAAATCGTCACCTTTGTCAATTCTACATTTATTACATTCTCACCGTCAAGTAGCGATTTGTCACATTATCGTCAATATATACGTGCTAATCGGAGCGAGCCTAAGTTCCTTTCCTCTAAATGAAGAAATTGGCTCTATTTTCGCTTGCTTTTCGTTTACTAGCACATGCCACGTTTCTTCTTTCGGCAGTTGCACCGTTTTCGCTTCTAAACTGCTATTAAATAAAACGACAATTTCTTTCCACGGTCCAAACGACTCTACATTTTCTAAATGATATGCAAGTACTTCTGGGGATGTTTGTAAAAAAGTCATATGCTTTTTTATAAGGTCTGCATTTTGTAACCGGAATGCTCCGTGCTCTTTACGAATCGCAATTAAACCTTTTATATAGTTAACGGTCTCTATTTCTTTCTCTTTTCGATCCCAATCTAATTGATTAATTTCATCATTTGCATTATAACTATTTTCATTTCCTTGCTTCGTACGATAAAACTCTTGCCCAGCATGTAAGAAAGGGATGCCTTGCGACAGAATCACCATTGCAGTTGCTAGCACGTGACGTTTTTTCAAAATCTCTTCCGACTCTTCATTACTGCGCATTAGTTTATCCCACATCGTCATATTGTCATGACATTCTACATAGTTAATGCTTTGCACAGGCTCTAGAAACAAACCTGTTTCTTTCATACTCAAAAGGCTTCCTGATGCAATATACTGCAAATGATTACAGTCTACATACCCACCAAATGCAAAACCACGTTTATTTATATGAAAGGTACTCCCTTTTATCCCATCACGAAATTGATCATTAAATTGCGCAATATGCGGCATTTTCTTTGCGTTATTTAACGTTGCTTTTTCCTCTAGAGGAAGTGGTGTTTGTAGATCCCATCCTTCTCCTAATAGCAGTGCATCTCGCTTTATGTTTCGCACTTCTTTTTCTATTATATTTATTGTATCAACATCTAAAATTCCCATTAAGTCGAACCGAAATCCATCAACATTGTACTCTGTAAGCCAATATAAAATAGACTCTACAATGAATTTCCTCATCATTTTCCGTTCAGATGCTATATCATTTCCGACTCCCGTCCCATTAGAAGGCATACCATTTTCACCATGACGAAAATAATATCCTGGAACAAGCTTTTCAAATGACGATAGCTCTCTTTCATACACATGATTATATACAACATCTATAATCACCCTAATGCCATGCTCATGAAATGTTTCAATCAGCTGTTTACACTCTACGATCCTGTTATACGGGTCAGAAGGATTTGTAGCATAAAATCCCGTTGGTGCGTTGTAATATAATGGATTGTAACCCCAATTATACGCAGAGGAAGGGTTTGCCTCATCTACACCACCGAAACAATATAAAGGTAATAGTTCAACATGTGTAACACCTAAATCTTTTATATGAGACAAACCTGTTAACGTCCCATTTTGTCCTGTTGTTCCTTCTTCCATTAGCCCTTTATATGTTCCTTTTTTACTCACTCCACTATTCGGATGAATAGTAGCATCACGAATATGCAGTTCATACAATATGGCATCTGTCATTGCTTGTAAAGGTGGTAATTGCCCTCGCTTTGTTACATTCGTCTTTTCCAAATCAATAACAACGCCGTACTTCCCATTTACAGTCACTGATTTTGCATAAGGATCCACAGCTTCGTTCCATATTAAATTTATACAAACAAGAAATGTATAATTTTCTCCGGCTAAATCGCCTTGTAATGTATGAGCCCATACTCCATTTTCTTCTCTGTGCATTTCGTGATCGGTATATTCTTTATCACTTTTATAAATTCTTACTTTCGCAAGCCTCGCAGTTGGAGCCCATACTTTAAATGTAGTTGCTTCCTTTTGGTGTACTGCCCCTAAATCTGTACCTTCGTAATAATACTTTTCATCGAAAATCGCTGTTCTTATGACAGCACCTATTTGTAAATCTGTTTCTTCATTCCGTTCATCTCGTACTGTATAATACTTCCCCACATCTAGCGGCTCTTCTATAAAGCACTCATACTTCGTTGCATCCGGAAGCGCAATTGTATGAGCAATCGGTAAATCTTTCACGTTACTTCCTTCTTGCAAACGAAATGTCCGACTTGTTCCATACGCATGTGGGAGCAAAATTGTAATTTTATTCATTTCATCTAAATAGGCATCAAATGGACGTTTTACTTTCAACATAAAAAAATCACCATCATTCTTAAAGTTAAAATGAAACGAGCTGCAAATGATAAGGCTTTTCTTATCAGCGAAGCCCTATACAGTAACACATTGTTCTTTATAGTATATTCACCTGTATAAAAAACGTTTTCATACATTCTATTTTTGTAATTTTATTTCAGCAATTGCTTTATATTTCGGTGTCTCCTTTACGTGAGATTCGTATAAAGTAATCGTATCCGCTTGAAATGATATTTCAGGCACTTCCTTTATATGTTCTAAATTAAACTTTTCTTCTCCTACCCATTTACGTGCAACAGTAATATGCGGATGATATGGGCGTGTTTCTAAAGAAAATCCATTCTCTTCACACATAACATGTACTCGCTTTTGCAATTGAAACAAATCTTGATTTCCTCTTACCTTTGCCCAAAAAATACGCGGCCTGTCTTCCATACCAAACGTTGAAAATCCTTGTAATGTGAACGATAGTTCTTTCATTTGTATAAGTGTTTGTAATCCATTCTTTATTCCTTCTAATTGTTCCTCTGTCGCACTACCTAAAAACGAAAGGGTAACATGATAGTCTTCTTTATGTACCCATGAACGAAATGGTAATTCCTCTTGCATTTCCTCTTTATAGTTAGACAGCATTTCTTTTATATGATTTGGTAACGTAATCGCGACAAAATAATGCAGTTCCATGTACATCTTCTCCTTCTTTCTATTGTTGCTTTTCTTTCTTATCTCATTCCATTAAAAAGAATCCAACTTCCCTACAAGTCTAACCAAGTTCAGGTCGCGTTAATAGATGAAATGATATCGACATTTCGACAAGGAACATCTGCTTACCAACAAACGACACGTAATAGAAAACCGTCCCAAAGAATGTATCGGGACGGTCTTTTATTATTTATATATCCATTACTTCGCTAATTCATAAATTGCTTGCGCGTAAATTGCTGTTGCTTTTAATAAGTCTTCAATTTCAATATACTCATCTTTTTGATGCGCAAGTTCTTCTTTTCCAGGGAACAATGGGCCAAATGCAACACCAGCTTTTAACGAACGAGCGTAAGTACCACCGCCAATTGCTAATAGTTCTGCTTTTTCACCTGTTTGTTCTTCATATACGCGCTGCAACGTACGAATTAATACGTGGTCTTTATCAACGTGATGCGGACGAGAGTTTGAATAATCAGCTACTTCAAATCCATGAGTACCCACATATTCTTTTAACTTTGCAATCATTTCTTCAAAGTTAGTCGTAACTGGATAACGTACGTTTAATCCTAAATTGCCACCATTCTCTTTCGTATAAGAAAGGCGACCAACATTCACTGTTAACGGACCACTAACCTCATCTTTATAAGCGATAGTAGCCTTTTCACCATAAATATCACCAATAAATGTTGCTGCTACAAATGTCGCAAACGATTCCCCTTTTCCATCAAGAGCAACTTTCGTTAAGAAGTTTGCCAGTAATAAACCTGCATTTTCTCCTTTTTCAGGAGTAGATCCGTGAGCTGAAACCCCTTTAATTTGCAACGTTACTGTATTACCTTCTACAATTGCTTCACCTATTTTTTTAGCAGTTTGTAAATACTCTTCATATGCTACTGTAAGTGCACTTACATCCTCTCCTGTAACAACCGCTTCTGCAAAATCAGGAACCATATTTAAACGGCGACCTGACTCAAATGAAACAAGTTCATATGTACCTTTCTTCTCTTCACTACCATTTTGCACAACTTGTATATCAGAAATTCCTTTTTCTGCATTAATAATTGGAAAGTCCGCGTCTGGCGCAAAACCGATTGTTGGCATTTCTTCGTTTTTAAAGTAGTGATCTACACATTTCCAATTGCTTTCCTCATCTGTTCCTAAAATCATACGAACACGTTTTGAAAGAGGTAAACCTAATTCTTTCACAATTTTCATCGCATAGTAAGCTGCCATCGTTGGGCCTTTATCGTCAATTGCACCACGTGCAAAAATCTTTCCATCGCGAATATCTGCACTATATGCAGGAGTCGTCCAGCCATCTCCTTCTGGTACAACATCAACGTGACAAAGAATACCTACTAATTCTTCTCCTTGTCCCATTTCAAGATGACCTGCATACCCTTCTAAATTTTTAGAAGTAAAGCCTTCCGTTTCTCCTTTATGTAACATGAAAGATAAAGCTTTTTCTACACCTTCACCGAATGGTGCGCCCTCTTTCGCCGATTCTTCTTCCCATACACTTTTAATTTGTAAAAATTGTTGTGTATCACGAATTAAATCATCTTTTCGTTTTGCAACTTCTTCTGTCCAATTAATTGCTGACATCACGCATCCATCCTTCACTATATTGTTTCTTTCATCATAACAAACCGAAATCTCTTATGCCATATACGAAAACCAAATACCGAACAATTGTAATATTTCAGATATTTCTTATTAGTTTTTCTTTTATTTTTTCAAAAAAATTTGCAGGAATTTGGCGTTTTACGTAGAATTTTATGTGTTAGTTGACTGACCATATATACAATGTCAACTACCAATATTTTTCTATATGAATATTTGTTAAATTTCTGTAAAATTTAAGTAGATTAAAGCATGAATTTTATCATGTAGAGTACAATGGTAGTAACGACCTTCTTTCCTGAATGGGGTCAAAAAAACTAGTAGAGGAGTGGTTTTCTCTTGAAACCTACAACTACTCGTATGCTAACACGCATTAAATCAATTTATATGTACATCAATGAAAACGGAACGGTAACGACGAAAGACCTTGTAGATGAGTTCGGGATCACACCGCGAACGATACAACGTGATCTAAATGTGTTGCAGTTTAATGAACTCGTGTATAGCCCTTGCCGCGGTAAGTGGACAACAACAGGAAAGAAAGTGAGAATGACCTCATAACGAAAAATAATTGTATGTAAATAAATACATACCCCTTTCTAACTCATTAGAAAGGGGTCTTTTCTGCATCTAAAAATAGCACTATTTCTCAGTATCTACTTGATATGTTTTTAACATCTCTACTTCTTCCTCTGTTAACTCTCGGTATTGTCCAAGTTCTAGCTCTTCATCTAACACTAACGGTCCCATCTCTGTTCTCTTTAAGTAGACTACTTTTTTCCCTACCGCTTCAAACATACGCTTCACTTGATGGAACTTTCCTTCTGTAATGACAAGCTCGATTTCAGAAATATCATCGCTTTTTAATATTGTAAGTGCACCTGGCTTTGTCTCATAGCCATCATCTAAAATAACACCTTTAGCAAACTCTTTTACATCCTCTTCCGTTACTACTCCTGCAACGTGTGCATAATATTTTTTCGGCACATGCTTTTTCGGAGATAACAATTGATGTGATAACTTCCCGTCATTTGTTATTAATAAGAAACCTTCTGTATCAATATCAAGTCTTCCCACTGGGAACGGATTAAAAATCGCATCTTCTAACTCTAATAAATCTATTACCGTTTCATGATTATCATCTTCTGTAGCTGAAATAACGCCTTGTGGTTTATGCATCATTAAGTAGACAAACTCTTTATATTCCACGACTTCACCGTGAATCATAACTTCTTGTTCTTCTACATTTACATGAACCTTTGCATCTTTCACCGGTATTCCATCAATTTTCACAACGCCGTCTTTCAATAATTTCTTTACTTCTTTTCTACTTCCATATCCCATATTTGCTAATAATTTATCTAATCTCACGTTTTTCACCTTCTTTATTTATCATAGAAAAGGGGACGTAATTACGCCCCTTTTGATTTCAACTTTATTTTCAATCTATTGCCAAGTTTACGCTGGATTTTCTCTAACGCTTCTCCGCCGAATACTCTTTCAAGTACTCCTGTGCGAATTGCTAACAATCCGTAAACGAGACCGCCAAGACCTGCACAAATCGCAACTGTAATAAGAGCGCCAACTCGGCCATCCGGCGAAATCATGAAGGATAGAATCCATTGTGATAGTTTTACGACCACAACCATTACAAATGTTAATACTGCAATTTGGAACGTTCTCTTATATACAACACCGAATGAATAGTGTGCGTATTTTTTAATTTGTTGATTTGTGTACCAAACAGAAGCTAAGAAACCAACAGCTGTTGCTAGAATCGCCCCTACTGTACCGAAATAACGAATAAAGATTACGTTACATACAAATTTCAAAATAACACCCATTATAAGTGCGATAATCGCATGCTTTTGTTGGTTAATACCTTGCAAAATTGCCGCTGTTACTGTAAATAAAGCAAATAACAACGCAACCGGTGCATACCACATTAATACTTGTCCACCTAATGGATCTGAATCGTAAAATGCAGTATAAATCGGATAGGCAAGTGATGAAATACCGACAACTGCTGGCAATGTTAAGAACATATTTGCCTGGAATGTTTGTGTAATTTGTAACTTTAAATAACGGTATTGCTTTTCAGTAAATGATTTTGTAATCGCTGGTACGAGCGTTAAACTAAACGCTGTCGCAAGTGATACAGGAATCATAATTAATTTATGCGTCCACATTGTGAAAATACCGAGCGCTCGCTCTGCAATATCACCTTGGCCAATCGCTTGCATAATTGAGTTAAATGTCAATGTATCAATTTGTTGATATAAAGGAATTGTTAACCCAATTACAACGTAAGGAATCGCATATGCAAATAATTCTTTAAATAATTGAACAGTACTCACTGTCGATTCTGGTACAGTTTGTTCAATTAAATATTGATCCAAATGTTTTTTACGTTTTAGCCAGTACCAAATGAGTACACCGAGCGCTCCAACTGCTGAAACGAATGCAGCAAATGTCGCTACCCCAACTGCTGTTGCAACTGTACCGCCAAGTACTTTAATAACGATAAAACTACCCGCTAATAAAAAGACGATACGAATAATTTGTTCAATAATTTGCGAAACAGTAGTTGGTCCCATCGATTGGTGACCTTGGAAATAACCACGAATTAAACTCGCTGCCGGCACAACAATAAGCGCAAAACTTACAAGACGAATAATCGTCGTAACTTCTCCTATATTACTGTGTACACTTTGTTTACCAAGCATTGCTTCTGCAAACAACGGCGCCGTCATGTACAGTACTAGGAATGAAAGAACTCCTGTTACTATCATCATAACCATTCCCGAGCGGAACATTCTCCGGCTCGTTTTATAATCGCCAAGCGCATTATATTTGGAAACGAATTTTGAAACAGCAAGCGGCACCCCTGCCGTTGCAATACTTAAAAAGATCGTATATGGAATGTATCCATATGTATAGAGCGTTCCGCCTTCTGTCCCTACTAATGCATGAAACGGAAAGACGTAAATCATGCCTAAGAACTTCACTAAAAATGTCCCTAACGTAACGATAAGCGTTCCGCGCAGAAATTTCGAATCGGACATACAAAAATCCTCCTACATCTACATAAAGTGAAACTATAATAAATTGAACTATTCGAGCATTCGAGAACTATTAGACTTCCCCTAACTCATAAGGTTTTAGTCCTATGGCCCACAAATAGCAGGATAGTGCTGAACTCTAACTTTTGTATTGTACCACAATTCTCTCCTTAAGCAGTACTTCACTCTATTTTTCTTTTAAGGGAAAACATGCTATTCTTTTAGGCAGGAAATGTAGAAAATGAGGTCGATATATTATGCATTATGATGTTATTGTCATCGGCGGTGGGCCTTCTGGGCTAATGGCTGCAATCGGTGCTGCAGAAGAAGGCGCAAGCGTCTTACTTCTTGATAAAGGAAATAAACTAGGGCGTAAACTTGCGATTTCTGGTGGCGGCCGCTGTAACGTAACGAACCGTCTACCACTTGATGAGATCGTTAAACATATACCAGGAAATGGCCGCTTCTTATACAGCGCTTTTTCTATTTTTAATAATGAAGATATTATTACATTCTTCGAAAATCTCGGTGTAAAACTGAAAGAAGAGGATCATGGCCGCATGTTCCCTGTTTCAAATAAAGCCCAATCGGTAGTAGACGCACTTTTAACACGATTAAAAGATTTAGGTGTAAAAATCCGCACGAATACACCTGTTGAAACGATTGAATATGAAAATGGTCAAACGAAAGCAGTCGTACTAAAGACTGGCGAAGTGCTAGAAACAAATCACGTCGTTATCGCTGTTGGCGGAAAATCTGTTCCTCAAACTGGTTCTACTGGAGACGGATATGCTTGGGCAGAAAAAGCTGGTCATACAATTACAGAATTATTCCCAACAGAAGTACCAATCCTTTCAAACGAACCATTTATTCGAGACCGTTCACTACAAGGCCTCGCTTTACGAGATGTAAACTTAAGCGTATTAAACCCGAAAGGAAAAGCTATCATTTCTCACAAAATGGACATGCTCTTCACTCACTTCGGTTTATCTGGTCCTGCTGCTCTTCGCTGTAGTCAATTCGTTGTAAAAGCACTGAAAAAGTTCAAAACGAATACAGTGCAGATGAGCATCGATGCATTGCCAGAAGAAAATAGTGAACAACTATTCCAGCGCATGCTGAAACAAATGAAGGAAGATCCGAAAAAAGGAATTAAAAACGTGTTAAAAGGTTATGTTCCTGAACGTTACTTCCTATTCTTATTAGAAAAAAATGAAATTGATGGCAGCGAGCAAGCTGGACAAGTTTCTCACGAGAAGATTCGTGCACTTGTGAAAGACTTTAAAGAATTTACTGTAAATGTAAATGGTACGCAGTCAATTGAAAAAGCATTCGTTACTGGCGGCGGTGTATCCGTTAAAGAAATTAACCCGAAAGAAATGTCTTCTAAATTTACAAATGGCTTATATTTCTGCGGGGAAGTTCTTGATATTCACGGTTATACTGGTGGCTATAACATTACATCTGCTCTCGTTACTGGTAGAATTGCCGGAACCACAGCTGGAGAAAACGCGAAAATGCAATATTAAACTGAGAAACAGGGATTCCTGTTTCTTTTTTATAGGTACATGAAATTATATCGGCGATTCTGTAAATATATCAGCGATTCTGCTACTTATATCGGCGATTTTCCAAATATATCAGCGATTCTGCTACTTATATCGGCGATTTTTCAAATATATCGACTTACCGACAAAAAACGACAAATATCCCCTCCCCTTAACTTTCCATTGCTTTTTTGTTGCTTTATTTACCTTAGTACCTTTATATTTTATATTGTTGAATATTTGAAAAAGGGTAAGGGGAAAACATATGAGAAAAAAAGTCATGATGTCTTTAATGCTAATGACGTTTCTTTCTGCTGTAGAAGGAACGATTGTTAGTACAGCGATCCCTCGTATAACGAGTGATTTATCCGGCGTTGAACTTGTTAGCTGGGTTTACGCAATTTACATGCTTGCCACAGCGGTTTCAACTCCAATATACGGAAAGCTAGCTGATTTATTTGGCCGTAAAAAAGTTTTACTTATTGGAGCTACAATCTTTTTAGTCGGTTCTGCACTTTGCGGTGTCGTTACATCGATGGAACAACTTATCGTCTTTCGTGCCCTTCAAGGTTTAGGTGCTGGTGCTGTCATGCCAATTACTATGACAATCATTGGTGACTTATATGACGAAGCGAAAGACCGCGCAAAAGCACAAGGATGGATAAGTGCTGTTTGGGGTGTCTCAGGTGTTATCGGACCATTAGTCGGCGGATTTTTAGTTGATTCTCTTTCTTGGCGTTATATTTTCTTCTTAAACGTTCCATTTGGAATTATCGCTTGCTTAATGATTGCCATTTACTACAAAGAATCTATTAAGCCTGCTAAGCACCATATCGACTATCTTGGTGCAACAGTATTCTCACTAAGTACGATTGCTCTACTATACGCATTATTAACAGGTAGCAGTAAGCAAAACTGGGGAGATATAACAATTATCGGCCTATTAATCTTCGCCGTCGTTTCATTCATTATTTTCTTATTCATCGAGAAAAAATCTCCGGAACCATTAATTCCGCTAGCACTTTTCTCTAACCGTACATTATCTACGATTAATATATTAACGCTTATCGCTGGCGCAATGATTATTAGTATTACAATGTACCTTCCAATTTGGAGCCAAGGTGTATTAGGAAAAAATGCAACAGAAGCCGGACTTATTTTAATGCCAATCCCTGTTATGTGGACATTTGGAGCTATTTTCTCTGGTAACTTAGTAGGAAAATTAAAAACGAAACAAATCATTTTACTTGGGGCTAGCATTTTATCAGTCGCTACGTTCTTATTATTTACATTATCAACACATTCACCATCGTTCCTTATTTATGTGGCAGTCGGATTATTCGGCTTAGGAATGGGGCTTGTGACACCGATTTACATGGTAACAATTCAAGCAGCCGTACCAGCTCATACACGTGGAACAGCCGTTGGTTTAAACACATTTATTAATACATTTAGCCAAACGTTAGGTGCGGCAGTATTTGGCACAATCTTCAATACGATGATTCACGCACGTGGTATTAAAAACCTTGATCTTGTATCTGGCGGACATGGAGGTACTACAACAAACGTAGTAACCGAATCACAATCTGCATTAGCATCAAGTGTACACGTCATTTATATGAGCACTTTCGTATTAGCAGTATGTACATTAATTATCGCTTGGCTTTTATTAAAGCCAGCTACACAAACAAGTGAGCAATAATAAAGAGGATGACCAAAATGGTCATCCTCTTTTTACTCTTCATTCTCCACAATATGTTTCAGCATGGACAATTTATTATCCCAAAAACGTTCATAATACGAGAGCCACTGTTGTAATTCCTCTAATGGTTCTGGATGCAAGCGATATATTTTCTCTCTTCCGCTTTTTCTTCCACTTACTAAATTCGCTTCTGAAAGAATATGAAGGTGCTTTACAACCGCAGTACGACTCATCGGAAAATGATCCGTTATTTTGGAAATCGGTAACTCTTTATCACTTAATAACCGTATTACTTCTCGGCGGGTTGGATCAGCAATTGCTTGAAACACATCATATTTCGCTGCTGATGAGGACACTTAGCCTTCGACAACCTTTTTCAGTTTTTCATTTACAATCGCTACCCAGCCTCCGCTCATTCTGTCGCGAATAATAGAGCTCTTCGCATTCGCTTTCGGAAGAATTTCATCAGGGTGTTTCCAGCCGCCGTGAATTAACGTAAATTCTGTTTTATTATCTCCTAGGTCTTTCAGATGAAATGAAACAACCCAGCCATCTGTATCCCATGAAAAAGATAGATGATTTGGCTCATCGATTTCTAATACTTTACATGGTGATGGTCCAAATGGTGATTGTATATGAAATTCATGTCCTACCTCTAATACGAAATCATTTGGCATAAACCATGAGGCAATCCCTTCTGCAGTTGATACTACATTCCACACCTTTTGAATAGACGCGTTAAAAACGATCGTTTGTTTAATGTCAGTTAATGTATGTTGTTGTTCCATTTCCATTCTCCTTTATTCGGCATTCAAATATAACACCTTTTGGTTACACTTCGATAATATAACACCTTTTAGTTTCATGTCAACGCTAACTCTTTTTTACTGTTGAGAAATTCTCAACATTTTTTCAACAGGACAAACACCCTCCGAACATTTCCTCATAATATACTCACAAAGGCAACAAAAAATAAAAACTTCTCTCAACATGAAACTCCATCATTCATCTTGGAAGAAGCGCCTTACGTATATCATGCGTATTTCGTCTCTCCTCCTTCCCTCAGGGACACTACGCGAGATATGAAAAATCAGAAGGAATATGCCCACCATTTGAGTAGGTAGTTATTTCTCTTCTCCTCAACATTTCCTTAGGAGCGAAATGACTACCGACTCACTTTTTTCAAACAAAAATAAAAAGGGGTTGAACGCTATGTTCTATTGCATTAACTGCTCTGATATTCACCATGAAAAACATCCGAATGATAAAGTATTCAAAAACGGTTTTTATATTGATCCATTTTTAGGTGATCGTTATCACCTTGGTATGTGTAAAGATGCCCAAAATCATGAGACAGGGGAGCCTCTTTTAACGACAAAGAAATTAGGCGCAACCCAATCTATTATGAACGTATTACCGACACATGTTGTCCCAACATAAAGCATAAAAAAGAGCTGGCTCATCCAGCTCTTTTTTATGCTTTATAAACGATCATTGCTGAAAAACAATAAATTTGGTTTTCGTCATCGTTAATAGAAACACCGACTTGGTACTTAATGTCTACAAAGTTACTATCATCAATCTTTTTCAAAAAAACATTTACAGCGTCTTCTAAGTCTTTTTCGTGACTTTCATCAAACACTTTTACACGAATCATGTTAACACCATCCTAGATCGCAGCCCTCCGCCGCTTGATTATTGCCACGGTGCGTATCTATGATGCGATAAAACTTTCCGTCTTCATATATATATCCGTCTTCTAACACATATTGTTTACCTTCAGTATAGACATAAAACTTACCTATCATAAATTTACTCGTATACAATTCCAAATAATCTGGTCTAAATTTAGCTACCACTTTATTTGTAATATCAATTTTTATTGTGCGCCCCACCTTCTCTCCCTCCTTTGCAAAGAACGGATTTAGGTATATTGTATTAGCGATTTTACATTTTATGCTTAAAAATAAGTGGATATGCCTCCTTTCTCCACCTGTACTATTTTTCTAAAAAAATCATCCATAAATAAAAGCAAAAAAAATATATATAAAAAGAGCTTTTACTTATTGACTCAAATATAATTATTATGGTATTATATAAAATTTGACATTTACATTCACTTATGCTATCATTAAAGATGGTTACCACATATGGAGGTGGATGATTTGTTTCAAATTGGTGATAAAATCGTTTATCCAATGAACGGCGCAGGAGTCATCGAAGCCATTGAAGAGAAAGAAATATTAGGAACAATACGTCAATATTGTGTAATACGTATCATTAGTAAGGATATGCAAGTAATGCTTCCGATGGATCAATTACAAAAATCAGGTATTCGTTATATCGTAGATAAAGGTACGTTAGATGATATACTTCTTGAATTTCAAAACGGGGAATCAGATACATCACTTTCCTGGAAACAAAGATATACAATGAATATGGAAAAAATGAAAAACGGCAATCTGCAAGATAGTGCAGAAGTTGTTCGGGATTTACTTCGCCGCAATAAAGAGAGAGCTTTAAATGCGAGCGAAAAACAAATGCTAGATAATGCCCGAAAAATGATGATTAGTGAAGTTGCACTCGTACAAAATGTTTCTGAACATCAAGCAACAGAATATCTTCAAGATACAATTAATCACTAAATTTAAAATAGCTGGCCGCTATTTTTTTTTTGTAAAAAAGGACGAAGAGTTTTATCTCTTCGTCCTTTTCTATTACCCACGCCCAGCTTGAAACGATGGATATAACGTCATTCCACCATCTGCAAATAGCGTAATACCCGTTACATAACTCGCCTCTGAAGAAGCGAGCCAAGTTGCTACTGCTGCAATTTCTTCTGGTTTTCCGATGTAGCCCATCGGTATCATACTTTCTACGTCAGCACGTTTTTTAGGATCAGCAAACTTCTCTGCATTGATCGGCGTATTAATTGCACCTGGCCCTATATTATTTACTCGAATACCTTTTGGTGCATATTCTAACGCTAACGTTTCTGTCATCAGTTTAATACCACCCTTACTTGCTGCATAGTGCACAAATAATGGCCACGGAATTTTCTCATGAACACTCGACATGTTAATGACAGATCCTTTAATATCATGTTCTACAAAATATTTAATCGCTTCACGGCTTCCTAAAAAAGCACCTGTTAAATTTGTGTTAATTACCCTATTCCAATCTTCAAGCGGCATTTCATGCGATGGTACCGCATTTTCTATCCCTGCATTGTTAATCATAACGTCAAGCGTACCAAACTCTTTCACAGCAGATTGAATGAGATTCGCCACATCTGATTCGACCGTCACATCACCTTTTACAGCAATCGCTTCTCCACCTACTTGTTTAATTTCTTCTAACACATCATTCGCTTCTGACTCCCGTGAGCGATAATTAATCACTACCTTTGCTTTCTCCTCAGCAAACCTTACCCCCATTGCTCTTCCAAGACCACTTGCTGATCCTGTAATAACGACAACCTTTCCTTCTAAATCACTATACATTTCCATACCTCCTTTAACTTTTTGCTATACCTAACATAATTCCGGCTGCAATAATAAAAATGATACCGACAACAATCCCTGTTAATTGGCGTTTCGTTTTTCTTTCACCTAATATAAGAATCCCGCCAAGCGTCGAAATAATAATTCCCATTTGCGATAGCGAGAAACTTGTTGCCACTCCAACACGCGGCTGTGAAATGAATAAAAACATATTTCCAGCTGCCCAAATTAATCCTGGAATAATATTTCGTATTGCATATTTATTAAATGGATGATGTTTAAACGTAAGCAAAATCCCCCCTAACACCATACCAACTGCTTGTGGCAACAAAGCTGACCAACCATCTACTTTAAATAGTCTAATCACTACTACATAAACTAAATAGCCGACTGTTGAAATCAATAAAATGATAATGCCTTTTTTAAAATTCCCCGCTTGCTCTGCACTCTTTTCTTCTTCACTTTGAAGCGATGTTAAAATAACACCGATAATAATACAAACGAGGGCCAAAACACCAAGGACGACTGATATTGTTGTGGACCACTCATGAAATACGATGACTCCAAATAAAGTTGTCGCAACTAATTGAAGTCCTGTTGAAATCGGCATCGTCCTTGAAACGCCCATTAAATCAATACTTTTTAATTGATTCGCCTGACCGAGCGCCCAAAATAAACCTGACACAATACCAACTCCGATAACAGTAGGAGTCAATACTGGTTTCATAAAAATATAAACAACAATCGAGAAAATAAGCGCGCCAAACGTTGTACCGAGCGTTTGACTATAAGGCCCCCCGCCCAGTTTTACGTTAAATAGCACAATACTTCCCCAAAATATAGCTGGTAAAATCGCTAAAAATATATCCATCGCTCATTACCTTTCTTTACTAAATGTCATAGGTTATCACTCTGAATCAGTAGAGTGAGCTTTTATTTTTTCTTTTTCCCTTTCACAAATTTTTTCTGCAATAGCACCAGAAACATTCTTTTCTCGCTCCACTTTCTTTATCCTTACGTGATCTAAATAATCTTCCAAAGTAAGCGTAACTTTATCATTTGGCGGATTATGTGCTCCTTGAAATGTAAGAAATTGTAGCGTCACTTCATATCTAGGAACGAACTCACCATTCTTGCCGAGACGCTTTATATTGATAACTGAAGCACATTCATATTGATCTTCTGTCACTTGTCTTATCACAGAATAATATCGATTTAATAATGCACTTTCTAAAAGTTGTTCATTCGATTCTTTTGCCAAAGAATAACTTGGCAAAAAGGAAAAGATAGAACATATCATTGTTAGCATTACACATATTTTTTTCATAACGCCCTCCTTGTTCTATACGTTAGTGTTCTCAAAAACGCCATAAAAAAAACGACTTTCCCTATATAGGAAAGTCGTTTTAATGAATCCAATATTAACCACCGCTCACTGGTGGGATTAGTGCAACAACATCACCAGATTGAATTGTATCATCTTCATTTGCATATTCTTCATTAATCGCAACCATAATTGGTTCTGTGACTGGTACATTATATTCTTTTGCAATAACATCTTTTAACTCTGCAACCGTAATACTTTCTTTCTCTATTTGTAATTCACTTCTTCCTGCTTCTTCTTGCAAGTTCGCAAATAACAATACTCGAATCATACTTATAGCTCCTTCCCAGGCTCTCCCGCCGGATATGGCGTTTTTTCTAATTGATCGCCAATCCAAGAGTCTCCATCTTCCCAAAACTCTTTTTTCCAAATCGGAACAATTTGTTTTATGCGTTCCATAATATATTCATTTGCTTCATAAGCCGCTTTACGATGCGGCGTTGAAACAGCCACAACAACCGCAATATCAGAAATTTGCAGTGTACCGATGCGATGTGTAATCGCAACGTGTGTACCTGGCCATTTCTCTTTCACTTCTGATCCGATTTTCTCTAGCATCCTTTCTGCCATCGTTTTATAAGCGACATATTCTAAGTATAATGTACGACGCCCTTTCGTAAACTCTCTAACCGTTCCAATAAATGTTGTAACAGCACCACATTCGCGGCGAATAACCTTATTCGCTACTTCTTCAATTGAAATTTCTGTATCAATTACTTCATAATACGTATTTTTCATTTCGCACTCCTTACCGTTTGTAAAAACCAGTCTATGTACAATTTTTCTTCTGTTATATGAAATACTTTATATTCTTCTCGTAAGTTTGCAGGAGCATCATACCACGTAATAACTGCTACTATATTTTCTACTTTATGTAAAAGTTCAACGTCTTCCTCAGAACGAAGTAACACCACTTTCGGATAGCTCTCTTTTTTATAGCCCTCAATTAAAATTGTATCCACTTCAAAAAACTCGTATAAACGGATAATTTCTTGCAAGGACCATTCCTCTCTTAATGACGACAATGAAAGTAATCCAGCGCCTTCTACACTACTTACGACAGCACCGGCCTTTCTATGCCTTTCACTATCTTTTTGCGCTACTTCTGGAAACCCTCCATGCCCGTGATGTTTAATCGTAGCAACTTTTATTTTCCGTACAGCTAATGCATGTACAATTTTCTCTACAAGTGTTGTTTTCCCGCTATTTTGATACCCTACTATTTGTAAGATTGAAGGGGCTTTGCCCATGGCCAATCACATCCCTCAGCGTGCTCTAACAATAATACAGACACTTTCATCCCTGCCTCAAA
The DNA here is from genome assembly GCF_038005585.1 of Bacillus sp. FSL W8-0519. Lineage (NCBI taxonomy): Bacteria > Bacillati > Bacillota > Bacilli > Caryophanales > Bacillaceae > Bacillus > Bacillus sp. FSL W8-0519. The sequence continues at coordinate 4,565,668 of NZ_JBBOTL010000001.1, forward strand.
GCCTCTCGTTCCTCCAGGCAACACAATAAAAGCATTCGCATCTGCAAGTGAAGATACCGCACTCGATTTATCTAAACCGACCGGCATCGCTTGTAATGCCCCGTCCACAATTGTCACCTTTGCTCTTACAAAACGAGTAAACGGATTCGGCTTTGGAAAATCGTTTTGTAAAATAGCATCTGCTCTATATATGTGAGGTTCTTTCGCATTCAAATATGTTTTTATAACTGGATGCACAAATAGCTCAAATCCTACGTAACAAGCTGACGGATTCCCTGATAAACCGAAAAGTAACTTTCCATCCACTTCAGCTACAGTCGTTACACTTCCTGGTCTCATCGCTATTTTATTGAAGAGTACATTCGCTTGTAATCTTTCATAAATAGCTGGCAAGTAGTCATAATCTCCTACCGACACACCGCCTGTCGTAATTAAAATATCAACTTCATCCATCGCTGCTTGAACAGCTGTAAAACATGCATCTAACTCGTCAGCAAGTTGGCCATAATATCGGACTTTACCTCCGGCTTTCATAATTTGAGCAGCAATCATATAAGAGTTACTATTTCTAATTTTCCCCGGCTGTAACGACTCATGTACTTCTAACAATTCACTTCCTGTCGTCACAATACCAACAACAGGCTGTTTTACAACTTTCACAGTACTATATCCAAACGTCGCTAATAAGGCCGCAACACCTGGATTAATTGCAACACCTTTCTGAACGAGAACTTGATTTTGTTTTATATCTTCCCCTTTAAATGACACATTGTCGCCACTATGAAAAGGACGCTTTAACTTCATATATGTTTTTCCGTTCTTCTCAAAGCCTTCCGTCAGTTCTAGCATTACAACTGCATTACAATCCGCTGGAATAGCTGCTCCTGTCATAATACGAACCGCCTGAAAAGATCCTACTGTATCTAGAAAAACAGACCCCGCTCCGATTTCTCCTATTACTTCAAACTCAATTGCATTCTCTTGATTTGCTTCTTTCGTATCTTCCGCTCGAATTGCGAAACCATCGTAAGGAGAACGATCAAAATGAGGAACGTCATGATCAGAGACAACATCCTCCCCAAGAATTCTCCCGTAACTTTCCGTAATAGAAACTTCTTCTACTTCACCAATTTTCGCATATTCCATTACTCTCTCTACTGCCTCAGCAACTTGAATCGGAATTCGTTTTTCTACCATCGTTTCTCACCCCATATTTGCAATTTTTTTTATCTCGATTAAACTTTATATATTAAATAGAAATTACTTCAAGGAGGAATTCCATGTCTTCATTCACACACTTTAATGACCAAGGACGCGCGAAAATGGTTGATATAAGCGACAAAAAAGCAACCGTTCGAACAGCAATTGCGTGCTCTAGCATTGTCGTTACAAAAGAAATTTACGATAAAATCTCTCATAATGAAATCGGGAAAGGTGACGTATTAGCAGTTGCACAAATCGCTGGTATTATGGCTGCGAAACGCACTTCTGATATTATCCCAATGTGTCATCCTTTATTATTAAAAGGTGTTGACGTTTCTTTCGATTGGAAACAATCTGATGAACAATATCGATTACTGATTGAAGTAAAAGTTAAAACAGAAGGTAGCACCGGTGTTGAAATGGAAGCTTTAACAGCTGCTTCCGCTACTGCCCTTACTGTGTATGATATGTGTAAAGCTGTTGATAAAGGTATGATTATTGGCGAAACGTACTTACTTGAAAAAACAGGTGGAAAAAGTGGAGATTATACGAGAAAGTCTTAACCTTCTCCCTGTTGAACCTAAAGGACTTCCCTTTAGGTTCAACCTATATATCTTGCATATAAACGTTTTGCTACATTTATATCATTCGTCCCATGAATAAAAGCTCTGCCATCTGTAAATAAAACAAAACGAAATTCCTCTACCAGAAACGATACTAAATACGGAGTAGCCTTTACATCCACACTTCTTTGTAAGCGCTTTTTAATTTCTTCTAAATTAAATTCATTCCGCACACCTGGACGGATTTGTACTGTATTTCGTCCACATAACACTTCTGTTTTCGTTTGTGCTTCAAATGTTAAACTCGGATATGTACGTAATCTTCCGCAAGATAAACACGTTTCTTTTTTCTGTCTATTCACTTTAAATGCCATCTGTTGATTATTCCAAAGATCAAACGATAACATCGTTTCGCGAAGCGCCCCATAGTCTTCTACTAATATTTTCAACGCTTCTGTTATTTGATGCGCAACTACTAATTGCACCGCCGGCTGTATAATACCAGCCGTATCACATGTTGCTCCGCTTGCTGGATGCTCCATTAAACAGCGGAAACACGGTGTTTTTCCTGGTACAATTGTATACGTTACTCCGTAGCTTCCGACACAACCACCATATATCCACGGAATATTATACTTTTGTGAAATATCATTAATAAGAAGACGCGTTTCAAAATTATCTGTCGCATCTAATATTAAATCTACACCCTTCACTAACTCTTCCATTTCCTGCACTGTTACATCAGTCACAACCGGATTTATTTCCACCTCAGAATTAATCGCTTTTAAATGCTCTGCCGCTGCTACCGCCTTCGGTTTATACTGCTTTGCATCTTCTTCTGTATATAATTGTTGCCTTTGTAAATTACTCCACTCTACATAATCACGATCCGCAATTGTTACTTTTCCAACACCTGCTCTAACAATCGCTTCTGCATTTGCTGCACCAAGAGCTCCAGCACCAATAATAAGCACATGCTTCTCTCTAATTTTTCTCTGTCCTTCTTCTCCAACACCAGAAAATAATATTTGCCTTGAATATCGCTCCTGCATACGATAGCCTCCCTTCTTATCCCCCTATATAAGACATTTCAATTTTCGGACGATTTTTCGCACTTTCTTCTGTCCGTTCATCCGAATACCTATCTTTTCTATTCATCCATACATCTTGTATAACGCTTACTAACTCCTCATCCGAAAGATTTCCTCTAAGAAGTTCCCTTAGATCGAGTCCTTCTGTCGCAAATAAGCAAGTATAAAACTTTCCATCTGCTGAAATTCTCGCTCTCGTACAAGAGGAACAAAAGGACTCAGAAACAGAAGTAATAAAACCGACTTCAACATTTGTTCCAACGTAACGATATCGCTTCGCAACTTCACCAAAATAATGCGCTTCAGCTGGCTCAAGCGGATACACGCGATGAATCATCTCAATTAACTCTCGCTTCGTAACGACTTGATCAAAGTTCCATCCATTTGTACTACCAACATCCATAAACTCAATAAACCTAAGCGAGATTCCTTGCTCTTTAAAATACGCAGCCATCGGAAGTACTTGATGATTATTCATCCCTTTTTTCACAACCATATTTACCTTTACATCAAGCCCGGCCTCTTTTGCAGCCATAATTCCCTTTATAACAGGCTTTGTATTAATATTTCGGCCATTAATAGCCTTAAATACATCATCATCTATTGCATCCAAACTAACATTTACTCTATGTAATCCAGCTTCTTTTAATACTTTTGCTTGCTTCGTTAAATGAATTGCATTGGTCGTTAACCCTATATCTAATAGCCCGTCAATTTTCACGAGACGTGCAATAAGTTTTGTTAAATCTTTACGAAGTAGTGGCTCGCCACCAGTAAGTCTAATTTTTCTTACACCGATGCTAACAAATAGTTTTGCTAAACGCTCAATTTCATCAAACGTCAGTAAAAACTCATCTTTTAAAAAAGCATAATCTGGCCCAAATACTTCCGCTGGCATACAATATGTACATCTAAAATTGCAACGATCAATGACAGATATGCGCAAATCTTGAAGTGGGCGTCCAAAAAAATCTGTAACCATCTCCTGCATCGCCACCCTCCCTTTCTGCCAAATTTCTTTCTTTTCATTCTATTATAATATATTTTCGAACTGCGATGTTTTTACTCATGTGAATAAAGTAAAACTTTCCTAATCAATGAGACTACATACAAATAAGGAGATAAAAAACCTTGAAGCATAGAAGCCCCAAGGTTTTCTCCTTATTAACTTAATCTAATAATCGTTAAAGTAGCTCCTGGCGTTGCCGTAGATAATGTAGCCAACGCAACTACTCCAAATAATTGTAAGCTAACAGCAGCCCCAGCAGGCAAGTTAGCAATGATTGTTGCACTAAATGAACCAGTAGCCACTGTCGGAGCGTTTATCGTTCCCGCAAGCGGACTGCCATTTACAGTTATACGAGAACTTACAATTAATCCTGCCGTTAAATTAATTGTATAAGCTATATAATAGTTTCCTGCATTCGCAACTGTAAATATAGTATTCCCACCACTAACGGTTATTCCCGGGCCAATATTTTGATTGTTTGGTAACGGAATATTCGTGCCACCTAACAAAACAGAAATAACACTTCCTGATGTATTATTCGCAAATGCATATGTTGCAGTTGTACTAACTCCAGTCGCCCCGGTGGCTCCAGTGGCTCCAGCTCCGGTTGGACCTGTATCTCCAGTTGGACCTTGTGAACCGGTTGATCCTGTTGCCCCCGTTGGACCTTGAATTCCTTGCGGGCCTTGAATTCCCTGTGGGCCTTGAATTCCTTGGGAACCTGTCGCTCCGGTTGATCCTGTTGCCCCCGTTGGACCTTGAATTCCTTGCGGGCCTTGAATTCCCTGTGGGCCTTGTGGGCCTTGAATTCCTTGGGGACCTGTCGCTCCGGTTTCTCCTGTTGCTCCCGTTGGACCTTGAATTCCTTGCGGGCCTTGAATTCCCTGTGGGCCTTGTGGGCCGGTCGGACCTATGTCACCTTGCGGACCTTGGATTCCCTGTGGGCCTTGTGCTCCGGTTGCCCCCGTCGCTCCTTGGATTCCTTGCGGACCTTGTGGACCTTGAATTCCTTGTGGGCCGGTTGGACCTATGTCGCCTTGTGGGCCTTGAATTCCTTGGGGACCTTGTGCTCCGGTTGCCCCCGTTACTCCTTGGATTCCTTGCGGACCTTGAATTCCCTGGGGACCGGTTGGACCTATCTCTCCTTGAACACCTTGGATTCCTTGCGGCCCCTGTAAACCCGTCACTCCGGTTGCTCCCGTTTCTCCTGTCGCTCCGGTCACTCCAGTTGAGCCTGTCGCCCCGGTATCTCCTGTTACTCCTGTCGCACCTGTTGCTCCTGTCGGGCCAGGTGGTCCACCTGATGGACCTGTCACTCCTGCTGGACCTGATGGCCCCGTTGGGCCGGTCGGTCCGGCAGGTCCTCCTGACGGACCTGTCACCCCTGTTGGACCGGTTACCCCTGTTGGACCGGTTGATCCTTCTCCCGTCGCTCCGGTTGCTCCTGTTTCTCCTGTTGCTCCCGTCGGACCTTGTATCCCTTGAACCCCTTGTGGTCCTTGCACTCCTTGTGCACCTGTTGCTCCTTGAATCCCTTGTATTCCTTGCACTCCTTGTGCGCCCATCGGACCTGTTGGACCAATCGCCCCTTGTATTCCTTGCACTCCTTGAGGCCCCTCTGGACCGGTTGCTCCTATTTCCCCTTGTATCCCTTGAATTCCAGTTGCTCCTTGTGCTCCAGTTGCTCCCGTTATCCCTTGCACACCTTGTATTCCCTGAATTCCTTGCGGACCTTGTGGACCTGTTGCTCCTTGCACTCCTTGAATGCCTTGTATCCCCTGAGGACCCTCTGGACCCGTTGCTCCAACTGGCCCTTGAACACCTTGTATTCCTTGCGGACCTTGGATTCCCTGTGGGCCTTGTGCTCCTGTTCCCCCTGTCGCTCCTTGGATTCCTTGAGAACCTTGTGGGCCTTGAATTCCTTGTGGGCCGGTTGGACCTATGTCGCCTTGTGGGCCTTGAATCCCTTGCGGACCTTGATCTCCAGTGGCCCCCGTTACTCCTTGAATTCCTTGGGGACCTTGAACACCTTGGGGACCCGTCGGACCTATCTCTCCCTGCACACCTTGTATTCCTTGCGGACCTTGCAAACCCGTCACTCCGGTTGCTCCCGTTTCTCCTGTCGCTCCTGTCACTCCAGTTGAGCCTGTCGCCCCAGTATCTCCTGTTATTCCTGTCGCTCCAGTTGCTCCTGTCGGGCCAGGTGGTCCACCAGATGGACCAGTTACTCCCGCCGGACCTGATGGCCCCGTTGGGCCGGTCGGTCCTGCTGGTCCTCCAGATGGGCCTGTTACCCCTGTTGGACCAGTTACTCCTGTTGGGCCTGTAGCGCCTTCTCCTGTCGCCCCAGTTGCTCCCATATCTCCTGTTGCCCCCGTCGGACCTTGGATTCCTTGAATTCCTTGTGGACCTTGCACTCCTTGTGCACCCGTCGCTCCTTGAATTCCTTGTACTCCTTGCACTCCTTGTGGCCCCATCGGACCGGTTGGACCAATTGCCCCTTGAGCACCTTGCACTCCTTGTGGCCCCTCTGGACCCGTTGCTCCTATTTCCCCTTGTATCCCTTGAATTCCAGTTGCTCCTTGTACTCCTGTTGCTCCCGTTATCCCTTGCACACCTTGTATTCCCTGAATTCCTTGTGGACCTTGTGGGCCTGTTGCTCCTTGCACTCCTTGAATGCCTTGTATCCCCTGGGGACCCTCTGGACCCGTTGCTCCAACTGGCCCTGGCACACCTTGTATTCCTTGCGGGCCCTGCAGTCCCTCTGGGCCTTCTGGACCTGTTGGTCCTATATCACCCATCGCACCTTGTATCCCTTGAACTCCCTGTGGTCCTGTTGCTCCCGATGGCCCTGGTACTCCTTGTATTCCTTGTGGGCCTTGATCTCCGGTTGCTCCTGTTACACCTTGAGGCCCTATAACCCCCTGTATACCTTGTGGACCTTGATCTCCTGTTGCTCCCGTTATCCCTTGAATACCTTGAACTCCTTGAATTCCTTGTTCACCAGTTACTCCCGTCGGACCAGGAATACCTTGAATACCCTGCGGACCTTCTGGACCTGTTGGCCCAATTGGTCCTTGAATCCCTTGTATTCCTTGCAAGCCCTGTGCTCCTGTGCTTCCAGTCGGACCTGTAGTTCCCGTTGCTCCTGTTATCCCTGTATTTCCTGTTGCTCCTGTATTTCCTGTTGCTCCAGTCGCCCCTGTACTTCCACTCGGTCCGCCCCCCGGACCTGTTGCTCCAGTCGGACCGGTTGGACCTGGAGGTCCTCCTGATGGTCCAGTTATCCCTGTTGGGCCTGTTATCCCAGTTGGACCTGTTATCCCCTCACCAGTCGCTCCAGTTGCCCCTGTATTTCCACTCGGTCCTTGTGGACCTTGTATCCCTTGCACTCCTTGTATCCCTTGTGAACCTGTTGCTCCTGGTAATCCTTGGACTCCTTGAATTCCTTGTGGACCCTCAGGTCCCGTCGCTCCAATTGGTCCCTGTAATCCCTGTATCCCTTGTATACCTTGTGCCCCAGTCGCTCCCGTTGGACCAATCGGACCTTGTAACCCTTGCACACCTTGAGGTCCTGTCGCTCCAGTTTCTCCTTGTGGTCCTCTCAACCCTTGTGGCCCCTGCTGTCCTTCTGGACCCGTTGCGCCTATTGGTCCAACGGGTCCTTGAATTCCCTCCACGCCTTGAGGTCCTGTCGGGCCCATCTCCCCCATCGGACCTTGAAACCCTCTCGGTCCTTGTGGGCCAGTCGGGCCTCGTGGACCGGTTGGACCAGTAATCCCTATACCTGTAAATCCAGTTGGAACAGGGGGGAAGGTAGGCCCAATAAGATTTGGTGAAATTCTGAAATTAGAATTTAATGAATTTTGTTTATCGCGCTCTCTCACACTTTCACCACCTACACACCATCTATTTTTACATTAAACAAACCTCTTCTTAATATGTATTTACAAAAATAATCTCAAAGACTATTTTTATTTTAAATAATAAAAACTCCCTTAATTCCTTAAGGGAGTCCAGCAACTGAATCCATATTATCTGTATTAGGGACAGCTTGTGCTATACCCGATGCATTTACACTTTGCCCCATATTTGTTCCTGTTACAGTACCAGCAGGAGTACCCCTTGTATATGTTGTCGTCACCGAATCTCCTGGCTGTAAACAAAGCTTCGTCTCCGTCCCTATTACTGTAACAACATCAATCCAAGTACACCCCATCGAACCACTATACGATTTCGAAGCAGTAAATGACGTATCACTCAGATTATCACCAGTAAATATATTCCCAGTGTTATTCACAATAACGAACTCTTTTATATGAGCAGGCATAATTACACTCTACCTTTCTTCTATGAGCCTAATGTACGTGTACTCGTTGCTAATGGCGGAAGAAACACCGATGTTCTAATGACCGCTTCTGGCTGTCTTTTCCCATTTAAAAAAATAGCCGCACTCGATCCTCCAGCACCTGCATACACTTTCGCTACAGCTAAAGGTGAGATATCATAACAATCGCCGACATTAACAGCCCCTGTATTATTTATAATTTTTACTTTCCGTAAGTTAATCCCCATTTACCTATCCCCCTTTTGTACACTGTATGCAAAAGAAAAAAACTTGAAACAGACTCGTTTCAAGTTTTTTAAACTACTTATTTGATTTCGCCTTCATATTGAAGCATACCGCCAACCATGTTCACTGTTTTAAAGCCTTGCTCATTTAAATAATGGCATACATTTTCACTGCGCATTCCCGAGCGACAAATAAAGATATATTCATTCTCTTTATCAAAGAAATCTACTTTATTTGGGATATCCCCCATTTTAATATGTACAGCTTCTGGAATTTTCCCTGTTGCTACTTCTTCATCTTCTCTTACGTCTACTAAAAATAACGTTTCTCCGTTTTCTAAACGCTCTTGTACTTCTTCTGTAGTAATTGTTTTCACTTCTGTCATATTTCGTTCCTCCTTATATACAATAAAAACCTTTAGTTTCTTCCTTGAATAATCATTCCTCATCAATTTTAGCATGCGAAAGAAAGAACGCAAAGAACGGAGAATTTATTTCTCAATTTTCTCGCAAAACTTATTCTTTACAAACATAACTCGTGCATTGTATCCTCAATATACTTGTTTTATGAAGGGAGTCGATTAAAATGACACTTTTTCTTTTCATTATGAGCATTGTGTTCTTACTCGCTGCAATTATTGCACTTAGTATGAAAAATAATAAAAAGATAAAATCACCACAAGAAATGTCATTCTTATTTCTATTACTTAGTATTGCATTCTTCGGTATAGCAATTGCCACATATATTTTCCGCCTACAAATCATGTAAAAAAAGGTGCCTACTACATACATTGCACCTTTTTCACATCATTTATTTTCTACACAAAACTAGATACTTTCCGATTTAAAAACTCATACACTTTCTTTTCAAATAAATGAATATCAAATACTCCCGCCATATGCCCATTTATACTTTCTATCTCATATACTTCTGCATACTTCCCTTGTTTTTGCAATAGGTCTACCATTTTATAATTATAACGTGACGGCTGAAGCAAATCTTGTTTACACGGAATCATAAGTACATTTGCTTCTACATTAGACAGCGCCTCTTCTAAAGACGAAAATCCATGCGCAATGTCATGTAATAAAACTGCTTTCGCAGTGTACATCCACGAATTTGCATCTACTAACTCTATACTTCTATATGTCAATTTATTTATCTCTTTCTCAAATGATGTTAATGAAGAAACCTTTTCATACGGTTCTACTTCTATACTATTACGAGGGAAGGTTGTTTCATAAAAATGCTCATCAAACGCGTTCATAAACATCATTCTATTTGCTAACTGAAGCCCCTTCATTGGCTGCTCTTCTCCATATTTCCCGCCCTTCCAACTTGGATCCAGCCGGATAGCCTCAATTGCATTTTGCGCTACATTTACCGACGTAATAATTGGATTTTGCGGGTTCGTAATAACACCAATCATCCGCTCTACCATATGAGGATAATGAACAGCCCATTGCTGCGCAATCATCCCGCCAGCTGATGGGCCCATTACAGCGTGTAACCTTGGGATTCCCATATCTTTTATTAACTCGTATTGCATACGAGCTACATGAAGAAATGTAAAAACTGGAAAGTCCATCGCATATTCATCTCCAGTTTTCGGATTAATCGATTTCGGTCCCGTTGTAATTACATAAGGGTTCTTCACCTGCACATTACAAAGATTATCAGTGCATATAACAAAGTATTTATTTGTATCAATTGCTTTTCCCGGTCCAATTAAACCATCCCACCAGCCAGACTCCTCATCATGCGCTGTATATTTTCCTGCCGCGTGACTAGTTGCACTAAAATAATGACAAACCAAAATCGTATTTGACCTTTCTCTATTTAAAGTACCATAAGTCTCATACCCCATTTGAACAGGAATTGTCCTACCATTTTCAAATGTAAACTCCTTTAAAATAAATTTCTCCTTTTTTACAATTTGCACAGACTCGCCCTCTTCTCGTCATAGTATGTACTGCTTACTAAAGGATTTTTTCTATGCAAACCCATCTCCTCCTTCTTTTCATAAATAAATGAATAATATACAAAATTAGCCACAAAATAGCACTATATTACACAATCAAAGAGGGCATACATATGATTTGGAATTGGCTACGTAAGAAAAAAAAATCAAATACAACAGAGAAAAACGAAACAGATAATTCGGAGCAAAAACCTAACAATCAAGAGGACGACAACAAAGAACAGACTAGAAGTACGAAACATAATAAAGGTAACAATAGCGAGCAAAAAAAAGAGGAACACAAGGAATCTTCTCAAGATAAGCAGCAAAATCAATCGAATCAAAATCAGCAACAAAGTGCTAAACAAGATGAATCTTCTCAAGAGCAACAGAAGCATTCTAAACAAGATGACTCCAATCAAGGGCAACAGAAGCATTCTAAGCAAGACGACTCCAATCAAGAGCAACAGAAGCATTCTAAGCAGAACGACTCCGATCAGGGTCAACAGCAACACTCTAAGCAAGACGACTCCAATCAAGAGCAACAGAAGCATTCTAAGCAGAACGACTCCGATCAGGGTCAACAGCAACACTCTAAACAAAACGACTCGAATCAAGGGCAACAGAAGCATTCTAAGCAGAACGACTCCGATCAGGGTCAACAGCAACACTCTAAACAAGACAACTCAAATCAGGATAAGCAACAAAATTCTAAAGGTAATAGTATTTATGATTTTTCGAAACCAGAAAAAGATCGTATTCATTCTTTACAAGATTTAATAGAGAAGCTGAAAAAGTCTAGTGATTTTGTGAATTATCATACATCCGACGACGAAACGATGCCTTATTGGATTTCTTACTATCGTCCTTCGCTTGATGGAGAGAAATTACAAAAATATTTAATGCCCACTCTTTTAGAACGACCTAACGCATCACTAGAAGAGCTGAAGGAACATATTCCGATGAGCGGCATTACAATTACGAACGATTTACAAAAAATTGAGGACATGGTTTTAAAGGGGCATGCGATTGTTCAAGTAAATCAACAAGATCAAAAATGTATGCTCGCAAATATTGCAATTGATAATTATCGTGCACCAACTCCTCCTTTAAATGAATCGACTGTTATTGGTCCGCAAGAAGGTTTTGTAGAAGATATTGATACAAACATAAATTTAGTACGAAAACGTCTTCCTGTTTTAGATTTACAAACAAAAGAGATGATTATCGGTGAGTTTTCCAAAACAAAAGTTGTCATGATGTATTTAGACAACCTTGCTGAAAAAGATAATGTTGATTTTCTAGAGGAGTCTTTACGTGCTCTTGAATATGATCAAATTAATGATAGTGCTTATTTACAAGAATTGATGGGAGAAAAGTCGATTTTCCCTCTCTATATCAATACAGAACGCACTGATAGAGTTACAAAAGCACTAATCGATGGGAAAATCGCTATTTTTGTGGACGGTTCTCCAAGTGTTTTACTAACACCTGTATCCTATTTCGATTTTTTCATTTCACCAGAAGACTACAACGTCTCTTGGCTATACGCTACATTCTCAAGGGTTTTACGTCTTATTTCCGTTTTATTCTCTATATGTGCTACACCGTTATACGTTGCAGTTTTAAATTATCATTATGAACTCATTCCGAGTGATTTACTTGAAACTTTAATTTTATCAAGGGCGCAAGTACCATTCCCGCCTTTAATTGAAGCACTCTTTTTAGAACTCGCAATCGATTTACTGAGAGAAGCTGGGGCAAGGTTACCGATGAAAGTTGGTCAAACGCTCGGTATTGTAGGCGGTATCGTAATCGGACAAGCATCTGTACAAGCTGGTTTAACGAGTAATATTTTATTAATTATCGTTGCCTTATCAGCACTCGCTTCCTTTATTACACCTATTTATAAAATGGGTAATGCGGTTCGATTACTACGTTTCCCGTTTCTCATATTTGCAGAAATAGGAGGACTTTTCGGGATTTCACTTGGATTTATCTTCTTATTTACGCACCTATTTAGACTTACTTCTTTACGCAAGCCGTACGCTTTGTTCTACCCAACAAGACAACAATCTGTTAAAGATTCTTGGATCCGTTTCCCTTTAACAATGATTGATACACGGGATGTACAAGCAAGGCCACAACATGTAAAAAAAGCAGCGAAAGGAATTTCAACAAAACATAGATCAGACTTTGATGATTAAGAAATGAGGTGCATTCGATGAGTAAAGTTCAAGAAAAATATCAAATATCTCCTATCTTCGTTTTCTTCTTAATTCACGGTGCACAGTTCGGTGCTGGCGTTCTCGGCTTCGCTCGAATCATCGCAAAGGCCGCTGGATATGACGGATGGATGGGCGTTGTAATCACAGGACTCTGTATCCATCTCCTTATATGGATGATGTATTTTTTATTAAAAGAAACAAATGGAAATTTAATTGATTTACAAAGGCAAACGTTTGGAAAGTGGATAGGAAATGTCTTTAATATCATCTTTGCAGCTTATTTTTTAATCGTCAGTATTTCGGTTATTCGAACGTATGTTGAAATTATTCAAGTATGGATGTTTCCTACCGCTTCCACCTTTATGTTAACACTCTTTTTGTGCTTAGTTAGCTATTACATTATCTCTTCTGGATTTCGTGTAATTACCGGTATTTGCGTCATCTCTATTGGTGGTACATTAGGATATTTATTTCTAAGTTTATTCGTTTTGAAATACTCACATTGGGATAATTTACTACCTATATTTACACATTCTTTTTCAGACATTTTAAAATCCGCTCAACTGTCAATCTACAGTATGACCGGTTTTGAGATTTACCTCATGGTGTATCCATTTGTGAAAAAGCCTATGCAATCTCATAAATACGCTCAGCTCGGAGCACTATTTTCAAATCTTCTATATCTATTTAGCACCCTTTTAGCCTTTTCTTTTTTTAGTGAAAAACAATTGTTAAAAACGATATGGGCCCAACTTTCTATGACCCAAGTCATTCAATTACCATTTATAGAAAGACTCGAATATATTGCAATTTCAGGCTATGCACTTGTTATTATTTCAAGTTTTATCCTCCCTTTATGGGCGTCAATGAGAGCAACTCACGAAATATTTCGTGTAAAACAACGAGGTATTTTAATTGCTTTTTTCTTTATCACGCTTATTGTTTCACAACTTTTAACAAACAGGCACGATATTAACAATTTTATTAGTAATGCAGCAAAAGTTAGTTTTTGGCTCATTTATGTATACATCCCAATCCTATTTATCATTGTGTGGGTGAAAAGAAAATGGAAAAAATCAAAAGCACAAGCAAATTAATACTTATTTCTTGTATAACATTCTTCAGTCTAACGGGATGTTTACAAAAAAACATTATCGATGATGTACAACTTATTCAAGGAACCGTATTTGACGTTGCAAAAGATAATAAAGTAAAAGTGACATTCGTTTGCCCCATTCAGAAAAAGGGAAATAAAGTTCAAGTTTTTGAAGGAACTGCAAATGCGGTAAAACAAGTAAAAGCAGATACATCGTTAGAATCTTCTCAACCTTTTGCTAGCGGACAAATGCGTGTCGCTCTATATACGATAAGACTTGCTAAAACAGGAATGGCTACTTCATTCGATACATTACTTCGAGATGTGAATATAGGGAACGCTTTATATGCTGCTTTATTAGAGGGGAATGGTACTGAACTTTTAAAAGGCAAATATTCGACTTCATACAACGTTGCAATTTATATAAAAAAATTGCTAGAACATAATATGGAGACCGGTCCTTTACCAACGGATAACCTACATGTAGGAGCATTCCGTTATTATCAAGAAGGACAAGACTACTATATTCCCATTTTAAAGAAGCATGGTGATAAAATAAAAATTACCGGAATTGGTCTTTTTAAAAAGGATAAATATATCGGTAAAATTGCGGAAAAAGATATGTTCATCTTTAAAGAACTATTAGAGAAACATAAATTAGATTCACATGAATTTAAAACGGATTCTGCATACGTAGTGGTTAACAACATTCGTTCCATTCCATATTACGATATAAAGATTAAAAACGGGAAGCCTTCTTTTTTCATTCACGTTCATCTTGATGCACGTATTCAAGAACTATCAAAACAAATTAACTTAGAAAATAATAAAAACACAAAAAACATTGAAAAAGATGTTCAAAAGCAATTAGATAAACAAGCTGCTAAGTTAATTAAGCAGTTTAAATCTTTAAATGTCGATCCCCTCGGGCTAGGAGCAAAATATAAACACCATTATCGTCCATTCAAATTAGAAGAGTGGAGAAAAATGTACAAAGATGTTCCAATTCATATAAAATACACTGTAAATATTACAAATTCTGGTGTAATTGAATGAGAAATGATTGAACTCCTCTTCCCGGCATGATACAACGGAAAGAGGAGTTTTTATTTTAGATAGAGAGAGAAGATATTTATGGGGGAGCTTATGTCTAAAAAATTAGTAAAGCCTATTTTAAATGGTATTTTATTTCTCGGCGTCTTTTTATTTGCTCATACATACTTAAAAAATGTTTCCTTCACACGTTATTTACTTGTCGTTATACCAATGTTGCTCGTTGGTATGTTTGGCATCGATCTTATTTTATCCATTTTAATTAAGAAAGAAGAATAACAAGCGAGCATCTTATTTTCTATAAGATGTTCTTTTCATTTCATAATCACCTTATGTTACAATGAGATTCGGCACTAAGCGAGAAAGGATGAAACAACATGACAAACGAAAAAGGTTTAGATAAAGGGTACGAACTTGTTGCAAAAATGCATGAAGTATTCGGACATCCCGTAACAAATACTCCAACAAAATTAACAGAAGAACGTGCAAAAATCCGTGCGAGTTTTATGCAAGAAGAGTTAGAAGAATTTCTAGAAGCAACGACTGTTGAAGATCAATATGATGCACTGATTGACCTTATTTACTTTGCATTCGGCACGTTTGCCGAAATGGGCGTACGTCCTGATAAAGGATTCGAAATTGTAAATAACGCAAACATGGCAAAACTATTCCCTGACGGGAAACCTCGATTCCGCGAAGGTGACGGTAAAATTCTAAAACCTGAAGGCTGGCAAGCACCAGAACCACAACTTCGTGCTGAAATCGAACGTCAACGCCAAGAAGCTGAAAAAAACTGCTAGGATTTCCTAGCAGTTTTTTATTATGTCTTTTTTTCTGGCAATCATTAATGACCCACGTGTCCCGCATGTCCTGCTGCTCCACTAATGCTAGCCGCTCCTGCTGCTGCCCCCGCTCCTCCTGCTCCAATTCCACCTGTCCAAGGAGAAGATTGTTGTTGATACTGTTGGTATTGTTGATGTTGTTGATGTTGTTGGCCTTGGTAACCTTGATGACCATGTTGACCTTGGTGGCCGTGATGGCCTTGATGGCCATGTTGACCTTGGTGGCCGTGGTGACCTTGATGGCCATGTTGACCTTGGTGACCGTGGTGACCTTGATGACCATGTTGACCTTGGTGGCCGTGGTGGCCATGGTGACCATGGTGATCTTGATGAATTTGATAAAGAACAGCCTGCGGATGTATATGATGGTGTCCGTGGTGATGTACTTGTTGTTGATGATGTCCATGATGACCGTGGTGACCTTGGTGGTGATGGTGTCCATGATGGCCATGGTGACCTTGGTGGTGATGTCCATGATGGCCATGGTGACCTTGATGATGGTGTCCATGATGACCGTCGTGGTGGCCATGGTGACCGTAAAAACCTTGTGGATAACCACCTACTCCGCCTGCCACAACACCTACTCCCGGTACCGGAAATCCTGTTTGTACTCCTCCAACGAAAGATGGGAATGTAGTTGGTACGCCCACTGGTACTCCTCCCGCTGCTCCGCCTACAAATGTTGGGATTCCTGTTTGTGCTCCAGCTACTGATGTGGAAAATCCTCCAGGTGTTCCACCCATCCAGCTCGGAATTCCGCCATACCCTTGTTGTCCGCCTCCCATTAACATCATTTGTTCATAACTATCCGATCCACCTCCGAAAAAGCCATGTGGTGCATTATTGTCCATCCCTTTCATTCCTTTCACCTCTTCTACTCAATTTAGCCTACCTTTTTTATCATATTTCCTATAGAAAAATAGGTGTTTGTCTGTATTGGAATTCCGCTCTTTTATTTGTACGTAGTGAAATAATTGAAAACTTAGACTAAGGTGATCCAGAGATTATTTTCTACACAAAAAAGCTCAGAGCATAAATACTCTGAGCTTTTATTTAGAATACATTAGTTTGCAACAACGTTAACAAGTTTTCCAGGAACTACAATTACTTTACGAACTGTTTTCCCTTCAATTTGGTCCTTAATTGCTTCAAGTGCAAGTTGTTCCATTTCTTCTTTTGATGCGTCTTTACTCATTGTTAGTTTTGCGCGAACTTTACCCATAACTTGAACAACGATTTCAACTTCATCTTCTACAAGTTTAGACTCATCAAATGTTGGCCAGCTTGCATATGTGATTGTTTCATTGTATCCAAGTTTGCTCCATAGCTCTTCCCCGATGTGAGGTGCAACTGGTGCAATCATTTTTACGAAACCTTCTACATATTCTTTCGGAAGCGTTTCAGCTTTGTATGCATCGTTGATGAATACCATCATTTGAGAAATCGCTGTGTTGAAGCGAAGCTCTGCATAGTCTTCTGTTACTTTCTTCACTGTTTGGTGGTAAGCTTTTTCAAGCTCTTTATTTGGTGCATCAGTAATTTTCTCACTTAATTCACCGTTATCTTGAACGAATAGGCGCCATACGCGGTCTAGGAAACGACGAGCTCCGTCAAGACCATTTTCAGACCAAGCGATTGAAGCATCTAATGGTCCCATGAACATTTCGTATAGACGAAGTGTATCTGCACCGTGGCTTGCTACGATATCATCAGGGTTTACAACGTTACCTTTTGATTTACTCATTTTCTCGTTGTTTTCACCTAGAATCATACCTTGGTTGAATAATTGTTGGAACGGCTCTTTCGTTGGAACTACACCGATATCGTATAATACTTTATGCCAGAAACGAGCATATAGTAAGTGAAGTACAGCGTGCTCTGCTCCGCCGATATAAATATCAACTGGAAGCCATTGTTTTACTTTTTCAGGATCTACAAGTGCTTCGCTATTGTTTGGATCGATGTAACGTAAGTAATACCAGCAGCTACCAGCCCATTGTGGCATTGTGTTCGTTTCACGACGACCTTTTTTACCAGTCTCAGGATCAACAACATTTACCCACTCGTCAATGTTAGCAAGTGGTGATTCACCTGTACCTGAAGGACGGATGTTGTCTGTTTTCGGAAGAACTAATGGTAATTCTTCTTCTTTTACAGCTGTCATTGTGCCATCTTCCCAGTGAATAACTGGAATTGGCTCACCCCAGTAACGTTGACGGCTGAATAACCAGTCACGTAGACGGTATGTTACTTTTTGATTTCCTGCGCTCGTTACTTCAAGCCATTCAATCATTTTTGCGATTGCTTCTTCTTTATTTAAACCATCAAGGAATGCTGAGTTTACGTGTTCACCATCACCTGTGTATGCTTCTTTCGTAATGTCTCCGCCTTTTACAACTTCCTTCATTGGAAGATTGAACGTTGATGCAAATTCATAGTCACGCTCATCATGAGCTGGAACTGCCATTACAGCACCTGTTCCGTAAGTTGCAAGAACGTAATCAGCGATCCAGATTGGTAATTTCTCACCATTTACTGGGTTAACTGCGTAAGCACCAGTGAATACACCAGTTTTCTCTTTCGCAAGTTCTGTACGCTCTAAATCACTCTTCATTTTTACAGAATTAATGTAAGCTTCTACAGCTTCTTTTTGTTCAGCAGTTGTAATATCAGCAACAAGTGCATGTTCCGGAGCAAGTACACAGTAGCTTGCACCGAATAATGTATCAGGACGCGTTGTGAAAACTGTGAACTTCTCGTCTGTGCCATCGATATTGAAGTGTACTTCGGCACCTTCAGAACGACCGATCCAGTTACGTTGCATATCTTTTAAGCTTTCTGGCCAATCAAGCTCATCTAGATCTTCTAATAGACGATCTCCGTAAGCTGTAATTTTTAACATCCACTGTCTCATCGGACGACGCTCAACTGGATGTCCACCGCGTTCACTCTTACCGTCAATGATTTCTTCGTTTGCAAGTACTGTACCAAGTGCTGGGCACCAGTTTACAGGTACTTCATCAACGTAAGCTAAGCCTTTTTCAAATAGTTTTAGGAAGATCCATTGTGTCCACTTATAGTAGTTTGGATCTGTTGTATTTACTTCACGGTCCCAATCGTAAGAGAAACCTAATGATTTAATTTGGTTACGGAATGTATTAATATTATGCTCTGTAAATTCAGCTGGGCTGTTTCCAGTATCAAGTGCATATTGCTCTGCTGGAAGACCGAATGCATCCCATCCCATTGGATGAAGAACGTTATATCCTTGCATACGCTTCATACGAGATAAAATATCTGTTGCTGTATAACCTTCTGGATGTCCTACGTGTAAGCCTGCACCTGATGGATATGGGAACATATCTAGTGCATAAAATTTTGGTTTTTCTGTCTCATCTGGCGTACGGAATGTTTTATTCTCTTCCCAGTACCCTTGCCACTTCTTCTCAATTTCTTGATGATTAAAGCTCATGAGATACCCTCCTTGAAATTCTATTTATTTTCACCGCCCAAAATACAAAAAACCTCTCATCCCTAGAAAGGGACGAGAGGTTATAGATTCCCGCGGTACCACCCTAAATTAATGTACAAATATACATTCGCTTAGATCCGTAACGTGGATTAACGGCAATTGCTACTATTAGTTTCACAACTGCAACTCAAAGGCGAGTTCATAACGAAACGTGGATTGACTTGCACCGACCGTCAACTCTCTAAACCAGCTTCTATTACTACTACTCCTTCTCACTGTTATTACACATATGAGTTAATTTGAACTACCCTCCACTTCGTATCTCTAAAGAGCTTACTTAAAGCGGGGCTTCTCGGTTAATCGTTACTTTTAATAACTAACGAATTCGTCTTAAGACAGCCGAGCTATCTCCCTTGTTCTAAAGGTTGTTTTATTTAAATATATTCTAAAACATGTGAACATGTTCCGTCAAACTAAACTGCAATTTTTTCTTCAACTGTTTCTTCTACTTTTACTCGTTTATCATAAATACTCGTTGCGATAAGCGCTACTACAAGCATTACCATGATTGCTATAAACAATACTTCCATATTGTATAAATCCACAATTGCTCCGCCAACGACCGGCCCGAACATTTTCCCTACAGTCGCCGCACTATTTACAACACCTTGATAAAACCCTAACTTATCTTTTGGCGCAAGTATATTTGCAATCGTTGGAACTGCTGGCCATACGAATAACTCACCAATTGTTAATGTTACCATCGCAACGAGGAACATCGTAAATTGCTGCGCTTGACTTAATACAATGAATGACACTGCAAAAATAAGAATCCCAATCATAATTTGTTGTTTTAACGAACGCTTCATCCAGCGAATTAACATACTAACTAGTGGCTGTGCACAAACGATCATCGCTCCGTTTATCGTCCATAATAAACTATAGTGACGAAGACTAATATTTAACTCTTGCATATGTGTTGCAATTGCTCCTTGCCATTGTACGTATGTAACCCAGCATAAAGCATATGCTACACATACGATAAGAAGTGCTTTGAATCCAGGTGTAAGCGACCAACCTTTTTTCGTTTCCACTTCTTTTTGTACTCCTGGCTCTTTTTTGTCTTCCATACCACGGAATCCAATAAAAGCAATTAAGAAGAAAACAAAGTATAAAATAAAGTTTGCTAAGAAAATATAATCAAAACGATATGATGCAACTAATCCACCACACGCTGTTCCGATCGCAATACCAACGTTTTGTCCAACATACATCGCATTAAATGCTCGTCTTCCGCCCTCTGGCCAAACCGTACCAACCATCGCATACATCGATGGAAAGACCATTCCAGAACCAAAGCCGATTAACGCTAGCCAAACAACATATAACGGCCAACCGTGGAAGAACACAAGACCTAAAATCGATACGAGTGTAATGACAATCCCTACTAAAGTTGATTTATAACCGCCCCATTTATCAAATAAAACACCGCCGAGCAAGTTTCCGATTACACCAGTAAGCGAGTTGATCATTAATACCATTCCGGCCACAGATAAAGATTTCCCTAGGTGATCATGCAAATAAATTGTATTAAAAGGCCATAAAAAAGAAGCACCCGTGACATTAATAATCATCCCAGCTACTAATAGCCATACTTTCCTTGGCATAGTCTCCCCTCCTATTCTATTTTTTCGTTCATCTATAACAGTAAAATTGTAGTCGTTTTTAAATAGGAAGGCAACTGATTAATAGTTGATGAAATTCAGATAATGGTTTGTCGGTAAATGAAATTATATTGATTGCTGTTTGAAAATATATCGGCGATTTTGGAAATATATCGACGATTATTAAGATATATCGACGATTCTCGAAATATATCAGCGATTATTAAAATATATCGACTTACCGACAAAAAACGACAACAGCAACACTATATAAAGAGGCTGCATGAAGTTCATGCAGCCTCTTTATACTATCCGACTTCCTTTTCTCGCTTTGCACGTTCTTTCGCACTCCATTTAAATACCTTATCTAGTAGAGAGTATATTCTCCCAGACTCTTTCGTTAATAACGGTCCTAACGATGCCAATATTAAAACATATAAAGCAGAGAACGGTTTAATCGCTGCCATTAAGCCACCCGCAATGCCGATATTAGCAACAATAATGGAGAACTCTCCACGCGATACAAGTGTTAAACCGATATTCGTAGAAGCCTTATGCGATAACCCGGCTTTACGTCCCGCCATCATTCCAGCTGTAAAATTACCGATGAGTGTAATGAGCACTGCTCCTAATGCCAACCACACTGCTCCTCCAAGCGAAAACGGATCTATGCTTAAACCGAAGCTGAAAAAGAATATGGCTCCAAAGAAATCACGGAATGGGACGACTAGCTTCTCAATCCGATCACTATGCTCTGTTTCAGAAAACACGAGTCCTAACAATAACGCTCCAATTGCCTCAGCGACATGAATCGTTTCTGAAAATCCTGCTACGAAGAATAAAATAGCGAATATTACGATAATAAAAATTTCATTTGAGGAAATATCTAATATTTTATTTAAAAACGGCGTAGCTTTTCTAGCGATTACAAAGAATAGTAGCATATACCCTACTGCGATTAACACCGATGTAAGAGCACCTACAAATGATGTGGCACCACCGAGTACTAACCCTGAAACGACTGATAAATATACAGCTAAAAAAATATCATCAAACATGATGATTCCTAATATTAATTCAGTCTCTTTATTACCAGATCTTCTTAAATCAACAATGACTTTTGCAACAATTGCACTTGATGAAATTGTAATGATTCCAGCAATAATTAACGTCTCTAATAAGGGAAATCCCACCACATATCCATAAAGCAAACCTAATAAGAAATTAAGTGATATGTGAACAGTCCCCCCGAAAGCAATTGATTTTCCTGATTTAATTAATTTTTTAATTGAGAATTCTAAACCTAAGTAGAATAGGAGGAATATGACGCCAACGCGGCCGAGGAAGGAAATAACTTCTCCGCTTTCAATAAACCTTAAATCGATAAGTCCTAAATCGGGGGCATGAGGCCCCACTAACATACCGAGTATAATGAGAAACGGAATAATCGAGAACTTTAACTTCGCAGCGAGGATAGCTGCAAAAGCTACTAATACTAACGCAGTTCCAACTTCAAAGATTAAAGTATCCATCGATTATGAATCACCTCCTGATGAAAGCAATTCATTAATAATTCTTTTCACTTCATGTCTCGCGCCCGATAACACGAGCATATCGCCAGCTTCAATAATAGAGTCTGGACCTGGATTAAAGAATTTCTTCATATTCTTTTTTAAAATAGCAATAATCGTTACGTTATATGTTTTTCTGACATGTAAGCTACCAATTGTTTTTTGTACGACTGGTGCGTTATTTTCCACCTTAAACCATTCAATTGATAGTCCTTCAAAAGCCATCTCAATTGTGTCTAAAGCTTGCGGTCTATATACCATTCCGCCTAATATAGCCGCAATTTGTCTCGCTTCAGAATCACGAAGAGAAATACTTGAAATACTTTCATCATGATCTGCATCAAAATGATACATTTCTCTTCGGCCATCATCGTGAATAACAATAACCAGCTTTTCATTACCTTTTGTAATTACTTCAAACTTACATCCAATGCCCGGTAATTCACTCTCTCGAATATTCATATTCCCGCCTCCTAAAGTTTTTAGTTACGGCTTTTACAAATCAACATCAATCTCGGTTTTAAATTCTTCATCTTTTGAGATTCCTAAATACTTGAGCGTCTCTGAAGGTGTCGCGTGATGGAAATGCTTTTGCAATAGTGCAATCGCTATCCCTCTTTTGTATGCATGAAATCCAAACGTTTTTCTCATTGAGTTTGTTCCGATTTTACCAACAATCCCAACCGCTTCAGCAGCATTATGAATGACACGATACGCTTGTTGACGTGTAATTGAATTTTTCGTTTTATTAGATTGAAATACGTAGTTTTCTCTTTTCACATCAATAGATTGTACGTACTCTAAAAGTGCTTCTTTTACTTTTGTATTTAAATAAATATCTTGTTTAAACTTTTCATCTTTCACAGGAAGAGAATAAAACTCTTTAACAGTTCCATCTTCATTTAATACCTCTTCAAATTTCATACTAAGTAGCTCAGTAATCTTTAATCCTGTGTTAATTCCAATAACAAATAAAAGATAATCTCGCTGTGAGTGCTCTTTTAAATACTTTTTCATCGCCTCAATTTGGCTTATATCTTTTAATGCCTCTACAACTTCCATACATGTATTCTCCTCATCTTATGAACGGTAATTTTCTCATCATGTTGTCCATTTTACCTTATCACGCTATGAGATTTCCATGTATTATCCATTATTTTTACAATATACTTTTAAGCTCGGAAATTTATAATTGTGCAAATACAGTAGGGGTAGGAATAATAGGGGATACAAGTTCAGCCTCTTTCTACAGATCGGATTCCTCCTTTCCTTATCCAGTTGCTTCTACTTTTATATTATGTTACTTATTTACATTATATTATATATTTCAGTAACATTAAAGTATTTTTTCTGAAAATAATAAAAACCGAGCAATTTCGCTCGGTTTTTATTAATCTTCTTTCGGAAGAACAATTCCTTTATACAATTGAACTGTAATGAAGTAATAAATCGTGTAAATAACTACGAAAATTATGATTGGTACCCAAATACGGAAGTACGGATCGATTAAAATAAATCCGAAAATATTCATACCAACTAATACGTGAGCAATACCTACAATTGCTGGGAATAAGAAGACTAAGAATAACTCTTTATAAATGGATTTCGTTAATAATTCACGGCGCACCCCGATTTTACGAAGCATTTGATAACGCGTAATATCTTTTGATGCACCAGAAAGAATTTTGAACATTAAACAACTTGCCATCATTGCTAAGAAAGCAATTCCAAGGAAGAATCCCATAAACACTGTTCCGCTCGCAACGCCATAGAACATGTCGTAAGCTTGATATTTACTATCTAATCTTTCAGCTTTTACATTTTTATATTTATCTAGCTGCAACTCGTCAAGTTTTTTCCATTCTTTTTTATGCGCTTCAAAATCATCTGTTTTTCCAGTAAATACAATTCCTTCTTTACCATTTACAGTATCGTACATTTTTTGATCTACAATTTTAATTGCATGATCTTCATGCACGTAAAATGGCTGGATTGTTCTGAAAGCCTCGTCCCATTCTTGTGGAAGTTCTTTAGCACTCGCATCTTTTTCATTCATTTCTCTAGCAACTGCACCCACTGGTAGTTCCTCTGAAACTTTTTTCGTTTTTACTAAATCCTTCATCGACTTCATATTTGTCATATCTTTTACTAAAGGACGATTTTTCTCTAAATCTTCTTTTACATAGTAAACGTATTTATCATCGACTTTGTAACGATATTCGCTTTTCTCTTTAAATGTAATATCGTCTAAAATTTTCTTTTCTTCAGCAGTTGGATTATGAACTACTGAATCATATATTACGAAACCATCAACCATTTTTATAACGTTATTTTTAAACGCCATACCACCTGAAATGGCACCGGCTCCAAGCGCAACTAACATCGCTACTGTTGCAAGTACCTTTGTTAAGCTATTAATACGGAAGTTTAATTGTGCAAATGTAAAAGCGTTAAGCCCTTTTTCACTACGCTTTTTATTACTTTTTAACTTTTTAATAATAACAGGAAGAAGTGATCCAAATAACATGTAAGTACCAGCTGTTGTTGTCACTAATGCAATAAGGATTCCCATTTCTCTTAGTTTTTCCATGTAAATCATCGATGCATAGCCAATGCCTAATAAAATAACCGCTAGGAATGCAACTACACCTGTCATTTTTCCTTTTACCGCAACACGTTCTGTTTGTGCATCTGCATGTACAAGTTGCAGTACAGAAATACGTGATAACTTAATACTATTCATAATTGCTGATAATACAAATAGTGCTAAGAAGAAAATGCAAGTAACGGTCATTGATGGAAGGTAAAATGCTTTATAGCCTTCACCAGCAAACTCTAATTGTTTCATTAATAACTGTCCGATACCTTCTGCAAGTCCTACACCAACTGTAATACCGATCGCAAGAGACGCAGCGCCTAATACGATTGTTTCGATAAACATAAGTAATGTAACTTTATGCTTTTTTGCTCCTAACATCATATACATACCAAACTCTTTTTGACGAAGAGATAATAAGAAAGAGTTCGCATATAAAATATAGAAGAACGTTATAATAGCAAGTAAAAATGAACCTGCTTGGAATACAAATCCAATTGATTGAATAACTGAGTTGGATTCAATAAACGCTTTATTTAGTGCTAACGTTTGGAACATATAAAAAATTGAAATCGACATGACAAGACCAACAAGTAAGACGATATAATCTTTCAGCTTACTTTTTAGTCCTGACATGGAAAGTTTGAATAACATGCCTTAGAACCTCCTTTCTTACGCTTTTTGTGTGCCTAAGTCTGCTAGCACATCTAAAATCTCTTTATAAAACTCTTCACGTGTACCGCCGCGGTGAATTTCTTTATATAGCTCACCATCTTGAATGAATAAAATACGCTGACAGTAACTTGCACTGTAAGGATCATGTGTAACCATCATAATAGATACGCCTTGATCTTTATTTAAGTTTGTCATCGCATCAAGTAAACTCGTTGCATTTTTAGAATCAAGCGCTCCTGTTGGCTCGTCCCCTAAAATAATTGCAGGTTCATGCACTAATGCACGCGCCGCTGCTGAACGTTGCTTTTGTCCACCAGATACTTCAGATGGATACTTTTGAAGTATTGCCGAAATGCCTAACATATCTGCTACCTTTTCTACTTTTGGTCCAATATTTCGTGATGAGACACCTTGAAGAGATAATGGAAGTGCAATGTTTTCGTAAATAGATAAGTTCTCTAATAAGTTAAAGTCTTGGAAGATGAATCCTAATTTTTGAGAGCGGAAATCAGAAAGCTCACCTTGTTTCATTTTCGTAATGTCCGTACCCGCAATTTCAACAACACCGCCCGTTGCTTTATCTAGCGTTGAAATTACATTTAATAATGTCGTTTTACCAGAACCAGATGGTCCCATAATCCCAACAAACTCACCCTCTTGAATTGAGAATGATACACCTTTTAATGCATGTGATTGGTTCTCACCTTTTTTACCGTACACTTTTTGAACGTTTTTCACGTCTACAACTGGTTTCGTCATATATATCCTCCTACGCTTGTTTTTCCATTACCTATTTTGCGCCTTTTGGAGATGAACTGCTATTTGTTAACATTACAATTACCTTACACTTTTGTAAGATAAAAAAGGTGTGTTTGTAAGCTTGGCTTTTACTACTAGTAACATAGTGAATCGGTAACTGAAATTATATCGGCGATTTTTCAAATATATCGACGATTCTCCTACTTTTATCAGCGATTTTTTTAATATATCGGCGATTCTCCCACTTTTATCAGCGATTTTCAAAATATATCGACTTATCGACAAAAGCTGACAATAAAATAAGCTGCTCCACAAAAGGAACAGCCCACTTCTCTCTTTATTTCTTTAAAGGTGTTACCGTCCAATACGTAATAACACGCCAAATCCATTCTAATGGACCCATTTTAAAGATTTTCATCCAAATCACACTAAACACAATTTGAATTGCATAAATTGCAATACACACATATAACGTCTGCATGTAAGTTAAATTTCCCGCAAAGTTACATACACTTCCTGCGATTAAAATCATTGCAGTTTGTCCAATATAATTCGTTAAAGCCATACGACCATAATATTTCAGTGGCGCTAACAATGTTTGAACTAGTTTTAATTGAAGTAGTAAAATTAATGCTCCAACATAGAAAGCTGAAATAATTGGGCCAACTGTAACACCAATTTTTAAAAATTGGCTTGCAGCATCCATTGTTCCGTCCTCATTCATTAGTATCATATTTACAAATGGATCAGCAGGCACGTGCCCGTATTGATACCATACAGCTACGACACTTAAAACAAACATAATACCTGTAAAAATAGCGACTTTCTTTATATTTTGCGCAAGATTTTCAAATGCACGATATTGCCCTGCAGCAAGCCCTAATAAAATTAAGCCAAGTGGCAATAGTTCCTTAGCACCCATTACGCTAAAGGCAATTGTTAAAATAAGACCAATAACTAAGTTCACTTGTTTTTTCACTTTATAAAATGGTAAAGCGATCAACCCGCAAATTGCATATAACGTTAATGCTTCTCCAGGCTGAAACATTTGATGAATCAAACCGAAAATAAATAGTGCAACTAAGCGGCGTAAAAATAAAACATATCCATTTTTCCCCTTTGCAATTGCTCTAGAGATAAAGATATAGAATCCCACTCCAAATAAGAATGAGAAGATTGAGAAGAAACGACCTTCTACAAATAAGTATAAAAACCTTTGATAACTAGCATCCACTGTATTAGGATCTGGAATTTTAATGTTAAGTAGTGCAAGAATATTTACTAAAATAATCCCCAGTAATGCGAAGCCACGAATGTAATCTAACTCATCAATTCGTTTGTTTGTCATATTGTTCCCCATAAAGCAACTCCTTGTATAAAATTTAATCCTCCCCTACTCTACTGGAAATGTATTCTTACAACTATCGACAAACCTTACAGTAATCTTACATTATTGTCATATAACAAAATAAAACCAGGTCATATTGCGACCTGGTCTACTCTGATTGTTTCGATCTTTGAGGTTGTCCTTTTTTACTGTTACGCTGTTTCACTTGAACAACTGGATCAAGCTCATTCGAAAACTCAGCGTTATGTCCATTTTGCGTTTTTTGCTCTGGGTTATTTTGATCTGAACGTTTCGCCATTACATTCACTCCTTATTAGTGCGGTGTAATAATCATTTGATGTTGCAATTGGCGAATTGCCATACGTGCTCTATTTAATTGCTCACGTTGCTCATCATTCGCATGTTGTTGCATCGTTTGTAAATCGTTATATGCTTGTTCTAATTGTAACTGCGCATCCGAATACTCCATCGTATTGTAATGCTCTTGTCTCATGCCTTGGTCTAATTGTTCTTTCGCATATTCCACCGCTTGTTCTGCTTGTGTAATATACGATTCAAGTGATTGACGCTCTGCCATAATTGTCCCTCCTTGCTTCAATTCCCCTTTAGTGTGTCCCTTCCATATGAACCTTATGAGTATGTTATAATGGATTTTGTTTCATTTTGACTCGGCTTAGGAGGGAAAGTAATGAAGGTTCAAAACCCTTTTCCATATACAAACGACAATAAACGTTATCATACATGGAATTACCATTTACGAAATGAATTTGGTGAAAAAATCTTTAAAGTTTCATTAGATGCTGGCTTCGATTGCCCGAACCGTGACGGTACAGTTGCTTATGGCGGTTGTACATTTTGCAGTGCTGCTGGATCTGGTGACTTCGCTGGCGATCGCCGCGATGATGTTATAACGCAATATCATGAAATGAAAGAAAAAATGCGCTCAAAGTGGAAAGATGGAAAATGTATCGCTTATTTCCAGGCTTACACAAATACACATGCACCTCTTGAAGTGTTAAAAGAGAAATTCGAACCGCTTCTAGCTGAAAAAGACGTTGTCGGTCTTTCTATCGCAACTCGTCCAGATTGTTTACCAGACGATGTCGTTGCATATTTAGCGGACTTAAATAAACGCACATATCTTTGGGTTGAACTCGGATTACAAACTGTTCATGAACGAACTGCAAACCTTATTAACCGCGCTCACGATTATCCTTCTTACGTTGAAGGCGTAAATAAATTACGTAAGCATGGCATTCGAGTTTGCTCTCATATTATTAACGGTCTTCCACTTGAAGATTACGACATGATGATGGAAACAGCTCGCGAAGTAGCGAAGCTTGACGTACAAGGAATTAAAATCCACTTACTTCACTTATTAAAAGGAACGCCAATGGTAAAGCAATATGAAAAAGGACAACTCGAGTTCCTTTCTCTTGAGGATTACGTAAGTCTCGTTGTTGACCAACTTGAAATTATTCCAGAAGACGTAATTGTGCACCGTATTACAGGTGACGGTCCACCGGATTTAATGATTGGTCCAATGTGGAGCTTAAATAAATGGGAAGTATTAAATTCCATCGATGCAGAATTTGTACGCCGCGGAAGCTGGCAAGGAAAATATGCAAATGAGGAGAAACAGAAATGAAATTAGAACGTGTATTACCGTTTGCTCGCACTCTCTTGCAAACGGCAGTAAAAGAAGGCGATTACGCTGTAGATGCAACTTTAGGAAACGGACATGACACTTGCTTCCTAGCTAAAATCGTTGGCGATAACGGAAAAGTATTTGGATTTGATATTCAAAAAGAGGCAATTGAAAGCTCAACAACTCGTCTAAAAGAAAAAGAACTTTTCGAACGTACTGTTTTAGTTCACGATAGTCACGATACACTTCTATCCGTATTACCAGAAGATGCAAAAGGTAAAGTAACAGGCGCAATTTTCAACTTAGGTTACCTTCCAGGCGGAGACAAGCATATCGTTACAAAACCGAACTCAACAATTTCAGCAATCGAACAATTATTAGAAATAATGGCACCTGAAGGTATCATCGTCCTTGTTATTTACCACGGACATCCAGAAGGACAAGTAGAACGGGACGCTGTTCTCAAATTTGCCGAAGAATTAGACCAAAAACAAGCACACGTACTGCGCTACGGCTTCATTAACCAACAAAATAACCCGCCATTTATTGTGGCGATTGAGAAGCGATAAATATATCGACGATTTTTCAATTATATCTATCGTAACTTAAAATATATCAACGATTTTTTCGATATATCGACGATTCGACACACTATATCGACTTATCGACAAAACATAACAAAAAAAGACGTGCACTCACTGCACGTCTTTTTGTTATTCTCCTATATAATGGATATATACACTGTATAGGAGGATAGAACTTTGCTAGTAGAACTAAAGGGAATTCAAAAGAAGTATGGCAAATCACTTATACTAGACAACATTGATTTATCCATTCCAGAAGGAGAAGCACTCGCCATTATTGGCGGGAACGGGACTGGAAAAAGTACTCTACTCAAAATAATTGCAGGCTTTATTTCACATACGGCAGGGACAATTCAAAGGAAAGAACATATACAAATCGGCTATGTACCTGAACATTTTCCTGAAGGGATTCGTTTTACATTAGAGGATTATCTATTTCATCTCGGCCGCATTCACGGTTTATCAACAAAATATGTAAAAGATAAAATTCCGCTGCTTCTTGAAAGGTTTCATTTACTTCATGCAAGACATTCCGTTATACGAAACTTTTCAAAAGGTATGAAACAAAAAACCGGTATTATGCAAGCATTACTTACGGACGTCCATTTATTAATTTTAGACGAACCGCTTTCTGGACTCGATCCGAACTCTCAGCAAGAATTAGAACATATTTTACTCTCATTAAAACAACAAGGTATATCTATACTCTTCACATGTCACGAAAAACAGCTACTAGAAAACTTCGCCGATAGAATTGTGACGTTAGCAAATCATACAATCACAGAAAATATCTCTGCACAAAAAGGAGCAGAACAAGTCTATATTGAAGCAATTGTTCACGAAACATTTTCAGCGATAGAACTACAAAAACAATCCGGTTTTATACACGTTGCACACAATTCAAATCAAAACCTTATTCAATTACAAATCGAAAAAGAATATACAAACGAAATGCTTCAGTTTTTATTGCATAAAAAAGCATCTATCACACTGCTACAACCTAACTTTTAAATCGAAAGAAGGTTTATTATGTTTGCTCTTATTCGTTACCATTTTCTCGACTATACAAAATCGTATAAGTACGTCCCTCCTATTGCGATGTACTTCATGAGCTTACTTTTTGTATATACATATAAACCGACTCCTATTGTACCGACATATTTAGAAACAGCAATTGCGCTTTATTTATTATCTGCCTGGATTACGGTCACAATTTTTCATACGGAAGATCCTGTACAAGAACAAATTACGATTTCTCACACAAATAATATTTCCGCACTATATGTAGGGAAATATATTACAGCTCTTCTCATTTGTACTGTTTTATCTTTTATATCCGTAATCTACCCAATTATTTTGCAAATGTTTAATGAAAAAATGACAGTTTCTTTATTTTTAGTCGGATTTCTCGCTCATATGTCTTTCTCTATACTTGGAATTTCAATCGCATCTTTATTTACTAGAAATATGATTCCAAAAGCAAGCACCGCTTGGCTTAGTCTTACATTTATATTGCTTATAACGATTGCATCTATCCGGTTTAAAAAAGAGTTACTATGGTTTTTACCACCTGTCGAAAGCTTTCTAATGCTTGGACAATACAAATATAATATACTGACTCACACGCTATGGCTCACAGCTTGGGCTATCGTATATTCATTTTTATTATTTACCTTATTTCTTTTTATCGTTCGCAAAAAACGTTTTTAATTACATATTGAAGGAGACAAAACAATGATCGGAATACTAGCAGGAATGGGGCCAAAATCAACTGGACCATTCGTTGATACAGTTGTAGCAGAGTGCCAAACAATATACGGAGCAAAGCATGACATGGACTTTCCTCATATGATGATCTATTCGTGCCCAACACCGTTTTACATGGATCGCCCTATTGATCATGAAGCGATGAAAAAAGCGATTATTGAAGGAGCACAAAAACTCGAGAGTACTGGCGCAAGCTTTATCGCTATGCCGTGCAATACAGCGCATCTTTATTTTGAAGAATTACAGCAATCTCTTTCTATTCCTATTTTGAATATAGTTGATGAAACGTTAAAAGCGATTCCTGAAACTGCAAAAAGAGTCGCTCTTCTCGCAACAGAAGCAACTGTTCAAGCTGGTATTTACCAAGATGGGATTGCAAAATGTAACATAGAGTATATTCATTACGAACAATGGCAGGAAAGCATTAATCAAATTATTACTTATATTAAAAGCGGAGAAGTTGAAGAAGCTCGTGAATTGTGGAATGCACTCGTTTTACAATTGAAAGATGAAGTTGATACCGCCATTATCGCATGTACCGATTTGAATGTGGTGGCGAGTGAGGATTTTGTTGATTCCTCTCAATGTCTTGCAAAAGCGGTTGTTAGGATGTATGTAGAAAATATAAGGGGGTCCAAATGAATATACCTTTTGAAATGGGATACACATTTGATGAAAATCTTAGAGAAAAACCTATATCCCTTGCTGAAATGAAGCAAGGGATTGTATTTTTGAAAGAGCATTTACATGAAAGTTCGTTATACGGAAAAAACTGCGGATTAATCGGTGTTTATGAACGAATCGCTGGCAACCTTTCTGACAGTGAGTATTACTTACAGAAGGCTATTGAATATTACACACAAACAGATAACATCCAAGTGCTTTTTATTAACAAACTTCGCCTCGCACATACATATCATTGGGAAAGAAAGTTTGCTGCTGCAAATACAATCTTTGCCGAACTTCTACAAACACTGCCAGACTTACCCGCTTATGAAGATTTTTTCTACCAACATTACGGAAAAAGTAAATTAGATGAAGGTGACTTCCAAACCGCCCTTACTTGTTTTCAAAAAGCACTTCAAATTAGGCTACAAAAAGGAAATGAAGAGCTGATTCATTCAACTACACTTTGCATAGAACATTGTATGTCTCGGCAATTGAACATGGATGTATAATTATAATAAAATTGATTAAATTTAAAACTATAAATAAGCATAGTACCGTTCTTACGGATGGTATTATGCTTACTTAATTTCCAAATCCACATAAGAATTCATAACTTTTAGAAACAATAGCGTCTTTCAAAATACAATTACCTTAAAAAACATTAGACCCCTTTATTATTTCTTCTGTACTTAACAATGTAGCTTCTTGGATTGTAACATTATTATTTTTCATAAAAGACTGCACAATGTGATACCCTACAGCATAACCCGCACCGGTTGATAAGCCTACTGGTTGATAACCTTCTTTTTTGGCGAAATCATCTCCAAACATATAGCTACTTACCTCCGCAAACCCTTTCACATTAAGCCCTTCTTTTATTACGTAAATAGAGTATTCAAGGTCTTCATTGTCAATTGAAGTAACCCATGGCCCTAAAAATTCTTTACCATACAATGCGGTAGCAAAAGAATCGGCGAGTCCCTCAATAATTATATAATCAGCTACGGTTACATCTCCATGATTCCATTCAAAATAAGAGAATCGTAAATTATGATGAAATTCATGTGCAATGAGTGCCGGAAATCTTGGAACATTGTAGCTATTCGGGCGAATTATTGCTATAACATAACCAGGAATACCACCAAAACCAGTATAACTGTTTTGATTTTTTAATTTTTTTGGGTCTGCAATATACATACCAAATCTCATTTCCTCTGCACTTACTCTTAAATCATGCTCAGAAGAGAAATCTATACATTCTTTTAAAGTTTTTTCAGCAATTTTTAATGCATTCATCTTCTTCAAATCATTTAATGCTTCTTCTGCTAATTTTGTCTCGTTTATATCTAAATACCCTAGCATTCGTGTTGCCATCATGACGTCATAACCTTTTGGATCCTTAGATTTCATCGGTACATTAATTGTATTCCACATTCCTTCAAATGGTTTCATCATTGTATGCCTAAAAAAATTCTCCCTTTCTTCAGGTGATAGTGAAAGTAATATATCATATTGACTTATAGTATCTTCTATAAAAATTTTCATAAATATCCCCGTTTCATCATGTACTTATCATTAACTACGTGAGCAAGTTTAAGAGCATTTAATATACTATCTTCATCGTTGCTATTCTCTAGATGGTTTAAAGATATAAGTACACACTCTAAATCATTGTACATTTCATCAAGCTGAAGACTTGTATCTTTAATACTCAGTTCATTTAAATTTAGACTGCCGATAAATTTTAAATTTTTTCCTACTATCTTTAGATTTAGGATTTTAATTAAGTCTAATAAATCCTTTCTTGATAAATGAATTTGTCCTATATTATTTCTTTTTGGCGTAATTAAGTTCAATTCACTATAATATCGTATTGTCCTTTCTGTTAAACCTGTAACTTTCTTTACATCCCCCGTAGTAATCAGATTAATCCACCTCCTAAGAACAACTTAATCTATGACGCTACGTTATAGTCAAGCTAGTATTTAATCATGGTATATAAAAAAACATCTTCAAAATTGAAGATGTCTACTTTTGAACTATCTTAAAACGTTTTAAAAATTTTATTGTCATAATAGATTATCGCTTTACTAACAAAATTCCCAGCCAGCTCTCCAAAACTTTTAACTTTCTTCACAATTCTTTCAAAGTAATCACACTTAATCTCGCTATATTAAATAAGTAGTTATTCATATAGGGAAGGTTAGGGGAACTAAGAGCATGAAAGTAAATCGTTCGCTTCATTACATTTTTTGGCGTTGGCATTTTTATGCTGGGCTTTTTATTACGCCGCTTCTTATTACGTTGTCACTGAGCGGAATTGGGTATTTATTTCGGGAAGAGGTTGAGGATTTCATCTATAAAGATTTATATTTTGGGAAGAGTGCTCAAACAGAATCTATTTCGATGGCTGATTCTATTTCCTTAACAGAGAAAAAATATCCACATTATAGTGTGGCGAAAATTAGTGAGTTTAATGGGGATTATAATACGAGACTTACGATTGCAAATGAGTATACTGGGCAACAAAAATATGTGTATTTAGATAGTAATAATCAAATTGTTGGGGATCAAAACGCAAGTGAAACGTTTGCCAATATCATGAGGGAATTACATAGTTCTCTTTTAGTTGGTGGCACTGTCGTTAACTATACGGTAGAACTTGCGGCATGTTGGACAATCTTTTTAATTGTAACTGGGTTGTACATGAGTATACGCCAATTCAAAAATACACCGGCATCCAATAAGCGAGAAAAAGCAAAACGACGTCATTCTATTATCGGTATTATATTTACAATTCCTCTCGTTTTGTTAGTTGCATCTGGGTTGCCATGGTCAGGATTTATGGGTAACCAAATTTATAAAATTGCATCGTCAAATGAATCACTCGGATATCCAAAATTGTATATGGCACCTCCTGAATCGAAGGTAAAAGAATTGCCGTGGGCAACTAGAAAAGAAGCACCTCCTGAATCGAATTCGAATGAGCCAAAAGCAATTTCTGTCGATGAATTGCGAAACGGAATTAAAATAAAGAAACCATATGTTATTTCACTACCAGCTGATCCAAAAGGTGTGTTCACTGTTTCGAAATCGAGCGGTTCTGGTATTACAGGTATGCATGTTGCACCAAATGAAGAAATAACAGCTTATTTTGATCAATATAGCGGAGAGCTCATTTCCAAAACGGACTATCGTGATTATGGATTACTTGCGCAATGGTTCACTTACGGTATCCCGCTTCACGAAGGTCATTTATTCGGATGGCCAAATAAAATATTATGCTTACTAACGACATTATCTTTATTACTTCTTATTTATTACGGAATAAAAATGTGGTTAGCAAGAAAGCCGAAAGGAAAATTAGCAGCACCGCCAAAGCAAAGAGATAAGAAAAGCATAATCGTTTTCTTTATCATGATGGTTATACTAGGCGCTGTCATGCCTTTATTCGGACTATCTGTTTTAGCTATTTTTGTGATTGAACTTCTTATATATGTATTTTCAAAAATACGCTCATAGTAAAAAAGCATTTGTACTACCGTGTACAAATGCTTTTTTATTTACTATTTTCTTTTTTTCTATCACTTATTAAAAAGACAATATCTACTATAATAATCAATACAATAATAACTTGAGCTACATAATCCATCGTTGTAGGACCGCCGGCTTTATTCATCATCATATACATTCCAGTTACAAATGAAATGGAAAGTAGCACGAGTAATGTAACCTCAATATGGTCATATAGCTTTTGAAACAATCGCTTCATTTCTGCCACCACCTTTACCATATTATAACAAAAAACCACTCTACATGAGTGGTTTTCTTCATCACTGCGCCGTTTTCTTTCGGTACATCTTCCCGTTCCAATAGAAGAATCGTGAAGTGAGACCACCGTATTTTACAATGCGCCGTGCCATTTTGTGCATATTCTTTTGTGCTGATACTTTTTGGTCTGATAAATAAATACCAAGTAATCCTCGGCTTATGAGACGATGAAACTTCGCATGAGGCAAATCACCAATGCTCTTCTCTGCTTCTTCTACAAAATGTTTCATACGATCTAATATCACTTGCTCGTTTTCATAATAACTACAGAAATTCAAATCCCCGCCGATGCGGTCTTCTTCTTGATCAATGAAATAATCAAGTAAGATATGAAGTCCTTGTACGTAAGGAAAATATCCTTGTCTAATTTTCGCAATATCTTCATCATGTAATTCATCATGAAAGGCATATGCGACAAGACAGAAGATTCCAAGCGTAGAACCGGCACATGCTGAAAATTCAAACCAACTCATCTCCGGTAAGTTTTCTTTATGTGCTTCAAACCATGTTTGTAATCTTGGTTCTCTTTCTTCTAATTTCACATGTTTATGAATTTGCAGATCACAATAATAACAAGCAAGTTCATGAAGAATAGGAGCAATTTTGTCATAGTGCTTCGTTTTCTTTAAAACATCTTGGCATGTTTCAACAAGTTCATCTAAATAACCACCATCATCTTGATCATCACGATAGCGATAATAATTACCGCCACCTTCTACTTCAGGTGATAATGCCATTAACATAGATTCATGCAGTGCGGCAAAATCATTCGGATCAAGTGATGTACTGCGATCACATAAATTATCTAAGTAGTCACTAATCGTTTGATATGCGACGATAAAACGAATACATTCCTCACGGTGTTCATTTGCTAATAGTGCTAAAATGCCACCGCCTTCGCAATGAAACGTTTTATGCTCAATACTTGCGATTGCCTGACTATGAAGCTCATCATTCGGAATATGGTAGGCACGCTCTTTCCACATCGCTAGCTCATGGTGTACAACCGGAAACACATCACGGTATACTTTCGCCATGAGCGTTATGGGATTACTCGGTACGTTCACTTCTTCCTTCATCTCCTCTATTCAATGTACAAATAATTTACTTATTTGTTTCTATTATGTTATTGATGCGTATTTCAGTAAATGACTGAATATAATTCAAAATTTCATCACGCTCATACTCATTTAATAACTCATGATAACAATTCGGCCATTCTTTAAAAGCCTTATCACTTATTTTAACATTATTAAACCAAGTGCGGACACGTGTTTTATCTACAAGTTTATCCTCACATGCTTGCATTAGCAAGAGCGGAACATCTGGAAAATCATCTATTTTTTTATGAGCGATTTCAATAGACTTAATCAATTCACTATACCAACGTACTGATACTTTGCGCAAGAACAATGAATCGTTCTCCATCGCATCTCTCACTTCATGATTACGCGTTGACATTTCCACTGTAAGATTCGTTGCAAATTGTAACTTCGGAGCGATAATATTTAATATTTTTGAGGCAGCTTGAAGCGGTGCAGAAGGTCCAGCTAATACACCTAAACATGGCGAACTTAAAATAATGCCGTCTACATCTTCTCTCTTCGTCTCTTGCATCATACGAATGACGATAAGACCACCCATACTATGACCAAATAGAAAAATAGGTAATCGATACTTTCTTGCCTCTTTCACCCATAATTTAACTTCCTCTATGTATTCATCAAACGAATCAATATGTCCTCTATTTCTTGAAGTCGTTCCATGTGACGGAAGGTCCCCCATCACGACGTGATAGCCGATATGATTCCACATTTCCGCAACAGCTTCATAACGTCCGTGATATTCCATTGCGCCGTGCACAATAACGATGACAGCCTTTGCTTGCTCAGCTTCATAATTCCACATACGGCTCTCCTCCATTTCACTCTTTCTCATAATTTGATACACTGAAACTAGTCTCTAGGAAAGGAAGGCTTTACATGATATATCCTTACAAAGAAAAAAATCCGAAAATTGCGAGTAGTGCTTTTATCGCTGACTACGTAACCATTACTGGTGATGTGACAATTGGCGAGGAATCAAGTATTTGGTTTAATACAGTCATCCGCGGTGATGTGTCACCGACAATTATTGGAGACCGAGTAAATGTACAAGACCAATGTACACTCCACCAAAGCCCGCAATATCCTCTTATTTTAGAAGATGACGTAACAATTGGGCATCAAGTGATTTTACATAGCTGCCATATTAAGAAAGATGCTTTAATTGGAATGGGATCTATTATATTAGATGGTGCTGAAATTGGCGAAGGAGCCTTTATCGGTGCTGGAAGCCTCGTTTCACAAGGAAAGAAAATCCCGCCGAATACATTAGCTTTCGGTCGTCCAGCGAAAGTCGTTCGTGAGTTAACAGAAGAAGACCGTAAAGACATGGAGCGAATTCGCACGCAATACGTTGAAAAAGGCCAATATTATAAATCACTACAAAAATGATTTTACAGCTGCCATAATACTGGCAGTTTTTTTATATAAAATCTAACTTTTTCTTTACAAAACATTATTACTCCCTCAACAAAATCTTATTAAAATAAAAGCTAATATCTCCATATATATGTAGATGAGGGAGGAGAATTTTCATGAAGGTCAGTGGATTATATAAAATAGAATGTTACATTTTCAGAGGAATTAACCGCTACTTTGATCAAAAAACGTTAAATCTCTTTTTCAGCAATATTACTCATATCGGTGGCGCGACTTTCTCTATCGCACTCACACTGTTCTTTTTAATTTTCGCAAGTGGAACTTTGCATCAAGCTGCAATTGCAACTGCTATTTCGCTAGCAATTAGCCATATTCCTGTGCAAATATTAAAAAGATGGTATCCACGAAAACGTCCTTATTTAACAATTCAGGATGCAAAATATCCAGTCCATCCATTACAAGACCACTCTTTCCCGTCTGGTCATACAACAGCCGTTTTCTCTGTCTTTATTCCATTTATTTGCTATAATCCAAGCTTACTTATTTTCCTATTACCGTTAGCATTATGCGTCGGTATTTCTCGCATTTATTTAGGGCTTCACTATCCATCTGATGTATTCGTCGGTATGTGCCTCGGCACTTGCTCTGGCATCATCTCTTTTTATCAATTCATCCCACTTTTCACATAAAGGAGTGATATGATGAGAGTCGCCATTTTTACCGATACTTTTACGCCACAAGTGAACGGGGTTGCGAAAACGTTAGAGCGGTTAACACGATATTTTCAGAAAGAAAAAATCGCCTATTCTGTTTTCGCCCCTCAGCATACAGCTGAAGATAATTTCGTAGCGAATGTGAACAAGATGAGAAGTATCCCGTTAACAATATTATATCCAGAATGTCGCTTTTCTTTTCCTACTCCGCGCATTAAGCGAGAACTTCTTTCCTTTAAACCTGACATAATTCACATTGCTACACCTTTCAACATGGGACTTTGTGGATTGTATTATGCGAAAAAGTTAAACATCCCAGTTGTCGGTTCTTATCATACTGATTTCGATGCTTATTTGCGCTATTACAAAATCGAATTTCTCTCCAATATGCTTTGGAACTATTTAAAATGGTTTCATAGTCATATGCAAAAAAATTTTGTCCCTTCTCCTGAAACATTACATCAATTAAAACATAAAGGCTTTCAGGCCCTCTCTATTTGGGGACGGGGTGTAGATTGCACACTCTTTCATCCAGCTTACAATACAGAAGTATTCCGGAAAAAATATAATATTACAGCGAAGTATGTCCTTTCCTATGTTGGACGGATTGCTCCTGAGAAAGATATTGATACGTTGCAAAATCTTATCGTTAAATCAGCGCATACTCGAAACGATATTCATTGGCTTATAGCAGGAGACGGTCCTCTAGCAACAAGTCTTCGTGAAGCTGTTCCGAAAACAAATGTCACGTTTACTGGCTATTTACAAGGCGGGGATTTAGCTGAAGCATATGCTTGTTCTAACATGATGGTATTTCCATCAGCCACTGAAACATTCGGAAATGTTGTACTTGAATCGCTTGCATGCGGCACACCTGTCATCGGTGCAAATAGTGGCGGGGTTAAAAATATTATTACAGATGGAAAAACGGGAGTTCTTTGCCCGCCAAAAAATGAGGACGCATTTCTATCATCCATTTATTTTTTATTGCAAAATGAAGAAAAATTGGAGCAGATGGGAGTAGCAGCTTTATCTTATGCGAAATCAAAAAGCTGGGATGAGATCTTTCGTGGCTTGCTTAACGAATATGAAGAAGTCCTTCAGCATAACGAATCAGAGTTGCTTGCTTAAATAGAAAAACTCCCTTCAAAAAACGAAGGGAGTTTATTATACAATTGTAAAATTTACTTAAATAAATGATACACAAGGTGAAATATTATATTATTTCTATATTCATTATAACAAAAACAAACATAAACAAATAGACTTGTAATAAAAACCCATAAAAATTAATATATGGTTATACAGTATTTTAACTGTATAGTGATTTTAAGAATTCCCCTTAAAATCAACTTACTCACATACCTTTATACAGTAATTGTTCCCCAATTTCTGTATACAAAAAAACCTTTCATTCATTTGAAAGGTCTTTTTGAGCCTGCACATATTCTTCTTTCGTATTCACATTTATAAACCAATCCGCATTTGCTTGTATATCTTCACCAGCAATATATTTCACATTACATTGTGATAAAAGCTGACCCATACTTCTTTTTTCTTCTTGAAGCAAAGTATAAATCTTTTCTTTCACGCGGTTATGGTACGCTGCAAGTAGCGGTTGTTTCCTTCCATTAATAATAGGTACAACTGCATCATACTCATTGCTTGTTTGCTCCAGTAAAATGGTAAACCATTCATGCGAAACATTTGGCGCATCGCAAGGCATAATAGCGTACCAATCTGCTTCTATGTATTCCATTCCTGATACAATTCCAGCAAGTGGCCCGTTCCCTTTATAGTGCGGAATATCTTCGATAACAGGAACTTGTACGAGTTTCTCTACTCGCTCTTTTATATCAGAATGACTAATGACTACAACTTCTTGGAGC
The DNA here is from genome assembly GCF_038005585.1 of Bacillus sp. FSL W8-0519. NCBI lineage: Bacteria > Bacillati > Bacillota > Bacilli > Caryophanales > Bacillaceae > Bacillus > Bacillus sp. FSL W8-0519. Next base: position 4,606,955 of record NZ_JBBOTL010000001.1, read on the forward strand.
GTGCTTGTCATCACTTTCAAAATATGCTCAATAAACGTACTCCCTTGCCAACTCGCTAACGCTTTCGGCTCACCGAATCTACTCGACATACCACCTGCTAATACAATTCCAGCATACTTACTCATTGGCGATGCAACTCAAATGTAATATGACCTAATTCTGGTAAAATTAATTTATTCATCGCAAGGCGAACCGCTCCGCTAGATCCTGGCATCGAGAAGACTACTTTGCGCCCAATTGTGCCGCCGATCGCTCTACTTAACATTGCGCTGCTTCCGATATCTTCTAAATAACTAATCATGCGGAACAACTCACCGAATCCAACAATTTCTTTATGTAATAACGCTGATACTGCTTCAATCGTTACATCACGCTTCGTAATACCAGTACCGCCATTTGTTAACACGACATCAACATCTTCCCTATGATAACCAGCTAACACTGCTTGCTGAATACTTTCTTTATCATCTTTCACAATTTCATAAGAAGTCACTGTATGGCCTGCTTCTTTTAACAATTCATGTAATAGTTGTCCGCTCTTATCTGTCTCTTCTGTACGTGTATCGGAAATCGTTACAATCTTGCAGCGCACTTCTTTTGGCGCTTGTTTTTTATGTTCGGTTACGCTCATTTTTTCATCTTTCCTTCCTTAAAGACTTTTCTTCATTTTATCATACATATGTTTACACAATTATGTATGAAGCCAACAATACGCCATGATACAATATAAATATACTAACCCACAAAAAGGAAACTGCACTTTCTTATACTCCTTAGACTACATACCTTTAGCTACTCTTTATATTTTCTACATACATAGAATTCAATTTTAAAACTTGTACTAAAAAATAAATTGGAGGTCTACCTATTATGGAACTATACAAAAAATTAACAACAACATTCATCCTCTTATTTATCGCTTCCATCACTGTCGGCTTTTCTCTAAAAGGCGCAATTCCATACGCTACATTAGTAAGTATTATATGCGCCACGCTATTTTTATTAAGCAGTGCATTTTGTGCGGGCAAAGCACGTCAAATGAAAGGTTGATTTCACATGTTTCAAAAAAAGCCAACTGTTTGTAAATCATACCAAAAAGAAATACAAACATATGAAAAAGTATATTGAGCTAGATGGAGAAGTATATTGCAAATCATGCATTCAAATTGTAAATAAAACGAAATAAAAAAAGCTTTGCGCTCACCGCGCAAAGCTTTTTTTCATATATTATAGACCAGCTTGCTCTTTTAAAGCTGCAGCTTTGTCTGTACGTTCCCATGATAGATCTACATCAGTACGTCCGAAGTGGCCGTAAGCTGCTGTTTGTTTGTAAATTGGGCGACGTAAGTCTAGCATTTTAATAATACCAGCTGGGCGAAGATCGAAGTTGTTACGAACTAGTTCTACTAATACGTCTTCAGATACTTTACCAGTGCCGAATGTATCAACTGAAATTGATACTGGTTGTGCTACACCGATTGCGTATGCAAGTTGTACTTCTGCTTTCTCAGCAAGACCAGCTGCTACGATGTTTTTCGCAACATAACGAGCTGCATATGCTGCAGAACGGTCAACTTTCGTTGCATCTTTACCAGAGAATGCACCGCCACCGTGGCGAGCGTATCCACCGTAAGTATCAACGATGATTTTACGTCCTGTTAAACCAGCATCACCTTGTGGTCCACCAATTACGAAGCGGCCAGTTGGGTTAATGAAGAATTTTGTTTCTCCATCGATTAATTCTGCTGGTACTACAGCTTTAATTACGTGCTCTTTTAAATCGCGATCGATTTCTTCCCATGTAACATCTGGGTGATGTTGTGTAGAAATTACGATAGTATCAACACGTACTGGTTTACCATTTTCATCATACTCAACTGTAACTTGCGTTTTTCCATCCGGACGTAGGTATGATAATGTATCATTTTTACGTACTTCAGTTAAACGGCGAGCTAATTTGTGAGCAAGCGAGATTGGAAGTGGCATTAACTCTTGTGTTTCATTACATGCGAAACCAAACATTAAACCTTGGTCTCCTGCACCAATTGCCTCAATCTCAGCGTCAGTCATTTGACCTTCGCGTGCTTCTAGCGCTTGGTCAACACCCATAGCGATGTCAGCAGATTGCTCATCGATAGATGTTAAAACTGCACAAGTTTCTGCATCGAATCCATATTTTGCGCGTGTGTAACCAATGCCTTGAATTGTTTCACGAACGATTTTTGGAATATCTACGTAAGTAGAAGTCGTAATTTCCCCCGCTACCAATACTAAACCAGTTGTTACAGTTGTTTCACAAGCTACACGTGCATTTGCGTCTTTTGATAAGATCGCATCTAAAATTGAATCAGAAATTTGGTCACAAATTTTATCTGGATGTCCTTCAGTTACAGACTCAGATGTGAACAGATGACGTTTTTTTGTCATGTGGTAAACCTCCCTACAGTAATTGTATATATTGTACGGAACTCATCCTTAATTTGCCACAGATTGCGACATACATTTATTCTCCCACACAAGCATACAGAAAAACCTTTCCTACATAATAGAGAGGAAAGGTTTAATTTGCTACTTGCATACTGCTTTTTGCCCTTCGCTCTTATCGTTCGAGACCTGTAGCCTCGCACAGGTTTTAGCACCTATTCACTTGTGTTTACCAATACAAGTGAGGTTGCTGGGCTTCATCGGGCCTGTCCCTCCGCCAGCTCGGGATAAGAGAGTATCCGTCCCAACCTATACTAAAGAAATGATATTCATTTGTCAATTAATATTCACATTTTCGTGAAAGTTTTTCTCAATGCGCCTAAAATGAAATATTAATAAGGAAATAATGTATTCACACAAACAAAAAGAAATAAATAGTATACATTATTTATATAATTGTGTTATACTCTTGTTGGGGATTACGAGAAATATTTCATTAAATGAAAAGGATGGTATATAAATATGAGTACTGTGAATGTCCAAATTGGTTTACACGAATTATTGAACGGAAGCAATGCACAGATTCAACTAAGTGTTCCGCAATTAGTGGAAAAAGTATTAATGCGAAATGAAGGGAAATTAACTTCGACTGGTGCCGTTTCTGCTTCAACTGGAAAATATACAGGACGTTCTCCTAAAGATAAATTTATTGTGAAAGAAGCATCGGTTGCTGACAAAATTGCTTGGGGAGCAGTGAACCAACCGATTTCTGAAGAACATTTTAATAAATTATATACGAAAGTTTTAGAATACTTAAAAGAGAAAGAAGAGTTATTCGTCTTCAAAGGATTTGCAGGCGCTGACCGCAATTACCGCCTACCAATTCAAGTTATTAATGAATATGCATGGCACAATTTATTTGTACATCAACTATTCATTCGTCCAACTGAAGAAGAATTAACAACTCATGAATCAGAGTTCACAATTGTTTCTGCACCGAATTTCAAAGCTGATCCAGCTGTTGACGGTACAAACTCTGAAGCATTCATTATGGTTTCATTCGAAAAACGTATCGTACTAATTGGTGGTACAGAATACGCTGGAGAAATGAAAAAATCAATCTTCTCTATTATGAACTTCTTATTACCTGAACAAGATATCCTTTCTATGCATTGCTCTGCAAACGTAGGTGAAGAAGGCGATGTAGCATTATTCTTCGGTTTATCTGGAACAGGTAAAACAACATTATCTGCTGATCCAAACCGTAAATTAATCGGTGATGATGAGCACGGTTGGTCTGATAACGGTGTATTCAATATTGAAGGCGGTTGCTACGCGAAATGTGTAAACCTTTCTCACGAGAAAGAACCACAAATTTTCGATGCAATCACATTTGGATCTGTTTTAGAAAACGTTATCATTAATGACCAAACGCGTATCGCAGACTATAACGATACTACTTTAACAGAAAATACTCGTGCTGCATACCCTATGCATGCGATTGACAATATCGTACTGCCAAGTGTTGCAGGACACCCAAATACAATTATCTTCTTAACTGCTGATGCATCTGGCGTATTGCCTCCAATCAGTAAGTTATCAAAAGAACAAGCTATGTATCACTTCTTAAGTGGTTACACTAGTAAACTAGCAGGAACAGAGCGCGGTGTTACATCTCCGCAAGCAACATTCTCAACTTGCTTCGGTTCACCATTCTTACCACTTGATGCATCTCGCTATGCTGAAATGCTTGGTGAAAAAATTGAGAAACACGATGCGAAAGTATTCTTAGTAAACACTGGCTGGACTGGTGGCGAATACGGCGTTGGTAAACGTATGAACTTAGGTTACACTCGTGCAATGATTCAAGCAGCATTAAGCGGTGAACTTGCGAAAACTGAAACAGCTAAACATGACATCTTCGGTCTTGAAGTTCCACTTCACGTACCAGGTGTACCTGACGAAGTGTTAATGCCTGAACAAACTTGGGCTGATAAAGCTGCTTATAAAGCAAAAGCAATCGAACTTGCAAATGAATTCAAAGCTAACTTCAAAAAGTTCGACAGCGTATCTGAAGACATTATTAACTTAGGCGGCCCAATCGCTTAAGCGCAAACTTTCTGTTGGAATAACCCTTTACTCATATGAATAAGTGTCGTGTAACCGTAAAGTTTCGCGTACTCACCGACAAAACCCAATGCGGCTTAACGGTTACACACACTTACATAAAAAAGAAGCTTACGTTTTTTACGTAAGCTTCTTTCTATATCTTATATAAAGTAAAACGTTACTCTCTTCATCTGTGACTTCGTTTGTTAATTCACAGAATTTTCACTTTATATTTACTTATTTTTAGTTTTTCATGATATAATTTACATATATAGGAAGGGGTGAAACCTATGAAAAATTTTTCTCGTACAGGAAAAATTTTATTCAGTTATGGAGCGATTCAAATGTTTTGGGGACTTGTAATGCTTAACGTTAATTTATTTGAGCATACAAGTGAAACGATAAAATATATTATTCTAATTACCGGAATAGTTTTTTGTATTATATCCAACTTTTTTAAAGAACATAAAAGTCATACTAATACGTAATTTCATGTTAACTTATCGGAAGCAAAAACCTGTATTTTATGCAATGTTTCGCTTCCTGTTGTACTATTCATCGCTGGATTCCTTATTCTAGGGTAAATTCATTTTCACACATACAACTTACGGATTCGAACATATAAATTACATCCCTCTAGTTTCACAACGTATGGAGCTAAAAAAGGATTTAAACGCTTCTATCCCTCGCTAGATCCTCTATTCCATCTAAAAAGAGGCTCTTTATCTTTTTGTTAGTTCCTTTTCATCTTTCATACTATAATAACCTAAGTTCACAACGATTAAAAAATAACCGCCCATAATCCCTACTGCAAATGCCCACATTACCATATGGTGCTCAATTTCGTACATAATAATAGCGCCTAAAATAGCAGCCGCAAAACGATTAAACATACCGAGCGTCGGCGCTTTCGTTTTCTTTACGATACTATCTCCAAGCTTCTCAATTCGTCTCCCTAAAAGCCAAACGCAATACATACTTACGATAAGTCCAATTCCTGCACCTAAAAAATGTGCTGAAAACGGCGTTACCATCCAGCCTAGTAAAAGAATACCTAGTATATAATACGATTGAATTTTAAACGACCTTAATGACATACTAATCATGATGTTCTCCTCTTCAGTAATTTTTATCTATCCAACAATAAATTTTTTCAAGTCTATACTACTTACATTCATTTCACTCAAATTAAAAACAACATAAACGGTATGTTTATGTTGTTTAAATATTTTTAGAAAATAATATTATACAAGATTTCAAAGATCATCCCCCCATAATTTGTGACGTTTTTTCAAACATTTTTCGTCCATTTATGAAAAAATTGATATCAATCTATGAACATACGGATATGATGTAATAAGTACACAAATAAAGGGGGCGTCTAATGATTTATTTTTTAATGGCTCTCATTCACCTTATTATCCCTGCACTTATTGGACTTTCATTATATTGGTACACGAAAAACCATAGTATTTTCTACGCTGTCCTCGGTGTCCTTCTTCCGGGTATTATTCTTATTACACTCTTCCGTATTCCATTTTTAAACTTAATTCCACTTATTACTGCGATCTTATTTCTCATCTTCTTACCAAAAATAAAAAAATAGGAAAGCAGATCATAGGTGATCTGTTTTCCTATTTTGATATAGGTTCCCCCGCAGTAGAATGCACTTTTACTTTCTCCGATTTCACAAACCATAAACCGAAGAAAATAATAATTCCACCGATTATTTGTTGAAACGATACGTATTCATTTGCCCATACAGCTGCAAATAAAACAGCTACAAGTGGCGTTATATACATATATACCATCGTATGTGATGCTCCAATTTTTTGAACACCAACATACCACATTACTAAACCAAATACTGTTACAAAGAAAATAGAATATAGTAAAGCGAATAGTGTTATTCCATGTGTAATATGAAATGGCATTATAAATACGTATGGTCCACTTAAAAGCAAGAGTGGAATCGCGCCAACTAGTGCTGACCATGCGGTAACACGTAGCGCTGAATATTTTTTAATTAATGGACCAGCTAAAACAGGATAAAGCCCCCAACATATTGATGTAATGAGTCCAATCCCATTCCCGTAAAAAGAACTAGCCAGTGAATGCCCTGCTACTAAAACTAAGGCTGCACCACAAAAGGCAATAATCGAACCGATAAGCTTTCGAGAAGAAAACTTTTCTTGTTTTAAGATAATCGCAAATACAGTTGTAAAAATAGGTGAAATAGAAATGAGTAAAGAGGCATTTGTAGCGGATGTATATTTAACAGTTTCCATAAATAACGTTTGATACAGTACAATACCTACAACGCTAACGATGATTAATCTAGGTATATCTTTTCTCTCCATATAAACCGACTTTTCAATAAAAAATGTAAGGAGTAACATAAGTGGTGCCGCCGATATCATCCGAAGTGCAGTAAACTCAATTGCTGTAAATTCTAAAAGTCCATATTTCGCAATCGTAAAATTAATCCCCCAAATAATAACGACTGCTAAAATTAATAACTCAATTCCCCATCTTCTCATGCGTATCCCCTCCGCAAATAAAATTATACAGAAAATTCAATCATATGTACATTTCATTATGTGAAAAAATCTTTTTATTGTATGAAACGTTTTGGGGCATGAAATTATATCAGCGATTTTCTGAATATATCAGCGCAACTCTGATTATATCGGCGATTTTCAAAATATATCGGCGCTACTCGAATTATATCAGCGATTTTTTAAATATATCGACTTATCAACAAAAAACGACAAGAATAGCGACTTATACAATAAAAAAGGTGGTTCCAAAATACGTTTTGGAACCACCTTTTCTTTACTACACTCGAACGTGTAACTTCATATTTGGATTATAAAATTGGCTCGGGCTCTTCAGCTGAAACGTCCCTCCACCTTCATGCCAATCAACTGTTAATTTATCATCCATAAATACAAGCTTTGTGCGATCTGCGATAAAATTCATTGTGCTAGATTCGATATCCACATCGCGCTCATCTTTTTCTGCTACAGCTACTAAATCGATAATTCCGCTCATTACACAACCGCAACCTTCATTATCGTAAAATAACTTTATATATTTCGCTTCATTTGGAATCGTATCCATAATCTTTTTATATGCTGCTTCTGTTACAGTAACGTACATACTCTAATCTTCATCCTCTCTTCTCGTATCCTTCATATATTGTACCACCATTTTTCTTTAAAAATATATACAGAAAATTACGAACAATATACAATGTATGTAGTAAAGGAGGTTGTATCACTCATGCTCAAATTACTGCGATACCCCATCTTCCTAGGTCTACTCGGTAGCTTTTTTATTTCTAGCGGTATGATATTACAACATATACTTCCTTATTCTCCTTCTATTGGTTGGATTTTAGGTTTTATTTGTTTCCTAACCGCTTCTTATTTCGCTGTGAAGAACAAAAACATCTAATTAGTTCAAGGAGGATAACATAACATGCCAGCTTTAAAAGAAATAGAACAATCACTCAATCATTTGTTCCAAATTGAAAAATATGGAAAAGATAGTGCCTTTAGTCGATTTATCCCATCTGTATATGATCCTATCCACTTTCCGTGGCAACAATTTTTCGAAACCAATTTTGTAGAGCTATTTAACGGTCTTATGATACGAGGAGCTGAAACTGTAAATAAAGTATTTTTAGCTGTTTTTCCTACAAATGACGTTCTTGAAACATTCATTTCACAGTCCACATCTGGTGATTTACTTTTTCTGCACCACCCACTTGTAATGGAATGCGGTGATCCGCTTGGAAAATCAGATCGTGGTTTTATTCCAATACCTGAAAAATATTTGCAAGCAATAAAAGAAAAACAACTTTCTATATATACATGTCACGGACCAATGGATATTCATCAAACGCATGGAACGAGCATTTCAATTGCAAAATCTTTACATGCTCATGTAGTTGACGGCTTTGCATATGAAGGTCCAGAACAAGAGCCAGTTGGCCTTATTTGTGAAATAGATGAAACATCCACAGAAGCACTCCAAAAGCGTCTAAAAAATCTCTTCCATATTCCTTATACAGACTTCGAAGGTAAACAACATGATTCTATCAAAAAAATTGCAATTATTGCAGGATGTGGTGATGTCGTGTCTCTCATGAAAGAAGCAGAAGCAAAAGGTGCTGAAGCATATATTACTGGGGAAATCCATTGCCATATCGACAATGATTACGGTAAACAGAAATACTCGCTCATTATGGATTACGTAAAAGAAACGAATATGTCACTCATCGGTGTATCACACTCTGCCTCTGAATATTTAGTGAAAGAAACATTGATGTATAATTGGTTTAAAGAAAATTTTGAAGTGGATGTTACTTTGATTCCACAGGAAAAATGGTGGTTATAGTATATAAAAGATATATCCATTTCAATTCTAAAAAAATCAATAACAGACAAATTCACTATATATTATCACTATAAAAATACCCATATCTTAGATTCGTAATTAGATATAATGCACCAATAGTGTAAACACTTCCGGATTTTTATTCACAAAAAAGGGAAATCACTCTCAAATAAATGATTTCCCTTTTTAAAATATATTTTTTATTGTATCGGCAACATAACCTTCACCGTCGTTCCAACCCCAACTTCACTTTCAAAACTTATTTTACCGTTGTGATCTTTAATGATTTTTTCTGTAACTACTAAGCCTAAACCTGTTCCCGTTTCTTTTGTTGTGTAAAAGGCTTCATTTAGCTTCGGGATTTTGTCTTTTGGAATGCCGCAACCTTCATCCTTAACTTGAACAATGATTGCATCTTCTACAGTCACTTTAATCGTAATCGTTCCGCCAACTGACATTGCTTCAATCGCATTTTTAATTAAATTAAAAAACACTTGTTTTAATCGTTTTTCATCGCATGTAATCGATGGTATGTCTTTACTATAAATACCTTGTATGTGCACACCTTGATTTAAAGCAGGCTTCCCCATAACTCGAATAACATAAGCGATAATTTCTTCTATATTATGAACTTCTGATTCTATTGATTTAGATTTCTCAAATCCACTAAGTTCTGTAGCGATTGTATGAATTCGTTCTACTTCTTGTTTCATAATATCACTATATATTTTATCCTCTGGATATTTAACCGCTTGCTTATTTACAAATTTATCTAAATTAGCTAAAGGTCTTTTAATTTTGGAACCAATAACTGTAGCCATTTTCCCAACAGTTGCTAACTTTTCTGTTTGTTGTATTTCTTTATTCATCATCTCAAGCGTACGAACGTAAGATTGGAACCTTACAAACATAATCCAACATATGATAGTAAATACGCTATATAATGCCATCGGGATTAAAACGAGTGATGAGTGAATCATGATTCCTATAAGAGCATATTTTCCAACAAGTATGCTCGGAACTAACCAAAAATATCTTTTATTCACAAAAAGTGGGGCAAATAAAATAAAAAACCCTTCTACTATATTCCCACCATCAAACTCAGTATCACTACCGTAGTAAATCATAATATTATGGATAAAATCTAATAGATTATACCCAATTAGAATAATATACTTTACTGCAAATGGATTTTTCCATTTCATAAAGTATATTCCAATGCAAAATAAAACCACCATCAGAAAATAAAGCCATAAACCTAAACCATCTTCAAATTGTCCTACTCCTTCTTGCTCTCCTCCTATTAAAGGTACAATAAATTCGTAGGCAAGATCGTATACAAAAAATATAATGAAAAATAAACTTAAATATATTTTCAGCGCCTTCATTTCTTCATTTTTAAATATACCGTCTTTATTCATATGGTAACTCCTAGCTTTTCTCTCAATTGGATTTCATTATTTCCACACTTTTTTGGAAGAATAATATCTATTCTCGTTCCCTTATCTCTTTCACTTGAAATATGTAACGTACCAAGGTGTTCGTTGACAATTCGATCTGCTACCGTAAGTCCCAAACCAATTTTATCTTGTTTTGTTGTATAAAAAGCTTCTGTAACACGAGCCACATTCTCTTTCTTAATACCGTAACCATTATCGATTACACTTAGCATTACATAATCTTGTCCTTTATTTTCTAACCGTAACTCTAATGTGCCACCTTGCTCCATCGCCTCCAGAGCATTTTTTATGACATATAGAAAAACTCCTCGCATTTTCCGCTCATCACATTCAATTTCTATCATCTTTTCTTCGATATTAGAAATAAGCTGGATACTAGATTCATTCATTTTTTCTCGAAGAATTGCTACTGCTTGTAATACAATTTCACCTATATTATGTTTCTTATAAATAGAAGGTTTACATGTAGCAACTTCCATCAATTCACTTATCATATTATTCATATTTTCTATTTCAAAAATCATCTGTTTATAAATAGGGTCCTCTTCATGCTTCTCTCGTTGTAATTGCGTAAACCCTTTCAATGAAGCAAGTGGATTTTTAATTTCATGTCCCACTGTCGCTGCCATCTTTCCGATTACTGCTAATTTTTGTGATTCACTAGCAATCTTAATACTTTCCTTTACCGCTGAAAGGTATTGTATAAATCGATTTAAAATGATGTATGCTGCTATTAATACGAGTGTATACATAATGAGGAACATAAATCCTTTTACTTCTTTTAATACAAATAAGTAAATTACATATTTCCCTACAATAGTTGAAAGTACAAACACAAAATATTTTTTATTTAAAAATATAGGTACAAAGAAGATAAGAATAATTTCTACTATATTTCCCCCATCAAATGCCGCCTCATTATAAAGCATATACGAAAATATGTTAGCAATTTCTATTCCTATGTATGCAAATACACATGCATATTTCACAAAATTCACTTTCTCTTTTTTTATTAAATATACATTTACACCGAGTATTGCAGTTCCGCAAATAACTTGCCATAGTATGCTATGTCCCTTATCCGTTAGTGATTTATTTTCTAATACGATTGCATAGAAAATTTGGTATGAAACAACAATGACGTATAGCACCCACAAAAAGATTTTGGCATTCCTTTCTTCTTCTTTATATGATAGAAAACTTTCCTTCACTTCAACACCCCTTCAACATAATATCTCGAAGAATACCATTTATTATAATAAATGATTTTCTTATACAAACAAAGATAAATCGAACATTTGAGGAAAATCATCCCAAAACCGTGATATTTTCAGACGATATACAATCATAAAAATTATAAACAATAATACGTATATTATGTGGGAGAGATTTTATATAAGCGGCAAAAAATGAAGGAAAGCTTAGTGTCTTAATAGAACAAAATCATACGCTCCTCGCGTATGAATAGGAGGCTCATTCATGTTTGTTACCGTTGAAAAAGATGTGCATATTTTTGTGCAAGACGTTAATCCCGGTCCCGGTAGTAAAACCGTGTTCTTCGTCCATGGCTGGCCTTTAAATCATCAAATGTACCAATATCAGCTCAACGTGTTACCACAACACGGTTTCCGCTGCATCGCTATGGATATACGCGGAAATGGACAATCTGATAAACCATGGACTGGTTACACATACAATCGTTTAGCAGACGATATCGCCATCGTTTTAGAAGCACTTCAAGTCGAAAATGCTACATTAATTGGTTTCTCAGTAGGTGGTGCTCTTTCTATTCGGTACATGTCTCGCTATAATGGTCATCGTATTTCTAAACTTGTATTAGTCGATGCCGTTTCCCCCTCTTTCGTTAAAAATCAAGAATCTCCCTATGGTGTCCCAAAAGAACAAGCAGACACTCTCATTAATCAAATGTATGCCAATATGCCTAAATTTTTAAATGATGTATCTTTATCATTTTTTAATAGAAACTTAGGATCTGCTACGCTAGAATGGTTTTCTTATCTCGGTATGCAGTCTGCTTCTTATGCTCTCATCAAAATATTGCAAGCAGCCGCAAATGAAGATGTAACGAAAGACTTGAGTAAAATTAACGTGCCAACAAAAATATTCCACGGTATTCATGATCAACTTATCCCATACAAAAGCGCTGAACTTACGCAAAAGCGTATTAAAAATTCTCAGTTACATCCTCTCACAAATAGTGGTCACGGCTCTCCAATTGATCAAGCGGATGAATTAAACGAAGAACTTATAAAGTTTTTGCATTCATAAAAAACTATGCCAAATGTATCGATAGGAACGTAGTTTTTAAAAAGGTTAAAATTCACACATTTCTCACAAATCATTCGATAAAACGGTTACATTTTCATTTATACTAAATGTACAGGTAATACTCCCTAAACCCAGCTTGTCTGGTTACCCCGTTAAATACTATAAAAAAGAACTTGTATCGTTATACAAGTTCTTTTTGTTTCTTTTATCCCGCTTTAACGGGCAGTAAGACCCCCACCTCAAAATTCAGCAAAGCAAAGAAGTTAGGTGGGGGTCGGGCTGCCCATAAAAGTCCGATTGGTGAAGGCTAATAATCAGTGGAGGATGAAGAAAACCCCCACTGATTAAAGTTTCACTTTATTTAAAGAGGATATCTTTACTATATTGATTTCCAACAAGTAAATCATACTGAAGCATTTTATATTGCTCTAACATTTCTTTTTGTTTCTTTGTTAAATCATTGATTACTTCTCCATTTTTATCAACTTTTAATTCATCTCTAAGCACCGGTATTTCCTTGTAAAATCCCGATAAAAATTGATAAAATAAAGATTTATTTAATCCTGCATAATCAAAAATAAGATTAGAAAAATAAATTGGACTTACTACACCTAAATTATCATTTGGCATATCAAAGTTTGCGTACATTAATAGCGGCGTTTGGGCCATCGCTAAACGTTCGCTCGGTGTTTTTTCATTCGTTATATACCCATTCTCTTTATAAAAAGATTTATTTGTTCCTAATGATGGAAGATGATCTCCAAAGAATACTAATAATGTAGGTCTATCTAAATTATCTAGTTGCTCTATTAAATATTGAAGGGCCTCATCTGAACGTCTTAACCCTTCTGTATACGTTTCTAATTCTCCCTTTGATTCTTCATTTTCTAGCCCGCTAATTTCTATTAGGTTTTCACCAAATCGGCCCTCTGTAAATGGAAAATGATTTTGCATCGTAACTGCATGAATAAATGTAGGTTGTTTTTGTTTCTCTAACTCAGCAATTATCTCTTTACTCATCGCTAAATCACTAATATAATCTCCATCAACATCTACATTTTCCATCGTATCCGCTGCATTAAATTTATCAAATCCTAACACCTTATATACATCATCACGTTTAAAGAATGTGCGACCAAATGAATGAATTGCACTTGTGTAATACCCTTCTTTTTTCAACGCCGTAGGGATTGATGGAATTTCTTTCTTATTTGTAATAACCTGCTGATATGGTATAGAACCTGGCTTTAACAAACTCATTGAATAACTCGTTAATGCCTCAAATTCAACGTTCGCCGTATTTCCCCCAAATGTAGGAGAAATAGTTTGTCCACCAGGAAAGTTTTCTATATAATGATGTAAATTTGGTACAGGATCTTCACTAAAAGAAAGGTTAGTTGCTTTCGTCGGATCCCAAAACGATTCACTCATTACAAAAATAATATTCGGTTTCTCTTTTTTCTTTTGGCTCCCTATATTTCCACTATATTGTTTTTTTATATCGTTTGCTATTTGAAGCATATTTTCTTTAGAATAATTTTTGGGTTTTTCCATAACTGTTGTATCTAAATTGCTAATAAACCCAAGTACAAAACCATTTGAAGCATAGTTCTCATTTTGATCCCACAAAACAAAATCTACACCTGATTTTTGAAATACTTTATTCATAAATGTGTTCGCAAAATTACCGTACGCATATAGAACAAAAATAGATCCTACTACTAATAAGGCTCTTATTCCTAGATGAGTCTTTACATTTTGAATATACCTTCTCATATATATCCCTGCTACAATACAAGCCACGATACTTAAGATAATGACAAAAATATAACTCCAGCTAAAATAGTCCATCACCATCGGTATAACAGATTGCATATGCATAATTTGTGTGAAATCAGAAGGATACAGCGGATCACCTCTAAAAATAAGCTTTAAATAATTCACAATACCTAAAATGACTAACGTACAGCTCGTTAAAATCATACTTAGAAAAACCTTGCCTATTAAATTATAAACAAGAATGTATATTGCATAAATTACTACAAAACTTAATATAAACTGCATGTTATACAAGTAAATCCAATTCATTGCCTCTATGAAACTCATATTAACTTGCATGACAATATAAAATAACGCTACTGTATGAGCTAGTAAAAATAATACAAAATGCACTCGTAGGGATGCCCTAAGTGTAGACATCTCTTTTTTATTAAAATGTGAAATATAAAATGTTATGCCCCATATGAAAATCATCATAACAATTAAAACAAGATTTTGATTTAAATGAGCTTTCATTATGTCTAAATTAAAAACCTTTAAAAGCATAAACAGCATAGTTATTACTAATAAAGTCACCATACTACTTATAATGCTAGAAATTAATATATTTCTTTTTGGAAGATCAAAAAGTGTAGAACCATACTTCAATTCATTCCCTCGTTTCTATGTCTTAATTTCCCCCGCATCGAAAGAACTATTTCTATTAAAATAACATATATGACATATTTCGTCTGCATAGTTGATTCTATCATAAATGTATTGTCTTAATATTCCCTTAGTAAACAGTTAAATTATGGCATACAAATTACTCATTCTTGAAAAACTTAATTTCAGCATTCCACTTTATGATATAATAACTATGTTTTGGAAATCCTTAATACTATTAAAGATTTCACATGAAAATACGAAAGAATTAATAAAAAAGGAGTTGCTCATTTTTGCTTACTAAGTTTAAGAGTTTGCCTAAAGCGGTATATGCAATTTTGGCGCTTTCTTTCCTGTTGCACGTTTTTTGTTTAGTAAAACAGCCAGGATTAGATGGAGAGTTAGTCAAAGTAACATATGGTGCAAATGATGCCTTTAACTATTCGTTAACAGCTGAACAACTATTAAAACATGGTGTATTTGGTTATGTGTATTTAGAACCTAGTGAAGTTCCAGGGAAAAATGCATATATCACACCAGGTCAGCCATTACTATTAGCTGGCGCTATGATTATTTCTGATATTACATCAATTCCTTACTATTACGTAGCAACTGTTATTAACATGATTATGAACCTATGCACAGTGCTATTAGTATTCTTAATAGGAAAAGAATTGTTCGAAAAAAACATTTATGGAATTGTTGCAAGTATTTTATATGCTATTTATCCAAGTAACTATACATACTTCCGTACATTGCTAACAGAAGTTCCATCCATATTCTTATTAGCGTTATGTGTATATGTATTTGTTCTCGCATGGAAATACAATAAAGTGAAATTCCATATATGGTTTGGAATTGTCGTTTCAATTTTACTTATGTTCCGTCCAAATCCAGCTCCAATGATGCTCATTCCTGTTCTTGTTGTGTTATTTACATATGGATTTAAAGACTCCATTCGAATCGGATTGTTATGGTTTATCGGACCTTTCTTTATTATTGGTGCATGGGTTGTTCGTAACTATTTAGCACTCAACCAATTTATTTTATTCTCAACCCAAGGTGCTGATCCACTAATTGCGGGTGCTGATCCATTTAATAAAATTGGATATGAAAATATAGTAAATGAAATGAGAGCCAAAGGCTTAGATGACAAAGGGGCATACGCAAAAGAATTAATCAAGAACGGCTTTAAGACGGACTTCACTTATTGGTTCTCTTGGTTCACTGTCGGTAAAACAATTGAATTATTCAAAACAGCTCCTGCTGTAGACCAATACCGTATTCACAACTTTATGCAACTATGTCATAGAGTGTTTATCATCGGTACATTCTTGAGCAGCTTCTGCTTCATGCTAAATTCATTTAAACATAAACGCGTTATGATGCTAGTAGCAAGTTCTATTATTTACATTATCTTCTCAAACTTATTCTTAGCAATTAATCGCTATGGATTTTTCATTAATCCTCTTATGTGCTTAATTCTTGCATACGGATTAATTCACATTGTGCAGAAGCTTCCATTCTTCCGCACGAACCAAGCATAATAAGAAAGAGGTCGTCCAACGGTGGACGACCTCTTTCTTATTACCCCACACTTTGCACACAGCCAATTTGTCCATTCTGTAATCACACTTTAATTCCGTATGTATATGTTTCTGTATTTGTCAAAATATCTTTCACAATACTACTCACTATTTCACTTATAAATGCAAGTTTTTTACAACTATTACTATAACGAAAAGAACCCGCCACAAGACAGGTTCTTTTCGTTATTTTATGATAAAAGAAAAAATCATTAGCATGTGTATTATATAAAAGGAAACAGCCATATTTTCCATACGATACATACGAGTACAATAACTACAAAATCAAAAAAATCTAATCTCGGACCCTTTTTCATATTCATCTCTAGCCACATATGAATCCATTTTGTTTTTGTATATTTTTGGATGTTTTTCTTTGCAAATCGGTAAATGAGCACTTGCATAATAAAAAATCCCACTACAAAAATGAATAAGAAAATGAGAAAATCGACCACAAAATTCCTCCTTATTTTTGCAGCGATTTTTCTACTATATGATTTTTCAAAACCCACTCTTCAAATTGAGCACTTCCAAATTCCCAACTAAGATCACGAGCATGTACAGAAAAAACGTAATAACCAGCATATTCGTCCATAAATTTCCCCGTCTCAATCCCATCTTTCTGAAGACCATATGCTCCAAAATTAAAATATACATCCCACACGTCTTCATTCTTCCGTTTATAAGCAATCGATTCCATATCACATTCTGTTCCAAAATAGTCAAGATGTAAATGTACGCTATCATCATATTCGTACTCCATTTTATCACCCCTTATATTTGTACTTCTTTATCCTCAAAAAAATTCCTGCTATCTACACTCACATGTGGGCACTTACCTACATATCATGCTTGTAGAGTGACTTCTAGGAGGTGTTATATAGTGAAAAAATTAATAGCTTTTTTTTGTATCATGTTACTAGCTGTCTTCACACTTGTTGCTTGCAGTAGTAAAAAAGAAGATACGAAAGAACAAACTCAAAATGTTCGAGTCGGCGAAGTTACCCACTCTCTCTTCTATGCCCCGTTATATGTCGGGATTGAAAAAGGATTTTTTAAAGATGAGGGATTACATGTTGACCTCCAAACAACAGCTGGAGGAGATAAAACGATGACTGCCTTATTATCTGGCGGGATTGATATTGCTCTCGTCGGTTCTGAAACGTCCATTTACGTTCATCAACAAGGCGCAAAAGACCCCGTCATTAACTTCGCACAACTTACACAAACAGATGGAACATTTTTAGTTTCGCGTAAAAAATTAGACTCTTTTAATTGGAATGACGTAAAAGGTGTTACGTTTTTAGGACAGCGTAAAGGCGGTATGCCGCAAATGGTTGGAGAATACGTTTTAAAGAAAAATGGCATTGACCCTCACAAAGATACAAACTTAATTCAAAACATCGAATTTGCTAATATTGCAAATGCCTACGCATCTGGTACGGGAGAATTTGTCCAGCTCTTTGAACCGACTGCAAGTATATTTGAAAAAGAAGGTAAAGGTTATATCGTCGCTTCGTTCGGAAATGAATCTGGTACTGTTCCGTATACATCGTTCATGGCAAAGGAAAGTTTCTTAAAGAAAGATAAAGCTGCTGCTGAAAAATTCACACGGGCGCTCTATAAAGCGCAGCAATGGGTTGATACTCATAGCCCAGAAGAGATTGCTGATGCCGTTTCTCCGGTATTTAAAGACACTTCAAAAGACATTACAGTAAAAGTAATTGAACGGTATAAAAAGCAACATTCTTATGCGACAAATCCGCTATTAGATGCTGAAGAATGGAAACAGCTCCAAACGATTATGAAAGACGCTGGCGAATTACAAAAAGAAGTTCCATATGAAGCGCTCGTCAATATGAAAATTGCCGAAAGCGTTATTAAGAAATAGAGGCGAAGTGTATGAGTTTTTTACAAATACGTAACGTTTCTCACTGCTTTTTCGCAAAAGAGAATGCCAAATTGATTCTTGAAGATATGAGTTTACAAGTGGAAGAAGGCGAATTCATTTCGATACTCGGTCCAAGTGGTTGTGGCAAAACGACACTCCTCTCCATTATTGCCGGGCTGCTTGATCCAATTGAAGGTATCGTCTTTTTAGATGGTGAGCCCATTACAACGAAAACTTCATCTATGGGATATATGTTGCAGCAAGACTACTTGTTCCCTTGGAAGACAATTGAAGAAAATATTATGCTTGGACTTCATATCCGAAACATTTACGATGAACAGACGAAAGAACATACTTTACAGCTTTTAAAGCAAGTCGGTCTACATGATGTAGAGCAGCAATACCCTCGTGAACTATCCGGTGGTATGCGTCAACGTGCCGCCCTCGTTCGAACGTTAGCGACCGATCCAAAAATTTTATTGCTAGATGAACCTTTTTCGGCGCTCGATTATCAAACGAAATTGAAACTAGAAAATCTCGTTTTCAGCTTACTACACAAATATAAGAAAACTTCACTACTCGTGACGCATGATATTGAAGAAGCAATTGCGATGAGTGATCGTATTTATTTACTACAAGCGAATCCTGGAAAAATTGCAAAAACATTTATCGTCCCAGAAAGTATCCGTTCCTTATCACCGTTAGAATCACGCCATCACCATGACTTCCCATCCCTCTTCCAAAATATATGGAAGGAGCTGGAGCGTCTTGGATAATATAAAGCAACTACATGAACAGTTTCGGAAAAAAGAACGCAGGCGCGCATGGTTAGCACGCTCTTTGCAACTTTTACTGCTCATTCTTCTCTTTGCACTATGGGAGATAGCTAGCAAAAAAGAATGGATTGACCCTTTACTCTTTAGCTCTCCTTCAAGCATTTGGGATCTCTTCCTTAATAAATGGATGGACGGTTCGCTTTGGGTCCACATATGGACGACATTACTTGAAACGGGAGTAGGTTTCATTCTTGGAACAGTGCTCGGAGCCATTATCGCTACTTTCCTTTGGTGGCTACCACTTCTCGCCCGCGTACTTGATCCATATCTCGTCGTCCTAAACGCCATGCCAAAAGTAGCACTTGGTCCGATTATCATTGTAATCTTCGGCCCAAATATTTCTTCGTCAATTGCAATGGGAGTAATCATTTCTATCATCATTACCATTCTCGTTATTTACAGCGCATTTCAAGAAGTCGATTCTAACTATATAAAAGTGATGGACACATTTGGCGCAAATAAATGGCAATGTTATAAACAAGTCGTTCTCCCTGCATCTTTCCCAGCCATTATTTCAACGTTAAAAGTGAACGTTGGATTATCGTGGGTCGGTGTTATATTCGGCGAACTTCTCGTCTCTAAACAAGGTCTTGGCTACTTAATTAGCTACGGATTCCAAGTATTTAATTTCACACTTGTCTTACTAAGCGTACTACTCACATGCGTCCTCGCAACACTTATGTATGTGTTTGTTGAGGCATTTGAAAAACTTCTAATTGGGAAACGAAAAAGAAGCTGACTTAGAGCGATAGACTATAGTCAGCTTCTTTCTTTTACTTTTTATCACACATCTTTGTTTCATTTTTAACGTTTCCATCCGCAACCGTAACTGTATGGAAACAATCTTTCACACGTACTGTAACGACATTATCTTTTCGATCTATCACATGATAATCATTAAACTTTTTATCCAATGCACTACGAATTTGCTCCCCTTCAAAAATCGGAAAACCGTGAGACATTACCCAAATGAGACCAGCGACAGCAAGAATCGTTTTCATACGTTTCATTACCTCCTCGAGAGTAAACTTATAGTCCCTATAACACGCGCATTATAATTGTGTCTAAATTGTGACATTTTTATACTAATTCTATTTTATAATGGTAGTTCCTTCTTCTTTTTAATTAAAATACAGAATTTTCAATTTTATCAACATAAAAAACGTAAAGAACTACAATTCTTTACGTTTTCTTAGCTAACATATATAACCCGCATTAGTTTCCACTTCGTTGTTCTATCGTTTTCGAAACATCATATAATCCTGCCAACACTTCCGCCCTCATTTTTACAAGCTCAGGGAATTGATAGAAAAAGGCAATTTTTTTATACTTTAACTCCGATCCTTCTTTCACCTTTTTTGAATCTTGCAAAATAAATGCTGTAAATGTATCTGCAATATCTGCTGCTACATTTGTCGTTCCATACTGTGATACAAACTCATCATGTTTTTCTTTAAAAAATTCAATTTGCGTTTCTTCACTTTCTTCTACTTTCTTTTCTGTCCACTCCTGCTCAATAGGCTTCCAGAAAGAATTATAAAATTGATTAATATAAGAGTTTTCCTTCGCACATCCCTCTTGTAAGAAAAGATTGCCGCATTTATTTCGGTACGTCGAAATATCTTTATCCTCTTCAAAATCCTTTACATAGTTTTCATCTACTGGTATTTGCTTATGCCCGAGCGTTAACACGTGAGCCGTCTCATGAATTAATGTTTTCATCACTTCATCAATATTTACCGCAGAATCAAGCGTATCTAAGCTAAGAGTCCATTCTTTCGGATTCTCTATACTAGGCATAACGTGAGCAACAACACCGTCATAACCATCCGTTATTAGATCAAATTCTGTTATATTCCCGCGATATTTAGCTGGAATGAGCGTGCGATACATATCCCACAAGTCTTCATGATACCCTCTATCTTGACGTTGTTGTAGCACCTCTTCTTTCGCTTCTTTCTCTTCAGCAAATACTTTATTTAAACGTTTCCGTTCTATTTTTTCAAAATAAGGATCTACAATTTCATCACCATCAATATAATAAGAAGCTAAAAAGAAATAATTTTCATCATCATCTTCTTTTTTCTGCTCTGCCTCTTTCATATCCGCACTTTCATGCTCTTCTATTTCATAATCTTCTACTGCTTCAAGCTCAGATAATCCATCTATTTTTTCATATACTTTTTGAAGTTTCTTATCTCCTATTTCCACACATTCTTCGTCTGTTTTACACACTTCTTTTTCTTTCACACTCTTCATAGAACTTTCACACCCTGCTAGTAAGCCGATTGCAACGATAACCCCTACTAACTTGCCATACAGTCTCTTCATACATTCCTCCATCAATACATTCTACAAAAATATCATAATCATTTTTTAACGAATATGCGATAATAAATTATAAAAATTGTAAGGAGGTTTCCTATGATTCGGGCAGTCTTATTCGACTTAGATGGAACACTATTAGATCGTCGTCAATCTTTAGAACAATTTATTCATGATCAATATAATCGCTTTGCCTCTCATTTAATGAACATAGAAAAATCCGAGTATTGTTCTCGATTTCTCGAACTAGATAATAATGGCTATACGTGGAAAGATAAAGTATATGCTACTCTCCTTTCTGAATACAACATTACTACTTTAACGCAAGAGCAACTGCTGCACGACTACATTACAAATTTTCAACATCATTGTATCCCTTTCCAAAACATGCATGAATTACTTCGACGTTTAACACAACAAAATATTAAAATTGGTATTATTACAAACGGCTTTACTGACTTTCAGATAAATAATCTTCGCGCACTAAACATACATACGTATACAAATACAATTCTCGTTTCAGAAGCGGAAGGAATTAAAAAACCGCATCCTGAAATTTTCGAAAGAGCTTTAAAAAAGCTAGATGTGAAGGCAGAAGAATGTCTTTACGTTGGGGATCATCCTGAAAATGATGTACTGGGTTCTGAACAAGTAGGGATTCTTGGTGTTTGGAAAAGAGATTCATTTTGGGGTGATTTTGAGCATTCGCATGTGGTGGATGATTTGTTGGAGGTGCTTTCGTTTTTAGAGATAGAGATGAAAACAAAATAACAATAAATTATATCAGCGATTATTTTAACCTATCACTTTTGTAATAGTAAGCTAATAACGAAGGAAGAATGTTCTAAAATAATCTTTTAAAACAGCCTTCTTTCGAGATTTTTAAATCAACTATATTTTTTGAATTGGATTTATTTAACTTTTATATTACAATGTTTAAGTAGAAAATTATACATATATCCTTATATACAACAGGAGTGATTTTATGGTTAAGATCGGAAATAGGATAGAAAAAACAAATCCTTCCCCACCTAAAGAAATTATCAAAAAAACAAGTGCAGCATTTACTACTGAGAAGCCTAAATATTCTTTCGATGACATTATACTTAATGAAAAAACAAAAGAGGAACTTTTAAATGTATTATCTTATCAAAAGAATAGCGAAGTTGTTTTTGAAAAATGGGGACTTAATAATACCCATAAATTTTCAAAAAAAATTGGTATTAATTTATATGGTGATCCTGGCACAGGAAAAACTATGGCTGCCCACGCAATTGCAAATAAGCTTCAACGTGACTTAATGGTAGTAAACTATGCTGATATTGAATCAAAGTATGTTGGAGAAACTGCAAAAAACTTAGTACATATTTTTCAAGTTGCTAAGGAAACAAATAGTATTTTATTTTTCGACGAAGCTGATGCAATGCTAAGTAGACGTGTTACCAACATGTCTAACTCTACTGATGTAAGCGTGAACCAAACTCGTTCTGTTTTACTCATGTTGCTCAACGATTATCAAGATATTATTTTATTTGCAACAAACTTTATCTCTAATTTTGATCCTGCATTTATGAGAAGAATTTTAGCTCATATACACTTTTCATTACCTGATGCAGAACAAAGGGAAAATCTATGGCGAAAATTAATCCCTCGCGAACTTCCGCAAAATCTCGATTTAACTGAAATGGCAACTGAATACCCAGGAGTCACTGGAAGTGATATATCTAACGCTATTTTAAATGCAGCATTTGCTGCAGCTAGAAAAAATGAATCTCATGTCTCTGATAAATACTTTAAAGACTCTATATCAAACATATTAAAAAGTAAAAGACATAACCATCAACAAAATATTAAAACTACCGATCGGATTGTTGATGAAGAATATGTAAAAACACAATTACAGAAATAACAGGAGGATTTTATATGATTTTAACTTCACTCATAGTCGGCGCTGGAATTTTAATAGGTGGTAGTTTATTAGCTAGATATTGGAATAGTGTAGTTGATTGGTTAAAACGAGCTATTTCTAAAGTACAAGAAATGATGCAAACAATCATTTACGGTACAAAAGTTTTCATCAAAAAAATGTATGAAGCTATGCAAGAAATTTCAAAACACTACACTCGTGACCAACAAGGGCAATGGCATGAAACTGTTGTAACTCGTGAAGTATCGGAATACGATGTGCCACCCGAAATTTTAGCAAAGGCTAATAAAACCTCTCAAGAAACTGATATAACTCATGAATTAGAATTACAATTAAATTAACATAATTGAGGAAGGAAAATAAAAAGCATGAAAAAAATAGGAGATTTTAAAAAACTCAGATCACTTTTAGAAGATACGGAAGAGTTCATAAAAATATTTAAACAGTTTCTTCCATCGCCAAAAATACAATATAACTTAAATGAAATCGCTGAACTATATTCAGAAAGTACAGAAGAAATCATAAAAAAAATAGAAGTAAACGACAAATTAACATTTGCAGGTGGAATTTTCAAAATAACTTACACGTCTTCTAAAGAATTTAAAGTATCAATGGACGGTTATTTTCAAGATTCGGCCAAAAAATGGGTAAAGAAAGAGACCAATAATTTACTTCCAACATCAAATTTAACAGAAAGTGCCTTAAAAGAATTACAGGATGCTAAAGAAGTATCCTATGAAATCTCTAATTCAGCTGAATAAGGGGGCATTACAAATGATCATTATATTGTATATATTAGGCGCCCTCTTTTGTTTAGGTATTATACTTGTATTACTGCGATTTATAGGACAACTATTATTAGTTGCTATAGGGATTGCCCTTATAATAGGGGTAGGATTTTTAATCGTTGCATTTTTCCCTTGGTCCTTAATTCTACTAGCTATACTTTTCACCCTCGGTTACTTTATGGATAAGTCTATTGATAAAAAAGTAAAATCATATTTTTATCAATACGAAATGGGAACTTATACAGATATTGTGAACTTCATCGATAGTAAGGATAGTGCAAATCAAGTACAAGACAAATTAAATGATCTTGTTCAAAAAGGGGTAATAGAACGTTTAGATTTTAATCAAAATCAAATTGCTTATCGCTGTTTAGAAAAAAGAATTTATCCAAAAGGAGTAATTACTCATTATATTTCTTTAGACTAATATATAAACATCCGCTTCAAAAGGGGCCCTAATTCAGGGCCCCTTATTCAATAAATAAATTCTCCCTATAACCTTTCCCGATAAATGATAAAACAAAATCTCCTTCCAGAAACATCCACACCAGTTCTTTTTTACGAAAACATAATGTCCCTCAAATATTTTAGGAAGTTGATCAAAATCTATCTCAATAAAAAAGAAATCGGCCACTTTACTTCGTAAAACAGCCGATTTCTTCTATATGTTTCATCGTACGCGCCAATACATCGTCGCGCATTATAAAGCTAAATTTTCTATCCGTTTTAATGTTGTCAGGAATGTTTTTTAATAAAACAGACCCTTTCGTTTCTTCGTAATGCGTATGTTGTTCTACCGCACTAATTGTTGCAAAATAAATGTTTTTAATGATTATTTTGTCTTTTCCAGATACTTTATATTGTCCTAAGTAAGTTAAATCAGAAACTATGCCGCCGGTTTCTTCATGAACCTCTCGAACTGCCGCTTCTTCCGGTGTTTCCCCTAGTTCTACTTTTCCACCTGGAAATTCAAGACCGCGACGTAAATGATGCGTTAATAACCATTGATCCCCGTACCGGCATACAACCCAAACATGCTTTGGCTCAGGAGAAAATGGATAACGTTCAAACGATAATTGTACAGTGTTGTGGTAATAATCTTTAAATTTGTACATGCCATTACTCCCCTATTGATGGTTACAAGTTTTTCCTACCACAAATTGTAGCATATTCTCGCTTTTCTGCATAATATTATCCAATTATAATCCATTGATTATTCCCATTTGCGCGACTAATTCTTTCGTCTCATGATTTCCTAAATCGTAAATCATTTTATATGCTTTTTGTAGTTGTTCATCATATCGGTCATTATTTGAATCATGATGATACTCAACAAATGGAACGTGGGAGCGTACAAATGAACCTAAATCCTCTACATACGCTTGATCAAAGTACTCTCTTAACTCCGTAATTTCCTCATCATTTGCGGAAATCTCAAAATTATACGTATCCGCTGTCTTCACTTGTGAAATTTGACCGTTTGCTATTGATATATAATATGTTTTTTTCTGCTCCATGTAACACCCTTCTTTCATCCTTTTTATTTCTATTGTTTTCATCAATTACAAAATTATGTAAAATAAAGAAAAGGAGGGATTCCATGTTTAAAATATTAATTATTGGTATTATAATCGTCCTAGTCATATTAGTACTCTCCGTCATGACGATTAATAAAGGCTACGCTTATAAACATTCCGTCGATAAACCAGAAGATAACCCGTATACAAAAAACAGCAAGAAGAATTCATAATACGCTTCGTATACTACTACTTATTTTAGGCCACATCATATCCAGTATTCGTTTACTAGCAGGTCAACATAACTTTCTACCACTTTCACAATTTCTATTAGGAGCTTTACTATTCCTTATTGCCCTTGAACAAATAAAGAAAAAAGATTCAGGAACCGGATTTATTTAGATTTTCCTCATCATTAGCTATATAAAATAACAAGGGGGATATATATGCTAAAGGGATTACAGATTATTTTTGCACTCATTGCATTATGTATAGTAATTTACGGATATTTTACTGGTAATAGAGAAATGATGCCTTATATGTTCATTTTCTTAGGATTAATGGCTTTCACTATAGGACTAGGAGAAATAAAACAAGACAGAAAATCTAGTGGTATATTTGCTTTCATAGCTGGAGCTGGTGCTTTATTTCTTAGCTTCTCAGAACTATTCCGATAAATAATCTATTTACATGCTAACTGGATTACGGATTGTTTTAGGACTTTTCACGCTTCTCATACTCTTTCTTTGCACATATATCCAGATTACCGATCATTTCTCACTTCTCCCATACGTACAATTTATTCTCAGTTGTTTCTTTATTCTTGTCGGAATTAACAAATTTATATCCGGACGAAAATCAATGAGCATTCCGTTTTTTTTTCGTTTCTATTCTTACACTCTTCGTTCTCATATCAAACTACCTTCGCTACGTATAGAATGAAATCTTGAGCAATTTCGCATTTACAAGCACGTAATAAAATAGGGATGATTTTTTTGTCAGTTTTTGTCGGTAAGTCGATATTCCATGTCGAAACGTCGATATATTAAAAAAATCGTTGATATATTTCAAGTTACGGTCGATATATTCGAAAAATCGTCGATATAATTTTATTTATTATCATGACACAAAAAAACTGCCCTTTCACAGGCAGTTTTCTTTCTATCCAAATACTTTCTCAAGTTCATCTTTATCTTGGCTTAACCAGAAGTTCATTAAACGTTTTGCTCCTTCTAAATCGTGAAGCTTCGCTTGACCACATTGCGTTTCATTTGCAGCTGGAATTTCTGTAATTTGAACCGCATCTTTTAATGTTAATTCTAATAAATCAATAATTTCTCGAACTGTCGGTGTTCCGCTTACTACAAGGTAGTATCCTGTTTGGCAGCCCATTGGTGAAATATCGATAATATCGAAATGCGGATAACGATCAATATATTTACGTAAATTAAATGCTAATAAATGTTCTAACGTATGAATAACATCTGGTTTCATCGCTTGTTTATTCGGTTGGCAAAAACGAATATCAAATTTATTTACAATACCGTCACTACCTACATTGTGAACTCCGCAATGTCTTACATAAGGTGCCTTTACAATCGTATGATCTAATTCAAAGCTTTCTACTGATGGCATACAACATCTCTCCCGCTTTTAATTTAATTCCGTTATATCCAATATGATATAACGGAAATTCACATTAGTAAAGTATTATGTACAGTCGTGCTATAATACTTTAAGAATATGCTGAAAAGGAGACCGTTATGAAACAGATTTTTATTGGGATTATACGCTTTTATCAAAAATTCATTTCTCCGATGACACCACCCACTTGCCGCTTTTATCCAACTTGTTCTCATTACGGATTAGAGGCGTTTCAAAAGCATGGTGCACTCAAAGGCTTTTGGCTTACTTGTAAGCGTATATTAAAATGTCACCCTTTCCACCCAGGAGGATTTGATCCTGTCCCAGATAAAAAGGATGACAAAGTACATTCTTAATTGTCGTAACCATTCACAACTAAATCTAATTTTCCTGTATCAGGATCGATAACAAGACCGTGAACAGGTACTTCTTCCGGAAGTAATGGATGGTTGCGAAGTACTGATACGCTATGTTCTACACTTTCTTCCACACTAGAGAAGCCGCGCAAGAATTGTTCTAAATCGATTCCAGAATAACGAAGCATATCTAATTTCTCTTCTGTTATACCGCGTTCTTTCATTTTCTCAATCGTACTGCTTGCTTGAATTTTTGCCATACCACAATCATGATGACCAACTACACATACTTCATCAGCGCCAAGTTCGTATACAGCGACTAAAATACTACGCATAATACTTCCAAATGGATGTGAAATAACAGCGCCTGCTACTTTAATAATTTTCACATCGCCGTTACGCATATTCATCGCTTTCGGCAATAGTTCAACAAGTCTTGTATCCATACAAGAAATAATTACCATCTTTTTGTTTGGAAATTTCCCCGCTACAAACTCTTCATACTTTTTCTCTTCAACAAATTTCTCATTGTATTGCAAAATCTCTTCTAATGACTTCATAGTAAAGGCCCTCTTTTCTCTCGTTTACACTACATAAATAGTGTACCAAAATATGAAAAACTCAAAAAGGATATCGCTTTATATTAAAAATAAGATATTTTCAGATAATCGACATAATTCTTTCAAAATATACACACAGCTTTGTAACAAGTCTCACATACTTTAAACGCATTTTCACTATAAACTGATTGTAGATAATGTAAAAAAGGAGTGAATATTTATTATGTCCGACGTTCTGTTACTGAGTCGTTTTCAATTTGCAATTACTATTTTTTATCACTTTTTATTTGTACCTTTGACAATCGGACTTGTCATTTTAGTAGCATGTATGGAAACTCAATACGCCCGCACATTGAATCCAACATACCGCAAAATGGCAAATTTCTGGGGTAAATTATTTACAATTAACTTCGTAATGGGGATTATAACCGGGATTACGATGGAATTCCAATTTGGAACAAACTGGTCTGAGTACTCCAAATATATGGGAGATATTTTCGGATCACCTCTCGCAATCGAAGCACTCGTTGCCTTCTTCTTAGAATCTACTTTCATGGGAATATGGTTATTCGGTAAAGATAAAATTTCACCAAAGTTCCGTGCCTTCTGTATGTGGATGGTTGCACTTGGCACAAATATTTCCGCCCTTTGGATTATTACAGCAAACGGCTTTATGCAAAACCCAGTTGGCTACGTCGTACGTAACGGCCGCGCTGAATTAAATGATTTCTGGGCACTCGTTACGAATCCATACGCTTGGAATATGTTCTTCCATACTGTAGTTGGTTGTTATATTGTTGGTGCTTTCTTCGTCATGGCAATTAGTGCCTATCACTTATTACGTAAAAATGAAGTTGAATTCTTCAAAAAATCATTTAAGTTTGGCTTAATGTTAGGCTTATTTGCCGCAACAATTACACCGTTTATGGGACATCAATCTGGTGTATCCGCGGCTAAATATCAACCTGCTAAAGGTGCTGCAATGGAAGCTGTTTGGGAAACTGGGAAAGGACAAGGCTTCTCGATTGTTCAAATTCCTGATGTGGAAAATGAAAAGAACTTTGAATTCCTTACGATTCCAAAGTTAGGAAGCTTCTTCTATACAAATTCATTTGATGGCGAAATTGTTGGTTTAAAAGATATTCCGAAAGAAGATCGTCCAAACGTTAACCTTGTGTACTATAGCTTCCGCTTAATGGTTGCACTTGGTATGTTCTTTATGGCATTAACTTGGTACGGTTTCTACTTAAACCGAAAAGGAAAACTAGAAAACTCAAAACGTTACTTAAAAATTACAATATGGTCTGTTTTACTACCATATATCGCAATTAATGCTGGTTGGATTGTTGCCGAAGTAGGTCGTCAACCATGGACAGTTTATAAACTCATGCGTACCGCAGAATCTGTATCACCTATATCTGTCCCGCAAATTTGGTTCTCATTAATTAGTTTAATCTTGTTCTACACTTTACTTTTAATCGCAGATGTATACTTAATGCTGAAGTTCGCCAAAAAAGGACCAGCAGCATTAGAAGAACCTGCTACTGAGGGAGGCGTGGCTCATGTCTCATGATATGCTTGCGATTATCTGGTTTGGTTTATGGGGCGTGATTTGGACAGTTTACTTTATTCTTGATGGATATGCACTTGGTAACGGAATGATTTTTCCTTTCGTTACGAAAGACCGACAAGAACGAAATCAATTACAAGAAGCAATTGGCCCGTTCTGGGGCGGTAATGAAGTGTGGTTAATTACAGCTGGTGGCGCAACATTTGCTGCCTTCCCAGTCACATATGCAAATATGTTTAGTTATTTATATACACCGTTATTCTTAGTATTACTTGCACTATTTGCTCGTGCTGCTGGACTTGAGTTCATGCATAAAGATGATTCACCAATTTGGCAAAAAACTTGTAAATGGGCATTTTCAATTGGTAGTTTCTTAATTGCTTTCCTATTCGGTGTTACATTTGCTAATCTTTATTACGGACTACAAATTGGAAAAAATGGCTATGAAGGAAATTTACTTAGCTTACTAAATCATTACGGTATTTTAGGAGGGCTGTTCTTCACTGCTATATTCGTCGTATCTGGTGCCCTTTGGGTTATGATTAAAACGACTGGTGAAGTATCTGACCGTGCTTATAAAATCGCAAGACCATTTTCAATGGCAGCTGCTATCATTTTAGCTATTTTCTATGTAGCAACTGCAAATCGTACAAATTTATTCCAAAACTTCACAGAGTACCCGGTACTATTCATTCTTCCAGTACTTGCAATGTTAATGAGTGTACTCGCACTTATTATGGTGTACAAACATAAAATCGGTCTTGCATTCACATTCGTTTGCTTAACAATCGCAATGTTTATGACAACTGGCTTTGCGGGTATGTTCCCA
Source organism: Bacillus sp. FSL W8-0519 (assembly GCF_038005585.1). NCBI lineage: Bacteria > Bacillati > Bacillota > Bacilli > Caryophanales > Bacillaceae > Bacillus > Bacillus sp. FSL W8-0519. The sequence goes on from NZ_JBBOTL010000001.1 coordinate 4,637,894, forward strand.
AGAATGTTACCATCTCGTATTAATGATGCTTATAGTACAACGTTATACAACGCAGCTGGTAGTCAATTAAACTTAAAAATTATGTTCTTCGTTGCAATGGTTATGGTACCAATTGTTATTGGATATCAACTTTGGAGTTACAGTATCTTTAAAAATAAAATTCATAAAGACTCTGCTAAAGGGTATCACTAAAATGAAAAAAGACACTTCGTTTGAAGTGTCTTTTTTATACGTATGATTTTCGATAAGATGTTATATTTCTAATCTAACAACTATAATACAGAAGAATCATTAACAGCTCACAGCTAGATTGTAGCACAGGACAAGTTCATCATTTTATGCAATTTTACATATTTCTCTATAAAGTAAACTGTATTCCCTGATCATTCACATCGCTATCCCCTACATCTGATGTACTAATCCCGCTAAATGTTTGTACTTTAATCCCTGTATTCGATGATCCCGATCCATTATAAGCTTTCGTTTTTTCAATCGGCTGCACGTTATATTTATCTCCTAAATTAATCGTTCCATTGCAGTTTTCAATAATAACGCCTTCCACAACTGACGGCATTTTGTCACCTACTTTCATTTCCTTACTTTCATTTTATGAAAAGTGCCTAAAAAAATAGCATGTTTCCATAAGAAAAAAGCACTCAGACTGAGTGCTTTTTTCTTATTTACCTTTTTTCTTTTTCTCACAAGCAATTCCATCGCCATCACGGTCTAAATGCTTACCATAATACGGGCTATCTCTTGTAATGTCATAATATCCCGCATCGTTTGCTTCTTTGCAATTAGCAAAACGTTTTGGATCTGGCTTTACTTCTGGTTTCGGTTCTGGTTTCGGCTGTGGTTGTTTTGCTCCTGGTCTTTCTTCAAGTGGTAACGTTGCATTATATAAGAACTGAACATATTGCTCACGACTTACATGCATTTTAGGTGCGAATGTACCGTCACCAGTTCCAGCTGTAATATAATTTGATTTAATTGCAGTAATCGCAGGATTCGCCCATCCATTTCTATCTACATCCGGGAAATTATGATCCCCTCTAATTTGCAATTGGAATCCTCTTGTCAAAATTTGTGCCATTTCTTCACGAGTTAACGCATCTTTCGGTCTGAATTTCCCTGTGTTATCTCCAACGAATACGCCCATCTCTGTTAAAGCAAGAATCTCTTTTTTAAACATAGTTGAACGATCCGTAACATCTTTATATGGATTGTTATACTGTTCTTTTACTGTCGGTTTTAAATGGCGGAACATAAGAGCTGCAACTTGCTCACGCGTTACATCATCACCAAATCCAAAAATCCCATTTCCGTATCCAGCAACAACGTTTTTATTTGCTAAATCCATAATTGCTTTATAAGACCAATGATTGTTTGGAACATCTTTAAAACCTGCGCTTGCCTCCGCTGTTCCAATTGAAGTAAATGCTGTAGTTGCAACAAGTGCACCTGTTAAAATTAATTTTTTAAATCTCATACTTAAGTCTCCTTCTCTTCCCATAATAACCATTTAACAATATAACAAATTATTCAAATGTACTTTGTCATATTCTGTCGAACACAAAAAAGAATCCTGCAGGATTCTTTTTTGCTAAGCATGAATGGCAATTTTGGAGACAGTTGACTTCTTCAAAAATTTATTAGGGGTAATATTTTGAAAAAGAAAGCCTTTCATATGTAGGTTAACACTACTGGAATATATAGTAAATTGATAATATTTATACGGAAGATTGCTAATGTTTAGTATAGATACTTTCCACTATACCAACAGTGAAAAGCATCTACATGAAACAACAAAAAAGGCGCCTTCAAAGAAGATGCCTTTCATAAACAGACACTATAAAACAGAATTATTTATTGTTATACGATTGTTAGATACAAAAAATAGAGGGAAATGTTTGTATTACATTCTGTTTTATAAAGTATGTCTACCACTTATATTTTAATCCTCTTCACTTGAAAATAAATATAATATGCATAATTACATATGAAAAAGAAAAGACACTCCATAGAGTGCCTCTTCAACCATTTTACTTTTAATATATCGCTTTACATACATTGTAACATATGTATCCATATATTTTATTGAGAAAATTCAAAATCCTTTTTTTTTCATTTTCAATTATAAAATCATGTAATATAAAAGGTATGTCAAATTCTTATACAAGTTGAGGTGTACTATATTTATGTCTTTCGGAATCATTCCTCTTATATTGTTTATTATTTTTCTTATCTCCTATTTAAAAGATCCACGAAAAATAATAAATGGGTTTTTATTTAATACTTTTATCTGTTTTTTCCTTCTGTTTTGTATACTTGTCTCTTGGAACTCAAGTAATACTATCCTAGGCTACATAATAGTCTTACCTATTTTAGCACTTATCGTTATGATTCCTTTTGGTATTGTTGCTTTAATGTTTGGACTATTTCTGAATGCGAGAATTTTAATGAAACGAGAAGGCCGACGTTTTACTAACTGTTTAACACTTATTGCTGCTTTAGGTATTTTATTCTGTATATTATTCCTTTTCATAAGTCCAGCAAGTTTCTTCTCATCACATTTCCAGCCTATTTTCGCTGGTATTTCTCTTATAACCGTATATTTCTTTATACACTTATCTAACTTCTTAAGCGCTTATTTTCTATATCAATTCAACAGACCAAGGCGTAATCAAGATTTCATTATCGTTCTCGGTAGCGGCTTAATTAATGATAAAGTACCACCTTTACTTGCCAGTCGTATTCATAAAGCGATCGACTTTTACTGGAAACAAGCCGCTGTGAATACCCCACCAACAATTATTTTCTCTGGTGGACAAGGTCCAGATGAAGGCCTTCCTGAAGCAGAAGCGATGCAAAAGTACGCTGTTGAAAAAGGAATTCCGCTTGAACATACAGTGCAAGAAAATCGCTCTGTAAACACATATCAAAATATGTTGTTCTCTAAAGAAATTATGGATTCTTTAAAACCAGACGGTAAGTATAAAAGTATTTTTACAACGAATAATTTCCACCTTTTCCGCGCTGGTATATATGCAAGACAAGCTGGTCTTAATAGCCAAGGAATTGGATCAAAGACAGCCTTTTATTATTGGCCTAATGCAATGATTCGTGAGTATGTTGCAATCGTTGTGATGGGACGTAAGCGCCATATGAAAGTTTGCGGAGTTATTTTAGGATTTTCTTTATTCCTATCCTTACTTAGTTTTATCATTTCTTAATAGCATCCCATCCTTTGAAAGGATGGGATTTCTTATACGCATTTCAAAAATATTTTAAAGTTAATATGGTCATAATATTCCCTGCATACATCCATTAAAGGAGAATTTTTTCAAATAAAATGTTAAAATAAAATTTAAGTGTGAATGACGTAACAAATAAGAAACTAGTTTGAAACGAGGAAATCATATGGAGAAAATTATCAAAAACAAGCCCAATAAGCTTAAAATCGCTTCAAAAGCTTTGATGATTATTATTGGGGCATTTATTACAGCGTACGGATTAGAGGCAGTATTAATTCCAAATAACGTATCAGACGGTGGTGTAACTGGTTTAAGTATCGTTAGTTCAAGATTGTTTGGATTACCATTAGGAGCTCTAATCGCAGTTATTAACATTCCTTTCGTTTGGTTAGGATATAAGCAAATCGGTAAAAGCTTTGCTATTTATTCCATTATCGGGATTGCTTCATTAGCAATAGGTACCGTTGTCATGCACGGAATACCAGCTATTATTGAAGGCGATACATTATTAGTTACAGTTGTTGGTGGTATTATCATCGGTTTTGGTATGGGACTAGCATTACGTAATGGCGGGGCATTAGATGGAATCGATATGCTAGCTGTATTGCTTTCTCGTAAGTTACCATTTGGAACGAGTGACCTTATTTTATTCTTAAACATGTTCGTATTTATTTTCGTATCAACCGTATTCGGTCTTCAAGGAGCTATCCTTTCGGCAATTGCTTACTTTATTGCTTCGAAAGTGATTCATATCGTTGAAGTTGGTTTAAGTGGTTCGAAAGCATTTAAAATCATTACAAAAGAGCCTGAATTGATGGTAGAAACCATTCGTGATCGTTTAGGCCGAAGTGCAACATATAACGAAGTATACGGCGGTTATTCTAGAGAGAAATTCAAAGAAATTTCTTGTGTAATTAACCGTTTAGAAGAAAGTAAAATGAAAGAACTTATTAATGAAATCGATCCACACGCCTTTATTACAGTTTATGACGTAGCAGAAGTAAAAGGCGGTAACTTTAAGAAACGTGATATTCATTAATCATTATGAAAGAAGAGGGTGTGCCAATATGTTGGCACACCCTCTTCTTTTATTTTTGTCAAATTTTGTCGGTAAGTCGATATATTCTAATAATCGCTGATATATTTGGAGTTGCGGGCGATATATTCCAATAATCGCTGATATATTTGGAGTTGTGGTCGATATATTTCGATAATCACTGATATATTTTTACTCCCCCCATCTTCCCCCGCTCTTAATCCATGCCACGTATTTTTGAAAGGCTGGCACTTCATGTTGAAAACGAAGCGGAACATATAGAAAAAGAGTACATGTACATAGTATCCATAGAATACCTACTACAAAGTGAAATTTCATCGTTGTGCTAATGAATAAACTTAAAAATAAGACGAGGAACATAATTACACTAAATCTTTTATACATAGTCATAATAATCTCCTCCTTATAAATCCATTGTACCAGCTACAAGGAATTAATCCCCATAAAAAAGACCGAAAAGCAAATTCCACTTTCCGGTCTCTACACTATCTTCTCTTCGTAATCTTTCCTGAACCACCGACCCTCGTTTTCGGAGGAGATGTATTCCTTGGTGGCGTTTTAATAGATGATTTCGGCTTCACATCTGATCCGCTCGAACCACCTGGTGTTTTCGTTATTTTCCCTTTGCTTCCAGTAGAAGGCGGAGGCGTGCTGCTTCCTTTTTTCGTAATACTTCCTGTATCTCCTACAGAAGATTTCGAATCTACATTATCGCCACGCTTAATGATAGACCCTTTCCCTTCCTTCGTAATTGGAGGCGGGGTTTTCTTTTCTTCTTTCGTAGGCGGTCTCTCTGGAATAACTGGTTTATGATTTTGTCTGTCATTATATCCGCGATAATCACCGTACGATGATTTTCGTGAACCGAATATATCATTTAATATACTACCCATAATATATCCTTGCAGGAAGGACGGTTGGTAATTTTGACGAACAAATTCTTTATTACTTATTTCAATTAACGTATCAGATGGCTTCTCTTTATCCTTTTGCAAGTTATAAATCTTATCAGAATAAACGAGGAACATTTGATTTTCATCTTCTTTAGATGCTTGCTTCGGTTCTCTTTCATTCATGAGTTCCTTCGCGACTTCAGGAACTGACCGATTGGCGGCCCTATACACGTAAGATTCTTGTTTACCTTCTTTTGCGACAGATTCAAGCGGATAACGATCTTGAATCGACTTTGTCTGTCCGCCTTGGCAACCTGATAAGGCATATCCAGCAACAACAAGTAACGTAACGATAGCAAGTATAGGGATCACGAACGATTTAATCATGGTAAACAATCGGTTTGACATGATTACGCCCCCTTACGTTGCTCTTATAATTTGTACATCAGCAGGAATAATTGCTTCTCCCTCATACATCATTGTGCGACCATTTTGCCATTCAATACGTAATAATTTTCGATTATCCGATTGGAACTCCCATACATACTGTTCTTCTGAAGCTGAGAATGGTGTTTTCCCCATCACAACAACACGTCCGTTATATTGCTCTTCCATATGGTACTCTGTATCATCCATCTCAATTGTCGTCGGAATTTCATCAATCGAATCTAAACGACCATCAATTGGTGTATATAATTTGTAATACGTATTTTCACGATCTTCAATTTTTAAATAACGAATATCTTTCCCGTCTTGCAGTGTTAAAACAATTTCTTTACGAGAATGCATACTCGTTTTCCCAATTAATTCATACATGACTAATGAAACTTCAACCATATCGCCAGGAGCTAACGTTAACAAACTTTTCTCTGGTTTCGGCGGTTCTGGGCTTTTCATTATATTTTTAATTCGTTTAAATAAACTCATGAGCTACCCCTCCTTCTCTCTTTATAAACAAGCACCTAAAATAAGTGCACCCACAATATGTAATGATCCGGCCAACATCGCGTGCGCAACACTGCCTTCTTTCGTACCTTCTTCTAAATCTAAACCAGCCATTTTCTTTAACACAAATTCGATAAACATTTCTACCACTAATAAAATAACGAAAGAAACGGCTGATGCAAGTAGTGCTTGCCATAAGTCATTTGCTTTCGTTATCGATTGAGATAAAATGTACCCTTGTGCGAATAATTTCATAACGAAACGAGTTGTTACAGCTGTATTGCCATTTTTTATTTCTTTTAAATCATTGTATTTTGTAAAAATCGAATCAACCCACATAATTGCAAATAAAAGTACTGCACTCGCTCCAGTCCATACAAGCATGGCTAATACATTTGTCCATGTCATTGCAAAACCTCCTCTAAAAAGTAATAGAAAACCGACATGAATTTGTTTAGACATGTCGGTTCATTTGTCTCTATTCTATATTATTTCTCATACTGCTTCATAATACGAGCTAATTCATCGTCAACAGCAGAGTTTTTGTTTAAGCTTGCGAATTCATCATCTAATGATTTTTCTTTTTTGTACACTTCACCGCTTGCTTCTGCTTCAGCCTCTAATTGAAGAGCTTTCTCTTCCATACGGCTTAAACCAGCTTTCGCTGAGTTTGAATCAAATCCAGACATCGCCTGATTAATATTCTTTTGTGCTTTCGCCGCATTTACACGTGCTACAAGTGTCTCACGTTTATTTTTCAGCTCAGTTAATTGCTTACGCATTTCTTCTAGCTTCAGGCGAAGATTATCAGCAGCAGCTTTGTTTTGCTCATAGCTTGCTTTATACTCATTCATCTTTTGCTCTGCATTTTGTTTTTCTTCTAATGCACGGCGCGCAAGATCTAAGTTGTTAGCTTGAACAGCCATATGAGCTTGCTCTTCACGTTTTTTCACAAGCGCTTCTTGCTCTTCAAATAAGATTTTGAATTTCTTCTCAAGTGCAATTTGAGCGGCTACACTTTTCTCAGCTTCTTGTACATCCGCTTGCATATCGCGTAAATATTGATCCGTCATCTTAACTGGATCTTCCGCTTTTTCAATTAATGAATATACGTTCGACATTGTTAAATCTCTTAATCGTTTAAATACAGACATCTAAATTCCTCCTATGATATACCTCATATTTCAAATTCACTACTTGGAAAACTGAAAAATCTCCCTTTACAGTAAAGAATATTCATTTTTACAGCCTATGTGTTTATTATAACAAAACTAATATGTCCTTACATGTTATTTCCAAAATACATCCATTATAATATGACATTCTATATATAATATTGTATTTCTAATATATTCTCATTATCCCTCTTTAAAATTAACTTGCTTTTGTGCAATTTCACTAAATTACATAAGTGTAATGTTACTGTAAGCTAACTCGATAGTTGCGTCTCCCTATTTCTTATACACTAATACCAGAAGCAACAAACAAGCTTCTCATCATTTCGGAACTAATACAAAAATTGTATTTACTATAAAACAGATAAAAGGAGAAATCATCATGAAAAAATTAGTAGGAATCGGGTTAGCAGCAGCAATTTCACTTGGGGCATTATCAGGTTGTTCTTTATTAGGAGAGAAAGCGAACGGTTTTGTAATTTACGGATCAGAAGAACAAGTTCAGCAAATTACAGATAAAAACAAAAAAGAAGTGAAAGAAAAAGACTTCTATAAAATGAAAATGACAACATTAGAAGGTAAAAAAGTTCTTGTCATGGATAAGAAAACTGGTGAAGAACTGGTGAAGAAAGAATTACTTAACAAAGTGGATGCAAAAGACAACACGAAGCCACTTGATAAATTACCAGCTGTAACAGCAGAACAAGGTGTATTATTTGCTAAAGAAAAAGTAGAAAATGCTACACTTGATGGAGCAAAATTAAAATATGAAGGCAACACAATTATCGGAAGTGGCCGTGCATATGCCGACATGTTCGCAATTGTTGATGATGCAACTTACGGAAATGTAAAAGGTGAAGAAAAATCTGTAGGTGTATTAAAATTCGATAAAGATCCAAGTAAAGAGTTCCCTGGAAAGAATGGTGTAGAATCATCACAACTTGTAAAAATTAAAAAGTAAAACAAAAAAGCTTCACGAAATGAAGTGCACCCCAATTGTTAGACACATAATTAACAATTGGAGGTGCATTTTTTATGGCTAAATTTCCTTCAAAGGATAAAATACAAGCAGTAAAACGATATCTAGAAGGTACTGAAGATGTTTTTTACTTACTAACTATATGACTGTCGTTGACATTGATCCACTGAATAAATCTATAATTTGTACGGATGCATTTTACAATAATATGACGTTAATATTATTTTTCGAACCTTACACACTCACCTGAAATCCACTAATTACCATTAATGTTATACATACCATCTTTATATCCCTTTATTACTTCGCACTGCAATACTTCCATGTACTTTCTAAGAGTGCTATCACTTATTCCTAGTCGTTTGGATACTTCACTAGCAGAATAAACAATTTCGTCCGTCATAACGTTACAACGGATTTGATTAATTAAGAAGATAACTATTTCAAATCGGAAGAGGGTTTAAAACAGTTCAAGAAAATGATTTTTGGATGTAACTTCACTTCACTTAAATAAATGACACCATTTTTATTTTAATCCCCTCTAATAAAGAACAGACATAAAAAATAATATTTTACCCAATAAATAATATATATATATTTATAAATATATGCAATATTGCATATCGCATGGACGCCCTAAATAAAATATGCAACAATTGGAATCGTTATTTAAAAAAAACATTTTTGGATGAATTATACACTTATGTTAAACCTAAACTTAAAATCAAAATTCAAGAAAATCATCCCAGCTTCAATGGCATTCGCTGCACTTTTAACAGTTGCACCACTTTCTTCTTTTGCTGCTGAAACAGATGCACCTGTGAAAAATAATGTTGTGAATTTCCCACAAACAAACTACAATGTGACTGATTTAAATCAAAATCCAACAATTGATATAGATGAAGACGGCGAGGTATCTGCTCAAGGTTGGAAAAAGCAAGGATTAATTTACGGTTTAAAATGGGGCGGTGAAGCGTTAGAAAGCCTTCTTGGATACTTAGGTAAAGCAAAATATAAGAACGCTGTAAAAGAAAATCGTTTATCAATTGCCCACTATTTAGAGTACACAGAAAATGTAGCTAAACGAGGATTAAAAAACTTTTTAATTGATGATTGCGGCATAACACCTTCTACAGCAGATGTAGTAGCGGAAGGAATTTTATTTGTTATTCTATAATGTGTAATAATAGTATTGATACCTTATAGAAGTATGGAGATGATATACATGAACACGAATGAATTCGAATTATTAAAATATCAAATTGAACTATTGAAAAAAATGGTTAATATTGATGACAACCCTCTCTATGATTATATGATTGACTATAATTTTTCTAGAGAACAACATAATATTTTTGTAGATATTCTAAGTGCTTTTTCTCTTCAATTAAGACGTCAATCAGAGCAATTAGAAAAAGATGGAATTAAATATTTTGAATCTCATAAAGAAGCCATGTTATCTAAATACTCTCATTTAGATACTACAGGTTTTAATGGACTATCTATAGAAAATGCTCCAACTTTTGAAGCATTTTCATCTCTTATTACTCCATTTTTACCTGAAGATGTAAAACCTTTAATTTTATTAAAGCGTACGAATCGACAAGGTATACATACAGACATTTGTGAGTATTTAATTTCAGAATCACAAAAATAAGGCGCAATATGCGCCTTATTTTTACGTTTGAAAGGACTAACATTCGATGAAAAAAATAACTATTCATAATTTACCTTTATTTGCTTTTACTATTTTTTCTTTATTAATCTTTTTTATTGGTGGATTAAATGAAAAAAACGTATTTGCTGCTGAACATGATATAAAAAAAGACTACTTAATTATGTTTAATAACACAGTTGACGAACAACTTATCATTAAACATGGTGGTGTTATTAAGGAAACCTTTGAAAATTTACCTATTATTAAAGCTGAATTCTCCTATAATCCTGAAAAAGTTTTAAAACATAATAGTAATGTTAGTGAAGTGGAAGTAGATCAAACTATTAAAGCCCTTGGGGATAGTAATACTCAAACTAATCCCTCAATGACACAATCAAAATCCATCAACACTATTCCTTTCACTGGAAAAGGGGTATCTGTTGCTATATTGGATTCGGGAATTGATACAGAACATACAGATTTAAAAATAAAAGACGGTATTTCATTTGTAGAGAATCACCCAAGTTTTGATGATGATAACGGTCACGGGACACATTTAGCAGGAATTGTCGCAGCACAAGATAATGAATTAGGAATGACAGGTATAGCACCTAATGTAGATTTATATGCCGTAAAAGTATTAGATAAATATACAAATGGAAAATACAGTACAGTTGTAAAGGGAATAGACTGGGCCATTGAACATAATGTAAATATTGTTTTAATGAGCTTAGGAGGAAAGAAAGAGTCAGCATTTTTTAAAGAAGCTATGGACAAGGCTTATCAAAAGGGTATCTTATTAATTGCCTCAGCTGGTAATGAGGGGTATAAGGACGGAAATACAATTTCTTATCCTGCAAAATTCCAATCAGTAGTTGCTGTCGGAGCTTTAGATAAAAATGATGCACGCGGTTTTCTTTCAAGTAAAGGTGATGAACTTGAATTAATGGCACCTGGTGTTGATATTTTAAGTACATGGAAAGATGGAAATTACAGATTAGATAGCGGAACATCTATGGCAGCAGCCCACGTCGCGGGCGTTGCTTCATTAATATTTGAAAAGAACCCTTATTTATCAAATAAACAAGTTAGAGAGATTATGAATAAAGCGGCTATTTCTCTTGGTAATGCTTTTGAATATGGTAATGGTAAGATAAATGTAGACTACGCTCTAAATATGGCGGATTAAACATAATGTTAAAAGGTGCACTTAAATATGAGTGCACCTTTTAACATTATTTAACACAAATATTATTATGCTAATCTAAAGTTTCCGTATTTACATTTTTTCTTTTTATCTCATAATTTTAATTTGGGGAAAGGGAGGAAAGAAATGGTTCAAATCAAAGTAACAACTGAAATGCTAGAAGAAGTTGCTAATTGTGCAAATAATACCAGCATCGCATGAGAAACTATACATAATAATTTATGTAATGAAATAGATCATTTGTGTTTTCAATGGATTGGTGCCTCTAACCAACAGTTCATTCAAATGTTCAATGATGCAAGACCAAAAGCTTTTACATCTATCAATTCGATTATAAAAGTGGAAGAGAATTTGAAAAGAATTGCCGAAAAAATTCCGTACCGCAGATGCTTCATATGATGGAAATCTTGAAGAAGGAGCAATGTGTGGTAAGTTAAATAGTGAGAAAAATGATGGATTTTTACGTGACAAGGTTTGGCATGGTCTCAAGGAAACTTATGAGGATCTTAGTAAAGTAAAAAATTCCGATGAGTCTTTATATGATAAATTTAAACATGGTATCGATGCAGCGTATAAAGATGTGAATAAAATAAAAGACACTATTCACGAGAATATGATGGGGGAGAGATAATTCGCGTTACTAGGCCACCAAATCCTGCAGGATTATATGTTGCAGAGCTAAAGGTTGATGGTATTGTAAAACAAGCTAAATCTTCATTTTTCCCTAAGGATTGGAATAGAGTCCAGGTAGTTGATTCTATTAAAGAAGCATATACCAATCTTGTTCAAATCGCTCCAAATAAATACGTAGAGCAAACTTCTTCTGGATTTAAGGTTGAGATGATTATTGAAAATGGAGAAATTACCACTGCTTATCCAAAATATACGAGAAGATAGTGAGGTTGTATTAATGAATTATTCACATGAATTTTGGCGTGACCCATTTGGTGGACTAAGAATTCGTTTACCAAAAGAAATTGCTATTGTATCTGACTTTATAGAAAATCTAGATGAAGATGAAGCGGATGAATACATAGAAGTTTTAGACCATGTCGTAGAAGGAAAGTACCCTAGTTATGAACTAGAATACAATGCTGCTGCTGTATTTATTGAACCTAAATATACAAGCGCGATTAATTATTACATTAGCCCACCAAATAATCAATGTAAATTAGAAACTTCAGAATTCAGGAGATTACTTTTGCTTTGGAGAAATAAAGTGATGACAGAAGGCCGAGATATTGAAGTAGATTAAAAAGACTGCCTGTAATGAAGTGCACCCCAATTGTTAGACACATAATTAACAATTGGAGGTGCATTTTTTACGGCTAAATTTTCTTCAAAGGATAAAATACAAGCAGTAAATGGAACAATTTAAGCAAGAACTAGAAACTTATATTTATTACTACAATCACAAAAGAATTAAAGCAAAACTAAAAGGATTGCCCCCTGTGCAATACAGAGTTCAATCCTTAGTAGCTAGCTGCTTAATATATTTGCCTAACTTTTTGGGTTCAATTCAAATTCGAAAAGCTTTTTTCTATTTATGAGCAATTTGCTCCATATCCGGACTACAAGTATTCGACTGACATGACTTATTTAAAGAACATGCCGCGCATTTTCCTTTTTTACTTCTCTTTACAAAATTAACTAACGTGTATGCTGCATAACCAAAAATGATAGCTCCAATTATAATATTGACCATCATCACAATACATCTCCTTCTAGAATCCGAGTAGGGATCCAACTTGGTATATAATGAGCGTTAATACATAAGCAACTACGAGTGGATACACGACTGAGAAAATCGTCCATTTCGCTGATCCTGTTTCACGTTTAATAACAGCTACCGTCGCTAAACACGGAACATATAATAAAATAAAGAACATAAATGCATAAGCTGATAATGCTGTATAATGTGCTCCCATTACATTTCCAAGCACATCTTCTTTCACCGCATAAATAATGGCCATTGTAGAAACGACCACTTCCTTCGCTAAAAATCCTGTTAAAAGGGAAGCTGCAGCTTGCCACGTTCCAAAGCCAAGCGGCGCAAATAGTGGTGCGATAAATCCACCAATCATTGCTAAGAAACTGTCTCCCATATCAACACCAAATCCTGATGGCCCTGCATAATTTAATAGCCAAATGACAACAGAACCACCAAAGATAAATGTACCTGCTTTACGAACAAATCCTTTCCCTTTCTCCCACGTACTTAGCCATAACGTTTTCGCTTGCGGCACGCGGTAAGGCGGTAGTTCAATAACGAAAATAGATTTTTCCGCTTTTAAAATGGTAAGAGACATAATTTTTGTAACTAATAACGCAAGGACAATCCCTGCAACATATAGGGAGAACACAACAGTTGCCTGACTATGAGGGAAGAATACTCCCGCAAATAACGCATATACAGGTAAACGTGCCGAACAAGACATAAATGGTGTTACAAGAACTGTAAGTAAACGTTCTTTTTCTTGTTCAATCGTTCTCGCTGCCATAATACCTGGAACATTACATCCAAAACCGATAATCATCGGAATAAACGCTTTTCCGTTTAAACCGAAGAACTCCATAATTCTATCCATAACAACTGCAATTCGCGCCATATATCCTGAGTCTTCTAATAATGAAATGAAAAAGAATAGTGCAAAGATTTGTGGAACGAATACTAATACGGCACCAACACCAGCAATAATACCTTCCGTAACGAGTGCTTGAATAAAATCAGAAGCTCCAACACTTGCAAGCCCAGCTATCACCCAATCCGTAAGCTGTCCAGCAAAAAACTCATCTAACATATCAGATAACGGTGTCCCAATCCACGTAAACGTAACCTGAAAAATAAAAAACATAACTGCTAAAAAGATTGGAAGTCCTAAAATTTTATGTGTAATTAATCTATCAATTTTTTCTGAAAAAGGAATTTCTCCTTCTTTCTCATGCTTCATAACATTTGTTTTTAACTTTTCAATATACGCTTCACGAGTTTTGTAAATGTGCTCTTCCAACGTACAATCAAGTTTTTCTTCTAAGCGAGATCGAATGGCTATGAGTTCCTTATAGATTGGTAATGCTTTCATTTCTTTTTCTACTACTTCGTTATTACTTAAAAATTGAAGAGCTAACCATCTCGGATGCTCATAATTCGCTTTCTCTAAAAGAGAAATTACTTCTCCAATTCCTTCATCCATTCGTACACCATATGAAATAATGAATGGCTTTTTCTCGTTTTTATCATTTTCTTTAAGAGTCGCAAGTAATTCTTCACAGCCTTTTCCACTTCTTGCAACGACAGGAACGACTGTTACACCTAATAGTTCTGATAATCGTTTTACATCAATGACAATTCCTCTTTGCTTCGCCACATCAATCATATTTAAACCAATTGAGACCGGCTTACCAAATTCAAGTAATTGCAACGTTAAATGCATATTTCGTTCGAACTGCGAAGAATCCACAATATTTAACATATGCTGAAATTCTTCTGTTAATAGAAAGTTTGTTACAACACCTTCATCACGCGAAACTGGATTTAAATCATACACACCTGGTAAATCAATTAATGTTCCTTGCTTATCTTTTAATTTACCAACCTTCTTTTCTACTGTTACACCGCTCCAGTTTCCTACGTATTCATAAGAACCAGTAAGCGCATTAAATAATGATGTCTTTCCTGTATTCGGATTCCCTAGCAAAGCTACCTTATTCACGCTAATTCCACCTTTATCATTTTCGCGTCACAATGACGAATGCTAATTAACTGTCCACGACACTCCAATGTACAAGGACCTTTGAACATCGCTTTCTGCTTCATACGAAGTTCGCTTCCTTCAGAAAGACCAAAAGCAGCCAGTCTTCTCTTTAATAATTGATCTAACGACTGAACGCTTTTTACTAACACTTTCTCACCAATTTTAATATCTACTAAGCTCATAACCTTCCCCCTCAGAAGAGAATGATAATTATTTTCAAAAAAATTATAGCACACTCTATTTCTCTTGTACTATACCCTTTTGCTTCATATTTATTAACATTTCGCTACAATTCTATTTCAATTATTGTCATACTGTATTCGTTTGCCATTCTCATCCATTTCGCTTACAATAAACAGTAGCAAATAAAGAATCTCGTTATCACAGGGGGAGCCATGCCGCTGAGAGGGAACACTTCGTTCCGACCCTTCGAACCTGTTAGTTAATGCTAACGCAGGGATTGTGCAAACGTCCGAAATACATACCTCTTTTTATTTACGTATTTCGTATCCTCCTATGATATCTATTCTTTTTTGTACAACTTGGATTTAGGGGGAGACAACATGCGTAACACCAATTTACAAGCGATGATCGAATCTGCTATTCTTGCAGCCTTCGCCATGGTCATCGACATTTTACCATTATCAATCAAACTTCCAACAGGCGGTTCCATTTCATTTGCTATGATTCCTATTTTTATTATCGCTTATCGCTGGGGCTTTAAATCAGCTTTCTTAGGTGGTTTAGTTTGGGGACTATTACAAATTGTCGTGGGAGATGCTTACATTTTAACACCTGTTCAAGCATTCATTGAGTACTTCATTGCCTTTGCTTTTATCGGATTTGCTGGCTTATTCTATCGTCCAATTCAAAAAGCACTTTTAACTTCTAATGAAAATAACTTAGAACAATCCAGTTTAGGTAGCCGTAAAGACAAACCTTCATCAAAACAAAATGAAGGAAAGAAAGTTCTTGCTTATATTATCCTTGCTACATTTATCGGTAGCTTTGCCCGCTACTTCTGTCACTTTATTGCCGGTATCATTTTCTGGGGACAATATGCGCCAAAAGGTCAATCAGCTGTGCTTTATTCATTAATCGTAAATGGTAGTACAATGATTGGGTCTTATATTTTGTGTACCGTTTTACTTATATTTTTATTCCTTACTTCACCACGCTTATTCAAGAGCATCAATGCTTATCAAATAAATGCAAACAAAAAGGGCGCTTAATAAGCGCTCTTTTTTTCATATCGTAATATCAATTAAAAATACAATAAATGCGCAAAGAAAAATAAATACTACCATACCTAGTAAATTGCTATTCACGGCTAATCTACTCCTTACATAACCTCATTTTCTAACCAGATTATATCGTTTAAAAATAAAGATTAAGTAAAGATAATATGAAAATAAATTAAAAAAGCGTAGATTATATTGTCTACGCTTTTTTCTGTAAATAAAAATAAAATAACACACCATCTTCTGTATTCTTTACTCCATATTCAGCATCATGCAGTTCTAAAATATTCTTTGAAATGGCAAGCCCAAGACCTGTTCCACCTTGCGAACGCTGACGAGCTGCATCCACGCGATAAAAACGATCCCAAATTTTATCTAATTGTTCTTCTTCTATGTGAGTACCTTTATTTTCAATACATACTTTTATACGATCCTTCTCATCTATTGTAGAAATAATAATATCTTCTTTATTTGGTGTATAACGTATCGCATTCGTAATGAAATTTACGATGACTTGTTCAATCCGGCCTTGATTTGCGACTACTTCAAATGGACCTATATGTTTATGAACACGAAGTTCTTTTTTCTCTATTTCTACAGAAAGGTGTTCACATATATCTTCAATTACTGTATCAATATAAAATGAATCCTTTTTCATTTTATATGTGCCTGACTCAAACTTAGCTAACTCCAGCATATCCAAAATTAAAGTATCCATTTTGTCTACTTCCCGTTCCATCGCTTGAAAATAGTACTCTTTTTTATGCTCAGCTACTCCATCTTTTAAAATAGAAATACAGCTTTTCATAATACTCAGCGGTGTTTTTAGTTCATGCGAAACACCAGAAATGAATTCTTTCCGCGTCTTTTCTAACTTTCTTTCCTTTTCAATATCTTGTTCTAGCTGTCCAATATGTGAATTGAGTTTATTCGATAGCACATTAATATTTTTCGATAAATCACCAATTTCATCTTTTGAAGTAATTGGTATTTGTTCTGTGAAATCTAAATGCGCTATTTTCTTCGTTGTATCATTTATTTTTAATAACGGCTTTGCGATTTGCTTAGAGTAATAGAATGAAGCTAGAAAAATAAGAACAACTACAAATGCAATGATGTAAATGTAGTAATCTTGCACCATTTGTACAGCTTCATCTACAGGCTGTAAAGAAGCCATCGCATATATATATGTGACGGATCCGTCTTTTTCTTTTATTGGTTTGATTAATAATTTATATTTAATATCATTTTTTTCATAGTCCATTGTTTGTGTAGTAGATTGTATGGGCTTGCTCTCTTTCAATAATAAATCCGTTTGAAATTCTTTTATGTTATCTAAAAAGATGCTATTTTTATAAATTGGATTTATAGGACCTGTTACATCCGGAAGCTGAACTTTCGTAACACGCCCTCTT
Organism: Bacillus sp. FSL W8-0519; assembly: GCF_038005585.1. Classification (NCBI taxonomy): domain Bacteria; kingdom Bacillati; phylum Bacillota; class Bacilli; order Caryophanales; family Bacillaceae; genus Bacillus; species Bacillus sp. FSL W8-0519. Next base: position 4,655,472 of record NZ_JBBOTL010000001.1, read on the forward strand.
ATGTGAATATCTGGTTCTTGGGCAGCTTGCTCCTGAACTGCCGGCTTCTTTTCCTTACCAAATTGTTCCTCAGCTGCTTTCTTTTTCTCCTGATCTAATTTACTCATTTTCTCATTAAATGCTTTTTCTAACGGTTTATTAAATCCATTCAAATTTTGCTTACCTAGCGAAAAAGAGAATGGAATAAAACTTTCTTCTTTTTTCACTCCAGAAAAATAAATTTCTTGTCCTAAAAATGGATCTGATGATTTATTATCAATCTCTTCTATATTGACGAGATTGTATAAGGGAATTTTGAATATTTGTTGTCCAAAGCTCTTTTGTTGCCTACGATCTATCGTTACCTCAAAATAAAAATCATCCGCATGTTTTAAATTCCCATTTTGATCTAATGTCGTAATCCACGTATTATTTTCTCTTAAAAAGTCTTGCTCTAGCTTCTGAATTCCTTCTGCACTTCCTGCATAGTTCAAATAATTCTTTTCGAAGGAATTTAAATTCACTTTAATGTCTTCTACTTTTCGATTCGCGTAATATTGTTTAAAAAATATCGTTTGTCCAATAAAAATCGTCGCTAAAATTAACATACATAATGCTGTTGTGAGGGTAAATAATTTTAGTACAACCCCTTTTCTCATACATTCCCCTCAAATTTATAACCTGTTCGTACTACAGTTGTAATGTACTTTGCTTTCTCTCCTAATTTATTTCGCAAATTACGAATATGACTATTAACCGTTCGATCGTCACCAGCAAATTCATATCCCCAAATTTTTGAAATGAGTTGCTCTCGTGTTAAAACAATCCCCTGATTTTTCATCAAGTACGCTAATATTTCAAATTCTGTATGAGTTAAATTAATGTCTGTTTTATCTACCGTAACAGTACGCGATGGAAAATGGACATGAATACCATGAATTGATAATGTATCATCTTCATTCTCTAAAAGTCGCTTCGTCACTTTTCTACTTTCTAATAACCTTTTCGCTCTTGCTAATAAAATTGGCGGACTATACGGCTTCGTCACATAGTCATCTGCTCCAAGTTCAAAGCCAAGTAACGTATCATCTTCATCAACACGTGCCGTCAGCATAATGATAGGAACCTCGGATGTTTTACGGATTCTTCGGCAAACGGACCACCCATCAAGTTCCGGCAACATAATATCAAGAATAACTAAATCAACCTCTTCTTCCTCAAATACAACTAAAGCTTCTTTCCCGTCCCTTGCTTCAAACACTACATATTGCTCACTTAAAAAATAATCTTTTAATATTTCACGCAAAATATCTTCATCTTCTACAATTAAAATGTTTTTTGCCATAACTTATATCCCCCTCTCGCTTTCAGAAACTATAATTTCATTTTGAATAACTAGCAGTTAACTTCGCCTCGATAATATATCTATCCGGTGCATCCCCTATATAATTAAATGGATAGCAAGTCGTCAGTGTTAATATCGGTTCTTCTTTTTTTATAATAACAGTACGATCATCCGCATGGGTAATCCACTTCTTTTGAATTTCATATGTGTACGTTTTATTATCATACTCTAAAACAAGAGTATCTTTTTCTTTTAACTCTCCTAAATCTGTAAAGACCGTATCCCGGTGCCCACTTAGTACAGTATGGCCCCCTCCAGATGGCGTTGTCGTTACATCACTAACGAACATTCCAACCCCTTTTTTCAGCGTTGCATCATCCGCTCCCCAATATACAGAAAACTTCTTCTTTATTTTCGGTATATGTAACATCGCTACCTTTTCTCCTTCTTTATGCTCTGTTTGAGAAGAAGGGACTTGAGAAGTTACGGGGGTTTCATGTGAAAGTTGATTATGTTGTATATTGTTAAGGCTCTTTATTTCTTCCTTCGTTAGTTGCCCGGCAGAGCTTTTTCCTTTATACCATTCCACAGCATAATATGATCCCATAAATAGTCCTATAGCCATCAATATGATACCGATATAATTGAGTAACTTCATTCTTCATTCCTCCATGCCAAAAATGGTAGGAATAACCTACCATTTTTAATATATGAAATTATTCCATTCTTTATAGGAGAATATTTTATTTACGCCTTAACTTTATTGCGACGATTCAAACCAAATAATGTCCCTAGCCCTACAAGGCATGCGCTTAGTGCCATCATTGCTACATTATTAGAAGCTGTGTTTGGTAATTTTTCACCTTGTACAACTGGCTTTGCTACTTCTTTTTTAGTTGCAGTATTTTTTTGTTGCACTTGTGCTGCCTCTTTTTTTGCTTTATCATTTTTCAACTGTTCTTGTGCTATTCTCTTTTTCTCCTCTTCGCCTTTTTGCTGTTCTTGTGCTATTCTCTTTTTCTCTTCCTCACCTTTTTGCTGTATCTTAATCGCTTCTTCTTTTTTAGCCTTATCTTGTTGTACTTGCGCTGCATCTTCCTTTGTTACTGTTCCAGTATCGGCACTTGCTACTGAAGAATATCCTACTGCTAAAAGTGCCATTGCACAGATTGGTAATAGTTTCTTTTTCATTGTATTTCTCTCCTTTTATACGTTTTACATCACTTCGCATCGGATGTATCACTAGAATAAACAAGAGATATAAATATAAGATGCAGATAAAATATATTTCATTTAAAGATTTCATTGTAAAAAAGGTTATCCGAAATCATCTTCGGATAACCTTTTAAAATTAATCTACACTTAAGGCCTTCTTGCCCATTTGATTATAAATACTTGCAAACCGGCTCTTACTCACTTTTACATTTTTCGTTCCATAGAAAGGATCATTATAGTATACGTAATTATCATCCACTCCTGTTAAAACAACCGCATGCGTATTCATTCTTGCAGAAATTGTCTTTCCACCTGGTGTTTTCCACGTTGTAATTGGTCTTGGATTATTTAAAGCGACAGTCACCCACGTTACTACTGGTTTTCCATTTCTCACATAGTCTTCTAAAACAGAAAGATCATTTCCAGTTAAATTCGTTCCTCTTGCATATTTATCTAACAAACGTTTTAGTGGTTCGGGATTAATAGAATATCCTGGCGTATTTCCTGTCACATCACCTACAAACCCTACATCTGGATCTCCCCAAATTTGTGATGATGTTTTATAGTTCTTTAATTTCGTTTGATCAAAAGGCATTTCAAAAGCAAATGCTACTTTATTTAACGAGCGACCAATTTGATGTTCTACAAGCATTTGTAAAGAAACGACTTCACAGCCATTATGCAATTCTGGGAATTGATACAGTGACGGTACGTTCAATATAACTTGACTACGATTAATATTCCCTTCATTAACCCACTTTAACCCATTACTAGTTTGAATTTGAATCCAACCACCGTCTCTCTCACCATAAACCTCGACTGTCTGTGGTGCATACCTTCCTGATACACGAGATACAAAACTTGGACTATCATAAGCAAAGAACACTTTAGATAAATACTTCGCTTCTTTTTTCGTATCCAACCATTGATAGCCTGCATATGTACGTATACGAAGCCAAGTTCCTCTTTCCTCTACAACCGTTACTGCTTGAGGCCCATAATAATCTAGTATATTCGCAGACCTGAAAGGAGCATCATAAGTAGTAAAGTCTCTATCAATCTGAACTTTTTTGTCTATTAAGCAGACCCACTTATAGCCTAAGGCCGTATAAACTTTAATCCAATTTCCTTCTCTTTCTTCAATAACCGTTACACTTTGCGGAGCATACTCACCTGAAATCCCTGAAGATAAGGATGCCTCATTATATGTCAAAAAATTTTTATTCATATTCACTTTCTTTTCAACTAAACAAACCCACTTAAAACCAGTATCCGTATGAATTCTAATCCAGCCACCATCTCGCTCTTCATACACTGTTACTTCCCTAGGGCCATATTCCCTTGAAATTCCAGATGATAAAGATGGTCCATTATACGTAAAGAATTTTTTCGAAATGCTTATCTTCTTCATCTTCAATTCATTGTCTTTAGACTTATCTGTAACTGCGACGAGCTGTGCTGCCTCTGCACGTGTAATGGATCTATCTGGTTGCCAACGTCCTCCATCAACACCACTTGATATACCCATGCTTACTAAAATATTAATGAATTTCTCACCCCAATGATCTTTTACATCAGGAAATAATGTTGATAATTCTTCATGAACCTTTTTCTCTAGTTGATAGGCTTGTACTAACATCGTTGCCATAGCAGCTCTTGTCATTTGACCATTCGGATTAAATTTCCCATTTCCTTCTCCTTTAATGACTCCTGCCTTTTCCACAGCAGCAATATAAGGAGTTGCCCAATGATCTTGAGAGTCTGTAAAAGTTGGTTTCTCCCCCTCTTTAACTTCTAATTCTAAAATTTTCGCCATAATTGTTGCTGCTTCAGCTCTGCTTAATACTTTACTTGGTGAAAATGTTCCATCTGGCATCCCAGAAATAACTTTTTTATGAACTAAATAATAAACAGACTCTTGTGCCCATCCTGGAACGTCAGGAAATGATTGCGGCGCTACTTGCATTGTAATGGTAGCTTGTTTTAATTCTGTCTCTCTCTTTTCTTGTTCTTCTTTTTGCTTCCATTCAAATTCTTGTTTTGTTTGTTCTTCTTTTTGTTTTAATTCAAGTTCTTGTTTTGCTTGTTCCTCTTTTTGTTTTAATTCAAGTTCTTGTTTTGCTTGTTCCTCTTTTTGTTTTAATTCAAGTTCTTGTTTTGCTTGTTCCTCTTTTTGTTTTAATTCAAGTTCTTGTTTTGCTTGTTCCTCTTTTTGTTTTAATTCAAGTTCTTGTTTTGCCTGCTCTTCTTTCTGTGTTAACTCAAGCTCTTGTTTCGTTTTCTGCTCCAATTCTAGCTGTTGCTTCTTCAATTCTTCCTGCTGTTTTCGTAATTCCTCTTGTTGCTTCTTTAGCTCTTCTTTCTTTTTTTGTTCTTCTAATTCTTCAAGTTTTTTTTCTTCTTGGCTATTATTTTCTTTTATTTCTAATGCATTCTTCTCTTCAAGTTCTTCTTGTTTTTTTAATTCAGCAGCTTTTTTCTCTTCATTATTATCCTTCACTTGTAACGGGTTCTTCCCTTCAAGTTCTGCTTGCTGCTTTTTCAACTCATCTAATTCCTGCTGTACTTCTTCCAGTTGTACTTTATGTTCACCATCTTGTTTCAGTAACTCGTCTTTTTTCTGTTTTAATTCATCTACCTTAACAAATAATTCTTTCTGCTGTTTTAAAATTTCTTCTCTTTTTTCTAATTCTATTTGTCGTTCTTTTACAGCTTCTAATTGTTGTTGCAGTTCGCTTTTCTCATTGCTCTGTATATAGGAAAAAGCTTCTATACTATTTCTCGTTTTATTTTCAATTTCCGCTAGCGAACTAGAAGGAAAGGTTAATAGATTTGTCGCTAACAAACTCGCTACTGCAATTACACTATATTTTTTCATCATACACGCACCTTTTCAAATTTCATTACGATCATACTTTCATACTAAATGTAAAATGTAAGATTCCTCCATAATCATAGCAAATTTTTCCTCAAACAAAATACTTTTTTACAAAAAAGAAAAAGAGCACTGTATGATACAATGCTCTTTTCGGGTGTGTGTCTCAATTATTTACATGTTACTTTCGCGTGATTTAGAAGTAGAACGGGCCGGAGCGATAACTAATTGTCTCGGCTCAGTTTTCTTTAAGTGATTTTTGACGTTACACTTACGACGTTGAACAACCCACGCTTTAATAGGGTTTGTCAAAATAATTTTTTGCGCTTCGTTAGGGGCCTCTTCTTCCAACCTACAACTTTCGCTCCATTTATTCCATTTCATTGTAAATTTAGAAGAAGAATGATCGTCTTCTCGATCAAACAAGTGCAAAAAATCCATCTCGCCAGCTAGCATTACGGTGTTGCTAGTTGCTAAAAAAGAAAAGGTCGTCCAACGTTTCTCCATGCCCTCCTACTCCTTTTTCACATATAGAGTGCCTAAAACTTAATTTACCTAAAATATGCTTGCCTTTTACCTTACACCCATAGTTTATCCAAAACACTACTATGCAACTATCGATTTCCCTTACAACTACCTTACATTTTTGTAAGAAACAAAAAAACCTTCACTATGCCTATGTGAAGGTCTCTTATTTCTTATCTATATGATCTTTCATATCATCAAGTCCAGCTTCTTGTAGCTGCGACATCATACCATGAGAAATTGCGCCTAATACTAAAGTCATTCCAATTAGTGAAATCCGAATCGCTGGTACATCAATTATATAAGCCAACAATCCAAGAACAATTGTTAATAGTAATGCTTTTATAAATGTTACAGTTGTGTACTGTTTCTTCTTCATTATCATCACCCTTTATGGAAGCGTTTTCTTAATATAATTAGTATATCATATCATCAGACGATTTTGTTCGTATTTTGTAAAAAATTACTATCTCCTTTGACTTTTTCCTTTCTATCCTTTACAGTCGAAATGTTCACAAGTTTTACACTGTAGGAGGACTCCAATGAATATTGAAATAAAAGACACTTTAATTTCTGAAGAACAATTACAAGAAAAAGTAAAAGAACTAGCACTTCAAATCGAACGTGATTTTGAAGGAGAAGAAATTGTAGTAATCGCTGTATTAAAAGGATCTTTCGTATTTGCTGCTGATTTAATTCGTCACATTAAAAACGATGTAACAATCGACTTTATTTCTGCATCTAGCTACGGAAATCAAACAGAAACAACTGGCAAAGTAAAACTATTAAAAGATATCGATGTAAACATTACTGGCAAAAACGTAATTGTCGTAGAAGACATTATCGATTCTGGCTTAACACTTCACTTCTTAAAAGACCACTTCTTTATGCATAAACCAAAAGCGTTAAAATTCTGTACGCTACTTGATAAACCTGAGCGTCGTAAGGTAGACTTAAAAGCTGAATATGTTGGCTTCCAAATTCCAGACGAATTTATCGTTGGCTACGGCATCGACTGCGCAGAAAAATATCGTAACTTACCATTTATTGCTTCGGTTGTAACGGAATAATCATATAACTTAAAAAATCGATAGTACATGAAATTTATATCGGCGATTTTCAAAATATATCGACCGTATCTTAAATTATATCGGCGATTTTTCAAATATATCGACTGCAACTCAAATTATATCGGCGATTTTTTCAATATATCGACTTACCGACAATAACCGACAATCTTAGCACCCTATTAATAGGAAGAAGCTGTTCTGAAATACATCGGAACAGCTCCTTCTTTCCATTACAAAAAAACAGGGAGAGATGAAAAATGACAAAGACAAAATTTGAAAAAGTACTCCTCATCGTAAATCCAAAAGCTGGACAAGGCGACTTACATACAAATTTAACGAAAATCGTACCACCTCTTGCCGCAGCTTTTCCTGACTTACATATCCTTCATACGAAAAAGCAAGGTGATGCAACGAAATATTGCCAAGAGTTTGCTAGTAAAGTAGATTTAATTATCGTCTTTGGTGGTGACGGCACTGTATTTGAATGCACAAACGGCTTAGCACCTCTTGAAACTAGACCTACACTTGCGATCATTCCAGGCGGAACTTGCAATGACTTCTCTCGCACACTAGGCGTTCCGCAAAACATTGCAGAAGCAGCAAAACTTATCACTAAGGAACACGTAAAACCAGTTGATGTTGCAAAAGCAAACGGACAACATTTCCTAAACTTCTGGGGCATTGGACTCGTATCTGAAGTATCAAACAATATTGATGCAGAGGAGAAAGCAAAGCTTGGTAAAATTGGTTACTACTTAAGCACAATCCGAACTGTAAAAAATGCTGAAACATTCCCGGTAAAAATTACGTACGACGGACAAGTATATGAAGACGAAGCTGTTCTTGTCATGGTTGGAAACGGTGAATATCTTGGCGGCATCCCGTCCTTTATTCCGAACGTAAAATGCGACGACGGAACACTTGATATTTTCGTAGTCAAATCAACAGGTATTCAAGCATTTAAAGATTATATCGGAAAGAAACTATTTGAAGACTCAAACGAAAATGACATCTTCCACGTAAAAGCGAAATCCATTCATATCGAAACAGAAGAAGAAAAAGAAGTAGATACAGATGGAGAAAGTTCGCTTCATACACCTTGTCATATTGAATTGTTACAAGGGCACTTTACGATGATTTATAATCCTGCGGTTGTGTAATACAAAAAGACGAGCTAAAGTTTTAACATTTTAGCTCGTCTTTTTTATTACAAAGATATTTCAATATGAATTTTCGTAATCAAACTCCACCCAATTTTTCCAGTGCGTATTAGCATCCTTCTTCACAATAATACTTGGATCTTTCTTCTCTATTGCAGCGGCTACTGATTGGAAGAATTCATTTTCACTTACTTTTTCATCTTCAACATGTTTCCATTCTTCCGTTTCATACGCTACTTCCCAATTTCACTAGAGTATAACATAACCATACTTACCTCTGACATTATAATAATCCTACTTAAAAATAGCAGAATGGTCTATTTGCATCCTCTAGTTATTTTTAGATACAATTAAGAAAAGAAGCACCTTCATATAAGGGAGAGGACAACCTTTGTTCAACCAACAATTAGTGAATTTACGCATTGATTTTGCATTTAAACAATTGTTTGGTACGAATGGTAGTGAAGATATTCTCATTGCCTTTTTAAACGCGATGTTACAAGAGTCTTTAGAGTCACCTATTGCTTCTCTACAATTAGAAGATCCACATTTACACCGAGAACACGCAAATGATAAATTATCAATTCTAGATATTTCAGCAACATTAGACACAGGGACAAAAGTAAATGTAGAAATACAGCTTAATAATAATCACGATATGATGAAACGCAGTTTATATTATTGGGGAAAATTATACACATCCCAGTTACAAAAAGGGATGCCCTACAGTGCACTTCGTAAAACCATCACCATTAATTTATTGAACTTCATAATGTTTTTAGATCACAAAGAATTTCATACAAAGGGCACATTGTGGAATACACAACAACAGAAACTCTTGAGTGATGACATAGAAATTCACATTGTAGAAATTCCAAAGTTAACAGAACAGTGGCATGAAGAAAAAGTAAATCCGTGGAAAGACCCATTTGCTCGTTGGCTTTTATTGCTTTCAGCAAATGAGGATGAGCACTTAACTAAACTATTGGAGGATATTGCTATGAACCAAGACCCTATTTTACAAAAAGCAATAAACAAATGGGAACGTATGAGTCAAGATTCCTCTTTCCGACAAGCCTATGACGCAAGGGAGAAAGTTTTAATGGATGAAGCAGCAAAATTCGCCCACGCAGAGACAGAAGGTATGAAAAGAGGCATGGAAAAGGGCTTAGAAAAAGGTATAGAACAAGGTATAGAGCAAGGTATAGAACAAGGTATAGAAAAAGGTCGAAAAGAAGGAGTTCAACAGGGAAAAATCCAAATGATTAAAAGTATGTATGATCTTGGTATACCACTTGAGACGATTGCTAAGGCAAGTAAATTAAGTGTACATGATGTTGAACGAATTTTAGAAAATAAATAATGATAAAAAGCGAAAGAGAACATAATTTTCACTATGCTCTCTTTCTCTCTTTTCTATTTACTAACGATCCCAAAATAAGCACGAACCGTCAACAAATAATAACCAATATAAATAACACTATACACGCCGATGCTAATTAACAACGGAACTGCAATTTCATACGGAAGTACTGTCGCTAATCCTGTTAATGCAAATAAAGTGTGTAATATGCCAACTACTAAAGGAATGAAGAAAATAAATCTCATTTGTTTTGCGATTGCCCTTTTCATTTCTTTTTTCGTGACACCTAGTTTTCGAAGAACGATGTAACGCTCACGATCTGCATGTGCTTCTGTTAATTGCTTGAAGTAAATGATAGACCCTGTTGCGAGTAAAAATACAAGTCCTAAGAACATACCACTAAACATCATTAAACCTGATACCTCAATACCATCACGGAAAATAGTATAGAAATCACTGAATTGTTCTTTACCTTCTGCATCTTCTTCCGGTATTACTTTCTTTAAATTCTCCGTTAATACTTTACTATTTCTTTCATCTTTCACATCAATATTTTTTACAGTATGAGAGCCAATTGTCTTCTTTGCTTGCTCATATACTTCGTCTGGAACAACAACTAGAAGTTCATATAAGTTTGTAATGTTTTTTGCTTGTACATCTTTCACTTGTACTGGTGCTACTTCTTCAATTTGGAATGTAGCTTTTCGATTTTTATATACCCCACTATCTCTCTTACCTTCACTGTACATACCATCAAATGCATACAATTCGTTCTTCTTTAAATCTAAAGTTTCTTCATTTAAATATTTTGCAATTTTATTAAATGATGATTGTGCGATAAGTTCTGTTGTTCTTGATTGTAATGAAGTTCCATCACCGTATTCTCCTACTACTTTTACTGTCTCTAATTCATATTGATGAATGACTTCATTCTTTCCTTCTTTTAAAATCCCACTCACCTTACGATCCAATTCTATATCTTTCTTTTCATATGAATAACTAACTGGGTGATATTTCTTCGCCTGCATATATGTGTTGTAATATATCGTAACAGACATTCCAACCGCTGTTAACGTTACTGCGCTTAATACAGCAATTGTCGCTAACGATTTTGCATTTCCTTTAATGCGGTATAGTAATTGAGATGTCGTCACCATTTTCATTCCATTATAAAATGAAGATTTTTTATCTCGCGCTCTTTTTAATGCAAAAACAGTAAAGAACTTAAATAATAAATACGTTCCAAGTACTGTTGCTAATACAATATAAAGCGCAAGTGGCATAAATTTATCGCTGCTTGCATTTTTAATAGCCGTTACTGAAAAGAAATAACCTGATCCAATTAATAATAAAGAAATGATAGCCATTATTTTAGAATCTTTTGGCATAACTTCGCCTTCGTTATCTGCACGAAATAGCTCGATTAACTTAAATTGATAAATAACGCGGTATCCTTTAAATGACGTATATAAAATAATGAAACAAAAAATAACTGCTGTATCTATAATAGCTCCAATTGGTACTTCAAAATGAACATTTACATGTAGCTCTAACATATTTACAAGTAGCTTTAGGAATCCTTTTGAAAGTAAGCTACCAATTACAATTCCGATTACTAACGATAATAAACCCATTAACATATTTTCATAAAAAAGCATTTTACCTATTTCTTTCTTTCGAATACCGAGTAAAGAATAAAGACCTATTTCCTTCTTACGCTTTCGTGTAAAGAAACCATTCGAATATATAATAAATACCGCAACGAAAATAATGAGCATAACACTCGCAAGCTGGAATCCTCGTCCGATGTTATCTCCAGCTTCACTTATTTGTGAATTGTATTGCAACGCCTTAAACGTAAAATAAATGACGATGCTAAAAATCATAGAGGCAAAGTATATAAAATAATCTTTAAAATTTCGTTTTATATTACGAAGTGCAATGCTAGATAAGCTCATTTGTCGCACCTCCAGATATGGAAGACATCATATCAATAATTTGCTGGAAGAACTGTTTTCGTGTCATCCCTTTACGATGTAATTCTTTATATAACTTTCCATCTTTAATAAATACAACACGTTTACAATAACTTGCCGCAAACGCATCATGCGTTACCATTAAAATCGTTACAAGATCTTTTTCATTTAATGTCTTCATACTTTCTAATAAATCCGTCGCTGACTTTGAATCAAGCGCACCAGTTGGCTCATCTCCAAAAATCATACTTGGACTTGTTACAATTGCCCTTGATGCTGCGCAGCGTTGTTTTTGTCCACCGGATACTTCATACGGATACTGATTTAAAATATGATCTATTCCAAACTTCTTCGCAATCTTCTCAACGCGAGATTCTACTTCTTTCGCCTTCACTTTTGACAAAGCAAGTGGCAATGCAATATTTTCTCGTACCGTTAACGTATCTAATAAGTTATAATCTTGAAAAATAAACCCTAAATGATTACGGCGAAAGAGTGCCAATTCATCATCATTCATCTTCACAATATCTTTTCCATCAATTAAAATCTCACCCTTTGAAGCCGTATCAATAGTAGAAAGAACATTCAAAAGTGTCGTCTTACCAGAACCAGATGGTCCCATAATACCGACAAACTCTCCTTCTTTCACCTGCAGATGAATATCTTTCAACGCTTCAAACGTATTCCCGCCTGTATTATATATTTTCGAAATCCCTTTCGCTTCTAACATCGTTTTCATCTATCTGTACCTCCTGTTATAATTCTTGCTGTTCGTTTTAAGCAACAGAATTCAGTATAGATGCATTTTCTTAACAAATAGTAATGGGGTTTCTTAATATTTTCTTAAAAAGAAATTCCATAATCAAAAAAGTCTGCAGTTGTTACACTGCAGACTTTCAAATGTTTAATAAATTGATTAAGCTAAATATGTTTGTTGTAACGCCTCTAAACCATCTTTATAAATGCCATGGAATAGATTAATTGCCTCTTCATCAGTAACCGCTACAGGAGTGAAGCTACCAGACCATTCAACTAATGATGTGTTAGCATCTTTACCTTCTTTAACACGGATTGTAGATAAATAATTCGTCACAGGGAATGGTGCTTGCATAATTGAATATGTGTAGTAACGTTCTTTCTCATTAAATGCTTCTAAGCGCTCTACGATTGCATCGCCATCAGGATTAGCTAAATGACGTACACGTCCACCTTCCGTTACTTTACTGCTAGGGATATATGGTAACCAATCTGGAAGTGCATCAAAACCTCCGATTAATTGCCATACTTGGGCAGGTGAAGCTGGAATTTCAATAGATGTAATAGTATTTGCCATTTTCATTACTCTCCTTTTTATTTAACGTTAATTGGTAGTGGTGCATTAACTGCAACTAATTTTTGTTCACGCATTTCTTCCCAGAACGCTGCTGGAATCACTGTTTTCAATGCAGCTTGGTCTTCTGCAATTCGTTCCGGTTTACTTGCACCTGGAATAACAGCAGCAACCGCTGGGTTAGCCAGTGAAAACTGTAAAGCAGCAGCTTTAATACTGATTCCATGACGATCGGCAAGGTTTTTCATTTTATTAACTTTTTCAATGATTTCTGGTGACGCTTTTTGGTATTCAAAGTGAGTACCTCCAGCAAGAACACCTGAGCTATATGGTCCACCAACAACAATGTCCATATTGTTTTTTACAGCCGCAGGCATTACGCGTTCTAACGCACGCTCGTGGTCTAATAATGAATAGCGACCAGCTAATAAAGATACATTTGGTTTTGCTTCTTCTAAGTCCAGCATAAGTTCAATAGCTTCTACTTTATTTACTCCAAGGCCCCAGCCTTTAATTACACCTTCATCACGCAATTGAGTAAGTGCACGGAATGCTCCTGTTCGAGCAATCTCAAATTGTGAAATCCACTCATCTCCATAAAAATCTTGTGCTACGTCATGAATATAAACAAAATCTAGACGATCTGTTTTTAAACGTTTTAAACTATCTTCAATAGAACGAAGAGTTGCATCCGCACTGTAGTCGTTGATGATTTTATTTTTACGACCAAATTCGAAAAGTCCGCCTTTTTCACCTAAATCACGTGTAGATGGATCTTCCAATTCATCTGAAATAATTCGACCTACTTTTGTACTTAAGAAGTACTCATCACGATTTCTTTTCGATAGTGCTTCACCAAGACGAATCTCTGCTAAACCAGATCCATACAGTGGAGCTGTATCAAAGTAACGAACACCATTATCCCAAGCAGCATCCACTGTTGCGATTGCTTCTTCCTCTGGAATATTACGGTACATATTACCTAGTGGTGCCGTACCAAAACCAAGTGTACCTTTTAATAAATCTTTCATTTAAAATCTCCTCCTAAAATCTATTTAAAAATGATGAATGAATATCAATTAATGTGACAAGGGCTGACCGATTAAAGCACGATAGTTATGAAAAATAACGTATATGCTTTTTAGTTCTACACTACTCATTTCCCTCTCACGTATGTAATTATGTCTTATCTACAACACAATAAAAAGTACGCACTTTAAAGTGTTATAGATACTAATAAGTAACAATTTTATGTTTCAACGTCTGTAGCTCCAAAATAAAATGATTTTATAAAAAAAACCTATTTTTGCGGAGATAACCGTAGAAATTATGAGTGGAACATAGAAAGTTGTTATTACTCTTCATTCAAAAAAGGCCAAAACGAACTGAAATATGTTCGTTTTGGCCTTTTTATCTTCTTTAAAAGATTACATTACATTTTGAACAAAAAGGAGCAGCATTCCCTCTTCTAATTTTCGCATCACATTTTGGACAATATACATATCGTTCTTCTATCTTTTCTCGTTCTATCATATGTAATGATACTATTCTCATACTACACATGATTCCAATTAAAATAAGGCTAACAATGAGTAGCATAACTTCCGCCCCCTCCACACCTAAATTTTACCATAAAATAAAACCGATTCTCTAAATTAAGAATCGGTTTTATACTTATAATCCTAACTTTACCTTTGCGCCGTCAGGAATTATTTCTTCTTCTATTTGCACTTTATCGTGTACAGACTTTCCTCTCGTAATTACATGCCAGTATGAACCTTTTTGCAATGTATCCACTCCATCAATTGTTATCTCTTTTTTATTTCCATCCTTGTCATATGTGTTCACTGTGTATGCACGGCCTTTATTTCCACCTAAATCTTTTCCATCATTATCAATTACCGCATAACGATATTCTAATTTAAGAAATGGGTTCATGGAATCTACTGTAGCACTCCCATTTAATAAATATGCCGCTCCTGCGACAATAACAAGTACTGCTCCAAAAATAAATCTTTTCATCTATATTCCGCCTTTCATTATATTTTTCGATAAGACTTTTCTAAGTATAGAGAGTGCTTCTTAATAAAAACTCGTACGATTTCTTAACTTTTTCTTAATGTTGAGTAATATGGCATCACGATATATGAAATTATATCGGCTGACCGTATAAACAATAGAAGAGGCTGTCCAAAATGTATTTTGGAACAGCCTCTTCTATTTACTAACTACCGCACTTCTTTTTACATAAAACAAACTACCAATTAAAACGACAATTACGCCAAAATACACACCATACTCTATCGCAACTGCTACAATTCTTTCAATATGTTGTCCGAATAAAGAACCGAGCACAAAATAAATGAGCGTCCAAACAAATCCTGTCGTATAGGAATACACAGCATATATCCGAAATGACATGTTATTCATTCCAACTACATACGGTACAATATGTCTTACAACTGGTATGAAGTAACTTGTAACTAACGCATAATGACCATATTTCTCTACCATTTGTTGAGATTTCAAAAGATATTTTGCCTTTTTCTTTTTCATTAGTTTATGAAGTACTTTTGTACCAAATATTTTCCCTAGTATATAACCTAAAGAAAGTCCGGATACAACTCCTAAATACGTTAATAAAAATGCAGGAATGATACTTAATATCCCTAGTGAAGAGACAAATCCGCCACTCATTACAATCATTTCGTCTGGAATTGGCATACCGATAATACCCAACCATAAACAGAAAAATAACGCCCAATAACCATACTGCTCAATATAGGATAATAATTCATGCAATTCCATTATGCATATACTCTCCTTAGCTCTTTTTTACAGCTAAAGACGTACGCTGGCGGGAAATTGAGCCACACTTTTTCTAATGTAATTTGAGGAAAGAAATGCTGTATAAATCCTTTTTTCACAAGTGAATATTGAAATGTTATGAATTCCCCATTCTCATGTATTGCTTCCATTACATTATTTAAAATGCGTTTTGAAACTTCTTCTGGTAAAGAGGTAAAAGGTAATCCCGATAAGACATAATCCACGCATTCTATATGAAACTCTTCCATATACTTCTTTATATTTTCAGCTGAACCGTGCACAACAATGACGTTCTGCTCATCTTTAAACTTTCTCTTTAGCTCTTTGCAAAACACTTCATTTATTTCAATAAGAAGAAATATTGTTCCCTTCTTTTTTCTCTTCATAATCTCCTTCGTAAAAACCCCTGTACCAGGCCCTAACTCTACAATGCATTTTGCTTTATTAAAATCAATTACATCTACCATTTTCTTTGCTAATATTTTTGAACTTGGCGCAACTGCACCAGTATGTTTCGGATGTTTAATAAATTCATGTAAGAATGTTATGAGCTGCATGTAAACCTCTCCCCATTCGTTCAATAGTTTTTAACTTGTTTCTAAGTATAACTATCGTTTCTTAACAAAAATTGAGGAGATTTCTTAAGATTTTATGAAGAATATATCATTTGTTCTTATATATAAACATCTCTCTTATATTTATTAATTTGGTATAATAGATATAAAAAGAACTTTATGGAAGGTACCATCACTACGTCTATTTTCATACAACATCTGTAGAAATAAATCTGTCAATTACCTTTCATTATTATCCAACATATGTAATTATTTTGTATGAGCAAAGAAATTCAAATAATAAGAAATTTATATTTTGTAGAAACGAATATAGGTTCAAATATATTTCAAAACGATTTAAAAGGAGAAGATTATGAATAATTATATCGACATACAGCACTTATGCGACCTTGTACATAGCACTTTTCATGTACCTGTTCAATTTTTAGCTACTAATAAAAAAATTGTATATGAATCTACTTCTCATACGATTGGTAGTCCTTTTTATACTTCTAAAGAAGAACATCTGAATGAACTTTATCAAGAAAATGCTCCTTGTAATTTTCCAATTTTCAAAGGGAATAAATATCTTGAGAATTTCATTAGCATTCATATAACAAATCATGAACATATAAAAGGAACGATTATAATCGGCCCTACCACTTACCCAAAAGTATCAGATGAAATGGCTATTAAACTTATGAAGTATTTCAACTGTAATGATAAAACGCAGCAAGGAATAGACTACTATCAATTTCTACCCGAGATGAAAAAAAGTACACTAATTGATATAAGTATTTGGTTACATTACGTCATTTTCAATGAAAAATTAGATCGCGATATTGTTTGGAAAAAAAATAAATTGCTCGAAGATGTTTCTTATAAAATCGTAAATCCTGATCTATACATTTCAAAACGTCTTCGGCATGATCCGCAACATTATGACATATCATTGGAACGTAAATTTTTTTCTGCAATTAAAGAAGGCAATAAAGAAAAAGTCATACAATATGCATATTCCTTCCCGCAAGAAGATTCAGCAATTTCATCTAAAGGAGATCAACTAAGAAACCAAAAAAATAATGGCATTATCGCCATTACGCTAGCTATTCGATATGCGATAGATGGTAATCTTCCATCACATATTGCTTTTTCACTCGGTACTTTATATATTCAAACCATTGAAAAACTAGACAACATGTATTCCGTAAATAGATTAATTGAAGATGCATTATGTACTTTTGCAGAACGTGTAAAAGAATATAATAATCAAGCATATTCTAATGCCATTACTACATGCCTAAATCATATTCACAAACATATTTACGATGAAATAACTCTTAATGACCTTGCTAACCTTTTACATATTTCCCCTACTTATTTATCAAAGCTATTTAAAAAAGAAGTGGGAATTCCTTTAAGTGAATACATCCAGAGGGAACGAGTAGAAGAAGCCAAAAAGTTATTAACATTAACGACCTACCCACTATCAGATATTTGTGCCTGGCTCAACTTTAATGATCAAAGCTATTTTACGAGAGTCTTCAAAAAAATTACTAACATGACTCCTAGACAATATCGTGAAAATCATACCGTTATATAAAAACGCTTTCTTAATAGAGGGTGAGATAGTTGTCATACTTGCTCACCTTCCTCCATTTGATTTCCTCTCCTTCATCCAAAATAAAGTTTTAATCCTCTTCAAAAAAGTACAAAAATGACAAATAAATTACTATAAATAAGTGAATGAATTTGATAATTTTTTAGTACTAAGCAAATTCGCTTCCCAATCAGACATAATAAAACTAACACAAGGTACTTCGGAATGATCAGCAGTAGTTACTTCCATAGTGATTAACCTTCCTATATAGAAAATATATTGTTAGGAGAATAGAAAGCATGAGTAGTACAAATATATCAAAATCGGTTCAATTGACTAGTATGTCTAAACAATCTGCTCACATGAAAGAATCGGGAAAAGTATCATCATACGATGATAGAGAAAGAATTGAAGACACTTTATTACGCTCATTCATTTCAGAAAAACAAATATTGGTCACTTATTATAAAGATAATTATTTCCCTACAATGTATATGACTGTAATTGAATTAAACCCTTTGAAACGTTCTTTAATATGTATAGATACCTTTGGCCGTAAACATACCTTTAGTTTCATCGACATAATTGATGCACGTTAATTATTTCTATACAAAAAAGCCACTCACCTATAAAAATTAGGTAAATGGCTTTTTCCTTCCTCACAGCTTCACTTATTATTTCGCACTCACAATCTTATAATAAGAACGAACTGTTAAGAAGTAATATCCGATATAAATAGCGCCGTATACTCCAATACTAATTAGGAGTGGGATCATGATTTCATACGGTAATATGTTCCCTAAACCTTTTAGTGCAAACAAGCTATGCAAAATTCCGATTACTAACGGAATAGCGAAGATAAAGCTTACTTGTTTTGCGATAGCTTTCTTCATTTCTTGCTTCGTTACACCAACTTTATGAAGGACAATGTAACGATCACGGTCAGCACTTGCTTCTGTTAATTGTTTAAAGTAAATGATTGAGCCTGTCGCTAATAGGAAGACTAATCCTAAGAATAACCCAATAAACATCATTAAGCCTGTCGTTTCAAGCCCCATTTGGAATCCTGTATAGAAATCGTTAAATGGTTTTAAAACTTCTGATTCACCAGCTGGCATAACGCTTGCTAATTTCGCTGTTAACTCTTTACTATTTCGCTCACCTTTTACATCAATATTTTTTACAGTGCGCGTTTCGTTTACTTGTTTCGCCTGCTCATATGTTTGATCTGGAACGATTACAAATAATTCATTTAAGTTTGTAACACTTCTACTATTTACACCTTTAATCTTTAACTCTTTCGATTCACTTCCAACAGGGAATACAGCTGTATTTCCTGTGTAAAGAGGACCAAAATCAAGTGTTTCAATATATAAGCTATCATATACAAAAGCTTCATTCGCACTTAAATTTACAGGTTCTATATCTAAATGTTTCGCGATTGTATTAAAGTTTGATTGAGAAATAAGTTGGTACTGCTTCGTCACATTATAGTGTGTGTTCAGAACTTGATCCGCTCTTTCACCTTTAAATGTTCCTTTCACAGGAATCATTTCAACTTCTGATTCATATGTGACTGGATGATTATTCTTTTCTCCAGCAAGTATTTCATTTACTTTTTTATCTAATGCTGCATCTTTTTTCTCATAGGAATAACTATACGGCGCAGCAACTTTTGATTGCGTAAATGTGTTGTAATACATCGTAACTGACGTACCAACCGCCGTTAATGTTACTGCACTTAAAATAGCGATTGTCGCCAGTGATTTCGCATTTCCTTTAATGCGATAGAGTAACTGTGATGTCGTTACCATATTCATACCGTTATAAAACGCTGATTTATTATTTCTCGCACGTTTCAATATAAATACTGTGAAGAACATGAACAATAAATAAGTTCCTGCTACTGTCGCTAATAAAATGTATAATGCAACGACCATAAAGTCTGCATACATAACTGCTTTCATGTACATTAGCGCTAAGAAATAACCTGAACCGATTAAGAAAACTGAAATGAATGCCATAATAACAGATCCTTTTGGCATTGCTTCTCCTTCACGTTCTGCACGGAAAAGTTCAATTAGCTTGAATCGATAAATTAAACGATATCCTTGAAGTGATGTATATAAAATAATCACAAAGAAAATAATTGCTGTATCAATAATGGCAGCCATCGGTACTTCAAAATGAACATTTAAATTTAATCCCATCATATTTACTAATAACTCAAGGAATAATTTTGAAAGGACACTACCAATCGCAATCCCGATAATTAAAGACATTAACCCCATTAACATATTTTCATAAAAGAGCATTTTACCAATTTGTCTTTTACGAATACCTAATAAGGAATAGAGTCCAACTTCTTTTTTACGTTTTCTTGTAAAGAAACCATTCGAATATATAATAAACACCGCTACGAAAATAATAAGCATCACACTGGAAACTTGGAATGCCCCGCTAATTTTTTTAGAAGCTTCCGCTGCTTTTTCCATTTGTGAATTATATTGCAGTGCTTTAAATGTAAAGTAAATAACGATACTAAAAATCATAGATGCAAAATATACAAAGTAGTCTTTAAAGTTCCGCTGTATGTTGCGGAGGGCAATGCTAGATAAGGTCATCAGCCATACCTCCGGAAATAGAAGACATTACATCAACGACTTGTTGGAAGAACTGTTTACGCGTTAACTCGCCGCGGTGCAATTCTTTATATAACTCACCATCTTTAATGAAAATAACTCGTTTACAGTAACTTGCCGCAAACGCATCGTGCGTTACCATTAAAATTGTAGAATTATCATATTCATTTAGCGACTTCATACTTTCAAGTAAATCTGTCGCTGATTTCGAATCAAGTGCTCCCGTTGGCTCGTCCCCGAAAATCATACTTGGATTTGTAACGATTGCACGTGATGCCGCACATCTTTGCTTCTGTCCACCAGATACTTGATATGGGAACTGACTTAAAATATGATCAATACCGAATTTCTTTGAGATTTCAAGAACGCGGCGATCAATCTCACTCGCTTTCACCTTTGATAACGCAAGAGGTAACGCAATGTTCTCTTTTACAGTTAACGTATCTAATAAGTTATAATCTTGGAAAATGAAACCTAAATGATCGCGGCGGAATAACGCTAACTTATCATCATTCATTTTCACAATATCTTTTCCATCAATTAAAATTTCACCGTTCGTCGCATTATCAATTGTAGAAAGAACGTTTAGTAAAGTCGTCTTTCCAGAACCAGAAGGTCCCATAATTCCAACGAACTCACCTTCTTTTACTTGTAAGTTAATACCTTTTAACGCTGCAAATTTATTACCACCCGTGTCATACACTTTTTCAATATTTTTTGCTTCTAACACTGTTTTCATCTCGACATCCCTCATTTCATCTATTCTCTATTTTCACTATATACATTCTCTACTTTTTCCACTATCGATGTTTCTTACACAAACATGACAGTTATGTAAGACCAGTAAGCAAAGAAATCAAAATTTAACCTAATGAATCAAAGTACTTTGTTACTATAACATTGGGATATCATGCCATCCATTCATTCTCCTTACAGGAACATTACAATTTTGTAAGGTACAAAATGTACCCTACAAATTTGTGCACGAAATGTCGGATGGAGCTATTTCGTTCCTGCTATTCTATGTACAGAGGAGGTCATCATATGGATTCACTTAAAAATATGAATGCTGCAATGCACTATATTGAAAACAACCTAACAAATGAAATTAATTTTAAAGAAGTTGCGAAGCTAGCTTACTGCTCGGAATATCATTTCAAAAGAATGTTTTCTTTTCTAGCTGGCATATCACTATCAGAATATATTCGTTGTAGACGTCTGACTCTCGCTGCTTTTGAACTAAAAAATAGCGATGCAAAAGTCATTGATGTAGCTATCAAATATGGGTACAACTCACCAGATTCTTTTGCGCGTGCCTTTCAGAACTTGCACGGCATAACACCTTCAGAAGCCCGAAATAGTAGTCATTCCTTAAAAGCCTATTCACCAATGACCTTCCAATTATCCATCCAAGGAGGAAATGAAATGAATTATCGAATTGAAGAAAAAGAACCATTTCGAATTATTGGTATTACAAAACGCATACCGATTGTATTTAACGGTGTAAATGAAGAAATTGCTTCTATGTGGAAAAGTTTAAATCCAGATGTCATTCAAACTTTAAAGTCACTTTCAAATATGGAACCTACTGGAATTATTAGTGCTTCTACTAACTTTTCTGAAGGAAGAATGGAGGAAAAAGGAGAACTTGATCACTATATTGGCGTAGCCACAATGAAAGATTGCCCAGAGCAATTTGCGCAACTTGAAGTTGCAGCTTCAACGTGGGCTATATTTGAAGCTGTTGGTCCATTTCCGGATGCACTACAAAATGTATGGGGACGCATTTATTCCGAATGGTTTCCTTCCTCAAACTATGAACTAGCGGAAGGACCGGAAATATTATGGAATGAACAGAAAGATATATCTTCTCCAAACTTTAAAAGTGAAATTTGGATACCAGTTTTGAAGAAATGATAAAAAATAAAGCAGCTCTTCCTTAAAAGGAAAGGCTGCTTTATTTACATTTTCAACTCTTCTTTATAAATGCTATATGACTTTATTGTTGATACGATAATGCATATTAATATAATTCCAATCCCCATAAAAATATTAAACGGATCTGGAAGCAAAGCCCCAACATATATACAAAGTGAACCTATTACAAATACCCTCGAAGCAAATCGGTGTGTTTTTCTCCAAACTACAGGATTTTCTAATGTCCAGTCCATTCGAATGCCTACTAACCCGTTCGGCTTCGTTTGTTGCATGTAATTACCTAGTACAAGAAACAATGTTCCAAGTCCAAAATTAAATGCAATTGAGCCCGATGCAATATAATTAGATGCTGCTAATAGTGCAAATATGTTACATCCAAATCCAATAAAGAGAATGGCATAATTAATCGCTGAAAGAACTTTGGATTGCTGTGTAGACTTATCTTTTATGAATCCAAAAACTAGCCATATCATATAGAGCACTACCATACTACCTATCGAGAATGAACTTGCTTCTATTTTAGAAAAATATCCATCTACTACTCCTGCTGCATTATAATGGCGTGGAATTTGTTCTGGTAAATATGGCCATACAATATACCCATCCAATTACAATGCCACTAATTAAACTCCATGGTAATACGTGTCTTTTCATCCTCTCTCCCCCATAATTTTTTATTAGCCCCCTATTTCTTTTTTATAAGCAACATATGAATATCCCATCGTACCAACAACCAGTACGACTACAACACTTAATAAGCAAATCATTTTCCACATTCCCGGAAGAAACGCGGAAAATATGATTACAATACCGCCAATCATCATAATCTTTGCCCCTAACCTATGTGTTTTTCTCCATACTTCTTCACTACTTAACGTCCACGGCGTTTTAATACCTATGAAGAAATTTGGTTTACATTGTTGCATATAATTGCCGAGTACAACAAAAAGGATACCGACCATTACGTTCACAAAAATTCCAATTGGAACGTTATACCCTAAAGCATTTGCTAGTGTCATCATATTAATAGTAAATAAGAAAAATAAAATTGCTCCATTAATCCTTCCAAGTGCTTTAGGAAATTTTTTATAGTTCTCATACTTTGGATCTATCTTAGGCAATACAGTTACTAATACATATATAAAAATCATAATTGCTACATCAAAAATCAACATTCCCATTTTTGACATATGTCCATTCACTTCACCATCAATGTTCCAATGACTCGGAATCTCTCCCGGTAAATAAGGCCATGCAGCACACCATGCAATAATCGTTACAGCAATTAATAATAACGGAAATATATGCTTCCTCATTTCCCCTCTTCCCCCTTATTCGTAAACGTAAATACCCAAGTTAACAAATCTTGAAAGACAGTTGTATTTAAAGAGTACATAACGAATTGACCTTTCTTCTCATCTTGAATAAGTTCAGCATTTTTAAGTGCGTTTAAGTGGTGTGAAATACTTGGTTTTGTCATATTGAAATGTTCAGCAATCTCACCAGCGGTTAGATCACCTTCTTTTAATAAGTCTAAAATTTTTCGCCTTGTTGGATCTGCTAATGCTTTGAACGCTTGATTCAATGTCTTTCTTCCTTTCACTAATTAGACATTTAGATATTTATCTAAATGTTAAAATGATTTCAGTTAATTGTCAATTATATACGAGGCCCTTTTTACTTTCTCTGCTTTTGACCTATACTGTTTACTAGCTTATCTTTCAACATAATGAAAAGACTTGAAACACATGATACACTATAGCTACAATTGTTTTTTTAGGAGGAATATACATATGTATAAAATTTTAATCGTTGAAGACGATCCAAATATTTCATCATTACTACAATCTCACATTCAAAAATATGGCTATGAAGCTGTTGTTGCAGAGAACTTCGATGATATTATGGAGTCTTTTAACGCTGTAAAGCCACATCTTGTTTTACTTGATGTAAACTTACCAAAATTCGATGGATTTTACTGGTGCCGCCAAATTCGTCATGAATCTACTTGTCCTATTATTTTCATTTCAGCTCGTGCTGGTGAGATGGAACAAATTATGGCGATTGAAAGCGGTGCGGATGATTATATTACAAAACCGTTCCACTATGACGTTGTAATGGCAAAAATTAAAGGTCAATTACGCCGTATTTACGGTGATTATGCACCAAACATTTCTGAACGTATCGTTGAAGTAGAAGGCTTAAAACTATTCCCAGAACGTCCTGAAATTCACTTCGGATCTGAACAAGTTCTTTTAACGAAGAAAGAAGCTATTTTAGCAGAAATGTTATTATCTAAATTCCCTCGTACAGCGAGCCGTGAAGATTTATTAGCTGCGCTTTGGGATGACGAAAGTTTCGTTGAGGAAAATACATTAAACGTAAACATTACGCGTCTTCGTAAAAAGTTTAATGAGCTTGGCATTGAGAACTCTATTGAAACAGTACGTGGACTTGGATATCGCTTTAACGCAACTTGGAGTGAATAAGCATGAAGCTATTTTTACGTGATCATTTTGCATTTTTTCTACTGTACGTATTAAACTTCGGTATCATTTTCGTTCTTTATGATGCAGTAGATGGATTTCAAAATAATAAATTTTACTTCGTCGTTTTAAGTTTATACTTATTTATTTGTTTCCTCGCTTACCGTTACGTCCGCAATCGTAGAATGTACCATAGATTAAGTGAGCAACCAGAAAAAATGGAAGATGCGTTTATTGAAAGAGCGACTGCTCCAATGCCTCACGGTGTCAATGAACTCGTGCGTACGCAGTACCGCCTCTTCCAAAAAGAACTACAATCGTATGAAGTAAAACAACAAGAACATCAATTATTCATTAACCATTGGGTACATCAAATGAAGACACCTGTTTCTGTTATGCAGCTTATGGTGCTAGAAATGGAAGACGAACATTTAATTCCAAAGTTTAAAAAAGAATTAGAGCGTCTAAACCAAGGGCTTGATATGGCTTTATACATGGCTAGGTTAAATAACTTCCATGAAGATTTCCATGTCGAGACGATTTCATTAAAAGATACGGTAACAAAAAATATTAACGGATTAAAAGAACTATTCATTCGTAATGGTGTCTTCCCTGTTTTAGAAGTTCATTCTGATTTAAAAGTTGCTTCTGATGCGAAATGGCTAAAATTTATCATCTATCAGTTAATGACAAATGCTGTTCGTTACTCTGGTGAGCGCGGAAAGAAAGTATTCTTATCCGCTTACCGAAACGGAAAAGATATTATTTTAGAAGTTCGTGATGAAGGTGTTGGTATTCCGCAAGAAGATATTCGAAGAGTATTCGAACCGTTTTACACTGGGAAAAACGGTCGTACATTCGGAGAATCTACTGGTATGGGACTTTATATTGTAAGTAAAATTTGTGATTATTTAGGTCACTCTGTCAAACTAGATTCTGAAGTTGGGAAAGGAACGACGATTAAAATCATCTTCCACAACGCTGCAAATAATCAAGCAGAACATACGGAGAAGGTGACCGAAGCATGATCGTGACATATGCTAGCAAAATGTATGAGAACTTACTCTCATACATTTTTTGCAATAAAACTACATATTTGTCTTCTAGCGGGAGGTACGTATTATGACATTTTGGCAGTTTGCCTTTAAAAATGTAACACGTAATTCCAGAGCTTATTTTGCTTATTTCGTAAGCAGTTCTTTTTCCATTGCTGTTTTCTTTTCGTTTGCTGTTTATTTATTTCATCCTAAATTACAAAATTTCAGTATGATCTCAGAAATTTCAGGATTAATGATTTTTTCAGAAGTTATCATTGTCTTGTTCTCGTTCTTCTTTCTACTTTATTCAATCGGATCGTTTTTAAAAGTTCGGAAAAAGCAATTTGGTGTGTTAACCGTTTTAGGTATATCAAAAAAGCAATTACATCGACTCATTTTCACTGAAAATATGTTAATTGGTATTTTATCTATCTTTTTCGGCATGCAGTTTGGACTTGTCTTTTCGCAATTTTTCTTATTAGTAACAGCGAAAATTACATATCTACCAGGACTATATTTATATTGGCCAACGAATGCTTTTATTTTAACAACAATTGTATTTCTCAGTCTCTTTATCGCCGTATCTTCATTTACACCAATGCTGATTCGTACGAAAAGGGCGGTAAACCTTTTAAAAACGAATAATAGTGGGAAACAAAAAGAAAGAAAACCATCCATATTCATCTCTCTATTTGGTGCGATTTGTTTATTAGGTGGTTATATTTTAGCTGCAAATCCTAAATATTTCTTCTCAATAAACCCACAAGTAGGCGTTATATATATGGTTTCAAGTATTTTTGTGATCCCATCACTTGTGACAGTTGGGACATATTTTTTCTTTTCTCAAATTAGTTTCTTACTTATTTATATTTTAAAGAAAAGAAGAAAGTTTTATATGAAACGAATTAATATGCTGTGGATTTCGGATTTAGCAAGCCGCATCCGAACGAATATTAATATGTTGTTTATTGTAGCGATGCTATCTACAATCGCTTTCACAATGATTACGTTCCTATATGGGGTCGGAAAGTTTACAAAGCTAGAGGTTACGCGAAGTTCACCGTTTCCATTCTCTTATTTTTCTTATGAAGCAAATCCTTTTGTGGACAATCATTTAAATTGGCTTGAACAACAATTACAAAAAGAGAATTTCTCTTATAAAAAAATAAAGGCTGATTTATATGAAACACCATTGAAAGAAGATGAAGGTATAACAGCTTATAATGACATATATGCAATAAAACAAAGTGACTATAATAAACTCGCAGCTTCCCTGCGAATGAAACAACTATTCATGAACGAAAATGAAGTATACATCTTAACAGGTAACGCTTATATAACCTTATTCAGCGAATTTGAGCCAAGCTACAATAGAAAGTCTATTACACTTTCTAGCACAAATACGCAATTACAAGTAAAAGGCTATGAACAAGCAGGGGCCATTCCATCTAACTTTTCATACCAAACTTTAATTTTACCTGACTCTGTTGTAAACAACTTACCAAATACAACAAAGCACGTAACAGCGTACAATTATAACGTACAAAATTGGGAAAAGACTTATGAAATTGCTGATGATTTTATGAAAAAAATACAAAGAGATCGACAGGAATTCCAATACGAAGGCCCTCTTATACGCTCCTATGAATCAGCAGGTTCATTATACAGAATCACATCTGGTAGTGCTGCATACTTTCTAATCGGAACATTTTTAGGTGTTATTTTCTTCATTGGAGCCGGTAGCGTTCTTTATTTTAGAATGTATACAGATTTAACGAACGAACAAGAGAAATATATAACGATTTCTAAGATTGGTGTAACAGATAAAGAGATGAAACGATCTGCTACTATTCAGCTTAGCATTTTATTTTTCATTCCATATGTTATGGCATCCATTCATACAATGTTTGCAACAAAAATGCTCCAAGATGTAATTGATCTATCACTATTCAAAGAAATTTCAGCTGTTCTTATTATTTTTGGCGTAGTTGAAATCGTCTTTTTCTTATTCATTCGTTCTTTTTACATGCAAAAGTTATCAGAGTATACGAATGGTTAAATTTTATGAATGTATTTAATAGAGGAAAAGGATATCTCTTATATCCTTTTCGTCTTCATCCTACTAGGAGGTCTAGGTGAATGACATTTTGGCAGTTTGCATTTAAAAACGTCACAAGGAACGCCAGAGCTTATTTCGCCTATTTTGTAAGCAGTGCATTTTCCATTGCAATTTTTTTCTCGTTTGCAGTTTATTTATTTCATCCTAAATTGCATATGACAGGCGTGAATGCTGCTCTGAACATATTAATGACAATTTCAGAAATTGTCATCGTATTCTTTTCATTTTTCTTTTTACTATATTCAATCGGTACTTTCTTAAAAGTGCGAAAAAAGCAATTTGGGATTTTAACAGTACTTGGCATATCCCAAAAACAATTAAAGAGACTCGTATTTCTAGAAAACATGCTAATTGGTGTTCTTTCCATCTTTTTCGGCATTCAACTTGGACTTGTTTTCTCGCAGTTCTTTTTATTAGTTACCGCCAAGATTACACATGTTCCTGGTTTATATTTATATTGGCCAACAGCTGCCATTATTTTAACTATGATCATTTTTCTAGGACTCTTCATTCTCGTCTCATCGTTTACGCCGATGCTCATTCGGACGAGAAAGGCTGTACGTCTTTTAAAAGAAGGAACAAAACAAAAAGAAAGAAAAGCATCTGTGCTCATCTCTCTATTTGGTGCGATATGTTTAATATCTGGATACGTGCTAGCAGCCAATCCGCTATATTTCATGTCGCTCGGCGACGTAGTTGGTCTTTTGTACGCCGCCACCAGTATATTTCTCATTCCGTCACTTGTTACAGCTGGAACATACTTTTTCTTTTCACAAATTAGTTTTTTACTCATTCGTATATTAAAAACGCGAAGAACATTTTATATGAAGCGAATTAATATGCTTTGGATTTCTGATTTGGCAGCGCGCATTCGGACAAACATTAACATGCTCTTTATTGTAGCGATGCTATCAACACTTGCTTTTACTATGATTACATTCTTATATGGATTTGGTAAATTTATGAAGTTCGATACAGTAAGAGAAAACCCTTTTCCTTTTACATATTTATCACATACTGAAAATACGTTGGCGGATGAACATTTAAACTGGTTAGAACAAAAATTTAATGAAGAGCACTTTACTTATACAAAATTTAAAACGGATATATATGAAGTATCTTCAGCTGAAAATAACACGCAGCTCTATTATGCCATTAAGCAAAGTGACTATAATGTACTTGCTAAAGCTTTAAATTGGGAGACACTCACGGTAAATAAGAATGAATCTTATATTCTTATGAAAGACTTAGATGATCAAGTTATTGGAACGCTTCACAATAAAGACAAGAAAAATACTCTTACACTTACGCAAAACAATTTACAACTACAAGTGAAAGAATATAAAAGTTATAATCCATTCCCAAATCGCTTAATATACCAATTGCTCATACTATCTGATGAAAATGTAGAAGCATTATCCACTGTTTCAAAACAGATGAGTGTATATAGCTTTAAAGTTAAGGACTGGGAAAAAGCTAATAACATCGGCGCGGTATTCATAGACAAAATTAATACCGACGGGAACAACATTCAAGCAGAACACCCGCCTTTCCATGCAAGTGAAGCGAGCGATTCTCTATACACAACAAAACAAAATGTCGCTTCGTTCTTCTTAATTGGTACTTTCTTAGGTGTTATTTTCTTTATTGGTGCTGGCAGTGTTCTTTACTTCAGGATGCATACAGATTTAACAAATGAACAAGAAAAGTATGTAACGATTACAAAAATTGGTTTAACAGAAGCCGAAATGAAACGATCTGCTACAATTCAACTTGCGATTCTATTCTTTGTCCCGTACATTATGGCATCAATTCATACGATGTTTGCGACAAAGATGCTGCAAGAAGTTTTACATCTCTCGTTCTTCGCTGAGATTACAGTCGTACTGATGATTTTTGGAACAGTTGAAATTTTATTTTTCCTTTTAATTCGTTCCTTCTATATGCAAAAATTATCACACCATATTAAGTTTTAAAGGATAGAAAGGTGATTATTATGGAAGAAGTGTTACACATTAAAAATGTCTCAAAAGTGTATGAAGGAAAGGTCCCTCATACTGCTTTAAAAAATATAAATTTACATGTAGATAAAGGTGAATTCGTTGCGATTATGGGACCATCTGGTAGCGGTAAATCTACATTTTTAAACGTTATTTCTACCATTGATTCTCCGACTGCTGGTGATGTCGTGATTAATGGAAAAAAACCGCACACATTTCGTAGAGAGAAGTTAGCTATTTTCCGCCGCCAAGAGCTAGGATTTGTTTTCCAAAATTTTAACCTACTAGATACACTAACAATCGGTGAAAATATCGTACTACCTTTAACATTAGATAATGTTCCTTTAAAAGAAATGGATGAAAAGCTTGATAACATTTCAAAGAAACTTGGAATTGATCATATTTTAGACAAGCGTATCTTTGAAGTGTCAGGAGGACAAGCACAGCGTACCGCAGTAGCACGTGCTGTTATTCATCATCCTTCACTTTTACTTGCCGATGAACCGACAGGAAATTTAGATTCAAAAGCGGCAATTGACGTGATGGAACTATTTACGAAATTGAACAAAGAAGAAGATGCAACAATTTTAATGGTTACGCACGATCCATTCGCAGCAAGTTATTGTAACCGCGTCATTTTCATTAAAGATGGCGAACTTTACAATGAACTACACCGCGGATTGTACCGTGAGAAATTTTATCAAGAAATATTAGATGTTTTAGCATTACTAGGAGGAAGACGTGGATGACATTTTGGCAATTCGCATTTAAAAATGTCTCCCGTAATTCAAAAGCATATTTCGCCTACTTTGTAAGTAGTGCGTTTTCTATCATGGTTTTCTTTTCATTTACTGTATACGCGTATCATCCGCGGTTACAAAGTGTACAAAGTTTCCAAGAACGTGATCCTCTAATGAACTTAGCTAGTACAGCGCAGTTGGTTATCGTTATGTTCTCGTTCTTCTTTCTCTTATATTCAATTGGAACATTTTTAAATGTACGGAAGCAGCAATTTGGCGTTTTAACTGTTCTCGGTATATCTCAAAAACAATTAAAACGTCTTTTGTTTACTGAAAATATGATCATTGGAATGCTTGCTATCTTTGCAGGTATTCAAGGCGGTCTTGTTTTCTCTAACTTTTTCTTACTCGTTACTTCTAAATTAACAAGTGCAAAAGGCCTCTATTTATATTGGCCAACAGAAGCTATTATCGTTACAACCGTAACTTTTATTATTTTATTTTTCATCGTATCTACGTTTACACCAATGTTTATTCGTACTCGAAAAACAACGCAGCTTATTAAGGGAGTTAACAAAGAGAAGAGCGAAAAAAGACCATCTATACTCATTTCACTATTTGCTTTAACTTGTCTAGGACTATGTTATTATATTGCCGGTTATCCGCAAGGCTACATAACAGAAAAAAATGCCCAAAATGGATCTGTATTCTTAATTATGTTATCTATTTTACCGCTTGTAGTAATTGGGACGTATTTATTTTTTTCACAAACATTTCTTCTCTTTATCTATATTTTAAAGAAACGAAGAAAGTTTTATTTGAAACAAATAAATATGTTATGGATTTCAGATTTAGTTTCTCGTACCCGCAGTAATATTAATGTACTCTTTATCGTTTCTATGCTATCTGCACTTGCATTTACGATTATTATCGGGTTATTTGCTGCAAACAATCATACGAAAGCACCCATACTAGAACGATATCCTATACCATTCACCTATACATCAGAAGGTATTAATGTATTTGAACAAAAGCATATTACTACGATTGAAACTGAACTTACAAATGCTAATTTTCAATATGACAAATATAAATTTACCGTTTTAAAAGATACAGCTTCAAAAGAATCAATTGCCATTATGAAAATGAGTGATTATAACGCAATAGCAAAGCAATTAAACAGGCCAGAAATCACTCTCGAATCTTCACAAGTTTATAATATTTCTCGCTATTCACCAGCGTTATTAAATCTCGTATCTAACCCATTTGCGAAGCAGGGCACGATTACACTTGGCTCTAATAAAAAGGAATTTCAAATTAAAGGTTTTATTAATAGAGGAATTGAGCCCCCCTTTGCATTACCTCACTTAATAGTGATGCGAGATGAAGTAATTGAAAATATGGTTCCTCATATTGAAACAATTACAGTTTATAACTACTTCGTGGAGAATTGGGAAAATGCAATTGTCCCAACAAAAAATATATTAAAAAGCTTAAATCATGATGAAGAAACTTTGTATGAAGCACATAAGGGTGAAGAAGATTTCATTAAACCATTTCATATTTATACAGCTACGGATGAACTGGTTCATAGTAAAGGAAATGCAGTTGCTCAATTCTTTATTTGGGCATTTCTCGGCTTTATTTTCTTTATCGGTGCAGCTAGTGTTTTATACTTCCGTATGTATAACGACTTAACGAATGAAAAACAAAAATATATTACGATTACAAAGCTTGGATTAACTGAGTCAGAAATGTTTCGCTCCGCAACGATTCAATTAGGAATTTTATTTTTCGTCCCTTACATTGTTGCTGGTGTTCATACATTATTTGCGGTTAAGTTTTTACAAAGCATGCTCGCTTTTTCTTTACTAAAAGAGCTATTAATTGTACTCACTTTCTTTGGGATTATCGAGATTATTTTCTTCTTCTTAATCCGATCTCTGTACATTAATAAATTATCACAACACATAAAAATATGAATAAAATGGCCTTGTGCGTATTGCACAAGGCCATTTTCAATAGTTTTTAATTAGCAGCAATATCCGCCGTAGCCACCATATCCGTAGCCGCCGTAACCGCCATAACCACAACCGCCTCCGCCACCGAAGCAGCTAGCACCGATGATAATTAATAAAATAAACAATACGATTAGAAGCGCAAAACCGCCTCCGCACCCATGTCTGCGGTTACAATCATCATGTCTGTGTTCACACTTTTCGCTCATTACTCTATTCCTCCTTTAGTATCATTCATAACAAGTTCACCTTGCTCTAAATGAGGGGATTCCATTTATAGTATGTTTTCAGGGCGAATAGGAAGCTTGGCTTGCTTAAAAACGGGCTTGTTTTTAGAAATGGGCTTTATCAAAAAAAAAGATACCTGTTAAGGTATCTCCTAAATAAACATATTCAATAAAAGCGCAAAACCAAATGCGATAAATGATAACAATGTCTCGAGTACCGTCCACGTTTTAAACGTTTCCTTCACCGTCAAACCTAAATACTCTTTTACAAGCCAGAACCCTGCATCATTTACGTGAGAAAACATTAATGAACCTGCTCCAGTTGCTATAACGAGCAATTCTAAATTCACACCGGACATGTGCTGAATAACTGGTGAAACAATTCCTGCTGCTGTCGTTAATGCTACTGTCGCTGAACCTGTTGCAATTCGAATTAATCCAGCTACCATGAAAGCTAACACAATTGGTGATAACGATATATGTTCTGCCATTTGCGCAATCGCCGTTCCAACGCCGCTTTCAATTAATATTTGTTTAAATCCACCGCCTGCACCGATTATTAAAATAATGGAACCGACCGGTAATAAACTTTCGTCTGTTAATTTTTTAATCATCTTTTTATTAATTCCTTGTCTTATTCCAAGTAAATAAAATGCTGCGAAACATGAAATAAGTAAAGCGATTACTGGACTTCCAATAAATACAAAAAATTCAGTCATCTTTTTCGGTAATGAAATATATGGTGCAACGACCGATAAAATCATCAATACAACTGGTAATAAAATAATAAAGAATGAAACTTTACGACTCGGTAAATCAGTTGAGACAGTCGTAACTCGAATAAGCTCTGGTTCATTTTCAGGTATAACCCTTTTATGTACCCACTTTGCAAATATCGGTCCTGCGATAATGGCTGTTGGTAACGCGATAAGTAATGAATATAAAAGTACCTTTCCTAAGTTCGCGTTATAAATACCGATTGCTGTCATCGCCCCTGGATGTGGTGGCACGAGCCCGTGAACAATAGATAACCCAGCAATAACAGGTAAAGCAATTAATAATATGTTTTGCTTCGTTGTTTTTCGAATTGAAATAACAAGTGGTAATAAAATGACAATCCCTACTTCAAAAAAGACGGGAATCCCTATAACAAACCCTGCAAATAACATAGCCCACGGTAGTTTCTTTACACCGAAAAATCGAATAAAGAAATCTGCCACTTGCATGCCAGCCCCTGAATCGGACATCATTTTCCCTAAAATTGTTCCGAGAGCTAAAATACCAACTAAATGCCCTAGTACACTACCAACACCAGTTTCATAGGCAGTCACTATCTTCGTTAAGTTCAGTCCAGACATAATAGCTAAAAATAAACTCGCAACTGTTAAACTAATAAATGCATGCCATTTCCACCATGATACCCCTAAAATAACAATCGCAATTGCAAGTAACGTGACGATTAATAAGTATATATCCATTTTTCATTCCCCTTACTTTATAAAAAAAGAGGGCGAATACCCTCTTTTTATACGTCATAATTCACTACATAATGCTGCATTTCTGTATTGTAGTAGCCTTCGCTATATTCAATTACTTCGCCAACTTCATCGTAAGAATAGCGCATTCGTTTTAATAACGCTGTGCCCTCTTTTTCACCTAATGCTTCTGCAACGAAACTAGGCGCAAGTCCAACAGCGAATTCATCTCTAAAGTTTTCTAAATGAATGCCTCGGTCCTCGACTAAATCATAAAGCGATTGCAAATCAAAATCCGATAAATCTGTACTTGCCATTTTCGCTGAGAAATAGTGCGTATAATGAATGTACGGTGCATCATTTAACGTATATAAACGTTCAATACGAAAACTCTCTTTACCGAATAATCGAAATGGCACTGTTCCTTCTTCATTCTGAACAATTTCTGCTTTTAGCAATTTTTTCTGTACTTTATATCCTTCTTCCACTAACACTTCAGTAAATTTCTTACCCTTTGACAGTTTTGTCGCAGAAGTGTTACGGATGACTTTCGTTCCTTTACCGCTTTTCTTTTCTAAATACCCTTCTTGAGCGAGTTCTTTAATCGCATTTCGTACTGTAATTTTACTCACCTTGAACTCTTCTTCTAACTGCGGTTCGGAAGGAATATTTGTATGAATTGCATATACACCATGCAATATTCGATCACGAATAATGTTTTTTATTTGTAAATATAATGGTCCTTTTTTTCTCGTTACGTTCACCGTTACACCCACTACCTTTCTACATCACCTACTGATGCCGTCATTGCCCGAAGTATATCCTTCTCTGATGACATTGGCGTATCACCGACGATTGTATGTGCAAGCATTCCAGCTGCTGACGCAAATGAAACAGCTTTCTCTGGTGCAAATTCTTCTATCTCGCCATGAATAATCCCGCTCGTATAAGCATCTCCAGCACCTATTCTATCATATACAGAAAACGTAAGTGTTTTTGCAAAAGTGAACGTACCATCTTTACATATAAATCCACGCAGCGAGTGTGTGTTATCGCTATTAATAGAGCGATGTGTACCAGCAATTGTAGTGATATGGTATGTTTCAGCTACTTGTGGAATAAGGTCAACAAGTTGAGCTTCTCGCTCTGTCTCTTCTGTTTTCATTCCAAGAACGAACATCGCATCTTTTTCATTCATCATTACAATATCAGCTAGCCCTAACATTTCTTCATAATGCGGTTTCGCCTGCTCGTACCCATCTTTTCCCCAAAGCGATGGACGATAATTGCAATCAAAAACAACCGTGCCTCCGTTTTCTTTAACAGCTTTCGCTAAAGATTTCATATGATGGCGCACAGTATCATTCATCGCAAGTGTAATCCCGCAAAAATGAACGATATCAATTTCCTTTGCGATTTCTTCAAATTGATACATCTCTTTACATACCGTATTGAAGCTACTTTCTAATCGATTCGAATATGTAACGCGGCTTGCACGTGCCCCAAATCCATTTTCTAAAAAGTACATGCCGACATATTTACCGCCTCTTGAAACAAGCGAGGTTTGCACGCCTAATTTTTGAATGTAAGATAATGCAGCATCTCCAACCGAGTTTTCCGGTAAA
Source organism: Bacillus sp. FSL W8-0519 (assembly GCF_038005585.1). NCBI lineage: Bacteria > Bacillati > Bacillota > Bacilli > Caryophanales > Bacillaceae > Bacillus > Bacillus sp. FSL W8-0519. The sequence continues at coordinate 4,691,600 of NZ_JBBOTL010000001.1, forward strand.
GTAGAAATAAGAAGCCCTTCATGCCCGAGATGAGAAAGTGCTGCAGCAACGTTCACACCTGTACCAGAAAATGAGTATTTTAATGTATTAGCTTGCGATAACAATTCATATCCTGGTACTTGCAGGCGCATCATTACTTCACCGAATGCTGCAATTTTCTTACGCATATTGATCAACTAACTTCTTCACGACTGCTAATAATTCACGAACATCTTCTGTTTTCGTATTGCCAGTTTCTTTATCAATAATAGAAGAGTACACGTGCGGAATAACTTGCTCTACATTTGCTTCAAGCGCGATACGTAAAATTGTTTCAAAGTTTTCTTTATCAATTCCGCCTGTTGGCTCTAATGCGAATCCTTCTTCCGCACAAGCTTTCGCAACTGCACGATATTCTTCTTCATGAGCTAGCCCTTTCATTGGGAAGTATTTCAATGAATTTCCGCCCATATCACGTACAAGTGCAATCGCTGTTTTAATTGGAACGATTGCTTTTTCTTCTCCAGCTGCACTAATTGGACCAGTAGAAATATTTACGTACCCTACTTTTCCTGTTGGCGATACTAAACTATTAATCCAGCTATCTTTTCCGCCAAGATTTGCACGTGTCGCTCCAACTGAAGGGAACACTTGGTTAATATGGCTACCAGGATAATGCTTCGCAATTTCAGCTACAACTGCTGCTTGGCGATTATCTCCTGCTCCTAGTCCAATCGATACAGCATCATCAATTTCTTTTCCGTATGCTTTCATCGCTGTAACTGCTTCTTCTACTGTTGGATAGTCTTTTGATAACACTCCCACTACTACATAACCTTCTGCTGCTTCAAAAATATCTTTCGCATTTTCGATATTGTTCGCTAATACATTTAATGCTACGCGGCCTTTATAAAAACGTTTTTGAATGTTTGTCATTTTAGTTTCCCCCTACAATTTCTCTCAATTTTTCTTCAATCACATGTATGTCATCACCTTGAAGTGGACGTGGATCAATATCAAAGAATCCTTGTCTTACTCCGTAATCACGTGTATAAATCGCGATTTCCCCTTCGCGTAATGCTGTCACAACGTCTTTTGCCGATTTATTTAACTCTTTTTCGTTAATATGAATACGGGCTCTAAAGATTGCTCTTCCCGCTTCATCTTGAACGATCGTTACATTTACACCGTTTAATTCTTTTAGCGGCATAAGTACTTGTAACAACTCTTTTTCTTGCTCACTCTTATCTTCTTTTACTCCGTACTCATCAAGCGCTTGAAGTAAGCCAAATGTTGTTTCTTTCCCAACTTTCATACTTCTTCCGATGCAATGTAATTGCACTTTCAGCCACTCAATATATTTTCGTTTCCCGCCAACAATACCAGAAGTAGGCCCTTCAATTGCTTTTGAACCGCTATAAATGGCAAGGTCTGAATACTTCACATATTTTTGAATATCTTCTTCAGCTGCCGCATCGACGATAAGTGGTACATTATTTCGCTGCGCAACTTCCCATGCTTCTTCAACAGAAATCATATTTTTTTGCACGGCATGATGTGATTTTACATAAAGAATTGCTGCTGTATTTTCACCAATTGCATCTTCAATATGCTCTGCTTTCCCTTCATTTGCGTAGCCAACTTCTACAAGTTTTCCTCCGCCTAAGTAAATCATCGTTTCAACAGGAGCACCGTATTGAACGTTATGACCTTTTAACATAATCACTTCGTTTTTCGCGATGACCTCTTGATGAAGTCTTTCACTTTTACGGCGATTTCCTTCTGTCACAATTGCTGCGATAGAAAGCGCAATTCCGCTCGATGCTGAATTCACAACAACCGCTGCCTCTGCATCTAGAATTCTCGCAATATGATCTCCTGCTTTATCTACTAAATCAGCAATTTCCACATAATTTTGTCCCCCATGTTTCATTGCATCCATAACTGTATCTGTCGGAGCGGATACACCTAAAATACTCATTCTACCGCTCGCATTTATTACTCTTTTTAATCCGTACTTAGCATTCAATGAATAACCCATTGACTACAACCCCTTTCGTATCAATTCTTCTTTCAGCAATACGCTGATCCCCTTCTGAATCTATTAACGTAATCTTCTCATCTTTCACCGTAAATAAAGTTAAATTTGCAATATCCCCTTCTTGAATACGGCCAAGCTCAGGTTTCTTAAGCCATTCTGCCGCATGTTTCGTCACCGCATCAATCACTTCTTCTAGCGGATAACCTAAGTAAAGGAATTTCGAAAGAACATGAGCCATACTATACACTGGACCGTGCACGCGATTCTTCCGGTAAATATCTGTACTAATTGTATTAAAGGCAATATCGTGACGCTTTGCTGCCTCTGCTACTTTAAAAGAAAAACTAGCATTACCATGCCCAACATCTAAATGAACGCCGCGATTCACTGCTTCTAGTAACACAGGTAGCGGTTTACCTTCTTCATCAAACAAATTATTTTCTTTCCCGTTTAAGTAATGTGTAATAACATCATCTTTTTCTAAAAGAGGTACAACTTCCTCAATGCGAGGAGGCGCTGAACCGATATGTACCATAATCGGTAATGATGTTTCACGTGATAAAGAGCGCGCTACATGCAGCGGTTCAATTCCACTATCACAAACGACGCTTTTACTCATTCTCGCCTTTAACCCAACGATTACATCTTTATACTTTTCTACTGCTTCTATTACTTTCTCTTTATCGATCCATTCCATATTGGATAATTCATCAATTCGTTTCAAACCGATGCGAGAAATATTTAAAAAGGCAAATAAATTCGTTTTCGCCTGCTCTCTACTTTTTACTAAATCTGCAATGCGATCAGCTCCGCAGCTACCCGCATCAACAATTGTCGTTACCCCTTGTTTAACGCCAATTTCATCCACCTCATCGCCATACGGATCAAACTCTGGAAAAGCATGAACGTGCAAATCAATCCAGCCACTCGATACGTAAGTACCCGAGTAATCAAGAACCTTTCCACCCTCGCCAGCACCTGCTTTCGTCACCTGTGCGATTTTATTATTTTCAATTACAATGTCAATCTCTTCCCCGTTCACACGTTTCACATTACGTAGTACGAATCGTTCTGTCATTGTACTTCCACCCTTTTCTATAATAAGCCATAAGAATACGCTTACATTAAAATTTCATTTTATATATCTTTCACACGTTTAGCTTAACACAAAAAAAGGGAGAAGTAAATATAACGTTATAATGTTTAATTTTATATTACTTTCTTCTCTACTTTTAAAATGAGAGTTTTCATTACATATTCGGACAACCTATAAGTAGGAGGGATATTCTTGGGATTTCGAATTTTATTATTTATAACCTTAGTCACTTTGTATGTACCAACAACGATTAGCGCAGCCCCTCCATCACTCACGGCTGCATTTATCCGGGATCATCAGCTATGGATAAAGAAAGGAAATCAAGAAATACAAATCACAAAGAATCGATATGTGTATTCTCCAAAATGGTCTTATGATGGTAGGTTTATTGGTTATATTGATAGTGATGAAACGGGTAAAAAATCTAACCTATTCATCTATGATACGAAGGAGAAAATAAACTATCAGCCTTATGTAAGAGTCGTAACATCTGACTTTAAGTGGTCGCCAAACAAAAATCAATTGGCTTACACTGATCAAGGTTTATTAAACGTTACAAAAATAAAAAATGGTCGCCCGCACGGTTTTGAAAATGTATCACTTGGGGTTAGTGATTTCGAATGGTTCCCAAATGGAAAGGAATTTATTGTTTCCTCACAATCCTGCTTGCGTCCGACTGGATGGGGCAAGGTTCCACTTTATAAAATTCCAGTCGATGCAAATCTTGCTAAAGATAAAATAAAGCCTTTTTATACGATTCAAACAAATGAAACTGATTTATTTGCGGTGCATACTAACTATTTCAAGTGGAGTTCTGATAGAAAGTGGCTTAGTTTTTTGGCCAGTCCTACTGCCTCCTTGGCCATGGATAGTAATACATTATGTGTTATCTCATCAAAAGGGACACACTTTCGAACGCTTGGTAACATGCTATGGTTCAAAGACTGGATGAAGTGGGCTCCATCAGCCAATCAACTGGCCTATATTTCAGGAGAAGGAAGGTTTTTTGTAGAAAATAAAAAACTCACAATTGCAGAAATGGTAACAGCAAAACAACAAAAGGAATACACACCTATAGGTTATGTAGACCTTGATTTAGAATGGCTTTCACCAAACAAAGTCGTTGTGGCTCGCGCAAAAGAAAACAAGGCATGGAAAGAAGGTCCTGTTCCGACGATGTTTACAACACTTTATATGATCAATATAAAAACAGAAGAACAGCGACAAATCTCATTCCCAAAACAGAATGAACGTGATGAAGACCCTCAAGTTATTGGACCTTATCTTACTTGGCTTCGCAAGAAAACAAATGTATATAAAGGCGATGTCTGGATGAAGGATAGCTTCCATAGTCAGGAGTATATATGGCTGAAAAATGTTGATGAAGCTCCGATTTTTTTTACTCTGAATAAACGTCATTGAAAATGTACGAATTACAATCCTCGTCATATAAAGGTTACTTCTTCTATTATTTAGGAATGTACTTGTTCCTCTATTTTGATTCTCCCACGATAGAGCACTATTATGGGAGAATCAAGATTATCTATTCCTGAACCGTCACAATAACCCCGTCCATATTGTTTCCCGAAATTTCATACTGCTTATTCACCGGAACATTCACTTTCATGTTTCCGGAAACTTTATAATAAGAAACCGTATATTGCTTACCTTCCACATCGGTTGTGATTTCTTTTTGCTCTTTTAAGAAGTCTAAGTATTCCTCTAATGTAATTTTCTTTTTTTGCATAATTGCACTATGAGGTAGGCCGACATAACGGATGTGCCATGGCTCATATTGAATGCCTGTAATGTTACTTTTATTTTTCGGATAGCGTAAAACAAATCCGTGCTTCCATACGTTCTCTTCAATCCATTTTCCTTCAGGCGCTTTTTCCATTTTCTTTTGCGTTGAACCAACGTCCAGTGATAACCCTAAATTATGTTCACTATATCCTGCTGGGAGTGCATAATCAGATCCCATTTTTTCATATAGCTGTCTTTGCTCTTGGAAATCTCGATAGCCGCTATTCATTAAGAAATGTTGTACGCCATCTTTTCCAGCCGCATCGACAACGTTCAAAAACTTTTTTACAACATCCTTTGATAAACGAAGATTTCTATCAAATATTACGTAGCCTCTCACTAATTCACTATTATGATTTACATTTATAATATCAGACCTAATGCTATCTTTTTTTAGTGGATAATCTTTGTTAACTAATAATAGATTCCCTTTATAAATTTCTTCTTTTGTAATCTCTACCTTTTCCATATTTGCATTCTTTATTGCGCTATTTTCGTCGCCGATTTTCACATCAATTTCTTTTTGAAATAACGGTGATATATATAAGCCTACACAGATTGTGCATGCGATAAAAAGAGAAATAAATACCCACTTTTTCATTTCTAGTTCCTCCTTAACGTAACTTACGTATAGAATAGAAAAAACTATTAAAATAAAAAGTGGGGTAAAGTTTAAATTTTTATTAAATTGTTACGTGCTCGTCTTTTGGCAATCGCACTTCAAACATTGTTCTAACTATATTACTTTCAGCAGAAATCGTCCCGTTATGCTGTTCAACAATATTTTTCGCAATAAATAGCCCAAGGCCTGTCCCGCCACGGTTCTCTGACCTCGATTTATCACCTGTATAAAACATATCAAAAAGATACGGTAGGTCTTCTTCTGGAATGCTATCTCCGTAATTCATAACTTGTACGACAACTTCTCCATTATCGATATACCCATTCAGATCAACAAATCGCCCATCATATCCGTATCGAACGGCATTTGTTAACAAGTTTTCAAATACTCTAGCTAACAATTTCCCATCACCGTTAATCGGCAAATGAGGATCAACATTCAATCTAGCTTCTAAATGATGTTTTTCTAATAACGGATACAATTCCTCATCTAGCTGTATAAGCAGCTCACTTATATCAATCGGCTTTTTATCCAGCTTTAGCATGCCATAATTCATACGTGTAATTTCAAATAACTCATCAATTAAACTTTCGAGCCTTTGCGATTTCGTATATGCAATTGTAGAGAAATGTTTAATTTGTTCTTTTGTTAAATTTTCATCTTTAAGAATTAAATCTAAATAACCTAAAACAGATGTTAACGGCGTTCTTAAATCATGAGCTAAATTTACAACGAGCTGATCTTTACTACTTTCAGCAAAGTCTCCTCTTTCCACCGCTTCTTTTAACTTTTCACTCGCAACATTTATTTCACGCGCGATGTCTCCAAATTCATCATTTGATGAAACTTGAACTCTATTCGTAAAGTTACCGTTCGCAAGATGATGAATCCCGTTAGAAATCTCACTAAAATACTTTAAATACGGTTTTGTCAAAAAGAAGAAAAAGATAATAGACAACGGGATAAAGAAAATTAAAAAGAAGTTAATGTCTCCAAATTCCCTTACGATTGACCTAAATTGTGCTAAAGGCTCTTCATAGCGAACCATCGTTTTATAATACAACTGCAATCCTTTATAAATTATATAAGTTACAGTTGCAGCGAGCACCATACTTAACGCAAATAAGGCAATCATTTTAAATCGAAAGCTTTTCATCATGTTATCCATTGAAAGTATACCCTACTCCCCACACTGTTTTTATTAGCTTATCTTTTCTTTTATCTTCCCCAAGTTTTTTCCGCAACGTACGAATATGTACCATAACTGTATTTCCGCCTTCATAATAATCATCTGCCCATACTTGCTGAAAAATATTTTCCACATTGTATACTTTCTTCGGGTGACTCGCTAATAAATATAAAATATCAAACTCTTTCGGTGTTAATTCAGCTTGTTCTCCGTACACATTTACTGTTCTTCGCTCAGGATCAATCACGACCCCGCCTACCTCTAAAGCAGATTTATTCTCCGCTACTTTCGGCTGATTTAACGTAAGAAACCTACGTAATTGTGCATTTACACGTGCAACTAATTCAATCGGTGTAAAAGGTTTCGTCATATAATCATCTGCACCTAATACAAGACCTGTCACCTTATCAAAATCAGACGTTTTCGCACTTAAGAAAATGATTGGCATATGATGCTTCGCACGAATTTGGCGCGTCACTTCATACCCATCCATTTTCGGCATCATAATATCTAAAACCACTAAATCGATTGGCTGCGTTTCAATAATATGAATTGCCTCTTCTCCATCAGCTGCTTTCACGACGTGGTACCCTTCTTTTTCTAAATGTATCTCAATTAAATCAGCAATTTCTGCCTCATCATCCGCTATTAAAATGGAAATGCGCTTCATTTTACTCCCCCTTTATACGCTCGATTGTAAACTAGTCTATCCAATTTGTACAATAAGAAAAGGCTACTCGCGGGAGTAACCTTAGTAAATGAAATTATATCGACGATTTTCCAAATATATCGAACACAACTTGAATTATATCGACGATTTTTTTAATATATCGACGTTTCGACAAGGAATATCGACTTACCGACAATTAACGACGAAATTCGCCCACTATTTTAAAGACTCAACCTACCGCTCAAACACAATCCGCTGCTTCGTGATTTCCGCCAGCCTTCCGCGATCTACTTCATACTCAGTATCAACGCTTTGCGGCACCATCACTTTCCCTCCCTCAAGCATCACTTGCGGTGAAATAATATCCTTCTCCCAATGTCTACTAGAAGCGGATATATCGCCTGGAATCGTAAAGTTAGGCAGTGAGGCAAGGGCAACATTTTGTGCTCTTGAAATCCCCATCTCTACCATACCGCCGCACCAAACTGGTATGTTATGCTCCATACAATAATTATGGATTTGGATTGATTCTGTTAATCCGCCCACTCGCCCTGGTTTAATGTTAACGATTTGACAACTGCCAAGTGTAATCGCAACACGCGCATCTTCTAAACTATGGATACTTTCGTCCAAACAAATTGGCGTTTCTATTTTCTTTTGCAACTGTGCATGATCAAGAAAATCGTAATCCGCTAGCGGTTGCTCAATCATCATCAATTGGAATTCATCTAGTCGTTTCAGACTCTCCGTATCCGCTAATGTATACGCTGAATTTGCATCAGCCATTAACGGGATATGCGGAAACTCTTTACGAATTTCTTTCAATAACTCATAATCATGCTCTGGCTTTATTTTCACTTTAAAACGCTCGTATCCTTCTTCCGCGTACTTCTCGATTTGTTTTAACATAACCGGAATCGTATTAAGCCCAATTACAACACCAACTTCAATTTCAGCTTTCGTTCCGCCAAGCAATGTCGCTAATGATTTCTTTTGACGCTTCGCATATAAATCCCAAACAGCCCCTTCAATTCCGGCCTTTGCCATTCGGTTTCTTTTTATATGCTGGAACAAACTTGGCACTTCATTCGGATGAGAAATTTCAGCCTTTAATAAATCCGGTAATAAAAAGTCTTGCAGTACATGCAGCGCCGTCTTCACTGTTTCTTCCGTATACCACGGTTCAGAAAAAGCAACGACTTCCCCAAATCCAATGTACCCGTCCGTATCTTCTAATTCAATGACGATACTCTCACGCTTTTCATACGTTCCGTAGCTTGCAGCAAACGGGATGACGAGTGGCATTTCCGTTATATGAAGTGTCGCTTTTTTTATCTCCACTTACATCTCCTCCACTAATTGTCTTAACTCTCGTCTTAACAATTTTTTCGAAGCATTTCGTGGTAATTCCTCTAAGAACCACGCTTTTTTCGGCACTTTATATTTCGCTAATTTCTCCTCGCAAAAGTGAAGAATTTCTTCTTCTGTTACCTCTCCACTTTTTACAATAAAAGCAGCGGGTACTTGTCCCCATTTATCATCAGTCATACCGACAACACCAGCTTCCGCTACCGCCGGATGAGAAAGCAACACTTCTTCAATTTGAGCTGGATATATATTCTCTCCGCCAGAAATAATTAAATCACTGCGGCGATCTAATACGTATAAAAATCCTTCTTCATCTAAATAACCGAGGTCACCAGTATGAAGCCATCCGTTTTGAATTGTCTCACGCGTCGCATCTTCACGGTTAAAGTAACCACCTGTTACGTTCGGTCCTTTTACTACGATCTCGCCTTCTGTAAACGCCGGCACTACTACGCCATCTTTTTCAATACGCAGTTGGCACTGAAATAGTGGTTTTCCAGCTGACCCTACTTTCGTTAACATATAATCTGCGGATAACGTACAAATTTGCGAAGACGTTTCTGTCATACCGTACGTTTGATATACAGGAATCCCTTTATCAACACACGTTTCTAATAACGGTTTCGGCGCTGGTCCTCCGCCAAGTAACATACATCGTAAAGAAGATGGATATGTCTCTGCCCCAAGTCGCTCTAATAAATCAGTTAACATTTTAGAAACGACAGAAATAATCGTTACACCTCTCGTTTGAAGTGCTTTATGAATAAAATCAGCATCATATTTCGGAACGAGTAAAATGCGCATGCCGTACATAATATTTTTCATTAAAAGAGATAGCCCGCCAACGTGGAACATCGGCATACAAGCTAACCAGCAATCATCATCACGAAGTCCTAAATTAAGCGAAGAACCAACCGCGCTTGCCCAATGATTGCCGTACGTTAAAATAACGCCTTTCGGTTTTCCAGTCGTCCCTGACGTATAAATAATTGTCATCGCTTCTTTTAAAGAGAATTCTTCGTGTATAGAGGCTTCCTCTTTTGGTCCATTCATTATGTCGGTGAATGAATACACAGGAATATCTTTAGCCTCAAAATCTTGATCTGTCACTAAACAAATAACTTCAGCATCATCCATTTGCCAAAGTAGCTCTTCTCTTGAAAGACGCGTATTTAAAAGCACAGCTACTGCACCTACGTACGATAGGGCGTGAATAACTGTAATCATCTTCATACCATTTTTCATCAGAACAGCCACCTTTTGCCCACGCTTCACTCCTATATGTGTGAGGTGTTCACAAACAGATACTACTTTTTCATGCAGCTGCATAAAAGTAACTTTCTCTTCCTCTATTTCAATTGCAGTGCGATCTGGTGTTAAAAATGCACGTTGCATTAACCAATTTGGCATCGTCTCCATCATTCATTCTCCTTTCATGAAAGAAAGAGACTTGATATGACATCAAGTCTCTTAGTTGTTTTGTTTCCGGTTTGACCTTATCCAGCTGCGCCTCCTAGCCCCTTCCGTCTAAGAACCTTCCGCACAAGAAAGTAAAAAACACTTTCTATGCGAAAGAACCTTAGTCAACGGGGCTAAACAGTCGGCTCCGCTTTTAAAACATCCAGCTACAGCGGCTAGAACAGTCGGTCGTTTCACGCCTTCCTACGAGGCAAAAAGCGCCTCTACGTCAGGAGTTCCATCCCCCTCACATTCTGAACGAGCTGCTTCCGCTTTTGGTTTGATCACGGGAAACGAGGGAATTGACCGAAGTCTGGACGGCGTTTTTCTTTGAACGCGTCGCGACCTTCTTTTGCTTCGTCAGTTGTGTAGTACAATAACGTTGCATCTCCAGCTAGTTGTTGAATACCAGCTAGACCGTCTGTGTCTGCGTTGAATGCAGCTTTTAGGAAACGAAGTGCCATTGGGCTGTTTGCTAAAATTTCTTCTGCCCATTGTACTGTTTCTGCTTCAAGTTGTTCTAATGGTACTACTGTATTTACTAAGCCCATATCAAGCGCTTCTTGCGCGTTGTATTGACGGCATAGGTACCAAATTTCGCGAGCTTTCTTGTGGCCTACCATACGAGCTAAGTAACCAGCTCCGTATCCACCGTCAAAGCTTCCTACTTTAGGACCTGTTTGTCCGAATACAGCGTTGTCTGCAGCGATTGTTAAGTCACATACGATATGAAGTACGTGCCCACCACCGATTGCATAACCTGCTACCATTGCGATAACTGGTTTAGGAATTGCGCGAATTAGACGTTGTAAGTCTAATACGTTTAGACGTGGGATTTGGTCGTCACCTACATATCCACCATGACCGCGAACTTTTTGGTCGCCGCCAGAACAGAATGCACGTCCACCTTCACCTGTTAAAATGATAACGCCAACATTTGCATCATCACGAGCATGTGCAAAAGCGTCGATTAACTCCATTACCGTTTTAGGACGGAATGCGTTATGTACTTCAGGGCGGTTAATCGAAATCTTTGCGATACCATTGTATGTTGAATAAATAATATCTTCGTAATTGCCTTCTTTTACCCATTCAATAGCCATTACAACTACCTCCTTGTATATTTCTGATCTCCTCTATAAGTGTAACTTCATTCTTAACTGAAAAAAGCATCACTGCATAGTTTTTAGAAATCCCTTTACTATTGTATCAAACTTTTCCGGTTGTTCCACATGAATTGCATGACCAGCACCATCAATTTTGACAAATTTCGCGTCAGAGACGCATTTTTCGATATTTTTTAATATGCAAAAGAACTTTTCATCATACTCTCCATTCATTAAAAGAACAGGCATTTTTAAGTTTTGCAGCTCATTCCACCATGAAGGCTGAGCCCCTGTTCCCATGCCGCGCAAGCTATTTGCGAGCCCTTTTGGATTGTTAGCAAGTCGTTCTTTTCGCACTGCTTCTTGTACGTTTTGTGCTAAACGTTTTTGCGTTTCAAACAGCGGAATATTTTCCCACATCGATACAAAACTTTCGATGCCTTCTCGCTCAATTTTTTGAGCAAGTCGCTCATCTTTTTCACAGCGTTCTTTTCGCTCATCTTCCCTTTCAAGCCCAGCTGTACAATTTTCTAATAAAAGAGAGCGTACATATTCTGGATATAGACACGCCATTGTAATCGCCAGTCTACCGCCCATTGAATAGCCAAGTATGTGCGCCTTTTCAATATGAAGGTAATCTAGTAGTTCTTTCATTTGCAACGCTACATTTCGAATATCATAATGCGTCACATCTTCAGGACTTTCCGTTTTTCCGTGCCCAACAATATCTACTAAAATGACTTGAAATTGCTCACTCCAAGAAGGAACGAAGGAACGCCACGTCTCCATGCTTCCCGTAAAACCATGAAGAAGTAGAAGTGGTTCCCCGCTTCCGACTACTTCATATTCATACGATACACCTTGCAGCGTTACGTTCATTTTGATTCACCTTGCAACGATGTAGTAATTACGTCCTGTGTTTTTGCCCATAACGTACGGTGCAACGTTAAGTTTTCATCACGGTTCGTACAAATTTCCACAACGTGTAAACCTTCTGTCGTTGTTCCTTTTTGTACTTCTTCTCGGAATTGCTCCCAGCCATTTACACGGCTAAATGAACCACCGTACATGTTGACAACATGCTCATAATCAAGGCCAATCGGTGTTCCAAATAACGATTCGAAATGTTCCTTTTTCTCATACTGTGGTAAGAATGAGAAAATACCGCCACCGTCATTATTTACAACGACAATCGTTATGTTTAATTCATGTAATTTTGCGGCTAGTAGTCCATTTAAATCGTGATAGAATGATAAATCACCAATCACTAATACAAGTGGATCGCAAATCATGCTCGCTCCTAAAGCTGTCGAAATGATCCCATCAATCCCATTTACACCGCGATTTGCCATTACTTGAATGTCTTTATCCGATGTGAAGAAGAAAGAATCTGTATCACGAATTGGCATACTATTACTTGCAAATAACGTTGCCCCTTCTGGTAATACGCGGACAATATCTGTAATGACTCTTCCTTCAAATGCCGTATCATATGTTTCCATTTCACGAAGCGTTTCCTTCGTTTTTTCGTTTATATGTTGCCACATTTGGGACCAATCATTCTTTTTCATAACTGGCATTTTTTCTATTAGTGCACTGCAAAATGCAATATCACTCGCTTGGACAACTTCTGTTGCAACGAGAGCCGGATCTCTCCATTGTCCAGATTCGTCAACAACGATATGAACGGCTTTCGTCTGTTTTTTAATGAATTGCGTTAATGCTTTCGAAACAGGCATACCACCGAAGCGAATTAAAACGTCCGGCTTCCACGTTTCTTTTAACAATTCATTTCGTAAAAATGTATCGTAACAGTCAATTACCATCGTTTTGTCGTGGTGCCCGCTACGAATGTTAGAAAGTGGATCCGCTAATATTGGATATCCCGTTTTTTCAGCTAGTTGCGTTGCAAACGTTGCGATTTCTGAATGACTATCATCTCCACAAATAATAAGCCCCTTTTCCATATGTGAAAGGCGCCCTACAAGAGAATCTACATATTCACTCGGCATCACCGCGTTCCCTTGCTGAACTACTCCTGTATATTCTCCGCGTCCTTTATCCCATAAACTTTCTAATGAGAAGTCCGGGATAAGCGGTTCGCGAACCGGAAAATTAAGATGAACAGGTCCTTGCGGTGCTAAAAGCGCGCTTGCTATCGTGCGCTGCGTTGTCATGCGAGCGTAATGATACATCGCCTCATTCGCTTCTGGAAGTGCCATCTCTGTAAATTGCTTCACAAACGTGCCGTATAAATTAATTTGATTCATCGCTTGTGGTGCACCGACATCTCTTAATTCATGCGGTCTATCTGCCGTTAAGACGATAAGCGGCACTCGAGAATGAAAAGCTTCACATACAGCTGGATAGTAGTTCGCTGCAGCCGTTCCTGACGTACATAATAATGCAACAGGACGTTTTTTCGCTTTTGCAATACCGAGCGCAAAAAATCCTGCAGATCTTTCATCTACATGTAAATATGTGTTCATTCCTTCATGTTGTTCCATTAGTAGAGCAATCGGCGTTGACCGTGAGCCTGGACTAATGACAACATCACATACATTTAGACGCGTCAGTTCATCCACGAACGCGCCTAAATAATATGATAATGCTTCTATATGATTGTTCATTTCATTAATTCCTCCAAAGCACCAAGCATCGGTCTAAACTTCAAACTTGTTTCTTCATATTCAAGTTGCGGTACTGAATCAATTACAATCCCGCAACCGGCAAATAAGGATGCTTTCTCTCCATTTAATAATCCGCAGCGAAGTGCAACCGCAAATTCACCATTTCCTTCATCATCTATCCAGCCAATCGGTGCACCATATAATCCTCTGTCTAACAATTCAACATCACGAATTAGTTTCATCGCTTCTAAACGAGGTGTCCCGCCAAGAGCTGGTGTTGGATGTAATTCTTCTACCATCGTTAAAAGACTCGCGTCGCCTTTTGCCTCTACAGGCGTATATAAATGAATTAAGTTTTTCGTTGTTAATAGACCTGGACTTTCCGGAATATTAACGGATTCGCAGTGCTCATTTAATACTCCTCGAATCATGTTCACAACATAACCGTGTTCAGCTAAATTCTTTTCATCATGAAGAAGCGCATCACTATTTCGCTTACTTTCTTCTATAGATTGACCATGACCAGTTGAACCAGCAAGACACATTGAAGTAAACTTCTCATCTTCTTTGCGAATTAATCTCTCTGGCGTCGCTCCTAAGAAGCATGCTCCTTTATAATCAAAAGAAAATACGTAACAATCTGGTTGCCCAATGCGAAGTGCTTCTAAAACAAGCGCAGAATCAATATGATGATCCATCTCTACTTTTAGCTCCCTCGCTAATACAACCTTCTGCACGTTCCCCTGCTTCATCTCATCTTGCACTTTCTCAATGGACTTCATCCAGCCTTTCGGATCCACTTCTACTTTAGAAGTAACTGTTAATTTCGATCCTTCTAGTGCACATTTACTCTCCTCAAAAATTTTCTCTTCTAAAGAAACAATTTCGTTATAAAGAGTTTCTGCACAATCTGTTGCTGAAACGAATGTATTCATTGTTAACCATGCTTTTTCATTTTTTACAGTTAATAAAAATGCCGGTAGTGAAAATGTCGTATCATCAAATTCTTTCCATAAATCTGTTTTCTCTTTTTCTTGGTCAAATGAAAATCCACCAAATAAAAGAGGACCTGTTCCAAATTCGTATCTTTCTCTTTGTACAAATGCTTTCTCTTTTACTTTATCCCACTCGTCACGAGCAGTTTGAAAGCGTTTGTGAGAAGCAGTTGCTATAGTGAAAACAGAACCAATTCCAGCAAATATTACATGCTGAGCTGGGTCTGCAAAATAACATCTATTTTCGAATGAGATCCTTTTTCCTGCTGCATAAAACAGAAGTGGATCCATCCAGTCTATTTTTTTTACAAAACTAACCAATATTTTTTCATCAGTTGCATGCTTAATGGCTGCACTTAGAACTTCCTGCAAGCCTTTTTGTTTCGTTTGAATCACAATTGTCTCCCCCCTATGGGCGAAAAATAGTCATAATTACGCTTGATTTTAAGATACACCTCAAACGAAAGGCCTGTCAACGTTTAGCATTTCTGAGAAATTCACCTTCTCTTCCTAGAAAATAAACGTTGACACTAAATGATGCTTTTTCTACACTTAGTTGTGTACAATATGTGACCAAAGGAGGATTCAACATGGAAATGAACGTCGAAACGAATTCCTCTCCTACGGCGCCAAAGCCAAGCAAGCAAACAGGCTGGCGCATTTGGTGGAGTTTACTACGTCCCCATACATTAACAGCAGCTTTCGTTCCTGTTTTCATCGGAACAGCCTATGCAATGCAGGTCGGAGGTATAAATCAAATACATCTCCCTCTTTTCCTTATAATGCTTCTTGCTTGTCTTCTCATTCAGGCAGCAACAAACATGTTTAATGAATATTTTGATTACAAAAGAGGACTTGATCACGAAGGTTCAGTTGGTATCGGCGGCGCTATCGTTCGCGATGGCATTCAGCCAAAAACAGTGCTTAACTTAGCATTTGGATTTTTCGGCATCGCAATACTATTAGGTGTTTATATTTGTATGAATTCTAGCTGGTGGCTTGCTGCAATCGGTCTTGTTTGTATGGCCGTTGCTTACCTTTATACAGGCGGTCCACTTCCAATTGCCTATACACCATTTGGAGAGTTAACAGCCGGATTATTTATGGGTGTCATTATTATCGGGATTTCATTCTTTATTCAAACTGGAACTGTAACATCAGAAGTCGTTTTACTATCTATTCCAAGCTCCATTTTAATTGGTGCCATTTTACTAGCTAATAACATCCGTGACTTAGATGGCGATAAAGAAAACGGTCGTAAAACGTTAGCCATTCTCGTTGGACGCGAGCGAGCGGTCGGTGTACTTGCTTCTATGTTCATCGTTTCCTACATTTGGACAATTGCTTTAATTATCGTGGGCATTGTATCACCATGGATGCTTATCGTATTTTTAAGTGCACCGAAAGCATTTAAAGCGACGAAAGGCTTTATCGGCAAAAGCATTCCAATGGAAATGGTACCTGCGATGATAGCAACAGCAAAAACAAATACAATCTTCGGTCTCCTCATGGGAATCGGATTATTACTTGGATATTTCCTTTAAAAGGAGCTGCTAATGCGGCTCCTTTTTCATATACCAATTTCAGCTCATAATTCCTACTCGCAACGCTCATACTATGTAAAGAAACTGAATTGTAGGAAGGTGGACGACTATGTTAACTCCACAACAAATAAATCAATTTAAATCCGTTTTAGAAAAACAAAAACAAGAACTAGAGCAAACGATACAAACACACGAAAATGAAGATCGTGCATCTGAACGTGAATCTGTTGGAGAATTATCTAGCTACGATAACCATCCGGCTGATATGGCAACAGAGCTATATGAACGTGAAAAAGACTTCGGGCTTATTGAACTTTGGCATAAACAGCTAGAGGATACGAAACATGCCCTGCAAAAAATAGAAGCGGGTACTTACGGCATTTGCGAAGTATCTGGTGAAGAAATTCCATTTGAAAGATTAGAAGCAATGCCGACTGCTACAACATGCATCCAGCACGCGACAAATAAGTTAAATATGAATACACGACCAGTCGAAGAAGAAGTGTTATCTCCTTCTTTCCACAAACATGATGAAGATCGTTCTGTTGAATATGATGCAGAAGATGCATGGCAAGATGTTGCCAATTACGGAACATCTGAAACACCATCTGATTTAGAAAGACAAGATTCGAAAAACTATAACGGCATGTACGTAAATAGTGAAGAAAACGTAGGCTACGTAGAGGATTTTGAAAACTTTATCGGTACAGATATGTATGGAAAAAATCCGCAAGTTTTCGCTACGGAAGAACATGAAGAATATGAGCAAATGCTTGATGACTTTGAAGAGCGTACCTTTAAGGGCGAATTATCTTCAAATGAGTCGAGTTCCAAAGAATAAAAAAAAGCATTCCGAAAATCGGAATGCTTTTTATCGCTAGCTAATTAGTTTTTTGTAACGTTAGCAGCTTGTGGTCCACGGTTACCTTCAACGATTTCGAAAGAAACTTCTTGACCTTCTTCTAAAGTTTTGAATCCGTCACCTTGGATAGCTGAGAAGTGAACGAATACATCGTCTCCACCTTCAACTTCGATGAAACCGAAACCTTTTTCGCTGTTGAACCATTTAACTTTACCTGTTTGCATGTCATGTACCTCCTAAATAAAAATGAAACTATGAATCCACATGAAAAGGTGGATATAAAGGACATGAATGTATAACAAGCTTACAGCCTTTAATTCAACGTGCTTTATTTCCGTACCACATTATGTAGCTCAATAGTGACTTCACTATATCACGCTATATCCAAAACGTCAAATGAGAACACTTTCATTCCATTATTTTTTTATAATTTTAATATAATGTTGAACTTCCATATTCATATTTTATTGGAAAATTAACAAAACTATAGTGTTCTAATTCTAATAATTTCTGTACAATATAATTACTACATATTTATGAGGTGAAAAAAATGCAAGCACATGAAATCGAGTATAAATTATACGGCGATGATATGCAGTTTGTTGAAATTGAGTTAGACCCAGAAGAAAGCGTTATTGCAGAAGCTGGCGCAATGATGATGATGGAAGATTACATCGAAATGGAAACAATCTTCGGTGATGGTTCTGGACCATCTGGAGGTTTATTCGGAAAGTTAATGGGCGCTGGTAAGCGTCTCGTTACAGGGGAAAGCATGTTTATGACTGTATTTACAAATACAGGTCACGGCAAGCGTCACGTATCCTTTGCTGCTCCTTATCCGGGTAAAATTATTCCTGTAGATTTAACAGAATATCAAGGGAAAGTAGTTTGTCAAAAAGATGCGTTTCTTTGTGCCGCAAAAGGCGTTTCTATCGGCATTGAGTTTACGAAAAAAATAGGAACTGGTTTCTTCGGTGGTGAAGTTATTCAACCTTATGTTTGTGTCCAACAGAATAAGTTGTTAAGGGTATAAGAAACACAAGAATTTATTTTTTTTATGCTCTAATTGTAATAAGCTACCTTGCGTGATGTCCAATATAATGATACATTCGTTATAGTATTCTGACTATTAAGAATCCTAGGGGTTACTAAAGTTTTTAGAGAGTAGGTGAATGTATGGATAAGATTTTTGAGTATAAGGGGTATTTTGGAAATAAATATAAGAGGATTAGAGGAGGTCAGTCCTATGAAGTTATGGTAGCTGGTATCACCAAAACATACAACGATTTTACATATATGATGGTTATAGGCACGAATGGGAAATCTTATTTTGAGGCTTATAAATATTTGAACGTAGAATTAGGAAATAGTGGATTTAGTAAAAGGGATCAAGCACTTCGTGCTTTGAAATTGCTTTACTCATACATTGAGCTTTTTAATACGGACATAAATTATTTAGATGTGGATGATAAGAACAAAATTATAGCTTTCCTAAAAGGTGGACAAAATATTGGGCGCTATATTTCATATGACTTTAAGACCATTCGAAAGAATGACACTATAAATAATTATTTTGGCGTGTATAGAAGCTTTTTTCAATATTTAGGGATAAAAGACAACATATTTGAAGAAATAAGCGGAACGCAAAAAATCATAGGTAGTGGAAATGCTTTTAACTCTAAAGATAATGCGCTAGAAGTACAAGCATACTCAATAAACTTAAAGGAAGTCAAATCAAGAGTGGTTCCAAAATACATAACATATTCCGAATATTTAAAAATATCTAAATTAATTGAGGATAAATATACACTTCGCGATAAGATTATTGTTAAATTGATGTACGAATACGGACTTAGAATCGGTGAAGTTTTAGGTTTAACCCTGGAGGATATTCACGGTGAAGATATAACAAAACAGAAAAACAAATGTCGACTAATATTAAGAAATCGTTTAACAGATAAGCCTTGGCAATACGCAAAAGCTTGTTTAAAGGTTATATCACGCGATACTTACAATAACCCTATTTATAGTGAAGAAGATGCAGGTATCCAAATTGTCAAAATTACACCTGAAACGTTTGACTTGATTCAAGAATACATTGATGAAACTACCTCCCCTTTTTCAATGAGTGATAAAACATTTGAAAATTACTCATTGAAAAATATAGCCGATAAAGTTAGCTCAATTGATATTGATAGAAACGCATATATTTTTATTAGTAAGAACTACACGCCAATAACTAGTGGAGCTTGGAATAAAATTATGAAAAAAATTTTTCAAGAAGTTGGAATTAAAATTGACACAGGAAAGAAAACTGACAACTTGAACCATCGCTTTCGTCACGGTTTTGCAATGTTTAAAGTTTTATCAGAAGGGTTTGATGAACTTAAGTTAGCTCACGTTATGCGGCATTCATATACGAGTAGCGTTAAGAAATACTTTAACCCTACGGAAGACGATTTAATAGATTTCGCTATTAAGCAAGATGAACTCACTAAGCGGGGATTAAATCTATGATAACAGTTAAAAGGCCAGTTAAAACCACTAAATTATCGAGTACAGTAATAGGACTTTTTAAACAGCATATAGTAAACCACCTAAAAAACGAGGAGTTTAAGTCCTTATTTTGGAGTTTTTTTGAGGACAATTATGAACAACAAGCTTTTCCGTCTGGAGAAATTCGGGATTTCCGACGCCATTTTGAGGACATCTTAATTCCCCTATTTGGGAACTACACTATCGAACTCATTTCTTGGGAACAGTATTGTTTAAGCATGAAGAGTATCCGTACTCAAGATTGGGATCTTTCAAAACGAAAAACAGCAAGAAAATTGTTATCAAAATTTTATCATTACATTATAGAAAATGTACATTCGGATACAAAAGGCTTTACTGAACTCAAAGAGCATAAAGAATTTCTAATTTGGGAAGAGCGAAGTGCTGATTGGATGAGCGAGGATCTCTTCGAAAAAATTGGCACTAACTTTCCTATTGAAAGTTCACTAGATCAGCTGCATTTTTTTTCAGAAGGTCAATTAAAAATAAGAAACAATAAGAGTAGTTTCGCTAATATACTTAACTTGAACATGTCCAAAGGTGAGGTTAAAAACTTACTTATAGGATTTTTTCTGAACGAACGTCGACCAGAACTTGCATTAAGCCACTTTGTATACTTGTTTCGGTACAGTTTAATGACGATAGAAAAAGAGCCCCAATCCATTACTGATTTCACATTTGAAGTATTTGAAAAGCAGTATAGGTTTTATAAGAGTGCGAATAAAGAAAATGTTGCTAACACACAAAAACGTAGTGAAAATTTTAGGTTCACTAAATATCTAATTCGATTTTATTCGTATCTTTGTACGGTTATAAAAGAGCAGGATATTCAACATAATATCTTTGAGGGGACAAACTACAACGAACGTAATATAACTTTCTATGGTGGAAAATATAAAAGTGAGGTAGTAAGAACTGTTAACCTATTAAATGAAGTAAAAGAGAATTTAGAACAGCATATAGAAAACCACCTAAAGGACGAAGAGTTTAAGTTCATATTTTTCAATTTTTTTGAGAAGGTATATTCCCAACAGGCTTTTACAGAGAGCAACCGTGGAGCAGTTCATAAATATTTTGAGCAATGGTTAATTTCCATATTTGAGAACTATACTATCGAACTTATTTCTTGGAAACAGTATTGTTTAAGCATGAAGAGTATCCGTGTTCAAAACTTTGGGGAACTGGGCCAAAAAATGGCGAGAAAATTGTTGTCGCAATTATATCGATACATCATAGAAAATGTACATTTAAATACAAAAGGTCTCACTGAACTCAGAGAATATAAAGAGTTTCTACTTTATGAAGAACGAAAGTCCTCTAAAATGAACAATTTACTGAGTGATTATTGGTTGGATAAAGTAGGTACTAATTTTCCTCTTGAAAGTTCACCAAATCAGCTACATTTAATTCCAGGTGACGATAAAAGGTTTCCTATCTTATTTAACTTAAATATCTGCAATGACGAAATTAAAAACTTGCTCTTGGGATTTTATGCAAGTGAAGCTAACAGTAAACAACACAATCCTATAAGACAATTCATTTATTTATTTCGTTATAGTTTATTGGCGGTGGAAAAAGAGCCCCAATCCATTACTGATTTCACATTCGAGGTCTTAAAAAAGCAGTACAGGTTTTATCAGAAAGCGAATATTATCAACACTACTAAAATAAGGAATTTTTCTGTTTCCCTTATTCGTTTTTATGTGTATCTTTGTAAAATTATTAAAGAGCAAAATATTCAACATAATATCTTCGAAGGAACACTCTACAACGAAAATATGTTAAGCAGCAACTCCTTTTCTCTTATGTATGACAGAGGATATAAACTAATATCATATAATTCATTTGAAGATGTCCCGTTAGAAAATAGATGGCATCTAATACCTCATGATGGTTATGCAAGCGTTTTAAAATTCAAGCCTGTGGGGATTGATTTTACAAAGGTTAAAGACAAATCTTTTCGTGAAGATTTGAAATATTACATTTGGAAACAGTCTAGTATGTCGGTAAGCACGGTGACAAGAGGTATTTATACGAACTTTGATTTACTGAATTTTATTTCTAGCTATAAGCAATCAAGCAATTTCACTGGTCTTGTTAATGCGGATTCCTTGGAACAATGGGGGTTCTACATAGGCACTAAGGAACCAAGTACTATGAATCAATATGTCAAGCGTAGTAGAGCTTATTTGAAATTTTATAAAGATAAATATCAAATTCCAGAGTTGTTAATCGATTTACTCAAGCAAACACCGATAGATTATGATGGTGGTACACCTATGACTAAACATGATGTAGATTTATTTACTAAAAAGTTTCAAGAACAAAGATCACAAGGAATTATAGGGGAGCTTTGTTATATAGTTTTCGACTTGGCTACAACAACCAAACTTCGTTCGGGAGAAATATTAGCCCTGGAAAGAGACTGTATTTTAGAGAAGTCTGACCAAACTGGCGTAATTCAATATCATTCAAAAACATCTGGCAACCAAAAAATAAAAGCAACTCTAACAATGGAGAAAATTAACCTTATTGAAGAGGCCATACGTCTCACAGAAGATGCACATAGTAAAGCAAATACAGATTCTGCAAAATATATTTTTTTGAAAGAAGACACTTGGAGGAAAGGTAGGATCATAGAGATAGTCTGGCAGTTTATACACACCTTTTCCAAGATTCAAAAAGAATTAGAAGGACAACTTCATAACAAATACCGTCCTTACTCCCTTCGAGCTACTTATATAGACAATTTATATACCGAAGGTATAAATGATGGACTACCAACTGCCGTAATCGCAGAAATGGCAGGTAATGGTGTTCATACCGCTAGGAGGTATTACCGTAAAACAACCGAAGCCCAAAAATATGGCGAAATTTTTGCAGGGGTTACAATTTCAGGGGTCGATGTTTATGGAAATATTTTAGATAAAAAAAATGTTGAGGATCTTAATCCAGTAGAGGATGGGCTTGGTGGATGTAAACAGGAAGGTTGTGTAACTGACGAGGAGCAATACGAATGCCTTATTTGCCCCCATTTTGCTACCACCACGAATAGAATACCGTTATTTAAGGAGCAAATTACGAGGCTAAAAACACTTAAAGAGATTACGTTAAATAGCCAAGAACGAAACATCATCGATGCTCAACTCAAATTATATACAGCCTATTATGTAAAGTTACTCGAAAAAATTGGAGGCGAGCAAGATGGAGCAGAAGCTTGAGTTCATAAGAAACTTACCAACCTATGAAGATGTGCAAGTAGAACTTATCGATATAAAACCCAAGACATTTGTGGATTTCCCTGTAACCCCTTCTTTAAATTTCTCGGATGATTTATGGGTGTTTGACGAATTTAAAAGATTTTCCGGTGAGGATTGGGCATATACTTATAATTTTTCCCAATTTGATGCAACATATAAAAATTACGCTAAATATATGATTTTAAGACAACTATTTAACCACCATAATCGGTTCACCACTGTAAAAGCTAAATATTATGTCGTAAAAGGTTTAATTAGGTATTTAACTGAAAATCATACGTTCTATCCAAATCTTATTGATATTCCTTTTCTTGAAGAGTTTTTAAGCGACACTAAAACTGAACGTGCTCTATCTGACAAAAAAACAGCCATTAGGAACTTTTTATCGGAAATTGAACTTAGAGTACCAGAAGTTAACTTTTCGGAGGTATATAAGTATCTTAATACACATAACACAAGAAAAGTTAAAATTGAGAGAGAAAAAGGGAAACATAAGTTTGTTCCGATAGAAGTACACAACAACATAATTTCTATTGCCATTCAGGATATACGCAATAAGGAATTATCAATCAATCGACGTGCTGCGGCTTGTATGATTGTTTTATGTGCGGAAACTGGAATGCGTATTGGCGAATTTAGAATATTGGAAGTAGGTATGTTAGACGAAATAAGTGTTAAGGGTGAAAATGAATCCTTTTACTATTTAAACTTTAAGACTTACAAGACAGTTAAAGAAAAAAATTTCAAATGGACTAGAAGTTTTATTACGGAGAATGCCCTACTTGCTTATAAAACGCTTACTGAGTTATACAGAGAAAGAAGAAATTCTCGATACTTATTTGTTAACAATAAAGGAACTAATGTATCAAAAACGTTATTACGTCTCCGTCTAGTGGAATTCTTTTATCGACATCAAAATGTATTACAACTCCATAAAATTGCCGACCACGAAGTAAAGCAATTTGCCGTAACGAGAAAGAGAAATTTTAAAATTGCAAATTTTATTCCAGATGATGAAATGGATAGATATATATATTATGTTACTTTCCATCAATACCGAGTTGTACTAGCTACCATTTTATACAATAGAGGTTATCATCTAGATTTCATCCGCCAACATATGAACCATTTAACCGAAGAAATGACCAATCATTATATTCGGCTTGAAGAGATGGAAAAATTCAACGTGAATGCAATCGAAACGTTACACAAAAGGTCATCAAAGGACGGTTCTACGCTTATCACAGATATAGATGCAACATCTGATAAATATATAAAAGAAGAACTTCAATCTGAAGAATATCAGGGCGTTTACGATCGAATAAATAAGTTTTTGAAAAAAAATAAACTTAACATTTTCATAGATATAGAGGAGATTATATCTAGACTTTCAAGAACTAATAATCCAATTGCTGATATGGAATTAGGTTTATGCGCAAAAGCTTTTGATAAAATTTGTAAACGAAATGAATATATATCAAGTATTAATGATGCTTATTATATCGGTGTTCAGATTCATTCGTTAGATGATTTACCATATTCAATAAAACGATTCCAGGAAAAAGCGAGCATCATTGCACACAATCAAAACTTGTATAGGAAAAATCAAAAGTATCGTAACGAATTTGAAAGAGAATTAAAAGGTATCAAAAAGTATATTGAGCGAAAATTATGTCCAGAGTTAAAATTGCTTAAAGATGAGGTAGGTAAGCTTGGTTTCAAAGGAGTTCAAAATAAATATCCTAAATTGACGGAAATCATCGAGAGCATTAGTGATATTGAGAAGGAAGTGCAGGTATGGAACGAGAAAACATTATAGCTGCAACTAAGGAACGTTTAGAGCAGTTTAACTTAGGTGATTTAAATCGTTATAAGGAAAGTACACAAGAACAATTTATTACAATCGAACAATACTTTCTTCAAACCGAAGAACGGATCAATAAAGCACTTGAAGAAATCAAATCCATAAACTTCAATATTCGAGGGATATGTAATACGATAAATATCTCTAAAAGCACCGTTTACAATAACCCAAATACATTGCGTTTATATATTGAAGAACGTATTAATGATATTGAAAATCAAGACCTATTATCCAAAAACAAACAAGGTAAACAGCAAATACGAATATCAGAACTTGAGAAGTTTCTTGATAGAACCATTATAGACCAAATAGAATTTAATAATTTGAAAGTGCATAATGAATGTTTGCAAGATGAGGTTAATAGACTTACCGAAAGAAATGAGTTATTAGGCTTAGAACGTGCTAAGCTTGTTAGAAGACTAAATGATATGGATTTAGAACTTAGGAAGTTACGAAATAAAAAAGAAAATGTCGTTTCATTTAATCAGGATTAAATTTAATTTATTTAAACCACTTCCATAAACATTGTTCCTAATTGAATCCTAACAAAACTGCACTCCAATTGTTAAAGATAAAACTAAAAATTGGAGTGCAGTTTATTTTACTGGCTTTAATTAATACAAAGGAACTTCCGATTATTTTTATTTTATGTTAAAAACAAACCAATTCCTATAATAAGAAATTGATTTATTTTTAGCATAAAATAATTTTAAATTATACATAAACCTATGACATATTAAATTTATTTGTTACGTACCCCAGCTAATTCCTCCTTAATAAAGTTAATTTTTGTTTAATTTCTTTCGCTTTTTTCCCAGTATGAAGTTTATCTCCTACAATAAGATTTACTAAGTCAAACATAATTAAGGTAACCTCTTCTGTCCTCACTACCTCTCCATCATTAAGACAAGAGCTTAAATGACTTTCATCCCCAAAAATTTTCAAGTACTTTAATACATGACTTATGCTAGCATCTAATTTCATTGATTGCTTATCAGAATTACAATTAGTTAATCCGTTCTCCTCTATGTATTGGAGAAGTTCTTTTAGCGCTATTCTTAATAACATGTTAGCTGCTTTATGAGAAGTAAAAAATACATTTTCCGCTTCATTATATATTTGCTGAATATGATCTGGCATACTTTCATGTGGTAGTGGAATAATACTAGAGTTTCTACGTAATGGAGTTTTATCAACCCAAATTACATAATCCGTACATAAACCACAAGTACTAATGTCAAAGCTCCAATTTATAAATTTAGAAGCGTCATCCCTATCAGCTATGATATCAGCGATCTGATCCCAAGAACTGTTTTCCTGAAATATAGGATATACCCTAGGATCTTCAATAAGCTCTCGTTTTATTGTAAACCATGATTGTTCCGCAACGTCTTTACAATGTGGACAAAAAAATTCTCTTTTTAAATATTGATCATCAGTTAATTGCATTGATAAAGCTCCTTTGTATACTTAGACATTCAATTTAAATAACAAGTCCCTATTATACGAACTCTCTCAATTAAAATCAAAATAATATTATGATCACATATCATTTACATCAATACAGAAAGGTTAATTTTTTTGAGCAGGATTAAAATAGGGAGAAATTTTTGATCTAAATTTAACTCCCATGCTACTTTAAAATCATATTCTTCTTTTATAGTATTCTATAACCGCTGTAATACATTTTATGGAGCTTCTATTTATAAATCATATTCGTTTGATAATGCTTCCACCTGAACACGCCTTTGTTAGATTCATAATATAAGTATATCTAAATCCAAAAGATTACTTACAAAAACTTTAATTTTTTTTCACCAGAACAAAATAAAAAATACTTACGTAAAAGGGGGACCTTTCTCTAGTGGATTTTTTTAAACAAATTAAAAATCCTTTTTTATCAACATGATGAAATACTTTCTTCAAATGTATATTAATGACTTTTTTTCTTATATCCCATATACTAATTATTAATCTTATTAAGAAAGGAGGAGGAATGATGTACGATCAGAAATTGTATTATAGATACTTAATTAGTTTAGGAATTGTTATATTTGTTTTTATTTTTTACTTAAAGGGTGGTAAATTTGATCCCTCTATTCTGTTAACAGCGTCTTCTGCTGCTGGTATAACTATTATCCTAGATAAATTTATTTTTAAAACAATTCTATGGAAGTTATGCCCAGATTTATTCTACTCTTGTAAGATAACTAATATTCCATTTCTAGGTGGGTGTTGGGAAGGTACGCTTGAATCAAATTATATGGCTCCTGGGACGACTACTAAACTCCCACCAATACCAGCAAAAATTGAAATACGCCATGAATTTGATAGTATACATATTAAAATGGAAACAAATCAGTCTTATAGTAGTAGTTACGTAAGTGGCATTATTGAAGATGAAGGTAAACAGAAATTTTTATGTTATTTATATGGTAACGATGCTGATAAAGACCGTGAAATCAATCCTAAGCACGATGGTGCAACACGTCTAAGAATCAAACATGATGGTGATTTTGTGCTAGAAGGTCATTATTGGACAGGTCGTGAAACAACGGGGTCTATGAATTTCACAAGAAAATCTAAAAAAAACCTCCCTGTATAAGGGAGGTCAATTAAATAAATATGTTTTTGCATGTTTTAGAAAATCATTTACTTCAGTACGAGTGTATTTTCTGCCAGAATGGAAAAGATATAAAAGTTCAGAAACCTCTCCCCATTTTCCACAAAGATCTGGATTGCTTGTATTGTATATTAAATAATCCAATGAAGCTTCCACATCTTCGGATAATTTAGCATTTCCAAAGTAACCATTAGGAACATTCCATACTAAGCATTCTATAAGGAAAGAAGAAATTGTTTCATATTCATGTCCATCCTCTTTCATTTTGTATCTAAGTCTCTTTAGGATTCGAACTACTCTTTTGTATCGTCGACTTGTTTGAGTGTTTTTATTAGTTCCATTTTCATAATGTTGTACGGGATAGTTTTCAACACGTTCACCAGTGAAACGAGCATCGAAGGCTGTTCCGGTTGTGTATGCCCCATCATCCTTATATCTTCTATGTTCTAAACAAGGTACTACATCTGCATCCACTCTATAAGAATTTGAATGAAGATCGAAGGCTTTATTTCCTCTGTTTACATTTTCAGATCCAAATTTTTTATGTAAAGCCCTTTCAACTGCATCGCGATAATCGCTAAATTTATAGGAACTAGTAAAATTTCCAAAATCACCCTTATCCTTACCCTTAGGATAATCAGCGAAGAAAGGATTTTTTAAAACAACCGCTATGTCCACATCGCTATTTAAACGAACATTGGTATTATTATGATAGGATCCTTTAGGAACTATTTGAATGTTCATTTCCTTTAATTCATCAGATTCACGTATAGCATCTTTAATCATTCTCAAAGCATTTTCACATTTTTGTGATTCAGTTTTACTGGCCGGCTTACACCAATTTTGACATGTATCTTCTACGTTAGATTTTAATTCAAACATTGTTTTCCTCCGTTCTATTATAGGTTAAATATGGAAAAGTTCTATATAAGATTATATAACATTTTTCGAATGTATACATAAATTAAAGATTATTTTTTCTTTACTATTTAACACCAACTGTATGATCGTTAATCATCGATACACCCTGGCCAACATGGTGCTCCTTATCTATTAAAATAATTTTTAGTATTAATTTAATGTGAAATTATGTTTAATATAAGAAAGAAGATGGCGAATGCCATATTCTTTCTTATAACCATTTTGATAACATGGAGGTACTTTAAAATATTGGCTTGATGGCAATGCATCAGAACCTCTATTATTAATAGTGTGTACCCTACTGATAAAAATAGATTGCTCGTTTTTTGACCGTTCGTCTATAAATAATTTTCTTCCCTCAGAAAAGCGCCCAATTGTTTTCTAATGTGAAACGGACACAGTATTATTTCTTAAAACTTTTCAAGACAGTCTCATTATTTGCGAATATTTGTTCATAAGATGCATTAAAAATTAAATTGTTATACAATGTTACTTCATTTTCTTGAACTTCGAATATAGACTGATTTTCGTTGTAATTGTTTGAATCAGTTATTAGTAAAGCTAATGATGGAGTGAGTGGGTAGTATAATTCAAATTCTTTTGTTTCTTCATATACAGAGTAGTTTGCATGTGTATTAATAACCGGTTGGTCACCAGTTATAAAAGGTATAGTACTATTATTCTTCAGCATCAAGAAACGAAATGAATTACTTGAGCTAAGAGTAACAGCTAAGTTTGTAGCAAATATAAAATAAAGTACACTCCAAACATTTTCAATAAAAGTAGAAGGTATAGGTACTGAACCTGACTCAAAAGATTTGAGTATGTTATTCTTCATCATATTGGTTCTGAAATACTGTAAACATAAGAAAAACATGAAATCAAATTTACTAATTTCACTATCAAGAAAATCTAAATTACTATTTTTTAGAGAATCTAAATACGGCAGAGCTAAATCTTCTATTCTACTATGAAAATCCTCTACAAGGTTATTCATATGCACATCCAATTCTGCTTCTTTTTTATCATCCCACTCCCCTTTTTGCTCTAAAACCTTTTTATCTCTAAATATGGATGTAAACACATTTATCCATTCTCTATTTATTTTTTGAATCTCTTCAGTATGATAACCATTGATAAAGCCTTGTTCAATAATAGCTATTTCATCTTGGCTAAGATCTCTTAGTCTATAAAAATCTCGAGCCTTGGCGATTTTCTTTGGATTTGCTGGAAATAAATTATTATTTCTTAAACAAGATAATTTTTCCGAATCATCAGTCCATGAGGTTAGATAATATCTCCAGACATAATGCTGTCCTCGTTTTTTCTCCATTTTGGTTCACCCCGCATTATTTAGATAAAATCTGCAAACAACAAAGTGCATACTCAATAAAAAAGCCACTTCTTGACAAATTTATTGCATTAATAATCCACTAATTTATTCATCTTTTAACTTGTTGATTTCTTTATGTATCAATCTTTCAAGTTCTTTAACGGCAGCACTTGGTATATCTTGTATTTTCTAATACTCTTATTATCGAGAATTAGTTTTCGTTATAACCATATTTAATTGTTTGTAGCTTTTGCTTCAACTTAGTTTCGACTTCAATTGCTTCTAATGGTGTGATATCCCTAGGTAAGACCTTCAAAATAGAGTATTGGAATTGTAAATGTGCATTACCATCTTGTTTATGTAGTCGTTCAAGTGCATTGTTACCTCCGTGTATCTTATTAGCATAATCTTTCCATCGACCAAATAATCCACCCTTATTGTAAGAAGAACCTATGTAGATTTTACCGTTAGAACAGTCTGTTATCGCATATATAGCATTAATTGAACGTAGCGCTGTGTGCCAATCTGCATATGTATCACTATCTTCAAACATTTGCTTTAACTGATTATACTTTAATATCACATTTTCAAATCCAGGGAAAGCAGCTTTGCTCGTATTTATTAGTTGTGTAATACGTTTTTGATTTGTTGCTTTTTGATTCCATTTAACAGCTGCCCCTCCCCATTCAATAAATAATTTGTTTTCATAAGGGGCTAATGGATCGTTATCGATTTCAAATAAAGGGTGCATCATGTTTTCTTTATAATTTTCATATAATAATTTCGAGCATTCATCTGAAATATGTGGCTCCTCACCATGTCTTACTTCATACGATTTTAAATACTTCGCTGTTGTAGCCTTATCTCCGGAAAATACTATCACCTTATCATACCTATCAAAGAAGCCAGGGTCTTGATGTTGGGTGTATTCACGTAAAGAGCCCTCGCTATAAGCTTGTATAAAGCGTTTATGTTTCATTGAATGCCGTATTAGTAGAGTTTTTTTCAAGTCATAGTTACATTGCTTCAATAAATCCGATAAATAAAGTTCAACCATTTTTACATCTCCTTTTAGTTGTTATTGTCTATATAAGATGAAACACCACCAATTAAAGCTTTATCAGCATAAAATCCGACTCCATGTACTATTTCATTTATTTTCATATACCGTCTGTCCTCTCCTTAATATACAATATCGAAAATTTCATTTTTATCCTCATTATACTGCTATGTTTTACTAACTGGTAAAAATTATAGTTACAGCCTTTCAAATTCAATTCTGTTTATTTAAAATTAAATTAGACTAATATAAAATCACTCTCAATTATAGGGAAAACCAATATTGATTAATTATGAAATGCAATATTAATGATATTTACTGGAGGTTCAAATTCATGGATACTGTTAACAAAATTATTGGGCGGAACATACAAAGTTTTCTAGAATCTAGAGACTTGAATAAAGCCTGGGTAAGGAAGAGAGCAGATATTGAAGAACATATATTTGATGATATATTAAGTGGTAAAGAAAAAATTGATGTACATGTACACGTAGCTAAAATAAATAAATTATTCGGTATCAAAGACCCAGCATATTTTTATCAGACTAATTTTAATTATACTAAACCTCGAAAACAATTAAATTGTAAAGAAAATTTTTTAGAATATATTAATTCATCCCATAAAGGGACTGCTACTCCTGAATTAAACGAGGGATTTGAAGTGTTCATTGATCTTGTTGAATTAATTGATATTTTAAAAGCTACTACAAAATAATGCTGTTCACTGTATTTAATAAAGACGATTACAAAAAACAAGCTAGATATGACTTCTAAAAAATTATTTGGTGTAACTATTTTTATGTAGGTCTGTTATAAAGAGATAACTACTGGGTTCCTTTTTCTTATTCTCTATTATTCTTATGAATTTTATAAAGAGGAGTTTTGGATGGGTAGTTTATAATTCTTAATATAACGAAAAACCGATTTATTCTAAATTGAGTAATTCGGTTTTTCTTAATTGATGATGTTCGGCATCATCTTTACACTAATTAAAATAGTAAGTATTTAGCAAAATTATATTTTGGTTTTTGATTATAAAAAGAATACTAATCTATTTATAAATAATATTTACGTGTCACATCTTCAACTCTTGATCTTCTATATTATCAGCGAATAAAATGACCGCGACCCCCATTAATATACAACCTAAAACGGTGTATCTTTGCGCAGTTTCGATTGTATCAAAAGCAATTGGTATTAAAGAAGGTACTAATAAAAATACACCCAAGGCCAATGCTAATACAATTGTCGAAAACATTGCTAAGCCAAGTGAAAAACTTAGAAATTGTTTTGGTTTTCCATCAGCAATTTTCATCATTTCTTTTCTTAAATACAAAATAATTAGGATAGGGAGTATTATTTGTATCGCTATCCAATAATAGAATTCCATGTGTTCATCACTCCTCCTGACAAATGTAGCATTAATGAAAAAAAATAACAAAGAATAACTGCGATTGCGTTACAAAAATTTTAAAAAATAAAAACTTGTACCTTTAGCAGACCAAAAAGGGGTACATTATGTTCAAAATGTGCCCTTTTTGGTGAAAATTTAACATCATATACACATTAAACGGAACAATTCAATTATATATCTAATTTATAGGGGTCTTTTAAAATCAAGGAATTTTCACCTTTAGTCTTGATAAAATATTTGTTGCGTGATTCGGTTCCATTGCTACACAGACCCTAAATATGTGGGTTGTGTAGCAATGGATTTTTTTCACATTTGACCTTACGCATTATGTGGAGATTTTTTAACTTATTCAAATATTAAATAACGGCCTAATAATATAGTAATATTATTAATATATTAAACATAATTTGGGGGACATCAATGAAAAAAAAATTATTAATCGGAATTGTAATTGGAATCATAGTGGCAACTTTTGCATTTTTAGGTTATAAAGTAAGTAAAGAAGCAAATGAATTTACTAGTTTTAGAGAAGAATTAGATAAAGATTTTTTCCCTTTATTAAAAGATACGCATACATATTTCACTACTGTGATTGAGAAAGGTGAATCATATGATTTAGAGAAATGGTATCTTTTAGAAAAGGGAATGGATGATAATCTTAAATTCAACAAAGATCTAAAAGCAATACGAGAAAGAATTGTGAATACAGATGTAAAATATAAAGATACATTAGAACTTAAAAAGAATGTTTTAAATTCGCTTGCTCTAATTGAAACGAATTTGAAAGATATAAATACATTTTATAAAGACAGTAATTCTAATTTATTGTGGAATCAATTAGGTGAAGAGATAGATAAATTAAATAAAAATGTACAAAAACAAAATGAGATTCTAGGTAAATATTATGAGAAATAAAAAAGACGCTGTTACTGGCGTCTTTTTTGTATTATAAATTTAAATCAAATCAGTATTTTATCTAAAAGCATCCATTTGAACATTCACATAAATATCTCCAGCTTCTTGTTCTGAAATTCCGAATCTTTTCGCAGCTAGTTTAGCCACTTGTGGATCATGTACTTCAGGTATATAATTTTCGTCGTTATTAGTGACGATATTATATTGTTCTTTCATAAATGCGAAGATAACTTTGTAATTAATCCCATTACTTGCAAACTGTTCGTTTTGTGGTGCTGATGTTGATGCATTATTTGAATTAGCTTTATAAGTATCATTGGATGATTTTGTTTTTTGATTTTTCCTATCGATATCTAACTCATAATCGCCTTTGGTATAAGTCTCCAAATCATTAATAACAAGTACTTCGTCGAAGATATTCATAAAAAATGTATCGTCATCATAGGACAATTGGAGATTTTGGTAACGGCATGTGTTATTACCTCCGCAAGAAACTAGATTATAAGATTCTGTAATTTTTTTAAATACATCATTCATGATAGCGTATTTATCCATATTCGATAAATCAGAAAACTTTTCATTAACGTTTACTTTGATGTTTACTGGGGTCTCACCATCTTCTTTTTCTCCAGCTTCGTAAGTAACATTTTCAATATATGGTTCTAACTTACTATTTTCTAATTTATCTTTAGTCTCTTGTTCCACAGCTTTCATATTTGCTGAGCAACCGGTAAATATGATACATGCAGCAGCCAATAATATCGCTATAAATATCTTCTTCAAGCACATCCCCCCTAATTTTATTTATGTCAGCGAGTAAAATAAAAGTACTCTTTCGAGTGCTCACATAACAGATTTAGTTACAACAATTTTATCATATTTTGTCGAAAGAAAATAAAAAAGAGAGCAATTTGCTCTCTTTTAAACATTAGCTAAAATTTGATCATAACAAGAAATAACAAGTGGTTCTAAATCTTTTAAATCATTAACGTTATCAATGAAAATTCTACTCACTCCCTGTGATTTTGGTGCTTGCTCAACCACAAAATTAGGGCATAGCTGTTTAGTAGTTTCTAAATCTAATCTTACAACTAAGGATTTTGCCTCGCCATCAAGGAATAGACGTATAAACCATTTTGTGATTACACGATTCATGATTCCAAAATAACTAATGGTATCTTTATATTTAAGATCGCTAATGTCTCGTTGATTTTCAGTTAAAATTTCTTTAACAATGTTAAAGGCAACTAGTTCATCATCGGTAGTGGAAATTCTATCTGTTTTGTCTTCTCTGTTAATATCTTCAATTACTTCAACAGAAGCTGTCGCAACCAAACTTGTTTCGACTGTCTCAGTTACTTTCGTTTCTTTTGGCGTTAAACCATCACTGATTATTTCTAATAGTGTTTGATTAATTGCTTTTTTAACAATTGGTCGGAATCGATCTAAAACGTTATTTGTAATTCTAGTTGAGCTAAAGTCTTTAATTAGAAAACGAAGGAAGTCATCTGAAGGGTTTTTAAATAATTCTTTAATTGTAGAATTTAAATTAGTCATATAGATAAGCTCTTCAGCATATTTTACAATTCCCTCAGCTTCAAAATTTTCTTTTGTAAAAGTTTCAATTGTTTCAATATCAACATTACTTAAATTATCCATACTAAATGTAAAGAAAGGTTTTTCATCCATCACGTTGTCATTTGTTAAATCAGTATAAAATTTGTACTCTACACCATTAGTAAGCACTCCTACTTTGACATCTGGTAAGGCATTGAAATACCTAGATAATTGCGCGTCATGTTTAAGGAGATTTTCCGTTACAGACTTTGCTTCAATTAAAATAATTGGAACCCCGTTTTTAAAAACAGCATAATCCACTTTTTCACCTTTTTTTGCTCCAAAGTCTGCAATGTACTCTGGTCTAACTTCTAAAGGATTAAAAACGTCATAACCCAACTTTTGTAGAAAAGGAATAATTAAGGATTGTTTTGTCATTTCTTCGTTAGTTATGTACTCTTTTCGTTCTAAAACTTGGTTAGCTATTTTGTTTATATCGTTTCTGAACTCCATATTAAATTTCCCCCTTACCTTTAATGTTTTATATTTTTGAATATTAAAGATATTTTACTATAAAAATCCATAATATAACAGACGTTCTAAATAAAAATAAGTAGGTTATTTTCTTGAATTTTGACAAAAAAAAAAGAAGGCGCAAGGATCTAGATGAATAAAGTGGGTAAATTGACATTAAAACTAGCGACAACACATAAATTTATGCGGTCTAGTTAATTAGGTTGCTAATTTGGGTGATAAAGAAGGAGGTGCGAATTAGATTGTTAATTGCACCTCCAAAAGTATTGTTATTTACTGTTTTCTCCCCTTATACCGAACCCGTTAATATACTGATGGTGTTTTTTCATATTAACCGCATCTACAATATTTGTCCGGTTGACCGCAACTATTACAGCATTCACATGGATAACTTTTACACTTTCTGCAACATCTACAATACCTTTCCGGTTGACCGCATTCATCACAGCATTCGCATGGATATGAGTCGCACCGTCTACAACAACGACAGTTTGCCTCTCCACACTCGTCACAACATTCACACGGATAACTGCTGCACTTTCTGCAACATTTACAAGGATAATCATCACACTCTCGACAACAACGACATGGATATTGCTCACAAGTATCACAGCATTTACAGTGACTTTCAGGTTCATTACATCCTCTACAACGAGCCTCATACTTTTCGTCGTTGTAATCTCTTTCTCGTTGGTTGCGACCTAAAATATCGTCTGCCTCATCTACCTTGTGTCTGAAACCACCACGTTGTCTGTAAAAGTATGCATCATCTTCCGCTTTTCTTTTACGGTACTCTTCTTCAGATTCATCGTACTTACTCTTTTTATTCGATTGAGTAAATCCAGATGCTTTTCGATTGGACTCATTTTCATAATCATTAACATAATCATGATATCCATCATCCTTAGCTCTTCTTTTCGGCTTCCTACGTCTTTCATCTTCATCATCTTCTTCGTAATCATAATCATTGGTATTATCCTCATTACTGTTTTTATTGCTCCCCTGTTGCTTCGATGCAGCTACCAATACTGCACCCGCAAATAACACACCTAAGAAAGCTATAAATCCATAAAGAAGCGAATTAGACATGGCCCAAATAAAGAGGATAATTGAACCAAAAAAGAACAATACACTACTTACTACCTTTTTTATTAATGCATAAAATGTAATTAACAAACCACAAACTAATAACACAGGTGTAACATTCGGCAAATCGAAAACATACCAAATTGCTGCAATAATTGTTGCTAATATTACTAACATAAATTTCCCCCCTTGTTTTCCTCTCTTAGGGATATCGTCAGCATTTTGGAATTATCTGTACTATGAAAATCAGGAGTATTTAAAGTATTCTAAGAAGAAAAATCGAGTGAAAAATTACTTTAAATACTTGATATCTTAACTAAGTAAACAATGTATTTAACGTATTCGAAATAGTGATGTCTTTGCAATGAGAAAGTATCGAATAACCTTGCTTGGATAAACCTTTCGTTGCCTTGAAGGTAACGAAAGGTTGTAGAATTCGATGCTTCGAGGATCGTTGTCAAGTACATTGTATACATGCCTTCAATGTAAAACCCTTATCAAATCAAGATTTTTTACTCTTAAGTATAGATAACGTGTATTTGCGGTCTGTACCCCTAAAAAAACAGATAAGGAAAATCCTATCTATAAATATTAGATGGGACTTTTCTTATCTTTTAGAACGTTATGATTAAGATGTTTTTGTAAGTTGTGCTTTGTGGGAAACAATCCCTTTTCCTTCTGCCGTATTATTACCCTCGCTTTTGAGTTCAATCGTAACATTACTACCATTAATAGTTATTGTTCCTGTTCCTTTAGCACCACTATCGTCTTACCAAGAATCGGAAGTGGTATTTGTATATGCATTATCTAAAAACTGCATATACTCATCCATAAATAAATGATTTTGAATGTTGTCATTCCATGCCTTCACCAAACGCTCACGAACTCGAGAATCCATCTCCACTTCTCTAGCAACCTCTACAAGGTTTTTTTACGTTTCAACTTAGTATTTTCATATCATTTTTTTCCGAAGCTAGGAATAGATACTCTCGTTAATTCTAACATCGGTTCCAGCTCATATTTGTAAGAACTCCAGAAGTGTAGTTCATCATTCGTAACAGTAAATGTTGTTAGTGCTGGATTTTTTACAGGCACTTCAAATTTCTTTGTTAAAGGATTTAAGTTCTTATCGTATGCTGTTACTGTAATTGTTTCACTCTCTTCCATTACATAGATATTCCCGTTGTTATCTCCTAGAATCTTCGCATTCGGTCCAACAAGGATTTCTTTTAGGTCGCCATTTTTAGCAAATAGTGGTTTGCCAGTTTTCATGTCAAATTGGTAAATGTAGCTTCTATCTGTACGTTGGTACGCAACATATAATTTCTTATTTTCAATGTCTACGTATTTATTACTTTCAAGAGGATTATCTCTTAATCCTAAGTATTCTGGAAGTAAGCCCTTCTCATCTGTGAATTCTGCAACACGCTTGTCGTTTAAGTAAAATTCATACTTATTTGTTCTTGAGTCACTTACTAAAGCCCCCGCTCCTTTTGAAGTTTTTATAAGGTCAATCCGTGATTTGTGTTCATCAAATGGAATACCATCCTTAGTAATAGTATTACCTGTTGGATCGCCCACAGAATACTCTTTTACAGATAACTTCTGTTCTTTTCTTACAAAAAATCTATTCCCTTTGACTTCATCACTGGTGTAACTTGAGTCATCGAATGTTACGGGATTTTTCCATTTCTTTTTATCACTAAATACATATTTATAGAAATCTCCAGACTCAGTGGCCAATACTATCCCATCTTTTATTTCTGTAACATCAATTGCATCAATACTAGATTGAGATTTGTCTACGTTAAATGTGCCTCCACCAAACTTTTTTTGTTGCTCAATTACATTAAATCCGGTTTTGTCTCCAGAAGTTTCTTTACTTTCTTTTTTGGATACTTTCTCTTTCACTTCATCCACATTAATTACAGGTTGTGGTTTTTCGTCACTGCATGCTGATAATGTTAAAATTGCAGCAGCCCCCATAACAAATAATGCTTTTTTCTTCAATTGTCCTCCGCCTCTCCTAATTTTTTTATCTGTTTCTTATCCTAAGTTGAAATATTA
This sequence comes from Bacillus sp. FSL W8-0519, assembly GCF_038005585.1. Taxonomy (NCBI): domain Bacteria; kingdom Bacillati; phylum Bacillota; class Bacilli; order Caryophanales; family Bacillaceae; genus Bacillus; species Bacillus sp. FSL W8-0519. The sequence goes on from NZ_JBBOTL010000001.1 coordinate 4,730,153, forward strand.
CATTATAGAACATCAGATTCGTTCTATATTGAAGATTTCGCTTAGAACAATTGTCTTAATTTTACTTTAAGCACAAGATAAAAATCTACTTAAAACTACGTTTCCATAACAACGATTATTTAAATGTTTCACAGTTGTTTGAACTTGGATTTCCAATGAGGAATGTGTCGATATTTATAGTATTAAAGACTTAGCTTTAAGTGGTAATGAAAAATTCTGTATAATATAATATTTTTACGTTTAAAGATTAATAAACACATAGTAATGTGGAGGGTGATTTATGAAAAAAGCGATTTTAGCATCTCTATTAGTTAGTTCTTTTGTTGTAGGTTGTGAAAAAGAAGATACTTCTAAGAAAGCTACGAAAGAAATTTTAAAGCTTATTAATAAATAATACGGAACAGAACAGGCACTCATATGGGTGTCTGTTCTATAAAAAAATCCCCGCACAAAATGCAGGGATCAAGTGTAACTCGGGACGCTAGCATGAGCGTCTTTTTTTCTTACTCGTAGTAAAACCCTTATCAAATCAAGATTTTTTACTCTTAAGTATAGATAACCGGAAAATATTAGAAGGATCCCCTAAAGGGCATCTCCATTTCTCTAACAATCTCCAAAAGCATCATCTCCGAATTAAGATAGACAATATGTACTTTATTACCTAGACAATTAAAATCCTATTTCAGACCGTATACCGTAGGGAAAAACGGTAGTTCAATTAAAAAGTTATCTGGATCTGCACCAAACATAATCAAATGAAAGTGTCCAATTAAAATTGCTAAAATATGAGACTGCTGCTCGTGAGAATAAACAAATCACCTAATTCCTATCTTTTTCCACATAAAGATAGTGTCCAACTTACTACATTAAAAAAGTTCAATGTTTTACTACATTTGTTTGCGTGGACATATTTTAAGATAGCATAAGAGCTGGTTTCATCATGCAAAAACTTGAAGGTGATGGACTTGCTTTCATGCATGCAGGCGGAACTGTATACAAACGTGAATTAAAGCCTAGCGAAAAACTTCGCATTGATACAGGTTGTCTCGTTGCCATGACAAAAGACGTTAATTACGATGTCGAGTTCGTTGGAAAAGTAAAAACAGCTCTATTTGGCGGCGAAGGTTTATTCTTCGCAACGTTAGAAGGCCCTGGAACAGTTTGGATCCAGTCCTTAACACTTAGCCGCTTAGCAGCACGCCTGACAAGCCCAGCAGCACAAAGCACTGGTGAAGGTAGTGTTTTAGGTGGACTTGGTCGTTTATTAGATGGAAAAGAGTAAATAGGGCCCTTATAGGGCTCTTTTTATTTAGGTGGACTATACAAACCACTTCGAATCATATAATACTCCATCACTTCGTTAAGCCACGCCTCTTCTCCTTGAAAACTCACCAATTGGATAGCCTTCTCTTTTGCTTATCTTACACTCCTCCTAACAGTATGTTTACAAAAATCATACTCCCTCACGTAACTGTAGTTTCAAGGTTTTTTTCTAAAAGAATGAATCAAGTCCCTCACTGCATATATTGAACTATACCTTTTCTTAAGGAGGCTCCCTTAATGCGTACTCCTTTATCCTTTGATAAAGATACTGCCATACTGTTAGCTTCTTGTTGTGAGTTAACGTATGAACAATATAAACAAAATGGGATTTTTGAAATACCAGATGGTTTTCAATATGTACAAGGCTTTCAAGGAAAAACCATTCAAACGACAGAATGGTTCGGATTCATACTAGAATCTGAGGATACCGTTATTGTAGCTTTTCGCGGAACACAAACAGATACAGACTGGATTATCGATTCACTCGTTAACCAAAAACCATACCCATATGCTTTAAATAGCGGAAATGTCCATAACGGCTTTCTTTCCATTTATGAATCTTGCCGAGATTCTATTATGGATATGCTCGTATCATTACCAGCCCATAAGAAACTTCTTGCAACAGGTCATAGTTTAGGCGGCGCACTCGCTACACTACATATACTCGATGCGCGTATAAACACTGCCTTCGCACAGTACGGTCTGTATACATTTGCCTCCCCAAAAGTGGGAGATATCGCCTTTCGGAATTATTATAAACTGCAAGTAGCTAGTAGCTTTCGTTTCGTCAATTTATTTGATGTCGTTCCACTTCTTCCTCCTCGAAACATAAATTTTAATGACCAAGACTGGGAATATGCACACGTTCATCACAACATGACTTTTACAAAAAACACAAAATCTATTACAAATAATCATGCCATGACAACATACAAAACATGTCTGACTTCTCATTTTTAACCAGTAAACAATTGGAAATTAAATATCCTTATACTATAATAATATATGAATTTACTTTTGGATGAGGGGACCTTACATGCTAAAATTTATCTTTGCACTTTTTCTCATTGTAATTTTTACGTTTACAGGTTTCTTTACATTTTCATACTTTGCGACAGGAGAATATGATGGAACAGGTATCATATATACTGCGATCCCATTTCTTTCTTAAGCAAAAAAAGAAAACCGAGCTTAATAAGTTTAAGCTCGGTTTATTTATCAGTGTCATTTTTTGTCGGTAAATCGATATATCTTAAAAATCGCTGATATATTTTAAGTATCGGTCGATAAAATGTGAAAACCGCCGATAAAAGTTAAGAATCGCTGATATATCTTAAAAATCGCCGATATAAATTTCATATAATCTTTTCCAACGTAGCAATCTCTTTAAATTTGCGTAACTGTATTACCAATACCCCAAATCTCATTACTATACTGTAAAATCGTTCGATCGCTCGCAAAATGACCAGATTGTGCAATATTTAAAATCGACATTTCGAGCCACTTCGTTCGGTTCTCATAAGCTCTACCAACAGCTTCTTGCTTTTCCGCATATGGGCCAAAATCTCGCAGAACGAAATATTCATCATTTTGAATAACGAGAGAATCGTAAATTGCTTCAAATTCAGCTCCCGACTGTGCAAAGAAACCATTCGTTAGCTGATCTACTACCTTTTTAATGTGCCCATTGTGGTGATAATAATCACTTGCACGATATCCACCATTTTGATTGTAATGAAGAACTTCTTCGGCCGTTAAGCCGAAAATGAAACAGTTATCATCACCGACTCTATCTTTTATTTCAATATTCGCTCCGTCTAACGTGCCGAGCGTAATCGCACCATTCATCATAAATTTCATATTGCCTGTTCCAGATGCTTCTTTACTCGCTGTTGAAATTTGTTCACTTACATCGGCCGCTGGGAATATATCTTCCGCTACAGACACTCGATAGTTTTCTAGAAAGATAACTTTCATATATTGGCTTACGTACGGATCGTTATTCACTTTCCTTGCAAGTTCATTTATTAATTTAATAATTTTTTTCGCATAGTAATAGCCAGGTGATGCTTTCGCTCCAAAAATAAAAGTACGCGGATAAAATGTAAAACTAGCATCCTCTTTCAAACGGTTATACAAATATAAAATATGAAGAACATTTAATAATTGTCGCTTGTAAGCATGTAGCCTTTTTACTTGCACATCAAAAATAGAATTAGGATCAATTGTAATCCCCATTGTATGATGAATGCGCGCTGCTAAAATCTCTTTACGCTCTTGTTTTACCTCTGCAAATTTCTCTTGGAAACTCGCATCGTATTGAACTAATTGTAGCTCTTGAAGCTTAATCGGTTCTTTCTTCCACTCTGTTCCAATCGCCTCTGAAATAAGGTTCGTCAGCTGCGGATTCGCCTTCATTAACCAGCGTCTATGAGCGATTCCATTCGTTTTATTATTAAACTTATCTGGATAAAACTCATAAAACAATCGCATTTCACGCTGTTTTAAAATCTCCGTATGAATTTTTGCTACACCGTTTACACTATGGCTACCGACAATTGCTAAATGAGCCATTTTCACGAGATCATGCGCAATAATCGCCATCTCTTCAATACGATGCCATTCATACGGATAACGTTCCCAAAGTTCATGACAGAAACGTTCATTAATCTCTTCAATAATCATATAAATTCTCGGTAATAACGGTTTAAAAATGTGAATTGGCCACTTTTCAAGTGCTTCTGATAACGTCGTATGATTCGTATAAGAAATCGTTTGCGTCGTTATGTGCCAAGCTTCTTCCCATGCTAGTTTTTCTTCATCTAATAAAATACGCATCAGTTCTGGAATCGCCAAAACTGGATGGGTATCATTAATATGAATCGCAATTTTCTCATGTAATTGACGAAGGTCACCATATCTTTCTCTATGCATACGAACGATATTTTGCAAGCTTGCTGATACGAGGAAATACTGTTGTTTCAAACGAAGTATTTTCCCCTCATCATGCGTATCATCTGGATATAAAAACTCCGATACCGCCTCTGTTTCACGCTTATATTTCAAAATATCTTTGCAATTTTGTGGGAAAGGAACTGGTTCCGCATTCCAAAGTCTAAGTGTATTTACAGTACTCGTCTCATAACCTACTACTGGAACGTCATATGGTACGGCCATAATTACTTCTGCATTTGTATGCCTGAATTCTAAACGCCCATCAATGTAGAGCGGTTCAACATTGCCGAAATAACTTACTTCTACAGCTTGATCATGCCTTCTTACTTCCCATACATTTTCATGAAGAAGCCACTGTTCTGGAAATTCAACTTGATAACCATCAACAATTTTTTGATCAAATAAGCCGTGTTTGTAACGAATTCCGCACCCATGACCTGGTAAGTTTAAAGATGCAAGTGAATCAAGGAAACAGGCTGCTAACCGTCCAAGTCCACCATTTCCAAGACCTGCATCTGCTTCCACCTCTTCTAATTGTTGCAACGAAATTCCAAGCTCAGAAAGCCCTTGCTCACATACATCCTTGATGCCTAAATTTAATATGTTACTTCCAAGCAAACGCCCAAGTAAAAACTCAATGGATAAGTAATACATTTGCTTTCGCTCTCCAGACCGATAACTTTCATTCGTTGCAATCCATTGACTATTCATATACTCACGTACCATGTATCCAAGCGTATTGTATTGATCACGAGTTGTAGATTCTTTGAAACTTTTACCATACATCGTCTCTAACTTTTCTAGAAAAGCTGATTTGAAACTTTCAACATGAGTAAACATCTCTTCACCACCTACATGTTATTCCATGAGACTTTTATACAATTTTTTATAAGCAAGGGCTGATTTTTCCCAGCTATAATCTTCAGTCATTGCTTGTTTTACAAGCTGCTCCCATACCGGTTTATCATGATAAAATTCAATTGCACGACGAACAGTGTGTAACATGTCATGTGCATTAAAGTTCGTGAAACTGAAACCATTTCCTTCTCCAGTTTCTTCGTCATAAGATTGTACCGTATCATTTAATCCGCCTGTCTCTCTTACAATTGGAATCGTACCGTACGCTAATGCGATAAGTTGTCCAAGTCCACACGGTTCAAACAATGATGGCATTAGGAATAAATCACTTCCCGCATATACTTGGTGAGCTAATTCTTCATTAAAACCGATGTACACTTTTACCTTCTCAGGATACTCATATGCCATCCACTCGAAGAATTGTTCATATTCCGAATCACCTGATCCTAAAATAATACATTGTACATCTTCTTCCATTATTTCACGGAATACAGTACGTACTAAATCAAGACCTTTTTGCTTCGTTAATCTCGTTACCATTGAAATAATCGGCGTTTCTTCTTTTTCTGGCAAACCAAAATAACGCTGCAACGCGCGTTTATTTTTACTCTTTTCATATAATGAATCTGCATCGTACTGAGCAGTAATATACGAATCCGTTTCTGGATTATACACGCTCGTATCAATTCCATTTACAATGCCACTAAGCTTACCATTATATTTTCGCAACAATCCATCTAACTTCTCACCGAAAAATTCATATTGAATTTCTTCTTTATATGTCGGGCTAACTGCTGTAATTTGATCAGAAGCGATAATACCGCCCTTCATAAAGTTCACATTTCCATAAAACTCTAACTGCTCACTATGAAAATATTCATCACCAAGTTCTAGCAAGTCGTACATCACTTCAGGAGGAAATACACCTTGGAACTGCAAGTTATGAATCGTATATACTGTTTTAATATGCTCATATAATGGGTTATCTTGATACTTTTCACGTAGTAAGAAATTTACCATAGCTGTATGCCAATCGTGGCTATGAAGAACATCCACTTCAAAATCAAGATGAGGAATACACTCTAAAACTGCTTTCGAAAAATAAGAAAAACGCTCTCCGTCATCATAATGACCATACAGAGAATCCCTCTTAAAATAATATTCATTATCTATTAAGTAATACGTAATCCCGTCTTGCTCACCTTTTAAAATTCCGCAATATTGATTTCTCCAGCCAAGCGGGACGTTAATTACTTTATGTAGCGTACATCCGTCCCTTAATTTTTGCGGAATAAGACTATAATTCGGGAGTATAATGCGAACTTCCACACCTAATTTTTTTAGCTCTTTTGGGAGCGCACCTGCTACATCAGCTAATCCTCCCGATTTAACAAATGGTACACATTCTGATACTGCAAATAAAATATTCACTTGTTGTCCCACTGCACGAAAAGCTTATACTACTTCCCTTGCAGCTTCCTCCCTTCGAGTTTTCATTTAAATTAAAACTTGAATCAGTGGAGGAAAAACCCCCACTGATTTCTTAAGAATAACTATTAATCGTACTGTTTTGAACGCTTCCTTTTTCTACAACGTATGGCTCATCGGCGTTTCCTTTTAAGACAACACCGTCACCAATTTTCACATCTTTATCAATAATAACACCGTCTATTATACAATTATCTCCAATTTGGCTCTTTTGCATAATAATGCTATTACGAACAATTGAACCTTTTCCAATTTTAACAGAACGGGAGACAACGCTATTTTCTACTTCACCTTCAATAATACTGCCGTTTGCAATCATTGTGTTTTTCACAGCTGCACCCTTTACATAACGAGTTGGTGGTTCATCTTTTACTTTCGTAAAGATCGGTGCTTCTTTCTTAAATAGTTGCTTCCAAATAGCAGGTTGCAAAATTTCTAAGCTATGTTTATAGTAACTTTCAATCGAATCAATAATAGCTACATATCCTGTATGCTCATATGTAGCAATATGTAGTGATTTTCCGCGCTTTTCTCTCACTACATCGAACAAGCTATATTGCTCCACATCTTTATATGACTCAAATAAATCTAACAATAATTGTTTCTTTAACACGTATGTTTGAAGCGAAACCCCTTCATGGCAAACTTCCGTAATATCAGCTGCCGTATGTATATGTCGCTCTAACACTGCTTGAAAATTTAATGCTGTTACGAGATGGCTATTCGTAATCACGACGTACTCTTCTCTGCTTCTTAGAAAATAATCAATATGTCTTCTAAAATGTGCAAAAGATCCAAATTCATCTTGATCACATTGGCAATTTGGCGGGAATAAAAACAGTCCGTCTCGTTTTCTATCTAAATCCCACTGTTTGCCTGAACCAACGTGATCCATTAGTGAACGGTTTTTATGGCTTGTAAAAACTGCCACACTATGAATATTAGAATTCACCATATTTGAAAGCATGAAATCAATGAGTCGATAACGGCCCCCAAACGGTAACGCCGCTAGTGAACGATGCCCTGTTACTTTCTTTAAGGAAGGAAAACTTCCCGTTGCATTAATAATTCCTAACATTTTTTCTCCCATTCATTTCATCCCCCTTTTCTATTTCCCTTCAGCAATGAGTACTACATCGTCAACATTTTTTTCCGGACGAATAATTGTTCCATCTTCAATAACCATTTCCGATCCAACAATTGCCCTTTCAATCACAACATTTTTGCCAATCTTCGCTCCTGGCATAACGACAGAATCAATAACCATACTACCTTCTTCCACCGTCACCCCTTGGAATAATACAGAATGCTTCACGTCCCCTTCGATGACGCATCCTTCGTTAATAAGTGATTCTTCTACTCTTGCCTTTTCAGCAATATATTGAGGCGGTTCGTTTGGATTAACAGAATAAATACGCCAGTCACGGTCGTTTAAATTCAGTGATGTTTCATCGCGCAGTAAATCCATATTCGCTTCCCATAAGCTCTTCACTGTACCAACATCTTTCCAATATCCTTCAAACGGATACGCCATTAGCTTCTTCCCTTCATCTAATAAAAGCGGAAGCACATCTTTTCCAAAATCATTACTAGATTCAGGGTTTCTTGCATCCATTTCTAAATACTCTTTCAAAATCGCCCAGTTAAAAATATAAATTCCCATTGATGCAAGATTACTTCTTGGAAATTGCGGTTTCTCCTCAAATTCAACAATCTCCATCTCTTCGTTCGTATTCATAATGCCAAAGCGACTCGCTTCATCCCAAGGCACTTCAATAACAGAAATGGAAACGTCCGCTTCTTTCTCAATATGGTAATCTAGCATTTTACTGTAATCCATTTTATAAATATGGTCACCTGATAAAATGAGAACATACTCTGGTTCATATTGACTTAAATAGTTTAAGTTTTGATAAATGGCACTTGCCGTACCTGTGTACCACTTCACACCTGAAGACTCCGCATAAGGAGGTAATACTGTGACTCCACCGCTTACTCGGTCTAAATCCCACGCATTGCCAATTCCGATATAATTATGAAGTTCTAGCGGTTGATATTGCGTTAAAATCCCAACCGTTTCAATACCAGAATTTGCGCAGTTACTTAGCGTAAAATCAATAATGCGATATTTACCACCAAATGGAACAGCTGGCTTGGCTAAATTTTTTGTTAATGCACTTAATCGACTACCTTTTCCCCCTGCTAGTAACATTGCTACGCACTTTTGTTTTTGAGCCATCTTGTTTTTTGCTCCCCTTTCTCGTCTTCACTGGTCGTAATATGGATACGCCAAATGGTGGAATTGTAATTTCTACATGTGCTGCTTGATTATGAAACGGTTCTTGAATCGCCTTCAGACGTTTCTTATTTACTTGCCCTGATCCGCCATATTGCTCAGCATCACTGTTTAAAATCTCGTTATAATACTCAAAATCTGGTACACCTACTTTATAGTTTTCATATGTAGCTTTCGTAAAATTACATACGACAACTAACGCATCTTCTTGTTTATCCCCTTGGCGGATAAAAGAGAAAATACTTTGCTCATTATTATTAGCATCAATCCACTGAAAACCTTCAGGCGAATGATCAAGCTGCCAAAGTGGTTTGGAGCGCTTATACAATGCTATGAGCTCTTTAAAGTAATCATGCATATAACGATGCATTTCAAAATCATGTAAATTCCAATCTAAATCTTCAAGGTCTTTCCACTCATCAAACTGCCCGAATTCTCCTCCCATGAAAAGTAATTTCTTTCCTGGGTGAGTAAAGAAATATCCATATAATAAACGAAGTTGAGCAAACTTATCCCAGTAGTCTCCTGGCATTTTATTTAATAACGACTTTTTCCCATGAACGACTTCATCATGAGAAAGCGGTAATATGAAATTTTCAGAGTAAGCATATAGTAAAGAGAACGTCATTTTATCATGAATATATTTTCTATACTCTGGCGCACATTCCATATATTTCAGCACGTCATTCATCCAGCCCATATTCCATTTGTAATTGAATCCAAGCCCACCTTCATACGTTGGAGCTGTTACAAGTGGCCAAGCTGTTGAATCCTCTGCTGTCATAAGAAAATCTTCATCCTCTGCAAACACAGCTTCATTTAACTCTCGTAAAAATGAAACAGCGTGCTCATTACTTTGCTCTTGTCCTTCTTTATTCCAGTACAGCATGTTCGCAACTGCATCTACCCTGAAACCATCAATATGGAAATATCTCATCCAAAATAACGCATTTGAAATTAAGAAATTACGTACTTCCCTCTTTCCTAAATCAAAGTTGACAGTTCCCCATACTGGATTTTCTTGCACATCTTTATCTTTATATTCATAAGTCGGTGTCCCATCAAACAAATATAAACCGTGAGCATCTTTACAAAAATGCCCCGGCACCCAATCTAAAATGACACCGATTCCATATTTATGACATTCATCGACAAAATGCATCAAATCATGTGGTGTGCCGAATCTACTCGTTGCTGCATAATATCCCGTTCCTTGATATCCCCAAGAACGATCATATGGATGCTCAACAAGCGGCATAATTTCAATATGTGTAAATTGATGTTCCACCACATAAGGAATGAGTTCTTCTGCCATTTCCCTGTAAGAGTACAGTGTTCCATCTTCTTTCTTTTTCCAAGAACCGAAATGTAATTCATAAACTGTCATCGCTTCTTTATAAACCGATTTTTTCTTTTTCTTACGACTCCAGTTTTTATCATTCCATTCGTATCCCTTTATATCAAAAACTACAGATGCCGTATTCGGTCTTACTTCTGCATACACAGCATACGGATCTGCCTTAAGAATGACATCACCAGCCATCGTTTCAATCGCATATTTATATATTTCTCTTTCTTCTATATGCGGTATAAATAGGGACCAAATTCCCTCTTCTGTCACTTGCAGCATCTTATGTTGCTCATAATCCCATTCATTAAAATCTCCAACAACACTCATTGCTTTCGCATGAGGAGCCCATACTGTAAATCGTACACCTCGCATCTCATCTTCCGTCACAATATGTGCGCCAAAGATGTTATAACTGTCATAGTACTTTTCTGTATGAAACTCATCTCGTTTCACTTCTTCACAATTTATTACACTCAATATGCTCACCTCACTAAGATGACAGAATTTTTTATACTTTACCAATTCTGCGAAAAACTGAAATATCCTTGTTAATTTATAAAAAATATACGTTTTTTTCTTAAAAATGTTGAATTTTTTTCACATTTCTATATAAAATATCGAATTTTGACGAATATTCATTGAAAACGCTTCATTTTTCACTAGTCTTTCATCTTACTATTTATTTCTCAACCTCTATTTTATTAGCTTCATCCTCTTTTTCATCCTATTTTCCACTTAAAATCGCAACAAAATAATCTGTCATAAAAAAATGTTTCTCAACATTTTTCGTCACAATTGTATTGAAATGGAAAATTGATAAGCATATACTTGTTCTCAATAAAGAACAAAGACTTTTCGTAACTACAATTCATAGCGGACTACTATGTTTACTTATTTATCCTTGTTACGAACAGTCGCTATAAAAATTTAATTAGGGGGCTTTCTTATGTCATTAAAACAAAAGGTTGGAATGGGAGTTGTCACCGCAACGCTTGGCTTATCCCTTACATTCGGCGGTGTATTCGCCTACTTCAGTGATTCAGAAACATCTAGTAACTCATTTCAAACTGGAACACTAGACCTTTCTATTAATCCAAGTGTAATTGTTAATGTGAAAGATTTAAAACCAGGCGACTTTATTGAAAAAAATTTCACGCTTGAAAATAAAGGGTCATTGGATATTGCAAAAGTAGCACTTGAAACATCCTATGAAATTACAGATGCAAAGAAAAATAATGATGGTGAAGATTTAGGCGATCACATCATCGTCAAATTTTTAGTGAATGATGGAAAGCCATCTAATCCAAACGATGATCATGAAATTTTGTGGGAAACAAAACTATCAGAATTAAAAACTATGAAACCTGAAGATGTGGCTACTTCTCTAGAACGTCATAACTTAATAGACGGTATTAAATCTGGTGAAACAGATTATTTACACGTGCTCTTCTCCTTCGAAGACAACGAACAAGATCAAAATAAATTCCAGGGTGATTCCTTACAGCTAAACTGGACATTCCATGCAGAGCAAACACCAGGCACGGAAAAATAATTTTTAAAATATAAATTATCGGAGGCTTATACATGAAAAAGAAAAATCGTTTTGTTACCGGAATTGTAACGGCTGGCGTTCTGCTTTCAACTGCCCTTCCGTTCAATGTACTTGCTGAAAATCCTATTAACCAAATTGACTCTTCAAACGCCCAGTCTTTACTATCAAAACTTTCTAAAGAACAGCGTCAGGCATTACAAACGTTAGATGCCAACCCTGGTTTTACTATCTCTCCAGATATTAATACAAGTAGTTCTGAACCAGTAAATATCATTGTAGAATTTCAAACAGCTCCAGTAAAGATTAATGAATTAAAACAAAAAGAAAAAGGATTACAAGCTGCTCCTGAAAATATAAAAGCGCGTATTGATCAAGAGCATGAGGAATTTCAAAAAGGACTAAAACGTCTTTATCAATTTAGCCCATCAGTAAAGTCAGGGAATTTCCAGTCTGTACAAATTAAACGTTCTTATAAACATGCGATAAATGGTGTTGCGCTGACGTTACCTGCAAATACAGTAGAAGAATTGTTACGAATTGGCGTTGTAAAGCGTATTTGGAAAGATTATGAAGTGAAACTAAATTTACCAAAACAAGCAGAGCAGAAAGCACCTCAAAAACTAACAGATAGTATTCCGCAAATTGGGGTCGATAAGTTACATAGCGAAGGCATTACCGGAAAAGGAATTAAAGTTGGTGTATTAGATACAGGTATTGATTACAATCATCCTGACCTAAAAGACGTGTATAAGGGCTATCGCGCAAAACCTGGCGAAGACTCTAGCAAGGTAGATCCAAACTCAGTAAAAGGTTGGGACTTTATTAATAACGATGCAGATCCGATGGAAACAACTTATACAGAGTGGCAACAATCTGGCGCTCCTGAATTTGATGATCGTGGCTCTTCCTTCTACACAGCCCACGGTACTCACGTAGCAGGTATCGTTTCTGCGCAAAAGAAAAACAAATCAGATTCCGCAGTAAAAGGTGTTGCACCTGACATTGAACTGTATAACTATCGTGTACTCGGTCCATACGGAAGTGGCGATAGTTCAGGTATTATTGCTGCAATCGATAAATCTATTTCTGACGGTATGAACGTTATTAACTTATCGTTAGGTGACGAGAGCAACAATCCGCTTGATCCAACGTCTATCGCTGTTAACAACGCAATGCTTTCCGGTGTTGTTACAGTCGTTGCCGCTGGAAACTCTGGTCCAAATCCAGCAACACTCGGATCACCAGGTGCTTCTCCCTTTGCAATTACGGTTGGAGCAAGTGATAGCTCTATTTCCTTACCGAAACTATCAAGTCATGCTGGACAAGTGCAATTCCCTAACTTAATTTTATTTGGCAAAAACTTCACTGATAAAATAGAAGATTTCAAGGGACAAACGTTATCTATCGAATCGGTAGGAATCGGTACGCCTGATGAATTTAGTAAAAAAGATGTAAAAGGAAAAATCGCTCTCGTTGCACGCGGTACACTCTCATTTGATGAAAAAATTGCGAACGCAAAACAAGCTGGTGCAAAAGCCGTTATTATTTATAACAATGTGGACGGAGAAATTCCTTTCTACGTTGGCGAAAGTACAAAATACATTCCCGCATTCCGCCTAACGAAAGAAGACGGTGAAAAACTAAAAGCTCAAATCGAACAAGGTAATACATCCTTTACTTTTGACGAACTTAGTTATATTCAAACAGAAGGCGATCATCTTGCAGACTTTAGCTCACGCGGCCCTGTTACATCAAATGATGATATTAAACCAGATATTACAGCGCCTGGTGTTGCTGTACTTTCAACAGTACCTGAATATATTAACGACCCACAAGAGGGCGAAAACTATGACGTTTCCTATGAGCGTATGCAAGGAACATCTATGGCTTCTCCTCATATCGCGGGCGTTGCTGCTCTTATTTTACAAGAACACCCAGAATACTCTCCATTCGATGTAAAGGCGTCTCTTATGAACACAGCTGATGATTTAAAAGAAAAGTATTCCGTATATGAAGTTGGAGCTGGACGAGTAGATGCGTACAACGCCGTTCATACGGAAACTAGTTTTAAAGTGCTAGATACAACAAAAACAGTTGTAAATGATGAAGTAATTGAAGTCCCTGAAGAAACTGGATCCATTGCATTCGGGAAGTTCTATCAAAAAGACGGTGAAGCTCTTGAACAAAAACGAAATATAAAAGTGGAAAACCATAATAAACAAGAGAAAAAAGAATTTAAAACAGAAATTTCTTATACACCAGCATCTTCTTCTATTAACGATGCTACCGCAAACGGTGTAAAAGTTTCTGTTCCAGAAACAATTACACTTGATGCTGGGAAAGCAGATGAAATTGAAGCAAAAATTAATGTTCCAGCCGGTGTAAAACAAGGCCGATATGAAGGATATATTCATATTACAAATACGAAAAATAAAGAAGAAACGTACCAAATTCCGTTCTCTATTCGTGTATCAGAACCTGGTATTGAAAATGCAATATTATCAAGAAAAGCAATTTCAACTGATACATCAAAGTTTAATCCATATGGTGAATCATATGTTCACGGGGCATTCCAATTAAATAGCGAACTTGAAACGTTAGACCTTATCGTGAAAGATTCGAAAACAAATAAAGCACTCGGCTTCATTGGGACATTAAACACAACTGGACTAAAAACGGATGTGTATTACTACTTAGATTCATTCTTTAACGGAAAAGTGTATCCTTTCACAAATGACCCTGCAAAACCAATTGGTGATGAGAAAATCAACTTACCAGAAGGAGACTACACAATTGAGTTTGTTGGCTATGATAAAGCTGGGAAAGCACGTGTGAAAGGTGATTATGTCGTAATTGATAATACACCGCCAGAAGTAAAATTAACTGGATTAAAACCTGGTATTTATGAATTAAATGAAGAAAATTACACAGTAGAAGATGGTAAAAAAGCGTTATGGATTAAAGGAAATGTGTATGATTCAAACGTTGACTACTTAAAAGGAAAAGGATTAAACATTACGCAAGAAGCGAATGGCGTTATGTATTATGACTATTCTCCATACTTGCATAAGTTTTTACCTATTAATGCAAACGGAGACTTTAAAGTTGGCATTACTCCTGAATCCTTTAAAGTGGAAGGTCCAATGAACACAGGCGTATATATTTTCGATTATGCAACTGCAGGTCCTGACTATCCAAGCGGTGTAAATAATTATTGGTTTATCCCGCAAGGAGCTCAATATGCAAAGGCTAGTTATGATAAAAAAGAAGTATATAAAGGGGACGAGTTCACAGTAACCCTAAACGCGAAACACGTAAAACAATTCGTTGCTGGGGCATTTAACGTAAAATTCCTAGAGAAGAACTTCAAATTTGCAAATGTAAAATTGAATCCTGCTTTTGAAAAACTCCTTTCTGAAAAAGGGGTAACCGCAAAAATAAATGAATCAAAACTAGAAGAAGGTTCTGTTACAGTAGGCGGGGCTATTGATGATAAAAACTTCGCTGGATTAGATGGTGATTTCCCGTTCATTGATGTAACGTTCAAAGTAGAAAACGATGAGTTTTATGAAGCAAATGCTCAATTCGATTTATCAGTGTTCGCTTACTGGAAACAAGGTGAATCAGAGCCAAATAGAATGCGTGTCCTTCAAGATCAAACATTCTCAGTTATGTCTTTAAACTCACTAGTAGAAGGAAATATTAAACCTGGTGCATTCTTAAATGAACGTGGCTATTTAGATGAGAAATTCGATTATACAAAGCTTGGCGTAAAAGTATATGCAACAGATTCTTACCGTCATAAGTTTGAAGGCTCACTAGATAAATACGGATACTTCAAACTAAATGGACTTCCTGTTAATAAACGCGACTATAACTTATATGTAGAAGTACCAGGGCATTTAACAAGCCGACTAACAACGAAACTTGGTACTGAAAAAGACGGTAAGCTAATTGGCCAATATTATTATGCACGCCTTGATGAAAACCTTGCAGGTGATGTAAATGGCGATAAAGTAATTGATATAAAAGATGCTGAAATTATCGCTAGCAACTATGGTAAAAAAGGAGTATCTGTGAAAGACGGTGACCTAAATAAAGATGGTATTGTTGACGAAAAAGATATTCGCTTCGTTGAAAAGAACTTCTTGAAAAAAGGTCCCGATGCATCTAAATCACAAACACCTGTTGAAAAATCAAAAAGCGGTACACTGGCAGATATTTTAAAGAAATTGGGATTAACGCCTAAAAAATGATAATAATAAAGAGCACTCTACGCAAAGTAGAGTGCTCTTTTCTATAAACGACCCTGATCCAGCAAAAGGGGTATATTGGGGATATACAAGGGAAACTGGAAAAGGAATTTATATTAAATTATATATAAATCCAGAAGTAAGAAGTAGTTCCCCACTTCTGGATTATTTAGCAATTATTATTATAGTACTGGTGCCATTGTTTCTTTTAATACTTTTACAGAATGAGTAAATTTCGCTTTTTCATCCTCATTTAACTCAAGCTCTACGATTTCACGTACACCTTCACGGTTAATTACAGCTGGAACACCTACGTAAGCATCTTTCTCACCGTATTGACCTTCAAGGTATGCAGATACAGTTAATACGCTGTTCTCGTTGTTTAAGATTGCTTTAGTTACACGAAGTAGTGACATACCGATTCCGTAATAAGTTGCACCTTTACGCTCGATGATATGGTAAGCTGCATCACGTACGTTTTCGAAGATTTTGTCTAAGTCTTCTTGTTTGTACTGTTCGTTGTTAGCTAAGATTGTTTCTAGTTTTTGTACACCGATAGTAGCGTGACTCCATACTGGAAGTTCAGTGTCACCGTGTTCACCAACGATGTAAGCATGA
Source organism: Bacillus sp. FSL W8-0519 (assembly GCF_038005585.1). Lineage (NCBI taxonomy): Bacteria > Bacillati > Bacillota > Bacilli > Caryophanales > Bacillaceae > Bacillus > Bacillus sp. FSL W8-0519. The sequence goes on from NZ_JBBOTL010000001.1 coordinate 4,746,847, forward strand.
ACGTTACGTGGATCTACATCTAAGTAGTCACCTAACATGTAACGGAAACGAGCAGAGTCTAAAGTAGTACCAGAACCAATTACGCGCTCTTTTGGTAGACCAGATTCTTTCCAAGTTACGTAAGTTAAAATATCAACTGGGTTAGTTGCGATTAAGAAGATTCCATCGAATCCGCTATCCATAATACCGCGAACGATTTGTTTAAAGATCTTTGTATTTTTCTCAACTAAGTCTAAACGAGTTTCACCTGGCTTTTGTGGTAATCCAGCAGTGATAACTACTAAATCTGCATCTTTACAATCTGCATAGCTACCGCTCCAAACTTTTGTTGGTGATGGAGAGAATGGTACCGCATGGCTTAAGTCCATTGCTTCCCCTTCTGCTTTTGCTTCATTAACATCTACTAATACGAATTCTTCAGCTACACCTTGGTTGATCATTGAGTAAGCGTAACTACAACCTACAGCTCCTGTTCCTACTAATACTACACGATTGATACCTTTTTTCATGGTAATTTCCCCTCTCTATTGTTCACATATATTTTTTATGATTGTTTAAGTAATTAATTAAAATACTAATTTAATGTTGTTTAACTTCTTTACACTCATATTGTAGCACGTATTATTGTGAATTACTTCACAAATTATGACCTATTTGTGAACTTTTTCACATAGAGTGTAAAGTTATTGGAATAGGTGTGGAATCCATTTCAATGGAGGCGTTTTCTTTAGATTGTGAAAGGGATTTTCTTATGTTTTTGTCAGTAAGTGAAATTATATCGGCGATTTTTAGAATATATCGACTGTAACTCCAAATATATCAGCGATTATTGAAATTTATCGACCGTAACTCAAATTATATCGGCGATTTTTGCAATATATCGACTTACCGACAAAACTCGACAACGTTAGCATCATAAAAAAGCTGTCTCCAGTAGATCATCTATTGAAAGACAGCTTCTTCTATTTATACTATTTGTTTTCCGTGGTAGCGCCTAATACAGCAATTTCAATATTAAAAAGCTCAATTAAAGCATCCTTTAGTTGAGCGCCCCATATTTCAATTTTTATTATTCAACTGTATCTAATAACTCTACAACTAATTTCTTAGGATCTTCCCAGCTATGATATATTTCTAAGTGCCATTTCGTTAATGACCTTGAGTATCCCTTTTTTTCTATCCATTTATGTAAATCATTATAAGCACTCATGATATTAGTATTTGGACCCTTATACTTTAATACGGCATACTTTTGGGGAGGAACCGTTAACATTACCATCCCCTTCGGAATATCTTTATACCCTTTAACCTGAACACAAACCCAATAACCTTCTTTTTCATTAGAACATTCATTTACAACAAAAGCTCCAACTTGAATAGATGGATTCATTACCTGTTTAATTTCGTTAATACGTTTATTCAAAAGCATTGATGTTTTAGGTATTTCTTTTATAAATTGGTCTTCTGGGCATAATACTCGAAATCCTACTAACTTCATCTCATCCAATTCCTTAACCGCCATATTTTGTAGTAATTGTTCAGACATAACAGTAAACCTCCTCATTCTTCTAGTTACCTATTACTTTCAGCAAATTTTTTTATTTTCCTTTTTATGTTTCATTTCTCTTATCCAACAAAATATTCCCTAAAATAAAAAATACGCTATTCTTTCTGTAAAATCATAGGAAAGGATAGCGTTTCTGTATCTAATAAGCATTTCGACTCCCAGATGTATTTTTATCGGTGTATCCAAGTGTAGGAGGTTGTAGCCATACGGCTGAGATAAAAATTCAACTTGAGTATGATTTGTTAAGTGAACATTCCCTCATATTCATACAGGTCAAGGTAAACAATATGATTATACTTACGGCTCTCTGTATTCCCAACTATAACAGCGAATACTTCATCCTGCTTTTATTCCATAAAAAAAGCAGACTATCCAAAGTCCACTTTTACACAACAAAAAAGAGATAGCAGATTATGCTATCTCTTTTAATATGACCCGTACGGGATTCGAACCCGTGTTACCGCCGTGAAAGGGCGGTGTCTTAACCACTTGACCAACGGGCCAGTTCTGGCAGAGAAGAAGGGATTCGAACCCTCGCACCGCGTTCGCGATCTACTCCCTTAGCAGGGGAGCCCCTTGAGCCACTTGGGTACTTCTCTATAAATATGGCTCCGCAGGTAGGACTCGAACCTACGACCGATCGGTTAACAGCCGATAGCTCTACCACTGAGCTACTGCGGAACAATTATGGTGGGCCTAAATGGACTCGAACCATCGACCTCACGCTTATCAGGCGTGCGCTCTAACCAGCTGAGCTATAGGCCCATAATTGAAAAGCGGGTGAAGAGAATCGAACTCTCGACCAGAGCTTGGAAGGCTCTTGTTTTACCACTAAACTACACCCGCATTAAATTGTAAATGGTGAGCCATGAAGGACTCGAACCTTCGACCCTCTGATTAAAAGTCAGATGCTCTACCAACTGAGCTAATGGCTCATTTTGAAAGTGGTGCCGGCTAGAGGACTTGAACCCCCAACCTACTGATTACAAGTCAGTTGCTCTACCAATTGAGCTAAGCCGGCTTGCGACTTCAAAATGGTGGCTCGGGACGGAATCGAACCGCCGACACGAGGATTTTCAGTCCTCTGCTCTACCGACTGAGCTACCGAGCCTTTATGTAAAAATGGCGGTCCCGACCGGGGTCGAACCGGCGATCTCCTGCGTGACAGGCAGGCATGTTAACCACTACACCACGGGACCTTGGTTGCGGGGACAGGATTTGAACCTGCGACCTTCGGGTTATGAGCCCGACGAGCTACCAGACTGCTCCACCCCGCGACGATAAAATATTTAATTAAGAAAAAATGGAGGAGGTAGAGGGATTCGAACCCCCGCGCGACTCTCGCCGCCTGTCGGTTTTCAAGACCGATCCCTTCAGCCGAACTTGGGTATACCTCCGAGATATAAACTTCTAATGGTGGACCTTGTAGGACTCGAACCTACGACCGGACGGTTATGAGCCGTCTGCTCTAACCAGCTGAGCTAAAGGTCCTTTATGGTAGCGGCGGAGGGGATCGAACCCCCGACCTCACGGGTATGAACCGTACGCTCTAGCCAGCTGAGCTACACCGCCATAAATGATATTAAAATAAGTGGAGCCTAGCGGGATCGAACCGCTGACCTCCTGCGTGCAAGGCAGGCGCTCTCCCAGCTGAGCTAAGGCCCCATGTTTTTTGGGAATATCGGGAAGACAGGATTTGAACCTGCGACCCCCTGGTCCCAAACCAGGTGCTCTACCAAGCTGAGCCACTTCCCGTTAATAAAAGCGCGCCCGAGAGGAGTCGAACCCCTAACCTCTTGATCCGTAGTCAAACGCTCTATCCAATTGAGCTACGGGCGCATATGGTGCCGAGGGCGGGGGTCGAACCCGCACGGTGGTCACCCACCGCAGGATTTTAAGTCCTGTGCGTCTGCCTGTTCCGCCACCCCGGCATGTCATATTGAAAATTGGAGCGGAAGACGGGATTCGAACCCGCGACCCCAACCTTGGCAAGGTTGTATTCTACCACTGAACTACTTCCGCAAGACATGTATGAGTTATTTAATTAAAAGTGCGGGTGAAGGGAGTCGAACCCCCACGCCAAAGGCGCCAGATCCTAAGTCTGGTGCGTCTGCCAATTCCGCCACACCCGCATATTAATTTATTTAAGAAAAATGGGGCGACTGATGGGAATCGAACCCACGAATGCCGGAGCCACAATCCGGTGCGTTAACCACTTCGCCACAACCGCCATGATTTCTGGTGCCGACTAGAGGACTTGAACCCCCAACCTACTGATTACAAGTCAGTTGCTCTACCAATTGAGCTAAGTCGGCTAAATGGTGGAGGATGACGGGATCGAACCGCCGACCCCCTGCTTGTAAGGCAGGTGCTCTCCCAGCTGAGCTAATCCTCCATTTGCCTGGCAACGTCCTACTCTCACAGGGACAAGGTCCCAACTACCATCGGCGCTAGAGAGCTTAACTTCCGTGTTCGGTATGGGAACGGGTGTGACCTCTCTGCCATCATTACCAGACTGTATTCATTTAAGACAAGAATTATTGTAACTCATTTAACTTTGAAAGTCAACAAGTTTTTTTATATTCCTTCAAAACTAGATAACATTTGCTACATATTATATGGTTAAGTCCTCGATCTATTAGTATTCGTCAGCTCCACATGTCACCATGCTTCCACCTCGAACCTATCAACCTGATCATCTTTCAGGGATCTTACTAGCTTACGCTATGGGAAATCTCATCTTGAGGGGGGCTTCATGCTTAGATGCTTTCAGCACTTATCCCTTCCGCACATAGCTACCCAGCTATGCCCTTGGCAGAACAACTGGTACACCAGCGGTGCGTCCATCCCGGTCCTCTCGTACTAAGGACAGCTCCTCTCAAATTTCCTACGCCCACGACGGATAGGGACCGAACTGTCTCACGACGTTCTGAACCCAGCTCGCGTACCGCTTTAATGGGCGAACAGCCCAACCCTTGGGACCGACTACAGCCCCAGGATGCGATGAGCCGACATCGAGGTGCCAAACCTCCCCGTCGATGTGGACTCTTGGGGGAGATAAGCCTGTTATCCCCGGGGTAGCTTTTATCCGTTGAGCGATGGCCCTTCCATGCGGAACCACCGGATCACTAAGCCCGACTTTCGTCCCTGCTCGACTTGTAGGTCTCGCAGTCAAGCTCCCTTATGCCTTTGCACTCTACGAATGATTTCCAACCATTCTGAGGGAACCTTTGGGCGCCTCCGTTACACTTTAGGAGGCGACCGCCCCAGTCAAACTGCCCACCTGACACTGTCTCCCGGGTCGATAAGACCCGTAGGTTAGAATTTCAATACAGTCAGGGCGGTATCCCACCAGCGCCTCCACCGAAGCTAGCGCTCCGGTTTCAAAGGCTCCCGCCTATCCTGTACAAACTGTACCAAAATTCAATATCAGGCTACAGTAAAGCTCCACGGGGTCTTTCCGTCCTGTCGCGGGTAACCTGCATCTTCACAGGTACTATAATTTCACCGAGTCTCTGGTTGAGACAGTGCCCAAATCGTTACACCTTTCGTGCGGGTCGGAACTTACCCGACAAGGAATTTCGCTACCTTAGGACCGTTATAGTTACGGCCGCCGTTTACTGGGGCTTCAGTTCAGAGCTTCGCTTACGCTAACCCCTCTCCTTAACCTTCCAGCACCGGGCAGGTGTCACCCCCTATACTTCGCCTTACGGCTTCGCAGAGAGCTGTGTTTTTGCTAAACAGTCGCTTGGGCCTATTCACTGCGGCTTTCCGTTAAGAAAGCACCCCTTCTCCCGAAGTTACGGGGTCATTTTGCCGAGTTCCTTAACCAGAGTTCTCTCGCACACCTTAGGATTCTCTCCTCGCCTACCTGTGTCGGTTTGCGGTACAGGCACCTTTTATCTCGCTAGAAGCTTTTCTTGGCAGCGGGGAATCAAAGACTTCGCTCCATAAGGAGCTTCCCCATCACAGCTCAGCCTTTACGATAAGCGGATTTGCCTACTTATCAGCCTAACTGCTTGGACGTGCACAACCAATCGCACGCTTCTTCTATCCTTCTGCGTCCCTCCATTGCTCAAACGATAAA